>CBDFIS010000006.1:0-4800000 GCA_965248205.1 Bryobacterales bacterium
AAAGCGGCCATACATCGTAGGATGCTCTCCACGTCCTCCGTCTCGAGTCGGTCACGTTTGCCGGGATCTGATCCAGCCATGGCACGCCGCGTTCACGAATTAGCCGAAATGAGGTAATCCACAATTTTACAAGAATCTACGTCTTAGGGGAAATGCCCCCTATCCGGGACAGATTGGAAACGTTAGTCAATTAGTAACCGCTTGGTTTGCGAAATGCGGAAACCAAGGTCGGCGTAGTCGAGTTGCGGGATGTCGAGGTCTCGCCGTGCGTACAACGAAAACTGCCTAATAGCCATCTCGTCGGCGGGTGTGGGAAGGTTTTCGAGCAAATTGGCAGGAATAGTCAAACCACCGTTAACCGCTGGGACGCTGCAGCTCACTCCCGATACCACCCGGCGGGAAGAGTCGTGTTGATCAGAGGTCCGGACACCGATTAGCAAGTCCACCCTGTCCCCGGATGCGTAACTTCGGCCCGTCCATTCGACAGCAATGTCTTCGCTAAGATCTATTGACGCCGGAGCTATCACCGCCGGTAGGACCGGCAATTCGACCGCTGCTCCGAAGGCCGCTACGTCGGCACCTCCCGGAGCCCGTAACGTCCAAGTACCGGCCACGAGAAGGTCCGCGCTCCCCGGCTGATCGAACAGATTGAAGTAGTACCGATCATCGAACGGTGGCATCCGTCGCCGCAGTTCCATCTTTCGGTCCCCCGGACCGACAAACTCGAGCGACTCACCTGCGTCCGCTGGGATAAACAGAGGATTTGGCGGCGGCGGCCGTTGGGGTAGCGGCTGAACTGGTCCCCCGGAGAAGTCTCCGAGCACCCACCGGGGTAAAGAACCACACCACTCACCTATCTCTTCAAGAGGCGCCATCGACTGAGAGCTAAGCAAAGCCACCCCCGAGCCGTTGACGAGATCGAGGTTGGCCAGTGCCAGCAACCGTCGCCTCGGCAACGGTCGCTCGCCTTCGGTGGGAGAGATCACGTCCTCCTCGTCGCTTAAGAAGACTTGTAGCGTCTTGATGCGCTCACCGCGATCGAGTTCAGCGAGCTTTTCAGGCGACAGTTGCCATGGGTGATCGCATCTACCGGGGGTATCGCCAATCGCTACGGTGACTTGACCGGTCGAGCTTAGTCCACGGGAGACCGACACAGGAACGTAACACCCTGTGGGCAGGTCCTCGCGATTCGGCAGCATCACGTTGAATTGATCAACGCCAGCGAAACCGGGAGCAGGCCCTGCGTAATGCGGTTTGAGAGACAGATGTCCGACGGTCACCCGAATGTCCTCGGCAGCGGCCGGCTCACCTAAGCCGGTGCCCCAGAGGATGATGTACTGTCCGCCGCTAGCGGGGTTTGTGAGCGTATTGAGTGGTTGCTCGGTCGGCGAGATGAAATTTTGAATTACTCCAGGCCCGAACCCTTGTTGGCTGACCGCGAACAATCCCGGCATCGAGTCGACTACCAGAATTTCGACCCGCTCGCTGCGGCGGCCCTCGTAAACCGCCGTTAATTCAGCTGGTCCGGCAGGTATTTCAGACGGTAGAATGCCAGCCAGCTGAAAGGCCCAGGCGTGGACCATATCCGCGTTGTAGACCACGCCGCTCCCGACCGACCGAATCTGGATGCTTGATGCCGCGATTTCGGAGGGGAACGGCTGTGCTGCAAGAACCAAGTCGTCGGGTCCCAGCCAAGCGCCACGAACGAGAAAAATCCCACCGCGAGGCAGT
Organism: Bryobacterales bacterium; assembly: GCA_965248205.1. Lineage (GTDB taxonomy): Bacteria > Acidobacteriota > Terriglobia > Bryobacterales > UBA6623. Next base: position 1,732 of record CBDFIS010000006.1, read on the forward strand.
GACGGCAAAAGCCTACTGACACTCGATGCCCCATGGCGAACCCCAAACGGTTCCACCACGGGGCTTGGTCTGTCAGTTTGAGCTGTCGCAACAAGACTGCTAACTACAAACAGGCTCAGCAGCACACGGTTCATACTCGCTACATCACCACTGATCTTCCTGGTTCCCGGGAGCTTCGCCGTTAGGGCCGGACTGCTGGTCTGCTTGTGGCCTCATCCTGTGCTCGGGCGGCACTTAGACCCTTATTCGGACACCTTCTCTCGGGAGCGCCCGAAGAGCGCTTCGCGCAAGCCGTCCAGCACACCTTCCAGCCGCGCCATGCGCTGCTCTAGAGCTGCCACCCGCCGGTCTAAAGCATCGAAACGACCTTCCAATGCCGCAAAGCGCTTGTCCATGTCCTCGCGCAAGCTCTTGACGCTCGCGTTCATGTCCTCGCGCAAGCCCTTGACGCTCGCCAAGAGCAGGCCTCCCAGCGTCACGCTCAGACCTCCCAACGCCACGCCCACGCTCAAAATGCCGATCAGTTCAGCGCTCATCGCCTATTCCCCCCCCTCACAGCGTCTTCCCCGCCCACCGCACCTGGCCGAGCACCTTGCCATCCCTCGGAAACGGCAGGGGTGAGTACTTCTACTGGTTAGTGTCCCCTGAAGGCTCGGTGGATTCGTCGGAATCCGTATCCGGCTCTTCGGGCTCGGTCCGTGCTGGCTCTGTCTCCACGGCTGCCGACTCTTCGGCCTCCGGCTCCGCCGGTGCCGTCGGTGCGGCTGCCGGGTCGGCGATCGGCTCAGGCTCGGACATCTCCTGGCATCCGCCTAGGGCGAGCAACGTGATCGCCGTGAGTAGTGTTGCTGTTCGGATCTTCATAGTTCCTACCTCCTTTGAAGGGGACTTATCTACCTAAGTCAGCCTAGCATGAAGGCATACGTGTGGCCCGGTCGCTGGACTGCACAGCCCTCAAGGCCCAATGAGATCGAGGCCACAAATCCTGTCGTACTAAAAGCCCATGCCTCCGCAGTCGTCTATCCTCTGGCCGAATCGGGCCGGGAAAGCGCGCATGTGCAGCCAGGATACGTCGGATTCTTTGCCGTCGGCAATCAGCTTCGAGGTCTCCTTCTCCCACCCGTTCAAGGAGCTCCAAATGCACGCACACAGAGCCGCCACTTCGGAATCGCTCGGGTTAGAGTCGCGACCAAGCGTAAATTCTGGCACCGGCTCGTCGCACTTTACCAGAAATGGGTTTCCCGTGTTTGTGGGCGGATTATCGGTTTGTTCCTCACTTTTCAACGTGATCTGAGGCGGCCCCTTTGCCTCAATCTGAGGCGTCCCGCGATACTGTCCGATCCTTCCCGTGACACAAATCTCCTTGCCTTTGTATTCAGTCTCTGGCTTGCCAAAACGCGCCCGGCTCCGGCCCCAAATGACCACCGTGAAGATGTGATTAGGGTAGGGCTTGTCCAGGTTCAGGAAGGTTGGCCGCCCACGACTCGAAACGGCGTAACGCGTGCTTGCGACTTCACCGCAGACCGTAGCCGTCTCACCGACATGATTTTTCGCTTCGGCTGGAATAAGTTGACGTTCATCACTACCCAGAGGCGCCGCAGTAAGCGCAATCAGGACTACTACAAAACCTAGCGTGACAAGCGCTTGACGATTCATTTTAATGCTCATTTACTACCTCCGTGCCCTCACAGCGTCCTCCCCGCCCACAGCACCTGTCCGAGGATCCGGCCTTCTCTCGGCCACGGCAGCGGTTTGTAACGTCGGGTTGTCGCTCACTCGGCCGCTACTCCTGGCCTCCGATAATCGAGGACCACGTTGGCGAACACACCGGTCGGTATATCGCTATAGTTCTTTGTCCAGACGGCCAGGCCCGTCATCACCGTACACGCTTGCAAAAGCTCTCGCCCCTTAGCGAGACCAGGTAAACGCGCTCGAACGAGGAATCGAGACATGTTTTTCTGGCATCCCCGCAGACAAATTCTCGAAAGTCGTTAAGCTGGAGACCCGAAAATCACTGCTGTCCGGTTAAAAGTCGAATAGAATCAATTGGTTGGGGTCATAGGGGGATTCGTTTGGGGAGTCGGATGGCTGGAGTGCCTGTAAAAGGGGCATTTTTTCGAATTGCGTAACGCTGAGAATCTGTAGAATCTGGTAAAGACTCGCTTCCAGCCCGAGGCGTTTCCGGACGATGGCGATGAGCACGTAAATCGAGACAGCGATCCAGATCTGCGTCTTGACGGCGTTCTCGCTGGTGCCGTAAAACGAGTTGATTCGCAGATGTTGCTTGATCCACTTGAAGAACAACTCAATCTGCCAACGCGACTTGTAGATGTGGGCGATGGTCAGCGCCGGGAGCGCGAAGTTGTTGGTCAGAAACTTCAGCCGCTTGTTCGTCCGGGCGTCGAAGTAACTGACCCTCCGCAACGGGTCGGGATAGGCTTGGGCCGATTCGATGGCAGCCAGTATGACGGTCTGATCCGAGCGCAAGCCCGTGGATTTGTCGACGGGATGCGAGTAGCGCCGTTGGAGCAAGATGTTCTTCTTGGTTCGCACGACGAAGAACGACGAGCAGAGAGTGAACACGAAGAGGCGTTCGAAATCGACGTAGGCCCGATCCATGACGTAGAACGCGCCGGCCTCCGGGCCGATCTCGTCGAGGATGTTGATGTCGTGCACTTTGCCTCCAGTAATGCGGATGAACGTGGGAATATTGCCGTGCAGATCCAGCAGCGTGTGCATCTTCACGGCGGCTTTTTGCTTGCGGAATCTCGCCCACGGAAACAGCGACAGGCAGAGGTCGATTGTTGTCGAGTCGAGAGCGTACAGAGTCTGGTCCAAGTCCACACCGATCGGGTCGTGGGCATATAACGGCCGTGCCATGCCAATCAAGACCTGCGCGAAGTCCGCGTAGATCCGCCAGTCGCGCGACTCGTTCGCGTCGGCCAGTGTCGAGCGCGCTACCCTGCCGCGGAATCCCATGTGGTAGAGTTTGCCGTGCATCGAACGCAGGCACGTCTCGATGTCGCGGAGGCTTGCCCGATAGGTCAGCTGGGCGAATGCCATCGCAAGAAACTGATCCCAGCAGGAGAAACTTTTCAGATAGGAATCGCCGCGGTAGCGCGATACACATTTCTGAAACTCTTTGCTCGGTAGGTGCTCGATCAGTTGGGAGAAAACCGTACGGCCAAGGTTCATCCCTCATTGTGCCGCGTCCGGATGCTCCGTTCAGGCGACCATTTGCGGCCTCGGGATTTCAAATCGTTCCCGGGCAAAACAGGCCATAAGACATTGAACGGTCGAGACTTACCGTCCGATGGCGCGACTTTCCCCGGACAGCACTGCCCGAAAATATGTAGTCCTTAATTTCAACAACAAGCCATGTACCCTCCGCGTAGGCCTTACCCTTCTTCTGCTTCTTGTTGATCCGCTCGACGACCGCCCCGGCGTATTCGCACCAAATTGTCTTCTTAGACACGTACTGACACGGAGATCTTTGCGGTTTGCCGGTCTCCTTGTCGCGAGTCACCGCTCCGAAGGCATTTACCGAAATGCCGACGCGCTCCCTCTGGTATTCCTTGCGCAGCTCTTCATTGTGGTCCCACGAGGCAACCGTGATTTGGATCAGCTGATCAGTCCCGTCAGGCCGGAAATCGAGCAATCGGGCATCCGCAGCTCCATCATCGGTCGGGATAGACACCGATACGTCACGCGGAATGTTCTCTTCATGGGCTAGCATCAGCCCTAGCGGCACTACCTCTTCGCGGAACGCTTTCCGTGTTCGGGGCTCGTCGATTTTGCCTTTTACATCTTCGATCCATGCGACGAGGTCGTCGACTGACCGTACTGTGCGAACGTCTTCCTCCGTGATCACAGCGTCCTCCCCGCCCACCTGACCTGCCCAGCTATCCCTTCTTAGTGCCTTGAGCTTTCCTTCCAACCGTAGACCCTTACTCCGGCCAGCGTCCGAACAGCGAAAGGCCGGCGGCGTTCGTCGTGGGTCGCCTCGGCCGTGTACGCCCAGGCCAGTTGGCGAGCGGCGCCCACCCTGGCCAGTACCAGCAGCTGCGACCCCGCGAGCGGAAACCCTCCAGCCAGTCAATGGCCGGCAGGCGGTCTTCGGGGGCCGTCGAACGAGAGCAGCTCCCCGTACACGGCTCCCCAGGCGGCTACCATAGCGCATTTGGGGGCGGGTCGGGGGAGTACCTGGCCGGATAGGCGCGCCTGTGTGGCCACGTCGGGCAGGGGATCGGCGGTTCCGGGAGCGAGGACGTCCTCGTCGGGGACCTCGAGAACCGGGAAGCCGAGTCACTCATTGAGGCAGCCGCGAACTTGCACCTCCCGGATCTCCAGCGCGCCTTGGCAGAAGTGGTCATGGTTCCAGTAGCCGCTCTTGAGCGTACCGGTAGACGAAGAGCTTCAGCGTGGGGGAAGTGTGGGCTCTCCTGGGCCCTTCCCTTCCCCGTGGAGGTCGCGCGGGATCGCCCAGCGGGATCTTCACCGGACTGGAGATCGGATCGCGGCGGGTCGCTGATCCTTGTCTGCGAGCACCACAAGGCTGGGGTGGCAAGACCTGGCGGCCCAGCACATTCTCACTCCAGGCGCCGCTTAGCGGTCGTCGAGACTCGCCACTAAGAATTCCAATTGTCAAGAACCCCTAACCCCGTCTTCCCCTGGGGCGTTTCTGCACCTGCGGGAGCAATAGGACCAGCGCCTGGTTCACCAACGTGGCATTTGCGACGCGCGATAGCCCCGGCCCAAACATGGCTACGAACTCGGGATCAACAAAGTCGCTCGCCGACGTGAGAGAGGTGGGCGTCGTGCCACTACGGATATTCATCTTGCCAAGCGTCGGTTCCAATCGCTCCTGGAGCTTCTCGATCAGAGCGGCGCACACCGATAGCAGGAGCTCGGCATCACATCTGGCGACCGTCGAGACAAGGTTCGTTCTACGTGGCTTAAACGTGTAAGGTTTTCTCATTAGCACTCCTTGTTTGACTCAGTTGGGAACGACTCGTTGTTGTTTGAAGGTAGGGAGGATCTTGCCATTGGCCGAGGGTAACGTTAAGCGGACATTTACTTTATCGTTCTGGATGGGTACGGGCGCAGCGACGTTCTGAAGGAATTCTATGAATATGACAACTCCGACTTTCTTCGAGGCCTCAAAGAGAAGGGGTTTTACGTCGCCCAGGGCAGCCTGGCGAATTATTCTCTTACCGCTCTCTCGGTAACGGCCACTCTAAACGCCGAATACATAGACAGCCTCGTGGCCGCCGATTTGAAGGACAAGGCTGACTGGCGCCCGGTGAGGCGATTGCTGCGGAAGAACCGGTTGACGGAATTCCTACAGCGGTGGGGCTACTCGATCGTTAGTTTTTCGACGGTGTATTACAACGCGGACCTCACTCAGGCGGATTTCTACTTCTCGAAATGGTGGTACTTGAATCTGTTTGACTGGAATTTCCGTTTTGGCCATCCCGCGATGGTCAGGATACTCCGATCCGCGGCTCGGGTGCAAGGTCTTCGTCTTCCTCTCACGATCGATGCTCCGTTCGCTCCCGTTTGGGTCGCTGAATGCCGCTCGATCGCCGCGTTCCAGCTCGCTGGAGGGCTTTTCGCCGACACGGCTCCGAGTAGTTCCCTCTTCAGCAACCCAGCGTCTCTTCTCCGTCGCAGCCGTCGCCCGTTACCCGCCTGGCACAGGCAGCGCCCAGATCCGCCCCAGCATCTCAGCGAACAGCTTGCGGTTGAGATGCCCCTCGGCCAACAGCAGCCAGTAATAGCGGGCATGCTTGACCAGCCGCCCTCCGGTTTTCATCAACCGATGCTGCAAGCTCGTCAGCGACCAGTTCTTGATCCTCTGCGCCAGCCCCAGCCGCCGCCACAGGTTCCCCAGGTTGTAGGCCAACACGCTCAACTGCAAACGCACCTCGTTTGCCCGGAAACGATGACAGGACAGCCGTGTCCAGTGGGTTGCCTGCTTGCCTTCCTTGATCCATTGCTCGGCCGTGCCGCGCTTGTTGTAGAAGCGCACCAGCGACCGACTGGGCAAGCTCATGCTCGTGACGATGAACCCGACGCGAGGAAACAACTCGCCTTGGTGGTGCTCAACCTTGGCCACAACCCGCCGAGGCTTCGACCAACTCGCGGCCTGATAGCGGAAGCTCTTGTAGCGCACTAGTGGCTTCAGGCTCGGCCTGCCCGGCGGACGGAACAGAATCTCTTCGATCTCCAACTCCAGGTTCTTGTTTGCTGGGATGCGAATGACGTAGTCCACTCCGCGATCCTCCAACGCCTCGTAGATCTCCGGCTTGGCGAAGGCGGCGTCGGCGCGGAACGTCACTTGCTTGCCTTCTCCCTGTTGGCGCTCGATCTCGGGCAGCAGCAGTTCGTCCCAGTCCTCGGCGCTGGACACGTTACCCGCTCGCAGCTTCGCCGCCAGACAATCACCGTGCTGGTTGAACAGCAACAGCGGGTGGTAGCAGGTGGACTCGAAATGGCCGTTGTAAGCGCTGCCTTCCTGCTGACCGTGGACCGGGCTTTCCGTGGAGTCCATATCGAGCACGACACGCTCGGACTCGTCCTGCGCTTGGGCTTGAGCGACCAACTCGCGGTTCACCGCCATCAGCCCAAGCAGGTTCTCTTCACTGGCCAGCAGCTCTGCCTCAAAGCTTTGTAGACGCGACGTAAGCGCCCCGCCGCGATCCCAGTTCTTCTTCGAGCCGATCAGACGAAAAGTCGGGTCAGCCGAGACACGGGCAGCATCGTTGAGATCCTCGTAGCCGGCGAGGCGGCTGTAGACCGATTGCCGCACCAGGTCGGCCAGTGGGAACTTCTTGTTTGTGCCTTGCCGCGAATCCGTCAGATGCTCGTCGATCAGCTTGCCCAGTCCGAGCCGCTCGTCCAGTTCCCGAATGAGAATCAGGCCACCATCCGAGGTGACGCGCGATCCTTGGAAATCGACTTTGAGAAATCCGTTGAAGGTGAGCTGAAACGGCTTGTTTTCTTTTTCACCCATTGGGTGTTGGCCTCCGTGCGTCCTGACAGGGCTTGAACCCCTATAAATAAAGACGCTGAAGGCCGCTGCAAGGTCGGGATGCCGAAATCAAATTGGAAATGCGGGTTAAGACCGATTCCCCGCTTCGGCCGACTTGTGACCACACCCCCGAGAACCACCCGGCACTCTCGGCACGTGGCGGACACGGTGGCGGAGTCTTATTGGGACCAGCAGCCGGAAACGATTCGGCGCCGTTTGATGCGGGTTGTCTCGAACTTGTAAACCCAGGCGAGCTCGCGGGCGCCGTCCACGGTGGCCGCGACCAGCACCCGCCGATAGAGGTTGGAAGCGCCCGGGCGAAAGCCCTCCAATCGGTCGATGGCCGGCAGGCGGTCTTCGGGGTCGTCAAAGGTAAGCAGCTCCCCGTACACGGCGCCCCAGGCGCCCGCTGTGGCGCTTTCGGGGACCGGTTGGGAGCATGACCCCAGCCGGGCGGACAGGCGCGCCTGTGTGGCCACGTCGTCCAACGGGTCGGCGGTCCCGTGGGCCAGGATGTCCTCGTCCGGAACCTCGAGCAGCGGAAAACCCGGCCCCTCGTAGAGTCGGCCGCGGACTTGGGCTTCCCGGACCTCCAGCACGCCCTGGCAGAAAGCGTCGTGATTCCAGTAGCCGCGCTTGAGGGTGCCGTAGACGAACAGCCTCAGCACGCCGGATGTGTTCTCCTTCGGGCATTCTCTGGGTTCTGTCGGCTTCTCTCTCGGCGTCATGGCGCCTCCTCTGCCGGGGCGGTCTTCCGCCGTCTGGCCTGCGCGACGAACTCGAACGGCTCAATCGAGAAGTCCATCAGAATTCGATGCCGGAACCGGATCAGGCTCATCGGGGGGATGTCCAGCTCGGCCCAGCCCGGCTCCTCGTCCAGGGCCGCGTCAAGGTAGGCCGGGTCGGAGGCATAGAGGACAGCCCGATGCCGATGGTGGATACGCAGCTCGAGCGGCTTGTTCCCCTTGAGGACGACGACGGTCTCCGGATCGAGCCGGGAGGCCAGCACCGCCGTCATCTGCCCTCGGCAGAGCTTGAGACGGTCCTTAAACCGGACGGTGTCAATCGGGCCACCTCTGGCGGCCCGGCCCGCCAGACGGCAGAGCAGCTCGCTGTCCACCTCGGCGAAGCGCCGCAGCTTGAACCGCCGGAACAGGGTGTTGGCGTTGTAGATGGTGCCGTTGTGGGTGCCGAGGATGTCCCCGGCCCGGATCGGGTGGTTGTTCCCGTTGACCTGTTCATCGCCCCGCGTGCGCCAGCGGGTGTGGCCGAGCACGAGCGTGGTGCGGTTGTCGACTCCGGCCAGGACCTCATGGAACGCCTTGTCGGTCACGAACTGCGTGGCCCGGACCGGGCGTTTGAAGAGTTGGTGGTCGCCGTCGCGGTTGAGCCAGGCCACTCCGGTGGCGTGGGGTCCCCGGCGCTCGCTCATCACGAGGAGCTCGGTGAACAGCCAGGCGAGGTAGTCGCGCTCCTCGGCGCGGCGCCGTTTCTGGCCCAGGATGATGCCGGCCTGTCCGCACATCAGAGCTTTTCCTCCTCCGGGTCGACCACGAATCCCTTGAACAGCCCTTCGGAATACGGACCGTGGTGGGCTTCGATCCAGCGCGCCGTCTCGGGAAAGTCGAGCGCCTCCGCGATCTTGATGACCGCGGGCCGGTCGAACATGTTGGTGAGTCCTGACCGTCTCACTGACTCGAGGCCTTGCCAGACGGCGGCGGGGATCGGTATCGGGGCCAGGGTGTCCTTGTCGACGAATTCCGCCAGGCCGTGGTCGACCAGAGAAGCGAGGAGCGAGTCGGCTTTCTCCTCGGGCGTGTCGCCTTTGACGATCAGGTCGATGCCGGAGAGCATCTTGGCGTTACGCAGGAGCATGTCGAGATAATCCCCGAGCGTCGCCTGGTCGGAGAAGAGCGCCGCTCCTCGCATGGCCCGGACGACTTCGAGGGCCGTCTTGCCGGCAAAGATTTCCCCTTCGCCTTGGAGCGGCTTGCCGTCGAGGTCCGTATCCGTGATCCGCACTTTCATGATCTGTTCTCTCCTTCTGCCCGCGTCGCGTCCTCCTCCTCGTAAGCCGGAGGCTGGGGTTGTGGCCCGACGTCTGTGGACGTTTCCGCCTCAATGGCGGGGGGCGCCTCGGACGCCGGTCTGCCGAGCCGGAACGCCGAGTCTCCCGGCAGCGCGGCCAGCAGGTGCTTGCGAGCCGTTTTGAACTCCTCGCCGATCAGTCCCAGGTGGAGCAGGAAGACCCGGAAGTCGTAGCGGGCGCTTTGGGGATTGAAGCGGCGCTTGCGGCTGGAGGCGGCGCGTCCGTTGAGCGCCTTGGCGGCCACGGCCAGCACCAGCTGGATGTAGGCTTTGATCTTGCCGGCGTGGAGCGTGGCTTCGAACCAGCGGAACTCGAGCGTGCCCCGGTACCAGACGTTGTGCAGGTTCACCCCGTGGTAGCGGGTACGGTCGAAGTGCTGCGGCTGGCGGTTGTGATAGCCGTACCAGATGAGATTGAGCTCGTCCGTGGTCCGCGGCCGCCGGCGCTCGATGTCCCGGATCAGCTCGTCGCGCACCGGCCGGGTGTAGCTCCGCTGCCGGTTCTCGGTGACGCCCAGCGCCGCGAGGATGAGTGGCTCCTGCTTATAGACGATCTTGGCCAGGTTGCCGAGGGTGCGGCCGTTGAAGGGACGCGCGTCCACGTGGACGTGGATGCCGCAATGCGCGTCGACCTTGGCGCCCGAGCGCCGCACCGCCCGGACGACCTCCTGGAGCGTCGGGATGTCGGCATACGCCAGGACCGGGCTGACGACCTCGGCCCGTAAGTGGCCTGGGACATGGCCGAGCGAGCTGTCGGAGACGACCTTCCAGGTGCGCCCCTGCTCGTCGATAATCTCCCAAGGGTCGAACACCCCGGGCCGTCCCGGATGGTGGACGTTGCCGCCCACCATCGACTGAATGGCCTCGGCCACGCGTTGGCGTGTGCGTCGGACCGTCTCGATTTCGACACCGAAGTGGATTTCGTGCAGATCCATGGTCCTCCTTGCTTTCCGTAACCCCTTGTCCGACAAGGGGTTCGTGGTTTGTGTTCACACACATGAACGCTTCTTCCCGAACAGAAAGCAAGGCGGTTCTGGAACTTAACTGATTGATATCAAATGGTTTATGTACGTTCTGCCGTAAGTCGCGGAAGAACCGGGACTTAGAGCACTTGCAAGGAAACGCCGGTGTTGGTCAGGCGCCCGGGGCGTCAGCGGCGAGGTGCTCGCGGTGGATGCGGAGGGTCTCGGTTTCCTCGCGGCGGATGCGGGCCATGAGGGCCCGGAACTCCTCCGTTTCCTCGGCGGAGAGCCCCAGGTGTTCTTCGATCCGCCCGAGGCGCGCGTCCAGATTGGCTAGCAGGTCCAGGGCGTGATCGCGCAGGAGCCCCGCGCGCTTTTCCTGCGGCGAGCGGATGAGCTCGGTCAGGCCGCCCTGGCGTTTGGTGATCATCGACTCGCCCCTCAGCTGAGCGTGGCCCCGAGGGTGTGGATGCGCGGATAGACGCGAACCGTGCCATTCATCCGCGCCTTGTAACGGACCTTGTTGCCGGTCGGATCGGTGAAGGCGCGCGTGAGGGTGTACTCGGTCCATTCCTGATCGATCTCTCGCGTCGACTCCAGCGGCATCTTTTCCCAGGTGGCGCCGTCGTCGTTGGAGGCAAGCCAGTCGACGGAGGTACCGCTCGGGATGTGCATCTGAGCGTAGACCTTGGTGTCGGCCACGCCCTGAGTCAGCTCGATCTGGCGGCTGACATAGTGGCCTTGGGTGATGTTCATGTGCTGGATGAGACTGACGTCCCTGAAATTGAGCGCCGGCGTGTCGTTGATTTGGCCGCCGGTGAACAGGGCGCGCAGCAGCACCCAGGTGGTACCGTCAGGCAACGTCTCTTCCTCGGCCGGCACGATGGCATTCCAGGTCGTCCCGTCGTCGGTCGAGTATTGCCACTCGACTCGGGTGCCTTCCGGTATGGCCGAGTACTCGTCGAGGTTGATCGCGCTGGTGTACCGCCCCCCGTCGAGCCGGAACCGATGAAACCGTACTTCTCCGCTTGCCTCGAAGTCGTAGCCGTAGATCTTGAGCGTCATGTCCGAAGCATTGAGCGGCGTCCAGGTCTCGGCGTTGGAGCTCTCGAGCAGCACGCCCTGGGCATAGGTCTGGCGGGTGATGACGCCGTTTTGTCCCAACTGTCCCAGCGTGGCGATGTGCACCCGATAGTCGTTGCTGTTGGTGAGGAGCACGACCGCGTAGCTGGTGTTGGCCTCGGCGTAGAACGAATCATCGAAGGTGATCTTGGTCTCGGTGCCCAGGTCGATCTCATCGGGAGCGACCACCTTTTCGGCCAGGACGACCTCGTTGGGCAGACCCGTGGTGACGCCGCGAATCTGGATGGTCACCGGGACGGCGGCGTCCTTGCTCGTGAACTCGACGCCGACGGCCGAGACGACGCGGTTGCGAGTGAAGCTGAAGGTCTGCGCCAGGGGATCGCGGCGGCGGGTGCGCCAGCGCCAGCGCCACACGGTGCGCACGACTGGCACCCGGATGATCCGGGGCGGAACCCTGCGCACGATGGTCTGGCGGCGCACGATGGTGCGGTTGACGACGACGCGCTGGATGCGGGTGATCACCAGCGGTTCGTGGACCTGAATGTCCGTCTGGGCCGAATAGGTGCCGTCGGTCAACTCGACGATCCGATTGCCGTGCCGGACGGTGGCGGGAATGACCATGACGGTCTTCACGCGTCCGACGGCGTCAGCCCGCAACTGTGAGAACATCACGTGGCCGTCGCAGCGCAGCGTAACGCCGGTGGCATTGGGCATGAAGTTGGCGCCGTTCACGTCGATGAGGTTGGTTCCCCCGCGTCGTCCGATATTGGGCGTTACCTCGACCGTAGCCGCGGGCTTATCGAAGACCGCGTAGGGGTTGATGTTCTTTTCCTCGGACCAGTCCGCCTGCTCGATCAGCACCCGTTCGGTTCCGGGCAGCAGGACCAGGCTGTCCTTGAACAGGGCCCGGCTGTCGGGTGGATTCTCGCTGAGCTGCGCGTGGAAGGATCGGCGGTCCGGAGCCACGACTTCCGCACCGGATCGATACGCGCGCTCCAATCCTCATGGAAGATGTCCGATTGCGCGTCACTTGAGAAGTCGTCCGAGTAGATGCCCTTCTTGGTCTGGGCGTCCCGGTTCTGGAGTTCCGAATTCATCTGAAACCGCGCGTCGTTGTACTTGAGGTCCTCGACGTCCTGGATGATCTCGTGCATCCGGTCCATGGTGACACGGGTAAGGCCGAAGTTGTCCACGCTCATCTTGACCGAGTCGGGCGGGCAGTCGATGCTGGCCAGGGCGAGCGTGCCCTCCGGGACCACGGGCAGCTTGGGCCGGTCCGCCGGGGCGCCCTCCAGCCGTTTGATCTCGCCGGTCGTCGCATAGATCACGTCCTTGCGTCCCAGATAGTAGTCGTAGTCGATGCTGAAGTTGGAACCCTCGACCGGCGCGTCGCCGATGTTGCCGTGGCCGAAGTTCACGACGTTGAGGTTGCCCAGGGCGATGCGGACCCGAGACATGGCCAGGTGGCTGGTGTTGGAGGCGGGCGGATGGTGGTTCTCGGGGAAATTCACGCCATCGTCATCCCACGAGGTCCGGGTGGCGGGGAGCATTTTGATCCGTATGAAGTCGGTGCGTTGGGGGTTCCCCGCGGCACGGTAGATGCGGTAGCCGGTGGCGCCGTCGACCGGAAGCCAGGAAAGGTGGTTGATCTCGCCGGCGTAGGTGAAGCGGGACAGGGAGGAGACGAAGGCGGTCTCGCCGTACGCATCCCTGGCGGTCACCGTGTAGAAGTATATGGCGGGCACCGGATGTCCCGAGACGCCGAACCAACCGCCGTCCACATAGTCCGAGCCTTCCACCATCTGCTTGGTGTAGGTCCAGCGCACGGTATAGGTGGCGCCGATGGCCGGTGCGTTGCCCGTTCCCAGCCAGTCCACGTGGTTTCCGGATTGCTGCCAGTCCACGCCCTCCCGATAGATGGTGGAGCCCTGGCTGACCTCGAGGATGTCCACCACCGGGTTGGGTTCGAGCAGGTCCTGGCCGCCGCCCACCGAGCCTCGGGTGATGTTCGAGACGATGGCGACGATGGCTTCGACCTGGCGGGTCGCCTTGAGCGGTGAGTTGTTGAGCTCGTAGCGCCAGCTGTCGGGGTTGTAGGTCTTCTGTTCGCCGCGCACCGCCTTGGTGGCGACGGACTTGGGGGCCTGGATGGTGGTGGGCAGGTCCTTTTGCAGGCGGTAGCCTTGGACGTAGGCGCGCCCGGCATTGGTGACGATCTCGACGCTGCCGCCGTCGTCGCCCCCGATAAAGCTGTCGAGTCCCTCGACCAGGTAGCTGCCCGCCTGATCGAAGGTCCGCTCGGCCAGGTTGTCCAGCAGCGAGTTCAAACCTTCCGCCGCGGCGAAGGCCAGCTGGTCCTCGGTGATGGAGGAGACGGTGATGCGATCACCCGGCAGCGTTCCCAAAAGGTCCCGCAGCTGCAGATGAGACTTCTCCTGGACGGTAGCCGTCACTTCACCCGTGGCCCGGTCGAACTTGTAGAGGGGCACGACCTTGCGTCCGGTGACGTTGTTGGGCAGCGCCTCCTCGCTGGTGTCGTGGTCCTTGAGCGCCAGGACCCACTTCTCTCGCTCGGCGGTTGGCTCCCCGGTAGCCGGATTGACGAGCGCGGCGTCGTGGTTCGAGCCGTAGTTGTACTTCAAGAGCTCGACGTAGACGTAGTCGGCGCCCTCCTCGACTGCCGGATCGTAGGTCAGGATCGCGCCCGGCACCTGCTCGATCGAGCCTTCGATGTAGAGGAGCCCCTGGGCCACGGTCAGGACGTGGGCGGCGACTGACACGGCGAGGCCGTGGATCACCGATCCTTCCTTGAAGAGCCGGTCGGCGATCTTCTTGCGCTCCCGATCGAGGATGTCCTGCTGCTCGTTGAGCTCGGAGTCGAGCAGGTCGCGGTCCTGGTGGTAGCGCACCCGCTTGTAGTTTTTGGATTCGTCAAAAGTGTCACGCGAAATGGACATCGAGCATTACGGAGTAGTGGAGTTTACAGCTGGGGTCGCGGCCAGCTCGCCACAATTCGCCACCGTGGTTTTGACCCTTCTTAGTAGTGGAAGCGACCCGGGACCTATCGTTACGCCCAAAGGGTTGGTCTTCACCGCTCCTGAAGGCGGACCTATGCCGGGGACGCAAGAGATCCGGATTTCCAACTTGGCGACCGATCAGATTTCCTTCACCGCAACGCCGTTGACTTTAGACGGCGATGACTGGCTGATGGCTCCGCAGGGCGAGGCAGCGGTTGCTCCGGGAGAGTCAACGACGTTGAGCATTCAAACCGACGCGAGCAATCTCAATCCCGACATCTATCGGGGCCTGGTGAGACTGTTGTTCGACGGCGGCTTGATTCGGACCGTGGATGTCGTTCTGGTGGTAGCGGCGAACGATACGGCGCGGCTCAAGCCCTCTGGGCGCTTCCAGAACGGCTGTATTCCTTCGCAGGTGGCGCCGGTGTTTCAGTTTCTGGGAGGAACGGCTCCGATACCTGCCGGCTGGCCGGCCGCAATTGAGGTCGAGGTGGTAGATGATTGTGGCGCTCCGATGGAGCAAGGCTCGGCCATAATGGATTTCCAGAACATTGCTTCGCCGAGCCTGGCTCTAGGGCACTCAGGGGACGGCGTTTGGACGGCGACTTGGAACGTTCCGAACATAGCGCAGCAGTCGATGGCCGGCGTGACGGTCACAGCTACCGACCCCGGTGGGATAATTGGCAGCCTCACCCAAGCGGTGTCGGTTGCACCGAACCTTACTCCGGCCCCTAGCGTCAACCAAGGCGGGGTCGTGCACGCGGCCAGTTTTGTCAACGATCCCTTAGGACCCGGCACCATCGTTTCCATCTTCGGACAAGACCTTTCCAGCGAACCCATCTCAGGGGGTATGCTGGCGCCGAGTCTGCCCCTGCCGACGGAACTGGCGGGAACGGCGATCAGCTTGGCGGGACGGCCCCTGCCATTGCTATTTTCCCGCGAGGATCAGGTCAACGCGATCGTTCCGTTCGAACTAACCGACCTGCTCAACGAGAGCCTGCCATTGTTGGTGCGGCGAACCGACGCGTTGAGCATTTCCGTTTCGGAACCGGTCTCTGTGATGGCAGCCCGGCCGGGGGTGTTTACACAAAACCAATCGGGGAGCGGTCCTGGTGCAATCCAGAATAATGCGGACTTTCAGATCGTTACGAGTGGCAATCCCGTCAAATCCGGCGACGTGATCATAGTTTATTGCGCCGGGCTTGGCGCAGTGACGCCGGATGTCGCCAGCGGGGCAGGGGCCCCCGCTTCGCCGCTGGCTTGGGTAGACGGGGAAGTCGTCGTCACGATTGGCGGTGTGGAGGCCCAGGTTCTATTCGCCGGGCTGACGCCAACCTTTGCGAGTCTTTATCAACTCAATCTTTTTGTTCCGCCGGGACTTTCTCCCGGCCAGGCAGAGGTTGTGGTCTCGATCGATGGGCAGACGAGCAGCGTGGTTACCCTCTTCGTCGAATAAGCCAGTTGTCCGGAAGAACTCGCCTTTCTTAAAGCAATCCTCAGCGAGCGGCCAGCAGCCCGTGGCAAAAAAGTAGACGTCGCGAAGAATCGGGTACAGCTAGCCAATTTTCGCTCCGGGCCGACCCAAGCCAGCGGCTGGACTGAGCGCTCAAAACCCTTCCCACGATACAATGACCCTACCAGCGAGCTTCCTCGCCAAGGGATCGCAGGTCGGGCCCCTTTGACGGGAAAAACGGTTACATCTGGAGTCGCTGGTTAATCGGATGCCGGGTCCAGAAGAGAAACCTGTGGAGAAGAAGTCGACGACGGCGCTACCGACAGACACAGTGGCGGGTCCGAAGCTCGAAGTAGCCCATGTCTTGTTCACGGACCTGGTCGGCTACTCGCAACTTCCCATGGACCAAGGGGCTCAACTCGTCGAACGGCTTACTGCGATCGTCGAGGGAACGAAGGCCTTCCGGCGAGCGAAGAACAGTAATCAGTTGATCCTCCTGCCGACAGGTGACGGGATGGCGTTGGCGTTTTTCGGTGACCCCGTAGCGCCTGTCAAGTGTGCGATAGAGATCTCGCGAGTGCTCCGATCCGAGCCCGAGTTGAAGCTGCGTATGGGAATACATTCCGGCCCCGTATTCCGAACGATAGACATCAATGAAGCAAGCAACGTTGCCGGCGGCGGCATCAATCTTGCGCAGAGAGTCATGGACTGTGGCGATGCGGGACACATTCTCCTATCACAAAGCATTGCCGACGTCCTTCGGCAGTTAAGCAATTGGCGGGAGCATCTTCACGACGTTGGGATACAGGAAGCAAAACATGGCGAGCGACTACACATTTTCAATCTCCACGGCAGCGACTTTGGGAATCCGGAAGCGCCCAAGAAATCACGGCTGCAAGAGGCGCCACCTTTCCCGGGAGCAGGGAAGCGGCGTGTAGCTGTCCTTTCCGCGGCCGCGGTAATCGCGATCGCTGTCATTGCATTTAGCCCGCATTTCCAATTTGATTTCGGCATCCCGACCTTGCAGCGGCCTTCAGCGTCTTTATTTATAGGGGTTCAAGCCCTGTCAGGACGCACGGAGGCCAACACCCAATGGGTGAAAAAGAAAACAAGCCGTTTCAGCTCACCTTCAACGGATTTCTCAAAGTCGATTTCCAAGGATCGCGCGTCACCTCGGATGGTGGCCTGATTCTCATTCGGGAACTGGACGAGCGGCTCGGACTGGGCAAGCTGATCGACGAGCATCTGACGGATTCGCGGCAAGGCACAAACAAGAAGTTCCCACTGGCCGACCTGGTGCGGCAATCGGTCTACAGCCGCCTCGCCGGCTACGAGGATCTCAACGATGCTGCCCGTGTCTCGGCTGACCCGACTTTTCGTCTGATCGGCTCGAAGAAGAACTGGGATCGCGGCGGGGCGCTTACGTCGCGTCTACAAAGCTTTGAGGCAGAGCTGCTGGCCAGTGAAGAGAACCTGCTTGGGCTGATGGCGGTGAACCGCGAGTTGGTCGCTCAAGCCCAAGCGCAGGACGAGTCCGAGCGTGTCGTGCTCGATATGGACTCCACGGAAAGCCCGGTCCACGGTCAGCAGGAAGGCAGCGCTTACAACGGCCATTTCGAGTCCACCTGCTACCACCCGCTGTTGCTGTTCAACCAGCACGGTGATTGTCTGGCGGCGAAGCTGCGAGCGGGTAACGTGTCCAGCGCCGAGGACTGGGACGAACTGCTGCTGCCCGAGATCGAGCGCCAACAGGGAGAAGGCAAGCAAGTGACGTTCCGCGCCGACGCCGCCTTCGCCAAGCCGGAGATCTACGAGGCGTTGGAGGATCGCGGAGTGGACTACGTCATTCGCATCCCAGCAAACAAGAACCTGGAGTTGGAGATCGAAGAGATTCTGTTCCGTCCGCCGGGCAGGCCGAGCCTGAAGCCACTAGTGCGCTACAAGAGCTTCCGCTATCAGGCCGCGAGTTGGTCGAAGCCTCGGCGGGTTGTGGCCAAGGTTGAGCACCACCAAGGCGAGTTGTTTCCTCGCGTCGGGTTCATCGTCACGAGCATGAGCTTGCCCAGTCGGTCGCTGGTGCGCTTCTACAACAAGCGCGGCACGGCCGAGCAATGGATCAAGGAAGGCAAGCAGGCAACCCACTGGACACGGCTGTCCTGTCATCGTTTCCGGGCAAACGAGGTGCGTTTGCAGTTGAGCGTGTTGGCCTACAACCTGGGGAACCTGTGGCGGCGGCTGGGGCTGGCGCAGAGGATCAAGAACTGGTCGCTGACGAGCTTGCAGCATCGGTTGATGAAAACCGGAGGGCGGCTGGTCAAGCATGCCCGCTATTACTGGCTGCTGTTGGCCGAGGGGCATCTCAACCGCAAGCTGTTCGCTGAGATGCTGGGGCGGATCTGGGCGCTGCCTGTGCCAGGCGGGTAACGGGCGACGGCTGCGACGGAGAAGAGACGCTGGGTTGCTGAAGAGGGAACTACTCGGAGCCGTGTCGGCGAAAAGCCCTCCAGCGAGCTGGAACGCGGCGATCGAGCGGCATTCAGCGACCCAAACGGGAGCGAACGGAGCATCGATCGTGAGAGGAAGACGAAGACCTTGCACCCGAGCCGCGGATCGGAGTATCCTGACCATCGCGGGATGGCCAAAACGGAAATTCCAGTCAATAGCGAAAGGCCTGTTTGACCGCGGTCCGGAGTGGGGCGATTCCTACGTTCGGTCTCTACCGACCCTGATAGAATGAGCGGCGGACGCAACTCTGTAGGCGGGAGGTTCACCATGAAACACATTCCAAGGCGCAAGTTCCTTTTTGAGTCTCTCGGCGGCGCAGCGGCGGTCGGAGCCGCGGCGGGTCTTGCCATTCGAGCCTCCTCTGCATCTCCGAACGACCAATTGGGTGTGTCGATTATTGGTGTTGGCGGGATGGGGTACGGCCACGTGAAGCGGTTGCTGCTCCGCCCCGATGTCCGCTTCGTCTCGCTGTGCGACATCGATCAAGCGAGACGCGAGCGTGCCGGCCAGACGGTCAACCGCGACAGGCGGACGACACCCAAACTGCAAGAGGACTTCCGCGATGTCTTAGCCGACCCGGACGTGGATGCCGTGGTGGTTGCCACTCCTCACCATTGGCACTGCCCCATCGCGATCCCGGCCATGCAGGCGGGCAAGGACGTCTACATTGAGAAACCGGCTAGCCACGTCTTCCGCGAAGGGCGGCTACTGGTGGACGCCGCCCGCAAGTACGACCGCGTTGTTCAGCACGGCACCCAGATGCGCTCGAGCGAAGTGACGAAACAGGCCGACGAGCTGCTCAAAAACGGCGTCATCGGTGAAGTGAAAATGAGCAAGGCTTGGAACTGCCAGAAGCACAAGCCTCGCGAAGCGGTTCCCGATGCTCCCGTACCCGCGGGTGTCAACTACGACATGTGGAAAGGTCCTGCCGCCTACGACGGCACGTTCAACCCCAATCATTTTCACGGCAACTGGAATTGGTTTCCCAAATACGGCAATGGCGATATCGGCGGCGACGGGATCCACGATCTCGACTTGGCCCGTTGGGGACTTGGCGTCGAAACCCACCCCGTACGCATCACCGCCCACGGCAGCCGGATCGCGCTAACCCGCGAGCGCGGGTTTCCCGACAACATGATGGTGGCCTACCAATACGAAGAGGACAAGGTCCTGCTTTATGAGGAGCGCGGCTGGACGCCCTACGGCATACACGGTTTCGACAGCGGCAACACTTTCTACGGCACCGAAGGGCGTATGGTCTTCTCGCGCCGTGGCTATTTTCAGGTCTACCTTGGCAAGCAGGACGAAAAGGGCCCGGGCATAAGGGGCGGCCCCAGGGGGCATCCCGAGCACATGTACAACTTTGTCGACTGCGTCCGAAGCCGCAAGCAGCCGGTCGCGAATGCGGAGGTCGCGCACCTTTCGTGCGGTCTCGTTCACCTGGGCGAGATTGGCTACCGGGTCGGCCGGGTGCTCCACTTCGATCCCGAAAGCGAGAAGTTCGACGGCGACGCAGAAGCGAACTCCCGCTTGACCAAGGAGTATCGGGAACCCTGGAGCGTGCCCGACCCGGTCTAGGGTTAATACTGGCCCGCGGGCGCCAGGATTTGGCCGGATACCGTGCCGATCAGGATGAGGGCCCACGACGAGAACTGAACAGAGCCGTGCCCGTGAGGGCGCGGGCCCGCAGGCTAACGCCCGCGGCTCTGTGCTGTGATGTTTAGCAAACTAGCGACTCGCGACAAACCACGGTTCCCCATTCCCCGCGGCCTGCTGTGCCCCCGTCCTATAGCAGCACCATCCCGCCATCGACCATGATCGACTGGCCGGTGATGTAGTTGGAATCGTCGGAGGCCAGGAACGCGGCGAGTCCGACGATATCTTGGGGTGTCGATGGTCGACCCAGCAGCGCACGCGATGCGAACCCTTCCATGGCTTCGCCGGGCTTCTCGCTCAAGCCCAGCTGGATGAACTCGTTGTCGAGCTGCTCCCACAATTCGGTCTTTACCACTTATGGATGTCCTTGAACACCTGCCGGACCCGATTGCGACCATGAACCACTGCCTAGACCTGCTCAAGCCTAGCGGTATCTTGGTGATTCAAACCCCAGCGCACCCCGAAGACCAAACTTTTCAGCAGCTCCAATCCCACCAAAGTCGTTTTCTGGAGATGTTATTGCCTACTGAGCATCACTGCTGTCCGGTTAAAAGTCGAATAGAATCAATTGGTTGGGGTCATAGGGGGATTCGTTTGGGGAGTCGGATGGCTGGAGTGCCTGTAAAAGGGGCATTTTTTCGAATTGCGTAACGCTGAGAATCTGTAGAATCTGGTAAAGACTCGCTTCCAGCCCGAGGCGTTTCCGGACGATGGCGATGAGCACGTAAATCGAGACAGCGATCCAGATCTGCGTCTTGACGGCGTTCTCGCTGGTGCCGTAAAACGAGTTGATTCGCAGATGTTGCTTGATCCACTTGAAGAACAACTCAATCTGCCAACGCGACTTGTAGATGTGGGCGATGGTCAGCGCCGGGAGCGCGAAGTTGTTGGTCAGAAACTTCAGCCGCTTGTTCGTCCGGGCGTCGAAGTAACTGACCCTCCGCAACGGGTCGGGATAGGCTTGGGCCGATTCGATGGCAGCCAGTATGACGGTCTGATCCGAGCGCAAGCCCGTGGATTTGTCGACGGGATGCGAGTAGCGCCGTTGGAGCAAGATGTTCTTCTTGGTTCGCACGACGAAGAACGACGAGCAGAGAGTGAACACGAAGAGGCGTTCGAAATCGACGTAGGCCCGATCCATGACGTAGAACGCGCCGGCCTCCGGGCCGATCTCGTCGAGGATGTTGATGTCGTGCACTTTGCCTCCAGTAATGCGGATGAACGTGGGAATATTGCCGTGCAGATCCAGCAGCGTGTGCATCTTCACGGCGGCTTTTTGCTTGCGGAATCTCGCCCACGGAAACAGCGACAGGCAGAGGTCGATTGTTGTCGAGTCGAGAGCGTACAGAGTCTGGTCCAAGTCCACACCGATCGGGTCGTGGGCATATAACGGCCGTGCCATGCCAATCAAGACCTGCGCGAAGTCCGCGTAGATCCGCCAGTCGCGCGACTCGTTCGCGTCGGCCAGTGTCGAGCGCGCTACCCTGCCGCGGAATCCCATGTGGTAGAGTTTGCCGTGCATCGAACGCAGGCACGTCTCGATGTCGCGGAGGCTTGCCCGATAGGTCAGCTGGGCGAATGCCATCGCAAGAAACTGATCCCAGCAGGAGAAACTTTTCAGATAGGAATCGCCGCGGTAGCGCGATACACATTTCTGAAACTCTTTGCTCGGTAGGTGCTCGATCAGTTGGGAGAAAACCGTACGGCCAAGGTTCATCCCTCATTGTGCCGCGTCCGGATGCTCCGTTCAGGCGACCATTTGCGGCCTCGGGATTTCAAATCGTTCCCGGGCAAAACAGGCCATAAGACATTGAACGGTCGAGACTTACCGTCCGATGGCGCGACTTTCCCCGGACAGCACTGACTGAGCATCTATATCTGTTTAGCCCGCATTTCCAATTTGATTTCGGCATCCCGACCTTGCAGCGGCCTTCAGCGTCTTTATTTATAGGGGTTCAAGCCCTGTCAGGACGCACGGAGGCCAACACCCAATGGGTGAAAAAGAAAACAAGCCGTTTCAGCTCACCTTCAACGGATTTCTGAAAGTCGATTTCCAAGGATCGCGCGTCACCTCGGATGGTGGCCTGATTCTCATTCGGGAACTGGACGAGCGGCTCGGACTGGGCAAGCTGATCGACGAGCATCTGACGGATTCGCGGCAAGGCACAAACAAGAAGTTCCCACTGGCCGACCTGGTGCGGCAATCGGTCTACAGCCGCCTCGCCGGCTACGAGGATCTCAACGATGCTGCCCGTGTCTCGGCTGACCCGACTTTTCGTCTGATCGGCTCGAAGAAGAACTGGGATCGCGGCGGGGCGCTTACGTCGCGTCTACAAAGCTTTGAGGCAGAGCTGCTGGCCAGTGAAGAGAACCTGCTTGGGCTGATGGCGGTGAACCGCGAGTTGGTCGCTCAAGCCCAAGCGCAGGACGAGTCCGAGCGTGTCGTGCTCGATATGGACTCCACGGAAAGCCCGGTCCACGGTCAGCAGGAAGGCAGCGCTTACAACGGCCATTTCGAGTCCACCTGCTACCACCCGCTGTTGCTGTTCAACCAGCACGGTGATTGTCTGGCGGCGAAGCTGCGAGCGGGTAACGTGTCCAGCGCCGAGGACTGGGACGAACTGCTGCTGCCCGAGATCGAGCGCCAACAGGGAGAAGGCAAGCAAGTGACGTTCCGCGCCGACGCCGCCTTCGCCAAGCCGGAGATCTACGAGGCGTTGGAGGATCGCGGAGTGGACTACGTCATTCGCATCCCAGCAAACAAGAACCTGGAGTTGGAGATCGAAGAGATTCTGTTCCGTCCGCCGGGCAGGCCGAGCCTGAAGCCACTAGTGCGCTACAAGAGCTTCCGCTATCAGGCCGCGAGTTGGTCGAAGCCTCGGCGGGTTGTGGCCAAGGTTGAGCACCACCAAGGCGAGTTGTTTCCTCGCGTCGGGTTCATCGTCACGAGCATGAGCTTGCCCAGTCGGTCGCTGGTGCGCTTCTACAACAAGCGCGGCACGGCCGAGCAATGGATCAAGGAAGGCAAGCAGGCAACCCACTGGACACGGCTGTCCTGTCATCGTTTCCGGGCAAACGAGGTGCGTTTGCAGTTGAGCGTGTTGGCCTACAACCTGGGGAACCTGTGGCGGCGGCTGGGGCTGGCGCAGAGGATCAAGAACTGGTCGCTGACGAGCTTGCAGCATCGGTTGATGAAAACCGGAGGACGGCTGGTCAAGCATGCCCGCTATTACTGGCTGCTGTTGGCCGAGGGGCATCTCAACCGCAAGCTGTTCGCTGAGATGCTGGGGCGGATCTGGGCGCTGCCTGTGCCAGGCGGGTAACGGGCGACGGCTGCGACGGAGAAGAGACGCTGGGTTGCTGAAGAGGGAACTACTCGGAGCCGTGTCGGCGAAAAGCCCTCCAGCGAGCTGGAACGCGGCGATCGAGCGGCATTCAGCGACCCAAACGGGAGCGAACGGAGCATCGATCGTGAGAGGAAGACGAAGACCTTGCACCCGAGCCGCGGATCGGAGTATCCTGACCATCGCGGGATGGCCAAAACGGAAATTCCAGTCCAAGGCCTTTCCCGTGTCGTGCCGTAGATCCTCGTAAGTAAGGAGCAGAAACTCAGGCAGTTTGTTCCGTTGTTCCATCCACAGGTTCATAAAAGCGACGACCTTTCGTACACCTACGAGATCATCACGTATAAACGATGAGATGTCTGGCAGATAGATATGCTCCCGATACCTAAGGTGGTACCAGCTTGAGACGAGTACATCCCTTGGATCTCTTACTAGGAAGACGATTTTCTTTCGCAGATACTTGATATGATTGGCTCTTCCGGGTTTTAAGTGGGCGAAGGAGCCAGATCGAGTTTCCCACTTTAGCTGGAATCCCGTACGCTGCATGATCGCGCCGGATGCAAGCGGTTGTTCTCTAACCCTGGATCCGTCGAAGGGACGGATGTTCAATTATTGGATCACCCTGCAAAAGTACCGTGACGGTCGACCCTTTGACGACCCGATTCAGCTCACGCGGGAGGTGCTTTTCGAGGCAGACTGCCGAATCTTTCTTCACCTGACTAGTCCTCAGGATGGCTATCTGTACATCATCAACGAAGGCCCAAATCCCGTTGACGAACTGCCCAGTTACAACGTGTTATTCCCCAACACCTTGATGAACAACGGGGATCCCTTCCTCCCTGCCGACGCGGGATTCCAGATTCCCGAAAGCGGTGGTTTCGCATTTGATCAGGAGAAGGGCACGGAAAAGGTTTGGTTTATCTGGGCCACCGAAGGCGTGCTTGAGCTGGAAGCGGTAAAAGACCTAGCGAATCCAACAGACCAGGGGGTGATTCGGGACGCCGGGAAAAAGCAAGCGATCCAGCGATTTCTCGCTCGACACTTAAGCAGTGAAGTCGCAGTGGAGGAACTGGAACGAGAGAAGCGAACGCTCGTCAGTAGCCGGGAGAGCGTCCTGGTTCACCTTGTGCCGCTGGTGCACTATTGAGGCTTGCCGTGGAAGGACACCACGACCCGCGATCGCCTGTGGCTACGCGACGTGATCTCTTGCCAGGACACGCCCTGCTTTGAACCAGCGCGGCAGGCGTGGATTTTGCGCCCGTGCTCACCGTTCAGCGCAAACGCCGCCCGGAAACCGGGGAGCATCAGCACGTCCAATTCAGTACCCACTTCACTGATCGGCTTGACGATAATCTGGTAAAAAGGAAGCACGATGGCAATCGAGTCCAGATTGCGGAAAGTTGGGATTGTGCCGCCCTTTGTCGCGTGCACCTTGTTGCTGACGCTTGGGGTTGCGGCTGTCGCCCAAGAGATATCCTCGTTAAGTACACGCCAGTTGTGGAATGTTCAACTAGGAGGGGCACCGACCAAATCTGAGAAGGCGACCGGCGAAGATGCTTCCAAGCGCCAGAAGCAGGCTCGGTACGAGGCGGAAAAAGGCAAGCCGGCTCCGTTGCGTGAGGACGACGCGATCGTCGGAATCACGATCTGGGCGTTGCGTCTCTCGAACTCCTCCGACGATGAGTCAGCGGTACTGACCGTGGCCGAAAACGGAGGAACCCGCGCGTATGCCCCCATCCGAGTTGCCGCCGGAAAGCCCCTCGCCGCGGGCCAGCGGGTTAGGCTGTCGATCGAAGCTCCCCGTGAGGGTTTTCTGTATGTCGTCAACCGCGAACAATATGCCGACGGCACCTTTAGCAAGCCCTACCTGATCTTTCCCACGCTGCGGACGCGTGGTGGTAAGAATGATGTGAAGGCAGGGCGCATCATTGAGATTCCCGATCAGCAAGACAACCCGCCGCACTTCACGCTACGACGGCAAAGGGAGGGCCAGACCGGGGAGGTATTGATTGTTCTTGTGGCGCCTGAGCCGTTAGAAGGGATAAAGATTGGTCGCAACGCACAACAGCTACCCGAGCAACAGTTCGCCAGTTGGGAATCAATGTGGGGCACCGAGGCCGAGCGCTTCGAGCTGGCGGGTGGTGTCGGCAGGCCCTGGACACGGGTGGAAAAGGAGGCCGGTTTGGGGTCTCGACTCCTCGTACAGGATGAGCCCATGCCCCAGACGTTGTACCGCGTCTCCCCGAAACCGGGAAATCCAGTAATGCTCACCGTGCCGTTAGAAATTCGGCGGTAGGACTAGGGAAAGGACGCCCTGCCGGCGTTCAAGGTCGGTAACAAGTGGGTCGGCGGCGGGGCGTAAGACCTCAGGGACAACGTAGCGAACCGCGTACAAAGCCGGGTGCCAACCGGGGTACTTCACATACAGCAGGGACTCGGACATGAACCTCATCCTCTCGGTTTGGAAGGGAATTCCGCTAGCGCTTGTTGTCATTGTGCCCCTGTTGGGTCAGAGACCGGTCGGCAATCCGACAACATCTTCCATCAAAGAACAACCGTACCAGCGCGCGGAAGCCTGTTTACCTTGTCACCAACGCCAGTACGACGAGCTTCGAAGCTCCGTGAAGTCGGGGTACAGGAACGTAAGCCCGTTGTTCAACGGGCTGGAATTAGCTGGAAATTTCCTGAGTGGAGGGAGATTGCGGCCCGTATACCAGGACAGTACGAAAACGACAACCGACAACACGCCACTACGCAGCAATATGATCAGCTCGCCTACATTCACGCACGTGAACCAAGTCCAATCGGGATTTTGCGCCGGCTGTCACAATGCAAATGTAATTCTGCTCGGCGATGATCCCACCACACGAGAGATTCCAGAGCTCCCGGGAGTGGGTGCCGAGTTTCGGCCTGACCTAATTCGTCCCCTGCGGGACTACCATCTCGTCGATGCCGGAGGCCGCCAGGTCCTTCCGGCGGAAATAGGGGGTCTCCCCCCTCCGGGCGCGCAGCCCTCGCTGGGCGCCGCTGGAATCAGCTGCGATGTGTGTCACAACGTCGCCGGGCCGGATCTGGATCGCAGCGTCCGTCGTGATGGGCTGGCCAATATGAGCCTGGAACTTCGCCCCTCTTTGAGCAAGGTCGGACCCTTTTCTTTTCCCGCTCCCGTGAAAGACAATTTTCACGTCTCAAGTCGAGATCCCGAGCGTATTGCCTTTCTCCGCAGTGGGGACTTTTGCGGCGGGTGCCATGACGTGCGCGTGCCCGGCTCGGGATCGCTCACCCACGGCGAATTGAACCTGAATCCGGGCAGCGAAGGTATTTCCGTCTATCGCTTGGAGAATCTCAACACCGAGTGGCTCACGGGACCATACAACACTACCGACAATCCCTTCGGTAAAGTGATTCGCTGCCAGGATTGTCATATGTCGCTGTTTCCCTACGGAGGTGAATCCACTTATCAGGTCGGGGACCTTACCATCACGAGCCCGACTCCCAGCGTCTTTCCGCTGAACTTCGCGGCTAAACCAGGGATATCAACGGACCTGAACTACCCTCTGCAAAAGCGCCCCGTATCGACCCACTATTTGACGGGGGTTGACGTCCCCATTCTTGGCACCGATGAGTTGCGGGCGCGCCTGGGACCCGGTTATCCCGGTGTGAACGAGGCGGGAGTGGATGAGTATGGAATTCCCAACTCACTTGCGAAAAGGCGGGAAGCCTTGCTGAAGGCTGCCGTTCGACTCAGCCTCGACAAAACGGACCGGACCGCGAAAATCGGGGAGGCATTCACCGTCCGCGTTACCGCGGTGGCTTTGACGGGTCATCGGTTCCCCTCCGGGTTCTCTCAAGAGCGTACCGCCTACATCGAGCTGACGGTGAAGGACAACAAGGGGTTCTTGCTATACCAATCGGGGTACTTGGTGGACAAACCTCACCCGGAAACCGGCGAGATGGAACCGGACGGCAACCTTGATGACGAGGATTTGGAGCATGTCAACGCGATCGTCGATCCGGGAAGAACGACGTCTGTCTACCGCTCTGGGCCCGAGACCAACGGACACACCAACCAGGTTTTCGCCCTGGGCCCCGACAACGGGCCTGAGGCGCGCGTATTTGCGGGAGAGCCCAATGGTCTTGTGCTATGGCGCAACGAGTTGGCGAGAATCTTTCTGCCCGGGCAGAGCATTGGACGCCGCGACGCCAACGGTGACGACGTTATCGCGACGAAGCCGCACTTTGAGGAGACGTTTAGCGCCGGCTTCGCGAACTCGGTAGACAACTATCGCTCCTTGGCGCCTCTGCGACCGACTACATACCGCTACGAAGTGAAGCTGCCGAAAAAAAGGGAGCTGGATCTGTTAGGCGCCGATCTGGAGACGCCCTTACACGTACATGCCCAGGTGAATTTCCTGCACTTCCCGCCGCTCTTTCTGCGATTCCTGGCCCGTACGACAGGGACGGATGGTCCGAGCGGGAAGGACTTGCACTTGGTGGATGAGAAGCTAATGGACGACTTCCTCGTCAACGTAAAGAACATTGCGTCGGCGGATATTGCAGTGGACTTGGTGGATTGACGGTGCAACGAACCGAAAGACTTAGGGTCGCTCCTCGCATATCGTCGCTGCTGGTGCTGGCGGCATCACTCGGCCTGGCCCCGGCCTTGCCCCAAAACACATCAGGCGGAGAGAACCCCAACTATCCCGCTCGGAATCCGTTCTATTTCGAAGGCAAGATCGACTATGAGCTTCTGCGCATAGATCAGCCCGCTACGGCCTGGGAATACTTGCAACGAGGTATTCATCGCCAAGACGACTTGGAAGATTATCACGCAGCCGTTGAAGACTACCGGCAGGCGCTCGAGCTTAACAATGTCGATAACGGCAGTTGTCAGATCGTGAATTCCCTACCCGCGAACTTTGGCAACTTGGACCCGCCGCCCTGTATGTTCACTTTGAGGCTTCGGCTCGGTTACCTCCTGATCCATGACGACCCGGAAGAGTCCATCCGGCTTTTTCGGGAGGTTTTGGACTCCGATCCGCTTCGCCTGGAGGTCAATTTCTTAATCGGCGAAGCGTATGAGATTCTGGCGGAAGAGGCTGAGAGCCAAGATGAGAAGGAACAATACTATCGGAAGGCGATTGAGGCGCTTCAGGCCGAGCTGGCCCTGACCCCACCAGTCGATGATCCTAGCCTAAGCCCGGATGAGGCCAACAATGCGCACACGCATTGGCTGCTGGCAGAAATCTACGAAAAGCAGGGCGAGTACGGCGAGGCTATCGGGGCGTTCGAAAGCTACCTCAAGGCAACTGAATGGCACAGCGACGTGTTGCCCTGGCGAATCCCGCTAGCGGAAAAGAAGATCGAGGAATTGCGGGACATGGTGACGGCAGAATCGAGGGGAATCTCATTGACGGTGAGAACCCCGTCGCGCGGGCGGGTCCGTCGTGCTGCCCCGTCCGAATAGAGTCAACAACTTCATAAAGACAGTGGTCTTGCGAACGTTGATCAGACGGTTCGACAAAAGCACGATTTCGTGTGTTGGGGTGCTGGGCCTTTCGCTGTTGTCATCGCTGCCTGCCAGAGCGCAAGATGTCGGCGGGGCAGGGGAGCAGTCGCAGCAGGAAAGGGAAGATGAAGTTGAATCCGCCTGGGACGAGTTGTTGAGGGATGTTATTCCCGAGGCAGTGCCTGATCCCGCCTTGGTCGTCGAACAGGTCCCGGTGGAAAAAGGAGCAGCCGCGGACTTTGCGGATCACTTTTTCTTCGAGACCAGCACCCATTACATCAGGCAGGAAACCACGTTTTCCGGCCGGCCGACGGTAACGGGCGTTATCAATGAAGAGCGGGGGGAGATTGCCAATCCGGATGGCATCCCATTCCCTGCTGCATTCCAGCCGAATTCGGACCACGTCTATTCCTTCATCAATTGGGGTACGCGGGGTTGGCTCTCGCCTCACGTCAATACGAACTTCTCACTTCGATACAGACAAGACCTAACGAGCGTTCTGGAGGGATCACCGTCACTGGGGGTGATCAATACCTTCAGGCCGAACCGGCTGTTTGAGTTGCTGAGCGGATTCGTGGAGATCGGACAACTCGGATTGACCGGGGCTGCGTCTAGATCCTCGTTGCAGGTCGGCAGACAGTTCGTTCACGGAGCGGAGCTCGCTGCCCTCGACGGGGCTTCTTTCTCGACACACCAGCGTCGCTATTCTCTAACACTGTTCGGGGGCCGCCGGTTTAGTTATTTTTCGAATCCGGACCAGCGCGCCATCGGTGGCAGCAATATCACCTTCCGGCTACCGGGTGACGCCAGCCTCGAATACCGAGGGCTGTTCTACGTCAAGGGCACTCACAACGTGATTTTCCGAAAGCGCTTCGAACCGAACTGGATTTTCAGAACCGATTTCAAGATGGTCGGCGGATCCCCGGTAGATTTGGGAGCCCAGGTGCTCTACCTGCCTAGCGATGGAAAATCGACTGTGCGTTTGAGTTTCTTTCAGAAGCTCTCGGACAAAGATTTCTTCTACGACTACACGCTCATCGCAAGGGACCGTGACCCTTTTAATCGGCTCAGCCGTCTGAATCTGGGACCTCTCTCGCCGTACAGTCAGGTTGCGGTGCATGCCCGGCGGGAGATCCTGCCGCGGTTCCGCGTGGGCGGCAGCGTGTGGATGCGCCGATTGAACGATCCGGAAGAAGATCGGGGAGCGTTTCTCTCCTCGTTTGAGGACTACCGGTTCAACGTCCAGACCTATCCGCTGGCGAGGCTGGAGACGTTTCTTGAATTCCATCAGCGAAACACGGACCGGCCTAGCCCGTTCGGGATCACGGAGTTCGATGATGTGAGTCGAGCGGGTGAGAGCCGGGTACAGGATTTTAGCGCGGAGCTGCGCCGACCTTTTGGAGAAGGTAGGTTGGTTTTGACAGGTGGCGCTTTTTACCGCAGAATCAACCTGCAGAACCGCTTCTTCTTCATCGAGAATGAACGGGTGTTCGGGGTGCTGGGCGGCTTTACCCTGAGAATTGATCCGCGAACCAGAATCTATCTCGACTATAGTTTGGACGATGATTACTTTCTGTTTCGGCCGAGCATTCAAAGAGCTCATCTGCTGCGGGTAGGTCTCCATTGGCGCTATTAGGGCGACTGTCACCGAGTAACCATGAGTGAACGAAAACATCTGCCTGGCTGCAAAGCGAACCTCACTTTGGTGGCTATGACCCTGCTGCTGAGCGCCGGGTTGGCTTTGGCAGCGGAGAGCCCCCCAAGGGCACAGCATCCGATGTACAACGCCTCCCGGAAGCTCAAGAATTCTTTGTGCACGAGTTTCACGCTACGCAGCTTGAACTGGATTGCAGCGTCTGTCACGTGCCCGTGGAAGCAAATTCCACTGTGATGCAGCGTCCCGGGCATGACCAATGCCTGCTGTGTCACGAAGACGACTACGAGGCGGACTTGACGCCCAAGTTCTGCGGCCAATGTCATTCGTCGTTTCCCCCGTTCGACGGCGAAGATCTGTTGCCTTACCCCTTGTTCAAGAAGAAGCGGGCTATTCTTTTCGACTTCTCCCACGCCCAGCATGTCGACCCCAGTGCCCGAATCGACCCCAAGACTGGGTTTCGCGCCGACTGTACGTTCTGTCACGAGTTTGATGAGGACGGTATCTTCGCACAGTTCCCGGGCCACACCGAGTGCCAAAGCTGCCATTCGAAACCGCGCATCACCCCCAACCTCGAGCCGGCTTCAGACACAGCCGACTGCCGCGGCTGCCACAATCCCGAGGAGATCGAGAATCCAGGTTTTTCCAAGGAGCGCCGGATGATCGCGGCGCACGTGATCTCCGGGGTTTACGTCAATCTGAAGTTCTCGCACGTAGCTCACTTCCGGTCCAAAGAGAAGTACGACCTGAACTGTACGACCTGTCACCACGCGATTCCCGGGAGCCAAAGCCTGGAGGATCTGACACTTCCTAAGATGCTCGACTGTGTGGAGTGTCACGACGTGTCGAAAGACCTGGCGCCGGAGTTCCGCATGTCGAACTGCAGCACCTGCCACATTGATCAACCAACGGGGGGTGCGCCGGCAAGCCACTCGAGGACGGTGAAGCCGGCGTTTCATACGGAGAGTTTTCGAATTCATCACGAGGAACAAGCGAGGGCAAGGGACGCAAAATGCTACGTCTGCCACACCAATGTCGGCCCCTCGGTGACGGCTGAAACCCAGTGCGTTAACTGCCATCAGGTTATGAGGCCGGTCTCACACACCGTGCGCTGGCAGGACACCATCCACGGGAAGTATGCGGCAATGGACCGCACATCCTGCGCAACCTGCCACACAGCAGATAGTTGTGTTAGGTGCCACAATCAGCTGCCCCGAAGCCACGCTCCGCTGGCGTTGTTCAAGGCCGGCGCGCACGCCGACCTGGCGATGCTTGATCAGCGGACCTGTTTTACTTGTCAACCCGCATTTCCAATTTGATTTCGGCATCCCGACCTTGCAGCGGCCTTCAGCGTCTTTATTTATAGGGGTTCAAGCCCTGTCAGGACGCACGGAGGCCAACACCCAATGGGTGAAAAAGAAAACAAGCCGTTTCAGCTCACCTTCAACGGATTTCTCAAAGTCGATTTCCAAGGATCGCGCGTCACCTCGGATGGTGGCCTGATTCTCATTCGGGAACTGGACGAGCGGCTCGGACTGGGCAAGCTGATCGACGAGCATCTGACGGATTCGCGGCAAGGCACAAACAAGAAGTTCCCACTGGCCGACCTGGTGCGGCAATCGGTCTACAGCCGCCTCGCCGGCTACGAGGATCTCAACGATGCTGCCCGTGTCTCGGCTGACCCGACTTTTCGTCTGATCGGCTCGAAGAAGAACTGGGATCGCGGCGGGGCGCTTACGTCGCGTCTACAAAGCTTTGAGGCAGAGCTGCTGGCCAGTGAAGAGAACCTGCTTGGGCTGATGGCGGTGAACCGCGAGTTGGTCGCTCAAGCCCAAGCGCAGGACGAGTCCGAGCGTGTCGTGCTCGATATGGACTCCACGGAAAGCCCGGTCCACGGTCAGCAGGAAGGCAGCGCTTACAACGGCCATTTCGAGTCCACCTGCTACCACCCGCTGTTGCTGTTCAACCAGCACGGTGATTGTCTGGCGGCGAAGCTGCGAGCGGGTAACGTGTCCAGCGCCGAGGACTGGGACGAACTGCTGCTGCCCGAGATCGAGCGCCAACAGGGAGAAGGCAAGCAAGTGACGTTCCGCGCCGACGCCGCCTTCGCCAAGCCGGAGATCTACGAGGCGTTGGAGGATCGCGGAGTGGACTACGTCATTCGCATCCCAGCAAACAAGAACCTGGAGTTGGAGATCGAAGAGATTCTGTTCCGTCCGCCGGGCAGGCCGAGCCTGAAGCCACTAGTGCGCTACAAGAGCTTCCGCTATCAGGCCGCGAGTTGGTCGAAGCCTCGGCGGGTTGTGGCCAAGGTTGAGCACCACCAAGGCGAGTTGTTTCCTCGCGTCGGGTTCATCGTCACGAGCATGAGCTTGCCCAGTCGGTCGCTGGTGCGCTTCTACAACAAGCGCGGCACGGCCGAGCAATGGATCAAGGAAGGCAAGCAGGCAACCCACTGGACACGGCTGTCCTGTCATCGTTTCCGGGCAAACGAGGTGCGTTTGCAGTTGAGCGTGTTGGCCTACAACCTGGGGAACCTGTGGCGGCGGCTGGGGCTGGCGCAGAGGATCAAGAACTGGTCGCTGACGAGCTTGCAGCATCGGTTGATGAAAACCGGAGGGCGGCTGGTCAAGCATGCCCGCTATTACTGGCTGCTGTTGGCCGAGGGGCATCTCAACCGCAAGCTGTTCGCTGAGATGCTGGGGCGGATCTGGGCGCTGCCTGTGCCAGGCGGGTAACGGGCGACGGCTGCGACGGAGAAGAGACGCTGGGTTGCTGAAGAGGGAACTACTCGGAGCCGTGTCGGCGAAAAGCCCTCCAGCGAGCTGGAACGCGGCGATCGAGCGGCATTCAGCGACCCAAACGGGAGCGAACGGAGCATCGATCGTGAGAGGAAGACGAAGACCTTGCACCCGAGCCGCGGATCGGAGTATCCTGACCATCGCGGGATGGCCAAAACGGAAATTCCAGTCAAACAGATTCAAGTACCACCATTTCGAGAAGTAGAAATCCGCCTGAGTGAGGTCCGCGTTGTAATACACCGTCGAAAAACTAACGATCGAGTAGCCCCACCGCTGTAGGAATTCCGTCAACCGGTTCTTCCGCAGCAATCGCCTCACCGGGCGCCAGTCAGCCTTGTCCTTCAAATCGGCGGCCACGAGGCTGTCTATGTATTCGGCGTTTAGAGTGGCCGTTACCGAGAGAGCGGTAAGAGAATAATTCGCCAGGCTGCCCTGGGCGACGTAAAACCCCACTGCTGTCCGGTTAAAAGTCGAATAGAATCAATTGGTTGGGGTCATAGGGGGATTCGTTTGGGGAGTCGGATGGCTGGAGTGCCTGTAAAAGGGGCATTTTTTCGAATTGCGTAACGCTGAGAATCTGTAGAATCTGGTAAAGACTCGCTTCCAGCCCGAGGCGTTTCCGGACGATGGCGATGAGCACGTAAATCGAGACAGCGATCCAGATCTGCGTCTTGACGGCGTTCTCGCTGGTGCCGTAAAACGAGTTGATTCGCAGATGTTGCTTGATCCACTTGAAGAACAACTCAATCTGCCAACGCGACTTGTAGATGTGGGCGATGGTCAGCGCCGGGAGCGCGAAGTTGTTGGTCAGAAACTTCAGCCGCTTGTTCGTCCGGGCGTCGAAGTAACTGACCCTCCGCAACGGGTCGGGATAGGCTTGGGCCGATTCGATGGCAGCCAGTATGACGGTCTGATCCGAGCGCAAGCCCGTGGATTTGTCGACGGGATGCGAGTAGCGCCGTTGGAGCAAGATGTTCTTCTTGGTTCGCACGACGAAGAACGACGAGCAGAGAGTGAACACGAAGAGGCGTTCGAAATCGACGTAGGCCCGATCCATGACGTAGAACGCGCCGGCCTCCGGGCCGATCTCGTCGAGGATGTTGATGTCGTGCACTTTGCCTCCAGTAATGCGGATGAACGTGGGAATATTGCCGTGCAGATCCAGCAGCGTGTGCATCTTCACGGCGGCTTTTTGCTTGCGGAATCTCGCCCACGGAAACAGCGACAGGCAGAGGTCGATTGTTGTCGAGTCGAGAGCGTACAGAGTCTGGTCCAAGTCCACACCGATCGGGTCGTGGGCATATAACGGCCGTGCCATGCCAATCAAGACCTGCGCGAAGTCCGCGTAGATCCGCCAGTCGCGCGACTCGTTCGCGTCGGCCAGTGTCGAGCGCGCTACCCTGCCGCGGAATCCCATGTGGTAGAGTTTGCCGTGCATCGAACGCAGGCACGTCTCGATGTCGCGGAGGCTTGCCCGATAGGTCAGCTGGGCGAATGCCATCGCAAGAAACTGATCCCAGCAGGAGAAACTTTTCAGATAGGAATCGCCGCGGTAGCGCGATACACATTTCTGAAACTCTTTGCTCGGTAGGTGCTCGATCAGTTGGGAGAAAACCGTACGGCCAAGGTTCATCCCTCATTGTGCCGCGTCCGGATGCTCCGTTCAGGCGACCATTTGCGGCCTCGGGATTTCAAATCGTTCCCGGGCAAAACAGGCCATAAGACATTGAACGGTCGAGACTTACCGTCCGATGGCGCGACTTTCCCCGGACAGCACTGGTAAAACCCCTTCTCTTTGAGGCCTCGAAGAAAGTCGGAGTTGTCATATTCATAGAATTCCTTCAGAACGTCGCTGCGCCCGTACCCATCCAGAACGATAAAGTAAATGTCCGCTAAAGCCCCTTGAAACGAACTACATAGAGCTTGATCAAAGATACGTGCTGATATATCGCTGTTCCCACAATCAATCCGCGATTGTTGGTTAGTACCACCCTTCAACAACGACACTTAAGTCTGATTGCCCGACTTTGGGGCGAAGGGCCAATCTCTCCAAATCCTGACTAACGGCGAAGTGGTGATCCAGCGTCATACGTTCGAAGATACTTGTGCCGCCTGCCACAGGCGTTGAGGAGTGACGCGGGGTTCTTGTAAATCACTGGGTCCATAAGGGTTGCTAGGAATTGGCTTTGTTTGGTCATTTCCTCC
The DNA here is from genome assembly GCA_965248205.1 of Bryobacterales bacterium. Taxonomy (GTDB): domain Bacteria; phylum Acidobacteriota; class Terriglobia; order Bryobacterales; family UBA6623. Next base: position 37,042 of record CBDFIS010000006.1, read on the forward strand.
GTTCGTTCGCGGCTGAGATGATTTGTTGCTGCCCTGTATGCTGGTCTCGCGCCATCCATGCCCTTGAGTCGAGGTTCCCGTGCATCCCGGTGGAGAGGTCGGCCGGGTTGATGAGCCAACCGCGTGGCTGTTCTGAGAATTCGCTGTAACCAATTGATCCTCTGTGGGTTGTGCGAGATTGGGTTTGTTTCGTCAACTGTTTCTCGTTCTTCGAGCGTCGTTATCGCCACCAGTTAGGGGATGACTATTCGCACGGCGAGGAAGCACGCCGCCAGGGGCGGCGTGCTTTTGCCCCACCCCAAGCCCCGCCCGGCCGCCTCCGGTGGCCGAGCGCCCACAACAACGACCGGCGTGCGACGGCGCAGCAGGCACCTTAAAACGACTGCCGTGTTCAAGCGAATCCCCTGCCCCCCCGAACCCGGCCCGCTGGCTCGGCGTTGGGAGCAGCAGCCGGCCTAGGGGTGAGGTCGATCAATCGCCACACGGCTAGCGGGCGACCGAGGGAGCGGAGGGGAAGTGTGAGGCCGGTGGCTCGGGTGCAAGCTGTGGCACTCTGGTTTTCCGCTGGGTTGCATCCCAACAACCAAGGATCGGCCGTTTGACAACGACCGATTTCGGCCCCACCCCAATCCCCCGATCGGTCGCTGAGGGCGACCGATCGCCCAGCGCCAAGGAACGCCAGCAGCCTACTGACAACGGAAGAGAATTCTTGGTGGTTCCCCTGTCGAGAAGAGCGAGCGTGTCCAAGTATCCTGGGCGAAAACTATTGCCCGTCGACTCGGGACGGGAATCAGAATGCCTTCTTAGGCTATTTACCCACCCAGCCGGTGAGAAAAGTCGGATCCCCGGGCGAAAAAGATGGCCTAGGCGCAGGCTACCGGACGATTTCCGCGACTTGGCAGCGGCTTGGCAGGCGAGCGGGGCGGCAATGGGAGTGTCCCATGTAATGGTTAAGTCTTCTGAATTGTGAGACATAAAGATTACCCATCAGTGCCCGGGAATAGCCGGTGGTAGAAAGTGGCAAGAATACCAGGGTCATCCCTCCGAGATTTCGGTTTCTGGGCCCCGTACCAGAATAAGGGACGGATTGGGGGTTAGAAGGGATCCGCGGGCGTAAGTCGTTGAGATGGCGAGAAGAAAAAATGTGAAAAGTCTGTGACGGAGGTTTACGAGGGTGGTGGAAAGCGTCCTCGCGGCCGGATTTTCCGGGCCAAAATCGTCCCCTAGCACAAGGAAACCGCCGCCTAGCGAATAAATGGAGCCAGGAAAAGAGGGATCGGCCGTTGGCACGGCCGATTTTTCGCCCCACCCCAGGCCCCGCTCGGCCGCCGCAGGCGGCCGAGCGCCGAAAGGAATAACCGTGTGCGAGCAAGGCACCAGCCGTAAAACGACTGGCTTAGCAACGGCCCAAGAAAGCCGCGTGAACGCGGCCGGACCATTCCGTGCTGCGTCATCTCTTGCTACCGCGCCCGACTCGAACAAGCAGCGTGGCTTGGGGGCGTCCGGAAAAACATACACGAAACGGCCGCAGGTCTCGGTAACGGCACCGAGCCCTGCCCTACGGGACTGTTGTAAAACTGTTCAACTCGCTTTCTATGAGAGAGAATAGGGCATGCACTTGATTAGCCATGTGGAACAAGGCCGTCGAATAGAGAGAGTGACCATGCGGTCCGTTCCGCGTGGCCATCACCAGGAGGCCACGGGATGAAGTTTCAAGCTCGGTCGCATCAGTGCAGCCAGCAGCTCCACCTACTAGCAAACCTAATGCCCTTTTGGGTTGCCCTCCTCTTCTTGGTGGCTGCGAAGCCACTTCTTGCTCAAGTCGGCGCAGTAGGTGTTGAGAGCGAACGGCTCTTGACACCGGCCTCCGTCCCTAGTCAAAGCGCCATGCCACAAGGCGTTGGGGAATCCGTAGGTTTTGGAATTGCGGGATGGCCTAGCGCGAGTTCGGAGGCGCTGAGTTCCTTTGAAGATCAGCGCTGTTCGTTCTTCAGAATGGAAGACATTCTGGCGATGCGCGAGGCACCATCTTTGGGTCCTCCGTCGCTGAGAAAGCTAACGTCCACCAAGCAGGCTGAGTTCGTTGAGACTGGCCCCGTCTCCGTCATCTCAGGCGAGGGTATTATCCGCGAGCCATCCAATTACTTCGACCTCAAAGCGAAGACGCTGCGCTTCACTCCCCGGAGCGATGGAGGTTATGCGCTAGATGTCTTGCCACTCAACTTTGACCCAGACGTCGGCCCCCGACTCCGTGTCGAAGATTCAATTGGCCTGTGGCACAGCTACGGTTGGCCCGTCACAATCCCGTTTGATTTCCCTTTCGCTGGCCGGCGGTGGGATCAGCTGTTCGTCAATCTCCACGGCAACATATCGTTCTCAAAGTCGGAGAGCAGCTCTTGGTCCGAACGCGATCCCTGGTCAGATGCAGGTATGCGCTCGGTGGCTGCGGCCATTGACGCACGTGCGGCCGCTGGTGCCGAGGAAATGATTGCGGCGCTCTGGGCAAACTATTCATTCTCTTCAGAAGACAGCAAGATTTACGCCAAGTCCACGCCCGAAAGTTTCGTTGTCACCTGGGAAGTCACCCGACAGCCTAACTTCGGAACTAGCGACCTCAGCGAGTTTCAAGCCAGTTTGTTCCCGTCCGGAGCGATCGAACTGTCTTACAGAAAAGTCAGTGAGCAAGATGGCATTGTGGGTGTTTTTCAGGAGAGTCCGCCCAGTACCCTAAGTTTAGACCACGTTGAAACGCCTCGAGTCCCGCCGGAGCCGACGGTGGATATTGCGTCTATTGATGTCTATGATGCCGGCACCGCACTCAGGTTCTCGATCAGTATGAACCAAGATATACCCTCAAGTGTAAACATCGGTACCGTCGAGTTCCGAATCTTCCTCGAAATGTCTGGTCGCACTTGTGGATTTGGCCTTGGTGTTAGTGACACCCGGCGCGCCTTCTCGTGGTGCAGTCCGGCTCCGAGAGTGGTGGGATTTCAGGTGGATGGCAAGGTGATCCATCTGTTCGTGTCGAAACTGTTGCTCGTCGGAGCCGAGCAGTTTCAATGGTCAGCGGATGCGGTTTGGTGGGGGCGGCAACCTGGTCAGTTCGAGGGAGTTGGTCCAATGCGCATGGTGGATCTGCAAGGCTCTTTCAATGGTCAAACGGATTTGTCCTCTCAAGTTGGACCGGCAGTTGGAAATACGTTCGAAGTTTTCCACCATCCTCTGTTTCCGAGGGATGTCGCAGATGTGCTACCAGTCATCTACAAAAAGTTCCCGCCGAACGATGATTTCGCTGTGGTGTTCAGGGGCTTTCGGATGGACGACCTGTTTTCTACCGGGGGATCGACAGGAGCACTCAACGTGCCTGTCAAGGGCATCGGGGAAGGGCTGGTCAATCCAAGACCAGGCAGCGATATCGTTGGTTCGGCCCGCCTTCAGGTCTCAATGGCACCTGTGTACGTTGGAGCGACCATTTTCGACGAGACCGTGATGATAGGTAACCGCGCGATCCACGGATATCCCATGGTTGTGGGTTGGGTGACGCACGAGACCGGACACCGCTGGGGCCTCGAACTCCGGTTCAGAAACAGCTTGACCGGGCAAGAAAACAGACTCACGGATGATTGGTGTAGGTGTCACTGGAATGATGGTCTTCATACGCCGGCGGTGACGTCGATCTCAGGTCATTACACGAGCAGCCCGTACCCAGAGGACTCCCCGATGGGTGGACTTGTTTGGAACGCCAATCCGGATGGAACATTTAGTCCTGTTGCGGCACCTTTCGGCACGCCTACTGGTTTTTCAGCGCTTGACCTTTACATCATGGGGCTATTGCCCCCGGAAGAAGTAGCAGAAACGTTCATTCTTCAAAACGTCAGAGATCTTGGCGGAAATCGATTTCGAGGTACGCAGGTGCCGGTCAGGATAGAAGATGTCATTGCCGTCATGGGTTCGCGCGAACCATCTGCTACCGAATCTCCAAAGGAGTTCACCTTAGGAGTTTATCTTGTCGAGGAGCCAGGTGATGCTGCGAGTCGAGATAAAGCCAGCCAAGCTCAGCAGGCCAACTTGTTGAGGCGAGCAGAGGAAGTAAGTGGGGCAATTGCCAAGCACTTCGAGCTGGCTACCGCTGGGCGGATGCGCATCAACCACTCACGTCTGGTTGAGCCACAAATTAACGCTAATGGGATTCTGAATGCTGCGAGCTTCGAGAGCAGGAGTCTGTCGCCCGGTGAGATTGTTTCGCTGTTCGGCTCAGTACTGGGACCACCCTTACCCGGGGCGGCAGGGAACGTCGAGGATGGTGAGAGGTGGTCTACCGAAGCGGCGGGTGTGAGGGTGTATTTTGACGGTACTCCGGGCGCGGTGGTGTTTGTGAGGGAGGATCAGCTCAATGCGGTGGTGCCCTATGACGTTGAGGGTAAGGACCAGGTCAAAGTTGAGGTGGAGCACGAGGGATTACGATCAAACGCCGTCACAATGTCGGTGATATCGGTTGCACCGGGAATCTTCACCTCAGATGGCTCTGGCGGTGGACAAGCTGCTGCTCTGAACGAGGACGGTAGCTTTAACACCTCCTTGCGTCCGGCTGGACAGCAGACGATCGTGGTGTTCTATGTCACGGGGGAGGGTCAAACGAGTCCAGCGGGGGAGGATGGCAAACTAGCTCTGGATGTATTTCCCAAGCCCATTCAGCCCGTAAGGGTGTTCGTAGATGGTCGGGAAGCTGCAGTGCTCTACGCAGGTGCCGCTCCAACGTTTGTGGCTGGTTTGATGCAAGTGAATGCGCGTCTTCCTGAGGGAACCGGCAGCGGGAACGTGTCGCTGGTTGTCGAGGTTGGAGGCGTCGCAAGTCAAGATGGTGTAACCATCGCCGTGCGGTAGGCGATACGTGCCGGGAGAACCGGTTCGCAGCCAGCAGCCCCAGCAGGTTCTCTCGCTCGCCAGCATCTCCGTCTCGAAGGCGTGCAGCGTCGAGGTCAACGCCGCACCGCGCTGCCCTGGCTGAACAGCCCGGTCCCGTGCACCCTGAGCGGATCGCCCGAAGCTTCAAGCGCGCACAAACCAAGAAGGTCGCCGAGTTGCTCGAAACGCTGGCGGCCCTCGGCCAGGCACGAGTCACGGAAGATAATCGGTTCGCCGGAAACTAGACTTCCCCACACTGTGTGGTCCGATTCGTGACGGAGGGTGCGGTTTGGTTAGGTTGCGCGCGTAGTTCCTGCGCCCCTCCCGGGGCTTTTCGATTTTGGGGCTCCAAACCCAGGGTTTCGCCTGACGGCTTCACCTCTGGGCTACTATCCCACGCCTCCTTCGGAGGCTGATGCGGTCTGCGGTTGGTTATTCCTTGATGGTGCGAACGAACGCGATGATGTTGTCCACATCGTCGTCGGTGAGGCGCTTGACGGGTTTCATCTTGCCGAAGCCTTCCGTGACGGCACTTTTCAAGTCGTCATCGGACTTTGCCTGGACGTGCTCCGATCCCAGATGCTTGATGTCGACCTTCAATACCTTGGCCATCCCAGGATTGCCCTGTCCCTCAGCGCCATGGCAGGTCTTGCACCTCTTTAAATAGACTGTCTTGCCGGCATCAGCGTCACCGGCGAACGCCGGCGTCGAAGAAAGCACGACCAGGGCCAAGAGAACCAGGGCCGGCACGGCAGCTCGCGGACTCATGATCATCATCTATCGCTCCTTTGTGAAAGTCTAACAAGATTTTCCGCCGTTCGGGGAGACCGCCGGCGGTTCGTCAACCAGCGGCTTGTTTCATCGCTCGTTGCTGAACGGTTTTCAGGATGTCTTCCTGTGTTGACGGCAATACGCCCAGCATCGTTACGAAATTCTGTTTGCCGAGAGCCGCCAGTCTTGTCGCTGAGACCGTACGAATCGTTGCGTTTCGCGGCTCATTCGACAGCAGCGCCATCTCTCCGAAGTATTGGCCCGCCGAGAGGTTTGCCAACACCTTCTCGCTTCCGTCGACCTCCCTGACGACTTCCACTTCACCCTGCTGGATGAAATAGGCGCAGTCGCCCATCTCACCCTGGTGAAAGACAATCTGACCGGGTTCGTAGGTCTCGACATCAAAAAGGCGATGTCGCCGGCGAAACTGATGGATCAATACCGCCAGCACGATGAGGATGGCAGCCATGACGAGGACGGGGGCAAGCGACGCGAAGAGAAACAGGGTTCCCCCGGTTGTGTTGAACAGAAACTGTAAGCCCATAACCAGGGCTGCCAGCGTTAAGAGCTGAGCGAGCACGACGAGGCGCTTGGTACCGACCGATCCCACTTCGATGTTCTTCATACGCCTTGCGCGCGGTTACTCTGTTTGTTCGGGCAGGATGTGCGCCGGACTTCCCATCGGCCCGTGGCAATCCATGCAGGACATTTCTCCCGAAAAGAGCGCTTCCTTATTCTCCATATGGAGCTCCTGCTCGGCCCATTGAATCGCTTCCGCATGACATTTTAGGCAATCGTTGTTCGGATAAGGATGGCGCATCTGGATCGGCAGCTGGTAGGTCCCGGTGTAGTATTTGTATACGTCAATCATGCCGGCCATTTTTGCTTGCACGGTGCCGTGCATGCCATATGACGTGTGGCAGTCGTAACACTGATTGCTCGGAATGTAGCGATTCTTGTAATGGACCGCGGCCATGCTGTCGCTGTCGAGATCCTTCATGTCGTCGACGTAGACCTGCATGGTCAGGTGACAAGAAGCGCAGAACTCCACTTTCTCAGCTCGTTCGAACACCAAAACCGTGCCGAATAGAACGGAGATGAGCGGCACGACTCCGACACTCGCGAGGAGCAGTCCCCAGGCCCCCCACCCCACGATCCGTCCGCGATAGCGGATCAGGCTATACGTCACGAGGCAAATGCCCGCGATCAGCAGCCCCGTTAGAACCCTCGAGCCGTAGTGCTCGACAGGGTCGTGCTGAAAGGAGGCTTCTACTGATTGGCCGTAAGCCCACGAGGGGACACAGACCAAAGCCAGCAGAATGTATGGCGCGGACTTGGACATCGCCAGTCAATCATGCACTCTCTACAAGGGGAGTGTCAAGGTTCATCAGGGCACTAGCGAAAAGCGATCGGGAGTCAGATAGCCAGGTACGAAACTTGTTGAGACGGTCGCGTGCACTTTGAGCCGGGGGCCGCCGTGAATTGTGTTCCGTGAGGCCTCTAGCAGCCCGTGGTGAAAAGTGCTTCGTCGCAAAAAATGGTACCGTCACCGATTTTCGTCCTCTAACCCATACTGGAAACAAAGCAGTTGCAGAAGCGAAAATCGGATGACAGTCCCTGTTTTTTGCGAACCTAGCTTCTACCACGGGCTGCTAGTCCCCGGCGCGGGTTCGGGTTTCGTTGCCCTCGAAAACCCGTGAGGTCTATACTTCCGAGTGACCGGTCAAGTCACCGAACGGCGTTTGCTGTCTCAAGGGAAGCCCGATACAGCCCGGTCCGAAGTAGGAGCTGAGAAGCATGGCTAGGAAAGAGATAGTCGTCCTCGGAGGCGGGTTTGCGGGAGTTTACACCGCGATGTATCTCGAAAAGAAGCTCCGACCGGAAGAGGCTTCGATCTCTCTGGTGAATGAAGAAAACTACTTCGTGTATCAGCCTATGTTGCCGGAGGTCATTTCCGGGTCCATCGGGCTCACCGACGTGGTTTCACCGATTCGACGTCTATGTCGGCGTACGAAGCTCGTGATGCGCCAGGTAGAAGAAATTGACCTGCAGAATCGAACGGTCACACTCAGTCCGGGCTTCCGACCGCGCCGGATGGAGATCTCTTTCGACTATCTCGTGATCGGCCTAGGGGGCGTGACGAATTTCTATGGCATGCCGGGGATGGTAGAACATGCGATGCCCTTTCGGACGCTCTCCGATGCGGTGGCGCTGCGAAATCGTGTGATTCATACCCTCGAGGAGGCCGATGTCGAAACGGACACGGAACTCCGCCGCAAGCTGCTGACTTTCGTCGTGGCCGGGGGCGGTTTTTCAGGCGTCGAGGTGATCGCGGAATTGAATGATTTCGTGCGTGCGGTGGCGAGGAATTATCCTCGTATACCGCGGGAAGAGATTCGCTGTGTGTTGGTTCATTCGGGCGACCGCATCCTGCCCGAAATGGTGGAGCGTCTGGCTGTTTTCGCGGAGACTCTGCTGACAAAACGGGGAGTGGAGATCGTGTTGCGAGACCGTTTGGCGGCGGCTACTTCCGAAAAGGCGATTCTCAAGTCCGGTCAGCAGATTCCCACCAAGACGGTCGTATCGACCGTCCCCTCCGCTGTCTCGCCGGTACTGCAAAGACTGGACTGCCCGAAGAACAGAGGGCGGCTGCTTGCTGATACACAATTGCAACTGGAGGGCCATGAAGGCCGTGTGTGGGTCTTGGGAGACTGTGCCTCGATCACTACGGCATCCGGGAATCGCGTGCCGCCTACCGCCCAACACGCTACCCGGGAAGCAAAGACCGTCGCGCTCAATGTATGCGCTGCTATGCGGGGAGGAGAACGGGCAGTCTTCGATTTCGAGGGTCTCGGGAAGCTAGGTTCCCTGGGACATCACTCGGCCGTCGCGGAGGTGCTGGGAATTCGCGTTTCGGGCTTTGTGGCGTGGTTCATGTGGAGAACGATCTATTTGCTCAAGATGCCCGGTTTGAATCGCAAGGTTCGGATCGCGGCGGATTGGTTCATGGCCCTGTTTTTTCCTCCTGACCTCGTTCAACTCAAGGTGTCCGCCGCTTCCGGCATTGTGGAGCAACATCTGGAGCCGGGTGAGGTCGTTTTCGACCAGGGCGATCTTGGAGACCGAGTGTACGTGATCCGGGAGGGAGCGTGCGAGGTCCTCCGAGATGAGGGCGGAACGGATACACAGATCGCCGTTTTGCGAAGCGGCGAGTATTTTGGGGAAATGGCCGTCCTCTCGGATCTCAGTCGCAATGCCACGGTGAGGGCATTGTCGCCGACCAACGTCCTCGTAATCCCAAAGGACGATTTCGACATGTTGAAGGCAAATGTCCCGGTGTTCGATCAGTTTTTCCGCGACCTAGCTGAGAAGCGGGGGAGAGCCTGAATCGGACGTTCGGAATCTAACTTGGTTGACTAAGGCAACGTAGCAGACCGGTGGTGGTCGGGGCCAAAGGCCGTTGCTAACGCGAGTCCTCGGAATACGAATAGTAGTAGCCGTAATTGCGGTAGTAGCCGTAGTCGAGGTGATCGATATCGATTCGGTTCATGACGAAACCGAGAAAACGAACGCCCGCCTCGTCAAACGTTTGTTTCGTTCGCGCTAGCGCGCCGCGGTCCGTCTCATCAGAGACCACCAGGATGACGCCCTCAACGAGCCGCGAAATGGTGCGGGCATCGGAAAGAACCAGGGAGGGTGGCGAGTCGATCACAACGTGTTGGAAACGCTCGCCCGCCCGCTGGAGTAAGAACTCCAGACGCGGCGAATAGAGGAGATCAGACGCTGTCGAGTGAAACCTGCCCGCGGCTACCAGCGACAAGTCCTTGATCGGCGTCTGGCCGACAATCTGCTCGAATTCGGCCAAACCCTGTAAGTAGTCGCTTAGGCCGTGCTCCGGGTTCACACTGAGCTGCTTGGCGCAGTTTGGTCGACGCATGTCGGCGTCTATCAAAAGCGTTGGCCGGCCCAGTTGAGCCAAGCTACAGGCGAGATTGAGGCTGACTGTTGTCTTGCCTTCTTGTGGCTGCGAGCTCGTTACCAGCGTGCGCCGCATGGTCTCGTCCCACCCGAGCAGAACGGATGTTCGGAGCGCGCGATAAGCCTCCGAAAGTCCGGGGTCGGGATTCCACTGTACAGGACGGTCGTGCCCGGCATCGAGGGACTGGGTCGGCGTTCCATTGAGTGGCGGGGCCGCGATCGTTCGGGGAACGGCGGGAACCTGCTCCGGGAGCCCAGTGGTCGCAACTTTAGGAGCGTCTTTGCGGCGGCTGCGGGGGACAACGGCCAACAGCGACAGTCCGGTCAGCCCTTCCACCTCTTCCGGCGTCCGCACGACCGTGTCCATGTGCTCCTGAACAAAACCTAAGGCCACGCCCAGCGCCAGGCCGGCGAGCAGAGCCATCGAGAGGTTGTACAAGTTCTTTGGCCGGTAGGGTTCATCGGAGGCTTCCGCTACATCGAGCACGGCGATGTTGGACGCCCGAAGGCCCGCCGAGATGCCGGCTTCTTTGAGTCTCTGCAACAAGCCTTCATAGAGTTGGCGGTTGCTTTCCGCATCGCGTTTGAGGATGTCATATGCGATGAAGTCGTCGCTTAAGCGATTGACCAAGCCCCTTTGGCGAACTACTTCGGCCTCGAGCAGACGCTCCCGCTGGACCGCTAGCTGGAAGGACTCGCTTACTCCGCTGAAGATGCGCTCCTGCTCCACCTGGAGCGCTTGTTCCAGCTCGTCGATCTGCCGCCGCACTCTCCGCACCTTGGGATAACCCGGTGCGAACGTAACCATCAATTGGGAGTAATCCCGTCGTAACTCGGTGAGTTCGCTTTCGATCCTGCGGTAGGTCTCGCTCGTCAGGCTGCTGGGAGGTTCTCCGCCGCGGGCGAGCGCGTCCTCGGCCAACATAGCACGAGACTGCTGCTCGATCCGTAGCGCTTGGACGCGAGTCAACTCCTCTTCAAGCTGAGCCAACTTCGCCGTGGTTATGTTCTTGCGTTCTTCGACAAACAGAATCGAGTGCGCCGCCGCGTAATCCTGCAGGTCGCTTTCGCTGGCTTCGAGTTTCGCCTGCAAGTGTGAGAGCTGCTGCTCGAGCCACTTCGATGCCTTTTGGGTCGCGTCCCATTTGGCTTCGAAATTGTACTCGATGTATTCCTCCGCCAGGGTGTTGACGACTTTGGGAGCCAACTCTCTGTCCACGGATTCGAACGTGACATCCACCAGGCGCGTTCCCTTTCCCGGATGAACGCCGAGTCGGTCCAAGTAATTCTCAACAATCATCGGGTGCATCGGGTCTTGCGCGTCGATCTGTGGTTGATGATCGGATGCCGGAGTGTCCTGGCCGAGGCCCCGGCGGAATTCGGGTCGCTGTTCAAGTCCAAGCTTCGAAATCACTCGCTTGGCCAGGGTGCGACTCTTGAGGATTTTGTATTGGGTTTCGATGTATTCCGGTTGCTCGGGAAGTTGAGGCAGGCTCTCATCCAGCTGGGCGATATTGGGTTCTTCGCGGTCGATTTGGATTGTGGCTTTCGCCCTGTACGTTGGCACGCGGAGATAGTTGTAGATCGCCGTGGCCAGCAGCGACGAGACGACCACCCAGAGGATGGTGCGGCGCCGACCGTGGATCAAGCGCCAGTAGTCCCGGAGAGAGAACTGTCCCGCCGGTTCAGGTTGCTCGCGGGGCCAGCGAGGGGACTGGAGATGTCTGTCGGAAGGATGGTTTGAGACGGGAGGAGGCGGTTCCGGCCGTGGGGTCAGTTGCTGTGGCTTTGTATCCACGGGAGGTGACCCGCTACGCACTTACTGAGGCTCGCAAAATGCAGTGACTTTGGAGCATTGGCACAAGCGGCACAGCATGCTGTGCCCCTACTGTCTGAAGACGGGCCCTGTCACCACAACTTGCGAGACTCAGTAGTTTCAACGTGCCTTGTGAGTGCACGGCGCGAATCTTTGGGGGATGGGACACATCGGCTAGCGGCGCCAGATCACGATCCCCGTCCCCATTTGTATGGCGGCCTCGGCGCTGCGGCTCAGGGCGCTCTTCGCCCGACTGTCGGGAATGAACAGGATGTCGTTCGGTTCGAGAGGCGAATCGGGCGCTCGATCGTGAAGAATGTCGCGGATCGAAAGCGGAATCTCATGGTTCAGACCGCCGGACTGGCGAATGATGCGCGACTTCCGTGGGGCAGCGTGACGCCCCAGCCCTCCGGCCAACGAAACTGCTCGCAACACTGTCACGATCTCCTGGTCCTTGATGCGGAATCCGCCTGGCTTTTCGACCGCTCCGAGGACGTAGATTACGCCCGCCTTGGCCACCCGGATTACGTCGTGCGCCAGGATGAGCGGGTTGCTGCCGTGGCTGCCGTCCAGCATCAACAGGTCGCGGACGGAAACGTGTATCTCTTCCCGGGAGAAACGTTGTTGCGCGCCCGGAAGGAATTCGGGTAGCCGCACCCGCCCCGGGTTTGCGCCGGGGCTTCTGAGTGCTGGGGCCCACTTGGGCGGGGGTTGCGAGCGTTGGGGACAAGAGTCTTTCCCGGCAGGCGAATCTTGCGTGGACACCGTATAGGCAGGCCCTTGAATCGGCTCTCTGCCGTGCAATGGGTGCTCGCTTTGGCTGGCGGGATGATGCTCGATCGCGAGTGCTTCGGGCGGGCACTGCGGCCCGGCCCCGCGGCTCCCGTAGTCGGGAGCAGGGTCCGGTCCGTCGAGACCGAGACTCCTTGAGATTGTGATCACATCGCCAACCTCGCTTGTCAGTCCACCGGCCATGGCAAGAACTTCGACGAGGCGCCGGCGACCCTGAAGCTGGTAGACCCCCGGCCGCTCCACGGCCCCCAGGACGCTGACCGGCTGGCTGCGGAACTCTTGCACACTGACATTGATTTGGGGGTCTTGAAGCAGATTGATTTCGTAAAGTTGCTTCAGGCGAGCTTCGATCTCAAGCGTCGTCATGTGCTCAACCGAGACCTCTCCGATCAGCGGCAGCGAAACGGTCCCCCGGGGACTTACCACGGCCGGTTTGCTCAACTCTTCGACTTCGAACACTCTGATATCGAGCACATCGCCGGGCCCCACTCGGTATTCGCCGCCAACTCCGATAGGGTTGGAGCGGGGCCCTTGGGACTGGAGGAGCGAGCACAACGCGAGGAAGCAGAACACTCGCCCGGCTCTCTGAAGTGACCAAGACGCGGGACTGTTGGCAATCATTCAACTTGAAATCGACAGAAGGGGGTGGTGGCTTTACGGGTGGCTTTTTGGTACGAAGGCAGGAAAGGCCGCAGGTACTGGGCCAGACGTCGGCCCAGGCCTGCGCTACAAAGAGTCAACGGCCGCGGTTCTGGCGGGCGGCGCACCGATAGCGGTGAAGGGAAGCGAGATCGCGCCCGCCTAGATCCTCGCTACGGGGCTGAACGGCGCGGCGGCGTCCAGCAGCAGCCGCATCGCTGAGGGGTGAGGAGTGAACGGCTTGGCCTGTCACTAGCGTTCCAGGCTCAGTTTCCTGCTGGCGTACACCCTCGCGACGAGCGAATCGGAGCCGCGAACGCAAGTGAGCGGTCATGCCCGGTGCCGCAGACCATTCCAAACAGGCATCGAGAGGAGTCTCGACGCGGGAGGCCTGGGGGCCTGTGCCACCTCTTTTTGGCGGGGGCCAGAGGTCGCCGGGAGGGCACGACATGTCGTGCCCCTACGTTTTGTTTGGGGGCGGCACGAGGTGGCGCGAAACCGAGGCGCCCTGAATAAGAGCCGTAGCGCAGGGCTGGGCGGCCGTTTGCCCAGACCTGCGGCCTTTCTAAGATTGCGCGGTGAGCCGATCAGGGGTTGGGGAGTTGGGCGGCGATTTCGTCGAGGTCGGGGTCGCGGCGGTGGTAGCCGGTTTCGGTGACAAGTTGGCGGGCTTTGTCGAGGTGCTCGCGGGCGGCGGCGGGGTCGGACTCGGCGAGGGCGAGGCGGGCGCTCTCAAGGTGGAAGTCGGTGAGGTGAAGGCGCATCTCGCCGCGGCGGGCGATCTTCTCGACTTCGTGCAGGTCGCGACGGGCCGGGTCGAAGACGCGCCGGTGGCGGTGGAGCTCGGAGCGGGCGAGCAGGGCCCAAGGCAAGTTGTGTTGGGTACCGGCGGCGCGGAGGCCGTCGACGGCTTTGTCGAGGCGCTCAGCGGCCTCGGGAAGGTTGCCCAAGGCCAGGGCGGCGCGGCCCAGGGTCAGATGGTCCAGGGCTATCGTCAGGAGCGAGAGCCCGGCTGCTAGCGCCCACTCAAGCGTCAGCGTCGCCCGGGGCTGTACCTCGGCCGACTGACCTTGGGCCAGCAGCAGGTCGCAGTAGAAAAAGCCTCCGACCGAATAGAGCAGCGTGTATTGGGGCTGATCCTCCTGCTGTAAGCGCTCGGCTTCGAGGAACAGCTTCTCGGCCGCTTTCGGACGGCCCGCTTGATGGTCTGCATCGGCCTTTTTTGCTCGTTGTTTTATGAGCTCGAACCGAACGCTGCTGCGGTCGGCGTACTCGATCGCCCGCCGGCCGTAATCCACCGCCGCCTCCACCTCTCCCCGTATCAACTGAAGCTCGCTCAGGTTACCTGCGGCGGTGGAGGCGTTCGTCCAGTCTCCTCGGTCGGCTGCAGCCTGCACTCCCGCACCCATCGGCTCTGCCGCCTCGCGCAGGCGGCCCAGCGCCCGCAGGCGAAACCCCGCAGCGTTGAACAGAAACGCCTGGACCTGCTCCGGCAGACCCCCGGCGAGCTTGCTCCATGGGGTCTCGAAGAAGCTCGACACCGCAGCCAGGTCCGACCCGAACGCCCCGAGCTTTCTGGTGCTGTAAAACTCCTGCTCACGATCGACCCGCGTCCGGTATACGGCCTGGTACACCTCCTCGTACCGTCCCGCCGAACAGCCATGCGCCACGGCCGCGTACAGCGGGGCCAGGCCCTCCAGCGTCGACGGCTGATTCTCTTTCGGCACCCCCTTATAGTGCTCAAAAAGCCGCTCGTGGCCCGCCCGCCAGTCCTCCGGACGCTCCGTCTCGAGCTGCTCTCCAAAGTGCTCGCGCACCAGCGGGTGGCTGTCCAGCCGCGGCGGGTCGTGCCGGCTTTCGCCCGCCAGCAGCTTGGCGCGGCGCAAGGTTGCCTGGGCGTCTTCAAAGACCGACGCCCCGCCCCGAGTCAGATGCTCCGTCAGACCCTCGATCGGCGGGTGGGCCAGCAGCGCCTTGATGACCGTTTCTTCGACCGGGCCGTCGAAAAGGCCCAGAATCCGCAGCAAGTCGAGCTCCGGTCCCTCGCCGAAAAGTCTCTCGAAGGCCGCCATCACACGCCGGGCATGTCGGCCTTTTTTTTCGGGGATGTCAGGAAGCTCGGGAACGTCGGAAACACCCTGCGCGCCCGGCCATTTTAGATACGCGGCTAGTAAGTTCAGCGCCAAGGCGTGATGCCCGAAGTCTTTGACCAGGGCTTCGAGCTCGTCGTCGGTTCCGGGCACATCCGCCGCGCGAAGGAGCGCACGGCCTGCCAGTGTCGAGACTTTCTCGAGGTCGACCTCCTGGACGGCAGCGCGGAACTCGAAGTTGCGTTCCCGGAACTCGCGAACGGTCTCACGAGTCGAGATCACGCACAGCCCTGGGTTGCGCTCTGCCAGGCGTTCGACGAGAACCTTTAGCGCCGGATCCTTGATCGCGCCGTGGTCAAAATCATGCCCAGACTGCAGCGGTTCCATGCCGTCGAGCAACAGCAACGTACGATGGGCCTGTACCAAGTCGGCCAGTCGATCGCCGCGGTCCCAAGGCGATCCTTTCGCGGGGTCCTTGACTCCAAAGAACTGAAGCGCGTCATTGATGAACTGATCCGCCGATGAAGCCTTGTCTGTCCCTTGGCTATAGAACGACCAAGCATAGACGTATTCCGCCCCGCGATAGTTGTCCTCGGCCATCTGCTCGGTCCAGACACGGACCAACGTTGATTTTCCGACGCCGCCGTCGGCCTTGAGCGCGACGATGTTGGTGTCTGGGTCGTCCCACCACTCGTAGAGGTTCTTGATGCGCTCATTGCGGCCGAACATTGTCGAGCCGGTTTCCGGCAGTCGATCGACATCGACCTTCTTCGGCGGGTCGAACTCGCTTTGCTTGGGAGGATGCAGCTCTTCGCCCGATTTCATCGAGGCCACGACCCGCCGAGCGCACTGTAAGAAAGCCTTATCCGGATTGCCCTTGACCCGCACATTCTGGATGCGCGCCAACCAGTCGAACGTTTCCCAAAGGCAATCTTCGACGATGATTGGGAGGATTTCGAGCTTGCCTTTGTACTTCTGGGTCAATAGGTAGGGAATCTCCTCTTCGAGAACGAAGCTCGAATCGAGGAAGTGTTTGGTGACCAGCAAGACGGCGTACCGCGCGTCGGCCAACGCCGTGCGTATCTCATCGAACCAGTCGTCGCCCAGGCGAATGCGCTCGTCGTCCCAGTACTGAATCTTCCCGGTGCGCTCGAGGGCGTTGAAATGAGGCCGTAGTTTATCGAGCCACTTCTTCTTGTCTTTGTGGCTATAACTGACGAATACTACGGGCTTTTCGTTGGACACGGTCACGTTCGCATGCAATTTTACCCAATCGCGAGGGTGTGCCGGTCTTTGTCAGGGTTACGGCGAGCTTGAGCTTGTCGTTTGCATCCCTGGCCGGCTTATCTCACCAGCGTTCGGACGACCGGCGGTGAATGAATTTGTTTTGTAGGGGCGGACCGCCGTGTCCGCCCATTCGCGAACTGCACGCTCCGTCCCATTCGATCACCCAGCCAAACCCCGTGAGAGCCTCTCTGGGCGGGCGCAGCGGCCCGCCCCTACAGTTTTGTCGTGAGGAATCCAGGCTAGCCGGCAGGAGTACCGGCGGGCACTTTCAACTAGGACCGCCAAGAGTGGCGGTCGCTACCGATGTCCCGGTCTGCTACCGGCTGAAGATGAGCCGGGCTGGTCGGCAACGCTAGTTTGGCAATACCGGGATCGGTTGGGCGGCTTCTTCCGCGGTCGGCGGAGCTGGCTCGGTTTCGAAGAAGAACTTCTCTTCGCCAAATGCAGGCTTGAGTTGATTAAGCCAGGTGGCTTGGGGATCAAATTGAGCGAAGAAGGGCCGGTAGACCCAGTCCGGGTTTCGTCCCTGGATAACCTCCAGCACGATGACCTTTTCGCCTCGAATCTCGGCGATACCCGAGACCCGGACTTTTCCGGGGAAGGCTGACATCGAGGGGCCTCGCACGGTCCGGGCGAGACCGGAGACCTGCGCGAAGGCATCTCGAAAGATCTCGTAGCAACGTACGAGCGGCACTTCGAAGTAGCGCTTGGCCCCGGTATCCCTCTCAACAAACATGTAGTAGGGGATCATGCCGAGCTTGACCCCGTCACGCCACAGATCGGCCCACACCTTGGCGTTATCGTTCACGTGCCGGATGATGGGGGCTTGCATGCGGATCTCGGCGCCGGTGGCACGGACCCGCCTTACGGCTTCCTTCGCGATCTCGGGAACCAGCTCCACCCCGTGGCTGTAGTGAGCCATGATAGCCAGGTGGCGTCCGGACTGAATGACCTGTTCGAACAAGCGGAGGCAATCGTCCGCGTCGGGGTCGGTAACGAAACGCTGGGGCCAGTAGGCAAGAGCTTTCGTGCCGATTCGAATGTCTTGGACCGACTCCAACTCGGGTGCCAGCAGGGGCTCGATGTATTTGCGGAGCACGCGAGTCTTCATGATCATCGGGTCTCCGCCGGTGAATAGGATGTCGCTGACGCTAGGGTTCGCACGCAGGTAGCCCACGAGATCTTCGGTTTGGCTCGACTCGAACTTGATCTCGGGCATGCCTACAAACTGCGCCCAGCGGAAACAGTAGGTGCAATAGGCGTGGCAAGTCTGTCCCTGAGACGGGAAGAACAAGACCGTCTCGCGATACTTGTGCTGCAACCCGTTTAGGGGCCGCCCATTCAAGGAGGGAACGTTGTGGGTCATCTGTCCCGCGGGGTGGGGATTGAGACCCATTCGAATTTGGTTGACAACCTGACCAAGTTCTTCCCGCGAGGTGTTTTTCGCGAGCATAGCTTGGACGGCATCGTAGTCCTCGTCGCCCAGCATGCCCTTCTGCGGGAACACAAGCTGGAACATGGCATCGTCCGGCAGGTTCTTCCAGTCGATGAGATCCCGCATCACGTAGTTGTTCGTGCGAAACGGCAGGACGCGCGAGACAACTTGGATAGCTTGTTGAAGATCGGGTTCGATCGACCCCCACTCGGGCGCCTTGGATACATTGTGCTCGGTAACCGCTTTGTAGCGACCGTTCGAAGTATCGGTTTGGACAGTCATGGCCTGTAGTTCATCCTTCTCGGGGGAGGTCTACGTTTGTGAAGACACTCGTGCAACTTATCGGTCGCAAGCGCCGGGCATTCGTTCTCCGTGCGACAGGTCGGCTCACTTCCATCTCCGCTCGGGGCCTCTGTTTCTAGTATGAGGAAGCGCAGTGAGGCCACTATTCCTCGATGCGGCGAAACGTCGCCGCTGTGTTGGATGGGAGGTAGCGGTGCCGACAAACAAGGCACGTCTAGCATGTGTGTCCCGAAGACTCGGAACCAATTGGCGGGTGAAGCGACTAGTAAACCACATCAATTGTCCTATGTCAAGCAAACAAGGCGGTTAGGTGATGTCAAGCAGCTTGTGTAGTCTCTGAACCGAATGTCTCTCATCGCCCGCGGCTGCTTCACGATTCCGGGATCTCTTGGAGCTCGGTTTCCGCCTGGCAGCACATACAGCGACCGGGCTCGTGGCTTCGGATATAGCAAATTTCGCACCAGTAGGTCACGCGGTTACGTCTCCCTTGCCTAATTGTGAAGAGTTTCAGGATTTCAAAATGCCCGTCGGGGTGGAACTTGCCCTCGAGTTCCCACTCGCGTTCGGAGAGCCGCGGATCCAACAGTTGGCCGTTGGAGAACCGATCCCCGGCTACCAGGATCCTCTTCCCGTCGCTGGTGACAAACGTGAGCGGCGTGTCTTTTTGAGGGTCGCCGTCAGCTCCGGCTTCCACGCGTCCGCGCAGCAGTTCGATCGATTCCGCGAGGCAATTGGGAACCGACCATGGAGCCACCATCGCAACCAAGGAAACTAGGCTGAGAAAGCGGAGCATCTCTAGGTGTAGAAGAGCGGACCTACTACCAAGTATTGCACGGGACAGGGAGTTTGCCCTGGTAGCGACCGGACACCGTTCCGACTCGCAGCTACATCATCGTGAGGCTCAGCTCGGAAACAGGTGTCGGTAAGAGTACCGACACGGCAGGTCTGGGGACCTGCGCCACAAGGGCGGTTGTTGCCATACGCGCGGAGCTCGAACGTTGGGCTTCGGTGCCTGATGTTGTGGCGCAGACGCCTACGTCTGCCGCGTCGACACTCATGTCGACGCCGGGGCGCAATTCTTTGCGCCGGCGTATGCGAATCATAGGCTGAGGTGATTGTTCAAACCTTCCAGTCCCCATTTCGCCGAACCCACTTTTATCAGGGGCTGTAGCCAGGTTCCGTTGTAATTCGAGCAGGGCTCAGGTATCTTGTGCGCAGGAGGAATACCGATGCCGAAATACCTTATCTACGCTTCCTATACAGCCGAGGGTCTAAACTGGAATTTCCGTTTTGGCCATCCCGCGATGGTCAGGATACTCCGATCCGCGGCTCGGGTGCAAGGTCTTCGTCTTCCTCTCACGATCGATGCTCCGTTCGCTCCCGTTTGGGTCGCTGAATGCCGCTCGATCGCCGCGTTCCAGCTCGCTGGAGGGCTTTTCGCCGACACGGCTCCGAGTAGTTCCCTCTTCAGCAACCCAGCGTCTCTTCTCCGTCGCAGCCGTCGCCCGTTACCCGCCTGGCACAGGCAGCGCCCAGATCCGCCCCAGCATCTCAGCGAACAGCTTGCGGTTGAGATGCCCCTCGGCCAACAGCAGCCAGTAATAGCGGGCATGCTTGACCAGCCGCCCTCCGGTTTTCATCAACCGATGCTGCAAGCTCGTCAGCGACCAGTTCTTGATCCTCTGCGCCAGCCCCAGCCGCCGCCACAGGTTCCCCAGGTTGTAGGCCAACACGCTCAACTGCAAACGCACCTCGTTTGCCCGGAAACGATGACAGGACAGCCGTGTCCAGTGGGTTGCCTGCTTGCCTTCCTTGATCCATTGCTCGGCCGTGCCGCGCTTGTTGTAGAAGCGCACCAGCGACCGACTGGGCAAGCTCATGCTCGTGACGATGAACCCGACGCGAGGAAACAACTCGCCTTGGTGGTGCTCAACCTTGGCCACAACCCGCCGAGGCTTCGACCAACTCGCGGCCTGATAGCGGAAGCTCTTGTAGCGCACTAGTGGCTTCAGGCTCGGCCTGCCCGGCGGACGGAACAGAATCTCTTCGATCTCCAACTCCAGGTTCTTGTTTGCTGGGATGCGAATGACGTAGTCCACTCCGCGATCCTCCAACGCCTCGTAGATCTCCGGCTTGGCGAAGGCGGCGTCGGCGCGGAACGTCACTTGCTTGCCTTCTCCCTGTTGGCGCTCGATCTCGGGCAGCAGCAGTTCGTCCCAGTCCTCGGCGCTGGACACGTTACCCGCTCGCAGCTTCGCCGCCAGACAATCACCGTGCTGGTTGAACAGCAACAGCGGGTGGTAGCAGGTGGACTCGAAATGGCCGTTGTAAGCGCTGCCTTCCTGCTGACCGTGGACCGGGCTTTCCGTGGAGTCCATATCGAGCACGACACGCTCGGACTCGTCCTGCGCTTGGGCTTGAGCGACCAACTCGCGGTTCACCGCCATCAGCCCAAGCAGGTTCTCTTCACTGGCCAGCAGCTCTGCCTCAAAGCTTTGTAGACGCGACGTAAGCGCCCCGCCGCGATCCCAGTTCTTCTTCGAGCCGATCAGACGAAAAGTCGGGTCAGCCGAGACACGGGCAGCATCGTTGAGATCCTCGTAGCCGGCGAGGCGGCTGTAGACCGATTGCCGCACCAGGTCGGCCAGTGGGAACTTCTTGTTTGTGCCTTGCCGCGAATCCGTCAGATGCTCGTCGATCAGCTTGCCCAGTCCGAGCCGCTCGTCCAGTTCCCGAATGAGAATCAGGCCACCATCCGAGGTGACGCGCGATCCTTGGAAATCGACTTTGAGAAATCCGTTGAAGGTGAGCTGAAACGGCTTGTTTTCTTTTTCACCCATTGGGTGTTGGCCTCCGTGCGTCCTGACAGGGCTTGAACCCCTATAAATAAAGACGCTGAAGGCCGCTGCAAGGTCGGGATGCCGAAATCAAATTGGAAATGCGGGCTAAAAGGCCTCACGAAGGACAAAGCCTCGGGCCGAAAAGCAGCAGTCAGCGCGGCCTTGGCGAGCGTTGGCGGCTCACTGGAGGCAATGTACTTTTGCTTTGGGGATCACGACGCCGTCGTGCTGGCGGACGCGCCGGACAATGTCAGCGCCGCCGCAATTTCCCTCGTGGCTTCTGCTTCGGGTCTGGCTCGGGTGACAACAACGCCCTTGCTTACGATTGAGGAGACCGACCAGGCGCTCGAAAAAGCGGTCCAATACTCGCCCCCGGGCGGGTAGCATCGCGATCCGAACGGGAAGGAAGAGGTAAACCAGCGGGGTGCAGGCGGGCAGCATGCTGTGCCCCTACGGACCTGTTGGGTACCTGGAAACGTGGGGGCGGCATGCTGCGCCCGATTCGCAAATACAGTTACGTATCAATCAGCTTGTCGAGGCATTGCGGCTCATCAGCTCGGGCGCAATGAATTGCGCCCCTACCTTTGAACGCGAGGGGCTCAAGCCCATCAGTAGGGGCGCGATTCATCGCGCCCGCAGTCACCTTTCGTCACCGTATTCGCGAAATGATGTACTCTGTCAGGCGCTGCGAACGGCGGAGACCTTTCGAGTCACGCTCTGTGCCATCCGTTCGACCACCGCGCGTCCGCGCTCGACAGCCTGGTCGTACATCTGCTGCTTCTCTTCGCGGGTGAGGCCGCGACCGATCCGCATAAAGGTGTCCAGCCCCTTGCCCACCACAAAGGTACCGGCTAGGGAAATCAACCCCTTGGAAACCAGGCCGCCGCCGGCCGGGATCTTCGAAACCAGTTCGCGCGCCAGACTTCGCCAACCAAAGGCCGCGGCGATGATCGAAGCGATCTGACTCCGCTGCTTCCGGTAGCCGATATTGTGGTCGCTGGCCGCGGCGATGAGAAAGGCCATGCGCACTTGGTTCATGGTGAGGAACGCGGTGTCGGAGGCGAATTCCCCGATCGCCCATGGCACGCTTATCCAGCTCGGCACCACGTTTGGTATAGCCGTCGCGACCGTGAACAGGGCATTCTCTTTACTGATCTTCCAGATGATTCTTTCCACGACCGGATCGCGGAACGCCGGCAGTCGGCCGGCCAGGGGAATCCACAAGTCTTCATGGTCGTCTAGAATCGACTCTACCGCCGCTGTAGGATAATCTGGCTCGAATCGGTAGAAGTGCGGAGGGTGCGGCAATCCCGGCTCGCATAACCCGAGATCACAACGGTCGAAGTCTTCTTCCGACGCAAGACGCAGGATCGATCGACCTGCTTGGTGAGCTTTCGCCTCAGAAATCCAGTCGGGAATCAGGAAGGATACGGCTCGTGCGAAGAACGCCTCGTCGAGCGCCAAGACGCCGACGGTCAGCGGACGATCCGCGAGCGCCTCGACCTCGGTGGGATTAAGATGACGGAGGGCTACTCGGATCTCGCGAAGAATAGGTAGCGACACTTTTCATTCTACCGGGTGCATCAAACGGGCGGCCAGGAAGCGGCTCCCGCCGCCTCGAGTCCATGAGAGGTGGACTACCCAGTCCACCCGTTGATTGCGACCGAAGCGTAGGGGCGCAGGCGCTCAACTCGCTCAAGAGTGGCCCTGAGCCTGAACTCTCCAGACCTCCTCCACGTTTTGACCGCGGGTGCAATACATGCGGTCGTAGAGGTTGACGTTGGGGTCGCAGTGCGGCACGAGGAGTTCGACTTTGTCACCCAAACGGATCTCCCGGCTGGCGTTTTCCAACTCCAGGATGCCGTGTTCGTCACCACCAAATCGGTACTTGACTCCTGTAACGCCGACGATCTCTGGGCCAAATTCTCGGTCTGTGGCAAAAGCCTTCAGCCCGGCGTCGAGCGTCGCCAGGTCTTCGTGATTCTTGCTGATGACGGTAGCGAGTACAGTCAGCGAGGGTGCGAAGTCGTCGTAGACGGGTCCGCTCTGGCCACCAATTCGGCGATAGTCTAGGTCCATGAATACGTAGGATCCGACTTGCAACTCCGTGATTCCTGGAAGCTGCGGGTCGATGTTGTAGGTGCCCGTACTGGCGCCCGACATGATTTCGACCGGCAAGCCTTCTCGTTTCATTTGGGCGAAGGTTTCGAGCACCGGCGTCATGTAGGTTGTGGAATGTTCCACTCTGGCCTCGAATCCCTCGACGTGCGACGATGCTCCCGAATAGCCATGAACACCCCGCAAGTTAAGGTTCGGCAAGCGATCGACTTTCTTTGCGAGCGACAGAGCAGGCTCCCCCGAGCCGACACCGGTGCGACGGCCAACAGGGTCAATGTCAACGAGGACATTGAGCTCGACCTTGGCTGCTGTGGCCGCTTCGCTGAGCTGCTGGGCGTGGTCGGGATGGTCGACTACCGACATCGTCTCCGGCAGGCTCTTCGTCAGCCGAACCAGACGTTGAGTTTTATTGGGACCGACCAATTCAGAGGTGATCAGAAGCCCCCCTATCCCGGCGGCAGCCATTTGCTCCGCCTCGTGAATCGTTGCGGTACAGACGCCAAGGGCGCCGGCCTCAAGCTGGCGACGTGCAATCTCGGGACATTTGTGAGTTTTGGCGTGCGGACGGACTCCGACGGATGCCTGCTCAGCGTGACGCGCAATCTTCGAAATGTTCGCGGAAAGATGGTCAAGGTCGAGCAGTAACGAAGGCGTTGGCAAGTCAAGTTTCGTTACACCGCGGACTTCCTTGCCCGACCCGAGTCGCTTTTCAATTTCCTCCACCTTGTAGCCGCGAGCCTTTTGCGCCGAAAGCACCGTGGGTGTGACAGCAGCCACGGCAAGGTTTCTCTGCATCCATTCTCTTCTTGAGGTTTTCATCTCGCCCCCCTAGGGCGCTATCGTACCGTCTCCCCGACCGTCTCCACAAATCGTATCCCGGCGCGGAGTCGGTATCCGCGACCGCGGAGACGTCAGCGGCGTTCACGCGGCGTATCCATTGTTGACACCTCCATTCTTGGACGGTAGAATGCCGCCCATGCGTTTGTTGGTCTCGCTTATTTCGATTTTCCTGTTTGTCGCCGGCCCAACCCTGGGCGAGTCGCGGACCAAGCGCTATCTTTACCTCGGGATGCCCGACGGAGCTCAGAAAGAAGGCCGGTCCGGCCCCGGCATCCTGATCTTCGACATCGATGACGGGCATAAGTTCGTCAGGCGGATTGATGTCCCAATCTTCGACGAAGGACTTCGCGGCTTCACGGGAAACCTCAACACACACAGTGTTTATTACTCCACGACGAATCGCCGATTGGGATGTTTCGATCTCGAGAAGGGGAAAATCACTTGGGAAAAGACCTATGACGCCGGCTGTGACCGATCGGCCATTACTCAGGATGGCAAGAAGATCTATGTTCCCACCGGATGGTGGTACCCGGGGAAAGATAGCGGCTTCCTGGTCGTCAACGCGGAAAACGGGGAGCTCATCAAACGAATCCCGGTCGGTCCTCAGGCCCACAACAGCATCGTGAGTCTCGACGGGCGTCGGGTGTTTCTCGGCACGAGAACCATGTTGACGATCTTTGATACAAGCACGGACCGCATGATCCGGCAAATCAAGGACGTCGGTGAACGCGGGGTGTTCCCCTACACCATCGATAGCCGGAACCGGATCGGCTACGTGTGCCTCGGGAATCACGTCGGCTTTGACGTGGTTAACCTTGAAACGGGAAAGGTTCTGCACCGCGTCTTTGCGGGGGATGAACCGATTGCCCATCGTACGCATGGAGCGGCTCTCACTCCCGATGAAAAAGAACTGTGGATCAGCGATCAAGAGGGCCGGAAGCTGTTTATCTTCGACGCCACAAGAATGCCCCCCGAGCCAAAGGGTCATGTCGAGTTATCCCAGGGTGGTCACGGGTGGGTGTGCTTTAGTTTGGATGGTCAGTACGCCTGGTCCCATACACCTGACGTCTTTGACGCCAGAACGAAAAGACTTGTGGCCACCCTGAAGGATGAAAACGGCAATCCTGTAAGCAGTTCGAAGTTTATCGAGGTTCATTTCCGCGATGGCAAAGTTGTAGAAATGGGCAACGAGTTTGGACTCGGACGCAAATAATGAGTCTCGCAAATCATGGTGACACTGCTCGTGTCCGAAGTGTAGGGGCACAGCATGCTGTGCCGGTGAGATCAATAGATCTCTTCGTGGGCCTTAGTAAGGGGTGAGTCGGTGCCATCGTGGTCTCACTGTTCTCCGTTGCAAGGGATGAACTAGGTTTCGGATTCGGCATCTGAAGCCGTAGCTCACGTGTGCGCGCGGCTCTGATCCACTTGTGGCAAGGATCTACGAGGGCAGGGAACCGAGCCTGGGACACTAGTGATAGGCGAGGTATCCGTGACGGCCCTGGGCGCGGGCGACCTACCAACAAGTTGACTGCCGTGGTTCGCTGTGGAGGAAATCGCGGTCGAGGCTTCGAGTGTCGGCCGCTAACCGGAGGCTTCCCCGATATCGCCGCCGCGGCTAATCGGCAGGTCGATTTCGCCATGGTCTTCCAACTCCAGAGCGCTCGACAGTCGAGGAATGCCCGCAGAGAGCCTTTTGGCGATTTCGGCCTGCTCCGGCGAGGCGAGGCTGGCCCGGCAGGCGTCTTCATAGCCCATCGACGCGAAATAGATCGCTTCGTCGAAGAACTCCGAAATCGCGAGAACCAACTCGTGCTCGAGAGGAAGCTCCCCCGAGTCACCCGGCAGCGCCCGGCGGATGTAGTGGAGCAACATCGTTTTGGTGAGGTTCAGCGCGTGGATGACATGGCTCAAGGGAATGCCGTCCAGATATCGCTGCCGACCCAGTTTCCGGTATCGAGACTCAAGCGCAAACTTGGACCGCGCACTCAGCCAACTTCCCAGATTCACATAGAGCTCCGACTTCAGTTCGATCAACCGGTCGGGCGAGATCGACCGATACCCGTAGGTTCTCGGATGTTCCTGAAGGGCTTGCACCAAGTCCGTGGTCAAGCGATTGGCGTTTTCCTGAACGAATCGAAGAAGTTTTTGAGAGATCATGGCATAGTCCTCTGTTGAACAAGACTCCGCGATTACCAGCGTTGGCCGCCTGAACTTCGGTTGGCTCTGCGGCCTTCGGACCCCGCGGTTTCACGATCCGCGAGCAAATGAATTTTATGAGACGACTGAACTATCCAGCAGTCGGGTGATCGGCCAACTCCAGGAGTGAGTTTAGGGGTCCGACCATCTTCTTGTCAATACCGTTACTGAAGTTTAGCAGTACCAAAATCGTTATAGTATTAAATGTTTTGTTGAGGGGGGCTCGCGGGCCGTTTGTCTTCTTCGGTCAGGCGGAGCGGAACTGGAGAATCTTGCTTGGCTTGTAAGCCATTGCAAGGTAAGAACTAAGCACACCTTCCAGCCGACTCCGCCGGTCGGCTGGCGCCCTGGCACCCTTTTTTCTTCGTTGGTGTTTGAGAGGCTTCCGAGAACAATACTATTCGTTCGACCGCCGACTCAGCCCGGTTGCCCTGTGATGTAATGCAAGAATCGTCGCCCCCCTGATCGCTCGTCACCGACCATGCCCGATTTGATTTTCCGTTCTGCCTGTGCGTTGGCCGTTCTCGTTCGTGAGAAGAAGGTGTCCCCGACCGAGCTGCTCGAAGCGCACCTTGACCGCGTCGGTCGGGTCAACCCAGTTCTCAATGCGATCGTCGACCTCGACGCAGAACGAGCGCGGAAAGAAGCGTCTGCGCTTGAGACAGCGTTGGCGAGCGGAGAAGAGGTCGGACCGCTAGCCGGCGTGCCGATGACGATCAAGAGCTCGATCGACGTTGCGGGATTGCGGTGTGAATCGGGCACCAAGCTGCGGGAGGGCTATGTTGCCAAGGAAGATGCTACGCTCGTCGCCCGCTTGCGTCGAGCCGGCGCAATCGTAATTGGCACGACGAACGTCCCCGACCTTCTGATGGCCTACGAGACCGACAATCTCTTGTATGGCCGAACGAACAACCCGTGGGATCTTGAGGTGACGGCTGGAGGCTCGAGCGGTGGAGAAAGCGCCACGATCGCTTCCGGCTGCTCGGCGGGGGGATTCGGAAGCGACGGAGGCGGTTCGATACGGGTCCCCGCGCACTTCTGCGGTATTTGCGGTCTCAAGCCCACGCCGGGGCTGATTCCTCGTGGAGGCCATTGGCCGGCGTGCATCGGCCCATCGGCTTTTACGGGTGTGGTCGGCCCCATGGCGCGCCGAGTGGAGGACTTGCAGCTCCTCCTTGCTGTCACTTCGGGCGAGGAATTCAGCGACCCTTCAAGCGTTCCGCTTCGGGTGGAAGCCACTCAAGAGATGGACCTCTCCCGGCTAACAGTCGGTTGGTTCGAGGACGATGGCGTCAACCCCGTTACGGGGGAAACGAGGCAAGCTGTGCGGACCGCCGCCCAAAAGCTTGAGGAACAAGGGCTGAGGGTCGATCCCTTTCGGCTGCAGGGCATGGAATCAGCACGTGATCTTTGGTGGACGTTTTTCGGCGTAGTGGCTACTACCTTGCTGGCGCCAATGATCAAGGGACGCGAGGACGATCTCCACCCGATCGTGAAAGACCTGACAGCTCCGGTGGCAGAGGCAGAAGCCGTTACCTATGAAAAATTCCTCGAAACTTGGTTAACACGGGATGCCCTCAGAGCCTTATTGCTGGAACAAATGCAGGACCATCAGGTTCTTCTGTGCCCGGTGGGATCGGTCCCGGCCTTTCGGCATGGCGAACGATCATGGACGATTGACGGCCGCGAGGTTACCTACGAACAGGCGTTCACGTCCTGCGTGATCTTCAATCTGTTCGGCAACCCCTCGGTCGTTGTACCGACCGGGCGTTCCGCCGAAGGCTTGCCGATTGGTGTTCAGCTCGTGGGGCGACCGTTTGAAGACCAACTCGTCTTGGCCGTTGCCGGCAAGCTTGAAGAGGCCTTGGGCCCCTGGCAAGCTCCACCCGAGTCCGTATGGGAAACTGCCCGGAAGTCCTGAACATCTCGACTCGCCCTAGCGAGAAAGGCGCGCTAGTAACTCGCTTTTCTCACCACATGGTGAGGCGAGGTGCGTGAGAAGCCCCTCAGTCTCAAGCGATCTTGCGGTAGGCGACCTGTTCGTAAGCGAGGCCGACGCGGAACATCCCTTCCTTCTCGCAGCGGCAATAGACGACCCGGGCCTTCCCTTGGACGTTGAAGGAGTAGTCGGAGCTGTAGAGGTCACCCGCTAGTGTAACGGCAGATCCTACGACCAGGGGCACGAACATGTCGACGCCGATCCCAGTTTCATTGACGTCAACAAGCTTGGCCGCGAACTTCCTTGGAGATTCACTCTCACCGTAGGAAGAAATCTTGAGCCCGGCCGGCAGGTCAACCCGACGCCGCGGGCTTACGCGCCTGTCTCGAATTGGTTGGACCATGACGGCCATATCGGCTCTTTTGGCAGGCACCGATAGGCCTACCTCGTTCGACGACTCGTTTCTGCCCATCCTGCTCCGAAGACTGGTCTGAGACTCTCTTTCGGAAGCGCGAGACTCTCGGCTCATACAGTGGCTCCGGTCCGGCCGCCGAGTTGTGGCGTGCCCAGCCTTTATTTGCCGCTTCCGGCGGGACTTGCTAAACTCTTACGTTTTTAGTCCGACTCGCTGCTCCTTGCAGGACGAAAGCGTTGGGCAAGCCGTATCCCTGTCTCATTCTATCTTTCCTTCTCAAAACAGGGCGCCGGCGGTAGATAGACGTGCCTAGGCCGTCACTAGGGACCAGGAAACCGCGGCACGAAGATGAAATCGTTCAACGGAAATCCCGTACCGTCGACGGGCGATCTCGTTGCGGTCCGGGAGGGCAAGTTCGTCGTCCCCGATCGGCCGATCATCCCTTTTATCGAGGGCGACGGGACCGGGCGGGACATATGGAAGGCTTCCCGACAGGTGTTCGACGCCGCCGTGGAGCAGACGTACGGCGGGGCACGTCAAGTAATTTGGTATGAAATACTTGCAGGCCAAAAGGCATTTGATCGCTTTAACAGTTGGCTGCCCGATGACACGGTGCAGGCGATTCGGCACTTTCACATCGCTATCAAGGGACCGCTTACAACGCCGGTTGGAGGCGGCATTCGTAGCCTAAACGTGGCTCTTCGGCAGATCCTGACTCTGTACGTTTGCATGCGACCGGTGCGATACTTTCCGGGCGTACCGTCGCCGATGAGGCATCCCGAGAAGCTGGATGTGGTGGTCTTCCGAGAGAATACGGAGGACGTCTACGCCGGGATTGAGTGGCGTCAAGGCACTGCCGAGGCCGGTCGGGTGATCGACTTCTTGAACCAAAAGATGGGCAGCGCGATCCGTGAGGACTCCGGTGTCGGCATCAAGCCCGTCAGCGTGACGGGATCGAAAAGGCTTGTCCGCAGAGCTATCCGGTACGCCATCGAGAATGGCCGCAAGAGTGTCACCCTGGTCCACAAGGGCAACATCCAGAAGTTCACCGAGGGCGCGTTCCGCGACTGGGGTTACGAGGTTGCCAAGGAAGAGTTTCCCGACGCTTGCGCAACGGAAGAAGAAGTTGGCACCGACACTCCCGAGGGAAAGGTTATCGTCAAGGACCGCATCGCCGATTCGATGTTTCAACAGGTGCTGCTACGGCCTACCGAGTACGACGTGATCGCAACCACGAATCTGAATGGGGACTACCTATCGGACGCCTGCGCGGCCCAAGTTGGCGGGTTAGGCATGGCTCCGGGGGCCAACATCGGCGATGAACACGGGGTCTTTGAAGCTACGCACGGGACGGCCCCGAAATACGCCGATCAGGACGTCATTAACCCATCAAGTGTGATCCTCTCCGGCGCCATGATGTTTCGTTTTATGGGCTGGGAGGGTGTGGCGGATCGGATCGAGGCCGGCATCACCCAAACCATTGCCAACAAGACGGTTACCTACGATCTACATCGCCAAATGGAGGGGGCGAAGAAGTTGAAGACAAGCGAGTTTGCGACCGAGATCGTCAACAACATGGCGGATCCTGCGGCCGGCTAGGATTCGTCCGATTGCGTTGTCGTTCGGTATTCGACGGCGTTGGCGATTACAGGGGCTGTTGGGTCCTTCTAAATGAAGGAGGCCAGGTGGCCGCCACCTTTATACGTGCCGCCTGAGGAGATAAGAGATGAGGAACAAAGTTACGGTCGTTGGCGCCGGCAACGTCGGAGCCAGTTGCGCCCTCAGGCTCGCCGATAAAGAGTTAGCCGACGTCGTGCTAGTGGACATCGTGGAAGGTGTTCCCCAAGGGAAGGCGCTCGACATGCTCGAGGCCTGTCCGGTGGAGGGGTCTGACGTGAGGGTCATGGGATCCAATGATTACGAAGTGACGGCGAACTCTGACATTGTTGTCATCACGGCGGGGTTTCCGCGCAAGCCAGGCATGAGCCGAGACGATTTGTTGATGAAGAATTACGAGATCATGAAGGCCTGCGTCGAGCCGGCGGTCAAATACTCGCCCAACTGCATTTTGGTGATCGTTTCCAACCCGTTGGACGCCATGTGTCACGTGGCCTACCAGCTCAGCGGATTCGCCAAGAACAGAGTGGTCGGAATGGCCGGGATTCTCGATACGGCCCGCTTTCGGACGTTCCTCGCCGAAGCCGCCGAGGTTTCGGTCGAAAACGTCGTGGCCTTTGTTTTGGGAGGCCACGGAGACACGATGGTGCCGCTGGTGCGCTATACCAGCGTCTCCGGCATCCCGATCACGGACGTTTTGGACGCGGAAACTATCGACAAGATCGTAGAAAGGACTCGCAACGGAGGAGGGGAAATCGTCAAGCATCTTAAGACGGGCAGCGCATTCTACGCCCCTTCGTCGGCGGTGGTGGAGATGGTCGAATCGATCTTGAAAGACAAGAAGAAGGTTCTACCCTGCACGGCCTATCTAGAAGGGGAGTACGGCGTTAACGGGCTGTTCGTCGGCGTGCCCGTCAAGCTTGGATCCCGAGGGATCGAAGGAATCTACGAGCTGAACCTAAATGATGAGGAGAGCGCTGCGCTAAAGAACAGCGCCGACGCCGTCCAAGAGCTCGTCAACGTGCTCAAGCCCCATCTCGGATGACCCGGAGCGGGCTTACGATCTGAGCGTAGCCATATTAGAAAAAGGAACAGAAATCAAAAACACAAGGCGCTAATTAGTAGTTGAGCTGGAAGGTTGCCGGGTTGCTCTTATTTCGCGGAATCTGCTATAAACCTGACATCCCAGAAGGTTGACGCAAACAGCCGGCTGGTTGGACGCTTTGGTACTGCGCTTTCGAGCGGATTCACTGAGCGTTCTGAGTCCGACTGACCGGCTGTTCGAGGGACGAGCTTTAGCAGTCGTCGATCCCGCGGCCCAGGTTGGCAAAGGCCTCGAGTAGCGCTAGGAGAGGTAGAGTCACGGCCAAGAAAAAGAAGGTAGTGTCCTCCAAAAGGTCAGCCTCTTCCAAGGGCACAAAGACTGCGAAGAGGCGGAAGGTGTCGAAGAACGTTAAGTCAGCAGCTAAGAGTGCGTCTTCGAAAAAGAAGTCGGCGCCACAGGCGAAGGCTTCCGCCAAGGCCGTAAAGAAGGCCCAGGGCACGAAGAAATCGGCGAAAGGACAGAAGTCCGGGCAACCTGCAACGCCGACGGCAACCAAAAGCGCCAAGAAAGCGATCGGCCGAAAGGCAGTCTCGTTGAGCGCAGCCCGCTCAGCTATTCGTTCCGCTAAGGCCGAAGAGGCAGCCAAAGTCCGTAAACGGGCGCAGGACGCACGCATAGCTCGCCAGCTCAGCGAACGCCAGGCTGCTCACTACGAAGCGGCAGTCGGTCATCTCAACAGCAGGAACTTCGTCCAGGCACGATCACGCTTTGAGAAGGCGGCGGATGGACCGGATACCACTTTGCGACACCGGGCGAACATTTACGCCGAGATCTGCCGCAGTCGGATTGAAACGAGGAAACTCCGTCTCAAGAGCGTCGATGACTACTACAACTATGGGATCAAACTCATGAATGACCGCCGATTGGACGAGGCGGAGCATCATTTAGGCGAAGCCTTGCGGCTCGACCCGCGAGCGGATCACGTATATTACGCGACCGCCGTATTACATGCCATCAGGGGCAACACCGCAGGCGTCCATCAAAGCCTAACCCGGGCTATAGAATTGAATCCCAGAAACCGGCCGCTGGCGCTGAACGACTCGGACCTGGCGGCCGTGCGAGAGGACCCTTCCATTTCCGACCTCTTGCGTTCCAAGGGGCCTCCTCCCGGCTAGCCGCAATCCGACGTGCCATCCAAAGACCGCCAACAGCCATCGCAGCGATCTGCCAAAAAGGTAACAGGCCTAGCTAGCCGCTCAAGCCGCAAGCGTCGCAGGGCCGCTGAGAAACCGTGCCGCATTGTGGCTATGGGTGGAGGTACGGGTCTCTCCACGGTGCTGGCGGGACTGAAGCGGTTTTACCCAGCTGAAGGGAGTGGGGCAAGACCCCGATCCCCGGTGGTCGACCTGGCTGCAATCGTAACCGTCAGCGATGACGGGGGAAGCTCAGGAAGGCTACGCCGGGAATTCGATATCCTCGCCCCGGGTGATATTCGTAACTGCATGGTCGCCCTGGCGGAAGACGAAGCGTTGTTGTCTAGGCTGTTCCAGCATCGCTTCTCCAGCGGTCAGGGCCTTGCGGGGCACAGCTTCGGGAATCTATTCCTGACAGCCCTCACGGCCGTCAGCGGCGATTTTCAGCAAGCGGTGCAACTTTCGAGCGAGGTATTGGCGATACGGGGGAGGATCTTTCCCTCCACGCTAACCAACGTTGAGCTGGAAGCCCGGCTGGAAGGGGGTAGATCGGTGAGGGGGGAGTCCCGGATTACCGAGAGCCGTGGCGCGGTCAAGAGTATCCGGCTGAAGCCCCGCCGGTGCATGCCGCTGCCGGAATCGCTTGCCGCTATCGCAGAAGCCGATCTGATCACCATCGGACCCGGCTCGCTCTACACCAGCGTCATCCCGAATCTGCTGGTCGAAGGCATTCCCGAGGCGATCATGGGCTCCCGCGCCCGCAAGGTCTACGTCTGCAACCTGATGTGGCAACCCGGGGAGACCGAACACTACTCCGCCGCCGATCACGTTCGTGCCATCTATAATCACGCACCAGGGCTGACATTCGACTACGCTGTTGTGAGTGCGAACCGAATTCCCGCCGCGCTGCGGCGACGCTACGCTCGGGGAAACGCACTTCCCGTGGAGGTGGATACCCGGGAATTGGAAAAGCTAGGCGTCGAGGTGCTGTCCGAGAAGCTGACCGCAAAAGGTGCGGTGGTCCGTCACGATCCAGACCTTGTAGCTGACCTCTTAGTGCGGCTAGCCCGCTCGAACCGCAAAGCGAAGGGCGAGTAGGACGGCCCCGATCCTCAGGGCTGTGAAAATCCCCCCAGATTCGCCTACTCGGGCGCCATGAATAGTGGCCCTATTTGACTGCAAGGAAAACTCTTGGCTGGGTGTAGGGGCGTGATTTATCGCGCCCGCCTTTGCCGGCTCATAACGGACCCGGGCGGGCACTTGTGGCGGTCCGCTTTGACGTGAATGCAGGCTTCCCCGCGGTCGAATCCGGGACCTCATCGCTGGGGCGTCCTCCCCTCACGAGTAGCCTTGTCGGTTTTCTGACCCCGTGACCCGATTCGGGAGCGAACTCTGAGTTAGAATAAGGGCGAGTTTCATCCGCCATGTTGAGTCGTGTCCTGGTCTCGCTGCTGGTCTGTTTCGGTCTGCTATGTGGGCAGCAAGCAGAGCAGTCGTCGGAAACCATTCGAGTCGATGTTGATGTCGTGAATGTCCCCGTGACGGTCACGGACAGCGATGGCAAGTACATCATCGATCTAAACAAGGACGACTTCGAGGTCTACGAAGACGGCCAGCGAGTCGACATTCGTTACTTCACTGCGAGTACGGCCGAGGAAGCCAAACCGCCGCTGTGGGTCGGCTTCCTGGTCGAGCTCAGCAACACGGCCCGCATCTACTACAAGAGCTACAAGGAATCGATCGGCGATTTGGCGTATATCCTGATTCCCGAAGAAGGGCGGAACAAGGGCTTCCTGATGGGGTATCACACGGAAGTCGATCTGCTTGTGAAAACGACCGGTGATCCCTACCCCATTGCGCAGAGGATGGAAAAACTCAAACACGGCGGTGGCAGCGCCATGCTCGATGCCATTTATGCGGCGTGCACGGAGCAATTAGCGTCCGCGACATACCAGGGGTCAGGCGAGCCTCGGAAAGTCATCGTCATTGTCGGCGACGGGCACGACAACGCCAGCAAGCGCACCCTCGAGGAGGTCATCTTCGAGGCACAACGCAACCACGTCACGATATTCGGCGTGAGCACGGTAGCCTGGGGTTTTCACGCAGAGGAAGAAAAGAACCTCTATAAGTTGGTCCGAGCCACGGGAGGCCGGGTCGGATCCCCGATGGAGGGAGTCCACAGCGACATATCGGGCTATCTCTCGAAACCCCAAGACGCCGGCAATTACGTGCGAACCGTGGGTACGGGTGAATACGCCCGCGCCCAGCTAGAAGCCCTGTATGGCGCCATCCTGGCAATTGCGGGCGATGTCCAAAGCCAGTACATCCTGGCGTACAATCCTCCTGCTCCCTTCAGTGACCAAAAGTTCCGCGAGATCAAAGTCAAAGTCACGCTCGAGGCTGAGACAGAAATCCGACATCGAACCGGCTACTATCCGCCAGAGCTGTAATCCCGCCAGGGTTCTCCCACCTGGAGCAAATCCCGTAATCGGCGTAACAGGGGGATCGGGTGGACTGGGAGTAACGCTACTTGCGTTGTCTTCCCGACCCGACTTGCTTGCAGTAGTGGCTGATGGTTTGGCCGCCATTCAACCGCAAGATCGTCCAGCAACAGGATTGCTGTCGGTAACAAGTTCAGAGCACCAGCAATCCGATTGGAGCACGGGGAGACGAAGGCCGTCGACGGCCGATGCGGGTGCAAACACTTTGTGATCTAGTACGCTTCCACCCCCGCGGCGAACCTTTGTGCTAACTTCCGTGGTGGTTCCCCTAGCTCAGGTGGTCGACGCGCAGTCCGTCCCGGCAAAATGCTGCTCAGTATCCACCAAAACACATCCCGGGCGGCGGGATACCGTGGATCGCTCGAGGGTTGGGCGAGAGCCGGAATCCGGTACGTCGAACTGAACGACCGCGTTCTCGACAGATTCCTCGAGAAGGATACCCTACCCGCCGCAGGGCGCGTTCTGACCAATCTGGGACTGACGCCCGTTTCCGCCGCCGCGGTTCTCCCTGATGTCTGGATCCCGGGCCCGGCACGGGCTGTATCACTTAAGACGTGGAGAAGGCGATGCGAGCAGTTTTCGACTCTTGGTCTGCAAAAGATCTACTGCCCGTCGATGACAACCAGAAGTGTCACCGTCGAAGACTTCGCGGCAACTCCAGACTGCGTCCGCGAGGCAGGAGAAATCGCCAGGGAGTACGATCTGACGGCTATGATCGAGTTCATCCGCACCTCTACCCACCTGGCGACGCTGACATCAATGCTCAAGGTCATCCGCGAGGCGGCGCATCCCAACGTGCGACCTATGCTCGACTTCTTCCACTTCTGGTCCGGACTGAGCAAATTCGAAGATCTGGACTTGCTCCAACTTGGCGAACTCGCTCATGTCCATTTTCAGGATCTGCCCGACACGCCCCGCGAGTTGATCGATAACGATTCCAGACTGATTCCCGGCGACGGCATCGCACCTGTCGCGCGCATCCTCCAGAAGCTGGCCGAGAAACAGTACGCTGGAGCGCTTTCGGTCGAGCTGTTCCGGGCCGAGTTCGTGACAGGGGAGCCATTCCAGGTCGCCACCGAAATCCGCCGGAAGTGCGAAACCGTGATGCGCCGGGCCCGGGTCCTATGAGCGAGCCGGACGTCCTTGGGCCGGATGCGTTCCAACGGGGATCCTTCGATTTCCGTGTTTCATTTCTTAACTTGATTGTCTAAATCCAGTTTGCCAAGCCACGATCCTTGTCCGGGAATGGGCCGTTTCTCGCCGGTAATCGTCACGACCTGCGCTTCACCAGCAATCCGAGTCTCGAAAAGCGTGTCTACGCATCTATTACGTCGGTGTCCACTGCCGATTGGTTCGGCGAGCCGGGGCTGTTGCCATAGCGCGGCGCCCGGGAGTGCCCTATCAGCCCGTGGTAGAAGCTAGGTTCGGCAAAAGATTGGGAACGTCAGCCGATTTTCGCTTAAGCAAGTGCTTTGTTTCCAGTATGGGGTAGAGGACGAAAATCGGTGACTGTACCATTTTTTTGCGACGAAGGGCTTTCACCACGGGCTGCTGGGCCCCCGCTCGGACCTCCTGATCCAGCTAGCCCACAGCGAGGTACGCCACTACCCCGAGGACTAAGCCTCGTCTGTGCAATTGGCTGAGACAGGTTAATAGCCACTAGTGCTCGTGATCCCCGCGCGGACACCCTGTGCGCCGGCTTCTAAGCTGGAATTTCCGTTTTGGCCATCCCGCGATGGTCAGGATACTCCGATCCGCGGCTCGGGTGCAAGGTCTTCGTCTTCCTCTCACGATCGATGCTCCGTTCGCTCCCGTTTGGGTCGCTGAATGCCGCTCGATCGCCGCGTTCCAGCTCGCTGGAGGGCTTTTCGCCGACACGGCTCCGAGTAGTTCCCTCTTCAGCAACCCAGCGTCTCTTCTCCGTCGCAGCCGTCGCCCGTTACCCGCCTGGCACAGGCAGCGCCCAGATCCGCCCCAGCATCTCAGCGAACAGCTTGCGGTTGAGATGCCCCTCGGCCAACAGCAGCCAGTAATAGCGGGCATGCTTGACCAGCCGTCCTCCGGTTTTCATCAACCGATGCTGCAAGCTCGTCAGCGACCAGTTCTTGATCCTCTGCGCCAGCCCCAGCCGCCGCCACAGGTTCCCCAGGTTGTAGGCCAACACGCTCAACTGCAAACGCACCTCGTTTGCCCGGAAACGATGACAGGACAGCCGTGTCCAGTGGGTTGCCTGCTTGCCTTCCTTGATCCATTGCTCGGCCGTGCCGCGCTTGTTGTAGAAGCGCACCAGCGACCGACTGGGCAAGCTCATGCTCGTGACGATGAACCCGACGCGAGGAAACAACTCGCCTTGGTGGTGCTCAACCTTGGCCACAACCCGCCGAGGCTTCGACCAACTCGCGGCCTGATAGCGGAAGCTCTTGTAGCGCACTAGTGGCTTCAGGCTCGGCCTGCCCGGCGGACGGAACAGAATCTCTTCGATCTCCAACTCCAGGTTCTTGTTTGCTGGGATGCGAATGACGTAGTCCACTCCGCGATCCTCCAACGCCTCGTAGATCTCCGGCTTGGCGAAGGCGGCGTCGGCGCGGAACGTCACTTGCTTGCCTTCTCCCTGTTGGCGCTCGATCTCGGGCAGCAGCAGTTCGTCCCAGTCCTCGGCGCTGGACACGTTACCCGCTCGCAGCTTCGCCGCCAGACAATCACCGTGCTGGTTGAACAGCAACAGCGGGTGGTAGCAGGTGGACTCGAAATGGCCGTTGTAAGCGCTGCCTTCCTGCTGACCGTGGACCGGGCTTTCCGTGGAGTCCATATCGAGCACGACACGCTCGGACTCGTCCTGCGCTTGGGCTTGAGCGACCAACTCGCGGTTCACCGCCATCAGCCCAAGCAGGTTCTCTTCACTGGCCAGCAGCTCTGCCTCAAAGCTTTGTAGACGCGACGTAAGCGCCCCGCCGCGATCCCAGTTCTTCTTCGAGCCGATCAGACGAAAAGTCGGGTCAGCCGAGACACGGGCAGCATCGTTGAGATCCTCGTAGCCGGCGAGGCGGCTGTAGACCGATTGCCGCACCAGGTCGGCCAGTGGGAACTTCTTGTTTGTGCCTTGCCGCGAATCCGTCAGATGCTCGTCGATCAGCTTGCCCAGTCCGAGCCGCTCGTCCAGTTCCCGAATGAGAATCAGGCCACCATCCGAGGTGACGCGCGATCCTTGGAAATCGACTTTGAGAAATCCGTTGAAGGTGAGCTGAAACGGCTTGTTTTCTTTTTCACCCATTGGGTGTTGGCCTCCGTGCGTCCTGACAGGGCTTGAACCCCTATAAATAAAGACGCTGAAGGCCGCTGCAAGGTCGGGATGCCGAAATCAAATTGGAAATGCGGGCTAAGTGCCTCTTGCCCTACGAACTAAGCCGTGATTCCTTGCCGATTGGAACCGGTCACTATAATGGAGGGGTTTCTCCGTCGGCCCACGGGCGGCGAGAGCACGCCTGCACGGGGCAACCATGGCAGTTTCACCGGCCGCAAAACGCCTTCAAAACAGAATCCTCGCCTACTTCAACATCCAGCCCGCCGAGCTGCGCCCGACCTTGGGTCTGGCAGCTTATCTGCTGCTCGGCATTGCAGCGGTCATCTCTCTGAAGGCCGCAGCCGACTCCTTATTTCTAAAGGAATTCGACGCCCGACGCCTACCGTTGGTGGATCTTTCGATCACGGTACTCGTCGGCGTCGTGGTGAGCCTCTATCTACGGCTCTCGAACCGGGTCCCTCAAGGGCGCCTCATCAGCGGCACACAAATGTTTCTGGCGGCGAGCCTTTTTCTCCTCTGGGGGTTGCTGCGCTCAGGTGTGGCCGGGACCCCGGCGTTGCTCTATGTCTGGGTGGGAGTGTTCACGGTCCTCATACCCAGTCAGGTGTGGTCCTTGGCCGGCTCCCTTTTTACGACTCGTCAGGCAAAGCGCGTATTTTCCGTGATCGGAAGTGGTGGAATTCTAGGCGCCGCTCTCGGGGGACAATTCACCAGCTGGGCGGGTCCTCGCTTGGGCACGGCAAACATCCCTCTGGCCGCGGCGGCACTCGTTCTCGTTTGTGGGATCATCGTCAGGCGGCTGAGTCGAGGAGCACCGACGCCGGCGGCCCAGATCAGCGGCAAGGGAAAGGCCAAAGCCTCGATTCGGCAAAGCCTCGATTCGGCAAAGCCTGCAGCTCGTCCGCGAGACTCGCTATCTCTCACTGATCACGATCGCCCTGTTTCTTTCGACCTTGGTCAGCACACTCGTGAAGTATCAATTCAAGGCAACGGTGCAGGTGAGTTTTCTCGCTGAGCCTGACGCCATGACGCCTTTTTTTGGCGATTTCTATGGTTACCTCGCTGTCCTTTCCTTCTTGTTCCATGTGCTGCTAACCGGACGCCTGTTGCGCTGGGTCGGGCTGGGCCTTTGTTTGTTCATTCTTCCGTCTTCGTTGCTGATTGGAGCGACCGCCCTCCTACTGTCGTCTTCGCTCGGGGCGGCCGTGTTGGCACGAGCGTCGGACCAGGGCTTCCGGCATTCGGTGGACCGAGCGTCCGTTGAGCTGCTTTATGTCCCCATAGCAGCGGCAGTCCGTGGTCAAGTAAAGAGCTTCCTGGATATGGTCGTCAGCCGCACGGCTGACGGGTTGGCAAGCTTAGTGCTGCTACTGCTGATCACAGGCCTACATCTGAAGACGCAGGAAGTGAGCTGGGTCAGCCTGGTTTGCATAGTGGGGTGGTTGGTCGTGATGTGGCAACTGCGAGGCGAGTACATTGCCAATCTGCGGAGTAGCATAGAGCGGCAGGACATCAGTTCCGAAGAGCTGCTTCGGCAACTGGCCGACTCTCCACCGCCGACGCAGCTCGCAGAGTCTCTAGAGGGATCGGACCCCAGAGCCATTGAAACGGCAGTCGAGTGGATGCACTTTAGCGGCGTCACCGCGCGTCAGGCCCAGCTGGCATCGCTTTTGACCCACGAGTCCATTACCATCCGCCGCAAGGCGATGGCCACGGTGAGTAGCCGCAACATTCCGGGTTGTGAAAAGGACGTTGTCAAGTTTCTGGACGGCGAAGACCGCGTCGAAAGCCGTTGGCAGGCGCTTGAGTATCTCGAGGACCAAGATCCTTCCGAGGCCCTGCCGGCGATGACGGATCGCCTTGAAAGCGCCGACCGGGATTTGGCTGCGACCGTTGCCGCCCGCCTGCTTCACCACAAAGAGCCGGATCCCGCAGCGGCCAGGAAGGTCTTCTTCGACTATCTGGAAACAACGGCGGGCGACCGGAGTCTCTCGCGGGTGACCGCGGCACGACTACTGGGCTTGGCGCCGAAGACGGAAGAATTGTGCCCCTATCTCCTCCGCTTCCTCGAAGACGGCGACCCCGAAGTCGTCCGCTCGGCCCTTAAAAGCGCGGTCGTCCTTAAGCCGACCAACAAGGCGCCGGAAATCATTTCCATGCTCGGGAGCCACACCTTGAGGCGTGAAGCCCGCAAGGCTTTGGCCGCCCTGGGGGACCCGATTCTAGGCCGGCTGAAAACGGCCGTGACTGACACATCCGTTGATGTTGGAGTGCGGCGGCGCATTCCACAGGTAGTCAGTGAAATTGGCGGACCTGAAGCCACACGGTCGCTCGTAGCGTGTCTAGAGAAGGTCGATCGCGCTGTCGGCCTCGAAGTACTGCGAGCCCTCGGCCGCATCCGCCGGTAGGAACCCCGAGCACACTTTGAACCAGATAAGATTTCGGATCTGTTGGTCCTCGAGCTGAAAAGCTACTACCAGACCGTGATCCTGCTTAACGGAATTCCCACCCTGCGGGTCGGCGAGGGGGTCCAATTCCTGCGACGTACTCTGAGCGAGCGCCTGGAGCAGCACCTCGAAAGGATTTTTCGTTTGCTCGAGCTGATCTACCCTCAGCGTGAGATCCGCGATTCCTACCACCGGATCGTCAGCGGCCGGCGTGATCTCCGGGCCAACGCGGTAGAATTTCTCGACAGCCGGCTGAGCAACCCGGTGCGGCAAATGCTTCTGCCGCTTCTCGAGGACGGCGTCGGGCATA
Source organism: Bryobacterales bacterium (assembly GCA_965248205.1). GTDB lineage: Bacteria > Acidobacteriota > Terriglobia > Bryobacterales > UBA6623. The sequence goes on from CBDFIS010000006.1 coordinate 77,820, forward strand.
GCGTGCTGCGCGCGGGCCGGGAGTTTTTTAGCGTCAGGCCGGCAGCGTACGGTGAAGTTATAAAAACGTTGCTCGGCTCCAACGACCCCTGGCTCCAGGCCTGCGCAAGCTACGTAGCGGCCGAGTCGAAAATGCTTGCGCTCACGCCCGCGCTGGAAGAATTGAAGCACGCCACAGATCGGATGCTGGCTGAGACGGCATTTGCCGCACACGCCCGACTGACTAAAGCACGCTCCGAAGAGGACTCGGGCTAGCCGTCCGTGGTAGAAGTTAGGTTCGGCGAAAAACTTGGACCGACTTTTCACCGAACTGAGCCGCGGGCGTTAGGGTTTGTGAAAAAACCCGGGACTGTCCCAAGCGCCATGCAGGGGGCGGGGCGCTTTATCAATGACTTGCGAGAGGCGCGGGCACTGGAAGGTGTGAAAAAATCAGGGACTGTCACAAGCGGCGTCCTACGAAATCGCGGCAGAATCAATCGCAGCTTCCGCCGCGCGCTGACTGTCCCAGCATTTTTTCACAAACCCATTTGCCTGCGGGCCCGGCCCTCGGAGTTGCGGCGTCGACCCGATGACAGTTTTTGGGGTGAAGGACTTTCACCACGAGTTACTAGGAGACGAACTACCTAGTCGTCCATGGAAACGCTGACCACTCTTGATCGAGCCATCCGCTTGCAGAAGGTCGATCTGTTCTCGGAGCTCGAGACGGACCTATTGGCCCTGCTAGCCTCGATCGCCAAGCAGATCGGATACGGCCGGGGCGATGTCTTGTTCAACGAACAGGCGCCGGCCACCGCTCTTTATGTCGTGCTTGCGGGACGCATCCAGATGAGTCGCGGCGGACAGGCGATGTTTACGGTTGGTCCGGACGACACGATCGGGAACTGGGCGTTGTTTGATGAGCAGCCGAGCGTCGTGACGGCTACCGCCGAGGAAGACAGCTGGCTACTGTGCATTGAACAGCAGGACTTCTTCGACCTGTTGGCGGACCACAGTGAGATTACGCCGAAGATGTTTCAGGCCCTCTTCAAACGCGTGCGCTCGCTGCTGACGGCCGGGTTGGGTTCGGAAAAAGGAGACCAGGGGGGAGGCGGGGATTCTTAGGCCGACGTCTTGCTGCTGCCGCGTGCGAAAGGGAGCGTGCGTCCTCCCTACGTCTGTACTTGGTGTCATTTGCCTATACTGATATGAATACGGAATTGCCTTTCTTTGACACTGCCCCGGGTAGGTTGTAACGTTAGAAACCTTCTCGTTCGGCTTCGCAATCTACCCGCTGCTCGTGTTACTCACCGTCGCGGCTCCGAGAACCATGATGCCTTATCGGACCACGACCGCCACTGGGTGGTCACCGACTTGCGTAACTAGCTATTGATTTACAGCCTTAGCCGAACACGCTAGCCGAATGGAATCGGAACCCTCGCAGAAAAGGTTCGCTGGTCTCGAAGAAGAGAATCGCCGTCTTCGGCGGGCTGTGGAGGAGTTGTCGATTCTGAACGCCATCGGAACGGCCGCCAGCTCCACCATGTCGGTGAACGCCATCGTTGAGCTGATTGTTCAAGAGAGCGTCCGACAGCTCAAGGTCGAGCAGGGCTCGGTCATGTTGCTGCAAGACGAGACCGACAACGACCCTTTTCGCACGATGGCACGGAAAGCGCACGCCGGCTCGGACGTCGTCCCCTTCCGCTTCGGGCAGCAACTGACCGGGTGGATGCTAAAGCACCAGAAACCGCTACTCATCAACAACCTGCAGGAGGACCCACGCTTCAAGGCCGTAGCCTCTAGCGACTTCCCCATTCACTCGCTGCTGAGCGTGCCGCTACGTGCAAAGGGTCAGATGGTGGGCTTGCTCAACGTCTTCAACAAACAATCCAGGGAGGACTTTAGCGGGGAAGATCAGAAGCTTCTGTCGATCATCGCCTCGCAGTCGGCCCAAATCGTAGAGAATGCACGCCTCTATGAGGAGCTGCAGCGCCAAAGTCACGAACTGCAGGAGTCCGAAACGAAATATCGGGCGCTCATGCAAGAGGCGGGCGAGGCGATCCTGCTCGCCGACCTCGATACGCGTCGGATCATCGAAGTAAACGAGCAGGCCGAAAAACTCACTGCGGTTCCCCGAGACGCTCTCCGGGGACGCACATTGGCCGACGTGGTTCCCGTCGAAGAGTTCGCCGATAAGGCGACCTTCGAGAAGATGCAGCAGGATGGGCATCTCCAGTACTCCACCGTACGGCTCGAGCGGCGAGGGGCCGCGCCCAGCTATGTCGATGTCGGGGCGAGCCTGGTGACTTACGGAGGCAACCGCATCGTTCAAGTCATTTGCCACGACGTAACGGAACGGGAAAAGCTGTCGAGCCATCTCCGTCATCACGCCGAGGAACTTGAAAAAGAGGTACACGAGCGGACCCGTGACCTGCGCGACTCGCAATCGCAACTCGTACAACAGGAGAAAATGGCGGCGTTGGGAAAATTGGTGGCCGGAATCGCCCACGAGATGAATACACCGATCGGGACGATCAACAGCAACGCCGACACGTTAGGCCGCTCGCTGGCGAAGTTGCGCGACATCGTCACGAGTGAGTCGTCCGACGAAGCGGTCCGCGAGAATCGAGCTCTACAACACGTGCTGAGCGTCGTTGAGGACATTTCTCGCGTCAACCAGCTTGCCAGCGAACGCATCGTCGATATCGTAAGCACCTTGCGCAACTTTGCCCGCCTCGACGAAGCCGATCTGAAGACTGCCGACCTGCACGAGGGGTTAGAGAGTACGCTCACCCTGGTTCGTCACGAGCTGAAGAATCGCGTGCAAGTGGTCAAGGAGTACGGTGACATTCCAGCCATTCGCTGTCATCCCAACCAGATCAACCAGGTCTTCATGAACCTCTTGGTAAACGCATCCCAGGCGATAGAGGGAAAGGGTGAGGTTAGGATCAAAACGTTCCGCGAAGGTGATATGGTGAATGTTCAAATCTCCGATACGGGCATCGGCATTCCGCCGGAGAACCTGTCCCGCATCTTCGATCCGGGGTTTACCACGAAAGGGGTAGGAGTGGGCACAGGTCTTGGGCTTTCGATCTGCTTCAAGATCGTCCAGGATCACGGCGGCAACATCGACCTCGAAACGGAAATTGGGAAGGGATCCAGCTTCACCGTTCGACTGCCTGTCGGAGACGCAGACTCAGCCGAGCAAGCATCATGACCGACACAACGAACAGTCGGGTTCCCCTGCTGGTGATTGTTGATGACGAGGACATGGTTTTGGCCAGTCTGCGGTCATTCCTCGCGCTCGAAACCGAGTATGAGGTGCTGACTTTCAGCTCGCCGCTCAGGGCGCTCGAATCAATTCGCGAGAGCCAAATTGATTTGGTGATCTCCGACTACCTGATGCCCGAGATGACGGGCATCGAGTTCCTCCTCGAAGTCAAGAAACTTCAACCGTACGCCACGCGGATTCTCTTGACCGGGTATGCAGACAAGGAAAACGCCATTAAGGCTATCAACGAAGTCAACCTCTATCAGTACATCGAAAAGCCCTGGAGCAACGACGACCTGAAGCTGATCATCCAGAACGGATTGGAACGCCGCTTCCTGATGGCGGACCTGGAAGCTAAGATCGGCGAAGTCCAACAAGCGCAGCGAAGCCTGCAGGACATTCAAGCGCAGATCATCAAGGCCTTCATGTAGGCGATTGTCCCCGGGGGCGCAAGAAGCTAGGTTCGGCGAAGAATGGTGACTGTACCCATTCTTTGAGGCGAAGTTACTCTCACCACGGGCTGCTAGAGGTACTTCCCCACCTTCTTCTCGAAAAACTCGTAGTCGCCGGCACCGAGAATGTATTCCCGAAGCACACCCTGGCGATCAATAAAGTACGTCACCGGCCTGGCTCCTCCCAAATCGAACCAATCCAGCGACTCGGCGTAAACGCTTACCGTCTCAACGGGCTGAGCCGCGTCGAACTCGATAAGGTCGTCCCGGGTCTCATTCGAAAGGTTCACGACAACCAGACCTTCCGATTCATAGTCCGCGTGCAATCGGTTCAAGTCCGGAATCTCCGCCACGCATGGCCCGCACCAAGTTGCCCACACATTCAGCAGCACGACCTTGCCGTTGAACTCCGAGAGCCTATGCGGGGAATCGTCAGCCACGTATTGGAAGGCTAGATCCGGGACCGGTTGACCGATCTGCCCGTGCACGCTTTCCAGTCCCTTGGCGATGGGGGCGAGCGGACCAAGTACGTAGACCACTCCGGTCAGCGACACTGCGAGCACAACGATCAGCAGCAGTGCCCGGACCTGGCGAACCCCACCTTGAGGAATCAGGGATCGCTGACCCCGCCCCAGTCTCCAAATCCCCGCCGCCGCAAGCCCTGCTACGGCTGCAAGGATCCAAGGCGCCCAGGCAATGATTGCGGGTATGTTGTCGAGGATGAGCTCTTCCATCGCGTAGCCTCCGGTCGGCTGGCCTCCGATCGGCGGAACCAGTCAGTTTGGCGGACTCGAAATGGTCTCCGCGTTCGCTGTCGAAGCCCTCGTCCCAACAGCCAAGCAGGCTGTTTCGGAGAACCTACCCTCAAGGTACCACGCGCTTTAGAGTTCTCACTGAATCTCGCAGATCATGCTGTAGCGACCGCCACTCCTGGCGGTCCTAGTGTAGTGCGCCAACCAGATTGCAACTTAACCGTGAGTCGCTTCCTTAATCTGTTGGTGGGGCAGGGGCGACCTTTGCGGTCCAAATGCACATGTTTCGGCGATGAAACGGAACCTTAGAAGCCGCGTTGACGCGGCTTTGTCTTCCTAGGCCAGCCGTTTTACGGCTGGTAGGCGGCCTATGCGGGCCCAGGCTGGGAGCCCGTTTTCAACGAGCTTCCCGCGAAAGCCTGGAATCGGGAGAGCGTTAAGTTACGGTATTATCGGCGCACTACACTAGTTTCGAGTAGCGACCGGCAATCCTGCCGGCCGGGCGCGGGGTCCGTCGGAGCGGACCGTGTCTGCCCAGACTCGAGATGTACGGGCGCGACATGTCACCGCATGCTGCCCGTGTTCCGGTCCGTGTTTTCAAGAGCCTCAATAGGCGGCGACGAATCTCTTGATGCTGATTGGCCGCACTCCAATCCGCTGCCCCCTGTTGCGAACACGCCGCAGCGTCCGCACATTGATCGGCTGGGACCTATGCTAGGCTGGCGTCTTAGGCGAAAGGCGACCATTGTCTGACCAAAAACTCCAAATCATCCCCTTAGGCGGACTCGGCGAGTTCGGGATGAACATGATGGCGATGCGTTGCGGCGATGACATCATCGTCGTAGATGCTGGGATGTTGTTCCCAGGATCGGAGCTGCTGGGGGTCGACTTTGTCGTACCCGACATCAGCTATCTGTTGGACAACCGCGAACATCTACGCGGTGTAATCATCAGCCACGGCCATGAGGATCACATTGGGGCTGTGCCGTACGTCCTTTCTCAACTCGAAGTCCCCGTCTACACAACCGGTCTCGCCGACGCTCTCATCCGCCGCCGCTTGAAGGAACATGATCTGGAACACGAGCCCGCCATTCATGTCGTCCGTCCGCAAGAGAAGATAACGCTCGGATGTTTTGAGATCGAGTTCATTCACGTTACCCACAGCATTGCGAACGCGGTGGCGCTGGCGATTGAGACGCCTCTGGGAACGGTGATCCACACGGCCGACTTCAAGATCGACCAGACGCCGATCGACGAGACGCCGTTCGACCTTCACAAGTTCGCCGAGTACGGACGCCGCGGCGTACTGCTGCTGCTTTCCGATTCTACGAACGCGGAATGGCAGGGCTTCACGCCGTCGGAACGGGCCGTTCGGCCGCGCCTCGAAGAACTTTTCGCCCACTCGCCCAACACATTGTTCTTGACGTGTTTTTCTTCTTCGACACACCGCGTGCAACAGATCATCGACCTCTCGGCGGAGGCGGGACGCAAAGTGGCGTTGGTGGGGCGCAGCATGATTACGACCAGCGAGTTGGCTCACCAGTTGGGGTTGCTCGACATTCCGGACGGTCTGCTGTTGCGACCGAGCGATCTGATGAAGATTCCCCGCTCCGAGCGCACCGTGATCATCTCGGGCACCCAGGGCGAACCGCTATCCGCCATGTCGCGGGCGGCTGTCGGCAAGCACAGACAGGCGGTGATCGAAGAGGGCGACACCGTCGTGCTGAGCGCAAGGCTGATCCCCGGCAATGAAAAAGCGATCTTTCGGATGATTGATCACGTTTGCCAGCGCGGAGCCGAAGTCGTCTACGGGGAGATGAACCCGCCGCTGCATGTCTCCGGCCACGGTCGCCAGGAGGAGCTAAAGCTGGTGCTCAACCTCGTCCGCCCGAAGTACTTTGTGCCGATTCACGGCGAGTATCGCCAATTGTCCGGCCATTTGCGGCTGGCCCAGCACTTGCGGTCTTCCGGACTCAAAGATTCGTTCCTACTCCAAAGCGGCGATGTGCTCGAGATCGACTCCCAAGGCGCCCGCAAGGCAGATCGGGTACCGGTAGGACGCGTTTGTATTGATTCAGGGACGGGGGACGAAATCCTCGAGGAACTGGTCATTCGAGACCGGCGACATCTTTCCGAGTTCGGGGTCGTCGTGCCGATCGTGGCGATCAACCGCCACAGCGGACAGCTCGAGAGCCCCCCGGAAATCGTTTTCCGGGGCTTCGTAGTGCCTGAGGACAGCTCTCAACTGCTTGACGGCGCCCGCGACGTCATCAGCCGGACGATCGAGACCTCCTCGGAAGAAGAAAAGACCGACTGGGGCGTGATGGAAGAAAAGATTCGGATCGATCTCAGACGCTACATCTCCCGCGAGACATCGAGCCGCCCCCTGATCGCGCCAGTGATTTTGGAAGTTTGATAAGGAAGGTTCGCGCACAACGGAGCGCGGAGGCACACGTTCAGTGAATGACACAAAATAGCTGTACTGTTGAATCGCACAGGAGAAGGCTGCTTGAGGGTTATGATTGCCCGCTGACCCCAAAGTTGCGCATGAAGCGCTCAAGCGCATGTGAACCTGATTTAGACGCTGTAGAATCTATCGGATGCGGAACGAACTGTATCTTGCGGTTACCGGACCACACGGGGATATGCATTTGGCCTGCAGCCACATAGTCCAAGTGCCCCTGGCTGAAGTGAGCGACGAGTAGGAGTAGATTTCTCAAAGCTAGACCTATTTTGTAGCTTGATGCAACGTCATCAGCCGCAAGAGGTATGTCTGCTGCCCATGTGGAGAATTGAAGCCAGTCGAACGGCTTCGTGGGCCGTACTCGCCGCCTATGACCAACACATCCATTGGAAGTTTCCCTAGCCGAACCATCTGAAGATGGGCGTCCGGCACTGGTCTTGCAATCTCATCTGCAAAGCTTCCGTGGGTAGACGAACGATTCAGGCAAAACCCGGTTTTCATTGTCCACCGGGCAACCAAGCAGGCCTGGGCAGGGGCGAGATTCCGAAGTTCCATTGGCTGCGCCATCAGGTTCTTCAGGATCGGTTTCGCTTGACCCTCTAGTGTAGACATCCAGCCGTTGTTGCAAGCAGTGCAAACCGCCCCAGCAACGAACTTAGTAAGTGGGTGGAGGCGGTGGTCGATTAGTTTTCCTGTGGAAACTTCCACCCGTACGGGTTGCACAGTTTCGCCGCGGATGTCTAAGCACTTCGACAACCACTGAGGAATGACGTGCTCTTTCGCCCGGTTGAGCGGGTTCCCGCAGAACATACAAACTTTACTGGGCGTCTTTCGCTTCACCGTGCCCGCCACAGCGAGTACCCACTGAGAAGGATCCGGAAGGCTTTACTGAACACTCGTCGAGCCTGGTCCCCGGACACCTCAATGAAATGACACAGAATAGCTGTACTGTTTCAAATCGGAGCTTGGCAGCCCACCTACTTCGCCGCTTTCTGCCGGATGGCCTTGGCGCGAGCTTCCATATCAGTCGCCTCGGCCTCGCGGTTCATCTGGCGTAGCAAGGCGGCGTAGTTCTCTAAAGACGTGGCAACGTTGGGATGCTTGGGTTCTACTTTCTCCCAGATCGCCAGCGAGCGCTGGTAGATTGGCTCGGCTTCGGCGTACTTGCCTTGGTTGTAGTAGAGGTTCCCCAGGTTGTTGAGGCTGGTGGCCACGAGGGGGTGCTCGGGTCCTAGGGCTTTCTCCAGGATGGGCAGCGAGCGCTGGTAGAGTGGCTCCGCCTCGGTGTACTTGCCTTGGTCGTCGTACAGCACCGCCAGGTTGTTGAGGCTCTGGGCGACGTCGCGGTGCTCCGGTCCGAGGGCCTTCTCCCGGATCGCCAGGGCGCGCTGGTGGAGTGGCTCCGCCTCAGTGTACTTGCCTTGGTTGTCGTATAGCGACGCGAGGTTGTTGAGGCTCGCGCCCAGGGCTTTCTCCTCGATGGCGAGGGCGCGCTGGTAGAGTGGCTCGGCCTCGGCGTACTTGCCTTGGTTGACGTATAGCAACGCCAGGTTGTTGAGGCTCGCGGCCACGTCGGGGTGCTCCGGTCCCAGGGCTTTCTCCTCGATGGCGAGGGTGCGCTGGTAGAGAGGCTCGGCTTCGGCGTACTTGCCTTGGTCGTCGTAGAGCGCCGCCAGGTTGTTGAGGCTGGTGGCAAGGCGGAGATCTTCTGGTCCGAAGTTTTCCGCTTCCCTGAGGGCAATCAACCAAGCTTTCTCCGCCTCGGCGTAGTGGGCTTGTTCGTACGCTTCGTAGCCAGCGTCGTTCAGCTCTTCCCAGCTCGCTGTCTGAGCGGATATCTGGGTAGATAACAGCGGCAGCCACAGAGCTGCCACCAGCCAGAATGGTTTCGGTATCACGGTGCTTCCTCGTTTAAGGAGGAAAACAACAAAGCAAACAAAATGGCTGTAGTGTCTCAATCGCGTTTTCCACTAGTCCTCCAATAGTTTTAGTAATTGATTAGCCAAGACTGCTCCACCGACGTCAGGCAGCTTAGAAGCCCGGCGCGATGAGTCGCATCCACACAATCAAATGCCAACGGCCGTCAGGATGCTACGCAACGCAGATCGCCAAGGGCAACATCTTACCGTTTCAGTGGGCGGTGTGGCAATGCCGGGGCAGGACGGGACTTTCAGTTTACTTTATCGTTCTGGATGGGTACGGGCGCAGCGACGTTCTGAAGGAATTCTATGAATATGACAACTCCGACTTTCTTCGAGGCCTCAAAGAGAAGGGGTTTTACGTCGCCCAGGGCAGCCTGGCGAATTATTCTCTTACCGCTCTCTCGGTAACGGCCACTCTAAACGCCGAATACATAGACAGCCTCGTGGCCGCCGATTTGAAGGACAAGGCTGACTGGCGCCCGGTGAGGCGATTGCTGCGGAAGAACCGGTTGACGGAATTCCTACAGCGGTGGGGCTACTCGATCGTTAGTTTTTCGACGGTGTATTACAACGCGGACCTCACTCAGGCGGATTTCTACTTCTCGAAATGGTGGTACTTGAATCTGTTTGACTGGAATTTCCGTTTTGGCCATCCCGCGATGGTCAGGATACTCCGATCCGCGGCTCGGGTGCAAGGTCTTCGTCTTCCTCTCACGATCGATGCTCCGTTCGCTCCCGTTTGGGTCGCTGAATGCCGCTCGATCGCCGCGTTCCAGCTCGCTGGAGGGCTTTTCGCCGACACGGCTCCGAGTAGTTCCCTCTTCAGCAACCCAGCGTCTCTTCTCCGTCGCAGCCGTCGCCCGTTACCCGCCTGGCACAGGCAGCGCCCAGATCCGCCCCAGCATCTCAGCGAACAGCTTGCGGTTGAGATGCCCCTCGGCCAACAGCAGCCAGTAATAGCGGGCATGCTTGACCAGCCGCCCTCCGGTTTTCATCAACCGATGCTGCAAGCTCGTCAGCGACCAGTTCTTGATCCTCTGCGCCAGCCCCAGCCGCCGCCACAGGTTCCCCAGGTTGTAGGCCAACACGCTCAACTGCAAACGCACCTCGTTTGCCCGGAAACGATGACAGGACAGCCGTGTCCAGTGGGTTGCCTGCTTGCCTTCCTTGATCCATTGCTCGGCCGTGCCGCGCTTGTTGTAGAAGCGCACCAGCGACCGACTGGGCAAGCTCATGCTCGTGACGATGAACCCGACGCGAGGAAACAACTCGCCTTGGTGGTGCTCAACCTTGGCCACAACCCGCCGAGGCTTCGACCAACTCGCGGCCTGATAGCGGAAGCTCTTGTAGCGCACTAGTGGCTTCAGGCTCGGCCTGCCCGGCGGACGGAACAGAATCTCTTCGATCTCCAACTCCAGGTTCTTGTTTGCTGGGATGCGAATGACGTAGTCCACTCCGCGATCCTCCAACGCCTCGTAGATCTCCGGCTTGGCGAAGGCGGCGTCGGCGCGGAACGTCACTTGCTTGCCTTCTCCCTGTTGGCGCTCGATCTCGGGCAGCAGCAGTTCGTCCCAGTCCTCGGCGCTGGACACGTTACCCGCTCGCAGCTTCGCCGCCAGACAATCACCGTGCTGGTTGAACAGCAACAGCGGGTGGTAGCAGGTGGACTCGAAATGGCCGTTGTAAGCGCTGCCTTCCTGCTGACCGTGGACCGGGCTTTCCGTGGAGTCCATATCGAGCACGACACGCTCGGACTCGTCCTGCGCTTGGGCTTGAGCGACCAACTCGCGGTTCACCGCCATCAGCCCAAGCAGGTTCTCTTCACTGGCCAGCAGCTCTGCCTCAAAGCTTTGTAGACGCGACGTAAGCGCCCCGCCGCGACCCCAGTTCTTCTTCGAGCCGATCAGACGAAAAGTCGGGTCAGCCGAGACACGGGCAGCATCGTTGAGATCCTCGTAGCCGGCGAGGCGGCTGTAGACCGATTGCCGCACCAGGTCGGCCAGTGGGAACTTCTTGTTTGTGCCTTGCCGCGAATCCGTCAGATGCTCGTCGATCAGCTTGCCCAGTCCGAGCCGCTCGTCCAGTTCCCGAATGAGAATCAGGCCACCATCCGAGGTGACGCGCGATCCTTGGAAATCGACTTTCAGAAATCCGTTGAAGGTGAGCTGAAACGGCTTGTTTTCTTTTTCACCCATTGGGTGTTGGCCTCCGTGCGTCCTGACAGGGCTTGAACCCCTATAAATAAAGACGCTGAAGGCCGCTGCAAGGTCGGGATGCCGAAATCAAATTGGAAATGCGGGCTCAAACGGTACAGCAAGACCCCTTATTTTGCAAGGGGTTAGTGGCGATAACGGAGTGACGGTCTTGCACTGTAATGTTTACTTTGCCGGCGGGAAAGCTAAATCAAGGCCAAGACCCGTAGCGCGGTCTCTGCCAGTCACCGCCGTTTGGAATTTTCTAACTCGCGTGCCATCAGCAAGATCGCCTCGCCTTCCCCATCTGACCCGGTCCTCGCCGTGATATTCTGGGCCCGTAAGAGCGCCGACCTTGTTGGAGCGACAGATCGGCGCGCCCCGGCCGGGACCAAGTCCTCCGCATGGCTTTAGTCGGTTGAGCCTGTCGACCGACCGCGTAAGACAAGACAACGGGATCGATCCTAAACCGTTTTGGCGGCTCCGCGCGATACCAGGGAGCCGCAGATCATCAAGCCGTACCCGGGGCGCCCCGCCAGGGGCGCCCCGGCGTCGGCCAACTACCTTTCAGCGCATCGTGCTACAGCCTTGGTGCGCCTTGTCATCGCAACACTTCCACCTGTCCCCGTCGTTCCATAGACGAAAAATGCGTTATTCCTGCCACCCAACTGCCATCGACCGTCGCTTTTCACGCGGGGACGGCCAACGAATATTCGGTCCCTGACTTTTCACCAAACAGAGCCGCAGGCGTTAGCCTGCGGGCCCGCAGCCTCACGGCCGCGGCTCAGTCCGTTAGCGCAGGCCTCGGCGGCCATTGGCCTTGACAGGCTCGCTATTCTGAAGGGGAGGCCAGCGCCACGCTCGACGATCGAGGAAAAAACGAAACGAACCCAATTTCCCGCAATCCACACGGAATCAATGGGTTATGGCTGTGCTTTCAAGCCGACCGCTGTGGACGTTTCCGAGGGTGTGCCTGGGCCGATGCATACGTAGGCACCAATACCACACACATGAGGTGCAACCAGCCTGTAGGCCGCGCTTAGGAGGGGTGCGCTCCCGGCTTGTGACCCTAACGGCCGTTCCTCCTCGCCGGCAGGCCGATCCGAGCCGCGACCGGTGCGACATCCGTTAACCGCATCCATCAATCACAAAACTCCAGCCCCATAGAATCAACAACATATCCGCTCATGGACCTCAAAACCCATGACTTACGGTGTATGCTTGAAATAGAAAAGGGGCTGCTCGGTCCACGGGCAGGAATTGTAGCGGAAATCTGCTCAAATCTGCTCACATCTCCTAAAACTGGCGGCGTTCCGGCGACGCTGTCACGCCGTCTGTACCATTGTTCCACGCCCGCAACGAGCGAAACAGAGCCGCGAACGCAAGTGAGCGGTCATTAGGCCGTGAAAAATGGAGCTGCGCTTAGTACCGACCCGACCACGAAACACCGCACCCTGACAAGCTGACAATGGAAGAATCCGTAGCGCGGATCTCGCCGTTGAGATCCGCGGCCTTTCTTTCCGATCGAGGGTAAACTTGGCCCCGGCGGTTAAGTCCCGTGGCGCGAATCTAGGCGGGCAACCATCCTTCCCCTTTCTTCCGGCACGTGCGGTCGCCCGCCAAATTCGCGGCCCTTTGAGCTGTATCCCAATCGGACGAACGCTGCTTCGTTGCACGTTGACTGGGTGAATCCGTTTCCGGAAACAGCGACGACACACATCACCGGGCACGGATCAACGATCTTTCCCGCCATTTGCCTCATTCTTCGAAATGCGTTTAGATAAGAAGCGTGGACGAGTTGATTTTTGAAGTCACCCAAGAGGCTGACGGGGGCTACGTCGCCGAGTGCCTCACGGAGAATATTTTCACGCAGGGCGACTCCTGGGAAGAGCTGCGAAGCAATGTAAAGGAGGCCGTCACCGCCTTCTTCTTTGATCAAAGCGCCCCCCGGCGCGTACGGCTTCACCTTGTGCGCGACGAAATGCTCGCACTGCGATGAAGCTGCCGCGGGACTTGAGCGGCGATCGGCTCATCGCCGTGCTGTGTCGTCGGTGGGGCTACGCCCAGGTGAATCGAGTCGGGAGCCATGCCATTTTGGAGACGAACCAGCCGGCACACCAACGAATCTCGATCCCCGCTCATGCCACCCTGCCGAGTTGGCACGCTGCATTCGATCCTCCGCACGGTTGCGGAGCACAAGCACGTCCGCCGGGAGGATATTCTCGAAACGCTCTGAGTACTGCGAGGATGGCCGCGCTACGACTGACAATGGAAGCTGTGTAGCGCGGACCTGATGCCCTTCCAGCGTCCGCGTCCTTGACTGCAGCAATGGTCCAAACAGGCACGCTGATCCCGTGATACGCGAAGAGACACCCGCGGACTACGATGCCATCCGACATGTGAACCGCCTTGCCTTCAAACAAGAAAGCGAAGCCCGGCTCGTTGATCAACTCCGCGCCGACGGTGACGTTGTGGCTTCCCTGGTGGCCGTTGAGGGTGATCAGGTCGTCGGACACATCATGTTCAGCAAGTTGCCGGTCGAGACAGGTAGCGGGGTTTTGCGGGGAGCCGCTTTGGCCCCCATGGCGGTAAGGCCGGACCTGCAGAGCCAGGGGATCGGCTCCGCTTTGGTGAAACGAGGAATTCAACTTTGCCAGGACCGCGGGTATGTCGTCATCGTGGTACTCGGTGAACCCGCCTATTACTCGCGGTTCGGCTTCTCGGCGGGACGAGCGAAAAGACTGCGAAGCCCCTACTCCGGAGAGTCACTGATGGCGCTCGAACTGACGCCAGGCGTGCTGAAGGATGGAACAGGGTCCCTAATCTATCCGGACGCTTTCAGCCTCGTCGAGTAAGCACGTACCCTGTTCGCTCAGCCGCGAAAACCCTTGGATGTCACGAAAAGCGCCGGGAGATTCTAAACCCCGGTCAGAGCCGCCGGCGTCAGCCCGCGGGCCGTGTCGTCACGGACAACGGCTGTCTTCCGTTCTCACGCCCCGGTCGCGGCCTCGCGGGACGGCTCTGTGTCATTGCTCCGGGCCTTCGGCTCGTCCTGACCAGCAGCTTGTAGCGCGGACCTGGCGCCTTTCCAGTGTCCGCGTCCTTGAGTCTAGATCCGTGACCTCGGGCCGGAAGGCAAACGTATCTGCAGTGCTTGCGCCGAAAGAACCGGCTCGATAGAGATGGGAAAACTCGTGGTCTGGATCGACCTCGTCAGCCGCCCACGAGGGGCAGCCGGAACGCGGCCATCTCCTGGGCGTTGCGAACCAGCAGCAGGTCGCCGGCCAGCACGGGGTGGTTCCAGGTCTTGCCCTCGATTGCCGGGAACCGCGCGAGCTCCGTGAACTGGTCGGGGGCCGCCCTGACCAGCGCCAGCTCACCTTGCTCCGACAGCACCAGCAGCAAGTCTTGGTCGGGCAACAGGACGAGCTGGCCGCTGCCGTAACGTCCGCCCTTCCACTTGCGCTTGCCGTCCTCGACGTCGATGCACGCGAGGATGCTGCCGTCGAAGCCGAAGGCATGGCCATCATGAACGACGAAGTCGCTGAAGTAGGGCTTCAGCCGGACCGACGTCCAGCGCTCTTCGATGGTCCATCCGCCGGATCCATGCGCAACCGCGATGCGGCGCATGCCGGTTTTCCCGCCGCGGCTGATCAGGATGTCACCGTCCGCGGTCAAGGCCGGCTGCACGATGCGGACGCCGCCCGGCCACGGGTGCTCCCAGAGCGGCTTGCCGTCGGCCGGCGCGACGCTGGTCGCGCCGGGTTTGCTCAGCAGCAGGATCTGTGCGACTCCGTCGATCGTCACTAGATGTGGCGAGCTGTAGCCATCGCCGCCGGCCGGGCCGAACCAGCGCGGATCGCCGGTGGCGAGTTCGTAGCCGACGAGCGCGCCTTCCACGGCGACAATGACCACGTCGTCGACCACCAACGGCGAGCTCGAGAAGCCCCAGCCCGGGACCTTCGTCTCGGTGTCGGACGCCGCGTTGCGCGACCACACGACGGCGCCGTCACCGGCGTCGAGCACGTTCAGGATTCCGGTCGCACCGAATGTGTATACGCGACCGTCGCTGAGGGTCGGCGTCCCGCGCGGACCGGCGCCAGCATTCGCCTCCCAGAACCGGGCCGCGTCGCGGTGTCTCCACACCGGCTCGCCGGTCGTCACGTTGTAGCAGGCGACGACCTCGTCGTCACCGCGCTGCTCCTGGGTGTAGAGGAGGTCGCCGCGGACCGCGAAGGACGACCAGCCCGGTCCAACCGGTCGGCGCCACAGCTCGACCGGTGGCGACCGAGACCAGTCGGTCACGATCCGCACACCGGGGATGATGCCGTCACGATCGGGTCCGCGAAAGCCGGGCCAGTCGGCCCCTGTCTCCATTGCTTCCGGAGCCGACGGAAGCGCCGTCGGCTCGTCGCCGGCTTGGGCGAAGGGCTGTTCCTCGGGAGTCTCCGCCGCTGCCGGAGCTGACGGGAGCGCAACGGGCTCGTCGGGGGCTCGGGCCAGGAGCCGCTCCTCGGGAGTCTCCGCCCACCGCCATGCGAAATCATGACGGACCTCGCTGGTAAAGCCACCGGTCCGGAGGAGCGTCCACACTCCGCACGCGAGTAGGATAGTCGCGACCATCGTCGCGCGCCGAGGTCCGTCAGAGAGGTGACGGCTGGCCACCGCCCAGACGACGAAAGCGAGACTCAGAACCGGGGTGGCGTAGATGGGGAACATCATCCCCATCATCGACGTCGCAATCGACACGTGGATGAAGCGCGATGTCGCGAGCAGCGCGACGATCATCAGGACGACGGCGCCCCAGCGCTCGGAACGAGGCGCCCGGCTAAAGAACGCCCACCACAAGACGACAGCCAACCCGCCGAAGAATCCGCCAAACACCCCAAAGGCGATGGCCCCGGGCACGAAGATGGGGACGACATAAAAGGCCAGCCACTGCAGCACCACGGCGACCACGCCGGGCCACAGCCGGAGCGGCTTCTGCTGAGTCGGTCCGTCGGTCTGTGCCTTGGCCATATCAAACTATACTCCCCCCACAGGCCGTTTGTTCACCCTTTCTTGGCGGGAGGCTACCTCCTAGGCATCTTGGTCCTAGGAACGGGAGCGGACCGACCGGTCCAGCGATGTTCTGCGCCGACCGCGAGCCCACGCCACTCGAAGGCCTTGCGCCCCCACGCCACCGAGCCGCGGACGGAAGGGTGTGTGAAAAAAACCGGGGACTGTACCCAGGGTTTTTTCACGGACCCGGAAGTCCGCGGTCAAGGCTTCAGGTAGCCACGGGTGCCGCCTTCGCCGATAGGAACCTCGTGCCCTGCGCGGTCCAGGCTTCGCGCAACAACAAACGTTCCTCATCGCCGAGACAGCCCCGGAGGAGTCACGCGCTTGTTCGCAACACTCGTAACACGCAGCCGCGCGCATGACAAACCTGTGCCCACAAGCGGAGGAGTGCAAGGTGATACACTGCCTACTTGTCTTTCAGGTGGGTGTTCGGAATGCGTGTTTCGAACATCATTTCGTTCTTCGAATCTGTCGATCCCTTTTTCTAGCCCGGAGATTCCGCCCATGCCGACCGAAGCTTCCACTGAACTCGTAACAGGCCTCAGGGACAAGGCAACACGTGTGAGGATTCACTCCATCCGAGCGACGACGGAGGCGGGTAGCGGGCACCCGACCAGTTGCGCATCCATGGCCGAAATCATGTCGGCCCTGTTTTTCTCCGTGATGCGTTACGACCCCGCCGATCCCGCGAACCCGGCCAACGATGTCTTCGTTCTGTCGAAGGGGCATGCCGCGCCGGCCTTGTACGCCGCCTGGGCGGAGGCCGGCTATATTCCCGTGGAAGACCTACTCCGCCTTCGCAAAGTTGACTGCGACCTGGAAGGCCACCCGCCCACCACATTGCCCTTCGTGGACGTCGCCACCGGCTCGCTGGGCCAAGGCCTTTCGGCCGGTCTCGGCATTGCCCTGAACGCTCGGCTCGACGGTCGCGACCAGCGCATCTACGTGCTGCTTGGTGATGGCGAATCGGCGGAAGGTTCTGTTTGGGAAGCCGCCGCGATGGCAGCCCACCGTGGCGTAAGCAACCTTTGCGCCATCGTCGATGTCAACCGTCTCGGGCAGAGCGCGCCTACGATGCTCGGGCACGCCATGGACGCGCACCAAGCGCGGTGGGCGGCATTCGGATGGCAGGCGCTAGTGGTAGACGGACACGACATCGAGGATTTACTCGCCGCCTTTGAAAAAGCCGCAATGACCATAGATCGGCCAACGGCTATCCTTGCTCGTACGTTTAAAGGGAAAGGTATCGCCTTCGCCGAGAACAAAGACGGTTGGCACGGAAAGCCGTTCCCGAAAGGCGAGCAAACAGACGAGGCCCTGCAGCAACTCGAGGCCCAACTCAGCGGAATGGATTTCTCTTGGACTCCCAAGCCGCCGGCGTCGAACGGTATCCAGCTGCCCGAACCGGCAGCACCTCCTGGCCCTTCCTACTCCTTGGGGGACCAGGTTGCCAGCCGGCAAGCCTTTGGGGCTGCGCTGGCAGCCCTTGCTGGGACTGATCCCAGAATCGTTGCTCTCGATGGCGACGTGAAGAACTCGACCTTCACGCAGGATATGGAAAAGACTTCGCCCGAGCGGTTCTTCCAGGGTTTCATTGCCGAGCAAAACATGGTCGGGACGGCGATCGGGCTTGCCGCCCGAGGGAAGATTCCCTTCGTGGCGAGCTTCGCTGCCTTTCTTTCCCGAGCCTACGACTTCATGCGCATGGCCGCCGTCAGCAACCTCAACGTGAAGTTCGTTGGCACGCACGTCGGGGTTTCTATCGGCGAGGACGGTCCTTCGCAAATGGGCCTCGAAGACATTGCCATGACCTGCGCCCAGCCGAACTACACCGTGCTCTACCCGAGCGACGGCACGAGTGCTTGGAGAGCGATCGTGCTTGCCGCCGAAACCCAAGGGCCGGTATACGTCAGAACCAGCCGCCCCAAGACGCCCGTCATCTATGCGTCGGACGAGCCGTTCGAGGTGGGCAAAAGCAAGGTGCTCCGCCAGAGCGACAGCGACCAAGCCACGGTTATTGCGGCCGGCGTGACTTTGTTCGAAGCCCTAACCGCCCACGAGCAGCTCGCGAGCGAAGGTGTTGCGATTCGCGTGATCGATCTCTTCAGCGTGCAGCCGATCGACCAACAGACCCTCGTCGGGGCGGCTCGCGCTACCAACGGGCTCGTCGTCACGGTCGAAGACCACTACTCGCACGGCGGCATCGGCGACGCTGTATTGGCCGCGCTGGCCACGGAAAAAGTCGAGGTCCACAAGCTCGCCGTCGGAGGTATTGCCCGCAGCGGCAAGCCCGCCGAGCTACTCGACAAGTTCGGAATCTCCGCCCGGCACATCGTTGAGAAGGTCAAAAGCCTCGTAGGCTGACCGGCCGCCTGGGGACGGGCACCCAGTACAGAAGTACTATTTCGTTCAAACCCGAGTCCTGCCATGATAGGAGAGCCCTCTGTGTGTCAAGTCCGATCCGGTTTGGAGACCTGATATTCTCTTCTCGTTCTTCAAACCTGACTCAGGGAAGGAAATGGCTCACGGCCCCCCAGGGCAGTTAATCGAGGACGCTGAGACGGCGCGGCCGTGAGCGGATCTTGACCCCTGGGATGAACATGCCGCGAGCCGCTCTTTCCTTCTTCGTTTCAGTCACTTTGGTAGCCTTTTGCGCCGAGGCAGGTTTGGCGCAGCAGTTCGACGCGAGCCCCGCGTGGCCTCTATGCGGGCGAATCAACGAAGCTCCTCCTCCGGACTGGGTTGACTCTGACGGCTGCCCGTCGGAACGCTGGGGCAACTCCGATTCCACCGATCTCCCCATCGCCTCGCCCTTCGGACCGCGTCCGTTGGCATCGGAGAACGGCCGCTACGATTTTCATCGCGGGATTGACATCGCGACGCCCGAGTGGACCGCCGTTTTTGCCATTACTGATGGTGTCGTGAAGATCGCGGGAAGCCACCCCAGTTACTCGGATCCCCTTGTCCAGCTCCGGCACTACCGCCCGGGCCAGACCTCTTGCGACAACGTCGGCTGTTACAACAGCAACTACATGCATCTGAATCAAGCCGTTGTAGTCGTGGACGCAACGGTGAGCAAGGGTGATTTGATTGGCTACACAGGGAGCAGCGCGAGCGGCTTCGCGCATCTTCACTTTGAGACTCGGAACGCACCCAGCTTCGACCCGCTGAGCCGGTGGCAACGGGACTGCATCCATCCGCTGGAGGTGCTGCCTTACCAAAGTTCCGCGGTGCCGGCCCAGTTGGTAGCGGAAGCTATACTGACGGCCCGATCGCTAAGGGTGGCGCCAGCTACACCTACGAAGTCTGTGCCGCCGGCGACTTTAGCAATTGCTCGGATCCCGCCGCAGTCGATTTCTGATTGAAACTCGTCAAGTAATCCGGCCCAGGCGAAGACTATCGGGCCCTAGAACAGCAACTTCAACCCGAACTGGATCTCCCGCCCTCGTTTGGCCGACGGGACGCTTCCGAAACCCGGGGTGCCGAACAAAGCGTTGGGCTGGTGGAAGTTCGGCGTGTTGAACGCATTGAAGAACTCGGCGCGGAACTGAAGTTTCGTCGTCTCGCTGAGGGGGGTCTCTTTCAGCAACGAGAAATTGATTTTGTGAAGCGGCGGACCGGTAAGAGCATTTCTGCCGGCGCTGCCGAAGCTCCCGAACGGGGGTGCCGCGAACGCTTCGGTAGCAAACCAGCGCTGCGGGTCAGGATTCGCCAGGACAGGATTTCCGATTAGGTTCGGACGATCAGCCGCACCACCCAAGAAAGAAATCCCGGTATTGCTGTTGTCTACCTCGCGTGGGAACGTCACCGTAAAGGGGTGCCCGGTTTGGAACGTCATGATGCTGTTGACCTGCCAACCGCTGACGAATGCCCTTCGCCAACCTTGAAGATTGGACGCGAAGCGTTTGCCCTCGCCCCACGGGAGCTCGTAGACGAAGCTGCCGGAAAAGCGGTGCCGCAGGTCGAAGCTCGACAAGCTCCGCTCGGCGGCGACGTTGTTACTATCCTGCGGGAAATTGTTGTCCGCCGCGCTGGGGAAGAAACCGGAGGCGTTGTCAATCGATTTCGACCAGGTGTAGGAAAACAGCCCCGTCAACCCCCTGCGGAAGCGGCATTGCATCTGAGTTTGGAAAGAGTGGTAGACCGAGTCCGACGCCGCGGCGATCTGGTCGATGGACTGGAAAAACGGGTTAGGCCGTAGGTTTGGGAACTGCGGGCTCGGGGCCGGCTGGTTAATGTCGCGCGCCCCGAGCAACTTCGTGCCGCGTGTACCGTGATAGCCCGCCTCGATAATCACTTCGGGATTAATTTCCGCTTGCACCGTAAAGCTCCACTGCTGGGCATAGCTGGTGCGCAAGTCGCGATCGTAGGTGAACGCGGCCGGAGGGAACGGAGCTTGCTGGTTCGCCGGCCAAGGGTCGGCTAGAGTGATGAGGGCCACCGGGGAAGGGAAGAACAATTGAAAATTGAAGAACGGCGGGTTAAAGTAGATCCCCTGTCCCGGCGCCAGCGGTGAGAAGTTGTTGTAAATCCCGTAGCCCGCCCGCAAGACGGTGCGCCGCGATCCGAACGGGCTCCAGGCCAGTCCCACTCGAGGGGCAAAGTTGTTCTTGTCCGCACGGTAGCCGGCGCGCGGAATGCCGTTCGTCCCCACCCCCGAAATTCCTCCCGTAGCGGGATCATAAACCGCCGCGGCGTCGAACTCGTCGTGGGCTGGCGTGTTGTACTCATAACGCATGCCCAATATCAATGTCAGATCGGAGCGCGCTCGCCATCTATCGTGGACGAAAAAACCTGTACTGCCCGTCCGCAGCGCCTGAGGGTTGTCGCCGACGGCTCCGCCGGTGAACGTCGGAAAACCCAGCAGCAAGTCGGCAAGCGGATTCCTCGTGAACGCACCGATGAAGTTGATCATGCCGCGAGACTGCACATCGCGAAAGGCGTCCTGCGCGGTCCAACGTCGCTCGAATCCGAACTGGAGCAGGTGATTTCCCTCGGCGAAGCTGACCGTATCGAGGATCTGGTGGCTGTCGACGGTGCTGTCCTGCGGATTGTTGAATTCATCACCAAGCGGCGAGAAAGCTGTCACGGTGATGAAGCTGAGTCCTAGATCGCGCTCGCGCGTCGCGAAGTCAGGCAGCCCGACTAGGCGGTTGATGCTGCTACCCGAATTCTCTTGGAACGTCCCGCTGCGAACTCGGTTGTAGCCGAAACGGAACTCATTGATCCATCGATCGCCGAGCGTGTGCGTTTCCGAGAGCATAAGGTTCTGGCCGCGCTCGACGACATCGTTGCCGTAGCCCGGCACTGAGGAGAATCCGGTGGCGGCGTAGGGCTCGAACAGATCGCGATCACCGAAGCTGTATCGTCCGCTGAGCGTGCCGTTTCGGCCTAGCGATTGATCGATCTTGACGTCGAACTTGTCGCTGCGACCTCTCTCGGTGGGAGCGGCAACGAAGTTTCTCCCGAAAACCCCTCGGTTGGGTAGTGGATAGAGGTCCGCAATGGCGCCACCGATAGGGTGTACGAAGGGGACTCGGCTGCCGGGAAAAGGTTGCCCCGTCGTGAAATCTAACGGCGGCGGAAGCAGGCTGGCGGAAAAATCGCCGGATCGCTCGGCTTCGGTTGGCACGTTGGCTGTCCGCGTAATCGCTCGGCGCTCTCGTAAGCTCTCGTAGTCGACGAAAAAGAAGCTGCTGTTTCGCCGCACGGGTCCGCCTACGGAGAAGCCGAACTGGTTGCGACGCAACTTCGGCGTGGGCCGCCCCGGATCGTCGAAAAAGTTCTTCGCGTCGAGTGTGTCATTCCGCAAAAACTCATACACCGTTCCGTGAAAGGAGTTGGCTCCCCGTTTGAGCGCGACCGATACTTGACCTCCATTGTTGCGTCCGAAGGTGGCTTCCGTGGCGCTGGTGTGAACGCGGAACTCGCGAACAGCGTCCACCGGCGGTGTCAGGCTAAAGCTGTTCAGGACCGGGTCAACGGCGTAGACACCGTCGTAGATGTAAGCGTTGGCATCCGCCCTCGCGCCGTTGACATGGAAAGCCAGCCGGCCGCGTTCTGATCCTGCCGAACCCTGAGCGGCGGGAGCTACGCCCGGCACCAGCAACGCAAGTTCCAGGAAGTTGCGCCCATCGAGAGGCAGGTTGGCAATATAGTTGTTAGGTATGACTGTGCCAACGGTGGCCGAGTCCACTTCGAGCGGAGGCGTCACTGCCGTTACGGTAATCTCATCCGTCTGCTCCCCCAGCTCGATCGCAAGATCCACACGAGCGTGTTCGGCAACCGCTAGCCGCAGGCCTTGTCGGCGCAGTTTCTTGAAGCCAGACTTAGCAACCTCGATTTCGTAATCACCCACCCAAAGAGCCGGTACGGCGAAATTGCCTTCGATGTCCGTTCTCACTGACCGGGACGCGCCGTTTTCCAGGTTGGTGACGACGACCTCAGCTCGGGCGACTACCGCTCCAGAGGGGTCGGTGACCTGTCCTCGGATCGAGGCTGTGACAGATTGTGCTCGGAGTCCCGCAGCGCAGGCCGCCACGACGGCCAGGATAGCGATGGTGGAAAGGAAGCGGGGCATAGTGCGGCGCGGCTGAGATGTTCCCAAGAAAGCCATGGTAAGGGTCCACTGGCCCCGGTGTCCACTAGTGAGGCCGCCGCGAGAATCGAGCTCGAGATGAACTACCGCTGAGGACGGCAGATCACAGCACAACAGTTTCTTTGAGAATAGATTGCAAGTTTATCAAAACAAATGATATTAGTGAGTCTCGCAAATTACGGTGACATGGCCCGCCTTCAGCCTGGAGGGGCACGGCATGCTGTGCCCGCGTTTCCCAAGTCACTGGATTTGCGAGGCTCAATAGAGATCTCTGAGCCCGCTCCTCCTCGAGTTGACGTACCGGGCAACCTCGATCCTGACCGGTCACGAACGAAGCTCACCTAGAACGTGGGCTGTCGCTTTGAGCCACGCAGTTGTCCTCGGGACCAAAGCGATGTATATTTCTTGTTGGGCAGTCATAAGTGGCCGGGCTAGGGTCGGGGAAGCCGGCTCCCCAGCGAGCAGGCACACAGGGCTGGCAGCATGGCTTTGCCCGGCGTGGAGGTTCTCATGAGGATGATTCTTTCGTTGCTGACGCTGGTCGCGGTGCTCTTCGCCGCGGCGGTTGTCGAGACTCGAGCACAGGGCACGCCTTCTGCGGCTGAGCAGGAGGCCATCGAGAAAATCGAAAGTGCCGGAGGATCCGCCCGGCGGGTTGCCCAAAACGATGACAGCATAGAGGTGGATTTCCACCTTCAGGGATCATCGGTTACGGATAAAGATTTAGCTCCCATCGCGCAGTTGAGCAATCTTGTTGCAGTCCACCTGGGTAATACAGGCGTAACCGACGAAGGATTGAGCCACCTAAAAACGATAGAGTCGCTTGCCCGCCTCCACCTCGGAAACACGAAAATCTCCGATGCGGGGCTGGCGCACCTGAAAGGCCTAAAAAACCTGACCTACCTCAATCTGTATGGCACTGAGGTCAGCGATGCCGGCCTCAAGCATCTAAGAGGCTTGAAAAAGCTCGAGAAGCTCTTCGTCTGGCAGACCCAGGTGACCCCAGCCGGTGTGGATCGACTTCGCAAGGCGTTGCCCAATGTAGATGTCGACACGGGCTGGGAGCTAAAACAGGAAGTGAGCGACGGCCAAGACGAAGAAAAGCCCGCTGGCGACAAGGATCCCTAACAACAGCCTGACCTACGGACATTCACTCTCCCCTCCGTTCTTCAAGGTCAGCTCGAACGCGACAACATGGGGCGTTCGTGCCCCCCGTTGGCCTAACGCGGGAACGACAGACCGTCGATTCAATACATGCGGCCAGATGGACGTCGGTGAAGTTGTCGGTCTTGCTCCCAACGAGCGAAAACGCCAGTAGCGTTTTGACAATGGGCTAGCAGCCTGTGGCAAGAGTGGCGGGGGAGCGAAGAATGCGGACTGCCACCAATTCGCTCGCCTTCATGGCTCTCGAAACAAAGGACTCAGCCTGAGGCGAATTGGTTGGCTGTACCCGATTCTTCGAACCAGCACGCCGGGCAGGGGAATCATCTCTGAGCACCGTGAACTGGCTCGAAGCCGGGTCAACGAATCCACCGAGTCACGGAAGCAGCGGACGACCCTCCCGATTCCCCACGCCGCTATGGCTCGGCAGGTGTGAGTGCATGAGCTTACGCAGGAAAGTTCCCAGGCTAGATCTCAGGTGCGGACGTGTTTAAGGATTCGGCCTCGTCGCGCATTTTTTCCGCCCGAGCCGGTTGGATCAGTGTCATCCTCCACGGCTTGCTCATTTTCTTGCTCGCAACGGTAAGAATCTCCTCCACTCAACTTGAAGCGCCGATGAACACGCGTTGGTCGCGGGTAACTATGCCCCTTCTCTGGGCCCCGAAACGCATCCCCGCCGCCGTACCTAAGCCGCCTGCTGCCCGATCCACCACGGTCCCTCAGAAAGAGACCGAGCGTTGGCAGCCGGAGGAGCAGCCCGTCGCCAAGCCCGCGCCGGACCGCTCGCTCGTTGCCCACGTGGAAGTCCCTGACCCAAGCCTGTCGGCTCCCCCCGTGGAAATCCCTCGGTTTGAGCCGCCACCGATTGAGCCTCCTAAGCCTGCCATCAGGACCGGCGTACTGGCCCGCGCGGCTGTGGTAACGCTGCCGCTTTCGCGGCGTCGAGTGGAAGAGGCGGGCTTTTCTCAACTGACGGCGATCGGTTCCGGCGAGCTTAGAGTACACGACCCGGATGCGCTCAGGGATGGCCAAGTCGGCTTCTCAGATTTCGCTTTCACCCAGGACGGGGGTAAGCGCCGTGGCGGGTCAACGGTGGAAGCGGGCGTTTTTGAGGAGGTTCTCCGCGCCGATTCTCCGAGGCCCCGGGGTTTGGAAGTAGGAAAGACAGACTTCGGCGAAGTGCGGGTCAGCAAGCCGAGCCGAGTCCCGGTCCGCTCACCCAAGCGACAGCCAGTCAGTACGGCGGTGCAGATCCTCAGCAAGCCTCGTCCCGATTACACGGAGCAGGCGCGCGGGCTGCGCCTGGAAGGCGAAGTTTCATTGCACGTATTGTTCTCAGCGTTGGGGGAGGTCAAGGTCTTACGGGTTTTGAACAGCCTTGGCCACGGCCTGGATGAAAAGGCCATCCGCGCCGCCGAAAACATCATCTTCAAACCCGCGCAACAGGACGGCCGCTCGGTGGACTCGACGGCCAACGTCTACATTACGTTTCAGCTGGCTTACTAACGAGAAGTTGCTATGAGCATGAAGACGAACCTATGGATGACCTTGATACTGGCGGCCCTTGCGGCGCTTGCCCCGATTCCCGCCGCGAGCTCAGACCGTGTCGAACAACTGATTGACCGCATCGTCGGCAACGAGCAGGAGCTGATGCAGCGACTACGGGAGTTCAATCCCGTCTTGGAAACGTATCTCCAAGAGGTCGAGCGCGGCGCGGACACAGCCTCCGAGCAGGCCAGCGACCACTACTTGATCGGAAAACTGACGGTGGGGGAAGGCGTCTCTCACAGTGGGTTCCTTGCAAGCCCCAGCTTTCGAAAGAATGGTGCGGTGGTCTTTTTCCCAGATGGATTCGCCCAAATGGTCATCCTAGACGCATATGATTTTGATCCAGAAACCTACAGTTTCGATTATGTGCGGCGAGAGTTTCTCGGGGAAGTCCGAACCCTCGTCTTTAACGTGGCACCGAAAAAGGAAAAGACGGTCGGTAAGTTTGTTGGCCGTATCTGGGTCGAGGACCGAGACTACCGGATTGTCCGGTTCAACGGCACCTATACGTTCAGCAGAGCGTCGTCGCTGTTCTTCCATTTCGACAGTTGGCGGCTCAACGTCGCTCCGGGCCTGTGGATGCCGGCGTTTGTCTACATCGAGGACGCAAACCTCTCGGGGAAGGGAGAAACGAAGGTTCGATTTCGGGGCCAGACTCGGATTTGGGGTTACCATACCCCACGCAGCGGAAAACTGCAGGAACTGACAGACATTCTCATCGAGGCCGACAACCCAGTAGACGACAGAAGCGAGTCGAAGCACATCACGCCCATCGAAAGCCAGCGCTTTTGGCAGCGCCAAGCCGAGACCAATGTGCTCGATCGGCTGGAATCGACTGGGCTGCTTGCCCCCAAGGGCGAAGTGGACCAGGTGCTGAACACAGTCGTCAACAACTTGATCGTCACCAATGACATCAGCCTCGATGTGCACTGCCGAGTGCTGTTGACTACGCCGCTCGAAACGTTTTCGATCGGCCAGGCGATCGTCATCAGCCGCGGACTTCTCGATGTCCTGCCCGATGAGGCCAGCTTGGCGATGGTGCTTTCCGATGAATTGGCCCACATCGTTCTTGGGCACCAGACCGAAACCCGCTTCGCCTTCAGCGATCAGACGATGTTTGAAGATGAAGAAATTCTTAACCAGCTGCGCCTCTCGAGGCCGGAGGAGGAGATCAAAGCCGCCGGCGAGAAGGCTCTTGAGATTCTGAAAAACTCTCCTTATGTCGACAAGCTTGCCAACGCCGGTTTGTTCTTGAAAGCGCTGGCGAGCCGGTCTCCGTATCTTCCTAATCTCATCGAAGCGAATCTCGGGAACAAGCTGGCCAACGGCGACACGCTCTTGCGCCTGAGTGATCTCGCCGGCCAGGCCCCCGAACTCAAGGAAGACGAAATCGAGCAGATTGCCGCGCTTCCGCTTGGCTCGCGGGTCGAGCTCAATCCTTGGAACAATGAGATTCGTCTGATCGAAACCAAACCGGTCGCGTTGCTATCGGCCCGCGACAAGATGCCGTTCGAGGTCAGTCCGTTCGTGATCCACCTGACGCGGTTCAAGCCCGCGGATAGAACGACCCCTTCCACCAAAGAGCAAGCGACCACGCCACCCGAAACGCAAACCACCGAGAACCGCTAGAGCGCTGGACCCGAAGTTTGTTCGAGGAGAAAGCAAAACGGGGCACAGCATGCTGTGCCCGCCGCCGTCGCCACGACGCCCCGCCCGATGTCGTTCATAGAATTGCCTAGAACTGAAAATGGGGCGAAAAACCGGTCCCGTGATACACTAAAAAGGACCCATGCCCGCCGAAAGCGGTTTGGCGCAAAAGGTCCCGATCTCGACCGGTATCGCTGCCGAGGACCTTCTTCACGCCTACCGCAGCATGTACCTATCCCGCCGTCTCGATGACCGCGAAGTCATCCTCAAGCGGCGCAACCAGATCTTCTTCCAGATCAGCGCAGCCGGACACGAAGCCATTCAAACCGCGGTCGGGATGGTGCTGCGTCCCGGTTTTGACTGGTGCTATCCCTACTATCGCGACCGGGCGCTTGCCCTCGCGTTGGGCGTCAAGCCGCGGCAGATGTTCTTGCAGGCTCTGGGAGCCGGTGCCGACGAGGCTTCCGGCGGGCGCCAAATGCCCTCCCACTGGTCGAGTGCCGAGCTGCGCATCGTCTCCGCGTCGAGCACGACGGGCCAGCAAGCTCTGCAGGGAGTCGGCTGCGCACATGCCGGCCGCTTTGAGTTCGTTCGGCAAAGCGAACACCTAGACGGCACGGACGCGGAGGAAGCGGTCGTGTTGATCACGCTCGGCGACGGCGCCACGAGTGAAGGTGAATTCTGGGAAGCTCTCAACGCGGCCTGCCTGGAACGTCTGCCCGTCGTGTTTCTCGTCGAGGATAACGGCTACGCGATATCGGTCCCGGTTGCCGTCCAAACCGCTGGCGGCAGCATCTCTCGGCTCGTCTCCGGTTTTCCTGACCTCTCCGTACACGAGGTTGACGGTTTGGATTTTCCGGCCAGCTACGAGGCCGTCAAAGAAGCGGTTCACTATTGTCGTAGCGGGCAGGGACCAGCTCTGATACACGCCCATACCACGCGACCCTACGCCCACTCCCTTTCTGACGACGAAACCCTTTACAAAACGCGTGAGGAAAGGGAGCAAGAGGCTGCTCGCGACCCGATTCGCAAGCTGGCCGACTTGCTCGAGAGGGAAGGCATCGCCGACGAGCACACGATTCTCACGATTCACGACGAAGTCGACCAAGAGATTCATGAGGCTCTCGAGCAAGCGCTCAAGGCATCCCCTCCCGCGCCCGGCAGTGCGCTCAAGTTCCTCTACTCGCCGACCGTCGATCCGGCAGGCGACGAGTTTCAGTCGGAAGCACGGTTTGACGGCGACCCGCGAACGATGGTGGACTCCATCAACGCCTGCCTGCGGGACGAGATGAGGCAAGACACTCGGATCGTCGTTTTCGGTGAGGACGTGGCCGACTGCAGCCGCGAAGAAAACCTGGCATCCGTCAAGGGGAAGGGCGGTGTTTTTAAGGCGACTCTCGGGCTGCAACGCGAATTCGGCGGCCAAAGGGTGTTCAACTCGCCGTTAGCCGAGGCGGCCATTGTTGGGCGCGCGACCGGTATGGCTACACGGGGCCTGAAGCCCGTAGTCGAGATGCAGTTTTTCGACTACATCTGGCCGGCCATGATGCAAATCCGTGACGAGTTGGCGACGCTGCGATGGCGCTCGGCAAACGGTTTTTCCGCGCCTTTTGTCATTCGGGCTCCCATCGGAGGCTATCTCGGGGGAGCAGGTCCCTACCACAGCCAGTCGGGCGAGGTTACCTTCACGCATATTCCTGGCCTGCGGGTCGTGATGCCGTCCAATGCGGCCGATGCCGTCGGCCTGCTTCGCACCGCGATTCGTTGTGACGATCCGGTCTTGTTTCTCGAACACAAAAAGCTGTATCGCGAAACCTATAACCGCAGTCCTTATCCGGGGGCGGATTACACCGTGCCGTTCGGCAAGGCGCACCTGGTCAAGAGCGGCCAGGATCTAACCGTGGTTACCTATGGCGCTCTTGTGCACCGCTCGCTTCAGGCGGCCGTGGCGGTGGAAAAGGCGCTCGATGTCTCGATCGAAATCCTCGATTTGCGGTCCCTGAACCCTTACGATTGGGACGCTATCTCGACGTCCGTGTCGAAGACGAACCGGGTGGTCGTCGCACACGAAGACTGCCTCTCCTTCGGATACGGCGCGGAGATCTCCGCTCGTCTGGCCAACGAGCTTTTCGACCGCTTGGACGCCCCAATTGGTCGCGTTGGCGCGCTAGACACCTGGGTCGCCTACAGCCCGACGCTCGAGCGCGAAATCCTCCCCCAGCCCGAAGACGTGCAACGCGAAATCGAGCGGGTGCTAGCCTATTAGGGGCACCCCTAGTGCATCATTTCGCAAATATGAGGTAGGGGCGCAATTTATTGCGCCCGAGCTGGTTACGAAAGGTGCCTGACCGCGGGGCCGCAGGGGTTTGCTGCACGAGCCTCCGCCCAACCCCGTCACTCACCGTGCAGGCGCTTCAAACGGGCCCGGGCTTTGGGAAGCCACGGGTCTTCCATTTCTTCCATGATCCGGATGGACTCCTCGATGGCGTCGATGGCCTCGTCGCGCCGGCCCACCTTGGCTAGCTCGCCCGCCAGGTTGTAGAGCGTAGTCCCTTTGCCCCGCCGGTCGCCGATCTCGCGGGCGATTTCTAAGCTCTGCTCGTAGGACTCGATCGCGCGCCGCGTCTCGCCCAAACCCGCGTAGGCCAGCCCCAGGTTCCCCAGCGCATTTCCTTCGCCCGACCGGTCGCCGATCTCCCGGGCGATTTCCAAATACTGCTCCGAGAACTCGATCGCGCGCCGCGTCTCGCCCAAATCTCCGTAGGCACTCCCCAGGTTCCCCAGCGTTTGACCTTCGCCCCGCCGGTCACCAATCTCGCGGGCGATTTCCAAATCCTGCTCGTAGAACTCGATCGCGCGCCGCGTCTCGCCCAAAGCCCGGTAGGCACCCCCCAGGTTCCCCAGCGATTGACCTTCGCCCCGCCGGTCGCCGATCTTGCGGGCGATGGCCAAACGCTGCTCGTGGAACTCGATGGCGCGCCGCGTCTCACCTAAAGCCCCGTAGGCATTCCCCAGGTTCCCCAGCGCATTCGCTTGGCTCCGCCGGTCGCCGATGTGTCGCGCGCCTTCGACAGCGGCCTCCAACCAACTGATCAGCTCCCGAGCCGAAAGCCGTAAGGCGAGGACGTAAGGCGCCCGCAGGGCGTAGTCGTACGAGAGCCTGGCGGCATCATCGCGCTGACTTCGGCGGGCCGCGGCCCAGGCCTGGCCCGCCTCGATCTGTGCCCGATCGTTGTCGAATAGCCGCAGGCCTGCTAGCACGTTCTCACCACCCTTTTCGTATGTGTCGTCAGCCAGAGCGGCCACCTTCGCATAGTGCCCTGCGTGGCGCGCGGCGGCTTCTTCGGCCTGCTCACCGGAAAGTTCCTCGCGGGCGAGATCGCGAAACAGGTCGTGGAGGCGGAAACGGCCCTCATCCTTACCGAACTGCAGCAGGCTTCGCTCGACCAAGGTATCCAAGTCGTCACGGGCGCTGTCGGACGTGATGTCCCAAACGGCGGCCGCCGCATCGCGCAGAAAGCTCGTCGGGAACACTGCCAGCATGCGCCAGCGCTCGGCACGCGTCGGGCTCTCGCGTTCGAGTTCGCCAACACTGAGCGACAGCGTCGCCCGCACGTCGAGGTCGTCGTGTCGCAGGCGCTTCCTGCGTTCTCGGAGCGCTTCGATGTACTCGGCGGCTGTCCACGTCTCATGGGTCTTGAGGAAGTTGGCGGCGACACGCAGGGCCAGTGGCAGGCGGCCGCACAACTCGGCGATCGTGGCTCGCTCGACTGGCTTCGACCGTTCGGCGCCGATGATCTCGACCAGCAGCTGGTCGGCCTCTTTGGTCGAGAGTGCGTCGAGGTTCATGCCTTCAAGCCCGGCAAGTTGGATCGTGCGGCGGGAGGTCACAACCATAGCGGACGGTGGTGCGGGGACCAGCGGGCGAACTTGGGCGGCTTTAGCAGCGTTGTCCGCCAGCAGCAGGACCCGTTTGCCTTCGAAGAGGCCGTGGTAAGCGGCAAGGAGCTGGTCCTCGTCATCAGGCGGCTTGGCATCGGGTGCGAGCCAGGCGAGCACCTGCCGCATCGCCTCGGCCCAGGTGAGCGGCTTGTGCTCGCGGTCAAAGCCCCGCAGGTTAACCAAAACTTGTCCGTCAGGGAAGTCGCCTTTCACACGATGCGCCACCTGAATCGCCAAGGCCGTCTTGCCGACCCCGCCCATGCCCCCGATGGCCGAGATGGCCGCGCCTTCCCTCCGGCGCAGGAGCGTTTCGAGTTGGGCGATCTGGTCTTCGCGGCCGGTGAAGTCCGGCAGGTCGGCCGGCAGGGCGCGGTGGAGTGAGAGCGGCGTGGGCGCGGGTGCAACAGGCGCGGTCGCCGCACCCGCACCTCCGAAGTCGAAGTGGGCAGGACCGTGAACTTGGATCGCGTGGCCTCCGACCGATACGGGTCCCTGGAATTGGACTTGTACCTGCTGGGCGAAGGCCGGGTCCTCCGCCATGACCTCGCGAACGATGCGCTCGAGTTCAGAGCGGTCTGTCGGAGCGCCTTTGGATTTCCCGCGTAAGCGCGAGAACAGCTCGCCGCCGAGTTTGCCGAGGGCGCCCTTGCCGATCTCCTCGGCGGCTTTTTGGGCGGCGACCGAGCCCGCGGACCAGATGGCCGGCGCGTAAGGCGTGACGGCCTCCACGATTTGATTCACGATTTCCGGATTTGAACGAAGCCTTCGGCAGACGCTTCGCGTGGGAGTAAGCGGAGAGAAGACGTAAAGATAGGCGTAAGGTCGGGACACCACAAGGAGGTGTCCGATGACACATTTACGCCGACAGATGCTCGAGGAACTCGAGCGTCGCAACTACTCCGCGAACACGGTTCGCAGCTACATCCGCACCGTCGAAGACTTGGCGCGCTACTTCAAGCGGAGGCCCGACCGGCTAGGGCCGGAGCACATCCGCCAGTATCAAGCGCAC
This sequence comes from Bryobacterales bacterium, assembly GCA_965248205.1. Lineage (GTDB taxonomy): Bacteria > Acidobacteriota > Terriglobia > Bryobacterales > UBA6623. The sequence continues at coordinate 109,814 of CBDFIS010000006.1, forward strand.
CTGTTTCGCGATCGCAAGCTCGCCGCCAACACCGTGGCGCAACGGGTGGCGGCGCTGCGGTTCTTCTACATCCAGACGCTCGGACAAGAGTGGAACCTGGATCGAGCGCCCTACCCGAAGAGACCGCGCCGACTGCCCAACATCCTCTCTCCCCAACAAGTCGCTCGTCTGATCAACGCCGCCGACAGCGCCTTTCACCGCATGATCGTGATGACGCTCTACGCCACCGGGGTGCGCCGGGCCGAGTTGACTCAGCTGCGGATCCAGGACATCGACTCCGAGCGCATGGTCGTGCACGTCCGCGGCGGCAAGGGCCGTAAAGACCGCGACGTGATGCTCTCCGAGCAGTTGCTGGTCAACTTGCGCGAGCACATTCGCCGACTACGGCGCAGGCCCAAGCAGTGGCTATTCCCCGGCGGGAAGTGGCACATCAGCGATGATCCGATTACGAGCAACGTGCCCTGGCTCGCTTGCAGCCACGCCGCCAAGAGGGCCGGCATCACTAAACCCGCTCACCCCCACATCCTGCGTCATTGCTTCGCCACCCACTTGCTCGAAGCCGGAGCGGACTTGCGCACGATTCAGATGCTGCTCGGTCATCGCGACCTGGAAGAGACGGCGCGGTATCTGCATCTGTCGGCAAAGCATCTCAGTGATGTCGCCAGCCCGCTGGACTCGTTGGAGCTGGCCTCAACCGACAAAGACGATCCCGAGACAACGTAGATGGAACGGCCGCCGCTGGAGGTGGCCGATCTGGTTCGCGCCGCCGGAGAGCGTTTCGTCGAGAAAAGCCGCGCTTGGCTCAGCGGGCAGCATCTCAAAGTGTTGTCGGCGATCGAGCGTTGCCGCACCGCCGCTCTCGGCGGTCATCGCCTCCGCTGCGATGACTGCGACCATGAACCGCCCCTCGTCTACAACTCGTGTTTGGATCGCCATTGTCCAAAGTGCCAGGCCAACACCCGCAAGCGTTGGTTGGAAGCTCGACACCAAGAGCTGCTTCCGGTGCGCTACCTGCACGTCGTGTTCACCTTGCCGCGAGTCCTCTCGCAGCTGGCCTTACAGAACAAGGATGCGATCTACTCGCTGCTGCTGCGAGCGAGCGCACACACGCTGCTCGAAGTCGCTCGCGATCCCCGCCATCTCGGCGCCGAGATCGGCTTCTTCTCGATCTTGCATACGTGGAATCAGCGCCTCCAGGAACACGCCCACGTCCATACTGTCGTTCCCGCCGGCGGTCTCTCGCTCGACCACAGCCGTTGGATCGACGCGCCGTCGAAGAACTTCTTCCTGCCTAAGGAAGTCTTAGCCGAGGTCTTCCGCGGCAAGTTCATCGACGGCTTGCGGAAGGCCTTCGCCCAGGGCAAGCTACGCTTCTACGGGCGGTTCGCACCGCTCGATCGAGAGCGTGAGTTCAATGCGTTTGTGCGGAGCTTGTACCGCACCCAGTGGGTGGTCGAAGTGCGGCCGCCCTTCGGAGACCCGGGACGGGCCTTACAGTACTTGAGCCGCTACACCCACCGCATCGCCATCTCGAACCAACGCCTGGTTTCGTTCGAACTCAACCAAGTCACGTTCCGTTGGCGCGATTCGGCCCATGGCAATCAGCAAAGGCTGATGACGCTCGAACTCGACGAGTTCCTGCGCCGCTTCCTGCTGCACGTGTTGCCCAGCGGCTTCCACCGCATTCGCTACTACGGCTTCCTGACGAACTCGAAACGCGGCGACCTGTTGCCGTTGTGTCGTCGGTTGATCGCTCGCGTCAACCCTTCGCGCACGATCTCCTACTCGGATTCCGAACCCGCTCGTAGCGGCTGGCTCTGTCCTCGTTGCGGCGGCCGTTTGCTCATTGTCGAACGTTTCACCGCCGCCCAGCTGCGGACTCGCGCCCCGCCCGCTCTCGCCGCCGCATGATGCCACGTCGCATCTCCCCTCGAGCCGCTCTCGCGCTTCGGCGCGCACCGTACTCGTGCGCCTGGGCCCGCTTTTACGGACGATTCCGCCCGTTTCAGACGCCGCTCGCACGGCAGAAACCTTACGTTCGCCCTTCGGATCAGCACTCGATTCGGTCCCGACCATGCGTTCTCTGTGCGTCGCAACCCTCTCGTCGCCGTCTTGCCTCCGTCCGCACGCCGAATACAAACCGCATAGACTTCCAACGCTCGTCGTCGGGCTTCCTTCAAATCGTTGTACCGCTTGCGACAAGTCCCCTGTTTGGCCGCGCTCTTTCCGTCGTGTCGCCAGCGGTACAACACTCGGATTTATCACTCGTTAATGGATCCTAATTCCGTGTGCCGGTTCAAGTATACACGGCGGCAATGCTCGGATCGAGGGTGTGTTGCCGGCTTTCAGAAGTCTGTAGTTCGTAGCGCGGCCTCTCGATCTTGAGATCTGCGGCCGTTTGATCAAAACCTGTCATGGTAGCGCCGCCGGCTCTCATGTCCGGGAATCGGAGTCCCTCATCACGGGGCTGGGCCGTCGTTCGGCCCAAACCTGTGGTCTTCTTGCAAGCCCACGTTGGTGCCGACGTCAGATCGTAGTTCGCTTGCCAGTACTAGAATTCTTGCCTGTGCGCTGGTCGGTCCGGCTCCAATCTACCGGTCACGGGCGCCAAGATTCTTTGTTTCAGTAACTTCTGGACCCTTGTCCCGAGAAATCCCATGTCCCGAGATACAATAGACGCAGGAGGCTTCCAGAAACGCGTGACAAGCTCATGGAGTGCCGAAAGCTTCTCGGAAGCTGTCGATGGGAAACGACGAAACAAAGCCAATCTCGCCGAATCCTCATGGAATCAACGCCCTATAATGATGAACCCCGTAGCGCGGATATCGCTTTTGACATCTGCGGCCTTTGTTCCGCCCCGCCGACGGACGGAAACCGATCGTTGCGGAGCCGCGCGCGTGCGGCAAGCGGCAAATTCCAAAATCCGTTTCGGTTTCGTAATGACCAAACAAACCCAATTTCGCCGAACCCCTGTGGAATCAACCGCCGACTGCCGATCGACCAACGACAGAGCCGCGGGCAGTGAGCAAGCTGTTGTTGCCCGACTCGCTGTTCTGAACGGGACCGAGGAGATCAACAAGACGCTCGACAAGCGAGAAAAGGACGGAACAAACCCAATTTCTCGCAACCCACAGGGAATCAGTTGGTGACGAGCGGTTTGCAGGATGTAGCGCGGATCTCGATTCTGAGATCCGCGGCCTTTTGCCTTTGTGGACGCATTCCTGCGTCCTGTGTCCCCACTCGTGGCGACGCACGTTCTCAGCGTGCCGCCTCGAGATTTCTCTCGACAGATGAGGCGATCAGCCAGCCAACCAGCAGTGGAGCAACGCGACCAATAAGATGACCAAACAAAGCCAATTTCCCATAACTATATTTAATCCAGCAACTTACGTGATATATCCACGGGGGGCGATCCGCCTCCCCGCACTTCCACCACGGGCTGCTAGACTAGGCGCTCTGTTCGATACGGGTGCTTAGTCGAAGTTCAGCGGAGACGATCAATATGGCGGATTTAAGGCGTTGGGGCGCGGACGATCTAGAGATGTTTGTCCGGCAGGTCTTCGAAGCCGACCGAACCCCCGCGGATATCGCGGCCGAGGTCGCGCGGCACATGGTGCGGGCGAATCTCTCGGGTCACGACTCGCACGGCGTCATTCGCGTCAAGCAGTACGTGGCGGAGATTGAAACCGGCGACATGGTGCCGGACGCCCGACCCGCCGTTCTTCGTGAGACAGATGCTACGGGACTCATCGACGCCGGGCGAGGATGCGGCCTCTACACCACAGCCTGGGCACTCGATTGGGCCATGGACCGCGCCAGCCGTCATGGCGTAACGGTCGCCGCGATTCGCCACTCGACCCATACCGGCCGCATGGGCGAATACGCCGAGCGCGCCGCCGAGCGGGGACTGATCGCGCTCATGACCGTGGGGGCGGCCGGACCCGGCGTCGGACTTATGCTGCCGACCGGTGGCCGACAGATCTTCTTGGGCGCCAACCCTTTCGCGATCGGGGTCCCCGCCGAGGGCAGACCGCCGATGTTGTTCGACGGTTCGACGTCGACCATCGCCGGGGGCAAGATTCGCGTGGCGCGCGACAAGGGCGACCAACTTCCACCCGACTGCATTCTAGATCGTGACGGGAACCCCTCGACAGACCCCGAGGACTTCTTTGCCGGCGGCACGATCGTTCCGCTGGGTGGCAGCATCGCGGGGCACAAAGGGTCCGGCTTGTCGCTGGCTTCGGCTCTGCTGGGGGCGCTCGGCATGATCGGCGATCCCGATCCCACCCTCATCACCGCCGCGGTCGACGAGACGGTCACCGACTCCCGAGGACGCCTAGGCGGCGTATTGATGTTGGTTGTCGATCCCGGTGCTTTCGGCGGTCGAGAAGAGTACCGGGCTATGGTCGGCGAGTCGCTTGCCGCCGCAAAGCGAGTTCCCCCGAGAGAAGGAGTCACCGAAGTCCTCGTCCCCGGCGAAGTAGAGACTAAGAACCGCCAACAACGAAGTCGCGACGGAATTCCACTGCCCGAGGCAACGGCTCGAGACCTTGCCACGATCGGCGAACGTTTCGGAGTCTCCCTGCCCGATCCGGTGGGCTGATCCTTCGTCGGGATAGCGACCCAAAGCGGCTCCGACTCGCTCTTGTGCGCACTTCAACGAGGCAGAATCAGACCACCGAGACGTTCTTCGCTGCGCGGCTCGCGAGTGAACTGGGTCGCCCAGGTGTCGAGGTACTTGAGGCCTGTGCCGGTGTTGAAAAGAACGATTTCGTCGTCTGGTTTCAGGAACGCTCGCTGGAGGAGCTTCTCCAAGGCGGCGACGCAGGCGGCCGCTTCGGGGGCAACGAAAATGCCCTCAGTTTCAGCCAGCAGACGGCCCGCTCCAAGGATCTCTTGATCCGTGACCGTGATGCAGGTCCCCGCGCTTTTTCGAACGGCTTCGAGCACCAGGAAAGCGCCGCCAGCTTCGGGGACACGCAAGCCGCTGGCGATCGTCCGCGCGTCGTCCCAAAACTCCGCTTCGTCGCTGCCTTGCTCGAAGGCCCGAACGATAGGGGCGCAACCGGCCGCTTGAACGACGATCATTTTCGGGCGCTTGGAATCAATCCAGCCTAGCTCTTCGAGCTCGTCAAAGGCTTTCCACATGCCAATGATGCCGACACCCCCGCCCGTGGGGTACAGGATGGCATCGGGAAGCCGCCAGCCTAGTTGCTCGGCCAGCTCGAGACCCATGGTTTTCTTGCCCTCGATACGGTAAGGCTGTTTCAGCGACGAGACGTCGAACCATCCCTGAGAGTCTTTCCCTTCGGCGACGAGGCGACCGCAATCGCTGATAAGGCCGTCCACGAGGTTTACGTGGGCGCCAAACATCTTGCACTCGATGTAGTTGGCCTCGGGCACGTCTTGCGGCATGAAGATGTGAGCCTCGATGCCCGTAGCGGCGGCGTAGGCAGCCAAAGCCGAACCGGCGTTGCCGGCCGAGGGGGCGGCCAACTTTTCCACCGCTGCCTCCTTGGCCATCGAAACGGCACACGACATCCCGCGAGCCTTGAAGGTTCCCGTCGGGTTCACGCTTTCGTCCTTTACCGAAACGTTGGCGGCACCGATACTATGGCCCAGCCGTTTCGCAGGGATCAGGGGAGTGCTCCCTTCACCCAGGGAGACGATGTTTTCGGGGTTCGAGACCGGCAACAGAGATGACCAGCGCCACATCGACGTCGGGCCACTTGAGATCTCGGCGGGTGTCAAATGCTCGCGTGCGCGGGCCAGATCGTAGCGCGCGAAAAGGGGAGCACCGGCGGAGGAAACGGTATGAAGCTCTCCCTTGGGAAGTTTTTCTCCGGTGCGACTGCACGATAGGTGAGAAAAGAACGTCATAATCTTAGGAGAGGGTTCGTGCATCCGAAAACGTCTGTGAGAAACGGGCGCCGCACGCCACGCAGTATGCTATACGGGATGGGTCTTCGTCTAGCGATCCTTGTCGGCATGTGCGCTGCCTACCTTTGCGCCGGCGAGTACGCTGTGTTGACGAGCGGGTTCCGCCTAGAGGCCGAAGGCCACGAACGAGTGGGCGACCGTGTCCGGCTGTTCCAGAAGGACGGCAACTTCATCGAGCTTCCGTCGTCAGTCATCGTTGGGTTCGAGAAGCGTGACGAGACGCCTGGCGCGCGCGTCACTACGGAATCTACTCAAGAAGACATTGCAGACTCACCGGAAGACATCCGCAAGCTGATCGACAGCGTTGCCGACCGGCACCGGCTGCCCGCCACCCTGGTCCACAGCGTCGTTGAAGCGGAGTCGGCTTACGATCCTGAGGCTGTGTCCCCTAAAGGAGCCGTTGGCCTGATGCAGCTCATGCCGGGAACCGCCAGCGATCTTGCCGTCGAAGACCGCACGGACCCGGCTCAAAACGTGAGCGGGGGGACCCGTTATCTCAAGGGCCTCCTAGAGCGCTATTCGGAATCGCCAGACCAACTGTTGCGGGCGTTAGCCGCCTACAACGCCGGGCCCGAAAAAGTCGACCATTATGACGGTCTGCCTCCTTACAACGAAACCCGGCTTTTTGTGCGCCGAGTCATGCGACGTTTTCTGGCACTCAGCGAGCCGACCTCGGACCAGTAACGGCCTCCGGAAGGTGTGTGACCTTTCCTGGGGACAAGCGCCCGGAGCAACTCGCTACGTCTGACGAACCCGCAACCGTGGGGCAGGCAACACCGAAATAGCCAGACCCCGCCCTGCTGCCTGTCCCCAGCGGTCCCCGATTTTCTAAGCCTTCCCGGGCCCGTCCCTGCCGGCCGCGTTCTTCGATAGCCGCAGCCGCACCGAATGAGGAGCCGCGGCTGTGATTTCCACGCCTCGCGGTGTATCTGTTCTGTCGAGAATCCGCGCGTGATCATAGAGGAACGAAATCTTCTCGCCCTCCCCGAAGGCGAAGTGATAGCGTTCGGTTGCGATATCGTCTCCCGGTAGTTCGAGATCGATCGCTCTCAGCAGATCGGACAGGCCGCGTCCCTTGAGCGCGGAGATGGCGACAGGCTCGGCGACGGAATCGGACGACCGCAACGAGCTGAGCACGGCAGCAACCTGCTCCGAGTCCACCTGGTCAATCTTGTTCAGCGCCAGGACTTGTGGCTTTTGTGCGGCTTCAATCTCACGGAGTACCTCGTCCACTTCTTGGCGCCTAAGTCGCCAGTGGGGAGAAGAGACGTCCACGACGTGCACGATCATGGCCGCCTCGGTGACCTCTTCGAGGGTGGCTCGAAAAGCTTGAATCAGCGTCGGCGGGAGATGGCGAAGGAAACCGACAGTGTCCGAAAGCAAAACGCGCCGCCGCGAGGGGAGATCGAGGGCTCGAATCGTCGGGTCGAGCGTCGCGAACATCTTGGGGCCGGCCAAGACTTTCGCTGACGTGAGAGCGTTAAATAGAGTTGATTTGCCCGCATTCGTATAACCCACGAGGGAAACCGTCGACAAGGGAACGCTGCCGCGCTTCTTGCGCTGCGAACGGCGAGTAGCCCGGACCGCTCGTAGGTTGGCTTTGAGCTTGTTGATGCGCCTTCCGATTCGACGGCGATCGGTTTCGAGCTTGGTTTCTCCAGGACCGCGCGTACCGATACCGCCGCCTAACCGAGACATCTCGGCTCCACGGCCCATCAGGCGAGGCAACAGGTAGGTCAACTGAGCAAGCTCGACTTGTAGGTGTCCCTCTCGGGTGCGCGCGTGTCGGGCGAAGATTTCAAGGATGAGCTGAGTTCGATCGATTACCTTGCAGTCCAAGGCGCTCTCGAGGTTTCGTTGCTGACTTGGCGAGAGGCTCCGATCGAACAAAACGAGATCCGTGTCGACTTCCAGCACCCATCGGCGGAGCTCCTCCACTTTGCCCTTCCCGATCAAGGTCGCGTGATGAGCAGTCTGGCGGGCTTGAATGTCCGACCCGAGCACGGTGGCGCCCGCGCTGGAAGCTAGCTCGGCCAACTCCTCCAGTGATTCCTCCGTAGAGGCAGTCCACTGAGAGTCGTCGGAGCGGCCATTGCGATCTCGCCGGATCTCGACGCCGACTAGAAGGCAAGTTTCCTCCGCGGGTGTTGCGACGTCGGACACAAGCGACTTACCGGCGGGTGGTAGAGGGGGAGACGACTTCTTTAGGTTCAAGATGCTCTCTGCTGGGCGTTGGATGGGCCCCGAAAGCGCCGGCCAAGGAGTTGCAAGATATTAGGGTTCGGACGGCTTGTCGTCTGGGATCTCGGTTTCGGGTGGCTTTTCGGGTTGAGGTGTCGGCCGCTGTGATCCCCCGGAGCCGGAACCGTGTGACTGGCGTGTTGTCACGACGGTGGAAATGGCGTGTTTGAAGATCAACTGCTCCTGGTGACTGGTTTCGAAAACGACGCAGTACTTGTCGAAGCCACGCACTCGTCCGGATAGCTTGACACCGCTGGTGAGAAAGATCGTAACAGGCAGCCGCTCGCTCCGGACTTTGTTCAAAAAAGCATCTTGGATGTTCTGGTTGGACATGGCAAATTGCTCACTCCCAGGAGCAGCCGTCTCATTCGGAAGTTTATCTTCTTACTTTACATGAATCGGGGTTCGCACTTGACTCTTCGAGACTTCGATAGACGCAATGCGGATTAGTGGACTACCCGCGCCCGCGGGAGGCCACCTTTCGTAACCGTATTTGCGAAATGGTGTACTAAGCTAGCGGCAACCTACTCGTCTCCTGTATGGTTGTGGAGTCGCGGCGCGCCGCTCACGTTACGTCTAGTCGGGTGCCGCCACGGGTAGCCGACGACCTCGCCACATGCTTTCTCTCCTCGACAGCCTCGTCATTTTCGCCAGCTTGACACTTGTCGTTTTCGCCGCTCTGAGGGCGGCTCGAAAGAAGGCCGGCGGCGCCGAGTACTTTCTAGCCGGCCGCGACCTGGCTTGGCCTTTCGTCGGCATGTCGCTGTTTATTACGAACATTTCGGCCGAGCACGTCATTGGACTGGCCGGTGATGCTTACCGCATCGGCATCGTCGCCGGAGGGTTCGAGTGGATGGCGGTGTTCGATCTGATTCTGCTGGCACTGTTTTTCGCGCCCCTTTACTTGCGGGCGAGAGTCTTCACCATTCCCGAGTTCCTAGAGCGCCGCTTCGGCTGGAGCATGCGGGCTTTTCACTCGGCCAATCTGTTATTCATTAACGTTTTCACTAAGGTGGCGCCCGCCTTGTGGGCGGCGTCCCTGTTGTTCAATACCCTGCTCGGGTGGGACCAAACGATGGTCATGCTGGGCATGTCCGCCTTCACGGCCGTCTACACCATGAAGGGCGGCCCAAGCGCCGACGGGCATGCTCGGGATCGCCAAACCACTCGATCATGAGCTGCCGATCACCGGCTTCTTCCTGGGGAATCTGGTGGCAGGCATGTTTTATTGGTGCATGGATCAGACGAACGTGCAGCGGGTCCTGGGCGCGCGGACGGTGGAAGACGGCCAGAAGGGTGCCATACTCGCGGGTTTCCTCAAGCTTTTGCCGGTATTTCTGCTGGTGCTTCCGGGAGTGATAGCCCGCGTCCTCTACCCTGATCTCGACCCTTACGATCGTGCCTACGCGCACTTGCTGCATGGATTGCTCCCGGCGGGGCTTCGCGGCCTGGTCGTCGCCGGCTTGATAGCCGCTCTGATGTCGTCCATCAGTGCTTGCTACAATTCGACCGCCACGCTGGTGACACGGGACTTCGTCATGCGCCGCAGGCCCAACCTCGGCGAACGAAGTCAAGTCATCGTCGGACGCTGGGCGACCGTGGTGATGGCCGTCTTGGGAATGCTGGCCGCTCCTTTGGTGGGCCTTTCGGTGACCCTTTGGCAATACCAGCAGCTGATCTCGGCCTACCTATTGATACCCATGTCAGCAGCTATCTTCGTAGGTCTGGCGTGGAAAGGCTCGAACCTCAAGGGGGCCATCTCGGCCGTCTCGCTGGGGTTCGGCTCCGGGATGGTCTTCTTCCTCGATCAGACGCTGGGGTGGTCGCTGCCGGTTCTGTCGCATCCTTACCTAAACTCTTTTCTCCATCGCTCGTTTGTGGTCTGGGTTTTCGCGGCCGCCGTCATGGTGGGGGTTAGCTTGGCCACCCGGCCCGTTGCGACGGAAAAGGTTCAAGGACATGTGTTCGCCTGGCCGTCGGAACCCTGGAAGGGGCCAAGCGACCTTCGTACCTGGACCGGGCTGCTACTGGTCGCTGTCCTCTGCCTGTGGTGGATCTTTCGATGACAACGATCTCGGCGGCGTTGTCCGGGGAAAGTCCCATAGCGCAGGGCTCGGCGGCCGTTTTGCCGAGACTTGCGGCCGTTTTGTGTATGTTTTCGGGACACGCGTTCCCGATCACGCGGCTTGCGAGGGTCGGACGAATTGCGAGACGCCCAAGCCTGCGCCATGCGAAAATCTCTCAACCCCGCAAACAGAGCCGCGAACGCGAGTGAGCGGCCATGCCCCGCGGCAAGCAAAACAGAGCCGCGGATGGAAATCCGCGGTAGGGGCACGGCATGCCGTGCTCAGGCCTGCCGTTTTGCGGCTGGTTGCAATACGCTTGAGCCCCTTAGACGAATGGCTTCAGCCGTGCCACCTCCTTGCCCGTCACAGAATTGCGACCTATTGAATTCAACTACTTAGGTGCCGGAAGTCCCGGAAACGCTCACCTCGTGGTGTAGACTGCGATTAGAAGATGACCCTCGTGCATGCGATGGGCAGGAATTCTAAGGAGAATCTGCTCAAATCTGCTCAAATCGCCCTGAGACAGCGTTTGCGGGAATGTGCCGTCACGGGCATCTGCAAAAAAAATCCCCCGGGAAGGCGAACAGCAGCGCTTCGTCGCAAACAATGCGTGAGTCGACGTGCCAGCGGCTCCGGTGCGGGGGACGTCCCGATCTACATGCGGCGGCTCGCATTCTAACGCAGGAGAAAGAAGCCGTAGCGCGGGGCTCGGTGCCGTTCCCGGACCTGCGGCCGTTTCTATTTCGCGAAGCCTGGTGCCTCCTTCGGCAGAGCGGTACTGCATTCACAACACGGATCAACGAACGGGTTTGTCTGTACAGGCGCGACATGTCGCGCTCTTCCCAGCATCCCGCGTTTCCGACCGGTGTCGGGCACTGTACTCCGCGGACATCAGTAGAGGATCATTGCATTCAGGAGGAGGGAGCGTTTAGTATGTCAAAATCAGAGAGAGTCTCGCGGCGTTAATCTTATGAACGACCGCCAATCCTCGAAACCCAGTGCCAAGCTGATCCGATTCAGCTTTGGCCTCGTTCTCCTCGTTGCGTGGACGTTAATGCCGGCAGCGCAGACTCCGCCTGCCACCGGGTGGAAGTGGTACAAGGGCAATCTCCACACGCACACGATCAACAGTGACGGTGACAGCGCGCCCGATGCGGTCACGCGCTGGTACAAGGAGCATAGGTACAACTTCCTGGTCCTCACCGACCACGACTTTGTCACCCCAACCGCGGGGCTGAGTGCAATCTTCGCCGCCGAGGATCGTTTCTTGCTGATTTCCGGAGAGGAGATCAGTTCAAAACTTGGCGACAAACCCATCCATGTTAACGGTCTCGATATCCATCGAACGATCCAGCCGATAGTGGGTACGAGTGTCGTCGATACGTTACAGAAGAACGTCGACGCGGTTCGGGCGGCGGGGGGCACGCCGTCACTGAACCACCCTAACTTCCGTTGGGCAGTCGCGCCCGGCGAGATGAGTCAAATACGTGGACTAAAGCTCTTCGAGGTCTACAACGGTCATCGAAGAACCAATGACGCAGGCGCCGGTGGTTTTCCAAGTCTTGAGGAGATGTGGGATGCGGTATTGTCGGCGGGACGCGAGGTGTATGGAATAGCAGTGGACGACGCGCACAAATTCAAGGTGTTTGGACCGGAGTATTCTAATCCCGGACGTGGCTGGGTGAGCGTCAAAGCCCCGGAACTTTCTACGGAAGCCATACTAAACTCGCTGAATGCGGGGGAATTCTACGCGTCAACCGGCGTCGTGCTCGAAGACGTCAGTCGCTCGCCCAACGAACTCCGCGTTTATCTCAAAGAAGATGAGCGAGATGACGGAGAGAAGTTCACCACCGAGTTTATCGGTCCGGGAGGCCGCCTCTTGAGCCAGTCGTTCGACAACCCGGCCGTCTATACCTTGAAACCCGGGGACACATACGTTCGAGCGAAGGTGACTTCCTCGAACGCAGAGTACGCCTGGGTGCAGCCGGTCTTTGCCGCTGCCGCCGGGTCGCGCTGAAACGCGGTTTCGTCCGACGCCGACGGGCAAAGATGGCTCACTTGACACTGCGCGACCCCGGGAAACCTGCTCCCGAATCACGACGGAAGCGTTACCATGGAGTAAGTGATGGATCCTCGCCTTGAACATCAGTTGTTGCTGACCCGCAGACACTTTTTCGGGCTTAGTAGCGCCGGCATCGGCGCTGCGGCTTTGGCGACGCTGATCAACGAGGATCTGGTCGCCGGCAGCGCCGCTAAGGCCGGGGATCAGGCTTCTCAATCCGGATTATCTGGGCTTCCGCATTTCGCGCCCCGAGCCAAACGCGTCATTTACCTTTTCCAGTCGGGTGCTCCCTCGCAGATGGAGCTGTTTGACTACAAGCCAAAGCTCGAGGATCTTCAGGGCACCGAGTTGCCCGCTTCGATCCGCATGGGACAGCGGCTGACCGCGATGACCGCCGCGCAACAAAGCTTCCCGGTGGTCCCGTCCAGGTTCAAGTTCGCCCAACATGGCCAGTCGGGCGCCTGGGTCAGCGAACTGTTGCCTCACACCGCCAAGGTGGCCGATGAACTGTGTGTCATCAGGTCCATGCACACGGAGGCGATCAATCACGACCCGGGGATTACCTTCTTCCAGACCGGATTTCAGCTCGCGGGCCGGCCCAGCATCGGAGCCTGGCTTTCTTATGGCTTAGGCAGCGAGAACAAGGACTTGCCGGCCTTTGTCGCCATGGTGTCGAACGGGTCGGGCAATCCCAATGGGCAGCCGCTCTACGACCGGCTGTGGGGCAGTGGTTTTCTCCCTACCAGGTACCAAGGGGTCAAGTTCCGCTCCATCGGCGACCCGGTCCTTTATTTGTCGAACCCGCCAGGTATAGACGGCAGCGCTCGACGCCGCTTTCTCGATGACCTGGCCAAGCTCAACCGATTGAAGCTCGAAGAAGTCGGCGACCCGGAAATCTCGACTCGCATCGCGCAGTACGAGATGGCCTACCGCATGCAAAGCTCCGTACCCGAGTTGACTGACCTTTCCACGGAACCCGACAGTACCTTCGAGCGCTACGGTCCGGACTCCCGAAAGCCCGGCACCTTCGCGGCCAACTGCCTGCTAGCCCGGCGGCTGGCCGAACGCGATGTGCGCTTCATCCAACTCTTCCATCGTGGCTGGGACCAGCACACCAAACTGCCCAAAGACATCGTTGGCCAATCCCGAGATACCGACCAGCCGCAGGCTGCTCTGATCCAAGACTTGAAGGAGCGCGGCCTGCTTGATGAAACTCTAGTCGTCTGGGGCGGCGAATTTGGCCGCACGGTCTATTGCCAAGGTAGGTTGACGGCCGAGACGTATGGCCGTGATCACCATCCCCGCTGCTTCACCATCTGGATGGCCGGCGGCGGCGTCAAACCCGGTGTCACCTATGGCGAGACCGATGACTTCTCTTACAACATCACCCGCGATCCGGTGCACGTGCACGACCTGCACGCGACGATGCTGCACTGCTTGGGCGTCGACCACACCAAGCTGACCTTCAAATACCAGGGGCGCGCCTTCCGCCTAACGGATGTGCATGGCAAAGTGGTGAAGAAGGTATTGGCGTGAGAACGAGAGATCTCGGGTCGCCGTGCGACATTCGTGTCGGTTAGTGTTCCTTGTAAGTTGCCGAAACTGGGGGAACATTCCCGCCGTCCCGCACAGTTCGAAGTTCGCAGGAAAGCGTCCGAGTCTCTTGCGGTATGGGCTAGAGGACGAAAATCGGTGACTGTACCATTTTTTGCGACGTCTACTTTCACCACGGGCTGCTATGGGGGGCGCCCATCCCTCGCGTCTTTTTCACTGGCTTCCTCGCCCGCCAGATCCGCGGTCGTTGATACTTCCGGTTATCATGAGATGGAACAGCGGGGGTCATGATGCCAGAGACAAACGAATACCAACATACCCAGATAGGTTATGCCCTCGCCGCTGCGTATACCGCGGTGATTTTGGTGTTCGCCTATTTGAGTCTGGCGACCGATTTCAATCCGTTCGTCCTGGCCGGTCTGGTCGCTATGATCTTTGTTCTCGTGTCGCTTCCCGTCTTGACAACGACAATCGGTGATGGGGTGCTCAAGATTCAGTTCGGGTTGGGGGTCATCCGCAAGCGTTTTCGGTTGGCGGAGATTCAAGCCTATCGAGTTGTCGAGAATCGTTGGTACTACGGCTGGGGGATCAAGTTCACGCCCTACGGGTGGCTTTTCAACGTTGCAGGTTTCTCGGCCATTGAACTTGAAATGACGAATGGCAAGACCTATCGGATAGGCACAGATGATCCGGAAGGTCTGGGAACCGCCCTCGACCGCGCCCTGAGTCATCGTCCCGCCTAGTAGCCCTGGGTTGGGCCCATCCTTTAGCTGCTTGTGTGCGTCGGAACGAGCATTTTGTTCTCGTTTCATTGGAGGCGTTGAGGTAGACGCGGATTCAACGGTGCTGAGCCGCGTCATCTCTGGACGCTTGCTCACGGGTGTGAAAAAACCCTTGGTACAGTCCCCGCGCCTCTGGCAAGTCATTGATAAAGCGCCCCGTCCGTGCATGGCGCTTTGGGACAGTCCCGGGTTTTTTCACAGCCCCTCACGCGCACGGCTCGGTGCTCTGTTGCTCGTGCCGGGCGTGCGCGATGCTGTCCCCAAAGGACCGTTGCTATTGCCTGCCCAGGAGCGGCAGGAACCGGCGTCTCGATGGTGATCGGGTCGTTGCCGGATAGAAACTTTCTATCGGCACGATAGAAGCGTGCGCGTTGGCTTCCGGCGTTGCAAGATATTAGGACGTAGTAGATGCCGCAAGGCAGGCGTGTACCCGTTCGCGGGTAGCGATTGAAATCAACGAGGAGCGAGGAAATGAACTTACGTGGGATGGTGCGTTTGTTGTTTGTGATGTTGCTGTGTTTCCCCGTTTTGGCTTTGGCCGGCGAGGAGGCGAAAGTCGATAGCGGAGACAACGCTTGGGTCCTAATGAGCTCGGCTCTGGTATTGATGATGACCGGTCCGGGGCTGGCGCTGTTCTATGGCGGCCTGGTCCGGAAGAAGAACATGCTCGGTACGCTGATGCAATGTTTCTTCCTGATGGCATTGATCACCGTGATATGGGGCGTGGTCGGCTACAGCCTGGCGTTCTCCCCGGGGAATGCGTTTATCGGAGGCTTCGAGTATGCCTTTATGAACGGGGTGGGGCAGGAGGCCAACGGCACCATATCCCACTTGACGTTCATGGTGTTCCAGTTGATGTTCGCCATCATCACCCCGGCGCTGATCACCGGCGCCTTCGCCGAAAGGATGAGTTTCAAAGGGCTGACGGTGTTCATGATTCTATGGGTGTTCATCGTCTACTTCCCCATGGCGCACATGGTATGGGGACCCAAAGGTTTTTTGAACGCCTTCGACGAGGGCACGATAAAGTGTTTGGACTTCGCCGGAGGCACGGTGGTGCATATCTCGTCGGGCGTTTCCGCCTTGGTGTGCGCGCTTTATCTCGGCAAGCGCAAGGGCTACGGAGCGGAGGCGATGAGGCCGCACAATCTTCCGTTGAGCTTCATCGGCGCCTGCCTGCTTTGGGTCGGGTGGTTTGGATTCAATGCTGGTAGCGCGCTAAACGCCTCGGGCTTGGCCGCCAGCGCTTTCGTCGCTACGCACTTCGCCACCGCGGCGGCTGTACTGGGTTGGCTGTTGGCCGAAAAGATCCGTGACGGCAAACCGAGTGTGCTGGGTGGCATCACGGGGGCGGTGGCTGGTTTGGTTGCCATTACACCGGCGTCCGGTTTCGTGACGCCTATGGCCGCTTTGATCATCGGGTTTGTGGCCGGGTTGGTGTGTTACTGGGCCGTCGCGGTCTTGAAGTCGAAGCTGGGCTATGATGACTCTCTGGACGCCTTTGGCGTGCACGGGGTGGGCGGCACTGTTGGCGCCATCTTGACGGGTGTGTTCGCCTCGGCCACGGTTCAGGACGGGGTGACCGGTCTGCTGGAAGGCAATTCCGGACAGCTTATCGATAACATCCTGGGCGTCTTGGTGACTTGGGTGCTCGCCGCGATTGGGACCTTCTTTATCTTGAAGGTGACAGACATGCTCGTCGGGCTTCGAGTGACGGATACTGAGGAAATCGAAGGCCTCGACCTGACGCAACACGGCGAGGAAGCGTACAGATTGGAAGGTTAACTTCGGGAAGGAGCAAAGGATGAAACGAATTGAAGCTATCATTCAGCCCTACAAGCTGGATGATGTCCGAGAGGCATTAAAAGGCGTCGGCGTCGATGGGATGACCATTTACGACGTCCGCGGACACGGCCGGCAAAAGGGCCACAAAGAGGTCTACCGCGGCCAGGAGTACGAGGTTGATCTTCTACCCAAGGTCAAGGTTGAAATTGTGGTTGGCGATGCTCGCGTCGAAGAGACCGTCAAGGCGGTGGTTGAGTCCGCGCGGACCGGCAAGATTGGTGACGGGAAGGTGTTTATCTACTCCCTGGAGGACGCAATTCGCATTCGCAACAACGACACGGGTGACGACGCGCTCTAGCAAGTGTGACGTTTTTCTCCGTGCGTGTTTAGCCTTGAGGCTCCGCGTTGGTCGGCTTTGCTTGCCAGGGCGGGGCTTCGCCGTGTGCGGCGGGGTGCGGACGTGTTTCGATGGCAGCTCCGCCGGCTTTCATATCGCTTCTGGCAAGCGGCCCTTGGAAGAGTCGTTTCCGGCGGCGCCGATCTTCGGGCCTAGCGACTGAAACATAGGTGGGGCCCAACAGGCAAGACCGCCTATCCCGCCGACATCGTTCCCTGTTAGCCTAGGTGGAAACTCGGCCCGACAATCCGCTAAAGATAGCTCGCATTCGGGCACGGGCTGCTGCTGACGCAGGGGATTTTCTCTTTCCGCCAGGGGCACAGATGGATTCCATGTCGCGCATCACTTCCGCGCAAGTCAGCGCGTTCGAGGAGATCAAGCAACGGTTTCTCGCCGGCGGAGACGGCCTGGCAGCCGTCGCGGCCCATTCCGCCGCCACGGACGAAGTCGTAAGCCGCCACTTTCGCGAGACTTTCCCAAAAGCTCCAAGTTCCGGGGTCGCGCTGATAGCTGTCGGTGGCTACGGCCGTTCTCAGCTGTTCCCCTACTCG
Source organism: Bryobacterales bacterium (assembly GCA_965248205.1). Taxonomy (GTDB): domain Bacteria; phylum Acidobacteriota; class Terriglobia; order Bryobacterales; family UBA6623. Next base: position 127,192 of record CBDFIS010000006.1, read on the forward strand.
GACGTTGACCTGCTGCTGCTATTCGAACGAACGGCACATACCAACACTTACCAGGACCAGACCTCGACCCTGCTCACGCGGCTATGGGACTCGAAACTGCGTATTTCGCACTCGGTAAGAACCCCGTCTGAGTGCGTTCGGCTCGCGCACGACAACACGGAACTGAACATCAGCCTGCTCGACGCCCGGTTTTTAGCGGGTGATGAAGCGCTTTACCAGGACCTGCGCTATCGGCACTTGCCTCGCTTCTATGTTCGCGAAAAGCGTGCTCTTCTTCGCAATCTGATCGAACTTGCCCATAGACGCCATCTTCTGGCCGGCCAGACAATCTACCATCTCGAACCGGACGTCAAGGGTACCCCCGGCGGACTTCGCGATTTCCAACTAGCGTGTTGGGTTTCTCAGCTCATCAATGCGTCGAACACGCGATTGCCGGAAAGTGAAGAGGCCCTGCCTGCCGAATCGCGGGAGCAGCTTCTCGAAGCCAAGCGGTTCTTGTTCGCGGTGCGTTGTTTCGTGCACTACTTCAATGGCCGTGACAACAACAAGCTCACGTTCGACCTCCAGGATCAGGTGGCGGAGGAGAGCGCTGGAAAGGGTTTCCCCGAAGCGGTGGATACGTCCGATTGGATGCGCGAGTATTTTCGACGCGTACGGATCATCTACCGGCTCGTGACCCGCGCGATTGAAGAGTCAGCTTCGGCAAGCCAATCGCTATTTACATTCTTCCGAGACCGCAAGTCACGACTCTCGAACAACGATTTCGTTGTCCAACGGGGGCGATTGTATCTTCGAAACTCCGAGGCGCTAGGGCAGCAGCCGTCGCTGGCCCTGTTGCTGTTTCAGTTCGTTTCTCGACACGGGATTCCTCTGGCGGTTGAGACCGAACGGCGGATCGAAAATGCACTTCAAGGAATCGGGGAGTGCTCGCGCGCGAAGGATCCCTTGTGGCCCGTGGTAGCGGAAGTCCTCAAGCTGCCGCACGCCTACGAGGCGCTCACGGCCATGCACGAAACCGGCGCTCTGGCGGCGGTATTCCCTGAGTTTGAGTTGGTGGATTGTTTGGTCATTCGAGATTTCTTTCACCGCTACACGGTGGACGAGCATACCTTCGTAACGATCCGGGATTTACAAGAGTTGGCCGACACAGCGGACGACCTGACGGCACGGTTTGCGCGCTTGCTTTCGGAGCTGGACCAACCCGAGCTTCTCTACTTCGCGCTGCTGTTTCACGATCTGGGTAAGGGAATTCCCGAAGGCGACCACGCCGAGCGAAGTATGGAACTGGCCGAGAAGGCGATGGCCCGTATCCGGATGGAAGAACCCGACCGCGACTTGGTGCGCTTTCTGATTCGCCACCACTTGGCGCTGTCGGCCATGATGACGGGTCGTGACCTTGCCGATCCGGAGACCATGGAAGAGCTGGCCGATCTGGTCGGCACGATCGAACGGCTCAAGGCGTTGGCGCTCATGACCCTCGCTGATATCAGCGCGGTAAACCCAACGGCTTTGACCGACTGGCGAAAAGATTTGCTCTGGCAGCTGTACATCGCAACCCACAACAGCCTTACACGGGACATCGAAGATCGCCGAATCCATGTCGAACCGACGGAGACGCATCTGGAAGCGGCAGCTACGGCCGAGGAGCGCTCGGAGGTTGCCGAGTTTCTTGAGGGCTTCCCGCAACGCTACATTCGAACGCACTCTCCCGAGCAGGTGTACGCGCAGTTTCAGCTCAGTCGCGAACTCAAGACAAAGCCCTCGGTCGTTAGCCTTCGCCGAAGGCACTCCCTGCACGAGGTCGTTGTCGTGACCTGGGACCGGCCGTTTCTCTTTGCCTCGCTCTGCGCGACGCTGTCAAGCTTTGGCCTCAATATTGAAAAAGCCGAGGCGTTTGCCAATGGCCAAAAAATGGCGCTCGACACCTTCATCGTCTCCGATCCCCTACGGACGTTGGAGTCCCATCCCGCCGAGTCGAGCCGCCTCACGCAAACCTTGGGCAGGGTTGCCGAAGGGAGTACTGACGTTCGAGAACTGCTGAAACGGCGACAGTCCAAGTTTGGCGTCAAGGGACGGACCCGCGTCGAGCCGCGAGTGGCGATTGACAACCAGGCCTCGTCCCGAGCGACGGTCGCCCATGTCATCGCCGAGGACCGCACCGGACTTCTTTTTGACCTGGCAAGCAAGTTCTCCCAGCACGAGTGCGACATCGAGGTCGTTCTGATCGACACCCAGGGGCACAAGGCAATCGATGTCTTCTATGTCGTGGGACCAAACGGGAAGCTGGACTCGGCCACCTGCGAAGTGCTGAAGGAGGAGTTGCTGGAGGCCTGTCGCAACCCTCAGGCTGCCTGAGCCGGCTCCGGTTTGCTTGGCCCATGAGTGGATTGCTTGGAAATGCCCATAGTATTGCTGAACAATAGTTGCATTTAACAGCTATTGTGCGATAAAGTTTGAGCAACACGTACCTCTCCTCAACGTATGCGGAGGCGCCGCTTCGGGGGAGTCTTCGTCCTGCTGATTCTCTTCGTGTTCGCCCCCGCAGTCCGGGCGGGTTTCGAGATCCGAAATAGGCAGCTGTTTCTGGGAGACGAGCCCTTCCCGATCCGAGGTGTCGTCTACAGCAACACGCCCATCGGGTCCCGATGGTCCGACGGAACCGCAACCTCGGGCTGTCTCTACGCCCGAGACTTCCCGTTAATCGCGGGGATGGGGGCGAACACCATCCGAACGCAGGCGATGATTTCCCCCGGAGACGGCGCCTTCCGCGGATCCCTCGCCGAGGCCGACCTCTATTGGTTGGCGGGCTTTCCGTTGGACCGCTTTTACGACCCCGAACTATCTTTGTCTCAGGATACTGGACAAGGGCAGGTGCTGAGGAGCCAGATCCTGGATGAGTTTCGTGAGTACGTCGAAGGCTGGCGGGACGAAACACGTGTCATAGCGTTTGTCTTCGGCGACGAAGTCGGTCAAGACTACGATGAAAAGTTCGCCGGCTCGCTGGCGGATTTTTATTCCCTGTTGCGGGAAGCGGCCGAAGTATTGGCCGGCGCGCAAGGCAGTACGGCCTTGCTCACGACAACGGTAGCCGATCTGTCCCAAACCGGAGACTTTACTCTTGGGGCTGACGACGTAAGCCAACCGGGCCTTTCGTTTTGGTCGGTAAACAGGATCGGCGGCGCGTCCCTCGGAGAGCTTTTCGTAGCAGTGGGCGACAAGACGGCGAAGCCATTCCTGGTGTCAGCCTTCGGTGTCGACGCCTATGACCAGCAAGGGCAGACCGAGGATGCATCCACGCAAGCGGATGTTGCAGGGCGTCGGGCGTCCGAGATCGAAGTGCGGCTCCCGGGGGACGTTTTCCCCGTTCTCGGCGGCCTATGGGCGAGCTACGTGGACGAATGGTGGCGAGGCGGCGAAGACCCCTCCCTGCACTCGACCAACGGCTGGCTGGACCAGAGTTTTCCAGACAGCTATCGGAATCCAGCCTGGTTCGGACTATTTCGGGCGGAAAGCAGCGCGATCGCCGGCTTCGACACCCTGCGGCCCCGCGAGGCCTATTTTGCGTTGGCACGCATTTGGGGTGGACTTCCCCCTGACGAGCTATCGGCAGCCGGCAATCCGATCATCAATCAGGGCGGCGTGGTCGGCACCGCCGGTGGGCGGCCGACGGTTGCTCCCGGCGGACTCATCAGCCTGGAGGGCGAGGGGTTTGCTTTGGGTTCGCGGTCTGCCGGAACGGCGATACTCCCGAACCATTTGGGACCCGTGAGCGCTTGTCTCGGCGGGGAGCCTGTCCCTCTACTTTTCGCCGACCAGACGGAAGTCCGCGGCCAAGTGCCCTGGACCACACCTCTGGGGGCGCCCGAGGCGCTTGTCTTTCGCGCGGGCGTGGCGAGCAATGCGTCAATCGCGGAGGTGGCGGCCTCCGCACCCGGCATCTTTGACCGCGGCGTCTACCGTCCGGGGTTGCCTTGTCCGGTGGACGAAGCGAACGGCGTTCGGCCAGGCAGCTACCTCGAGGTTTACGGCAGCGGCCTGGGTCCTGGCACCGCCGAAGTCAGCAGCGGCTTCGCTCCGACAGACCTGGTGCTTACCGGAAACATGCCCGAGAGCCTGCTCGGGTCCGCGCAGATTCCCGTAGTTTACTCCGGGCTGCTCCAGGGAACGGTGGGAGTCTACCAGACAAACGTTTTCATCCCTGAAGACTTTGCTCCCTCGCTCGCTGACCTGCGGCTTCTTCAGAACGGTGTGGCCAGCAATCTCCATCGGCTGCGGGTCATTGACGGAGATCAGCAGCCTGGCTTTTCGATCTCCGACCCAATGCCGACCGCCCTCGTTATTCAAGAAGGCGGCCCGTCTCAGACGGCCTTTGTCGAAGTCGAAGGCTTCAACTCCTTTTGCGATCTTGTGCGCTTTCAAATCGACGGCCTTCCGACAGGTGTCAGGGCTTCGATACCCGTAGGCGTACCCGGAGAATTGCTTCCGTTGACGGTTAGCGCCGACCTGGGCGCGCCTCGTATCGAAAACGTTCCCGTCTCACTGACCGCACTTACCATCCTCCCCGAAACTGTCACCCGAGAATTCTCCGTCACCGTACTGCCCAGTCTCAGCGACGTCCGGTTTCGCGTCGTCTCCGGAGGCTACAAGAGTATGGCTTCGGTCGCGAGCTTTGAGGTGGATGGAACGCTGATTTACGAGGTGCAGGGTGGCGGGCCGGGCCGCGGATTCAACTTTCTGACCGTCGATCCGCAGGCGGGCGTTCTAGGGCCGGTGCGGAATTTTGACACCTGGGCCCGCGAGGAAGATGTGGCAGCCATGGAAGTCTACTTGCAATCGCTGCCCGACGGCACGGTCGTGATGGGCGCCATTGCCGACGAGGGGGCGTTTTTGCTTACCGACCAGGCCCGAGCGACCGTTCGCGAAACCCTCGGCTCGTACTTTATCGACCTACTGGATTATCAGTTTTCCTGGGCCATCATTGCCCGTAAGGCAGCTGCGGCGCCCATCGCGGAAGGCCTCGGTCCCGTCGGGATCGTCGTTCTAGACGAATTGCTGAGCTTCCCGATGGATTGAGGTTTGCGACTGGGTCAATTCGCAATTGAGTGAGGCTGCGTAGCGCCGTTTCGTATCTGCTCTGAGCTAACGGCCATTCGGCCAGGTGATGATGGGATGTTTCCCCTTTCTGAAGCGGGGAATCTTGGCGTCGCAGCGCGACTTCGCCGGACAAGTCCCGCAGCGCATGAGCTCGGCGGTCGTTTGGCGAGGGTTGCAGGCCGTCGGCTTTAGGATTCTACGATCGACTGGTCCCAATCGACCCATGCCAGCATGCCGCTGGCCTCCACGGCCCGTCGAGCATCTTCGATATAGCTCTCGGAGAGCGGTGCCTGCGCCGGGAAGGGGGGACCCGAATCCATTCCCAGCAAACGGAGCGACAGCCGGGCGGTCGGACCTTCACCCATGCCAACCCACGATGCCTGTTCTGGGGTTACCATCGTGACATAGGGATCGAAGTGCATCTTTAGAAACAGCTTGTCGTATTCCTCGTACTGGCGGTTCTGAAGGAGGTTCCAGCGCATGAGGTCCAGACGGGGAGCCACGTTCGCGAAGTGAGAGATGAAGCCCTTCATCTCCAGGCGCGACCCCAGGAAGAAGATCTGCATATTGTCAATAAAGTTAAAGCGATCGGCAAACTGCCGCAGGATCCGAAAATAGTGCATCGGCTCATGCGACGACCATTTGACTCCGACGACGTTTTCGAGCTCCGTAAACTGCTCCAGCAGACTGGCCGTTAACTCGAAGCCGGGTTTGGGCATAGCCTACGGAATGTTGTAGGCCATGATGCCGATGTCAGCGCGATCGTTCACATAGCGAAAATGCCCCAGCACATCGTCTTCAGACGGCCGCATGTAGTGAGGAGGCGAGAGCTGGATGAAATCGATGCCCGCTTTCGCGGCGTATGCGGCATTCTTGGCGGCCGCCCGGGCACTCAGCTCGAAAATACCGACCATGGTCGGGACCCTGCCCGCAGCCTCCTCGGCGAGCACATCCACCATACTCTGAAACTCGTCTTCCCTGAGGAAGTATCCCTCACCTAGTCCGCCACTCCCCATCAAAACAGCGGATCCCTCAACCAATCCATGGCCGACCAGCCAACGAATGTGCTTTCGCTGTCGATCTAGTAACAGGTTGTGGTCGGAATCACAAAAAGTCGGCATCGAGGTGACGATGCCCACAAGTTTTTGCCGACGAGAATCACTCATGGTCTCCCTCTCACGAAATAGGCGTGGCGGTCCAGCAGCACCCTCGAGTTCACGACGCTAAGTATATCTGACGGCCGTCGCTGGACCCGCGAAAACCCTCGCAGGTTCTATTGAAGGACAGGCGTGCCAACTTGAGCTAGGAATCGGAGCGGCCCGCACGCCTGCGTCTAACTGGGCCCCTGACGATACGCCTCGTCCAGCAGTTCGACGACGTGAACGACTCGTTGGCCGCGCCCGAACATTTCGGCGCCGGCGCGCAACTGCAGGAGACATCCCGGATTCGCGGTGGCGATCGTATCGGCGCCGGTTGTCTCGATCATTTGCATCTTCTGCTCGAGGAGGCTCATCGACATCTCTGTCTGCTCAATGTTGTAGACGCCGGCGCTGCCACAGCAGAGCTCGGTGAGCGGCAGCTCCTGAAAGCGCAGCTCGGGGATGGCGTCTAGCATTTGCCGCGGGGGAGTACGAACCTTCTGGCCGTGTAGAAGGTGGCAGGAATCCTGGTAGGTAACGGTGATCGGAAGAGGTCCAAGATCGCGGTTCAGCTCGATGGTTGCAAGAAACTCACTGACGTCCTTCAACTTGGACGAAAAGGCTACGGCCCGCTCGTGCCAAGGGGAATCGCGCTCGAAAAGGTCCGGATACTCCTTCATGACGGACCCGCAGCCCGCTGAGTTCGTGATAATGGCGTCGAACTCGTCGCGCTCGAGCGCTGTGATGTTTCGCTTGGCCTGTTCGCGGCCCAGATCCCGCAACCCGGCGTGGACGTGCAGCGCTCCGCAGCAGGCTTGGTCCGCCGCCACTGTAACCTCACAGCCGTTACGCTGTAGAACTCGAACTGTTGCCTCGTTCAGCCTCGCGAACGAGACATTGGCGATACAACCCGCCATCATCGCAACCCGGTGCCTGCGCTCGCCGTGCGCCGGGAATACCTTGCCGATCTGGCGGAAGAAGAACGGCGGTTCAGCGGGGGGAGCTAGGCATTCCAACTGGGATAGCCTTCCGAACGGCTTGAGAATGCCCAGCCGGCGGACCAGTCGTTGCAGGCCGCTGCGCTGGTAGAGGTAAGCCTTATAGCCAGTTACAGTTAGCAGAAAGGGGCTGCGCAGCAGATGTTTGTAAACGAACCAGCGCAGCAGACGAGCCGGCCAACCGAGCTTCTTGTTGGCGTCAATCTCAGCACGGGCGGCTTCGACCAGACGACCGTATTCGACACCCGACGGGCACGCGGTTTCGCAGGCTCGACACGCCAAACAGAGTTCGATGTGCGCGATGTAGTCGTCGTTGATTTCGATGTTTCCCTCGGCAACCTGTACCATCTGGTAGATGCGCCCGCGAGGGGAGTCCATCTCGAGACCCAACTCGCGGTAGGTGGGGCAGGCGTTTAGGCAGAGACCACAGTGGACACAGCGGTCCAAGTCCTTCTGTTGAGGTTTGTCAATGCTGAGGGTCGGGGCGGAGAGGGGTTGTGAGGATAGCGAGCTCATCGCGGGGATTAAACTCTAGTTTAGTACGGGCAACTTGGACAGAACGACGACGGTTGACATCCGGCGCTATTGAATTCGCCAGAAAGATCGAGTGTGAAGCCGGCAGGATTGCCGGCCCAACTCGAAACTAGGACCGCCAAGAGTGGCGGTCGCTACCTGTGATTTAGCCACGCCCCGATACACGGGCTGCTGAGCGCTATCGCAACGCGGTTAGATGCGGTTGAACAGGCGTCCTCGATTGAGAAGGTTGTCCGGGTCGAGGCTCTCCTTGATGCGGCGCATGATTTGAAGTTCAGGACCAGGGTCCGCCCACTGTTCGAGGTCCTGCTTTTCCCCGACCGGTGCGTATTCGACGACGGCTGACAGGCCGCGCGATCGCGCATCTGTGACGCAGTTGCGGGCGTCTTGGATGTCACGGCAATAAATGTAGCCGACCGCCACGCCGGCGCGAACCACGAGCGGTCGCGCACTGTCCCCGGCTGAGGCGGTGGCGAAGATTTCCCGAATGCCGGTCGGCACGCTAGATATCCGGATGACGGATGTAGAAGGATTCGCTTCGAACTTCGCCGGCGTGAGGTGCTGCACGGAACGCCAAAGGGAGGCCGCTTCGTCAGCGGCGAGTGAACTGACGTCGATACCCGGCCGCTCTTTCGCGAGTTCGTCGAACTCCTTTTCAAAGCGCTTGACCGTAGCTTGGTTTCCGCCTACTTCGAGCATGAGCGAGACGCTCGTTGGAAGCCCGGGAGCAATGTCGCGAACAGCCTCGGAGTTCATCAAGTCGATAGCGATCGGTTGCAAGACACCGCCTAGAATCTCCTGCCGAATGTCTAGAGCCTTTTCAAGGGAGTCACAAGAGAAAACGAAGGTCCCTACCTCGGCCGGACGGGGGAAGATCTTGAAATTCAAGGTTGCCATTGCGGCTAGAGTTCCAAACGACCCGATCATTAGCTTGCCCATGTCGAGGCCGGTGACATTCTTCACCACCATGCCCCCGCTTTGGACAATCTTGCCTTCCAGCGTGCATGCTTTCATCCCGATGACCATGTCTCGGGCGGTACCGTAGCGCCGGCGACGAGGCCCACTGCTGTTCGTCGCGACGACGCCTCCGATGGTCGCGCGGTCGAAAAACGGGGGATCGAGTGGCAGAATCTGACCGTTAGCGCCCAGGATCTCCGTCAGATCGCAAAAAGGAAGCCCTGCCTCGACGCTAATTGTCAGGTCCTTGGGCTCGTAGGCGACCACGCGAGTCAGGCGGCGGGTTGATATGGTCACATCCGGGGGCGCAATCTCGCCGCCCATAGCTCGCTTTGTGAAGTTGCCGCCAAGTTCAACTGTCCGGCCTGCGCTGCCACAGTCGCCGAGCGCTTCCGCGAGATCCTCCATCGATGAGGGTAAAACCTCGTCCATTGTTTCCGGGCTAGGAATCAGGGTGCAGTTTAGGGGAAAGGACTATCGTACAACGAAGACTTCCTTCGTTTGGTACGTCTTGTCGCTCAGCCGATCGTGGACCAAAACCCGGACGAAGTATTCTCCCAGTGGGATGTCTTCTTCCAAATCCAGCCGGAAACTGGCCGGCAGCCAACGCCGAGGGTAGAACGGCGATCCCCGCTTGCCGGCTGGCTCGAAAGCATATAAGACCTCGTCCTCTTCGTCCACGATTTCGAGCTCGGACTCGACATTGAACGAATTGTCGTCGGCAATCTGGTAGCCCGTGATGTAGAAGTTCGCCCAAACGGTGTCGCCGGGGCGATACGCCGGGGCTGGTAGCTTCTCGCCCCGCTCGCTACGGGTGAAACTGAGGTTACGGACGATGAGGCTGCGGCTGGTTGCGATGTTCTCTCCGCGAACAAACACCGGCACTTCTCTCGAGGCTGTCCGATCGTTGAGCAAGTCGGTAATGCTGAGCAGGATCTTGTAGGTTCCCGACTCTCCGTGGACAGGCAAGGCGGCGCCAACGCGAACCAGGGGCAGCCAGTCTTCATCTTGGGGCGCCAGTTCGGTGTCGATTCGGCCTCCTTCCGGCAAAGAGAAGCGCTTTCCGCTGGGCCCGTGGAACTCAGTTTGGTATTTCAGGCGGACGCGCTCGGTTGGGCTGATCGTGAAGCCGGCAATGTTGTATCTGATGTGAACGGTTTCGCCCGTAAAAAAGATGCTGTCGTTGGGAACCGGGTAGCCATCCTCACTGTCGAGGATCTCAACATTGACGGCGGAAAAGTCCACCGGAGGCTTCTCGGCGGGGGAGATCGCAGCGGTTGCCCACAGCAGGGCGAGCACGCTAGCCAACGAGTTGGGCCGTCGCATGATGCTTGCTAGGTTCATGAGTTTTCGCCGCTTTGAGCCGAACTTCACCAAATCGGTGTTCGTAGACTTCCTTGGAGCTAGCCGACACAGCAAGTTGAACCAGAGCCGGGATGTCCAACTTGGACTCGGCCCCTGTAAGTAGCTCGTCGGTGGCGAAAAGCTCGGGCTTTTTGGGCAGAAACATCGGACAACAGTCGGTGAACGGTTCGCTGGATATGTCGTAGGTCCCTATTCTACGTGCCAAGTCTAGAATCTCTTGTTTGTCGTCGCCCACGAGCGGGCGATGCAGGGGCAAGGAGGCCACAGCCCCGACGGCCTGCATGTTGTGGAGCGTTTGCGAGGCAACCTGCCCAATGCTGTCACCAGTAACGAGGCCATGGGCGCCTTCCCGGTAGGCAAGTCGCTCGGCGATGCGCAACATGAAACGCCGGTAGAGCAAGAGGCGGCACGACTCCGGCGCCCCAACGACGATCTCTTTCTGAATTTCGGTAAACGGGACCAAATACAGTCGGCTCAGCCCTTGGTAGAGCGTCAAGGTCCGTACCAGCTCTCGTGCGATCGGAGGACTGTCCTCGCCGGACCGAGCCGGGGCGCCGTAGAAATGAACGAACGTCAGGCGAACGCCGCGCTTGATGACCTTGTAGGCCGCTACCGCTGAATCGAATCCGCCGGAGAGCAAGCAGACCAGCTTGCCGGCGGTACCCGTGGGCAGCCCACCCGATCCCGGGATCTTCTCGTGATAGATCAAGGCACGGGTTGCGGTGACCTCGACGAAACAAGTCTCTTCCGCGTTTGCGAGGTCAACTTTCACTTCTCTGCCTGCCGCCAAGGTTTGCCGGCGTATGGCGGCCCCCAGTGCGCGTTCTACGTCGGCCGACCGGAAGGGCAAGGACTTCTGAGATCGTCGCGCCCGCACTCGAAATGTTCGAAAGGTTTTGCCGGCCATCACGCGGCAGCCGGTTTCTACGATTGCGTCCATCTGCGGCTCGGTCTGCTCAGCCACGGCGAGATAGGCGATGCCGGGGACCTTGCGGAGTCTCTCGACGGCGAGCAAGGCGTCCGCGTGCGAGAGCACGGGGACGAACATGCGGTGGTCTTCATACACGCATCTCTCGGCCGGTAGCCCTTCAAGCGCTTGGGCGACGGCTTCCTTAAGCTTCTGGACGAAAAAGCTGCGGTTAGCGCCCTTCAGCCAGATTTCGTGGTAGTGCAAGATCAGAACAGGCATCGCCGGGGGAACTTTCAGCTTCATTATACCGGCGGGGTTCTTGGTTCGACGATCGCAGTGTGGGGTACGTTTCCCGGGCTACCCGGCTCCCGACGATCGAGTGTCGCTATACGCGGGGAAGGGTAGTTTAGAGGATGCCATCCTCTGCGACTGTTCCCGGGTCGGACTACGGAGCGTCTAGAAAAGTGTGCATACTGGGACATATGAGAACGACTCTCAACATAGACGAGGATCTCCTGAAAAGGGCAGCGCAGCTGACCGGCGTGACGGAGAAGACCTCGCTGGTCCATCTAGGCCTCGAGGCTCTCATTTCGTTAGAGAGCGCCCGCCGTATCGCCAGGCTGGGAGGCAAGTAGAGAGGGCTTCGTCCAATCCGCTGCCGGCGTTCACGGGCGTGATTGTCAGGAGCGATACTAACCTCGAGGGGCAACCATGAGCCAAAGCTTGAAGAAGATTTCCGACCATCTTTACCAGCTCACCGACACCTGCAACGTTTATCTGGTTACCGACGGTGATCGCGGGCTGGTGATCGACGCCGGCTCGGGCGACATACTCGATCATCTACAGGAGACCGGCGTCCGCCGGATCGAGTGGGTGCTCCACACTCATCACCATCGCGACCAATGTGCCGGCACGCCGCGGCTTAGAGAGCACGGCGCCAAGGTCGCCGTGCCGGAATACGAGCGGCACCTGTTTGAAAAGGCGGAACTCTTCTGGCAGACGCGCCGCACGTTTGACAACTACAACGACCGCAACACGTTCTTCGCGATCGGCGAGGACATCCCCGTGGACGCACCGCTTGAAGACTACGAGACTTTCACATGGGGGCCCTACGAGTTTTTCGTCTTGCCGGCCAAAGGGCACACCCTGGGTTCGAGCGCCCTGATTGTGAAGATCGATGGCCGGACCGTTGCCTTCACCGGTGATTTGATGGCGGAAGGAGGCAAACTCTATCAACTGCACGCCATGGAGTACATGTACGCGGCGATGGAAGGGTTAGTCTTCACGATACAGTCGATCCAGGCCCTGCGAGCGCAGAATGTCGACACTTGCTACCCCTCACACGGCGAGGCGATTGCGAACGTCGCCGCCGACATCGACCGGTTGGAAAGACGGACCATGGACTGCATCAGGCTCGGCCGCGGGATACGGGCGGGAGGTAATCTTTGTCCCAGTGCGGAAACGGCCTATCTCCCCGAGTCAAGGTTCATCCCCCTGTCGCGACACCTGTTGTGGGGCGGCGATTGGACTTGCTCGAACTTCTACGTCATCCTCAGCGAAAGTGGCAAGGCGATGTTCGTTGACTACGGACACGGCTTCTTTCCGCACATGCATATCGGCGCGGATCATGACGGCATGGAGACGATGCGCTTCGTCGCGCATCATTTGGACCAACTGCGCGAAGACTACGGCGTTACGCAGTTCGACCTGGTCGTACCCACTCACATCCATGACGATCACACCTGTGGGATTCCCTACTTGCAAAAGCATCATGGGACGCGGTGCTGGGCGCTCGAAGATGTGGGGCAGGTGCTGGCTGATCCCGCCGCGTGGGCTAGCACTCCGTGCACTTTTCCTAAGCCGATCCGGATTGATCGCTGGCTGAAAGACGGCGACAAGTTCCAGTGGGAGGAGTACGAGTTTCAGATTTTCTTTGCTCCCGGCCAGGCTGAATTCCATTCCGTCTACGCGGGGATGATCGACAACCGCCAGGTCGCATTCACGGGGGACAATTACTTCCTCCACGAAGTGCTGGTGGGAGACCGGGTAGAAACGCGTCCTCATCAAACGACAGTCCTGCGGAACAGCTTTCAGCTTGCGATGCATCGCCGCTGTGCGGAGGTGATGCGGAAGGTCAACCCAGAGCTGATCTGTCCGGGACACCGCGACGTGCTCACTTGTTCCAAGGAGGATCTCGACCACTATGCCGACTACATTGCTCGTAAAGAACAAGCCTTCCGCAACGTCGTCGGCGAGCCGGCTAACCACTTCATCGATCTCTTCTGGGCCCGTCTACTGCCATATGTCTCGGTGGTCGAACCCGGCCAAGGAATCGAGTACCGCGTTATCTTGCGTAACAATTTCGAGCGTCCCGTAACTTATGAAGCAAGACTCCGTCCCCCGAGTGGCTGGCAAGCGTCGAGGGAATTCGCCACCTTGAATCTCGAGGCCGGCGGCCGAGGTGAGATCGCGCTGCCGGCTACGGCACCCGGAAATGGAGACGGCGTTCGCCGCTTGACGACGGCTGAAATCAGGATCGACGGGCAGTCCCAGGGGCCGTTGGTCGAGGCGCTAGTGACGGTGCGGGGGGCCGCAGCGGGCTAGCTGGCGGCGAACGGAGGCACGACGTCATGATGCGCACGACCATCGACCTGCCCGACGATGTCTACAAGGCGGCCCGCTCGGTCGCCGTTGCCAAAAGCATCTCTCTGGGGGAAGCCGTGGCCGAGCTCGTGCGACGAGGTCTACGACCGCAGGGCGCGTTTCAGACTAAGAAGCCGTTTCCGTATTTCGAGCTGCCGGAGGATGCCGAAGCGATTTCCCTGAAGCGGACCCTAGAGGCTGAGGACGAGCTGTGAGGCGTTACCGCCTGGATTTGAACTTCCTGTTGAGTCTAACCCGGCCTACGAACGTTTCGCATCGTCTGATGCGGGATTCGTTCGCGCGTATCGCCTCAGGCCTGTCTGGATACATATTGGTATAATTATGATCACTGCTGTCCGGTTAAAAGTCGAATAGAATCAATTGGTTGGGGTCATAGGGGGATTCGTTTGGGGAGTCGGATGGCTGGAGTGCCTGTAAAAGGGGCATTTTTTCGAATTGCGTAACGCTGAGAATCTGTAGAATCTGGTAAAGACTCGCTTCCAGCCCGAGGCGTTTCCGGACGATGGCGATGAGCACGTAAATCGAGACAGCGATCCAGATCTGCGTCTTGACGGCGTTCTCGCTGGTGCCGTAAAACGAGTTGATTCGCAGATGTTGCTTGATCCACTTGAAGAACAACTCAATCTGCCAACGCGACTTGTAGATGTGGGCGATGGTCAGCGCCGGGAGCGCGAAGTTGTTGGTCAGAAACTTCAGCCGCTTGTTCGTCCGGGCGTCGAAGTAACTGACCCTCCGCAACGGGTCGGGATAGGCTTGGGCCGATTCGATGGCAGCCAGTATGACGGTCTGATCCGAGCGCAAGCCCGTGGATTTGTCGACGGGATGCGAGTAGCGCCGTTGGAGCAAGATGTTCTTCTTGGTTCGCACGACGAAGAACGACGAGCAGAGAGTGAACACGAAGAGGCGTTCGAAATCGACGTAGGCCCGATCCATGACGTAGAACGCGCCGGCCTCCGGGCCGATCTCGTCGAGGATGTTGATGTCGTGCACTTTGCCTCCAGTAATGCGGATGAACGTGGGAATATTGCCGTGCAGATCCAGCAGCGTGTGCATCTTCACGGCGGCTTTTTGCTTGCGGAATCTCGCCCACGGAAACAGCGACAGGCAGAGGTCGATTGTTGTCGAGTCGAGAGCGTACAGAGTCTGGTCCAAGTCCACACCGATCGGGTCGTGGGCATATAACGGCCGTGCCATGCCAATCAAGACCTGCGCGAAGTCCGCGTAGATCCGCCAGTCGCGCGACTCGTTCGCGTCGGCCAGTGTCGAGCGCGCTACCCTGCCGCGGAATCCCATGTGGTAGAGTTTGCCGTGCATCGAACGCAGGCACGTCTCGATGTCGCGGAGGCTTGCCCGATAGGTCAGCTGGGCGAATGCCATCGCAAGAAACTGATCCCAGCAGGAGAAACTTTTCAGATAGGAATCGCCGCGGTAGCGCGATACACATTTCTGAAACTCTTTGCTCGGTAGGTGCTCGATCAGTTGGGAGAAAACCGTACGGCCAAGGTTCATCCCTCATTGTGCCGCGTCCGGATGCTCCGTTCAGGCGACCATTTGCGGCCTCGGGATTTCAAATCGTTCCCGGGCAAAACAGGCCATAAGACATTGAACGGTCGAGACTTACCGTCCGATGGCGCGACTTTCCCCGGACAGCACTGAATTATGGTATACATATACCATAGCCCTGAATCTCAAGAACACTGAGGTCGTACGCTTGGCGACCGAGGTGGCCAAGATGGCGAACGAAAGCAAGACCGAAGCGATTCGACGAGCCCTTCTCGATCGGAAGCGACGCCTCCAAGTTCGTCGGGGAGATACTGACCGGCAGGCTCGGCTAGAGCGACTGCTGCGGAATCGCATCTGGCCGAAGATTCCTTCGAAACTAGTTGGCACCAGCATTTCGAAGCGCCAACGAGAAGAGATTCTAGGATACGGTCCCAAAGGCGTCTGAGCCGGATGGAGACTTCGGATGGTTCTGGATTCCTCGGCGATCCTAGCCGTAATCTTCGCTGAAAAAGGACACCAGTCCGTGCTGCGCCGCATGGGCGAAGCCGGGGTCCTGGCGGTGGGGGCGCCCACGCTTGTAGAGACGGCGCTTGTTCTCTCATCAAGGCTTCGGCAAGACGCAACGGTCCTACTAAACGAGTTCGTGCGGGAGGCGGAGGTAGAGATCGTCCCTTTCGAGCAGGAGCACTATCAAGTTGCTGTTGATGCCTTCGACCGCTATGGGAAGGGACGCCACAAAGCAGCACTGAATTTTGGGGACTGTCTGACCTACGCCGTGGCGCACATAGCGGGAATGCCCCTACTTTTCACCGGAAAAGACTTCTTACAGACGGACCTCGCAGTGAGCGAGTAGTTGCGCTGCGAAATCCGCCCGGACACCTAACTATTCCCGAAAGCGACGACCTCGCTGACCCTCGGTTAGGTATCGCGACGGCGTGTGGTCGATCCTGCCTCTTTGTCGCTGAGTCGGAACAAGGGTTGCTGCCAGGACCTCGCGGTTTGAGATCGGGCGGAGATGCCACCAGCCCAAGTGCCGCGCGCAGGAAACACATGAGATAATTGCGATTAAATATCAAATAACGTGAAAAGATGAGGGGGGGCAGTATTCCTCCCACTATTACAACGTGGGAAGAGAGAGCTGGGAATCGGCGGCATGATTGGTCATGAACGACAGAAGCTTCATTCCTTACAGTCTTCCTGCAATCGGTGAGGAAGAGATCGACGCAGTCACGGCGGTGCTTCGGTCCGGATGGGTTACAACGGGTCCGAAAACTGCGGAATTCGAAGACGAGTTCCGAAACTACGTTGGAGCGAAAACCGCGCTAGCGGTGAACTCGTGTACGGGCGGGCTGCACCTCGCGCTCGCAGCGCTTGGAATCGGCCCGGGAGACGAGGTGGTAACTACGCCGCTGACATTCTGCTCGACCGTCAATACCATCATTCACGTCGGGGCAACGCCGGTTCTAGCGGATGTGGGCGAGGATGGGAATGTCGATCCTGATTCGATTGCTCTTCGAATCACGGAACGTACTCGCGCCATCCTGCCGGTTCATCTGGGCGGCCTTCCCTGCGAAATGGAGCGGATTTGGAAATTGGCAAGCGAGCGGGGGCTGTTGGTGGTGGAAGACGCCGCTCACGCGGTCGGCAGTCATTACCGGGGCTCGCCTCTTGGCGGATTCAGCAGGGCTTGTGATGCCCAGAGTGACGCGGTTGCGTTCAGTTTCTACGCCACGAAAAACATGACGACCGGCGAAGGCGGAATGGTCACGACTGAAAACGAGGAGCTTTCGGCAGGAATGAGGAGGCTCTGTCTTCACGGCATCAGCAACGACGCTTGGGAGCGCTATTCCGAACGAGGGAGTTGGTACTACGAGGTTTCGGACTGCGGTTTCAAGTACAACATGAGCGACATCCAGGCAGCGATGGGGATCGTTCAACTCCGGAAACTGGAGAGTTTCATCGAGACAAGAAGACACTATGCTGATCTGTATAACGCCGCACTCTCAGACGTGGACGAGTTGGAGCTGCCGCCGAACTCTGACGCGTGTCGCCATGGTTGGCACCTCTATGCGATCAGGCTAAGGCTTGACAGGCTCAACATTGACCGGGCCGAGTTCATCCGGCACCTGCGCCAGAAAAGCATCGGCACAAGTGTGCACTTCATCCCGGTTCCGCTGCACCCGTTCTTCCGGTCCTTTGCCCAGCTCCTCCAGAACCAATGTCCACGGGCCTTGGAGCTGTACCCTCGGCTGATTTCTCTACCGCTTTACCCGGCGATGACGGGAGAGCAGGTCTGCTACGTTGGGGATGCTGTCAAGGAAGTTGCACGGGCCAACAGGAGAACCAGGATTATGGCGGCGCGGGCGGGCTAGCGGACTCTCCTGGAGACGAGTTCACTATGTGTTCGGACCGGACCTCTCCACGCCGATCACAGGGCCTTTTCTGGCACAGCGATGAGTGGAAGCATTGGGACCGTGAGCGTACGCTGCGATTCTCCGTTTATTCCTGAGGCGTGGCGGAGTCCAACCTCGTCCTTGCTTTACAAGTGCAGGACCCTCACGTTAGGATACGAGGTCGCATGGTCAAAACCGAGCGGGAGCATCGGCAAGATATTGTCGACGTTGGCCGTCTCGTCCACCAAAAAGGTTGGGTGGCCGCCAATGACGGCAACATTACCATTCGGCTAGATGGAGAGCGTATTCTTGCCACTCCTACGGGCGTGAGCAAGGGTATGATGCACCTCGACGATTTGATCATCGTCGATTACGAGGGCAACAAGGTTTCAGGGCGACTGGAGCGAACCTCTGAAATCCTGATGCACCTGGTCATCTACAAGATGCGCCCGGATGTGCAAGCGGTGGTCCACGCGCACACGCCAGTCGCAACCGGATTTGCCGCCGCGGGCCTGTCGCTCAATAAGGCGTTGTTGCCTGAAGTGGTAATCGGGCTGGGCTGCGTACCGCTCGCGGCTTACGGGCTGCCCGGCACACCGGAATTGACGGAGCCGATGCTGCCGTTGATTCCAAAGCATGACGCGATCTTGCTGGCCAATCACGGCTCGGTCAGCTATGGAAAGGACGTCTATCAGGCTTTCTTCCGCATGGAGACGGTGGAGCACTTCGCCCGCATTAATTTGGTAGCGGAGGTGTTGGGGGGCGCGAAAACTCTGCCGCGCAAGGAAGTCGACAAGCTGTTTGAGTCCCGAGGGCGTTACGGCGTCGCGTCCCAGGCGGTCGCGCAACCGGGATGTCCGGTGTCGGCGGAGGATACGTTAATCGGTGCAGCCGCATCGGATGGACAACGACGGTTTTCTGTAACCCGCGATGAGCTGATCCAACTCGTAGAGGAAGCCATGCGGGCAAGGGGAGGATAGGAGAATAAATGGGCGAAGCCCTTGGAATGATTGAGACGCGAGGCATGGTGGCACTGATCGAAGCCTCCGATGCAATGGTCAAGTCGGCCAACGTGACCTTGGTGGGCTGGGAGAAGATCGGGTCCGGTTACGTCACCGTTTTGTGCCGTGGGGATGTGGCTGCCGTAAAGGCTGCGACTGACGCTGGCGCCGCCGCGGCCCGCCGGGTTGGCGAGCTGATTGCGGTGCATGTCATTCCGCGTCCGCACGGCAACCTGAGTGACATCTTCGCGATTTCACCCGCAAAGGCTGGCGGCAAGTAAGGCCCTCTTAGAGGACTCTCTCGATGCTACTAGCCCGCGTCGTTGGTACCGTTGTCGCTACCCGCAAGGACCCGCGGCTTGAAGGCAAGAAGCTGCTTGTGCTGCGGCACGTCTCACCGGAATGGGACGACCAGCCGGGGTATGTGATCGCCGTCGATACCGTCGGGGCCGGGTACCGCGAAAAGGTCATCGTCGTCTCGGGCAGCTCAGCGCGGCTGGCGAGAGGATGCAAAGACAGCCCGGTGGATGCAGCGATCATTGGTATCGTGGACGACGTGGAGCTTGACGCCGGGGACGGATAACACTGCGTTGGGCCTTGTGGTTGTCTGGGGGCCCGTGGCGGAACTCCGCGGCCCAGGCGGTGTTGCCCGCGGGTTTGGTAAAGCTGATGGCGCCTCCGACGGAATGACTCGGCGCGACGAATCTCTCAGGAAGTAATAAATGCGTCTGGGCCGCGTAGTGGGACGGGTTTGGGCTACGGCCAAGAGCGAGGACCTCGAAGGCCGCAAGCTCCTGGTGATTCAACCGATCACGGTTGAAGGTCATGATGCCGGACGGCCTCTGATCGCGGTGGATGCGGTCGGCGCGGGGGCGGGCGAAAGAATCTATTGGAGCCACGGGGGCGAAGCCGTTTATGCGTTCCTTCCCGATCGGGTCGGCGTGGATGCGGCGGTGGTCGGAATCGTCGACTCCATCGATAAACCAAGGTAGCCACAAGGATGCTGCTCGGCCAGGTGGTAGCGGAAGTCGTCGCCACGCGGAAACACCCCAGTCACGAAGATTTGAAGTTGCTGGTTGTGGCCCCGCTTGACCTCGAGGGCAGGGAGCGCGGGGCACCTGTCCTGGCCATTGACTCCGTGGATGCCGGTGTCGGGGACCAAGTTCTGCTAGCCACCGACGGCTGGGCGGCGATGACCGCCGTAGACCGGCTTCAAACTCCCATCGACGCGGCCATTGTCGGGGTCGTTGACCACGTGGAGCTGGTTGAGGGTGGGGCCGGGGACGCCTGAAGCGCTGTTTCTACGTACCGAGTCGGCTTCCGATATACGAACGGCACCCCCGTTCTCAGCTGGGCGGATAAGCCAGGGTTCATGGGTTTGCTGTTTGATCTGCACCGTCTCCCACGTCGTCTTTCGACCCGTGCCATTATGGGCTCTAGCGCCAATACCCAGCACTTAAGCTGATAACTGACGAATCTTTCCCCGTATGGCACGGTTTGTCATGTAAACGGTCGCATCATGTCGGCCACATTCTGTACCCTACAGCTCCGTTGGGTAGGTGTGGCGCGGGCCTCCGGCCCGCAGCGGCGACCTCTGGTCGCCGTGGACCGGCAAGATTGCCCGTCCCTACTTCCGTAGCTTTTCTCACCGCTAGAAGGCCCACGGTTTCCTTAAGACCCACACTCCCGAAGCGAGCGCCAGCAAGAACTTCACGGTGTCGAGCCCTGTGTAGGTGTGGTGCAGCGTCCAGAAGAGGGCTGCTTCAGGAGGCGCCGGGCCGCGTGGCAGGAAATCCAGGATGCGGCCGAGACGTATTGTTTCAGGAACAACCCAGAACTGGAGTACGCCTACGATGAGGAGCATCGCGACGGCCGAGGCAGTGACAAACTTGCCGAGTCGACTACGCCATGCGAGCAGGAGCGCAACAGCAGCCAGCGGTAGTTGAACTGTTCCCCAGCGGTCAAAGAAAAGACGATTGACCTCCGAAGCTTGGTGGCGCATCGTGAGCCGAAGTTGGTCTTCTGTCATAGCCTCGGTAACGCGGGAAAGTGCGGGGTTTTCCGAAACGAGAATGCTGTCGACGACCCGGAAGTTGTGAATCGCCACGTACCACATGAAGAGAGTGGCCGCGCACCATGCTCCGAGCAGAAAAGCAAGCTGGGTCTTTCGACTCATCGTCGTGATGATGCATTAGTCGGTTCGTCCGCGTCAAGGTATACCTTCCAGCTCGGGGCGATTCCGTTTGTGTTTTACAGACCCGATGCTAGAATGAAAAATTCGCGCACGTGTAACCCTCCATGAGAATCGGTTTCGTCAGCCTGGGGTGCCCCAAGAACTTAGTTGACAGCGAAGTGATGATGGGCCTATTGGAGGCCCGGGGACACGAGTTGACCAACGACCCCGGCGAGGCGGAGGCGATCGTTGTCAATACTTGCAGTTTCATCGACCCGGCGAAGCAGGAATCCATTGACACGATCCTCGACATGGCTGAGTACAAGAAGACCGGCCATGCCCGGCGGCTAGTGGTGGCCGGTTGCCTGGTCGAGCGCTATCGCAATGAAATCTTCGAGCAGATTCCCGAGGTGGACGCTGTTCTAGGAACGAATGAAATCGAGCACATCGTGGCGCACTGTGAGAGCAGCTACTCAGAGCCGTTGCCCGCTGCCGAGCCGTACCTCTACCACGACCTGACGCCGCGGCGCCTGGCGACGGCGCCCTATATGGCGTACATGAAAGTAAACGAAGGCTGCGACCACCCGTGTACGTTTTGCATCATTCCGAAGTTTCGCGGCCGGTTCCGCAGTCGTCGCTTTGAATCGGTCATACGGGAAGCGACCGAGCTTTTCGGTCGGGGCGTCCGCGAGATTAGCTTGGTCGGCCAAGATACGACCAGCTACGGCGAAGATTTAGGCTTGGACGACGGCTTGGCTACCCTGCTGGACCGTCTGGCCCGCATCGAAAACGCCGGCTGGATCCGTTTCCTCTACGTCTACCCGAACCGTGTAACGCAGAGGCTGCTCGATACCGTTGCCGAGCACCGGTCTTTGTGTAACTACATCGACATTCCCTTGCAGCACGCCAGCGCCCGGGTTCTCAAACGGATGAAGCGCGGCGGCTCGGGGGATGTTTTCTTGCGGCTGCTGGAACGGATTCGCAAGACGATACCCGGCGTTGCGATTCGCACCAGCTTCATTGTCGGCTTCCCGGGAGAAACAGAGCGTGATTTCGACGCACTCTGGCAGTTCGTCGAGGCTGCGCAATTCGATCGCGCTGGTGTGTTCGAGTACTCCGACGATGAAACCAGCGAGAGTTTTCATCTGCCCGCCAAGGTAGATGGGCGGACGATCTACAACCGCAGGCGTCGCCTGATGGCCTTGCAGCGGAAGATATCTCGTAAACTCAACAGCCGCCTCATTGGGCAGAGGTTTCCGATATTGATCCAGGGTCCGTCGGCGGAGTCCGAGTTTGTGTGGCAAGGGCGCCTCGCCACGCAGGCGGAGGAAATTGACGGCAAAACCTACCTCGTTGATTTTGCCGACGGCGTACCCAAGCCGGGAGATTTCGGCGAAGTCCGCATCACAGAAGCTGGGGACTATGACTTGGTGGGTGTACTCGAGCGCGTGCACCCAGCCCCTGTGAACTATGAGCGCGGCTCGGCCGCCTCGCAGCCCCTCGCGCTGCCGGTCATCCAGTAGTAAAACTCCGTTGAGGTGATGCCGAAGGCCGTCAAAAAATGTCCCATTTGCAGCAAGGCCGTAGACCTCAATGGGAAGACTTCTCCCTTCTGCAGTGACCGCTGCCGGACGATCGACCTGGGGAATTGGTCCTCGGAAGAATACGTGGCTCACTCGCCATTAACGGAAGCCGACGAGGAGCTGGACACCGCGCACCGCTCGAACCGCGATGAGGAGTGAGCGCGTCGCGATTGTACTCGCTAGCTGGGTAGGGTGTGGGTTCGTGCCGGCGGCCCCGGGTACGGTCGCCTCAGCGGTCGCAGTCGGGTTGGCGTACACAGTCGTCGTCGGCCTAGGTCTGGCTACGGGATGGTTGGCAGCGCTATCGCTGGCGCTGCTGGCACCCGCCATTTGGTCGGCCGGCGTTGCTTCTAAATACTTCGGTCGCGAGGATCCGCCCGAGGTGGTCATCGATGAAGTCGTCGGGCAATGGCTGGCGCTTGCGGTGGTGAACCCCGCGGACTGGAAGCAGTGGCTGGCTGCCTTCGTGCTGTTTCGAGCTCTTGATATCGCCAAGCCGTTCCCCCTGCGGAGATTGGAGCGGTTGCCGGGAGGTTGGGGTGTAGTCGCGGACGACGTTGCCGCGGGCCTGTGCGTTATGATTGTTCTAGTAGGGCTGGGCCGGCTTGGCCTTGTGTAGCGGCCTATCAACGCAGGTTCCAGGACCCAAGCAGTTCTAGGGACCATCTACATTAAGACGCCTATGAGTCCAAGTCGCCGCAAAGCGAACCAAGCGCCCCATATAGAAAGCGTGCGTCCGCCGGCGGCGATTACAGGTGGCGAGCTGGAAGTGCTGGGATCAGGCTTCTCGGAAAATGGGGGAGCACAGGCTCGGGTTCGCTTCGGCTCGGTCGCGGCTCGCTTGGTCATTGGCGGTGGGCGGCGGGCAGTGGTTAGCGTGCCGGAAGATGTGATGGAAGGCAAGCTGATCTTCGAGGCCGGCTCACAACAAAGTGACCCTTATTTCTGTTCGATCGGCGTTACGATCGCTGAAAACCTGCACCCCGTCGCCAATCCCGCGGTCGACGAGCAGGGCAACATTTACACCACGCGAAGTGGTACGCGCGGAGAAAAGGTTCCCGTCTCCGTCTTCAAGGTTGATCTGAACTTCAATGTCAAACCCTTCGCCTCCGACATCGTCAATCCGACCGGGTTGATTTTCGATAGGCAAGGCCGGCTTTTGATCTCGGGCCGTCACAACGGGACCATTTATTCGGTGACTCCGGCTGGCCAGATGGAGGTTTATGCCGAGGGCATGGGAGTGGCCACCGGCTTGGCTTTGGACGGCAAAGACAACCTCTATGTCGGGGACCGAACGGGCACTATTTTCAAGATCAGCCCCGACCGGCAGATTTTCGTGTTCGCTACGCTCGAACCTTCCATATCGGCATACCACTTGGCTATGGGTCCAGACGAGACTCTGTGCGTGGCGGGCCCGACGACGTCCAGCTTCGACTGCGTCTACCGGGTCAATCCCAAGGGCGAGGTTGACGTCCTTTACCGAGGTTTCGGCCGGCCGCAGGGGATGGTTTTCGATTCCGACGGCCACCTGTATGTCGCGGCTTCCCACGGGGGACGTAAAGGGGTTTTCCGAATCAGCCCCGGGGGCGAACTGCAACAAGTAGTTTCCGGTCCGGGCATTGTCGGGCTGGCCCTGCTTCCGACGCGCGAAATGGTACTGGCCACCACCGACAGCCTCTACCGACTTGATACATCCGGCTGGATCGATCGCTAACCGAACGTGACTGCGGAGATCATTGCAGTAGGTTCGGAGTTGCTTACACCTCAGCGGGTCGATACGAATTCCTTATTCCTCACGCAGAGATTGAATGAGCGCGGCATTGAGGTCGTGCGCAAGACGATTGTCGGCGACGATCGAGCGCGGCTAGCCGACGAAATCCGCCAGGCGCGGAGATCCTCAAGGATAGTGATCATGACGGGTGGTCTGGGCCCAACACTGGACGACATCAGCCGTGAGGCAGCCTGCGATGCGCTGGGCCGGGAGATGGTCTTTCACCCGGCGATCCTCGAAGACATCGAGGCGCTCTTTCGCAGCTTCAAGCGCAAAATGGCCGACGTCAACCGTCGGCAAGCCTACATTCTCGAGGGCGCGGAAGTCTTGCACAATGACAACGGAACCGCACCCGGCCAGTGGTTCGAAGATGACGAGGGGATTTTGGTCTTGCTTCCCGGGCCTCCCCGGGAGCTTGAGCCGCTGTTTGAAAAGCAGTGTCTACCTCGGCTGGAGCGGCTTGAATCCCCCTACGACTACCACACCGTTTCTCTAAGAGTTGTTGGCGTGTCTGAGTCGGAAGTGGACCAGCGCATCGCACCCATCTACACGGCAGAGTCTCGGGTGGCCACCACGATCCTCTCCGCGCC
The DNA here is from genome assembly GCA_965248205.1 of Bryobacterales bacterium. Lineage (GTDB taxonomy): Bacteria > Acidobacteriota > Terriglobia > Bryobacterales > UBA6623. The sequence goes on from CBDFIS010000006.1 coordinate 151,867, forward strand.
GGGCGATATACAGATTCACCTGCGGGCCCAGGCCGGTAGTGTCGAGGAAGCGCGGAAAATCGCGGCATCGTTAGGGGAGAAGGTACAGGCCGAGCTGGGGGAAGCTATTTACACCCGAGAGGACGAAACGCTGGAACAGGTTGTCGCCCGACTGTACCGCGACCGGGGCGCGACGCTAGCCGTTGCCGAAAGCTGCACGGGCGGGCTGCTGGCGCAGCGGATCACTTCTGTCCCCGGCAGCTCGGAGTACTTCACAGGAGGATTCGTTACCTACAAGGACGGTGCCAAGACCGGCTGGCTGGGCGTCGATACCAGCACCGTCGAGAAACACGGCGCCGTCAGCCGCGAAACAGCCGCGGCGATGGCTCAGGCCGTTCGCCAAAAAGCCGGAGCGTCGGTTGGAGTCTCGATCACAGGGGTCGCGGGTCCCACGGGAGCGACGGAGGAAACTCCCGTTGGCACGGTTTTCGTCGGGCTTGCTGATGAGGCTGGCGTCGAAGTCAAGCAACTTCACCTGGGTGGTGATCGACACCGAGTGCGTGTCCTGGCGGCTCAGACGGCGCTCGATCTGCTACGGCGGCGGGTTGGCTGAGTGGCGGCTGGGTGAGGTCTTCAGAGTTCCCTACCTGAGTGCCCCCACCTTTACTGCAACCGTCGCGGCCTTGCTCGCGGCATCAAGTAAGCGAAGCGGCGCGAAAGCTACTTCTCAACTCCCGCCTCCCGGAGAAGCTGAATGATCTCCGTGTGTTTGCTGTTCGTCGCTAGACTCAACGCAGTCTTGCCCCTCTCAGTCTCCACGTGGGGGTCCGCGCCATTCGCGAGCAAGACTTGCGCGATGGAGGGGTGGCCAATCATTGCCGCAAGGATGAGTGCCGTATGGCCCTGATGATCCTTCCTATTCACATCGGCGCCGGCGGCGAGCAATGATTGCACGATGTCGGGGTTGCCCCTTGAAGCGGCCGCCATAAGGGCTGTACGGCCATAGGGGTTTTCCGCGTTGACATTTGATCCCGCGTCCAAAAAGGTTTGCACAATGCCTTTGTGACCGGTGTGCGCTGCCGCGATCAAAGCTGTTTCGCCGTAGGTGTCGCGTTCGTCTACGTCTGTACACTCGGCTAGCAAAGCTCGCACGCCTGCGAGATCGCCCCTGCCGATGGCCTGTTGCAGTTCGGTCGAAGAGTAAGAGAATTCGAGAATCACGTTGGCAAAAGTGCCCTCCCGGTAACGCCACCTTTGGAACTTGAGCGGATGGTCCTCGATCTCGTCCGGAGGGCCGTAAATGATGTAGATTCGACCCTGGTCAGATTTCCAGCCTGCTCCGCTAAGGGACCGCCAGCGGTCATTCGAGTAGGCCACGCGTCTGTCGTGTTCTTTCTTGAATTCGTTCTCTGGCGTTTCAGGCGTGGGGTCGTGTCGACGCCAAAACTCTGCGATAAACGCTTTGCGATCCGCAGTGGTCGTCAGCCCTTGAAACTCGGCTTTCTCGCCATCGGTAAGAATGTAGGACACTGCAGTTTGCAGCCAGTCGTCCGCCGATGCAGGCTGCTGGGCTAATCCCGCATTTCCAATTTGATTTCGGCATCCCGACCTTGCAGCGGCCTTCAGCGTCTTTATTTATAGGGGTTCAAGCCCTGTCAGGACGCACGGAGGCCAACACCCAATGGGTGAAAAAGAAAACAAGCCGTTTCAGCTCACCTTCAACGGATTTCTGAAAGTCGATTTCCAAGGATCGCGCGTCACCTCGGATGGTGGCCTGATTCTCATTCGGGAACTGGACGAGCGGCTCGGACTGGGCAAGCTGATCGACGAGCATCTGACGGATTCGCGGCAAGGCACAAACAAGAAGTTCCCACTGGCCGACCTGGTGCGGCAATCGGTCTACAGCCGCCTCGCCGGCTACGAGGATCTCAACGATGCTGCCCGTGTCTCGGCTGACCCGACTTTTCGTCTGATCGGCTCGAAGAAGAACTGGGATCGCGGCGGGGCGCTTACGTCGCGTCTACAAAGCTTTGAGGCAGAGCTGCTGGCCAGTGAAGAGAACCTGCTTGGGCTGATGGCGGTGAACCGCGAGTTGGTCGCTCAAGCCCAAGCGCAGGACGAGTCCGAGCGTGTCGTGCTCGATATGGACTCCACGGAAAGCCCGGTCCACGGTCAGCAGGAAGGCAGCGCTTACAACGGCCATTTCGAGTCCACCTGCTACCACCCGCTGTTGCTGTTCAACCAGCACGGTGATTGTCTGGCGGCGAAGCTGCGAGCGGGTAACGTGTCCAGCGCCGAGGACTGGGACGAACTGCTGCTGCCCGAGATCGAGCGCCAACAGGGAGAAGGCAAGCAAGTGACGTTCCGCGCCGACGCCGCCTTCGCCAAGCCGGAGATCTACGAGGCGTTGGAGGATCGCGGAGTGGACTACGTCATTCGCATCCCAGCAAACAAGAACCTGGAGTTGGAGATCGAAGAGATTCTGTTCCGTCCGCCGGGCAGGCCGAGCCTGAAGCCACTAGTGCGCTACAAGAGCTTCCGCTATCAGGCCGCGAGTTGGTCGAAGCCTCGGCGGGTTGTGGCCAAGGTTGAGCACCACCAAGGCGAGTTGTTTCCTCGCGTCGGGTTCATCGTCACGAGCATGAGCTTGCCCAGTCGGTCGCTGGTGCGCTTCTACAACAAGCGCGGCACGGCCGAGCAATGGATCAAGGAAGGCAAGCAGGCAACCCACTGGACACGGCTGTCCTGTCATCGTTTCCGGGCAAACGAGGTGCGTTTGCAGTTGAGCGTGTTGGCCTACAACCTGGGGAACCTGTGGCGGCGGCTGGGGCTGGCGCAGAGGATCAAGAACTGGTCGCTGACGAGCTTGCAGCATCGGTTGATGAAAACCGGAGGGCGGCTGGTCAAGCATGCCCGCTATTACTGGCTGCTGTTGGCCGAGGGGCATCTCAACCGCAAGCTGTTCGCTGAGATGCTGGGGCGGATCTGGGCGCTGCCTGTGCCAGGCGGGTAACGGGCGACGGCTGCGACGGAGAAGAGACGCTGGGTTGCTGAAGAGGGAACTACTCGGAGCCGTGTCGGCGAAAAGCCCTCCAGCGAGCTGGAACGCGGCGATCGAGCGGCATTCAGCGACCCAAACGGGAGCGAACGGAGCATCGATCGTGAGAGGAAGACGAAGACCTTGCACCCGAGCCGCGGATCGGAGTATCCTGACCATCGCGGGATGGCCAAAACGGAAATTTCAGCTAATACCGGCCTGTTGCTCAAAAGCCCCACGATTACTGAGGTCGCGACCGCCGCGGTCAGTGCGCTACCGACAAGACAACGCTGCCAAAAGACATTCGGATTTCGATGTGGGATGGACATGATTCGCTCCACTCTCGTTTTTAGATTTGATTCCGTGATTCGAGAAAGCCCTGCCACAGGCGCCGTCACCGATAAGCGGCAGGCCTTCAGAAGACCTGCGACGTAGTCTTCCGCCGCTTCGCCGCGTCGGATCACACTCTCGTCGCAAGCCGCTTCGCGCTCCGTCAGTAGACGGCGGTCTATGCACCAAACCAGCGGGTGGAACCAGAAGAAGCTGCGAACCAGCATCTGGAAGTAGCTCACGAGGTTGTCGTATCGCTTCACATGGGCGAGCTCGTGCGTCAACAGCGACCGCAATTCACCTCTGGTCAGCCGCGAGGTGATTCCTCCGGGCAGAATGACAATCGGTCGCCGGATTCCCCAGACACCGGGCTGCGCGCTATGAGATGAGATCCCCACTCGCACCCTTTGACCTACTCCGAGCTGCCTGCTAACCTCCACGACCGCATCCGAGAGCGGTCCGTCCCGCAAGACTTCGGCCTGCCGCACTTCGGAGAGGACTGCAACGCGCCGCTTGGCCCATGCCGCGACAAAGGATGCGAACCCCAAAAGCCAAAAGATGCTCAGGCCGCAGTAGATCTCGCTGTGAGCATGTGGGGCGCCTGTTTTGATGGTCTGGGGAGGCGGCGTCGAGGGAAGGGGGGTGGCGATCCGTAGTGCCAATTCAGTAGCTGTACCAGCACTGCTTTCCGGCGTGCCGTCGACGGGAGCCAAGACGGCAGGCTGGAATCCCAACCACCCCACTCCGGCGACGAAGAGCATAGACGGAACCGCGAACTTCAGCAGCGCCACAAGTAGAATCAGGTAGCGTGTTTGGGAGCGACTGGTTTTCAGGAATGCCGTGACAAGCAGAGCGGCGAGACCGAAAAGCGTTGCTTGCCAGAGGTGGTTGCCGAGCGAGGGCCACCACGTCAAAGACCAATCGGCAAACCATGCGTGGACGCTCATCGCTTGCTCCCCCTACGATTTCGTTCGCGAGCCTGCTTCGGAGTCGTCTCCCTGCTCGTATCTACCTGCATTGCGTTCAAAGTTGCTTCCAATTCGCGAACATCCTCGAGGGTCAGCTTGCCCGATTCCACCAGATGTGCCATCAGCGGCTGGGCGGATCCTCCGAATAACTCCACCAGCTCTTCGACCATGCGCCGATGTGTTCCCTGGCGACTAATCACGGGCTCGAAGATATGGGCGTTGCCGATCTTCTTGACCCGTCGTAGCGCTCCCTTTTCCTCCAGCCGGTAGACCATTGTCTGGACTGTCGTATAGGCAGGACGCCTGTTCGTGGGGAGGGCCTCCTGTAGCTCTCGCACGGAAGCGGACGCAAGCCCCCAGAGGGTCTCCATCAGCTGTAACTCGTACTTAGTCAGTTTCGGGGTTTTTCGCGGCGGCAAGACAAGCACCCCCTTTACTACGAAGTACGTTGACTCTACTACGGGACTAGTAGAAAGTCAAGGCCCAACGGTGAGAAAACGTACGGGGAACTCCCTAGGAGCCGTAGAAACTTCGTGTTGTGCTCGACCCCAACGTGGTGGCGGCAGCCGCCCTTGATGCTTCGATGGCGCGGCCCCAGATGCTGCAGCCGGCGGCGGTGTAAGATTTAGGGCAGAGCCTTTCCCGGACCCTGTTGCATGGCTGACGCATATTCGAAGTCCCGGCTCATTCCTCCCATCATTCTGGCCATCTATGTTTACGGCTCGATCGCGGCCTTGCTCGGGACAATCTTGCCCCAGCTCGGCGAGCAGTTCGGTCTGGACGAGGCTGAGCTCGGCTACCTTGCCCTTGCCCAGGGGTTGGGACTGGCGATCGCCTCTGTCGCGATCGGCCCGATTCTCGACAACCGCGGCAAGAAGACCGGAGTAGTGGCCGGGCTCGGCGGAATCACTTTTTCCTTGGCCGGCCTTGGCTTTGCCGGCAGCTATGGCACTTTGCTGGTCTCGATGCTGCTGTTGGGACTCGCCGGCGGGATGCTGGTGACCAGCTTGAATGCGTTGGTCAGCGACGTGGCCGAGCGGAAACGCTCGTCCACGCTGAATCTGCTCAACATTTTTTTTGGGTTGGGCGGTCTGGGAACACCGTTTCTCGCGGCCAACATCCCGGCGCTTGATGCCAGCTTTGCTCTGTGCTTGTTCCTTGCGTCGATCAGCGGGGTGACGTTGCTCGTTCACTTGGTGACGGCCATGCCCGGGCCGACGGGCGAGCGGCGATTTATGTTCTCTCAAGCCGGTGCGCTGCTGAATCAGCCGGCGCTCTACTTACTCAGTCTGCTGATGTTTCTGTATATCGCCTGCGAAGTGGGCATGTGGAACTGGCTTGTGAAATACCTCGTCTCCCAAGGTGTCGAGGAGGATTTCGCCCAGAATATTCTTTCGCTCGGATTCGCTCTGGGTCTGCTCGTCGGCCGTTTGGTGGCTTCCCGTGTTCTGCTCGGCATCTCTGAGATTCCGGTTACCACCGCCGCGTCCATCGCGATGGCAGTCACGACACTAGGGATGCTGCTCGCTGCCAACCCCATGCTGGCGGGGGCGGCTGTGTTCTTGGCCGGTCTAGCTATGGCGCCGATGTTTCCGACAATTCTTGGGATCGTCGGCAACATCTTCACGCGCATGACGGCGACAGCCATGGGGATCGTGATCACTTCGGGCTGGATTGGCTTAGTTGTCAGCTCGCCCATCATTGGCTGGGTTGCGAACCGCGCCACACTTGGAACGGCTCTCATGCTTCTCCCTGTGATGTCGGTAATAATGATTGTCGTGAACGTCCTGCTGCGACCGTATGTGAGTAAGCCTGTTGTCGCCAGCGACGGCCCTTGATCTCATCGCGCTATTGGGTCTATCCCCGAATCCGTAAGGTTATGGCATCTCGGCCTGCAGCGGGGCTCCTTCCGCCGGTCCTATGAACCTCAGCAAGCTGTTTGACTTCTCACTTCAGGAGCGCGAGAGCGAGGTCTCTCTGGAATTTGCCGGGCGGCAATACACCTTCGGTGAGCTCGACCTGCGCAGTAACCGACTAGGGAACAGGCTTGCCGAAGACGGCCTGCGGCAGGGCGACCGGCTCGGCGTCTATCTCAAGAACTCAGTCGAGTTCGTAGATGTATACCTGGCGGCTGTCAAGTTGGGGCTGGTCTTCGTTCCGGTGAACGTGCTTTACCGGACGCGCGAGATCGAACCCATTCTTGCGAACGCGCAGCCCAAGGCCGTCTTTACGAGTGCCGACCTGGAAGACGAGTTATTGCGGGCAATAAGCGGTCCCGAGGAGCCCACACTCTATCGGGTCGAGGATTTTTGCCGCTTTACTCGGGATCAGTCCGCGGAGCGGCCGAGCGTTCGGGTTGAGAGCGGAACGCCGGCAGCCATCGTCTATACCTCGGGAACCACCGGCCGCTCGAAGGGCGCGGTTCTGACACACAACAACTTCGCTGCTAACTCGGCGAACCTAATCACCGCCTGGCAGCTGACGGAAGAAGATCGGTTGTTGCTTTCACTACCTTTGTTTCATGTCCACGGGTTAGGAAATGGTGTACACACGTGGCTGATCACCGGCTACCGAATGAGGTTGCTGGAGCGGTTTCGCAAGGAAACCATCGTGGAAGAGTTTCTCAGCTTCCGCCCGACCGTCTTCTTCGGCGTTCCGACGATGTACGAGCGACTGTTGGAACTCCCGGCTTCGGTCGCACGCGAGATTGGTGGCTTCATGAGATTGTTCGTTTCTGGTTCCGCGCCCTTGCCTGCACGAACGTTGGAGCGATTTCGGGAGCTTTATGGACACGCCATCCTCGAACGCTACGGCATGACGGAGACCCTGATGAACATCTCGAATCCTTATAGCGGCGAGAGGCGGGCCGGCACGGTCGGGAAGCCTTTGCCGAGTGTTTCGATCCGGCTTGCTGATCCGGTGAGCGGTGAAGATGTGCAGGATGAGAAAGTCGGCGAAGTCCTGATTAAGGGACCGAACGTCTTCCCGGGTTACTGGTCGAACGAGGACGCGACCAAAGCGTCTTTCACTGCGGATGGCTTTTTTCGATCAGGGGATCTGGCGACACGCTCGTCAGACGGCTATTACACGCTCTGCGCTCGAAAGACCGATCTGATCATCTCCGGCGGCTTCAATGTCTACCCTCGGGAGATCGAGGAATTCTTGAAGGAACAGCCGGAAGTTGCTGAAGTAGCAGTAGTTGGATGTCCGGACCAGATGCGCGGTGAGATTCCTGTTGCGTGCGTCGTCTTGTCCGCTGGGTGCGCTCTGGATGAGGAAACGCTTGAGGGTCGATGCCGGGAAAGCTTGGCCTCCTTCAAAGTTCCTCGGCGCTTTATCAAGTTGGACGGCCTACCTCGCAACGCCCTGGGCAAGGTGGAACGGGGGCGCTTGCGGTCCCTGGTGGAGACGTAGCAAGTTGCAGTGCTGTCCGGGGAAAGTCGCGCCATCGGACGGTAAGTCTCGACCGTTCAATGTCTTATGGCCTGTTTTGCCCGGGAACGATTTGAAATCCCGAGGCCGCAAATGGTCGCCTGAACGGAGCATCCGGACGCGGCACAATGAGGGATGAACCTTGGCCGTACGGTTTTCTCCCAACTGATCGAGCACCTACCGAGCAAAGAGTTTCAGAAATGTGTATCGCGCTACCGCGGCGATTCCTATCTGAAAAGTTTCTCCTGCTGGGATCAGTTTCTTGCGATGGCATTCGCCCAGCTGACCTATCGGGCAAGCCTCCGCGACATCGAGACGTGCCTGCGTTCGATGCACGGCAAACTCTACCACATGGGATTCCGCGGCAGGGTAGCGCGCTCGACACTGGCCGACGCGAACGAGTCGCGCGACTGGCGGATCTACGCGGACTTCGCGCAGGTCTTGATTGGCATGGCACGGCCGTTATATGCCCACGACCCGATCGGTGTGGACTTGGACCAGACTCTGTACGCTCTCGACTCGACAACAATCGACCTCTGCCTGTCGCTGTTTCCGTGGGCGAGATTCCGCAAGCAAAAAGCCGCCGTGAAGATGCACACGCTGCTGGATCTGCACGGCAATATTCCCACGTTCATCCGCATTACTGGAGGCAAAGTGCACGACATCAACATCCTCGACGAGATCGGCCCGGAGGCCGGCGCGTTCTACGTCATGGATCGGGCCTACGTCGATTTCGAACGCCTCTTCGTGTTCACTCTCTGCTCGTCGTTCTTCGTCGTGCGAACCAAGAAGAACATCTTGCTCCAACGGCGCTACTCGCATCCCGTCGACAAATCCACGGGCTTGCGCTCGGATCAGACCGTCATACTGGCTGCCATCGAATCGGCCCAAGCCTATCCCGACCCGTTGCGGAGGGTCAGTTACTTCGACGCCCGGACGAACAAGCGGCTGAAGTTTCTGACCAACAACTTCGCGCTCCCGGCGCTGACCATCGCCCACATCTACAAGTCGCGTTGGCAGATTGAGTTGTTCTTCAAGTGGATCAAGCAACATCTGCGAATCAACTCGTTTTACGGCACCAGCGAGAACGCCGTCAAGACGCAGATCTGGATCGCTGTCTCGATTTACGTGCTCATCGCCATCGTCCGGAAACGCCTCGGGCTGGAAGCGAGTCTTTACCAGATTCTACAGATTCTCAGCGTTACGCAATTCGAAAAAATGCCCCTTTTACAGGCACTCCAGCCATCCGACTCCCCAAACGAATCCCCCTATGACCCCAACCAATTGATTCTATTCGACTTTTAACCGGACAGCAGTGAGCAAGTTGCCATGACCCGCCGCGGACACGAAGTGGTTGCGCAAGCGCTGCTAAAGCATCTGGACTTGAATGACCTTTACCAAAGAACAGAAGATTTATTGCGCCCTTAACGTTCTCGTCATCGTTGGCCTTTGTGCTCCGGCAATCACCGCCGCCAAGATGGTGGATGCCGTCTTCTTCGCGTTTCCGTGTTCCAACATCATCTTCTCTCTGCTGACCTTTCCCGTTTAGCGGTTCGCGAGCTAACCTGTAGCTTCACCATAACCTTCGAATACTGAGTTGAATACGCCGAAGGGAACCGGCTCTCCCGGCCTCAGGTATAATCGGATTCGTTCTCTCGGAACGATGGTCTCCCAACAGCCTTCCACGCCCTTGATGCGTCAGTATCACGCGATCAAGAAGCAGTCGCCCCACTGTCTTTTGATGTTTCGGCTCGGCGATTTCTACGAGTTGTTTTATGAGGATGCGATTGTAGCCTCTCGTGACCTCGAGATCACGCTAACTTCCCGCAACAAGGAAAAGGGCCAACCCATTCCGATGTGCGGTGTGCCGGCGCATACGATCGACGGCTACGTCGCCAGGTTGATTGCCAAGGGACACCGTGTGGCGGTCTGCGATCAGGTAGAGGACGCCCGAAAGACGAAGAAACTAGTGCGCCGTGAGGTGACGCGCGTCGTTACACCCGGAACGGCCACCGATCTGAACCTCCTTCAGCCGGGAGAAAACAACTATTTGGCGGCTGTCGTCGAAAAGCAAGGGCAGATGGGGCTGGCTTACGTAGACGTCTCGACCGGTGAGTTCCGTATGAGTGAGGTCCAGAAAGCCGAGGTCGAGAAATCCCTCAAGCACTTGGGAGCTAGGGAAGTGCTGTTTCCCTCCGCCGGCCCGCTTTTCGCCGATTCAGGAGCCGGCTCAACCGAGGCCTCGTATCTGCGAACGGAACTCGAGCCGTGGGTCTTTGATCTGGACTACTCGCAGCGAATCCTCCGCGACCACTTTGGGTTGAGTTCGCTCGATGGGCTCGGGGCTTCCGAACAGCCCGGTGCCCTCGCGGCCGCCGGCGCCATCCTCCACTACCTTCGCGACACGCAGCGCGCGTCGTTAGAGCACCTTGAACCCCCGACCTATTTCCGCCAACAGGACCACATGGTTCTCGACCTTGTCACGGTTCGCAACCTTGAACTGGTTGAGCCATTGTTCGGCGGGCGTGCCGAATCGACCCTGCTTGGAGTTATTGACCGCACGGAAACGGCTATGGGCAAGAGGCTTCTCCGGCAATGGCTGTTGCGTCCGTCGGTGGACGGCGAGGAGATCGACTCGCGCCTCGGTGGAGTTGAAGATCTATTTGACCAAACCATTTCCCGCGCGGAAATCGGCCGGGAGCTTTCGGGGATCCAAGACATCGAGCGACTGCTCGCCAAAGTAACATTGGGATCGGCTAACCCGCGCGAGCTACTCGGTGTCGGTTCGTCACTGCGGCCCCTCCCCATGTTGCGCGCGCTCCTGGCACAGTTGAAGTCCGTTCGCATGCAGCAGCTCAACGATCAGATCGATGAGTTGGGCGATGTGCGCGAGCGGATCGTCAACACTCTTGCCGACGAGCCGCCGATTCAGATTTCGGCCGGCGGCGTAGTCCGAGACGGGATCGACCCCGAGCTCGATGAGTTGCGCGGGATTCAGAAGAATAGCCGGGCGTATATCGCGCGGATGGAAGCGCGCGAACGCGAGAGAACGGGAATCCAGTCGCTCAAGGTCCGCTTCAACAACGTTTTCGGCTTCTACATCGAGGTATCGAAGGCCAACTTCTCGCTGGTACCCGCTGACTACGACCGCAAACAAACGCTCGTAAATGCCGAGCGTTTTACGACTCCTGAGCTAAAGGAGTACGAACGGAAGGTGCTCGAGGCGGAGGAACGAATTCTCGCGCGAGAGCAGGCACTGATTGAAGGGGTGCGAGCTGACGTAGCGGCCCAGGCGAAGCGAATTCGGGCTACCGCTGTGGCTCTAGCTCAGCTGGACGTGCTGCGCTGCTTCGCGCAGGTGGCTGCCGAGCATGACTATGTGCGCCCCCAACTGAATAGCAACAACGAGTTCCAAATCGTCGCCGGCCGGCACCCAGTGGTTGAGCGTTTGGCCGAGACCGAACAAGCCGAGCGTTTCATTCCGAACGACGTCTACCTCAACAGCAACGATCATTTGCTCGCGATCATCACTGGCCCGAACATGGGCGGCAAGTCAACCTATTTGAGGCAGGCGGCCTTAATAGCGATCTTGGCTCAGATGGGATCATTCGTCCCTGCTTCTCGCGCTTCGTTGCCGGTCGTCGATAGGATCTTCACCCGCATCGGGGCGAGCGACAACCTGGCTATGGGGCGCTCGACGTTCATGGTGGAGATGACCGAGGCGGCGGAAATCCTCAACACAGCCACGTCCTCCAGTCTGATCCTGCTCGACGAAATCGGACGCGGCACGGCCACGTTTGACGGCTTGGCGATCGCCTGGGCTGTTGTGGAGTTCATCCACGGTCGAACGCGAGCGAAGACTCTTTTCGCGACCCACTATCACGAATTAACCGAACTGGCGGACCTGCTGACGGGCGTCGTGAACCTGCACGTCTCCGTAAAGGAAGCAGGCGATCGGGTCGTCTTCCTTCGCAAAGTGGAGCCCGGCAAGGCCGATCGCAGCTACGGCATCGAAGTCGCTCGGTTGGCCGGACTTCCCAATGCTGTCGTCGAGCGAGCGCGTTCCGTTCTGGCGCGACATGAGCAGGGAGAACAGACTGTCTCTCACGAACTGTCGGGCGACGGTCCGGGCGCGCCGGTGCAGGTGTCGATTTTTACTCCCACCGAACATGGCATTGCCGAAGAGTTGAAGAGTCTCAACTTGGACGATATGCGACCGATCGAGGCGCTTACACTTCTTGAACAATGGAAAGAGCGATTCCGCGGTGGCCCGAAGGAGTGAGAGCCTGTCGAGAAGATATGCGGCCGTCCAATCATGCCCCATGGATCCCTTGGGATAATGCAATGGCAGCGATTCAACGTTCAATACCTATTTTTGGCTATCCCGCCGACCGCGACTTTTCGTAGCAGCTTTAGCCCAACAGCCCCATGCTCGTAGCTGGACTGATGAGTGGCACGTCGATAGACGGTATTGACGTAGCGCTTGTCGAGATCAGCGGCAAAGGCGTTGAGCAGAAGGTTGAATTGCGAGCCTTTCATGCGATCCCCTATTCTCAGCGGGTCCGACAAGCCGTACTTGGAATATCAAACGCGGAGACCCATACTTCCAAGATCAGCCAGATGAACTTCCTGCTCGGCGAGCTATTCGCTGAGGCCCTAGCGGAAGCCTGCCAGCGCTCGAAGATCCGGCTTAAGGAAATCGCACTTGTTGGATCCCACGGACAGACGATCTACCATCAAGCCGAAGCTGCGGACATGCTCGGCTACAAAGTTGCCAGTACCTTGCAGATCGGCGAGCCGGCGGTGATCGCCGAACGCACGGGAGCGCCCGTAGTCGCCGACTTCCGGCCCGCTGACGTGGCAGCCGGGGGTCAGGGAGCACCGCTCGTTCCTTACGTGGACTACTTGCTTTACCGAGATTCAAAACTCGGCCGTGTTGTGTTAAACATCGGCGGTATTGCGAACGTGACGGCGATCCCACCCGGCGCGGGATCTGAAGGGGTTTCGGCCTTTGACACCGGTCCCGGCAATATGGTGATCGATGCTTTGGTATTGCAGTTTTCTCGCGGCACGGAGAGCTTCGATCGAGACGGACGCATGGCGGCGTCGGGGAATGTCAACGAAACATTGTTGCGCCAGTTGATGGGATCACCATATCTAAAACAGACTCCTCCTAAGAGTGCTGGTCGAGAACAGTTTGGGGAGGAATTCGTGGTGGGCCTGCTGCGGCGCGGCTCGAATCCCGCTGACCTCGTTGCCACGGCAACAGCTTTTACTGCAAGTAGCATCGCCGACGGAATCGAGCGCTTTGTAGAACCACGGATGCCGGTCGATCAGTTGATTGTCTCGGGGGGAGGTCTGCGTAATCCGCGGATCATGGATCGCCTGCGAGACTTGTTGCCCCATGTCGAGGTGTTGACGTCCGACGACTTCGGGATTGAGAGCGACGCTAAAGAGGCCGTAGCGTTCGCGGTATTGGCCTATGAGACCTACCACCGCCGGCCAGCCAACCTTCCCTCGGCGACCGGCGCACGGCATCCTTGCATTCTGGGCAAGTTGGTGCGGCCGCACAAGTAGCCGCATATGCCGGCGACAATGGCTGGATGACTTTTTGATGGGTGCGGGTCTCTAACGCTGCGAACTCGCGACCTGATATCATTCGCCACCGTCAACTCGCTAAGCTAGGTGGAACTGGGGGGAGATTGGTATTGCGAGTGGACGCCATTGATATTCGGATCACCGTCTCCGGGGGCACAAGTTACTCCTCGGGTCCTACGATGCCAAACAGGCGCCGCCGAGTGACCCGGAAACGCTTTCTGCTCGCGGCCTTCCTGCTGATAACGACTCCTTGGCTCGGGGCCCAGCAGACCAAGATGCTGGTCACCGTTTTCGACGAGAAAACAGGCCAGTCCATCCACGACCTTAGCCCGCACAACTTCCTGGTCGTCGATGACAAGACGACGTTGCGCGTCTCTAGTGCCGACTACATGGAAGGTTTGCTGGACGCGATGGTACTCGTCGACACTAGCTTGGTTGGCGAGGTCGTCCGGCCGCTGGCCGCTGCGTTTGTGGAAGGGCTGGGCGAAAAAGAGCAAATGGCGCTGGTCTCCTATCACAGCTCCGCGGATTTGATACAAGACTTCACTTCCAGTAAGCAGATGCTATTCAATGCTCTGCGCCAAGTGCGGTACGGGAATCAGCCGCGCGTTCTGGACGCACTCTACGCCGCGTTGGACGGGGGTTTTGAGAACACAGCCGGACGCCGGGTGATTGTTCTACTTTCAGCCGGCATCGAGAGTCGTAGCCGCAGCTCGCTCGCGGAAGTGCTTGGACTGGCACGTCAGCGGAACGTCTCTATTTTTCCGGTGTATGTTAGCGGGGCGGACAAAGCGTTATTCCGCCGCTTGGCTCTCAACTCCGGGGGAGCTTTCTTTGGAGCACGAAAGCTGAAGCTGCAACCGAAGCCACTCAGCGAGTTGGTCTACTCCGCCGTTCGCGGCCACTACGTTCTTGAACTCCAGGGTGTCTACCGCCTCGGCGATCTAGTCGAGGTCACGATTCAGGGGTTGCCAAAGTCGAAGCGAAAAATCTGGGCTGCAACGTTACCGCTGGAGTAAAGGGGAAGTGGAACACCGGCGACAGGCAGCTACAGCAAGCTCCCAGCCGCACCAAAACAGAGTCGTCTCAAATGCGGGCTAGTTCGACCCGGACTGCGCCATCGCGCCGCGGCGCTTCGGAACCTTGGGCGAAGACAAATAGCCGACTATACGGCTCTTCTCGATCTTGTTGACGACGATCTCGTGGGGGACACGCGCACCAACGAAATAGAATTGGACAGGTTCCAGGAGTGTCCTGTTCTTCTTTTCAACTCTCTTGTCGTCGACCAGAAGCTCCATCGTGTAGCGGTTGCGCTTACCACTGGCTTTCTTAAGCCTGATATCGATGGGTCCCACTCGTTGCGAGTGGTCGCTCTTCGTGATATCGAATGCGTAGTAGTTGCGCTGTCCCAGTTCTTGGAGGGCTTCAAGCTCGTTGGCGTTGGTCGCGATTAGGCCGCTTTTCACTCCCAGGTCACCCTTGACCGATGTCAGCTCACTGATCGTCTTCTGCAGCTCTTCCCGGTTCTTCTCGACCTCCGACTTAACGCCATCGACCGCATTGACGAGGGAGCCGACTCGCGCCTCCGTCTTTTCCGCCTCGACACTCAGTTTCTCGACCTTTTGATCCACCGTTGTTATGGCAGTTTTTTGCTGGGTGCCTTGCTGCTGGATTTCCTTCGCGAGCCGCTGGGTCCTTCCTAGGAATCGCTGCTGGTTCTCCTCGGCACTGTCCAAGATTTGCTTTTCGGCCTTGGCCACGCGGCCTTCAAAATCACGAGCACTCTTTTGCAGGGTTTCGCTGATGCGACCTTC
This sequence comes from Bryobacterales bacterium, assembly GCA_965248205.1. GTDB lineage: Bacteria > Acidobacteriota > Terriglobia > Bryobacterales > UBA6623. The sequence goes on from CBDFIS010000006.1 coordinate 167,025, forward strand.
CGTCTCGCCGAGCTGTGAGAACTGCTGTTCGTAATTTTGGAGCTGTTCGGCATGTGAGGCAAGCTCTGCTTGCGCGGATCGAACTTCCAAAAACAGATAGATGCTCACGCCGACCAAACAAGCAACCACTGCCACTATGACGATGGCAAGGACGCGGTCAAGCGAAGCACCCTCTTCCTCCGGAACTTCGGGTATTGGGTCGAATGAAGCCATGCTTCCTCCCTTAGATTGTCAAAGAAGAAACGGTTTCCTTTCGGTTGGATTCTAGCACCGTTTCTATCTTAACCGATGGTGGTCGGGGCCAAGCACGACCAGCCAAGGAAATCCTGGTGTCCGCTGGAGGGATTCAAAGAGATCGTCACGGGCGCAAACCATACGACTGCCCATGCGTTTCAAGAGTACCTGTCGGCAAGAACGCTTTCTAGCTCGAGCCTGTGGTGTTCGCCGCCGAACGCCGAGCCGTTACCTTGGGCGTTGCCAGGTAGCCGACAATGCGATCCTTCTCGACCTTCTGGACGACGATTTCATAGGGAATGCGTGACCCGACGACGTAAAACTGTACGGGCTCGAGAAGTGTCTTGTTCTTCTTCTCGATCCGCTTGTCGTCGGCCCACAGCTCGATAGTGAATTTGTTACGCTTGCGATCAGCTTTCTTCAGCCGGAGTTGGATTGCGCCGACCCGCTGCGGTTCCTTGGCTTTCGTGATGTCGAAGTCGAAGTAGTTCCGCTCCCCTAGCTCTCGTAGCGCGTTCAGTTCCGTCCCGTTCGTTGCGATGAGCCCACTCTGAACACCAAGATCTCCTCGGACGGTCTTCAGGTCGCGAATGGCCTCCTCAATTTCCTCCCGGTTCTTGGCGACATTCTGCTGCACGCCTTCCACCGTTCCGGTGAGGGACCCCACCTTGGAGTCGGTGTCAGCGGCCACTCGACTCAGTTCGGTCACTTTGCCGTCCACCTGCGTGAGCGCCGACTGATGCGCCGTCTTCTGTTCGTCCAGTTTTTTGGCAAGGACTTGGGTTCGGCCGAGAACGCGCTGCTCGACCTTGCGGGTCGATGCCGAGAGATCCTTCTCGGCGGACGCTACGGCGCCTCGCAATTCCTGGACGCTGTCGTCCACTTCGCGTGAGGTCCGGTTGAGTGTTCCTTCAAGCTCCGCGAACTGCTCTTCGTGTAGCTGCGTCTGGGCAGCAAGATTAGCCTTGACCGAGCGCACCTCTAGAAAAAGATAGACGGTTAGGCCAATCAGCACCGCCAGCGCCGCCAAGACGGCGATCGGCACTATCTTTGACTGCAACGGGGACTGCTCGTCCTCAAATATCTCGTCTTCATAGGTTTCTTCTTCGTTTGCCATAAGGACTGTTTCCTGACTCCGGAAGGGGGGTGACCGTCTTTGTAGGTATTCTAACATCCCTTAAGACGGTCGCCAATGGCCAGCCGGTTACCGGAAAAAAGGCTCGGGCCGGCTACGGAAGTCTCGAAACCGCCACTCTAAGGCCACCCACTGCTGTCCGGTTAAAAGTCGAATAGAATCAATTGGTTGGGGTCATAGGGGGATTCGTTTGGGGAGTCGGATGGCTGGAGTGCCTGTAAAAGGGGCATTTTTTCGAATTGCGTAACGCTGAGAATCTGTAGAATCTGGTAAAGACTCGCTTCCAGCCCGAGGCGTTTCCGGACGATGGCGATGAGCACGTAAATCGAGACAGCGATCCAGATCTGCGTCTTGACGGCGTTCTCGCTGGTGCCGTAAAACGAGTTGATTCGCAGATGTTGCTTGATCCACTTGAAGAACAACTCAATCTGCCAACGCGACTTGTAGATGTGGGCGATGGTCAGCGCCGGGAGCGCGAAGTTGTTGGTCAGAAACTTCAGCCGCTTGTTCGTCCGGGCGTCGAAGTAACTGACCCTCCGCAACGGGTCGGGATAGGCTTGGGCCGATTCGATGGCAGCCAGTATGACGGTCTGATCCGAGCGCAAGCCCGTGGATTTGTCGACGGGATGCGAGTAGCGCCGTTGGAGCAAGATGTTCTTCTTGGTTCGCACGACGAAGAACGACGAGCAGAGAGTGAACACGAAGAGGCGTTCGAAATCGACGTAGGCCCGATCCATGACGTAGAACGCGCCGGCCTCCGGGCCGATCTCGTCGAGGATGTTGATGTCGTGCACTTTGCCTCCAGTAATGCGGATGAACGTGGGAATATTGCCGTGCAGATCCAGCAGCGTGTGCATCTTCACGGCGGCTTTTTGCTTGCGGAATCTCGCCCACGGAAACAGCGACAGGCAGAGGTCGATTGTTGTCGAGTCGAGAGCGTACAGAGTCTGGTCCAAGTCCACACCGATCGGGTCGTGGGCATATAACGGCCGTGCCATGCCAATCAAGACCTGCGCGAAGTCCGCGTAGATCCGCCAGTCGCGCGACTCGTTCGCGTCGGCCAGTGTCGAGCGCGCTTACCCTGCCGCGGAATCCCATGTGGTAGAGTTTGCCGTGCATCGAACGCAGGCACGTCTCGATGTCGCGGAGGCTTGCCCGATAGGTCAGCTGGGCGAATGCCATCGCAAGAAACTGATCCCAGCAGGAGAAACTTTTCAGATAGGAATCGCCGCGGTAGCGCGATACACATTTCTGAAACTCTTTGCTCGGTAGGTGCTCGATCAGTTGGGAGAAAACCGTACGGCCAAGGTTCATCCCTCATTGTGCCGCGTCCGGATGCTCCGTTCAGGCGACCATTTGCGGCCTCGGGATTTCAAATCGTTCCCGGGCAAAACAGGCCATAAGACATTGAACGGTCGAGACTTACCGTCCGATGGCGCGACTTTCCCCGGACAGCACTGAAGGCCACCATTCGACGGCCAAACGCTTTGAGTTCAGTAACTTTGCTATGATCGGGCGTTCATGAAAGGACAGCCGCCCCGTATCTCGGTCATTATCCCTGTTCGGGATGAGCAGGATAGTGTGGAGCCCCTCGTGGGTTCGCTTCGGACGGTGCTGGGATCCTCCTACGAGCTAATTTTCGTTGACGACGGCAGTACGGACCAGACCCCTAAACGATTGAAAGAAATACACGAACCGGGGCGCGTTCGCATTTTGCGCCTTAAGAAGCCCTACGGCAAGACGGCGGCTTTGATGGCCGGTCTCGGCGGCAGCCGTGGTGAGATCGTCTTCACGATGGATGGGGATTTGCAGGATGACCCCGCTGAAATTCCGAGATTCATTGAACAGCTCGATTTGGGCTACGACCTCGTTTGCGGCTGGAAGCAGAAGCGCCGCGACCCAATCCCCAAAATCGTGGCCTCTCGAATGTTCAACCTGGCGACCCGCACTCTCACAGGGCTGGCGCTGCACGATGTGAATTGCGGGTTCAAGGCTTTGCGGGGCAATGTTGCCAGGTCCCTTCCGCTCTACGGAGATATGCATCGCTTCATCCCGGTGTTGGTTGCCGCGATGGGATATCGCGTGGGGGAGATTGAGGTCACGCACCACCCCCGTCGGCACGGCCGTTCAAAGTATGGCTTCAGTCGACTGCTAAAGGGGTTGTTGGATCTGGTTACCGTCGTGCTCGTGACCCGCTTCCGAGAGAGGCCTGCTCACGGATTCGGCGCAGCCGCCTTGGGAATCCTCGCCCTGTCCGCCGTGGTGTTGGGGCTTCACTTGCTTCTCTACCCGTCGCTCCTATTGGTTCTGCTGGCTATGACGTTGTCACTGGGCGCTATCATTATGCTCGCAGCGGGATGGGTCAGTGAGATTATCGTGGCGCGGCGGCCGACTTCCGACAGGCTCGCCAGCTACTCCATCGAGGAGCAGCTTGACTAAACGCGTCCTGAACGCGGCGAAGGTCTTACTACCCTTCGTCATTGCTTTTTTCATCGGACGCATCATCTACCGAAACTGGCAACACGTTCGCGAAGCCGAGTGGGAGCTCGACCCCAGCTACCTCTTTGTTTCCTTCGTTTTGACTGCCTGCTGGTTCACTGTGCGACCACTCGTCTGGTCCACCCTCCTGAAAAGGTTCGGCTACGCCATTCCTTTTCGTAGCGCTTACTTGGTTGTTCGACGGGCCGAGTTGAGCCGGTATGTGCCGGGCACGATCTGGCAATATGTCAGCCGGGTCTACTTGGCGAGTCGCTATGGTGTCCCGGCGGCCGTCTGCATGGCCGCAACTTTTCTCGAAACGGTCCTGCTGATTCTCGCTTCGCTGGGCCCGGCCGTGTGGAATCTGGACACCTTGCTGCCTGACTTGGCCCGATTTCAGCGTATCCTGCTCGTCGCCATTCCCGTGGGCGCTGCTGTTTTAGTGCATCCCAGAGTCCTGAACCTCTGGGCCCGCGTGTTGTCGCGTGCTCTGAAGCAGCCCTATCGAGAGATGAAGGTGCCGTGGTCGACAATCGCTGTTCTCTGGACCATTTACCTGGGGGTGTGGGTACTACACGGACTCGGTGCGGGGGCCTTTGTGAGGGGTGTGATGGCTATCCCGCTTGATGCTATCCCGGTCATGGCCAGCTATTACGCGTTGGCGTGGCTGGTGGCCATGGTTTCCGTGGTTGCTCCCGCCGGAATGGGAATCCGCGATGGTGTTCTCGGCCTGCTGTTGAGTCAAGTCATGCCCGTGGGCGTGGCGTTTACCGTGGCGGTCGCTGTTCGCCTGTGGATGACCGTGTTGGAACTGTTCTGGGCGGCGCTGGCTCGGGGATCGCTTCCGCCCGTTTCTCGAGAGCCGGAGGAGGTCGGCGCGGTCACCCGCCTGCGGTAGATCTCGTAGGTGCGCTGGGGGACCGGCAGAGCCCTGTCCCACCAACTCTGTCTGTATGAGTAGGTCCTTTTCCAGACTCGCTCGAACTGATCTGTGAGGCCCCGTGGCTTTCCTTCTCTGGGATCCCATACGACGTACCAATCCGCTCCGTCGAAGTCGTCAAACTGGTCGTCCGGCAAACGCCCTCGATAGCCCTTGTCGCGCTTTTCGGAACCGTCAAGCTGGGCTACCCAGCGAATCTCAGGCAGGTAGAAGAACAGCGTCATTCCCTTCACGTTTCGAAACACCGCGAGCTTATCGCCCCTGCGAACGTGAGACCGCAGGAACTTTACCACCGGCCCGTTGTAGGAACGGTCTTCGAAAAACTGCCGTTCGACGACATGGTCGAATCCATTCACATTGAAATTCAGATTCGGCCAGATCAGAAGCCCCAAGAACATCGCCCCGGCTACCTTCTTGCCGGCCGTTCGCTCCAGCCCGGCGGTCGCGACCGCCCCTAGCAACACAATCGCCGGGACAACCTGGTAGTAGTGGCGGTAGAAGGCCTTCGACTGCCCAACAGCGATGGCAAGTAGCGCCGAGACCAAGATCACCAATCCGGCCAGCAGAGCCGCTTGTGTCCAGACACCTGACTTGGGAAGCTGTCTGCAAAAGTAGAGCAGGGTCCCCGGTACGGTAAGACTCGCAGCGAGTAACAACCAAAACCACGTCGGGTCGGCCTCGCGGACATCTACATAGCTGAAGCCCAACAGGACAGGTGAAAGCGGGACAACGGCCGCGATGACCATCGCCAGCTTGGCCGGCGGAGTCACCTTCGTCATCTCTCGCCGGAATAGGTAAAACGCTGCCGGGACGAGCAAGATGAGTGGCGTCATTCTCCAGAAGTCTCTCCCACGGTTGATCAGCGCGTGGCGATAAACTTCCCCCAGCGATTCTTGTTGCGGCGGGGGCCAGCGGCTCGCAAACTCAGCGTGAAACAACCCGAAGTCCGCCAAGACAATCGGAGCCATGGCGGCTGACAGGAGGAAGAATCCGCGGGTCAGTTGTTTGTCGCCCCGCAACAAGATGAAGACCGCCAACGAGGCCCACATTCCGGCGAAGCTCACGTAGTTCGAGAAGTAGAGCAAAAGTCCTGCCAAACCTAGCCGAACGTAGAATGAGCGCCGGGAGGCGAGAGAGGGGTCCCGAAAATAGCGGCAAACTACCAAGAAAAGAAGCGCCGCCGCCAAAACCACGAGAACGTAGTATCGACTCTGGCGCGCCGCGGACAAAAAGTAGATAGAAAGCAGCCCGAGATAAGGCAGGAGAAACGGGCGCAAACCCGATCCGAACAAGACCACGCCGAGGCGGTAGAGGACAAACAAGCAAATCGCTCCCACAAGCGCGAAAGGAAGCCGAGCGGTCCACGTACTCACACCGAACAGCTTGAAGCCCGCTGCTGCCACGTAAAACTGCAGCCAGCTTTGCATTGCAGGTGTGAGCTCAGAATTGAAGTCGTGTCCGTCGGCCGCCTGGACGATCAGTTGACCGTTGTCGAAAACTCCCGGCACCCAGTGCCCCTTCGCGACCATCAATCGTGCCCAGTTCGCCGTAGAGCACTCGTCCCGCCAGAGGAGCGCGCCGTCCAACCGCCAAAAAAGTAGGAAGGCGCCAAGCAGTACCAGTAGAACGATGAGCGCCGTGCGCATGGACTCCTAGAAGATTGCGTGCGACTGCGTAACGATCTGCAGGGGGGCTGCCCAGCGGAGGAAGGGACCTAGACTGAATGGAAACACGGGTGCTTACGTCACAGCCGCCGGCCTAGCAGCTCGTGGTAGAAGTCGTGCAGGAGCGAAAAATGGGGACTGCCACCAATTCGCCTCCAGTCATGGCCTTCGAAACAAAGTACATGGCCTGACGCGAACTGGCTGGCTATACCCGATTTTTCGCAACCTTTACTTTCACCACGGCCTGCGGGACGAAGAGTTTCCAGTATAGCCGACAAAAATTTCCGACCCACCGCAACTTTCTTCCGAGACCTTGGTTTATAGCAGGCAAAGATCAAACGAAAGCAGAGGAGGAAATAGAAATGAAAAAGCTCACACATTGGTTCACCGTAGGCGTTTGCACCCTGACTTTGGGAGCCGGCCTGGCGCTAGCAAAGGATCCCGTCGGCCAGAGGCAGAAAAGGCAACAAAGGCGAATCGGACAGGGCGTCAACAGCGGGGAGCTTACCAAGAGGGAAACCTTGAAACTCGAACGGAACGCCGCGCGCATCCACCGCTCGGTCGTCAAAGATCGCCACGATGGCGGCGTGTTCACGCCCAGAGAGCGTGCCAAGGCGCACAGCAGACTGAACAAGCAGAGCCGCACGATCTATCGCCAGAAACACGACGGTCAAACGCAGAACAAGTAACTCCCCCCTACGAGCTGCCGGGCAGATCTCGCGTCTGTCCGGCACCGATTTTGTCGCCCGACCAGATCAAGACGTCGACATCGGGTAGCACCCCGGTGGGGCAGGTGCCGGCGGACGCGTTCTGGCTTTGTTATGTTCAGTCACGCCGCAAGACCCAGCTCCGCACCTTGAACGCCCCCGGCTTGCGCGGAATCGAGCACGGGTATCCCAGCCACCACCACTCGACCGGGATCCCAGTTTCTATGAGCCCACGAGTCTTCCACTCGCTGGTTAGCTGATCCAAAGGCACAACGTACTCCAGGGCGCCGGGGTTGGTGCGCACGTAGGAATCCATCAAGCGGGTTAGAATTTCCAGTTCGGTCGGAACGGGGAAGTGATCAAGGCAGAGCATGTTGGTGATGGCTTGCACCGCGGAGGTTGCCGCCTTCGCACTCAGAGACTCGGGTGAAGTCGACAAAGTCTCGAGCAGAACGCTAGCCTCCTCGTCACCGATCGGGTCGGCGGCCATTCCCCCGCGGACTGCCCGTAACGCACCACGGAAAGCTCTGCGGCGAGACCGATCCTCAAGCACGGTGAGAAACACGCCCATCCGTGCAAGCTGCGGGAGAAGTCCTACCAGGGCCTTTTGCGTCTCCGCTACTGTCAGCTCCGCCAAGCGAGGACCGCGAGCGATCGCGTCGGCGAAATAAACGACTCCGCCCGGCTTCGACAGGCGAGACAGCAGGGCGGCATGATCCCGCACCGCGAACTGCCGGAGCCGTTCTTGCGCCCGATCGTGGCCGGTCCACGTGGATAGCCGGACCTGAAATTTGTTCTGGACCAAATAGTCGGCATAGGTGCGCGGGTACCGCGGCAACTCAGCAACTAGCAGCGAAGAGATGACAAGATCGGCCTCGGGGAGCGGCGGACTTTCGCCCAGCTCGGCGACGGCATCATAGATCGCCCCGAGGCGCTCGAAAGCCTCCTCGGCGTTGCGGCTGTTCTCGACTGCCTCTTCTACCCGCTCCATCATCGGTCGAGCGAAAGAAGTGATGTCGGATACACGAATCTCGACCTTATCCCGCAGTTCGGCAGGCAGGAGATCCACGGCTTCGCGCATGCTTTGCTCGTCGAGATCGACGAGAACGACCTGCTCGAATCGTTGCGCGAGCCCTTCGAGCGGGATCTCACGACAGCTTCCCGCGCCCAGCGCAACTGCCCTCGAGTGTTGCCGAGCAAGTTGAGCGGATTGCAGAATCCGGTCGTGACTTTTTTCTATGTGCGGAGACCAGTAATCTTGGTAGCGCTCCTCGGCGGCGCTCAAGGCCGCTCCAGTCCGCCAGAAAAACTCTTCCAGCGTCTGAGCGGTGCTGATCGAAAGACTGCTACACGCGGCGAGGAGCCAGTAAACAACCAGAAAGCCGGGCCGAGTCTTCCCGAGGTGGCGGGCGATCGGTCGAGCCAAACGTCGCGTGTCCGCTAACGTTTCCAGCCCGCCGACGGGTCGCCGCCTCATTCTCGAAGGTGCTCCTGTTGTCCTACGCTGTAGGCCTCTTCGATCCACAACTCCCCTATGCCCCCTATTATCGTCCCCACATCCATTGCCTTCTCGAGCAGGTGGCGGTGTAAGCGTCTCACTCGTAGGGATTAGCACTAAAGTCCTAAGCGAAAAGGCGCGTCACAGCTAGGAGAAACCGCGAGTCCACGTTTTCCCCAGAACCATGGTATTAGAACGGCTAGGTACTTCAGTTTGGTTTCCATTGGCGTGCAGTTGCTGACTATGAAATATGGCGTCGTCCCCCGGGAGGTTGGTTTATGAGCACGCTCTCACCATTTGCAGCGGGAGGTACCGCGGGAGGCCGAGAGGCAGACATAGAGGTCCGAGTATGGCCGGCATGGTCGAAGCTTGGCCACGGCCGCTTCTCCCAGTTTGATAGTTATACCGCCTCGTTCTCTGGAGAAGTCGAGGTCCCGCTCCTATACAAGGGCCACGTGGACGTCTCAATCGATCTGCTGGATCGTAACCCCAAGGCGAACATTGGCCCCTGTGCCGTGACCATCAACGGCGCAACGGATCACAACGCCACCTACGAAGTCCAAGAGTCCAAGCTCGTGTTTACCGCGAGTATGGAAGGCAAGTCCCCAAAGATGATCATGTATCGCACAGGTCCTGATTCCGCTTGCACCGTGCTGGAGGTTGAGGGATCTAAAAAGGGCACCTTTCGCGTCCGGCCGGGTAACTAACGGGTCGTTACGCTTAGTTCTGCTGTATCCGGTGGCGATGTGGACCGCCTGGTAGATCGCGTGGCCGTTGCAGATACCGGTCACAGGCGACCGTCTCAAGGTCTGCACCACTTGCAGAACTCTTCAGCCTGACCCCGTAGCAACCGGGAGCAAATCAACAGGCCCCGCGTCACCTCGGCGTCACCCCCCCTGCTTGCCAACAACAGACATCTCGACACGTTTCGAGTGCCGTCCTTTGTCCGGGAGCGAGAGAATTTGCTAGACTCTCGCCTGTCGATCTCCCTGAGAGTCGCACCGGCCAAGTATTCCCTTGGCGGTTCGCTGAAAAGGTAAGCAAATGACTGGCAGCCAAGCTATTGCACGGATCCTGACGCTCGAAGGTGTGAAGCAAGTTTTTTGCTTCCCGATGACGCCGATATTGGAAGCCCTATCCGAGGAGGGAATCCGTCCCATTGTCGCCCGTCAGGAGCGTGTCGCCGAAAACATGGCCGACGGATTTTCTCGGACTTCTCTCGGCGAGCGGATCGGAGTGGTGAGCGTGCAAGCTCTTGCAGGGGCCGAGAACGCCTTTGCCGGGATTGCCCACGCTAATACGGATTCAAGCCCGGTCTTGTTTCTTCCGGGTCACCCGGGTCGGGATCTAAGCGGGGTGCCCCCGAACTTCGACGCGGTCAAGAACTACTCGGGAATCACGAAGTGGGCTGACATGATCCCTTCGGCCGACGCCGTCCCGGGTCGGATGCGGCGTGCGTTTACCGCGTTGCGTTCGGGTCGCCCTGCCCCGGTGCTGCTGGAAGTCCCCGGAGACGTTGCCGCGGAAGAATTTTCCGGGGAGCTGGATTACCGCCCGATTCCTCGCTTGCGGACCGCCCCGGACCTGGACGCGGTGCGCGAGGCCGTAAAGCTGCTTCTCGCGGCCGAGCGTCCGATGCTCTGGGCAGGTCAGGGCGTACTCTACTCCCAAGCTTGGGAAGAATTGAGGCAGGCCGCCGAACTGCTGGCCGCCCCAGTAATGACCACGCTGCTGGGCAAAAGCGCCTTCGACGAACGGCACCCGCTTTCGCTCGGGATGGGATCCTATTGCCGAACGGCGATGGTAGAGGACTACCTGAGTCACTGCGACGCGCTGTTCGCCATAGGAACGAGTTTGAGCCGGTACATCTTCACCCCTCCCATTCCGTCAGGCAAACGGGCCATTGTCCACGCCACCGCTGACTCGCGCGACCTGAACAAGGACTATCAACCTGATGTCGCCCTGCTGGGTGACGCCAAACTCACCTTACAGCAGATGATCGAAGAAATCCGGTCGCAGACAGGGGGATCAGCTAAGCCAGGCCGGGCCCAGGCGGAAGAGCACGTTCAGGGGGTTCGAGACCGGTGGCAGCAGCGCTGGGCGGCGAAACGGGTGTCCGACGAGGTGCCGCTCAACCCCTATCGCGTGATCGGCGATTTCATGCAGACAGTTGACCCGGCCGATGCTATTGTCACCCACGACTCGGGCAATCCCAGAGATCAGCTTGCGCCCCTTTACGAATCCGTCACACCTCGTGGATATATCGGCTGGGGACATTCCACGCAGCTTGGTTTTTCCCTCGGCGCCGCGATGGGCGCCAAACTCGCGGCTCCCGAAAAGCTGGTCGTCAACTTCATGGGCGATGCTGCGTTCGGCATGGTCGGCATGGACGTCGAGACGGCCGTGCGTGAACAAATCCCGATCCTCACGATGCTGCTGAACAACTCCGCGATGGGGAACTACGAAAAGAACATTCCGAAGTCGGTCGAGCGCTACGGGACGAAGTACCTCAGCGGCCGCTACAGCGAAGTTGCCCGCGGCCTTGGCGCCTACACCGAGCGCATCGAAAAACCTGAGGAGATCATTCCGGCGATTCAGCGGGGTATTCAGCAGACAAGGGAAGGGAAGCCCGCTCTGCTCGAGTTCATCACCCGCGAGGAACCGGAGATGGCCATCCCGCAAAGCGCGCACTAGCAGTCCGCCGCAGGAGTTGTGCGGGAGCGAAAAATGGGGACTGCCACCAATTCGCTCCTCGTTATGGCCCTCGAAACACGAAAACTGAAGCGAATTGGCTGGCTGTACCCGATTTTTCGCGACCCTTTACCTCTACCACTCGGCTTGCTAGGACAACCTGAATCAATTTAGCAATTGACCCCGCACGTTGGTGTAGGAGGTGGTGGACAGTCAGATGGCCGCTGTCTATCTATGCTCTGTAACTTGCGCAAGAGTGTGATTCCATTAAGCTGGAATTTCCGTTTTGGCCATCCCGCGATGGTCAGGATACTCCGATCCGCGGCTCGGGTGCAAGGTCTTCGTCTTCCTCTCACGATCGATGCTCCGTTCGCTCCCGTTTGGGTCGCTGAATGCCGCTCGATCGCCGCGTTCCAGCTCGCTGGAGGGCTTTTCGCCGACACGGCTCCGAGTAGTTCCCTCTTCAGCAACCCAGCGTCTCTTCTCCGTCGCAGCCGTCGCCCGTTACCCGCCTGGCACAGGCAGCGCCCAGATCCGCCCCAGCATCTCAGCGAACAGCTTGCGGTTGAGATGCCCCTCGGCCAACAGCAGCCAGTAATAGCGGGCATGCTTGACCAGCCGCCCTCCGGTTTTCATCAACCGATGCTGCAAGCTCGTCAGCGACCAGTTCTTGATCCTCTGCGCCAGCCCCAGCCGCCGCCACAGGTTCCCCAGGTTGTAGGCCAACACGCTCAACTGCAAACGCACCTCGTTTGCCCGGAAACGATGACAGGACAGCCGTGTCCAGTGGGTTGCCTGCTTGCCTTCCTTGATCCATTGCTCGGCCGTGCCGCGCTTGTTGTAGAAGCGCACCAGCGACCGACTGGGCAAGCTCATGCTCGTGACGATGAACCCGACGCGAGGAAACAACTCGCCTTGGTGGTGCTCAACCTTGGCCACAACCCGCCGAGGCTTCGACCAACTCGCGGCCTGATAGCGGAAGCTCTTGTATCGGCGAAAAGCCCTCCAGCGAGCTGGAACGCGGCGATCGAGCGGCATTCAGCGACCCAAACGGGAGCGAACGGAGCATCGATCGTGAGAGGAAGACGAAGACCTTGCACCCGAGCCGCGGATCGGAGTATCCTGACCATCGCGGGATGGCCAAAACGGAAATTCCAGCCTTACCGTGGTTCTTGCATTCGGTTGTCACCGTCGGTTTGGCAACCTCGCCTACCCTCGCTCAGGCCGCCGACCCCGTCGAATTTTTCGAAAAGAAGATTCGCCCTATCTTTGCGGACAATTGCCAAGGGTGTCACAACCCAGAGCTTAAAACGGGTGGGCTTGATTTATCGACGCCCGAGGGTTTCGCGAACGGCAGCCAGAGCGGGCCGATCGTCTCACGCGACAACCCCGAGAGCAGCCGTTTGCTAGGAGTCGTCAGCTACGAAGAGAAGTTGAAGATGCCGCCGCGGATGAAGCTCGGTGATCCCCAGATCGCCGCCTTGAGGCAGTGGGTCATGGCGGGCGCACCTTGGCCGGCATCGAAGTTACGCCTTCATCAAATGTCGGAGAGCACCAGCCAGAACTGGACGACCCTGTGTTTACCGAAGAGCAAAAGAACTTTTGGGCCTTCCAACCCGTAAGCGATCCGGCCCCACCCGAAGTTCAAAGCGAAAGCTGGATCCAATCCCCGATCGACCGCTTCGTGTTGGCCCGTCTCGATCAAAAAGGGCTTGCGCCGGCTTCCCCCGCCGATAAGCTGACCCTACTCCGGCGGGCAACTTTCGATCTGACCGGCTTGCCTCCGACGGAGGAAGAGATTGCCGACTTTGTTGCCGACGACTCTCCCGAGGCCTTCGAGAGGGTTGTGACCCGCTTGCTTGGATCCCCCCGTTACGGCGAGCGCTGGGGACGGCATTGGCTCGATGTGGCCCGCTTCGCCGACTCGACCGGGAACGACGAAGACCATCGCTACCCGCACGCCTGGCGATATCGGGACTATGTGATCGTCGCCTTCAACGAAGATATGCCTTACGACCAGTTTGTCCGCGAACAGATCGCGGGCGATCTGCTTCCTTCCGATGACCCCGACGGCGTCAATCGACGTGGCATCGTGGCAACCGGCTTTCTGGCGCTCGGCCCCAAAGCCATCGCGCAGCAAGATAAGGACAAGATGCTCTACGACGTCTACGACGAGCAGATGGATGTCGTCACCAAGGCCTTCATGGGCTTGACCGTTACCTGTGCCCGCTGCCACGACCACAAGTTCGATCCCATTTTGACGAGGGACTATTACTCGCTCGCCGGCATTTTTGCCAGTACGAAAAGCTTCCGACTGCCTAGAAGTTTTGTTTCGAAACCGTGGGTAACTCCATTAGGGCCCGAGGAAGAATACCAACGATATCTGCAGCACCGGGACGATATCGCTGCGAAGAAATTCGAGATTGTTGATACGGTCAGCGAACATGTCGAGCGCCACAACCGGAGGCTCGTCGGGCAGCTAGCCAAGTACATGCTTGCCGCTCGTGAGATATATCGCGACGGGTCGACGCTTGGCGATGTGGCGGGTGAAGAGCAGCTCGACAAAGAGGTCCTCGGCCGTTGGGTGAGCTATCTCACGCCGCAAACAGACGGTGCCCGCGTTCACCTGACCGACTGGCGCTCAGCGCCCGAAGAGACGCTTCCCGAGGTGGCGCTGGCGTATCAGGTTCGGTTCGAAGAGCTTGCTTGTGAATGGCGGGAGACGATGCGGTTATGGCGAAAGGCCGTCAAGAAAGCGGTGGAGCGCAAGAACATGCCGCCCCCCGACCGGCCCGAGTTCGACCCCGAAGAAGATCCGTTCTTCTACGACATTAACTTCAGTGAGTTGGGTCCCTTCACGCTTTCCGAAAAGCAGCAGGACGCGGTCATCCCAGCACCCATGGGGGCTGTCGTGGCCGGTCTCCGCCAAGAGCTGAAACTGCTGGAAGAAACTCTTCCGCCGGAACCGGACTTGGCTTCCTCCGTCGTGGAAGGGGATGTTGTGCAGCAGAAGGTTTTCATCCGCGGCGACCATCACAACCCGGGCAAAGCGGTCTCGCGGGGATTCCCCAAGATTCTCGACGGACGCGACGAGCCGCCGATCACCGAAGGCAGCGGCCGTCTAGCGCTTGCCGAATGGCTAGCACGTGATGACCACCCGCTAACAGCCCGCGTAATGGTGAATCGCATCTGGCAGTGGCACTTTGGAGAAGGCCTGGTTCGCAGTCCGAACAATTACGGAAAACTGGGCGCTAGGCCGACCCACCCTGATTTGCTCGACTACCTCGCCAAGCGCTTTATCGAAGGTGGCTGGTCCATCAAGAGGATGCATCGGTTGCTGATGCTGTCGAACACCTACCAGATGGGCAGCGAGGCGGCGGCGGACAGCCTGCGGGAGGATCGTGAAAACAAATTCCTGACGCGATTCCAGCGCCGCAGGCTCAATGTCGAAGCCATTCGAGACAGTCTGCTCGCTATGGATGGTTCGCTCAATCTCGAGATGGGTGGGACGCTGCAATTCGGTATCGGTACGGACCGGGAGAATAGTAACGATCGGCTGAGCTTGAATCCGGAAAAGGTGGACCGCCGCTTGGTCTATCTCCCGCTGCGGCGCGCCAACCTGCCCACCCTGCTCAACTTGTTTGACTTTGGCGACGCAACGACCGCCCTCGGCAAGCGCTCGGGTACGAATGTGGCGCCGCAAGCGCTATTCATGATGAATAGTGATTTCGTGGCGACCCGGGCTCGCAATCTGGCGCGGACGCTTTTGGGCGACAGTAGCCCTGGAAACTCCCAAAAGCTTGAACGTGCCTACCTGATCACGTTGAATCGCCGTCCGGAGAGTTACGAAGTCGCGTCAGGTTTGGCCTACCTCGATCGGCTCAGAAGCAAGCCCGCAGACTCCATGGAAGATCTCGATGCCTGGCAAAGTATGTGCCGTGTTCTTATGGCGTCGAACGAGTTTATATACTTGGAGTAGGTTCCGTGCGCCCGTCACAGCCCTTAACATCTTCATCGCCGGCGACAATTTCCCGGCGCGCGATGCTGCGGGAAGCGGCCTGCGGGTTTGGGTTTCTCGGCTTGGCAGGTCTGCTGGCCGAGCAAACCGAACTTTACGGCGGGTCCGCCAATCCCCTTGCGCCGCGAGCGCCACATTTCGAACCAAGGGCCAAGCGGGTCATTTTGCTGTTCATGCACGGGGGTCCGTCGAGCGTTGACATTCTCGATCCCAAGCCACGCTTATTCCAAGACCACGGCAAGCCCCTGCCGATCAAAAGGCCTTTGGCGTTCGACAGCAAACCTCCCGGCCCCTTGATGAAACCGATGTGGGAATTCCGTCCGGGAGGTGAAAGCGGCATTCCCGTCAGTGACCTGTTTCCTCACGTCAGGGACCGCGCCGACGATCTATGCGTGATCCGTTCGATGGTCGGCGAAGGTGTCGATCACGGTGCGGCGTTGCTGCAAACCTTTACGGGCACGAGTACCTTCACTCGGCCCAGCATCGGATCGTGGGTTCTCTACGGCTTGGGCACTGACAATCAAGACTTGCCGGGCTACATCATGATCAAGCCGACGCTGGCTCACGGCGGCTCACTGACCTGGAGCTCGGCTTTCTTGCCCGGCGCTTACCAGGGTACGGCGGTCGGGCACGCCGGTCTCAAAGTGGATGACGTCAAGGACGGGCCGATCGAATATCTCACCCAGAAGGGATTCACGCCCGAACAGCAGCGATACGAACTCGAGATGCTGCAGGCGGTCAATCGACGTCACGCGGAACGGCGCAGCCCCGATCCCCAGCTCGAAGCGCGCATCCAGGCTTTCGAGCTGGCTTTCCGCATGCAGACCGTAGCGCCCGAGGCTTTCGAGGTGGAAAAGGAGTCGGAGGCTACCAAGAAGCTCTATGGCCTTGATGAAGAAGTAACCAGCGACTTCGGTTGGCAATGCCTGTTGGCGCGGCGGCTGGCCCAGCGCGGCGTTCGCTACATCCAGTGCACCCACAGCTATAAGTGGGACCAGCACACCGACTTGTTCGAAAAGCACACCAAGAACGCCAAGGAAGTCGACAAGCCCATCTCAGGTTTGCTGACGGACCTCAAAGCGACAGGCCTACTCAAGGACACTCTGGTCATCTGGGATGGGCGAGTTCGGACGCACACCCGTCTCGCAAGCCGGCAACGGACGAGACCACAACCCCTACGGCTATAGCATTTGGATGGCGGGAGCCGGCGTGAAACCGGGCTTCACCTACGGAGCTACCGACGAAATCGGCTACCACTCCGTCGAAGATCGCATGCACATCCACGACTTCCACGCCACTGTCCTACACCTGATGGGACTCGACCACGAAAAGCTCACCTACCGCTATAGCGGCCGCGACTTCCGCCTGACGGATGTGGCGGGCGAGGTCGCGACGAAGATTATCGCGTAGCGCAGGCGTTGAAACGCTGGGTCCTCTTGTGAGCCTGAGTAACCGGCCGGTGTTTTGTGCATTTTTTTCTTTTCGACGGCTGCTGGTTTACTCGACTCCCAGGGCCTCGATATCCGCTTGGTCCTGGGTTCTGCCAGTAGCCTTCTTGTTTTTGACCAACGAATTCAGTCCGATGAAAAAGACGGACAGACCTTCAAACCTGGCTGGTGCCCGATTGGCCTACGCCTCGTCGAATTCCACACCCGTGATGGAAGTGAGAAGGTCAATACGGTGAGGCGGTTGGCCAAGCTGAACGATTTGATCCGGAGTTAGGAAGTCTTTCGCTCCAAGTCCGCTGTCGGCAAACCCGAATGCTGAGATGAATTGCTCAAGCCGTCCTGCGTTTTCGGGCGAAGCCCGTACCAGAATGTCGATATCGCCTGTATAGCGGGGGTGGCCGTGGAACGCCAGCGCGTGTGCCCCGACGATGAGGTATTCAACTCGATGAGAGTTTAATAATTCGATAAACTCTCTCAAGCCGCTCGGAAGAGGCATCGCTCTTGTCGCGGTGGCGGTCAATCAACTCCAGGAGGATTTCGAGTCGTTGATCGGGCGTTAGCCGGCGGTAATATTCTCGTTCCGCCTTCTTCGAATCCTCGTGGCTGGAGAAGCGGGCAACTCGGGAACCCACCTTACTATTGTAGTACGCGGGCGCTTGAAGCGCTGCGACACCGGCCCGGATATCTTAGTTAGTAGTTCCTATTTAGTGTTTTTAAATCAGTATATTAAAAATATATACTCATCTTATACTTTCACTCTTTTCCATTTCTTGCCGACCTGGATCGTCAGGGTCTCCGTCGCCGGTTCCAACTCGTAACTCATGTCGCTGTGTCGCTGGCCATTGACAGAGACCGCGCCCTCCTTGAGCTTGCGGTTGGCCTCGGCGCCGGAGCTGCACAACCCAACTTCGCGCAGCAACTTGTCGATACGAATCGTCGCTTGCCCGCGCATGGCCTCCGGCAACGGCACAGTCTGAATGTCTTCGGGTACTTGCCCCTCTTGCACCACGTGGCGAAAGGCGGCGGCTGCCGTTTCGGCTGCCTCCGGCGAGTGAAAGTCCGTCACAATCCGCGTTGCCAACGCCATCTTGGCTTTCATGGGATGCTGCCCGCCGCTCTCGATTTTGGCTCGCAGCTCTTTGATCTGGGCGAGGCTCATGTCCGTCAGCAACTCGTAGTAGTCGTACATCAACTCGTCGCTGATCTGCATCACCTTGCGATACATAGTTTCGGCCGGCTCCGTCACGCCGATGTAGTTGCCGAGTGACTTCGACATCTTCTGCACGCCGTCGAGTCCTTCGAGGATCGGCGTTGTCATCACGATCTGAGAGAGCTGGCCATAGTCTTTCTGGATCTCCCGGCCGACGAGCAGGTTGAATTTCTGGTCGGTTCCGCCCAATTCAACGTCAGCTTTGAGCATCACCGAGTCATAGGCCTGCGTGAGCGGATACAGAAGCTCGTGGGTCGAAATCGGCTGGCCGGACTTATATCGCTTACTGAAATCGTCTCGTTCTAGGATGCGCGCCACGGTGTAGCGCGAGCACAGCCGGATGATCTCCTCGAACGTAAGAGGCATCAGCCACTCACTGTTGAATCGAATCTCCGTTTTCTCGGGATCCAAGATTTGAAATACCTGTTCCTTGTAAGTTTCGGCATTGGCCTCGATCTCTTCCCGAGTCATCGACGGACGCGTGACATTCTGGCCCGAAGGGTCACCGATCAACCCAGTAGCGTCGCCGATGAGAAAGACGGCCGTATGGCCGAGGTCTTGGAAGTGTTTTAACTTCCTCAACACGACCGTATGTCCTAGGTGAAGATCGGGAGCCGTAGGATCGAAGCCGGCTTTCACGCGCAGAGGACGCCGTTCGTTCGCCGCATCAATGATCCGCTGGCGCAGCTCCTCCTCGCGGATGATCTCCGCCGTACCCTTCGCGAGGTAAGCCAGTTGCTCGTCGATGGTTCCGCTCATAGTGAGTTGCAGTGGGGGTCTCAGCCAGTTCGGATCACGCGGCGCTGTTCGATCCGAAACCCTCCGCTAAGTACGAGGTTAATGGCTTCCGTATAGATGCGATGTTCCTCGGCCAAAATACGCGCCGAGAGCGTCTCGTCCGTGTCGTCGTCAAGGATCGGCACGGCTGCCTGCACGATGATCGGCCCCGCGTCGAGATGTTCGTCGACGAAATGGACCGTGCACCCGGAAATCTTGGCGCCGTGTTCCAGTGCCTGCTCCTGTGCCTCGAGACCCGGAAACGACGGCAACAGCGACGGGTGAATGTTCAAGATCCGGTTAGGGTACTCCCTGACAAAGTAGGCGCTCAGCAATCGCATGAAGCCCGCCAGGCAAACTAGGTCGACCTGCTTTTCCTTGAGCAGCGCCACTATCTGGCGGTCGTATTCTTCACGCTCCAGGCCGCGAGAGGGAAGACAGGCAATCGCTATACCGAGCTCCTCGGCTCGAGCGAGACCGCGGGCGTTCGGTTTGTTGCTGATGACAATGGCGATTTCGGCCTGGATCTTGCCGGCAGCGACGCTATCCGCGATGGCTTCGAAATTTGAGCCCCGGCCCGACAGCAGGATCCCAAGTTTTTTCATTCGTAGACGACCCTGCGACGGCGTTTCGCGACGACACCGATCTCGTAGGAGGGTTCGTTTATCTCGTCCAAGACGCGGCGGGCGCGCGCGGCCGAGCGTGCGGGCAGTTTCTTAATTTTCGCTGCCGCTCGCTCTGCCTCAGCGATACTGACACCGGCATCGGCGTAGCTAAGGGAACGGCGCGCGGGCATGGAAGTTCATTATCGCACCACCCGCCGAGAACGGAAGCGCGTGGACACCCCCGACACAAAAACGCGACGAATTAGGAAATGAGCTTCTAACCTTTCTTGCGGGCCGCCAGTTTCTCCTGCATCCCCGGCCTCTCGAGTACTTCGGGATTAGCCAGATGCGGCGGGACTTTCCCCTCGTACGCCAGGCGAAGATTCTCACAGGCCTCGAGACCTATGTCCCGCTGGTGCTCTACCGTCATAGCGAGACAGTGGGGGGCGAGCGCCACGTTGTCCAGTGCAAACAAGGGATGGTCTTTGGGCGGAGGTTCTTGCTCCAACACGTCGAGGCCGGCTCCGGCGATCCGGCGGTGCTTGAGTGCATCTATTAAGGCTGCTTCGTCCACAACCGGGCCGCGAGCCGTGTTTATCAGGAAAGCGGTTGGCTTCATCATTGCGATCTCTTCGGCGCCGATCAGACCCTTGGTTTCGGGATTGAGCGGGGTGTGAACGGTGATGAAGTCGCTTTCGCGCATCACCGTGGCCAGGTCGACCAGCTCGACGCCGATCTCGGCGGCTCGTTCTTTAGAGACATAGGGGTCGCAGGCGAGGATTCGTCCGAAGCCGATGCCTCGGCCGATGCGGCAAGTCTCGCCGGCGATGTTGCCGAGTCCGACGGACCCAAGCGTTCGCCCGAGAAAGCAAATGCCCCGTTTATCGAGCTTGTCTTGCCACGTTCCGTCTCGAACCCACTGGTCGTAGATGCGGAGGTTTTTGGCCACCGCGAACATGAGGGCGATTGCCGCTTCGGCCACGGGACGCTGAGATCCCTTCGGCGCCAGCGCCACGAGTACATCAGCTTCTGTACACGCTTGCACATCGATCCGGTCGAATCCAACGCCGTAGCGCGAGATGCAAATCAACCTTTTGACCCCTTCCAAGCACTCGCGGGGCAAGTAATATCCGAAATGGATGATCGCGTCGTAGGGGCGCACTGACTCGGCGGTCGCTGTCCAGTTGGTGTCCGGCATCATTTCGTACTTGAGGCCGGGCAGGGGATCGAGGACCTCGCGCAGTCCATGGCCAAGCATGCGATCAATAAAGTCTTTCCAATCGGGAGTGATGCCCACCAAGAATTGTTTGTCTTCAGGCATAGGTTATGCTTGCATCCGTTTCCGTGAATTCGGGCCAGAGCAGCCCGTGGCAAAAGTCATGCAGGATGGGAAAATGGGGACTGCCAGGGACTGCCACCGATTCACTTCCCATGCTGATCCACGAAACAATGCACTTGGCCTGAAGCGAATTGGCTGCTGTACCCGATTTTTCCCGGAGAACCAATCAGACCGGCAAGATTGCCGGTCCCACCGTTCAGCCTTTGCGTCGCGCCGCAAGTTTGGCTTGCATGCCCGGCTGGTCGACGACTTCCGGGTTGGCCAAGCTGGAAGGCGCCTTCCCCTCGTAGGCCAGACGGACGTTTTGGCAAGCCTCGATACCCATGTCCCGATGTCCTTCTTCAGTGAATGAGATGGTGTGAGGCGAGAACACCACGTTGTCGAGCCCAAACAGGGGGTTGTCTTTTGCGGGAGGTTCCTTTTCGAGGACGTCAAGGCCTGCTCCCGCAATACGGCGTTGCTTGAGCGCGTCTATTAGCGCGGATTCGTCCACGACAGGTCCGCGGGAGGTGTTGATCAAAAAGGCGGAGGGCTTCATGAGAGCCAATTCTTCCGCGCCGATCAACCCCCGGGTTTTGGAATTCAGCGGTGTGTGCAAACTGACGAAGTCGCTTTCCCGCAATACCGTCGGTAGGTCCACGAGCTCCACTCCGAGCTCGGCGGCACTCTCCTTCGACACATACGGGTCCGCCCCAATCAAACGGCCGAACCCGACTCCCTTAGCCAGCCGCATGACCTCGGTCGCGATGTTTCCTAGTCCAACGGTGCCTAGAGTTCGGCCTTGGACGTTAACGCCCGCGTGGCTAATCTTCTGCAACCAGGTTCCTTCGCGAACCCACTGGTCGTAGTTGCGAAGGTTTTTCGCTATGGCAAGGATGAGCGTGATGGTGCCCTCGGCCACCGAGCGCTGGACGCCCCCTGGTGTAATCGAGACGAGGACGTTCGCATCGTTACAAGCTTCGATGTCAACCGTGTCGAAGCCGACGCCGTAGCGTGAAATACAGAGCAGCTTTTCGACCCCCTCTAGGCATTCCCGCGGGACTTTGTACCCAAAGACGATGACCGCGTCGTAGCGGCGAAGCACCTCGGCCGTCAGTAATTTGTTCGTATTGACGGGGATCAGCTCATGCATGACGTCGGGTAGGTCGCCAAAAACCTGGCGCAAACCGGGATCCAGCATCTCATCCATCCGATCGGCCCAGTCCGGGGTGATACCTACAAGGAAGTCGCTGTTTTCTGCCATCGAGACTCTTTCTTTTCTGTGATTCGGAATTTCGTGGCCGAGGGCCGGGAGGGCGTCAAGCCAAGTTGACTATCTTAGCAGGCGCGATCGAACCGGGCGTGGAATGGATGCTTCAGACACCCGGAGCTCAACGTGAGAGTAGCGTGCAGAGCTGAATCGAGACCACGACGCGCGTCCAAGGCCTGTGTCCCAGGGCTTCCGGCCCTAAGCTTTGCCGGGTTTGCGCCCGCCGAAGACGGCCAATTCGAAGATTTTGAGATAGCAATCCACGTCTTCGAAGCCGATTTCGCGCAGCCATTGGCATTGCACTTCAACGGGCGCCAGGATGTTTGCCGCTTTGTCGTCGCGGTGATAATACTTCGCCGCGACTTGCTCCCGAGTCTGCGTAGAACTCCGCTCCCGTTGCAGCTGAGCCAGCGAGTCAATAAACAGTTCGTCGGAAACCTTCTCGACCCATGGGGTTGGTGAAGCGACGTGCTCGATATTGAGGAAAAGCCCTCCCAATTGCAGGAGACCGTAGATCTGGTTGTAGATCCTTTGCTTGCGGTCGTCAGTTTGATGGTGGATCGAATACCCGGAGACGACAACGTCGAACGGTGCGACCTCGTCGAGATGCCGCGTCCAGTCCTCACTGCCGAAGTCTGCATTAACGAACCGCACGCGCCCCTTCTGGCTGCTCAAGCGTTGCCGAGCCGCCTCGATCATCGGTTCGGAAAAATCGAGCAGTGCTCCTGTGGCCCGCGGATACTGCTCGAAGATCGCCGCTGCGAGAACCCCGTCACCGCATCCTAGGTCTAGGAAGGACTCGATCTCACGCCCTCGCGCTTCGATCAACCGTAGCATCACATCGAGCTGCTCGTCGGCCAACGGGATGCCCTCCCGCACTCCCTCCAGGTATTTCTTGGTCAGGGAAGCCGATTTCCAAACTTTGCTGCTATTGGATTCCATAAGGCAGTAAACTGGCCTTCAGCCGGATCACCGGGGATGTTACTGCGATCCCGACGCCGCTTCGTTAGGTTCCCACAGAACTTCCGGGTCACCTGTCTTCAGGCACACCCAACGGCTCCACACGAAGAACGCGTCGCTCAGGCGGTTGAGGTAGCTGATCACCTCGGCCGGAACTTCTTCTTTCTGGCCCAATGTCGTACACGTTCTCTCCACTCGCCGGCAAACCGTTCGGCAGATGTGAAGCTCGGCGTTGAGGCGGCTGCCGCCCGGCAGAACGAAAGAGCGAAGTGGCTCGAGGTCCGCATTCATCTCGTCGATTTCACTTTCGAGCTGCCGGACATCAACATCGGTGATCTGAGGTTGCTTGGGATGCACGTCTTGTGGGTCGGTTGCCAGAATCGAACCCAGGTTGAAAAGCTCATGTTGTACGCGGAGAAGGATATCGCCAAGGTCTTGAAGAGGCCCGCATTTTTCGCTCAACTCTTGCACCAGCACCCTCGCCATGCCGACGTGAGCGTTGAGCTCGTCCACTGTGCCGTAGGCCTCGATCCGTGGATCGCTTTTGGAAACACGGCGCCCGTTGACGAGACTGGTTTCCCCTCCATCGCCTCGTTTTGTGTAGATGCGGTTGAGCGCCAGCTTCGGGTCGTCGAAGGTGCGTGCCGACATTCTCCTCCATGATACCGGAGCGAGGCGTGGGCCTAGGACGAGACAGACCGCCGCACCCGGATTGCCGCATCTCCTTTTGTGACCACCACGTCGTGGGACTCCAAGCAGCCGGCTGGTATTCTATGGGCTTGCTCCGAGCCGGGTATTTTCCGCATGACTCGATGCTCAATCTATCTCCTCATACCTGCCGGGAACATCCTCGTCGCGCTGCCGCTGATGGTGGCACTGGTGCTGACGCATGGATGCGAGAGACGACATACCGATCCCGCCCAAGTTTCGGATGCCGGGCACGGCGACGAGGCAAGCATCCGGCGGCAGGTCGGCCGGGCAGTCGCCGCGCTCAACACCGCAGATGTCGAGACCCTCGTAGAACTTCGCACGCATGATGCCGTTATCCTCAAGCCGGGAGGTTCCCCCGAGAGGGGCAGGGACGAGATCCGAACCAGTCTCGAAACACTCTTTGCCGGCTGGCGCGTAACCGAGTCCCGGACGATTGAGGAGATCCGGTTCGCAGATGACTGGGCCTTCGTTTGGGGCTTTTACGAAGTCGTTCTAACACCTACTGGCGAAGGAGAGTTGGTCCAGGAGGAAGGCAAATACATCGACATCCTTCGGCTTGAGTCCGACGGCGAGTGGCGCTTTGCGAGAACTATCTGGAACGTCGACCCGCCCGACTAGGCCGCTCCCGGTGGCTACTGCCAAGCCGTCAACCCCGCTACGACGCCCAGCAGCTGAGCGCCCAGTTGGGCCGCTACCCGCAAAGTGACCAAGCCGAGCGGAAGCAGCAACCACAGCGAGCGGCTGCGGATCGCTTGAAGGCCGAGAAAGATAAGCAAAGGAGAGAAAACTCGCCCAAACGCGAACGCCTCTGACCAAACCCGCGGGATCCCCACGAAGATTACCAATAACCCGTACGTTGCCATCGCTAGCTTGACGGGATCGGGTTTTCCTGAACGCAGCAACATCAGCGCCTGCGCCAGAGCCAGCCACATGCCCAAAACCGCCACATAGTCGAGCAGCGCTGCCCCCGCGGCGACGTCGTCAGGAACAAGTTGACCGGGAAAGCGTAACGTCCGGTCAAGGATTCCTTGGAAGGGGTACCACGACAACCAGGGGAAAGGGTCAGGCCGAGTTCTGGGATTGACAAACCCTATAAGCCAAACGAGCCCGGGTAGCGTACTGACGAAAACAGCCGCGGTGAGACCCCGGCTTCGTTTCATCAAGCTGCTTAGGCCGCTCGCCAGGACGAGCCCTATCCCTGTTTCCCGGGCCAGAGGCGCAAGCGCGAGAATGCCGACCAATCTCCACGACGGACGGACCGCGTTGACCGCGAAGCCGACGCACAAGGCTGCTAGGGCGACGTCGACCGTCAGTCTCTCCACGGAAATCGCAACGGCTGGAACAACCAAGAAGCCAAGGCCCCATACGGGGTGTGTCCCTTGCTGGCAGCAGTAGCGGGCCAGCCAATACGTGCCCAAGAAAACGAAAAATAGAGTGACGCCCAAGTACGCCGCGTCCACCCACTGCTGTTGGCCGCCGGCCGCCAGAAACGCGAGGCCGGGGACAAGGATTCTCCTCCAGCGCAGCCTAGGGTCATCGACATGTTTCGAAAACCCCTTCGTCAACAGCGGATCGTGAGCTACGTAGTGGTAGAACTGGCCGTCGTATCCGCGAGTTTTCTCAAACTTGTAGATGTTCTCGGACTCCAGCTCCGGCGGCGTGGGACGCCGTGGTCCGGTCTGGAAGAGAGCTGTCCAGTTCCCCTGATAGTTGTAGTGGACTGTGAGAGCTTGCGCTGCCAAACACAGCCCCACCGACAGTAGGGCGCAGACTATACAGGCGCCGCGACCTGTTTGATACATTAGCGACATCATGGAGACACGCTATCGGTGCGGGGAAAACCAAACCCTGCCGTTCGGCGAGGCAAAGAATCTAATCTATGCGAAGTCCACCCGGACTGCAAAGGTGCTTTCCGCCGAACAGACCCGGCTGCTGCAGTCCTGCAGCCGTTTTCTCGCCATCGACAAGCACGCGGCGGCCTGGTGTCAGGAACTTGAGCTTGCCGGCCTGAAGACCCTCTCAACCGCGAGACTACCCGGCTTTTTGTCGAAATGGATGGCCCGGCTGCACGCCTATGCTGATCGTGGCAAAGAGGGCCTCAAGGTCAATCCTCAAAAACTGGCCGCTGTGAGGGATCAGTTGGAGCAGTTGGAGCATTACGCCCAGGCAGGTCTTCTTGTCTCCGATGTCGATCTCATCGAACGCTGCCGACAAGCGGTGGTCGAGCCTTTGCCGGCACGGATCAGCGTTATCGGCATGACGACTCGGGATCGCGTTGACACTCTGCAGCGCGCGCTCGTCAGCTACATCGAAAACTGTCAGGCCTTTGGGCGCTCGGCTGAGTTCGTCGTGATTGACGACTCGGAAGACCCTAGAGTCGAAGCGCGCAATCAGGCAATGCTTGAAGCTCTTCAGCGGGAACACGCAGTTTCGGCTCGCTACGCAAACCGGCTCCAACGCGAGACATTCGCAACCGCCCTGATCGACGCGTCCGGTATACCCGCCGAGACCGTGCGTTTCGGCCTGCTTGGTGAAGGCCCATGCGCACGAACCGTTGGCGCGTCTCGAAACAGCTTACTGCTTGACTCGATCGGCGAATGTTACATGCTCGTTGACGACGACAGCGTCTGTCGAATCGCCAAGCCCGAAGAGCAAGAGCCGGGCCTGGCGCTGACCTCCCAACACGACCCGACCGAATTCTGGTTCTTCCCTAACCGCGAGTCGACCCTGCGCTCGGTCACAGTCGCCGAACAAGACTTCCTCGCACTCCACGAAGCCCTGCTCGGCCGCGACGTCGGCTCTTGCCTGCCGGCCGCCGAGGACGCCGCGAGCCTCGACGTTGACCGCACGACCTCGGCCTTCGACCAGCGCTTGCGATCTTTTGGAGGACGCGTCCTAACGGCGTATGGCCTTTAACCAGCACCGCAGCGCCGTAAAGAAGTGGATCTCAAATGCCTTGAAGAGCTAAGAAATCCGTCCAATCCGCGTCCACAAACCGAACTCGCCGGCTCCTCCCGGGGTCGAAGTTACCTTTTAGACAAGACCTTCGATGCGACAGAAAACAGAATCTATAGCCTGTCCGATCAGACGACGAAGATCCTTGGGAACCTCGACCAAGATCTGAAAATCTATTACTTTGATCAAGCTGAGCGGTTTGATCAACCTTCACCGGGCGGCATGGCGCCGAGGGATCAGTTGGTGCGCTACGAGAACGCTTCGCACCGCGTGTCCGTTGACTACATCGATCCGGACAGCAAGCCTGACCTGGCCCAGGCGATGAACGTGCGGACGTACGGGACGGTTTTCGTCGAGATGGCAGGCAACCGCGAAGAAGCCGACTCGACGGACGAGGAAGACATCACGAACGCTGTCATTCGGGTCATCAAGGGAGAGGAAAAGACGACCTGTTTCCTGACGGGTCATGGCGAAGCGGACGGAGACGATTCCGAGCGCGAGGGTTTCTCTTCCGCGAAGGAGCAAATCGAAGATGCGAACTACCAAACCAAGACCGTGTCGCTGTTGGAGAACCCCGAGGTGCCGGACGATTGCACTTTGCTCCTAGTTGCCGGTCCGGATAAGGAATACCTAGAGCCAGAGATTGATGTTCTGCGGTCCTATATCGAGGGTGGCGGACGAACGCTGTTTCTCGTGGACCACGATAAGAGCCCGAGGCTGGTGGAGATGCTCGGTTCATGGGGGGCCAAGGTCAACAGCGACACAGTGATCGACCTTTCGGGTGTTGGTCAGTTTTTCGGTATGGGACCGCTGTCTCCGCTCGTCGGCGATTACGAATCCCACCCGATATCGGAAGCAATGGGTAACGTCGCATCGTTCTTCCCGCTGGTCCGAAGTGTCGAAGCGGGAGATACACCTGAAGGTTGGACGGCAGAGAAACTGTTCAGCACGACCGCCGGCAGCTTCGCGTCGGAGGATTTCTCCCTCGAAGACGGCGAGGTCACGCGGAACCCTGACAAGGAAAGGGAGGGTCCGATTTCCCTGGCGGTCGCGGCGACTTACGACGTTCCGGCTGCCGAGGAGAATGAAGAGGAAGGTGGAGAAGTCGAAGCTGACCCAGAGAGCAGCGAGGACGAAACCGATTCGGAAGACGAAAAGAAGGAGGGCCGCATCGTGGTCGTCGGGACGTCGATGTTTGTCCGCAACAATTTCATCGGTCGCGGCGGGAATGCGGATCTATTCCTGAATATGCTCAACTGGCTCAGCTCCGACGAGGATCTGATTTCCATTCGACCAAGGGATCGCGACAGCACACCGCTGAGCTTGACCGGGGCGGACATGAGCCGTCTGTTTTTTGGCACGGTCGTGGGCATTCCTCTCGTTGTCATCATCTTCGGAATTCGTGTCTGGTGGAGGCGCCGCTGAGGGGGTAGCGCTTGGTTGCTTGAATCACGACAGACTATCGGCGGACAAACCCTGGAGCCATCGGTTTCATGTCCTTGGGAGGACCGCAGACGCATGACCGCTCACTGGCGTTCGCGGCTCCGATTCGTTCATCGTAGGGGTGTACGAGAACACGAAACTGAGCCTGGAACGCTAGTGACAGGCCGGGCATGCGCGCCATGGTCCCTCGTCGCAAAGCCGGCGGTTTCGGCCCATGGGGACTCCCTCACGGTCGCGGCTCGGAAGACGCAAACCGCTTCCGGAGGCCGACGATCGTAATGGGCCTTCGGGAAAGGACTCTCGCGAACCTTTGCACCCAAGCTGTGGCCGGGGCACGCATCCCGCCTGCGTCTGCCGACAAGTCTTTCCCATGTGGTCCCGAGAGCCGTTGACAAGCAACATTGCCTTTCCCGCTAGGGAGCGACGATCGTGAAACCGGTACCCCTCCTCATCGCCGTCGGGATTCTTGCCATACTGGGCGGACTGGTTTGGTACACGGAGGAGAATCCTCCCGAAACCGGAGAAGAGAAGCCGGAGATCGTTTCGCTCGAAGAAGACGATATCGTCGAAGTGACGATTTCTCGGCCCGACAAGGATCCCATTACTCTCCGGCGCGATGAAGACGACGAATGGCAGTTTGGCGAGGTGTATACCTTCCCAGCCGACGAGTCAACGGTCAAGATGATGGTTTCCAACCTGGCGTCCATGAACGCCGACCGCGTTGTCGAGGAGCAAGTCCGCAATTGGGGCCGCTACGGGCTTGACGGGGAGGGCACGCTGGAAGTGCGTGCCGAGGTCGAACAGGAGCAGGCGGGCGAAGACGAGGAGGGCGAGAAGGAAACGGAAAAAGGAAAAGTTGATCCGAAAACCTACCGAGTTGTTTTCGGAGATGACACGCCCACGGGTGCCGGGGTCTACGCTCGCCTGGCCGGCGACCCACGACTCTTCACAGTCTTCAGTTATGTCAAAAACGGTTTTGACAAGGAGGTCTTTGATCTGCGGGACAAGAAACTCCTGCAGGTGGATGAGGATAAGATTTCGCGGGTTACCGTGAACGTTGGTCGGCGGTCCATCGAATTCGGCAAGAGCGGCGACGATAGCTGGCAAGTTCTGAAGCCCAAGCCCCTGCGGGCGGACAACTACACGGTCGGGGATTTGGTGCGCTCGGTGCGGACAGCCCAGATGGTTTCCGTGCTCGAGGAAGGCGAAGAGCCTTCCGGGGACCACTCTTTTCGGCGACCGTTTGCGATCGCTGAAGTCGTTGATGAAGCCGGAGCTCATACTTTGACGATCGCGAAATCAAAGGACGACAGCTATTACGCGAAAAGTTCGGACCTCAGTGGCGTCTACGAGGTTTCCTCGACGATGGCGGCGGGCCTCGACAAGCCGCTCGAGGATTTCCGCAACAAGAAGCTATTCGATTTCGGATTCAAGGAGATCGCGGCCCTCGATTTGCGGGACGGCGACACTCGCTTACGCGTCGAGAAGAAAGACGATAAGTGGGTACTTTCTTCCGAAGGCGATCGGGAGCTTGATTCGGAAAAGGTGCAGACCGTGATTGACAGCCTTCGCAGCCTTGCGGCGACCAGTTTTCCGTCTGACGAGGCGGCGGATCAGGCGAAGTACGGACTCGACCAGCCGGCGATTGAGGCCGAGGTGAGGGTCGCCGACGGAGAGTCGTCCGAAAAGGTTCTTATCAGCAAGGTCGCGAATGACCGGGTCTACGCGGCTCGCGAGGGTCAGGCTACCACTTACGAGGTGGAGAAGAGCGCCGCGGAGGAGATCGAGCGGGCGATTCAGGAGTTGCCGCGCGAGGAAGACGAATCGGAAGGCGAGGAAGCAGAATCGGAAGAGGATTCCGAGGGTTAGGCGGTGGTGATCAAGGGTCCGACTAAGGAAGCTGTGAACAGATTTGCGTTGGCGGGCGCCATGCGTTGCGCCCAGGCGTCGACACGAGTGTCGACGCGGCAGACGTAGGCGTCTGCGCCACAACATGAGACACCGAAGGCCCAACGTTAGTCTTTGGGACCGTCTCCCGGTATAAGCAGGAGCAGTGCTGTCCGGGGAAAGTCGCGCCATCGGACGGTAAGTCTCGACCGTTCAATGTCTTATGGCCTGTTTTGCCCGGGAACGATTTGAAATCCCGAGGCCGCAAATGGTCGCCTGAACGGAGCATCCGGACGCGGCACAATGAGGGATGAACCTTGGCCGTACGGTTTTCTCCCAACTGATCGAGCACCTACCGAGCAAAGAGTTTCAGAAATGTGTATCGCGCTACCGCGGCGATTCCTATCTGAAAAGTTTCTCCTGCTGGGATCAGTTTCTTGCGATGGCATTCGCCCAGCTGACCTATCGGGCAAGCCTCCGCGACATCGAGACGTGCCTGCGTTCGATGCACGGCAAACTCTACCACATGGGATTCCGCGGCAGGGTAGCGCGCTCGACACTGGCCGACGCGAACGAGTCGCGCGACTGGCGGATCTACGCGGACTTCGCGCAGGTCTTGATTGGCATGGCACGGCCGTTATATGCCCACGACCCGATCGGTGTGGACTTGGACCAGACTCTGTACGCTCTCGACTCGACAACAATCGACCTCTGCCTGTCGCTGTTTCCGTTTTAGACTCCGAGTTACCTTTTAGACTGTTTTTTCTAGTCCCAACCCACCTGTTGTCAAACAGTTGCCAGTTACCCGCCTCGTTGTTGGATGACCGACCTCCAGGCCCGAGCATACTCTGGAGTTGTTAGAAGGGGCTTACGCCAAGTCCAACGAGCACTTGACGAACCCCTATGGAGGGATTGGACCGATGTCGGATTTGGGTAGCTATGTCTTCGATCCCGAAACGGACCCCGACGACGAGGGAGTCCTGTACGAGGGTCTCTTGTGCGCCGGCGACATCCTCCTCTGGATCGGGCGTGAGAAGTCCCGTAAAAGCAACCTCGTTTTGCAATTTTTCATCTGCGCGGCGCTCGGCCACCCCCGACCGCTAAAGGTCGTCGTGGTCGATTTCGAGACCAAAGGCAAGAGCCTCCATCAACGCTACAAGGCAGTTTCCGACGCCCTGGGTCTCACCGACGACCAGCGAAAGCTGCTCCGCGGAAACCTGAAGATCGTCATGGTGCGGGAGTATATTCGCGCGGGCCAGGCACTGCCCAAATTCCCCATGTATGGGAAGAAGACCAGCACGCGACACGAGGTGAACTTCGACGGTCAGCCTTTCTGGGGTGAGTTCGCTGCGCGTTTCCCCGCTGACCTCTATGTCTTCGACCCTATGCGCTCTTTGCACGCCGGCGACGAAAACGATTCCGCTATTGAGGGCCTGCTGTCGACAATGCGCGGCGTCTTCCGGGATTCAGCGGTCGTAATCGTCCATCACACCCGCAAGCGAAACATGGGTGCCAACACAGTCTCGCTCCAGGACGATATGCGCGCGTGGAGTGACGAGGCAAGAGGCAGTAGCGCATTAAAAGCCCACGCTGACGTTGTGGTCTGCCAAGAACGGAAAATCGATCGCCAAGGCAATGAGATCGTGGACTTCGGCGCCTTCTCCAAAGACGCCGCTGACGTCGATCCAATCGCGCTAGAGGAAACCGACGTCCAAAGCTTCCTTTGGTCAGTACGGGCCGATGTGCCCTCACACTTGAGGTCTTCCCTCGACAGGTTGCGCCAGCGGGGCAGCAGTTTCGCCGACGTCAATGCAGCGGTGAAAACCCTGCAGGTCGGGGGTGTGACTCGGCCGACCGCCTACCGTCATGTCAACGGCCTCATCCAAGCCGGCATTTTGATCCAGAGCGAGAGCGGCTTGATTATTAGGAAGGCAGGAAATGGTAAATGGTGAGACAAACATTCTTATCTTACTTTTAATCAATAACTTAGGTTGTATCACAGGGGGTGGGACACGGGTGAGACAGTGATACGTAATCTCACCTTTCTCACTGCTGTCTCACGGGTGGTGAGACGTATAACTTGCTAATAACAAAGAAGATGTACCCTTTTTCTCACACAAGCCCCATTTAGGGGGACGCGACAAAGCGCGACGGGACATTCACACGGTATGCACGGAGCAATTACACGGCCAGGCTAGTATGAGGAGGAACCTTATGAGACTGGAATTTCCGTTTTGGCCATCCCGCGATGGTCAGGATACTCCGATCCGCGGCTCGGGTGCAAGGTCTTCGTCTTCCTCTCACGATCGATGCTCCGTTCGCTCCCGTTTGGGTCGCTGAATGCCGCTCGATCGCCGCGTTCCAGCTCGCTGGAGGGCTTTTCGCCGACACGGCTCCGAGTAGTTCCCTCTTCAGCAACCCAGCGTCTCTTCTCCGTCGCAGCCGTCGCCCGTTACCCGCCTGGCACAGGCAGCGCCCAGATCCGCCCCAGCATCTCAGCGAACAGCTTGCGGTTGAGATGCCCCTCGGCCAACAGCAGCCAGTAATAGCGGGCATGCTTGACCAGCCGCCCTCCGGTTTTCATCAACCGATGCTGCAAGCTCGTCAGCGACCAGTTCTTGATCCTCTGCGCCAGCCCCAGCCGCCGCCACAGGTTCCCCAGGTTGTAGGCCAACACGCTCAACTGCAAACGCACCTCGTTTGCCCGGAAACGATGACAGGACAGCCGTGTCCAGTGGGTTGCCTGCTTGCCTTCCTTGATCCATTGCTCGGCCGTGCCGCGCTTGTTGTAGAAGCGCACCAGCGACCGACTGGGCAAGCTCATGCTCGTGACGATGAACCCGACGCGAGGAAACAACTCGCCTTGGTGGTGCTCAACCTTGGCCACAACCCGCCGAGGCTTCGACCAACTCGCGGCCTGATAGCGGAAGCTCTTGTAGCGCACTAGTGGCTTCAGGCTCGGCCTGCCCGGCGGACGGAACAGAATCTCTTCGATCTCCAACTCCAGGTTCTTGTTTGCTGGGATGCGAATGACGTAGTCCACTCCGCGATCCTCCAACGCCTCGTAGATCTCCGGCTTGGCGAAGGCGGCGTCGGCGCGGAACGTCACTTGCTTGCCTTCTCCCTGTTGGCGCTCGATCTCGGGCAGCAGCAGTTCGTCCCAGTCCTCGGCGCTGGACACGTTACCCGCTCGCAGCTTCGCCGCCAGACAATCACCGTGCTGGTTGAACAGCAACAGCGGGTGGTAGCAGGTGGACTCGAAATGGCCGTTGTAAGCGCTGCCTTCCTGCTGACCGTGGACCGGGCTTTCCGTGGAGTCCATATCGAGCACGACACGCTCGGACTCGTCCTGCGCTTGGGCTTGAGCGACCAACTCGCGGTTCACCGCCATCAGCCCAAGCAGGTTCTCTTCACTGGCCAGCAGCTCTGCCTCAAAGCTTTGTAGACGCGACGTAAGCGCCCCGCCGCGATCCCAGTTCTTCTTCGAGCCGATCAGACGAAAAGTCGGGTCAGCCGAGACACGGGCAGCATCGTTGAGATCCTCGTAGCCGGCGAGGCGGCTGTAGACCGATTGCCGCACCAGGTCGGCCAGTGGGAACTTCTTGTTTGTGCCTTGCCGCGAATCCGTCAGATGCTCGTCGATCAGCTTGCCCAGTCCGAGCCGCTCGTCCAGTTCCCGAATGAGAATCAGGCCACCATCCGAGGTGACGCGCGATCCTTGGAAATCGACTTTGAGAAATCCGTTGAAGGTGAGCTGAAACGGCTTGTTTTCTTTTTCACCCATTGGGTGTTGGCCTCCGTGCGTCCTGACAGGGCTTGAACCCCTATAAATAAAGACGCTGAAGGCCGCTGCAAGGTCGGGATGCCGAAATCAAATTGGAAATGCGGGCTAACCGCGTCCGCCGGAATTTTCGGAGACTCGGGTGTAGGAACTACCGGCTATTTGTATGCTCCACCGAACTCCCGAAGACGGCTCACTCGTTCACAGGAGAAGTACTTGGCTGCGGTCAAGAGCCGCCAGCTTCTTCGTGCCGCGACTCGAACTACCATCAGCGAGGGCGCGTTGTGCATGGCTGGCAACCTGTCCCTCGACAATCGCCGGCTGTTGCCTGCCTTCTATCCCGTCCAAAGGAACTCAGACGGCCTTTTCGCCGCAGTCTTGCGAAAGTGCTTCCGAGACGGCTACTTGGGATACCTGCCCTGGGCCATCTGGCACGATCCCCCGCAAAGCCGCTCTCAGCCGATCGAGCAGTTTTTCGAGGGAGCTTCGAGAACGCGATTCCCCGAGATCGTCAAGTTGCTCATTCGTGCGGCCCCGGACGTCTCGGGCAACGGAGACGACGAGATCGCTCTGAGAAACCTAGGCACTCACCTGAGAGATCTGGCCTCGGCGAGCTTGGCTGAGTTTGAGGAGGTGGTCCGCACAGAGTTTTGGCGTGCTTTCAGCGTTGGGCTGGCTGCGGCGGAGGAACCGGGTTTGCCCGATTTCTATGCAGACTATCGCAGGAAATACTTGGCGATCTTGCGGGAATCGCTGCCGAAGCCAGAGTACTTCGTGCCCTTGGATTTGATCGATCTCGGCAGCGAGGAAGAAGTCAGAAGTCTAGTTAAGCGGCTGGTCCGCCAGTTTGGAGAACTCCTTGAAGTATGGCCTGATATTGCCCAAGAAACTAAAGGGTTATACGACAAAGGAATCACGCTGACTAAGGCCATCGGGCCACGACAGGCCGGAGCGGCTGGCTGAAGCTATTCGCGGACTCGGACCCGATCCGCGGTCGGGAAATCCGCGGGGACTTTTTGGGTGACTTTGCCGGTCGCCGCCCATTCGGCGTCGCGCTGCAGGGTGGCGATGAAACCGACGCAGCTCATGGCGAGTGTATCGTGGCCCAGCGTGGTGTAAAAGATTGCCCCCAGATCGCGAAAGTTGTGCCGGGGCTACCCTACCGCAGGTGCATGACGACCGTCTTGGATTCGGTCATCTCTTGGACGGCGTATTTCGGACCTTCTTTGCCGAACCCGCTGTCTTTCACGCCGCCGTAGGGCATCAGGTCCGCGCGCCAGACAGTGCCCCAGTTGATGTGTATGTTGCCGGAATCGACCTCGCGGGCAAACCGCATGGCGTTGTCGAGGTTTTCAGTGAAGACTGCAGCGGAGAGACCGTAGTTGGACTCATTCGCCAAAGAGATCGCGTCGTCTATGGTTTCGACGGGCGTGATCCCGAGCGCCGGGCCGAAAAGTTCGTCGACCGAGATGCGCATCTCCGGCTTGACGTCCGCCACCACGGTAGGAGCAAACACGGCCCCGTTGCGGTCGCCCCCGGTGAGCACGCGCGCCCCTTGTCCCGAAGCCTCCTGGATCCACTCTTCGACGCGCGCGGCGTCTTTTTCTCGCACCATCGGACCGACGTTCGTGCCTTCCTCGAGTGGATCGCCCGCGGTCAACGCACCCACTTTCGGAGTGAGCGCGTCGATTAGGTCGCTGTAGACATCCTTGTGCGCCAGCACACGCTGCGCGCTGATGCAGACCTGGCCTGCATTGGCGTACCCGGTGACGGCGAGGGATGCGGCAGCCTTTTCCAGATCGGCGTCCGGCAGAACGATGACGGGAGCGTTACTGCCCAGCTCCATGGTGACTTTCTTGATGCCGGCGGTGCGGCAGATCCTCTCGCCAACGTCGCGGCTCCCCGTGAAGCTGATCTTGCGCACGCGGGGATCACTGGCTAGGATGTCGCCGATTACGCTCCCGGACCCGGTTACGCACTGCACGCCTTCGGGCGGCACGCCGGCGTCGAGCAGGAGTTGCGCGAACTTCAGCGCAATCAGCGGCGTATCGGTGGCGGGTTTGATGACCACGGAATTGCCCGCGGCCAGCGCCGGCCCGACCTTGTGGCAAACGAGGTTGAGCGGGAAGTTGAAAGGGGTGATGGCCAAAACGACGCCGCACGGGACCCGCAGCGTAAACCCGAATTGGTTGACGGCATTCGGGGCGCCGTCGAGCGGGAGCACTTCCCCTCCGATGCGCTTGGCTTCTTCCGCCGAGAGCCGCATCGTTTCCGCGGCGCGCGCAACCTCGATCCTTGACTCGGCGAGGATCTTGCCTTCCTCAAGCGTGATCGTCCGAGCGAGATCATCGATCCGCTCGTCCATGAGCTGGGCTGCCTTCATCAGCATGCCGTAGCGCTTGAAGCCCGAGATCTTGCGCATCGTCTTGGCCCCGTTTACCGCGTAAGCCAGCGCGCGATCGATGTCGTCGGGAGTGGCTTTCGGCACAGTGTCAACTTCCGTGTTGTCGAAAGGATTCAGGACCGGAATCTTGTCGGATGTGTCCACCCAGTCGCCGGCAATGAGCATTTGCATGGTTTGATTACCTCACAATCAAAAGTTTCGAAAAAGGAAGAGTACGACGTTTCCTCGCCTTTCGACGGCGCTCACGGCGTCAATCCCCCAAAGGCCGCTGCGTCTTCCTAGTAGTAGATCATCACTGGTCGGCAAGACGATGTCAAGCGGCGGATCGGCCAAGCGGATGGACAGTCGTCCGGGCGCAACCGACGAGGCCGGGAGAAGCCCAAAGTCGGTCGCCTTTGTGGCGGGGCAGGTAGTTACCCGTAGCCGCCGATTGGCCGTCGGGTTGAGGACGACTGATATACTGTACCTCGCCGTGAAGCGTTTACTCGTCGCCCTATTGGCCTTTTGTTCCCCACCGGCTTTGGCCGCCGATTGGCCCCAGTGGCGGGGTCTAGCGCGGGACGGGATTTCATCTGAAACCAACTTGCTCGAGCAGTGGCCCGAAGGCGGTCCCCCGCTGCTATGGAAAACTGACGGTCTGGGCGAAGGGTATTCGTCTGTCGCCGTTTCGGATGGCCGGGTTTTTACGCAAGGCCAGAAAGAGCGCCGGCAGTTTGTTATCGCGCTCGACGAAGAGACCGGCGCGAAACTGTGGGAGGCACCTCATGGAGACTCGTATGGGCACGGCAGAGGTGGCGGACCTCGGGGAACTCCTACAGTGAACGAGGGCAACGTCTACGCCCTCGGCGGCGAGGGCAGTCTGATCTCGGTCGAGGCGGCGACCGGAAAAAGGCTATGGAACACCAACCTGCTCAAGCGCTTCGGTGGCAGAAACATCTCGTGGGGCATCAGCGAGTCGCCCCTGGTCGATGGCAACAGAGTCATCGTCAACGCAGGAGCAAACGGCGCTTCAGTCGTAGCGCTCGACAAGAAGAACGGCAACCTGATCTGGAAGTCACAGAGCGACGAGGCGGGCTACTCGTCGGCTATCCGAGTGGAAGCAGGTGGTATTTCCCACTACGTTGTGTTGACTGGGGAGGGGGCGGTGGGTCTGCGGGCTGATAACGGCAGCCTGCTTTGGCGCTACGAGCGAGTCTCGAATCGCACGGCCAATGTCGCAACGCCAATCGTGCGAGGCGACCACGTTTTTGTCTCATCCGATTACGGTACGGGCGGTGCCCTGCTCGAGCTGACGGCCGACCGCGGTGACATGGAAGCGCGCGAGATCTACTTCAATCGCAACATGCGCAATCACTACAGCACCTCCGTGCTCATCGGCGACTATCTGTACGGCTATT
The DNA here is from genome assembly GCA_965248205.1 of Bryobacterales bacterium. Taxonomy (GTDB): domain Bacteria; phylum Acidobacteriota; class Terriglobia; order Bryobacterales; family UBA6623. The sequence goes on from CBDFIS010000006.1 coordinate 204,556, forward strand.
CCAGCCGCATTCTCACCTGTATGAGCTTCAAGACCGGCGAAGTCGCCTGGCGTGACCGGAGCGTGGGTAAAGGGCAGATCATCTACGCCGACGGCCACCTGTACCTGCTCAGCGAAGACGGTGATGTTGGATTGGTCGAGGCGACGCCGTCCGCCTACCAAGAGAAGTCGCGTTTTGGAATCGGCCGCGGCGACTACCCCACCTGGGCGCTGCCCGCCATCGCCAACGGCAAGCTGTTCCTTCGCGACCAAGACGCGCTGTATTGTTACAACATCAGAGCGGACTGATTGCCCGGATACACTAAGCAGCCGTAGCGCAGGCTCGGTGCCGTTCCCGAGACCTGCGGCCGTTTCTCGAATGAAGCCCGCACCCGAGCCCGTCGATACCAGTCGCCTGGCGGAACTAGCGCTGGAAGTCATCCAGCGGGACAAGTTTCCCATGCTGGCCACGGCCGACGGCGATCAACCTCGCCTGCGACCGGTTTCCCCGGTCGGCAACAATGGTTTCACGGTTTTTGTCGCGTCCCTGCGAAGCTCCAATAAGACCGGCGAGATTGCTTCGAACTCCAGGGTAGAGCTGTGCTATCTCGACGAAGGACACGACCAAGTGCGGCTGACCGGAGTGGCGGAAGTAGTGACGGACTTCGCAGTGCGGAAAAGAATGTGGGACTCGAATCCGCTGCTACAACAGTTCCTCAAGACCATCGATAACCCGGAGTTCATCCTCTACAAAGTGGTTCCCAACCGAGTGCGCTTCATGCGAGAGTGGGCGCTAGAGTATCACGAGGTGCCGCTGGCAGGGTGATTGTTAGCAGGCTGCGCTCCGAGCCGCTATAGGCGGGTTTCCTACGTCGACGATCCGCCTACATAAAGCAGCGCGAGCATGGTCTTGCCGTCTCGAATCCGGCCGGAACGAATCATCCGCACGGCTTCCTTCCAATTAAACCAACGTGTCTCGATTTTCTCGTAGGGTTCTGGGGCCGCCTCGCCAGGGGTGAGTTCTCGGGCGAGGTAGGCGTTTACTTTCTCGTCGCAAAAACCAGGGCTAGTAAAACATTCGAAAAGCTTCTTCCAGGAACGTGCGCGGTACCCGGTCTCTTCCCGTAGTTCGCGTTTCGCGGCCTTTAGTGGTGTCTCACCCTTGTCAACGACGCCGGCGGGAAGCTCCCAGGTGTGCTGTCGGAGTGGCAGACGAAATTGTCGAATCATCAGTACCTGACCCCGGGCGTTTCGGGCCATTATAACCGCCGCGCCACGGTGCCTGACGAGGTGCTTTTCGACTTCCACGCCGGCGGGAATCACTACACGCTCGTGGGTGACATCGAACACATGCGTACGCAAAAGTGTCCTCGCCGAGCGGACTGTGTACTTTGCCATCCTTCAGTCCCCCTTCAGCGCCCGCCGAAAGCCGTCGACGTCGAGCGTGTTCAGCACGTCGCTCGGCTCCATCCAGCCCCGGCGCGCCATCAAAACGCCGTATTTCATGTTGGCAAGGTGGCGGACATGGTGCGCGTCGGTCGAAATGACGAATTTCACGCCCTTCGACTTGGCGAGTCGCAGGTGAGCAGCGTCAAGGTCAAGCCGTTCCGGACTGGCGTTGATTTCCATACGGACATCTCTTCGCGCGGCCTCGCTGACAACGCGCTCAAAGTCATAAGAGTAGGGTTCGCGCCGCAGGAGCAGTCTTCCAGTAGGATGTCCCAAAATGTTGACGTGCGGACTCTCCGTTACCCGCAGCAGGCGATCGGTCATCTCAGCCGGCTCGAGGTTCATGTAACTGTGGACGCTGGCAATGACGACGTCCAACTGGGCCAGCACCTCGTCGTCGATGTCCAACTGACCGTCTTGCAGAATATCCACCTCACATCCGGATAGGATCGTTAGACCGTCGAACTGATCTGAGGCGCGGCGGACTTCTTTGATCTGCCCCAGCAGCCGTTTTTCGTCAAGCCCATTGGCCATGGCGAGCGATTTCGAATGATCCGTAATCGCCATATAGCTATAGCCGGCTTCCTGCACGGCTTCGGCCATCTCCTCCAGCGAGAAGTGGCCGTCGCTTTCCGTCGTGTGCATGTGGACGTCGCACTGGATCTGCCCGAGCCCGACCAGCTCCGGCAGGCGTCCTTCGAGAGCAGCTTCGATTTCGCCTTGGTTCTCCCGTAGCTCCGGCGCAATCCAAGGCAGACCCAGCTTTTCGTAGACTTCGGCCTCGTCGGTCCCGGCGATCTTTTTCTCGTCCGAGTTGCGATACAGGCCGTATTCGTTCAATCGCAGCCCCATGCGGACGGCGCGGTCTCGGAGGGCGACGTTGTGCTCTTTACTGCCGGTGAAGTATTGCAGGGCGGTGCCGTAACTGGCGGCTTCGAGCGCCCGCACATCGATTTGCAGTCCTTCACGCCCAACCTTTGCGCTGGCCTTCGTTTCACCGTGCGCCAGGACTTCTTCCACCGCCGGGTATTCGACGAAGCGCTTCAACGCCCCCGCTGCCTTCGGGCCGGTTACGAGCAAATCGACGTCGCCGATGGTTTCCTTGCCCCGTCGAAGGCTCCCCGCGGCCGTGATACGATCCACGCCCTCAATCTCCGACAGGTAGTGGATGATGGCTTGAGCGCTGCGGTCGGCGAAGTTGAGCAAATAGCGGCCGGCGCTTCGCTTATAGCTCTCGATGCCGCGCAGCACTCTCTCTTCCAGCTTTTTCCCCATGCGCGGCAGGGCTTGGAGCTTCTCCTCCCGGCAGAGTTGCTCCAGGCCATCGATCGTGCTGACGCGATAGTGGTGGTGAATCAGGGCGATACTTTTAGGCCCCAGGCCGGGGATTTTCAGTAACTCCAGCGCCGTTGGCGGATAGAGCTTGAGCAACTCGTCCCGCCGCTCGAAGCTGCCGCGCTCGAGCAGCTCTTCAAGCACCGCTTTGATTCCCTTGCCAATACCTCTGATCTCGGTGATGTCCTTCTCGGGATCCCGAACAATCTCCTCGATGCTCTCCGGATGGCTTTCGATGACGAGGGCCGCATTGCGGTAGCTGCGGATCCGGAAACCGTCCATGTCGGCGATTTCCATCAAGTCCGCCGTCTCATTGAGGACTGTGGTGATGCGTTTGTTGTTCATGAGGGGAGCGGAGGATTGGCAGGACTGTTTGCCGGCACCTGGGGATAAGGCAGTCAAAAAGGGTTATCGCACGCGAGTAACAATACGTTTTGGGTTCTGTGCGGCGCGCGTCAGCAGGCCGTCCAGCGACCCCGTGCGCGTATGCGCCGGGGTCGAGATTCAGAGTACCTCACGGCGTGGTGTGTGTGTCGACAGCGGCGTGTCGGTTGAAGGCCTGCTAGAGTGAAACGCTGTTACCCTGAGGGATCTCGTAGACGCCACGGGCGTAGATCACACGCTCGGCGTGCAAAAAAGTCTGTTCTGAGATCTTATTGCTTCACCTAAGATTCCGGAAGAACGCTCACTTGAGGTAACCGAGCGCGCGGAGTTGTTCAAGGGTCTCTTCGTCCGCGCTAGCCTCCCCTCCCGCCGTCACCGCCGGTAGGGCGCCTTCGAAGCTCAGATCGAGGCGTGCCAATTCTCGATACATTGGCTCAATCTTTTCGGCCGCTTGCGATCCAAGGAGGCCTATCGACGTGACACCACTTTGTTCGAATGGATCTCCCGCAAGGTCATACACACGCTCCTGACCATTCGGAAACAGGAGCAGCTTGTACTGGGAGCCACGCAGCATCCGAACTTCCGGGAACGATGCATGGCCAAATCGAGTAGGAGAGTCCCCGCCCTGGATGAGACCTCGAAGGCTGACGGCGTCAAGGTCCTCCCACTCCGTTTCAACGCCCGCGAAGTCGAGGATTGTCGGCATGAGATCGAAATTGCGCACCAACTCTGACACCACGCTGCCCGGCCAGCCCGGAATTTTGATCATCAGAGGCACATGAACGATTTCCTCGTAGAGGGTACCCTTGTGCGTCGTACCGCCGTGCTCGAGGAACTCTTCCCCGTGGTCGGCCGCCACCACGATGATTGTGTCTTCGGAAAGACCCGTGCGCTTCAGCGCTTCCAGAACTCCCGCGACGCAATGGTCCACGTAGGCAATCGCGCCGTCGTAGTACGCCTTTATCTGAGATCGCAGCGCCGCGGCGTCCTGATCACCTTCCTTTATCTCGTTTCTCCAGCGCCTCCACAGCTTCAAGAACGGGGCCTTGCCGGCCGCGGAGTCGGCGAATCTCGTCAAGAACGGTGGGGGAGGGTGGTACGGACCGTGCGTGTCCATGTAATGCAAATAAAGGAAAAAGGGGGCCGTCCGAGTTGTTTCCAAGAAGCGCACCGCCGCGTCGGTGACCGAATCTCCCCGACCGTACCGCTTGCCCCGATCGGTAAGAATCTCACCGTAGACGTCAAAGCCGCGATCGAAGTGGAACACCTTCTTTACATAGGGATTAATAGGGATTGGTGATGTAGCCCGCGGTCGCATACCCCGCGGATCTCATTCGCTCCGTTAGAGTCGGAACTTTCTCGGGAAGGCCGAACTCATCGTTGTTCCTATAGAACCGCCGCATGCCGAACGAGTTGGCCGCCCATTCCTCGCCGAAATCATAGTGAGGCCAAAGTCCGGTCATGATCCCCGCCATGGCGGTGGGAGTGTTGCCGCCGACGGCAACTGCGTTCTCGAATACGTAGCTCTCCCGAGCGAGGGCATCGAGGTTCGGAGATGTCTCAAGGGTATAACCGTTGTACGAGAGGTCCGAAGCGCGGAGGGTATCTATGAGGATGAAAACGAAATTAGGTTGCTCCGGTAGCGGTGGCAGGTCGCTCGAACAACTCGACAGAAGTAAAGTGATGCCGACAAGCGCCAAGGTCCGCACCTCGAAGGCCGGCCGCTCGCGTGCCAAGGATGATTTCGTCGCGGGCTCTCCCCTGTACCAAAGGAACTGTCCGCCGTCCTCGGTCCGTGTCTACTGAAAAGAAACCGCGGGACGGGGTCCGTCTAAAGCCCCAGCACGTAGGCGATGACGTTGGCCTTTTCCTCGTCCGTTAGGAGTTTCTCGAAGGCCGGCATCCCGCCGCCCCCTTCATTGATGTTCTGGAGGACGTTCTCGTGGGTGGCGTCTTTGCCGCTAGGGAGCTTGCCGTCTTTGATGCCTTTGAGGCCCGGCCCGATTTTCTTCTCGGTGCTGTCGGCGTTATGGCAGATGGAGCATTTCGTCTCGAACACTTCCTTGCCCTTTTCCGCGTCACCTTTGGACTCGTGTTTATCGGCGGCGGCCGGGATCGCCACTACGAGCATAACGGCTACGGCAAACCATCGTGCAGGATGCATTTCGGAATTGTCCTCCGTGGGGTTTCAGACTGCCTATTCTATCATCCGAAAGTCGCTTCCGTTGTTAGAAATGAGACGACCCCGCCGGGCGGCTAGTTTCACCGCCGGCACAAGTCCTGAGTTTGAAAGGGCCAAGCGGTCCCAGACAGCATCGAAATTCAGCCGGCATCCATCACAACCACGCCCGCCGAAGTCCCGGCGTGCCCGCTCTTTGCTGCGAGAATAGTAGGGCCCCAATCCCATGTCGGAAGCAATTGCGCTTTTCGCCAAGGCGCCCTGGCCGGGCCGGGTAAAGACTCGCCTGATCCCGGCTCTTTCGGCCGAAGACTCAGCCGCGCTCTATGAGGCTTTCGTCCGAGACATGTGGGAGAGGCTACGGCTCGTCGCACCGGAAGCGTGTTTCCTTTATTCCGACGTGTCTTGGCCGCCCTATGTTGAAATGGCAGGCGCCGGTCGTGCGGCTCTCCAGCGCGGCGGCGACTTAGGCGCAAAGGTTCTGCACAGCTTCGAAGAGTTGAGCGGACAGGGTTATGATCGGATACTGATCGTGGGCAGCGATAGCCCAACTCTTCCGGCGGACTATTTGCGGCGGGGCCTCGATCTGCTGGCTTCGAAAGACGCCGTGCTGGGGCCAACGTCCGATGGAGGCTACTATGCCGTGGGCTGCCGTGTTCCCAACGCAGGAATGTTCAACCAAGTGGCCTGGTCAACTCCAGCGACAATGGAGCACACCGAGCGCGCTTTCAAGGGAATAGGGTGGTCCAGTGAACGGCTCCCTCAGTGGTACGACGTCGACACGATCGATGATTTAGGGCGTTTGGCCACGGACCCTGATCTTCACGGGAATGCTCGCCAATGGTTTCTGGAGCACCCGGAGCTGTCGTCCAAGCTGGGTTTCGAGCGGTAGCGCTCACCACGAACAGTTAGTCGTGGAAAATGAGATTCGCGAAGTCATGTTCAGGACCTGACAAAGAATCCGGAATGCGAACCACGTTTCTCTGCTTCGCCCTGCTAGCGCTGGCGTCGTGTGCCCCGAGCGGTTCGACAATCGTCGTCGGGTCGAAGAATTTTACCGAAAGCGTCCTTCTCGGCGAGCTCCTGGCTCAGCAAATTGAACACCGAACGGACCTACTCGTCGAACGCAGGCTGAACCTCGGCGGGACATTCCTTTGTCACCAAGCGCTCCGTTCGGGTGAAATCGACCTGTATCCCGAATACACGGGCACAGCCCTGACAGCCATCTTAAAACGGCCTGTCGAGCAGGATCCCCACAAGGTCTTCGAAACGGTGTCGGCAGCCTACCGCCAAGAGTTCGCAGCGGAATGGTTGAAGCCTTTTGGTTTCAACAACACTTTCGCAGTGGTTGTGCGGCCCGAGGACACGGAGCCGCAGTCGCTCCAAACGATTTCCGATCTCGCGGCGGTCTCGAAAAACCGTATGATCGGTTTCAACTTCGAGTTTCTCGAACGCCAGGACGGCTACCCCGGGCTGGTCGCCCGCTATGGTCTGTCGTTCGCCGGAGAACCAAAGACGATGGACCTAGGGCTGCTCTACCGCGCGTTGCGGGGGGGGCAGATCGACGTGGCCGTCGGAAGCTCGACCGACGGGCTGATTGCAGCGTGGAATCTGCGGATCCTCGAAGACGACCTGCGCTATTTCCCGCCCTACGACGCGGCGCCGGTCGTTCGGGTCGAAACCCTACAGAAGCATCCGGAGCTGGAAGATGCTCTCGCGGATCTGGGAGGACTACTCTCGGAAAAGGAGATGCAGCGTCTCAATCACGAAATAGACGGACGACACCGCGCGCTGGCGCAGGTCGTTCAGGAGCTACGGGCCGAAAAAGGCCTGTAGTCCGGGCACATGCTTTCGCAAGCAGTTACGCGTCAATCAGCTGGTCGAGGTATTGCGCTCATCTTCTCGGGCGCAATCAATTGCGCCCCTACGTTTGAACGCGAGATGCTTAAGCCGATCGGTAGGGGCGCGATTCATCGCGCCCGCTTGCGTTACAAAACGTAACCTGGGCGATGCACACAAACTATCGTCACGAGCCGCTAAGGGAACGACTCATCCTTGCCTGCTGGCTCGGCAGGTTTCAGGTAATAGAAAAACTTGGGGTAAAGGCCAAGCACTAGACCCAGAATCACGTAGCCCAGTATTGCCCCGCTCGGCGGTTGGTAACGGATCACATCGAGATTTAGGTCAGGCCAAAGAAGACGAACAGTGACGTAATACCAGCTCAACCCCACAAGCAGACCAATAACACGGCAGAAGCGGGGCCGGTTGAGGTATTGCACAAGGAGTCCGGATGCAAGAAGGCCCAATAGGCCTGCTAGTACCAGCTGTAGCGCGATACCGCTCATGGTTGCCCAGGTGAAGACCAGCGCCGAGCCGCCACGAGAATAGATGGCGGTCGAGAGCAGGTTCGGAAACGGCCAAGGTCCGTTTCCGCGAAGGAAACCGTCGAGCATCACGTAGCTCAGGCCGGCGAGACCTCCCAACACCCCTGCCTGAAGACCCGCCAACCCCGTGATGAGGGCAGACGTCTTTGGTCGTTCCTCGGGTTGAGTGAATACTGCCATGAGGGTGCGCCCGCGATCGCCCTGACCTGCCCCAGAGTACGATAACACGCAAGTTTGCGGCCTCTTTCCACAGGACACAGCCTGCACGCAGCGAATCGCAGAAGCACGCTTACAAAGCCTTTCTCGTTTGCGGTGCTTATCGGCCGGCCTCAGTCTGCGCTACTATACCCGTTCATGCCAAATCGTGTAGCTATCACCGGAATGGGGGTCGTGAGCCCGAACGGCATCGGCCGGGAAATGTTCTGGAGGGCTACCAGAGAGGGCGTGAGCGGCGTTCGGGCGGTTCAATCCTTTGACCCGGACGATCTGCAGGTTCGCATTGCCGGCGAGATTCCCGATTTCGACGAAGACGCTTATATCGAGCCCAAGTACCGACCTCACGTTTCCCGAGCCGTCGCGCTGGCGCGAGCGGCGGCCGGCGAGGCTTTGGAAGATGCCGGTATTGAAACCGCAAATCTTGGACGGGAGGAGCTGCGGAAGATCGCAGTGTTGGTCGGCTCCGGGGGCGGAAGTCAAGTCTTCACGGAAGAGCAGTACCGGCACTACTTTGAAAACCGCGTCAAGCAGGTAAGTGTCTATACGATTCCCACCTCGACCATCGGGACGCTTTCGAGCGAAGTGTCGATGGCGTTCGGGCTGCGAGGTTTCAGCCACCTGGTTTCGACTGGGTGTACTTCGTCGACGGACGCCATCGGCTACGCCGCCGAGCAGGTCCGCCACGGCGTCGTGGAATCAGTGTTGGCGGGAGGCGTCGACGCGCCGATTTCGTACCTCATCATGCGAGGATTCCAGCTCATGAGAATCCTAGCCGCGCAGTGGAACGACGCACCGCAGAAAGCTTCGCGGCCGTTTTCGAAAGACCGCAAGGGGTTCGTCCTCGGCGAGGGGGCTTGGTTCTTTGTTCTGGAACCCCTGGAGCGGGCCAAGTCACGGGGCGCCAAGGTGTACGGCGAGATCGTTGGCTACGGTTCGACCTGCGAGGCCTACCATCGCGTGCGGCTCGAAGAGTGCGGCGAAGAACCTGCCCGGGCGATGGGGTTGGCTCTCGAGGCTGGACGGGTGCCTTCCGAGGCGATCGACTATATCAATCTGCACGGCACGTCGACCGAGCTGAACGACCCCGTTGAAACCCGCGCCGTCCGGCTGTGTTTCGAGCACCATGCTGATCGCTTGGCGGGTTCGTCCCTTAAGTCGGAGATCGGTCACCCGCAGGGCGCCTCGGGAGCTGCCGGTTTGGCGGCAACGCTGCTGGCAATGCGTGATAGCGTCCTCCCGCCAACCATCAACCTCGATGAGCCCGATCCCGAATGTGACCTCGACTACGTGCCGGACATCGGCCGGCAAAAAGACGTCGAGTACGCCTTATGTAATTGCATCGGATTCGGAAGTAAGAATTCCGCCTTGGTGGTTCGCAATTTGGGTTTGAGGGCAAGCTAGGGGCTTCCGTAGCAGGACAATCACTTGTGTTCGTCTCAGGTGTACTCGTGCGGCCCATAGCCTGCGAACGGGAGCCTCCCGCACGAGTAACGGATACGATTCGAACGCTTGGTCCCGTTGCTTGTCCCGCGAGTGACACGGGACACGGCTAACAGACCGCGTGGTGGAGCTTTCAATCAAAGCCTACCGCGGAAGGAGGACTGCAACATGGCTGAGTCGAGAGGTATTGCTTACTGCAATGGGGATTATGTCCCGGTCGGGGAGGCGAGCATCCCTATCTTGGATCCCGCGTTCACCAAGAGCGATGTCGTCTTCGATGCGGTCTCGGTTTGGGACGGTCAGTTCTTCCGGCTCGACGACCACCTGGGGCGTTTCCGGGTGTCGTGCCGCTATGTCCGCATGAAGCCGCCGTGCGACGAAGACGAAATCAAGCACATCTTGGCGCAGTGCGTGGCGCGAGCGGGCTTTTCTCGGGCCGTGGTTTACATGCTGTGCACGCGCGGCCGCTACGGCGGCGGTATCACCTTTGGAGATCCGCGCACTTGCCGGAATGAGTTTGTCGCCTACTCGGTTCCTTACTATTGGGCCGTGCCCAAAGAGCGCGCGCAGACCGGTGCCCACCTCTGGGTTGCCGAGACACGCCGCGCGCCGGATGCCGCGATCAACCAACGAGTCAAGAGCTTCAATCGCATGGATCTAACGAGGGCACAGTTCGAGGCTTTGGACGCGGGGGCGGATACGCCGGTGCTTTTGTCCACCCACGGTTATCTCACCGAAGGTCCGGGCTTTAACGTGTGGATTATCCAGGACCGCAAGGCGCTTACTCCTGGGGACAACCTGCTGGAGGGCATCACGCGGCTTACCGTCTTCGACCTGTGCAGCGAGCTGGGCCTCAGCGGGGCAACGGCGGACCTGAACCCGGAAGATCTGGCCGCTGCCGACGAGGCGTTCATTTCATCCTCTGCCGGCGGCATCATCCCGGTTACGAGGGTAAACAACCGTCTTATCGGCAACGGGCTGCCGGGTTCTATTTCATGCCGGCTCCGGGACCTCTACTGGGAGAAGCGGAAGAAGGGCTGGCACGCTACGGCCGTTGCTGACCTGCTCGTCAAACCCGCTCCTCACCTTGCCGCTGCGGAGCCCACGACGGCGTGAACAGCCTGTTCAATCGATCATGTGACCTCACAATGGCGGCGACCAGTCTGCGCCACGTGGTGAGAAAAGCGGGTTAAGTCCCCCGGAACGAACTAAACTAGTGTCCTGTCCGTTATAACTATTGACAATATAGCGGGATCATGATGTAATGGGGCATGTTCACCCCAGCGACTCCGCTTGCCATCAATCCGGCGCAGAAACAGGTACTGGAATCGATGGCCCGTGCCGGAAGCACGCCGCAGATGTTGGCGCGGAAATGCCAGCTGATCTTGCTGGCTGGCGAGGGAGTGCCCAACCACGCCATTGCGCAGCAGATCGGCTTGTCGCGTCCGACCGTGATCGCGACGCGAGCCGCCTTCGCGCGGGGCGGGGTGGAGGCGATCCGGCGGCGGCAAAAACGCCAGCGCTCGCGACGTGTGTTGACGCCCGAGTTGGAGCAGAAGATTCTCGATACGACCTTGAAGACCAGGCCGCCGGATGCGACCCACTGGAGTGTGCGCACCCTGGCCCGGCATCTCGGTGTGAGCCGCACGCTCGTGCATGGGGTTTGGCAACGTTACGAGGTGCAGCCCCATCGGGTAGAGAAATTCAAACTCTCCCAGGACCCGCAGTTCGAAGAGAAGGTGCGGGACATCGTGGGCTTGTATCTGCATCCGCCCGACCGGGCTTTGGTGCTGTGCGTGGATGAGAAGAGCCAAATCCAAGCCCTGGACCGAACGGCTCCGATTCTGCCGTTACGGCCCGGCTTGCCACAGCGACAAACGCACGATTATAAGCGCCACGGAACCACCACCTTGTTCGCTGCTTTCAACATCCTGAACGGGAAAGTGATTAGCAGTTGTCTGCCTCGGCATCGCGCCAAGGAGTTCGTCAGGTTTCTCAACCAAGTGGAAAGAGAGGTGCCGCTGGATCAAGAAGTTCACCTCATCATGGACAACTACTCCAGCCATAAAAGCGCGGCCGTCCAGCGCTGGTTGCAACCCAAAAAGCGGCGCCGCTTCCACTTTCACTTCACGCCCACCAGCAGTTCCTGGCTCAACCAAGTCGAACGTCTCTTCGGGCTCCTCACCGACCGCATGATCCGCCGAGGAACCTTCCATTGTGTGGCAGAACTGGAGCGAGCGATCTATCAGTGGCTGGCCATCTGGAACCACGACCCCCAACCGTTTGTTTGGAAAGCCACTGCGGATGTCATTCTCGACAAGGTGCGCCGCTGCAAAGAAGCTATTGTAAAGAGTTAGCCCGGACAGGAGACTAGATAGTGCCTGTGGGCCGATAACTGTTGATTACAACCCGCTCTCATAAACAGGCATTCAACCCTTGGACAAGCTCCGCGGAGGAGGACCGGCAGGATTGCCGGTCGAAAACTGGGACCGCCAAGAGTGGCGGTCGCTACCAGGCTTCAACGGGGCGCGGTGCGATCTTCACCTGCCGCCCCTTCAGAGTTGTCGCCGCGTTCGGCGACCGCCTTTTCCAGCAGCCCCTCAATCCGATCGAGACGTTCTGTGATCCGCTGCATATGTTCCTCTTCCGAACTTCCGATGAAGTACGAACTGATCGAGGCGGCCAAAGTCGCGAGCAGGCCTAGGCCGCAAAGCATGAGTAGCACGGCCAGCAATCTTCCGCCGAGCGTCGCCGGCGCAATGTCACCATAGCCGACTGTGGTTACGGTCACGACGGCCCACCATACTCCAGTCCAGAAGTCACCGTCCAGTTCGAGAACAGCTAGTAACCCTCCCCCGGCGAGCGTAAGTATCGTCGTCAGTGTCGCTACGTAAAGAAGCCCCTGCCCGGCCAGTGACACTCGCATCGCTTGGATGGCCCGGGTGGTGACCACGAGGACTCGAATGAGGCGAAGAAGTCGAACCAACCGCGTCAGTCTGACGAGCGCCAGCAGGTGCGGTAGGGCGGGAAACGAGAGGATGATCACCGAAACACTGAGCCAGTTGCGACGCGTGTAGGCCCAGCGATCTTTCATCATCGTCACCATGAGCCAGTACTCGACCAGAAACGCAGCCCAGACCAGCCAGTCAGCCGCCGCGACCCAAATCGTATCGACACCGCGCCCTTGCACGACCGTGAGCGGGATTGTTGCGATCGCCGCCAGGATGACCAGGAAATCCAGCGGCCGCTCGAGTTTGGACCGTAAGGCGATGTACTGCGGTCGCGTATCGTCGCTCATGCTATTTCTCCTTGAGAAGCCCGGTCGGGAGCCCTTCGCCGCCGAAGCCCGTCTGATGATGATTTCAACACCAGGGATGTAGGCTCCTATTGTGGGGTCTATGCGCGACGAATTTCTACTCTAGTAAGCTGTCCCAGAGCCGCGCGCGTCAGCAATCGGTCCGGTGTTGCCGCGCCATATCTACGCGGGCCTACGCCATACCAAGTCCCGTAGCGAGGATCTAGGCGGGCGGGATCTCGCTTCTATTCACCGCTATCGGTGCACCGCCCGCCAGATCCGCGGCCTTTTTTCGCTCAAAAACACACACAGAACCGCGAACGGAACGGTGTGTGAAAAAACCTGGGTCCTCGCCGTTCTTCGGCACTGTCCGTTACGACCCATCGGACTAGACTTGGTTTCCCAATCAGTGGATATAATTCTTACGTGAGACGCCTCTTGGGTTGCGCGCTAGCCGTCGGCTTGGGGTTTGCCCAGGGCCAGCTTCGCGAGCGACAGGAGACCCCGCCCCAGGCTGACGCTCCCCTGGTCGATGAAGACGAAGATCTTCTCCCGCGGACGCAGTATGCCTTCAATCCCATTCAAGCCAAGAAAGATCTGAAGATCGGCAACTTTTACGCGAGAAAAGGCAACCATCGCGCGGCGGCCGGCCGTTACCTAGAGGCCACGAAATGGAACCCCAGCTACGCCGAAGCTTACTGGCGGCTGGGCCGCGCACGGGAAAAGCTCGAGCAGCCGTCCGATGCGCTTGAGGCCTATCGGAGATTCCTCCAACTGGCGCCGGACGACAAAAGGGCCAGAGCGGCAAAGCAGAAAATCCCCGCCCTCGAGCTCCAGGTGAAAAACGAACCACCAGCCCGGCACGAGCCGTAGAGAGCTGCTAGCCAACTTCGACGAGACACGCTTAGTACACAATTTCATAAAGACACTAACGTATCTAGGCCTTGAAAGTTATGTTCTGATGTGGCACAGTGGCACGAGGGAGGTTACCCCACGTGCCTCGCAAAAGCCCTTACCACATCGTGCTCTCTTCCGCCGAAGCCCGTGAGTTACAGCGCCGTGCCTCGAAGTATACGTTATCGTATTTTCAGGTCGTTCGGGCCCAGATGATCTTGCTTGCCGCCCAGGGCCTTTCCAACCAGGAGATCGCCCGCCGTCTGCGGACACGACGCGAGGTCGTCTGCCTGTGGCGCAAACGTTTCTACCAGCAACGTCTCGAGGGTCTCGAAGAGCGTCCGCGGTCCGGTCGGCCACGGGCCTTTCCCCCCGGAGCTGGTCGTCGAGATCAAGGCACTAGCCTGTGAACTTCCCGCCAGCCAAGACCGCCCCCTGTCTCGTTGGAGCAGCGGGGAACTGGCCCGCTATGCCTGCCAGGCTGGACTGGTGGCCAGCTTGTCGGGTAGCACCGTCTGGCGCTGGCTCCACGAAGACGCCATCCGCCCCTGGCAGCATCGCAGTTGGATCTTCCCTCGCGATCCGGATTTCGCCACCAAGGCGGGGCGTATCTTGGATCTCTACGAGCGGCAGTGGGACGGCAAGCCCCTTAGCTGCGATGAGTTCGTGCTTTCGGCCCGACGAGAAGACCAGTATCCAAGCACGCCGTCGCAAGCACGCCACTCACCCCCCGCGATCCAGATCGGCCATGAAGGTGGAACATGAGTACGAACGATGTGGGGCGTGGGCCTACCTCGCTGCACTCGATGTTCAGCGTGCCAAACTCTTCGGTCGTTGCGAGTCGAAAACGGGCATCGAACCTTTTGACCGCTTGGTGGAGCAAGTCATGTCTCAACCCCCCTATGACCAGGCCCGCCGGGTGTTCTGGATCGTTGACAACGGCTCGGCGCATCGGGGCCAACGGTCGATCGTCCGTTTGAAGCAGAAGCATCCCACCCTGGTATTGGTGCACGGGCCAGTGCACGCCAGTTGGCTCAATCAAATTGAAATCTACTTTTCGATCTTGCAGCGCAAGGCCCTCACCCCCAATGATTTCGCATCGCTCGCGGCGGTGGAAGACCGCCTGTTGAGCTTCCAGCAACACTACGAGTCGATTGCGAGACCATTTGAATGGAAGTTCACTCGACGCGATCTGACCGATCTATTGCACAAGATAAAAAGACAGCCCCACAACTCGACTCCGCTCGCCGCATAGCTGAAAATAATACGTGACCGTACTTACGAAACGGTGTACTTAGTCAAGACGTGCAAACACTCGCGCCGAGAGCCCACTTGGCCGAAGGACGAGAACGAGACCAAATCGAAGCCTGCCTGCCGATTTTCGCATCTGGACTTAGTGTAGAGGTCGAAAGAGAAGCCGTTGCACGATTTTGCGAGGCTCTCTTCGCACTCCCTCGGCCGGGACGGAAGTCTAATGCAGCTGAATCGGCCACTTCTCTTTTCCACCTCGGGCGATGATTCTCCCTCGTCGAATGAAATCGAGATCTCGAGGCTAGCTGTCCGTTAGGAACACGGACGTTCACCGGCAAAGGCCGTATCAATCTAGGTCCGGTGGTTGCCTTCGCCGGCTGCAAATTTGTTGTCGTAGGAAAGGAGAGGGAGTATCATGTAGCAACCGGAGACCCGATTCGGAAATTCCGGCCCATAGGTTTGACCATCACACCGATAAAGGGACGGCCATGAGAGACGCGCAAGAGCCAACAGCCCTGTTCGTCCTCGCGCCCTCAGCACGATCAGGGACCAATTTTCTCGCCCGCAGCCTCGTCGAATGCGGTCCGTTTGAGTTTCCTACAGATCGGATAGGCGGCGAGGACTATCTTCTCAACAGTGCCGATCTTTTGATGGAGTACACGAAAACAACCTGTAACCAGTGGAGAAAGTGGATCGCTGACCGAGAAGAGCTAGACCGAATGCGTCGGATGTTACTGAAGAGCATCGGTCAAGGGATACTCCGTTACATCCAAGGCGCCGTTGTCTCATCGCAAGGAAAACTTCTTGTCAAGACTCCGTCTCCGACCAATCTCGGACTATTTCCACACCTCTTCCCGGAAGCGCAACTGTTGATCTTGGTGCGGGATGGAAGGGACACAGTCCAGTCGCTGAGGACCGCCTGGCCTGACGAGTCGTACGCATATTGGATGGAACAGTGGGCGGCCGGCGCGCGGGAGACTGTTGCTTTCATCGAAAATGATGGAAAGCCGCTGGAGAATAGACTGTGGAAGCTCGTCAAGTACGAAGATTTGTGCACCGAAGGTCGGGACACGATGCGTGACCTTTTGAAGTTCGTCAAAGTGTCGGCCGACGATTTCGACTGGGAGAAAGTCGACAATCAACCCCTCTACGGACCGTCCTTCGCCTGTTCCAACGAGGGTCGATTCGAGTGGCGAATCGAGTCCAAGCCAGAGAATTTTCAGCCTTAGGACGATGGCGCGACTGGGATCTCACACTACGAAAACAGTTTGACGAGATCGCGGCGACAGAGCTCCAAGGCTTGGGATACTAAACCGGCAAGGGGCAGGCAGCGACCGGCCTGAGCCGCCCCGCTCCTGTATCGAGAAAACGTTGCCCGAGTCCTTCATTTCAGACAAGGACTAATCTCATCGCCTGGGTTTGTCAACTAGATAATTGTGAATGCAAGCCTGTGACCGGGAGTGGACCAGGCGGTGTAAGGGGTTGACGAGCGAAGATTCCGCGCACGGGAAAAGCTCGAGCAGCCGTCCGATGCGCTTGAGGCCTATCGGAGATTCCTCCAACTGGCGCCGGACGACAAAAGGGCCAGAGCGGCAAAGCAGAAAATCCCCGCCCTCGAGCACCAGGTAGAAAACGAACCACCGGCCCGCCAAGAGACCTAGAGAGCCGCTACCTAGCCCAGGGCTCCGCCCTTGATATCCCAGAGCACCGAGCCGCGCGCGTGAGCAAGCGGTCCAGAGATGACCCGGCTCAGCACCGTTGAATCCGCGTCTACCTCAACGCCGCCACAGGAAACCGAGAACAAAATGCTCGTTCCGACGCACATAAGCAGCTAAAGACCACCTGTACAAGCCCGCCGATCACGCTTCGCGTTTCGCCACGAGGAGCACCGCAATGGCAAGTACTACCAGCTCGTGGCGAAAGTCGTGCAGAGCGAAAAATGGGGACTGCCAACGATTTTCGCATCCGCAACTGCTTTGTCTCCAATATGGGGCAGACGGCGAAAATCGGTGACTGTACCATTTTTTGCGACGACGGACTTTCACCACGGGCTGCTAGGGTTTCACAAGCACTGGCATAATCCCCTGTATTTAAGTTTCGCAAAATATAGTGACGATTTCGGCCTTCGGCGAAGCAGTGCGCGTTCACGACACTAGTCAGCGAACGCGTTTGTTTGTACGGGCGCAACATGTCGCGCCCTTTCCAGCATCACGAGTTTCCGATCGGTGTCGGTCACTGTGTTTTGCGAACATCAGTAGAAGCCGCCCTCAGCGGTACAATTACCCCCAGACATAGCGAGTCATGATCGGCCAAACCATCTCGCATTACAAGATCGTCGAGAAGCTCGGCGAGGGCGGCATGGGTGTGGTGTACAAGGCTGAGGACACCAAACTCAAGCGCGCGGTTGCCCTCAAGTTTCTCGCTGCCCATCTACTGAACGACGAGGACACCAAGGCGCGCTTTCAACGGGAAGCGGAAGCTGCTGCGGCCCTGACTCATGCCAACATCGCCGTCATTCACGACATCGACGAATCCGACGGCCATTCGTTTATTGCCATGGAGTTCGTGGAAGGGCTTAGCGTCAGCGAAAAGGTTGCCGAGCGTCCGCTGAAGCTCGAAGAGGCGCTCGACATAGCGGCGCAGGCAGCCCAAGGTCTCGAGGCCGCTCATGAACGCGGTATTGTCCACCGCGACATCAAGAGCGCCAACTTGATTGTTACCCCGCCGGGTCAGGTCAAGATTATGGACTTCGGCTTGGCCCACCTCGCTGAACGGTCGAAGTTGACCGAGACAGCGACCATCCTTGGCACGCCCTCCTACATGTCTCCGGAACAGGCGCTGGGAAAACAAACCGATCGCCGCACCGATCTCTGGTCACTGGGAGTCGTGCTCTACGAAATGGTCGCGGGTCGACTGCCGTTCGAAGGGGAACGCCAAGAGGCAATTCTGTACGGGATCACGAACGAGGAGCCGGAACCCGTCACTGCTCTGCGAGCCGGGCTCCCGATAGAACTCGAGTGGGTCATCGGTAAAGCCTTGACGAAGGACCGCGAGGAACGCTACCAGCACGCCGAGGACTTGCTTATCGATCTCAAGAGCCTGAGAAAGAGGCTTGAATGGGGGGCGTCGAGGACGCCAAGCACAGCACCCGTGTCGGCGTCCCTTGCCGCACAACAGCAGAAAAAGCAGACCGCGACCGTCGGCCTTGAAACCGCCAAGCGACTTCGATTCCAGCGGGTGACGCTCTTGGCTCTACTGGCAGTGGCTCTAGTAGCCCTCGTCGTGCAGTGGCGCCGACCATTCTCCCCACCAAAGCCAAACCGTATTACGCGTATGCGGGTCCCTCTGAAGGCCCCGGAGGGCCCAGTGTTCCCGGGGAGAAAAGAGCTGTCATTCTCGCCGGACGGACGTCACTTCGTGTACTCCGGTTTCGACGGCGAGGTTCAGAAACTCTACCTCCAAGCACTGGATCAGCTCGATCCGATACCTCTAGACGGCACCGAGGGGGCTCTGAATCCCTTTCTCTCGCCGGACGGCGCATGGGTGGGGTTCTGGGCGAGCGGCGAGCTGCGGAGGGTTCCGATCAGCGGAGGACCGCCGGTAACGCTGTGCGACCAGTGCTGTCCGGGGAAAGTCGCGCCATCGGACGGTAAGTCTCGACCGTTCAATGTCTTATGGCCTGTTTTGCCCGGGAACGATTTGAAATCCCGAGGCCGCAAATGGTCGCCTGAACGGAGCATCCGGACGCGGCACAATGAGGGATGAACCTTGGCCGTACGGTTTTCTCCCAACTGATCGAGCACCTACCGAGCAAAGAGTTTCAGAAATGTGTATCGCGCTACCGCGGCGATTCCTATCTGAAAAGTTTCTCCTGCTGGGATCAGTTTCTTGCGATGGCATTCGCCCAGCTGACCTATCGGGCAAGCCTCCGCGACATCGAGACGTGCCTGCGTTCGATGCACGGCAAACTCTACCACATGGGATTCCGCGGCAGGGTAGCGCGCTCGACACTGGCCGACGCGAACGAGTCGCGCGACTGGCGGATCTACGCGGACTTCGCGCAGGTCTTGATTGGCATGGCACGGCCGTTATATGCCCACGACCCGATCGGTGTGGACTTGGACCAGACTCTGTACGCTCTCGACTCGACAACAATCGACCTCTGCCTGTCGCTGTTTCCGTGGGCGAGATTCCGCAAGCAAAAAGCCGCCGTGAAGATGCACACGCTGCTGGATCTGCACGGCAATATTCCCACGTTCATCCGCATTACTGGAGGCAAAGTGCACGACATCAACATCCTCGACGAGATCGGCCCGGAGGCCGGCGCGTTCTACGTCATGGATCGGGCCTACGTCGATTTCGAACGCCTCTTCGTGTTCACTCTCTGCTCGTCGTTCTTCGTCGTGCGAACCAAGAAGAACATCTTGCTCCAACGGCGCTACTCGCATCCCGTCGACAAATCCACGGGCTTGCGCTCGGATCAGACCGTCATACTGGCTGCCATCGAATCGGCCCAAGCCTATCCCGACCCGTTGCGGAGGGTCAGTTACTTCGACGCCCGGACGAACAAGCGGCTGAAGTTTCTGACCAACAACTTCGCGCTCCCGGCGCTGACCATCGCCCACATCTACAAGTCGCGTTGGCAGATTGAGTTGTTCTTCAAGTGGATCAAGCAACATCTGCGAATCAACTCGTTTTACGGCACCAGCGAGAACGCCGTCAAGACGCAGATCTGGATCGCTGTCTCGATTTACGTGCTCATCGCCATCGTCCGGAAACGCCTCGGGCTGGAAGCGAGTCTTTACCAGATTCTACAGATTCTCAGCGTTACGCAATTCGAAAAAATGCCCCTTTTACAGGCACTCCAGCCATCCGACTCCCCAAACGAATCCCCCTATGACCCCAACCAATTGATTCTATTCGACTTTTAACCGGACAGCAGTGCTGTGCGACATACGTTTTCCTGCCTTCGGCGCAAGCTGGGGTCCCGAGGACACAATTGTGTTCGGCACACACGGCGGAGGCCTTCGACAAGTCTCTGCCGACGGTGGCACGCCCACCGAGTTGACCGAGATGGACGAGGAAAAGGGTGAAGTCACTCACCGGCTCCCCTCGCTGCTGCCCGGGGGAGAAGCGGTTCTGTTCACGGTCAGAAAACGAACCATTGGCCGTTGGGATGATTCGCAGATCGTCGTGCAGTCGCTAGTCACAGGCGAGCGGAAGGTGCTCATTGAGAACGGCGCCGATGCGCACTACGTACCGACCGGACACCTCGTTTTCGTGCGCCTGGGAACACTTATGGCTGCACCGTTCGATCTCGCCCTGCTGGAGGTGACGGGGGCCCAGTCGGAATCGTCGAGGGCGTCGTCCAGGCAGCCAATATGACCAATTCGGTCACAGATTCCGGAGCGGCACGGTTCAGCTTCTCCGAAACCGGATCGCTTCTCTATGTGTCGGGCGGGATTTACCCGGACCGAGAGGATTCCCTTGTCTGGGTGGATCGTGAAGGAGCTGCGGAACCGCTGCCCGCACCCAAGCGCCCGTATGGGGGACCACGTCTCTCGCCCGATCGCCGGCGGATTGCCGTCTTCACCGGGCAGTCGAAACAGGACATCTGGGTCTATGACATTGCCCGCGACACCTTGACCCGGCTTACTGTGCAGGGTGACAACTTTTTTCCGAGCTGGACCCCGGATGGCGCGCGCGTCACGTTCTCTTCGGGCAGCACGGGGGGGCCCTGGAATCTGTTCTGGAGGCCGGCGGATCTCAGCGGCCTGGCCGAGCGGCTCACGACGAGCGCTGATCTGCATGCGGCTCAGTCTTGGTCACCTGACGGAAAGGTGCTGGCGTTTGTTGTGGCCACCTCTCTCCCAAGCCTCACGGGCGACATCTGGGTACTCTCGCTCGAGGGCGACCGCACACCACAGCCTTTTCTGCAAACACCGTTCTCGGAAACCTACCCGGCGTTTTCACCCGACGGGCACTGGCTGGCCTATGCATCCAATGAGACGGGTCGAAGCGAGGTCTACGTCCAGGCGTATCCCGGGCCTGGCGACAAGCACCAGATTTCGAACGGTGGGGGATCTTCTCCGGCCTGGGCCTCGAACGGGCGGGAGTTGTTTTACCGCTCCCTGAGGGGACCGAACGAGATCGGGAAGATGATGGCTGTTGACATCAGGACACAGCCGAGCTTCGTTGCCGGGAAGCCGGGCATGCTCTTCGAATCAGACAGTTACGTGTCGAGCTTTCCGGGCAGAGCCTATGATGTCGCACCCGACGGGCAACGATTTCTGATGATTCTGGAAGGAGAGCAACCATCCGCGGACATGACGCACGCCATTGTCGTCCTGAACTGGTTCGACGAGCTGAAGTGACTTGCGCCGTCCGGCCATTAGGTTGCTGTAACCCAGCGCGTGAGATCCGTAAACCCATCGCACCATGAAGCCCGACTGGTTCGATAAGCGTCCCCTGATCCTGCTAGTCGTGTTCACGGTTCTGTTCTTTTGGAGGCTTGCCCTCAGCGACCAGTTCACGTTCTTAGACTCTCCGGATCTCACTTATCAAGTCCTGCCTTGGTATCAGGTTCAGGCGCGTTCCTGGCATAACGGCGAGTTTCCCCTCTGGGACCCCTACCAGTGGGTGGGCCAGTCGTTGATTGGACAGATGCAGCCGGGAGCGGCTTTCCCCCTCAACTGGCCGTTGTTTCTTGCTCCTCTCGATGACGGTTATATCAATCTTCGTTACATCCACTGGCATTTCGTGCTGATGCATTTGCTGGCGGGTCTATTCATGTATGCCCTGGCGCGCGAGTTGGGCCGCAGCCGCTATGCCTCGCTGGTGGCGGCGCTTGCGTTCTCTTGTTCGGGCTACGTGGGTACCACTGTCTGGCCGCAGATGGTAAACGGCGCGATCTGGATTCCGCTGGTGTTCCTGCTTTTCCATCGGCTGGTCAAAGCCGAAGGCAGTCTGGCGCGCTGGATCTACGCGGTGTGCTGCGGGGCGACCGTCGGCATGTCGCTATTGAGTGGACATCACCAAACGCCTGCTTTCACCGTGCTCGCCTTGACGGGATTTTTTCTGTATTTCTTTTTCGAACGGCGCCGCCGGTCGGCGGGCGAGGCCCGGCGATTGCTCGCGTTCTTTGTGGTTGTGGGCACGTTCGCACTACTAGTCGGCGCTCTGCAACTGATTCCAGCCGTCGAGTACGCCCAAAACGCCTACCGCTGGGTGGGCGCTCCTGAACCGGTGACGCTCGGGGATCCTGTTCCCTATTGGGCGCAGCACGATCAGCGGCTTCACCCGATCAGCTTGCTCGGCACGGTCGTTCCGCATGCGTATATGCGCGCGAACACCTTTGTTGGATTCTTGTGCTTGAGCATGGCCGTCTTGGCCGTCGCGCTTCTATGGAGCGATCGTTGGGTGCGTGTCTATTCCTTCCTGGCACTGGGAGCACTCGTCTATGGATTCGGGCCGTTTTCGATGCTTCACGGCTGGTTATATGCTCTGGTGCCTTTTGTCGACAAGGCACGCAGCCCCTCCCACGTCGTTTTCGTCTTTCAGTTTGCTCTGTTTCTGCTCGCGGCCCATGGCATCGATCGTTTCTTTGCTGAGGAGCGCCGGGACGACGGCGTGCAGCGTTGGCTCCGCTACATCCAGTACACGCTGATTGCTTTTGGCGCCGTGGTGTTGGCGTCGATCGTACACCTTGCGGTACAAGGAAAGGTCATGCCCGAGCCCCCCGACCAGTTCATACTGGCCGCGGTGGTCGCGTTTGTGCTGGCGGCGGTGATTCAAGGTCACCAAAAGCAAAAGCTTGGTCAGACGGGCACCCGGCTCGTGCTCGTTCTCCTGATGTTGTTTGAGATGGGGGCCACCCGCTGGTTTGACGTCGTGCACATCTCCGATCCGAACCGTGCGTCAGTCTTGCCCAAGCTTACGGAGTTGCAAGGTGCCATGGACTTCCTCAAGAAGCAGCCCGGGCCGTTCCGGTTCGAGATCAAGTCAGATGAGACCATGCCCAATCTCGGAGCTTGGGAAGGTCTCGAGGCCTCGGATGGGTATCTTGCGTCGGTTAGCCGGAACATTTACGACTTCATGGGGCAGGATTGGGCAGGCGGTCGTCTGCAGGCGAACACAGTCTACACCGTTAGCAAGGAAAGAGTGCGAGACGCCCAAGTCGAAGTGTACAGCGACCCGAGCGGCTGGAAGGTCTTTCGTAATCCGGACGCCCACCCCCGTGCGTGGACTGCGCATGAGGCGGATTCCATCTCGATGCCGCCCGGGTTGGCGGGCTCATTACCCGACAGGGGTGAGTGTACGGGACGCGCGCCAGTGGAGTTCGTCAAGAACACCCCTCACGAGATCGTGGCGACGGTTTCGATGAAGTGCGCCGGCTTTGTGATTTTCGCGGACCCCGATTTCCCCGGCTGGGAGGCTTACGTGGACGGCGACCGAGTGCCCATCTATCCGGCCTACGCCGCCTTGCGCGCGATCGCCGTACCGGCCGGCCGGCACCGGATCGAATTCGTCTATCGGCCTCGCTCGGTGTACCTAGGAGCTGGGTTGACCGCGCTCGGGTTTTTGACCGCGGTTCTGCTTCTGATCGTCGCGCTCCGGCGGGGCAGCTTGGGGTAGCGGTCTCTCGCTACCGCCCCTACTCGTAGAGCTTGTCGATTCTCGCGGCGTAGCGCTCGACGACGACCTTGCGGCGGATCTTCATCGTCGGAGTGATCTCCCCTTCTTCGAGCGAAAACTCACGATCGAGTACCGCGATCTTCTTGATCTGTTCGAAGCGCGCCAGACCTTGGCAGGCCGTTTCGACTTGTCCCTCGAGCATTTGTACGATCGCTTCGTGGCTTGCCAGCTCGGCCTCGTTCGCGCACGTGAGGCCGTTGGCGGCGGCATACTGTTTGAGCCTTTCGAAGTTCGGCACAATCAGGGCGCTGGGGAACTTGCGCCCTTCCGCAATCACTACGGCCATCGAGACAAAATCGCACGTCTTAAGTTGATTCTCGATCGGCTGCGGGGCGATGTACTTCCCGCCGGACGTTTTCAGCAGATCCTTCTTGCGGTCCGTGATGATCAAGTATCCGTCCTCGTCGAGACGGCCAATGTCTCCCGTGTAGAACCAGCCATCGACGATCGCCTTTCGAGTGGCTTCTTCCATCTTGAAGTAGCCCTGCATGACGTTCGGCCCGCGGACAAGGATTTCTCCGTCGTCGGCGATCTTCACTTCGACGTTTGGGATGATTCGGCCCACGGTTCCAAAACGCAGGCTGTCGGTATAGTTGGCGCTAACTAGCGGCGAGGTCTCGGTTAACCCGTAGGCCTCGCAGATTCGAATGCCTACTGTGAAAAAGAACTCCCCGAGATGCTTGGCCAAAGGAGCAGCTCCCGAAATGAAGTAGCGGATACGGCCTCCTAGTCGACCCCGAAGCTTGCTCAGGACGAGGCGGTCGGCCATCAGATGCCGCAGCCGCAGACCGAGCGGAAGAGGAGTCCCATTGAGTCGGTAAGGCAGAGCCTGTTTTCCAACCCCCACCGCCCAGTGAAAGAGTTTTTGGCGGAGCGGGGGCCCGGCGGCGACCTTTTCCATCACTCGCCCGTGCACTTTTTCAAAGAACCGCGGGACACCAACAGCGACGGTGGGACGCACCTCCATCATATTTTGCGGCACCGCCTCGATGGATTCAGCGTAAGCAACGGTAGCGCCCTGGTAGTAGAAAGCGTAGTCCGCCATTCGCTCGGCAACGTGGGACAGAGGTAAGAATGACAAACAGACGTCGTTTTCGCGCATGTCGAATCCGTTGTCCCGGACGTTGGTGGCAAAGTTGGCGTGGGAGAGCATGACGCCTTTGGGTGTTCCCGTGGTTCCGGATGTGTAGATGATGCTGGCCAGGTCATCCGGCTGAACGCTGCTGATCGCCTGCTCGAAGTGCTCGCCCTCGTCCGCCGTTAGCTGGGCTTCCCCGATAAGCTTCGTCAGCGTGGTGATCCGTCCGTCGTCACTCTCGATCGGGTCAAACACGATGGCGCCTTCGAGGTCGGGAAGAAGATTCCAGGTGCTCTTGATCTTGTCGAGCTGCTCGCGCGTGGAGAGCATGATGGCTCGTGCCTCGGAGTGCTCGAGAAGGTAGTGGGTCTGTTTGGCGGTCAGTGTTGGGTAAAGCGGAACGCTGACCACCCCGGCGGTCATCATGGCGAAGTCGGCGACGGCCCACTCCCATCGGTTCTCGGACAGAAGCGCGCAACGGTCGCCATTTCGAATACCCGCGCGTGCCAGTTCAAAGTGCAGTCGTCCCACCCGGCGATAGAGCTCCTGGGATGAAATGGGCTTATAGACTCCGTCCGATTTGGTCAGGATCGCATCTGGCTTGTTGTAGGAAACCGTGTGGCGAAACAGCCGTGCCAGCGTCCCGGGCATCATCTAGTCCCCCAGCGCTTTGATAATCCGGCGCTTGCGACGCCGCCCATCGAACTCAGCATAGTGAAGATGGCGTGACTCGGATATCGTAACCCTTTGATTCCGCGTGGATTGTGCGAAATTGGGTTCGTTTCGTTTTTCTCGCTCGTCGACCGTGGGCGCCGGCCGTGCTGCTGTCCCCCCTTCCAGAATAGCGGGCGTGTCAAGGCCAACGGTCGTCGAGGCCTGGCTAGGGCACTGAGCCGCGGCCGTGAGGCCGGGGGCCCACAGGCTGGCGCCCGCGGGTCTGTTTGATCAAAAGTCAGGGGCCGCATATTCAGTTGACCGTCCCCGGCGTGAAAAGCGACGGTCGATGGCGGTAGGTGGCAGGAATAGACGCATTTTCGTCCATGGAATGACGGGGACAGGTGGAGGTATGGCGATGACAAGGCGCACCAAGGCTGCAGTCCGATGCGCTGAAAGGTGGTCGCCCACACCGGGACGCCCTGCTAGAGGCGCCCCGGGTACGGCGTGATGATCTGCGGCTCCCTGGTATCGCGCGGAGCCGCCAAAACGGTTTAGGATCGATCCCGTTGTCTTGTTTTGACGCGGTCGGTCGACAGGCTCAACCGACTAAAGCCATGCGGAGGACTTGGTCCCGGCCGGGGCGCGCCGATCTGTCGCTCCAACAAGGTCGGCGCTCTTACGGGCCCAGAATATCATGGCCGGTGCTGGGCCAGAGGGCGCCGGCAAGGCGATCTCGTTGATGGTACGCGAGTTAGAGAATTCCAAACAGCCGTGACCGGTGGAGCAGACCATTGCGTTTGTTGGAAGTGACGAAGAAGGCGCGTGGGCGAAACTAAGCCGCGGATTCTGAAAAGGCGCGAGTCCGCGATATAAGGCTGCTTTTATGCCGCGAAATCATTGCGTTTCAGTGGATGGGTGTGTACAATCGCAGCGGTCGGGAACCGAACTCGGAAGCTCCCGCGCAATAGGAGACAGCTATGCGACAAAACATACGAATCCGCAAATACGTTTGGTTGATTGCCGTGTTCTTCGCTCTGGCGACAGTACCTAGTTCACACGCGCAGTTCTTCAACAACCGCAGCATGCAGGGCACTTTTGTCTTCAGTTTCGATGGATCGTTCTCCTCCGCTCTACCCCCTTTTTTTACCGGGCCGATGGAGAAGGTCGGATTTTCCCAGGTCGGACTGTTTCACTTTGGGGGCGACGGGCAGGTCACAGCCGAGTACTCCTTCGTGCTCCAGGCGACATCTTTAGGCGGAGCTTTCCAACAGACGGCCGTTGGGACATACTCGATAGACGTAAATGGACGAATGGTCATCCAGACCGAGGACTTCATCGGTGACTTCAAGGGCAACGCATTGACCTATGACTGCGTCATCGTTGAGGCAAACCAACTGGCGCGGTGCCACCAAACCGAAGTGATTAGCTTTCAGCAGGGACCAGACCCGGTAGTGCTGCCGACCTCCGCGCTTGGCAAAATCGAGCGGCGGAAGTGAGTAGTTCATAGCGGTGGATGAGGTAAGGTTGCCGCTCAATACGTCAGACCGGATACAGAAAGAGGGGCAGGGCAGGGCCGCCGACCCTCTGTTTCAGCTTACCCACCGGGGCCAAGTGTACCCTCGATCGGAGGCTCTAAGTCACTAAAGCTAAGAAAGGCCCCGGATCTCAAGGACGAGATCCGCCCTACAAGGCTACTCGCCGGATGTGACCGGCCGGCCAACGACCGCAGGTCTCGGCAAAACGGCCGCCGAGGCCTGCGCTACGGGGCTCCATGCCGTTGTTAGGCGACCTATGATTTATCCGGCTTCGGTACATTTTCTCCAACGACTATATGTAGGTCGTCCGCGCTTGGTAGGTAGTATTTTCCAGACTTCAATTCTGGCACGTATCCACAAGCCTTTATGGTTTCAGCGGGCAGGTTGATGCGAGCCACTACCAACGGATACAAGCCCTCCAGAATCTTGTTGCTGCCAGTGAGAACTTTATTAGTAAGCTTGAGATTCGAGGCGTAATTTTTGAGCTTCAGTTCGATCTTGGCGGGATCGAAGCCTGGAGCGCCCGGCAGCTCCTGAAGAAGCCGTGAGTTCTTCTCGATTTGCTCTTCGTTTCGCCGCTTCGCCTCGTCGAGCTTCCTGACAAGGTCTTCCTTTTCTTTTTTTAGGTCCGCTAGCTTTCGCTCAAGCGTATCCATATCGTCTTTGCGAACATTACGAGCTTGATCGGAGCCTTGCTCCTTGAGGGTTTCGATTCGGTCTCTTAGCGCCGCGACCTGGCTGGAATGTGACTCCCTGAGTGCAGATATTGTCTCGTCCTTGACGGTCTTCAACGGTCTTCATTGCCATAGCCACTGCCGCAGCCGCTGCCTCTTGTGCCTTGGCCGCTGCGATTTGTTCCTTGAAGGCCTTCCAAATAAATGCGCCAACTGTGACAATTGCGGCCGATTGGAGAAACTTCAGGATTGCATCGGTCGTTTCAACGAAAGTCATCTCAGCACCCCTAGTTATCTGTGTTGATGAGCCTAATCCTGAGTACCAGCGGCCATCGAACTTGGGCTGACCCGCACAACCCTTATCGTGGGGTCAGTATAACTCTTCAGGCTGTGGAAATCCCGCCTTGACACCCCGCCCTCGCACTACTATTTGGAGTAACTCAAGAGGAGTTATATTACTTTAGTCGAATCACTTCGGTCATTTCGACCTCGCCGCTCCCCTGTCCGTCAGCTTCGATCTACTCCAATGATCTCGCCTCAAGCACTTCTAGGGGCGTATAAAAGATCGCGGACCTAGGCCGGTGTCGTACTAGCGCGACCGTTGGGGAACGGCCGGACCGCCCATATCTTTCGTTCCATGGGTGGACGGCCAACGACCGCAGGTCTCGGCAAACCGCCGCCGAGGCCTGCGCTACGGGACTGTTCAATCCTTACCGACACGGCAGGTCTGGGACCTGCGCCACGAGGGGGGGTCTGCCTTACGCTCGGACCTCGACCGGTGGGCTTCGGTGTGCGATTTCGTGGCGCAGACGCCCACGTCTGCCGCGTCGACACTAGTGTCGCCGCCTGGTGCGATTCATCGCGCGCACCTTCGGTAACATTTGATCTTCACACCTTTCCAGTCACCGATTTGCGCCGCCCCTAACTGCTACCACGGGCTGTTATGTAGACTGAGCGAACCATGACCATTCGACGCCTCGCCGACCAAATACGCCAGGGGGGCCTTTCGCCCGTCGAGTTGACACGGCAGACGCTGGACCGGATCAACCAGGCTCAACCAACCCTGAACGCGTACATCACCGTCACCGAGGACTTGGCGGTGGACCAAGCACGCCGGGCCGAACGCGAGATTCGAGAAGGCCGCGATCGCGGTCCATTGCACGGTATTCCCTTTGCCGCCAAGGATCTCTTCTACACGCAGGGAATCCGGACAACCGTAGGGTCCAAGATCCTAAGGGACTTCATCCCCGACCACGATGCGGCGGTCATCGAAAAGCTCAGGGATGCGGGGGCGGTCCTGGTCGGAAAGACAAGTCTTCATGAGTGGGCCTACGGGATTACGAGCAACAACCCACACTTCGGTGCGATTCACAACCCGTGGGACACGACTCGAATTCCTGGGGGATCGAGCGGCGGCTCGACGGCAGCCTTGGCGGCGGGGCTGTGTAGCTTTTCCCTGGGGTCCGACACCGGCGGGTCGATACGAATCCCGGCATCCTTTTGTGGCGTGGTTGGGTTGAAACCGACCTTCGGGCGCGTCAGCCGCTGGGGTATGTTTCCGCTGGGGTATTCACTCGATCACGCGGGACCGTTTGCCCATACGGTCGAGGATGCCGCGCTCGTCTATCAAGCGATAGCCGGGCATGATCCCCGTGACGAAACCACCGTCGAGCGATCGGTTTCGCTTCCGGCTTTTGTAGAAGAGCTGCAGCTCGAACGCAGAAAGATCGGCGTGCCCCGAAACTTCTACTACGAGAATCTTGACCCTGAGGTCGATAATGCGGTCAAGAACGCGCTCGTCACGTTGGAGAAACTCGGGGCCGAGCTGATCCCGGTCGACGTGCCCGACATGGAGGAATTCAACACCATCGGAAAGCTGATCCTATCGGCCGAGGCCACGTCCGTCCATAGGAGTCGTTTACAGCACCTAAGAGAGGACTTCGGTGACGACGTGCGGGGGCTTTTGGAGCAGGGAGAGACGGTACTTGCCACTGAGTACCTGACCGCCCAAAAAAAGCGCCGTGAGCTTGTCCGTGATTTCAATCGTCTGTTCGACCAAGTCGATCTTATTGCGGCCCCCACGGCGCCCATTGCCGCCCCGCAGATCGGTGGGGGAACGGTTTCTATCGGTACGTCGACTGTTGAGGTCCGACTGGCGGTAACTCGCCTTGTGCGAGCGGTGAATCTGGGAGGCTGGCCGACACTATCGGTTCCTTGCGGGTTCACGTCCCGGGGGCTTCCGATCGGCTTGCAGCTTATCGGGAACCGTTTCGAGGAAAAGGGTCTCCTTGAAGTGGGTCACGCCTACCAACAGGCCACCGAATGGCATCGGCAGCAGCCCCCGCTTTACAGCATGCCGTAGCGGGTCATTGGGAAACGTGAAACGGCGACCGGTCTCGGCAAAACGGCCGCCGAGGCCTGCGCTACCGGGCTAAAACCGTCGAAAACAACCAGTCGCTCCGACGCTTTGCTACACACTTATTTCGACGGATCTCCCAAACGACGATGCGTCGTTGCGGACGGACTACACTCGTCAGAATCTCGCTGCCGTAATCTTGTTCGCTATGCTAGTGGCCGGAGGAGATGACCACCGCGGCGCCGAGCACCACGACCGCCGAGCAGCGGCCCAGGCGTATTCCGGTCACGACGCTGGTGATCGTGGTTATCTTCTGCGGCTTCTGGATTGTTCAGGGCACGCTCGCCTACTTTGATGCGCGCCACCATGATTTCCTAAGCTTTTACACCGGATCAACACTGGTCCGGCAAGCGCGCTTCGAAGACCTCTACGATCAGGAGCTTCAGCTCCGTACGCAACAGGAACTGGTTCCCACCAACTCGGAGCTGATCCCTTTTATCCGGCCGGCGTACTATGCGCTGCTACTGGCCCCGCTATCCCTGCTGTCGTTTGGGACAGCCTTCTGGGTCTGGCTTGGCGTGCAGACGCTCGTGTTGTTCCTCTGCTGGGGCTGGGCGGCACGGAAGTTTGGATCGGACGCTCTGATTTTCGGCGCTATGTTTTTCCCGACGGCGGTCGGAATCACACATGCTCAAGACAGTTCCTTCATGTTGGCGATCGCGATCGGAGCCTACGCGCTGGAAGAGCGTGGCCGCTCTTTTTGGAGCGGCATCGTGCTCGGGCTGGGGCTGATCAAGTTTCATCTTTTCCTGCTCGTCCCTTTGGTAATGTTGTTTCACAAGCGCTACCGAATGCTGTTGGGCTTCATTGCTACCGGCGTGGTTGCCGGCCTCAGCTTCGTCGTTCTGGCGGGTTTCGAGGGCATTACTCGCTACGTGGCGCTACTAAGAAGTGGAGACTTGAGGTGGCTGTCTCCCGCTCCGGAGATGATGATCAGCCTGCGCGGCGTTGCGGCTAACATCGCCGCGGACTCGAAGGTCCTTTGGGCGATACTGGCCTGTTTGGTCGTGGGCGTCGTCGTGATCGCGATTCGGGGCGCCCCGTTTTGGCGCTGGTTGTCGGCTGCTATTACGGGCTCCGTCTTGGTGGCCCCGCACGGGTACGTCTACGACGGAGCGATCCTGTTGTTGCCCGTCTGGATGCTGCTTTACGTTTCCAAGAGCCGTTTATCCCGGATCACCGCCCTGCTGTTGGTGACGCCGCTTCCGTTTTTTACTCTGATGGCCGGGCCACCTTGGTCGATCTTGCCCGCACTGCTCGTAATCCTGCTTCTCGTCACTCTGGCCCGAGAAAGCTACGCGGAGCGCCGAGCTCTGCCGGTTTACCCCTAGCAGCGTGCGGCACTTCCCGATGACCCCCGCTGCGGCGGCTATGACCTCTTCCATTCCACAAGAAGATCCGTGCCACAGGCTGCTAGAAGCGAGATCGACGAGGTCTCGTTTCCGTGATCGAGCCCGCCGCGGCTGCCGCCAGTAGACGAGACTCCACACTCGTTGATATGCTCAGCCTGAGCACACCCCGCTATCTGTCCAAGTCGCCTGTGTACGCGTCCTTGTTAGCCCGCATTTCTCGCCCAAGACCAATCTTTGACTTCCCTGCCGGGGATGCCTTGTGATTTCCCTTGTAGTGCCGACATACAACGAGCGGCAAAACATGGCCAATCTGGTCGACCGTGGCGGTAAGGCGCTCGCTGATTGCGGAGAGGAGTACGAGCTGATTATCGTCGACGACAACAGCCCCGACGGCACAGCTGACGAAGTGCGGCGTCTGCAGAAAGACCGTCCCTGGCTCAAGCTGCTGGTCCGCGAAAAAGATCGTGACCTCTCGACGGCGGTTCTCGCCGGCTGGGGAATCGCTCGCGGCGAACTCTTGGGATGCATGGACGGCGACCTGCAACATCCGCCTGAGCATCTTGTAAGGCTTGTTGCGCGAGAGCGCGAAACCGGCGCAGGGGTCGTCATTGGGAGCCGCTACGTGCCCGACGGTGGCGTCAGCGACTGGAAGTTCCGTCGGCGGATCATTTCATGGACCGCGACAACCCTTGCCGTGGCCGCGCTTCCGGGCCGCATTGGCCGCGTGCAGGACCCGATGTCTGGCTTCTTCCTGGTCAAGCGGTCGGTGATTGATGGCGCACGGCTTAAACCTTCGGGGTACAAGATCCTGCTGGAAGTGCTGGCCCATGCTCCGAACGATCAGGTGGACGAGGTGCCCTATGTTTTTGAAGAGCGCACGAGCGGTGGCAGCAAGATGGGCGCCGGGCAGATCGGGATCTATCTGTTGCAGCTCGTGCGCCTGGCGCTCGTAACAGGCGAGCTGACGCGACTGGCCGCGTTACTTCTTGTAGAGCTGGCGACACTGCTGCTGAACGTTTACCTGTTGCTGTCGCTCTACAAGCCGAGTGACCTGGGGATTCCCATAGCCGCCGGAATCGCTGCCGTAGCGGCTGTGCCCGCCAAACTCTTCTTGCGGGTGTTCGCTTCGGCCACGCTAGGCCGCGCGGAGCGTCGCTTGCGAGCAGGCACGTTACGCTCGGTGGTGGCGGCCTTAGCAGGCGTGATCGCGAACGTCATAACTGTCTGGTCAAGCTCGAGCTGGGGGAAGCTTGGTCTCGCCGAGGCGGGTGCGCTCGGAGCCGTCGTAGCAGCAATCGTTTTCTCGATCGTGAATTCATCTTTTCGGAAAAGAGGTAGTTCAGCATGGCCGAAGGGGACATAAGACGCAGCTCCCGAGGGACTCCGGCCTGGGGAAGCCTGACCGTCGCCATTGGCATGTCGATGCTATGGATCGCCGTCGGCGCGATGGTCATCGAGAGTTCCCGCGACCACGACTTCCTCAACCTCTACACGGGCGCAACCTTGGCCCGGGAAGGCCGCTTCGGCGACATGCACGACCCGGACGTGCAGTTCGCGAAGCAGAAAGCCTTGCTACCCTGGCTTCCCGAAGTTGTTCCCTTTGTTCGACCAAGCTACTACGCTCTAGTCCTGTCTCCAATTTCGTGGGTTCGGTTCGAAGAAGCATTTTGGATCTGGACGGCGTGGCATTCGCTCCTGCTGATCGCGTGCTGGGTCTGGGCTGTAAGGCGCTTTGGTTGGGATGCCCTCATCTTCTCCGTGATGTTCTTTCCGGGCGCGGCAGGGATTATTCATGGGCAGGATGCCGTAGTGATGCTCATCGTAGGGATCGCCGGCTATGTGCTCGCCGATCGAGGACGAAACTTTTGGGGCGGTTTCGTTTGGGGTCTGGGCCTGATCAAGTTTCACCTGCTGCTGCTTCTGCCGCTCGCTATGTTGGTCCGCCGGGAACGGAACATGTTTGCCGGTTTCGCTGTCTCGGGTTGTGCCGCTTTGTTAAGCTTCCTCGGGCTCGGCGGGGTAGCTGGTGTTCGTACGTACCTAGAGCTGCTTCAGCGAGACGACCTGAAGGAACTCTCGCCCGGTCTCGAGGTTATGGTGAATGTCCACGCTATCACGGCCAATCTGCTTCACGAGTCAACAGTTCTCTCAGGCATCCTCGTAGCCGTGGTAGTTGGGCTGGTGCTGGTCAGCGTTTGGCGTGCGCCGCTGTGGCGTTGGCTGGCGGCCTCGTTATCCGGCTGCATCCTAGTACCGCCACATGCTTATCCCTATGATGCGTCAATACTGTTGTTGGCGGTGTGGCTGGTGCTGTTCCTCTCGGAGGACCGCTACTCCCGTCTAGCGGCGGCAACGCTGGCGGTTCCGCTGCCCTTTATCGCCTACGCGGGTGGCGGCCTGTGGCAGATGACCCCCGCGGTCGTGATTCTGCTTCTTCTCGCGGCGCTGGCCCGGGAGAATTACCGGGAGCTGCGTGCCGCCCCGGCTTCGTGAAAGCTTAAGATTGCCGTCCGAGCCGGGACACGGATTTAGCGGGGCCGCAAGGGTGGGACGATGGAAGAGTTCTATAGCGCATGGCTCGGCGGTCGTTTCGCCGAGACTTGTGGCCGTTGGCTCTGTTGTCACGACAAGGCGCGAAGCGCCGCGCGGATAATAGCCCAGGGTGAAGCGAAGCGAACCCTGGGTGCGCGGAACCCACGGGCCAGCCCTGAAGGGGCGTAGGACTGCGACCGTTTGGTGTATGTTTTCAGGACATCTTTCTATCGGTCGAGCCAGTGGGGACAAACACTCTTGTTCGTCTAGCCGCCGCCAGACGGCTCGCCTAGCTGCGGCCTCTTTCCCTCCGTTGCCGGTTTGCAGCGAAGGAGGGCCAAAAGTGCCGATCCCTTAGCCTCCTACGTCATTGCCCTCTCGCAAAGACACAAGGGGAGCCGCGGACGGAAGTCCGCGGTCAAGCTCGCGAATGATCTCGATTACTGGGCAAGGTTCGTCAGTCACGAGCTTTCAAACCGCACTCTCACCCCTCAGCCGCGGCTGCTACTACACGACGACGCCCCGGCCTTCGAGGCAGTTATTGAATGAACAATATTCGAACGTGAACGCGACTGGGCCACTATCGGTCGAGCCAGTCGGGGCAAACACTCTTGTTTGTCCTAGCCGCCGTCAGGCGGCTCGCCGAGCTCGTGGAACAGAGGCCCGTCAACGCACAGCCCGAGCGAAGCGTTCCCGTTCCGCCTGCATTCCCTCCCGGAAGTCCTCGACCCGCGCGTGATCGAACGGAATGTTGTGGAGCGACAGAATCAGCTCGAACAGCCTCATGAAGTAATCCCCTTTGTCTCCAAAGTCGACGTAGACCGAATCCTCAAAAAGAGCGGGGAAGCACTCCTCTTGACCCGCATTTCCAATTTGATTTCGGCATCCCGACCTTGCAGCGGCCTTCAGCGTCTTTATTTATAGGGGTTCAAGCCCTGTCAGGACGCACGGAGGCCAACACCCAATGGGTGAAAAAGAAAACAAGCCGTTTCAGCTCACCTTCAACGGATTTCTGAAAGTCGATTTCCAAGGATCGCGCGTCACCTCGGATGGTGGCCTGATTCTCATTCGGGAACTGGACGAGCGGCTCGGACTGGGCAAGCTGATCGACGAGCATCTGACGGATTCGCGGCAAGGCACAAACAAGAAGTTCCCACTGGCCGACCTGGTGCGGCAATCGGTCTACAGCCGCCTCGCCGGCTACGAGGATCTCAACGATGCTGCCCGTGTCTCGGCTGACCCGACTTTTCGTCTGATCGGCTCGAAGAAGAACTGGGATCGCGGCGGGGCGCTTACGTCGCGTCTACAAAGCTTTGAGGCAGAGCTGCTGGCCAGTGAAGAGAACCTGCTTGGGCTGATGGCGGTGAACCGCGAGTTGGTCGCTCAAGCCCAAGCGCAGGACGAGTCCGAGCGTGTCGTGCTCGATATGGACTCCACGGAAAGCCCGGTCCACGGTCAGCAGGAAGGCAGCGCTTACAACGGCCATTTCGAGTCCACCTGCTACCACCCGCTGTTGCTGTTCAACCAGCACGGTGATTGTCTGGCGGCGAAGCTGCGAGCGGGTAACGTGTCCAGCGCCGAGGACTGGGACGAACTGCTGCTGCCCGAGATCGAGCGCCAACAGGGAGAAGGCAAGCAAGTGACGTTCCGCGCCGACGCCGCCTTCGCCAAGCCGGAGATCTACGAGGCGTTGGAGGATCGCGGAGTGGACTACGTCATTCGCATCCCAGCAAACAAGAACCTGGAGTTGGAGATCGAAGAGATTCTGTTCCGTCCGCCGGGCAGGCCGAGCCTGAAGCCACTAGTGCGCTACAAGAGCTTCCGCTATCAGGCCGCGAGTTGGTCGAAGCCTCGGCGGGTTGTGGCCAAGGTTGAGCACCACCAAGGCGAGTTGTTTCCTCGCGTCGGGTTCATCGTCACGAGCATGAGCTTGCCCAGTCGGTCGCTGGTGCGCTTCTACAACAAGCGCGGCACGGCCGAGCAATGGATCAAGGAAGGCAAGCAGGCAACCCACTGGACACGGCTGTCCTGTCATCGTTTCCGGGCAAACGAGGTGCGTTTGCAGTTGAGCGTGTTGGCCTACAACCTGGGGAACCTGTGGCGGCGGCTGGGGCTGGCGCAGAGGATCAAGAACTGGTCGCTGACGAGCTTGCAGCATCGGTTGATGAAAACCGGAGGGCGGCTGGTCAAGCATGCCCGCTATTACTGGCTGCTGTTGGCCGAGGGGCATCTCAACCGCAAGCTGTTCGCTGAGATGCTGGGGCGGATCTGGGCGCTGCCTGTGCCAGGCGGGTAACGGGCGACGGCTGCGACGGAGAAGAGACGCTGGGTTGCTGAAGAGGGAACTACTCGGAGCCGTGTCGGCGAAAAGCCCTCCAGCGAGCTGGAACGCGGCGATCGAGCGGCATTCAGCGACCCAAACGGGAGCGAACGGAGCATCGATCGTGAGAGGAAGACGAAGACCTTGCACCCGAGCCGCGGATCGGAGTATCCTGACCATCGCGGGATGGCCAAAACGGAAATTCCAGCTTGAGTCCCTGTCAGCAGGAGGGGTTTGATGGACCCTCTTGGGACAGCTTCCGCAGGCGGGTGTTGATCAGTTTGATCTCCGCGTGGACGACAGGATCTTTCTTTTTGGTCTTGTACTTTTCTAGATACTGAGGCGTCCCGACCGCCACGACGAACTGCGCCATTTCGATTTGTTCAACGAACTTTGTGATGCTTGTCCCCGGCGTGTTGTGCCACAGGTCAAAGATCACGTCGACATCGGCCTTGCGCAAATCCTTCGCGAGTTGCAGAACCCACTTTTCATGCGACGGTTCGCCCCAGGCATAACTGATAAAGCAGCTTGGCTGTTCGTCCAGATCACCGCGATCGCGCCGAAAACTCTTGACCCAAACCAGCGCCTCCTCGAAAACGGTCCGGCGGTCGGCGACTTCGACTGCCTCGTCGAGGGTTGCGGCGTATTCCGGAGCGGTCTCGCCGATCTTCGCCGCTGCCGGGGTCATTAGTTCCGTCCCGCACTTGCTGCAGAAGAACGAAGCCTCGTTGCCCTCAATGTTCTCGATGACCGTGCTGCGTGGCTGCCGCCTGCCGCACTTATTGCAATCGACCACCGGGATGCGCTTCACTTCAACCGGGAGCCGCCGCAGGAAGCGTTCAAACGTCGCCTGAAACAGCCTGCGTGTCTCGGCGGGAACTGCCTTGCTGTAGTAGAGGACCAGCTCGATCTCCCCCTCGCCTTCCGATGCCTGGCGGAAACCGCAGATCTGTTTCTTGGCAATCGCGAACTGCGCGTGATTCTGCCATCGCTGCTGGTCGCGCTGAAACTCGTCGGTGTAGCCGAGCTGGACGACCAGCGAAGCATACACGTTCTCGACCGCACCCGAGACACGGTAGGAGACGTCATCGGTGGTTCCCGCGGCTTCATCCTTAGGGCGCTTCTCGTTGATGAGCGAGGGCGCCGCGAGAACCGAGTTTTCCTGAACGGTCTCTCAGAAGGCGATGTGCCGCTTGAGGAAGAGACTCGCTGCTGCATCGAGCAGCGCTTCGCGCTCGTCTTCTTTAAGTTTCTCCAGTTCGCGGAAGCCGTAACCGCCGGCCAGCAATTTGTCTTCCTCGAGCAACCCGAGGCCTTGGGGATGCCGCCGGGCTTCGAGGACGAATGACGACGCCAGGTTGATCAGTAAATCCGGCTGCAAGAGTACGACCCCTTCCCCGGTCGAGCGAGTGATAGCGGCGACATAGCCGTGGTTGGCGAGGTGGCCGACCGCCGTGCGGATTTCGTCTTCGTCGTATGGGCGGTCGGGGTCTTCTTTCTTCAGCAACTCGCGGAGACCCTCGTAGGAGACCAGAACCCGTCTCCGCCGGGCGTCTTGCTTGACCTTCAGCACATAGTCTTTGATGCGCTTGAACGTCCCGGTGGTAATCGTGGAGGGGAAGTCGTCCCAGGGGATGATTTCTTTCATCTTGGCGGTGAGTTCCTCGATGCCGCTACCGTTCGAGGCGCTGGTCGCAACGTAGTCACCTTCGATGCTCTGGTCTCGGCAGAACCCGCGAAGCTCCCCATCGGTCAGAGTTGAGCTACCTCGGTCCGTGCGTGCCCCGACCAGGACCAGCTTTCTCGGCGGACGGGAAGGGTTGCGCGTCTCGTGGCGTGTTGGTATTGCTTCAGCCAGTAGTCGACCCCCGAGAGCGGCTTCTCGCGTTTGGTCGGGTCAAAAAGCAGCAGGCCCACATCGTCGTCATCGAGAAACAAGCAGTGGATAATACGGTAATCGGGCTGGCCCGCGAGGTCCCACAGGACGGCTTCACACGTGGCACCGTCTGCGCGCTTGTGACCGAATGCGTCGATTACCCAGAACTGCTGCCCATGGGTCGAAGAGTGCTCTTTGAAGACGCCGTGGGCCAGGCGGTAGCCCAGGCCGGTTTTCCCCACGCCGCTGTCGCCCACTAGCGCCAGCCTCGCGGTGGTGTAGGGGACCGATTCCGTTGCAGGCTCTTCACCAAACAGGATCGAGAGGTCGAGGTCCCAAACGTGGAGTCTGTTATGGTCCTCACCGGCCACGGTGACCAAAACCGGGACGTTCGCAGCGAACGCCGCGGTTTGGCCGAAGTCCTTCGCTTGAGGCTCCTTTAGAGTCGCGACACGCCGTGGCGTTGGGTTGTTCAGGTCCCACAGCATGACCGTCTTGTCCTCACTCTTCGAGGCCACCAGGTGGTTGCCAAACATTGCCACAGCATCGACAGGGCCCTCGTGCTCCTCGAGCGAGTGCAGAAGACGACCGGTTTCAAGATGCCAAACCTTCAGGGTCTGATCTTCTGATCCCGACACCACGTGCTGCTCGTCCACTGTCAGCGCCACTGTATTGACCCAGCCTGTGTGGCCCTCAAGCGTCCGCAGCACCTCCCCGCTTTCCAGATCCCAGACCTTCAGCGTCTGATCGGCGGAGGCCGAGACCGCCCGCCGCCCGTCCCTCGTCAGCGCCACGGCATAGACCGCGCTGCGATGGCCTTCGAGCGTCCGCAGCGCCTCACTGCTTTCCAGATCCCACACCTTTAGGCTGTCATCAAAGGAGCCCGAGACCGCCCGCCGCCCGTCCCCCGTCAGCGCCACGGCATGGACCGTGCCGCGATGGCCTTCGAGTGTCCGCAGCGCCTCGCCGCTTTCCAGATCCCACACCTTTAGGCTGTCATCAAAGGAGCCCGAGACCGCCCGCCGCCCGTCCTCCGTCAGCGCCACGGCATAGACCGCGCTGCGATGGCCTTCGAGCGTCCGCAGATCCTCCCCGCTTTCCAGATCCCAGACCTTCAGCGTCTTATCGTAGGAGGCCGACACCGCCCGCCGCCCGTCCCCCGTCACCGCCACGCCACGGATTGCGAGCCTGGGGCCCGTGAGGCGCGTGTGCCGCAGGCTCACGCCCGGCGGTAGCTCGGGCTGCTTTTCGCCCTTCGTCGAAGGCCGCCTTTTCTTGCGTGCCATCCGTAATACGATACCTCGGTTCGGTTGGGAAAGGTGCTCCGGTTGTCAGGGAAATCGGCGGAGCGCAAATTGAGGAGCGGGGTAGGCATGTCGCCGCGAATGGCGCCACCCCAGGCCAAGATGGCTGCGCCACTTCTCTATTAAGTATTCGCAAAACATGGTGACGTGCTCGGCCTTCGCGAGAGCAGTGCCCGTTCACAACGCGGGTCAGCGAACGCGTATGTTTGTACGGGCCCGACATGTAGCGCCCTTTCCAGCATCGCGAGTTTCCGACCGGTGTCGGTCACTATATTTTGCGAACAAACGTAATGAGATGACGACCGGTAGCAAAGCAAGACACGAGGTGAGTGTGTGCTCAGCAGTGTGAGCGCGCCCGCCACATCGACCGGCGGGGGCA
The DNA here is from genome assembly GCA_965248205.1 of Bryobacterales bacterium. Taxonomy (GTDB): domain Bacteria; phylum Acidobacteriota; class Terriglobia; order Bryobacterales; family UBA6623. The sequence continues at coordinate 244,178 of CBDFIS010000006.1, forward strand.
GCCATGTAGCGCGGACCTGGTGCCTTTCCAGTGTCCGCGTCCCTGACTCCTGTTCTTTTCCTCCCAACTATCGCGCATCCAAGGTCCCGCGAGAGCAACGAACAGAGCCTGGAACGCCAGTGACAGGCCAACTATCACCTCCCACAGGGGATCTGCACGTGCTGCCGTTCCTCGTCCGTCCGGCTCCACACACACAAGACGAGTCCGAGTCCCGTAGCGGCCGTTGGCTAAACGTGAACGCAGCCAGGCCAGTGTCGCGCCTGGTAGGGCTTAACGTCAGGCAACAAATCGGGGAAGCGCCCGGTGGCCCGCAGCAGGGCCGCGGATGGAAATCCGGCGGTCGACGGAACACAATCGGTCGAGCCAGTGGGAACAAACAATCCTGTTTGTCCCATCCGCCGCCAGGCGGCTCGCCTGATGTTTGAGCCTCGTTCACGCGGCGTTCTTCGCCGTCCCTAGGCCAGCTGTCTTACGGCTGCACCAATAAATCAGACATCGACGCCCGGCATCGCAGCTCCGAGCGTATGGCATCAACCGTCCTGGTGGCGCAGGTCCCCAGACCTGCCGTGTCGGTACTCCTACCGACACTGGTCGCCCCCGCATACCGGTCGTTCCTTCGGCGCTCGGCTGCTCCCAGCCGCCGAGCGGGGCTTGGGGTGGGGCAAGAAATCGGCCGTCCTAACGGCCGATCCCCTTCTTCCTACCGCCCTCGTCCACACTCCTACCGCCACGCTACAAGGCGTTTTCCTTGCGCTAGGACACGATTTTGGCACGGAAACTCCGGCCTCGAGGACGCTTTCCACCACTCCCGCAAAACCGGGTCACAGACTTTTCACATTTTTTCTCCTCCCCGTTTCAACGACTTACGCTCCCGACCCCCTCTAGCCTTCAATCCGTCCCCTATTCTGGTACGGGGCCCAGAAAGCCAAACTTCGCAGGGATGACCCTCGTATTTTTGCCACTTTCTGCCACCGGCCATTCTCACGCGACCGTGGACAACCGCTACGCCTCATGATTCAGAAGACGAACCATCACGAGAACGAAGCCGCTGCCGCGCCGCTCGGCTGCCAAACCGCTGCCGAGGCGCGAAAATCGCTCGGTAGCCCACGCCTAGGCCGTCTTTTTGGCCCGGAACTGCGACTTTTCTCACCGGCTGCGTCGGCGAGAGGAAGCCACGATGGCGGATAGGGACTCGAAGCCGATTGTCCATCGCCCAACTAGCCAGTGGATCGCCCTCGATGCCCCGGGGGGGGGCGAGCACCGCGCCGCCGAGTGTAAGGAACTGTGAAAAAACGGGGCCGGAGGGCGTGAAAGAATCGGCGTTACCGAAGGCGGGCGCGATGAATGACGCCCCTACAACCGGCCAACAGTTTTCCTTTCAGACAGGTAGGGGCGCAATTCATAGCGCCCGTGTACGCCAATCGTACGCTGAGGTGATTCTTTCACAGCCTCCAGGTTCCTATTTCGGTGGCGGGCCATGCGTATCCTCCTCAACGAAGACACTCGACACGCTCGCAATTCTGAAGCGGGAGACCACGGAGATCCGCATGATGCCCGACCAACGGAGAAAATACGAAACAAACCCAATTTCGCGCAACCTGCTTGCAATCAATCAGTTGCGGCTTGGTTTCCACTTAGGACGAGCCACCCGGCTCGGCGTTCGGAGGCGGTAACGAAATGCCCACCCAAAGCGCTGGCCCGCAGGCGCCTACTCCGGCTCTCCACTGCGACAAACGAGTTCTCATCGTCGCTAGGCCCGCACGAAGCGCGACCGGAAATCTCTTGTGGCGCACGCCTCCTGGAGTGCCGTGTTGCCATTTTTTGGCGACATCGAGTCCCTCCGCACCTTCGAGCAACCGCCTGCCGTATCCTATCGGGGGAGGTAGCAACTCTACGTGAATCCCACAGCAGGAAATCGTCAGCGCGTCCCGGTAACGACCTGGATCGCTGTGGTGATCTTGTGCGTTTTCTACGTCGGCCTGGGGTCGTTGATGGTCGAAGGCTCCCGCGAGCACGATTTCGCGAGCTTCTATGTGGGGTCGTCGTTGGCTCTCGAAGGAAGATTCGCCGATCTCTACGATCGTGATGTGCAGTTCGCCCGGCAAAGGGAAATCGCGCCCAACAAAGGTCAACTAGTGCCTTACGTTCGGCCGCCGTTTTACTTGCTTGTCTTGGCGCCGCTGTCGTTGTTTTCTCTGAATACGTCGTTTTGGCTTTGGATCGTCGGCCATTCGTTGCTACTGATCGCCTGCTGGCTGTGGGCGGGCCGGCGATTCGGACCTGATGCGCTGATCTTCGGAGCGCTCTATCTGCCGACGGCGCTGGGCATCGCTTCCGGGCAGGACTGCGTTCTGATGCTGGCGATTGGCATTGGGTTTTATCACTTGGCGGACCAGCAGAAGGATTTCCCGGCCGGCGCCGTACTCGCCCTCGCATTACTCAAGTTTCATCTGCTTCTGCTGTTGCCGGTGGCGATGATCCTGAACAAACGTTGGCGCATGCTTGCCGGCTACGCGGTAACCGGGGGACTGCTGGCATTGAGTTCAATTGCTTCGATCGGGTTCGGCGGCGTGAAGCAGTATGTAAACCTGCTGCAGGCAAAAGACTTGGGCGCACTTCTTCCTTCGCCCGAGTTGATGATCAACCTCAGCGGTTTGATGGCTAATGTAAAGCTGGACAGCACTTTTGTGTTGGTGCTGCTAATCGTCTTCGTGATTGGTGTCGTCGTTATCGGCGTTCGGAGAGCACCGTTGTGGCGCTGGGTAAGCATCGCTGTGGTCGGCTCTCTGCTCATCACTCATCACGTGTACGGGTACGACGCTGGAATCGTTTTGCTGCCGGTCTGGCTGGCCATGTTTCTCTCCAAGAGCCTGTTTTCGCGCATTGCGGCGTTAATATTGGCCGCACCGCTCGTGTTCTTCGCGGGCTTGGCTGGAACTCCCTGGTCGATCTTGCCTTCTTTGTCCCTGCTAGCGTTTTTGTTCGCGCTGACCGCTGAGAATTACACCAAGCAACGCCAAGCAGCCGCCTCCGACCCGGCGGGAACAGAGCCATGAGTTGAAACCTGGCGTCGTCCCCTACGTCCAAGGTAGACAGTAATAAGGCGTCGTTGCCCAACGGCTAGCCGGCGGTTCGCCTTTGCTATACCGGTGATCGCAGAGAAGCACCCGCAAGCCCACTTAGTAGAACTCCGGAGCGCGAACCAAGACATGAAACAGCGATCAGGCCTGACCACCGTTTGTATGGCGTTGATGATTGGTGCTATTTGGCACTCACCCTCATCCGCCGAGCATCTGAGGTCACCGCAACGTGCGTCTTCCGTGCAGGTCGCTGACCAAGACCCTCTCGTCGTTCACGAATGGGGTACATTTACCTCGCTGCAAGATGAGCGAGGCATTGCCATAGGCGGGATCAACTCCGACGACGAACCGGTCCCTGAGTTTGTTCACGGCGTGGGGAAACAGTTCCTGCTCGGTCCGGGTTTGGAGCGCCGCATCCTTCTGGGTGACCTCCCACTCTTAAGAAAGGGAGTACCGCTGTGCCATCCCGACGTACGAATGCGGCTCGAAACGCCCGTGCTCTATTTCCACCCCCCGGCCCGGTGGAAGAAGCCCTTCCAGATCGATGTCGAGGTTGGGTTCCGAGGTGGTTGGCTGACCGAGTACTACCCGGATGCTGTGGCCGCTGCTCCGGGAATAGACGAAGTTCGAAGAGTCTTCGGATCACTGAATCCTCAAACCATGGGAACTTTGTCGTGGAATGACCTTACCGTTGGCGTCGCAGACACGGAGGGTCCGCAGACATCCTCCCACGTCTGGCTCGCGCCGCGTGCTGTAAACGCCGCAATGGTCCGGTCTCGCTCCGGCGAGAGCGAGAAATATCTCTTCTATCGCGGTGTAGGGAATCTCGGCTCGCCGCTGAAGGTCGTCCGTTTGGCGAACGAAACACTCGGCATCTACTCGAGCTTTCCCCAAATCTTCGCCGGCGCCTCCCATGACATCCAGGCTGCTTGGTTGGTTGATATCCGCGGCAAGACGGCTGCGTTCCGCCGTCTTCCCCCGCTGACGGCAACCGGGGAGGAGAAGCTGCTCACCACCACTTCGGGGGAGTTCCACCACGAAGAGTACAGCCCGGACAATCTGGTCAGATTGCGGCAGTCCATGCACCAAGCTTTTGTCGAGGACGGACTCTTCTCCGACGAGGCCGCGGCCATGCTGAATACCTGGGAAGATTCCTATTTCCAAAGCCCGGGCCTGCGGCTGTTCTTCCTCGTGCCGCAAGTTTGGACGGACCAGGTGCTACCGCTCAAGCTTTCGATTCCCGCCGACGTGACTCGCACGATGGTCGGCCGTATCGAGATCGTGACTCCGGAGCAGCGCGAGACGCTGCAACGGATAAGCAACCTCGAACGTCCGGAGTGGACGCCGAGAACGCTGACCTCGTTCCCCCTGACACGAGCACCCCACAATCGACAAGCCTACGTCGACCTAGGTCGATTCCGTCATGCGCTGTTGCTCGATGAAGCCCGACGTCGCCCAACGGAGGCGCTGCAAGCGTTTATCGCGAAGTACGGAGTGCGAGCCTACGAAGTCAACAATTGAGGCGATCTACGCCGTCAGTAGCGAGCCGACGGGGCGTCGCTCAATCATCTTCCGCTCGCGCTATCAAGGACGACTCCGGTAGAATCGCGGGTGGGTCACCCTTTCCATTAAAACTGGTTTGAAGAGCAGACTCCGAGCCGCTGGTGTCGTCGTTTGGCTGTGCTGGCCTCCCCTGGTCGCCGCACAGGGATCCTACTTTGCCGGCGCTCTGGGTGGGGTCTCGACGTTGTCGGCCGACGGTCGATCTGTGACGACACCAACCTCGAGTGACAACTCTTCCTACAAGCCGGAAAACGGTTCCACCTTTCGGGTTTTCGGGGGACGGCATCTCACCAACTACGTCAGCGTTGAGGGGAACTACGGCTGGAACCGAAACTCGCTGATCCTGACTTCGTCACAATCCGGCACAGGGAATGTCTTTTACGAGCAATCGCGCCAGGCAACGCAGCACAGCGTCCTAGGAGAGTTGCTGGTCTATTTCCGCAACCGTAGGAGCCGCGCGCGGCCCTACCTCTCGGTCGGAGGGGGCGTGGTTCATCTCGTTAGCGCGCAGGCGAGTATAGGGCAGGTCACTGGGGCGCCAGAGCTGGCCCCGGGGGAATTCAGCTCCACGGAACCCGCGTTACGCGTTGCCGTCGGCATAGACGTGTTATTGAAAGGTGGTTGGGCATTTCGCTTCGCGTTCAGCGAAACGATTCGCCAGAACGCCATCAGCGCGCAGTTGCGACCGCCGGGCGAACGCAATCTGGCAAACTTTCAGAACCTGATTGGAATAGTGAAGCACTTCTGATGTACGTTCCGCGGCCGAATCCAAGTTCCCGGTGCCGTGCTCACGGCTTCTGGAAACCGACGTAGGGACAGTTGCCCCAATAGATAGGCGCGTTCTCCATCGTTTCGGCGAGCACGCGTGCGTGGCAGATACTACAGCAGTTGAACGATTTAGCCTTTTCTCCGACCGGGAGAATCTGTACCAGCTTTTCAAACACGCACAGACCGCGAGCGGCCAGTTTGGTCTCGGATAAGCTCAACAGGGGACCTGATTCCTGTTGGTGCCGCACCAGCGCCGAGTAGATATTTGCCTTCAAATAAGAAGGAGCCGGTACTCCCCCGGCCTCGCCCGTTTCGAGTGTCTGAGCAAGCGTTTCGAGCTGTTGCTCGTCCGATGGAAGGTTATCGTTCATTCCACCTCCGCTTAAACTGCAGCCGTGCACGCGCCAACAGCCGTTCGATCGCTTTCTCGGTTTTCCCGGCCTGCTGAGCCATCTCCCGCGCGCTGCGCTTTTCCCAATAGCGCCATAGCAGCGCTATCGAGTACGCTTCGGGCAGGCTCTCGAGCACTTCTCGGGTTCTCTTTTCCAAGCGCCGGCGATCCAGAGCCTGGTCGAATTTGGGCTCGAAGGCCGCGGCAACCATTACCTGGGTATTCCCTTCTTCGTCGAGCGACTCGTCGTCGCGAAGCCGGGATCGGTAGTGGTCCTCGACTTTGTGCCGTGCAATGCCGAGCATCCACGCTTTGAGCGACGAACGCCCCTGGAATGCAGCCAGGTTTTCGAGAGCAGCTAAGAACACCTCCTGCAGTAAATCGTCGACCAGATCCACCCTGGGAACCAGTCGGCGGTGAAGGTACGCATAAAGCCCGTCTGAGTAGCAGGCGACGAATTCAGCGGTGGCCTTACGGTCCTTTCGCAGAACCGCCTCGACCAGACGCGCGTCTTCGCTGCGGCCCGCTTCAGCGGCAGCCGCCGCGGAAGCAGAGTCCTTCGTCGCCTGCAACGGGGCAACTCCCCCCTTAGAACAGAGTCGCGGGAGCCGACGGATTCCCCCGCTGACGAGGAACAAAACGTGGGTTTTTCGCTGGTCCTACCGGGGCGCTCGGGACTCCCGCGCTTTCCGCTTAATCGTTACTTCCAAACATGTTGGTCAGCGAACCAAGCCCACGGGACTCTCCCCCACCCGATCGAGATCCGAGGCCGCCGCCCAATTCGCGACGGAGTTTAGCGAGCGTCATTGTCTGGATGAGCGCCTTTCCGGGCCCCTGAAGAGTGGCCAGAAACAGGCCTTCGCCACCAAACAATCCGGTCTTGATTCCGCCCGCCAGCTGCACGTCGTAGGAGACCGACTCATCGAAGGCTACGATACATCCAGTATCGACTTGGAGGGTCTCACCCGGTCCAAGCTCGAACTCGACGAAATCGCCTCCTGCGTGGATGAACGCGACGCCCGGCCCGGTGAGCTTTTGCAGGATGAAGCCCTCGCCGCCGAAAAAGCCGGCACCCAGCCTTTTCGTAAAGGCAATGTCGAACTTTACGGTGTGCTCCGCCACGATGAAGCCGTCGCGTTGAACGAGAACCGCCTGCCCCGCGGCCAGCTCAAACGCTTGGATCCGCCCGGGAAAGTCGCCGGCCAGTCCGATTTCTCCTTCAGCGCCGGTCAGCCGGAAGTGAGTCATGAACAGGGATTCGCCAGCCAGCTTGCGCTTGAGCGCCCCAAAGAGCTTCTGTCCCAGCCCCTCTCCCGCCATCTGGGTCTGCCATTCGACGGTGGGACTTTTGTAGACCATCTTGCCGGCCTCGGCGTAAATCTCCTGCCCCGGCTTCAGCTTGATTCGGACAATCTGCAGGTTGTCGCCCTCGATTTTGTACTCGATGGGCTCAACGACGGCCGGCTCGGCCCAACCGGTGGCAACGGGGGCCGGGGAGGCCTCGCCATTGGCTGTCCTGGTGCCACAGTTGGAGCAAAAACCGGCGCCCCCGGTTAACTGGTTTCCACAATTCGTGCAAAACGCCATAGCAGTGCTAGGGTATCACGGTCGTCGCGGTGGCCGAGATTCGCATTGCCAATGGCCGGTTCCCCGGAGGTAAGGCGTTGTCGCTGATGCAGCGAGGCGCTAAGATGGACCGGTAGCGGGCGGGCCCGGCGGCCGGTTTCCGTTTGCGGCAATGACCCAAAACAACTCCCAATCCGAGGCAACTGTATGAGCTACACCTTCAATGACCTAAAACCAGTGCTGTCCGGGGAAAGTCGCGCCATCGGACGGTAAGTCTCGACCGTTCAATGTCTTATGGCCTGTTTTGCCCGGGAACGATTTGAAATCCCGAGGCCGCAAATGGTCGCCTGAACGGAGCATCCGGACGCGGCACAATGAGGGATGAACCTTGGCCGTACGGTTTTCTCCCAACTGATCGAGCACCTACCGAGCAAAGAGTTTCAGAAATGTGTATCGCGCTACCGCGGCGATTCCTATCTGAAAAGTTTCTCCTGCTGGGATCAGTTTCTTGCGATGGCATTCGCCCAGCTGACCTATCGGGCAAGCCTCCGCGACATCGAGACGTGCCTGCGTTCGATGCACGGCAAACTCTACCACATGGGATTCCGCGGCAGGGTAGCGCGCTCGACACTGGCCGACGCGAACGAGTCGCGCGACTGGCGGATCTACGCGGACTTCGCGCAGGTCTTGATTGGCATGGCACGGCCGTTATATGCCCACGACCCGATCGGTGTGGACTTGGACCAGACTCTGTACGCTCTCGACTCGACAACAATCGACCTCTGCCTGTCGCTGTTTCCGTGGGCGAGATTCCGCAAGCAAAAAGCCGCCGTGAAGATGCACACGCTGCTGGATCTGCACGGCAATATTCCCACGTTCATCCGCATTACTGGAGGCAAAGTGCACGACATCAACATCCTCGACGAGATCGGCCCGGAGGCCGGCGCGTTCTACGTCATGGATCGGGCCTACGTCGATTTCGAACGCCTCTTCGTGTTCACTCTCTGCTCGTCGTTCTTCGTCGTGCGAACCAAGAAGAACATCTTGCTCCAACGGCGCTACTCGCATCCCGTCGACAAATCCACGGGCTTGCGCTCGGATCAGACCGTCATACTGGCTGCCATCGAATCGGCCCAAGCCTATCCCGACCCGTTGCGGAGGGTCAGTTACTTCGACGCCCGGACGAACAAGCGGCTGAAGTTTCTGACCAACAACTTCGCGCTCCCGGCGCTGACCATCGCCCACATCTACAAGTCGCGTTGGCAGATTGAGTTGTTCTTCAAGTGGATCAAGCAACATCTGCGAATCAACTCGTTTTACGGCACCAGCGAGAACGCCGTCAAGACGCAGATCTGGATCGCTGTCTCGATTTACGTGCTCATCGCCATCGTCCGGAAACGCCTCGGGCTGGAAGCGAGTCTTTACCAGATTCTACAGATTCTCAGCGTTACGCAATTCGAAAAAATGCCCCTTTTACAGGCACTCCAGCCATCCGACTCCCCAAACGAATCCCCCTATGACCCCAACCAATTGATTCTATTCGACTTTTAACCGGACAGCAGTGACCTAAAACATAAACGCGTCGCCGATTTGCGAGACATCGCTGCAGGCCTCGATCACGAAGCCGTGAAGGGCTACACGCAACTGAACAAGGATCATCTGCTCGATGCCCTTTGTAAAGCCCTAGGAATAGACGTTCACGAGCACCACGACGTCACGGGAATCGATAAGGGCGCCATCAAGGGGCAGATCCGTGGACTGAAGAAGGAGCGCGACGAGGCACTCGAAGCGCACGATCACGATAAGCTCAAACTCGTCCGCCGCCAGATCCACGGGCTTAAGCACACTATTCGGCGACACACGGTGTGAACTTTGGGTCGAAACGCAACGTGACCTCCCGCCGGTGCCCCCCAGGCCTATTAGTCGTTTCTGGACCAGCAAGAGGGCTGGTACAGGATCGCCTAGAAACACCTTGCCTGTCATGGCCGGCAATGGGTCCCCCGTAAGCAACCGCTAAGCCAACACCACTTGATGCCTCGAAGACGGATGCACCGCAGCTTGCTCCTATTGTTATGGCTCGTGGTTTGGACTGCGAGCACCTCGGCCCAACCATCCGAGGTGGCTGCTTCAAGAGCCGTTCTCCAACAGGTCGCCGACTCGCCGTTCCTGGAGGAGAACCTTCGTGTCCTGTGCGACCAGATCGGCGGGCGCCTGCCCGGCGCGCCCCCCATGAAGCAAGCGGTGAAGTGGGCCGTCCGGGCTTTCCGCGAAGCCGGTGTTGACCAGGTCCGGACGGAACCTTTTGTGATGCCGAATTCCTGGCAGGAAGGAGCGACGAAGATCGAAGTCCTCACTCCGGTGAGTTTTTCCGTGCGGGGGGTTTCATCCGCCTGGTCGCCTACGACCCGAGAGGGCGGCGTTCGCGCCGAAGTTCTCGACGGAGGCAGCGGCGCCAGGGGGGACATTCTTGGTCTGGGAGAACAGGCACGTGGCAATATCCTGCTGGTCCGATCCGAACTTGTAAAAACGTTTCGCGACTTGGCTGTCGAGCAACGCAAGGCAACCGTTGCCTCCCGCGAAGCCGGGGAAGTCGAAGCCGCGGGTGTGGTTTTCATGTCCACCCGGCCGCACGGGCTGCTCTACCGCCACATCAACATCGTCAATGGCAAGTTGGACAGCATTCCGTCCGCGTTAGTCGCCCGTGAGGATGCCCTGCGAATCCTGCGTCTGATCGAAGCGGGGAAAGAGGTTGTGATGCACCTGTCGCTGCCCAATGCCACGGGGGGTCCGTTCCAGGCGCGCAACGTCGTGGCGGAGCTTCGAGGCAGCGAGTTGCCTGAGGAGATCGTCCTCGTGGGAGCCCATCTCGACTCTTGGGATCTCGGAACCGGATGCCTCGACAACGGTGCGAACGTTTCGCTGGTCGTCGAGATCGCCCGCAGCCTGGTTGCCTCCGGGGCGCGGCCTCGGCGCACCGTTCGGTTCGTTCTCTTCGGGGCCGAGGAGCAGGGTCTTTTGGGATCGCAAGCTTATGTTCGCGACCATCGGGGGGATCTCGACTCGCACGTTGCGGTTGTGATTCACGACATGGGGGTCGGCCGCATGGAAGGCTACTCACTGGGCGGACGGCGCGATATCGAGCGTGGTTTGATGAGGGCGATGCAGCCCGTCGCCGGGCGGGGCGCCAACGCCCACAGTTATGAGGCGTTTTTCGGCAGTGACCATTTCGACTTCCTTCTGGAGGGGGTGCCAGCTCTGCTCGCCGTGCAAGACACAAGCGAATACGTCCCCACCTACCATTCGAGCGCCGACACCTTCGACAAGGTGAACTTCGCGGATCTACGCCATCAGGTCAGCATCGCCGCCGTCACCGTCTTGAACCTTGCCAACCAGCCCGAGCGCTTGGGCCGGCGCCTAAGCCGACGGGAAATCAAGAGTCTGATGCGCCGAACCGAGCTCGATGATCAGCTCAAGTTCTTGGGACTTTGGGACGACTGGAAGAGCGGTGAGCGTGGCCGCCGGAAGGAAGAGTGAAGGCCGGGGTACAACAATTCAATTCAATCCACGAGGCAATGTCGGGACGTTCGTGGTGTCGAGTGCGAAGGCGGTCGACCGCACGGTCTCGAAGAAACTGCCGGGCAATCCTTACGAGCTCTTCAACGCCTTGAGCGCCGCGACGACTTCGTCGGGTTCCATGCGTCGTAGATAATCCGCCGTGACGTGACGGTTGCGAACAATTCCGGCGCTGTCAAGGATAAACGTCGCCGGCACCGGAAGGTTCCAGCTGCCGTCGGCGTTAAAGCTGCTGACGTCGGTATCGAAGACTCCGGTGTAGATCCAGCGCACCTCGTCGGGAACTCGATAGTGCAGCCGGTAGGCGCGAATGACTCTCTGGTCCGCGTCGGTCAGAAGGTCGAAGTCGAGCTGCGTGTTGCCGGGTGTCGGCTCGGAATCGTCCGGCGCAACGGCGATCACGGACGCGCCTAACGAACGAACGTCCGGCACCGCTCTGTGCAACGCCAGCAACTGCAGGTTGCAAATAGGACACCACGCACCGCGGTAGAAGGTAAGCACAACCGGGCCCTGGCTCAATTGCTCTTCGAGAGACACCTCTTGGCCCGCGGCGTTCGGTAGCCGGAAATCGGGAGCTTTTTCGCCGACGTCCAGTCCCGGCGCGACGCGGTTGGCGTCCAACCGCGCCATGGCGTCGCCCATCTGGCGGCCAACGTCGGCGGGAAGACTGTAGCTGTTCAGAAGTTGCTGAATCTCCTCGTTAAGGCTCATCGGTACAAGTTTAGATGCCCGAGCTTAGGATAGCGATTCGGCGAATTATGCGCTACCGGGGCGATGGTAGTGTCTCAGTTTGAATCCAGCAGTCCAACAATTTCTTCCAGTGACCAAAGGTGACCAGAGACGTTCGCTGCCATTGCCGGGCTGATCCGCAAGCTCTTGTGAATCCTAGCGAAGTTGTAGTGCATGAAGTGGATAGCGATTGCATGGGCGTGGTTCTGAACTTTCTTGCTGAAAGCATTCGTCAGCCGCGTGAACCGCCGCATGCTCATTCTCATGGTCAGATTTTGCCGTTCAGCGTAGCTTGTTGAAACGTGTACCGGATCAGGATTGCCGATCTTCACTTCAGTCTTGGTGCCGTTGACCTTTGCGGGGCTGTAGCGTGTCTCAGGCTCCGTCTCATCCCGCCCATAGATCTTCTGGAGCATCGCGTAGTCGATGTTGCTACGGAACGCCTCATCGACCGCGTCCAGGTAAACCCTGTGGCCGTCTGTGGTGAGTTGCACGCGCTCCGCAAGGCGCGGCGCTAGGTCCTGCATGAACTCCCAAGCGCTACCTGCGCCGCGATCACCGGTGTACCACGTCGGCACTAACTTGGTATCGGCGCAGATGGCTGTCCAGGTCCAGACGTCCCCGTAGCCCCACCGCCCTTGCTTGTCGTCGGGAACGTTCTTTTGCTTGGAATAGCAGAACGACCAAATTTCATCGCACTGAATCCGCTTACACGGCAGACTGCGGAGAGCTTTGTCCTGATACTTAGCGCAAGCCGTACCCAGGTCAACCAAGAGCTTTGTCACGGTGTTGATCGACACGCCTACCATGCGGCTTGTAGCTCGCAAACTATTGCCTTCTACTAAGGCCGAAAGGATCTGAACCCGTTTGGCTACGCCCAACCTGTTCATACTGACTATTATGCTTGAGGGTGGAGCCGGTGTCAATACTTGCATTAACCTTTTTTCTGCCAGTAATCTTGTGCTATACTTGCACTCGAAGGAGGTCCCATGGAAGACAAAAGGAAGCTTGGCGCCGCTAGTGGAAGACGAAGATCCGGTGAAGCAAGGATGGGGAAACTAGACGCTGAAGAGCGCAAAGCCCTCGCGCAAAAGGCCGCGCGAAGCCGATGGGCAGAAGTCGCTCCAAACGAAGCCGTCTATGACCCTGAAGCCTGGGGCGACCTGTCGTTAGCTGGCGGGGACCCAGTGCCCTGCGCTGTCCTGGTTGTTGACGGAGAAGTGGTTCGCGTCGTTTCCGAACGAGCGCTCATCAAGTCATTCGGCGGTAAGCGAGGAGGTTCGCACTGGATTCGCAGCAAGTCAGATATTGACGCGGCGAACCTTCCGATCCTTCTATCAGCCGGGAATCTTCGGGAATGTATCCCAGACGAACTTAGGGATGGATTGCGAGAACGATACCCCTACAAGATTTCTGGGCGTGGGGGCACTATAGCCCATGGAGTCCGCGCAGAACTCTATCCGATGATCTGTGATGTTTTTTTGAAAGCGCGCGACAGGAAGCTGCTGCTGACCAGTCAAGAGCATCTGGCTGTTGCTGCCGACATTCTGATGCGTGGCCTAGCACATACCGGAATCATCGCGCTTGTTGATGAAGCCACGGGCTTCCAAGAGAAGCGTGCCAGAGATGCGCTTCAACGAATCCTGGAAGCTTTTATAGCGAAAGAGTTGCAACCTTGGGTACGGACGTTCCCCGCAGAATTCTACGAGCACCTATTTCGTCTAAGAGGGCTCGATTACAAGGTAGACACTCCCAAGAAGCCCCAGTACTTTGGGCACCTAACGAACGACATTATCTACCGGCGCCTAGCACCTGGTGTATTGAAGGAACTCAAGAAAGTTGTTATTAAGAACGATTCTGGGCGTCCCAAACACAAGCTGTTTCAAAGACTCACGTCAAACACGGGATATCCTAAGCTCAGAGAGCATCTCGGCGCTGTCGTGGCTCTGATGAAGGTCAGCGACAACTACTCAGGTTTCAAAGGCAAACTAGATCGGTGGTACCCGCCCTTCGGCAACACGCTACCATTGCCGTTTGGGGATGATGGGGTTGAGGACCAAGATAGGGGACTATGATCCCCAACGCTTTTTAGCTGCTTTTCTAGCGATCTCGCTGCGTCGAGCGGGGCTTAGTTTCATAGCTCGTGCCTTGCCGCCCTTCTGCCCACCAAGACGGCCCAAGGCCACAGCCGCCGGGTTCTTTCCGTCCTCTTCGGCTTTGTCCTCGACTTCACCCGTCGCAATACCCACAATCAGCTTGGCGCGTTGGCTCACGTCCCGTGGGCGTTTCTTGCTTGAGCGAGTAGGCATGATACCATTATGGCATGTGGTCGGTCATGTGGGAGTGGGTCAAGGAACACGCAGTCCAGATTACCGTACTGACTCTAGTGGTGACGATGCTCTGCAAACTATTCACCGCGTATCTCTCGGGGGCAAAAACCGCCCTCGAAATACAGGACCTGTGGCGCAAGCGATACAAGAAAGGGTTCTTCCGGGTTTCTAGTGGGCGAGTGGGGCTCGGTGGTAGTCTCGCGGGATGCAAGACCGCGAGCTATACCGCCAGATTCTGGGCATCGAAAGTCCCTGGAAAGTCGTGCGAGTGGAGCTGCGCCGAGCCGACGGCGAAGTCCACGTCTTCCTCGAACACGACGAGCAAGTCCGCTGGCCGTGCCGCCAATGCAGCGCCGTGTGCGCACTCCACGATCATCAGCCCGAACGCCGCTGGCGTCACCTCGACACCTGTCAGTACCGCACGATCCTGCACGCCCGGCCGCCGCGCAGCGACTGCTCCGAGCACGGGCCGCGCGTCGTGCGACTGCCCTGGGCCGAGGCTTCCAGCCGCTTCACCGCGCTGTTTGAAGCTCTCGCGATCTCGTGGCTGAAGGAAGCCAGCCAGCAAGGCATCGCCGAGTTGCTGGCGCTGAGCTGGGACGAGATTCACGGCATCCTGGAACGCGGCGTGCAACGTGGGCTCGAACGTCGCGCGGCAGAGCCGATTCCCTACCTGGGCGTCGACGAGAAGAGCTTCCGCAAGCGCCATCGCTATCTCACCGTCGTCAACGATCTCAACTGCTCGCGCGTGTTGTTCGTCGCCGAGGGACGCCGCCAGGCCAGCCTGGACGGCTTTTGGAAGACGTTGAGCGCAGAGCAACTCGCCCGAGTCGAGGCCGTCGCTATGGACATGTGGGATCCTTATGTCGCCTCGACCCGGGAGCATCTCGACGAATCGGAGAAAAAGATCGTTTACGACAAATATCACATCGCGGCGCATCTGGCGAAGGCGGTGGACCAGGTGCGGCGGGCGGAGAACAAGCGTTTATTGGCTCTCGGCGACGAGCGTTTGACAGGCACGAAGTACGCTTGGCTGCGGCATCCAGCGAACTTTTCCGAGGACGCCTGGCGCGAGTTCCGCGCGCTGCGCGAAAGCGACTTGAAGACGGCGCGGGCGTGGGCGTTGAAGGAAACGGCGATGCGGCTGTTCGACTATCGTCGCGAATCGGCGGCGCGAGCTTTCTTCGAGCAATGGCGCGGCTGGGCGAGTCGCAGCCGGCTGACGCCGATGGTCACCGTAGCGCGGATGTTGACGGCTCGCCTCGAAAACATACTCACGTATCTGAAACACCGCATTACGAACGCGGTCAGCGAGGGGTTGAACTCAAGGATTCAATGGGTCAAGGCCACGGCGCGCGGTTTCCGCAATCAACAGAACTTCATCAACGCCATCTACTTCCACTGTGGGAAACTCGATCTGGCTCCTTCGCCCACTTAAAGGCGCATTTCCAATTTGATTTCGGCATCCCGACCTTGCAGCGGCCTTCAGCGTCTTTATTTATAGGGGTTCAAGCCCTGTCAGGACGCACGGAGGCCAACACCCAATGGGTGAAAAAGAAAACAAGCCGTTTCAGCTCACCTTCAACGGATTTCTGAAAGTCGATTTCCAAGGATCGCGCGTCACCTCGGATGGTGGCCTGATTCTCATTCGGGAACTGGACGAGCGGCTCGGACTGGGCAAGCTGATCGACGAGCATCTGACGGATTCGCGGCAAGGCACAAACAAGAAGTTCCCACTGGCCGACCTGGTGCGGCAATCGGTCTACAGCCGCCTCGCCGGCTACGAGGATCTCAACGATGCTGCCCGTGTCTCGGCTGACCCGACTTTTCGTCTGATCGGCTCGAAGAAGAACTGGGATCGCGGCGGGGCGCTTACGTCGCGTCTACAAAGCTTTGAGGCAGAGCTGCTGGCCAGTGAAGAGAACCTGCTTGGGCTGATGGCGGTGAACCGCGAGTTGGTCGCTCAAGCCCAAGCGCAGGACGAGTCCGAGCGTGTCGTGCTCGATATGGACTCCACGGAAAGCCCGGTCCACGGTCAGCAGGAAGGCAGCGCTTACAACGGCCATTTCGAGTCCACCTGCTACCACCCGCTGTTGCTGTTCAACCAGCACGGTGATTGTCTGGCGGCGAAGCTGCGAGCGGGTAACGTGTCCAGCGCCGAGGACTGGGACGAACTGCTGCTGCCCGAGATCGAGCGCCAACAGGGAGAAGGCAAGCAAGTGACGTTCCGCGCCGACGCCGCCTTCGCCAAGCCGGAGATCTACGAGGCGTTGGAGGATCGCGGAGTGGACTACGTCATTCGCATCCCAGCAAACAAGAACCTGGAGTTGGAGATCGAAGAGATTCTGTTCCGTCCGCCGGGCAGGCCGAGCCTGAAGCCACTAGTGCGCTACAAGAGCTTCCGCTATCAGGCCGCGAGTTGGTCGAAGCCTCGGCGGGTTGTGGCCAAGGTTGAGCACCACCAAGGCGAGTTGTTTCCTCGCGTCGGGTTCATCGTCACGAGCATGAGCTTGCCCAGTCGGTCGCTGGTGCGCTTCTACAACAAGCGCGGCACGGCCGAGCAATGGATCAAGGAAGGCAAGCAGGCAACCCACTGGACACGGCTGTCCTGTCATCGTTTCCGGGCAAACGAGGTGCGTTTGCAGTTGAGCGTGTTGGCCTACAACCTGGGGAACCTGTGGCGGCGGCTGGGGCTGGCGCAGAGGATCAAGAACTGGTCGCTGACGAGCTTGCAGCATCGGTTGATGAAAACCGGAGGGCGGCTGGTCAAGCATGCCCGCTATTACTGGCTGCTGTTGGCCGAGGGGCATCTCAACCGCAAGCTGTTCGCTGAGATGCTGGGGCGGATCTGGGCGCTGCCTGTGCCAGGCGGGTAACGGGCGACGGCTGCGACGGAGAAGAGACGCTGGGTTGCTGAAGAGGGAACTACTCGGAGCCGTGTCGGCGAAAAGCCCTCCAGCGAGCTGGAACGCGGCGATCGAGCGGCATTCAGCGACCCAAACGGGAGCGAACGGAGCATCGATCGTGAGAGGAAGACGAAGACCTTGCACCCGAGCCGCGGATCGGAGTATCCTGACCATCGCGGGATGGCCAAAACGGAAATTCCAGTTAAAACCCGGAAGAGCCCAAGAAAGGAAAACCTAGAAACTCTCGTGGACGACATGCCCGGAGCAAGAGGGCCTAATAGAGCGGCCCTCAAACTGAGACACGACCGGGGCGATGAGTGGGCGAACTCAGGCTCGCGTACGCATGAATTGCGCCCGGGCGTCGACAACCGTGTCGACGCGGCAGACGTAGGCGTCTGCGCCACAACCTGAAACACCGAAGCCCAACGTTTGAGTTTCGAGCGTCAAACAGCAATCCCCACGGGCTACCGCTCCTTGGGCTCATCCACCATTGGCACAAAGCGTACCGGCAGCACGTTCCGGCTGCGGGTTTTTCCGGCGGCGTCCTTGTCGATGACGATGAGGTCTTGGGACCAACTCGACGGCCCGACCGGCGCGACGAGGCGTCCGGGAGCGGCCAACTGATCGACGAGAGCTTGTGGGACCTCTTCCGGTGCGGCCGTGAGGATAATGCGGTCGAAGGGGGCGTTCGTAGGCCAGCCAAGGTAGCCGTTAGCGATCAGAACTTCGACGTTTCGATAACCGAGTTTGTCGAGACGCCCTCGTGCCTGCTCACCCAGGCTTTCAACGATCTCAATGCTGTAAACCTTTTTGGCCAACCGTGACAGTACGGCTGCTTGATAAGCCGAGCCAGTCCCGATCTCCAATACTTTGTGGTGGGGTTCGACGTCGAGCAGCTCGCTCATGAAGGCAACGATGTATGGCTGCGAAATAGTCTGTCCGGCGCCGATCGGCAGCGGGTGATCCTCATAAGCTTGGTGGATTAAGCTTTCGGGCACGAACAGATGTCGGGGTATGGTTTCCATCGCCTCGAGGACCTGGGCGTCTCTGACCCCGCGAGCGCGCATCTGGAGGCGTACCATCGCCTTGCGCTCGGTTTCGTAGGAGGTCGCCGGAACGTCGGAGGCGGACGCCGGCGGTTCGGACAACCCACTGCACCCACAAACAAGCGTGCCGGCGAGCGCGAACAAGCTGAGAAGGGTCGGGGAAGAGGCGTTGTGAGAAGCAAGGCTTTTTGAAGTGTCCGGCATCTCTTCCGAGAATGGCACGAACGCAGACCGAGGGCAAGATTCACGAGCGTCCCTGGTCGTCTCTCCCAAAGGGGTCAGAAACTCGATATCCTCAAAGACTTATGTCCCAACCCCAACTCGAGCGGAAACTAGGTGTCGTCAGCGCCACGGCTCTGGTCGTCTCGAACATGATCGGCGTCGGTATTTTTACCACTACCGGCTACCTGGCAGGAGACCTAGGGTCCCCACAATTAGTGCTGGGAATCTGGTTAGTCGGAGCCGTGATTGCCTTGCTGGGAGCGCTTTGTTATTCGGAGTTGGGCATCAACTTCCCGCGTTCGGGGGGTGAATACGTCTACCTTTCCGAAGCGTGGGGGCCGGCCTGGGGGTTCATCAACGGCTGGGTGAGCTTCTTCGCGGGTTTTTCGGCCCCTATCGCGGCCAGCGCCTTGGCCATCTCCGCCTATCTTGCCTACTTCTATCCCAGCCTGGAGGCGGGGAACGCGGATGCGCTGGTGGTTCCACTTGGGTTCATTAGCCTGCAATTTGGCGGCGCTCAACTGACGGCGTGCGGCATTGTGATCGTCTTCACCTGTCTCAATGTGTTGGGTGTCTCGCAGATGGCGGCACTGCAAAACCTGCTGACAGCCACCAAGCTTCTCGTTCTGGGGTTGTTCTTAATACTCGGTTTTACGGTCGGGATGGGCGACTGGAGCAACTTCACTCTGTCGGCCGCACGCAGCTCGTCACACAGCGTGGGTGTTCAGTTCACTATCAGTTTGGTGTTTGTTTATATGGGGTATAGCGGCTGGAACGCGGCCATCTACGTGGCCGAGGAAATCCGAAACCCGAGACGGACGCTCCCCATTGCCCTAATCCTAGGTACGATTTTGGTAACGATTCTATATATCGTTCTGAACGGCCTTTACATTTTTGCCACTCCCCTAGAGAGCCTGAAGGGGGTTGTCGCGGTAGGGGCAAAGGCCTCAGCAACACTTTTCGGCCCTCGCACGGCGGGACTATTCAGCGCGGCCATGGCCGCCTCGCTGTTGGCCACGGTCAACGCCATGTGCATGATTGGCCCTCGCGTTTACTATGCGATGGCCCAAAAGGGAGCCTTCTTCGCAAGCGCGGCAAAGGTTCATCCTCGATGGAAGAGTCCCTGGGTTGCGGTGCTCTGTCAAGGTATATGTTGCTGCGTGTTAGTCCTAACGGGGACGTTTCAAAGCCTGATTTACTACATCGGGTTCACGCTGAATTTGTTTTCGGCTCTGTCAGTGCTGGCCCTTCTTAAGTTCCGTAAACGGCCTAACTGGCAGCGTACGCCGTGGGTCAGCTTCTCCTATCCACTGCTGCCTCTGTGCTACATCGCGGTCAACGTTTGGATCTTTCTCAACTTCGCACCCGGGAAGGTTTCCGAGACGGCTTGGAGCCTGGCAACGATTCTGGGCGGGGCACTGATTTACCACTTTTTCTATCAAAAGAGGGGGACTGAGCGAGGCTAACGCGGCAGATCACAAGTCTTCGGTGCCTGGGCGCACCCCGATAGTAGAATACGGAGGACGTGATCGCGCGTCGGAGTACGCTTATGTCTAGCGGACCGACAAAGACCAAATCGACCGTAATCCCCGCGCTGCGGTACCGCGACGCACCCGCCGCCGTCGAGTGGCTTTGCAAGGCCTTCGGGTTCGAAAAGCACCTCGTTGTACCAGGCGAGCCTGGAACGATCGCTCACGCCCAGCTTTCGTTCGGCAACGGTATGATCATGCTGGGATCAATTCGAGACAACGAATTCGGCAAGCTCATCCGGCAACCCGACGAGATCGCGGGCGCACAGACACAAACGCCTTATCTGATCGTCGACGACGCCGACGCGCACTATGCGCAGGCGAAAGCGGCCGGCGCCGAAATCATCATCGAGATCAAAGACCAAGACCACGGCGGCCGTTTATACACCTGTCGCGATCCTGAAGGGCATATCTGGAACTTCGGCAGCTACGACCCATGGGCCGGCGAGTGACTGGGCCCGGTGTCGTCTTTCGGGCATCAAGCGGGCGAACCAATTAACCGCAAAAGCGTCCTTTTGAAGCAGCACTTAGCGAGTTGCCGCTGCGAATTGGCGGTGCGATCATGAGAGCATCACCCACTACGAAGGTCTGCCGAGAACGCAAGCCCTCCTTTTAGGGGGGCGCTTCCGTTCAACCCCGGGAAACGATGAATAGCTTCGGCGCTCGAACGACGCTTACGGTTGCGGACCGAAGCTACGAAATCTTTCGCCTCGATGCTGTAAAAAGCCACGACGTCAGTGCGCTTCCCTATTCCTTAAAGATCTTGCTGGAGAATTTGCTTCGCAACGAAGACGGCGAAACGGTGACGGCCGTCGACATCGAAGCCTTGGCAAGCTGGGACCCGCAGGCGACGCCAAGCCAAGAGATCGCCTATCGCCCCGCGCGGGTGCTGATGCAGGATTTCACGGGCGTCCCCGCCCTCGTTGATCTGGCGGTCATGAGGGAGGCCATGAAGGCGCTCGGAGGCCGCCCTTCCCGAATCAATCCTCTACAACCGGCTGAGCTTGTCATCGACCATTCGGTTCAAGTGGACCGCTTCGGCAGCGCGCAGGCGTTCCAACTGAACGGCGAGCTAGAGTATATACGCAACCGCGAGCGCTACGAGTTCCTGAAGTGGGGGCAGAAGGCTTTTCGCAACTTCAAAGTCGTTCCGCCTGAAACCGGCATCGTTCACCAGGTGAACTTGGAATACCTGGCGCGGGTGGTCTTCAGTAACGAGGAAAACGGCGCCGTCCAAGCGTTTCCCGATACGTTGGTGGGAACCGACTCGCACACAACGATGATCAACGGCCTCGGGGTTTTGGGCTGGGGCGTCGGCGGCATCGAAGCCGAAGCTGCGATGCTCGGCCAGCCGATCTCTATGCTGATTCCTCAGGTCGTGGGCTTTAGACTCAGCGGGCGATTGGCGGAAGGCGCCACCGCGACCGACCTCGTCCTCACCGTGACCCAGATGTTGCGCCAGAAAGGCGTCGTGGGCAAGTTCGTCGAGTTCTACGGCGACGGGCTCGCCGATCTGCCGCTCGCCGACCGCGCGACGATAGCGAACATGGCCCCAGAATACGGCGCGACCTGTGGCATTTTTCCGATCGACGATGAAACGCTCGAATATCTTCGCCTGACCGGGCGTGACGAAGAGCAGATCGCATTGGTGGAAGCTTACGCGAAGGAGCAAGGCATGTTCCGCGCGCCGGACTCGCCTGACGCGACCTACTCGGACACCCTCGAGCTGGATCTGACCGATGTCGAACCGAGCATAGCCGGGCCTCGCCGCCCCCAAGACCGGGTGCCACTGAGGGAGGCGAAAGAGTCGTTCGAATCCGCTCTTGCCGGCATGCTCTCTGAGCGAAAAACGGCTCCGGCCGGCTCGGGAGCCGCGTCGGGAGGCTCAGCAGCCTCGGTGGCAGTGGAAACCGCCCCGGCCGCCGTGAAAGTTGAGCACGCCGGAGAGGCCTACGAGCTTCGCCACGGCTCGGTAGTCATCGCCGCGATCACGAGCTGCACCAATACGTCGAACCCAGCCGTCATGGTGGCTGCCGGACTGGTTGCCAAAAAGGCGGTAGAGCGCGGCCTGCAGGCCAAGCCCTGGGTCAAGACGAGTCTGGCGCCCGGCTCGAAGGTAGTCACCGAGTATCTGAACCAATCGGGTTTGACGGAATACCTCGATATGATCGGGTTCCACTTGGTCGGCTACGGGTGTACGACCTGTATTGGCAACTCGGGTCCGCTGCCGGAGGCGATTTCTGAAGCCGTACTAGAAGGGGACCTAGCCGTCGCTTCGGTGCTCTCGGGGAACCGCAACTTCGAGGGGCGGGTTCACTCGGAAGTACGAATGAACTACCTTGCCTCTCCGCCTCTCGTCGTGGCCTACGCGCTGACGGGGCGCATGGACATCGACCTGATCGAAGATCCTCTGGGCGCCGATCTCGATGGACATGACGTGTATCTGCGCGATCTCTGGCCCAGCCAGAAGGAAGTTCAACAAGTCGTTCGTTCGGCCGTCCGCTCGGAGCTATTCAGGAAAACATACAGCCAGGTATTCGCCGGCGACAAGAATTGGAACTCGCTCGACGCTCCAGCAGACGTCTTGTTTGATTGGAACGGCAGCTCGACCTACGTGCGCCGTCCGCCCTATTTTGTCGATACAGGTCCTGAGCCGGAGCCGGTCACCGACATTGCCAGCGCTCGGGTCCTGGCGCTATTGGGCGATAGCGTCACGACCGACCACATCTCACCGGCCGGAGCGATCAAACCCGACAGTCCGGCGGGGAAGTACTTGATCGAGAACGGCATCAAGCCGGCGGAATTCAACTCCTATGGCTCTCGACGGGGAAACCATGAGGTGATGATGCGCGGGACGTTCGCCAACGTACGCCTGCGAAACCGCCTGGCTCCCGGAACGGAGGGCGGTTGGACACAGCATCTTCCCGACGGCGAACAGATGACAATTTACGACGCTGCGATGAAGTATCAGGCCGAGGCGGTGCCGTTGATTGTGCTGGCCGGCAAGGAGTACGGGGCCGGATCGTCACGCGACTGGGCGGCCAAAGGCCCCCGCTTGCTGGGGGTGCGTGCCGCGATCGCTGAAACCTATGAGCGCATTCACCGTTCGAATCTCGTCGGCATGGGGGTCCTGCCGCTGCAATTCAAGCCGGGCGACGGTGTCGAGTCCCTCGGGCTGACCGGACGCGAACTCTATGACATCCAGGGCCTGGGCGACGGTTCGGCCAAAGAAGTGACGGTCACAGCAACCCCCGAGCGCGGCAAACCGATTACCTTCCAAGCCGTGGTTCGCATTGACACCCCCCAGGAAGTGCTCTATTACCAGCACGGCGGGATCTTGCAGTATGTGTTACGGCAGATGGTGAAGGGGTAGAGCCGACCGGCTTGAGTCAGGGCCGCGCGCGGCTCCGCAACAACCGATTTCCGTCTGCCGGAGCCGCGAGCGTATCTGCATCGACAAACAACTAACCTCCCGTTTGGGTGTGCTCTTTAATCCAATCGCCGATCGTTTCAAGTGCCACGGGCGCCATCGTTTCGTCGATCTTGGAGTACTCCGCCGGCAGGCCGGTTTTGCTGGTCTGGAGCAGATGGTTTAACTCAGGTAGCTCCACCAACTTGTAGTCTTTATTCCCCGCAGCTTTGAGCGCTTCCTCGATCGCCGGCATGTTTTCGGCCGGCGGTACCTGGAGGTCACGCTCACCCGTTACGACGAGCACCGGGCATTTGACCTTACGCAGCATGGGGACGGGATCGAGGGTCAGGAAATGGCGAAACCACGGCGTCAGCAGCATTTTCGACTGGGCTTTGAGCGCCGCTTCCCCGGGGTAGCCGCGCGCCTGCTTCTCCTGTTCTGTCAGTCCGGAGAAGCGCTCTTGCTGGATCTCCAGGAGCTTCTCCGAAGCCGTGTCGTTGTTCTTTTCCGCTTTCACCACGGTGAACAGCCGCTCCTGCAAAGCGCGATTCTGCTCGATCGGATCTTTCCCCATCCCCATCGCCCGCATCATAGCCGCTGACTGCAAGTAAAGCAGTTCTTCCCCAACGAGTCCGGGAGCAGCCACGAGAACGATGAACGCCACATCTTGAGACATCGCCGCGGCCAGCGGGGCGACGATCGCACCTTCGCTGTGCCCCAAGATTCCGATCCGAGCGGAGTCGATTTCTTCGCGACCCTTCAGGAATTTCACGGCGGCTAGAGCGTCGGTTGCGAAGTCTTCCGAGGTGGACCCAAGAACGCTGCCTGTCGAGCCGCCGACGCCGCGATCGTCTACCCGCAGCACGCCAATGCCCCGGCGGGTGAGGTAGTCCGCTAGAACCAGAAAGGGCCGATGACCCATTAGCGTCTCATTGCGATCCTGCGGACCTGACCCCGACACAAGCAGCACCGCCGGCACAGGCCGTTCTGACCTGGGCAGAGTCAAGGTTCCGGCGAACTTCACCACGGCTGTGTCGTTCATGAACGCGACTTCGATTTCGTCATAGGGATAAGGCTTCTTCGGATCCTGGGGACGAGCAATATCAGGGACTCTCTCCTGACGTTTGATAACCAGGGGCAATGCGGCGCTCCCCTGTCTCCACTCGCCGGTGATCTCGGAACCGTCTTCGCTCATCGTGCCGTCGAACTCGGCCACGGGCTGTTTTAGCTTGAGCAGAACCGAATTGCCGTCGACCCGGATCTTGCTGATCTTCAAACCCTCCGCACCTTGATCGATGCTGTCTACCGTTCCGGTGAGAGTGCCGTCTTCCGATTTCGAAATCTTGAAGAGCAGCCGCAACGTGATAGGGCCGGGGTTGAGTGCACCAAGCCAAATGCCTTCCAGACCTTCGCCAGGAACACCATCAGGGATAGCGGCCGTAGCCTGCTCAGCGGGCACGTCTGGGCTTTCGCCGCTGCGCTTCAGCATGAAAGAAAGATAGGCGCTTCCCTGGCTGAAATCACCGGCGATGTTCTCCCCTTTCTTCGACAACTTGCCTTTGAAAAATGGGTTGCCCGGGACGCCTTGCATCGAGAACGAAACTCGCCGCCCGTCAACCTTCACCTTCGACAGGGGGAAATCCTTCAACCCCTGGGCGGGAATGTCGATTTCGCCCCGCCATTCGTCCTCACCCCCGTGAACCAGATCAACGATAACCTCCAGGGCCTGGCCGGGTGTCCTAATTTGTCCCTTCCAGCGCCCTTCGGGGCTCGCCTCCTCTTGAGCCGCGGCCAACCCCGTGCTTAGGAGGCCACACATCAGAAGTACCGTTGCAGGGGTGAGAAAGTTCTTCATACCCATCTCCTCGAGTTCGGTTCTCATCACCTTGCTTCTGCTCTATAATACGCACGACTCGGCGATTCCATTGCCGGAAACCGTAGCGAAGTCTGACGTGGAGGCCGAGAGAGATCGCAAAACTCCTGGCATGTCGCTCAGCGTGACCGAGTCTTTCACCTTTCTCGGGAGCAGATGATGGCAGCGCATTGCCCTGAATGCAAGCAGCAGCTCGATAGACAGACCTTGCGCCAGGGGTTCAAATGGTCCGCGCTTCAAGAAGTGCGGATCGATTGTCCGAGTTGCAAGACAACGCTCGAGATTACACCGGGCAGTGTCTCGTTGATTGCAGTAGCGTGCTGTCTGCTGGCGGTCATCACAATCCCCGGGATGTTGAATCTACATCAAAGGGGCGTGCCTCTGTTTGTGGTGGCCGTGATACCACCAATTCTGATTGTTCTTTGCCTGCCGATCATTTACGTGTTGCTGAGTCGATTCAACGTCAAACAGGATCTCTCCGTTCGTTAGGGCTGAGTTTCGGAAGTTTCACGTACGAACCTCGGCGAAGATAAGCCCGCTGGAAGCGGGCTAAGACGGGTTTTGCGCCGGTTTCCCAACCAGCCGTAAAACGGCTGGTCTAGCAACGGCCCACGAAAGCCGCGTGAACGCTGCTACCCCCCCTTCTGCTTTGAAAATAGGTCCCGTCTGTAGCGGAAATTACGTCACGGGGCCGTATTTTCATGGTCGGGGTGTACGAAGTTCATGGCGACTCGCGAAGGTTTGGATGGCCAAAGTTGACAAACACCGTGTCCGCCCAAGCGTGAGATTCACGGTGCGGCCCATTCGATTAGGCACCCGTTCCACGCGTTCATTCAAAGCGATTCCCCTCCCGCCAGGCATCGAAGCCGCCCGAGAAGAGAACGCTCAAACAGCTCTTGACTGAATCGCATCCCTCCGGGGGCGCTTTGAGCCGCGGAGGGTCGCCTCGTTTGTCGTACATCCCAAAGCCCCAGGCTTCCCCAGCGTTGCGAGGCGAATCGTAAACCTGCCACAAGACGACGTAGGGGCAACCCCACTCGAGCACTGTCTTCAGCGCGTAATACAAGCGCGGCAAGAGGGGACCGGTCGGGAGGTGTTCGAAACGGTCCCGGGCGTATCCGAGCTCGCCGACCATGACGAAGTCCTTGCCGAATCGACGGCGGCCAAGCGGCGAAAGCGACCCAGCGGCCTGCGACCGGATTCGTTCCAAGTCGCGGCGCACGCGAGTCACCGTCTCCAGGGGGTCGGTGTCGCTCTCCCGTGTTTCAAACGGCGAGTTGGCCGACTCGTAGGCGGAGTACGAAAGCAAGTCGAAGGTCACCTTGGGCACGACCTGGTCCAAAGCAGACCAGCCTTGTTCGGAAGACCCCTGTGTCAGGGCGGCCTTTTGGAACCGAGCGCCCCTTTGAACTATGCGCAGGTTGACAAGGTTAATCTCGAAGGCGTGATAGATCCGCAGGCGAGCCTTAGGATAGCTGTTTCGAACCTCGTCTAGCGCTCGGAATCGCGTGTTTGTCCATTGCGTCAAGGTGTCGATCGCTCGGTCGGCTGAGCCGGTATAGTTCATGATCTCGAGCAACTTTTCATCGGCCTCCGAGTTGGCCAAGATAACGGTCTTCGGCTTGTCGCCGAATTGCTGGTAAAGAAACTCGCATAGCTCTTGCGTCTGGCCGTGTTCAAGTTCTGTTTCGACCCTGCCCCACGGGTGCAGCAGGTTGATGTCATCGGGCCCGGCCCCATAATCCCGAATCGGATAAAGGGTCAACACGACGGTCTCGATTGAGTCATCTTCCAATACGGACCTGTAACGGGGCAGCGCCAGGATCTTGGCCGGCGTCATAAGCCCGTCGACACGATCGCCACTAAATAGCCTCGAAGAAAAAGGGAGGTGCACGTAATCGAAGCGTGAGCCCAAATAAAGCCGAAACACGCGAGATCCCGTTTCCGCGCTACGTCGGCGTGCCCTCGTCAATAAGTCTTCACCCGCCGTGAGATTGGGCGGGCCAACCCATTGATAGAAGCCGATTCGTTGTTCAAGTCGAGGCTGGGCCGAAACCCCGCTTGCGACCAGCAACAATACCGCGAGACCGCCCCCAATGGACCTCGTCATCGGCCGACCTTGATCATGTGGGGATAACTGAGGCGACCCTCCGAGTCGACTCGAACCGGGAGTAAGCGCGCTTCCAGGTTCGGCGGCAGCCTGACGTTGATCTGATTGGGACCCACGTAGAGCACTTCTCCGGCGTCGTCACCGAATAGGACGCGTGTCCGCTGGGGGACGAAGTTGCGGCCGAAGATTGTCAAGACGGCGTCTGGGCTAAAAGGGGGTGGCGTGTACTCGACCCCATCCACGATCGCATCCCGGAAGATGACAGGAAACTCGCCGGCGACCATGGGTTGATCCGGAAGGGCCGGAGGAAAAACGCGCTCCCACCAGCTTGGGCGGTATTCGATTCGCAGGGTAACCGGCCCGGTTCGATTGGGGTCGATTACCATGTATCCGAGAGGGTCGCGCTGAATCGGCAGATCGATCCAACGGTCAGGTCTGTCGAGAACGGCAGCTTGCCATTCCGGTCGGGCGGTTATGCGGACGAGGATCGCGTCAGAAGGCCCCAGGTCGGCTCGGATCTCTCCTCGACCGGCCGCCGTCCATCGGATACCCACGGCTTCCGGACGGCCTGCCCAATCGAGGTAGGCTGCCAGGCCCTGGCGATCGAACAATCCGCGGATGGCAGGAAGCGTTTTCCACGCCGACCGGGAGACCACCACCGCCTGAGCCGGGTTGGGGCCCGGCACGTAGTAAGCACACCACCCTTTTTCGTCATACACGCACTCGAAATGCGGGTGAAACCTTCGCCAATTCTCGCTTATCAGATACCCAACGGCCATGGCCTTTAGCCACAGCAGCGACTCTGGGCGGCGTGCGCCGACGCGAACGAATTCAGAGGCCTGTGCCAACACGGGGTTCCCCATAACGTCGATCGAAACCGGCCCGAAGACTCTGACATCCTCTGACTGTTGGTCGATCCACTCGAGTGCGCCTTGCGGCATGGGCGCTGGCTGTAGTGAGTAGCGGGGCAGGAGCAAGAAGGTCCAAACCGCGTATGAGAGAAATACCGCGAAGCAGATCCAGCGCGCCGGCGGCGATCCGAACCGCGGCGAAAATGAAACCAGACCCACAACCGCCAGTTCCGCCACGGCAAGCGCATCGAGCAAACGAGGGCGGTCGGGAAAGGTCGCAAGCAACAGTACTGCGACACCCGCCACAAAGAGCAGCGCCGCCACCCGGGGCTTACGCCGGCAGCCCTCCAACGCCAGAAGCAGAAACGGAACGAACGACCAAAACAAGACTCGGGCGCCATCAGGTTGATCGAAAACGGCGTGCAGACGCGAGGGTGCGAAAGCGTAGAGCAATGCTGCCGTCGCCGCCGCCGGGACTGTCGCCCGCAGTCTTCTCGCGAGCAGATAGACTCCCGCGCAACCCGCTGTGTAGGCAAGTCCAACGACCGCAACGTATGCCCACTCCGTGGAGCTGCCAGTGAGAGACACAACGCAGGCCACGAGCAACGGAAGCAGCCGCGATGTGACCGCGAACGGTGGCACCACGCCCAGCTTCAACACTTGCTCCGCGGCTTGAATCGAGACCTGAGCAGTGCTGTCGGCGGCGTAGATCATTCCTTCACGTGAATTTCGACCGCCGGAAACGCCCGTCGTCCCAGCCGAATACTCAGCTTGTGCACGCCCGTCCCCACATCCTCGGGAAGGGTCAGATTGAACTCATAGAGCCGCGTCAGCGGATCGACGGCATACGGCTCCACGAGTTCCACCGGGTGACCGTCGATATCGGCAGCGAACGCGCTGTTGACCTCCGCTTCCGAGGCCGCATCCACCTCTTCGAGCCGGACCCGGATCTTTCGGCTCTCGATAGCGACGCTCGAAAGCAGGTTTGTGCCGTCGCTCACGCGGACCAGCCGCGGGACGAGAGGCCCCGGTGGGGCCACCCGCATCAAGGCCGTATTAGAGGCAGGCCTGCCCAAGACGCGAAGACGTACGGGAACCATACCGGTTCGAACGCCGGGAGGCAGGTAGAAGTTGACCTGACTCGGTCCTCGCCAAGCATGCTTGCCGATGAAGCTGGGAGCCGTGAGCACCCCTTCAACTTCGATCCTCAACGAGTTGAGGTCCACTTCTTGCGGCAAATCCACGACCCAAAGCGCGCCGCTGGCGTAGCGTCCCGCGCAGGGGACGACGGCGTCAGGACTCAAGGTGTTCGCAATACCAATGACGCGGGCATTCCGGAAATCATCGAGTCGGGCTTTCCAACCTGGGGTGCGTTTACGAGCCGTCATCCACAGGTACTGCGTATCAAAACCGTCCATCGATAGCAGTTGTAGGTCGCGCTTTTCGACAGCGCGGGCAATTTCCTCCGGACGGAATCGAACACCGCTCCATGTATCGGGAGCCGCGGTGGCTCTGCGATGCGCAGCTCGTTGTGGAGCGGCAGCGCGCTGCGACCACCCGGGCTCGGGCCGTGGGTCAACCCGCTGCTCGTCCCCCGACAAGCCGTTCAGTTGCCACTTGAAGATGATGCCTCCCTCCTTGAGTACGCGGGCGCCCTCGCGCAGGTACTCCAAGACGACCCGCGTGTCAGGGATATGCTGAAAGACGGCGAACGAATAGCAGAAATCGATCGATTCGTTTTCGAAGGCCGCGAGGTCAGATCCCTGGTTGAGACGAGCGTCGGCGTGATCAACACCAGCCAGATTCTCCCTTGCCAACGCGATCATTTCACCGGAAACATCCACGCCTGAGATACGACCGAATACCTCGCTGAGTGGAAGCATTAGGCGGCCGGGCCCGCAGCCGATCTCGAGCGCCGAAAGCTGTTTGAAGTCCGTGCCAGGAGGAAAACGCCGAAACTCTTCCCTCAGGATCCGTAGGACGTCGGCGGCGGAGTCGAAGAACTCCTCTCGGCTCTGCTGCAGGCGCCCAAACCCGGCGTAGTAGCAAGCGTCTTCGCGGGCACGCCGATCCCATTCCGTGCGCATCTGCTCACTGACCGTACTCGGGGAAGTCATCGAACAACAAGTGTAGCGGTAGGCGTGAAAAAAATCGACGCCTGCTCAATCATGTAGGGAAAGGTGGCAATCCCGGGCAGCGCCGGAATATAGTAGGCTAGTCGTATACTCGCGGAATCAGCGACCCCCCCCGGTCCCGCGCCCGCGCTATGAACCTGCCGAACGCCCTTAGCGTACTGCGGATCTTCTTCGTGCCGCTGCTATTGGCGGTGATGCTGCGCCGTAACATCGAGCTCGACACGGGCTGGGTGATCATCTCCAAAGAATGGCTGGCGCTGGCCATTTTCTTGATAGCAGCGTCCACCGATCTGTTGGACGGCTACTTGGCGCGGCGCCGGCGGCAGATCACCACCTTCGGGAAGCTGCTCGACCCTCTGGCCGACAAGCTGCTGATTTCGGCCGCCTTTATCTCTCTCGTCGAACTGGGGCGAGTCCCGGCCTGGATGGTGGTGATTATCGTGAGCCGAGAGTTCGCGGTCTCCGGGCTGCGAAGCATCGCAATCTCGCAGGGCTACGCGATCAGCGCCAGCGATCTGGGCAAGACGAAAATGGTCACACAGGTCATCGCTGTTTCGCTGTTGCTGATGGCGCCGTATTCGGCCCTGGTGCGCGAAATGGCCTATGTAGCGCTGTGGTTCGTGGTGGTTTTCGCCCTGCTGTCAGCCATAGACTATTTCCGGGCCTTCCGGAAGAAGGTCGAAGCCCGGGATGCCGCCGCAGTCGCTCCCAACGTCGTTGAGCTTCGCAAGGGAGACAACGAGAACTTGGCAAGCTAAGGGCAGACGGAAGCTCGTTCGCGGAAGGCTTGAGGCAGCATCGCTGGTCCTTCCTCCCGCCCCGCCAACCTCCATCGCAAGTTCCCCGGCGCCTTGCGTGCGGCTCTCGGGAACGCAACGGACGACTTAAGGCTCTTCAAGGTCGAATAGGACAGCGCCTTCTCTTTGAGCAGCAATCTCCTTGTCGAAGAAGGCGACGATCAGATCCCGCCGCGCCAACAGCGCGCGGATCTCGACATCCTTTAGGTACGGTTTCAACCCGCTCGATAGGCTCTCGTAGTCCAAGCTCCGCATCGCTTCGAGGAATTTGCGGTCGCACTTCCTCAATTGCTTAACGTTATGAAGCTTTTTGTGGCGCCGGAAAGCGCGCGTGTGGTCGATCATCCACAGTTTCCAGTCTTTCGTAATGAGCAGGTTCCCCAAGTTGCGGTCGACGTTGTAAATAAGCTCGTCAAAGACCCGGACACGGAAGATCCGGTTGTTCCAAGCCCGCCGGTTCGGCGGCTGGGTTCGGCTCAAATAGCGCTTTTTCTCAGTCATTAGGACATCGTCGACCCACCATGTCAGCGCGCCCCTTTTCCCACTCAACGTCCGCTCTACGCTAACGGGGGTCATTCCTAACCCGAGCATGCCGTCAAGGAGGTAGGCCGCAATGTTGTACAGGTAGCTGTCACGAAAACCTATCTCCGTCCCGGCTCCTGAGTGATGAGTCATTTTCCAAACATCGACATCCTGAAACTGAGCATCGTGGGTAAAGTCGCCGTCCGTTAGAGTGACGCGCTTGGATGCGGTTGTTCCCTCCGAGATATAGCGCGTTTTCACGACTTTCGCGGTTGACAGGAACTTCTGTTTCTGTTGAGGCGTCCATAGCGTTGGGTCGGTGGGCCGGGAAGGTTCGGCAGCCCGGGCCCCGCATAGCAGCGGCAATACAATGGCCGTGAAAAGAACAGCTTGTCTGGGAAACCGCAAGACCTCTCTCATGGCGATGCGTCGTGACGGGCCGTTGGCGGGCGATGGGGCAAGCTAGCAACCATTCTACCGGGCGCGCTCACCCATTTCGCCGGCCATAGCCTTGGCCCCGTCTAGAGCTAGTACAGCCGCATGTTTTGACTCGGCGGAGAGACCGCCGACCGCCTCCTCGACATCTTCGCGTGTCAAGGCCAGCGCCTCCTCCGCTGTCTTGCCTAATAGGAGCTCGGTTAAAGCAGAGCCGACGGCAATCGAAGCCGTGCACCCCCGGGTCAAATACCGGACAGCGGTCAGTCGACCGTCCGCGACCCGCGCACTTAGCTGCAGAATATCCCCACAGATAGGATTCGATACCTCTACCCGGATGTCCGGGCTCGGTAACTCGCCGGCGTTGCGGGGATTCTGAAAATGGTCGAGGAGCCGCTCGCTGTACACGAGCCCATATTCTACTGCTCAAAGGCAAAGTCGGGCTCAAGTCAGCCCTAGCTCGCTCTTCCTACGAGTAGTGAGGCGAAGCGCCTTAGAGGACCCTTGTCGCGATCGCGGGAAAATCCCAGACGGTTCGCGAGATCGCCGGAAGCGAGCTGCGTTTGCCAGCGCACTTTTAAGCTCCGTGCAATCAGCCGGCGATGGCGATAACAGTGCCGGTCTGTGGCCGTTAGCGGATCCGTTCGGGAACGGCCGTGTCTCGCTTCGTCTTCTCCGGGTCACGTGGAGGAACAGGCGCAGCAGCTTGGGGTTAGACCTTGGTAGCCGCCTTGCGCCGTTTGCGCTTTCCGCCGCCTGCGGACGCCAATATTTCGGCTATTTCGGCTAAGTACTTGGGGGGCCGACCGCGGCGAGGTCGACCGACTGCTAGGCCTTCCAGCATCCGTATAACATAGTTCAGCCGCTCCAGCTCTTCGCGTAGAACTTTGATGGCATTGTAGATTGGTTCGCTAGCCATGCGACGTACCTCCCCTGTTGATATCGGCCTCTCGACACTACGGCTTTACGACACTGAGACCCGCATTTCCAATTTGATTTCGGCATCCCGACCTTGCAGCGGCCTTCAGCGTCTTTATTTATAGGGGTTCAAGCCCTGTCAGGACGCACGGAGGCCAACACCCAATGGGTGAAAAAGAAAACAAGCCGTTTCAGCTCACCTTCAACGGATTTCTCAAAGTCGATTTCCAAGGATCGCGCGTCACCTCGGATGGTGGCCTGATTCTCATTCGGGAACTGGACGAGCGGCTCGGACTGGGCAAGCTGATCGACGAGCATCTGACGGATTCGCGGCAAGGCACAAACAAGAAGTTCCCACTGGCCGACCTGGTGCGGCAATCGGTCTACAGCCGCCTCGCCGGCTACGAGGATCTCAACGATGCTGCCCGTGTCTCGGCTGACCCGACTTTTCGTCTGATCGGCTCGAAGAAGAACTGGGATCGCGGCGGGGCGCTTACGTCGCGTCTACAAAGCTTTGAGGCAGAGCTGCTGGCCAGTGAAGAGAACCTGCTTGGGCTGATGGCGGTGAACCGCGAGTTGGTCGCTCAAGCCCAAGCGCAGGACGAGTCCGAGCGTGTCGTGCTCGATATGGACTCCACGGAAAGCCCGGTCCACGGTCAGCAGGAAGGCAGCGCTTACAACGGCCATTTCGAGTCCACCTGCTACCACCCGCTGTTGCTGTTCAACCAGCACGGTGATTGTCTGGCGGCGAAGCTGCGAGCGGGTAACGTGTCCAGCGCCGAGGACTGGGACGAACTGCTGCTGCCCGAGATCGAGCGCCAACAGGGAGAAGGCAAGCAAGTGACGTTCCGCGCCGACGCCGCCTTCGCCAAGCCGGAGATCTACGAGGCGTTGGAGGATCGCGGAGTGGACTACGTCATTCGCATCCCAGCAAACAAGAACCTGGAGTTGGAGATCGAAGAGATTCTGTTCCGTCCGCCGGGCAGGCCGAGCCTGAAGCCACTAGTGCGCTACAAGAGCTTCCGCTATCAGGCCGCGAGTTGGTCGAAGCCTCGGCGGGTTGTGGCCAAGGTTGAGCACCACCAAGGCGAGTTGTTTCCTCGCGTCGGGTTCATCGTCACGAGCATGAGCTTGCCCAGTCGGTCGCTGGTGCGCTTCTACAACAAGCGCGGCACGGCCGAGCAATGGATCAAGGAAGGCAAGCAGGCAACCCACTGGACACGGCTGTCCTGTCATCGTTTCCGGGCAAACGAGGTGCGTTTGCAGTTGAGCGTGTTGGCCTACAACCTGGGGAACCTGTGGCGGCGGCTGGGGCTGGCGCAGAGGATCAAGAACTGGTCGCTGACGAGCTTGCAGCATCGGTTGATGAAAACCGGAGGGCGGCTGGTCAAGCATGCCCGCTATTACTGGCTGCTGTTGGCCGAGGGGCATCTCAACCGCAAGCTGTTCGCTGAGATGCTGGGGCGGATCTGGGCGCTGCCTGTGCCAGGCGGGTAACGGGCGACGGCTGCGACGGAGAAGAGACGCTGGGTTGCTGAAGAGGGAACTACTCGGAGCCGTGTCGGCGAAAAGCCCTCCAGCGAGCTGGAACGCGGCGATCGAGCGGCATTCAGCGACCCAAACGGGAGCGAACGGAGCATCGATCGTGAGAGGAAGACGAAGACCTTGCACCCGAGCCGCGGATCGGAGTATCCTGACCATCGCGGGATGGCCAAAACGGAAATTCCAGCTGAGACAACGCGGGTAGACCTGTTTGAAGCTCCAGCCTGAGAACATCGCCGCAGGCGCTCCAAAGCCGACGTGGTTGCGTTTGCTGTCCCGGAGTCTCCGGTTGTAAAGCCACCTTGACGATCGGTCGATAAACCTCATGGTTATCTATGGCTGTCGAAACACAGATCCCATCTGAAACTGGCGAGGCTCAACCTTCGAGAACTGCCAAACCTTGGGCTTTGAAGTCTCTGCCGCCGTTCCCAGCGGTTGCGTTGCAGTTGCTGAGCTTGTTGGACGATGACGAAGCGCCGATGAAGAAGATCGTCGGGCTGCTGCGGATCGACCCGGCGCTGTCGGCGGAGATTCTCCGTGTGTCTAATTCAGCGCTTTATGGGCTCAGCCGGCGGGTGGACAACATTTCCCACGCGATAGCCGTGTTGGGTACTGAGGTCGTCAAGCGTCTGGCGCTCACCGTAGCCCTAGGCCGTTTTTCTCACAGCTTTCTCCGCAACCAGGAACTGCGGATCTGCTGGGATCACAGCGTCGCCTGCGCCTTGATCGCCGAAGAACTGGCGGAGGCGTTAGACGTCGCGAGGGACCGAGCCTATACCTCGGGGCTGCTACACGACGTGGGCCGATTGGCGCTACTGGCTTGCTACCCCAACGAATACGGAAATCTTCTGGCGGTGGCGCGAGAGAATGACTTCGACGAACTCGAGTGCGAGAGGCAACTGTTTGACATCGACCATTGCGCTGCCGGGGAGTGGTTGGGCCGGGAATGGAACCTGCCCCAAGACTTCGTCGATGCCATCGGCCAGCATCACACCGCCGAAGCTGCCGATCGCTCCATGCTCTCGATCATCGCCGCGGCGAGTGCCGTCGCCGACACGATCGGCTTCAACGTGCTCCAAATGCCGCCCAAATTAACCGTGGCCGAGGTTATCGCCAATCTTCCGATCCCCGATCACGCTACCCTCGCGGACAAGCTGGAAAAGTACCCAGAAACGATCCGAAACGCAATTGGCGCCGTGACCCCCGGTACCGGCTCGAGCAGCTAGCCCGCGTTTCTCACGAGCCGGCAGTCGAAGCACACGATACGCCCGCCATTACTTTGTTGCGCTTGCTCACCGTGCTCAACGTACTGTTTAAGTACGCCTCCGCGCGCTGAGCGGCGCGCGCCTCGTACTGACGGGCCTTTCACGCTCAACCCCTCACCACGTGGGAAGAAAAGCGGGCTAGCCGCCCTTGGCGAGACCGGTGGGACAAGCATTTCTGTCTGGAATGCCGACCAGGCTCATCACCAACATCGCGTGACCCCCATCCAGGGAGATCCGAGACTTTTCTAGCTGGGTTCCCTTTTTCCATTCCACCGCTCGACCTTCCAGCGACCCCCGGCTCCGCCGCGTCCCCTCGGAGACACCTCCTCTATAATGGAGGGCAATCAACGAGTAATCCATCGACGTCCCGGAGCCACTCCCGTTGTCCCTAGAAGATCGTCTATTCGAACAGCGCTATCAGAAGATTCGCGACATTGAAGCGCTTGGGGTCGACGCCTATCCCCGCAAATTCGCCTTCAGCCACACAGCACGAGAGATCCATGCGACGTATGGGACGCTGGACGGCGAGCAGCTGGAAAGCAAAAACATTCAGACCAAGGTCTGCGGCCGCCTGATGACTGTTCGCCGGCAAGGCAAGGCCGGTTTTTGCCACATTCAGCAGGAAGGCGAGCGGTTGCAGCTCTACGTTCGTCAGGACACAGTCGGCGAGAAAGCCTTTGCCCTCTACAAAAAGCTCGACGCCGGGGATATCATCGGCGCCGAGGGTCGCCTGTTTCGCACCCGGACCGGAGAGCTAACGGTACGCGCCGAGGGTCTGGAGTTCCTGGCCAAAGCAATCCTGCCGATGCCCGAAAAGTGGCACGGCCTGCAGGACGTCGAGATTCGTTATCGCCAGCGTTATCTGGATCTCATCGCCAACCCGGAGGTTCGCACAGTCTTCCTACAGCGCCACAAGTTGACGGCAGCCCTGCGACGTTCGCTCGAAGAGCGTGGCTACCTGGAAGTCGAAACGCCGATGATGCAACCCATCTACGGCGGGGCGCTGGCGCGGCCTTTCTTGACGCATCACAACGCGTTGGATCTGGATCTCTACCTGCGCATCGCTCCGGAACTTTACCTGAAACGCCTCGTCGTCGGTGGATTTGACCGCGTATACGAGATCAATCGCAACTTTAGAAACGAGGGCATTTCGAAGCAGCACAATCCCGAGTTCACGATGCTCGAGTTCTATCAGGCCTACAGCGACTATCGGGACCTAATGGACCTGAGCGAGAGCCTGCTTAAAGAAGCCGCTGAAGCAGTCAGCGATGGGAAGACCGAAGTCGAGTACTACGGCCAGACGATCGATTTTGGCACTTTGCAACGGGTGTCGATGAAAGAAGCCATTGTCGAGTTTTGGCCGGATCGGGAGACTGCTCCTGCTCCGGGAGACCTCGACGACCCCGAACAAGTCAGGCAGCTAATCGAGGCGCATAACCGCACAAAGGAGGAGAAGATCTCCCCAGCCTCCGATGCTTCGCTCGGTAGATGCTTGCTGGCGCTCTTTGAGAATGCTTGCGAGTCCCAACTGATTCAGCCAACCCTCGTCTACGACTATCCGGTAGAGGCCTCTCCCCTGTCGAAGAACAAGCCCGACGATCCCAACTGGGTCGAAAGGTTCGAGATTTACGCAGCGGGAATGGAGATCGCCAACGCTTACTCGGAGCTGAACGATCCCCGGGAACAGCGGCGCCGTTTTTCCGCTCAGTTGAGCGGTGGCGGGCAGGATTCTGCCGAAACTCACCAAATGGACGAGGACTACGTCCGCGGCCTGTGCTACGGCATGCCACCTACAGCGGGAGAAGGCATCGGCATCGACCGTCTGACGATGATCCTCACCGACTCGCGCTCGATTCGAGACGTGATCCTGTTTCCCCTCCTGCGGCCTGAAGCGGAGATCGGCGTCGCCGGCCGACTCGAGGCGCTCGAGGACGAGCAGCATGGCGTTTGAGCTGTTCGTCGCAGGTCGCTACCTCAGAGCCAAGCGCAGGCAGAGGTTCATTTCCGTCGTTACGGCGATCGCGGTGTTGGGGGTCGGTACCGGCGTGATGGCGCTAGTCGTAGCGATGGCCATCAACAACGGCGTCCAGCAAGACCTTCAACGCCATCTTCTGGGAGCCACGGCCCACGTGAACCTCCTCGAAAAGGAACGCGGCTTCGGCATCGACGACTGGCGCATCTTCATGGAACGATTTCGCAACGTCGACCACGTCGCTGCCATGGCGCCGGCGCTGTACGGGGAGATGATGATCTCAGGCCCGATACGAGCTCGCGGCTGCGTCTTAAAAGGAATCGATCCCGTGGCCGAACCGGCGGTTGGTGACCTGCTGACCACTATCACGGAAGGCTCCGTGGAAGACCTCATTCGCCCCGATACTCAGCCCGGGATCATCCTCGGAAAACGGCTCGCCGAGACAATCGGAGCACGATTGAACTCAGTGATGACGTTGGTCAACCCTCAAGGGGAGCTAACACCCTTCGGCCCCGTACCGGGTTTCAAGAGAGTCCGCGTGGCGGCAATCTTCGAATCGGGCTTCTACGAGTACGACAATTACTGGGCCATCGCCACGCTCGAGACCGTGCAACAGTCGCTTTCTCTGGGGGACGTCATCAACGCCGTCGATTTTAAGCTCGACGATTTGGACTTGGCGGCAAGCGTCAGCGTGGAGGTCGAGAAGCTCGCTGGTCCCGAATTCGCCGCCACCAGCTGGATGGAGCGCAACCGTGAGATCTTCAACGCCCTGAAGGTCGAAAAGCTCGTGACCACAGTCACCATTGGCCTCATCATGCTGGTAGCGGCCCTCAACGTACTGACGTCGCTGGTCATGATGGTCATGGAAAAGAAAAAGGATATTGCGATACTAATGTCGATGGGAGCGCGACGACCCCAAATTCGAAAGATTTTCGCACTTCAGGGCCTGATCATTGGCGGCGCCGGCACAGCGCTTGGGCTTTTCGTGGGCCATTTCCTCTGCTGGCTCTGTGGAACCTACCGCCTCATTCCACTCGAAGCCCAGGTTTATGGACTGAGTTACGTACCCTTTGCTCCTCGAGCCTGGGACGCGGCCGCCGTCGCGCTTGCGGCCCTCATCATCAGCTACCTGACCACGATCTATCCTTCCACCACGGCAACGCGGATCCTGCCACTCGAGGTGCTCCGGTACGAGTGATCCAGCCGATCTCTTTTCAGTTGCTCGCCATCGCTCCGAAACACTGACACCGCTGCTACGAAAGCCTTCCTTTTCCCCACCCCTTGGAGTAACCTGAGTACGATGAAGCCGATCAAGCCGCTGCTGTTCTTCCTGGCTTGCAGCGCGGCCGGCGTGGCCTCTCCCCCTCCCGACTTCCAGCGCGACGTCCTTCCGATCTTGAGCCGGCACTGTCTGCAGTGTCACGGTGAAGCTGTCCAGATGGGCAACCTCGATCTGCGGTCTCCCGCGTCAATGCTCAAAGGCGGCAACAAAGGGCTGGCGCTCGTCAAGGGATCGGCCCAGCAAAGCCTGCTATATCAGCGGATCGTCGACAAGTCGATGCCCATGGGCGAGGAGAAGCTCACCGGAAACGAAATCGGTCTCATCGGAGCGTGGATCGACGGTGGCGCGGGCTCCGGCACGCCCGGAACTCCGGAAGCGTCAGGAAACAAGCTGCGAGTCGCCCGGCATTGGGCTTTTGTTCCACCCGAGCGCCCTCCCGTTCCCGAAGTCAATGACGACGAATGGGTCCGTTCCCCGGTTGATGCCTTCATCTTGCGCGAGCTTGAGAGCCAAGGAATCCGACCGTCCCCTCCCGCGGACCGGCGCACGCTGTTGCGCCGCGTCTACCTCGATTTGATCGGATTGCCTCCAACGCCGGAAGATGTCCAGGCTTTTCTTGAGGACGAGTCGGTCGGCGCGTACGGTCGCGTCGTCGAGGGTCTCTTGTCGCGTCCCCAGTATGGCGAACGATGGGCGAGACACTGGCTCGACGTCGTCCGCTACGCGGAAACGAACGGCTACGAACGCGACGGGGCTAAGCCGCACGCCTGGCGCTACCGCGACTACGTCATCGATGCGCTGAACAGCGACAAGCCTTTCGACCGGTTCCTGACCGAACATGTTGCCGGCGACGAGATAGAAGACTCCAACGCCGAGGCGCAGATTGCCACGACGTTTTTGCGTTTGGGCACCTGGGACGACGAGCCTGCCGATCTAGACGTCGATCGCTATGACCAGCTCGATGACGTGCTCGGAGTGACGGCAACGGCGTTCCTCGGACTCACCATTCGCTGCGCGCGCTGCCACGACCACAAGTTCGAGCCCTTCCCGCAAGAGGACTATTACCGCCTGTTGGCCGTCTTTGAGCCACTGAAGCGTCCGCAAGACGGACGCGCGGACCTGGATGTTCTCGTGGGCACAAAAGAAGAATTGGCTGTCTACCAGGAAGCCATGGAAAAGGCGGACGCCGAAGTCGCCCTGGTCCAAGAGCCGGTTGAAGACGCGAGAAAGCTGATTCTCAAGCGCGTTCTCGAGAAGAACGAAGGACTACTTGCCGAATTGAGTTGGACGGAACAGGTTGAGACGGTGCTTGCAGCTCTTAAGGACCCCAAGAAGCGATCTGACAAGGAGAAAGAGCTGGTCGAGAATTTCCGCGGCCTTCTGGACGACGCCATTTGTGAAGAAGCCTCCCGAGAAGAGAGTGCTCAGCTTTTGGAATATAAGCTGCAGATCGCAAAGATCAATACGTCTCGACCCACAGAACCGCCGCGCGCGTACATCTGGCACGAGGATGCGGCCGAGGTTTCCCCGACCCGAGTGTTGGCAAGAGGAGATGTCCGCCAGCGGGGCAGGGAAGTGGAGCCGGGCGTACCGTCAGTGTTCGGCGCGGGACGACTCGAAGCGCCCGCGGAGACCGAGAAGTCGACGGGGCGCCGACTCGCACTGGCTCGCTGGATGACTCGATCCGACAACCCACTCGTCGCGCGGGTCATCGTCAACCGGATTTGGCAGGGCCATTTCGGAGAGGGTCTAGTCGCTAGCGAGAACGACTTCGGCTTGATGGGGCAGCGTCCTTCACATCCGCGGCTGCTCGACTACCTCGCGACCGAGTTGATTCAGTCCGGCTGGAGCCTAAAACACATCCACCGATTGATCGCCAAATCCAGCACGTTCCAACTGTCCTCTGCGTGGGACCCAAAGTGGGCGAAGATTGACCCCGATCAGCGCTTGCTTTGGCGTTGGAAACCGCGCCGCTTGGAGGCAGAGGCCGTTCGCGATTCTATCCTGGCGTTAAGTGGGCAACTCAACCCGGAAATGCACGGGCCCAGCGTCTACCCAACTCTGACAGAGGCCGTGTTGGCGGGACAATCTAGACCCGGAGAAGGCTGGGGAGAATCCGCCGAGCAGGAGGCCTCTCGCCGAAGCGTCTACGTCTTTTCGAAACGGAGCCTGGCCGTGCCGGAGCTTGAGGCCCTTGACGCTCCCGATACATCGTCGAGTTGTGAGCAGCGGCGAGTGTCGACCACGGGTCCACAAGCTTTGATATTCTTGAACGGCGACTTCATCCATCAGCAAGCGGGTTACTTCGCCGCCCGGCTTGTGCGAGAAGCGGGCAACGATCCGAAGGAGCGCGTCTTGCGGGCCTTTGAGCTGGCTCTGGGACGGCCACCGAAGTCCAGCGAGCTCAGGGTGGCGCTCGATTTTCTCCGCGCTCACGAGCGCCAGATCCGGGCCGACCGGCGGGCGGCCGAAAGAAAAGCAGGCGACAGCGACGGTGAAGGGCTGGAAGGCTTCAGCTTGACCCTGCTTAACACGAACGAGTTTTTCTATTTGAACTGAGTTAGGCTCCCCTGTGGAAGAAGCCATGGAAGGCCCTCGCCCCATTGGCGGTAGGATGACCCCATGCGGTCGGACGCGCCGTGAGTTTTTGTGGGAGACAGGCGGCGGGTTCTGCGGCACCGCGCTGACCTATCTTTTGGCCGCGGATGGGTTCTTCACGGAAGCCGCCAGGGCCTCCGAAGCCGCACTCTCGCCCTTGGCCTCGAGGAAACCGCATTTCGCTGCGAAGGCGAAGTCCTGCATCTTTCTCTTCATGTACGGGGGTCCCAGTCAGGTAGACACTTGGGATCCAAAGCCCGAGCTCAACAGGTATCACGGCAAACCGATGCCGAATCTCGATGATGACCCGGTACTCAAGGGGAGGAAACCGGGCACCCTCCTTGGCTCGAACCGGAAGTTTCAGAGGTTCGGTGAATCCGGCATCGAGGTGTCCGACCTCTTCCCGCACCTCGCGCAGCGAATAGACGACATTGCGGTGATCCGAAGCACGTACGCCGACAGCTTCGCGCACGGGTCGGGCCTGCTGCAGATGAACACGGGTTTTCTGCGACAAGGTCACCCTAGCCTAGGATCGTGGGTGACCTACGGGTTGGGAACCGAGAATCAAGACCTACCCGCGTTCGTGGTGATGGTTGACCACCGCGGTGGGCCCGTCTCCGGCCCGCCGAATTGGTCATCGGGGTTCATGCCGGCCACCTTTCAGGGCACCCAGTTCCGTTCCACGGGGGACCCGATTCTCTACC
Source organism: Bryobacterales bacterium (assembly GCA_965248205.1). Taxonomy (GTDB): domain Bacteria; phylum Acidobacteriota; class Terriglobia; order Bryobacterales; family UBA6623. The sequence goes on from CBDFIS010000006.1 coordinate 286,297, forward strand.
TTGACCGGCACGACGGCGTGACGTCGGCTCAACAGCGGCAACAGCTCGACTTACTGTCGCGGCTGCACCAACTCAAAGGGGCGGCGGGACCGGAGAACTCGGAACTGACGGCGCGTATCGCCAGTTATGAACTGGCATTTAGGATGCAGACCGCCGCGCCGGAGGCGGTCGATCTTTCAAGCGAGTCACGCGCGACCCAGCGCCTCTATGGCCTGGATGATCCCATTACGGAAAAGTTTGGACGCAAATGTCTTATCGCTCGCCGGCTGGTCGAGCGCGGCGTCCGCTTCGTGCAACTTTACTCCGGCGGCGGGCACGGTGACGACAACTGGGACGCGCACAGTAACGTAGACGAGAACCACGAACTCCACGCTAAGGAGTCCGACCAGCCCATAGCGGCGCTGCTGGCGGATTTGGAGCGCCAAGGTTTGCTGGACGAGACGCTCGTCGTTTCGGCCGGCGAGTTTGGCCGTACTCCGACCAGCGAGAATAACGTCGGCAGGGACCACAGCCCCCGCGGATTTTCAACGTGGGTGGCCGGAGGCGGCGTAAGAGGCGGTCTGACCATCGGGGCCACGGATGATTTCGGTTACGCCGCGGTTGAGAACAAAGTCCACGTCCACGACCTGCACGCGACCATCCTGCACCTCATGGGCTTGGACCATACCCTGCTGACGTATTTCCACGCGGCCCGCGACATGCGACTCACTGACGTCCACGGGCGGGTGGTTCCCGAGCTGGTGGCGTGAAGTACGGCGCAGTCGGCTACGCGCCCGGGTCCCTTAGGATGTTCTTGAGGGGATCGTCCGCCCCTTAATAGGCCCGGACCGGCAGGATTGCCGGCCCTACTGATGTCGCCACGAATGGCGACACGGCAAGCAGGAATGCGCGCGCGACGGGCTGTCCACCCTTCAACCCCGAGGGTCAAACCGTATCCCACCCCCGGGTTTGCAATCACTGCGGGATGTATGTGAAAGTGTTTGCCGGCTCGCCATAGCCAAGTCGTCACCGATCGCAGTTCACCATTCGCAAGGAGGTTCCATTGCCTGAAAAGGAATTCGCCGGGAAAACGGTACTGATCACAGGAGGGTCGCGCGGTATTGGTCGCGGCACGGCCATCAAACTCGCTAAACACGGCGCCGACGTCGCCATCAACTACTTGAGCCGCGATGCAGATGCCCAAGAAGCCAAGCGAATGGTGGAGCAAGAGGGTGTTCGATGCGCACTGGTCAAAGCCGATATCTCGAAACCCTCGGATGTCGAAGCCATGGTAGCGGAGACCCGTCAGGCGCTGGGGCCGATCTCGATGCTCGTTGCCAACGCCGGAATCAGCATCCTGGAGTCGCACGAGGAGATCTCATGGGAGACCTGGCGAAAGACGATGTCGATCAATCTGGACGGCACCTTCCTTACTGTCATGGCGGTGAAGGACGAGATGCTGGCGAACAAGCACGGCCGAATCGTATGTATCTCGTCCCTCGCTGCGTGGCGCCCCCGCCCGATGCAGATCCACTATGCGTCGAGCAAGGCCGCCTTGCATTCGATGGTCAAGTGTTGCGCCGATGCGTTCGCCCCGCACGTACGCGTAAACTGTATTGCACCCGGCCTCATCAAGACGGAAATGGGAGACCTGCTTGGTCCCGAGAAGACGCAACAGCTCATCGCAGCCACGCCCCTCGCCAGGCTGGGCGAGCCGGAAGATATTGCCAACGTCGTGTACTTCTTGCTGTCGGATCTGTCGGCTTTTATGACAGGCCACACGCTTACAGTGAGCGGCGGACGCGCCATGATGCCGTAACGGCGTTCGCAACCCACTTGATCGATCCCCGCGCGAATCGCCACGGCCGTTTGTGTTGACTCCGATCCTCTCGATGCTATGCTTGAGCGCTTGAGTTCATGACCACTTTCTACGGTCTGAAGCTGATCGACCTTGCTGCCATCGTCGGCTATTTTGCCGTCGTAATGGCGGTCGGCTTCTGGGCATCGCGGCGAGTAAAAGACGAACGCGATTTTTTCCTCGGAGGCCGCAGCTTCGGCAAGGGCTTATTGGTGATGCATTGGCTGTGCACCGGTACCCACAGCGAGCAGGCCGTCCAAGTAAGCGGGGCCACCGCGCGCGTCGGTTTGGGCGGCATCTGGTACCAGTGGATGTACTTGTTCTCGACGCCTTTCTATTGGATGATTGCTCCCATCATCCGCCGGCTCAGAGTTACGACCACGGGCGATTTCTTCCGCATTCGCTACGGACGATCGCTGGAAGTGCTCTACTCCTTCGTGGCTCTTGGCTATCTGATCCTTTCGATCGGCATGTTGTTGCGCGGGGCGGGTGCGGCCGTTTCAGGAGCGACCGGAGGAGCCATCCCCACCGAGGAGTCGGTGCTGTTGCTTTCCGTTCTTTTTTCCACTTACATCATGGCGGGCGGGTTGATGGCGGCCGCCTACACGGACGTGCTACAGGGCGTAATGATTATCGTCCTCTCGTTTATGCTCGTCCCGGCGGGGCTAAACGTCATCGGGGGGATGACGGAGCTGCATGCTAGTCTCGACCCCGCCATGCTCTCTATCACTGCTCCGGAAGGAGCGCGCGAGGGGGACCTGGGATTTGTCATTGCGTTATCCCTGCTGGGCCTGGTCGGTGTTGTCGTACAGCCCCACGTGATGACGGCGACCGGCTCCGGCAAAACGGAACTCGAAGCGAGGGTCGGGTTCTGCTACGGGAACTTCGTCAAGCGGCTGCTGACGATTGCCTGGGCCTTTACGGGTTTGATCGCCGTAGTGATATTCCCCGAAGTACTTCAGGGCGTTTCGGCCGGCAGTCCGGAAGCCGCGCACGCCAGCGAGACGCTCTTCGGCCGTTCCATTCAGCTTTTGTTGGGCGACGGCTGGCGCGGACTGATGATCGCCTGCCTGCTGGCCGGTATCACCAGTGCGGAAACGTTCATGGTGACGGGATCCGCGATCTTTACCCACAACTTTTACCGCCACTTCGTTGGGCAGAGGACAGACCGGCACTACCTTTGGGTTGCGCGGTTTGCCTCTGCGGGATTACTCGCCGCGGGTCTGATCACTGCCTTCGCCGCCGAAAGCCTGACGCAAATCCTGGTCTGGTCCATCCAACTCGTCGGACTCCTAGGCGGCGCCCTTTGGCTCGGCGTCATCTGGCGACGCGCCAATTCCGCCGGCGTTTGGGCTAGCTTCGGGGGTGCATTAGCCATTTGGCTGGGATCGCAAGTTCCGGCCGAGCAATTCGCCTCACTGCCTCCCCTCGCGAGCCTGCTTGCGTCGTTTCAACAGACCGGCCAGGCTTTCCAGATTCTCGCGATGTTGGGAGTAGCATTCGGCTTGCTGATTGTCGTCAGCCTCCTCACACATCCGCTCCCGGCCGAGCAACTGAATTCTTTCTTCGCCCGCTTACACACCCCCGTCGGTCGCGAGTCGGACGTCCGATTGACTGTGCCGGTGGGGACTATCAAAGCTGAGACCGACCCCGGGGTGCAATCGGTCGCACCGGCTGCCTCTTGGGAGGTGGCACCCGCTGCGGAGGGCGACACCGTCGAGTTGGACTACCAGAAAGCCTCCACCTTCGCTTATCGCAACCTGCAGCGCCTCGGACTCGAGATCCCACGCATGGGCCGCATCGACTGGGGCGGTTTCCTCGTAGCCTGGGGTTTAGTAGGCGCGTTTATCGTACTGCTGATGTGGCTGGCCCGGCTGGGTGCATAGGGTGACGAGCTGCCCAGGCGCAGTCGCTTAACGGGGCTTGTTGACCCGCTGCGCACGGCAACTCCCCTCAACAAGTTACTTCCGAGAATCCGGTTTGTTAGAAGCAATGGTGGTCTCAAAACGTACTTCTCCCGGTCGGGCGTCAACCAGGCGGATTGACTTCCTTCCCGGCCTCGACTACTTTATGCATACAGATATAAGTACGCTTTTCTCAGAAGGCGTCGAAGGGAGAGTTATGGGGAGCCCGTGAATAAGAATCCCTCGCCGCTGGTGAACCTGAAAATCCAACGAGGCTGGACTCGCCGGGCTTTGCTCGGGCCGGCCCTGGCGCTGGCCCTGGGGGCCCCGATGCGGGCTTCAGCGCAGGCGGGCGCTCAGCCGCCGGAGACGCTGCGGCCTCAGCCCGGGGACCGTCTGGTCTTTGCGTTTGGTCCGCGCGGGGGCGAGGCACTGCGGGCCGAAGAGTTGACGATGGGTGCGGCGCCGGTGGCGGCCTTTCCGATGGATCCTAACACGGGGGTTGTGCGCAGCGGGTCGCGGCTCAATCGCGTTATGGTGGTGCGGCTGGACCCGGTCGCACTGTCGGCAAAGACGGCGCGGGGCGCCGCCAATGGGATCGTAGCCTATTCAGCCGTGTGCACCCACACGGGCTGTGAGATCTCGGAGTGGCGGGGAGAGACGCGCCGGCTAGTTTGCCCGTGTCATGACTCGGAATTCGAAACAGCGGACGGTGCCCGTGTGATGTCGGGACCTGCCCCGAAGCCGCTGGCAATGCTGCCACTCGACATCGCTGGCAGCGAGTTACGCGTGGCGCGGCGCTTTACGCGCCGCGTCGGCTTTGAGCCGCTGTGACGCGACGACGCCATCATTCCACACCCAAGAGGAGAGCCATGCCACGTCCTACTTCCCACTTCCCCATCGCCGGTTGGCTTGCTGTGTCGCTCGTTGTCGGTGGGTTTCCCCTGGCGAGTCTCGGGCAGTCGCTACCTGCCTACCAGAACGTCACCAACGAGCGCTTGATGAATCCCGAGCCGCGCAACTGGCTGATGTATCGCGGCAGCTACGACTCGAAGGGCTACAGCGCCCTCGACCAGATCAACACCGGCAACGTGAGCCGACTGGTTCCGGCGTGGACATTCTCCACGGGAATGCGCGAAGGACACCAGGCCCCGCCCATCGTAAACGAGGGCGTGATGTTCCTGACCACGCCCCATAACCGGGTGCTGGCGCTCGATGCGCGCAGCGGCGATCTGCTCTGGCGCTACGCCCGCGAGCTGCCCGAAGACCTGTTCCAGATGCATCCGACCAACCGGGGTGTGGCGCTCTACGCCGACCGGGTCTACCTGGCGACGGCGGACGCCCACGTGGTGGCGCTCGACGCGCGCAGCGGCGAGGTGGTCTGGGAGCGCGAGGTGGAGGACTACACCAAGGGCTACTACATGACGCTGGCGCCGCTTGTGGCGGCGGGCAAGGTGATGGTAGGTGTCTCGGGCGGCGAGTTCGGCATCCGCGGTTTCGTGGCGGCCTTCGACGCGGTGACGGGCAAGCCGGCTTGGAAGACCTACACGATCCCCGCGCCGGGCGAGCCCGGCAGCGAGACCTGGGAGGGCGACAGTTGGAAGACCGGCGGCGTGTCGGTTTGGGTCACGGGCTCATATGACCCTCAGCTCGGCCTCAGTTACTGGGGCACCGGGAACGCCGGCCCCTGGATGGGCGACGCGCGGCCCGGCGACAACCTCTACGCCACGTCGGTGATCGCCCTGGATGTCGAGACGGGCGCGCTCCGCGCCCACCACCAATACCACTGGAACGACTCCTGGGACTGGGACGAGGTCTCGGCGCCGCTGCTGGTGGACTTCCGGCGCAACGGTCGCACCATCGCGGGCCTCGTCCATCCGGGCCGCAACGGCTACCTCTGGTTTCTCGAGCGCGGGCGCGACCGCATCGGGTTCGTTGACGCGCTGCCCTACGTGCGCCAGGACGTCTTCACGAGCATCGACCCAAAGACCGGACGGCCCAGTTACGACAAGGCCCGCACACCCGGCATGGGCAAGCGCGCCGAGTTCTGCCCCTCGCTCTGGGGCGGCAAGGACTGGCCGCCCGCGGCCTACAGCCCGAAGACCGGCTACCTCTACATCCCTGCCAACGAGAACGTCTGCGCCTGGATGGAGGGCAGGAAGGTCGAGTACCGGCCCGGCCAGTATTACATGGGAGTCCGCATCGGAAGGGACATGGACTTAGTGCTCCACGAGGACGCCAAGCACCACATCGGCGAGCTCCAGGCCTGGGACCTGGACGGGCCAAAGAAGGTGTGGACAAAGACCTTTAAGAGCCACAACTGGGGCCCGGTGCTAGCGACCGGAGGCAACGTGCTCTTCATGGGCGGGACGAACGACCGCTACTTTCGCGCTTTCGACGCTCGCAGCGGCGAGGTGCTTTGGAAACAACGCACCAACTCCGGCGTCATCGGTGTGCCAACCAGCTACGGGGTGGACGGCGTGCAGTACGTCGCCGTGCTCTCGGGTTGGGGCGTGGACGCCGAACGCCAGCAGGCTATGCTGAACAAGCAGCTCGGGACCAAGACATACGTGCCCCAGGGTGGGGTGCTCTGGGTGTTCGCCCTGCCGCAAGCTGCGCCGGCACCCTGAGATGGGTCGAAGAGTGTTGCGCCCGCAGCCAGTTACGCTCGCGGTGGTCCCGGGGGAGGGAGCGAACCATGAGCGCAGACCGGCGCACGCGTCGAAAACGCGATCGGGTGAAGGCAAGCAAGTCGCTCCTAACGCTCATGGTTCCTGTAGCCCTCTTTGCACTGTTGTACTTCTATGCCCTTGGGGACGAGTCTGTCGGCCGTCACATTCACCGGATCGTAGATCCCCTTGTCCGGCCGCTCTTGCGTTTCATGGACAATCTATTCGATTTTTGAATGAAAGCTACCGCTGCGGTGGAAAAGGACCGCCCTTGACACAGTCGTTATCCTGAAGGGGAAGCTGCGGAGATCGATATGACGGTCGCCGACCGGGAAAAACGTGACGAAACAATGCCAAGTCCCGATAATCCCTGTTGATTCAGCAAGTTGTAAAGATGATCGACAGCGAACCAAGGCCGAAGAACTCCTAGCTGACCCGTCCTACCCCTATTCATGCCGCTGTCGGCGCTCGCCGCGACGCCCGATCGTCCGGGGAGGGGCGCCGAAGGGGCTCTCCGGGGCTTTTAGCCCACGTGTAGCCCGCATTTCTCACCAGCGGCCCGGCAGGAGTGGAAGCAAATGCCCGCGGTCAGGGATGTAGGGGCGCGATTCATCGCGCCCGCTTGCCGCCATACTGTACGCTGGGCGATGTACACAAACTGTTGCCGCGAGCCATGACCACCGGGCCTTTCGCCCAACCACCGCGGCCGTGGTGAGAAATGCGCGTTAGTTCCATGTCTACCTACTTCCGAATCCTTCTCTGCTCGTTGCTTCTCTTGGCCGCTTTCGAGGCCGGTCTCGGTCTAAGGCCCAGCCAGGCGCAGCAGAAGGCAGAGATCCAAGGTGAACAGGCCCTTCCAGCGCCGCCGGCATTCTACAGAGGACGCCGAATCGCTCAAACGATGAGCTTCCACGGCGCCCCGTGGCTGATCCGTGAAACGCGTGACGGAGAGGAGAACCCAGGAAAACTGCTGAATGCACTGGACGTCAAGCCCGGCCAGACGGTCTGTGACTTGGGGTGCGGCAACGGTTTCTACACACTGCAACTCGCCAAGCTTGTTGGCAAACACGGCCGCGTGCTGGCTGTCGACATCCAATCCGAGATGCTGGCGTTGCTCAGGCAGCGGGCCCAAGAGGCGGGCCTCCACAACATCGAACCGATCCTCGGAATCCCCGGCGACCCCAAACTGCCTAAGGGCGAGGTCGATCTGATTCTGCTCGTCGACGTTTACCACGAGTTTTCCTATCCGGAGCAGATGCTGCGGGCCATGCGCGCGAGTCTCAAACCCAATGGACGTATCGCGCTCGCAGAGTTTCGACTCGAAGACCCGACGGTGCCGATCAAGCTCCTCCACAAGATGAGCAAGGAGCAAATCCTGAAGGAGTTTTCTCCCAACGGACTCAAGCTAGTAGGGGAGTATGACGAGCTACCCTGGCAACACCTCATGTTCTTCGGTCCCGACAGCGGAGCGCGAAACTAAGGCGACCCCGCCCGGCGCAACGATCGAAACTGGGACACTACCGAAATGCGAACTGTGAAAAGTCGTGCCATACTGAACCGCATGCTGAAAGCTTTCGTGTCTTTCATCGTTGTCTTGCTCCTGAGCTCGTGTGGCCAAACCACGTACGAAATCGTTATCCAGAACGGCCGCGTCATGGACCCCGAATCCGGACTCGACGCCGTTCGCAATGTCGGCATTGAAGGCCGGAAGGTTGCGACTATCACAGAAGATCGGATCGACGGGAAGCAGGTGCTCGATGCGACCGGACACGTCGTTACCGCCGGTTTCGTCGATCTTCACCGGCACGGTCACAGCCCGGAAAACTACCAGGCGCAGATCCGTGACGGAATCACCAGTGGGCTCGAGCTCGAAATCGGCGTCGAAGACATAGAGGCCTGGTATGCGGAGCGCGAAGGCAAGACCGTGCTCAACTACGGAGCCAGTATCAGTCACCCCTATGCTCGGAACATCGCGATGACGGGCAGTAATCCCGGTTTCTGGGGAGAGGCCGCCGCAGATCCGCTGAATCCGGAACAGCTCGAAAAACTTAAGGCGAGAATCTCCGAAGGTCTCGAGCAAGGCGCCCCGGGGGTTGGTTTCGGACTCGCCTACACTCCCGGTGCGACACCGGACGAGGTGCTCGAGATTTTCCGGGTCGCCGCACGCTACAACGCGCCCTGCTACGTCCACGTCCGCACCTCGACGACTGATGCCAGCAACGTCGAAGAGGTCCTCGCATACTCGAAGCAAAGCGGCGCGCCGCTACACATCGTTCATCTCAACAGCAGCGGCGGAAAACTGGTACCTCAATACCTCGCGGCCGTTCAAAAGGGAATCGACGACGGAGTCGATGTAACCACCGAATGCTACCCCTACAATCGAGGCTCGACTTTCATCCAGTCGCACCTATTCAACGACTGGCAAACCTATTCGGATAAGGAGTTCAGTGGATACATCTGGATGGCAACACTGGAGCACCTTACACGCGAATCCTTCGGCCGCTACCGCGAGCAAGGGGGCCTCATTGTCACTCCGGCAGGCTACTCCCTCGATATGGTCCAGGCAGCGATCGCAAGTCCTCTCACGATGATCGCCAGCGACGGGATGTGGCTTGACAACGGACGCGCCCACCCTCGGACATTCGGCACTTGCGCCCGCATCCTGGGACGCTATGTTCGTGAGAAAAAGGCCCTCACGCTGATGGACGCGCTTGCCAAAATGAGCCTGCGCCCCGCCCAACGGCTTGAAAGCCGCGTCCCCATGATGAAAGACAAGGGCCGCGTCCGCCTGGGAGCCGACGCCGACCTCGTGGTCTTCGACCCCGAAACCGTCATTGATAAGGGAACCTTCGAAGATCCCGCTCAGAACCCACTCGGGATACGCCACGTCCTGGTGAACGGCGTCGCAGTTCTCGTCGACAGCGAGCCTGTCGAAGGCGTCGCGCCGGGCCAGGCTATCCGTGCGCCGATTAAAAAGACGTCCGCACCTTCTTATTACTAATTTAGCCCGCATTTCTCTGCGGGGCGCGTAGGGGCGGACCGCCGTGTCCGCCTATTCGTGAAACGCACACTCCGTCCCGTTCGATACACTCAACCCAACCCTGCGAGAGACCCTCTCCGGGCGGGCGCAGCGGCCCGCCCCTACTGTTTTGTCGTGAGAAATGCGGATTAGTGCCGTTGCGCGCTGTTTTGCACAGGTTCGGACCAGCCAGCGGCGGCTGCGGTCGCCGGCGCGGACCTTGCGAGCAGCGGCAACGATGGTAGGCGTCTCCAGAGGGGCTAGAAGGACCTTTCTTTTGATGGCGTGATAGCGTCAAGCGCGAGGCGTCTTTTTTCGGTCGGATGAGCAGATTCGAGCAGATTTTCCTTAGAATTCCCGTCCATTGACCGAGGAGTCCCTTTTTCTATTCGAGCGTACACTACAGGGCCAAGGGTTTTGCCGCTTTGGGAACCTATGTTGTTGATTCTGTTGGGTTGGAATATTGTGACTGATGGGGACGGTGTTGGCAGGTTGGACGGCATTCGCGGTTCGGCCTTGTCGATTCACAGGCCTGCAGCCGCTCGCCGGAGTGTTTAGGAAGGCCACCCCACAGCCGGTCACGGAGCTCGCAGCGGCCGGCTCACAGTGTGAGCGTTAGACCACCGAGTTCGCAATCGCGAAGAGGTAGGTCGATTTTCTCAGTGGCTTCGTTGTAGCAAACAGAAAACGGCGGCGAATCTGTCGGGCGCGCGATTCGCTGAAAGAAAAGCAAACCCGCGTAGTGCCTGCCTAGATTCGCGCTACGGGGCTCCTAGAAACCTACCTCATAAGTGGCGCTGACGGGGATGGGTCCTCAGAGTCATGGAGACGGCGCTCTGAGCTACCTGGATCGGGACGTGCCAGTGAGGGTTTCGGGAACCTCCACGCAAGGTGGGTAAACACTGGCCGACAAGGAAGGATTTAGCCGCGTAGGACGTTGCCCGGCCGCCTTCCAACACCTATTGGGCAAAGCTCCGCGCCCGGCTCAAAGGTCCTGTCCGGCGGCTCGACCTCCAGCGCAGGCTACCCAGTTTATTCGCTTGGACTTGGTCCTGAATGCGGTCGGTGAGGGCAATGGCCAGACCGCCGAAAATCCGCACACAAAAGTGAGACAGTCAGCCGGGACCCGGAGAGCGTCCGGGTCATTGTTGCGGTGAAATAGCGGCGACCAATGCTCGCGCCGGAGGTAGAATTGATTGACTCGCCCGTGTGGGTCTATGACTAGGAGAATCTGGCTTCGGCACCTTTTTTTGGGCATCTCCCTGGCGGCGTTCCTTCACACGGCTCTACAGTTTGCCCACGCGTATTCCCCGAACGTTGACAACGATTGGGGTTTCTTTCCCGTTCACTGGGTCGCCGGCATTTTTTTTGGCGCTCCACTGTTGGCGCCCGCCTTTACGATCCAGGCTTACATTGGTCTTTGGCTCAGGCTTTTCGGCCGGGTGCTGCAGATTCTCGCAGGGGGATTCACGCAATCAGCTTTGGTGGGGCTGTGGGTTCGATTCGTGGGTCTCGAGCCGTCCTTGGCCGGAAACTTTTCTTTGACCTTACCGATGACGATCGCCGGATTTGTGGCCGGTTCCGCCGTGGCCGCGGTCGCCGCTCCGCGAGCGACCGATCCGAAGCTGCCTCAGAGACTGACTGCCGACAGCGACCAGGGCATATTCGACTACAGAAGTTTGCGCGCCTTCATGATCCTGGGGGCCTGCATCTGCTTCGGGGGGGGACTCGCCCTGATGTTCTTGCTTCGTGAAGAGAGTCCCGATCCTCTCCTCGCATTCGGACTTCCTGCTGCTGCCGGCCTTTTCTGCCTCTGGGGCGCCTACCTAATGGAAGCCCAAGTTTCCATCAGTGAAAGCGGCATCTCGTGGACAAGAGGAGTCCGCGAAGTCGTGATCCCATGGTCGCAAGTCACTGAGATCCGGTCCACCGCAGATAAACTGCTCATCCGTTCGACAGAGTCGAAGATTGCCGTGGACAAGCAACTCGGGGACTATGAGTCGTTCCACCGACTCTTACGAAGATTTGCTCCTCCCTTCGCTTGGAAGACTCTCGGGTTGCCTTTGCAGTGCCGCGCGAGCCTTGTGATTCCCGGTTTCCTTTGCGGGGTCGGCATGGCGTGGATCGCTTTTATGTGGTGGATGGTGGACTACGGTCCCCCAAAGGACACCGTCGACCTTGTGATCGTCATCTTTTTCTTCGGTCTGGGAGGGATACCCCTCCCGATCGGTTTGTATCTGGCGACCTTTCGGTATCGGTTTGACACCTCTGAAATTCGCGTGAGCAGTCTGTTCAGACGGAAGGTCTACGAGGTACGGAATCTCGTAGATCTAAAGCTCTCATCGGCAAGTATGCCGGAAGTTGTTCCGCGGCGACCCGGGGTAATCATGGCCCCTTTGACAAATCAACAGTTTGAATTCCACTTCAGAGATGGCACCACATGGGAGCTACTCGCCCGCAGGATGGCGGTTGATCCGGAAGCCTTCTATGACCTTCTCCACCGGAGCTACATCGGCAATCGTAAGCATGACGACAACAAAACGGGAGAGTGATGTCGTTAAGGTTCTCGTACGACGCCGTTCCGGCGTACAACGCTTTTTGGGTCGGACCAGAGGTCGAATGTGGAGGAGCGGGTGGGGGTTCGAGTGGTCTGGTCGGCGGGAGGGAGGACTGGCTCGCGCGGAGCGCGGGCTCAGTGGCCGGTCTGAAGCGGCAGCCCTTCGGCAGAGCCCGTGTAGGCAAACCGATCCTGCTCCTGGCCGCCCTGGTCCAGCAGCATGATCTCATCCCGATTGTTGTTGAGGCTCATCGCCATCGCGTTGCGCTGTATGGTGGCGGACGCACCGGGGTCCAGGGTCCCGAGTGCGCTCAACGACCCGGTTCGCCCGCTCTCATCTTCCAGCATCCAACCGACCATCGAACCGCTGGTCAGCTAAAGCCATCCAGTTGCAGAGAACGAACCTCCGGAACATCGACACCGGCAGTACGCTTCGCGTGGTTGGCGGAAGTTCTTTCGAGGGAGGAGCTGTCAACGTACCGAAGGGGCGCGGGTAGATCCTCATGGCGAAGTCTTGATCCAGCGGGCTGGATCTATCCTTGCCGACAAGGGAGGATTCAGGCCGGAGACAACTTGCCTACGACTGGGTAATTCGAAAGCGCCGGTTTGGAACTAGGAGACTTTCGCCACTCCCGCCTTTGCGATACGCTGCCGTCCAGCCTACAATTTCACCGGACAACTTCGACAGCGGATAGCCACTGAAAAACTTCATTACCACCAACAATCGCGGATGCAAGGGGTCCGGGTCGGCGGTCGAAGCAGGCGAAAACCGAGTCGGCTCAAGGACCTGGGCGTGAGAAAATCGGTTTGTTGGTGGGAAGGCTTGTAATCACCAGCTATCGGGTAGCGCTACAATTTGACCGTCGTGACCCGTGGGACGATCAGCAATTGCAAGACCCCCGTGCGGATCGACTCGACTGGTTTTGTGCTGTTGTTGGCGGCAATGTCGTCGTTACTGACGTTCACCACTTGTCAAGACGGCCCCACCCCCCTCACGGCGGAAGTTCCGCTTCACCTCGAAGACCACCTCGACGCCGCAACGATCAGTGGCTCCGAGATCCCTGCCGACCTTCCTGAACCTGTCGAATGGCATTTTGCTGACCCACAGCCTGATTGGAAACCGGCAGTCCCGCTGATTCCATCAGAAAAGCCGGTGCGAATTGTGAGAGGCAACGATTCCCTGCGCCTCATGCTGAAGAAAGGCAATCGGTATACAAGCGGTCGAATTTACGTCGATTTACCCGACTGGAACAGAAGCGACTGGGCCTCGGTCGAGGTGCGTGCGCGCGCCTCGGAAGGAGCGAAGGAGCTTTGGATAGGCTTTAACCTGCGCGAAAAACCTGGAGCCACGGCCTGGGAGCAGAGTCAATACCGCTTTTGGGGTGAGAATGTACCCTTGATCGCGGACGGCTCGGTACATACTTACTCGCTCGGTGTGGACTACTCGGACTCTATCTACGGGAAGTGGCAGGGTCCTTGGCGGCAACTCGGCCTCTCTTTCAATGCCGATCAGCCGTCGAGTGTTGAGGTCGTGTCTGTTCGCGCTATTCCCAAGGAACTGGACTATGCGGCCGCCCCGGTCGGCGTGCGAAGGGAGGTGCGCGCCGAGTTCCATCGGCGCACACTCTTCAGTCATGCACCGGGAAGACTCGATTACCGAGTCCGTATACCTCCGGGCGGCCGTCTGGACCTTGGGCTAGGTGTGTTGCGCGACGAAACTCCAGTAACATTCCGGGTTTTGGCGGATGAGGGGACGGGCTCGACGGACACTCTTCTTGAGGAAACCCACGCAGACAAACAGCGTTGGCTGCAGCGCAGCGTCGATCTATCCCACCTTGCGGGTAAGACTCTTACCCTGGCTCTCGAAGCTGAAGCAGACCCGCCCGGAACAGTTGCGCTCTGGGCGGCGCCCACTCTGACTGGTTCGTCTTCAACCGACAGACCCAACATTATCTTCTACGTGATCGACGGCGCGGCGGCTGAGCAGATGAGCGTCTATGGGTACAACCGCAGGACGACTCCGAACTTGGAGAGATTGGCGGCCGAGGGCGCGGTTTTTGAGCACGCCTACAGCAACTCCACGTGGACCCCTACCTCAACACCATCGTTCATGACCTCTTTGCATCACAGCGTGTTGGGCGGCTTGACGGCCGACACGGATCCCATACCGGAGCAAGCATGCACCATGGCTCAACATCTCCACCGAGCCGGCTATCAAACGGCGGTGTTCACCTCCAACACGTTTGCAGGAACGACAAAGGCACTCGATCGGGAAGTGGATGCCCTCCGAGAAGCGGGCGTCAAACCTACCTCGGTTTCCTCGAGCACCCTTCATGAGAACTTTTGGCTGTGGCGTGATTCGTACCCCGGCGAGCCCTACTGGGTTCATTTCCAAACCACTGATGTCCACTGGCCGTACGAGCCAGGCGCACCCTTTGCGGGCCTATTTGTCAATTCAGAAAGGCGTGAGCGCTTCTACGAGTGGGAACGTCGCCTGGGGGAGGCCAGCGGCCTTGGTGGCCCGAGCCATCCTTCTTACCCTTCAGAGGCCTATCAAGAGGCGGGAGTTGACCGGGTGAGTTTCTTCGACGCCCTTCGGGGTCTGTACGACGAGGACATGGCGCACAACGATTATCAAATCGGCAAGCTAGTCGAGCGACTGAAGGCCACCGGTGAGTGGGACAGGACGTTGCTGATTATCGCTGCCGATCATGCCAACTTTAACGCGACTCTCCAGATTCGTGATCCTGCTCCTCCTAAGTGGGGGCCAATGTTCCAGCCCGGAAAGACCCACATCCCCATGATCTTCGTGTGGCCGGGACACATCGATCCGGGTCAACGCTTCAGCCAGCCCGTGTCCATGATCGACATACTGCCAACCATCCTCGATCTGGCTCGGCTGCCCGAGCCGGACATCATGCAAGGGCAGTCTCTAGCTCCGTTGCTTCTAAGAAAGGAGAATTGGCGGCACAAGCCGGTGATCCTGGACGAGTTTTACGTGGATCGGGAGACCGGTGAGCTAAGCGGCCACATCGAAGTAATCGATGGGCGTTGGGGGGCTTCGCTCGAGATCGACTCGGATGGCTCTGGCGAAGGGAAGTCGTCGAGAGCAGCCCAGGCTGGTCGGCCGGCTCCGCTACTCGTTTACGACCTGTGGAACGACCCTTACTGTTTGAAGAGCCTTCACGAAGAGCGACGCGACCTCGTGAAAAAGTACAGCGACTTTCTCAACGCCCAATTCGAAGCCCACAAGACATTGGCGAAGCGTTTCACGCCCGGCGAAGATTCCCCACTACACCCTGAGCAACTCAAGACCCTTCGCTCACTTGGCTACATCCAGTGAATCCTTGACCTTGTCGAAGGCGCGCCCCGCAGAACGACTTGCTGAACAAACGCGCCGGCTCGGGCGATACCATCACGATCAGGACAAACTGGCACGAAGAGTTTCGCGACCTCGAGCAGAACTAAGTCCCCCGAAACGAACTACATAGCGCTTGTCCCGGCGGAAACATGTCGGGAAATCCCGTTCGCACTCACAATCAGGGACTTCGATTCTTAACACACTCTAACAAAGCCACTTAGGCCTGATTCTTCCGACTCGGCGGTGGAGCGCTAATCTCGCTAGATCCTGCCTAACGGCGAAGGGTTGACCTATCGACATACCTACGGTCAAGGACTCGGGTGCGATCCCCCGTCGGAATAACTAACCACGAGGACGTGCTCGGTCGGCAGACCGTTCTGACCGCCTCCGCGAACAGGCGTGGAGGGGTTGCATTCGAACCCCGAAATGTGTAAGTATTCACCTATATGAATAATTATACTCCAGGGTCGGAGGGTGGTGTTGAGACTGCGACCGCGCAGCGGGAGGTTCCAAAGATCGCTGCGTCACATTTTTTGACGGACCTTGACCTTACCCCACCCGAATTGCGGACGCTGCTTGATCTGGCGGGCCGGGTGAAGGCCGCCCCTCGCGATTATGCCGACCGCCTCACCGGGCGCTCGATCGCGGTGCTGTTCGAGAAGCCGTCACTTCGGACCCGGGTCACTTTCGAGCTTGCCATTAAGCAACTGGGCGGCGATTCGGTATTTCTCGATCACCGGGACGGCCGCCTTGGAGAGCGAGAGCCCGCCCGCGACGTGGCGCGTAATCTGGACCGTTGGGTGGACGCCGTTGTCGTCCGAACGTATTCTCAATCGACTTTGGAGGAGCTGGCTCGCTGGTCTTCGGCGCCCTTAATAAACGCTCTTAGTGACCTTTACCATCCGTGCCAGGCGCTGGCGGACTTCCAGACGCTGAGGGAACAGTTCGGGACCCGCGAGGGTCTGAAGCTGGCGTTTGTCGGAGACGGAAACAATGTTGCTCATTCGCTGATGCTCGGCGCGCCGCGACTGGGGGTTTCGCTATCCGTCGCGACGCCGCCGGGATACGAGCCTGACCCGACGATTACGGCTCAGGCCCGACAGTTCGCGGTCGACAACAACTTGACTCTGGAAGTCACCAACGACCCCGCGCAAGCCGTCGAAGGCGCTTCGGCCGTCTACACGGACATCTGGACCAGCATGGGCTGGGAGGCCGAAACACAGCAGCGCCGGATCGCATTCTCGAAGTTTCAGGTCACAGACGAACTGATGGCCCAGGCCGGACCTGACGCCATATTCATGCACTGCCTGCCGGCTTCGCGCGGTGAAGAAGTCACTGACTCGGTCATTGAGTCCTCGCGGTCGGTCGTTTTCGACCAGGCCGAAAATCGCCTGCATGCTCACAAGGCGTTGTTGCTGATGATCGTGGCGTGACGCGCAAGTAAACGGCTAGCAGAGAACGCGGAGCGCCGGCGAGTGAACGAGAGGGTGGACGTGGCGACTTTGGTAGGGATTTACACAACGGAGTCGAAGGGTTCAGAACCGCAGTCCGTTGCCGAGGCACGAGCAGTACCCGGTCGGGGAATTGAAGGCGATCGCTACTTCGAGGGTCAAGGTACGTTCAGCAAGTCCGAGCACCCTGATCGCGAGGTCACTTTGATCGAGACGGAAGCCATTGAGGCACTGACCCGTGACTATGGAGTGCAGATTCCAGCGGGGTTAGCTCGCAGAAACCTTGTGACCCAAGGCCTCGCACTCAACCATCTTGTGGGACGCGAATTTAGCGTTGGTGAAGTTCGTCTTCGGGGCCTACGTTTGTGTGAACCGTGCGGGCACTTGGAGAAACTGAGTGCGCCGGGTGTTAGGAAGGGGCTCGTCCATCGAGGGGGCTTGCGCGCCCAAGTGCTGACCGCAGGTGTCTTGCGAGAGGGCGACCCGATTCGCTAGGCATTTCGAGCCGCCCGGTCTCGACAAGAGGCGAAAGGCAAATGGAGATTTCAATACGATCGGCGCACCCCAAAGACGCCGAGACGATTTCGGGGTTTGTTACCGCACTCACCCAAGAGATTTGTGCTGCAATGAACAGCCGGTATTTCAATCTCGATCTGGAAGAGACGACCGCGCTGTGCCGGACGCTGATGGAACAGAACCGCTATGTCGCGCTCCTGGCGTTCGTTCAGAACGAGCCGGTGGGTGTCGCGACCCTTACCGAAGGGTGTGCCCTTTATGTAGGCGGAGCGCTGGCTACTGTCCAAGAGGTCTATGTCCTTCCGCAGAGGCGATCGCATGGGGTCGGTGCGGCTCTGATGGCAAGCATCCATGAAATGGGTATTACGCGACAGTGGAAAGCCATTGACCTCACCACACCGCCGCTCCCCGAGTTCGAGAGAAGTGTCAAGTTTTACGAGGGGCAGGGCTTTAGGGTGGTCGGGGGCCGCAAGATGCGGATCAATCTTTGAGCCACGACTATCCGAACTCCGAGTTCGTGAAAAAAAGGACGCTTACACTATGGCAACTAAACCGAAGAAAGTAGCGCTCGCCTATTCGGGCGGCCTCGACACATCGATCATCATCCCTTGGCTGAAGGAAACCTACGGCTGCGAAATAGTGGCCATCTGCGGGGACATTGGCCAGGGCGGGGACGAGCTCGAAGGCATCGTAGAGAAGGCGCAGGGCACCGGGGCGTCGGAGGTCTTTGTTGAAGACATGCGGGAGGAGTTCGTCCGCGACTACGTCTGGCCAATGGTGCGCTCTGGCGCAGTGTATGAGAACAAGTACCTGCTAGGTACTTCGATTGCTCGGCCGCTACTGGCGAAGCGCCAGGTCGAGGTCGGGCTACGCACGGGCTGCGACGCGCTCTGCCACGGTGCCACCGGCAAAGGCAATGATCAAGTCCGGTTCGAGCTCACCTACAAGGCGCTGGCGCCGCACCTGACGGTGATCGCTCCTTGGCGGGAGTGGACGATCAGCTCTCGCGAGGATGCCGTCGACTACGCCGCGGCTCACAACGTTCCGATCGAGGCGTCCAAGGAAAAGATCTACAGCCGCGACCGCAATCTGTGGCACCTTTCGCACGAGGGCGGGGAACTGGAAGATCCCGCCAACGCACCGTCGGAGGCGGTGTGGATGCTCACGCGCAGTCCGAAAGACGCTCCCGATTCGCCGGCTGAGGTGAAGCTGGGCTTCGAAAAAGGCACACTGGTTTCCGTCGATGGCGAGAAACTCGGGGCTGCCGAGATGGTCGAGAAGTTGAACGATCTCGGCGGGCTGCACGGCGTCGGCCGCGTTGATCTCGTCGAGAATCGCTTTGTCGGGATGAAGTCGCGGGGCTGCTACGAAACGCCCGGCGGGACGATCGTCCTGACGGCGCACCGAGAGCTCGAGAGTCTCACCCTCGACCGCGCCACGCTGCACTACAAGCAGAAGGTCGCCCTCGACTATGCCGAACTGGTCTACAACGGCGAGTGGTTTACTCCGCTGCGCGAGGCCCTGGACGGCTTTATCGATCAGACCCAGCAGACAGTCACGGGAGAAGTCGCGCTGCGACTCTACAAAGGGCACGTGGATGTCGCGAGCCGCCGATCGCCCTATTCCCTTTACTCGCAAAACATCGCGAGTTTCACCATGGGCGCCGACTATGACCAGAAGGACGCCCAAGGATTCATCAACCTGATCGGGCTTCCGATCAAGGTTCGTGCCGCCGTTATCGGCGCATCCAAGAAATCATGAAACTCTGGGGCGGAAGGTTCGAAAGAGGCCCGGCGGAGCTGTTCGAGCAGTTTTCCCGCTCGCTCGACTTCGATCGGGAGCTGCTGGAAGCCGACATCCTTGGTTCGAAGGCCTATGCGTCCGCTCTGGAGCGAGTTGGCATTCTCACGCCGGATGAACGAGAGAGCATCCGTACCGCCTTCGATGAGATCTCGGCCGAGTCGGCGGCGCCGGATTTCTTCGAGGGTGCAACGGACGAAGACATCCACACCTTCGTCATTCGAAAACTCGGCGAAAAGGTTGGTGACCTAGCCGAGAAGATCCACACCGGGCGCAGCCGCAACGAACAGGTCTCCACGGATTTTCGCATCTGGCTCCGAAAAGAGATTCGGTTGACGCAAGGGCGGTTGGCGGACGTTATGCAAGCACTGCTGGGATTCGCCAAGAGGGAGCCTGATGCGTTGCTGCCTGGCTACACGCACCTCCGCCGGGCGCAACCGATTCTTTGGTCGCACTACTTGTTGGCCTATTTCGAAATGTTCAGCCGCGATTGGGAGCGCTTTGACGCAGCCTATCTAAACGCGGATGTTCTTCCGCTGGGTAGTGGCGCTTTGGCCGGCAGCGGATTCCGCTTCGATCGGCAAGCGATGGCCGACGAACTCGGCTTCAGCCGAATATCGAGTAACAGCGTCGATGCCGTCTCGGATCGCGACTTCGCATTGGATTTTCTTTACGCGGCATCGGTGACGATGCTGCACCTTAGCCGACTGGCTGAGGACTGGATTCTTTATTCGAGTGATGAGTTTGGCTTTCTCGAGATGGGCGAAGAGGTCACCAGCGGATCGAGCTTAATGCCGCAAAAGAAGAATCCCGATGCCCTGGAACTTGTTCGAGGCAAGACAGGGCGCGTGTCGGGACAGTTGTTGTCTCTGATGATGACGTTGAAAGGCCTTCCGCTGGCCTACAACCGCGACTTGCAAGAAGATAAGGAACCTGTTCTCGATACGGCCGTGCAATTGGCCGGGTCCCTCGAAATCACACGCCTGGTGATCGAGACGACCAAGATCAACGCCGCGGCCATGGAGACGGCTGCCAACGAGGGCTGGGGTTGTGCCACGGCGCTGGCCGAGCTGCTCGCCCGCAAAGGGGTGCCGTTCCACCGTGCGCATGAGATCGTGGGGGGTCTGGTTCTTGAAAGCCTAGGCGCCGACAAAAAGCCCCAGGATTGGACCGAGGATGAGCTTAGGCAGGTTGCACCCCAGTTTGACGGCGAGGCGGTGCAGCTTCTCTCTGCTCGGCGTACGCTCGAAAACCACTCTGTCCCGGGTGGCACAGTCCCGGGCAGCGTAGCAGAGTCGCTCCAACGGGCCGAGGAACGCGTGGCCGAAATGCGAAAGTCGTCATGAAGAAAGCGTTTCGGCAGGCACAGATCGGGAAACTCATCCGCGCTAAGCCGATCCTCACGCAGGACGAGCTGGCCGCAGAACTAGGTGCGACGGGAATTCAAGCGAGCCAGGTGACGCTGTCGCGCGACATCCGCGAGCTGGGAATCGTCAAGACCCCTGAAGGCTACCGGGAGCGGAACTCGATTCCGCTGTCGGAGCCTCCGCGTGAAAACCTCCGCCGCGTTTTACAAGAGTTTTTGCGCGACGTCAAGGTAGCGCAGAACCTCGTTGTTCTGAAGACGGCACCGGGCGGGGCCTCCGCGGTAGGGCTGGCCCTCGACGCTGAAGACTGGCCTGAACTTCTCGGTACCGTCGCGGGCGACGATACGCTATTTGCAGCGACTCCGAGCGCACGCGCCGCGAAGAAACTGCGGAAGACCCTGCTCGAGATTTGGTGAGTTGGGGGTCGAAGCGCCCCAAGGCGCCGAAAACGAAGGCACGGTTGATGTATGAGGATCCTGACGTGAGAGGCAAAAGGCGGCAGGCGGCCGTTACAGAAGACATATCCCTCAGCCCGCACTTATCGGGCTGGTGCTTCCGTTGACGGGGTGACGGCCCGATAGTGGCCCCGCTTTCTCGCAAACCATTTCTGCGCCTCGTATCCCCAGAAGACGACCGTACTGAGCGCTAGAGTAACAATCAGGTCTCGCGCCGAGAGAGCTGCCGTTTCAAAGATGGCCTGCATGAACGGCAAATAGACCACACCGAGGTGCAGCAGCGTGGACAGCCCTACGGCGGCAAGCAGTGCTTTGTTCGTCAACAGGCCGATCGTGAACAGCGATGCCCGCTCGGAACGGATGGTCATCGCGAGTGACATCTGGGAGAAGGTGAGTGTCGTGAACAGGATCGTTTGCCACTTAGCTTCACCGGCTTGCCAATAGAGGTAACCGACACCGAGTGAAGCCAGCCCCATGAGGATGCCGAGCCAAATAATGTCCCGGACCCCGTGCCGACCAAAGATCCCCTCACCGGGCGGATGGGGGGCACGCTGCATAATATCTTTTTCGGCCGGCTCCACTCCGAGGGCCAGAGCCGGCAGGCCGTCTGTGACCAGATTCATCCAGAGGATCTGGATTGGTAGGAGGGGGAGAGGCATTCCCATTAACGGCCCCGCCAGCATGACCCAAAGCTCGCCGGAGTTGCAGGAGAGCAAGTACTTGATGAACTTGCGGATGTTGTCGAAGATAACGCGCCCCTGCTCGACGGCTGCCACAATAGTGGCGAAGTTATCGTCCTGCAATACCATGTCGGAGGCTTCTTTGGAGACGTCAGTGCCGGTGATCCCCATTGCCACGCCGATGTCGGCCTTCTTTAGAGCCGGAGCGTCGTTGACCCCATCGCCCGTCATGGCCACAATGTGCCCTCGGTTTTGCAGCGCCTCGACGATTTTGAGCTTGTGCTCCGGAGAGACCCGGGCGTACACTGTCGCACTTTCGGCGACGTCCTCCAGTTCTTCAACCGACAGCTTGTCCAGATCCTGACCGGTCAGGAATTTGCCGTTGGTGGTCATTTCAAGCTGTCGAGCGATGTGGTGGGCTGTCAACGGATGGTCGCCTGTGATCATCAAGGCCCGGAGCCCGGCGACCCGGCAGGTGGCAACCGCCTCCTTCACTTCGGGCCGTGGCGGATCGATCATTCCTACAAGGCCGACAAAGACGAGTTGTCTTTCAAGTGTCTTCTCCCCTTGATTCCCTGCAAATGTTTCAAGTGGCCGAATTGCCACGCCCAAAACGCGCAAGCCCTCCCGCGCCAGTTGGTCGTTCCCGTCCAGAATCTGTTGGCGCCACGCCTCATCCATCGGAACTGGATTACCGCCCGTCCAAACGCCGGTGGAAACTTGCAACAGGCCATCCATGGCGCCTTTCGTCACGGCTAGATGGGTAGCCGATGCCATCGATCGGTGATCCCTGAAGGTGGCTGCCAACTCTGGAGGGACAAGACGCCAGTCAGTAGGGAGGCGGTGGACCGTCGTCATGCGCTTCCGTTCCGAATCGAAGGGAATCTCGTCAACACGTGGGAAGATTCGTTCGAGATCAGTGCTGACAAGCCCCTCACGGGCGGCTGCAAGGATCAGTGCGCCTTCGGTCGGGTCCCCGATTGCCCGATAAGGATTGTCGGGCTCATCATTCACCTCCAAGACCGCGTCGTTGCAGAGGGCGCCAGCTGTAAGCACCAGTGCTTTCTCAGGCCCGGCGATCGCTGCGGCTTCTGCCCGTTCTAAAGAAGCATCGCGAACCGGACTCAGGTCGGTCCGCCCGTCGGCCGTCTGCAGCGCTGTAACGGTCATCTTGTTCTGGGTCAAGGTACCCGTTTTGTCGGAGCAGATGACAGTCACTGAGCCGAGCGTCTCGACGGCGGGCAGCTTGCGAATGAGCGCGCGCCGCTTCAACATTCGTTGCGCACCCAAGGCAAGCACGATGGTCACGACGGCAGGCAGCCCTTCGGGAACCGCCGCAACCGCGAGGCTGACGGCCGTCAGAAACATTAAGTGGAGGTCTTCACCGCGCAGCACGCCGAAGAGGAAGATCACGGCCACGATTCCCACCGCGACCATTACCAGCACTTTCCCGAGTTGGTCCAAGCGGCGCTGTAGGGGTGTCGGCTCCTGCTCGACGGTTTGGAGCAAGTCTGCAATGCGGCCCAATTCGGTTTGCATGCCGGTTGCGGTGATCACCGCCAAGGCACGGCCGTACGTCACCGTCGTACCCATGTAGGCCATGTTGCGTCGGTCGCCTAAAGCTAGGCTAGCCTCATATACGAGCTGTGCATCTTTTTCGGCGGGTTCCGATTCCCCCGTTAGCGCAGCTTCCTCGATTCGCAGATTCGCGCTCTCGATCAGTCGCCCATCGGAGGGCACAAGATTGCCTGCTTCGAGCAAGACGATATCCCCTGGTACCAGGTCGCGCGAGGAGATTTCACGCAGATGCGAGTCCCGTCGAACCTTAACCTTGGGCACCGCCATGCGTTTTAGGGCGGCCATGGCTTGTTCGGCCCGGTATTCCTCCCGCACACCCAGAAAAGCGTTTAGGATAACGATGACTAAGATCGCTATCGCATCCTTGTAGTCTCCCAGGGCAGCGGAAAGGGCCGAAGCCACGATGAGAACCACCACGAGGACCGCCGTGAGCTGCTCCCAGAGGATCAACCATCGGCTCTTGGGTGGCTTTTCAACGAGAGCGTTCTCCCCGTATTGGGCGAGACGGGCCTTGGCTTCCTCGCCGGACAGGCCTTGGTCTGGATTGGTTTCTAACCGCGACAGTACTTCGGTCGAATCGAGTTGATACCAGTTACTCACGGTCGACTCCAATGAATCCTCCTTCACGGCCTAGCTCGGCTTCTACCGTATCCGTTCGACGAAAGCTTCGTACGAGCCCGGTGAGGCCTTGTTCAGCCACTCGCCGTAGGCCTTGCCGACGGTCTCCAGGTTCTTCCAGGCTGTGGGTTCCTTCCGTGCTTCCCGCATTTCGGGAAGGAAGGCGCTAACCCTTACCCAGGTGAGCAGTAGTTCGCGCCCGCTTTCGAAAAAGATCTCCCGCTGGAGCACGCCGGTGGCGATGAACGAAGCCACCATATCCCAGTAGCTCACCACCATCCGAAAATAGGCGCTTTCGTCCGACCCCAGTGGACACAACTCGTTCACCTCCTCCCAGCTCTTGGGATGAAACGAGGCTGCGAACCACTGCCGGGCCTGGCGCATCTTTTCTTCGCGCCTCAGCTCGTAGAGTCTCAGGATCAAGTTGACATCGTCGTACGTCGCACAATTTGTGGGCATTGGTTGGTCCCCCTGGCGCGTCTGATTCGGGGTGCGCTGATCGCCCCCCGGAAGTAACTGTTATACTCGTTTTTCTGATTTCGCGCCAGTAGAGACACCCGTATGGCTGAAGAAGAAACCGCTGAGGCAGCGGAAGAAACCCCCGATCCGAATCTCGTCTCGACACTCTCTGATGGGACGAAAGTGAAAAGGCGCATCCCGCGCCAAAGGGCCTGCAACAACCCGGGCAAGAACAACAAGATCTGCCGGGGACATCTTAAGCGCTGGTACGAGTTTGGCGACGAAGTCGGGCAGCAGTTTGGCCCCCAGCCGGAAGTCTACCGCTGCGAAAGGTGCCAGACGCTCTATTTGCCTAACGAGGAAGAGGCGGCGCGCACCGGAACTCTAGCTTTTTGAGTTTCGGCCCGGTGTACGATCTCGGTAGGGACCCTAGGGTCGCGATCGAACACCGGGGCCGTTGAGCGCTGGAGATATCGGCTCTGCGAACGGTACGACCTCAGGGGCGGATGGGAGTGCCCGCTCTTACTTCCCGGTCCCGTCCGCGTCTGATATCTTGACCGGAAAGCCATCCGCCACCTCAGGGGATCCACGATTCGCAAGGAGTGACTTCCTAAAAAGGACCCTCCGCCGAATCCAGCGCAAGCGCGGCGCCCGCCATCCTTACCTGTGGTTGAAGCTCGAGCAAGCACCTGCGTTGGCCGGCAAGCGCCCCGCCAACGCCGAATCCAGCAGAGGGGAGGTTTGAAGAGGTGTAGTGGCTCACCCATTCTCGTTACTGGTTTGCACTTCCGTACCCAAACGGTTGGGGGAAACAAGCATTTCCTGAATCAATGACTTAGTGATCGCACCGGAGCGCCTCGCGTGTCGCCGAGCAGGTATGCTGTGTCACGATGACCCGTCAGGTTTCCTCCGGTCATCCAGTGCGGGACGGAACCTTGACGGCGTTCGACCCTTGCAGCAGCCGCCAGTTGACTTTTCACGTCGGGCGGGGTAAGTTCACGTCGGAAGTCAGCTACCCTTACCCCTGAGGGAGTAGCCGCGAGAGCTTCCTCTCACAAGCAAGGTCCACCGCCGATGACCCCACCGCAAACCGATTCTCCGCTGGCCAGGCTCGAACAGGAAAACAAGCGCCTGGGCCGGGCCGTCGAGGAGTTGTCTATCCTCAACGAAGTCGCTTCGGCTGTTACATCGACGTCCTCACTGGACGCCATCGTGGACTTGATCGTAGAGAAGTGCGTCAAGCACTTAGCGGTCGAACAGGGGGCCGTATTGCTCCTCGATCGTCAGGAACCGACGGCCCCGCTTCGAACGTTGGTCCGGCGCGTCGACTCCGAATTCGGAACGATCCCGTACCGGCTGGGAGATCAGCTGACCGGGTGGATGCTCAAGCATCAGGCGCCGCTGCTGATCAACGATCTTGCCGGCGACGGACGCTTCCGCGTAGGCGGCTCGGACAAGCCCTTTCACTCACTGATGTGTGTCCCCCTCAGCCTGAAAAAGCAGCTGATAGGTGTGCTCACCGTCTTCAATAGACGGGCTGCCGACGGTTTTACGGAAAGCGACCAGCGATTGTTATCGATCACTGCTGTCCGGTTAAAAGTCGAATAGAATCAATTGGTTGGGGTCATAGGGGGATTCGTTTGGGGAGTCGGATGGCTGGAGTGCCTGTAAAAGGGGCATTTTTTCGAATTGCGTAACGCTGAGAATCTGTAGAATCTGGTAAAGACTCGCTTCCAGCCCGAGGCGTTTCCGGACGATGGCGATGAGCACGTAAATCGAGACAGCGATCCAGATCTGCGTCTTGACGGCGTTCTCGCTGGTGCCGTAAAACGAGTTGATTCGCAGATGTTGCTTGATCCACTTGAAGAACAACTCAATCTGCCAACGCGACTTGTAGATGTGGGCGATGGTCAGCGCCGGGAGCGCGAAGTTGTTGGTCAGAAACTTCAGCCGCTTGTTCGTCCGGGCGTCGAAGTAACTGACCCTCCGCAACGGGTCGGGATAGGCTTGGGCCGATTCGATGGCAGCCAGTATGACGGTCTGATCCGAGCGCAAGCCCGTGGATTTGTCGACGGGATGCGAGTAGCGCCGTTGGAGCAAGATGTTCTTCTTGGTTCGCACGACGAAGAACGACGAGCAGAGAGTGAACACGAAGAGGCGTTCGAAATCGACGTAGGCCCGATCCATGACGTAGAACGCGCCGGCCTCCGGGCCGATCTCGTCGAGGATGTTGATGTCGTGCACTTTGCCTCCAGTAATGCGGATGAACGTGGGAATATTGCCGTGCAGATCCAGCAGCGTGTGCATCTTCACGGCGGCTTTTTGCTTGCGGAATCTCGCCCACGGAAACAGCGACAGGCAGAGGTCGATTGTTGTCGAGTCGAGAGCGTACAGAGTCTGGTCCAAGTCCACACCGATCGGGTCGTGGGCATATAACGGCCGTGCCATGCCAAT
This sequence comes from Bryobacterales bacterium, assembly GCA_965248205.1. Classification (GTDB taxonomy): domain Bacteria; phylum Acidobacteriota; class Terriglobia; order Bryobacterales; family UBA6623. The sequence continues at coordinate 313,022 of CBDFIS010000006.1, forward strand.
CAAGACCTGCGCGAAGTCCGCGTAGATCCGCCAGTCGCGCGACTCGTTCGCGTCGGCCAGTGTCGAGCGCGCTACCCTGCCGCGGAATCCCATGTGGTAGAGTTTGCCGTGCATCGAACGCAGGCACGTCTCGATGTCGCGGAGGCTTGCCCGATAGGTCAGCTGGGCGAATGCCATCGCAAGAAACTGATCCCAGCAGGAGAAACTTTTCAGATAGGAATCGCCGCGGTAGCGCGATACACATTTCTGAAACTCTTTGCTCGGTAGGTGCTCGATCAGTTGGGAGAAAACCGTACGGCCAAGGTTCATCCCTCATTGTGCCGCGTCCGGATGCTCCGTTCAGGCGACCATTTGCGGCCTCGGGATTTCAAATCGTTCCCGGGCAAAACAGGCCATAAGACATTGAACGGTCGAGACTTACCGTCCGATGGCGCGACTTTCCCCGGACAGCACTGGTTATCGATCATCGCCGCTCAATCCGCCCAGGTCATCGAAAACGCCCGCCTCTATGAGGAAGAGCAAGCGCTCCGCGAAATGCGGCGCGACCTGGAGGTGGCTCGCAACATTCAGATGAAGCTGTTGCCCAAGTCCGCTCCGGAGATCGCCGGCTTCGATATCGCCGGCAAGACCGTCCCGGCACAGAACGTTGGTGGCGACTATTTCGACTTCCTTCCGGCCGGAGAGCAGCGGTTTGCGATCTGCCTAGGGGACGTTGTGGGTAAGGGAATGCCGGCGGCTCTGCTCATGGCCAACGTCCAGGCCACGATTCGCGGACAAAACTTGCTGCGGCCCTCGGCCAGAGAATGCTTGGCTCGCTCCAATCGCTTGCTTTACGAAAGTACGGATTCCGACAAATTCGTCACCTTGTTCTATGGCATTCTCGATCCGAGCCGGCGACAACTGCAATACTCGAACGCCGGGCACAATCCGCCGATGTTGATTTCCGCGAACGCCGGACTTCAACGCTTGACGACGGGCGGGCCCGTGCTCGGTATGCTTCCGGAGTTCGCGTTTGAAGAAGCAACTGTGTCGCTTGATCCGGGCGACTTGCTGGTGATTTTTTCCGACGGTTTCTCCGAAGCAATGGATTCGCAGCTCGAAGAGTTTGGCGAGGAGAAACTTTTGGATTTAGCCCGCCAACACCGCGAAGCCACCGCAGCCGCTGTGATCGACGCGGTGTCCGATGCCGTCTCGTTACATGTAGGGGAAGCGCCTCAGCACGATGACATGACGATGGTAGTGGTCCAGGCCTTGCGGTCTGGGTGACCCGGACCCCGGGTTGTCCCCAGCCCCAGCGCGGGATCGCCGCAGTTCTACGCCAGCCGCCTTGCGGCTCGTAGGACCGGTCCAGACGGCGTCCCGGGGTCGATCTCGATGGATCAGCTGCCCATTGACGAAGGAAGACCTGGCGTGTTTCGCAGGTTGTTGACAAGCACGAGTACTTATCCCACCTGGCACGCGGCACCTTTCCGGCCAGCAGGATTTTCGGCCGCTACTCTCAGTTGTCTCGATTTCTCGGCCTGCAAGTTCTTCACTCTAGGCAAACATTCGACTTGACCGGCGCTGCAGGCCGCGGCTAGCGACTAAGCTGACGCCCGCTCATCAGACGGGATACGATACGTTGATGGCCCAGCGTCTGGCTCCTCTGCGCCCTGAGCTCGACATCATGCCCTCGCCGGTTACCGATCAGCCGGGGCTGCTCATTCGCGATCCGTTTCACTACAGCGACGCTACGATCATCGTTCCTCCTCTACTAGCCAAAAGCCTTGTCTTTTTCGACGGAGAGCACTCGGATCTCGACCTGCAGGAGTTCCTCACGCGCGCGAGCGGCGACTTGCGGGTCATGGAAGCTGCCCGGAACCTCATCGACACCATGACCGAATGCGGCTTCCTTGATTCGAAAGAATTTCACGAAATGCGGGGTCAAAAGCAACGCGAGTTTGCCGAGGCCCGTGTCCGCCAACCTGTCCACGCCGGGACGGCCTACCCTTCGGGAGCCGATGCCTTGCGAGAGAAGCTAAGCGATTACGGAGCGGCAACCGGGCCGAACTCCGGAGCTCCCGACTCGCTGGTCGCGCTGGCCGCACCCCACGTCAGCCCCGAAGGGGGTTTTCGAAGTTACGCCGCCGCCTACCGACGCCTAAGTCCTCAATACGCTGACAGGACGTTCGTGATCCTGGGCACCTCTCACTACGGGCAGCCGGAAAAGTTCGGCCTTACGCGCAAACCTTTCGTCACGCCGCTCGGCACTATCCAAACAGACAATACGCTGGTCGATTGGCTTGCTGCCGAAGCCCCAGAGTCGATCACAATGGAAGACTACTGCCATGCCACCGAGCACTCGATCGAGTTCCAGTGCGTGTTTCTGCAGCAGGCACTCGGCGGCAGCGATTTCAAGATTGTGCCGATCTTGTGCGGTCCGCTCGCCGAGAGCTTGTTGACTGGCAAAGCACCTCAGGCAAATGATTCAGTGAGACGGTTCTTCGAAGCGCTCGGCGAGTTAGGTGAAAAGCACCGGAAACAGGTGATCTGGATCCTCGAGATCGACTTGGCCCATATCGGCCGCCGCTATGGCGACCCCTTCCCCGCTCTGGCCGAGCAAGGGTCGATGCAGCAGGTCCGCTCGCGCGATGAGGCCCGCCTGAAGCATGTTTGTGAAGCCGATGCGGAAGGCTTTTTCGAACTGGTCCATCCCAACCAAGATGAGTTGCGCTGGTGCGGCTACTCGCCGGTCTACACTTTTCTGCAATCTGTCCAAGGGGTTCGAGGCAGGGTTCTCAAGTACGAACAGTGGAACATCGACCAGCAGTCGGTCGTGAGCTTCGCTGGGATTGAGTTCGTGGAGGCCGAGTAAGGGACAGCAGGCGGGGACGACATGCTGTGGCCGGCGACCGGAGGTCGCCGCTGCGGGCCGTGCCCGCCGCAAGTATCGTTCCGCCAAAAAGCTCCTTCCACACAGGAATTGGCCCCTCATGGTTGAAGCCAGACCCCCGATCGCGGAATAATGGAACTCTCACCAGCCGCTAAGCTTATCGGTGTCTCAGGTCGAAGGTTTTCCAAACAGGAGGATTTCAGTGACTCCCCAAACTGCACATGCCGCTTTGAAGGCGATTGACGCCCGGATTGCCGCGCGAAGTCTACTGCTGCACCCTTTCTACCAAAGCTGGGTCGAAGGTACTCTGCCGATGCCGGCGCTCCGCGATTACGCCAAGCAGTATTACCGGCACGTAGAGGCTTTTCCGGCCTATCTCTCCAGCGTACACTCGCACACGGAGGACGCCGAGACGCGCCGCCACGTCCTTGCGAACCTGATCGACGAGGAAGCCGGTCATCCGAACCACCCCGAGCTTTGGCTGCGGTTTGCCGAAGGCATCGGTGTTGATCGTGAGGAAGTCGCCAACGCCAAGCCTTGGGAAGAAACGGAAGCCTTGGTCCGCAAGTTCCGATCGATTTGCCGCAACCGCGGCACGACGGAAGGTCTCGCGGCCCTCTATGCTTACGAAAGCCAGATTCCCGATGTCGCCGAATCAAAGATCGCTGGCCTGAAGAAGTTCTACGGTGTGACGGAACCGAGGACGCTCTCCTATTTCGAGGTTCACATCAAAGCCGACCGTGAACACGCAGCGGTCGAGCGCAAGCTTCTCGAGTCCCACCTAAGCGAAGAAAACGCCTCCGCGGCTACCGAGGCAGCCGATGAGGTGCTCGATGCTCTTTGGGAAGCTCTCTCGGGCGTTTGCCGGCGGCACGAACTTCCCTGCTGAAAATATCGTCGAAGTTGTTCGATGCACACTCTAATGGTGCAACCTTTCCACGAAGCGCTGACGGCCGAATAGCCATTCGTATCGACAAGCAGGATTGCTTGTCCCACCCCGCGTTGTACAACGGACCCTCCTAGACCGCCGGCTATCGCCGATTCTTCCCTAAGTCGCCTTTTGCCAGGACGCAAGGTTGGGGTATCCTTGTTAGGTTTCGCAAAATGTGGTGACGAGATCGGTCTTGGGCGGAGCAGTCCGCGTTCACAACGCGGGCCAGCGAACACGCTCGCTTGTACGGGAACGACATGTCGCGCCCTTTCCAGCATCCCGAGTTTTCGACTCGAGTCAGCTACTGTATCTTGCGAACATTCTTAGGCTGCGCGGGCTGAGACGTGGGTCAGATCGCACGGCCTCGGAGCCGGACGTCTTGACGGAAGGAACAACAATGACAAAAGCAACGAATACGCAACAGGCGAAAAATGGCAAGCTCGTGGCGACGCCTCAGGGCCCTACCAAAATAGGGCGGCGTTCTTTTGTGGCAGCGGCGGCCGGCGTTGCTACCGCGGTGACCGCACTGGCTCGTGACTACGGACCGAACGGTAAACCGGTCCGTTATCCGGATCCCGATATCGTGGTGCTCGACAAAAGATTCAAGCCTTACAAACTCGGCAATACACCCATCCAGCGGCTGCACAGGGGGACATTGTGGGCGGAGGGTCCGGCTTGGAACGGCGTCGGCCGGTATCTACTGTGGAGCGATATTCCGAACAATGTTCAGCTGCGTTGGCTGGAGGAAGACGGCCACGTCACCACCTTTCGCCATCCGTCGGGTAACAGCAACGGGAACACGTTCGACTGGGAAGGCCGCCAGATCGCCTGCGAACATGGAAACCGCCGTGTCGTCCGCTACGAGTACGACGGCAGCGTCACGGTGCTGGCCGACACGTGGCAGGGAAAGCCCCTCAACGCGCCGAATGATGCCGTAGTGCATCCTGACGACGGCGGCATTTGGTTCACGGATCCGGGCTACGGCAGCCTGATGAATTACGAAGGGCACAAAGGGGAGCTGTACGTCAAAGAGGCCGTCTATCACATCGACGCCAAGACCGGGAAGATGGACATGGTGACGGATGACATGTTCAAGCCCAATGGTCTGTGCTTTTCGCCGGACTACAAGAAACTCTACGTCGCCGAGACCGGAGCATCGCATTACGAGGAGGCGCCGAGAAACATCAAGGTGTGGGACGTCGTGGAGGGGACCAAGCTGGCTAACGGACGCGAGTTTACATCGATGGAACTGGACGGCAAAGCCGGTTTTGCTGACGGAATCCGCGCCGACATCGATGGCAACATCTGGGCGAGTGCGGGTTGGGTGGGCGAAGGTTACGACGGTGTTCACATCTTCGCCTCGAACGGAGACCGCATTGGCCAGATTCGGCTGCCGGAAATCTGCTCCAACGTCTGTTTCGGCGGCACGAAACGTAATCGCCTGTTTATGACGGCGAGCCAATCGCTATATGCCGTTTACGTGGAGACCCAAGGCGCGCACATTACGTGAAGATCCTTGCCCGTCGGCGTTTTTAGTTGAGATTCACCCGCGCAGATGAACCGATCTCCGGTTATCCAACTGCGATCCGCCGGTAAAAGTCCGACGGCCGGGCCACGCGATGGCTAGTGATCCTCGGCGAGGAGAAGCGCCTCGAGCCGGTCCAAACGCTTTGCGAGGACGGCGTTCTCACTTTGGACCTGGGCAAGTTGTGTTGCCTTGTCTTGTACGAAAGTATTGAGCTGCTTTAAACGCTCGTTGAGCTGGTCGATGTAGATGTGGCTCTTCTCGAGTTCGTTGATGAGGCCTCCCGTCTTCTGAGTAATGTTGATCGGGCCATCTTCGTTCGTCGGACCTACCCCCTTCAAGTTGCCGTTGTCCCACATGAAGGCGGCATGCTCTTCGATCGACTCCAACTGGAAGGCCGGCTGAAATACACCGTCGCAGGGGTCCCCCACGGTACAAGCGCCCCCTCCACCGGTTGTTACCAAACCGCCGGCGATCGTCAAGTTGCCCGCGCCCGACAGACTGAATTCGGCCTTGGTAGCACTGTCTATGTTGCTAATGACAAAGTTACCTGCATTCCCTGCACGGAATCGCCAATCGTCAGAGGTGTCGTTTTCGAATTGTAGGGCAGGGATGTTGGCCACTATGTGGAGCGGGTCATCCGGCGAGTCCGTCCCCATGCCCACGTCGCCGTCGGCGGCGACGAAGATGCTGTTGTCGGGCGCGTCGGGCTTGATCCGGAACGGCAGCTTCGAGCCGTTGGTCACGTCGCGGATGAAGAAGTTGGCCTCGTCACCGCCGATGTCCCAGGTCTGAGGCGTTAAGCCCCCCGAGCCGTCCTGCTCCAGCCGCAGCGTCGGCGTGCCGTCGCTGCGCTGGATGTGGAGCGGGGCTCCTGGGGTCGATGTGCCGATGCCCACGGGACCGAAGAACGACGTCCCAGCGGCACCGGCCTCTCCATAGATCTCGCCGGCGCCGATGAGGTCGTCGGCCAGCGGTCCGAAGGTGAGGGCCGCGTTGTAGAAGGGGTTCATCACTGCGATCTCGGTAAGTTCGTGGCCTAGCCCGATGGCATGACCCAACTCGTGGACAGCGACGAGGCCGAAGCCGATGCTGCCCGCGCCGGGAGCACAGGTCCACGGTTCTGCGCTGTCGAAGTGGACATCTCCGGCTGCGGTTAATCCGTTCGGAGGTGGAAAGAAACCGTGAGCCAAAGTCCCAGAAGGTCCGTCAAAGACATGGGCGCCAATACGAATGTCGGCAATGGGCTCGGTGTTGAAGGGCCCACCGCCGTCAGTGACCGGGACGAACAAGATGTCCGCCACCGCCGACCAGGCTCCGAAAGCCAGCTCGATCTCATCTAGAAAGCACGGAGCAAAACTGCCCATACTGGTGATGGCAACGTTGAAAAGCCCCGGAGTTTCCGCCGTCAGGTTGACCCCGTCCGCCATAAAGCTGTAGGTGACCGTGCCTCCCGGTAGTCGCGGTCCCGGCACGTCAGTACCACCAGCGAAGGGCGATCCCGCGCCCCATTTTGTGCCGAAGAGCACAAATTCCTCGGAGACCGGGGGCGCTGTCGTCGTGGCGCCGCTCGGGCCCATCCACATGCCGCCCTCGTCGATCCTCTGTCCGCTGGCCGACTCTCCCACGGTCGACTCGTAGCACTGTTCCGCCAGCCGGATGTAGTTGCGAGCCGCGCGGCGGAACTCCGACTTATCGACCGACGAGCGGTCCTTGATGAATTGGGTCCGCAGCTCTTTGAAATGCAGCTTGGCTTTGACTGTTGCGTCGCAACCCGGTTTCTGGGCCGCGACGATCGCGGTCGAGGTAAGAAGCAGGATCGAGTGTGCAAAGAAAAGCAGCGTTACGCGGCAGAGCAGGCTGTGTGTTTTCATCTTAAGCTCCTCTCCACGGTGACCGTGGACTCGTTTGGCGAACTCTCAAAAGCTATCATTGCTGTTGCCTCCAGCCGGATCTCGGAGGGACCGAAAAGATCCTCGGAACCGGGCTGTCTTGACGAGCCGGCCCTTGCCTGGATCCGCAGCCAAGAAGATCCTGCGGATCTCGACGGTGCGGATGTCGGCCCGGCTCGGCGATCGGCACGATGACGCACACCCCGGCCTCGGTCCGGCTAGGAGCGCCAAACGCCCCTGATCAATTACCGGCTTTTCACTCATCCCACCAGGAAGACACTAATCAGACCAGTTTTTCTATTTTGGCCCCGGCAGAGGCACAGTATACACCAGCATTGCCCCGAATACGACGTCTTTTCGCACTGAGTCCAGCACATCACCTCCACTGCCTTTTGGGGAGGTAAAAAGTGTTGATCCTCGCCCGGGCAACGGTACCCTCTCAGCAGCAGTAAGGCCCAGATCATCCGCAGCATACTGGCGCCTCACCGCGGCATGGGGCCGCCCCCGGCACTCACTTAGGTACTTTGTTCGGCGACTTGGGCGCTTGCGTGAAAACGCCTGAGAGGACAGATCGACTTGGGCGTGGTAGCTTCATAACCGGCTCGATGCCGGCGTGGAAGGACTGGGCCTGCTCCGCGAGCCGGGCCACGAGTCCAGGGTGCTTAGTGGCGAGGTCTTCCGTTTCCGATGGGTCGCTCGAAAGATCGTAGAGTGGGGGTTCGCTGCATCGAACGGGAGGTTGGGGCTTGCCTTTGGGGCTGAGATCTCGCTTAAAGAGATGAAGCTTCCATTGTTTTTCGCGAACCGCGAAAAGCTGGCTGCGAAAATAGTAGTAAAGCGCCTGGTGAGGACTTTGGCCCGAACCCTTGAGCAGTGGCGTGATGTCTTTGCCATCGATCTCGCGGTCTGATGGGATCTGTCCGCCGGCAAGAGTGACGAAGGTAGTGAATAGATCCATCGTGGTGGCGATGCCGCCTCTTACTAACCCTGAAGGGATTTGTCCAGGCCAGCGCGCGATGAGCGGGACTCGCATACCTCCCTCCCACGTTGTCGCCTTGCCTCCGCGCAGAACGCCCGCCGAGCCCGTGGATTTCTTACCGTTGCCGACGAGTGATGGCCCGTTGTCACTGGTGAAAACGACCAGGGTGTTTTCATCCAGACCGAGGCGTCGCAAAGTCTTTAATATCTCACCGGTGCTCCAGTCGATCTCCTCGACAACGTCGCCGTAGGGTCCGTGGGCCGATTTGCCTCGAAATTCATCGGACGGGCGGACCGGCTCATGGGGCATCGTGTGCGCTAGATAAAGGAAGAAGGGCTGATCTCGATGCTGCTCGATGTACCGGATTGCTTCTTCCGTGTAGCGGCGCGTGAGAGTCTTTACTTTGGCGGGTGATTCAATGACCTTATCGTTCGTTAGCAGGTCGATGCGGGGCCATTTCAATGCCGGCAGAAAGCTCATGTCATTGCTGTGGAGCAGGCCATAGAAGTAATCGAAGCCGTTGCGGAGAGGACGGAAGGGTCTTCGGCCGCCCAGATGCCACTTTCCGATGCAGGCTGTCGCGTAGGCCTGTTTTTTGAGCGCTTCGGCGAGGGTGATCTCAGAAGCCGGGATACCCCACTTTTCCTTGGGCACTAGCACGCGCACCAAGCCGGAGCGGATGGGGTAGCGTCCGGTCAGCAGAGCTGCTCGCGCCGGCGTACAGGTGGGCGCAGCGGAGTAAAATTCCGTCAGACGCACTCCCTCGTTGGCCATGCGGTCAATTTGAGGAGTTTGAATCGTGGGGTGGCCATAGACCCCGAGATCACCGTAGCCCAAGTCGTCGGTGAGAATCACTATGAAGTTTGGGCCGCGTTCCTGGGCGAAGCCGGGGCCCAGCCAGATTGCGAGGAAGAACAGACTCAGGATTGGTGCGAAAAGCTTCACTGCCTACTCATTTTAGACGACGTGGTTTCGGCACGAGCTTCAATTGAGGTGACTGTTCACTGACCTGTGCTCCGCTCCGCAATTTCCCGCCTTCGCCACCACGAAGACTCGCGCTTCCTGTGTCTATCTCTTGACTGCTACCTATCGTGAATGTCCCCGATTCGCCCAGGCGCCTCGGCGTTGACAGCCCCCTGGTGCAACCCTACACTGAAGGGGCAGTTGCTCACCCCTCTTTTCCGCGTGCCCATTCGGGGCGTAGCGCAGCCTGGTAGCGCGCCTGCTTCGGGAGCAGGAGGTCCGGAGTTCAAATCTCCGCGCCCCGACCAATGTTTTCAAGGATTTGCATGCGATCAGACCCTTCGGCATAAGGTCATGTCCACACCGATGTCCACATAGAGTACTGTTTGCTGGCGATTTGCTGGCCCGGGGACCACCGTCTTCGGCTGAGAGGTCTATCAGTAACGTTCCAGCACTTCCCACCAAGTTGTTCCCGGTGTGACAGCGCGCACCCTCAGGCCTGGCAGAGATCGCTGAGCGTCTACTCCCCATAACCCCACCTGGGGGGTATGCCCCTTTTTGCGGGGTGGGGGCCCATATCCACCGTGGGTCAATTAGAGAGCCCAGGCCTATGCCCCTTTTCCTTTTCGGAGTTTGGGTCCCATCAGTCACCGTGGGTGCATACACAGTGCAAAAGCAAGGGTTAATCTCCTTGGGGACAAGGGCTAGAGGCCTCCCAGCAATGTACCTTGATCCAGAGTCGAAAAGGTTCTGACGACAGGTTGCCAATCCCGCAGGTCGTTCATCCTTCACCCTTTAAAGACTGATTCTCAGTTTAGCCGCTGGCGTGTGTCGAAGATTTTCTTTGCGTAGAACATATCTTCGAGCGAAATTCCCTGTATGTCTTCCCGCTTGAGACCGCCTTCGGCCACCAGGGCATCCTCGATGTCCTCGAAGCGAACTTTCCAGTAGAACCGTCCGTCAGGGTGGAGCACCTGTTCCGCAAACTGCTCATCGGTGCTCAGAAAAATCTCCATCACGTTCCAAACCCGCTTGAGGTCTTCAACCTCCATGACGGACCCGGCATCCCTCAGGTGCCGGGAAATGATCGGGAAGCTTTCGTCGGGGTGATTCTCGATGTAAGCCAACGTCCGGAAGATCACTTTCTGTATCTTCATGGCTAGATCCAGGTTTTCGTCCACCCAATGGCGACGGGATAGGAACCCGCTCACCGCGATCGTGGAGGGAAACAGAGTCTGCTCCAGCAGCGACTTGTAGCCGAGCTTTTGAACGGCCAGACGTTGCGGAAGCCCGCCCAGCATGACGTCGATCGAGTTGGCCAGGATGGCCGGAGGAAGCTCCTCCTGCAAAAGATCAACGATCTCGTAATCGTCATACTGCATACCGACTTGCTCCAGCATCAAGGCAAAGATGATATAGTCGCCGGTTTTGCTGGCGCCGATTCTTTTCCCCTTAGCTTGTTGTAGAGTCCTTCGGATCGCTCCCTTCCTGTCGCCCCCGGTTGCCTTCAGGTTTTCGGCATGGTCTTTCCAATCTGGGAACCGCTTGGGATCGTACATTAGTGCGCCACCCGCGAAATAGAAGAAAGGGAAAGCGAATGTGGCGTCCACTCCCTGCGCATTCATCAGGAAAGTCTTGATCGCGCTGCCGCCGGCTAAATCGACCTTGTCTGCTACCAACAACTCGTGACCCGTCGCCTCGTCGACTTGAAGAATCTCCAACTCGATTCCTTCTTCGGCATAGAACCCGTTCTCAACCCCAACAAAGATGGAGTTGTAGTCTTGGAAGGCGGGCAACGCGACTATCACTTTTTCTAGGCCTCGAGTCCGCCCCGCTTCGTCGGTTGTGCATCCTCCCGCTGAAAATGCCGCGACCAACGAGAACAGCAGCGCCCACAGAAGTCGACCGGAGCATAAAGCAATCGGCATTCGAGACCCGATCGGGCCGCGCTCAACCCTGTCGCCGGACAGGGCTGTGAACGAAGCCCCGCTCGCGGGCACCCTCACCGGCGTGCCTCGTTTGGCATTCTCGAGAGATCGGCGTGCACGGGTTTTTCCAAGGGCGTCAGCCGTCATGATCGGCTCCTTGCTCTAGCCGGGCTGAAGCGCTCATTCAGCCTCGCGTTCCCCGTTCGGACCACCTGGTTATGTAAAACGCCAGTCTGCGAAGGAGCGAGTCTGTTGTAAATGACATGATCCCAAACAGGACGACGCCAAGGAGGATCACATCGGTATTTAAGAGCCTGCGCGCTTCCAGGATTCGATACCCCACACCAGCCTGTGCGCCCATGAACTCAGCCGCAACAATCAGCGTGTACGCTCCTGCCGCGGCGGCCCGCAGGGCGCCGATCAATTCAGGAGCAATGGCGGGCAGGATGATCAACCGGAAGATCTGTCCTGGCGATGCTCCCAACGCCGCCGCGGCCCGCGTAAAAATCGGCGGAACGTTTCGCACCGACTCGAACGTCACCACAACCATGAAGGCCGCACCGCTTACAGACACCAAGAGAACCTTCCCGATCTCATTAATTCCAAACCACATCAAAATGAAGGGGATCAGCGCAATTGTCGGGACCGGACGAAATGCTTCTATCAGGGGATGAAAAAAGGGTTGTGTTGCGAAAAACGGTCATGGGGCAGGCAGGACTCAGGTATAGGTAGAGTGAAGAACGATGCCAACCCCAAGCGACAACCTGTTCAAGTGGCGCCACTACCACCACGGGATCATCCTCCTCTGCGTCCGCTGGTATCTCCGCTACCTGCTGAGCTACCGCCAGTTGGCTGAGATGATGCGAGAGCGCGGCGACTTCGGGAGCAGGAGGTCCGGAGTTCAAATCTCCGCGCCCCGACCAAGACTTTCAGTTTACTTCCGGGCAGTCTACGTGATCGGCTCGCTAGCTTCCCTCTACAAGACCGACCGACTCCACCTAAGGCGGATCAGGACCTGACTAACTCGGCTTTGTAGCTTCAGAAGGATTGACAAGAGGGACAAGAAATGGCTTTCAGATACTCAGTCGCATGTCCAACACTGAGGTGGACGGGCTACGACGTCCGGGAGAACCCAGAGGAAGTTCTCGGAGCGATCAAGGGCGCTGGTTACGACGGTGCCGATTTGCCCGTGGAGGGGGTCAAGGCAGAATCCTTCCGTCCGATTATTGACGCTCTCGGACTTGAGGTTCCCGAAATCATGGGGACCTGGGGCTACGTGCATTCGGGGGTAGACCGAGACCTTACCAGCGCGGATGAGCAGGCCAGACAGCGGGGGATAGAGTATTCCAAGGCAGCGATTGAATTGGCTGTCGAGATGGGAGCGAGGTTCTTTAACATCTGTGCCTCCCAGCCAGCGGTGCCGCAGGTCCCGTTTCCCAAAACTCCTATCGCAACGCTGAGGCAGAATTTCGGTGAATCACTCCGGACGGTCTGCCAGTACGCGGCTCCTCGAAACGTCACGATCCTTCTTGAGCCCTTGAATCTGTATGAAGCACTACCGGGCGTGCTAACAAGCGTCTACGACGCCATCGGCTTAATCGACGACCTGGGTCTCGACAATCTGGGCGTTCAACCGGACGTGTTCCATATGAATGTCTCAGAGTCGTCGATCACCGGTGCGTTGCGCGCGGCCGGCAAGCGCATCAAGGTCTTCCACATGAACGAGACCAACCATTACCGTCTGGGAACGGGACACGCCGATTACAAAGCCATCATAAGGGCGCTCAAGGACGGCGGCTTCGACGGATACGTGACGGTTTACGCGCCGCTGATTTCCGAGGACGTGTTCCAAAAAAAGGGACAATCGCCAGCTCGGCCCGACTTGACCACGGCACTCGGCGAACAGCTTCGCTTTCTGAAGGAGATCGAAAGCATTGTTGATGCGGAGCGAGCAATCTACGGCGCTGTAACGGGGACATAGATCGCTAACGCAAGGTGTTCAGATTTCGGGTCCGTAGTGCGGATTCCGCGGGCCGGCATGGCGAGCCCACTTGCGAATCTCCTTGCGATTCGGGAGACGGGCAATCGTCCGGCGCTGGTCCTGGGCACCAGTTCAGACCGAATCGGCACGCTGTCCGGACAAGCCTTCTACGCCACCCTCAGCAAGAATTTGAAACGCGAGACCGGTCTGCCGATCGCCCCTTACGGTAGCGTTGTTTACGGAACCGACGAGGATAGAGTACGTCCGATCGGCGACTCAACATCGGCTTCTCTGAAAGCGTCACGTCGCTCGTAATCTTCGACGGAGTTCATGTTCATCCCACGTTGAACGTCTCCCTCAAGAGTCACACCGTTTCCTTCCTGCTCATCCGAGGCGGGGACCCCGGCGTGAGTTACAGTGTGGTGTTCTGACTTGGCAGAGGGCAATTGCCCGGCCAGCGTGCGGGCCCAGCTTGTCGGGAGAGGGTCGTTCCCATTGAAATAGGAAACTGTCCCCGGTTCCCGGTTTCCCCGACGGAAAGCGGTGGAGGGGACTGGAATGTCAAGGGCGGACAGGCCCACCTGTGCTCTGCAGACCCTACGAAGGAAAGGGCCGACATTGGTCAGATCACGCTTAGGTGATAACCGAAGACCTTCTCCACCTTCCTCTGGAATTGACGAAACTCCCCGTCACATCGCGAGAATTCTTCGCACAGTTTAGAGTCGCTCGGGTTCGCGTCGTAGTCGAGGTGGGCCCTGCGGACCTTGACTGCGGCGTCGTAGATCTCGTCGACGAGGCGCTGGGCTTCTTTGCCAAACAGATGTTCAACCTGGCGCGTCTCTCGCCGAAAACGGAACAGGCGTTGCACGTCGTAGGCCTTTCCGGTGATGTTAGGCTCGACCAAGAAGCCCATCACGGCATCAAAAACCGCATCTCTTATTTCGTAGAGGTGAATCTTGCCAGCCTTGCGTGCGTGCCAGACCGAGACGAGTGCCGCTACGGCTGAGACCGCCGCTCCGAGCAGTGATCCCATTGCTCCCAATGCCGACGAATCCATAATGAATCCCCCTCGAATAAACCGGAATAAACCGGAATAAACCGGGGACAGCTTCCTATTTCGGGCTGGCTGCGGCTGGCTGGGTGTGCTGCTCGCAGGGCCGTCCTGGCGTCGCCACCCGCAGCCTCCGTCACGCCAGCTTCTCCGCCAATGACGCCCGTCACGTGAGCACGACAATCTTTCCCTGCGCCCGATTCTCTTCCATGCAGCGATGGGCTTCGACAATCTCGGTGAGCCGGAACACCTTGCCGATGCGAATCGCGGTGCGTCCCTCCTCGATCTCTTGAACGAACTCTTGGAGCGGAGTTTTCATGAAGTCCGACGCCTCTCCTGCGTAGGTCGTGAGGTTGACCGTTGTCGGGATAGCCTCCATGGGCGCGAAACTGTCGAAGTCCCACTTGTTGCCGACCATGCCGGTCATGCACACGACACCGTGCCGAGCCGCCGCGTGCAGCGAATCGAGTAGAGTTGTCGTCCCGACCAGTTCTAGCACTCGGTCGACTCCGCCATTGAAAACCTCTCGAACAGAGCCGGCCAATTCGCCGTTATCAACGAATACGTGGTCGGCTCCGTTCTCACGCAACATCGCTTCCCGCTCGCTGCGTCGGGTTGTGACCGCCACCGTGGCTCCATGCTTCTTGGCCAGCACTGCTGCTGCGAGGCCAACGGAAGTCGTGCCCCCACGAATCAGTATGCTCTGTCCGCGCTCGAGCTGGAGCGCCGTATGCAGCGATCCCCAAGCGGTCTGTAGCATCTCCGGCAGCGCCGCTAGCTTGGTCCAATCTACTTTCGTGTCGAGAGCTTGGACCTGGGCAGCGGGGACACACGTGTATTCCGCATAGGAGCCGTCAAACTGTCGACCCATCCCGCCCATCGCGGTCGCCACGGTCTGGCCTTTGGGGAATTCCCCGCCGGGCGCCTCGACCACCTGGCCGACCGCTTCAATTCCCAGGATGCGGGGAAACAGCACCGAGGGCGAGTGCCCTTGGCGCGTGAACAGCTCCGACCGGTTGATTCCGAACGCCTTGACCCTTACCAAGGCCCAACCTGTCTCGGGCTTCGGAACCGGCCTTTCCTGGAGTTTCAGCACCTCAGGTCCACCCGCTACTTCAATGACCGCCGCTCGCATCGTTGTCCCCCTGCTCGTCTTGTTTGGACGAAGCCGACTAACGGAATCCTGTCGAGGGGATCATGCGCACGATCTCGTCTCGGTAGGCAAAGAGCGCCGGCGTGCCGCCGGTGTGGATGAAAACGATCGATTGATCCGTCGAGTACCGGTCGCCACGCACGTGATCGATGAGTCCCGCCATCGCCTTCCCCGTATAGCTCGGGTCAAGCAGAATGCCCTCGGTGCGAGCCAGCAGTGCCATTGCGCCCATGCACTCGGAGGTTGGGGTCCCGTAACCCGGCCCGATGAACTCGCCATCCACAATGATTTCGTCGGGCGTCAATCGATTTGGCAAATCGACTAACTCGGCCGCTCCATTTGCCAGTCGGCACATGTCTTCCGCTTCGTCCCAGGGCCAGTGGATCGGCAGCATGTTGAGCAGCGGTGCCTTCACCTCCAATGCGGCCCTGCCTAGTGCCAAGCCCGCTCCGGTTGAGCCCGCCGAACAAACGTAAATCGCTGCGGGTACAACCGCTTGCCGCTCGAGTTGCTCAACCAGTTCCGCCATGGCGAGCATGTAACTCACCGCCGCTTTGGCTCTCAATAGATTTCGATCCCAGTTGTAGACCTTGCGGCCCTGCGCGCGAAACCTGTCTGCGGCTTGCGCGATGAGATCATCCAGTTCCGGGCCGACAGCCGCGTCGACTATTTCGTACGTCGCCCCGAGCAAATGATCCAGCAGCAGGTTACCTTGTACCTCGTCGCCGTGGCTCCGGCGGCTGAGCAACATGGCAATCCAGGCCCAGCTTGGCGAACGACGCGACCGTCTGCCGGCAATTGTTGGACTGCACTCCCGCGCCCCACACGAGCATGTCTGCCCCTTGCGCCAGGGCGTCGGCCAACAGGAATTCATTGTGTCGCGTCTTGTTGCCGCCGAACGCCAGCCCGGTGCAATCATCCCGTTTGATGAAGACGGATGGTCCACCAAGAGACTTGGAAAAACGCGGCAACGGCTCCAGTGGCGTTGGCAAGTGGGCTAGCCGAACACGGGGCAAGTGTTCGACTCGGTCACGGATATCTTGCGGACAAAGTGAGGCTTCGGAAGTAGGCATGGTTGGTCGCTCGGTAAATTGTGAATCGCCACAATTGTCCCGAATCGGGCCGTCACAATCAATCGCCACTCGACGCTATTTTTCGTACTCTTCCGAAAGGCGAACGACAATTCCGGGGAGGAGGCCATCAGCGGGTGCCGATGTTCCATCATTTCGCGGGAGAGCCGACGGTCAGTGATAGACTTTGGTGGGCCTGCGGGTGGCCAGCGGCTACCACGCACCCGCTGGTCCAGTGAGATCCGAGAGATGACACCGGACGCGTTGACCCTCATTGCGCCGATCAAGCCAGGCTTTGAGCAGGAGTTGCGAGCGCGGCTGATTGCCATCGGCGAGGACGTCAAGGGCAAGGACCTCGCCGCAGGTCGCGAGCGCCCGCACATCGATTTCCAGCGCAGCCCCCATACGCACTTCGCCCGGCTCGTGATCCTTCCCGACGTGGACTCCGGAGCCGAGCGATATCGGCTGCTTTTTGCCGCGGTCTACGACGGCAGCCTGAACGACTACCTGCTGGAATTGGTGAACGTGACCTCGGGGATGGATGAAATCTGGGGAACGTGTGAGGATTACCGCGGAGCGGATCGATTTTCTGAATTCGTCGAGCACTATTCCATCAGACCGCACGCGTTTTATCGGGCTTTCCCCAATCAACCCGCGGAGAGCGTGCGTGAGTTCGCCGCATCGCGCGACCGGTTCGATTCCCGGCGTTTTCGTCAATCGCGCACCGCCGAAGAATCGAAACCCAGCGGGTCTATTCCAGCTCCTTCGGACCTGAAGCCTTCCCCTGTTCGGCGTTGGGTGTTCTTCCTGCGGAAAATCCCCGGCCTGTCATGGGGCCTTTTCCGAATAATCATCTCGCACGGGCTGATCGATGTATTCTTCGCCGCGCGCGAGATCAGCGCCACGCTCAACCGGCTCGGCTGGCCGGTTCGCTGGTTTAACCGGCTGACTTTCAACGGAATGACCCCGCTGACGACCATCCAGTCGCAGGCCACGCTGGATGGCTGTAAAGGCTGCCGCCCGGCGACGCCCGATGACGAGGTCGTCGATCTCGGGGAGCAACTCCCATTGCAGCGAAATCGTGAAGACCAGGTAGCGCAGAACCAGCTCACATTGGTGACGGTCAACGATCCCCGCCGTGTCGGGCGCCAGCGGGCAGTCATGGCGTTGATCGACTTCTATAGCCGGTACCTCGCGCCGCCGGGCGCGCTGGCGGGAATCAGCACGATTCATTTCGTGCGTTGGACGGTCATCGACGGTGGCAAGCGGCTTATCATGATCAGCGACTACGACGGGACCTGGGAAGCCTACATTGAAGAGTTCGCCGAGATGATCCTCTCCGGCCTGGACGCGATCTGGAGACGTTCCCGCGGCTTTCCCGAGAACGGCGCACGCGACGTTCTGGCCTTCAAGCAGTTCCTTCGCTGCCGCCAATATCAGGCGCAGGTCTTCTACAGCGGATACCCGCGCCAGACTGTGCTCAACATCTCCGATAATCGCCGTATTGCGGAGTTTGTCCGTCACCCAGCAGACGCTGGCTGATTTTACAGGGAACTTTCATGCAAGAGACCGCCGTCGAAAGGCTTTTAGACGAAGCCAAAGCCGACATCCAAGGCTTCGTGACAAGCGGGTTTGGCCACTTGCGACATACGGCTTACCTTTGTTTCGAGATCACGGATGCGGCCGCCGGGAGGAAATGGCTCGCCGGCATCGTTCCACGCGTGACCTCCGCTAAAGGCTGGCGCGGTGGGCCGGAGGACATCAAGAAGAAGCCCGAAGCTACCGTCAACCTCGCTTTCACGTGGAACGGGCTTGCAGCTTTGGGAGTCTCGGACGGTGCCTTGTGCAGCTTCCCCCGGGCATTCCGGGAGGGCATGGCCGACCCAGCCCGGGCCGCAAGTGTCCTCGGCGACATCGGCGACAGTGCTCCCGACCGCTGGCTCTTCGGCGGGCCCGCCAATACCCCCATCCATGCAGTCTTGATTCTCCATGCGCTGACCGAGCAACAGCTTGAGGATCTTGTTGCGGACCTTCGCGATCCCACCGGCGGGGCCATCGAGATCGAAGCCGCCTCGCAACGCGGCTACCGGCGCGAAGACAACAAGGAGCACTTCGGATTCCGCGATGGAATCGCGCAGCCACGTATTGCAGGCATCAAAGGACAACTGGCGCCGAATGTCCTCCCCACGGGGAATTTCATCCTCGGCTACCCCGACCACTACAAATTCGTTGCGCAAGGTCCGGTTGCTCCCGCTGCCGACGACCACGAAGACATCTTGCCCCCTCTCACGAACCCGTACTTTCAGGGTAGAAACCTTCGCGACCTGGGACGTAACGGCACCTATGTCGTCTTCCGGAAACTCGAACAGGATGTGGCGGGGTTCTGGAACTTCTTGCTGGCGGAGGCGAAGCGGTCGGGGGATGCCGGCCAACAACGCGTCGCCTGGCTCGCTGCGAATCTCGTGGGGCGTTGGCCGAGCGGCGCTCCGCTCGTGTTGCGTCCTCACAACGATGACTCATCGCTTGCTACGCACGACGAGTTCTCGTACGCACAGTTGGATCCCAACGGCGTCCGGTGTCCCTTCGGGTCGCACATTCGCCGGACCAACCCAAGGGACGTCATCCGGCCTTCGGGAAGGGAACAGAGCACGAACATGTCCAACGCGCATCGCATCTCGCGTCAGGGCAGCCTTTTCGGACCACCAATGTTCGATCTGTCCACCCTCGACGGCCTCGGGGATAAAGACAGTCTTCCGTTCGCCGAACTACATGACGACGGCTGCTCGCGAGGTCTTCACTTCCTTTGCATCAACGCCGGCATCGAAAGGCAGTTCGAGCTTATCCAGCAACAGTGGGTCAACAATCCCGCTTTCAACGGCCTCGTTGCCAATCAGGACCCGTTGATCGGTGAAAACCGCCGGGACACCCCGCAGCCCAGCCGGATGACCATCGAGGGAGGCGGCGGCTGGCGGACGGAGCCGCTACCGCGATTCGTGAAAACGCTGGGCGGCGCCTACCTTTTCATGCCGGGCATGCGCGTCCTACGGTTTCTGGCGGCCGAGCAAAGATGACCTCGGCATTGCAACGGGCCACTGCGCGTCCCCTCATCTCAGCATGGGGCATTGTCCGTCAGTGACGCTTGGATAAGTGGGTCACAAAGGGGGCATAATGGACGCCATGAGAAACGTACTGTTGCCTTTGGTCTGTTTGTCAATTTCGTCATGCGGTTCAACAACGTACGATCTGGTGATTCGGGGGGGCCGGGTCATGGACCCAGAAACCAGACTCGACGCTGTTCGCAACGTGGGAATTCAAGGCAGCCGGATCGCAATGATTACTGAGGATAAGATCCTCGGAAAAGAAACGCTCGATGCCGAGGGAAGGGTGGTCGCGCCTGGCTTCGTTGACCTGCATCAACACGGTGACAGTCAGGAGGTTTACCGGGCCAAGATTCACGATGGAGTGACTTCGGCGCTTGAGCTGGAGCTCGGAGTCGAAGATGTCGCAGCGTGGTACGCGGAGCGCGAAGAAAAATCACCGCTGAACTTCGGTGCAACCATTGCTCATCTCGACTCGCGCCGCCTAGTCATGGGAGGCAAGCTATCAAAGTCGCGCATATCAGGCGAATGGGTGAAACACCCGTTGACGTCCGAGCAGATAGAGGTGCTGACGGGACGGCTTTCGAAAGGACTGGAGCAGGGGGCGGTCGGGATCGGCATGCTAATCACATATACGCCCGGTGCGACGACTGAGGAGATCGAGGCGGTTTTCGATGTGGCGGCGAAATACAATGCTGCGTGCTATGTCCACATGCGCACAAACGATCACGACGTCAGCAATCTGGAAGAGGTGTTGACCCCGGCGCGGCGCTACGGCACGCAACTGCACATTGTCCATCTCAACAGCAGCGGCCGCGACCGCGCCCCCGACTATCTTGCCGGCATCCGCGCGGCCCAGGCCGAGGGAATTGATGTGACGACGGAGTGCTACCCGTATAATCGCGGTTCCGCACACATCGATTCGCTGGTATTCGACGACTGGGAGAAGATGTCCGACGAAGAGATCGGCCAGCACATCTGGGTTCAAACCGGAGAGAACCTGACCCGCCGGACGTTCGCGAAGTACCGGCCACTCGGCGGGCTGTTCATCAGCCCGGCAAGCTACAGCGAAGAGTCCGTCAAGAATTTGGTCGCCGACCCGATTGTGATGATTGCTAGCGACGGCATGTGGCTAACCGACGGCAAAGCCCACCCAAGAACCTTTGGAACCTACGCTCGGGTGCTCGGCCTCTACGTTCGCGAGCAAAAGGCGCTCGGTCTCATGGACGCCCTCAAGAAAATGACGGTGCTTCCCGCCGACCGTCTCTCGAAGCGGGTTCCCTCGATGAAGAAGAAGGGCCGGGTTCAGGTGGGCGCCGACGCCGACATCGTGGTCTTCGATCCGGAGACGATCATCGACCGGGCGACTTACGAAGACCCGGCGCAATACTCCGGCGGCATCGACCACGTTGTCGTGAACGGCGCCGTCACCTTGCGGAGCGGCCAGTTTGTGGAGGGCGCCGCAAACGGGAAGCCGATCCGGGCGCCGACGGCAGCGCCTTCCTCGTAGTTGGCAAACGCGCCGCTTCCGTGACCGGCTAGTTGGCTAGCGAGGGCCGGCGATCGGCGAGGCGGTTACCAGCTTCACGTCGCTTGTGCGAATGCAGACACGGCGCCTTCAGACCATCAAATCAAGCAGCACCCTCGCGGCCTCCTGGCCCTATATGATCGCGGCGACGATGTCTCCGATGAATGCCTGCTCATTCCACCCGACGGGGCCCGATCCAACGCGCGCGACGACCAGATCCAGCGACGGGATGACATAGCATCGGTTCGCGTTGTAACCTCTTAAAGCAAAGGCATCCCTGGGCAGATCCGACCACGACGTACCCTCGCTATTCACCCACCAGGTGTACCCATAGGCTGAGTTCAGAGTCTGAGAGGCTTTTGTGGCCACGTCCATCCACCATGCGGGGATGAGCTGCTGCCCGTCCCATTCGCCGTTGTGCAGGGCGAGATAACCAAACGTGCCAATTCCCGGGACGAAACGTAGATCCCGCTATCGCCGTTCGAGTGTGGCCCCATGAACCCCCGGCCGCCCAGTAGACTCCAGCTCAACTCCTCTATGCCAATGGGCGCAAAGACACGCTCCTGCATAAAATCGCCCATCTCGACCCCCATGATGTTTGCGAACGCCAGCGACAGGTGTTGCGTTCCAATGTCGCTGTACACCCACTTCGTGCCGGGATCGGCGACCAGTTCAGCCCGGCAACCGTGCCGATTCGGAGCTCTCCCAAGCGCGTGTTCAAAGGCGCCGTGCGCCGGTGCGAGGGGCATGCCGATGCAGCCTGACCGGTGGCCCGGGAGGCACGAGGTCATGCTGAGCAGGTGTCGAATGGTGATCTGCTCCTTGCGCGGATCGGTGAGCGGGTAGCCCTCGGGAATGAAGGAATAGGCCGGGCTATCCAGGTCGACCTGCCGGCTGTTTGGCAGTTTATTTTGACGGCTTGCATCGAGGAGCAACCCCCAGGCTGTGCCCGTAAAGGATTTGGTCCCCGACCAAATATTAAAGCGGTTGGGAATCGGGATATTGAAGCTGTAAAACTCGCGAGCCACATATCCATGGCGGATTACTACCGCGGACCACTGAGCGCCGCCGTAATGCCACGCTTGGCTTTTGAAGTGGAAATCGAGCTTGTCGGCGTCCATTCCTGTCAGGTCCTTGACCTGATCTGTATCCTTGATCAAACGCCATCCGCCTTTCGATTCGGGCGGCGGATAGTAACCCTCACGGTCCCTTGATGGGATAAACGTTCGCGTGCCACCTTCGCCCTCGGCCTGGGAGGTGTTCAATTGCGATTCTTGGCCCACGGGGCTGGGATCAGCCCCATCGCGACCGCCCCCCGTTCTCTCACAAGCGCCGAGGAACGCCCCACCGAGCGCGCCGCCAACAGCGGCCATCGACTGTCGATTAAACTCACGACGGTTCAATGTCTTCGACCTCATCGGCATCACCTTCTTCCTGGGAGTGGACCAAAGGCCGACCTTCGGAAACGAACTCCCACTCTCCCTTTCCGAATTACAGACGCAGCTAGCTTCCCCGATTCGCGCCCGACGAGTCAAGTCTGTTCTCTGGTTTGCGTGTGAAGGGACTCTAGACAATCCGCGCGGTGCCCCACAACGATCCGCGTCCTACGCCGGCTCCCTCGCAAAGACAGAAGCGGAGCCGCAGGCGGGAGCCTGCGGTCAAGGCCGCGATTACCTCGCCTGCTGGCACAAGCCCATAGCGCGCGTATCTCGCTTCTGAGTTCGTAGCGCCGACCTGGCGCCGTTCCAGTGTCCGCGTAAAACCTTCGAGTCACAGAACATCACGCTGCGTTGGCTATTTCTGCAAATGGTCATTGCCATCCGTCTGCTCGAAATCCGTTCGGCGGCGGCTGGACAACCCGATTAAGCCGCTTTGTGACCCGCGAGTCAATGACTTTTGAGAATCGTGAAGATCGTGGCGGGATTCACTGCCGCTTCGCAGTAGGAAGGTGGGCGAAGGCTGACCGGAGGTCGACCCAGCGGGCAGGGAGGCCCGCGCCAACAGTGCCTTCAGTCTCAGTAAACTGATATTGGCCTTAAAGCCACCACGTCATGTCCAGTCCCACTCTAAATCCCATAGTCCGCTGTTGGGGCCGGGGAGATGAGATCAGTTACCTGCTTAGGCCCATTCACGACGAGCCTCGGTCACTCACTCTGATTTGGGGTGATTCGGGAATCGGCAAGACCGCTCTGCTCCAGGAATTTCACCGCACCGTGGGCGGAGGAGACTACCTCGCCGGTTTCTACCAATGCCAGCGGGACACCGGGACCGACCCCTTGTTGAAATGCCTGCAGAAGCTAATCGATGACCGCGTTTACACGATCGACGAGTGGCCTCAGGTGATGATCGAGGGCCTGCAGCGGGTCAAGGGGCGTCTGCAGAACCCGCGGCAGGTAGGGCGCCTGCTTGGCGGTGCTTTCGGCGCGGTGGAGAAAGCTCCCGTGGTTGGCAAATGGGCCCAGGTGGTTTCGAAGGGCCTCGGAGCGGTCGCGGAACTCGCGGGACCTGGCATAAGCCTTCCCGCGGAGATGACGCAGCGGCTCGCGCCGGAAGTCTTTGCGGACGTGGTTGACGTTCTTCAGGCGGCTTTCCGAGATCGGCCGCTCGTCTTCATTCTGGACAATCTCAGTGCCGACGCCGAGTCCCAAGCTCAAATCGCGGGTGTCACCCACGCCACCAACGCTCTACTGAGCTTCGTCGACACGCACTTTCTCGTACGGCGGAACCTCCATTTCGTTCTTTCCTGGAAACACATTGCCAAGACCCGCCCCAGCTTTCAAGAGCTTCGGACAACGATTCGGCAATATCAGGGCCGCGACCGCGAGCTGGGCACACTGTCTGATTCCTTCGTGCAAGAGTGGGCCGGCAACGACTTCGATTGGTTTCGTGAAGCCTCTCCCGAGCAACAGAAACAAGCCGTGGACATCGCGAAGGGCCTGCCCGAAGCGGTCAGCCAATGGAAAGAGCTCGGTGTGGACAGCTTCGATGCGCCGCGCCTGGAGGAGATCACCGACGATGTCGTGAAAGGGCGCTACGCGCCGCTCGCAGCAGAGTTGCGAGATGAGAAAACTACTGACGATCAGCCCTGGCTATTCCAGCTCAGCATCATGCCCGGAATTCTGACCGAGCACGGTTTGGGGCAACTTTGGGATTGTCCAACCCAAGTGGTTCATCGCTTCCTGCGCAAGTGGTGCGATCGCGCTCAAGACGGAGGACGGGCGGTACCTCTTCGCACATGAGAAAAAGCAGGAGGTTACACGAAAGGCCTTGGGGGAGGAGCTGGTTCAGAACGGTCGCGAGCAAGCGCAGGCGCTTTACGATTTCTATCGCTCAAACGTTGGTTTTCCGAATGACGCCCACCCAGAAGCCGGGTTTTATCTGGCCTTCGCTTCTGCCTTGGGGCCGTGGGCTGCGCTATCGGCATCCGAGACAGAGTTACTGGAGCAGCCGATGTGGCTGCTTATGGACTCCGGACCGGTGCCAGAGATTGGCGCGGCAGGGTTAGCCGAAGCTCGCAAGGCCCCGTGGAACGCGCGATTCTTTCTCTTTCACCGAGCCGCATCGAGGCTGCCGGAAACCGGTCCGCTGCTTGAAGCGTTGGAGCCCGAACTATTCGACGACAGTGCGGCTGCCGAAGCAGACCCTCTGAACCTAGCGAAGGGTCTGGTCAACGCCGCGAACGCCTATGGCGACGCCGGACGGCTGGAGGAGGTGGAGAGGCTGCTGGGGCGACTGGAGGCGCTGGCGGCGAAGGATCCCGAGCAGGGCGAGGTCGCGGTCGCGTTGGCGAAGGGTCTGGTCAACGCCGCGAACGCCTATGGCGACGCCGGACGGCTGGAGGAGGTGAAGAAGCTGTTGGGGCGGCTGGAAGCGCTGGCGAAGAAGCATCCCGAGCAGGGCGAGATCGCCGTGGAGTCGGCGAAGGGTCTGTTCAACGCCACGAACGCCTATGGCAACGCCGGACGGCTGGAGGAGGTGAAGAAGCTGTTGGGGCGGCTGGAAGCGCTGGCGAAGAAGCATCCCGAGCAGGACGAGGTCGCCGTTGCGTTGGCGAAGGGTCTGTTCAACGCCACGACCGAATATGGCAACGCCGGACGGCTGGAGGAGGTGAAGAAGCTGTTGGGGCGGCTGGAAGCGCTGGCCAAGAAGCATCCCGAGCAGGACGAGATCGCCGTTCGGTTGGCGGCAGGTCTGGTCAACGCCACGAACGCCTATGGCAACGCCGGAAGGCTGGAGGAGGTGAAGAAGCTGTTGGGGCGGCTGGAAGCGCTGGCGAAGAAGCATCCCGAGCAGGGCGAGATCGCCGTGGAGTCGGCGAAGGGTCTGTTCAACGCCACGAACGCCTATGGCAACGCCGGACGGCTGGAGGAGGTGAAGAAGCTGTTGGGGCGGCTGGAAGCGCTGGCGAAGAAGCATCCCGAGCAGGACGAGGTCGCCGTTGCGTTGGCGAAGGGTCTGTTCAACGCCACGACCGAATATGGCAACGCCGGACGGCTGGAGGAGGTGAAGAAGCTGTTGGGGCGGCTGGAAGCGCTGGCGAAGAAGCATCCCGAGCAGGACGAGATCGCCGTTCGGTTGGCGAACGGTCTGGTCAACGCCACGAACGCCTATGGCAACGCCGGACGGCTGGAGGAGGTGAAGAAGCTGTTGGGGCGGCTGGAAGCGCTGGCGAAGAAGCATCCCGAGCAGGGCGAGATCGCCGTGGAGTCGGCGAAGGGTCTGTTCAACGCCACGAACGCCTATGGCAACGCCGGACGGCTGGAGGAGCTGAAGAAGCTGTTGGGGCGGCTGGAAGCGCTGGCGAAGAAGCATCCCGAGCAGGACGAGATCGCCGTTCGGTTGGCGAAGGGTCTGTTCAACGCCACGAACGCCTATGGCAACGCCGGACGGCTGGAGGAGGTGCAGAGGTTGCTGGAGCGGCTGGAAGCGCTGGCGAAGAAGCATCCCGAGCAGGGCGAGATCGCCGCACTGTTGGCGAAGGGTCTGTTCAACGCCACGAACGCCTATGGCAACGCCGGACGGCTGGAGGAGGTGGAGAGGCTGCTGGGGCGGCTGGAGGCGCGGGCGAAGAAGCATCCCGAGCAGGGCGAGATCGCCGCACTGTTGGCGAAGGGTCTGTTCAACGCCACGAACGCCTATGGCAAGGCCGGACGGCTGGAGGAGGTGGAGAGGCTGCTGGGGCGGCTGGAGGCGCTGGCGAAGAAGCATCCCGAGCAGGGCGAGATCCATGTGGCGTTGGCGAACGGCCTGGTGACCGCCACGATCGCCTATGGCAACGCCGGACGGCTGGAGGAGGTAGAGAGGCTGCTGGGGCGGCTGGAGGCGCTGGCCAAGAAGCATCCCGAGCAGGGCGAGATCCATGTGGCGTTGGCGAACGGCCTGGTGACCGCCACGATCGCCTATGGCAACGCCGGACGGCTGGAGGAGGTGGAGAGGCTGCTGGGGCGGCTGGACGCGCTGGCGAAGAAGCATCCCGACGATGCCGGTATCGCTTCGGCCAAAGCTCTTGGCCTCATCCAAGCCTTAAGGCTCGGTCTCGGTGACCGCGAGAAGAATGGGGAACTCTTGGGACACCTACTCGGCAGATTCGGCGACACGGAGGCGTTCCAGCCGGTCGCGGGCTCGCTGGCACAACTCGACCAGCAGCGACAAGCCGACATGGGACAAGAGAAGGGGAAAGAGGAGAGCCAGGGGTCCCAAGACACGTGAAGTGCATGTTGTGATTCGGGTTTCGTGTGGCGCAAATCATGAAATGCTCGCCCTGGACCGAGCAAAGGAACTGCCAGTAGCCGTACACACTCGGCTCTCTGGGGATAGGTATTAAAAGCGCGTAGCTGAGGCTCGCAGAGACCTGCGCCTTTTTCTCAGCCGTCACGAGGCCTCAACCGTACCCTTCCGGGCGCGCCTCTGCTTGTGTGAGTTCTGCCTCGATTGGACGCCACGGCGGGTAGCAGGCTCTTTCAACCAGGCCGGCGGACGGCCGCGCCGCTTTCCTTGGCCGCGAGCCAGTCTTTCCAGTGTGTCGATCGTGTGCTGGAGCAGGTCGTGCTCCTGCTTGAGTTCGTCGATAATCCTGCTCAGGTCCATCGTGTGGCTCCTTTCTCAAAGGAACCACCGACGGACGCAGGCCGGTAGAATGGTACTGTCGCTTCCGCGGCCTACGTCCGTGGTGGCGAAAGGCCTCGGCGGAAGTGTCTGCTTCCGTCGGGGCCGCTTCTATTCTAACCCGTTCCAACCCCGTTTGGGACACGAATTTCGCGTGGCGTTGACGGATTTTTCGTGCGATGGAAGTAATTTCCTGGGAGAGCTAGGGGTTTGGTAACGAAATAGAGGAAACTAGAGCGGGTTTCCTGTTTGGGCCGAGAATGCGGGCCGGCACCAGGGGGGCTCGTCGCTACAAGGCAGACTGCGCGGCGACCATCACCGGCGGATTGGGCAACAGCCGCGGTCTGTCACCTGACTTCCGTATGTCTCGCTGGACGAGTACTTGGACTAAGCGGCCTAAACAGGTCCGTTACTCTCTGGGGCTCGGGATGGGACGAACGTCGTCTAAAGACCAACGGCCGATCCCTCTTGGTGGTCACTCCCACTATTCGCTAGGCGGCGTTTTCCTTGTGCTAGGACACGATTTCGGCACGGAAAATCGGGCCTCGAGGACGCTTTTCACCACTCCCGCAAAACCCTGTCACAGGCTTTTCACATTTTTTCTCCTCGCCATTTCAACAGCCTAGGCCCCGGGACCACTTCTAGCTCCTCATCCGTCGCGTATTCTGGTACGGGGCCCAGAAAGCGAAATCTCGGAGGGATGACCCTCGTATTCTCGCCACTTTCTGCCACCGGCTATTCCCGGGCACTGATGGAGAATCTTTATGTCTCACAATTCAGAAGACTTAACCACTAGACGGGACAATCCCATTCCCGCCCCACTCGACTGCCAACCGACCGCCAGGTGACGAAAATCGCCCGCTAGCCCACTCCTAGGCCGTCTTTTGGCCCCGCCCAGGCGCTTTTTATAACCGCTCGCGTCGGCGACGGGAAACCACGATGGCGGACCGACCGACGCGAGCGGGGAGCGTTCCCAAGATGCGCGCACAGCCTGCTGTACCTCTTGAACGGAATTGTCGATTTGCACTCTGCCGCGGTGATGGTGCAGCGCCCGCGGCCGGGAACACAAGCAATTTTTGCCTCGGCCGACCGGCTCCAGCGGGATCGAGGCTCCCGAGGGCCTTTTTGCTGCCCATTGATAGCGAAAGGAAGGCGAAATCCACTGATGTACGGCCACAACTGAGCCCCGTTTAGTCACAGAGCGTTGAGTGGGTCTCCACGGATGAAATGAGGGAAACTATGAAGCGGGAAGATGCTGCCTGGGTGCCACTCGACGCCGGAACGAGGTTTGCCCGAGCGGAACCTAAGATGTTATGCTGGCGTTAGATAGGTCGACGGGGAGATTGCGTTGTACAGCCGGCTTTGGCTCATCGTTTTCTGTGTGCTGCTTACCCGCGCCGGTACTGCTGCTACCCCCGCCTTCAAAGATTCCGTTCAGCCTTTCCTCACCAGTCACTGTACCTTCTGCCACAACGACCAGCTGAAAACTGCGGATCTGTCGTTCGACCACTACCAGGACGAGGGGTCAGCGCTCAAGGATGCACAAGTTTGGCGCCGTGTCAAACAGATGCTTGACGGCAAGATGATGCCGCCGGCGCCCCGGCCGCGCCCATCTCCCGAAGAGGTTGCCGTAGTTCTCGACTGGATTGACGCCAACCTGGCGCCCGAAGACACCCAACCGAATCCCGGCCGCGTAACCGCCCGGCGGCTGAACCGCGCCGAATACAACAATACCGTTCGCGACCTGCTGGGCATCGACTTCCGGCCGGCCGATGATTTCCCGGTTGATGACACGGGATACGGATTCGACAACATTGGTGACGTTTTGTCGATTTCTCCCGTGCTCATGGAGAAGTATATGACCGCCGGGGACAAGATCGTTCGGCGCGCGATTGTTACCGACCGCAGCGTCAAGCCCACAGTTCTCCGCTACAGCGCCCCGCGGGCTGAAGGCGAGCAAAGGCAGATTGGAGCTGCCGGGCGAGTGGCCTACTCGTCGGAGGGCAGGCTTGCCGTGAGGCATCGTTTTCCTGCGACGGGGGAGTACGATCTACATCTGCGGTTCGTTGACCGCCGCACTGTCCCCGAGCGACGGCTGCCGTGGACATACCGAGTACCGGAACTCATCGAGCAGGCCTCGGAACTCGAGGTGGAGGCGGTCGATCTCGACACGTTGGCCGAAGAATTCTGCCTGAGTCTCGACCATGCGATCCTGTTCATGGAGCACTTCGATGTCACCAAGGTTGGCGGGACCTTCGTCTTCGAACGCGAGAAGATGCTGTCGGAGCTAGTCGAATATCAGGCTTGGCTCGAAGAGAATCCCGAAGGCCCCCCGCTTCCACCGCCACCACCGTTGCCCGTCGTTTTCACGTTGGAGGGCGAGAAGGTAGCGACCTACAGCGCTGAGCCCAGGCTCGAGTACGAAGTGGACCACCCCGTCCGCGTGCGAGTCGAAGCCGGTGAACGGGAATTGTATGCGGAAGTCTTGAGCACCGAAGGCGAACGCTGGAATCCGAACTCGCTTGATTGGACCGAGTACCGGAGCGAGCTCTACAAAGATGCGAAGAGGATGGTGTTCGCTGACTCCATCGAAATCAAGGGCCCATTCAATCCTGAACCCGCGCCGCTGCCCAAGAGCCACCGCCAGATCATGGTCTGCGAGCCGGAGGGCGCCGGATTCGACCGGATTTGCGCAGAGAAGATTGTCGGACGCCTGGTGAGGCTTGCTTTCCGCCGGCCGGTGACAGAAAAGGAAGTCGGCGGCTACGTTCGCTTTGCCAAGAACGCGGTAGCGGAGGGCGCAAGCTTCGAACGAGGCATCCAACTCGCCGTGAAAGCCATTCTGGTTTCACCACAATTTCTGTTCCGGGTTGAGCTCGACCCTGACCCAGCGAGACCGAATCCCATTCGTCCCATCGACGATTTCGAGCTGGCCTCTCGGCTCTCCTATTTCCTTTGGAGCAGCATGCCTGACGAGGAGCTGTTGAAGGCCGCGGCGCGAGGGGAGCTGCTCACTAAGGACGGGCGGCGCGCGCAGGTCATGAGGATGATGCGGGACAAGAAGTCGCAAGCGTTCGTCGAGAATTTCGCCGGTCAGTGGCTGCAGCTGCGCAACGTCTCGCTCGTGAAACCTGATCCGGAAACTTTCCCCGAGTTCGATGAAGAGCTACGGGAGGCGATGGTAAGCGAGAGCGAGCTTTTCCTCGAACACATCGTGCGCGAAGACCGTAGCATCCTCGAACTTTTGAACACCGATTACACTTTCCTGAACGAACGCCTGGCGAAACACTATGCCATCGAGGGTGTTGAAGGGCCCGGGTTCCGCAGGGTACGGCTTTCAGGCGAACAGCGTGGAGGGGTGCTGACGCAGGCGAGCGTTCTGACGGTATCTTCTTATCCCACGCGCACGTCGCCGGTTCTGCGCGGCCTTTGGGTACTGGAGAACTTGCTTGGGGACCGGCCGCCGGATCCTCCCGAGGACGTTCCGGAACTCGATGAGCAGGCGGTGAGCAATGCTGCGTCTCTGCGGCAGCAGTTGGAGAGGCACCGGGCTGACCCAAGCTGTGCGGTCTGCCATGAACGGATGGACCCTATCGGGTTCGGTCTTGAGAACTACAACGCTATCGGGGCCTGGAGGACAGCCGACGGCAACTTCCCCATCGACGCGACAGGGGAGCTACCAGGCGGGACGCGCTTTGATGGTCCAGCGGGCCTGAGAGCTCTGCTCTATGCGCAGCAGGACCAATTCGCTCGGAATTTGACCGAGAAGATGCTAACTTATGCTTTAGGACGCGGCCTCGAGAGCTACGACGAGCCAGCGGTCGAAGAGATCCGTAACGGCGTCGCCCGCAGTGGATACCGGTTCTCTAGCCTAGTTCTGGGAGTCGTCGAGAGTATGCCGTTTCAGATGCGAGTTGAGGAAAGGAGCGACTGAACCATGAGAGGGAAACACATTCCGAGACGGACCGTGTTGCGGGGTCTGGGCACGGCGATTGCTCTACCGTTTCTCGATTCGATGGTGCCGGCCTTTGCGAAGCCCCGTCTCGACGCAAAGACACCACGGCGCATGGCGTTCGTCTATATACCCAACGGCGCGATCATGGAGGATTGGACGCCGGCGAAGTCCGGGACCGGCTACGACCTTGGAGCCATTCTCAAGCCGCTCGAGCCTTTCCGGGAAGACTTGCTTGTACTCTCGGGGTTGGCGCAATTCCAGGCGAATTCCCTTGGCGACGGGGCGGGTGACCACGCCCGCGCGGGGTCGACCTTCCTGACCGGTGTTCATCCCAAGAAGACGAAGGGAGCTGATATCCAGGTTGGCGTCTCGGTCGACCAGGTGGCAGCCCAAAAGGTGGGCGGCAAGACACGTTTCGCTTCGTTGGAGTTGGGCATCGAGCCCGGGCGTTTGGCTGGGAACTGCGACTCCGGATATAGCTGTGCTTACTCCAACAGCGTGTCTTGGCGCTCATCCACTACGCCGAATCCCCCGGAGATTAATCCGCGCCTAGTGTTCGAAAGGCTGTTCGGAGATGTCCGAACAGACGAAACCCCGGAAGCTCGAGCACGACGGCTCGGGCACGACCGTTCGATTTTGGATTTCGTGCAAGACGACGCCAAGCGACTCCAGGGATCGCTGGGACCCACGGATCGCCGCAAGCTTCAGGAATACCTTGAGGGGATACGGGAAATCGAGCGTCGTATTTCGTCAACAGAGAAGGAAGAGGTGGATTTGCCGGCGGATCTAGAGAAGCCCCACGGTATCCCGGTCGGGTTTGACGAACACGCGAAGATCCTCTTCGATCTGGCGACAGTGGCCTTCCAGACGGACTCGACCCGCATCCTCACTTTCATGATCGGGCCGGAGGGGAGCGGCCGTAGCTATCCCGAAATCGGGGTCTCCGGCGCCCACCATGGCTTGAGTCATCACCGAAGGGACCCGGAAAAGGTCCAGCAGCTCAGCAACATCAACCACTTCCACATGGAGCAGTTTGCTTATTTCTTGGGGAAGATGAAATCAATCGCCGATGGCGAAGGAACACTGCTGGACAACTCAATGATTGTCTATGGCTCGGGCATTTCGGACGGCAACCTACACACGCATACCGACCTTCCGGTGCTGCTTGCGGGCAGAGCCGGCAACACGCTGAAGCCGGGGCGGCACGTCGTCTGCCCGGAGAAAACACCTCTCAACAACCTGTTCCTTTCAATGCTCGACCGAATGGGCGTTCCCACCGAAACGCTTGGCGACTCGACCGGTAAGCTTCAACACCTGTCGGATATCGGATAAGCAGGAGAATCGGGTGTGAAAGGGTTACAGAACCCGAGGCTCACCCTCGAACCTCGCGCTGCCCTCTCTGTAACGGCGTTGCGTTTGTTTCTTACCGCCGCGGTCTGCGTCACGGCCTCCCAGGCGGCAGACGTATCTGCCACGGGAGCGGTTGCCGTTTTCCGCCGGTATTGCGTCCAGTGCCATGGCGAAGCGGCAGCTACGGCAAGGGATTAACCTCGAGAGACTAACCTCCCGAAACTCGATTGCCGACAGCTTCCAGCATTGGCGGAAGGTTCAGGCGGTTCTCGAACAGAAGCGGATGCCACCGCAGGGCATGCCGCAACCGAGCGAAGCCGAACGGCGTCTGGCCGTCGGGTGGATCCGCACGGAACTCAACGAATTTGCGGAGAAGCACGATGGCGAACCGGGCCGCGTCACGCTGCGACGCCTGACCAGCGGCGAGTACGGCTACACGATCCGCGACCTGACGGGTCTCGACTTCAACGTGGAGCGGCACTTTGCGGGTGAAATGACGCCTCGGCCTCCTCGCTGACAGTCGAACGAGACGGACCCTTCAGACTATCTTTGTCCGCGCCCCTCCGTTGGCAATGGACTTGAAGATCGCCTCGATGACCCTCATGTCGCGAAGCCCTTCCTCGCCGGTAGTGGTCGTGGGAGTACCGGATTGTATCGATTGGGCGATGACGTCCATGTGGTTGCCTTGGTGGTTCACGTGGGCAATATCCATCGGGACTCCATTGATGTGGCCTTTGTACTTATCGTAGGTGAAGTTGGGCTCAATCTCCGCAACAGCGGATTCCCGCTCGTAGCTCGTGTAGAGACGACGCATAATGAGGTTGAATGAGGTGGTCGAACTCGAGATCGTCCCGCTCGGAAACTCCATCTGGAAAGTAACCGTTTCGTCCACCTCGGCGAACTTGCTGGGATCGGTCTTGTACTCCTGGGCGGAAACAGCAAGAGGCTCTTCGCCAGACACATAACGGGCCGCCTGCATGCAGTAAACGCCGACATCCATCAAAGCTCCGCCGCCATAGTCCTTGCGAAGACGCCATTGGTTGGCGTCGCCAATGACGAATCCCATCTCGGACTGAATGTAGACGGGGCGGCCGTAGGTTCCCTTCTCGGTCACTTTGATCAGAGCCAGATTGTACGGCTCGTATTGACAACGGTATCCGATATTGAGGATGACGTTGTTCTTCTGGCAGGCGGCAATCATCGCCTTGGCCTCCGCGACATTCAAGCTCATCGGCTTCTCGCAGATGACGTGCTTGCCCGCCTCGGCCGCTCGGATTGTGTATTCCGCGTGCATGGAGTTGGGCAACACCACGTAGACGATGTCGATGTCAGGATTGTCGGCGATTCGGTCAAAGGTCTCGTAGTTATAGATGTGGGTATCGGGGATGTTGTGCTCCCTGCCGTACCGGATTTTCTTCTCCGGCGTACCCGTGACGAGTCCAGCCAAGTGACAGTGCTTGGTGTGCTTGAACCCCGGCATCAGCATCGTGGTCGCATAGCCGCCTAGTCCAACCAGGGCTATGCCGAGGCTCTTTTCTGCCTCATGTTGCGAGGCGAGGAGCGACGCGCTCGGCAGCGCGAAAGGGAGGGCAGCGGCGCCGAGGCCGACCCCCGAACGATTCAGAAAGGAACGTCGTGTAAGTAGTGTGTCGTGGGTATTCACCAGGATTTCCTTTTTGACTGTCTCGACATGGGTAGGATAGCCCACCCTGAACTGCCACGCGCTGCTAGCAGGACCGTACCACGGCCTGGCTATCCATCACACAGGCACATCAGATCTCTTCCAGCGGATACAGCGGTTTCCGCCGATGGTGATAGTCGAACTTCCGCATATCAGCCGCCGTCGCTCCCGGCGTGTTGACTCGGATCAGAGCCGAACATACGGGTTCATAGGCGGCACGCGGTGCTTGCACTCCCTTGGCGACAATCACCTGAAATTCCCGCGGATCAATTCCGCAGCTTGTCAACAGCCCCAGACTGCCCGGCGGGAATCGCCTGGAGGTCAGGCTGATCGTCAAACCGGTTTCGGTTTCCACTACCGCTGTCGGCCCCATGTCATAGTGTGTCCGCCCGCCATGCCTGACTTCACGGTCGACAAAGGGTCCATCGTGACACGTTCGCACCCGAACTTCGAGCTGGATCGGCTGACCGTGCAGCTCATCGGTCTTCCCACCCATTGTCAGGGTCAAGCTCGCGCCAACGCCGGCCGCTCGCGCCTGACCGGCGGCCTCGGCGTCGTATAGACACACATAGCTGCGCACGCTTCGCGCATGCAGCTCATGGGCGTACGCAGAAACAGCAGACCGGGAAAGAGGTCGAGGGGCTGCACCGTCTCAATGGCGGTGATCCGAACGTCCGTGGTGGCGAGTGGCGACGGAGGCAGGTACGAATCGATAGCGAGTTCGTCAGTCATGCCGCGGATGATTGCACGGAGAGGCAGCAGGCGCAAGCACAGTGTCGCTGAAGACAGAAGCTAGATCGGTTAAGTGATAATGTGCGCTGCCTGGCTCGACATACTGGTCAAGAATTCACTGTCGAATGTATCGTGAAGACGAGTATATTCTACCAAGGCGATTTGTTGAGAGCTCACAGGCGAGTTCTGAGCCAGGATTTCCATTTTGACCATCCCGGCACGGATAGTGTAGTCGAGCCCCGGCTGCGCTGCAAAGGTTTTCGCACTGCTTGCACGTTCGATCCTCCATTCGGCGGCGGTCCGGTCTACAGATTGGCTTCGGGCAAGGCCGCTCGGGAAACCGGCTCGGGAAACCGGCTCGGGAAACCGGGGGAAACCGGGACAGCCTCAATTAATGGGGAGGGAAACCGGGAGGGAAACCGGGACAGCCTCAGTTTCTTCGCCCACGAAATCCGAGCTCGAGCCCAGTGCAATGCCTGCAATGTCGCAGTGGGGCCGCACGGCGGCAGCCGGAGTAGACCAAGTCTTCGCTGCGTCATCCTATACCCGCTGTTTGCGAGGTCGAACGACGTTTGAGCCGCGTTCACGCGGCTCTTGTGGGCCGTTGCTAGGCCAGCCGTTTTACGGCTGGTCGCCGCCGCCCAGCTCTCGCTCCTTTTGGCGCTCGGCCCTCTCCGAGGGGCCGAGCGGGGACTGGGGTGGGGCAAAAAATAGGGAGTGTCATCCGATCTTCGCGTCGGCAACTGAACCGGGAAACCGGACCGGGAAACCGGGGAAACCGGGACAGCCTCAATTAACAGCAGGGGCAGCGGGCATCTTTCCGGGCCCGCACTCTACCCCGCGGGCAACATTCCATTAATGCTGGCCCGGGGCGTCAGCCCCGGGGCCGCGGGGCCTGGGGTGGGGCAAAAATCGGCCGTGCCAACGGCCGATCCCGCTCTCCCTGCGCACTCCCCAACCATCCGCTAGGCGGCGTTTTCCTCGCGCTACGACTGCGCTACGATATGGTTTCGGCACGGAAAATCAGGCCTCGAGGACACTTTCCAGCACCCCCTCAAAACCCGGTCGGTCACAGACTTTTCACATCTTTTCTCCTCCCCGTTTCAACAACTTACCCCCTCGGACCCCTCCTAACGCTCAGTCCGTCCCTTATTCTGGTACGGGGCCCAGAAAGCGAAATCTCGGATGGATGACCCTGGTATTCTCGCCACTTTCTGCCACCGGTTTTAGCCTGGGCGGCTGGGAACGCTGCTATGTCTCACAATGCAGAAGACTTAACCATTAGGCGCGACAATCCCATCGCCGCCCCACTCGCCTGCCAAGCTACCGCCAGGTGACCAAAATCGCCCGCTAGCCCACCGCTAGGCCATCTTTTGACCCCGCGTATCCGCCTTTTCTGACCGAGTACGGGGTCAGATTGGTCTGGGAGGCATATATGATTCTTGGCGGGACGCCTAGCGCGCCTGCGCTGTCTTTGGCCCGCGCCGCGGCTGTTTTCACCCGGTTGGACGGGGTTAAGAATCGCAAAGGGAGTGCCGGCGTCGAGCACCGGAAAGAGCCGCGCCCGTCAGGGCGCGGGCCCGCCGGATGGGCACGGTTTCCGGCTCGAAGCCATTTCACTGTTCGAGGAAGGTACTTGACCCACCGGCGATGGCGAGGGAGACCGCGAAGAACGACATCACGCTGGGGCACAGGGGGAAAATACGAAACAAACCCAATTTCTAGCACGCCTATTGCAATCAATGAGTTACGGTTGGTTCTGCGCCCGCCGCGGGCAAGATTGGCGAAGGAGGACATTCTGGCTCATGGGCAGATCCGGTAGCGCATGGCTCGGCGGTCGTTTCGCCGAGACTTGCGGCCTTTTCCAGGACTCGCTCATCCGAAGGCCACGCGACAGCAGGAAACAGAGCCGCGAACGCCAGTGAGCGGTCAACGTGAAGGCGGCCAGGCCATTATCGATCGAGCTCCGTAGGGATAAACACTCCTGCTTGTCCCAGCCGCCGCCAGGCGGCTCTCACGACGTTTGAGCCGCGTTCAACGCGGCTTATTTGCGCCGGTGCTAGTGTCCTGTCCGTTATAACTATTGACAATATAGCGGGATCATGATGTAATGGGGCATGTTCACCCCAGCGACTCCGCTTGCCATCAATCCGGCGCAGAAACAGGTACTGGAATCGATGGCCCGTGCCGGAAGCACGCCGCAGATGTTGGCGCGGAAATGCCAGCTGATCTTGCTGGCTGGCGAGGGAGTGCCCAACCACGCCATTGCGCAGCAGATCGGCTTGTCGCGTCCGACCGTGATCGCGACGCGAGCCGCCTTCGCGCGGGGCGGGGTGGAGGCGATCCGGCGGCGGCAAAAACGCCAGCGCTCGCGACGTGTGTTGACGCCCGAGTTGGAGCAGAAGATTCTCGATACGACCTTGAAGACCAGGCCGCCGGATGCGACCCACTGGAGTGTGCGCACCCTGGCCCGGCATCTCGGTGTGAGCCGCACGCTCGTGCATGGGGTTTGGCAACGTTACGAGGTGCAGCCCCATCGGGTAGAGAAATTCAAACTCTCCCAGGACCCGCAGTTCGAAGAGAAGGTGCGGGACATCGTGGGCTTGTATCTGCATCCGCCCGACCGGGCTTTGGTGCTGTGCGTGGATGAGAAGAGCCAAATCCAAGCCCTGGACCGAACGGCTCCGATTCTGCCGTTACGGCCCGGCTTGCCACAGCGACAAACGCACGATTATAAGCGCCACGGAACCACCACCTTGTTCGCTGCTTTCAACATCCTGAACGGGAAAGTGATTAGCAGTTGTCTGCCTCGGCATCGCGCCAAGGAGTTCGTCAGGTTTCTCAACCAAGTGGAAAGAGAGGTGCCGCTGGATCAAGAAGTTCACCTCATCATGGACAACTACTCCAGCCATAAAAGCGCGGCCGTCCAGCGCTGGTTGCAACCCAAAAAGCGGCGCCGCTTCCACTTTCACTTCACGCCCACCAGCAGTTCCTGGCTCAACCAAGTCGAACGTCTCTTCGGGCTCCTCACCGACCGCATGATCCGCCGAGGAACCTTCCATTGTGTGGCAGAACTGGAGCGAGCGATCTATCAGTGGCTGGCCATCTGGAACCACGACCCCCAACCGTTTGTTTGGAAAGCCACTGCGGATGTCATTCTCGACAAGGTGCGCCGCTGCAAAGAAGCTATTGTAAAGAGTTAGCCCGGACAGGAGACTAGATAGTGCCTGTGGGCCGATAACTGTTGATTACAACCCGCTCTCATAAACAGGCATTCAACCCTTGGACAAGCTCCGCGGAGGAGGACCGGCGCTCGGCCGCTCCCGGCGGGCGAGCGGGGCTTGGGGTGGGACAAAAATCGGCCGTCCCAACGGCCGATCGCCAGCACCCGAACTCCTCCCACCACTCCCCGAAACCAGTCACGGCAATTTGAAATTTCTAACTCGCGCACCGTCAACAGGGTCGCCTTGCCTTGACCACCTACCCTCACCGTGCGATGTTACTCTGGGCCGGTAAGAGCGCCGGCCTTCAGGGAGCGACAGACCGGCGCACCCCGGTCGGGATATAAGTCCTCCCCATGGCCTCTGTCGGTGAGCCGATCAACCGACCGCGTTACCCAGGACAACCGGATCGATCCCAAACCGTTTTGGCGGCTCCGCGCGATAAACCAGGAGCCGCACCGTATCAAGCCAGCCGGGGCGCCCCTCGCGGGGCGCCCCGGGCTCGGCAACCGTCTTCCCCACTTCGGACTACGGCCTCGGGCGAAAAGTTCGCCGCTAGGCCCCCGCTAGAGGCCGGGAAATCGCGTTTTCCCTTTCGCTAGGCCTCGTTTTCCTCACGCAACCGATGTGAAGCAGTGATCGGCTGTTGACACGGCCCCGGGCCCAACTCGGGCCGCAAGAACAGTCATCGAGTCCAATGTCACCGTTGGTCTCCCCGGTTTACGAAGAGCGATCGTATTCACGCTCGACGCGCGAGAATACAAATGACGAAACGAACCCAATTCCGAACAACCCCTCGAGGAATCAATGGGTTACGGTAGACATTCGGGCCGGCCTGTTGGCCAGCGGACACTGCGGTTCCGGTTCCGAGTCGAGGCGAGGGGCATAAGCTTAACTACGCCCAGCCGCGTATCTCTCCCGCGGGATACAATGCGGGCCATGGCAGCTAGGCGCCGGGCGAGGCGATCACGGCGGTCGAACCAGCCGGCAGCTACTGAGGGCTCGTTCGAGGAACAAACTCGGTGGCTTCCACTGCTGGTCTTCGCGATTTCGTTGTTCGTTTTCCTTCCCGCTGTTGGAAACGACTTCGTCAACTGGGACGACGATCGTAACTTCCTCGACAACCCGAGCTACCGCGGTCTCTCGTTCGAGAACTTCAAGTGGATGTTCACTACTTTCCATCTCGGCCACTATCACCCTCTCACGTGGTTCACCCTTGGTCTCGACTATGTCTTTTGGGGGATGAACCCGAGCGGTTACCACCTCACCAACGCGGTGCTCCACGCCGTGACGGCATGGCTGGTCTACTTGGTGATCGTCCAGCTGCTCCAATCGGCAAGACGCGAAGAGGAACCAACGCCGGCGCTGTTGTTCAGCGCTGCGTTGGGGGCGCTGCTCTTCGCCATTCATCCCCTGCGAGTGGAGTCAGTTGCGTGGGCTAGCGAGCGTCGAGACGTTCTCTCGGGGCTTTTCTATGTGGGTTCGGCTCTGCTTTATCTGCGTGGCCGACTCCGGGCTTCGGTGGCCGTGTTTGCCGCGGCCCTCCTTTCGAAAGTGATGGTTGCCGGCTTGCCGCTCATCCTGCTGGTGCTCGATGTCTATCCGCTGCGGCGCAAGGTCGGTCTCCGTCTGCTGGGGTCGAAAGTCCCTTACTTTGCCTTGGCCACGGCCGCCGGATTGTTCGCCCTCGGGCAGCAGCGAACCGGAGTAACGGGAACTTTCGAGGACATCGAAGTCGAACCCCTATTGCGAGTGACCCTGTCTCTCTTTGGACTCGCTTTCTATCTGTGGAAGAGCGTCCTCCCGTTTTCGCTCGCCCCTCAATATGCCTACAGCAGCTCTCCACAAGCCTTTGACACTCCCCTGGCCGTGGGATCCGTCGTCGCTGTCGTTGTGACCATCGCGGCCTTCCTTCTGCGAAAGAAATGGCCGGCGCTGACGGCGGCGTGGGCCTGCTACGTCATCACTCTATTGCCGGTGCTTTCGATCTTGCGGTTCGACGCTCAGCAGTACGTGGCCGACCACCATAGCTACCTGGCTACGCTGCCTTTTGCAATGCTGGCGGCGGGTGGATTCCTGATCCTCTTGGAACAGCGCCGGGCAGCACTGGCTACCGCTTGCGCTGCTATCGCCACTCTGGTGCTTTGCGAGCGGACCCTGGCCCAAACCCGTGTCTGGGAGAACTCGGTAGCACTCTGGACGCACACGCTGAAAATGAGCCCTCTGTCCTCTTTGGCCCACAACAACCTCGGACGGGCATTGGACGACGAAGGCCGGACAGACAAAGCCTTAGAACACTTGCGGCGGGCGGTACGTATCCGGCCCGACTACGCCCATGCCCACTACAATCTCGGGCAACTACTGATGCAACAGGGAGAGCTGCAAGAAGCCGAATATCATTTTCGGCGAGCGATCGAAAAGGAGCCACGAGACGCAGCGGCTCAAGCCGGGCTAGGCAACTGCTTGGTCCGACAGAACCGCGAAGAAGAAGCCGAGGGGCACTATGAAGTAGCCCTTGAAGTATTGCCCAATTTCGCTGATGCACATTACAACTTCGCCCTTGCACTTCATCGTCAGAACAAGCTGAGCGAGGCCGCCAGACATTATCAGCTCTCTACGCAGCTCGACCCGTTGAACGCCGATGCACACAGCAATTGGGGCGTCTTGCTCGAAAGTCAGGGGCGGGCAGAGGACGCCATTCGACACTACCGCCGCTCCCTTGAGATCAACCCCAGACACGCTGACGCGCAACGCAATCTACGGGCAGCGGAGTCCCGATCCAAGGAGTGAGCCGGCCGCTGCACCTCGAGATCCAACCGCCCCTCCCGGCTCGGCCCGGGAAGACAACGTCCCGTCACAGACCAGTTGCCCTTTCGACAACAGAGATCCCCTGTCAGAAGGCGACGACAAGGGGCGTTTTGAAACTCGGGTGGGGCGGCTAATCGATATAACCGAGACTGCGGAGTTGCTCCAGACGCTCGCGATGTGATGCGGCATCCATCCTGAGTGTCGGCCGAGAGGCCAGGAAGGCACGGGTGTCGTGGGACGAGACGCTCTCTGGCTGATTTGAAATGTCGAAATCGTCAGCCGCCAGCCGAGGCAGGGGCCGACCATCCATGTCGCGTCCCAGGGGAATCCGCATCCAGGTCAGGATCGTCGGGGCAACGTCGTATATCGACCCAAGAGGTTGCAGATCGTCCCGCCTCAGATCCTCTGGTTTCTTGCGCCCGGGAGCCTGACGAATCCTCGATCCGGCCACTATGATCACACCCGGAGACCACCCGACGTGTTCTGCGGAGAATCTCAGCTTGGAAACTTCGATCGCATCAAAGTTGAGACCATGTGGTTGCATCCCATGGTCGGAAATGATCATCACCGATCCATCAGGCCCGAGAGCCTCCGTTAGCGCCCCCACCGAGCGGTCAATATAGGCGTAATAGTCGGTTATGACGTCACCGAGGTTTTCGATCTCCTCCGGTGACGGCGGATGATGGTATCGCTCCACTGCTGTCCGGTTAAAAGTCGAATAGAATCAATTGGTTGGGGTCATAGGGGGATTCGTTTGGGGAGTCGGATGGCTGGAGTGCCTGTAAAAGGGGCATTTTTTCGAATTGCGTAACGCTGAGAATCTGTAGAATCTGGTAAAGACTCGCTTCCAGCCCGAGGCGTTTCCGGACGATGGCGATGAGCACGTAAATCGAGACAGCGATCCAGATCTGCGTCTTGACGGCGTTCTCGCTGGTGCCGTAAAACGAGTTGATTCGCAGATGTTGCTTGATCCACTTGAAGAACAACTCAATCTGCCAACGCGACTTGTAGATGTGGGCGATGGTCAGCGCCGGGAGCGCGAAGTTGTTGGTCAGAAACTTCAGCCGCTTGTTCGTCCGGGCGTCGAAGTAACTGACCCTCCGCAACGGGTCGGGATAGGCTTGGGCCGATTCGATGGCAGCCAGTATGACGGTCTGATCCGAGCGCAAGCCCGTGGATTTGTCGACGGGATGCGAGTAGCGCCGTTGGAGCAAGATGTTCTTCTTGGTTCGCACGACGAAGAACGACGAGCAGAGAGTGAACACGAAGAGGCGTTCGAAATCGACGTAGGCCCGATCCATGACGTAGAACGCGCCGGCCTCCGGGCCGATCTCGTCGAGGATGTTGATGTCGTGCACTTTGCCTCCAGTAATGCGGATGAACGTGGGAATATTGCCGTGCAGATCCAGCAGCGTGTGCATCTTCACGGCGGCTTTTTGCTTGCGGAATCTCGCCCACGGAAACAGCGACAGGCAGAGGTCGATTGTTGTCGAGTCGAGAGCGTACAGAGTCTGGTCCAAGTCCACACCGATCGGGTCGTGGGCATATAACGGCCGTGCCATGCCAATCAAGACCTGCGCGAAGTCCGCGTAGATCCGCCAGTCGCGCGACTCGTTCGCGTCGGCCAGTGTCGAGCGCGCTACCCTGCCGCGGAATCCCATGTGGTAGAGTTTGCCGTGCATCGAACGCAGGCACGTCTCGATGTCGCGGAGGCTTGCCCGATAGGTCAGCTGGGCGAATGCCATCGCAAGAAACTGATCCCAGCAGGAGAAACTTTTCAGATAGGAATCGCCGCGGTAGCGCGATACACATTTCTGAAACTCTTTGCTCGGTAGGTGCTCGATCAGTTGGGAGAAAACCGTACGGCCAAGGTTCATCCCTCATTGTGCCGCGTCCGGATGCTCCGTTCAGGCGACCATTTGCGGCCTCGGGATTTCAAATCGTTCCCGGGCAAAACAGGCCATAAGACATTGAACGGTCGAGACTTACCGTCCGATGGCGCGACTTTCCCCGGACAGCACTGGTATCGCTCCGGCTGCATATAACGCCAGAAGCGGTGACCCACCACGTCCGGTCCACCGAAGTAGACCATTGTCAAATCGAAAGGCTTTTCGCTTTCGAGCAGCCTGCGGGCGATACTCAAATAGGTTGCGTCAGCCCGAAACGACCATTGGCAGTCCGCCCAGAGCCTTCTGCCCATTTCCGTCAGCGCGTACGGGAAGGGGCCAAAGATCTCGTTTGTGAGGTCGGGCAACCGCTCGTGCGACCGTTTGAGCAGCGCCATCATGCCGCTTTGCTTCGCCGGCGGCCAGACCTGTCCCGGCAAGCCTTCGACGAGTCTCCCCTTAAAAGGCACCCCCCCTAACGTGTTAGTCTGCGCAACCATGATTCCGTTGATCTCTTCTACGGGATAGGTCATCCACCAACCGATCACAGCCACGCGCTTGCGGTAATCCGAAAGGATGTTCCACAACGCTTTGGTCTTGCGATCCCCGTTGTTGTAGAGCTGCCGATTACCTTCATCGTCTCGGCGAGTGAAGGCAACGATGCCATGTTTGGCGGGGATCTTGCCCGTTGCCACCGAGGTCCAGACAGCGGGCGAGTCTGGGTTCCGCAACGTCTTCAACTGTCCATAGATACCCTGCCGCATGAGTTGAGCGAGATTGGGAAGAGAACCCTCTCGGAGCATGGTAAGGACCACGTTCCACTCAAGACCGTCCACGCCAATCACCAGTAACGGCGCGACGGTCGGGCCGGGATGCGCAACTCTTTCAAAGTCGTTCTCCGGGAGAACACCCCGGCGGCACGATGAGAGGACACATAAAACAAGGAGCAATGCCACAAATGCCGTCGTCTTGCGGTTCATCGGCGTTCCTCGACCTCGCGGCGAGTTGCTGTCAGTCGGCCGAGCTTTCCGGTGGCGAGTCTCTTGAAGCGTTATACCGTGCGTATACTCGTTCGCTGAGAGGGAGGGAGGTTTCAGGAAGTGGAGCAGATGCCTTGACTCCAGATGGACCCGATTCAGCTTTTTCCACGCGCTAACTTAACAAAGTCTCGGCGGCGGCCAGGGGCTGCGTTGAATCTCGGCGGGCGTAGTTTTTCTCGTGCTCGAGAAGGAAGCGCTTCACCTCGAGGCCACCGGCGTAGCCAGTGAGCCCTCCCGCGGATCCGACGACTCGATGACAAGGGATGATCAGAGCCATCGGGTTCTGACCCACGGCAGCCCCAACGGCCCGAGACGCAGTGGGGTTGCCAACCTGCTTGGCTACTTCACCGTAACTCACGGTCGACGCCGGCGGAATCGTCCTGAGCGTCTCCCAAACAGAACGTTGGAAGGCCGTCCCTTGAAGAGCGAACGGAATCTCGGGACAGAAATCCAGGTCGCCCGCAAAGTAGCAATACGTCAAAGCTTCAGCGCGCAACAGCCAAAGATTTCCGCGACCCGGCTTTCTCGTGTCCAACGGAAAGCGGCGCTCCATTTCTTCCCTTTGCCGATCAAAGTAAAGGCCGGCAAGACCGCTTTCCGTCGCCAGCATGTGTATGCGGCCCGCTGGTGAATCTACGTCGGCGTAGTACATAGCGCCCCTCCCGTAAACCGTAAACAGTTACTGAGCCTCGCAAACTA
This sequence comes from Bryobacterales bacterium, assembly GCA_965248205.1. Taxonomy (GTDB): domain Bacteria; phylum Acidobacteriota; class Terriglobia; order Bryobacterales; family UBA6623. The sequence continues at coordinate 357,470 of CBDFIS010000006.1, forward strand.
CAGTGACTTGGCCCATTTGCAGACCGGCCACAGTATGCGGCCCTTGCTCCGATTTCGCTGTACTTTGCGAGAAGGCTCGGTTGGCCATGATGATTGCCTCCCCACGCCGCGAAGGGTGAAGCAAACATCCTCTCAATGATACCGAACGGGCGGCTCATCGCGCGGGTTGCCTCTTGGCCCCGACGAGGTGCATTGCAGGAGTTATTCACTGCATTTGGCACCTGATTCTGGGTTGACGAACGCCAGCACCGATACTGATTCAGACCCTGCTAGCCTAGGGATACGTGCCGAAGGAACCACCTGCTCGGCCCGCGACTCGTCGCCTCCCCATTGGAACGCTGATTTTCGTTGGCGTGCTCGTTGTTTTCTGGGCTGTACAGGGAGCGATGGACGTCTATCGGGCGCGCCAACATGATTTTCTGAACATCTATACGGGTGCGTCCCTGGCTCGCGAAGGGCGTTTCGCGGAGCTGCACGACCAGCAAGCGCAGCTAGCTAAAGAGCAAGAACTCCTCCCAGAAACGTCCGAGCTGATTCCGTTTGTGCGGCCAGCGTTTTACGCGGCGCTACTGGCTCCCCTGTCATTAATCCCGTATGAGACCGCCCTCTGGTGCTGGCTGTTGCTGCAGTTCTTGTTGCTGGTGGGATGCTGGCTGTGGGCCGCGCGGAAGTTTGGTTCGGATGCGCTCATTTTCGGGGGTCTCTATTTCCCCACCGCTCACGGGATCTCGAGCGGCCAAGATTCTTCAATCATGCTGCTGATCCTGATCGGCGCCTACGCCTTAGCCGAACGAGGAAGACCTTTCTGGAGCGGTGCCGTCCTCGGGCTTGCTCTGCAAAAATTCCATCTGCTGCTTCTGCTGCCGGTGGCGATGCTCGTTCGTAGGCAGAACAGAATGCTGCTTGGCTTTGGCGCCGCCGCCATCGGGGAGGTGCTGCTCTGCGCCTTGCTGAGCGGCATCCAAGGGATGCGACTCTACGTTGATCTGCTGACCGCCAAAGACATCAAGGCCCTCTCGCCGTTGCCGGCGCTCATGATCAACGTATACGCAGTCGGTGAGAACCTGGACGTCTACTCCCCGCTGCTTTCAGGCGCACTGGTCGTTTTGACGCTCGGCGTGACAGCTATCGCTGTGTGGAAAGCACCCTACTGGCGATCATTGGCAGCGGCGGTCGCGGGGTCTCTGTTGATCGCACCGCACGTGTTCCGATACGATGCGTCGTTTCTTCTCTTGCCGCTGTGGTTGGTCATGTTCGTGTCGAAGAGCTCTTTTTCGCGCTTCGCCGCTCTCGCGTTGCTGATTCCGATACCCTATTTCATTGCCATCTTCGGCAAACCCTATGGCGCGGTACCTCCACTGGCGATCCTGGTGTTCCTCATCGCGCTCGCCCGAGAAAACTACTTAGAGGTCCACCAAGAAAGAGCTCTGTTGGGCGAGGGTGCCCCTTTAGCGACTTGAGTTTAGGGCTGTGGTCGCACTCTCTATTCGCACGCTGCGACGTGCTCCAGCGCGGCGAACCCTTGCACCACACGCGACCCGGCTGTTACTGTTACGCTCGTCGAACGACATCCTTTCTGAGTTAACTCGCTCCGGCCCCGATACATGCCAAACCAATCGGTAGACAATCCCTACGAGCTTCATCCTGAAAGCATTCAGCCCCCGCCCATTGCCCTTCGAGACGTTCTCCGTTGGATCGGGCCAGGGCTGATCATCGCGAGCGCTGTCGTTGGCACAGGTGAACTGATTGCCACTACTGTCCTAGGGGCCGAGAACGGATACCGGTTGTTGTGGCTCGTTGTGCTGAGTTGCCTGATCAAGGTCATTGTCCAGAACGAAATCGGGCGTTATGCCGTAGGTACCGGCAAGACCGGGCTGGAAGCGCTCGACCGCGTGCCGGGACCGCGTTTCCGGGTTTCGTGGGTAGTGTGGGCGTGGTTTCTGATGCAAGCGACGACTTTGATGACAATCAGTGGCATGTTTGCCGGCATCGCCGAGGTGCTGAACCGAATCGTGCCCGCGGTGACGATCGGTGCCTGGGTTTGGGTGGTGTCGATCGTAACGCTCGTCGTGTTGGTGATTGGCCGCTACCGTCTGGTGGAGAGGGTTTCCGTCGCGTTGGTGATTACCTTCACCGCCCTAACTGTCAGCGCCGCGGTACTGTTGGGGATGAAACCGGAATACTTTTCGTGGGCGGAGATGGTTGACGGCTTCATGTTCCATCTGCCCGTCGGCGGCCTGGGGATTGCGGTCGCGGTGTTCGGCATCACGGGGGTGGGATCGGCCGACTTGGTGATGTATCCTTACTGGTGCATCGAGAAAGGGTATGCCCGCTTCGCGGGACCCCGCGACGACACGCCGCCGTGGCGGAACCGAGCTCGCGGATGGGTCAAGGTGATGGGCGTGGATGTTCTCTGCTCGATGTTCGTTTACACCTTCGCGACAATCGCGTTTTACCTGCTGGGAGCGGGAGTCCTTAACAGGCTAAACGTCATCCCCAAAGGCACCGAGACGATCGCGATCCTCTCGAACATTTACACCGAGACGCTTGGCGCTTGGTCCTTGTACATTTTTCTGGCGGGCGCCGTGGCTGTCTTGTATTCATCCGTCTTTGCCGGAACCGCGTCCACGGCCCGCGTTTGCGCCGACTTTGTCGGCCTGCTCGGAGCCTATGATCGGCGCAATTATGGGTCGCGCCGCCGTGCGATACAACTTTTCATCGGGATCGTGCTGTTCGTACCCGTGATCTATTATTTCCTTCTGCCCGAACCCGTTATGCTCGTCACAATCGGCGGTATCTCGCAGGCTCTGATGCTTCCTATTATTGGGTTCTCGGTTCTTTATCTGCGGTATGTTCATCTCCCCAAGAGCCTGGTTCCCAAAGGATGGATCACTTTTGCGCTGTGGGTTGCCTCCGTCATCACGGCCGTCATGATGGGGTACTCCGTGCTGCAACGGCTGTGGTGAGGTCGGACGGCGACGTCCAGAAGCCTCGCCCTGCGAGTCTGAAGGAAGTTCAGGGTGCCTCTCGCTCCAGCCCTCCGTTATCTGGGCCTCGACCAAACCTACACTCGTTAATCGGAAGCCTCAATCTCAACCGTGGTGAATCAAACTATAGCCGACCCCTACGCACTTCGCCCCGAAAGCATCGAGGCTCCTCCCAATAGCTTCATCGGCACTCTCCAACGAATCGGACCGGGCCTCATCACCGCCGCCACGGTCGTCGGCACCGGTGAGTTGATCGCCACCACGGTGCTGGGGGCTGAGAACGGCTACCGCTTATTGTGGCTCGTAATCGTGAGCTGCCTGATCAAAGTCGTCGTGCAAAACGAAATGGGCCGCTACACGGTGGGCACGGGCGAAACAGCGCTGGCCGCTCTGAACCGCGTTCCGGGGCCGCGCTTTCGGGTCTCGTGGGTCGTCTGGACTTGGTTCCTCATGGAGTCGACGGCCTTGACGGCGCTCAGCGGAATGTTCGCTGGCATCGCCGAAGTGCTCAACCGGATCGTCCCTGGGATCACCATCAGCGCCTGGGTCTGGATCGTCATGCTGGTCACGCTTGTGGTGCTGGCGGTCGGCCGTTACCGGCTAGTCGAAAACGTTTCATTCGTCCTCGTAGCAGTCTTCACCGCTTTAACTGTCAGTGCGGCTGTGTTGTTGGGATTGAGGCCGGAGTTCTTCTCCTGGCCCCGTGTGCTGGACGGCGTGCTGTTCCATCTTCCGCAAGGAGGTTTGGGGACGGCGGTCGCGGTACTCGGCCTTACCGGCGTCGGTTCCTCTGACTTGGTGATCTACCCCTACTGGTGCATCGAAAAAGGGTACGCGCGGTTTGCGGGACCCCGTGAAAACACCAGTGCCTGGCTGGGCCGGGCCCGCGGGTGGGTCAAAGTGATGGGTTATGACGTGTTCAGCTCGATGCTGCTCTACACCGCGGCCACGGTCGCCTTCTACCTACTGGGCGCAGGCGTGCTGCATGGGCTAGGGGCTGTCCCCGACGGTACCGAGACGATCAACATCTTGTCGAACATCTACACCGAGACGTTGGGCGACTGGTCGCTGCACTTCTTCTTAGCCGGCGCCGTAGCCATCTTGTATTCCTCCGTTTTCGGCGGAGCTGCGGCCAGCGCGCGCGTCTTCGCCGACTTCGTAGCTTTGCTGGGCGCCTACGACAGCAGCAATTATTCGCACCGCCACCGAGCGATACAGCTTTTTACGGGGATTGTGCTCATCGTGCCGGTGATCTACTACATAGCCCTGCCCGAGCTTGTTCTGCTCGTGAAAATCGGCGGTATTGCACAAGCCTTGATGCTACCTATCCTTGGATTTTCCGTTCTCTACTTGAGATACGAGCATCTCCCGAAAAGCATTGCTCCTAAGGGGTGGATCACTCTGGCTCTGTGGGTCACGGCCGTCGTCACGGCGGTCATGATGGGATATTCTGTGCTGCGAGAATTGGCGTGACCTGTTCGTCTTCAGAAGGACGTGGCGCGGGCCTCCGGTCGCCGTTGAGCCGCGTTCACGTGGCTTTCTTGGGCCGTTGCTAGGCCAGCCGTTTTACGGCTGCTTACCGACACCCATAAGCTCTTTGTTTTCAATGTAACTCATTGATGCAACAATGGTTAGTAAGACGTGGTTTTAGTATCATGTAGGATCACTTGGTATCGTTTCGCCTGCTCGATGTGCCCATATTGTTCCCCTGCCCTCAATGACCTTGGGCCCCGTCGGCCCCCGATGACTGCGTACAGAAGTCGTGATTGTGGCAACTATCGAGCGTACACGGTGATCTGGGGGACATTCCGCAGGCCCCGGAAAAGACGGGCGCTTAGCTCAGTTGGGTTAGAGCGCCTGCTCACAAGCAGGAGGTCACCAGTTCGAGTCTGGGCGCGCCAGCCAATATTTTCAGTAATTTACAGGATATATCACCTTGCGCCGATGCGTATGTGTCATCTTTATGTCAGCAGCGAAGTAGGTCCCGAGTGGCCACCATTGGCACCAGGTGACTGCGAAAAGTGGCGCGTTTTTCTCTGTATCCACTCATCTGCGCTCATCTGCGGATACTTTGCTCACTACCCCGATGGCCAATGATGCTGTTCTTTTCCTGTATTAACAGCAAAGGGTCGCATACTCCGGGCCGCCCGCAGCGCTTAGACCTCGACGTTTGGGCGTCTGGAGGCCGGGCTGTCCCCTTCGGCACCACGCCAAAGTCGTGTGGGATGAAAACGCGTTTGGCCGTCCCTCACGACAGAACGGCGTCTCGCTCCACTGCTCACCGTCCTTCTCCACCCACCACCGGGCGTAGGATTTGCGCTCGTATGTGGCCGACGTATTCCGTCGGACGCTAGCTTTCGCGTGCGTTGTTGCAGGGCTTCGTGTACGACCAGTTCCCCACCCGCTTCGGCTTACGCCGCCCTAGCTTGCAGCCGGCCCGAAGAGCGGTCGAAAGCTGGTGCCGCCACTAAAACGGATTCAGATTGCAGGCCTGCCCCGGGTTTACTGCTGCGCACTCAGAAGTGCCATTGTCCGTACACCCTGGGGCGACGCGTGGGACTGCGGACTCGACCAGACCAACACGGTCGCAAGCGGGGCCACGTGGCTCAGCGGTGGCCGAAGGTCGCGGCGGCCAGACCACTAGAGCGGCAAAGGCCCATCTTTGTCCCCGCACGGAAGGAGAGAGCGCAGGTGCCCGTCGGATCAAGAAGATTCGTCCCGAGACCAAAATTCTTTTCCTCACGATGTACGACAACCAGGATTACCTGGTCGAGTGTATGGAGGTCGGTGGGAATGGCTACCTACTGAAAGACAGCCCGGTGCCTCAGCTTCTGAAGGCGATTCGCGATGTCTCCCGCGGCGGAAGCTATCTGAGTCCCAAGATGCTTTCGCAACTGGTCGACGATTTCCGTTCGCGCGTCACGACGGCACATCCTCAGTCGCTCCGATCCAACGCCTTCTAGGCTCACTTTGGCGCGCTGGCTGGTGGCCAAGGACAATCCTCTAACCGCACGGGTCACGGTCAACCGGTTGTGGCAGGAATACTTCGGTCGCGGTCTGGTGGATCCCGCCGCCGACTTCGGTACGCGCTCCGAGCCGCCGACTCACCCTAGACTGCTCGATTGGCTGGCTACAGAATTCATGGACGGCGGGTGGGACCTCAAGGCCACGCACAAGCTCATGGTCATGTCGGGCACCTGCCGGCAATCTTCGAACACCAGGGCTGATTTACTATCGCCAGTCGGAAGGGGGCGCAGACACTCCCCGATCACCTTGCCGTCGAGCACATTGAAGGCGGCGAACAGCGTCGTTGTGCCATGTCGTTTGAAGTCGTGGGTCATGGTGCCGGCACGACCCTTTTTCAGGGGCAGTCCCGGCTGGCTGCGGTCTAAGGCCTGGATCTGGCTTTTCTCATCGACGCTGAGCACCAGCGCGTGCTCGGGCGGATTCAAGTACAGACCGACCACGTCGCGGAGTTTCTCGACGAACTGCTTGTCGCGGCTGAGCTTGAAAGTTTCGAGGCGATGGGGCTGCAGTCGGCCGAACGTTGGAAGTACGGGGTCGCTACGACGAAGCTTTGGAATACTTTTGGAAGGCTAAGGGACTTTGTCTACTGGGACTGGCATCGGCGGGTCCCAAAGAGAGGCCTGACCTGGCGCACGAAGTGCTTAGGACTTCTAGGCACTTGATTCACTGCTTGCTAGACATTCGCCGGACTAGCCCCTCAAGCCCGTGGAATCGAGAGAACAAGCGTCAGGAACTCCAGGGCTACATCTTGGAATGCGAGAACCTCCACCGGGAGCTGATGCCCGTTTTCAAAGCTGAGGAGAAGTGGTCCACCATCGAGTGGTTCATGGGTCTCGTATTCGTGGCAAAGGCGTGGGCCGCAGTTGGCAATCAAGAAAAGATGCAGGCTGCGCTTTTCTATGCTTTGGTGGCTCGACGGAAGCTGATGGGAGAAGCAGGGATTCTGTCGGAAGTTGAGAAGGGAAATCTGAACTGGTGGCTCTCGGTAGCAAGGGAACGACTTGGGGCGTTTGATTTTTCAACTCAAGAGCGCATTGAGAAGCTTGCGAGGGCGGTAGGGGAGGCTGATCGAGCCGCTGCAACTCAACTAATAGACGATCTTCTTTTCCCACTACTTCCTCCTTGGCAGGAGAAATGCTGAAAGTTATTCAAAGGGGAGAATCGATGCGACTGTACATGATGCGACACGGTGAATCTGAAGACGACGTGGAAGACTGCTATGGCGGCATAGCGGATTTTCCGCTCACCGACAAAGGTCGTGATCAAGCACGGGCACTGGGCCGGAGCCTCGAGAATGAGCAGATTGAGGGGATCTACTCCAGTCCACTCGCGCGTGCGGACGAGTCTGCGCGCCTGATTGCAGCAGAGTTGGGACCTGATGTTACAGTCCAGGTCATTGATGATCTTCAAGAAAGGAACACCTACGGAGTTTTGAGCGGTGTAAACAAGGCCCGCGCTGCAAAGATCTTCAAGCGTGTATTGGACAACTTGAAGGAGAAGCCCGGCTACTCGCGTGAGACGGTGGTGGGTGGGGAGGATTATGAGCTGTTCTTGGCCCGGGTGCGGCGCGCTTTCACCCGAGTGGTCGATGACGCCACGAAGAGAGGTTGGACGCGCGTTGGAGTCGTGACCCACGGAAAGTTTTCGAAAGCTCTTTTCGAAGGGGTTCTGGCCCTAGAGGGCCAAGTCGATACGAAGTTGAGCGCGCTAAACGTTATTGAGCACAGGCTCGCCAGCGCGAAGTTGATCGACCTGAAGGGATAAGTGGCGATTCCGACGATGTCGATCAGGGATTCCGATCTGATGGCGATCAGCTCGGAGTCACGACGTGGGGTCAGATGACTGTTGCGGAATCAGAGGACTGGGGATGCCAGTCTAGGTGGTTCTCAAAGTCGCAGACTCTCCAGCTCTTGGCGAAGCGGGCCGGTAGCGCCTTCAGTTTGGTGGGGTCAACCTGGAGTGTGAAGACGCCCTGAGCAACGCAAGATCCGCCTAGAAACTACGGTACACGTAGCCCAGATGTAGGGTGGACTTTGATGAGGCGTTGCGCCGCACGGAGTTCAGTCGTACACTCGTCATGCGGGGAAGTCCAAGCACAGGGCAGCAGCTCTCAGCTGGAATTTCCGTTTTGGCCATCCCGCGATGGTCAGGATACTCCAATCCGCGGCTCGGGTGCAAGGTCTTCGTCTTCCTCTCACGATCGATGCTCCGTTCGCTCCCGTTTGGGTCGCTGAATGCCGCTCGATCGCCGCGTTCCAGCTCGCTGGAGGGCTTTTCGCCGACACGGCTCCGAGTAGTTCCCTCTTCAGCAACCCAGCGTCTCTTCTCCGTCGCAGCCGTCGCCCGTTACCCGCCTGGCACAGGCAGCGCCCAGATCCGCCCCAGCATCTCAGCGAACAGCTTGCGGTTGAGATGCCCCTCGGCCAACAGCAGCCAGTAATAGCGGGCATGCTTGACCAGCCGTCCTCCGGTTTTCATCAACCGATGCTGCAAGCTCGTCAGCGACCAGTTCTTGATCCTCTGCGCCAGCCCCAGCCGCCGCCACAGGTTCCCCAGGTTGTAGGCCAACACGCTCAACTGCAAACGCACCTCGTTTGCCCGGAAACGATGACAGGACAGCCGTGTCCAGTGGGTTGCCTGCTTGCCTTCCTTGATCCATTGCTCGGCCGTGCCGCGCTTGTTGTAGAAGCGCACCAGCGACCGACTGGGCAAGCTCATGCTCGTGACGATGAACCCGACGCGAGGAAACAACTCGCCTTGGTGGTGCTCAACCTTGGCCACAACCCGCCGAGGCTTCGACCAACTCGCGGCCTGATAGCGGAAGCTCTTGTAGCGCACTAGTGGCTTCAGGCTCGGCCTGCCCGGCGGACGGAACAGAATCTCTTCGATCTCCAACTCCAGGTTCTTGTTTGCTGGGATGCGAATGACGTAGTCCACTCCGCGATCCTCCAACGCCTCGTAGATCTCCGGCTTGGCGAAGGCGGCGTCGGCGCGGAACGTCACTTGCTTGCCTTCTCCCTGTTGGCGCTCGATCTCGGGCAGCAGCAGTTCGTCCCAGTCCTCGGCGCTGGACACGTTACCCGCTCGCAGCTTCGCCGCCAGACAATCACCGTGCTGGTTGAACAGCAACAGCGGGTGGTAGCAGGTGGACTCGAAATGGCCGTTGTAAGCGCTGCCTTCCTGCTGACCGTGGACCGGGCTTTCCGTGGAGTCCATATCGAGCACGACACGCTCGGACTCGTCCTGCGCTTGGGCTTGAGCGACCAACTCGCGGTTCACCGCCATCAGCCCAAGCAGGTTCTCTTCACTGGCCAGCAGCTCTGCCTCAAAGCTTTGTAGACGCGACGTAAGCGCCCCGCCGCGATCCCAGTTCTTCTTCGAGCCGATCAGACGAAAAGTCGGGTCAGCCGAGACACGGGCAGCATCGTTGAGATCCTCGTAGCCGGCGAGGCGGCTGTAGACCGATTGCCGCACCAGGTCGGCCAGTGGGAACTTCTTGTTTGTGCCTTGCCGCGAATCCGTCAGATGCTCGTCGATCAGCTTGCCCAGTCCGAGCCGCTCGTCCAGTTCCCGAATGAGAATCAGGCCACCATCCGAGGTGACGCGCGATCCTTGGAAATCGACTTTCAGAAATCCGTTGAAGGTGAGCTGAAACGGCTTGTTTTCTTTTTCACCCATTGGGTGTTGGCCTCCGTGCGTCCTGACAGGGCTTGAACCCCTATAAATAAAGACGCTGAAGGCCGCTGCAAGGTCGGGATGCCGAAATCAAATTGGAAATGCGGGCTCAGACCCAAGTCGAGAGCTGCGAGACGATCCGACCATCGATTTGGCTTCGTTCCACAAGAAAAGGGAAGACGCATGACGTTATCTGATCTGGCCGCGATGATCGATCACACGCTGCTAAAAGCCGAAGCGTCGACCCATCAAGTCCGCAAGCTGTGCGAAGAAGCTCGGCAATACGGGTTTTGGGCTGTGTGTGTTTCTCCGGCCCGTGTTTCGCTCGCTGCGAAAGAACTTCAGGGCACGGGAACGAACGTGGCGGCAGTAGTCGGGTTTCCGCATGGCAACACTCTGAGCGAGGTTAAGGGGTATGAAGCGCAGCGAGCGATCGACGCGGGCGCAACCGAGCTGGACATGGTAATTCACGTAGGTGCATTGAAGGAGCGCGCCTTAGATGTTGTTGAGCGGGACATTCGCGCAGTCGTCGAGGCAGCGCGGCGCCAGCCCGAGACCATCGTCAAGGTGATTCTGGAAACTGCGCTTCTGACGGATGACGAAAAAGTCCTTGGCTGCCAGATTGCAGAGCAAGCTGGTGCGCACTTCGTGAAGACGTCGACGGGGTTCGCGACAAAGGGTGCGACTGCGGAGGATGTGACGCTCATGCGGCGGACAGTCGGGCAGCGTCTAGGGGTTAAGGCGGCGGGGGGCATCCGGGACCTTGCGACAGCACGGATAATGGTCGAAGCTGGCGCGACGAGGCTGGGCTGTTCGGCGTCGGTGGCGATCGTTGAGGAGTTGGCATCGACTCGTGCAAGGCCTTAACGACGAGGTGGGTGTCCTATGGGAGCACTGCTGAAGCCCAGTGAGCTTTTGCAGCTCCGGCAGAAGTACGCCTGGGATTGGTTCCAGTTTCACGCGAACCAGCGGACCTCGATGTTCAATTACTTCCTGGTTGCTATGACCATCTTGGGCAGTGCGTATGTTGGACTCGTTAAGGAGGGCATTTTCCCTGCAGCCGCGTTGCTGGGACTGGTTGGATTTCTCTTGGCGATCAGTTTCACTATCTTGGATGTCCGGAACCAACAGCTGGTAAAAATGAGCGAGGAGGTTCTCAAGCGTCTTGAGAGTGAGGATCTTTTCAAAGACTTCGATGATCCCAATCCCGAAATCAAGTTCGGCGATAAGGTCTTTAAGCCCGCATTTCCAATTTGATTCAGACCTCTCGACCTTCCGGCGGCCTTGAGCGTCTTTATTCATAGGGGCTAGAGCCCGATGAGGACGCCATGGAGGCCAACACCCAATGGGTGAAAAACAAACCAAGCCATTCCAGCTAAGTTTCAACGGCTCGTTGAGCGTCGGTTTTATCGTGACGAACATGAGCTTGCCAAGCCGGTCGGTGGTGCGTTTCTACAACAAGCGCGGCACGGCGGAGCAGTGGATCAAAGAAGGTAAGCAAGCGACGCACTGGACGCGGCTGTCGTGCCATCGCTTCCGGGCGAACGAGGTGCGCTTGCAGTTAAGCGTGCTGGCCTACAACCTGGGCAATCTCTGGCGGCGGCTCGGGCTGCCGCAGCGAATCAAGAACTGGTCGCTGACGAGCTTGCAGCACCGGCTGATGAAGACGGGCGGACGGCTGATTAAACACGCGCGGTATTACTGGCTCTTGTTCGCGGAGGGACATCTGAACCGGCGGCTGTTTGGCGACATGCTGCGGAGGATCTGGGCGCTGCCTGTGCCGGGCGGGTAGCACCGCACTTGGCGAATGCGAAATCTGTGTACTGAGGAGGGAAGCTCGGAGGGGTGTCTGCGAAATTGCCTTCGTAGCGGCGGATCAGGCCCCATGAGGGGCAAAGAAGGGGGCTCGATCGGTCCCGCCTCAGCCGCCGCCTCTTGCGGGTGGAGAAATGGTTGTGCTTCGCCGGGTGAGGGTGTAGACTGGTGCCGTCAAAGGAGCCAAATCGGAAATCCTCGTTGAGGTCATGGCTTCAAAAAAGACTGTAATGCTCGTGAGCGCCGTTCAGCCCGCTCAATCAACGTCTGTGAGCGGACGGACGAGCCCTGGCGCCTACCGATGGGAACCCGTCATTCAAATCAGGGCCTAATTTCGATCGCTGCGCTCGTTTTGATTGGGGCTTGGGGCTGCGGCAACGGCCAACAGCCGGTTCAGCGGTACACCCCTCCCGAGACACAAGCGAACAACGTCACCATTGAGCGCCTCCCCCTTGCCGAGGAAGACGCAAAGAATGTCATCCTATTCCTCGGCGACGGCACAGGAGTTGCTACGGTCCACGCCGCCAGCGTCTTTGGTCACGGGAAACCGCAGGCCTTCTACATCCACTCCATGCCTCACGTTGGTTTGTCGGAAACGTCAGCGGCGTCCACCTGGAACACCGACTCGGCTGCCGGCATGACGGCCATCGTTACGGGTCAAAAAACTCACACCGGTGTTGTTTCGCAAGGCCCTGACAGCGAGCGCGGCATCCGCGACGGGACGCCGCTGAAAACGATTCTGGAGTACGCGGAAGAGCGCGGCCTAGCTACCGGCGTGGTCTCCAACAGCCCCATTACGGATGCGACACCGGCGGCCTGTTATGCGCACAGCAACGATCGCAGAAAGTGGGGAGAGGTCTTCTCTCAAATCGTCCACCCGCGCTTCGGGGATGGAGTGGATGTTGTGATCGGTCCCGGACGTGAGCCCATCATGACGCAGACCTCGGAGATCGGATTCGACGTTGCGGCTAAGCTCGCTGCGCGGGGCTACAAGTTCCTCGACCGGCCCGACAACCTAGGCGGGGCCGACGCGGGGACGGACCGCCTGGTGGCTCTATTTGGGAAAGAGCCTCAGGACTTTACGGACCGCCTGGTGGCTCTATTTGGGAAAGAGCCTCAGGACTTTGACCTCGCTCAAGCCGCTGACACGGCTCTTACAATCCTCGAACGTAACTCCAACGGGTTTTTTCTGATGGTCGAGTCGAACAACCACTACACCGACATCCGCAAGTCCCTCGATCTGATGGTGCGTTTCGATGAGATCATCCGCCGAACCGCAGAGCGCATGAAAGGGACTCAAACGTTGATCTTGTTTACGGCTGACCATTCGTATGATCTGCATTTCCCTCTTAGCGCAGTGAAGGGGGAAGACATTCTGCCTTCCATGGCCGTCGTGGGGGAACACACCGCCGAAGAAGTGCTGGTTCTCGCTCAGGGACCAGGCGCTGAAAGAGTGCACGGGTTTTTCCCGAATACCCATCTGTTTCACGTCATGATGTCTGCTTACGGGTGGGCGCCGGACTAAGTACTCCGCTCGGCAAACCGTCAGTGAGTGGCGGCGGCAATACCTCGAGCATGGTCCGGCCGGGCTGCGTCGAGCCGGGCGCGCCGGACGCAAGCTGCTGCTAGACGCCGCACAACGCGAACGCCTGACGTCGCTGTTGTTGGAAGGCCCCGAAGCCCACGGTTTCCGAACGCCCCTGTGGACCTGCCCGCGGGTAGCTCGTCTGGTCGCCGATGAGTTCGGCGTCAACTACCACGAAGGCCACGTCTGGAAGATCCTGCAAGCCCTCAACTGGAGCCCGCAACGTCCCGTCGGAAAGGCGCGCGAGCGCAACGAAGAGGCGATCCGCACCTGGAAGCGCAAGACCTGGCGGCGTATTAAAAAAAAGCCCAAACCGAAGGCCGCACGCTCATCTTCATCGACGAAAGTCGATTGAGCGAGAAGCCGCACCGTTGCCGTACCTGGGCACCGCGGGGTCAGACGCCCGTGCTGCAGTTTAACTTCAACTGGGAGAAGCTTTCGGTGTCGGCGGGGCTGACGCTGCGCAACTTCTACTTCCGGCTCTATCCCGGCGCCATCGGCGAACAGGAGGTGATCCACTTTCTCAAAGCGCTGCTGCGCCACATCGACCGGCCGCTGCTGATCCTCTGGGATCGACTGCCGGCGCATCGCAGCCGCCTGGTGCGGGAGTTCATCGAGCTCTCCGAGGGCCACATCGAAACCGAGTACCTCCCGCCCTATGCGCCGGAGCTGAACCCGGTGGAGTACATCTGCGCTTACTGGAAGCAGCACGAGTTGCCGAACGTCTGCCCGAAAGACTACGGGGAGCTGAGCGAGCGGGCCCGCAAAGCACTGCGCCGCATGCGCCGCAAACCGCGCTTGATTACTGCCTTCTGGAAGCAGTCTTCTCTTTGCTTCGATTGACGGGGTATTATGCGGGACTCAATAAGTTGCTAGAGGGGAAAATACAAGACCCCAACGCACTAATCAATCCGACTAAAGAATGGGTTGCGAACCGTGACAATTTTCAGCAACGCCTTACCCAGTCAATTTTGTTTGGGTTTGGAAGAACCGACCTAAACCCGCATTTCCAATTTGATTTCGGCATCCCGACCTTGCAGCGGCCTTCAGCGTCTTTATTTATAGGGGTTCAAGCCCTGTCAGGACGCACGGAGGCCAACACCCAATGGGTGAAAAAGAAAACAAGCCGTTTCAGCTCACCTTCAACGGATTTCTCAAAGTCGATTTCCAAGGATCGCGCGTCACCTCGGATGGTGGCCTGATTCTCATTCGGGAACTGGACGAGCGGCTCGGACTGGGCAAGCTGATCGACGAGCATCTGACGGATTCGCGGCAAGGCACAAACAAGAAGTTCCCACTGGCCGACCTGGTGCGGCAATCGGTCTACAGCCGCCTCGCCGGCTACGAGGATCTCAACGATGCTGCCCGTGTCTCGGCTGACCCGACTTTTCGTCTGATCGGCTCGAAGAAGAACTGGGATCGCGGCGGGGCGCTTACGTCGCGTCTACAAAGCTTTGAGGCAGAGCTGCTGGCCAGTGAAGAGAACCTGCTTGGGCTGATGGCGGTGAACCGCGAGTTGGTCGCTCAAGCCCAAGCGCAGGACGAGTCCGAGCGTGTCGTGCTCGATATGGACTCCACGGAAAGCCCGGTCCACGGTCAGCAGGAAGGCAGCGCTTACAACGGCCATTTCGAGTCCACCTGCTACCACCCGCTGTTGCTGTTCAACCAGCACGGTGATTGTCTGGCGGCGAAGCTGCGAGCGGGTAACGTGTCCAGCGCCGAGGACTGGGACGAACTGCTGCTGCCCGAGATCGAGCGCCAACAGGGAGAAGGCAAGCAAGTGACGTTCCGCGCCGACGCCGCCTTCGCCAAGCCGGAGATCTACGAGGCGTTGGAGGATCGCGGAGTGGACTACGTCATTCGCATCCCAGCAAACAAGAACCTGGAGTTGGAGATCGAAGAGATTCTGTTCCGTCCGCCGGGCAGGCCGAGCCTGAAGCCACTAGTGCGCTACAAGAGCTTCCGCTATCAGGCCGCGAGTTGGTCGAAGCCTCGGCGGGTTGTGGCCAAGGTTGAGCACCACCAAGGCGAGTTGTTTCCTCGCGTCGGGTTCATCGTCACGAGCATGAGCTTGCCCAGTCGGTCGCTGGTGCGCTTCTACAACAAGCGCGGCACGGCCGAGCAATGGATCAAGGAAGGCAAGCAGGCAACCCACTGGACACGGCTGTCCTGTCATCGTTTCCGGGCAAACGAGGTGCGTTTGCAGTTGAGCGTGTTGGCCTACAACCTGGGGAACCTGTGGCGGCGGCTGGGGCTGGCGCAGAGGATCAAGAACTGGTCGCTGACGAGCTTGCAGCATCGGTTGATGAAAACCGGAGGGCGGCTGGTCAAGCATGCCCGCTATTACTGGCTGCTGTTGGCCGAGGGGCATCTCAACCGCAAGCTGTTCGCTGAGATGCTGGGGCGGATCTGGGCGCTGCCTGTGCCAGGCGGGTAACGGGCGACGGCTGCGACGGAGAAGAGACGCTGGGTTGCTGAAGAGGGAACTACTCGGAGCCGTGTCGGCGAAAAGCCCTCCAGCGAGCTGGAACGCGGCGATCGAGCGGCATTCAGCGACCCAAACGGGAGCGAACGGAGCATCGATCGTGAGAGGAAGACGAAGACCTTGCACCCGA
This sequence comes from Bryobacterales bacterium, assembly GCA_965248205.1. GTDB lineage: Bacteria > Acidobacteriota > Terriglobia > Bryobacterales > UBA6623. The sequence goes on from CBDFIS010000006.1 coordinate 373,174, forward strand.
GCCGCGGATCGGAGTATCCTGACCATCGCGGGATGGCCAAAACGGAAATTCCAGTTCATCAGTCGTTATGAACAAAAGAGAGGTTATAGGGCTTCCGGGCGAGATTCCCAGTAAGGTCGCTATTCACCAGTAATCGCGGTGCCAGTGCGCGGTTTCGCCGTCAGAGTTTTTCCAATGAGGGTGTAGGACTCCCCTCATGCAGCCAAGCAGTTTGCAGGGTCCTCTCCTTTAATTTGGGCATTGATGCTAAAAGAAGAATCTGAAGCCCAACTGACTCAAATAGTGTCCGCCGCAAGGAAAGAAAGCAACTACGCCATCGAAGTCCGAGGCTTCACCGACTCGATCGGCTCAGCCGACTACAATCTATTGAGGCTCGCAAAATACAGTGACATTGGAACACGGACACAGCATGCTGTGCCCCTACGGCTTGAACACGATCCATGTCACCATAATTTGCGAGACTCAGTAGGTCTGAGCCGAGCGCGAGCGGATTCCGTGGCGCGCAATTTGACCGCCGTCCACCAAATTCCTCTTTTTCGGATGTACAGGATCGGCCTCGGCGAGGCCCCCGCAGCAGACAACGAGACCCCTGAGGGCCGCCACGTACACCGTCGCGTCGATATAATTCTGTACGCTACGGACTTCACAGATATTGCTTCAGGCCAATGAGTGAGGTCACGGTTGATGCTTCTGATGTCACTTTCACTCCGTGTTCAACCTCATTCCCCCCGAGATGGTGGTTCTCGTGTATGGTGGCACAGCTATGGGCGGCCAGTTTCTCTTGAACTACGCACCAATACTGAGCCGCCTCAGCTCCGACGCAGTTGCGGCGGCGGAAACCAAACAGAAAAGCCAGCCACAGGTCACACCCACCCGTAGTCCGCGTCTGATGCTTGCAGTATTCATTTTCTCGCCTGCCGTCAGGAGCTAGGCCTTGGCGCGACTCAAACAGATAGATGGCCGCCGCGCGGCCCAACCGAATCACCGAAATTGCTTCTCACCAATGCAACAGCAGCTCTGCCTTCAGCGTCGCGGAAGAGCCTTGCGCGCCATGTGAAGCGATTTCAGCACTTCCGGATCGTCCGGCTCGAGCTTCAAAGCAGCCTCGAGTTCTTGCTTCCCAGGCTGTAGGGCACCCGTGCGGCAATGAAACAGTCCCTTTTGTTTCCGCAGATCAGCCAGAGCGGCACAGCGACCACAGGCGTTGAGAGCTTCTTCGAGAAGGGCGAATGCTTGCGGCCAGTCACGCGCCTTGGCCGCGCTTTCGGCCAATCGTCCAAGCAGCCGAGCCCTATCTGCGCTGCCCCCGTTTTTTCGAAGGCGCTCTTCGTAGTCCTTTGCCTGAGGATCACCGGATTTTTGCAAAATTTGCGAGAGGCTGTACAGCGCTCGCTGGTGGTCCGTCTGGCTGAGCAGCGTTTTCCAACGCTCAATCGCCGACTGGGTTTCTCCTTGTAGCAGTAATACTTGTCCCCATAGATATTGTCCGTTTGCGTGGTTGGGTCTTAGCGCTATGAGCTTGCTCAGCAGCTCCAAAGACCGGGGAGTGTCGTTGGACTGCCTCTCGACAAGCGCCAGTAAGTAAAGAGCGGCCACGTAATTAGGCGCAGTCTGAACGGCAGCTTCCAGCTCAGCCCTAGCCTCGTCCATTCTTCCCAAATCGAGGAGGGTCTGTCCCTTGTGATAGTGAGCGGAAGGAGAGTTCGCGTTCAGCCGAATTGCCTCGGAAAACTCTTTGAACGCTCTCTCGTAGCTGTACTGATCCGTGAGGGCGATGGCGAGATTCAAGTGTGAGTCTGCCGAGTTAGGTTGAAGCGTGACCACCTTTTCGAAAGTCTCGACGGATTCCTCAACTCGACCTAGGCTCGACTGCACAATACCCAACCCCGTCAAGGCGCGCGAATTCTCGGGCGCGAGCCGAATTGCTTGCTCCAACTGCCGCTGAGCTTCTAGATAGCTGCCCTGACTCGACAACAACAAGCCCAAGTTCACGTAGGCCGGAGCCAAATCTGGTTTATTCAGTGTCGCCTGTCGAAACAAAGACTTGGCGCTCTCCTGGTCGCCTTGCTTCAAACGCAGTAAGCCGAGGTTCAATTGAGCTTCGGCGTGCCTGGGATCAATTGCAATCGCGGCCTCCAGAGATCGCATGGCTTCGGTGAACTTGTTGTTCCTCAGATACAGTAGTCCGAGGTGATATTGTGCTTGCGCTAGGTTTGGATTGAGATCGACCGCGGCCTTGAGCTCACGCTCTTGGCCCTCCCAATCGCCCTGTTCCGCGAGTGTCAGCCCTAGGTTGTAATGGAGCTTCGGATTTTTGGGATCCAGTTTCAGGGCTTCCTTTAACAGCGCGGCCGCCTCGATGGCGTTTCCTGCCTCGGCTGCCTCGGTGGCTTTAACGTGCAGTGTCTTAGCATCCGTTTGGTCCTTTTTTTCTCGACGCATACGCTGGAACACTTCAAGCTCTTCTTTGGCTTTGTCTGGCTCGTTCAATCTTCGGAAGATCTTGAAAAGTTGGTATCGGACTTCCTGCGCCTGCGGGTTAAGATTTCTCGCCTGCTCCAGCTGTTGAACAGCGTTCTCTAACTCGCCCAGACGCTCCAGGACGAAGCCGAGGTTATAACGTATTTCATAGTCGTCGGATTTGATCTGGACGGCTCGTTGTAATGCGTCGGCGGCTTCTCGATACTCGGCTAAATGTCTGTAGGCGTGACCGAGCCACAAATAGCCCTCGGCGTCTTGAGGGCGGCGGCCGACGTACGTCTGAAGGGGCGGGATGGACTCGCGATGCCGACCGAGCGCCTGAAGCGACTTGGCCAACGAAAGACGCGCCGCCTCGTTGCCGGCATCGAGCGTAAGTACTTTCCGATAGCTGTCCAACGCTTCCTGGTAGCGATCTTGGCGTGTATACGCAGTCCCAAGATTAAAGTGCGCCGCCACCGAGTTGGGATCCGATGAAATGACTCTCTTGAGCGACTCAACCGCACGATCAAAATCGCCGTTCTGGGAGTAAGTGATGCCCAGCGCCAAGGTATGGTCGGGTTTATGAGGGGCTAGCTCGACTGCTTTGTTTAGATAATAAATGGCCGCCGGGTACCTTCGCTGACTGACAAGAACTCGCGCCAAGTTGTAGAAGGCTGAATCGAATTGGGGATCAAGGCGAACAGCAGTCTTGAACTCTTCGACCGCAGCTTCTAGAGATCCGGTTTGCCCAAGAACCAGACCCAAAGAGTTATGCGCATCGGCCGACTCCGGGTCCTGTCCGACGACTGTCTGAAGCTCGTCGATCGCGCGCCGTGAATCTCCTTTTTGGACGAGAGTTAGCGCAAGCTTGGTGCGTGTTTCCGGCAAGCGATCATTCTGTTTCAGCGCCTGTTCGAAGGCGAACACAGCACAATCCAATCGGTCGGATTGGGAGTAGAGATCACCAAGCTCTGTGAGGGCCCCAGCCGGTGCGAGCCCCTTCAATTTGTCCAAGACCGCGGGTCCATTGTCGAGCAAGTTCACAAGCTCTCGACATGACCTCGGGAGACTCTGAAGCCATCGAGGGGCCGGGCCGGAGTGAGACTCAGTTCCTCCGGTCTGACCCAAGAGGAGGTCGGGCTGAATGGCTACGAAAAGGAAGGCCAGCAAGAGGCCCGCCGCCCTCGTTCGAAGAGCCGCCGGTGCTACAGCGATCGTCGGCGTTGCGCTCACTGAGGTTCGCGAAATACCGTGACCTTCGAAGCCGGACAGAGCATGCCGTGCCCCTCCAGTCTGAACACACAGTGCTGCGGGAGGCGCGATGCACCTACCGGAGCACGGGCCACCTACCAGGGTTCGCCGGGCGATTCCAACAGTGCCAACAATTTGACGCGCTGCCGATTCAAGATCAGAGTTTCTTGGGTCACAAAGCTGTGCGGCGCGAATAGCGATCCGACTTGCCCCTCTGGCAGGTTCATCAGTTTTCCGATCATCGATCGATAGAGACCAAGTCCTATCTAGGACCACCAGCACGGCCCCTCAAGAGCCTCATCATTCACGAGACTCAGTAGGCGTTGTCCTAGTGGGAACGCGCGTTTCATTTCGTGGAGCGGGCCGGTCGGCCTTCGACAGACATTCGCGGTGCCGAGGGGCCCCGTGAATCTCCCTGCGCAGCGGCTGAGGGGGTAGGCCAAAGGCATACTCTTGCCGAGTCCTCCTAGTATCTTGTCATAACTTGAGTTGAGTGCAATGCGATTCTAGCCTGACGGTTGGCCTGTGGGGCCCCTCACAAGCAGCGGTAAATTGCGGTGGACAAAAACCTTGGCGTAGGCTATGGTGGCCTTGGGTATTGGCTCAGTCAGCAGATCATTCAGATACGCCTGAGGCCAGGCAGGGGGCACTCGTGACACCTAAGAAAGGACTTTCCCTACCGCGTCTTGACCCGACGCCGGAAGACGTTTTTCTGAATCGCAGACGATTCGTGAAAGACTTGTCGCTGGCCGGAGCGGCGATGATGATGGCTCCCGGGGCGCGAGAGATCACAGCCCAGGACGTCTCGACGATGGATCCACTTGCCGTACCGTTGAGCCGCCCGGACGTCTTCCCCGCGAAACGAAATCCGGAATTTGATCCCGAGGGCGTCAAACTAACGGAAAGACTGATGGCGGCGATTCACAACAATTTTTATGAGTTCCTTCCCGGTCGCGGGGGGCCCGTCTGGCAGTTCACGGAAAAATTCAAAATCGAACCTTGGAAAGTCGAAGTAAGCGGCGAATGCAATAAACCGCGTACGTTCGACCTAGACGATCTTTTCAAGTTCGAGCACGAAGAGAGGATCTATCACTTTCGCTGCGTAGAAACTTGGGCGATGAACATTCCGTGGACAGGGTTCCCGCTCAAGAAGCTGTTGGAGGCGGTGGATCCCAAGAGCACGGCGCGACACGTACGATTCATCACGGCCTACAAGTCCAGCGCGATGCCGGGTGTAAGGGAGGAGCAATATCCGTGGCCGTACTTTGAGGCGCTGCGGATGGACGAGGCCATGCACGATCTGACGATGGTGGTTACGGGAGTGTATGGGAACCCGCATTTCCAATTTGATTTCGGCATCCCGACCTTGCAGCGGCCTTCAGCGTCTTTATTTATAGGGGTTCAAGCCCTGTCAGGACGCACGGAGGCCAACACCCAATGGGTGAAAAAGAAAACAAGCCGTTTCAGCTCACCTTCAACGGATTTCTCAAAGTCGATTTCCAAGGATCGCGCGTCACCTCGGATGGTGGCCTGATTCTCATTCGGGAACTGGACGAGCGGCTCGGACTGGGCAAGCTGATCGACGAGCATCTGACGGATTCGCGGCAAGGCACAAACAAGAAGTTCCCACTGGCCGACCTGGTGCGGCAATCGGTCTACAGCCGCCTCGCCGGCTACGAGGATCTCAACGATGCTGCCCGTGTCTCGGCTGACCCGACTTTTCGTCTGATCGGCTCGAAGAAGAACTGGGATCGCGGCGGGGCGCTTACGTCGCGTCTACAAAGCTTTGAGGCAGAGCTGCTGGCCAGTGAAGAGAACCTGCTTGGGCTGATGGCGGTGAACCGCGAGTTGGTCGCTCAAGCCCAAGCGCAGGACGAGTCCGAGCGTGTCGTGCTCGATATGGACTCCACGGAAAGCCCGGTCCACGGTCAGCAGGAAGGCAGCGCTTACAACGGCCATTTCGAGTCCACCTGCTACCACCCGCTGTTGCTGTTCAACCAGCACGGTGATTGTCTGGCGGCGAAGCTGCGAGCGGGTAACGTGTCCAGCGCCGAGGACTGGGACGAACTGCTGCTGCCCGAGATCGAGCGCCAACAGGGAGAAGGCAAGCAAGTGACGTTCCGCGCCGACGCCGCCTTCGCCAAGCCGGAGATCTACGAGGCGTTGGAGGATCGCGGAGTGGACTACGTCATTCGCATCCCAGCAAACAAGAACCTGGAGTTGGAGATCGAAGAGATTCTGTTCCGTCCGCCGGGCAGGCCGAGCCTGAAGCCACTAGTGCGCTACAAGAGCTTCCGCTATCAGGCCGCGAGTTGGTCGAAGCCTCGGCGGGTTGTGGCCAAGGTTGAGCACCACCAAGGCGAGTTGTTTCCTCGCGTCGGGTTCATCGTCACGAGCATGAGCTTGCCCAGTCGGTCGCTGGTGCGCTTCTACAACAAGCGCGGCACGGCCGAGCAATGGATCAAGGAAGGCAAGCAGGCAACCCACTGGACACGGCTGTCCTGTCATCGTTTCCGGGCAAACGAGGTGCGTTTGCAGTTGAGCGTGTTGGCCTACAACCTGGGGAACCTGTGGCGGCGGCTGGGGCTGGCGCAGAGGATCAAGAACTGGTCGCTGACGAGCTTGCAGCATCGGTTGATGAAAACCGGAGGGCGGCTGGTCAAGCATGCCCGCTATTACTGGCTGCTGTTGGCCGAGGGGCATCTCAACCGCAAGCTGTTCGCTGAGATGCTGGGGCGGATCTGGGCGCTGCCTGTGCCAGGCGGGTAACGGGCGACGGCTGCGACGGAGAAGAGACGCTGGGTTGCTGAAGAGGGAACTACTCGGAGCCGTGTCGGCGAAAAGCCCTCCAGCGAGCTGGAACGCGGCGATCGAGCGGCATTCAGCGACCCAAACGGGAGCGAACGGAGCATCGATCGTGAGAGGAAGACGAAGACCTTGCACCCGAGCCGCGGATCGGAGTATCCTGACCATCGCGGGATGGCCAAAACGGAAATTCCAGGGGAAACCTTTGCTCAAGCAGCATGGAGCGCCGGTGCGAACGATTGTTCCCTGGAAGTACGGCTACAAGTCTCCCAAGTCCATCGTAAAAATCAAACTCGTAAAAAAGAAGCCGGGGACCTTCTGGTCAGCCGGGCCGTACAAACATGAGTACGGCTACTTCAGCAACGTCAATCCGAACATACCGCACCCCCGCTGGTCGCAGGAATGGGATCACATGTTGGTAAGAGATGCCACTCCGCGAAAGGGGCCACGACAGCCTACGGAGATCTTTAACGGCTACGGCGAGATGGTGGCGAGCCTCTATCCGGATGAGCCCACGACCCCTCAGAAGCCTCTCCGTCAAGGACAGGTCGCGCGGTAGACGAGTTCGATCTAAGCGGCTCCAAACAAGTTAATTAAAGAGGTCGCGGTTGCAACGCGTGGCGTGGGTCGCCACAGGAGGTTCGTTCGCGACGGTGTCAAGAGCCGTGAGGTATAATATCGGTGGGTTGACGCTCTGGCAGTCTTTGCTCGAGAAAGCAGCTTGAAGCGAATCTCTAGAAGCCCCAAGAAGAGCGTTCTCCCCGCAGCGGAAGGTGATTCCATGAGGGGCCGCGGCGTATCTTTGGTAGCCGACAGCCGGGGAGTCGTACGTCTGTTCACCTTCCCTGCCGTATCCATCCTTTTCTGCCTCCTGGTGTCGCCGCTTTTCGGGGTCGATAAACCAGAGCCTTCCGAACCCACTCTGTCTTCCATCTTCCCTCTTGGCGCCCAGCGAGGCACCACGGTCGACGTTGAGTTCCGGGGAAAGCTCATCGCGGGAGCCTACGACGTATGGCCGAAATCGGACGGCCTCCACTCTGAAATCAGAAGTGTCGAAGAGGTTAAGGATTCTCCGAAGTATGACGAAATGAAGACGCCGGCCGCCCCAGGTGACGGGGAAGGTCAGAAGCTCCCGGACTACCGGGTCCTGGTTCGAATTAATATCGGGCCGTCGGTTCCCGTCGGAATACATCGCATGCGGCTTGTTTCGCCTTCAGGGGTTTCGAACGCCGTGGAATTTCAGGTTGTGGATCATCCGGTCGTCATCGAAGGCAGTGACTCGCATCAGGCGGCACGTCAGGGGCAGCCTACAAACTTGCCGGTGGTGATTCACGGACGGTTGGCTGAGCCCGGAGAGATGGACTATTACTCGTTCAGCGCGTCCGAGGGGCAGGAGCTGTCGTTTAAGATCGCCCGGAGTCCGGGTTTTGACGCGCGGGTAGCTCTCTACCAACCTAAAGGGAGTTGGCTGGATCCGAACAGACCTCGACGCTTGCTGCTTGACGAGGATCGATCGTCCGACATGATGCGTGGCAAGACCGAGGGTACGTATCGGGTCGTTCAGACAGGGCAGTACGCAGTGGAGGTTTCCTCGCTTTTTGGGAAGGGTTCACCTGACTCTGCTTACGAACTACAGGTCTTCGCCGACGACAAGCCGGCGCTGGCGAAACAACAAACAGAGCGCCACTGGTTACGATCGGCGGGCAGCAGCTTCGATCGAAAGGTTGGCGCCGATTGGATGGGCACCCTGCAGTCCCGTGCAGCGGAGGAAGCCGAGAAGCCACCAAACAGCAGCGGCAGTGGGTCAGCGGTTGCGGGTGGCACAGCTCCCTCGCGTGAGAAGGAAATGATCGAAGCCCCAGCCGTGTCCCCCGAGCCGATCCACCTCAGCGAAACAGAACCGAATGACAAGATGAACGGGGCTGTGCCGATCTCCGTGCCAACTGTAATCGAGGGGGCTATCGATCGCCCTGGTGACATTGATGTCTTTCGCTTCAAAGTCGAGCGTGGTCAGAAACTGGCGTTCGAGATCGAAACCCCCGATCGGAAGCCACCACAATTCAACCCCAGAATCAGTGTCGTCGACTCGCAAGACCGTGAGTTGTTCACGAACATCTATCGAAAAATTTCGCTCTATAACAACAACTCCGATCGGCAAATTTATTTCAAACGCGTACGACCGAAGGTGATGTACGCCTTCAACTTCGACGGTGAATATTTTCTTCAGGTTCGGGACGTGACGACTCGATACGGCAACTCTAGTTACGCCTACCGGCTATTGGTTCGTCCTCAGATTCCTCATATCGGCGATGTGTCCCTTGAGAAGGAATCCTCACATTTTGACGGTGGTGGTACCGTGTCCGACAGAATCGACCGCATCAACTTGGTGAGGGGCCAAGCTAAGAAGTTGACGATCTTCACCTCACACGAAGAAGGGTTCACAGGCGACGTGACGTTTTCGGTCGCGGGCCTTCCGCCGGGGGTCGAAGCCTTGGCGGCGGCCGAGGTCAACGATGAGAAGGCGCCGACCGAGATCACGGTAGATCCCGAATTGATTCTGCCGAAGAGACAGGAGACAACGATCGTGTTGCTTGTCGACGACGAAGCGCCACTGACGCGATTGCCCGCGACGATGCGACTGCAGTGCCGGCCTATCTTTGACGGGAAACCGGGTCCGACGCTACTGGTTCGGGATATGCCTCTCATGGTCGTGAAGGAGCCGGAACCAACAAAGGAAGAAACCGCGGCACTTTAGAAGGCTGAACCATGAACACCAAATCCACGAACCTCGGATTCGCCTTGTCGCTAATCTTGGTCGGGATCCCGGTTGCAGGCCAGTCGGCTCCCAACAAGCAAGCGGAAGCCAAACTGTTATCCGTTTCCGTCATGCCCAAAGACGTGACGCTTTGGGGAACTGACGCTTCGCAACGGTTCTTGGTGCTTGGAAAGTACGCGGACGGTTTGGAACGTGACGTGACGACGGAGAGTCGGTTTTCGATATCGAGTGCCGGCTTCGGGGAAATCGACGGTTCCGGTAGGTTCGTCGCGAGACGTAGTGGACAAGCAGCGCTTACCGCTAGATTCGGAGGCCGTCAGGCGAAAGCAGCGATCCGAATCGAAGGGGCAGGGGAGGTTAGGCCGTTTAGTTTCGCACGTGATATCGGTGGGATCTTCACCAAACGAGGATGCAACAACAGCGACTGTCACGGCGGCGTTAAAGGACAGGGAGGCCTCAAGCTTACGAAAAATGCCCTCCACCCCAAGGAAGACTACAGGTGGATCGTTGAAGGGGGTACCTTCCAGGTTCTTGTTGATGAATCGAAGGGGCCGAAGAATCCGCGCGTTGATCTGGAACAACCCGAAAAAAGCCTGCTGTTGTCGAAGCCCGCGATGACCGTCCCCCACGGAGGTGGCCAGCGGTTCGCGGTTGGCTCTTCTGATTACGAGACGATTCTCAACTGGATTCGCGCGGGTGCTCCGTATGGCGAAGAAGGCGGCGAGGGGGGAGTCTCGATCGCAAGGGTCGAAGTTTTCCCTAAGCAGACGGTAATCGATCGCGGAGGCAGCCACCAGCTTCTCGTTACGGCGCATCTATCGAACGGGCGACAGGAAGATATCAGCGATCAGGTGCTCTACGTTTCCAATGACGAGAATGTTGTCGAGGTCAGTGACAGCGGGTTAGTTAGCGCCGCTGGGAGCGGCGAAACGTCCGTCTTGATCCGCGCGGCCGGGCATGCCGCCAGCGCCGGATTCGGCGTGATCGAAAAGCCGATCGTCGACTACCCGAAGGTCGAGCGGCGAAACTTCATTGACGAGTTTGTTTTCAACAAGCTTAGGAAGTTCAACATCATACCCTCGGGCCTGTCGAGCGACGAAGAGTTTCTTCGGCGTATCTGTCTCGATCTGACGGGAACTCTTCCCCCGCCCGAGCGCGTCCGCGAATTCCTCTCCAGCGACAACCCGCGAAAACGGGATGAACTCATCGAAATCCTGCTCGACTCCCCTGAGTATGTCGACTACTGGGGATTTCGCTTCAGCGATCTCATGCGCGTGACGGTTACCTCGGCGAATGTGCCCGATATGACCAAGGAATACGAGGATTGGGTAACCACCAGTATTGCGGCTAATAAACCGTACGACCGAATGGCAACAGAGCGCGTCGCGGCCCAGGGTTACGCAGCCCCGGCGAGGAATCTGTTTTACGTCACCGAAGTCATGAAGCCGGAAAAGATCATGGCCGAGCACCTGCGAGTGTTTTTTGGCCGGAGGCTAGATTGCGCGCAGTGCCACAATCACCCTTTTGAAAACTGGAGCCAAAACCAGTTCTGGGGTCTAACAGCTTTCTACAGCGGGTTGAATGAGTTAAGAGATTCCCACGTCGTGCTTGACGCTTTGGGCGGTGGGCACGTTGATCGAGCGGGGGACGCGAAGCTTCTCCATCCACGCACCAAAGAGGAAGTCGTCCCGGCGTTTCTCGAGGGCACACACCTGCCCGAAGAGCAATGGATGGACCCGCGCCTCAGATTGGCGGAATGGATGGTCTCTCACCCCTACTTCGCGGAAGCCGCGGTGAACCGCATATGGGGCTATCTTTTCGCGCGGGGAATTGTTGATCCGGTGGACGATTTTCGAACCACGAATCCCCCTTCCCATCCGGCTTTGCTTGAGGCGCTAGCGGAAGATTTTAGAGAGCACAATCACGACCTCAAGCATCTGATAAGGACCATCGTCCAATCGCGGACCTATCAATTGTCCGGCAAACCGAACGAGACGAACCGCAGAGACAAGGTCAACTTCTCGCGTGCTTTCTCTCGCCCGTTGGTGGCCGCCGTGCTGCTGGATGCCATCTCACGGGCAACCGGTGTGGAAGAGGATTTTGACTTCCACAAATTTGCCGGAGGAGGCAGCCCACCGCCGAGGATGCGGGCCATGCAGATGATTCCTGACTTGTGTCCCTCTGAGTTTATGGACGCCTTCGGGCGCTCCATGCGGAAGATGCCAGTGCTCGGCAATCCCGAGCCGACTCTTGGTCAGGCACTGCACATGTGGGCGGGTTCGACTTACACGAGTAAGATTGCGACGGAGGGAGGGCGCTTGGATCGACTCTTGAAGAGTAGCGCCTCCGACGTAGAGATCATCGAGGAACTCTACCTCTCCGCTCTCATGAGATTTCCAACGCCGGGCGAGCGGGCCGATCTGGTGGAGTTCATGAAGCAACGATCTTCGCGGCGTGAAGAGGCTCTGGGAGGGCTTGTCTGGGCGCTGATTAGCTCCCGGGAGTTTGCCTACAATCACTAGCTAGGAGCGGATGATGAAAAAACGGCAATGCTACCAATGCGAAGGAGTGGCTTCCACCCGACGCGACTTCCTGAGAGTTGGTTCGTTGAGCTTCTTGGGATTAAGTCTCAGCGAATACCTCCGATTCAGCGCGATCCCTGCCTTGGCTGCGGAAAGCACGGCTGTCACGGCCGGCCAGGCCAAGGCTTGCATCTTGCTCTGGCTCGAAGGAGGTGTCAGCCACCTGGACACCTGGGATGTGAAGGGCAACTCCGGTTTCAAAACGATTCCAACGAGTGTTCCTGGAATCGAGATCTCGGAAATATTGCCCGGCATCGCTAAGCACATGGACAAGCTGTCGATCATCCGGTCCATGAAGACGGAAGAAAGAAACCACCCGCAAGGGACGATCGAGACGCAAACGGGCCATCGGCCGAATCCGGCCATGAAGTTCCCCAGCTTCGGGTCGATCGTTTCCAAGGAACTCGGGGCGCGGAAAGACATGCCGCCCTACGTGATCGTTCCGATGCCCTCGGAATTCGATTTTTTCAACTACGAAGAGGCGTACAAAGGGGCTTTTCTTGGGGGCCAGTACGATGGCATGATTCTGCCCGACCCCAGCAAGCCGGACTTTCGGGTTCCCGATCTCAGCCTGCCGAAATCGATTTCCAGCGAAGCCATCGAGGATCGCCGTACGCTGTTGGGTATCGTCGACCGCCACTACCGCCGGCAGGAGCAGCTCGCCGACTTCCAGAAGATGGACTCCTTCCAAGAGCAGGCGCTGGGGATGATCCTCTCCCCTCACGTGCAGAAGGCCTTTGACCTTTCCCAGGAATCGGAAAAGACCAGAGATCGCTACGGCCGTACCCGGGTAGGGCAGAGCGTCCTGATGGCACGCCGCCTGGTCGAAGCCGGGTGCCGATTCGTGACCGCCGCCGGTTACAAGCATGGCCAGTGGGATACGCACGGCGACGGCGAAAAGAGGCTCCGCGAGACCCTGGCTCCATCGCTGGATCAGACGCTGTCGACCCTTCTCGACGACCTGGATCAGCGCGGCATGCTGGAGTCCACCGTGGTGATCGCCACGGGCGAATTCGGCCGCACAGCCGACATCAACCCCGGCAACGGCCGCGATCACTGGCCGGATTGCTGGTCGTTGGTTGTCGGGGGAGGTGGCATCCGAGGCGGTCAGATCGTCGGTGCGAGCGACGACCGGGGCGCCTACGTTGCCGAACGGCCCACCTCGATCGGAGACCTCTACGCGACAGTTTATAAAGCCATGGGCATCGATTGGGGGAAAACCTACATGACGCCCGTCGGCCGGCCCATCTACATCGCTAATGGCTTCGACAACAAAGTAGGCTCTCCGATCAAGGAACTGATCTAGACTGCCGTCTCACCCCACTCCCGCACTACGATTAAGGCGCTGAACCAGAGCGCGGCGACGTAGTGGGTTTCTTCGGCCACATCTCCCTTGGATCCCGCCTGGCGCCGTGGCGTAATAATCGAAGGAATTGCCGCCCACCCAAGCGAACAGCGGTAGCTACAATCAAGTTTCTCCACGCACTTGACCGGAGGTGTTCACAATGCGCCTGTCGCTTCACGCTGGTATTCGACTCGCATCCGTTCTTGCCATTGTCTTCTTAGCCCGAGTCGCGGCCCAGCCTGCGCCGGCCGCCGAGGTCGCCGCCCGGCGCCCGAACGTAGTTCTGATTCTCACCGATGACCAGGGCTACGGTGACCTTGGGATCACCGGCAACACAGTTTTGAAGACACCCAACATTGATCGACTGGCCGGCGAAGGAGTCATGTTTCGGAACTTCTACATGGCTCCTATCTGCGCACCAAGCCGCGCCAGTCTGCTCACGGGACGCTACCACCAAAGGACAGGAGTGCCCTACGCTGACGGCCCGACGGATGTATTGCGGCTACGCGAGGTGACAATCGCCAAGGCTCTCAAGAATGCCGGTTACAAGACCGCTCTCATCGGCAAGTGGCACCTTGGCCGGTTTGCGGTTAACGGCCCGCTGGCCCATGGATTCGATCTTTTCTTCGGTTTTCGGGACGGCATGATCGCCTTTTATAACGACGCAGTGCTGTCCGGGGAAAGTCGCGCCATCGGACGGTAAGTCTCGACCGTTCAATGTCTTATGGCCTGTTTTGCCCGGGAACGATTTGAAATCCCGAGGCCGCAAATGGTCGCCTGAACGGAGCATCCGGACGCGGCACAATGAGGGATGAACCTTGGCCGTACGGTTTTCTCCCAACTGATCGAGCACCTACCGAGCAAAGAGTTTCAGAAATGTGTATCGCGCTACCGCGGCGATTCCTATCTGAAAAGTTTCTCCTGCTGGGATCAGTTTCTTGCGATGGCATTCGCCCAGCTGACCTATCGGGCAAGCCTCCGCGACATCGAGACGTGCCTGCGTTCGATGCACGGCAAACTCTACCACATGGGATTCCGCGGCAGGGTAGCGCGCTCGACACTGGCCGACGCGAACGAGTCGCGCGACTGGCGGATCTACGCGGACTTCGCGCAGGTCTTGATTGGCATGGCACGGCCGTTATATGCCCACGACCCGATCGGTGTGGACTTGGACCAGACTCTGTACGCTCTCGACTCGACAACAATCGACCTCTGCCTGTCGCTGTTTCCGTGGGCGAGATTCCGCAAGCAAAAAGCCGCCGTGAAGATGCACACGCTGCTGGATCTGCACGGCAATATTCCCACGTTCATCCGCATTACTGGAGGCAAAGTGCACGACATCAACATCCTCGACGAGATCGGCCCGGAGGCCGGCGCGTTCTACGTCATGGATCGGGCCTACGTCGATTTCGAACGCCTCTTCGTGTTCACTCTCTGCTCGTCGTTCTTCGTCGTGCGAACCAAGAAGAACATCTTGCTCCAACGGCGCTACTCGCATCCCGTCGACAAATCCACGGGCTTGCGCTCGGATCAGACCGTCATACTGGCTGCCATCGAATCGGCCCAAGCCTATCCCGACCCGTTGCGGAGGGTCAGTTACTTCGACGCCCGGACGAACAAGCGGCTGAAGTTTCTGACCAACAACTTCGCGCTCCCGGCGCTGACCATCGCCCACATCTACAAGTCGCGTTGGCAGATTGAGTTGTTCTTCAAGTGGATCAAGCAACATCTGCGAATCAACTCGTTTTACGGCACCAGCGAGAACGCCGTCAAGACGCAGATCTGGATCGCTGTCTCGATTTACGTGCTCATCGCCATCGTCCGGAAACGCCTCGGGCTGGAAGCGAGTCTTTACCAGATTCTACAGATTCTCAGCGTTACGCAATTCGAAAAAATGCCCCTTTTACAGGCACTCCAGCCATCCGACTCCCCAAACGAATCCCCCTATGACCCCAACCAATTGATTCTATTCGACTTTTAACCGGACAGCAGTGATAACGACGCTATCCTCGAGCACAACGGCAAGCCGGTGCGCACGAATGGCTACGTTACCGACGTTTTAACGGACGCCGCCCTGCGCTTCGTCGAAGAGAACCGGGACAAGCCCTTCTTCCTGTACCTGTCTTACAACGCGCCCCATTTGCCGATGAAGGTGCCCATCCGCTACGAGGAACCGTACAACAAGCCTGGCATTAGCGCGCACCTCGCCAAGCTGTATGGGATGATCACGCACCTCGACATGTCGATCGGGCGTGTTCTTAAGCGGCTCAAAGAACTGGAGATCGAAGACAACACGATCGTGATTTTTCTATCGGACAACGGCATGCAGAAAGGGACGGTGGGATTCGTTAAGTCGGCAGAGTCGGATCGTCTTGATGAGTTGTGGAGAGGTGTCGATCGATTTAACGCCGGCCTCCGAGGCCAAAAGGGCACCGTCTACGAAGGGGGCATTCGCGTTCCGTTTATTGCCCGCTGGCCCGGTCGGTTCCCGAAAGGCAAGGTCGTCAACTCCCTGGCTGCCCATGTCGATGTGTTTCCGACCATTCTCGCTCTTGCCGATGTTCCTGTCCCAGAGGGACTGCACCTCGATGGAAAGAGCATCGCGCCCATACTTCGCTCAGGCGAAGGCAGGCAGGTCCACGAGAAGCTCTTTCTCTGGTGCGACCCGGCGGCTGATTACCATACCTCGACGATGACATACCCAAAGAACAACTACGCGGTTCGGTCAGGACCTTGGAAGCTTGTCAAAGGGACGGAGCTTTATAACTTGGACGAGGATCCGTTTGAGAGCCGGAATGTGATCGAGCAACGTCAGGAGATCGCCAGGGAGCTGAAGATGGCTTTCGATCTCTGGTCGGAGGATGTCATTCCGCAGGAGGATCTCCAGCCACTGCCGATTCCAATTGATGGAGAAGATACGCCGTCTTACGGAAGCAACATCTTCCGCGGAGGTACCCTCGTTACCTTGCGGTGGGCCCAGTTACACGGTGATGGCGGAATCCGTTTCGCCTACAACAAGAACATTCGAGACCGCCTGACGGATTGGACGAGTCTCACGGACTACATATCTTGGCCGGTCGACGTGCGGCGAGAAGGCCTGTATGAAGTCGTCCTTCAGTATGGATGCGCACGCTCCGACGCAGGTTCTCGTATTCGAATCAGTGCGGGCGATTCAACCGTCGAAGGTGTGGTTGAGCCGACGCCGGCCATCGACGTTTGGCAAGACTGGAGTGTCGGCACTCTCCGATTCAACCGAGCGACCAATCGACTCACCATCCGGCCTCTCTCGGTTGCGGGTCGGCATGTGATGGACCTTCGCGAAGTACGGCTGAAATGGGTGGGACCGGAATGATCGCCACATCGCAGCCGGATCGTCTATTGGGCGATCCATCAACGGCGTAGGTCGAGCTTGCCGAGGACCAGCACCTTATCCAAGTATGGGGTCATCCTCAAGTCGGCCGTCCGTGGAAGCTGCCGCGCGTGAGGCTCTTTCCGGCGGCCATATAGTCATCCAGTTTCTTCCCTAGGTCGGCGACTACATCCGGGTACTTCTCGGCTACGTTCGTTAGCTCGTCCGGGTCCTTTTCTCGGTTGTAGAGTTGCGGTGCGTAACTCCCCTCGAAGGCTTCTCGATTCCAAACCGCGCTGAAGTTCCATTCGGGCGTTCGCACACAGCCGATCCAGCCATAGGCCTGAACCGTGAATTCGCGGATGCTCTTCGTCTCGCCCGTCACCAGTGGCCAAAAGTCCTCCCCGGTGACTCTTGAGGGAGACTCTAAGCCGAGCCTCCCCAATAGCGTGGGCATGTAGTCCTGAATCTGGACAAAGCCATCGATCTGCTTGCCGGCACCCTCCGCGTTAGGGAAGCGGACTAGAAGAGGAATG
The DNA here is from genome assembly GCA_965248205.1 of Bryobacterales bacterium. Classification (GTDB taxonomy): domain Bacteria; phylum Acidobacteriota; class Terriglobia; order Bryobacterales; family UBA6623. Next base: position 390,278 of record CBDFIS010000006.1, read on the forward strand.
TGCGTCGCCTGCCGGCGTAGCCGCTTGGGTCCCTTGCAGAACTGGCCCTGCTCCCCGAGTAGGGCACCGTGGTCCGACATGAACACGACGATTGAATTGTCGAATAGGCCGAGTTCCCCAATCGTCTTCAGGACTTCGCCCAACCAGTAGTCAACGCACTCAGTTTCCCCGGCGTAGTTGGCTCTGAGCCGCTTAATTCCCTCTTCAGGAATCTCGATGTCGGCATAGGGTGGATTCGTCCAGGTGTGTCCTCGGGCGTTGGGCAGGTATTTCTCCAGGAAGCGCTTCGGTGGGTCCCAGGGCTCGTGCGGGTCGAAGGCCTCCATGTGCAGAAAGAACGGCCGCTGCGCGTGGTTGCGCTTGAGCCATGCCATGCTCTTCCGCGCCGTTAGCTCAATGAGTGACTCGCCCTCCTGACTCCACCGCTGCATGTTGGCCTTGTATTGATTGAGAAACCATCGGACATCTTCGCCGGCGAAACTGTTCCAGGTCTCCAGGTAGTCGGCCGGAACGATGTCGCTGATGTCGATGCCCTCGTGAGGTATCGTGGCGCCGTAGTCAAAGGAATGTCCGCGTTCCCACTCAAAATAGCGGTAGCCGCGGTGAAAGTTTCTTCCCGGCCGCAGAAAATGCAGGATGTCCGAAACGAGCGCAGTGATGTAACCCGCCTCGTGAAGTGTCTCCGCCCAGGTGACATCTTCGTGGTAGAGCTCGTGCCATCCCGGCATTTGGATGATTTCGTGCTGCGGGTAATAGTAGAAAGGGAGGATGCGCCGGCCGGTCATCAGGTTCCGGCGAATGGGAACGGTCGGCATTCCTTCGGGGTAGGCATCCTTGAAGATCACGCACTCCCGGCTGAAGCGATTCAAGTTGGGGCAATCGATGAACTTGCTGCCATAGCACTCGAGGTTGTCGGCCCGAAAGGTATCCACGTTCAAGAGGATCAGGTTCAGCCTGTTTCCTTTGTCCCTCTGATCGGGGGGCTTCTCCCACACGCCTCCCTCCGAATGACCTTTTCCGTCCGTTTCATGCTCAGCGGCTACTCCGGTTAGGCTCGCCGCGGCAGCCGCCGAGCTGCCGAGCAGTGCCCGTCGCGAGAATTTGTTCTTAGACATTTGGAATCCCTCTATGAGCGTTCATCCGGCAACCTGGATGCCGAGTTGGCCCTTTGGACTTGGCCCATTGAGTCAAAACGACCCCTTGTGGGCGGCGCTCAGTAGAGCCATTTTAGCAGCACTTAAGTAGTTGAAATAGATGTTCTTATGTATGAATTGGGTTTGTTTGGTCGTTCCGTCGCTCGGTGGCTCCGTGCTACCTTGGTTCGCTTTCTGCGATAGTCGCCGCTGTCCCGTGGCTGTTTCACTCGGCCGGCTCCCATTGGGTCAATGTCTACTCGTATCCGGGTAGAACGATCGGCCATGTGTTGCTTCGCCGGTTGCCGCACAACCCCATTGATTCGCTGTGGGTTGTGCGAAACTGGGTTTGTTTCGTCATTTTTCTTTTCGCTCGTTGAGCGTCGTGCCGGTCTCCGCGGTCCCCCCTTCAGAATAGCGACCGTGTCAAGTGTCTTGGTTGGGCGAAGAACGGTTCGTTTCGACTCGGACCCGGAACCAGAGTATCGCGCTGCGCCATTGTGGTTTCCGTTCTTGGCCACGCCACCAGTCAGAAAAAGGGACTGGGCGAGGCCAAAAGACGGCCTCGGTGTAGGCTACCGAGCAAGTTTCGCGGCTTGGCGGCGGTTTGGCAGTCGAGCAGGGAGGCGATAGCCTTGTCCAGCTTGATGGTTAAGTCTTCTGAGTTGTGAGATATAAGAGTTCTCCGCAGCCACCCGGGGAACGGCTGGTGGCAGTCAGTGGCAGGAATAGAAAAATTTTCCCTCTCGGGTTTGCTTGTTTGGGCCCCGTACCAGAATACGGGAGCGATTTAAGGCTAGAAGGGGTCCGGAGGCGTAAGTCGTTGAAACGGGTGGGAGAAAAAATCGGAAAAGTCTGTGACCGGGTTTGGGGGAGGGGGTGAAAAGGGCTGGTGGGGCCAGATTTTCACTGCCAAAAGCATGCAGTAGCGCCAGGAAAAAGGCCCGTAGAGTGGTGGTCGGAGGATGGGCGAGGGGTCCAGGAAGACGGGGATCGGCCGTGGGTCTGGCAAACGGCGCCGAGACAGCCGCGACGAGTTTGTTAGGCGCGGCTCAACACGGACTCAAGGCCGTGGCCTTGGAATGGCCGGTAGAGGCGGCGGTGGCGTGGGGTTTTTCGAATATGCGGGCCGCTCCAGAGGGGCGTCGGCCATGGGAAGGAAATCCGTGGCCTTGTCGAATAGAATCGTCAAGCGACGCTCAAGTTCCCGGCCATACGGCGTTCCTTCTAGGTCGGCACGGCGGTTTTTCACCACGGTGATGGTGTCTCGCGGGCCCAAGTAGAGGTAGGTGTCGAGCATCTGCTCCCATGGGTTCGCAGGTCCTCCGCGTGGGTCTGGCGTCGTGAGAGTCGCGAGCCAACTTCCCTTCACCTCAATCAGCGACGGATATGGCAACTTGTCGAAGCGCGGGTCGAGGTCGTCATACCCGCCCACGACGTTGCTGCCAGTCAGGATCACGTGTGGCTGCACGAGTGCCATCAGCAGCTCATTCTCGATACGGTTCGGGCGCCCCGCGTTCCTCCGGAAGTGGCCACTGCCCATGATCAGCAACGCCTTCCGCTTCTTGGCGATCACCTCGTGTCGCACTACCTGGGCGTAAAAGCTATCGCGGAAAGGGAGATATGGAGCCACGTCTTCGAGGCTGCGAACCTGGTCCCAATCAATCGGCGGGTCCCCCAGCAAAACTCGCAGCCGCCGCTCTTTCGGCAGTTTCCGGTTCACAGCCCGTACCGCTGCGTAGAACTCGCCATACACCGGAGAGACGGGCCCGAGAGATCCCACCGGATCGCGCCAAGCTCGCTGCAGTCGGTTGAGCGGCACGTCTTCGCCAGCGATGTAGCGGTCCACAACATCCTGAAATCGCGCATTCCCAAACTCCATGACGATGTCGTTGACGCGCACTGCGAAACCTGGCGCCTCCACGAGCCGCCGCAAGAGGTCCCATTGCTGCCGGCAGTCGTGCATCCCCCCGAACATGACGATTCGGTAGATGTCGAAGAGTCTCACGATGCCTTGCACAGGGTCTTGCACTTGCGGTGCTTGTGCAAAGGCGGCCGAACCCATCGATAGCGCCCAAAGTATGTACCTCATGTTCCTGCCCCCGCCGTGCGTGTTCGGCCAACTGGTTTGCCAGCCGTCCGGTAACGCCCGTGTTGAGATTGGCGAGAACGGCGACGACGAGTTGATCCCGTTCTCGGTACTGCAGAAACGATCTAAACCCCTCCATACCGCCACCGTGACCCATGATCCGGCCGCCCTCTTCACTGCGAATTTCTAGACCGTAGCCGTAGTTGTTGACGATCAGATCCCATTCAGCCAGCGTCCCGCGAATGGTGAGTTCGACTTTGAAATACTCGGTACCGATGAACTTTCCTGTGCATTCCATTTCTTCTTTCCTCCTTTCTCACCCGCTCGAGGGCCACCTCGAAGCCCCCTTCCGCCTCGACGCTTTGGTTCGAATCGTCACCGATATCCTGTGGTCGGGGAGCAGCCGGGTCCGCAGGTGGCGCGGCGGGGATGTGCGCTGGTTGTACTACACGCTGCTAGGCATGATGATGATCTGGGGGCTGACTGCGCTCCACCTAGCTACTCCCATCTTCCTATTTCAGATCACCGCGAATATAGGGGGGGTCATAACCGCGATGGTAAGTCTCCATGTGCTTTACGTCAACAGAGTCCTTCTGCCTCCGGCAGTGCGGCCGCCGGTTGGGAGGCAGATCACGCTGGTGCTGTGCGCGGCGTTTTACGGGAAGTTTGTGTGCCTCAGCATGCAGCAAATGGTAGGGTGAATGGCGACGTGACGGAACTGATCCGATCGCGGAAAGCTAAGATCTCCAATCCAATCGAATCAAGAGGCCACTTCACTTGACCGACGCCAACCAAGTCCCAGCCGGAAAACTGCCGCCTTGGCAACTCGCCGATCTCCCTGCGCCTCCGGGCAGGAGTCTGGGCGAAGTGTTTCGGACCATTGGTCCGGGCGCCATCATGTTGGCCGCCGCGATCGGGGGCGGTGAGTGGTTGATGGGACCCACCGTCACCGTCAAATACGGGCTATCGCTGATGTCGATAGCGGTGGTTGCCGTGTTTCTGCAGACTCAGGTCAATCTGGAGCTTGTACGATACACGCTCTACAGTGGCGAGCCCATCTTTACGGGGTTCATGCGGACCCGCCCGGGACCCTATTTTTGGGGGTCGATCTACGCCTTTTTCACTTGGTTAGGGGCCGGCTGGCCCCACTTAGCGGGCGTAGCCGCGGGGGCGCTGGCAGCGGGCATTCTGGGCCGGCTACCGAACGATGAGCAGGACAGTGGATTGGTTCTTCTTCTTGGTTCGCTGCTCTTTTTGCTCTGCGCGATCATTTTACTCGCGGGCCGCAAAATCGAGCGCACGCTCGAGGGTCTGAGCTGGTTTATGGTCTCCTGGGTCCTCATCTACATGGCGATCGCGGTTGCACTTTTCGTTCCCTTGTCAGTTTGGTGGGAAGCTATCCGGGGGCTTGTCTCTTTTGAATGGATGCGCGGGGATGAGTCGGAAGTCGGCATCGACTGGTTCCTGATCGCTGCCTTTGCGGCCAGCTCGGGAGCAGGCGGCATATCGAATGCCGTCCTGACGAATTGGTACCGCGACAAGGGTTTCGGTATGGGATCGGTGGTCGGCTATATCCCGACACTGTTTGCCGGGCGGGAGGTGAAACTCGCAAACACAGGGAAGGTCTTCCCGCTGACACCGGAAAACCGCAAGAAATGGAAGCTTTGGTTTTGGTTTGCCATGGTGGATCAATACGGCATCTTTCTTGCCGGAGGGATCGCCAGCATGTTTCTGCCCTGTGTGCTCGCGGTTCAGGTGATGCCTTCCGGGAAGGACTTGAGAGGATTAGCCGTGGCGGCGGAAGTTGCCAACGGGCTTTCGGCACTGGGCGGGCCGGCGTTCTGGTTTTTGACCCTGATCTGCGGTTTTTGGATCCTTTTCAGCAGTTCGTTGGCCTCGGTAGACACCTTCGTCCGAACAATCACGGATCTTCTGTGGTCCGGCAGCGCCCGGGTGCGGAGATGGCGGGGCGGAGATATCCGGTGGGTATACTATTCACTGCTCGGTGCCAATGTAGTCTGGGGCTTGACGGCTCTGCAATTTGCGCCGCCTATTTTGCTGTTTCAGATTAGCGCGAATATCTCCGCGGGATTGATGATTCTGTTATGCTTCCATGCGCTTCATGTAAACCGAACTCTGTTGCCGCCCGAACTTCGACCGCCGCTCTGGAGACAGGTTACATTGGTCTTGTGCGCGGCGTTTTACGGGACGTTCGCGTTCCTCAGCGTGCGGCAGCTGCTGGCGTGACTTCCCGCCCGCAAGCTTGTCCCGTAGAGCAGAGCTGGGCGCTCGTTTGGCCCAGACCTACGGCCTTTTCCGGCCCCTTGTGTGGACGAAAGGCGAACCACGACAACGCGGGGTTTTTTGCTTTTGTGGCGCACGCATTCTTGCGTACCGTGTCGCCATTCGTGGCGACATCGATCCCCGTCGCGGCGCAAGCCCCGTAGCAGCGGGCTGGGCGGTCGTTTGGCCCAGACCTGCGGCCTTTTGGTTCGGTTACCCGCCGTTTCATCAAATCCAATCGGTGGGATTCATGTTGGCCCTGAACTGGGTTGCGCTGCCGTCCACGGTAACAGAAAGGCCTTGAGAATCGATTTCGATTCTCAAGGCCCCGTGAAGCTACAACCCAAGTGGCCGGAAAGGGGCGACGGCCTGCCAAGCCGACGTCGCCCCCAGCCAGCGTCAGAACTCGAACTTCAAGTAAAACTGAATGTTTCGAGGCGGATAGGCACTGGTAATCGTGCCGAACGCCTCGGGGTTGCCAACGTCGCCATTAGGTCTCGAAAACATGACCCGGTTGAAGAGATTGTCGAACATCGCACCAAAGTGCACCACGAAGCGCTCCGTGATGGGGAAGAACTTCTCCACCTGAAACGCCTCCAGCAAGAGGGGGCACCGTCTTGTGCTTGGAAGCGTGCTGACATTGCCCAGGGTGAAGGGTCCGGGAGTCGTGAAGGCGTTGATGTTGAGGTATCTGTCGCCGCTCCCCGGATCGAAATTCCCGCAACTGCTCCCCGCGACGCCTACGCCCGGTACCCGGATCGGCCAAATCCCAGTAGCGAACTCGCTCCCGGCGGTGCCGGGTATGCTTCCGGGACCCGTAACCCGGATAGGCACGCCAGCCATGTAGTTTTGGATGGCGGAGAGCCTCCAGCCGCCTACGACTTGGTTTAAGCCCTTACCGGCGCCATTCAGAAACCGCTTGTTGCTCCCGAACGGTAGGTCGTAGGTCCAACTCATACTCACTACCTGCGGTCGGTCCTTGCCGAGCACGCTCTTCGCCGATCGCCGGATTTCCGGATGCTGGGTGATTACGGTCCCAAAACCTGTGAAGCCCGGAAAATTCGAATTCGTCAATTGCTTCGAGAAGGTATACCCGACTAAGAACGTGACGTCGCCCGACCTCTTCTGCAGATTGACCTGCAGAGCATGGTAGCTCGAGTTGCCAATCTGGGCGCCCCAATGCGTGAGCCCTAAATAGTGGGGAAACGGCCGCAGGGCTTGCGCCACGCTGCCCACAAACCCGTCGAATGGCAGGGGAATGCCGGCGGCCTGTGCCTCGGGGGAATTGATGTCGGCTAGCAGCAGATCACCGCGCGACAATTCCGAAAGAGGTATGGCGTTGAGACCAACCCCGCGCGAAGTGGGGTATCTCCTACTCAGATTGCCCACATAAGCCGCGCGGATGGACGTCTGGTTTGGCAGCTCTCGGCCGATTTCGAAGCTAATATTCTGGCTGTACGCAGGGCTGTTCTCGTCCCTGGGGACGAAGGGCAGCGAACCGCCATTGGCCAGAGTCGGATCGGTCACCGGCAACGGGGGGAACGTTAGTGGGAACCCGTTCTGCCAATTAAACGCCGGGGTTACACCGTCGTCCAACGACGACGCGGTACGAGTAGCGGAAAACCCGTCCGTCGGTAGCGTAGGACCCAATGACCCGTAATTCTTCTGCCAATAGGGCGCAAATGCAAGGCTAAAGCTGGTACGGATGACCGTCTTCGGATCAAGCGAGTACGTGATCCCTATATGGGGCGAAAACGCTCCGTAGAAAGTGTCGCTGATCTTGCTCAGTCCGTTCCTGCCCGCACCCTGCCCGTAAATGGACAGCGCTCCTAGGTTGCCGCCGGCCCCGGGATTGGGGATGGTGGGGTCAAACGTGCTGATGATGTCGTCTCTCTCGTGGTAAGGAAGGAATATGTTCCACCGTACACCCAGAGAAAGGGTGAACTTGGAGTTGACGCGCCACTTATCTTGGACGTAGAAAGCCCAAGCCGATGAAAGTCCCCTCACGCCAGTTGGTGTTCCGACGTTCGCGCTCATCACCTCGCCAAGCAAATAGCTGGCGTACCCCTCTCCCGTGCCAGCGTCACCGGGAAGGCCGGTGATCCGATCCAGGAAACTCCAGCTCCCCATGGAGTTGAAGTCTTGCTCGCTCTTGAGCGGAAGGGTGATGAACTCTCCGCCAAACTTGAAGTTATGACTACCCTTATACCAACTCGTTGTTACCACAAACGGCCACTTGCTCGAGCCCACAAGAAGTTCGTTGAAGATCGGTCCATACGAGCTGACTCCCTCAATGCTTACCTTCGGCGTGCGTGGGCTCAAATTGCCCGTGAGTCCTGAATCGCCCCCGTGGGTGTCGACCACTCCTGTGAATGGCCACCTCTTAAGCAACCGTTGCGGATTCCGCGTGGCGGCGAACCGGAAGTTGACAATCACATTCGGACTCGCCGTCCATAAGTGGGTCATGCGCCAGCGTTCGGAGTCCCGGTCGTCGATAAAACCGTTAGTGAGTTCCGGCTCTAAGTACCCTTGGCCGGCATTGATGAACGAATGCCCGGACAACCCGCTAAAATCCGAAACGAACGGCGAGACCGTCCCCTCATAGGCGAAAGTAAACCTGTGGTTCTGATTGATATGATGGTCGACCTTGAAGGTGAACTGGTCTTTGTCAACGTTAATGGGCCTCGCCGTACCGACCCAGTTGTTCTGGAGACCCGGTTGGTTGGGGGGCTTAATCCCCTGCTGAAGAAACGAGGAAATGCTGCTAATGCGGTCAGACGGGAGTCTATTGTTCGCGAAAGGCGTCCGAGTAAACCCGCCCCCGGGGAGCGGGGCACTGCTCAGAGGATCGTAGATCTGGCGTCCCTCGGAGGCCAACACCTCGCTAAAATCTCCTTGCTTCATGAGCGGTGTGGGCACGGTCCCGGTCTGCGAGCTAGGCGCCTGCCGGAAGCGGTAAATATCGAGGGACGTGAAGAAGAAAGTCTTGTTCTTCCAGATGGGGCCACCGACGACAAACCCGGCCTCGTTGTGTTTCTCCACGCTGGCCTCGCCTGTTTGGTCGAAGAAGTTGCGGGCGCCGACGAAATCGTTGCGGTTATACCAGAAGACTGACCCATGAAACTCGTTGGTGCCTGACTTCATGGTCATCTCCATGGCGACGCCGCCGTTGAACCCGGACGACGCGTCCGCGTTGGCCGTTATCCGGAACTCTTCAATGACCTCGGGAATGGGACTCATGAAGTCGCTGCCGGACTCCGCCTCGCCCATGCCGGCCTCTACCCCGTCGATCTGGTAACCCCACGTTCCTGCCATTCCACCGTTGATCTGCGCACGTGAGATTGACATGAAGTCCTGTCCGCCAGCCGGATCAAAATTGACGCCGGTAACTGTTCGAGCAAAGCCGGCGGCCGATCGAGAGGAGGTCCCTGGCAGCGTGATAGGCAGTCTGCCGATCTCTCCCTCTGTCCGCGTGGTGCCGACCGTTTCCGTCGTCGTATCGAGTGTCGGCGCCAAGGCGTCGATGGTTATGGTCTCGGTGACATCGCCGACCTCCAACTGGATCTCCATTGTCACCGTCTCTCCCGACACGACGGCAACATCCGGCCTTTCGAAAGTCTTGAAGCCGCTTGTGCTTACCCGGACGGTGTATTGGCCAATCTGCAAAACGGTGAATCTATAAATACCCGTTCCGCTCGTTTGGCCCTGGCGCGTAATCCCTGTCCCTTGGTGCTCGGCAGTCACTGGGATTCCAGGGATTACAGCCCCTGTTGGGTCACTGACTGTCCCCGTAATGCCTCCGACGTTCTGCTGTGCCAGGGCCGGCACAGAAAGGCCGACGAGCAACAGCACTATCAAACCAACCATGTAAGTTTTCTGATTCCTCATTTTTTCCTCCGGCGAAATGCGTTTCCAGTAGGCCGCCACCGCAGCGGCCCGCTCAAAACGGTTGGACCTTCGTCGATACGTTCAGGACGCCTCCGCATCCTGAGGCTGAAACTGGACTTGCAAAAAACGAAAAGCGCGCGGCCGCGCCGCACGACGATCTGCTGCAAGAAAAGAAAGCCGCTCGCGAATGTAGGAATGGATCTGACGGATTGCGGGAAGGCAGGCTTGGGGTGATTCCCCCCCCCGAGATGTACACTACCGCTCTAGCGGCCCGCCCGTTGATCACTGAGACCCCCACAGTCGAGTGTCTTATGGTATACCAATACGATATGACAGTCTAGCGCAGTACCGCCGTGGATGTCAAGGGTGGTAGTGTCCTAAACCTGCGGTCAGCACCCCCACGGCCTCGCGGATTTCTTCAAACAGGCAGCCTCGCCACTGACGACGGCCGGCGGGTGATGATCCCTAAACGTGCATTTTCAATTTGATTCAGGCCTCCCGACCTTCCAGCGGCCTTCAGCGTCTTTATTGATAGGGGTTCAAGCGTAATCAGGACGCCAGGGAGGCCAACACCCGATGGGTGAAAAAGAAACAAAGCCGTTCCAGCTAACTTTGCAATGGACTTCTCAAAGTCGATTTCCAAGGATCGCGTGTCACTTCCGACGGTGGCTTGATCCTGGTTCGGGAGTTAGGGTCGGATTGACAAGCTCCCATGATAGCCCTATTCTTAGCCTAGAAGCTTGGGCCGGGCCAGGCGGCAAGACCCGAGAACAGCCACCATGCGCCGGGTGCTTTCTCGGTCCTTTTGCTATCCAAGTGAGCAGCGTGCGGCGCGACCTTCGTCCACGGCAGCGAATTAGGAGGCAGCGTAGAAGGCTGTGAGCTACCTTCGCGTTTCACTCGTGGCCTTCGGGTTGGTGGTGGCTTTGCTGTTTCTTAGCCACCAATCCCCCGCCGCCGGCGCGTCCCAGGAAAACAAAGCCGATTCCTCCGAGCAGGCTGAGTCCGTTTCCTCGAAGCTCTTCCAGGACGAAGTCCTACCTATTCTAAAAGCCAACTGCGTGCGCTGTCACGGCCCGGCGGTCGCCACCAGACAACTTAACCTGAAAACACTTCAAGGAGTCCTAGAGGGAAGCGCGTCCGGCGCGATTCTGGTCCCGGGCAGCCCCCACAAAAGCAAGCTCTACGAGATGGTGAGCCAAGGCTTGATGCCGGCCGACAAACCGGGCTCAGTTTCTTCCGACGATGTGGCAACGATTCGGCGCTGGATCGAAACGGTAAATGCCTCCGAATTGCGCAGTGCGCGGGGGGCCGCACCCGTCATCGAAAACGAAGTCGTTGCGGTCATGTGGATGCACTGCACTCCGTGCCATGGCCCACACCTTCAGGAGGCAGGCCTCGATCTCCGTACTCGCGCTTCCATGCTCAAAGGAGGGGAATCGGGGCCGGCGATCGCGCCCGGCAGTCCCGATCGGAGTCTGATCGTCGAGAAAATTCGAGCGGGTGAGATGCCTCCACCCGAGCGCTATCAGGAAGCCGGTACTCCGCCGGTACCCAAAGCCAGCCTCGAGAAGCTGGCGGCTTGGATCGAGCAAGGAGCACCACCGGAAGAAACGACGCCGGACGTCAGGCCAATAGAATCCGACCCACCGGTGTCGGACCAGGACCGAGAGTTCTGGGCGTTTCAGCCTCCGAAGCGTGCGACGCCCCCTTCCGTCGCCAGTTCTGATTTGGTTCGCAACCCGATCGACGCTTTCATATTCCGAAAGCTCGAAGAAAAGGGACTGACGCTGTCGCCCGAGGCCGATCCGTTTACGCTGATCCGTCGGGCGCATTTAGATCTAACCGGTTTGCCGCCAGAGCCGGAGGAGGTCGAACGGTTCCTGGCCGACCGCGATCCGAAAGCCTACGAGAACCTGATCAACCGCTTGCTCGAGTCACCTCGGTACGGTGAACGGTGGGGGCGCTACTGGCTCGATGTGGCCGGCTACCAGGAACATCCCTACGCTTGGCGCTACCGGGACTACGTCATCCGCTCATTCAATGCAGACAAAGCCTACGATCGATTCCTCCACGAGCAGATCGCCGGCGACGAACTGCTTGACTACGAAAACGCTCCCGTGATCACCGAGGAGATGATGGACAACGTGGTCGCCACCGGGTTCTTGCGGATGGCGGTCGACGACACAGGCAACCGGGCGACGAACTTTCTTCCCGACCGCTTCCAGGTGGTTGCCGACGAAGTCCAGATTTTTAGCTCGGCAGTGCTGGGGTTGACGCTGCAGTGCGCTCGCTGCCATGACCACAAGTTCGACCCTCTTCCGCAGCGTGACTACTATCGTCTGCTGGCTGTCTTCCAGGGAGCCTATGACCCCTACGACTGGATCCCTCCGGCTTTCAGAGACGATCCAGAACGCAAGATGCTCTATTTCGACACGAGGGTCATGCCCTATGTGACTCCACGCACGAATCCCATGAAGCTTGCCGAGGAACACAAGGAGGCAGAAGCACACAACAAAAAGTTGGACCGGGAAATCGAGGCGCTCGAAGCCGCTCTGAAGGAGAAGGCGGAACCTCTCGAAAAAAGGCTTGTCGAGGAGCGCTTGGCCGAGCTTCCGGAGGACCTGCATGACGACCTGCGCAAGATGCTGGCGACGCCTCCCGAGGAAAGGAATGAGTTTCAGAAGCAGCTAGCGGAGAAGTTCGGCAAGCGCTTGGAGCTCGTCGGCAACCACCTGGAAGCGGTCCTGAGAAAGATGGACCCGGAATACAAGCGCGCGGCGGAGGAGACCGAGCGGCGGGTTGCATTGCTGAAGGCCCGGAAGCATCCGGAACCGAAGATTCGGGCCCTATGGGATCGCGGTGAACCTGCGCCAATGTATGTACTGCGCAGAGGCGATCCAATGAGTCCCGGTCAACGGGTGGGGCCTAGCGTACCTGCTGTGCTGGTAAATGGCAAGGCTCCCTTTGTAGTCATCCCACCTCCGGGCGCCAAAAAGACCGGACGGCGCTTGGCTCTGGCCGGGTGGTTGACTCAGCCCGACCACCCTCTGACGGCCCGCGTGATAGTCAACCGTATTTGGAAGCACCACTTCGGAGAAGGTATCGTTTCGACCCTTGATGATTTCGGCCGCATGGGCGCGCGTCCAACGCATCCTGAACTGCTCGACTGGTTGGCCACAGAGTTCGTTCGGCGGGGCTGGAGCATGAAGCAAATGCATCGGCTCATGATGACCTCGCGCGTCTACCGTCAGGCCTCGAAGGTAAAACCTGAGCATAAAACCCGCGACCCCGAGAACAAACTGCTTTCGAGGATGCCGCTCAGGCGTATGGACGCCGAGGCCCTTTACGACAGTGTTCTTCTTGTGGCAGGCCGACTTGACGAAACCAGGTTCGGTCCCCCGGATCCAGTACAGGTGCTCGAGAACGGCTTGGCGACATCGATCGAGAAAGAGACGGGATGGCGGCGGAGCGTCTACGTGAGGCAGAGATACAAACGATCGGGTGTCCCGACTCTACTCGACAACTTCGATTATCCAGAATTGAGCCCCAATTGCATCAACCGCAACGAGGCAACCGTGGCTCTGCAAGCTCTGCACCTAATGAACGATTCCATGATTCGCAGGCTCGCCGCTTCCTTCGCAGCCCGCGTAAAGCGAGAGGCTGGAAATGACCGGACGCGGCAGGTCGAGAGGGTTTATTGGATTGCCCTTAGCCGCCCACCCACCGCCGAAGAGCGTAAGTTAGGCCTCGCGAAGCTAGCCCAGCTAAGTGCGGCTTGGGCCCGGAAGTATCTACCGAGCAACGAGAACACAGAAACTCGCGCCCTGGTGACGTTCTGTCACACGATTCTCAACTCGGCAGCGTTCATCTACATCGATTAGGGTAAGGACACACAATCATGCCTGATCCTCAACCTAAGCGCGATGACGAAACATCGATGACTCGAAGGAGCTTCTTCGAGCAGGTACCGACCGGCGTCTACGGGGCAGCCCTAACCTACATGCTCGGTCGGGACGTGTTCGGTGGGTCCGGCCTGTTGGCCGCGGGATCGCCTCCGACGACTGCGGGCACGGGTCCGAGAGTCTACGACCTGAAACCGCGTGCTGCCCACTTCGAGCCCCAGGCGAAGTCCGTGATCTTACTGTTTCAAAACGGCGGCCCGAGCCAGATGGACCTTTTTGATCCCAAGCCGGCGCTCGACAAGCATCACGGAGAAACCTACCTACACAAGCTCCATCCGGAAGAGATCACCGACCCTCACCAAGCCCGCGGGATCCTGCGCAGTCCTTTCAAGTTCGTCCAGCACGGCCAGTCGGGGATTTCGCTCTCCGAGGTGCTGCCTTATCTTGGGCGGCAGGTGGATGATATCGCGTTGATTCGCTCGATGTTCACGACGAGCCCCGTCCACCCCCTTGCGGCAGCCAAGTTTCACACCGGCCGGACCATCCCGGGTTTCGCCAGTCTGGGCGCTTGGGTCACCTATGCTTTGGGCGGCGAAAACCAGAACCTACCCGCGTTCGTCGTGCTCGACGACCCCTTGGGACTGCCGGTGGACGGGACACGGGGCTGGCAAGCGGGCTTCCTGCCGCCGCTTTACCAAGGTACGCGCGTGCGTTCGACAGGGTCGCCGATCTTGAACCTGCATCCCGAGCAGGAACGGCCCGCTGAGGTCGTGGCCCTGCAGCGGGACTTGCTGGCCCGACTGGACCGCATCCACAAACGCGAGCGGCCAAGCCAATTGCAGCTCGATGCGCGCATCGCAAGCTACGAGCTCGCGGCGAAAATGCAGTTGGAGGCCACCGCAGCCCTCGACATTTCCCAGGAAAGCGAACAAACGTTGAAGATGTACGGTGTCGGGGAGAAGGCCGTCTACCGCGGACGTTTGCACCCCATGGAGGGTAAGGATTCCTACGCCAGACGCTGCATCATGGCCCGTCGGTTGGTGGAGCGGGGTGTACGGTTCGTTCAGATCATCGTCAACGTTCAAATATGGGATACACACTCTCACGGCGACAACGACTTGCGGGCGGCCTGCGAGAAAACCGACAAGCCCGTAGCCGCGCTTCTTAAAGACTTAAAGCAACGCGGCTTGCTCGAAAGTACCTTGGTTCTTTGGGCGGGCGAATTCGGGAGACTACCCATTGCACAGTTCCAAACCGGACAGCCCGAACCCGGCCGCGATCACAACCACCACGCCTTTAGCGCCTGGATGGCCGGCGGCGGCGTCAAGGGTGGAACCGTCTACGGCGCCACTGACGAACTCGGCTACAAGGCCGTCGAAAATCAGGTGAGCGTCCCCGATTGGCACGCCACGGTGTTGCATCAGTTGGGTCTTCACCATGAAGACTTGTTCTTCGAGCGTAACGGCTTCAAAGAAAGACTCACTTTCACCCACAAGCCTCGCGTAGTGAAAGAGATCCTGGCCTGAGGTACTTTCTGCAGCTCCCTCCGGCTCAGAATTCACTAGCCCAGACGCAGCCCTGGGTAGTACGTCGGGACGGGCGTCTGGCCGTGCTCCCGCGGCATTTCGAAATGGCGGTAGGTCGCGCTGGGGTAGTAGCTGTCCGGAGGAATACCGAAAAGCCGGTAGATGCCGCGATCGTCCGTCCTGGCGTTGGCCACCGCAACAAGAGTTCGCTTGCCCTGCACCCATCGAACGCGACTTAGGCTGACACTACGGCTTCCGGACCTTCCGCATCCTTGAACTCGCTCTTTATCACTCACTTGGAAAGCTGCCCGAGCCAGAACTTACCCACGATTTCTTCTGACGAGTCAAACTTTCTTCGTCGTTTGCATGTGGTAGGCTGGCCTGCAGAGGGTGCGACTCTCCATGTGCTGGAACCTTCTTCAGTGCGCAGCGCGAGCTTCCGCAAGGGCACTTGTGTGCCTTTTGCCCATTAGCTCCCTGGCCCAAGCCCCTCGGGCTTCACCGGCCGAAGACGACGTTGTCATCCGTGTGTCCGTCAACCTGGTGCAGGTTGATGCGGTGGTCACCAACAAAAAGGGACAACTAATAAGCGACCTAACCGCCGACGACTTCAAGATCCTCCAAGACGGGCAGCCGCAGAAGATTACCAATCTCTCCTTCGTTTGGACAGTTGCTCCTTCCACCATTGCTTCCGACACCCGAGCCGCCAAGGTGCCTGCGGAAGAAGAGGTACCGCCACCGGAACGGAGAACCGTCCGCATCACCCAGGTGAAGCGGACGATCGCCTTCGTGGTGGATGACCTGGGACTGTCCTGGGAAAGCACGCTCGGAGTCCGTGACGCTTTGCGCAAGTTTGTCGACGAACAGATGCAATCAGGGGACTTGGTGGCGGTTCTTCGCACCGGCGGGGGCATCGGGGCCCTTCAGTCCTTCACTTCCGACAAGAGGCAGCTTCGGGCCGCGATCGAGCGCATTCGTTGGAACCCTATAGGGCGGGGGGGGATTGACGCCTTTTCGATGCCGGGTGACGGTTACCCCGGAGCCACGGAACCCGGAGGCCAGGCAGAGATGAGTGTCGCCCCCGGGGCGACGGAAGACATGTTTAACACCCGGCGCATGGATCTGTTGAGGGGAGAAGTTCGGGGCCGTAACGAGGCCGGAGGCATGGGTTACGAGCTGGAGCAGTTCCGACAGCAGCACTTCTTGGCCGGCACGCTGACGGCGCTGCGCCACGTTGTGCAGGGTCTCCGTACGCTGCCGGGGCGTAAGTCCGTAGTTCTACTCTCTGACAGCATCAGCATGATGACGCCCGACGGCGTGAGCGAACGCGTTGTGCAGGGGATGCGTCGTGTTACGGAAGAGGCCAATCGGGCTTCCGTTGTGCTTTACACGATCGATCCCCGAGGCCTTCAGCCGATGGGCCTGACGGCAGCCGACCAGGTAGCCGCGGGGATCGAAGCTGGAACCTACGTCACGGAAACCCGCCAGCGAGAGTATTTCGAGGGAAAGAATGGACTGAGTTATCTCGCTCAACGTACCGGCGGTCTTTTTGTCGCCAGCACAAACGACATCAGCAGTGCCGTCGGCGAGGTGCTCGACGACCAAAGAGGTTACTACCTGATTGGGTATAAACCGGCCGGAGAAACCTTTGATCGTAAGTTTCACAGGATCGAGGTTAAGGTAAAACAGCCGGGGCTTCGGGTGCGGTCGCGGGCGGGATTCCATGGCGTTCCAGACAAGAAGGAAGACCCCACCCCGCGAGACCGGATGTTGGCCGCGCTCACCTCACCTTTTGGTGCCAACGACGTACGATTGAAATTGACCGGGTTGTTTGGAAACGGCGCCAAAGGTTCGTTCATTCATTGCTTGTTGCACATCAACGGGCAGGACCTGTCGTTCACCAGAGCGAAGGATGGGAGCGAAAAGGCGGCCGTGAACGTCGTGGTCGTGACCTTCGGGGAGAACGGACGAATCGTGGACGAGAACCGGCGGTCTTTTGTGATCCGAGGTAGCGCCGATCAACGTCAACGAGGCCGGAAGGAGGGGTTTGTGTACGCGGTCAGCCATCCGGTTCGCAAGTCGGGGGCCTATCAGTTGCGGGCCGCCGTGCGCGATGTTGCTTCCGGAAAGATAGGCTCAGCCAGCCAATTCATCGAAGTCCCGAAAGTCAGGAACGGCAGTCTTGAGCTGTCTGGGGTTTTCTTGCGCGCGAAGCCTTCAGCGGAGCGGGCTCGCAAGGCGACGGGGGCCGAGAGCGCTTCTTCTGATGTCTCGTCCGGTCCTGCCGTCCGTGTTTTCAGCCCCGGGCAACAGGTCGAGTACACGTTTCAGATTCTCAATGCTAAGGTCGGCGGGGCCCCCAAACGGCCGCAGCTGGAAACCCGGGTACATCTCTTTTACGAGAGCAAGAAACTGTTCGAGACCGACTCTCTGAAGTTAGATCTGCAACGGCAAAAGGACTGGAAGCGAGTCAACTATGCTAGTTGGATGACGCTTGGCAAGTCCCTCGAGTCCGGCGAGTATGCGCTACAGTTTGTGGTGACTGATCAACTGGCCAAGAAAAAACGCAACTCGGCCGTCCAATGGATTGATTTCGAGATTCGGCGTTGAGCTGAGCCGGTCGCCGCAGGAGCGGGGAGATTCGGTTGCCGGGCGCTCACGATGTGAACGTAGGTCGGCAGTTTTTTTCCCTGGAGGCTCGCATGAATCAATATTTAACTAAACTCCATTGGAGGAGTTCTGCCAGCTTCCGGCAGACAACCTACAGAGAGCGCGCCGAGAGCCGACCAAGTCAACTGAGCGGGAATCCGCGGCTCGTCGCTCCCCCAGGGGAGCCTTCGAGGGTCGCCTTGAGGATTTCTTCGTTGCTACTCAAGATCGTTGACTCGGGCGTGGGCCGGATCTCCAGCAATAAATCCTCAAATCTCTCCCGCAACGTTCCTCGCTCGGCATAGTCGCGCGTGTCTTCCGGTCTTCGCGCCCGAAAGATCACAAAATTGTCGCGCGAAAAGATTCCTGAGAAATCGTAGTTGGGAACAGTGAATAGATTCTGCTCGGCTTAAGTGTCCTCGGATTTGCAGGAGGCAAACTGAAAGAACTCCTCGTGGAGGCGGTTGGATGTAGGGTCATTTTTTCGATACACTACCTCCGACCGGAGCGGAAGGAAGCACTGCTGGGAACCCACCCGGGAGCTGTCAGCCGCGAATATCTCATTACTACCTAGACGAATTCAGCTTTCGTTTCAACCGGCGCACCTCTCGCTCCCTGCAATGCGAGATGTCCACCAAGCAGTCGACAATTTTACTCCATGGTTGTGCACCGACGCGCTGGCTCCAACGATCGTGTAGGCTGGCCATCTGCTGAACCTGTTCGCCGTTCCGCGGCGCGACATTGTGCGTCTCTGTCCGGTCGGCTTTCATGTCGAAGAGTTCCCACTCCTCCTCGAATCTCGAAACCAGCTTCCAGTCTCCTTGCCGAATCGCTCGGCTCCCTTCATGCTCCCAATAAACAGCGGAGTGGCCCTCTCGCGTCTCTCCTCGGAAAATCGGGACAAGGCTCCTGCCTTCCAACGGCCGGATTTCGTGTCCGCCATATGTGGCGGGATACTCTGCGGCGGAAACGTCTAAACAGGTCGCCATCAGGTCGATCACGTGTCCTACCTGGTGTGTCAGTTCGTGGGGCTGTCGAATAACCCGTGGCCAGCTAACAACCAGAGGTGCGGCGATGCCGCCTTCATGAACCCAGTGCTTATAAAGCCGAAAGGGCGTATTGCTGGCGTTTGCCCACCCAATGCCGTAGCTCTGATAGGTGTCCTCCGGCCCTGGCATGACCGTGGGCACATTGCCGAACTGAATGGCGCCACCATCGCGAGTTTTTTCGGGCATCACCGGAATTTGTGATTCCGGAGTGAGTATCTCAGCACTACCACCGTTATCTGCCAAGAAAATGATCAGCGTATTCTCTTCAGCTCCAATCTCTCGAAGTTTAGCGATGATGCGCCCAATCCCCTGATCCATGCGGTCGATTTGTGCGGCGTAGACTGCCATGCGGCGAGCTTCCCAATCCTTATGCGGTGTCTCATCCCACGCCGGAACCCGGACATCGCGTGCGGAGAGTGACCACTGGGGATCAATCAGCCCCATCTCGACCATCTTTGCGTGTCTGTCGTTCCGAACCGCGTCCCAACCTTTCCTGTACCTTCCCTGATACTTCGAGATATCTTCGGGAAGAGCTTGCAGAGGCCAATGCGGGGCACTGTGAGCAACATAAAGAAAAAACGGCTCGGCTTTTGTTCCGAATGCCTCTATAAACTCCACGGCCTGATCATTGACCGCGTCAGTCAGATAATGGTCCTCTTCAGCCACTTCAATCGACTCATTGTCGCGAATTAGCGCTTTTGGATTGTAATAGTTTCCACCCCCGATGAGCGTGCCGTAATACCTTTCAAACCCACGCTTCAAGGGCCAATTGTGGTCGTCACTGATGTCCGGCCCGGTGACATGCCACTTCCCGCTCATCGCTGTTCGATAGCCAGCAGGCCGAAGGGCTTCGGCGATCGTGACGCACTGTCGGTTCAAATCTCCGCGGTAGGCCGGATAGCCCCGGTCTTCGGTCATGTGGCCGACACCAGCCTGATGCGGATATAGACCGGATAGCAGCGCCGCTCGCGTGGGACAACAGCGTGCTGCGTTGTAGAATTGGGTGAATCTCAATCCGTTCCGGGCCAGCCCATCGATGTTCAGCGTTTCAATTTCCGAACCATAGCAACCGACGTCGGAAAACCCCATATCGTCAGCCATGATGAGGACAATGTTGGGCCGTTGTCCAGAGTTCGTGTCATCCCGCCTTGCTCCGCACGTGGGCGATAACGATGCTACGGCCCCGCCTCCCAGAACCTGTAGAAATTCCCGTCGAGACCTAGTGTGGTTTGGCAACGAATGTAATCTCCTTATACGTGTCGAAACAACAACCGGGACAGAGCGACAGCAAACTCCATCGAGATGCAGCGATTACGCATTAAACCCTGCGACCCCAACTGATTCTACAACAGGAAATTCGGCACTTGGCCGGCGGACCAAGAAGTCTTGTTTCTCTTCCGTTGCCGGAATCACAACCGAGGACTGTAGGCAAACCTAGGCGCAGTCTTCTATTATCGCTGAGCAACAGTTGAGAGGGCGCTTTGTTGCGCCAAAGTGCGGTGACCCAACAGATCTGCCCCCCTCTAACCGAGCGTCTAGCCGTCTCCTTCAGGAACGATCAATTCCGGTTTTTCTTGCACGGGCGAGAAGATTGGATCGTCTTCTGGCCAGGGTGTACGACAAGCCTGATGGTTCTCGTAGAGGCGTAGGTTCTCACGAAGCAACCGCGCCAAATCGTGCCGTCCGGCCCGCTCGACTTCGGCCAGCATGTTGCGCTGCAACTGAACGGCCTTGCTGAATTCACCGACCTCGGCCAGTGCCATGGCCAGAGTCGCCGCGTGATCGAAGTCAACTGAACTCTGATTCTCCAGTAGTTTCTGCGTGAGCTGGAGAGCACGTGATCCGTCGCGAATTGTTGAATCCGGAGACGCCGCTAGAAGCCGCGCCAGCGCGTGGGCGAAGTCGGCGTTGTCGGGCATGGCTTTGTGGCCTTCTTCCAACCCGTCGAAAGCTTCGCGGTAACGCTTCGCACTGATAAGTGCTACAGAGTGCATAAAGCGAGCAAAAGCGTTTTGAGGATCTTCCTTCACGACGGCGGCGTAGTGCGGCACGGCCTCTTCATAGCGCTTCGCTCGCATCAACAGATTCGCTAGGTGGAAGTGTCCTCTTTGTAGAGACGGGTCGAATCTCACGGCTGCGCGATAATGCCCGATGGCTTGCTGCTCCGAGCGCAGCTCGGTTAAGACCACTCCCAGGTTGTAGTGGACCCGGGCGTTCGTAGGCGCTAACTCCAACGCTTCGGTGTAACTCGCAATAGCCGAATCGGGCCGGCCCGCTTTCGACAAAGCGGCGCCAAGATACATGCGAGGTATGGGGTCGTCAGGCTCGGCCTCCACCATCTTGCGGAAGTGCCCGACAGCGTCAGCAAACCGGCCCTCGTGGAACGCCTGATTGCCGCCCATCCAGTGAGGCATCTTGCCACGCCTCAATTGCTGGACTTCGTCCAGCAACGGCTGCGCGTATCGCGGCCTGCCGGTGCCTCGATGTTCCAGCGCGGCGCGAGCTTTCTCCAGCTGGCCTAGCTTTCGGTGGGCGATGGCTAGTGCATAGTAAACCGTGGAAGCGGTGGGTTGCGCTTCAAGTGCTTCCTCGAAGTATCGCACGGCTTTTACTGCGTCGCCCTCGCTCTGCGCCATCTTGCCGAGGGCGAACAGCGCCGCCGCCGAAGAGGGGTTCAGACGCAGCGCCTGCTCAAACAGAGGTTTTGCGACATCGGTTTGGTTCCCTTCGAGGTTCGCCTCCGCCAGTCTCAAAAGTGCCGGCAAGTCAGCAGGTCGAATTTGCCGGGCGATTTCGAAGTAGGAGATCGCCTTCGGGAGTTCGCCCTTGTTGTCATACTGATCACCCAAATAGTACGTCCACCGAAAGTCCTTCGGCACGAGGATGTGGGCGTTCCGATAAGAAGCGATGGCTGCGTCCGGCATGTCATAGGCCTGATACAGTTTGCCCATAGCTCCGTAGGTTTCACCCAGCTCGGCGCCCGTTACCCCCGGTTTTTCGGCCACCTCGTCCAGTTGAGCCCGAGCGGCAACAAGTTGCTCGCGAACGACCTTTTCCAAACTGCCCAAATTGGGATGAAACACTGCCACGAGTTCCGGGCGGGGCCCACCAGCAACGCCAGAGCTACTCGAGACCGAACTTGAATTCTGGGCCAGCCCGGGACAGACGAGGGTCAGGTAGGGCCACACGAGAATGAGCGCGCGAACTGAATTTGCGTTTGTCCGTTTCAGCACGCTATTCACTGCTCTGGGAGACTTTTTCTCCGCTGCCCTCGACGAGCGTGGAGTATCGGTCGACCGGCAATCCTGACCATTTTTCAACTCGACCGCTGGGCCAGAAAGCCTTCACCTCGGTCACCTCCGCCGACTTGCCCAGGCCGACGAGCACGCGTGGGTCATTTGACGAACAATAGCTTCCGTCCGGCCGTACCCGCCGCCACAGAGTGGGAGCCTCCGGTCGAACCACGGCCACTCTAGCGCCATAGATGTCGCGTTTGCCCTTGCCTCCCGTCAATCGCAGGCCGAGCCAGTGTCTTTTGTGGCCTACGTTGTTGATCAGCAGCCGGGCAGGACCGTTGTTGTTTACCAGCATAACGTCCGTGTCGCCATCATTATCCATGTCCCCAAACGCCGCGCCGCGAGTGACCTCCGAAAGCTTGAACACGGCAGCCTGCTCAGTCGTCTCCTCGAAACTGCCATTGCCGAGGTTTCGGAAGAGCTGGTTCGTTTGGTGCAGCGGATACGGGTCGCGAACGCGAGCTAGCACTTCAATCGTTCTTACCTCGCCGTTGCCAACGAGTATGTCGAGCCAGCCGTCGTTGTCATAGTCGAAGAACGCCGTGCCGAATGCGGTGTAGGGCCGGCTGGGTGCAGCCACGCCGGTTTGAAGCGAACGGTCTTCGAACCAGCCACCCCCGTCGTTGATGTATAGGGTGTTCTTCTCACCCATCAGATGCGTCATGAAAAGGTCTTCGTCACCGTCGTTGTCAAAGTCCCCGGCATCCACACCCATGCTGGATTCGGCCATGCCGTCTTGGTTGAGCGCCGTCCCCGCCAGCATCGCTTCGTTTCGGAAACTGCCGTCACGTTGGTTGATCCACAAGTGGTTGGGACGTCCGTCGTTCGCCACGTAGATATCCACGAAGCCGTCTTCGTTGAAATCCGCACAACTGACCCCGAGGGCTCCGTTGTATTCACTGGCGATGTGTGAGGTTGCCGAAACATCCTGAAAAGTACCATCACCTCGGTTGCGAAACAGCCTCTCGGGAATTGGATCGAAGCCGAGAGGACCGCAGTAATCCACAGCACCTGAATACGAGAAGCATTTCTTTACGTTCGTGAAACTGAAATTCACGTAATTGCCAACGTATAAGTCCAGCCAGCCATCCCGGTCGAAATCGAGGAACGTGGCAGGGATGCTCCACCGATTGTCGTCGGTACCAGTGCTCTCGGTCACATTCGAGAAAGTCCCGTCCCCCTCGTTCCGCCACATCTGGTTGGGACCGAAGTTTGTGATATACAGGTCGACCCAGCCGTCATTGTCGTAATCACCCGCGGCAACTCCCATGCCGTAGCCTTGCGCGTTAATGCCGCTCTGTGCCGTGACATCGGTGAAACGCAGCTTCCGATTACCGTTGACATCGATCTGTAGGTCGTTTCGGTACAAGCGGCTCTTCGGCGGTAGCGGACGTTTGGGAGGGAAAAGCGCTTCGGCGAGCCTCTTGCCTGGTCCCAACATATTCCCTTGGACGATGAGCACATCCAGGTCACCGTCGTTGTCATAGTCAAAAAGCGCCGCCCCCGAGCCTACCATCTCCGGGTAGTAGTTTCGGCCCGACATGCCGTTGAAGTGGACAAAATCGATGCCCACGGCCAGAGCGACGTCAGAGAACAAGTCCTCCTTGGGCGCCTTTGATGGGACCTTCGATTTTGCTTTGTTCGGCGTACTGCCGTTCGAAGTCTCTTTCTTAGGATCGGTCGAAGGCGGTCCTGCGGATAACGTGTTCGACCCGACTTCTTGGCTTTCAAGGGTCAGCCCGCCGACGGCCAATAGGAACGCTAGGATCGCGATTCGCTTGACAAGCCAATGCCGCCCGTGCGCGCGGTACCGTGGACAAAGCACGGCTCTGGGAGGGCAGATCATTCAACCCGAAGAGGCGGGTGGGGACTACCTACCCGGGATTCTAACACAACCCTGAGCCTCTCCCGCTGGCGAAAACCTTCGGTTTGAGCGATGAACCCCGTGCAAAGTGGGGAAGCTCCGGCTGAACGGCGCTCCGGCCGACACTGCTCCCTGCGCCGAGGCCTCGTCCAACCACTTCCGTTCTTTAGTAATTCCGTACTTCACGCTCCGGCGTGTCCGACCAGGCTGAGGCACTACGCCTGATCGAGCGTTGACACCTGCGCGGTGTCCGAGAGATCCGTCAGGTAGGAGACGGCGGTTTCCGGGCTCGCGGGGAGCGCCTCGATCCTGGTCGCTCGCCCAATTAGTCCTTGGGCTCGCTGACGACGAGGGCTTTGCTGGGCTTTTTGTTGGGCATAGGCGGGGGGCGCCCGCTGGCGAACCTAGAGGCAAGCCAGCATGTCACAGCAAACCAAAACGACTAATGAGCCCCACGCCAAGCGGGGAAGGCTGCGGAACAGCAACCCGGTCGGTGATCCCAGCCAGACAGCTCGTTGTGGCGCGCAGACCAGATCCGGCGCACCTTGTAAGGGACCCGCGATGGCGAATGGTCGCTGTCGGATGCACGGTGGCGCCAGCACTGGCCCACGGACTCCGGAAGGGCTGGCGAACTCGCGCAGGGCACGGTGGAAGCACGGGCTCTACTCGGCGGAAAGAAAGCGACTGCGGCGACAGCTGAGATGGGTAGGCGAGTTCGCCCGAGTTCTCATCCGGATCGACAAGATGTTTCGATTACTTTGGGACATTGGAGAAGCGATTGAGCGGGGACTGCCGGATGGTGTACTCGCATCGAAGTGTCTGCAGGTGCTGCCGATGTACGAGCGCTATCTCGTAGTCTCGGCGGCCGCCCCAGCGGCTGGCATCGACAGCGGCGAACGTCGCTTGGCACCTGACGAGCGGAGGCTCCTTGCTGCTTTGTGGGCCGGGGCCGACGGGGAGACGGCCATGGGCGTCTCGGCTAGGACGATCCTGCTCGAGTTGCCCGACGCCAAGCGCGTGATCGCCGAACTGCTCGCCAGCCACCAGCAGAGGATCGAGCAACTCTTGGAACTGGCCCTGGAGAGGATCCAGGAGGCTTTCAATGCATGCCAGGTCGGCCAGGTTGACGAGGCGGACGGCATTGAACTTCCTGACCACCGAACACGGCTGGCGGCGGTCAACCGATTTTGCAGGGTCCTTGCGTCGTTGTTAGGACAGAAGTGAAACCGCTGCGCCCACGACCGACTCACAGTACACCGTGGAAAGGATCACCCCGGCTATGGAGCAGGAATTCCGGGACTACTGAAGAATGGAAGAGCTGCTGGCGAACTATGCAGTATGAGCGACACGACGTTTGTTCCCCAGAAAACTACCCTCGTACTCTCCAACCTTCACAACGCTTGGCTGGACGAGGCCTCAGTCGCGATCCGGCGAAGAACCGGCGCGGCCATTTCCCGAAGTGGCCTGGTGCGGGCCATGATCGCGGCGATGAGTCAAGTCTCCCTCAGTCTGTCGGCCTGTGATTCGGAACAGGCTGTCCGCGAGCGAATCGTCGCCCACCTACGCTCCGGTGGCAAGTAACAGAAAACGGATCGTACCAGCTCCGGTGTCCGACCAGGCTGAGGAACTAGGCCTGATCGAGCGTAGACACCTTCGCGGTGTCCGACAGATCCGTCCAGGTAGGCGAGGACGGTTTCTGGGCTCGCTTTTCGTACTCGTCGAAGCGCTCCTCCTCTGAAACCGTTCGTTTCGGGCGACGGCGTTTCCAGCGTAGTCAAGCGCGCTCTTCAGCGGGCCGGGGTCGAAGCTCCTGCTCAGGGCGCTCACCTACTGCGCCACACGGCAGCTACCAAGATGTCAACAGATTCGCGTTGGCGCGCGCAACGGGCAACAAGGCCGGACGGCCCGACGGCCCCCTAGCCCAATAAAATAGGGGCTTCCACTATCCGGTTCTCATGTTATAAGCTAAAAAGACCTGTAACTCTTTTGTATGCTGCAGTCAAACTATGCCACGCACCTGTACCGTCTGTGCCCACCCCGAACGGAACGAGATCGAGCATGCCCTGCTTGGTGGTGAATCATTCCGTCACGTAGCGGCACGAACCGGCACGTCGACCACTGCTCCTCCAGCGTCACAAGCAGCAAAGGAGGTCCCTGCCGCAGGATCACTTCTCAGGGACCAAGCGACGCGCGATTTCGCGCCTCCGCTTCGCATCTCAGGAATCAAGCTCAACGGGATCTGATGCCCATCATCGAACGTAAACTCTCTGAACTCAAACCCGTCAAACAGACCCAGCCCCGCCAGAGGATCGATCTCGACGTGGTGGCCGATTACGCCGACGCCTTGCGAAACGGCGTGAGGCTGCCGCCGATCGACACGTTCGGGGACATCGTGGGCGACGGCTTCCACCGCTATCTCGCTCATCAATCGGGCCGAGCGCAAGACGATCCGCACCGTCCCCCACCCCGGAGGCCTCCGCGAGGCCATCCTGTACTCCTGTGGGGCTAACGCCACTCACGGACTGAGACGGTCGAACGCCGACAAACGCCGGGCCGTTGGGAAGCTGCTCAAAGACCCCGAATGGTCCCAATGGTCCGACCGCCGGATTGCCCAGCAGGCGGCCGTTTCAAAGACCTTCGTCTCGAACCTGCGCCACGAGCTATCTGGCAACGGTTGCCAGATAGAGCGCCGTGTCAAGCGCGGCGAATCCGAGTACCTACAGAGGGTCAACCTGCGTCCCGAGCGTACTCGGAAACCACCGTCGTCCTATGCGACACCGATTCTGCGGGCCATAGCGCTACTCGCGAAAGCCGATGCCGGCAAGTTTTCCCCAGCGCTCGACGAATCTCAACGCGAGCGCCTTCTCCATGACTCACTGGCCGCCAGAAGGTTCCTCGACTCGCTGTCAGACGAACTCGAAAGCTACGCTGTCCCTCATCTGGTTGCTGGCACTGCCAAGCGGTCGCCTGGATTGTCGCCCGCAACGTCGAACCATCTCCGATAGCTGAGCCACGACTGTGCCGCGGTTGCTGTTAATACAGGAACGAACTCCATAGCCGAGCACAATCGAACCTGTTTCGCTCAAGGACCTTCTGTCTAACAGCGAACTAGCTACGAGAGGAGACAGAGCATGAGACCCCAGAAACGCAGTGGAGTGTTTACTGAACCGGAGGAAGAGATCTGGAAAGCGTGGCGACCGATGATGTTTTTCCCACTCGATCGAGAGACTTCAAGCTCGTGAGACGCCTGAAGCGATTCCTCGAAGAGAGGTGTTTGGATGGGTCTGAAGCGGCGCATGGTGGCCATGAAGCGCTTAAAGAGGCCCTTGGAGAATCGGGATGACAGAGGCGATCCGGATCGGTTGTAATGGGGTCGTCGGTAAGCGGCTCCTGACGGTGAAGGAAGCGGCCGCGTATCTGGGTCTGGCTGAAGACACTGTCTACAAGAAGGCCCGGTTGCGGGAGCTTCCCTCGGTCAAGGTAGGCCGGTCGTTGCGGTTCGACCTCAAAGCGCTCGAACGCTTTGTCGAGCAAAACACGATCGAAACCTTGGAATGAAAGGAGACCGCAAGATGTCTATACACAAAGAAGGAGAAGCAATATGGAAAGTTCGTTGGCGAGAAGCCGGACGCCACCGCAGCCTGCGGGTCCATGGGCCCTATGAGCTAGCCAAGAAGATCGAGCGGAAGAGGCTGGCGGCCCGGGATGAGAACCGCCATCTGGATGTCAAAAAGGAGATTAGCTTTCGGATGTCGGCCCTGCTCGATCGCTACGAGCAGCAGTATGCCCGCAAGAAGAAGTCCTACGATCGGGAGAAGAGCATCCTGGCGGGGATCCGCCAAGCGCTCGGAAACCGCTTCGTGCGGGAGGTGGACGGCGCTGCCGTGCAGTGTTGGTACTTGAATCTCAGCGAGGAGAAGAGCCTCGCAGCGAGCACGGCCGTGAGGCACTTCAATGTGATGCACCATTTGTTGGGCCGGGCGGCGACGATCTGGTCCGAGGAAACCGGGATTGACCGCAATCCAGCCGATCAGGTCGAGGTCAACCATGCGGACGATCAGCGGGATCGCTACCTTTCGCAGGAGGAGATCCCGCGGTTGAAGGAGGCTTTGGATCAGCTGGCCTTTGGCGCCAACGCTGCGGCAGGGTCGACACGAGTGATCAGTTGGGTGTTCTACCGCTTACGGCTGATCGTGTTGATTGCACTGACAACTGGAATGCGAATCTCCGAGATCTTTGGCCTTTGCTGGTCCGATCTGGACTACGCCCATGGTTTGATCGCGGTCAGGTCGCGTTTGAAGAAGGGCCCGATCCGCTATGTACCCATGGCGCGGGAGTTAGCGAACCAGTTCCGGCGCTACCCGGCGGTGATCGGGGAGCAGCGGATCTTTGCTCCGCCAGGCGGCCGCACGGGTCGTCAGAGGGTCGATCAGCCCTTCCAAACGGTACGGGAGCTGGCGGGCCTGGAGAACTTCCGCTTCCATGACCTTAGACACACCTTCGCCTCGTGGTACATGATGAACGGCGGGGATCTGTATGAACTGGCCAAGATTCTCGGTCATGCGAACATCAAGATGACCGAGCGCTATGCCAAACTGGCGAAGCAGCACATCGCAAAGACCGGCCACACGGCGGGCGAGATGTGGCGGCTGCTGGAGAACGGGGGCGCGAGCGGCGCGGAGGAGGCGCGTTGACCTCATTCGATGTGCCCGTATTGTTCCCCTGCCATGCGGCCAAGTTTCTGCTGATCCGTAATCTATTGATTCTGTGACAGTTAACAATCTAACCGAACTGCTAATGCCGGCCGTTTTACGGCTGGTTGCGAAACAGCCCAAATCTTAGCCTGCTTCCAGCGGGCTTCTGCTCATCAAAGATTCGTGCGTGAACTTCTAAAACTCAGCCCTAGGGAGCGACTGTCTCACTCGGCGAAGCAGTAGTAGTACCCGTTGCCGCCCGTACCTTGCAGATTCGCCTGACTGCAGCCCCGCGAGCCGTGCGCGGAGTTCCACGACGTCGGTGCGCTACCGCCACCCTGGCGGTCGTGATGGCCAACCTGAGCGCTGCCCTCCCCGTTGCTCGTCCAGTTCTGGCAGGTATGATCCTCGCCGTCCGTGAAGGCGGTGCCGTCTCCCTGGGATCCCGTCAGGATATCGTGCTGATTGGGTGTGTCTCCCCGGCCGTTGACAACCTCGCCCTTTTCGCTGAGCGACGTCTCTTTACCCAGGTTGTTGCTGTCTGAGTGCAGGTCGTCGATGTTCTGGGCGACGCGGACACCCTTGGCGTTGTACCAAGGACCGGTG
Organism: Bryobacterales bacterium; assembly: GCA_965248205.1. Lineage (GTDB taxonomy): Bacteria > Acidobacteriota > Terriglobia > Bryobacterales > UBA6623. Next base: position 419,260 of record CBDFIS010000006.1, read on the forward strand.
CCGATGCGGTCACGGGCGTTGACAGCTGCCGTGCCATCATCAGCGCTTGCACTCAGGTAGGCGCGCCAGGTGCGCTCGCCGGCCCCGGCAGCTTCGGCGAGCGCCTGGCAATGCGTGTCGCCGCCGGCCAAACCGCCGAGGGAAGCTCCGTCACCCGGGCCCGCGCTCGTGATAAAGAAGCTTAGTCCTTTCTCAGTGGCGTCCTCCGCGCACGCTGTTTGTAACGCGAATGCACAGAGCGCAATCGATGCACAAAGATACGGTGTCTTCTTCATAAGGTTCTCTCCATAGGTTCTCTCCATCGTCCAAAGCTGCGACCACAGCCCCCGCATTCTACCAGGCACCCAAGCCGTCGGGTGCTCCTCTCTTCTGCGCCAAGGCTCGTCCGCTAGCGATCCTCGCCCTCCTTGCCGTAGCTGTGCCCGCCGAGAATCTCGCGTACCTGCGCCGCCGAGCCTGCCTTCTCCAGGGCGCTGATCTTCTCCTCCTCCTCTTTCTGGAGCGCGGCAACATTCTCCAGCACCGCCTCGAGCTTGTCTGCGGGAAACTTGCACGCGCCCGTCTCATCCATATGGACGATCTCCCCGGGACTCACGTCCATGCCGGCAATCGCCACCGGGACGTTGACCGCTTGTACCGCCATGTCGCCGTGCCCGGGCGTCGCGCCGCTCAAGACGTACTGAAACTTCATGGGGCGAATCTCGTCGAGATCGCGGGACGGGCCGTTTGAAATCGCGCCGACGCACCCCACTGCCTTGAGCGCTGTGGTCATGATCCCGCCGGCGAGTCCGACCTTGCCGGCGAGATCCGGCGGAAACTTTTGCTGGAACACAAAGATTGTCGGCTTCTTCGACGCGTCGAGTGCGTCGATGACGTCCATGAAGGTGAGACGGGAATAGTTAGGATCGGGAAGGCCATAGACGCACGTTACGGCGTAACCCACCGTCCGACCGAGTTCGGGGTACATGCACCGCACACTCTGGTCCGTGTACCAGTTCTCGGTCCAGGGATTGTAGATCCCGAGGCACAGCGGGTTCGTCGGATACGTCGCGACCACGTTCGTAATCGACGGCGTATCAAAGGCTTTGAGCGCTTCCAGTGTTTCCTGTTCGGTCATCGATTGTCTCCGTGCGGCGATAGAGCGTCAGGCGATCGAAAACCCGTCTGAGTTTCGAACGGTTCAAGAACGGCCTACCCATTATCCCGCATTTCCAATTTGATTTCGGCATCCCGACCTTGCAGCGGCCTTCAGCGTCTTTATTTATAGGGGTTCAAGCCCTGTCAGGACGCACGGAGGCCAACACCCAATGGGTGAAAAAGAAAACAAGCCGTTTCAGCTCACCTTCAACGGATTTCTCAAAGTCGATTTCCAAGGATCGCGCGTCACCTCGGATGGTGGCCTGATTCTCATTCGGGAACTGGACGAGCGGCTCGGACTGGGCAAGCTGATCGACGAGCATCTGACGGATTCGCGGCAAGGCACAAACAAGAAGTTCCCACTGGCCGACCTGGTGCGGCAATCGGTCTACAGCCGCCTCGCCGGCTACGAGGATCTCAACGATGCTGCCCGTGTCTCGGCTGACCCGACTTTTCGTCTGATCGGCTCGAAGAAGAACTGGGATCGCGGCGGGGCGCTTACGTCGCGTCTACAAAGCTTTGAGGCAGAGCTGCTGGCCAGTGAAGAGAACCTGCTTGGGCTGATGGCGGTGAACCGCGAGTTGGTCGCTCAAGCCCAAGCGCAGGACGAGTCCGAGCGTGTCGTGCTCGATATGGACTCCACGGAAAGCCCGGTCCACGGTCAGCAGGAAGGCAGCGCTTACAACGGCCATTTCGAGTCCACCTGCTACCACCCGCTGTTGCTGTTCAACCAGCACGGTGATTGTCTGGCGGCGAAGCTGCGAGCGGGTAACGTGTCCAGCGCCGAGGACTGGGACGAACTGCTGCTGCCCGAGATCGAGCGCCAACAGGGAGAAGGCAAGCAAGTGACGTTCCGCGCCGACGCCGCCTTCGCCAAGCCGGAGATCTACGAGGCGTTGGAGGATCGCGGAGTGGACTACGTCATTCGCATCCCAGCAAACAAGAACCTGGAGTTGGAGATCGAAGAGATTCTGTTCCGTCCGCCGGGCAGGCCGAGCCTGAAGCCACTAGTGCGCTACAAGAGCTTCCGCTATCAGGCCGCGAGTTGGTCGAAGCCTCGGCGGGTTGTGGCCAAGGTTGAGCACCACCAAGGCGAGTTGTTTCCTCGCGTCGGGTTCATCGTCACGAGCATGAGCTTGCCCAGTCGGTCGCTGGTGCGCTTCTACAACAAGCGCGGCACGGCCGAGCAATGGATCAAGGAAGGCAAGCAGGCAACCCACTGGACACGGCTGTCCTGTCATCGTTTCCGGGCAAACGAGGTGCGTTTGCAGTTGAGCGTGTTGGCCTACAACCTGGGGAACCTGTGGCGGCGGCTGGGGCTGGCGCAGAGGATCAAGAACTGGTCGCTGACGAGCTTGCAGCATCGGTTGATGAAAACCGGAGGGCGGCTGGTCAAGCATGCCCGCTATTACTGGCTGCTGTTGGCCGAGGGGCATCTCAACCGCAAGCTGTTCGCTGAGATGCTGGGGCGGATCTGGGCGCTGCCTGTGCCAGGCGGGTAACGGGCGACGGCTGCGACGGAGAAGAGACGCTGGGTTGCTGAAGAGGGAACTACTCGGAGCCGTGTCGGCGAAAAGCCCTCCAGCGAGCTGGAACGCGGCGATCGAGCGGCATTCAGCGACCCAAACGGGAGCGAACGGAGCATCGATCGTGAGAGGAAGACGAAGACCTTGCACCCGAGCCGCGGATCGGAGTATCCTGACCATCGCGGGATGGCCAAAACGGAAATTCCAGATTATGAGGACTTGAGCTACCGGTCGGCAATCAAGGTTCGTCACGCAGCCGTCCTACTGCCTTGCGAATCGCGTATTGCGCCTTTTGGATCGCTTCTAGGTTTTGGTACTTTTGTCGAGGCCAGAAAATAGGCAATCAGCGCTGGCGCTGTCGCTCATCGCACTTGTCCCGCGAACTCCCTTTCGGTCGGGCCCCGGATCAAGACTTCACAAGAACCGCAAGAGCCTCGTCAAGCTTTCCCAAGTCGTCTTCATTGTTGAAAAAGTGGGGCGACACGCGCAGGTTTCCTTTGCGGGCTGCCACGGCGATCTGACGGCGGCGCAGCTCGACAGCCAACACTGACATATCCACCCCCGGAAACTGTGCGCTGACGATCGGCGAGTCGTAGTAAGGATGTTGATCGTAGCGCAGGATTCCCCCGCGCTCTCGCAGGACGTTTCGAGTTCTTGCGGCCAGCTCGAGGACACGCTCCTCGATTGCCTCGGCGCCAAGCGACCGTAACAGCTCTAGCACAGCCCCCATAGCGTAGATCCCGCCAAAATTCTGGCCGCCCCCTTCGTATTTCATGGCAGCCCGAGGAAGCTCCGGCAGGCCTTCATGCAGTTGATCAACGTTCCGCCAGTCTTTGTGGCTACGCCAGCTATAAAGATTCGGTGGTAGCCATTCCCGCACCCGCGGGCCAACGTACGCAAAGCCGATTCCCATGGGACACAGCAACCACTTATACCCGTGTGCCGCGAGCACGTCGGCCTGAACGGTTTGGACGTCCATTTTGAGTGCACCGGCTCCCTGCGTGCCGTCAAGGAAGAACAGTACGTTGCGCTCGCGGAGCGCGGGACCGATTTCCTCCAATGGCGGTCGAAGGCCGGTCGAATAGTTAACCGAGCTGAGGATCACCAATTTCGTCCGGTCGGTAATCTCGCCGAGGAATTTGTCCATCGAAAAGAGCCCGTCGGGCAACGCTGCTTGCGTATGCTTGACGCCTCGCTGCTCTAGGACTCTTGCGAAATACTCGTTGTTAGGAAACTCGTGGGGCAGCGTAACAACGTGGTCGCCGGGAGTCCATCGGATGCCATTGACTACCCAGGAGAGTGCCGTTGCGGCATTCGGAATAAAAGCAACATCGTCCGGCTCAGCCCCGATCAGTTCCGCGGCTTGGGCCCGGACCGCGTCGGCATCGGTATACCAATCGAGGAAGTCGAGGCAGGCTTCCCGATCCCGACGGCTGAAGTGGTTCGCGGCAGCTTCGACGGCGCATGTGGGGACAGGCCCGAACGTGGCGGTGTTGAGATAGACCCATTCCTTCAGAACTGGAAACTGCGCGCGGATCGTCTGCCAATCTGTCGGCATCTGAGTTTCTGGGAATAGTACCACCAAGTGCCATCGAGGATCTCGTAGGACAAGCGATCCCGCTGTCCGCGCGAAGAATTCTCCACCAATCGCCTCTACAACCAGCTAACATAGAGCGATCGAATGGCGGTGTTGGCTGATCGCGCCTTGGCGATGAACTCGTAGGGACAAGCGATCCCGCTTGTCCTAGCCCTTGGTTGCAAAAGTTCGCGCCATTTGAAAAGTGCTTTCGCAGAGTCTTCCGAGCCGCGACCGTGAGGGAGCGGTCCAGGCGTGAATCTATGCAACCAAGCACTAGCCCTCAAAGACAGCTCGTTCTGCCGTCCTACTACTGTTCGACAGGCATCACATTTTCACTGCCGCGCATGCAAGGACCGGCGGGATCGCCGGTCGCTACTCATTGGTATGGAAACGAGGACCAACTTTGACCACACAACCTAGCAAAACCAGAATCCCTTTCCTGCTGATAGCAGCACTCCTGTTTTCATGCGGAACTCCCCAACCATCGGAGGAAGCCGCGGCTCCAGCCTCGGAACCAATCGTTCCGGCCGACGCTGAGCTGGAACGCCTGTTCACGCGCACAGCCGACATCAAAGGCGGCCTGACCGAAGGGCCGGCCGTGGCGCTCGACGGCAGCATCTACTTTTCTGACATTCCATTCGGAAAAGACAAGGGTATGATCCTGCGTTTCGACCCGAAGACCGGGGAAACCATTGTTTTCACCGAAGACAGCTACAAATCGAACGGCTTGGCGTTCGACGCCGACGGTCATTTGATCGCTGCCGAGGGGTCCAATTACGGCGGCCGCCAGATTTCAAAATGGGACGTCGAAACCGGCGAGCGCACAACCGTGGCGGACAACTACGAGGGCAAGAAATTCAACTCGCCCAACGACCTTGTGATCGACAGCCAGGGCCGTATCTATTTCAGTGATCCCAGGTATCTGGGAGCAGAGACCCGCGATCTCGACTACTTTGCCATCTTCCGCGTCGACAAAGATGGGACGGTCGTCGAAGTCACCCGCGAGGTGTCCAAACCGAATGGTGTGGCTCTCAGCCCCGATGAAAAAACGCTCTATGTGGCCGACCACGACAACGGGAGTGAGAAAGTCGACGATCCTACTGCGCCGCCCGCAACGCCAGGGCCGATGAAAGTCTATGCCTTTCCACTCGGGCCGGACGGTTTGGTGTCGGGCGAACGAAAGACTCTCGTGGACTTTGGAGACCAATCCGGCTGCGACGGCATGACCGTGGACGACAAAGGGAACATCTACCTAACGGCCCGTAGGGCGGAACGTCCCGGCATATTGATCATCAACCCCGCAGGGGAAGAAGTCGGGTTAATCCCCCCGGTTGCTCCCCTCCAGGGAGATGCCGAGAGCGAAGCGAGCCTGCCCAGCAACGTCGAATTCGGCATCGGTAATGAAGCAAACGTGCTGTATGTAACCGCCGACACGAGCCTCTACCGCATCCGCCTGAACGCAACAGGACATCATCCGCAGCACTCGCGGTGACAGGCGGCTTGGAGGAAACTGCGAGATCGGCAGACATCGATCGAATGATCGTCATCCGGGGGACTGCATCACTGAGCCTCGCGAATTATAGTGACAGGGCCCGTCTTTAGACTGTAGGGGCACAGCATACTGTGCCCGCGTTCCAGAGTCACTGTATTCTGGGCGTCTCAATAGAGTTCCCGGCTGCCGAGCCTCCTAAACCCTAGCTGTTTGCCCTCCCTCGAATCGCACCTTCTCGGCCCTAAACCGCGATCAAACAGAGCCGCGGCCGTTCGATCAAATCCTCGCGCTTGCGTCGAACGGCAATCGCAGCAAGGCAGGGGATCTTGCAGATAGAGTTTAAGGCCGGACAACTGGTGCCTTGGCGAAAATGTGAGCGGTCTTGCTTCTCTCAGTTCACTGGCCGATGCTCAGACGCTCGTTGGTCGCGTTGTCGACCGGGTCCCAGGCGATCTCGATTCCTAGACCTGGCTTTTGAGGGACGTGAACGATGCCTTTGTCGTCGATGGGATAGGGGTCCTTCATTGGGAACTTAAAGACACATGCCTGATATCTATCACTCCAGCGAGTGTCTACAAAGCCACTTATAGAAATGGCAGGTTTGAGATGTGGGACTTCTTTATACTGGAAATGGTTTGTACCGCGACAGACGATTTCGGGCGGTCAAAGAGCTAGTCGCCGTAATAGCGTTGCGCCGAGGCTCGCTGCGGCGGGGGCGGCACCTTCCACGTTTCGAGCTTGGCGAAGTCAACGCCGGCATACTTCTTTTGCACAGCGCTCATTTGCGCCTCACTCATCTGCTTCCACTTCCCGGCGATTTGAATGTCCTTGTCAACTTCCTTCACGAAGCGACAGCCCATGATGGCGGTCGAGATCGGCAGCGACAAAGTGTAGTTGAGGCACGCTTCGACCGGCGCTACCTTCTCGTTCACCAGCCCGCCGGCCCCTAGCACCTTCATCGCGATGATGCCGATGCCCTTCTTGCGCGCCACCGGCAGTGTGATGTGTTCAAAGCTGAAGGACCGATTCGCGCCGTCCGTCACACTCAGCGGCATGAGGATGGAGTCGAAATCGTACATATCCAATGCCAGTGCTGTCCGGGGAAAGTCGCGCCATCGGACGGTAAGTCTCGACCGTTCAATGTCTTATGGCCTGTTTTGCCCGGGAACGATTTGAAATCCCGAGGCCGCAAATGGTCGCCTGAACGGAGCATCCGGACGCGGCACAATGAGGGATGAACCTTGGCCGTACGGTTTTCTCCCAACTGATCGAGCACCTACCGAGCAAAGAGTTTCAGAAATGTGTATCGCGCTACCGCGGCGATTCCTATCTGAAAAGTTTCTCCTGCTGGGATCAGTTTCTTGCGATGGCATTCGCCCAGCTGACCTATCGGGCAAGCCTCCGCGACATCGAGACGTGCCTGCGTTCGATGCACGGCAAACTCTACCACATGGGATTCCGCGGCAGGGTAGCGCGCTCGACACTGGCCGACGCGAACGAGTCGCGCGACTGGCGGATCTACGCGGACTTCGCGCAGGTCTTGATTGGCATGGCACGGCCGTTATATGCCCACGACCCGATCGGTGTGGACTTGGACCAGACTCTGTACGCTCTCGACTCGACAACAATCGACCTCTGCCTGTCGCTGTTTCCGTGGGCGAGATTCCGCAAGCAAAAAGCCGCCGTGAAGATGCACACGCTGCTGGATCTGCACGGCAATATTCCCACGTTCATCCGCATTACTGGAGGCAAAGTGCACGACATCAACATCCTCGACGAGATCGGCCCGGAGGCCGGCGCGTTCTACGTCATGGATCGGGCCTACGTCGATTTCGAACGCCTCTTCGTGTTCACTCTCTGCTCGTCGTTCTTCGTCGTGCGAACCAAGAAGAACATCTTGCTCCAACGGCGCTACTCGCATCCCGTCGACAAATCCACGGGCTTGCGCTCGGATCAGACCGTCATACTGGCTGCCATCGAATCGGCCCAAGCCTATCCCGACCCGTTGCGGAGGGTCAGTTACTTCGACGCCCGGACGAACAAGCGGCTGAAGTTTCTGACCAACAACTTCGCGCTCCCGGCGCTGACCATCGCCCACATCTACAAGTCGCGTTGGCAGATTGAGTTGTTCTTCAAGTGGATCAAGCAACATCTGCGAATCAACTCGTTTTACGGCACCAGCGAGAACGCCGTCAAGACGCAGATCTGGATCGCTGTCTCGATTTACGTGCTCATCGCCATCGTCCGGAAACGCCTCGGGCTGGAAGCGAGTCTTTACCAGATTCTACAGATTCTCAGCGTTACGCAATTCGAAAAAATGCCCCTTTTACAGGCACTCCAGCCATCCGACTCCCCAAACGAATCCCCCTATGACCCCAACCAATTGATTCTATTCGACTTTTAACCGGACAGCAGTGATCCAATGCTTTCACCAGCACATGCGGATTCACATGCCCCGTAACGCCCACGAAACGGACCTTGCCATCTTTTTTCGCCTTCTCAACCATCTCCATCACGCCACGGGGGCCGAAGATGAAGTTCAGGTCTTCCTCGTCCATGACGTTGTGGATCTGGTAGAGGTCCAGATAGTCCGTCTTCATATTGGCGAGGCTCTGGTTGAGATCCAGTTGGGAATGGGCAAAGGTTCGATGGCGCGTTTTCGTGCCGATGATGACCTTGTCGCGGAATTCCGGCAGCACCTGCCCGTAGCGCAACTGGCTGATGCCGTATGCGCCGGCCGCGGCTGTGTCGAAATAGTTGACTCCGAGGTCAATGCAGCGCCGGATGGTGTCGAGCGCTTGCTTCGTGTCGAGCAACGTGCCGACGCGCCCGCCCCCGAGTCCAATGACGGAAACCTCCAGCCCGGTCTTGCCGAACTTGCGGCGCGGGATTGGTCCCGATTTCGAGGCAGCGGATGCGATGCCCGCCGCCACTCCCATTCCGGCGGCGGTCTTGACGAAATCTCTTCTGGTTTTGCTCATAGTGACTCCTGTGGCTCGGACTCAGCGAAACTCGAGTTCAACTCGCGCTCTCCCATTCCATAGAAACGGTTGAAGCCAGGATTTCCGTTTTGGCCGTCCTGGCATGGGTAGGATAGCCGAGCCGGAGCTGCCATGCAACGGTTTTCTGTCTTCCGGTCGCGTTGAACCCTCTCTTCACACCCGCGCAAGGCGTCAAACACGACGCGATGGTCGCGTTCGGGCTCGCCCAGGGGCCACGCGACCACACCGCTCCGACGTTGCCCTTCGGCAACTCCCTATTCCGGCCGCTCCGCGCGGGGCGCTTTAGCCTCCCGGCACAGGTAGCGCCCAAATCCTCCCCAGCATGTCGCCGAACAACCGTCGATTCAGATGTCCTTCGGCCAACAAGAGCCAGTAATACCGGGCATCGTTAGCGACCAACTCTTGATTCGCTTCGGCAGCCCGAGCCGCCGCCACAGATTGCCAAGGTTGTAGGCCACAACGGCGAGTTGTAGCCGCGGCAGGACACCCTGCTCCCGACGCCGTTCCTAGACATCATCAGTTTGATTTTCCGGACTTCGAGTGAGCAAGGACTCTTGGGCCTCGCCTTTCACCCCGACTATGCCACTAACGGCTTTTTCTTCGTCAATTACACCTGTGAGGCAGACGCTCAAGTCGATTGCCAGTCGGATGGCGACACCATCATCGCCCGCTATTCCGTTTCGGGAAACCAGAATGTGGCTGATCCGGGCTCGGCCCGAGCCGCCGTCAGGCGGCTCGCCTCTGGTACGCACCCGCCAACCTCTAGCGTTGAATCAGAGGGTGGTGCGGGCTTCCGTCCCGCTGGGGCGACCTCCACTTCCTACATTTAGCGCCCTGCAAAAGGAAAAAGCAGAGTCCAGTCGGCAGGGGTGTGAAAAATCCGGGGACTCTCACAAGCGGCGTCCTAGAAGTCACTTGGGATCAATGTCACCTTGAGCCGCGGTTGACTGTTTCAAGGTTCTTCACAGACTAGGCAGGCTGCGGTCAAGCGTGCGAACCAACTCGGTCGTCAGGACAAGGCCGTCGCAACGGGTCATGCACCAACCGGCCGGGTGACTTTTCTGAGCCGTTACTAGGCCAGCCGTCTAACTGGTTGGGACTTCCTTCTTCGATCCGTAGGGGCACGGCATGCCGTGCACAAAGGCTGGCCGTTTTACGGCTGCCCCCGCACGCCCGTTGTTTCCTTTCGGCGCTCGGCCTCCCCTAGCGACCGAGAGGGGCCTGGGGTGGAGCAAGAAATCGGCCTTTCCTACGGCCGATCCTCTTCTTCTTACTCCTTGGCCACAAACGCTACACCCTCGCTAGGCGGCGTTTTCCTTGCGCTAGAATACGATTTTAACACGGAAAATCCGGCCTCGAGGACGCTTTTCAGCACTCCCGAAAAACGCGGTCACAGACTTTTCACATCTTTTCTCCTCCCCGTTTCAACAACTTACCCCCTCGGACCCCTCCTAACGCTCAGTCCGTCCCTTATTCTGGTACGGGGCCCAGAAAGCGAAATCTCGGATGGATGACCCTCGTATTTCCGCCACTTTCTGCCACCGGCTCTAGCCGGGGCGGCTGGGAACGCTTCTATGCCTCACAATGCAGAAGACTTAACCATTAGGCGGGACAATCCCATTGCCACCCCACTCGCCTGCCAAGCTACCGCCACGTCACGAAAATCGCCCGCTAGCGCAGCCCTAGGCCGTCTTTTGGCCCGCTCGGCGGCGTTTTCTGCCCGCTTGCGTCGGCAAGAGGAACCCATGATGCAGGGGGCGCATGATTCCGGCTTGGCTTCGAAGCCATTCGTTCACCGTCCGACGAACGTACTTGACCCACCCGCATTGTCAGGGAGACCGCAAAGACCGACATTCATACTGGGGCACAGAGGGAAAAAAGACGAAACAAACCCAATCTCGCGCAAGTCGCAGGGAATCAATGGTTTGCGGCTGGTTTCCAATACTTCGGTGCCTAGCTCAAACCTCGCGTGAATGGCGATCTTGGGCGGCGACTTGCCGCTTGGGGGAGGATATCTTGGCTGGCTCAACCCACGGGAATCGTAATCTCGCGCTCGACGAGGGGCTGCTACCGCGTCGGCTATCCGACTTTGACCCAGCGCCGGGACCGGGCGGCCTTTATTACCGCGTCCATGACGAGCTGGTTGCGCACGCCGTCGCGGAAGTCCGGGCGAATCTTCTTGCGGGATGCGAGGGAACGCAGGAAGTCGGCGACCGAATGGGTGTGAGTGTGTTCGTACCCGATGATGTGGCCGTCGCCCCACCAGTTATCGGCGTAGGGGTGCTTGCCTTTCGAGATGGCGATGATTTCTCGAAAGCCCTCTCGGTCCGCCCCGTCCTCGGTCGAGTAGAACTTGAGGACGTTCAGGTTTTCGAGATCAAACGTTAACGAACCCTGGCTGCCGTTGATCTCGAAGGTGTTTTGGTTCTTGCGGCCGAGCGCGAAGCGGCTAGCTCCAAGGGTCCCGATAGCGCCGTTGGCAAAGCGTGTACACACGACGACGGCGTCGTCCACGTTGACCCTTTGCATGGTTCGCGGGCTTGCCAGAGAGGGACGCCGCTTGATGAAAGTTTCCGCGGCGGCTGAAACTTCTTTGATCTCCCCGCACAGGAAGCGCGCGAGGTCGATGCTGTGGGAGCCGAGATCGCCCAGGGCGCCGCTTCCGGTCTGGGCCTTGTCGAAGCGCCAAAGCCGAGGGAGGTCGGGTGACATGGCCCAGTCCTGGAGGTAGCGAGCCCAGAAGTGGTAGACCTTGCCGATGCGGCCTTCGTCGATGAAGCGCTTGGCGAGCGCAATGGCCGGGGCGCGGCGGTAGTTGTGCATCACGAAGTGACGAATGCCGGCCTTTTCGGCGGCCGCCAGCATTTTCTTGGCTTCCGTGCTGCTGTTCGCAAGAGGCTTTTCGGAGAGGATGTGTTTCTTGGCCCGAGCTGCGGCGACAGCCATCTCGCAATGCAAATTGCCCGGGGTGCAGATGTCGACGAGGTCGATATCATCTCGTTCGATGACAGCGCGCCAGTCGGTCGAGGCCTCCTGCCAGCCGTACACCTTGGCGGCTTGCTTGGTTTCCCGCGGGTCGCGTCCAACGATCACTTTCATCTCGACCTGAGGCGTATCGGGGAAGAACATGTTCACGCTGCGGTAGGCGTGGCTGTGAGCTTTGCCCATGAACTTCGTACCCAGCAGGGCCACGCGTATGGACGATTGTTTGCCGGTTTTCGGCGATCCGGACGTCGATTGTCTAAAAGCGAATTCGGGCATTCGGGGAAGACCTCCTTGTTACCGGGTCGGGTAGCCGTTTTTGGGGCTCTTCGCCTGCGGCCGTTTTCTATGGTTGACGATTCTACAGCCTAGCCTGGGCGATTGCTTGCGCTAAGAAGCGGGAAACTCTCGGCCGGTGGCAGAAAAACGAGGTGTTTCTTCGGTGAGGTCAGATGAACATTTCTTCGTCGAGGGTTGCCTGGTCCACCGTCGGTCTCCGGGGCCCGAACAGGTGCTCGAAGATGACGCCGACCGCGACCGCCAGGGCCCGCAATTGGCGAACTGGTACGAGAAGCGTCCCTTGCAAAGCAGCGGCTGTTTCGTGGACACGCGCAAGAGCGCTTTCGACCGTTTGGTCTACTCGGTCCATTTGGTTCTTCGCCCGATCAGATACGTCGGTTAAAAGCGAGTCCACCTTTTCGACCTGGTTCTTGGTGGTCTCGGCAACTTCCCCGAGCCTGGTCAAGATCTCGTTGCTTTGTTGGCGTAGCTGTTCCAGCAGTTGGAGGGAACTGTCGGCGACCGGCTCCCAACGATCCATGAAGGTAGAGGATCGTTGTTGCACGGCCTTGATGGAGCGATAGATTCCGAATAGAAACGTCATCTGAATCACCAAGGCGACCGCGGCAACCCCGGTAAACACAGCCATAGTGACTAGCAGCAACTCCTGATTTTCCATAACGGATTCACCTTTCCGGCAAAACAGGCGGCCGCGGTGGCTACGAACTTCCAGCGTCCGATTCCGCCGTTGCGTCGCGATACGCTTTGCGGCCCGCTTCTAGCGCGGCGGAAAGCTGTTCCCGCTGAGACCCGACGGCGTCACGGCCTCGATCGATCACTTCTTCGGCCTGTTCGCGCAGTTGCCCCCCCCGCTTTCGCAGGTACTCGCCTCCTTCGGCCGCCCGGGACCTAAGCCCTTCCCGTATTTCTTCCCCCGGCTTCGGCGCAAACAGGATACCGAGTGCGGTGCCAATGCCCAGTCCAAGGCAAAAGAACGAAAGTTTGAAATCTGCCATGGGGTTCCCTCCCTGCCGGAGATTGTCGGCGCAACTTGCAACGGTGATGTTAACACATCCCAGCGACCCGCGGTCCTCGACCGTAATCAAGCAGAGGCCGCCCGCCTAGGCAGGTTTACAGGAAGGGCTAGCCGCCTGGGATCGGATCGTTTGCCGCTTGAGAAATGGTGGATCATGACAGGGTCGGAGCACGTTGCCCGGTCGGGAGGGACGGCGCCCGCGCCCGCGAAGGCAGGTCCCTTGTGGTGGACAATCGTCGGCACGGAGTTGGGTCATCGCGAGCCTTGTCGAGCAACCCAGGCCGGGAAGGAGAGACTTTTGTTATGCATCATTTACGATCTTTTTGAAGAATAGTCGTAATAAAGGGCTACACTTTAAATACCCCCCCCTCTTTTCGTTTATCTGTCCCGACACCATCCGCGGTCGAGGTTGAAGCGCATCCCGCCTCATTATTCGGCCCGGCAGTTTCGTGTAAGTTGATCGGGTCAGGAAGAGTACGTCGGCGCATTTGGAGTTGGCGAAACTTTGGTTCGAGACAGCGATGGCGGGCTAGGCGTTCACTATATTCCCGCGACAGGAGAAGCGGTTTCCGTGCGTGTTCTTCCCGAGAACAACGGACAGTGGAGGGCTTCCCTGTCGGGACCAAGTTTTCAGATTAAGGAGTCGTTCGCCAGCGACTCCGAGGCTGAACGGCAGGTTCGGAGGTGGTTCCGGCGGGCTTTTTCCGGCCACGTTTGCGATTCGAGTTGCGAAGCGGATCCGGGGGAATCCGGTATCGAGAACCAGACCGGCAAGCGGCGGAGCTACGGGTAAGTGCTGTACCAGCGCCCGCTACCGCGTGGAGTGTCTGCGAAGACGGTGATGCTGGTGATCTGCTTGGGGGTGCCGGTGTATCGGGCCCCGTCCTGTTTCTTGTAGACGCGAAAGGTAAAATGCAGAGTAGCGTTTGGTAGGAGCCTACCGAGGGTGTGGCGGTAGCCGCCGTCGTCCCCTTCATTGAGAATCATAGAGATATCGCTGAGGACCTCCTGAGAGTGATTCGTGATCAGCACCCTGTTCCCGATGGGGCCGGCCGAAATACTCAAACGCACGTTCCTTTGCTTCGCATCGGCGGCCTCGGTAGCTTCGTCCGTTTGAGAAGGGAGTGTACATCCAAGAATGAGCAGACTAAGCCCTATCAAGAATGCCGGGCGCCCCCGATGTGCGGAGTTGGGGCGCTTCCAGCCCGCGGACTCGCAGTCTTTAGCGAGTGGTCGTATCAAGGGGATTCTCCAGTTTCAACCGTGAGGCTCTGCCTATTCTCTCGGTCACGGTGCAGAACTAGGCGGCTTCCTCAAGAGTATCGACTGTATTACGCGAGGGTGGGTCGACATTGTCGATAGAGACTATGATTCACGAATCTAACGGCCGCCGGTGGCTCGGGTCCCAATACCGTCTTAATTTCATTATACGGAGGTTGCGAAGGGCCATGGGGTGTTTCCCCTGGAACTTGCCGCCGTTAAGACGAAACGACGGTCGGAACGGTAGGTACTGCCGGTATCAAGTTTGGAGTAGGAACTGGCTCAGAAGGTGCCCACTGTGAGCGGGACCCAAACGACTCTCTCGCTCGCGCCAGTGCAGAGAGCCGAGCGCATTGACGTGGTGGACTGCGAGCCTACACGGCGGTGGGGCTAAGCGTTAGGCAGCAAGACAATCTGGGGAGTTTCCTTCAGCAGTTGCCTGAAGTCTTCGGCGGCTAGAGGCGGGCTGACGATCAGGCCCTGAACCTCGTCGCATTCCTTGTCGACTAGGAACTCGAGCTGTTCGTGGGTTTCCACACCCTCTACGGTCACTTCAAGACCCAGCGTGTGGGCCAGTCCGATGATGCCAGTTGTAATGGCCGCATCGCTTGAATTCGTAGTCATGTGGCGAACCAGGGACTCATCGATCTTGAGGTGGTGAATCGGCAACTGCTGCAGACGGGTGAGCGACGAGTGACCGGTGCCGAAATCGTCGAGAGACATCTTTATGCCTCTTTTTGTGAGGTCTACTAGTGGTGGCGTGATGCTATCCGCGCTTTCCAATAGTTCGCTCTCGGTAAGTTCCAATTGCAGTAGCTCAGAGCTGAGGCCCGTCTCAACTAGGATTTTGTCTACTACTTCGACGAGGCTGCGCTTGTGGAATTGACGAGGTGGGATATTGACAGCGACGCTGACCGGTGGCCGGGCTGGTGTTTGCCAAGCGGCCGCTTCGTGGCACGCGGTCCGCAGAATCCAGTCGGTGATGCTGTCGATCAGGTCGGATTCTTCGGCGATTGGAATAAACTCTGCCGGAGAGATCAAGCCGCGCTTAGGATGGCGCCAACGGATAAGTGCTTCGCACCGCGTGATCTGACCCGAGGAAAGAGTGACAATGGGCTGGTAGTGAACGAGCAGTTCGTCGCGTTCAACGGCCTGTCGCAGCGCCATCTCCAGATCCAGCCGCTGCACGGCGTAAGCGTGCATATTCTGGTCGAAGACTTCGTAGCGTGACCTTCCGAGCGCTTTGGCCCGGTGCAAGGCGGTGTCGGCGTTGCGAAGCATCGCTCCGGGTTCGTCACCGTGCGTGCCGATGGCGATACCGATACTCGCGGCGGTAAAAACTTCTTGGTTTCCAACGTGAAAGGGGCGGGTGAGTTCTGTCTGGATGCGGCGCGCTGCGTCGGTCGCGTCTTGGACGCTCTTGAGGTCTTCCAGCAGGACCGCGAACTCATCTCCGCCTAGCCGTGCGATGCTGTCGTCCGGGCGAATGCAACTCTTTAGGCGCTCTGACATATCGACAAGAAGTTGGTCTCCAACGGTGTGGCCTAGGCTGTCGTTCACGAGTTTGAAGCGATCCAGATCGATGTACAACAGAGCAAACAGTCGATTCAATCGCGGGTCGGCGTCAACGGCTGCTTGCTGGAGTCGCCAGCGCAAATGGCTTCGGTTGGGCAAGCCCGTTAGGGTATCGTGTAGTGCCTCATGAAGAAGCTGGCTTTTGGCCTGACGCTGAGCACTGAGGTCGGTATGTGCGCCGACGAGCCGGATGGCCTTGCCCTCTTCATTGCGCACAGCGATGGCCCGAGCCGATACCCAACGGTAGTCGCCGTCGCGGTGCAGCACGCGGTGCTCATTCTCGAGATCGTGGCTGCGCCCCTCGAGATGGTCGGACATTTTGGCCAGAAGCTTGGCGACATCTTTTGTATGGACTCGCTCGAGCCACTCATCGGGACGGTCCCCCATCTCGTGTTCAGCGAATCCAAACATTGCTTTCCAACGGGCCGAAAAATAGACCTTGTTGGTTTCCAGGTTCCAGTCCCATAGCCCATCGTTGGCTGCCAGAAACAGCAAGGCGTAACGTTCTTGACCGATCCGGGCTTCGTGTTCTGCTTCTTTCACGAGGGTGATGTCCTCATGTGCCACAACCAAGCGAAGCGGCCCAGTGATCTCTTGGCGGCGTACACATACTCTGAACCAGCGCCTTTTCGAACCGCTATGGCAGGCGTATTCGAGAGCGCACTGGTCTCGGTTGCGACTGAGGATCTCTCTGATTCCCGAACCGATCTGCTGGCCTTGCTCCCTACGTTCTCCAGAGGCCGATTCGCAGACGGCCAGATAGTTCGTGCCTACGGCACAACGTTCACCGAAGAAACTGTTGGCTTCGGCGAACCGACGCCAGGCGACGTTCACCGCCAGGATTGTGCCCGTCTGATCAAGGATGGCGATTTGGCCTGACAGAGTGTCGAAGCTCGAGGCCCAAGCGGCCGACTCTTGCCTTTTCTCCCGCTGGGCCTCGTCGAGCTTGCGGTAGGTTCGAATTCTGGTGGAGTGGACAAGCAACGAGCTCCCCGCCGCGGCACCCAGGATGAGCAGAGAACCAAGCCACTGTAGAGCGGGAACGATCTGCCACGCAGCAACTCCCCACCCGGCTACTCCGGTCACGATCACGATAGCCAGCCACCTGTGCGACAACAACACAAAGCCGACCGCGAAGAGCGCAACGGCCACGCTCACAGTCGGCCCGATGCCGGGGAGGACCCGCAAATTGGCCAAACTATTAGCGACAACAACCAGAGCGACCCCGGCCACTGCGGGTTGAGCCCATTCGGTCGGCAAGCGACGCCATCGAACCAAACCAGCTAGGACAAAGAGGCACATGCTGGATGAGCCGGCCAGAGTGGCCAAGATCAAGCCTGTTTGCCCCTGTACGCTAACGCCGAGAGCGACGGCCAATAGAGCGTACGCGATAGCAAGTCCTAGAGAAACGGGGGATAGGCTGTCGAGTGCCGTGCGGTTGAGCGGAGTGTGTGGGCTGTGATCAGCTGCAGCGGTCTTGCGCCCTAAGGAGAGATCAGTACTAGCGAACATTTGCTCTGGACGCTCGTTTTCACTAGACGAGGTCATTACTAAGGGCCTGCCTAAGCAAGAATCGGCGGCTCGACGGCCGGGCCCGACACCGATGAATCCCAGCGCTCACCGCGGATTCGTCGACCCCAAGGACAGGCGGTTGACTGAGAATCTCCTCGACCGATGATCTCGCAGCGCGCGCAAGGGTCCCACGGTCTCGTCACGACTTGCCCTTCGGGCTTTCGGAAATCGGGGGGCCTGCGGCTAGGGTAGGGCGAAAGAGGGATAAAGCGCCATGGGGACAATGACCGTAATGCGGATCGGGTAAGACCCTACGCTGAATCCTCGTTGAAAGCGAAGGAGGGATGGTAAGTGGTCAGACAGAGGCGGGGAAAGGGTAGGTAGCCCTAAGGACGAAAGCCCTTGTTTCTTATGGCTTTGTCGTCTGGATTACTCGTGAGGTCTTGCGGCCGGACCTTCTCCAAGTGTCGCCGGGTGGCCTGGCTCAGGGAATTGAAGGCCAAAAGGGGGCGGCGGCATGGCGAGTTGCGTTAGTCGCTTCAGATGGCGGACGCCGATAGACCGAAAGCGTTATGCACAAAGTGTCAGTGGGTCGCTAGAGCGGGGATCGAAGGAAGAGGTGTCACAGGACCACGGAATCTATAGTCACTTTGTTTTCAACGTGTTGTGAATTCCCTTCTAAAAAACGCCGGATATCAGCTGCTATTCTGAGGGCGACTCAACACTGTCAGAAATTTGGCGAAAAAGGGCTGAGTTCAATTGAGGCCTGTCAAATACGGCGGTCACGGAAATCAAACCCCTCAACAGGAGCCAGTCTATGTCGTTGCTTCTTACCCACAGCCAGCGTTCCGGGATCGAGCGGAACGGGCTAGCCGGCTACTACGATTTCGAGAAACGGAACCTGATCCGGTTTTCTCAACAACTCGACAACCCAGCTTGGGGAGCGTCCCAAGCTACTATTACCCCCGACGTACCTTCACCTGTAGCGCCCAACGGATCCGCATCCGCCGACAAGGTGGAAAGCACTGGGCCCGACGGTTCTGTAAGTCAGACCGGCATCAGCATCCTCGCAAGCACGACCTATACGTTCTCGGTGTGGTTACGGGCGGATGTGGCACAGCAGGTTGAGTTGAGCGCGGACGATGGCTTCGGCGCCAAAGGCACGACTTCCGTCAGCGTCTCTTCGACCCAGTGGACACGATTCTCCACCACTTTCACAAGCGATGCCTCAGCGAGCTCGCTGAGCATCTTCATTGGAGGCGGTGGGTCTCTGCAAACGGGCGACGTAGCCTACGTTTGGGGTGCACAACTGAACGAGGGGTCGACCATGCTGCCCTACGAGGAGACTACGGACAACCAGTCGGTACAGGACTTGAGTGGAAGGGGAAACCATGGGCAGTTAGGTTCCTCCGCGGGGTCAGACACGAATGATCCTGCTTGGGAAAACCACAAACTGAACTTTACGACCGACGACTACATTGTTCTGCCCGCCCTCCTCGGCAGCGCGGATGAGTTCACGGTGATCACGGTCTACCAGCTGAATGCGGGCGGGTCGGGATCCCGTACGTTGGCAGCTGCCTCGAATCTGAGCCCCGACCGCAATGGGATGTTCCACAACACATCCTCGAACATTCGGTTTCGAGTCACGGAGTCCGGTGGCGGCTCACATACGCTGCAGCCAAGTTTTTCTTCAGCGACCGCAAGCTGGCGCATGCTGACGGCGCGCTGGAGGTCAGGCCAAACACAGGATCTCGTTCTGAACAATTTCGAGGACAGTGCGGCAGCTGCGACCATCGACGTGCCCACCGGGACCATCGCGAATCCTTACGACACGTTGGGGTCGTTTCGGTCAGACAGCTTCTTGGACGGTAAGATGGCTTGCCAGTTATTGTACGATCGCCATCTCGCTGATATAGGAATCAAACGAAATTATCAGACGCTGCGGAGTGTTCTTTCGCAGCGAGGGATCACGCTCCCGTGACTTTTCGGATCAGCGATCTGAGCAGGAGCTTGGCTCCCTGACAGGCGCAGCTGCGCGTCGTCAGGCCGTTGAACGCCGGCTGGAGCGGCCGGTCGCTGGTTTCCCGAGATCACCTGAGGGTGGAACGCGCTGCATCGTCGCGCAGACTAACCGGAAGCTGTTCTTGGTTGCGGGAGCCGGCAGTTGGCCGCATATCGGCGAGGGTCCCCGATTGGCGTAGGAATCGAGCAAGCGCCTCGGCTTGCATGCGGTAACCGACCGGGTTGCAGTGCGGGTCACGGGGCAACAGGTGAAACGGCCCTCGATTCTGTCGCGAAACAAAGTAGTCGACAAGGGGGCAAAAGGCCACAGAGGTTTCGTTCGCCGTCACGGCGAGGAAGTCCTCAAGGGCGTAGCGGTTGTACTCCCCTGGTGCGAGGCGGAGTTTGGTTTGCACGCGACGAACGTAGGCGTCCCATACTTCTTGGATGGAAGGGTGAGAATAGAAAAAGAACCGCGCTCCGTTCTCGTGACAGACTCTGCTCATTCCTCTGAGCAACGCTGCGAACAACTCCGCATTTATGTACCCCCGGGCAAGCCCACGGTAGTAGATTTCGTCGGGCAGTCCCAACAGGTTCCTTTCTTCCCACGACATCACGTGGCCGCGAATTAGCAGAATCTGCGGCTGAAGAAAACGATACAGAGCCGAATACTGAAGCCACTTCGGAGGACCTTGACCGAAGCCGCGCATTGCGCTCCTGTCAAGTTCCGGAGGAAGCAGTTCAAGTTGGTCCTGCGCAGTTGTCACAAACGTGGGCTTCGGGAGACCATAGGCGCGCCGCAGACCGATCCCGCCCAAGTCATTCAGACAGAATCCATAGATCACAACGTCGGGCCCGTAAAGAGGAGCCAGGCGCCGGATGTGGAGTAGAACCTGGTCGGTGGAATAGCCCTGTACTCCGGCATTGATGACTTCCGTTTTGACACCACTCCGGCTGAGAAGGCGTTCGAGCTGCTGGGTCACCGTCCGATCCCGCGGCACGCTGCGGCCGAGAACCGTGGAGTTCCCGAAGATCATGATCCGTCTTGTCCCGGGTTCCTTGCGGCGGCGAGCCTCCCCGGGTGTGATCCCATCGGGGTTCGTTTGAAACCTCACGACCCAATCTCGGCCGGGGATTCGGCTCTTCACGTCGAGGTTGGGTTTTTGCGTCCAGCCGAGTTCGGGGTCACGACGCCAATCGGCCGTGGTGTCCCGATACTTCCACAGCCATGCCGGCACAAATAGGCGTACCAATCCTTCGACGACCAAGATGGTGACGCTGACGCTGAGAACGACGGTTGCCAGGCGAAGGGAGCGGCGCTTCAACTGATCAACTCCGGGGGGTACTCGAGCCTCGAAGTAAGGGTCTTGGGGCTGTGAGGGTGCGCATTTGCGACACGGCGCCTGCGGGTGCAGCGGAAGGTCGCCGCTCAGACCGGCACGTCACCGGCGCTGGGCAAAGGCGAAAAGCGTGATCTTCATGAAGTTGGGGGCCACTTTTTGGTGAAGCGCGGCCAGTGCGTAGGCGATGAGGGAGAAGGAGAAATAGGAAGGCTCGGCCTCGTGCCCATAGACGACAGCGTCGAAACCGTAGCGCGTTAGGTAGCGTCTGAGTTTCCATTTGGTGCCACAGCGGTAAAAGGTGGGGAATACGTCAACGGGTTTGCGGTTCGACTGTACCCGCGAGGTAACCGTCGCATGGAGCTTGGACGGGATGAGCCGCGCGAGAACACCGAAATAGCTGAATAGGTTGGGTCAGTGCTGTCCGGGGAAAGTCGCGCCATCGGACGGTAAGTCTCGACCGTTCAATGTCTTATGGCCTGTTTTGCCCGGGAACGATTTGAAATCCCGAGGCCGCAAATGGTCGCCTGAACGGAGCATCCGGACGCGGCACAATGAGGGATGAACCTTGGCCGTACGGTTTTCTCCCAACTGATCGAGCACCTACCGAGCAAAGAGTTTCAGAAATGTGTATCGCGCTACCGCGGCGATTCCTATCTGAAAAGTTTCTCCTGCTGGGATCAGTTTCTTGCGATGGCATTCGCCCAGCTGACCTATCGGGCAAGCCTCCGCGACATCGAGACGTGCCTGCGTTCGATGCACGGCAAACTCTACCACATGGGATTCCGCGGCAGGGTAGCGCGCTCGACACTGGCCGACGCGAACGAGTCGCGCGACTGGCGGATCTACGCGGACTTCGCGCAGGTCTTGATTGGCATGGCACGGCCGTTATATGCCCACGACCCGATCGGTGTGGACTTGGACCAGACTCTGTACGCTCTCGACTCGACAACAATCGACCTCTGCCTGTCGCTGTTTCCGTGGGCGAGATTCCGCAAGCAAAAAGCCGCCGTGAAGATGCACACGCTGCTGGATCTGCACGGCAATATTCCCACGTTCATCCGCATTACTGGAGGCAAAGTGCACGACATCAACATCCTCGACGAGATCGGCCCGGAGGCCGGCGCGTTCTACGTCATGGATCGGGCCTACGTCGATTTCGAACGCCTCTTCGTGTTCACTCTCTGCTCGTCGTTCTTCGTCGTGCGAACCAAGAAGAACATCTTGCTCCAACGGCGCTACTCGCATCCCGTCGACAAATCCACGGGCTTGCGCTCGAATCAGACCGTCATACTGGCTGCCATCGAATCGGCCCAAGCCTATCCCGACCCGTTGCGGAGGGTCAGTTACTTCGACGCCCGGACGAACAAGCGGCTGAAGTTTCTGACCAACAACTTCGCGCTCCCGGCGCTGACCATCGCCCACATCTACAAGTCGCGTTGGCAGATTGAGTTGTTCTTCAAGTGGATCAAGCAACATCTGCGAATCAACTCGTTTTACGGCACCAGCGAGAACGCCGTCAAGACGCAGATCTGGATCGCTGTCTCGATTTACGTGCTCATCGCCATCGTCCGGAAACGCCTCGGGCTGGAAGCGAGTCTTTACCAGATTCTACAGATTCTCAGCGTTACGCAATTCGAAAAAATGCCCCTTTTACAGGCACTCCAGCCATCCGACTCCCCAAACGAATCCCCCTATGACCCCAACCAATTGATTCTATTCGACTTTTAACCGGACAGCAGTGATTGCAAATATTGGACTTAGGGCTTCATCGAGCGAAAATTGGCTTTGTTTCGTCATTTTCCTTTTCGTTTGAGTCGCCGCCGAGCGGAACACCCGGTGTGCGGCGAAAGTTCCGCCCTTATTCTACCTCGCTGTCCCAGGGTTTATCCCTTCGAAAGCCCCGAAGTCACTGAAAAAAAAGTGGTTGGGATCCGTGACTGGAACAGGGGGCGGGTTGACGAGCGGTTCTGAAAGCTCGGCTAGAATGAGTGCACACCGTAGGCACGATGAGCGTCACTGAAACTAGAGCCACATGACTGAGCGATGTCATGTTCTCCGATGACCCTCCGGACGATCGGCAACGCACCCGTATGGCAGCTGTCCATTGGTCTCGCCCACCTAATCGTAGGTGGTGTTTGCACTATCCAGCCCACAATCCTGCAAGCACAGCACACGTATGAGCTGCTAAGGATTCCCGCCGATCCAGCGAAGGGCTTCCTCTGGCCGTACTACCTCAGCGTTCCATCCACTCTTGTGCGCCCGGCCATCATATTGGTCGAACCAAACAATTCCGGAACTACCAGCGACGACCAATCGTTTCACGACAGACGCGCAAGGAGCACTATTACGAGTAGAGCTTCGGACCCCGGCGTGCGGCGGCTCGGTTCGCCGATACTCGTTCCCACGTTTCCTCGGCCTGAGTCACATCCTCTGATATACACCCATGCCCTCGACAGAGACGCCCTACAGACTCGGCTGCCCGCTCTGGAGCGTATCGACCTACAACTCATTGCAATGATCGAGGATGCCAAGAGAATACTTGCTGAACGGACAATCGAGGTCGACCCGAAGGTGTTCATGTGGGGATACTCGGCGGCCGGGACCTTCACGAATCGGTTCACAATACTGCACCCGGAGCTGGTCAAAGCGGCGTCTCTCGGAGGTTGTTCATGTCCCACAATTCCGCTAAGACGATGGAAAGGCAAGCGACTACCATACCCAGTGGGAGTGGCAGACCTAAAGCAACTGGTTGGTAAACGATTCGATGCCAGGGCGTTCCGCTCCGTCCCAATCCAGATCTTCCGTGGTGATGCAGACACCAATGATGAGGTGGCGTACGATGACGGTTACACGCCGAGCGATAGACGGCTGATCTCGGAACTCTTGGGCGGGCCGCCGCCTTTCTTGCGGTACCCCCGGATAGAGATGCTTTACAGACGGGTCAGGTCCATTTGTAGGTTCGTTATTGAACCAGGGGTGGGCCACAACGATGCCCGTACCCGTGAGGAAACTTGGCCCTTCTTCGACCGGCAGAGAACTCTTTTATCCAGCCGGTAACGACGCGCCAGCCGTATCGAACTACCAACTCCCACAGCGATTCCAGGCAAGCTTCATTTGGACAACAGTTCAGCCCGGTCCCTGCTTGAAGTTTGCGAACATGATCGTCAAACGGGACCGAATACTCCCCTTCAGAAGAGCATTCTCTTCGACAACGACTCATAGGCGAGGTAGAAGGAGAGAGCGACCACAGCGAGCGAGGCTCCAGCGGCTACCTTCCAGAACGATTCGATCGGGTGCGAGATCCTCGGAGTGCCTCCGAAATAGCCGATCAAGAAACCGGCCGCGAGACCGCCGACATGGGCTGCATTGTCAAACGGAAAGAACGGGAGGAAGCCTATCACGAGAATAATGAGCGCCCATCTTAGATACATGGACGCCATGATCGAGCTGCCCCCGCGGCGACCGTCGGCGATCATGGCCCCGATCAGACCGAAGATTCCGGCGGAAGCCCCGATGGACAAATAGGGAGACCAGAAGGTGCTGGCCACGAAACCGCAAGCACTCGAAACCAGGTAGATCACCAAGAAGCGGGCGGTGCCGAATATTTCTTCCGTCCGGAAACCCAAATCGAACATGACCCAGGAATTCATCAGAATGTGGAGGACGCCTCCATGGAGGAACCCCGCTGTGACCAGCCGCCACCATTCTCCGTGCACGATCAGGAATCTGTCCTTGGCACCGAACAACCGCAGCACGTGGCCGTCTATCCCGGCCATCAGACCCGTGGAGTCGCCTTGCTTGAACGTCATGATCAGCGTGGCGGCAAATAGGCCGAAGTTCACGAGCAAGATAATGAGCGTCGTGAAGTTGCTCTGAGGAATGAGCCCTCGAACGCCGGTTGGAGCCGCTTGCTGTTTCCAGACGGGCTTGCCGATCTCGCTGCCGCAGTACTCGCAGATCTTGGCCTTCGGGTCTATAAAGGCCCTGCAGTGAGGGCACATTCGTGGGTGGGCCATGTTATAGAGAAGCAGCCGTTTCAGGTTGAATCAGGAAGGCCTGAGGAGCGCCGCCAGCCACCCACCCGTCGAAACGTCGCTTGGTGGCCCTTCACAGCGCTCCAGCCCGTGCCATTCCAGTACAACCATTGTAGAAGGCTGACGCCCGACCGCGTTTCGGCTTCTGAGCTTCGCGTCACATTTGGCGGACAAATCGGGATGAAGCCGGCAGGATTGTTGACGAGAAAACGACAAGCTAAAGCTTGCCTCGACTGCCACCCAGGACAAACACGAGTGTTTGTCGCCACCGAAGCGGCCCGGCTGCTAGATTGCTTGTCCCACTGTTCTTCAGGAGTCCGCCGGCGCGTGTAAAGATTACACGGTTGCTCCGTCGGACCATGGAACTTTTACAGGGTCGGCGCGTAACTTACCTGAACCCAATCCGAATCTGGTTGATAGAGCGTGGAAATCCGTTTGGCGCGGCAATTGCTTATCAAAACTGTGAGAACGGCCAACCCAATGAGATTGATCGGTATCACCAACCAAGGATTGATTGTAATCAGCTGCCTCGTGGCAATGTTGTGGGGTCTGATTTTTGCCGAACAACGCTTTATCCACCGCGCTCAGTGGGACTACCAAGAAGTTCTCCGATCGCTACCCGCGTCGCCGGCAGGGCCACAGTCAACACCAGCCCAGCAGGCCGTTCCCCTTCGACCCGCAACCGGGACAACCGCACTCAGCTAGTGGGCTTGCCGGTAGTTCCGCACCAATGCATTCCCACCCGTAGATTCCCATTGTGGGAGAGCGAAGCCCGTTGAAACGGGCTGATCCAGCTTTGAGCGGCGCGGGCCTACCAGCCGTAAAACGGCTGGCCTAGGAAGACAAACCGCGTGAACGCGGCTTGTAGCAGTCCGTTCATCAAGAGGGCCCGCAATCCAGGACCGGCCCATAATTATCGAGACTCGTCATCGACGCGGCACGCTGAGAGGGTGGCCAAGACAAGCAAGATTGCTTATCCCACTGATTTGGGCGGGTAAGTGGCGACAGCCTTCCGCTCCCAATTTTTTGCTGCCGTACGAACGAAGGCGGCCTACTTGCGGTTCTTGTACTTGTCGAGCGGGATTTCGAAGTAGAAGAGTTCTTGTCCGCTCGTCAGATCGCGAATCCCGGACAGATAGACGGCCGATCCCGGGATAGGGTCCGGGTCCCTGCCGGTCATATAGTAGAAAAACCCGCTCGCGGAGCTTTTTGGGGGCACGACGGGAGCTGTGAAGGCCCGTTCCGTAATCTCCCACTTGGCCAGCGGCCCCTTCTTCAGCTTGGGGCGGCCGATGCCCGGCACGCGCGGGATATACCTAGGTAGCTCCTTGGGCTTGGTACTGGGCTGAAAGTAGGCCAGATCCTCGGCCGATACCGGCTCGAGACCTTCGCGGTCCGACGTAATGAAACGAACCTTGATCTCCTCCAGGCCAAGTGCATGATCTGAGGCGTTGGTAATCACCACCAGAACCGGCAGTACCCCGAACTTGTAGGGCTTGGCTTTTCCAAAGGCCTCACGGGTCTCTTTCTCGCCGCGGTAGGGTCGGACTCCCACCGTGACGTCAGCCTGGTTTTGGTGGGCGGGATACTTGCGAGCATCGCGCGCCTTAAACTCTTTCTCTGCTGCCGCGGCGTTGACCGCAAGCAACAGGCTGAAGGCAACTACGGTGGTTCGCATCTGCTTGTATCTTGCCATAATGGTTTTGATTCAGCTTGGTTCATCTAACCTACAACGCGCTGCTGGCTTTGGTCGCGATCGTGGCGCTACCGCTGCTGGTCGTCCGAGGGCTGCTCAAGGGCCAGACCTGGAGAGGCATCGTCGAGCGATTCGGCGTTCTTGCGCCCTCATTTCATCAGACCACGGCAAACTCGATTTGGTTACATGCCGTGTCAGTGGGCGAAGTGCTCTCCTGCGCCCAACTCGTGAAAACCCTGCGTAGGGAATTCGGTGGGGTTCCCATCTTCGTCAGCACTTCGACGCCTACCGGGCGACGAATGGCGGGCGAGAAACTCTCGCAGTGGGTGAACGGAATCTTCTATTCGCCTTTCGATCTACCCTTCGCCCTCGATCGCGTGTTTCGGACCATCCGGCCGCGGCTCGTTATTGTGGCTGAAACCGAGCTTTGGCCGAACCTGTTCCGACTCACCAAGCGCAGCGGGGCCGGTTTGTTGCTGGTCAACGCGCGCATCTCAGATCGTTCGGCTCCTCGTTATCGGCGCTTTCGTTTTTTCTTCTCTCATATTTTGCCGCACCCCGACCTCGTTTTGGCGCAATCGGATCTCGATCGCGAGAGGCTGATTGCCACCGGCGCTCCCCCTGAAAAGGTCCTTGTGGGCGGGAACCTCAAATACGATTTCGAGCCGGGCACGGAGAAGGTTCCCCAGGCGGTTGCGCTTACTTTGGACCGTTTACAGGCAGGTCCTATTATCGTAGCGGGCAGCACCCGTGAAGGAGAGGAAGAACCCGTAATCGAAGCGTTTCGGAAGCTATCACAGTCGCGGCGGCAAGCGTTGTTGGTGATTGCGCCACGGCATCCGCAGCGCTTCAATGAAGCAGAGA
The DNA here is from genome assembly GCA_965248205.1 of Bryobacterales bacterium. GTDB lineage: Bacteria > Acidobacteriota > Terriglobia > Bryobacterales > UBA6623. The sequence goes on from CBDFIS010000006.1 coordinate 446,578, forward strand.
AGGTTCTTGCGTCATCGGGAATCACGTTCGCGCGCCGCTCGCAACTTGCCCCGGGGACATCGGAACGTTTGGAACTCCCCGGAGTGCTCTTGCTCGACACTCTCGGAGAATTATCGTCTCTCTATCGAGTGGCTGACATTGTCTTTGTCGGAGGCTCGCTGAACGGTTGGGGAGGCCACAATGTCCTCGAGCCAGCGCTATCCGGTAAGCCGGTGGTGGTTGGTCCCACTATGCACAACTTTCGTGCGATCACGGAGGAGTTGATCGCCCAGCGGGCGATTGTTCAAGTTGACGGGCCCGGCAAATTGGCTGATGCCTTCGAGGGTATGCTCAATAATCCGACCAAGGCAGCCGAGATCGGGATGCGAGGCAGGCAAGTTGCTGAATCCCAACGTGGCGCGACAAAACGGGTGGTGCAGGAAGCGGTCGAAGTCTACCGCCAGGCCTTGCCGCTTCGGCGCCCCGGGAGGTTCGCTCAGCTCAGTTTCTGGCTGCCTTCATTGCTTTGGCGGGCGGGCGGGCGTCTCCGGTCAGCTGCATACGGGCGGGGCTGGCTCCGCGGGGAACGGCTCGATACCTTCACTCTTTGCGTCGGAAATGTAACGGCCGGAGGCGTGGGCAAGACCCCGATCGTCCTTTGGCTTGTCGAGCAGTTGACTGCGCGGGGACTGGTAGCGGGCGGTTTGATGCGCGGCTACCGCCGACTTTCCGACAAGGAAAATGTTGTGCGACCGGGGTCAGCCGTCTCTCCGCGTCACACAGGAGACGAGGCGCAGGTAATATTGCGCCACTTGGAGGAAGCCGGCCTCGACGTCCCGCTCGGGATCGGACGTGATCGTTACTCGGTTGGTCGAAAACTCGAGGGCAGCCAACCGGTCGACATCTTAGTGCTGGACGATGGCTTCCAGCATTTCAAGCTCAAGCGTGACCTGGACTTGGTCCTGATCGATGCTCTCGATCCTTTCGGCGCAGGAGAGATGATACCGCTAGGTCGCTTGCGCGAGCCACTCTCGGCCCTCGGCCGCGCTGACGCTTTTCTCTTGACCCGAACCGAGCCCGGTGGGTGCTACGACGGCCTCATCCGGCGTCTGCGCGGTCTGAATCCTCAGGCACCGGTTTTCGCTGCGCGAAGCCGAGCTGCCACGGCGATCAATACCGTCTCCGGGGAGGGTACGTCGATCGAGCGACTACGATCCGAAAGAATCTTGGCCTTTTGCGGGCTGGGAAACCCGGAAGCATTCTGGAGAAGCTTGGAGCTAGGCGGCCTAACGATTGTCAGGCGCATGCGATTTCGGGACCACCATGTTTATTCGCGGAGCGACGTCGCTGATATCGTTTCAGAGGCTCGACGGCGCGACGCGGGACTGGTCATAACGACAGAGAAGGACCTCGTGAATCTCTGGTACGCCGCGGAACGCGAGGGTCTCAAGTCCGGCACTCTCGAGGGCCGCGCCGCCGGACTATTCCGGCCTTTGCCACTCTATTGGCTGCGAGTCGACACGGTAGTTGAAGGCGGAGACCGATTGTTGGAGTGGATTGAGGAGCGAATGTCGATCTCTCCCAGTTCGGCCGCCAAGGTCCCTCTAGCCGCTGGGCGTAGCGGCGCCGGCTAGGGGGTTGTGGTGAAAGTGGAGTCAGTCGAGGAAATCGTCTCGGCGATGAGAAATGCCTGTCGTTGCGTGAAACCTCGACCGCACCCTCACGGGCACGGCTCGGTCGGTACGGGTTCTGCCTCGGGTTGAGGAGCGGGGTTTGCGACTAGACAGTCGCGACGATGAAGCTGCTGGTTAGAGCTACGAACTGGCTGGGTGACGCCGTGATGTCGATCCCGGCCTTGCGGGCAATTCGCGCGAGTTTCCGGGACTGGCAGATCACTGTGCTGGCGCGTCCCTGGGTGGCTGACCTGTACGCCCGGGAGGAATTCTGTGATCGCATCGTCCGCTACGACCGAAACGGCGTTCACGGTGGATTGGGTGGCAAATGGCGACTAGCAGCCGAGCTGCGCCGCGATCAATACAACTGCGCGATTCTGCTCCAGAACGCGTTTGACGCCGCCCTTCTCGCTTGGCTGGCCCGGATTCCTCGCCGCATCGGCTACGCGCGTGACGGGCGAGGCTTTTTACTAACAGATGCCGTTGCGCTTCCCGGCCGAGACGACATTCCCCAGCACCAGCAGTTTTACTACTTGGAGTTGCTGCGCCGAGCGGGGCTGATCAACGGGCTTCCCGAGAGTGCCGACATTCGCCTGGCGAGCGCAAGCCGTGCCGCAGCAGCCGGCCGGGACCAGTGGCGACGAAGAGGACTGCCGGCAAGGCGGTGGATCGGGTTGAGTCCGGGCGCGGCCTTCGGTGGAGCGAAGCGGTGGCTTCCCGAGCGTTTCGCCGAGACGGCCTCCAAGTTGTCGTCTGACCTAGACGCTGACGTTGCGGTCTTCGGATCCCAGGCGGAAGGGGAATTGTGCGAATTGGTTGCCCATCAGGTCGGCTCGCGCGCTTACAATTTGGCCGGCCGGACCACGCTCGCGGAATTCATCGACCTCGCGGCTACTTGCAGCCTTTACCTGACGAACGATTCCGGTCCGATGCATGTCGCTACGGCGTTGGGCGTCCCGACGATTGCTGTTTTCGGAGCGACCGACGAACACGCCACCGGCCCCTCGGGAAGCTGGGCGCGCGTTGTCCGCCAACCGGTCGATTGCAGCCCTTGCTTGCTCAGGGAGTGTCCCATCGACCATCGCTGCATGACCAGGGTGGACACGGCGAGGGTCGTCGAGATCGCCCGCGCGGTGCTGTCGCAGCCCGAGTCCCAGGCCTCGGATCCGGCTGCCGAAGCGATATGATGTCAGGTCGCCTCCAGGGAGACCTCCGACTTCGGCGCCAAACAAGCGGCGCACGATTCCGGAATTAGGCCGGGGCCCAGTGCAATCAATGGATACGCGCGGCAAAATCATCAGTCTTAACCGGGCCGGGGCGCTTTTTTCGTCGTTGGCCGAGAAGGGGGACGGCATCGTCGTCGCCCGCGGCTGCTTCGACCTTTTGTCCGCCGAACACTGCCGACGGCTGGCAAGGACCAGGGACGCAGGCAAATGCTTGGTAGTAGCTGTCTATTCCGATAGAGAATCGCGGCGCACTGTGTTCAGCCAGTCCGCCCGGGCACACATGGTCGCGGCCCTCGCTGTGGTGGATTACGTGGTAATCTGTGACGAAGCTCAGACGGACCGAGTTGTCTCCCCGTGGCGGCCTGCCGCAGTAGTCGATGCCGACCCGACCTCGTCGCGGGACGTAATTGGCGATGTCTTACAACGGTACAGCGCCGATTAACCCTCCCCGCAGGATTCTCGTCGTTCGCTTGGGCGCGATGGGCGATATCATTCACGCCCTGCCCGCCGTGGCGCGCCTGAAGTGCAGCTTCCCCCAAGCCAGAATTACATGGGCCGTGGAATCTCAGTGGTCACCTCTGCTCAACGGCAACCCTTACATCGACGAAGTTCTTCCCCTGCCGATCTCGGTCTGGCGGAGACGCCTCGGCATCGTAACCTGGCAGGAGTTTCAGGCCGTCAGAACTTCACTTCGGGCAAGCCGTTTTGATCTGGCGGTCGATTTTCAGGGCCTGTTGAAGTCCGCGCTCGTCACCTTCTTCAGCCGGGCCGATCGGGTCGTAGGTTTCGAACGTGACGAGCTGCGAGAGCCAATCGCCGCATCCTTCTACTCGGACCAAGTGCCGTCGGAAGCTCGACACATCGTCCGGAAAAACCTGGATTTGGCGGGCGCGGTCGGAGGGAAAGACGGGCCGATCGCGTTCCCCATCCCGGCGGGCAAGGCCGAACCCGGGTTGCCGCGCGGCGAATTCGTCCTCACAAGTCCGGTTGCCGGCTGGACCTCCAAGCAGTGGCCGCCCGAGCACTATGCCGAATTGGCGCGCCTATTGTGGAAACACAGAAGAATCCCACTGGTCGTCGACTGTGCGCCCCGGAACCGAGCCTACGCGGAAGAGATCTGCAATCGGGCCCCCTCCGGTTCGGCGGTGCTGCACGTCTCCTTGCTCGAAGGCTTGATCGCCGCCACACGGCTAGCTCGAGCCGTTGTCGGAGTAGACAGCGGCCCACTTCATTTGGCGTCGGCGGTAGGCATCGGTGGCGTGGCGATCTATGGTCAAACCGACCCGGCCCGCAACGGCCCCTTTGGTAGCAGTTTCGTCGTCCTTCGCGGTTCCGGAACGCCGACCTCCTATAAGCGAGGGAACGAAATCCAGGGTGCGATGCTCCAGATCGCCCCGGGAAAGGTTTGGGAAGCGCTTGACGCTCACCTGTCCGGCGAGACGCAGCCCACCAGCCAGGTTGAGTCGCCCCCATAGTGTTCAGGTATAGTGATCCCCACCCGCCACCACCCAGAAGGCGAAAACAACTCGGAATCAGATACATCATGAAACGTCTTTTCGCAAAACTCTCCATTACGCTGGCGTTTGTCTTAGCCGAGGCGCCTTCCCCTGCTACGGCGCAATCTGTCCGCCTCGAGCCGCAGGAAGCCGCCAAGCTATATCGTCAGATCACAGATTTGATGGAAGCGACTGGCGTAGCCGTCCCCGAGCTTGCTCGGGCTGGGGCTCCGCTTGTGGAAAACGTGCGGCAGGCCGCCAAGGCGCTGGCCGTCGGCCACACGCGAGAGCACACGGCGGTGTTGGAAAAGTTACTTTCAAACGCTCGCATCTACCTCCAAGTCTCCGATGCTGTTCCCAAGCCGCAGCCGTTTGCCGCGGACGTTCAACGTCAGCTAACGACTCTTCGCATGTCGGTCGACCGTGTGGCAAGCCACTTCCGGGCGTCGCTGGAATACAACGAGACTCAGATCCGCGGAGGGGACGGCGATAACCTCGCCCACTACGCCGATGACAATCTCCGGTTAGGCCCGCCGGGGCCGAAGGAAAACCGCGTAGTTTTCCTCGGAGATGCCATCACAGACGGTTGGCCCTTGAATCAATACTTCCCCGGGAGACCCTTCATCAATCGAGGGATCAGCGGTCAAATCACCAGCCAAATGCTGGGACGGATGAAGGCCGATGTCCTTGATCTCAAGCCGCGAGTGGTTGTCGTTCTGGGTGGTACCAATGACCTGGCGCGCGGGGTGAAGGTATCCGTGATCCAGAATAATCTTGCCATGATCGCCGCCCTGGCGGATGCACACGGTGTCAAGCCGGTCCTGGCGTCCATCCTGCCTGTCAGTGACTACCGAAAGTCTGAAGACCCTGACTATGAGCGAAGCCGTCACCGCCCACCGGACACCATTCTCGAGTTGAACAAGTGGATGCGGCGTATGTGCGCTGAGCACGGTTTCATCTATCTCGACTATCACTCCAGGATGGCTGACGCGATCGGACAGCTCGGGGCCACACTGTCGTCCGACGGTCTCCACCCAAACAGCGAAGGCTATAAGAGGATGGCTCCGATAGCCGAAGCCGCGATCGCCGAGGCCCTGTCAGTTAAACGCCGTCGCAAGAAGCGCTTCGGAATCTTTTGATCGGGGCGCATCCAGCGGCCACAAGGCTCTCACCGCGGCTGCGAACTCTCGAATAGATCAGCTTCGGGCGAACCACCAGGACCGGTCAACAACGGATCGCTGGTTGGGATTATCTTGCGCAACACCCGTTATGGGAGCAGCGTGCAAATAGTACTGGCTCTATGGTACCAAGCAAAAAATGAACCCCTTTTGCCGTTGCTATTCGCCCTTGGAGAGCGCAAAATAGAACGGTTCGCGAAGTGGTCCGGGAAAGTTTCTGAAAATTGGGTGTTGGTACTGTACACACCAGATACTCGGTCTGCCTATGATTTATCAAGAAACAGTGCTGTCCGGGGAAAGTCGCGCCATCGGACGGTAAGTCTCGACCGTTCAATGTCTTATGGCCTGTTTTGCCCGGGAACGATTTGAAATCCCGAGGCCGCAAATGGTCGCCTGAACGGAGCATCCGGACGCGGCACAATGAGGGATGAACCTTGGCCGTACGGTTTTCTCCCAACTGATCGAGCACCTACCGAGCAAAGAGTTTCAGAAATGTGTATCGCGCTACCGCGGCGATTCCTATCTGAAAAGTTTCTCCTGCTGGGATCAGTTTCTTGCGATGGCATTCGCCCAGCTGACCTATCGGGCAAGCCTCCGCGACATCGAGACGTGCCTGCGTTCGATGCACGGCAAACTCTACCACATGGGATTCCGCGGCAGGGTAGCGCGCTCGACACTGGCCGACGCGAACGAGTCGCGCGACTGGCGAATTGTCAAAAACCTCGCGTGCATGTGCAGTCCTCTTGAGGTGAACTCAAGTCGAAATAGCGGCTATTAGGTTGCTGCTTCTCGAACAACAGTACCACAGATAAGCGAGAGTAAGTTCCAGCCTGCCCGACTCCACAAATCCGTGTTAAGCTCGCTGTAGGAAAGGCTTTGTTCAAATCACCATGATGGGAACGAAATCGATAACCGTGACGACGGGTTTGTTGTTTGTTTTGTACGCTTTATCACTCACTGCCCAGACCCACGAGTTGCAGTCGCTGCGTTTGGAAGTTGACGGCCTCAAAGCGGGCCAGCAGGCGATCCAGAAGGAGTTGGCGGAGATCAAGAAACTTCTGCGGGCCCAGCGCCCCCAGCCGCGGCGAGCAGTGGCCTTCGAGCCCCAGGACGTGGCCATCAAAGGTGCACCTTTTTTAGGACCCACTGATGCGAGAGTGACCTTGGTCGAGTTCACCGACTACCAATGCCCCTTCTGCCGTCGCCACTTCACCAACGTGATGCCGGAGATCCGCAAGAAATACGTGGACACAGGCAAATTGAAGTACGTCATGCGGCAGTTCCCGCTGCCCATGCACTCGCGCGCGACCAAGGCTTCTGAAGCAGCGCTCTGCGCGGGGGATCAGGGCAAGTATTGGGAAGTTCACAAGCGCATCTTTAGCGATCAGCGCAAGCTGAGTGACGAGGACTTGATTGCTCATGCGGAAGCTGAAGGGCTCGCCACGGTGACGTTTAAGGCGTGCCTCGATGACGGCAAGTACACCGAGCAGGTCAAGTCCGACACCAGCGACGGATCGAAGGCCGGTGTGCGTGGGACGCCGAGCTTCCTGCTGGGGCTGACCGACCCGGCAGACCCTCACAAAATCAAAGCTACAGCCTTCATCCGCGGTGCGCAGGCCTTCGATGCTTTCAAGACCAAGATCGACGAGCTGCTTACGGATCCGAGCGACTGAAAATCGGAAGCGAACCGCGAAGAATCTGAGCCGGCCGCCTTAGGGTGTGTGAAAAAACCCTGGGTATAGTCCCCGCGCCTCTCGCAAGTCATTGATAAAACGCGACACCCCTGCAGGGCGCTTGGGACAGTCCCCGGTTTTTTCACACACCCCTATACGTCGCGGAAACAACGACTTGCTGGAGCGAGGGCTCGATGGAATGCAGCTCGTTGCTCGAAAACCCCGCATTGAGGAACATTCGATCCAGTTCCGAAAATGTGTAGGCATCCCCACCCACCGTACCTGCGAGCATCATCATGCTGAAAGCGGCCACGAGGGGCGGCGAAACGCAGTTTTCGTCAGGAATGAACTCCAGTGTCACAGCGCGACCGCCGGGGCCAAGGGCGCTGTGAACTTTGCGTAGCAGTCCCTCGCAGGTGGGTACGTCGAAGTGATGGAGAAAGTTCGTCAGTAGCACAATGTCATAGCCGCTGCCATAGTCGGCGTCGAATGCGCTGCCTCGGATCGTGCGATAGCGATCGAAGATTCCAGCCGCCTTCGCGTTTTCGACAGCTACTTCGAGCACGTTTGGCCAGTCGAGGGCTACGATCTCGGCGTTTGGATTGTGTTTGCCGATGGCCGCGCCAAACAGGCCATGTCCAGCGGCGATATCGAGTACTTTCCACCTGTCGCCCGACTTGGCACCGACAAGCTCCGCGATCAGCTCCGCCGGAAGCGCCATCATCGGCGCCATGGCCCGTGCGAACTTCACCCAGGCGGGGTTTTCCGGAGCCATCAGTCCGTCTTCGGGCTGCACCGTGCCGCCCTTTCGCACTACGGCAGCGACATCCTGGAACGAATCAGTCAACATGGGAGAAAGCATGAACTCAATGGCCCCGCCCAGAAAAGCGTGGGATTTGCGATCGAGATACTTCGCCGTATCGGGGGTCAGCTCGTAACGCGAATTGCCCTTCGTCAGGAAGCCGACAATCACCAGATAGTCACATAAGATGCGCATCCCCCGCTGGGAGGCTTGGCATCGGTCGGCGAGCTCTTCGGAAGTGTGACTACCCTCTCCGATTGCCGTGAACACGTCGAGTTCGATGGCAGCCTTCAGCGAAGCCGTCCGCTGGTAGGCGTTGACGGTTTCGAAGAAGAGCGTAGGCGTGGGTGGAGGGGCGTTGTCTGGACGAGCCATAGTCTACTCATTGAGCCAGGCGATCTCGCTGAAATGAGATCTTAGCTCTCACAGAGTTCATCGACGAGTATAGTCCAAAGCACCTGTCGAGAGAGAAGTGAGCGGCACGGCCATGGGCGCTGCGCTATCCTCATTCTTTCGACCGGTTAAGACGCTCACTCCACTAAGGTATTTGCCGAAGACGCGGCCAAACCGACCCATGGGCACGTTCAAAATCGCTATCCCTGACGACGCCCCGCCGGTCATGAGGCCGAGCAAAGCGTACGAGACGTTGCTTGAGCGTGCGGAGGTCTCCTATTACGATTCCCTTCCCTCTTCAGACGAAGAACTCGTCGAACGCGTCGGCGATGCCGAAGGGGCCATCAGCATTCGCGCGTCGGCTAAGTTTCCTGAGGCGGTGCTGGGGGCCTGTCCAAAGCTACAGATCGTGTCGGTGTGGGGAACCGGGACGGACCATGTTGACCTTGCCGCGACCGCGAAGCTAGGGATCACGATCACCAACACGCCGGGAGTATCCGCGATTGCGATGGCTGAGCACGCGCTTACTCTGATGCTCGCCGTGGCCCGTCGGATCCCGCAGATTGACGTTGAAACGCGGCAAGGGTCATGGCCCCGTGGACTGATCACGCAGCTACACGGCAAGACACTGGGCATCATCGGACTCGGCGCTATCGGACGTCAGACGGCTCGTATCGCTCGGGGCATCGGTATGGGGGTCGTCGCTTGGACCATGCATCCGTCGGCGGAGCTGGCGCGCGAATTAGGTCTTGAGCTCGTGGATCTCGACGAGCTATACGAAACCAGCGATGTCGTCAGCCTGCATCTTCGACAGTCGCCGGAGACCACCGGCCTGCTGAACGACCGCGCATTTCGGCGCATGAAGTCGAGCGCCATCTTCATCAACACCGCTCGCGGCCCGATCGTCGACGAGGGGGCCTTGATCGCGGCTGTCGTAGAAAAGCGTATCGCCGGGGCCGGGCTGGACGTTTTTGATGTGGAACCGCTGCCGAAGGACCATCCGCTGACCAAGCTTCCCAACGTCGTCATGACACCGCACTCCGGCGGGGCGGCGCCGGAAGTCTTGGAGGCGGGCCTCCGACTCTCGGTGGATAATCTGTTTGCCTACTTCGAGGGGAAGCCGGTGAATGTGGTGGCGAGCCCCCGAGACCGGGATACACGTTAGACTGAAGGGTTAGGCCCAGAGGAAACGTGAAATGACGCAAAAAGCTACTTTCGCGGCAGGCTGTTTTTGGGGTGTGGAAGTCACTTTCCGGCAGGTCGAAGGCGTCAAGGCGGCCCAGGTCGGCTATACCGGAGGCACAACCCAAAACCCAACCTACCAGGATGTCTGCACCGGCACGACGGGCCACGCCGAAGCCGTGGGAATAGAGTACGATCCGAACCTCGTTCCGTACGAAGATTTGCTAGAGGTGTTCTGGAATAACCACGACCCCACCACTCGAAACCGCCAAGGTCCCGACGTTGGTACCCAATACCGCTCGGCGATCTTTTTTCACAGTCCCGAGCAGGAGGCAGCCGCGCTAGCGTCCAAACAGAAGTTGGAGGCGAGTGGGAGGTTTAGCAAACCGATCGCTACCGAGATTACGCCGGCTTCCGAATTCTACGGGGCGGAGGAGTACCACCAGCAGTATTTGGTAAAGCGCGGGCTGGCTCATTGCCAGATGTGAGCGATTGCCGGACAGTTCGAGAGGCTTCAGCATCCCTTCCCTAAGCGGCTTGTAGCCAGCCGTCACGTTAAGCGTCCGCCGGCTGAACGCCGATGACGTATGAGGGGGCGGCAGGTCGGCTGTCCTCGATCCCAGAGAAGCGAGAGCGGTGACGGGTTCCAGGCCGATGGAGCTTGCATGGCGCGACCTCACGCCCAGGGGACGAGGCAGGGCCGGAGCCGAAGACCCTGATCGAACCCAGCGGCCGGCGGACGCACTTCAAATCTTGCCGGGACCATTCCAGTAAGAGTTGTGTTTTCAGCTGCTTATTGACGGGCCCGCGCGGGTTCTGCTAGCTTGACTAGACTCAGCTCGATTTAAGCGTCTCGCTCACTTCTCCGACCTGAGCGCCAAAAAAGGACGCACCTTATTGGAGGAAAGGATTGCCACGTACGGACAAGCATCTATTCACTTCGGAATCGGTAACGGAAGGGCATCCTGACAAACTGGCGGACCAGATCTCGGACGCTGTGCTGGACGCCGTCCTCAAGGAGGACCCTACCGGACGGGTAGCCTGTGAAACGCTAGTCACAACCGGTTTGTGCATGATTGCCGGGGAGATTACGACCAGGGCGTATGTCGATTTCACCAAGGTCACTCGGGATACGATTCGCGATGTCGGGTATACGCAGGCCGAGTTCGGGTTCGACTGCAATTCCTGCGCGGTGGTGAACTCGGTCGACGAGCAGTCGCCCGATATCGCAATGGGTGTCGATCCAGGCGGCGCCGGCGACCAGGGCATGATGTTCGGCTACGCCTGCAACGAAACCGAAGAGCTGATGCCGCTGCCGATTAGCTTGGCGCACAAACTCGTTCGGAAGCTGGCGGAAGTGCGCAAGACCGACGAACTCGACTATCTGCGCCCGGACGGCAAATCGCAGGTCACCGTCGAGTACGACGGCGGCAAGCCGGTTCGCCTGGACGCAGTTGTGATTTCGACGCAACACAGCGATCGTGTCGAGCAGGACCAACTGAAAGCCGAGATCATCGACCACGTCATTCGGCCGGTCGTACCAGGGGAGATGGTAGACGCCAACACCAAGTATCACATCAACCCCACGGGTCGGTTTGTCGTCGGAGGGCCCCATGGTGATACGGGCCTGACCGGCCGCAAGATCATCGTCGACACGTACGGTGGCATGGGGCGGCACGGGGGCGGCGCCTTTTCCGGCAAAGATCCAACGAAGGTCGACCGCTCGGCCACCTACATGGCGCGGCATGTCGCCAAAAACATCGTTGCTGCAGGCCTAGCGACGCACTGCGAAGTACAGTTGGCCTACGCGATCGGTGTCGCCGACCCCGTCTCGGTGATGGTGGAGACGTTCGGTTCCGGCGAGATCGAAGATACACGCTTGGCCGACATCGTTCGCGAAGCCTTCCCTCTAACACCGAAGGGCATTATCGAATACCTCGACTTGCGGCGCCCGATCTTCAGACAAACGGCTGCCTACGGCCACTTTGGACGCAGCGAAGAAGGCTTTACGTGGGAGGACACGGAGAAAGCCTCCGTCCTGAAGTTTGAAGCCGGCGTCTCGACCGCAAAGGCCTAAGATCACATCTCAGGAAGAGCAAGGGTTATGGCTATAGAAACAAGTACGCCCTGCGATGTCAGAGACTTGAGTCTGGCAGAGGCCGGCAGGAGACGCATCGAATGGGCTGCACAGTGGATGCCCGTTCTCGAGTCTATTCGGAAAGAATTCGTCCAAAGCAGGCCCCTTGAGGGGATCCGCGTTTCGGGCTGTCTGCATGTGACGAGCGAAACCGCGAATCTCGCCATTACGCTACGTGACGGCGGAGCCGACTGCGTGCTTTGCGCCTCGAATCCTCTCTCCACCCAGGATGACGTAGCCGCCTCTTTGGTCAATGACTACGGTATTCCGGTCTATGCCATCAAAGGAGAAGATAACGAGACCTACTATTCTCATATCTCCGCAGCGCTCGACCACAAACCCCAGATTACGATGGACGACGGCGCCGACCTCGTCCACAGTCTCCATACGGACCGTAAAGACCTGGCCGAGGGCGTGTTCGCGGGTACGGAAGAAACGACGACCGGCGTGATTCGCCTGCGAGCGATGGCGGAAGAAGGCGTTCTCAAGTACCCGATCGTCGCCGTCAACGACGCGATGACGAAACATTTCTTCGACAACCGCTACGGGACTGGGCAGTCGACGATCGACGGCATCATCCGAGCGACGAATGTTCTGCTGGCCGGCCTGAACGTGGTCGTTGCCGGCTATGGCTGGTGCGGGCGGGGCGTCGCCAGCCGCGCTCGGGGCCTGGGCGCGAACGTGATCGTCACGGAAGTCGATCCCACGCGCGCCCTGGAGGCCGTGATGGATGGCTTCCGGGCAATGCCTATGCTCGAAGCCGCGCCCATCGGGGACGTGTTCATCACGGTCACCGGCGACAAACACGTCATCAATCGTCAACACTTCCAAAACATGAAGGGCGGCGCGATCGTCGCCAACTCCGGGCACTTCAACGTAGAAATTGACCTCGACTCGCTCGCTGAAATCGCCGTTTCCCGCCGCCCATCGCGTGACTTTGTCGAGCAATTTACTCTTCCGAATGACCGAACAATCTTCATTCTTGCCGATGGCCGTTTAGTAAACCTCAGCTCCGCCGAGGGACATCCCGCCGCCGTGATGGACATGAGCTTCGCCAACCAGGCGCTGTGCGCGGAGTACGTGACCAAGCAGCGCGGGCAGTTGCCGATCGGCGTCCACAGCGTTCCCAAAGACATCGACCAGCAGGTTGCCCGGCGCAAGCTGGACTCGATGGGCATCCGAATTGACGAGCTTACCGCTGATCAGGAACGCTACCTTTCGACGTGGATGGAAGGAACGTAGAGCTCCAACCGGGCCTCAACCACAAACTCTCTCCTGTTCCGGGCCGACGCGGGTCCGGCTCTTGCGCGCGGGGCCCGCGCCCTGGCGCGCACGCGGTGTGTCTCGACGTTGGCGAGTGCCCACGAGAAACGCGCGTCGTTGCGGCGGTATGACCGCTCACTCGCGTTCGCGGCTCTGCAGGGTGCTCGACGTGGCCGGCGCCGATGAGGGTGCTTACCGCTTGCTGACGCGCATCGCGGCTTCCTGACGGGCACGACTCTCGGGTTCTCGACTGTCCCTGTCGCGTGGTTGACCGGGAAGGTAGTTGTCGACCGAGTTCATCTGATCCCGGCCGCAGGTGGCGGCCCAACCGCATGGGACGTAATCCGCACCGAGGAAAGCAGGCTAGCATCGGCCTTTGACCAACTTCCGCACCTCCTTGACCCCGCTTAGAGACGGATTGAACTTTTGCGAGCGCTGAGCGTAACTACATAGCGACTGCACCGACAGCATGTATCGGTCAGGACAGACCTAAAATGCTTCGGTACCAAAAGGAGATGAAATCATGAAGAAACTGATTGTGGCTATCGGACTGTCTGTGCTTTTGCTGGGTGGGCTGGTCACCGTCGTAGTGGCCCAACAAAGTGGCGCTTGGATCCACATTCGAGTCCACGAACTCGATGAGGGAGGCAAGAACGTCAGCCTCAACCTGCCTCTAGCTTTCGCCGAGGCGGCGACAGGAATGGTGCCCGAAAAGGCTATGGCCAAGGGCCTCGGCAAACTTCAGGCGAAGGGTGTTTCGCTGACCGACATTCGCCAGGCGTGGACGCAATTGAAGGCCTCGGGCGATGCGGAGTTTGTTTCCGTTGAAGAAGAGGGCAAGAGGACGACCGTCGCACGTGAGGGTAACTACATCCGGGTGCGCGTAGTGGATTTGGCAAGCAATGCCCATCGAGCTCGTATCGATCTGCCCGTCACTGCCGTCGACGCCTTGTTCTCCGGACAGGGAGAGAAAATCGATCTCGGAGCCGCAGTGGCCCAGCTAAGGACGGAGCGCGGCGACATCGTTACGGTCAATGATGAAAAGAAACGCATTCGGATTTGGATCGACGAACAGAAGCAGGGTTCTTAGTAGAGTTCTCGAGCAGGTCCCCGCTCGCTTGGTCCGCTAGCGAAACGCTTCAACCCACTGCTGTCCGGTTAAAAGTCGAATAGAATCAATTGGTTGGGGTCATAGGGGGATTCGTTTGGGGAGTCGGATGGCTGGAGTGCCTGTAAAAGGGGCATTTTTTCGAATTGCGTAACGCTGAGAATCTGTAGAATCTGGTAAAAACTCGCTTCCAGCCCGAGGCGTTTCCGGACGATGGCGATGAGCACGTAAATCGAGACAGCGATCCAGATCTGCGTCTTGACGGCGTTCTCGCTGGTGCCGTAAAACGAGTTGATTCGCAGATGTTGCTTGATCCACTTGAAGAACAACTCAATCTGCCAACGCGACTTGTAGATGTGGGCGATGGTCAGCGCCGGGAGCGCGAAGTTGTTGGTCAGAAACTTCAGCCGCTTGTTCGTCCGGGCGTCGAAGTAACTGACCCTCCGCAACGGGTCGGGATAGGCTTGGGCCGATTCGATGGCAGCCAGTATGACGGTCTGATCCGAGCGCAAGCCCGTGGATTTGTCGACGGGATGCGAGTAGCGCCGTTGGAGCAAGATGTTCTTCTTGGTTCGCACGACGAAGAACGACGAGCAGAGAGTGAACACGAAGAGGCGTTCGAAATCGACGTAGGCCCGATCCATGACGTAGAACGCGCCGGCCTCCGGGCCGATCTCGTCGAGGATGTTGATGTCGTGCACTTTGCCTCCAGTAATGCGGATGAACGTGGGAATATTGCCGTGCAGATCCAGCAGCGTGTGCATCTTCACGGCGGCTTTTTGCTTGCGGAATCTCGCCCACGGAAACAGCGACAGGCAGAGGTCGATTGTTGTCGAGTCGAGAGCGTACAGAGTCTGGTCCAAGTCCACACCGATCGGGTCGTGGGCATATAACGGCCGTGCCATGCCAATCAAGACCTGCGCGAAGTCCGCGTAGATCCGCCAGTCGCGCGACTCGTTCGCGTCGGCCAGTGTCGAGCGCGCTACCCTGCCGCGGAATCCCATGTGGTAGAGTTTGCCGTGCATCGAACGCAGGCACGTCTCGATGTCGCGGAGGCTTGCCCGATAGGTCAGCTGGGCGAATGCCATCGCAAGAAACTGATCCCAGCAGGAGAAACTTTTCAGATAGGAATCGCCGCGGTAGCGCGATACACATTTCTGAAACTCTTTGCTCGGTAGGTGCTCGATCAGTTGGGAGAAAACCGTACGGCCAAGGTTCATCCCTCATTGTGCCGCGTCCGGATGCTCCGTTCAGGCGACCATTTGCGGCCTCGGGATTTCAAATCGTTCCCGGGCAAAACAGGCCATAAGACATTGAACGGTCGAGACTTACCGTCCGATGGCGCGACTTTCCCCGGACAGCACTGGCTTCAACCTAAGACGCACCCTGCCCTCCACCGTCTAACGGGATTCCTTTGAGCCACTCCTGCACCGGACAACGGTGCACAGTACCGGGAGTCCCGTTCGGCTGTCAGCTGAAGTACTAACTACAGATACTTCGCGCGCCGCGAACGGCTCACCCGCCTAATCCGCATTTCTCACCAGCGGTCGGCAGGAGTGGAAGCAAATGCCCGCCATCAGAGATGTAGGGGCGCGATTCATCGCGCCCGGTTGCGGACAGACTATACGTTGGGCGATGTGCGCGAAGTGTTGCCGCGCGCCATGGCCGCCGGGCCTTTCGCCTCGTCCACCGCGGCCATGGTGAAATGCGGGCTAACGACTCGATCCTTCCGCAACCGGGAGATCAACTGAACGCCCGACGAGGTCTGCGGAGGCTGGCAGTATCGCGAGTTGCCAAATCGGTGCTAGGTTGGACCCCTTAGTGGACCTAAGGTGCTGACTGTCATTCGAATTAGCTGTTTCTGTCCTTCCCCACCCTCTAGTCACCCGATTTCCGACGACGTTGATACTTGATATTATTCAACAGTACTAGAATCACTAGTACTTCTGGGGCTGGCGGTGGACGGGGTCACCCAAACGGGCATGAGCAAAGCTATGGTGCTCGGTTTCTCGTGGATGGCGGTCACGCGCATGGTCTATCTTGGCATGGCCGCGCTTGGCTTGGCCCAAATGGAAAGCTGGTCCGCTTCTGAGCTGGCTTCAATAGTTTTGCCCATTCTTCCGTTCTTGTTGCACCTGGCTCTTATATTCCCCAAGCGGCACCCCGTCACATCGCGGTGTCCCTACATCTTTCGGTGGGTCTACGGCCTTCCGTTGCTAGCAGTCTCCGCTTCTTGGCTGGTCTACGTGATCTCACCGGTCATGGGAGGCCATTTCGGCTGGATGATCGCATTTTCGATCCGAGACACTCTGGTGCAAGCCTCCCAACCTGCCCAGATAGGCTTAGCTGTCGGGTGCCTAGCTTTCGCCTACCTGCTAATCGCTGGATGTTGGAAAGCGACCCGACTTAAAGGCTGGATGGAAGGGTTACTGGGACAACCGATCAAGACAATGGCTGCTCTTTTGGCGGCTCCGGTCTCGATCGCAGTTGCTATCGTCCTAGCGTGCCTAGTGCTTGGTGTGCCCACTCACATCTCCAAGGCAAGTGCCGTCGTGTTTGAGGTTGTTTTTCGCTCCCAAAGCGTAGTCGCCTTCGCCGCGGTCTTGATCGCCTTCCCCGCCATGACATGTGCGTCTGTCTTTCGGAGCTATCGCACTGTGCCCCGCCGAACCTAGCCGTTATCTCGCTTACCGAGCACCGACACACCCAAGGTCCTTCGTCGTCTTCCGGCCAGGCTTCCTGGTACGACGTTCGCCGGCCACTGCATTTAGAAAAACGAACGCTGGATGCAGGTTGCGTCACCCGATATCCGCTGTCTCGGCGCCTCCACTTGAAAAGGGGCAAGACAGCATCGCGGGAGACGCGAGACGACAAAACCAATAGAGATTATTGATTAATAGATTACTTTATAACATTTAGGATAAGTTTATTCGATAAGTCGATGTCTGTTATTGACGTTAGGTTAATCCGTTTGATACATTGACGTCTTCCGGTAGTGTCGCCGTCTCGGGGGTTCTTCAGTATATGGGACTCATGGGGCGGTAGCCCAATTTCCGGCTAAGCCCCAAACAATGACCGAGCAGATTCACAGCTTCTGCTACGCCTCTGACGACCGTCGTTCTCTATGCTCCCGGATGGTGCGGCCAGCCGCTGGTTCGCGGTACGCGTAAGGCCTCAACGCGAAAGGCGGATCGCTGAAGCATTCCGCCACAAGGGATACGAACCGTTCTTGCCGCTGTACAGGAGCAGGCGGCGGTGGTCTGACCGATTCAAAGAGATTGAACTTCCTCTCTTTCCCGGATATGTATTCTGTCGCTTTCAAGCGGGTTCCCGGCTTCCCATTCTCACTACACCGGGTGTAGTTTACGTGGTTGGCGTGGGCAGGGCCCCAGCGCCGATCGATGATGGCGAGGTCGCTGCGCTTCAGGCGGTTGTCCGCTCTGGCCTTTACTCACAGCCCTGGCGTTTCCTGCGAGCCGGGCAACGAGTTCAAATCGTCGCCGGCCCTCTGTGTGGTCTTGAAGGAATCTATCTCGACTCCAGAGGAGGTAACAGGTTAGTGGTTTCAGTAACCTTGCTGCAACGGTCGGTAGGGATTGAAATTGACAGCCGTTGGGCCCGGGCCATTGGACCGCTGCAGAGCCGCCCACCAGGAGCTTCTTCCGTTTCATCGGGTCGAATCGAAAGGCCTTCTGTAGGCCCAATGGCGGCCGGGGAGGGTGAACTGACCCGGCGATGACGAAGGTAGGAACTGGGCGGCCGGATCGAATAGGCCAGCCGCGCGGTTGAGAACCGTTCAGGAAATTCTACCACCCGAATGGCAACGCAAAGTCTAGTACTCTCCTGCCGCTCGGAGAACCATGGGGACGCCTTCATGTTGAGCGACGGGGACGAGCCACACCCTATAAATGGCGTCCTGCAACGATTGACAGCAAGCTTTTGTACGACGCTGATGACCGCAGCGGTGGCCTGTTTCTCGCCGTTGAGTTCTCTGGGACAACCTCGGCTTTCCCAAGGTCTCGATCCGCATAGCCCGAGCGCTTCGGAGCGGTTGGAGCCGGCCGCGGCTCATGATGCGAAGGAGGCGGGCTACGTCCTGGGGCCAAACGACGAGCTCACGATTTCGGTCCTCGGTCTCGACGACTTGTCCGACAAACGCGTTCGAATCAACGCCGATGGGGATGTCGATCTTCTGCTGGTGGGCAGGGTCCGAGCAGCAGGCATGACGCTGGGTGGCCTACAAGCGGAACTCACCAAGCGCCTCGGAAACTACATGCAAGCACCTCAGGTGGTCGTGAGTGTATCGCAGGTCGGCAGTCAGCCAGTGTCGGTGATCGGAGCGGTGAATCGTCCGGGAGTTCACCAGGCGGTAGGAACCAAGACGCTGGTGGAGATGCTCTCGATGGCGGGGGGACTGCGGTCGGACGCAGGGCACCGCGTGACGATTACGCGGCGACTCGAAAGGGGACGTATTCCGCTTGCCGGCGCCCATGATGACCCCAGCGGGCAATTCAGCGTAGCGGAAGTTGATCTCGGCGCTCTGCTGAAAGCGAGCGACCCGACGCAAAACATCGAGGTCCGGTCACGTGATGTAGTTACCGTGCCTAGGGCCGAACTCATTTACGTGGTCGGTCAGGTGCGCCGGCCCGGCGGATTCGTGCTCCATGACCGCGAGATGCTATCGGTACTGGAGGCTCTTTCTTTGGCGGAAGGTCTGGCGCGCACGGCGGCCCCGCAGAAGGCCAAGATTTTGAGAGCGATGCCAAATGCCGCCCAGCGTTCTGAAATCCCTGTGAATCTAAGAGAGATTCTTGCGGGCAAGGGTCACGACGTCTCCCTCAAACCCTACGACATCTTGTTCGTTCCCAACAGCACCGGCAAAAGCGTGGGACTGAGGACTCTTGACGCCGCAGTTCGAATTGGGACCGGCATTGCCATATACCGCCGCTGACAATGCTGGTCTCATGACCGATTCCGCGAAGCACCCGGACAACAAAACGGCGTGAGACTGACGCGACTCCCCGAAACCAGCACCAGCCCGGGATCAGGCCCCCGTAGTCCCGAGCGCCGGTATCCGATGGCCGGAGATGAATCTTCGATCGGCGGGATCCTTGAATACTACCGTATCCTGTGCCGGCGTAAAGGAACACTGATTTTGATTACCGTTGTGGGTGGGCTGATCGCGGTTCTACTGACGGTTCCACAGACACCGATCTACCAGGCAAGCACGTCGCTCGAGATCCAAGGGATCAACGACAACTTCCTCGATCTGAAGGATGTGGATCCCACTTCGACAGGCAACTATTCGGGGGAGTCCTACATCCGAACGCAAATACAAATCCTACGGTCGAAATCGCTGGTCGACCGAGTCATTGGCGAGTTGCGCTTGGTCGAGGGTCCACCGACCCATTATGCAACGGGCCGGGTGGCGTCCTGGCGCAGAGCACTCGGCCTGCCGGCGAGCCAACAACTTCCCAAGCACATTCGGCTCCGAAATTCCGCACGGGCGAATCTGCGAGTTCGGACGTCGTTTCAAGACCGGGTCATCGAAGTCTTCTACGACTCGCCCGACCCCAACTTGTCGGCGCTCTTCGTGAACACCTTGGCGGAAGAGTTCACGCAGCAAAGCCTTGAAAGCCGCTGGGAGACCTCCCAACACACCAGCGAATGGCTAACTCGGCAACTGGATGACTTGAAGATCAAGTTGGAGAAGTCGGAGGACGAACTACAACGCTACGCGAGTGCCACTGGCCTGATTTTCGCGGCCGAGAAGGAAAGCCTGGCGGAAGAGAAGCTTCGGCAACTGCAACGGGCGCTTTCGGAAGCACAGGTGAGCCGGGCGCAGAAGCAATCGCAATACGAAATCGGGATCTCCAGCCTTCCGGAAACGCTCCCGGACGTGCTCGACCACGCGCCCCTCCGCAAGTACGAGGTCAGATTGGCTGGGCTACGCCAAGAGCTGGCCGAACTAAGCACATTATTCAAGCCGACCTACTACCGGGTCAAACGCGTCCAAGCACAGGTTGACGAGCTGACTGCGACATTAGAGGCTGAGCGAAGAAACGTGATCGACCGAATTCGCAACGAACACGAATCAGCGAAACGTCGCGAAAAGCTGCTGGCGATCGCCTACGCCAGCCAGGCCCACTTGGTTTCTGATCAAGCGGCAAAGGCGATTCACTACAAGATCCTCAAGAGGGAAGTCGACAGTAGGCGGCAGCTCTACGAATCCATGCTGCAAAAGATGAACGAAGCCGGGATCGCTTCGGCGATGAGCGCCAGCAGCGTTCGAGTCATTGACCCGGCGGAGCCTCCGCCAAAACCTTACAAGCCGGATCTGCGAACCAATTCTCTGTTCGGTTTGCTGGCCGGTTTTCTTGTCGGCGCCCTATTCGTGACCGTTCGAGAGAGTGCCGACTCGACGCTGCGGGCACCGGGTGAAACACCCTCGTGGTTGCGGGTGCCGGAGCTGGGCTTAGTTCCGACCCGGCGCGCTGACCCCGCGCAAAGGAGATGGACGAAGGGCTTTCGCGTGAAGGTGAAAGTAGGTCGGAGGCGAAGGCCCGCGATGGAGAACAGCCCTGGGGGCGGCCCGCCAGACCAACTTAAGAACCGCCTTGAACTCGTCACGTGGCAACGTCAGCATTCCCTCTTGGCTGAATCGTTCCAGGCCATTGCTACGTCGCTGTTGCTGACGAACCAGGACGGGGACCCAGCCCGGGTGGTGGTGGTGACAAGTGCGAGTCCGATGGAAGGAAAGACCACCATGGTCACCAATCTCGGGGTCGCCTTGGCTGGACGTGGACGAAGAGTACTGCTGGTCGATGCGGACATGCGCCAACCGAGGTTGCACCAGGTCTTCCACGTAGAAAATCATTGGGGCCTCAGCGTTGTGCTCCACCACGGGGAAGAAATCTCGGACCTTGACGGCGACAGCCTCTCTTGTAGGACTGCCATCCCGGGCCTAGATTTGCTACCAAGCGGTCCCCGGAGTTCAAATGTTCCTTGTTTGTTGTCGTCCCCGCGAGCGTCCGAACTGTTTGACCGCTTGCGTGTTTGCTACGACGCGGTTCTGGTGGATACTCCCCCGGTACTCCAGATCTCGGACGCGCGCCTACTGGGCCGCTTTGCCGACGGCGTGATTCTCGTCGTCCGAGCCGGCAAGACACTCCGGGAGGCCGTCCGATCTGCTCAGGAGCGATTCGACCAAGACGGAACAATTGTCCTCGGTACCGTCCTCAACAACTGGGAGCCGCGAGCCACAAACTCCCGCTATTACAGCGCCTACTACCGAGAATTCTACGACCGCGTGCAGAGCTAGAAGCGAGACCCGCAGGGATACCCTCAGCCCCGCTGCCTTAAGCGCAGACTCCTGTGGCGCCGGCTTTACGCAACTAGAAAGTGCTGCTACGGCCGCGCACGCTTCCTCTGGAACCTTGAAAATCACTTTCGTCTGTCCCGTCTTTCCGCCGGAGCCCGACCCGAGCGGAGTCATGGCTTCCGAGCTTGCGTGCCGCCTGGCTTGCGAAGGCCATCAAATCGCCGTCGTAACGTCCTTTCCCAACCGACCCTTGGGTGCGGTCTACGATCGCTACCGGCGACGATCACGGTCGATCGAGACGGAGGACGGCCTTTCTGTCGTCCGCTGCGCGACCTGGTTGATCGGTGCGAAACGGCGCTTGTGGAACAGGGTGATGGAAAACGTTACTTTCGGGATCTCTTCCGTCCTCAATGCCTGGCGCTTCGGCCGGCCCGACGTGTTGGTCCTCGAAACCTGGCCTCTGTTCGCCGTTCAAATCGGAACCTGGCTCGGCGCGTGGTGGCACGTCCCGGTTGTCTATTACGTCCAAGACGTCTACCCGGAGGCAGCAGAAAGCGCGGGGCTTCTGCAAACTCGCGGCCCGTTGTCGAGACTCCTCCGATCCTGGGACCGCCGGCTCTGTCTGAAGAGCCGGAAGGTAATCGCCATATCAAACACAATGCGGGATTTGCTTTGCCGGAATCGCGCGATCGCACCGGGTCGAATCGCGGTCATTCCCAACTGGGTCGATCGGGAGGGGTTTCCCCGCGAAACCCGAGGTGACAGTTGGAGACTTGAGATGGGGATAGCGCCAGATGTATTCGTCGCCATGTATGCCGGAACCATGGGTCTCGCCAGCGGTTCGGATGTTCTCGTGGACGTTGCAAAGCGCTTCGAGGTACGCAGTCGGGTCCTGATCCTTTGCATCGGCGAGGGGCCACTCAAGAGGAAAATGATCAGGGACGCCACTCAAGCGAATCTGCGGAATATTCGATTCGAGCGCTTCCAGCCAAGGCATAGGTTGGCGGAGGTGCATGCGGCCGCCAATGCCATGTTGTTGACTCTCTCCAAAGGGTCTCAAGACGCCAGTGTGCCGTCAAAGATGGTCACCTACTTAGCGGCTGGCCGGCCCATTGTTTCCGCGGTACCAGCGCGATCGGCTATCTCACAGCAACTGCAGGCCGCACAGGCCGGAATCCGAACACCCCCGGGAGATCCGGATTCGATTGCCAGGGCCATTACGCTTCTGGCCGAACGCCCAACGGAAGCCCGACAAATGGGAGAAAACGGGCGCAAGTATTTTGAGAAACACCTCACGCTTGATGGTGCTTGCCGCCAGTTCCAAGAAGTGTTGGAGGAAGTTGCCGGATCGACAGATACATCGCATTTGGCACCGTTGCAGGCTTCGGCCGGTCAAGCCTACCCCCGGGCAAGTCTGTGACAGGCCCGAAACGTATCTTCGGGCCAGACCCGCACGGCCTCACGTTGGCGGATCAGCGCCAGAAACGACGGGCGGAGGTCATACCTGAGCCACGTCCAAAGACTCTGACTAGCCCAGACGCATGCTGATCTTAGGGATCAACTGCTTTCATCCAGATGCGGCGGCGGCGCTCATCGCGGACGGCAAGCTGATAGCTGCCATGGCTGAAGAGCGACTCAACCGGCGCAAGCACTACGCGGGCTTTCCGACGCAGGCGATCCACGAGTGCCTGCGCATTGCAGGCGCGGATATCCGCGATGTTGAGCACCTAGCCATCGCCCGCAATCCGCGCTTGCATCGAGGGAAAAAGGTCAGACACGTGTTGGCAAACTTGCCTCGCATGGTGGGAGCGGCCACCGATCGGCTGAAGCACCTTCACCGCGTCAAAGCCGCGGAGGCTTACATCGCGACGAGTTTCGATGTGGATCCATCGACGCTCAAGTGGAAAGTACATTTCGTTGAGCATCACCTGGCGCACATCGCCGGCAGCTATTTGGTATCCGGTTTTGACCGAGCAGCCGGCTTGTCCGTGGACGGCTCGGGTGATTTTGTCAGCGCCATGTTTTGCCGTTGTGAGGGCAACCAAATCGAAATCCTCGATCGAGTCTTTCTGCCACACTCGCTGGGCGTTTTTTACACCGCCATCTGTCAGTTCATCGGCTACGATCACTACGGCGACGAAGGAAAAGTCATGGCGCTGGCAGCCTACGGTCGGAACGTCTATCAGCGCGAGATGGCCCAGCTTATCCACACAACCGGGGGCGGCCACTACGAGCTTGACCTAAGGTACTTCACCCATCACTCCCGGACGCAGGAGATTCAAATTGATGACGAAGGCAGCGTCGCTCTGCCCAAACTCTATTCGGCGAGAATGACAGAACTGCTCGGACCTCCTCGCCGCCACTCGAGCACCCTCACCGAACGTGACACCAACCTGGCGGCTAGTCTCCAACACCGATTTGAAGAAGTCTATTTCCACTGTCTGCAAGCTTTGCGCGGCCGATACCGCTGTGAAAAACTCGTCTTGGCCGGCGGCTGCGCGCTCAACAGCGTGGCAAACGGGAGGATTTTCGACCGAACACCTTTCCGAAGAACCTATATTCAGCCAGCCGCCTCCGATGACGGCACCGCGCTCGGCGCGGCGCTCTACGTGCAACACGGCATCCTGGGGATCCAGCGACGGTCGACGATGCATGACGCCGCTACTGGGCCGCAATGGAATGAAGACGCCATCAGGAAAACGTTAGAGCGTGACGGCATTCGCTTCAGCAGGCTTGATCGCGACAGGTTGCTCGAGCACGCGGCGGCGGCGCTCGAGCGGGGATCAGTCGTCGCTTGGTTTCAAGGGAGGATGGAATGGGGGCCGAGGGCGCTAGGGCATCGGTCCATCCTTGCACATCCGGGCCGAAGCGAAATGAAGGACTTACTGAACGCCCGCGTCAAGCACCGAGAGTGGTTCCGGCCTTTTGCTCCCGCCGTCCTCGAAGAGTACCTCAGCGAGTACTTCGAGTGCAGCCACCCTTCGCCGTTCATGCTGCACGTCTACCGAATTCGCCCTGAGAAACGCGCCGAGCTAAGCGCCGTCAGTCACGTGGACCACACGGGCCGAGTGCAGACCGTTTCGCGAGAGGATCAGCCTATGTTTTACGACCTGATCGCCGCCTTCGCGCGCCGCACGGGAACGCCGGCACTTCTGAACACCTCGTTCAACGAAAACGAGCCGATCGTGTGTCGGCCCGAGGAAGCAATCGAATGTTTCTTGCGGACTCGAGTGGACGTGCTAGCCATCGGGCCCTTCTTCTGCACCAAGGCTGCAGCCGAGCAGGACTCCTTCCATGTTCTATCGAACATAGCCGGAATCGCGCGGACGGCGGTCCGCACGGCTCAACCGCTCAGCCTCTGAACTCGAATCACACAAGCAAGTCGTCAGAGTCAAGTGTCGCCGGGCCTGATTGGATCATTCTTGGTCCGCGGGGCAGAGAGCAGAGAATCGAGTTCCCAAGCCGCCGGTCTTCAAACACACGCCACGCAAACTGATGGCAACAACGCCCCAAGTTGCGATAGAGACTCGCCGCGGCCATGACAACCATCCGGCGGCAAGCCTTTACCTTGACCTGCTGAAGCGATGTCTTACCAGAAGCATCTTTCCCGAAACTTATGAGCCCCTGCGGCGGCCCTCATCCCTTCGGTTCGCCCGAAGAAGACTCTCTTGGGGCGCGTACCCCCTACTAAAACGGGCACTCGCTTTTCAGGGTCTGGAGCTTGTCCGACACCTGTCCCACGACCCCGCGCGGCGGCGACAGGGCCGGGACTGGCCCGCCGAAGCCGAAACCATGATTGGGTTCGACAGGCTTGACCATCTGCAGACGTGCGTCACCGAGGTCATCGAAAAACGAGTGCCCGGCGATCTGATCGAGACGGGCGTCTGGCGCGGGGGAGCAGCGATCCTGATGCGCGCGGTACTCCAGGCCTACGGGGAGGCAGACCGTAACGTTTGGGTGGCCGACTCGTTTCAGGGCTTGCCTCCACCTGACCCCGAACGCTATCCGGAAGACGCGGGCGATGTGCATTGGCAGCAGGCCCACTGCTTGGCGGTTCCGTTGGAAGAAGTCAAAAGCAATTTCAGGCGATATGGGCTCCTCGACGGCCAAGTGCGCTTCCTCGTCGGCTGGTTCCGCGACACGCTGCCCAGCGCCCCCATCGGCCCGCTGGCGATTCTGCGCCTTGACGGGGACATGTACCAATCGACGATCGAGGCCCTGGCGCACCTCTATCCCAAACTCTCGATCGGAGGCTACGTGATCATCGACGACTACGGCTCGGTGCGTGGTTGTCGCCGGGCCGTCGAGGACTTTCGGACGAAATATCAGATCAAGGAAGAATTGCAGCGCGTGGACCACGCGGCAGTCTACTGGCAGCGGCTCTATTGAGAGCAATCCCTTTCCGAACAGCATCTCGAGGACCGCGGCGGCAGCGTTCTCTCCTTATGAACCGCCCTTGGTTTCCTCTGACCCCGAGTTCGGGCTTCCCCGGCATCGCGCCGCGTCTAACCCGACTGAGACCAAAATCATCGTGAACCTCGCTACCGCGAAGGTCGGAAGCGGACCCATCGAAAGGGCAACCTCTGTCTCCGAAGTGCGACTGTACGGCGAGATTCTCGAGGAAACCGGGGATCTACGTGCGCAACTGCGATGGAACCCCGCAGCGGTCATCGACTGGCCGGGAGAGTTCTCAATCGCCTGGCGGGAGGGGCTCGAAACAAAGCTGCTTTGCTCGCGAAACGGACTCTCGCAATTGTTCTATTGTTGCACCCCACAGGGATTGGACTTCGGCGGAAGTGTCTTGGAGGTCGTGCGCAAGGCCAAACTGACCTGGGAATGGAACTGGCGATCTTTAGCCTGCCTGGCCTACTTTGGCCACGCGCTGGGGGACGATACGCTCCACGCGCGCGTCCGAAGGGTCGGGGCCGGTCAAATTGTCAGCTGGAGGGGTGGAGAACTGTCGAAAACTGTCCTGGCCCCGCCGAAAACAGGTGTTTCCGATGCGCCTGCGACCGCAGCCGAGGCGCTCTGCCGTTTCGTGGAGAGACACGGAAGTGATGACGTGGTCTTGTCGATGTCCGCAGGGTTTGACTCTCGAGTCCTACTGGGTTGTTTTCTCGAGTGCGGAATCCGACCCACACTATTGGTCATGGGTCGGGAAGACACCACCGACGCGCGAGTTGCCGAGACTATCGCGTTTACTTTCGGTTTGCCGCTTCAAATCGTCGATGTCCCAGCGTCGGACTATTTCCGGTGTCGCCAGCGCATCGTCTCACTGACGTCGGGCACGAAGACTTGGGACCACTGGCACACCTATGTCTACGGTCAGCGCGCAGGCTTGACGCGCGATGACAAACTCTTCATCGGAAGCAACGGAGAGTTCGCGCGAAGCTATTATTTCGACCGCGGTCTACCGTCGTTGGCAGCCTCAGGGATGGGATCCGCTGCCGGGCAGTTGTTCTGGGGCGCTAAGCTCCGGCGTCACGTGCCACTGCCATCTACTGCCGACGGTCTAGCCAGCGAGCTCGACTATTGGTTTCACGATGGCAGGGTAGAACTTCTAACCTGGCTCACGAAGGGATACCATCTCCCGTTCGCTGCGGCCCTCGACGAATTCTATCTGCGTGAGCGAGTTCGATGTTTCATCTCGAATGGCTTGGCGTTAGTCTCCGATGTCTGCCGTCCCCGGACACCGTTTTTGGATTCCGATTGGATCAACGCCGTGCGCCGGCTTCCGCGTCAGTTCCGTCTAGGTAGCCGATGGCATCGACTCGTCCTGAAAACACTGTGTCCGACGCTGTTGAACTTTCCGGTTG
The DNA here is from genome assembly GCA_965248205.1 of Bryobacterales bacterium. GTDB lineage: Bacteria > Acidobacteriota > Terriglobia > Bryobacterales > UBA6623. The sequence continues at coordinate 473,825 of CBDFIS010000006.1, forward strand.
ACGACACTGACAGGTCCATGGGGTCACGCCCCCGTGTCCGCGACTGGCTGGGCAGCGCCGGCCACGGCCCGACTACACACTACTTCGACTATGACAGCCTGTTTCGGAGTCGAGATTTCGTGGACTACCTCTTCAAAGCCATCGGTCTGATCGAAACCGTAATCGAGCCCGAAAAAGCTCGCCACTGGATCAGGAAGTGTCTCTTGTCTTTAGACCGGCAAGCTGCGACAAGGTCCCTCGCCTACTTCGCAACCCTGGCCTCCTGGATGGAAGCGGTAGGGAATCCCGGGATGAAGTTCGAGACCGGCCGGCAGCTCGCGCCAACGTCCGGACCCGCACCGTTGCCGGTGATGGGGGACCGCCGCGCATCGCAGTCGTCTCGCGGTGTTTTCCCCCAGCCACAGCCCGCAACTAGCCACACCGCCTGACCGTCAACGCATGGGAAGAGCCGCCTTCGCTGTCCGCTGCCTAACCAACCGTTGGAGGGCCCCGAAACGGTGTCCCCATTGCCGGGGAGCGGATTATACCCTGGTGGGATCCAAGCATCTCGTCATGGAGGTGCTGCGTTGCCGACAATGTTTGCTCGAATATCGCTACCCTCCCGACAGCCTGGAGGGGAACCGCCGCTTCTATGAAGTCAACTACTCTTCAGGGCTTACGACTCGCTTGCCCACATCAAAAGAATTGAGTGCACTGAAAGAAACAAGCTTCAACTGGAATTTCCGTTTTGGCCATCCCGCGATGGTCAGGATACTCCGATCCGCGGCTCGGGTGCAAGGTCTTCGTCTTCCTCTCACGATCGATGCTCCGTTCGCTCCCGTTTGGGTCGCTGAATGCCGCTCGATCGCCGCGTTCCAGCTCGCTGGAGGGCTTTTCGCCGACACGGCTCCGAGTAGTTCCCTCTTCAGCAACCCAGCGTCTCTTCTCCGTCGCAGCCGTCGCCCGTTACCCGCCTGGCACAGGCAGCGCCCAGATCCGCCCCAGCATCTCAGCGAACAGCTTGCGGTTGAGATGCCCCTCGGCCAACAGCAGCCAGTAATAGCGGGCATGCTTGACCAGCCGCCCTCCGGTTTTCATCAACCGATGCTGCAAGCTCGTCAGCGACCAGTTCTTGATCCTCTGCGCCAGCCCCAGCCGCCGCCACAGGTTCCCCAGGTTGTAGGCCAACACGCTCAACTGCAAACGCACCTCGTTTGCCCGGAAACGATGACAGGACAGCCGTGTCCAGTGGGTTGCCTGCTTGCCTTCCTTGATCCATTGCTCGGCCGTGCCGCGCTTGTTGTAGAAGCGCACCAGCGACCGACTGGGCAAGCTCATGCTCGTGACGATGAACCCGACGCGAGGAAACAACTCGCCTTGGTGGTGCTCAACCTTGGCCACAACCCGCCGAGGCTTCGACCAACTCGCGGCCTGATAGCGGAAGCTCTTGTAGCGCACTAGTGGCTTCAGGCTCGGCCTGCCCGGCGGACGGAACAGAATCTCTTCGATCTCCAACTCCAGGTTCTTGTTTGCTGGGATGCGAATGACGTAGTCCACTCCGCGATCCTCCAACGCCTCGTAGATCTCCGGCTTGGCGAAGGCGGCGTCGGCGCGGAACGTCACTTGCTTGCCTTCTCCCTGTTGGCGCTCGATCTCGGGCAGCAGCAGTTCGTCCCAGTCCTCGGCGCTGGACACGTTACCCGCTCGCAGCTTCGCCGCCAGACAATCACCGTGCTGGTTGAACAGCAACAGCGGGTGGTAGCAGGTGGACTCGAAATGGCCGTTGTAAGCGCTGCCTTCCTGCTGACCGTGGACCGGGCTTTCCGTGGAGTCCATATCGAGCACGACACGCTCGGACTCGTCCTGCGCTTGGGCTTGAGCGACCAACTCGCGGTTCACCGCCATCAGCCCAAGCAGGTTCTCTTCACTGGCCAGCAGCTCTGCCTCAAAGCTTTGTAGACGCGACGTAAGCGCCCCGCCGCGATCCCAGTTCTTCTTCGAGCCGATCAGACGAAAAGTCGGGTCAGCCGAGACACGGGCAGCATCGTTGAGATCCTCGTAGCCGGCGAGGCGGCTGTAGACCGATTGCCGCACCAGGTCGGCCAGTGGGAACTTCTTGTTTGTGCCTTGCCGCGAATCCGTCAGATGCTCGTCGATCAGCTTGCCCAGTCCGAGCCGCTCGTCCAGTTCCCGAATGAGAATCAGGCCACCATCCGAGGTGACGCGCGATCCTTGGAAATCGACTTTCAGAAATCCGTTGAAGGTGAGCTGAAACGGCTTGTTTTCTTTTTCACCCATTGGGTGTTGGCCTCCGTGCGTCCTGACAGGGCTTGAACCCCTATAAATAAAGACGCTGAAGGCCGCTGCAAGGTCGGGATGCCGAAATCAAATTGGAAATGCGGGTTCAAAGGAAGCGCCAAAGACTGGACCCAGAAAGTGAAGTTGGTGCGCCGTTTTTGTCCGGGCGACTCCCTGTTTGACTTTGGCGCTTCGTGGGGCTACGCGATCTACCAGTTTCAGAAATCCGGGTATCGAGCGACTGGTTTTGAAGTCTCCTCGGGACGAGCCAAGTACGGTCGCGAACAACTGGGCGTGACCATCTACGGTGATCTGAGCGTGTCGCAGCGGCTTGGGGGCGCGTTCGACATCGTACACACTTCACATGTGCTCGAGCACTTGCCCAATCTCCATGGAGTATTCGAGGTGTTCTTGAGTCTCCTCAAACCCGGAGGTCACCTGATTATTTTTGTTCCTAATTGCGGTTGCACGGAAGCGCGGCGGAATGGCCTAAAGTGGGGAGCCTATTCGGGAGAAGTCCATCCCCTCTCCTTCAAAAAAGAATTCTTCACGAAGAACCTTCCGCGCTACAAGTTCCACGACGTCCGAACCTTTTCTTCTCCGTACGTTTTCGAGAGGGGACATGACCCCGCGGCTTGGGAAACAACACGCAACGCGCTGGGACCGGAGCTTTGTGTCGTCGCCCGGAAGTAGAGGCCTGTAGGCCGTATCAGCCAGTCAACCCGAGATGTCGCTGCTACCTGTTTCTGATTGAAGTTGTCACACAAACTCTCAAGCCTTAGTGAAGCGAGACCCATGAACGCGACTGAATATTACACACTGAACCGTCACTTCCACTACCCAGACGTTCCTGATTCCCCGACCGCCTCGCAATCCTCCAATGGGCGCCTGAAAGATCTTCTTCGCAGGCCCTCGGAGCCCGAAGTGGCGTTGGAGCTGGTTCAGCGCCACTGCCGACCCACTGTCTCACTCGACATCGGGTGCAGCAACCTCGACTTTCTGAAGAGCCTGCGGTCCTTCGGCGCGGCCTGCTTCGGCGTGGACATCGTCCCGTTCCCAGCCTGGAAGAGAAACAAAGACATAAATACCGCTGTGTTGAACCTCGACCAAGAGAGTTTGCCGTTTCCGGACCGAACCTTCACCTTTATCTCCATGCTGATGGTGTTGGAACATCTCTTCGACCCGTTTCACGCCGTGAAGGAAGCCAGCCGAGCGCTACGGCCCGGCGGACACCTAATGATCGCGGTGCCCAACATCGCCTACCTCAGGATCACGATTCCTTTGCTTTTCGGACGGTTCCCCGTCACGTCCGCGCCCACAAGCTGGGAGAAACCCGCCTGGGACGGCTACCATCTGCACAATTTCACCCGCGATCGACTGGAATGGCTGGTGACGGAATTTGCCGGGCTGAAGCCTATCACCTGCAAAGGCAGCGGCCGCCTGTGGAGACTGCGAAGCTTGTGTCCCTCGGTGCTCACAGGGGATTTAATCTTGCTGGCCCACAAGCCGAGGGATTGAGAGCCGTCACCGTGCCGCTGGCCACGAAACGACCGCCTACCCCGAGTATTGCCGAAAGCATTTTGCAGGGGACATCCGCAAATCTGTTCGGACTGATTCTCACCTTCGCCCAGCACGCGCTGCTCGTACCGCTATTCCTTAGTTCGTGGGGCAGCAGACTGTACGGTGACTGGCTTGCCCTGACCGCCGCAGCCGGTTATTTGTCGCTGTTGGAAGGAGGCTTCCAGCGGTACTTGACTAATCGGATGAACGCCGCCTGGGAGCTCGGAGACCCGAAGCAGTTCCACCGGCTCCTGCACACAGGAATCGTTTTTTCGGTGGCGGTTACCAGTGTTGGCGCAGTCGTGGTCGCTTTGGGGGCCTTCTTCATCCCCTGGCCAAAGCTTCTGCGACTTTCGACTCTCGATCAGAGCCTGAGCGGCGCGACCCTGATGCTGGCCGGGTTGTCGCTGCTGGCGTCTATCCCCGCTGGAATCGTCGGCGGCGTATATCGATGTTTGAAGGAGTATCCTCGAGGTGTCTCGCTGGCGAACCTGGTTCGTTTGCTTCAGGTTCTAGCAATAGCTGCAGCATTGTGGCAGGGCGAAGGAATTCTTACGATCGCGACGTTGCTGCTGCTTGCCCCCCTCCTCGCACTGATCGCCGGCAGCGTTGACATCCGGGCGCGGCACGCGGAGGTTCGCTTGGGAGCTCGGGACGCTTCGCTCAATTTGCTGGCCCAGTCGTTGCGGCCGAGTCTCTACTTTCTCCTGCTGCCGCTCAGCCACGCGTTCTGGGTACAAGGCAGCATCATCATTCTTTCTTCGTTGCGAAATTCGGCGGTTCTGGCGCTCTACACAACCACCCGCACCATGTTCATGGTCGTTAGGCAGGCACTTAATCAGATCAACCTCGCGACGTGGCCGGAAATCACCCGCCTTTTCGCAAAAGGCGACCGCCCACGCATCCGGCGTTTGCACCGCTTCGTCTGTATGCTGTCAGTCGTAGCGAGCGGCCTGGTTTGCGGTTACCTGCTGACGTTAGGACCACAGGTTCTGTGGTTTTGGACAGCCGGGAAAATCGAAGCAGATGTTTTCCTACTCGGCCTTTTCGGAGCCTACATCCTCGGAGGCAGCGTCTGGCAGGTCTCGCAGATAGTACCGTTGGCGACGAACCACCATCGCGCAACCTCGCTTCGATACCTGGGGAGCGCGTTGTGCTCCGTAGCCGCTTCGCTGTGGTTGGTTCCGCGCTTCGGTGTTCGGGGATCGGCCGCCGCCTTGGTGCTGGGCGACGCAGCGTTTCTGTCGGTAGCCGTTCCGAGGCAGACTTGCCGTCTGCTGGGCGAGAACAGGAGGCGCTTGTTCATCGACCTTGCCTGGCGGGGAGCCCTGGCTCTAGCAGCAGGGTCAGCCACAGGGTCCACGCTAAACCAGTTCCTGGGCGACGGATCCCCCGGGGGGTTGTTGGCAGCAACGGTCCTTTTCGGCATAGCCGCACTGGCCACCGGGTTCGTACTGCTAAGACGGGAAGAGAGGCAGTGGTTGTTGCCTGCAGGTCGGCTTTTGGCCCAGAAAATCCCACTCGCCCGCCGGTGTCTTAGGGTGCCTCCCGGTACCGAAAAAGTAGCGAACGTTACTTCTGCCTCTTAGGCGTCTCGTGGTCCAGAGGCGAGCGGGGGCGATGAACGCACGCCAGCCCTACGCTGGCCCGCATTTCTGACGACAAAACAGTAGGGGCGGGCCGCTGCGCCCGCCCAGAGAGGTTCTTGCGGGGCTGGGTTGGCTGATCGCATGGGACGGAGCGTGAATCCCACCAATGGGCGGACACGGCGGTCCACCCCTACAAAACAAAGTTCATTCAGCGCCGGTCGTCCGAACGCTCGTGAGCAAAACACGCCGGCCGAAGCCCACTGCCTCCATCCCATGCCCAGTTCGGTAAGTGTTTGCATTCCGGCTTATCGAAGCCGCTTCCTGGCCGAGGCGATTGAAAGCGTATTGAACCAAACAAGACACTCCCACCAATGGGCGGACACGGCGGTCCGCCCCTACAAAAGCAAAGTTCATTCAGCGCCGGTCGTCCGAACGCTCGTGAGCAAAACACGCCGGCCGAAGCCCACTGCCTCCATCCCATGCCCAGTTCGGTAAGTGTTTGCATTCCGGCCTATCGAAGCGGCTTCCTGGCCGAGGCGATTGAAAGCGTATTGAACCAAACAAGAGACGTTGGCGAAGTCCTTATCGTCGACGACTGCTCCCCTCACAACCTCCGCCGCATCGTTTCCCGCTACGAGCTAAGCCAGGTCCGGTATGTACGGAATCTCAGCAACCTCGGTGTACCCGCCAACTATAACCGCGCACTGGCTCTGGCTCGCTCTGACTACGTGATGCTGTTCGGCGATCATGACGTGATGCTGCCGACGTTCGTGGAGCGTTGCGCTCGAGTCCTAGACGAGAATCCCGAGGCCTCCTTCGCTTTCTCGGCGGCCAGCGCCATCGACGAGAACGGGGAGGTCCTCGCCGATCACCCTAGCGGCCTGTTTCCGCCCGTGTTTTCGGGTGATCGGCTAGTGCGCCGACTAGTGACCCGGACATCCTCGCCGGTAAATATGGACACATTGATCCGAAAAAGCTGCCTCGAACGGTTTCGTGAGCCTTTTGACCCGACCTATTGGTGGTATGCCGATCTCCCTCTCTGGATACGCTTGGCTCGCGGGGCGAAAGTGGGCTACGTGCCCGAACGTCTGCTGCATCGCAGGGTTCGCGAGCCCGAACATTTGCTGCATGATGAGCCTTGGCGGAGCCGGTTGGTCTGCGAGCGTATTCGCAAGAACTACTGGCATTTCGCTTTCCCCAAAGCGAACGTGGCATCCTACGTTGCCAAAGCGGTCTACGCGCTGCGGAGAGATGTTGCGGGGTTAGCGCTGGCGTTCAGCCTGCGAGCACGTCACGGTGGAACAACTCGGCTGCACCTGCCCCGGGAGGCAAATTCATTGTTCAGCCCTGGCGGCCGCGTTTTGCTCTCGGTGCTAGTTCGCTGTCCTGTTGTCTTGACGAAACAAGCGAGACGGCTGCATCGCTTCCTGAATCTGAGAAGCAAAAAACGATTCCGCTCGAATCGAAGTCCCCAGAAGAAATCACTCTCATGGCGGAAAGAACATTCGCCAAGACTCGCCATCTGGAGGCACTAACTCTTGACGCACCTTAAGATCCTGGCCAGTCACCCCGTGCCTTATCACGTACCTGTGTTTCGCTCGCTCGTAACGCAAGGATTGTCGATCGACGTTGGTTACTACCACCATGGCGCGGCGGAACGAAGGTTCCGGGATCCTGGGTTCGGGCTGGAATTCGCATGGGACGTGGATCTACTGAGCGGCTACCCTCACCGCTTCTTCTACGACGGTCCCGCTTGCTATAGCCCCAGAGAACAGATTGTAGTCGCGCGCCGATGCCTCCCTTGGGCGTTGCAAGACGCCCGATGCCCGCTGTTGCTGATGGGCTGGTTCGCCGAAGTCGTCTGGCTGGTCTGGCTGCTTCGAGTAATGAGCCAGGCGCCGATCTTGCTGCTGGCCGAAACCAACAGGTTGAGCTTTCAAGCGGCCCCGAAACCGTGGTTCCGCGTGGCCCTCTTGCGGACTCTGTTGAGCAAGACGTCGGCCGTCCTATGGATAGGAAACCGCAACCGCTCTTTCATGGCCGAAATGGGCGTACCGGAGGCGAAGCTTTTCTCCGCGCCTTATAGCGTTGATAACGACCGGCTTTCAATCCAGAAAAAACAGCTTTCGCCCCGGCGGCTTGAACTCCGGCGATGCTACGGACTCGACCCAGATCTGCCCGCTTTCCTGTTTTGCGGCAAGCTGATACCCAAGAAGCGGCCGCTGGAACTCTTGGAAGCCTACCTCGCCTCCGGTCTGAAGGACTGGGCTCAGCTCATCTACGTCGGCGACGGTATCCTGAGCGATCGAATCAAGCAGCGAGCCAGCGAGGCCGCTGCACACCATGTCCACCTTTTGGGGTTCTTCAACCAGTCAGAAATGCCTCGAGCGTATGCAATAGCTGACGTGCTATGCCTTCCTTCCGACGCCCGCGAAACCTGGGGCCTAGTCGTCAACGAGGCTCTTGCCTGCGGCCTCCCGGTAATCGTGTCGGACGCTTGCGGCTGTGCACCCGACCTGATAGGTCCCGACAATGGCTGGAGTATCCCGTGCGATGACGGAGACACACTGAGGCAAACCCTTGCCGATGCCTTACAGCGCCGGTCGGAGTGGCCGGCGATGGGAAGAGCGGGGCGGCAGAAAGTGGCGGACCATACCTTTGGATCCCTAGCACAAGGGATAAAGGAAGCCTTGAGTAGTATTCACCAAACAATTTCTCTATCACGACTTACAGGTGATTCATCTATCGATTCACGGCCGGCAGCGAACGCTGTCGAGCAATAGCTCGTGACCCGAGTCCGAACTTCGTCGGTCCCCAGCCTTTGTCGATGAGAACCAACACCGTCCCCGATGGGGCTTGGTACCTGCTGCTGGCAGTTTCTTTCGCGACCCTGGCCGCGTTCATGGTCTGGGATTCCAGCCCGAGTCTATTGCTGGCGGGCTGTAGTGCGGCGATCGTGGCTGTATTTCTGTGGGCAACCCTTCGCATGTACCGCTGGAACTTGCTGCTGAGTCCCGTCGTCTTCATCGCGCTTGATCCCCGGCAGATCCCTTTTTACAGTTGGGGCAATCTTGGCGCGCGGGCGGTTGGCCCGGACCGCTATAACGCAAATCTAGGCAGTCTGGAGTTTTACCCGCAGGTTGCGCTTCTTACCTTGGTGGGACTTGTGCTGTTCACAGTCATCGTGTTTGGACCACTCGCGAAAGTGACGCGCTTGGCGCGAGTCCGCTACGAGGATCTCGTTTGGAAGGCCTGGCAGCCTCTCGCGATCGGACTATCGGCCTCCGTCTTGCTGCTTTATCTGTCGGTCAACTTCCCGTTCACCGGCGGCTACTTCCGTGGGCTTGAGGGCGACATGGATCGCTGGCTCTCCGCGGCACGCTATTTCCTTTTGACCCTGACGATGATCAGCGCGGTTTCTGTCACCGCGCGACGGCACGGAAGGATTGAGCTATTCGCCGGGCTGGCAGCCATTCTTCTTAGTTTGACGCTGGCACTGGGAATGGGATCTCGTACGTCAACACTCGGCATCGTGGTGATCGGTGCGCTGTGTTGGATCACGCTACGTCCCCGGCATCTCGTGCGGGTTGTTCTGGCCGGCGGTCTCCTCGCGACCACCCTATTCGCATTGGGGTCGGTCGTCAAATCGGCCAGCGGAAAAGGGCGGTTCACCAGCATTCTCGGTGGCCTTTCCTTCGTCAGAGACGCGGATCTCGAGTCGACGAAGCAGGCTGCCCAACGTGCAACCGGGATCGACATCCAATATCGAATGGCGGGATTCGAATTGCCCGCTACGATCTTGCTGTGTCAACAACGCGGTGCGCCACCGATGTACGGCGCTGGTATTGCCGGCGCCGCCCGCCAGGGACTTCCCAATTTCCTTCGCCCCGAGGGCAACTACAGCGAACGAGGGGCACTCACTGCTGTCCGGTTAAAAGTCGAATAGAATCAATTGGTTGGGGTCATAGGGGGATTCGTTTGGGGAGTCGGATGGCTGGAGTGCCTGTAAAAGGGGCATTTTTTCGAATTGCGTAACGCTGAGAATCTGTAGAATCTGGTAAAGACTCGCTTCCAGCCCGAGGCGTTTCCGGACGATGGCGATGAGCACGTAAATCGAGACAGCGATCCAGATCTGCGTCTTGACGGCGTTCTCGCTGGTGCCGTAAAACGAGTTGATTCGCAGATGTTGCTTGATCCACTTGAAGAACAACTCAATCTGCCAACGCGACTTGTAGATGTGGGCGATGGTCAGCGCCGGGAGCGCGAAGTTGTTGGTCAGAAACTTCAGCCGCTTGTTCGTCCGGGCGTCGAAGTAACTGACCCTCCGCAACGGGTCGGGATAGGCTTGGGCCGATTCGATGGCAGCCAGTATGACGGTCTGATCCGAGCGCAAGCCCGTGGATTTGTCGACGGGATGCGAGTAGCGCCGTTGGAGCAAGATGTTCTTCTTGGTTCGCACGACGAAGAACGACGAGCAGAGAGTGAACACGAAGAGGCGTTCGAAATCGACGTAGGCCCGATCCATGACGTAGAACGCGCCGGCCTCCGGGCCGATCTCGTCGAGGATGTTGATGTCGTGCACTTTGCCTCCAGTAATGCGGATGAACGTGGGAATATTGCCGTGCAGATCCAGCAGCGTGTGCATCTTCACGGCGGCTTTTTGCTTGCGGAATCTCGCCCACGGAAACAGCGACAGGCAGAGGTCGATTGTTGTCGAGTCGAGAGCGTACAGAGTCTGGTCCAAGTCCACACCGATCGGGTCGTGGGCATATAACGGCCGTGCCATGCCAATCAAGACCTGCGCGAAGTCCGCGTAGATCCGCCAGTCGCGCGACTCGTTCGCGTCGGCCAGTGTCGAGCGCGCTACCCTGCCGCGGAATCCCATGTGGTAGAGTTTGCCGTGCATCGAACGCAGGCACGTCTCGATGTCGCGGAGGCTTGCCCGATAGGTCAGCTGGGCGAATGCCATCGCAAGAAACTGATCCCAGCAGGAGAAACTTTTCAGATAGGAATCGCCGCGGTAGCGCGATACACATTTCTGAAACTCTTTGCTCGGTAGGTGCTCGATCAGTTGGGAGAAAACCGTACGGCCAAGGTTCATCCCTCATTGTGCCGCGTCCGGATGCTCCGTTCAGGCGACCATTTGCGGCCTCGGGATTTCAAATCGTTCCCGGGCAAAACAGGCCATAAGACATTGAACGGTCGAGACTTACCGTCCGATGGCGCGACTTTCCCCGGACAGCACTGATTTGCAATATGATCCTCGGTAGTGGATCGTATCATCCAGATCGAAAAAACCAAGGAGACTTGAGGTAGGTCAAAGGCATGGCCAAGACGAGCACAAACAGCAATGTCGACCGCACTGTCGCGCTGTCAATCTGGACAATGATCCTGACAGCGAGTTGCGCCTGCGGGAACGATTCGAAAAGAAATGACGAAACAAAGCCAATCTTCGCTCGATCATGTGCTAAGTCCCTTTTCTAAAAACAAGATAATGGCCTACCGGGGAAGTGAAGGGCGCGTAGCAAGGTGCTACTTGTCCACCCGGTCGCAGATCCCAACGACTCCGCTTTCAGTGACCTCGGGCTTTTGTCGGGAGCGAACGTGGGCCCATCGCAGACCCGGTGTTCCGCCCGGCGGCGACTCGAACGAAAGGAGAATTGCCAAACAAAGCCAATCCCATTCATATGAGGTATAAACCGCTTTTTTATAATAGGTTAAGCTCCTATCTTAAAGAACAAGTAGAGAGGATCTTGGCACTGCTTTGAACCGCACCGGAGCGCACCAACTCTTGCGTCTGGGCCTACCTTCAGCCTCCTCTACAGCCCTGCCATGCCCGCGACGATAGGTAGGCGTGCGTCCGGCGACCATGGCCCGGGACCGCTCCGGCCGGCTGAAATGGCCCGGCAAGTGGAAACCTCAAGTCCCGGATGCTCTCGCGCTCCTGGCAATAGCCGCGCCTATTTGTTACCTCATCTGGCGACGGGGCGGGGTCGAGCCGGCCGACCAGGTGCTCGCGTTCGGATGGGTGCTCGGGCTGAGCGCTCTTGCCTGCCTGTTGGGAGACCGCCTCGGTCTCCAGGTCACGATACCGTGGCCGGTCGCTGCTGTTGCCTCGCTTCCCCTGTTGCAGCTTCTTCCGGTTGACCTTGCTTCCTGGGGCCTTGCATCTCCCCTCCGCCTGGGAGCGGCGGAGCGACTCCGGGCGTTGGGGGTGGAACCTTTCGAGGCGGTCAGCATCTATCCCTTCGCTACCCTGCAAGCGGTAACGGTCGTCGCGGGCTGCTGCGCCGTGTTTGTCATCGCGCGTGCCATTGCTCGGCGCACCGAGCGGGCTGTTTGGGTTGCCCTGGCCCCGATTCTGCTGGTCTCGCTGATGGAGGCGGGGCTAGGGCTGCATCAACACCTACTAGGGCAGCTTTTCAGTGATGTTTTGTCGCCCACGGCTCACGGAACCTTCGTCAACCGCAACCATTTCTCGGCGCTGCTGGGAAGTTGTTTCGGTCTGGTGGTCGGCCTCTCGTTCGTTTCGGGTTTCAGGCTACGAAGGGGACGGTCGGCCGGTTCCCGAGACGTGGTCTTGACGCTCGTCGGGGCTGGTGTGGCGGTGGCGTATCTTGTTGGCATCGTCCTTTCCTTTTCTCGGATGGGTATTGTGGTCGCGGTGTTGCTGGTTTTGGCTTCGGTCGTCATGACTGCTTGGCGTCGTGGACCCGCACTGTTGCTGGCCGGGTCCTGTGCCGCGGCCATGGGAATCGCGGCGGTCGTCGGTGTGGCGGGTCTTGGGGATCGGTTTAAGCAGCTTGTTTCGGACCAGGGCGACCCGACCCGCGTAGCCATCTGGCGTGACAGTGTGGGCGTGGCGAAAGACCACCTGTGGACGGGGTCAGGTCTGGGGTCTTTCTCCTTTGTGTTTCGGCGCTCGGAGATGTACTTTCCACGCAAGACCGTGGACCACGCCCATTTCGACTACCTCGAATGGCTGGTTGAGTTGGGACTGCCCGGGGCGCTGTTTCTGGCGGGCGTCATAGGCATGGTCTTGGTCTCTGCCTGCCGCTCGTTGCGAGGAGTTGAACATCCTCGGCGTGCGTTGCAAGCGGGATGTATCTTGGGCGCCGCCGGACTCCTGCTCCATGCCATTGTAGGCTTCCCACTCCAAATGCCGGCGCTTGCGGGGTGGTTCGCGGCGCTCCTGGGTTTCGCGTGTGGGCTTAGCAGACCAGGGACATTCCAGTGGGTCATTCCACGCTGGGCCGCAGGCTTCGGCGCCTTAGGCTTCCTCAGTCTTGGACTGTTTTCACTCACTGATACCGCGAAGGCTTGGAACGCTGAGTCACTCTCTGCCAGGGGCCAGAGTGCCCTCATCGCGGACCGACTTGATGATGCCGAAGACCTCTTTGCTCAGGCTTTGCGGGCAAACCCGCGAGCCGCACTGATCTGGCTCAAGCTGGCTGAGGTGAAGGCCGCCAAGGGAGACCGGAGGGGAGCCATCGAGATGGTGGAGCAGGCTCGGCAACTCGAGCCTTACACTCTTCGGGTCGAATGGGCTCTGGCTGACCTCTACCTGCACGACGGTAGGGCCGAACAAGCAGCCGAACGCTTGGCGATCCTTGCAGCCGGACTCCCGGAGCTACAGCGCTCCATTTTTCGCTCCGCCTTGAGCGCCGGTATGACCACGCAAGAACTCGTCAATCATGTTGTGCCGGTAAACGGCAAAGCGGCAGCCGTGTACCTGCGGTTGCTTGCCGACCGAGGTTCATGGAGCGAGATTGTTCCCGCTTATCGCGCACTATCCGCGAAGGGAGATCTCACGCTTCCTTCCATCATGCTGAGATCGCTGTTCGATAAGCTTTTTGAGGCCGGTCGCGGTCGGGAGATCAAAATGCTGTGGGAATCGGTCGGCAAGCCTGCTGGCCGGTGCTGCCCGACGACCTTCGATGCCCCCGCGGACGTGGTGGGGCGCGGTAATCATCGCCGCTATACGGAAAGCTTCGAGCCGGATAGTTTCGGGCTCGACTGGGTTGTACGACCGGTTGAGGGTGTGAGCGTCTATCGAGGACGCGACGCTGAGGGCATGCACTTTCTCCACATTGACTTTAAACAACCGCAAAACCTCTACTACTGCCATCTCACACGTGATTTCGCCGTCACACCGCTCGAGCCTTATCTGTTGGAGGCCGAAGTTAGCAGCGAGAGAATCACCGGCAGCGAAGGAGTGCGACTTGCCGTTACCTCGCATCGAAGATTCCTCACTGCTTCGATCGCAGTTCGACGGACGACCCCCTGGAATAAGGTGCAACTCTACTTCACGCCCAATCCCGGCGAGGATGTCTTACGGCTGGCGGTTCTCCGCAACCGCAGCGAGCGGCTCGACAATTTGGCCAGCGGGAAGTTCTTTCTGAGAAACGTCAGTCTGGTGGCGCTGTCAGGCGACGAACCTTAGTACATCATTATTTCGCAAACACGGTTACAAAACGTGGCCGACTGCGGGCGCGATGAATCGCGCCCCTACTGAGGGGCTTGAGCATCCCGAAGGCCTGGGCATCTCGCGTTTAGACGTAGGGGCGCAATTCATTGCGCCCGCGATGATGGCCGGCGCCGCGGCCATCAGCTGCCTATAGCGCCGGCGGAATCAGCAGCATCGCGACAACGCTGACGGCAAAGCACGCCGTCGCCACGAGAAATGTGTACCCCACCATCTCACCGAATCGCAGACGCGCCACCGCTAGGATAGGAATTGCCCAGAACGGTTGGATGAGGTTGGTCGTTCCGTCGCCATACGCATAGGCGAGGACTACCGTAGTTACCGAGACTCCGAGCTCGCGCCCGGCCGGGATGAGGAATGGAGCTTCAATCAGCCACTTGGATCCGGCTGAAGGAACAAAGAGATTCATGAACGCTGAATAAACGTAAACCACCAACGGGAAGGTACGCGTGGTTGAGAACTCCGCGAACAGTTGTCCCAGCCAGTTGCCGAGGCCGGTGCTGTTCATGACACCGAAAATCCCCGCATAGAATGGGAACTGGAGAATAATGCCCCACGTCGTTCCAACTCCTTGCCGGCAGGCGTTGACGAACGAAACCGGCCGCCTGTGAAGGAGCAGGGCTGCCACGAGAAAGGTCATGTTGTAGGCGTTGATCGTCCAGGTCGTCCCAAAGCCGCGATTGACCATCGAGTGGCCGAGCGGGTAGGCGATAAGAAAGGCCGCCAATAGGACCCACCCCGGGAAGCGGTCGATTCTCCCGGCCGGAGTCGATGACTCTTCGGGGGCGTCCGGGGGCTTGGGCAGGATCTCTTGAATCTGCTCAGGCGACAGCGTAACCGCCCCTCGGCGAGGATGCAGCGCAACGACGGCGACAAAGGCTACAACTGCCATGACAGCCGCAAAACCGAGATTGAAAGGAGCAAACAACGTTTCCGTGACCGGCACCAACCGATCGACTATGGGACTTCCGGTTGCGGGCTGCATCAGCGGGTTTCCCGGTGTCGCGAGGATGAGCGGAGCCGAGCTCGAAAGCCCAAAAGGGAATATCGTTCCCAAACCCAGATAGGCGGCTGCAATTAACACCCGGATGTCCGCCCGGGGATTGTGGCGGCACAAGAACGGCACGAACAGGGCCGACGCGACGAGGCATAGCGCCCAGTTCAGGTAGGCGGCGACAAGAGAAAAAACCGCCGCTAAAGCAACAGCCTGCAGGGGCCGGTTGGGATTCGGCATCTGAGCCAGCCGGTCGAGCAGCTTGAAGACGGGTCGAGAAGTTACACAGGCATGAGAGGCGACCATGACGATCGTAAACTGCATGGCCAGCTCGAGCAGGTTCCACATCCCGCCGCCCCAGGCGAGGATCGCGTCCTCGACTCCGGCCCCCGCTCCCAAGACGGCGAGCAGTAGTGCACAACTCGTCAGGATCATGCAGATAACCCACGAGTTGGGCACCCAGCGCTCGGTCAAGCGCGAGAGGCCGGCTCCCAAGTCGCGAAATCGGTCCATCAAAGAGGCCATGGGTGTGCGTTCGGCAGACCGTGACCTGCCCCGCCGAGACGATGTACTCTACCGCACCGGGCAGGGCGCGGTAAACAGGTAGCGACCGCCACTCTTGCCGGCCTCCGTCGCGACAAGCGAATCGGAGCCGCGAACGCGAGTGAGCGGCCATCCCGGCATCGTCCCTACGGAATCTGCCTTGTCACTAGCCCGTAGCGCATGGCTCGGCGGTCGTTTTTGCCGAGACTTGCGTCCGTTTTGTGTGTGTTGCTCCGGACAAGTCATTCCAAACCACGCGGCTTGACTCGCACCCGGTGACGTTCCCGCTCAATCCCCCGGCCCCCCCCCGTGACACTGAGGGACCATGGCTCTGCGAACGGAATCATACAATCACCTGCTAAACTCGCTCTCGCCAGTCACAACACCCCCAACCCAACAGAATCAACATCATAGGTGCCCGCGAGCCACAAACTCTTGATCCCGTAGTGTATGCTGGAAATAGAAAAGGGCGTCCTCGCCCAACGGGCAGGAATACTAGGGGAAATCTGCTCGAATCTGCTCAAATGGCCTTGGGACAGGCGCCACGGGAACAAGCCGTCACAGGGAAGAGACAGATTTTTGACGATCGCGTTGTGCCCTTTTCAAGCCAGGGTCCTGGGGGCTGTTTTTCAGACTCTCCCAGCGGTTATCTCGCCAATAGAAAACGACCGATTCAACAGATTACCAAACGAACCCAATTGACAGATAACCCTGGCCACCGGTTACGAGTGCTCCGAGGGACGGAGAAAGGGCGTTAACAGGCGGTTGCGGCGACGATAACAGCTCCGGTTTTTCTGTGGTTTCGCTAGACTATCGCCTCCGCGATAGCCGACTGCAGCTTCGATAGTCCCGCGGCCACGTCGGTGCCAAGATGGACTCGAAGGGCGCGCCGTTTCCTTTCGGCCAGAACCTGAAAGTCACCGCGCGCTTGAGCGGCCTTCACCACGCCAAACGTATACTTCTGCCCGGGCACGGCGACATCCGCCGCCTCGTCGCAAGTTACCTGCAGGAACACGCCGCTGTTGGGACCGCCTTTGTAGGCCTGACCGGTGGAGTGGAGGAACCTCGGGCCGAAGCCCACACAGGTAGCAACCTGTTTGGAGTCGCGCACGGCCTGACGGATCTCTTGCAGTGTCTGTTCGTGAGTTTCGTTCATCTCGACGTAGGCGAGCAGTCCCAGGTAGTCGCCGGCGCTGAGCCGATTCAAGTGCGCGCGAAGATAGCCGACCAGAGACGGGTCGCCGCCTGCGGCCGAAGACAGGGAGGAGCTGTTCTCCCCGTCGGCGTACAACTTGATACCATCCGCGTCGAGTAGGGGGCTCTCGCCAGGAAGCGAGCCGGTCTTTTCGTACTCGTCTGTCAAGGCGCGCGTGGCGATCTTACTGGCCTCGACGTCCGGCTGGTCAAAGGGATTAATCCCGATGACGGAGCCGGCGACAGCAGTTGCGATCTCCCACCGGAAGAATTCGCCGCCTAGGTCGTACGCGTCAGTGACTGGGATCCGAACCGCAGGATGGCCAGCGGCGGCGAGGGCATCGATCGCTTGATCTTGTGCGGAATCAGGTGCGGATTCGAGGCGCACGTAGACGAACAAGCGGTCGTCACCATATGTTCCCGATGAACCAAGGGGCTCTCGGTCTACCGGAATCAAACCGTTTCCTTGTTTGCCGGTCGACTCGGCGAGCAGCTGCTCCAGCCACGCTCCGAGATCCGAAATGCCGGGCGAGGCAATGATCGTTACCTTGTCACGACCTTGCTTTGCGGCAGATCCCAGGATTGCACCTAGCACCACACCCGGGTTGTCTTCCGCCGGCTGCCGCGGTGAACAAGCGAGAGCCATCTTGTGAGCGCGTTTCAAGAAGCGCGTGACGTCGATGCCCATTACCGCCGCCGGAACCATGCCGAAATCCGACAGCGCGGAATAGCGGCCCCCAATACTGGGCACGCCGTGAAAAATGTGCCGGAAGCCGTCGTCTTCAGCAACTTTTTGAAGCTTCGACCCCGGGTCGGTAACGGCGACGAAGTGGTTCCCGGCTTGGTTGGCTCCAACGGCCTCCTTGACTCTTTCGAAGAAGTATTGTTTGAAGATATTCGGTTCCAGGGTTGATCCGGACTTGCTGGAAACGATGAACAGGGTAGCGGCCGGATCGACGTTGCCTCGGAGAGTCTTGATTTGGGCGGGGTCGGTCGAATCGAGCACGTGAAGGCGCGGGCTGCCAGGCTGGTCGCCGAAAGTAAGCGCCAACACTTCGGGGCAAAGGCTCGAGCCGCCCATGCCCAAGACCACCGCGTCTCGAAAGCCGGCAGCGCGGACTTCCTCGCCAAGGGTCGTAAGGCGCTCGGCGTGGGTCAATTGATCTTCTACGATGCCCAGCCAGCCAAGCCAGTCGGCTTCGTCTGCGCCGGTCCAAAGGGAGGAGTCCCGATCCCACAGCTTGCCGACTTTGCCGCAGGCCCGCCAGTCTGAAAGCGTCGCGCGGACGCCAGAAGCTAGTGACTCCGTCAGCGTTTGGGTTTGGAGGGTCATTTCTTCACCCTGTGCGACCATGCATGTCTTATCGGCTGACGATAGCAGTTTGTCCAAGGGCTGGCAAACGACCCCGAGTTTCTTTCTTAAACCGGCGCGTGCACCGTGCGGGGCCAACATCGTCTGGTTTGTGAACTACTTCTGGTAAGTACATCCTCTGATTCGCTGAACAAAAAGGCACCTAAGATGTTGAATTCCGACACGAGATGACTTCCCGAACGGGAGATCGAGGGCTACACTTGAGAAGCAGTGAGTACTCTTTCGACGTGCCCGGTGTGTCGCAAGCCGATGGTCGCGTTTGAGCTTGAAGGGGTGGAGATCGACCGCTGCGTTGAATGTGGGGGTACCTGGCTTGATGCCGGCGAGTTGGAGATCATCGCGGAGACGGCCGGGGCGGTCCGGGGCGCTTTGTTCGAAGTGATGCAGAACGCCAAAGGGCAGCGCCACGGCAGGCGGCGATGTCCGCGCTGCTTTCGGAAGCTGCGGGTGATCACCATGGGCACCGGTAAGACCGTCGAAATCGATCGCTGCCCCGAGGGGGACGGACTCTGGTTCGACCGGGGCGAGATGGAAGCTTTTATCAAATCATTTGACGAAGGCGAGGAGGGCGCCGTCGCCCGTTTCTTCGCCGACTTTTACGGTAAGAGGCAACCCGCGCGCAACTTTGATAGTGGAAGCAAAACTGAGGAGGAATAAATGGAGGTTCTGATGATGGTCGCGTTGGTATTTCTAACGATCATTGCAGTCATCGCGATTTGGGTGGCGATGACCTACAACGGGTTAGTTGCAATGCGGAACGCCGTCCGCAACGCATGGTCACAGATCGACGTGCAACTGAAGCGCCGACATGACTTGATTCCAAACCTGGTGGCGACCGTGAAGGGTTACGCGGGGCACGAGAAAGAAACTTTGGAGAACGTAACACGTGCCCGAGCGCAGGCGGTCTCCGCTCAGGGCGTGGGGGAGCAAGCCCAAGCCGAGCAACAGTTAACGGGTGCGCTAGGCCGACTGATGCTTGTGGTCGAGCAATACCCTGATCTGAAGGCCAATCAGAACTTTCTGGCCTTGCAGGAGGAACTCACTTCGACAGAGAACAAGATCACCTTCTCGCGACAGCTCTACAACGACTCGGTCATGTTGTTCAACACCAAGGTTGAGAGCGTACCGGCGAACCTCGTTGCCGGTATGTTCAGTTTCAATCAAGAAGAGTTCTTCGAATTGCAAGATGAGGCGGCCCGGGAAGCCCCCCAAGTCTCGTTCTAGGCCTGCGTAAGAAGCGGGCGAAAGCTCACGGTCGCTAGTGGCCGACACTTTTCTCTGTCAGGCATCGTTCCCAGCGCTAGATTCCGCGATAGATTCGGGCACATCCAGCCAGCTATGTGGCAAGCCATTGCAGCGAACCGGCGCCGGTCGCGATTAATCATCTTCGTGATGGGTGTGGTGCTCATCGCACTGGGCGCTAGCCTGGGGACGTTGATTGGTCCAGCCCTGGTTGACTTGGGTTACGCACCCCCTGGGGAGGAGACTTTCGCCGGAGCGCTCGTCGGCGGGGTGATCGCGTTAGTCGTTTGGTTGATCCTCTGGCTTTTGGCGGTCTACGAAGGCGACCAGCTGGTGCTTCGCTCAGCGCATGCCCTGCCGATTCAAAAGCGCGACTTCCCTCGACTTTGGAACGTCGTGGAAGAGATGTCGATTGCCTCGGGGCTTGGGCGACCTCCCAAGGTGTATGTCGTCGAAGACCATGCGCCGAACGCCTTTGCCGTCGGGCGGACCGCCGAGAAATCGGCGGTGGCTGTCACTTCTGGCCTTCTCCGGCTGATGAACCGTGACGAGCTACAAGGGGTGATTGCTCATGAGATTGCCCACATCCGCAACCTTGACATCAGGTTCATGACGATGGCGGCTGTGCTGGTGGGAAGCGTCGAGTTGCTGTCGCGGGCGTTTCTTCGCGTCGGCCCGTTTGCCGTGGTTGGCCGACGCAGCGGCCGGGGCCAGGAGGGCGGGCATCCCGCACTGCTGGCAGTGGCGTTCGTCATCGCGATCGCGTCACCACTTTTGGTGCGCCTGCTCTATCTGGCTTGCTCGAGACAACGTGAGTATCTGGCGGACGCTTCGGCGGCGCGGTTTACTCGTTATCCGGACGGTCTCGCCTCGGCGCTGGAAAAGATCGCAGTGCACCATTCGGGATACGGCCCGAGCCGAGTTAGCGGCGCCCTGGCGCCTCTCTATATCGTTAACCCACTGCAACTCATGGGAGCCTCTAGCCTGTTGTCGACGCACCCGCCCACGCAGAACCGGGTGCAGATCCTCCGCAGAATGGGCGGACGCGCAGGCTACGTGGACTACGAGGCAGCTCTACGGAAGATTGAAGGCCGGGAGACTAGACTGGCTGCGCTGACTTCGGCAGCGAAGTCGGAGGAAAGTATCGCGGCGCGTGCAGCGTCTTTTGAACCCGACACTCGCCAGACGGCTGTCCAACGCGGGCGCGAAGTTGGAGACTTACTGGACCGCCTGACTATCTTCATCCTCGTGCCGTGCGCTTGCGGCATGCGCATCAAAGTGCCACCGGACTTTTTGCAAGCTAGTGTTGTGTGTCCGCGCTGCGAGAGGCAAGTAACGGTGCCCGCTGCCGAACCGGCTGCGGGTCAGAGATCCATTGAACCCGGGGTGCCGGCGACGACTGCAGCCGTGCCACCTCGTTTACCGAGTGCTTCGCCTAGCGGGGGCTGCGACCTACAGTACACCCGCGGCGGCGAGGGTTGGGATTCTTTCCGCTGCCCATGCGGCCAGACCATCCAGCTTGGGCCTGACTTTCCTCTCGACTACACAGTCTGTGCGAAATGTAACAGTCGGATTGAACTCAACTAATCGTCCACCGGTAGCCTTGGAGGGTGGTTATGGTCTGAGGGGCTTACCAGCAAGGGTAGATTGGTAGAACCTGTTCGGCTATTCCACCGCCGCATGGACACTTTCGATGTCGAACGCTCTGGGTTCGAGTCTATCTGGCTTCGGCCGTGATCTCGCGTGACAGCCGAACCAGTTCGGCCGTCTCGGACCGGGCTTGCTCCTTGTTCTGATACATGCGCCGATCGCTCAAGTACACGAGTTCCTCGGAATCGCTGCTATCCTCCGGGAACACCGAAAAACCTATGCTGATTCGGGCGCTGATTGAAACCCCGTCGGCGACCGTGACAGGCTGTTGAGCGACCACTCGCTTCAAAGACTCCACCAAGGTTTCAAGCCCTTCGGAGGAAATCCCAGTAACAATAGCGAGGAATTCGTCGCCGCCTACCCTGGCAACGAAATCATAGCTCCGGAAGCGACTTTTTAGTATTCGCGCAGTTTCCATTAGCAATTGGTCGCCCGCGGCATGTCCGTAGGAATCGTTGACGGGCTTCAGGCCGTCAAGGTCCATAAACAAGACGCCCACGGACTGCCCATCACGCGCGGCGCGGTTCAGCTCGGCCTCGAGCCTTCGAAACGCTGCCCGGGCGTTGGGAAGGCTTGTAGTTTCGTCGGTCGCCGCCTCGAGCGAAACTTTATGTACGGCGTGAGCCAGCGACAGTGTCGAAGCTAGTTTTCCCGTAAGCAAGCTGACAAAAAGGCGCTGTTGCTCGTCGAAGACGCCGGTTTCGGTAGCGCAAAGCAGAAGTGCTCCCACCACGCGGCTGTCGCCGATCAGCGGTGCCACTAGGATCGACTTTGTACCGTCGAAGTATCGGGTCGCAGGACCTGAGAACGCCTCGGATGGAGAAGCATCGGCTACGAGTATCTTCCCAGATGTAGCTGCCTGGTCAAACAGTCCGTCTTCCGATGAGAGGGTCAGGCGTGAAAGACAGTGGTCAGGGATTCCCAAACCTTGCAGCAAGGCGTATTCGTTTTGCTGTAAGGAGAAGACTCCGGCTTTGTGGAACGGTATCAAGGTCCGGAGAGCCTCAAGGCTTCGTTTCAAGCTCTGATCGAACTGTAGATCGGATCCCAGAGCATTGAGGATGTCATAGAGTACGCAGATGCGATCGGGGGTGTGGCTCAATATCTCGAGATTCCTGACTTGGAGGCGGTTTTCGTTCCCCTGCCCGTCCTCCATCCAATGCTGCGCAATCTGTGCCCGTGCCGTTGTGGTGACGGCTTCGGGCGAGGGCTCTCTCTCGAGGTCTTGTTCGAGATCGGTAATATACCCGGGCAGCTCCATTAGGAAGGAGTCGAGAATATTGGGGTCCAGTATCTTCCCTCGCTGCTGACGCATGATTTCAATCGCCTCCCCGACGGAGAGCGCCGGCCGGTACGGCCGATCACTTATGAGAGCATCGAAGCAGTCGACAACCGTCAGGATCCGTGCCAGCCGAGGTATGGCCTTGCCGGCCAAGCCTTGCGGATAGCCTGAACCGTCCCAGTGCTCGTGGTGGGCAGCGACAACTTGATCAACGGGATCAGCGAATTTGACTGCCGAGACAATCTCGGCACCCACGGTTGTGTGCTTGGCTACTTGGTTAAACTCATGTTGAGTGAGCTTTCCAGGCTTCGTCAAAATGTAGTCGGGAACCCCGACCTTCCCGATATCATGCAGAACCGCTGCGAGTTCTAGAGTTCGGATCTCGCTTTCTTTACAGCCCAGTTTTCTGGCTAGGTCGGTGGCGTAACGCTTCACCCGTTGTAGGTGACCCGCCGTGCTGCCGTCCTTGGCCTCGATGGCTACTGCTAATGTCTCGATAGCTCTTTGCCTCACTTCGGCAACTTCTCTCAGGTGATCGTGCCGGTCGTGCAAACGTGCGAAAAAACTCTTCAGATAGAAGTAGCCGGCGAACGTCACAGCAAGCGCCAACACACTGTCCATGTAGGTGGCAGCCCCGGTCAGCATTTCGGCTATACCAACACCAATTGGGGTGATCATGTAGACGGGACCGAACCAGAAAAAATTTTCCTCCCAGACTTTCCAGAAATGACTCTCCTCGACGATTGCGATTTGTATTGCGCTGATCGAACTGCTCACAAAGTAGTAGGCAAGCGCGGCTACCCCCGTGCTCAGTGCCCAATGAAGCCCCAGTGCCTCCAAGTGGTAGCGATAGACGAGCGAAGTTGCAAGGATAGAAACCGCTGCCGTCGCGATGTCGAAGACGAATTGGCTTGCTGAGTCGCCATCCTCACTGCTGTCCGGTTAAAAGTCGAATAGAATCAATTGGTTGGGGTCATAGGGGGATTCGTTTGGGGAGTCGGATGGCTGGAGTGCCTGTAAAAGGGGCATTTTTTCGAATTGCGTAACGCTGAGAATCTGTAGAATCTGGTAAAGACTCGCTTCCAGCCCGAGGCGTTTCCGGACGATGGCGATGAGCACGTAAATCGAGACAGCGATCCAGATCTGCGTCTTGACGGCGTTCTCGCTGGTGCCGTAAAACGAGTTGATTCGCAGATGTTGCTTGATCCACTTGAAGAACAACTCAATCTGCCAACGCGACTTGTAGATGTGGGCGATGGTCAGCGCCGGGAGCGCGAAGTTGTTGGTCAGAAACTTCAGCCGCTTGTTCGTCCGGGCGTCGAAGTAACTGACCCTCCGCAACGGGTCGGGATAGGCTTGGGCCGATTCGATGGCAGCCAGTATGACGGTCTGATCCGAGCGCAAGCCCGTGGATTTGTCGACGGGATGCGAGTAGCGCCGTTGGAGCAAGATGTTCTTCTTGGTTCGCACGACGAAGAACGACGAGCAGAGAGTGAACACGAAGAGGCGTTCGAAATCGACGTAGGCCCGATCCATGACGTAGAACGCGCCGGCCTCCGGGCCGATCTCGTCGAGGATGTTGATGTCGTGCACTTTGCCTCCAGTAATGCGGATGAACGTGGGAATATTGCCGTGCAGATCCAGCAGCGTGTGCATCTTCACGGCGGCTTTTTGCTTGCGGAATCTCGCCCACGGAAACAGCGACAGGCAGAGGTCGATTGTTGTCGAGTCGAGAGCGTACAGAGTCTGGTCCAAGTCCACACCGATCGGGTCGTGGGCATATAACGGCCGTGCCATGCCAATCAAGACCTGCGCGAAGTCCGCGTAGATCCGCCAGTCGCGCGACTCGTTCGCGTCGGCCAGTGTCGAGCGCGCTACCCTGCCGCGGAATCCCATGTGGTAGAGTTTGCCGTGCATCGAACGCAGGCACGTCTCGATGTCGCGGAGGCTTGCCCGATAGGTCAGCTGGGCGAATGCCATCGCAAGAAACTGATCCCAGCAGGAGAAACTTTTCAGATAGGAATCGCCGCGGTAGCGCGATACACATTTCTGAAACTCTTTGCTCGGTAGGTGCTCGATCAGTTGGGAGAAAACCGTACGGCCAAGGTTCATCCCTCATTGTGCCGCGTCCGGATGCTCCGTTCAGGCGACCATTTGCGGCCTCGGGATTTCAAATCGTTCCCGGGCAAAACAGGCCATAAGACATTGAACGGTCGAGACTTACCGTCCGATGGCGCGACTTTCCCCGGACAGCACTGCGCCATCCTCTCTCTCCGCAATGTCCTCGAACGCTCGCGAGACCGCAACAATGAACAGCGCCACACTAGGAGGTTGCTCGACAATTGCGGCAAAGCAGAAAAAGAAGGACAGCGAGGCCGACTGGTGCGTTCCCGGAAGCCGCACCTTCATAGAGGAGGTGAGGCAAGCCATGAGAAGAAGCACGACAAACGAGTTCCAGTCGGGCAAGCCGGGGTGGTCGATCATCCGTACCACTGCCGCCAGGCCAAGCAAGAAAATGCTCCCAAAGTAACCGCCCGACAGAACTGAACGGGTCATGAGCTTGTTCACTGTTCCGAGTCTCCAGAACTACGCGAAAGCGCAACCGAGATACGGGGGGGGACGACTGGGGGATAGTCTGCTGCCCGACTTATCTTCCTCCATCGTATTGGGAGGGAAGAAATGATGGGCACCTCTAATCTGCTAGGTCACAACCATTTTTTTACACTAAGGGCGTCGGATATGTCTATAGCATGGACGTCCTGTAACCAGTCGGCCCGTCGAACCCTACGAAACCCTTATCCGTGGTTGGCCGGATCATGTATTACCCCTCGCTGTATACCCCTAATACCGGGCCTGCGGGATCACTTGCATACGGATGGCCGCAGCTGAGTATGGGACTCGCAAGGCAGCAATCGAAGGCGTTTGTCAGAGAGCAGCCGTCAATGCTCGCGTTAACATGAGAGGGATTGCCGAGGTGAAGAGGAAACCAGCGTGCCGCACGACTTCGAAGAGCGAAGGCTGGAAATTCGCCGCTACCGGGACAGCGACCGGGACGACGTCTGGTCACTGCACCGGAATGCCATCGAACAGATCGAGGCCCTCGATGCCGGCGACGACTTCTACGCCGATCTACATGATATCCCCACGGCCTATTTTGCACCCGGTGGAGAGTATCTAGTCGGCCGAGTCGCAGGCCGCATGGTTGCGATGGGCGGATTCACCCGCACTCTGGACGATGAAGCGGAAATCAAGAGAATGAGGGTGCATTCGGATTGTCAGCGGCGTGGGTTCGGACGGACGATTCTGGAAGCCCTGGAGGACCGAGCGCGCGAGTTGGGTGTTAAAGTCCTTCGCCTAGAGACGACTGTGCAACAGCGGGCTGCCATTGAGCTCTACCGGAAGAATGGTTATGCGGAGACGGGTCGAGGCAAGACACTGGGTTTCGACGTTATTCTATATGAGAAAAGGCTGCGCTCGGGACCGCCTTGCCTCGACCCTTAGACCGTGACCACGACCTTCCCGAATTGCTTCCCGGTTTCCAGGTATTCGTGCGCGGCGCGGAGTTCAGGAAGCGGGAAGGTTCGATCAACTACGGCCCTCAAGTGCCCTGTGGCGATCAACTTAAGGACCTGGTGAAGCTCCCCTAGGGTTCCCATAAACGAACCGTGCAAGCTCAGGTGACGAAAGAACAGATGCGCCAGGCTGACTCCCACGTCCGCGCCGGTTGTAGCACCGCAAGTGACCAGGCGGCCATGGTGGGCAAGGCTGGCTGTGGACTGCTCCCACGTGGCCGCGCCGACGTGTTCGATGACGATATCAACCCCCTTTTTGTTGGTAATGCGGCGAACTTCGTCTTTGATATTTTGCTGGTAGTGGTCGATGACCTCGTCGGCGCCGAGATCCCTTGCTTTGGCTAGTTTGGTGTCTCCTCCAGCCGTAGTGATCACTCGGCAGTGGAACATCTTCGCGATTTGCACCGCCGCGCTACCCACACCGCTGCTTGCCCCGACCACAAGAACGTCCTCTCCGGGCTTGATGTTTGCGACGCCGGCGAGCATGTGCCAGGCGGTAAGGAAAACGAGCGGAACAGCGGCCGCTTCTTCGAAGCTCAGGTTGCCTGGAACGGGAATAGCGTTCGCTTCCGGAACAGTGATGTATTCAGCATTGGTTCCACTCGCTTGATATCCGAAGAGTCCGTAACGGCGGCAGAAGTTATCTTGCCCGGAAACACAGAACTCGCACTGGCGGCAGCTGAATCCCGGTGCCAGCAGCACTCGCTGGCCGCTTTTGATCCTCGTGCACAGCTCGCCAACTTCCTCCACCTCTCCAGCGGCATCGCTTCCGAGGATATGGGGCAGAGTGAGCTTCGCGCCAGGTACTCCTCCACGTACAAACAGATCGAGGCGGTTAAGAGCGCAGGCCCGGACTCTCACTCGTACCTGGTCCGAGCGCAATTGTGGTTCCTCAGCGTCCTCGTAGCGAAGAACTTCAGGACTGCCGTGTTCGTGGATACGGACAGCTTTCATGGTGCGAGTCTCCTTCGTGTTCGCCCGGTTCCAAGCCGTCGGGTAGCTGAACAGCTTAGCGGCGACGGCGGGTACGGGTGAAACCCGTATTATAATGATGGCTGTCAGAGAAGGAACCCATGAGCGGCCGACCGACGGATGTATACGAGGAGCTCGTCCACCTGCGACGCTCCGGCCAAAAAGCGGCGCTGGCAACGATCGTAGAAGTGGAGGGATCGATACCGAGCTTCCAAAGCGCCAAACTATTGATCCGCGAAGACGGCTCGATGGTCGGGACAATAGGCGGCGGTTGTACGGAAGCGGAGGTCTGGAACGCGGCGCGCGAAGTAATCGAGACCGAGAAGCCCAGGCACTTGCGGTTTAACCTCGGGCAGGACGCCGCTTACGACAACGGGCTGATCTGCGGTGGCCAGCTCAATGTGTACGTGGAGCCGATCTTGCCCATTCCGAGCGCTTTTATCTTTGGAGCCGGACATATTTCCAAGAGTCTCTCGAAAGTCGCGACGCAGGCCGGTTTCCGAACCATCGTCGTTGATAACCGAGACACGTACGCGAACCGTGAGCGTTTCCCCGAGGCGTCAGAGATCTACGCTGAGGAGTACGAAGAGGTTTTCCCGAAGCTGCCCGTCAATGAATCGAGCTATTTCATCATTGTGACCCGAGGTCATCGCGATGACATGCGGGTGCTGCGCTGGGCGGTTTTTTCGCCGGCGCGCTATATCGGGATGATCGGCAGCAAGCGCAAGACGATCGAGGTCGCCAAGCAATTGCAGCGTGAGGGGATCGCCTTGGATCGATTGGAGCGAGTCCACGCACCGATGGGATTCGACATCGGCGCTGTCACTCCGGAAGAGATCGCCGTGGCGGTTGTGGCTGAGATGATCAACCGGCGGCGCAACCCGACGAGCGGTTGGAACCCGCTGTCGAAATCCGTGTTCGCGAAGGGGACTCCGAACGCTGTCCGTGTCGACCCCTCGGAGATCGTCAGCGAGGCCGAGCTTCAAGAACACGACGACGTCGAAAGCCCGACCGCGACCTCGTGAAACTTGGGGGCGTCATCCTAGCGGCGGGCCAGTCCAGCCGCATGGGCCGCGACAAGGCGCTGCTGGAATATCGCGGCTCGACGTTCCTCAATCATCTGATATCACTCTTCTCCCCCCGAGTAGACCCCCTGATTGTCGTACTTGGTTACCACGCGGAGACGATTCGCCCGACTATTCAACAGCGGTCGGCCGCGAAGGTCGTCATCAACCAGGACCACGAAAAGGGGATGCTGACGTCCCTGCAGGTGGGTATTCGCTCGCTACCGCCTGATGTCGGGGCTGCGATGTTTACGCTCGTCGACCATCCGGCCGTTGGGGAATCGACCCTGGATCGGCTGATCGAGCGGTTCCAGGCCGGCCGGCAGGCACTTGCGATTCCTTGTTATGAGCGGCAGCGCGGACATCCCGTTATCGCGGCGCGCCCTATCTTGGAAGAGATCCTATGGCTTCCGGACGATTCCTCAGCTAGGACGGTCATCCGCGCCCACCGCCATGAGACGACGTTCGTCGAGGTTGACGACGACGGTATCGTTCTAGACATCGACCGGCCGTCGGACTACGACACAATGGCCTCTTCTGTGACCCCCTAATCGGCCTTTGCAGACCTCGCAGATGCCGTTTTGGGAAACGGCACATTTCCACTTTTCGGCGCGCGGTTTAGGGGGCAGCGTTGCGCTGGCCGTGGACTCTTACCGGGCGTGGACAACAATCCTCCGGACAGAAGTCGTGCCACGAGCCCAAGTTGCCCAAGGCGCGGCGGGTAGCGTTGGGATCCATCCGCTCCGAAATGAGCTCTCGGATCATGCTGATGAATTTCGGATGGAGTCCGGCGGTCGCCGCTCGGACCATCATAAGCCCCAATTCCTCGCAGACTGCGCGCGCTTCCGTGTCCAGATCGTAGAGCACCTCCATGTGGTCGGAGGTAAACCCGATCGGCACGACAATCACTTCGCGCGGGTCCCCCGAGGCATGGAGTTGACGCAGGTAGTCGTTGATGTCGGGCTCGAGCCAAGGCTGGGAAGGGGGCCCGCTGCGGCTTTGATATACGAGGGTCCATTTGCTGCGTCCCAGGCTGTGTGAAACCAGCCGGCATGCTTCCCGCAACTGTTCCACGTAGGGGCTGCTTTTTGCCATGGCAGTGGGGATGCTGTGCGCCGTGTAGACCAGATGCGCGACGGCACGGGATTCCGGCCGTAGCTGCTGAAGCGCCTCGTTGACCCGTTCCGTCATCGTTTCGATGAAGCCGGGATGGTTGTAGAAGAGCCGCAGCTTTTCCACAGTGGGAGCTGAGGAGCCAACTCGTTGTTGCGCTTGGGTGATGTTGTCAAGGTACTGCCGGCAGCTGGAATAGGACCCGTAAGCCGAGGTTACGAAGGCTAGCGCGCGGCGAACGCCGTCGGTAGCCATTTCACGTAGCGTGTCCGCCAGAAAAGGATGCCAGTTGCGGTTGCCCCAGTAGACTGGGATGGCGGGCCCGCTCTTGGCCAGCTCGTCCTCCAACGCAGCCACCAGAGCCCGATTCTGGTCGTTGATAGGGCTCTTCCCGCCGAGGCGATAATAGTGCTCGGCGACCTCCATCAGTCGCTCGCGAGGAACGTTCCTGCCGCGCAGTACGTTCTCCAGGAACGGGATGACGTCTTCCCGCCTGTCGGGTCCGCCGAACGATACGACCACGATCGCATCGTACGTCGCCGCGCCGTGGTCGTTCATCATGGAATTCGCCCTTGTGGAACAGCCTAGTGAAAAGTCGTGAGGCTCTGCACACCGGGGCTGGTTCGCACTACCGCAGCCCGTCGATACCGCAGCCGGTGCCGTCGAGGTGTCTCCAGCAAGCTGATTGCGAGGACCGACTCAGACGGTCGGTCCCGCGAGACGGGAATTTCAGCACAGCGGCCTTTCGCACCCGCCGACTGACCGGGCGGCTAGATTATTATAAACAAGATACTTAGGTGCCTCAACTCCCACGATTGAGTCTGTTCCGTTGGTTGAGTGCACGGTAGACTGTTGCCGACGCCGGGGCACCCCACGAAGGGGCCCCGATGAGGTGCGGCTCCTTTGGTATCGCGCGGAGCCGCCAAAACGGTTTGGGATCGATCCCGTTGTCCTGTGTGACGCGGTCGGTTGATCGGCTCACCGACGGAGGCCATGGGGAGGACTTTATATCCCGGCCGGGGTGCGCCAGTCTGTCGCTCCCTGAAGGGCTGGCGCTCTTACGGGCCCAGAGTAACATGGCGGGGCGAGGGTAGCTGGTCAAGGCGAGACGATCTTGTTGATGGCGCCCCAGTTAGAAATTTCAAACTGGTGTGACAGGGTTTCGGGGAGTGGGGGGAGGGGGATCGGCCGTCGGCACGGCCGATTTTTGTCCCACCCCAAGCCCCGCTCGCCCGCCGGGGGCGGCCGAGCGCCGAAAGGAGCGGACCAGGATGCGACCAGCCGGGCCAGCGTTAATCGAATGTTGCCAGCCGTTGTGTTGCAGGCCCGGAAAGATGCCCAGCGCCCATGGTGTTAACTGAGGCTGTCCTGGTTTCCCGCCCCTGGTTTCCCCCATCGTTCCTTCCGCCCTTTCAGGGCTCGACTCTGTTCAATTCCTAGCCTAGGGTTCCGCCGTTCCGGCTCCACCCTAGGCTAGATTCCGGCGCCGCTTCGCGGCTCAAACGTCGTGAGAGCCGCCTGGCGGCGGCTGGGACAAGCAGGAGTGTTTGCCCCTACTGGGAGCGGGCGACGTCGTCTAGCGTGTTGACCGTCAACAACGGCCGCAAGTCTCGGCAAAACGACCGCCGAGCCATGCGCTACCGGATCTGCCCATGAATCAGAATGTCCCCCTTCGCCAATCTTGCCCGCGGCGCATAGAACCACCGTAACTCATTGATTGAAATTGGCTTGCTAGGAATTGGGTTTGTTTCGTATTTTCCCCCTGTGCCCCAGCGTGATGTCGTTCTTCGCGGTCTCCCTCGCCATCGCCGGTGGGTCAAGTACCTTCCTCGAACAGTGAAATGGCTTCGAGCCGGAAACCGTGCCCATCCGGCGGGCCCGCGCCCTGACGGGCACGGCTCTTTCCGGTGCTCGACGCCGGCCTCTTCACGATTCTTACCCCGTGCAACCGGCTGAAGACAGCCCCACGCGCGGGCCAAACGACACCCCTGCAGCGCGCTACGCGTCTGGCCAAGAATCACAATGCCTCCGAGACCAATTTGACCCCGTATTCGGCCAGAAAAAGCCGCTGTGGCGGGGTCAAAAGATGGCCTAGGAGTGGGCTAGCGGGCGGTTTTCGTCACCTGGCGGTAGCTTGGCAGGCGAGTGGGGTGGCAATGGGATTGTTCCGCCTAATGGTTAAGTCTTCTGCATTGTGAGACATAGAAGCGTTCGCGGCCGCCCAGGCAAGAGCCAGTGGCAGAAACTGGCGGAAATACGAGGGTCATCCCTCCGAGATTCCGGTTTCCGGGCCCCGTACCAGAATAGGGGACGGATTGGGGGCTAGAAGGGCCCAGGGGCCTAAGTCATTGAGATGGCGAGGAGAAAAAATGTGAAAAGTCCGTGACAGGGTTTTGAGGGGTGCTGGAAAGTGTCCTTTCGACCGGATTTTCCGTGCCAAAACCATCTTGTAGTGCAGTCCTAGCGAAAGGAAAACGCCGCCTAGCGAAGGGTGGGAGGTGTGCAAGCGAGGAGCCAGCAAGAGGGGGATCGGCCGTTGGCACGGCCGATTTTTGCCCCACCCCAAGCCCAGCTCGGCCGCCGGGGGCGGCCGAGCTCCGAAGGGAACGGAGCGATGTGCGGGGGGGCGACCGGTGTCGGTAGGAGTGTGCGGAGGCGCCGGTCAGGCTCCCCGCCACAGCGGCCGTTCCGCTTCGCCGAGACGATTACACCAGCGCAATCGGTCGAATCGGCGATCCCGTTCCGCCGACGATCTTCATCGGGACGGCTACGAAGACGAACTGCCACCGCTCGTTTTGAGACAACTCCTCGAGATTCAACGCTTCGATGATGTGAATGCCGCTCTCGACGAGCAAGTGAACGTGAACCGGCATGCTGTTCGAGGGCATCAACTCGAAGGCAATCGTGTCTGAACCGCCCGCGAACACACCGAGTCCGCTGAGCCATTCGGCGGCTTCGAGATTCACGCCGGGCGATCGAACTTCGTTGATGTACTGCTTCGGGCTGTCCCAGTAACGGCCCCATCCTGTGCGGACGAGCAGGACGTCGCCAGCTCGCACCTCGACGGCTTGTTCGCGTGCGGTCGCCTGCAAGGTATCCGCTCCGATCGCGAAGTCCGCGGGGAGGACGTCAGTCTCCACATGACGAGCGACATCGAGCAGAACTCCGCGACGCAGGATGGGCTGGATCGTGTCGACGCTCCAGTGCTCGACGCCGCCCGTGAAGGACTGAGCGACATCGACACCTCCATGAAGTTTTAGGCCTTTTGAGTAGTGACAGAGTGCATCGATATGGGTTCCCGTGTGGCCGCCGAGGGTAATGACTTCCGCCGCGGAGCTGACGTCGCCGAGCATGGTGTCCCCGTGCATTTTGCTCATGCAGTAGACAAACGGCGGATGAACGGGATGGTGCGGTATCCCCGGCCGATAGGGCTGGCCGAGATCGTAGACCGTGGTCTTCTGGAGATTAGCTAGCAGTTCGTCAATCATGGGTCCGATTATTGCAGATGAAAACGCACCAGCGGCGACAAAGGCTCAGGCCGATCATGGTCAGCTGAGATACAATCGCTCTAGCAGCCCGCGGTGAGTCCTTCGTCGCAAAAAATGGGACAGTCACCGATTTTCGTCCTCTAACCCATACTGGAAACAAAGCGATTGCCGAAGCGAAAATCGGATGACAGTCCCTATTTTTTTCCGAACCTAGCTTCCACCAAGGCTGCCAGAGGGCGGGATATGAAGCTCCTATGGATCGCTGTTCTGCTGGCCGGGGGCTTGGCGGCACAGCAAGAGACCGTCAGGGAGCCTTCGGAGGCACCCAAAGAAAAGCAAACATCCGAGAAAGCGCCGCCGGACGATGGCGGCGAAGAAGAACAGAAAGCCACGCGCCGGGAGAAGGCTCAAGAGTTACTCGATGCGGCCGCGGAGACCGTCACCAGCGCGCTCCCCGAGGTGCAAGCCGTCGGCTTGATGCACATTGCCGACAATTACACCGAGTTCGATCGAGAGAAAGCGCTGGAGTATTTCCACCAGGCGTTTGTCGCCGCCAGCGGCCTACCGGTGGGCGGGTCCGACTCGCCGCAGCATCGATTGCGCTTGGAGCACGACGTCGTTAACCGCGTGGCCAATGTGGATGTCGAGGAAGCGATTCGTCTGCTCCGTCGGATGAGCCCTCCAGCGGGAGGCTTCGACCTTCGAAAAATGGCGGCAGGCACGATTGTTTCGATTCTGGTCAGGGGCGACGATCTAGACCGGACGATCGAGTTCATCGAAAGCCTGGATCCTTCCATGGCATACCCCTATCGTGCGCTGGATGGTGTTCTCGGTAAGCTCCCGCCGGAAGACCCCAGGCGCGTGGTGCTGTTTGGCAATGCCATGGCCGCCTACCCCGGGCGTCCGGATCAGGGGTTCGGGTGGCTGCTTGCCCAACACTGGCGGGACCTGCCTCGCGGGATGGTTCAATCGTCCCTGCAAATGATTACCCGTCGAATACTTGACTATGACAACAAATATGTAATGACCCAGAGCCTGTCGAGCGCTAAAGGAAGCGTACACTTCGGCTCGCGCCAGGACATTGAGCTTTTCGATTTGATGCACGTCCTTCGGGAGATTGCTCCCAAGCGCGCGGAAGAGATTCTGGAGGGCCGTCTCGAACTGCGAGCCGCTGTTGAGAAGTTCCCCGAGGGTGCCGCGTCGATGAAAAATGAGGAAGGCTCCGGGATCCATACGTCGTCGTATGTCGGCTCCCCTGACCCGCGGGGGGAAGGTCGGCGGCGACTGGCGGCGATTGCGCAAAGCCGTGCGATGGCCGCCAGCAGCCACTTGCCGGATAACCCCGACAAGGCGCTCTCGGCGGTAGAAGAAATCCCGCTGCCGGCGATTCAAGCCGATGTGTTGGGCGCCATCGCACGATCCGTCAGCGGCAACGACGCCGCTCAGGCCAAGGCGGTGCTGAACCGCTGCGCCACGATTCTCGATGAGATGGACAACCTCATGGACAAGATGGGGCCATGGGACGCCATGATCGAGGCAGCCCACAAAATCGGGGACCGCAAGCTCGCATGGGAATTCATCGACACCGCTATCGACGACGCCGCGGAGTTATACAAGCGGGACTCGGACGCCGAGAGTCCGAACCGTGCCCTGCGCGAGTACTGGCCGTCCACGCAAAGTTACCGGGGCATCGTGTGGAGGGCCACCGATCTATTCGGGGCCGAAGCGCAGCCGCTTCTTTCAAAGATTGGTAATCCCGATCTGGCATTGCTCGCGCGGGTTGAGATGGCACAGTCGTTGCTCGACCGCCCAAGAAGCCACAGAAATATCCATGAGAGCCGCCCCCGATCGCGTTGATTTGAAGTTCGTAGCGCGGATCTCGCCGCTGAGATCCGCAGATTTTCCTGCACCATTTCGACGAAACCGACGATCCGATCGAGATCGATGTTGTGACATTGCCGTTCGATGCCAAGGTGAGGATATGATCAAACGGCCGCGGATCTGGCGGGCGCGTACCGCGTGCGGGAATCCAGCGTCTGTCGGCCTGGTTGCGGGGATAGTGCGATTCGTTGTGACGGTCTCCAACTACGTTAGTTTCACGAAGGGGCGATGGCGACCCGAGAATTCTGGTCAGCAAGGGATGAATTCATTGCCGCTGTGATTGGATTCTCATTCGCGGCACTTTTGGGCACGATCGCAATTGTCCGTGACGACTACTTCTTTCCTTGAGCAGCGGCGCGCCTGAAAGGCGGCGTCCTCAGAATTGAGTAGCAATGTTACGATATGCGACTCTAGCAAGCCGCGAGATCTGGGAGTGGTTGTCCCGAAGAAACGTACACAATGGCCGCAGGTCTCGAAAACGGCACCGAGCCCTGCGCTGCGGAACTTGACGTACATGGATGAGAGGCTCGGTGGTGAGGGGCGAATACTGGGCCCGTTACTCGCTGACAAGTTCCTTCCAAGTTTTCTCGAACAGCGACAAGTCCGGCCAGTTACCGTTAAGCGCTTCGAGGAAAGCGAGTAAGTCGTCTTTTTCGGCTTCCGAGAGATCGAACGGGTCGAGCTCTGACTCGCCGACCTTCGCGGGTGGCGGGTCGCTGTAGTGCTCGATCACTTCACCTAGCGTCTTGAAACGGCCGTCGTGCATGAACGGTTCGCGTCCTTTCCAGTTGCGCAACGAGGGGACTTTAAAAGCGCCTTTGTCTTCCTCGTCTTTCGTTACGTTGTAACGTCCTAGATCGGCATCGCTTCCGGTTCCGACATTGTGGAAGTCGTTGTCGGTGAAGTTGTTCCCCATGTGGCAGATGGCGCACTCACCACGCGTGAAAAAGATCATGCGCCCGCGAGCTTGGGAATCACTGAGAGCGCTTCGATCCCCCTGCAGCCAGCGGTCAAACGCCGTTTCCCCTGTAGTAAGTTTTCGCTCAAAGGCCGCGATAGCGCCGACGATATCGTTGATGGTTATCTCCTCCACACTGATGGCAGCGAACGCTCTCCGGTAACGCGCCTCGGCTTTCACCCGCGCCACCGCTTCGTCGAGCGTGAGATCCATCTCGATCGGGTTGGTGATCGGTCCCTTGGCCTGGGCTTCGAGCGATTCCGCGCGACCGTCCCAGAAGAAGTAGTCGGCTTCCCGCAGGTTGACGACCGTAGGCGTACTGATCGGCAGTACGTCGCCGTGCGCGCCTTTGCCAAAGGCGACGCCCTGTTCGAATCCGTGCTCCGGCTTGTGGCACGTTCCGCACGAAGTATTTCGGGGGCGAGAAAGGACGGGGTCGACAAAGAGTCGCCAGCCGATAGCTTCTTGGCGGGATATCTCGCCGCCCGATGCCACGGCGGAGAGTGCACAGCAGAGCAGGGAAGCGTGGGCGAGGGGTCTTTGAAGCGGAGAGTGCATTGTGGATAACGGAAGGTTCCGACAATCTGCAGCGCTGGGAAGCTTCTAGTCGTCGAGCGCCACGCCCCAGGGCCGCTCACCGACGGCAATCGTGTTGATCTCTACATTCTTTTCGGTGTCGACCACCGAAACCGTATTGTCAAGGCCGTTGGCCGAGTACAAGCGGGAGCCGTCCCGTGAAAGCGCCAACCCCCAGACGCGTTTTCCCACGGGTATGGTCGCTTTGACTTCTAGTGAATGCGCATCCAATACGGCAATCGCAGACCCTCGGCCTGTCGAGACGTACAGAGTCTTCGCGTCATGGCTGAGCTGCAAACCCTTCGGCTTGGCTTTCTTGATATGTCTGCGCAGCTTGACCGTGTTGACTATTTTCCGCGTCTCGACATCCAGCTTCAATACCTGGCCGGCCACTTCGCAGCTAATATAGGCCCAACGGCTGTCCGGAGTGAACGCGACTTCCCGCGGCCTGGCGCCCACCAGAATGTTGTCGACGACCTCGTTTGTGGACACGGAGATCACGTGCACCATGTTCGTCGACTCGCTCGTGACCATGGCGAGCTTGCCGTCGGGAGAAATGCCGACGCCCTCCGGCTCAATGCCGACAGGGATTTCAGCGAGGATCTCGCCCGAGCGCGGATCGACCACGCTTGCTTTGCCTTCATCCTCGTTCGAAAGATAAATGTGCCCGTTCGGGTGGACCGCGAACGCTTCCGGGTCCGATCCCGCGGGGATTGTCTTGACAACCTCGAGAGAGCGGACATCGACAACGGCGAGGGCGTTGTCGTCCCCGTTCGCGACGTAGACATGCTTGCGGTCGGGCGAGAGACCGATCCCGCGCGGACGATTCCCGACCTCGATGGTTGCTTCCACCTCGCCGGTTCGGGTGTCAATGACCGACAGCGTGTTATCGCCCTCGTTGGTGACGAACAGACGGTGGGTCGGATCAACGCTTGAGCAGGCGACGCAGAGGGCCAGGGTTACAGCCAACAAAACTGCGTGTCGCATGAAAGAGGCTTGTGATGGCAAATGTTTCATAGCTCTTTTGGTGGCGGTGATTTCGGCGCTGACAGAGCGATCCTCTCGGAAGCTGAAGCTATTCCTTGCAAGTCGCCAGGCCGAGGCTGTCGAGATCGTCGGTCTCCACCACGCCGCGGACGGGTGCTTCACCCACAAGCTCACCGTTTTCGACAATCAGTAGGGGCTGGCGCAGCTGCCCAGTGTCGCGAAACGTGTGAGGGACGCCCTTTTGTCCGTCGAATTGCATTTCTTCTTTCAAGTAGACCAAAATGTCGCTCGGGGACGTACTGCGGGTCCGTGCTACTGCCTCGGCAATCATCTTGACGGCAGCCCAGCCCGCCCATGCGCCCTCGTCCATCGGGGCGCGGTGGGTTCGACGAAAGCGGTTGTTCAGCTCTCGACCGGCGAATTTCCTGAAATCCTTGTGCCAAGCAAGGGCTTCGACATCGGCTGAGTCCGACCGCTTGCGCCACTGGTCAATAGCATCGGCGCGCATGCGGTCGCTCGGCCCGACGTGCAGCAAGTTGGGACGGCATCGTCGGCGAAGGGTGTCATCTCCCGCGGCCAGGTTGAAGACAGCGACGCCGGCGTCGGCAAAGAGGGCGCTTACCGCCAGGAGTTTGCCGGAGTCTAGTGCTGCCAGCACGGCTGCCGGTTGGAGGTTCGTCACCACATTCCCGAGCTTTTCGGAATTCTCCGCCTGCGTCAACTGATAACCATGGCCCGTGAATCTCCCGAGTACATTCGCCTCCTTCAACCCCTGCAGCGCACCTTTTGCCGTGCTAGTTTCCGCGGGACCGACGTAGAGTAGCTGGACGTTTTCGCTTTCAGCCGCGCAGAGGGGCAAGGCGAGTGCTACATACAGGGCAAGTAGGGCGGCCAGGGGTTGGTGCATCAATCCTCGATTGTACAACGCGCATTCGAAGGAGGTTCTGCTCGCTCCATCTCGGTTTGATCCGTTTGATCCCGGGAGGTGAGGTTTGAGGCAGAACATACGCATACAGGGGACACACCGAAAAGGGGCTGTGAAGTAACGTGTGGAGCGTAAAGTTCCGAGAGCGACTGGGGCCAGAGCGGGCACCGGCGGAAGGGTGGCACTCGTTGAGGAGCGTTGCCGCGCTCGGCCGGTTCGCCCCTCGTGGATCGCCCCTCGGCCGCCGGCAGCATTCAGGATCCAAGTTAGAAATGTGTTTAGGATGTTTCTCAGGCAAGGAGGTGAGCGACTTGCTATCAAAACCTCGGGACCCTATCCTTCAACTATGAGCTGGCGGACTTTGGTGAACAGGCCGTTGTGGTCTGGGTTGTTGGTTTCGGGTCTGGCGATCATTCTAGTGGTCCTCGCTGTTTTGCAGTACCGCTGGAGCGGTCAGATCATGGAAGCCGACCGCAGGCGGATCGCAGCCGGCTTGCAGACCTCCGTGGGCCAGTTCCGTCGCGAGTTCAACCGTGAAATGCAGGATCTTTGCGCTGCGTTTCACCTTGACCCGTCGGTGGCACAAGATCGGGACTGGAGTCTCTACGCTCTGCGGCACGACGATTGGTCCTACGGGGCAGCCTATCCGGACCTAGTAGCGAATGTGTATGTCTGGGAGGCCGGGAAAGAGGGTGATTCGCGCTTGTTGCGGTTGAACACGTCATCCAAGGAGTTCGAGGCACAACCGTGGCCGTCCCATCTCGAGGTGCTCCGAAGTCGAATACCGACACAGCCCCGACAACCCCCCGGAATGCGAGGGTTCCGAATGCGCTCGTGCGTGTGGACGACGGTTGAGCAAGTCCCTATCCTAATGCAGCCTATGGTGCGCCTTGGTGTTCGCTCTCGCGGACGCGAGCGCGCCTTCCCGCAGTGGGCGGGCTTCGTATTGATCGAATTAGCGCCCAAGGTTCTTCGCGACAAGTTTTTACCTGAACTTGTCCAGCAGTATTTCGGCAGTCCGTCCGAGATGGCTTATCGCGTAGCGGTTTTCGGGGGCCGGAACTCTGATGATGTCGTCTACAAATCAGACCCCGATGCGTCCGTTGAAGCGTTTTCCTCGGCAGATGCCCGGGCCAGGCTAGTGTGGGATCCGCGAGAGATGTTCACGCCGCCACTAGGCGGGGGTGGCCGGCCCGGGCGGGCTCGGCCGCCTGGAGGGCCCGCGGGGCCTGGTGGACCATTGTTTTCAGACGACAACTTCCTGCGACGGCTAAGGGGCCGAGGGCTGCGCCCCGTCCTGCTGTTGAGCAGTGGCTTTGGCGACTGGGAACTGGCGGTCAAGCACCGCCGCGGCACCGCCGCGGGTCGCTGGACGCCGCGGTAAGTGCCGTGCGGCTCCGGAATCTGGCGGTGAGCTTCGGCATCCTGCTACTGCTCGCCGTGAGCGTAACTATGATCGTCGCTTCAAGCCGGCGCGCCCAGCGGTTGGCCAAACTCCAGATGGATTTTGTTGCCGGCGTGTCACACGAATTGAGGACACCCCTCGCCGTCATTCGGTCGGCAGCGGACAATCTTGCCGATGGGGTCGTGGGTTCTCTAGAGCAGGCTAAACAGTATGGCGAAGTCATTCGCCGAGAGGGTCGCCGACTCACCGGGATGGTTGAAGAAACGCTTGAGTTCGCTGCCGGCCAAGCCTCTCGGCGAGAGTTTAAGATCGGTAGGGTTGAAGTTGCCGACGTCGTCGCGGAGGCCCTCGAACAGCATCGGCCGATGATTGAATCGTTGGGTTTTACAGTCGAGAAGCACATTGAAGCCGGACTACCGGCCGTCCGAGGGGGAAAGGACGGCCTAACCAGATGCCTTGCCAACCTGATCGCGAACGCGCTGAAGTACAGTGGCGGCTCCCGTTGGATGGCGGTTCGCGCGCAAAAGATCGTTGCGGCGCAGGGTGAGGGAGTTCAGTTGACGGTGGAGGACCACGGACCGGGGATCGATAAGTCCGAAGCCTCCCAGGTTTTCGAGCCGTTCTTTCGGGGACGCCTCGCAACGGCAGCCCAGATTGAGGGAGCCGGGCTTGGTTTGAGCCTGGCACAGGAGACGATGGCCGCCATGGGCGGGCGCGTAAGCGTCGAAAGTATGCCGGGACAGGGAAGTGCTTTCACTTTGCACCTGCCCGTCGCCGAGCCGTCTAGCACCACGGCAAGTTAGGAAACCAACTGCGTCTCGATAGTGACATGGCTCGCGTTCAAACTGTAGGGCCGCAGCATGCTGTGCCGTGTTCCAAGGTCACCGTATTGTGTGAGCCTCAATAAGTGCGGCCTTTCACGAAACGGGACGCAATTCATTAGGCACACGGACGTCGATCTCTACTCTCAACAGAACAGTGACTAGATCGTTTGGGCCTCGACATTGATACAGGTTGCCGAAGTTACGAGTTGGATCTACGAGGTCTGCTGAGGTCTCATGGGAGCAACTATCTTGCTGGTGGAAGATGAAGCCGGGCTGCGGATGACTCTCAATGACCGCCTGCGCAGTGAGGGCTATCGGGTTGAGACGGCGTCAGACGGTGAGCAAGGCTTCGAGTGGGCCGCGGGCGGCGGCTTTGATCTGATTGTCCTAGATGTGATGATGCCCAGAAAAAACGGGTTTGACGTGTGCCGTGATCTCCGTCAGCTAGGAGTCGACGTACCAATCTTGATGCTCACCGCTCGCGGCCAGACGGCGGACAAGGTCCTCGGGCTCAAGATTGGCGCTGATGACTATCTGACTAAGCCATTCGAGATGCCGGAATTGCTTGCGCGGGTCGAAGCGCTGCTTCGACGGCAAGCGATTGCCCCACCAACCGAGGCTCCCGCCTTCGCGTTCGGAGATGTTCA
Organism: Bryobacterales bacterium; assembly: GCA_965248205.1. Classification (GTDB taxonomy): domain Bacteria; phylum Acidobacteriota; class Terriglobia; order Bryobacterales; family UBA6623. The sequence continues at coordinate 514,425 of CBDFIS010000006.1, forward strand.
AGTTGACTTCCGGCGCACCGAAGTCCGGAGGGAAGGTCAAGTCGTTCAGCTATCGGCTAAGGAGTTCCAACTGCTCCGCTACCTCATCGAAAACCGAGGCACCACACTTTCTCGAGAAACTCTGCTGTGCCAAGTGTGGGGCTACGAAGTGGCGCCGTCGACTCGCACGGTCGATGTCCATGTCGCGTGGCTGCGTCAAAAGCTGGAGCATGACCCCAAGCATCCCCGCTGGATCGCCACCGTACGCGGCCTCGGATACAAATTTGCCGGCTGAGGGGCGCGGCTTCCCGGACCTTGCAATCCCGATGTTAAGGGTAAGTTAAGAAGCTTTTACACCCATTTAACCTTCCCAATAGAACTTTCCCGGGCCTGGCGCGTTTAACTGTTTAGAGCAGGGTTAAGTACCCAAAAGGAGATGCAGTCATGAAGATCGTTACTTTGCCATTTGCCGCTCTGGTGTGCGGGACGATGTTGGCGCAAGTTCCTCGGTTCGAAGGTGGAGAACGGCGAGGCGGGCCGCACGGTGAGCAATTAAAGAATTTTCTGGAATTTAGCGACGAGCAAATTGCTGAGCTCCAAGGGTTGCGCCAGTCATCTCGAGAGATGCTGATGCCTCTGCTGCAGGAAATACGTCAGAAGCAGAGCGAGTTACGAAATGCCTTGGAGCAGGAAGCACCGGATAGCGCTCACGTGGGTCAGATGATCGTTGATCTGAAGGTGCTGAGAGAACAACTGAAAGCAAAACGGGCTGAGAATCGGGACCAGGCCCTGGCGCTGCTGACGCCCAGCCAGATCGATGCCCTTGGCACTCTGAAACAGGCGATGGAGCTCGGGCCGGCCGCACATCAAGCCGTTAGGATGAACCTCCTCGAAGGTCCGGACCGTGCATTTGGGCGCATGGGACCGCGGATGGGTAGGTTCCGCCGAGGCTTGCACCGCAGCCGAATGGGTCCACCCGCTGACTAACGTCGTGACAACCGGTGGGCCTGGCGACGCTGCAAATCCCCCGATGCCGTTTCCAGGCCCGCCTGCGCGGACGTAGAACAAATACAGATCGAGGGCGATGAAATCATGGAAGCAACAATTGCCCTGTTGGTCGTGTCAGCCGTTGGTGTGTTCGCGGGTTTGTGGAGATTAAGTGGATATTATGGGTCGTTACTGGCATTGAGGACAGAGCGCCGAAACGGCCGAGCTTAGCCGCCGGTTGCTAGTGGCCCACCCGCGGCAAGGTACCCCGCGTAACATTCAGTGGCCGCTCGACGAACTTACTGTTAAGGAGGTAGAGCGATGTTTGAACACGCAGTTCAGCAGAAAAACAGCAACGCCGTTTGGGGTGTCATTGCAGGTGTTGTCGCCTTCGGTGCGCTACTTGTAAGCGGGTATTTCCTCGTCGCCCCTATAGCGTGACGAGGTGCTTAGCGGGCGGCGACGAGTCGCCCGACACACCTCGCGCACTTCGCCCCGGGAAGTACCCCGCTTTTTGCTCCGCCTGCCGAGGGGATCAATCGTCAGCAGACGCAGCTCCTAAGGTGCACTCCATCTCAACTGACTAGCGAGCTGCCCTGTTCTGCAATCGGAATAGCCAATCTCCTCGCCAGTCAACAGCCTTTCGGCTCCATCGCGTTGCAACTCTATGCGAGAATTCCACGAGGAGTCCTTGGTCTAGTTCGCTCCCTGAGAAGGAACACCACACCATGGAGCCGGCTGGTTACGCGGTAATCGCGATTCTGATCCTTACGTTCGGTGTCGTTTCCGGACGCCTGGAAAGAACTGTCATCACGCCCCCCATGGTTTTCGTTTCGGCGGGTCTACTGATGGGACCGGCCCTACTTGGCTGGATCGAACTGGATGTCGAAAGCCACGTTGTCCGAACACTGGCTGAAGCAACCCTAGTCCTGGTGCTCTTCGCCGATGCCTCCCGAATCGACCTTGCAGTTCTGCGCCGGGGCTACCATCTGCCTCTACGGCTGCTGGGGATCGGGATGCCGCTCGCGATCGCTCTGGGAACGTTAGTCGCTATGGTCGTGTTCAGAATGCTGGGGCCGTGGGAAGCGGCCGTGGTCGCCGCCATTCTAGCCCCAACGGACGCTGCCCTGGGTCAGGCGGTCGTCAGCAGTCCGAGAGTCCCCGTTCGCATTCGTCAGGCGCTGAATGTAGAAAGCGGACTCAATGATGGTTTGGCGTTGCCGTTCGTTCTCATCCTGTTGTCGATCGCCGGCGCCGCTCAAGACCCACAGCCGGCTTCCTACTGGGTGCTGTATGCGGCCAAGCAAGTCCTTCTGGGACCAGCGGTCGGCATCGCGGTGGGTTACCTGGGAGCACGACTGGTAAGTTGGGGCGCTGAATCCAACTGGATGAATCACAACTTTCAGCAGATTGCCGCGCTCGCACTTGCCCTGCTTGCTTTCGCCGGCGCCGAATCGGTCGGAGGCAACGGATTCATCGCGGCCTTCGCAGCCGGGCTTACGATTGGGAACGCGTCTCGTATGGTCTGTCAATGCCTGTATGATTTTGCCGAAACGGAAGGTCAGTTGCTCGCTCTGCTGGCATTTATGACGTTTGGTGCCGCCGACATCTGGCCGGCTGTCGCGGGCGTGGGCTGGCCAGTGCTTCTGTACGCGGTTCTGAGCTTGACCGTCGTTCGTATGCTTCCCGTCTCCCTCAGCTTGTTGGGAAGCGCAGTTGGTTCCGGAACACACCTGTTCGTGGGTTGGTTTGGACCGCGAGGGTTGGCTTCCATCCTTTACGTCTTCCTTGTGCTCGAGCGCATACAGATCGCGGGTCGGGAAGAGATTTTCGTCATTGTAGTAATCACGGTGCTGATTAGTGTATTTGCCCACGGCCTCACCGCGTGGCCGGCAACTAACTGGTACGCCAACCACGCCGATAAGATGGTCCAAGAACGCCCGGACTGCGCCGAGCGAGTTCCCGTTGAAGAAATGCGTGTGCGCTTGCCCTTTCGCGAGGCGTCTTGAACCGGCTGCGTCCAGGCCGCTCCTGGTGGGGGTGGCAGAACGGCGAATGCTCGTAAGGCGCCGAGGCCATTGCGGACCCCTTGAAGCCGTGGCTCGGCGGATGGACTTGGGGCTCAGTTTCCGTAGCGCGACACTTGTGCCTATGAGGGGCGGTCGCAAGCTCTAAGATAAGAGCATGGGGCAGGGAAGAGACTCGGCCGTGGAAGCAAAGGCGTTTGCGCTTCTTGTGGCGTTGCTTTCCACGCTCACCTTCGCGTGCGGTGAGCGCGAAACGGTTGAGAACTTGGGTTACGTCCCGGCAACCAAGTTCGATCCGTCCCGCGATGCGCAGCAAGACATCGACGATGGTGTTGCGGAAGCGAAGCGGAGCGGACGAAGGGTGTTGCTCGATGTGGGCGGCGAGTGGTGCGTTTGGTGCAAAAAGCTCGATCAATTCTTCGACGACCAACAAGACGTTGCGGCCTTCCTGCATAAGAACTTTGTCCTCGTCAAGGTCAACTTCAGCCCGGAGAACGAAAACGAGCGCGTTCTCTCGCGTTATCCGGAAATTCCGGGGTTCCCACATTTCTTTGTTCTGAATGATTCCGGCGAGTTGTTGCGGTCGCAAGGCACTGCGGAGCTGGAAGATGGCGACCATCACGATCGCGAGAAGGTACTCGCATTCCTGCGACGCTGGGCGCCGGCGTAGCCAACCCGCCGGCTCGACCGCGGGTCGCCACAGTCCGGTGCGCTGGGAAGCTTTCACTTCTCAGCTCCATCCCAAACGCAGCGGAATCCCACGTCGAAGCTACGCGAAACCTCGTAGAGCTTGAAGCGGTCTGAGATGCGCAAGACCCTCGCAGCGTTGAACCATGAGCCGCCGACGATGACGCGCTCGTACCCTCGGGAAGGCCCCTGGGGATCTTTGGAGGGCAAGTGGGAGTAGCTCTTCGCGTGATACCAATCGGCCACCCACTCCCAAACGTTGCCGGCCATGTCGTAGAGGCCGTACGCGTTTGGGGGAAAGCTCCCGGCCGGTGACGTGTAATCCCAACGGTCTCGGCCGCCCGTGTCTTCGTAGTTGGCGTCCTCGTGGGTGAGGAAGTTTCCTGATGGATAAATGAATCCCTCCTCGCCGCCACGGGCAGCGTACTCCCACTCGGCCTCCGTCGGAAGCCGTCCGCCGGCCCATTTACAGAAGGAGTCGGCGTGCCCCCACTTCATGCGGACGATGGGGTGGTCTTTCTCTTGCCACTCGAGGTTGAAAAACGGAGCTGTCGGCATCTCTTCCTCGGTCGCGGCCACGAATTGCTCATAGGCCCGCACTGTCGTGTGTGCCCGCGCCATCCAGAAGCCGCGGCTGATCTCGACGAAATGCAAAGGCTTTTCGTCGTCGTCACACTGGTCGTCATCGGGGACACAGCCCATCCGAAAGCTCCCCGGCGGGATCCAAGCATATTCTTGACCGTCGACGGGATTCGTGCGAACGGAGCCCGGTTCAGGATCTGGGTTTGTGCTTTGTTGCGCGCCGAGTGATGGGGTGAGGCAAAAAAGGGCTGCGACGGCGGAGATGGACACGAGGTTGAGAACGTAGAACATGGTATACGTGGGAGCCCGGCTTCGAGGTAGCGAACCCTTTCGGGCTACGCCGGATAGTAGGGTTTTACTCTGGCGCGGTTGCAACAGGCTGCCTTCTGCATAGCACCAAGCACCGAGCCGCGCGCGTGAGCAAGCGCTAAGTTCCAACAGCACCAGACCGCTCCCGCACGGTCGTGGGTCCGGAATACCAACGCATCATACTAGCCCCGGTGTTCCTCAGCCGCATCTTGAGGCTCGTAGCCGACGACATCGCGCGCGTGCGAGATATCCCGGTAACTCCATTTATTGTTTGAAACAGCATAGAAGATGTCGAACATGACGCTGTCGGAAGCGTCTATGCACTTCTCGATCAGCTGCGAAACGTCGCGATAGCTACACCACACGGAGAAGTTGCGGGAATCCACCGGGCGGTTTTCGGGGTTAACTCTTCCGAGGCGCAGACAGATCATCGACATGCCGTAGGCGTCGGAGTAATGCCTTGCTAAAGCCTCGCCGGCAACCTTACTCCAGCCGTAGAACCCGCCGGGGCGCGTGGGCGTTTCGTGGGTAACCTTCTGCCAGGTTTCAGGCGCCTCATCGTAGCGACCCTCGATCAGGGTATGGTAGGGAAACTCGCTCTCCCACCCCATCACGGCGGCTCCGCTGCTGGCGAAAACGACACGCCGTATACCTACCTGCCTCGCTGCCTCAAAGACGTTGTAGGCGCCAATCACGTTGTGCCGGAGCGCCTGTTCGAACGATGCGTCTGACGCTGCTAGGGCGGCGAGATGGACTACCACCTCCTTTCCTTCAAAGGCGGGCTGAATGGCGGCAAGGTCGCTGATGTCAGCCTGGTGGCACTCAATCCCCTCAACCGCACGTCGGTTGAGAGCGCTCAGCTCGTACTTTTCTCGAGCGTGCTCGAGAAAGACTTTCCCGACTAATCCACTCGCCCCGGTTATAAGAACTTTCTTACGAGCCATTGCTTCCTCCAGTCCTGATCAAGTTCGTCTCACCGCGCTGCGGAGAGCGTGCGCCACAAGAAAATCAGACGCTTTCGGCGCAAGGCCGCGGATCTCAACATCGAGATGCGCGCTACGGACTCGGGCGCAATGAATTGCGCCCCTACGCTTGAACGCGAGATGCCCATCAGGAGGGGCGCGATGAATCGCGCCCGCATTCCAACCCTTGCGGCACCTTGGATCTCCAAGATTCGTCCTCGCCACGCCTTTTCACACGTCCAGGTTGCAGTCCACCCAGGTGCTGCCCTTCCGGCTGGATTCTACCGTGGCATCGACAAACTTAACACCTCGGGCGCCGTCCTCTACCGTGGGGAAGTCCATCGCCAGGGGGTCAGGTTTGGTTCCCGTTCTTCGCGCGGCGATCGCCTCGGAGGCGTCTGCGTAAAGGTTGGCAAAGCCCTCGTGGTAGCCCTCAGGGTGGCCGATGGAGACTCGGATACAGCGATCAGCTTCCGGTCGCAATCCGGGACCTCCGCGGCTCATCAGTTGAGCGGGACGTCCAAGCGGCATAAAGCGCAGGTGATTGGGGTGCTCCTGGTGCCAGTCGAGGCCACCCTTCTCACCGTGCACCCGGATGTGTAGGCCGTGCTCGGCACCGGCCGCCGCCTGGGTCAGCCACATCACGCCTCTTGCGCCGTTCTCATATCGCAGAAGAAAGCCGGCATAGTCATCCGCTACCCGTCCAGGAACGACGGCGCCGACGTCGGCGCATAGGCTGGTGAGCTCGAGTCCGGTAACGTAGGCGCCGAGATGATGGCTGTGGACGCCGATGTCGCCGGCAACCAGCGAGGCACCGACCTGCTCGGATTTGAAGCGCCAAGCGTCTTTCTTCTCCTCAGTATTCTCAACGTTGGTCGCCAAGTGGCCCTGCACGTACTCAAGGTGAACCAATCGAATCTCGCCCAGCTCACCGGCCGCTACCATGGCCCGCGCCTGCCTGACCATCGGATAGCCGGTGTAGTTATACGTCGTACAAAAGACGAGTCCGCCATCGCGCACCCGGCGAACCAGGTCCAATGAGTCTTCCAGCTTGGTTGTCAGCGGCTTGTCGCAGATCACGTCCATGCCGCGTTCAAGGCCAGCGCAGCAGGCGGCGTAGTGTTCGCCGTTAGGGGGCATGACGGCGAGAACTTCAATGCTGTCATCCCTTTGGCACTCCCGTTCGATCATCTCCTCGAAAGTGCCGTAGGCACGATCTTCCGCCACACCAATCGCGCGCCCTCCAGAACGCGAGCGTTCCGGGTTCGAGGACAAGGCCGAAGCGACGACCTCGTAGCGGTCATCGAGCCGCGCCGCACTGCGATGGATCTCACCAATGAACGATCCCGGTCCGCCGCCCACGACGCCCAAGCGCAGCCGTCGGCCAAGTTTAGCGATGACGGGGTTCAGTTCTAGGTTTCTCATGTCTTTGACACACTCAGAAGAATTTGCTTTGAGCTAAGGCACCTGCGTACTCTATCACAGTGCTGTAAGTCGCTGGATTCAATGCTGGTTATGAGAAATTGGCTTTGTTTCGTCATTTCGTTCCTCCCCTGCTCCGATGCTTCCCCAAGACCGCCCCGACCGAAGAGGAATCTCGAAACGCCGCGTTGAAAGCGCGCTCCGCCGCGTCGGATGCCTTCGTCAAAAGGGCCCCGGATCTCGAACGGAGAACCGCTTTACGGCCTCGCTGCAACCTATTGATTCCTTGTGGGTTGTACGAGATTGGGTTTGTTTCGTCATTCTCCTCTCGCTCGGCGAGCATATTCGCGCGTCGCTCCCCTTCAGAATAGCGAATGTGTCAAGTGTCTCCGCCAGCGGTGATTCTTTCCCTCACCCGGGTCGGTCAAGTACCTTTGTCCGGCGGTGAATGATTCGCTTTGAGCCGAGCCGGAGCATGCCCACCCGCAGGTCCCGCAGCCTGGAAGCCGGCGGCTCTGTGCGGCGCTTGACGTGGCCTCTCTTCACGATTCTTAGCCGCGAAACTGGGGAGAAACGGCCGCACGCCCGGGCCAAACGACAGCCCAGCGTGCGCTAAGTGTCGATTTTCGTCGCGTGGCAGTGGCCTAGCAGGCGATCGGGGTGTCCCGCCTAATGTTTAAGTTAACTGAATTGTTAGACATAGGGATTTCCCATCAGTGTCGGGAATTAGCCGGTGGCAGTGCATGGCAAAAATACGAGGGTCATCCCCCCGAGATTTCGGTTTCTGGGCCCCGTACCAGAATAAGGGACGGATTGGTGTTAGAAGGGGTTCGCGGACGTAAGTGGTTGAAATGGCGAGGAGAAAAAATTGACAAAGTCTGTGACCGGGTTTTACGGGAGTGCTGGGAAGCGTCCTCGAGGCCCGATTTTCCGTGCCAAAATCGTGTCCTAGCGCAAGGAAAACCCCGCCTAGCGAACGGTGGGAGTGGCCAGGAAGAGGACGATCGGCCGTTGGCACGGCCGATTCTTGCCCCACCCCAATGCCCGGACTACGGGACCTGATTGGGCTTCTGACCAGAATTCGGTTGCTTGTCAGATGTCGGAAAGTTGTTCCAAACCGCTGGGAGGAAGCAAAGCCGAGCCTATTCAGAATTCAAGATCAGCGAGTACGAGGCGATACGACCGTTGACGCTCGCACCTTGCGCAGAGGCCGGGGAAGTTCCCGGATCCGGGCCGAGGCGTCGTAAAGGTCCACGGCTTTCTGGGCGTTGAGCCAGAATTCCGGCGTGGTTCGGAAGGTGGCGGCGAGTTTGAGCGCCATCTCCGCGGTCACGCGAGTGCGACCGTTGACGATTCGATTGACCACCTTGACGTCACAGCCCACGTGGTCGCCAAGCTGCTTCTGCGTCATTCCAAGCGGCAGCAGGAACTCTTCATGCAGGATCTCGCCCGGTCGCGTGGGTGGTCTTCGCCGTCTCGTCAGCGCCATGTTGTTCAGTGGTAGTCAACGATGTCGACATCGGTGGGCCCTGAGTCGGTCCATCGAAAGATGACCCGCCATTGGTCGTTGATCCGGATGCTGTGCGAACCGGCGAGCTCTCCCTTCAACGCCTCCAATCGGTTGCCGGGTGGCGCTGCCAGATCGCGAAGTACTTGCGCGTAGTCGAGCATGTCCAGCTTCCGCGAGGTGGCCCGGGCAACGCCTGTCCAACCCTCTGCCCTGGGAAGCCGCCCCTCGAGAAAGAAGCGGTCGACCTTCCGGTCGGCGAAACTCCGGATCGCCACCCGGCTGTATTATACCATGTGTAGGTATACCGTAATAAGGAACCGTGAGGCGGAATTGAGTGCGTAAACCGAGGAGATGTGAAAAAATGCTGGGACAGTCAGCCGCGGCTGAAGCTGCGATTGATTCTACGGAACTTCTAGGAGGCCGCTTGTGACAGTCCCTGATTTTTTCACGCCTTCCAGCCTCGGGTTTCTGGTCGGTCTTCCAGCCCGTAGCTGGGTCCATGCCAGCGCCCATCCGCACTTCGGTATCCACCATACTGATTGACAAGCTGCATGTTTGGAACTCAGAATCTCGCCACTTTTGCGGTGGCCAGCATCCTTCTCATCATCACGCCGGGCCAAGACACGTTCTATATCTTAGGACGCGGCATTGCCCAGGGCAGGCGCGCCGGAGTTCTATCTGCTCTTGGAATCTCCACCGGCGCGTTGGCTCACGTTACCGCCGCCGCGCTTGGCCTTTCGGCGCTGATCGCTTCCTCAGCCTATGCCTTCACAGTCGTTAAGTGGATGGGGGCTGCGTATCTCATGTATCTCGGGTTTGAGATGCTGCGGGAACAGGACAGCGAAACGCGGGACTTGGCAGCGACGAGCGGTTCGGCCTCGACTCGTGAGATCTATCTAAAAGGGGCCCTCACGAATCTGCTTAACCCCAAGGTCGCTCTCTTCTTCCTAGCGTTTCTTCCTCAGTTCGTCGCCCCGGACAGTCCCAACAGGGTGGCATCGCTTCTATTCCTAGGGTTGCTGTTCTTGCTGACTGGAACTATGTGGTGTTTTGTCTTGGCAGTTTTCGCCGCCAGAATTGCGAGGGGTTGGCGTTCGGATCCTCTCCGGGTCCGCGTTGTCCGGCGAGTTGCTGGCGGCACTTTCCTCGTACTTGCCTGTAAACTTGCGATTGAACGCATGTAGCAGAGCCCTTCGCGTGGGAACAGGACGTTGCGGCCCTCGCCTCAAGGTAAACTCCGCAAACCGAGACTTGGAGGAGGTAGCACCGGGTCACCGTAACGGTGTATCGTCCATGGAGACCGTGGAGGTTCCGTGACCGAACTGACAATCCGCCCATCACGAGCGGAGGAAGTGCCGCTCGTTCTCCAACTCATTCGCGAGCTTGCGGAATTCGAGCACCTCAGTCACCAAGTCGTCGCGACCGAAGATTCGCTGCGAGAGTCGTTGTTCGGCTCGCGTCGGGTAGCGGAGGCGCTCGTGGGCCTGTGGTCAAACGAGATAGTGTCCTATGCAATCTTCTTTGACACGTTTTCCACGTTCCTGGGGAAGCCAGGAGTCTACCTCGAAGACCTATACGTCAAGCCTACCCATCGAGGTCGAGGGATTGGCGGCGCTTTGCTGCGGGAAGTGGCTTCGATAGCGGTAGAACGCGGCTGCGGGCGCCTTGAATGGTCCGTCCTCGACTGGAACGAACAGGCATTGAGCTTTTATCGAGAACTCGGGGCGGAGCCCCTGTCCGGGTGGACCGTGCATCGCCTGTCGGGTCGATCACTGGTTCAGCTCTCACGCTAGTGCGCAGCGACGACCGCGGTCGGCAGCGATATACGGTTTTGAGAATCAGCTCCAGCCTTCGAGTTCCGACAGACGGGGCTTGTCGAAGCTGAGTGAACGTTCTTGATCAGGCGCCCGAGGTCTCGGAAGCAGCATATGCATCCGCTTCGATCTCGATCAGCATGTCGGGCGCGATCAAAGATCGCACTTCAACCATCGTCGCCGCGGGACGAATGTCGGCGAAGAACTCACCGTGTGCCCTACCAGCCTCTTCCCAGCGGGAGATGTCAGTCACGTACATTCGAGTTCGGACAACGTCGGTGAGCGCCGCTCCGGCTTGCCCAAGCGCCTCCTGAATGTTGGTCAGCGCCTGCTTGGCCTGAGCGTACATATCGCCCTTGCCCACAATTTCACCGTTTTCGCCGAGCGCGGTTGTGCCGGACACGTGAACGTGCGGTCCGACTCGGACCGCGCGTGAGTAGCCAACGATCGACTCCCACTTCGCGCCACTAGAGACGTTTAGCCGTTGAATCGCTGTCCCGTTCTCCATGTTGATAATCTCCACTGGAATTGTTGCACGGTGCGGAGGGAATGATGACTCCGAGGGATTGTGTCGGAACAGTGCTGTCCGGGGAAAGTCGCGCCATCGGACGGTAAGTCTCGACCGTTCAATGTCTTATGGCCTGTTTTGCCCGGGAACGATTTGAAATCCCGAGGCCGCAAATGGTCGCCTGAACGGAGCATCCGGACGCGGCACAATGAGGGATGAACCTTGGCCGTACGGTTTTCTCCCAACTGATCGAGCACCTACCGAGCAAAGAGTTTCAGAAATGTGTATCGCGCTACCGCGGCGATTCCTATCTGAAAAGTTTCTCCTGCTGGGATCAGTTTCTTGCGATGGCATTCGCCCAGCTGACCTATCGGGCAAGCCTCCGCGACATCGAGACGTGCCTGCGTTCGATGCACGGCAAACTCTACCACATGGGATTCCGCGGCAGGGTAGCGCGCTCGACACTGGCCGACGCGAACGAGTCGCGCGACTGGCGGATCTACGCGGACTTCGCGCAGGTCTTGATTGGCATGGCACGGCCGTTATATGCCCACGACCCGATCGGTGTGGACTTGGACCAGACTCTGTACGCTCTCGACTCGACAACAATCGACCTCTGCCTGTCGCTGTTTCCGTGGGCGAGATTCCGCAAGCAAAAAGCCGCCGTGAAGATGCACACGCTGCTGGATCTGCACGGCAATATTCCCACGTTCATCCGCATTACTGGAGGCAAAGTGCACGACATCAACATCCTCGACGAGATCGGCCCGGAGGCCGGCGCGTTCTACGTCATGGATCGGGCCTACGTCGATTTCGAACGCCTCTTCGTGTTCACTCTCTGCTCGTCGTTCTTCGTCGTGCGAACCAAGAAGAACATCTTGCTCCAACGGCGCTACTCGCATCCCGTCGACAAATCCACGGGCTTGCGCTCGGATCAGACCGTCATACTGGCTGCCATCGAATCGGCCCAAGCCTATCCCGACCCGTTGCGGAGGGTCAGTTACTTCGACGCCCGGACGAACAAGCGGCTGAAGTTTCTGACCAACAACTTCGCGCTCCCGGCGCTGACCATCGCCCACATCTACAAGTCGCGTTGGCAGATTGAGTTGTTCTTCAAGTGGATCAAGCAACATCTGCGAATCAACTCGTTTTACGGCACCAGCGAGAACGCCGTCAAGACGCAGATCTGGATCGCTGTCTCGATTTACGTGCTCATCGCCATCGTCCGGAAACGCCTCGGGCTGGAAGCGAGTCTTTACCAGATTCTACAGATTCTCAGCGTTACGCAATTCGAAAAAATGCCCCTTTTACAGGCACTCCAGCCATCCGACTCCCCAAACGAATCCCCCTATGACCCCAACCAATTGATTCTATTCGACTTTTAACCGGACAGCAGTGGTGTCGGAACTAACCGCTCACCTCTGCATTAAGCGGCTCATCATTGCAATCTGACCGGCGTGCCAAGCAAAACTTGTCGCCACCCCTGCCCACAGGTCTCGAACCGAGAGTTGCCCAAAGTGCTCGTCGACAACCGTTCTGTCGAAATCTCGCTCGGTGATAGCGGCCAAGCGGCTCTTTGTCAGTCCGCGCACGTGGTGAAAATAGTCCAGCAGCTCGTTCTTGTCGGGGAACTGGTCGGCTGTGGCATCAGGGACCGAGCAGCTGAAGGGGTAGCGCTTTGGTTCAGCGTAGAGAAGATCTCGAACCCAGTTGTCTTCCACCTCGGCAATGTGCCAGATCAGCCAGGCAACGGAGTTGCGGCCGTTAGGTGGAATCCACAGCATTTCGCTCGCAGACATCGGTTCCACTACTCGCAGCAGCGCCGGTTTGCGGAATTCCAAGTTGGCCCAGATGGTGCTAGCTTCGGGGTTCATCAGGAGACTCCTGAACAGAATCCTAGCGAGTGACAGAACCGAAGTCCAACTGCTCGGGGAGTAGATCTTAGTCCGTGGCTGCCGGACCCTTGAATCGTTTGGATCCCGAGTCAAGGCCGGCCAGATCGCTACTCGATGGCTACGGTCACGACGTTTGACTCGATTCCACCGATGGTGAGCGACAAGGAAACAGCTTCGCCCAGCGCGGCGCCGTCGGGAACCTGTGCGTTCACCTGATACAGACCCACGAAACTCGGTGCGAGACCCGAGAAGGCGACGGGTGCCGCAACTCCGCCGAGCATTACGGCCGGAGTAGATCGGGTCCGCGAGAGCGGGCGGGCCGGCGAGGGGTCCCCTGTGGCGGGTTGGTTGCTGACCGGCCCGAGTCCGGCGGCGAAGATCTCGAGCCACTCGCCGGTCCGGGCGGGTCTGGCGTTGGGGAAAAGATCGCTTGGCGCAGCGAGTTGACCCTCGAGGCCGGCGATTAGGACCGCCCCCTGTCCGGCGCCGGTCTGGTTGACGACGAAGATCCCGGGGCTAAACTCGGCCAGCTCCAGGCTGAGCGGCGAACTGACTGCCGATCCGACCCTGGCGAGCGCCGTGGTTTCCGATAGACCCGCCAGCTCCCAAGGAATGAGCACATTAGTTTGGGCCGGACTCGCGGCGTAAACAGGTGCGGCGGGGAGGTCACCGAAAATGATGGAGCCGCCTCCGAGCATGCCGGGCAGGGGCAATGCCAGGGCAAACTCTGTGCGAAGCGCGAGGTCGGCGCCGAATACGGAAGCAATCGAACCGGGCGCCACCGGTCTACCCGGGATAAAGGCGGCCGCATCGACGATGCCCGCGGCATTAATTGCCGGTTCCTGGTTGGGAGACGCAACGATGCGAAAATTGATCCCCGGGCCGGCGAGTCCGCCAACGGGCATGCTTGCCACGTTGAGCTGTACCACTCCCGGACTTGCCAAAAGCTCTGTGGAGATGACGCCCTGGACGTGGTGGTTGGTGATGAATCGGGTGGAGAGCTCGGCACCCTCCCAGGTGACCCGCGACGAGGGGACAAAGTCCACCCCGAGGATCGATAGCAGGAATTCTGGGCCTCCGGCCACGGCTTCGCTGGGAGAAACCGTCGACAGCACGGGCACAGGTGGATCTGCTACGAGGCGGTGTATCCCGCCCTCGTTGTGATCGATCAGATAGATTTCCCCATCCGAGTCTTCCGTGAATGCGCTGATGTTAAAAGGCACTTCCTGGCACTTCCCGTTGGCCCGCCGAGACCCAATTCTCACCGTCGTGGACTCCCGCGAACATTTGCCCGCGTTGGCCCGTGCAGTGGTCGGCGAATATAAGAGTCCCCTGAAGGGCGGGTATCGAGGGTCCCCGATAGCGGGGGCCCGCGATGACCGACGCACAATCGCCGGGGACGTGCCTGTAATCAAAGATTGGCGCCACGAAAGGGCTCGGGTCGCAGAGGGTACCCTCCGGGAAGCACAGACTGCCCTCCAGGACGGGCCAACCGTAGTTCTGGCCGCCGCCGGAGCCGGCGGGAAGGAAATCCAGCTCCTCAGTCGTGACATGGCCCACGTCCCCGATGAACATGTCGCCCGTAAGACGATCGAAGGTGAAACTCCACGGGTTTCGAAGACCGAATGCCCAGATCTCCGGTTTCGCGCCGGGTTGCCCAACAAAGGGGTTGGTGGCAGGGACCCTGTAGGGATCTCCGCCGTCCACGTCGATTCGGAGAATGGACCCGTACCAGGAACCTAGATTCTGGGCCTCCTCACCGGATCCGCCATCGCCGAGACTGATGTAGAGGTAGCTGTCGGCTCCGAACAAAAGCCGCCCCCCTTTGTGATTCAGTTTCTGGTGAGGCAAGGTGAGTAGGATCGATTCGGAGTTGGGCTCGGCCACATTAGGGTTGTCGCCGACACGAAAGCGCGAGACGGTGGTTTGGACGTCCGAGTCGATGTAGTGGACGTAGACGAAGCCATTGCTTTCAAACTGGGGATGCAGGGCAGCGTTTAGAAGACCCCGCTCGCCGCAACAGCTGATCCGGTTCGAGAGGTCGAGGAAAGGCGCTGCGAGGAGCTTTTGTCCGTCGAAGACGCGGATCAGACCCTCCTGCTGAGTTATCAGAAACCGCCCGCTGCCGGGAGGAAACTCATCGGCGTCAACGGGTTTGGTCAGCCCTGTTACGACCGGCTCGAATCGCAACGAGTCGAGCACGGAAGGCTGCCCATGCAAGACACCGATCTGCATGAACGCGCAGATTAGGGTGTAGGCGCGGAAGCGTTCCAATGATCAGCTCCTTCGACGTCCGGGCAGGGGCGTTAACTGCCGGTAACGAAAACTGTAACGGATTTTAGGCGATCCTGACAATGGAAGTGCAGCTTGAGTGGGAGAGCGACACGATCTGTCCGCCGCCGAGGAGGCCATTTCGCCTATCATTTCGTCTACCATGGGGTTCCGCGTGCTTCTGCCCCTGCGCTCATCGATGCGAGGCAGAACCTCGCCGGCATAATAGAATCGGGACACGACCGTTGCCTGACTCGAAGCTCATCCTACCGGCACGCGAAGGCTACAACCGCTGGGCACCTCACTACGATCGTGGGCCGAACCCGAGCGCGGCGTTGAAGGACCGCGAGATCCGCAGGCTGGTGGGCGAGGTGAGGGGCCTGAGGGTCGCGGATCTCGGTTGCGGTACGGGCCGCAGCGCGATCGCTCTGGCCGAGGCAGGGGCTGACGTAACCGCGGTCGACTTTTCAAGCGAGATGCTAGCCCAAGCGCGCCAAAAACCCGGCGCGGGCCGTGTCCGCTTCATTGTTCACGACCTCGGGAACCCGCTGCCGCTCGACAGCGACGCGTACGACCGAGTGCTATGCTCGCTGGCACTCGAGCACGTGCAAGATCTCGATGTCGCGTTTGGGGAAATGGCTCGCATCTGCCGGCCCGGGGGCCGCGTGGTGATCATTGAGCTACACCCGGCACTACTGCTCCAGGGCATCAGCGCGCACTTCCATGATCCTAAGACGGGCCAGGACATTCGCCCGCGGAGCGTGGGCCACCAGGTCAGCGACTTCGTGATGGCCGCCATTCGAAGCGGCCTGGCGCTCGAAGAGATGCGAGAGTTCTTTCACGAAGACAGGACCTCCCGATGGCCCTTGCTGCTGACGATGAAGTTCAGCCCCTCTTAGCCCGCGGTTGAGGCTTGGCAAAGCTAAGAGCTGAGCGACGAGGACTTCCAGACGGCTTCGAGTTCCGGAGGTGGCCCTCACGAGCGGAAGCTGACCCCAGCCACGTGCTCTCGATGCTCTCGGCCGGCCAGAAATGCGACTCCGACGAACGCGATCGAGAGGCTGATCGCCGGGTGTACGCCGGACACCACGGTTAGGGTACCGGCAGTGGCTGCGGTGACCAAAACACGAGCCGTTTTAAACTGGCCCGTCCCGCGCCACATTGCCGCCGCCATGCCCCCGGTGAAGAGAGCTATCCCGAGGGCAAGCGCCAAACGACCTTCGAGGGCCAGCGGATCCGCCGGGTGCGCCACCATTTCCTCGACTGCAGCGGCAAAACCGATCACACCGAGGATCATGAGGAAGTGCAGCAAGCTAAAGGCATCACGCCCTAGCTTGGAGCGCTCCGCGCCGGATACCTCCTCGAGCGCCCGGTCGAGAGCCTTCTTGCTACAAGCGAAGTAGCTCCACCACAGCGCACACGCGGTCGCCACCGCGAGCGCACCGACGGCGATCAGATCGACTGTGATTCGATCTCCCGAGAGGCCTCCGCCCGCCACGATGAGCGATTCCCCCAGCGCAATGATCACAAACAAGCCATGGCGTTCACTGAAGTGGTTGGGGTGGAGGTCCCAGTCTTCGAGGTCGCCAACTACCAGGGCCGCGACCACGTCGAGCACGATGGCGAGACCCCACAGCCAGTATTGCGTTACTCCACCTGCGAATCCCCCTGCGAGCACGGCCACGAGACCGCCGACCGACATGAGAGAAAACGTTCGAACGGCAGCATGCTTCGCGGGATCGGTTAGCCAAGCTACCCGGCTGTAGAGTCCAAGCCCGATGACGCGTACGAATACGTAAGGGACTGCGAACCAAGCGGCTTCACCCGAAAAGGCGTTCGGCAGGGCCACCGCCATGAACAAGGACACTCCGGTCGCAACCAGTGTCCCCAGCTCAACGGCGGGGTGGGTCGTATCAGCCGCGTTGAGAGCCCACGTGAACTGCGTCCAAGCCCACCACACGAGCCAGAACACGAGTACTGACTGTCCTACTCCGACCCAGTCAAGGTGATGATGTAAGTGCCTCACGGTCTGCGTGACAGAGAACACAAACACCAGGTCGAAGAACAGCTCAACGAAAGTGACGCCTTGATCTTCAGGGGAGACGACTGATGGATGCGCAGCCGGATCCTTCACGACCCTCCCCCTAGGCACAAGGTTCTTATCCCCAACTAACCCTCGCCGTCGGCCGCGGACGGGCCAAAGCCAGAAGGCCGCAGCTGGTTACCGAGCTCGCGAATCACCAGGTGACACGCCCTGATCTCGCTATCCGATACAGCCAGAGATATCTGCACTGCCTGATTGCCCCACGGGATCCCGTGAACCCGAGTCAAACGGCGTGGCTGATGATCTCGGGCGGAAACGTGGCGTCGATACAGCGATTTCATGAGCCGATTGTCGCTGACCGCCGCTAACTTGACAATGGCCTTAGAGCCAAAGTTCAAGACAAAGCCGTTCGGATGGCTTCGGAGTTGAGGAACTGCCGCCTGAGCTTCTCGTCGGTTACCGACTCAGCGAGAGACTGAATCACGTGTCGGCAGCGGCCACGACAATCCTCGTCGAAAGACGTATCGCGGCGTGCTTTGGCCATGTCGGCGGCGGCGAGCAGAATCTTCCATTCGACGGTTGGACAGCGACGGCTGCGAAGCGTTTCTAAGGCAACCTCGTATTCTCGCCGGGCGGCATCGAATCTTTCCTCCATGGTCGCTATGTCTCCCATGAGTTTGTGGGCCCAGGCCATGTGCTTGCGCGCCACGCGGGGTTCGGCAAGCGACAGCGACTCGGCGGCGTATTCGAGCGCCTTTTTCGTGTCGCTTCGTATCATCCAGTAGCTAGCCAACTCCGCCTTGAGACGGATGTCGTAGCGCCAGCGGAACCAGAGATCTTTTTCGAAGATCCTCTCCGATTGCTGGAGATGCTCGAACGCTCTTGGCAACTCCCCAAGTTCCATGTAAAGCTCCGCCAGGTTGAGGTGGGAGTTCGCTTCCGGTTTCCCAAACTTGTGCTCGCGGGCAACCTTGGCACCCTCGAGATTCAGTTCCAACGCGGTCTCCGAGGCCTCAATTTCTCGATAAGCCCACCCCAAGGTGTTGGGAAATCGAGACAGCCAATAGCGCTCATTGTTCAGCTCGGCTAGTCGCATACCCTCGTGCAAGTCATCGAGGCCCTGGGAGAGCCGGCCCCGGTTGAACGACGCCATTCCACGCACGAAGAGGCTGAGGATGATGTGGTAGGGCATGCCGATTTCGCGGGATTTTTGCAGAGTCCATTCCAAAGTGCGGTCAGCTTCCTCGTAATCGAGCTTCCAGGCTTTGAGCAAGCCGGCGAACGCAAGGGCCTCGAGAACCTGGACCGGGGGGCTTTTCTTCCGCAAGACCGGGACTGACCGGTTGAAATTCTGCTCGGCTTCGGGAGTCTCGCCCAAGCACATCTTCAACAATCCAAGAAGCATTTCCGCCGCGGCGATCGTTGTTTCCGAACCCGAAGCCCGAGCGGTCTTCACGGCACGGTCAGCGTGGCCGCGAGTCTCGTCCAAGCGCTTGAGGTTGAAGCACGCCTGGGCTGTGGAGCAGATCGCGTTCACTTGAGCATCGACCTGTCCCAGCTCCGCCGCCGACTTCTCCGCCAACTGAAAGTCGCCGATCGCCTCTTCAAGTTTCGAAAGCGTAAGGTGAAACTGGCCCAGACGATTCGCGGCGGCCAGAAGCCGGGAAAGCCGGACTTCGCCTCTCAGCTTTTCCGCGTTTTCGATGGCTCTGCGGGAAAGCTTCTCGCCCTCTTGGCCGGCATAGACCGAAGCGGCATTTTCAGCCGCGATAAGAAAGTAGTCCGAGGCTTTCTCAAACTGACGGGCAGCCTCAAATAGATGGGCCAGATCGGAAGCAATTTCCGAGCTCTTGTCGCCATAAGCCTTGAGCAGGGCTTCGGCTACGCCCGCGCTGAGGGAGGCCTTCTGCCGGGCCCTAAGTCTCGCGTAAAGTGCGTTCTGGTAAAGAACATGAACAAAGCTGTATCGCTGCGTCAGCGTCCCGTCGGGCAGTTCGTTCTCATCAAGTAAATCGACAAAGCGGTGCATCTTCCCCAACTTTTCCAGACGGTCTTCGACTTCGCCGACATCGATCTCGAGCGCCCACAAAGTATCCGCCGATCCGATCGTGCATGTAGACTTTGGTTTGTTTGTCGACATCGGACCAGCCCATCGGACGACACCGCCACCAGCGCGAAGAGGAAGACGTTGGCAGATCTGCCAGCCTCTGGTCCGAGTACAGATCCTCGAGTTCTCTGGCTGCCAAGAGTTTGCCGGTGAGCGAGTAAATCACGACAACCTTTCCGTATCCCGCGTTGTGCCAGTTGTCGAAGGTGATCAAAGCACCTGAATCGCTCAGCATCGAGCTGACAGGCCCAACAGGGTTGAGCAGCTCTACGTCGACAGTTAATTTATAAGAACGGTCCGGCTGACGCAGGTAGAACTCGGCGCGAGCGTAACGACCCTTGTTGGCCCCCGCGAAGCCGAACGTGTCGCCGAGGCTTTCCCCCGGCAGAATACGAACGAAACGTAGGCCGTTCTTGCTAAAGATTTCTTCGCGCTTAGGACCAGGCCAATCGTCAGCAGGCAAGAGCGCTGCATAGAACGCGAAACCAAAGAGAACGCCCATCGTGCTGAGCCATCGTCCCACCTAGAGACTGACGCCTCCGAAGCTGCGTTCGTTGAGTAGGAAAGCCGATCGTCAGGCCTGAGGCTGTCAGGTATCAGCGGGAACGCGGCGTTTTCTCCACAGTGGGGTGACCATCTCCGATTTAAGGGATCGTCGGAAGGGGGTTGGGCTGGGACACTGAAAGCTCTTGATCTACGGGCCCTCTGCAACCACCTGGTTGCCGAGTTAGGCGCTAACACCTGAGATCAATCCCATTGACAAAGCTTATGAGACCGACTACCATTGTTCACTTCCCAAGGGAACGAAATGTCAACTGTTAAAGCAATACTGACTGATGTTCAGTTCTGGGTTCCGGTCATCGTGCTAGCGATGGGCATTGTGCTTCTAGCCTATTTCGCCGAAAGTTAGTCAGGGTTCCCAGCTATTTAATCAGATAACAATTGGAGACAAAGACCGACAGTCTTCGGCGAAACGCTTCCCCGTCTCTGCACACCCTGGGTGTAATGTGCGGATTAGCGGGAGGGGTGTGGATGGGTGCGGCGGAAGCACCCACCAAGTTTGTTACGGCGGGCGTTTCGCCTCTCCTGGTTTCCTTGGGCATGGTCGGCGGCGTCTTTGTGGCTCGCTGGACGCTGCCCACGGTTCTCAAGGGAACGGGATATGTGTTTCACGATCTTCGCGAGAAACCTCATCTCATCGTTTGGGCTTTGCTGGCGGGCGCGCTTTGGGCAGTGGCCAATAGCCTATCTATTTTCGCGGTTCGCGATGTAGGGCTGGCCATTGCGTTTCCGCTGTGGAATACGGACAGCCTAGTCGGGCTTCTTTGGGGATGGCTTTTCTTCCGGGAGCTGCGCGGCGCCGGATCCGCCGTAAAGGTGAAAGTGCTGGGGGGAAGTATCACCATCATTTTGGGAGCGATCCTGCTGGGTTACGCTTCGTCGCTGCATACCGCTTATGAAGCTCAACGGAGCGCAGCCGGGATCATCGCTTCGCTCGGAGCGTCGGTCGTCTGGGGAACGATGTTTTTGCCTTATCGCAAGGCCTATATCAGCGGAATGAACCCGCTCTCGTTCGTAACCATCTTCACCGTGGGTGAGCTGATTACCATGGGGTCGCTGGCCCTCGTGTTTCACGGCGGGATGGAGCCTCTGATCCGGGACATCGTCGCCGCGCGTAAGGCTTTCTTTTGGCTGTTTCTTGGCGGATTCTGCTGGGTGGTCGGCGACTTGTTCGCAAATTACGCCGCCAAGTACGTAGGCATCGGCCGCGCTGCTCCGCTGATGAACACGAACCAGCTTTGGGGCTTGGCCTGGGGTGTGCTGGTGTTCGGAGAGTTCGCCGGCCAAAGCGGTATGGCCCATGCCGTCACTATCGGCGGCTCCCTGATCGTAGTCGCGGGAGCTGCGGCCATCAGCTCGGCGGTCGCGCCGGAAGCGGAACAGGCCTCCCGCCGCCTGGCGACACTCCGGGAATGTGAGCGCTACGGCTTGGACGTCGAGCGAGTGGAGGCCTCCATGGCGGGGACCGACCCGCTGGCTGACGAAGCACCCGGCCAGCGTTGGTGGGACGCGGTGATCGTTGCGGCGGCCCTGGGGATTTTCGTATTCCTGGCGACGGTTACGGAACGCCCTCCTTTTGCGTGGGATCACGGCTGGGCTGCCGGCTTGTTCATCGCCATGCTAGCAGCGCTTTTCGGCGGCGGTTACTTGCTTTGGAAGCAAACACGGTTCTCTTAGGGTGGATTCCCTCTTAGCCAGGATACCTTTTAACTGGAATTTCCGTTTTGGCCATCCCGCGATGGTCAGGATACTCCGATCCGCGGCTCGGGTGCAAGGTCTTCGTCTTCCTCTCACGATCGATGCTCCGTTCGCTCCCGTTTGGGTCGCTGAATGCCGCTCGATCGCCGCGTTCCAGCTCGCTGGAGGGCTTTTCGCCGACACGGCTCCGAGTAGTTCCCTCTTCAGCAACCCAGCGTCTCTTCTCCGTCGCAGCCGTCGCCCGTTACCCGCCTGGCACAGGCAGCGCCCAGATCCGCCCCAGCATCTCAGCGAACAGCTTGCGGTTGAGATGCCCCTCGGCCAACAGCAGCCAGTAATAGCGGGCATGCTTGACCAGCCGCCCTCCGGTTTTCATCAACCGATGCTGCAAGCTCGTCAGCGACCAGTTCTTGATCCTCTGCGCCAGCCCCAGCCGCCGCCACAGGTTCCCCAGGTTGTAGGCCAACACGCTCAACTGCAAACGCACCTCGTTTGCCCGGAAACGATGACAGGACAGCCGTGTCCAGTGGGTTGCCTGCTTGCCTTCCTTGATCCATTGCTCGGCCGTGCCGCGCTTGTTGTAGAAGCGCACCAGCGACCGACTGGGCAAGCTCATGCTCGTGACGATGAACCCGACGCGAGGAAACAACTCGCCTTGGTGGTGCTCAACCTTGGCCACAACCCGCCGAGGCTTCGACCAACTCGCGGCCTGATAGCGGAAGCTCTTGTAGCGCACTAGTGGCTTCAGGCTCGGCCTGCCCGGCGGACGGAACAGAATCTCTTCGATCTCCAACTCCAGGTTCTTGTTTGCTGGGATGCGAATGACGTAGTCCACTCCGCGATCCTCCAACGCCTCGTAGATCTCCGGCTTGGCGAAGGCGGCGTCGGCGCGGAACGTCACTTGCTTGCCTTCTCCCTGTTGGCGCTCGATCTCGGGCAGCAGCAGTTCGTCCCAGTCCTCGGCGCTGGACACGTTACCCGCTCGCAGCTTCGCCGCCAGACAATCACCGTGCTGGTTGAACAGCAACAGCGGGTGGTAGCAGGTGGACTCGAAATGGCCGTTGTAAGCGCTGCCTTCCTGCTGACCGTGGACCGGGCTTTCCGTGGAGTCCATATCGAGCACGACACGCTCGGACTCGTCCTGCGCTTGGGCTTGAGCGACCAACTCGCGGTTCACCGCCATCAGCCCAAGCAGGTTCTCTTCACTGGCCAGCAGCTCTGCCTCAAAGCTTTGTAGACGCGACGTAAGCGCCCCGCCGCGATCCCAGTTCTTCTTCGAGCCGATCAGACGAAAAGTCGGGTCAGCCGAGACACGGGCAGCATCGTTGAGATCCTCGTAGCCGGCGAGGCGGCTGTAGACCGATTGCCGCACCAGGTCGGCCAGTGGGAACTTCTTGTTTGTGCCTTGCCGCGAATCCGTCAGATGCTCGTCGATCAGCTTGCCCAGTCCGAGCCGCTCGTCCAGTTCCCGAATGAGAATCAGGCCACCATCCGAGGTGACGCGCGATCCTTGGAAATCGACTTTGAGAAATCCGTTGAAGGTGAGCTGAAACGGCTTGTTTTCTTTTTCACCCATTGGGTGTTGGCCTCCGTGCGTCCTGACAGGGCTTGAACCCCTATAAATAAAGACGCTGAAGGCCGCTGCAAGGTCGGGATGCCGAAATCAAATTGGAAATGCGGGTTTAAGACGTACGATTACGTACGATAGATGACGGATTAGGGGAGGATCGGCGAAATGGCTAATCAATGCCGCATGTCCCCTGAGGCACGAAAGGCTGTCTCGGAGCGGATGAACAAGTATTTGGCTAAGAGAAGGAAAGCGGCGAAGAGGAAATAGGGCCAGACGACATCACTCTATTCTTTGCGGAAGATGGCCACGTACTGATAGGGCAACTGGTCAAAGTGTGTTTCAAGAACGAAGCCGTGTTTTTGCACCTGGGCGATCACCTGGTCGCGATCGAGCCTGACGTGCGAGCGAAGCTTCTCCATGGAGACGGTGGGATGTTCGCGGCTAGTATAGACTTCCACAGTGCTGTCCGGGGAAAGTCGCGCCATCGGACGGTAAGTCTCGACCGTTCAATGTCTTATGGCCTGTTTTGCCCGGGAACGATTTGAAATCCCGAGGCCGCAAATGGTCGCCTGAACGGAGCATCCGGACGCGGCACAATGAGGGATGAACCTTGGCCGTACGGTTTTCTCCCAACTGATCGAGCACCTACCGAGCAAAGAGTTTCAGAAATGTGTATCGCGCTACCGCGGCGATTCCTATCTGAAAAGTTTCTCCTGCTGGGATCAGTTTCTTGCGATGGCATTCGCCCAGCTGACCTATCGGGCAAGCCTCCGCGACATCGAGACGTGCCTGCGTTCGATGCACGGCAAACTCTACCACATGGGATTCCGCGGCAGGGTAGCGCGCTCGACACTGGCCGACGCGAACGAGTCGCGCGACTGGCGGATCTACGCGGACTTCGCGCAGGTCTTGATTGGCATGGCACGGCCGTTATATGCCCACGACCCGATCGGTGTGGACTTGGACCAGACTCTGTACGCTCTCGACTCGACAACAATCGACCTCTGCCTGTCGCTGTTTCCGTGGGCGAGATTCCGCAAGCAAAAAGCCGCCGTGAAGATGCACACGCTGCTGGATCTGCACGGCAATATTCCCACGTTCATCCGCATTACTGGAGGCAAAGTGCACGACATCAACATCCTCGACGAGATCGGCCCGGAGGCCGGCGCGTTCTACGTCATGGATCGGGCCTACGTCGATTTCGAACGCCTCTTCGTGTTCACTCTCTGCTCGTCGTTCTTCGTCGTGCGAACCAAGAAGAACATCTTGCTCCAACGGCGCTACTCGCATCCCGTCGACAAATCCACGGGCTTGCGCTCGGATCAGACCGTCATACTGGCTGCCATCGAATCGGCCCAAGCCTATCCCGACCCGTTGCGGAGGGTCAGTTACTTCGACGCCCGGACGAACAAGCGGCTGAAGTTTCTGACCAACAACTTCGCGCTCCCGGCGCTGACCATCGCCCACATCTACAAGTCGCGTTGGCAGATTGAGTTGTTCTTCAAGTGGATCAAGCAACATCTGCGAATCAACTCGTTTTACGGCACCAGCGAGAACGCCGTCAAGACGCAGATCTGGATCGCTGTCTCGATTTACGTGCTCATCGCCATCGTCCGGAAACGCCTCGGGCTGGAAGCGAGTCTTTACCAGATTCTACAGATTCTCAGCGTTACGCAATTCGAAAAAATGCCCCTTTTACAGGCACTCCAGCCATCCGACTCCCCAAACGAATCCCCCTATGACCCCAACCAATTGATTCTATTCGACTTTTAACCGGACAGCAGTGACTTCCACAATGGCCATGCGGCCGTTCGGGCCGAGTGATTTCTTCAGATTGGCAAGTACCTCGGCCGCGCGAAAGTGATGGTAGCTGTCCAAAACCACTGCCCAGTCTATCTCTCCATCGGGCAAGTTAACTTTCTCGCCCGCATGCGATCCTAACGTAGGGCGAACGTTGTTCCAGTTGTTTTGTGTTGCCTTCTCGCCTATTTTGTCCACGTTTTCTTGATGGAACGCGATTCCATACACCACACCCTTCGGCCCCACCGCCTCCACAAAATGCTGTAGCCGAAAACCAATTCCGGAAGTAACCTCCGCCACGGAGTCCCCGGTTTTCACGCCAACAGTTGCCAGCAACTCCGAGAGTTTCTGCTGCTCCAAGGGGGGTGCCAGTTCATGGGCGCTGCCCCCCCAAGTCAGGCCGGCTGGCAGAACAAGCAAGGCCAATAACTTTCCCTTGATTGCCGTTCCATTCATTTCCTTTAGTTTCATCGTGTTGCCCATTAACGACCCGTCGAACTCCATCTGCACGGCGGTGGTTTCCGCAGCATCAGTTGAGCTTAGACCATTGCTTACTGAGTCTCGCAAATTATGGTGACATGGATCGTGTTCAAGCCGTAGGGGCACAGCATGCTGTGTCCGTGTTCCAATGTCACTGTATTTTGCGAGCCTCAATAAATGATTGCTTGAAGAGGGTTTAGTCTGTATGTCCGGTGGCGGCGGAACTGCTGTTAGGCAAGCCGCCGAGCCCAACGCAACGCCGCGCGCGCAGTGACCGCCATCACGGCCGCGAGAAAGTTGAACAGCATGTCCAGCGGATCGAACACGCGGCTGGACAGAATCGCCTGGATGCCCTCGTCGAGCGCGCCGAGCAGCGTCGTCGCCAGTATGGCGAGCAGCACGGGTACGGGGACGCGGCGGCCCTGGCCGGCCCGCTCTGTGAGCGCTTCATAGATGAAGACGCCCACCACGCCGAATATCTGACCTTAGCAGCATGCTTGGTCCGGCACACTCCAAGCTGCCTCCACCGTTCGTATGGGCTGCGGGCATTCTAGCCAGTCACAGACGCTGCTCAGCACGGGTGAATAAGCGTCCGCCTCCCTCTCAGCATGGTGATACCCTGAGGCGATGACGGCCGGCCACATGCCGAGTTGGGATCCGCTCGGGTACTCCACCGAGCTTCAACTCCAGCAGCGCCTCTATCCGCTCGGTTTTGCGCTGGACCTTTGGACAAACCATCGGGATGTGGTCGAGGCGGCCGACGAGAGTTGGGGAGGCTGTCACAAAACTTTCGACGAAAAACCGTTGGAGCTGCGCGTCCTCGTGACCAACGGGCGTTCTGAATCAAAACCCGCTCCCCCCACCTTCCGAGGACAAGGACACCTACTTGTACTGGCGGCGGACGCCCACAACTTCGCATCCTGTGATCTCGAGAGAAGTATCGCTGCTTGCTGGGTCAGCTCTTCTGTAGCACAGCGGCGTGCGTGTTTGCGTTACCACTACCTGGAAGCGATCGTTCACACTCTGCTCAGCTATCGGGACCTGACGCCGATCCACGCAAGCTGCGTGGCGGCGGACGGGCGGGGAGCGCTCTTGTCGGGACCTCCGGGCTCGGGCAAGAGCTGTCTCGCTTTCGCCTGCGCAATGGCGGGACTAACTTTCGTCAGCGACGACGTCAGCTACCTCCTGCGGAACGGCGATGATCGGACCGTTCTCGGTCGGCCGCAATACATCCGCTTGCAGCCACACGCCCGGGCGCTTTTCTCTGAACTTGCAACGTACCCCGATTCCTTCGACATCGATGGTCAACCGATGATGGAGGTCGCGACCGCGAAGTTGCCGAACGTCGCTACGAGCGATAGATGTCAGGCCGACCACGTAGTGTTCCTCCAGCGGACGCAAAGCGGCGAGCCAAGGCTGTCAACCACGGAACATGACGACGCGCTTGCCCGGCTTACGCAGGAACTGCCGCGCCTTGACTCGGAAGTGAATCGTTCGCAGATTCTTTCCCTGGAACGGCTGGTGAAAAAGGGGGCCTATGTTCTTGAGTACAGCGAACTGACGCCCGCCGTTAACCAAATCCTCCGTCTGCTGGAGAAGGGCAGGGAAGAGTAACGCGGTTCCTCCTCGCGTCGATCACCGCTGTAGACTTCCGACCAAGTTGCTATCTCAGCTCCAATGCGTGGGTTTGTTCAGCCACTTCCGTCGGTAGATTCAGCGAACACACACAGCGCCTACATACCGGATTTGTCGCTACGTCGAGCTCCGCGCGGAACCGAACCGCTCCTGAGCTGTTGATAACCTGCCGGAGGCCCTTCTCCCTAACATTGCCCAGCGGCTGATGAAAAAAGCACGGGCGCAACGTACCGTCGGCCTCGACGACGGCCGACACCCAGGGAGCATTGCACCGCGGCGCGATCGGCTCGACCAGTCCGAGCTGTGCCCGAAAATGATGGACCATACGCCGAAGCTTTTCGGGGCTTTCCCGAATAAAGCCGGCGTCGATATCCTGGGCACGACGTGCGATCACCCTCTCGACCTCTGCTTCGAGGACGTCGACTTGCCCTTCGCTCAGCGCTACTTCGTCCTGACGGTCGCTTGGCCAGCCCCCGGGCCGATTAAAAGCGTCGGAAACAAGGTCCGCAGCCAGAAAAGAGATCGATTCGAGGCCCAGCACCTTGGCGGTGTCCACCGTCTGCCCGAGATACTCGTGGTTGAGCCGCTGGACGGTCGTGCGAGCTGCTATCGGAAAGTCGGGATCGCGCCCACGCAACGCATCTACCCCGGCTTCGAGCTTCTCGAAAGCCCCGCGAACCCTTCGAATCTGGTCGTGAACCTCGCGAGGACCATCCAACGACACGATCACATCATCGATCGACTCGACGATCTGTGCCGCGTCTCGCTCGAGCAGCAGACCGGTCGTCAGAATCGTCGTTCGGATTCCGCGACTTCCAAGCAGTCGAGCCAGCCGAAAAAGGTCGCTGTGCATCAGCGGCTCGCCACCGGAGAAGACGACCCACCGCACCCCTAGGGCTTCGATGTCCGCCAGGTGTCTCTCGACATCGGCTGCGCTGATCTCCTCTGCTGCCGAGATTTTCCAGATGTCGCACATCACACAACGACAGTTGCAGCGACTGTGCGGAAATAGAGTCAGGATCGGCAGCGATTCGATCACATGAGACTGTTCAAGCATCTGTAGGGACCCCGGAGGCCGAGCTGAACAGCCAACCTATACGTCGTTCAAAGCCCGCCCACCCCGCTCAAGATATCACGCCGCCGTGCGGTTCTTCTGGGCGGGCGGCTTTGTCCTTCGCCTAAGGCGACACACGGCGGTCGCGCGTGCTTTGTAACCGGTCTCTTGGCGGGTCCGTCTGCATTGCAAGAACCCCGATTCCTATGCTCCAATGAGGGGCGTTTCGGGCCTGTAGCTCCACCGCGGGCCCGCCGAACACAAGGGCCAAAGCCATGCGCTGGATACGAACGTTCATTGCCGTTCTTTGCTGCTCGACACTCGGGTATGCTGCTGATCCGCTGCTCTCCGAGATTCAACTGCGCACGGACCCGGAAGATGCGCGGATTCGTCCCTTCGAGACGCTGGTTGTGCAAGTACTGGCGTACGGGGAGCTAACCGACGCGGAGGAACAAACGAAAAAAGTGCGCCTTCGCAAGGGCGCGCCGAACCTCTCGATTAAGGGCTCGGATGCAGGGTGGCTCTCGAAATCCTTCCGCTATCAGGGGGAGGAGGGCGAGCGGTTCTACCAGCAGGAAGGAGCCGGGCTGGGTGCGATCATCTTTGGCCGGGCGCAGAGCGACTTTAATCTCAAAGACAGCGTCTTATACACAGCGCCCGCCAAGGCCGGCAGCTACGAAATCGAGGCTGAGATCGACGGCAAGACGGCCTCCATGACCGTCACGGTGGATCCGAACGCGCCTTCCCGCAGGCCGAGCGAAAAAACGAAGTTCCCCAAAGAGCGCCCCTCGCGGGACCCCTACCGCCGCCTGGCGGAACACTACGCACCCTTTGTAGCGCAAGAAACCTGGTTCCAGCCGAAGTCTGACTTCCTGGCGCGGTTTGACCTCGACGGGGACTGGCGAGGGGATAACAACTGGGATACCGCCGAAGCCGGCAGCTCCCAGGCCTACGTCTACTACGCAGCGATGGAGACCGACACCCACGGGTTTCTGATCTACAATTTTTTTCACCCACGCGACTATTCGGACAAGTGTGTAGCCGGCACTTGTCACGAGAATGACAACGAGGGTGCTGTCCTAACGGTTGAGAAAGAAGGTTCACAGTACGGGCGCCTGATCATCATCGAGACGCTTGCTCACAACAATGTGTACTCCTACCGGGCGGATCGCCGCATCAAGAAGAACGTGCACAGTCCTGACGGGAAAATCGAGACGTACGAGCATTCTCACCCGGTTGTTTTCATCGAAGCGGGCGGCCACGGGGTCTACGGCTCTAACGACAGCCATTCCCGGTACTCGATTTCCCAAGATCAATTCAGCGCCGGAACGGGTGTGACCTATGTCTACCAAGGCGTCGCGGAGCGGCCGCGCCACGGCAACGACCGCAAGGTCGGATACGAGCTGCTGTCGATCTACGATCACTGGTGGTCCCGCGCGCACGAAGGTCGGGGGCGTCAGGACCGCACCTTCGACGGTTACTATGCCTACCAGCCCTACGGGGGCCGGCCGCGCTCGCCCTATCCCGAGCTTGCGGGGTCATTTCTTGGTCGCAAGTTCGGCTCGAACAAGGCGAAACCTTTCTGGGGTTGGCACGACCGCCGAACCCGCAAGAAGAAGGTCCTGGCGACGGGTCAGTGGGCTCTCGATCCGGCGTACGCCGTTTCTCGGGATCTGAAGATTCCCGGCCCATTCTCGCTTGACTATGTGTTCAATCCGTATCTTGGTATTGGGAAGCCGCGGGCGCAAACGCCGAGCGCTGCATGGCGAGAACCAATTCCATCGAAAATTCCCCCGCCGTCTGATGACGGCCGTCAAAAACCAATTGCGCCGAAACCTCCCCAGCCGGCTGGTGAGAGCCCCGCAAAAGAAGTAGTTGTCTCCAGTCTTCAGGAGTTGCCCTCCGAACCTAGCAGCGACTTCGACTCCAAGGCCAACAACGGCCAGTTCGACCTCCGCATGAAAGTCGACGGAACTGTTGAGGTGTTCATTCAAGGCGAGCTGCTGCGGTATCACGTCATCGATGGCAAACCGCCCGTGGATAGCGGTTCCGACTACACCCAACCCGTGCCGCGAGCCACGTTCCGCAAGTTCGAACTACAGCACAAGGATGGCCGCGGCGACGTCCGCCTCCTGGAGAGCCCGTCCGAGAGCAATGACTTCACCGTGCGGTTGAAGATCTCCGATCCGAAAGGTGGAGCCGACCGCTACCATGCTCGATTGCGTTGGGAGTGGGACGAGCTGGTTCCCGAAACCCCGCCGGCGCCTTCCAGAAGCCGCATTCTCTCCAAGCATCTCGAAAACATCCGCCTCGTCGAAGACGTTGCGGAAGAAGGGGAGTCGTCAGGCGATTCGACGCAAGGCGCCCTTCCTCCCGATCCTCCGGGTGACGAGCTGCGTTCCAATGACAATGACCCGCGGCGCTACAACCGCAAGAAAGAGGGGCGCTTCGAGTTCCGTGGCCGGATCGACGGAACTGTTGTGTTTCGGATACGCGGCGATCGCGTGTTCGCGGAAATCACGTCCGGACGCCCGGTGGAAGTCGATCGCTTTTCGTTCTCCCAGCCCCTTCCGGCCGCGACGCTTGGCCACGTCGAAGTCGATAAGGAAGATGGTCGAGGAAAGATCGTCGTTTTGAAAAGGCCTTCGGAAGGGAACAACTTCACGGCCGTCCTACAGGTTTCCGACCCCAAAAGAAGCGACGACCGCTACCATTTCCGCTTGAATTGGAAACGCTAGGACGCTTTTCTCGCGACGGTTTGGACGGCCCGGGTTGAACTCGCAACGGGTAGGGACTAAACAGAACTGAGCCCTGAAAGGGCGGAAGGAACGATGGCGCGGATTCCCGGCGCGAGCCGAAGCGGATCTTTCATCGCCCAACGGAGGACCCTTGACACACTCGCTATGCTGAAGGGAGGGACGCTGCGGACAGCCGCATCACACTCGACAACCGAAAAAGTTGACCAAACAAACCCAATTTCTCAGAACCCCATTTCACCCAGCAACTTACACGATAAACTCATGCCGCGCTCTACCCTTCTAGGCCCTACCGAAGTCGTAAGGGCAAAGCACGCTGTGCCCTCTTGCACTCGATCATGACCAGCTGTCCGCAAGATACGACGCCTTCGCCATCGGGTAAGAAGAATACACTCGGCTGCGGCTTGCTGGCATTCGCTTTCTGTGCACACTCTTCCATTGGCCTCGCCACCGATTGGCCTCAGTGGCTGGGACCCACGCGCGATGGCGTCTACAGTGGCGAGGACCTGGCGGATTCGTGGCCCAAGTCCGGGCCTGCCGTCCTGTGGCGCAAGAAGGTAGGCGCGGGCTTCAGCAACCCGGTAGTAAGCCAGGGGCGACTCATCCTCTTCCATCGCCGCGGAAACAAAGAACTGGTTGAGGCACTCGACGCGGAAACAGGGGAACCCGTCTGGTCCTTTGACTATCCCACCAACTATCGCGACAGTTTCGGCTTTGACCCCGGGCCGCGCGCCAGCCCGGCGGTGGCCGGGGACCGTGTCTTCACGTTCGGCGCGGAGGGTGTCTTGCACTCCCTCGACTTCGAGTCCGGAAAGAAGATTTGGCGTATCGATACGCATGACCGCTTCGCGGCCGGAAAGGGTTTTTTCGGGGCAGCCTCTTCCCCCTTGGTTTACGAGAACGCGGTTTTTCTCAACGTCGGCGGGCGAAGCGGAACCGGACTGGTCGCGTTCGACGCGGGCACTGGTGACGTGTTGTGGACGGCTACGGACGACGAGGCGAGTTATGCTTCGCCCGTTGCCGCGACACTGCTCGGCGCACCCCGTATCATGTTCTTCACTCGAACGGGCTTGGTCGGCGCTGACCCCGAAACAGGAAAGATCGGCTTCCAGATGCGCTGGCGAGCCCGGAGTCGAAATTCGATCAATGCCGCGACGCCGTTGGTCATCGGCGAGTCGATTTTTCTCTCGTCTAGCTACGGAACGGGCGCGATATTACTACAACTCAACGGCGGCAAGCTGAATAAGGTTTGGTCGTCGGATGATGTGCTCAGCAACCACTACGCAACCAGTGTCTATCACGACGGCTACCTCTACGGATATCACGGCCGCCAGGAATACGGCCCGAGCCTGCGTTGTGTCGAGCTGACAACCGGAAAGGTTCGCTGGAGCAAGGACGGGTTCGGGGCCGGCACCATTACGGTGGCCGGCGATCGACTCCTCCTCTTGCGCGAGGGCGGACAGCTAGTCCTGGCTGAGGCCTCGCCCGAGGGTTTTCGGCAGATATCGAAAACGAAAATCCTCTCCGGCACCGTCCGCGCATACCCGGCCCTAGCCGATGGGCTGTTCTACGCACGAAACACGAACACATTGGTTTGCGTGAAGTTGAGGCGGTAGATTGGACGCCGTTTGCCGCTGATAATCGGCGAGGTCGGTATCTGCGCGGCCGAAAAGGAACTTCGGGCATGTAGCCCTCAATCCGCAGGCGCACGCCATGTCGTGCCCGGCTGAACCTGCTGCGTCTTGGTAAGTTTCGTGGGGTCGATCTTAGCGCGTTTCCCGGCCATGAAGGGGATGATCCTTGGAGCGGTTACCCCAATCGTACAGCTGGGGCAGAAGGTGTCAAAGGGGGTCGTCTTGTTACACTATGCGGCGTTGGGTTCGATCGACGAGTTTACTGAAGCCTCCGTTAGCGGAGCTAAGAGTGGCGTTCCTCGATAGGTGACGGGAAACGTATTCGCGAGTCACAGGAACAAGTTGGGAAAGGAGAACCAGATCATGCGAAGGAGTCTAAGTGAACGCAATTCAATCGTCATTGCCGCCATCACAGCGGTGCCTACCATCGTGAGAACGGCGGTCATTTCCGCAAAATCGCTCCCCCGCCTTATTGGCCGCGGAAGACCCGCGAGCGCACGGTGGACCCGACCGGCCCTGCTTGCCGGAGCGGTTCTACTGGTCGCCGGCGCGAGCCTGGCCGCTGATTTCTCCGTCCCTGTTCAGCTCCCCGACGTCGGCAACGGCAGCCAGGCCAAGAGCATCGTCATCGACGCCACCGGCGCGGGCCTGGTGGCGGGCGAGGCAACCACCCCCAGCGGAAGGCAGGTACCGGTGGTTTGGGAGGTGGACCTTAGTGACGGCAGCGCCACGGGGACCCCCCTGCCCATTCCCGCTAGCGCCGAGGGAACCGCTAACAGCATCGTCATCGACGCCACCATCGCGGGCGTGGTGGCGGGCACCGTCACCACTGCCAACGGGGTCGACCACGCCGTCGTGTGGCAGCAGGATATAGGCGGCGAGTGGACCGCGCATCCCCTTCCGGACGTCGGCAACGGCAGCCAGGCCAAGAGCATCGTCATCGACGTTGTCAGCGCCGGCGTGGTGGCGGGCGAGGCGACCACCCCCGGCGGGAGGCAGGTGCCGGTGGTTTGGGAGGTGGACCTTAGTGACGGCAGCGCCACGGCCCCCCCCTGCCCATTCCCGCTAGCGCCGAGGGAACCGCTAACAGCATCATCGTCGACGCCACCTCCGCGGGCCTGGTGGCGGGCGAGGCGACCACCCCCGGCGGGAGGCAGGTGCCGGTGGTTTGGGAGGTGGACCTTAGTGACGACAGCGCCACGGCGACCCCCCTGCGCATTCCCGCTAGCGCCGAGGGAACCGCTAACAGCATCATCATCGACGCCACCTCCGCAGGCTTGGTGGCGGGTACCGTCACCACTGCCAACGGGGTCGACCACGCCGTTGTGTGGAAGGAGATGGCGGGCGGCTGAGGGGGTTGGGCTGGCTGATCCAAGGGGTGGTCGCAATCTTTGCGACTTCCGGCGCAGAGAGACCCGTGCTTGTCTTAAGTCAGGCGCATGTGAACGCGGCTGAATAATCGAGAAGCCTGATGGGTCTCTTGTTGACGGGTGAGCATCACAGGGGAGCCGGGACCTCGCCTCACGGCTTGGTTGGTCAGCCGGACCTGCGAATAGGTCACAACTCCCTGCGGCCTTCCATCGCTTCCATCATGGTTGCCTCATCCACGAAGTCAAGCTCGGTGCCGACGGGCACACCCATGCCGATCCGGGAGACGCGCACTCCCAACGGTTTCAAAAGCTGCGCTAGGTAACTCGCTGTGGCCTGGCCTTCGGAAGTGGGGCTGGTGGCGATGATGATTTCCGCGACCTCATCCTCCCGCAGCCTCTCGAGAAGGTTCTTGAGCTTCAAATCTTCGGGCTTGATATTGCGTAGCGGCGAAAGCACGCCGTGCAGAACGTGGTAACGGCCGTTGTATTGGCGGGTTCTTTCGATGACGATGATGTTATGCGGCTGTTCGACGACGCAGAGCGTTTTCGAGGAGCGATTGGGGTCTTTACAAAAGTGACATAGTGCATCTTCCGACAGATTATTGCATCGCTGGCAGAGCTGAATCTTCTCCCGCATGTCGAGAACAGCCTGGGCCAGGCGAGCGGCATCCCCCTTCTCGACGCCTAGCAAGTGGAACGCCATGCGTTGGGCGGATTTCGATCCCACTCCGGGCAGGCGCTGGAGCTCATCGACCAAGCGGGACATCGGCGCGGCAAGATCTTCCATGGTTCCGTGCGACGATTAAATGAGTCTGATGAAGGTAGCGTTGGTCGACGTCAGGCAGGTGGTGCACAGTGGCGCCGTCCTCAGGTGATCTGAAACTGCCCTGCTTCGAACATCCATGTCCCGAGACTAACCCAACATACCCGGCGGGAGGCCCATGCCGCCTAGCATGCCGCCCATTTTCGATTGGGCTTCTTCGTCTACACGCTTGGCGGCCTCATTGACAGCCCCTCGAATCATGTCCTGTAGCATTTCGCGATCCTCGAGCGCCTCGGGATCGATATCGATGGAGAGAACGCTCTTCTGGCCATCCATCTTGACGGTCACCATGCCGCCGCCCGTGGACGCCTCGACGCGGATCTCGGCGATCTGTGCCTGCAACTGCTCCTGCATCTTCTGAGCTTGCTGCATCATCTTCTGCATGTTGCCCGGCATTTTCACGATGAATACTCCTTGAGGTTTCTGACTTCCCGAACCTGGCCCCCGAAGAGTTCGTGGAACTTCCTTACCTCCGGGTCGGCCATCGCCCGAGCTGTGGCATCGCTCTGACCGCCCACGGACCCCGGTTCAACTGGGTTCGACTCTCCCCGCGTCTGCTGCTGCGGCGCTCCCTCCGCTTGATCGGCGGAGGTCGCTGAGTTCAGGCCCTCTGCGACCGGTTCGCGAGGGTTCCCCAGTGTATCATGATGCCCGGAAGTGCCAGATTCCGCGCGGCTTGCGGGGCCATTAACAGCTTTCCGGCCTGCTGTCGGACCACGGGATATAGGCCCTGGGGATCCCTTCAATTCGCCGGGTGCCGGCCCAGCTGAGGAGGAAGATTGCGATTCGTCCCAATCGCCAAGAACTTTCTCGATTGACTCGAGCTGGCCGGCATAGACCAGCTTCAATAAACCGACTTCCAAACGCAAGCGCGGCTGCGAGGCTTGCTGTAGATCACGATAGAGGTCCAGCAGCAACTTGACGTATCGCATTAGATCTTCCTCGCTAAAATGCTCTAAACAAGCCGCTAACCTCTCCCTATCCTTTGTCCCGACCGTAACCAGGCGTGTTTCCCCACCGGCAATCTTCATGACAAGCAAGTTGCGGAAGTACCGGGTCAGCTCACCGGTGAAGTGCTGCAGATTGCGGCCTTCTCGAAACAGCCGATCGGCAATCTCGAGCATGGCATCAGACTTGCCCTCACGCAAGGCCCCCACGATAGTCTCGGTAATCTCCGCTGGGATCGCGCCGAGCAGGTCCCGGACGGGTGTCACCTCGAGCTTTTTGCCGAAGCAGGCGATGGCTTGGTCAAGGGTCGAAAGGGAATCCCGGATGCTCCCGTCTCCAGCGAGCGCAATCGTCACCAAGGCGTCAGCGTCCGCTTCCACGCCTTCCTGGCTGCAGATCCACTGCAGGCGTTTAACTACGAGTTCGGGCTCGACGGTCCGGAAAGGGAACGTCTGGCAGCGTGAAACGATGGTCGCGGGAAACTCGTGAGGCTCTGTGGTGCAAAGAATGAAAACGACCCATTCCGGCGGTTCTTCGAGTGTTTTCAGGAGCGCATTGAAGGCGTCGGAAGTGATCTGATGCGCCTCGTCGATGATGAAAACCTTGTAGCGGTCGCGTGCCGGCCTATAGCGCACGTTCTCGCGCAGCTCCCGAATGTCGTCGATGCGACGATTGGAAGCAGCGTCGATCTCGATCAAGTCGATTGAATTGCCGCCCGCGATTTCAGTGCAACTTGAACACGTCAGGCAGGGTTCGGGGGTCGGTCCTTGCTCGCAGTTGAGCGCCTTGGCCACGATGCGAGCCATCGTGGTCTTACCGGTACCGCGCTGTCCTGAAAAGATATACCCATGCCCTACGCGACCCTGCACGAGGGCATTGCGAAGGGTTTGTTTGACATGGTCCTGATTGACGACGTCCTCGAACGTCTGGGGTCGATATTTGCGGGCGATGACCTGATACATCGAAGTGCCTCTCACCCGTCAGGACTGGGGCGAGGGATCTAGAGCCGGCCAGGGACCGTGGGATCCCCGGAACTTGTGCGGTCTGGCAGCTAGCTAAGGTGGTAGGCCTTCAGACGAAGCAACGGGGTAACCCGCCTTCCCAAAACCGCAAGTCGGATTTCCCGAGGACCAAAGAACGAGCAGCCTGGCCGCAAAGGGCTCCGGGTGATCTGCGGCACACGACAGAGGCCACTACCGTTGCTTCCTTCCGGACCTGGCGGGGTTCGCAGCTTCTCGCTGCACAGAGCCCGGAACCCAACCATCCATCCTACCACTTCGGCTTCCTGCTACCAACGAACGCAGGACTGCAAAATTTATAGTAAGCAACCGCACTTGCACGGCGGGATCAGGATACGCCTCTTTCAACGCCGGCGGCGCGGTGCGAGTCGCTCTAGCAGTTCCTCCTCGCCCAGCGGACCGGTCCGGACCTCGAGGTCGTCTTGCGCTCCGGCGGCCTGAAAGCTTGCTTCGAACCACTCCGTAGGGAATGACGGAGCGGCGTGATAGAGCAGCGTACGGCCTGGCGGTAACAAGACAGCGGCCGCCCGAAAGTCGCCCGCCCTGCGAAGACCGGGGATGAAGAACTTCTGTTCGAATTCCTTATTGGAGTCAGCGGCGAACCCGTCCAGGTCGGCGACGACATCAAGAGGTCCCTCCGCAAAGGCCGTTGCGAACAGCACCCACACACCGGCCGGACCGAAACCGACCAGGTTTACCTGCTGAGAATTCAACCGCGTTCGCAAGTAAGTAAGAGCCGTCAGGATGTCCTGAACTCGATTAGCATCATCTGTGCGATTGAAAGTAGTGAAGAACCTCTTCGATCGCTTGGGCGTCCTTTTCGCGCGACCGGTCTGAAACGCGTCTATCCCCATCACGGCACCACCCCGGTTGAGCAGCGCGCGCACAAATCCGTCCAAACTCTCCGATGAGCTCATTACCCAAGCGGTCCCTTCCGGATGCACGATGAGAGTA
Organism: Bryobacterales bacterium; assembly: GCA_965248205.1. Lineage (GTDB taxonomy): Bacteria > Acidobacteriota > Terriglobia > Bryobacterales > UBA6623. The sequence continues at coordinate 551,831 of CBDFIS010000006.1, forward strand.
GGAGCCACCGTCCGCTTCGCGCGCCGGGGACGAAGAATGACGGCTGGAACCCGATCGCCCTGCTCGCGGCGTCCGATCACGAGAACCTCGCCACTAGGCAAAGAGCTCAAGCGATCGGATGCGAGTTCGTTGGCCGTCGGAAGGGCGGCCATGATGGAAAAAGCCAGTTGCTCGCGCAAAAACTCACGCGCCCGGCTGAGAGACTCGCCGTCACTGGGCAATAGCGATGCGATCTGTGTCTTCGCTTCCCGAATCCGGTCCGAGACAAAAGTTGCAAGGTCGACCGCTCGCTTTGGGAGCCGGCGGCCCCACAAACTCAGCATGCTGTTCAATGGCGGGACCCGGAAAGGCATTTCTTTGAGAGCGGCAGGGTTTTCGTCGCCATGAATCCTTTTGCCCAAGAATGCGTAAACGGCCTCTCGGCTCTCCTGGTGATAATTGTGAGGCGAGTCGAACTGGACGCTCTCCACCTCGTTTTCGGCGTCGAACAGACCGTAAATTTTTCTGATTGCGGGAAACTCGTTGGTCGGAGTATTGCGTGTCCAATCACCCGTTGCAGAGACCATCAACATTGGTCTGGGGGCCATGAGGGCGGCCAGCTCGACGTTAAACGTATCAAGCCGCAGGTTCACCGCGTTTTCGCACGGCGAGCCACCCTGCATGAGGGCGGAGATCATATTGACGGGCGCCGCGTAACGAATACGGTCGTCCACGGCGGACAGTAAAAAGGCCTGGGTTGCTCCACCAGACGCCCCCGTGACCGCTAACCGTTTCGGGTTAACGTAGGGCAGGGAAGAGAGGAAGTCCGTGGCACGGATGCTATTCCACAATTGGAGACCCAGCACGTTCACACCCCACAACTCGTTACGTTTGCTCCCAAATCGATGTGGCAGTTGAACCGTGTCGCCATATCCGACCATATCGTAGGTGAAGACAACGTACCCTTGTCGAGCCAGCGTGATTCCACGTGCTGGTACCGAGCCAACTGGCCTGTCGGCGAGACGACCGTAAGGCCAGTGACCATGTGGGGAAACGACTCCTGGGAAACGACCGCGCCGGTTTGTCGGCCGGTACAAGTTGCCGCCTAGAAAGAACCCTGGGTAGGTCTCCAGCAGAACCTTCGCGGTCATGTAGCCGTTGCGTGAGACGCCGCCGAAAACCTGAGCGTTGAGCGGCCCTTTTTCCGGAAGAGGCGCCAGACCGGCGCTGTGGAGAATGCGCTTCCGCAAGAACGCCGCACGCTGCTTCCAAGCGTCGAGGCTAGAGTATTCCGGCATTTTGTAATGCATGTCGGTGTGTCGGATAACGTGACGCTGATCGGTCTCCGGCAACTGGGAGCCGAAAATAGCAGCGGGGACAATGAAAGCTACAAGACCAAGCATTCGGATACGCATAGGGTGCAATTCTACCTCAGTCCAGGCGGCCGCTCAAACGCAGCACGGCGGGCGTTTTGGTCGATCCAATCTAGAAACCCATCAACTTGGCTGAACACAGCGGCGGGGCTATGGGCGCTCAGCGTATCGTAGTCCGCCGTCGAGGCCCAGGCGGCGCCGAGCGCCGTCGCGCCCACCTGTTGGGCGGAGCGGATATCGGAAGGAGAGTCGCCGATTGAGACCACCTGACAGGGCTCAAGCTGCCACTTTTCGAGGACCCTACTCATGCTTCGGGGCTTAATCCCTCCGGTGAGCGAACCGGTCTCGACGACGTCAAAAGTCTCTCCTAAGCCGAAGACCGTCAGGGAAGTCGTTGCGGTTCGAAATCCCTTTCCGGTCACGATTCCCAGCCTAACGCCCTTCCGCTGCAGGGTGCTCAAAACGGCGTCAATACCAGGAAACGGCCGTGGGCAGCGGTCGTGCGCCCTCTCGTAAGCGCGGAAGAAATCGCTTAGGCATCGCTGCCAACGATCGGGGACCAAATCTCGAATGATCCCTTCCTCCGTCGGACCGAACATGGCGCGTACTTCCCCATCGGAGTAATCACGTCCGAGATAATCGCGAAAAACTTCGCGAAACGCCGCAAAGCACACTGGTAGCGTGTCGCCGATCGTTCCGTCAAGGTCGAAGATCACTCCTTGAAAGCTCATGGATTGCGTGTTCTCAGGGTGCCTACCCAGAAAGTATGGATTCGTCCTATTTCTAGTCGACGGGTTGGCCCTATGGCGGACTAGAATAGCAAGAGCAAGGCGGACGATGAAAAAGGGGACCCATGCCCGGCATGCCACGAGCCACTGGTTGTCCAGTCGTCCGGGCCGCTTTCCTTACGAGGGTTTGGATGGCCGGCGCGGAACGAACGCTATTTTGTAGGGGCGCAATTTATCGCGTCCGGGAAGGGGGTAGGGACGAATAGCCGCGGCGGGCGCGATGAATCTCGCCCCTACAGTTTTGTCGAGAGAAATGCGGCTGGCCAACACTCTCGACGGCTATCCTTGACTCTTTTACAACAAGAAGGAGAAATCTCCACGTGAAAAACGCATCCTCCCGGCAGCACGGGTACAGCAGTACTCCGGGCGACCAGCCCCAAGTGCCCGAGCCGTCGCATGCCGAAAGGGCCCGCACGCTTGCCTACGTAGGCCGAGTGGGGTCCCTGTCAACGTGCTCGCAGAAGCGTCCGGGCTGGCCGTTCGGCTCTGTGATGCCTTACGCTCTGGACGCACAGGGTCGACCGAACTACCTTATCAGCAGCATGGCCATGCATACACAAAACATCGCTGCCGATCCAAGAGGTTCGCTACTGATCATGCAATCAGCGGCGGACGGTGACGTGTTGGGGGCTTCTCGTGTGACGCTGATGGGGGAAATCGCCCGGGTTGCCGAAGACGAACGGCCAAAGATAAGGGAGCTGTATCTGGCTTCCTATCCGAACGCCGAATACTGGGTCGATTTCGAGGATTTCAGCTTTTATCAGATGGACATCCTCGATGTGTACTACGTCGGGGGATTCGGAGTCATGGGCTGGGTCTCCGCGGAAGACTACTTAGCCGCCGTTCCCGATCCGCTCGCCGACGCCGGGGGCGCGATCATCAGTCACATGAATACCGACCATGAACAGGCGTTGCTCCTACTGGCACGGGTGCAGGCGAAAATCGAAGGTTCGTCCGCGCAAATGACCGCGGTCGATCGCCTGGGTTTCCAGGTACGACTCAAAACGGCTGACGGCATGAGGGGAACGCGCATCGCCTTCAGTCGAGAAGTCACCGACTCGGAGGAGGCTCGCGAGGTATTGGTGGAGATGGTGAAAGTGGCAAAGGCGGCTGAGGACTAGGGTGGCCTCCTCATCCCTGACCGAAGTGGTCGCTATCAGGGAGGGAGTAGACAGAAAACGCTCGCCGCGTTGTTCTTGAGGCCGCTGCTCTTAAAGAGATCGATCATCATTTGACGACTCCTGGGGTCGCTCCGTGGGAAAAGTCGGGGACAGGCTACGACTTTTGTTAAAGCCGGCCGGAGCGGCCTTCTTGGGACGTCCGTGCGTTTCCGGTTCAGTTTGTGCCCGAACGTTCCCTCCAATGGCTCCACGAAGCCCATCGGCCCAGGTTCGGTCCTTCGAGCGATATTGCAACAAAGCCTGACGCCGAGCCCGTTTCGCCACCCGGAAAGCGTCACAATCACTCCTCCACACCCATTTGCGATAGCCGATAGCGCAGCGCATTGCGGGTCATCCCTAGCAATCGCGCGGCCTGACTCTTGTTATCGTCGGTGCGACGCAGCGCCTCGCGGATCAGCTCCTGCTCGTACTGCTCGAGGGTCATCCCTTCGGGCAGGAAAGCTGCCTCCTCAGATTGTAAGGACGCCGCCCGGTGGTCGAGTCGGATGTCGTCGGCCTCTACCGTCTCGGAGTGGGCCAAAACCATGCTGCGCTCGATGATGTTCTCGAGCTCGCGGACGTTGCCGGGCCAGTGGTAGGCCATGAGTTTCTCCATGGCCGTTTGAGAAATGACCTGTACGCGGTTTCCCGTGTCTCCGGCGAATTTGGCGAGGATGTGGTCCAACAAGTACGGGATGTCTTCTTTTCGCTCCCGAAGCGGCGGAAGGCTAATGGGAACTACATTCAGCCGGTAGTAGAGATCTTCTCGGAAAGTGCCCTGTTCGAGAGCGGCTCGCAGGTCCTGGTTCGTAGCTGCAATGATTCGTACATCCACGTGGATGGTCTTGCTGCCGCCCAGGCGCTCGAACTCCCGCTCTTGAAGAACGCGCAACAACTTCACCTGTACGGCGGGCAGCACGTCACCGATCTCGTCCAAAAAGACGGTGCCGCCGTCCGCCTGTTCGAACTTTCCTTGATGAGACTGCGTCGCGCCCGTGAACGCTCCTTTTTCATATCCGAACAGTTCGGACTCCATCAGGTTCTCGGGTATGGTCGAACAGCTGATCTTGGTGAAAGGAGCATCCCTTCGCGGGGAATGATTATGGATGGCGCGTGCTAGAAGCCCCTTGCCCGTTCCGCTTTCCCCACCCAGCAGTACGGTCGCACGAGTCGAGGCGACCCGTCTGGCGGCGTCGAAAACCTCTTGCATCTTGGCGCTGTGACCGATGATGTGTTCGAAATCGTAGCGGCGCTCTAGTTGGGCCCTGAGTTTTACGTTCTCGTCCCGCAGGGCGTGCAGCTCGAGGACCTTGTCGATCGTGATCATCAGATCGTCGAGCGAGAAGGGCTTCAAAAGGTAGTCGCTGGCCCCGGATTTCATGGCCTCGACCGCCGTCTCGACGGTCCCGAAGGCGGTCATCACGATCACGGGCAGGGAAGGGAACCGAACGTGAACTTGGCGCAGAAACTCGACCCCATCCATCCCCGGCAAACGCAGGTCAGTGAGTGCCAGCGCGAAATTCGCTTCTGATCCCGACGTATCCAACGCATCCAACGCATGTAGCCCGTCTTCCGCTGAAGCCGCCTTCGTCACCTCATATCCCGCACCTGTGAGGTGCAACTCCAACACCCGCCGCATCTTCGCTTCGTCGTCAACAATTAGGATCCTCTTGGTCACGACGCACTTCCCATTGGCAACAGAACACGAAATGTAGAGCCCTGGCCTGTAGTGCTTACGACGGAAATCTTCCCGCCGTGGCTATCAACGAACTTTGAGACGATGGCCAGGCCTAGTCCGACACCCGTCGGCTTGGTGGTGTAGAAGGGGTTAAAAATACTCTCCAACTGATCTGCCGGAATCCCCTCTCCAGAATCCATCACCTCGAGTCGAGCCATCGAGCCATTACGCGCTGTTCTCACCCGGAGGAGGCCGCCTTTCGGCATCGCCTCCTGTGCATTGAGCAGAAGATTGATAACTGTACTTTCGACCAACGTCGCGTCAAACAAGAACTTCGGAAGGTTACCGAGGTTCCGCTCGATCTCAACCTGGCCACCGCTGTCCTTGCTGGTTTCCGATAGGTGACTCAAGGCGCGCTCGACGACCTCGTTCAAATCGTTGAGCTCGCGCCGTAGGGGGGAGGGGCGGGCGAAGTTCAAGAACCGCGTTACGAGCGAATTGGTCCGTCCGACTTCGCCACGGATCAACTCCGCTACCTCTCGGGCCACTTCGTTTTCCTTGCTTACGTTCTTCCCGAGGATCTCCGCCGACGCCGAAATGACACCCAGCGGATTCCGCATCTCATGTGCCAAGCCCGCCGAAAGCTGCCCGAGAGCCGCCAAGCGTTCTGAACGCTGTACTTCTGCTTGGGCCTGCCGAAGCTCACGGTTCGCCTCGGCCAAGCTCTCTGTTTTTCGACGATTCTCGGTGGCAAGCCGGTTTACAAGAATTGCTGTAAGGAGAAAAAACAGGGCGCGGACCGTTAGCTCCTGTTTGGCCTCCGCGGGGACGTAATACGTTTCGAGATCGACGAACCAGAGCAGGGAAAGGTAGAGACCCGACGATCCAGCGGTCGTCAGAAGGGTTCCGCCCAGACCGAAGATCGAGGCGGCCGAGAGAATCGGTAGCAGGAAGATCAGGTAATAGCTGCTCTCGATACCCCCGGTTTCCCAAACCAGCCAGTAGCAGAGGATCAACTTGGCGCCCACTGAGAGACCGGACGCGACGCCATCCGCGCGTATGCCCAGGTGGGTCTCAGTAGCCTGCAAAAGGCCCAACGCGATCAGCACCAGCCACTCATACAAAGAGTGCTCCGGCTTGGTCACGATGAGCGCTGCCAATGCGCCCAAGAAGAAAAGCCAAACCGTATCGACAGGGCGTATTCGAGGCATCGCAGGTACCGCTTCGTTGCCCTCAGGTTACTATGACGGCCGCCGGAACGGCAGGTCCTCCGAAAGCGACTCAGCGACTCAATCCTTCCGAAGACCTTCTAGACGCGCGTATCGCGATGTTCTGTGGGCGGGCAGGGACCTTGAAAGGTGGTGTTTAGGAGGAACCGGACATATCAAACAGGATAAAAGTTGACATAATATATCTTATACGACATGAAGTACGCTGGCCGGAGTCATTCTGCCCGGACGGCCCTTGTCCTTTATACGCAAACGTGTCGTTGATTGCGTAGGAAGGATCGTAGCCGGGTCGCGGACCGCCGATTGTGTGATATTCGGACGGGTGTCTATCTCAACAGGTGTCCTCTAGGAGGCGGACTAGGTCATTGGGTGAGGTAACCCGCTCCACCGCCATGCCGGCCGCGAGGGCCGCTGTGGCGCCGGGGTTCGAGTCCTCGTAGACAAGGCAATGGCGGGGCTGGAGACCGGGATCGTGATTCCGGAGCCGCTGGAGGGCGACGAGGTAAGGTTCGGGGTCGGGCTTTGGACGGGAAACGTGTTCGGCACAGACGAGCACGGCAATAGATGATCGAATACCTGCCGTATCGAGCAGCGGCTCGACCTCTTCGACGCTGCTCGACGAAACAACTCCTAGGAGTAAGCCACGTGAGGTATCTGTGATCCAGGAGCATACCTCGGAGGGGATGGCTAACTCGACGGTGCATCGCTTTCGATAAAGGTTGGTCTTGGTTTCAAGGGCATGGGAGACAGCTTCGTCCCCAGGGCTGTCGTCGGCAAGCGAAAGCAGAACGGGCGCTGCTTCGGGGTCACTGATGCCTGTCATCTGGCGCTGATACTCCTCCCAGCTGATCACAGCGCCGTAGTGGCGGAGAGCTTCCGCCCAGCACTGGTAGTGAAGGTACTCGCTATCTACCAAAACCCCATCGAAGTCGAAAAGAACGGCTCGGATTCCCGCACCCACGTTCTTTGCCAAGGGTACGGGGTCTTGGGTCACCTTCGCGTCCTCTCAGAATCGACGGGTTTTCAGACTGGGGCGAAACGCGGGCTCCGTTGAGCGGCGACAGGACAGACTGCCCTGCTCCAGATCACAACCGGCTCGCCCTTGCTGGACCCAACTGCAGACCGCCTGGTGGGAGCTGGTCCATCGCCGGCTGTTACACAAGTTCGACCTGTTACCGGAGGTCGCGCGACCGTTTACTGAAAAGCGATGGACTTTAGCACCTCTTCGTAACCGGGCTTAAGCTGGTTGAACTCGTTTTCAGGAGAAACGAAAATCGCATAGAAGAATTCTTTGTCCCGTTTGGTCGTCACCAACCAGATCAACTCTCGCTGCTGCTCGATAGGTGAAGTTCCCTCCAACAAAACGCTCTCGCCCTGCTGGTCTGCGATCTGTACGGTTCTGCGCTGGCCCCGCAGCGGTTCGAGCGCGGCATTCGACGCACGCAGGTCTTCGATGATCTCGTCGGTGGCTTGGGGTAGATCAGCCGTACCGCTTGCAAAATAACCCGCCATCAATCCGCGGGAGATGTCCCGGACGCCGTTTTCAAGCTCAACCAGGCCCTTATCCGGCGCGAGTGTTACCGCCACACCGTCGTCGGCCTGATAGAGTTTCCAGCCACGGGGGTAAGAGAGCCGATAGCCGGACCCGCTATAGCGTCGCAACCGCGAGTCCTCGCCCGAAGACTTCCCTGCCCCGTCGGTCTGAGTGCTGTCGGGTGTCTTTTTCTTGGGTTCGATCCGCGCGGCGACAGCTTTCATCCTGCTGAACTCTGAGGTTTGTCCCTTTGTGTAATCGGCAGCTGGTAGTTCCAGGATCTCTTCCTCCACGTAGCGCACGCGGTTACCTGGATTCGGGTGGTCGGAGAAAAACTGCGGTATGCGGCCGCCCCCCCCGGACCCTTCCAGCTTTTCGAAGAAACGAGCCATCTCGACAGGGTCGTAGCCTACCCGGGCCATCATCCGCGCTCCCACGATATCGGCGTCCTTTTCGGCGTTCCGGGAGTATTTCAGGAACAGAGAGTTGACACCAAAGCCGATGCCGATCTGTCCCAGGGACCCTAAGAGTCCTCCCTTCGTTCCCAATACCTGACCGGCAAGAACCATGGGGATTTGGAATGCCGAGGCCTTCGACGCCCGGTTGGTCGAATGTCGCAGGGCGACGTGGGCAACCTCATGGGCAACTACTCCAGCTAGTTGCGCCTCGTTATCGGCCGCTGAGATAAGGCCGGTGTGGACGTAAATCGGCCCTCCAGGCAGCGCGAAGGCATTGATGTTTTTGTCGCCCACAACCTTGAACGTGTAGGGATAGTCCGGGGCCTGAGAAGCCTTGGCCAATCGGTTGCCAATTCGTTCCACGTAGGCCGTGAGCTGCTTGTCGTTGACTACCTCGACTTGCTGTTCGATCTCTTTGGCCGCATCCCGCCCCAGCTGGACATCCTGTTCGGGGCTGAACAGGTTCCATCCCGGCTTTATCTCACGCGCCGCCGGAGCGATCGACACAAACGTGAGAACGCCAGCGGCCAGCTGCAAAGACCTTCGACCGAAAACACGCCTCATGGAGAATCCTCCTATGGTCTTGTGGGTTTGGACGTCGGAACCTGCCCCGTATGTTACAAGATGAGCGACGACCACGGGCGATAACCTCGACAAGGTCGACCTTGGCGCCCGTTACCTTCCCGGCGGGCTTCGACAACGGCCGGAGTGTCGGAGGAGGCGCTTGTAAGGCCACTGGTTTCCTCCACGTAGCGGACCCCGAACAGCAGCGTTCCGAAATCTCGAGCCATTCAATGTAATAATGGACATAAGAGGCGCGTCGATATTCAGCGATGATTCAGCCCACTGATAAGATTTGGCGCAACGGAGAGTTCATCCCGTGGGACGATGCTCGCGTCCACGTGATGACCCACGCACTGCACTACGGCACGAGCGTATTCGAGGGAATCCGCTGCTACGCGACCTCCTCGGGCCCGGCGATCTTCCGTGGCAAGGACCACATCCGTCGATTGTATGACTCCGCCAAGATCTACCGTATGGCGGATCTTGGTTTTGCGCAGCAACAGATTATCGATGCTTTACTTGAGTTGGTTCGGGTCAACGGTCTGAAATCGTGCTACTTACGCCCCATCACCTTCCGTGGGTACGGAGACGTGGGAGTCCTCTCAACGAACAATCCCATGGAGCTGTATATCGTTTGCTGGGAGTGGGGCCAATACCTTGGTGCTGACGCCCTCGAAAAAGGCGTTGATGTCTGCGTGTCATCATGGACACGGTTGGCTCCCAACACGCTACCGGCCATGGCTAAGGTGGCGGCGAACTACATGAACTCGCAGTTGATCAAGATGGAAGCGGTCACCAACGGCTACAGCGAAGGAATTGCGCTTGACGTCGCCGGCTACGTCTCGGAGGGGAGCGGAGAAAACGTCTTCCTAGTTCGTGACGGCAAGATTCACACCCCGCCGCTCGGGACATCGGTATTGCCGGGAATAACCCGCGCCACCGTCCTCGAACTGTGTCATGACGTCGGTTTCGAGTTGATTGAGCAAGTAATTCCACGCGAGTGGCTTTACATCGCAGACGAACTCTTTTTCTCGGGCACGGCAGCGGAGATCACACCCATTCGCTCGGTGGACCGCATTCAGATCGGTTCCGGGAAACGCGGCCCGATGACCGAGCGGCTGCAGCAGGAATTCACGGCGGTCATCACGTGCCAAAAGGAAGACCGTCACGGCTGGCTGACCTTTGTGAAAACACCGAGCTCTGTCCCCGCTTGAGTTGCCTGCCTCCCCGAACCGTCTCCTTCCAGTCATGGGGAGCGTTCTTGAACCTTCCCATCGCCGTTCCGAGCGCCAAGCACGTATTCTCGGACGACCGGAGTTGAACGGACTAGTTGTTCTCACGATCCATTGCAGTAAGCGGGGCAAGCCGGGGAAAGCCGGGGTACGGTGTCGAAGTTATTGATTTTACAAGATACTAGGTTTCCGGTCTAGGGCGGGGTGCGGATGGGGCAGGTGGGGTGGATTTCACCTTTCGTTGCAGCAAGCGTTCATCGGTGAGCTGGAAGTTGTTGATTCTTGGTGATGAGTTTCAGTTAATCTGGCGAATTCCAGCGCACGGCCCATTCCAGTAGTGACTCATTGCCGTGCCGGTCGTTCTGCAAGAATCCAGCCGGGACCACGCGGAGCGCACCGTGGACCGCTATGAAGTAAGTCGTTCACATGGGCACAATGGAAGGACAAGGCTTGCCTGCGGGAATCCTCGCCTCGGCAGCTCGGTTTCCGGGACAAGGTTAGACCCGGCATTCGCACTGAACGCCAATGAGGCTTGGACCCGTCACGCTTTCTTTCTTCCCTTCGGTTGGCTTTCACGTAGCTGCACTTCTGCATAGCCGAGGGCGTTTTGAAATACACTCGCTGCTTCAGGGTCCTCTTCGTGCTGCCACCAAAGCGAAAGCATGTCAATGATGGTGTCCGACGGGTAATCTTCGGGGCTGCTTTGTGCGGCGTTTGCAATCACGACCGAGCGAGCGGTAGCGGTGATGCGGACAGGGGAGCAGTTTTCATTCCACGAAACGGGCCGGACGCTTGTCAGCTATGAGATCGAAGACGACGACAGCGACGACTTCGACCTACTTACTTGAGGGGCACGAATGAAGAAAAACCTACGGAAGCAGGTCCAGGATGTGGCTCGACAACTTGGGCTGAATGCGCAGGATGTAGCGCTTCATACGGACATGGCATGGTCCACGGTGGGCCGGTACCTGGCGGGCGACTACGACGAGACCGAGAGGATTCGGCAGCAGATGGAGCGATTCTTGGCAGGGGTCCGTCGCGGGGAGGTTAGAGGCAAGCAACAAGAGAGCGTCGTCCCAATCACGGTCGGGAGGCGTGTGACTCGGCGTCCGGCGCAACGCAAGAGGCGGACCTATGAGACCGAGGTGATGAGGCAGCTCTGGGCCATCATAGACCTGTCGGTCGAGAACGCCTCTATAAGCATGATTACCGCCGACAACGGGACGGGCAAGACGCAGGCTGCCAAGGCGTGGCGGGCGCGGAACCGGGATATCGAGTCGATCTGTTTTGAGTTTGATGACTTCACCGCCTCGAGCAAGTTCGAATTTCTCTCGGCGCTAGCATCGCAGTTGGGACTCGACGATCGGATCACGCAGTATACGGCAACGCGGGTGTTTCGCGCGATCATCAACCAGCTGCGGGAGGAACCGGTCGTTTTAATCTTCGACCAATGCGAGATGGTCCGAGTGCGCGTGCTGCAGATCATCAGACAGATTTGGGACCGCACGCGCGAGGAAGGTGTAGCCGTCGTCTTGCTGGCGACGCCGCAGTTGCTTAGCCGGTTGGAACGGGGCCGAGCAGGCGATCTCGGAGCGTTGCGGAGCCGCATCGGAGTCTGGGTCCAGTTGCAGGGTGTGCAGCGTGAAGAGATGCCGCGATTCTTAAGGTCGAGGGGCTCACCACCGTCAGCGAGGCAGCGTTTGATCTATGGTACCGAGGGGTCAACGGTTCCATCCGTCACTTAATGGAATCGGTCGACCTGCTGGTCTCGCGGCATAAGGGCAAGTTGATCGGGCCACGCACGATCGTCGGGGTTTGCAGGCGGCTGATGGGGATTACGATACCGGTGCCACACGGGGGCGGATGGTCTCAGGAAGTCGAGCCGGCAAGGGGCCAAGGTGACGCAGCGGGAGTGTAAGCAATTTCCGACGTTGGTGGAGTTGAAGCGCCGGCAACGTCTTCCGGAACCCGTCAGAAATCCACCTGAAACCGGGTCTGGAACAAGTGCGCAACTCCCAGCTCAACTCGGTCGGCGAGGACGTAGTTCCACATCATGCGGGTGGTGGGATTAAGGTACCAATTTAGTCCTAGGGTCAAATCTCGCAATCTCCCACCACTGATAGCCTGGTCGTTGAGGTCCAGTTCAGAGTAGCGGAGGGCGATCTCCCATGCTCCCCATCCGTTCTGATCTCCGAGGTTGTGAAAGGGCTTCACGCGGTCAAAGGATGCCCGGGAATTGCGATAAATCCGGTGCTCCCCAGTGAGGAAATGACTGCCTTCGACATAGAACGATCCGAAGCTTAGATTGCCACCATTCGGCTGATGCACCACATTGTGAATGTATTCTGATTGAAAAGAGGTCGGCCCGAGCACCACTGCCATTTCCGTCCCAACCATGTCCATGGATCGGGCGGGCAACGTACCCGTGTCGACAAATCTGACCGTGAGGTGTGTCTCCGGTCGTTGCCGAAAACGCAGCGTGTCGCCAGGCGGTCTCCGGTGGCTGTAGGCGAGACCGAGATGTAGGAGCTTTGGCCCATCCTTCCCGGACCAAGGAACTCCTGTGACGCGCCCTGTTACCGCATAGTTGCCGGGCCCCCTGGCGTTGCCGCCCAAGTTTGAGTCGCGGAAGAGACCTAGCGCCCAGGTGAGACGTTTGTCCATTCCCGTGTTGGCAATCATCATGCCGGTGTTTCGTTCCGGCGCGAACACGCTTGCGAGAGATCTCTCCATGAAGGGGATGTACTTGCTGCTGGTCTGTATTTCGAGGCTAAACGGCTCTTTGAAGTGGCCCACCAAGAGTTTACCGACCGCAGGAAGCTCGCCGAGACCAATGTAGACATCCTTGAAACCAAGATCTGCCCCCGCGAAGTCGTACTGCGCTTTGAAGTCCACTCGGTCATAGATGTGTCCCGACAAATATAATCTCGCACGCCGAAACTCCGTCCCATGCTCGACAGGGCCAACGGCGTCTTCCAATTCATCAGGTGCTGAGAAAAAGCCCCAGTCATTCATAATGCGCCCCCCGAGTCGGAAGCGGTGGGACTTGTCCTCGGAGTCGAACCGCAAGCCCTCCTTCCAATAAACTTTCAGGTTCTGAGTGGAGGGTCTCGAAGGAGCCTGAGGTTGTTTTTCAGTTGCAGATGCCTCGGCCTGCTCAGTGAGGGGCGTTTGCGCTTGGGGCGAAGCTTTGGGAGGCACGTTTTCCCCCAGGAGCGACGTACCCGGAACTTCGGGGGAGTATTTGCCATCCGAAGCGCGTTCCGCGGGGGACGGATCCTGCTTCAGTTCGGCCACTTGACCCCTAAGTGCTTCGAGAAGTGCTCCTTGGGCTTCCAACTGTTGCTGCAGCTTGTGCATAAGCACTTTCAGTTGTTGGACTTCCCCAGGCTCGCCCGAAGGGACATCTTTGGTCCCCGGGCGCGCGGTAGAGTTGGGTGCAGCGAAACACTCGATTGTAAGCAACACCACTACAATGATCCTGGTTAGACTCGCCATAGTTGCCTCCCGAAAGCTTCTAGTTTTGTCACTGCGGACGCGGGTTCTTTCCAACGTACCCCGTCGCTGACCAAAGACCTCGGCACCACGAAGCCTCACCGGCCGAACCAACTCACCGACTAGAGTCCGCACTCTTAGACTCTCACCCGTCCGTTACAGTTGTGTTACGGGAATGTTAAGACAAGGTGAAGCTCTGACGAAAATCAGGTTAAATCAGCCTGCGCCAAGGAGTTCCCGGCTCCCCGACCTGCGATTAGAAGCTCGACGGCGGGGCAGCGCTCTTGTCGAGCCACCAGTTTGGCTGAAACAGTGAAACCTGAACGGAGTAGCCTAACGCGGACCCTACGAACGACACCTTCAAGGTGGCAACCCACAGACCTCCTGGGTGTGGTTCTCGACGAGGATTTCGAAGGAGTGGAGTCGCCTAGACTGGTTTCTTCCCACTAATGGACCGGGGGAGTCTGGCCTTCCCTTCTCAGATGTTCCAGATTGTGTCGAATAGCTCTCACTTCGGGGTGCTCGGGATCCAAAGTCTTTTCTAGTATCTCCAGGGCGTGCTTGTAAAGAGCTTCCGCTTCGAGATTCCTGCCCTGCTTGCTATAGAGTTTTGCAAGGTTGTTGAGCATCAGATCTCGGCGAGATTGGTGAGACTTTCAACCCGACGGGGGTCAGTCACTGGGAAGGTTTCCGCCTCTTTGAGGGCGGAAACCAGGAGTCCCTCGGCCTCATCGTAGACTCCCCGCTTGTATGCTTCTTCCCCGGCAGCGGCAAGCTTCTCCCATCGGCTGGACTCCGCACCGGTAGATATGGGTAACACCAGGACGAACACGGTTGCGACTCGCCAGAATAGGCGCTGCATACAGGATGCTCTTAGCACTTCAGAGGGTGTCTCTCAAGTCCAGTTGATAGTTGATGACGGCGGTTCAGGTACATCCTAACACGCGTCCTCCTTCCAGCTTTCGGATTCCCTGGTACAGAAGAAGTGTAGGTTCGCCGGAAAATCCCCGGTCAAACTGGTACCGAATCGTCCGGCGTCTGGAGTCCTTTATTCGGGAAACCTGCCAAAATGAGGCCCAGGAGGAAGCTCATGAGAACGTGACCGACCTATTTGTAGAAGAGTCAGCCTCTCTTCCCTTTCGAGTGTCAACGTAGTGTTTGCGCGAAAACGAAAACCGAATCATGTCGATACGCCTCCTTCTCGATGCACCATCCAATCCGCCCTGACGCCAGTCTCTTATTATCCCTCCCGCCCTCCCCCGCGTCGAGCGCGCTCTGGCTCTATTGTTCTGGCGCCGGCCTTGAGACGGGTTCCCTGAGAAAAACCCAGTCTCCGCCGGAAAAACGGCCTTCTCGTCCATAGGCCCCAAGCGCGGCTAAACGAAGTACGGCGATAGATCATCGCGAGTCGTTAGCGTTTACCGGTTAGGCCCCGAACAATAATGGGTCGTAATTGGGTTCTCGAGATTGTCTGAAATCCGGCAGCTGCGGTACGTCGCTGTCACGCTGCGTGATGCTGTAAACGTGACAGGAACCGGTCAGCTTGGGGGCGAAGTCGTCGAAGACGTGGCCGTATTGCCCAACCCCGGCGGGAGCACAGCCGGTCCGTTCCGATCCGTCCCAGTCGAGCCTCAAGTCGCACACCGTCTTCCACGGTTACGAACTGCACCTGGTGTTGAGACGGGTCCCGCCAGGTCACCGGCTCCTGCCCGAGCGCTGGCGCCATCAGTGAAGCCAGAAGTAACGCGGTCACTCCACCCTCTGATTGGCTATGCATGACAACACCTCAGTGGCTATTCTAGTCGACATCTTGGAAATGCTTCGGAAGCGAACCGCAGCGGCTCCAGACCGAGCTGAAGGTGCCCCCGGAATGAGACCGGGGACTAGCTGGCGCGTTGCCTGCAAGGGCGGTGCGGTTCGAATTCTTCCGGCATCAGATACCTTGAGTCACTTTGGGAGGCTTCGCTTCGAAGCTTCGATCATCAGCCGGAAGCTCGGCAGATCGGAGATCGGTCCTCGGCTGGCCGGCCGGCGGATCAACCCTGCCCTTATGTGGCGATGTATCCTGAGGAGCACTATTATGAGAAGCGTGTTCCACTGATACGCGATCCTCTTCGTGCTTCTAACCCGTTGAGATAAGCTACTTGGGTTGTCTACTGCAACAAAGCGTGAAATTTACTGCAGCGAAGCGTGAGAAGCACTACGGACTTTATTTGTA
The DNA here is from genome assembly GCA_965248205.1 of Bryobacterales bacterium. Taxonomy (GTDB): domain Bacteria; phylum Acidobacteriota; class Terriglobia; order Bryobacterales; family UBA6623. Next base: position 567,539 of record CBDFIS010000006.1, read on the forward strand.
GGGGCGGACCGCCGTGTCCGCCCATTCGTGAGATGCACACTCCGTCCCATTCGATCACGCAACCCAACCCCGCGAGAGCCTCTCTGGGCGGGCGCAGCGGCCCGCTCCTACCGGTTTGTCGTGAGAAATGCGGGCTAACCATCCGAGGCCAGCTGACCCACGTCTGACGCCAAGAACCGCTTAACCTGTGCGTTGAACGCCTCCGGAGTTTCCAGATTCGGGAGGTGCCCGGCCGCCGGTAAGGATACAAAGCGGCAGTCAGGTATCCGACTTGCCCACTCGGCGGTCTCGCGCGCCGGCGCCAAGCTATCTTCTTCTCCGGCAATGACTAGGGTTGGAACGGAGATCTCGACAAGCCTTTCAGTCGAGTCAGCCCGGTCCGCAAGGGCCCCAAGCAAGCGGGCGATTGTCTCGGGAGGGGTTGACTCGATCATTGTGCGAACGCGCTCGACAATGCCAGGTCTTTCCCGACGCGTCGTTTCGCCCAGCAGCTTGGGAAGCATGCGTTCCGCGATAGCGGCCGCCCCCTGTTCCCGAGCGACGGTGGCCAGTTTGCGCCGACCTTCTTTCACTTGCGCAGAGTCACCCGCCGACTTGGTGTTCGCTAACAGCAGTCCAAGGAGGCGGTCGCGGTGACGGCGCTCAACCGCGAAAGCCACGTAGCCGCCCATCGATACTCCCCCGACCACTGCCTTGTCGATACCAAGGGAGTCCAGGATACCAACCGCCAGATCCGCGATCTCGTCGATCGTGACCGGACATGCCTCCGAGTCGCCGACTCCGGGGACATCGAACGTGATCAGTCGCAACGAGCCCGAAAGCCCCTGGCTCTGGGGTTCGAACATGGACCGATCCAGGGGGAAAGCGTGCATGAGAAGCAGGGGTGTTCCCTGCCCCTCGCCTTGGAATGCCACGCCCCGATCTTGGACTCGTATTAACAGAACGCCTACAAGCCTATCAGAGAAGGTTTTGGTGACGCTGAGCCCTTCACGCAGGAAACTTGGAGCGTGATTTTGACAGGGCGTCTTGGTCCAACAGGGGATCGTAAACGGCGTAGCGGGCCCGTCCGGTCGTCTTGGCCCGGTACATGGCGGCATCGGCGAGAGTCAGTAGGTCCGCAGGCCCGTCGAAACCTACGGAGCTCGTGACCACGCCGATGCTGCAAGAGGTTGTCACGTGATGGGACCCAAGTTGGAAAGGCATCGTCAACTGCGCCTGAATGCGTGACGCCACCCGCGTGACTGCTCTCACGTCAACCACGTCTTCGACCAGAATCGTGAACTCGTCTCCACCCAAACGGGCCACGATATCGGTTGGTCGAACGCAAGTCTCCAAACGGCGTCCGACGGCTGTTAGCAGACGGTCGCCCATCATGTGTCCCAAGCTGTCGTTGAGCACCTTGAAGTGATCCAGGTCGAGGAAGAGCACCGCGAAGGAGCCACCGGTCACTCCCTGCACCGTCCTTGCCGCACCCGAGAGTCGATCAAGAAACGTTTTCCTGTTTGCCAGTCCCGTCAGGGCATCGTGCATCGCCTCGTGACGATCACTGATATCAAAGGCAAAAACTCGAACGAACTGCTTGCTGGGGACATAACAAATGTCACTGCTGTCCGGTTAAAAGTCGAATAGAATCAATTGGTTGGGGTCATAGGGGGATTCGTTTGGGGAGTCGGATGGCTGGAGTGCCTGTAAAAGGGGCATTTTTTCGAATTGCGTAACGCTGAGAATCTGTAGAATCTGGTAAAGACTCGCTTCCAGCCCGAGGCGTTTCCGGACGATGGCGATGAGCACGTAAATCGAGACAGCGATCCAGATCTGCGTCTTGACGGCGTTCTCGCTGGTGCCGTAAAACGAGTTGATTCGCAGATGTTGCTTGATCCACTTGAAGAACAACTCAATCTGCCAACGCGACTTGTAGATGTGGGCGATGGTCAGCGCCGGGAGCGCGAAGTTGTTGGTCAGAAACTTCAGCCGCTTGTTCGTCCGGGCGTCGAAGTAACTGACCCTCCGCAACGGGTCGGGATAGGCTTGGGCCGATTCGATGGCAGCCAGTATGACGGTCTGATCCGAGCGCAAGCCCGTGGATTTGTCGACGGGATGCGAGTAGCGCCGTTGGAGCAAGATGTTCTTCTTGGTTCGCACGACGAAGAACGACGAGCAGAGAGTGAACACGAAGAGGCGTTCGAAATCGACGTAGGCCCGATCCATGACGTAGAACGCGCCGGCCTCCGGGCCGATCTCGTCGAGGATGTTGATGTCGTGCACTTTGCCTCCAGTAATGCGGATGAACGTGGGAATATTGCCGTGCAGATCCAGCAGCGTGTGCATCTTCACGGCGGCTTTTTGCTTGCGGAATCTCGCCCACGGAAACAGCGACAGGCAGAGGTCGATTGTTGTCGAGTCGAGAGCGTACAGAGTCTGGTCCAAGTCCACACCGATCGGGTCGTGGGCATATAACGGCCGTGCCATGCCAATCAAGACCTGCGCGAAGTCCGCGTAGATCCGCCAGTCGCGCGACTCGTTCGCGTCGGCCAGTGTCGAGCGCGCTACCCTGCCGCGGAATCCCATGTGGTAGAGTTTGCCGTGCATCGAACGCAGGCACGTCTCGATGTCGCGGAGGCTTGCCCGATAGGTCAGCTGGGCGAATGCCATCGCAAGAAACTGATCCCAGCAGGAGAAACTTTTCAGATAGGAATCGCCGCGGTAGCGCGATACACATTTCTGAAACTCTTTGCTCGGTAGGTGCTCGATCAGTTGGGAGAAAACCGTACGGCCAAGGTTCATCCCTCATTGTGCCGCGTCCGGATGCTCCGTTCAGGCGACCATTTGCGGCCTCGGGATTTCAAATCGTTCCCGGGCAAAACAGGCCATAAGACATTGAACGGTCGAGACTTACCGTCCGATGGCGCGACTTTCCCCGGACAGCACTGAACAAATGTGTAGCTCGTAGGTGGAGTCCCGAACTTGAACCTCCTCAACGACGCGCGGCATGGTTCCTTCGCCCAACTTTTTGATTGCCTCAGGTAGCTTGTCGAACAAGGGGTGAAGACTGCTGCCTTCCCGGAGATCCGGGAAACGGCTGGATGCTTCGGGATTCACGTAGATGATCTTCCCCTCGAGGTCTGTTTCAACGATCGGCAGCGGGTTGTCGTCGGGCAACGAGGCCAGTTGCTGAAGCCTTTCTTCTGCTCGTTTTTCTTTCGTGATGTCACGCACGGTGAGTGTGAACACTGTGCGGTCTGCCGTACTTACCTCGCTGCCGCGAATCCGCACTGGGAACTGCGTCCCGTCCTCACGTAAACCCGTTAGTTCGCGCTCTTCTTTCCAGCTTCCAGCCGAGAGCATCCTGACCAATCTTGTCCGGGCGCCCTTTTCGGTTGTGAGAATTTTTCTGGTATCCATGCCGAAGGCTTCGGTTGTTCGGTAGCCAAACATCTGCTCGGCGGCTGGGTTCATGAACCGAATCATTCCCTTCGGGTCCACCGTGATCAGCGCTTCGAGTGAGTTTTTGACCACTGCCCTTGCAACTTGCCCCGTTTCCGACAGTCGGTCTCTTGGCAACAGAATGCTCTCCCGCCGCGCCAGACTAAGCGTCCAGGTCATTGCGAAGGCTAACACGCTGAGCGCAAATCCTCTCCAGGGAAGCGCCGAGGCTGTCTTCTTCTCAAAAACCCGGTCGAAGGCCTCACGTGTTGTGAACCGAAGGCTCCAAATCTGCCCGCCCACGGTCACCCGCACGGACCTTTGAAACCAGGTTGAGTCCTCGGCCTCGGGTCCTCCGGCCCAGTACAGCAAGGATTCCGGCGAGTCGTCGGGGCCGTCAAATACAGAGAAGTTGAGCGGCACCTCCTCCGGGTTCCACGGTGACGTCAGCAGGGGAGCAGGACGTACCAGGGCGCCTATCCAGCTTTCGCGCCCGCCATTGGTATTCGCAGCTTGCACGAATAACAAGAAATCAAGAGCTCCTGTGCCACAATCGACAATTAGCTTGTCGCTGGATGCGACGCGCTGGCTCTCGCTCGCACGCGATAGAGCGGCCGCGACCGGGCTAGCAGGCAGTTCGAACGTTTGCCGGGAGCAGCCTGCAACCGACGGGATACCCCGGAACAGGTAGCGATCGTCGCTGGCACTCCCCCGCTGCGGACCACCATGCTTGGTAATCCATCCCAGCGCAGCCACTGCGGGGTACTGGCTCGATAGCAGGTCTGTGAGCAGGGAGCCATCCGCCGTTTTGGCCGAACGGCGACCCGCTGGATCGAGTGCCGGTTCCGCCAACCCCAGCAGCGTCTCGTAGCTACGAATTCGTTTCACGAGCGTGCCTTGGGCGTTCTGTACCTCACGCTCAAACGCGGCTCGTGCGAGTAGTTCCTTTTCGTATTTTCTGGCGTGCCAGGCGGACGCCGTAATGAACAGGCCCAGCACCAGTACCGCCCAAGGGGCGACCTGTATGACCTTGATCTTCAGCGACTGTCTTGTCATCGGGGGATCGGCTCCGGCTCCCGCGCGGATCGACCAATGAGCTTGTGGCTGATCTGCGTCAAGCCTAGGTCTACTTATCTATTTGCCTTGTCCTCGTGATATTTGCAATAGGCCAGCAGTACGAGTTTGAACGTAGGTATTCCCTGTACCACTGAAGTCGTAAGACCAACAACGGGTGGATGTATGACTTTTCGGACAGCTAACTGCCCAGAAAAGGGGGGGGTGCCGGTCGGGTACTATGTTTTGTTAAGTGGGGTGCGTGGGGAAAGAACCTATTGCCCTTTCCAGGTGGGGCTTCGTTTTTCCACGAACGCGCTCATGCCCTCTTGCGCATCAGTTGCCATAGCGTTTTTCACCATGACTTCTTTAGCGTAGGAATAAGCTTTGGGCTGGTCGAGATCAATCTGAGAATAAAACGCCTCCTTGCCAATCCCCACAACCAGGGGGCTTGCTTGTGCGATTCGGCACGCTAGCTCCCGGACAGCGTCAGGAAGTTGCTCGGGCGGCACAACGCGATTGACCAGCCCCCATTCGGAAGCGGTCTTGGCGTCAATAGGGTCTCCCGTGAGCAGCATCTCGAGAGCACGCTTGCGTCCGATGGCTCTGGTTAGAGGCACCATCGGCGTAGAGCAAAAGAGTCCGATCCGCACACCCGGCGTCGCGAACCGCGCCCTCTCCGAGGCAATCACCAGGTCACAGGAGGCCACCAGTTGGCAGCCTGCCGCGGTGGCCATGCCGTCCACCTGCGCGATGACCGGTTGCGGGATACGTTGTATTTCCGTCATGACGTCGGTGCAAACATCGAACACCTGCCGGTAGCTGTCCGTGTCGCACCCCAGCATTTCCGTCAGATCGTGGCCCGCGCAGAAGGCGGACCCTTCCCCGGCTAGAACAACGACCGCGATCTCCTTGTTGACGCCGACATCTCGCAACGACTTGCCGAGATCGCGCAGCAGCTCTAGCGACAGCGCGTTGCGGCGCGCGGGACGGTTGAGGGTGAGAGTTGCTAGCGGAGGGTTCAGCTCGACAATAAGATGCCGGCCATCCATGGTGATTCCAGGATATCACGGTACTTGCCGACCATCCCCGCTGAGCCCCGGGAGACATCAAGGGAGACAACAGCTGGGACGGTGGGTTTCCACGACGACTCTGAGAAGGAACCCAGGTCTGGATGGTACACCAAAGCTAACAGCGTTCGGGATCTCGCCCTGATGAGGATCTGATCGCCAGGAACAGGACAAAGGGCGGGTTACAGATGATTGCTCAACAAGTCAGATACCTTTTCTTTTCCGACTGCGCCAACGATCTGGTCCACGACAGCGCCGTTCTTGAACACCAGCAGGGTTGGTATACCGCGCACATGATAGCGGGTAGGAGTTTGCGGATTGCTATCGACGTCTAACTTGCCGATTTTCGCCTTGCCGGTATACTCGGAAGCAACTTCGTCAACGACAGCTTCCATCTGTCGACAGGGTCCGCACCAAGCGGCCCAAAAATCTACGAGCACAGGAACATCCGACTGTAAAACATCCTTGTCGAATGAGTCATCGGAAAAAACCAACGTATCGGGTCCGGGCATTCAGTCCTCCGTCGAGGTGCAGGATCGTGCCGCTCCGGGGGGCCGCGGCTGCCTGTCGATAAACGACTTCACTATTGCTATCGAACTATCAGGGTAACAAATCTAGCTGCCGCTTCCGCTCTGCGTCCACGTGGTCCCAGTCGTCACTGGCCTTTGGCGCTAATACCGGCCGGGGTGGGCGAACAGTCGCTACGCGGACTACTTGCCGTCAACTACGCCGAATATTTCCATGCTCATCTTGCTCTCGACCGCGTGCGCTGAGAACTTCGGCCACACTTCGTTGTGAAGCGGCGTGTTTGCCCAACGAACGCGCAAGTCTTCACTCTCGAAGGCGATCGTCAAAACGTATTCGCCTTCCTTGTCGGGCATGCGCAGCAAGTCCGAATGTCGAAACCCTGCTTGTTTGCTGATGGCCGGGTAAAATGCCTCGCGGAAAGCGCTCTCCAGTTGGTCGGCGTGGCCCGCTTTTGCCGTCAGGTGAACATGCAACTCCATGGGGCCCGGCCCGTCAATACGTCGCACCTCCCCGCCCAGAGCGACGGACGACCAAACGAGAAACGCCAACGTTAAAGCATAGGCTTTGCGATGTGTCACAAGAACCACTCCTTTCAGAATGTACACCTTGTACTATTATTTCGGCCCGGGCACCCGCCGGGCATCACCCTAGCATAGGGCAAATCGAAGGCCGTGCCAACGCTACGCTCGGCGCGTTAGCTACCGCCACTTTTCGTGGGCCTAGTTCCAATGCCGGCCGGCAATCCGAACCGCCAAGGCCGACGGGTTCCGTCCCCTCCAATGCTCCCAGCGACCCACAATTCCCCACGTTGTACAATAGAGGACTTTCTCCGTAAGGGCTTTGTCAACCGCTGGGGCTCGGTCTCGTGCGCAAGCGTCTGCAAATTGCAGGAAGAAGGATTGTGACAGCATTTTGCGTGACTCTGTGAGGCTCAGCACGCGATCAAGCCCACGAAGAGGGAGTCCCCTGCAAGAAATGTTCGTGTATCGTTTCCTTCGTCTGGCGGCCCTCGCTTTTCTGGTAATCTGGCCATCCTCATTTCGAGCCCAGCAGCAACCCATTGAGTTTCCGCACGACCGGCACGTGGCCAAGGGTTTGGAATGTATCGACTGTCACAGCCGAGTTGACACGCGTTCCGAGGCCGGCATGCCCTCGGTTCGCAAGTGCATGCTGTGCCACGAGAAAGTCGCGACCGAAGGCCCGGGAGTCAAGGTTCTTCGTCAGTATGCAGAGAAAAAGCGCGAAGTGCCTTGGGTCAGAGTCTATCGATTCAACAGGAGCGCCCACGTCAAGTTTCGGCACTCTCCACATGTCCGAGCCGGGATTGAATGCGCGACCTGCCATGGCGACGTGAGCGGAATGACCGTCGTCACTGCTCAGGTGGATCACAACATGGGAACGTGCCTGAATTGCCATCGCCAGAAGCAAGCCAGCGAAGACTGTATCGCCTGCCACTACTGATAACGAGCCGATCGCCCATGGAGAGACGCAACTTTTTCAAGCTCATAGGAACGGCCTCGGGGGCAGCCCTGACCGGCGCCTGCGGCAAACCGGGTCAGGAGTTGATTCCGTTGCTCGTTCCCGAGAAGGAGATCGTTCCCGGTGTCGAAGAATGGCATCCGAGTGTCTGCCGGGAATGCTCGGCCGGCTGCGGCACGATCGTGCGCGTGATGGAGGCCGAACGGGAAATCGAGATCGAGGGCGAAAAGGTCCGCCAGCGGGTCGCGGCCATCAAGAAGATTGAAGGCAACCCGCTGGATCCCGTCAGCGGCGGGCGCCTTTGCGCTCGAGGACAGGCAGGCCTGCAGTCCCTCTATAACCCCGACCGGCTTCACGGACCCCAAAAACGATCGGGCGAGAGAGGCGCGGGCGAGTTCGAGCCTATCTCGTGGGACGAGGCGCTAAAGGAAGCGACCGAGACTCTTACCCGCGCCCTCGACGCCGGGCAAGGAGGAATCGTCTATCTCACTCGTCCGGGGACGGGAACCAGAGCCGCCACTGTGCGGCGGTTTCTTGAATCGATAGGTGCTCCGCCTGCCTCCACGACTGGCGTCGGCGACTTCACCGTCGAACGTGCGGCCGCGAAACAGGTCTACGGTTGGACCGGCCTGCCCGTCTACGAAATTCAGGACGCCACCTTCGTACTGAGCATCGGCGCCGATTTTCTCGGCAGCTGGGCCTCGCCTGTCCTCTACGCCCGTCGCTTCGGGCACATGCGTCAAGGACGGCCCGGCGTCCGTGGACGCCTGGTTCATGCTGAATCGCGCCTCTCGCAGACCGGCTGGAGCGCCGACGAATGGCTGCCGGTCAAGCCTGGCGGGGAGCAGGCTTTGGCTTTGCTGGTGGGCCACATCTTGCTGAAGGAAGGTTGGGCGAGAGGTACCACTTCCCTGCCCCCGGCCGTCAAAGAAGTCTACGAATCCGTCGACGTCGATCGCGCGGTGCAGCTTGCGGGAATACCGGTCGAACGGATACGGGAAGTCGCTCGCAGCCTTTCTGAAGCGACGGCGCCTGTCGTTGTGGCGGGCGCCTCGATCGTCCGACCCAATTCTCTGGAAGCGGTTGTAGCGGCGAGCGCTTTGAACCTGCTGCTGGGCAACGTCAACCAAAAAGGCGGCGTCCATGGCCCGTCGGATCCACTTCTTGCAGGGTCCGCGGAAAGCCGCCCGCAGTACGAAAACTTGCTCCAGCGTCTCAACAAGGCGAACGTCATCTTGCTGGATGGCGCGAATCCGGCCTACCAAGTTCCGCCATCCGCCGAGCAGCTAGCCAAGACTTCCGCCGTGATTAGCTTCTCGCCCTTCGTAGACGATAGCTCGGCCTACGCCGATTTGATCTTGCCCGACCACTCGCCCCTCGAGTCTGCCGCCGCCTCGGTTCCCCCCGTAGCGCCGATGAGCGCCCTAACGGGATCACGCAGTTTTGTTCAACCGCTCTACGATACGCGCGCTACAGAAGAAGTGTTAGGGGCATTGGCTAACAAGCTGGGCAAATCCATCGACGTGGAAACAACGCAGAGGGTGTTCGGTGCGGTCTTCGAAGAGCAAAATCTCAGCGCCGAATTCGGCAGCGGCAAGGAATTCGCAGCCTACTGCGAGCGACAGGGAGGCTGGTGGACGGAGGCTGCTGCTGCCCCGCGCAAATCCCCTCTGACATCAGTTGCTCCGCTCACCGAACCCGAGTCCCACGACGGCGACTACCCTTTGGTGTTTCAAGCCTACCCGTCTTTGCAGTTTTCCGAGGGGTCAGGCGCCAACCTGCCCTGGTTGCAGGAAATGCCGGACCCGACTTCAAGCGCTATGTGGGGGCTTCCGGTTGAGATCGATCCCAAAACCGCCGCCGCGCTCGACGTGGTCAACGGCCAGATCGTGAGAGTGACCTCTCCCGAGGCGAGCATTGAAGCGCCGGCCTACATCAACCCGGCCGCCATTCCTGGAGTCATCAGCATGGCCATCGGTCAGGGACACACGCACTACGGACGCTACGCTTCCGGCCGCGGCACTAATCCTCTATCACTGGTCGCGGGTATCGTTGACGCGCAGACGGGGGTCTCGGCTTTCGGCGATGTAGGCGTGCGAATCGAGAAAGTAAGCGAGCGGCGATCGTTGGTGCAGTTTTCGACCGTCGATCGTGAAGTTCACGCGCAAAGGCTATGACCGCGCAAGGCGATCAAGTGAGACGAACAAGACCGTAGCGAGCGAAGGGAGAATCTGTGGCCGCTGAAACGAATAACGCTCACGGAGAAAAAACGGAACCGCAGCCGCCTCAATGGGCGATGACGATTGACTTGGACCGCTGCACGGGTTGCGAAGCCTGTGTCGTCGCCTGTCACGCAGAGAATAATCTGTCGCTCTCCGACGAACAATCCGCGGCCCAAGGCCGCGCAAACCACTGGATCCGAATTGACCGCTACTACGAAGGCGAGTTCCCGAATATCAAGGTCAAGTACCGTCCCGTGCTCTGTCAGCACTGTGACGATGCCCCGTGCGAGCCTGTCTGTCCCGTTTACGCCACGTATCAAAACGCCGAAGGTCTCAATGTGCAGGTTTACAACCGCTGTGTCGGGACGCGGTACTGCGCCAACAACTGTCCTTACACCGTGCGCTTTTTCAACTGGTTCGACCCGGTTTGGCCCGAGCCGTTAGATCTGCAACTCAACCCTGACGTTTCCGTCCGTCCCGGCGGCGTGATGGAGAAGTGCACCTTCTGCGTGCAACGCATCCAGCGCACTAAGCTCGACGCCAAGGACGAGGGCCGCCCGGTCGCTGACGGAGACGCCCAGCCGGCCTGTGTGCAGTCTTGCCCAGCCGAGGCCATGGCATTCGGGGACCTGAGCGACCGCGAAAGCAAGGTATCGAAGCTAGCGCAGAGCGGCCGGTCGAGACAATTGCTCGAAGAGTTAGGAACCAAACCGCGAGTGTTCTATTTGGAGCGTGCCGATTAGCAATGATCGCTTGGGGACACGCTTTCCGATTAGCAACGTAAGGGCGCGAGATGTCGCGCCCTTCACGTCCCCCGCGAGACCAGCCCGAAAAGACCAACAACCAATGGCGACCCTAGCCACTACGATGGAAACGCCCCACGACCGCGTTCGCGAGGACTTGCTGCGACCTCTGCGTGGTGTCAGTGCAAAGTACATCGTCGCCGTACTGTTGTTCGGTTCTATCGTTGCCTGGGCTCTTTTCGCTTGGGGTTACCAAATTGTGGTAGGTATCGGCGTCGCCGGTATCTCGCGCCCTGTTTTTTGGGGCTTCTACATCACCAACTTCGTATTTTGGATTGGCATCTCGCACGCCGGTACGCTGATCTCCGCGATCCTGCGTTTGACAAACGCCGGCTGGCGCAAGCCCGTTACCCGCGCCGCGGAGGCCATCACCGTTTTCGCTTTGATGATCGGCGGGCTATTCCCGCTCATCCATTTGGGGCGCGTCTGGCTGTTCTACTGGCTCATTCCCTACCCCAATGAACGACTCTTGTGGCCGAACTTTCGATCGCCGCTCGTGTGGGACATGACAGCCATTTTTACCTACATGACCGGCAGTGTTCTTTACCTTTACCTGCCTCTGATCCCCGACCTAGCGGAAATGGCGAATCGAAACACGGGCCTGAGAAGTACGGTCTACCGAATACTGTCGCTCAACTGGTCGGGGACGGATCGCCAATGGCATGCCCTCGAGCGAGCCATGAAATTGATGGCCGGTATCGTTCTCGCCATCGCGGTGTCCGTCCACTCGGTCGTCGCATTCGACTTCGCCATGTCGATCGCGCCGATGTGGCATAGCACGGTCTTCGCCCCTTACTTCGTTGCCGGAGCGATCTTCAGCGGCATCGCCGCTTTGGTCTTGGTGATGGCGGCGCTTCGCCGCTTCCTGCATTTGGAAAAGTATCTACGGCCGTTGCACTTCAACAACCTGGCGAAACTGCTCTTACTCATGAGTCTGGTCTGGTTGTACTTCACGGTCTCGGAGTACCTCACCACGTGGTACGGCAACGAGCCAATGGAAATCGCCGTTTTCAACAGCAAGGTCTACGGTCCCTACGCGCTGTTCTTCTGGGGGATGGTCACCTGCAACTTCGTGATCCCGTTCATACTGTTGGGTATTCGAAAACTACGGAATATCGCAACGATTTCAATCTGCAGCGTCACGATCTTGATCGGGATGTGGCTAGAGCGCTTCCTGATTATCGTTCCGACCCTCTTGAAACCCGCGCTCCCGGCAGCGTGGGGAAGCTATGCTCCCAGCTGGGTCGAGGTCTCGATCACGGTAGGAACGTTCGCCGCGATGTGTCTACTCTATTTGATCTTTGTCAAGTTGTTTCCGATTATTGCTATCTGGGAATACGACGATGTACCTGAACGCTGAGTTCGCTGACAGCGAAGCGGTCACCGACGCCGTGCGGGCCCTCGGCTCGATGGGGCTGTCGAACGATCAGATTGAACTGTTTTCCACCAAGCCCGTCGATCTCGAGCCAGGCGTGCTCGACCGGCCGAGTCGCATGTCTCTGTTCGCGGTCCTCGGCGCTCTCCTAAGCGGCGGGCTGACCACTGCGTTCATCTTTTATACGCAGCTCGATTACCCGCTTGTCACGGGAGGGATGCCTTTGACCTCAGGCTGGGCGACCGGTGTGATTACCTTCGAATTCACGATGGCGGGCGCCGTCGTGGGGACGGTTCTTACGTTCCTATGGGAAGGTGGGTTGATTCATTTCTGGAAGCGAGTTCCTACTTCACCGCTGCAAGACAACTCGATCGGAGTTCGCCTCGACTGCCCTGATCACCTTGCCGGCCGGGCTGCCGACCTCCTGCGTGACTCGGGCGCGGCCGCCGTAGAAGAGATCGCGGACTCCTAATGATCATGAACCGCTTCGCGCTCTGCTTCGTCTCACTGCTCGTGCTGACCGGCACGACCCTGGGCGCGGAGAAGAAACCGCCTCCTTGGGAAAAACCGCTCCGGGTGGGCCGCTATCTCTACTTAGAGAACTGCTCTGTCTGTCACGAAATCAACAAGCCGGAAACCAACAAACTCGGGCCCACTCTGTTCCGCCTCTTTCAAAACGAAAAGCTGCCGTTTTCCGGCGGCAAGCCCAGCGAACCCTACGTCCGCATCAAGATCCAATTCGGCGGCGACGTCATGCCGCCATTCGTCAACAAGCTCACCGACGAGCAGATCGACCAGCTCATGGCCTTCATTCGGTCGAAGAAGTAGAGGTCGGCTGGTCACATCGGCTTGTCCGGCATCGGTCATGAACCCGCTGGGAACGACCGTAGGAATCCCCGGTCGCTCGTGATGGCAAGTCCCCATCCCGGCTTTTTCGGAAGCGCGATGGCGTCTGCGTCAAGAATGCCCTCTGACCCAAACATCAGCGGAGGCTCCGCGACGTCAGATGCCAGCAGCAACACCCCAAACGCCCCTTCCTGAGCAAGCAGGCCGTCGCCGGCCGCTTGAGCCGTAGTCAGACCGGCGCGTGTCAATACACTAGTTTCGCCGACCTGCGCGCCGACAATGACAGGAATCCCTTCCTCGCGTGCCTTCTGGACTACATGGAGCGACCGCAGGAGTCCGCCCATCTTGGAGACGCGAACGTTAACAATCCAGTGCTGGGGATCTTGGGCGAGCGACGGCAGCTGATCGGCCCGGAGAAAGCTTTCGTCCAAGATAATGGGCGCCCCGGTCTGTTCGGAGACGAGCCTCATAGAGTCGAACCCGCCGGCCGTGAGCGGTTCCTCGATGCCAGTCATGGGAAACTCCAGATCTCCGAGATGTTTGGCGGCGGTGTCGGGGTCGTCCCACAGGTTGTTCGCATCGACACGAATGCGCAGCCCGTCGATGTTCAAATCACAGAGGGCAGTGATCTTGTCGCCATCTCTTCCAGCGTCGCCGGAGAGCTTCAGCTTGAAATCCCGAAAGCCCGCTTCTCGATACCGGGCCGCCGTTTTACGGAACACCTCGGGCCCGCTGTCGCCGATCACGGCCGAGTAGCGAAACCGACCGCTCGGCGGAGCCGCCGACAAAACACCTTCGACCGGTACTCCCTCCCGCAACGCAAACAGTTCAAGGATCGCGAGTTCGATCGCGCACCATGCCGCCGGGTTCTGGTCGATGTCCGCTTCGTTCTCGCTCACCCATGCCACAAGATGCTCGACCGACTGAATCTGCCGGCGCAAACCCTCGCGGTGCCGCGCGAAGAACTCCCGCGCTGAGGAAAGCGTCTCCGAAGTGACATACTCCCGAGGGCAGCCCTCGCCCACGCCGATTACGCCGCCCACGCGCGCCTCAGCCCACACGCTCTGCGTCCTGGCACGATCAGCCGAGCTGTGCCGGAATGACTCCCGAAATGGGATGTCAATCGAATACAGGTCGAGATCTTCAATCATTGCCGGGCCGTTCCGGCCGTCACGTTGATGCGGAAATCGTCGAACGGAAAGGCGCACTCGTGCTGGTATTGCAGGGCCACCAGCTTGAACTGCCCTTCGCGCTGCCCCTGTCCTAGGCAGTGCTGCTTGTATGCCTCCCCGGCCCCAGAATTCACGGCCACAAGCTCAAGGGGCTTCAGCCGGCCGCTCGCCCGTTTCTGTGCGTACTCGACATTAACCTCGCCCAGCTTCCGTTCGACCGACTCGAGCAGACGCTCGCCGATACTCTCATCTGTCCCGGACCACTCCACGACCAATCGATAAACGGCCCTGTCGACGTCGGCTAGCATCAGAAAAAACTGCGAAGCGAGGCCAAGCGCGTCTTCGGTCGAGCGCACCGCACTAACAACCTGGTTTTCGTAAAGTTTTTCGCCGGTGATGTTCGTCACGCCTTTGCCCTTCTGCACGAACTCGATCGTCGGCGTTGCTCGGAACAGGCCCGTTACCCTGACGATGTCGTTCATGAAATAGCGGTACAGCCCGGCACCGGTGGTAATGATGATGTAGTACTCTCTTCCTTCTTCGATCTCCTCGACGGTCCGAAACTCTTTGCGCCCGGCGTCCCAATCGTCCCGCTCCACAAACTCAAAGAAATTTTCATGGATCGTCGGTGCACCAACGTTTCGTTCCAGATCGACGGTGATGGTCCCGCGGAACTCGCTCGACAGATAGCCTAGCTCCGCGATCGAAACTCCCGGCGGCAAGGCCGCGCGAACCGCGGCCAGCGCGATCCGGCAACTGCCGCCCGTCCAGGTATTGACCAGTCGCAGGTTCGGCCAGAGGTCGGCAAAAGTTGGCTTCCCAGATGCCAGTACCCTATTCAGCTCCTGGACCCGCTCAGGCGTGCAGCCCAGGAGGGGAGAAATAGCGGCTTGCACTTGAGGCGACAGACGGTCAGCCTGATGGAAAGTCCCTCGTGAAAAGTCCTGCGTTAACGCCTTACGATGGTTGTCCACCACGGACAAGAGCTTGAGCAAAGTCGATGGGTTGGCAGTCGCAATGCAGCTTAGATTTCGGCAGGGAAGCGCCAGCCGCAAGGCCACGAGGTACTTCAACTCATAGTCCGCGATGCCAAAAACTTCGTCCGGTAGAACGTACTTCTTCTTTGCGAGGGACGGCATGTTCTTGGAGATGTGTCCGGAAGCCGAACCGTACGGCGTCCCCGATTCCAACGTTCCCTCGACCGCCGGACTGGTGATTCCGAGGATACGTCCATAGAACGTCTGTGGCACCGCGGAGAACTGAACGAACGACTGGATGGACTGGCTCCGTTTTAGCTGGGTTAGACTTCTCGCCAGGATCGGGATCAGCTTCGGCTTCCCCGTTGTACCGCTCGTCTGCGCGTACATGACCGGGCGCTCGGCGTTAAGGGCGGTCTCGCCGGTGCGTTCCTGTTCTTCTATGTAAGGACGCAGGGATTCATAATCCTGGACCGGCACGGCTGCAGCAAAATCCTCGTAGCACGAGATCTTGTCGAAGCCATGCTCGCGGCCGAAGCGGGTATTCCGGTTCCGCCGAACGATGTCCAGCAATACTCGCTGCTGCGTTTCCCGAGGGCGGCGGGCGTCAGCGACGAATGGGCGCCAATGTGTCCACCGCAGCGCCTGCATCCGCGCCCACAGCAACTGATTCACGAACCAGTCAAACTTCATCCGGTCGCGTGCCCTTCTTGTCCAGACCCGGCGTAAGCGGAGCCCTCATCTGCCCAACGAAGTCCAGAGGGTAAGCGCGGTTCATCAGGCCCAGCTCACCGACGCTCTGATTTTTGGGCAAAAACCAGCTGCCAAAGACGAGATCCCAGACGATGAGGTTGTTGCCGTAGTTGTTGTTCGATTCTTTGGCTAGCCTTGAATGATGCCAGCGATGGAGCTCGGCACTGCTAACCACGTAGTTGAGCAGCCCGTATCGCGCGTCGACGTTAGAATGCTGGAAGAAGCCATTCGTGGCGTAGAAGATGAAATACAGGGCGAGAACCTCCTCGCCAACCCCGACAACGATAAACGGGAACACGTCGAGCAAATACTGCAGCGCTTTTTCAACTGGGTGAAAGCGGCCCACGTTGAGCCAGTAGAGTTTCTTCGGCGAATGGTGAACGGCGTGTAAGCGCCAGAGGGGTTCGGTGTTATGGGCGGCGACGTGCAACCAATAGCGAAGGAACTCCGCCGCGAGTAGCATCAGCGCGACCTGAGCGGCCAGCGGCCACTCGCGCGGCCAAAGTTGTGTCAGCGGTAAGTTGAGGGTTTCAAGAAATCGCAGTAGGGTAACGCCAAAAAAAAGGGTCAGCGCCTGCGGCAGGACCAGCTGCACGGTGACCATGAACAGCAAGTCGTTCTTGACGTCGTCCCATTTCGGCTGCCACGAGCGCTGGTAGGGAATGACGAACTCGAGCAGCGTTACGGTACCCGCACTGAGCACCGCCGCGATATAGGCGCTCACGACTAGGAGAACGCCGGTCGACGGGAGGACGGCGTAAACGGCGAAGGCCGCCGCCATCGTGCCGGGAAACGCCGCCCGGCGCAGCCAAAGTCGCGGGGCCTGCTCGGACATCATCCCTCCCGCGTAGAGTATAGCAACCGCTCGCGCGACCACCGGTTGAACAAAAGATCAGGCAGATTCGGCACGGGATCTATGTTCCGCGCGTTGGGTGTACCTCGGATAGAGCTAAACCAATGGTGGAAGGGACCGCCGATAAGATGAGGCACGCCGATGTGCCCCGAAGATCAGTACGGAAGATAGATGGCCGGAACTAGCCATCTGTCCGGCCAGGTTAGCCGGCGCCCCGCGAGCGGGTCACGCTGACAGTCTGTCTCTCAAGACATCAGCTTGCCGGCGATCGCCTCTAGAGTGGCCGCCATTTCGGTATCGGCCGAGGTGATCCCTCCGGCATCATGGGTCGTCAGGTCGACCCTCACCCGGTTGTACACGTTGAACCACTCGGGGTGATGATTCACCTTCTCGATGGCAATGGCGGCGGTCGCCATGAACCCGAAGGCGTGGATAAAGTCCGCGAATTGATACTCGCGATGCAGTTTTCCCTCGACGACGTGCCATCCCGGAAGGTTCTCGAGTGCCGCCGTCAGATCCTGCTCGGTCAGTTTGGTCAGATCGGGCATGGTCCTATCTTAGTGGAGAAGCGACGAGTGGAATTCTAGCTTCGTCGGCCGGACCATCCTAATCGCCCCCCGACGCCAACGGTTCACCGTTCAGTGACAGATCGTGCGGACACGGTTTCTGGATCGGTGCCGAGCGGTCCGCTAGTTAGCTGGAGCGTCACCCGCTAGAGTCCGGCTTCAGAAACGTCCCCTGGTCAAGCTCTTGGAACGCCTGCCGAAGCTGCTCCTGCGTGTTCATGACAATTGGCCCGCGCCATGCCACGGGCTCCTCCAATGGCTTTCCCGAGACCAGCAGGAAGCGCATCCCTTCCCTTCCCGCTTGCACGGTGATTTCGTCGCCGCGGTCAAAGAGCACGAGTGAGCGGTTGTCCACATCCGTAGGAGACACTGCCTCTGTCCCGCCGACGGCCTCGGTCCGCACCGGCAACGGACTCGAAGCATTGCCGAACGTTCCGTCCCCCGCGAAGATGTACGCGAAAGCGTGGCGCGTGGTCTCGATCGGCAGGGTCTTCTTTTTGTCCGGCGGAATCGACACGTCGATATAGATGGGGTCAGCCGCGACACCGTCTACGGGTCCGGACTTCCCCCAGAAACTCCCGCAGACGACACGGACCTGGGTCCCGTCATCATCCGTCACCACGGGGATGTCGGCCGCCTTCGCCTCCTGGTAGCGGGGCGCCGTCATCTTGAGTGACGAGGGGAGGTTCCCCCAGAGTTGAAAACCATGCATCCGGCCTGCCTCATCTCCCTTCGGCATCTCCTGATGGATAATCCCGCTGCCGGCTGTCATCCACTGGACGTCGCCGCCCGTGATTGCGCCGCTGTTCCCCAAGCTATCGCCGTGCTCCACGGTCCCGGCCAGAACGTACGTGATGGTCTCGATTCCGCGGTGGGGGTGCCACGGGAACCCCGCCAGATAATCCTCCGGAACGTCGTTGCGAAAATCGTCCAGCAAAAGAAACGGGTCGAAGTCAGACGTTTCGCCGAAGCCAAACGCCCGGCGCAAGTGCACGCCTGCGCCTTCGAGGGTCGGCTTGGCTCGGATGAGCCGTTTCACAGGTCGAAGTGACATCTTGCCCTTCTTACGGAAAGTCTACCCTGAAATCGGACGACGCGGATAGCGGACGGCGCGACAAGACCCGCGGCTGCTTAATCATTAGAACGCCCCTGTGCGCGCTTGCTCGGCCAAGTAGTCGCTGGCGCGCCAGGAGACGGCCAGCATGGTTTCCGTAGGGTTCTGGCAGCCGGCACTGGGCCAGCACGCGCCGTCGACGACAAACAGGTTCGGGACATCGTGGGCCTGGCAGTATCCGTTGACGATGCTGGTTCTGGGGTCGCCGCCCATCCGAGCCGTTCCCATTTCGTGGGAGACCTGCCCGGGCGTGGTCAGGAACGCCCTCTCCCGAAGGATCTCCGCGCCGGCGGTCCGCATGAGCTCTTGCATCGTCTGAAACGCATGCTTGAGCATCTTGTGGTCGTTGTCGGTGCGCCTGTAGCTGATCCGCAGCACCGGGATGCCCCACGCGTCCACCACGTTCTTGTCGATCTCGACGTAGCTGTCGTAGACGGGGAGAGCCTCGCCCCGCGCGTAGACGCGCACGACGGCTGGGTGATACTTCTTGATGTGCCGCTTATACTCTTCCCCAAAACCCGGGATCAAGTTCGCATGCCTTGGGAAGATGCTGCTGCCGCCCTTGACCATGATGGCGTAGCCGCGGACGAAGTCGGTGTCGCGGCCGTCAAGGTTCTGGTAACGGGGGATGTAGGAGCCGTTGGACTTGCCGTCGTCATTGACAATCTCGCTACCTACGAGCTCGGGCAGCAAACCGATAATCTCGCCCGCGGTGAAATGGTCGGTCAGATAATGGCCTAGAACGCCACTGGAGTTCGCTAGGCCGTTCGCGAAGTGGCGCGACGTTGAGTTGAGCAACACTTGGGTCGATTCGAGCGTTGATGCGGCCAAGACGATGACCTTGGCATGGGCCTCTCGATAGTCTTTCGTTACGCGATCGTAGTACCCGACGCCCTTCGTGCGGGCTTCTTTATCCACCAGCACATGCCGGACGATAGAGTCGGTCATCAGGGTCAGCTTGCCGGTCGCCATCGCGTCGGGCAGGGTGACCGCGATCGTCGAAAAGAACGCGCCGATGTCACAGCCCGAACCGCAACTACCGCAGTAGTGGCATGCGGGACGGCCCCGATGAGGCACACTCAACTGCGCCGTACGCAGGGGCGTCAGCCGCCATCCCTTTTTGCGGGCGGCCTTACGCATGAGGTGTTCGAAACACTGCAACTCGAAGGGAGGCAGGAATCTACCGTCAGGAATCTGCGGCAACCCTTCTTTGATGCCCTGGATGCCGACGTAGTCCTCAACCTTGTCGTAATAGGGCGCCAAGTCTTCGTAGCGGAAGGGCCAGTCAGCGCCGTGGCCGTCGATCGAATGGCCCTTAAAGTCATACTCGGCGAGGCGGAACGACTGGCGTCCCCAATGCAGAGTGCGTCCGCCGAGAATACGCGAACGCATGCCCCAGTGCCAGGGCTTGTCCGGCGGCGTCGTGAACGGGTGGAGATTCTTTTCCGCGTAGTAGCCGGTGAAGGGCGTGATCTCTCGGGCCGCATGTGCCCCTTCCTCTCGGATCTTGCTGGGACTCCCCCTGCCGCGAAAAGGAAAGTCGTAAGGCATGGAGTGGGTGAGGAAGTCCGACTGCTCAATCTTCGGGCCGGCTTCCATCAGCAGTACTTCAAGACCGTGCTCGGTGAGAACCTTGGCCGCCATGCCGCCGCTAGCGCCGCTGCCGACGATGAGCACGTCGTAAGTCTTCATACGGCGTCCCCCGATTCGGCGTCATCATCGCGGTGCTCGGGATGGACACATCCAACCCATTCGGGAAGTGGCGTCTTCCCCTTGTAATCAAGCTCTTCGAGGATTCCCATCTTCGACGTGTAATACGCGAAGACCGTGCGGCGCCGGATGTCGCCGAAAAACCGTCGGCCGGGTTGAAGTTCCGGCTCCACGGGCCCCGGTTTCGAGACCAGGGTGAGCAGGTTGATCTGCTGCTCGGCGGATGCTTCGAGGAACGTCAAACCAAACTGGCGGCGGCTTTCTTCATCGATCCAGCGAAGGCCGTCGAGAAAGTCTTGCTGAATCTTGGCGGTCTCGTCGCCCAGAACCAGGTCGATGTGTTCGTTGACCCTCGCGGCGCGGGCGCCGGGCGTATCGGTTTCGGGGATGATCAGCTCGGCGAGGACGGCGACGAGTTCGTCTTGCTCGAGGGTGAAGAACTTGAGCTTGCTCGATGATGAACCGTCACTGCGGTGCGATTGGGAGCCGGCTAGTTTCCAGGCCGGGAACAGGGTGACGGACCCTACGCCGATGGTCTTGACCGCATCGCGGCGGTGTATCTTATCGGGTTTCACTGGGTGTGCCTACTTGTACAAGTAAACAACGACGGCCCGGGCACCGCTTCGGTCCAGCTATCGGCGAACAAGCCTCGTGTCCAGTTAACCAATCGTAGCACCGCAAAGGGCCTTGAACCGACTCGCTTTCCGGCTCGTCCGATTGACTTCTGAGCTCTTAAGCAGGGGCTAGATAGTGCGCGGCGATATCCCGACACCTAACGGCGGACAAGCGCTATGTAGTTCGTTTCGGGGGACTTACTCCCCTCGCGGTCGCGGAACGCTTCGTACCGGATTTGGACGACGTGGAGGGGCGGCGGTTGATCGGGCGGAACGGTTCCGGACACTCGTCCTGATCTCAGGGTCCACTCGCTCCCTGTGCCGCGCTCGCCTCCGGGCAAACCAGGTTGCCGCCGACGAGGTTGCAGCCAATCGGTTGCGTTTCTTCGACGTCGTCCTCCAGACCGCCGGCGATGACGTTGTCGGCATACCCGGAGGAATCGTCAATTTCCAACTCGGTCCCGATCCAGTTCCCTAGGACGGCGCTGTCTCGGGCAAGAATGGAATCGCTCGCGTTGCCTCGCGCTACTCCTTCACGCACACTGATCCCGCCGGTGCCGTTGAATAGCGCGATGCTGTGCTCAACGGTCCCCGATGATATTGAGATGCCTCGCCCCCCATTCGATTCCGCAAGGCAACCCCTGACGATCCCAGTACTCACAGCGATCCCGCCAAAGACCCCATTCTCCAGCGCTCGGACGCCTTCCACACGACCGGAAGAAACGCTGATTCCTCGAGCCATTCCACGAACAGTTCCGTTGCGCACGACCGTGCCCACGGAGTCAGACTCGAAGGCATCGACGCCGATGCCGGTTCCATCCGGCGCACAGCTGACGCTCCCGTTTTCTGCTGTGCATTGAACCGGGCCGATGATTGCGAACCCATTCAGATCGACCGTCACATGGTCGGCTTGCACCAGGATGGCCGTCGTGTTTTCGTCGGGAACCGTCAGGTTGCCAGTGAGCTTGTAGCTGCCCGGTTCGCTGATCACGTACGGGAAGCCGTCGTTAGCCTCGACGATCGACTGGTTGATCTCGATCACGCCGTCGGCCGCCTGGGCCGTCAGGGTCAGTGCGGCCGTCAGGGCCCAAGCTGGTATCCGGTGACGAAAAAGCCGTCTCATGGTCGGTTTCCTCTTTTCCGCTACCTGCAATTACGGGCAGATTTGGCTGCCGTCAATGAGGTTGCAACCGATCGGTTGCCCGCCTGTCACAGTGCCCTCGATGACGTTGTCAGCATACCCGGAAACAGCACCGAGATCGTCCCGATCTCAGGGTCCACTCGCTCCCTGTGCCGCGCTCCCCTCAGGGCAAACCAAGCTGCCGCCGACGAGGTTGCAGCCAATCGGTTGCCCGCCCGTCACCGTCCCTTCGATGACGTTGTCGGCATACCCGAAGGAACCTACTGTCGCTCTCAACCGGCCCCCAATCCAGTTCTCTAGGACGGCGCTATCTCGGACCTGGATGGTGTCATCGCTCACGTTGCCCCGCACGACTCCGTCCCTCAGAGCAATCCCGCCGGCGCCGTTGAATAGTGCGATGCTGTGCTCAACCCCCCCCGAAATTCCGCTTATGCCCGTCGTCCCATTCGATTGCGCAAGGCAACCCCTGACGATCCCACGACCGAAGCGGATCCCATTCCCTCCATTCTGCAGCGCTCGGACGCCTTCCACACGACCGGACTGAATGCTGACCCCTGCAGAACCCATTCCACGGACAGATCCGTTGCGTACGACGGTGGCAAACACGAAGATTTGAGCCTGGACGCCGATGCCAGTTCCCTGCGCTGAACAGCTAACGCTCCCGTTTTCTGCTGTGCATTGAACCGGGCCGATGATTGCGAACCCATTCAGATCGACCGTCACATTGTCGGCTTGCACCTCGATGGCCGTCGTGTTTTCGTCGGGAACCGTCAGATTGCCGGTGAGCTTGTAGCTGCCCGGCTCGCTGATCACATACGGAAAGCCGCCGTTGGCCTCGACGATCGCCTGGTTGATCTCGATGACGCCGTCGGCTGCCTGGACCGTCAAGGTCAGTGCGACCGTCAGGGCCCAAGCTGCTATATGGTGACGAAAAGGCTGTCTCATGGTCTGTTCCCTTTTTCCCCTTACCTGCGACTAAAACGGCAGCGGGTTCGGGCAGATTTGGCTGCCGTCGATGAGGTTGCACCCGATCGGTTGCCCGAGTGTCACAACGCCCTCGATGACGTTGTCAGCATAGCCGGAAACACCACCGGTATCCGAGTCCAGGTTCAGAGCGTCCCCGAGAATGCCGCTGACGCGATTCCCCAAGATGAGCGCACTGCCCTCAGATCTGATGCCGGATCCGTCGTTCGAATTGCTCACGTTGTTCTGCGCAACTCCCTCCCGCACCCCTATCCCATCGCCGCCATTAGATGAGGCGATGTTGGTCGTGGCTACACCTTTCCCTATCCCGATTCCCGTTGCGGAATTGGCTAGTGCCAGGCAATTCGTGACCGCCCCTTCCACGACGCGGATCCCAAAGCCCCCATTCGACCGCGCTTGGATGCCTTCCACAAGACCGGACTCGATGTTAACTCCGTGAAAACCCATTCCACGGATCGTTCCGTTGCGCACGACCGTGTTGGTTGGTTCCCCAACGAGCCGTGCAATCAAGGCCGTCAGGGCTTGAGCCCGGACGCCGACGCCAGTTCCCTCCGGCGAACAACTGACGCTCCCGTTTTCTGCTTCGCAGATGATTGCGAACCCATTAAGATCGACCGTCACATCGTCGGCTCCCACGTGGATCGCCGTCGTGTCCCCGTCGGGAACCGACAGGTTGCCGGTGAGAATGTAGCTGCCTGGCTCGCTGATCACATACGGGAAGCCGCCGTTAGCCTCGACGGTCACCTGGTTGATCTCGATGACGCCGTCGACTGCCCGGACGGCTGGGCAGACGAGCGCGACGTGCAAGATTGCCGCTGCTAATCCGATTCTTCGCTGCACAAAGAAGTCTCCTTCATCACTCAATCATTGCGTCGGGCTGGGCGCGGGCGGGCAGACGATGTCAGCGATGATCAAATTGCAGCCGGTCGGACTGCCACCCTGGACCGTCCCGATAATGGTATTCCCCGCGTAGGCTCCGCCACCAATGCTGAGAGCGCGCTCCTGCTGAGTAATCACATTGTCAACTACGGCACAACGGGAGCAAGATATTCCCGCGCCGTCATCTGACAGCCGTGAATTGCCGGCAACCAGGTTGCCCTTGATAACGGCTCCACCGCCGTTGACGGCCCTGATCCCGTGTTGGCCGTTCGCCTCGATCTTGTTGTATGCGACAACTCCACCAAACAAGTGGATTCCATTCCCCTGATTGCGCTGGATGTTACAATGCGTAATCTTGCCGTTCGCAAGGATTCCTCTTCCGCCGTTCGATAGCACCGCAACGCGCTCGATGAGTCCGGCGCCGACGATGAAAACGCCGTCGCCGCCCATCCCTCGGATGGTCCCGTTACGTACTGTCACCGCCTCCATTCTGGCTGCCGTATTCAGGAAGTTGACCGATCGTGACTCTCCCTGCTGAAGAACCCCCACGCCTTCGCCCGAACCACTGCAGACTAGTTCGACCGATTGATTCACGGTGCAGACCACTGGGCCGATGATCGCGAAGCCGTTGAGGTCGATCGTCGCGCTGCCAACGCCCTCCTCAATCTCGATCGCGGTCGTGTTCTCATCTGGCACGATCAGGTTGCCGGTGAGAATGTAGCTGCCCGGCTCGCTGATCACATACGGGAAGCCGCCGTCAGCCGCGACGGCCGCCTGGTTGATCTCGATGACGCCGTCGGCTGCCCAAAGGGCGGGAACACCCAGAACGAAGGTGACGAGAACGAGTTTCTTTTTCATTGCAGAACTCCGTTGGAAAGAATCTGTTGGATCAGGAAGGTCACGAAGTGGTCGAACCACCTATCCGAATCGGCTGAGGTGACGCAGCCGTCTTGGTCGTAGTCCGCCGCCGGGGCAAAACCCTGGTTTCCGGCACAGAGGCCCAGCGATCGGCTCAGGATCTGGAAGTCGGCCTGGTCAACGTCGAAATCGCCGTCGAGGTCGCCCTCCGGCTGCACGGGAGGCGGCGGTTCGTCCTGTTCAACGACCGCGAAAAGGGCGTCGAGGTCGCCCGGCTTCCAACCGTCGAAGCGCGCTGAACCGTCGTAGGCCAGGCTCCACGAGCCCGCTTGCTCGTGGTACTCCAGGACGTCTTCATCATCAAAATGAACGCTGCCCGCCCGGCCGCTGCCGTCGAAAGAGACCAAGAGCAGACCGTGCTCGGCGTGGACGCCGTCGAGGTCGAGCCCCTCGGCGATCCCGGCTGTCGAGGCGTCGAAGTACATCGAGAAGCTCTGGCCGTTGAAACGGATCACATCTTCGTCCGCGAAAACCGTGTCGCCGAGCTTCACGGTAATGTCGAAGGAAATCAACAACGCGTCCGTAACGGGCTCGATGCTCACAGCGTCGGCATTCGCCCCTACGGGAACGCCCAAGCTCCGGCTGTCCAAGACTGTCTGAACGCCGCCGGAACCGAACGCGAGGATATCTGCCGGGCTGGCGAATCGCCCGTTCGCAACCGTCGAGGCCTCGAGCGAAAGCAGGACGCTGCCGTCGGCGAAGCGATGGAAGGCGTCAACGTCGCTAGGGCCTCCTGCGATCAACCGTCGCGTGAACCCGTCCGACCTCTCGCGAACCACTTCCCCGTCGACCACGACCCTCGACCCCAGAACCACGGTGATGTCGGGCGAGTAGGTGATTGACACCAGATCGACCGCGGCCCCGGAAGTGAATCGGCCCAGCAATAGGGCTAGACCCGCATTTCCAATTTGATTTCGGCATCCCGACCTTGCAGCGGCCTTCAGCGTCTTTATTTATAGGGGTTCAAGCCCTGTCAGGACGCACGGAGGCCAACACCCAATGGGTGAAAAAGAAAACAAGCCGTTTCAGCTCACCTTCAACGGATTTCTGAAAGTCGATTTCCAAGGATCGCGCGTCACCTCGGATGGTGGCCTGATTCTCATTCGGGAACTGGACGAGCGGCTCGGACTGGGCAAGCTGATCGACGAGCATCTGACGGATTCGCGGCAAGGCACAAACAAGAAGTTCCCACTGGCCGACCTGGTGCGGCAATCGGTCTACAGCCGCCTCGCCGGCTACGAGGATCTCAACGATGCTGCCCGTGTCTCGGCTGACCCGACTTTTCGTCTGATCGGCTCGAAGAAGAACTGGGATCGCGGCGGGGCGCTTACGTCGCGTCTACAAAGCTTTGAGGCAGAGCTGCTGGCCAGTGAAGAGAACCTGCTTGGGCTGATGGCGGTGAACCGCGAGTTGGTCGCTCAAGCCCAAGCGCAGGACGAGTCCGAGCGTGTCGTGCTCGATATGGACTCCACGGAAAGCCCGGTCCACGGTCAGCAGGAAGGCAGCGCTTACAACGGCCATTTCGAGTCCACCTGCTACCACCCGCTGTTGCTGTTCAACCAGCACGGTGATTGTCTGGCGGCGAAGCTGCGAGCGGGTAACGTGTCCAGCGCCGAGGACTGGGACGAACTGCTGCTGCCCGAGATCGAGCGCCAACAGGGAGAAGGCAAGCAAGTGACGTTCCGCGCCGACGCCGCCTTCGCCAAGCCGGAGATCTACGAGGCGTTGGAGGATCGCGGAGTGGACTACGTCATTCGCATCCCAGCAAACAAGAACCTGGAGTTGGAGATCGAAGAGATTCTGTTCCGTCCGCCGGGCAGGCCGAGCCTGAAGCCACTAGTGCGCTACAAGAGCTTCCGCTATCAGGCCGCGAGTTGGTCGAAGCCTCGGCGGGTTGTGGCCAAGGTTGAGCACCACCAAGGCGAGTTGTTTCCTCGCGTCGGGTTCATCGTCACGAGCATGAGCTTGCCCAGTCGGTCGCTGGTGCGCTTCTACAACAAGCGCGGCACGGCCGAGCAATGGATCAAGGAAGGCAAGCAGGCAACCCACTGGACACGGCTGTCCTGTCATCGTTTCCGGGCAAACGAGGTGCGTTTGCAGTTGAGCGTGTTGGCCTACAACCTGGGGAACCTGTGGCGGCGGCTGGGGCTGGCGCAGAGGATCAAGAACTGGTCGCTGACGAGCTTGCAGCATCGGTTGATGAAAACCGGAGGACGGCTGGTCAAGCATGCCCGCTATTACTGGCTGCTGTTGGCCGAGGGGCATCTCAACCGCAAGCTGTTCGCTGAGATGCTGGGGCGGATCTGGGCGCTGCCTGTGCCAGGCGGGTAACGGGCGACGGCTGCGACGGAGAAGAGACGCTGGGTTGCTGAAGAGGGAACTACTCGGAGCCGTGTCGGCGAAAAGCCCTCCAGCGAGCTGGAACGCGGCGATCGAGCGGCATTCAGCGACCCAAACGGGAGCGAACGGAGCATCGATCGTGAGAGGAAGACGAAGACCTTGCACCCGAGCCGCGGATCGGAGTATCCTGACCATCGCGGGATGGCCAAAACGGAAATTCCAGTCCAAGGCCTTTCCCGTGTCGTGCCGTAGATCCTCGTAAGTAAGGAGCAGAAACTCAGGCAGTTTGTTCCGTTGTTCCATCCACAGGTTCATAAAAGCGACGACCTTTCGTACACCTACGAGATCATCACGTATAAACGATGAGATGTCTGGCAGATAGATATGCTCCCGATACCTAAGGTGGTACCAGCTTGAGACGAGTACATCCCTTGGATCTCTTACTAGGAAGACGATTTTCTTTCGCAGATACTTGATATGATTGGCTCTTCCGGGTTTTAAGTGGGCGAAGGAGCCAGATCGAGTTTCCCACTTTAGCTGGAATCCCGTACGCTGCATGATCGCGCCGGATGCAAGCGGTTGTTCTCTAACCCTGGATCCGTCGAAGGGACGGATGTTCAATTATTGGATCACCCTGCAAAAGTACCGTGACGGTCGACCCTTTGACGACCCGATTCAGCTCACGCGGGAGGTGCTTTTCGAGGCAGACTGCCGAATCTTTCTTCACCTGACTAGTCCTCAGGATGGCTATCTGTGTTATTTAATTATTTTGGGTCGTTCTCGACACTAGTCTACTCGCGCGGCCGAAGGATAGCAAGACGAGATCCCGCGGCATGACAGCAGATACTTTAAATCCGTGAAAGAGTCCTACAGCACGCCGTGCTCCTCCAAGAACGCGCTGATCTTGCCCCGGATCTCAAACCCCGCTTCTGCGAACATCATCAAGGTTTGCCCGCTTGTATGAGCAACTCTACCGTACGGCGCCGGTCGGCCTCTGCTTGCTGGATACTGAGCTACGTTTCGTCCGCATCAACGAGCGTCTGGCGGCTATCAATGGGAAGTCTGTCAAAGAGCACATCGGTCATAGCCTCGCTGAAGTGATCCCCGACGTCGCTCGAGAGCACGAATCCGTCTACCGGCGCGTGTTTGAAACGGGTGAGCCGGTCTTCGACCTTGAGGTGACTACGTCGACCTCAGTGTGGACCGGGACCGCACTGGTGAGTCATTTCCCGGTGAAAACCGCGGAAGGAACCGTAATTTTACTTTATCGTTCTGGATGGGTACGGGCGCAGCGACGTTCTGAAGGAATTCTATGAATATGACAACTCCGACTTTCTTCGAGGCCTCAAAGAGAAGGGGTTTTACGTCGCCCAGGGCAGCCTGGCGAATTATTCTCTTACCGCTCTCTCGGTAACGGCCACTCTAAACGCCGAATACATAGACAGCCTCGTGGCCGCCGATTTGAAGGACAAGGCTGACTGGCGCCCGGTGAGGCGATTGCTGCGGAAGAACCGGTTGACGGAATTCCTACAGCGGTGGGGCTACTCGATCGTTAGTTTTTCGACGGTGTATTACAACGCGGACCTCACTCAGGCGGATTTCTACTTCTCGAAATGGTGGTACTTGAATCTGTTTGACTGGAATTTCCGTTTTGGCCATCCCGCGATGGTCAGGATACTCCGATCCGCGGCTCGGGTGCAAGGTCTTCGTCTTCCTCTCACGATCGATGCTCCGTTCGCTCCCGTTTGGGTCGCTGAATGCCGCTCGATCGCCGCGTTCCAGCTCGCTGGAGGGCTTTTCGCCGACACGGCTCCGAGTAGTTCCCTCTTCAGCAACCCAGCGTCTCTTCTCCGTCGCAGCCGTCGCCCGTTACCCGCCTGGCACAGGCAGCGCCCAGATCCGCCCCAGCATCTCAGCGAACAGCTTGCGGTTGAGATGCCCCTCGGCCAACAGCAGCCAGTAATAGCGGGCATGCTTGACCAGCCGCCCTCCGGTTTTCATCAACCGATGCTGCAAGCTCGTCAGCGACCAGTTCTTGATCCTCTGCGCCAGCCCCAGCCGCCGCCACAGGTTCCCCAGGTTGTAGGCCAACACGCTCAACTGCAAACGCACCTCGTTTGCCCGGAAACGATGACAGGACAGCCGTGTCCAGTGGGTTGCCTGCTTGCCTTCCTTGATCCATTGCTCGGCCGTGCCGCGCTTGTTGTAGAAGCGCACCAGCGACCGACTGGGCAAGCTCATGCTCGTGACGATGAACCCGACGCGAGGAAACAACTCGCCTTGGTGGTGCTCAACCTTGGCCACAACCCGCCGAGGCTTCGACCAACTCGCGGCCTGATAGCGGAAGCTCTTGTAGCGCACTAGTGGCTTCAGGCTCGGCCTGCCCGGCGGACGGAACAGAATCTCTTCGATCTCCAACTCCAGGTTCTTGTTTGCTGGGATGCGAATGACGTAGTCCACTCCGCGATCCTCCAACGCCTCGTAGATCTCCGGCTTGGCGAAGGCGGCGTCGGCGCGGAACGTCACTTGCTTGCCTTCTCCCTGTTGGCGCTCGATCTCGGGCAGCAGCAGTTCGTCCCAGTCCTCGGCGCTGGACACGTTACCCGCTCGCAGCTTCGCCGCCAGACAATCACCGTGCTGGTTGAACAGCAACAGCGGGTGGTAGCAGGTGGACTCGAAATGGCCGTTGTAAGCGCTGCCTTCCTGCTGACCGTGGACCGGGCTTTCCGTGGAGTCCATATCGAGCACGACACGCTCGGACTCGTCCTGCGCTTGGGCTTGAGCGACCAACTCGCGGTTCACCGCCATCAGCCCAAGCAGGTTCTCTTCACTGGCCAGCAGCTCTGCCTCAAAGCTTTGTAGACGCGACGTAAGCGCCCCGCCGCGATCCCAGTTCTTCTTCGAGCCGATCAGACGAAAAGTCGGGTCAGCCGAGACACGGGCAGCATCGTTGAGATCCTCGTAGCCGGCGAGGCGGCTGTAGACCGATTGCCGCACCAGGTCGGCCAGTGGGAACTTCTTGTTTGTGCCTTGCCGCGAATCCGTCAGATGCTCGTCGATCAGCTTGCCCAGTCCGAGCCGCTCGTCCAGTTCCCGAATGAGAATCAGGCCACCATCCGAGGTGACGCGCGATCCTTGGAAATCGACTTTCAGAAATCCGTTGAAGGTGAGCTGAAACGGCTTGTTTTCTTTTTCACCCATTGGGTGTTGGCCTCCGTGCGTCCTGACAGGGCTTGAACCCCTATAAATAAAGACGCTGAAGGCCGCTGCAAGGTCGGGATGCCGAAATCAAATTGGAAATGCGGGTCTGTACATCATCAACGAAGGCCCAAATCCCGTTGACGAACTGCCCAGTTACAACGTGTTATTCCCCAACACCTTGATGAACAACGGGGATCCCTTCCTCCCTGCCGACGCGGGATTCCAGATTCCCGAAAGCGGTGGTTTCGCATTTGATCAGGAGAAGGGCACGGAAAAGGTTTGGTTTATCTGGGCCACCGAAGGCGTGCTTGAGCTGGAAGCGGTAAAAGACCTAGCGAATCCAACAGACCAGGGGGTGATTCGGGACGCCGGGAAAAAGCAAGCGATCCAGCGATTTCTCGCTCGACACTTAAGCAGTGAAGTCGCAGTGGAGGAACTGGAACGAGAGAAGCGAACGCTCGTCAGTAGCCGGGAGAGCGTCCTGGTTCACCTTGTGCCGCTGGTGCACTATTGAGGCTTGCCGTGGAAGGACACCACGACCCGCGATCGCCTGTGGCTACGCGACGTGATCTCTTGCCAGGACACGCCCTGCTTTGAACCAGCGCGGCAGGCGTGGATTTTGCGCCCGTGCTCACCGTTCAGCGCAAACGCCGCCCGGAAACCGGGGAGCATCAGCACGTCCAATTCAGTACCCACTTCACTGATCGGCTTGACGATAATCTGGTAAAAAGGAAGCACGATGGCAATCGAGTCCAGATTGCGGAAAGTTGGGATTGTGCCGCCCTTTGTCGCGTGCACCTTGTTGCTGACGCTTGGGGTTGCGGCTGTCGCCCAAGAGATATCCTCGTTAAGTACACGCCAGTTGTGGAATGTTCAACTAGGAGGGGCACCGACCAAATCTGAGAAGGCGACCGGCGAAGATGCTTCCAAGCGCCAGAAGCAGGCTCGGTACGAGGCGGAAAAAGGCAAGCCGGCTCCGTTGCGTGAGGACGACGCGATCGTCGGAATCACGATCTGGGCGTTGCGTCTCTCGAACTCCTCCGACGATGAGTCAGCGGTACTGACCGTGGCCGAAAACGGAGGAACCCGCGCGTATGCCCCCATCCGAGTTGCCGCCGGAAAGCCCCTCGCCGCGGGCCAGCGGGTTAGGCTGTCGATCGAAGCTCCCCGTGAGGGTTTTCTGTATGTCGTCAACCGCGAACAATATGCCGACGGCACCTTTAGCAAGCCCTACCTGATCTTTCCCACGCTGCGGACGCGTGGTGGTAAGAATGATGTGAAGGCAGGGCGCATCATTGAGATTCCCGATCAGCAAGACAACCCGCCGCACTTCACGCTACGACGGCAAAGGGAGGGCCAGACCGGGGAGGTATTGATTGTTCTTGTGGCGCCTGAGCCGTTAGAAGGGATAAAGATTGGTCGCAACGCACAACAGCTACCCGAGCAACAGTTCGCCAGTTGGGAATCAATGTGGGGCACCGAGGCCGAGCGCTTCGAGCTGGCGGGTGGTGTCGGCAGGCCCTGGACACGGGTGGAAAAGGAGGCCGGTTTGGGGTCTCGACTCCTCGTACAGGATGAGCCCATGCCCCAGACGTTGTACCGCGTCTCCCCGAAACCGGGAAATCCAGCTAGAATGGCAAGCGTGGTGCAGCGATGGTTCGTCATCTTAGTTAAGCTGCTCCTGATTCCAAATAATTCCAAATGAAGTCCTGAACCTGTTCGAACACTTCCGCCGACGGCCCGGGCAGAGCAGCCGAGGGACCGCCGAATCGCGGAATAAAGAACGTGCACGGTATCCGCCACGAAGCGTCACCCGAGATTTCCGCGGTGTAGAAGGCGCTGTTATGCCCGGCGGCGTCGCGGAGGCTGACATCCACACGCCGAATCGAACCGATCTCTTCCCCCACATTCGAAGTCACCTCCCCCTTGTACGTCCCCGAGGTCTGTCCGGGAACGCCGCCGTCTTCCAGCCGCGTCAAGCAGAAACCCGCTTCGGCGGTCAACAGCAGATGCAGGCGGAGCGGCCCCAAGTCAGCGTCGCGGTCTCGGAAACCGATCGACCAACTGATGCGCACACCGCCGTCTGACCGCTGGGTTCCGCTGACAGCGGCGCGCGTCAGGACCGGCGCATCGGGATTCGGCGCGAAACCCACCTTGACGATGTTCGATTCGCGAGGAGAATCCGCACCCGGCGCGGTGGCATACATCCGAACGTCGCGAAGGCCGCCTCCGAAGTCCTCCAAACGGCGGGGAAGCTCGTCCGAAATCACCTGGTCGATGCCCGCGAGCCCTTGCAGCTCGCCGTGAAACAGCGTCGGGATCGTGTTGCTTTCCAAGAAAGCACTTCCGACCCGCAGCTCGGTAACCTCGCTCCCGCGGTAGCCGGTGCCGAGCAGCACCAAAACCAACTGGTCGCCGCTGGGGCCCATCGAAAAAAACTTTGCACGGTACTCTCCGTCGACGAGGTCCAACAAGTTTTCCGTTGACTGCTCGCCGTCTGCCGCAACCCGAAACATCGCGCCGATCCCCAGACTCGGTCCCAAGTTGTAGAACCCAGGCGCTATACCCTCGATCGTGATCGGCCCGGACGCAGCCCCTTGACCGTCTCGCAGAACCGTTACGACAGCGGGCCCGAGGGCGACATCGCTTGGAAAAACAAAATTGAGCTGAAGCGGTGAAACGTAGTACAAGCCGCAAAGGAATTGGGCTCCCGCGCTGTCCGTGATCCGTACCGACGTCCCTACCAGTTCCGTGGGAAGAGGCAGCGGAACTTCGCCGGACCGGGAGGCTGCGAGGTTCACCCCAAAAGCGCTCGCGATGATGTCCGGCGCCAGGGGGCCAAGCCGGTACGTCGCACTGGAAACGACAGCCAGCTCTTGTGCCGCTGCAATGCCCACTGAGCAAGCAAGCAGCCAACCGAGAGATCTGCGAGCGAAAGGCACAGGGTGCTGAGTCTAGCACCGGTTGGCGAGCGACGGCAACTCGATTTTGTGGCTGGGAGGGGCCTTGTATTCGAGATCTTCGAGGGCGTGGGCAGTCGGGAGTTTCAAAGCGACCGGTCGGTCGGGCTTGGTGTCTTCGGCTTTGTAGACCACACCCATCCCGCCCTCGGCGAGCTTGGCGGTGATGCGGTAGGCGAGATGGTTTGGCCGATCATGGCCTGGCCTAGTCTGAGAGAATTGT
Organism: Bryobacterales bacterium; assembly: GCA_965248205.1. Taxonomy (GTDB): domain Bacteria; phylum Acidobacteriota; class Terriglobia; order Bryobacterales; family UBA6623. The sequence goes on from CBDFIS010000006.1 coordinate 600,743, forward strand.
ATCGTCGCGGGACAGATGGCGGAAACAAAAATCGGGGACTGCCACCAATTCGCTCCCTATCACGGCTCTCGAAAGGAACTACTTAGCCTGAAGTGAACTGGCTGGCTGTATCCGATTCTTCGCCTACCACGAGCTGCCACCCGTTGATTACTTGAGCCATCGTCTGGTCGTCGACTACCGGCAGCACCCGGAAGGTCAACAGATCGGACCACCGCTGTGTCCAGGTCGCCAGAGCCGCGGCGGCGTCAGCTTCGCAGACAACGAATCCTTCCCTGCTGTGTGCACAATGCCAGCGGCCAGCCATGGTTACGCCCTCGGGTGGCGGAGCACCGGTTTCGGTGAAGCGCGCTTGAGCGGTATCACGTTGCTCAGGCGCAATCGTGTAGTGAACGACACATTCCATCTGTACTCTCCTTTTCGGTTGGTGTTAGTCCGCCGAACGTGAAAAGGTGCAGCCCTATCCCATTCGGGATTATTAGCGAGAACCGGTGCCCAACCAATGAGCCGTGTCCAATTCTAACGTAAGCGTACTTACCGCGAAGGAAGGGCGACTCGCGAATGCCTAGCGCGGCTTGAAACGCGGATAGTGCCTCCGATACCCCAGAAGGCGCGCCGTCGGGCCAATGGCATGAAACAGGAGCCGCTGCGCCGGCACCGGTGGGTCGGCCAACCACGAATCGTAGGCGGGACTGAAGCGCGACATCTGAAGCAACGCGTTCGGAGCTTGCTGATTGGCGGGATCTTCATCAAAGAAACCATAAACCTGCGTCAGAAAAACGCTGAACGGCTCGGGGATCCCGTACTCCTTTGTCAGCGGGCCCCGCACGACGACCGGTCCGCTCGTTTGGTTGAAAGGCTTGTGCGGCGTGCCGGGCAAAACAAGAAAAGACTCGGACGGACCCAGCTCCCTCACCTCACCGTTTGCTAGCAGGCTCAGCGTGCCCTCGGCGACCATGAATCGCTCCGAAAAAGACGTGTGGATGTGCTCGGGCGGGCCCAGTGCATTGGGGCGCAAGGTCAACTCGAGCCAGAACAGCCCGTCTTCGCGTTTCAGGATGCGCTGCTCCAACCCCTCCATCTTGCTGGCGAAGACGTACCCGACGGGTGGGTAGTAGGATTCGTCCGGCACCGGTTCAGGAAAAACGACCTGGTCCAGTACGGCACCGCCGAGCAGGTAGAGCGCCAACACCCAGACTGAAGCCATCAGTATTCGTTTCATTGGAATTCTTGGACGTGACGCTGGGGATCCTCGTCAGTGGAAAGCACGATATTGCGCACGCGGGTGCCGAGGAATCGCCTGTCGGCCGGTCTTTCCCAATAGCCGTTCATCGAGCAGGCGTTTCCTCACCGAACCCATCAGGCTCTCGGACGGTCAAGATTTGGTCTCCCGCGACGTCTTCAAGGCGCTGGCGAATTCCGCTGGGCCACACGATCTCCAGCAGCTTGACTTTCTTGTCCGATCCCAACCCAAAGTGGACTCTCCTGTCGCTTGCCGACAAATAGCTTCCGGCCGTCGTCACCAGGCCGTACTGCTCCTCCCCGGATTCCGAGACGAGGTGCAGTTGAGCTCCGATGCCGTCGCGGTTGCTGACGGTACCGACCGTGTTCACGATAAGCCAGTGGTTACTGTTCCCGGTGTTCTTTAGGACCACGGCGCTCTCTCGATTGCAGTTGACTGCCAAGTCAAGGAAACCGTCGTTGTCGAGGTCGCCGAAAGCCGCCCCCCTACCCGCTCTGGGAATCCGGAATGGCGGGCCGCTCTGTTCGGAGACGTCCCCGAACTTCCCGTTGACGTTCCGCATTAGCAGCAAGGTCTCCTTATAACGCAACGCAGGCTTCGTTAGCTCGACGTTATCCACCACATGGCCTTGGGCGACAAAGACGTCCTTCCAGCCGTCATTGTCATAGTCGATAAACTTCATTCCCCAGCCCGAATGCATGAGGGTAATCGAACTCACCCCGGACGGCCCCGAATGGTACTCGAAGTCGCCGCTCACGTTGCGGTATAGAGAGTACTTTTGCTCAGCCAAGGCATTGATGATCGCATCCGGCCAACCGTCGTTGTCGTAGTCGGCAAAGTCGATTCCCATCCCCGCGAACGTGTTGCCGTCCGCATCGAAGGCTACACCCGCAAACAGGCCTACTTCTTCAAACGTTCCATCTCCGCGATTGCGAAACAGCTGTTGAGGAGCCGAGTCGTTGGCAACCAGCAGGTCGGGCCAGCCATCGCGATCGAAGTCGTTGAACGCAACTCCCAGCCCCTTGCCGGGCGAGGCGCCGAGTCCGCTTGCGTCCGTTGCGTCATCGAACGTTCCATCACCGTTGTTGTGATAGACGAGGTGAGTCACCGGCTCGAAATGATCGGGGTGGCAATAGGCGCGACGGCCCGGCTTCTTCTCGCCACACCAGCGATTGTCATCGAAATCCCAAATCAGGTATCGAGAGACGATCAAGTCCAAGTGGCCGTCGTGATCATAGTCGACGAACATCGCGCCAGCCGACCAACCCCCGCCGCTCACCCCCGCTTCCCCCGTCACCTCCTGGAAAGTTCCGTCGCCTTCGTTGTGATAGAGGTTATTCAGCCCGAAGTTGGTGACGTAGAGGTCCGGGCGGCCGTCATTGTCGTAGTCGCCGACCGCAACACCCTGACCGTAGGATTCACCGGCCACTCCCGCCGACTCGGTCTTATCGGAAAACGTGCCATCACCATTGTTGCGGTAGAGCCGGTTCCAGTAGTGAGGTTCTGACTTGTCCGGCGACTTCTCGGGGGGCATCGGGTCTTCCAGGCCTGCCCCGTTGACAAAATAGAGATCGAGAAGATCATCGCCGTTGTAGTCAAGCATCGCCACCCCCCCGACCATCGACTCCGGCAGGTACTTTTGCTCGGTCGGGGAAGGCTCGTTCTTGAAGTCAACCCCAGACGCGGTTGCAACGTCGACGAACGTCGGCGCATCCGAAGGGGATTTGCTTGGCCGCTCCTCGGCGGACTGGCCCCGCAAGGTAAAGACTAGAAACGCAAAAAGTGCCAGCGTGGAGAGGCGAAAAACCACCTGCATTTCATGGAGAACGACTAATCGATCGATTCGAGACAGTCGTCTGCTAGCGGTAACGCGAGCGAAACGGGGCGTGCCTCAACTCAGTATACGAAAGCCGCGATGAATCACTGGCGACGTGAGGTAGCAGCGTTGGTCGAAACGTGACGAATCACTCAAAGGAGATTCGGCCGGAGTTTGTTCGCCGCTGCGTCCGGACCCCACATGTCGCCCCTGGACAAGCGGGATCGCTTGTCCCTACTTGAATCGTCACACAAGCTGCGGCAGTAGGGACCGGCGATCCCGCCGGTCCAGGGGTCCGACGTGTCGCGCCCTGGCGACTACCTGTTGCCAACTTCCGTGTCCCTTCAACCTTTGCGTCCAAGTCGGAATTGCAGGGAGCAATTCGAGCATCCGTGGCCGCCAAGCGAACGGCACTGAGGCTAGCTCCATCCTTCCTCTGTTCTTTCGCGAATTGTCGCTTTCGTTTCCGCGCAACCGGCCCCAGAGAGACGGCCGCTACGCTCAAGCCGTCGCGCCGACCTCACTCGCAACCCCTCGGATGAACCCGGCGGCTTCGTCATAGTCCTGCTCCTTCTCCAGGTGTTCGATGATTAACGGCATGTCGGGCGAGGCCTGTTCCATCCGCCTAATGTAGGCGCGATAGTCGAGAACACCGCGGCCCGGCAACACTTCGTGCAGCGTCACCATGTTCGGTTGATGGTCTTGGATAACGTCCTTCGCGTGGCAGGACACGATCCAGGGTCCTAGTGTGTCAAAGCATCGATCGATCAATTTGGTCGTCGAAAAGTAGAGCTTGGGGCTGAGGATCGCATTCGCGGGGTCAAGGTGAACCGCCAACCTCGGGTCGTCGACGGCTTTGATGAACTTCAGATAGACTTCCGGGCCGTTGAGGAACGTCCAGGGTGACATCTCGAGCGTCAACTTCGTTCGTCGCGGGTTCACTTCCGCGAGCATTTCGCGGACCCACTCGACGACGGCGTCGAAGGTGCCCTGGGCGAAGTTGTCCGGGTGAGGGGACACGTGGCCTACTTCATCGTCCGTGCTGAAAGCCCCTACAACCGTAGCGCAACAAACGGCTCCTACTTCATCAGCAACAGCGAGGGTCTCGGCAATGGTCTTGCGGTTCTGCCGTCGCTTCTCAGGCCGTAGGTCCAACGGGTTGACCCAGGCATCGAATTCCGCCACGACAACGTCCGCGCGAGCGAACTTTTCTTGGATTGTCCGGATCTTCTCGGTTTCCGAAATGGTGACGTCCGGACAAGGCGCGCAACGATAGCCACGCTTCAGGCATTCCGCCAGGTACGCCTCGGGGTCCGCGAAATCGCCGTAGTCGGCAATTGTGGCTCCCAATCTCACGGTTTCATTCGATTTCCCGCATCAGACGCCGCAGATAGTCTACGTTACGCTTCATGGCGTCCCGGGGATCCTCTTCACCCTGATACTCGATGAGCATGTAACCGTCGTATCGCCTGCGATTTAGCTCTTTCAGTACGGCGGCAATATCAATGTCGCCGTCTTCGAGTGCCGTGTTCGCATAGCGCCGCCCACTGTCGGCGTCGACGTAGCGCTCGACCGTTTCTTCTGCCCCCACCAACCTATTGTTCTTCAAATGGACATGAGCCAAATAGGGAATTGACTGGTCCAGAGCTTCGAATGGGTCTTCGTCCACGAATGTCGTTGCCCCGCAATCGTAAATGCGCCCGAGCCCCGGAGAGTCGATCTCTTTGCAGATGGCTGTCACTTGAGAGGAACGACCCGTGAGCGGTCGGCCAGGGGGGTAGTCGAGGTTTTCGATCACAATTTTCACGCCAATATAGTGAGCGTGCGCGGCGCATTTGCTGAGTCCGTCAATCATCCAGCTTCGCTGGTCGACGAGCGAGAAGCCCTCCTTCACACGACCGGGTACCAAGAACGCCATCGGCGCACCCAGTTCGGCAGTTCGGTCCACGAGCGCAAAAGCGTTGTCGAGGGCCTTTCGTTGCTCGCCGGGAGGCACAGCCAGATCGGCTTCGAAAATGTAGCTGAAAACCGGCAAGCCGGCATCCTCGGCGATTTTCCGCGGATAGGACGCCGGGGATTCGGTCCAGTAATCATGCATCAGCTCGATGCCATCCATCCCCAGGGTTCCGCAGAAGGCGATGAACTCTTCGGGCGTCAAATAGCCCGCATGCGATCTCGGGACCAGAAAGCCTTCTTTGTAGGCCCAATCCGCGTTATATTCCGTGACCGTGATTCGGTTCCGCACTGTTGCCTACATAAGATTATGTCAAATGGACGCACTACCGAAGGTCGGATTGACAAGCTCCCATGATAGCCCTATTCTTAGCCTAGAAGCTTGGGCCGGGCCAGGCGGCAAGACCCGAGAACAGCCACCATGCGCCGGGTGCTTTCTCGGTCCTTTTGCTATCCAAGTGAGCAGCGTGCGGCGCGACCTTCGTCCACGGCAGCGAATTAGGAGGCAGCGTAGAAGGCTGTGAGCTACCTTCGCGTTTCACTCGTGGCCTTCGGGTTGGTGGTGGCTTTGCTGTTTCTTAGCCACCAATCCCCCGCCGCCGGCGCGTCCCAGGAAAACAAAGCCGATTCCTCCGAGCAGGCTGAGTCCGTTTCCTCGAAGCTCTTCCAGGACGAAGTCCTACCTATTCTAAAAGCCAACTGCGTGCGCTGTCACGGCCCGGCGGTCGCCACCAGACAACTTAACCTGAAAACACTTCAAGGAGTCCTAGAGGGAAGCGCGTCCGGCGCGATTCTGGTCCCGGGCAGCCCCCACAAAAGCAAGCTCTACGAGATGGTGAGCCAAGGCTTGATGCCGGCCGACAAACCGGGCTCAGTTTCTTCCGACGATGTGGCAACGATTCGGCGCTGGATCGAAACGGTAAATGCCTCCGAATTGCGCAGTGCGCGGGGGGCCGCACCCGTCATCGAAAACGAAGTCGTTGCGGTCATGTGGATGCACTGCACTCCGTGCCATGGCCCACACCTTCAGGAGGCAGGCCTCGATCTCCGTACTCGCGCTTCCATGCTCAAAGGAGGGGAATCGGGGCCGGCGATCGCGCCCGGCAGTCCCGATCGGAGTCTGATCGTCGAGAAAATTCGAGCGGGTGAGATGCCTCCACCCGAGCGCTATCAGGAAGCCGGTACTCCGCCGGTACCCAAAGCCAGCCTCGAGAAGCTGGCGGCTTGGATCGAGCAAGGAGCACCACCGGAAGAAACGACGCCGGACGTCAGGCCAATAGAATCCGACCCACCGGTGTCGGACCAGGACCGAGAGTTCTGGGCGTTTCAGCCTCCGAAGCGTGCGACGCCCCCTTCCGTCGCCAGTTCTGATTTGGTTCGCAACCCGATCGACGCTTTCATATTCCGAAAGCTCGAAGAAAAGGGACTGACGCTGTCGCCCGAGGCCGATCCGTTTACGCTGATCCGTCGGGCGCATTTAGATCTAACCGGTTTGCCGCCAGAGCCGGAGGAGGTCGAACGGTTCCTGGCCGACCGCGATCCGAAAGCCTACGAGAACCTGATCAACCGCTTGCTCGAGTCACCTCGGTACGGTGAACGGTGGGGGCGCTACTGGCTCGATGTGGCCGGCTACCAGGAACATCCCTACGCTTGGCGCTACCGGGACTACGTCATCCGCTCATTCAATGCAGACAAAGCCTACGATCGATTCCTCCACGAGCAGATCGCCGGCGACGAACTGCTTGACTACGAAAACGCTCCCGTGATCACCGAGGAGATGATGGACAACGTGGTCGCCACCGGGTTCTTGCGGATGGCGGTCGACGACACAGGCAACCGGGCGACGAACTTTCTTCCCGACCGCTTCCAGGTGGTTGCCGACGAAGTCCAGATTTTTAGCTCGGCAGTGCTGGGGTTGACGCTGCAGTGCGCTCGCTGCCATGACCACAAGTTCGACCCTCTTCCGCAGCGTGACTACTATCGTCTGCTGGCTGTCTTCCAGGGAGCCTATGACCCCTACGACTGGATCCCTCCGGCTTTCAGAGACGATCCAGAACGCAAGATGCTCTATTTCGACACGAGGGTCATGCCCTATGTGACTCCACGCACGAATCCCATGAAGCTTGCCGAGGAACACAAGGAGGCAGAAGCACACAACAAAAAGTTGGACCGGGAAATCGAGGCGCTCGAAGCCGCTCTGAAGGAGAAGGCGGAACCTCTCGAAAAAAGGCTTGTCGAGGAGCGCTTGGCCGAGCTTCCGGAGGACCTGCATGACGACCTGCGCAAGATGCTGGCGACGCCTCCCGAGGAAAGGAATGAGTTTCAGAAGCAGCTAGCGGAGAAGTTCGGCAAGCGCTTGGAGCTCGTCGGCAACCACCTGGAAGCGGTCCTGAGAAAGATGGACCCGGAATACAAGCGCGCGGCGGAGGAGACCGAGCGGCGGGTTGCATTGCTGAAGGCCCGGAAGCATCCGGAACCGAAGATTCGGGCCCTATGGGATCGCGGTGAACCTGCGCCAATGTATGTACTGCGCAGAGGCGATCCAATGAGTCCCGGTCAACGGGTGGGGCCTAGCGTACCTGCTGTGCTGGTAAATGGCAAGGCTCCCTTTGTAGTCATCCCACCTCCGGGCGCCAAAAAGACCGGACGGCGCTTGGCTCTGGCCGGGTGGTTGACTCAGCCCGACCACCCTCTGACGGCCCGCGTGATAGTCAACCGTATTTGGAAGCACCACTTCGGAGAAGGTATCGTTTCGACCCTTGATGATTTCGGCCGCATGGGCGCGCGTCCAACGCATCCTGAACTGCTCGACTGGTTGGCCACAGAGTTCGTTCGGCGGGGCTGGAGCATGAAGCAAATGCATCGGCTCATGATGACCTCGCGCGTCTACCGTCAGGCCTCGAAGGTAAAACCTGAGCATAAAACCCGCGACCCCGAGAACAAACTGCTTTCGAGGATGCCGCTCAGGCGTATGGACGCCGAGGCCCTTTACGACAGTGTTCTTCTTGTGGCAGGCCGACTTGACGAAACCAGGTTCGGTCCCCCGGATCCAGTACAGGTGCTCGAGAACGGCTTGGCGACATCGATCGAGAAAGAGACGGGATGGCGGCGGAGCGTCTACGTGAGGCAGAGATACAAACGATCGGGTGTCCCGACTCTACTCGACAACTTCGATTATCCAGAATTGAGCCCCAATTGCATCAACCGCAACGAGGCAACCGTGGCTCTGCAAGCTCTGCACCTAATGAACGATTCCATGATTCGCAGGCTCGCCGCTTCCTTCGCAGCCCGCGTAAAGCGAGAGGCTGGAAATGACCGGACGCGGCAGGTCGAGAGGGTTTATTGGATTGCCCTTAGCCGCCCACCCACCGCCGAAGAGCGTAAGTTAGGCCTCGCGAAGCTAGCCCAGCTAAGTGCGGCTTGGGCCCGGAAGTATCTACCGAGCAACGAGAACACAGAAACTCGCGCCCTGGTGACGTTCTGTCACACGATTCTCAACTCGGCAGCGTTCATCTACATCGATTAGGGTAAGGACACACAATCATGCCTGATCCTCAACCTAAGCGCGATGACGAAACATCGATGACTCGAAGGAGCTTCTTCGAGCAGGTACCGACCGGCGTCTACGGGGCAGCCCTAACCTACATGCTCGGTCGGGACGTGTTCGGTGGGTCCGGCCTGTTGGCCGCGGGATCGCCTCCGACGACTGCGGGCACGGGTCCGAGAGTCTACGACCTGAAACCGCGTGCTGCCCACTTCGAGCCCCAGGCGAAGTCCGTGATCTTACTGTTTCAAAACGGCGGCCCGAGCCAGATGGACCTTTTTGATCCCAAGCCGGCGCTCGACAAGCATCACGGAGAAACCTACCTACACAAGCTCCATCCGGAAGAGATCACCGACCCTCACCAAGCCCGCGGGATCCTGCGCAGTCCTTTCAAGTTCGTCCAGCACGGCCAGTCGGGGATTTCGCTCTCCGAGGTGCTGCCTTATCTTGGGCGGCAGGTGGATGATATCGCGTTGATTCGCTCGATGTTCACGACGAGCCCCGTCCACCCCCTTGCGGCAGCCAAGTTTCACACCGGCCGGACCATCCCGGGTTTCGCCAGTCTGGGCGCTTGGGTCACCTATGCTTTGGGCGGCGAAAACCAGAACCTACCCGCGTTCGTCGTGCTCGACGACCCCTTGGGACTGCCGGTGGACGGGACACGGGGCTGGCAAGCGGGCTTCCTGCCGCCGCTTTACCAAGGTACGCGCGTGCGTTCGACAGGGTCGCCGATCTTGAACCTGCATCCCGAGCAGGAACGGCCCGCTGAGGTCGTGGCCCTGCAGCGGGACTTGCTGGCCCGACTGGACCGCATCCACAAACGCGAGCGGCCAAGCCAATTGCAGCTCGATGCGCGCATCGCAAGCTACGAGCTCGCGGCGAAAATGCAGTTGGAGGCCACCGCAGCCCTCGACATTTCCCAGGAAAGCGAACAAACGTTGAAGATGTACGGTGTCGGGGAGAAGGCCGTCTACCGCGGACGTTTGCACCCCATGGAGGGTAAGGATTCCTACGCCAGACGCTGCATCATGGCCCGTCGGTTGGTGGAGCGGGGTGTACGGTTCGTTCAGATCATCGTCAACGTTCAAATATGGGATACACACTCTCACGGCGACAACGACTTGCGGGCGGCCTGCGAGAAAACCGACAAGCCCGTAGCCGCGCTTCTTAAAGACTTAAAGCAACGCGGCTTGCTCGAAAGTACCTTGGTTCTTTGGGCGGGCGAATTCGGGAGACTACCCATTGCACAGTTCCAAACCGGACAGCCCGAACCCGGCCGCGATCACAACCACCACGCCTTTAGCGCCTGGATGGCCGGCGGCGGCGTCAAGGGTGGAACCGTCTACGGCGCCACTGACGAACTCGGCTACAAGGCCGTCGAAAATCAGGTGAGCGTCCCCGATTGGCACGCCACGGTGTTGCATCAGTTGGGTCTTCACCATGAAGACTTGTTCTTCGAGCGTAACGGCTTCAAAGAAAGACTCACTTTCACCCACAAGCCTCGCGTAGTGAAAGAGATCCTGGCCTGAGAGTGCGCGGCCGGAGCGCCAGGCCCTTCGTAAAAGCGCACTTCGCAGAATACAGACAGAGAGCGAACGCCGGGGCAGCAGTCCAGCGGCAAGAGCCTTTCGATCCCCGGAGGCTCGCCGCTTACGTTCAGAGTGCTGATTCTCTCTGGCGCTGAATCGCTCTGGATGAGTTTTCGGTGTGACGCTCTCTCCGGGTGTCGGGACAAATTACAGAAAAGACTTGCAGGGACGGAAACTATGTAGTATTCTACTGTCTCCTTGCCCAAACGCCTCAATCTGACATACGCTAGCGCGGTGATACTCGAGGCCATCGCGGAGCGGCAGACATACGGGTTTCAGATTATTGATGCTACCGGTTTGCCCAGCGGCACTGTTTATCCGGCGTTGCGGCGGATGGAAACAGTGGTCGGGCTAATCGAATCGGCCTGGGACCACGAAGCGGCCGAGAAATCAGGCGGGCCGCCCCGCAAGTACTACCGCCTGACAGAGGCCGGGCACGAGCATCTCGACCGTTTGCGAGGCCGTTATCCTCGCCTCGCCAAGACCAGGGTATGACATGAAGGCTCCAGCCCCAAGTCAAGCGGTGCCTTGGGAGATTCGGTTTCTCCTCGCGATTGCCGCATGGCTACTGCCTCGCTCGCTGAGGGGCGAGTGGAGACGCGAATGGCTCGCAGAGTTTTCGCACGTGTTCATGGAAGTGGTCGCTCATCCCCCACCGGTGGCGCTGCGGCGGAGAATGTTCGCGCGCGCCGCTGGAGCGTTTCCCGACGCGTGGACCTTGGTGAAGCTGCACGGCCTACGGCGGCGGGCCGAAGCCGCGCATTCCCGCCTCACGCCGGTCGTGGTCCCAGCGCTCTTGTTGCTAACGCTGGCCGTCGTCACGGATGGATTCCAACGAGCGCACGAGCTTTTGTTTCAACCGGAGTCTGAAGATCTGGTGTTGCTCGTCCAGCCCGTGCCCTTCATGGGATTAGGTTCCCGAGTGCCGTCAGCGCAGGCTGAGCGATGGCTGCGTACGGGAAGCACCGCGGCAGAAATTGGCGCATGGGTTGTGGAGCGCCAAGCTATTGACGGACGCGACGTTCGCGTTTGGAAGCCCACACCGACAGCTCTCGCGCTGTTCGCCGAATCAGGCATTCAGCCGCAGTATGATCGGGTCGAACTCTTCAGATCCCCGATGCCCCGATACGCGGGCGTCGTAGCGAAATTGCGGCCTGGCGCGACCCCTCGCCAAGCCGAGGCCGAGCTTGCGGTAACGGCAGAACTTCAAAAGGGCTGGCACAAGCCGCAAGTGGTCGCCCTAACCTCTATTCGGCGCGCTCCGCTGCTCCCGGTGGGCCTGCTGATCGGCGGTCTATGGCTGCTGAGCCTGCTGCCGATTCGCGTTCGCTCGATCCAAGCTGGCCTCTGGGCACTCGCGCCCGTGTGCCTGGGCTTTGCTGCCATCGCCGGCGTTTGGCTTGAGTGTGTCGCTCGAGCCCCGGTGACGGAAACGGCCCGGGTTCCTGAAGCGTGGAACCTGGCCCTCTATGTCCTGCCTGTCGTCGCGGCGAGTTTCACCGCCTGGCGGTTCTGCCGGACCGCCGCGCGCCGCTGTCGAATCTGCTATCGACCGCTCATGGATGCCGTAACGGTTGGGATGGAGGGCCGTTGCCTTCTTGAACCGGGTGGACGCGAGTACCTTTGCGTTGAAGGCCATGGTGCGTTGGTCGAAGGATTTGCCGCCCAGAACCAATCCGACGAGGTGTGGACGTCGTGGTCCAGCAGTTGGGCTTAAGCCGGCGCACGCTCTTTGCCCTCGCGGCGTCCGCCGCTGCCTGCCGCGGTCCGCAATCCGGCTACGACGGATTGGTGCAGCCCCTCGTGGACCTGCAAGAATTCTCCGGAACGGTGGTCGTCGGGCGCGGGCCGAACGTCCTGTTTGAGAAGGCGTACGGCTACGCCAACCTCGAATGGAGCGTGCCGAACACAGTCGACGGGAAATTCCGAATCGGTTCCCTCTCAAAACAGTTCACAGCAGCTTGTGTGCTCCTTCTGGCACAAGACGAGAGACTCGACCTGGACACCTCCGTGACTAAATACTATCCGGGCTCGCCCGATGCCTGGACGCCGGTCACGGTACATCATCTACTGACGCACACATCGGGCATACCAGATCTGCTGGGGTTTCCGGACTTTCAATCACGAAGTGTCTCGCCATCGACGCTGGAGGCCTCAATTCAGACATTCCGCGACCGGCCTCTGCAATTTGTTCCCGGAACCGAGGGCCGTTACAGCAACTCCGGCTATGTCCTGCTTGCCAGGATCGTCGAAATCATCTCTGGCAAGCCCTTCGCGGATTTCCTTCATGAAAGCGCACTCCGGCCTCTCGGCCTCAACAACACGGGCACGGACACACATCGAGCTATCCTGTCGCGCCGCGTGCAGGGATACACCCGGTTCCGGAACGGGTTGGGTAACGCCGACTACATCGACATGTCCATTGCCACAGGCGGCGGTTCTCTCTACTCGACCGCCGCCGACCTGCGGCGCTGGTGCATGTCGCTCCACTCCGAAGGTTTTCTGCCGCAGCAGCTCTACAAGCGCATGACGACGCCAACCTTCCACAACTACGGCTACGGTGTAGAAATCCGCAGCGAAGAGGGCGGCCGGACCATAGGTCACGGTGGCGGCATGCAGGGGTTCAGGTCATTTCTGCAATACCGGGAACGGGATCAACTCGTCGTCGCCGTTCTCGCCAATCTCAACACGGGCGTAACCGGACGGCTGGGGAATCAGTTGGCCGAACAGGCGCGGCGGGGTAAGCAAACATGAGGCGCATACTGTGGGTGCTATTGATGGCTTCGACCGCCTTTGCACAAGCTCCGCAGGTGCAAGACCCCGTGCAAGGAATCGTGAAACTCTTCGACACCTACCGAATCGTTATGTTCGGCGAGATGCACGAGTGCCGGCAGCAATGGAACCTTTTGCGGCGGCTCGTGGAGGCGCCCAGCTTTACCGCGCGCGTCAACGACATCGTCTTGGAGTTTGGGAATGCGCGATTTCAGGATGTTGTGGACCGCTACATAGCAGGCGAAGACGTGCCGCTCAACCAAGTGCAGCGAGCCTGGCGCGATCCGGTGGGAGCTCTCGGGCCCGTCTCTCCGGTGTATGGCGAGTTCTACGCAGCGGTACGGGCCGTGAACCGCAAACTGCCAAAAGAGCGACGGCTTCGAGTTCTGCTGGGGGACCCGCCGATTGATTGGGACCAGGTTCGCAGCCTCGAAGACGTGGCTCCCTATCTTCCCTTCCGCGACAGCTTTTACGCCCAGATAGTGCGACACGAGGTGATCGCCAGGAAGCGGAAGGCACTGCTGATCATGGGTGGCGGCCACTTCCGGAGGAACGCGGGGCGTCCGAACCGAATCGAGAATGAGCTGCTGATGGCACTCGTGAAGCCACACGTGATCCTGACAGGCAGCAACGTCGTGGGAGGGTATGACGACCTCGACCCGCGCTTCGACAAGTTGCCATATCCGTCGTTGATTGAGGTGAAGGGAAGTTGGCTCGCGACTCTCACGACTCCAGACCCGCGCGGGGGACCTGCGAACACATGGGAGCAGATGCTCGACAGCTACCTCTACTTGGGCCCGCGAGACACCGTCACAGTGGTGAAAAACCGCCGTGCCGACCTAGAAAAAACACCGTATGGCCGTGAACTCGAGCGGCGCTTGACGATTCTATTCGACAAGGCCCCGGATTTCCTTCCCCAAGCCAACGCCCCTCTGGAGCAGCCTGCGTATTCGCAAAGCCCCGCGCCACCGCCGCCTCTTCCGGCCATTCCAAAGCCACGACCTTGAGTCCCTATGGAGCCGTGCCTAACAAACTCGTAGCCCGCGTCTCGTCGCCGTTTGCCAGACCCGCGGCAGTCTATCTAACGCTTTAGATCATCTCTGTGGTGCCTGAAGGCAATCTCACTTCGTCAGCCTCTAACTGACCGCCGGCCTTTACGCTGAGATTCCGAACACCATCCACCTTCGCCTACCCGCCTTTCCCCCCAGATGCAAACAGCCACCGCCTCGCCCTCTCCGGGCGGTTGGCGCTCGGCCGCTTCCAGCGGCCGAGCGGGGCCTGGGGTGGGGCAAAAATCGGCCGTGCCAACGGCCGATCCTCCGCTTCCTTGCCCCCTGGCCCCTCGCCCGCACTCCTTCCAGCGTTCGGTAGGCGGCGTTTTCCTTGCGCTACGGCATGGTTTCGGCACGGAAAATCTGGCCTCCGGGACGTTTCTCACGCCTTCTGCAAACCCCTGTCACAGATCTTTTCTATTTTTTCGCCTCGCCATTTCAATGACTTACGCCGCTGGACCCCCTCTAGCCCCCCATCAGTCCCTTATTTTGGTACAGAGCCCAGAAACCGAAATCTCCGAGGGATGACCCTCGTATTTTTGCCACTTTCTGCCACCGGGTCTCGCCGGGGCTGCTGGGAACGCTACTATGCGTCACGATTAAAAAGACTTAACCGTTAGGCGGGACACTCCCATCGCCACTCCACTCGACTGCCAAACCGCCGCCAAGCCGCGAAACTTGCTCGGTAGCCTACACCGAGGCCGTCTTTTGGCCTCGCCCAGCCCCTTTTTCTGACCGGTGCCGTGGCCAAGAACGGAAACGACAATTGCGCAGCGCGATACTCTGGTCCGGGTCCGAGCGGAAGCGAACCGTTCTTCGCCCAACCAAGACACTTGACAGGGTCGCTATTCTGAAAGGGGGACCGTGACGACCGGCACGACGCTCTAGCAGGGAGAAAGCGAATTACCAAACAAACCCAATTTCTCACAACCCACAGCGAATCAACGGGTTGTGCGGGGTGGGGCAGGCACTCGCTAACCACCAGACGGAGCCGCGCCCGTTAGGGTGCGGGCTCTTGCCATGGCCTTTGTTCACCCAGCGGAAATGACCGGCGAGAAGAATTACCAAACAAACCAAATTCGTAGGTAAAAGGAACTATTTCAATCACTTAGGGGCTAGTTGAAGCCCCAGTCCTGAGTACCACACGATAAGTCCTGCACCCCAGTGGGCCAAGTCGGGGACGCCAAATAAGACGTCAGAGAGGGATTCCACATGGCTAAGAACAGATTCTCGAGGCGAGCACTGCTCAGCACCTCAGCGGCTGCGGCGGCGGGTCTAACCGGCGTAGCCGCTGAGCATGAAGCGGGCGGAAAGGGTCATTCTGACGGAGGCGTGTGGGAGAAGCCTCCCGACCAGAGAGACAAGGGAAACCGGCTGAACCTGATCCTCCTGAACGTGGACACCTTTCGAGCCGACAACCTCGAATGCTATGGCAGCAAGTTCATCGATTGCCCCAACCTGAACCGCTTCAGTCAGGAGTGTGTGATCTTCAACGATGCCTACCCCGAAGGGATGCCGACCATTCCCATTCGCCGGACCCTGATGACCGGCCGGCGCATCCTGCCGTTTTACCATTACCCACAGCACGAAATCATCCAAATGCCGGGATGGCACCAGCTCTACCACGAAGATGTCACCTGGGCGGAAACGTTGCACGAGGCGGGTTACATCACGGCGCTCGTTTCGGATATCCTGCATTTTCTGCGGCCGGGAAGGAACTTTCACCGCGGCTACCGCTACTTTGAGTGGGAACGCGGACACTCCTTTGACTACAGCGCCACAGTGCCTCACGAGGGCATCGACATCAGCGACGTCGTTCCGGCCGACTACCTGGAGACCTGGAACAGCTTCGCCGGCGAAGACGTCCGATGGTTTCTCAATCAGTACAAGGCCAACATGCAGCGGTGGAGTCAGGAGGGCGAGTCACTTATTGAGCTCACGGCGAGGAAAAGCATGGCATGGCTGAAGCGCAACCACGCGCAGCGACCTTTCTTCCTACACGTGGAGGCCTTCGACCCGCACGAGCCCTGGGACCCGCCGAAGCGTTTCCTGGAGAAGTACATGCCCAACGCCCGAGGGCACACGTGGACCAATCCGCCCTACGCCGACATCGAGATTCCTGAAGAGGGAATTAAGCGGCTCAGAGCCAACTACGCCGGGGAAACCGAGTGCGTTGACTACTGGCTGGGCGAGGTCCTGAAGACGATTGGGGAACTCGGCCTGTTCGACAACTCGATCGTCGTATTCATGTCGGACCATGGCGCCCTACTCGGCGAGCAAGGTCAGTTCTGCAAGGGGCCCAAGCGGATACGTAGGCAGGCCACACACATCCCTCTTCTAGTCCGCTTCCCCAACGCAGAAGGTGCCGGCAAGCAAGTCGATGGCTTTGTCCAAATCCAGGACTATATGCCCACGCTCCTGGGGAGGCTCGGCTTACAGTCTCCCTCAAGAGTGACCGGCGAGGACTTCTGGCCGCTTGTAACCGGCGAGGCGAAGACCATTCGCGAATTCACGGTTCAAGCCTACGGCTGGATCGGCTGCGTGCGAACGCCCGAGTGGAACTTCAGCGCGGTTTGGAATCGGGAGGCCTTCGAAGGGGAGTACGCGCCGCAACTCTACAACAGAGAGAAGGACCCGGACGAGCTAACAAACGTGGCCGAGAAGTACCCGGATGTAGTCGCCGACCTAAGAAAGAAACTGGATGACTATATGGCCGCCGGAAGGGGCCTCACGCGCGGCAGCTTCCACGGACAACCGACTTGAGGATTAGTGAGCATTCTCACGAGCGGCCGGCGATGAGTAAAACAAATGCCCGCCGTCAGGGATGTAGCGGCGCGATTCATCGCGCCCGCTTGCCTACATGCTGTGAGCTGGGCGCAAAGGCAGTAGGGATCGGCGATCCCGCCGGTCCAAGTGGTCCGACCGCGACCGGCGGTCGCTCGCCCACCTTGTCGAGTGGACCTTCTCGCGATAGGCGTTCTCGCTGAAATGCGGCGATCATTCCGGCCCCACCCATTTCAGCCGCACCTCGCGCAGGTCCATCACATGCGGGCCCGCGATGGAGAGAGGCCGGATGGTGAGCCGCTTGGTCGCTCGCGTGAGTTTGAGAGTGCCGACGTTCCAGTCTTGCCAAACGTCGATAGCAGGCGTCGGCTCTACCACAGCTTCGAGGGTGGAATCACCGGCACTAATTCGAATACGAGAACCCGCATCGGAGCGCGCGCATCCATATTGAAGGACGACTTCATACAAGCCCTCTCGCAGCACGTCGACCGGCCAAGATATGTAGTCCGTGGGACTCGTCCAATCCGTCAGGCGGTCTCGAATGTTCTTGTTGTAGGCGAAGCGGATTCCGCCATCGCCGTGTAACTGGGCCCAGCGCAAGGTGACGAGGGTACCTCCGCGGAAGATGTTGCTTCCGTAAGACGGCGTATCTTCTCCATCAATCGGAATCGGCAGTGGCTGGAGATCCTCCCGCGGAATGACGTCTTCCGACCAGATATCGAAAGCCATCTTCAGCTCCCTGGCGATCTCCTGACGCTGGTCGATCACATTCCGGCTCTCGAACGGGTCCTCGTCCAAGTTATAGAGCTCCGTCCCCTTGACAAGCTTCCAAGGCCCCGACCGAACCGCATAGTTGTTCTTCGGGTATGTCATTCGCGAGGTATGATAATCAGCCGCCGGGTCGCACCAGAGGAAGAGTTTCTCGTGCACCCGCGCGCCTTCGCCTGAGCGAAGTATGTGCGCGATGCTCTTCCCATCGAGTTGCAATCCCTCGGGGACAGGAACATCGGCAAGTTCCAGAATGGTCGGCAACAGATCAATATGGGCGGCTAGGGAGTCGACAACCTTGGCTTTCGGAAACCGATTGGGCCAGCGCGCAATAAACGGAACTCGAACGCCCCCTTCGTAGACGGTGCCCTTTTGGCCTCGAAGGCCGGCATTGAATCGGTCCACACCCCTCCACAACTCATCAAGGCGATCCGACTCCGCCGACTTAACGAACCCGACCGTTCCTTTCTGCGCACCGTTGTCCGACAGAAAAATCACAATTGTGTTGTCTTCGATCTCCAGCTCTTTGAGCCGCGTAAGAACACGCCCGATCGACATGTCGAGGTGGGTGATCATCCCGTAAAGCTTGGCGAGGTGTGCGCTGATGCCAGGCTTGTTGTACGGTTCCTCGTAGCGGATTGGCACCTTCATCGGCAAATGGGGCGCGTTGTAAGACAGAAAGAGGAAAAAGGGCTTGGTGCGGTTCTCTTCGACGAAACGCAAGGCGGCATCTGTTAAAACGTCGGTAACGTAGCCATTCGTGCGCACCGGCTTGCCGTTCTGCTCGAGGATAGCGTCGTTATAGAAGGTGATCATGCCATCCCGAAAACCGAAGAACAAATCGAATCCATGGGCCAGCGGGCCGTTGACCGCAAACCGGCCAAGGTGCCACTTGCCGATGAGAGCGGTCTTGTAACCGGCGCCCTTGAGAGCCCTGGCGATTGTCACCTCGCGTAGCCGCAATACATCCGTGGGGCCGTCAGCATAGGGCACTCCCGTCCTTTGGTGGTAGCGGCCTGTCAACAAACTGGCGCGGCTTGGCGCGCAGATCGGAGCCATGTAGAAGTTCCGAAACATGACTCCCTCGCCGGCTAGCCGGTCAATGTTGGGTGTCTTGAGAACCGTGTTGCCGGTGATTCCAAGGTCACCGTAGCCCTGGTCATCGGTGAGAATCAGAACTACGTTCGGGCGCCGGGCGGCAACCTCGGCGGCCGGCGCAGGCTGGGCCGCGACTCGGGCTAAGAAGACAATGGCAAGAACGGATGCGAGTCGAATACCAGCGTGAAGCGACAGACGCATTGTGAACTCCTCCGGTGGAGTGCCTGGGGGCACTCCCGGCTACCGTATTTCGCTTGGGTGCGCAGTAATTCCTTCGATTACTATGCCACAGCGCCAGCGGGGATCCAGGGGAGATGTAGGCTAGGCTGCCCCCCCCACGTTGCCGCACCGTGGTTCAGCGCCTTAATGGTAATACGGGAGTGGGTTTGAGACGGCCGGTCTATATCAATTCTTGGATCGGAGAGCCTACCTTGTTGTCGAAGCCGTTGGCGATGTAGATGGGCCGGCCGACGGGTGTCATGTAAGTCTTTCCCCAGTCGATCCCCATGGCTTTGTAGACGGTCGCGTAAAGGTCGCCAATCGAGGTAGGTCGTTCGGCGACGTAGGCGCCCCGGTCGTCGCTCGCACCGACGATCTGACCACCTCGGATACCGCCTCCCCCTACCACCAACGACCAGCAATCCGGCCAGTGGTCGCGGCCGTTGCCCGGGTTGATGTCGGCGGTGCGGCCGAATTCGCCTGTCGCGATCACCACGGTGGACTCCAGCATGCCGCGCTGATCGAGGTCGTCGAGAAGGGTCGACAGCGTCTGATCCAACGAGGGTGCCAGGGTCTCGCGGAGCCTCTTTTCGCCATCGCCGTGCGTATCCCACTGACCATGTGTGTAACCGGCGGCAGTCACGAATCGGCACCCGGCTTCGACCAGGCGGCGCGCCAGCAGGACGCTCTGCCCAACCCGGGTGCGTCCGTAGCGATCCTTTGTCTTTTCCGATTCCTCGGAAAGGTCAAAGGCCTTCTGCACATGGGGTGAGAGGATCATCCCCAGCGCCTGCTCTTGGAAGGTGTCCATCTTCTGGAAGTCGGCGAGTTGCTCCTGCCGGCGGAAGTGGCGGTCGACGATGCCCAACAGCGTTCGGCGGTCCTCGATGGCCGCGCTCGAAATCGATTTCGGCAGGCTGAGATCGGGAACCCGAAAGTCCGGCTTACTGGGGTCGGGCAGAATCATGCCATCGTACTGGCCCCCAAGAAAAGCCCCTTTGTATGCTTCTTCGTAGTTGAAGAAATCGCCCTCCGTTGGCATGGGAACGATGACGTAGGGCGGCATGTCTTTACTAGGCCCGAGTTCCTTGGAAACGATCGACCCGAAGCTGGGAAACTTCATGGCGGGATTGGGCCGGTGACCCGTTTGTGTCTGGATCGTCCCTTGCGGGTGGTTTCTTTCCTCTGTCTTCATGGACCGGATGATAGACAGTTTGTCCATGTGCTTGGCGATGCCGGGCAATATCTCCGAGATTTCGATTCCAGGGACATTCGTTGGAATCGTTTTGAAACCGGAGTTGCCCTTCACGTCCCAGGTATCCAGGTGGCTGACGCCTCCTTCGAGCCAGAGCAAGATGCATGCTTTGGCCTTGCCGGCCGTGACAGCCGTGCTTTCCGCGGCCAGGGCAGGAATCGCGCTGAATCGGAGGTATTCGCTGAGACTCAAACCCAAGAAGCTCAAGGAACCAACTCTCAGGAAATCGCGTCGGGTCGCCGCTATTCCTTCACAGTGGTAGCATTGCCGCTTTTTCATCATGCACTCCTAGCTAGTGATTGTAGGCAAACTCCCGGGAGCTAATCAGCGCCCAGACAAGCCCTCCCAGAGCCTCTTCACGCCGCGAAGATCGTTGCTTCATGAACTCCACCAGATCGGCCCGCTCCCCCGGAGTTGGAAATCTCATGAGAGCGGAGAGGTAGAGTTCCTCGATGATCTCCATGTCGGAACCGCCGCTCTTCAAAAGTCGATCCAAGCGCCCTCCCTCTCTCGTAATCTTGCTCGTGTAGGTCGGACCCGCCCACATGTGTAGTGCCTGACCGAGAGTCGGCTCGGGATTGCCGAGTACCGGCATCTTCCGCATGGAGCGCCCGAATGCGTCCATAAACTCAGAGGGACACAAGTCAGGAATCATCTGCATGGCCCGCATCCGCGGTGGCGGGCTACCTCCGCCGGCAAATTTGTGGAAGTCAAAATCCTCTTCCACACCGGTTGCCCGTGAGATGGCGTCCAGCAGCACGGCGGCCACCAACGGGCGAGAGAAAGCACGCGAGAAGTTGACTTTGTCTCCGCGGTTAGTTTCGTTCGGTATGCCGGACAATTGATACGTTCGCGATTGGACGATGGTTCTTATCAGATGCTTGAGATCGTGATTGTGATCTCTAAAATCTTCCGCCAGCGCCTCAAGCAAAGCCGGATGGGAAGGGGGATTCGTAGTTCGGAAATCGTCCACCGGATCAACGATTCCCCGTGCGAAAAGGTAGCCCCATATGCGGTTCACCGCGGCTTCGGCGAAGTAGGGGTGAGAGACCATCCATTCCGCCAATCTGAGTCGCGGGTCCATCCATTGGTCTTCGGGCAGGTGGGTACCCTCGAGAAACGCCGGGACCACCTCCTCTTTGGTTTTTGGATGGAGAAGCCTCGCGTCCCCCGCTCGGTCAACGTGCCCACCGCCCAAGGCGTCAAGAACCACGTGGGAGTCTCTTAGCTCGTCCAACCCGCTGTAAAAAGCAGTCAAACCCCAGAACTGGTTTTGGCTCCAGTTTTCGAACGGATGATTGTGGCATTGGGCACAATCTATCCTGCGGCCAAAAAACACTCGCACGTGCTCGGCCATGATCTTTTCCGGCTTCATCACTTCGGTGACGTAAAACAGATTTCTCGCCGGGGCTGCGTACCCCTGGGCCGCGACGCGCTCCCTTGCCACTTGGTCGTACGGTTTATTGGCCGCAATGCTGGTGGTTACCCAATCCTCGTATTCCTTCGTCATATCAGGCACATTCGCCGAGGTAACCGTCACGCGCATGAGATCGCTGAAGCGAAATCCCCAGTAATCGACGTACTCAGGAGAGTCGAGCAGGATTTCGATGAGTTCATCCCGTTTTCGTGGGTTTTCGCCGGCAAGGAATTCGCGGACCCGCTCGGGCGGGGGAAGAGTTCCCGTCAGATCGAGACAGATGCGCCGCAGAAATTCTTCGTCGCTGGACAGTCCGGAGGGTATGATGTTGAACTTCCTAAGCTTGTTGAAAACAAACTCGTCGATAAAGTTTCGCCGTTCGACCTTCGGGTAGTCGACGATCGGCTTTTCGATCACCCCGAATCCGGCGCTGGCGGCATGGCCGGCCGCGCGGATCAAAACGGCCGTTTCCCCGCTTCCCTTGGCGCTAACCAAGCCGCTGTCACTGACCTCGACAACATTCTCGTCATTAGAAATGTAGAGAACCTGCTCCGTGATATCTTCCTGCCGACCGTTCGATAGATGCGCCGTAACCAGTAGCTGGTGGCTGCCTCCGCGATCGATTACCGTCTGCTTGGGGAAAACCTCGACCTTTGTGATCGACGCACCCCCCTCGCCACCTTCTTCGCCGTAGGGAACACCCGCGCGAATCCAGTTGAGAATCGTCTCGTAATCGGAAGAGCCAACCGCGAACCGCTGCCCGCCTCCGTGGGGGACGGTCATCGCGGGCTTCGACAAGAGCAGGCTGTTTTCGGGTTGTTCGAGATCAACGCGTGGATTTTTCGGCCCCTTCGATTCATCAACTAGTACTTGGAAGGTACCCCCCTCGACTATCCACCTGTAGTCTTCCTTGGGGTGGAGAGCATTCTTCGTAAGCTTGAGGCCTCCCTGTCCTTTAATGCCGCCGTGACAGTCGCTGTTGTTGCATCCTCGTTTGGTGAAGATCCCACCGATATCACGCGCGAAACTAAACGGCCTAACCTCCCCCGCCCCTTCGATTCCGACCGTCGCTTTCGCTCCACGGCCTCCGAATCTAGCGGTCAGCGTCACTTGTCCACTACGTCGCGCGACAAACCTACCGGAACCGTCGATTTCCCCGAAGCCGGCACTCGATATCGAAAACTGACTCTCCGTCGTCACGTCACGTTCCAAACCGTCCGCGTACTTTCCAAGCACCAAGAACTGCTGCGAAGCGTCGCTTCCCCAAAGCGTCACGTCTTTGGGCATGACGGAAACGGACAACAGTTTGGCTTCCACTTCCTTGTTGGGAGCCGACTGGCCTGCGATCGGAAGTCCGGCCAAGATTAGCGACAAGGCGAATCCGAGGCTTGTGGATTTAGTCTTCATGGTTCAGCTTTCTACAGTGACGCGGTTTCTTTCTTCTTTGGTTCAGGCTCCTTCAAGACCATGAGGGGCATATCCCGAACCAACAGCGTCGGACCCGGTTTCCCGTTAAAGATAGGCCGGCATTGCAGTCGCATCGTCGCGGGCAATCGCGTCAGCGGTGCGTCCTCGCCGGCAAACAACACGATCGTCGTCTCTTGCCTTTTCGGCAGAATCAACTCGGGATCTACCGTGATCTCGGTCGGCGCTTTCTCATCGTTCACTTCGGCCGCCGCCAAGGCTTCGACCCCGGGCGGAAGGCCCGCGACCGAAAACGTCACGTCACCTGTGAACCCTTCTTCGTGCGAGGTGAAGATCGTCAACTTTTTCGCTTGGCCCCTCACCAAGTTGATGCGATCGATTCTGTCGGACACTTTACCGCCGCCGTCAAAATGTGAAGACTCCTCTTCAAGGGATACATCGCCGACATGAGGAATCTGAGGACGAACCAATAGCCGGTAGGCGTAACTAGAGTTGCCGTATCGAGTCGTCACGTCCCGAACCTGAAGAAAATACTCACCGTCGAAGTTGAACGCGTACATCACCTTCGGTCGTACGCGTTTGAAATAAACCAGCCGATCGGAGTTGTTGTTATAGAGCGAAATCTTTCGATAGATGTTCGTGAACAACTCACGGTCCTGCGAGTCGACGACACTGATTCTGGGGTTGAATTGTGGCGGCTTCAGATCGGGGGTTTCGATCTCGAACGCCAGTTTCTGACCCCGCTCGACTTTGAAGCGAAAGACGTCAATGTCCCCAGGGCGATCGATAGCCCCCTCGATCACAGTTGGGACGGAGATCGGCACAGCCCCGTCCATCTTGTCATTTGGTTCTGCTTCGCCGAGCTGGATCGGCTCGGGGGACACGGCCGGGGATCCCGCCATTTCCTTCTCGGGCGAGGGGACCGCACCGTCCGCGGCTGCTGACCCACTAGCGACGCCGCTTCCGGGCTTCTCGGCTTCCTCTGCTGCACGGGATTGCAGGGTGCCAATCCAATCGGCGCCAACCTTTCGATCGAAACTGCTGCCCGCCGATCGTAACCAATGCCGCTCTGTCCGTTCTTTCGACAGGGCCGGTTTGTCGTCGGCGAAGACTTGTAGTTCGTAAGCAGAGTCAGGTGAACCCTTCCCAAAAAGCGAGGAAACCTCCACTGCGTACTGCCCTGTCTGAACGACCCGATACGTACCCTCGGTCTTGCCAAGCATCATGTCGGAAGATCGATCCTCGTCGAGCAGCAAACGTCGAGGTCTGTTCGGATCCAGCCAACTCCCCTTGGGCTGGTAGAGAGCCAGCCGCGCGTCAAAACCCGGACTTCGGGCGATCTTGAACGACAGCTCCTGCCCCTCGGACGCGCTAAAGGAGTAATAGTCCGTCTCTCCCGGCTCAGCCAACCTTCCGTGAATAACCACCGGCAGGCTTGTAGGCTGCCCCTGAAATGCCGCGTGATGCGGGTCATTGCCTTCGATGACGACCGGATGATCGACAACCTGAAATCCCAGCGGGTTCGAAACCCCCGAAGGCGAAACAAGCCGCAGGCGATGCATTCCCAAGGGAAACGACGGGCCGATACTCATTCGAACCATCACGCTGTAGTCTAGGAGCTTCTGACCTTCCCCGTCACCTGGGGCGGCCGGCGTCTTCATTTCGTCATACTTCGGAGAATCTTTAACCTCTTCGACACTTCTGACTTCAGCGTCGAGACCCTCCGATTTCGGCCATACGTCGTAGGTTCCCGCGATAAGCTTTCCCCGAAACTCAACGTCGACCGTGGTGCCCCGCTGGGCGCCAAGAGGGAAGATTGAAGAAAGCGTGGGTTCGGAGATCTCTTCCTTCTCAACGGCGAAAATCGGGCACGTTAGTAGAAATAGAAGGATGGATGAGACGCAGAGGGTGAGAGGGTGTACTACTCCCCTACTGTCCGCTGATAACGTTACGCCGTCGCCCTTCATCGGACCCCCTTCTATTGCGGGGAGAGCGCTCATCTTTGGGCTGCCGGAGACTTGGTTCAAGCTGCTTTCTCGAAGCCGCGACTGCCGGAGCGTCAACCCTCCGCTATTATACCTCACGGCTCTTGACGCCGTCGCGAACGAACCTCCTGTGGCGACCACCACCTCGCGTCCCGTCCGCGACACTTTAATTGACTTGTTTGGAACCGCTTAGATCGAACTCGTCTACCGCGCGACCTGTCCTTGACGGAGAGGCTTCTGGGGGGTCGTGGGCTCATCCGGATAGAGGCTCGCCACCATCTCGCCGTAGCCGTTAAAGATCTCCGTGGGCTGTCGTGGTCCCTTGCGCGGACGGGCGTTCGGCACAAGCATGTAGTCCCATTCCTGTGACCAGCGGGGGTGCGGTATGTTCGGGTTCACGTTGCTGAAGTAGCCGTACTCATGTTTGTACGGCCCGGCGGACCAGAAGGTCCCGGGTTTCTTCTTTACCAATTCGATTCTTACGATGGACTTGGGAGACTTGTAGCCGTACTTCCAAGGGACTATGGTTCGCACCGGCGCTCCGTGCTGTTTGAGCAGAGGTTTCCCGTACACTCCCGTGACGACCATCGCCAGATCGTTCATGGCCTCGTCCATCCGCAGCGCCTCAAAGTACGGCCACGGATAGTGCTCTTCCCGTAAACCCGGCATCTCGCTGGACTTTAAGGCCGTGATGAATCGTACGTGTCGTGCCGTGCTCTTGGGATCGACCGCCTCCAACAGCTTCTTGAGCGGGAACCCTGTCCACGGGATGTTCATCGCCCAAGTTTCCACGCAGCGGAAGTGGTAGATCCTCTCTTCGTGCTCGAACTTGAAAAGATCGTCTAGGTCGAACGTACGCGGCTTATTGCATTCGCCTCTTACTTCGACTTTCCAAGGTTCAATCTTGAATTTTTCCGTGAACTGCCACACGGGTCCACCGCGGCCAGGAAGGAACTCGTAAAAATTGTTGTGGATCGCCGCCGTCAGCCTTTCCGTTAGTTTGACGCCCTCGGGATCGAATTCCGGATTTCGTTTCGCAGGGAAGACATCCGGGCGGCTCAACGGGGCGGCAAGTGGATCCATCATCGAGACGTCCTGGGCTGTGATCTCTCGCACCCCAGGGGCCATCATCATCGCGGCCCCGGCGAGCGACAAGTCTTTCACGAACCGTCTGCGATTCAGAAAAACGTCTTCCGGGGTCGGGTCAAGACGCGGTAGGGAAAGCGCTTTCTTAGGTGTCATGACTGCCCCCTCCTGGCCTCCGGCGATCTGAACGATCTGTCGTGCGAGCCAATACCCAAGGTCACGATAGCCTACGCCGAGGGTTTTGTCCACCGCCGTTCGCCGCGGCTTGTGAGGGGACCCACAGAGCCAATGCGTCAGGCCAGGATCTCATTGGCGCGACTCAGGTTATGACAAGATACATAAGATACGAGGGCTCGGCAGAGTTCGTCCTCAGTCCGACCAACCTTAGTAGCTACACACGGAGATTCGCCAGGCCCGCCGGCACCCCCGATTCCCGTCGAGAGCCGACCGGCCTGCTCCACGAAATGAAACGAGCGCTCCCACCGCGACAATGCCTACTGAGTCTTCCGAATCATGCTGACATGGCCTGTTTTCAGATCGTAGGGGCACGGCACGCCGTGCCCGGCTTCCAAGGCCACAGTATTTCACGAGCCTCAGTAGACGTAGCGCCGACGATCGCTACAACGCTGGCAGTTCTGCGACCGGGGGCTCTTGGCTCGTTGCTGATCTTCTTTTTGATGGTGATTCAGCCCTGCCTTCTTTTCGGTCAGACCGGAGAAACTGAGTCTCACTCCAGTCCAACCCCTCGATGGCTTCAGAGTCTCCCGAGATCATGTCGAGAGCTCGCGAAATCGCTCGACAACGGACCCGCGGTTTTGGCCAACTTGATCGGGCTTACACCCGCTAGGGCCCTCACAGAGCTCGGGGATCTCTACTCCCAATCCAACGAACTGGATTGCGCTGAGTTCGCCTTTGAACAGGCGCTCAAACAGCATGACCATCTGCCGGAAACACGCACCAAGCTGGCGCTAACTCTAATCCAAAAAGGAGACTCACGGCGTGCGATCGACGAACTTCAGACGGTCGTCCGACAGAAGCCGGAGTCGGCGGAGGCGCATAACGCTTTGGGATTAGCTTTACAGCATGCGGGATCTCTGGACACCGCCGTCGAAGAGTTCAAAACCGCTGTGCGCCTTGATCCCGAATTCGATTCCGCCTTCTACAGCCTGGCCCGAGTTCTTATCACTCAGCGAAGGTACTCGGCAGCCATCTACTACCTGAACAAAGCAGTTGAGCTAGCGCCCGATAAGCCCGACCATGCCTTAGCGCTGGGTATAACCTATTCCCAAAACGGCGATTTTGATCGCGCCGTTGAGTCGCTCCGGAAAGTCATTTCGACAAACCCCGATTTGGTGGCGGCACACTTCAATCTCGGGACTGTCTATACACGCCAGGACCGCTACCAGGAAGCGCTGGACGCCTATCGCAGAGTACTCACGCTCGATCGTGATAACGAGGGCGCGCGCCTTTCGTTGGCCAAGTCGCTACAGGCGCTCGGTCGGCATCGCGAGTCCATCCCGCACCTTCAGACGTATGTCAGTCGCCGCGGCCAAGACGCCGAGGGCTATTTGTGGCTCGGTCAGGCTCACAGACATTTGGCGGAGTATGGAGAAGCTGCCGACGTATTGCAACGGGCCGTCCAGATCAAATCCGACGACTATGAAATACGTTATAACCTCGGCTTCGTGCTGGAGCGGCTAGGCGAGTTGGAGCACGCTGTTCAACAGCTAGAGAAGGCTAGAAGCCTTAACCCAAAGGCGCAGGAAGTCCGCTATCAGCTCTTTAAGGTCTTCCGGAAAGCGAAGAAGCCGGACAAAGCTAAAGAAGAACTTGAGGTGTTCCAACGTTTGCGTCAACAACAAAAGGACCAAACGGACGCTAAGACTCTGCACGTCAAAGCCACCGAGGCAGCCGAGGCAGGCAACGCCGGCGAGGCGGCTGAACTATTCAAGCAAGCTTTGGAACTGGATCCCGAGAATCCGAAGCTCCATTACAACTTGGGGTTGGCACTTGCGGAACAGGGTGACTGGCAGGGCCAAGAGCGTGAGCTTAGGGCGGCGGTGGAGCTCAATCCGAATCTAGCGCAAGCACAATATCACCTCGGACTACTGTATCTGAGAAACAGCAAGTTCACTGAAGCGGGGCGGCGGCTGGAGGCCGCGATTGCGATTAATCCTCGACACGCCGAGGCTCAATTGAACCTCGGCCTACTGCGTTTGAAGCAAGGCGACCAGGAGAGCGCCGAGTCCTTGTTTCGGCAGGCAACACTGAATAAACCAGGCTTGGCTCCGTCTTACGTCAACTTGGGTTTGTTGTTGTCTACTCAAGGCAGCTATCTGGAAGCTCAACAGCAGTTGGAGCAGGCAATCCGGCTCGCCCCCCAGAATTCGCGTGCCTTGACGGGGTTGGGTATTGTGCAGTCGAGCCTCGGTCGAGTTGAGGAATCCGTCGAGACCTTCGAAAAGGTGGTCGGGCTGCAACCTGACTCGACAGACTCACACGTAAATCTCGCCATCGCGCTCACGGATCAGTACAGCTACGCGAGGGCGTTCACGGAGTTTTCCGAGGCGATTCGGCTGAACCCGAACTCTCCCTCAGCTCACTATCACCAGGGGCAAACCCTCCTCGACTTGGGAAGAATGGACGAGGCCAGGTCGGAGCTCAAAGCTGCCCTTCGGACCGCACCAAAGTACGTAGCCGCACTTTACTTGTTAGCACTGGCCGAGAGGCAGGCGAACAATATTCCCCGATCTTTGGAGCTGCTGAGCAAGCTCATAGATCTCAGACCGAACCACGCGAACGGACAGTATCTATGGGGACAAGTACTACTGCTTCAAGGCGACACCGACTCGGCGATTAAGCGTTGGAAAACTCTGCTCGCGACCCAAGCGGACCACCAGCGAGCTCTGTATAGCCTGGCACAAGCTTTGCGGGAATCCGGTGATCCTCAGGCAAAGGAGTACGAAGACCGCCTTCGAAAGAACGCGAACAGCGCGGATAGGGCTGAGCTATTCGGGCGGTTGGCCGAAAGCGCGGCCAAGGCACGTCACTGGCCGCAAGCGTCCACGTTTCTTGAAGAAGCTTTCGACGCTTGCGGACATTGTGCGGCCCTGGCTGATCTACGGAAACAAAAGGGACTGTTTCAATGCCGCACGGGTGACCTTCAGCTTGGTGAGCGAGAACTTGAAGCGGCCCTAGAGCTGAAACCAGACGATCAAGAGGTGTCGAAAGCTTTGGCAATGGCGAAGAATGCTCTTCTTCAGCGCTGAGAACAGAGGTGCTGCGGCATTGGCGAGAATCAACTTCGGCGATTCAGTTGAACCGAGGGGCGGCCATCTATCCGTCTTGAGTCGCTCCGAGAAATAGCGTCCACCCGCAAGCGAGCAAATGCACACTCCAAGCATCAGACGCGGACTACTGGCGAGCGTGACCGGTGGCTGGGTTCTCTGTTTGGTTTCCGCCGCCGCAACTGCGTCGGAGCCGAAGCGGCTCAGTATCGACGACATCGTCGCCATGCGGACACCTCAGGCTGTGCGGATCTCCCCCGACGGCAAACACGTAGCTTTCGTGCTGGACCAAGCGGCACAGTTCAAGGAGCAATCCGGGAGTTCGATTTGGGTGGTACCGACCGCCGGAGGCAGGGCTCGGCAGTATACCCGCGCTCCAACTCGTGCCTACTCGCCACAATGGTCGGCCAATAGTCGGAGCATTGCTTTTCTCGGTGTTCGCTCCGACAAACCGCTGGCCCAGGTCTATTCGATGGACATGAATGGTGGGGAAGCACGCCCCATCACCGACCATCCAACCGCCGTCCGCTCGTTCGACTGGTCACCCGACGGGAGCAAGATTGTCTATCTCGCCGCAGCGAGAGAGTCCGGGGACGACCAAACCGAGAAGTTCACCGCGCCGGGCTACGACGAACTCGACCTCGGGCCATCCGAACCGGTCGAGCGGTCTCGACGGAGCGAGATTTGGATCGCCGACATCGAGGCACGACAACGAAAGGCCGTGAGCATCGGCCGTCTTCACGTTCTTTCCGCCCAATGGTCTCCGGGAGGAGACAGTCTCTTGCTGACGGTCGCCGACAGTCCTTACCCGGATGACATCCAACTACGGCCGCGTCTCGTCACGGTTAGTCCCTCGGGGGGAGAACCGGACCTGTATTGCGCGACGAGCGGCAAAATCAGGCGCGCCAGGTGGTCTCCGGACGGACGAGCGATCGCTTTCCTAGGGAGTCTCGAGAGCGGCACGGACTTTTATCCCGGAGGTCTGTTCATTTGCCGGGGCAAGGGGAGCACGCCGGAAAATGTCGTCGAAGGGTCTTCGTATGCGGCGGAAGCTTTTCGATGGATGCCGGCGAACCGGTCCTTGTTGGTCACAGCGGCCGAAGACGCCCAACGGTATCTCGTAAGCATCGACCTCGAAACTCGAACCCCAACGCGCTTGGTTAACTCCCCGTTGCAGTCGCAGTTTCGGTCCGACTACAGCGTCAGCGGCGACGGACAGCGGATCGCCTGCGTTCTAGCGAAGAGCACGAAGCCCCCCGACATTTGGATCATGGAGCCAGAGGGACCCGCGAAGCAGTTGACTCACATCAACCCCGACCTGGAAGGTCGCACGTACGGCGAAGGCGAGAGAGTCCGCTGGACCGCCAAGGACGGTTGGGAAATTTCGGGCGTCTTGATTAAGCCTGTCGGGTTTCAGTCAGGTGAACGCTATCCCATGATCACGCATCTTCACGGGTCGAACGTCGGTGAGGCCAATGACTTTCAAGTGAGCACAAGCCACTGGGGGCAGTTTTTCGCGGCTCACGGGTATGCCGTGTTGATGACGAATTATCGTGGGAGCCTGATGGGCAGCTACGATTTCCGGCGCGGAGCGCGAGGTGATTTCGGCGGTAAGGATCTTGGCGATATCCTGGCGGGTGTGGAGGCTATGGTCGAGCGTGGAATTGCGGATCCGGATCGCCTCGGCATCAGCGGGATCAGCTATGGGGGATATCTGACCGCCTTGGCTGCAACAACAACCACGCGATTCAAGGCAGGCGTCATGGCATCAGGCATCAGTAGCTGGTTCAGCATACACACCGGCCAAACCAAGGCGCCCGAAAGCGCGGTGCAGTTGGAGTGGTCTCGCTCGCCCTATGACAACCAGGATCTCCTGCTGCAGCGTTCCCCCAGTACACACGTCAGCAAGGCCAAAACTCCGCTGCTCATCATGTGGGGCGAAAAAGACCCCGCGATACCCGTCTCTCATGCGGTGGAATTGTTCCGCGGCTTACGACACTACGGCGTGCCGAGCAAACTGATCGTCTTTCCGCGCGAGGGACACCTGGTTCGAGAAAGGAACCACCTGAAGCAGTACTATCGCCGGATGATCGAGTGGTTCGACGAGCATATCGGGATTCCAAGTAAGTAGTCCGAGCGTCTGACGCTCAGCAGATTGCCTCTTGGCCGACTGACCTGGGGAGGTATTCCAATGAACGGAAAACTGAGTGGCAAGACTGTCCTCGTCACCGGCGCTAGCAAGGGAATCGGCCAGGGACTGGCCAAGGGGCTGGCGGCTGCCGGGGCCCGCGTGGCAGTCAATTACAAGACAGACGCCGAGGGTGCGGACGCTACCTGTCGGGCAATTCGCGAGTCCGGTGGAGAGGCTGAGGTTTTTCTGGCCGACGTGGGGTCTAAATCCGAGTTCGAAAACTTGGTCGACTCCGTCTGCGAGCGTTTCGGACGCCTTGATGTTCTCGTCAACAATGCCGGACGAACCAGGTTCGGGCCTATGTTTGAAGTCACGGAAGAAGATTTCGACGACGTCATGAACACGAATCTCCGGGGACCCTTCTTCGGCACGCTTGCCGCGGCGAAAAAGATGCTCGAACAGGGAGGTGGTTCTATCATTAACGTCAGCTCTTGCGCTGTCAGCCTCATCGTTCGATACCATTCCGTCTACACGGCCATCAAGGGGGGACTGGAGAGCCTCACGCGCCAGCTAGCGATCGAGCTAGGCCCCAAGATCCGCGTCAACGCGATCTCGCCCGGCCCCACCAGCACCGATCGGAATCGCGGCTACGACCCGGACTACGACAAGAAATGGGGAGCCATCATCCCAGGAGGTCGTGTAGCCTACGTCGAAGACTATGTCGGCCCCTGCGTATTCCTATCGAGCGACGACTCCCGGTTTCTGACTGGAGAAGTGCTCCACGTCGACGGCGGATGGACCTTGCTCGGCTACACCCCGGATATGTCTCAACAGGATTTCTCCGACGATCGCGAGCGCGGATAGCGGCTATCGAGGACGTCACATGGGCAAGTTGGACTCTTCCAATTCGACTAACTTAATTTGAAAAGTAGTAGAGCGCCTGTCGTGTCCTGACGTCACTGCTGTCCGGTTAAAAGTCGAATAGAATCAATTGGTTGGGGTCATAGGGGGATTCGTTTGGGGAGTCGGATGGCTGGAGTGCCTGTAAAAGGGGCATTTTTTCGAATTGCGTAACGCTGAGAATCTGTAGAATCTGGTAAAGACTCGCTTCCAGCCCGAGGCGTTTCCGGACGATGGCGATGAGCACGTAAATCGAGACAGCGATCCAGATCTGCGTCTTGACGGCGTTCTCGCTGGTGCCGTAAAACGAGTTGATTCGCAGATGTTGCTTGATCCACTTGAAGAACAACTCAATCTGCCAACGCGACTTGTAGATGTGGGCGATGGTCAGCGCCGGGAGCGCGAAGTTGTTGGTCAGAAACTTCAGCCGCTTGTTCGTCCGGGCGTCGAAGTAACTGACCCTCCGCAACGGGTCGGGATAGGCTTGGGCCGATTCGATGGCAGCCAGTATGACGGTCTGATCCGAGCGCAAGCCCGTGGATTTGTCGACGGGATGCGAGTAGCGCCGTTGGAGCAAGATGTTCTTCTTGGTTCGCACGACGAAGAACGACGAGCAGAGAGTGAACACGAAGAGGCGTTCGAAATCGACGTAGGCCCGATCCATGACGTAGAACGCGCCGGCCTCCGGGCCGATCTCGTCGAGGATGTTGATGTCGTGCACTTTGCCTCCAGTAATGCGGATGAACGTGGGAATATTGCCGTGCAGATCCAGCAGCGTGTGCATCTTCACGGCGGCTTTTTGCTTGCGGAATCTCGCCCACGGAAACAGCGACAGGCAGAGGTCGATTGTTGTCGAGTCGAGAGCGTACAGAGTCTGGTCCAAGTCCACACCGATCGGGTCGTGGGCATATAACGGCCGTGCCATGCCAATCAAGACCTGCGCGAAGTCCGCGTAGATCCGCCAGTCGCGCGACTCGTTCGCGTCGGCCAGTGTCGAGCGCGCTACCCTGCCGCGGAATCCCATGTGGTAGAGTTTGCCGTGCATCGAACGCAGGCACGTCTCGATGTCGCGGAGGCTTGCCCGATAGGTCAGCTGGGCGAATGCCATCGCAAGAAACTGATCCCAGCAGGAGAAACTTTTCAGATAGGAATCGCCGCGGTAGCGCGATACACATTTCTGAAACTCTTTGCTCGGTAGGTGCTCGATCAGTTGGGAGAAAACCGTACGGCCAAGGTTCATCCCTCATTGTGCCGCGTCCGGATGCTCCGTTCAGGCGACCATTTGCGGCCTCGGGATTTCAAATCGTTCCCGGGCAAAACAGGCCATAAGACATTGAACGGTCGAGACTTACCGTCCGATGGCGCGACTTTCCCCGGACAGCACTGTCCTGACGTAAAGACCTGCGTTCCCAATCGCCGGGGTCGCGTAACACTCCTCTCCAAGATCGTTGACGGCCATCAAATCGAGATCTGGGCTTGCCTGAAGAACGGCAATCTTGCCGCTCTGACTTGTAAAGTAAATCTTCCCATCACCAGCAACCGGTGACGCAAAAAACTTGTCAAGTGCACTTCGCAGTCGGGTCTGTTTGAGGATATCTCCGGTCTTCGGGTTTAGAGCTGTTACTATCCCGCCGTCTTTGACGAGGTAGAGTACACCCTTGTAGAAGAGAGGCGAAGGAACGTCGGATAATCCCTTCGTCAAGCGCCAGCGCTCCCGCGATTCCGTTTCTACTCCGGCACCGGGCTGAACTGCGACCAGGGCGTTCAAACCTTGCATGAGCTTTAGAGCTCCGTTCCACTCCGCGGCCTCGATCGCACCGTCACCGTTTCCATACACGCGATCAATCGATAAAACGGCTTTGCGGAAAGCTGGGTCGGGAAACTCTTCGGACGTGAGCTTTCGGTCCCCATCCTTGTCCGCCTTAAACGTGATTGCCAAGTCCTCGAAAGGGGGGACCGACCCGTTGTTCACGAAAACTAGATCGTCGCCCACGATCGGAAGCGAAATAGGCATCACGCCCATACGGTCTGCCGACCACAGTTTTTCTCCCGTCGCAGGAGAAAAAGCAGCAAGTTCGAGAGGACTGGAAACGAGCACCTGTGTCCTCTGGTGGAGCGGCTGGTAGAGAACGGGAGTTGAATAGCCGCCGACAAGCGCCGGACGTGGTTTCTTCCAGACAAGGCTGCCATCTGAAGCTCTGAATGCTCCAATAAACGATTCTGAAACCTGATCAGCGGCAAGAATGACATAGCCGCCAGCGAGGATGGGTGATGTGGCCATTCCATGGGGCGGATTGAAGGGCCCGAGAGGAGCACGCCAACGCTCACGACCGCCGGCCGTGTACGAAACGAGGCCGAACTCGGGAAAGAGGACGTAGACGTTACGGCCGTCGGTAACCGGCGTGGGGGTAGCCGGATCATTTGGCGAGGTCTGCCGTTCCGTCCGAGCCTTCTCGATCTCTCGACGCCATAGAAGCTTGCCGGTGGCCGCGTCAAAGCACAAGACAACTAGTAGTTTGTTGTCGTGGCCGGTTAGAAACAGCCGGTTTCCGGCAAGCACTGGCGAGGAGCCGCCTGGAGGAAGCCCGGCACGCCAGATAAGATTCTCCTCGGGGCCGAATTCGATGGGCAGTCCCGTCACTTGCGAAACGCCCGAGCCGTTGGGACCGCGGAACCGCGGCCAGTCGGAACCTCCAGCCGTCAAGGTTGCCGACAAGATCAGAACAAGGACTACCGGTCGCATGCAGCCAAGCCCAGATTAGACGATCACTTCCACATTTGGGTAGATCTATTCACGATGCTTCGCCATCAGATGACCTTCTTGAGCCGGCGGTTGCTATCCCCTTCTCAGCAGCTCGTCCAGCGAAAGCTTCTCGAAGACCAGATTCGCCTGGCTGCCTTCGTAGACGATGCCGACGTGGCGATCGTCGACGCCAGTGATGCTCGGGTAACCGTTGCCTCGCCCCTCGTCGAGCAGCAGCCGGTACTCCTCCGGCCAGGTTTGGCCTTCGTCGAAACTGATCTGGATCGAGTGGTGATCACGGCCCGTTTGCGAATGCGGGTTGGCGAACAGCAGGACGTGCTTCGGTTGCCCCTCCTCTCGATAGTTGAATCGACACAGACTGCCGTTGCAGTCGGGCTCGATGAGTGCCCGGCGATGCGTCGGGTGCGGCCGCCAGGTGCGGCCGAGGTCGTCGGTCACATGCACGGAGCGGAGCTTGTCCGGGCCCTCGGTCCGGGCGTTGAGCATGATCGAGCCGTCATCCAATTGAACGGCCTGACATTCGTTGTTGCCGATCGCGGGGGAGCCGACGGTCCAGGTGGCGCCATGGTCACGGCTGACGATGAGTGTCGAAAATTGGCCGTCGTTTTCGTCGCGCCCTTCGCCTGGCATGACCAGGGTGCCATCGCGCAAAGTTATTCCTGCTTGCGGAGAGGGGGCGAGAAGAATCCACTCGGCCTTCTTGAGCTTGCGGGTCATGTTTTCCGGCTTGCTCCAGGTGCGGCCGTCGTCCGTGGAGCGCACCATCATGAACTGGGCGCTTTTGCCGATTTCGTAGCCCGGTTCGGAACCGTCTTCGCCCCATTGATGCTTGCCCGGCTTGCCCCACATCCAGACGGCCGCGCAAAAGATATCCCCGGTCTGCTGATCCACGACGATGCCCGGGTCGCTGCAGCCGTTTTGTTCCTGAGGCAGGCCGCCGTACTCCCCCATGTCCATGATCACGCGCATCGGCTCCCAGCTGCGCCCGCCGTCGGTGCTGCGGCTCAGGCCGATATCGATGTCCTCTTGCAGATCACGGCGCTTCCGCCGGCGAGCGTCGTAGACCGACAAAAGCGTCCCCTTCGGCGTCATGGTCAGCGCCGGAATGCGATAGGTGTCGACGCCGTCATCGTAGTGCCGGCGTACAGCGACACCGATGCGCTTTCGGACTCCCGGCGTCGCGTCGTTTGGCATGACCGTGCCCGCCGATGTTTCGATCGCCTTACACTGGGCGTCCACTTTGTGGGACAGGTCCGCCGTGGGACGCACCTTGCAGGAGAGCCAAAAAACGTTAGTTCCCTGCCCTAGCACTTGATCGCCGTGAAACGTCAACTCGGCGGCTGGGCTGGCCTCCCGACCAAATGGCGCGGCCGTCAACTGGGCCAATAGTTCCTTTCTGTCGCCGGAAACGGATCCCCCGTTGCGAGACTTATCGAGCTCCGGCGGCCGCTTATCGCCGGAGAAAAACAAGCGTAAGTTCTCGATGTCCCCCAGGTCGTCTGTCCCGGACAGTGAAAACGTAAGCGAAGTTGCGCGAACATCCTCCTGTCCCACTTCGACAACGACATGCATCAAGCAGTTATGGTCGTTGCGAATCAGCAGCGGATGAACGCGCTGACTGGCCGTCGCCTCCACCTTGGTGGCCGCCCCCCTGCACGAGGTGAGCACCGAGGCGCTCGATGCGCTTGCTCCGGCCGCCGCCGTGACAATAAAACGCCGCCGGCTTAAAGTTCTGTTCTCAGACACCGTAGTCCCCTTTTCTTTCCCGGATGACTGGTTTAGATTCGTTCGACATTAACCCGATTCCCGATTTCCCACGTCCTGCTCGCCCAGGGTACATGACCCTTGCGCTGAATGCAATCAATCTTCCGCCGACGCCGGCCCTCGGTCGAGTCGAAGCTTTCCGACGGCCGGCTATCCCGCATTTCTCGCCCGCGGCTAGCCGCAGTGCAGCAAAGCCCCGCCGTCAGGGATGTAGCGGTGCGATTGATCGCAGCTTGGACAAGCGGGATCGCTTGTCCTACTTGAGTCGTCACAAGCCGCGGCAGTAGGGACCGGCGATCTCGCCGGTCCAGGCGCGCAACATGTCGCCCCGGGGAATCGCCTGGCTGCCACCCTCCATATCCCTACCTTTGCGCCATCTCGGAATCCTAGGGAGCAACTCGAGCATCCGTTGGCCTCAGTAACCGGTATGGGGAACAGCCCGCGGAGCTTCCGCCGACGCCTGCTAGTATGAACTCAACTGTCCACCGAACTTTGGTTCGTGTGGGTAGCGAAACAGGTTGACGGGAATAGCCAACAGCCCTGTTCGGCACGTAGCGCTTCTTGTCGGAGCCTATCTGGGGATTTGGACAAGCCTCTCGCCCTCTTTGCCCGGGGCTGACTCGCCTAGCGAGACCGCGCAAATCGAATTCGTTGACATCACTGACGAAGCTGGGATCGACTTCCGGCACATCAACGCCGCGACGGGGGAAAAGTACTTGGTAGAAACCATGGGTCCAGGCTGCGCATTCCTCGACTACGACGGCGATGGCTACTTGGACATCTACCTTGTCAACGGCGCTCCCCTGCCCGGATTCCAATCCGAAGTCCCGTCCGCCAATGCGCTCTACAGGAACAACCAGGACGGTACGTTCACCGATGTTACCGGCGAGGCGGGGGTCCGGGGGCCGGGGTACGGAATGGGAGTGGCCGCAGGCGACTACAACAACGATGGATTCCCTGATCTCTACGTGACGAACTACGGATCGAGTCTCCTATACCGGAACAACGGGGACGGGACGTTTTCCGAGACCGCCGAAGCCGCAGGGGTCAACAATTCCGCTTGGGGAACCAGCGCGGCTTTTTTCGACTACGACAACGACGGATGGCTCGACCTCTACGTGGCCAACTACGTTGACTTTCGCCTCGAGAACAATACCTACTGCGGGGTTCGTTCGAAATACAGGTCCTATTGCCATCCCGACGAGTTCGACGGGGTGCCCGACGTTCTGTACCACAACAACGGCGACGGCACATTTTCCGAAGTCAGCAAGCGAGCCGGGGTGGCCGACCCGGCGGGAAAAGGCCTGGGCGTAGTCGCGGCCGATTTCAACCAGGACGGCTTTCAGGATCTATACGTCGCCAACGATGCGGTGCCAAACTTCCTATATATCAATCGTGGAGATGGCACGTTCGAAGAGGTTGGCACTCTGGCCGGGGCGTCCTATAGCCTGGACGGCAAAGCGCAGTCGGGAATGGGTACGGCGGTCGGGGATTACAACGGGGACGGGTACATCGATATTTTCGTCACCAACCTTTCGAACGAAGGTCACACGCTTTACCGCCGCGACGGGAGCGACTTTTTTTTCAACGACTTGACGTTCCCTAGTGGTATTGGCGGGGCAAGCTTGCTCCTGACGGGCTGGGGTGCGGGGTTTTTTGATTACGACAATGACGGGGATGAGGACATACTCGTTGCCAACGGGCATGTGATGGATAACATCGAACTGCTGAATAGCAGCTTGAAGTATTTGCAACCCGCACTACTGCTTGAAAACCAAACTGGGAAGTACGTCGACGTCTCAAGTAATCGCGGCGGCGCGGTTTCCACGCTCCGCGCCGGCCGCGGGCTTGCACTAGGGGATATTGATAATGATGGGGACATCGATGTCCTGATCTCGAGTTGCAACCAACGACCCGCGCTCTTACGAAACGACGGCGGGAGCCGCAGCCACTGGCTGACGATCCAAGTCTCCGGCCGCGCAAGCAACCGCGATGGCATTGGTGTCAAAGTGCGGTTGACGGCGGGCGGGAAGAAACAGAGCAAGGAAATGGTAGCGGGTGGCAGCTACCTGTCGTCGAACGACGGGCGCTTGCACTTCGGGCTGGGGCCAAGCAGCGTCGTCGATCGCATTGAGATCCAGTGGCCCAGCGGGAAATCGCAAGTTCTTAACAAGGTAGCGGCTGACCAAATCTTGAAGGTAGAAGAGCCCTCGGCGAGTCCGTAGCTTGAACACGCGATGACCGGGAAAGTAGTTCTCCTTTTTGCGTTGGGCTGGCTCGGGGCCACGTCGGCACTCCCGCGCCCCCAGGACGTTGACGCCGGCATAGCAAAAGGGCGCCAAGCACTTCAAAAAGGAGATCACGCAGGTGCGGAACGCGCATTCCTCGCCCTGGTCAACCAAGGCGTCAAAGATGCAGAGGTTCACTACTGGCTAGGCGTGACGTATATGCAGCAGGAGAGAAATGCAGAGGCGGAAGAGTCTTTGCAAAAGGCTGTTGAGCTTCGCCCTGAATACCCCGAGGCCTACAACGCCCTTGGAGTTCTCTACGACCGCCAGGAGCGGTATGCGGAGTCGCAATCAGCCTTCACCCAATCGCTGGAACTCCGACCCGACCACACGAACGCCCATTACAACTTTGGTCTGAGCTACCTTCATCAGCGTAGGTTTAGCGAGGCTCTCGAACGGTTTGAGGAGGTCCTCCGACTCGATCCTGCCTACACGGCCGCTTACCTCCAGCGCGGGACCGCTCATTTCGAATTGGCGGAGTATGCAGAGGCTCGTGCCTGGCTGGATAAGTATCTAGATGCCACACCCGACGACGGCTTCGGGCATATCAAATTAGGGGAGATCCTCTTTCGGTCGGGCCGCTTCGAGGACGCCCTCCAGTCTTTTCAAAAAGCCTCGCGGCTCCCTGGCGACAAATCTCGTGCGTTCTCACAGCTAGGCTTTACCTACTTCAACCTTGGGCGTTACCCGGAGGCGAGCGAGGCACTCGATCAAGCCACCAGGCTCGATTCAAAAAACGTTGACGCTCTCTTTCATCTGGGCCGTATCTCGATGGATAGAGGGAATTGGGCTCGGGCTCGCTCGTACTTCGAGAAGATCTTAGTGTTGGAGAGTAACCACGCCGACGCCCGATATTACACCGCCGTAGCGGACTTCAACGAGGGGAAACTCGACGACGCCGCCCGCATTCTCGAAGGTGTGGTCGAAAGGCATCCCAATCACCGGCAGGCGTACTATCAGTTGGCCTTGACTCACCAGCGGTTGGGCGACAACGTCAAGGCACGCGAGGCCCTCGAGCACTTCAAGCGGCTCGAGGCTCAGGAACGTGACAGAAAGAAGCGATCTCACCGCGGACGATCGTACGTTAGCCAGGCAAGCGAGAATCAATAGCAGGTAGTCATGCTTAGCGTGTTCACCGCCGGGCGCATCGTGGGAGCGCTCGTAGTCATGGGGCTGTTCACCTGCTCCGTCCAAGTGTGTCGTGCCGCGCCGCTGCCAAACGCAAAGCTCATCCCGGTCGTTCATCCGGAACTGGATGGATTGGGAGAGCTCGTGCGCGAGCAGCTTCAGGAGGCG
Source organism: Bryobacterales bacterium (assembly GCA_965248205.1). Taxonomy (GTDB): domain Bacteria; phylum Acidobacteriota; class Terriglobia; order Bryobacterales; family UBA6623. The sequence continues at coordinate 641,176 of CBDFIS010000006.1, forward strand.
CGGGAAGAGCTCGCCTCGATCGACGCCAAAACCACAGTTACTGACGAACAGTTGAGCCAGGCGTACGGAAGACTTGGCAAGCTTTACGACGCCTATGAGATGTTTGAGGCGGCGAAGTCTTGCTATCTAAACGCCGAGTTGCTGTCGTCGGGTGCGTTCCCCTGGCCGTACTATCTGGCGCTGGCCTACCAGAGGATGGGTGACCTCGAGAGCGCAACGCAGAGTTACCAGCAGGCTTTGGAAGCCGATCCCTCCTACATGGCAACGCTGCTTCGTCTGGGGGAGCTTGAATTCAGCTTGGATCGCATCGACACCGCCCAAAGACTCTTTGAAGGAGCCCTCAGACTAGACGGCTCGTCCGCTGCCGCGATGGTCGGGTTGGGACGGGTGTCTTCAAGCAGGAACGATCCCGAAGCCGCCATCAAACTCTTTGAGCAGGCTCTCACGCTGCAACCCGAAGCGGCAAACATTCACTACTCGCTCGCCATGGCGTACCGGAAGACGCGGAACACTGAAAAAGCAAGGTTGCACCTCGAAAAACGCGGTCCGCGGGAGCCGGAGTTTCCGGATCCTCTGAACGACGAGCTAGAGGATCTGAAGACCGGAAAGTACTTCCGATGGCGTCGCGGCGTGCGTGCATTTTCCGAGGGGCGCCTCGAAGACGCGGCTTCGGAGTACCGCAAGATGGTCGAGGCCGACCCGGGCGAGCCCATGGCCTGGATGGATCTTGCTTCGACGATGCTGGAGCTTGGAAAGATTCCCGAGAGCATTGAGCAGTTTCGAGAGGCTCTGCGACTCTCACCCGGCAATTCGAGGGCTCACTACAACCTGGGAATCGCGCACACCCGGCTCGGTTCGGACCGCGAGGCGGCCCTGCAATACGAAGCCGCCGTTCAGTCACGTCAAGACTTCAAGGACGGCCACTTTCATCTTGCCAACGTGCTCATGCGCCTGGGACAGGACGGCAAGGCTCTGTCGCACTACGAGCGGGTCGTTGCCTTGGAACCCAGCAACGGATTCGCGCGCCTCATGCAGGCGATGGCGCTAGTCAGGCTAAAGCGTCACACAGAAGCGAAGGCGCGCCTGGAAGACGGCCTGGCCGCGATTCCCGACAACCCCGACATGAAGCACGCCTTAGCTCGGCTCTTGGTCGCTAGCCCCGATGAGCAGATTCGCGACGGAAACCGAGCGCTACAGCTCATGCAGTCTTTGATTGCAAATCCCCAGAGCGTCGATCTGGAACACGTCGAGACCCTGGCTATGCTATCTGCTGAGTTGGGTCACTTCGACAAAGCAGTGGGACTACAAAAGAAAATGATCGCTCAGGCTCAAGCCGCCAACCTCGGGGACCTGGCTCAGGCCCTCAAAAGCAACCTCGAAGAATACGAGCTTCACCGCGCGTGCCGGCTACCCTGGCGCGATGACGACCCGGTGTTTTCGCCTGTCGCCGGGAGCCAGGTGGTGCTGGGCCCGGACGCCGACCAAGCGAGGGCTCAACGCAAATGACCTTGAGGCCCCTGAGTGCCGACCTCAGTAGTGGGCTGCCCACGGCGGATGAGCGACGAGTCGGCATGCCCCAGGCATCAGTCGTCTCCAGGTGGCTAGAAGCCGTAACGACGGCGATCGAGAAGCCGTCTAGAAAACGAATGCCGCTCTTTGAAAATCCCAGTCTCAGGAACCGGCGCAAGCGGTGGCCAATCGCCCTCATGTCGCTGGTTCTTGCCTCAGTGTCCCTCGCTCAAATTCGTGGCCCAATCACGCCCGGGCGGCGTCGGCCGCCCCGCCCGCCGCCCTCCCTCGCGGCAGAGGTCGTTTTGCTGTCCGGTACGCTGGTCAAAGTTCGTGGCAGCTATTTTGTTCTAGAAACGGAGGACCGGGGAGAAGTGCGCGTAGTCGTAACAAGTGGGACTCGATTCCTGCTAGAGGATCGTGTCATTTCGGTCGAGACGATCAGGGCGGGTGACGATGTTAGAGTCCAAGCTTCTGAGGAGAGCTCGGAGGTATTCAAAGCTCTTCAGGTGGTGCTGGACATCGGCTCGCTGACCAAACCTGCTCCCGGCCTCCCACGAGAGGAGGTGATTCCGCGTCGCCCGCCTGATCCGGGCGACGACGAGGACGAAGGGCCGCCGAAGCTGCTACGGCGCAAGCCCGGCCAATCAGGGGAATCCGGATCGCAACAGGATTCGAGTTCGACACTTGAGACTCCACCGCCGGCTGTTGCCGGGGATCCATTCATCGAGCGGACCCGAAAGTGGGTGTTCAACTACTCGCAAGACCTCCCTAACTTCGTCTGTCACGAAGTGATCACGAGGATGGCCAAGGGGGGCCGCCGCGCGGCCTGGCAGACGCTCGATGTCGTCGAAGCCGACCTCGTCTACGAAGACAACCGGGAAAGCTACTACAACATCGAGATCGATGGGCGGCCGATACACAAGAAAATGGATCAGATCGAGGGAAGCTGGTCCATGGGCGAGTTCGCCTCAACGCTCCTCGACATTTTCGTTCCCCAATCACAGACGAGGTTTCGCTTCGACCGAGCCTCGCGCCCCTCCGGTGTCCCGGTTCACATTTATCAGTTCGAGGTCGCGAAGGTGAACTCCGCCTGGCGCGTCAATGCCGAGGGAGCAAGCATTTCTCCGGCCTACAAGGGAACCCTCTGGATTGATCCTCAAACCGCGCGTGTAAAACGCATCGAGATCCAGGCCGTCGGCCTGCCGCCGGATTTCGGACTCGATACGGTGGAAATGACCGTCGACTATGACGAAGTTTCCATCGGTGGAAATGAGCACTTGCTTCCGATCGAATCCGAAAATCTCGGCTGCTGGCGCGGCACGAATCGGTGCGCCCGCAACAAGGTCCAGTTCCGCGACTATCGCAAGTTCAGCGCCGAGTCAACCGTCGTCACAACGGACTCCGCGATCGATTACGACGGGACATCTCCCGCAAGAGAGTAACCCCCAGCCCCACGAAGGCACCAGCCACACTCTTCGATCCCGCGCTACGCGCTCCGGCCTAAGGCCCCCGACGAAGCCGCGTGGACGCGGCTAACGCCGGCATGACAGCTTCGCTAGTTCTGGGCCGACTACGCAGCCAAGAGAAAGGCCGCGGATCTCAAAATCGAGATCCGCGCTACGGATCTGATGGTTCCCAAATCTAAGTAGCCGTAGCCCAGCTCTCTTAGGTAGCCCGTCTCCGTCTCTGGTTTTTCGGTCATGGATCAGTGCCGCTGGTAAAAGTCATTTCTGCTTGCATTCATCGCATGCGTCACTCTCTAAACCGAAGCGAATAAAGGTCCGCGTCCTTCATGGCGAACTTCAGCCTTATCGACTGGCCGCTCACGTCGTTCAGATTGCTTTTACCTCGCCACTGTACCATCTGTTCGATGCTGTCGCCGGTCATCTCCACACACTCAGCCAACGAGTAGCCCGTGATCGGTGATCCATCTCCGCGCTGAAGTTCGACGCGAATGCTGCCGGCCGCACTTGTGGAGTAGTTGATTTCCAGCTGCCGACCGCGAAACGTCAACGGTTTCGTGAGCATCTGCCCACCCGCGTAGGGCGCATGAACCGATGCGAATCCGTCGAGCCGCAACGTCATTCGCTGCACGTGGCCCGTCGCCTGCGCAAAATGCCGTTGCACATAGAGCGAGATCTCCGTCGGAGAGGTCTGTATGATCCCATACGCAGGGTAATTCGTGCGTGTCGTCCAGTTCTCCAACCCGATTCCCGGGCGAATGAAGCTCTCCAGAAAGATGAAGTCCAACTGAGTGGATCCCGCCCGGGTGGACAGCAGGACGGCATCGGCATGATCCCCCGCGCTACCCGTCGAGAGCCTGCGGTGCGGCGGCAGGTTGTCCATGACAAATCGCCGAAGTTCGGGCGAGACGACTTTCTGTCTGGCGGCGGCGATATCGTCCTCACGGAGGATGTGATAGGTGTCGGCAAAGAAGATGCGGCCGGGCAGAGAAAGGTAGATGTGGGGTGCGCGGAAATACGGTTCCGCATGGGGGGTGTACAGATTGGCTGACGGAATGGTGCTTCCAGTGTCACTGTAGGTCATTGGGGTCGGTTGGGTCCAATCCAGAAAGTTATCCGAGACGGCCCGCATTGTCGCTCGACGCCCATCTTGAAAGTGGCGGGCGTAGAGTACATACTTCTGTTCCACCTCTGACCAGAACATGACGTTCTGCGAGTCGAAGCCGCCGAAGATCTCGCTCGTAACGATCGGTTCGTCCCTTAGCTTTCTCCACCGAATACCGTCCGAGGACACATAGCCGAACAACACGCCCCTGGCATGCGGCTTGTGATAGGAAGGTAGATGTGGGGAGCGCGGAAATACCTTTACGTCTCGTTGGTGTGCGACCGCGTTGGCCTTAAACCGCTCGTCGGCCGGCACCCCCGGGCGCGTGTCGAGGAACGGAACGAACCTAATGGCATTCTTGAGCATGATATTGTTGGCCGTTGAGCCCTCGAACTCCACAAGACCCAATCGAGGCTTTGTCCAGTGAACGCCGTCAGGGCTCTCCGCGTAGCCGATCCATCCGGCTTGCGAATCATAATACATGCGACAGATATCGCCGTCTCTGAGCACCGTGGTGAAGAAGTTCAGCCGCCGCGGCTGTTCCCAAGGATCGTCGTGTGCAATTGCAGTGCCGGCAGGATGAGGCTCATGGAGCTTCAGGCTCACGCCCTCGAGCTTGTCGATGAGATAGTAATCCACAAAGAGCTCGCGCTGTGAACCGATACTGATGGGCACACCTCCCTTCTGATCAGAGGCTGTTGCTGTTTCGACAACGGTCGCCACGCTTATCAGGACTAAAACGACGAGCCAAATCAAAAAAGGCTTGAGGATGATGCGTGAAGATGTCATTTGGACCTCACCTCTACTGATCCGGGCTAAGCCCAGGAAAGCTAGCCACTTTAGGTTTTGAAGTAGGGCACGAGGGTGCAGCATTTGTCCCGACCGAATCCCCTGCGGCCCCTGCGGCGTCCCACGCGACGCACTCCATTTGCGACGCCTTCAGTGACTTGTTTAGAACCGTTTGGATCGAACCCGTCTAGTTTGGGCGCCTGCCCCACCTCGTGCCCTAGAACTGTACTTTCAAGAAGAACATGATGTTCCGCGGGGGAGACGCAGACGTCACCTTACCAAACGCTGCGTTCTCGATTCTCCTTTGTATGCTTCGATATGGAAAAAAGTGCCGATTGAGCGCATTCTGCCATATCGTGCCGAACTGCACCCCCCACCGCTCGGTGATCCGGAAGACCTTCTCGAGCTGGATATTCTCCTGGATAACCGCACAATCTCTGACATTGGGGAGCTGACTGGTGGTCCCTAGGGTGAACGGTGCGGCTGAGGTAAAAGCGTCGGGGTTCAGATAGCGGTCGCCCCGGCCAGGATCGTAGGTCCCGCAATCGCCAATCTGTGCCGGCACGCCCGGGACCTTGACGGGCCAAATCGCGCCAAAGCCTCCGGGGATGCTCTGACTGCTCGAAATGCGGATGGGGTTACCCGCCATATAGTTCTGAATGGCCGACAATCGCCATCCTCCCAGCAGGTAGTTGAGCCCCCGGGATGCGCCACTCATATACTTCTTTCCGGTGCCGAAGGGCAAATCGTAGGCCCAGCTAACACCCAAGACCTTGGGGCGGTCCTTACGTATCACCTCTCTGGAAAGGTGGAGGACTTGGGGGTGTTGTGTGAATACAGTGAACTTGCCAATCGATCCCGGGGAGTCTACATTCGCGATCTGTTTGGAAGCCGTATACGAAATCAGGAAGGCCAAATCTCCCGTGCGCTTTTGGAAATTCAGCTGCAGGGCGTGGTAATTCGAACTGCCGAACTGCGCCCCAAAAACGTTGATGTTTTGGTACTGGGGGAACGGCCGCAGCGCCTGGGCAACGCTTCCGGTGTATGACGGATACGGTTTCGGTATTCCGGCGTCAATCGCCGCCTGCGAGTCGATGTCGGCGTTGAGCAAGTCGCCAAAGCTCAAGAATTGAAGCGGCATGGCATTGATATCGGCTGCCCCGGCGGGAGCCCCCCCCGTAGTCTGCCGAGTGGACATGCGGCGGCTGAGATTGCCCACATAAGCCGCCCGAAAAGAAATCCCGCGTGGCAACTCCCGTCCGATCTCGAAGCTAAGGTTTTGACTGTAGGAAGGACGATTCTCGCTCCGGTCGATAACCACGGTCCTGGTGCCGTTGAGTACGGTCGGATCGAGGTTGGGAAATGTAGGAAACACTAGCGGCAACCCATCCTCCCAATTAAACGCGGGTGTGATGCCACTATCGAGGGTCTGGACGGATAGCGAAGCGTTAATGCCGGGTGTGGGAACAAAGCGCGTTGTCTTCGTGTAATAGGGCAACATGGAAAGGCTGTAGCTGGCCCGGATAACCGTTTGGGGGTTCAGGCGGTAGGCGAAACCAAAATGCGGCGAGAAAGCCCCGTAGTACGTATCGTTGATCGTGTGTAGCCCGTTTCGCCCCGGGCCCTCGCCATAGAACGCCTGCGCCCCCAGATTTCCGTCCGCGCCCGGATTTGGGATGGTGGCATCAAAGGTGCCGATCTTGTCCTGTTTCTCGTAATAGGGCTGAAAAATATTCCACCGCAACCCCGCCGTCACGGTCCATTTGGTGTTCACGCGCCACTGATCTTGCGCGTAAAAACCCCAGGCGGCCTGATAGCTTGCCGTGTCAACCGGGGTAGTCGCCGAGGCGCTATCCACTTCGCCCAGCAAGAAGCTGGCCCAACCCGCTCCAGTCGACGGATCTCCCGGCAGACCGCTGACCCTTTCGGTGAAATTGTAGGTGCCGCCCCCGAACTGGTTGTTCCATGTAATTGGGATAAACCACGCATCGACGCCCAATTTCAAATTATGGCTCCCCTTGAACCAATTGGCGGCTATGGCTGTGGGAATCCTACCGTTGCCCGTGGTCTGATCGCCGCCCCTCCCAAGGCCTGCAAAACCTTCAATAGCAAGCCTCGGAGCCTCGCAGCCAAAGCCCTGCAGTCCAATCTGGCAGCCGAATTGTGCGCGCTGTTCTGTTCTCGGGAAACTAGCGATGACCCGATCGGGAGTTCGCGTTAAGCCCGCCCGAAAAGTGACCAGGAGGTTTGGACTGGCGGTCCACAAATAGTTGAAGCGGTAGCGATACATGTCGCGATCATCGATAAAGCCCTGGTCCATCTCCGGCCCCAAATAGGCCGCGCCTCCCGCGATGAACGAATGCCCGGACTCTCCGCTGATTTCGGGCAGGAACCAGGGAACCGTCGCCTCGTAGGAAACATTGAAGCGGTGGTTGTCGTTGATATGGTGGTCGGCCTTGATCAAAAACTTGTCTAGATCGATACTGGTGATTTCCGGCAGACCCACCCAGTTGTTCTGGGTTCCCGGTTGGTTGGGAAGAGAAACTTGCTGTTGCATTTGTAAAGAAATGTTGCTCAACCGGGCACTCGGGATCACGTTGTTGGGAAACTGGGTTCGCGTGATCCCGCCCGCCCCATCGGACCGGCTCGAGAGCGGATCGTAGATCGGCCGATTCTCGGAAGGTATGAGTTCGCTAAAGTCCCCCTGACGCATGAGCTGGGTAGGCAATGTTACCGTGGCGAGACTCTGGCCGGAGACCCCAAAAACCGGTTGCCGGAAGCGGTAAACATCGATAGAGGTAAAGAAGAATGTCTTGTTCTTGATGACGGGCCCGCCGAGCGTAAAGCCCCCATTGTTCTGTATGTCGGGCGATGATTCTCCGCTCGTGTCAAAAAAGGCACGAGCGCTGGTCTTGCCATTCCGGATGTAATGGTAAAGCGCCCCATGAAAGTCATTCGTGCCCGACTTCATGGTCATTTCCACCGCCACGCCGCCATTGAAACCACTGCTGGCATCGGCGTTGGCGACGATGCGAATCTCCTCGATCACCTCCGGGCTGGGGCTGATGAAGTCGGCGGCATTTTCCGGGGAACCGTCGCCGGCCTCAACCCCGTCGATCTTGTAGCCAGACTGACCCGCCATCGTGCCGTTGACCTGCGAGCGGGAGAAAACCATGAAATCCTGTCCACCGGACTCCAGAGGCTCGAAATTGACCCCCGGCAGTGTGCGGTACAAACTAATCGCCGCCCGAGATGAGTTGCCCACCAGCGGGAGCGGCAGTCGCGAGATCTCTTCCGACGACCGGGTGGTGCCCACCGTTTCCGTCGTAGTGTCCAACGTGGGCGTCGCGGCCTCTACCGTGACGGTCTCAGTGATATCGCCGACTTCCAACTGGATGTCAAGAGGCACCGTCTCTCCGGAAAACACTCGGATGCCGGCTCTTTCGAACGTCTTGAATCCCGTGGCGCTCACCGAGACTGTGTACTCGCCGATCTGCAGCCGAGTAAAGTTGTAGACGCCCGTCCCACTCGACACGGCTTGTCGCGGTACGGCGGTGTCCTGGTGGGTGGCAGTGAGGGTTACGTCAGGGATGACGGCGCCGGTGGGGTCCGTAATAGTCCCCGTGATACGTCCCTCGCTGGCCTCTTGGGCCAGCGCTGGTAGCGATAGGCCCACAGCGAGCAGCGCGATCAGAACTAGTCGAATATTTCTAAGATCTTCCATTTTTCTTCTCCCCTGGAACGACTTGTTAGGTTCGTTTGGTTGATGTTGGGGAAAGGCCGCCAGCAAGGCAGTCCGATCAGGGCAGCAGGGTTCCACCACGCAAGTAGTGGCGACGCCTGCACACTTGATGATCACCCGAAGGCCCCCCGAGGTTGAGTACCCTATACTCTTATTCGGCCCATATGCTTATACTACAATGAGGCAATCCTCCTATAAGACAATATGTGGAATCCTAGCACCATGCCGCCCTGGATGTCAAGGGTGCCGGTAGTGATTGAATACTCGTCAAAAAGGGGCGGCCCGGACCTCCGGCCGGCAGGGCGACCTCTGGCCGCGGCGGCTCAAAAATAGTGGCCCCCGTGGATGTCAAGAGTGCCGATACACCACCCTCGATTTCACCTTGACCGGCCCTAGCGACCGTGGTATGCTCAAGCTGAAGGTAAAGATTCCAAAGGGTTTAAGATTGTTTCGGAGCAGTGATTCAGCCCTGCGGCAAGCGGTTCCTTAAGCGCGTAGCCCACCCCGGTTCTGCGATGCGGACGTCTTCAAGGCACCTGGTTCTGGCGGTCAGCCTGTTGCTCTTGTGCCCGCCCTTTCTATCCCCCGCTGACAAGTCGCCGGAGCCGCAAATCCTTTCCCTTTACCCTCTTGGGGGCAACCTGGGGGAGACTTTCACCGCCCACGTTCGCGGGAAAGGTCTCGCGGGAGCGAAACGCGTCTGGACGAATACTGAGTCCATCACCGCCCGCATTCAAGGGGTGGAGCCTTTAGAGCTGCCGCGGGGAAAAGACTATTCAGCGGCGGAAGCCGACAAACCGGAGATGGGGCAGCGAGTAACGCTTCAGGTGGAAGTCAGTCCAGGGGCCGAGCTGGGCGCTTATCGCTTGCGTCTGATCTCTGAGCGAGGAATTTCCAATCCCGTCACATTCTTGGTCGGTCCGGAACCGGTAACAATCGAGGACGAAGGAAATCACCAGCTTTCCAAGGATGCCCAACCGGTGTCGGTTCCCGTTGCGATTCAAGGCAGAATCAGCAAAGAAGGCGAGACAGATTGGTACGAGTTTGGAGCCGGCGAAAACGAGGACCTCACGTTTGAGGTGGTGTGCAATCCATCAAGCGATTGGATTCTGGCCTCGGAGGATTGTGATCCGAGGATCACGCTGTATGAGCCGACCGGGAGTTGGTTCAGCCCCGAGACGTTGACCCGTCTAGCCGTGAACGACGATGCGATTTGGCAAACGTTTTCAACGAGTGCGCTGCTCACCTACCAGCTTCCTCGCGACGGTCAATACGTAGTTAAAGTCGATTCGCACGTAGGGGCGGGTGGCCCGGATATGGTTTACCAATTTCGGATCTTCCGGTCTTCGCACTCCGGGCCTGTCGACGGAACCCAGCTTGCCGAATCAACCCCTTGGCGGGAACGAGACTTTCGCCGCGGACTTGATCCTCAGCGGATGGCGCAACTTCGAGCGAGAACCGCGCCCGGATCGCTGCCAATAACGTCCGCGCCTGAAATCCCGGCTGATCAGGCTGGCGTCGTGGAGTCTGGAGCGAAGACGGCATCGGCTACGGAAAGCGTGGAGAATAAAGCGATCGGCATCTCTCAGGAGCAGGAACCCAACCACGACCCGATCGGCGCCCGGGAGATCAGCATCCCTGGCATGGTGGAGGGGGCGATTCAGCGCCCGGGTGACGTTCACGTCTACCGGGTAAACATAGAGCGCGGCCGCAAGCTCGCCTTCGAGTTCGAACTGACGGACTCGCGCCTGCCGCATTTTAGTCCCTACTTGGAGGTTCTGACCGCGGCGGGAGACAGAGTCCTGACAAACCTTCACAAAAGGGTCGTTAGGAACTCGACGTTCTATCAAAAGGACGTTCAAGCGAAGACGATCCACACTTTCGAAACGGAGGGCCAGCATATCGTGCGGGTCCGAGACCTCACGAGCCGCATGGCATCTCCGACCTTCAAGTACCGGCTCTTGGTTCGTCCCCAGGTGCCCCATGTCGGCGAGCTTCATCTAGCCGAGAAACAGATAAACCTCGTGCGGGGCGAAGCAAAAAAGCTGAATGTCACGACCGATCAGGAAGAAGGATATCAGGGCGAAGTGGCGGTAGTAGTCGAAAACCTTCCCGAGGGCGTCTCTAGCCTGCCGGGGACGGAGGTCAAACCGGAGGGTGGGCCGCCCCTCGACGAGGGCGAAAAAGAGAAGTATGTGCCCCCTTCGCAAACCGCGACTGTAATCTTGGCAGCGGCCGAAAGCGCGCCCTTGAGCAACGAGCCGCGGTTTATTCGAGTCGTCGCGCGACCCGTGGTTGGCGGCAAACTGGGAAAGCCTCTGCGCGTAGCGGAGCTGCCGCTAATGGTGGTCGATAAGCCCCGCATGGCTCCTGAAGCAACTCCAGCACCCGCGGGCCTAGAATGAAAATGAGAGCGCTTATGCCGCGACCAATCGGCTCTTGGCGACCGCTATCCCGGCGCGCCGTGGCCGCCCTGTTTTGCCTCGTCCTGACACTGCCCCTCTCGGCTTCGTCCGCTAAGCTACTTTCCCTCCGCCTCCTGCCGGAAGATCCAACTCTGTGGGGAGCCAGTGCCTCCCAAAGACTTGTCCTGCTGGGCCTCTACGCAGATGGCATCGAACGAGACGTCACCTCCCAGGCACGGTTCACCCTTTCCGACGATGGAGTCGCATCCTTCGAGGAGCATGGCAGGCTCGTCGCAGCTTTTGGCGGCACGGCGACACTCCGCGCTGACTTTGACGGAGAGACCACTGAGACGCGAGTGAAAATCTCCGGAACGACCGAAAAAAGAGCATTCAGCTTTGGACGTGACATTGGATCGATTCTGACGAAGCGTGGTTGTAACACCAACGATTGCCATGGCAGCGTGAAGGGCAAAGGTGGATTCAAGCTGTCCGCCAATGCGTTGTACCCGCGGGAAGATTACAAGTGGATCGTCGAAGGGGGAACGTACCAGGTCCTCAGTCCCGAATCGAAGGGCCCGAAAAACCCGCGCGTCGATTTGAAGAAGCCCCAAGACAGCCTGCTCCTGCTGAAGCCAATCATGGGTATTCCCCACGGCGGCGGACAGAAGTTCAGCATCGATTCTACCGACTACGAGACGATCGTCAGCTGGATTCGGCAGGGCGTACCGTTCGGAGAGGAGTCGGAGGGTGAAAGCGTTCGCGTCGTGGGAATCGAAGTCCAGCCGTCCGAAGTTGTGCTGGACGCTCAAGGCCGGCAGCAACTACTAGTTACCGCGCGGTTGTCGAACGGGCGAAAGGAAGACATCACGTCCGAGGTGCTTTACGTTTCGAACAATCGCGAAGTTGTTGATGTCTCGTCCGACGGTGTCGTCAGTGCGGTAAATACAGGCGAGACGGCCGTTATGATCCGCGCCGCCGGCTTCGCGGTCAGCACTGGGTTCGGAGTGATTTCAGAACCTTTGGACAGCTACCCCGAGGTCAAGGAAACCAACTTTATTGACCAGCATGTTTTCGCGAAGCTCCGAAGGTTCAACATCATTCCGTCCCGGCTCTCGAACGATCAGGAATTCTTGAGGCGCATCTGTCTGGACCTGACCGGCACGCTGCCGCCGCCCGAGAGAGTCCGGGAGTTTCTCGCCGGCCAAGACCCGAACAAGCGGGAAAAACTCATCGAAACGCTGCTCGATACGCCGGAATACATCGACTATTGGACTTTCCGTTTTGCCGACGTCTTCCGGGTCGGTCACTTTCTCCAGCCTGGACCGAAATTCACGGATTCCTACTGGGAGTGGGTTCGAGACAACGTGGAGAGGAATCGACCCTACGATCAAGTGGCCATGGACCGCATTGGGGGGCAGGGTACACTCGGGGCACCCAATCACTACTTCGGAACGGGGGGCGAGCTGCCGAAGCCGCCCGACATGATGGCCGAGCAAATCAGGGTTTTCTTCGGTCGGCGCCTGGACTGCGCGCAGTGTCACAACCATCCCTACGAAAACTGGAGCCAAGACCAGTTCTGGCAACTCACTGCCTTCTTCGGCCAACTGACTCGGGCCGGCGATTACGGGGTCGACACCGTCATCTACGACGACCCGGAAGGTCATGGACAGCTGGGACAAGGAGAGAAGACTCGCCATCCCCGGACGAAGGAACAAGTCGAGCCGGCGTTTCTAGATGGCACGCGCCTCCCTGAGGAAACAATTCATGACCCGCGCCTCCAGTTAGCGCAGTGGATGGTATCGCATCCCAATTTCGCCCAAGCCGCCGTCAACCGAATCTGGAGCTACTTTTTCGGCCGAGGAATCGTGGATCCGGTTGACGATTTTCGTCTGACGAATCATCCCACGCACCCCGAACTGCTCGAGGCCTTGGCCCAAGAGTTCAGGGACAATAACCACGACGTCAAGCGGCTGATTCGGCTGATCGTCCAGTCGAGGACGTATCAGCTGGCTTCGGAGGCGAACGAGACCAACAAATCCGACACGATCAACTATTCACATCGAACTCCTCGCCCGCTCGACGCCGAAGTGCTGTTGGATGCGATCTCGCAACTTACCGGCGTGCCTGAGACGTATGAAAAGAGCGCCACTGGCGCCGTGTTGCCCGCAGGTATTCGGGCGATCAACATCGTGAGACCCGACGCTTTCCCGACCGGCTTCCTGAACGCCTACGGTCAGCCAAGCCGCCAAACGGTCCCCGCTCGCAAAGTGGAGCCCAACCTGCCGCAGGCGCTACACGTGCTGGCGGGGGCAACGTACAACCGAAAGGTATCAGCGGAAGGGGGCCGTGTTGACGGCCTCGTCAAAAGTGACGCCTCGAACGGCGAAATTGTCGAGGAGCTCTACCTTGCCGGCCTGTCGCGGCTCCCGTCCGCTCGGGAACGCTCGTTGCTGAGAAAAATGATCACCGGGGTTGAGTCCCGGCGCCAGGCAATCGAAGACCTCATGTGGGGAGTGATCGCGTCCCGCGAATTCGCCTACAATCATTAAGGAGCGGCGAAAATGACGATGAAGGCAAACGCTCGCTGGGGATGTACGGGAGGTCATGCAACTCGCCGCGACTTCCTTCGACTTGGTTCGTTAGGGGCTCTCGGCATCACTCTGCCAGGCTTGTTGCGGCACCAGGCGGGGGCTGCCGGGCAAGCCGCGAAAGCCAAATCCGTCATCTTGCTTTGGCTTGAAGGCGGACAGGGGCAGGTGGATTCGTGGGATCCCAAGCCCACTAGCTCGTTCAAACCGATCTCGACGAATGTGCCGGGAATCCAGGTCTCGGAAATCTACCCGAAGACAGCCAGGCACATGGACAAGCTGGCCGTGATTCGGTCCATGCACACCGAAGAGATCGATCACCCCGAAGCCACCTACTACGCCTACACCGGCCACCGTCCGAATCCGGCCATGCAGTTTCCCAGTGCGGGCGCCATCCTTACGAAAGAGATCGGCCCAAGAGGCGCCATTCCGCCGTTTGTCAAGTGCGCCAAGTCCGAGCACCAGTTGTACGATAACTACCTGCGGTCGGCCTTCCTCGGTCCCGAATACGACCCGATGCTGCTCCCTGATCCGAACGCGGACGATTTCGAAGTCGCCGATCTAACGCTGCCCAAGTCGGTCTCACCCGATCGGGTCAACAGTCGCTTGTCGTTCCTCGAAGCGATCGATCAGTCCTTCCGCGGCAAACACGAGATGGCGGAATTCGGGAACATGGACACCTTCCAGGAGCAGGCCCTCACGATGATCCTCTCCCCGGGGGTCAAAAGTGCCTTCGATCTCTCGCAAGAGTCCGACAAGACCCGCGACACCTACGGACGGCACGGCTTCGGACAAAGCACTCTTCTTGCCCGGCGACTCGTCGAAGCCGGCTCGGTCTTCGTGACGGCGGCGGGCTACAGATACAGCCAGTGGGACACCCACGGCGACAACGACAAGAACGTTCGCGACGAGTTGGCTCCCGTATTCGACACCGCCTTCAGCACCCTGCTGGAGGACCTGGATCAGAGAGGTCTTCTCGAAACCACCATCGTCCTGGCCATGGGCGAGTTCGGCAGGACACCTCATGTGAACCCGGGGGCCGGCCGTGACCACTTTCCGAACTGCTGGTCGGTGGTGATCGGCGGAGGCGGCATCCAGGGCGGACAGCTTGTGGGGGCGAGCGATGAAAGGGGCGCGGAAGTGGTCGACCGCATGGTCACCATCGGCGATCTGCACGCGACCATCTACAAAGCCTTTGGCATCGATTGGACCAAGACCTACGACACCCCTATTGGCCGGCCCATCAAGATCGCCAACTCAATTGACGACAAGACTGGCCAACCGATCAAGGAAATCATTTAACGAAGCGTTCTCTCCACCCTCACAGTGTTGTGTGGGGTGAAGCGGGGCAAGTTTGAGCATCCCGCGTCCGGATTGTACAATCTCTCCATGACTAGCAGGGGTCGCCCTCGAATCCTGGCCCTGGTCGTGTACCTGCTGTCCGCTGGGCCGCTGGCTACCACCGTGTCAGGAGCGGATTCCAACGGCGACGAAAAGCTCGACGCCGTGTTTGCGAATCGCAAGGCGCAGCCCAATCGGCTTTGTGTCGGAGATGGCCAGGGGCAATTCGCGTGTAACAACGTCAGCACGGATAGCTTCAACAGCTCCGCCGTGGCGGTAGGAGATTTGAACGGCGATAGCGCGCTCGATGCCGTGTTTGCCAACCGCAATTCCCAACACAATCGGGTCTGCCTTGGAGATCGACAAGGAAAAGAATTCTCCTGTAGTGATGTCAGCGGGGACTCATTCAACACTACCGATGTCGCTTTGGGAGACTTGAACGCGGATGACCGCCTCGACGCTGTCTTCGCTAACTCTTTTGAGCGCAATCGAGTATGCCTTGCTGCCGGTGACGGAGACTTCACCTGCAGTGACGTCAACGCCGACGCGCTCGACACGTTCGGCGTGGCGCTAGGAGATATCAACGAAGATGGCCACCTCGATGCCGTCTTCGCGAACGCCTTTCAGCGCAATCGCGTTTGTCTCGGAGACGGGCGTGGCCGCTTCAATTGTGCCGATGTCAGCCCGGATTCGTTCAACAGTTTCGACGTCGCCTTGGGTGACATCAACGGCGACCGCCACCTTGACGCGGTGTTTCCCAGTGGCGGCCAGCAAAGTCGAGTCTGTCTTGGAGACGGGGCAGCCGGGTTCACGTGCGCCTATGTCAGCGAGGGCTTGTTGCACAGTTTTGGCGCCGCGGTCGGGGATGTGAACGGCGACGGCAGAGCCGACGCGGTATTCGCCAATTCCGGTCAACCCAATCGGGTTTGCTTGGCGGATGAGACCGGCTCCCTGGCCTGTGCCGATGTCAACACGGATGCTTTCAGGAGCTTTGACGTGGCGCTCGGTGATCTGAATCGCGACGGTGACCTCGACGCCGTGTTTGCCAATTTCAACCAGCCGAATCGCGTCTGTTTGGGAGACGGGACTGGCCGCTTCTCCTGCAGCGACGCCAGCGAGGATTCATTCGCCACCGCCGGCGTAGCGATCTCTATCTCCGCCTCGAAAGGCCGGACTCATGCTCACTAGATCCAGCATTGATAGTCAAACCCGAAAGCTCGCAGCTCGGCAGACGATCTTTTTGGCCGCCCTATTGACCTTCATTCACGCAGGCCCACTCCCGGCGGAAGATTGGCCCGAATGGCGCGGCAAGGGTCGCGGGGGCGTTTGGAGGGAGACCGGCGTCCTTGCCAAGTTCCCCAGCAACGGTTTGAAAGCCACGTGGCGCACTCCCATCGCTGGGGGTTACACCGGACCCGCCGTCGCCAACGGCCGTGTCTACGTTACTGACTACCGATCGACTCAGGGACGCAAGGGAATCGAAAGGGCGCTTTGCCTCGACGAACGGACTGGGGAAGTCCTCTGGTCACACTCCTGGGATGTCGACTATGCCGGTCTCGACTACCCCTACGGTCCCCGCGCCACGCCGACCGTTGACGGTGACCGGGTCTATATGCTCGGAGCAATGGGCAGGTTCTACTGCTTCAACGCCGAGACCGGCAAAGTGATCTGGGAAAAGGACTACCAAGGCGACTACGGCGCGGAAGTTCCCATCTGGGGGATGGCTGGCGCGCCGTTGGTCGACGGTAAGAGGCTGATCTGCCTAGTCGGTGGTAAACCCAACGCGAAAGTCGTCGCGTTCGACAAGATGACGGGCGAGGAAATCTGGCGCTCGATATCGTCCGATAGCGAACCGGGTTACAATCCTCCTGTCATTTTCGAAGCCGGCAACGTACGTCAGCTCATTGTTTGGCATGCAGCGGCCGTGACGTCGCTCGATCCCAAAACAGGCAAAAGTTATTGGGACTACCCGTTCAAAGTCGGGGCCGGGGCGACCGTAGCCACACCCGTCTTTGACAATAATCGGCTCCTGGTTTCGGCGTTTTATGAGGGTTCACGATTTTTCAAGCTGCATCCTCAGGTTCCCACGGCCGAACTCCTGTGGAAGGGCAACAGCAAGAGCGAGATCCGGACCGACGGCCTGCACGCTCTCATCACGACCCCGGTTATTGACGGGAACTATATCTACGGAGTTTGCAGCTACGGTCAGTTCCGCTGCCTCGACGCCCGAACGGGAAAACGAGTGTGGGAAACCCTCGACGTCACAGGGGAAAGAGCACGCTGGGCCGCGGCCTTCATCGTTCGCCACGAAGACCGCTACTTTATCAACAACGATCGCGGAGACCTGATTATCGCCAAGTTGTCACCGGAGGGCTATCACGAGATCAGCCGTACGACAATCATTAAGCCAACGACACCTGTCGGCAGGCCACGCGATATGGGAGCCGTCAACTGGACGCATCCCGCCTACGCCAACCGGCACATCATCGTGCGCAACGACGAAGAGATCGTACGGTACTCCTTGGCCAAGGAATAGCCGCCGACCAGTGGAGCGGGCACGAATCCCAGAGGCACCGCTCCGGCGGATACAGGCGGGCACAGCGTGCTTTGCCCCAGTGCTGTCCGGGGAAAGTCGCGCCATCGGACGGTAAGTCTCGACCGTTCAATGTCTTATGGCCTGTTTTGCCCGGGAACGATTTGAAATCCCGAGGCCGCAAATGGTCGCCTGAACGGAGCATCCGGACGCGGCACAATGAGGGATGAACCTTGGCCGTACGGTTTTCTCCCAACTGATCGAGCACCTACCGAGCAAAGAGTTTCAGAAATGTGTATCGCGCTACCGCGGCGATTCCTATCTGAAAAGTTTCTCCTGCTGGGATCAGTTTCTTGCGATGGCATTCGCCCAGCTGACCTATCGGGCAAGCCTCCGCGACATCGAGACGTGCCTGCGTTCGATGCACGGCAAACTCTACCACATGGGATTCCGCGGCAGGGTAGCGCGCTCGACACTGGCCGACGCGAACGAGTCGCGCGACTGGCGGATCTACGCGGACTTCGCGCAGGTCTTGATTGGCATGGCACGGCCGTTATATGCCCACGACCCGATCGGTGTGGACTTGGACCAGACTCTGTACGCTCTCGACTCGACAACAATCGACCTCTGCCTGTCGCTGTTTCCGTGGGCGAGATTCCGCAAGCAAAAAGCCGCCGTGAAGATGCACACGCTGCTGGATCTGCACGGCAATATTCCCACGTTCATCCGCATTACTGGAGGCAAAGTGCACGACATCAACATCCTCGACGAGATCGGCCCGGAGGCCGGCGCGTTCTACGTCATGGATCGGGCCTACGTCGATTTCGAACGCCTCTTCGTGTTCACTCTCTGCTCGTCGTTCTTCGTCGTGCGAACCAAGAAGAACATCTTGCTCCAACGGCGCTACTCGCATCCCGTCGACAAATCCACGGGCTTGCGCTCGGATCAGACCGTCATACTGGCTGCCATCGAATCGGCCCAAGCCTATCCCGACCCGTTGCGGAGGGTCAGTTACTTCGACGCCCGGACGAACAAGCGGCTGAAGTTTCTGACCAACAACTTCGCGCTCCCGGCGCTGACCATCGCCCACATCTACAAGTCGCGTTGGCAGATTGAGTTGTTCTTCAAGTGGATCAAGCAACATCTGCGAATCAACTCGTTTTACGGCACCAGCGAGAACGCCGTCAAGACGCAGATCTGGATCGCTGTCTCGATTTACGTGCTCATCGCCATCGTCCGGAAACGCCTCGGGCTGGAAGCGAGTCTTTACCAGATTCTACAGATTCTCAGCGTTACGCAATTCGAAAAAATGCCCCTTTTACAGGCACTCCAGCCATCCGACTCCCCAAACGAATCCCCCTATGACCCCAACCAATTGATTCTATTCGACTTTTAACCGGACAGCAGTGGCTTTGCCCCTATAGATCTTTTTGGGCGCCTGGAAGTGTAGGGGCACGGCATGCCGTACCCAAAGTCCCCGGTCGTCCACTTAACTTCTAATCCGCATTTCTCACCAGCGGTCGGCAGGAGTGGAAGCAAACTCCCGCCGTTCGAGGTGTAGGGGCACGATTCATCGCGCCCGCCGCTTGATGACAAACTGTTTGTTGGGCTATGTGCACAAAGTGTTGCCGCGCGCCATGGCCGCCGGGCCTTTCGCCTCGTCCACCGCGGCCATGGTGAAAAATGCGGGCCAAACAAGGGCTAAACACGTGACCGAACTTATGAAATAGGACCACCTACGCGGCACTACAAACCGCGTCGCGAATGGAGCACACTTTGGCATTGGGCTCCGATAGGTTGTCGTAAATTTCTTGGAGGGTCTGTTCGTCGAGCGATAGCTCACCAAGCGCATGCGACTGGATGGACGATATCGCCTCATCGAACGGGAACCGGCGCGCCCACGCGCGGCCAAGCCCAATTCCCACGTGAATCAGGTTCATGAACATCGTGTCGTGAGAATCAAGGAATGGCTGACGAGGAGCTTCCCAGTGCTCCGCAGCCACTGCTAGGATGCTCGGAATTCTCCACGCTTCAAGCAGCCAACGGCCAACCTGCCGCGAGTCAACACCGAAAACTTCCCCTTGGGCTCCGTAGTGGGTCATGTTGTCCGTAAGGGTGATGGCCCGCTCGTAGTCCTCGCGGAATTGAGAGAGAAGAACAAATTCGCCAATATTGTGAAGCAGCCCGCCTACCAGCAGCTCGTCCGAATCCAAGTCAGGGAAGAACTCGCCCACGGACTTGCAGGCGGCTGCGGCGGCTACCGAGTCCTCCCAAATCTGGTCGCCGAGAGGTTCTCGGCCAACCATGCGATGAAACAGCCCCGCCAGAAACATTTGAAGCATCAGCGCATGCAGTTTCGCCAGCCCGACGACCGTGATCGCCCTGGATATCGTCGTGACGGGCGACTGCACGGAATAGAAGGCTGAGTTAGAAAGCCTGAGCAATTGGGCGGTGAGCGCCTGGTCGACAGAGAGGACTCGATCCAGTTCCTGGAAGGAACAAAGTGGGTCCTCGACCAGCTTGAGCGCCTCTCGAAGAATGGGAAGCGACGCCGGAAGTCGCTTCAGCCGCTCTACCGCCCTTCGAACCCGCCGGGCATCGGGCAGCGACAGCGTCGCTTGGACTGGATGTGGAGCGTAAGGAGTCAACCATTGTTCTTATCGGCCCGCAACCGAGTGACGTAGCACGTTTTTTGCGCCTAGGGTCACAACTGGGCGGATTCTTGCGGTCCTGACGAAGCCGGGTGGCCGAGCGGCTTGCGGAGTTCGGATTGGGTACGCCGCGGAGTTTGCTTGCTCTCGCATGCCCCCGCGACGAGCGAATCGGAACCGCGAGCGCGGGTGAGCGGTCAGAGCCAGGGCGATTCGACGGCCTTGACCCCGGCCTCGCGACCGCGGTCCTGCTCACTGCCGCCAGACTGAAAACTTGAGCCCCGGCCTGCGCGGGTATACAATCACGGGTTGTCGCGGAATCGAGGCCTAACATGAAAATTGGAATCATCACTGACAGCTTGCAGGACATGCCGTTCACAGAAGCCCTGGACTGGGTCGCCGCCCAAGGCATTCAAGCGGTGGAGATCGGGACCGGCAACTTCTCGCACGGGAAGCACTGCGATCTGGAAAAACTGGTGAACGACGACGGCGCGCGCAAAGAATTCATGGGCGCCATCGAGAGCCGCGGGTTGATGTTGAGCGCCCTGAACTGCAACGGCAATCTACTCGATCCGCACCCGGACCGCGGCAGGACGTCCCAGGATGTTTTCCACAAAACGGTGGACGCCGCTGGCAAGCTCGGCCTTGACACCGTCGTCACGATGAGCGGCTGTCCCGGCGAACCAGGCGGCTGCGAGTATCCGAACTGGGTGCTCCATCCCTGGCAAAAGGAGTATCTAGATCTCTACGCATGGCAGTGGGACAAAGTCATGAAGCCGTTCTGGAAGCAGGCGGGCCAATTCGCTTCCGACCGGGGCGTCAAGATCGCTATCGAGATGCATCCCGGCCAGTCCGTGTACAACACGAGCAGCCTTCTCCGCCTCCGGGAGATTGCCGGGCCCAGTCTGGGGGCCAACCTCGACCCCAGCCACCTGTTCTACCAGGGCATGGATCCTATGGCTGTGATTCGTGCGCTGGGTAGGGACTTCATCTTTCACGTCCACGCAAAGGACACCAAGATTAACGATCACGAGACCGCGGTCAATGGCGGGCTTGACCTGCGTCCCATGTCGATGGTTGCCGAGCGATCGTGGACCTACCGCACACTTGGCTTCGGACACGGGGCCGATTGGTGGTGCGACTTCTTGAGCGAGCTGCGCCTGGTGGGTTATGACGGCGTAGTGAGCATCGAGCACGAAGACCCGGTGATGAGTTCGAAAGAGGGCATCGTTAAAAGCGTTGAGTTTCTCAAGCCGCTCGTGATCGAAACGATGCCGGAAGAGAATTTGCCCTGGCTGTGAGGGGCGGCGTTGCCGCCAGCCGGCCTGATGCTACAGCAATTCCCGACGGAGGGTGATGATCCGCGTCGTTTCAGCGAAAACAAGGGGGAAGGGCGTCACGGTGTGCTTCTTCCCGGAGGGCGCTGTCGAGTTCTACCGCGCTGTCAAGCCACACGGCATTGATGCGTCGGAGCCAGAAGTCAGCAATGGACTGTGGGCCACAGAACTAAACGACCCTGATGGCAACCAACTGCTTTTCGAGAGCCCGACCGACCTGCCCGAGGGTACAAGATTGTCGGAAGTGAGCGTTCAATCCGCCGGAGGGACTCTTGTCAACAGCTCCTCGATGTCGATCACGTGCGTAGACTCCGCCTGCATGTCGGCGAGCGCAAGGTTGTGAACGTCGTCGGCTTCCCACCAGTGCCCACGGCGATCCGATTGGCCCACCGTAGCCGTGCCGTCCGCTAGGACGTAGACAGCGAAGCCGAGGTCCGCGGCAGCGCGCACTGTTGCCTCGACGCACTTGTTCGTCATGAAGCCGCCGACTACAAGCGTCTGATGCCCCGCTCGCCGTAGCTGAAGCTCGAAATCGGTTCCCACGAACGCGCTGCCGGTTGTCTTTCTGACGACGTGTTCCCCGTCGATCGGCGCGAGCTCGGCCTTGAAGTCGTTACCTGGCTGGCCAGGATGATACGGGGAGCCCGGATTCGGGGAGTCGTCTGCGACCAGATAAACCGGCCATCCAAGTTCCCGCCAGCGTTCGAGCACGCGTCGCAGGTTGGGTACCAGCTCCCGATTGTTGCGTTCGCCCCACACTGGCGAGTCCATCGCATTCTGGACGTCAGTGATCACGAGAGCCGTGGTTCGATCGAATGGTGGGGCAATAGGCATAGCTGCATGTCTTTCGGCCGAAAGCCGAGCATCAAGAACGGTCGTGACAGCCGTTCACAACAACAGCGTTGCTCCGGACCTTGGCCGCCGCCCCTGCAGCAGCCTTTCGCTACGCCAACGCCTTTTGAATCACATGGCCGCCCACGTCGGTGAGGCGAAAGTCCCTGCCTTGAAAGCGGTAGGTCAGTCTCTCGTGGTCGATGCCCATGCAGTGCAGCATCGTCGCCTGAAAATCATTGGTGTGCACGGGGTTCTCCACCGGGTTGTAGCCCAGCTCGTCGGTCGCGCCGATCGTAACGCCGGGTTTGATGCCACCTCCGGCCATCCAGATCGCGAAGGCTTTCATATGATGGTCGCGGCCGTAGTTGCCGTCCGCCGTGCTTCCTTGATTCATCGGCGTGCGGCCGAACTCCCCGGCCCAGATCACCAAGGTCTCCTCCAGCATGCCGCGATCCTTGAGGTCCTGGATCAGCGCCGCGGAAGCCTGGTCCGTTTGGAGGGTCTGGCGGGAAATATCGGTCGGCAAGTTCTGGTGGTGATCCCAACCGCGGTGATAGAGCTGAATGAAACGGACGTCGCGCTCCGCCAATCTGCGCGCCAATAGACAGTTACTCGCGAAAGAGGCCTTGCCCGGCTCGGCTCCGTATCGCGCCAGCACCTCGGCGGGTTCCTGGCTTAGGTCGGTCAACTCCGGCACGCTGGTCTGCATTCGGAACGCCATCTCATACGACTTGATGCGCGTCATGATCTCCGGGTCCCCGACGGTATCGAGCCTGTGCTGATTGAGATCACGGATTCCGTCGAGCAATCGTCGCCGCGTTTTGGCGTTAATCCCGGGCGGGTTTGAGACGAATAGAATTGGATCGCCGGTCGCGCGAAACTCCACACCTTGGTGCGTGCTGGGCAAGAAACCGCTTCCCCAATAGCGCGACAGCAGCGGTTGTCCCGTACTGCCGCCCGAAGTGAGGACAACGAAGGCCGGCAACTGGTCATTCTCACTGCCCAGGCCGTAAGAGAGCCAGGCACCCATGGTCGGCCTGCCGGGCTGCTGCCCGCCGGTCTGGATCAACGTCACTGCGGGGTCATGATTGATCGCGTCCGTGTGCACCGAGCGAATGATCGCGATGTCATCCGCGATCTTGGCGGTGTGAGGCAGCAGCTCCGATAGCTCCGCGCCCGACTGCCCGTGCTGCTGGAATTTGAACTTCGATCCCATGCAAATCAGCTCTTGGCCTCGTAGCTGCGCGATTCGCTGCCCCTTGGTGAAACTCTCGGGCATAGGTTGGCCGCTCAGCTCCGCAAGCTTGGGCTTGTGGTCATACAGATCGAGTTGCGACGGAGCGCCGGACTGAAACAGGTAGATGATGCGCTTCGCCTTCGGTGCGAAATGCAGCGGGTTCACTACGCCGCGCGACTGCATCGACGATTTGGCGCCGGCGAGCAGGTCCTTGTCTAACAAGGACGCCAGCGCCATGATGCCGATTCCCTTCGATGAGCGGCTGAAGAAATAGCGTCGCGTCATGTCGCGAGCAAACTCTTCGTGGTAACCCATGGTCTTACTCCTTGGTAATCGTTTCGTCCAGATTGAGAATCACGCTCGCCACGCCCATCCATGCCGCCAACTGGATAGTGTCCAAACTTTCCGCCTGCTCGGACTCACCCACGCTAAGAAGTTGCTCCGCGGCTTCCTCATCCTGTTGGTAAGTCGTCAACATGTCTCTGTAGACACCCTCGAGAACGCCGGCCTCTTTGTCGTCCGGCATTCGGGCCAAAGCGACCTTGTACGCATAGTCGATCCGCTCGCGATCGCTCTCGCCGCCTTCCCGCAGGATGCGCTGTGCGAAGTTGCGGGCCGCCTCGACGTACGTCTCTTCGTTGAGCGTGACGAAGGCCTGCAGGGGCGTGACGGTGATTTCTCTTTCCACCATGCAAACTTCGCGGTCCGGCGCATCGAAGGTGGCGAACATCGGGTTCGGTACCGAGCGCTTCCAAAACGTGTAGAGACTCCTCCGGTATAGGTCCTCGCCCTCGCTGGGGACGTAGGATTCTTGACAGTCGAACGCCTTTTCCGCCCACAAGCCCGCCGGCTGGTAAGGGAACACACTCGGACCTCCCGGTTCACGATCTTGGTCGAGCAAGCCACTGATCGCCAGCGCGTTGTCCCGAACCACCTCGGCGGGCAGTCGCTGCCGAGGGCCTCTCGCCAACAAGCGGTTCCGGGGGTCTCTGGCGAGCAGATCATCGCTCACCTGGGAAGACTGTTGGTAGGCGGCAGACATCACGATCTTCTTGATCGTCGCCTTGACGTCCCAGGCGCTTTCAATAAACTCTGTGGCCAACCAGTTCAGCAGTTCGGGATGCGACGGCAGTTCACCTTGCGAGCCAAATTCGTTGGTGGTCTTCACCAGGCCCGTGCCGAAGAAAAGCTGCCAAAAACGGTTGACTGCTACGCGGCTGACGAGAGGATGATTCGGGTCCACCAGCCACTTGGCCAGCGTTAGCCGGTTCGGTTCTTGCTCTTCCGGCAGTGGCGGCAGAAACGCCGGGACGCTAGCGTTTACACGCTCCCCTCTCTTGCGGTAATCCCCTCGAACCAGCACGTGTGTGGGCCGCGGGTCTTCCATATCCTCCATGACCCGCATGGCCGGAATCTCCCGGTTTAGCTCAGCCAGAGCCTCACGTAGGCCCTTGAGCTTGTTCGACAATTGCTGGATCGCCGGGGAGCGCTGCTCGCGGAAATACCACTTCACTTCCCTTCTCTGCTCGCGGGTCCACGCCGCGGGGGCCGATTCGAAAATCTTCTTGAACTTCTTGGTGGCTTCGTCATCCCACGCCATTTCGGTCGAAAAGTAAAACCTAAACCGTTCGGCGCGGTTGACGACCTTTAGCAGGATCTCGTTTTGGCCGGGTTTGAGCTTGACCTTCAGCTCCTTCCTAGTGGAAGGAGTACAGCCGGGGAACTCTTCCGACAGAATCAGCCCACCATTGACCCAGAGCTTCTCGCCGCCGTTGATGTTGGCCAGCGTCACGCGGCTCAGGTCCTCGGCGCTAATAAACAGGCTCAGCTCGCGGGGAGCTTCCGCCTGGATCGTGCGATAGAGATAGAATGCCGCATTGTCTCCGATGAGCTCTTGGATAACGCTGTCCTTCCAAGTAGGCTGCTGCCTCCAGAAGAGCTCGCCGTTCTCATAGCTCTTTCCAAGGTTGATCTCGTGCTCAGGTGGAAATTCCGTGAGAAAGGCCTCTGAGCTCGAAACGTCGACAAACGGGCCGATCGAGTACCAGTCGCTGATAACGAGCGACTTTGTGGCGGCCTCTTCGATCACTTGCTGCTGCCACTGTTTCTGGGCCGCGTCCAGCGCAAAGTTGGTGGTGTCAAGCAGCGACGTGCGTTTCGATTCAAGGTATTCAATCTCACCCGTGAGGCTGGCAAGCTCGGCGCTTTGCTCGGGCGATGGCAGTCGGATATAAGGCGGCGCCGGGTCGGCCACCAAACCCCTTTCGGGCAACCGGTTGAAGAAATCGTAGAACTCGTAATACTCCTTCTGCTTAAACGGATCGTACTTGTGATCGTGGCACTCGGCACAACCGAGAGTCGACCCCAGCCATACCGTCGCAGTCGTGTTCACCCGATCGATAACGTACTTGGTGATGTACTCTTCCGGGTCCGCTCCACCCTCGGTGCTGGTCGTGTGATTGCGATTAAAACCGGTGGCGATCCTTTGATCCAGCGTTGGGTTCGGCAACAGGTCGCCGGCGAGTTGCTCGATGGTGAACTCATCAAAGGGCTTGTTCTGATTGAACGCATCGATGACCCAGTCTCGGTAGGGCCACATCTTGCGCTCTTGGTCTCGGTGGTGGCCGTCGGAATCGGCGTAGCGGGCCAGATCCAGCCAGTGCTGAGCCATTCTCTCCCCATGCTGGGCCGAGGCCAGCAGGCGGTCCACCAGCCCCTCATACGCTTGGGGACTGTCTTCAGCTAGGAAAGCGTCCACGTCTGCCGGGGTCGGCGGCAAGCCGACGAGGTCAAGGCTCAGGCGGCGGATCAAGGTGTTCCTGTCCGCCCGCGGCGACGGTCGCAGCCCTTCCCTTTCCAGGCGAGCGAGGATGAAATGATCAATTTCATTCCTTACCCAATCGCTTTTGCCCACGTTCGGCGGATCGGGTCGCCGCGGCGGTATATAGGACCAATGGGTCTTCCAATTCGCCCCCTCACTGATCCACTGGCTGATCAAATCAACCTGTTCCTGGGACAGGGTCTTGCCGGTGAAAGCAGGCGGCATACGAAGTACGTCGCTTCGTGATGAGATGCGCGCGATCAGTGCACTTCCCGAAGGATCTCCGGGCGCAATCGCAAGTCTGCCGGAAGGCAGTTTGTCGAGAGCGCTTTCCTTCTGGTCCAGGCGCAGCCCGGCCATGCGACTCTTTTCGTCGGGCCCGTGGCAGGCGTAGCAGTTTTCTGAAAAGATGGGGCGGATCTGGCGGTTGTAGTCAATCGAAGTCGTGGCCTTCGGCGGCGCCGCCAGAAGCAATGCCGTCCAACAAGCCAACAAACACCCGGCGCGCACGACCGGCGTTGATTGAAAACCTACCTCACGTAGGCGGAACCGTCGCAATTCACAAGCCATCGGAAGCCTCCAAAGAATGAGGGGATCCTCTTTGGTTATTGTAACTTGACGCTAGTGTAGTGGCGTCTCCATTCGCCGGCCAATTTCAAGCATCCCAGGGCAGGACTGCCTGTGCTACCTACCCGAAAGCCCCGCGGTGGGAAAAGCTGTTCTCCAAGCAGGTAATGAACTCGAGCAGCGCAGCCTGTCCCCCTTCGGTGGCTTTCTTTGCTCTCAGGATCGCGGGGCCGACATCCTCCGGATCCTCTATTCGCTCCGCCCAGCCCCCCATGGCGCTCGCCATGTCGGCGTAGTTGCCCCCTAAGTCGCGCGTGCCGTATTTTGCGTGGGAGCGGGCGAGTGACTCCGTTTCGACGCCCATCGTCGAGTTGTTCATGACGATCGTCAGGATCGGCAAGTTCGACCGCACACCCGTTTCGAAGTCCAAGCCGGTCATCCCGAACGCTGCGTCGCCCATGAAGTTGACGGCGAACTTCTCGGGCGCGGCAAGTTTCGCCCCCAGTATCAGCCCTAGCCCTGTCCCCAAGCCGTGTGACTTCCCCCAGCCGAGATAGGTTCGCGGCCCCCCTGATTGGTAGAAGGGCATGAGCTGGAACCGGGGTCCACCTGAGTCGTGGGTCAAGATAGTATCGGCCGGGTCCACGCGGTTCATGAACTCCCAAATCACTCGATAGGGATTAATCGGAGTCTCCTTCGACGTGAGCTTCGGCATCCACTGCTTCAGCCAGGTTTCTCGCGTGTTCGCAACTTGTTCCGCAACCAAGCGGCTCTCATGGCGCGGGTTGTCTCCCAGTAATTCCTTACACGCCGCAATGAACTGCCGCAACACGAGCTTGGCATCACCGATGATCGGATAATCCACGTCATAGTTTTTGCCAATGTCAACCGAATCGTTGGTCGCGTGGATCAACACTTTGCCCGGCGGTATCGTCGTGGTCAGACCGTGTTTGCTGAAGCTCGTTCCAATCCCGAAAACCAAGTCTGAGTCCTTCAGAAATGCGTAGGCAGTCCCACTCACTACTCCCGACCCACTGCCCAGTGCGAGGGAATGTCGTTCCGGGAAGGCGCTCTTGCCCGCCAACGTGGTCATTACCGGCGCCTGAAGCAACTCGGCGAACTCGAGCAGTTCTTGGCAAGCATCCGCGTAAAGCACGCCCTGCCCCGCTTGGATGACCGGGTTCTTCGCATCGAGCAGAGCTCGCGCCGCATCCAGCACGTCTTGGGGATCCGCTTGGGCAACGGTCGCCTTGACCGGCTTGTAGCTTTCGAGGAGCGAATCATCAACGTCTTCCATAGCGACGTCAAATGGCACTTCGACCATCACGGGCCCGGGTCGGCCCATCTTGAGGCTGGCGAAGGCACGCCGCATCGTCCCAACTACCCTGTCGGGCGTATTGATTTGTTCAATGAACTTCGTGACCGACGCATAGCTGCGCAGCGAGCTGAAATTCGGGAATACGCCATCCATTCCCCTTGTTTGTCCAAGCGGCAGCAGCAGGAGCGGAACACCGTCGGAGTAGGCGGTCGCGATTCCCGCATAGGCGTTTTCCGCTCCGGGTCCCCACTGCATGGCGAAAACACCCGGCGGGGTCCCGTTCGTAACCCGGGAATACCCGTCCGCGATGCCCACGCCGACCCGCTCTTGGCGGCAAATCACCGGCCGGATACCGACGTCGGTGACTGACTCGATGACGGGCGTTGTCGGAAACGCGCTGAGGTATTCGACGCCCTCTCGTTTTAAGATGTGGGCGATGACATCCACGGTTGTCATGTCACCCTCCTGGGGTCGCGGGTGTGCCGAGCTGTGATCGTTCCCTGCATTCCTTGGTTGCCCTCCTCCAGTGCCTGACCCGTTCTTGGGCCCCTGCCGCAGTCGAGTCCTTCTTTGAGAATGCAAGACGTTGCATTAGCCAAGTAGGTAAGCGTATATTCAGGACTCTTGTGTCAGTCAATGACCATCTACCAGAGGGCAACCCAAGTTTGGAGCAGTGAGGCTATGAACGTCAAGGTGGGTTTCGCCCGCGGATTCACGGGCGTGTCTGGTTGCCCAACAACCCCGAGCAAATCCCGTGGCGCCAATTCCTGGATGAGATCTCTATGAAGCTTTCCGTCATCATGCCGGTGTATAACGAGGTCACGACCATCGCCGAGATCGTGCAGCGTGTCCAGAGTGTCGACATCGACAAAGAGATCATTGTGGTCGACGACTATTCGACGGACGGCACGCGCGACATCCTTGGCAACATCGAGAGCGAAAACTCGAATGTCACGGTCCTCTACCACGACCGCAACAACGGAAAGGGACGCGCGCTACGAACAGGCTTCGCCGCTGCGCGGGGCGACTATGTTCTCATCCAAGACGCCGATCTCGAGTACGACCCAGAGGATTACGCTAAGCTGATTCACCCGCTGGACCACGAAAAGGCGGACGCCGTCTACGGTTCGCGCTTTATCACGACACAGGAACACCGGGTCCTCTATTTCTGGCACTCATTGGGAAACACGTTCTTGACGCTTCTGTCGAACATGATGACCGACCTCAACCTGACCGACATGGAGACTTGCTACAAGGTTTTCCGACGAGAGTTGATCCAGGCGATTCCACTACAAGAGGACCGCTTCGGATTCGAACCTGAGGTCACCTGCAAGCTAGCCAAAGCGAAGGCGCGCATCTATGAAGTCGGCATCGCTTACCACGGCCGAACCTATGATGAGGGTAAAAAGATCAGCGCCAAGGACGGATTCCGCGCCCTTTGGTGCATCATGAAGTACCGCCTGAAACCCCTAAAGCTCGGTCCCTCCTGGAGGCCACCCAAGGTAGCTAGCGTCCCGCAAAGCTAGGCACCTCATTTCACAAACACCCTCCCGTTCCGCGCGTGCGCAGGCGGGCGCACCACGCCGCACGCCGTCCGACCAGCACAACCGACACAGAACGCGATTTAAACAGAGAAGCCGCACCCTTCCGGGTGTGTGAAAAAACCCGGGACTGTCCCAAGTGCCATGCACAGATGCTGCGTTTTATCAATGACTTACGAGGGGCGCGGGGACTGTACCCAGGGTTTTTTCACAGACCCGAAAGGGTGCGGTTAAGGCCTTATGACGGCCAAGGGCCGTTCCTAACAACCAAGCTCTCTTCCCTTCCACACCACTCACCCGATCCCTCCCAGCGCCTCGACCCCCGGCAGCTTTCGTCCTGCCAGAAACTCCAACGACGCTCCACCCCCGGTCGAAATGTGAGTGATCTCCTCGCCGACGCCTGCCACCCGGATCGCCTTTTCCGAATCCCCGCCGCCCACAATGCTCATCCCCTGGGACCTAGCGACTGCCTTGGCGATTTCTACCGTCCCTTCGTGAAAGGGTTCAACCTCAAACACCCCCATCGGCCCGTTCCAAACGATCGTTCGCGCCTTGGCGATTTTCTCGCTGTAAGCCGCAACAGTCCGAGGCCCGATGTCGAGTCCCTTCCAACCTTCCGGGATCGGCTGATTCGGCCCATCCACGATCCCGATCTCCGCGTCAGCGTCCATCGTCTGCGCGATGCGATGGTCAACGGGAAGTAGCAGTTTGTCACCGGCTCTCGTCATAACGTCGAGAGCAAGATCGAGCTTGTCGTCTTCCACGAGGGAACCTCCGACCCCCACACCCTGCGCCTTCAGAAACGTGTAGGTCATCGCCCCACCAATAAGAATCCGATCCGCCAAACCCACGAAGTTCTCTAGGACGTCAATTTTGCCCGAAATCTTAGCCCCGCCAACAAGCGCCACGTAAGGCCGCGCGGGGTTTTTCACCGCCATCGAAAGGTGACGCAGCTCCTTCTCCATCAACAGTCCAGCAGCCGCCTCTTCGACATGGGCCACTATGCCGGCTGTCGATGCGTGAGCGCGATGCGCTGCTCCGAAAGCATCGTTTACGTAGCAGTCACACAACGACGCCAACTGCTTCGAGAAATCAGAGTCGTTCGCCTCTTCTTCGGGGTGAAATCGCAGGTTCTCCAGCAACAGAACGTCCCCTGGGCTTAGCGCATCGGTTAACCCCGCCACCTCCACGCCTACACAGTCCGGAGCCATCTCCACGACTCGGCCGAGCGATTCCGCCAGCCGCGAAGCCACGGGCGCCAGACTCATTTTGGAATTGCGTTTGCCTTTCGGGCGCCCAAGGTGCGAAGCGAGAATCACGGTCGCACCCTTTTCGAGCGCCAGTCGAATCGTCGGCAGCGCCGCCCGGATGCGAGTGTCACTGGTGATCGTTTTCCCGCTTTCGTCGAGCGGAACATTGAAGTCCACTCGGATGAACACACATTTCCCCCCGAGATCAAGATCCCGAATTGTTCGATATGCCATTAAAGGACTTGCGGCCAGGCCGCACCGGTTGGCGAAACTCCAGGGCGCCGGCCCCTCAAAGGCAGGCGACTGATGCCTGGCTGCAGAAGCTCGTCATGGCGTCCCTGCCGTTGCGGAGACTTGGCCTGTTACTGGTGTTCCAGGCTCAGTTTCCTACTCACGCAAACCCTTGTGCCAAGCGAAGCTGAGCCGCGAACGCCAGTGAGCGGTCAAGGACCTATCCCCCCACCCAAGGGAACAAAACGCCTAGCGTTTCGACGGAGCGGTCCAGAAATTTGGCGGCCCATACTCGAATGTGAATTCACGCAACCGGGCGACTAATTCAGGCCCCGCTTTCCGATAAGCCGGGCGAGATCAACCACGCGGTTGGAGTAACCCCATTCGTTGTCGTACCAGGCAAGGACTTTCACCAGGTTGCCGTCGAGGACCTTCGTCATGGAGCCGTCGACAATCGATGAGCGAGGATCGCGCATGAAGTCACTCGAAACTAGAGGCTCCTCCGTATAGCCCAAGATGCCCTTGAGCGGCGCCGCTTCGGACGCTTCCTTGAGTTTGGCGTTTACTTCACTAGCTGTGACATTCTTATCGAGTACAGCCACCAAATCGACGACCGACACATTGGGAGTCGGCACGCGTATGGCGAATCCATCGCATTTGCCCTTGAGATCGGGCATCACAAGCCCAATGGCTGCCGCCGCTCCCGTGTTGGTGGGAATCATGTTGAGCGCCGCCGCGCGGGCGCGCCGCAAGTCGGGGTGGGGAAGATCGAGCGTCCGCTGGTCGTTTGTGTAGCTGTGGACAGTCGTCATCGTTGCCTTCGCGATCCCAAAGTGATCGTGCAACACCTTCGTGACCGGCGCCAGACAGTTCGTCGTACACGAAGCGTTGGAGATGACTTTGTGCGTGTCAGGGTCGTATTCGGAGTCGTTGACGCCGAGCACAACCGTAATGTCCTCTCCCTTCGCGGGCGCGGAGATGATCACCTTCTTCACGCCATCGCGCAAATGTTTCGACGCGTTCTCCGCTTTCGTGAACAGGCCCGTGGATTCTACAACGACCTGTGCCCCAACTTCGGACCAGGGAATCTGAGCCGGGTCTCGTTGAGCGAAAACTTTCACAAACTGGTCGCCTACCTGGATACCGTCGTCCGTCGATTTCACATCGACGTCGAGATTGCCCAACACCGAGTCGTGCTTGAGCAAGTGCGCTAGGGTACCCGTGTCGGTGATATCGTTGACCGCCACGATTTCGATGTCCGGCGCGCTCATGGCCGCGCGATACACGTTCCGCCCGATGCGGCCGAATCCGTTGATGCCAACCTTTACTGCCATACTCGTGTCTTCTCCTCGTGTATTTTGATGCTACCGTTCCACCGGCTCGTCCGTTCTGACCTCGCCGCCAACGCCGGCATACGATTCGCGAACCCGGGTCACCTCCCCGTCTACAAAGGTGACAAACGTGATGTTGCCGGGGGGCGTGCCGTAAATCCAGTCTTCGCTCTCCACGCCCCCTTTGGCCTCCCGCACCTTTCGATTCGGACGGCCTCTGGCCAGCAAGACCATCTCCCGGTCCATTCCCGCTAAAACGATCTTCTCCTTGATGGCCTCCTGGAATTCCTTCGGCAGGGTCTCCACATAGAGTTGTGTGGCTGAACGGTGCTCAAAATCCAGGACGGGCTTGAGCATTTTCTTGATTCCATCGGGCCCGACATCCGGGAAGGCCTCAGCGAAGACCAGGGAAATCGTTGTGCCCCCCGGCGCATGAACATTCTGACCGCCTATTGTGCCCCCACTCTGTCGCCGGCTCGCGCCCCCCGAGATTTGAATCCGATGCCACCACTTGCGTCCGCCTTTGATGCCATGGTTGAGCTGCAAGATCAACCGCTTCCGCTCGAACTTGAGCTTCGTAATCTGGATCAGGTTGCCCACTTTCGCGGCCGGGCCGAACTTGTCCATCGCGTCCTGCCACACATCGTCGTCGTAGGTCCCCTTAGAATTGAGGGCCAGAGGCTTTTTCGAACGGGGGATCAACACCTTGGCGGTTCCGTATTCCGCCATGATCTCGCGAACGATCTGCGCCCGCTTGTCGATGCTGAGGCTGTGGCGGCCGTCCACGCCGCCGGCAGTCAGCACCAGCCAGCAAACAGCCACGCCGAGTTTTCTCACGGCTGACCCGCTTCTCCGCTCACGAACTTCCCTCCGAATCCCAGATAACCGGTCTTCGGTTCACCGGGATGGGCGCCTTCCACAGGACCACCGCGATTCCCACGACCACGACCGTCGTTAACGGGCTCGCTTCGGGTCCGTAGGCGCCACCCGTCCAGTAAGCCGAACCCGTTGGCACGATACTCAGGTCCGTCAATCTAATTCTAAGTCCACTGAGGTTCGCACCGACAGTGGCCAACGCGAGATTCCACCCACAGTGCATGCCGTAGGGCAGCCAAAGTGAGCGAAAACGTACCAACGCCAGGCCAAACAAAGCGCCGAACAGGACCGTGTTTACCGCGGCCGGTCCGGAGAATTCCGGGTTTTCGCGGTGCAACCAGGCGAATAGCAACGAGGTTCCCACAATCGCTACCCACGGGTTCGTGGCCCGCATCAATTGCTGTAGGCCGTAGCCGCGAAACAACATCTCCTCGCCCGCCGCCCCGATGGCGAGAACGATGATGCCGACTCCCAAAGCCGGCGTCCACGCTATATCGTTCGTCCAAACGCCCGATTGGATCTCGATCCAGCCTGCCGCCCATTGCACAGCTACTATCGACAATCCCGCTCCTGTTCCCAAGCCGAAGCCGAACACGATGTGCGAGACCGCAAAGCGTCCACCGGGCAGGGCGATGCTGGCGAAGGGTCTCATCTGGGGAAACCGAAGCAGCAACGCAGTTGCCCCTAAGACCGCCGGAAAAAGCGAAAGAACGGTTAGTAGAAGAGGGTGGTCGAGGCCGGGACTCCCCCGGAGCGCCCAAGCCAGCGCCCACCACAGCACGTAACACAAGACACAGAACAGGGCGGCGTGGGCGAGGCTCTCCCAGAATTGCCTCATGCCCCGCTGAATCACCCGGCTGCCCTGGCCGTCGATACCTGCGTTGTCTGAATTCGACCCTTCTTCGGAGATGGAAGCAACTCCAAGCTGTGAGTCAGACGCCATTCCTGCTAATCGGTGCGTTTGCCGGGCCTACCAGAAAGCCTACCGCACCTGAACGACCGAGCAGGCTGTCCCAAACAGGACCTCCTGATCGTCTTGGCGACACCAAGTCTCGACGTGGCTCACGCTTTCACCCTGCCGTGTCGAGCTCTCGAAGCCCGGCATTTCCCAATCTATAGTCAACCGGTCTCAAGAAGAGTCCACTAGCAGCCCGCGGCAAAAGTCATGCAGGAGCGAAAAATGGGGACAGCCAGGACTGCCACCAATTCGCTTCCCGTCACAACCCAAGAAACAAAGCACTTAGCCTGAAGCGAATTGGCTGGCTGTACCCGATTTTTCGCGACCTTCACTTCCTACCAGGGGCGGCCAAGCACACGAATCTTGCTGTCGTCGGTACTTTCGTGATCGCGATCAAGGCTCCGACCGGAGCCTTAGTTTTTCGAGCCTCAACCACCCTTGTAATCGAGGACGTCCTCCCCGTGATCGAAAGGCGTGAGACCCGCAACACCGGCCGCCTCACCCACACGGCTGCTGATCCGCTCCATATCCTGCTTGTCCCACCCAATTGAAGTGTCGAGTATCGCGCCGTCACGATCGATCAAGAAACTTGTCGGCACGTTCGTGATCCCATACGCGTTTGACACGGGATACGTCTCTTCTTCAGGATCGAAGAGCGCGGTCAGATTAACCTCGAACTCTTGGTTGAACGCCTCCGTAGCGTCAGGTCCATCTTGCGAAACCGCCCAAAAGGTGACGGGCGCACCCTCCAGTCGAGACTCCAGGCGGCCGACAAACGGTAACGCGTACTGACAAGTGGGACACGAAGTCTTGAAAAACGTCAGCAGCACAGGGCCCTTTTCAAGGGCGGCTGCGAGAGTGCGCGTCTGGCCATTCCCGTCAAAAAGTGTGAAATCAGGAGCTTGAGTACCTGTGGACAACGCTGCCATCTTTACTTCCCTTCCCTGCGGGCTATCCTAACAGTTTGCCGAACTTTCTGACGACTCCCTGGACGCCGCGCTTGATCTGTGATTCACCCGGGACACGCACCCGGGCTGACTCATTGCATATACACCTGGGACAGGCAACGAGAGCGCCTCATCCCGCACGACGAACCTGCAACCATGGCCCAGGAAACCCCAAACTGTGGAGATACTGCCACGGTGCCTGTCCCCAGCGGCCCGCGAGCTGAAAAGCTAGTCGTGAAACGTCACCCATGCATGTTCAGCCGGATTTGCCCACTGCTATGTCTTCTGGTCTTGCTCGGCCAAGTCCTCTCGGCCGAAACAAGCTACGAGATCGATCTGGCGGACGCGAAATCTGGTTGGCTGGCGATCACTGCCGAGACCACCTGCCCCCGATCGCAGTGCGATTTTCAGCTACCGGTCTGGAATGCCGTCTACCAGGTCCGAGACTTCGCGCAGCACGTGGTTGGCTTCGAGGTCCAAACTTCCCGTGGAAGCGTGGTGCCCACGAGCAAACGGAACCCTTCTCTATGGAGGCTCAGTGCTACCCCGGGTGACCGCGTCGAAGTTCGCTATCGTGTTCGGGCCGATCGCCCCGGACCGTTCGGCGCCGTCGCCGGCTCCGAGCACGTTTGCCTCAATCTGGCTCAAGTGCTCGCTTATCCAGTGGATGCGCGCCGGCATCGATTCACCCTCCGTCTTCGCAACGTTCCGCCGCGCTGGAAGGTCGGAGTGGAGCTACCCACCAGTGACGGCGCGTACAATGCCCCTAGCTACGACCGGTTAGTCGACACGCCGTTCCACCTTTCCGATTCCGACGAAGCCGAATTCAACCACGCCGGGCGGCGAATACGAATTCTGGCCCACCCCCGCGGAGGCGACTACAACCTCCGCGCGCTCAAGCAAATGGCCGGAAAAGTCGTCGCTACCGCCACGGAACTCATGGGAGACGTTCCGTTCCCTTCCTACACTTTCGTCTACCACTTCTCCGACGCGCCCGGGGGAGGAATGGAGTATCGCAACGGCACGAGCATCTACGGACCTCGCCAGTGTGGCGAGTGTGACATGTCGGGCCTCACCGCCCACGAGTTTTTTCACGTTTGGAACATCAAGAGGATTCGTCCCCAATCGCTCGAGCCGGTTGAGTTCACCCAACCCAACTACAGCCCGTCGCTGTGGTTCTCAGAGGGGGTGACTTCGGCGTACTCCGAATACATCCGTCTACAAAGCGGGTTGAGGAGTCGGGCCGACTTTCTGGCCCGCTTGGGGCGGCTCATCACGGATCACGAGCGCCGACCAGCCAGCCGCACGCAGTCAGCCGAGGAGTCCAGCATCGAGGCCTGGCTCGAACGCCACCCCGCGTATGGACGGCCCGACCGCAGCACCTCCTACTACCTGAAAGGCGAAATCGTGGCCCACCTTCTCGACCTGAGCATTCGTCACTGGACCGGAAATCGTCGCAGCCTCGACGACGTCATGAGACAGCTTAATCGGGAGTATGCCCAAAAGGGCCGCTATTTCAATGACACCGAAGCGCTCGAGTCGATAGCCGGTGAAGTCGCTGCCCGAGACCTGTCTGGCGTCTTCGACGAGCTAATTCGCACCGCAGGGAAGATCCCGTGGAACCGCTACCTCGGCTACGCGGGTTACAAGCTTTCCGAAACCAAAGAGTCACGGCTCGATCTGGGGATGAGCCTTTCGAACCCCCCGGGCCTCGGCATCGTCGTCACGGAAGTCGACCCAACCGGCCCCGCCGCCACGGCCGGTTTGCAGCTAGGTGACCGTCTCGTCACGATCGGCGGGAAACGCCCCACAGGAGGACCGGGCGAGGTGACCCGGCAAATCACCATTCATCAGCAGGACGGCGTCCAGCTCGGGGTGGAACGGGCCGGCGTTCCCTTCGTCCTCTCAATCAAGCCGCGCAAGATACGGCAATCCGTCTACCGCTTCGCCGAGCTCAAATCTCCTACTCGCCTGCAACTGGCGGTGCGCCAAGGATGGCTCGAAAGGCGCACAGCGCCATCGTCAAAAACTGTCTCTTCCCCGTGACAGCCTTTTCCGCCGTGCCTGGGACCTTTCACGCCGCGGTCCGCGGCTGGTAGGGTTCGACGTTGATCTGATCTTCGCGCTTGCGCGCCTCGGCCAGATCGTGAGTTGCCTGCCGACGGAGCCAAAACTCCGCCTTGGACCATCCCGCCTTCTCGAGGCGAATAGCCATGTCCGGTGAAATCGCCGCATGGCCGTTGAGCACGCGTGAAAGCGTGTGACGGGCAACGCCCAGCACCTTGGCCGCTTCGGTGACATTCAGGCTGAGCGGATCAAGGCAGTTCTGCTTGATGCTGCGACCGGGATGCGGCGGGTTCTTCATAGCCATCGTCTGTTCCTTCCGTTAGTGGTAGTCGACCAGGTCGACGTCGTAAGCATCGCCGCCCCCAAACCGAAAGATCATGCGCCAGTTGGCGGAAATCCGGATGCTCCAGAAGCCCTTCCGATCCCCCCTGAGGGGGTGAAGCCGGTATCCCGGCAAATCGAGGTCCTGAGGTTCTTGGGCATCGTCAAGGTCCGCCAACGCAACCCGGATGCGTTCTGCCTGATCGGCCCGCAGCTTGCTCTGGTCGCCCCTTTCATAAAGCCGCTGGAGGCCGCGATGGTGAAACGTCTGAATCATACGTAAGTGTACCGTGTAGCGGTACGCTTGTCAACACACCAGCGCCCGTTGATCCCGCTACCCGAACCATACCCCCACAGAGAACGTCCGCGGATCTGGCGCGCCCGCTCTCCACCGACTTGTTTTCCCTCGCCCCAGCTCGCGCCCAGAACCGTGTATCCTTGGTATCACTTTCACCATGACCCAATGGGACCGCATCCATAACTCGCCCTACTATCGGCGGATGATCGCTCAGAAAACGCGTTTCATCGTCGCCGCGACGGCATTCTTCGTCATTTTCTACTTCGCGCTGCCCGTGCTGGTCGGCTACTGGCCCGATCTGATGGAGCGCGAAGTGTGGGGTGCGGTCAACTGGGCCTACCTGTTCGCGTTCTCGCAGTTCTTGATGGCTTGGGCACTGGCGTATCTCTACCTGCGTATCGCCAGGCGGTTCGACCAAATGTCCGAGAAGATCCTGGCTGAAAGGACGATCCCGACCCAGGCCGCCGACAGCGAAGGGGACGACTGAGATGTCGCTCTCGCTGTTGATGTTTCTGGCCTTCATCGCCGCCACCCTCGGAATCACCTATTGGGCCGCGGGTCGATCCTCGGGCGAGAGCGCCTACTTCGCCGCCGGGAGGCGCATCACGGGCTGGCAGAACGGGCTCGCCATATCGGGCGACTACATGAGCGCGGCGTCATTTCTGGGGATCGCGGGGCTGATCGGCTTCTACGGCTACGACGGCTTCATGTACTCGGTCGGCTTTCTGGTCGCCTACCTGACCGTACTGTTCCTTGTCGCCGAGCCGCTGCGCAACGCCGGCAAATACACCATGGCCGATGTGCTGGCCTACCGGCTCCGAGCACGCCCGGTGAGGGCCTGGGCGTCGCTGAGCACGCTGACCGTGTCAACGTTCTACATGATCGCCCAAATGGTCGGCGCGGGCGCCTTGGTAAGCCTTCTGCTGGCCGATTCCGGAATCAGCTTCACCGGTGCGGTGACCGGCGTTGGCATCCTGATGATCGTCTACGTCGTCTTCGGCGGGATGCTGGCGACGACCTGGGTGCAAATCGTCAAAGCCGTCTTGCTGATGAGCGGGACGTTCCTGTTGAGCGTGCTCGTGCTCGCCCACTTCGGCTTCGACCTCGCAGTGTTCTTCGAAGCCACCAGCCGTGTCAGCTACCGGGTCGGCGGCCAGACCATCACGCAGAACTTCTTGACGCCCGGGCTTTACTACAAGCCGCCCTACGGTGCGCTCGATCTGATTTCGTTAGGCTTGGCGCTGATCTTCGGCACCGCCGGCCTGCCTCACATCCTTGTCCGCTTCTACACCGTGCCGGACGCCAAGACGGCTCGGGTGAGCGTTTTCTGGGCCATGCTGTTGATCGGCGCATTCTACATGATGACGACTTTCCTGGGCTTCGGCGCGGCGACGATTGTCGGGCGCGATGCGATCTCGGAAAACGGTGGCATCAACATGAGCGCGCCCCTGTTGGCGCAGGCGCTGGCCGGGGACGTCTTCTTCGCGTTCATCTCGGCCGTGGCGTTCGCAACGATTCTGGCCGTAGTGGCCGGGCTGACGATCAGCGCCTCGACTTCGTTCGCGCACGACTTCTACACGAACGTGCTACACCACGGCAGGGAGCGCTCGCCGGGCGAAGAGGTGCGCGTGGCGCGCTGGACGGCGCTCGTCGTCGGCGCGGTGTCCATCGCGATCGCCATCGGCTTGGGCCCCACGGCGAACGTGGCGTTCCTGGTGGGGTTGGCGTTTGCGGTGGCAGCATCGGCGAACTTGCCGGTCATCCTGTTCTCGGTTTATTGGCGCAAGTTTACGACGCGCGGGGCCGTGTGGGGCCTGGCGGCCGGGTTGTTCTCCTCGATCGGGCTGATCCTGGTGAGCCCGAGCTTCATGGGTGTAGACGGGCCTGAGGTAGCCGAAGCCGCGCGTCGCATGATTCAGGCGCCAACCTGGTTCCCGCTCAAGAATCCGGGCATCGTGAGCATTCCGCTCGGCTTCTTGGCGGCCTATCTAGGTTCGGTCTTCTCGAACGAGCCGTCGGCGGAGGAGAAGTACATCGAACTCAGCGTCCGCGCGAACACAGGCCTAGGTGCCGAGAGGGCGATCGAGCATTAGCCTATCGCAATGACAGAAGCGAAGCCGCGGGCGGAAAGCCTGCGGTCAAGGTTGCGAATAACCTTGATTGCCGGGTCCCTATGAGGAGCGGACGGTAACGGCCTGGCGGCGGTGTGTTTAGCGACGGCCGCAAGTCTCGGCAAAACGCCCCCCGGGGCTCGACTCGAAGCCAACGTTGCACCAACCGACGAAGGCTCTTCACGCGCTCGCTGTCCGGGAAAGGGAAACTGCGAGACCGGCACGACGCCCGACGGGCAAGACAGAAGTACGAAGCAAGCCCCAGTTTACCGTAACCCCTTTGTAATCCATTTGATACGGTGTATTCCAATACGCCGAGGCTGTTGAGCTGAGCACGACCGGACCGAGCGCCCACCGGGATACGAGGTACCTCGACCTAGCTGCAAGTGGCCCAAAGGAACGGCAAAAGGACAACCACGGACTGCCGCGAGCGAACCAAAGGAGGGAAATGACCAAACAAAGGCAATTTCTCACAACGCACCAGAAATCAATAGGTTACGGCGAGTTCCCACCCCTACCATCCCGCTGCGTAACGGTACCCGTATGGGTCTGCGCCGGCCTCGATGACGCCGCTGGGGCGCATGTGGACGGCGACGGGCGCGGAGCCACTCTGCCAGCGGCTGCGACGCTCGACTTTGTGTCCCCAACTCTGCAGTTGCCGCATCACCTCTTCGGAGATGCGCTCGTCGAGCAACAGCAGATTTCGGTTGATCGCATGGTCGTCGAAACTCGAGACGAGGTGGCGAGTCTGGAAGCGAGGGGCCTCGACCGCCCATTGTGGATTCACACCGAACTGCATCGTGAGCAACATGACCTGCAACAGCGCTTGCTCTTGCATGTCTCCCCCGGGGGTCGAAAGCGCCATGAAGGGATCGCCGCCTCGGGTGACGATGGTGGGAGTGAGCGTGATGCGCGGCCGTTTGCCGGGTTCAACGACATTCGGGTGATCCGGGATCATGACGAAACTCTGCGCGCGCTGTGTCAACGGGATGCCCGTATGACCGGCGATCACCGAAGGCATCCACGCGCCGGAGGGCGTTGTCGAAAACATGGTTCCGTCGCGGGCGATGATGTTGATGCCGGTCGTATCGTGCGACGCGAGAGCATCGCCCAAAGGGCGAAGCTGCCCTTCGAAACGAGAAGGGTGGGGCGGCTGTCCCTTGCCGAAGCGACCCGGCCGAAAGGCAGCCGACGCGCGCTCAGGGTCGATCATCTGCCGCCGCTCGGCGGCGTAGGTCTTGCTCAGCAACTGAGCCGGGATAGAAGCGAACTTCGGATCCGCATAGTAGGTGTCGCGGTCCGCGTAGGCCAGTTTTAGCGCCTCGACCAGAACGTGCATGTAGATCGCCGAGTTCCAGCCCATCGACCGCAGATCGAAGCCTTCCAAGATGTTCAGGGTCTGAATCATCACGGCACCTTGGGTCCAGAAGCCTCCCTTGTAGACCTCGAAACCCTGGTAGGTGGTCTTCAACGGTTTCTCCACCTCAAGGCGAAAGGACGCCAGGTCTTCGTAGCGCAGCAGCCCCTTGTTTTGCTTGGAAAAACCAGCGATCTTGCGGGCGATCTCGCCGCGGTAAAACAGATCGCGCACGGCGTCGATCGCTTCACCGTGGCCGGCGCCGCTGTCCAGCGCCTTGCGCTCAGCCTCTACCATCGAGCGGATCGTTTTCGCCAGGTCGGGCTGGTGGAAGATTTCCCCCGGCCGAGGAAGGCTCCCAGTCGGCAGAAAGACTCGGCGCGACGTTGGATAGCGTTGGAAGAAGCGGGAAGCTCGAGTAATGGCCCGGGCGCGGATCTCGTCCAAGGGCATGGCGTCGGCCAGGTCGAGTGCCGGTTGGATCACCTCGGCGAACGGTTTTGTCCCGAATTCCTTCAAGGCGAGCAACCCGCCGTCGACCATGCCGGGCGTAAGAGCCGGCAGCAGACCATACGACGGAATCGGGCCGTTTTTCCGGCCGCGCCGGCGCGCTTCTTGCTCGTCTTCTGGCAAGGTTCGCAGTTTTTGAAAGAACCGGCGGGTCATTAGCGCGGGCGCAGGTCCCAACCCAGAGATGCAATGAACTGTCCCGTCCGATGTTCGGATGAGAATGGGCGCCTCGCCACCGAACCCAAAGTGAGAGAACTCGGAAACCGCTCCGGCGAAAAGCGCAGCCACGCCGGCGTCCACACTGTTGCCTCCGGCGTGAAGCAAGCGGGTGGCGGCCTCGGTCACTAGCGGAGTACCGGCGGCAACCGCGGCTCGCGTACCGCGGACCACAGGCCGCATCATGTGCCAGCGACGCTCTTTCTCTTTTTCTTGCTGCTGCTCGGGGGGCGGCGGTGTTTGGGACGGAGACTGTACCCCGATTAAAAGAAGTGCGAGGAAGAAAGCGCAAAAGGCCAACTTCAGCAGGGAGAACTTCGTCATCGAATGCTCGCCGCGGACTTACTGTCATGATAACAGTGCCCTGAAATGGAGGCTCGCCTGAGGATCAGAAGCCTTGCGGTCCCCTGGCCAACGTTGAGACGATTGTGGGCCCGCAACCCAAGGCATCGAAAGGAAGATCCCATGACATTGAGCGAAGCACTACTGCCGGAGTTCGATCACGAGATGGCAAACACCCGCAAGAGCTTGGAGCGCGTACCGAAGGACAAGCTCGACTGGCAACCACACACCAAGTCCATGACTTTGGGCCACCTCGCGGGACATCTCGCCGAGATACCGACTTGGGCGACGTCAACCCTCAATGACGAGTCCTTTGACCTTGCCCCCATTGATGGACCCGCCCACCAACCCTTCAAAGCGAAATCCGTAGAGGAGGCCCTCGAGAGGTTCGACAAGAACGTTGCTGCCGCGCGCAGCGCCATGGAAGGAACAAGCGGCGAGGCGCTGCTGAAGCCGTGGTCGTTGCTGCATGGAGGAAACACCGTCTTTACGATGCCTCGCATCGCCGTTCTCCGCAGCTTTGTGCTGAGCCACACGATACACCACCGCGCGCAGCTCGGGGTGTACCTACGCTTGAATGATATTCCTGTTCCTGCGATTTACGGACCATCCGCGGATGAATCCGGGATGTAGCGGGGATCAGAGGTCGCCGTGGACAAGCGAGGTCGCTTGTCCCTACCTTGAGTCGTCACAAGCTGTGGCAGTAGGGACCGGCGATCCGGCCGGTCCAAGCGCGACCAGAGGTCGCCGCTGCGGGCCGGAGGCCCGCGCCACACTTAGCTACCTTGGCCATGTTTTCCTCAAGAACCCGCTGGGACACGTCCCCGAACCGGCTGGCCGCGTGCCTGGAGAAGCGCCGGCTCCGGGGCCTGCCTGTCCTTGATCTAACCGAGTCGAACCCGACCCGCTGCGGCTTCATCTATGATCCCGAACCCATCCTACAAGCGCTGGCGGCCGAGGCTGCGCTGCGATATGAACCGGACCCACGGGGCCTGGCCGTCGCGCGGGAGGCGGTGGCCGGCTATTACGCGGACCGTGGTACCCCTGTGTCACGTGACCGGATCATCC
Organism: Bryobacterales bacterium; assembly: GCA_965248205.1. Lineage (GTDB taxonomy): Bacteria > Acidobacteriota > Terriglobia > Bryobacterales > UBA6623. The sequence goes on from CBDFIS010000006.1 coordinate 684,843, forward strand.
TCACCACGGGGACCAGCGAGGCTTACTCGTTTCTGTTTCGGCTGCTGGCTGACCCGGGGGATGAAATCCTCGCGCCGTCGCCCAGCTATCCTCTGCTCGATTTCTTGGCGGAGCTGAATGACGTCAACCTGGTCACCTACCCTCTCTTGTATGAAAACGGCTGGCGCATCGATCTCGAACAAGTAGCCGCCCTCATCAGTCCTCGTAGCCGGGCCATCGTCGTTGTCACGCCCAACAACCCGACGGGGTCATTTCTCCGGCACGGCGAGCTGCGACGACTGATCGAGTTGGCGAGCGACCACGACCTTGCGCTGATTGCCGATGAAGTATTCCGAGACTACACCTGGGCGCCCGAAAGCAGCCCACCGGATAGCCTGGCCACCGTGGGGGATTGCCTTACCTTTACCCTGAGCGGGTTATCCAAAATCGCGGCCCTGCCCCAGATGAAACTGGCCTGGATCGCGGCCAACGGGCCCAGCCGGCTGGTAGACGACGCCCTGCGTCGTCTCGAGGTTATCTCTGATACCTACCTCTCTGTAAGCACCCCAGTACAACCGGCCGCGGCAAGCCTCATGGCCCAGGGCGACCGCTTGCGGCCACAGATTCTGGGGCGAATCCATTCAAATCTCAAGTTCCTCGACAAGAGCCTAACCGGGCGGTGCAGGCGTCTCGAAGCCGAAGGCGGCTGGTACGCCGTTCTACAAGTCCAGGGAATCGTGGACGATGAAGACCGGGCTCTGCGGCTGCTCGAAAAAGAGGGTGTGTATGTCCACCCCGGTCAATTCTTCGGGTTCTCCCGGGAAGGACATTTTGTGGTCAGCCTGATCACACCGGGAGAGATCTTCCGAGGAGGGATGGAGCGGCTGCTGGGGGACCTGTAGTCTCTCGTACGTGCTAGATTGCAATTGGACTAAAAATTCATCGAAACTGCGGAAACTAGACAGCCCGTCGTGATGATTCGACCCTTATTGCTCTCATTGCTCGTGTTCTTCCTAGCCGCCTTGTCTCAGGCGCAGACGAGGCCCCAGCGCACAATGGCCATCACGATTGACGACCTACCCTTCGCCAACCCAGGTGGCGCCAACTTCCTGTCCAAAGCGCGGCGAGCGACAGCAGCGATTCTCCGTTCCCTCAAAGAACATCGAGCCCCTGCCATTGGTTTCGTGAACGAATCCAGGCTGCACGCTCCAGGCGAGATCGATCAGCGCATCGCTTTGTTGCAGCAGTGGGTGGATGCCGGGATGACGTTGGGCAATCACACTTATTCACATAGGAATTTCAACGACCTGACGATCGATGAATTCCAGGACCAGATCATCAAGGGTGAAGTGATCACGCGCCGCCTGATGGAGCCACGTGAGCCTTATCAGCTCTACTTTCGGCATCCGATGACCCATACGGGCGACACCCGAGAGAAAAAGGAAGCGATTGAAGAGTTCGTCGCCGCGCGGGGATATCGGATCGCGCCGCACACGATCGAGAACAGCGATTTCATCTTCAATGTGCCCTATGCGCAAGCCGTGCAGAACGGCGACACTGCCTTGGCCGAACGGATGCGCGAGGCCTACTTAGACTACAACCTGGCCGTGACTAAATTCGCGGAGCGCATTTCAGTGGAGATCTTCGGGAGGGAAGCTGCACAGACCCTGGTTATTCATGCAAACGACATCACCGCCGATTGTTTGGACACCATGTTGACCGACTGGGAAGAGCGCGGTTATCGCTTCATTACGCTCGATGAAGCGATGACTGACCCAGCCTACTCAAACGAAGATACTTTGGTGACGACCCACGGGCCAACCTGGTGGTTTCGATGGATGAAGAGCATGGGGAAGAAAGTCAGCTTCCGAGGCGATCCCGAGCCGCCGCCGTGGGTGGTAGATCTGTACTGGGCTATCCGCCGGGCGAAGCGCTAGTGCCGGCCCTCTTCGCCAGCTCACCCTTGATCATCGCCGCTCAAAAAAGGAGCCCTCCCGCGGCCCAAAACGCCCGAAAACCGCAGAAAATGGGCCGATTCGGTTCCGGCGCTGAGCCTTCGGAATTTCGATCCTCGCTTCGTGGTAGGATATATTGCTTGACCCTAGAGGAAGCCAACTCGATACCGGAAAGACGCTTTGCCGGAGCGGTCATTCTCAGAGGCTACAAAGACCTTGTGGGCACCTCCGTGCCGATCGACGACAAAGTCGCGGCTTTAAGCTGGTTTCTGTCGGACGGTACCGAGAGGGGATCCTTTGATCATTGGTGCCGCCTCCTCGACGTCGACCCGATCCGCTACCGGGACCACCTTCGCCACCTGGGCCTACTGCCCTGCAGCCGGACCACGCGCAGTGACCGCAGAATGGAGCGCTGGCTTCGTAGATTCTTTCGGCGTGATCTCAAGCGCCAGGCAAAGCACCAGTCAGAGCAAAACCACCGGACAAACGGTACAACCACTCCGGTCTCTAAGATTGCGGCTGGGGTCTAGCCGACCATGGCGGCGTTGGCGATCCCCTCTGTCTGATGATAGTTGCGAGATCACTTGCTGCCGAATTCGACCGCACGAAACGGCAAACTGTGCCATAATGAAAATGCTGTTGAGATCGTCCTGAACTGCCCTCCCATCTTTCCGCAGAACTGAAGCGCCACACGTTGCTTGTTCGTTCTTCTCTGCAGATCCTGGGCCGGCCCGGTCAGCCAGTCCGACAGTGAGTTTTCAATTAGGAGAAATTAGTAATGAGAGAAAAAGGTACTGTAAAGTGGTTTAACCCCGACAAAGGTTTCGGGTTTATCCAGCGTGCAAGCGGAGGTGACGTGTTTGTCCACCACACCGCGATTCAAACGGAAGGCTTCCGGACATTGGACGAAGGAGCGGAAGTAGAGTTCGAGGTAGGCGAGGGCCCCAAGGGACCAAGGGCCGTTAACGTAACCTTTTAAACCTACTCGCTAAACCTACTCGCGCGGATCTACGCTGCGACACAACACAGATTTCGTTCCTTAGCAGCCCGTGGTAGAAGCTGGGTTCGGCAAAAAATAGGGACTGTCATCGATTTTCGCTCCTGCGACTGCTTCGTTTCCAGTATGGGCTAGTGGCCGAAAATCGGTGACTGTACCATTTTCTGCGAGAAGGACTTTCTCCAGGGGCTGTTAGAGTTGCGCTTCGGTCGGGAGTGGTGGGGTGCCCTTAAGCGTTCTCGCCAACTCCCTCTACTTCGGGCAGCCCGAGGTCAGTCGGGTCGACGGCCTCGATCGGAGGGCCGCCTCCCCCGGTTTGTTTTCCTGCCTTGCGGCGCTCCTTGCGCGCCGCTTTTTCTTGGCGCTTCTCAGCCCGAGCGAATTCTTTCTGACGCTTCTGGAACTTGGTGTTCGATCGACTAGCCAAAGGGAACCCTCCTTCGGGACTCGTATCCCCTACCAGCGTGACGAGCGGCCCCCGGAGCGATTGCGCCTAGGACCTGGCTGCTGCTCGAAGTTAAAATCAGGCGGGCGCCGGATCGGAAAGGGGGAATCCGGCGGAAGCACCGGTCGACAGTCAGCCTGACTACAGGTCTTGAACTAACCCTCTACTTTAGCACACCGACTTTACTCGCCAGATCCATCTCCCACCAACTTGCCGGTTTTGTCGTAGACCAAGAAGGCGTGCATGAAGCGGAAGAGATCGCCGTCGAGGACGCGGTCGACGTCGCCCGTCTCTAGCTTGCTCCGTAGATCTTTCACCAGCCGATACGGAGCCATGACGTAGTTGCGAATCTGGCTCCCGAAATCAATGTCGGCCTTCGATGCTTCGAGCTTGTCGGCCTCCGCTTGTTTCTTCTTCATCTCGTGGTCGTAGAGCCGTGACTTCAGCATCTTCATTGCCGTAGAGCGGTTCTTGTGCTGCGAACGCTCGTTCTGGCACTGGACAACGATGTTCGTCGGGAGGTGGGTAATGCGCACGGCTGAGTCAGTCATATTGACGTGCTGCCCGCCGGCTCCACTGGAGCGAAAGGTGTCGACCCGCAGGTCGTCGGGACGAATATCGACCTTGATCTCCTCATCGACCTCCGGGTAGACGAATACAGAGGCGAACGACGTGTGTCGGCGAGCATTCGAGTCAAACGGTGAGATCCGCACCAGCCGGTGGACGCCGACCTCGGACCGCAACAGTCCGTATGCATTCTCTCCCTCGACGGTGAATGTCGCCGACTTGAGGCCGGCTTCGTCCCCGGGCAGTGAGTCGGTGACTTCCGCCTTGAACCCTTGCCGCTCGACCCAGCGCAGGTACATGCGGAGCAGCATTTCGGTCCAGTCTTTGGCTTCGGTGCCGCCCGCGCCCGAGTGAAGCGCAACGATCGCGTTCCGGTGGTCGTTTTCGCCGGAAAGAAGAGACTCGGTCTCAATGAGCTGGGCGATTTCCGCCAACGCTGCCAGCTCTTCGCGAAGCTCGGGTTCGACTGGCTCGCCCTCTCGCCCAAGCTCGATCAGGGCTTCGAGGTCGGAGACGCCCCCCGCCAGCTTGCTGTCGGCATCCACGGCAGCCGTCAGACGCTTGCGCTCTTGCATCACCTTCTGGCTTTTCCCCGCGTCGTTCCAGAAGCCAGGATCGGCGATCTGCTTTTCGATTTTTTCTAGCTGGGATTTCTTGGGGGCAAGGTCAAAGATACCCCCGGATGCCTTCGACACGAGTCCGCAAGGCCGAGAATTCTCGCTCTAGCTCATCGAGCGCCATAGTTGTCTTCTCTGGAGGAAGGGTAAAACCCCGTCGCGACAAACAACAACCGGCTAAAAACGGTAGCCGGCAGTCAGTATCCGCGGACGGCGACTGCATCTATTATATCCGTCGCCACAAACAGGCCGTCAAATGTCGGCGGGCAAACGCCTCTACCACCGCGGATCAACCAGGATCAACTCCTGTCGGCTAACTCTTCTTCCCATGTTGCGAAAACATCGGGCCGCGCTAAGCCGTCGGCTAACTCGCGCAGTAGCGGTTCGAGATAATCGCGGTCGAGAGAGGTTCGATATCGACGCAGAAGGCGCCGGGCGTCTTCGATGTCCTTCTGACGCTCGGAGATAATCTTCATCAAGATCAGGTCCTCAACCGACACAACCGACACGGATTTGCCGGCGACCAGCTTGGTATGGGACCGGCTAATCGCCTGCTTTTCCCACGGCAACGCAGCGAAAATAATATCTGCCCGAACACCTTGCACCGTCGTGACCGGCAGGACCCGAGTACGTCGTACGAACTCCAAGGGCTGGCTTGGCGAAGCGGGCACGCGTTCGCACAGGGCTGTGATCGTTCGTTCGAGGTCTTCGGGTTCAACCCAGACCGACCAGTCCACATCGAGAGTGGCTCGAGCCTCGCCCCATAGCGATACCGCCACCCCTCCAACGAGCATGTGGGGTATCGAGAGAGACCGCAACAGCGACGAGAGAGGCCTCGAGGTCGCTCATGACCGGGGCTTGAGGTGGGATAGAGCGGCGTGCATCGTCTGCACCCCTCGCTTCTCCGGATCGGGGTCCTCGGCGCGCACTTCGGGTGGCAGCCAACTCCAAATCGTCCCCAGGTCGGCCAGGATGCGGGCCGGTTTCCGCTCGAGAGGAGGCTGCTGAGCCTCCCAGCGATGGAACTCCGCCCATTGCCGCTCTCGCTCTTTAAACTGTTCGCGGAGCGTGGCAGGCTTTTCTTGTTTCGTCACGACTTCCCGTCTGATTATAGCTTGGGGGGGATGCTTGCCCGGTCTCTATCCCAGTCGGCGAGTGACCAACCAGAAGCAGGCTGTGGCCAAGATCGTAGCCCACCAGAACCATTCGCCGAAACGGGTAAACCAGGTTGTTCGCGAAGAGTAGCTGAATCTTCCCGCTAACACGCCTTCTTCGTAGGAGGGCAGCCAGGCCGTAACGCGGCCGGCGGGGTCAATCGTGCTGGTGATGCCGTCGTTGGTTGCTCGCAGAATCCAGCGAGCGTTCTCAACCGCTCGCATACGGGCTATCAACAGGTGCTGGTCGCGGGCGGCCGACCGACCAAACCAGCTATCGTTTGAGATGTTGACGAGCACTTCGGCGCCGCTGTCGACAAACCGCCGTACGCCCCGGGCAAAAACCGATTCGTAGCAAATGAAAGTGCCTACTTGGCGGGCCCCGACGTCGGCCACAGCCACCTCCCTGCCCGGTACGAAATCTCCCGCCTCGAGCGTGACTTTGTCGATGAAGTAGGAAAACGGCCAGGGAACGAATTCTCCAAAGGGGACGAGGAAGATCTTGTCGTACCGGGAAACCACTCCCCCGGTTGGGTCGAGGGTAACCGCCGTGTTGAGAGGACGCCCCTCCGCCGACGGCTCGAAGTCAACCGCGTTGAAGATCAAATGAGCGCCGGTCTTGCGCGCCAAACGCTCCATGAACCACCGATAGGAAGGGTCCGTGAAAAAGTACCCCGAGACGGGATATTCAGGCCAAATGACAAGTTCCGGAGAGATCGACTCCGAGGAGGCGGCAGCTTCGGTGGAAAGAAACTCCATTCTGTCGAGATGCTCAGCCAGGCGGCGCCGGGACCAGCCGCGACCGACTACCTCGTCCGGATTGATATTGGGCTGGATCAGACGAACCCCGGTGTCCCCGCTTTCCGGTGACGGCAGGGGCGGGAGTAGGTAGAGCGCCGGCACAAGCACGAGCCAGGCGAGTTGACGGCGTGGCTTCCGCAATAGGGCTGACGCCACGGCAACGTTCATCAGGGCTAGGGCGAACGAAACGCCGTAGACCCCGGTATAGGGCGCCAAGCGCGCTAGAACCGACATGCTGATTCCCGCGTTCCCGAGATGAAGCCAAGTGAAACCAAGGTATTGGTGGGTCCCTTCGAGCGCCACCCAGAGCATCGCTACCGCGGGAATCGCCCATCGCGTTTTAAGCAGCGGCGCTGCCAGCACGGAAAACACGCCTAGGTGCAATCCCTTCACCAAGAAGAACAGAACGAAAATCGCCGCCGCCGCGACTGCCGGCAGGTGGGCGTAGCGGTGCATGACATCGTAGATCCAATAGCAAGCGCCGCCCCAGAAGATAGCGCCGGCGATCCAGCCTGCCAGAAACTGCTTGCGGGTCCCCGACTCACCGGCGATGGCTACCAAAAGCGGAACGAGGGAAACCGGCGCCAGTAAGGAGTAGCCGAAGGAAGGGAATATCAGGACTTGTAGCAGTCCGCTTGCGGCGGCGAGAGGGAAGGAATACCTCACGGGCTAAAGTTTAGCTGAAGTGAGTTCGAAACACGAAGGATGCCGCGTATCAGCGCATACACGGCCCCTCGATGAACTCACCCCGGACTCATACTTGACCCCCTGCTTAACGTCCCGATACACTTCGATGACAACGGTAATGTTCCCACCAACCGATTAGTTGCCGGCTGGACGTCTGACCAGGGGGACAAATCGGACCAATGCCCAAGGCGATCAGCCACACAGTCAAGCACCCGGGGAAAACCCCACGGGACCCGGAAGTTGAGATTCCCGTTGCTAAGGATCTCGTCACTGTCCCCGGCATACCGGCACGCGAGAAGGACGTTTCCTTTTACAGCCGAATGTATCCTCTAGAGGCCCAGTCCCTCGAGAAGTCGGCGGACCGGGAATGGGAGCACAGTGTCTGGAGTGATGAGCTGGCCGAGTTCCACAAGGAGCACCACGAACGAAACCGCGCTCTGGTGGATGGGGCGGAGTCATCGGGAGACCTCGAGCCGACAGGTACAGCCGAGTTGGGAAAAGACCTGACGGAGGACATACGGACCAAGGCCCGGCAACTGGGCGCCGGGGAAGTCGGTTTCGCCAAGCTCGACCGTCGATATGTCTACGCGAGCAGAAAGGACTGGGTGAAGTACCCGCACGCTGTTTGTCTCGCGGTAGAGCAGGACCACGAGCGGACTCAGACGATCACCAGCATCGAGGCCGAGCATACTCACTTCGGCGCTTACGAGGAGATCGGAGCCTTGGGCTTGGAACTGATCGACTACATCCGCGCTCTGGGCTACCGCGGTCAGATGCACAGTCCCAGTGACGAGTCCGTAGTATACGTACCCATATTTGTTGCCGCCGGCCTTGGTCAGCTGGGAGCGAACGGGCAGCTGCTGTCGCCGCTTTTCGGGTCGAGGTGCCGTCTGGCGATCGTCACTACGGATGCCCCGGTCACCTACGACAAGCCGGTGGACTACGGCATTCACAAGTTCTGCCAAGAATGCCAGGTCTGTGTGAGGCGATGTCCCGCCCGGGCCCTGGTCAAAGAGCAGGTTTGGTGGCGCGGTGTTCATAAGAACAAGGTGATCTACGATCGTTGCCGTCCGGTGATGTCAAGGTTCGACGGCTGCGCTGTGTGCATGAAGGTTTGTCCCATCCAGCGTTACGGAATGCAGGCCGTCATGGAGCACTACGTGGCCACCGGCAAGGTACTCGGCAAGGGAACAGAGGAGCTGGAGGGCTTTACTCTGAGCGACGAATACTACGGCGTCGGCGAGCTTCCCGAGTTGGACAGCGGCACCTTCGAGTTTCCCCACGGGCCGAAAGATGAATGGCTCTTTCAGCAGTTCAAAGAGAGGCTCAAAAAGGAAGGCGTACCGCCCGCCCACGAGTTGCAGCGGTTCGCCGAGACCGTGAAACGGATCCTCGACAAGGGACAATCAACCCGATACGACCAAGTGGAGCCAACCGGCGACATCGAGTAGGGGCTGGCGGCGTGTGGTGAAGGGCCGTCGCCTCAGGGAACAAGCCCGGACCTCCACGAAGCGAAGGCCTACAGGACCGTCACCGTCACAACGTTTAGCGGGATTCCGTCGACCACCACGCGAATCTCGACCTCGCCGCGGCCGATGAGACTACGTGAGAGGCCGACGTTGAGCTGATCCAATCCTTCGAACTCCGGACTCGGTGCGAAGCCGAAGATCTGAGCCGGCTCGCCGCCGATCGTGACTTCGATCTTATCCTGGAAGCCCCGAATGCCGGTTCCGAAAAGGGACAGCACCGCGATGTCGGTCTCCGCACCAAGGTCAATTGGCACGGCCTCAAACGGGAATCGGCTCGTGTCAAACACCGGGAGTGGGGTGTCGACCAGATTCACGTCGCGCCGGAACGCGAAGGCGACCGCTACTCCCTGGCCCCCGGCGTTGATTGCAAACAGACCCGGCGCGAGCCGAACGACGTCGATTTCGATGGTCGACCGGCCGCCCCCGCTGTGCACGGTCAAAGTCGCCGGCCCTATCGCGGTGCCGTCAGGGATCAGGCAGTTGACCTGATTAGGAGTTACTGCAAACAGCGGGACCGCCGTGGTCAACCCCTCGCTATCGGTGATCTCGACTCTAACCCCTCGGAGTTCCGTGGGAAGGGGCAACGAACTCGCGCTGGCCGAGACAAAGCTCAAGCCGATTCCGAAAATCGAAACGATCGAATTGGGAGCAACCGTATCGACCGCGAAACTGAACGCAATACTCGCCGCGTTGACCACACCGCCCGTGTTGATCCGAATAACGACCGGCGTGAGCTTTCGAACGCGGTTGTTGTCGCGATCCGCGACGTAGATATTTCCGTCGGGATCACTGGCGAGCGCCTGAGGGAAGCTCAGGCTTGCCTCCCGGGCGGGGCCGCCGTCGCCTCCGAAGTCGTTTGTCGTTCCGGCAATCTGGGTCAAGATCCCGTCAGGCTCTAAACGGTAAATCCGGCTTCTCGATCCGACTGCCACTATGAGGTTGCCATCTTGGTCGAAGGTCAATCCATCCGGAAAGAAAATCCCTACTTCGAGGGCGGGCACACCATCCGTCAGGAGTTCTTCGCCTCCTCCAACGACGGTTTCAACGGTTCCATCCAGGTTGATCGTTCGGACGCGGTTGTTTGAGGAATCGCTGATGTATAGCCTGTGTTGGGAATCGATCGCCAGGCATCCTGGAAAGTTAAAGTCGGTCTCCAAAGCGGGCCTGCCATCTCCGTTGAAACCGCGGTTGCCTGTACCGGCGATGGTGGAAATCACCCCGTCGGCCGACACGCTACGGGTGCGGCCGGTGAAAGAATCAACGATCAGCAGATTCCCCGTTGCGTCAACGGCCAGGCCCTCGGGGATCGTGAGGCCGACCTGCGTTGCCGGCACTTCATCCTCTCCCTCGTCGATATCGCCATCGCCGGCGAAGGTAGTAATTGTGCCGGTGCCGTCCACCTTGCGGACACGGCGGTTGTTTGAGTCCGAGATGAACAAGGAACCGTCCTGGCCCGCGGCCACGCTGACGGGGCGGAACAGCTGCGCGCTCAACGCCGGCCCTCCATCACCGGAAAACCCGCGATCACCAGTCCCGGCGACGGTTGAGATTACGCCATTCGTCCCGACCCGGCGGACCACGCTATTCCCCGTGTCAGCGATGTAAAAGTTTCCGGCAGCGTCGAGGCCGACGCCGCGCGGGCCGTCCAGAGTGGCGGCCGTCGCCGGCCCGCCGTCGCCGCTCAGGTGCGCCCTCCCGGCGATTGTCCGAATATTTCCATTCACCACCTCCCGGACACGATGGTTCTGCGTGTCTGCGATATAGACGGTGTTTCCACCCACGGCGATGCCGCGGGGCATATTCAGCCTTGCCTCATTCGCCGCCCCCCCATCGCCCCCAAAACCGGATTCACCAGTTCCTGCGAAAGTTTCCACGGAGAGGTCGCTGGATCGAATCACGATGACGCGCGATCCGAATTCCTCGGTGACATAAAGGTCCCCAGCACCGTCGAATGCCAGCGCACTGGGCGTGCTGAAGCTCGCGACAGCAACCGTTGGCGGGGGCTGACGGAACGTCGACCCGACAAACGAGGTGATGATCCCTCCCGCGTCAACACGCCGGACGAGGGAGTTGCCGCTGTCAGCGATGTAGAGATTTCCTTCGGGACCAAGCGCAATCTGTCGGGGGTTCGATAGGCTCGCTTCAACCGCTGGTCCGCCGTCGCCCGTCGATCCGCGCGTTCCGTCCCCGGCAACGGTGGTGATCGTGCCGTCCGGATCTACCTTGCGAATCCGGTTGTTGCCGGCGTCAGCTATGTAGGTGGTCCCGTCGGCGGCGACGGCCACGCCCGAAGGGAACCTGAGGCTTGCTTCGGTGGCAGGTCCGTTATCTCCGCCGAAACCATGGGTTCCCGAACCCGCGACGGTGGAAAAACTGCCGTCAGGCACAATTCTTTGAATTTGGGCAAGTGACGACTGCGCCACGTACAGGCCGCCGTCCGGGCCGAAGGCGATTCCTCGGGGGCTGAAAAACGGCGCCTCGGTGTCAGGCAGCTCCAAGGTTCCTTCCGGGCTAACACGTATGATGCGATTTCGAAGCGTGTCCGCCACGTAGACATTGCCCAGATCATCGACTGCCAGACCCTCCGGCTGGTCCAGCCAGGTGTCCAACGCACGGCCCGTCTCCGAAAACACCTCACTCCCAGCGACCGTGTTAATTGTGTAGGAAACACCGGAAGTCTGCGCCGGGCTTGATGAGCAGACGGCGAAAAACAGCGTGAAAGCACAAAGAAGCTTCTTCATGTTGTTGAACTCCGATGACCCTGCAAGGGTACGTGGTTCCCAGCGGACAATTGCCGACAGGTTCGGAAGGTCGGTCGGGAAGTTAGACCAAAGGTGGCTCCACTCGAGCGTTCCCTAGCCAACTGACAGATAAACAGCGAAGCGTGGCGACGGCCTACGGAGACTTCGAAGCTCCTAGCTCAAAGAGAACCCCTATTCTTCGGTACGGTCGAGACCGAGGACCCTGCCCTGACCTCCCAGCATAACACTCTGCCTGAAAACTAGCCTCCGCGAGGTTGAGCCAGCCGGCGGCATCGAGTCGGGCCTAAGCAGCCCGTGATGAAAGGCCTTCGCCTAGAAAAACCGGGGGGATAAGGAAGCGCGGGTCCAGCAAGAACCGGATGGTCTCCGCTAAGAAACCTGCGCGGGCCTGTGACAACACATTCCGACAATGCCTGTTGCGAGCGTTTTTGAGCGGATTTGAGCGGATTTCCCCTAAAATTCGTTCCGGCTGGGCGGTAAAAGCCCATGCTCTACTTAGAGTCTACACTACGGATCACGGGGTCCTAGGTTCAATCGCACCTATCTGATTGGTTTCATTGGTTCGGTGTTGCTGTGACTGGCGGTGACGGAGGTTGAGAAAACGGGCAGCGACGGAGGGCCGAGAGAAAGGGCGGGGTTGGTCGGTCGAGAAAGAAGACCGGCCGCGCAGCGGCCGGTTGGCCCCCACCCCATGCCCCGATCCGTCGTCCTCAGACGACCGATCGCCAAGCCCTGCGGAAAAGCGCGCCTCCAATGTGAAGAAACAGGGTGGCAAGGGAGAAAAGCCGTGGTTCTGGAGACGGCGCCAGCCCCGCGCTACGGGACTCAAAAAGGACGGCGTACCGCACGCACACGAGTTGCAGCGGTTCGCCGAGGCCGTGAAAAAGGTCCTGGACAAGGGACAATCAACCCGATACGAGCAGGTTGAGCCAACCGGCGACATCGAATAGGGCCTAGCCGCCGGTGGTGAAAGCCCTTCTCCTCACAAACGGGGAGATGCGAAGGTCCGGGTCCCAATCCTTCCGAGATAAAGGCCGCGGATCTCTAAAATTGAGATCCGCGCTACGGGTCTTCAATCTTGGGGGCATCCAAACCACTGGTCCAGAACTCCGTTCCGAAGAGCGTGAACATGACCGCCGCAGCCTTAGCCGCCATTCGCAAGCGCAACCTACGCTCCGCCGGCAAACCTACGCGAAATCAGCGCGGACTCGAATGCCCGGCCGGGTCCGCGCACGCCGCATACTTGCGGCTGGGGGAGAGCTAGTTCCCCTCGACGATCGTGAAAGAAAAGCTCATGAGTTGTTGGCCGAAGCACAGGTCATTCCGTCCTTGCGACTGATGCAATTCCAAGCAGGCGTTGCCGGCATTCTGCACGGTCCAGCTCGACGCTCCATCGCGCGACACAGTGACCAAGCCGCTCCTGTTCTTGCACGGCCCCTGTTTGCCGGAGTCGAAGTTGAGGAAGTACAGGTTAGCGCCAACGGCGAACCGTATCCGCATCGGAACATCCTGAGGATCGCCTTCCGCGATGCCGTAAATTCCGCCGCTGACAACGTCGTCGGCATCCACCTTCAACAGTTCGAGATCGATCAGTCCGCTCGTAAGTCCGCATTCGTCAGCCGCGGGGAAGGTAATGTGGAGCTGTCGACCTGTAATCCCGTCCCTGAGATCCCGGAGGATAATGTTTCCGTCGTTGGCCGCCGAACCGATGAAGACGTCGAGATCAACGTCTTCCGGGTCCACGTGGATGTAGGGACCGATGTCGCTCTCAATCTCGTTCCCGGAGACGTCATCGAACGTAATCGTGGCGGGCGTGATCTCGTTTCCGCCGGGATCTCCGGGGCCGTCGCCACAATGTTTATGGCTCGGGCTCGGGTCCCTGTCACACGGGTGAGCCCACACGACCCTGGGCGCCGCCAGTGCGAGGACCGCCAACGCGGCGAGTATCGTGAACAGGTTGATTGTGAACCGCTTCCGTGTCTTGCTGTGCATTGTCAACATTAGGTTTCTCTCCTTTGGTTAGTCGGTTGGTGAATCCGTCTGCTTCCGGTGAATCTCCGTCAGCCGCGAACCCGGTTTTGGGGATAAGCGGCTCGGACTTCATTTGTGGATGACGATGCTTCCGCCTCCGATCGGTTGGTTCGAGCCCTTGTCATAGACGTTGGTTTCGCCTGCCTTTTCCCAGATCTTGATGCGGAAGGTGTCGTCGGGCGGGCCGCCGTTGAGGGCGCTGTCTTTAGCGGTCAGCAGGAATCCGTAGTCACCGCCGCCGTTGACCGTACCGGACCCTTTGAACTGCGCCATCGGCCCGGCAACTACCAGCCAGTCGTACTCGCTGCTGTGAAAATTGAAGTCGCCGGCGCTGAACCGGAACTCCGTCTGTCCCGTAGGCACGTTGGCGCCCTGCTGATACGTCGACACGAAACCGAAGTTGGCCTTGCCGTCGGCGACCTCGCAAGCCGCGTCGAGAGAGCAGAATCCCTGCTCGGATTGAATCCATCCGCCCCCGGTGACGAAGCCACCGTCGGGATCGAAGACGACCAGCATGGTGCATTCAAAAGCGCCCGTGTTGTCGAAGGCGTCCGTCCCCCGTACACAGGCGTCGTACACGCCCGGGGTGAGGGATCCCGCCGGGATTGTGACCTGCACGTCCTCCATGACGGAGTCAAACGGGACGGGGCGAGGTTCGGGGTTGCCGTTTCCGTCAACCGGGCAGAGGAAACTGGGAAACGGACATTTGCTGTTGTCGCCGTCGCCTGCCAGGACAACCGCGCCGCCGCTGTCTCGGATTTCGTAATCGGCGGAGACGACTGTGGAATCACCCGATCCGGAATCGTCCACCTTCGCGGACAAGACGATCAAGTCATCTGTCGAAGCGGGGTTGGGAACGGCCTGGACATTGGATGTAGCGGGGCCCATCGTATCGGGACATGAAACGGAAACCCTCGACAGGCCGGTCATGACGGCACCGCCGAATTCGGCCCTGGTGTGTATTTCGCCGATTACCGTTACCTGAGCCGTGTCCTGATCAACAATGCCTAGCGTACGAGGGGTTCCTGTTGTCACAGAACCGGGGTCGGAGCCATACAGGAGGTCAGAATCGGTGTTGTTATGCCAAGTCTCCGAGGTTCATGAATGTCGGAGATGTTGGTACCCCAACGAATGTAGCCACACCGGTGCCTAGATCGATCGTATAGACCCCGAAATTAGGGCCATCGGTCGCGAAGAGGGTACTCCCCACGAATTCCAGGCCGTCCGCTTCTTGATTTGGTGTACCTGAAATCGTCGCAACAACAGTCGTTACAGCCGTCACTGGATTCACAGTCGCCAGGCTTTCGCTGAAAAAGTCGCCGCTCGCATTATCACCGTTGATGCTCATGGAAATGTACAACACACCAGCGGGATTGACAGCGAGACCTTCCGCGAAATGTACCGTGCCACCGGGCACGGTAACGGCGCCTACTGCCGTCACATCGCCGGTACATGGATTGATCGTCACCAAGGTCGGAGTGCCCAGCGGCGGGAAGGGTGGCAGACCCAGGCCGTAAAGAACCTGGGTGTTCTGATCGAATGCGAGGTTGAGAATCGATTCTACCCCCGCGGGAAAAGTGAACGGGGCAACCACGGTGGCCTTGCCTGTCACAGGGTTAACTCTGACCAGATAGTCGCCTATGGCGCCGTAGAGCGTCTGAGTAGCTTGAGCGTAGGTCGGGTCCGCAATGGCCACAGCGAACAAGAGCAACACCACGAACAGCCTGATGCATTGCGTTCTTTTCATTTCTGCCTCTCCACTAGATTCAAGCGGTGGTTCGGACAGCCCCCCGGTTTCTTCACGCCTTCCCGACATCGAACTTCTCACCGGTGAGCAGGTCTGTCTGTGACCGTTTTTACTTCGGCCCCGAGGGTGGTGCAAGCGTTAACTTACTTCAAGCGGGAAATGACGCAAGTTGACGCGGGGTCGTTGGGGTAGTGGCTCAGCATAGGGGCCGGTTTGTAAGCCGACCGCCCCTCCGGAATCAGCCGAGTCAGCCCACTGCCGGGGCTTGAACCAGCGGTGGCCGAGAGCTAGAATCAGCAGTGCAATCAAGAAAAGGCCGCAGGTCTGGGCAGAACGACCGCCCAGGCCTGCGCTACGGAATTTCGGTAACACTCACCAAGGCCAAGGATCTGAAAAGCGAGATCCGCGCTACGGGGCTTTCCCATGCCAGAGGACTCCCAACAGCAGCCGCCTGAGTTAACGCCTTCCGAGGGGGCGGCGGGGCGACTCGATTCCTGGAAAGAGATCGCCACCTACCTGAAACGCAGTGTCAGCACGGTCCAGCGTTGGGAGCGGGAAGAGGGTTTGCCGGTTCACCGCCGCGGTTCCGTGCCGAACGCCCAAAACCACGAGCCCAACAACAAGGCGAATAACAACAGGACGATCAAGCAGGTCTTCGCCTACCGCTCCGAAATCGATGCCTGGTGGGAACAATTCCAACCCCGTCTGGCCAACCGAACGGCTCCCCTTTGGTGGCGTCCCAGCCCAGCATGGCTGACGGCGGCCATCGCGATCTTAGTTGTGCTGATAGGACTGGTGTGGTGGGTAAAGCCGGGTTTCTTTGCCGCAAACGAGCCAGGGTCACAGACCCCCACGAAGTTTGTGATCACCCCTCCGGCGGAGGCGCCTTTGGCGAGCCGCAGCAGCATTGATGCGGTGATCTCACCCGACGGGAAGCGCGTCGTCTATGTCGCTCAGCTCGAGGACACAACGCAACTCTACGTGCGTCCCTTGGATGAGTTCGAGGCCCGCCCGATCCCGGGAACCGAGGGCGCGGAAGCGTTTCCCTTTTTCTCACCCGATGGCGAGTGGTTGGGATTTTATGCGGATGGAAAATTAAAGAAGGTTTCGCTTAGGGGAGAAGCCCCGCTGACGCTCTGCAAGGTGGGCTCTTTGTGGGCCGGGGGATGCTGGAATTCTCAAGGCACGATTGTTTTCGCGGCCGGCGACAGTGGACCTTTTAGTCTCTATCGTGTGGCCGCGACCGGAGGCGTGCCTAAGAGCCTCGCTACGCCCGACACCGAGAAGGGCGAACTCCACTATTCGTGTCCGAAGCTTCTGCCCGGAGGCAAAGCCCTGCTCTTCGATGTCTTTGGCATGCCTGGGCCTCAGATCAGGGTCCTGTCGATAGAGACCGGAGAGCAGAAGATCGTTGTCGAGGATGGCATCAATGCGAATTACGCGCCTACGGGACACCTCATCTACCAAGTGAGGGACATGAGCCTGATGGCGGCCCCGTTTGATCTCGCGACGCTCACGGTCAAAGGCGAGCCTACCCTGATGCTAGAGGGAGTCAGACAGGTCGACTACACCTTCTCCGGAGACGGAACCCTCGTTTATGTCCCGAGTCTACCCCTGCGTGCTCTGGTTCGGGTCGATCGGCAGGGCAAGGAACGCACGGTGAGTGAAGAGAACCGGAAATATGGCACGGCCCGGATTTCGCCGGACGGAAGGCAGGTTGCAGTCACCATTCTGGAAGAGGGTGAATGGAATGTGTGGATCTACGATTTAGAAGGTGATTGGTTTAGGCGCTTAACGTTTGAGGGAAAACTAAACCTCTTCCCTATCTGGACACCAGACGGTAAATGGATTACCTTCACTTCCTACCGGGACGGTCCACCTAATCTGTATCGGAAATGGGCCGACGGCGATTCTCCGGCCGAGCGCCTCACCACGAGTCAATTTCAACACTGGTCGGGTTCGTGGTCGCCCGATGGCAGTGTGTTGGCCTTCTCGGTCACTGACTCTGTTCAGCCCGGCGACATTTGGATTCTCCCCATGAACGCCGATCGGGAACCGCGACCTCTCGTCACGTCGGACTACGCTTACTTAAGCCCTGCGTTCTCCCCTGACGGCAAGTGGGTTGCCTATTATTCGCAAGGGGAAGGGCCGCCACGCGTGTATATAAGCGCCTACGCCGACCCCGGCGCGAAGTGGCTAGTTTCAGGGGAGGAGGGCGGCTCTTTCCCGCTTTGGTCGCCGGACGGAAGCGAGCTTTTCTATAGCACCGGCAACAAGATCATGGTTGTGTCCCTTCGGACGACACCTACATTGAAGGCAGGCAAGCCTAGAGTGCTGTTTGAAACGTCATCATCTTTGTACGGATTTGACATCTCCCCCGATGGGCAACGTTTCTTGATAATTAAGGGAACGGAAAAAGGGCAAGCCCAGATCCACGTCATCCGCGACTGGTTTGAAGAACTCAAGCGCCGGGCGCCGAACCGGGCTGCCGGCATGCTACTTCCCTAGGGCAGCCGAGTGGCGGTCGAAGTGGCCGCTTCTTCCTGCACCACGTCGGCCATGTAGGAACTGCGTACCAAGGGGCCGCTATAGACCGCCCGAAATCCGATCGACTCGCCAAACTCGCGGTAACGGTCAAATCCGGCGGGAGAAAAATACTCAACGACCGGGAGTCTGTTTCGCCGAGGTTGAAGGTATTGACCAATCGTGGCGATGTCCGCACCGGCTTCTCTCAGGTCGGTGAGCAGTTGTTTGACCTCGTCCTCGGTTTCGCCGAGTCCCACCATCAGTCCTGATTTCGTCAGCACCTGTTTCGAGTGGCGGCGGGCGAAGGCAAGGACCGTCAGAGATTGATGATAATCCGCTTGCGGCCGCACCCGCCGATAGAGCCGGCGCACGGTCTCCATGTTGTGGTTGAAGACGTCCGGCCCGGCGTCGAGAACGCGGGAGACAGCGTCCAGGTCGCCGCAGAAGTCAGGGGTCAGCACCTCGACCCGGGCATGTGGAAGCCGGCGCCTCACGTGCCGGACGGTCTCGGCGAAATGGCGCGAGCCGCCGTCGGGCAGATCGTCCCGGTTCACGCTGGTGATCACGACGTATCGCAGACTCATGCGGGCGGCCATGTCGGCCACCTGGACCGGCTCTTTTGGGTCCAGACTGCCTGGCATGCCCTGCGGCACGGCGCAGAAGCCACAACGGCGAGTGCAGACGTTCCCCAGAATCATGAACGTCGCCGCTCCACGACCGAAGCAATCGTGAATATTCGGGCAGCGAGCCGATTCACAGACGGTGTGGAGATGGCGCTCCCGCAGCTCCGCTTTCAGATCGTGGAGCGCTTGGTAATTCGTTCGGCTCGCGCGGAGCCATGCCGGCAGGCGCGGACCCGGTGGGACATCGGGTACTTGGGAGATCCGAACTAGCGCCATGGAGAGTTCAAACAGGGCCGAGCAGCCCGTGGTAGAAGTGGAGGTCGCGAAAAATCGGGTACAGCCGGCCAATTCGCCTCGGGCCAAGCACTTTTTTTCTAGGGCCATAATGGGGGCGAATTGGTGGCAGTCCCCACTTTTCTTGGAACTCGGGCACAGCATGCTGTGCCCCTACAGTCTGAACACGGGCCATGTCAGGATAACTTGCGAGACTCCGTAAGAGATGAGGCTTGGGCACCGCGGAGAACGGTTCGTCATTCAGATTCTCAAGATATCAGCGACGGTGTTCAGCCAGACCCGGGTTCCTGCGTGTGAAGAACCGGTTGTGGGTAGGAGTACCGACACGGCAGGTCTGGGGACCTGCGCCACACTGCCGATTGCCGTGTTACGCTCGGAGCTAAAACATTGGGCTCCGGTGCCTGACGTTGCGGCGCAGACGCGTACGTCTGCCGCGCCGGCACTCACGTCGACTCCGGGGCGCGGTTCATTGCGACCGTGTAAGCGAATTTGAGGCTGAGGTGGTTTTTCAGACCTTCCGATCATCGATTCTTCGCGGCCAAAGACTTCCAACACAGGCTGCTAGGGCGTCCGCAGGATCGAGTCGAGGCCATCGGCCTTGAGGCGCTCCCGGTAGGGTTGAGCCGCTTCGACATTTGGGAAAGGTCCCACGAGTACGCGATACCATCCGTCTCCGGCACCGTCGTAGAGGACAACCGGGTATCCCTTGGCCCGCAACTCTTCCACCATCATGGCAGCGTCGGCGCGAACTCGAGATGCCGCGACTTGGAGATGAATCCCACGGACCGCCGCCTCCGCCAGCACGGCTGTTGTCGTCGTTCGTTGGCGCGGAGTTCTGGTGGGAGTCTCTGGAGGTGGGGCGGGATCGGCCTTCTCGGCCGCTCCAGTGGATGTCGAGGGCGACCGGTCTTCGGCCATCGGCTCCGACGCCGGCCGCTCGGGGACCTCGCTCGGCAAAGTCTCCGGGTCGGGCGCTTGTTCCAGCAAAGTATCCGGCAGTCTGACCCGGCCCTGGGTCTCCTCTACCGGCTTGATCCCAGAAGCAGTCTCCTGTTCGCTCTGCCCCCTGCTATGTCCGAGCGAGTAACCAAGCGAGAAGAAGACCGCAAACAGGACAACAATCAGGAAAAAAGCGCTCAAGATCTGCTTGTTACCCAACACAAGTTCAAACTCTGCGTCGTCGCTTGCCATATTCCTCACATCCTAGCTGTCCACTGTGGAGAATCGCCGATGCCGAGCAGGCGGCTGGCAGATCCTACCCTAGGTTGATGCTGATCCTTCGTCTTCACCCTTGTGCGACCACTTGGCCAAGGCGTGGAAGAGGTCAACCGGAAGGGGGAACACGATGGTAGTGTTCTTTTCCATCCCGATCTCGGTGAGGGTCTGCAAATAGCGAAGCGTCACCGAGGTGGGCTGGCTAGCCAGCATTTCGGCCGCGACCGTCAGCTTTTCGGCTGCTTGCGCCTCGCCGTCGGCGTGGATCACCTTTGCTCGGCGTTCGCGCTCGGCCTCGGCCTGGCGCGCGATAGCGCGAATCATCTGTTCCGGAAGGTCAACATGCTTGACCTCGACTGCCTGTACCTTGATTCCCCATTGGGCGGTGTGCTCATCAAGGGTTCCTTGCAACCTTGCGTTGAGCTTTTCTCGTTCGCTGAGTAGCTCGTCAAGGTCGGCTTCACCCAGAACTGACCGTAGACGTGTCTGCGCCAACTGTGACGTCGCGTGCACGAAGTGAGCGACTTCGACGATCGCCTTGGCGGGATCGATCACGCGGAAGAAAACCACCGCGCTGACCTTAACTGTCACGTTGTCCTTGGTCACGACGTCTTGCGAGGGAACTTCCATCGTTTCGACCCGCAAGGAGATTCGCACCATCCGATCGATGGGCTTAAAGACGACGATCAGGCCCGGGCCTTTGGGCTGGGGAAGGAGTCGGCCAAGCCGAAAGATCACACCTCGCTCATACTCGGGCAAGATGTTGATGCAGTTAAAGGCGTATAGCGCAACGACGATGATAAAGATCGTAAACCAGCTAAAGTCAAACGGAAGTGGCATGGCACCCTCCTGTGGTGTCGGTGTCTGTGACTTGCGACAAAGTGACGGCTTTATCCCACCGGGATCGTCTTTGCGGCCGTACCCGGGGCGCGATTGAGTCCAGCAGAGATTATCGCACGGCCGCTCTAGCGCGGAACACACGTTAGTCCGTGGTTGTTTGCGCAGGGGCAACAGATTCGACCGTTAGAGTAAGCCCCTCCACGGCCACAACCCGAACTTTCGAACCATCGGGAATCGGCTTTGCCGAGGCCGCATTCCACAACTCGGAGTGTATGAACACTCGTCCCTTGGCGTTGATGGCTGTGCGGGCTTCGCCGATTTCTCCGATCATGGACTCTGAACCGGTCGCAACTTTGTAGCGGAACGATTTCACCGCCAGCCGCAGTAAGAATACCGTAATGAAGGCAAAGGGGAGGGTGACAGAGATGGCGGTCATCCAATTGATGGACAGTTCGGGAATACCGGTATCCACCAGCATGACGGCTCCTAGAATCATAGCCACCGTGCCGCCGACCGCCAGGATACCGCCCGAGGCGATCGTGGCTTCAAGGACGAAACAGGCGATGCCCAGCAGAATCAACGCTGCCCCCGCCCAATTTATGGGCAGCACGCTTAACGCCATTAGGCCCAGGATGGCGAGAATCCCACCCACCACGCCAGGAAAGACAAGACCGGGATGGGAAAACTCGACGTAGACGCCGAGGGCCCCGAGAATCAGTAGGATGAATGCCAGATTGGGATCGATCAAGGGTAACAGAACGCGCTGCCGGCCAGTGAGTTCATACGGGTAAACGACAGCGCCCGCCAACTCGAGTGTCTCCTCTGTACCGTCGAAACGCTCCACTACGCGGCCGTCCAGCGCCTCCAGTAATGCCGGCACGTCGTTAGCGACAAGGTCGATCAAATCCGACTCCAGGGCCTCTTTCTCCGTGAACGCCTTGCTTTCGAGAACGGCTTGCTCGGCCAGCTCGGAGTTCCGTCCCCGCTTGTCCGCCACTGCTCGTACGGCAGCAGCGGCATCATTCTCGACCTTCTGTTTCATCACCTTGTCCATCTCCGCGCCCCCCATCAGGACAGGGTGGGCCGCCCCGGTGTTGGTGGCGGGAGCCATGGCGGCAATGTCACCTGCCATCAAGATCATGAATCCAGCCGAGGCAGCTCGTCCTCCGCTGGGAGCGACGTAGGTAATGATGGGTACGGGCGACGAAACAATCTGTTGGATGACGTCCTGGGTGGCGGTGAGCAGCCCGCCCGGCGTGTCGAGCCGAATGATTACCGCGGCGTCGCCCCGCTCCTCCGCCTGGGCAAGGGCTTGGGTGATGATTTCAACCGTTAGCGGATGGATAACGTGGTCAACGTCAATCTGCAGTACACGAGCCGCATCCGCCCGAACGCCCAATCCACTCACCAGTAGCAGAAGCGCGAGTCGAGGGCACGACCCTAAGTGGCCTGATTTCACGGGTTTCTAACCGGATTCTAGCACAGCCCTCGGCGGCTGAAGTCTGGCGCACGTTCAACTCTCTCGATACCTGATGGGTATAATGTTGAGTTCAGTACGCCTGCCCTGTGGGGTCGCCGAACATATCGAGTAGGCCCGACACTTTCGGCCATAGCGAGGTCTGACCGATCTAAGGACCGTGTGATGAAGGTTCATAACTGGGATGAGATTGAACATGAGGCGATGAGTCCGGGGATCGCACGCCGTGTCGTTCATAGCGACCGGATGACGATAGCCCGCATCTATCTCGAACAGGGCAGCGTGGTCCCCCGCCACAGCCATGAGCACGAACAAGTAAGCCTAGTCCTCGAAGGCCGGTTGAAGTTCTTATTCGACGACCGTGAGTTGGTCGCTGGGGCCGGCGAGATGATGCAGATCGCTTCCCACGAAGCGCATCGCGTCGAAGCGCTCGAGAACTCCGTCGCCCTGGACGTGTTTCAGCCGGTCCGCGACGACTGGCTGCGGGGCGACGACTCATATTTACGAAACCCTACCGGTGACTCGTAACGTTATAAGGGGTAGGGGCAGTCTCACCGACCCGAGCTTGATGCGGTCATTGCGCCGATTGGGATAGAGAAGGTAACGGAGACAGTGACAGCGCGACCGACAGCATGGACCTAGGCATAGAAGGTCGGGTGGCAGTGGTCGCGGCTTCGAGCCGTGGCTTGGGACGAGCCGTGGCCGAAGCTCTGGCGGCCGAAGGGGTCAAGCTTGCCTTATGCGCTCGAACCGAGGACGTACTGAAAGACACCGCATCTCGGATTCGCGATCGCTGGAAGGTGCCGGTATTCGCGCAGCCGCTCGACGTTACCGACTACAGCACGGTGAAGAAGTTCATTGCCGCGACCCGCGAAGAACTCGGCGCCGTTGACATCTGTGTCGCAAACGCCGGCGGCCCTCCGTTAGGAAAGTTCGCTGATTTCTCTCCGGAGGATTGGCGACAGGCTTTCGAGTTGAGCTTCATGAGCACTCTGTACCTGATCCGTGAGGTGCTGCCCGACATGAAGGCCCGAGGCTGGGGGCGGATTGTCTCCATCACTTCGGTATCGGTCAAGGAGCCGATCGAGATGCTCATCCTCTCGAACGCCATCCGGGGAGCGGTTGTCGGACTCATGAAGACTCTGAGCCGCGAGTACGGGTCTGACAATATCCTCTTTAACAACCTCTGCCCGGGGATGACCGCCACCGACCGATTCCTCAGCGGGTCGAAGAAAAGAGCGGAAAGCGAGGGTGTGTCGCCCGAGGAAATCATTCGCCAGATGACAGAGACGGTACCGCTAAAGCGAGTTGGTAAGCCCGAGGAATTTGGCGCCCTGGCGGCATTCTTGTGCTCGGAAAAAGCAAGTTATGTTACCGGCACCAGCACCGCTGTTGATGGAGGGCTCGTAAAAGGGGTGTAGGTGCTCTCCAAGATCTTCTCTTATGGGTTTGCGAAGCAGAGTTAGTCTTGCGGTTCTGCTGTTAGGCGTGTTGTCCGCCACATTGCCGGCCGCTCCGGGTTGGAGCAACGGGCAAGGCGCGCGGCTGATTATCGGCCAACCCAGCCCGACCCGGCAGGACCCTGTCCCCAGCCAGACGGTACTCGGGGCCGCGGGAGGGATAGCGATCGTAGCAGACCGGCTTTTCGTCGCCGACGGCAACCGGGTTGGCGCCGTCACCATTAGTAATCGGGCGCTGATCTACAACAACCTGTCCGAGTTTATCCCCGAACCGGACGCGGAGCTCCCCCAAGGTGACCCGTGCCCCGTTTGCGTGGGTGTCGCCGACGTCGTCTTGGGGCAACAAGACTTCGACAGCGTCGGGCCGGGACTGCAAGACGGATTTCAGAACGCGTCGGCAATCGCCAGCGATGGTGTCTACCTGGCAGTGGCTGACAGCAACAACAACCGGGTCTTGATCTGGAACAGCATCCCGATGCTGAATGCCGCACCGCCCGACGTAGTGGTTGGCCAGCCGGACCCGATGACCAACGCACCGGGGACATCGCAGGAGACAATGAGAGGTCCCCAGGGAGTGTGGATCGATGGCGGGCGCCTGTTCGTGGCGGACGCGGGGAACTCCCGCGTACTCATCTACAATTCGATCCCGTCGTCCAACGGCGCCGGGGCCGACGTGGTGGTGGGTCAGCCCGACTTTGACACCCGTCCCGAGCCGGACTTGACGCAATCGAACATCGAGCCGACTGCCTCGGCCATGCTCAATCCCACGTCCGTCACTGTAAGCAGCGGACGGATGCTGGTGACCGATTTGGGGTTTAATCGGGTGCTGATCTTCAACACGGTTCCGACGCAGAATGCAGCGCCCGCCGATGTCGTCGTCGGCCAGCCTGACTTGGAGTCAAACCTCTCCAATAATTCTGCGGCGCTCTGTGACCCCCTCCCCGCGGAACCGCCAGAGGAAGGTGAGGAGGAGCCGGAACCGATGTTCCCACGCCGATGCGCCGCCACGCTCAGCTTCCCTCGATTCGCACTTTCCGACGGTCAGCAGCTCTTCGTCGCCGACGGCGGCAATGACCGCGTTTTGATCTTCGACGACATGCCGACAACGAACGGTGTCCGGGCCGACACGGTGTTGGGTCAGCCCGATTTTGAATCGCTCGTCGAGTCGGATGGCGCGAGTGACTTGCGAGCGCCCTCCTCGCTGGCCTACGACGCGGAGAACCTGTACGTGACCGATCCCTTCACTCGTCGCATTCTGGTTTTCACACGGGCGGAAGATCTCATCATGGAGAATGGCCTCCGAAACGGCGCTAGTTTCTCGGTACACGCCACAGGTGAGGTGACATTCCGAAGACTCGGCGGGGCCGACCAGGAAATCAAAATCACCATCGGTGATCAGGAGTACGTCTTCACGACCGAGGAGGGCGAGTCGCCCGAGACCGTTCGCGACGATTTCGTGGCGCAGATCAACGCCGATCCCGAGACGGTGATCGTCGCACAACCGTTTGGTGGGGAAGGCCTCACTGCCCGGGCAAGTATCGTGTTCGGGGGAGAGACCCAGGCGGGCGACGTCGTAACACTGCGGATCGTCGATCAGCAGTACGAAATCGTCTTGGACCCGGAAGACACTCTGGCGAGCATAGTGAACATCTTCATTTTTCTCATCGAGCAGGCTCGTGACCCGAACGTCGTGGCATTTGCCATTGTTGGCGCCGAAAGCACCCTGAGCCTTCGGTCCGTAGCCATGGGCCCGGCGGGCAACGAGGTCGACTTCTCGGTGACCTTCTCCTCCGGATCGGCCCTGACGGTCGAACCCTCGGACGGGAACCTTAGCGGCGGCACTCTGCAGTACGGAATGCGCTTGGTGGCGTTGGAAGATGGAGCAGACATGAATGGTCTCAGGCTCGATACGGAGGGCGATAGGGCAAACGGCATGGAGATCGAGCGCTCTTCGTCCGTGTTCACCGGGGGCGCCAACGCCGGAGACCTGCCCCCCGGCACGCTGGCTACGATCTTTGGGAGCAACCTGGCTGACGCGGAATTCGGCGCCGCATTGGACGCTAGCGGCAAGCTTCCCACCGAGCTTGGGGGGGTCCAAGTCTATACCAACGGGATTCTTTCGCCGCTGTTTTTCGTTGGCCCCGATCAGATCAACTTCCAAGTTCCTTGGGAAGTGGAGGGAACTAGTATCAGCGTTTATGTGCGGAGGCGGTTGGCCAGTGATCGGATCATGGTCTCAGTACCACGGGCAACGCGCACCCCCGCGTCCGCTCCCGGCCTTTTCAGTTTTCCCGGTTTCGGTATACGCGAAGGGATCGTGGTTCACGGGACCGAATTCGCCACCGGGAGCGTCGCGCTCTCCCAAGGTGGCACCGGCGCGGAAGCGCCGGTCGACGCCGGCGTCACCGTTACCGTTACGGTGCAGGACCGAGACTACACATACGTGACAGTGGGCGGCGATACGCAAAGTTCGGTGCGCGACAGACTCGTCGAACTTATCAACGCGGGCGACGGCGACCCGGACGTCGTGGCGACAGCCGGACGAGAGAGCTTCTTCTCGGCGCGGGCCAACGTAACCTTCACGGGAGAAGTTCAATCGGGAGAGACGGTCAGCGTCCTCATAGGCAGTATCGTCGAGGTTGTCGTCGACGAAGTCGTCCAGGAAGTCGTCGAGGGCATTGTCTACACCGTCGTGGTGCAAGAAGACGATACACTCGAAGCCGTCCGAAACAAGATGGTGGTAGAGATCAACGCGGGCCGGGGCGACCCTCTCGCAACGGCTCGCAACCTTGAAGTGTTTGGCGAGGTAATCCTCCAAGTTGTGGCCCGCGAACTTGGTACCGAGGGTAACGATATCGTGTTCGAAGTCATGACCTCGTCCGATGCTGTGATCATAGTCGAGACCAACGTCGAAGAAGGTACTTTGGAAGGCGGCTTGACCCCACCGGTCGTAAGGCTTACCGCGCGGGAATCCGGCACTGCGGGAAACGATATCTTGTTTAGCGGATCGAGCACTAACGGCCTACAGATCGACGCCATAACAACGACTGCCAGCCTTTGCTGCGGGAACGAACTGTTCTCTCTCGTCACCGACGAGAACCCCGCAATTCCTGGCGAGACCATCGTCGTGTTCGCCACTGGGCTGGGGCTGACGAGTCCGGTGCCGAGTGCCGAGGGACTGGAATCGGGCGAGATAACGCCGAACGCTCCGCTTTTTGAGACACCGCTCCTCTCCGCGGATACGGTTTCTTCCCTCGCCGCGGAAAAGACAGCCTCCGTGGAGTTCGCTGGGCTCATGCCAGGCTTCGTCGGCGTGTTCCAAATCAATCTGCGACTCAATTCGGACCTGCCGGATTTGTCGACGGCCGCCCTGACCATCGCGCAGCGGACCTTCATCAGCAACGTAATTACTTTTCCGATCAGGAACCTCAGGCCGATCAGGTAGTAGTCTGTGGCAAGAGTCGGTGACGCCAACAGAACAACTATGCTGAAAGTCGGAGATCCGGCGCCCGCGTTTACCGCGCCAAGTGACAGCGGTCAAGACCTTAGTCTCGAGGACTTTCGGGGCGAAAAGGTAATCCTCTACTTCTATCCCAAAGACAACACCCCCGGTTGCACCAAAGAGGCCTGCGACTTCCGTGATGCCACGGACCGGCTACAAAGCAAGGGCGTCACCATCTTGGGCGTTAGCCCGGATGGAGTCGCTTCCCACCAAAAGTTCAGGAAGAAATACTCCCTGCCCTTCCCTCTTGTCGTCGACCAGGACCATCGCATCGCCGAAGCCTACGGAGTTTGGCAGGAGAAGTCTCTCTACGGAAGAAAGTTCATGGGCATCGTGCGGTCGACCTTCGTCATCGATGAGAAGGGGGAAATCGCCGAGGTTCACCGGAAGGTGAAGGTAAACGGCCATGTCGAAAGTCTTCTCGAAGCGCTTTGATGCGTTCGGCCTAGCTACTTTCCGGTGCAAAGCGCTTGCGGCTCGCGGCGGGACTGTCAACAATTTCGCGCGTACAAAGAATCAACAAGTTGCGGAGGTATCCGGTCGCGAAATTGGTGACTGTCCCAAGCCACCACTCACTTTCCCTTTTTCGCACCGGAAAATAGCTAGAATCACTTCCGCTGGATTGAGTCCATCCATCCCCGATCCACTGATGAGAGTGGATGGTTCGCCCGTTGTGTCGAACGCAGCAGCTGGCGCTTTATCGCCGATGTGGCGGTAGCGAGAGTTCCCGAGCAATAGCAGCTTTACTGCGGCTGCGGGACGATCCGGATATACGGCTTCGGCGATTTCCAGCCATCGGGGTACTTCTCTTTGGCTTCGTCATTAGAAACCGCGGGGACGATGATGACGTCTTCCCCTTGCTTCCAGTTGACCGGTGTGGCGACTTTGTGCTTCGCGGTCAATTGCATAGAATCCAGTACCCGCAGCACTTCGTCAAAGTTGCGGCCGGTAGTCATGGGGTAGGTGAGCATCAGCTTGATCTTCTTGTCCGGACCGACGACGAACACGGAGCGCACGGTGGCATTATCCGCCGCCTTCCGCCCGTCCGCAGTCCCGCTGGCGTTGGGGTGAAGCATATCGAAGAGCTTCGCTACCTCCAGATTGGTGTCGCCGATCATCGGATAGGTGACCGCGTGCCCCTGGGTTTCCTCGATGTCCTTGGACCATTCGGAATGATCGCCGACCGAATCGACGCTCAGACCAATGACTTTGCAGTTGCGTTTGGCGAATTCTTCGTTGAGGCCGGCCATGTAGCCTAGCTCGGTCGTGCAGACCGGCGTAAAATCCTTGGGATGCGAAAACAGAACGGCCCATCCATCCCCAATCCATTCATGGAAGCTGATCGTGCCTTCCGTTGTTTCCGCCGTAAAATCCGGCACTTCATCACCGATGTGTAGTGACATGTTTCACCTCCAATGGTATGCTCTCGACAAGCTCAATCCAGGCTAGGTGACTAGTCTAGCAGGCGACGCGCGGACAAAGGTAGAGCCGTAACGAGAGTTTGCGAGAAATCAGTTTTTGGACCTGCGCGGATTGGACGCACCGGAGCCGTGACGAACGCGCCGCCGTCACAATCAACTTTAAGACCAGGGGCCGCGATACTGATGTCAACCTGCCCGAAGCGGGGCAGCCTAGACGCAATTCACTCTCTTCCTCAATAACAGCCGCCAGGTTGACCCCGCTGGCCACTTCTGTTACGACAAGAGGCATGTCGGACGCTTCTGAGCCCAAGGCCCTTCTGCCGTACGGCGCTCAAAAGTATAAGAATCGTTACTCGGAAGAGCGATTCTGGGAAAAGGTCCGCCGCTTTGCGAAGGTGGCCGGAAAGCGGGTCGTCGAGACTGCTCTGCAGTTGTACTTTTCTGCCCAGTCGCCACAAACACCCGCCCGGGCTAAAAGCGTCATCTACGGAGCGCTGGCCTATTTCATCCTTCCGATCGACATCATCCCCGACCTGCTCCCCGGGGTTGGATACACGGATGACTTAACTGTCCTGCTCGCCGCCATCGGCATCGTTGCTTCGCACATCACCCCGGAAATCAAGCGCGAGGCGCGCAACAAAGCCGCCGCGTGGTTCAGCGACTAGCCAAATCCAAAGTTCAAAAAATCCAGTCATCAGGGGGGGGATTCTCGCCCGAATCCCGACATAACACGATGCGGGCAGGAACGTAGTCTAGTCTTCGCTTTGGGGTACTCGTCCGCTGCAGAGATAAGGTATCTTCGAAACCCTTGAGAAGAACCGCGTTGACCTATCTGCTGTTTCCCGTCGCTCGCATCAAAATCCAAGAAGAGGAAAGAGGAGGACATACTGCCATGCAAATCACAACACAAAGGAGACTCCTGCTGTTCGCGTTGGCGGCCGCAATGTTGTTCTGGAGCGCCCCGTTACCGGCGGAAGGTACGGGCACCCAAGTGGTATTCCGGTCCGGAACTACCATCGACGAACCAGGAAACTACCGCCTGCTAAATGACCTATCGACAGGTGGCCCGAACCCGGCCCTTACTATTACCGCAAGCGGGGTCACGGTGGATCTCAACGGACATCAAATCGTCGGGCCAGGCGGGAATCAGGAGACAGGCATCTTGATCTACGGAGCCAGCGGCGTCAAAGTGTCTAACGGCCATCTGGCTTACCTGGGATTTGCTGTGGTGGTCAGGAACAGCAGCAACGTTGTCCTGCGCGATCTAAAAATACGCGGCCAGGGCGTGGCAATCACCGCGCCGCCACCGGAAGTGGGCATCATGATCGCGCAGTCGAAGAACGTTTGCGTTGAGAAAAACGTCATCTACAACGTAGGGCTGGGGGTCTTCGTTCGCGGGGGCCAAAGTTGGGGCAATCGCATCGACGGTAACACGATAACCGCCAACACCAATGGGATATTCGGACTTTGCTACAACCCGACGCCGGATGACCCGGAAGGCCCGCGAGGCGACCTCGTTCAAAACAACTTGATCACCGGTTTTAACGTAGGGATCAACGTGGTTCCGGCGGCTGTGTATAACGTTTTTCGGGACAATGTGATCGCCTTCATCACGAGCGCAATGGAACTAGGAAACGACACCAACCAAGATATCGACAACGTCGGGGTTCAGCTTCCTTAACTGGTGCTGGGACTCACCCGAAACTAGCTTCGTTGCACGGATCGCCGAGCTGATGGCGACTGTCAGAGTTTGGGAACGAAGCGAGAGTAGGTGAGTCGCGGATCCGAACCAGCAGTCCCACAAGGGGAAGGCACGCTTCATCTGAGCTTGTCCAACTCCCCTTGTGGGCCTGGGGCGGAATCCTTCACGGGGATCCAACACTCGTGGCTCCAAGCCAGGCGCAAAAGGTGGGAGGAGAAAGGCCTCAGCTACGGCGAGTTTGTCTTCGTCGTGCATTTACCGCAACACACAGCTAACCGTGATGGACTCTCTGGCGGAAACGAAGAGGTAGGCAGCGAAAGTGCAACCGACAGGACGGCGGGTTTACTCGCTGGAGACTTTGAGGAGGGAGGCGTCGAACTTGCGGCGCTGTTGTTCGTTGAGGATCTTGAGAATACGCTGGCGGCCGTCTTCTTTGGCGAACTCGATCTGGCTCAGCAGATCGGCTTCCTTCATGATGCAATAATCCAGGATGCCCTGTAGTTGGTCGACTTGACCCGCGTCCAAGTCGAGCTCCTCACGGAGATGGTCGACCGCGACGCTCGCTTCGTGTTCGTGGGGCGCGGCCCCAGTTGATTCCCCGGCTTTGGGAGCGAAGATTTTCGTGCTTACGGCCCCCGCGACCGCTCCCCCGAGGAATACGATGAGCAGAATCAGGAAAGCCTTGCCTCGATAGGATTCGACTCGCGGTTCAGACATGGACGCTTACTTCCCAGGGCTGACTAAACTTGCCAACATCGAGCTGCGGTTCTCGTTCAGGTCGGCGCCGAGGCGAACTTCAAACACCGAAGACGGCTTTTCGACTAGGAAAGCTTCCGCTACATGGCTCGGAGAGTCCACAGGATCGGTGAAGGCGAAGAAGCTACCAAGTAGAGCCAACCACATCAAGGAAGCGAAGGCAAGGCGCCGTCCGAAAGGAGGCTGCAAAAACACGCTCCAGAAGGGAATGCGGCGCTGCTCTTCGATGCGCTCCGCCAGCCGATCGTAAAAGCCAGGCGCGCCGGACCAGTCGTCCTCCGGCGGACGTAACTCCCTCAACATAGACGCGGTTTCTTCGTGAAGCGCCACTTGTTGGGCGGCTGCCGGATGCGCGGCTAGATGGGCATCCCACTCCGCCTTCTGTCGCTCATCCAAGTCGCCTGAGAGATATGTCTCCAAGTTGTCCTTAACAAATTGATCCATAGTCGTCTTCCTCAACCTGTCCCCCAGGCTCATCCCGTCGCGGCTCTCCCGAGTTTAGCAGCCGCCTTGACCAGCTTCTGCCTCGCTCGAAACAATTTTACCTTAACCGTATTCTCGTTGAGGCCGGTCATGCGAGATAATTCCTCGACCGTGCGCCCTTCCACTTCCTTTTGTACCAGCAGGACCCGCTCTTCTTCCGACACTCTCGAGAGCAGCTTCATCAGGTAGTCACGTTTTTCAACCCGTCGGTCAACCGGGGGAGACTTTTCAACGGCCAACTCCGAATTCTCGATCGTGCGGGCGTCTGTCTCGGCGAGATCGCTCTCGTAGACGAGCTTTCTCACCTTCTGCTTCCTCAGGTAGTCGTAGCACTCGTTCACCGTGATTTTGTAGACCCACGTGATCAGGGAGGAGCGGAAATCGAAGCCCTTGATCGAAAAATAGATCTTCGTAAAGACCTGCTGGGCGATGTCCTCGCTGTCGTTGCGGTTGCGGACGATTCCGTAGATGATCGAGAAGACCTTGGCCCGATGTCGCTCGACGATTTGGCGAAACGCCTCGTCGTCACCCGCCTGGCACTGTCGAACCAACTCAGCTTCCGGGCTATCCTTGAATCCCACCTTAGACCTAGCCGTTCGGGTCCCGGCGGGGGTAGCTAACGGAAGAGTGGCGGCGACAGTTGCAGCACTCATACGCTCTATCTGACGTCAAGCCCGCAGGACCGGTTTCAAAAATCACAAAATCCGTTTTCTGTTTGTAGATTCGCCGCGCGAGGTACCCCGAGACGGGCTGCTGATTACGGGAAAGGGGCCTCAACGGCTGCCAAGAAGGCCCATGGACGCCCCTCCGGCCACTCAGCACGGCGTACTGCCGCAGCAGAGGCGCCCCAGCTCGCAACAATACAGGCCTCACCCCTCCGCAACAAGGTTACAGACTAACCTAATACGACCCGTGGATGGAAGTAGGTTTCCCTGACGCTTCTCACCCGGAGCTTGCAATCTTGGTTGGGAACGAGCTGGTGAACGACCACATCGGAGACCGTCCCATTCTGGTCAGCTACTGTCCCCTGTGCAATACGGCGGTCACCTTCGACAGGCGCGTCGAAGGGGCGGCCCGCGACTTCGGCGTATCGGGAATGCTACGCAACAGCGACATGGTGATGTACGACCGGCAGACCGATTCCTTGTGCCAACAAGCTACAGGAGAAGCAATTGTCGGGGCGGCTACCGGTAAGCAGCTCGACGTCGTCAGCAGTCAAGTCGTTTCGTTTGGCGATTTCAGAGAATCGTTCCCGAACGGCTGGGTTCTGGACCGACCTTCGCCCGGCACGCACTATGGAAGCACGCCATACGCCGGGTATGAGTTCAGCGGCCGGCGGGTCGCCCCAGGGTCTCCCCGGAGGGGCAAGGACGCCGCCAGGCTCAGGCGCTGGACCGGCAGCGCCCGGCGTCTCTGAGGGGTAGCGACCGCCACTCTTGGCGGTCCTAGTTTCGAGTAGCGGCCGGCAATAATCCTGCCGGCCTCATACCCGATCTCATCAGCGGAGTCGAAACGAACAATGCGCTCGTTCATCCGATAAAGGATGGTCACTCAGCAGCGGAGTCAGTGACTGCCGCCACTTTTTGGAGCAGCCCTTCCACGCCATCCGGCCACTCGGCTCGAACCGCATACGCGTAGCGCCGCTCGGGGTCGGGTTCACGCTCAGCGGTATAGTTGCCTGAGCCGAACACGCCGTCGAGGGCCGACTTGATGGATGGTCCTAGCTGCTTGTCCGTCTCGTCCGTGTTGGGGAAATCCAGACGATCGTTGACGGTCAATTCCCAGGAGCCGGGCTGAGGTTTGAGGTCTGCTGGGTACTCCGGCTCAGCAACAAAGGGCACGGCGAGCGCGAGACACCGCCGCATAGCTTCCAGTATCCGCTCGGTCACCGGACCCTGGAAGTCTTTCTTGCCGACATAGAGCAATCCTGGCCCCGGATCAGTCAAGTCCACCGCAAAGTTGCCCTGCTTGCCGACGAGTAGGATTCCTTGTCCTTTCGCCATGTGGGCGTAGTCGGCCAGGTCAACCCAGTCCGAGGGGTGGTCCCTGTCCTGCCGCCAGCGGCCGAATATCGCAAGGATCGAGTCGATGTTGAGATTCGCCCCCGCATCAGCCATTAGTTTGGCGTTGATTCGTTGCAGATCTGGTTCCATGAACGCTTTACCCGCTCGATCGACTTGTCTCGTGCCTTCTGCTCTCTGGCCGCGGCCGATCGCACGGACTTCACACCCCTTGCGGGTGGCCAAACTCTTTTCGCGGGCCTGCTGTGGGATGACCGGTCATTCGTGAAAAGTGGCCAATCAGGCAGCGAATGGCCGAATGCGGCCGGTGTTCATGCAGAGGGGAATTTTGAGAACAATTCGCCCGCTAGCTCCGAAATTGCCCAGTCCTCAGCAATCTTCTCGCCGTCGAAACGAGTGACCACCATGTCTCTCCATTCCACCTTCTTCCCTGTCGGTGGAATACCCGCCATCTCCGCCTCATGTGTACCGCTTAACGTGCGCTGCCAAGCGATCGTATCACCTGCTTCGATCAGGAGCGCGACGTCCACGACTCGGAGATCCGGAATCGCCGAACGAAGCTGCCCGGCGAATCTTCTTACAAATCCAGGGCCCTTGTAATCCTTGCCACCTGCGTGGACAACGTAATCGGTCGCAAAAATCTCATCCACGACACCTAAGTTGCCTTTCCCAAGGATCTCGTCATTTGCGAACCGGACTCGTTCTTCGTTGCTCTTGCCCATGCGGTTCCTCCTAGATAAAGGGCATGAGCCCCCAGCGTGGCTACAGTTGGCTGAAGACCGTCTGCGCCTGTTCGATAAAGAGCGTGGTCTCTTCGACCCGCCGGCGCGCCTGCTCGGGAGTCAGGCCGTCGATTCCCTTGTCTGCCGCTCGGAAGAAGTTCTCGGCAAACGGAGCCCAGAAAACATTCGTCTCATAGAAGTGTTTCCGGAATTCCGCCACCGTGTCGTAGTTATCCGACAGCAGCAATCCCCGGGTCGAGAGGATCCCGTCGGCCGCTTTCTTACTGGCCTCGAAGGTCTTTCGCGCTGCTTCTCCATGCAGGCCTTCGTCTAATGCCAGGGTAGCCTCAAAATTCAGCCGATCGGCGTCCTCGAGCATGAACTCCGCCTGATCGACGACCGCGCCGGCACATTCGCCGACACCGACGGATTTCTCGTAAATCCAGGGTTGACGAATGTCTTGGTAAAACTGCGGTGCTTCCTCATAGGTCGGCAACAGAGAGAACTCCCGCAGCTCTTCTTTCACACGCGCTTTGCCTACGCGCTCGACGACGTCCGCGAGTGTCTCACCTTCCTTCTTCTCTCGGTCGTAGAACTCCGTCAGCTTGCGGACGACCTCGGGAGCGTTTTGGGCCATGATCTTGCTCACCGTTAGGCCCTGAGAAGCCGAGTTGCCCTGCGTCGTACCGCCCAATACAACCTGAAATACGGGTGCTGTGGAATTTCCTTTCCGCTGCACGGATCCAAACAGTCCGATGTCGGCGATATGGTGTTGGCCGCAGGAGTTAAAGCATCCGCTGATCTTGATTTTCAAGTCCTGGCGATCAGCGATGTCGCCCAGGCCGTTGTTGAACTTCTCGTGCAACAGCGCCGCCAATCCACGCGATGACGTAATCCCCAGCTTGCACGAGTCCGTGCCCGGGCAGGCCGTGACGTCACGCAGCCGTCCGGCCCCAACCTGCGCCAGCGACAGAGCTTTCAACCCGTCGTAGAACTCCGTGAGATCCCCATTCGGCACCCATCGGATCAGCAAGTTCTGATCGACAGTGGTTCGGACTGTATCCTTCACGTGCTTGCGGCACAGATGGGCCAGGGCACGCAGCTGGTCGGCCGAAATATCCCCCAAAGGCAGAAAAACCTCGACCATCGAGTAGCCCTTTTGCTGCTGCGGACGAACATTGAGGTCGAGCCAGCGCAGCAATTCGGCGTCGGGGCTCTCGGGCATGTGCAACTCGGTAGGGGGCTTCAGAGGCTCGTCGGAGAGCTCGGCCGTTGCCTTCTCGAGCTCACGCGCCCAGCGGTCATCGTGCGGCAGCTTTGAAAGCTCTTCTTGAAGCTGCCGACTGAACTCTTCCATCCCAAGCCGCGCAATCAGGAACTTCATACGGGCTTTCGCACGGTTCTTTTTCTCGCCTAACCGTGCGAACACGCGGGCGATCGCCTGCGCCAGCGGGAGCATCTTCTCGGCCGGCAAGAACTCGCTGTAGAGTTTTGCCAGGTGCGGAAGAGCACCCAGGCCGCCGCCCAAGTAAACCTTGAAGCCCCGCACCCGCTCTCCGTCGATCTCTTGGATCTTGGCGATGGCCCCGATGTCGTGCATCTTGGCTAGTCCGCAGGCATGATCTTCGCAGCCGGAGAACGCAATCTTGAACTTGCGGCCGAAGTTCTGAGCGTCCGGATGGCGCAACAGAAAATACGCCATCGCCCGTGCGTGGGGCGACACGTCGAACACCTCGTCAGCGCAGACGCCGGCGCTTGGACAGCAGGTGACATTTCGGACGACATTGCCGCACGCTTCACGCGTCGTGATGCCCACCTCCGCCAGGCGACGCATCATGTTGGGAGTGTCGTCGATGTCAACGAAGTGATACTGGATATCCTGGCGGGTGGTTATGTGGCTGACACCGTCCGCATACTCTTCCGAGAGGTCCGCCAGCTGAATCATCTGCTCGGTATTCAAGATTCCCAGTGGGATCTTGATGCGCTGCATCTGTACCCGTGCCTGCCGCTGCCCGTAGACGCCGTGGCGCAGACGAAACTCCAGAAAAATCTTCTCCGACATCTGACCCTGCTGCACGCGGCGCAGCTCCGTCTCGTAGACGTCGATTTCCTCGCGAACAGCCGCCGGTAGGTGTGCCCAGCGGTCAGCGCCGACACTACTCACTGTCGTCGCCATAAGTCATTCCCTCCCGTCGCGCCCGAAAGCGCAATCTCTACTATCTTGATAGGAATTGGGTCCTTTGTGATTATACCTCTAGCGTGCCCATCACACGGGGTCGAGGATTCGATGGACGAGGGACTCAAGCTGACTATTCTACGAGAAAGACACTGCGTACGGGCTGGGGCAAAGTAAGACAGGCGTCGATCGAAGAATAGGTAACAAATCTGTTCCAGCCCGGAACACGCTGGGGCGTTTACGCATCACTATAGATAGTAGGAGCCAAGCGCGCGGCGCTATCTGATGGGAATCGCTCGCTGCTCCGGAGCGTCACGACGACACATGAATTTCGACTTGACCACGGAACAAGACCACTTGCGCCGGGCGGTGCGCGAGTTCGCCGAAACTGAGATCAAACCCCACGTAAGGAAATGGGATGAAGAACAGCAAGTTCCCAAGGAGCTGACCCAGAAGCTAGGACAGCTTGGCGTTTTCGGGACCGTTTTTCCCGAAGCTCTCGGCGGCGCCGGGATGGGGCACCTTGACCAAGCCATCGCTATTGAGGAGATCGCCAGAGTTGACCCTTCCGTCGCGCTCATCGTGGCGGCCCATACGTCACTGTGCGCGAGCCACATCTTCCTTCGCGGAAGCGAGGAACAGCGCCGACGATACATCCCCAAACTTGCCGGCGGCGAATGGCTAGGCTGCTGGTCTCTAACCGAACCCGAAGCCGGCTCCGACGCTGCGGGCACCCGCACAACGGCCGTCGAAGGCGAAGGCCACTGGGTGCTCAATGGCTCGAAGACGTTCACGACGAACGCTCGTCAAGCCGATGTCTGTGTTGCCATGGTTGTGACCGACCCCGATGCGCCCCAACACGGCATTTCCGCTTTCATCATTGAAAGAAACACACCCGGTTTTCGAGCAGGAAGCAAAGAAGACAAGCTCGGCATGCGGGCCAGCGACACCGGTGAAGTGATTTTTTCGGACTGTCGGCTGCCCCCTGAGCAGCTTTTGGGAAATCGCGGTGAAGGGTTCGCGGACGCCATGAAAGTTCTCGACGGCGGGCGCGTCTCGATTGCGGCCCTCTCGGTCGGTATAGCGCAGGGCGCCTACGAGGCTGCTCTGGCGTATTCGAAGCAGCGAAAACAATTCGGGCAGGCGATCTCCGGCTTCCAAGCGATCCAACACAAGCTGGCCGACATGGCGACGGAAATCGAAGCGGCGCGCTTGCTGACCTACAACGCGGCATGCGCTCTCGATGCAGGACGGAAAGTCACGAAGCTCTCCTCGATGGCGAAGCTTTTCGCCAGCGAGACGGCTGTCCGCGTGGCCAACGAGGCCTTGCAGGTTCACGGCGGATACGGTTTCATTAAGGATTACCCCGTCGAGAAGTTTTACCGCGATGTGAAACTGATGACCATCGGCGAGGGTACAAGTGAGATCCAGCGAATAATCATCGCGCGGCAAGTCCTGAAGGACTGACTTTCTCTCCTCCCTCGGAATGGACATCAACGAATGGGTTGAGCGGTTTCGACAGGGGGACCCTCGCGCCCTGGCTCGGGCCCTAACTGAAATCGAGAACCGCGGACCCGACGCCCAACTCTTGCTCAAAGCGCTATTTCCGTATTCAGGAAAGGCGTGGCGGATTGGCATTACGGGGGCGCCTGGGGCCGGCAAGAGCACGCTTGTAGACCGTCTGACAGCCCTTTTTCGGGAGCAGGAGCGCTCCGTGGCGATCATCGCCGTTGACCCTACCAGCCCTTTCTCGGGCGGCTCGATTCTCGGTGATCGAGTAAGGATGCACGACCACCACGCCGACCCGGGCGTCTTCATCCGTTCGATGGCCACGCGAGGTGTGCTGGGGGGATTAGCCCCTGCCACCGCCGACGTCATGATGGCGCTCGAGGCCAGTGGCCGCGACGTAATCCTCATCGAGACGGTGGGCGTAGGTCAGGCAGAGATCGACATCGTGAAGCTTGCCTCGGCTGTTGCATTGGTGTTGACGCCCTCGATGGGCGACGACGTCCAAACTATAAAGGCCGGCATCATGGAAATCGCCGACGTGTTTACAATCAACAAATCGGACCAGCCAGGGGCCGACCGGATTGAAACTCAGTTGCGGGCGTTGCTGTCCCTTACGAATCAAGGTGACAGCCAGACACCGATCGTTCGCACGGTCGCGACGGAGGGGGAGGGAGTTGCTGATTTGCTTGCCGCCCTGGAGTCCCGTCCCCAAACGCCCGACCGGGAGAGAGATGTTTGGAAAGAGCGTCTCTTGGAACTGTTGCGGCAGCGGGCGCTGGAGCACGTTATCGACAAAGCCCTGCCAACCGAAGAACTCGCCGAGGCCGCCCGCAGCGTCGTCGACGGCCGCATCAACCCCTACGAGTTCGTAGAACACGTCATGAAGAGAGCAGGCGCTGATGAGTAAGCCGCGCGTCGATCACATTGGTATTGCTGTTCGGTCTTTGGACAAGGCTCTCGGCTTCTACTGCAATACCCTCGAGACGGAAAGACCCGAGCTCACCACAGTTCCTCACGAAAAGGTTCGCGTCGCGATGCTGTCAACCGGTGAGTCGCGCATCGAACTCATCGAAGCAACCGACCAGGATTCCCCGATTGCCAGGTTCATCGAGAAACGCGGGGAAGGCATCCACCATATCGCTTTGCGCGTGTCCGACCTCGAGGCAGCTGTCGAGCGAATCAAAGGGGAAGGTGGACGCCTAGTGACGGAAAACATCCAGACTGGAGCCGAGGGCTATCGCTACGTCTTTGTCCATCCGAAATCGACAGGTGGCGTCTTGCTCGAGCTGATTCAGGGGTAGTCGCTCCCGCCTTTGGGAGCGGGCGCACGCTCGCAACGTGGCCAACGCGGTAGAGACATGGCGTGTTGTTCCCGAAGGTTCCGGATCCCCACTCGGCGTCTAAAATTATCCGATCGAACCTGCAAAACGGACTATAAGCTATCTCAAAAACGGCGAGGGGAAACGCGATAG
Organism: Bryobacterales bacterium; assembly: GCA_965248205.1. Classification (GTDB taxonomy): domain Bacteria; phylum Acidobacteriota; class Terriglobia; order Bryobacterales; family UBA6623. The sequence goes on from CBDFIS010000006.1 coordinate 724,313, forward strand.
CAAGAATAGGCAGAATGCGGACCTTAACCGTACGCCGCAACCCCCTTGCCGTGGGGTGGGCCTCCAGGTGAACACTTCGCCGTTACAGCGGATTTAGGATTCCGGTCTAGCCGTCGCAGGCTCTGCAATCGGCCGCCTACACAACCCAAATCGTGTTGCATCAGACGGCTGTCGGGACTCTGGACTGGTTAGGAATTACATCGCTTGTTTTCACAATGAACCCGCACATAGGTAGAATTGGATCGGCATGGGGATCAACCCCAAACCGTTTAGGTAATCCGCCTTGGCACTGTCGAGCTGGACCTTGCTGCTGGCGAACTTCGCAAGAACGGCCTAAAGGTCCGCCTACAAGACCAGCCGTTTCAGTTGTTGTCCGCTCTGACAGCCCGTTCGGGCGAGGTCGTTACCCGCGAGGAGCTGAAAGGGAAGCTCTGGCCTAGCGACACCTATGTCGATTTCGACCGCAGTCTGAATACGGCGGCGAGCAAGCCACGGGACGCGCTGGGGGATTCGGCTTCGCGTCCGCGTTTCATTTAGACACTCCCGCGGCGTGGCTGTCGCTTCCTCGCCTCGTTGGAGCAAGCTGGAGAGCAGAGTGGAGTAGAAAGTTTCTCCAAGGCCGGGGTGTCAGTGGCCGCGGAGGTAGAGGAGCCTGGAGAACTTGAGCCAGGTCACCGAGACGTCTCAGGGCAACGCCGATGGTCGTGGGGAGACTCTCACTTGTGGGCGCCGCGATTATCCTTGTTCCGCGGCCCTGGCACACGGGGACATCAGCCGTACCTTCTCTCCGCACTCTCCGCACTCTCCGCAAATTCGCTACCTGACACTGCCCCACAAAGTCATCCCTAAGTACCATCGGCCTATTGCGGAATCCTCGGAACCCTCTTAAAGTTGTACTGGGGGTTTCTCCTAGCGTCACCGGTTTGACCTCCTTAGAGAAGAGAAATCGAGGCAAACTTAGCGATATGCGTCAGCTCAACGGTCACCGCAGGGCAGTGTCGTTACAAGTGCTGTTTGTTTTGCTCTTGTCGGGGGCAATCGCCCACGCTCAGCCGAATCTGTTCCGCGACGCGGGCGTCCGGCCGTCCCTGGGGCGCACGGCAGGGCTGCCAACGAAGTTGAGCTGAATGCGAATGTCTCGCTGGGCGATGCGGAGCAGCTCTGGATCGACTTACCGGACGCACCGGCCGCTTTGGCCGATCGAACCGACTTCCAGGGCCGGAAGAACGGGGCGGTCTGGCGCGGCAAAGTGCCGGCGGTAGCCGTCAGCGATGTGGTTCTGACACGCCACAAGGGCTTGCTGGCGGGCACGGTTCGGATTGAAGACGACGTCTATGAGATCCTGCCCGGGCACGGACGTCAGCATCGGATTGTGCAGCTGAATCCGGAGAGCTTCCCTGGGTGCGAAGCCGGGGTCATTCCTCAGTTTGTGCCGGACGCGGGCCAGGACCCGTCGATGGCCACGAGCGAGCCGCCCACCGCCAACGCAGCGGATCCAAACGCGGAGATGCATCTGCTGTCACTCTATACGCCGCAGGCGCGCGACGCCCAGGGCGGCGCCCCGCAGATCGAAGCGCTGATACAAGCGGCGGTCGATAACGCCAATACGTCTTTCATCAACAGCAACATGACGGGGCGCCATGTGCTCGTGCACACCGCTTTGGCGAACCGCAACGATTCGGGTAACCTAAGCTCCGACCTGAACTGGCTGGCGAATGACCCTGACGCGGCGCAACTGCGTGACGATCACGGCGCCGATATGGTCTCGCTCATTGTGAACTCGGGCGGATGCGGGATCGGCTATGTGCAGCGGAATCCCGGCCCGTCATTCGCAAGCGCCGCGTTCCAGGTGACGGTGCGGAGCTGCGCCGTAGGCAACCTGACATTTGCGCACGAGCATGGGCATAACCTGGGCTTTGAGCACGATCTGGCCAACGGACCCCTTCCTTCCCAAGCCTCGTATCCGTGGTCGTTTGGCGCGTTCATCAACTCCAACCTAGCCCGAACGGTGATGGCGTATCCGGGTCCCTGCAGAAGCTGCCCGCGGGTGATGCATCACTCCAACCCGGACGTTACCTACCTCGGTTTTCCGACCGGCGTGGAGAACGTGGAGGACAACGCGCGAACCGGGGACATTACCGCGCTAATCGCTCACGACTTTCGACCTGACGCGACGCCGGCGACGCTCGCGTCGATCACGGTCGGTCCCGATCCCGCGTCGGTCGAGGAAGGTCAGCAGCAGGCGTTCACCGCGACCGGGCACTATGACGACTTGAGCACGGCGGACATCACCGCGAGTGCAACCTGGGCAAGCTCGAACACCGCTGTGGCGACGGTTGGCGGCGGCATCGCAACCGGCGTGAGCGCGGGAACGGCAAGCATCACCGCGTCGCAGGACGGCTTAATGAGCAACGCGGCGTTGCTAACCGTCACGCCGCCTCCAGCGCTCCTTTCAATATCCATGAGCCCGACGAGTGCGACGATCGGCGCGGGCGCCACGCAGGCGTTCACAGCGACGGGCCACTATGACGACTCCAGCACCCCGGACATTACAGCGCAGGCGACGTGGGCGAGTTCGGACACAGGGGTTGCGACGGTCAACGGCAGCGGGGTTGCGACTGGAGTATCCGGAGGCGCGGCGAACATCACCGCTTCACTCGACGGCATCACGAGCCCGGCGGCTTCGCTCACCGTAACGGCTTTCGGCGTTTCGGGTCTAGCGCCGAGTGTGATCGAGGCAGATAAATCCACGAACGTCACAGTGACCGGCTCCGGTTCGTAGAAGGCGCCTCGCTGAGCTTCCAAAACGGCAACGGCAAAACGCCGACAGCCACGACCCAATCTGTAAGCGCAACTCAAATCGTTGCGAGCGTTTTCGCTTATTCGAACGGCCCCAATAAGGACCGAACGTGGGATGTGACCCTGACAAACGGCGGGCCGGGCCAGCAGCACACGCTCGTCCAGGCTCTGACTGTGACCCTCCAGCCGATCAGCAACCAGCCGCCGACGGTTACGATCACCGCGCCGGCCAACGGCGCGGCTTTCGCCTTCGGAGCGAGCGTTGCTTTCGCGGGTTCGGCCAGCGACGACGAGGACGGGGACATTTCGGCGAATCTGAGCTGGAGTTCCGATCTCGACGGCACGATCGGGTCGGGCACCAGCTTCAACACCACAGCCCTGAGCGTTGGCACTCACACCATCACAGCCTCGGTCACCGATTCGGGCGGCGCCGCGGGCAACGACTCGATCTCGGTGACGATCACCAATAACCCGCCGACGGTTACGATCACCTCGCCGGCCAACGGCGCGCCCTTCGCCTTCGGAGCGAGCGTTGCCTTCGCGGGTTCGGCCAGCGACAACGAGGACGGGGACATTTCGGCGAATTTGAGCTGGAGTTCCGATCTCGACGGCACGATCGGGTCGGGCGCCAGCTTCAACACCACAGCCCTGAGCGCTGGGACTCACACCGTCACGGCCTCGGTCACCGATTCGGCCGGCGATTCCGGCAACGACTCGATCACAGTCACGATCAACCCGAGCGCGGGCGTCACGGTGACCGCCGTCGACCCCAGCACCGTGCCGAAGGGGACGCAACCCGCCGTCACGGTGTTCGGTAGCGGCTTCGTTGACGGCGCAACGGTGTCGTTCGAGAACGGCAGCGGTCAGATTCCACTCGTGACCACGCTCCAGTGGGTGAGCTCAAACCAGATTGACCTGCTGCTCAACGTGCGCCCGAACGGGCCGGATCGCGACAGAGTGTGGGATGTTCGCGTAACGAATCCCGACGGTTCCGCCGCCGTGCTCGTTGCGGGCTTTACAGTCCTGTTTTGATCGGCCCGCGAGCTTAAGGGAGAATCCCGAGGGTAGGGGAGATCGGTACATGAAGAGGCCGGCAACTCCCAGCTACGAGAGACCCTGATGGCCGTCGCTGTAGAGTCAGAGCCAGCCAGAAGACCGGATAATGCCCTACCCGTGGAGTGGCCGGCGAGGCCCTCGAAGCCTTCGCTGGAGCGTCCTCTTCCAATTAGCCGGGGGCGTGGTGTGCCACTGCCCTGAGGACCAAGCCTCGTCCGTGCTATTTATGAGAGAGGTTGTTCAATAGGTCTAGCTGCCAGAGCTCTTCGATCGGGAGGCCTTCCACAGTCCAATGTAAGGCTTCAGCTCATTCATCATGGCATCAAACTCGCTGAAGTTCAGCGACTGTGCTCCGTCGCTCCAGGCGCGTTCCGGGGTCGGATGCGCCTCAACCATCAATCCGTCGGCTCCAACCGCTACAGAGGCACGCGCCAGAGCTGGGATGAGGCTACGCTTGCCCGCGGCATGAGCCGGGTCGAGAACAACAGGGAGGTGGGTAAGTTCGTGCAGAACCGGAACGGCCCCGATGTCCATCGTGTTGCGGGTCGCGGTTTCGAAGGTACGGATTCCCCGCTCGCACAGGATGATGTTGCTATTGCCGTTAGAGATGATGTACTCCGCCGACAACAGCAGTTCCTTGATCGTCGTGCTCATGCCACGCTTCACCATCACCGGGCATTTCACACGGCCGACCTCCTTGAGAAGCGGATAGTTTTGTACGTTGCGGGCTCCGATCTGGAGGATGTCGGTGTACCCGGCGACCAAATCGACGTTACCGACGGTCATGACTTCCGTGATAACGGCCAGGCCGGTCGCGTCGCCCGCTTTACGAAGTAGCTTCAATCCCGCCTCTTCGAGCCCTTGAAAGCTGTAAGGGGAAGTTCGAGGCTTGTAGGCGCCACCACGCAGGATCTGAGCTCCCGACTTCGCTACGGCCTCGGCGGTCGACATGATCTGCTCTTCAGTCTCTACGGAGCAAGGACCCGCCATCACCACGAACTCGTCTCCGCCGATCGACGTCTTTCCTATCGGGATTTCGGTGCGTTCGGATCTGAATTCCTTGCTCACAAACTTGTAGGGCGCGGAAATCGGAACCGCGCTTTCCACTCCCTCGCAGGCTTTCAACGACTCCAAACAGTGCGTCACGTCTCCCACCCCCACGGCGGCGATTACCACCCGCTCATCGCCCTGAATCGAGTGCACCTGATATCCGAAGTCATCGATCCTCTGGCGCACGAAGTCAATGTTGTCCTTCGACGCTCCCAGCTTCATCGAAACAATCATCGCCGCACCCGAAAGCAAAAAACCCACTCCGTAGAGTGGGTAGTTTGGAGAACCAGCCTTCAAAGCCTACGCCACGCTACGGGTCAACACCCGTAGATCAAAACCAGAAGGCGTAAGCGTAGGCGACTAGCATCACAGATTCAACATTTTGGCACGTTTTGTTGTATTTGTCCAGCGATTGGAGAGAACCTAGACTCTTTTAGTCACCGGCTACTGGTAGTAACCGGCTACTGGTTGACCGCTTCATCATTGACCGTCAGTCCGGGACCCGCACGAGGCGATCTCGGCTACAGACGTCCTACCGCCAGGCGGTGCCTACTGAGTCCGCGGATTATAGTGACCTGCCCTGTCTTCAGACTGTAGGGGCACAGCATGCCGTGCCCTTGTTCCAAAGTCGCCACATTTTGCGAGCCTCAACAGAGTCCGCATTTAGCCTTCTATTGTGTCGTGGCGCACGCTCTCAGCGTACCGCGTCGAGACTCTTCTCGACGCTTGGCGAAGTCTCGAAAGCCCCCCCCGGAACCTCCGTCGTAGCCAGTCATTCTCGACAGGCTACGATTCGAGAAACGCCCTGACGCGCTTAGAAGCCAGCGCATAATAGCTAAGAAGGATCAACACGCAAATCAAACCAATAGCGATAGCGAGCTCAGACCAGGCCACTGTCGCTGTTCTTCGATAGGCTTGGTCGAGAAGTTGCCAAGCAAAGAGTGCCGCCCACCCCGAGCTCAGCAGCGCAGTCACCCATCGCGCCCAGGGCCGGCGCAAGAGCAAGGCCGCGAAACACAGCCCGTGAAGAGACCAGATGACCATGGTGACGGTCCACATTTCCCCCCGGAAGAGATATTGTCTGCCGTCTAGTGCGGTACCTATAAGTTGAATCAGACCCACGGCGGACGCTACGCCCGTGCCAAGCAAGACCACGATCAATGCGAATGGCCACGGAGCCCGTTGGTTCCCGGTGCGTGCGGCGAAAACTCGCCCTGTAAGAGCCAGCCGACAAATCGCCCACAGTACTCCGTGACCCGCGATCCAAACGACAAGGGCCGGGGGAATGAAGATCATCGGCGGAGGATGGCCTCCTCCCTGGGTAAGCAGTGCGCACACGGCCGCCCAAATCAACGCCCAGACGAAGTGCGCCCCGAGGAATACGCGTCTCAGGTACTTCGTCCCATCCTTCACAAACAAGCCTCGCTATCGGTCAACATCCCCGGCCTGCACACCCCTTAATATTAGTCCCGAGGCGCCAGCCCGGGGGGCTAGCTGCACCACACAAGCTGAGCGGCGATTCTCTCCGCAACATCGGTAAACTAGTGGTGTTCCTAGAACCAAGGAGGTTCATTCGACCATGAGAAAACTGTTTGCCGTGGCAACCCTCGGGATATTCCTAGGTAGTGGCATTGGCTTCGCTGAGAACATCAAGAAGCGCGAGAAGCGCCAGCAGGATCGCATCGACCAGGGAGTCAAGAGCGGGGAACTCACCAAGAAGGAAGCCCTGAAGCTAGAGAAAAAAGAGGCCGAACTACACCGCAAGATCAAAAACGACCGCAAAGATGGCGAAGGGTTAACCGCGAAGGAGCGGGCCAAGATCCACCAGAAACAGAACAAGCTCAGCCGCCAGATCGCCAAACAGAAACACGACGATCAAAAGCGGGATAAGTAGATCCCGGGAGCGGTCCCGCGACGACCCGCCGGGATCGATCCCCCCTATCACTGCTCCAAGTCGGAGAGATTCAGCTTGCCCGCCTGCTCCAGCCGCGTGAAGCCTTCCAAGGTCTCTTTGATCCCCTGGCGCAGCGCTGTGTTGGGAGCCCCGGGCAAGAAAGCTCTGAGTTCGCTGTCGTCGTAATCGACCGCCACGGGGATCGGATCGCCCCCATGCTGAATCAGCCCCTTCGCAGGTGGCAAGAGGTCCTCAAGCTCGGCGACGAACTTGGCTATGGACACCACCTGCCCCCGCATATTGAACGTGAGCGCCGCCTGCCGCTTCTCCAGCGCGCTTAGGACAAACGTCGCGGCTACATCGGGGGCGTACTGGAAAGCGTTCTCCCCTCCGAAGCGGATCGTAAACGGGCGGCCGACCAGTGCCGCCTTGATCGCCTTGGTCGGGTCCGAGGTCACACCAAAGTCTCGACCGAGCCCGTAGACGGTACCGGGGCGAAGACCCACGCTGCTGACGCCGTGATCTTCGAAATAGACCCGCGCGTTGCCCTCGTTGCACTGCTTGAACACACCGTAGTGTGTGGCAGGCAGGAGTGGCGCATCGTTTGCGATCAGCCCCGGCGGATAGTCCTCCACCCGCCCCATCACGCCCGCCGAGCTGGCGTAGGCAATCTGTTGGATCGCACCGGACTGTCGAGCCGCCTCGAAGACCGCCATCGTGCCCATTACGTTGATCTGGGCGCCCAACACCGGTGTCGCCCGGCAGATCGGAATCTGTGCGCCCGCCAGATGGATGATGGCCGTCACGCCATTGTCTTCGATGGCTCGGCGCACGACGTCCAGATCGCTCACATCGCCGGTGATTGCCTTGAGACCGGACGGACGCTCCGGCAGCAAGTCTTCGAGCCGGCGCAGATTCGGATCCCGATCGAGCATCACGAACGGGACCCCGCGACTGATCAAATCCCGAACGACCCAAGCCCCGATGAAGCCTGATGATCCGGTGACAAGGATGCGATTGGCCATGGTCCATACGGTAGCAACCCGGCGAGGGACGTCGCTCCGCGGACGGTGGCGTACGCATTCACCGTCTGCGCCGGGCTGTCGCGCCCGACAATTCCGAATCTATCGTCACTCATTCGTAGAACCAGTTGCTCAACTCGAGGTCACATAGTAGGATCGAACAGACCGCGAAGGGTAGGGTCAAACAGTGAGCGCCGCGCCAAGAGACACCCTCTCACCCCTCCGCCTTTCTGAATGGCTCTTGATCGCGTATTTCACATACGTCGCGTTCTTGAGTCTGATTTTGTCGGTCGACTGGTGGGTGGCCGGTTACTCCTGGGGCGTTAACCTGATCGTCTTGGGGGGGCTGTCTTCCATCGCCCGGGCCGAGAGACTGACGGGATGGCCGTTCTGGGCGGTTCTGCGGGATTGGTTGCCGGTAGCGCTCGTGGTAGTTGCTTATAGGCAGATGGGCTGGTTTCGACCGGCAGAGCACACCTATGAACTCGAAACAACGTGGATCCAGTGGGACAGGGTGCTGCTTCACGACTGGGGGCTGAAAGCAGCGATTGAGTTAACGGGATCGGGCTTGCCGTCTGTGCTGGAGCTTTCCTACACACTCGTATACCTCGTCGGGCCGATCGGCGTAGCTGCCCTCTACCTGTCCTCCTCGCGCAGGGAGGTGGACCGCTTCTTGGTCGTTCTCCTGCTCGGAACGTTCCTCTCCTACGCCCTCTATCCGTTCTTCCCATCCGAACCCCCGCGAACAGTTTTTCCTGGTGAGGATGTCCCGGCGATCGACACGGTCTTTCGTAGGTTCAACTGGTGGCTTCTCAGCGGCGGGGGCATCCACACCAGTGTGTTCCCTAGCGGACATGTCTCCCATGCCTTCGCCGGGGCGTTTGGAATGTCGCTGGTGTTGCCACAGCGTGGCTGGGTTGGCCGAGCGCTGGTTTTTCTTGCCGTCTCGATAGCCTTCGGGACGGTATACGGCCGCTACCACTACGCCGTGGACGCCGTCGCGGGCTTCGGGGTCGCCCTCGTGGCCCTGCGGATCAGCGTCGCCTTGGACCAGCGGAGGAAGGTGGGACGCCACGCATGACCCCGCAACCGAGATGAAATGGGGAGGCTCGTAGATAACGCAGCATGCGCCGCAGTTCGCGAATATGGCTGGGTGCCATATAGCAGAGCGGCAGCAGGTCGCAGCGCAGCAGGTCGCAGATCTTTTCGGCGTCGAGCGAGTCGTTCTTCTTCTTGGCGCAGGTGACGGCCTTCAGCATCGCCGCACGGGCCACCTCCAAGCGCTGGGCGAATCCCTGCGGACAGTCGTAGATCCAGCCGGTGAACATCGTCGCTTCCAGCGCTCCGACCCAGGGCCGGGGCAGTTGCTGCGCCCAGGCGGTGAGGGTGGGCCGGTGGGCGGCCACTTGACCGCGATCGACGAGTTGGCCGGCGTAGGTTTTGATCACGTAGCTGATGTTTTTCTTGTGCACGTCGAGTCCGATATAGTGAAGTCCTTTCATGGAAATGATCCTCCTGGTTGATTTCTGAGCCGGCCCCACGGCCGGGCTCCGCATTATGCCTCCAGGAGGATCTTTTCATCTCGACCCTATCCATTGAAACAAACACACTTGTTTGTCCCATCCGCCGCCAGGCGGCTCGCTTAACGTTTGAGCCGCGAAGCGGCGGCAGGATCATAGCCTAGGGTGAAGCGAAGCGAAACCCTGGGTGCCAAGGGCCACAACCTCGTAAGCCCCGCAGGGGCGTAGGAAAACGGCCGCGCACGAGAACCGGACAGAGCCGTGCCCGTTAGGGCGCGGGCCCCCGGCGAGAAGCGTACGCATCGCCGGTCGTCAGCGCTTCGGCCCCCGGCTAACGCCCAGGGCTCTGTGCGGCTATTTACTGGAAGCCGACTGTCGACGCCGAACCGTCGGGACAACGCGGGTCTGCTCGAAAAACCCGCCCCCCCCTTACCGGAAACACTCCACCAGCATGATGTCGCCTTCTGCTTCCTCCGGGCTGGCTGTATATCCACTCTAGCGCGGACCCGGTGCCTTTCCGGGGTCCGCATCCTTGGGCCCACATCATATCCCGTAGCCCAGGGCTCGGCGGCCGTTCCCGAGACCTGCGGCCGTCATGCTCCCCGCCGCCCCTAGCCGCAGTGACCGCCAAGCCACTGGCTTTCCACGCCGTTACTAGGCCAGCCGTCTGACGGCTGGTTGGGAGTTCGTTCTTCGATCCGTAGGGGAACGGCATGCCGTGCCTAAAGGCTGGCCGTTTTACGGCTGCCCCCCGCACGCCCGTCGTTTCCTTGCGGCGCTCCGCCGCCTGCGGCGGCCAAGATCTCCTAGCGCGGGGCTCGGCGGTAGTTTCGCCGAGACTTGCGGCCGTTAGCAGTTGCGAGGCTACTACGCCTTGCCGCTTAGCCCCGTTCAATGGCAACCGATCCCCGTAGGGACAAACAATCCTGTTTGTCCCAGCCGCCGCCAGGCGGGTCGGCAGGGATGTCCGTTTCTTCCCGCCGTGGCCGCCTAGCCGCTGTGACCGCCAAGCCACTGACTTTGAGGCGCGTTCACACGGCGCTCGGCCGCCTGCGGCGGCCGAGGGGGGACTTGGGATGGGGGCAAGAAATCGGCCGTGCTAACGGCCGATCCCCCTCTTCCTGGCCACTCTCCTCACCCCTCCCACCATCCGCTAGACGGCGTTTTCCTTGCGCTAGGACACGATTTTGGCACGGAAAATCCGGCCTCGAGGACGCATTTCACCACTCCCGCAAAACGCTGTCACAGACTTTTCACATCTTTTCTCCTCGCTCTCCCAACGACTTACGCCCTCGGACCCCTTCTAACCCCCAATTCCGTCCCTTATTCTGGTACGGGGCCCGGAAACTGGAATTTCGGAGGAATGACGCTGGTATTTCCGCCACTTTCTGCCAACGGCATTTCTGTCGACGGTTGGGAGCGCTGCTATGTCTCACAATTCAGAAGACTTAACCATCAAGCGGAACACTCCCATCGCCGCCCCAGTCGCCTGCCAACCCACTGCCAGGTGACGAAAATCGCCCGCTAGCCCACTCCTAGGCCATCTTTTGACGCCGCCCGGCGGCTTTTTCTGGCCGAATACGGGGTCAAATTGGTCTCGGAGGCATATATGATTCTTGGCTGGACGCCTAGGGGGCCTGCGCTGTCTTTGTCCGGCGCCGCGGCTGTTTTCAGCCGGTTGGACGGCGTTAAGAATCGCAAAGGGAGTGCCGGCGTCGAGCACCGGAAAGAGCCGTGCCCGTCAGGGCGCGGGCCCGCCGGATGGACACGGTTTCCGGCTCGAAGCCATTTCACTGTTCGACGAAGGTACTTGACCCACCGGCGATGGTGAGGGAGACAGCAGAGGCCGGCATTCACGGTGAGGTACGGAGGGAAAAATACGAAACAAACCCAATTTCTACCAAGCCAATTGCAATCAAAGAGTTACAGTTGGTTCTATGCGCCGCCGGCAAGATTGGCGAAGGGGGGCACGGGTATAGATTCGCGAAGGGAGGCCGGCGTCGAGCACCGCAAAGAGCCGTGCCCGTCAGGGCGCGGGCCCTCCCCGGAGGCGCATCATTCCAAGATCGGCCCGAAGCAATTCGTTCACCGTCCGACGAAGGTACTTGACCCACCGGCCATTGTTGGGGAGACGACGAAGACCGGCATTCACACTGAGGCGCGTGGGGGAAAATACGAAACAAACCCAATTCCTAGCAAGCCAATTGCAATCAATTAGTTACGGTTAGTTCTGCGTGCACCGCAGGCAAGATTGGCGAAGCGGGACATTCTGATTCATGGGCAGATCCGGTAGCATGGCTCGGCGGTCGTTTTGCCGAGACTTGCGGCCGTTGTTGACGGTCAACACGCTAGACGACGTCGCCCGCTCCCAGTAAGGGCAAACAGTCCTGCTTGTCCCATCCGCCGCCAGGCGGCTCTCACGACGTTTGAGCCGCGAAGCGGCGCCGGAATCTAGCCTAGGGTGGAGCCGGAACGGCGGAACCCTAGGATAGGAATTGAACAGAGTCGAGCCCTGAAAGGGCGGAAGGAACGATGGGGGAAACCGGGCGGGGAAATCGAGACAGGCTCGACCGAAACCGGGGGGCAAACAGGGGCAAACCGGGACAGCCTCAGTTAACACCATGGGCAGCGGGCATCTTTCCTGGCCTGCACTACACAACGGCTGGCAACATTCCATTAACGCTGGCCCGGGGCGTCAGCCCCGCCTGGTCGCATCCTGGTCCGTTCCTTTCGGCGCTCGGCCCGCCCGTGGCGGCCGAGCGGGGCCTGGGGTGGGCCAAAAGAATCGGCCGTGCCAACGGCCGATTCCCCTCCCGAAACCTCGTCACCGCATTTCGAAATTTCTAACTCGGGCGCCATCAACAAGATCGTCTCTTCTTGACCATCTACCCTCGCCGCGTGATGCTATTCTGGCCCCGTAAGAGCGCCGGCCTTCAGGGAGCGACAGACCGGCGCGCCCCCGGCCGGGCATCAAGTCCTCCACATGGCCTTTGTCGGTGAGCCGATCAACCGACCGCGTCACACAGAACAACGGGATCGATCCCAAACCGTTTCTGGCGGCTCCGCGCGATACCAAGGAGCCGCACCTCATCAAGCCGCCGCCAATTCGCCGGCCGTCATGCCTTCGAAACAAAGTCCCGTAACGCATGGCTCGGCGGTAGTTTTGCCGAGACTTGCGGCCGTCGCCCTGAAGCGAATGGGCCGGCTGGAGTCGATTTTTCTCTTGGAGGTACGGAACAACCGCGTTTAGCCGGCCATTGAAAGGGCAGCCTCGGCCGCACCTGCCATAATGGATAACTCATCGGCTGATGCAAACTCACGGCCTCCAAGGCGACAGCCCGTTGCAAACCCTCATTGGACGAGCGCACCGCCGGGCGTTGGCCCACGCGGTTATAGCGGAATTCTTCACGGCCGCGGCTGTTTCCCTTCTCGGCCTTGCCCTTCTTTTGATCGCCGGCGCGGACTACTTTCCCATCCCGCTTCTGTGGTTGTTTTGTGTCTTTGGACTGGGAGCAGCGATCTACCGCTGGATTCGCTCGAGAGCTACACGCTACCAAGTTGCACAACAGCTCGACTCGCGCTGGTCTACGCACGATCAGATTTCCACGGCGTACCACTTCTTGGATCACGAAGCCCCCGCGGCCCGTGCACAGCGCCTTTTGGCCGAGGAAGCCGGCCGGACGCAAGATGTAGCTCGGGCGCTGCCGTTCCAGCTGCCTGCGAGTGGTACTTGGCTATTGGCGGTAGCCCTTTTGACCACATCTTTGTGGGTGTTGCGATACGTCCTCCACCCCAGCCTGACGCTAAAGCCTCCTCTGCCGGCCCTGGTCACCCAAGCCCTGTACGGCGGCCAGGACGAACACACTAGCCCGGATGCGACATCTCCCGACGAGCCTCCCGGTTCACCACAAGCGCAAGCGGACGGTCCTCTCGACCAAACGACAACTGATCTCCAAGGCGATGACCTAGCTTCGCTCCGCAACGCGGGCGAGTCCGACGGGATGCTCGATGCTGGGAGTCGGCACCCGACCCCAAACACGCCTCCGGGCAGGGATCCCGTACCTGACAATCAAGATTCCACCGCCGAAGGCATCGCCACCACCGATTCTCTTTCGCATTACAACACCCAGAAGGAGACTGACGACCGTGCCGCGCTGGCTGCTTCCTCATCCGACGGGGACCTTAGCCGGTGGCCCCCCCCACCCAGTAGCCTGCTCGAACGCCTACAAGAGATGCTCCAGAACATGCTGGCGGCATCGGAGCGGAGAACCTCCGATCGAGGGGAGAACCTCTCGGGTACTTCATCTATGGCGACGCTCGAGCGACATCGGCGACCCGGCGCTGCCCAAAACACGCCTGCTGGTCAAGATTCTCCTAGCTCAGCCGGAGGCGATAGTCAGCAGGCATCGATTGACCAAGTTTCTATCACCTCCACCGACGGAGCCACGGACCAGACGACCACAAAGGGCGAAACCCAGGTCGCAACCGCTGGTCAAGGTGACGGATCTAAGCAATCCGGCCCGGTTGCCGACCCGGCCGCGCAGTTTAGCCAGCTTGCTGAACTCTACCAGCGACGGACGGAAGAAATCCGAGGAGCCTTTACGATTGAGACCAGTTCATCCCGGCAGAGTGCTCGCACGTCCTACCTGCCGAAGGAAGCCTCTCATCATGCGGCTTCCGCCGTAGTGAACCGAGACGAGATCCCCATGCGGTACCGGGCCTACATCAAGGAATACTTTAAACATCTCCGGTAATAGCCACAATGGAAACGGTTTCCTACGAAGTACAGGTCAAGACTCTGACGCACAAGCTCGAGCTGGTTCGTCGCGAAGTTGGCCGTGTCATCGTTGGACAGGAAGAGGTCGTCGAAGGGGTCCTGATCGCTCTTATCGCAGGGGGCCACGCCTTGTTGGAAGGCGTGCCAGGGCTGGGCAAGACCACGCTGCTCCGCACCCTTGGCCGTGCGATGCAGTTGAAGGACTCGCGAATCCAGTTCACGCCGGATCTAATGCCTGCCGACATCGTGGGGAGCATGGTGCTCGAGAACGACTCGCTGGGATCGAAGCACTTACGTTTTGAGCCGGGGCCGGTATTCGCGCATCTCGTCCTGGCAGATGAGATTAATCGCGCTACCCCTCGCACCCAGTCGGCCCTTCTGGAGGCAATGCAGGAACGAACCGTCACAAGCGGGAACACGACCCATCCTCTGGAAGAGCCCTTCCTAGTAATGGCGACGCAAAACCCGTTGGAAATGGAGGGCACTTACCCCCTGCCCGAAGCACAGCTTGACCGCTTCCTACTGAAAATTCTGGTGAACTACCCAAGCCAGGCCGAACTGGAGACGATCGTCGAGCGATCCATGGCGCCGGAGCAACCCTCCGTCCAACGAGTCGTCGAGCGGGCCGAGATTCTGGACTTACGCCGCGCCTCACAGGCGGTCCTGGTCGCGCCGCATGTCCGTAATCTTGCCATCGAGTTTGTGCTCGCCACACAGCCGGGAAACGAGAAAGCTCATCCCCTTGCTCAACAATACATCCGCTATGGGAGTTCGCCGCGAGGCGCGCAAGCCCTGTTACTAGGCGGCCGTGTTAGGGCGCTGCTGCGCGGGCGGCTGAACGTGAGCACCGATGACGTCCAAGCTCTAGCCCTACCCGCCCTGCGGCATCGCGTCATCCTCAATTTCGACGCGCATGCTGAGGGCAAAACGGCGGATGGAGTGTTGGCGGAAATCCTCGACTCGGTGGTCCACGGTGCAGCCAGTTAGTGGCAGGATATTCGACTAGCGATCCACGGGAGCTCGTCGCCAGCCCCGGCAACCCCGGTAGACTGCACCCGAGCCGGTGGTTGTTGTTCTTCAGGAGCGCTTCCGGGTAACCGCTTTGTTCCTCTTTTTTTTCGCACGGGCTCGTCTAGCGGCCTGGCGTTTTCTTTCAGACTCGCTGACCAACTGAGCGACGGTAGTTCTGGAAAGGTACCGTTTGAGACGATCTCGTAGCAACTTGAAACCGTCATGCACCGGACATAACACCTGGTCGTTGCATTCCCGCAAGCCCACAATACAGCGATCGTAGGTGTCAGTTCCATCCAGAACCTCAATCACTTCCATCATGGTTATCTTGCTGGGGGGGCGGTCGAGCGCGAAGCCGCCCGTCGGGCCCTTGACAGAGCGGAGCACTCCGTTTCGGGCAAGTTGCTGCAACGTCTTGGCTAGAAAAAACGCGGGAACCCGCTCGCTGCGGGCGATCTGGCGAGCCAGTTTCTGGCTCCCTTTTGGCTGGCGGGCCAAGTATGTGAGAGCCCGGAACGCGTACTCCACGGACCTTGAGTACATCATCGCGAATCATTCCTCGAAAACACGGGGAGAAACATCGTGCGGATGATCCGGACGCAGACGATGAAGAACCTGCTACCGTGCAGGCCTCAGAATAACACAGGATCTCTTACTCTTTTTATCTAAAACCCCTGAACACCGAATCCAGCTAACGGACACCGCAACAGGTGCCCAAAGCGTACCCAGCGTCTCGCCAGTGCCTTAGCTGAGTGGGCCCGAGGGACATTCTCTGAAAACCGAGATCGGCGAATCAGCCCCTTTTCGTGTGAAGGCCGCGTTCGCTTCACCCTCCGGTGCTGAAGCCATTGAAACGACCGCGGGGCCGCGAGGACCGGCGCCTGTCCCACAAACGCGCAATGAGGGACTAAGAAGCCGGAACCGGCCAGCGAGATCTTCGTGACTACAACTTGTTGAGCTAGGGGCGGGTACAGCTAGCGAATGGAGACTACGCCTGGGTTCGACTCATGTCCGCCGATGGTGACTCTGAGGTTCTTATCGCCCGCTGGCGTAAAGTGGTCCGGCCGGAAGTTCAACTGCAAGACGCCCACCATGCCTGGTGCCAGGCCCAGAAACTCGATCTTGCCTTCCACTCCGCTCACCACGGCATGGGCTTCTGAGGGAGCCAGAATGAGCGGAACCGCACTCGCGGCTTTGCCCGTGGGCCAGTTGGGGGCGACTGGTCCTTGTCCTGTCATGTAGACGGTCATGACGGTCCGTCTGGCTGCCGGGTTGCCGGGAGAGTTCAGACTTCCGTCTTGGTTGGTGGCAATCGCCTGTACGCCATCATAGGTGAAGATGCCCGGTGCCGAGGGAGTGATCCGAACTTCTTCCGGCTCGCTGCGAGCACCATTGTTATCAACGACAACACGAACCCGCGGCATTCCGGCCACCTCAAACGGCATTTGGAAGTTAATCTGCTGGTCATCGAGGTAAAGGAGCGGGGCCTCCCCGAGTGGAGAATCAGCGGTGTCGTACACCAGCAGCCGAATGCCGGCTATGTTGGTAGGCAGCATGTCGTTGGATCTGCCCGTAAACTCCGCCAGGATGCCTGACTCCGGGCCACCGAGGTCCTTGCCAAAGAGCGTGCCCAATGCCCCAGGAGCAAGGCGAGTCCAGTAGCTGGCGGCATTGATCACGCCATCCGGAAAGATCTCAGGCGTTGGATTGGGCTGCTCACCCAAATTCAGACTAACTGTCGTCGAGACCGCGGGCACGGTCGCCCCAACCGGGGTCACCGTGATCACTGCCTGGTGAAAACCCGGGTCCAACTGTTGCGCGACCAGGGCCGCCGCACCACCATCCGCGAGGTCTTGCGTGTCCAATACAACCGTCACCTGTGACGGGGTCTCTCCGGCCGTCTCGGAAAGTGAAATACGGTCCGCCAGATCGCCAGTGACTTCCGCTTCCCAGTAGATCTCTCCGCCGCTTGCCGTAATGGCTAATGTCTGCGGATCCGGGTTGGGCCCCGTCACGAACGCGGAGAAGTTCAGCGTCGCCGGGTTGGCGCTCAACGATCGAGGAATGATCGGCGAGTTATCCGTTAGCAGGGCGACATTATCTATTGCATTCCACTCCGGCCCGTCACCCTGGTCTGCACTGATACCCAGCCGGATCACGTTGGCGAGTGTTTCGGTGAACGATCTCTCGCCTGACAGCCGCGTCCACTCGCTTTCGGAGAGCGGGGCGCGCTGCAGGACCCAGAAAGCGCTGGGTACGACGCCCGTCCATTGGAACACGGTGTCGTCCAGCCCATACAACCGCACGTCCACCGGTCTTGTAGCGCCGGAGTCCGAGGTATGCATGTAGTCAAACTCGAGACGCGGGTTCTCGTCCATCAAGCCGGTGATGTCCCCCAGGTAGAGTTCAGGCGCCAGGAAGGCGTCCTCCCCGGGTCCACCATCTTCGAGCACCCGCACGAAGCCCCCGGAATTCCCTTCAAACTCGTTCCAGATCAAACGCGATCCTGCGTCTCCGACCGTCGACGCCGGAATGGCGTCGCTGGCAGGATAATTTCGTGACCAATTGTCAGGTCCCGCTGAAAACGCACTAATCGTCGGAAGCACCGTTCGCGGCGGATCGAAGCCCCGAACCATGAGACGGAAGTTGTCCAGACCACTCAAACCACCGCTAGCGTTGTAGGTGGCCAGTACCTCGACCCGCTGGACATCCGAGAACACTTCCTCGAACGTCGCTGTTCCCGCGAGCGGGAACCACTTATCCTTCCTGATTGAGGCTGAGTACGTCGTCCAACCGCCTCCAACTCCCGGTGGCGGCGTTGGCGCCAGCCAGCGAAAGGCTCCATCAGTACTGAACACGCGAACTTCGACGAAGAAATCGTAGAAGGTGAACCCCGTGACGCGGGCGATGTCAAACACGTAACGTGGCTCGCCAAGAGACAAATAGTCGAGACTGAAGGCAGCGGGGGCAACAAAGTATTCCTTTCGGGCCAGCCCGCGGTCGATCAATATCGCATAGCCTCCGGGATTACCGCCCGACGACCCGAACACGATCGATGAGGCTGCATCGCCTACACTTGTACCCGGCAGTGCGCTTGCCGTGGCATTGTGCATCCAGCCCTCAAGATCGGAATCAAATGTCGACTCCACAAGCACCTTCTGCGGCTCGATAGACCCGCCATCTACGGTCGCGGTCAAGTGTCCCTCGAACCTCAATCCGGGATCGAAAATAAAGAGTCCAATGAAGTAGATTCCCGAAGTCAGCCGAGGGTGGGTGGTTTCATCGATCACAATCTGAGCTACTCCGAGCGGGTTAGGGAATTCCCTGAAGTCGGCTAAGTCAGGGCCCAAATTCTCAGTCCCTACATCCCTCCCTGTCTGAGCCGCCAGTTCAATCATGCCGCTAGGCGTAGTGACGAACTCTATGACTAGCTGTCGAGCGCCTGGAGGCACAAAGACCGTATAGCCCTTGAGACCGGCAAACAGGGTTTTGAACTCTAGGGGATCGGAGTCAACGCGGACGTGGATGGGGTGCCCGTTGGTGAGGAGCGTTGAGCCCCACGCTTGGGGTCCGCTTGCCAAGAGAAACAACAGGAATGACAGACACAGGAATACTACACTAGGGCGGCGGGGGACTGACCCGGTCATATTGGCTTCCAAAGACATAGTGCGATCGGCCACTCAAGGTAGGGAATCAGGCATTCACCTAAGTACTTTGAGCGTTTTGACTTACCCCCGTGGAAAGAGACGCCGCGCGGGACGCCATACTCCAACCCCGAGGCCCGGTAAGCGGGTTCGACACACCACAATCGGGCGATTCTGACAAGTCATATTACCTATATTACCAGTCCGAGAAGGTCGGAAAAACCCCTGACTTCGCGAAGTACTGGCGGCCGATCATGGGTCTTTGCCTTCGTCGCGGCCCACAAGGGTGCCCAAGCCGAATACGGACATTCAGCTCAGAGCGATCAGGGGTGCCAGCACCAACGCCACGATGGACATGAGTTTGATGAGGATATTCATGGAAGGACCCGACGTGTCCTTAAACGGGTCGCCCACCGTGTCACCGACGACCGCTGCCTTGTGGGCCTCGGATCCCTTTTGTTCGTCCGCGACTTCGCCCTTTTCGATCAGTTTCTTGGCATTGTCCCAGGCACCGCCTGCGTTGGCCATAAACAGCGCCAGCAGCACTCCGGTCACCGTAGCGCCGGCCAACATGCCGCCTAGCGCCTCAGCTCCAAGCGTGTAGCCCATCACTACCGGAGCGCCTACCGCCACAATTCCAGGGCCCACCATCTCTTTGAGGGCGGCCGTCGTAGCAATATCAACGCAGCGCGCTGCATCCGGCTTGGCGTCCGGTTCCCCGGCCAGCAAGCCCTTGATTTCGCGAAATTGTCTACGAATCTCGTCTACCATCTTGCCGGCCGCTCGGCCCACGGCGCTCATCGTTTGGGCAGCGATGAAAAACGGCAGAATCCCGCCGATCAGTAGCCCGATAACCACGTTGGCGTCGTTGACCTGAATGTTCATCGCCCCCAGGCCTTGGCCGATCCGAACCGCGTTCACGGCTTGCGTATAGGCCGAGAAAAGAGCCAGGGCCGCAAGCGCGGCGGAACCGATAGCAAATCCCTTACCCATCGCCGCTGTCGTGTTTCCCAGTGAATCCAGGGTGTCCGTTATGGCTCGAACTTCCGGTCCCAGGCCGCTCATCTCCGAGATGCCCCCAGCGTTGTCCGCTATGGGCCCGTAGGCGTCAACGCTCATCGTGATGCCGACGGTGGCCAGCATTCCAACGGCGGCGATCCCGATCCCGTAAAGCCCGGCGTAGCGATAGGAGATGAAGATAGCCGCGCAGATCATCAAAACGGGCAGCGCACAACTACGGAAACCAACCGCCAAGCCCTCGATTATATTCGTCGCCGGCCCTGTTTTCGAAGCGCCCACGATGCCCCAAATCGGCTTCATCGAAGTGTAATATTCGGTGATGAAACCGATTGCCACTCCAGCAAGTGTCCCCGAAAGGACGGCCCAAAAAACGCCTTGGTTGACTCCCAGGATGCCGACGGTAAAGAATACCGCCGCCAGAAACAACACCGCCGACAGCCATGGCGCGTAGCGAAGAGCAGCGGCCGGCCCCATCCCTTTCATGAGCTGGATCGCGAGGATTCCAATGACTGACGCTACCAGTCCTAGGGCCGAGAGGACGAGTGGCAAAGCCATGAGCGACGACTGCAAGGTCGCCCCCGCGGCTCCGCCTCCCAGCATGCCGAGAGCCTCCGACGGCAAGGTGGCCGCAATCGCCAACGTGGCCACCATCGATCCAACATAAGACTCGAAGATGTCGGCGCCCATCCCCGCGACGTCCCCGACGTTATCGCCAACGTTGTCGGCGATCACTCCCGGGTTGCGAGGATCGTCCTCCGGGATGCCCGCCTCTACCTTTCCCACGAGGTCCGCCCCAACGTCAGCCGCCTTGGTGTAGATGCCACCGCCGACCCGGGCGAACAAGGCAATCGAGCTAGCCCCCATCGCGAAGCCATTGATGTAGATCGCTTCCTCGATCCCAGCAAAGACCTGGGCGAAAATACCGACTCCGAGCAGTCCTAGCCCTGCCACGGATAGTCCCATCACAGCTCCACCGCCAAAGGCAACCATCAGGGCGCTGCCAACCCCCTCTTGCCGAGCAGCCTCGGCCGTACGGGCATTGGCCCGCGTAGCGGACTGCATACCAATCAGGCCCGCCACAACCGAACAGGCCGCGCCACTGACGAAACAGATCGCCGTCTGCACATTCAGTTTCCAGAGGATCAGAACCGCTACGATCGCGACGAAGGCGAACAAGATCCTGTACTCGCGTTTGAGAAACGTCATCGCGCCGGTCCGGATGAGATCGGAAAGCTCCCGCATCCGCTCGTTGCCAGGCGACCGCCGGTTGTTGATCGCGAACACAATTCCGGCGCAAATCAGCCCGCCTAGGCCGATGAGTGGCGTAACTTCAGCAATGTTGTCCATGGTTGACTCGAAAAGCGCGTGGGCCGCTCGCTCAGGCGGTCTGCATGAGCGTTCGGCATTTCCTAAGGGGTAGGATTTACAAGCCTAACATGAGCTACTTGGGTGAGGCTAGCCCCCGGTGGTGGTGTCTTCTGGGGTCGAGAATCTAGTCGTCCGTGCGGCCAACTATTCTGCCACCTCTACGGTCCGGACAATCCCATGAAAGAACCTGGCGTTCGCGCACGGAATAGCCCGGATTGCCCGCGACCCAGAGCTGGCAGCACCACCCCTTCGGCTCAGCAGACTTGGTATCGTAGGGGCGGGTTGCGGGCAACGTCGCGAGGTCTCGCGGCAGTTTCGCAGGTGAACCTTAGTCCATCTTTCCGATCCCCACCCGACTTGACAGCCCCACCATGGTCATCGGCCTAACAGGAACCAACGGTGCCGGCAAGACCGCCGCCGCGGACTATCTCAAATCCAGAGGCTTTCGATTCCATTCGCTCTCGGATGAAATCCGCAGAGAGCTCGAGAGCCGTAACCGAGCCGGGAGCCGCGAAAACTTGATCGAGATGGGCAACAGCCTGCGAGCCGAGTACGGCCCAGCGGTGCTCGCGGAACGGGTCAAGGCCAAATTATCCCCGGACCAAAACTACGTAGTCGACTCGATCCGAAACCCGTACGAAGTCGAGAGCCTGCGGGCGAGAGGCGATTTCCAACTACTGCACGTCGACGCGCCCGTCGCTATTCGCTATGAGCGCGTCCGCCGGCGCGGGGGACCCCGTACACCCAGTTCGCTTGAGGAGTTTGTCCAGCAGGAACAACGGGAAATGGAGAGCGCTGATCCCGCTCACCAGCAGTTGCGGGCCTGCTATGAAATGGCGGATGAGACCCTGACCAACGACTCGGGCATGGAGGAGTTGACGCAAAGACTCAACGGCCTGCTAAGCCACTGGCTCATGGCCGAGGCTCGTCCCGGCTGGGACGAGTATTTCATGCAGATCGCGCGCATTGTGTCCCTCCGCAGCAATTGTATGAAGCGCAAAGTGGCAGCGGTGATCGTCAAGGACCGCAGGATTATTTCGACCGGCTATAACGGCACTCCCCGGGGAGTCAAGAATTGCAACGAAGGCGGCTGTCCGCGTTGCAACTCGATGGCGGAGAGTGGGACGCAACTGGGCGAATGCCTTTGCTCGCATGCCGAGGAGAACGCCATCGTACAAGCGGCCTACCACGGAATCAGTGTAAAGGGCGCCACCCTGTACTCGACATTTTCTCCCTGCCTCATCTGCACCAAGATGATCATCAACGGCGGCCTTGGCGAGGTCGTCTACAACTTGGACTATTCCCTCAACGACGTGGCGCGGAAGCTGCTAGCCGAGGCGGCGGTCACGTGCCGTCAGTTGAAGCTCGGCTAGCCAGACTTCTTGAAAAGGGTTCGATTGGGCCATATTCTTCGTTCTCAGATCCGGGCAAAAAAAACATGCCTTCGGGCGGAACGAGGGAACCGCTTGCTTACGAGGCACCGAAGCACAGCATTGGACCGCCAGAGTACGGCAGCTGCCGGCAGAGTAGTTGGAACGCCGTAGGGCGCTGGCCCACAGGCTACTGCGTGCGTGCGCACCTTCTCATTAGGTTGTGAAGTGCGGGTACGGCGGGGATCTCTACTTTTTCAAGCAACGGCCGGAGGCGGAGGGGTCAGTCCTTCTCCCCCCTCCACGAGGCGGTGTTTCCTGATGTCCACGGCGACCTTGCCGTTCTTGCTCCGGACGGTAATCCCGTGGGCGTGCAACTCGACTCCTGGGCTCCCGTCAAGTAGTGTCCCCATGTCGATCACGAGGTCGATCTTGCTCCCTATTCTCAAGTCCGGCTCGGTTTCAAACAGGACACCACGACGGCTGATATTCACGGTTCGACCGGATCCCCGGGTGTTTCCTCTGGGGCCTCGAAGGCGATATTCCACATCCCTCCGAATGTTGTAACGGTTGGCGCGCGTTTTCATTCTCTACCATTGTTCTACGGTGGAACGCTTAAGAACAATAGGTCGGAGGTTTCAAAATTGCTAGTACCAGAGTACTATCTGGTTTTGTGTATAGGTTCAGATTCATCCCCATCTACCTACCAGCAATAGGTTTTCGTCCCCATCCGGCGCCGCCAGTCGGACTCGAATTTCCCTCAAGACCGCCGGCTCAACAAGAGAGGTTCCACCCAAGAACCGACGCTGGAGGGCTTCCGCCCGGGGTTCGGTGCCGGACTTCCGGGTTTAGAGGGTACGCTAGGTTGCACTCTCTGTCGAGTCCACGGGGCTGCCATGGGGCCGGTGGACCAGTTTCTTTATAAGTTCGTCTGTAGGACTCACGGAACGGAGTGGCCGTGCTGAGCCTGAGAAGGCAACGTCCTGACGCTCTTCTTGCGGTACTACGAAGGCATGAAGTAGGATGCGGGTTCTTGCGATGCCCAGAGCGACGTTAGAAGATCCCTACCAATTCGACCCCGCGCACGTCGAGAATCCACCCCGTTCGCTCGGTGCTACCTTCCGCCGGATCGGCCCGGGATTGATTCTTGCCGGCTCCATCGTAGGGTCGGGCGAGCTGATCGCGACCACGGTTCTAGGCGCCGAAAACGGCTACACACTCCTGTGGCTGATTCTGGTGAGCTGCGTAGTCAAGACGGTGGTTCAAAACGAACTCGGGCGCTATTCCCTTGGCACCGGGGAGACGACGCTGGAAGCTTTCAACCGCGTGCCGGGGCCACGCGCCCGTGTGTCCTGGGTCGTTTGGCTCTGGTTCGTGATGGTGATGATGACGCAGATGCAAACCGGGGCCATGTTGGGAGGTATTTCCGAAATTCTTCACAGTATGGCGCCTATGGTGCCGATTACCGGATGGGTATGGGTAGTGAGCGCGGGAACCGTCGGGCTGCTGCTGTTCGGCCGCTACAGTTTCGTGGAACGCTTTGCCTTGGGGTTGGTCGTCAGCTTCAGCGCTTTGACGGTGAGCTGCGCGGTCTTGTTGGCTAAACGCCCGGAATACTTTTCCTGGCCGGACCTGCTGGACGGTCTGGCCTTCCACCCGCCGTCAGGCGGCTTGGTAACAGCCGTTGCGACGTTCGGTATCACGGGCGTGGGCGCCACCGAACTCGTCATGTACCCCTACTGGTGCATCGAGAAAGGGTACGCGCGCTTCACCGGCCGGCTCGAAAACAGCGACGCCTGGCGAACTCGGGCCTTCGGTTGGATCAGGGTCATGGGCTTCGACGTGGTCAACTCCATGCTGATTTACACCTTCGCCACGGTCGCCTTTTACTTGCTTGGCGCAGGTATTCTCCATAGCATGGGCATCGTTCCCCAAGGGACCGAAATGGTCCATACGCTTTCGGCCATGTACACCGAGACGATGGGATCGTGGTCGTTCGTTCCTTTCATGATCGGCGCTTTCGCAGTCCTGTACTCGACCGTCTTCGCCGGCGTCGCCGGCACTTGTCGCCTTCTTGCGGATTTCACGGGACTGCTCGGACTCTACGACAAGACGAACTACGCGACCCGCCTCAAGGTCACGCGGTTTTTCGTGGTTGTTCTGCTGGTCGTTCCCAGCTTTTACTACATGTTCCTCCGGCAACCCGTCTTGATGGTCAAGATCGGCGGGGTTGCCCAAGCGGTCATGTTGCCCATAATCGGCTTCTGCACCCTCTACCTGAGATATGTTCACCTCCCCAAGGTAATCGCTCCTCGCGGCTGGATCACACTGGGATTGTGGGTCTGTACGCTGCTCATGGCAGTGATGATGAGTTATTCGGTTTTGCAGAAGCTGATGCCCTGACGGAGGCGTGACACCCGCCGCCCACCCTGCTAGAATCACCCCGGCTACGACCTAGCCCTGGGAGGCAATCATGCAACTGTCGGTAAAAGCCCTGGCGCTTACGATTGGCATCTTGTGGGGCGGCGCCATTCTGTTTGTCGGGATCGTGAGCCTCTTTTTTCCCGGCTACGCTGACGAATTCCTGAGAATCGTTAGCTCGTTCTATCCCGGGTTCGATCACTCGGGGTCGTTGGGAGACCTACTCGTGGGAACCGTGTATGGCTTGGTCGACGGGGCTATTGGGGGCGTCGTCATCGCTTGGCTGTATAACCTCTTCGCCCGGCGGATTGGGTAGGGTTGGTCGACGATCGGATTTCTCTGAACCGGTATCCGACCACCTCAACCGGGTGGCGAGAGCGCGTCGATTCTTTTTTCGAGTTTGCGCACGGCCTTCTCCAATTCGGGCAGGCGGTTGTAGACCGTGGCGCAACGCAACCAGCGTCGGTTGTCGATGGCCGGGTACCCCGAGATCATCTTGCCGTCCGGAACGTCCGAGGGAACCCCGCTTTGCGCAGTGATGGCGACGTTATCCCCTACGTTCAAGTGGCCAACTAGACCGACTTGGCCGGCAAAGACGCAATTCCGCCCGACGGTCGTACTCCCGGCGATGCCGACCTGTGCGCAGACAATGGCGTTTTCCCCTATCTCAACGGAATGGCCAATCTGTACGAGGTTGTCGAGCTTGGAGCCACGTTTGATTCGCGTTTCGCCGACTGCCGCCCGGTCGATGCAAGAGTGAGCCTGGATCTCAACATCGTCTTCGATAACCACCCGCCCGGCCTGCACGATCTTGTAGTGCGACCCATCCGGCTTGTGCGCGAAACCATAGCCGTCGCCCCCGATGATGACACCGTTTTGCAGGATGACCCGGTCCCCGACACGACAGAACTCCCGGACCACCGCGTGAGAATGCGCGATGAAATCGTCGCCGATCTCAGCGCCTTCGTAGATGGCGACGTGCGGGTGAATGACCGCGGCTTTCCCGAGGACGACGCGCTCCCCAATGACGGCGTAGGGCCCGATACTAGCGCTCGGGCCGATTCGAGCAGTCTCCGCGACAACCGCCGTGGGGTGGATCCCCGTCGGGGGTCGAGGCGACTCGTAGAAGAGCTCCAGCGCGCGAGCGAAATCCAGGTACGGGTTGTCGGACAGCAAGCAGGCCAACCCGCGCTGGTCTATCTCCTTCTCGGTGATGATGGCCGACGCGTTGGTCGTCGAAACCAACTTGGCATAGCGGGGATTTGAAAGGAAAGTAAGCTCGCCGGATTCCGCTTTCTCCAAGCCTGCTACGCCCGAGATCTCCAGATCCGCTGCAGCCGTAAGCCTACAGCCCAAATACTCGGCGATTCTCTTAAGTTTCATTGCGTGACCGCTCCCAAGTTGGCCCCGGCCGACAGCGAACTTGCCGTCCCGTGAATCCGGGGCGCCCTCGCGACTGGGTGGCGCTTCCGTTCCGGTCCTCAAGGCCGTGCAGAGAAAAAACTACAGTTCGTCGAACGCCGTCCCACTTTTGATGTGGGCCGCTGAATCACTATAGCGAGATGTACCCGGGGATGAGAGTCTTGTGCAGCAACGGGCTTGGTGGATTCTTCAATGACTAAGGCAAGGAGGCCATTACGTTATGACCGACATCCACCAGCGGTGGAGGTCCTCTCCCCACACAACCACCATGATGCTGCCGGCCCCTAGATAGGCTCCGAAAGGCAGTTCGTAGGTCCATTTCTTGCGTGCAATCAGCACGATAACAGAGCCACTAACAGCCCCCACAAGGGAGCCTATTAGTAGCACGCCGATGGTCGTGGACAAGCCCCAAAACGCCCCAACCATCGCCATCATCTTGACGTCTCCCAACCCCAATCCTTCGATATGCCTCAGCCGAAAGTAGGTAGCACGAAGCAGGTAAAGGAAGCCCCCGACGAAAGCTGCTGCGAAGGCGCTTTCCACCAAAGACATGACCCAAGGCGCCGGATCGTTAGGCCGCAAGGCCCAAAAAAGCTGCGTGAAGCGCGCTTCAACGTGGACGAACGGACTTAGCAACAACCCTGCGCCAAGTCCTCCAAGTGTGATTTCATCCGGCAAGATGTAGTCCGCGATGTCGGTAAAGATCAGCACCAGCGTCATCGAGACGAAGACGGCCATTTTCGCGGTCGACAGCTGCCAGCCGAATCTTGACGCCAGGTAAAAGTAGAAGAACCCGTTCAGCAATTCCACAATGGGGTAACGAACCGAGATGGGAGCACTGCAATAGCGACATTGGCCACGCAGCATCAAATAACTGACTAGGGGTATGTTGTCGTACCAGGAGAGCGTCTTACGGCAGCGAGGGCAGTGGGACCGCGGCCGCACGACGGACTCATCCCTTGGCCAGCGATGGATACAAACGTTCAGGAAGCTCCCAATAATCAGGCCTAGCAGGAGCGCAAGGAGTGGAATCACGACGGGGACATGGAACGTAGGACGGTTAGGTAAACTTCTTCCGTTCGCTGGACCATTATATCATCGGTGAATCGCTCGGAAACAAGCCGGAAGGCCCGCTCCGTACACCCTTTCGTAAGGTGTCGGTCCTCTAGCATCCTCTGAATCGCAGCGGCGACATCGCCTACCTCGTTGGCCACCAATAGCCCGGTCTTTTCGTGATCCACAATTTCGGGAATCCCGCCTACGCGGCTGGCAATTACCGGAACGTGTCTCGCCATCGCCAACAAAGTAGCCGAGCCTAACCCCTCGCTCTGGGAAAGATACACAAATACGTCGGCCCGGGACAAATCCGCCGGCAGGTCTGTTGAAAGGAGCATCCGGATGCCGGCTAGCTGGCACGCGGAACGCAGCAGCTCGCTGCCCTTGAGAGGGTCAGCTATGGCCGGCGCGACGGCCAGCGTCGGGCCTGCAACGCGAGCTCCACGCTGTTTCCAATGCTCGGCAGACGGTATGTTGACTCCGTCGTGAACCACGGTGATGTCGGGGGCTGGTACACCGGCGTCAATCAGCCGCTCTCGCACATACCCTGAAACGGCGATGTAGTGCTTGCCGCGGCCGTACTTCCAACGGGACAACCAACCTCGGCGCAGGGGAAACGCGACACGGCGAGAAACAACCAGTGGTTTGCCCGGACAAAAAAGCGCTGCCAGCGTGTGCGATCTTGCGTCGTGGGCGTGGATGATCCCGGCCTCAGGGGCTGCGTGCAGGAGATTTGCAATTGTCAGACGTCGTCCGTCCCAACGCTCAACCAGGGGCTCGCCGGCCAGCAAAGTCTGCCCATGCCCCCGAGTGTCAAGCCCCTTGAGCAGCATCAGCACCTGATGTTGACCTCCGCGCATCGATTGGCCGCTATCGAGGTGGAGGATTCTCATGAGGTACGGCTCATCATTCGGGCCTTGAGGAATTTCGAGAAGACGTAGAATGCGGCCATTTGCGCGATGATCCAACCTTCCATCCCGTCGAGAAAGCCGCGTTTGATGATATAGGTCCGGAAGAAAGCCCACAGAGGCGAAACGACAAGATTCCCGAGATGTACTCGCTGCCCCCGGGCAATCATCTCCTTCGCCGCTAGGGTCGTATAGCGGTCGATCGTCGCTAAGTGTTGAGAAAAGGATCGGCAGGTAAAGTGCAGTAGGTCGCCTTTGAGAGTTCCCACGCGGCCACTGACCTCGACCGCTTCGTGAACGTACTCGCCCGCCCAGCGTGCCTTCTTGCGATCGTACAAGCGCACTTTCGGGTCAGGGTACCATCCGGAGTAGCGGATCCATTTACCCATGTACTGGGCTAATCGAGGGGCTTGGTACGCGTCGGCGCGGGCCCCGGTGCGCGTGAGGTCTCGTACCTCGGCTTGTAGCTCATCACTCAACGCCTCGTCTGCGTCTAGAGACAGAATCCAGTCGTGATTCGCCGCTTCGGCGGCAAAGTTCTTCTGGTCGGCATAGCCGCTGAACGGACGTTCGACAACCCTCGCCCCATGCTCACGGGCAATCTCCACGGTTCGATCATGTGAGCCGGAATCGACGACTACTATCTCGTCACAGCACCCCAGGGAGGAGAGAGCCCGGGACAGATTCTCTTCCTCGTTGAGCGTGATGAGTGTGGCCGTGATCTTCACCGCAGCCGCTACGTCCAGGTATCAGCGTGCGCTTGCGCTGGAGGGCCGTCCTGCTCTCTATGGACGGCGCCCGGGCAAGAGGATGAGAACATCCACCGCAGGTTCAGATTGGCGGAGTACCTCGAAGGAGGCTAAGGGCCGAGTGAAAACGGATCAGAGAGACTGTAGCTCTTTGCCCGGCTTGAACCTCACCGCCTTGCCGGGAGGGATCACCACTTCCTCTCCGGTGCGTGGGTTGCGGCCGATACCGGTTTTACGAGGTCGGGTGTTGAAGACGCCGAAGCCGCGCAGTTCGATCCTCTCACCACGCTCCATGGCCCGTTTCATTGTCTCGAACACTGTCTCGACTGCCATCTCCGCCTTGGTCTTACTCAGGCCGGTACGGTTAACTACCTGTGTGACGATGTCGTGCTTAACCATGCTAGTTGTTCTGCTTCACCATGCCAGTTGCTTGCGCGGCCCACCGCCGCGTCACGACGTCTATGCTAGGCGAGGGTTGCGGGCTTTGTCAAGGACGATTCACTGGCAATTCTCGCCCCATCACAGCCGTGTTTCTGCCTCTACTTCGAATTCTACCGGACCCATGCGACAGTCCCTCGGCGGAAATCCGGGGCGGCACCAATTCAGAGCCTTCCGGCAGCGCGTTTCGTGTTAACATGACTGCACGGAGGCTAGGCGGCCGACTAGCGGCTGCGTCTAGCTTAGATTGATCACTTTGAACCGCTCTCGAATCCCGAGTTCGTTCTAGAAAAGGGATTGCAGGCTCAATCGCCTGACAATCCTTTTTGTTTTTTGGGAGGATCGCGTTTTGGAAATCATCGAGTGTGCATCCCATAGCCTGGTTGGGCATTCAGGGACGAACCCATGGGCGAAGAGCTTAGGTATTTGATATTTCCGATCTTCCCATGGTGAACGCACGAGCCCCTCGCCGACTGCCGCATGGCCTGGGGCGGGAACTGAACACCCGGACCTTAGACCAACAACAAGGAGGAACTTATTCGAAGATCCTTTAGACCCTTTCGACGGGCCCGCAAAACCAACGTCAACCAATGGATTCGAGCCCGACAAGTGCGAGTCGTTTTCCCGGACGGCGAAACCGAAGTCTTGCCGACGTCGGTCGGCATTCAAAGAGCGAAAGCGCTCGGCTTAGACCTCGTTCTCGTATCCCCCTCGGCCGACCCGCCGGTGTGCAAGGTCATCGACTACGGCGAGTACACATACCAAGAAAAGAAGAAGAAGAACGAAGCGAAGAAAAAACAGCATCGGATCGAGATCAAAGAAGTCAAATTTCGTCCCAATACCGACCAGCACGACTACGATTTCAAGAAGAACCACGCCCTGCGCTTCCTCACAGAGGGGAACAAGGTCAAAGCAACCGTGTTTTTCCGCGGTCGTGAAATCACACACGCCAATCTCGGTGAGAAACTCATTTTTCGCCTCGCTAAGGATCTTTCGGAGCTGGGCGACGTCGAAGGCCGGCCGCGCCTAGAAGGCCGCATGATGCACGTCATCATCGCCCCGAAAAAGAAACACTAGGAACTGGAATTTCCGTTTTGGCCATCCCGCGATGGTCAGGATACTCCGATCCGCGGCTCGGGTGCAAGGTCTTCGTCTTCCTCTCACGATCGATGCTCCGTTCGCTCCCGTTTGGGTCGCTGAATGCCGCTCGATCGCCGCGTTCCAGCTCGCTGGAGGGCTTTTCGCCGACACGGCTCCGAGTAGTTCCCTCTTCAGCAACCCAGCGTCTCTTCTCCGTCGCAGCCGTCGCCCGTTACCCGCCTGGCACAGGCAGCGCCCAGATCCGCCCCAGCATCTCAGCGAACAGCTTGCGGTTGAGATGCCCCTCGGCCAACAGCAGCCAGTAATAGCGGGCATGCTTGACCAGCCGTCCTCCGGTTTTCATCAACCGATGCTGCAAGCTCGTCAGCGACCAGTTCTTGATCCTCTGCGCCAGCCCCAGCCGCCGCCACAGGTTCCCCAGGTTGTAGGCCAACACGCTCAACTGCAAACGCACCTCGTTTGCCCGGAAACGATGACAGGACAGCCGTGTCCAGTGGGTTGCCTGCTTGCCTTCCTTGATCCATTGCTCGGCCGTGCCGCGCTTGTTGTAGAAGCGCACCAGCGACCGACTGGGCAAGCTCATGCTCGTGACGATGAACCCGACGCGAGGAAACAACTCGCCTTGGTGGTGCTCAACCTTGGCCACAACCCGCCGAGGCTTCGACCAACTCGCGGCCTGATAGCGGAAGCTCTTGTAGCGCACTAGTGGCTTCAGGCTCGGCCTGCCCGGCGGACGGAACAGAATCTCTTCGATCTCCAACTCCAGGTTCTTGTTTGCTGGGATGCGAATGACGTAGTCCACTCCGCGATCCTCCAACGCCTCGTAGATCTCCGGCTTGGCGAAGGCGGCGTCGGCGCGGAACGTCACTTGCTTGCCTTCTCCCTGTTGGCGCTCGATCTCGGGCAGCAGCAGTTCGTCCCAGTCCTCGGCGCTGGACACGTTACCCGCTCGCAGCTTCGCCGCCAGACAATCACCGTGCTGGTTGAACAGCAACAGCGGGTGGTAGCAGGTGGACTCGAAATGGCCGTTGTAAGCGCTGCCTTCCTGCTGACCGTGGACCGGGCTTTCCGTGGAGTCCATATCGAGCACGACACGCTCGGACTCGTCCTGCGCTTGGGCTTGAGCGACCAACTCGCGGTTCACCGCCATCAGCCCAAGCAGGTTCTCTTCACTGGCCAGCAGCTCTGCCTCAAAGCTTTGTAGACGCGACGTAAGCGCCCCGCCGCGATCCCAGTTCTTCTTCGAGCCGATCAGACGAAAAGTCGGGTCAGCCGAGACACGGGCAGCATCGTTGAGATCCTCGTAGCCGGCGAGGCGGCTGTAGACCGATTGCCGCACCAGGTCGGCCAGTGGGAACTTCTTGTTTGTGCCTTGCCGCGAATCCGTCAGATGCTCGTCGATCAGCTTGCCCAGTCCGAGCCGCTCGTCCAGTTCCCGAATGAGAATCAGGCCACCATCCGAGGTGACGCGCGATCCTTGGAAATCGACTTTGAGAAATCCGTTGAAGGTGAGCTGAAACGGCTTGTTTTCTTTTTCACCCATTGGGTGTTGGCCTCCGTGCGTCCTGACAGGGCTTGAACCCCTATAAATAAAGACGCTGAAGGCCGCTGCAAGGTCGGGATGCCGAAATCAAATTGGAAATGCGGGCTTAATCGTGTACATACCGCGGTCGAAGGCCCAGTCGCCACCTGCCTCGACCTCATTGGAGGAGGCAGTGAGCTCGGCCTCAAACTGGTCGAAGTTCTTCTGATCTGGAATTTCCGTTTTGGCCATCCCGCGATGGTCAGGATACTCCGATCCGCGGCTCGGGTGCAAGGTCTTCGTCTTCCTCTCACGATCGATGCTCCGTTCGCTCCCGTTTGGGTCGCTGAATGCCGCTCGATCGCCGCGTTCCAGCTCGCTGGAGGGCTTTTCGCCGACACGGCTCCGAGTAGTTCCCTCTTCAGCAACCCAGCGTCTCTTCTCCGTCGCAGCCGTCGCCCGTTACCCGCCTGGCACAGGCAGCGCCCAGATCCGCCCCAGCATCTCAGCGAACAGCTTGCGGTTGAGATGCCCCTCGGCCAACAGCAGCCAGTAATAGCGGGCATGCTTGACCAGCCGCCCTCCGGTTTTCATCAACCGATGCTGCAAGCTCGTCAGCGACCAGTTCTTGATCCTCTGCGCCAGCCCCAGCCGCCGCCACAGGTTCCCCAGGTTGTAGGCCAACACGCTCAACTGCAAACGCACCTCGTTTGCCCGGAAACGATGACAGGACAGCCGTGTCCAGTGGGTTGCCTGCTTGCCTTCCTTGATCCATTGCTCGGCCGTGCCGCGCTTGTTGTAGAAGCGCACCAGCGACCGACTGGGCAAGCTCATGCTCGTGACGATGAACCCGACGCGAGGAAACAACTCGCCTTGGTGGTGCTCAACCTTGGCCACAACCCGCCGAGGCTTCGACCAACTCGCGGCCTGATAGCGGAAGCTCTTGTAGCGCACTAGTGGCTTCAGGCTCGGCCTGCCCGGCGGACGGAACAGAATCTCTTCGATCTCCAACTCCAGGTTCTTGTTTGCTGGGATGCGAATGACGTAGTCCACTCCGCGATCCTCCAACGCCTCGTAGATCTCCGGCTTGGCGAAGGCGGCGTCGGCGCGGAACGTCACTTGCTTGCCTTCTCCCTGTTGGCGCTCGATCTCGGGCAGCAGCAGTTCGTCCCAGTCCTCGGCGCTGGACACGTTACCCGCTCGCAGCTTCGCCGCCAGACAATCACCGTGCTGGTTGAACAGCAACAGCGGGTGGTAGCAGGTGGACTCGAAATGGCCGTTGTAAGCGCTGCCTTCCTGCTGACCGTGGACCGGGCTTTCCGTGGAGTCCATATCGAGCACGACACGCTCGGACTCGTCCTGCGCTTGGGCTTGAGCGACCAACTCGCGGTTCACCGCCATCAGCCCAAGCAGGTTCTCTTCACTGGCCAGCAGCTCTGCCTCAAAGCTTTGTAGACGCGACGTAAGCGCCCCGCCGCGATCCCAGTTCTTCTTCGAGCCGATCAGACGAAAAGTCGGGTCAGCCGAGACACGGGCAGCATCGTTGAGATCCTCGTAGCCGGCGAGGCGGCTGTAGACCGATTGCCGCACCAGGTCGGCCAGTGGGAACTTCTTGTTTGTGCCTTGCCGCGAATCCGTCAGATGCTCGTCGATCAGCTTGCCCAGTCCGAGCCGCTCGTCCAGTTCCCGAATGAGAATCAGGCCACCATCCGAGGTGACGCGCGATCCTTGGAAATCGACTTTGAGAAATCCGTTGAAGGTGAGCTGAAACGGCTTGTTTTCTTTTTCACCCATTGGGTGTTGGCCTCCGTGCGTCCTGACAGGGCTTGAACCCCTATAAATAAAGACGCTGAAGGCCGCTGCAAGGTCGGGATGCCGAAATCAAATTGGAAATGCGGGCTGAAGCGCGGCTTCACGCTGCATTTTCGCAACGAAGCGTGGGCCGCCGACAGGTAGTGACCGCCACTCTTGGCGGTCCTAGTTTCGAGTTGGGGCCGGCAATCCTGCCGGCTTCGTAGCCGATCATTCGGGCGATTCGACCCCGGCTGCTAACCGCCGGATCGACAGGTAGTGACCGCCACTCTTGGCGGTCCTAGTTTCGAGTCCCCGTAGAGATTATGGAGTGACCTGTCCTAAGCCTCGAGAGCGCGGGTTACGCTTTTGAGAGTAAATCCAAAAAACGATGCGCAGAGCCGCATCGAGGAGGACAGGTCATGACAGACCCTAGCAGAACTAGCCCATGGCTCGGCGGTCGTTTTGCCCAGACTTGCGGCCGTTGGCTATAAGTGAACGCGGCCTCCCTAGCGGTCGCGGCTCCCGCAGCCCGTAGCGAGCTGGGCGACCGTTTGGCCCCGACCCGCGACCTTTTCTACCTGACCACCGCCAGCAGAGGAGTCACGACGAAATTCAATCGCTGATGCGCCTGGCGCAGGGCTAGTTCGACTATGTCCGGTGAGTCGCCGCGAGCGAAAATAAAGCCGGGGTAGCTATTACCCTCGGGCCAAGGGATAAGCTTTTGCCGCGGCTTCGCAGTGATAATAACTTCTTCGATACCCGCAACGCTGCGAGCTTCCTCCACACCTTCCACCCCAACCAGCACGCCGTCTGCGGGTACGGGGATCATCATCACCCCCGCCGCCTGCGGTTCACGCCGCAGCCGGTCCACCGGCATCCCGAGCGCGTGCCGAATCAAGAATTCCTCGAGCGTCGCTCCGTCCCCGAAGCGAACGGCGCGGGCGCACAAGCCACCGATCGGCCGGGCAGCAACTTCCAGCATCCAAATACCCTTTTCATTGACCCGCATCTCCGCATGAACCGGGCCGTGATGAAGTCCTAACGCACCGACAGCCCAATCGGTGCAGTCCCGAATCTGACGCTGAGTCTCAAGATCTAACCGGGAAGGCGTCACGTAGATCGTCTCTTCGAAGAACGGGCCGTCCAAGGGATCCGGTTTGTCGAACAGAGCTAGCACTTGTAGTCGTCCGTCATGCATCACGCCTTCGAGGGCGTACTCCCGTCCAGGGATGAACGACTCGACCAGAACCGACCCCTCCCCGGCGCCCCGCATCATGCGCACGTCGGGTGTTTCAAGCAGCCGGCCAATTCGCTCAATTGCATCGCGAAGCTGACCGGCAGAGTCGGCACGGATGACCCCACGGCTCGCCGCTAACCCGAGCGGCTTGAGGACGCAAGGGAACTCTAACCCGGCAGGAAGCGCGGCGGACTCCTCAAGGGAAAGCCGGGCGAACTTGGGCACTAAAAGGCCAGCTTCCTGGAATCGTTGTCGGGCCGCGAGCTTGTCTCCGGCCGCACGGGCTCCCGCTGGTGGGTGGTGCGGTAGGCTCAGCTTCTCAGCCGCGATAGCAGCCGTGAGCGTCGTTTGATCGCCCAACGCGACGATCCCCGAGAGGGGCCGGCCCTCGGCAGCATTCATGACTGCTTGCGCTGATTCCTCTGGGTTTTCGAATCGAAGCGCAATGGCCCCATCCCGCCAAGGGTCTTCCAGCACATGGCAGCGGTCGGTTCCCAGCGTCACAGGGACTCCGAGCCGTTCGGCCGCCTCTCGGAAAGCGAGCGTCTGGTAACCGGTAGTGTTCGAGAGGAGAAGGAGCCGCATGGCCGGGTGTCAAGGGCGTCACAATAGAGCAAACTGCTCTTCCGTTGGCTCTGCTCAACAGTACCAGGGCTCTTCCAGATAAGGAATCGTCGCTCGGGACGGCATCACCCTCAGCGTAAGCGGTTTCCCATACGCCGCGTTCCAAACCTCGGCGAAAATCTCACTTCTTGTCGCGTGACGGCGTTCTCCGGCATTCACGAGCCGTCGCACCTTTTCGCAAAGCTGCTCGACACGAGCATCCTCGTGCCGCCAGGGATAGCAAAGACCCTGGGGATCGAACTCGGCAACCAGATCCCGTATTTCTGTAACCTCCAGCAGGCGCGACCCCGGCGGAATCAGCAGACGAATGGCGAGTTGAATCGGGGCAACGTGTTCGATAAGCCCCAGCTCAACAAGCAGCCACAAGAACTCCTGATAGCTTTCAAGCGTCGTCCAGGGAGTGAACGGCACGAAGGTAGGCGAGAGCGCGAGGCCGGCTTGGCGAAACAGTTCCACGACCCGCAGCACGTCGTCACGGGTGTGCCCCTTATCCAAAAGGCTCAACACCTGATCGTCGAACGATTCCACGGCGCTGGTCACGAACAGGCATCCCGTCTTGCGGAGCGTCGCCAAAAGGTCGGAGTGCCGGAGCAGATGCTCGACTTTGATCGTGACGTCGTAGGTCAGGCCCGGGTGCTCCCCGTGAAGGTCTTGGACTATCCGCGTCGCATGAGTGGGCCCATTGAAGAAATCCGGGTCCCCGAAAGTAATGTGACTCGCTCCCTTCGCCACTTGACGCCGAATGTCCTCCAACACCACCTCGGGCTGCACCACCCGAAACGCCCCGTCGTAGACGGGAACGATCGGGCAGTGACGGCAGACGTGCTTGCAGCCCCGGCTCGCCTCCGTATATCCGGTGACGCGGCGACCCCCGTCAGCCAGCTTGAGCTTCACGTAGTCGGCCAGGGCGGGTAACCCTTCGCGGTCAGGCGTAACGAACTTCTGCCGCGCAAGTGATACGACCGGGCTGGCCTGGTCCACCACCCCGTCGCTTCCAACCAACGCAGCCAAGCCGGCCTCGAACTCGCCTCCCAAAACGGCGTCCGCTCCCAAGCTGCGCAGGTATTCCTCATTAACAGGTGCGTACAGTCCGTAGAAACACAACTTCGCTCGCGGATTGAGCCTTTTGAGGCGTGGAGCCAATCGAGCCGCAAGCCGGGTTGCCGTGTGCATCGGAACATGGATCGCAATCCAGTCTGCTTGTTCGACGATTGATTCCCGCAATGGCTCGCGCGAGAGATCCATGCAAGAAACTTCGACCCCGCTGCGGCGAAGCCAAGCTGCTGGGGAAGCAAGCCCAAAGGGCTGCCTACCCATCTCATAGGTGGAAATCAAGACGACGTGGGCCATTGCTCTGAGAACGTGCAACTGTCTCGATCGAGTCCTGCGTAGTGAACCACAAGTATCGCAGGAAGCGCTGTCCTCCTACGTTCGCTTGCCCTGCGGGAGCTCTCCCTGTAAAGCTAGCGCTCGGCCCTACTCAGATACCCATACTGCCTCAATACCGGCCACGTCAGAGCGGTCACAACCGCGCGCTGATGAAACTTCATTTTCGTTCGCCACTCGTCATCAGGCCGAATCTCGAGCGTGCCCGTCTCGAGCCGCATCGGGTTCCCCGATACGGTGTGGCTAGCTTGGATTTCGACGCGCGAGTCCACGACCGGGGGAAGCTGCGAAGCATCCTCTCCCACAAGTTCGCAGACTGAACGCAAAACATCCCGCGGTCCAGTCACAAAATCTTCGTACCGGACTTTTAGCGATCGCCCGGCCAATGAGCTACTCAACGATTCGATCCCCAGGTTGTCTCTAAGCCACATCCGACTACTCTTCCAGGTCCCGTGGCGGGCCATCTGCCTCTGCTCGGGAGCCCCCAGGTGCAGCTTCTTTTTCCCCAGCGAGTAGGCGACGCCGCGCGCGTCCCGAACGAGGTGCAGCAGGTAGAGATCAATTGCGGGCAGCATGGTCAACAGCCAACCGTGGACGGCGGTCTTCGAAGAATCGACGATTACTCTAGCGCCACTGCTTGACTGAATCGCCCGGCAGAGCTTGTCGAGGTTTTCGAGGTATTGGCCTAGAGTTGCCTTCAGGCGCTGGCGCCCTTCCGCGCTAAACGCCAGTAGGCGATTGCTCTTCGAATACGCCGTCATCCGCAGGTACGCCAGAGATTGAGCGTCCACACGATCTGCTCCCCCGAACGCGTCCTCCATGACACCGGTCCAGAAAGCGCATTCCCGAAAGGGCTTCCCACAGCCACATGACCAGTTCCCGATCAAACCGCGGCCCCAGACGTGGTGGATCTCGCCCCCATGAAAGAAGTTCGTCCCGCTTCCCAAAATGTTGCCCACGACCGTGCTGCCACTGCGGTCGCACGAGGCGATCAACAAGACCTTGATTCTTTCGCCGCTCATCGGACCAACTGATTAGCTTAGCCCGCTTTTCTCACCAGCGGTCACCAGGAGTGGAGGCAAATGCCCGCCGTCAGGGATGTAGGGGCGCGATTCATCGCGCCCGCTTGCCGACATACTGTACGCTTGGCGCTGTGCGCCAACTGTTGCCGCGAGTCATGGACGCCGGGCCTTTCGCCTAGTCCACCACGGCCGTGGTGAGAAATGCGCGTTAGCCCGCTTTTCTCAGCACGTGGCGAGGCGAAGTGCGTAGGGCTCGCAGAGACCTGCGGCATTTAGGGTTGGGTGCTCAAGGCCCGACGCGAGGCTGTGCGACACCAAGCAACTGAGCCTGGAACGTGAGCGACAGGGCAAATCCCCGCAACGGCGGAACCGCCCCGCGCGTCGAGAAGAGTCTCGACGCGGCAAGCTGAGAGCTTGCGCCACGACGGGGCCCGATGTCGCCGCGAATGGCGACACAGCACGCAAGAATGCGTGCGCCACGAAAGCAACAGCCGCGGATCTCAAAAGCGAGATTCGCACAGGGCTGAACGGTCCCAGGCATCGAAACAAATCACTGTTGCTCGGAAATCTTCTCGATCGCTTGTTTGGCCCGCCTCCGCACCATTTGGTCGGGGTCGTCGAGCAAGTTGTGGAGTGCAGGCAGGGCCGGAAGGGCAGCGGACCCCAATCTTTGGAGACCGGCCGCAGCGGCGCTGCGAACTCCGCTATCGCGATCACGGAGCGCCTCGATCAAGGCCGCGACGACTTCACCAGGCCGATCCGCCTGAAGCGCAACGTTGCTGACAGCGTAGGCAGCGTTGTTGCGGACCTTCCGGCTTGTGTCATTGAGCGCCGCCAGCAGAGCAGGTAACGCTGGGCCTGAGTTGGCGCCGATCCAGCCGAGGGCGTAAACGGCATACTCACGCACGCCGACAGAGGGGTCAGAGACAAGCTCGGTCAGCTTCGGAACGGCTCGGGCTTCGCTGTATCCCTCGGGTCGACAATTGCAGGCGTGGATCTGCCCCAGTGCGTAGGCTGCCTCTTGGCGGTTCGTGTCCACCGGGTCATCGAGGGCCCGAATCAGAGCTTCGGCGGCGGGACGGGCCGCTGACCACATATGGCTAAGCGCGTAGAGTGCTCCGTACCGTATCGACTGGTCCTCATGATCGAGCAACTCGGCCAGCCTGGGGGCCGCATCCGCCGCTCCCATTTCGATGTCCGCGAGCGCGCGCAACGTAGCTTTGATGATTTCTTTGTCGGGATCGTCGAGCAGGTCAACTAGCTTTGGGACCGCCTCGGCCGCTCCGGACTCCATGCGTCCAATCGACTTGATCGCCTGCACGCGAAGCTCGGGAACCTCGAGCGCCGTGACGAGCGCGGCAAGAGCCGGCCCGGTGTTAGTCCGCATCTCCCCCAACGCACGTAGCGCACCCAGCTGGACCTTCGTCGTGTCGTTGGCGGCAACCTTGACAAGAGCAGGTACGGCGGCAGGAGCTCGATAGCCCAACTGTTGAAGACTAACCGTGGCGGCTAAGCGGACCTCTTCGTCAGGATCTGTTAGCGCCTCCGCCAGAGGCGGTACCGCCTCTTCCCCCATCTTGCCAAGGGCGTCCCTGGCTGACGACCGCACGCCCGCGTCTTCGTCCCGCAGGGCCCGGCCAAGCGCAGCTACAGCAGCGTTTGCCACTGATCCCATTTCCTTCAGCGATTGCGCTGCCTGACGCCGCACGCTCGCTTCATCACTGGCTAGCTGGTCAATCAGGTCGTTGACCCTCTGCTGGTCCACATGCGCCGAGCTTTGATCTCTTCCCGCCCTTGAGAAACTTATCTCCGCCTGCGCTATCGCCTGCTCAACCTGTTCGGGCGTGATGTCGGGACGCGGATCAATCGTTGCCAAGGCTCGCCCGGCCGCGCGCCGGACCCAGTCGTGATTCGCCTTCAGCGCCAGCGCGAGATCGGGGATCGCTGCTCGAGCCGGCTCTCCCATAGCCCCCAGAAGGTCGCAGGCCGCGCTGCGCGTTCCAAAGTGGCCGTTAGGATCGTTGATAATCGTGCCGAGCGTGGGAATTGCAGCAGTCGCGTATTCAGGACCGATTTGAAACAGCGCGCTGATCACAGCTGAACCCACCATCCAGTCGGGGTCGTTCAGAGCTTCAATCAACGCCGGGATCGCCGCCTGGCCTGCCTCTCCCATCCCACCCAAGCCGACGACCGCGCCGCGCCGAACACCCTTGTGTTCGTCTTGCAGAGCCTCCACCAGAACGGGGAGAACATCCTGAGAGCGCCGGCCGAGGCCGCCCAAGGCGGTTACCGCTGCCGCCCGAACTTCCGGCTCTGCGTCAC
Source organism: Bryobacterales bacterium (assembly GCA_965248205.1). Taxonomy (GTDB): domain Bacteria; phylum Acidobacteriota; class Terriglobia; order Bryobacterales; family UBA6623. The sequence continues at coordinate 764,846 of CBDFIS010000006.1, forward strand.
GATACAAAACCAGCAGCAGTTGCAATGCCTCAGCCGCGGCGGGGCCGATTTGTCCCAGCGATTGAGCGGCTCTCTCCCGTACAGAACTTTCCGGGTCGTTCAAAAGACGGCTCAATTCGGGCACAACTTCGGCGGCCGACGGGCCGATCGATCCCAGTGCTCCCGCGGCACAACTACGGACATCGGTTTCAGCATCTTGGAGAAGACGCGCCAGCGGCCTCACGGCAGCCCCGGCATCCGTGCCGAAGTCCCTAATCCCGTAGCACGCTGCCTTGCGAACGTCGGCGTCCTCATCATGCAGTGCATCGATGAGCGCGGATACAACCTCCTGAGTTGGGCTACTCCGAGAGAGATGCCTCGCGTCCGGGCCGTGAAGCTGGCGAAGGAGATCCGGCGTCGACAAACGCTCCGCTGACAAGCCGAGCAAAGGGAGTATCCCCACCGCGGCGAACGTCAGCCATGAGCGCCCGTCTAGTCGCATATTTCTACCGCTTTCAGTTTCGCAGCCGACATCGTAAGAGGCAATTCGGGGTTTTACCTACATGTTGGGTGCACCCCAAGGGAATCACTAGCTGTCGGCTGCCATGCTTCGAATCGCGCTCTCGACCGACCGCGCAACTATTTCATAGTCGCGCTCATGAGTGAATCGTAGTGGCTTGCCGATCCTGACCCGAACTCGGTTCGGTTCCGGCCACTCGTGGTCGACGGAGTAAACTTCGTACAGTCCTTCCAAGAACACAGGCACCACCGGCACCCCTAGCCTCAAGGCCATCATGCCGATTCCAGTCTTGAACGGCTGTATTTGACCGCTTGGCGACCGCTCCCCCTCAGGAAACACCAGCGGGCAGTACCCGCTATCCACCAGCTCCCCGGTATACTTCAGCGCCCGGCGGGTGCCCGTCATCTGCTGCGGAAGCGGGTAGGCATTGAACAGGCCGCACGCCAGGAAATACTCACCCGCGTTCTTGAGTACGTGTCTCCAGCCGAATCCCCTCTGTTCGAAATAGGCCCGAAAGAAATCCTGCGACATCGCCGGAGCCAGACGATGACGCCAGCGCCATGGCAAAGCCGCATAGATCGCCAGAGTGTCAAAGTGACTGGTGTGGTTGGCGGTGAAAATCACGGGATATTCTGTTTCCTTCAGATTCTGGACTCCCTCCACCTTCAATCGAACCATCTGCCGGAATGCCGGCAGCGCGATTGAGTCGAGCGCCAACCTGCGAAACCATCGGATCGGCCCCACCCGTGTCCAACGGGGAATACCCTCCGGGCGTACCCAGGCCAACAAGCGAACGACGAAGGAAGCCCAGAGGCTCTCGGCTTCACCAGGAAGTAGCTCGGCCCGGGCTTCCCGTTGCGGGGAAGCCTCATCCCCGGCAGCTGGGCCCTGCCCCGTCCGCTGCGCGACCCTGACGGAAGCCTCTAGCTCACCGGTCGTCGAGATCCTTGCGAACTGCTCCTCGTCGAGCTGAATACCGTAGTCCTGCTCCACCTGCGCCATCAGCTCAACTCTTTCGAGAGACGAGATCCCTAAATCCTCAGACAGCCTGACGTCGCCCCCCAGCTCTTGGGGAGCCTTTCCTGTAACGCGAGCTAGGGCCCCCGTCACACCCCTCGCCTCTGCTCTCGCTTCCCTGCCCCCTTGACGATCCCCCGCAACTCGCCTTGCGACCTCACCGCGTCTGATCTTCATTGTTGACGGAGTCCGGGGAAATTCATCTTCCGGCCAAATCGACCAGCTCCGAACTCGCTGATGAGGCTCTAGCTGGGTGTTGGCCTCCCTGATCAGGTCTTCGGGATCGGCGGACGGGCTGTCGAGGACCAGAACGGCATGCACTTTTTCTCCGACCTCACTGCGGAGTGGAACAACAGCACTTTCTGTCACTTGCGACAGTTTATTCAAGCAACTCTCAACATCTTCCGGGTAGACGTTAAGCCCATCGGGACCGACGATCACCTCCTTGAGCCGTCCTTTGTAGTAGAGCCGGCCTTCGTCGTCGATCTCCCCCACATCACCGGTGTGAAGCCACCCGTCGATGACTTTTACCCCCGAGTCCGGGCCGGCTCCGACGTATTCGGAGACGACACTGTCGCCCCGAACAAGGATTTCCCCGCTCGACGCGATCTTAACCTCCTGCCCAGCAACCGGCTTGCCGATCGACCCCCGTCGGACGTGGAACGGGTGATTCATGGCCACCACAGGACTCGTCTCGGTTAGCCCGTATCCCTGCGCGAGCAGCAGACCAAGCTTGCCCCAGAACGCTTCCAGGCGCTTGTCGAGCTGTGCCCCTCCGACGACCAGCGCCCAAAATTTGTATCCCAACAAGCGGTGAACGCCGCGATAGCGCCACCATCGTTGGACGATTCCGACCACCCCTCCGTGGACACGAGTTTCCGGAGGCAGAACACACCGGCGCTCGATTTCGTTCTCCAGGTTCTTTAGTAGCCCCGGCACCGAAACCAATACAGACGCCCGTTCCCGCCGAATCGTCTCGATCACTCCGCCAGGGCTGAACACACGAGTAAACACAACCCCTCCGCCGAGCAGCGGCGGCATGTAAAGTCCCGTAGTCTGGCCAAACATGTGACTCAGCGGCAGCATGTCGAGTAATCGTACAGGCTGGAACGGCCGGGCGAGCCATTTGAAACGGTCGATTTCTTTTTGGATCGGCGTCAGGTTGGCACAGATGTTTTTATGACGGTGGACGACCCCTTTGGGTTCACCCGTTGTGCCCGAGGTGTAGACGATTTCCACAACGTCGGACGGTGCGATGCCGTCGGTCAGAACGCTCTCCCCTCGCGGAAGCGCTTCGACTTCCGTACTCGATATCCGGGGTATTTCAATTCCCCCCGCATCGACTTCTTCCCCAAAAACGAGTAGCCGCGCGTGAGTTTCTTGTTGGATTCGCGCGACCAGTCGGGCGGACGAACGGAAATCAACCGGTACGACTTCGACGCCCCGTGCAACCGAGGCCCAGAAGATACTCACCCAAGCCGGGCGGTTTTCGCTCCAGATCAGCAGGCGGTCGCCTTTCGAAAGACCCCGGTCGTCCAGGTACGCGGCGGCAGCAGCAATCCGCCCGTAGAGATCCCGGTACGACAGCCGCCAAGTCCGGTAGCCGTTGTGGTATCGCAAGGCCTCTCGGTTCCCGAGGGCGCGAATCTTAGGCAGGAACTCGAGCAGGGTCTGCATGCGGAAAGCCGGCCTTGCGGCTTTGTAAGCAATTCTAGCGCCACCGGTGCGGGACGACGTCAGCCCAAACGGGCGCGGATCGAGCCGGCAAAGACCCCTTGGGTGCGGCCAGTAGCGACCGGCAATCTTGCCGGTCACAAAAAGGGAAACGAGACCGTTGCTTCTAGCGCAGTGCGCCGGGCAGATTGCATCTTATCCAGAACCGCCCGAATTCCAGCAGTTTCACGTCCATGGGAGCGCTTGCTGGATGCAGATGATGAGATCTGGATCGGATCTAGATGAAGGCTACAAGCCGCGTTCCCTCGAAAAAAGGGCGGCATAAGTGGCTTACAAATTAACGACTTGATCAAATCGTCATTGGGTCCCCGCCCGCAGGCGCAGCGGAATGCCGAGCCCGCTTTTCATCCCCCCGTTGTGGCCCGAGGCCATGGGTCATTCACACCGTATGAACCCAGCTAGGCCCTGCTGGGTCATCGCTGTCCTCAGGGTTTGACGGCTGGCTGATGTTTGAGCCGCGTTCACACGGCTTTGGTGGACCGTTGCTAGGCCAGCCGTTCTACGGCTGGTAGGGCCGCACCGCTCAAGGTTGTTCAGCCCGTTTCAACGGGCTTCCTCTCCACAGCGGAAATCCATATGTTCCGGTATTACTGGCAGACTACACTAACGCCGCCACGCAGTGCTGTCCGGGGAAAGTCGCGCCATCGGACGGTAAGTCTCGACCGTTCAATGTCTTATGGCCTGTTTTGCCCGGGAACGATTTGAAATCCCGAGGCCGCAAATGGTCGCCTGAACGGAGCATCCGGACGCGGCACAATGAGGGATGAACCTTGGCCGTACGGTTTTCTCCCAACTGATCGAGCACCTACCGAGCAAAGAGTTTCAGAAATGTGTATCGCGCTACCGCGGCGATTCCTATCTGAAAAGTTTCTCCTGCTGGGATCAGTTTCTTGCGATGGCATTCGCCCAGCTGACCTATCGGGCAAGCCTCCGCGACATCGAGACGTGCCTGCGTTCGATGCACGGCAAACTCTACCACATGGGATTCCGCGGCAGGGTAGCGCGCTCGACACTGGCCGACGCGAACGAGTCGCGCGACTGGCGGATCTACGCGGACTTCGCGCAGGTCTTGATTGGCATGGCACGGCCGTTATATGCCCACGACCCGATCGGTGTGGACTTGGACCAGACTCTGTACGCTCTCGACTCGACAACAATCGACCTCTGCCTGTCGCTGTTTCCGTGGGCGAGATTCCGCAAGCAAAAAGCCGCCGTGAAGATGCACACGCTGCTGGATCTGCACGGCAATATTCCCACGTTCATCCGCATTACTGGAGGCAAAGTGCACGACATCAACATCCTCGACGAGATCGGCCCGGAGGCCGGCGCGTTCTACGTCATGGATCGGGCCTACGTCGATTTCGAACGCCTCTTCGTGTTCACTCTCTGCTCGTCGTTCTTCGTCGTGCGAACCAAGAAGAACATCTTGCTCCAACGGCGCTACTCGCATCCCGTCGACAAATCCACGGGCTTGCGCTCGGATCAGACCGTCATACTGGCTGCCATCGAATCGGCCCAAGCCTATCCCGACCCGTTGCGGAGGGTCAGTTACTTCGACGCCCGGACGAACAAGCGGCTGAAGTTTCTGACCAACAACTTCGCGCTCCCGGCGCTGACCATCGCCCACATCTACAAGTCGCGTTGGCAGATTGAGTTGTTCTTCAAGTGGATCAAGCAACATCTGCGAATCAACTCGTTTTACGGCACCAGCGAGAACGCCGTCAAGACGCAGATCTGGATCGCTGTCTCGATTTACGTGCTCATCGCCATCGTCCGGAAACGCCTCGGGCTGGAAGCGAGTCTTTACCAGATTCTACAGATTCTCAGCGTTACGCAATTCGAAAAAATGCCCCTTTTACAGGCACTCCAGCCATCCGACTCCCCAAACGAATCCCCCTATGACCCCAACCAATTGATTCTATTCGACTTTTAACCGGACAGCAGTGGCCGCCACGATAAGCAGGCGTGCCTATCCTACCGGAGGTACCGATTGAAAGCCCGGCTACTTCGTCGGCTCATCGCCAAGTGGCCTGAACTGGCGCAGAGGCTCAGGGGCCACCCAAGCCAGTTTGCCGTCTTTGTCATAGAGCATGACGACGGCGTCACCGGAGGGCGCGACCATCAACTGCCCGCGCGGTTCACCCTGGCGGTCTACAAGCCGAAATTCCTGGGCCTCGATCACCGTGGGGCCAAACTGTGCCGGCCGTGAAGGGCCTCCAAAGAGCTCGCCCGAGATTGCTCCACCAAGAAAACCAAATACCAACGCTACGACCGCGAACCACGGACTCTTCTTCTGTGTCATTACCGCCTCCTTGGGTATAGAGAACGTACGGAAGCCTCGCCAGGTTACAGCGAAGTTTAAGTCAGCACAAGCGAGGGTTTGATGGCGCCTCAACTCCCCACTCGCCGCATCACATCCAGATACTGATTGGTGACGCTTTCGACGTTATGCCGCTCAACGACGTAGCGCGCCGCATTCTGCCCGACGACTTCGCGCATCTCGTCGTCGGTCGCGAGTGCGTATAAATAGTGAGCCAACATCTCCGTCTCGGCCTCACCGGGGTCGACCTGGATGACGGAGCCCCGAGGAAAGCTGCTAACTTCCTCTCCCGCTGTCACGATCACGGGCTTCCCGGCCGCCATCAGATTCAGGGCAATTCCTGAAGTTTCCCCGGCGGAGGGGTACCTCAGATTCACTCCGATGTCGGTGATGCCGACCAGCCCCCAGAATTCGCGCTCGGCAACGTAGGGAAGCCTTGTCACGGGGAGCCCTTCTATCTCCACCGAGATAGCAGCTTCATATTCGGGCGACACGCAATCTCCCACCAGCAAGATTCTGTGCGGGACCTTGAGCATCCGAGAAGCCTCGAAGAGCGAGTGCAACCGCTTCGAAGGACGAAGATACCCAAAAGTCGAAATCACAGTCTCTGCGGCCGATATCCCGAGCTTCTGCCGAAGTTGTCCACGTGCGCCCGCCTCGGGCAACGACGGCCGGTCGACGTAGTGAGGAATCTCGACAACCTCCGTTGAACCGTTCCTGTTTTGAAGCGCTTCCCTGACCATCCGGCTCGCCCGCGCGTTATGCACAATAACCAGTCGGCTCCCTTCGGCGATTCTGCGAATCAGCGGATATCGAAAATACCGCTCCTGCGACGCTGAAGTCCGCCGCTCCCGCCAAAGCTCTTGGGCGAAATCTCGCAGCCATTCCCCATAGTTAAAGACGAACTCCTCGACGTACTCGTTCTCTGACAGCTTTCCCAGCATCAGATGGTGCAGCACAGCATCGTGCAGCACAACGACGCCCGGCACAGCGAGCGCTGCGTCGTACGCTGGACCGTGGAGGGAGTTATTCCCGATCTGGTAAACGCAGGCGTCGTAGCTGTTGAGGGAGCGATCGCCCGGCGCGTCACATGCGTCGATATCGATATGGCGTGCGAGTTCCTTGGAGAGACGCGCTGAATACTCCGCTACCCCCGTCGGAGCGGGGGGCAAGGGTGAAACCCAAGCAACTTTCACTTTGAATAGACCCGCTTGCCGAAGATCGCTGTGCCGACGCGCACCAGCGTCGCTCCCTCTTCGATAGCGACTTCGAGATCGTGGCTCATGCCCATCGAGAGGCCCTGCAGACCCAGGCGGTCGGCGGCCTCCCGCAAGCGCCGAAAGTAAGGACGCGTTCTCTCAGGATCTTCCGACCAGGGCGGCATGCCCATCAAACCTCGCAAGTGCAGTTTCTCGCAGCTTTCAACGAACTCCTTCACCGCGGGAAGCTGCTCCTCTGAGAGGCCGCTCTTGGTAACCTCGTCGGTCAGCTTGAGCTCGAGAAAGACATCGAGCCGGCGCTCAGTCTGCTCGTTGAGTCTGCGTGCAATCTTGAGGCTGTCGACGGTTTGGATTACATCAAACAGGCCTGACGCAGGTTTGGTTTTGTTGCTTTGCAGTTTCCCTATAAGGTGGAAAACAGCCCCGGGAAGCTCTCCGAGTTGCTCCTTCTTCGCTTGGAACTCCTGGACGTAGTTCTCCCCAAAATGCCGCTGCCCGGCACGATAGGCTTCGAGAATATCGGCCGCCGGTTTGATCTTCGAAACCGCCACGATCGTGATTTCCTCAGGCGCTCGACCCGCCCTCAAGACGGCCTCAGCTACGCGTTCCCGCACCTGTTCGAGCCGCTCGTCGATCACGCATCCATTCTAACGAGTCTTCCTCGCAGCGACCGTTCAGCGCACCGTCTGCCTGCCTTCGGCAACGCTATAATTGCAGCTTGAGTCAGCACGGGGCGTTCATCAGCTTCGAGGGAATTGACGGCAGCGGGAAAACGACCCAGCTCGACCGGCTGCGAGAGTCGCTAATTCGCCAAGGACATTCGGTTGTCGTCGCTCAAGAACCCGGCGGTACTCGGGTCGGGCTGGAGATCCGAAAGCTGCTGTTGAACGCCGCCAACTCCGACCTGCAACCAGTCCCTGAGCTACTGCTGTATTTCGCTTCTCGAGCCCAGAACATTCAGGAAGTCATCCGACCAGCTCTTGGAGCGGGGCGGATCGTCTTGGCCGACCGCTTTACCGATGCCACGGCGGCCTACCAGGGCTACGGACGTGAACTCGGCCTCGACGCTGTGCGCGCGGTTGAGAAAGTCGCTTGCGACGGTCTGAAGCCGGACCTGACCTTGCTTCTTGATGTCGATCCCGCAATCGGAGTCAGCCGCGCATTACAACGTAACGCCGACCAGCCCATCGACGAGAGCCGCATGGAGCAAGAAGCAGCGGCGTTCTACGACAGAGTTCGCCACGGATATCTTCAGCTAAGCCGCGCCGCGCCGGAACGGATTAAGCTGATCGACGCCAGAGACTCGATCGAGAAAGTCGGAGAAGCCATCGAGAAGACAGTCCAGGAGTTTCTGCGGGCAAAGGCTTTGGCCAGCCCGTGAATGAATGTTGGTTTCAGAGATGGCGCAGCATACTAACCGGCTTTTCTCACGTCAAGACAGTAGGGGCGGGCCGCTGCGCCCGCCCAGAGAAGGTTCTAAACGGGGTCGGGTTGGGTGGTGGAATGGGGCGGCGTGTGCATTTCACGAAGGGGCGGACACGGCGGTCCGCCCTACAAAGTTCGTTCAACGCCGGTCGTCCGAACGTTCGTGAGAAATGTGGGCTAAAGGACCGGTCTCCGTAAACCGAGCTGCCAAATGTTTTCGAACTTCGTCGGCAACTCCCGCATCGTGACCGCGCTGCGCCAAATGTTGGCCCAGGACCGCTTGCCGCAAACCCTCCTTTTCACGGGACCACGGGGCGTGGGCAAAGCTACTTTGGCCAGCCTGCTGGCGGCATCCCTCAATTGTTTGGACCGCACACCGGGTGAAGCTTGTGGCGAGTGTTCGAACTGCCGCCGCATTCTCGCAGCGGACCTCTCCCAGGAATCTTTCCAACAACTCTTCGAGGAGCGACTGAAGCTGCCCGCCGCCAAGCGTACCGAAAGTCCTCTGATTGTTTCTACCCATCCGGATTTTCTGATCTTTCCTCCCGATGGCCCGATGCAAATCATCACCATCGAGCAAGCTCGGCAGATGCGCCAGGCTGCTCAATACGGCGCCTCAGATGGACGGCACCGCGTATTCCTCGTCGACCACGCTGACCGCGCGAATGATGAAGCCTCAAATGCCCTGCTTAAAACACTCGAGGAGCCGGCTCCTTCCCTGACAATCATCCTGACGGCGGAAAACCCCAACGAACTTCTACCAACGATTCGCTCCCGGGCTATCCCTTTCTACTTTGCTCCCCTCTCGAACGAAGAGATGGAGGAATTCCTCACGGCATTTACCGAGTTGAGCGAGGATGAACGTCAATCGTTGACTCGTTTGGCCCAAGGCAGTCCCGGCCGCGCGATAACGCTAAACGTCGACGAATACTTGGAGCGACGAGACTCCATGCTCGCACTCCTTCGGACGTCGCTGGGACAGGAATCTTTCGCCGAGCTACTCCCCTTTACGGAGGCCGTCGCCCGAAAAAGCAACGAGCGTCTGGACGTCCTGCTTGAGTCGTTTCAGTCGCTCCTTCAGGATCTGCTCCACCTTCGTTTCGGATCCGACCGGTCGCTGGTCAACACCGATATCGCCGACGAACTGGAGTCCCTCGCCCGTCGGGCGAGCTTCGGGTGGGTTGAAATGGCTGCGGCCAAGCTTGACGAGCTGGAGGAGTTTAGGCGCCGCAATGTTCAGAAACAGATTGCCCTCGAAGCGATGGGAGTCGGCCTCAGGCAGGCGGCCCGGCGTGAATAGCAAAATGCTTGCGAGCGTGCGCGCGGGTGTGTTATCCATAAGGCAGGTTTTGTCCAACCTTCGCCGAATCGACTAGCTGGGCTTCGGGTTTCATCAACAATCGGTCGTGGTTCCGCATAGCGGAAGTCGGCCTATGTTGCGGACGGGCAGGCCCGTGTCCGCCACTCGTGGCCGGCGAAGAGTTCACTCATAGCCCTTTTGCTACTTCCAAGAAAGGTCTCCCATGAAGGAACCCGGGAACGCCACGCACCGCAAACTGATCCGACCCTCGCTCAGCGAAGTCAAGGAGCAGATGAGCCAAAAGAAGCGTCAGCAGCACAACCACCAGCGAAAGCGCCAGTCCCCGCCCGACCAGACAAATGCGGAGACCTTCTACTTCGTCAAACAAATGCAGAACCATACTCCGATGGTCCTGGTGCTCCGCGATGGCGAGGAGATTACCGGCACGATCGAGTGGTATGACAGGGCCTGCGTCAAGGTGAATCGCGACGGCGCACCTAACTTGGTGGTCTACAAGGCGAACATCAAGTATCTCTACAAACTAGACTGCGGCGAAGCAAAGACCGCCTCGGCAACTGGTCCGAACGGCAAGGACGTGACAAACGGCTCCGCCGCCAACTAGTCGCTGCGTGCGGTTGATCTCTGGGTGGCAACTAGCCTCAAGCCAGATTGGTCCCATCCCTCTTCAGCACTAACCACCCCGACGACGGTGCTCCAGCCGATACTTCCGTCGTTGCCCGGCTTGGTCGTACCTCCGTTGCTCTTGCTCGGATTCCGGAATCAACTCCGGTACCGGAACGGGCTTGCGGTTCTTGTCGAGCGCAACGAAAGTCAAATAGGCCGAGGCCACATGCGGAGCTTCGCCGGTGCTGAGGTTCTCCGCGAAGACTTTCACTCCCACCTCCATCGACGTCCGAAACGCGCGATTGACGGCGGCGCGCAAGATCACGAGATCACCAATCCGTACGGGTTCAAGGAAATCCATGTGATCGAACGAGGCCGTTACCACGTATTCTCGACAGTGCCGGGATGCGGCGATTGCCCCCGCAATATCCACCAAGTGCATGATCTTACCGCCCAGCAGAGTCCCCAAGGCCCCAGTGTCGTTGGGAAGGGCTAACTCCGATAGTTCCGAATGAGACTGTCGTGCGGGTTTCCCGTCCATAGTTGCTACCTCGAGGCGGACATCTTTGACGACTTGGCCTTATTCATCCGAGTCTCCTGCTTATGTCGCAGGTAGCTGTTCAAGTACGCATCCGCCTGCCGCTCGAGCAGAAGCTGAACCTTACCGCCACTCCACGCATCCGCGCCACGATCGTACTCCAAACAGCCGTTCTCGAAAGACGCATGCCCTTTCTCAATCACGTACGCGATCCTGACGACCCGGTCGTCGTCAGCCATCACAGAAAAGCGCACGGCGTCAGGCCCAGGCTCGCCAGGAAACCGGGTACAGGTGAGCGCCGGGTAGCCCAGATTGCAGACGTCGACTAGAAAATCTTCGCCGGGTCGGAAGTCCTCTGCTTCGCGCGCGCGGCACACGCCCGTATAGGGTTCTCCCAAGGGCGGCCGTAGCTTGCTGGGCCAAGCCGATGCCGGCAAGGGATCAGTCGGACAAAAGTATGGGCAGGCCATCCTAGAACTTCAGACTGCTATAGTAATCTCCAGTTGGAGCTTTGACAACCGGCGGCAAAACGGTGACGAACCGCAAGGTTGACGCATAGATGGAAAGTCGGCGTTTCGAAACCCTCAAAAAATTCGTCGAGGCCAGCCCGAACGATTGCTTCTCCCGCTACGGTTTGGCTCAGGAATACGTGAACCAGGGCGACCTGGAGAAGGCCGTAGAGGAGTTCAACAGGATCCTGGGGATCGATCCTGACTACCAAGCCGCCTATTATCACGTCGGTCAGACCTACCTCAAATTGGGACGTACTGAGGAAGCTCGCCAGAGCTTCGAGAAGGGCATCGAGGTCGCGACACGCCTGGGCGATCTCCACGCTCGCAGCGAGCTCGAAGCTGCACTGGACGGCTTGTAAAGGATTGCTGCAACTCCGTGGGTAAACTCGAGAGCGTGACGTTAACAGCGTTTCTGACCGATCTTGTAGCAAGAAGCGAGGAACTCAATGCCTGATTCAGAAGCAGGAACAGCGAGCCAACCCGCCGTTGAAAAAGTAGTAGCCGAGGTGGAGCGAGATTTCGCCTTGGAGTTGGTTCGCGTCGTTGAAGTTTCCGCCATCGCCGCCGCGCGATCCATGGGTCAGGGCGACCCCCGTGCCTCCGATCACACCGCCGTCGAGGCCATGCGCACGGAGTTTGAAAAAATTCCCATGGCGGGGAGAATCGTGATCGGGGAGGGCGAGCGTGACAAGGCGCCGATGCTCTACATTGGCGAAGAAGTCGGCGCGCCGCCCCAGGACGGCGTCGACTACCCCGGGGTCGACATTGCCGTTGATCCTCTCGAGGGGACCAACCTTTGTGCTACGGGCGCCCCGGGCGCCCTGGCGGTGCTAGCAGCCTCGGAACGCGGAGGTCTGTTGCACGCTCCCGACTGCTACATGGAGAAGATTATCGTCGGTCCCGCCTGCCGAGGGGCCGTTGATCTCGATGCTCCTGTGAATGAGAACCTGCGAGCCATCGCCAAGTGCCTGGCCCGCGACGTAGACGATCTCGTGATCATTGTCCTCGATCGCCCGCGCCACAAGAAACTGATCGAGGACATTCGCAGTACCGGAGCGCGCATCCGCCTCATCACGGACGGCGACCTATCAGCCGGTATCGCCGTCGCGGTTCGAGGCTCGGGGGCTCACGCTGTCATGGGTAGTGGCGGTGCCCCCGAAGGCGTGTTGACCGCCGCTGCCATGCGGTGCCTGCACGGAGAGATCGTCGGCCGTTTGGTTATCGACACACCGGAACTTGAAGAGCGTGTGAAAACGATGGGCATTTCCGACCCCAAGCGTGTTTACACCGCGCAGGACCTCGCACCGGGCCAACAGATGGTCTTCGCGGCCTGCGGCGTAACGGGGGCTGTCTCTGGCGGTGGCGTCCTCACGGGTGTTCGTTTCTTCGGAGACGGCTGTCGAACTCAGACCATGATGATGACGCTGGCATCCCGACGAGTGCGCTTTATCGACACTGTCCACCTCGAGCGTCCGCCCGGCCCGCGCGGTGTGCGCCTCTCCTAGTAACCTGTCCCAGCCAAAGCCTTCTCATTCCTTGTGGCTCTGGGCCAGGAAAGAACGGTAGTAAGGTTACAACAGGTCTGATGCTGATATTGGGAATCGGTGGATTGCTGCATGACGGTGCGGCCGCTCTGCTCCACGATGGTGAACTCATCGCCGCCATGGAGGAAGAAAAACTTCTGCGCCAGTCTCACGCGGGAGGTCTACCTACACAGGCCATTGACGGTTGCCTCGAGATCGCCGGAGCTACTCGCGCCGACTTGGAGTGCATAGCGCTCGCCCGACCCCTCGGAACGGGCGGCGACCCATCGTTTCATCTGCGCCTGAAGACGGTGTTTCCGAAGAGCCGGATCGTCATCGTGGACCACCACACGGCGCACGCAGCCAGCGCGTTCTATCCTTCTCCTTTTGAACAAGCCACGGTTTTAACCCTAGACCGGATGGGAGATATGCGCTGCGGCGCCATCTGGGAAGCACAGGGGTCCCGGCTCGAAGCGACGCAAGAACTGTACGCTCCTGATGCGCCGGCTGCCTTCTACAGCCGAATCACCGAGCTATTAGGGTTTCGCACCGGTGTGGAAGAACACAAAGTACAGTGGCTGTCCGTCGACGGCAAGCCGCGTTTCCACGATCTGTTTGTCGACATTCTCGGAGCACCCGACGGTCGCTTGCCGCAGCTCGACCACACCTACTTCGACACCTCTCGCACAACCGACGGCGGCTTCAGCGAAAAGTTCTATTCTCAGATCGGTGTTGAGCACGGTTCAGCCCTCTCCGAGGAAGCTCGGGCTGACCTGGCCTCGAGCGTCCAGAGCGCCGTCGAAGAAGCCGTGCTCAAAATGGCCGGCGAGGGAGAAAATCTGTGTTTCGGAGGCGGGTTGGCGCTCAATGCCCTTTTGGTTGCTGCGCTCGAGAATTCCGGGCGATTTCAACACGTCTGGGTTCAGCCGGCAGCAGGGAATGCCGGTACCGCGGTCGGCAGCGCCTTCCATGCCTGGCACCAGTCCTCCCGCCGTGATGAGAGGAGACCACTCAACACCCTCTTCCTCGGACCGGAGTTTGATCGAGAAGACATCAAGCAAGTGCTTGAAAACTGTAAGCTTAGTTTTCGTTACTTGACGACCGACGGCCAGCTAACCGAAACGGCCGTGAAGCGGCTGGCGGACAACCAGATCCTGGCTTGGTTTCAGGGACGAATGGAATTCGGTCCCCGGGCACTGGGTAACCGAAGTATCTTCGCCTCTCCTCTCAACCCTTACTCCACCGAGAACCTGAACACCTACATTAAGCACCGGGAATCGTTCCGCAAATTCGCTGCCTCGGTACCCGAGGAACTGTCCTCGGAGTACTTCGACTGCGGGGCCGGCGCCCGCTACCTAGCCACGATAGGCCGTGTCCGTGCCGACCACCGCAAGACTTTCGAAGCCGCCCTGCTCGATGGAGACCGTATCCGCGTCCACACTGTCCGGCGCGACGACAACCCCTTGTACTGGGAATTGCTCCACGCGACCGGCCGTTCGAGTGGTCTGCCGGTGCTCTACAATACGTCCTTCAATCTGTTCGGCGAACCTCTCGTCTGCGACCCGCGCGCCGCCGTGCGCAGCTTCTATGCATCCGGCATCGACGCCATGTTTGTGGAGCATTTCTTGCTGGAAAAGTAACTCGATTTAGGTAGCGATCAGCCCTGTTGGGACCGCTCACCGGTAGCGACCGCCACTCTTGGCGGTCCTGGTTTCGAGTAGCGGCCGGCAATCCTGCCGGCCAGCCCACGACAAGCTAAGAGCCTATCTCTACTTCTTACCAAGACAAACACAAGTGTTTGTCGCTACCCGTAGCGGCCTTGCGACCATCCGCGGCCTCTCTACATTCTGCACGGCACGCTCAACCTGTCCCTTTCCGCTGCAAGAGCGGTCTGGCCGTCGATGCCCACCAACTGATACGCCCTCATCAGCGCTCCCATCACCGGCTCAAACTTCGGCTGGACGACCGACGTGTTTTCCTCGGCGTCCACCCGCGTGCGAAATTTGTCCGCCACGAATGGGCTGCGAAAAACCCCACCAACGGGAACGATCGGAACCGCTTCCTTGATGTCGTACAGTTTCTTGCGCACTGCGATGGCCAACTCCTGAAGGCACTCAACGGCACCTCTTAGGATCTCCGCCGCTACGCCGTCGCCCTCCGAAGCGGCATGATCCACCAAGGGCGCCAACGATGCGATCCGATCTCGCGTCAGCTCCTTTGTATAGAAGCGATGCATCAATTCGTTGACGTTCCGCGCTTCGCATTCCTTGAGCAACACATCTGTCAGAGCCGTTTCCGGTCCCCATCCCTCTCCCTGCCGTAGAGCGGCGCGCAACGCCTGCCGAACGATCCCAAACGCACCGCCCTCATCGCCGAAAACATAACCCCAGCCGCCGGCGCGCGACGTCTTGCCTGCCGCATTCTTGCCGAAGGCCATCGACCCCGTGCCGGCAATTACCACGATCCCGGGTTCCCCGCCGAGTCCACCTAGCAGAGCAATCTCAGCGTCCCCGACGATCTCCAATCTCTGAGCGGAAATGACACTCGCGATAACAGCCCGCTTGCTGGCAGGCCCGCCACTCAGACCAAAACAGGCGGCGGCAAATCGAGTGTCGGCGAGTTTCCGACCGGTCCGGTCTAGCGCTTCGCCCACCGCATTCGAAACGGCCCGTTGAAGCTTTTCCCCGCTTCCCTCCTCGCCGGTGCAGTTTGCTGGGCCGGCCGTGCCACCACCGATAACCGCACCGCTGGCGTCTCCAACAACCGCTCGCGTATGGGATTGGCCGCCGTCCACCCCGAGAAAGAGATCGTCGCTCTTCGGTCGGGTCGCGGCCGTTTGTGAAGAGTCAGCTCGTTCCAACGGCCCTACGATAGCAATAGTCAAACAGGAGCTGCCATTCGAGCCGTTGAATCTCCATCAGCCGTTGTTCGAGATCACCAGCCGCCCCCTGGTGAACCGCTTGACACTCGTCAACAAGCCAAAACGGGTCCCACTCTCTGCTTCCATCAATCTCGTCCCGCAGTCGATCCCCCTCACCCTCAGATCCATTCAATAACCGCAGGGCCGCCTCCCGGAGTGCCGGAAAAACAGGATGCCGTCCAACCTGCCGAAACCAGTATTTCGAGTTTGAGAAATCCGGCTCCTGGCGATGCATGATCCCGTGGAGAAAACTGCCCGTGGCAGATGGAATCCCCTGAGATATCCGATGGGATGCGTCTAGTTCCGAAAAATAGAGATACAGCGCGCTTCGAACGCACTCGGCGTCCTCGGATGAGGCACCTTCCGTCGCCGAGAACAGATCCGCGGTTGAGCTTCGACCCAACAGCGTCAAACCTTCCCCGCCAAGCGGTTCCCGCGACGCCAGCGGGAGCAACCGTTGCCCCGCTCCATTTGGCTCAAGAATACCTTGAATGCCAGGCGAGTATGTATTCATGTCAAACATGTTACGCCTCTTCCATCTTGGCAGTAGGCCCGTTTCCTGACTTCGGTTACTTCTGCCTAGAAACCACGTGGACGACCGGAAACTTCCGGCACAGGATGCCCCGCCTACATGTCCAGAGACCGACAGACCAGTAGGGCACAGCATGCTGGCCAGCCCCGCGGCTATCCTACTACCGCCCGGTAACAAGGTAGCTAAGCGCCATACACACGCCATAAGCTCCGAGCAGTACAAACCCGAACGGACGGCCCAACCGGTCTCGCGACCATACCATGCCGAGCTGGAGCACGATCAAGGCAAACAGCATGGCCGGAAAGAGTATGGAGAAAAAGTGACCTTCTGCTACGAGCCCGGCTGGCGTGACCGCAGCGGCCGCCCCAGCCACAAACAAGACGTTGAGGACGTTGGCCCCGACAACGTTGCCAACCGCGAGCTCCCCGTGCCCCCGCCGCGCGGCCGCGACGGCTGTTACCAGCTCCGGTAGGGAGGTCCCGAAAGCCACCAGCGTGGCAGCGATGATGTCTTCCGGTACGTGTACACGCGTCGCTGCCTCCTGCACGGCCGGAATCAGAACTCGAGCCGCCACCACCACCAGCGCCAGCGCCCCCAACAGCCGGGCGACCGCAACCAGCGCAGGTTCCCGAGCATCTGCTTCAGGCGTGGCCGCACCGAGACCGCCGGTTTCGCGCTTCGCCCACCAGATCGACTGTCCCAGGTAAACTGCAAGCGCCGCCAAAAAAACGAACCCCGTGATCTGCGAAAGGCTTCCTCCGGTCGAGAACAGTGCCCCCGGAGATATCCACGGAAAGCTGGCAACCACCAAGGCAACGGCCGTACCGAGTTGAATCCAACCATGGCGGTTCACGATCATGCGGTCGAGCTTCAACGGAGCGAGGACGCACGCCAGCCCAAGAATCAGGCCGGCGTTGCAAATGATCGAGCCGACAGCATTGCCCAATGCCAGCGCCGGGCTTCCCTGAATGGCGGCGAGAACCGAAACGGCTGCTTCAGGAGTAGTTGTCCCTAAACTCACGATCGTGGCGCCAATGACCGCTTTCGGAATTCCGGACCGCTCCGACAGCGCCACCGCTTCATCCACCAGCCAGTCCGCGGCCTTCCCCAGCACGGCGAGACTTACCACGATCACCAGCGCCAGCAAACCGCCATGCAGCTGGGAAAAGAACTGATTGAGAAACTCTTCCATAGACTGAAACCCGCTATTGTAACGGCTCGCTTAGCAGGGAAGCGGATCCTGAAGCGCGGCTCGGCCGCTTCTCTCGTCAAGGATGGATGGCCAACCTTGGACGAGCGTTGCTTGTTGGGGGCTGGTCCAAACCCAGTCAGACATCCTCACCCCGCACTCCCATCATTCGCTTGGATAAGATCCCGCCACGTCCGCACCGCCGGAGCGGCCGATCAAAGCGATTCCTTGGGTCACCAGGAAACCCGCCAGAATCAGCCCTGCCGCCCCCGCGATCTGCTCCCCGCTAGGAGAAAACCCTTCCAGCGGATACTTCTCAGCCGGAAGTTGCGCGATCAGATCCCGAGTCATCACGCGACCGGCTACGACGTCCCCCACTTTGGGAGCAACACCTTCTTGGAAAGGCCAGAGTCCGAACACAGCTCCGATAAGCAAACCAAGAAGCACCCCAAGCGTGGGCTTCTCGTAGCGAGCTAATAATGTCTTGATGAGATTGCTAATCCCAACAACCCCGACCACGACGCCAATCCCCAACGGCACGAAAACATAGAGCGGCGTGACAAGTTCATTCCAATCGAAACCGGTAGACCCCGCCGCTACGACTGCCGTCTTAAACTTGTCGATCGCTCCGAGTATGGTCAGATACTGCCCCAATACCAGCAGCAAATACCCTCCCGAGATACCTGGCAAGATCATTGCCGACGCGGCCGCAACTCCTGAAACAAGAAGTAGGAGATGACCGGCCAGCCCCGTAAGCGACGCCGTGGCGGCTCCAGGCTGCACGAAAGCCACGACGATCATCACCACCAGCCCACCCAGGCACCCCGCGGCAGCTCTGCGGGAAAGGGGGCGCAAAAGCCGCCAAATCACAGGAACGCCACCCAAGGTAAGCCCGATGAAGAGACTGAACATGACCCAACGATGGTCAACGACGAGTCCCTTCATCCAACCGGCTAAGGACAGGATCGCGATAGCAGCGGCGCCACCTACGCATCCCAGGGTGGCTAGGCTCCGGACTTGGAAGCGAAGCGTGGTTACCTCGGCGACACTTTCGATGAACTGGCGATAAATGCCGCTGGCCAGCAACATCGTGCCACCGGAAATACCCGGCACTAGGTTCGCCAGGCCCATTAACACCCCACCGATGCCGGCGCGAACTAGCTGTGGGGCGATCCCGGCTAAACTCGCTTCCGCTGACGGTTTATCCATGGAAATATCGCTAACTGAAACGCGTCCGGTGCCGCCGGCAGCCGAAAAGCACACGACCTTTGGCCACTTCCTTCTGGCACTCTCGGCTCAGATCCCGAAATCCTCCTCCAAAGCCTGCAGTTCGTTATCCGGCACCTTGAACCGGCCCCGCGTAACCCTACGTTTCCGGCCACAAGAAGCCACCTACGCCATAATGGGATGAGGATGTCAGAGCAAGATCCAACCACGCCGCGCGGTCTTGAGCCCGCCTGGGGCCCTGATACCCCCGCCGACCCAACTGAAGCGATGCCCGATTACCAAGGCACCGCGGCAGATCATGAGGAAGAGCGCGGTCACACCGCAAACGCGTTACCTCCTCTCGTTCTCGCTGTTGTCGCCTTCACAGTCTTCGATGCAGTCATCGTCGTCGTTTACATTGCGCTTTGGGCGATCGATTTCAATCTTTTGCTTGCCGCGCTAAAGGGACGCGGCTGGATCTCCCTACTGCTCGCGGTTACCCCGCTCATTCTCGGTGCAATTGTCGTTCAGAGCAATAAGAACGGTGCTGACAAAAGGCCTGGAACGATTTGGGCTAACGCGGGAATGATAGTCGGAGTATTGATGTCCCTCATCACCCTGGCGGTTCCCATGCTAACAGCCCTAGCCCAGATGGTGTCTCCCTGTAGGCAGTAGCACTGTTTTCGACAGGAGTGATTCGCCTTCGCGCCGGCGTACTCAAGCTGTTCCAGACAAAACTCCCTGATTGTCCTGGCGAACTCAAATGGCGGCGTGGCGCGCGCTTTCAGCGTGCTGTGACGGGCTTTCGATCCCGACATCCGGAGCTAAAGGTGAGCTTGTCTCCAGGACCGTCCTCTAGCCCCGCTTTTCTCACGAAGGTTCGGATGGCCCGCGTTGAACGAACGTTATGTGTAGGGGCGGACCGCCGTGTCCGCCCATGCGCGAGATTCACACCCCGTCGCATTCGATCACGCGACCAAACCGGGCAAAAACCTCTCTGGGCGGGCATAGTGGCCTGCTCCTAAAGTTCTGTCGTGAGAAATGCGGGCTAGTTGAGGGCTAATCGTGGCCCCCCTCACTCCCCACATGCGAAGCATTCCCCGAGAGCGGTTGGCTAACCGCCGCTCGAGGCTTAGCCGGCCCAGGTTTGTACAGGGTCACTAGACAACCGCCGAGCGCCGCCATCAAAATACCCGCCACGAATTGCCAGCGGAGACTCGCCAGACCACCTGCCGGCGGATGAAGAAACATCGCAACGAAAGCATTAACAATCGGTGCGCCGGCAAAAACGATCGACATGACAACAGCGGGCGTTCCGCGAGCCCCAAACGCCAGCAACACGCAGAAGGCTCCCACTGCGCCGACAACGCCCGCGAGTAGCGACCACAGAGAGCCCCTCGCTGGGAAATCCCAGGATGCACCCCCAAACCACAGCGCCGCCAAGGGTGCCAAGACCGCCGTGAGAAAGTACGCAATCCCGACAAACAGGAATGCCTTGTAGCGACCATGCACTGGGTCCTGCATGCCCAGCTGACCGCCGTGAAGCAGAACTCCGTAGACACCCCACGCCACAACTGTCGTGAGCGCGTAGAAAAGCCAGCTCAATCCTGGTGAGTTCACGTCTCCTCCTCAACTAACACAAATTCTCCTGGCCGCTGCGAACGTAGGGGCACGGCATGCCGTGCCCGAACTGTCCGACCGTCAACTTGGTTTCCAAATATACACCACCAAACTTATGAAACCAACTCCTTAGTTGCCGACCGACAACGCCTCTGACCAACGCCGGTACGTGCCTCGATCCTCAGCGCCGCACCTTAAATCTACACCCGATCTACCGCAGCTCGATCACTCGACATGCCAGACCGGCTCGGTTTCACTACGCCCCCTGGCTTCGCCGCTTTGAACGATCGCGAACCGTGTGCTGATCGGCCCGATCATTTCGTGAATCACAACCGCGGCAAGCACAACAGTGCTGACGATTGCACTGTATTCAACGAAGCGACGATCGATCGCGAGGACAAGACCCACGGCGAGCCCCGCCTGTGCCATCAAACCGAACCCCAGAAAACGCTGCACCGTGGACTCAAGACCGAGCTGTCGCGCTCCCCAACGGGCTCCGAAAAACTTCCCGAATCCCCGAGCAAATACGTACAGCGCCCCCAAGACGCCGATCGAACTCACCAACGCCACATCGAGGCCGGCGCCGGCGATGACAAAAAAAATGGCATAGAAAGGAGGGTCGGTTCTCGTAAGCGTGTCGAACATCCTGTGGCTTCGCGTTGAGAGGTTGACCATCGTGGCACCGACTGCCAAGCTAGCCACAAGAGTCGACAGCTCGAGGATAAGCGCTACACCCACGCACAGCAGAACGCACCCTGCAAGCAGGATCTGCACCTCGCCATGCTCGGTTACCCGCGAAGACCATGCTGCCAGTAGAAGCCCGACCAAATAGCCCAGTGCCACCGATCCGACAACCTGCCACACCAGGGGGAACAGAGAGACGTAGACCGTCTCTAGAAAAGCCCCCGAGCCACCGAGACTCGAAGCCAAGTCAATCAGCGCCGCAACGAGGGTGTAGGCCATCAAACAAAAGATGTTGTTGACCGCTATGATCCCCAGCAGTGTGTCGCTCAGCGGCCCGCTGCTGTGGCACTCCCGAAGAACCATTAGGGTAGAAGCCGGGGCGGTGGCGATCGCAATCGCGCCCAACAATAGCGCGACTTGCCAAGGTTGGCCGGCGGCGACCATGCCGGCCGTCACCAAAGACGCCGCCAGTAGGGACTCGATGAGGGTTAGTTTGAGAATCTGAGTACCAAACCGCCGGAAGCGCGAAAACTCGAACACCGACCCAATCGAGAAGAGGATCAGCCCCAGGGCTACCTCGCTGAGCACTGCGAGCGCCGCCAGGTTTTCAGAGCTGACCCACCCCAACACAGACGGCCCCAGGGCGATGCCCGCAAGAATATAACCCGTCACCTCCGGGATCCGGATAAACTTCACCAGGTGTCCGGCTAGCAGCGCCAAGAGAAGAATTAGGCCGAGAGAAGAGAGCGCGTTCATGTGACCAGAGTCCAGGTTAAGACCGGATCAGTACCTCCCCCAACACTACTGCCGCAGGACGGGCAGAACGGCGCGGCGACGCTTGCTTACCCAAAGAGGATTTGGGTCAGCCTGGGATGGGGAAAGATCCCATCGAGGTACTAGCGTACCGTCTCGGCCTCCTTCGCTAGCCTTGTTTCCACCAGAACGGTCGCCAAAAGCAAGAATGCCAATAGAGCGTTTCCCGCGACGGCCCATACGACCACCTCGATTCCCGCTCGTTGGGCGAGATATCCGATCAGAACCGAGAATGGCAGCCCTGTGATCACCCACACCGAGAGAACACCGAAGACAAACCCGGACCGGTTCCACTGGTAGCGCCTGCCGATCAATGTCAAGGTTACTGGATGCAGGGATCCGAGACCCGCGCCCAGAAGCACTGACCCCGCTACGGCGCCCGAAAAATCCTCGAACTGCAGGAGAAGTGAACAACCGGCCAGAGAAGCCACAGTCGGCCAACCTAGCCAACGGAGCGGTGAGTCAAGCTCGACCTGCCGGCCTGCCAACAACCGCGCCGTGCTCAGCGATAACCAAAAACAAGCCAGAACCAACAAATCTACACTAGTACTGAGACCGAACCTGCGGGACAGATAAACCGGCAACCAGCCTGCCACGGCCCACTGACTAGCCGACTGCACCATAATCGACAGCGCAAGCAGCAGGACGACAGGGCTCACTGCATCCTTCCAACCTGACGGAGATACGCTCAACGCTAGCGGCGCCGCCCCTTCGAGCACTCTTGAACGCCGTGCCCAACTGGCGGAGAGCACGACAAGACTTGACACTATCACCAGCATCAGAGTCGTACCCAACCCTTGCATGGCAACCCACAAGAGAAGGGACACAATCACTCCGGCCGCACCAAGTGTTAGGCCGACCAAATGGAGAACCGTGATTGCATGACTTGGTGTCAGCACATGGGGAAGTAGCACCGACACGACGGCCACGAGGCCTCCGCCAGCCATGCCGAGTCCGAACCACCCTGCGAAGAGCTGCGGCACAACCTGTGTGGTCGACAGAGCCAAAAGGGCGATGGCCATGATTACCAGCGACACACATAGTAACCGGCCGAGCCTCACATCCCGCCCCCTCCGCAGGCGGGACGTATAGAGAGTTCCCGCAAGTAGTCCTAGCGTCAAACCCGTAAAGATCAGCGATCCAGCCGTACCATCAACCGGCAAGGGCGACGACCAAACCGGTAGCACCGCACCGGGCAGCGCTAGAATTACGCCGATCAGGAAGACGCCTGCAAGCAGCCACCGGACCAGCGCCGGGGCGGGGCTGCGCCTACTCCAACTTACGTTCCCCCTCGCTGGTCCCGCTACCATGCTCGGCATTCTATCAAGTATCGCTTTCTCCTCCTGCCGCCCGGCTTATCCAGATCCTGGTAGATCTCTATGACCGTTTCTTCCAAAAGCCATAAACCACCGGAGAGTGGTGTTACCTCTGATGGTCTTGATCTACTTTTGTTTCAATACCTTATAGCAAGCAGGCTGATTTGGCCTTCCTATTGCTACCTAACATCAAGAACAATCCGCTCTGGGTCGTGGATTCGAGGCTCGTCTCGCTTTGGTGGGTTGCCTCCAACGTCGCGGAGAAAGGGATTGAGGTCCCGGCGAGGGGGTCGCCGGGACTTTTTTTGCGGTAACCTTACCCTGCCGACTGACAAATTCGCCCTGGGATTCGAGCCTGTGTAGCGCGACGTCGTGCTTTTCCAGGGTCCGCCTTTGCTTCTGCTAGGATTCAGACCCGTTACGCCGCTGGGATTCAAGCCGCTGACGGCTGGGTATGTGAAAAACCGGGGACTGTCACAAGCGGCTTCCTAGAAGTCACTTAGAATCAATGGCACCTCGAGCCGCGGTTGACTGTCCCAAGGTTTTTTCACTTACCCAGCTGCACACGCGGTTGCTACGCCGTCATTCTTCTGCTAGTGTCCCCCTGATAGAATAGAGGCGCTCGGCCGCCCCCCGAGTCTACCTTCCCTTCCCCGCCCGCGGTTCGGCACACCCCGACCTCTTTTGTTCGACTGGATCTCGGTCCGGTCGAGCTGTATGCGCCGCCCGGGATCTACCGGCCGGAACGCCATCATCCAATCACGAAACTCGCAATGAACAAGCAAACTACCTCTTCTCCCCAAGAATTGGTGGATCGAATACGGGGGTTCTTGACTGCTTGCAAGCGCCCGGCGGTCTCAGAACCGGGCGGGAAACCCCTCCCGCTGGATGAAGGTTCCTACACACTCGCGATACACGGGCCAACGTGCGTGCTTCATGCCTGGGGAACGGAAGGAAACATTGTTCGTCGAATCTCGAGTATCGAACGTGAAACTCGAGAGCGGATGGACTTGCGTGCCCGCCGTTTCGGCAAGGGCGAAGCACTTCTGGCCCTTGTGGACCGCTCCCGCCTGGGCGACCGGCTAAGCCGGCGGCTCGAGCAGGAGCAGTTTGTCGAGTATTTTCGGCGTCTGTTGGCACGGGAGTTTCATTCCTGGTCTCTCTCGCAGCTAAGCGGCGCGCCCGATTTGGAGCATTCGCTCTCTCCCCTTTTCGTCCGCGGGCTGTTGAGCAGCGGCCAGGAAGCTTGGGCTGTGATCGGCGCACCCCGCAGCCTCAGTCCCACCGGTTGCGACCAGATTCTCAGCTTCGCTCTGATCTGGCTAGACCTTCTGCGGCAGCGAACGCAGCGGCAGGTACTTTGCGGTCTTAAGATTTTTCTGCCTACCCACCACTCGACGACCACTGCTAATCGATTGGCCTTCCTCAACCAAACTTCCTTCCGGTTCGAGCTTTACGAGTTTGACCGTACTGGCACCCTGACGCGGATAGACGAGCGCGACTATGGCAACCTCTCGACCGAGTTGCCTCCCTGTTCACCCATTTCAACGCCCGCCCCACCGGTAGACGGCTGGATTACCGAGCTCCAAGGTAATCCCCAAGTGGACGCTATTCTTCGCCCGGACGGCCTGGTTTCGCTGAAGGTCCGCGGCGTCACGTTTGCCCTGGCTGGGAAGGGCGTTATGACCTACGGACTCGAACAGCAGCACCCGGTAGTTCCCCATAGGTTCCCCGAGGTCGTGGCACTTGCGAAACACCTGGCGCGATTCCGCTCACCCGATGCCATAGACCCCGAGAATCCCTTGTACCGGAAGTACCCGGAAAGGTGGCTGGAGTCGGTCTCCCGGCGGCGGCTCAGCACACTCGACAGCACTTTGCATCGCGAGCCGCTGTACAGCCAGCTTCCAGCGGTCGCTGGTATCGAGCGGGGAATCATTGACCTGCTGGCTTGCGACCAGCGCGGCCGGCTCGCCGTGATCGAATTGAAAGTCGGCGAGGATATTCACCTTCCACTTCAGGGTCTCGACTATTGGATGCGTGTAAAGTGGCATCTGGACCGCGACGAAATCACATCAAAAGGGTACTTCCCTCGGATCGGTCTCCTCAACGCGTCACCCCGCTTACTGCTGGTCTCTCCGGCTTTCCAATTCCATCCAACCACCGAAGTCATCCTTCGCTATTTCTCACCTTCCATTCCCGTGGAGAGAATCGGCCTGGCTGCTGATTGGCGCCGCGACCTCACGATAGTATTTCGAAAAAGCGGGGCGGAGCGGCTAGCCTGAACCTCTGTCCACAAGCCGCTGTGACTCTGGCGCCCCCCGGTCTACCAAGCTGTCCCGGACGAGACTTCCTGGTCATCCTGGCGCGTGACGCACGCATTTTTGCGTGCCGTGTCGCCATTCTTGTCGACATCGAGTCTCGACGTGGCGGACGCTTTCAGCGTGCTGTGTTGGGCTTTCGATCCCGACATTCCCCACTCTATAGTCAACTCGTCTCCAGAACATCCCACTAGCCCCAATCCTCGTCACTTAGTGTGCTTCAGCCCCCGCAGGGGGCGTAGGATAATAGCCCACGGTGGAGCCGCCAGGCGAAACCGTGGGTTCGGTATGCACAAGTGAACAAGCCCCGGAGGGGCGCAGGAAAATCTCATCAACGCGGGGGTTCTACAGTTTCCTTCGCTCCTACCGGGGCTTGCCCGTGTGTTGGTTCCCGCCCAAGGTTCTGCCCGACAGCTCCAGCCCGGGTTACCATCCTACAGTGCTTCGCGGCTCGCTTGTCCAATCTGACTAGTATTAGGGATCGCCCTCTGTAACCCCATCTTGCGGGCGAACAGACCAGACCGTAAATCGTGGGGACAGGCAACCAAGCGAACCTCGACGGCACCACGAAGCTGGACCAGTTTTTGCTTGGCGGCTCTCGAACGTAGAACGGCCTGGGGTGCCTGTCCCCGTTCCCACACAGCTTCCAGTACCATCTTTTGCGACAAAGGACTTTCGCCACAGGCTGCTAAACTTTAAACCGATGGCCAAATATCAAGAAACCATCGAAACACGTGGGCACTTAGTCGACTCGCACGTCCTCGA
The DNA here is from genome assembly GCA_965248205.1 of Bryobacterales bacterium. Classification (GTDB taxonomy): domain Bacteria; phylum Acidobacteriota; class Terriglobia; order Bryobacterales; family UBA6623. The sequence goes on from CBDFIS010000006.1 coordinate 790,921, forward strand.
GCAGGTCTTCGACACAATTGTCGCCCAGGACGGTCAGTTCGAAGTGGAAGAGTTCCACATCGGCCGCACTAACACCGATCAATCTTATCTACGCATGCGGGTGGAGGCTTCCTCCGAAGCGACCATGGCCAAGCTTCTGCGCGACCTAGTCAGTCTGGGCTGTGGAACAATCGGGTTGGAGGACGCCCTTCTGCGCCCCGTCGAGAAGGACTCCTGCGCCCCGGAAGATTTCTACTCCACCACCAACCACCGCACGCAAGTTCGGCTTGAGGAGCGCTGGGTCGACGTCGCTCGCCAAAGAATGGATGCCGGCATCGTCGTCGAGAACGGCGCTGCCGAGTGTCGCCGACTGCGAGATCTTCGTGCCGGCGATCAAGTTGTCTGCGGTCAGCGCGGCATCCGCGTCATTCCGGAGTCGAAGGAACGCGACCGTCTCCACTTCGCCTTCATGTCGCACGAAATCTCATCCGAGCGCCGGGTGGAAACAGCCGTTCGCCAAACCGCGGCTCTCATCGAGCACACCCGGTCCGAACAGAAGCGCATCGTCGTCGTGGCAGGTCCGGTGGTCATTCATACAGGAGGAGGCTCGCCGCTGGCTTCGCTAATCCGGCGTGGATTGGTCGACTGCCTGCTGGCCGGCAACGCCCTAGGTGTTCACGATGCCGAAGCCGCGCTGCTCGGCACTTCGCTCGGAGTACGCCTCAGCGACGGACGCCAGGCCGAACACGGTCACCGCAACCACATGCGCGCCATCAACACGATTTATCACTGCGGCGATGTCCGGGGAGCAGTGGAGGCGGGCAAGATTCGCTCCGGCGTCATCTACGAGTGCGTCAAGAACGACGTCCCTTTCGTGTTGGCGGGGAGCCTACGCGACGATGGTCCGTTACCGGAAACCATCACCGACATGAACGCGGCCCAGGACGCCTACGCCGACCAGCTTGAAGGCGCAGGCCTCGTGCTCTGCCTAGGTTCCATGCTGCACTCCATCGCTACCGGCAACATGCTCCCCTCGTGGGTCAAACTCATCTGCGTGGACATCAACCCCGCCGTTGTCACCAAGGTATCCGACCGCGGCACCGGCCAAGCAATCGGCGTCGTCAGCGACGTCGGCTTGTTCCTGAGCCGCTTGGACGAAGCTCTTGCGTAGTACCCAGACCGTTTCCTACAGCGTTTTCTACGAACCAGCGCCCGAGGGTGGCTACGTGGCAGTTGTACCCGCGCTGCCTGGTTGTCACTCCCAAGGAGATACACTCAAAGAAGCGGAACAGAACGTGACAGAAGCCATTGAGCTTTATCTCGAAACACTCCTCTCTCAAGGTGAGGATTTGCCCCAGGAAACAGGCTTCCATCAAGGAAAGGTCAGCGTAGGGTTCCCACTCTTCTCCTGATCGATGGCCTCGCGCCTGCCCACGCCTGATGTCCCCAGCATTTTGTCGCTTCTTCCTGTAACCTAATTCTTGTTGTAGACCGGGCCGTCTTCCCAGCCTAGAGATGCGGCCACGACGCTAGTTGGTGCCTCTGATCCCGCGCCGGCACATCTGAGTAGCGTGTGTAACATGCGAACGCCGACATGGCTTGTTCGACTGGCTCTGAGCCGCGCACTGTCCTACGCCGCGGTTTGCGGCACGGTGTTCTCTCTCATTCTTACCCCCGCCGGATATCCTCAGGGCTCGCCCGAACAAGTCGTTGAAAGCGGCTCCGCAGAAGCCGTCAGACAAGCCGATCCTCCCGACCAGCAAACACCACTCGAGAAAGCAAAACAGTTTTTGGCGGACGGTATGCTGGACGAGGCGCTCCAAACCTTGAAACTGGCGGAAGAAGACGATAGATTCGACCCCGAAGTGCAATTCTACCTTGCCGAAGTCTGGACGAAACGCACTGCCCATTCCCGAGCCCGCGAGAAGTTCAGAAATGCGCTTCGCCTCGATCCTGAATCCTTCACTCCCGCCTTCCGCTTGGCTCAGATGGCAGCGGTCCTTTGGGAACAGACGCGTGAGGTACGCTTCCGTACCGAGGCGGTAGGCTATCTCTGGCGGATCAAGGATCGTTGGAACAGCGCGGGCACGGATCGCTACACGCGGGACGCCGGGGCGGCCGAAGCTCTAATCTCACAAGCGGACATTTTAATGAGACGGTTGTTGAACATCTCCGGCGAATGGGTCAGCCCTGACGGTTTCGTTTGGAAGTTTAGCGAGAAGGACGGGCCGATTGGCAAGCCCGCGGGCAAGGAGAAGCTTCCCGAGGGCAACGTTGTGATCCACCAGGTCAACGCGCCTGAACTTCAGACAACCGGATCGCTCTGGAGGGACACCAACCTCGAACTCCGGGGCTGGTTTACAATGACCAGCCTAGTTGATGATCAGGCTTGCAACTGGAACTACAAACTGGCTGTCAAGCAGTCGCCGGAAGGAATGAAGTTGACAGGAACCGCTCGGCTGTCGGGCAAACAAAGGAAACCTTGCAACATGATGTCGAAAGAGCCTTGGCAGATTCAGCTTCACCGGCAATAGCACTTCTGCTCTGATTCCATGGCTACTAAGCGCATCAGCCGATCGCGCGGGCCGCAAGACAATCCAGGGGCTTCGTGAGAGTGCCATGGAGGCCTCCGTGCGACTCTATCAAACCGGGCCCTCATTGCCGCAAAGCCCTTCCCGAACGTGGCTCCGAACCTGCACCGCTACCGCCGCGCTTCACACCGCAAGTCTTCGTGGACGGCATCTCCGCGGAGGTGTTATTCGCCGGTGCGGCTCCTGACTTTGTGGGTTTGAATCAAATCAACGTGCGAATACCGGAAACCCTGACCCCCGGTCCAGCCGTTCCTCTGCTCGTCCGAAGCGGAAAGTACACCAGCAACCAAGTTACCCTGGCGGTCGAGTAATTCGATCTTCGGCTACCTTCCGCCCAAGCCCGCGGTATGGCGCGGAACGAGGACTAACAGAGCCGCGCCCGCAAGGGTGCGGTCAAGCCCTCGTGACCGCCCCAGTGCTGTCCGGGGAAAGTCGCGCCATCGGACGGTAAGTCTCGACCGTTCAATGTCTTATGGCCTGTTTTGCCCGGGAACGATTTGAAATCCCGAGGCCGCAAATGGTCGCCTGAACGGAGCATCCGGACGCGGCACAATGAGGGATGAACCTTGGCCGTACGGTTTTCTCCCAACTGATCGAGCACCTACCGAGCAAAGAGTTTCAGAAATGTGTATCGCGCTACCGCGGCGATTCCTATCTGAAAAGTTTCTCCTGCTGGGATCAGTTTCTTGCGATGGCATTCGCCCAGCTGACCTATCGGGCAAGCCTCCGCGACATCGAGACGTGCCTGCGTTCGATGCACGGCAAACTCTACCACATGGGATTCCGCGGCAGGGTAGCGCGCTCGACACTGGCCGACGCGAACGAGTCGCGCGACTGGCGGATCTACGCGGACTTCGCGCAGGTCTTGATTGGCATGGCACGGCCGTTATATGCCCACGACCCGATCGGTGTGGACTTGGACCAGACTCTGTACGCTCTCGACTCGACAACAATCGACCTCTGCCTGTCGCTGTTTCCGTGGGCGAGATTCCGCAAGCAAAAAGCCGCCGTGAAGATGCACACGCTGCTGGATCTGCACGGCAATATTCCCACGTTCATCCGCATTACTGGAGGCAAAGTGCACGACATCAACATCCTCGACGAGATCGGCCCGGAGGCCGGCGCGTTCTACGTCATGGATCGGGCCTACGTCGATTTCGAACGCCTCTTCGTGTTCACTCTCTGCTCGTCGTTCTTCGTCGTGCGAACCAAGAAGAACATCTTGCTCCAACGGCGCTACTCGCATCCCGTCGACAAATCCACGGGCTTGCGCTCGGATCAGACCGTCATACTGGCTGCCATCGAATCGGCCCAAGCCTATCCCGACCCGTTGCGGAGGGTCAGTTACTTCGACGCCCGGACGAACAAGCGGCTGAAGTTTCTGACCAACAACTTCGCGCTCCCGGCGCTGACCATCGCCCACATCTACAAGTCGCGTTGGCAGATTGAGTTGTTCTTCAAGTGGATCAAGCAACATCTGCGAATCAACTCGTTTTACGGCACCAGCGAGAACGCCGTCAAGACGCAGATCTGGATCGCTGTCTCGATTTACGTGCTCATCGCCATCGTCCGGAAACGCCTCGGGCTGGAAGCGAGTCTTTACCAGATTCTACAGATTCTCAGCGTTACGCAATTCGAAAAAATGCCCCTTTTACAGGCACTCCAGCCATCCGACTCCCCAAACGAATCCCCCTATGACCCCAACCAATTGATTCTATTCGACTTTTAACCGGACAGCAGTGTGACCGCCCAGAGTCATTCACTGAATAGCGACCGTGACAGTATTGGCCTCTATCCCGTCAACCGTAACAACAATCTCTACCTCACCGGCTCCAACGTTTTCGCGCGAAACCGGGCCAACGTTGACCTGATCGAGACCAATGAAACCCGGGTGTGCAACCGGACCGAAGGCCGGAATGGCGTCGCCGGCAAGAGTCGCCGTCGCCGCGGAAGAACAGCCGCGGATGCCCGTGCCGAACAGCTCGAGAAACACAACAGTGCCCTCCGCACCGAGATCAACAGGTACGGGCTGCAGATTAGCGGCGTTGAAGAGCAGCCCCCGGTCCTGGGATCCATCCGGATTGTCGCGCACGAAATTCCCCTTGGCTACCCCGGAACCTTGGTCGTTGGCAGCGAACAGACCCGGGTTACAGGGCACAACCGCAACCGTCGTTGAAGACGAATTGCCGTCTTCGGTCACCACGGTTACGTTCGCCGGCCCAAATGCCAAGCCGGCAGGCATGAAGAAGTTGAGCTGGTTGGGAGCAACGAAAAACAGCGAAGAGAGTGCGCTCAAGTTCGGTGGCTCCTGGGAAAGTGCGGCGACAACTTGGTTCCCCTCGCTGTCGGTAACCGTAACGCTCGTCCCTGCCAGCTCGGTGGGCAGCGGAAGCCCGCTGTTGGACTCGATTCCCTCGGACAGGTTCGTGCCAAATAGCGACATGATAGCTTCCGGCGGTGAACCTAGTTGGAAGCTGGCAGCGTTGACGACACCATTCGGGTTGACGTTTGGCGCGGGTAACGGCGCGTTGGGTACGAAGACCACATCGGAGATGAAAATGCCACTCGGGCTCCCGTCTTCGAAGAAAAGCTCGATCGGCGGAGCACTCTGTCTCTTGCTCCCTCCCACGGCCGCCTTCTGCCGGCTAATTCTCTCTATACCCGCGTTAAGCTTGTCCAGCCATTGGCCCCGAGTCTTTGAAATTTGTCTGCCGGGCGGCCCCGCGGCGCACTCATACTGCTCCAGAGGCTCAAACGGCCCGGGGGGCTTCTCGGTTATGATCCCGTAGAGGCAGATCGATTGGCGGTTGTGCAGCGTTTGGCCGCCATAGTCAACTTCTAAGTAAGCGTTCAGGAAGTCTTCGGCTTCTCCCTCTCCCCATGGTTTCACCTCGAGGCGTCCCGGCGTAGCACCATTCGTTTCGTCGATTCTCCCAGTCGAGAGCATTTGGGGATCCTTCTGGTGGGAGCGGATGCGGACGTTGATTGGCGTATCTTGAGGGCTGACCCCCGACAACCACGCCATTGCGAGCTCCTGAAAGGCGATATCCAGATCGCCGGACTCAAAAGCCTCTCCGTTGACTCCGACTGCCACGCGGGTGTGTGTGTGGCCCCAGGTGTCGATCGGCATGTCATTGAGTTTGAACTGAAGGTTGGAGTGGTGGAAGTAGTCCTCTTCGACCACCGTACACTTGAGAGCATTGAGATTATCGTCCGGTCCCGGAGTCGGGCCGGCCAGGCCCACCAACTCGGCAGCGGCCCACAGCTCGGGCGGAGACGGGTTTCCCGGTCCCGCCGCGCCTACAAAAAAGAGATCCGCGGCACTAAAACCGCCCTCTAGCGCTAGAGTTGGTGATCCCGGTGCGAGCGAGAATATGACGCTTGTTGCCGGATCACCACTTTGGTTCGGATCTTCCAACCTCAAGCAGAGGGCGTCGATATCGTCGTCCTCTATCAGGCCCAAATCGCTGAAGGGGATGAAGACGGTTGGGGGGCTTCCTCCCGACGTCACGAGGATATCTGCCCCGCTCATCGCCCCCAGTGAAGCTGACCCCGTCCTGAGTGAAAAGTAGACCGGGTTTTCAGGTACGCCATCTCCATTGGGATCAACAAACACAGTCGGTGGCTCCGCCAGCCCATCCACATCGTCGGAAATCTGAAGCGGGACCGCCGGCGCGGTGCTTCCATCCTCGTCCAGCTCCTGGGCGTTGGAAAACAGGTTCCCCAAAGAGGTCCAATATTCATCCCCGTGAGCTTCATTCGGTGTCTTGGTTGCCTCAAGGTTAACGTCCGACCCTGGGCCCCCCCGGGCATCGGGGTCTACCGAGAACCGCAGCTCCATCATCCCTGACGCCAGGTTGATAAAGTCCATGCCATAAGAGAAGGCGTCCAGTTCGTCTGCCCGGCTAATACCGAGATCCAGAGCGGGAATCCTGGGAGCGGCGGTCGTCGGAACATCGAAAAGACCTGCCGAGCTCAAGTTCGACGGGCCCCCTTTCGCAACCGAGAAGGAAGGATGTTGGCCGACGAAGTGCGCCGCGTGCCGCAGAACACCAACCTTGAATCCGTTCGTGTCAACCAGGTCGACCCCGATAAACGCCGCGTCGGGTTGGTACTGCGCCTGAAACGGGGGAATCTCGTCGATCATCGCGAACAGGCGAATGGGGTCTCTCGTCATAACAACGCCAAGCGGTGTTTGCGCTTCGATAAAAACATCGAAAAAAGAATTGGCCGGAAACCAATTATCGGGCGTCTTTTGTTGGATCATTCCACGCGACTGGCGGTCTCCACGCTCCAGCACAGTGATCGGAAACTCGGGAGTGCCGCCTCGTAGCACCATGGAAACGATTTCAGTCGCAATCATCTGCTTGCCGTCCCCAGGATCAAACGAGTCGCTGCGAGTGATTCTCGTCGGGCCGACCACGATGGTGCTCAGAATTGGCCCACCTACCACCGTGAGGTCGATTTCCAGTATCGCGGCGGATTTGAACTCATCAACCCCCGCCGGCGGAAAGTTCGCTAGCGCGGACGGAGACAGGGCGGTTGTCAGTGCCAGCACGCCCGCCACAAGCGGGGTCCTTCGTGCAGGACGCTTCAATCGTCGAGCTCGACTTGGTAGCGCGCAATGAGAACGGACCGAGCGGACCATGATTCCTCCCTGGATATTCTGGGCTGCCAGCGCGCGAACGCCGATTACGTTTCGCAGGTATCGGTACCAGTCCCGTAGCGTGGATCTAGGCGGGCGGGATCTCACTTCCCGTCCCACGATTGGTTCGCCGCCCGCCAGATCCGCGGTCGTTTCTTGTTCGCGCCCCGTAAGAGCCAACCTAAATCCGGCCTGCATGTCACCAGTTTTCTTTCCAGCATGGCGAGTCTCCGGTCAGTGTCAGTCACTGTGTTGGCGAACATCTAGGTCGGTTTTACAGTCTTGGGGATTTGGCACCGAAAATCAAGCAGTGAATGGACAGTCTTAGGTCTAGTCCGCATTTCTCACCAGCGGTCGGCAGGAGTGGAAGCAAATGCCCGCCATCTGAGATGTAGGGGCGCGATTCATCGCGCCCGCTCGCCGACAGACTGTACGTTGAGCAATGTGCACGAAGTGCTGCCGCGCGCCAAGGCCGCCGGGCTTTTCGCCTCGTTCACCGCGGTCGTGGTGAGAAATGCGGGCTAGTAGCTGGTTGCAACAGCTCGCACAAGGGTCCCGAGGCACTCGCCGCCCGCCAGATCCGCGGCCGTCGACTCTTGTTTGTCCTGGCCGCGGCGAGGCGGCTAACGACGATTGAGCCGCGTTCACGCGGCTTATGTGGGCTGTTGCTAGGCCAGCCGTTCTACGGCTGGCAGAATTGGCCCCACCGAACACCAGGCCGCTTCAGCGGCCTTTGGACAAATAGCTTCAGCTACGCCAATCCATGCCAGGAAGCATCGGATAAACAGAGCTGTCGTGCGACGGTGGGCAGCCGTGCGCCGGAATGCATTTCTATGACCCCGCACCCGAAGCGGTTGATCGTTCTGGCTGACGCCTGCGAGACCTGGCCGGACGCGTCCGCTCGTCGCGGGCTTGCTGTAGCCACTTCGGTGGCCGCCCACGGCGCTTTCCGCGTCCACGGGCCAGCCTTTCGAGGTTCACAATCGCGTCAACGATGAGTTCGTGTTCGGTGCGTAGTTCGGTGAGGATTCTGTTCACGTCCACGGGTGTGGCTCCCTTCGCTGGGTGGAACCACACGGACCGCACCGCGTACACTGAGGATAGGTCGTCTGCACGGGTGCGATCCGTGTGGCGATTAGGCCACGGTCGGTGGTTGCACACCTTCCGTGGCCGCTACTTATTGTACAGCCGTCAAGCCGGTAAATGCCATATCCTTTGCTCGCGGTTCCCCCGCGGTTTCTCCAAATCCGCGTGAATTTGCCGCAGGCCCGCAGCGTGTGTTGGCAGAACCGAGGTAGTGCGCTAATTCTGCGTTGATCGTGGTGGCGGCCTTGTCAATAGCTGTCAGCGATCTGAAAGCACGCTCTGACCCTTATTCTTGGATACAATGTCGGCATGGAACGCGAGACATGGGAAAAACTCGACGATCGACAACTAATCGACCAAGTGCACTTTCAGATCAAGCAGGTGACGCAAGCCCTAGAGCCCATTCAAGCCAATGACCTAACAATTCTGAATGCACAGAGACAGCTCTGCGAAGCCCTCAACATGCTCAACTTTTTTGCTCAAAACCGCCTTCTCAAGCCGCTTGAATAGCCGCTAACGCACTTTTAGCGCACTACCGAACTGGGGGCGCGGGATACTGTGACTCGGTTATCCTTCCCCGGTGTCAAAGTATCGCTTCACGGAGTACTTCGAGAAGAAATCCCGTAGCGCAGGGCTGGGCGGCCGTTTTGCCCAGACCTGCGGCCGTTTCTCCGCCTCAAGACGGATTGGGCCACTCTAGGGGCCCTCAGACCTGGGGCTTTCCGTTCCATACAACGGAAGGCCCGCAGTCCCCAGCCGTCAAACGACTGGCCTGTTTCAAGCAAGCCCCCTGAATGGATCTCAGCGCGGCGGCGTTGTCGAGTATCTAACGCCCGCGGATCTGGCGGGCGACGACGCCGGTGAAAAAGGCTGAGAGATGGGCGCCCGCCTAATCCGCGTGTACGGGCTGCGATGGAGCCGCAAGATGGGTGATTTCTCCGTGCGCTTGTGGCAGCTGAGTCAGAGTTTGGCGGAGTTCGGTGGCTACCCAAAGCCCTAAAGGCCTCGGATAGACTGGAGTAAGTGGGAAAGAAGACGTGTATTTGGTGCGGCCGTGAGCTGGCCGGAAAGCGATCACGAGAGCACGTGATTCCTCAGTGGCTTCTTCGGGAGCTTGATCTCGAAATGGAGACCTTTTTTCAGGGTGTCGTCAGAAAAAGTGATGAGCAAGTCGTGGCCAAGAGGCAGCACGCGGCCAGAGCTTTTGTTTTGGGCGGCGTCTGTACCTGTTGCAACACCGGTTGGATGAGCCGCCTTGAGGACAGCGCGAAGCCGCTTATGACGTCGTTGATTCGGGGGGGTCGGACGGCCTTCGGGCTTAGCAAAGAAGAGAGGGCACTGATAGCCTTCTGGGCGTGCAAAACGGGTTACGCTATTGCCCAGGCCGGGCTGTACAAGCAGCCCGTTCAGCCAGACCACCTTCGTGATCTCGAGCAACATTCGGCACCCCCCGGTGGGGTCGGTGTGTTTGCAGGTGACCACACCCAAACAGGTACAGCCAGCGTGTTCCAGACGCAAGACTGGCCGCACCTACATCTCGAACCCGACCGTGGGATACCAATAGAAGACAGGGAAGGATATAAGCTTGGCCTACAGCTCAAGCGGCTACTGCTATTAGTGTGTTTTTGGCCCGACAGTCGTGCGAGGTTCCTTCTGGCGACTGGTGTACATGTTCCGGTCTGGCCCATCCAAAACGTGTATCCGTCTTACAACTGCGGCAAAGAGGTGGCTGAGCCGCAAGACTCCCGCCCGATTTTGGCGCGATTCTGTGCCACATTGGGTGTGTTGCATCGCCCTCCTGATCCCAGCGGGCTCTGGGTTCCGCGCGGGGCACTTTAGCAGTCCCGTAGCACGGGGCTGGGCGGTCGTTTTGCCCAGACCTGCGGCCGTTCGGTACCTTTTCGCGAAACGGCCAGTCTGTTTCGGAAGAGCCGTAACTCGTAGCGCGAATCTCGGCGGGCGCTTATCTCTCCTTGTTGAGCTCGCGTACGTTCACCGGCCAGATCCGCGGTTTTTGTTTATCAGATCCTCCCTTTCGGGCGAACGGGATTCGCACGTGGTCGATCCTGATGGGCTGCGTACAATCGCCGAACCGGTAGCTACCAGCTGAGGCGCCCAGCCGCGTCCAGCCGCGTCCAGCCGCGTTCACGCGGCCTTTGTGGGCCGTTTGCTAGACCAGCCGTTCTACGGCTGGCCCACCACCCTCGCACGCCGTGGTCCTTCCCGGCGCTCGGTCGCCACCGGCGACCGAGCGGGGCCCGGGGTGGGCCCTGCGGGCCGTGCCAACGGCCCGCTTATCTTTTCCTTCTGTCGATCGGTCACAGCCACCGAACCTATTCATTCAAAGGGGCTTAATGCCGTCAATGGCATCGTCTCCTTGTAGGCGCGGGGTACAATGTAATCGGACACCCCAAGCGTTCGGGGCCAATGCGACCACGGTCTGTCCCGAGCCATGAACCAACACGGCAAATGAAATTACCAAACAAACCCAATCGCGAACAACCCACAAGGAATCAATGGGTTACGGCAGATCTCCAGTACGGGAGTTCGACCGGCCCGGCGAAACCCTACCGATTGCTCCTCGCACGCGAGAACCTCTGCCTGGTGGAAAGCCCCGATCGTCGGCAACAGGGCAACGATCACCGGAGCAGCGGAACTACCCAGCAACGAAATGACCAAACAAACCCAATTCTCCATAACCGCTATCGATCCAATATCTTACACGGCAACGTAAGTCTCGCCGCAGGTAATGCAGGGCTGGGCCGTCCTTTTGGCCCAGCCCTCCGGCCTTCTTTGACACGCAAAACAGAGCCGCACCCGAAGGGTGCGGTCGAGGCTTCACCCAACCACGGAGGTTTTCATCCCCGAGAGAACCTCGCGACCCTGATGAGCAGCCACCCGCCGCCAGCTAAAACCATCGGACCACCGTTTCGTGGGCTGCTAGGAGCCCTCCCCCACAGTGGAGATCGCGTTCCTCGGCGCCTGGGGTGGGACCGAAATCGGTCCTGCAACGGCCGATCTCCAGCGCCCGAACGCCTTCCACCGCTCCCCCGAAACCGCTGTCACACGAGTTTCAGATTTCTAATCCGTAAACCATCAACAAGATCGCCTTACCCTGACCATCTGACCCTCCCGCGCCATGTTACTCTGGGCCCGTAAGAGCGCCGGCCTTCAGGGAGCGACAGACCGGCGCACCCCCGGCCGGGATATGAGTCCTCCCCACGGCCTCCGTCGGTGAGCCGATCAACCGACCGCGTTACACAGGACAACGGGATCGATCCCAAACCGTTTTGGCGGCTCCGCGCGTTACTAAGGAGCCGCACCTCTTCAAGCCGTACCCGGGGCGCCCCTTGGCATCAACCGTCCTGGTGGCGCAGGTCCCCAGACCTGCCGTGTCGGTACTCCTACCGACACCCGTCCCCCGCACACCCGGTCGCTCCCTTCGGCCCCGGCCCCTTCTAAAGGCTGAGCGGGCCTTGCGGGCGCAAGAATCCTCCGTCCCGTCCCAACAGCCGATCCACCTCTTTCTGGCCACTCGCCCCACACCTCCAGCCTTTCGCTAGACCTTCGCTAGACGGCGTTTTCCTTTCGCTAGGACTGCGCTAGGCTGGAATTTCCGTTTTGGCCATCCCGCGATGGTCAGGATACTCCGATCCGCGGCTCGGGTGCAAGGTCTTCGTCTTCCTCTCACGATCGATGCTCCGTTCGCTCCCGTTTGGGTCGCTGAATGCCGCTCGATCGCCGCGTTCCAGCTCGCTGGAGGGCTTTTCGCCGACACGGCTCCGAGTAGTTCCCTCTTCAGCAACCCAGCGTCTCTTCTCCGTCGCAGCCGTCGCCCGTTACCCGCCTGGCACAGGCAGCGCCCAGATCCGCCCCAGCATCTCAGCGAACAGCTTGCGGTTGAGATGCCCCTCGGCCAACAGCAGCCAGTAATAGCGGGCATGCTTGACCAGCCGCCCTCCGGTTTTCATCAACCGATGCTGCAAGCTCGTCAGCGACCAGTTCTTGATCCTCTGCGCCAGCCCCAGCCGCCGCCACAGGTTCCCCAGGTTGTAGGCCAACACGCTCAACTGCAAACGCACCTCGTTTGCCCGGAAACGATGACAGGACAGCCGTGTCCAGTGGGTTGCCTGCTTGCCTTCCTTGATCCATTGCTCGGCCGTGCCGCGCTTGTTGTAGAAGCGCACCAGCGACCGACTGGGCAAGCTCATGCTCGTGACGATGAACCCGACGCGAGGAAACAACTCGCCTTGGTGGTGCTCAACCTTGGCCACAACCCGCCGAGGCTTCGACCAACTCGCGGCCTGATAGCGGAAGCTCTTGTAGCGCACTAGTGGCTTCAGGCTCGGCCTGCCCGGCGGACGGAACAGAATCTCTTCGATCTCCAACTCCAGGTTCTTGTTTGCTGGGATGCGAATGACGTAGTCCACTCCGCGATCCTCCAACGCCTCGTAGATCTCCGGCTTGGCGAAGGCGGCGTCGGCGCGGAACGTCACTTGCTTGCCTTCTCCCTGTTGGCGCTCGATCTCGGGCAGCAGCAGTTCGTCCCAGTCCTCGGCGCTGGACACGTTACCCGCTCGCAGCTTCGCCGCCAGACAATCACCGTGCTGGTTGAACAGCAACAGCGGGTGGTAGCAGGTGGACTCGAAATGGCCGTTGTAAGCGCTGCCTTCCTGCTGACCGTGGACCGGGCTTTCCGTGGAGTCCATATCGAGCACGACACGCTCGGACTCGTCCTGCGCTTGGGCTTGAGCGACCAACTCGCGGTTCACCGCCATCAGCCCAAGCAGGTTCTCTTCACTGGCCAGCAGCTCTGCCTCAAAGCTTTGTAGACGCGACGTAAGCGCCCCGCCGCGATCCCAGTTCTTCTTCGAGCCGATCAGACGAAAAGTCGGGTCAGCCGAGACACGGGCAGCATCGTTGAGATCCTCGTAGCCGGCGAGGCGGCTGTAGACCGATTGCCGCACCAGGTCGGCCAGTGGGAACTTCTTGTTTGTGCCTTGCCGCGAATCCGTCAGATGCTCGTCGATCAGCTTGCCCAGTCCGAGCCGCTCGTCCAGTTCCCGAATGAGAATCAGGCCACCATCCGAGGTGACGCGCGATCCTTGGAAATCGACTTTCAGAAATCCGTTGAAGGTGAGCTGAAACGGCTTGTTTTCTTTTTCACCCATTGGGTGTTGGCCTCCGTGCGTCCTGACAGGGCTTGAACCCCTATAAATAAAGACGCTGAAGGCCGCTGCAAGGTCGGGATGCCGAAATCAAATTGGAAATGCGGGCTAGGACACGATTTTGGCACGGAAAATCGGGCCTCGAGGACGCTTTTCAGCACTCCCGCAAAACGCGGTCACAGACTTTTTCAGTTTTTTGTCCTCGCCATTTCAACAGCTTGCGTCCCCGGACCCCTTCTAACCCCCAATGCGTCCCGTATTCTGGTACGGGGCCCAGAAAGTGGAATCTCGGAGGGATGACCCTCGTATTTTTGCCACTTTCTGCCACCGGCATTTCTCCGGGCTCCTGGGAACGCTACTATGTCTCATAATTCAGAAGACTTAACCATCAAACAGAACCGCCCACAGCCGCTCTGCTCCGCTGCCAAACCGTCGGGAAAGCCGCCAAGCTGGCCGCTGACCGTCTGCCACTGGCTCAAACAACAGAAGTTTCATTCCCGCCTCTGCCTCCCGCGACCGCCACACCCGCTCCTGTGCTTCTGCCTCGGGAATCGGTGGATATCCGGACGCTCCGCGATAAGGATGGTAAACTAGCAGGCCTTTTGCAACCATGGATCGTCCCGATCTCAGCGAGATCTTGGCCGAGATCATCGAAATCTCGCCAAGTTTGCACTCCGCTACCACCTTTCCCAGTGAGGTCCTGACTGCCATCGCCCGGCACGCCTCCCGACGAGCGATTCAGCACTCGGCAGAAACGGGTTCCGGAGCCAGTACGCTTCTTTTTTCTCATTTCAGCGAGCACCACACGGTGTTCGCCTTCGACGGTGGAAGTGGCAGCGTGCGAAACGTCAAGTCGTCCTCCCTACTGAGGGAGAACGTAGTCCGTTTTGTCGAAGGACCGACCCAGCGGACTCTCCCTCGACAGGAGTTCGACGAAAAATTCCAGGTAGTCCTGCTCGACGGCCCTCACGCCTACCCGTTTCCCGACCTCGAGTATTACTTTCTCTACCCTCATCTGGACGCGGGAGATCTGCTGATCCTCGACGACATACACATCCCAACGATCAACCACCTGTTCCAGTTTCTTCGCCGGGACGCCATGTTCGATCTCGACGAGGTCGTCCACACAACGGCTTTTTTCACCCGTACCAACACGCCAACCTTCGACCCCTATGGCGACGGCTGGTGGGAACAGGGCGCGAACCGCAGTACCCTTAATCGCTACACCTGGAAAGAGAAACTGAAGGCCTCCGTTCCAACGTCCGTCAGGAGGGTCCTCTCCCGTCAGAAACGCCGGGCTCAGATCGGACGCCTCAGCCCGTCTGCCCGGATCCGCATAGACTCCCCGAAACGGGGCGAGCCAGTCAACGAAACGGGGATCGTCGCAGGGACCGCAACGCTCCCGCCTGGAGCTTCCCTGTGGGTGCTTGTCCGCCGTGAGGGGCTGCCCGGGTGGTGGCCCCAGGGGGAGGGGCCCGTGCCAGTGACCCAAAGGCGCTGGCGGGCTGCGGTGAAGTACGGAGAGAAGCACGACGCAGGCCACTCCTTCGAAATCTGTGGGATTGCTGTCCGGCACGCCACAGAAGAGCTTTGGCGCCGTTGGGTCGAACGGGCTGCCGCGGGCGACTCCGCCGCGCCGGTCTCATTGCCGGCGGCGGAGTTTGTCTTCGCGGAACACCTACTCTGGGTCCGGAAGACCCGGCTTCACCCCTGACTGGCATGGTACTGCTCAGCTGTTGCTTGGGGGTATCGAGGCCTGATGGGAGATACACTGGGACTTGGTTTCGCGTGACGCTCCGAGTGTGCACGCAGAGCTCACGGCGTGAAAATGCTGGAGGCAGTCAACTGCGTCTGAAGCATCACTCGATCCGATTTGTCTTCCAAGGACACGGTCTGTAACACTCCCAGATTCTTCAATAGCCTCTATCCCCTTTATAATCAATCACCTGGGGCTAGCGATGGGTTGCTTAGCTGCGGAGCTGGAAGAATGAGTCGGAATCTGCGTCCAGGGACCTATGGCTCGGCCATTACGACCCATAGTCCTATCCCGGAAAGAGTTGTAGACAAGGCACCCGAAAGATGTATACTGTCTTTCAAGCCCGTAGCCGTCCGTACTATTCCTTGTGGGTGCCTTCCATGCTCGACGGCACGGTAGCTGGCGCAGTTCCTGACTATTGGGATCGACTACGAGTTCGCGTTTCGTAACGCAAGCGAACTTCCGCGCTGCAGCTGATGACAGCACTGTCAGATTCCCAGGGCTCCGCCCCTGAGACCGCATGGACCTGAAAACCCGCTTCCGCCGCGGAACTCTGGACCTAAGCCGCCGGTGGCGTGAAGGTCGAATGGTGGTCCGAGGCCTCCTCGATACCGACCACCCGGTGTTGGCGCACGTCATACCAACCCGTCGGTGCAATCTTAGTTGCACCTATTGCAACGAGTACGACAGCGTATCCGACCCGGTGCCGCTCCCGGAGTTGTGCCGGCGGGTAGACAAGCTGGCGGAACTGGGAACCAGCATCATTACCATGAGTGGCGGCGAGCCGTTATTGCATCCCCAGCTCGACGACGTATTCCGTCGAGTTCGAAGCCACGGAGTCATGGCCAGCCTGATTACAAACGGCTATCTGCTTACGGCAGAGCGGATCCAGCGACTCAACGACGCGGGGCTCGAGTATCTTCAAATCAGCATCGACAATGTGCAGCCGGATGAGGTGTCGATGAAGAGCTTGAAGGTCCTCGACAAGAAGCTGCTGCTGCTCGCAGAGCATGCTTACTTCCACGTCAACATCAACTCCGTGGTCGGCGGGGGCATCAAGAACTCGAAGGATGCCTCGGTGATCGCCGAGCGGGCTCGCGAGCTTGGCTTCATGAGTACGGTGGGAATCATTCACGACCACGGCGGCCAGCTACGCCCGCTGAAGGGTCAGGAACAACGGGTCTACCGCCAGATTCGATCCATGGTGAAGCGTTCCTATAGCCGGATGATCTATTTCCAGGACAACATTGCGGCCGGCAAGCCAAACAAATGGCGCTGCCGTGCCGGCGGCCGCTACCTGTACATTTGCGAAGACGGACTCGTCCATTATTGCTCTCAACAGCGAGGCTATCCCGGAATCCCGCTCGAACACTATACGGTCGATCACGTTCGCGAGGGATACCACAGCCTCAAGCCCTGCGCACCTCACTGTACGATCTCCTGTGTCCATAAGGTCTCGGCCTTCGACTTTTGGCGCGACCCCCAAAACCTGAGGCCAGCCAGATTCAAGCCCGCAGGCGCTCTCGTACAACTGCAAACGGCCGAGTAGCTCGGCACTCCAGTCACGCTGTAGCCAACTGGATCAAGTTGCCGCCCCCGAAGTCCGCTATCGCGAATCATTGTCTACGTTGACGCGAAGTGGGAAATTCGCGGCTGACCACGGTGCTTTCTGCCTCCGGCCGCCGGACAAGCAGCGCAGCACAAACGAATTGAAGACCTGTCTGCCGGCACCACGAAAACGGCCGCCCTCCTCGGCGAACTTCACGCACCCATCCGGCAGGCACGCGGAGAGCCTCTAATTCCTGCCGTTGCCACCTTGCACGCTGCTGCGAGGGATCCGCAGCACTCAGATGCATACTTCCAAACACCCTACTCGCACTTGGGTGTCACACTTACCTTGAAGAGGGGCAGCGATGCCCGCAAGTACCCCCGCTTCGGTCGTTCTCGCCTCTACGGGCGCTAAGTGCCGCGAAGTGCAGCTCCTAGGTGACGATCCGTCCAGCCGATGCGATTTCCCCTTGCCGTGCTTCTGATCGCTATTCATCCCACCCTCTGTCTCAAAACACCAAAGTCCTCCATGCGCTAGTAGTTTCACCCGAAAAGAAAAAGGTACTCCGGAGCCATTGGCGAAAATCGCGAACTGTTGCATCATCAGACGGTAAGGTTGTGGCATTGCCCAGCCAGACTCAGACAAAGTCAACATCAACAAAGGAGAAGGGAATGACCAAACTGTACAGTTTCTTGCAGAGACTTACCCGGGACGAGCGCGGTCAGGATATGGTCGAATACGCGCTATTGGCCGGCTTTATTGCCGTCGCCGCTGGCGCGCTGCTCCCTGGTATTTCCGACGACATTAGCATCATCTTCAGCAAGATGGCCAGTATCGTCGCCAACGCGGCAGCTCAGTAGCCGCTTGATCGACGACCCATCCGTCTTAGCAACTCAACTTTACAGGCCCGTTTTCGGACGGGCCTGTAGCAGTTTCGGTCGTGCAACAGCCGCGCCCGACCCGATGAGATCTCCATCCCGTCTCGAACCCGGTCGTTGGCTCGGCTCCGACGAGTTGGCTTTCGCTATCGCCAAGGCGAAATGATTTCGGCAGCCCGTCCGGGCGGCACCGTCAGCGACGATCCAGTACTAATACCCAGCTCTGCTGATCTCGGGCAGGATGACGTTTGGTTATCCGACATTTAATCCTCCACCATCCCGGAACGAGGATTCGTCACCGGAGCGGCCGAAGGGCCCCGGCACCCTAGCTAGATGTACGCTGAGAGCTTGGGTCTGAGAGCCGTTAAGTTTTTTAGATCGAACAAAAGATATTCTGTCACCCCGTGGACCCTTCGGGAACTCCCGGCCCGGCTAGATGCTTCCAGGAAGGCAACAGCCCGACCCTGGGAGACCCGCGCCCGGATCAAGTTTCGACCGAGTTGAAGGCGACACCTCTCCGGTTTCTCTGCGGCACCAGTAGTACTTTTGTGACTGTGAGCCAGCGCGTCGGTCCTTTTCGCCACGGAAAAGTACGGTACGTCCCACCGGAAAAAGGGTACAAAGAGTCCATTGGCATTCGCCGGCTTTTGCATCATGCTGTACCTACCAACCACAGCCTCCGAGGCCGACGCTGATTCCCGGGAGAAGCACGTGCACAGAGTATCCCTCATGATCCGGCGAATAACTCAAGACGAGCGCGGTCAGGACCTCGTCGAATACGCCCTGTTGGCCGCGTTTATCGCAGTCGCTGCCGGCACCTTCCTGCCACAGGTTGCCGACAGCATCAGCGTTATCTTCAGCAAGATGAAGAGCACCGTCAATAACGCAGCGCTGCAGTAGCCCACAGCTTCTGCCGCCGGCGAGGCCAAGCGAAAGCCACTCGTAGAAACGACCTTCATCGGGCGTACTGGAAGGGCCATCGGCACGCTGCACAACTACCGGCGCCTCTGCGTTGGCTCATGGCAAGACAGATCCCACACAGGGGCAAGAAATCAGCTTCGCCGAGGGAAACTTGCTCAACATGCGATAGCCGTCGCTGGTAACGGCCAGCATCTCCTCGATGCGCGCGCCATCATTGCCCGAACCCGCGTAGGTCTCCAGGGCGAAGACCATGTTCTCCTGGATCTCCTCGGGGTGATCGAACGAAAACATGCGACTGATGACGGGCTTGGCCCAGTGGGTGATGCCGATGCCGTGGCCTAATTGCAGCGCGAAAGCTTCCTCTTCGCTTGAAAGGCCTAGCTCTTGCGCCTTCGGCCACACCGCCGCTATTTCGGACGTACTGACGCCGGGCCGAATCAATCGGATGGCATTGAACAGCCAGTCATAACACTGCTGGTAGACATCCAACTGTTTCTGCGTGGGCTTGCCGATGACGAACGTCTGGTAGTAGCAGGTCTTGTAGCCGTTGAACACGCTCACGACGTCGATGAACAGCATGTCGCCCATGCGCAGCATGCGGTCCGAGGCGTCGTGCGGATGAGGAAACGAACGGTTGCCGGAGATGACATTGATGTTCTGGATCTCTTCGGCCCCCAGTCCGTACATCACTTCTCGCATCATCCCGTTGATTTCGTTCTCTCGCATCCCCGGCCGCACCCGGCTGACCACTTGCCAGAAGGCCGCCTCCACGATGGCAATCGAGGTCTCGATAAGCTGGATTTCTTCCGCTGTCTTGATCGCTCCGGCCCGCAGTATAGTTTGCTGGCCGTCTACCACCCGGACGCCCTCCGCTTCCAATGCCTGCAAGAAGGGGATCTCGCTGATATCCACTCCCAGCGGTTCATTGGCGACTCCCATGTCCCGCAGGTGATTCGCAACGACGCCGGCGAACTTTTGGGCGTTTTCGCTGCAGACGGCGGTGGGAAAGGTCCCTCGCATTCCTCCAATGAAGGGGTATATGCGTCCCCGAACCCAAGGGGACAGCCTCTTCTTGGTTTCAATAGCGCTGCCGACCTCAAAGAGGATGGGGGGCTGGTCCGCGGCGAGCAGGCAGCTTCGCACAAGCTTGTTGTTGGTCCAGTCGTTCAGCCTGGTGCTGGTGATGTAGCGGATCGAGTCCGGATCGAAACAAAGCAGCGCACCTAGGCTGTCCTTCTTGAGTTGCTCGTTGGCCTTGCTCAGCCGGTCTCGGCGCAGCTTGTCGAAGTCGATCCGGATCTCGCAATCCGTGGCCATGGTTCCAAAGGTCATCTATCTGAAGTCCTCTCTTTTGTGAGCTACATGACGGCCCTGGTAGAAGTAAACGGCCCGAAAAATCGGGTACAGCCAGGCAATTCGCCTCAGGCTATCTGTTCTGTTTCAAGAGCCATGATGGCGGCGAACTGGTGGCTGTACCCATTTTTCGCTTCTGCACCACTCTTGTCACGGGCGTCTAGGTGAAGTCCAGACCGCCGTTGACGTTGATCAATTGCCCGGTCACGTAGGATCCCGATTCCGAAGCCAGCCACATGATCGCACCTGCCATGTCGTGCCCGTAGCCGTAGCGCCCAAGCGGAATTTCCTCGAGTTCGAGCTGCTTCATTTCTTCGAAGGTGATCCCCCTGGCTTTGGCATCCGCCTCGACGAAGCCCCAGTGCATCTCGGTGCCCGCCAATCCCGGGCACAAGGCATTGACATTGATCCGGTAGGGGGCGGCCTCCATTGCCAGCGACTGCGTCATGGTGTGCAACGCTCCTTTGGAAGCGCCGTAAGAAGCCGACCCGGCGTGGCCGACCTTGCCGAAAAACGAGCCGATGTTGGTGATGCTGCCGCTTTTTTGCTGCACCATCTGCCGGCTGGCGTGCTTGCAACCAAAGAACGTCCCTTTAAAGTTGACCGCCATAATGCGGTCCAGCTTGGCCGCGTCCGTCTCCCAGACGGCCCCGGTTTCCATGTGCATGCCCGCGTTGTTGACCATGATGTCAAGCCTGCCGAACTTCTCGACCGCCCCTTCGATAGCGGCTTGGACCGCTTGTTCGTCGGACACGTCCAGAACCACGGCATGACCCTCGTTGTCCGGAGACGCCTTTTTGATTTCCTCGAAGGATTCCTCCACCAACGGCATCTTGTCGGCCATCACAACGTGAACGCCTTCCTGCGCCAAAGTCTCCGCAATTCCCTTGCCGAGACCTCGCGCCGCGCCAGTAACGAAAGCGGCCTTGCCGCTGACATCCCGAAACTTGCTCATGAATCCCTAGCCCCTTTCATTCACCTATCCAGGATTTTGGTTTTGCCTATCCCGGCACGGTCAGCATAGCCAAGCCACGGCTGCGATGCAACGCTAATCGCATTTCCCTGCCTAACCCCGCGTTGGTTAGCACCCGGCGAACGATCTGCTTTTAGACGGACGGGGCCGCCTGTCCTGCTATGCTAGTCATTCGTCGCCAGACCCAGCACTGCTTGATGGGTGGGCGGGCCTTCCAGGGCAAGTCTCTTGCGGCCTTCGTCATGATGCATCTGAAGATTCTTGGTCATCCAGTCTTCACTAGCCTGAACTTCCACATGCCCATGATCGTGGACCTATCCCACCCGCTGATCATGCTGGAAGGGGAGAACGGCTCAGGCAAGTCGACCTTGCTGCACTCCATCGCCTACGCCCTTCGGGGTGAACAAGCGGAGGGTTTCGTCTACAAGCTAGAAAAGAGCGACGACGTCAAGCCCGGCAAAGTATTCTTGTTTGATGCCGAGCAACACAATCCCCGCAACCAGCCCGAACTGTTCGCCGACAATCCCCAGATGAAGGAATTCATCGAGACCGCGAGTCACGGCCAAGTCATGTTGTCGCTGTTCAGGGACACCTTTCCCAGCCTGCCGGACGGCACCACCCTGCTGCTCGACGAGCCCGAAATGGCCCTATCCCAATCCAACCAGGGGCGAATTCTGAAAATGCTCAAGGAACTCGTCGACCAGAAGGATTTCCGCATCGTCGCCGCTACGCACTCCCCCCGCCTCCTCGGCGCGCCAGAGACCTACGTCGTGAACCTCGACCGCCACATCAACCGCAATATCATTCGAGAAGATTTCGGCGTAGAGGGTGCAAGCACGATTCAATAGCTTGAGCGACTTGCGAGCTCGCACAAGGCGTACGTGAGAGCTTTAAGATCTCGACGGGCTGACTGGCGAAATAGGCAGGAACAAGCGGAATGTCGCACCTTCCCCGACCTTGCTCTCCACTTCGATCTTCCCATTGTGCTCGTCGACGATGCGCCGGACGATGGACAAGCCAAGACCGGTACCGACCTTGACTCCCTTGGTCGTAAATCCTGGATCAAAAACCCGGTCCTGGTTCCCTGTCGGTATCCCAACCCCGCTGTCTGTGACTTCCACCACTACGGAACCCTCGGAGGTATAGGTCTTTAAACGAATCTCTCCTTTGCCCTCGATCGCCTGGCCGGCGTTGACCAACAGGTTCATGTACACCTGGTTGAGCTGGCTTGGGTGACATCGAACCAGCGGGATATCACCGTAGACTCTATGCACCGTGACTCGATCCTTAAGCTGATTGTGGATAAGCGTTAGTGTGCTGTCCAGGCCTTCGTGTATGTCGACCTCGTCTTCAGCAGCGCGATCGAGGCGGGCAAACGTGCGAAGACTGGTCACGATCTTGATCATTCGCTCGGCTGCCATCTCATTGAATTCGGTAATTGAAGACATGCTCTGCAAAAGCTCCCGCACCTTGCCGGCCTGCCGTACGTCGGCCTGTGCCGGCCAATCTTCGAGCAGTTGCCTTATTTTCTTGACCGTGAGACTCAGCGTGTCGTTGTTACTATTCAGAACGCCCAGCGGCGTGTTGATCTCGTGCGCCACGCCGGAAACCAAGTTGCCTAGAGAAGCCATCTTCTCTTGGATCACGAGCTGATTCTGCGTTTCCCTCAGCTCCCCGAGAGTCTGCTCCAGCTCTTTGTTCCGTCGCGCTAACTCTTGGGTTCTTTCCTCAACTTTCTCCGCCAGGGACTGACTATACTCCTCCTGCTTTTTGTAGAGCAGAGCATTGTGAATGGCGCTCGCCGACAGGTTGGCGACGACCGAGACCAGGGTTTCGTCGCGCTCCGTGAATACTTTCCGTTCCGCGCTTTCAACCGCGAAGACCCCTACCAGCGTATCTTTGATGACGAGCGGGATCGCGATCTGACTTTCAGCATTGGGCAATCCCGGCAATTCCGGGACCGCCCCTAGTTCATCGGCTTGGTCAGAGTGCGCCATCTCGCTGCGGACCGCGGCGGCGTAGGAACGAGACTGGCTCAAGTTCCCGACCCGCATCATCTTCCGCCTGCGGGCAACCGTTCCGATCACACCCACGCCAACCGGCGCTTGGGCGCCTACCGCCGGGTCCTCGTAGCCGCGACTGGCGACTACACTGAGCGTCTCTCCGGAGCCGTCAAGCAGCAGAATGAGGGAGTGGTGGAAGCCGAACAAATCATACATCGTCCCCAGCACCGCAGCGTAAATTTCTTCCAAATTTAGGGTCGCGTTGACCTCCGACGACATCTGTCGGAGGACTCGAACTTCTTCGCTTTTTTGGGCTAGCTCTTCTTGGAGCTGTTCAAGGGGCGTCTTGTCCAGTGGGGTGGCCATGAACCGCGGCGAGGGTCAGTTCCCCGCCAGCTTCTCAACCGATTTGACGTGGTAGATGTCGGCAGCTTTCAATTTGAAGATACCCGACATTCCCGTGGCGGAGGCGATCGCTTCAATGTGCATGTCCATCGTCTCGAAGATGGGCCCCTCAGTCTCCGAGTGGTCGTATTCAACCTGCAACAGCCACTTCGTGGAGGTCAGCAGATCGTTTAGGCACAGCGATGCGTGAGGGTTCTCTCGTACATTGCGGCTCGTCTTGTTGAAGAACTGGAAGGAAACCGCAACAGTATTCGCGTCGACGTAATAGACCTGGGAAATGATGGTTGCGTTGGGGATGCCGTCGCTGGAACAGGTTGCCAGTATGACGGGAACTCCGTTTTCCATGACGGCCTTGATTTCGTCGGGAAGTCTGTCGGCCGTCATAAATCCCCCGAAGGCACGAGCCGTTTGCCGGCACTAGGCCCCGGCGTCTGGACAAAGATTTGGCGCACCTTGAAGCGTACCGCAAGGCTGGGTTCCGAGATGTAGCGCCTCAATAGATCTTCAGGGAGGCCGAAGCGAGGCAGGCAGGCGCTGACAAACCGTTCCCGGCAATCCTCGTAGATCGATAGGTCGCTCTCTTCGAGCGGCCGGGAGTCGATGTAATCACCCTTGAACTGATAGGTTTCGTGGGGGCCGATTTGTTCCACCGTCAGCGCGAGCTGTCCGTTATCCTCTAGGGAAGAGATTAAGTTGCCGGTGAACTTCGCCGGGATCAAACAAGTGAGCTCCGTCCTGTCCTCGCTGACCTGCCAACCGGAGACAAAATGGATATGTGGCACAAGGTTACGATCCCTCGTGCCGGCGACCGCCACGGATGCCCGGTCCAGAAACTCCACAATGATCCCCGGAATCATGTCGCCAGACCCCCAGGCGTCTGCGCGCGAACTTCCAACCCCGTCGTAGCATCCGCTCTGAGCGGGCACAGGCGAGACCGATTTTGACATCCGGACCGCGGGATAAACCAATAGCCGCACCGCCGCATAGCTTTATCAGACATTCCGGTTCATTCGTAGGGCCAGTGTACACGCACGGTCCGTTGGACGCAAGGATTCCGAAGTAACAACACAGCGGCGGACCGATTCGTCGGTTCGCCCGGTCGGGGGGCTGCCGTGTTCACCCCTGAGGCTCACACCTCCTCGCAACAGAATCGTTTTAGCTTAGGATGGTCCGAGAATTAGCATGGAGGTCTTCGATGCCTTCCTTCACCCGCCGGTCCTTGTTGAAACACTCCGCTACCGGACTCGCCGGGATCAGCGTGGCTGCCCCGGCGTTCAGTGCCACGCGCCGCAGGCCGAATGAAACCTTCGTTGTTGCCTGTATGGGTGTTCGCGGGCGCGGACGAAAGCTCCTCTACGATTTTGCCGAACTGCCGGAGGTCAAAGTCAAAACCATCTGCGATGTCGATACTCGACTTTTTGACGAACGGCAGGAAAAGGCTCCTCAGCTCGAAACCGATTTCCGTCGACTGCTCGACGACAAGTCGATCCACACCTCGAGCCGTGGACATTGCCCGAGGTGTGAGACCCAAGCGCGCCCGGCGGCGGCGATGAAGGCGACTGGCGGCACTTTTGAGGCAAGCGTTTCCGCGGCGCGTCAGTTGCCGAACCCCTACCCGGTCTAGAGCAACTTCCGTCCTGCTACGCAGGAGGGTCGCCGAACCGCAGACGAGGATGCGCTCCTGTACTCAGTTCTTGGATCCCAGCAACGAGGGACCCCGTTCGCCCGCGGCGGTCAGTTCGATGCGGATGGGCTTGTTGAACTTCAGGAAGCGCTTGCCTGAACCTTTGGGAGGATTCTTCAACACTATGATTCCGCCACGGCCGGCTTCGTATGTTCGGAAGGTTCGTTTATTGATTACGAAATTGTAAGACTTCCCTTCCCCCAACCCAACCATGTAGATAACCCGCGCTTCCGGCGCGCGAACCTTGACGGACATCGGCACTCGCGCCAGCACGACGACGACCTCGGGAAAAATCAACGGAGCCTGCTCGTCCTCACGCCTGACGACGAAACGCTGCCCGTCGGCGAAGATTTGTAGCTGGCTATTGAAGTAACCCGCCCAAAGATCCCCCTCTTGCCACCCGGCTCGGGCGAAAAGACGCCCCCTCACCTCGTCGTGAACAACAGCCGGCGCGCTGAAATAGCTTAGGCCGGGCAGGTAGGGATTGAGCCAGAGAAACTCATACGGAGCACCTAAGGGATTCGTGAGGCTGTACTCGTCGTGGCGCAGCCAGCCCTGCAAAAACTGGTACTCTTCCCAGCTGTTCTCATAGGCCACAAACGATAACTCGGCGATGCGGCTAACTGTCGCCTCGACCTCCGGGTCGGTTTCGACCGTCGTGAGCATCGCCGGTTGCCGAAACACACCAGTTTCAGTCTGAAGCGGCTTAGGGTAGTAGCGAAGCATCAGGGCAAACGGCAGTGACTTGAACAAATTGATGTCATCCTGCCACAACTCACGCTGAAGGTTGTTTCGAACCGCATGGCAAAACTCGATCACTGCCAACAGATCTTCAGCTCGGTCGGCGAGCCGGCCACGGCGCAGCGCGGGAAGGATCTCCGTCTTCCAACGCCGCTCCAATAGATCCGCCAGCGCTGGTTCCGATCCCGCCCAGTCCCCCGCGACGGCAACCGCGGCCAGCGCCGCACTTCGAACTTCGCCGGGGTCGACTCCCGAAGCGCCGGCGAACGTGCCGGCCGCCTTACCCAGGGTGCCGGCCACACGTGCCCGCTCCTCCTCGGTAAACAACTCGTAACACCAGTCAAAAACAACAGCTCCGAGTCTCAGGTCAGCAAGCCGCTCGAAGCCTTTTGAATGCTCTGCCTTGGCCACAGCCCACGCCGCCGCTTGTCGCCCGGCCGGCTCGTTTCCAGCCGTTTGAAATTGCAAAGCCCGAACCAGAGGCTCCTCGGGCAACGCCACATTCCGGTCCACAAGCCTTCGCAATTGTTCCCAGCGGACTGAGCGACGCTCCACATCCTTGCGCATGCGTTTCAGTCGGTCCGGTTCGAGAAACAGCCGTGGATGGTCCTCGTAGACACGGTACTCCGGCTGCGCCAAACCGAAGCTCGGCAACCATATGAAAAGTACGGCCAGAACCGCGGCTCGCACCACGGCCGCGGATAACTGTAGGAGGGACCAGCGCCACAGGCTGCCTCCGCGGACCCGGTCGCGAATCTCTCCTCTAGAAGAGGTGGATCTCTCACTCACGCGCAACAGGCTTTTTGTCGTACTCGGCAAGAACTTCCCCGCGGCCCTCAGAATCGACAGTGGACTTATTGTACCTGTGAGAAGCCCTGGCACAGGGACGCTGACGGCAGGCAGTCGCACGAGAAGCTGGGCAACCAGTCTTGGGGTTTGGGATTGCTTCCGCTGTGCGAACGAGTCCGGTTAGTCGTCGCCCGCGGCGTCGGTCCCCGGCCCGTCGACCTGGAGGTAGAGTTGAGACCCCAACAAGGTTGCCAGGATCATGTCCTCTCCAAAAGGTAGGCGACCGCCTGCCATCAGGAACTGAGCGGTTCGCCAGGGAGCCTGTCTGGAATGGTCGTATTCTCCTATGATCAAAACCGCGGTGCCAGGATCCTCGACCGTCCACCCGCGGGGTCCGAGTGTCCATTCGTCGCCCCATTCGTAAAGCCACTTAGCATCCCTCTCCAGAAGCCGCAGGCACCCGTGGCTAGCGGGTTTGCCAGGCAGCTCGTAGTGGTGGAACGAATGGCCGCGGCGGTTGTGGAAGTTGAAGTACCAGCGCAGGAACCAGTTTCGGTTTACGGTGCTGTGGCGGCCAGGCGACTTCCAGTTGAGGTAGAACAGACCGTTCGGCGTAGGGCTGGATTCAGATCCTGAACTGACGGGGCCCCAACGGACAAGGCGACCCTTCTCATACGCTCCGAATGCCTGTCCGGGCTTGTGAACGACAACCGCTTTTGCGAAACCTTCTAGGGCGACGTAATGCATCGCCAACGGACTGTAAGCCAGTTCATTCAAATCCCAACGGTCGGCAACGAGAATTTCATTGAGTTCCACCAAATGCTCGCGATCCGAGCGGTTCAGCTTTTCGAGAAGCGAGATCTGAGGTTGGGTGAAACTACAGGTCAGTTGCTCGGGATCGTCGGAAACCGGCTCAACCAGCAGACGGGCAACCTCTGGAACCGGTCCGGCTGCGATCAAAGCCTCTCCGGCGGCCAACATAGCCACTGTGCTCAACCCGATCGCCATCTGACGCCGTTTCGTCCGCGTCATCCCCTACCCTTTGCCCTCACCTCGGTTGCAATCAAGCACTCTATGCCGTCTAGTAGCAAGTCGGTAACCAAATGAATCAACTGGCCCCCAGCGGCCCTCTTCGTGAAGATTCGACACCTATATTGTTGGACTCGGCCCGAGGCGGTCGGATTTCAGCAGCTAATACACTTTTCGTCGGGAATCCAACAAATCAGTTAACCTAGGTAACTTTGGCTTGGTCCCGGGAAAAGTCTACACAGGTCGCGTGGATGCGCCTTGCACCGTCCGCCGGATGACTGCACTTTGGGACGGTTGGTCTACGTCCGCCCGCGCCGCTTGGGAGGAGCTGCGAGCCGACGAATCGATGACGCCACTTTTTGAAGACCGCAGTGCCGGGAAAACGGTGGGGAAAACAGCAGGCTCGGGGAAGCCTGCCCCTTCTTGTGGCACGTGAATGGAGCGGGTAACGTGGGCGCTTACTGCTTACTCGCGTTCTGCGCTAGGCTTTTCACCTTGCTGAAGATGACGTTGATTTCGTCCGCGACGGCCGGAGTGGTTGCACCGGCAGCGACGGCAATAAACACCGTCATCCTTGAGAACGAGCTTGTCGCCCAGTGGGCCCTACAAGACTCTAGATCAACCGTAATTAGGGAATCCCGCAAGTTCAGCTCTGGCGTCGGCGCGGCTTCTTCGCGCGCTCGCTAATCAGAGAGCCGATCCTGGCTAAAGGGTACGAACCCGCCGTGTTCCAAATAGCGCGCCATTTCGTCGGCTACCAAGCGATGACCGCCGGGGCTGAGATGCGCCAGGTCGGCAAACAAATCGGCGCCTCCATGGCCTGCCAGGAAGGGGTAGAGGTCGTGCAGCGGTATTTCCATTTCCTCGCAGAGTTCGCTCATCCTGGCTTGGGGGTAAAGGACTCGAGGCAACTCGTTTTGGACAAGTTCTTCGTCGAATTGAGGCACGAAGGGGAAGGCCGCAACGACGAGACGGCCGTCGATGCTTTCGACCGAATGGTGGATGGCCCCGAGCTGTTCTTTGACATACTCCCATGAGTCTTCGTCCCACGCCTTGGCAAACCCGGGGTAGCGCTCCCAAGGGTATTTCGCCTGGTTCAAGCGGATTAGCATCAGCGCAAACCGCAGCCTTAAGGCCAGGTAGCTCCTCTTGGGAAGCCACGCCAGAGGGTCCCCTTCCTCCGGTAAAGAAGCGCGGCGGGCCTCTTCGGTCAAGAGTAAGCCGACGTCTTGGTTGAAGCGATGGAGGAACCTCACGTTGTCGTTTAGCGTGTACTGCAAAACGACAAGGTCCGGCTCGAGACGCAGGAGCCGCTGTTCGAGAAGGAGACGTTCCTGGTGCATCGTATACCCGGCGATCGCGGCATTGATGACCTCGGCCCGTCCGGTCAATTCCTCCTCAACCATGGCCACCCAATTATCCCGAGGCCCCTTAAGCGGTTGGGCCGCTACCGAATCGCCGATCACGATGATTCGCATGGGCCCGGCGGGGTCTTTTGGGGGTATTTCGGGAGCCTGGATGCCGAGCGAGTTGACGTAAGGGAGATTTGGGTTGTAGGTGAAGCTGAGGTCCGGATCGGGCACCAGCCATTCGTTTTTTCCACCGTATGATTCGGGAACACCGTCTTTTTCCCAGATCGATTTCCACGCTCCGCGGAAACCGGCTTCCTCTCGAACTCGCACAATGAACTCTCCGAGTACTAGGCCGACGAATACACTCAGTAGCAGAGCAGAGGCACGTTTCATTGTTCCGCTCCCGGGTTTGGACTGAGGCGACTGTTCTGCGGCTTCCCGATTATGGCTTGAAGGCCCGGCGGCCCATGACTGCCGAACGCCGAGAAGGTCAAACGCCCGCATCGGACCGTTGGCCCAGCCCTCGAGGTTACCAGCTGAAGGGGTTGAACAGCCGGGATACGCCGATTCGTGACAGTCACTCTAGCTAACCGCTTCGATCGCCAAGAAGCAGCTTCTGTCTGCGACCACGTACAGGGTACGAGTAAGGATGAGCGGACGGGGGTTACGGGGCACCTTCGATTCCCTAGGATAGACGAATCGGGCTTCGACACATCGAGCGTCGCCCTTCGAACCGGGCCAGCCTTAGCCAGCCCGTCCGAGCGGCGAAATGAGGATGCCCCCCCGAGTGAATCTCTCGGGTTTGACACGCCTAGTCGGCCACTCCGCCCGCTTCCGGACGATGACAATGCCGACTTTTTTCGTCTACTGCGCTGCAGCGTTGTTGACGAGACTGCGCATCTTGCTGAAGATGATGCTGATGCCGTCCGCGATCCCGGGCAGCAGGGCGCCAGCCGCTACTGCTATGAATCCGGCCAACAAAGCGTACTCCACCATGTCTTGCGCTCTCTCGTCGCGCTTTAAGTTTTCAAGGAAACTATACAGTTTTCTCACGTCCATTCTCCTGGTTGTGATTTGTGAATGACCCAAAAGCCAATAGACTCAGTTCTCCAATGATCCGACAATTCTCTACGATTGCCAATGGAGCACTCGTACTGTTTTTCACCTAAGCGTAGTAGTACTATCGTTAGGGACTGCTTAGAACGAATCCCGTATGATATCCACTAAGTAGATCTAGCTGCTTTTTTCCCGCATTTCCAATTTGATTTCGGCATCCCGACCTTGCAGCGGCCTTCAGCGTCTTTATTTATAGGGGTTCAAGCCCTGTCAGGACGCACGGAGGCCAACACCCAATGGGTGAAAAAGAAAACAAGCCGTTTCAGCTCACCTTCAACGGATTTCTGAAAGTCGATTTCCAAGGATCGCGCGTCACCTCGGATGGTGGCCTGATTCTCATTCGGGAACTGGACGAGCGGCTCGGACTGGGCAAGCTGATCGACGAGCATCTGACGGATTCGCGGCAAGGCACAAACAAGAAGTTCCCACTGGCCGACCTGGTGCGGCAATCGGTCTACAGCCGCCTCGCCGGCTACGAGGATCTCAACGATGCTGCCCGTGTCTCGGCTGACCCGACTTTTCGTCTGATCGGCTCGAAGAAGAACTGGGATCGCGGCGGGGCGCTTACGTCGCGTCTACAAAGCTTTGAGGCAGAGCTGCTGGCCAGTGAAGAGAACCTGCTTGGGCTGATGGCGGTGAACCGCGAGTTGGTCGCTCAAGCCCAAGCGCAGGACGAGTCCGAGCGTGTCGTGCTCGATATGGACTCCACGGAAAGCCCGGTCCACGGTCAGCAGGAAGGCAGCGCTTACAACGGCCATTTCGAGTCCACCTGCTACCACCCGCTGTTGCTGTTCAACCAGCACGGTGATTGTCTGGCGGCGAAGCTGCGAGCGGGTAACGTGTCCAGCGCCGAGGACTGGGACGAACTGCTGCTGCCCGAGATCGAGCGCCAACAGGGAGAAGGCAAGCAAGTGACGTTCCGCGCCGACGCCGCCTTCGCCAAGCCGGAGATCTACGAGGCGTTGGAGGATCGCGGAGTGGACTACGTCATTCGCATCCCAGCAAACAAGAACCTGGAGTTGGAGATCGAAGAGATTCTGTTCCGTCCGCCGGGCAGGCCGAGCCTGAAGCCACTAGTGCGCTACAAGAGCTTCCGCTATCAGGCCGCGAGTTGGTCGAAGCCTCGGCGGGTTGTGGCCAAGGTTGAGCACCACCAAGGCGAGTTGTTTCCTCGCGTCGGGTTCATCGTCACGAGCATGAGCTTGCCCAGTCGGTCGCTGGTGCGCTTCTACAACAAGCGCGGCACGGCCGAGCAATGGATCAAGGAAGGCAAGCAGGCAACCCACTGGACACGGCTGTCCTGTCATCGTTTCCGGGCAAACGAGGTGCGTTTGCAGTTGAGCGTGTTGGCCTACAACCTGGGGAACCTGTGGCGGCGGCTGGGGCTGGCGCAGAGGATCAAGAACTGGTCGCTGACGAGCTTGCAGCATCGGTTGATGAAAACCGGAGGGCGGCTGGTCAAGCATGCCCGCTATTACTGGCTGCTGTTGGCCGAGGGGCATCTCAACCGCAAGCTGTTCGCTGAGATGCTGGGGCGGATCTGGGCGCTGCCTGTGCCAGGCGGGTAACGGGCGACGGCTGCGACGGAGAAGAGACGCTGGGTTGCTGAAGAGGGAACTACTCGGAGCCGTGTCGGCGAAAAGCCCTCCAGCGAGCTGGAACGCGGCGATCGAGCGGCATTCAGCGACCCAAACGGGAGCGAACGGAGCATCGATCGTGAGAGGAAGACGAAGACCTTGCACCCGAGCCGCGGATCGGAGTATCCTGACCATCGCGGGATGGCCAAAACGGAAATTCCAGCTTCACAGTTCGGTCTCGACCTTTTATCTCCGGTAGATGCATACCGCCAGACCGAACGAAGTCTCAAGTACCAGCTGCTTTTCCTCGGTCTGACGTTTGCGGTCATTTGGTTGTTCGAAGTTCTGGGCGGGCTGCGTTTGCACGTAATTCAATACGGCCTGATTGGCGCGGCGATGTGTATTTTTTACCTACTTGAGCTTTCGCTGGCCGAACACCTGGGCTTCCTTGTTGCCTACACTATTGCGGCGGCGGCCGTTGTTGTCCTTGTGGTGTCGTACGGCCTGGCGGTACTGAAGTCCCGAGGCCGTGCGATTCTAGTTGGGGCAGTTCTGGCGGGCTTGTACCTCTGCCTGTACGTGCTGCTACAGATTCAGGACTATGCTCTGTTGATCGGCGCGCTAGGGTTGTTCGGGATCCTGGCTGCGATCATGTACGCCACGCGCCACGTTGAGTGGAACACCCTTCGTGTCGGGACCCCGCGGGGCGGTTGACCCGAGCCTGCACCGATCTCAACTCGCCGAGTTTGCCGGCTGTCTCATGGGCGCCGCGGCATAGCGACGGTGATGGCAGCCTGTCGGATGCGGCTCCTCTTGCTCATCTGTTACTGATCCCGCTGCTTAAGGGGGTCTGTGGAAAACCGGGGACTGTCCTGGGCGCCATGCACGGACGGAGCACTCTATCAATTGACTTGCGAGAGGCGCGGGGACTGTACCCGGTTTTTTCACAGACCCCACGGCGTGCGCCTCGGCATCGCGTCTCCCGGCGCTTCAAATGCGCTCCAGTATAATGGAGTGTCTCGAATCGGATGCCACGGCAACGCTTAATTCGGTCCACAACGGTACTTTGCGTTTTTATCAATGACTTATTGGGGGATTCCGAGATAGTGAGTCCGGGTGCGAGCGATCGCCGCGATCGGACCAATCCTTCATCCCAAGCTTTTTAGACCGATTTTTCTGGCTAGGACCGTTCACCAGAGGGTGTAGTCTGAAAATGACTGCGTGACAGGACCCTCTCCGCTGCCAAAGGGATGATTCATCGAACAGGCAAAGGCTCCTCTGGGCTGGGGCGTTTCTCAGAGCAACGAATCTTCGCCCGCGTTTTCCAAGATTTCAACAAGGGTCGAGACTTGCTGCGCGTCCCCGCGATGGCACACTAACAGGGCGTCGGGGCTGTCCACAACGATAAGGTCCCTGACACCGATCAACGCCACCAGCTTCCCCGGCGCATCCACATAGTTGCCCGCTGCCTTGACCGATCGATGGGGTGTCCGCTCCACTGTGGTCTCCGAGCCGCTCACTAGCAAGCGATAGACTGCTTCCCAACTACCAACGTCACTCCAGCCGAAATCCGGACAGGCAAGACCGACCATGTTCCTCGCCTTCTCCAAAACACCATAGTCGATCGACTCATTCGCACAGCTCGGGTAGTGCTCGCCCAGCGAGCGGCGAAACTTTCTTGACCGGAGCGGCGCGATCTTCTCTAGCTGGGCAGCGGTAGCGGGCATGAAGCGACCAACTGCCTCGCGGATGACGTCGGCTCGCCAAAAGAACGTGCCGCTGTTCCACCCATAATGGCCGGCAGCCACGAATCGTCGCGCCGCCCTCGGTTGGGGTTTCTCACGGAATCGCACCACGGGGTGGGGTCTAAGCCCGCCGGGTCGCGTCGTGCGAGGAAATTCGATGTATCCATACCCGGTTTCCGGCCACTTTGGCTGGATCCCCAACACCACCAATTTGCCCTGGGAAGCCACTCTCGCCGCGGAGCGCAAGACCCTCATGTAGCGTGAAACCTTGCCAATAACGTGATCCGAAGGAAACACCCCCATAATGGCATCCCGGTCTCGCTCCAATAGAAGTCTCGCTGCCAAAGCTATACAGGGTCCGGTATTACGCTGCACGGGCTCCGCGATGATCTGCCGCCTCGGCACTTGGGGCAACTGTCGAGCTACTGCCTGTCTGAGGGGATCCCGGGTGAAGACCCAGATTCGGTTTGGCGGAATCAGCGGTCGCAGCCGTCCCACGGTCTGCTGCAACAGCGACCCATCTCCCACTACGTTCAAGAGTTGCTTCGGAAACCGCCGCCGGCTCCGGGGCCAAAAACGCGTCCCCCGCCCACCGGCGAGGATGACCCCGTGGAGATGCGCCTGCGGCCCGGACGGCACACTCATGGCGCAGTTAATTCGTAGGAGTGAATCAAATTAAACGTGCGGCCCCAACGCGTCTTGCTGAAAAAGTTCAGCACGAGGTCTTTGATATGCGCCGCCGAGATGCTCGAGTCCTGCAGGCGGTGGGTGGGGGCATCATAGGACCAATAAATGATCAGTGGCTTGCCGATGATGTTCTCCCGTGGCACGAAACCCCAGAAGCGACTATCGTCGGAGGAGTCCCGATTGTCGCCCATTGCAAAATACTGGCCGGGAGGTACCAGCAGCTCGCCTCCGACAACATGGTTTTCGAGCATCACTTGTCCCCGCTGATAGACTCGCACGTCGGGCGTGGCGGGAAAGTTGTCTCGATACGCCTCTACATAACTCGTGTTGTGAGAAACGTACGGCTCCGCGACCGGCTCCCCGTTGATCAAAAGCTGCTTGTTGACCATGCGGATGCGATCGCCCGGGATTCCAACTGCCCGCTTAACGTAGGTCTGAGACAGATCTCGGGGGAACCGGAAGACGATGATGTCGCCCCGCTGGACGTCCTGGTAGGGCAAGATATACTGCCCTACCGAGCCCGCGGGCGCGTACGCCAGCTTATCCACTAACAGATGGTCGCCAATCAGCAGCGACTCCTTCATCGACCCGGTGGGTATGACGAAGGCCTGAACCAGCGTCGTGGTTCCGAATAGCAGCAGAATAATCGTTACCGTCCACTCGGCCAACATGCCACGGCGTGCCATCTCGACCTGTCTTACGTTTCCGTCCGTCTGCACTGTTTTCTTCCAATTCATACGTTTCTCATTAACTTTGGCGGGTCGGGTTTCCAACCCGCCCTGGTGAAAATCGTCTACCGGCTATTGTAGCCAATCCGTAACCAACAAAAGCGGCACCGCCGTGCCATCAAAACCCGCCACAGTAGCACCGGTTTGCGAAATTCGAAACCTAAGCGTCTACTGCAACTGGGAGTTGCCAGGCTGTACAGATTCCCTCTGCGCGAACGCCATCGCTCCCGCAAATCGCGGCTGTTGCTCGTTCGCTAAGGTCTTTAAATTGAAACACTTTAGCACCACTGGAAGTTGCCGCCCTAGGTAATGCACCTAGGTGGGGGGGTACTATCTGTCTCAACATTTCGGCACCTCTTGTCTATCGACTAGTTACCCAAACCAGGTGTATACGAGAAGTAACACTGACGTCCTCGCGTGCACTCTGCGGAAAGGCACATCCTAAAATGCATTCTGAGACCGACACCATCGTCGAACCCACGACCGAGCCAATCCGAATTGCCTTGGCGGACGATCACCCTGTCTTCCGTGATGGCCTCCGGAAGCTATTGTCGCTGGAGAGTGATTTTGAAGTCGTTGCCGAGGCCCAAGATGGCACTGAAGTCGTGGATATCCTCGTTGAGGTTGAGCCGGATGTTCTCCTACTCGACCTCCAGATGCCGCAGCGCGACGGAATCGCGGCACTGAACGGTGTTGACCACGACCAACTCAAGACGAAAGTCATTGTCCTGACCGCGTCCGAAGACCCCAGTCAACATCTTAACGCCATGAAGCAAGGCGCTTCCGGAATTGTCCTCAAGCAATCCGCAACCAATCTGCTGGCCGAGAGCATCCGCAAGGTGCACCAGGGTGGGATTTGGCTGGATGCCAAGGGCACCGCTGCCCTGATGGAGCATTTCTCCGACTCTACGGACGATCCCGCCGAGAGACGGATGAATCGCAGTCTCAGTAGCCGTGAACAGGAGGTCGTTGCGCTCGTCGCCCAGGGCTTTAGGAACAAGGACATTGCCAACAAGTTGTATGTCGCCGAGCAGACGGTCAAGAACCACCTTCACAAGATCTTCGACAAGCTGGGGGTGTCCGACCGCGTCGAGCTGGCGTTGTACGCCCTGGAAAGGAAAGCAAACTAACAAGCAACTCCCACCGACGTTCAATCAATACCGCCCCCTAAGAATCTATTCGAGTAGTTTGCTTCTAGGCCGGTAGAAAGGCTCGCGTCGGAACCAAGCCTGCGGCGCACCCGCGCTAGACACCGGCGCGGGTCAGCTGCGACTGGCGGTCTGAAACCGTTTCTCGGGTGGGGCGAGATCACTCCGCTGGCTCCGACGAATGCGGTAGCCCGAGCTACTTTCAACTCCGGTCAGCGAGACCTCGGCGCGCCAACCTACAACGAGACGACCGCGTTCGCCACGAACGCTCCGACG
Source organism: Bryobacterales bacterium (assembly GCA_965248205.1). GTDB lineage: Bacteria > Acidobacteriota > Terriglobia > Bryobacterales > UBA6623. The sequence goes on from CBDFIS010000006.1 coordinate 827,100, forward strand.
TACGCTAAGCCCGTCATGTAACCCCACTGCGCAAGCGGCCACCTCCAGCCGCCCGTTTCACGGCGCACCACCGCCACCGTCGACATGCACTGCATCGCGAAGGCGAAGAAAACAAGCAGAGCGATGGCACCACCGAACGTCAGCTCCGATCTCAGGGCCCCTTGCAGACCCGCCGAGCGCTCATCGGCTTCCATACCATAGATCGTCCCCAGGGTAGCGACGATCACTTCTCGGGCGGCCAGCGACGTTAGCAACCCGATGCCAATTTTCCAATTGAAGCCCAGCGGCTCGATCAGCGGCTCGATTGTCTTGCCGAGTGAACCTGCCCAACTATCTTCAATCGGTGGGGGAGCACCATTTTGCGTTGGAAAGCTTAAGAGAACCCACAAAACCACCGCCGTTGCTAGTATTACCGTCCCCGCGCGCCGCAAGAATACCTTCCCTCGATCCATCAGCCTCAACCCTAGCGAGCGCAGGGTCGGCCAGCGATAAGGCGGCAACTCCAACATAAACGGGGTCGGCGAACTCTTCAGGACCGAAGACTTGAGCACCCGAGCCGTACCGATCGCCGCCGCGAATCCTAAGACATAAAGACCCAGCAGGGCCGCGGCCCGGGTACCCAGAAACGGTCCCAGCAAGGGTTCTTCCGGCACGAAGGCGGCAATCACCAGGATGTAGATCGGTAGCCGGGCAGAGCAAGTCATGAACGGAGCGATCAAGATAGTCGCCATGCGGTCGCGCTTATTCTCTATAGTCCGCGTGGCGAGCACCGCGGGAATCGCACAGGCGTACGCGGACAATAAAGGAATGAACGATTTCCCCTGCAGGCCCACCTTTGCCATCGTCCGATCAGCGATCACCGCTCCCCGGGCCAGATAGCCGGAATCTTCGAGGATGCCGATAAACAAGAAAAGCAACAAGATCTGCGGCAAGAAGATGAGCACCGAGCCGACACCGCTCCAGACTCCATCGATCAACAGCGACCGAAACCAGGACGGCGACAGCACCGAGGCTATCCATCCCCCGGAAGCGCTAATCAACGCATCCACACCATCCATGAGAGGCTCTGCCCAAGTGAAAATCGCCTGAAAAACAGCCACCACGACAAGCCCAAAAACGAGAGGGCCGGCCAGAGGGTGCAAGAAAACCGCGTCCAACCTATGCGTCCACACCGCCGGTGCCGGGGGACGATAGCCGGCCTCACTCTCCAAGCGCCCCGCCCACTGTCTGCACGCCGGAATGTCCTGGATGACAGGCAACTCCCGTCGAGGCGGCGCAACGACCGTGCCGTTGAGAAACTTCAGGACGGCGTCCATACCCTCACCGCGTCTGGCGCTGATCAGCGCAACGGGCGCGCCTACCCGCTCGGAAAGAGCGTCTGGGTCGAGGTCGCCGCCACGAGACCGTAGGTCGTCCGCCATATTGAGCCCCACCAGCGTAGGTATGCCCAGGCTCAGAATAGGGGCGCCTAGCGCCAGGTTGCGGCCCAAATTGGTGCAATCAAGGATGAGAATGATTGCGTCCGGCTTCCCAAGGTCGTCGAGCTCGCCTCTCAGCACATCGTGCGTGATCTGTTCGTCTTCGGTCCGCGGATCGAGGCTGTAGAGGCCGGGCAAGTCCACGAGCGTGATCTCGTCACCGTTGTCCAGCCTCAACCGACCCAGCCTCTTCTCGACCGTGACACCCGGGTAGTTCGCGACCTTTTGGCGCAAGCCAGTCAATCGATTGAAAAGCGTAGACTTTCCGGAGTTGGGAGGTCCTACAACTGCCACGATACGCTGGCGCCCCGGAGAGGTCCTTGCCGGTGGCGTCACCTCGGCTACAGCCGTGCCCGTGTCGCAATGACTCATGGGGCGTCCCGCCGATTCGTCGTAGCGGAGCGCAGAATCATGCGAGCAGCTGTCTCGCGACGCAATGCGACTTCGGACCCGTCTACGCGATAAATCGTAGGGTCACCAAACGGGGAACGCCGAGCGGCGGTTACGTGGCTCTCGGGTAGAAAACCAAGCGCCATGAGCCGACGCGACTCGTCACTGGGCAGGTCGATACGTTCAAGAATCCCCTCGTGCCCCTGGTCTAGATCGACAAGCGTCAGGGGCTTAGAATCAGGGGTGGGATGACGACTCATGGCCTCTTTTTGAAACTGAGTTGCAACTGGAATTCAGTATCGGAAGGGCTAGGAGGGGATGTCAAGCCAGGTGGAGGCGGGAAATGTGTGAGAGGGGACTCACGACCGAGCCGAGCCTCGGAGATTTAGGGCGCTCGTGGAACCCACCCTCCGTGGGAAACCGAGCCATCATCGAAAACCGGAAGCAGTGGTTCCCAAGCATGCTCCCGCCCGGTAGTTCGCGTTGTGCGGACCCGAACAAAGTCCCACATCAGCTGGACTAAGCCAGAGCGAGCATCGTCACCACTACTCCACGGGGGCTTGGGTCTCGCCACCGGGTCGGCTTATGACTCGACCACCGAAATGTCAGTGCTGGTTCGACCTCAAGGTCCGATTGGGATCTTGATGATCTTCTTCTGGATCGCGTATTGCACCAACTGCGCCTTGTTGTGGATGTCGAGCTTGCGCATTAGGTTGAACTTGTGCGCCTCGACCGTCTTCACGCTCAGGTTCAGGTGGGTAGCGATCTCCTTGACTGACTGTCCTTCGGCCAGGAACTTCAAGATTTCTTTCTCTCGCGGCGTCAGTGTCGCAAACCGCGGTAGGCGGTGAGTCGTCTTGATGCGCGATCGGAAGTCGTCCACCAGTTGAGAAAGCATCTTTGGACTGAGATAGCTTCCTCCGCGATAGACATCGCGGATGGCGGCCAAAAGTTGCGGCGCAGGGCTGTCTTTGAGCACGTACCCGCTACCGCCCACTTCCATGCACTCGACCAAGTAATCTTCGTCATCGTACATCGTCAGGAACAGAATCTTCGTTTCAGGACGAATCTTCTTGATCTGGCGAGTCGCTTCGAAACTTGACAGTCCCGGCATACCGATGTCCATCAGCACAACATCCGGCCGCAAGGAGCCAATCTGCTGCACTGACTCGGTGCCATTGGCAGCTTCGCCCACCACGTCGATGTCGCTTTCTTCCGCCAAGAGAGTGTGAATTCCCTGCCGAAACAGGGTGTGATCGTCGGTTAACAGCACTCGGATTTTCGACATTTTCTTTTACCTCGTACCTCGGCTCTTTTTTTTGTATGCGAACCACATTGATTACTCAACCGGAATCGAAATTTCAACCTTCGTTCCCTTACCCGGAGAGGACTGGATATCAATTTCACCGCCGAGCAGGGCGACCCTTTCCCGCATCCCCGTCAACCCGAACGAGTCCGTTTTGCGGACTGCTTCCTTCACCTCGAAGCCCACACCGTCGTCTTTCATCTTTAGGCGAACAACGCCGTTCCGCCGGGCCAACTGGAGGTTGACGTTTTGGGCCTTGGAATGCTTTACGACATTGCTGAAACATTCCTGCACCAGCCGATACAACATGATCTCGCTGCTTCGGGGCAAGTGCTCAAGCTGCGACATGCGGACCCGCACTTTTCCAGGAAAGCTCCGACTCAAGTTGCTCACGAACTGCCGCACGCTGGCGGGCAGCCCAAGTTGTTCGAGCACATTGGGACTCAAGGCGGAAATCAAACGCCGCATTTCCTGGATTGTTTGCTCCGTAAGACGTCGCGTCTCCTCCAGTTTCGGGTTGAGGTGCTCCGCCTCAGGCGGCAGGTCCCCCTGCAGCATCTCCAAGTACAATCGGATGACCAGCATCGATTGTCCAACCTCGTCGTGCAGCTCGCGACTGATCCTGCGGCGTTCTTCTTCTTCGACGGTCAACATGTGCTCGCCCAGCTCGCGAATCTGCTCTTCACGGTGATGCAACTCCTCGTGCAATTGCGCTTTGTCGATGGCGTGTGCGCAGCGCTCAGCGATCGCCTCCAGTAGTTTCATCTCGCGTGGCAGACAGTGGTACTCCTGTTCAAATCCTAGCTGCAGCACTCCTGTTACGTTCCCGGCAACGCTGAGAGGGACACCCCACAGGCTGCGGAAGGCCTCGCGAATCTGGGGCTTTTTCACCAGCGGCTCGTTGCTCAGGTCAACCACCACGTGCGGCTGCCCACGAGAAGCAATCTGCCCCGCCAGCCCGCGGCCGACGGTCGTGTTGAAGCATGCCGCGAGATCCTCATCCAAACCCTTCCAAGCTTTGACCACCAGTTTGCGCGAACCCGGTTCCCGGAGCAGAATGACTCCTCCGTGCGCTCGGAACGTTCGCATTAGGGTTTCCAGAACACGCTGCAGCAGCTCCCGTACGCCCGGCGACTCCAGTTGATCCTGCAAGACCTGGTAGAAAGCATGTGCTTCTAGGTCACGGACCTGGTAATAGGCGTTATTCAAGGTCAGCTTGACGCAAAAATAGAGGTGGTCGAGAGCTGCAATATAGTCTGTGAACTGCGAAGGATAGAAACGCTTCAGGTCGGGAAGCAGTGCTTCTTCATATTCTTCAAGCGACGCCAAAACATGATCAGGAGGCACATCAAGTTTCGCGAGCCGGCGTCCGTGGTATTCGACCTGCTCAAGGAACTGGCCTACCTCCCCCTTGGCCAGCAGTTCCGACCACGATCCAGGATTGATCGAGGCCAAGGCTCGGAGGCGCGGGCCGTCCAAATCCTCCCCGGCAATCTTCGCGAGGCGCCGGCGCCAGCGGTTTTCGATTGCTTGCACTCGAGGCCCCAGCCGACCGGCTAGACGGCGGATGCGGGACTTCTGTTGCTCACTTAATACTAAGACGTCTTGGGAAAGAACCGGAGTCCTTTCCAGGTCACGCATCATAACAAGTCGAGTATACATGCCTCAGGTGAAAAGGCCAAGCTTTTCCCTTAAGATTCAGGTGTTTACCTTAGTTATGTCTACTGGCGACCCCCTCTGTCGGTCTACCTGAATCCCTTAGAAGAGTCCTACATGGTCCCACAAGCGAACGGGCGTCGGTGTACGCTCAACACCTGATTGTTTGACACTGTTTCCCCGCGTTGCTAGCATGATCGCGAGAGCCCATTCTTAGGCGTTTCTCTCAGGAGGTCGGACTAAACGACGCGCAAGTAGCGCACGGCATAGGACGCCTCACAGCTGGCGTGTCGACGTGCAAGCGGCGCGTAGTTTCAGATTCCAAACTTGTGGCTAAAATCTCCCGCAAGCGGCTCAAGGAAGATCGCTTCCGCAAGGAGGTAGGGCACTCCGTCGAGTATGTCGCTTCCCACCGTAACCAATTCATCGTTTGGGGAGCGATCGTTATCGTCCTCCTCGCAGTCGGCTTCGGATATCAGCAACACGAGCGGTCGCAATCCATTGCCGCGCGGCACGAGCTACACGAAGCAATCAACATGTTTCACGGCCGCGTCGACACGGAAGAACGCATCGGTGAGATCACCTTTCCGACGTCTATCACAAAATACAATCAGACCACCGAAGCCCTCGAGAAGATCATCGCCGACTTTTCAGACCGAACGGAAGGACAAGCTGCCCGATACTACCTCTCCCTGCTCGAGGTCCAGCAGGAAAAACATGCCGAGGCCCGTGAGCGACTCGATTCACTTGTCGCCGACCAGCCGGAAGGCGAAATCGGCGCCCTCGCTCGACTCGCTCTGGCGGATCTTTACGCGCGAGACGCGCAGGACGATAAGGCCCGCGCCCATTACGAACACTTGATCGCCCAGCCGACCCGCCTGGTACCGAAGGAGAGGTCCCAGCTTGCTTTCGGGCGCTATCTGGTTGAAAGGTCTCCGGAGGAAGCCACCGAGGTCCTAAACGAGCTGACTAGCCAACCGGGACCCTGGGCAGTGGCAGCCGGCACCGCGCTGCGCAGCATCGACGGCTCTTAGGCCGCCCGTGGTAGAAGCTAGGTTCGGCAAAAAATAGGGGCTGTCATCCCATCTTCGCTTCTGCATCAGCTTTATTTCCACTATGGGTTAGAGGACGAAAATCGGTGACTGTACCATTTTTTGAGACGGAGGACTTTCGCCATGGGCTGCTAGGCCAGTCCAGACTCAGCGGCGCGGCGCTCATCGGGTCAGCGGTAACCTTAAGACCAGCGTGACGCCACCAGATACTAAGGCTCCCCGGTCAGATCCTGAACAGCTGCCCACTTCGTTGCGCTTCCCGGAAGCTGCCAGTCGGGGACGCCGCCACCCCGAGCTTCCGCATCCCTATCGGCCTCTCTACCAAAGGGATCGAGACCGCATCATTCACGCGCGATCGTTCCGCAGACTCGAACACAAAACGCAGGTTTTTACTGCTCCACTTTCCGATCATTTCCGTAACCGGCTGACCCACACGATCGAGGTGTCTCAAATTGCCCGCACGGTCGCCTCCGCCCTGGGCCTGAATGAGGACCTCGTCGAGTCTCTTGCTCTTTGTCATGACATAGGACATCCCCCGTTCGGGCACGCAGGAGAAGATGTCCTTGATGCGCAGATGCAAAACTACGGGGAGCGTTTCGACCACAACTTGCATGCCTTACGCATCGTCGAGAGCTTCGAGCAGCGCTACGCCGCGTTTCCCGGGCTGAATCTGACGTTCGAAGTTCGCGAAGGCATCGTCAAGCACTCGCGCGACTACGACGCGGCCTCGGCGCCGGAACTCGGGGAGTATCTTCTCGATCAGAAGCCGCCACTCGAAGCCCAGCTCATCGATCCGGCCGACCAGATCGCCTACAACTGTGCCGACCTTGACGACGCCATCGATGCCGGGCTGCTCGATGTTGAAACAGCCCGCAGGGAGATTGATCTTTTTGATCTCCTGATGGTGGAGGCGCGAGGTGAGCACCCCAAAGCCACTACGCGGCAGATCTTCAACGAAGCGCTGCGCCGGCTGCTCGACCGCTTGGTCTCCGGTCTGGTTGATGGCACCAAACAATCCGTCGAGCAAGCGGGCGTCAGTGCGCCAGAGGAAGTTCGCCATTGCCCTCACCGACTTGCGGCCTTGACAGAGGAAGCGGCTCGGGCTTCCGCCCAACTGGTCCAACTGCTGCAAGGCAGGGTGTACCGCTCGGAGGAGATCAACCAAGCCCGTGTCGAGACCAGTCACAAAGTGGCCTCACTGTTCGAGCTTTTCATGTCCCGTCCAGAAGCGTTGCCGGCCGCTTACCGCAAGCGGGCCGAACACGAGCCCCTGCACCAGGTTGTTTGCGAGTACATCGCCGGCATGACCGACAAGTTTCTTCTGCGGCTTCACGAAGAGCTTCTAGGATAGCTGGGACCGTAGAAGGGCAACGGGGGCATACCTTTGGGCTAAGGGACGCAAGGAGTTGCATTCGGCTAACAGCGGCAAAGGTGGCGAACCCATCTCGCGCTTAGGTGAGCACTGCTTGACCGCGGCTCGCATCCCTCCTTTCGACGGTTTGTTTGGACGCGGGAATGGGCGACGGCCGACTGGTCAGTCTGCAACCTGTAGGCGGCCGGCGGGAGTGGCGGTCCCTAACCTGAATTCTTCACCGACTGTGTGATGTGATATCGTACAGCCCCTCACAGTGTCTGTTGTCGATGCTCACCGGGGTACGCTTAGCGTACCGGTTCTGGACCCGTGTCTTCGGAGCGCAAGTTTCGCGAACTGAACGCGCGCCTACCCGCCGCTTTTCTCTTCGGCGATCTTGACCATGATGTGCGCGTAGGGCGTGTCCTTCCACATCACATAAACCGGATCCTTCGGATCAGTCGAAAGTCCCTCCAGCGCCACCTGGTCCGGCACGAGGATCATCAGGTGCGGACCTTCCTTAACCCATTGATTCTCGTCGGTCGGCTCAGTAGCAAAGGGATCGATGTTGCTGACACCGAGGGCCTGCCCCTCGCCGGCGAGCATGTAGGAGATGCTGAACTGGTTGATTTCGGGGGTCTCTTTGCTCATCAGCCCCGCGAGCAAGGCGTCCCATTGGGGCTCGTTACACATCGGACCTATTACTTCCGTTCCGGGGTAGCAGGTCCACCCGTTTGAGCCCTCCCGCAGCACTCTTCCATCCATCGTTTTGATCGCCGCGTTCTGCGTGATCACCGTTGGCGCCGCGCTCTCCGCCTCCGCAATCAGTTCCGCATCAGTCCTCTCCGCCTGCGCCTCACAGTAGACGAACAATCCCAAAGAAAAAACTACTACGCAAAAAATCGCTCGTTTCATCCTACCTCCTCTTAGCTAAGCCGCTACGTGGTGCATATCTACGATACACCAAACGATCTCGCCGGGGCTATAGCCGATTGAAACTACGGCGAGCGTTAGCCCGCTTTTCTCACTGGGGAGGCGAGGCGAAGTGCGTGAAAAGCTCGTCGGTACTATGCAGGCGCCGGTTGGCACCCAACCACGTTCAAACGGAGGGACGCGATTCGTTGCGCGCGAACTGATGAGCCGCAATAGCTCAGCGACGTTTCCAAATAAGGATCGCCACCGCAGGAACCCGGCGGGCCGATTCGAACTGCCCCTCTCTGTCCGCTCGCTGAAAAATCTCACGCTCCGGCTCGCCGAAACGAGGCTCGAGGCGACGCGCTAGCTGCAGCCCGACCTCCCGCCCTGCCTCAAGACACTCTTTCACTTTGTAGCGATGCTGGGCGACCTCGTAAACCCGAGTTCCGTTCCGAAAAGTACTGCGCCAGGGGAGCTGTCCCGTGTCGGGGTGCAGATCGCTGACAATCACCCTGCCGCCACGCTTAGTGACTCGGCCCAGTTCCGCAATCGCAACCCGGAGGGAGGCCATCGACCCAAGCGCGAATGAGCAAATCACGACGTCGACCCCTTCGTCCGCCATCGGCAGGCAGCACGCATCGGCCAAGGCCAACCTTCCGGCGAGCTGGTCTTTCCGCTCGGCTTGGCCAAGCATTTCCTTGCTGAGATCGATACCGAGAGGCGTCGCTCCCCGACGCTGCGCGGTTGCCATCCAACGGCCCGTCCCGCAGGCCACATCCAGAACGCGCTTGCCTGCCAAGGATCCCAGTTCGCCCAGAAGAACTCGGTGCTCCAACGCAAGGATTGGGTTGGGATCGTCGTCGTATGTCTGGGCCCACAGGCGATAGCCCTCCAGAGGCTCGACTACTGTTCGCGTCGTCTCCATAAGAGCGTCGCCTAATGTTGTGATCAGAACACAAGTCCGGTCCCAATGTGCCCGACCGTAGCTTCTGCTATAGACTCTCGATGCGCGGCTTTCTCAGATCGACCAGCTGCTGGGCCCAACGCAACTCGACAGGCAACCCGTAGACGCCCAGCGCGTAGCGCCAACGGCTCAGCGAACGAAGTAGGCCTCTTCCCCAGCCCGGCATACGAATATCCTGCAACGTCGGCCAGCGCGAGCTGACGACCAGTTCGAAATTGTCAACGCGGCGCTTGATCCGATCGGGAAGCCAGGGCATTTTCGTATCTACCCCCGTGATGAAACTCTGCCAGCGCGGGGTAGCCCATTCCTCGGGAGTGGTCGGAAACTGAACCTTATCGTCCACATCACCGTACATCGACTCTCGCTGCGGCGTGGGCCGGTAATGGTGCAAGATGTGCAAGATAATCTCAGAGTCCGCGTTTAGCTTTTTGATCCTGCGAATGAAGGCGATACCTTCCTCCACGTCGCGCTCCGGATCCTCTGGATTGCCGACAACAAAAGAAAACTCGGGAGTGATCCCGAAATCACGCAGCCGACTGGCCAGCTCAAGCGTCTGCTCCGCCTTGAGCTGCTTGTTCATCTGTTGGAGCACCCAGTCCGAGCCGGACTCGGCCCCAAAGAAAATCATGGCTGCTCCCGAGTCACGAATCTTGCGCAAGGTTTCGTCGGAGTAGCGCAACAAGATGTCGACCCGTGCTTCGGTCCACCAACGCAAGTTGAGAGACTTCAATCGCTCTGCCTGCTCAACCGCATGCTCTTCGCCGAGGAAAAAGTTGTTGTCGTAGAACTGGACGGCGTTGATGCCGTAACTCTGCTGGAGATGCCTTAGAATCTTCTCCGTTCGCTCGGGGGACTCCATTTTTTCGCGGCTGCCATAGGCGGTAATAACGCCGCAGAAGTTGCACGGGTACGGGCAGCCGATACTTGCCTGATGAACCGCTGTGCGTGTACCCAGGAATGTCGGCAGCACGTATTTCGCTGCTTCGATACGGTGGTAAGGCAACCACGGAAACTCGTTCGGTGACCGCAGATGCCGTTCAGCGTTGTGCAGCGGCCGCCCCGCATCGTCCTTATAAGAAAGGCCCCTGATCGCCGTAGGATTGACTTTGCCCCGCTCAGCACCAATGATCTCTAAGAACGTGTCTTCGCCCTGACCCCGCACGACGAGATCCACGTAGTCCGCATTCAGAGCCGCCTCGGGATACACCGACGGGAAATATCCGCCCCAAACGATAGGTACCCCGGGATGTTTCCTGCGAAAATCCCTGCACAGCGAAATAGCGGCTACCATCTGCGGTCCCGGCATGACTGAGACAGCGAGCAGCTCGACGCCCTTTTCCCGCATTGCGCGATCGAGCGTCGCCGCCGGGTCCGGGTCGAGATTGCCGTCAATGATGACGTAGTCTTCGCGCCCCTCTAGAACCGCGGCAACTGACAGAATCGCCAGCGGGAAGCGCCGGTTCTTCGGACGCGTGCTGCGGGGATGGAGAAGGACGATCATTGCGCTTCCGTGTTTCCTACAAGGATCCAGAAACGCGACGGCGGCCTCCGCCTTAAAAGCCGCGCCTTCCAGGGACGCAACGCCCACGACCACCCGTACCACGGCCGGTGAGTCTCCCAGCTCATACCAAGCTCCCGTGACCACGAAGCCGGCATTCCCTCGTCGAGATACTCGATACTCGGAATGCTATCGGACGCAAAACCGTACACAGCCTCGAACTGTCGGTGGCGCTCTTCGAGCATCCTTTCACCGTGCTCCGAGCGCGTGTAGACCGGCGAATCAATGATTACGACTTGGCCTCCCGGACGCAGACATCGTCTAGCCTCGCGAAGGGTGCGTGGGTAGTCAGTCGAGTAGTGGAGGGAAGAATTGAACACCACGAGATCAAACTCTCCCGTGCCGAAAGGCAGGTTGTCGAACTCTGCCTGGAAGGTTGGGAATTCTTGTTGAAGGGCCGCGAAGTAGTGGCTCGCCGCGCCCAGCCCGTCTAAAGGATCCGTGAGAATGTCCACCGCGACAGGTCTGTGACCTCTAAGCGCCAAGCGATAACTGAGCCACCCGGTTCCCGCTCCCAGGTCGGCGACCCGCAATCCTGCGCGTGACTTGCGCTCCCATTGGGCCAAGAGACGGCGTTCGAAATAGGCGTAGCTTTTGGCTCGGATTGCCCACTGATCGGCCAACCTGCCGCTTAAATCTTCGTAAGGCAGGGCAAGGTAGTACGCCTGGTGTTCGCTGCCCCGCCCTTCGGCTCGCCGAATGGCCGAGTACTCCTCGATGAACTTGGCGTAGTAGCGTTCGCGTTCCGGAGGAAGCGCTCGCGCGATCCCGCCTCTCTTTTCGAGATGAAATCCGCAGGACTGGCAGAAGTAGGTTCCCTGGTCGCTCAACGCGAGGTTCGTTTCCAGTTGACGGCACGCCGGACAAATCAAGCGCAAAGAGCCGAAGGCACCGCGTTCGACAGTTCTTTGTACGCTCTCAACTGGAGTAATAGATGCCACACACTCTCCCGGCCCGCCGGGCTCACGCCTTTGGCTCCGACCGGCATTTCCGAATTCCCGCCGCTTTGGCAAGAACCTGCTGATGTAAGTACTTACCTCGTGGTTCCATTGACGTTGACCGCCAACAGAGCCGACCTCAGTTATCTCTGTCGGCACTCCCCTAATTTCTCAAATATCAACAACCGGTGGTCGCCCATCGCTCGCGCACCGGGCCAAGAACCAACGTAGCCGTCGACCGCTGCGAATACTTTCGTCACCCTCGGGAAACTCGCGACAAAACCCTCCGCGTACGAAGGTGGCACACACACGCCGACCCCCTTAACCGACTTCAGCCGAAAGCCTGGCTCGAACGCGTTACGAATCTCTCGAACGCTCGGGTAGTACACAGCAAAGCTCGAACCGGAACCAAGCGTCGCCTGGGCCCCACTGCGCCATCGCCGGAAAGCCTTACCCAAGTCCGCTTCCGCCAAATACCAAAGCGTCTCCCAGAGACAGAACCGCCCCAGCATGCAAAGCGCTATATTTCCGCCAGGTCGAACCAACCTAGACAGGTTCGTTGCCGCCGTTGCCACGTCCTCGACACAGTTCATAGCCCCGAAGTTAGAAAGCACACCGTCGAAGCCCTCGCGCTCATCAAGGTCCCCCAAGTTCTCGATAGCGACCACCTCTGTGGTCACTCGCCCACCCACGCCGCCGTCTTCGATCCTCGCCCGCGCGGCGGCCACCATCCGCGCCGAAGCATCTGTCGCGTGAACGACAATACTCCGGCGAGCCAAGTGAACCGCGTCCGCCCCAGTCCCGCACCCAAGATCCAAAATCCGATCCCCGGTTTGAAACAGCGGATCAATCAGTGCTGTCCGGGGAAAGTCGCGCCATCGGACGGTAAGTCTCGACCGTTCAATGTCTTATGGCCTGTTTTGCCCGGGAACGATTTGAAATCCCGAGGCCGCAAATGGTCGCCTGAACGGAGCATCCGGACGCGGCACAATGAGGGATGAACCTTGGCCGTACGGTTTTCTCCCAACTGATCGAGCACCTACCGAGCAAAGAGTTTCAGAAATGTGTATCGCGCTACCGCGGCGATTCCTATCTGAAAAGTTTCTCCTGCTGGGATCAGTTTCTTGCGATGGCATTCGCCCAGCTGACCTATCGGGCAAGCCTCCGCGACATCGAGACGTGCCTGCGTTCGATGCACGGCAAACTCTACCACATGGGATTCCGCGGCAGGGTAGCGCGCTCGACACTGGCCGACGCGAACGAGTCGCGCGACTGGCGGATCTACGCGGACTTCGCGCAGGTCTTGATTGGCATGGCACGGCCGTTATATGCCCACGACCCGATCGGTGTGGACTTGGACCAGACTCTGTACGCTCTCGACTCGACAACAATCGACCTCTGCCTGTCGCTGTTTCCGTGGGCGAGATTCCGCAAGCAAAAAGCCGCCGTGAAGATGCACACGCTGCTGGATCTGCACGGCAATATTCCCACGTTCATCCGCATTACTGGAGGCAAAGTGCACGACATCAACATCCTCGACGAGATCGGCCCGGAGGCCGGCGCGTTCTACGTCATGGATCGGGCCTACGTCGATTTCGAACGCCTCTTCGTGTTCACTCTCTGCTCGTCGTTCTTCGTCGTGCGAACCAAGAAGAACATCTTGCTCCAACGGCGCTACTCGCATCCCGTCGACAAATCCACGGGCTTGCGCTCGGATCAGACCGTCATACTGGCTGCCATCGAATCGGCCCAAGCCTATCCCGACCCGTTGCGGAGGGTCAGTTACTTCGACGCCCGGACGAACAAGCGGCTGAAGTTTCTGACCAACAACTTCGCGCTCCCGGCGCTGACCATCGCCCACATCTACAAGTCGCGTTGGCAGATTGAGTTGTTCTTCAAGTGGATCAAGCAACATCTGCGAATCAACTCGTTTTACGGCACCAGCGAGAACGCCGTCAAGACGCAGATCTGGATCGCTGTCTCGATTTACGTGCTCATCGCCATCGTCCGGAAACGCCTCGGGCTGGAAGCGAGTCTTTACCAGATTCTACAGATTCTCAGCGTTACGCAATTCGAAAAAATGCCCCTTTTACAGGCACTCCAGCCATCCGACTCCCCAAACGAATCCCCCTATGACCCCAACCAATTGATTCTATTCGACTTTTAACCGGACAGCAGTGCGGATCAATATAGCGCCACACCTGCCGGCGCTGTAGCGTACCTGTCAACGAATCCGTCCATTGCTGGTCGTAAAGCGGAGCTACTTGATCGAAGGCCGCGGCCGCCGCAACGCTGCCGGCCCGATCAAAAGTTTCCACCGCTTTCACGCTTCCACCTCGTGCACGGTTTCCTGAAGTCCTCGGCGAGCCGCCGCAACTTGAATCTTGACCTCGCCAATATCCGGGGACACCGCTGCCCCGTCACCTTCTTCCCGAAGCTGCTGCAACCTCACCTCGCTTCTGAGCAGTGCGTCCGCGAACCCATAGTAACTGCGCGAGTGCCGCCCCCGGATCTTCAACTCGCGATCGGTCGTCTTCCCCCAACCGTTCAGGCTCACCAGCCGGTCCGACACTTCGTCATAGTAGGGCGTCCCCTTGATCGGATAGGAAACCGTCGTCAGGAACACGTCAGGACGGCATGCTTTCACGTGTTCTACAGTTGCCTCAATGTCTGAAAGCTCCTCCCTCTCGTAGCCCCACATCAAAAACATGCCGGTCTCGATGCCCCGTTGCCTCGAGAGTTCGACCGCTTCGTGCACCTGCTCGATGGTTACACCCCGCTCCATAGCGTCCAAAACGCGTTGCGAGCCGCTTTCCGAGCCGATCCAAACCCGAAAGCAGCCCATGCGGGCCAGGGCATCAGCGATCTTCGGGTTCACGCGATCAGCTCGCGTGATGCACTCAAATGGTATGTGAATTCCCCTGCGCTCCAACTCCTCCGCGTACTGAAGCGTCCACCCGGTGTGAATCGTGAACACGTCGTCGGCCATCCATAACATGTCGGGATCATAGCGATCGAGAATCCACTCCACCTCGTCCGCCACGTTCTGAACCGACCGGCGCCGGTGCGTCTTTCCAAAAGTAGAATGGCTGCACCAGCGGCAATGGTAAGGGCACCCGCGGGAAGTAATGGCCGACACCGACCCCTTGCCATGGTGCTCGCGCCACACTCGGACGTACTGTTGGACATCGATTCGCTCCCGATCCGGCAATGGCTGGGCGTCAAGGTCAGCAATCAACTCGCGGCCGCCGGTATAGGCTAGCGAGGCATCGTCCCGCCGAAAGTGGATCCCCGCGACTTGTTCCAGGCTCTTACGATCGCGGTTCCGCAAGGCCGGCAGTAACTCTTCCAGCGTCCGCTCGCCCTCGCCTTCAACCACGACGTCGGCCCCAGCTTGTAAGTACTCGCGTGCGTAGTTCGAGGGCTCCGGACCCCCGAGAACCACAGTCCACCCGCGCTCCCTCGCAGCCGCGGCGATCTGCAAGACGCTCTGCCGTGTCATCAGCGTGCCATAGACCCCGATGACCGCCGGCGGTTGCTCATCTAGGATGCGAAGCAACTCCTCCCGCGAGCCGAACGTCGAATCGTACACCTCGACATCGAACCCTGCGTGTCTCAAATGGGAGGAAAGGTAAAGAATCCCCAAGGGAGCATAGGGCTTCATGATCTGAAGCTCTTTGGGATCTTCGTAAACGAAGTAGCCGTGCGTCAGCAGGAGGTCCATGGCACTGTCGCGAGGGGGTTGGCGCAGGTTCCTTCCAATTCCTCAACCTTTCGCCACAGCTCGGCCAGCTTCCGGCGGCCATCGCCGTTGGCCACCTTGCCGTTAATCGCGTCGACCTCGAAGTGCAGGGCATCCCGCAGCGCCTTGTAGAATTCCGTCTTGTACGTCCCCTGAAACATCATGGCCAGGTCGTCGCTGTCGCTCCAGTTGGTCTTACCGTCGAGTTGCCCCGCCACCGCCTCATAGAACTTCGTCCCCGCCAGAGGATACGAGACGGATACGCCGATCTCGTCCGGCTCGGTTTCCCGCACCACCTTAATCGTCTGTTGAATGTCCTGCCAGCTTTCGCCGCCATAGCCGAACTGCAAGAAGAAACAAGCCCGGATGCCATGCCCTCGCAAGTTCTCACGCGCTTCGTAAACCTGCTCCACGCGAATGCCCTTGTCCATCGCTTCGAGTACTCTTTGTGAACCGGACTCCACCCCCATCCAGGCCTCCGCACAACCGGCAGTCTTCAGTGCTGTGACCGTGTCTCGCGTCATCAAATCGCAGCGCGATTGGATCTTGAACGGTATTTGCGCCCGGCGAATCTCTACCTCCCTGGCGAATCTCTCCGTCCACGGTGCCGAGAGCGCAAAGATGTCGTCGGCAAACCAGATTCGGTCAGGACGATAGGCTGCTTTAACGTACGCCATCTCTTCGGCTACCGCTTGAGGCGAGCGAAAGTGGTAGGTGTCACCATAGATCGGCTTGGCGCACCAGTTGCACCGGTATGGGCAACCGCGGCTCGAAACTAGATTCAACGAGAAATAGCCGTGTGCCCGGTGCCAGGCATCTCGATAGGACTCGACGTCCACCAAGCCCCACTCCGGCATCGGCAACCAGCCGAGGTCTTCCATCGGCTCGCGTCGAGTCGTCGTGCGAAAAGCCCCGGTCCGCGGGTCGAGGTAAGCCAGGCCTGGCACGTCTTCAGCCCCGGCCCTTTGGCCGCCTTCCAGGCGCCGAACCACTTCGAGCAGGGTCAACTCCAGCTCGCCCAAGATCACTGCGTCCGCACCGGCGTCGAGATAGGCCCCCGCGTTGTCAGTGGCGTCCGAACCGTTGACTAAAACCGGAATGTCCGATCCCTTGGCCTTTTTCGTCAGCAAAAAAGCCGTCCGGCGGTTGTTGCCGAGGCACATTTTCGTCAGGAAATTGAAGTTGTCCTCGCAAATCGCAACCACGCCAGGGCGGTGCCGATCCAGAGCCTCACTAAACGCCTCCTCGGGCGACGTAAAGGTGGTGTCGAAAAGTGCCACCTCGAAACCTTCCCTTCGAAGGCAGGCCGCCGCCAATAGCGTTTGCAGCGGCGGATAGGGTTCCATCTTCCGCACCTGCTTCGGGTCGGAATAGAGGTGATTGGAGTGCGTCAGAAGGACGTCTGCCATCCCTCAGGTCTCCTTCATGGAACGTCTGCGGAGCGGTGAAGCCATCAAACCATCGGACACCCGCACTGCTGGTTGGGGACACCGGCAGGGAGAATGCGGTTCTCTAGAAACGCAACGACCGAACCCCGAAAAGCATAAAGTCCCCACAAGAGGATCTTGGCGCAATTGTAGCCAACTCACGAGGCACCCGACAACGCGCGAGATCAACTCAAAGCCTTGCACGTTTGACTCTTCGCCTCACAGAAAACGGATCTCCCGGCCAACTGGATGGTACACCCCCGGCCAAGGGCAGCTCGGGTCGACTCAAACAGCCCCGGAAGATCGACGTCTATTAAGAAGGTTCCCTGTTCCTCGACGGTGACGGGATTGAGCCAGCGAGTGAGGTCTTCCGGCACCCGCTCGGCGAAAGACGGAGCGAGCATCTTGATTTCGCCCCCCGTCATCACCATCCCCAGGTCATCATTGCTCATATTCATCAGCGCATCGGCTGGACTGCCACCTGCGTCGGGAATGGCAACCAAATCCGCAACGCCACGTTGTCGCAACGTACCCTCGCCGTCCCTTAGACGTAGCACCTGGGCGGCCTGCTCGGTCACCAGCGCGTAGAGTGCGTCGTTCGAGAGCCCGGTTAACCGGGAGGCCACGGCTAGCTCATCTAATACGCCGCCCTCGCTTGTGATGGCCGAATCCGTTCCGAGAGCCATAGGGATACTGCTCTCCAATACCCGGCCGAGCAGCGTTTTGCCAAGAGTAAACAGGCTCGAGCTGGGACACCAGATGATGGAGGCCCCGCTTCCCTCCACCAGCGCAAGGCTATCAGCGTCCAACGCTACCGGGTGGACTAGTACAGTCCGCTCGTCCAAGACGCCCAGGGAATGAAGCCGCGAGATTTCTTCCCGTCCCGCCGCGTCCGTCCCCTCCATCAGGTGCAGCATAAACGGCCAGTCCGCGGGCGTCCGTTCAAACCGCTCCGCTACGTCTGAAGTGAACGCCAGCGAGTGTGCCCACCCGAAACGCTTCACCACTTGCACCGGAAAATGCTCATCGAATACCGACTCCTCGTAAGAGTCGTGGTGACAGACGGTCGTCACGCCGCTCAGGAGATTCTTGATGCCGCCCCAAACGAGACGGTCAGCCTTGGGTACCTCGAGGTGCTCTCTGATCGGGGACTCATCGGGATGATAAACATCGTGAGCCCACGCTGTCGCGCTGGGGTAGGGACCTTTACCCAAACGCGGAAAGAGACTGAACTCGAGGTGATCGTGCGCGTTGATCAGCCCGGGAAGCAGCAGGCAGCCTTCCAAATCGATGGTTGGGATCTCGTCTGCCCGATGCGCGTTATCGCCGGGCTGTCGGAACTCCGAGATCCTGCCCCCGCTGATCACGACGTCCGCCCGGACGGCGGTCCGAGGTCCCTGGGCGACTCGCGCCCCTGCCAGAAGCCACCCACTCGAATGCTGGCCCTTGGATCCGTTCACGGCGGTCGAGCTAGCAGCCTTGACAGACATGTCCGTAGTACAAGCGAAAAATGGGGACTGCCACCAATTCGCCCATCAGAATGACCCTCGAAACAAAGCGCTTAGGCTGAAGCGAATTGGCTGGCTGTACCCAATTTTTCGCGACGTATACTCTTGCTACGAGCCTCTAGTGAAGGCCGCGCCCCGTCAGCAGAGATCGTCGTGTGACCAACGGCCTCCACGCTTCAAAAAGCGAAACCTCAATCGGCCAACGGTAAAACTGGTGCTTGAGTCGCCAACATAGCGGTTGCCGAAGAGCCCGCAAAAGAAACGCTTCCAACCGCGAAGCTTTTTGCCGAATTAGCTTCGAAACCTCGTTGGCCAGCAAAAACAACGACATGCTTTGCTTCACTCGCCGGTAGGGCTCGCCGCTCATCCAAGGCAACACGTTGGCCCCCAACCCCACCTCGGCCCACGCCTCGAGCGATTTCGGCTGCTCCACGCCCAACTTCTCGAGCTCAGGCCACACCGGGATTCCCGGATAAGGCGTAAAGATATTCGGTGAAAAGCTCACGTTGTCGAATCGCTGGGCAATTTCAGCCATCACGCGCAACGTGTCTCGCCGGTGCGCCTCCATCTCTCCGGGATACCCGAAAATCAAATTAAAAGTGACCCGAATCCCGGCCTGCCGGCATTTGCGCGCGGTCTCAAACATGTCAGGGACGGTTTGATGAAGCTTGTTCATCCGCTGCAGAACCTCTTCGGAACCCGATTCCGTCCCGAAGCCGATGTGGCTCACTCCACTTTTGCCGAGCAAACACACTTCTTCGTCACTCAGGCGGCAGAGTAAGTCTGTCGAGGCTTGAAACGTCCAGCTAAAGCGCTGGCCCGACGCGGCAAAGCCCCGGGCGATCTCAACAGCCCGTTTCGTGTTGACCAAGAAGTTCGAATCCAATAACGAAACTTGCTTGATGCGGTTGTCCAGTGCTGTCCGGGGAAAGTCGCGCCATCGGACGGTAAGTCTCGACCGTTCAATGTCTTATGGCCTGTTTTGCCCGGGAACGATTTGAAATCCCGAGGCCGCAAATGGTCGCCTGAACGGAGCATCCGGACGCGGCACAATGAGGGATGAACCTTGGCCGTACGGTTTTCTCCCAACTGATCGAGCACCTACCGAGCAAAGAGTTTCAGAAATGTGTATCGCGCTACCGCGGCGATTCCTATCTGAAAAGTTTCTCCTGCTGGGATCAGTTTCTTGCGATGGCATTCGCCCAGCTGACCTATCGGGCAAGCCTCCGCGACATCGAGACGTGCCTGCGTTCGATGCACGGCAAACTCTACCACATGGGATTCCGCGGCAGGGTAGCGCGCTCGACACTGGCCGACGCGAACGAGTCGCGCGACTGGCGGATCTACGCGGACTTCGCGCAGGTCTTGATTGGCATGGCACGGCCGTTATATGCCCACGACCCGATCGGTGTGGACTTGGACCAGACTCTGTACGCTCTCGACTCGACAACAATCGACCTCTGCCTGTCGCTGTTTCCGTGGGCGAGATTCCGCAAGCAAAAAGCCGCCGTGAAGATGCACACGCTGCTGGATCTGCACGGCAATATTCCCACGTTCATCCGCATTACTGGAGGCAAAGTGCACGACATCAACATCCTCGACGAGATCGGCCCGGAGGCCGGCGCGTTCTACGTCATGGATCGGGCCTACGTCGATTTCGAACGCCTCTTCGTGTTCACTCTCTGCTCGTCGTTCTTCGTCGTGCGAACCAAGAAGAACATCTTGCTCCAACGGCGCTACTCGCATCCCGTCGACAAATCCACGGGCTTGCGCTCGGATCAGACCGTCATACTGGCTGCCATCGAATCGGCCCAAGCCTATCCCGACCCGTTGCGGAGGGTCAGTTACTTCGACGCCCGGACGAACAAGCGGCTGAAGTTTCTGACCAACAACTTCGCGCTCCCGGCGCTGACCATCGCCCACATCTACAAGTCGCGTTGGCAGATTGAGTTGTTCTTCAAGTGGATCAAGCAACATCTGCGAATCAACTCGTTTTACGGCACCAGCGAGAACGCCGTCAAGACGCAGATCTGGATCGCTGTCTCGATTTACGTGCTCATCGCCATCGTCCGGAAACGCCTCGGGCTGGAAGCGAGTCTTTACCAGATTCTACAGATTCTCAGCGTTACGCAATTCGAAAAAATGCCCCTTTTACAGGCACTCCAGCCATCCGACTCCCCAAACGAATCCCCCTATGACCCCAACCAATTGATTCTATTCGACTTTTAACCGGACAGCAGTGGCGGTTGTCCTCGACCAGGCGGGTCACCTCTTCCACGACGCGTTCGGTGCTATAGGCGTTAAACCGCCGGTTGTAAAAGACGGTGTCGGTGCAGTACTTGCAGGCATAAGGACACCCTACGCTCGTCGCAAACGGTAGCTGCCGTCCGCCACCCGCCTCTTCGTAGGCGTCGAAATTGACCAGGTCATAAGCGGGCGCGGGTAATTCGTCAATCGGGCTAACCGGGCGGTCGGGGTTTCGGTGGATGCAACCATCACGTTTGAACCAGCAGCCGGCAACCAGATCCAGCCTCTTCCCTGCCCCAAGCCGCTTGACTACCTCTAGAAAGGTGATCTCCCCCTGGTGGCGCACCACCGCATCGACAAAGGGCTCGCGCAGCGTCTGTTCGGGCAGCAAACTGGGATGCCAGCCCCCGAAAACCACGGGGAGCTCCGGGCGCCGCCGCTTGACGAGCCTACTCACAGCCACGGCGTCCTTGATCATGGGGCCCGTGAGCAGAGAAACGCCGAAGCAAACGGCGTCGGTAATCTCACGCTCCACGGCGGCAAGGTAGTCAGAAACGATCTTCCCGTCGATGATCTTCACCTCATAACCAGCCTGTTGAAGCGGGGATGCCAACGAAAGCAATCCGACGGGTGGTCCTAGCGGCGGGCCTGAGTAGGGCGGCAAAAAGAGAACTATCTTCTTTGAGCGCAAGGGCGGCCGACCCCAGGCCGCGCGCGGAGCCTTCTGGGCCTTTTCAATCCCGGACACAAGATCTAGCATGTAACCGGCTCCGTTGATAGTTGCTGCGCGTCCACCATCGGCTTAGGAGCTTCGAAGACGCGGTTGACAGCGTCTTTCAGCCAAAGCTCCACCGGAAAACCGTAGGTGTCGTGGTCGAGTCTCCAGCGTGCCGGCAGGCTGATGGCCTTGTGAACACCTCGAGTGGCGGCCCGCCGCCTGTCTTTAGCGATCGGCACCCGCTCGAACGCCAAACGCAGATAGTCCCGCATGTTTTGTACGCGCTGGTGCGCTCGGCCGTTGAGCCAGGGCAACCTTGTGTAGCGAGGAAAGAAGTCCGCCCAGCCTTCGAACGTCTGGGGAAGCTCGACGCCGTACTCAGCGACCTTGTCAATCACCGGCGCGCCTGGATAGGGCGTAAAGATGTTGGTCCAAAACTCTGCCCCGGGATACCGGCGGCAGACATCGAGGATGAACTCGACCGTCTCGCGCCGCTCCCTTTCTCCTTCCCCCGGGTAGCCGAAGATGATATTGAAAGACGGACTAATGCCGCCCGCGAGACACTTTTCCGCGGCCTCGCGAATGCCCTCGAGATCCTGAAAGCCCTTGTTCATCAGCCTGAGTACTTTGGGCGATGCCGACTCCGCTCCCATGCAAATCTGCTTCAAACCCGCGCGCCGCAATAGCTTCACCTCGTCCGGCTCGAGCCGCGCTACGAGGTTGGTGGTCGCTTGGATACTCCATTCGAACTTCACGCCCCGCCGGACCAGGCCCTCTCCGATCGCAACCGCTCGGGGGATGTCCACCAGGAAGTTGTCGTCCACGATCCACAAAAGCTCCAGGTTGTACCGCGAGACCAAACCGGCCGTCTCTTCAACGACCTGCTCCGGATCAAGCGCATTCCACTGTCGCCCGTAGACGCCGGCGTTGGTGCAATAGGAGCAGTTGTAGGGGCACGCCAGGCTCGACGTGTACATCGCCCAGCGGCGTCCGCAAACACGTTCATAGGCGTCGAAGTCAGCGAGATGGTATGCCTTGGGCGGTAGTTCCGAGAGAGGCCTCAACGGCCGGGGCTGGTTGAACTTCACCTGCCCGTCCTGTTTGTACCCGACGCCGGGGATCCCAGCAGGCGATTCGCCCTGCCTGAGCCGCTCGACGACTTCCAGCATGGCGTCTTCGCCTTGACCACAAACCACTATGTCCACGAATTCGGCCGCCAGGGTCTGCTCGGGCAGCAGAGACGGATGCCAGCCCCCTAAAATCACGGGCTTGTTGGGATAACGGCGTTTGGCCTCGCGGGCGATTTGGACCGTTTCGCGAATCATCGGCCCGGTGACCAGCGAGACCGCCAGGCACAGGGCGTCGTCGAGCTCTTCGATTACCCGCTTCCGGAAATTCGGTGTGATAGTCGAATCGACGATGCGAACTTCGTAGCCCGCTCGCAGAAGAGGTGTCGAGACGGCGAGAATGCCCAGCGGCGCGGTTGCCTCAAGGCTCGAAAACGCTGGAAAGAAGAAGACGATTTTCTTGGGAGCCAACCCCAAAAACCCCCTAGCCGTCCGATCTGTCGGAGCCGACTTGAGGCCAATTGTATCCCATTCGAGGGCACCCCACAACCGTTAAACGAGTGTTGCCGTACCAACTCGGTGGATGTGCGGCTTGTATGTGACGGGAATCCGTCGGGTTCGGGACGAATGGCGAAGGGTCGCCGGGTTTTCCGGAACAGATCGGCAGACCCGAGCGGAGGGGTCCACGGCCTCACAGGGCGCAAGCCCGCGGTTCTCACCACGGCCAGGGTGGACTAAGCGAAAGCTCCGTGGCTGCGGCTCGCGTGGACCGTTCGTGCACATCGCCACAGGCACAGTATGTCGGCAGGCGGGCGCGTTGAATAGCACCCCGCATCCCCGACGGCGGGCATTTGCTTCCACTCCGGCCGGCCGCTGATGAGGAATGCGGGCTAACCACCCTGGCAAAAAGGGTCATCTGGCCCGATGTCCGCTTTTGTCGATTGATCCGCCTGCTGTGATGGCGTATGGTCATCTGTGGCACCCTGCCGCGAGGGTTCAAACATGACTGACGAGCACCGGCAAGTTACCCGGAAAGTTGTCTCTGGCGAGGCCCCATTACAGGGCTGGAAGGAAATCGCCGCTTATTTGGATCGAGACGCCCGCACCGCGCGCCGCTGGGAGTTGGAGGCAGCGCTGCCGGTTCGCCGCCATGGGGGCGAGCGTGGAAGCGTCTACGCCTACCCGAGCGAGCTGGATGCTTGGCGCCAGACCCACAAACCGAGGTCCGAAGAGACCACGCAGCACAAACCCCTCTGGCGCTGGGCCGCAACGGCGTTCGCCGGTGCTTTCACCATCGCGTTGGCCGTCTGGATTGTCCTAAGAGGTCCCATCCTCAACCCACCCGACCCGCTGGCGGAGGCTGCGAATGTCACCGGCTCGGTCAGCCTGAGTCAGGTTGGGACAGATCCTGCGGCAATCCCCGACGGATCTGTGTCTCCTGACGGGCGCTATCTTTCCTTTACGGACTCGACGACCGGTGACCTCGCGGTTCACGACCTAGAGACAGGAGAAAACCGGCGCTTGACAAAGAAGGGTTCATGGTTCGAGTCGGTTGAAGCCAGCTACAGTTCGACCTTTTCGCCCGATGGCACCCAGATCGCCTTCTCTTGGCTCGGGGCTAGTACGGAAATGCGCATTCTGCCTGCCGACGCGAAGGATGGTGAAGTCAGCGCCAAAGTTCTGTATTCTTCTCCCCAAGATGAGGCGACCTATCTGCACGTGGCAGGCTGGTCGCCGGATGGCAAGCACGTTCTTGTCTATCTCACGCGAAGGGACCGCACCAGCCAGATTGCGATGGTCTCCGCGTCAGATGGAAAGCTTCGTGTTCTGCGCTCCCTGGAATGGGGCTTCCCCAACCTCAAGCTTTCACCAGACGGACGATTCATTGGCTACGATAGGCCCGCTGGCGAAGACTCCCAGCGCGACATCTTCGTGCTAGCTGCGGACGGCACGCGGGAAGCGGCGGTGGTCCCGCACCCGGCAAACGACATCATCATCGGGTGGACACCTGACGGGGGCGCCCTCCTGTTTGCCAGTGACAGGGGCGGAACGATGGGGGTCTGGTCCCTCCCTCTTGCCGACGGGAAGCCGGCGGGTTCTCCCGAACTGTTAAAGCGGGACGTGGGCCAGGTGGCACCGATCAGTATCACCTCAGGCGGTGCTTTCTACTACGGCCTACAGATCGAGATGCAGGATGTGTTTACGGCCGAGCTGGACCCGGCGTCCGGGAAACTACTGGGAGAACCGAAGCGCTTCCAAAGTCTCTCGGAGGGGTCCAATCGAGCGGCAGCGTGGTCTCCCGACGGCACACACTTGGCCTATCTCGGGGGTGGGGGGAGGGGCGGTGCAGAGTCCGGATCGCCGCTTTTGGTGATTCGCTCCTTCGAAGACGGGAAGGAGCGCATGATTTCCCCGAGCGGACTGCAGATACGAACCGGAAGGCTAGACTGGTCGCCGGACGGCCGTCACATTCTTCTGGCTGCCCAACACGCAAAGGGCTCCTACGGGGCGTCCACGATCGAAGTTGCCACCGAGGAAGCACGTTTGGTCGCAAAAGCCGGCGAATTCGGGACTTACACGTTTGGCTGGTCGGCCGACAGCAAGGAAGTGTTCTATCGGAGTAACCATTTGGTGGGTGAAGATCAGGTTTACCATCGCACGATCTTCAGGCGGAATCTCGAAACTGGCGAGGAACGCCAGGTCTATAGTGTCGAAGGCACTCGCATGGTAGGCGGCGCTGTCTCGCCTGATGGAAAATACCTGGCCTTTACGCTGTTCACGGACAACGCACCCAAACAGCAGAACGTTTACGAGCGGGACTTGGTGGTTCTACCGACAAGCGGTGGTGAGCCCCGACGGGTATTGACCTTCGAAGGGCACTTCGATCTCGCCTGGTCTCCTAATGGCCAGTATCTGTACTTCATCAAGGAATCCAGGCGTGAAGAGCCTGTTGAGGTCTGGCGCGTGCCCGTCGAAGGCGGGGAAGCCGAGTACACTGGCCTCGCCAGAAAATGGCTGAGGAATCTACAAATCCATCCCGACGGCCGCAGGGTCTCCTTCGAAGCGGGACAGCGCAGGTGGGAGGTCTGGGTGATGGAGAACTTCTTGCCGGAGATGACGGCGGCGAAGTGAGCGACGTGGCGGAAGATGTTGGCCCTGATGTGGCGCACGCTTTCAGCGTACTCTGCCGGCATTCTTGCCGGCATTGGACAGGGTTTACTCCTGTCCGCCACGGGGCTGCACCGCCCATCGGGCAGGCCGGCGCACCAACGCGACATGTCGCCACGAATGCCGACACGGCACGCCGGGAGGCGTGCGCCACGTGAGGCGGCTGACAAGAACAGTCAAAGCTATCATGTCCGAACTTGTCTGTTGTCGGCCATCGAGTTCTGGCGTAAGGTCATCGGTGAACGGCCGCGAGTGGGCCGTTGTTTTCAAGCCATGACAAACAACCGCAAGCCAAACCAAGAGGCGCCGCTCGAATCGTGGAAGGAGATCTCCAACTATCTCCAACGAGACGTCCGTACGGTATCCCGCTGGGAAAAGGAAGAAAGGTTACCCGTCCACCGTCACCAGCACCGCCGGGGCAGCACGGTCTATGCCTACCCCAGCGAACTCGATGCTTGGCGGGCAGCCCGAAAGCCTAAGGGCGGCGAAGAGGAGCGGACCCGCCCTGGGCGGCGGTACGTCCCCGCGCTGGTGGGTGGCCTGGCTTTGCTGGCCTTGGCCGCAGCCATTCTGCGAGGCCCCATCCTCAACCCGCCCGACCCGCTGGCCGAAGCGGCCGGTTCGGGCGTCGTCGTCCGGCAGGTACTGTCGGGCTCGGAACTCGATGTCGGCGGGGAGATCAGCACTGACGGTAGGCACCTGTCAATGGTCGACTGGTCGACGGGCGACCTCGCGGTGCACGACTTAGAAATAGGCGAAAAGCGGCGGTTCATGCAAAAAATCAGTTGGCAGGACGATCCCGAGGAAAATGCCTACTCATCCCGGATCTCACCGGATGGCAAGCGGCTAGCCTTCGTCTGGGTCGATTATGGTTCGAAAAGCTCGTTTTTTGAACTGCGCGTGTTGGAGCTTCATGACGAGGCTGATCGTCCGCAGCACCGAGTTGTCTACTACAACGATGAAGTGGATTGGATGCAACTGGGCGACTGGTCCCCGGACGGACATTCCCTCTTAGTCGTGTTGACGAAGAGTGACCGAACACATCAAATCGCCGTCGTCTCGGTAGTGGACAGCTCCCTGACGGTATTGAAAACGCTCGGGTGGCGCTATCCGGAACATGCCCGCTTCTCGCCCGACGGCGCCTATGTCGTCTACGACTTTGCGCCGGATGAAGACCGTCTTGAGCGGGACATCTTCCTGCTCGCGACCGACGGCAGCCGGGAGATCCCGCTGGTGGAACACCGGGCTGACGACACAGTCCTCGGCTGGTCCCCGGACGGCAAGCGGTTCCTTTACTCAAGTGACCGCAATGGTAGCCGGGACGCCTGGACAATCCGAGTCGAGGGCGGCAAGCCTCACGGCGCCCCACGGCTGTTGAAAAGGAATATCGGTCTCGTCGAGCCGCTCGGGGTTACGGGCGACGGCTCCTTCTACTATGGCGTCCGAACCAAAGCGAACAACGTCTATGTTGCGACGCTTGACGAGACGGCAACCAAACTCGTCGCCCCGCCCCGCCGGCTGAGCCATCGTTTCGAAGGGAACAACACCTTCGCGGATTGGTCTCCTGACGGGCACTACTTGGCCTACGCCTCTCAGCCGAGAGGGGGCGGGCGTCCTTCCGCCTGGACCATGGTCATTCGTGACGTGGAGTCGGGCCAGGAGCGTGAGCTTCTTCTGAAGTTGACCAATGACAACCGTCGCCTGAGGCCGCGTTGGTCGCCCGACGGCCGCTTTATCCTCGTCGCCGGTCAGGACCGCAAGGGCCGCGACGGTCTCTACCGCGTCGATCCCGAAACAGGCGAAGTCACAGCGATCGCTCACATGGCCCAAGGCTCATCGTTGAACCCGGATTGGTCGCCGGATGGAAAATCGATTTTCTACACCGACTACGACGAAAGAAATACTCGGCGGATGATGCGGTGGGATTCGGAAACGGGCCAAGCCGAGGTTTTATCTGAGAACATCCACCAGGCCGCAGGTTTGGAAGTTTCCCCCGATGGGGACCAGATCGCCTTTTGCGGGAGCGGGCACGTGTCGGTGATGTCGACCGCAGGCGGGGCGCCTCGCCGGCTGCAAAAAATCCCCTGGAGCGACGTCTGCGAGGGGGTCGTCTGGCTGCCGAACAGCAAACGTCTTCTGTTTGCCCGTCGCAGCGGGCTGTGGGGTATACCGGTCGGCGGAGGAGAGCCACAAGAAATCGAAGATTCCAAGCCCCAAGAGACGCGGCAAATCATCGGATTGAGGCTCCATCCGGACGGGCGGCAAGTGGTTCTGACAGCCGGCATAGGGCTTTACGGATCACACAACGAAGTTTGGGTGATGGAAAACTTCCTGCCCGAGCTGAAGGCCGCGAAATGAGCGACGTGGCGGAAGATCTGTGCCCGGACGTGGCGCACGCATGTGTGGCTAGGACACGCTTGTGTACGCTCGTGGCGCACGCTTTCAACGTGCCGTGCCGGCATAGGGCTCCAGCGCCCACCAGGCAGGCCCGCGCGCCGGCAAAACATGTCGCCACGAATGGCGACACGGCACGCCGGGAGGCGTGTGCCACCATCAGAAGCCGTTGGCACTGGACCAAGGGTAGTCCTGAACGAGACACGTGAGGTTGTCATGTTGAAACGAATCTTTGCCGAAGCACTGATGGTAGCCGTGGGAACGCTGTTCTTTCTTGCGCTGGCGGCGACGGTGGGTATCCCCACCAAAGACCGTAATCCGGTGAAGGCCGTCACCACCGTAACCGAGCAGCCTTCAGAGCCCACGTGGACCGGCGAGCCGCCATCGCCAGCGGAGCGCCATTACGCCGGCATGGGCATTCGGGAACGATGAGACAAGGTGTCGTTCGACTCATCGCCTATCTTTCCCTGATTCTTGTCCCAGTGTCGGGGGCTTTCGCCGAGTTTCGTCCGCCGCTGGGCCTGGACCTCTACCGCCCAATTCCGGAAGACAATCCGCCTACCTTCGAAAAAGTAAAGCTTGGCAAGAAACTGTTTGGCGACAAGCTCCTCTCCCGTAACCGCAGCCTGGCGTGCAAGGGCTGCCACCAACCCAAAAAGGCCTTTACGGATGGCCGCGCCAGGGCAGTGGGGGTCTACGGCCGCAAGGGGAATCGCAGCGTCCCGACGCTGGTCAACCGCGCCTATGGCCGCGCGTTCTTCTGGGACGGCCGTACATCGACTCTTGAAGAGCAGGTCGTCAAGCCCATCGAAAGCGAGAGCGAGATGGACATGACCGTCCCCGAAGTCGTCGAGCGCCTGAACCGCAAGCGCCGCTACCGGAAGATGTTCCGGCAAGCCTTCGGACGGGAAATCAACGGCGAGGATCTTGCGCGTGCGCTGGCCAGCTACGTCCGGACGATCTATTCGGGCGACTCGCCCTTCGACCGCTACATCTATGGCGACCGAAACGCCTTGTCAGGCGAAGCCCGCCGAGGTTTGAGGATTTTCCGCGGCAAAGGGAACTGCACGGCGTGCCATGTCGGGCCGACGTTGAGCGATGAGGAGTTCCACAATACGGGTGTCGCTTGGCGGAACACCAAGTTCCTCGACGACGGGCGCTATGCGGTAACGAAGCAAGAAAAGGACCGCGGCAAGTTTAAGACGCCGACCCTGCGCGAAATCGCCCGCACGGCCCCCTACATGCACGACGGCACTTTCATCACCCTTGAAGATGTGATCGACTTCTACAGCGATGGCGGCCGCGAAAACCCTTACCGGGACGAGGAAATCCGCTCCCTCAAACTAACGGCCCCAGGAAAGAAAGAACTATTGGCCTTTTTGAAGTCCCTGACCGGTAGGGTGAGCGAAGGCCTAAGGCGTCACTAAGCTCAAGCTAGAATCTCGTTCACCTCCGGGCCATACACATCCGTCGCCGGAAAACGCGCAAGCTCTTGCGGCGGCAAACTAACCGCCGGGGCCGGCGGCCGCCACTCGAGCGCGAATCGCGCCGGCGGATTCCTCCGCCGCGCTCATCATGAGGCTGAAATCCTCGCCGGCGTTGACCCACTGCATGCCTTTGCTGAACCACTCGGCCACGATGTCCGTATCCTGACCGATGGCGATGCCACAAAAGACATCGGTCTTACGGGCCTTGGCGATAAGCGTCTCGATGGCTTGCAACACATCGGGGTGGCGGGTTTCCCCTAACATCCCCATGCTCCCCGAAAGATCGTTAGGACCCACGACGACGCCGGTCAACCCGGGGACAGCGAGGATTTCTTCCAGGTCGTTAACGGCCTCAAAGTGCTCGATCTGCGCGATGACAATGATCTCTTCGTTGGCAAACTTGACGAACTCCTGCTGACTCATTGGTGGCAAGTTGTAGAGGCGCCGCGGCCCGTAGCCTCGTATGCCCTCCGGGGGGTAGCGGCAAGCGGCAACGGCCTGGCGGGCTTCCTCGGCCGTCTTCACCATCGGCACGATGATTCCGTCGACTCCGATATCGAGAACGGGCTTTATGAGTACGGGGTCATTCCAGGCGACCCGCACTAAAGCTACCGTGCCCGTCCCTCGGGTGGCCATCACGTGCGCTTGTACAGTTTCCAACGAGAATGGCTTGTGCTCCGCATCAATCCAAATAGAATCGTAGATCGTGCACAGCGCCTCGGTCACGATAGCATCGTTGAACGAAACGCCGACCCCAAGGCAAGGCTCACCCCGCCGTATCTTCTCTCTAAACTTTCTCGCGTTTTCCACTAGTCCTCCAATAGTTTTAGTAATTGATTAGCCAAGACTGCTCCACCGACGTCAGGCAGCTTAGAAGCCCGGCGCGATGAGTCGCATCCACACAATCAAATGCCAACGGCCGTCAGGATGCTACGCAACGCAGATCGCCAAGGGCAACATCTTACCGTTTCAGTGGGCGGTGTGGCAATGCCGGGGCAGGACGGGACTTTCAGTTTACTTTATCGTTCTGGATGGGTACGGGCGCAGCGACGTTCTGAAGGAATTCTATGAATATGACAACTCCGACTTTCTTCGAGGCCTCAAAGAGAAGGGGTTTTACGTCGCCCAGGGCAGCCTGGCGAATTATTCTCTTACCGCTCTCTCGGTAACGGCCACTCTAAACGCCGAATACATAGACAGCCTCGTGGCCGCCGATTTGAAGGACAAGGCTGACTGGCGCCCGGTGAGGCGATTGCTGCGGAAGAACCGGTTGACGGAATTCCTACAGCGGTGGGGCTACTCGATCGTTAGTTTTTCGACGGTGTATTACAACGCGGACCTCACTCAGGCGGATTTCTACTTCTCGAAATGGTGGTACTTGAATCTGTTTGACTGGAATTTCCGTTTTGGCCATCCCGCGATGGTCAGGATACTCCGATCCGCGGCTCGGGTGCAAGGTCTTCGTCTTCCTCTCACGATCGATGCTCCGTTCGCTCCCGTTTGGGTCGCTGAATGCCGCTCGATCGCCGCGTTCCAGCTCGCTGGAGGGCTTTTCGCCGACACGGCTCCGAGTAGTTCCCTCTTCAGCAACCCAGCGTCTCTTCTCCGTCGCAGCCGTCGCCCGTTACCCGCCTGGCACAGGCAGCGCCCAGATCCGCCCCAGCATCTCAGCGAACAGCTTGCGGTTGAGATGCCCCTCGGCCAACAGCAGCCAGTAATAGCGGGCATGCTTGACCAGCCGCCCTCCGGTTTTCATCAACCGATGCTGCAAGCTCGTCAGCGACCAGTTCTTGATCCTCTGCGCCAGCCCCAGCCGCCGCCACAGGTTCCCCAGGTTGTAGGCCAACACGCTCAACTGCAAACGCACCTCGTTTGCCCGGAAACGATGACAGGACAGCCGTGTCCAGTGGGTTGCCTGCTTGCCTTCCTTGATCCATTGCTCGGCCGTGCCGCGCTTGTTGTAGAAGCGCACCAGCGACCGACTGGGCAAGCTCATGCTCGTGACGATGAACCCGACGCGAGGAAACAACTCGCCTTGGTGGTGCTCAACCTTGGCCACAACCCGCCGAGGCTTCGACCAACTCGCGGCCTGATAGCGGAAGCTCTTGTAGCGCACTAGTGGCTTCAGGCTCGGCCTGCCCGGCGGACGGAACAGAATCTCTTCGATCTCCAACTCCAGGTTCTTGTTTGCTGGGATGCGAATGACGTAGTCCACTCCGCGATCCTCCAACGCCTCGTAGATCTCCGGCTTGGCGAAGGCGGCGTCGGCGCGGAACGTCACTTGCTTGCCTTCTCCCTGTTGGCGCTCGATCTCGGGCAGCAGCAGTTCGTCCCAGTCCTCGGCGCTGGACACGTTACCCGCTCGCAGCTTCGCCGCCAGACAATCACCGTGCTGGTTGAACAGCAACAGCGGGTGGTAGCAGGTGGACTCGAAATGGCCGTTGTAAGCGCTGCCTTCCTGCTGACCGTGGACCGGGCTTTCCGTGGAGTCCATATCGAGCACGACACGCTCGGACTCGTCCTGCGCTTGGGCTTGAGCGACCAACTCGCGGTTCACCGCCATCAGCCCAAGCAGGTTCTCTTCACTGGCCAGCAGCTCTGCCTCAAAGCTTTGTAGACGCGACGTAAGCGCCCCGCCGCGATCCCAGTTCTTCTTCGAGCCGATCAGACGAAAAGTCGGGTCAGCCGAGACACGGGCAGCATCGTTGAGATCCTCGTAGCCGGCGAGGCGGCTGTAGACCGATTGCCGCACCAGGTCGGCCAGTGGGAACTTCTTGTTTGTGCCTTGCCGCGAATCCGTCAGATGCTCGTCGATCAGCTTGCCCAGTCCGAGCCGCTCGTCCAGTTCCCGAATGAGAATCAGGCCACCATCCGAGGTGACGCGCGATCCTTGGAAATCGACTTTGAGAAATCCGTTGAAGGTGAGCTGAAACGGCTTGTTTTCTTTTTCACCCATTGGGTGTTGGCCTCCGTGCGTCCTGACAGGGCTTGAACCCCTATAAATAAAGACGCTGAAGGCCGCTGCAAGGTCGGGATGCCGAAATCAAATTGGAAATGCGGGTTCAGGAGGCTAAAGAAATATCGCCGTAGCACATAGACCTGAGGGGGGTTCAAGATTGACGGGATCCCTGCTTGACGCAGGGAACCCTAGGGCCGTAAATTGGTTGAACTGCCTGCCATCGCAGGGAATTCTGGGTCTGCCACCCCCCCCACAATCCAAAAAGCTTACGGCTTCGTGTCCCCGTCGACCGGGTATGAAGCCATCCCCCTGTTGACGGGCATCACCGCGGCTCGACGATGTGGAATCCAACCGAGCACACAGACCAAGAGAACCTGCTGTGGACCTACCTACGTGCCGTTGAATGGGGCAGTTGGCCCGTCTTTATCTCACAACCGATAGGTCCCCTCCTATTGCTGCTCCTCCCGTGGCAAAGTGTAGTCCTGCTGGTCGGACTCTGCAACATTCTATGGGCCGAGTTTGTCAGTTGCCGATGCGTCAGCGTCAAGGCTGCCTTTTGGGGGGCAATCTTTGCGAGACTCAAGTGGGTTTCCTGCCCTACCGTGGCGTTCTGTCTCTATTCTTGGGATCATTTGACGGCGGCGATGATAGCTGCGTCGTGGCCGTTGGTTGCACTGCTGATGAAGATTCTCAAGCCAGCGAGGGTCGGCAAAATTCAGAAAATGTTCATGGCGCGCTTGGGGTATCAGCATGTGGGGGTCGCGTGAGCCTTCAGCCGTGAGCGGTGTTGGGGGCGACATCTCGCGACGTGTCGCGCCCGTAGTACATTGGTTTACGAGATATGTAGGGAGTGGAGAATGATCTGGCTGAGCGGGGCGACCGCCGCTCGATACGCCTACCGGAATACGACTATGCGGCTCCGGGATCGTATTTCGTAACAATCGAGACGGCCGAGCTACGATGTGTGCTCGGGAAGGTTATCGGGAGCGAAGTCCGGCTCTCCCATTTAGGCCGACTTGTGGAATGGTGCTGGCGGGAAATTCCACACCACTTCGCACGCACCACCCTCGATGCCAACGTGATTATGCCCAACCACCTGCACGGCATGATCGTAATGTGGCCGGAGGAGGGCGCGACATGTCGCGCCCGTACGGACCCAGGCGGAGACCCGCGTGATCCTGGTGTTGCGTTCTCGCCGGTGGTCCATGACGCTGGGACCAAGAACGCATTCGGCCCCCTCGTTGCCAGATCGTTAGGTTCCATCGTACGGGCTTTCAAGGCGGCGGTGACGACGAAGGCACGCAACCGGAGTCTATGGAATACTTCTCCACTGTGGAAACGAAACTACTACGAGCACATCATCCGCCGAAGCGAGTCGCTGGAAGAAATCCGGCGCTACATTGCGGAGAACCCAGCTAGGTGGGCTGAGGAGCACTAGACCTGAAGCCAAACCAGAATTGGGACCTCTGTTTTTGAACCTAGGGATCTGACGCCTACAATCCCTAGTCGCTTCCTTGCACCCGGCCTGTACGGGCGCGACATGTCGCGCCCGCGTCGACACTCCCGTCGACGCCGGGGCGCAATTCATTCCGCCCACTTGTGAAAGTTTCTCGCAGCAGCACACTGAGGAGCGCAGATCACCCTCGCGGAGCCAACGCTTGCCCCCCCTACGCCAATGCTTTCGAGATCAGCTCTCCGCCTACGTCGGTGAGACGAAAGTCCCTGCCGAGGTGTCGATAGGTGAGCCGTGTGTGCTCGAGTCCGAGCAGGTGTAGAACCGTGGCTTGCAAGTCGTGGACGTGGGTCTTGTCCTCCACGACGTTCAGACCTAGTTCATCGGTTGCCCCAATGGTCTGGCCTCCTTTGATGCCCCCTCCCGCCATCCAGATGCTGTAGGCGAACGGGTGGTGGTCACGGCCTTCGCCACCTTTCTCGAGGCTGTTGAGTTGGACCAATGGGGTGCGCCCGAACTCACCGGCCCAAATCACGAGCGTCGAGTCCAGCAGACCGCTTTCCTTGAGATCTTTCAACAAGGCGGCGACGGGCTGATCGGTAATGTCACAGTTCTTCTTGAGGTTCTTTGCGAGCTGGCGGTGATCGTCCCAACTGCCGTGCAACAACTGAACATACCTGACACCGCGCTCGATCATGCGGCGCGCCAGCAGGCAATTCGTCCCAAACGGACGCGTCGTGTCGTTGTTGACGCCGTACGCTTCCAGGGTCTTCTCGGACTCTTGGGACAGATCGATCAATTCGGGCCCGGCCGACTGCATACGAAACGCCAGCTCATAGGTCGCCATCCGCGAGGCGATCTCCCAGTCCCCGGTCTCGTCGAGGTTTTGCTGGTTGATGTCACGGATGCCCTCGATCGTTGACCGTTGCAGTTCGGGGCTGACCCCCTTGGGATTCGACAGATACAGAACCGGGTCCCCCGATCGTCGGAACGGTACGCCCTGGAAGTGCGACGGCAGGAATCCGCTCGTCCAGTTGCCGGCGCTGGCCCCCGGCGCGCTGTGCCCGGAACGTAACACGACGAAACCCGGGAGGCTTTCCGACTCGCTGCCAAGCCCGTAAACGGCCCACGACCCCATCGACGGCCGCCCCGCGAGGGGTGAACCGCAGTTCAACATTAACTGTGCCGGATGATGATTGAACTGCTCAGTGTGCATCGACCGGATCATGCAGATATCATCCGCGCAGGTGGCTATGTGCGGCATGAAGTCGGAGAACTCGTTCCCGCTTTCACCGTGTTTCTCGAAGACACGCGGGCTCGCCCAGACCTTGGCCGTCGGCTTGATAAAAGCCAGCCGCAGATCTTTCGTCATCGATTCGGGCAATGCCTGGCCTTCCCATTTCCTCAGCGCCGGTTTCGGATCGTACAAGTCGATATGGCTTGGTCCGCCGTCCATCAACAAGAAGATGACGTTCTTGACTTTCGGTGAGAAGTGAGGTTCCCTAGCCGCTATCGGATTCAACTCGGGTGCTGTGTGCCCTTCTTGCGCCATCAGATGCCACAAGGCGATTGTCCCGAGACCCCCTCCGCAATCGCGGAGGAAACTGCGACGACTTTGAATGCGCTTGAACTCTGCGAAGTTCATGACTAGCTCCTTGTGATGAATTCTTCCAGGTTTAGCAGAAGGCGACTGATTCCGACCCAGACGGCGGCTTCCTCAGGATCGACGCCCTCTATCTGTGGCGCCGGAAACAGAACTTCAACCGACTCACGCTTCTTGCTCAGAATACTCTTCTGTTCCTCGTAGTATCGGAGCAGTCTGTCTTTCTCTTGAGGCCTGGGAGGACGCCCTAGGGACAAGCGGTAGGCGTAGTCCAGCCGATCGGCGACACTGCCCGGGCGCTCCCGTAGGACGCGGGCAGCCAGCACTTGGGCGGCCTCGAAAAACACTGGGTCATTGAGCAGGTTCAGCGCCTGAAGCGGAGTGTTCGACCTCATGCGACGGCTGCAGCTCTCCACCATGTCCGGGGCGTCGAACGTAACCAACTGCGGATAGGGTGTCGTTCGCAAGAATAAGATGTAGAGCCCGCGGCGGTAACGATCGGTCCCGACGTGCTCAATCCATCTGTCTGGTTCCACGCCGAAACCTAGCTCGAGTACGCTGTCGGGCTGTGGTGGGCGCACGCTCCTTCCACCGATCATGGGACTGAGCAGGCCACTCACCGAGAGGACCGTATCTCGGATCGACTCAGCGGAAAGTCGCAGCCGCGATTGGCGAGCCAGCAGCAGGTTGCTCGGATCTCTGGTTTTCAAGTCTTCTCGCGCGTGCGATGCCTGCTGATAGGTCGCCGACATGACGATACGCTTGTGCATCGCCTTCATATCCCAGCCGCCGTCCCGAAACTTCGTCGCCAGCCAATCGAGCAACTCAGGATGTGTCGGGGGATCCGAGCGAGTGCCGAAATCCTCCGATGTCTCCACGAGTCCGCGACCGAAAAACTCCTGCCAGGTACGATTCACCGTCACGCGTGGGGTCAGCGGATTGTCGTCCGAAACGAGCCATTTTGCAAACGTGAGCCGCGCCGGCTCCCCGTCGACCGACATGGGGTTCAAGACAGCGGGCACTCCAGGCTGAACCTCAACGCCGTGACTGCGAAAATCTCCTCGGATCAGGATATGACTCTTAGGCGGATCGGGATTCTCCGCGATAACCATTGCTTCGGTCAGTGGGGGGTATTGTCTTCTGAGTGCTCTTAGTTTCTGGTAGAGTTCCTCGAATTTGAGCTTGGCGTATTCCTCGCGCGGGATGGAATTGGCGGAGTAGTTCACGTAATGGTAAGTCAGCAACTCCTGCTGCTTTTCGGTGCGGTAGGCGGGATGGATCTTGACGGCCTCCTGCCCCCCATCGTCTTTGACGCCTAGCAGATCCCAGGCGATCGTGTAGGGAGGATCAACGCCGGGATTGTCCGCCGCGAAGAGGACCTTCTTCTCCCACTCCGGCTGTAGCTCCGGTACGTTGTATTCGGCCAGCAGCTTGTCCCTCGTGGCTCGATACTCCTCCCTCTCTCGCAGGAAGCGCGCGATCTCCTGGGCGCGAGGTACTTCGATATTGACTTCGTGAGCGGTGTTGAAAAACGCGGAAAGCTGGTAAAACTCCTGCTGCGTGAGAGGGTCGTATTTGTGATCGTGACAGCGGGCACAACCGACCGTCATCCCCAGCCAGATCGTCCCCACGGTGCTCGTGCGATCGATCACCTGCTCGACACGAAACTCTTCCCGGTCAATGCCTCCTTCGCGATTGGTCAGCGTGTTGCGCAGGAATCCGGTCGCGATTCTCTGCTCGCTGGTGGCGTTAGGCAGCAGGTCTCCGGCAATCTGCTCGACCGTGAACTGGTCGAACGGCATGTTGCTGTTGAGAGCGTCGATCACCCAGTCGCGCCATCGCCAGGCGTGGGGCCGGATGTGGTCTGTTTCATAGCCGTCGGTATCCGCATAGTGCGCCTGATCAAGCCAATGGCGCGCCCACTTCTCACCGTAGTGGGGTGACTCTAGCAGACGGTCTACGTATTGCTCATAGGCATCGTCCCCGCTGCCCGAAAGGAACTCCTGTAGCTCTTCGGGCTTCGGCGGCAGCCCGGTCAGGTCGAGGCTCACTCGGCGAGCCAGCGTCTCGCGGTTGGCTTCGGGAGATGGCTCGATCCCTTCGGATTCCAGCTTCGCCAGCACAAAGGCGTCGATTGGATTCTTGACCCAAGCCTCGTTTTCGACCTTCGGAAGCGCCGGGCGTTGGGGCACGTTGAACGCCCAGTGCGGGTGCTCGGGGCGGGACTTCTTGGCCGTTTCTTCTCCAAGCTTTGGATCCGGCCACTCGGCTCCCTGATCGATCCACGCCCGAAGCAAGCCGATTTGTTTATCGGTCAGCTTCTCACCGCCCATCGGCATCAGAGGGCGTCCCGGGACGCCGACCAGCATCTGAATGAGTCTGCTTTGGCCACTTTTGCCCAGCTCGATTGCAGCGCCGGTGTAGCCACCCTTCAAGGCCGCGGCCCGATTGTCGAGACGTAGCCCGCTCATCTGCTGACTAGACCCGTGACAGGCCTCGCATTTCGTGGCGAAGATCGGGGCAACATCGCGTTCAAAGTCTACGGTGACATTGGCGGGCGGCGGCAGGGCCGGGGCTTCGCCCTCCTTGGCGGACGGCGCCTGGCCGGAGACCGGGGTCAGAAAGATTAATAAGACGGAAATCGTGACGAGGGGGATGCTGACCCAGAGAGCCCTGCCGCACGAGAAAGGTTTAGGCATCATGACACCCATAATGTGGATTGGCGACCCGCGCGCTGCTCGGCAACACCAGGGCAGTGATGCTGAAAAGGACGCAGGTAAACCCGGCGATCGGACGCCTCGCCGTTGCGATTGCGCCGTTGCCCCGATTGTCTCGCGAGCAGCGGGAAAAGTCAATGAATTCAGGCAATCACGCAGCGTGTAGCTCTTGGTTTGACAATGCTATGCAGGACCGCAGCATCAGTGCTCACTAATCCCCTTCCCCGCCCCGCTCGCGGCTCGACGAGGTTTCGAAACCCGCTCCTACCATCTCGTCCTCTTCTTCGGCCTCGAGATAGTCCTCGCCGTCGAGGCCCAGCCCTTGCCTTCGAACCGACGGGTCGGGCGCGACACTGAGAACCGAGCCACCCGCATACACCTCTTCGGGTTCCTGGCTGGGCTTGTAGATCCGCAACAGCCAACGTGCCGCGCGGCTGAAGTCTTCCAGGATCAAATAGCCACAGGGAACCAGCACCAGCGTAATCATCGTCGAGAACAAAACCCCAAACACAAGCGCCACGGCCATCGGAATCAGAAACTGTGCTTGGACGCTCTTTTCCAGCATCAGCGGCGTGACACCGGCTGCCGTCGTCAGGGAAGTTAGGATAATAGCCCGGAATCTTGCCAGACCGGCCGCCTGCACCGCCTTCCGTAACGGCACATTGGCCCGGCGGTTCGTGTTGATGTAGCTCACAAGCACCAGGCTGTCGTTGACGACAATGCCCGTTAGCGCAACCACACCGCACATGGAGAGCATGCTCAGCGCGAGACCCATGAAGGCGTGTCCCCACACGGCGCCCACAATACCAAACGGAACAGCCGTCATAACAATCAAGGGTTGGACGTACGACTTGAACGGAATCGCCATCAGGGTGTAGATCACGAACAGAGCGCCCAGAAACCCGATGAACAACCCCTCCATAGCCTCCATCTGCTCGCGCTCCCCACCTTCGAACGAGTGGCGGACCGCCGGGTGCTGCGCTAGCAGAGCCCCTAAGAAGTTTTCCTCGAAGTCAGCAATGATGTCCCCGGAATTAGCCACCGCGTCATCAACATCGGCGGTTACGTTAATCGCTCGTCGCCGGTCGACTCTTCGAATGTTGGCAAACCCCCGCCCCAGCTCCGCCCGCGCCACGCTGGAAAATGGGACTCCCGACCCCTCCGGCGTTCGGACCCGCATCGACTCCAGGTCGCCCAGTGATCGCCGCTCTTGCCGCGGGTAGCGCACCATCACGCGAACATCGTCACGCCCGCGCTGGATTCTCTGAGCTTCCTCTCCGTAGAACCCTTGCCGGACTTGGCGAGCCAAGTCTTGCAACGAAAGCCCCAACGCTTCAGCCGAAGAGCGGATGGCTAGCTTAATCTCCGGCTTCCCCTCGCGGAAGGAATCCGTAACGTCATACACGCCCGGATACTCGGCCAACTTGGCTTTCGTTTCGTCAGCGATCGCGCGCAACTCCTCTATGTCGGGACCTGTCAATTGAATGTCGATCGCGCCCGGACTGCCGATCAGGTCCGCGGTGTAGGTGAGATCGACCACCCCGGGAATGGCCCCCGTCATCTCACGCCAGCGGCGCGTCACTTCGTAGCTCGACAACGACCGCTCCTGAGAAAGGGTCAGTTCTATCGCCACCTCGCCAAGATGCGGCGCGCCCAGCGAGCTTTCCCAGTTCCCCACATTCCTTTGCGCAATCGTCGCGAAGGGCTGGTCACCAACCGACGTCAACACATGTCGAATAACCCCACTTCCGAGTTCCTCTTCGATCTCCCGTTGCAGCCGAAGCCCGCTTTCCTCGAGTACCCGAACAGCTTCTTCGGTGACCTCGACTGGCGTCTCCAGCGGCATGGTCAGTGAGGCGCTGATGAAATCGGATTCCACCTCCGGGAAAAAGACGAAGTTAACGTAGCCTCCACCGACCAGCCCCAACGTCAACAGCAAAGTTGTAACAGCTATCGCCACCGTCAAGTAGCGCCACTCAAGGGCTGCCCCCAACACGGGACGATAAACCTGCCGGATGATCCATTCCAGGCCACCGACGAAGAAGTCAAAAAACCCGTTCCAGATCCGAACAATGATGTTTCGCCGCCTGGGACGCTTGGGCTTCGGTCGCGAGTGCGACAGATGAAACGGCAGCACCAGCTTCGATTCCACCAAGGAAAAGAGCAGCGTTGGGATAATGATCAGCGGAATGACCCGCCAGATCTTGCCCATATAGCCCGGCACGAAGAGCATCGGTGAAAACGCCGCTACCGTTGTCAGTACTCCGAAAATCACCGGCACGGCGACCCGACGGGTACCCTCGATGGAGGCTTGTACGCCGTACACTCCCGCTTGCCGGCGAGCGAAAATGCTCTCGCCCACTACAATTGCGTCGTCAACAACGATTCCCAACACCAAAATGAACGAAAAGAGCGAGATCATGTTGATCGAAGCGCCTAATACCGGCATCAGCGCTATGGCGCCCAAAAACGAGATCGGAATGCCGATGGTCACCCAGAACGCGAGCCGCATCCGAAGGAATAGCGCCAGAACCAAGAAAACCAGCGCCAGACCGCTGAGGGCGTTGCGCATCAGCAGTTCCATGCGGCCGCGCAAAAACTCTGAGTTGTCCTGCCAAATGGTCAGCGCGATACCTTCGGGCACGCGCCTGCTCGCCTTGTCTACGTAGACAGCAACCTCCTCGGCAACGTCCAGGGCGTTCTGATCTCCGACCCTGAAGACTTGTACCATCACGGCCGGCCTCCCGTCGAGCCGGGACCACTGATCGGTTTCCGCGAAGCCATCAACCACGTGCGCCACGTCACCCACCCGCAGCTTCGTGCCGTCCGGTTTAGTCAGCAGAGTCAGCCGCTCGAACTCTTCCCCGCGGTAGGCTTGTCCTTTCGTTCGCAGCAGGATCTCGCCGCTACTGGTCTTCAGAGAGCCGCCGGGCAAGTCGAACGAAGATCGCCGGACGGCAAGCGCCACCTCGTCAAAGGTGAGCCCGTGGCGGCGCATCGCGTCCTCGGAGACCTCGATGGAGATCTCGTAGGGAGGAGCGTTTACCAATTCGGCTTGCGTGACACCCGGCAGATCCATGATCTCGTCACGCACTTGTTCACCAAGCCGCTTCAAAGTGACCGCGTCGGCGTCTCCCGAAACGGAAACGTTGACGACTTGAAAACGGTTGGTGATTTCCTGAACGGTGGGCTTCTCGGTTTCTGACGGGAACGTGTCAATGGCGTCGACGCGAGCCTTCACATCCTCAAGCAATTTGCGCGTGTCGTAGCCGGGAATGACCTCGACTGTGACGGAGCCGATACCTTCGGCGGCGGTGGCACGAATCTGTTTGATCCCGTTGAGGTCTTGGATGGCCTCCTCCACCCGTACACAAACCCCTTCCTCGACTTCCTCGGGCGCGGCGCCCAGGTACTCGACCTGGACGGTTACGATATCGACAGCGTACTCAGGAAAGATTTCCTTCTTTAGGAACGGAATCGTGAGAGCACCACTTACGATGATGATGATCATCAACAGATTGGCCGCTACGCCGTTTCGGGCGAACCAAGAAACGATTCCCTTTCCCATGAGGTCTTCTCTCATTGGCTGCAACCAGGCACGGCGCTATCCGACGTCCGGCCGCGACTCCTGCTCGACGGTCCGTACCTTCATCCCCTCCACCGCGGTTTCCACAATGGACACGCAGACTCGGTCACCTTCTTCGAGTCCCGAACGCACGATGACACGGTCTGACTCAGCTCGGAGAATTTCGACCTCTCGAAAGCGAAGCCGGCTCTCGTCGTCAACGACAAGCACGCGATCACCCGTTCGAAGCGCCGCGCGCGGCAGTGACACCACTCCACGAGCCAGCCGACCCTGGATCTCGGCTTCCACGAACATGCCAACAGCCAGAGGCGGCCTTCCAGGGTGCGCCGTGTATCCGTAGGGGTCTTCGATTTGTGCGACCGCTCGAACCATGCGGCTTTGAGCGTCAATCTCTCCCTCGGTACGAACGATCCGGCCCCTCCACTCGTGCTTCTTCCCGGCAAAGGTGGCGGTTATCCTGACCCGCGGCTTGTTCGAATTCCCCGCCCTTCCCCGGTAAGCCAACGGCAAGTCGACAAAAGCCAACTCCTCGTCGGGAATCGGCAGCTGCACTTCCGCCAGATCCACCGAGTAGATGCGGGCAATCTGACTCCCTCGGGTCACGAACTGACCGAGGTCAACTCTCTTTTCCCATACGCGACCCGCGTAGGGTGCCCGCACAATCGTCCGTTCGAGGTCATATTTCGCTCGATCCAGAGCCGCCTGCGCTGAGGCCAACGCGGCCTTGGCTTCCGCAATCTGCGGCTCTCGGAGCACCAACGACGTGGGCTCGCCCTCTCCCAGACTCTCCCACTCCTTTCGCGCCACCTCGGCTTCTTGCTCTTCGGTTGCCACACGCAGCTCGGCCTGAGCAACGGCCGCCCGCGATCGAACAACCTCGAGCTCATATTCGCGGGGGTCTATCTTCAGCAGTACATCACCCTCCTCAAAAAACCCTCCCGCGGCCAGTGAGGGGGAAATCTCAACGACCCGACCGGTGACTTCCGGCACCATCTCGGTCTGGGTCCGTGGCCTTACCGTGCCCTCCGCCTGGACTGTCAGACGCACGGTCTCGGGCTGTATCTTGATCACTCGCACCAGCGGCGGCTGCACTTCGACCGGCCGTGGTTCGGGCTTTTCGCGAGCCTTGATCATCGTCCAGGCACCGAAGCATCCGGCCGCGATTACGACAACGGGCAGTAGAATCATCAATGCGCGCCTCATGATCCCTGAGCCTCCTTCCCCGAGTTAGCTTTCTGCGAAACAGGCTGTTGTTGTGAAACATCCGGTAGTGCCTTGCTAGTCTCGAATCCGCCTCCCAAAGCGAGGTGCAAGTCCACGCGATTGTCCAGCCGCAGCCTTCGAATATTCAGCAATTGGCTTTCCGAATCGAAGGCGGTTCGCTGCGAGGCCAGGACCGTGATGATATCCGCCAGTCCGGCCCGATACCGCCGTTCAGCCTCATCGCGGGCGCCCAACGACTGCTTCGTTGCAGACTCCAGTGCCGCCTCGCGCTCGGCCAACTCACTTTCCGCCGCCAGAGCCGACTCGACCTCGCTGTAGGCCCGCAGCACGGCGCTCTCATAGCCGGCGGCCGCCTCGCGCGCTCGGGCCTCGTCCCGCTTCACGCCCGCCTTCAGCCGGCCGCTGTTATACAGCGGCTGAACAAGGTTGCCCAAGACGTTCCAGGCGAGAAAGCCGGGATCCAGCAGGTCTGTCAATTGGTTGCTGCTCGTCCCCGAACCCGTCGTCAGACTGAATCTTGGTCGAAGCTCTGCCCGTGACTGAGCAATGCGGGCGTCTGCCGCCAACAGTTCCCGTTCGCCGGCAACTAGGTCGGGACGCCGGTGAACGAGCTCCGACGGAAGCCCCCCAGGAATAGCAGCTGTGATCCGCGGCAGGTCTTCCGCCAACGGATACTCTCCCTCCGGGTACTTGCCCAACAGAATCTCGAGTTGTCTCACCGCCCGATCTTGTTGCTCGACGCGCTGACGCAAGACGGCCTGAGCCCGCGCCACCTCGGTCAAGGCCAACCGCAAATCGAGTGACGGCCGAATTCCGCGCTTGAAACGTTCCCGCACACGCTCAGCCGAGGTTTCGTAGCTGCTCAATGAAGCCCGCGCCAACCCCACTTGCCGCTGAGCCTCGATCGCCGAAAACCAGGCCTTGGCGGTCTGGCCGGCCAGCGAAAGTCGCGCCCCGGCAAGATCGGCTCGTCGGGCCTCGGCTGCGGCCGCCGCGGCCAGTTGGCCGGCCTGAATCCGTCCCCATAGGTCTGCCTCCCAGCTCACATCGAGCGAAACGCCTGCGCTGTTGTAAGTCGTACTGAGAACGCTGCCCTCGCGTCCCGG
The DNA here is from genome assembly GCA_965248205.1 of Bryobacterales bacterium. Classification (GTDB taxonomy): domain Bacteria; phylum Acidobacteriota; class Terriglobia; order Bryobacterales; family UBA6623. Next base: position 871,114 of record CBDFIS010000006.1, read on the forward strand.
AATGGGCAGCCCCACGAAGTTCTGCCGCTGGCGGGCACGGCTCAAACTCAGGTCCACATTCGGTCGGAGGGCGGCGCCTGCAATTCGCGCTTCCGCTTCAGCAGCCACTAGTCGCGCAGCCGCTGCTCGGAGATCGTGGTTACGCGTGAGTGCTTCTCTGATCGCCTTGTCCAGGCCGGGATCCGCGAACCCGGCCCACCACTTCGTCTCGCCAAGGTCCGGACGGATCTCTCCACCGGTCCAAGTTTGCGGGGCGGCTACGTCCAACTGATGAACTGGGGCTTCAAAGCGCCGCGAGCAGGCTGCCATGGCCAACACGAAACACAATCCCGCCACTAGCAGGCGATTCATTGTGCTCCCTCCCACGCCACTGCCTCCTCCTCTCGAGCAGGCAGCTCCATGACGGGCGCCCGAAAACCCGCTGCCGTGAACTGGACCATCCGCTCGATCGTGTCCTCCACTTCCAACGGGTCGCACACTCCTTGGGAAATCATTCTCAGCCGGTCGGAATCACACATCGTGTGAACCATCGCGCCGACCGCGAAGTGCGTCCGCCAAAAAAGCTCCCCTACCGGCAGCTCGGGGCAAGCCTTTCGAAACGCAGCCATGAATCGCGCAATCACTTCTTTGAACAATTCCTCGAACATTGGCTGCATGTATTCGCCCCGCTCAGAGTAAAACCGCCCACAAAGACACATGAACGTCTCGCCCCGCTCCGGGTGGCGGCTGAGACGAATAGCCGGCGCGAACAGAGTCCGAAGAACATCCTCAACGGCTAATTGCCCATCGCCGGCGTTCGCTTCGACTTCGGTCAAAAGGGCCACTCGCTCGCGATTCAAGGGAATCATCCGTCGCCCAAAGACCGCCTTGACGAGCGCTTCCTTGGAACCAAAGTGATAGTGGATAGCGGCAAGATTCACGCTCGCCTCGGCCGTAATAGCGCGCAAAGAAACGGCATCAATCCCGGACTCGGCGAACAACCGCTCGGCGGTATCGAGGATTTGCTCTTTGGTATCGGTCGGCATACTCCGTGTATCTCCAGTCAATCGTATGATTGATTCATACGTTTGTTTCAATTGTACGTTTGAATGGCACGAGTGTCAATGGTTTTTTTCATAGATCAAACCCTGTCGCGCTTACGGTTCATGATTGGGCTCAAGGATCCGTGTAGCAGCCCGCAGCAGAAAGGCGAGCAGTAGCGAAAAATGGGGACTGCCACCAATTCGCTCCCCGTCATCACCTTCGAAACAGAGCACTTGACTGAGGCGAATTGGCTGGCTGTACCCGATTTTCGCGACGTTTGCTTCTACCACAGGATGCTAGCTAGGCCCAGTAGCCATGGCTCGGCGGTCATTTTGCCGAGACTTGGCGGCCGTTGGCTACAACCGGAGCGCGGTTGGTCCGCATTCGCCAGCAGCACCAGTAGGGTTGGAAGCAAATTCCCACCGTCAGGGATGTAGGGGCGCGATTCATCGCGCCCGCGTCCTGAAGCCGTTCTCACTCCGCGGCGCAGTGATATTCGCAGCGGCTCTCCTGGCAGCGCCAGAACCCGAGACAGATCTCGTGCCCTACGTCGTTTTCTTCCGCCCACTTCGAGCATTCGACCGATATATCCACTTTGTCGGGGCGGCAGGGGTGCGACGGTCGGAATAGACCACAGTGGCTAAGAATCAAAAGAAGCAGTAGCAGTGCCGCCTGCAGGATCATGCGCCAACTCCGCCCTTTCTGCTTGTTAAGTCGCTAAATATGAAGACGAGCTCGGGCTTCGGCAGAGCAGTCCGAATTAGCAGGGCGGGTCAGCGAACGTGTTTGTTTGTACGGGCGCGACATGTCGCGCCGAGCGGGGGCTGCCGCTCCCCCTCAACAACGCACATCGGAGGCGACCCCGAGCAACGTCACGAAGCTAAATCCTGACTAGTCGGCAAGGGTAGTTTTGGCGCCAAAACCCCGGTCCATCCTGCTGGATCTTCGTTTCGCCGTTAGTCAGGATTTGGAGTGGGCCAGTGCTCCGCCGCCGAGTCGGATTATTGCACTCAAGTGGCCTTCTTTGAACAAGTTAAATTGGCTCTTCCGGGTTTTAAGTGGGCGAAGGAGCCAGATCGAGTTTCCCACAGTGGAAGTAGATGGCGTTGATGAAGTTCTGTTGATTGCGGAAACCGCGCGCCGTGGCCTTGACCCATTGAATCCTTGAGTTCAACCCCTCGCTGACCGCGTTCGTAATGCGGTGTTTCAGATACGTGAGTATGTTTTCGAGGCGAGCCGTCAACATCCGCGCTACGGTGACCATCGGCGTCAGCCGGCTGCGACTCGCCCAGCCGCGCCATTGCTCGAAGAAAGCTCGCGCCGCCGATTCGCGACGATAGTCGAACAGCCGCATCGCCGTTTCCTTCAACGCCCACGCCCGCGCCGTCTTCAAGTCGCTTTCGCGCAGCGCGCGGAACTCGCGCCAGGCGTCCTCGGAAAAGTTCGCTGGATGCCGCAGCCAAGCGTACTTCGTGCCTGTCAAACGCTCGTCGCCGAGAGCCAATAAACGCTTGTTCTCCGCCCGCCGCACCTGGTCCACCGCCTTCGCCAGATGCGCCGCGATGTGATATTTGTCGTAAACGATCTTTTTCTCCGATTCGTCGAGATGCTCCCGGGTCGAGGCGACATAAGGATCCCACATGTCCATAGCGACGGCCTCGACTCGGGCGAGTTGCTCTGCGCTCAACGTCTTCCAAAAGCCGTCCAGGCTGGCCTGGCGGCGTCCCTCGGCGACGAACAACACGCGCGAGCAGTTGAGATCGTTGACGACGGTGAGATAGCGATGGCGCTTGCGGAAGCTCTTCTCGTCGACGCCCAGGTAGGGAATCGGCTCTGCCGCGCGACGTTCGAGCCCACGTTGCACGCCGCGTTCCAGGATGCCGTGAATCTCGTCCCAGCTCAGCGCCAGCAACTCGGCGATGCCTTGCTGGCTGGCTTCCTTCAGCCACGAGATCGCGAGAGCTTCAAACAGCGCGGTGAAGCGGCTGGAAGCCTCGGCCCAGGGCAGTCGCACGACGCGCGGCCCGTGCTCGGAGCAGTCGCTGCGCGGCGGCCGGGCGTGCAGGATCGTGCGGTACTGACAGGTGTCGAGGTGACGCCAGCGGCGTTCGGGCTGATGATCGTGGAGTGCGCACACGGCGCTGCATTGGCGGCACGGCCAGCGGACTTGCTCGTCGTGTTCGAGGAAGACGTGGACTTCGCCGTCGGCTCGGCGCAGCTCCACTCGCACGACTTTCCAGGGACTTTCGATGCCCAGAATCTGGCGGTATAGCTCGCGGTCTTGCATCCCGCGAGACTACCACCGAGCCCCACTCGCCCACTAGAAACCCGGAAGAACCGTTAAAAATTTAAGAACAGAAGGCTAGGGTTGTTAACTCGAACGCGATATCACGACAGCTATCGCGGTACATCGGTTTTCTGGTAGAGCTTCCTTGGAGACCACGGCTCCCAGACGCCTCACTGGAAATTTTCGAAACGGTTCGTCCTGCCGTACACTCTCGAGAAGGTGTTACGGCGAGCGCGGTACACACCATAAGTAGGACAACGGGAAAAGCGGAGAACGCGACGGTCGTTACCTCTTTCTCTAAGCCCTCGAGCATTGCAGCGAAATGCCGGCGGTCAATGAGAACGGAGATGCCGCGAAGCAATAGCACCGGTCCAAGTATTTTCGACAGGAACAGGGTCATTTCCATGCACCTACTATCTCGCACTGGGGGGGGGGAGGCCGGATGGGTTGACCGTCCCTTACAGGTTGGGTGCCTCGGGCAGGCGAGCGGCGCTAACCCCTACTCCACCGCCTCTCGAGCTCGCTGCTCGAACACTGCTCGAGCTTCAGTAAATTGTGCGAACACGTGTTTGCGTTCGGCTTCCGAGCGCCAGCCGCGGTGATCCTCGGCTTGCCGAGTGATGTTGTCTATCCAGCGGATGAAATACTCGGCGTCTTGTTTTGAGCGAATCGGCCGATCCCCGCAGTGGACGTAGACAGCGCTTGTCTCCGCGTAGAGATAGGCGTCGTCAATCGGCAGGACGGGTTTCTTGCTCGTGGCGCGCAGAGTGAACCAGCCACTCTCCCGAACCTCGATGTGTTTGTTGGCTTGGGCGTTTTGTCCGCCGTTTTGCACCGGGAATGTCGCCAACACTTTGCCGTTGAAAAGCAACTCTAGCGCGTCCACGGGGAAGGCCGATTCCAACAGCGCCGCTACTTGGACCGTGCCGCCTTCGCGAGGCAAACCGATCGTACTCCCGGGCTTTTCCCCGTTGACCTCGAGTTGAATCAGTGGGCCGTTCGTCACAAACGTTCGGCCTTCACGGATGGCATCGACCCAGCGATCCCACTCCAATTTGTCACCCAAATAAGCGTAAGCGCGGGCGGCGCCGACGAGCGCGGTCCGGTGGAGGCCGGAGATGGAATCTTCACCGCCCGAGGCCGTGACTCGGAACCCGCAGTTCAGCGCCCGATGCCAAACCTTCGAAGTAAATTTCGCTAACCTCGCGCTGGTCATCACCTCGAGGTATTCAAACGCACCGTGCGCCAGGTCGATCGGGAATCCGCGCGCGACCGCGTAGCCGACTGTCGGGGGATCTTTCGAGTAGGGGTGCACGTATCCCCCGAGAGCCCCCTGTTTACGGGCCAGACGGAACATGTCGGTATTGCTCGGGTAGAGGCTTTCGATGGCGGTCCCTTCATAGCCGGTGGTAAAAGGCGAGATCAGGTGTTTCGTGAGGTTGATGAAGTTGATATGGCCGTAAAACGGGGGGCGATACTCCTGGCCCCAAGAGAGAATCCGATCAGGCGTCGAACGTTCGCGGTCGTAAGCGCCGTTGTAAAACTGGTGGTCGAAGATTCGGTTGTCCTTATTGGCGATTTTTTCGCCGATGACATCGAGATCCTCGGCTGCCGCCATGAACAGCAGGTTCTCCGGCGTATTGTGCAGGTTGCCGGCGTAGTTCATGTGGACGTGATCGCTGCCGCTGTACCATCCTTTGGCCTTGAGGTTCGTGAAGCGGCGGAGAGTAAGTTCTACACGAGTCACGCGCCCGGGTAGCACCTCCACCGTTTTCGCGGCGGGAACGCGCTCGAAGCCCTTCATCGCACGAAGGGAGACTTTGCCGGCGGGAACGTCTAAAACAAAGCGGCCCTTAGTATGGAAGCAATCGAGGTTCAGAGCATAAGAGCTCACGCGATGGAAGGCATCTGGAGGTGCGTAGGCCTTGCCATCCGAGGCCCCCAGATAGACCCTGGCTTCGGTCGGCTGCCCCGTTTCGGCGTCGCTGACAAGCACCTGCAGGGTTCCGGTCGGCCGGCGGTGGATTCGCTGCCTGATTTCGATCTTGCGCTCTTCGCCTCCATACGTTTTCAAAAGACGGAGGTCGGATATCCCGTGTTGATTCGAGACGTAGACGATCCATTCGCCGTCGGGCGACCATCGCGGGTCAAAGTGGTCCCACTCCCCGAACGTCAACTGGTAGGGTTCACCCCCAACGGCCGGCAGCACATAGAGGTTGGTGTACTGGCTACCTCGGTGCGAACTGTAGAGAATACGCTTGCCGTCGTGCGACCACTGGGGCCGTGTGCGATAAAGCGTTTCCTCGCGCAGGATTCTCTTCGCCTTGGCCATCGCATCGGAATCAATGGGTGCGCGCCAAATAGCTCCCGAACCCAGCGGGATTCCTCGGTTGGAGACGAGAATCATCTCTTTGCCGTCGGGCGAGATGGTGGGCTGGATGTGGAGATCGTTGTCCCCGAAGTAGAGCCGCGAGTTGCCATACTGGTTGGCCTCGGTTAGGCGAACCGGCTCGCCCGGATTGCCATCTTGAATGGGCATGGCGTAGATGTTGTACCAGCCGTCAGGAGCGGTCGAAACGTAGAGGAGCTTGCTTCCGTCGGGCGACCACACCGGATCGAGGTTCACGTGGTCGCCTTGCGTGAGAACTGTGCTCTCGCCTGTCGCAACGCTGAGCAGCTTCAGGTTGATGCGCCGGTAGTTGTCATCGGCAGTGTAGGCAATCCAGCGTCCGTCGGGTGACCAAACAGGCGAAGAATCATAGGTGGAATTCGCCGTAAGTTCGTAAGCTTTGTCCTCTCCAGGGTGGATCTTCCAGAGCGACCCGGCCATGCTAAAGGCAATCCATTCGCCATCGGGCGACCAGGCCGGGCGCCATGGCGTAGAGGAGGGCGGTGGCAGGTAGTAATTGTGCATGTAGTTGCCACCGCTTTTCGCCGCCGGATAGGCGGAGGTCAACGTGTTCGAGCCATGGAGCCGGTCACCGACGTCAGTGCGTTTGTCGATGCCCTGTCCCCAAGCGAGAGATCCAATCAACACTGCGGTTAGAAAGTGCAAAACGTTAGCCAAGCGCATCGTAGCTCCCCTTCAAATGAGTCTCGCGACTATACTGACATGGCCCGTGTTCAGATTGTAGGGGCACGGCATGGCCTGCCCGGCTTCCAAGCGCACGCTATTTCGCGAGCCTCAGTAAGGCTTCTGTTCATGGTCTACCAACCGGCAGGTAGTCTCGCCCTGGCGATGTGTCGCCGTTCGGTGAACAGGGTACTGCGGAGTTCTGTCACAGGTTACCAGTGTAGGGTTCGCGTCGATACTCGCCGCACCGAGCGTGCCGAAGGCCTGCGTTAGAATGTAGGCTCTCAACGCCCGCATGTCACTGCACTTTCGAAACGTTCGCTATCAGTCGGAAAGCCTGTCAGTAGCCGTGGACCTTTCGATTCACGATGGTGTGATGGTTGGCTTGACCGGCACCGACGGCTCAGGTAAGCGCACGCTGCTAAAGCTCGCCGCCGGACTGGTGGAACCGACTGACGGAACGGTGGAAGGCACCGATTCCGCGAAAATACCTCTCGCGAGCCTACAGTCGTCGGATCCCGCCGAAATTCGAGAGTCGATCGATGAAGCATTGGAGGCTGAACCCGGGGTATTGCTCGTCGGGTCTGCGTTTGCATTGACGGACCCTGGTTATCGTTCGCGGTCTCTTGCAAGAATTCACGAGATCAGGAGGCAAGGGGCAGTTGTGGTCATTGCCTCGCACGATCTGGCGCTGCTCGAACGGCACTGCGATGAAGTCGTGGTGCTCGGCGGCGGGGAAGTTCTTGATCGAGGTGACCCTCATGCGGTGCTTCAAAAGTATCGACGGCGATTGATCGATCAAGAACGCGGGCCGGCGGCGCCGGCCCCGCTCAATCCGTCTTCGCGTCACGGGGACGAGCGAGCCGAGGTGGTCGAGTTAGAGATCAGGGATTCCAACGGATCCCCGACGTCCCTCGTACTAAGCGGTGAAAAGGTGTCGGTGCGGGTGGTGGTGCGATACCGGGAGGCTGTAGATCACCCTGTCGTGGGCATACTCATTCGGAACCGCGTCGGCGTGAGTGTCTACGGCACGAACACTGAGTTGGAGAAGATCGACATTGATCCCTGCTCGGCCGGCGATCAGTTGGAGCTGCTGTTCACCTTTGCCTGTAACCTCTGCCCGCTGGAGTACACGCTGACGGTCGCGTCGCATGACCCCGACGGCGTCGCTCACGACTGGCAGGAGGACGCCATTCGATTCACGGTCAGCGACACACGGTACACCGCCGGCGTTGCCAATTTGCAGGCTCAAATCTCCGTGCGGCGAATCGCCGCCGGATGATGCTTTTCCCCTAGTCCGCATTTCTCACCAGCGGTCGGCAGGAGTGGAAGCAAATGCCCGCCATCAGAGATGTAGGGGCGCGATTCATCGCGCCCGCTTGCGGACAGACTGCACGTTGGCGATGTGCACGAAGTGTTGCCGCGCGCCAAGGCCGCCGGGCCTTTCGCCTCGTCCACCGCGGTCGTGGTGAGAAATGCGGGCTAGCAGCCCGTGGCGAAAGTCGCGTGGCAGCGAAAAATGGGGACTGCCACCTATTCGCCCTACGTCATGAACCTCGAAGCAAACCTCGTGGCCCGAGGCGAATTGGCTGGCTGTACCCATTTTTCGCGGCCTTGAAAGCGGAATCAATCCCAGCAGAACTCCCCTACTTGTAACCCTATCCCGGCGCTGAAAGAATGAAACAGAGGCGATTCTGACATTCGGCACCCTTTCGATGACCGAAAGCCACCAAGCCGGGACACCTGCCGTTCACTCGAACCGAGACTTCCTTAAGGTTTGGGGACCGGCAGCGATCATCACGCTGGCCGGGTTCGTTGCTGCCTGGCAGTACGTCGATCCGGCGCCGCCCAGAAGCCTCCGGATTGCTTCCGGCAGCTCGGAGGGCGCCTATTACCAGCACGCAACCCGTTACCGGGAGCTGCTTGCGGAACACGGAATCACGCTCGAAGTCATCGAGACGGCCGGATCGGTTGACAACCTCGAGCGCCTGCAAGCAGGAGACTGCGACCTGGGTTTTGTCCAGGGAGGCACTGCATCGGTTGAGGCAATCGATTCACTGGAATCGCTTGCCAGCCTGTATTTCGAGCCGCTCTGGGTTTTCTACCACGAAGGGATCCAGATCGAGCAGCTCGCAGATTTGGAGGGCCGGCGAATAGCGATCGGCGAAGCAGGCAGCGGCACACAGTTGCTGGGCCGGAAGCTACTGACTGACAACGGCATAGCCGAGGAATCAGCCGAACTACGGCCCCTCGCTAGCAAAGCTGCAGCGGAGCAGCTCCAGGCAGGCCAGCTGGACGTAGCACTCTTCGTGAGCTCAGCTTCCGCGCCCGTAGTACGAGAGCTCGTTACCGATCCGCGGGTTGCCGTGATGAGCTTCCGCCGCCATCTCGCTTATCGAACGCGTTACCGCTTTCTCTCGAGCGTGACTTTGGGCGAAGGCGTGATCGATTTAGACCGCAACATTCCCGAGCAGGACATCAAACTGTTGGCGCCGGCTGCGACGCTGGTGGCGGTTGATGACCTTCACCCGGATCTCGTCCCCCTACTGCTCGAGGTAGCCCAGGCGGTCCACGGCGAGGGAGGTTTGTTCGAAGAGCCCGGTCAGTTTCCTTCTGTCCGATTCACGGAGTTGCCGATGAGAACCGAGGCTCAGCATTATCTGGACCAAGGGCCTTCTCTTCTTTATCGGATTCTGCCCTTCCGCGCGGCTTCTCTAGCCAGCCGCCTGGCGATCTTGCTGCTCCCGCTGGTGACTTTGTTGATTCCCTTGTTCAAGGTGGGACCGCCGCTCTATCGCTGGGGGGTTCGGCGAAAGATTTACCGCTGGTACCAGGGTCTGCGTGAGCTTGATCTCAAGTTGGTGAGCGAGGTCGGCAGGGTCAACTTAGACCAGGAATCGGCCCGGCTCAGGGCCCTTGAAAAGGAGGTCAACGCCGTATCCGTACCGCTGGCCTACATGGACGAGTTCTACCACTTGCGTCTGCACATCGAGCTGATCCGCAACAAGCTGGACACAGCTCAAAAGGATGGGGCGCCTTCAACCGCCCACAGCGGTGCTGGGAACGGTTCAGGGGACACTACTGGTTCTGAGGCAGAACACGTGTAAGCGGAGACCCTACGCAAGGGTGTGTGAAAAAACTTGAGGACTGTACCAGGGTTGAGAGCTGACGTCATTTCTTTTTGAAGCGCGTCGAACGCGTCTCTAGTGCTCTCGGTACCGGAGGCAGTGCGGTTCACTAGGTCGATCGATGTTCGGGGTTCAAAGTAATCGCAGAAGTTGGCGCGCTCTTTCTCGGAGACCCATTCGGCCTGCGTTTCCGCGCACTGGTCGTGTTTCCCAGGATCGAAGAAGCGGCAGTTCCGGCAGCAATGCAGGTCGGCGTCACAGTGGCTGCAGGTGTCTCGTCGCGAGATCTTCTGCTGGGGCAGCAGTTGAACCGGCGAGCTGCAGCGGTGGCAGTGGATGGCGACATTGCTCATAATACGTGCAGAATACTTCAGAAGATGCGACAATTCAACGATTCGGGAATGACAAGGCACGCAACCTCTCTGACAGGTCGCCCGCCGCTCAACCACAACACGGCCCTCGCACGTTGTGCGTTAGCGATGGTGTTGCTGGCGCTGTGCGTGGGCTGCGGCGGGAAAATACCGCCGACCCACTACTACGTGCTCGATCTGCCGCCGGCTCCCAACCCGGCTTCCGAGGCGCTCCCGGGCAGCGCCGCAATCATGCCTCTTCGATCGTCCCGAATGCTGATCCAAGACCGCATTGTCTATCGGCCAGCGCAGGGGGAGGTTGGCTATTACGAATACCACCGCTGGGCGGAGGATCCACGGGACACGCTCACCAAGTCTCTCATCCAGCATCTACGCTCCCGTGGAGCGTTCAGCAACGTCGTCCCGTTCGACGGCCGCTCGAAAACCGACTACATCATTCGAGGCACGTTGGAGCGCCTCGAAGAGATCGACTCGGGCGGAGTCGCGGTCTACGTCAAGATCTCGGCGCAACTGATGTCGACCGAAGAGAGGGAAACGATTTGGCAAGGTGAAGGCGAAGGGCGTGGCCAAGTCACGGCCGGCGAGGTTCGTTTCGTCGTCGCTGAGATGAGTCGCGCTTCGCACCAAGCTGTCAAAGCCTTGGCCGACCAAATCAACGAGTTCGTCAGATCGAAGGCGACTGCAGCCCAGCGTTAGTTTCCGGGTTGCGCCGGCTCTTACCGCGAGACGGATCTTCCCGGGACCGCTCCTTACTCCTGGAATCGACAACCCTGAAGTCCCTCCTCTGGCACCCATCAGCTCGCCCAACCCGCACTACCCGACGGATTGGGTGAGCTGCACTTGGATGCTCCGCTTGCGGGGCCGGTTGTCGAAGTCGAGCAGGATGACTTGTTGCCACGTTCCCAGGACCAGCCGCCCACCGACGATCGGAATCGACAGGGACGGTTTCATCAGTGCCGCGCGAAGGTGGGCGTAACCGTTTCCGTCATGCCAGGCTTCGTTGTGTTGGTAGGTGGCGTCCATGGGGGCAATGCGATCGAGAGCGGCTTTGAGATCGGCGATGGCGCCCGGTTCGTATTCGATTGTCGAAAGCGCGGCGGTCGAGCCAACTACGAAGACGCTAGCGACGCCGTTGGTGACCCCTCCGCCCTCACAGACGCGGCTGATCTCGGAAGTGATGTCGACAATGTCGTTGAATCCGCGGGTCGAGACGGTGAATTCCATAGAGCCTATTATGCCCGTAAGCTCGAGGATCCATTAAGTTTCGCTGTATAGGGTGACGAGGTCGGCCGTTGGCAGAGCAGTGCGCGTTCACGATGCGGTCAGCCAGCGCGTTTGTCTGTACAGGCGCGACATGTCGCGCCCTTTCCAGCGTCGCGAGTTTCCGACCGGTGTCGGTTACTATATTTTGCGGACATCAGTAGGCCCCGCCCGGCCGTTTTCTCACCCTCCCGTCATCATGGGGAGCAACTCGAACATGATTCGGATGATCACTGGTCCGACAGTGACGACGAACAGCGAGGGGAGAATGCAAAAGAATATCGGGAAGACCAGCTTGATCCCCATTTTGGCTGCCTTTTCCTCGGCGCGTTGCCGGGCCGTCGTCCGCATGAAATCGGAATGTGTCCGCAGAGTTTGGGAAATGCTGGTACCGAAGCGGTCGGCCTGGATCAGCGTGCTCACCAGCGTTTTCATGTCGTTCACGCCGGTACGGTCTCCCAGATTCCTTAGGGCGTCGGCGCGACGCTTACCGTGCCGCATCTCTAGGTTGGTGATCGCGAACTCGCTGCTGAGCTCCGGGTAGGACTTCTGCATCTCACGGCTCACCTGGAGGATCGCCTGGTCAAGACCCAGTCCGGACTCAACGCAGACAACGAGAAGGTCGAGCGCATTGGGCAGAGCTCGATTGATCTTTTTCCGGCGGCGCTTGACGAGCTGCTGGAGCATTTCGCCCGGCCCGAGAAAGCCGACCGCGGCAGCCAACACGATCAGCCCGACCTGGTTTTGTCCCACCACGCCGAAATGCACTGTTAGCAACCATGAGAGCAGTGGAAACGCCACTATGGATAAAGCTCTGATGCCGTAAAACGTCTTGAATGCACCCGGGGAACGGAACCCGGCGCTGTAGAGTCGTTTCTGGATCGCGGTCAGATCCGCCGGGGAGGCTGGGACCAAGTTCCCAATCTTGGTAAGCAGTTGGTGAAACGCCAGGCTGGCGTGAATCCTTGGTTCCGTGCTCTGAGGTCCCTCCCCCATTGCCCGCGCGATCATGGACTTAGGATTAGCCCAGAACTTTACGCCGAACAAATACAGCGTGCAGGTGACCAGCACGAACAACAAGATGGACATTACCAAAACCATTTTTACACCTCAATCTTGACGATCTGGCGCATAATCAGGTAGCCGAGACACTGAAATGCGATAGCCAAGCCGGCCATCCATTGGCCGGCCTCATGCTCGACGAAGAACAGCATGTGTTTCGGGTGAACGATATACATCAAGAACGCGACGACAGCCGGGATGGCGGTCAGCACTATGCTCGAGAGGCGACCGTGAGCGCTAATCGTACGAATCTGGCCCCGCAACTTGAACCGGTCGCGGATCAAGCTCGCCAATTTGTCGAGGATCTCCGCCAGGTTGCCGCCGGTTCGCTTTTGCAGCAAGACCGCTGCGACAAAGAACTGTACATCCATCAGAGGCATGCGCTGTCCTAGCTTCTCGAGTGCTGTATCGATGGGGAGCCCGAGATTCTGCTCTTCGAATGTTCGCCGAAACTCCCCGCCCAGAGGGTCGGGGAACTCCTTGTAGAGCATCTCGAGGGCGACCGAAAAGGCATGACCGGCACGCATCGCGCGGGCGATGAACTGGAGCGAGTCGGGGAATTGGGCTTCAAAGGCGGCAATGCGTTTTTTGCGACGGCGCCGCAGGTAGAGAAATGGCAGCAGTGCGGCCAGGGGCGCGGCAGCGAAAGCCACGTTCTGCCAAAGGGGAAGCAGATACCACACGAGATTAAAGGCGAGGAGCGCGAGCAACAATGAAGCGACGCACACCTGCCCCGGCGCCCAGGGGACGCCCGCTTGTTCGATCAGCCCCTGCAGTTGCCGGTCCACGTTCATTTTGGCCAGCAGACGGTTGAAAAGACGTCTTTGGTCCGCACCTTCGGGAAGGAACAAAGGTGTCGTTCCGGACGAAACGGTATCCGTCACATTCCCCCTACTGCTGAGCCGATCGCGGACCTTAGCGGTTTCCCGCTTCAGCAGTGTCTTGTGAACAATGAAGTCAGTGCTGTCCGGGGAAAGTCGCGCCATCGGACGGTAAGTCTCGACCGTTCAATGTCTTATGGCCTGTTTTGCCCGGGAACGATTTGAAATCCCGAGGCCGCAAATGGTCGCCTGAACGGAGCATCCGGACGCGGCACAATGAGGGATGAACCTTGGCCGTACGGTTTTCTCCCAACTGATCGAGCACCTACCGAGCAAAGAGTTTCAGAAATGTGTATCGCGCTACCGCGGCGATTCCTATCTGAAAAGTTTCTCCTGCTGGGATCAGTTTCTTGCGATGGCATTCGCCCAGCTGACCTATCGGGCAAGCCTCCGCGACATCGAGACGTGCCTGCGTTCGATGCACGGCAAACTCTACCACATGGGATTCCGCGGCAGGGTAGCGCGCTCGACACTGGCCGACGCGAACGAGTCGCGCGACTGGCGGATCTACGCGGACTTCGCGCAGGTCTTGATTGGCATGGCACGGCCGTTATATGCCCACGACCCGATCGGTGTGGACTTGGACCAGACTCTGTACGCTCTCGACTCGACAACAATCGACCTCTGCCTGTCGCTGTTTCCGTGGGCGAGATTCCGCAAGCAAAAAGCCGCCGTGAAGATGCACACGCTGCTGGATCTGCACGGCAATATTCCCACGTTCATCCGCATTACTGGAGGCAAAGTGCACGACATCAACATCCTCGACGAGATCGGCCCGGAGGCCGGCGCGTTCTACGTCATGGATCGGGCCTACGTCGATTTCGAACGCCTCTTCGTGTTCACTCTCTGCTCGTCGTTCTTCGTCGTGCGAACCAAGAAGAACATCTTGCTCCAACGGCGCTACTCGCATCCCGTCGACAAATCCACGGGCTTGCGCTCGGATCAGACCGTCATACTGGCTGCCATCGAATCGGCCCAAGCCTATCCCGACCCGTTGCGGAGGGTCAGTTACTTCGACGCCCGGACGAACAAGCGGCTGAAGTTTCTGACCAACAACTTCGCGCTCCCGGCGCTGACCATCGCCCACATCTACAAGTCGCGTTGGCAGATTGAGTTGTTCTTCAAGTGGATCAAGCAACATCTGCGAATCAACTCGTTTTACGGCACCAGCGAGAACGCCGTCAAGACGCAGATCTGGATCGCTGTCTCGATTTACGTGCTCATCGCCATCGTCCGGAAACGCCTCGGGCTGGAAGCGAGTCTTTACCAGATTCTACAGATTCTCAGCGTTACGCAATTCGAAAAAATGCCCCTTTTACAGGCACTCCAGCCATCCGACTCCCCAAACGAATCCCCCTATGACCCCAACCAATTGATTCTATTCGACTTTTAACCGGACAGCAGTGCAATGAAGTATGTGGCGCCTGTCAGAGCCATTGTGACGACGAAAAGAATCATTAATAGAAGCAACGCTCTACCTCAACGGTTGGATACCAACATGGAATTGAAGAACCTGACCAGTCGCTTCGTTAATCGACTTCGACGACCGATTCGAACAGCTCTGCCGGCAGACGAATCCCGGCTGCCAGCATCTTTTCGTAGAACTTGGGCCGGATGCCGGTCGCCGCGAAGCGGCCCTGGACACGGCCTTCCGGGGAAATGCCTCTCTTTTCAAAAACAAACAGGTCTTGGAGCGTAACGACGTCCCCTTCCATGTGGCCGACTTCGGTGAGGCACATTGCTCTGCGGCTTCCGTCACTCAACCGTGCTACGTGGACGATCAGGTCGATCGCTGAGGAGATCTGGTGCCGGATGGAAACTAGGTTGAGATTAGACGTGGCCATGGTTACCATCACCTCCAAACGGGCGATCACATCTCGTGGTGTGTTGGCGTGCACGGTCGTCATCGAGCCGTCGTGGCCCGTGTTCATAGCCTGAAGCATGTCCAGGGCTTCCTCGCCGCGGCATTCGCCGACGATGATGCGGTCCGGACGCATTCTCAAGGAATTGACGAGCAACTCGCGCTGGCGGATAGCTCCCTGGCCCTCCATGTTGGGGGGCCGGGTCTCGAGCCGCGCCAAATGGGGTTGTTTGAGCTGCAGCTCAGCGGCATCTTCGATCGTTACGACTCGTTCCTTAGGTGAAATGAGGACAGAAAGGGCATTTAATAGCGTAGTCTTGCCCGAGCCGGTCCCTCCCGCCACCACAATGTTCAGCCGGCTTTTCACGGCCGCCTCGAGCAGCTGCATCATCCCCTGAGTCATCGATAGCCGTTCCACGAGGTCCGCGGGCATGAGCTTGTCGGTGGCGAAGCGCCGAATCGACAGCAGGGGCCCATCCACGGCCAAGGGGGGAATGATGGCGTTGACACGGGATCCGTCGGCAAGGCGGGCGTCTACCATCGGAGAGGATTCGTCCACTCGCCGGCCTACTTGCGAGACGATCTTGTCGATAATGCGGAACAGATGGGCGTCGTCCTTAAAGCTGACATTCGTTAGCTCCAGCTTGCCCTCGCGCTCGATATAAACCTGTTTATGGGTGTTAACAAGGATGTCGCTTACCGTGGGGTCTTGGAGCAATGGCTCAAGCGGCCCCAGTCCGAAGACCTCGTCGAGCACTTCCGACACAATCTGGTTCCGCTCGACGGCGCTGAGCAATGTTTGCTCGGCATCGATCAGTGCTGTCAGAGCTGAGCGCACTTCGTTGCGCAGTTTTTTCGTGTCGATAGACGCTAGAGCATCGAGGTTGATCTTGTCGAGAAGCTTTCGGTGAAGGGTGAATTTTAGGTCCTGGTATTGCCGTCGGAGAGCTCGCGGCGCAGGGGTTGGGGTTCGAAGAAGCGGGTCCTGCTCTTGCAGGTTTGCAATCGGGGGCAGTTCGACAACTGGCATGAATCCTCCTTGGAAAAACGTCCTCCTTCCTTATCGACCCCTCAGAGGGAAGGTTGAGATAGGAAGTAGGTGGCTCAAGTGCCGCTGAGCAGTTCTTTGAGCGTTCTCACTCGAGGGCTTTTGGATGCCGGGGCCGCCTGGTCTCCGAGAAACTTCTTGACAAACCGTCCCAGGCTGCGGCCCAGGTCTGTGTTCTCGCCCACAGGTACGCCCTCGCGGAGCGCAGCGCCGACGGCCGCACTGTCGTCGGGAAACAAGGCGTGAACCGGGGCCCGGAAGATCTTTTCCATGTCCTCCCGACTCAGCTCCGGCCGCTTTTCAAAGCGGTTGACGAGCACCTGCATTCGCTCCTGGTTGTAGCCGGTTTCTTCCAGCAACTGAACGGCTCGGCGCATTAGGAACAGTGAAGGCATGTCTCGGCCACACACCAAATAGACTGAGTTCGCAAGCGGCAGAGTGCTGAGTGACACGCTGTCGCAAATTCCGCCAAGATCGACCACTACGTAGTCATAGGCGGATCGAGCGTATTCGAGTACTTCCTGAACCGGGTAGGCATCGACCGGGGTGGGGTCGGGGCGTTCCGGGGCTGGGAGGATGTCGATACCATTTCGCTGACACACGAGGGATGACCAAAGCGCGTCGTCCAAATTCCCGGAGTGCTTTACGGCGTCCATGACACTGTAGGGATGGTTGATGCGAAACCAGTGCTGTCCGGGGAAAGTCGCGCCATCGGACGGTAAGTCTCGACCGTTCAATGTCTTATGGCCTGTTTTGCCCGGGAACGATTTGAAATCCCGAGGCCGCAAATGGTCGCCTGAACGGAGCATCCGGACGCGGCACAATGAGGGATGAACCTTGGCCGTACGGTTTTCTCCCAACTGATCGAGCACCTACCGAGCAAAGAGTTTCAGAAATGTGTATCGCGCTACCGCGGCGATTCCTATCTGAAAAGTTTCTCCTGCTGGGATCAGTTTCTTGCGATGGCATTCGCCCAGCTGACCTATCGGGCAAGCCTCCGCGACATCGAGACGTGCCTGCGTTCGATGCACGGCAAACTCTACCACATGGGATTCCGCGGCAGGGTAGCGCGCTCGACACTGGCCGACGCGAACGAGTCGCGCGACTGGCGGATCTACGCGGACTTCGCGCAGGTCTTGATTGGCATGGCACGGCCGTTATATGCCCACGACCCGATCGGTGTGGACTTGGACCAGACTCTGTACGCTCTCGACTCGACAACAATCGACCTCTGCCTGTCGCTGTTTCCGTGGGCGAGATTCCGCAAGCAAAAAGCCGCCGTGAAGATGCACACGCTGCTGGATCTGCACGGCAATATTCCCACGTTCATCCGCATTACTGGAGGCAAAGTGCACGACATCAACATCCTCGACGAGATCGGCCCGGAGGCCGGCGCGTTCTACGTCATGGATCGGGCCTACGTCGATTTCGAACGCCTCTTCGTGTTCACTCTCTGCTCGTCGTTCTTCGTCGTGCGAACCAAGAAGAACATCTTGCTCCAACGGCGCTACTCGCATCCCGTCGACAAATCCACGGGCTTGCGCTCGGATCAGACCGTCATACTGGCTGCCATCGAATCGGCCCAAGCCTATCCCGACCCGTTGCGGAGGGTCAGTTACTTCGACGCCCGGACGAACAAGCGGCTGAAGTTTCTGACCAACAACTTCGCGCTCCCGGCGCTGACCATCGCCCACATCTACAAGTCGCGTTGGCAGATTGAGTTGTTCTTCAAGTGGATCAAGCAACATCTGCGAATCAACTCGTTTTACGGCACCAGCGAGAACGCCGTCAAGACGCAGATCTGGATCGCTGTCTCGATTTACGTGCTCATCGCCATCGTCCGGAAACGCCTCGGGCTGGAAGCGAGTCTTTACCAGATTCTACAGATTCTCAGCGTTACGCAATTCGAAAAAATGCCCCTTTTACAGGCACTCCAGCCATCCGACTCCCCAAACGAATCCCCCTATGACCCCAACCAATTGATTCTATTCGACTTTTAACCGGACAGCAGTGATGCGAAACAGAAAGGAAATCAGCCCGGCGACCAGGTCGAAGTCGATGAGCAGGACCCGGTGACGGCCGGCCTTGTGGATGCGATGAGCGGTGCTGCCGGCCAGGGTGGTACAACCGGCGCCTCCCTTGGCCGGGACGAAGGCCAGTAGAGACCCCCGGGCCCGCGAGCCGGGACGCATTTCGACGCTCTTGCGCCGCAGCATCCGCTGGAGAGCTTGCTGGACGTCGCTGCTGCGAAAGGGACTGCTGAGAAACTCGGCGCCGCCACTGCGCAAACATCGGAGGATGACGTCAGGCTCGTTGCTGTGGCTCAGCCCGACGGCAGAGATTTGAGGCCAATAGTCAACGATGTGAGACACCAACCGCTGCGAGTCCTCGTGTTTGGAACTCACATCCAGCAGTACAACGTCGGGTTGCAGCGAGACTACCCGCTCTTCGAGAACCTGGCCGGAGGGATAATCAGCGAGCCGACCGACCACCGAGATCTCGGCAAGCGGCTCCACTGTTTGCAGAAAAGCAGCTGCGAGCTGCTGGTCGGGGCAGATCAAGATCGCGGTAAGACCCTTGCCCTGTCCTGCCATCAACTCGTCCACGCATGAGTCCCCATCGAGACAATTACTCACTGCTCGCCCGCCGCGAATCACCAGCAGTGAGCGTGGCCCCTGCCCCTGGGAGGAGAGCCGCTAGTGGCGCTGCGCCGAATCGAAAGACTGGACGGAACGGCGACTACCGCGGATAAGTTCGATCTGCGGAGATGGCTCCAGGCGTACGATTTGAGTCGGAGGCGAGGGGATTGGCACGGCCCGGCGCGGCGGGGCGACAACGAACAGCTCCTGCTCCCGAACCCCTTTGGTTTCGAGACTCTCCGGATCCATGGAGTTGCGAAGGATGAGCTGAATCCGGCCCTGCGAACTTGCTAGGGTGAGCATCTCCGCCTGCCGTGGGGTCAGCAGCAACGTCACCACGGGCACTCGCTGGGGTCGCCCGGAAGCGTCGGGAGCCAGGTGCTCTCCTGCTGAAATCACCCGGATGTTGCTCAAGATCGTGCGTGTGATCTGGCCCAGCTCGGCGCGGCCTTTTGGCGACCCCGTCAGCAACACGTCGACTCGCGCTTCGGGTAAGACAAAGCCGGCGACGCCATTGACATCGTCAACTCGTACGGCCATGGCGCGCATCCCTTCCGGCACCTTGGGCGCGAGGCCGACGCCCGACCCAGGTACCGCCAGCCTACGGTCCACGATGGGCTCGTTGACCAGGACCTGGCTCACCGTCACGCGGCTGATGACATCGTCTATTTGCTGGAAGCTCCCGTCCGGGATTCTATTAACCGGCCACGGCTGGACTTTGAGATCCGTCGCCTCGATGGCCGCTCCGATGCCCAAATCCCTGGTCGCAACCACGACTTCTCCTATCTCGACCGTCTCGGGTGCGGAGGAGCGTCCTCGGACTGCAACTTGATAGAAAATGCCGGAAACGACCAATGCCATCCCGGCGGAAATTGCTAGAGCTAAGGCGACACGGGAATTCATGCAAACTCCTATCGACACAGGGGCGGCTAAGGCTTAGGCGCTAGCAGCCCTTAAGCACGGCGGATCAAAATGAGGGCAAACAACCAGACGTTCCCAACACCTGGCCTCGGCGCAGTCCCTCACAAGAACCGGGGTCCGCTACAGGATTCTCAAGGCCGGGGCGCCTCCTAAAAGCTGTTGATGCAGCCCCCCGCGAGCTTGTCTGATCCCGCCACTGTCTGCTTGAGAAAGCAGCCTTACTGGGCCGCTTGGTCGAGCCTTGACTCCAGCTTCGTGTAGATTTCGCACATGCTCTCTGAAACGCCGGGCAGGAACAGTCCTGATACGACTGCGACCAGCCCGGCCAGCAGGGCATACTCCACCAAGTCTTGCCCCCGCGTGTCCCGCCATACCCCAAGCCTACCGATCTGACGAATGACTGCTGTGATACTTTTGACCATGATTTCATCCCGATCGAGAGTGTCCGGACGCCGGACCTGCAGAGCAGGGGCCTCTGTGTAAGCTGCCAACTCCGGCGCCCGCGATCACACGCGTCTTACACCGCGGCCTGCGACAGCACACTCGCCATCTTCGAGAAGATGACGCTGATGCTGTCACTGATGCCCGGCAACAGTGCTCCCGCCGCAACGGCAACAAACCCGGCGAGTAGTGCGTATTCCACAAGATCCTGACCTTCGCTGTCCTTGATTAAGCGCCTGAGCTGAATGAATAGGGCGTTGAATTTCTCTTTCATGCAGATTCCTTTCGTACTCCTTGGGAGCAGATTGACGCGGAACGGCCGCGCACTGGCGGCGGGTGTCAGGTCCTTTCCAGTACCTGGGCGGGTCCTGGGCAGCCACCGCACCGAAGAGACGGTGCACGACCGAGTCGCTCCACAACATATCGGCCAGGAATCGGACGGCTAGAGGAGAAATTTCACCGCGCTGTTACGAGGCCCACGGAAGGGCGCTAGGCGTCTCAATCCACAGCCTGTTCATTCCTCCAACCGAATGATCCACTGTAGGGATCAAGCCCGATTGACGATGAACAAACAGGATGCCAGCCCGCCGAGTGTCTGTGGCGAAAGTACGTTGTCTGGGAGGAAAGTGCTGATGATCTTCGTGTTTCTATGCGATCCCCAGCCAATTGTCCAGGAAGGACTGAAGATAGTCTTGGGCGCTCGAGAAAACTTTGAACTCATTGGCACCGCGGCTACCCTGGAAGAGGCGTTTTCACAAATCGCGCAAAACCCTCCGAATCTTGCCATTGTCGATCGCAGTTTTGGGATCCATGATCTTTTGGGGTGGATCGCCTGCGTGCGGCAAGCAAGACCCGAGACTCAGTTGGTGCTGTGGGCCGCGACGATTTCCGACTTGGAATGCTTCCGAGTGCTTCAGGCCGGGGCGCGTGGCATCCTAAGAAAAACAGCCTCCCACGAAGTGCTCTTCCACTGCCTACAAACGGTAGCACGCAAAGAACTCTGGACCGAGGATCTGTTCGCCTCTCCCGACTCGCCCCTCGACCGACCCCGAAACCGACCCCTTACGCCGCGGGAGCAGGAAGTGGCTGAGCTGGTCGCCAAGGGAATGAAGAACCGAGAGATTGCGGAATCGCTCGGCATCGCGACAGGGACGGTCAAAATCCATCTGATGCACATCTTTGAAAAAACAGGCATCCGCGATCGATTCGAGCTTGCTCTTCATGGCTTGCGCCTGGCGTGCGAACGGGAAGGAACTCCCACGGCCGTTCCAGGACAATCTAGGGCCAAGCCAGAGAAAGTCCCCTCACTCATACGAGAGAAGCCGTAAGAGTCCCACCCGACCCCAGTGCGGCCCTCGCAATTCGATCCCACGGAGTTCCTCTCGGCCGGCCGCGCGGACTTTAGCGGCGACCTGCTGAAAACACGCTCCTCCCTTCGCCGACCTAGCAGACGACGGCTACGCCGTCCGCCCTCCCGCCCGCCACGCCGATTGCAGCGCTACCTCTCTTCGATGCGGTACAAATGGGTCGCCGTGCGCAGGAAGATCGCCCCGTCGGCAACGGCTAGCGAGGCCAGCGTTCTTCCCGGGAGTGTGTTGTGTGCCAGCCGCTCGAAGCTCGTTCCAGGTTTGACAACACTTGTTTCGCCGCTTTCGTTTAGAAAGTAGATGCGGCCATCAGCGTAGACCGGTGAGGCCGAGAAGCTTCCGACCAGCCGCTGCCGCCAGTGGAGTTTTCCCGAGCGGGCGTCCAGGCAGCTCGCGATCCCGCGGTCACTGACGACGTAGATCTCGTCTCCGACCAACAGCGGAGAGGGTGTGTTCGGCGCACCACGATCCAGCCTCCACGCGACGTGCGAACCCGATACGTCTCCGCGCCCGTCGGGTCGCACGGCAAGCAGAACCGCTCGATTGTAGCCCGAAGTGAGGTAGACAAGACCGTGTCCGAAAACAGGACGTGTTATCAAAGAGAATCCGTCGTAGCCAATCCACCATAGGGGTTCGCCGGTTTTCAGATCGTAAGAAACGGCCCGATTACCTCCGGAGCTGACGACCTGCTGGCTGCCAGCGGTCTCGATGACCAATGGTGTCGTGTAGGCCATAGCTCCGCCCCGCCGATTCTTGCGCCAGCGAATTTCCCCCGTGTTTTTGTCCAGCGCGACGACATATTGCCGATCGGTGCCGTCGCAACTGATCACGAGCAACTCACCCGCCAAGGCGGGGGACCCTCCCGGACCGTGACCATGCTCGTAGCGAAGCTCCTGGTTGGTCCAGAGAATCTTGCCCGCTCTGCTCAGCGCGGCCGTCCCCAGTGTCCCGAAGTGAACATAGACGCGATCGCCCTCCAAAATGGGCGTGGGAGAGGCGTAGCTGTTCTTTCTGTGAATGGAGGGCAGGCTCGGGTGGCGAAAAACCTCGATAGCCTGCCGAGTAAGACCCGACGCCGCCTCGATCGCCAAGACCTTCAGGGAGCCGTTTCCCTCAGCCGTCGTCAGCCAGATCTCGCCGCCTCCTATCACCGGAGACGACCAGCCCTGACCGGGAATCGGCGCCTGCCAGGCAATGTTTTCCGTCTCGCTCCAGTGAAGCGGGATCCCAGTATCGGTCGACTGACCCTGTCCCGTGGGCCCTCGAAACTCCGGCCAATCGGCCGACCGCGACGGCCCGGTGCCTATAACCAACACCAGGGTCCAATAAAACACCAGTAGAGGAAATCGTCGACGTTGCATATCATCGGTCATTGCTCTGAACCAAAGGTCCCACGTACGGATGAGGATCTCTCCTCTCCTGCTGGGCTAAGGGTGACATACTCTACCATCGTCGGGGGCCGCGTTCAACAAGCACCGCGCTCGAATCGCCACCCACATTTGCTCCGAGCCTTAACGTGTTCGGTAGTGGCATCGGTCACAGACGTCCACGCGCGAACGACAGCGTAATACCCTAAACTCTCTGAGGTGGTCTTGCAGGGCCATCTTCGCAAATAGTGAGATGAAAGCAGGATAGACCCAGCTTCTCGCGGGTTCGACTAGCCTCTGCCGTTCGGCCGCTACAAAAGCTACGCGCTGGCGTTGTTGGTGGGCGTGCTAGGCGGTATCCTGAGTGGGGCGGAGACACCTAGCCTAAGCCTGCACCTCTAACGGAGAGTGTATGGAGGTGGGCCGCACTAACACGTTGGCGACCGCCACTCCTATGGGTCCTGGTTTCCAATTCGGCCGGCCTCGTTTCCGGTCTTTCGGGCATCGGGCGGTGAGAAGGGGGGGGCGAGGAGGACCTTATGAAACTCGGAGCCATAACGACCGTTTTCGTCAAACGCACATTGCGGGAAGCAGCCCAGCGGATGCACGACCTCGGGCTGAGCTACATCGAAATCGGCGCCGGGGGTTTCTTCCCCAAGAACCATTGCGATCCGGCTCAGTTGCTGAAGGACGAGTCCGCATTGGGCACGTTCACCGATACCCTTGCCGAGTTTGACCTGACGCTCAGCGCCTTTGCCATGCATGGGGAACCCCTGCATCCCGATCCGGCCGTTGCTGAGGGTTACGATCGGGAATTTCGTGACACCTGTGCCCTGGCGGCAAAACTCGGTGTGACCCGCATGACCCTCCTGGCCGGCCTGCCCGAGGCAGCGCCCGGTGAGAAGGTGCCGAACTGGATTCTTTATCCTTACCCTCCGTACTTGATCGACATGTATCGCTATCAGTGGGACGAGCGGCTCGTCCCCTATTGGAAAGAGCACGGCAAGATCGCCGAAGACCATGGCGTCCGCCTTTGCTTCGAGATGCATCCCGTCGACATGGTATTCAAGCCGGAGAGCCTGCTCCAACTGCGCGACGAAGTCGGACCGGTCGTAGGCTGCAATATGGACCCCTCGCACCTGTTTTGGCAGGGCATGGACGTCATCGAAGTGGTTCGCACGGTCGGGCACTTGATCGCGCACGCCCACGCAAAAGACAGCAAGCCCGACCCCCATGTGGTTCGAGTCAACGGCATCCTCGACCGTAAAGACTTCCAGCAAAGAGGCAGGCGGAGTTGGGTGTTCCGCACCGTCGGCTACGGTCACGCGGAAGAGTTCTGGCGCGATTACATCATCACGCTGAGGGTCGTGGGCTACGACGACGTTCTATCCATCGAACACGAGGACCCACTGATCGAGCCCGAAGAAGGGTTCGAGCTGGCCGTCGAGTTACTCCAAAGGGTCATGCCAAAAAAGACGCCCACGGCTCTGTGGTTCGAGTAAAGTGGGCTGCAGCTTCCCGAATGGCCGCCACTATGAAAATCGGACCGAATTTCTGGATTTGGGTTTCCCCGTTTCGCACGGACCGCGATCTAGGGTTGATCGACAGGGCGAAGTCCATGGGCGCGGACGTCGTTGAGTTTGCCATAGAGGACGACGGCGCAGTCGATGCGAAGCTGCTGCGCCGAGCGCTGGCCGACTACCAGATGGAGTGCTCGGTGGTTGGAATCTTTGGCCCCCAACGCGATTTCGCGAGCGAGGACCCTGCTGTTCGAAACCAAGGACTCGAGCATGCCAAGCGTTGCGTGGACCTCACCGCGGAGGCTGGCTCGACGGTTTTCACTGGTGCAGTCGTCGCCGCCGGATGTGATCAGCCAGTCACCGAGTCCGAGCGTAACACGCGGCTCTTGTTCGCCGCCGAGAGTCTCCACGACATCGGGGAACACTCGGCTAAAGCAGGGGTGAGGTTCGGTGTGGAGGTACTGAACCGCTACGAAACCAACTTGGTCACGACGGCCGCCGAGGCTCGTGCGTTAATCGACCAGGTCGGCCACCCTGCTGTCGGCATCCATCTCGATTGCTTCCACATGAGCATCGAGGAAACCGATCTCGGGGATGCGATTCGCGCCGCAGGCGATAAGCTGTACCATCTGCACGCCAGCGCCAGTAATCGCGGCACGCCCCGAAAAGGACACCAGCCTTGGGCGGAAATCGCACAAGCCCTACGGGACATCGACTACCAAGGCTACGGGATCATCGAATCCTTCAACCCTGCCGGCCAGCTGGCCCACCTGGCGCGCGCTTGGCGCTCGTATGCGTCTTCGCAAGACGAGTTAGCGCAACGGGGGATAGCGTTCCTCAAGTCCGTGCTACCGGGTGCCTAGCCCGGCTGTTTGCACGCGCTTCGCATTCGACAACAAAAGCGTGGAAGTAGGGGCTCAGCTGCACAAAGCTCGTTCGATGCCAGTTCCTGGAATGTGCCACTTTGGCTCAGGCGCTTGAACTGGCGGAGCTACTCCTTCTTCGCTAGGAAAATAGGGGCGTAGAAGCAAAGACCACCACACACGAATATGGCCCCGGCAACCCAGGCAAACTGTTGCCCACCAAAACCTGAAGCGATGATACTGCACCCAACACCTGTCAATACGGCTGACAAGAACGAAAACAGCTTGTTCCTCACTTTTTCTTCATTCAAGTGTTCGAGATCTTTCTTGAGTAAGTTTACTTCCAGCCACAGATCCGCGCGGCCTTGCACTAGCTCGGCTTTTTCTTCCCTAAGTTGATCTCGCTCCTTTTCGGCTCTTTTCAAATACTTCACTTGCTGCTCAAGCGCGGCCTTGTCCACTTGGTGGCCTTCGAGGTCTGAGTACTTTTCCAGGGACATCGAAATATAATTCGGCGGATCCGAAGTTTGGCGCCCCTGTTCTGTGGCTTGGGCGGTGTCACCCTGATCGGGACTTTGGCCTACGTTTTTAGCCACGCTTTTGGCCCTCCGAAGATTCAGGGAACGGCCCTAATCCTGCTTGCTCCCACATGGCAAGCAGCTTGGCTTGCTCGTCGGGCTCAGCGGATCGATGAGTCACAAGGAATTCTTGGAGCGCCCGACTGGCCCTGTGGGAATCATTCGCGTGGACAAAGGCCGCGTGGGCTCGGATGAACCACCGACCCGACTCCTCAAAGTGCCCCTTCGCTCTCGCAAGGAGGCCGAGTTGAGCATAGGTGATGGCGGCCTCGCGCTCGTCCCCCTGCTTCTCTTTGATCGCCAGCGATTTCCGGTACCACTGCTCGGCGGCCGCGAAATCACCTTGCTTCTGAGCGATAGTCCCCAGTTGGTGATAGGTACTGGCGGCGCCGTCCTCGTTCCCCTGTTTCTCCGCGATCGCCAGCGATTTCCGGTACCACCGCTCGGCGACCGCGAAATCACGTTGCTCCTGAGCGATAATCCCCAGTTGGTGATAGGTGATGGCGGCGTCGTGCTCATCCCCCTGTTTCTCCGCGATCGCCAGCGATTTCCGGTACCACTGCTCGGCGGCCGCGAAATCACCTTGCTCCTGAGCGATTCTCCCCAGTTGGTGATAGGTGCTGGCGGCGGCGTCCTCGTTCCCCTGTTTCTCCGCGATCGCCAGCGATTTCCGGTACCACCGCTCGGCGGCCGCGAAATCACGTTGCTCCTGAGCGATTCTCCCCAGTTGGTGATAGGTCACGGCGGCGCCGTGCTCGTCCCCCTGCTTCTCTTTGATCGCCAGCGATTTCCGGTACCACTGCTCGGCGGCCGCGAAATCACGTTGCGCCTGAGCGATAATCCCCAGTTGGTGATAGCTGGCGGCCTCCCCTTCGTCATCGCCGCCAGTTTTTGTGCTGTTCGCAAGACCCTCGTACAGTTCGGCGGCCTCCGCGAAGTTGCGTGTGTGCAGAGCGTAGATAGCCAGCGCTTGCGCCAGCGTGGCGAAATGCTTCTGCATTCCTAGGCGTTCTGCTTCGCCCAGGGCGTGGCGGAAGTTTACGCCGTGAATGTGGAACGGAGCCCGCTGCTCATGCAAGTCTTTTGGCGCGACGGCGTCGGCCAGCTTTGCCATCACATCCGTAAACGCTCGTGCCCAACTTTCGCGATCCTCAGGACTGCTGCCTTCCAGGCGCGTCGCGCGAAGGAAGCTTGTCAAGAGCGGATGCATCTGATAGACCGCCTGCCTCACTTGCCACAGCAACCCCGCCGCGACGAGTGCATCGATCAGCCTGTCGATTTCGGCCCGGCTCCACTTCACATCGGCCAACGTTGACATGTGCTCAAGGAGGTCTGCGTCTAGGAAACTCTCGTGCATTGCGAGGAGAACCAACAGTTCTTGGAGTTCGTCCGGCAACGACTGCTCGACGAACCGCAGCGTCGCGAAGAGCTTCGTTTGCTGCTCGTCGTCGCCGAGGTCAAGAGCGTCGAGGTTCGATTGCAGTACCGCTACGACCCGTGCGGCGCTCAACTTTTCCAGCCGCGGAAGGATCACGCGCATCGCCAAAGGATGCCCGCCCAGCAGCGTCATCAGTTCGACGAGGTCCTTGTCCGACCGGTCGATCGTCGTGCCGAGATCGTGCAGAACGGCACCACAGTATTCCCAGCGCTCTTCTCCATCGAGCCCACTAAGAGGCAATCGGAAACATTGGTCGGCCCTCAGCCACTCCTCCGGTGATCGGCTGGTAATGATCACCTTGCTCGCCCCGCCGCGAAGCTTATCGAGAAAGCTCGCCAGCAGCCGCCGGTCTTCACCCGACAGGTTCGCCGTGACCGGCGTGTTGGGAATGCCTTTCGCAACCTCGAAGTTGTCCCAGACAATCACAAACCGCTTTTCGCGAAAGACTTTCGCCAGACCCTCAATCTTTTGGTCTATCGCGACAGCCCCAAACTGAGGCCCGAAAAGCGCCTCGCCCATGCGATTGAACACGTACTCGGCACTGCGGATTTCTTGAAAGGAAAACCAGAAGGCGCCTTCGCCCAGACCGTTAGTAGTCTCCAGCCATGCAAGAAAACCGCGGGCCAGCGTCGTCTTGCCGACACCGCCCAGGCCCTCGATGAGGATGGCCGGCGGGGTCCGATGCATCGCGCGCTCCAGCTCCAGCAAGGGGCCGTCCCTTCCAATGAAGCCGTAAGGGCTACGTTCCTGGGCAATCTCTTCCGGAAGCTTCGACTCAGGCGCTGCAAAACTACGCTTCGCCTCAGCGGCAAATGAAAAGTCGAGCGGCTCCTGCTGGTAGAGAACCGGTAAGATCCAGTCATTCAGCGGGAACTCCCCCCGGGCGCAGACTCGTAGGGGGTGGGCGAGCATCTCTCGACGGCCGGCTCGCGTCGCCTCGGCCACGCTGCCGGCCTCAAAAAGCCTGCGGTAAAACTGAGGCAAGAACTCTTTGCCGCCGCTCACGTAGAGCGAGTAAGCCATCGCGACGACGCTGCGCACTCCCGAACGCAACAGCGCGGTTGCCACGGAAGCGAAAGCGTCCTGCGCACGCTCATCGAGCATCGCCGACTGACACGCGTTCAAAACCACAGCGGGCACGGCGTAGTCTCGCAGCAAGGTGTTGAGCTGCTGGGCGCTCACGAGCGACTCGGTCCCGTCTTTGTCTTCGAAGACCAGCTTACCTTCGGCGTGCTTGCCGCCATAGCGATGGCGGGAGTCAGAACCATAGGAGCCGTGCCCGTCAAACTGCAGGATGTGGTAGTAGCCGGGCCGCCGGCGCAAGTGCTCTCGCAGTTGATCAAAAGTAGGCGGCCTTAGCAGATCAACTTGCGCCGGCAAGCGGTCTTTTTCGATCAACTCGACCAGAGGCCGCGCAATCGACCGGAACCGTACATCCTGCTCATAAGGCCGAGTAACCACCAGAAGAATGTTAACCCGATTCTTTGGAAGTCCTTGCGGCAGGGGGCGAGGGTCACGGATGCCATCGAGCTTGCGCTCGATGCGACAGGTATGGGCCAAAAAGGCTCCGATTTCCTTGTCAAAGAGTGCTTCCCAAGGCCACGCGAGCACTTGCGCGTCGTCACTGGAGATCCGCAGATGAAGATCGGAGTAATCTGCTCTCGTGGCAGCATCGAACATTCGCCGACTCGCTCGGCTACCCATCAAACCGTCGAACGCTTCCTCGCCCCATTTCCGGAGCGCTTCTTGAACGCGCTCTGCGTGCTCCGTCTCGGGAGGGAAGGGGTAGTCGAGGAAATCCTCCAGATACCACCGCATCTCATGCATCAGATTGCTGTCTGAGCGTCCGTCGACCGGGAACAGAAAGGGCGAGGGCACTTCAACAGGCTCGGTGGACTTGCCGTCGCTCAGCCGAGTGAGCTGAAATCTGGAAGGCTCACTTTTCGGCAAGTGGCGAACAATCAAAGCAGTTTGGGCAGCCGAAGGCATCGTTTCAACCACGCTTTGGCAACAATTCCGTTGAGCAAGAAGCTTTTGTGGCCCAAATATCATAACAATTGCACCCAAATATCACCCGAGTCTGAACGCGCGGATGTACGGCCTTCGTAGCGTGGGAGCTACTGAAGCGTCTCAGCAAGAGTCAACCCGGCCTGGCCGTGTTTAGCGGCTTTTCTCAGCCGTTGCTAGTGTCGGCCGTTCTACGGCTGGTGCTGAGCTGCGCACGCCGGTGGTTCCTTCCGGCGTTCGGCTTGCCTCCTGCGGTCGGGCGACGAGGTTCA
Organism: Bryobacterales bacterium; assembly: GCA_965248205.1. Classification (GTDB taxonomy): domain Bacteria; phylum Acidobacteriota; class Terriglobia; order Bryobacterales; family UBA6623. The sequence continues at coordinate 900,521 of CBDFIS010000006.1, forward strand.
TCTCTAGAAGGCATTGATTTCACTGGGGTTCGGTGAAATTGGGTTTGTTTGGTATTTTGCGGTTGGCGAGGTCTGTGGCCTGTGGGGACAGGCACCGTTGCACGGCCCACTCGCGAGCCGCAGTCGTCTCCGGATAGCAAAGAGTTTGCCGCCAAGAAGGTTTCCGCCGAGGTGCCTGTCCCTGGCGAGCTCGGCACTCGGTCGGCTAGGAGGCCGGCTTCCGGTGCCGAGTCGTGACTGGTCCGGAAGCCGATGCGGGCGGCCGTCGGGGTGGGAGGATCGATCGGGGGCGGGGCCTGGGCGGGTACGTATCGGCCGCGGTAGGGGTCTGGATCGACTGGGGTATAGGAGCCGGCAGAGGAGCGGGCCTCGTGGGCCTCCCGCTCGTCGCGGCGCAGGTCGCGCAGTTGCTTGATGGCGCGGAAGAAGCGGCGGCTGAGATGTCCATCGTAGCGAGCCAGGTGAACTAGGGTCTGAGTCTTATCGAGCATCCCTGAGCCGAGCAGTAGAGTCTCGCCGTCGTAGCCGGGCTGCAACCTATCGGGATGAAGCCGTTCCATCAGGCGGCGCTTGGCGGCGAGGGAAGCGGCCAGGAAGCCGGTTTCCAAGCGTGTGAGGCGACGCATGCGCCATTGGGCGTCGGCGATTTGGCGGACGAGTTCGAATTCGAGCGAGTTGGCGGGTTGGATGTCGGCTTCGAGTGCCGAGAGCTGACTGTCGAAGTCGGCGGGGTCCTCACCGGGCAGGACGGTATCGCGGGCAAGGAGTCCGTGTTTGAGAGCGTTGGTCGAGCTACGACCTTTGCCTTCCTCGGTGCGTGGACCGGTAGATTTCTTGGCGTTGTTACGATTTGCGTTCATCTGTGCATTTGTAGTCATGATTGTTTCTTCCTTTCGTGGTAGCAGCGGCTCCAATTCCAGGGTACGGTGGGGTGGTGAAGTTCCTGGAGTGTCGGTGGGATAAGTCACTTAGAATGAAGGAAATGAGATTTTGGAAGTGGTGTGACTGGCTGGGCGCGGGCGTCGGATTTTCGCAAGGGAAGAAAGCGCCGCGCCTGGCGGCACGCCGAGGGAGCGTCTCAGAGAAGACACGTTCCGACGCCTCACCAGTTGTCGTTGGTCGATATCCTTGGAGTTCAGTTGACCCGGACAACTTGGCCGGGTAGGATGGTCGATCGACCGAAAACGAAAGGCTGCTTCATGGCGATTGATTCAAAGTTGCAACGCGAGATCATGGGACGATTTGCGACTGGCGTGACGGTCGTGACCACACGGTGCGGCGAAGAACTGTTGGGAATGACGGCAAACGCTGTCATGTCGCTCTCTCTCGATCCGCCGCTCGTGGTGGTGGCCGTGGACCGCAAGAGCCGCATGTGCGAAGGGTTGGCGGAGGGCGGCTGCTTTGCGATGAATATCCTTCGGGCGGAGCACGAAGAAATTTCGAACCGCTTTGCGCGCCCCGGTCCGAAAGATTTCTCCGACCTTGAGGTCACTGTCGGCGAAACAGGAGCACCGATATTTGCGGACGCTCTTGCCTACTTGGACTGCCGCCTCGTGGACACTCTGGCGGGGGGCGATCATGACATTTTTCTCGGCGAGCCGGTCCAGGGAAAGATAGGCGAAGGGGAGCCGTTGATTTTCTACAGCGGCGGCTACACGCGCTTAGTGAGCGAAGAGACGTAAGCAGGACTTGCACCGTGGGGTCCCGGCACCAGAGCAACATCTCCGCTTACGCGCTTGTACCTTGGACGCTGCTGCGTTCTGCGCACCCGATACGCTAGGTGACCAACTCCAAAGAAAGGCATCTTGACCATGAAAAAACAGCGCCACATTCTACCGTTGATCGCGTCCAGCGTGACAATTCTTGCCTGCATAACGTTGAGTAACGGTCAGACGCCTATCGGTTCTCAGTGGTGGCCCTCGGAGTGGGGCGCCGATGACGAGCGTGGCGCGGCCAACCGCATCACGCCCGAGAAGATGGTGGAGGCCGCCGGTCTCATCAAAATCGGCAAAGCGTACCACGTTGGCCAGGTGTACGAAGCCGGCATGCCATTGGTGGGCAACCGTCATTTCAAGCTGACGATCCCCGGCATGCCGACCCACCCCGCTCAAGGGAAGAACCGGAACCTCGGCCTCGACGAAATGGTCAGCGCCGAGATTGGGCAGGTAGGCACGCAGATGGACGGCCTGGGGCACGTCGGAGTCCAGATGAGGGGCGACGCGTATTTCTATAACGGATTCAAGATGTCCGAATTCGGTTCGGCCTACGGTCTGAAAAAGCTTGGTGTCGAGAAAATCGGCATCTTCTTCACCCGTGGTGTTTTGCTCGATGTCGCCGGGTCGAAGGGCGTCGATCGGCTGGAGATCGGCTACTCCATCACTCCCGATGACCTGCAAAAAGCCCTCGATGACGCCGGACTAAAAATTACCGCGGGAGATGTCGTACTGATTCGGACCGGCCATGCGCAGCTTTGGATGAAGGACAACGAAACCTATAAAAAAGGCGAGCCGGGCATCGATATGGACGCGGCGCGGTGGCTCACCGACCGCAAGGTGAGCCTGATCGGCGCCGACAATTGGGCCATCGAAGTGTGGCCCCATCCCGACCCCGACCAATTCAGCCCCGTCCATCAATGGACACTCACGCGGCACGGCATCTACCATTTAGAGAACATGAATCTGGAGGAACTTGCCGCCGACAAGGTCTACGAATTCGCGTTCGTCCTCGCGCCGCTCCCGCTGAAGGGAGCCACCGGTTCGCCCGGCAACCCTGTCGCGATTCGATAAACAGCGCATTAGTTCCGTGGTGCGACAGATCATCCCAGCCCACTGCTGTCCGGTTAAAAGTCGAATAGAATCAATTGGTTGGGGTCATAGGGGGATTCGTTTGGGGAGTCGGATGGCTGGAGTGCCTGTAAAAGGGGCATTTTTTCGAATTGCGTAACGCTGAGAATCTGTAGAATCTGGTAAAGACTCGCTTCCAGCCCGAGGCGTTTCCGGACGATGGCGATGAGCACGTAAATCGAGACAGCGATCCAGATCTGCGTCTTGACGGCGTTCTCGCTGGTGCCGTAAAACGAGTTGATTCGCAGATGTTGCTTGATCCACTTGAAGAACAACTCAATCTGCCAACGCGACTTGTAGATGTGGGCGATGGTCAGCGCCGGGAGCGCGAAGTTGTTGGTCAGAAACTTCAGCCGCTTGTTCGTCCGGGCGTCGAAGTAACTGACCCTCCGCAACGGGTCGGGATAGGCTTGGGCCGATTCGATGGCAGCCAGTATGACGGTCTGATCCGAGCGCAAGCCCGTGGATTTGTCGACGGGATGCGAGTAGCGCCGTTGGAGCAAGATGTTCTTCTTGGTTCGCACGACGAAGAACGACGAGCAGAGAGTGAACACGAAGAGGCGTTCGAAATCGACGTAGGCCCGATCCATGACGTAGAACGCGCCGGCCTCCGGGCCGATCTCGTCGAGGATGTTGATGTCGTGCACTTTGCCTCCAGTAATGCGGATGAACGTGGGAATATTGCCGTGCAGATCCAGCAGCGTGTGCATCTTCACGGCGGCTTTTTGCTTGCGGAATCTCGCCCACGGAAACAGCGACAGGCAGAGGTCGATTGTTGTCGAGTCGAGAGCGTACAGAGTCTGGTCCAAGTCCACACCGATCGGGTCGTGGGCATATAACGGCCGTGCCATGCCAATCAAGACCTGCGCGAAGTCCGCGTAGATCCGCCAGTCGCGCGACTCGTTCGCGTCGGCCAGTGTCGAGCGCGCTACCCTGCCGCGGAATCCCATGTGGTAGAGTTTGCCGTGCATCGAACGCAGGCACGTCTCGATGTCGCGGAGGCTTGCCCGATAGGTCAGCTGGGCGAATGCCATCGCAAGAAACTGATCCCAGCAGGAGAAACTTTTCAGATAGGAATCGCCGCGGTAGCGCGATACACATTTCTGAAACTCTTTGCTCGGTAGGTGCTCGATCAGTTGGGAGAAAACCGTACGGCCAAGGTTCATCCCTCATTGTGCCGCGTCCGGATGCTCCGTTCAGGCGACCATTTGCGGCCTCGGGATTTCAAATCGTTCCCGGGCAAAACAGGCCATAAGACATTGAACGGTCGAGACTTACCGTCCGATGGCGCGACTTTCCCCGGACAGCACTGATCCCAGCCCTCTTGCTTCTTGTTCTGTCGGCCGTGCTGATTAGCCGGGCGGCCGGCAGCGAACTCGCCGCGCCAACGAGCGTCGAGGCATCGGACGGCTCCTATTCGACTAAGGTCGGCGTCTGTTGGGATCACATTCGGAATGCCACGACGTACGAGGTTTTTCGAAGCGCTACCGATAACCCCGCGTCCGCCGTCAGCGTGGGGACAACGGCCTCATTGATACTTTACGATCCCACCGCCACGCCTGATCAGACCTATTACTATTGGGTGCAAGCTGGGAACGGGAGCCTCAAGAGTCTTCTCAGCGTTCCCGATCAGGGGTTCACCGCGAAAGGCATTACCGACCGCTTCGGGCCGATCAGGCCGCTGGCCCCGCCTCCGGTGCCTGCCGAGAATCCGGTGACGGGCGCTAAAGTGTATCTTGGCAAGACCCTGTTCTGGGACGAGCAGCTTTCTTCGACGCGGACCGTCGCCTGCGGAACCTGCCACCTGCCGCGCAACGGTGGCTCGGACCCGCGTTCCGCGATGGACCCCTCGCTCGCGACGCACCCGGGCTTTGACGGCGCCTTTGGCACGGACGACGATATCATCGGTTCCCCCGGGGTGCCTGCGAACCAAGCCGACGGCACCTACGCGTGGTCGCCCAGCTTCGGTCTCCAGGAGCAGGTGACCCACCGCAAGGCGCAGTCTGTCATCGACGCTGCCTACTGCACCGATGTAGGGTGCGACCTGCTCTGGGACGGCCGTGCCGACCAGCAATTCAAGGATCCGATCACCGAGGCCGTCGTGATCGAAAGCGGCGCGGCGCTGGAAACGCAGGCTTTGATTCCTCTGTTGAACGAGACGGAAATGAGCCACGAAGGCGCCACCTGGAGCGAGCTCGTGACTCGCTTATCCGGGTCCCAACCGTTGGCGCTCTCGCCATCCATTCCGGCGGCGCTTTCTGCCTGGATCGGCGACCGCGGCTATCCCGAACTCTTCACCGAGACTTTTGGCACATCCGAGATAACGCCGGTGCGCATCGCGATGGCAATCGCAACCTATGAGCGGACGCTGTACTCGGACCGGACGCCCTTGGACGCCATCGTTTCGGAAATAGCAGACGAGCCGCCGGCCGAGAAGCGGGGGCGGGAATTGTTCTTCGAGATCGACTGTAACGTGTGCCACCTGGGGTCAGTGCTGTCGGACCGGCGCTTCCGCTCGGTCGGTCTTCGTCCGGCGCAAGAGGACGTTGGCCGCAGCGAGGTCACCGGCAGTCCGTTTGACTTCGGCGCGTTCCGTACGCCGAGCCTACGCAACGTCGCACTGCGCGCTCCCTACATGCACAACGGACGCTTAGCCACCCTGGAAGAGGTCGTCGAGTTCTATGATCGCGGCGGCGACATCGATCCCCCTCCCAGTTTCATTGCGCCTCGCGGACTAACGGCACAGCAAAAATCCGACCTGGTCGCCTTCCTCAGGAATGAGCTGACTGACCCTCGCGTGGAGGCCGAGGCGGGCCCACTCTTTGACCGTCCCATGCTGTACTCCGAGTCCGCGCGCGTCCCACAGATCATTGGAGCCGACCCGAGCGACCCTGGATTGCTCAGTCCCCAGGCCATCGAGCCTCCTTTCGTCGGCAACCCGAGCTTCACGGTCGGGCTGTTCGGGGCTCCAGCTGGTGCCCAGGCCGTGCTCGTAATCGATGACGCCGATCCCGGTGCAGGCCCCGACATACCCGCCTCGGCTTCGTTTGCTCGGCGCACCGTCACGGTTGCCGATGACGGCCAGGGCGGCGGGTACGCCTCCTTGAGCCTGCCAATTCCAAGCGACGCGGCGCTGATCGGCTCCACGCTGTTCGGCCGTTGGTTCGTGCAAGCCGAGTCCGGCGTTACGACTACGCCGGCGTTTCGGATGACCGTCTTTGGACCGGCTCCTCCTGCGGTCGCGGCCTCCATCCTTTGCAGCGTTTCGGCCGCCGGCCTGACGCTCGGATTCGTGGCCCCCGAGTCTATTGCCAGTGGGTTCGGAGCAAATCTCTCAAGCCAGACAGAAGCCGCCATCTCAACTCCTCTGCCCACCACATTGGCGGGAGTCAGCGTTTTGGTCAGGGACCGGACGGGCAGCGAACGCCTGGCGCCCATGTTTTACGCCTCGCCTGGTCAGCTCAACTATCAAGTCCCTCCGGGGACTGCCGTCGGAGAAGCCACCGTCTCAGTGCTGGGCGGCGGAAGCATCGTTGCTTCAGGGAATCTTCAGGTGGCTCCGGTGGCGCCGGCATTGTTTGCGGCCAACTCGGATGGAAGAGGACCGGCCGCCGCGCTCGCCCTACGCGTCAGGCCGGACAGCTCACAGACTTATGAACCGGTCGTGCAGTTTGATCAGGCGCAAAACAGCTTTGTCTCCCTGCCTATTGATCTTGGCCCGGAAAGCGATCGGGTCTTTCTCATCTTGTTCGGCACGGGTATCCGGTTCGGTAGCCCTGCGGGCGTGACCGCGAAAATCGGCGGCATGACCACGGACGTGCTCTTTGCCGGACCACAAGGCGAATTCGTGGGCGTCGATCAGGTGAATTTGCCCCTTTCACGCAGCCTCGCCGGGCGAGGCGAGGTGGATATCGTTGTTGTCGTGGATAATCAGACGAGCAACACAGTGAGGGTCAACGTCCAGTGACATGGTGATCTTACCGCACGGGGATCTCGTTCCAGTCAGGGGATTCTTCGTGAAATCTCCGACGTTGGCTAATAACTCTTAGCCCGCATTTCCAATTTGATTTCGGCATCCCGACCTTGCAGCGGCCTTCAGCGTCTTTATTTATAGGGGTTCAAGCCCTGTCAGGACGCACGGAGGCCAACACCCAATGGGTGAAAAAGAAAACAAGCCGTTTCAGCTCACCTTCAACGGATTTCTGAAAGTCGATTTCCAAGGATCGCGCGTCACCTCGGATGGTGGCCTGATTCTCATTCGGGAACTGGACGAGCGGCTCGGACTGGGCAAGCTGATCGACGAGCATCTGACGGATTCGCGGCAAGGCACAAACAAGAAGTTCCCACTGGCCGACCTGGTGCGGCAATCGGTCTACAGCCGCCTCGCCGGCTACGAGGATCTCAACGATGCTGCCCGTGTCTCGGCTGACCCGACTTTTCGTCTGATCGGCTCGAAGAAGAACTGGGATCGCGGCGGGGCGCTTACGTCGCGTCTACAAAGCTTTGAGGCAGAGCTGCTGGCCAGTGAAGAGAACCTGCTTGGGCTGATGGCGGTGAACCGCGAGTTGGTCGCTCAAGCCCAAGCGCAGGACGAGTCCGAGCGTGTCGTGCTCGATATGGACTCCACGGAAAGCCCGGTCCACGGTCAGCAGGAAGGCAGCGCTTACAACGGCCATTTCGAGTCCACCTGCTACCACCCGCTGTTGCTGTTCAACCAGCACGGTGATTGTCTGGCGGCGAAGCTGCGAGCGGGTAACGTGTCCAGCGCCGAGGACTGGGACGAACTGCTGCTGCCCGAGATCGAGCGCCAACAGGGAGAAGGCAAGCAAGTGACGTTCCGCGCCGACGCCGCCTTCGCCAAGCCGGAGATCTACGAGGCGTTGGAGGATCGCGGAGTGGACTACGTCATTCGCATCCCAGCAAACAAGAACCTGGAGTTGGAGATCGAAGAGATTCTGTTCCGTCCGCCGGGCAGGCCGAGCCTGAAGCCACTAGTGCGCTACAAGAGCTTCCGCTATCAGGCCGCGAGTTGGTCGAAGCCTCGGCGGGTTGTGGCCAAGGTTGAGCACCACCAAGGCGAGTTGTTTCCTCGCGTCGGGTTCATCGTCACGAGCATGAGCTTGCCCAGTCGGTCGCTGGTGCGCTTCTACAACAAGCGCGGCACGGCCGAGCAATGGATCAAGGAAGGCAAGCAGGCAACCCACTGGACACGGCTGTCCTGTCATCGTTTCCGGGCAAACGAGGTGCGTTTGCAGTTGAGCGTGTTGGCCTACAACCTGGGGAACCTGTGGCGGCGGCTGGGGCTGGCGCAGAGGATCAAGAACTGGTCGCTGACGAGCTTGCAGCATCGGTTGATGAAAACCGGAGGGCGGCTGGTCAAGCATGCCCGCTATTACTGGCTGCTGTTGGCCGAGGGGCATCTCAACCGCAAGCTGTTCGCTGAGATGCTGGGGCGGATCTGGGCGCTGCCTGTGCCAGGCGGGTAACGGGCGACGGCTGCGACGGAGAAGAGACGCTGGGTTGCTGAAGAGGGAACTACTCGGAGCCGTGTCGGCGAAAAGCCCTCCAGCGAGCTGGAACGCGGCGATCGAGCGGCATTCAGCGACCCAAACGGGAGCGAACGGAGCATCGATCGTGAGAGGAAGACGAAGACCTTGCACCCGAGCCGCGGATCGGAGTATCCTGACCATCGCGGGATGGCCAAAACGGAAATTCCAGCTTAGCAAAGGAGACGTGCATCATGAGAACACAGCGCCTGATTCTCACGCTGATTGCGTGCGGCGTGGCCGCTTCTACCTCCATCACATTGAGTAATGGCCAGACACCCGTTGGACCCAAGTGGTGGCCTTCCGAATGGGGACCCGATGACCAACGCGGTGCGGCCAACCGCATAACACCAGAGAAAGTTCTTGAAGCCGCGAAACTCATTCAGGGTGGCAAGGTTTACCACCTCGGCCAGATCTACGAAGCCGGTATGCCTTTGGTGGGAAAACGTCATTTCAAGCTCACGATTCCGGGCTTGCCTACCGGCTATCCTCCGAGTGGCAAAAACCAGTCGGTCGGGAACGACGAGATGTTCAGCGGCGAGATCGGGCAGGTCGGGACACAGATGGACGGCCTGGGGCACGTGGGTGTTCACTGGAAAAGCGACAACTACTTCTATAACGGATTCAAGCTGTCCGAGTTCGGTTCGCCCTACGGTCTGAAGAAGCTCGGCGTGGAAAACATCGGCAGTTTCTTTACCCGCGGAGTTCTGCTCGACATTGCCGGCTCGAAGGGCGTCGAACGCTTGGAGGGAGGCTACGCCATCACCGCCGACGATCTCCAAAAGGCCGCTGACGGCAGCGGTCTCGAGATCACGCCGGGCGATGTAGTCTTGATTCGCACCGGGCACGCGCAGTTATGGATGAAGGATAACGACACCTACGGCGCGGGAGAGCCGGGCATCAATATGGAAGCCGGGCACTGGCTCACGGACCGCAAGGTGAGCCTAATCGGCGCCGACAACTGGGGCATCGAAGTCATCCCCAATCCGGACCCCGACCTTGCCGGACCGGTCCACCAGTGGACGATAACACGCCATGGTATCTACCATCTCGAAAACTTGAACCTGGAAAAGCTCGCGGCTGACAAGGTCTACGAGTTCGCATTCGTCTTCGTACCGGTGCCCTTCAAAGGAGCGACCGGCTCGCCGGGTAATCCGATCGCCGTACAGTGAGCCATTGCGTTCTTTTGCGTCCCGTACACTCGTTGGGAGTCACCCACGCGACAGTAAGGGCCCCAGTGGGCTGTCCTGGAGACAAGTCCAGCATCGGGCTCGAAAGCTCGACACCGCACGCTGAAAGCGCGCGCCACGTCGCCAGGGCGATCAGGCAGTCTTGTCTGGGACAGCTGCTGGAGATCGTAGAAAGTACGGGCTTGCTCTTCCGGCGCTACTGCACTGCCAATGGCCTCGCCTCTAAGGCCACTATTTCGGGGAAATCCTCGGCGGTGAAGGGCTTGCCGACTTCCCAATTTTGAACGCGCTGTAGCACATTGGCGCAGAGCAGATCGGCGTCAGCCGCCAGCCGCACCTTCTCCCCCCACCAGAGCAACCCCCTGCTGGACTGCAAAATCAGGGATAGGACAAGCCCCAAACAAGCCGTCTCGGGTGGCGTTTCGTCGAGGGAAGCAGAGCTGCCGTCGAGCGTCGCTAGAGCCTCGTGGTAGTTTTGCCGTGCCGCAAGTACATGGGCCAGACGGGGCCGCAGACCCTCCGCGACGGGGAGAACTTCTCGGTAGAGTCTCTCCGCCTCGAGGAGGCGGCCCTGCCGTTCGCGCAGTTGGCCCAACACGACCTTCGCCATCCGATGGGCCAAGCCGGCGGGTAACGAGTAATCTTGGTGATTGCGATCAACCACGGGGGCGGGAGCGAATGCCGGGGAAAGCTCCCGCTCAGCTTGCTCCAGCTCGCCGGCCGCGAGGTGAGCGGTGCCGACTATGGCATGGAGAACCGGGGCCTCGCCGAATTCTTCCAGAACACCGCAAGCTGTCTGAGCGGCTTTGAGAGGCTGCCCCGCGTCCAAGAGCGCTAGGGCGTAGTAGGTGAGACCCGCCGGAATCCAAGGTATCCGGCCCTTAAGGTGATGGCGCTCGGCCTCGATGAATTGGGCTAGTTCCGCCAACCGGTGCAGATGCTGATCGCCGTCAGAGAGCATCGCTCGGTAGTAAAGGTAGCTGCCGCGACGTACAGGATCGGTTCCATCCTGCGTGTCTTTTAGGCCTAGCTCCAAGATGTGCAAGTAGCGTTCCTTCTTGCGTCTGGCTTTGTAAAGCGCGGGATCGTATCCGTAGTGGTGGAAGATTGCCCGGCAGTCGCCCCACTTTTTGTTAGGGATGTCCTGAACGACTTGCTCGTGAATTCGGCCAACGTAATGGGTTCCCGGTGTCCGGCGAAACATGCGGATCATCCTGATTTCGTCACCGGCGGGGGTTTCTCCCTCCACGGATACCATTCGGAGATACCAGGCATCGACACCCGGCTGGGCGACTGCCGCGCGGATTTCATGTTTGGTCGCCGGGTCGAGTCGCTCGTCCGCATCGAGGCTCAGCACCCAGTCCCCTGTGCACTCGGCGAGTGCCCGATTGCGCGCGGCGGCGAAGTCGTCATTCCAGGTATGGTGCAACACTCGGGCTCCGAGGCTTCGGGCAATCTCGACGGTGTCGTCGAGGGAACCAGTGTCGACTACGACGATTTCGTCGACCACCCCCCGAACCGACGTAAGGCAGTCCGCGAGAAACTGGTCCTCGTCTCTGACGATCATCGACAGGCTGATGGTGGGAGTGGGCGGGCGCTGGCCGGAGCGCTTGGTCTGGGGTCGGCGGTTTTTCTTCTTCATGAATGTTCGAGCTTGCTGTCAGCGGCTGCCCGCGCCAGAGTTTTTAGTCAACCACGGAGCCTGTACCAGCCAAGAGTTCCTGATCGTCCTCGCGACGTGGCGCATGCTTTCATGCGTGCTGTGTCGGGCTTTCGAGTCCAACATTGTCGAATCACTGCTGTCCGGTTAAAAGTCGAATAGAATCAATTGGTTGGGGTCATAGGGGGATTCGTTTGGGGAGTCGGATGGCTGGAGTGCCTGTAAAAGGGGCATTTTTTCGAATTGCGTAACGCTGAGAATCTGTAGAATCTGGTAAAGACTCGCTTCCAGCCCGAGGCGTTTCCGGACGATGGCGATGAGCACGTAAATCGAGACAGCGATCCAGATCTGCGTCTTGACGGCGTTCTCGCTGGTGCCGTAAAACGAGTTGATTCGCAGATGTTGCTTGATCCACTTGAAGAACAACTCAATCTGCCAACGCGACTTGTAGATGTGGGCGATGGTCAGCGCCGGGAGCGCGAAGTTGTTGGTCAGAAACTTCAGCCGCTTGTTCGTCCGGGCGTCGAAGTAACTGACCCTCCGCAACGGGTCGGGATAGGCTTGGGCCGATTCGATGGCAGCCAGTATGACGGTCTGATCCGAGCGCAAGCCCGTGGATTTGTCGACGGGATGCGAGTAGCGCCGTTGGAGCAAGATGTTCTTCTTGGTTCGCACGACGAAGAACGACGAGCAGAGAGTGAACACGAAGAGGCGTTCGAAATCGACGTAGGCCCGATCCATGACGTAGAACGCGCCGGCCTCCGGGCCGATCTCGTCGAGGATGTTGATGTCGTGCACTTTGCCTCCAGTAATGCGGATGAACGTGGGAATATTGCCGTGCAGATCCAGCAGCGTGTGCATCTTCACGGCGGCTTTTTGCTTGCGGAATCTCGCCCACGGAAACAGCGACAGGCAGAGGTCGATTGTTGTCGAGTCGAGAGCGTACAGAGTCTGGTCCAAGTCCACACCGATCGGGTCGTGGGCATATAACGGCCGTGCCATGCCAATCAAGACCTGCGCGAAGTCCGCGTAGATCCGCCAGTCGCGCGACTCGTTCGCGTCGGCCAGTGTCGAGCGCGCTACCCTGCCGCGGAATCCCATGTGGTAGAGTTTGCCGTGCATCGAACGCAGGCACGTCTCGATGTCGCGGAGGCTTGCCCGATAGGTCAGCTGGGCGAATGCCATCGCAAGAAACTGATCCCAGCAGGAGAAACTTTTCAGATAGGAATCGCCGCGGTAGCGCGATACACATTTCTGAAACTCTTTGCTCGGTAGGTGCTCGATCAGTTGGGAGAAAACCGTACGGCCAAGGTTCATCCCTCATTGTGCCGCGTCCGGATGCTCCGTTCAGGCGACCATTTGCGGCCTCGGGATTTCAAATCGTTCCCGGGCAAAACAGGCCATAAGACATTGAACGGTCGAGACTTACCGTCCGATGGCGCGACTTTCCCCGGACAGCACTTGTCGAATCTAGAGTGGCCTCAGCAGGCGGTCCACGACGGAGGCGGCTTTCTGACTCTGCGCCAACTTCTTGACGTTCAGGAACAGGTTGCGTTTGGGACCGATTCAAAAGCAAACCCTTCGCAATGTTCGGGAATTCGCCCAAACCTAAAGTTAAGGCTGGACCAAACCAAGCGGCGCCCGCCGAGCACTACGAAGTGTGGGGCAATCACAGGGCCAATCACGCAGGCCAGCGAAAAGGATCGCTAGAAGCCGATTTTCACGAGCACCACCGCTACACCTTTCCGACGGGAATGCCGATCGGCTTGGCGGAGGAAGTCGTTGCCGGAAACGGATAGTCTCGCGCCTAACGAGGTGGATCTTCGTGACTTCTACGAAGCCTTTCCCTACCCTCCCCCAGAGCCGAATCTGGATCATTTCGCTGACGGCTCGCAAGTCGTCGAAGGCAGCCCGCGACATTGGTTCCATCTGTATTTCCCGGATCGGGCCCACGCCGAGGATATAGATGTTCTGGTGGCCGGGTGCGGCACCTGCCAAGCGGCACGGTTCAGTGTTCTGAATCCACACACGCGGATCACGGCGATCGACATCAGTCGCGTGGCCCTCGAAAAGACACAAGAACTCAAGCGTCAGTACAACCTGAAACGGCTCGACCTCGTGGAATTGCCCATCGAAGACGTCTCTCAGCTTGGACGAAACTTTGACCTGATCTACTGTACGGGCGTGCTGCACCATTTGGCGGATCCCGTCGAGGGTCTGCGAGCGCTGCGGTCGGCGCTAAAGCCGGACGGTTCCATGGACCTGATGCTCTACGGGCGGCACGGCAGGGCGACAACCCTAGTGATTCAGGAGTTGATGCGGCATCTGAGAATCGGGGCCACAGCAGAGGGCGCCGAAAAGGCCTTGCGTTGGACGAAAGCACTTCCCCCCGATCACTCATTCTGGAACGCTACGGTACCCATCAAGGACCTGGAATCGCACGAGGGAATAGCGGACTTGTTGCTCAACCCTCGAGAGCGATCCTATTCGGTGGAGGACATCTACCGTCTCCTCGGGCAAGCTGATTTGCGCCTACAGCGTTTCTTCTATCAGGCCTACTATTCGCCACGATGTGCTCTGCCGGCCGATTCACCTCTGCTGGCGCGGTTAGAAAGGCTGCCGCTCGAGGGCCGGTGCGCCGTCATCGAAGTGCTTCGATCGTCCATTCGCAAGCATCAATTCGTCGCCTGTCGCGACGACCGGCCGGAAGCTGCATACAAGCCGAGCTTTTCCGGACCTGAGTTCTCACGTTACGTCCCTCTGTTCACCCCCGGGATAAAGATCGTAAAGGAGGACTACCCGAATGGCGGCAAGGGGAAAATCCACTACCCTCTGCACGAAATCGGGAACCCCAGCTTCGTTCTCGACGCCTCCCAGCTGGCTCTTCTCGAGGCAGTTGACGGTCGCCGAAGCGTTGCTTCCATCGTTAGAAAAGTGGCAGGGAAGAAGGACGGGACGTCGCTCGAACGGCTGGCCAGAAGATTCTTTCAGCCAATGTGGGAACACGACTTCCTACTCTTTCACATGCCGTCAGGAGAGAAACAGGCGTCGGGTACCCGGAGCGAACGAAAGATGCAAGGGGCACAGACAAATGGGTCGATCGGACCTCCTACAGGTCCGAGCAAGCAGCGGATCTCGTCCGACGGCTCCCGCATCCTCTACCAGTCATGCCCGCTGTGCGGTGAGGAGAAGATCAAGTTTTTCCGCGAAGCGGATTGCAGCGCCCATCCGCACTACCGCGACGGTCTGCCGCGCTCAATTCGATGGGTTCGATGCACGAGCTGCGGGCACATCTTCGCAGAAGGGTATTTCACGGAGGACGTGCTGGCACAAGTGCTTGAAAGCGTCCACCCTCACCAGATGCCGACACCAGGGAAGGAGCTGGAAACCGCCCGCCACGTGGCCGGTCGTATCGTCAGTACCCTGGGGTCGGTCCGGGGCGTGCTGGGTGGACGCTGGCTGGACGTGGGGTTCGGCAACGGCGCCTTGCTCACGACCGCCGCTGAGTTCGGATATGAAGCGCTGGGGATCGACCTGCGTCCAGCGGTCGTGACGGCGATGCGGTCTCTGGGCTACCCGGCTCACTGCGTGGAATTCGCGGACTTCAAAGACGAAGAAGCCTTCGACATAATCTCCATGGCCGACGTACTCGAGCACATGCCGTTCCCCCGGCAGGCTCTACGTCACGCCCACGAACTCCTGAAGCCGGGCGGGGTGGTCTTTATTTCCATGCCGAACATGGATTGCCTCATCTGGAAGCTCTTGGACCAGCAGGGGTCGAACCCTTACTGGGCTGAAGTCGAACACTGCCACAATTTCACGCGGGAGCGTCTCTATGCGCTCTTGCAACAAGTGGGTTTTGATCCCTGCCACCATGCGGTCAACGCTAGGTACGTCGCTGGCATGGAGGTAATCGCCCGCAAGCTGACTTCTTCTAGCGAGACGGCGGACGTCATGGCGAGTCCCAGCAGAGGTCGAGCTCAACCTCTGCGTAAATACGTCGGGGATTCTGCCGATGTTGTTCTAGAAGGGGTGTGTTTCGAAACGCTCGCCTCCCGTTCATGCTCTCTGCCTCCGAGAAGACTGATCCCGCTGACCTAACCTCAGAACGCCATGGCCCAGACACGATGCAGGCCCTGGTGGAGGGTTCAACGACGGTCGTCGGCAGCCCCTACCACTGGTTCAACGTCTACTTTCCCGCCCGCCAGCCGACCGCCGATTTGGACATCTTGGTAGCCGGTTGCGACACAGATCTGGCCGCGCATTTGGCGGCGGCTAGTCCTGATTCGCGCATCATCGCCATCGGGACCCGAAGTGGCGCGCTGCGGCGAGCTGCTCAGCAGAAAGAAGCCCACGGCTTAGACAACTTGAAGATCGTCGAGTTGCCTCTAGAAGAAGCAGGCTCGCTGGGCGGCGACTTTGACCTGATCTTTTCACCCGGCGACCTCTGCTATCTGCCGGATCCGTCTGGGAGTCTGCGTCTGCTGAAGAAGGTGCTGCGCCGGGACGGTTCCATCAATCTCACGTTGCTTGCACGCTATGGCCGTCGCAGGATTCAGACGATTCGGGAAATCCTTAGACGGTTGCGGCCTCCGTCCGGTGCGCAGGGCGCGGAGATAGCTCGGCAGGTGCTGTCGGTGATTTGTCAGGACGCCCCCGAGGGTCCGGAGAAAGAGCAGGTCCGCGCCTGGATGAGCGACCCAGCCATGCTGGCAGCCCTACTGCGTCCCGAGGAAACAACTTTTGACGTACCCGCTCTCTATGAGTTACTCGGGCAGTGTGGGCTGAGGTTGCAGCGATTTCTCTATCAAGCGCACTATTTCCTCGAGTGCAGCCGGCTGGCGGCCTTCCCGGATCTGCTGGCGGATGTCCAACGACTCTCCGAGCCGGAGCAGTTTGCGGCAGCCGAACTCTATCGCGGTTCGATGGGCAGTCACGAAGTCGTCGTGTGCCGAGATGACCGCCCTCCAGCAAGCTGGCAAATCAGCTTCGACGGCAGCGACTGGCCACGCTATGTGCCGGTTCGGAATCCCGGCCTCAGCATCAGTGAACAGAATCTCCCCACCAAGGCGGTGGCGCGGCTGTATTGGGCGTCGCATGCCTTTCCTGAGATCAACGCCTTGGTTAATTCCCAACAGGCGAGGCTCTTCAACGCCGTCGATGGTTGCCGCACGATTTCGGAAGTTGTCTCGCACGCCGGGGCTGAGTTCGATGAACCCGCCGCCCGGGAGTATGCCCGAAACTTCTTCCGCTCGATGTGGACCTTCGACTATTTCTGGTTTCGAACCGCCGGCCCGAGCGAGGATACGCGCACGGCTCCCTCCGAACGGTGACGGAAGGTCATGCCTGAGCTGCCCGAGATTCCCGAAAACAGCGTCATCACCTTTCCGGAAGGGCTGCCGGGGTTCGAGGATTCGAGGGAATTCGTTCTTCTCCAGCCCGAAGGGCTGGCACCTCTGTTTCTCTTCCAAAGCGTGGCGGAAGAGCAGGTCAGCGTTCCCGTGGTCCCTGTACAAATGATGGTCAGCGATTATCGTCTCCACGTTGGCTCAGAAGACCGGGAGTTACTTGGCTTGGCCGAAGAACCAAGGGTGGGTAAAAACGTCTTGTGTTTGGCGGTAATCATCCTGTCGCAGGAGAAGCAGCCTCCAACTTATAACCTGTTTGCGCCCATCGTGATCAATGCTGCAACGAGGCGGGGCAAACAGATCATGCAGATCGACAGCGACTACCCCAGTGTGCACCCGCTGTCCAGCAAATAGCCATGCTCGTTTTTCGTCGCCAACAGGGTGAGTCGTTCAAGGTGGGTCAGCAGGTCGAGGTGCGCATTTTGCGCATCGGACGCGGGCACGTCAAAATTGGCGTGATCGCACCGCGCGAAGTCGAGGTCTTCCGGACCGAGATATCGGACTTGAACCGTAAGGCCGTCGTGCCTGACTGGTCGGACCCCGACGTTCGACAAAGCCTTGAATTACTGCTGCGCTTGCTACAGCCAAGCCGAGGAGGCGGAACGAACGGACCGACCCAATGACGTTGCAGCGCGTTCCAAACCAAGGCTCGGTGTGAGCGTAGGGACAACTGAGAATCAGGCGGTGAGGCCTTGCCACTCGATAGATCGTTCCCTCCTACAAGGTCACGTTCAACCGGCGACCGTTCATTCGACGATAGGGCTTCAGCGCTCCCAGGACCGTCTTGCTCTCGCGGAGTTCCTGCAATTGATTCCGCAGATTCTCGCGCCGCGCCGCGATGGGGAACCGGATCTTTTCGCCGAGATCAATGGCCTGCCGGAGTCTCTCGAGCTGGCCCGCGGTCAGCGGGCTGCGGGCGACTTCCTCTTCCAGAGCACGGGCCACGCGTGCACGCTCTTCCAGCAGAAAGTCCGGTGATAGTGCCGGCGACGTTTCCGCCACGTGGACCAGGGACTCAGTGAGAGAACCTAGATCATCCACGAGGACATCTAGCGAGGAAGTTGATCCCGTCATTGCTGCTGGGCCAGGGCTTGAGCCTCGAAAATCGCCGTCAGAAGTTTTTGCTGCGATTCGATCTGAGCGAGGGCTAGGTCGGCCGCGGCGAACTGCGCCTCGAGAGTCACCATAAGCCGATCAACCCGCTCCTGCGCCTCGAGAATCTCATCCGCCAGGCCCTCGTCCGACTCCTTCAAGAAGGAGATGGCCGTCTGAATCTGCCCGGTTACCGGATCGGCCAGATCCTTCAAGCCCGCAAAGGCGGTTCCGGCGAAGCCTGTCGTCGTATCACCGATGAAGGTCAGGGCATCGTTAATCTGCGCGTCTGTCAGGGAGTTATAGGTGATGGCGTTAAGGGTCATCAGGCCTTTGCTGTCGAGTTCCAAACCCACCTCGACCATCGATTTGATGGTGCCGCTGCCCTGGAAACCGGTCACATTGCGCAACGCCTGCTGCACCGACCGAACCGCGACGCTCCCGGAGAGAACCCCGGCGGCTTCACCAAACTGCGTGGCCAGGTTGGCGACCACCCCGTTATAGTCCGCGGCAATGTTGCCCAAGGCGGTTGAAATCTGTGTCCGATCGGTTTGTGTCGAGACGGTGGCGCTCCCCGCCCCGACTATCGTCAGTGACAGCCCGGGCGCGAAGTCGGTGATCGTGTTGCTCGAGTTGTTGGCGGAAACGCCGTTGACGGTAAACACAGCGTTGGTGCCTTGATTCACCGCGGTGAGGAGGTCCGCCGCTGCGCTGTCTTCGAGTTTCAGCGTGGTTGTCCCGGTTGTGGTCGCCGTTAACGTCAAGCGATGGCTTGGATTCGCGGGGTCACTGCTTGTATTGATCAACGAAGCCTTGACGCCCAGTGTCGTCGACTGGGCGTTGATGAAATCCCTGAGACCCTGTAGCGTATTGTCGTATGCTTCTACGGTCTGGGTTCCTGCCAGACCCGACACAAACCCTGTCCCCTGTGCACTGTCAGTCGTGGTGATGTCGGTCTTCGTGTTGCTCCGGACTTTGACTTCTCCATTGACGGCGGAAAAGACAACCCCGGCGCTCACCAGGCTTGCGTTTAATGCGACTTGGGCGTTGAGAGCGGCCGCGATCTCCTCTTCGGAGTGCCCACCAACCGTTCCGCCCCCTTCGAGTCCTGTGACCACCGTACCCGTATTCGAGGAAGTGAAGGTGAAGCCTTGGCCCGCCGTGTCACTGACGACGAGCTTCAGCTTGCCGCCTTCGTCGCTGAAGCTGACCTTGCCGCTGAGATTCGCATTCGCCGTGATTTGATCGTTTAGCAGCGTTGCGATAGCGGTCGCGTCGTCCCCGCCGGCCAGTCCGACGGTGGTGATGGTCTCGTTGATTGTCGAGTCCTCGCTGACGAAGGTAACGAATACTGTGTCACCCGCGCTCGCGCCGCTGGGCGCAGCCCCGGCAACGAAGAAGCTGTTTAGGTTGGCGGTGATGCTGCCGGTAAGGCCGTTCGAGAAATCAACCTGAACACTCACTGCGGGAGACGGCGTGGCCGAACCGGTTGTACCGGCTGTTCGGCCCGAACCTATAGTCAGCAGGTCGATATTGGTGACCGTAGTCCCCAGGGTCAGCTTGTAAATGCCGTCCGCCGTGAGACCCGTTTTGTCGGTGTCAGCCAGGCCGGTCAGGGTGGTCTCCTGCGCCGCTTTTGCTTCCGAGGTGACGACAAGGTCATAGGACTGGATCGTCGGCGTGCCGACGACGCTTACCGTGGCGACTTTTATGTCGCTGGAAGAGGCAGTGACTGCCGAAGTCGCGCCCAACAGGCCTAGTGAGGCAAACTCGCTTTCAAGATTCGCAACGACGGCCGATAGGGCTCCCAGCGCCTGTTGCTGGGCGAGGTTTATGGTTTGCTCGGTTTGAAGCTGCTGGATCGGGAGGCTCGCGACCTCGAAAGTAGTTTGCAGGATCGACTGAAAGTCATCTGAGAATTCGCTGAACCCGGTGAAGCTGATAGGTGTGAGGCTCATGGTGATTCACCTCCCTCGAGTGTTGCCCGACAATGCCCGACGGCGGCGGCTAAGCCGCATTTCTCACCACGTGGCGAGAAAAGCGGGCTAAAGCGTCCAAGCTCGACCTCCCTCGTCGTTCGGCTGCTCGGGCGGCAAGGCGTCGGCCCGGGTCGGTTGGCTCTCCGACTGAGGCCTAGCCTGTTGCCACCCCTCATGGAGGGTGCTCAGCAGACGTATGGCCTCTTCGAGCGGGGCGCGTTCCTGCTTGGCGTTTGCTTCGGCGAGCCGCTCGAAAATGTACGCGTATAGCCGCGCTAAGTTTGCCGCTACCTCTCCGCCTGCCTCCCCGTCCAGCGAACTCGTCAACTCAAGGAGGATCTCCATGGCACGGGAGATGGCCTTGCTGCGTTCGTTAATGTCGCCGGAGCCAAGATGAGCTAGCGCCTGATTGAGCTTCTCAATCGCCTTCGAGTAGAGCAGGCAGACGAGATCCCAAGGATCCTTGTCGAGGAGATCGTTCTCGACGTACTCGTGGGCCGGATAGTACTGCATGGATCTAGGTCCACTGCCTCGTCTCGGTCGGATACGTCTTCTTTAGGCGATTCTGCTTCCCTGATTCAACTCTTGGAGAATCTGGGCGGCGTGCAGAGTTGTCTCCGGAGGAACCTGTGCGATCACCTCATTGGTTACCCGGTCCACAATGCGTATCAGCGCCTGTCCTGTGTCACGATCTATGGAGAACCTCACCTCGCTGGTCGGGCCGACACCTCCTCCTTCGTTGATGGTTCGAATTGCTTTTGCAATCTCCCGGTTCTTCGCTGCCTGCTCCGGGCCTAGTCCTTGCGGGCCCTCTCGGGCGGCTCCAGGGTTTGAAGCCCTTACTGCTTGTAGATCGACGTTCGTCATCACCTCGCCCCCCTTTCGTGGTTTGAGGCGAATGAGGCGGATTACGAAGCGATCTCGCTACGTCCTCCGGTTCATTTGCCAATGTCCTTATCGGCCAATAATTGCGGCTCTAGAGGAGAAGACGATATTTTCGATGGCGAAGTGCGGTTGACAGCAGATCTCGCGCGGTCGCGGTGCGGGTTCCTTAGGCCAGCAGGTCGAGCAGCGTCGGCTGCTGCCGCGCGGCGACTTGCAGGGCGAACTGCTCGGCGGAAGTATTCGTGGTCAGCTTTTCGATTGCCTTCAGCACGTCGGTGTCGCGGTGCCGTGACAGCCGCTCCCGATTGACGACGTCGAGTTCCGACAAGTTTTGAAGTGTAACGTCGACTTGCCGCAGGGTGCCTCCGTAAAAGCCCTGCGAGACGGACAGGTGGTCGACCGCACGTTGAAGCGAATCGACGCCTTGCACGATGCCCGGTTGGTTGTTGTTCGTCAGATCCTGGATAAGTTGATTGAGCACTCCAAAGACGTTTGCGCTCTGAGTGCCGCCCACAAGATGGGTACCTGCCAGACCGGAGCGAAAACCTGTCCCGCGATCAAAGTCAATCGCCGTGAAAGAGAAGTCGACATCTCCGTCAACGTGCAATTCGCCATTCACCGCCGTGAACGTAATATTCGCGGCCGTGAGTTGGGGGTTGGCTGCCACCCTTGCGTTGAGCGCCGCGGCGATCTCTGTGGCTGATTGTCCGCCTACCGTCCCGCCCGGCTCCAAACCCGTCGTGAGACCTCCAATAGCCGAGGAAGTGAACGTAAATCCAACACCCAGGGTGTCGCTCTGCACGAGTCGCAGGTTTCCGCTGCCGTTGTCACTAAAGGTAGGATTTCCCGCCAGTTGGGTGTTACTCGCGATCTCAGTGTTGAGCAAGGCTGCGATCTGAGCAGTCGTTTCTCCGCCAGCCAGCGGTGGAGTGGTGACCGTTTGGTTGATGGCACCGTCGCTGCTCGTGAATGTCACCGAGATCGTTTCGCCCCCAGTCGGCGCGCTTGGGGCGGAAGCAGCGACGAAAAAGCCGGCCAGATCGATGCTGATCACGGCGTCCACGTCGCCCGAGAACGCTATGCCGAGTCCGATGGGAGGATTGGGAACGGAGGCGCCAGGGGTCTCCGGCGTTCGTCCGATGCCGATATAGGAGTCGGGACGGGCGAAGACGGCGTTGCCGGGAAGCGAGATCTGGGCAGGTCGGCCGTCGGGGAAGTTGACCGCCCGGCTGCTGTCGTCGCCTTGATAGACGACGCCGTCGGAGCTGTTTTCGTCGATCACAAACGGTGTCGTTTCGAGAGCAGCGCCGGCGAAAAGAAAGCGGCCGGAATGTTTACTGTTGGCGAGCTGGACCAGATGGCTGAAGATGCCGTCGATTTCCGAGGCGATGATGTCGCGGCCGGTGGCGTCTTGCGTATCGCTCGCCGCTTGTGTCGCCAGTGACAAAGCACGCGTCACCACCGTCACCGCTTGGAACAGCGATCCATCAACCGCGCGTAGCTCGGCCTGCACTTGATCCAGGTTGCTTCGAAACTGGTCCAGGACCTTCAGGTCACTGCTTGTGCGAACCACGGCTGCAGCATCGGTAGGCGAGTCAGATGGCTTCCTGACTCGCAGGCCGGACGAGAGTTCAACGTTGGCGTCGTGTCGGCGTTCCTGCGACTGCCTTAGGTTGAATAACACCTGGCGGCTTTCGGAAAGGAAGGTAGTTCTCATCCGGTTACCTCACCAAGCTCAAGACGTCGGTCGAAAGGGTGTCGATGACCTGGATGACCCTCAACATGGCCTGGAAGGATCGCTGAAACTGAACCAGCTGAACCGCTTCCTCGTTGATGTCTACCCCGGAGAGGCTGTCCCGCAGATTCTCCGCCGTCAGCAGAATCTGCTCTTGCGTTTCCAGCCTCGTTGTGGAGCCTCGGATGTCGTCGCCTACCTCTTTGACGAGGCCGGCATAGAACTGGCTAAAGGTCGAGGAGTCGATCACCGGCGTACTGGCAAGCGCCTCCAGCGCCAAAGCGTTCTCGTTGCCAAGGGGGGAGGAGGCCGTGCCCGCCGCGATTTCCGCCGGAGTCAAACTCGCCACCGATATCGTGGCCGCCGCGCTGGCGCCGCCGGCCGTTCCCGTGGCGGGAAGCCCCGAAACGAAACCGGTGCCTTGGTCGTTTTCCGTCACGGTGAAGTCAAACGAGGGATCACCATCGATCTTGACTTCGCCGCCCACGGCGGCAAAGCGAATGCCGGCCGCCGAGAGGGTTGCGTCGAGCGCCACCTGGGCGTTTAAGGCCGCGGCGATCTCTTCAGCGGAGTGCCCTCCTAGAGTGCCCCCTCCTTCCAGCCCAGTTGTAAACGCCGGATTGCTTGTGGTCGCGGTGAAGCTAAAGCCCTGCCCGGCTTGATCGGACAGCACGACCTTAAGGGCATCGGCAGGAGGCCCTGCACCGGTATCGGAAAAGGTGATCAACCCGGCCAGATCGGGGTCGAGGGCGATTTGGTCGTTGAGCCGGTCGCGGATCTCCGCGGTCGTCTGGGCAGGAGTGCCGCCACCGAGCAACGGCGCGGTCGTGATCGTCTTTGAGATCGTACCGTCGGCGCTCGTGAAGGTGACCGAAACCGTTTCTCCGGCTACCGGCCCGCTCGGGGCCGCCGTCGCGACGAAAAAGCTGTCGAGATTGGCCGTGATGCTTCCCGCGACGCCATTGGAAAAATCTACTTGGACGCTGACCGGCGGCGACGGGGTTGCTAATCCGGTGGTTCCTGCCGTCCGTCCGCTTCCGAGCACGAACGAGGTCGCGTAGGAAAACAAGTCCTTGCCCGGTGCGCCCACCAGATCAACGCCGCGAGAAAGTTGCTCGTTGACCTGATCAGCGATGCTTTTGGCTAGGCGATTGACCTGCGACAGGTAGCGGGGGAGTGTTTGGTTCCGCGCTTCGAGAATGGCCCCCAGAGATCCCCCTTGCGACTCGAGAGATGCAGTAATGTCGGCCCCCCTCGAGTCTAGAATCTTGATGCCGGTCGAAGAAAGGCTGGCGGTGAGGGGACTCGTTGTCGGCCCGACCACCAACTGAGTGCCGCCACCTCCTAAGAGAGAAAGCGTACCGTCGGATTGCTCGATGACGGTGAAGTTGATCAGCCCCGCCAGCTCGTCCAGTGTTTGATGCAGGCGCGTCTCGGCGGCGAAATTCGGCGATTTGGCATCGGGGCTCGTTCGCTGCGACGCCAGCTCGGCAACTTGCTCGAGCAGCAAGTTGATGCGCTTTACCGTCGAACGTGCATCCGTATCCAGGTCGCTCAGGGATCGCGACAGTCCGCTGACCGTTGATCGAAACGTGCGAGTCAACCCGTCGGCCGCGGTGAGTACGGAACTCCTAAGGCTCAAGTCTCCGGGAGAAACAGACAACGCCGAAATGGAGGCAAAGAACTCGTCCAAGTTCGCGCCTAAGCTGCCGCTACCAGTTAACCGGAATAAAGGCTCAACCTGCTGCAGGGTCAGCGTCTTCTTCTCGAGTAAGGAGGTTGATTGTTTGGCAAGCAGCACTTGAAAGTCGAGCAGCCGGTCGCGCAGGCTCTGAACCCGGTTGACCTCGACTCCTAGCGACTGGCCGGCTCCGTCGGGGGTACCCAGCGGGGCGAGCGAGACTCTTTGGCGGGCATAGTTGGGAGTCGCGGCGTTGCCGATATTGTTCTGGATCACCGACAGCGCTTCGCTGAATGACGCCAAACTGCGAGTCGCGGCTCCCAAAGCGCTGGTGAGGTTTCCCATTGCTATGCCTCAGCGCTCAGGCGAGGGTGACTGCCCGTGCGGTGGCGCCCTTCCCGTGAATAGCTCCCCCGCGCCGCTGCTTCGATCTCGAGTAAACCAGCCTCAACGAGCGTCGCGTGGCGGAGGACTTCGGAAAGCAAGAATGTCTGTCTACGCAATCTCTCGCAGCCTTCTCTGGTCCCCTCGGGCGCCGGCTCACCGGCTTCCAACCTCTGTTTAAGCCCCTCGAGTGCTTCCAGCTGACCCTTCATGGCGAGCGCCTGCTCTCCCAGTTCGGCGTAGCGGCCACTCGTTAGGAAAGTCAGGGCCGACTCTAGCGAACGCCCGATTTCTTTCAGGGATGAGGAATCGTCGCCTGGCATAGAGTTCACTTCAGCCGAAAGTGCGGGTTACTCGAGCCGCCCGCCTCGACAGCAGGGTCGTTACTCATCGTCTTGGCGGGAAGGCCGACGCACCGCCGCCCTAGAAGCCTGACACCTGAGGAGCCGTCAGAAGGTCGCGCTAAGGCCCTTCCGGACCCTGCCCGTTGAGAGTGTCGTCCACCAGGCTCTGGGCCACCTCGTCGGCTGCGACTGAAAAGGTTCCGTTCGTCACGGCTTCCTGCAGGCGCTCGATCTTATTCGTTAACTCTGGTGGCTCGGTCCCCAGCGCCCTTGCCAGTTGTACGGCAAGCGATGACAGGCTTGCCGAATCCTTGCCTGATTGGACGCCCTTCTCAGCAACCTGTTGTTCTCTTTCCAGCTGTTGCGGCCGCTCCACTTGCCGCGATTGCACATCACTGGAAGGAGAGAAATGATCGTCGATCCTCATCGGTTGGTCCCGTCAGATACAGTGGTCTTGCTCCTCTTATCGGCGGGTGGGCTGGAAATCTAAACGATAGTTAGGGGGACTGTTTTACGATTGGCGGGTCAGGGGGCCGTCGCTCACCCCCAAGCGCCCCCGTCAGGAGCTTCGCGAAACCCAAGCCGCCCTGAGCCGCCATCACTTCGGCGAGATGTTTTTCGGCCAGCTCGAGGTAAGTCTCCGATCCCGTTGCCGCGTCGTCGGAGGGATCGAGTTGGCCGGCTTCTCGGGCGATCTTGAGCAGTTGTGCGATCAGCATGGCCTCGAAATCTCGGGCCGCTTGCTCTGGGGAGCTGCTGGCATCTGGGCGTCCTGGGCTGAGCGGGAACGGGGTAACGGCTGAGATTGACACTACATGACCTCCAGTTCGGCGTCCAGGGCCCCGGCGACGGCAATACTCTGCACGATCGCGATGATGTCTCTGGGGGTCGAGCCGATCGACATCAGCGCCTTGATCAGCTCCTCGACACTGGCACCCTGCTTGAGGAGAACCTGCCGCGCCTCCTGCTCCTCGACCCTTACGCCCACTTGCGGGGTCACGACCGTTTCGCCCGACGAGAGAGCCGGGGGCTGCGAGACCGCGAAGTCAGTGACGATTTGGACCGTCAAATTGCCGTGCAGAACCGCCACCGGAGCAATGGCGACTTTGCTGCCTATCACTACCGTGCCGGTCCGCTCGTTCAGCACTACTTTCGCCCGCCGATCGGTCGGTACGTCCAGGCTGTCGATCTGGGCGATAAACTCGACGGGCCGGCCGCGATAACCCGTCGGCGCGCGCACTACGACCACGGCGGCGTTTTCCGCTTGTGCAATGGGCTGGTCGAACTTGCGGTTCAAGGTCTCTGTAAGCCTAGAGGCGGTTACGAAATCAGGCCGCCGTAGTTGCAGCCGAAAACCCGACAGATCAGGAGCTAGTGTTGGAGCCGGGCGCTCGACGATAGCTCCTTCGGGAATCCGGCCGACCGTAGCGTGATTCACCTGTACGCCGGTACCGCCGCGGCCTGCGCTGAACCCCCCGATCGAAACCGGTCCCTGGGCAACGGCGTAGACCTCCCCGTTGGCCGCCTTTAGGGACGTCAGAAGCAGCGTGCCGCCCTGCAGCGTTGCAGCATCTCCAATCGACGATACGGTTGCGTCGATCGTGGTACCGGGTGTGGCGAATGGAGGGAGATCGCCAGTGACCATCACAGCCGCCACGTTGTTCACGCGCAGCGCGGTGGGAGGAACGTTCACGCCCATCTTCTGGAGCAGATTCGATAAGCTTTGCGTAGAGAAAACCGTCTGCTGCCGGTCTCCTGTCCCTTGCAGCCCTACCACCAGCCCGTAGCCGATCAGCATGTTGTGACGTACGCCTTCGATCGTCACCAAGTCCTTGACCCTGGCCGCCTGACACACACCAGGCGTCAGGATCAAACCTAGGATCAGTAAAGGCAGGGGGCGGAAAGTCATTCGCAACCGCTAGAACGGGAGTATGCCCTTAATGATGCGGAACAGTAGATTCGGCCTCTTGATGGCATCGTTGACCACTCCTTTTCCGTTGACGCGAAGATCCATCATGGCAATGCGGTCGGAGCGAATACTGTTGTCCTGCGCCAGATCGACCGGTCGGGCCACTCCGCGGATAAAGACGAGTTGCCGTTCGGAGTTGATGGCGATCTCCTTGACGCCCTCGATCACCAGGTTACCGTTGGGCATGACGTGGGTAACCACGGCGGTGATCGTCGCCGTCACGCTCGTCTGTCGGCTCGTGGTTCCCTGTCCGTCGAGCGACCTTTCCCCGGAAGACCGAGCCAGGTTCGGCAGCGTCCCCGCGGGGTTGAGGACTCCCAGCAGCGAGGTGACGGAATTATTCAAGGAGGAGCTCCTGGACGACGACGTCGTTCCGCTGCTGAGCGCGCTAGCCTGCTCGACCACCTGAATTGTCACCAGATCCCCCACGCTCGCCGCCTTGGGGTCGCGCCCAAGCTCAGCAAGATAAGAGCGGCTGGTGAATAGCGAGCCGCTTGACGGACCACTCCGCCGAGT
The DNA here is from genome assembly GCA_965248205.1 of Bryobacterales bacterium. GTDB lineage: Bacteria > Acidobacteriota > Terriglobia > Bryobacterales > UBA6623. The sequence continues at coordinate 927,753 of CBDFIS010000006.1, forward strand.
CACCCGCAAAGATTCCTCGATGTGGTGATTGAGGGTTTCTTCACTGCTTTGGCCGTTCGCCGTCGGAGTCCCGATGGAAGTTAATAGCGCGGTTGCCGCAGCCACCACGCCGACAAAAATTGTCTTGCTCATGGAATAAAAGTCACCTCGGCACGCTTCTGATCGACGATCGTGGCGACCACCCGGCGGCCCGATTCGAGGTTGCGGCACGCGATGCGGTCCCCCAGGCTGCCGGCCTCCTCAGCCCTGGCGGGCACCCGCAGCTGGATGCTTTTCGATTTCAGTGCGAGCTCAATGAGATCCCCTCGTTGGACCAGCTGTGTGTCGAGTAGTATGGCGCGCGAGAGGGCCTGGCCAGACTTCAATGAATACTTTAGTGTTTTCCCCTCAACATCCTCTGGAAACATAAGATACTTCTCAGAAGAACCAGGAAGAACGCCTTCTCGAAAGGTGAAGTCTTTGGACCCGACCATGCTTCTCGCGGGCATTGCGTGGCGGGCTAGAGCATGCGTTCCCAGAATCGACACCGTAGCTCTGAGTGGGACTGTACCACTTCGCCCGTCGCTGTCTCGCCAGCCTAGAGGTATCGAAACCGGCTGATTGAGGCGGTTGAGCGAACTGCGAATCTCAAAGCTCAACTTTCCCGCGGGTAACAGCGCATCGGAGAAGCCATGCAGCCTAACCCGCAGTTTCTCTACCGGCAGTTGATAGCGTTCCGCTAGGGCCGCCGTCACGGCGCGGAGGGCTTCCTCCGGTGTGAGCTTCCGCATCCGTCGGGCGACCAGAACCGCCTCGGGGAGGTCCTCGATTTCGAGCTCCAGACCGTGGCGGTTAGCCCAGCGGACCAGCTGCCGACGGCTGACCCGTCGCTCGACCCCCGGCAGTGGCGCGTAGGCTATCACCTGGCTCCCATCGAGCGCCCCCCACTCCGGTATGACTTGGGCCAGGTCGGCAGCGGTGAGACGGTCTCGCTCCAGCTCGATCTCGACGACTCTTCCTGCCGGCAGAAGTGGGCAAGTAGCAAGCAGTGATAGCGAGATCACTCGGTTGCGAAGGACCGACAGAGAATGAATCATGCCACGGATCCAGACGCGCGACATGTCGCTCCCGTACATGAAAAACGGCGCCGTCGAAAACCCGCTGGTTTCATCCCTTTGGATAGGCCCAGGGCTGGCCGTACGCCCATGGCCGCTCGCTTGCGCTCGCGGCTCTGTCTGGCTCGTCGCGAAGGTCCGCGAGAGCAGGCAACTGAGCCTGGAACGCCAGTGACAGGCCAACTATCCGTAACGACATATCGCGCCATGATCGCTGGTCTTTACCGACTCAAGCTGTTCGCTTCTTGGTACATCTCGTCCGCCGCGCGTACGACGCGGGCGTTGGCTTCGTAGGCACGCTGGCTGACAATCATGTTGATGAATTCTTCGACGACACTCACGTTCGAGCTTTCCAAAAAGCCTTGCCGCAGACGGCCGAGTCCCTCCTGCCCCCCCGGCTCGCCGATAATGGCATCCCCGGACGCTTCTGTCGGCTGAAATAGATTGTTTCCCAGAGCCAACAAGCCGGCGGGATTCTGAAACCCAGCAACTTGAATCGGTCCGCTCTGTTGCGCCTGCGTCTGGCCGGGTTGCTTGAAGCTCAACGTGCCATCATCGGCGATGCTGATATCAAGTGCGTCCGGAGGGATCGTGATGTTGGGATCGAGAGCGTCGCCATTCGGCGTCACCAGGTTGCCGTCCCGATCGAGCTGGAACGAGCCGGCTCGGGTGTAGGCCAGCTCACCACTGGGCAAGCGCACCGGAAAAAAGCCGGCACCCTCGATGACGATGTCCAGGGGATTGCCGGTCGAAACGAAATCACCCTGTTTGAAGATCACTTCATTGGAGACAACTCTTGTACCGAGTCCGAGCTGCAAACCCGTAGGGAAGACCGTCTGTTGGCCGGCCGAGTTTCCGGGCGCGATCAAGTTCTGATAGAGAAGGTCCTGAAACAGCACTCGGCGGTGTTTGAAACCGGTCGTGTTGGCGTTCGCCAAATTGTTCGCAACGTTGTCGATGTTGAGTTGTTGGGCCACCATGCCACTGGCGGCGCTAAAAAGAGCTCGAATCATGTTATGTGTTGACTCCTCAGGTTCAAGTGGACGTGTAGGTGCTGGGAATGGCTTGTCCTCGACCCGACTTCGGCCGCGCCAGACCGCATGGCGAAGGCGCCGCGGGAGCAGTAGGCTTCTTTCTGTCCGTCTCTTCGCCCACGAGTGTTCTCCTACCGGGTCGATCCTAGGACTTCTACCGCGCGGCCGTTCAGTTCGTCTCCAACGAGTGAAGCTACGCGCCGCATCATTTGAAAATGTCGTGTGGAAAGCATCAACCGCACGGCTTCCTCGGCGACATTCACGTTGGACGCTTCCAGACTCCCTTGCTGCAGGCTTGTCTCAACGGCCGGTTGCGGGTTGATTCCATCGGCGGCACGGAAATAGCTGTTGCCGACTTTCGACAGACTCGCTCCTCTTTCGAACTCAACCACCAACAGCTCGGCGACTCGCAGCCCATCCACACTGATCACGCCGCTCGGACTTAGTACGACCTCGCCGTTGGGGGGAAGAGTTATAGGACCGCGTTGGCTATCGAGGGCGGAGAATCCGTCTGCGGTTTTCAGCACGCCGGAAGCCGACCTCTCGAGACTTCCGTTGCGGGTGTATAGCTCCCCCCCAGGCCCTTCTACCACTAGGAAACCCGGTCCGGACAAAGCTACGTCAAGTGGCCCCTCCGTCGGGATGAAGGTGCCTTGGTTGAAATCGATGGTCGATCCCTGGACGACCGGCATCTGCGAGATCTGCCCCGTGAGCGGGTCGGCCTGTGCTTGTGCGGAGAGAAAGAGCCGATAGAAGTCGCGATCGGCTTTGTATCCGTGGGTGCTGGCGTTGGCGATGTTGTTGCCAATCACCTCGACTGTTTCCATTTGTGCGCGCATACCGGCCGCGACAGTGAGTAGCGATGGATCCATCACCCAGGGCTTTGCAATTTCGGGGCCAAGAGAACTGCTCCACTAGATTCCTAGGAATGAGTGGTTTGCGTTTGCGACAGACGGTGGGAATGTTGTCGCTTGACAGTTTTTTGCCTCCCTCAGGCCGACCAAAGCGGTAGTAGTTTGAGGCAGATAGATTTGGCCCTCGGCGTGCCACTCCTCCAACCGATGTCCCCGGCCTCGCTGCCACAAGCGACTCCAACGCCCTCAGCCATCGCGGTGGGATTACGGGCTTTCCGGGGTCCGTTTCTCGAAGCGCATGGCGAGAGCGGCAGCAGCAGCAATCGGGCGCCATTGTTCAAATCGTATCTTTTCAGCCGAGCGGCCCCGCAGCAGCTTGACCCAGTCGACGAAGATCGTTCCGTTCCGTCTTCGGCCGAGGGGGAGAACGTTGGTGTTCCCGGGCGCGCTGGTGCGGAATCCACCTCTAATCCGCGGCAAAGAGTGGGTCAGCAAACGCCATCGTCGGACCGCAGCCCACACACCCGGGCGGGTCGGGACCGGCAAGAACTCAGCGTCGCCGCGCCTTCGTCCAACGGCAGCACGGCGGAGCAGGGACGACACGGAGGTCGTGGGCAGACCGATGGGATCGCACTGCGCGAGCCCTATGGCAAGGATGGAAAAGTTCTTGGCTCCTCCCAGGGAGCTTCAAAGACCGCCTCAAGCTCAAACGTATCAAGCCGACTCGGCTTGATTCCCGACGAAGTCATCCATGGGTTAGAAGAGCCTCTACGGAATTCCGGTAGCCACCAATCAAGCCAAGTTCAGGGGAAACCCGGATCTACTGGGCCGTCTCTTCGCGCGGCAACCCGGGCCTCCAATGAAGTTGATCGTTTGGCGTTCGCCGGCGAGCGTCTTCACAGCGGAAAGAGTCATGGTCGAGGTCTCCCAGCCGTCACCCATGCGGCAGCGGCGCAGCGCTCAGAACTGCGGCAAACTGCGTCACCGGAGTCCTCCGACGGCGAAACTTCCGACGGCAGACTACAAAAAACGGACCGGCCGAACCAGCCCTCTCCGCGCCCCACACACATACGGTCCAGTGGTTCAGGCGATACAACTTCCTCGGAATTGCTTTCCGCGAGTCGGCAGATCGGGCGCGACGGACTTGTTGATCGGACCGAGGGCGTCAGGGCGCCCCGAGTCTCCAAAACCGCGGGACCGGAGCGAGTTGAGATCCGCCCACAGACTTCCCCGCGGGAGTCACCCACCTTTCAGGGGAGGGAGTCCTCGCCACGGGTGTCCGGTCGGGAAGCAGGGAGTCCCGATTTCCCGGAGGTTGGTTCGAGATCCAAAGGTGCCCCACAGGCGATCCCAGAAGTCTCTCTTCTGACGGGTGCACCCCCGAACGATCCGACTTCCTTTCGGGCGGCCCTCGGCGTTGCTCAGCCGACAGTCCCCGAGCCCATGTCTACAGCGCTAGAAAGCAACGGCCAGCCTCCCAGGCAACAAGAGGTACCGCAGTTAGTACCGCCCAGCACGAACACAAGGCAGGCGAACCTGCCAAGGCTGTCCCACTTCGCCGCCGAGTTGTCCATCGAATCGCACCCGGATGGTTCGAACACCGATCGCCTCATCGGCCAAGGTTCGAAGCTCGAATCGCCTTCTGAGAGTTCCAAACTCCTTGGAAGAGAGACCCCCGCCAAGGTTCCGCAAGACCCTCGCGAAGAAACACAAGTCGAGTTTCGCCGCGTGGCTCAGGTTGCGAGTAGCCCGAGCGGCAACCGCTCTGTCACGAGGCGTTCGTCTAAGCCACCAGAGCAAGTAGTCTCTACCCGGGTCGCAACGGCAACTCGCGGGAATCCGAACGATTCGCGAGCGGCGAATCCGCCGATTCCGCGCGTGCCTTTCTCGCAGCAGGGGAATCTTGATCGCGGAGCCGCGGAAGATGGCCGGTCAGACCTCGGTGAACCCGGAACCCGGTCACCACAGGAAACGCCGTCAGCTCGCGTGATGACGAAGACACCCGCGAGCGAAAATGCGACCGACTTGAGCACTCTCTCTAGACCTGCTCGCTCTACTGATCGCATTCCCCCGCCCGCTGTCAAGACTACTGCTCCCGTCGCTCGCAGTGAAGTGGCGGCGATAAGCCACACTCCAGCGGAAGCGAAGGCCTCGGTGGTTTTACCCAGCCAGAGTTCGGCTCAGAATGTCGATGCCGGGTCAGCACGGACTGAGGCTTACCCAGAGGCGAGTAGCACCGCGAGCCGCGTGCGTTCGGTGGAGCGGTTGGTCGATATGGCGGCCCTTCATAGGAAGATCGATTCCCATCAGATGAACCTACTCCTCAGCGACGACCGCATCGGGAGAATGTCCGTTCGCCTGGTCGAGCGTGGTGGCGTCATCGACACGCTCGTGAGAACCGACTCCACACGGGCAAGTCACCTTTTCACCGGGGGGCTGCCGAGCTTGCTGGAGTCGCTGGCTCAAAGGGGGCTGCAAGCTTCCAACGCCGGTGCCGGCCACTTTCTCGGCGCGCGGGAGGACGCCCAGCCGCAGCAGGGCGGGCGCTACCGTCCGCCTCGCCATCCCCACAGGCAAAACCGCCGCGGGGGATCGGACGCCGGTCGAGTATTTCACTTGGAGTTCGAATAGAGGAGACCTATGAAACAGATTTCCACGGGCAATGAAAAGAAACGAACAACGACGCAGACCGGGCCCTCTGCCGAATGGCTGGCCGTACTCGGTCGTCTTCGCCGCAGGATCGCCGCAGGTCCGCCAAGCAATGACGAGCCCAACTCTCCAAACGGTGTCGAGCAATCCAATCGCTCGCGCCCCGACGCCGAAGGCGAAAATCCACTTGCCGGGAGAAGTCGCCAACGTCCGGCGAAGGCAATGCCTCAGACACGCGCGAGGAGTGTCACACCATGACGCCAACAGGAATCGCCGTGTCTGCGGCAACGGCCGGCCGCGACAGTAGTACGCCGCAGCCTTTGATCTCCGACGGCGCCAACCGGGATACTTTTCTGCGGCTCTTAGTGGAGCAGATTCGCCACCAAGATCCTTTAAGTCCGATGGACCCTACCGAGTTTGTGAGTCAATTGGCCGAGTTCAGCGCCATGGAGCAGTTGCTTGAAATGCGCCGCACCTTGGACGCCATCCACCAAGTCTTGCTGACAACGGAGGAATCTGCCGAGCCAGTCGCCGGCCAGCCGGCAACTTCAGTTTAGTTTTCAACGAGAAAAGGAGTCATCAATGCCAAGCGCTTTTTTTACCGCACTCTCCGGCCTTCGCTCCCATGCGAGGGCGGTGGAAGTCATAGCCAACAATCTGGCGAATCTCAACACGTTCGCCTTCAAAGCGAGCCGGTCTGAATTCCGAGACCTTTTTTACCAGCAGATCGGCCAAAGCAGGTCGGGCGTGGCGTCCCAAGTCGGCTTGGGTGTCGCACCCATCACAGTCTCCCGCCGCTTCGAGCAAGGAACCGTGCAGAACACGGGCGGCTTGCTGGATGCTGCCATCCAGGGGGAAGGGTTCTTTATGGTCAGCGACTCGGGACTGATTCAGTACACCCGGGCGGGTAATTTTCAGCTTGACTCGCGTCAACAAATGGTCACCATCAATGGTGAGGTTGTGCAAGGGTGGGTACGCAATCCTACGACGGGCCAGGTGAATACCAACCTGCCGATAGGAGACATCACGTTGGGCGGTAACGATACGCTTGAGCCGCAGGCGACACAAAACCATCACCGCCAACCTGTCGAAGAGTCTCATCGCCCCGTTTACGGCTCCTATCCAGGTTTTTGATTCCTTGGGCAGCCCCCACATTCTGACACTGACATTCACGCCCGTCATTCCGCCTCGAGTCGGCTTTTCGGGATCGTTCGACGTGACGGCAACGATTCCGGCAGGCGACGTTCTCGACGGCACGGGGAATCCCCCGGCCACCGACCCGAACATTCTCAGCGACGGAGCGGTGGTTCCGACCGCAGTGGCGGTACCCGTCGATTTTGACAATACCGGCGTGTTAAACAACCCCGGCGGCGCGGGAAACCCCCATAACCTGACCATTGACATGGCGGCCGCGCCGGGCTATACGATGGCCAACGGCTCTCAACAGCTACAGATTACATGGAACCTGCTCGACTCGGCGTTGCAGCCGAGTATCACCAACTTCGCCACTGACTCCTCGGTTACCGATTTGTTCCAGGACGGCTCGCCTCCGGCGCAGTTGACTTCGATATCGGTGGCCGACGGCGGCCGCATCAACGGACTCTATAGCGACGGGCGTGCGCTAGTGTTGGCGCAGCTCGGCTTGGCACGTTTTACGAACCCCCAGACGCTGCTTTCGATCGGCAACAACAATTTCGTGCCTACCTCGGCGTCGGGTCAGCCCGTGACCGGGCCCGCGAACACGGCCGGCCTTGGCTCTGTGCTCGGCTTGTCTCTGGAGTTCTCGAACGTGGACATCGCCCAGGAGTTTACAGCGCTGCTGACCTTCCAGCGAGGTTTTCAAGCAAATTCGCGTGTGATTACGACCGCCGACGAACTCAACCAAGAGGCGTTGAATCTGAAACGGTAGTGAAGTCTGGAAATGGTGCCCGCAAAGCAGCCGAATGAGGCGGTCTCCTTGGAACCAAAGCAAGTTCCCACTGCTCAACAGGACGGTGGGGCCGAGTTGGAGCGCTTCTACGATGTGCCGATTCAGGTCAACGTTCAACTCGACCAAAAGCGAGTCACCGTGGCCGATGTGCTCGACCTGCATGTAGATTCAATCGTGGAAATGAACCGGTCTGCCGGCGAGAACGTGGATTTGATGTTGGACGGCCGGGTGATCGGCAACGGGGAGATCGTCGTTATCGAAGACACCGTAGGACTTCGGGTCACCGATCTTTGGTCTCCTAGTGATTCGGGACGGAGCGATTGAGACTGCCATGCTAAGCTCGTTCGCCGCCTTGCTGCTCCTCATTGGCTTACTGGCCGGTTTGTCGCTAGTGCTGCGACGATCAAGCAGAATCCAATCTGGTGGACCCCAACTGAGTGTGATAGAAACCCTGCCGCTGGGGCAGGGCCGCGGCATGTCATTGGTGCGGGCCGGAAAGAGGTTTTTCTTGGTCGGCGTGACGAACCATGGAATCTCGCTCGTCAGCGAAATGAGTGATCACGAGCTGGGCGAGGCGGAAAGTTGGAAACAGCCCACGCCATCCGCACTTCCATTCAAGATGTGGCTTACGAGGCTTCGGGCGGCCGGAGAGTTGAACCGGGGCCCGTGATAGCCCTCCCGGCAGGTAGGGAACGGCGCTTGCCTTCTGACTCAGCCCGCTTTTCTCACGAGGATTCGGGTGGCCGGCGTTGGGGCGAGCGCTATTCGTAGGGGCCGACTGCCGTGTGGGCCCATTACCGATCACTACATATTGTCCAGTGAGAAGTTGTGGAAAAGATCGTACATCGACGCTGCTGGGCGGGCACAGTGGCTCTCCCCTCAGCGCTCCTTGTGAGAAAAGCGGGCTAGTTGTGTCCGAGAAAGCTCAGCGCGATGTCGCGGGCGTCGGTCTGCGGTGCCTGCTACTGCTTTTGATGATGGCGGTCAACCTCTGGGCCCAGGCCGCACCCTCGCCGGCCGTGCCCCCCGATCCCCCGCACGCACCCGACCTATTCAGTTCTAACGACGGCAAGCTCGGTGTTCCGATGCAGATCGTCCTGCTATTGACTCTGCTGACTCTGTTGCCGGCTGCGATCGCCTCGCTCACTCCCTTTCTGCGGTTGGTCGTCGTACTGCACTTTCTGCGTCAAGCTGTCGGAACCCAGACCGCCCCCAGTAATCAGACGCTGCTGGGGCTGGCGCTGTTTCTCACCGTCGTTTTGATGCAGCCGGTAGCGGATCAGGTGCATGCCGAGGCCATTGTTCCGCTCCAGAAAGATGAGATCGGTCAGTTGGAAGCTCTCCAGCGTGCCGCGGGCCCGGTCAAGCAGTTCTTGGCTCGCTTCGTCCGTGAGAAGGACGTGGCCCTCTTTCTCGAGATCACGGATAAACCCCGGCCTAATGACCTAGACGACCTCGACCTGACAGTGCTCATGCCGGCCTACGTACTCTCGGAACTCAAAATCTCTTTTCAGATCGGTGCGGTCTTGTTCTTACCCTTTCTCGTGATCGACCTGCTGGTCGCCTCGATCACGCTTTCGTTGGGGATGATCCAGTTGCCGCCGGTCATGATCTCGGTTCCCTTCAAGCTGCTCTTGTTTGTCTTGGTGGACGGCTGGAACTTGGTCGTCGGGTCGTTGGTCAAGGGGTTCTACTGACGGATGCAACCCCCAGCCTATGACTCCTGATACCGCAGTCGAGGTTATCCGTCAGGCATTCTGGATCGCCCTGGTTGTCGGTGGCCCCGTGCTGGTTATCGGATTCCTCGGGGGCGTGCTGGTCAGCGTGGTGCAAATCCTCACCTCGATGCAGGATCCGGCGTTCAACACGGTACCCCGTCTCTTTGTATTTCTAGCCGCAATGACGCTGCTTCTTCCGTGGATGGCCGACCGCATGATGGGCTATGCGCAGAATCTGTTTGGTGGGCTCGATCAATTTGTTCGCTGACGAGAGTGACCTGTTCCGACATTGCTGCTGAACCCCGTACTTGAGTTTTCGACGGCTTGGGTGATCAATGCCGTACTCGTGCTCGCGCGGGTGTCGGCCATCGTAGCCCTTGTACCGATCCCTGGCCTGAGACAGTTCCCGGCCCAAGCTAAGATCATCCTCGCGCTGGGGCTCACGGTGTTGTTCATGCCGTTTGCCTGGGGGAGAGCGGATGCGGCATTCCTGCACACGTCGGGCGCTGTCTGGACTCTGGCGGGGTGGGTGACAGCGGAAGCCGTTTTCGGCCTGGCAGTGGGGGCAGCCGTGGCGCTGCTTCTCGAAGCCTTCGGCCTGGCGGCCCAGGTGTTGGGGTTTCAAGCTGGCTACTCCTACGTCAACATGGTCGACCCCACGACACAGGTCGACGCCTCCATTCTCAACGTGCTGCTAACGCTGCTTGGGAGCTTGCTGTTTTTCGCCTTCGACCTACACTTGCTGGTCATAGGCGCTCTGGTCGAGAGCTTCAACCGCTGGCCCCTGGGAAGTTTGTCTACCAGCCCGCTCCACGGAATGGCGATGGTCCACCTCGGAGGCTTGGTGTTTCAGACGGCGGTGCGCCTGGCACTGCCCGTCATTGCTGTACTGCTGCTGATTGACCTTACGCTCGGCCTGCTGAACCAGATCAACAGCCGCCTGCAGCTGTTGACGCTGGCCTTCCCTGCCAAGATCGTCGCCGCTATGGCGCTGCTCTATCCCGTGACCCTGGTCGCGCCGCGTCTTTTCTACGACCTGGCTATCGAGGCCCAGCGGGTCATCGCCTTGGTCATCGAGCGTTAAACAGACATGCCGGAAGAGCAGGCACAAAAAACCGAACAGCCGACTCCTCGACGGAAGCAGAAGGCGCGGGAAGAGGGACAAGTTGCTTCCAGCCGAGAGTTGACCACCGCCGTGCAATTTGCCGCTGCGGTCGGCCTTTTGATCGTTTTCGGAGACGAGATCGGCGACGGCCTGCGTCAGGGTATGCGCGGTCTGTTCCAGGAAGCGTTTCGGGGATCCATCAGTGTCGAACGCTTGCGCTTGATGGTCATGGCACTCGGGTTGGAGCCGCTTTCGTTCGTAGGTGTTCTCGGCGGTGTCCTACTGGCCCTCGCACTCTTGATGCAGTTGACGCAAACCGGCTTTGCGATGAGCCCAAAGCGCCTGCAACCGGACGTCTCGCGCCTGAATCCGGGACCCAAACTCCGCCAGCTTCCTGGCGACAACGTCAGCCAAACCCTCAAAGCACTTGTGCTGTTGCCCTTAATCGCAGCCACGTTTTGGTTGCTGGTTGACGCCGAGCTCGAAGGGTTCTTGCAACTGCCCAAGGTGTCTTTGCATAGCGGCGTCTTAGCGGTAACCGAGGCTTTGGGGGAGTTGCTTACCAAGGCGGCCGTACTTTTGTTGTTGGTCGGGACCTTTGACTTCTACCGCCAGCGGCGCAAGCTGCTCAAAAAGTTAAAGATGACGAAATACGAGGTCAAGCAAGAGCAGAAAGACCTGGAAGGACATCCCCTGATCAAGGCCAAGGTCCGACGGTTGCAGCGAGAGATGTTACGGCGGCGCATGATGAGCAGCGTGCCGGATGCGACCGTCGTCGTCACCAATCCGACGCACTATGCCGTGGCCCTCGAGTATCGACCGGAGACCATGGCCGCTCCCGTAGTAGTCGCTAAGGGACTCGACTACTTGGCTTTGCGGATTCGAGCTGTCGCCGAGGAACACGGCGTCCCGATCGTCGAAAACCCGCCCGTGGCACGGGCGCTTTACCAAAGCACCGAGGTCGGCGGCGAGATTTCTGCCCAGCTTTACGCGGCGGTGGCTGAAATTCTGGCGTACATCTTCCGATTAACTAGAAGGGCCGAATAGCGCGCTGGGGAAAGGTGTGCATGAAATGTCCCGATCAGAGAGCGGACAACGGCCGCCGGCCGATCGGAGCCGGTGTGATCGATCTGCACGAGAGAAGAGCGGACGAAGGCGTAAGCGTAAGAAGGCCCAGCAACCGTCAGAAAGCCTAGTAAGCGTCAAAAAGCAATGACCAGCTCGACACAGCCGTCGATTACCGCGGGAACGGTGGCAAGACTCAACGCTGCCATACCGTTAGCGATCATGTCAGTCGTGTTGATGATGGTATTGCCGATACCTTCCTACCTTCTCGATCTGCTGATTTCGGTGAACATTACGCTTTCTGTCATCACACTAGTCGCCTCCATGTATATCACCCGGCCCGTGGAGTTTAGCGTCTATCCGTCGCTCCTGCTGATGCTGACCCTGTTGCGGCTCTCTTTGAACGTCTCATCCACCCGGCTGATTCTGTTCTACGGACATCAGGGGACCCAGGCGGCCGGCGAGGTCATCGAAGCTTTTGGCAACTTCGTGGTCGGCGGCGACTACATCATCGGCATCGTGATTTTCATTCTATTGATTGCCATCCAATACGTTGTGATTAACCACGGCGCCGTTCGCATCTCGGAAGTAACCGCTCGGTTCACTCTCGACGCTTTGCCTGGCAAGCAGATGAGTATCGATTCGGATTTGAATGCCGGGTTGATTGACGAAACCGAGGCCCGCGAGAGGCGGCGGGAAGTCACGCGCGAAGCCGAGTTTTACGGCGCCATGGACGGGGCTGTCCGCTTTACGCAACGAGACGCGATTGCCAGCATCATCATCACCGCCGTGAACATCGTCGCCGGCTTTCTCACGGGGGCGCTGCAGCACGATATGACCCTGGCCGGGGCAATTCAAACCTACACGATTCTGACCGTGGGCGATGGATTGGTGACCGTGGTCCCGGCACTGCTGATTTCCGTGTCCGGCGGGCTCATCACGACCCGCGCCGCCGGGGAAGCGCGGTTGGGCGCCGATTTCGGAAAGCAGCTGTTTTTGAAACCCGAGCCGCTCTTGATTGCTTCCGGTGTGTTGGGAGCCATGGCGGTCGTGCCTGGCCTGCCGACTTTACCGTTCTTGTTGATGGGGGTTGGTGTCGGCGGTCTCGGTTGGAACCTGCGTCGGCGAGACGCTCAACCGGACAAGCTTCCGACGGCGCCGCCGGCCCTGACCGAGAGCGAGCAAGTCGAAACTCTGCTGCACGTCGAGCCCTTGGCGATCGAGGTCGGCCTGGGACTGGTCAAGCTGGTTGACACGGCCCAAGGGGGAACCCTGCTGAAGCGGATTGCCAGCGTTCGGCGGCAGTTGGCCACGGAGTTGGGCTTCGTTCTGCCGCCGGTTCGTGTCACCGACAATCTGTCGCTTAAAGCGCGGGAGTATGTCGTCTTGCTCAAGGGGGCTCAGATCGCGCGCTTCGAATTGCAGGCAGACGCTGAGTTGGCGATCAATCCAGGTCCCGCTCAGGGAAAGCTCGACGGCACCCCGGCTCGTGAGCCCGCGTTTGGTCTGCCGGCCATCTGGATAGCGCCCGACCAAGTCGACAAAGCCCGCGTAATGGGTTACACGGTCGTCGATCCCGCCAATGTCGTCGCCACTCATCTCACCGAACTGATCCGCGCTCACGCTCACGAGTTGCTCACTCGCCAGGAAACGAATCGCTTCCTCGATAGGATCCGCGTCGAGAACCCCAAGCTGATCGAAGATTTGGTGCCCAAGCTGTTGTCTCTCTCGGTTGTTCAAAGAGTCCTGCAAAACCTGTTGCGAGAACGCGTCTCAACGCGTGACGGCGTAACCATTCTGGAAGCGATGGCGGATGCCGCCACCACAACCAAAAACACCACCTTGCTGACGGAATTCGTACGACAGGCGATTGCACGTACGCTGGTCAAGCCCTATCTCAATGACCAGGGCGAGCTGGCGGTATTCTTCGCGGACCCACAGATTGATCAAACCTTGCAGGGCGTCATTGAGCACACGGAAGTTTCTTCTAGGGTGGCGCTGGCGCCCAGCGCTATCACGGAGATCTTGAGCAAGATCCGCGGTACGGTCGGAACCCTGCAAGGCCCGGCGGTCCTTGTTTGCTCGGCGCCGGTACGATTCGCGCTTCGACAAATCGTCGAAACCGAGCTGCCTCTGTTGGCCGTGCTCTCGCACGCTGAAGTCCCGGGATCAACCAAGGTCGCGTCGCTGGGTGTGGTGTCATGACTCGCGCCCCCTTGCAATCGTTGCACGTGTTCAGAAGACCGCGAGAACCGTTAAAGAGGATTACGCGAACGAACGACTGGTGCCCACAAGTGGTGGCACCGTTTGAGGAGGAGGAATGCGACTGAAGACCTATCAGACGGAAACCGTCGAGGCAGCCGTGCGGCTCGCCGGTATCGAGCTCGGTAGCAACGCTGTCTTTCTCGGTTCGCGCAAAAATGATGTAGGAGATGACCGGGCAGCGCGCTATGACGTCACATTCGCCGTTCCCAATAGCGATCCTGGTATGGACGAAAAGGTTCAGCAACCCCAAGTCGGGCCCTCGGCCCCTGGCGGCAAGCCGCTATCGTCTCACTCACCGAGCGTCGGACCGCGGTCCGACCCGCAGGCGGCTGAGGATGTCTCGGCCGCAAGCACCAAGGTGGCCACGGGCGCAGGAACCGCGCCGCGGCTGGAACCAACGTCTCCCCCCCGAACGAAATCCGATCGAGTCCACTGGAAGAAGTTCGTCCCCCAGCGGCTTCGCTTCAACTTCCCCGACGGCACTTGGCAGCCTGAAACCGCGTCGCAAGCCGATTCGACCCGCAACATCAACGGCAGCGTAGCCACGAGGGGGCAGACTGGCGTGCGTTCGGCCTCCAGCCCACACCAGAACGGTACCCCCTCGGCAGGTGCTCAACCGCCCCCTGATTCCCAACTCCCGAGACAAAACGCTCCCGGCCGGCCTGCGACGTCGCCACCCGTAACGCAGCATGGTCCTAGTTTCGCGGCGCCTGTCGCCGCGGCTGCCGCAGCCGCGCAAACCGCCCGGATCGTAGCTCCGGCCTCGCAAGCGTCCCACCCGCCGGGGGTCGCCTCGACTCCAGCCCGTTCGGCCTTGCCCAGCCATGCGCCCCCCTCGCGAGAAATGATAGAGGGTCTGTCTGCCAAGCTCGAGGAGCTGCGCCACCTTGTCCTCGCCCGGCTAGATGCCGTTCCCACGTTCCTGCCGTCCGGCGAATTGCTCGCTCATCAGGAGTTGATCGATGTCTACAGGCACCTGATCGATAAAGAAGTGGATCCGGCGATCGCCCAGCAGTGGGTCGCCGGACTTCAACATGTGGCTGACGAAGGAGCTAGTCGGGAACGCCTGGACGGGCTGTTGGCGCAACAGCTTAGCGCACTTTGCCGAACGTCGACTGACCTCGGCTGTCAGCGATCTCAGCCGAAGATCGTCGCTCTCGTCGGACCCAGCGGGGCCGGGAAAACGCTCACTCTGGCCAAGCTAGCGATTCGCTACGGGTGGTCACGCCAATGTCCGATCCACCTGCTTTCTGTCGACCAACGGCGGGTGGGCGAAGCCGAGCCGCTCGAAAGCTATGCCCATCTGCTCGCCGTACCTTTTGCCGTCCTTGATGAAGTGGAGGCCCTGCCGGGTTGTCTGGAAACTCTGCGTCGCGGCCAAGAAGGCCGGCGCCCGGAATTGATCTTCATTGACACGCCGGGATACGCCCCGGCCGAATGGTCGCGCGCGCGCCGGCTCGCTGAGTGCTTAGTGGCACAGCAGGCGATCGACACACACCTCGTCGTCAGCCTGAACACGCGCGCCGGTGACCTCGAACGCACCGTTGACAAATATCTGGTCTTCAAACCGACGAAATTGCTGGTGACGAAACTGGATGAAACCGACGCCTGCGGCCCTATTGTCAACCAGGCCCTGCGGACGAAGCTGCCCCTGTCCTTCTTTAGCACCGGACAGCAAGTGCCGGAGGACCTCGTTCCGGCAACCGACTCCTATCTGTCGAACCTCCTGCTTAAGAGACAACATTGACCCAACCGACCACCAGTTACACTCTCGCTCCCGCTTCACCCGAGGTTCGTGAACAAGACCGCGATCGGGAACAGCTCATCTTGACGCACTTGCCTCAAGTCAAGCTCATCGCTTCTCGCATCCACGACAAGCTTCCCGAGAGCGTCTGCTTGGATGATCTGGTCAGCGTTGGTGTTCTGGGACTGATTGAGGCAGTTGACAAGTTCGACCCTTCGCTCAACGTCAAGCTGAAAACCTATGCCGAGCACAAGATCCGAGGCGCCATTCTCGACAGCTTGCGGAGCTTGGACTGGGCGCCGCGTAACAAACGCCGCAAAGCTAAGCTCATCGAAGCGGCCATCCAATCGGGGGAGAAGAAGCTCCATCGGACACCGGTCGAAGAAGAGGTTGCCGCCGAGCTCAACGTTTCTCTCGAAGACTACCGCCGCTGGTTGGTCGAGGTCCGCGGCATCAATCTAGCCCCTATCGAACCAACGCCTCGTGGCCCAGCCAGGGGGGTGGCCCCGACGGGGAAGGGACCGATCTGCTTCGCTTCGTTTCCGACACTCAAGAAGAGTGGCCCTCCCAATTGTTCGAGCGTGCCGAGCTCCAACGCCTCGTGGCCCACGCGATCGAACGTCTGCCCGACGTCGAGCGGACGATCGTCACGCTCTATTACCACCAGGAGCTGACGCTGCGGCAGATCGCACGTATTGTTCGCCTGCACGAGACGAGAGTGTCGCAACTCAAGTCCCAAGCCATTCTCCGAATGCGGTCGACTTTGCGAGCCAAGTGGCCGACTTAAACACGAGTTGCCAATCAACCCCAACCAACCAATGACGGGCGCGCAGCCGCATAAGCCAAGCCATGGATCCTAAGCACTGCTGTCCGGTTAAAAGTCGAATAGAATCAATTGGTTGGGGTCATAGGGGGATTCGTTTGGGGAGTCGGATGGCTGGAGTGCCTGTAAAAGGGGCATTTTTTCGAATTGCGTAACGCTGAGAATCTGTAGAATCTGGTAAAGACTCGCTTCCAGCCCGAGGCGTTTCCGGACGATGGCGATGAGCACGTAAATCGAGACAGCGATCCAGATCTGCGTCTTGACGGCGTTCTCGCTGGTGCCGTAAAACGAGTTGATTCGCAGATGTTGCTTGATCCACTTGAAGAACAACTCAATCTGCCAACGCGACTTGTAGATGTGGGCGATGGTCAGCGCCGGGAGCGCGAAGTTGTTGGTCAGAAACTTCAGCCGCTTGTTCGTCCGGGCGTCGAAGTAACTGACCCTCCGCAACGGGTCGGGATAGGCTTGGGCCGATTCGATGGCAGCCAGTATGACGGTCTGATCCGAGCGCAAGCCCGTGGATTTGTCGACGGGATGCGAGTAGCGCCGTTGGAGCAAGATGTTCTTCTTGGTTCGCACGACGAAGAACGACGAGCAGAGAGTGAACACGAAGAGGCGTTCGAAATCGACGTAGGCCCGATCCATGACGTAGAACGCGCCGGCCTCCGGGCCGATCTCGTCGAGGATGTTGATGTCGTGCACTTTGCCTCCAGTAATGCGGATGAACGTGGGAATATTGCCGTGCAGATCCAGCAGCGTGTGCATCTTCACGGCGGCTTTTTGCTTGCGGAATCTCGCCCACGGAAACAGCGACAGGCAGAGGTCGATTGTTGTCGAGTCGAGAGCGTACAGAGTCTGGTCCAAGTCCACACCGATCGGGTCGTGGGCATATAACGGCCGTGCCATGCCAATCAAGACCTGCGCGAAGTCCGCGTAGATCCGCCAGTCGCGCGACTCGTTCGCGTCGGCCAGTGTCGAGCGCGCTACCCTGCCGCGGAATCCCATGTGGTAGAGTTTGCCGTGCATCGAACGCAGGCACGTCTCGATGTCGCGGAGGCTTGCCCGATAGGTCAGCTGGGCGAATGCCATCGCAAGAAACTGATCCCAGCAGGAGAAACTTTTCAGATAGGAATCGCCGCGGTAGCGCGATACACATTTCTGAAACTCTTTGCTCGGTAGGTGCTCGATCAGTTGGGAGAAAACCGTACGGCCAAGGTTCATCCCTCATTGTGCCGCGTCCGGATGCTCCGTTCAGGCGACCATTTGCGGCCTCGGGATTTCAAATCGTTCCCGGGCAAAACAGGCCATAAGACATTGAACGGTCGAGACTTACCGTCCGATGGCGCGACTTTCCCCGGACAGCACTGGATCCTAAGCTTTCACAGGAAGAAATAGATCGGCTGTTTCGTGAATACGGCAGCGTCGCTGATCCGTCGAGCGTGGCCGCCAAGACAGCGGTCGCCTATGACTTCCGACGGCCGGACCGCATTCCCAAGGAGCAGCTGCGGGCGATCCACCTAATGCACGACTTCTTGGCGCGCAATCTGGCATCCTCGCTGGGCGCCTACCTGAGAGCCTATATCACCGTTAGCCTGGTATCGG
This sequence comes from Bryobacterales bacterium, assembly GCA_965248205.1. GTDB lineage: Bacteria > Acidobacteriota > Terriglobia > Bryobacterales > UBA6623. The sequence goes on from CBDFIS010000006.1 coordinate 945,636, forward strand.
TGGAACAGATCTCTTTCGGAGAATTCCTGCAATATCTGCCCACGCCAACCGCCATTTCGAGCATCGGCATGAGACCGATGGACGGCAACGCCGTGATCGAACTTAACCCCTCGCTCGTTTTCCCGATGCTTGATGTTCTGCTGGGAGGAACCGGAGCTTCCGCCGGTCAGGAAGTTCGCGAAATCACCGAGATCGAGCGCGGCATTATTGAGGGCGTGCTTCGGATTGTGCTGCACGACCTTCGGGAGACCTGGGCGCCTGTGGCCGAGATCAGCTTCACCATTGAAGCGACCGAGACTCAACCGCAGTTGATGCAGATCCTCTCACCGAACGAAGCTGTCGTCGCCATCGGATTCGAGATCACCATGGGGGACATCCGGGGCATGATGAACTTCGGCATCCCGTCTATCTTGGTCAAGATGATGGGACAAAAGTTCGAGCAGCAGTGGTCGATTCGTAGACGGAGCGGGTCGCAGGCCGAACAAGGGCGTATGCGCGACGTCGTCAAACAAATCCCCGTCTCAGTGGAAGCTTTGATGGAGGGAGCGAAGGTGCGTCTGACCGATCTTCTGGAACTGCAAGTAGGAGACCTTGTATCGCTCGACCTGCCGGTGCAAAAGCCGGCGGGCATCAAGGTCAACGGTAAGAAGAAATTCATCGGCGAGATCGTCACGGTGGGCAATACCCGTGGCGTTCAGATTCGGCACCCTTCGACGTAGGCTAAACGAACTCGGTGGCTGAACCGGATACCAATCAATGGAAAAACAAAAGGCTCGCCCACTGGGCGCCCGCCCTCTGGGAGCGTAGCTTTCGGGCCGCGGTTTCAGGACTTGATCTGAGCGGCTTGGCGGCGGAACTGACATTGCGGCCGCGCGCCCCGGACGTCGAGGCGTGGCAACAATGGGCGGATCCGCTCTGGTTCGATCTCCCGAACGACATGTCGGAGGGATCCCTCCTGACTGTCGGCTGCCCGCGCGAGACGATCAACAGTTTGATCGCGCTCATCACGGGCGAGGAGAAACTCGAACCGGACAGAGCACGCGGTACCTACGTCGAAATCCTCAGTCAGGCAGCCGGCTTGTTTGGCCGCACCGCGTCGCAGCCGCTGGGCAAGGCGGCTCAATTCACGGAAGTCGTCGACTCCTCCCACCCCGCCGACGCTGATCTGGGCCTAGAATACGTCGCGGAGTGGGGCGGGTCGGAATACCTGTTTGCCTTCGTTCCCAATGTAACCGCCGTTCGGGCCATGATGTTCGCGGATACCGACCAAGCGACTGCGGAGCGCGATTCCTCCTCCGACGCCGATCCTCAGACTGCCAACGGACAGTCAGCAACCTCAACCGGCAAGACCCCGCTGAGTTCCGGGGCGCAGCACAACCTAGCTATGCTGCTCCACGTGGAATTGGACCTCAGCGTGAGCTTCGGAACTACGCACTTGAACCTCCAGGAGGTGCTCAAGTTGGCGTCCGGCTCGATCGTCGAGCTGAATCGGTCTGTGGCCGAACCGATTGATGTCTTGGTTAACAACTGCGTCATCGCCCGCGGCGAGGTCGTCGTAGTGGACGGCAATTACGGAATCCGTGTCACCGAGATCGTCAGTCGGCAAGACCGCATGCGGACCATTTTCTAGCCCGCTGAGGACGCGCAACGAAGTGATGGCGGGCCTATGGATGTAGGGGCGCGATTCATCGCGCCCGCTTGCCGTACCCTCGGCGATGTGCGCAAACTGTTCCGCGAGCCCTAGCCGCCGGCCCTTTCGCCTCATGCACCACGGCCGTGGTGAGAAATTGTGCGCTGATCCTCTCCAGAAAGGAACGGAAGAATAGATGATGATGTCAACGTCAACGATCTTTGAGTTGTGGATATTGGCTTCTCCGCTTCTAGCCCTCCTTGTGACGGCGCTTGCCCTACACATTTGGGGAGGGCACTTCCGTCGCAGGATCCGCGCCCGGCAGGCGGCTGCGGAAGCCCAAACTCGCGGCGTCGAAGACCGTATACAACTAGTCGAGGACAAGCTACACACTCTCCAGAGCACGAGCCGAACCCTGCTCGCCCGCCAAGAGAAGCTAGGCTCGCTTTCGAAAAACCGACCCGCAACCGCCGGGCTGAGCCGCGATAGCCGTGTGCTTTCTCCCAACACCAGCCGAACCCGCTTGTCCCGCGCCGAACTCAACCTGTTAGTCAAACTCAATCAAATGAAGCGGTCCCCCGACGCCCCAGTTCCATCCGTTGTCCCAAAGTCTTTTTCGTAGGCACCTCAACCACTCAGCTCGTCTAACGATCGCCTGAGAACCAGCCCACATTTTCACCTGGATGCGTTGGGCCGGACGGGAGGGCGATCCCCTTGGGTGGGCCGCTCGTCGGCAGTAGACTTGGCCGCTGGGTCCGTGGCCGCTCCGCTACCACTCCGTCGATTTCCCGCGGCTGCTCATCGGACGGATTTCCAAACACCCTTTTCCGGTCGGAAGCAGTTTACCCGGATTCAGACGCCGGTCGGGATTGAAAACCTTGATTAGCGCTTCCATCAGTTCCAAGCTTTCGGGCGCAAACAGCATCGGCATCAGATCGTTCTTTTCCATCCCTACGCCGTGCTCTCCGGTAATAGCGCCTCCAGCCTTCACACAGTATTCGAGGATTTCCGCTCCAGCGCGCTTTGTGCGTTCCAACTCGTCAGGGTTTCGGTCGTCGAACATGATGATGGGGTGCATGTTGCCATCGCCGGCGTGGAAGATGTTACTGATTTTCAGTTCGTATTTGTCGGACACCTTGTAGATGAAGCGCAGCGTGTCAGCGATCCGGGTACGCGGTACGACGCCGTCTTGGACGTAGTAGGTCGGGCTAACTCGTCCCACCGCACCGAAGGCGTTTTTGCGCCCCTTCCAAAGCAGGTCACGCTCCTCGGCGGAACGTGCGATGCGCACTTCCCGGGCATGGTTCTCCTCACAGGCATCGCGGATCTGCTCGACTTGCTCTTCCACGGTCTCCTGAAGACCCTCCACTTCGATCAGCAGCACGGCGTCGGCGTCCATCGGGTAGCCGGCGTGGGTCGCCTCCTCGACCATTCGCAGCATGACACCATCAAGCATTTCTATAGCTGCGGGAACGATCGCACGAGCCGTGATAGCGGCCACCGTGGAAGCGGCGTCTTCCGGCTCATCGTAGACCGCAAGCAGCGTCTTCACCATCTCGGGCAACCGCATGAGCCGCACGATGACTTTCGTGACCAGCGCCATCGTGCCTTCCGAACCCGTCAGCAGGCCCGTCAGATCATATCCCGGCTGATCGGCTTCTTTGCCCCCGGTCGTGATGACCGTTCCGTCGGGCAAGACGGCTTCGACCCCGAGGACGTGGTTCGTCGTGACCCCGTAAGCCAGTGTGTGCGGCCCCCCTGCGTTTTCGGCGACGTTGCCCCCAATGGTGCACGCTCTTTGGCTCGAGGGATCGGGGGCGTAGTAGTATCCGTTCCCCTTGACAGCTACCGAGATGTCCAGATTCACAACGCCGGGCTGCAAGACGGCGCACTCGTTTTCGAGATCGATTTCCAGGATCTTGTTCATCCTCGCGAAGCCGATCATAATGCCGCCCTGGGTAGGTATCGTGCCCCCACTCAGCCCAGTGCCTGCACCGCGTCCCACCAGGGCCAGGTTGAACTGGCTGGCGACCTTGACGATGGCGACGACATCCTCGGTGGTCGAGGGAAAGACGACGCATTCAGGACGCCCCTTCTCGATGCTCCCGTCATACTCATAAAGCATCAAGTCCTGGGGCCGCTCGAGCAGGCCACGAGGGCCGACGATCTTGCGTAAGGCGGCCAGCGCTTCGGTAGGAATCACACCTAAATGATATTACGTATCGGTTGGGGGGGGGACATCTTCTTGCCGCGCAGGGCCTACATGAGTGGTGTAGCGAAGGACTCGCCCGCCGTTTTGCCGAGCCCTGCGGCCCTTGGCTAGCGGTTCGCCGCCCTCCCGCGAAGACACCAGCGGAGCCGCGACCGTAAGGGAGCGGTCTAGGGATTGTCGGCTCGTGATCCATCGCGAATCCGTGCAACCAATCACGGGCAACGTCCTAGGCCGCCTTCATCCCCGCTCGATATAGTGAATCCATGGATGCTGAGGCCGTACTGGAGTACGTGAGCCAACAGCCGCACGGCCGAACTGGCTTCCGGACCCTCGCGCGGCACTTCGCTGTGCGGGGCCAGGAGCGGCGGACCTTACAACTGAGCCTGCGGCAGCTTGTCTCGGAGGGACGCCTGGTCGAATTCCGCCGCGGCAGCTACGCTGTACCGGGGGGCTCCTCCGAATACGCGAGCGGCGTGGTCATCCTACACCGAGACGGGTACGGGTTCGTTGTGCCGGATCACCGTTTGGACGGGGTCGAGGGAGACATCTACGTCTCTCGGAAGTCTCTGGCGGGCGCCATGCACGCCGATCGCGTATTAGTACAGCTTGGAAGGATCGCCGACGGCCGAGTGGAAGGAGTCGTCCAGCGGATCCTGAAGCGTGGCCAAGCGCACGTGGTCGGTCAGTTCCACTTTTCCAAACGCGGCAGCTGGGTCGCGCCGCATGACGATCGCCTTCGGGACCACATAGGGATCAACCAGGGTGAGGAACTGCCGCCACCTGACCCGACAAGCGACCGCTTAGGCAACGTATCACCACCCGCGGTAGCCGGGCCTGAAGACCTTGACGGCTGGATCGTCTACGTCGAGGTCGCCGAGTTTCCAACGCGTACTCAGGGCGCGCGCGGGCGGGTGATCGAAGTTCTCGGACGTCCCGAAGATTTCGGAGTGGACGTCGAAGTCATCATCCGCAAGTTTCACCTTCCCTACCGCTTCCCTTCCCCGGCCCTTGAGGAAACCGGAAGGTTCAGCGAGGCCATTGACGAGAAGGAGGGTCAGCGGCGCCGGGACTTTCGGGACTTCGACGTCGTCACGATCGACGGCGAGTCGGCCCGCGACTTTGACGATGCCGTTTGGGTCGATCGTCTCGGAAACGACAATTTCGCTCTTCATGTTCACATTGCGGACGTCAGCCACTACGTTCACTCCGGAAGCGCACTCGACGAAGAAGCCCGCTTGAGAGGAACAAGCACGTATTTCCCTGACCGCGCTGTGCCCATGCTGCCCGCTGAGCTCTCGACCGGCATCTGCTCACTGAATCCGCGGGTGGACCGCTTGACGCTCTCCGCCCTGCTCGAAATCGACAATCGAGGAGAAACCGTCGGCGTCGAGTTTTGCCGAGGAATCATTCGCAGCGCCGAGCGGATGAGCTACACGAATGTGAACTTAGTGCTCGAAGAAAATCCCCAGCAGACATCCCGCTATCAGCGTCTGGTTGCGCGCTTCCGGCTGATGGAAGAACTGGCGACCATTCTTCAGCGCCGCAGGGAGCGCCGCGGATCGATCGACTTCGACCTTCCCGAAGCGGTGATCGAATTCGACAAGTCGGGAATGATGACAGGCGTCACCCGAGCCGAGCGGAACACCGCCCACCGCATCATCGAAGAATTCATGCTCGCGGCCAACGAAGCCGTGGCGCGGCATTTGGAGCAGCGAGACGTGCCCGCTCTCTATCGGGTGCACGAGAAACCGGATCCCAGGCGTCTGCTCGATTTCGAGCAGTTACTTTCGACGTTCGGTTATTCCCTTGGGGTGGATGTCCTCGTTCGTCCATTCAGCCACACCCGCCGCCACCGGGACGGCTCCAAAACCCGTCATGAGGTGCACGTTCCCGAGGGGGGGGCTGATGTTTCCCCGAAGCATTACCAAAAGTTGATCGCCCAGCTCGAAGGCAAGCCGGAAGAACGAATCCTCAACTATCTGATGCTCCGCTCGTTGAAGCAGGCCCAATACAGCGAGACCAACAGAGGCCACTTCGCGCTTGCAACGCCTTGCTATACACACTTCACGTCTCCCATTCGGCGCTATCCGGATCTGGTCGTGCACCGGATCCTGAAATCCGTGCTCGACCAGGAAGAAAGCCAACCGGCAGAGGACCCGGCTTCGAACCGGCCGCCGACGGAAGGCGCCCTAGCTCAGATCGCTAAGGAGTCGTCCTTCACCGAGCGCCGAGCGGCGGACGCTGAGCGGGCGCTGATGGACTGGAAGAAGGCACGCTTCATGGAACAGCGACTGGGAGACGAATTCGACGCTATTGTGGTCTCGGTGACCCGCTACGGCCTGTTCGTCGAGCTGCTGGATCTCTTTGTCGAGGGTTTCGTGCCGATCGAATCGTTTCAAGACGAATCCTACTACTACCGAGAAAACGTGCAGGCTCTCATCGGTCGGCGAAGCAAGCGGCGCTTTGGCTTGGGCGATCGACTCCGAGTAAGGGCCGACCGGATCAGCTGGGACCGTATGCGCGCTGAGTTTTCGTGGGTGGATGGCGACCCGGGAGCCAAGAAAGCGAAGCCCGGGCGGCGAAAACGTAAGCACGGGCGTGGCGGCACGTAGCTTGCGACCTGACACCACTAGCCGGCAGTTCTTGAAGAGTGTGTGGGGACGGGGTCGCGCCAGAGTGAGCAGACCGGGATCACCCTGACGGTAGGCGCGGCGGCAATAGTTACCAATTATTGACGAGTCCGCGAGTTCGGATCCTCGCCTGCAGAATCCATGTCTCAGTTCGTAGCGAGGATCTCGACGTTGAGATCCGCGGCCTTTTGATAACGTGTAACCCTATTGTGGCGCACGCTCTCAGCACATCGCGTCGTGATTCCTTTCGACGTCTGGGTAGGCGGTCCCCAGGGAACAGAACCAGGGCAACAGGAAACTATTCGGACCAGCGAATCAACGGGCCAAGGAGAGGCGTGGGAACCCGGCGAAGCTCCGGCTACCAGCCCGTGGTGAAAGTCCACGTCGCGAAAAATCGGGTACAGCCAGCCAATTCGCTTCAGGCTAAGTGCTTCGTTTCGAGGGCCAGGATGGAGAGGGAATTGGTGGCAGTCCCCATTTTTCGCTCCCACCCGACTTTTGCCACGGGCTGCTAGGGAACAGGCAGCCAACGGGGATCGCGGGTTCGAGGATTGTACAATGGTGTAAGCGCTTGCTGTCAGGCGCTTCGCCATCCCCCCACTGTTTCAACGTGTCCCGCCTGCATAGTAGGCGGGATCTCGAATCTGTCAGATACGACGCAGGCGAACCGATTCTCGCCGAGGGGGGGAAAGATGCATCAACCAAAATCCGTTGCGTTAAGAACACTCCTGCTGATGCTGGTGATGGCCGGCGTCGCGTGGGCTGGGCCGGGAAACGGGAAGGGTCGGCCCAAGCCGCCGCCTCCTCCACCGCCCCCGGTGCCCGACTGCAATGTTACTTACACCGGGTACACGACACGCATCGCCTTTTCAGGACACGTGTGGGCGGTCAAGGACCACGGCAAGTCGCAGGTCGGCCCCGGGCCAAACCGCTTCTCCGACGACAGCAAGAGTGTGTGGGTCGACGAAGACGGTCGGCTCCATCTGAAGATTCGCCGCAGCAAAGGCAAGTGGTATGCAGCAGAGGTAATCAATCTCTGTACCCTGGGCTACGGCACCTACCGCTTTCATCTAGACAAGGAAGTCGACGCGCTCGATCCGAACGTGGTTCTGGGATTGTTTACTTGGAGTGACCAGCCCGCAGACAACCATCGGGAGCTGGATATCGAGTTTTCGCGCTGGTCCGACCCGAACAATCTGAACGCGCAGTACGTCGTGCAGCCTTACGATCAGCCGGGCCACATGTTCCGTTTCTGGCAGCCGAGTGCGGCCCAACAGACCACGCAAATCCTCACATGGACGCCTGGCCAAGCGGTGTTCGAGAGCCGGCAGGGGCATTGGACTCCGGCTGACCCCGGAGCGCTCTATGCCGGCTTCAGGTTTACCGACGGCATACCCCAAAGTGTCGACGAGAATCCTCGCTTCAACTTCTGGCTGTTCCGCGGCAACCCTCCGACCGACGGCAAGGAAGTAGAAGTGATCATCAGCCGTTTCGAGTTTGACCCGGCTCCGTAGCGGTAAATTGGAGAGCGGTTTCCATGATCAAAGATGCAATGAGCAGGCTCGTCATCCGGAGGGAGTGCCAGGGGTTGTCCCTGTTCACTTAGGGCGTACTGAATCGCCACCCGGCGGCACGATCGCGGCTCGGCAATCGCGTTACTCACTCTCGCCTCAACGCTGGCGCTAGAGGGGCGTGCAGCGTAACTGTGATAGAGGCCGCGCCGGCGATCAACCCGACCAGCACGATTGAAACCAGCGTGACCGCAACCGACAGCCACGGCGGTTGGGCCAAGCCGCTTAGGAAGTGCGGTAGAACGGCCAGAGAAGCCGTCAACACGCCGATTAGAACACCAAATACGAGCAAGAAGAGGTTCTCCGCCAGAACTAGCCACGACATGGAAAGGGCCGGGAAGCCGACCGCCTGCAGCAGAGCCAGTTCCGCGCGCCGTTCCAAAACGTTTCGCACCATCACGACCGCAAGGCCGAGAGTGCCGAGCAACAAACCCAGCCCGCCGAGCGCCTGAAAAGTGCTGAGGTAGGTGTTTTCGACAACCAAATAACCGGCTAGCCGGTCGGCTGTGCGCGTCGCGTCCAAACCCAGGGCGGCGAAGCGTTCCTCCAGAGCTTGTCCGGCCTGATCGGAGTGGGTTTCGATCATGAAGAGATTGAAGCCACTATGAGAAGGAAACAGGTCAAGGAAGTTACGCTCCGACATGATCAACTGCGACTGGAAGATGCTGCGGCTAAGCGTTCCTACGATAGCCAAGCGGCGATTCCTTCCGCGCTCGTCGTTGACGACCAGCTCTTCTCCTAATTCCAAGTGAAGAATCCATTGCACGGAGTTGGCGTCGCCGAAGACGGGGACAGCGCCACCTTCCAATTCCTTGTCGAGCACTTTCCATGGATGCTCAACTTCCTCGGCTGATTCGGCCAGCGTAGCTTGGAAAGCAAAGCCTCCTCGCTCGATCAACTGAGGAGTCGCGCCGAGCAACGTTGGCTGCGACGGCCGATAGAGATTGAGGCAACTGGCGTTCTCGCCGGGTTTGACTCGCAGCGAAAAGATCTGCATCTCGGGCAGGCCCTCTTCGCCGCCTAAGGAGAGCTGGTCTCGGTAGGTGGAGACCGCGGATTCAGCCATCCAGCGGAAACCTCCGTCTCCTGACTGAAGATTGGGCTCGCCATGGGTAGGGTCGTGACGAAAAGATTCTACCGCGAGAATCGTGAACGTAGCACTCGCAACTAAAGCCACGGTAAGAAGGCTGCGGGTCGGTTGGCGCGCACCGTTCCGAACACCAAGTTGAGCGAGCGATGAGGCGCCACCGAATGAGGCTCGGGCTGGTTTCGTGAGAGAGGAACGGAAGAACGCAAGCGCCGCCACTAGCAACAGGGTACCGACACCAAAGAAGCCTTCCGTCCTGGGGATGGCATCGGTCGCGGCTGACAAAACTACTAACAACAAGGCCAAGGTAGCCGAAGCGATGGCCACGATGAGCGGCCGGCGAGCCGTCCGGGCAACGACACGAACGGATCCCGATGGCTCGATCGTGCCAGCAAGCATGGATCGAGGGCTAAGTTGACCTAACTTGCGAATGGCAAACCATATGGAGAGTACAATCATCAGCAGAGCGCCCACCGCTCCGCCTATCAGGCTCGGCACTGTCACGTGGAGCTGGAGAAATGCACCGCCGACGGCTGCGCTCCACCAGGTTCGCAATCCATACACCATCACTGCGCCATAGGCTACTGCTCCGGGCAGGCCGATCAGGCACCCGGCCAGCGCGACGGCCGCACTCTCCTTTAGCAGTAGCCTCCGAACCATCGCGATGGTTCGGCCAGTGGCGATCAACAGGCCAATCTCCTTGGAGCGCCGCTCCACGCCCAAGCGGAAAAGTAAAACCACCAGCATCGCGGCCGAAACAATCAGGAAAAAGCTAAATCCAATGAAGAGACCCGAGAAGTCGGTCGCCCCGGCAGAGGCAGCCAGTCCTTGTGCTTTCACCGGTTGAAAGGCTAGTCCGTAAGCGGCCGGACTCAGACGAGTGCGAAGGTGTTTTTCGAACACGCCCGCTGCTTGATCGACAGTCTGACCTTCGGCCGGCACGACGCGAATCGAAGTCAGCTGCCCGAAACGGCTGGTCCAAAGTTTCTTAGCAGTCTCTAAAGAGACGAAGGCCTTGGGAGCGGTGCGGTATTGGTCCCAGTAGTCCTCGTCGATGGGACGAATCTTGCCGAGGTCTACCGGAAACGGCGGGTCCCAGTCACCGATTCGCGCCGCGTCGCTCATTCCCTTGTAGGTGGGTGCAAGATCTCGGTCAAGGGCCAAACCCGACATTCGGACGACACCCTTGAGCATGAACGTATGCCTCGCCGTGTCGAGCGATCCCTGCGGACCAACTACGTAGTAGCCGAGTTCGACGTTATCACCGACGCTTGCACTTAGGTCGCGCGCTGCCCAGTCATTGAGCAGGATCTCGTCCTTTTCAAGCCTTGGCGCGGGTTCGCCATTGCTGAGGAGCAATGGGCCGAAGCGAGCCTCACTGCCGTCGTCGAGCGCAGTCACTGTCGAGTAAGGAACACTACGATCATCGACCCGGATTTCGTTCGCCAGGTAGGTCAGCACTGGCAAGGAGGGCAACCCCGCTTCTCGAGCTGCATCGGACGCGGCGTCGGCAGTAGAAATATCGAGGACGATGCGGTCGGTTTCGAGCGCCACAGCCCCTCGCTCCGTCCTTAGGCGGGTGCTGAGACGCAAATCCTCAAGTCGGAGCGTTTCTTTCAGGGCAAGCTCGAGATTCTGGGAGCCTTCTTCACTCGGCGAGCCTGAAACGAAGAGGGCGTTGGCGCGGTCCGGCTGCTCGAGAGCTGATTGAAGGGTCTCCAAGGAAAGAAATGCGTTGTAGGGCAGTTGCTGGCTGGGTGACAGCCCGAAGCGTCCGACACCGCTCGCAGGCAAGACGCCCGTCACCTTTAGCCGCATCACGCGGACGTTTCCGGACTTGCGGCCCATCACCGATTCGCTAGGTATAAGCGTGTCGGTTTGGAATCGGAGTATGAGCGCATCTCCTGCTTGGGCATCAATCTCACGCGCAAGGGTTTCGTTGATCAGGACCTCACGTGGACCCGGTAGCGGCTCATTGGGAGCAAAGAAAGACCAAAAACGCTCGTCAACCCCGTGGATATTGATTCTGGAGGCGCGCGAGCTTGTCGAGGCGGATTCCACACTGCCGCGAATGAGGATGGCGGGGGCTGCCTGATCGAACGAGTCGACGAACCGCCCTGACGCGGTCAGATCATGGGCCAGTTGCTCGCGGAAGTATCGATCCGCGACCAGCGCGTGATCGATCCGTGCCAGCCTGTCAAGGGTAAGATCGCGCAAACTGCCGCGAACGGAATCCCCCACCAACAACGCCCCCGCAAAGACCGCTGTTCCTACTGCTACACCCAGGGCGACGGCCGTGTGCACGCCGAGGTGATACGTAAGCGAGCGAAGCAGAAAGCGCCGCGGAGTGAACGTGCCGGAAGGGGATTTTTGAGACCGATCCATGGCTTAGCTGGTTGTGCGCCGTCGCTTCGGTGAGACCATCATAGCTTGATCGCTAAGGGTGTAGATCTCCGGCAAAAGTCGGTGGGTCCGAATCGACTGCTACCATGGAACACTACGAGTGTGCGGAGGAATGCGAAGCGCATGGGGACACGCATTCTTGCCTCTCAACATCAGCGCAGCGCCGTCTGTACCAATAGGCATTTCTGCTCCGCCGTTGCGGCCTGGCCGGCCAATACGATTCGATGAACGTTGAACTGGTCTGTTTTAACCCGGATTGCCGTAGGCGCTACGCCCTAGACGAAGTCATTTATCAGTGCGGCGAATGTGAAGCTCTACTGGAAGTCGAGAACGATTTCGGAGCGGCTGATCCGGACGCGCTCCGTTCCCTGTGGGACGAGCGGCGGAAGAGCCGCGAACCCCTTGATGTCAGCGGTGTCTGGCGCTTCCGCGAGATGCTTCCCTTCGTAAGCGATCAGGCTCACATCGTTACCCTGCGGGAAGGCAACACACCTCTTTTCGATGCCCCCCGCGCCGCGGCCTATGCCGGCCTGCGGTCCGTGCAGCTCAAGCACCAAGGCTACAATCCCTCTGCCTCATTCAAAGACAACGGCATGACGGCGGGGATGGCTCAGGCCCGCAAGCTTGGGATGAAAAGAGTGGCGTGCGTCTCGACCGGCAACACGTCCGCCTCCATGGCGGCGTATGCGGCAGCCGCCCAGATACAGGCGATCGTCTTTGTGCCGCACGGCAATATCGCCTATGGCAAGCTCGCCCAAGCCCTCGAATACGGGGCTGTTACCCTGCAGGTCGAGGCAAACTTCGATCAGATTCTCGCCCTGGTGCGAAAGCTGGCCGAAGAGATCGGTATCTATTTGCTCAACTCGATCAACCCGTTCCGTATCGAAGGGCAAAAGACGATCGCAATCGAAATGCTCGATCAGAGAGGATGGAAGGTTCCCGACTGGATAGTGCTGCCGGGCGGGAACCTGGGCAACGTCTCGGCCCTGGGAAAGTCCTTGCGGGAAATGAAGCAAGTAGGCTTGATCGATCGCCTCCCACGTCTGGCGGTGGTTCAGGCAGCGGGAGCAGCGCCGTTCTACGACCTGTTTCACCGAGACGATCGCGGCACAATTCGAAACGTTGAGAAACCCGAAACCCTAGCCACGGCCATTCGCATCGGCGCTCCGGTCTCGTGGCCCAAGGCACTCTTCGAAGTGGAAGCAAGCGACGGGCTGGTGGAGTGCGTCACTGAGCAGGAAATCGCCGACGCCAAGGCCGTGGTCGGACAGTGCGGCATCGGTTGCGAACCGGCTTCCGCGGCGTCGCTGGCCGGTATCCGGAAACTGACCAGCGCGGGGAAAATCTCATCTGAGGATGACGTGGTGGCTGTCCTTACGGGACACCTGTTGAAAGACCCAGATTACGTCTACCGCTATCACACTGGCGAGCTAAAGGCTCCCGGCGGGCAAACGCTCAGTTCCACTTTCGGCAACGAGCCCTTAGTTGTGCCGAACGATGCCGCCAAGATTGCGGAGCTCCTGGACAGGAGCGCTGAATCCCGAAAAGATAGGACCTGACGGAGATGACAGCGGAGGCTAACGAACGGTAACAGTGTTCCTAAACGCTAGCGACATCGCCGAAGACCACTGTCGTAAAAACGGGAGATAATTCTAGAGGCGAGAAAATGGCTTTCAACATCAAGAACGAAGAGGCAGATCGCCTCGCTCGCGAGCTTTCGGAGGTGACGGGTGAGAGCCTGACAGAAGCTGTCGCCCAGTCTGTCCGAGAGCGGCTGGAGCGAATACGGGCCCGAAGCAGGGGCCGGTCGCTAGCTGACGAGTTGGACAAAATCGCAAAGCGCTGTGCCTCCCTGCCGGTGCTTGACGACCGCCCCGCGGACGAGATTCTGGGTTACGATGAGCACGGGCTTCCGGGCTACGAACCGATCCTGCTCCGAAGCCGGAAACGCCAGCTCCATCCAGGGCGTCTCTTGATTTGAATGAACTTTATGCGAGCGAAGGTCTATTTTCTCGTCGTACTGTGTAGCGTCCCTTGGTTGGCGTTGACGCCCTCCACTTCCGCACAGGACGAGGGCGAAGCCACGATCACCGTCGACGTCTCGGTCGTCAACGTCCTGGCGACAGTTCGTGACAAAAAGGGACGGCTGATCAACAACCTCACGCGGGACGACTTCATCCTCGAGGAGGAAGGAGTTCCGCAAGAGATCCGGTATTTCTCGCGCCAAACCGATCTGCCGCTGACACTGGGCCTGGTGGTTGACACGAGTGTAAGTCAGGAACGACTCATCGAGGACGAAAGGCGAGCGAGTGCACAATTCTTTTCGCAGGTACTCCGGCACCAAAAAGATCTTGCGTTCTTGATCAGCTTCGATGTCGACGTCGAACTGCTCCAAGATCTGACAGATTCACGTAAGCTGCTGGGGGCGTCCCTCGACGAGCTGCGAATTCAGGGCAGCCGGGGCGGCTTACATCCTTCCCCGGTACCAACCTCCCAGAGACCCGTCGGTACGGCCCTCTACGATGCGGTTTTCTTGGCATCCAGTGAGGTTCTTGCCGGCCAAGCGGGCCGCAAGGCGGTCGTGCTGATCTCGGACGGGTTCGACTACGGAAGCCGCGTGAAGCTCCGCGACGCGATTACGGCCGCGCATCGTGCCGATGTCGTTGTCTACAGCGTGCGTTACTTTGACCGCTACTTCTACAGCCGAGTGGGCATCGGCGGAGGGGGAGGCAGTTCCGCACTGAAGAAGATGGCTCGTGAGACCGGCGGAGGGATGTTCGAGGTCCGGAAGAAGCAGCCTCTACGAGACATTTTCGAACAGATTCAAGAAGAGCTCCGCAGCCAATACAGCCTTGGGTACACGCCCAACCGTGAGTCCTCCAACACCGGCTTCCGCCCCATCAAGCTCCGCACGCGCGACAAGAACCTGAAGGTACAAACCCGTAGTGGGTATTACCCGAGGCCCTCCGAAAGCTGAAAGAGATAGAGCAACTCGAGAGAGACGTGAGGTCCCGCGGCAAACGGGAACTCCTTTGTGCGTGGGCCTGACGCTCAGAACAGTGCGTTCGATAACAGGCTACGTAGGCCTCACGGCAAGACGCCGAAGAGCGCTGTGTTAGAATTCGAGAAATCCCCCCGGCTGACAAGAGAGTTTTCCGACCATGAACTTCAAGCGCAGTAGCTCCCGCAGTCTCTTTCTTTTCATCTTCTGGACGCTCGGCGCGTGGGCGCAGTCTTCGCCTCCGCCACCGCAGGCCGCGGAGCCGATCCCTCCGGACGAGGTGGTCGTGGTCATCGACGGTGTAGAGTATACGGCCCGCGAACTTCGAGTAATCCGCAACGCCTTGCCCCCGCAGTTCAAAAAGCAAACGGAACAGATGAGCTACGACCAATTCGTGACCGTTTTTGGCGAGCTGATGGGTTTCGCGAAGATGGCCGACAAGGAAGGCATTCCTGAAAAAGAACCGTACAAAACTCAGCTTGCCTTTGCGCGCATGAACTTTCTGGCGCAAGTCTATCTTTCGCGTCTCACGTCTATGCTGCAAGTTGCCGACGAAGACCTCCTCAGCTACTACGAGGCCCACAAGTCGGACTTTGAACAGTTCAAGGTGTCAGCGATCTACATCGACTTCGCTACTCCTGAAGCCGCCCCGGGGGCCAACGGCGAGAACAGGCTCACCGAATCAGAAGCGAAAGCAAAGGCGGAGGGCATTGTGGCTGAGTTGAGGGGCGGAGCCGATTTCGCCGAACTTGCGAAGAAACACTCCGACGACAGTGCCTCCAAGGATAAGGGAGGCGACTTGGGCTTCTTCACGCGGGAGACCAGCATTCCCCAGTCGCTCAAGGATGTGATCTTCCAGTTGGAACAGGGCAAGATCTCCGACCCCGTAAAGGATGGCCGGCGGTTCTACGTATTGACTGTGACCGAGCGGCGCGCCAAGCCGCTGGAGAAGGTAAGAAGCGCGGTCAACCAGAAGGTCCGCGGTGTGAAGCTCAAGGAACAGATCGATCAGATCCGCCGCGGGGTGTCTATCGAACGCAAAAACGCTCAGTTTCTCAAGCAGACCCCCCACACACCGTTAGCCACCAAGACGGTAACGATCCCGGCGATTCCCGAATAGACGGGCCCTGCGCGGTCCCTCTACTTCTTTAGCCGGCTGCACGCGTTTGCGGCCCCGGCGATGTCGATCGCGTCCTGTCCGGTGTCGATGTGCTCGATCTTTCCGTCCTTGTCGACGACGAAAGTGGTCCGCGAGGCGATGTGGTGCTCCGCCAGATAAACACCGTACTTCTTCGCAACCTTGCCCATATGATCACTGAGCAGGGCAAACTCCAAACCCAACGACTTGGCAAAGCGGGCGTTGGTTTCGTCGTGGTCGGTACTGACTCCGAAGACCGTCGCGTTTGATTCCGTGAATTTGGCGATACCAGCCTGGTACGCCTTCAACTCTTTCTTTCAACCACCGGTAAACGCCTTGGGGAAGAACGCCAGCACGACGGTATTCTTGCCGCGGTAGTCCGATAAACGCGCCGCGCCGCCGGCGGTGGACGGCAGCGAGAAATCCGGCGCCTCGTCACCAACCCGCAGGGCCGTTGCCCCGGATGAAGCGCTCGCCCCGAACGCGGCTAGCGCGAAGACTGCCTGCCTTCTGGTGAATATGCTCATGTGGCCTCCCAGAGTTTCTGTTGAACCGTTGAATCAAGGTGATGCCGGCCTATTGTCGCTCTCCCCCGGGGGAAGAAGGGTCCTCCTGCGTCGTCAAGGCCGCCGTTTTCGTCTTCTGGATCACCCCCAGGGCCTCCCATTCGGTGAGTTGGCGCCGCAAGTCCTTCGCTGTCGGGCCCATCGGTTGCGCAGCGAGAAAATCGCGGTAGGCAGTCGCCGCCAGAGGGAAGTTGCCTTGCCGGGCGTGGATCATGCCAAGCAAGCGGTGCGTGCCGGCAAATTTCTTGCCGCCCTCGCCGGACTGAATACCGAGTGCAAGGTCTTCCGCCAGATCCATTTTCCCCAGATTGAAGGCCGCCACGGCACGGTAGAACTGCACCTCCGTCATGTGCGGATTGAGACTCAACAATCGCTCGGAAACCAGATTCACCTCCGCCCAACGCTCCTCATTCAATTCCATTCTCAGCAAAGGGATATAGGGGCTGAGGTATTTCGGATCCGCTTTCGTCGCCTTGTCAAAAGCCTCTCGGGCGCCTTCCGTGTCGTTGACCGCCAGCCGGGTGCGGCCCAGCAAAGTCCAAGCGGCGGCGTATTCAGGGTATTCGGCCACGGCTTTTTCGAGCTCTTTGATGGCCTTCTTCGGTTTGCGGCTCTTGGCGTCCCTTTTTCGCAGCTCTTTCAGGGCCTTCTCGTAAGCCTTCCTTGCCTGTTTGGGAGCCGCCAGCGACGTAGCGCTCACGGAGATACCCTGCCCCTTGGCGATACGATGGAGGATGATTACGCCAATGTCCGGTTTGTCGAAGATGCTGCGTTGGTTCAGCTGGACAGACTCCGACCGATACCCCGGCAGCACGGCCCGCAGCTCACAACCCGACAGATCGACCCGCCCGAACGCGCTCACCTGGGGTGCACCCGGATTAGCCTGAGAGTCAAATCCGCCCGAGTTGAAGCCGGCGCCGCCAAAGGCATCGTCGCTCGCCGGCGAGGTACTGGCATCGGCAAAAGCCAGTGAATGCTTATCGCCGAGCTGGAAGCTGAAACGGCCCTTGGAGTCGGTATAGGTTTCCGGCCGACGGTGGCCCCAGCAGACCCGCTCGATCGTGGCCGGCTCGCCAGGCGGCGTGCCATCCGCCAGCATGACCTGCCCGGAAAGGAAAATTGGGCGCTGGAACTCAGGCTGATTAAGCCCCTGCTGCTGCTGGCCCATACGGCCGAAACCGCCCTGCTGCCCGGTATTCGTGCCCTGCCTTCCCTGTGTCGAGGTGGAAGGCTGCCGCCCCGAGGTATTGCCGCCTCCGGGCGACCGTCCTTGCTGGCCGTAAGAAGACACGGCGCCCGCCAGCAACAAGCCGATGGCAAAACGGCTTTTCATGCCCATGACTCACCCCCTGTTACCGCAACGGCCAACCGGTCGGATAGTCCGCCTGGAACGAGACTAACACATCCTCCCGCCCTTCACCAAGCAAGTATTCGGAGGAGAATGACGCTCTCCCATGTACGAAATCGCACATTGCCGCGGCGGATGTTCGGCTCACAAATAGTGCTTCTCGAGCCAAGAGCTAATCAAATCAAAGGCCTCCGTCGGGCTGTCGGCAAAGCGAAAAAGCTTACGATCGGAAGTGTCAATCGTTCCCATCTCTTGCATCGCGTCGAAATTGATGACCCTCTTCCAGTATTCACTGCCGTAGACAACCACGAGCATCTTCTTCTTGAGCTTTTCCGTCTGCACCAGCGTTAGCGCCTCCATCAGCTCGTCCAGCGTGCCGTATCCACCAGGGAAGACGACCAGTGCCTTGGCGAGGTAAGCAAACCACAGCTTTCGCATAAAGAAGTAGTGGAACTGGAAAGACAGCCCGCGGGTAATGTAGGGATTCGGCTGCTGCTCGAGCGGCAGGCTGATATTGAACCCCACCGAGATGCCGCCGGCTTCTTGGGCGCCGCGGTTGGCGGCCTCCATGATACCGGGTCCTCCTCCGGAGCAAATAACGAAACGCCTCCCGGTCGGGGAGCACTGCTCGGACCATCGAGTCAGCCTGCCGGCAAGTTCTCTCGCTTCTTCGTAGTAGCGTGCCGTCGTCTGAAGCCGTTGGGCCTCCCGCACCTCTGCGGGCGTCCTCGCGCCGGCGACAAGCTTGGCGGCCGCTTTCGCATCGATGAAGCGAGCGGAGCCGAAAAAGACGATCGTATCGCGAATCTTGTTGCGGTCGAGCCGATTCTTGGGCTCGACGTACTCCGCAAGCATTCGGACGGTACGAGCACCGGCGCTGCTGAGGAACTTGGCGTTGTCGTACGCCTTGGGGGGCATTTTCGCCATCGGGAATGGTCTCCTTCGAGGGAACGCTGTACTGTAGGCCAAACAGGCTGTGCCACTGCTAGCGGACGGCTACGGTAACTCCCGGGGGGCTAACGAAATCGCCGACCCGAAGCGTGATAGGAACCGCGTCCCCGGCCTCGACAACCTTTGAGATGCGCGCATTCACCTGCATCAGGCCTGCTACCAGTCCCGGGGCCGCGCCCGCATAAAACAGCCTAGCGTTCCGACCGCCGATCCGAACCGAGACCGACTCGAGCGGCAGCGGCAGCGGCTCCTCGGCGAGCTTGCCATCGATACCAGCAGGTGCCGTTTGCCCCTCTCCCGTTGCATAGAGAATCACGACCGATCCTCGAAGCGCGGGGTTCTCCGGGCTATTCAGAGTGTAGTCCTGATTCAGGATCGTTCCGGGCCCCATCCCGGAGCTGGTCTGGGTGAAAATCGCCGGCGACGACGACTGGACCGGCAAGCTTACCGCCGGCGATAGAAGGCCTCGATACTCGATGCGAAGGCTGGTAACCAGGCTGCCGGCCGCCGTATAAGGCACTACCGCTGCCAATTGGTTCTCGACGGCAAAGATCATCGGCGCCGCCTCCCCATCGAACCATACTCGAGTGTCGGCAATCGAGGTGTCCACGCGACCATCCGCGGTAAGCTGCGGACCCGCCAGCGTCGGAGGACCCAAGTTCGTACCGAAGATAGTGATGATTTCTCCCGGCGCCACCGGACCGCTCTCGAAACTCGCGGCGTTTACCACTCCCTGCTGTGTAAACAAAGGTGGCGGCTCAAAGTAGAGCTTCGTCACGAACGCATCACCCGACTCGATGAACCCGGCGACGCTCGGTCGAAAGCTTCCGCTTGTTGTGGGGAAGTTCGTCGCTTGGACCATTCCTGTCGCAACGACACTTCCAAGTCCATCGCTTGCGAGGCCGAAACCCTGATCGCCTTCGTTGCCCCCCAGAAACGTCGAGTAGAGGAGTTCCGTACCATCCGGGCTGAGCCGCGTCAGGAACGCTTCGTCGAGCGTATCGAGCACGGATTGGACGGCGTCTTCGGTCACCGGGAAGTCCGCGGATCCGGTGCCGCCCACAACAGTAATGTCGCCCCAGGGTTCAATGCCAACCGCGTTCCCTTGGTCGTCAGTAACGCCTCCCAAGAAAGTCGAAAAGAGAAGCTGGCCGGCAGCAATGTCGAATCGGGCTAGGAACGCATCGCCGAAGAAAGCTCCACCGCCATACGAGGTTTGGTAAGCGCCCTCCGTCGTCGGGAAATCGAGAGAGGTTGTTCGCCCCGCTAATGCAACCTGGCCCTTGGAGTCAACCGCGATGTCCTGTGCGCGGTCATTCCTCGAGCCGCCTAGATACGTTCCGTATTCGATGAACCCACCCCCTGGGTCCAGTTTCACAAGGAAAGCATCGAAATCGCCCCCCAGAGTCCCCTGATGGGCATTCGGTGTGGTTAGGCCGTCTTCTGAGCTCGTAAACCCGGTAACGTGCGCGTTTCCGGTGGAATCGACTGCCACCGCAAGGGCTTCGTCTCGACCCTCTCCGCCCAGATAGGTAGAAAAGAGTAGGGATTCGCCCGATGAACCGAATTTGACGACATAGCCATCGCGAAAGTCGCCCGTCTTGGTCGTCCGCAAGGAACCGGGCGTGGTTAGGAAATCGTCGGAGATCGTCGTACCGACAACGTAGATGGAACCTTCCGAATCGAGCGCGATGTCGTGACCCTCATCGGGGGAACTCCCGCCGAGATAGCTCGAGTAGTCCAACGCGGTAGCATCGGCGTTGAGCCTAAACAAGAAGGCATCGAGTGTCCCGCCGGCGAATTCATTTTGAAGAGCGTTAGCTGTCACCGGGAAGTCGCTCGCGAACGTCGTACCACACACGTACGCATTTCCCGCCTCATCCACCGCGATCGCCGATCCCCGGTCGGTGCCCAGACCTCCTATCACAGCGCCATACTCGAGGGCCGTAGCAGAAGGGTTCAGCTTTGCGACGAAGACATCGAATGAAGGCCCTCGAGGGGCACGGACGGCACCCTCGGAGACAGGAAAGTCGGCCGACCGGGTCAGCCCAGTGACATAGATGTTGCCGTCCCGGTCCAACGCAACATCGAAGCCACCGTCGATGTAATCGCCCCCCAGGTAGGTTGAAGCGGTCAAGACCGGATCGATCACCAGCGTCCTTGCCGAGTCGTAGGCCCCCACAACGAACCCGACCCGATCATTTCCCAGCAACCGGTAGCTACCTTCCACATACGCGCGGCGTGGGCCTAGCTCCTCGTAGATACGAGGCCTTCGCTGGTGTACAAGGGTCTCTCCAACCTCGAAGCTTAGGTCTCCCGAGGGGTGAAGGGTAAGATCCTCAACGCCGACAAATTCGAGGATGATTCTTCCCGGGTCAGCCGCCGGACTTACGAGTAGATCGTACTCCGGTCCCTCCTCGACTCCGTAGTAGACGACATCGATTCCCGGATAAACCTGCTCGTATCGTACTCGGGCGAAGCGGGGAACCGCGGTCCTCCACTGGCTCGGGTCGTTGCCGATGAAGTAGCTTTTGTCGCCGGCCATGCGGTCGAGGCCCTCTATGGTCGGAGACGGGTTTGCTCCGACCAGGCGGATGCCGAACGAACCGCGGGAGCTCGAAGATCGCTCGGAGCGGATCGGCGAACCCTTTCCCTCCAATTGGAACAAGGCTTCGGACGGGGTCAGATAAAGCGTGTATCCGTTTCTTCGGTAAACGAATCCATTCGACGTCGCAGGGTCGCCGTTCGGTAACCGCGCACCCGTCTCTCCGGCCGGCAACGGCTCAAAGTAAGAGGGGAAGGAAAGGCTGCCTGCTTTCAGTAGCTCCGCCTTGGAAGCCGACGCCCTTGCCGCACCGATGCCCGATCTCGGAGTTTTAGGAGTGGCGGCTTCATTGGCGCCTCTAATGCCACCTGTGAAAAGAATGCAGGCGGCCAGGACAGCGAGCGCCCCCGGGATAACACCGGCCCTCAGGGTCTCACGACGCCGGGCTTGGCGGAGGGCACGTCTTCGAGACTCAGCGGGTTGGTGGCCAGCACTCGCGGAATCTCTGCGGTGGTCAGGCGGCGGGAACAGCCAACGACGAGGCATTCGTACTTTGTAGGAGAAAGGCTGCCGCACCGAAGCGGAAATAGCGCTAGTAGCTGAACTTGACGCTCAGCTCGCCCTCAACATCCCCGATCGGGACCATGTCGATCGCATCCCAGGGGCAACCGTCGAGATAAATATCGTCGGGCCCTTTGCTGACGCACTTTTTGCAGCCGATGCAAAGCTGATAGTCAACCTCGATGAGGCCAAAAGGCGGGTGATCTTCGTCCGGCACCCAAAACATGCACTCTTCCACCGGACAATACGTGACACAAACTGGAGAGCCGGCGCACCCCGTGCAAGCATCGTTGATAACCGCGAGTTCCTTCGGTATTTTCTTGCGAGGAGTCTTGATGCCTTCCGACCACGGCTCCACCTTCACGTAGCCCAGGTCCACCGATTCCAAGTCTGCTGTCGTTGTTGCCATGCGGGAACTACCTCAAAAACCGCATTATAACAGAGGACTCAGAAGGACCCTGCGTCTCTGCGGAGGACGGACGAGTTGACCCTATCGACACCTGCTACCTGCTTACTGTGCGTGCCTTGGGTTTCTCAATGGTGGTAAGGCTTCCCTTTGGCCGGACTGGGAAAGACCCGGACTGTGCAGGTGCAGGGCCAGCCCCAGCATGCAGATTGCACTGAAACCAAAGTAAGAGCCAAGCCAAAGAAAGTGTGCGTGTGAGCCTGGTTCTATCTTGATCCAGCCAAACCCCAAAGCAACAAACGCCAAAGCAAAACCAACCGAGGCCACTCCGGCCAAGGCAAGAAACCATCCGTCCGCAACATAACGCTGACGCCGCAAGGTTCGCGCGATTACCAATTCGAGAATGCCGACGCTCATCGCCATCAGGGTGATCAGGAGGGCGACAGTAAGAAAGCTAGTTCTCGAACCAGAGGCAGCTGTAAGGATCAGTCCGAGCGCGCCAAGAGCAAGACCATTCAGCACTAGAAGCCAGCATCTGCCGTTTGCGGACCTCCAAGTGCCGGCTACTATCGTGCAAGCTCCCGCCGCCAGTGTGAGCCCACCCAGAAACACGAACTCCCTCCGCACATGGAAACCCGTGTCTTGCGTGTAGTGCATCAAGTAGATGGCCGAGATTATCGCGTAAAGAACCCCACACAAAGCCAGCAGCAGCCGGTTCTTAATCAGTGTTTGGATCATGGTGCACCTCCGTGTCCGCCCAGGCGTATAACAACTTGCGATCAGTGCTGTCCGGGGAAAGTCGCGCCATCGGACGGTAAGTCTCGACCGTTCAATGTCTTATGGCCTGTTTTGCCCGGGAACGATTTGAAATCCCGAGGCCGCAAATGGTCGCCTGAACGGAGCATCCGGACGCGGCACAATGAGGGATGAACCTTGGCCGTACGGTTTTCTCCCAACTGATCGAGCACCTACCGAGCAAAGAGTTTCAGAAATGTGTATCGCGCTACCGCGGCGATTCCTATCTGAAAAGTTTCTCCTGCTGGGATCAGTTTCTTGCGATGGCATTCGCCCAGCTGACCTATCGGGCAAGCCTCCGCGACATCGAGACGTGCCTGCGTTCGATGCACGGCAAACTCTACCACATGGGATTCCGCGGCAGGGTAGCGCGCTCGACACTGGCCGACGCGAACGAGTCGCGCGACTGGCGGATCTACGCGGACTTCGCGCAGGTCTTGATTGGCATGGCACGGCCGTTATATGCCCACGACCCGATCGGTGTGGACTTGGACCAGACTCTGTACGCTCTCGACTCGACAACAATCGACCTCTGCCTGTCGCTGTTTCCGTGGGCGAGATTCCGCAAGCAAAAAGCCGCCGTGAAGATGCACACGCTGCTGGATCTGCACGGCAATATTCCCACGTTCATCCGCATTACTGGAGGCAAAGTGCACGACATCAACATCCTCGACGAGATCGGCCCGGAGGCCGGCGCGTTCTACGTCATGGATCGGGCCTACGTCGATTTCGAACGCCTCTTCGTGTTCACTCTCTGCTCGTCGTTCTTCGTCGTGCGAACCAAGAAGAACATCTTGCTCCAACGGCGCTACTCGCATCCCGTCGACAAATCCACGGGCTTGCGCTCGGATCAGACCGTCATACTGGCTGCCATCGAATCGGCCCAAGCCTATCCCGACCCGTTGCGGAGGGTCAGTTACTTCGACGCCCGGACGAACAAGCGGCTGAAGTTTCTGACCAACAACTTCGCGCTCCCGGCGCTGACCATCGCCCACATCTACAAGTCGCGTTGGCAGATTGAGTTGTTCTTCAAGTGGATCAAGCAACATCTGCGAATCAACTCGTTTTACGGCACCAGCGAGAACGCCGTCAAGACGCAGATCTGGATCGCTGTCTCGATTTACGTGCTCATCGCCATCGTCCGGAAACGCCTCGGGCTGGAAGCGAGTCTTTACCAGATTCTACAGATTCTCAGCGTTACGCAATTCGAAAAAATGCCCCTTTTACAGGCACTCCAGCCATCCGACTCCCCAAACGAATCCCCCTATGACCCCAACCAATTGATTCTATTCGACTTTTAACCGGACAGCAGTGGCAGGAGTTCAACCTGGTCTTCGACTCCAATCCCCGCCCAGTCAGCCGCCGAAGCTCGGTTGATTGACACTTCCAAATAGCCGGAGCTGCCGACGATCACAAATGGGCGGCCTTCAGGCGCCAATGCGTAGGCTTCGGCGAACGAATCGACTTCCTTGCCGCCGGCGATCAAGCTACGGAAGCTCTCGCTGCCTGCAAGCGATTCGGCGGGGAAGCTCGTAACTAGATTCCCGAACCGATCCACGTCCAGGATCTTCCCCTGCCATCTTCCCGGTTCAACGGGCCGCGGCGCCGTGGGGGCTAGCCGCACGTAGTCGGAAATCACTTCGCCGAATTCCTCGACCGCGGTCCCTTTTGAAAGTCGAGCGGCAATCGGCGCGAAAACGTCGCGGCCGTGAAAAGTTTGGCTCGTTGGTTTGAGCGCATGTCGCTCCACATCCACACTCCTTACGGACGGAGGTTCTCGTTCATAAACTTGTGAGAGGACGCCGTTATCCGGTGCGACGAAGTGATGGCGTCCCGCGTCGACGACGATCGGCCGTCGCTCGGTTCCGACTCCCGGGTCCACCACGACGACGTGCACTGTCCCTTCGGGGAAGTAGCGATAAGCTTGGGCGATGGTAAAGGCGCCCTCCGCGATGCTATGGCAGGGTACGTCGTGGCTCACGTCAATCACTCGCGCTTCGGGGTGAATCGTTGCCATAACCCCCTTCATTACGCCGACGTAGTGGTCGGAAAGACCGAAGTCCGTCGTGAGGGTGATGATGCCGGAGCGCACGATATAATCAATGATGCCAGGCGGCTAGTATGCAGCGCTACTACTTTGACCACAACGCCACGACACCGGTCGCACCCGAGGTGCGGGACGCGATTGTCTTGTGCCTGGATGGATCGTACGGCAACGCGTCGAGCATTCACGGCTTTGGGCAGGATGCCAAGGCGCGTGTCGAGCGCGCACGCCGCCAAGTCGTCGCGCTCTTGAACTGCACACCGGCCGAAATCATCTTTACGAGCGGTGGCACCGAAGCGGACAACCTGGCCATTCTGGGGGCGGTCCGCACCTCGCACCGTTCGCGCAACCATGTCATCACGAGCTCGATTGAGCACCCCGCGGTCCTGAACACTTGCCAGGAGCTTGAGAAAGAGGGGGTCGAAGTTTCGTATGTCGGGGTCGGCTCCGAGGGAATCGTCTCCCCTGACGACGTGAGGGCTGCCCTGAAGCCACACACAGAGCTGATTTCGATTATGCACGCTAACAACGAATTGGGAACCGTGCAGCCTGTCGCCCAAATTTCGGAAATCGCCCGCGAAGCCGGTGTCGTTTTTCACTCCGATGGCGTGCAGAGCACGGGGAAAATTCCTACCGAAATGGAAGAGCTTGGCGTTGATCTGTTTAGCCTGAGCGCCCACAAGTTCTATGGGCCAAAGGGCGCCGGCGCGCTCTATGTGAGGAAGGGGACCCAGCTCGAGCAGATACAGCATGGCGGGCGCCATGAACGAGGCTACCGTGCGGGTACGCAGAATGTGCCCGGCATCGTCGGACTCGGCGAGGCGGCGGCATTGGCTCGAAAGAACTTGGCCACTGAAACGGGGCGGCTCACCGAGATCCGCGACAGGTTTGAAAGCAGCATCCTGGAGCGCATTGAAAGTGCCACGGTCAATGGTTCCGCAACTGCTCGAGTTCCGAACACGACGAATATCCGCTTCGATGGGTTGGAAGGGGAGGCGCTGGTCATTGCTCTGGACCTCAAAGGCATGGCGGTTTCGAGCGGCGCGGCGTGCTCCAGCGGCGCTGTCGAGCCCTCACACGTGTTGATAGCCATAGGCCTGTCGGCAGACCAGGCGCGTTCCAGCATCCGGTTTTCCTTGGGCCAGCAGAATGACGGGCAGCAGGTGGGCGCTTTGCTCGACGCTCTTCCCGAGGTTGTACAGCACCTGCGGCATCTGTCACCGGTGTACGCAGGGGCGGCGGAGCGTTCGTAGCGGACTGTCCTTGAAACGAGTTCACTGTAGGTTCGGAAATGTTGGGCTCGAAAGCCCGACACAGCACGCTGAAAAGCGCGCGCGACGTCGAGACTCGATGTTGCCACGAATGGCGACACGGCACGAAAGTCTTGTCTGCGACAGCCTCCTAGCGCTTGCCGGCGTTCTTCACCGACGCAAAGCGTCGCCGATCGACTGTAATCGCGCGATTCGAAGAAAGCAGATGGCCAATGATCTCATTGCCGTCGCGATGAGCGGCGGCGTGGACAGCTCGACCGTCGCCGGCTTGCTCAAGAGGCAGAAGCAGCGAATTGTCGGGCTAACGATGCAGCTCTGGAATCAGCGCCGCTTTCCGGAGCTGTCTGTCGAGGGTGCGACGTCCGGACGTTGTTGCTCGCTCGATGACGTCTACGACGCGCGCCACGTTGCCGAGCATCTCGGCATCCCCTACTACGTGGTCAATTTCGAAGACGGATTTGAAAAGGAAGTAGTCGAACCTTTCGTCGACGATTACCTCGCGGGAAGAACGCCGATTCCCTGCACGTTGTGCAATAACTTCATCAAGTTCGACCAATTCGTTCGCCTGGCCGAACAGGTCGGCGCGTCGCGCATAGCCACTGGACATTACGCTCGCGTCGAGTTCGACCCCACCGTTGGTCGCTACCTGTTGCGTCGTGGCGTGGATGCATCCAGGGACCAGTCGTATTTTCTTTTCGGGCTTACTCAACCTCAGTTGGAGCGCAGCTTGTTCCCTCTTGGGGACGTGCCCAAGTCAGAAGTTCGTCGGCTGGCTGCCGAGATGGGGCTTCCCGTTGCTCACAAGAGTGAAAGCCACGAGATTTGCTTTGTGCCGAACGGCGACTACGCTCGCTTTGTTGAGCTTTACGTTCAGCGCAAGGAGTCCGAACGCGACGAGTCATGCGGGGAGATTGTTTCTGAAACCGGCCAAGTGCTCGGCGAGCACGATGGCATCCATCACTATACGATCGGCCAGCGCCGCGGGCTGGGTGTCGCGACCGGGCGACCGATGTACGTCGTCAAGATCGAACCCGCCAGCCGCCGGGTGGTAGTTGGGGAAGGGCAAGCGCTGTTGCGGAAACAGTTTCGCGCAGGGGGCGTCAATTGGATCGCGGTTGAAGGGCTCAACGAGCCCATTCGGGTGCAGATCAAGATCCGCCACCAGTTCAAGCCGGCTTGGGCCGAGGTGAGCCCGACATCGGATAATCAGCGCGTCGAGGTCGAATTCGATGAGCCGCAACGGGCCGTAACTCCCGGTCAAGCCGCCGTCTTCTACGATGGCGATGTTGTGGTCGGCGGCGGGTGGATCGAATGATTATGTGCCTGCGTGGAATGGTTGGGTTGCATCCGCAGAACCGACCCGGTGGGCTCAGGTTCGATCGGAATTAGACCGATAGTACCGTAGAGGGAGAAACCATCGAATCCGATGCATAAATACGTCGTGTCCGGACCGCAGGGCTGCGGCAAAGGCACCCAAAGCGAGCTACTTTGCCGCGATTACGACTTCGTCCACATCTCGATCGGCGAAATCTTCCGCTGGCACGTTCGCAACCATACCAAGCTGGCGGCGAGAATCCGTCGCATCAGCGAGCAAGGACTTTTGGTCCCCGACGAAATTGTCGAAGAAGTCGTGCGCAAGCGCCTCGAAGAACATGACTGGAACTACGGGTTCGTGCTCGATGGTTTTCCGCGAACCGAGCGGCAGGCGGAATATCTTTTCGAGAACTGGAACTTGGACCAGGTGGTTTACCTCGACATCCCCGACGAAGTTGTCGTCGAGCGCGTCAGGCATCGGGCCAAGGTCGGGGAGGGTAGCGGCTTTACGAAGCGGGCGGACGACGACCCGGAGGTGTTGACCACCCGCCTGCGTGAGTATCACGAAAAGACGCGACCGCTGCTGGAACTTTTCCGGGAAAAGGAAATGCTGATCACCATAGATGCAAACCGACCGATCCCGCAAATCTATGAGGAGATCCGCTTACGTTTGGGCCTGCCAGCGCCGGAAAGCCACGGTAGGGCGGCAGACGCGGAGAGCCTCGAGAATCTGTCGAAGATTCCCCAACGCTGATCTGCCCGGGCTGGGAGGCGGAGCTCGAGGCCTGGTGACCGCCAAGGGCCTGTCCCAACAACCGTGGTCATTCGCAGTCTTGACCGCAGGCTGGAGCCCGCGGCCTTTCCTTGCGCGGGGCGGTGACGCAGAAAACGGACGCAACTGTTGGCAAAACCACCGCCGAGGGATGCGCTACGGGATCTAACCGGGCGGTGCTTCGGTGTATAATCCGAGATGCAAAAGCGACCTTTGCCGCACGACGATGCCACATCAACGACCGCTGATTTTGGTGGCGAGTTTCGTTTTACTCGGCCTCACAATCCCAGCCGGGGCAAGTGATTCCGCCCAACAGAACTTCCGGCCGGGGCAGGTAGAGGCGCACCCCAGGAACGAGCTGGCGTACGTCTGGATTCCGCCGGGGTCTTTCTCGATGGGGTGTGTCCCGGACGATGGTGACTGCGATGTGATCGAGGAGCCCAGACACCGGGTCACGATCACGAAAGGGTTTTGGATGGGCCGTACCGAGGTCACCGTGCGCGCTTACAAGCGCTTCGCTCGAAAGACGAAGATAAAGATGCCGTCCGAGCCGCGCGTGACGGCGTTCAATTCTCTTTCGCTGGGCGCCAAGTCCATTGCCGACCGTTTTGAGTCCGGGCCGGGCAAAAAAGAGGATCGACCCATCGTCAATGTGACCTGGGAAGAGGCGCAGGCGTTTTGCTCTCACTCCGGTGGCCGACTTCCGACCGAGGCCGAATGGGAGTACGCGGCCCGCGGGGGCAAGGACGGGTTGGTGTACCCCTGGGGTGATACTCTCACTCACGAATACGCCAACTATGGGGGTGCTGCTGGCAGTGATCAGTGGCGGTATTCCGCTCCGGTGGCCAGTTTCCCAGCGACTGGTTTCGGCCTCCATGACGTCATCGGCAACGTTTGGGAGTGGTGTGCCGACTGGGTGGATGGGAATTACTACGTCAAGTCTCCGGAAATAGACCCCACCGGCCCGGCGAAGGGCGAAGAGCGTGTCGCTCGGGGAGGATCTTGGGGCTTCGGCCCTCGCTACTTGCGGCTTTCGGCACGGGTCATGGCGAAGCCAGACAGTCGAGGCGACAACATCGGGTTTCGCTGCGTGCAAGAAGCGCTCCGTTGACGGGGGGCTCCCCGCGAGATGCTTGGTTCTATGAATTCACGATAAATCATGGGCTGACAACCGTGGACCGCTCCCTCACGGTTGCGGCTCGAAAGACTTAGACGGACGATCGTACTGTCCATCGGGAAAGGGCTTTCAATAACGCGAACCTTGCAACCAAGCACTAGGTCGCTAGGCCAGAGGTAGTGAACGGTGGCGCTTCGGGTTCAATCCGTCTTTGTCGGAGGTTCACTGGCATCGAGCCGCTCCTGAAGCGATTGGAGAATCAGCTCGACCTTCGGGTATCGTGTCGCGTAGACCACAGTCGGCTTCTGGTATCCCTTTAACTGCACCTCGTGCTGGTCGAAGGCATCCGGTACCGCCTCGTGGATATGGGCGAAGGTGGCCTGCCCCAGCACAAGGTCGTAGCCGAGGTGCTTCGATGCGGTTTCCAGACGAAATGCCTTGTTGACACCGTCCCCCAGGGCAGTGAAGTCCGCACTGTCTCCCGAGCCGAGGTTTCCCACCGACGCGATGTCGGTATTGATTCCCGCTCCGATCCGAATCGCCCGAGGAAGGCGAAACTCCTCTCTAAGTCCGGCTGTTGCCTCCGCCAGCTTCGAGAGGGCAACCAAGGCGTGGTAAATCGCGTCCAAGTGCGGCTGCTCGCGGCGGTGGATCCAGACGCCCATGATTGCGTCACCGATGTACTTCTGCGCCCAACTGCGCTCCGCTTGAAGGATCTCGCGGCCTCTTCGCATCCAGCTCCCGATGGTCTGTGCCAGCTGGTCTTCATCCAATTGCTGGGAGAGCCCGGTGAAATCCACAATGTCTACGACGAGTACCGTGATTTCACGGAAAGAGATGAGAACTCGAGTGGACTCCAGGCCTACGGTAGCTTGCGGCAACGCCTCGTCCTTTGCTGAGGCTGGCTCCGGGTTGAGGAAGAGAAACTTTTGCTCGCCGAACTTCACTTTGTCGTCGTGCTTGAGAAGAACCGGCACCGCAACCCGGGTATTATTTACGAAGGACCCATTGCGGCTGCCGAGGTCGATGACCAGGAAATCGTCGCCCGATCGCTGAATCATAGCGTGTTTGCGGGAGATCATCTCGTGGTCAATGAGGATTTCGTTGCGTCGGGAGCGGCCGACCGTCCACACTGTGCGGTCAATCAGCGGGAACCTGGTTTCGCTTTCACCCTCTCCCGAGATGAGGCAGGGCGCCTGGTTTGCTTCGAGGGTCACGGTACAACCGTAGTTTAAACGCTAGAACTGTACGAAGGAAAGGGTCAGCTAGGGCGAATCCGGCGACATGAGCTGCACCGCCGCCACAGGCAGCGTTCACAGTTGAAATCAAGAGTGGTATGAAGGGCGCCCCGTACGGCCCCGTTTTTCACAGATCCGCCAGTGAGAGCTGCGGCGCGGATGTGCTGCTGGAAAGCACCGGACGGCGGTGCTCCGTGTTCACTTCACGTCGCGACAGCGTGCTGTTCGTCGGCAACGTTCTAAGGCGGCCCCCAAGCTAGAACGCCCCTACGATAACGCGGCCGGGCTCGGTGCGGATTTGCCGCACCTTTTTCGGCAAGGCTACGGTCTTTCCCACCTCGAAATCCGGTGTCTGGGGGTTGACGTAGGAGGCAATGAGCCAATCGACAACGAATTGCGGGACCGTCGTACCATCGATCTCGACGGAGTCTAGATCTAGGCGTCCGTAGCCGTCAGCAGAACGATACCGACAGTTCGCGGTCACTTCCCGCTCGCCGCTGAACAGGAATCGCCACAGGATTCCCCCAGGCGCTCCATTTTGACCTTGTGCTTGGGAGAGGTCGACGAGTACTCGCACCAGGGCGCCGCCTTCTTGGAGCTTCACCTTGACCTCACGGACACCATCAGCCATCTCTCCGGCATGATCGTACTTGAAGAAGGAGTTAATCTCGTTTTCCGAGAGAACGACCGTTTCCCCGCTACGCAGACTGCCTGAGTTGATGCGGTCTATCTTTCTCTTTGCGGACGAGCTGGCAGCGGGAGACAGTAGGGCAGAAGAGGCGCTCAAAGCTGCCGCCAACAGCAGCGACCCGGTGGCCAAACGAAAGTAGCGGGTTCCTCTCACAGGTCCAGTCCCCTCAAAGGCACGGTCGAGAATCGTCCTCGCTCGCGGCTAGAGTATCTGCCGGTATCCGAAAGATAGCACGATCCCGCGAATCGGCTCTCAGTCTCACCTTGGCCCTCCGTTAACCCATAAGACGCTCAGAGATGGGGAAGGTTCCTGCACTCGGACGGTTTCGGGTCCGAAGGGAAATCGTACGCGGGGCCGAGGAACACCTGGGTAGAAGTTGACGAAGAATTGGTTCACAGACGTCGGGAGTGAACTGTTGGAGACGAGTTCACCACATAGATTCGAAAATGTCGGGACCGAAAGCCGGACACCGCCCGCTGAAAGCGTGCGCCGCGACGCCGGGACGAGCAGAAAGGTGTCTTGTCTGGGGTTGGCGTTTTTTCCTCTTGACATTGAATTAGTTAACTAGTACAATAGTAATCTATATAAATACTGACGCGATGTCCAACGAGTCATTCCAGATTCGGCTCGACCTGTATACCGGCGTACCCGTCTATCGCCAGATAATCGACCAGATCCTGGGGGCTATTGCGTCGGAAACTCTCGCGGGCGGCGATCAACTGCCCACTGTTCGCCAACTCGCTGTGGATCTCTCGGTCAACCCGAATACTGTGATCCGCGCCTATCGAGAGTTAGAGATTCGAGGAATCCTCACCACGCATCAGGGCACGGGGACGTTCATCGCTCACAAACAGGTCGAACAGGATGAGGTCGAACGTCAACGCCGGCTGTCCCAGTTGGTGGGGCAACTTGTCTCCCGGGCCGGCAGCGAGGGTTTCAGCGTGAAAGAGGTGGTCGGCTGTTTGCGCGATCTCGTGCCCGGCCAGCCAAAAGGAGGGAAAGACCATGTCTCTGCTAAGCCGTGACCGGGAACTACCCCGAGTGCGGGAAAAAAGCCAGTTCGTCAGCACCGTAGGCCTCTTGCTGTTTGCGGTCTGTTTGATGCTGGGGTCGGCGGCTCATCTGATTCTTCGACTACCCGCACTAGCCATTGCCGGATCCTTGTTGGGGCTATACCTGCTTTTCGCCATCAAGGTGGCTGATCAGTGGGAGAAGGCCGCCCTGCTGCGGCTGGGCCGCTACCGGGGTCTGCGCGGACCGGGGCCCTTCCACATCATCCCGATCATAGATTCGATCAGCTTTTTCGTCGACCAGCGGGTGAGGGCGACAGACGTAAGGGCTGAGTCGACTCTAACCCGCGACACGGTGCCGGTCAACGTAGACGCGATCGTTTTCTGGGTGATATGGAACGCCGAAAAGTGTGTCCTCGAGGTGGAACACTATTTCGACGCGATCACCCTCAGCGCACAGACCGCCCTTCGGGAATCGATTGGACGCCACGAACTGGCGCAAATGATTACCGAGCGGGAGACACTCGGGCAAGAATTGCAGCGAATTCTGGACGAGAAGACCAACCCCTGGGGTGTCACGATTCAGTCCGTTGAGATTCGCGATGTACAGATTCCCCAGCAGCTCGAAGACTCGATGTCTCAGCAGGCGCAGGCGGAGCGCGAGCGCCAAGCCCGAATCATCCTGGGCACGGCCGAAACGGAGATTTCAACCAAGTTTGCGGCCGCCGCCAAGGTCTACCGAGACGATCCCGTAGCTTTGCACTTGCGAGCCATGAACATGCTTTACGAGGCGATTCGAGAAAAAGGGTCCATGGTGATCGTACCGTCTTCAGCTGTCGAAACGATGGGCCTAGGCGGAATTCTCGGCACAACAGCGCTTGGCAAGACGCCACAGTAAACCTACAAGAGGTACGGCGACTGCACGTCTGAACTAACAGGAGGACCTTCCGATGAACCGAATACTTCTCTTGAGTGTTGGCCCGCTACTCGTGGCAGCGGCCGCAGCCCAGACTCCGGCCTTGCGCACGGGCGTCAGCGTGCAGATGCCCGTCACCACGAATGCGGTGGCGGTGCCGGATGCGGACCTGGCAGACTCCCTAATAGTGGCCGTGACCTTCCGCGGCGCTGTGTTCCTGGGGGTGACCACGGTGACGCCCGCTCAGTTGTCCGAGAAAGTGAAAGCGGAGCTCGAGGGTCACCCCGGCAAGCGGGTCTACCTCAAAGGGGACGCGCGTACGCCTTATTCGACCGTGGCGGAGATGTTAGACGCGCTGCGGACAGCCCGGGTCAAGGCGCCCATCCTACTGACAGCCCAGCACGACTCGACGGACGCCTTATACGTGTTGCCGAAGGGACTGGAGGTGCTGCTCCCGCCACCGCCGCCCGATGTGGCGAAGTCCATGACTCTGAAAGTCGGCAACGGCCAAGCCTCGGACACGGAACTGAGGCGGCACGCGCAGCGGGACAAGCCGGTTGTGCTGCAGGTGGATGGACAGGCGCCGTTCGGTGACGTCGTCCGCGCGGTCGACGTGTGCCGCGGGGCGGGAGCCGAGGTCTTTCTAGCCACGCCGGGGAAGTAAGCCGGGAACAGCCGGCGGCAACTTGCCGCCGTGACACGCTCATTCGAATCCCACCGCCGTGGGGTTGCTTGACCGATGATTGGCAGGATGGCTGAGAGCGGATAGGCTTCTGGCGAGTCGCCGGATCGTCCCGGGAGGCCGAGGTACTGCGCGAATTGCGCTCGTTTGTGGAGGGATTACAATAGGTAGATCGCAAGTCACTGCTGTCCGGTTAAAAGTCGAATAGAATCAATTGGTTGGGGTCATAGGGGGATTCGTTTGGGGAGTCGGATGGCTGGAGTGCCTGTAAAAGGGGCATTTTTTCGAATTGCGTAACGCTGAGAATCTGTAGAATCTGGTAAAGACTCGCTTCCAGCCCGAGGCGTTTCCGGACGATGGCGATGAGCACGTAAATCGAGACAGCGATCCAGATCTGCGTCTTGACGGCGTTCTCGCTGGTGCCGTAAAACGAGTTGATTCGCAGATGTTGCTTGATCCACTTGAAGAACAACTCAATCTGCCAACGCGACTTGTAGATGTGGGCGATGGTCAGCGCCGGGAGCGCGAAGTTGTTGGTCAGAAACTTCAGCCGCTTGTTCGTCCGGGCGTCGAAGTAACTGACCCTCCGCAACGGGTCGGGATAGGCTTGGGCCGATTCGATGGCAGCCAGTATGACGGTCTGATCCGAGCGCAAGCCCGTGGATTTGTCGACGGGATGCGAGTAGCGCCGTTGGAGCAAGATGTTCTTCTTGGTTCGCACGACGAAGAACGACGAGCAGAGAGTGAACACGAAGAGGCGTTCGAAATCGACGTAGGCCCGATCCATGACGTAGAACGCGCCGGCCTCCGGGCCGATCTCGTCGAGGATGTTGATGTCGTGCACTTTGCCTCCAGTAATGCGGATGAACGTGGGAATATTGCCGTGCAGATCCAGCAGCGTGTGCATCTTCACGGCGGCTTTTTGCTTGCGGAATCTCGCCCACGGAAACAGCGACAGGCAGAGGTCGATTGTTGTCGAGTCGAGAGCGTACAGAGTCTGGTCCAAGTCCACACCGATCGGGTCGTGGGCATATAACGGCCGTGCCATGCCAATCAAGACCTGCGCGAAGTCCGCGTAGATCCGCCAGTCGCGCGACTCGTTCGCGTCGGCCAGTGTCGAGCGCGCTACCCTGCCGCGGAATCCCATGTGGTAGAGTTTGCCGTGCATCGAACGCAGGCACGTCTCGATGTCGCGGAGGCTTGCCCGATAGGTCAGCTGGGCGAATGCCATCGCAAGAAACTGATCCCAGCAGGAGAAACTTTTCAGATAGGAATCGCCGCGGTAGCGCGATACACATTTCTGAAACTCTTTGCTCGGTAGGTGCTCGATCAGTTGGGAGAAAACCGTACGGCCAAGGTTCATCCCTCATTGTGCCGCGTCCGGATGCTCCGTTCAGGCGACCATTTGCGGCCTCGGGATTTCAAATCGTTCCCGGGCAAAACAGGCCATAAGACATTGAACGGTCGAGACTTACCGTCCGATGGCGCGACTTTCCCCGGACAGCACTGCTCCTGCTTATACCGGGAGACGGTCCCAAAGACTAACGTTGGGCCTTCGGTGTCTCATGTTGTGGCGCAGACGCCTACGTCTGCCGCGTCGACACTCGTGTCGACGCCTGGGCGCAACGCATGGCGCCCGCCAACGCAAATCTGTTCACAGCTTCCTTAGTCGGACCCTTGATCACCACCGCCTAACCCTCGGAATCCTCTTCCGATTCTGCTTCCTCGCCTTCCGATTCGTCTTCCTCGCGCGGCAACTCCTGAATCGCCCGCTCGATCTCCTCCGCGGCGCTCTTCTCCACCTCGTAAGTGGTAGCCTGACCCTCGCGAGCCGCGTAGACCCGGTCATTCGCGACCTTGCTGATAAGAACCTTTTCGGACGACTCTCCGTCGGCGACCCTCACCTCGGCCTCAATCGCCGGCTGGTCGAGTCCGTACTTCGCCTGATCCGCCGCCTCGTCAGACGGAAAACTGGTCGCCGCAAGGCTGCGAAGGCTGTCAATCACGGTCTGCACCTTTTCCGAATCAAGCTCCCGATCGCCTTCGGAAGAAAGTACCCACTTATCGTCTTTCTTCTCGACGCGTAAGCGAGTGTCGCCGTCCCGCAAATCGAGGGCCGCGATCTCCTTGAATCCGAAATCGAATAGCTTCTTGTTGCGGAAATCCTCGAGCGGCTTGTCGAGGCCCGCCGCCATCGTCGAGGAAACCTCGTAGACGCCACTGAGGTCCGAACTTTTCGCGTAATAGCTGTCGTCCTTTGATTTCGCGATCGTCAAAGTATGAGCTCCGGCTTCATCGACGACTTCAGCGATCGCAAACGGTCGCCGAAAAGAGTGGTCCCCGGAAGGCTCTTCGCCTTCCTCGAGCACGGAAACCATCTGGGCTGTCCGCACCGAGCGCACCAAATCCCCGACCGTGTAGTTGTCCGCCCGCAGGGGCTTGGGCTTCAGAACTTGCCAGCTATCGTCGCCGCTCTTGCCGAATTCGATGGACCGCCGACCAACGTTCACGGTAACCCGCGAAATCTTATCCTCATCCACCTGCAGGAGTTTCTTGTCCCGCAGATCAAAGACCTCCTTGTCAAAACCGTTTTTGACATAACTGAAGACTGTGAAGAGTCGTGGGTCGCCGGCCAGGCGAGCGTAGACCCCGGCACCCGTGGGCGTGTCATCTCCGAAAACAACTCGGTAGGTTTTCGGATCAACTTTTCCTTTTTCCGTTTCCTTCTCGCCCTCCTCGTCTTCGCCCGCCTGCTCCTGTTCGACCTCGGCACGCACTTCCAGCGTGCCCTCCCCGTCAAGCCCGTAGCGGCCCCAATTGCGGACTTGCTCCTCGACAACGCGGTCGGCGTTCATGGACGCCAGGTTGGAAACCATCATCTTGACCGTTGACTCGTCGGCTGGGAAGGTATACACCTCGCCAAACTGCCATTCGTCGTCTTCATCGCGCCGGAGAGTAATGGGATCCTTGTCGGGCCGAGAAATCGTCACTTCGACGATATCGTCTTCTTCGAGCGAAACGATCTCCGGCTTCTCTTCTCCGGTTTCGGGAGGATTCTCCTCCGTGTACCAAACCAGTCCGCCCAGTATGGCAAGAATCCCGACGGCGATGAGGAGGGGTACCGGTTTCACGATCGTCGCTCCCTAGCGGGAAAGGCAATGTTGCTTGTCAACGGCTCTCGGGACCACATGGGAAAGACTTGTCGGCAGACGCAGGCGGGATGCGTGCCCCGGCCACAGCTTGGGTGCAAAGGTTCGCGAGAGTCCTTTCCCGAAGGCCCATTACGATCGTCGGCCTCCGGAAGCGGTTTGCGTCTTCCGAGCCGCGACCGTGAGGGAGTCCCCATGGGCCGAAACCGCCGGCTTTGCGACGAGGGACCATGGCGCGCATGCCCGGCCTGTCACTAGCGTTCCAGGCTCAGTTTCGTGTTCTCGTACACCCCTACGATGAACGAATCGGAGCCGCGAACGCCAGTGAGCGGTCATGCGTCTGCGGTCCTCCCAAGGACATGAAACCGATGGCTCCAGGGTTTGTCCGCCGATAGTCTGTCGTGATTCAAGCAACCAAGCGCTACCCCCTCAGCGGCGCCTCCACCAGACACGAATTCCGAAGATGATGACAACGAGAGGAATGCCCACGACCGTGCCAAAAAACAGACGGCTCATGTCCGCCCCGGTCAAGCTCAGCGGTGTGCTGTCGCGATCCCTTGGTCGAATGGAAATCAGATCCTCGTCGGAGCTGAGCCAGTTGAGCATATTCAGGAATAGATCCGCATTCCCGCCGCGACCGATGAAATTGTTGCGGACAAACATCGACGTCCCGACGACCACGATGCGGCCCTCCTTCTTTTCGTCTTCCGAATCGGTTTCGTCCTCGCTGCTCTCTGGGTCAGCTTCGACTTCTCCACCTTCCTCTTCATTCTCCTCGGCAGCCGGAACGTCGTAAGTCGCCGCGACCGCCAGGGAAATCGGACCCTCCCTTTCCTTGTCAGGGTTCCGCGTGACCTCGCCGTCTTCGAGGGAGAAATCCTCCGACGCGAAGCTGCCGGCGGTCGTGCTGAACAGTTTCTCTGCCGTCCAACCTTCAGGTGTATCTCCCGCTTCGACACTTCGGACCAGCGGGAAGAACGATGCGACGTTACCCATTGCTTCCGATATCGGGTGGGATTCGTAATCGCCGACGAGCGGAGACAGCGGTCCCATACCGAAAAACTGACCAACACCCGAAAGGTCGATCACTGTGTCGCTGTTGACCTTGGCCCCCCATGAACCGAGCATCTCCACCAGCCTCGGGCTCTTATCGTGGTCCACGAGAAACAGCGTTCGTCCGCCACCCTCGATATAGGACCGCAGAACATCAATCTCTGGCTCTAGGTATTCCTTATCCGGACCGGCAACTAGGAGCAAAGTGCAATCGTCCGGCACCTCGGGGTTCTCCAACAGCGACACGGTCTTGGTTTGGTAGTTCGCATCTTCGATTTGCTCCTTCGCGGAAGAGAAACCCTCGCGCTCGGAATCGTCTCCGTCCGCTTCGCCATGACCCGTCAGGAAACAGGTCGTCTTTTCCTCTCCCTTGATGACCCGAATGACAGCGTTCGTGATGTCTTCCTCGTCCGTCGAGTCGGCTTCTTCGCGGTTGCCTGCCATCTCGACGAAAACCGTCCCGTACGTCCGCACGTTCATCGCCTGGGCCAGGTCAGGCTTGCTGTCCGGATCGATGTAGTCAACGGACACGCGGTGCGAAGCGTTCTCGTAGCGCACCAACTGATCCCTCGGCGCCATGCCGCCCGGTGAAGGTTGATCAAACCGCTCAGCTTGATCAAAGTAATAGATTTTCAGATCTTGGTCGAGGTTCCCAAGGATCTTCGTCGTCTGATCGGACAGGCTATAGATTCTGTTTTCTGTCGCATCGAAGGTCTTGTTGTAGCGATCCCCCAAGTAGTTAGCCGCTGCCACGCTGGCCAATACCACAGCCCACTGCTGTCCGGTTAAAAGTCGAATAGAATCAATTGGTTGGGGTCATAGGGGGATTCGTTTGGGGAGTCGGATGGCTGGAGTGCCTGTAAAAGGGGCATTTTTTCGAATTGCGTAACGCTGAGAATCTGTAGAATCTGGTAAAGACTCGCTTCCAGCCCGAGGCGTTTCCGGACGATGGCGATGAGCACGTAAATCGAGACAGCGATCCAGATCTGCGTCTTGACGGCGTTCTCGCTGGTGCCGTAAAACGAGTTGATTCGCAGATGTTGCTTGATCCACTTGAAGAACAACTCAATCTGCCAACGCGACTTGTAGATGTGGGCGATGGTCAGCGCCGGGAGCGCGAAGTTGTTGGTCAGAAACTTCAGCCGCTTGTTCGTCCGGGCGTCGAAGTAACTGACCCTCCGCAACGGGTCGGGATAGGCTTGGGCCGATTCGATGGCAGCCAGTATGACGGTCTGATCCGAGCGCAAGCCCGTGGATTTGTCGACGGGATGCGAGTAGCGCCGTTGGAGCAAGATGTTCTTCTTGGTTCGCACGACGAAGAACGACGAGCAGAGAGTGAACACGAAGAGGCGTTCGAAATCGACGTAGGCCCGATCCATGACGTAGAACGCGCCGGCCTCCGGGCCGATCTCGTCGAGGATGTTGATGTCGTGCACTTTGCCTCCAGTAATGCGGATGAACGTGGGAATATTGCCGTGCAGATCCAGCAGCGTGTGCATCTTCACGGCGGCTTTTTGCTTGCGGAATCTCGCCCACGGAAACAGCGACAGGCAGAGGTCGATTGTTGTCGAGTCGAGAGCGTACAGAGTCTGGTCCAAGTCCACACCGATCGGGTCGTGGGCATATAACGGCCGTGCCATGCCAATCAAGACCTGCGCGAAGTCCGCGTAGATCCGCCAGTCGCGCGACTCGTTCGCGTCGGCCAGTGTCGAGCGCGCTACCCTGCCGCGGAATCCCATGTGGTAGAGTTTGCCGTGCATCGAACGCAGGCACGTCTCGATGTCGCGGAGGCTTGCCCGATAGGTCAGCTGGGCGAATGCCATCGCAAGAAACTGATCCCAGCAGGAGAAACTTTTCAGATAGGAATCGCCGCGGTAGCGCGATACACATTTCTGAAACTCTTTGCTCGGTAGGTGCTCGATCAGTTGGGAGAAAACCGTACGGCCAAGGTTCATCCCTCATTGTGCCGCGTCCGGATGCTCCGTTCAGGCGACCATTTGCGGCCTCGGGATTTCAAATCGTTCCCGGGCAAAACAGGCCATAAGACATTGAACGGTCGAGACTTACCGTCCGATGGCGCGACTTTCCCCGGACAGCACTGACCACAGCCGAATACACCACCATATAGGTGCCGTATTTGGTTTGCCTTGTTCTTAGCGAGCTGAGCGACATAGCCGCCTTCCCTGAACTACGATCTCCAACGTAGCGACTCCAAAGACCGCTTAGTCAGAAAGAGGCCGAATCCAATGGCCGAAACGTAATAGATCGCGTCTTTCAATTCAATCACGCCTTTGGAAAACTGCTGGAAATGGGGAGCAATCGCTAGGTACTTGCAAATCTTACCTACCGTGGATGTGCTGTACGCGTTCACCCAGTCGAGTACATAAAGCATCAGAAACAGCCCAAACGCGACCGCGCCCGCCACGATCTGGTTACGCGTCAACGACGAAATAAAGGCCCCCAAGGCGAGGAAGGTACCGCCCATAAGAAGCAGACCCAGGTACGCCACCAGCAGCGCCCGCCAGTCCGGCTCGCTGTAAACGAAAAGGATGGACAGGTTCAGAAGCGACAAGCCCAGCATGGCGCCATACAGCAACATGGCGGCCAACCACTTCCCGAAAATGATCTCGTAGTCCCGAACGGGCGACGTCAAGAGCAG
Organism: Bryobacterales bacterium; assembly: GCA_965248205.1. Classification (GTDB taxonomy): domain Bacteria; phylum Acidobacteriota; class Terriglobia; order Bryobacterales; family UBA6623. The sequence continues at coordinate 986,396 of CBDFIS010000006.1, forward strand.
TTCCATCGTACCGCTGCGCTTTTCCTCCGCGAAAAGCCGCATGGTGATCATAGGAGATAGAAACAACAAAATAATGCTGAAATTACCGAACGTCGGCTGGATGACAAACTGGTCGATGTTCATCGCCCCCATCCCCGGCTGGCTCCGCCCGCTGAACTGGACGAAAATTGCGACCGCGGTGAAAAAGAAGTAACCAAAGATCACGGCGAACATCGCCAGCAGGATATAGGCGATTGGTGAAACGAAATAGGAGTTGAGCTCTCGTCGAGCAAGAGTCCAAACGTTTCTCACGGGTTGCTGTCCCCCTCTTTCGGTGCGGCATCGCCGCTTCCGCCTTCAGCTTCGGCTTCCTCCGCCGCCTCACCGCTTGCTTCTTGCGTCGGTTCTTGGTCCGAACCGGTCAACTTCAAGAAGACTTCTTCCAAACTCAACCCGACCGATTTCATCTCAAACAGGCCCCAGCCCGATTCCACCACGGCGCGCGACAGGGATGTACGAATCGCGGGGTCTTGACCCGTTTCGACTTCCCACGACGTCCGCCCCCCGTGCCCGTTGGCCCGAGCGACGCGAGTGACTCCCTCGACCGATTCCAGCTTCTCCTGCACCTGGTCAGCGGGTCCATCGACCTCCACTAGCACCGTGTCGTGCCCTTGCAAGCGCGCGGTCAGGTTCTCGGGGGTATCACTGGCCTCCAGTTTACCTTCGTTAATGATGATGACCCGGCTGCAGGTCGTCGAAACTTCGGGCAGAATATGAGTGCTCAAGATGATCGTGTGTTCGCCGCTCAATTCATGGATAAGCCCGCGGACGTCGATGATCTGCTTTGGATCGAGCCCAGCCGTCGGCTCATCGAGAATCAACACATCAGGATCGTGGATCAGCGCTTGCGCCAGACCGACGCGTTGCCGATAGCCCTTCGAAAGTTGACCGTTGAGCTTTTGCCGAACTTCGCCGATAGCGCAACGCTCGACCACTGAATTCACTCGCGAAGCAATCTCGTTGCGCGGAATGCCCTTCAGTCTTGCGACGAATCGCAGGTAGTCGAGCACTTCCATTTCGGGGTAGAGAGGCGGCGTCTCCGGCAGATAGCCGATCCGCTTCTTTACCTCGAGCGGATTCTCGAGAACGTCATAGCCGGCCACGCTCGCCGTTCCTTCGGTCGGCGGTAGGAAGCACGTTAGGATCCGCATAGTTGTGGTCTTGCCGGCGCCGTTGGGACCTAGGAATCCCACAATCTCGCCCTTGTCAACTTCGAAGCTGATGTTGCGGACGGCTACGGTGGGACCGTAGCGCTTCGTTAGACTTTCGACCTTGATCATGGCCAAACGGGGTTGGTTACGACGGGTTACCGCACTCTATGCCCAGGTCGGCAAGAGATGCCTGGTAAGAAGAGGCAAAGAATCCTGTGTACCATTGAGCTTACGGCGTTGTCAACGCCGCACCCCGGAGCTTCTAGCTGGAATTTCCGTTTTGGCCATCCCGCGATGGTCAGGATACTCCGATCCGCGGCTCGGGTGCAAGGTCTTCGTCTTCCTCTCACGATCGATGCTCCGTTCGCTCCCGTTTGGGTCGCTGAATGCCGCTCGATCGCCGCGTTCCAGCTCGCTGGAGGGCTTTTCGCCGACACGGCTCCGAGTAGTTCCCTCTTCAGCAACCCAGCGTCTCTTCTCCGTCGCAGCCGTCGCCCGTTACCCGCCTGGCACAGGCAGCGCCCAGATCCGCCCCAGCATCTCAGCGAACAGCTTGCGGTTGAGATGCCCCTCGGCCAACAGCAGCCAGTAATAGCGGGCATGCTTGACCAGCCGCCCTCCGGTTTTCATCAACCGATGCTGCAAGCTCGTCAGCGACCAGTTCTTGATCCTCTGCGCCAGCCCCAGCCGCCGCCACAGGTTCCCCAGGTTGTAGGCCAACACGCTCAACTGCAAACGCACCTCGTTTGCCCGGAAACGATGACAGGACAGCCGTGTCCAGTGGGTTGCCTGCTTGCCTTCCTTGATCCATTGCTCGGCCGTGCCGCGCTTGTTGTAGAAGCGCACCAGCGACCGACTGGGCAAGCTCATGCTCGTGACGATGAACCCGACGCGAGGAAACAACTCGCCTTGGTGGTGCTCAACCTTGGCCACAACCCGCCGAGGCTTCGACCAACTCGCGGCCTGATAGCGGAAGCTCTTGTAGCGCACTAGTGGCTTCAGGCTCGGCCTGCCCGGCGGACGGAACAGAATCTCTTCGATCTCCAACTCCAGGTTCTTGTTTGCTGGGATGCGAATGACGTAGTCCACTCCGCGATCCTCCAACGCCTCGTAGATCTCCGGCTTGGCGAAGGCGGCGTCGGCGCGGAACGTCACTTGCTTGCCTTCTCCCTGTTGGCGCTCGATCTCGGGCAGCAGCAGTTCGTCCCAGTCCTCGGCGCTGGACACGTTACCCGCTCGCAGCTTCGCCGCCAGACAATCACCGTGCTGGTTGAACAGCAACAGCGGGTGGTAGCAGGTGGACTCGAAATGGCCGTTGTAAGCGCTGCCTTCCTGCTGACCGTGGACCGGGCTTTCCGTGGAGTCCATATCGAGCACGACACGCTCGGACTCGTCCTGCGCTTGGGCTTGAGCGACCAACTCGCGGTTCACCGCCATCAGCCCAAGCAGGTTCTCTTCACTGGCCAGCAGCTCTGCCTCAAAGCTTTGTAGACGCGACGTAAGCGCCCCGCCGCGATCCCAGTTCTTCTTCGAGCCGATCAGACGAAAAGTCGGGTCAGCCGAGACACGGGCAGCATCGTTGAGATCCTCGTAGCCGGCGAGGCGGCTGTAGACCGATTGCCGCACCAGGTCGGCCAGTGGGAACTTCTTGTTTGTGCCTTGCCGCGAATCCGTCAGATGCTCGTCGATCAGCTTGCCCAGTCCGAGCCGCTCGTCCAGTTCCCGAATGAGAATCAGGCCACCATCCGAGGTGACGCGCGATCCTTGGAAATCGACTTTCAGAAATCCGTTGAAGGTGAGCTGAAACGGCTTGTTTTCTTTTTCACCCATTGGGTGTTGGCCTCCGTGCGTCCTGACAGGGCTTGAACCCCTATAAATAAAGACGCTGAAGGCCGCTGCAAGGTCGGGATGCCGAAATCAAATTGGAAATGCGGGTCTAGAGGCAACCCACAAGCCAACTACTGCATCTCGCGAAATAGTGCGACGTAGGGGGTGTAGGGGCCGCACCCTATTTCCCGAGATTCAATAGGGACGGCGACAGCCACCGAATTCTACCGCGACGCTTGAGCGCTCACCCTTCCTCCGATACTTTCAGCACGGCGAGAAACGCTTCCTGCGGAATGTCAACTCGCCCGACGCGCTTCATTCGCCGCTTGCCTTCTTTTTGTCGCTCGAGCAGCTTACGTTTGCGCGTCACGTCGCCACCGTAACACTTGGCCAGCACGTTCTTCCGGATGGCCGGGATATTCTCGCGGGCCACGATCTTGTTCCCGATCCCCGCCTGTAAGGCCACCTCAAACATCTGTCGTGGGATGAGCTTCCTCATCCGCTCGATCAACACTTTTCCCCGGCCGTGCGCCTGGTCACTGTGGACGATTACGCTCAAGGCGTCCACCGGCTCTCCGGCTACTAGAACGTCGAGCTTGACCATCGGCGAGATCCAGTATCCCGAAAAATGATAATCAACCGAGGCGTACCCGCGCGAGACCGTCTTCAGCCGATCGTAGAAGTCGAGCACGATTTCATTCAGCGGCACCTGGTACCTGAGCACGGCGCGACTGCCGGCAACATACTCGAAACTTTCCTGTACCCCGCGCTTGTCCTCGAGTAGTTTCAGAATCCCGCCCAGGTGGTCGTCCGGTGTGATCACCGTCACCGAAAAAATGGGCTCTTCCGTAGACGCGATATTGGCCTGCACGGGCCACCGGCTCGGATTGTCGACTTCAGTAACCACGCCATCGGCCAAGGTGACTCGGTAGCGCACGCTTGGCGCTGTCGTGATCAGCTCGAGGTCGAACTCCCGCTCCAGCCTTTCCTGCACGATGTCCAAGTGCAACAGCCCGAGGAATCCGCAACGGAACCCAAAGCCCAGCGCCACCGAGCTTTCCGGCTCGAATACAAACGAGCGATCGTTGAGCTGAAGCTTCTCGAGGGCTTCTCGCAACGCCTGATGCGCGTGAGATTCAACCGGATACAGGCCCGCAAAAACCATCGGCTTCGTTTCTTCAAAACCACTCAATGGCTCCCTCGGCAACGCGGCATCGTCACAAATCGTATCCCCGATCTTCGTCTCGGTTACGTTTTTGATGTTGGCAATCAGCCAACCGACTTCGCCGGTTTTCAGCTCTTCGCAGGCCAGCGGTTTTGGGGTGCGATAGCCCAAGTCCTCAACCGTGTAAGTCCCTTCGGTTGACCAGAATTTCACTTGCATGCCCTTGCGGAGCGTGCCATCCACTACCCGCGCCAAGATAATCACCCCGCGGTAGGGGTCGTACCAAGAATCAAACAGCAACGCTCGCAGGGGTTGGTCCGGCGACCCCGCCGGAGGTGGAACCCTTGCGACGATGGCTTCAAGAATCTCGGGCACGCCCTCACCCGATTTCGCGCTCACGAGCATCGAGTCATCGCCATTGAGCCCAACGGCCTCCTGCATTTGCTGGCGGACTCGGTCGGGCTCGGCCGCCGGCAGGTCGATCTTGTTGATGACCGGGATAAGTTCCAGGTTGTGCTCGATGGCTAAGTATGTATTGGCCAGCGTCTGCGCTTCGACGCCCTGGGAGGCGTCGACCACCAGCAACGCCCCCTCGCACGCCGCCAAGCTGCGCGAGACTTCGTACGAGAAATCCACGTGCCCGGGCGTGTCGATCAGGTTGAGTTGATACGACTGGCCGTCATGAGCCGTGTAATTCAAACGCACGGCCTGCGCTTTGATCGTAATGCCTCGCTCGCGCTCGAGGTCCATCGTATCGAGCACTTGCTCTTTCATTTCCCGCTGCGTGAGCGTCCCGGTTAACTCCAGCAGACGGTCGGCAAGCGTCGACTTCCCGTGGTCAATATGGGCGATGATCGAAAAATTTCGAATGAATGAAGGGTCCATCGAGAGGGCAAACTGCGGAACACAAAGACCTAGCCCACTTTTCTCACGAGGCAGGATGGCAGTCGCTGAACGAACGCTAGTTGTAGGGGCGGACCGCTGTGTCCGCCCATGCGTGGACCCACACTGCGTTCCCGTCGATCACACGACCAAACCCCGCGAAACTCTATCTGGGCAGGCAGCGGCCTGCCACGACAGTTTCGGCGTGAGAAATGCAGTCTAGCTCCACGCTAGCAGCAGGGTCGAAAGGGTGTCAATTTCGAACCTGTCGTCCCTGACTTTCCGCCCGACACTGACACATGCCAACCAACAGGACCCACCCCCAAGTAAAAACCACGAATCCACATGGCTGGCCGACCCAGCGCCCCTCAGCTCGGCAAACCGATCTTTTCGATCAGCTTGGGGTACCGGGGGTGTGCGCGGATGGGGTCGAAAGTAGGCTCGACGTGTAAGTAGACCAACAAACTGTCCTTGCGGGCATAGGCATCTTCCAGAAAATCCATGGCCTGGTCCAGTTCTCCGAGCCGCGTATAGACAATCGCCGGCGTCACAGGAGAAAGCGCGCGTGTCTTGGCTGCAGCGGCCACTTCTTCAACCAGTTGGAGGGCTTTCTCCCGCTCGCCCATCTGGGCGTAAATAACCGCTAGGCCTCCTTTTTCCCAACTTTGGTTGCCCAGCAGCTCAGCCCACTTCTTGAAAGCTTTGATGGCCTCCGTGTACCTTCCCACGTTCCCGTACGTGATCGCCACATCGAAGTAGGCCAGCGGGAACTGCGGGTTCATCTCGATCGTCCGTAGGCACTGCTCGATCGCTTCATCGAAGCGGCGAGAAAAATGCAAAATGCGCCCTACAGCGGTGCTTATCAGCAACGACAGGGGATCCAATTCGTGCGCCCGGCGGATCTCGGTCAGCGCTTGTTCGAGACGATTCATCGCCGCCAGGAACATGGCGTACTGGTGGTGCCCGGTAGCGTAGCCGTCGTTGATTTCGATTGCGCGCCGGAAGTGCCGCTCAGCTTTGGTCCAATCCCAGTCGGCCCGGTAGTGCACGAGCGCCAGCGCGAGATGGGCTTCCGCGCAAGCCTCATCTTTCTCGATCGCCGTTCGTGCGGCTTCCGAGGCTTTCGAGAAGGCATCGTCAGGGTTCGTCGCCAGGTAGCCGGCTGTGCCCTCCAACACGTAAGCCTCGGCCAAGCCGGCGTAAGGCTGAGCGTAGTCGCAATCTTCACAGGCGGCCCTTTCGAAGCACTCGATACTTTTCTCCAAACCCCTGCCGGTGCGCTGATTCAAGTGATAACGGCCTTGCAGGTACAAGTTGTAGGCCTCGAAGTTGTAAGTGGCCGGCTTGACGAGCTTCTGCTGGGGCTGCCCGAGAAGCTTGATCTTCAGGTTATCGACGATCGCTTGAGAGATTTCATCCTGGACCGCAAAAATGTCCTCGATTTGACGGTCATAGCGTTCCGACCACAAATGATATCCGTCTTTGACAGCGACGAGCTGCACGGTGATGCGCAGGCGATCCCCGGCTTTGCGAACGCTTCCCTCGACAACGTGGTGCACGCCAAGTTGCTCGCCGATTTCACGGACGTCGTACGCCCCGGCCCGAAACTGAAACGACGAAGTTCGGGAGACGACCTTCAGACCCTTAACGCCGGTTAACGCATTGATGATTTCCTCGGCAATGCCCTCGCAGAAATACTGTTGGTCCCTCTCTGAACTCATGTCGACGAACGGCAATACCGCGACCGTAGGCTCACCGGCACCAGGCGTTCGACGGTCTAAGCCGGACAGCCGCAGCCTCTCCACGAGAGATCGCAGGTCGGCCAGCACGTCTTCCATGGACTGGTAGCGTTCGTCGGGCTGCTTCTGGATCGACCTGCTGACGATCCGTTGGATTTCAGCCGGCAGATCCTGACGAAAGCGCCTCAAAGGCGGAGCGTCGGCGTGAACGACGTCGTAGAGAATGAGCGCCTCGTGAGAACCGGAAAACGGCACCTCTCCGGCCGCCAGTTCGAACAGCACGATGCCGAAAGAGAAAATGTCCGAACGATGATCAATCTCGAGACCCTGGGCTTGCTCGGGTGACATGTAGGCCGCCGTGCCCAGAGTCATGTCAGCCGAGGGCTGCGATTCGCGGCCCGCGACCTGCGCCACCCCGAAGTCCGTTAGCTTGACCGTATCTTCCGCCGTCAGAAGGGCATTGTCGGGTTTCACGTCGCGGTGAACGATTCCGTGCCGGTGAGCGTGGGCCAGCGCCTGCGCAATCAGCAAAGCGTAGTCCACTACTTGTTGAACCGGGAGGGTCCCCTCGTTTTGTCGCGCCTCCCGAATCCTCTCCTTTAACGTCCCCCCCGGCAGGTATTCGAGTGCCAGAAAAGGCTGATCCCCCTCCTCCTGCACTTCGTAAATCGTTGCGATGTTCGGGTGATTGAGCTTCGAGAGCGCCCTCGCTTCGTGAAGGAACGAGCTAACACTGTCCTGTGCCGCCCGGAACTCCGGGGAAAGAAACTTCAGTGCCACCAGCCGATCCAGCTTGACGTCGCGCGCCTTGAAGATCACACCCATCCCGCCTTCACCGATCTTTTCCAGCAGTTCGTAATGGGATAGGGTTTGGCCGCTCATCCGAAAGACCTACTCGCGCCGCCCGCCCCAGGCGTACGACAGAACTTCCTTATTATCTCGCAGCGCGTGAGACGAGCAAGCGGCCGCTGAACGCCGAATTCGACACTCCTCGCGGAAGCGCCGTGGCATGGTTTTCCTGCCGGCGGCGGGATCTCTTGTAGGAATTGCCGCCAGGACGTGGCGCATGCATTCTTGCGTGCCATGTCGCCATTCGTGGCGACATCGAGCGCGACGGATACTACCCAGCCCCCCCCAAACACCTCTCCGGGCAAGCGCGCAGCCTTGGGAAAAGCGATCTCGGTACTCGCTCGGCTTCAGACCAAAAAAAAGCCCGCACGTAGCGGGCTCAATTCAAGCGCTGAAGTAACTTCGGCAGGTAGTGCGACCGTTCTCAGGTCACATCTTGACGGAATCGACGTGGATACTGTCGCCATCTACCTTGCCCATGATGGTGACCTTGTGGCCAACGTGATCCTTTACGGCGTCCTGGTTGTGTACCGCGTATACCTTCTTGTCGGCATCGTCCACAAAGACGATTGGCTGACCGTTGTTGACGCAATTCTTGGCGCAGCCTTCGTGGCCCTCGCTAGCTGCTTTACCCTTGTTCGCGCACGCCTCGTCGGCGAGCCAGCCTACCAATTCTTTTTTGGCGTGGTGGTCGGCTAGCGCCGTGCCGGTCGTAAAGCTCAGCACAGCAAGTACCGCCACTAACGTTATCAGTGTCCTCATCCATTCCTCCTAGGATTCACCAGACCTACTGAGTCTCAGCAGTCTGCGCTATTATACCGACAACTCGCCGGCGCGGGCAACAGCGGTCGGCCGTACAAGTCCTGAGGCGGTGTGTTCTAAGATACCGTGCTCCCCGTTTGGCGAGATCGGCCTCTTGTGCCAGTGCGGCCATCGCAACAAACAGCCCCCGACCACGCTCGCTCGCTAGGCACGCTCCAAAAACAGGTGGTTCAATGCGAGCGTTGCCCTCGCCTGCTTTCTCACTGTCGGCAGGTGGCGCAGACAAAACGCCGCGCCTTCCACGACTGGCAGTATTGGGGAAAGCCGGTTCCTTCCTTCGGCGACCCGAATGCCCGGCTCCTGATCATCGGCCTGGCGCCCGGTGCCCACGGGTCGAATCGCACAGGGCGCATGTTTACCGGGGACAGCTCGGGCGACTTCCTGTACGACGTCCTATTCAAGACGGGCTTTGCCTCCCAGCCCTACGCTCATGACCGCAACGACGGACTTCGCCTCGAGGACGCCTATATCACGGCCGCCGTGCACTGCGCCCCCCCGCAGAACAAGCCAACAAGAGGCGAGTTCCTGGCATGCCGACCGTACCTCGAGCGCGAGATGGCCCTTCTCGCCCGAGTCCGGGTCGTTCTAGTACTGGGGCGGCTCGCACTGGATTCCTACTTGTCAGTCTTGCTCGGGTCCGGACTCATCGGACGCCGTTCTCTGTACCCTTTCGCCCATGGCGCGTGTCACCCGCTACCCGGCGGCTTGCCGGTCCTGCTCTGTTCCTATCATCCCAGCCGCCAAAACACGCAGACCGGCCGGCTGACTAAGTCCATGTTTTTGAAGGTCTTCCGGCACGCGAAGCGTCTGCTGGCACCGCCCGACTCGCCGTAACCACAGTGCCGCGGCGGGTGGTCAGCCAATTGCCAGTGAGGAAAAACAACACCACTCCGCATCGTCAAAGAAAGTTGCAACCACCGAGCGGTGGGGGGCATCTAAGTACTCCAGATAGAATGGAGATAAGACAATGACCCGGCGACAAAAGCAGCAGATCGAAAAGCGGCTCGCCGACAAGTTGGCCGAACTCACCGGCAAAACCGACCGGCGGAGCGAGCTCAAGGCGGAGCGGCTGAATGATCCCGACGAGGAAACCCGACTGCGACAGGACCTGGACGTGGCCGTCAGCGTGATCAATACCGACTGGGAGACCGCCAAGGCTGTTGAACAAGCCCTGAACCTATTGGAGACTGGGGAGTACGGTATCTGCCAGGAATGCGGCGATCCGATAAATCCCAAACGCCTCGAGGCGATACCCTGGACCACTCTTTGTGTCAGCTGCAAAGAAGCTCACGACTCAGACCCCGATCTGAGCCCCACATTCCCGCGCGCAGCCTAAGCGCTTCGCGCCACCACATCTAGCCCGCTTTTCTCACGAAGGTTCGGATGGCCCGCGTTGAACGAACGTTATGTGTAGGGGCGGACCGCCGTGTCCGCCCATCCGTGAGATTCATACCGCGTCGCATTCGATCACGCGACCAAACCAGGCAAAAACCTCTCTGGGCGGGCACAGTGGCCTGCTCCTAAAGCTCTATCGTGAGAAATGCGGGCTAGTACCCCCGGAGTGGAAGTCAGGTCCGGCGAAAACGGACACTGCCACGCGATGCTCTCGGTACGGGGCTGAGCCGCTATCAATCTCGGTAGGAACAAATAATCTCGTTTGTCCAAGCCGCCGTTCGAGCCGCGTTCACGCGGGTTTCGTGGGCAGTAGCTAGCCCAGTCGTTTTACCTCTGGCCCCCCCCGCACGCCGCTCGTTCCTTTGGGCCTTCGGTCGCTCCTAGCGGCCGAGCGGCGGGGCGGAGTTTTTTTTAACGCCGAGGGGGGCGGCTGCCGACGGTTCAACACCAGTTGGGAGCGGTCTTCGATGACCCACTCGACGGTTTCACCGCGCGAGAATTCCAGCGCCTGGGCCAAGGCGGAAGGGAAGTTGACGTACCACTGCTGACTGGCTTTGCGGTTGATGAGTTGGACTCTGGTGGGGTAACCCATGTCGTCTCCTTATCTAGTTATATAACTGGACACCAGAATACCTCACAATGTTTCGACCCAGCCAGGGTTTTTATCCCCTCGGCCCGCTCTCGTCCTCTCAAATGTGGGAATCTATCTAGTCAAAACGCCAAACTCGAGACGGGCGCGACAGTGTCGCGCCCTTTCCCGCATCTCGAGTTTCCGAAACTGCTGTCGGTCACTATGTGCTGCGAACGTCAGTAGGGCACCACTTCCGGTTGCCACCGAAACGCAACACGATCTCTACTCGTCCAGCGCGCCGGCATAGTCGATGACGGTATCCACGACCCCGATCACCACCCGCCGATTGCGAACAAAGGGGACTGCCAACCAATTCGCCCCCATCATGCCCTTGAAACAAAGTACTTAGCCTGAGGCGAATTGGGTGGCTGTACCCGATTTTCGCTTCCACCACGAGCTACCGAGGGTGCCACTTCAGGGCCCCGGCAGAGTTCAAGGCGACCCTCACCGCTCGCCGGCATAATCGATGACCGTATCGACTACTCCGATCACCACCCGTCGATTTCGTTGTCGAGCTTGCCGGGTCTTCCGGGGGACAGCGGGACTGAACTCTCCGAACCCTTCCGCTTCTATGATTTCGGTGGGTATCCCTGCCTCGACAAGGTACTCCCGAACGGCCTGGGCGCGCTTTTCCGAAAGTTGCTGGTTGTAAGCCTCCGGCCCGGTGTCGTCGGTGTGCCCATAGACGTAAAGCCGGTAGCCGTGAGAGGCCAGCAGGACCCCGGCTATCCGGCTCAGGATCTCGCGATTCTCAGGACGAAGCGTGGCCTTATCGAAATCGAACAGAAAGGAGTCCTGCCCGAGGTTCACGACCATGCCCATGGGCGTGCGTTGGCTTTCGGCAATCCGGCCCAGCGCCTCATGCATGCGGTCGAGTTCTTTCTCTCGCCGCTTTCGGAGGCGCTCGGCTTCTTGGCGGCTGCGTTCCGCCTCCGCAATCGCTCTTTCCGACTCGACTCGAAAACGATCGGCCTTCTCGCGAGCCATCTCCCTTTCTAACTCAGCCCGCCTTCGCTCTCGGGTTGACTGCTGGACCGCTGCTTCCGCCTCATCAGCGCGGGCGCCTTCCGATTGAGCCTCGGCATGAGCGTCCTTGGCCTCGCGCTGGGAAGCGTCGAGTTCCCGCTCGAGTGCCAGTTTCTGCTTCTCAACCCTTGCCAGTCCAGATTCCAAATCACCGATTTTCTCCCAGACCACCCACGACGAAACCAGAGCTGCCAGCAGCAGGCCGATCCCAACAAACACCAGTCGGCGGAGATTCTTGTCTCGTCTGGCCCCCGGGTCGCCTACATTGGATTCAGCCGCCACCTGTCTTATTGTCCTAGATCGTTTTTCGAGCCGGTACCTGGGCTGGTGGGGAATCACACTGGCGACGGCAGCCTTCAGATTTCGAGGGAATGATCCAGCTATGTTCGGTCCGCGGAGGCCGCTAGCTGGTCCTATGAAAGACCCCGCCGTTTCACCGTAACTTCATCGGCGCTCCGGCCTTTTGCTTGCTGCGCAGGGCGGCCTCCATAAAGGAAAAGATCTCGAGCGTTTCCTCGTTGGGCACGGGCGGCACGCCCGTTTGGAAAAACTTCACGACCTCTCGCAACATTTGCGGATAGGCTCCCCCGGCGCGGTCGGTGATCTTGATCTCCCGTTCGCCAAAGGTAACGGCGCCGTACCCCTTTTTGCCCTCCCGAATCGCGCGCACCACACCGATGCGGCCATCCTTCCAAAGGCCCACCGTGACGTCAGCGGCGTCTGTGTAGGTCCTGGAGACCGACTGGCAGCCCGGCCCCATCAAGGTGTAGAGCAGCTCGACAGCATGGATGCCGTACCACGAAAGATCGAGGTGATGCGTCGGCTCGATGGTACCCGGTCCCCAGGTGATGGCCCCTTGGAGGGCTTCAACCTTCACATCCAGAACCGCCGGATGGTAGCGCAAGTTCGAGGCACTCCACCAGGGGACACCGTATTGTTTTCCCAGACGAGCAATTTCCCGGGCGTCCTCCAGAGTTGCCGCGAGTGGCTTGTCGATGAAGACAGGCAGTCCCGCCTCGAAAACGGCCTTGACCTGGCTGAGGTGTGTTCGTCCATCGACGCTTTCGAGTAAAACAGCGTCCACTTTCGAACAAAGCGTCGGAATGTCGGGCACGATTTCGATCCCAAGCTCATCCCTCATCTCGGCCGTGAATTTCTCAATTCGATCCCGGCTAGCGGGAACGTCGGGACTGCCGCCCTTGTAGGCCGCGATGACTTTAGCCCCGGGAACGTGATCGGGATGAGAGGGGTCGTTGAGGACTCGCGTAAACGCCGGCGAGTGAGAGGTGTCAAGTCCAATCATGCCGACCTTGATTTCCCCGGCGTACCCCAGACAGCCGCAGGCCAGGCAGACGGCTAGCTTGATCATGAGGACATTGTAGTGCAGGTCGTAGTGCGGTCGCGGCGTTTACTGGTGCGGGATCGCTGGAGTTAGCAGTGACCACGGGACGCTCTTCCCCTGCGTTACAATGCGAGCGTCCCTCCAAGATCCGCTCTATGAGCCAACGGGTCTCCCTTTTTGTCACCTGCCTGGTCGATCAGTTGTTCCCAGAAGTTGGGTTGGCGATGGCCAAGGTCCTCGAACGGCTGGGTTACGAGACCGAGTTCCGGGAAGAACAGACCTGTTGCGGGCAGCCGGCCTTCAACTCAGGTTTCGTCGCCGAGGCGCGCGGCGTGGCCCGGCATTTTCTCAATGTTTTCGACAGCGCCGAAGTCATCGTCGTTCCCTCCGGGTCGTGCTGCTCGATGATTCGCCATCATTTCACCGACCTGTTCCACAAAGACCCGTCCTCGAAGCAAGCAGCCGAGAACCTTGCGCCGCGAGTGTATGAATTCTCGGAGTTCTTGGTCGAAGTCGCCAGGATAGAAGACGTGGGCGCTACCTTCCCGGCAGCGGTCACTTATCACGATTCCTGTCACGCGCTGCGCGATCTCAAGCTTAAAGACCAGCCTCGCCGGCTGCTGCGCAACGTACGGCAACTGGAGCTGCACGAAATGGAGCCCGCCGAAGAATGCTGTGGCTTCGGAGGTACGTTCTCGGTGAAATTCGATAGCATCTCCGCCGACATGCTCGACGGAAAGATCGAGGCCATTCTGCGCACCGGCGCCGACACCGTCGTTTCAATTGACCCCAGTTGCCTGATGCAGATTCGCGGCGGGCTGAGCCGTCGCCGCCTGCCTGTGAAAACGAAACACCTCGCCGAAATTCTGGCCTGCTGCTAGCCACAATGTCCGCCACATTTCACCAAAGAATCGACGTCGCCCTTCGGGATCTGACTCTACAAAACAGCATTCAGTCGGCCACGGCACGTTTTGTACAAGGGCGCCGCGACCGAGTCCAGGAGCCGGGATTCGGCGGGTATCAGGAGCTTCGTACCGCGGCCAACCGGATCAAGCAGCATACGCTGGACAACCTCGACTACTATCTCGAGCAAGTAGAAACCAAGGTCCAAGAACATGGAGGCCAGGTCATCTGGTGTTACGACGGGGATGCGGCGGTCAAGGCCATCGTGCGCATAGCGCGGGAACATGGCGTGCGTCTCGCGGTCAAGTCCAAGTCGATGACCAGCGAGGAGGTGGGTCTCAACGAAGCTCTCGAAGAGGAAGGTATTGAACCGGTCGAAACCGATTTAGGCGAATTCATCATGCAGTTGTCGGACGAGCGTCCCTACCACATCGTTGCGCCTGCGCTCCACAAGACCCGCGCACAGATCGCCAAGCTGTTTTCCGAAAAGCTGGGCATTGCCTACGACGAGGAACCAACCCGCTTAACGATGGCGGCTCGCCGGGTGCTGCGCGAAAAGTTCCAGCGGGCCGAGATGGGGATCAGCGGAGCGAACTTCGTCGTCGCGGAGAGCGGCGCCGTCGTGCTCGTCGAAAACGAGGGGAACATTCGATTGACTACGTCGATACCTCGCGTTCACGTCGCGCTTGCCGGCATCGAGAAGATCATCCCTCGAGCCGCGGACCTCGCTGTTTTCTTGAAGCTCCTGGGCCGCAGCGCATCGGGACAGCGTCTGACGAGCTATACCTCTTTCCTTTCGGGGAGCCGGCGCGACGGCGAGATCAGCGGCCCGGAAAAGTTTTACCTCCTGCTGCTCGACAATGGACGCAGCCGCATTCTCGCCGACCACGAAAAGCGGCAGACGCTTTACTGCATTCGCTGCGGCGCGTGTTCCAATATCTGCCCGGTTTATCGTCGCATTGGTGGTCACTCCTACCCGGGCGCCTACAGCGGTCCGATCGGCGCCATACTCACGCCGCAGTTCCAGGGCGCAGGCCATGAGCCGGAGCTGCCTTTCGCTTCCAGCTTGTGCGGTGCTTGTGCCGAGGTTTGTCCGGTCAAGATCGACATCCCCCGGATGTTGTTGGCGCTGCGGCGGGAAGTCAAAAAGGGTGAGACGCGCGACCAGCGTCTCCACTTGGAAAAACTAGGCTTTCGGGTGTGGAGCTGGGTCATGCAGCGCCCGAAACTTTTCGAACGCCTCGGCTTTTTCGCCAGGGCCGTCTTACCCTCCACTAGCACCAACGAATGGATAAGCTCGCTTCCGGGCCCGCTCAAGGCTTGGACCGGCACTCGCGACTTTCCTCCACCGGCGCCACAGAGCTTTCGCCGGCTTTGGCGATCACGCAAACCGGGCGCCATGGATTGGGGGTCCACCGCACCCGAAAAACGAACACACGGAGTATCCAACCCTGCAGGTGACCGGCATGCCTGACCGCGAACAGGTTCTGCACAAGGTTCGTACGGCCTTGGGTCGGCACAGAGGCCAGCCTCCCGACCCTCCTCCCGCCCTTTCACTGGCGCCCGTCGATCTTGACTTGGAGGAACGCGTCCGACTTCTTACTGAGAATTTTCCCGGACAGTGTGTTAGGGCGGTGTCACCCGAAGAAGCTCGCCGGTACGTTTCCGATACTCTCGCTGGGCGCCGTAGTGTAGCTTCCAACGGGCCGTTTCTGCAAACCACGGGCATCACGTCGCTGGCGGGCGTTGAATCGAATATCGGCAGCGAGTCAACGCTGCGGCAGCTTGCCGTTAAGGCCGCTGTTGGCATCACCAGCGCCGACTATGCGCTTGCGGACCCCGGCGCCCTGGTTTTGCTCTCCACGTCTCGTGAAGACCGCATCGTCTCGCTGCTTCCAGACGTCCACATCGCGGTGATTCCCGCCGCCTGCATCCTAACCGGCATCGACGATCTGTTCCATGTTTTGCCTAATCCGGCGGCAGTCTCGAGTTCCATGGTCATCATTGGCGGTCCAAGCCGTACGGGGGACATCGAAATGAGCCTGGTACACGGCGTCCACGGACCCCGCGAGCTGCACTTGGTGGTAGTGTGAAAACTCACTGTGTTTGCACCTTGACTCAGTCTGCGGTGGGAGAATACTAGTTCAACGTCTCCCCGTTTGGAAGTCGCGTTTCACGCTCTCCAGACTCTGCGTCTCCCCATTATGCTTTTCCCCGCTAGCCTGCTTCCGCTGAGATCCCCCTCGCCGGGACCCGCCACCCGGACGAAAAACGCGGCCTCCACCGAGACGATCCCGGTAGGCTCGGGTTCAACTGGAGGAAACGCCACGTCGGGGGCGCAAGGCATAAGCTCGTTGAAAGTTTCTCGAAAACTGTTGGTCCCGGTGCTATTGGCCGTATCGGCGGCATCGCAACCGGCGGCGCTTCCAGCAGCATCAAACGGCGGCTCTGGACCACGCACTAGCGGTACCTACCGTGGCCGGGTACTCACCGAGCTATTCCGACATCGCCAGGAGCAGGCACGCCAAAGCGACTCCGCAAACCCCGCCGTTCTTCCGGCGATCACTCCCGTCCTTCAGCAAGACGAAGGCGAGATTGCTGTGATTGATGACAGCGACGGCGTGGTGCTGCGGCCGAATCTGTTCGACCTCAATACCAGCAGCGTGACTCTGACCCGCTTCGACACCGCCTACACTGCCCAGCCAGGCCCTTTAACCCTAGATGAAACGGCCCGCGGCAACGGTTTGCCTCTCAGTCTTGGTGACGACGACGCGGTCCAAGTATTCCTGCCCTTTCCGTTCCCGTTTTTCGACGCTAGCTATAGCGTTGCCTTCGTTCACTCCGACGGCAACCTGACGTTCGTCGAGCCCGACGCGGCTTCCAGCACCCGTAGCCTCTCGAGAGCGATCAGCGGACCGCCCCGCATCAGTCCCCTCTTCACCGACTTGGATCCCACCCAGGCACAGGCCGCGATTAGCATGTATTCGACAGGGAACCGGTTCGTCGTCACCTGGGACAACGTGCCGGAGTTCCGTTTTTTCGGCATCGGTCGGCGACAAACTTTTCAGTTGATTCTCCATCAAGACGGTAACATCGAGGTTCACTTTGCGGATGTCTCACTCAACACAGCGGTCGTCGGCATCATGCCGGGTTATCTTCAAGGCCAATCTACACCGGCCGATTTCGACGAAGGCGTTCCGGACCCAATTGACGGAGCGTTGGGGGAGATTTTCAGTCCCATCACGACTATTGACTGCTTCGCCCTGACGCAGAAGTTCTACCGAAATCACGACGACGCCTACGATTTCATCGTCGTGTTCAACGATTTCAGGCTGCCGGCGGCTCCCGGTGCTTTCGCTTTTGAGGTAAATGTCCGCAACGAGGTGCTCGGCATCGGCGATCTGCTCTCCGGCGGGCAAACTGTTTTCGACTTTGGCCCGGACTTCGGTTCTCCCCGGCGGCTCCAGAGTTTCCTTAACATGGGTCCGCTCTCGAACTACCCGCCAGACCCCACCCAACGAATTCCGGTCATCGGCGAGAACAATACGCTGTCTGTGATGGGCCAAGAAGCAGGACACCGATTTCTGGTCTTCGTTCGATTCCGAGACCCGGTCAGCCAGCAGCTCTCTTCCGCCTTGCTGGGAAGGGATCGGGCGCACTGGAGCTTCTTCTTCAACTCGGATGCCTCTGTCGTCGAAGGCAACCGGATCGAAGATCATGGCATGGTTTCGCCGCGCTTTGAGACCGTCGCAGCCGTCGAAAAATACAGCGATTTCGACCAATACCTGATGGGACTCCGTGATGCCGACGAAGTGCAACCGAGCTTCTTGGTGGAGAACTCGACTTCCTTGCGCTCGCCGTCGTCGGCGCCATCGGTTGGCGTCAGTTTTGACGGTGACCGTAAAGAAATTTCCATCGATATGATCATCGACGCCGAGGGAAGGCGGATTCCCGACTCGAGCGTCTCCCAAAAGGACTTCAACTTTTCTTTTGTGCTGCTGGTCGAAGCAGGGACTACGCCCTCGGCGGAAGATCTGAACCAACTAGGAGCGATCCGCCGCCAGTGGGAGGATTTTTTCAACGATGCCGTTGAGCAGCGAGCGGCAGCGCGGACCGCACTCGTCAGGATGCTTCAGCTTTCCACCTGGCCGGCGGCGGGTGTGCTGCTGGGCACTCCGGGCGCGGGATCCGTCGAGATTGCGACGCCGCTCGAAGCCGATCTCGACGTTATGTTGACAACGGACAACGGTGTCATCGAGGTGCCCGCCGTCGTAACGTTCCCGGCCGGTTCCACCCAGGCTCCCTTCACGATCGACGGGGTGGAAGACGGTATTACATCCCTGACGGCTGTAGCGAGTACTCCCGGCTACGGCACGGCTCATAGTCGCGTCCAAGTACGCAGCGCCGCGGCTGACCTCACGCTCACTGTCGAGTCCGGCGATGGCCAGGCGGCCGGCGACGGCGGTCTGTTGGCTCAACCAGTTGTGTTCCGGCTTCGGGACGAAAATCAACTGCCCTATTCGGGAGTTTCTCTCGTCGTGACGCCCACCGCCGACGGCGTCGCAATGCCGTCAGCGGCTGTCACCGATGCCTATGGACGCGTCTCGGTCCAATGGCAGTTGGGCACGATGTTTACCCGCAACGCTCTACGGGCCGAAATCGAAGGGGCCCCTGGAGTCAACGTCGCCGCGGAAGCCTTCTCGCTGGGGCCTCGACCGGCGTTCGCGCTGGCGGGCGTCGTTAACGCCGCCAGTTTCAATACCGGACCCTCTCCACCCATCGGCATCGTGCCCGGCAGCCTCGTTTCCATCTTTGGGGCCGCGCTGGCGCTGAATCCAGGGGAGGCAATGGCCTTTCCTCTACCAACCCAGTTGCGTTTGGCGCGAGTCACGATCAACGGCGTTCCGGTGCCGCTGCTGTTTGTGTCTCCCCAACAGATCAACTTCCAGGTGCCGTTCGAACTGACCGGATCGACCGTGGAGGTTCAAATCACCAGCGACGCCGGTACGAGTGATCCCGTCACCGTACCCCTGATCTCGACTCAACCGGGAATCTTCTTCGATTTCGCGACTGGTCTTGGAGCCATTCGAAACAATGACGACGGAACCACGGTCTTGGAACGGCCCGCGCGCGCCGGCGATTTCATACAGGTTTTCTGCACAGGTCTCGGCGACGTGAACCCTCCCGGCCAAACGGGTCTCCCCGCCCCGGCCTCGCCTCTTCCGGAAACCGTGAGCAACCCACAAGTCCGGATCGACGGTCGTGACTCACTCGTAACGTTCAGCGGCCTGGCGCCGTTTTTCGCGGGGCTCTACCAAATCAACGTCCAAGTACCGGAAGGTCTCCCGCCGGGGAGATATACCTTGGTCGTGATCGTGGACGGGATCATGAGTAACGCCGTGTTGATCGACGTGCAATAGGCCCGCGTGCAATAGGGGCTGCGTGCGGATTCGGGGAATCGCGCTGGAACGGATCACCTACCGGCGGTTGCGCATGGCTACTGTGGCAGCTTGTGACGACTCAAAGTAGGGACAAGCGATCCCGCTTGTCGACGGCGCGACATGTCGCGCCCAAGTCGCCTTTCGAGGCGCCGTAACCGCGGGCGGACCGGAGCGCAATCTCGAGGTTGAGAAACAGAGGCGCGGACGGAAGTCCGCGCTTGCGCTCGGCCGCTCCCAGCGGCCGAGTGGGGCCTGGCTTTGGGCTAAAACCCGCCGTCCCAACGCCTGATTCCCGTTTTCCGGCCACTGCGCTACCTTTCGCTAGACAGCGTTTTTCTTTCGCTAGGACTGCGCTACGACACGGTTTCGGCATGGAAAATCCGGCCTCGATGACGCTTTTCAGCACTCCCGCAAATCGCTGTCACAGACTCTTCACACTTTTTCTCCTCGCCATCTCAACGACTTAGCCCCTTGGGCCCTGCTAACCCCCCATCCATCCCTTATTCTGGTACGGGGCCCAGAAAACGGAATTTCGGAGCGATGACCCTCGTATTTCCGCCACTTTCTGCCAACGGCATTTCTCTCGACGCTTGGGAACGCTTCTATGTCTCACAATTCAAAAGACTTAACCGATAGGCAGAACACTCCCATCGCCACCCCTCTCGACTGCCAACCCACCGCCAGGTCGCGGAAATCGCTCGCTAGCCCACTCCTAGGCCGTGTTTTTTGCTCGCGAGACGACTTTTTCTGGCGAAATAGTGGCTCAAATTGGTCTCGCAGGCATCGTGATTTCTGGCCAGACGGGCGCATGGCTCGGTGCCCTTTGCCGAGACCTGCGGCCGTTCGTTATACGCGAACGCAGGCCGGACCACTAGCGACTGCTCCCAGTGGAGACAAACAATCCTGTTTGTCCTATCCGCCCCCAGGCGGCTCGATGATGTTCGGATGCGCGTTCACATGGCACCACCCGCAACGAGTGAGAAAAATACGAAACAAACCCAATTTCTCACAAGCTAATTGCAATCAATGCGTTACGGTTGGTTCTTCGCGCCGAGGGCAAGATTGGCGAAGCCCGTGTAGCGCGGACCCGGTGCTTTTCCGCGGTCCGCGTCGTGGGGATTTGAGTTCCCCCCAGCGCCTGGCTCGGCGGCCGTTTTGTCGGACTTCCGGCTGTTGGCGCGGGGTCGTCGAAGTCTGCGCGAGACCAAGAAACAGAGCCTGGAACGCCAGTGACAGGCCAAGTCTCGTCTCCCGCGCGCACTCGGTCGTGAGATCCCCCTGGTGGGACTTCGCTCGTGGATCCGTAGGGGCACGGCGTGCCGTGCGCATAGGCTAGCAGCGGTACGGCTGGTCGCTCGCCGCACGGGTTCCTTTCGGCGCTCGACCGCTCCCAGCGGTCGATCCCAGTAGCGACCGCCACTCTTGGCGGTCCTAGTCTCCCAGTAGGGACCGACACTCTTGTCGGTCCTTCGACGCTCCGCGACCGGCGACTGGTTGAGGTACGAGCAAGCGCCTGCGGGGGGGCAAAAGAATCGGCCGTGCCCACGGCCGATCCCTCGCGCCCGAACTCCCCCGAAGACCAGTCACGGCATTTCGAAATTCCTAACTCACACACCATCAACAAGATCCCCTTCCCTGACCATCTGCCCCTCACCCCGCCATGCTATTCTGTCCCCGTAAGAGCGCCGGCCTTCAGGGAGCGACAGACCGGCGCACCCCGGCCGGGACCTAAGTCCTCCCCAGGGCTTCCGTCGGTGAGCCGATCAACCGACCGCGTTACACAGAACAACGGGATCGATCCCAAACCGTTTTGGCGGCTCCGCGCGTTACCAAGGAGCCGCACTTCATCGGAGCCGCGCTCGGGGCGCCCTTCACAGGTCGCCCCGGCGTCGGCAACCATCTTCCGCGCATCGGAGTACGGTCTTGGTGCGCCCCGCCATCCCAATTCTTCTGCCTGAGTTGACGACGGCCCAACCCCTGCTCGGGCTACGCGAGGCGGCTGACTGCGGGCGCAATGAATTGCGCGCCCAGAAATGTTCATTTCGAACGCGCGGGAACGTTTCAGTGGAGCTAGTGCCACGTGCATCCTAGCACCGACTCTGGCAGAATAGGCTGATTATGAACGATCCCTGGCACCGGCTGGTCCCCCTTGTGGTCGCCGTCCTGGTGGGATTTGGGTGTGGCCCGGGCGCTGACCAAGCACCGTTTACAATCGTCATGCTTCCGGATACTCAGTTTTACGCCGAGACATACCCCGAATATTTTCACGATCAAACGGAGTGGGTTCGGCAGAACGCCGAAAAGGAGAATATCGTCTTCGTGACCCAGGTGGGGGACATTGTGCAGAACGGCGACGCGGCACCCAACGAGTGGAAGGTTGCCGACGAGGCCTTTTCCCGGCTTAAAGGAGTTGTGCCGTGGGGCGTTGCCATTGGAAACCATGATTACGATCTCGTGGAGCCACCCGGTCCGGCGACTGCGTTTCGAAAGACCTTTGGCCCGCAACGCTTCGCCGGCAGGGCTTGGTACGGGGGAAGTTCTGAAAACGAATTGAACTCTTACCAGTTGTTTAGCGGCGGTGGGGGCCGGTTCCTGATCTTTCATCTCGAAGCCGACATCCCCGACGAGGCTATTGCGTGGGTCGAAGGCGTCCTCGAGCGCCACCCGGGAACACGTGCGATCGTCTCGACCCATATCTACATGAGCGACGTCACCAAGAGCCGCACGCAAGAGGAATATTACCGCAAGGATGTCGGCAACTCCGGAGAGGCCGTCTGGAACAAGCTGATCAAGAAAAATCCACAGATTTTCATGGTGCTCTGCGGTCACTGGGGGGAGGCCGGCGGCGAATGGCATCAAGTCTCGACCAATAATGCCGGCCAGCCCGTTTTCGAGATTCTAGCTGACTACCAAGCCAGGGAGAACGGCGGCAACGGCTGGTTACGGCTCATCACATTCATCCCCAAAGAGAACCAGATCCAATTTCGTACATACACTCCCTCGCTGGATCGATACGAAACCGATGCGGACAGTCAGTTCAACTTGCCGCTCGATTTCACCAAGCGGTTCCAGCCGTCGTAACGGGATCCGGCCGACAAGTTCGTAACGTGACCTGGTGCTCCTCTACAAATCGTTGAGCGGCAGTTCGTAGCGCCTGGTACCTTTCCAGGGTCCGCGTGTCGCTTCTTAGAATCGGGCAAGGACCGCCGCCCTTAACCTTCATTTACGGTTGGGACACCTTCCGAAATCTTCGTGAGCGCCAGTCCGCGCCTAGCCAAACCAAGATGCCCAACACTGCTGCCGCACTGAGGAATCTGGCAAGCCACATCTCCGCGCCGCCGTCGTAATGCAACTCGACAACGCACCGCCCTTCGCACTTGGTTTCGACGGTCATCAGGCCCAACTCGTCACGAAAGATTCGCCGCGGCTCCCCGTTGACCCAGGCTCGCCAGCCCGGGTGGTAGCTCACCTGAGTCGCGATGAGGTGCTCCCGGTGCAGATCGGCAACGATCCGCGCCTCATGAGGGCTTGGCCAGTCACATTTCGCGAGCGGCAAGTCGGGATTTTCAAGGGCCGCCACGAAAGGAACAAGCGGCGCTACGTCGGAAAACCCTGTCGGTGCTCGTTCCATAAGATCTTCGTAACGGATGACGTGCACCAACGACTCCGTGCGGCTGGGCACGCCGTAGATGACATCGTCGCCGTCGCGCCAGAGCTCCGGAAGCAATCCGGCGAACTTCGTAGGGTCGTGAAAATCCTTATAGACCTCCCGGCTTTGCGGTCCGCCAACAGCGATGGCTCGCACCCCGTAGGCCTTCAGCCACAGCGCAGTGTCCTCACCGTTCCCCCTAGTGGTAGTGATTCCGTAGCTCGTACTGGCGAGCCGAGGGTTGGTCGTTGCGTGGTCATAGCCGCCCCCAAATTGCGGATTGTCGGCGAACGCGTTCAGCCAGAATCGTATCGATCCCGGGAGGAAAACCCGCTGGCCGGCAAGATTCTCGTCCAACCATGTTGCGACCTGATACTCCACTGTCGCGGTGACATCGATTTGGCGGACAAGGGTGGAAGCGTAGCTTCGATACTGCTGCACTTGGTAGGCGCCAACCAGCAGCACCACCACCGTGGCGATGAGCTTTCCGTGGACACGCCAGGCTTCGAACAGCTTCACCAGCACGATAGCCGCCAAGAAACACGCCGCCATCTCCATCTCGAGGTGGTAACGCTCGGGTTGAGGCAGAATATAGATGTCAAGCCATTCGGCCGCCAACGGCAACGAACCGCAAAGTACGAAGAAGCACGCCCAGAACTGGGCAAACTCGCTCCCCAGGGCGCGCCTCAGCGAATACCGCACGGCGAATACCACAAGCAGCACCAGCAACAGATAAAGCCACTGAGCCGCCCCCATTTCGTAGCTCCCCACGACGATTTGGGCATTGCGTTGAACGGTAAAAAGCGTCGAAGGCGGAATCCACGTTGCGGCCAGCGCGTACGACAGCCCTCCAATCCCCGCTGCGTGCGCCCACTTGCGAATCGACCCGGCCTCGCCCTTTGCCAGCAGGTAGGCGGCTACAGCCATGGCCAGAGCGACGCTCCCTATCCAGTTCGTAAGTACAACGCTCATCGTGGCCACAGCAGCAACAAGAGTGGAGATTGGCCTGACCTTACGAAGCGCAAAGTCAAGCGCGACAACGGCGACAGGGAGCAGAAACATCGACGTAATATGAGGCCCCTCTCCGTAGTGCACCAGGGCCTGAAGCCGCCAGGGTCCCAGAACAGTACCCATATCCGCCGCCACCGACGGCGTCAGAACGGCGGACGGCGAAAAGACGGAATACAAAACGGCCGCCAACAGGCTCGGCAGCAGCCGTCCGCTCAGACGGCTGCCCATCCAAAACAGACTCACCGGGCCGAGGCAATACGTAGAAGCAGTTACTGCGTGGTACGAAAGAGGGACCGAGATCTGAGCGGCCGACGCAACCGCGGCGACCAACACGTGCAAAAGCGGCGGGTACGTGTTTTGGTAGGGTACACCGCCATACCACCACGGAAACCACGTCAGTCCCCACGGATGCTCCATGACGTAGCGAGCCAGCGCAATGTAAGCGCCCTCGATCGAACCCATGTGTTGGGTGAATTCCGTGACGAAAAGTTCACGACACACGTAGGCGTTCAAACAGAAAAGAAAGATCCCGCCTGCCGCGGTTTGTGCTGAGTTCTTGGACACTCGAAAAGGTGATTATCGAGGATACGCGCGTCCCGCGCAAAGCGGATCAGCAATGGTTCGGAGTGGGCGATACTCGATGGCGACGCTCATCCGTCAGGGCAGAGATGGCCTCGCGGAGCCTCGGCGGGACCTCATCCGCCAACTTCAAGGCAAGCCGCTGAGCAACGCCCGGGGTTCG
The DNA here is from genome assembly GCA_965248205.1 of Bryobacterales bacterium. Lineage (GTDB taxonomy): Bacteria > Acidobacteriota > Terriglobia > Bryobacterales > UBA6623. The sequence goes on from CBDFIS010000006.1 coordinate 1,011,010, forward strand.
CTCAATTTTCTTCGCCACTTGAGCGAGACGGATCAACCGCTGCGCGGATCTCCCTGTTGGTTCGATGGCGAGTTGTCCGGTTCCGGTTGATCGCGCATCGTTAGACTGTCAAAGCGCCGCTGAGGGCAAATACCAGTCCGATGAAGAACAAACTGAAGAAGAACTCGCAAGACCGACAAGCCGTAGAGACAGCTTTGTCCAAATGACGCCGAAGATGCTTCAGGAAAGTACCGAGTGGGGACCGACACCTCAACAAACCGCTGCTCGAGCTGCACCATTTGCGCAACGATTTCCTGGTCGAAGATAAACTGATCGGAATTCACTGCGAAGTTGACCCGCTCCAGCACCTTACCGCGATACGCTCGGTAACCGGTATCTAGCGCGCACGGAGATTCTCGCCGGCGCCCCCATCGAGACCGAACGCGGCGTAAACGTTATAGCCATCGAGAACTAATTTCTGAGTGCTCAGCTTCTCCGCGGCGGCTGCCGCTATCCCTTTTGACTTGAACTCCTCCTCTTCCTTTTTGGAGCGTGATTCCCCTCGCCCATGCCGGTTACGGTGAAATACGCCGATAGATCTCGAACCGGTCGATTGCAGGCAGCGCCGCAGAAAGTAATACGGTCTTCGCTCAAGGAAATTGATGATGAATCTGCCTCTGTCGCGAAATACGACTAGCTTCCCCCCATTAGCTGTTAGCGAATATTGGTCCACAACAGATCTCCCCAACGTTCCGTCGAAGCTCCAAGCCCACTCGTGATGGTGCGAAAAGAAAATAATGAAGTTGAACCTATCGAGAAATACGACGTCCGCGGGAATGTTTTGCCGATAAACTTCCATTTCCCTCGAAAACAACGGCCGGTCCCTCCACGGACCAAAGCTGAACGGTTGAATTCACAAGAACACCCACTACCCCAATCGCGAGGATCCCAACCCGACCGCGGACCGCCGCGTCGAGGAGAGGAGCCGATCGAGAACGACGGCGCCGCTGAGAACCATAAACGGGTACAGGACGAATTGGTGCCTGCCTGCTCCGCCGAACGGATACAGGCCAAGAATTGAGGCGGCGATCAGCGACCCGGCAATAGTGACCAGAAGAATAAGAGGCGCCGTGGCGAGAACATATCCTTTCTCCGGGCGGAAACCGATCACACAGACAAAAGCGGCGGTTAGCAGCACCAGTGACAGCGACAGGACAATGATCTCGTTCTCCAACGATACCGGCGAAAACACATTGAACGTGTTCCGAAGATTTCTCAGGACGAACGAGCCGACGGATTCCTCTCCCGAGGGCTGAAAATAGTAGCTCGCAAGATGCACTTGTCTTGTGACGTGCCGCGCGGCATGAGAGAAATAGGAATAGAACATCACTGTTAGGATCGGAAGGGACATGAACACGTAGGAAAACTAGTTTCGTATGGGCTGCCTGACAAGGCGCCTACGATATTCCGAGTAGATGAAGGCAGTAAAGACTGGCGCAACAAGACAGGCGAAGAAAAAGAAGGCGGCGCAGTAATGAGAGAGGACGGCCAAAACGGTGAATGCGGAAAAGGCGATTTGGGCCCTATAGTAGTACGTCTTGGGCCACTCTCGAGTGGGAACGACTCCAGGTAGTAATAGAGCGCTAAAAGTATAAAAAAAGGCTCTTCCGGGTTTTAAGTGGGCGAAGGAGCCAGATCGAGTTTCCCACAGTGGAAGTAGATGGCGTTGATGAAGTTCTGTTGATTGCGGAAACCGCGCGCCGTGGCCTTGACCCATTGAATCCTTGAGTTCAACCCCTCGCTGACCGCGTTCGTAATGCGGTGTTTCAGATACGTGAGTATGTTTTCGAGGCGAGCCGTCAACATCCGCGCTACGGTGACCATCGGCGTCAGCCGGCTGCGACTCGCCCAGCCGCGCCATTGCTCGAAGACAGTGCTGTCCGGGGAAAGTCGCGCCATCGGACGGTAAGTCTCGACCGTTCAATGTCTTATGGCCTGTTTTGCCCGGGAACGATTTGAAATCCCGAGGCCGCAAATGGTCGCCTGAACGGAGCATCCGGACGCGGCACAATGAGGGATGAACCTTGGCCGTACGGTTTTCTCCCAACTGATCGAGCACCTACCGAGCAAAGAGTTTCAGAAATGTGTATCGCGCTACCGCGGCGATTCCTATCTGAAAAGTTTCTCCTGCTGGGATCAGTTTCTTGCGATGGCATTCGCCCAGCTGACCTATCGGGCAAGCCTCCGCGACATCGAGACGTGCCTGCGTTCGATGCACGGCAAACTCTACCACATGGGATTCCGCGGCAGGGTAGCGCGCTCGACACTGGCCGACGCGAACGAGTCGCGCGACTGGCGGATCTACGCGGACTTCGCGCAGGTCTTGATTGGCATGGCACGGCCGTTATATGCCCACGACCCGATCGGTGTGGACTTGGACCAGACTCTGTACGCTCTCGACTCGACAACAATCGACCTCTGCCTGTCGCTGTTTCCGTGGGCGAGATTCCGCAAGCAAAAAGCCGCCGTGAAGATGCACACGCTGCTGGATCTGCACGGCAATATTCCCACGTTCATCCGCATTACTGGAGGCAAAGTGCACGACATCAACATCCTCGACGAGATCGGCCCGGAGGCCGGCGCGTTCTACGTCATGGATCGGGCCTACGTCGATTTCGAACGCCTCTTCGTGTTCACTCTCTGCTCGTCGTTCTTCGTCGTGCGAACCAAGAAGAACATCTTGCTCCAACGGCGCTACTCGCATCCCGTCGACAAATCCACGGGCTTGCGCTCGGATCAGACCGTCATACTGGCTGCCATCGAATCGGCCCAAGCCTATCCCGACCCGTTGCGGAGGGTCAGTTACTTCGACGCCCGGACGAACAAGCGGCTGAAGTTTCTGACCAACAACTTCGCGCTCCCGGCGCTGACCATCGCCCACATCTACAAGTCGCGTTGGCAGATTGAGTTGTTCTTCAAGTGGATCAAGCAACATCTGCGAATCAACTCGTTTTACGGCACCAGCGAGAACGCCGTCAAGACGCAGATCTGGATCGCTGTCTCGATTTACGTGCTCATCGCCATCGTCCGGAAACGCCTCGGGCTGGAAGCGAGTCTTTACCAGATTCTACAGATTCTCAGCGTTACGCAATTCGAAAAAATGCCCCTTTTACAGGCACTCCAGCCATCCGACTCCCCAAACGAATCCCCCTATGACCCCAACCAATTGATTCTATTCGACTTTTAACCGGACAGCAGTGGCTCGAAGAAAGCTCGCGCCGCCGATTCGCGACGATAGTCGAACAGCCGCATCGCCGTTTCCTTCAACGCCCACGCCCGCGCCGTCTTCAAGTCGCTTTCGCGCAGCGCGCGGAACTCGCGCCAGGCGTCCTCGGAAAAGTTCGCTGGATGCCGCAGCCAAGCGTACTTCGTGCCTGTCAAACGCTCGTCGCCGAGAGCCAATAAACGCTTGTTCTCCGCCCGCCGCACCTGGTCCACCGCCTTCGCCAGATGCGCCGCGATGTGATATTTGTCGTAAACGATCTTTTTCTCCGATTCGTCGAGATGCTCCCGGGTCGAGGCGACATAAGGATCCCACATGTCCATAGCGACGGCCTCGACTCGGGCGAGTTGCTCTGCGCTCAACGTCTTCCAAAAGCCGTCCAGGCTGGCCTGGCGGCGTCCCTCGGCGACGAACAACACGCGCGAGCAGTTGAGATCGTTGACGACGGTGAGATAGCGATGGCGCTTGCGGAAGCTCTTCTCGTCGACGCCCAGGTAGGGAATCGGCTCTGCCGCGCGACGTTCGAGCCCACGTTGCACGCCGCGTTCCAGGATGCCGTGAATCTCGTCCCAGCTCAGCGCCAGCAACTCGGCGATGCCTTGCTGGCTGGCTTCCTTCAGCCACGAGATCGCGAGAGCTTCAAACAGCGCGGTGAAGCGGCTGGAAGCCTCGGCCCAGGGCAGTCGCACGACGCGCGGCCCGTGCTCGGAGCAGTCGCTGCGCGGCGGCCGGGCGTGCAGGATCGTGCGGTACTGACAGGTGTCGAGGTGACACCAGCGGCGTTCGGGCTGATGATCGTGGAGTGCGCACACGGCGCTGCATTGGCGGCACGGCCAGCGGACTTGCTCGTCGTGTTCGAGGAAGACGTGGACTTCGCCGTCGGCTCGGCGCAGCTCCACTCGCACGACTTTCCAGGGACTTTCGATGCCCAGAATCTGGCAGTATAGCTCGCGGTCTTGCATCCCGCGAGACTACCACCGAGCCCCACTCGCCCACTAGAAACCCGGAAGAACCCAAAAAAAAATACAGAGCATATATGCCTGCATGGCTAAAGACATCTTGGTGGGGGTCCATGATAGTCCAAACGCCAGCGCGGCAATAGGCGCCACGGGGGGATGAGAACAAACTTTCTGAGTAATTGTCCCCACCAAAAAGACAGACGCTACACCGGTTAAAATGGAGACCGATCGCTAGACCAGAAGGTGGTGGCTGAAAAAGGAAACCGTTTTCAGAAGAAGGAATACCAGTGGCGGGTGGACATTGAAATGATACTCCCGAAGAAAGGCATCCCAGTTATCCTGCCGAGCTATGAACAGATGCCAGTAGCCGTCGTAGTCCAGCCATGTATGCGCTGTCAGTCCCAGATAAATCCGAGGAATGGCGGCTAACCCGGATACGAGCAGAAGGAGAAGATTCGTGCGAGACCAGGTCACTTCTTAGCGCCTTGCGGGGCCCGGCTAGAGTCGTATCTCTAGCCCAGAATTTTCGATCTGTGGACCGTACATGGTACACCAGTGCTGTCCGGGGAAAGTCGCGCCATCGGACGGTAAGTCTCGACCGTTCAATGTCTTATGGCCTGTTTTGCCCGGGAACGATTTGAAATCCCGAGGCCGCAAATGGTCGCCTGAACGGAGCATCCGGACGCGGCACAATGAGGGATGAACCTTGGCCGTACGGTTTTCTCCCAACTGATCGAGCACCTACCGAGCAAAGAGTTTCAGAAATGTGTATCGCGCTACCGCGGCGATTCCTATCTGAAAAGTTTCTCCTGCTGGGATCAGTTTCTTGCGATGGCATTCGCCCAGCTGACCTATCGGGCAAGCCTCCGCGACATCGAGACGTGCCTGCGTTCGATGCACGGCAAACTCTACCACATGGGATTCCGCGGCAGGGTAGCGCGCTCGACACTGGCCGACGCGAACGAGTCGCGCGACTGGCGGATCTACGCGGACTTCGCGCAGGTCTTGATTGGCATGGCACGGCCGTTATATGCCCACGACCCGATCGGTGTGGACTTGGACCAGACTCTGTACGCTCTCGACTCGACAACAATCGACCTCTGCCTGTCGCTGTTTCCGTGGGCGAGATTCCGCAAGCAAAAAGCCGCCGTGAAGATGCACACGCTGCTGGATCTGCACGGCAATATTCCCACGTTCATCCGCATTACTGGAGGCAAAGTGCACGACATCAACATCCTCGACGAGATCGGCCCGGAGGCCGGCGCGTTCTACGTCATGGATCGGGCCTACGTCGATTTCGAACGCCTCTTCGTGTTCACTCTCTGCTCGTCGTTCTTCGTCGTGCGAACCAAGAAGAACATCTTGCTCCAACGGCGCTACTCGCATCCCGTCGACAAATCCACGGGCTTGCGCTCGGATCAGACCGTCATACTGGCTGCCATCGAATCGGCCCAAGCCTATCCCGACCCGTTGCGGAGGGTCAGTTACTTCGACGCCCGGACGAACAAGCGGCTGAAGTTTCTGACCAACAACTTCGCGCTCCCGGCGCTGACCATCGCCCACATCTACAAGTCGCGTTGGCAGATTGAGTTGTTCTTCAAGTGGATCAAGCAACATCTGCGAATCAACTCGTTTTACGGCACCAGCGAGAACGCCGTCAAGACGCAGATCTGGATCGCTGTCTCGATTTACGTGCTCATCGCCATCGTCCGGAAACGCCTCGGGCTGGAAGCGAGTCTTTACCAGATTCTACAGATTCTCAGCGTTACGCAATTCGAAAAAATGCCCCTTTTACAGGCACTCCAGCCATCCGACTCCCCAAACGAATCCCCCTATGACCCCAACCAATTGATTCTATTCGACTTTTAACCGGACAGCAGTGATGGTACACCTTCACCCCTCCTAACACAACTAATTTCACCACCGGAAGACAAGCAGCGGGCCAGATCGAAGCGCCCCGACAGCCCGTTTTCGCCCTCCGACGAGGCTGCCCGCCGGGTTGCATCGGATCAATCGGGCTGTAAGCCGCCGGGCAACGGCAGTGTTGGTGGTATTCTGCCGGCCCAACGGGACTCAGGTGCCCCGGCCCGAAACCCAGCCTCGTCTACTTCATTTCGCTGGCCGCTGCCTCGTCGACGAACCATTCGATGTCTTCGCGCTCGCGGGCAAATCTTTGAGCCGGTAAATCGGTGGGATTGATCGGTCCTTCCAGAACGCGTCGGAGTGTTGTCTGCTTATCAGCACCGGCAACAAGAAAGAAGACGTGTCGGGCGGCCAAGAGCGACCGGGGTAACAGCGTCACCCGATGGCTGTTGCGGGAGGCAGCGTAGGCCGCCGCCACGATGCCGCTTTGGTCGTCGATGAGCGGACTTCCCGGAAACAGACTCGCCGTATGGCCGTCAGCACCCATGCCGAGATGAACAACATCGAACACGGGGAACTTCCCTTCCTCGAGTTGAAAAAACTCGCTGATGGCCGCCCGATATCGACTGGATGCCTCTTCGGGCTGTAGTTCACCTTCGATCCGGTGGATTTGATCGGCTGCTACGCCGACGGGATGCAGCAGTGCCTCGCTCACCATCCGATAGTTACTGTCGGCATGATCCGGGGAGACGCAGCGTTCGTCCACCCAGAAGATGTGAACTCGATGCCAATCAAACCGGCTGGCCGCAAGCTGCTCGAACATGAGCCGCGGCGTAGACCCACCCGAGACTGCGAGGGTTGCCTTCTCGCGGTCCTCGAGCGCCTGGGCAAGCCGATCGAGAATGAATTCAGCCGCCGCCGAAGCGGCCCGTTCCTTGTTTTTCGAAACGTGAAGGTGGGGCCTCATGCCACGCGCTCGGAGATGCGAGTGGCGGTGTCGAGAGCAGCTTGGAAAACTGTGTCGGAAGCGAAGATTTTCAGCTCCTCGTTGAGTAGGGCAACGTCTTTGCTAGGGGGAAACCAGACTCGGTTGCTGACGCTTGTAGTTTCTTCGGTCAAGAGTTCCAAGTCGAGGTAGTCATCCACCCGCTTCAGGAGAATCTCAAACGGGCGATCCGCGTCAGACTTAAGATCCACTGCGGCAAGTCGGCTTCCCTGCCCTGCACTTTCCACATGTCGGAGCCCCACCCGCACCTCGTTGTCGCCGTGACGCAAGACGAGCGTCTCGCCGTCATTCTCGGACCACGAGCCGCCGTCGAGGGTCCAACCCAAACAGTTCATCAACCAGCCCGCTATGAGATACGCCGACACCGGCATCCCGGCTTTCGCGTTCCCGCCGTAGGTAAGCTCCACAGCCGTAAGCTCCTGCAAGCGCTGCCGGCAGGCATGGTTCTCGAAAGCCTGCGCTACCGTTTCCCTCCAACGGGTCACGCGCGCCCAGCTTAGGTCAGTTACACCGCTCGCCGATCGGCTAAGATCGGAAAGCCACGACAGCGCGTCGCGGGAGCCCCGGAACTCCCTAACATCTACGATGAGCCGAGCAGCGAAAGCTGACAGCTGCCTGAACACAGGAAGGCGAGCCACCCGTTCGCTGCGGCACCAGAGCACCACGGGCAGATCCGAAACGATCAGGGGTAGCAATACCGACGGGAGGTCGGACGCGGTGCGCTCAGAAACCTGAATCTCAATTTGCTCGCTGCAGATCTGTTGTCGGCGACCCATGGGCATCCAGCATTGGGCTTTCACGTCGGCCTCCAGGCGATCGTCGCCGCCTGCCGCAACACGAATCAGAATGGCCCGGCTGGGATGACTCTGCATGAGCTCGGCCAACGTCTCCGATAGGGCAACCACATCGTCCTCTTCGTTGACCAAAACCAGCAAAGTGAGAGAACAGGCCCGCATCAGGGCCTGCTCTTCACCTTGTGAATGGTCGGCCAACGAAGCCCAAAGCTCATCGATTTGACGAATGAGAGTTCCGGGATCGATCGCCATCGGTGGCCTAAAAGAATCTGGATGGGTTCAGGGGGTCCGCCAATTGTGACGGTCCTCGGTGAGCATTTGGTCGGACAAGCTTGGTCCCCAGCTTCCCGCCGCGTAGTTGGGGAATTCATGCTTTTGGTTCTTCCAGACTTCCACGATGGGATCCACGGCGGCCCACGAAGCCTCGACCATATCCTGGCGTGAGTACAATGTTCCGTCGCCGGCGATAGCATCCAGAAGCAGGGTCTCGTAAGCAGAGGGCTCACGCACTCCAAAGCTGCTCCCGTAGTGGAAGTCCATCGAGACGCCCCGTAAGTGCATTCCCTCACCAGGCTTTTTGGCATCGAAACGAAGCGAAATACCGCCGGACGGCTGGATGCGAAGAATAAGAAGGTTCGGGGTCTCGACCGGGCTCTGCTCGGAGAACAAAACGTGGGGCGCCGACGCAAACTCTATCGAGATTTCGGTCACCCGCTTGGCGAGCCGTTTCCCGGACCGCACGTAGAAGGGGACGCCCGCCCAACGCCAGTTGTCCACGAGGAACGTTACGGCGGCATACGTATCAGTCTGAGACTCGGCGTCCACGCCTCGCTCTCCGCGGTAGCCGGCGAGATCACTTCCTCCTACCCGGCCCGGACCGTACTGGCCGGCGACCGCATAGCGGCTCACGTCATCCGAGGACATGGGCCGAATCGACTCGAGAACCTTGCCTTTTTCGTTGCGAACGGCTTCTGCCTCGAAGCGCGCCGGCGGTTCCATAGCCATGGTCGCCAAGACCTGAAGCAGGTGATTCTGCACCATATCTCTGAGCGCGCCTGATTCCTCGTAGTATCCGCCCCGATCCTCCACGCCGATCGATTCAGCCGCCGTGATCTGGACTTGACGGACGTATCGGCGATTCCACAGCGGTTCAAAAATACCGTTGGCAAACCGGAATGCGAGTATATTCTGCACCGTCTCTTTGCCGAGGTAGTGGTCGATGCGGTAGATCTCGCTCTCGTCAAAAACACCCTGGATTTGACGGCTCAACTCGCGGGCGCTCTTTAGATCGTGTCCGAACGGTTTTTCGACGACCACGCGGCGCCAGCCACCGTTTTCCGACCGTGCCAAGCCCGCCGCTCCCAACTGCTCAACAATGGGCCCGTAGAGGCTAGGCTGCGTCGAGAGGTAGAAGACGACGTTGTCACCGGTGTGCCGCTGACTGGAGATTGCCTCAAGGCGCTCCCTCAGCGAGTTGTAGTAGGCAGGGTCCTTGACGTCTCCGGGAACGTAATACAGTCCCCGCTCGAAGCTCTGCCAAACTTCCTCGTCGTATTGATCTTGGTCGCCAAACTCCTTCACCGACTGCTTCATGCGCGAACGAAAGTCCTCATCACTCATCGCCGTGCGGGAATTCCCGGCGACGGCGAACCCAGCGGATAAACGGCGATCATGGGCGAGGCTATATAGCGCCGGAAGCAGCTTGCGTTTCGCCAAATCTCCGTTGGCCCCGAAAATGACGATCGTGCATTCGGGGATGCGGCGCTCAAAGCGCAGGGAATCGATAAAGGGGTTGGGGTCGGCCATGGCTTCCGCGGTAGCCATCGGAAGAATTATCGTCAATTAGAGGAGAAGAAACCAGGTTACCACTCCGCGTAGGCCGTGCCGTTGAGGCCCACGCGGTCCGAGCCGCTTCTTACGTCGAAGACACCTGACTCTCCACTCGGTCCGGTGTCGGAGATAATCTCCCACGTATCCGACGACTCGGTAAAAGGGTCCACCGGAACCTGTCGCAGGTATCCCTCCGCGACCAGATCTTCGAGACCCTGAGGCGGTGACTCTTTGTCGTAGGTGTATTGATCGATCACAGAACGCATAGTGAACAAGTTGCTCTGCAGGACGCTCTCTTTCGCGCGGACCATCGCGCTGTGATACATCGGCACGGCGATCGAGATGATGGTCAACAGGATGGCCATCACCACCATCAATTCAACGAGCGTGAAGCCTCGTTGTTTCCGGCCTATTTCACCACTCGCTGTAGCGTGTCCCATCCAATGCCATATCCATGCTTGTCGTATAGACATCGAAGACGTTCTGCCCTCCCCAACTCATCGACTCGGGTTCATCTTGGACCGAGCGCACGCCCCAATCCGTCGAGTTCGTGATGGGGTCAAGCGGAATCTTGCGCAGGAAGCGGATCTTTTGTTCCTCCCCCTCCGAAGACCCGAGCCCGTCTGATCCCCGACGGGAACTTCCCAGCCCGCCACCCGACTGTGAACCGAATCCTCCCCCCGTGGAACTGCCGAATCCCCCACGCGATTGCGAGCCGAAGCCGCCACCTGAACGACCACCGAACGAGCCACTTTGCTGCCCACCGAACGAGCTACCTTGCCGCCCGCCAAACGAGCCACCTTGCTGTCCGCCGAACATGCTGCCCGAACGACCTTGACCGCCGCCGAATCCGCCCCTTTGCCCGCCACGGCCCTGCATCCCTCCCTGCCCAAATGGATTGCCGCCAACTCCCATGGCCTGCACGGTGACGCCTTCGACCATGCTGTCAAGGCTCAGGGGATATCCAAAGGTGTCCTCGTCGAGCTGACCGAGCTTGCCTTGATCGGCCATATCCTTGTGACGGTCGATCGCCTTGCGCATTTCAGAAAGGGAGTCCCGCAGGCGTCGTTCCTTTTCTCGCTGTACTTTGACACGGGCAAGTGGCAGAGCCATGGTTGAAAGAATCAACAGGATGGTGAATGCGACGATCAGCTCTACCAGGGTTAGTCCTGACTGTTTTATTCGCCGTCCCATGGTCTTACCGCCGCGAGAAGCCTCCAAGGGATCGGGGTGCAGCTTGTCGGTCTGTCGTCCGACAAAGTGATCAACTCGGGTCGATCGAGTTTCCATCCAAGTTAAAACTACACCCTAACTGCACTCTATCAACGAACGCGCACGCTGACCTGGCCCACAGCGATTTTCAGGGGTTTCGATTCAGCATCTCGAGCGCCCGAGGGAGTCACCTTCACGTCGGACCGGCCCGAGGCTACGCCCTCAAAAACCAGCTTCACCAGCAATCCAGCTCCGTCGACGCCGCCGGTCCCGGGAAAGCGCGAGATATTGACCGCTGCCAGGCCGACTTTGTGACGAATATTCTTGGAGAAAATCAGGTCTTGACCGTCTCCTTGCAAAAACGTTCCTCTCCGGATGTCGACTAGACGAAGCAGCTTCGGATTGTATCCGAACCGCATGGGAATGCCAAAAAGCTGTTTTACGTTGGCAATCGATACGCCGACCTCGATCTGCTCGCCCACCACGACAACCGGCTCAGCGGGAGCGAAACTGAAGCTTGGGGGAGCCGAGAGATCTTGTGGCACCGCCGGGCTTGCAGCGGGCTCTGCCTCGGCCACTTCAACCTCTGCCGGCTCTTCGGGTTCGGTCGACACCGGCGCCGATGGGACACTAGGCGCACTCGGCGTCGGCAACGGGCTTGGAGCCACTGGTGCAGCTTCGGCAAATTCGGTTGCCTCGATTTCCGCCTGGCTAGGAGCATGTGCTCCCACTTCCGGCAGCGCGGGGACGTTGTTGGATTCGCTCTCGTATCGAACCCGGTAGACCTGCTCCACGCCCGACGCGACACCCTTCAGGTTCACCTCGCTGATCTCCGGCAACCGAACAATTCGCGGCACTAGAACGACTAAGATCTCGTTCTCCGACTGCTGAACATCTTTGCTGCTAAAAAAGTGTCCTATCAACGGTATCGCGCCGAGAAACGGAACACCCGATTTCGTAATGAACGTCTGCGACTGCATCAGCCCACCTATGATGCTTGCCTGCCCCTCCCGGATGCGAACGTCATGCGTCACTTTCCGCTGGCCAATCACAGGCTGGGAGATACCCCCTATATCAACAAAGTCGCGCACATTCGAAATCTCGATCTCGATGTGCATCGACACCTCGGAGTCGTTGTGGATCTTAGGGGTCAAGTCCACATTGACTCCGACGTCGGTATAGGTGAACTGCGTGTTGACCAAGGGGTTGATGCCCACACCGCCGATGCCGGGCTGAAAACTACCTGTGGCGATAGGAATACGGTCGCCGATTCGCAGACTGGCTTGGAAGTTGTCGGCAGCGCGAAGTCGCGGCGATTGGAGCAAACGGGTGTCCGACCGAGTCATCAGGGCGGTGAGCTGCGCCCCGGGCAGTGTGGTCGACCAATCGCGCGTACTGAGGTTCCCCAGATCCGAAAGCGGAACACCGCCGCCTTCTCCCGCTCCCACACCTTCGCCCGTAAAGGTAATCGGGATGCTCAGCCCATTTGCGCCACCCGATACCGGGGTAACCCCCAGTTCGCGGTTGCGTGTCTTGCTTGTCTCGAGCACCAGTATATCGATGATCACCTCAGGACGCGCCTTATCAATGTCGTTGATCACCTTCTCGGCAAGCGCAATCTTATCCGCCGGCCCTCGAACGATCAGCGCGTTCATCGAATTCACTGGAAACAGACGTCGAATGTCCGTCAGCCCTCGTATGGCGGTCGCTACTTCTTGGATTTCCTGTGGAGTGGCCGCGTTCGCCAGATAAAAGGTCCTGACAACTTCCTCTTGGTAGTCCCTCCGTTTGTTCGTGTTGTCGTTGGTTACGAAGACCGCGTTCGGCGAGATGGGCTTCCAAAACGACTTGGACTGAAGGCTGACGTAGTCAAGAGCATCCTGGAGAGTGGCGTTCTGGATCTCGATGCTGATCTCCTCCTCGTCGTACTCGGGATCGAAAAGCACGTTGATGCCGGCTAGTTTGCAGATCGTCTCAAAAACAACCTTGCTCTCTTGTTTCGGGATTGTCAGGTTGATGAGCTGAGTGGAGATGGGCTTTAGCTCGGGCAAGCCCTTCAGACGCGCGACTTTGGCCTGCCGCGCTCGCCGTTCTCTTTCGAGAGGGCCGACGCCGATCGTCTCTTGGTCGGCCTTCGGGTCGTCCTTGAGCTTCTCACGACGTTCGATCATCTCTACCGTCCGCTTACCCTCCTGAGCTGCGACGCTCGAGGCCGGATCAATCTCCAAGGCCCGCTGGAATTCGGTTAGCGCCTCTTCGAGTTGCCCTTGTCGGCGCAGTCTGTGGCCGCGGTCCACGTGAGCCTGCCCGGCTACGAAGCGCATGCGCCGTGCGGCCAGCTCGTATCGCTGGTCCACCGGGTTTTCCACAACGGCCTGCTCATAGAGCTCCAGAGCCGTGTCGTAGTCTCTCGCCAGCTCCGCTCCACGTCCCTGGTTGTAGAACTTCTTCGCTTTGCGGCCGCCCGCTTCCGCTATGGCGGTCAGCGCTAGCGCCAGCACCAGCCCCGACGCGACAGCCCTCGCCAGGCGGCGCGCTCTGTAGACCGAGGCCGCCAAACCTGCCAATCTAGTAGCTAGGAAACCCAGCCGGCGACCAACGCCCGAAGTCGGGTCGAAATCCGCTCGTCTGGCACCCACGCGTACGTTCCCCATAGTGATCCCTCGTAAGGGTGACGTAGGCGGAGAGCCAAGCGTGGAAGGAAATGAGCAGCAGCGATCAAGGCACTAGGACTCTTAGCGACAACCGTCGAGCCAGACACGACTATTTCCTGCTCGAGGACATGGAAGCCGGAATGGTTCTGACGGGCACCGAGGTCAAGTCCATTCGCGCGGGAAAGATGCAGTTACGGGATGCCTACGCCACGATCCGGAACAACGAGATGTGGCTACTCAACGCTCATATCAGCCCTTATTCGCACGGCAACCTACAGAATCACGATCCGCTGCGGCCCCGAAAGTTATTGCTGAACCGGCGGGAGATCAGCCGGCTGATCGGCAAGACCCACGAGAAAGGGTTGACCCTGATCCCAACAAAAGTCTACCTGTTACGCGGAAAAATCAAGTGCCAACTGGCCCTGGCCAAGGCCAAGAAGCTCTACGATAAGCGGGAGAAAAGCCGCCAGCGGGAAGCAGAGTCCGAAGCGCGACAGGCGGTCAGGGAGGGCCGGTAGGTGGGGACGTGGTTCCTTGTGCCCGGACAGCTCGAAGACCGGTGTCGGTAAGAGTACCGACACGGCAGGTCTGGGGATGTTCAATCTCATGACATCTGGGGACCTGCGCCACGAAGGCAGTTGTTGCCGCCCGCTCGGAGCTCGAACGCGGGTTTCTGTTTCTGATGTTGTAGCGCAGACGACTACGTCTGCCGCGGCGACACTCTTGTCGACAGTTGGTGCACCCGTTGCTCTGACCCACGCCATATGCCCCAGCAGCTACTGAGTCTCGCAAATTATGGTGACATGGATCGTGTTCAAGCCGTAGGGGCACAGCATGCTGTGTCCGTGTTCCAATGTCACTGTATTTTGCGAGCCTCAATAGGCGGCAAGAACGCCCCTTCTTATCCGGCTGATCGCAATCCCTATCCACTTGTGGTCATACTCGGCCCAACTGCGTCCGGGAAGAGCGAGTTGGCGCTTGCCGTAGCCGAGCGCTACGACGGGGAGGTCCTCAACTACGACTCCGTGCAGGTGTATCGCCGCTTCAACGTTGGGTCGGCGAAGCTGAGCCTGACCGAGCGACGAGGAATCCCGCATCACCTAATCGATATTGTCGAACCCGAGGAGGTATTCACCGCGGGGGACTACGCCCGACGGGCGCGTGAGGCGCTTTCCCAAATTCGGGCGAGCGGGCGATTGCCCGTTCTTGCCGGAGGCACTGGTTTCTATTTGCGCGCTCTGCTGCAGGGTCTGTTCGAGGGACCGCAACGTGACGAGGCTCTCCGGCGGCGCCTAGAATGGCGGGCTGAGCAAAAGTCGGCAGGCTACCTGCACCGTGTGCTGCGGCGACTGGACGCCACCTCGGCAGAGCGGATTCATCCGAACGACACTCCCAAGTTGATCCGCGCGATCGAGGTCTGCCTGCGAGCGCAAACATCGATGTCCTCTCTATGGAAGAAAGGTCGTGAAGGGCTGGCGGGATACGAAGTGATTCGTCTAGGGCTCGCGCCTCCGCGAGACGCGCTTTACGAACGAATTCGACAGCGTGCGGAGAACATGTTTGGCGGGGGACTCGTGCACTGTTCCGGAGGCGAGTTCACGGTTGATTCGGAAATGTCGGGCTCGAAAGTCCGGCACGACACGCTGAAAGCGCGCGCCACGTCACTAGGGCCATCAGAAAGTGCTACCTGGGACACTCCACTAGTGGACGAAGTGCAAAGGCTGCTCAGCGAGGGCGTCTCGCGGCGCGCTCGTGCCTTCGGTTCGCTGGGATATAGGCAAGCTCTCGATTACGTGGACGGAAAGCTGTCTCTGGATCAGGCCATCGACATGACGGCCCAGCTCACCAGGCGTTTCGCTAAACGCCAGCTGACGTGGTTTCGCCGTGAGCCAGACGTACACTGGGTCGAGGGTTTCGGCGACGACGCGACCCTGCAACAGAACGTCTTCGGGTGGCTTGAGAAAAGACTGGCCGGCTACCGGCCAGAATAAGGGGACGGCCTCGCGGGAGAAGAGACAGATAGCAACCTGCGGAACCGGTAGGGAGAGAAGCCAACGGTCCTATTCTCCTTTTCCACCCACAACTCCGGCTCGAGCCGGCCGTTGACCTCGATCTCAACGATTACGCCGTTGTCCAGCTCGGTTGATCGACCCAACCGAAAACGTTCGACTTTTCCGATCGGGCTATCCGGACCCCAGTCTTCGAGAAAATCATCGTAGGAATAGTGCCGACAAGGGGTCTCGACCGAACAGCCCCATAGCTCGTACGCCGCGGCGTAATCCTGCGACTGCAAACGAGACAAGAATTCACGGACCTGGCGTTCTGCGAAGTAATTCTTGAACCAGAAAAAAAGGGACCCACCGCCGACGACGCAGACGACCAGCGACACCGCCAGCGCTTTGAGCATCTTCTCGCGGCGCGCGTCGGCGACGCCGTACTCATCCAGATACGACATCGTTGGTGTAGATGAAAGCCGGTGCTACTGTCCCGGAGTTTCCGAAAGAGGAAACTCCTGATCGTACCTACTGGTTGCCTCCGCCGTCATATCAAGGGCCGGCTTTAGATAGAGTGGCTTGGCCTGTTCAGGATTCAGCTGCCTGCTGAAGGGATCCGTCAAGAGCTGGACGTCGATCACGAGATCAAGGCCCTTCTCATCGGCCAGCTTGGCCACGACAAAACGCATGCGACTTGTGCCGGCTTGGAAGACGTCGGCCATTTCGAATCGGAAGTCTGTTTCCGTGTCTTCCTGTTTCCGCTGGGCATCGCGCCGCTTACGCGCCAGTTGATCTTGTAGGGCGGCCGTTTCACTAAATTCGGCTTTTTGAAGCTTTTGTTCCAGCTCTTGGATCTCTTGAGAGAGTTTCGCGACCTGTTCCTGGCGAGGTCGGTATTTGGCCTCTATCTCCTGGTTGTTCTTGCGCATCTCGGCGGTCTCTGCCAGTGCTCGCTGAAAATCGATAGCGCCTATCCTGGCAGGATCGGTTGCCTGGGCAGCCAGACGGACCTGGGCCAGCACGATGACGGCAAGAATCACTGGAAGCATTCTTTTTACGACGAACCTCATTCTCATCTGTTCCTTGGCTCCTCTTTAGCGGTTGCACCGCAGCAAAGCGTTTGTGCCCTCTATTTTGCCACGTAACGAAATCTTGTACCAGTCGAGCGCGAGTTCGAGAGTGCTCGTCCAGACACGGATAATCTTACGCCCGTGATGCGGTCTCGTAGCGGGCCCAGTTTTCGCGGGTGGATGCCGACTCAAACGGGAGAAAAACTCCCTAGGCAAATGTGGCACCTAACCGGAGGAGAGACTCTTGACGATGTCGTTGTAGATTACAAAAGCAAAGAGCAAAAGAATGAATACCAATCCGACTTGTACGATGCGTTCCTTGACAGCAAAGCTGATGTCCCTGCGTATCACCGACTCCATCAGCAGCAGGGTGATGACCCCGCCATCGAGAATCGGAATCGGGAGCAGGTTGAAGATACCCAGATTTAGGCTGATGGCCGCCATGAGCATGACTAGTTGCGGCCAACCGGCGCGGGCGGCCTGCCCGGAAAGCCGCGCGATGCCAATCGGCCCTTCGAGCGATTTCGGGGACATACGCTGTTCGATGAGTCCCGCCAGAAAGCGAAAGATGAGCGTAGCGTTCTTGGTATTGTGGTCAACCGATTCGCGCCACGCATCGACGAATCCAAGGCGGGTACTGATGCGGTCGTACTTGGCGCTGAGGGCGACCCCAATCCGCCACGCAGGGTCGGCGGCGTCCGATTCGTCATATGCGGGTGTTACCTCGAGCGACACGATCTGCTCCTCCCTCAAAAGCTCAAAGGTAATCGGTTGGCCGCCAATGCGCTGGATCAAGTCAGGAACCTTCGCCCGAGAATTGATCTTTTCTCCATTGACAGTGACGAGAATGTCGCCTGTGCGCATACCGGCCTGCTCCGCTGGTTTTCCTTCCGGCGCCTCGACCACTTGCACCTGCACGATTTCGCTCCAACCGGCGCTACCAACACCCGTGGCTTCGTCCGCGACTATTGCGACAGGAAGCGTAAGTTCCGCCCCATCCCGTTCGACGGTAACGTTGAGGGTTGTAAGAGTTGCTGTGATTTCTATAAGCCGCACCGCTTCCCAGGTCGGTGTTTCCTCGCCGTCGATGGCCACGATCGTGTCACCCTCGCGGATACCGGCTTGCTCGGCTGACGAACCCTCGTTGACGTAACCGATCAGGGCGGGATCTAACTGGAAAGCCAGCCGCTCGTAGCGGACCATGAAAAGGCCCGTGAGCAGCAGTAGCGCCAGAACAACATTGAAGATTGGCCCCATCAGCGCGATGATGACTCTCTGCCATCGGGGCTTAGAGAGAAACTCCTCCGGGTCGCCGGTCGGCTCCTTGGTGGTTTCGCCGGCCATCTTCACGTAGCCGCCTACAGGAACCAGACACACTTTGTAGTCAGTGTCACCGCGCTTGTAACCGAAGAGCCTCGGGCCGAAGCCGAAGGCGAACGCCTCGACGCGCACCCCGAAGTAGCGAGCTGCCAGGAAGTGGCCCAGCTCGTGGACTAAAACCATCACCCCGAGCACGAAAACGAAAGCAATGACGTAGTCTAGGAAACCCATCGGAAGAAGAAAGACGATCAGGAGCTGACGGTCACCTCAGAATCGCTTGTGATTTGCTCTGCCACCACTCGTGCCTGCCGGTCGATTTCCAGGACGTCGCGAATCGAATCGGGGGTCTGAGCCGGTATTCGGCTCAACGTCTCCTCCACCACCGCGGCGATCCCAGTGAACGGGATTCTGGAGTCCAGGAAAGCTCCAACGGCGACCTCGTCAGCCGCGTTCAGTACGCAACCTGCGGCACCTCCAGCTTCCAAAGCCTGATAGGCAAGGCCCAGTAGCGGAAACCGTTCGAGATCAGGCGGCTCAAAGTCTAATTGTCTCATACAATCCCAGCGTAGTCTGCGGTCGGGCGGGCCAGGCTCTCGTACCGGATAAGAGAGCGCGTAGCGGATCGGCAGTTTCATATCAGGCGGCGACATCTGAGCTAAGACGGAACCATCCCGGAATTCCACGAGGGCGTGGACGACCGACTGTGGATGGACCACGACCTCCACTTGGTGGGGTGCGAAGTCGAACAGCCGGCAGGCCTCAATGACCTCGAACCCCTTATTCATCAGCGTCGCCGAATCCATTGTGATTCGGCGGCCCATCTTCCACGTCGGGTGGTTCAGCGCCTGTTCCGGTGTCACTTGGGCTAGCTCAGCCTGGGCCGTCGTTCGAAACGGTCCGCCCGAAGCCGTCAGGATCAGCTTTTCCACCTCCTCGCGAGGTCCGGCGCGCAGGCATTGGTGAACGCCGTTGTGCTCGCTGTCGACCGGCAGCAATTCAGCTCCCGAGCGCCGAGACTCGCTCATCACGAGTTCCCCGGCCGCGACTAGAACCTCCTTGTTGGCCAGGGCGACGCGGGTCCCACGCGCGACGGCCTCAAAGGTGGCCTCCAGCCCGGCGACGCCCACCGCTGCCGAGACAACAACGTCGGCGCTGGTGCCCGTCGCAACTGCAACATTTCCCTGCGGCCCCGACAGCACCTCGGGACGGTAGCCAGCGGCTCCGCCGTCCTCATGCAGCCTTTTCAAGAAGTCGTCACGAGCTTTTTCATCAGCGAGCGAAATCAACTCGGGACGGAACTCGAGCGCCTGACGCAGCAATTCCTCCACGTTCGATCCCGCAGCCAGAGATGTTACAGAAACTCGGTCACCCATTTCGCGGACGACCTGTAACGTGTTACGGCCGATCGACCCTGTCGAGCCGAGAATGGCGAGTCGCTTCATGCGCGTAAGTCCAATGAACTCAAAGCCACACTAACACAAAGGCCTACCAGAATCCATAGGGACCCTACCCGGAGTGATGAACTTTCCGTGGCAAATTCTCCAACGGGGTCGATACCTAGAGAAATCCTGCCCTGGGACCTGCCACAGGGGCTGGATTACGCCCGACAGTACTTGACACACTCGGCACACACCATCTGCCCGGAAGCAATCGGTAAGCTCGGTATGTAGTTAGGAGAAATGCGAGAAGCCGGGAAGGTTTGTTTCAGGGGTCTTTTGGTTGAGGTTTGTCTCGCTTTGGTGGGGGTTGCCTCCCCGGCTCAATTCAAATATACCAAATCTCATAAACCGAAGCAACCGTCGGTTGAAGGCATTGTTATGAGAAATACATTGCGGACGTAGGCGGGAACTCCTGGTTTTTGTGGTACCAGGCAGTTACCTACGCTCAATCATGGTACTGCTCCTCAAACGAAGGTTACCATCACGCTAAGACCCGTTCTTCCAGAGGACTAGGGACGTACGACAACGGAGAATGTGGAGAAGGGAAAAACAGCCGGGGAGGTTTTCGCTTCAGGGGTCTTTGGTTGAGGTTAGTCTCGCTTTGGTGGGAGTTGCCCCCCCGGCCTTCTCACATTATACGGCAAACCCTTTGACAACGCAAGCCTTTCTACGATTCGTGGGATTCTTCTATTTCTTGGATTTCTTGACCTCGATCTTGACGCCTGCCCAGTCCTCTAACAGCGTGACCGCGGAGCAGAAGTCCTCGTCCCCGTGGCCGCGGGCGATGCTTGCTCCGAAGAGCTGGTGGACGAGTGAGGTGGCCGGCAGGGGAACCTTTAACTCGTGGCCCGTGTCGAGCATCAACCCGATGTCCTTGTGCATCCACTTCAACGGAAAGTTGGCGCGAAAGTCGCGCCCGAAGATATAGGGCGCCTTGAAGCTGATGAGGCCGGCTTTGGCGGCGCTGGCGTCCAAGATATCGTACATCTGCTGGGGGTCAACCCCGCCCTTGACGGCCAGGGCCATTCCTTCGATAAACCCTTGCATCATGTTGGCCAGCACGAGGTTCTGTGAAAGCTTGGCCTGCAATCCCATCCCCTGTTTGCCGCAGTAAAACAACGTCTTGCCCATCGGGTGAAAGTATTCCTCGACGCGGTTGAAAACGTTTTTGGGGCCACCGACCATGAAGGTCAGAGTCCCCCCCGTTGCGCCAGGCGTCGAACCGGTACAGGGGGCATCGAGGTAGTGAGCACCTTTCGCTTCGAACGCTTTAGCGATCTTTCGGGCGACGCTGGGCGCTATTGTGCTGGCGTCGGCGACGACGGCGTTCTTCTTGATGCCTTTGATGACACCTTCGGTCCCTAGCAGGACGGACTCCGACATCTCGGAGTTGCCGACACACAGGAAGGTGCATTTGGCGAACCGGCCCACCTGACGCGGCGTTTCACAAAACAGGCCACCTTCCGCCTTGGCAAGCCGGCGCGCCTTTGCGGATCGGTGGCTCCACAACGCCACCTGATGACCCGCCCTAAGCAGGTTGCGTGCCATCGGATAGCCCATCAAACCAAGTCCGAGAAAGCCTAGCTTTGCCATAATGTTTACCTCACGTTTTCGGTAGCGTTGCCGTCTTGAACGGTTCGGTTTGACGTGCAAGACGCTAGTGCACTACCCCCCCGAATTAAAAGTGTTCGCCCAACGGGACCGACAAGAGAACCCTGAGCTGCTGCCACGTCGCCAGGCGCCGGCCATAAAGCAAGGGTAGACTGATCAGTCCGACGGCAATCACAAGTTCTACGGCGGAGGCACAACGACGTTTTCGTAGGGATACCGGGTCGTGATGGCGTTCCCGTGAAGAAACACGTCGAGTGCTTGCTCATAAAGGTCTCGCGGTATCGCCGGGTCCCCAGCCCAGCACCCCAATTCCTGATAGGCGGCGATCGTAGCGATGAGCACCTCTCTGTCTACGCCTGGGAAAAATGAGGCTCCTTGGCGGCGATCTCCTCAGGAGCAGTGCTCCTGACCCACTCGCGGGAGGTGCGAAAGGCTCGCATGAACGCCCGGGCTCGATCGGATCCGAGAAACTCACGAGTCGCCAGCAAGCTGCTAAAGGCGACGGGGGGCATGGATGCCCCTACCGAAGTGACAACACTCCCCACCCCGTCGTGTTCCAACTGCTGAGAAGCCGGACCCTGCAGGTGCACATAGGCAGCGCGGCCGGACCGAAAAGCGGCTTCGATCTCCTCCACCGAACCCGAGTCGATGACCTGAATCTTGTCCCAGTCCACGCCCTGCTCATGAGCCGCGTATTGGAGCATCAAAAGAGGCTGGCCTCCGACCAGGTGTCCGTGATCGGCCAACAGCGTGGCGCCTTCCAGCTTCTTCCAGTGAAACCCCGGGTCCGGCTCCCGGGCCGTGAGAAAAAACCCGTCGCGGCGGTTGATTTGGGCGAAATGGACCGGCAGACCGGTTTCCCCTTTCTCCATGGGTCCCCAGTTTGAAGGCACCGCCGCCTGCGCAACATCCACTTCACCGTCGCGCAGCAGATCGTGCGGACGCTGGGCGGGCGGCAAGACATCGTACGTGGCCTCGATGCCCTGCTCCGCAAGGAATCCGCCCGCGATGGTCGAAATCAGCGGACTATAGAACGCCGCGTGGCGCGAGACCCTTATCCGGAGTACATCATCTGGCATTACGATCCGCCTTGGTCGAGCTGGTCGGCTTACAGCGATCCCTTCTTGGGTTTCAATTGTACGCTTTCGCGAGCTTGTGAGACAATGATCTCCGATGAAGCCAAAGGTCCTTGTAACCAAGCGGGTTTATCCGGAGGCCATAGACTATCTCCAGCCACATGTCGAGGTGGAGTATCACGACTCCGCCATGAGCTACCCGCCGGAGGAGTTGCTTGAACGGCTTGAGGACAAGGCCGGTGTAATCAGCCAGTTGACGGATAAGTTTTCCGCCGAGGTGATGGACCGCTGCCCGCAGCTCAAGGTCATCGCCAACGTCGCCGTCGGCTTTGACAACATCGACGTCCAAGCGGCCACCGAGCGCAAGATCGCCGTCGCCAATACGCCGGACGTGCTCACGAATACGACAGCGGACTTCGCGTTTACCCTCCTCATGGCGACCGCACGCCGAATCGTTGAGGCGGATCGCTTCCTGCGCGCTGGCCAGTGGCGGCAATGGAGCATCGATCTGCTCTGCGGCCAAGACATTCACCGGCAGACGCTCGGGATGGTCGGCATGGGACGAATCGGACAGGCCATGGCGCGTCGCGGTCGGGGTTTCGAGATGCGGCTCCTTTACCACGACGCTATCCGCGCCCCTGCCGAGGTGGAAGCCGACCTCGGCTTGGAGTTCGTTCCGCTCGAACAGCTACTGCGAGAGTCCGATTTTGTCAGCCTCCACGTGCCGTTGCTTCCAGAGACCCGCAAACTGATTAGCACGGCCGAACTGAGCATGATGAAAGATACCGCGATTCTGATTAATACCTCCCGCGGTCCGGTAGTTGATGAAGCAGCGCTTGCGGATGCGTTGACCGAAGAAACTATTGCAGGCGCGGGGCTCGATGTCTTCGAACGGGAGCCGGAAGTGGAACCACGATTGCTCAACCTCGAGAATGCCGTGCTCGCTCCGCACATCGCAAGCGCTTCGATTGACACGCGGCGCAGAATGAGTGTGATGTCCGCCGAAAACGTCGTAGCCGCTCTTCAAGGAAATCGCCCGCCGAACCTCGTCAACACGGCCCTTTTCGACTAGAATTGGCCGTGTCGGCCATGAAGGATACCCTCCGTCAACTGTTCCTCTCGACGCTTGAAGGTTTGTCTCTCGATCGGGTGATGCCCGAAAAGTTGTCCTGCCAAGATGCTGCGCTCGAGGTCGGAGG
Source organism: Bryobacterales bacterium (assembly GCA_965248205.1). Lineage (GTDB taxonomy): Bacteria > Acidobacteriota > Terriglobia > Bryobacterales > UBA6623. The sequence goes on from CBDFIS010000006.1 coordinate 1,034,299, forward strand.
TGACCGAATCGAGCTGGGGCGGTACGAGAAAATCGTCGTGGTCGCGATTGGCAAGGCTGCTTTCCCGATGTCTCGGGTGCTGACGGAGACGCTCGAGGGTCGTGCGGTGACGGGGATTGTGGTGACCTCAGCGGAGCCTGAGGAGAAGCTGGACGGTTTCAGCACGTACCTCGGAGGGCATCCCTACCCCAACGAGCAAAGCTTCCACGCCGCCGAAATCACACAAGATCTGCTGCACCATCTGGGGCGGGAGGATCTGGTGATCTACCTTCTTTCGGGGGGTGGATCGGCCATCTGCGAGAAGCCCGTCTCGGAGACCATCTCGTTGGAAGATTGCTGTGAATTCTATCGCCTACTGGTCACCTGTGGCGCGAACATCGTTGACATGAACGTCCTCAGGAAGCATTTCTCGGGGATAAAGGGGGGACGCCTGGCGAAAGCCGCTCACCCTGCCCGGCAGGTCACGCTCTACGTCTCGGACGTTCCAGCGGACAAACCTTCCACCGTAGCCTCTGGGCCAACGATGCCCGATGAGTCGACCGTGGAAGACTGCTACGCCATTGCGGATCGATCGCAGCTGGGCGGGCGTTTCCCGCGATCGATCCGGGGCATGTTCGATCAATCCACGATCCCGGAAACCCCGAAACCGGGGGACGCCGTGTTCCAGAACAGCGCATGGCACTGCCTACTGGGAAACCAAGACGGGCTGGACCAGCTGGCTGCTCAGGCGAAGTCGAGGGGATGGGTCTGCCGGGCCGACATGTCCGTTGACGACTGGCCTCTCGAGCGGGCGGTTGAGCACCTCCTCGGCGAGGTCGAAGGGCTTCGAAGCAGGTGTCCCGGCCAGACCGTAGCCTTGCTGACAGGCGGAGAACTAAGCTGGCCGGTGACCGGAGACGGTATGGGGGGTCGCAACCAGGCCTTTGTTTTGGCGTGCGCCGAGCGGATCGCGGAACGCAACATCGCCGTCGTAAGCGCCGGCACGGACGGGGTCGACGGCAACTCGTCCGCCGCAGGGGCGCTCGCTGACGGCAATACCGCCGAGCGAGCATCAAAGCTGGGCATGGACCCTAGCGACTACCAGCAGAGATCCGACTCGTATCATTTTTTCGAGCAGCTTGATGACCTGGTGATCACCGGGCCGACGGGGAACAATATTCGCGACCTAAGAATGCTGGTGGCCTGGTAGGGGGGCTGGCTGGAAGTTGTGAAGGATCACGTCGGGGCGCGATCAATTAGGCCCCGGGCGTCGACAGGAGTGTCGACGCGGCAGACGTGGGCGTCTGCGCTACAACATCAGAAACAGAAACCCGCGTTCGAGCTCCGACTTTTTGGTGCAGCGGCACTAGCAACGGCCGCAGGTCTCGGCGAAACAACCGCCGCTATTCGGACAAGGTCGATGCCAAGCTACTGAAACAGAAGGTGGACGAGCTGGGGCTCGAAGTCCCCGGGGTATTGGGAGCTTGGGGCTATTACCATGCTGGAAAAAACCGAGACCTCGTCGGTTCCGGCGACGAGGTGAGACGAAAGTCGATCAAATACGCCAAGAAGTCGCTTGACCAGGCGTCTGTGTTCGGCGCCAAGTTTTTTGAGGTTTGCGCCGGCCAGCCCGGGATTCCACAACTGCCTTGGCCCGTCGAACCCATCGATACCTTGCGCCAAAGGTTCGCCGACGCCGTAGTTGAGGATCTGCGGACACGCCTCGCCCCTCGGCATCACGGTTCTGCTCGAACCTCTGAACCTATACGAGGGCTATCCCGGCGTTCTGACAACCCTGGACGAAGCCACCCGGTTCATCGAAGACCTCAACCTCGACAACCTGGGACTTCAGCCCGACTGCTACCACATGAACATCGGGGAAACATCCGTCCCCGAGGCGCTGCGTGCCTGTGGCAAGCACGCCCGGGTTCTACCACTACAGCTCAAGCGAACGATGTTGCGGCTCAGAGTGCCCCGAAACTGTCAGCAAGCCGCGCCCGGCCTCACCTCACACAATCTGATCGCGCATTGCCTTGACAGCGCCCACCGCTCGCTCGATGTGCTCCATCGTGTTGTAGAAGTGGGGGCAAAGCCGGAACCCATTGACGATCGCGCCCGCGATCCCGTGTTCAGAGTAGGCCTTGTCGAACACTTCCTGGCGATGCTCGGTTGGCACCTCGATAATGCAGACTCCGCAGCTCAGCTTCGGATCCTCGGGAGTGACCAGCTTAGCTCCGACCTCCCGCAGGCCGGCCTTCAAGGCAGTCGCTAATTCCAGGACGCGGTCCTCGACCTTCCTAAAACCGATCGCGCGTTGAAAATCCACCGCCGTGCCGACAGCGGCCAGGGCTGCGTCATCCCGCTGGCCTAGCGACTCGAACTTGCGAGCGCCCGTGACGTCCGGGTCGACATCGTTTCCCCACCCTGGTGCGACCACATTGGGCCAAATGTCACGGATTCTTTCTTCCTTTACGTAGAGCAGGCCGACCTCTTTCGGTCCCGCGAGCCACTTGTGCGCGCTGGCGGTATAAGAATCGCACCCTAGATCGCGGAGGTTGACATCGAGCGCGCCCCAAGTCTGTGCTCCGTCGACGTGCACGTAAATGCCGCGGCGATGGGCCGCCTCCGACAGCTCCTTGACCGGCAATCGGACACCGCTAACGTTCGAACCGTGAGTGATGGCCAGCACGCGCGTTTTCCCGGTGAAACTATCGACAAAGACCTTCGCTAGCTCGTCCAACCCGCCTGGACGGCTGGGAGTTTTGACGCGCTTCACGGTCAAGTCGAAACGGGCGGCCCGCACGTCCCAGGCAACGTTGTTCGTCGGGTGGTTTTGGTCCCAGAGAACGATCTCGTCTCCCGAGCGCAGGGAGATCCCGTTATTGACCACATTATTGGCCTCGCTGGTGTTTCGAACGAGAGCGATCTCATCAGCACTGGCACCAAGCTCCTCGGCCACCTTGCGTCGCGATTCTTCCAGGGATGCCTTGAACTTGTCACGATTGTTGAACGAGCAGTCGAAATCGATATCTCTCGTGAGTTGGGAAACCCGCTCAGCGACAACCCGGGGCGACGGACACAAGTTCGCCGCGTTCATGGGAACTTTTTCACCGAAGGGGAACTGTTGCCGAACCATTTCCCAGTAGGCTTCCCCGTCACCGGCCGCCGCCAATAAGGGCGCCAGCTGACTTAGAGACGCCGCGGCGGCGGGCAAGAAGGCAGCTCCCGCGGCCAACTCGGACAAAAATGAACGGCGCGAAGCGGACTCTGCCATGTGAAACTCCTTCTCGCTAGGCTAGCAGCCAGTGGTAGAAGTGAAGGTTGCGAAAAATCGGGTACAGCCAGCCAATTCGCTTCAGGTTAAGTGCTCGTCTCGAAGGGCTATGTCGGGGGGCGAATTGGTGGCAGTCCCCATTTTTCGGCCTTTTTCGCTCCTGCACCACTCTTGCCACGGGCGCTAGCGCCCCTAATTCCGGTGCTCGATGTTCCGGCAAAACGATTGTAACAGCCGGTCTCGATCGGTGCGCGAAGTGACCCGGTCCGCACGCGGCGTGCACTTCCACGCCCTACCCGCAGACTACGAACCTTCGCTCGCTTCAGCTTCTTCCCGAACGATTTGTCCGAACTGCTGGCCTCCGTGCGTGCCGCTGCTCCATGTGCCTACATACTGGCCACGGTAGAAAAGCACGCGGGCCGTAAACGTGCCGACGCCGGGGATGTTAGCGTCCGTGAGACTGACCACCGGGGTATCTCCCGCCCAAAGGATCTTCACAGGCACGGGAACGGTCACATCGGTACCGCCGTACTGAATGCGAGCGTGAAAGACCCAAAAGTCGCCGGGCATTCTCGAGATCTTTTCGATTTCGTACCTCTCCGGACTGAGACCTTCTTTTCCGTCCAGAGTGAAGTGACCCTTGAGTACGACCCCTGCCATTGATTCCTGGAACTCTCTTTCGAGTATTTCTTGTTCGTTTTCGGCTTCTTCTTTCGAGCCGCAGGCCGATAGGAGACAGCCAGCGAGGATGATTGAGGTTAGTGCGAGAGTTTGACGAACAATGCGTATAGGCATGAGGCCTCCCGGGAGGATCGATGCGCCGATGAAAGCAGCCTACCGCAGATGACCTTCGCGGTGTGGAGAGGTCTACCGTGGGTGCGAACTTGCGACGCGTCTGGGTGACCACTTCGCTTTCGCGTTCCTACGCCCCTGCGTGGCTGCTCGGTGGGGTGAGTGTCCACCCAGGGTTTCGCTTCGCTTCAACCTGGGCTAAGATGCGAGAGGCACTTCGCCCGAAGGACCGGCAAGATTGCCGGTCCCTACCAAATCGGTCGAGGCAAGTAGGGACGAACAGTCCTATTTGTCCCAGTCGCCGTCATGGAGGCCTCGACCAGGTGCTTTCGACCGCGGCTCTGTTTGGTGCCGGCTCGCCTCACTGCTGCTCCCCGAGGTTTTGAACGTCTTCGGGTCGCGGACGGCGGCCGGGGACGGCCAGCAAAGCAATGATCCGGTCGTATCCCTTCTTCGTCGCCCATTCCAAAGCGGTGTAGCCGCTGCCGTCCCTAACATCGCCGCGTGCGCCGTAGCCCACGAGCAGTCGGGCCGCCTCCACATTGCCGGCTACCGTGGCCCGGAAAAGCGCCGTCCCTTGGTATTTGGTGACGGCGTTGACGTCCGCGCCATGCTCAAGCAAGAGTTTCAGCATCGTCACGTCCGCGTGCTGGGCCGCGGACATCAGGGCCGTATCGCCGATTTCTGAGCTAGCATTCACGTCCTCACCTTTTTGAAGCAGAGTACGAACCGTATTCAGGTCATTCCCGATTGCGGCCGTGATGAACAACGGAACGCCGAGGGCGCTGGCCCCTGGTTCAAGGGGTGGTTGCCCTTCAATCGTGTGAGAGTACATTCTTTGAAACGGGTAGCCGTTCTTGTCACGACCGGTGGCGTAAATTCGAGACATTTCGCTCGGGACGTCAAGCGGTCCGACCAAGTAGTCTCTTGCGTTCTCCTCCTCGAAGGGGATTCTCGTGACGATGTCCCCTTCGAGCGAGCGGATCTGAAACTCTTCCAGCTGGTTGTAGGCTTCGGGACCGAAGAGCGTCGCCTCAGCCCGGTGCTGTTCGCCCACCCGAGGGCGATCCTTGAGTTCGAACCAGCCTTGATGACCGGGCCGCCCGGCCCACCTGACGTAATCGAACGAGAAGAAGCGGATGGGAGTCCGCCCCTCCACGTGGACCACCACGGCGGAGGATCCCTCAATACGCACCCGCCACGTGCCCGGACTGACGTCGTCGATCAAGACAAGGCATCCCGAGGAGTACTGCTCGACCTTGACTCCCGGCGTCGATCCGGTCACGAGTGAGTCGTAGGGTGTGGAGAGTTCCATGGCGACAGGACGCATGGCGTTGAGGAATAGGAAGAGCTTGGTCACCGTGGAATCGACGTCAATGTACTCGTCTTTCGAGGACGGCCCGAACTGGCGGCGGAGCTTCATGAGGTAGGCGGGTCCGGATTCGATCCCCGTCAGCGGGTCACGCCGGTCTCTACCGAGGAACATCTCCGACGAGAGGACGCTCAGTTTCCCCAGCTCGTCGCCCCGAAGATTGAACATGATGCCCCCCGTGGCTTCCGAAACAGAGAGGAAGGACGCGTCGATCTTCAGATGGGCCGACGTCCGGCAGGTTGCAGTGTGATCCGCCCGCAGGTGAGGCGAAAGCAAGACCAGGAACAGAAGAATCGCGCCAAGCGCGCAGCGCCGCATGGTTAGGGTCAGTGTAGGAGAGATAGTCGAATCGGTCAATGCAGTTAACATACCAGGTCGGTCGGTTCCTTCTCTCCGTGACGAGCGTTCTACCGTGGAGAAGCTGCCTCCCTGACCTAACGCGAACTGTGGTCAGCTCGCCCGGGTGCCGTCGCTGATAGGCCTCTAGCTGATAGGCCTCTAACTTGGGATAGGATGGAAGAGCCGAAGGAGTCACCTCCTTTCGGAGGACAACCCCTTCTCTTCCAACAACTTACTGAGAAAACCATGGGGTATGGGGGTGGAGGTCCGGTTCGTTGAGGATCCGATCCGGGCGTCCGACATCCCAGAGTAGGATTCTGCTTCGGCGAGGTGCTTTTTCGAGGATCTCCCGAGGTTGGATTCACGCAAGCCTCATGAAATCAATAGCTTAGGCAAGATACGTCACCTAAATGCTATAATGTCAGGCACTTAGGAAGCCGCCTCTCCCCTCGGAGGGTGGCCTGCAGACGTGCGAGTCCCCCCAATGGACAAAGTCGCTGTACTGGATTCCGGAGGGCAATACTGCCACCTGATCGCGCGAAAAGTGCGCGAGTTGGGCGTTTATGCGGAGATCCTGCCGCTTTCCGTAAAGCCAACGGATTTGCAGCCATACCGGGGCGTGATCATCTCCGGCGGTCCGGCAAGTGTCTTTGGCCCGACGAGTCCCCAGCCGGATACGGATTTGTTCCAGATCAGACGTCCGCTGCTCGGCATCTGCTACGGCCACCAGTTAATGGCCCATTATCTGGACGGCGAAGTCCTGCCGGGGACAACACATGAATTCGGGCGGGCCGACCTCCGAGTAAGGCGGGACGACCCGCTGTTCGATGGACAGGTTCGCCGCCAGAGGGTGTGGATGAGCCATGGCGACCAAGTCACCAAGCTTCCCTCAGGTTTCCAAGTTCTCGGAGACACCAGGCAGTGCAAGGTGGCTGCCATGGGCGACCTGAGCCGGAAGTATTTCGGTTTACAGTTCCATCCCGAGGTTATCCACACGGTGCACGGAGCCGAGATCCTACACAATTTCCTCGCGGACGTGTGCCGCTGCCGCATGAACTGGCATCCTCAGGACCGCGTTACTCAGATTCAGCGGGACATTCAGCGCCTGGTGAACGGCCGCCGGGTGCTGTTCTTCTTGAGTGGCGGGGTTGACTCGACGGTAGCGTACGCCTTGACCGTGGGCGCGCTGCGCCCGGAGCTCGTGCACGGCATCTACGTCGATACTGGCTTCATGCGCGCGGGCGAGACCCAGCAAATCCGCAGGGCTTTCGAGCGCGTGGGCTTTCGGTCCCTCGAGGTCGTTTCCGCTCGTGGCTATTTCTTCAGTGCCCTGAGGAAAGTCGTCGATCCGGAGCAGAAGCGGAGGCTGATCGGCAAGCTTTTCGTTGACGTTCAAGACCGCGTGCTCGAGCGCCAGGAATTCAAGAACCACGATTGGGTACTCGGGCAGGGCACGATCTATCCCGACACGATTGAATCAGGAGGCTCGGCCAATTCGTCCGTCATCAAGACGCACCACAACCGAGTGAAGCGCATCGGCGAGCTCATCAAACAAGGCCGGGTACTTGAGCCGCTTGCCGAATTCTATAAGGATGAGGTCAGGCTCCTGGGGCGAGTGCTGGGATTGCCGCAAGAACTCATCGGTCGGCACCCATTCCCCGGCCCGGGACTGGCGATTCGTTGCCTCTGTTCCTCTCGTTCGGCGAAGCTCGAAAAAGACCGTGAAATCAACGAGTTGGTCAAGGAGACAAACTACCGAGCCGTTCTGTTGCCGCTGCGGAGCGTCGGCGTACAGGGCGACAGCAGAAGCTACGCGAAAGTAACCGTTCTCTATCACGGCGAACCGGAATACCGGAATGCTCTGCCGTTGGCGACGGAGATTACGAACCAGTTCCGGCACACGAACCGTGTCGTAATGCTCTGGACACCGAGACGGTTCCGACCGTCTGAGTGGAAGATCCAACGCGCCTACCTCACCCAGAAGCGAGTGGGACTGCTTCAGGAAGCGGACGGCATTGTGACGGATTTCCTTAGGGACCACGACCTATACAACTCCGTCTGGCAGTGCCCCGTGGTCTTGTTGCCCTTTTCTCGCAAGGGCGGTGAGACAATCGTGCTGCGTCCGATCACGTCAGTGGATGGAATGACCGCGGAAGTAGCCCTGCTTCCCGGCGCGAAGGTGCATGCGCTGGCAAGAAAGTTGACAGCGCTGCCGGGGATCGAGGCGGTCCTGCTTGACATTTCCCACAAGCCTCCGTCGACGATCGAATGGGAGTGAATCGGAGCATCCCGTGGTAGAAGTAGGTTCGGCGGTAGCTATCGCTCCCGAACAGCGACCACCCGGCCTATCCGCGTTTGATGCCCGAACTGCCCGAAGTTGAAACGATTGTTCGGGGACTGTCCCGCCATGTTCTCAATAGGCGGATCCTCAACGCGGAATTCAGCTTCCCTCAGCTCGTTATCGGCGACGCCGACGAGACAGCCGAACGGCTAAGCGGCCACAGGATCGTGTCCCTACGCCGCCACGGCAAGTACATCGTCATGGGCCTCGAACATGGTCGACGGAGTTCGTGCCTCGTAGTCCATCTCCGTATGACAGGGAATTTCATTATCAACGGGGAACCGGGACCCTACACGCGGGCCATTCTGCAGTTGGAAGGCGGTTCCACGCTCATCTATCACGACATTCGCAAGTTCGGGCGCTGGCAGTTGTCCGACGGCCTGCCGGCACGACTGCGCGAACTGGGTCCCGAGCCGTTGGAGATCTCTTTGGAGGAATTCACGGCCCGGCTGCGTTCACGTCGGGGCATGTTGAAGGCGCTGTTACTCAACCAGGAGTTTCTTCGCGGTCTGGGGAACATCTACGCCGACGAGGCGCTCTTCCGTGCTCGCATCCACCCCAAGACCAACAGCGCCAAAGTTGGAACCAAGCGCGCTGCGCGCCTGCACCGAGCCATTCGCGAAGTTCTCGACGACGCCATCGCGGCGGGGGGCACCACGATCAACAACTACGTCAACACTGAAGGTGCACAGGGGTATTTCCAGCTCAAGGCCATGGTGTACGGCAAGACCGGCGAGCCGTGTAAAGCCTGTGGCACGCCGCTCCGCCGCACGATCGTGGCCAGCCGCGGCACACACTTTTGCCCGCGCTGTCAGAGACGATGAATGATTCGAGCGGAGGCGGGTGTCGCCGCAGAGGCCCCTGTGCAAAGCGGAAGATGGCTTTGCTATCGTTTGCGTGTCGAGCGGGTAAGCGTGTGTCGCCGGCGATTGTGGAGGCTCGCAAAATACAGTGACTTTGGACACGGGCACAGCATGCGGTGTCCCGACCAGCCCGTGGTAGAAGTGAAGGTCGCGAAAAATCGGGTACAGCCAGCCAATTCGCTTCAGGCTAAGTGTTTTTTCTGGGGCATGACGGGGGGCGAATTGGTGGCAGTCCCCATTTTTCGCGCGCGCACGACTTTTGCCGTGCCCCTACGGTCTGAACACGGGCCATGTCGCCATGATTTGCGAGACTCGGTAGATAGCAAATGAAGAAAACCTTGGCGTTGTACGTCCTTGCGGGCCTGGCGCTCGGTTGCGGTCCACCTGCCGAAGATAAGATCTTCCCTCACCCCTACGCGATCGACGACTTAGACAACGGACTGCGGTTGGTGACCGTCACGACAGAGTTTCCGGATGTCGTTGCGCTTTACATTGTGGTGCAGGTCGGATCGCGGAACGAGGTCGAGCCCGGCAGGTCGGGATTCGCTCACCTTTTCGAACACATGATGTTCCGCGGAACCGAAAAGTTTCCTCCGGAAAAATGGGAAGCCGTGATGCAGGCGGCCGGGGCCGAGACGAACGCTTACACAACGGACGACCGAACCGTCTATCACGCCGTCTTTTCGAAAGAGGACCTGGATCCCATTCTCGAGATCGAGGCTGATCGCTTCCAGAATCTGACCTATTCGGAAGACGTATTTCGGACGGAAACCCGCGCCGTGTTGGGCGAGTACAACAAGAACTTCGCCAGCCCGATGCGAAAGCTTGACGAGGTGGTTCGGGACAAAGCTTTCACCAAGCACACCTACAAACACACGACGATGGGGTTTTTGAGGGACATCGAGAAGATGCCCGAGATGTATGACTACGGCCTGCAGTTTTTTGACCGCTACTATCGGCCCGAACATACGATCGTATCGATTGTGGGGGACGTCACCCGGGATGAAACTCTGCCTCTCGTCAAGAAGTACTGGGGCGACTGGAAGCGTGGCAGTTACGAACCTGCAATTCCCGCCGAGCCTCCTCAGGAAGAGCCGAAGACGGCCGAGGTCGAGTTTCACACGCCGACGCTGCCGATCGTCTCAATCTCCTTCCATGCTCCGGCCTATGACGACGAACTCGCCGATTCGGCCGCGCTCGACGTCATTGCCTATTACGCGTTCTCGGAAAACTCCCCGTTGTACAAAAAACTCGTCATCGAAGAGCAAAAGGTCGAAACCTTGTTCCCAGCTTACTACGACCACCGAGACCCTTATCTGTTCTCGGCGGTAGCTCTGGTTAAGAAAGCTGAGGATACAGATTACGTCGAACGGGAGATGCTGGCTGTGATTGACAGGCTGCGGGAGAACGAAGTCTCCACGGACGAACTCGAGGCCGTCAAGTCGCACTTGCGATTTGACTTCGCGCTCGGCATGAACAGTACGGCCTCCATCGCCCGCACGCTGGCGCACTTTCTTGGTCTGAGGCGAAGTCCGGAAACCATTAACAAACGCTACGCTCTTTACCGTAAGGTTTCGCCAACCGGCATACAGACTGTCGCCAAGAAATACTTCATCCCGGAGGGGCGAACGACGGCCCGGCTTGTTTTCCGTCCCGAAGAAGCGGACGGTGCGAAGCAATGAGTGCTGCGCTAGCGATTCTTCTGCTGCTGACGGCCAGCCTCGGCGTTTACGCGGCCGAGCCTGCTCTGCTTACATCACCCAGCAAGTCCCCGCTGGTTAGCTTTCGCATCCTCTTCCAGACAGGCGCCGCTGATGATGCGGCAGGCCAGGAAGGCATCGCTGCGCTGACGGCCGCCATGGTCAGCAAGGGCGGGACTAAGCAGATGGCCTACGGCGACATCGTGGAAGTTTTGTTCCCGATGGCGGCATCGGTCAACGCCCAAGTCGATAAAGAGATGACTGTTTTCCGCGGCACGACCCACGTGGAAAACTTGGACAACTATTACGAGATCTTGCGTGCCATGCTCTTGGAGCCTGGGTGGAAGAAAGAAGACTTTCAGCGTCTGAGAGACGAAGCTATCAACTTCTTGCGTATTCAACTGCGAAGCAACAATGAAGAGGAGCTAGGCAAAGAATTCCTGTACCAGCAAATCTACAGTGACCACCCCTATGGCCATCACAACGTCGGAACGGTCACTGCCCTGGAGAAATTGACCGTCGATGATCTGAAGGCTTTCTACAAGGGCAATTACACACGCGGCAACCTGGTGATTGGACTGGCGGGCGGGTATCCGGCGGGCTTCCCGGAAAAGGTGGCAGCGGACTTCGCTGTTCTACCCGACGGTGCGACAAGGCGGGGAGAGCTTCCCGCGTCGGCAGCAACAAAAAGGCTCCGCGTCAAGATCATCGAAAAAGATACTCGCGGAACTTTGATCTCGCTGGGGTTCCCCATCTCCATCACCCGTGCCTCCCCCGACTGGCCCGCGCTGAAACTGGTGCAGTCCTACTTCGGACAGCATCGATCCAGCAAGAGTTACCTGTTCCATCGTATACGCGAGATTCGCGGTATGAACTACGGCGACTACGCCTACATTGAGTATTTCCCGCGTGGCATGTTCCAGTTCAAGCCCGACCCCAATCTCGCCCGACGGCAACAGATCTTTCAGATTTGGATTCGCCCCGTGGAGCCGCGAAACGGACCGTTCGCGTTGCGCGTAGCACTCTACGAGCTGAACAGGCTGGTTACCAACGGTCTCTCGGAGGAGGACCTTGCGTCCACAAAGCAGTTCCTGTCGAAATCCCTCAACCTACTCACTCAGACGGAGAGCGAGCGGCTGGGCTACGCCCTCGACAGTCGCTACTATGGCATCGGGGAATTCGGGGCCTTCCTCAAGGACGCCCTCGCGAAGCTGACGCTGGAAGATGTCAACCGGGTCATCCGCACGCACCTTCGCTCGACGGACCTGGACATCGTCATCATCACCAAAGACGCCAAGGGGATGAAACTCGCACTGCGCTCCAACGCACCCTCCAGGGTTCACTACGCGTCCCAACCACCGCAAGACATTCTGGACGAAGACAAGATCATCGGCCGCTACAAGCTCGACATCGGAAGTATCGAAATCGTTCCGGTTGACATGATCTTCGAGCAGTAACAAACTCCGTGATGGACCCGGACACTTCCCCAACGAATGGTTCGCCGTCGGTTGGAAGCTTGGCAGAGGAACGGTCACATCCCGCCGACTCCGCGCCGGTCGCCCCAGCAGCACCTGAGATGCCGGGCGGATGGCGGTACCGCGACATCGCCTACCTCATCCTATTTGCCGCGCCGGCACTGCTGATCGTCAATGTAATCGGCTTCTGTGTTTACTTCGGGCTTGGCCTGTTCAGAGACACCGCGCCATCCGTTCTCGATTCTCTAACATCGGCTCCGCTGCAGTTGGCCGTGCAGTTCGGTTGGTCGCTCACGCTGCTGTGGTTTATCCATTGGCGCATCACAGCACGCTACAAGCTATCCTTCGGGCCAGCGATCGGCTGGACCGCGCAGGGCCACTCCCGTTTCCACTATCTTTTCTTGGGGTTGCTCCTTAGTCTCGTAGTGTCGCTCGGTGCCACACTGCTTCCCAGGCCAGGAAAGCCTTTGCCCATTAAAGCCCTGATGTTACAGGATGAGTTCTCGTTCGCTCTCTTGGCTCTCTTCTCCGTATTCATTGCCCCGGTTGTGGAGGAGCTACTGTTTCGGGGCTTCTTGTTTCCTGTCAGTGCTGTCCGGGGAAAGTCGCGCCATCGGACGGTAAGTCTCGACCGTTCAATGTCTTATGGCCTGTTTTGCCCGGGAACGATTTGAAATCCCGAGGCCGCAAATGGTCGCCTGAACGGAGCATCCGGACGCGGCACAATGAGGGATGAACCTTGGCCGTACGGTTTTCTCCCAACTGATCGAGCACCTACCGAGCAAAGAGTTTCAGAAATGTGTATCGCGCTACCGCGGCGATTCCTATCTGAAAAGTTTCTCCTGCTGGGATCAGTTTCTTGCGATGGCATTCGCCCAGCTGACCTATCGGGCAAGCCTCCGCGACATCGAGACGTGCCTGCGTTCGATGCACGGCAAACTCTACCACATGGGATTCCGCGGCAGGGTAGCGCGCTCGACACTGGCCGACGCGAACGAGTCGCGCGACTGGCGGATCTACGCGGACTTCGCGCAGGTCTTGATTGGCATGGCACGGCCGTTATATGCCCACGACCCGATCGGTGTGGACTTGGACCAGACTCTGTACGCTCTCGACTCGACAACAATCGACCTCTGCCTGTCGCTGTTTCCGTGGGCGAGATTCCGCAAGCAAAAAGCCGCCGTGAAGATGCACACGCTGCTGGATCTGCACGGCAATATTCCCACGTTCATCCGCATTACTGGAGGCAAAGTGCACGACATCAACATCCTCGACGAGATCGGCCCGGAGGCCGGCGCGTTCTACGTCATGGATCGGGCCTACGTCGATTTCGAACGCCTCTTCGTGTTCACTCTCTGCTCGTCGTTCTTCGTCGTGCGAACCAAGAAGAACATCTTGCTCCAACGGCGCTACTCGCATCCCGTCGACAAATCCACGGGCTTGCGCTCGGATCAGACCGTCATACTGGCTGCCATCGAATCGGCCCAAGCTGGCCCAAGCCTATCCCGACCCGTTGCGGAGGGTCAGTTACTTCGACGCCCGGACGAACAAGCGGCTGAAGTTTCTGACCAACAACTTCGCGCTCCCGGCGCTGACCATCGCCCACATCTACAAGTCGCGTTGGCAGATTGAGTTGTTCTTCAAGTGGATCAAGCAACATCTGCGAATCAACTCGTTTTACGGCACCAGCGAGAACGCCGTCAAGACGCAGATCTGGATCGCTGTCTCGATTTACGTGCTCATCGCCATCGTCCGGAAACGCCTCGGGCTGGAAGCGAGTCTTTACCAGATTCTACAGATTCTCAGCGTTACGCAATTCGAAAAAATGCCCCTTTTACAGGCACTCCAGCCATCCGACTCCCCAAACGAATCCCCCTATGACCCCAACCAATTGATTCTATTCGACTTTTAACCGGACAGCAGTGGTTTCCTGTGTTCGAGCGATCGCATGGCGCTTTCGTGGCGATTCTGCTGACGAGCGCCATGTTCACCGCGCTTCATGGCCGCCAGAACGCATGGCAGTGGCAGGTCTTGCTTGGGCTTTTCCTCGTGGGCGCTGCCTTCGGAGCGGCGAGAGCCAACACGCGGTCAGTCGTTCCGTCAGTCTTCATGCACGCCGGGTACAACGCAACGTTGATCTTAATGTTGCTTTGGGCAGCCTAAAGGCTTTGAGGTCTGCCTTCAGGAAAGTTCAGCGCCGGACCTCGCCACGATAAGAGTTGGACGAGATAGAGTCGCGTTTTGGCGATCGCGGCTCCCATGAGGAGGCTCGTCATAGTGAGGTGAGGCAGAGGGACCAAGTTCAGTTGTTGGCGAATAGCCAGGACCAGCTTGCTGAACAAAACCGCACAGAGCCGCGGTCGTTAGCCTGCGGGCTCGCGCCCTGACGGTCGCGGCTCTGGCTTGCGACGGGAGAACTGTGGGCGAGGAGGCTTCCGAGCCTCTTACTCACAAATCCGTACTGCGCCAGGCGTCGAGAAGAGTCTCGACGCGGCACGCTGAGAGCGTTCGCCACAAACAGAACTGTCTCGGCGATGAGAAAGACCTCGTCGTTGCCCACGGCGTATGACCGCTCACTTGCGTTCGCGGCTCTGATTCGTGTGTGGGCGAGGGTGCTCGAGGGCGGCGGGAACTACGGCTTGGGCTTGGGAGGAGGTAGGGCGCGAGCTTCGGTAACCGACTCAAAGCCGCAGCGGCCGTGGCTCCCGTCGCAGAAGGGCTTGTTTTCCGACTCGCCGCAGCGGCAGAGGCTGATCACACTGCGGCCGGCTAGATCAAAAGGCTTGCCGTCGGCATCGACGATGGTGAACTCGCCTTCGACCCGGAATGGTCCGTTGCTGAGTACCGTAATTTTCGTGGCGGCCATTTGCGCGAGGTTTATGCCGCTTTCTTCAAGGGCGGGTCGGTCCGAGCCAGGGCGGAATCCTTGTACTCCGCGAGGCGCAGTTTGCGGAGCACCCAAATGACGGGCCACGCCGGGTCGATCTCGGTCCCTTTGGCCTTCATGCGAGCGGACATGGGGAACTGATGGTGATTGTTGTGCAAACCCTCGCCTCCGGTGAGTAGGGCGACCCACTGCAGGTTGGTGGCGAGATGATTCTTGAAGTTGCGATAACCCACTTTGTGGCAGACGCTGTTGACCATAGCGTTCAAGAAGACGTACATGCCGGCGTTGAGCCACCAGGTGAACACGCCGAGGACCCCGCCGACCCACACGTTGACTCCAAGAAGCGTCGGGAACGAGGCTGCCAATATTGCCATGCCCAGATAGGGTCCCACCGAGCCGCCATGTGGAATTCGGTCGATCAAGTCGGTCTTCCAGTTCGGAGCAAAGGTCTCAATCGTTTCGGGATTCTTGACTTCCTTTTTGTACATCAACGCGTTCAAGAACAAGACCTTCCAGAGGCCCTCGATATACGGGCTGTGCGGGTCGCCTTCCTCGTCGGAAAAGCGGTGATGCTTGCGGTGCACCGCAGCCCACTCCCGGGGAACGATGCCGGTCCCTAGAAATAACTGGAAGTGCATAAGAAACGCCAGCGCTGGGTGAAGCTTCAGCGCCTGGTGCGTGACGCCTCGATGCAGGTAGATCGTTGTAGAGAAAGTAGAGAACTCAGCCAGAACGAATGCGATCAGAATCGACCAAAGAATCGGATAAAAATCCATGTGGGACCTCTGCGTCCTCCCATCCTATCGACGCTGACGATAGACGCGTCTAGTGTGACGACGGTAAAAAACCGGAAAAGAACACTGACCTGGGTGAACCTTCGGGTATTCTCACTAAGGTCTTTAGTTGATCGGGAAGGCGGAGTACGCCGCTAGCAGGCGATCGGACGACTTCTGGCGGAACCCTTGGCCATGAGCCGACACTCTCCCCATCACGAGTGCAGGACCATTATATTACGAAATCACGCGCCGAAGCACCCCACCTTCGTACGGCCAGCCCGCTTTCTTACGAGGTGACGAGCCCATCGTGTTCTTCGAGCGTCAGCTGGTCAGTACCCGGATACGTCATTTTCCGTCATTCTTTCAGACCAAAAGTGAACAAGGAATGGCCCGCCGTGACCGAGACATACTGCTTGCCGTCGGCGAGATATGTGATGGCGGAGTTGCTCATCCGGCCGCCGAGACTTGTTCGCCACAACTGTTTGCCGGTATGAGCGTCAAGCGCCACAAAGTTGCCTTCAACACTTCCCGAGAAGAGGACATCTCCCGCCGTCGACAGCAGACCACTTTCGGACATCTCCGTCGTCTTGAACTCCCACTTCAACTCACCCGTGCGCGGGTCCAGCGCGCGGACGGCCCCGTAGCCCACGTCCTCTTCCGACATCCTGTTGGGTAAGATTCTCTTCACCAGCCCGCCGCCGAAGAAGTTACCGGGGGTGAAGACCGCTTCGTCGGCGTAGAACAGACCCCAGTAGTCGACCCAGACCGTCAGGTAGAACAGCTCGGTCCGCGGGCTGTAGGAGGGAGCGTACCAATTGGTCGCTCCCTGCACGGAGGGGTAGACGGCCTTGCCCTCTTTCGAGGGACCCATACCGGGTATCTTGATCGGCCGGCCGTTTTCGTCGAGACCCTTAGCCCAGGTCTGCCGCGCGAAGGCCTTGCCCAGCAGGAACTCTCCCGTTTCCCGGTCGAGAACGTAGTAGAAAGCATTACGATTGCCCCACAGCATGAGTTTGCGCGGGCGGCCGCGGAACTCCATGTCGACCAGGACCGGTATCTGCACGGCGTCGTAGTCCCATTCGTCATGCGGAGTAAACTGGAAGTGCCACTTCAGTTCGCCCGTGTCGACGTCAAGGGCCACGACCGAGCCGGTGTAAAGGTTGTCGCCCGGCCGAACTTCCGGGTTCCAGTCCGGGGCGGGGTTGCCGACCCCCCAATAGAGAAGGTTGAGCTCGGGATCGAACGAACCGGTTACCCAAGCGGAGCCGCCGCCGGTCTTCCAGGCATCGTTCTCCCAGGTTTCATGGCCCGCCTCGCCCGGCCCGGGGATGGTGTGGAATCGCCAAACTCGTTCCCCGGTTTCCGGGTCATAGGCGTCGATAAATCCCCGGATGCCGTACTCGCCGCCCGCTGTACCAACGATGATCTTGTTCTTGACCGCGAGCGGAGCCACGGTCAACGAGTACCCTTTGGTGTTATCCACCAGCCGGCGATCAAACAACACGGCTCCGGTCTTGCTGTCCAGAGCCAGGAGGCGTCCGTCGAGCGTCCCTTGGTAGAGACGATCACCCGACATGGCCAGGCCGCGATTCAGGTGTCCGCAGCAGAGGTTGACTCGCTCCGGCAGCCTGTGCTCATACCTCCAGAACACGCGGCCCGTCCGGGCATCGAGCGCGGCAACATCGTTGGCCGCCTCGGTCAAGTACATGACGCCGTCGACAACCAATGGCGTTGACTGGAACTTGTCGGTCGTGCCGGCCTGAAAAACCCATTTCAGTTCAAGGCCGCCCACGTTCTCACGGCTGATCTCGTCCAGTTTGCTGTAGTGGTTGCTCTTGTACGCGCCCGAATAGGTCAGCCAGTTCCCGGGTTCGCTTTCCGATTTGAGAAGACGTTCGTAGCTAACTTGTGCGGGCAGAGCCGCAACACAGAGCAACAATGGAATGAACCGGCCGAAGTTTCTCATGGTTCGGTTCCCTTTGGCCTCAACGAAGCAAGGTAAGCGACGAGGTCATCGATCTCGCGCTCGTTGAGCTTACCCTCGTAGGAGGGCATCATCGAGTCGGGGTCCATCTCGAAGCTCCGCAAATCGCTCTTCATCAGCGACCGCAGCCGCTCCTTGCTGTCGAGCAACTGGACCGAATAAGTGTCTTCGTTCAAGCGTCTGCCGGTGACCTTCTCTCCGTCTTCGGTGACGGCGCGGACCCTCCAGTAAGCGGGAGAGACGTCTTGATTCGGGGCACGGATGGAGGTCTCTATTTCTTCGACGGATCGAAGGGCTCCGATGTCGCTGAGTTCCGGTCCGAATGGTCCCCCCTTACCGTGAACCTTGTGACACCCCAGACACTGGCCCTTGCCTCGGAAGACCGCGGCGCCCGCGGCCGGGTCGCCCGCGGTTTGGGAAGCCTGCCGCAGTGACTGCACGAAGGCTACGACCTGCCAGCGCTCTTTCTCGCTAAACGAGATCTGTGGCATGTCGGGCGGGAATCCGTTCTTGATCGTTTCGTACAACTCGGCGTCGGTCGAGCCGCCGGGCTTCGCCGTCCTGATTTCGGGACCTTGTCCGAGCAGTCCGTGGCCATCGAAGTCGTGGCAAATAGCGCAAGAAGCGCGGTAGAAGCGTTCTCCCGCCCGTAGATCATCGGGTGACGTGTGGGGGTTTTGTCCGGCGGACTGTTGGGCCGTCAGTAACGAGGCGCAGGCCAAAATCAGTAAGCAAGCACGCCATCCGAAGCCCGCACGAACTGTGAAAGCCATTGTAAGAGTCATTGCCGGTCTCAGCACGAGGCGATACTTGGAAACCGTCCGCCCATTACGATCTCACTGGTCCGAAGCTAGGTGAGGCACTCAGGCAACCGGTTCTCCGAAGATCGTTTTACTGCTGGCGGGACCCCGGCCTCTTTCCCCATCGTGTCCCGGCAGCCCCCGGTTATCTTACCCCATCCCGGACCGTATCTGCCTGACAAAGAGCTTGACAAAAGTCGAGTCCCCGCGACCGCAAATTCGTGGCCGACTCGCTTCGCGCACAAGCGGGGCGATTGCAGGGCATCAAACGGCCGGCAGCTTCAACGCCTCAGATCAGTTGCCCTTGCGCTTGGCACGAGTTTGGCTTTGTGCTGCCTGGGTGATCTTTTCGCCGATCATGGTGATTTTCTGGTCGCGCAATCGCTTTTCGTTTAGCCAGTAGGGGCTGGTGATTTCCTTGAAGGCGTAGATGGCGGCTTGAATGCCTTCGGCCCAAGCCACGGTGATGAGTTTGATGTCGCCATGGACATCGCCGACGGCGAAGATCCCCCGCCGACTCGTTTCGTAATAGGGATCGATGGCGATACTGCCGTTGTCATTCAATCGCAGATCCAGCCGTTGAAACGTGTCCTTGGCGGACAGAAAACCGATCTGTACGATGGCCAGGTCGCACTCCGCGTTGTTTCCGTCCGACAGTGTGAGCACGATCTTGTCGCCGCGGAATTCCGCCGCCGTGATCTCGCTCGAGGTGTGGATCTTTCCGCCCAGACGCCGGATGCGGGCAAGGCTATCCGCTTTCCCGACCGGAACCTCTTCGCGGATGACCATATCGACGCGGCCGTTTCGCTGGAGAACCATTAGAGCGGCGTCCATCGCGGAGTCGCCGCCGCCGACCACGGCGACCTGATTCTCCTCGTAGTCGCCGATCTTGGGAATCTTGTAGTAGACCTTTTTCGAGTTGAGCTGATCGAAAACGGGCAGCTTCCTGGGGTAGTGCAGCAGTCCGCACGCAATGATCACTTTGCGGCAAGGATAGCTCTCGTCGCTCGTCACGAGTCGCTTGAGCGGATCGTCTTTCGCCACCTGATCCGTGTCTTCGATGGCGACAAGCTCTTCGTTGAACCGAAACTGAACGAGGGCGTCGTCAGCCTGGCGAAACACTCGAGCGGAAAGCTCCTCTCCCGTGACGCCGTCGGGGAAACCGGGAACATCCACGATCTTTTTGTCCGCGTAGAGGAATTGAGGCTGGCCGCCCGGCCTGCTTTTGGCTTCGACGACCAGCGTCGTCAGGCCACGATGGGCCGTCGTCAGACTGGCGGCGAGTCCGGCGGGACCGGCACCGACGATGACGACATCCCAGTAGGGGAGCTGGGAAAAATCAATCTCGCGGTCCAGCTCGGTAACGGCGAAGTCGGCCATTTCTTAGCTTAATGCATCACTTCGCAAACGCGGTTACGAAGGGTGGCCGGCCGCGTTGCGCGATGAACAGCGCCCCTGGTGGCTTGAGCACAAGCGTCGAGAAGAGTCTCGACGCGGCACGCTGAGAGCGTGCGCCACAAAACAAACGAGTGGCGAGCGCGTCGCACTGACGGGCTTCTCACGCACTTCGCCTCGCCACGCCGCGAGAAAAGCGGCCTAGTGCTGCGGGTCTGTTTGATAAAAGGTCGCAAACTATTAAAGTTTTTCTGGCACACTTTCGATAGTAGCTGACAGAGACAGTTTGTTCCATACTCTCTCCTTGGCTATCGCGGCTGCGCGTCCCACCTGGCGGGCAGCCGCGAATTTCTTTCCGCCGGCGGTTCTACCCCAAGTACAGAGCAAAACAGGGAATGTCGGGTTCGGTTCGCCGCCCATTTCTGTTGACGCCAGGGCACCGACGGCAAAAAAATAGGGCCGGCTGAAAACCGGCCCGTGTTCCATCCCTCGGACTCTGGATCAAAGACCCAAGGGCTTTACGTTTGCTCAGTGACTAGTAGTCGTCGTGACCCATAGGCATGGCGGGCGCTTTTTCCTTTTCGGGAATCTCGTGCACCGATGCCTCGGTTGTGAGCATCAGCCCGGCGATCGAGGACGCGTTTTGTAGCGCCGTCCGCGTCACCTTCGTGGGGTCAATGACGCCGGCTGCGACCAAGTCGCCGTATTCGCCAGACTGAGCGTTAAAGCCGAAATTGGCTTCGGACTTCACACGGACCTTGGCCACTACGATGGCTCCCTCTTGGCCCGCGTTCTGGGCGATCCAGCGGACGGGCTCTTCGAGAGACCTGCGCACGATGTTGATGCCGATCTGCTCGTCCTCGTCGTCGGACTTCAAGTCGCCGAGAGCCTCACCAGCCCGCAAGAGGGACACGCCTCCACCGGGTACGATACCTTCCTCGACGGCTGCGCGAGTGGCGTGCATGGCGTCCTCGACGCGAGCCTTCTTCTCTTTCATCTCGGTCTCGGTGGCAGCGCCGACTTTGATCACTGCAACGCCGCCGACGAGCTTGGCCAGTCGCTCTTGTAGCTTTTCCTGGTCGTAGTCGGATGTCGTTTCTTCGACCTGGGACCGTAGTTGCTTCACCCGGCCTTCGATCGCATCCTTCGTACCGGCGCCCTCCACGATCGTCGTATTGTCTTTGTCGATGACGATGCGTTTGGCCTGGCCCAGGTCTTCAAGCTTTACACCCTCCAGCTTGATGCCCGTTTCTTCCATCAGCGCCTTGCCACCGGTAAGAATACCGATGTCTTCCAACATGGCCTTGCGCCGGTCACCGAAGCCCGGAGCTTTCACCGCGGAACAGTTTAGAGTACCGCGCAGTTTATTGACGACGAGCGTCGCCAGAGCCTCGCCCTCGACTTCTTCGCAGACGATCAGCAAGGGCTGGCCCGCGCGGGACACTTGCTCCAGCAGCGGCAACAGGTCCTTCATGCTGGTGATCTTCTTTTCGTGGATCAGGATGTAAGCGTTTTCGAGGACGCATTCCATAGATTCCTGATCCGTTACGAAGTAGGGCGACAAGTAGCCGCGGTCGAACTGCATACCCTCCACCACCTCGAGCTCCGTCTCCATGGTCTTGCCTTCCTCAACCGTGATGACGCCGTCCTTGCCGACCTTTTCCATCGCTTCAGCAATGATGGTTCCAATCGCCGCGTCGTTATTCGCGGAGATGGCTGCCACCTGGGAAACCGCCTCCCCTTCCACCGGACGGGAGAGGTCGTGGATTTGGGCCACGACTTTCTCCGTGGCCTGCTCGATACCGCGCTTGATCGCCATGGGATTGGCCCCCGCGGCGACGCTCTTTACGCCTTCCCGATAAATAGCCTGCGCCAGGATCGTCGCGGTTGTCGTACCGTCGCCGGCGACGTCACTCGTTTTTGACGCCACCTCGCGCACCATCTGAGCGCCCATGTTCTCGAGCTTGTCCTCGAGCTCGATCTCTTTCGCGACGGTTACACCGTCCTTCGTCACCGTGGGTCCTCCAAACTTCTTCTCTAGGACAACGTTTCGGCCCCTGGGGCCGAGCGTGACGCGCACTGTGTTCGCTAGTTTGTTGACGCCTGACAGAATCGCCTGGCGAGAGTCTTCACCATAGATGATTTGTTTTCCAGCCATTCTCGTCCTCTCCTTTACGCTGCCTTTTGGGATTCCGTGGTGGTTTCATCGACAACAGCCAGCACCTCGTCTTCCCGCAAGATCAGGTATTCGTTATCGTCTATTTGCACTTCCGAACCGGCGTACTTCGCAAAAAGGATGCGGTCACCCGCCTTTACGTCGAGCGGCGCTACCGTGCCGTCCTCGAGTCTCTTCCCATTCCCAGCAGCAATGACCTTGCCCTGCTGGGGTTTCTCCTTGGCCGAGTCGGGAATGACAATCCCGCCTCGCGACTGTTCTCCATCCTCGAGCCGTTCCACGAGGATTCGATCATGTAATGGTCTTAGATTCATCGAATCACCTCCAAAGTCCAGGCACTTCCCGTGCGCACTCTCGTCGCCTTAAGAGTTTGTGTTTGTCGAGGCCGGCTAGGTTAGCCGTGCCTGAGCAGCGGCAGTGCTGGCGACTGCCACTTACATCACGAAGAGCTTACGCCGAGGGTGGCCGTACAGTCCTTTCTCACTTCAAGTATTATCCCACAGTTTAGAACCACCTAGGTGTATGTAAGGCGAAAACCTTTTAGCTCTCGCTTTGGAGGCGCATTTCCAATTTGATTTCGGCATCCCGACCTTGCAGCGGCCTTCAGCGTCTTTATTTATAGGGGTTCAAGCCCTGTCAGGACGCACGGAGGCCAACACCCAATGGGTGAAAAAGAAAACAAGCCGTTTCAGCTCACCTTCAACGGATTTCTGAAAGTCGATTTCCAAGGATCGCGCGTCACCTCGGATGGTGGCCTGATTCTCATTCGGGAACTGGACGAGCGGCTCGGACTGGGCAAGCTGATCGACGAGCATCTGACGGATTCGCGGCAAGGCACAAACAAGAAGTTCCCACTGGCCGACCTGGTGCGGCAATCGGTCTACAGCCGCCTCGCCGGCTACGAGGATCTCAACGATGCTGCCCGTGTCTCGGCTGACCCGACTTTTCGTCTGATCGGCTCGAAGAAGAACTGGGATCGCGGCGGGGCGCTTACGTCGCGTCTACAAAGCTTTGAGGCAGAGCTGCTGGCCAGTGAAGAGAACCTGCTTGGGCTGATGGCGGTGAACCGCGAGTTGGTCGCTCAAGCCCAAGCGCAGGACGAGTCCGAGCGTGTCGTGCTCGATATGGACTCCACGGAAAGCCCGGTCCACGGTCAGCAGGAAGGCAGCGCTTACAACGGCCATTTCGAGTCCACCTGCTACCACCCGCTGTTGCTGTTCAACCAGCACGGTGATTGTCTGGCGGCGAAGCTGCGAGCGGGTAACGTGTCCAGCGCCGAGGACTGGGACGAACTGCTGCTGCCCGAGATCGAGCGCCAACAGGGAGAAGGCAAGCAAGTGACGTTCCGCGCCGACGCCGCCTTCGCCAAGCCGGAGATCTACGAGGCGTTGGAGGATCGCGGAGTGGACTACGTCATTCGCATCCCAGCAAACAAGAACCTGGAGTTGGAGATCGAAGAGATTCTGTTCCGTCCGCCGGGCAGGCCGAGCCTGAAGCCACTAGTGCGCTACAAGAGCTTCCGCTATCAGGCCGCGAGTTGGTCGAAGCCTCGGCGGGTTGTGGCCAAGGTTGAGCAC
Organism: Bryobacterales bacterium; assembly: GCA_965248205.1. Classification (GTDB taxonomy): domain Bacteria; phylum Acidobacteriota; class Terriglobia; order Bryobacterales; family UBA6623. The sequence goes on from CBDFIS010000006.1 coordinate 1,058,029, forward strand.
CACCAAGGCGAGTTGTTTCCTCGCGTCGGGTTCATCGTCACGAGCATGAGCTTGCCCAGTCGGTCGCTGGTGCGCTTCTACAACAAGCGCGGCACGGCCGAGCAATGGATCAAGGAAGGCAAGCAGGCAACCCACTGGACACGGCTGTCCTGTCATCGTTTCCGGGCAAACGAGGTGCGTTTGCAGTTGAGCGTGTTGGCCTACAACCTGGGGAACCTGTGGCGGCGGCTGGGGCTGGCGCAGAGGATCAAGAACTGGTCGCTGACGAGCTTGCAGCATCGGTTGATGAAAACCGGAGGGCGGCTGGTCAAGCATGCCCGCTATTACTGGCTGCTGTTGGCCGAGGGGCATCTCAACCGCAAGCTGTTCGCTGAGATGCTGGGGCGGATCTGGGCGCTGCCTGTGCCAGGCGGGTAACGGGCGACGGCTGCGACGGAGAAGAGACGCTGGGTTGCTGAAGAGGGAACTACTCGGAGCCGTGTCGGCGAAAAGCCCTCCAGCGAGCTGGAACGCGGCGATCGAGCGGCATTCAGCGACCCAAACGGGAGCGAACGGAGCATCGATCGTGAGAGGAAGACGAAGACCTTGCACCCGAGCCGCGGATCGGAGTATCCTGACCATCGCGGGATGGCCAAAACGGAAATTCCAGTTGGAAGGCCCTCTACTATGCCTGGCCATCTTTTTGTCAAGATAGCTTAGCGACATACACTCAGATTATTCTCCTCTCACAGTTTCCGCTGGCGCCGTAACGGTTCCGCAATGCCTGACACTTAGCCGCAGCCAGCCAGACGGTGCGGGCGTTTTCCGCTTTAACCGCGACTTCGATCAGTGCGCGAGGTGTGAGATTGCAGTGCCAGGTCACAATCGGCAAGCGTTCCGCGTAACTTTAATTCGCGGGAAGCTGGCCCTCCGGTAGTAGTTGTCCTTTTTCGAGATGGCGGGTTGAGTGGGCGAACTTCGCGGCACGAGGGTCGTGGGTGACCATGATGACGGTCTTGCCGTGCTGCTCGTTGAGCCTGGAGAGAATGGTTAGTACATCGTTGGCTGAACCGGCATCGAGGTCGCCTGTGGGCTCGTCGGCCAGAATAATGGAAGAGTCAGTAACGATCGCTCGGGCGATGGCCACCCGCTGTTCCTGGCCTCCGGAAAGCTGCCGGGGGTAGTGTTCGAAGCGGTCTCCCAGATTCACGATGTCGAGCGCCCGGCGGGCGTGATCCCCTCGTTCCTTCTTGCTCAGGCGCGTCAGCAGCAACGGGAGCTCGACGTTTTCAAGCGCTGTCAGCACCGGAATCAGGTTGAAGGTTTGGAACACGAAGCCAATGTTTTCACTGCGCCAGCGGGCCAACTGCTTGTCGCCGAGCTGCCCGATGTCGTCTCCGAGAACGTGAATCCGTCCTTGAGTCGGTTTGTCGATGCCGGCCGCCAGGTGGAGCAAGGTCGATTTTCCAGAGCCGGACGGACCCATGAGGGCCAAGAATCTTCCTTGTGGTATCTCCAAGTCCACGTCATCGAGGGCGAGCACGCTGAAATCCGCTCGGCGGTATTCCTTCCGGAGGTTTTCTGCCTTAACTGCTAGGTTGTCGTTCATGTTGTTCTCGGTTTCACCTGGTCGCCGTCTTTGAGATCGGGGTCCGGGTTGAGAATGAGGTCTTCCCCGCCGATCAGACCGTCACTGATTTCGACGCCTGCGGAAGTGGTCCGGCGGACGGCGACACTGCGTTCGACGGCCTGTCGGTCCTGTAAGATGAACACGGTCTTGCCGTCTCGAAGCGCCGCGGCCGGGATCGTTATTGACGCGGCTGTGCCTCCCTGCTCGGTTTCTTGATGTTCTGCGACAAAAGCGACGTTGGCGTTCATCTCAGGCCGAAGATAGGCATCGGGTTTCAGAATCTGAACTTTAACCTGCACGGTAGCCTTTTGGCGGTCCGCCTCGGGTGAAATCTCGACGATGCGGCCTTCGTAGTCACGGTCTCGGTAGGCGTCTGTCGTGACGACACCGCGCTGATTGGCGGTCAGCCTGGCGAAATCGTCTTGGCTGATGTCGAGTTCAACTTGAAGGTCGTCGAGGTCCGCCAAAGAAACGACGTACCCCTTGGCGCCGCGGTCGCCGACAAACCCGGTTGTGACGAACTCGCCAACCTCGACGTTTCGCTCCAAGATCGTGCCGCTAACCGGAGCGCGAATCTGCGTGGCTTGCAACATGGTACGCGCATAGGCGAGCTCGCCGTCGGCCTGTTTGACCTGGCCGCGGACGGACTCGATCTGCTCGTGTCGAGGACCGATTCTGACCAATTCGTAGGATCGGTCCAGCGACTCGACGCGCGCCGCGCGTCGGTCGTAGAGCGCTTTGGCGTCGTCGAGGGCCTGCTCGGCGAGCACTCCTTCGTCCGCGAGCGTGCGAGTTCGTCCCAGATTGATGCGGGCGTTTTCAAGGTCCGCCTTGGCTTCTTCCAGATTCGCCTTTGCGAGCGCAACCTCTTCGGGCCGGGAGCCTGCCTCCAACTCGGCTAGGCGGGCACGTAGGGCCGCCAGGTTTCCTTCCGACTGCCGGACGCGAGCTCGAAATTCGTCGTCTTCGAGACGAACCAGCACTTTATTCTGTTCGACATTGTCGCCCTTCTCGACTCCGATCCAACGGACCCGGCCTACCACTTTCGAAGCGACTTCGATCTTGTGATGGGCCACGATGTAACCGGCCGCGTTCAAGATCACCCGCTCTTTGGAGCCGCCAAGGGTTTCAACCGCGACCCGATACGTATCGACCTCCCTGACACCCCCGCCGGCGAACCCATAGCGCCAGACCCCGAGCCCAATGAATAGGAGAATGCCGACAAGGATCCACCATTTGACCCAGGCTGGGCCTTCGCGGCCACGCTCGTTCCGGTCGATCTTGAGGCCGGCTAGGTCCTTGTCGAACTTGTCGCCGTCGGCAGCCATCGCATCTATAAATCGCGTAGCGAAGTCAGCACGTCGTGCCGCGCCGCCATGCGGGCCGGCAAGACACCGCCCAATATCCCCATGATGGCAGAGAACGCGATGCCGACCGCGATGATAGTAGGCGTGATCTGGAAGTCGAAAGTCGTTTCACTGAAGGTTACGAAGTTACCAATCCGTCCCTTCATTCCGTTAATGGGAAGTGCCAGCAAGCATCCAATGACCCCTCCCAGTAATGAAAGCAACAGAGATTCGATGACGAAGGATGCCAGGACGCTGCCGCGCGAGAAACCCAACATTCGGAGCACGCCGATTTCTCGCGAGCGACGCGCCACCGCCGTATACATCGTATTCATGGCCGCGAAGCTGCTTCCAATGGCCATGATGATAGCGACGAACAACCCCAGACCCTGGACTGCCTCCCCCGAGGCCATTTGCTCGGTGTAATACTCGCGCTCGCTCTTCGCTTCCAGCTGAAGCCTCTGGTCGTCGGCCATCCGGTTCTTCAGGACCTGGGCTGATACTTCGTCCCGCGCCCGCACCAGGATCGTGCTGCGACTTCCCCCGCGGCCCAGATCGTTCGTCAACAGATTGCCGTCCGCCCAGATCTCGCTGTTGAAGGCTGATCTGCCCGCGTCGAAGACCCCGACGACTTCCCAGGGACCACGGCCAACCTCGATCTTGTCACCGATGGACGTGCCTTCCCGCACGGCGTTGGTACCGCGCCCCACGACGACTTCGCGCTTTCCCGGTTCGAACCAACGGCCGGATTGCAGACGCAGATTCGGGCGCATGGCTCTTCCGATCGGGGAGATGCCGCGGACATTGACGTTGGCGTCCTGGGTGAGATCGTCGCGCAGCTTGAGCGAGACGACCGAGACGACCTCGTGGGAAACCATGGCTTCCCCGTCGCTCTGGGCAATCCCCTCCATGAACTTGACGACTTGGAACTTGTCTATCCCCACAACGCTGACGAGCTCCGACGTCGACCCTTGGCGCATGACGATCAAGTGCAGCGGATGGCCGGTCACTTCGAGCGAGGAGCGGAGACCATGAACCAGCGCGAGAATGCCCAGCAAGACTGCCACCGTTAGCGCGATTCCGAGCGCAGTCATGACGGTCGTTGTCTTGCGGACTCGAAGGTTGCGGAAGTTGTAGTAGATCGGGATTTTCATCAGCCGTTACCCGGTCTGGCGTAGGGCGTCGGTGATTGTCGTGCGGGCGGCCATGGAGGCAGGGATATCAACGGATAGCAGGACCCCGAGAAGAGAAAGCGACACTGCCGCGCTTACTGAGTCTCGCAAATCATGGCGACATGGCCCGTGTTCAGAGTGTAGGGGCACAGTATGCTGTGCGCGTGAACCGCAGGCTAGGCCCATAAGCGTATCATGACGTGGGGTGGATAGGAATAGGAAAGCTATTCTTAGCCCTCGATCTTCTCTTAGCCCTCGATCTTCCACCTCGCTTGGCGCAGCACCGCTCCCGCCAACTGGTTTGTCATCTTGAACCAAGCTTCGTCCCGGCCCCGAGTGGTGTAGTGCGGCAGATCAGCCGGGGAGCTGCCCATCAACTCGTACCAGACCGTCAACAGCGAGCCGTCGTCGAGCTCGACGGTCGACGGGTAACCGAGATCGGTCGAGGTCGCGTCGCCGGAGATGATCATCGCCCGAGACCAGCTCCGGCCATGATCTTCGCTAATGCGGGCCTGGTTCCCAACGGGGTCGCGGCGATGGCCGTAGCTCATCAGAAGGCGGTCGTCACTGAGGCGCAGCAGGTGCGAGGGATATCCCCAAACGCCGATGGAATGGGCCATGGACCAGGTCTTGCCTCCATCGCTGGATTCGCTCTGCAAGGTTTCGCGCTCATTGGACTTGTTGTGGTTCCGAATCTGAGCGATGATGCGGCCGTCGGCGGCCTCGACCGCGTGTAGCTCGTGATAATCATTGAAGTCGTCGTCGGGGCGGGTTGGGATCTCGGCCAACCAGCGCCACGTTTCGCCGTCGTCGCTTGACTCGCAAACACCGATGCGCCCTTGGTTTGCGCCCGCCCGCCCGTACCAAAAGAGTTTGCCCGCGTAGAGCAAACGCCCGTCGGAAAGCTGAATCGGCCCGTGGGGACTGTTCACCGGACAGCGGTACGGCGCGGACCACGAACGCCCTCCGTCGGTGGAGCGGATCACCCAGCTTCCCAGCTCCACTTCGCGCTGGACGGTGTCGACTCGATGGTGGACCGCTTGCCAGCGGCCGATCTTCTCCGCTGGCCAAGCGTTTTCGTCGTCCGGCTTCATCTTCAACGCCGTGTTCAGCCGTTCCTCGTAGGCCAGCGACGTGAACGTGGTCACCAGGATCGAACCCTTGGCCGTCTCCAGCACACCTGCATCGCGATCGTCGACAGGACCGTCGATCAGGACGCGGGGGAAAGTCCAAGTCTCGCCGTTGTCGCTCGATCGCATTAACTCCACGCGACCGAAGGGGCAGACATGTGCTTCGCGGCCTCCCGAGCAAACGACCAGCAGCTCGCCGTCGCGGCGCCGCGTCAACGTCGGCCACCCGTGGTACAGGTGGGGCCGATTGGTGATGACCTCGGTGGAATCAACAACAGCCTTTGGACCGCCTCCGGCTCGCAGTCCCCTACCGGCGAGCAAATCGGCAGCGGCCGCCCCCGCGAAATGCAGGATGTTCCTTCTTGTCATGAAACCGGACATGTTTCTGTCTCCTTGGTTAGATAGGTTGCCGAATAAAGGTGGGGCGGGCAACTGGGGCGTAGGGACAGGCACCAAGTGAACCCGTCCGCGCCTCGAAGATGGCCCGGCTTCTTGCCCCTCGGGTCCTCAACGTACCACGGTGCGGGGTGCCTGTTCCCGTTCCTGAATCAACGACATGTTCAGCGGCGGTTCCCGCCCCTACCCGGCGTGGCGCAGCGCGTCGGTGATCGTCGTCCGGGCTGCGATTGAGGCGGGAATCAGCGAGCTTAGCAGACCGATCAAAACCGCCACCGCCAGGCAAAATGGCACTCCCCAAACCGGCAACACGAATCCGGCGAAGAAGCCCAGCTGCACCCCTTCGAGGACCCGCGTGAGCCCGTAGCAGAGGCCGGACCCCGCGATACCACCGAGCAGCGCCATCGCCATGGACTCGGCAACGATCATCAGTAAGATCACTCTCGGGGTGAAGCCGAGCGTTTTGAGGACGCCCACCTCGAGAATTCGTTCGCGCACCGACATCGCGACGGTGTTCGCCGATACGAGCAAGATCGTGAATACGACCGCAGCAGCGATAGACATCAGGAACAACCGGACGTTGCCGATCTGCTCAATGAACGAGAGGCCAAAGGCACTTTCGGTTTCGGTCTTGGTGGGCTCCGGGGAGTTGCGGAACAGCTCGTCGACCGCGCGGGCGATTCGCGGCACATCATCCGCCGACCGGGCCAGGATGGTGAATGTCCCGACTTGTCCCTGTCGTTCCGGCGGCAGGCTTTCTTGCAGGTATTCTCTATGAAAGTAGGTGCCCCACTCGGCGTTGGCTCCTTCGAAGATGGCGCGAACAATCAACTCTAGGTCGATCGGGTAAATGTCGCCCTTGATCGTAATACGTTGGCCCAGGCGAAGGCCCACCCTTTCGGCGACACCTTTGCCCACCGCGATCGCCTGGCGGTCGCGCTGGAATGCCTCAAATTGTTCCGGTGCAATTTCATATTCAGAAAAGACAGTGAAAACTGTCTCAGGGTCTACCGCGAAACGTGCGAACTGGTTTTCGCGTTTCTTGTCCTTATACGTCCCGCCGAACCAACTACTGGGAGAGATTTCTTTGACGCCGTCGATCTGGCGAATGCGCTCGCCGTAGTATTCAGGCAACGCTTGGGTCAGAGAGACCCGATGTCGTGTAACGAGCCGCAGCGCCTGCTCTTCGGAGACTTCTCGCTGAAAGAAGGCAGCATAGATTGACAGAAGCACGCCGACCAAAAACAGCGATACCGTGACGCTGAGGATTGTTAGCACGCTGCGGCGGCGGTTGCGCAGCAGGTTCTTAAAGGTGAGCGGCAGGTATTTCCACATGGCCTGAGCGTTTGGGTAAGTTGTTTGGAATTATATCAAGGTCAGCTACACGTTCTGCTTAGCGCTGGCTGCCGATGGACGGAAGGAAAATTGCTCGGTCTACAATCCGTCGGTTTTCGTGCCCTTGGATGGGGCAGGCCCTTGACGGGTCACTTGCGGGTAAGTGACACCGCCAAATCCCTGCAACGACCGGGCCGTCATGCCCGCCCTTTGGAAAACCGAGAACAGCGGTCTCACTCCCTGATGGCATTTGGCTCATGGCGACTCGGTAGACCTGTCTCGCAGGTACTGTTAGCATAGTTCCGCACCTGCGTCCGATTCCTGAACTGAGGGCATCGCCATGTCTCTCGACAGCATGTTTTCCCTTTCCGGAAAGACGGCGCTGGTCGCCGGCGCCAGCCGCGGGATCGGCCTGGCGATCGCCAAGGCCGTGGCGGCAGCCGGAGCGAAAACGATCCTGGCCGCGCGGTCGATGGAGGCACTCGAGAAAGAAGCGGAGGCCCTCCGCGAGGCCGGCTACGATGCGCGCCCGCTGCATCTGGATACTACCAGCACGGAGTCGATCCGTGCCGCTGCCGATTCCCACGACGACATCGACATCCTCATCAATGTGGCCGGCACCAATAAGCGCAAGCCTTTCGAGCAGTACACGGAGGACGAATACAACATGCTGATGCAGACGAACCTGCACGGTCTCGTACTACTCACGCAGAAGGTGGGCGCAAAGATGATTGCTCGCCACCAAGGAGGGAAGGTCGTAAACATCGGCAGTATCACGTCCTTGTTGGGTCTGCCCTACACAAGTGTCTATTCAATGACCAAGAGCGCCCTCGCGGGACTGACGCGGACGTTGGCGGCTGAATGGGCCAAATTTGATATTCAGGTCAACTGTATTGTTCCCGGATTTATCCTGACGGACCTGAACCGGAAATTGTGGGAACCCGCCGAGATGCACGAATGGCTTCGCCTCTCGCAGGGGAACCCTCGATTGGGAACCCCGAAGGACATCGCGGGCTTGGCGGTGTTCCTGTGCGGTCCGAGCGCGAACTACATTACAGGACAGTTGGTCGCGTCGGACGGTGGCTACACGAGCGGTACCAACTGGCCGCTTGAACCTTAACAAGGGCGTGCGGACGTCACGGTCCGCTCATGCTGCTCACGACGGAATCTCTCGAACATGCAGGAAAGAGCCGTGCCCGTGAGGGCGCGGGCCCGCAGGCTCACGCCCGCGGCTCTGTCAGGCAGCACGTAGGTCTTCCGGCTTTTGAAGAGCTTTGGCTCACCGCCCTTAGCAAGCGGCTTCCTCACGAGATGTCGCCACCCCTTGACCTCTCCGACTCAGACTTGATACGTTCGCTAGTGGCGATTGAGCGAATGTGTGCTCAGTCACAGCGCCAGGTGCTCCACCGTAAACGGAGAGAATAGGGAAGCGGGTGAGAATCCCGCGCGGACCCGCCACTGTGATCGGTGAGACGGGCTGCCACTTGCATTCGGCCACTCGGTTTGCACCGGGGAAGGCCGGCGGCCCGGTCGTTGACCCGAAAGCCAGGAGACCTGCTTGGCGTTGAGCCGATGGCTGCCTCGAGGAAAGGGTGATGCCGGCCAGTCCCATCTCCATTCAACGTTTTTGTTCTCTTAGCGGTAGAATTCGCGGGCCCGCGGTTGGGACGGGAGGACGGCGCGGTTCGGTCATTAGCGGCGCTTCGCCACGGGTCTCTCGAAAATGCAGGGAAGCCGCGCCCGTGAGGGCGCGGGCCCCCAGGCTGACGCCCGGGGCTCTGTCAGGCAAGGAGCAGGGTTTCCTCGTTTTTATCGGTCGGGCTTGTCCAAACCACGTAGTTCATCACTGGACCGCTTGCTTACGCGCGCGGCTCGGAAGTTTCCCCTCACTCCTGCGGCTGACAGTCGTTGCAGGCTTCGTTTTGAGCTGCGGCGGTCTTTGGGCAGCCGAGCCCCCCCAGCGGATCGTCTCAACGGCGCCGAGCATTACTGAAATGCTCTATGCGCTGGACCTGGGGGACCGTGTGGTCGGAGTAACAACGTATTGCCACTACCCGCCCGAAGTGCTAGACAAGCCAAAAATCGGCACCTACATGCACCCGAACTTTGAGGTCATTTTGGGGAAGAAACCTGATCTCGTCATCGTGCTTAAGGAGCACCGTGAGCTGGGAACCAAGCTGAAAAACTTCGGTTTGCCGCTGCTCGCTCTTCAGCACAATACCTTGAGGGGAATTTATGAATCTATGCTGGTGTTGGGCGAGAGAACCGGAGCCGCACAAGCAGCCCAACGACGGGTCGCCGCCATGCGAAATCAGCTCGACGAAATCGGCGCCCGTGCGGCGCCCTTGCCCAGGCGAAGCGTCATGTTTGTCGTGGGAAGGACTCCGGCAACTGTTCGCGACCTAGTTGTCGTAGGCCGCAACTCGTTTCTGAACGAATTGATCGCAATTGCAGGTGGGACTAACTGTTTCGAAGATGCCCCGGCCTTTTATCCGCGCATTCCGCGAGAACAAGTATACGCCAGAGGGCCGGAAGTGATCATTGACATGGGAGACATGGGCGACACGCAACAAGCCAGTGAAGCGCACCGCCGATCGGTTGTTGAGGTTTGGAACAGCCAACCCGTATTGCCCGCGGTGCAAGCCGGGCGAGTCTACCCCGTCGCGGAAGACTTCTTCGTGGTACCTGGGCCCCGGGTCGTCCAGGCAACTCGGGCGTTGCTGGCCATGATTCATCCCGAGGTGGTTCGATGATGTCGCTCTACGAGTTAGCCGACGTTGGGGTTCGATTTGGCGCGGCGGAAATTCTGCGTGGCATCTCAGTCGGGTTCAACGACCACGAGATGGTTACCATTGTCGGCCCCAACGGGGCGGGGAAGTCGACGCTTATGTCGGTGCTTTCGGGATACCGTGACACTTATGAAGGCCATTGCCGCTTTCGCGGACACGAGATCTCGAGCTGGAAGAAACGTGACCTCGCACGCCACATGGCTTTCATCCCCCAAATGCTTCGCCTGGAGTTTCCATTTACTGCCGAACAGGTGGTATTCATGGGGCGCACGCCCCACTGTCACGGTCTGTTTGAGTCTCCCACAGATCGAGACGCGGTCAGAAGCGCCATGCGGACGACCGACACCCTTGCTTTTGCGACTCGCAAGTACCGTCAACTCAGCGGCGGTGAGCGCCAGCGGGTCGTGCTGGCCGGCGCGCTGGCCCAGGGCCCATCGGTTCTTCTGCTTGACGAACCGACGACTTTCTTGGATTTGAAGCACCAGCTCAGTACGTATGGCCTTCTCAAGCAGTTGGCCGGCGAAGGAATCGCTGTGATCGCCGTCACGCACGATTTGAATCTGGCGGCTACCTACTCCGACCGCATGGTGGTTCTTTCCCGAGGCGAGATCGCCGCGGACGGCAAGCCGGAAGAGGTTTTGAGAACCAGCCTGCTGGAAGAGGTCTTTGAAGTCGAGGTCGAGATTCGTGAAGGCCCGGCGGGGCGCCCTTGGGTGTTCTACGACCAGGGGAACAGGCCCAGCGAATCCCAGGGCGGGCCGGTCAATAGCTCCTCGTGCTAAGCCGCAAGAAATTCTGGACAGCGGTGGGCCTTGCCATCTTGTTCATGCTGCTCGCTTCGGTTCTCATGCCGCTGGTGGGATCGACCTCAGCCTCGCTATCCCGCGCGTTAGCCGGTGAATCTCCGGACAAGGAAATTTTCTTCTACGCCCGCGTGCCCAGAGTCATTCTCGCGGCAATGGCCGGGGGCGCACTCGCCATGGCGGGAGTGATTTTTCAGGCATTGCTGCGGGATGCTCTGGCAACGCCGTTTACTCTCGGGGTGCAGAGCGGCGCCGCGCTCGGAGCCGTTGTGGCGATCTGCTTCGGGTGGCGGTCAGTGGGGGCGTTTCCGGCCGTCTGGCTCGCGGCCTTTGCGGGCGCGGCAATCACGATCACGGTGGTCGTCTCGATCGCCGCCGAGGGACGTCGCATGTCCTCCTTCACGTTGCTCCTGACCGGCGTGACCATCAATAGCATCTGCATGGCTGCGATCTTGTTTCTGCACTACACCGCCGGGTTCACGCAGTCGTTCGAAATCGTCCGCTGGCTGATGGGAGGCATCGACTCGCTGGAGTACACGACGCTGGCGTTCTTGGCTGTCGGGATCTTCGGCGGCCTGGCGCTGGCGATGGTGAAATCGAACGAGTTCAACGTGTTGTCGGTGGGCGAGGAGTGGGCGGCGACGCGGGGCGTTAGCTTGAGGAGCCTGATGCTAATTGCGTATCTGCTCGGATCGTTCGTTACGGCGTCGGTGACAGCCTTTACCGGCCCGATCGGGTTCATCGGTTTGCTGGTGCCCCACGCCATGCGACTCGTCGTGGGAGCTGACCATCGCGTCCTCATCCCGACGTCGTTTTGCGTCGGTGGCGGGTTCTTGGTCTTGAGTGACACCCTCGCCCGCACGGCGATGGCGCCGGCGGAAATTCCGGTGGGGGTGATTACGGCGCTTCTCGGGGGTCCGTTCTTCATTTGGCTATTGCGGTCGCGGCGGGGGAGTTTGTGGGTTTAGCAGCTGGTGGCAAAAGTCGTGCGGGGCGAAAAATCGGGTACAGCCAGCCAATTCGCCTCAGGCCAAGTCCTTTGTTTCGAGGGCCGTGATGAGGGGCGAATTGGTGGCAGTCCCCATTTTTCGCACTTTCACACAAGCTGCTAGAGTTCTAGGTGACTGTCGTCGGTCAATTTTGACAAGCTCGAGCCGGTTGGCCTCGGCGTCTCGTCGGTTGCGATCCTGCGGACTCGTGCTGTGCGGCATCGCCCGCGTTTGTAAGCAGGATCAGTACTCTACTGCGAATCCCGGGTTTGACCGGCCTTCGAAATCACGCCTATAATATCTGTTGAAGAGAGTCAACGGGGGTCTTGGCTCAAACTGTTGGATCTTAGAAGATGTACGCCATCATCGAAACCGGCGGAAAGCAGTATTCAGTGGCTCCTGGCGATGAGATAGGGGTCGAGAAACTGACGGGTGAGGTGGGCTCTGACATCGAATTCACCAACGTCGTTGCCGTATCGAAGGAAGACGGCGAACTACTGGCCGGAGAGGATGTAAAATCCGCGAAGGTAACCGCCACGATCGAGGGCCACGAGCGAGCCAAGAAGATCCTCGTCTTCAAGTTTAAGCGCCGCAAACACTATCGCCGTTTGAATGGACATAGGCAAGACTACACGCAGGTGAAAATCGGGAACATCGTTCTCTAGGTCAGTCCGCTCGTGAGTTTCACGAAGGACCGTCAACCATGGCACACAAAAAGGGACTAGGCAGTTCAAGAAACGGCCGCGATTCGAACTCGCAGCGCCTGGGCGTCAAGCGCTTCGCGGGCCAGTCCGTGTCTGGTGGGTCTATTCTCGTGCGCCAGCGGGGCACCCGCTTTAAGCCCGGCGAGAACGTGGGGAAGGGCAAGGACGATACGCTCTTCGCGAAAGTGAGCGGAACGGTTGAGTTCGTCAACCGAGGCCGGCTGGGGCGCGTCATCCACGTGCGTACGGACGGCGTGGCTTAGCGGAACCCGAACCCACTCTTATCAAGGGCTGTTACACAAGCACGTTTGCTCGTCCCTACTGAACGTCGGTCGCCTGTGCCGACCGGGACAGTTCCTCAAAGCCGCTCAGATCGAAGGTCCCCGGCAACACGAGGCCCCAACCTCACCTCACCCCTCAGCCGGCGCCTGCTGCTCCACAATGCCTTGCCGGTAGCCCCGGTCAAAGTAGTTATTGAACGATCGCTACTAGCGTGAACGCGGCTATGCCACTAGCGGTCGTTTTCTGGGTCGCCTCACCTTTACCCTGGGCGGCCCACACGCTACGTCCCACCGCATCGGGCGACGCTGGCGTAGTTCGGGCAACAGCCTGTGCTAGGTTGGAATCGTGATTCGAGCTACACTGTTGCTGGCCTGCACCTTATGGGGCAGTGCGTTCGCCGCTGGTGAGACTAAACGCCTCATGCCGCTCAGCGGGACGCCGCCCCATCCACCCGACAACCCGCCATCCGTGGAAAAGGTCCGGCTCGGCGAGAGGCTCTTCTTTGAAGAGATGCTCTCGGGCAACGGACGCCGCAGTTGCGGCACTTGTCACAAGCGGGAGCTGTTCTTCATGGACGGCCTGAGCCGGGCCTGGGGCTTGCACGAATCGGAGTTGCCCCGCAAGACGCCCAGCCTGCTCAACGTCGGTTGGCAGCGCCGGCTGTTCTCGGATGGTCGCGCCAAGACTTTGGAGGAGCAGGCAGCATTCCCCCTTCGTCATCCTCGTGAAATGAATTTGGATCCCACCCTAGCCGCCGAGAGGATTCAAGGTGACCGCGAATACCAAGCGCTGTTTGAACGGGCCTTTCCTGGTCGGCCTGTGACTTTCGAACTCGTCGCCAAGGCAATCTCGACCTTTGAGAGAACCCTCGTCTCTTATGACAGCGACCTCGATCGCTACTTGATGGGCGACGCCGGCGCCTTGACGGCCGCCGCCAAGCGCGGGATGGCGCTCTTCACCGGCAAGGCCGGCTGCATTGCCTGTCATCACGGTCCGCTGCTCACCGACCACCAGCTCCACTACACGGGCGTACCGGAGAGAGAAGGCGATTCCGAATCAGGGACAAAATACAAAACGGCCAGCCTCCGCGACGTTGCGCGGCGCTATTCGTTCATGCACAACGGCTACTATCTGCGACTGTCCCACGTAATTGACCACTACAGTCGGGGAGGGTCGGCGCCGCCGGGCATCCGAAGCGAAGTGTCGCCGATTGAACTGGGCGACGACGAAAAGGCAGATCTCCTCGCGTTCCTTGAATCCCTCAACGGGCGCATCACCGAGATCGCTGGCCAGTCCCGGGAGCGGATCGACGGCGAGAACGTCCATCGCCAACCGGAAGCAGCCCCTACAGACAAGCCTAAGGACCCCAGCTACCTAAAGTAGGCCCGTGCTTGTTCGCGCAGGGGCTTGCACGGAAGTGCCGGCTATCGGACCGCCCCGCTCTCGCCTCCCTCGGAAAAGGGTAAAATCGGTATCCGGTGCCGCCAAGGGCCGGACGAAACACGAAGGAGAAACCCATGGCAACCGTTAACGAAATCGGTCCGGACCTGTATCGCATCTCGATCTACGTGCCCGAATTCGACCTACAGTTCAATCACTTCCTGATCAAAGACGAGCAACCGCTGCTGTTTCACGCGGGCCTGAACGGAATGTTTGATCCGTTGCGCGAAGCGGTCGCGGGGATTATCGATCCCGCGGAGATTGGCTGGATCGGATTTAGCCATTTCGAATCGGACGAGTGTGGTTCTTTGAACCATTGGCTGCGGGCGGCCCCTCAGGCTCAGCCCGTTTGCAGCGAGATTGGGGCCCTGGTCAGCGTGAACGACTTTGCGATCCGGCCAGCCAAGGGAATGGCGGACGGAGAGGTTTTGGTGACAGGCAAATATCGCTTTCGCCTCTGCCGAACTCCCCACCTGCCGCACGGCTGGGACGCGTCGGTGCTGTTCGAAGAGACCACCAAGACGTTGCTGTGCTCGGACTTGTTCCACCAAGTCGGCGACGTTGAAGCCCTGACCAAGTCAGACGTGGTGGGACGAAGCCGTGCCGCGATGGAGGCCTACCAGGCCGGTATCCTCGCGGACTACGCGCCCTACACGCACTATACGGACCGCCTCTTCCAAAAATTGGCTGCTCTTAAGCCTGAGAGGCTTGCCATCATGCATGGATCCAGCTTTGAGGGCAACGGGGAACGAGCGCTGAACGACCTGGGTGTCGCTTTTAAGGAGGTCTTCGGCACCGAGTAATTCGAAAGGGATCGGTCGGGCGGTCTGCAGGATTGGCACGCGGCAAAGACACAAGAGATGGAAAACCATGAGTGAGAGCACCGAACCTAATCCCGAGAAGATCATGCAACTCGGCCTGGGCTTCTGGGGCTCGAAGGCACTGCTGAGTGCCATTGAGCTAGCGTTGTTTACCGAGCTGGCCAAAGGCCCTTTAGACGCCGACGCACTTCGAGAGAAACTGGGACTTCACTCCCGCGGTGCCCGTGATTTCTTTGACGCCCTGGTAGCGTTGGGGATGCTGGATCGAGACGGCGACACCTACGCGAACACTCCTGAAACGGACCTGTTTCTCGACAAGGCGAAGCCGTCTTACCTCGGCGGCATGTTCGAGATGGCCAACGAGCGGCTGTATCCCTTCTGGGGCTCGCTTACCGAAGGATTGCGAACGGGCGAGCCGCAAAACGAAATGAAGAAGGGAGGAGACGGCCTTTTCGAAGCCCTTTACGGCGACCCGCAGCGCTTGCGGCTTTTCTTGGGAGCCATGACCGGCCTTAGTATGGGCGCGTCCAAAGCGATCGCCGCGCAGTTCCCCTGGGGTGATTACAAGACGTTTGTTGATGTCGGCGGCGCCCAAGGAGGGCTCCCGGTGGAAGTCGCGCGAGCCCATCCTCACTTGACCGGCGTCAACTTCGACTTGCCGGAAGTTGGCCCGATCTTTGAAGAGTACGCCGCGGCTCACGGTTTGGGCGAGCAGTTGGGTTTCGAAGCCGGCAGTTTCTTTACCGATCCCATCCCTCCAGCGGATGTCGTCATCATGGGCCATATCCTGCACGACTGGAACCTCGAAGAAAAACAGATGCTGATCCGCAAGGCCCACGACGCGCTTCCCGAAGGCGGTGCTTTTATTGTCTTTGAAGCGCTCATTGACGATGACCGCAGCGAAAACGCGTTTGGCCTTCTTATGAGCCTGAACATGCTGATCGAAACCCCGGGTGGGTTCGATTACACCGGCGCCGATGGATCGCGGTGGATGCGGGAGGCCGGGTTCCGCGAAACGCGCGTCGAACATCTCGTCGGGCCCGATTCGATGGTCGTAGGAATCAAGTAGCGACCAGAGCTGAAAACGCGCGTAGGGGGAAAGCTGCCGGCTTCACGACTTCCTAGTTGGGTGCGCCCGTCGTGCCACGATGGGTAAGCGTGTCAAGATCGGTGACCCGTCGCGCCGAAGTGTGGGTTGCTAGCGCATAGTGTCGAATGCGTTGTGGAAGGGACCAGCATAGTTGAGGCGTCAAGGTAGCACTGGTTCGCTGCTTATGTGCGTCGGAACGAGAATTTTGTTCTCGTTTCATGTGGCGGCGTTGAGGTAGACGCGGATTCAACGATGCTGAGCCGCGTCATCTCTGGACCGCTTGCTCACGCGCGCGGCTCCGTGCTGTCGACATGAGAAAACTCCGCCCAGTCCTACTTATAGCTCTGGCTTTGACGGCAGTTCTGATTCTGAGCCAACTGCAATCCTTCTTGCCCGGCCTCGCCGCAGCGACCTCTCCGGCGGCCGCCAAAGCACGGAAGAAGGACAAACAGTTGACCCTGCAGGTCCTGCCGCTGCCCACAAGCGCGTCTTTTCCGCTGGCCGTCCAGCGCATCGGCCAGTCTAACGACGAACGCTACATCGCGCCGCTAATCGACACAATTCCGTTTACGAGAAGCCAAGCCAATTTCGCCGCCCTTGGCCGGGCACTGGGGAATCTAACGGGCGAGAGAATTGATCGTTGGGAGTCCCCCTGGCACGACCTGATGATCTGGTACGGCGAGCGCCCGGAACTGAAGCCGCCCCCGGGGTACATCGGGTGGAAGGGACATCTGCTTTCACTGGTCGACCCCCGTTTCCGGCTGTTTCTCTACGACCGGGCGCCGGCGGCCATTCGGGTGGAAGAGATTGTCTGGGGCGGTGTGGTGGTGGATGGCATTCCCGCTCTCGTCAAGCCCAAGATGATCGACGTCGAAAAAGCCGCGTATCTGCGCGATACCGAAGCGGTCTTCGGCGTCAGCATCAACGGGGATCATCGCGCGTACCCGCTGCGTATCCTTGATTCGCACGAGATGGCCAACGACGTTGTGGGCGGCAAGCCGGTGGCGCTGGCCTACTGCACGCTTTGCGGCGCGGGCGTTCTGTTCGACACAACTGTCGGCGAAACGACATACGAGTTCGGCTCGTCGGGCCTGCTATATCGCTCGAACAAGCTCATGTACGACCGCAAGACTCGCAGCTTGTGGAATCAGATCACCGGAGAACCCGTCGTCGGCCGGCTTGTGGGAAGCGGCATCAAGCTCCGCGTCCTGCCGATAGTGCTGACTTCCTGGGGAGACTGGAAGCGCCAACATCCGGACACCTCGGTGCTAAGTCTCGAAACGGGGTACGTCCGGGATTATGAGATCGGAGTTTTCTACGGCGACTATTTCGCCACTCCCGGCACCATGTTCCCCGTCTGGAAGCGGAGCCAGGCGTTTCCGAAAAAAGAGCGCATTTTTGCGATCCGCATTGACGGCGTCCCGAAAGCGTATCCCCTTCATGAGCTCAACCGCGGCGGGGGCGTCGTCAACGACACGGTAGGATCGAAACGGCTGGTCGTAATCTACCGCGATGCCGTGGGACGAGTGGCCCTACCCGACACTTGGCGGCAAACGCTGGCGAAGCTCGGTGGCTCTCGAGCGGGCATCGCCTTCGCGAACGACCTCGACCTGAAGACCGCGCGCAAGGTTGTTAAGAAACGCAAGACCCTCGTCAACGATTTGACGGCGGAAATGCTTCTTGCCATGCCGACCGAAACACGGCTGGCGTTGCTTACTGAACGGACACCGAAAGCGAAGAAGGGATCCGAGGCCGGCAAAGGCATGTTTGCCCCCGACTTCCGTAACGAAGTCGCCCTGCGTGGACTGATCGGCGAGACACGCGCCTATGAGCGCGGCTCGCACAGTTTTAGACCCTCCGACTCCGCGGACGAACTACTCGACGAACACGGCCGATCGTGGCGCGTTACTGAGGAGGCCCTCGTCGGCCCCGACGACGAACGCCTACCGCGTCTTGGCGGCCACCTCGCCTATTGGTTCGGCTGGTTTTCGTTCTTCCCGCAAACCGAGGTCTACAAGAGCGAACCCAAATCCACGGGGGGTTAGTCGTCACGAGGCCGAGCGTATCAGCTGTCGGTCCAGCCAAGCTGCTCAGCAGCGCACAGAGCTACGTGTGCTGCGAAGAGGAGCGACCCTGAACAGGGCCCTGCTAGTCCGCATTTCTCACGAGGAGCGCGTAGGGCGGGCCACCATGTGCCTGTCCAGTAGCGTCGGTGGTGATCTTTTCCACGAATTACCACTGGACAGTGTGTACTGCCCGGTAGTGGGCCGACACGGTGGTCAGCCCCTACAAACCCCCGCGCCCGGCCGGCAAGATTGCCAGCCGGTACTCGAATTCAGGACCGCCAGGAGTGGCGGTCGCTACCGGTCGCGAGTTCAGAGCCGGCCATCCAAACCCTCGCGAGAAATGCAGGCTAGTCAACAGGTCGGATGGCGATGGTGGAAGCAACCCAGTTGCCGCCGCCCCCTGTCCACGTCGCTGTCCCGCTGGGCCCGGCAGTTCTTTGCCCCCTGCCGGATCCCGCCGCCTGGACCGTTCTGGCAATCACCTGCAGTGTACTCGACTGTACGCTGAAGCGCTGGTTCTCTGGGCCGCTTAGCAGCGGGGTCTGGGTGTCGCCGCCGGCCCCGGGATTCGTATCGCCAACGGCAACGCGAACGAGTCGAGTGTAGTCTTGGGCTGTCGTGATCGCCGGAGCCACGGGGTTACCGGTTCCGTTTTGGGAGTTCACGTTACCGATGGGATTCGTCACGCTGAATCGGGAATAGCGGAGCACCGCGCCCGCCGCATGGTGCGTACCTGGCCCAAAGCTCACGCTGACCGACGTCTCGGTTCCATTGGAGATTTTCCAATAAACGCTCAACTGGCAATTAATTCCTGGAGGATCGCCATCCGACGTGCAGGTCGCACCATTAAACCCGCCGTGGCCGGCCACAGCGGTCCATCCCCCCGGAAAATTTGTTGAGGGATTGACCTCGACACCCACGACCGCGACCAACAGATCACCGGCCGCCGTCCCGTTAGTACTGGGAGGCACAGGCAGCAACGTTCCCCCGGGAGTGCTGGCAGCCACCCCTTCAAAGGTCGGAACTTTCGAGCAAGACGACAGAAGAATCGTGGCAACAACGCACAACGCGGGAAAGAGACGCCGCGACCGGGAAAACAACCGCCGGTACCGTATCGAATGCCAAGCGTAGCCTCTGGCGATGGCGATGGATGATGCGTAGCCCGCTATGGCATGGTATTTCAACGACTGGAATCTTGGAGTCACTTGTTTCTCCTATTTTTGAATCTTGTTTCCGCCAGTCCGTAAGATTCGATCGGGTCTTAGCCCGCGGGCGCTAAATTTCAACTCAGGATTTCAAGTGAATTGAGCAAGAAATCGAACATCAGGAGCCCGCCGGCGAGGAATAGGATACAGTTGCTCAACCCCTTGAGTCAAACCTTACGTCAACGAGTCAGCGTCTCTCATCTGCCGAATGATTTCGCTACCTTGAGTTTTCCGCTACCCGCCTCCGAAACTGTATGCCTCTTCGAACCGTCGCGTAAATTATTGTATCAATGGAAGTTACTAGGAATCGGGTTTGTTTGGTAATTTTGTCGCTCGGTACCTTCGCTGCTCCGATAGTCCGTTGTTGCTCTGTTTCCGTTCCTCGGGGCCGCTCGCCCTTTGGCGAGGGTCCTCTTGTATTCGGATCCCCCTGGAGCGATCCATCGGGTTTGGCCGGGCCAACCGTCCCGCCGTAGTGGAAATCGGCCGTAACCCGCTGATTCCCTGTGGGTTGTACGAAATTAGCTTTGTTTGGTAATTTCTTTCGTCCATTGGTTTGTGGGCTCTTGCAGTGTCAGTGCTCGAATCGGCCCCGACTGCTTCGGGTACCCAATCATATTGTACCTCGCCAATCCAAGGCGATGGTACCACTAACGGACTTAAGTTTCTTTGAATGAACAACTTGGCTCGTGTGACAGGTCGGGGGAGGAGACCTGAGCGGGCCGTTTGCCGGGCCAGCCGGCCGCACCCCAAGCCCCGCTCGGTCGCTGGAGGCGGCCAAGCGCCGGGAGAAACGGCTGCAGGTCTCTACGAGCCCTGCGCTGAGTTTGCCGCTCCGATATTCGTGTCTGGTTAGTGGTCTGTAAGTTAGTCAAACTGGGGTGGCCGAACCGCCCCACGCGTCGAGAGGAGCGAAAAGGCCGCGGATCTGGCGGGCGGCGAACCGATAGCGGGAAAGAGAAGTGATATCCCGCCCGCCTAGATTCGCGCTACGGGGCTTCCTCACTCCGGCAACTTCGGCAGCCCCGGATCGTACTCGCGATGATGCTCGGGACAAATCCAGAGATAATCGCCCGCTGCTGTGGGGAACCGTCGCATCCCGGCCCACTTGCGGTTGGGATCGAGTTCCAGCAGCAGCGAATGGAATTGCCGAAAGGCCGAACCTTGCGCCCGCGTGAGCCCGCTTGCGGACGACTCCAGCTCGTCTCCCATTGCCTTCGCCGAGGGCACCAGCTCTTTCGTAAGCTTTTCCATTGATTCGAGCTGCTTCGAGGTCGCCTTCTCGATGATTTGGTCCGCCCCGGGCATGCCGGCCAGGGCGACCACCACGCGCAACGATGTGGCGACGATCGATAGATAGGGACCCAAATCGGCGAGCCATTCTTTCGTCTGGTGGAACGTGTACTCGCCATCTTCACACGGATGCTCCTCGCCCGGGTGCTCGCACCACAGCGTCAACTCGAACTTCTCCCGAAAAGCGCCCCCGCCGGTGGGGACGATCGTGAAGAGCCGTGGGCACTCGCGCGTCTCGTCGCTTAGGGCAGTGAGGAGCGTTCGCATCTGCGTCGCACTTTCGCTCCGCTGCTGCTCCAGTTGCTCCGCGGTGGCAGCGGTTTTCACGTATTCTAGGATCTCTTCGAGTTTTCGTTCTGTCGGCGAAATGGGCGCCTCGAGGCCCGTCAGCAACAGCGCCACATCCTGCACTTGTCGGCAACGAATACAGCGGTGGTCCTGGATTTCGTCTTCTCTCAGCCCCTGCAAGTCTTCCAGGCCGAACCGGTAGTCGCAGGCGTCGCCGTTCTTTTTCGTGCCGGGGCAGGGCACCAGCAGTTTATAATTGAGGCCCTCCCAACGGCTTCGAATTAGGTTGGTCACGGTGTCCCGCAAAAGTCCGAACAAATAGTCGGGTGACCTTCCCCGAACGGTCAGCCGAAGTTCCGCCGGTTCAAGCAACTCGAAGAGTCCCTCTTGGCCGCGGTGAGAGAGAAAGACGCCTCGCCGCCAATGCAACCGCTGCCAGGAGTACTTGTGATTCCTGACGGTCAGCCAGGACACAATCCCGGGTGGTTCGTCGTCCATCGAACAAAGAACGGAAAGCTCGCGCCACCCCTTGGGCATTTCCGTTTCTGTCTCCCACGGCAGCTCGGGCCGCTCGTACGGCACCAACTGGCCGACGAGGCTCGCTTCTTGGTCAGAGATGCGATACGAGATGTCAAACTTCTCCATCAGCCGCAGGAAAAACGGATGGTGCACGGGCTCGTACCGCTCCCAGTCGGGCTTACCGTGCTTAAGCCAGATGTTCCTCAGACGACCGTGCGCCAGCTCGCCCCTGGCTTTGCGGGTCGCTTCGTCTTCGAGAACGTATCCGATGGCTTTCGTGAGCCATTCGGGCTTGATGACGACTACATCGCGCAGCCCCTCGTCTTCGCCGTAGTAGACAATGCGACCCAAATCGTGGAGTAGATCCAGCAGCGTTTCCGTTTCTTTTGCGTCCAGCTCGTGCTTACCGGCGATTTCGTTGAATTCCGTTCGGGAGATCTGTGGTTGTTCTAACGCCAAGGTCTCCTTGCGAGATTTTATCCAGCCCCGGCTCATCAGCTCGCCCATCTGGGGCAGCTTGGCCGCTTCGGCCGAAATGGTTTTTAGCAGATCGTCGATGCCTTTTCCGCTCTCGCTGTCCACGGCGTGACAACCGGCCAATGTACGGGGAAACCGTCTCTCCAGTTCGGCGTAGTCCAGTTCCGGTTGGCGCGGCTCATCGGCGTGGGTGGAAACCAGGATGACGCGGGCATCGGGAACGCGCAGTCGTATGCGTTTCAGCCAGCCTTCGACCGCTCCCGCTTCTTGTCCCTCGCGGGGCCACCACACTAGCAGATAAAGCGACCGCTGGCTGAAGAAGAACTGGTGCGTCACGCGGTAAACTTCCTGCCCGCCGAAGTCCCACGTGTTCAGAGTGAGAGTTTTCGCCCGATCGACGGGATGGTCAAGCTGAAGGCGGCCGAGGTTGATGCCGTGGGTGGTGAGGCGATCTTTCACAAACGCTTCGGCGCGCTTCGTTGGTTCGGCCCGCATGGCCTCGACCAGCGAAGTCTTGCCAACATTGCCTTCACCCACCAGCAGCAGCTTCGCTTCGTATTGCGGGGTGCTCTCTTTTTCAAGGCTGCGCAGGTAGGTGAGGACTGCTTCCCTCCCGCGCTTGATCAGGCCGGGGTAGGGCTCGGGGAGCGGGTTGTTTCCCAGCTCGAGTTTCCCAGCTTCTCAAGCTGACCCATTTCGGGCGGCAAGGCTGTCAGCTGATTGCGGCCCAGGTCGAGCTCCTGGAGGTTTTGGAGTTGGCCGATTTCGGGCGGGAGATCCCTGAACTGATTGCCGTTCAGGTAAAGGTACTCAAGGTTTCGGAGCTGGCCGATTTCGGGCGGCAGGGCGTTGAAGCGATTGCCGTTCAGGTAAAGGTTCCTAAGGTTTTCGAGTTGGCCGATTTCGGGCGGCAGGGAGGTCAACTGATTTTCCCAGAGGCTTAGATGCTCGATCTTTTCGAGTTGGCCGATTTCGGGGGGCAGGGCGGTCAGCCCTTTATCGTTCAGGTCGAGGGTGTTCCGCTTGTCGCGGGCGGCCTCGTCAATGATTTGCAACAGCTCTTCTTGTGTCATTGGTCGGGTCGGCTTCGATCAACCGCTACTACTATACGCCGCCGCGTCGTAGTCGGCGAGCAGGGCTGTCGAAAACAACTCAGCTAGCTAGCCCGCACTTCTTACCACGACTGCGGCGGATGAGGCGAAAGGCCCGGTGGCCTTAGCTCGCGGCAACAGTTTGTGTGCATCGCCCTGCGTACAGTGAGTCGGCAAGCGGGCGCGATGAATCGCGCCCCTACATCCCTGACGGCGGGCCCTTGCTTCGACTCTCGCCGACCGCTGGTGAGAAATGCGGGCTAGTCTCCGTTTGACAGACGTGCGACCAATCGTTCCGGGTGGCGACCGTATTGAGGCAAAGTACAGTGACTTTGGAGCACGGGCACAGTGTGCTGTGCCCCTACAGTCTGAACACGGGCCGTGTCATCATAATTTGCGAGACTCAGTAAGGGACCGGTCCATGACGAAATAGTCGCTACAAGTATTTGGCCTGTCACTGGCGTTTCAGGCTCAGTTCTCTTGCTGGCGCACACCCTAGCGACGAGCGAAACGGAGCCGCGAATGCAAGTGAGCGGTCAAGGCGCCACGGTCGTTACGGACACCTGGCCTGTCATACTCCCATCTGAATGGCGTTTGCTTTTTGCGAGGAGGCTCGACCACTAAGGTGCGGTTTCGGGAGGTGCGGGGGGGGAAACCGGGCAGAGGGAGGTGTGACAAAATCACCTCAGCCTCGGGTTCGCCGACGCGGGCGCAATGAATTGCGCCCCTACCTTGACTGAAACGAGGGGGCTTGGCCCGCTATCCATGCGTGATTCATTACGCTCGCCTTCGGGACCAGCGATTTTTTCACACACCCTTCCGCCCGCGGCTCTGTGCGGTTATGTTCAGCAAGCTGACCGTCGATCTCGTTTCAGAGACCGGGTTCCGTTGTTGAATCAGTGAGCAACCCAGCTTCCACCTACTGAGGGGTCATGGCGCCATGTTCGTTACGGATGCTTGGCCTGTCACTGGCGTTCCAGGCTCAGTTTCTTGCTGGCGCACACCCTCGCGATGAGCGAATCGGAGCCGCGAACGCAAGTAAGCGGTCACGGCGCCGTGTTCGTTACGGATACTTGGCCTGTCACTAGCGTTCCAGGCTCAGTTCTCTTGTCCCGCAAACCCTCGCGACGAGCGAATCGGAGCGGTCATACCCTGTGGGCAACGACGGGCGTTTCTCATCGGCGTGGGCCGCGGCGAGAACCGGACAGAGCTGTGCCCGTCAGGGGGTGCGGGCCCGCGGGCTAACGCCCGCGGCTCGGAACGCCCGTCGCTGCACGGAGCCTCGACCGCACCCTTCCGGGCGCGGCTCTGTTTTGTGGGGTTGCGAAGTCCTAGCGTGACGTGGGTTCCCGTGAAGAATCCCTCGTACCGCCAACTCGCGTCGCTGGAACGATGTTGACAGCAATGGGCTTCCGGGGCTGCAGCTTTGACAGTCCCCGGTTCCACATACCCGTAACGCCTGCGGCTCTGTGCGGTTCCATTCAGCAAGCTGACTGTCGAGCTGGTTTCAGAGACCGGGGTCCGTCGTTGGATCAGCGGAGCGGTGCCAGCTTGCACCTGCCGAGATCAGTGGAGCGACGCGGCTTCCAACTGCTGTTTGGCAGCTGCGATTACGCTGTCCGCCGTGAAGCCGAACTTCTTCTGGAGTTCTTTGAGAGGAGCAGAGGCACCGAACGTTCTCATTCCGATGCATTGACCCCTCAGCCCGACGTATCGGTCCCAACCAAGAGTAGAGGCCAGCTCGACGGAAACCCGGGCACTCACATCGGGCGGAATGACGCTGTCTCGGTACTGCTGGTCTTGCTGCTCGAATAGCTCCCAGGACGGCATGCTCACGACTCGCGCCTTGATATCCTCGGCTTTGAGCTGTTCGTAGGCGTCCACACAGAGGCCCACCTCGCTGCCAGTCGCCAGCAAAAGAACGTCCGGTGTTCCGCCTTCCGCATCCGCCAGGACATAGGCTCCGCGGGCAAGCCCGGATGCCGCCCCGTATTTGGCGCGGTCCAAAGTTGGTAGCGCTTGCCGGGACAGCACCAGCGCTACCGGCTCGTGACGAAGCCGTAGGATGACTCGCCAAGCCTCGACAACTTCGTTGGGGTCGCCGGGACGCAACGTAATCAGTCCCGGAACGGCGCGCAAGGAAGCAAGTTGCTCGACCGGCTGGTGGGTTGGGCCGTCTTCGCCAACGCCAATCGAGTCATGAGTGAAGATGTAGATGACCGGCAGCTCCATCAGCGCGCTCAGCCGGATCGCGGGACGTGAGTAATCGCTGAAGATCAGAAAGCCCGAGCCGAAGGGGCGAACTTTGCAGTGCGAAAGACCGTTCAGGATGGAGGCCATGGCGTGTTCGCGGACGCCGAAATGAACGTTGCGGCCTCCTGGGGTCTCGGCCGTAAAATCGCCGGCTCCCGAGAACGTCAGCCGAGTCTTGGTTGAGGGAGCCAAATCGGCCGAGCCGCCGACGAGCCAGGGGATGTTCTGGGCTACCACGTTGATGACTTGGCCCGATGAGTCCCTTCCGGATACGCCTTTCGGGTCCGGCGCGAAGCTCGGCAGATCAACCGGCAGCTCCTCGGGCAACTCGCGGTGCTGCATTTTGTAGAGGTGGTCGGCCAGCGTTGGATGAGCTTTTCGGTATCCCTCAAATCTCTCCATCCAGGCCTCGCGAAGGGATCGGCCTCGCTGGGCTATTTGCTGCTGAAAGCTCTCTCGTACCGCCTCGGGCACCAGGAACTTGGCGTCTTCGGGCCAACCATAGGTCTTCTTGGTGAGCCGAATCTCATCCTCTCCGAGTGGAGCACCGTGCGCCGCGCTGGTGTCCTGCTTGTTGGGCGAGCCGTAGGCGATGTGGCTGTCGACGATGATCAAGGTCGGACGGTCCTGTACGTTCCTGAACGTCTTGAAAGCTCGGTCGAGCATTTCCAGATCGTTGGCATCACCGACTCGAGTGACGTTCCATCCGTAGCCGACGAAGCGGGTGGCAACGTCGTCGCTGAAAGCCCAATCGGTGTGGCCCTCGATCGAAATCTTGTTGTTGTCGTAAATCCAGCAAAGGTTTGAGAGCTTGAGATGACCGGCTAGCGAAGCCGCCTCGCTGCTGACTCCTTCCATCATGCAGCCATCCCCGCAAAGCGCGTAGGTGTCGTAGTCGAACATCGTGAATTCGGGACGGTTGAAGGAGTGGGCCATCCATTTGCCGGCCATCGCCATACCGACGCTCGTCGCCACCCCTTGCCCCAGTGGCCCCGTAGTCGTCTCGACCCCCGACGTCCAGCGGTACTCGGGGTGGCCGGGTGACTTGCTCTCGAGCTGCCGAAAGCGTTGAATGTCTTCGAGAGTTACGGCCAGCTTGCCGAGCGTCTCGTACCTTGGGTTGACCGCGCGAACGCCCGACAAATGCAACATTGAGTAGAGCAGCATCGAGGCATGGCCTATCGAGAGGACAAAGCGATCTCGGTTCGGCCAAATTGGGTCCTCGGGGTCAAATCGTAGATGACGCTGCCATAGGCAATAGACGACCGGCGCCATGGCCATTGGCGTCCCGGGGTGGCCGGAATTCGCCTGTTGCACGGCGTCCATCGACAGCGTCCGGATCGTGTTGACACAAAGCGTGTCGATCTGCTCTGTGTTAGGGACGGCAGTCGTGGGCCTCGTCATGGCAGAATCTCCCGATCTATTGATCGCAGTCTAGCACCGTGGCTTTAGGGTCCGAGTCCTCTATTTATTGTGATTTAACGCTCGGTGCGCGGGAAACAGGGGTAAGAGGCCACAAAGACTACAATCGCTAGATGAGGTTTAGCCGGTCACGGTTTCCGGCGATAGGGAGGGGTCAGAGTCGCAAGCCGGCCCGTACAAGCGCGTCCCGCAAGGTCTTCTCGGAATGCAGACCCACCAGGTAGGAGGCGATTCTGCCCTCGCGATCAATGACTACGGCCGTTGGGATAGCACTAACCTGAAACTGCCTGGCGACCTTGTTTCCGCCGTCCACCAAGGTCGGGAAAGTGTACCCGTTATCCCTGACGAATTTTCGAGACTGCTGCTCGGACTCGCCGTTGACCCCGAGCAGGACCAGGCCGCTGCGGGAGAGATCCCGGTTCAACGCCTCGAGTTGGGGCATGCCCCTGCGGCACACCCCACACCAGGTAGCCCAAAAGTTCAGCATCACGACTTTGCCTCGGAGAGACCCCAGCCGATACGATCTTCGCGATAGGTCGTTCAACGCAAAGTCGCCGGCGGGTTGCCCAAGCAAACCGCCTTGGGGTGGGCGGTCCGGCTGAGGCACCGCACCTTCAGGAGGCCGGCTTTCCAGAGGAAGGCTGCTGCTGATCATGCTGACCATGACTCGGCTGTCGAAAGACGCTTTCCGGCGCGCTTGCTCGAAGTCTTCCGCGCCCGCGACCAAGCTTCTCGAAACGTAGCCACGGACACTGCTACCGTCGATCTCGGCCGACACCGAGTAGCAAGGGCTGTCTCCACTTGCGATCGAGAAGCGTAGTCGCAGAACTTGGCCCTTATGGAGGGAAGCGACTTCCGGTGCCTTATTGGAGCACTCGGAACGCAGCGAAACCTGATCTTCCTTGACGACAAGGCGGGTGGCGCCCACGAGCGAAGATGGCCAGGCGCACAACAGGCCCGCTGTGAGCGCGAGCGATGTGTGGAGAGAATTCACTATTGGGATCTTACCCTGCTATCAAGATCGACGCAAGAGAGGACGAACTAAGTCCCACCGCATCTCGCGGACTTTAACGACTGTGTCACTGCTGTCCGGTTAAAAGTCGAATAGAATCAATTGGTTGGGGTCATAGGGGGATTCGTTTGGGGAGTCGGATGGCTGGAGTGCCTGTAAAAGGGGCATTTTTTCGAATTGCGTAACGCTGAGAATCTGTAGAATCTGGTAAAGACTCGCTTCCAGCCCGAGGCGTTTCCGGACGATGGCGATGAGCACGTAAATCGAGACAGCGATCCAGATCTGCGTCTTGACGGCGTTCTCGCTGGTGCCGTAAAACGAGTTGATTCGCAGATGTTGCTTGATCCACTTGAAGAACAACTCAATCTGCCAACGCGACTTGTAGATGTGGGCGATGGTCAGCGCCGGGAGCGCGAAGTTGTTGGTCAGAAACTTCAGCCGCTTGTTCGTCCGGGCGTCGAAGTAACTGACCCTCCGCAACGGGTCGGGATAGGCTTGGGCCGATTCGATGGCAGCCAGTATGACGGTCTGATCCGAGCGCAAGCCCGTGGATTTGTCGACGGGATGCGAGTAGCGCCGTTGGAGCAAGATGTTCTTCTTGGTTCGCACGACGAAGAACGACGAGCAGAGAGTGAACACGAAGAGGCGTTCGAAATCGACGTAGGCCCGATCCATGACGTAGAACGCGCCGGCCTCCGGGCCGATCTCGTCGAGGATGTTGATGTCGTGCACTTTGCCTCCAGTAATGCGGATGAACGTGGGAATATTGCCGTGCAGATCCAGCAGCGTGTGCATCTTCACGGCGGCTTTTTGCTTGCGGAATCTCGCCCACGGAAACAGCGACAGGCAGAGGTCGATTGTTGTCGAGTCGAGAGCGTACAGAGTCTGGTCCAAGTCCACACCGATCGGGTCGTGGGCATATAACGGCCGTGCCATGCCAATCAAGACCTGCGCGAAGTCCGCGTAGATCCGCCAGTCGCGCGACTCGTTCGCGTCGGCCAGTGTCGAGCGCGCTACCCTGCCGCGGAATCCCATGTGGTAGAGTTTGCCGTGCATCGAACGCAGGCACGTCTCGATGTCGCGGAGGCTTGCCCGATAGGTCAGCTGGGCGAATGCCATCGCAAGAAACTGATCCCAGCAGGAGAAACTTTTCAGATAGGAATCGCCGCGGTAGCGCGATACACATTTCTGAAACTCTTTGCTCGGTAGGTGCTCGATCAGTTGGGAGAAAACCGTACGGCCAAGGTTCATCCCTCATTGTGCCGCGTCCGGATGCTCCGTTCAGGCGACCATTTGCGGCCTCGGGATTTCAAATCGTTCCCGGGCAAAACAGGCCATAAGACATTGAACGGTCGAGACTTACCGTCCGATGGCGCGACTTTCCCCGGACAGCACTGCGACTGTGTATTAGCCCGCATTTCCAATTTGATTTCGGCATCCCGACCTTGCAGCGGCCTTCAGCGTCTTTATTTATAGGGGTTCAAGCCCTGTCAGGACGCACGGAGGCCAACACCCAATGGGTGAAAAAGAAAACAAGCCGTTTCAGCTCACCTTCAACGGATTTCTCAAAGTCGATTTCCAAGGATCGCGCGTCACCTCGGATGGTGGCCTGATTCTCATTCGGGAACTGGACGAGCGGCTCGGACTGGGCAAGCTGATCGACGAGCATCTGACGGATTCGCGGCAAGGCACAAACAAGAAGTTCCCACTGGCCGACCTGGTGCGGCAATCGGTCTACAGCCGCCTCGCCGGCTACGAGGATCTCAACGATGCTGCCCGTGTCTCGGCTGACCCGACTTTTCGTCTGATCGGCTCGAAGAAGAACTGGGATCGCGGCGGGGCGCTTACGTCGCGTCTACAAAGCTTTGAGGCAGAGCTGCTGGCCAGTGAAGAGAACCTGCTTGGGCTGATGGCGGTGAACCGCGAGTTGGTCGCTCAAGCCCAAGCGCAGGACGAGTCCGAGCGTGTCGTGCTCGATATGGACTCCACGGAAAGCCCGGTCCACGGTCAGCAGGAAGGCAGCGCTTACAACGGCCATTTCGAGTCCACCTGCTACCACCCGCTGTTGCTGTTCAACCAGCACGGTGATTGTCTGGCGGCGAAGCTGCGAGCGGGTAACGTGTCCAGCGCCGAGGACTGGGACGAACTGCTGCTGCCCGAGATCGAGCGCCAACAGGGAGAAGGCAAGCAAGTGACGTTCCGCGCCGACGCCGCCTTCGCCAAGCCGGAGATCTACGAGGCGTTGGAGGATCGCGGAGTGGACTACGTCATTCGCATCCCAGCAAACAAGAACCTGGAGTTGGAGATCGAAGAGATTCTGTTCCGTCCGCCGGGCAGGCCGAGCCTGAAGCCACTAGTGCGCTACAAGAGCTTCCGCTATCAGGCCGCGAGTTGGTCGAAGCCTCGGCGGGTTGTGGCCAAGGTTGAGCACCACCAAGGCGAGTTGTTTCCTCGCGTCGGGTTCATCGTCACGAGCATGAGCTTGCCCAGTCGGTCGCTGGTGCGCTTCTACAACAAGCGCGGCACGGCCGAGCAATGGATCAAGGAAGGCAAGCAGGCAACCCACTGGACACGGCTGTCCTGTCATCGTTTCCGGGCAAACGAGGTGCGTTTGCAGTTGAGCGTGTTGGCCTACAACCTGGGGAACCTGTGGCGGCGGCTGGGGCTGGCGCAGAGGATCAAGAACTGGTCGCTGACGAGCTTGCAGCATCGGTTGATGAAAACCGGAGGACGGCTGGTCAAGCATGCCCGCTATTACTGGCTGCTGTTGGCCGAGGGGCATCTCAACCGCAAGCTGTTCGCTGAGATGCTGGGGCGGATCTGGGCGCTGCCTGTGCCAGGCGGGTAACGGGCGACGGCTGCGACGGAGAAGAGACGCTGGGTTGCTGAAGAGGGAACTACTCGGAGCCGTGTCGGCGAAAAGCCCTCCAGCGAGCTGGAACGCGGCGATCGAGCGGCATTCAGCGACCCAAACGGGAGCGAACGGAGCATCGATCGTGAGAGGAAGACGAAGACCTTGCACCCGAGCCGCGGATCGGAGTATCCTGACCATCGCGGGATGGCCAAAACGGAAATTCCAGATTAGGCACGAAATACCCGGACTGCTCCTGTCCACAGGCCTGAGGGGAGGCGAAAAGAGCGGGCCGAGGGTAGGGCCAGGAGGCCTAAGTGGTCGAAAAACTACAGATGAACACGAGCATACGACACGCGGCATAGCGCTTGGCTCGTACTTTAGTAGATTCTGGTAGGCTGGGCCCCTTGAAAACGGGTTCGCCGGTATTCGAAACGCAATTGGCGCCGCTGACTGACGCTCGCCGGCGGGGTTTCACGAGGCGGAGCTTGCAGAGGCAAGCGGCCGCGTGCAACTGGGTGGTCCGGGGTGCCGTGGCGGTGCTCGTGCTGGCAAGTTGGCAGTGCAGCAGCGGCGACCGCGCGGCTACGCTCGAGCTCAAGCTCGGGCACGTCGCTCAGCCGGGATCACTGATCGCACTCTCCGCCGAAGGGTTCGCTCGCCGCGCCAACGAAAGGCTGGGCGGAAAGGCCAAGGTGACGGTCTTTGGGTCATCTCAACTCGGCAACGACAACATTCTGCTCCAGAAGCTCAAGCTGGAAACTGTCGACTTCACGTTGCCCTCCACGATCATGTCTTCCGTGGTCGACGCTTTCGGGCTATTTGAAATGCCCTATCTGATAAGAGATCGCGAGCACATGCGGCGGATCGAGGAAAAGATCTTCTGGCCGAAAATCGCGCCGCTTGCCGAAGAGAAGGGTTACAAAATCCTTGCTGTCTGGGAAAACGGCTTTCGGCATATCACGAACAACGTTCGCCCCATCGTTGTTCCCGACGACCTGCGAGGCATCAAACTGCGCACGCCGAGAGGCCGCTGGCGGGTGAAGCTGTTTCAGACTTTCGGGGCCAACCCGACACCGATGCCGCTTTCTGAAGTCTTCGTGGCTCTCCAAACCGGAGTGACCGACGGGCAGGAAAACCCGCTTGCCCAAACGTACGGGAGCAAGTTCTTCGAAGTGCAGGAGTACCTCTCACTCACGAGTCACGTTTACAGTCCTGCCTACCTGACTGTGGGGGCTAAAAGATGGGCCAGACTGCCGACCGGAGTGCGGCAAACCTTGGAGCAGAGCGCCCGCGAAACCCAGGAGTTCGTTACCACCACAGCGGAACGAATGGATCAAGAGCTGCTCGAAAAGCTGAAGGAAGCAAGCATTCAAGTGAACACGGCCGATCGGGCGAGCTTTCTCGAGGCCAGCGGTTCTATCTACGAGGACTTCACCCGTTCAGTCCCTGGCGCCGAAGGGTGGGTGGAGACCGCGCTGGCCCTGGCTAATCCTTAGTGTCTCTATCGTTAAACCCTTGCCAATGCGGCGAAAGTCCGAAAAGCGAACACCAGAGCCGCCGGCAGAATCGAGGTGCTTGGTGACGGATGCTGCCTAGAATCCGTCGAGCACTCGAGCGATCGCTGGAGGCGATAACGCTTGCGCTGATGGCCTCGCTCGTTCTGGTCGTCGTCGTCGGAGTCGTTTTTCGCAAGGCCGGGACGTCGCTGGTTTGGTACGACGAGGTTGCTTCGATCCTGCTGGCCTGGCTGACCTATTACGGGGCGGCGCTGGCCGCCCTGAAGCGTTCGCACATCGGCTTCCCGAAACTGATCGAGACCGTCAGCCCAAAACTTCGCCGCACGCTCACCGTCCTCCGTGATGGTGCAGTGATCGGGTTCTTCGTTCTGACGGCTTGGGCCGGCTGGCGAGTTGCGCTTGTCCTCGAAGGCTCTTACCTCGTCAGTTTGCCTTGGGTGCCCAGCCAATTGACTCAGTCGGTCATACCGCTGGGAGCCCTCCTGTTCATCGTCGCCGAGCTGCTTAAGGCCGTCGAAATCTCTACTCCGCCGGCTTCGCCGAGCGGAGAGGCGGAGCGTCCGTGATTCTTCTTCTCATCTTCCTCGGACTTCTCGCTCTGGTGCTGATTAACGTTCCGATTGCGATCGCGTTGGGGATCGTGGCTGTAGCAGCCCTTGGGATCACCTCGGGCGTGAACGCGCTTCCCAACGTGGCCCTGGTTTTGTTCGACGGCGCGACCAAGTTTCCGTTGATTGCGATTCCGCTTTTCATTCTCGCCGGCGCCATCATGAACGCCTCGGGCATCTCACGTCGCCTGATCGCGTTCGCGTCGGCGTTGTTTGGTTTCGTTAAAGGCGGTCTCGCTATGGTGACGGTCGGCACGTCATTGTTTTTCGCCGAGATTTCCGGCTCCGCGGTCGCCGATGTGGCTGCCTTGGGGTCCATCCTGATTCCCGCGATGCGGCGCAAGGGCTACCCGACCGCGTTCGCGGCCTCGGTCACCTCATCCGCTTCGACACTGGCTGTGATCATCCCGCCGTCGATTCCGATGATCCTCTACGCCGTCATGTCAGGCAGTTCGGTGGTCGAGTTATTCGTAGCCGGCATCATCCCAGGGGTTCTCGGTGGCCTGCTCATGATGGTGGTCGCCTATGTAGTTTCCGTGCGACACAACTTTCCGGTCGAAGAGGTTTTCGAGCTGCGGCGTGTTGGGACTACGTTCAAAGAAGCCGGCTGGGCGTTGCTGCTGCCCCTCATCATCCTGGGGGGAATCTTTAGCGGCTGGGTCACCGCTACCGAAGGCGCCGGACTCGCTGTTGTTGCGGCGATTGTGATCGGCGGGCTGATTTATCGCGGGCTCGATTGGGGCCGGCTGCGAGCAGCGATGGTCGAAGCCGGCACGCAGACCGCTGTCGTCATGCTCCTGGTCGCAACCTCGGCGCTGCTGGGGGACTATCTGACCGTCACGCAGGTTCCCCAGCAGGTGGCACAGGGCATGATCGGACTCACGGACAATCCACTGCTGATCCTCGCCTTGCTGAACCTGTTCTTCCTCGTGATCGGCCTATTTCTCCATTCCGCGGCGGCAATCATCCTGGTGGTGCCGATTGTGATGCCGCTGGTTCAGGCCGTGGGCATTGACCCCGTACACTTTGGTTTGGTGGTGACACTGAACCTGGGAATCGGCCAGCAAACCCCTCCCGTCGCAAGCGTCCTCGTGACCGCTTGCTCCATCGCCAAAGCAGACATCTGGGAAGTCAGCAAAGTAAATGTTTCCTTCATCGCGGTACTGCTTGCCATGCTGTTGATGGTCACCTACATACCAGCAATCCCGATGAGTTTGGTGAATCTGTTTTGTCGGTGAGATTGAGATAGGGGAAGTATTGGCGGAGGGTGTGAAGGAGTTCCTAGGAGCAGAGCCCCACTCCAAGCGCCAAGAAGCGCGCGCAATGGCTCGGCTCACGCTTGATGCGTCCTGGCTTCTTCCAGGAGGCGCTTGGCGCGGGAGGGATTGTAGACGCCGCAGGGGCAGAAGCGCGCCAGCGTGGCGACAGCTTGTTCGGGCGTCCGGCGGCCTTCGCGGACCATATCGAGCATCTTCTTCGCGAAGTTGAAGGAGATCATGCCGTGGCCGCACATCGTAGACACTTCCAAAACCTGGCTGTTGGGCAGGTGATCGTGAGCGTCAAAGAAACCTAACGAGTATTCCACGCTGTGTCGCCTGATTCCACAGTCCTCGGCGGCCTGCTTGGCCCCTTCGACAGACGTGCTCATGTTGATCGAGAGGCCCAGGTCCGCTTCGATGACATCCTTCAGACAGGCTTCGGCCTTTTCCTTCGAATCGAAAACCGCGGCGACGGTCCCGACCTTGTGGACGGCCGTGATCACGGCTTCGTAGTCGGGTTTGGTCTCGCGATTCCAGTGCACGGAGGGGCCTAGATTAGAAGATGGCCGGTAGCTTCCGAAGTCGGAGTTCCCCATGTTCGCCGGGCCGTGCTTGACGCAAATACGCAAGAAAGTCCGTTGCTTTTCAATGGCGCCCTCATCGTTCTTGCCCTTGCACGGAATCGCGAAGATGACGTAGTCATCGTTGAAACTTTGCGCCTTACCGTACCGGTGCAAGGTGT
Organism: Bryobacterales bacterium; assembly: GCA_965248205.1. Lineage (GTDB taxonomy): Bacteria > Acidobacteriota > Terriglobia > Bryobacterales > UBA6623. Next base: position 1,092,541 of record CBDFIS010000006.1, read on the forward strand.
TGGTCACTGACAACCTCCTTCTTCTGGATGTTGCTTATACGGCCCAGCCCCAGGTTGGTTTTCGCGCGCTCAAAGGAGTAGCCAAGTTCTTCCAGCAGCGGCGCCAACCGATTGTCCTCACCGCCTTCATCGCAACGGGTCGAGAGGCCCAAAGCGACGACAGTATCGATTTGTTTTGCAACATCGGCAACCGTATCGAGCACCGCCGGCACGCGCTCGATCGTGGTCTTGATTTCTACGATCGCTGAAAGGATTTTCTCGTTGAGCAGGTCCTCTTTGAGGGCTCCGGTCGTCTTGTCGGTCATCAAGTGAGTGATAGGGTTCTTCGGCTCAAAGGTGACTCCCAGCTTGGCCAGGGCCGTTGTCATCGTCTGGATGTGGTGGAAGCGTACCCCAACGCCCGGACGGCCGAACTCGATGACGTAACCGACTTCACCAACATCAACCCGGTGGGAGACGTCGTTGGTTTTCACCTCTTCCGTGCCACGCCCGTGAATGCCTGTGGACTTATGCTCGACCAACGGGTCGCTGAAAACGCGGCGGGCGATTCGCGGCCATTCCAACTCTTCCATCACGAACGCGGACGTGGGACAAACATCGGGCTCGGGTTCAAAGCGGAAGCGGAAGAGCTTCGCCAGCCTGCGCACGGAACGTACCAGCGTCGGATTCAGGTGCTCGCCGCTCATGCGGTAACAAGCACCGCACTCGACACACTCGTCGTACTCGATTGTGGCCCGGTTGACCTTGGTGTCGACGTAAATGGCCCCCATCGGGCACACGGGCACGCAGTTACTGCAAGCGACGCATTTTTGAGGATCAATCTGCAAGGTGGTTTCCGCCGCGTGTTTTCGCGATCAGTTTAACACAGGGCCTTGAGAACCTTCCAAGGTGCGTTGGCGTCGCAAACGATCACTTCTTGAGGTGGATCGTCGAGTTCACGCGAACGTCCCATTGGATGGTGTCCTTGGTTAATGAATCCGAGCCCGCGGACGAGAGTTGGACGTTGCCGCCCGGCCTCAAACTCCCGCTGAGGTGGCTGAACTCGCTCTGAACCTCGTCGAATTACGATTCAGCGTGACGGTGAAATTCATTCTGTCCAGCCAACTCACGATCAGCCGGTAGTGTGTGACCCGCTCAGGGCTGATGGCGCTCGTTCCGGGATCGAAGCGCATGACCAAGTCCGCAAATGGCGGGTGTTGCCACAACCTCGGGTCCGGACTGGGCTTCTCTACTGCCACGAACAGCGTTCCGGATCCCTCGATCGTGTCTATATCTTGAGAGTTGATCGCAAACGGGACGAGGCTGATCGTCAATTCCGTGTGGTCCGGATCCCAAAAAGCAACCGCTGTCTTCAGGCTTATCGTCTTGCCGTTCTGCGTGATCGTACCCGAAGCAGAATGGGTCTCAGCCCGCAGCGCAGCCGAAACCATAAGAAAGACGGTCAAGCCAGCAAGGTAGCGAAAGAATCGTTTTCTGAGACACATGGCAAACTCGACGTGTAGCAGGCAGCTCGTGGTCGATTCCCCTTATCGAATTATCTCGGCGGTCCGGAAAGGGGTTGCCGTAGACGCACTCCTGATGAGCTAGTCCAGGGATCTGATCCTGATTTTGCGCCAGGCGACTTCGTAGGGACCGGTTCCCTTCGGAACGCCATGGACCTGCAGGCCAATGAATCCTTTGGGGTGTGTGTTGTAGGTCTCCTCATCTGTCAGATCGTCGATCTGTTCCTGGTTGATCCAGGTCTGGATCCGCGCGCCCTTGGCCACAACGCGGTACCGGTTCCACACACCGTCTATGAAGTACCTATGGGGAAGGACGCGTTCTTCGAAGGCCAGCCAGCCGCGCCCCATCGCTTCGCCGTACACATATCCGGCCTCCGCCCCTGTTGCGCCGCTGACCTCGATCTCGACCTGCGGGCCGTAGACGCGCCCGACTGCATTGATTGGACCTTCACCTCCGGTCTGAGTCCTGGTCTTCGAACGGATCTGCACGCCTGAGTTCAGTTTTTCGTGCACCTTGACCTCGAACTCGAGTTCGAAGTCACCGTAGTTTTCGACGGTGCAAAGAAAGGAGTTTGGGCTCCCCTCGCTCGTTCGCCCCACGATCGCTCCGTCCTCGACACGATACGTCGCCGTGCCATTCTTCTGCACCCAACCGTCCAACGTCTTGCCGTCAAAAAGCCTGACCCAGTCCGCGGCCGAAGCGCTCGGTAAATAGACGGTGGTTAACAGAACAAGGGCAAGGATGCCACCCCATTTCCGCGGGAGCCGCGGATCGATCGTGTAGGTTGCGAGAGATCTGAAGGTTGCTGTGAAAAATCTATTTTGTTTGGTCACTGTTACCCGATGACTCCGGACTCCGAAGGGTTGTAGCAGAAGCTCCCGTTTGGGCGGAGCGGTCAAACCATGGCGACATTGGAACATCCGCTGGGGGTCGGACGCAAGGCGACCCAGGTTGCCAGTCCGGGGATGCAGCCGTCCCGCATTTGATGCGGCCCTTCTTATACGGCGATTGGGTTCGCTAGGGATCGGCATCGTTGCCGTCGACCGCGGGCAACTACGGCTCTGGGACGGCGTCCGCGGCAAGCAGCCCGATCTTACCGTGATCGACCTTCTCAAAGAGATTCGCGATGCGCTTCCCGATCGCTTCGATCTCAGAATGATTCAGACCGAGCTGCAGACGCCCCGAGGTTTGCCGGGTACCCCTGCTGGGCTTGCTGTTCGGGGCGACCGAGACGTTGCACAGGATGCCTGCTGCATCGGTCTCCATCTGCGCGATCACGCCGAGAGACGCGAGGTCCTCGCGATTCACTTTCCGCAGCCGCTCGATCGACTTTGGCGGCAGGGCTGGGACCCGGATCTTATTCCAGTGACGGATGAAAACGTTGCGAAAAACAGGACCGAAAGCCAAGCCGTTGTCTATCGAGAACAACTGCGGGCGGTGATCCACCGTAGAGATCAGGAAGTTATTCTTCCTACCGTCTTGGTGGTTGATAAGGTAGGTCAGAATGTTGAGGTTTCCGATGCTTCGCGCGTAGCTCGCGTCCCGCTGAAAGCGTTCCTCGTCGAGAAGTTGCTCCGGCCTATCCACGTTCTCGAGCCAGATCGATAACAGGCCGAAAACGCATTCCGCTCCGGGATAGTTGCTCCCGGGGCGCTCTCCGATCGCGGCGTAGACGTCCAGCGGGATACATCGCGGTACAGAAATCGGAACAACGTAATCGTCGGCGTCGAGGAAGAGCTTCTGCACTTCAAAGGCAGCAATCTCTCGCCGCGGCGAGTTGTTCCAGCCCTCGGCCGTCTCGGGTGCCCGCTTCCACTTGATTCTCAGCTCCAATCCGTCTTCGACGAAGCGCAGCCTGAGTCTCTTCGCACCCATGATTCCGCCGCCGGCACCCTTGACGGAGACGATTTCGAACTCGTCATGACCAAGTCGCTGGACAAGTTGCTCCGTGGGCAGTGGAATATTCCCCCGCGGGCCAACGGGCTGCCCCGGCGCTCCTGAGGCAGCGAGGCAGATCGTCGCGGCCAGCAGTATCGCCTTCGACTTCGCTATATGTCCGCCGAAGCCGAACGGAGCGAGCATCATGTCCATAGTCTGAAGACGGAGCCGCGTTCCTGAAAGTTGCAATAGACAATGCGGGCTAACTTCCCCTTTTTGAGTGTAAGCGAGGATTCCGCGCATAACGGCGTCGTCCGGTAGTGTCTCAGTTTGAATCTAGAAGACCGACGATTCCATCAAGCTCTCAAGTATTTTCCGAGATTTCCGCCTTCACTGTTGAGGTGACCCGCAAGCTCTTGTGAGTCCTAGCGAAGGATTGGCCGCCGGCGTTAGCGGCGAACGATCCGGGAGCGACGTGCTCGATTACCGACCGCTGTGTAAAATGGGAATCTAGTTCATCAAGGGGTAGCTGCGAATGCAAAACGTCGTCATCATTGGATCGGGCTGTGCGGGAAACACCGCAGCGATTTATGCGGCTCGGGCAAACCTCGAGCCACTGGTCATCGAGGGTCTCGAGGCCGGCGGGCAGTTGTCTCTGACCACGGATGTTGAAAACTACCCGGGATTTCCTGACGGCATCATGGGGCCGGAGCTGGTCGAAAACATGAAAAAGCAGGCGCAGAGATTCGGCGCCGTCTTTCGATCGGGCGAAGTCACGAAGGCGGATCTTTCGGAAAGCCCGTTTAAGCTCCAGATCGGCGAGGAAACGGTCGAAACGAAAACGCTGATCGTGGCCTCGGGAGCGTCGGCCCGCTGGTTGAATTTGGAATCCGAGCAGAAGCTTATCGGACACGGTGTAAGCTCTTGCGCCACCTGCGATGGGTTCTTCTTTCGCGACAGGCCCGTCGTGGTCGTTGGCGGGGGAGACTCGGCCATGGAGGAGTCTACGTTCTTGACGAAGTTCGCCTCGGAAGTGACGATCGTGCACCGCCGGGATGAATTTCGTGCCTCGAAGATCATGCTCGATCGGGCCCAAAAGAACGAAAAGATCAAATGGATTACCGGAGCGGTTGTCGACGACGTCCAGGACGTCGAGAAGGGCGAGGTCACGGGCGTTCGTCTGAAGAGCGTCGGCAATGGCAAGGCCTGGGATCACAAGACCGACGCGCTTTTCCTTGCGATCGGCCATATCCCCAACACCAAGATTTTCAGGGGCCAGTTGGATCTCGACGAGCAGGGGTACATCAAATCTCAGGGGGGAGCCAGAACGAACGTGGAGGGCTGCTTCCACGCCGGCGACGTGCAGGATCGCGTCTACCGGCAGGCAGTCACAGCGGCCGGGGCCGGCTGCATGGCCGCCATTGAGGCGGAGAGATTCTTGGAAGCGACCGGGGACTAGCCTGGTGGCGAGTGTAGATACGGCGGTAGGTCCCTGACCGCACGGAGCTAGAGTTGGCGCGCAAGAAAGCTCCGGGAGTCGTTCTTCTCCTCGTCTTCATATCTCTTTCCTGCGCCGCAAGGAAATCTATTTCCTCCTCACCCTCGTCCTTTCCCCGGCAGGAAATCATCACCGAGATAAAGGCGCTCGAAGAAAGGCTGGGCTTTGCTGAAGCCGGGAGTTTTGCCAAGTCCACGAGCAAGATCGAGGCCTACCATCGCTGCTATTACACCGGGAAGCTGCATCTGCCCGATTCCTATGAAGGACTTCGCCTTGCCGACGGTGACGAGGACGGCTGCAGCATCGACGAGGACAAGTACGACGTTTTCTTCTATCGCGCCGAGGCCGTTGCGGCCAGCAGAGCGCCGGTCACTTCGTCGCTGGCTGAGGCTTCACTTGGAAGGTTCATGGTCGTAGTTCCTCACGAGGATTTTCATCTGCACAAAGAGGTGAAAAAGCTGCCCGAGCCTATCGCCGAGGCGGCAGCAACCCTAATCGGTTTCCTCACGGCGGCCGAGCTGGCCGAAACGAAGTTCGGTCGCGGGGCCGAGACCTTCAAGAACCTTTCTCGGGAACCTGAGCTTTTCCTGAGCAAGGCGAAGATAGTCGGCGCTTATCACGCCCAGCTGAGCGAGCTGTACCGGTCTGTACGATCCGGAGACCGAACTAAAGAACGTGCTTTGGCCCGAAAGAAAGCGCTCTTCGCGGCGCTTCGAGAAGAGTGTAAGGCGATCGTACCCAAGCCGAAATCGTTCAACCCGTGTCCGGGTGCGAACAACAACGCCGGGCTCGCTTTCGACATGACCTACACCAGACACTACCCGCTGCTGTACGAGCTGTTTTTGACACAGGGGCAAGATCTCAAGGCGACGATAGACACAGTCAAAGAATCAAAAGCCTCATCTGAAGTGGAAGTAGTGCTTCAACTTCAGCGTGTGATCGCGCAGAAAACAAGAGAGAAAGAAGATCTCTAGTCGGGTGCGCGATGGAAAACATTGAAACAGGCTTGACATGTGATACACATGCAACTATGTTTAAGACATGCCCAAGATGATCCAGATTCGTCACGTCCCCGACGAGCTGCACAGCAAACTCAAAGCCCGAGCGGCGATGGAAGGCATGTCGCTTTCCGCTTACCTGCGGCGAGAAGTCGAACTGATCGCCGAGCGGCCGACTCTTCGAGAAATGATGGAGCGCCTGGCTAGTCTTCCTCCTGTGAACCCTAGCGTTTCTCCGGCGGAAGCGATCCGAGCCGAGCGTGACAGCCGTTGACAGTTGTCGATGCGTCCGCGGTTCTTGAGGTGCTTCTCCAGAACCGGGGAGCAGCGAGAGTCGCAGACCGTATCTCGGCAAGGGACGAGACGCTTCACGCGCCCTATCTGATCGACATGGAGGTGGCGCAGGTATTGCGGAAGTTCTCGGCGAAGGGCGAGCTCGGCCCGGGACGCGACCGCGAAGCTTTTCGGTTCTATGCTGATCTTCCGTTGACCCGCCATCGCCACGTTCCGTTGTTACCCAGGATCTGGGAACTTCGGCACAACCTCACGGCCTACGATGCCGCGTACGTGGCCCTAGCTGAGGCTCTTGGCGCTCCTTTGGTTACGCGGGACAGCAAGTTAGCCGCTTTCGGGGGCCATAGCGCCGTGATCGAACTCGTGTGAGGGGTGCTGCGACCGGGGTTTGGGGGAGAGCGTCTTATCCTGGATCTACAGGCTCCTTCTCAGTTCGGGGTTCAACAGGCCTTGCACCTTAGGATCTTTGAGGTCGTCGGCGGTAATTACGCGGGCAGGTGAGTAGATTAGCTTTTCCGGCGTTTCTCCGTCGAGCTTTTGAACGATCGTCTGGACACCGATGTAACCGATCTTATAGGGATCTTGCACGATGAGAGCGTCGATTACTCCACTCGCGAGACCCTCTTGCAGTACCGGGCTGCCGTCAAAGCCGAGGAGCTTGACCTTGCCGACCATGTTTCGCGACTCGAGCGCGCGGGCTACTCCGACAGTGCCGGCTTCGCTGGAGCAAAAAATGGCTTTCAGTTCCGGATGGGCCGTGAGGAAGTCTTCTGCAACCGCCAGGGCGCGAGCTCGATCGGACATACAGAACTGCTCGGCGACGATTTCGATCCCGGTGTAGGTTTCGGCGACGGCTTCGTGAAATCCGATTTCGCGATTTCCGGTTGAAGCGCTCCCTGGAACGTGCTTCATGAGAGCGATGGGTCCCGAACCGCCCAGCATTTCTGAAAGCGTTTTGGCAGCGAGCTTGCCGGCCCCCAGGTTGTCGGTGGCGACGAAGGTAACGTAGTTTTCGCTGTCGAGCCCGGAGTCGAAAATGGTCACGGGGATGCCGACCTTCGCCGCGCGGCCAACAACTCCCACCAAGGCCGTGCTCTCAGCCGGGGACAGCACGATGCCGTCCACGTGGCGGTTGATCATCGAATCGACAATCTGGATCTGGCGCGCGAATTCGGTTTCCTGAGGAGGTCCATTCCACAGGATCTCGACATCGAAGTCGCGCCCGGCGGCCATCACCCCGGCATAAACCGACTGCCAAAAGACAGACGAGGTACCCTTGGGCGCAACACCGATAAGCCTCTTGCGGGAGCGCTTGCATCCCACACCCGCCCCCAGCAAGAGCGGCACCGCGGAAAGCAAAGTTCGTCTGTTCATAGTCGAGGCTGGCGAATCGTGCTGTTCAGCGTGTGGTCTCCTCATTTCGGCGTTTCGTCCCTGGCGGCCCGGACGTGCTAGCAGCCCACGGTAGAAGTGAAGGTTGCGAAAATCGGGTACAGCCAGCCAATTCGCTTCAGGTTAAGTGTATTCTTGAGGGCCATGACGGGGGCGAACTGATGGCAGTCCCCATTTTTCTCTCGTGCACGACTTTTGCCACGGGCTTTTAGTCCTTCCGCAGACTCTTTACTTCCTCCCAACTCTCAGTCTCCCATGAGCGGATCATGGCTGCTTGCACCTCAGCGACAGCGAGCGCTTCGGCGAAGCCGGGCTGGCTTTGTTCGCCGGCAGCGACGGATTTCATAAACTCGAATGCCTCGATGACCTTCAGGTCGTCGTAGCCGATGCCGTTGGCGTCACCCGGTACGAAGTTAGCCTGATAAGGGTAGCGGTCGCTAATGAGTAGTCGAGTGTAGCCCTCGTGAATGCCGTCCTCGCCAGGCAGGTAAAGCTGAAGTTCGTTCAACTGCTCGTAGTTCCAGCTTAGGGCCCCGGCCGTGCCGTAAACGTCAAAGGCGTTTTCACATTTTGGTCCGAAGATCGTCCTCGAGGCTTCAAATGTTCCCTGGCAGCCGTTTTGGAATTCGACCAGCGCCCCGGTGTAGTCCTCGTTAGTCACTTCTCCGGTTGGATCGCCCGCTTCGCCTAAAGAAAAATGGGTACCCCTACCGGGAACGGGCAACGGCCGTTTTTTGATGAACGTGCGACGGTCACTCACCACGCGCTTGATCGGTCCCACCAAATAGTGCGCCAGATCAGTAACGTGTGATGTAAGGTCGACGAGCGTCCCGTAGCCGGCGAGTTCGCGGTTGAAACGCCACGTGAGCTGGGCTAGCGGGCTGCTGGCATACATGACAAGGAATCGTCCTCGGTAGTTGGTCAGCTCGCCCAGCTTGCCGTCCCGGATCAGTTGTCGAGCATGCAATACCATGGGCGGCCAGCGATAGTTGTAGCCCACGAAAGTGAGCACACCCGCCTTGCGGGCAATCGATTCGATTTCGGCCGTCTCCTCCGGATAGCGTCCTACGGGTTTTTCACAAAGAATGTGCTTGCCGGCTGCCGCCGCGGCAGCGACAATTTCCAGGTGCATTTGGTTCGGCGCGGTAATGTTGATGGCTTGCACTGCGGGGTGATCGACAACCCGACGCCAGTCGGTCACGGCCTCGCCAAAACCCATCGTGCTCTGAGCCTGTTTGGCGCGCGCCTCGACGTCGTCCGCACAAATCACAAGCTGGGGGTTGATGCCGCTTTCGGGAAAGCGCCTGGGGATTTGAAGATACGACCGGCTGTGCAGCTGGCCCATCCAGCCCATGCCAATTACGCCGATACCGATCTTGTGCGCCATAGCTCTGACGGTTCCTACCTACTCAGGTCTCCTGGCCGCCCAGTGTACAACTGTGTTGCGACGGCGTGCAACGAGAAGGATCTCAGCCGTGCGGATTCATCGTCCGCGCGCTGTGTCGCGTTACCATAGGGCGAGATGGCGGCCCACGACGAAGATCACGCTTTCGGATTCAACACGCGTTCGCTGCACGCCGGTCAGCGACCGGATCCGACAACCGGTTCCCGCGCGGTTCCGATTTACCAAACGACGTCTTACGTCTTCGAAGACACGGCCGACGCGGCTTCGCTGTTTGCGCTGCAGCGGTTCGGGAACATCTATACGCGTATCATGAACCCGACGACGGCTGTCTTCGAAGAGCGTATGGCGTCGCTCGAAGGAGGCATAGGCGCTCTGGCGACGAGTAGCGGACAAGCGGCGCAGTTGCTGACCATCACGAGCCTCTGCCAAGCCGGGGACGATCTGGTTTCCTCTTCGACGCTCTATGGGGGCACTTACACACAGTTTGACGTTACATTCCGGCGGTTGGGTATCAACACTGTTTTTGTTGACCCGGACGACCCGGAAAACTTTCGGAAAGCGATCACGCCCAAGACCAAGCTGCTCTACATCGAAACCATTGCGAATCCGCGGATGAACGTTGCCGACATCGAGGCGATAGCCGAGGTTGCGCACGAACACAACGTTCCGCTGGTGATTGACAGCACGTTTGCTTCTCCTTATCTATGCCGCCCGATCGAACACGGAGCGGACATCGTCGTGCATTCCTCGACGAAGTTCATTGGAGGCCACGGCACGAGCATCGGAGGCGTCATCGTCGATAGCGGGAGATTTGATTGGGCGAGCGGCGACTTCCCGCAGTTAATCGAACCCAGTCCGGGCTATCACAACTTGAAATTCAGTGAAACTTTCGGTGAGATGGCGTTCATCGTGAAGTGTAGGGTCGAGGGACTGCGCGATCTGGGCCCGTGCATGAGCCCGTTCAACGCTTTCCTTTTCTTACAAGGCCTCGAAACGCTCGGCCTGCGTATGGAGAGGCACTGTGCGAACGCGCTCGCCGTGGCTCGGAACCTGGAGAAACACCCGGCCGTGACTTGGGTGAACCATCCCGGGCTTGAGTCGAGCCCGTACCGCGCGCTGGCAAAGAAATATTTGCCAAAAGGTTGTGGAGCGATATTCACATTCGGCATCAAGGGTGGCCTGGAAGCGGGAACAAGGTTCATCGAGTCACTTCAGCTTTTCTCCCACCTGGCTAACGTGGGCGACGCCAAAAGCCTCGTGATCCACCCGGCGAGCACCACCCACCAACAGTTGACCGAGGCGGATCAAGCGGCTGCGGGTGTGACGCCGGACATGGTTCGGCTTTCGGTCGGTCTCGAGGACCTCGAAGACCTGTTGTGGGATCTCGAGCAAGGACTGGCGGCCTCACAAAAGGACGGGCGGCCGGAGTCAGCGCCGAAGGAATAGGCGGCACCCGCGGACTGCCGCTCGGAGAGTAAACCATGCCAAGCCAATCAGTTGTTTGCAGTCTGGCCTCCGGGGGCGTCAGCGCCAACTCACCGGTGGCCAAGAGCGAGTTTGCCACCTCGCCGATGGAGCGGCTTCAGATCCTCGAAGACTACGCGACGATCGCCATGGTCGGGCTCTCGTCGAACCCCTACCGGCCAAGTCATTTCGCCGCCATGTACTTGCTTGCAGAGGGGTACAACATTGTTCCCGTGAACCCTCGCGAGAAGGAGATTCTAGGGCGGCGATCGTATGCATCGCTAAAAGAGATTCCCGAACCGGTGGAAGTGGTTGACATGTTTCGTCCGGCCTCGGAGGCGCCGGCGCTTGTCGAGCAGGCGATCGAAATCGGCGCCAGCGTGTTTTGGATGCAGTTCGGCGTGATCAACTACGAAGCCGCGAACAGAGCCCGCGAGGCCGGCCTCCAAGTTGTCATGGACCAATGTATGAAGGTCGAGCATGGCCGCTTCTTCGGCAACCTCGCCATCTTGGGTTTCAACACCGGTGTAATCTCCGCCCGACGCTGGGACCCCAGGTCGGGGTCGAAAAAGAGGTAGGCTGGGCGCGCGTGTCAGTTCCGTCGTAGCCCCAATGCCGTTTACTTAGCCGCCACGGATGCTCGAATTACTCCCTAGGATTCCGGGCTGGGCGCCAAGGTAGGGACACGGAGGGCGGCAGCCAGGGTCTCCCGGGGGCGACATATCGGACCTTGGACCGGCGAGATCGCCGGCCCTACTGCCGCAGCTTGTGACGACTCAAGTCGGAACAAGCGATCCCGCTTGTCCAGGGCGCGACATGTCGCGCCCGTACCTGACGAACGGTGCCGTGCAGGAAAGGATTCGTCGGTTCCGTCACAGCCTAAGTAAACGGTATTGCGGCTGTCCCTCAATCGCAACCCAACGATTCTTCGAGGGCACGCATCCGCCGAACGAGGGTTGATGATGACAGGTCTTCGAGAAAGCGTTTGTCCCGGGTGCGGGCTACGAATGCCCGTCAGCGAGGCAGCATTCTACGACGGAAACTACAACACCTCGCCGGAGTGCTGGAGTGTGTACACGGAGGTCCTTGGCTCCGAGTTCAGCAACGCCGTTCTGTTCGGACAAGTTCATCAGCTAACCGTGGACAGCTACGCGGTGCAGCACGCGGGAGGAAGACACCCCGACAAATCGGTCGCTATTCACCTCGCCGGACTGCATCTCATCCTGGGTCGAGGCGTGCGTCCGCCGAATGTGCCCAAGCTGCATCAACGTCTTGCCGCGGTTGCGAAGAATTGGCCGCATTTCCCACCCCCTGCTGACGCGGAGTCTGTGACGGTTTTCGATGTGGCTCTTTCCGGCTCGACTGAGGAGCACATCAAAACTGTCCGGGAGTGGGCAGCCTTGGTGTGGAAAGCTTGGTCGGGACACCACGGCGAAGTGGCCGGGTTTGTCGAACGTTATCTTACGTTGGACTAACGGGGTCGACCGAGGTCGTGCGCCGCTGAGACGTGCTGGCTGGCCGGGGAGGATTCGAACCTCCATTCCAGGCTCCAAAGGCCCGTGTCCTGCCATTGGACGACCGGCCAGCGACTTTTCCTTAACATAACACGGTGCCCTGGAAGAACCTCTGAGCCACCCACTTCGTCTATGATTAGGGAGTTTCGAAGAGGGAAGAGCTTGCCTAGCAGCCCGAGGTAGAAGTGAGGGTTGCGAAAAATCGGGTACAGCCAGCCAATTCGCTTCAGGCAAAGTACTTGTTTCTCGGCCAATGATGGGGCGAATTGGTGGCAGTCCTGGCAGTCCCCATTTTTCTCGGTCTTGTCGAGGAGGCCTGGGCTGTTGAAACACTCCCCAACAAAAGGAGTCTGATATGCAACCTGCCGTAGCCGCCGCCTGTTGTTTGCTGGCCTACGTCCTCGTGTATCGCTTCTATGCTCGCTACCTTGGCGCACGCATCTTTAAGCTTGATCCCACTCGATCGACACCCGCTCATGAGATGGAAGACGGAGTCGATTACGTCCCCTGCCGGCGTGTGGTTCTGTTCGGGCATCACTATGCTTCGATTGCGGGGCTCGCGCCCATGCTGGGGCCCGCGATCGCCGTAATCTGGGGCTGGTTGCCGGGCATGCTGTGGGTCGTGCTCGGGACGCTATTCATCGGCGCGGTGCACGATTTCGGAGCGCTCGTCGTATCCATGCGCCACCGCGGACTCAGTATCGGCAAGGTCGCTGAAGATTTGATCGGCAAGCGAGCCAAGTCGATCTTCTTGCTGATCATCTTGTTCTTGATCTGCTTGGTGATGGGCGTTTTCGTGCGCGTGGTAGCCGGGCTGTTTACGGCAGCGTTTTATCCGGAGTCCGTGTTTCCGACTTTTACTTTGATGGTGGTCGCCATGGTGATGGGCTGGGCGATCTACAAACGCTCAGCGGCTGTGGGGAAGGCGACGGCGGTCGGGTTTGCGCTGATGTTGGCATCGATCGTGATCGGCCTACAGATAGCCAAACCGAACCTGCCAACGGAAACTTGGGTGTTGATCCTATTGGCTTACGCTTTCGCGGCATCGACTCTGCCTGTTTGGCTGCTTCTGCAGCCTCGCGATTACCTGAACTCACTGCTTCTCTATCTTGGGCTGGGCGCGGCGTACCTAGGATTTTTTGTGTTGCAGCCTAGCTTTGCCGCACCGGTCGTAGATGCGCATCCCGCCGCCGCCCCGCCTATCTTCCCGTTCGTATTCATCGTCATCGCTTGCGGGGCGGTCTCAGGTTTCCACGGGCTAGTCTCGTCGGGAACGACCTCGAAACAGATCGATAAAGAAACGGATGCCGTTCCGATCGGCTACGGCGGGATGGTCGGCGAGTCGTTGTTGGGTCTGCTGGCCGTTCTGGCCTGCACGGCGGGTTTTCGTTCCGTCGAAGCTTGGAGCCACCACTATGCGAGTTGGACTTCGGCCAATAGCCTGTCGGAAAAGATGCGCGCCTTCATCGATGGAGCGGCCCTTTTCGTATCGCATCTTGGGGTGCCAATCGAGTTGGCCCAGGCATTCATCGCTCTCGTGGCGGTCTCTTTCGCGCTTACGTCGCTGGATTCGGGAACCCGCCTGCTGCGCTACAACATCGAGGAGATCGCACACTCCGTTGGACTTCCTCGAATCGGACAGCGTTACGTGGCGGCGACCATCGCTATCGCCCTCATCGGGTTCTTCGCCTTCTACGAAATCAGCGGGCAGCCGGCGGGATTGGCCTTGTGGAGTCTATTTGGAAGCACCAACCAGGTGCTGGGTGCGCTAACGCTGCTGACCATCACCATCTACCTACGGCAACGAGGCTCGAACTATTGGTACACGTTCTTCCCCATGGTATTTATGCTGACGGTTACGATCACCGCCATGGTGCTTGATCTCCGGAAATACTGGACCGGCGGCAATCTGCTGCTGACCTTCGTTGCCGCCTCGATCTTCGCGCTCAGCGTCTGGCTGGTGGTCGAGGGATATTTGCGATTTCGAAGGGATACGGTCGCACAAGCTGTATCGGAGCCGACGGCCCACGGGGATTGAGGAGGTCAGTCGTTTCTACGGGATTATTATGTAAGTTCAATGGTTTGTGGCCTCAAAAGGCAGCAAATTACGCTGTCACCCGTAGACTGGACTCGGGTGACGCTCGGAGACGGGACGGGAGGTAGAGAATCCTATGGCCACGCAACAAGAACTGGTCAATGAACTCCAAAGCAAGCTAGATAGCGATGCCCTCAATGACGATGAAGCCATCGATCTGACTCGGCGGATTTTGGACCACGAGAAGCCGGTTCGCAACGAGTCGCGGGCCGCGCGCGGTTTACTCGGCATTCTCAACTGGGCAAGCCGCTGCCGGCGGCAACGTGCCTATCGAAGGAAGTCTCGGGGTTTCACAGGCATCGTCATCGTATCGGAAGGAGACTCGTGGTTTCAGTATCCGAAGTTCCTCACCGACATCATCGATTATCTCCGGGAGAACAAAGAATACAACATCTACAGCTTGGGCTTCGGTGCTGACTGGCTGGCAAACATGCTGGTGAAGAAGGAATATGAGCAGGTATTGAAGGACGAAAAGCCTCAAGTCTTCCTAATCAGTGGTGGCGGAAACGACCTGGTGGACCACTCGCGGCTCGCATCTCTCGTGCATGAGCAATCCGCCGATCGGGACAAGAATCCGGAAAAGTATCGCCAGTGCTGTCCGGGGAAAGTCGCGCCATCGGACGGTAAGTCTCGACCGTTCAATGTCTTATGGCCTGTTTTGCCCGGGAACGATTTGAAATCCCGAGGCCGCAAATGGTCGCCTGAACGGAGCATCCGGACGCGGCACAATGAGGGATGAACCTTGGCCGTACGGTTTTCTCCCAACTGATCGAGCACCTACCGAGCAAAGAGTTTCAGAAATGTGTATCGCGCTACCGCGGCGATTCCTATCTGAAAAGTTTCTCCTGCTGGGATCAGTTTCTTGCGATGGCATTCGCCCAGCTGACCTATCGGGCAAGCCTCCGCGACATCGAGACGTGCCTGCGTTCGATGCACGGCAAACTCTACCACATGGGATTCCGCGGCAGGGTAGCGCGCTCGACACTGGCCGACGCGAACGAGTCGCGCGACTGGCGGATCTACGCGGACTTCGCGCAGGTCTTGATTGGCATGGCACGGTCGTTATATGCCCACGACCCGATCGGTGTGGACTTGGACCAGACTCTGTACGCTCTCGACTCGACAACAATCGACCTCTGCCTGTCGCTGTTTCCGTGGGCGAGATTCCGCAAGCAAAAAGCCGCCGTGAAGATGCACACGCTGCTGGATCTGCACGGCAATATTCCCACGTTCATCCGCATTACTGGAGGCAAAGTGCACGACATCAACATCCTCGACGAGATCGGCCCGGAGGCCGGCGCGTTCTACGTCATGGATCGGGCCTACGTCGATTTCGAACGCCTCTTCGTGTTCACTCTCTGCTCGTCGTTCTTCGTCGTGCGAACCAAGAAGAACATCTTGCTCCAACGGCGCTACTCGCATCCCGTCGACAAATCCACGGGCTTGCGCTCGGATCAGACCGTCATACTGGCTGCCATCGAATCGGCCCAAGCCTATCCCGACCCGTTGCGGAGGGTCAGTTACTTCGACGCCCGGACGAACAAGCGGCTGAAGTTTCTGACCAACAACTTCGCGCTCCCGGCGCTGACCATCGCCCACATCTACAAGTCGCGTTGGCAGATTGAGTTGTTCTTCAAGTGGATCAAGCAACATCTGCGAATCAACTCGTTTTACGGCACCAGCGAGAACGCCGTCAAGACGCAGATCTGGATCGCTGTCTCGATTTACGTGCTCATCGCCATCGTCCGGAAACGCCTCGGGCTGGAAGCGAGTCTTTACCAGATTCTACAGATTCTCAGCGTTACGCAATTCGAAAAAATGCCCCTTTTACAGGCACTCCAGCCATCCGACTCCCCAAACGAATCCCCCTATGACCCCAACCAATTGATTCTATTCGACTTTTAACCGGACAGCAGTGAAGTATCGCAACCCTGCTTACCACTGCCTAATGAAGTTGTTCCAAAGGCAGTACCGCCGCCTCTACCAGCGCATTTTGGAAGCTCACCCAGGCCTACACATCATCTCTCACGGCTATGACCACGCCATCCCGTCGAGCCGGTGGGGCACCGGCCCAATACAAATCCTCACGAACATCGTCGTGAACGGGAAATGGCTAAAGCGGCCGCTGGAATCAAGAGGCATCACCGACCCCGAAGCGCAGCAGGGAGTCATCCGGGTCATAATTGATGACTTCAACCAGATGCTCCTCGAACTGGCAGATGAGTTTCCCACTGTTCACCACATCGACTCACGCGGCAAGGTGGGCCGAGACGAATGGTACAACGAGCTGCATCCCAACCGTGAGGGGTTCAAAAAAGTGACAAAGCAGTACGAGGAGTTGATTGACGAGTTGACCAGCTAACCAGGACTCTACAGGCTGGGCTAACACCCGGAACGTCTCGCCAAGACCGAACAGCAGCGTCTTGAGCTGCATCCGCAGGTGAGAGCTTTCGGCTTCACTCGATGCCTTCCTGCTATCCGGTTGCGGCGGGTGTACTGGAAGGAAGCGGCGCACCCGTGATCTCCGAATAAAGGACGTAGGGGTCGAGATCAGCGCCATTGGGCCAGTAGATGGCCCCAAGCTCACGGTTGAGACGTACTTCTTGAAACTTTGCGCACTCTTTAAGAGGCGCGAACACTCCTTCGAAGGGGATCAATTCCGCGAGGTCTATAACGCCCTCCACGCCGTCTTCAAAACGCAGATAAAGCCGGTATCCATCGAGTGGCCGAACTTCGACGATGTGTTTCAGCATGTCTTCACTCTAGCGGTGGGATCTTCCTTAGCGACTCTCGGTCGCGTCTCACTACTTCCAGTCCGATCGGCTCACGTCTCTACCCGCTGCACCAGCACACGGAACGTCTCGCCTAAGCCGAATAGCAGCGTCTTGAGCTGCATCCGCAGGTGCAAGCTTTCGGCTTCACTCGATGTCTTCAGAGCCGCCTGGAAGTCGTCCTGCTGGCCGATCTCACTCAAGAACATTGCCTGACTCCGAAGGCCCATCGATTGAAATCCCAATTGCTCACCGCGCTTCTCGAGTGCCGTGAAGTTCACATGGGCCGAGATGTCCCGCTCGCCGGGACTCGCCAGGACGTCTTCGCTGGCCTGGTGCTTGACGTAACTCATCAGCGAGCCTGCTGGCAGGCGGCGTCCATCGGCGATTTCGTTGGCCGTGTAGCCGTAATCGATTGTCAGCACGTAGCCGGCAACGAGTGCAGTATGAAGCTTCTCCAGTTGGTCGAGCGCTTCCAGATTGACCTCGACCCTTTGGCCTTCGGCCAGTCGAGGCGCGTAGCTTTCGAGGTAGCCCTGCAACCGAGGATCGGACGGCGAACCCTCCGCCCAGTCAAAGCCGTCTGCGGCCGACTCAACACAGTGTTCGACGAGGCCCGTGTGTTTTTGCTCCACCGAGTGCACCGGAAGCGCGTCGAAGAACTCGTTGCAGATGACGACGCCGCGGAATCGCTCGGGCAGTTCGCCCCTTGCAACATCGACGGTCCTACAGGTAACGCCCGGCAGGCCACGCTCGATTTCCGACATCGTTTCGCCTCGGCCCGCTCCCATTTCGACGACGGTGAAATCCTCCGGACGGCCCATCTCGTGACCCCAAGTGTCGATCTGCTGCGCCAACAACCGACCAAACACGGGCTGCAATTGCGCGTTAGTGTAGAAGTCGCCTCCGACTCCGAACGGGTCTCGGGGACGGCGGTAGTAGCCTAGCTCGGGGTGGTACAGCGCCATCCCCATGAACTTGCGGAAGGGAAGGGGGCCGGCGCGGCGAATCTCGTCCGCAATCAGCTCCCCGAGCGGAGTCATTACGAGACTTCCGGATTGTCGTGGCTTTGCGGGGTATAAACGAACATCTCGACAAAGTAGTCGTGCAAGCCGTCAAAGATCATGCGCTGCAGAGTCCACGGGAACTGTTCGTTTTCCAAATCCCGGGGATGAATCTCCAGGTAGTATGTGTGGATGTCGGGGGGCTTGTTTTTGAGATCGATGACCAGTTCGATTTTGCCGTTGTTGTCGCGGACCGAAAAATCAAGCAGCGGGTGGAGGTATTTCTTGAGCTCGTTATGGACCTTCTCAAGCTCATCCACCGTTCGAGCATACCAGAGCAGTTGCCGGCCGCTTTGTCGTCACACTGATCACACATCCCTGCCAGCCATTTCAACTTCTTCTGCTAAAATCGGACCGAGACGCTGCATGGCTCCAAACCACGCATCCCTGAGCCGTTTAAGCTTGTCCGTCATAGTTGTCCTGGCAGCTTCTCTCGCGACGGCCTCGGCTGCTGACTGGGCCGCTTGGCGGGGACCCGCGTCTGATGGCGTATCCGCAGAGACAGAACTGCCCTCGAGTTGGTCCCCGGAAGGCGAGAACCTACTCTGGAAAGCACCGATCGGCGGGCGATCCACTCCCATAGTGGTCGACGGTCGTGTGTGTATCCTGACCCTGGCGGAGCCAAGCACGCCGGAAGAATGGCAAGAACAAATTGCATGCTTGGACGCCGACACGGGCGAGACTGTTTGGGAATACCGCTACAACGTTTTCCAAACCGACATTCCGCACCACCGCGTCGGCTGGGCTAACCTTGTCGGCGATGAGGAAACCGGCTACGTCTACTCTCACGGTGTTGAGGGAATGGTCCACTGCTTCGACCGTGACGGCAAGATCGTCTGGTCGCGCTCGTTTGCCGAGGAAGTCGGCCGTATCTCGGGGTTCGGCGGGCGCACGGTCAACCCTATCCTCGACGGAAATCTTGTGATCGTGAGTTTTTTGAGCGTGCCCTGGTGGTCGACGCCCGGGCCGAAGCACAGGTTTTATGCCCTCGACAAGAAAACGGGAGAAACGGTCTGGGTTTCGGAACCCGGCGGGCGTCCGTTCGACACGACCTATTCGGCTCCCGTCGTTCGGGTGATCAACGGCGAGCGGTTGCTGATTGGCGGCAACGGCGATGGTTCCGTCTTTGGAATACGTGCGGCTACGGGCGAAAAAGTTTGGGGATTCAAGCTCAGCAAGCGCGGCATCAACTCGTCGGTGGTCGTGGGCGGAAATCTGGTCTACGCGTCCCACAGCGAAGAGAACATCGATGGCAGCACGGTGATGGGTCGGCTCGTCTGCCTGGACGCGAGTCAGGTTACTGACGGCAAGCCGAAGGAACTGTGGCGAGCCGAGGGCTTTACGGGCGGCTACGCTTCCCCGGCCATCCACCAGGGCCGGCTGTATCACGTCGACAACTCCTCCAATGTTGTAGCTTTCAACGCCGAAACCGGAAAGCAGCTATGGCTTCACAATATCGGCATCGCGCAGAAAGCTTCTCCGGTGGTAGCGGACGGCAAGATCTATGTTTCCGACGTAGACGGCAAGTTCCACATCCTCAAGATGCTGGGAGACGAAGAGCCGGAGGTGCTTGACGTCGATGAGTTCAAGAATCCCGATGGCTCCGCTACCCAGATCAACGGGTCGGTGGCAATCGCCAATGGGCGCATCTATCTGTTGACGAACAATGCTCTTTACTGCATCGGGACCCAGAAGAGTGGAGAAGCGGGATCGACGCCCGCTGTGTCTTCCCCGGAAACGGCTCCCGCAAACGCCGAGGCGGCCTTCGTGCAGGTCGTCCCGGGCGAGATCGTTCTTTCGGCCGGATCGAATCGTCAGTTTCGCGCGCGCACTTTCGACGCCAAGGGCCGATTGATGGGGGAAACTGACGCCACGTGGACCCTTGAGGGCATCGAAGGCTCTATCTCTTCCTCGGGCGAGCTGACCGTAAGCGATGCCAACCAGCCCCGAGGGGGACTAGTTGTGGCCACAGTAGGTAATTTGAAAAACTCGGCGCGGGTCAGTAGTCGGCCCGTGATCGCGTTTCAGGAGAACTTCGATCGGCTTGCCGAAAAGGCGATTCCCCCGGGATGGAATTTCACTAAGGGGCGTTTTCAAGCGGCCACCGTAAAGGGGGAAGGGGTCCTCAAGAAACTCTCCGGGAATCCGCGTGGCTGGAGGACGACCGTCTATATCGGCGACCCGAATGCTTCGGGCTACGTCATCGAAGCGGACCTGCTTGGAACCGAGCAGAAGCGACGGATGCCCGACATGGGTTTGGTGTCCCACCGCTATACCATGGCCTTGATGGGTAACCGCCAGCAGTTGATTGTTCGTACCTGGTTCTCAGAATTCGACAGATTCTCCAAGGTGATCAAATTCCGCTGGGACCCGGACGTCTGGTACCACATGAAAATGCAGGTTGATGTTGGGTCGGAGGGCGGGGAAGGCACGGTCCGCGGCAAGATCTGGAAAAAAGGCGAGCCGGAACCCGGCGAGTGGACGATCGAGGCGGTGGACCCGATCCCGCATCGCAACGGCAGCCCTGGCATCTACGGCTATTCGTCCGCCGAAATTCTCTATGACAACGTTTCCGTGACGCCCCGCGGAGGCTAATCTTTTCAGCTGACCCGAGCGTGAACCGGATGAATAACGCAAAGCTTCTTCGACAGTTCCGGCTGACAGTTGTGTTGCTGGCCTTCGGCCTGATGGTGCTCCCCGTGCAGGCTGAGGATTGGCCGATGTGGGGCGGCGGGCCCGACCGCAACTTGGTTTCGCATGAGAAGAACATCCCGCGGACGTGGGATATCGACACGAACACCAACATCAAGTGGGTTGCCGAGCTTGGATCGCAGTCCTACGGGAACCCGGTTGTCGCCGGCGGCAAGGTTTTCGTTGGTACCAACAACCAACTGATCCGCAATCCCAAGCAGGGCGGCGACCGCGGCGTAGTAATGGCGTTCCGCGAGGCCGACGGCAAATTCCTGTGGCAGATGACGCACAAGAAGCTACCCTCCGGCCGCGTCAACGATTGGCCGGAGCAGGGTGTTTGTTCTTCACCAGCGGTGGTGGGCGACCGGCTGTACTATGTGTCCAACAGAGCCGAAGTCTTAGCTCTTGACACCGAGGGTTTTCTCGACGGTGAAAACGATGGGCCCTACAAAGAGGAGGAGGCCGCTTCCGAGATCGACGGCGACGTTGTTTGGTCGCTCGACATGTATAACGAGCTCGGCGTGTTTCCCCACAACATGGCAGCCACCTCGCCGCTTGTCGTCGGCGATTTGCTCTTCGTGAATACGTCGAACGGAGTGGACGAGAGCCACGTCAACATTCCGTCGCCGCGCTCGCCCAGTTTTCTGGCCGTCAACCGCAATTCAGGTGAGCTCGTTTGGGAAGACAACTCACCGGGTGACGGCATTCTTCACGGGCAGTGGGCTTCCCCTGCCTACGGCGTGATCGGCGGCAAGCCCCAGGTGATCTTTGCCGGAGGGGACGGGTGGCTGTATTCTTTCGAGCCCGAAACAGGAAAGCTGATTTGGAAGTTTGACTGTAACCCCAAGGATTCGGAGTGGAAACAAGGTCGCGGCGACCGTAACAATATCATCGCCACCCCGGTGGTCTACGACGACAAGGTGTTTGTCGCGGTCGGGCAAGACCCCGAGCACGGCGAAGGCGTGGGTCACCTGTGGGTTGTTGATGCCAGCAAGACCGGGGATGTCACGGACAAAGGTGTGATTTGGCACCACGCTTTCCGGCGCACCATCTCTACGGTGGCCATCGATGACGGTATCGTCTACGCTCCGAACTTCAGCGGCTTTTTTCACGCCCTTGATCTGAAGACGGGTGAGTTGCTCTGGGAGTACGACATGTTAGCCGCGGTTTGGGGATCGCCCTTTGTCGTCGACGGCAAGGTGATGCTGGGCGACGAAGACGGCGACGTGACGATCATGAAAACCGGACGGGTCAAGGAAGTGCTGTCGGAAGTCAATTTCGGCAACACGGTATACTCGACGCCTGTCGTGGCGAACGGCACGCTCTATATCATGACGCGCTCCCACCTCTACGCCATCGCAGATCAGCAGTAGATGGGAAAGATAATCCTGTCTGTCAGAGGTAGCTGACGTCCCCCGATGACAACGACCCATATCTCACCGCCCCTGCAAAAAAAGATTGCCGAGGCGCGTGAGAGGCTCGACGCCCACGTCCGCGAGATCATCGCCTGGCACTTCGATCCCGCGACGGGCTGTCCTTTCTGGCTCGAGTACGCGGTCGCGCGCAAGTGGGATCCGCGAGAAGATGTGAGATCGTTTGATGATCTCCAGCGCTTCGCCTTCTACTTCAGCGACGAGTGGCTGCGCGGAGGCCCTGTCCGGCGTTGGGTCCCGAAGGCCTATGCCGATAAGCCGGTCTACGTCTTCGAGACGGGCGGTACCACGGGGGTACCCAAAACGCGTATTAACATTGGCGACTTCCGGGCCGACTACTCCGAATTCAGCAAGACTCTGCCCGACGAATATTTTCCGCCCGGTTCGGATTGGTTGCAGCTCGGCCCCAGCGGGCCGCGGCGCCTTCGGCTTGCCGTTGAGCATTTGGCCCACGTCCGAGGTGGCATCTGCTTCCAAGTTGATCTCGATCCTCGCTGGGTGGTGAAGCTGCTCAAGCGCGGCGACGTCAAGGAAGCCGAGGCCTACAAGAATCACTGCCTCGATCAAGCTGTCACGATTTTGGACAACCACCCGAACGTAAGGTGCCTGTTCGCTACCCCAAAGCTGCTCGAAGGACTGTGCGACCGTGTCTCACTTAAGGAAAAAGGGATCACCGGCGTCTTCTGCGGCGGCACGGAGATGACGCCCGAATTCCATCGCTTCGCTATAGAGGAACTGCTCGAAGGGGCCTACTTTGCTCCTACATACGGCAATACCCTGATGGGGCTTGCGTGTCACAAGCCGTTCGACCCGGCGGACGAGTACGCGATCATTTACTATCCTCCCCAGCCCCGGGCTGTAACTCAGGTTGTCGACCCGGATCACATGGACCGGGTTGTTGAATACGGGGAAACCGGACGCGTTCTGCTGACGACCCTAACGAAGGAATTCTTTATGCCGCGGTTTCCCGAACGCGATGAATGCGAACGACAGCCGCCGTGTGACCCCTATCCCTGGGACGGCGTGCGCAACGTGCGACCGTTCTCGAAAACAAAGGGCAGCGTGGCGGTGGGGGTTTACTAAAAAGGAAGACCCAGCCGAGCCGCGCCCGAAAATACCCGCCGAACCGTTGGGACAACCACCGTCGCCGCTAACCACGCGAAGGAGCACGTGAGAACCTAACAGAGCCGTGCCCGTCAGGGCGCGGGCCCGGCGGGCAAGGACCGGACCGAGTGCGGGCCCGCAGGCTAACGCCCGCGGCTCTGTGCTGTTATGTTCGGCAGGCTGACGGGTAAACGTCCTTGGGCGTACTTGACGGAACCGCACTCTTTCGGCTGCGGCGCCGCCTGTGCAACGCGTCGCTCGCTTTCCGATCCGTTGTCACCTGCCGTAGACTGAATGTCTAGGCGACTGACGCCAGTAGAATTTTGAATCTCCATTTTAATACTAATTTTTCAGTCACTTACGGTTACTTCCCACAGAGACATTTCGGCCTGTTTGGCCCGGGTGTACGTAAAGCGTCCGTGTTTGATTCATCTTTCGCGGTAAGCGAAGGCACAAAACAGCCCCTCGCGGCTCATCTGGGCGAAGGCCCTGGCGAATATCACCGACCCTTTGACGAATCGCTAATACACTGAGCGCAAACTTTGTATCTTCTCGGATCTTGTAGTCGCTCTCAATCCTCCGACCTTAAACCAATACCTACCTACGTATACGTTGCCCGAATTCGTCTTGATCATGCGTCGACCAAACGATTCACGTAGGGATCCCTTCGGGCTGAGCACCACACCCTGCCAGAACCCACCGTGCTGTCGGTGGCCCAAGCGATGGTCAGGATTGTCCGAGATTCAGGTAGCTCTCACTGGGCATGTACTCCCCCTCATTCACAACTGTAGACCACCTCTTTATGCGAGATGCAAAATGAGGAAAGGCGAGGAAACGTGAGGAGAAGCGAGCAAAAACCTACTGTTTGCTCATTTCTCGGCTGGAAAGTATCTTCAAGTGAGGCTTTTCACGGAGAATACGCTCAAAGTTCCTCCTTGCAGCACTGGTCGTTCTCAGATCGTCTCTTTGCCATCTCTGAAACTCTGTAGGTGCTTTGTAGCTCGCCGCACCCCAAAAGTCCTTACGCGTGATCTTTCTGCCTGTCTTCTCCCAGACTTCCGCGAGATACGCATCCACCCTATCCTTGTTTGAGGGCGACTCTCCGACCCTTGCTGGAGCCACT
Organism: Bryobacterales bacterium; assembly: GCA_965248205.1. GTDB lineage: Bacteria > Acidobacteriota > Terriglobia > Bryobacterales > UBA6623. The sequence continues at coordinate 1,116,768 of CBDFIS010000006.1, forward strand.
CGTTTCATGGCCTCTGCCCGATATCTCATGCATTTGGCCTTCACGAATCTGAGAGCTACCTTCTGTTCATTCCGCGGAATCTCACCCAGGAACTGTGCGATGAACAGCCAAGCCACGTGGACCGTAGACAGAAACCGTTCTAAATTGGCTCAGGTTCGCTGTTTACCAGCTTGATCGTGGGTTTCAAATGTAACTCTACGAGGCGCTCCGCAAGTGAGCGCAGTAGCTCCTTCTTTCGGTGCGGCTCAAGGGTGGCTTTTTCTAGATAGTCAGCGATAGCAGTCCTGACTTCTGCCGCCCATTGCAGTCGGGATGGATCAGTCGGCGGAACCCAGGTGCTAAGGCTGAACGCGCACGACGTGGCACTCTATACGGACCTTGCGTCGTCTACGGTGGGCCGCTCCTGGCTGGCGACTACTCCGAGACTGCGCGGTCATTGGAAGAGAGGCGTGCCGGTACCCTGCGGTTATGCCTTGCGGAACTGCTTTGGGAACAGGAAGCCGGGGGTTCAAATCCCTCCGCCCCGACCAAATTTATTCCCCAGCGCGGCAGACACTGATCTGGCCGCTCCGATCGAGCGCCGCCGACGGTTGGGCGGAATGCTCAACTACTACTATCGGCAAGCCGTCTAAAGTCACCTCGCCCGGCCCTGGCGGTTCTCGCCGCAAAGCCCCCCCGGCGCTCAGTCGCGCCTCGCCAGTGGAGCTACCTGTAAGGTGCGCACTCTCCGTGGCCGGCTAGCGGATCTCAGCACCGATAAACCGCGAACCAACGAACTCCTTGCACCAATCCGGAGCACGTTACGTTCCTCGGGATTGGTCGATCGTGTTTTGGAACAGTGCGAGGTTCATCTTGCATGGGAAAGGCTCCGTACGCGGACCGGTGGGCTTTTTGTTGTAGGATTGTTCGGGGATTTCAGGTTTGAGCCGTATTGTCGTAGGATCAATGTTCTCTGTAATCGAGGGAAGTCGCTAAGACAAAGAGGGACAACTGCTATGGCGTTCGATCTGCTGCTACGGGAAGGCCGCATCAAGACTATGGGGCTTCGCAATCGCCTCATCACCGGGCCGATGGAGAAGGGCATGGCCAACCGTGATGGGAGCCTCAGCCAACGCTATATCGACTACCTGACCGAGCGAGCTCGGGGTGGCGCGAGCCTGCTGATGGTTGAGTCCACCTACGTCGACACGCGGGGCATCGGACACATCTACCAGGTCGGGTGCCACGGCGACCACGTGATTCCCGCCCTGAAACGGCTTGGCAAGGCGGTGCACGCCGAGGGCGCCAAAGTGGCCCTCGAGATTTACATGGGAGGGCGGCAGACGCCTGCGTACATGTCGCAGCGCCAGCCGATTGGCCCAACGGCGTTCAAGTGCGAAATTCTCAATCCAGCACCCACGCCGCGCGAAATGACCCACGAGGACATTCAGGAGGTGATCGGGAAATTCGCTGACGCGGCCCGACGCATCAAGGAGGCAGGGTTGGACATGATTCACCTCCACGGCGCCCACGGGTATTTGCTGTCCGCGTTCCTGTCGCCCTTCAGCAACAAGCGAACGGACAAGTACGGGGGAAGCCCGGAAAATCGCGCCCGGTTCGCCCTCGAGGTTCTGGGCGCAGTGCGGAACGTGGTCGGACCTGACTTCCCGATAGGCTACCGGATGTCCGCGGAAGAGTACGTAGACGGCGGATTAACGGTCGAGGACACGGCCGAGTTCTCGAAGATGCTGGCCGAGGCAGGCATCGATCTTGTCGATGTCTCCGGTGGAATCTATGAGAGCTTCCAGATGATCATCCAGGGGCCGGAAGCGCCGAAAGGTGGTTTTGTCCGCAATGCCGCGATTATCAAGAAGGCGGTTGGCGACAAGGTTCCGGTGAGTGTGGCTCAGCGGCTTAACGATCCCGCTTACGCCAACGAAGTGATGCGGCGCGAAGGGTTGGATTTCATTTCGCTGACCCGGGCGTTCCACGCCGATCCGCACTACGCCCGCAAGGTCGCCGAGGGGCGTGTGGAGGACATCCTGCCCTGCATCGCTTGCCACCACTGTACGAACCTGCTCGAGGCCGATCTTGCGGCGGCCTGTGCTGTCAACCCTCATACGACCTATGAGAAAACACGGCGAATTCGTCCCGTGGCGCAGCCGCGTAAAGTCATGGTGATTGGTGGTGGCCCTGCGGGTATGCAGGCCGCGAGAATTCTCGCCCGACAGGGGAATCACGTCAGCCTGTTTGAAGCAACGGAAGCACTCGGGGGGCAGATGCGCTACTCCGCCCGCGTCGCCGAGGATTACGGCTACCTGGTCACCTACCTTCGCGGGCAGATGACCAAGTTGAAGGTGGACGTTCGTCTGAACACGAAGGTGGACCTGAGCGCCGTAACCGAGTTTGGCCCCGATGCCGTTGTTGTCGCGACCGGAGCCAACGCGGGGATTAATTTTTGGCCGCTGAAGGGCGCTCCTCGATTATTCAACCTCTTCTCGTCGATGGACCGTCCCGATGAGGACTGGGAGGACCGGGTGATCATCGCCGGCGGCGATTCCGAAAGTTGCTTCTTGGCCCTCTACATCGCCGGTCGCGGAGCCGAAGTCCACGTGGTCAATCCCGCTGCGGCATTCTCCCAAGACAAGATGTCGCCCGGAAAGGATTTGCTGATGATGGCTCTCGAGGCTTTCCCGACGGTCCACTTGCGCCCGGAAACGACAGTGGAAGAGATTGGAGAAGGCTACGTGGTGCTTCAAAAGCAGGGCGCTTTCGAACGGCTCGACGGCGTCGGCAGTGCGGTGATTGGCGGGCGGACCGCCAACAATGCGCTCTACGAACAGATTGCAGCAGAGCTTCCTGATCTGGAAGCCTATAACATCGGTGATTCCGTCGAGCCGCGCGAGGTCTACTCGGCTTCGCATGAAGCTGCCGAGGTGGCGGAGCTGATACGTCTCAGAGCGTTGCAAACCGCGTGAGATGCGGCGGTGTGTTAGGGACACGGAGGGTGGCAGCCAGGTGGCTCCCGGGGCGACATGTCGGACCCCCGGACCGGCGAGATCGCCGGTCCCTACTGCCGCAGCTTGTGACGACTCAAGTAGGGACAAGCGATCCCACTTGTCCAGGGCGCGACACCTCGCCCGTACAGCGCCAAGCCGGGAAAGATTCGTCGATCCCGTCACAGCTCAAGTGAACGGTATTGGCTAGTTGATCACACAATGACACAGGAAATCGAACACGCCTTCAGTGTGGAAGCCGAACCTGAGCAGGTGTGGTCATTCATTTGGGATGTCAAAGCCGTCGCACGCTGCATTCCTGGTTGCGAGCAAGTGGATACTTTAGAGGAAGGGAAGACCTACAAAGCCCTCGTTAAGCGAAAGATGGGGCCCTTCGCTATCGGAATCGAGCTCGATATAGCGGTAGTCGAAACCAGACCGCCGGAGTACCTCAGTGTGGAGATCTCAGGAAACGATCGCCGGCTCAGAAGCCAGGTAAGCCAGGTCATTTCCCTTACCCTGCGGGAGAACGCGGACCGACACACCGGGGTTGCGGTCAACGGGACGTTCACCTTAGCCGGTCTTCTCGCGTCTATGAACAACCACCTTATAGCGGGACAGGTCCGTCAGGTGCTGGAAGATTTTGCCTCCAACCTGCGGGCTGCTATCCTCGAGCGGCAACCCTGATCGCAGCGTTTCGCCGCTGTTTGAACCACACGATCGTTAGGGTCCCGCACCCACCTTTCCTTTTCCGACCGACTCGGGTCGAAAACTCGCCGGTTTTCATCCCTTTGGGTGGGCCGCGAGGCCCATGGACACTCCGTCGAAAATCACGCTTGTACGGGGATGAGGGCGTCGGAGGAAGGTTCCACTTGTGGCCCAGGCGGCTCTGTCGAAAGCCCACAGCTTTTTCATCCGCTTGGGTGGGCCTTGGGCTGGCCTTGGGCCTCATGACCGCTCGCTTGCGCTCGCGGCTCAGTTTCGCTCGTCGCGAGGCTGTGCGTGAGCAGGAAACTGAGCCTGGAACGCCAGTGACAGGCCAAATCCCCGCAACGGCCGGTGCGCCATGAGCGGGTCGCAGGTCCTTGGCGACTTCCTTCTGCCTGAGACGCCGATGCGGCAAGGGAATGCCGGTTCACCGGGCTTGCTGAAGAGCCTCGGTGCGTACTTTTCGAAGCTTCTGAGCCAGAAATCGTGTCGTCCCCAACTTCCTCTGCTGTTTGTTGAGACGCCGGACCTCCAGCAGCGCCCGGCGCGACTTTTCCTTCTCCCCCGCTCTCCGATAGGCAATCGAAAGCTGGTAGTAACCCGTTGTATCTTCCGGGTCCAGCTCCGTAGCCCTCTGAAGCTCTCGAATCGCCGAAGTGTAGTCCTTTTTCTTGATGTACAGCTTTCCGAGATTCGTATGGACAGCCGCGAATCCATCTTCTAAAGCCGCCGCCTGTTTCGTATATTTCAGTGCGTCCTCGGTGAGGCCCTCGCGAATGCGCAGCTCGCCCAGAAGATAGTAAGGAAAGAAATTGGAGGCATGAGATTTGATCACCTGCTCTAACAATTCGGTGGCTTCCCTCTGACGTTGACTCTGGAAGAACACAAACGCCAAACCTATCTTGGCCGAATAGGACTCAGGCTGCGCGTCCATCGCGGCACGGTAGTCCGCCTCTGCTTGCTTGTAAATCCCCTGGGAGAGTCTCAGATAGCCACGCTGCAACAACAAGGCTCGCGATTTCGGTAGCTGGCGCAAGCCCTGGTCCAGCAGTTTCATCCCGACCGCAGCCAGATCCTCGTCGATGGAGAGTCGGGCGACCGCAAGATAATTTCGCTCATCACCAGGATCGAGATCGATAGCCTCCTTCAACACGCCGAGGGCCTTTTGGGGCTGTCCTGACTCCAGGTAGGCTTCCCCCAATAAGTTCAGGATGTCTCCGCTGTTGAGACCTTGCCGCCGCGCCTCCTCTAAAGTAGCGACGGACGCCGCCGGTTTGCCGGCCCTGTACTGCACCAGCGCGAGGTTGTAGGCCACTACGTCCGGTTTTGGGTAGCCCGATTTCGCGAGTCTAAGATGTCTCTCCGCGTCAGTGTACTGGCGGGCCCGGGCAAGCAGCAGACCTGACTCAAACTGAAGATTCGCATCGTCACCCGGGAAGCTGTCGAATATCCGTCTAGCCGCTTCGATTGACTTTGTTTCCAATAGAGCATGGGCGTAGTTCAGGTTCAAAAGCGGGGTCTGAGCCAAGTAGCCCTGCGATCGCTCGAAACGCTCCACGGCTTTGGCGTAGTCCTTTCGCGTAAATGCGATTTGCCCCAGCAGCGCGTGGAACGGCTCAGCGTTCGGATACCGCCGCACAGCCTCGGTCAGCAGCTCATGTGCTTCGTCGTCCCGGCCCCCTTCCAAGAGCTCGATCGCCCTCTGAAATTGTTCGGCCTGCCCAAACGCAAACCGGACGGAAATCAGAACAAGACAAGCAAGCATGAGCCACCAAGCTGCCCGTTTAGGCGGCGTGCACTGGCTGGATAGGGCTGCAAACTTCATCTCGGGTCGCCATGATAATTCACCACGTCACTCGGAGGGATCGCTCACGATTCCTTCCTTCTCTTGAATGAGGATCACGCGATTGCCGCTGACCTTCTTGAATTTCTGGTGCGCGCCGCTCGGCCAGTGTACTTCTACACTCTCCGCTTCCGTTTCCGTGCCAAGGCCGAAATGTACTCGCAAGCCGTTCGTGGAGTAAAAGCTTGAAGCACTTCGCACTTCGTCCGTCTGTGTCAGCCCGCCGGCCGTTACCTCTATCCGTGCGCCGATGGCGCTGCGGTTCGACTCGGCGCCTTCCAGGCGGAGCATCAGCCAATTGTTTCTTTCACCGCCGTCATTACGAAGCACCGAGGGGAGGTCGTTGAGGTTTGCTACGACGATGTCCAGATCCCCATCGCCGTCCAGGTCTTCAAAGGCCGCTCCCCGGCTCGCCTTCTTGGCTGCGATCGCGGCCCCCGTTCGCGCGGAGAGATCTTCGAACGTGCCATTGCCCCGATTGCGGTAGACCTGCTTCGCCTGATGGTACGTTGTGGCCGAGGGATGGCGATCGACCTCAGGATAGACGTGGCCACTTGCGATGAAGATGTCCTTCCAGCCGTCGTTATCGAAGTCCACGAGGCCCACGCCCCAACTCAGGTACTGGGTTTTGTAGCCAAGCTTGGCCGAGAATGTCTCGTCGGTAAACTCGCCGTCTCCAATATTTCGATAGAGCGTTGGCGTGTCCTCGGAAAAGTTCGTCACCAGGACATCAAGCCTGCCGTCGCGATCGTAGTCGCCAATTCCGACTCCCATGCCGGCCTGTTCCTGGCCGTTTTCGTTGTAGGCCGCCCCCGATTCCATGGCGACATCGGTGAAGGTGCCGTCGCCATTGTTGCGATACAGGATATTGGGGGTTGAATCACACGCCACGTAGATGTCCGTCCAACCGTCGCCGTCAAAGTCCAGGGTGGCGGGCATGAAACAATAAAAACCCTCGGTGCCGGTGATGCCGCTGGCCGTCGAAACATCGGTGAACGTACCGTCGCCGTTTCCCCGGTACAGGATGTTCTGTGATGCCTTCAGCCCCATCGGGCCGCACATGACGGGCATGTCGCGCCATTTACAGTTCGGACCGGAGCCGGGTTTGAAGCGGGTGGCGTCGTCGTGATCAACGTAGGCGGCAATGAATAGATCCAGGTGTCCGTCTTTATCGACATCGAGGAAAGTGCACCCCGCGCTCCAGCGGCCAGCGGTTTGAACGCCCGCCTTCTTTGAGACGTCAGCGAACGTGCCGTCCCCCCGGTTCTGGTAGAGGTTGTTTCCTCCGAAGGAAGTCACATTCAGGTCGGTCCATCCATCGTTATCGAAATCACCTACACACGCGGCCTGGCCCCAGCCGGAGCGACCGAGACCGGCATCCTCGGTCACATCCTCGAACTTCCAGTCTCCGAGATTCCGATACAAACGATTGCTGGGCGCCTGCTCCTCCGGCAGGTCCAGCCTGGATCCATTCACTAGAAAAACATCGGGACGACCGTCTCGGTCATAGTCGAAGATGGCAACACCCGTTCCCGATGTTTCCAGGATGTACTTCTGCCGCTCGACGCCTCCATAGACGATTTCACTACCGAAACCGGCTTCTGAACCTACGTCCTCGAAAGTAATCCAATGGCTTGGTACAGCCAGCAACACGGCCACAGCCATCAAGGCGGTAGCCGCAACGCATTGGAGAGAAGAAAAGCGTATGTAACGGCAGCAAACGTTCGTCGGGTTCCTGTTTTCACCAGAACGTCTGGCAGTGGTTGGCTCTTTCATCCCGTCACTATCATGTGACAGCGCTTGTAGCGAAGAGGTGCTACGCCTGACGTGCTGCCCAGAAGACTGCTTTGAAGCGCGCCCTATCGCAGGGTGCGTCTCTCCTGCGAGGCCAATGACTTCGCAGGCTCAAATGCCGTACCCCATCATTATCACTTGTAAGGTCGCTATGGAATCTCAACCTACTGAGGCTCGCGAAATAGCGTGACCTTGGAAGCCGGGCACGGCATGCCGTGCCCCTACAATCTGAACACGGGCCATGTCAGTATAATTCGCGAGGCTCAGTAAGACTCGTCGGACCACTGTGTGCGACGCAGGATGCAATCGGAGCGTAGCAGTCAAGTAGCCCATTCCGTGCCCGCACAACATCGGGTTGAACCTGCCGGTTCCGCCCCCGAAACGGCGTTGTCGAACGGCACCGGGATGCAGGGATTGCGTTTACTCTCGATATGCACCTTATAACTGCCGCGCGCCCGAACCCGAAGCCCCTCACAGCAAGGGTTTGATGTCGCGGGCTCCGTGGAGCACGCAAACGACCTCGATAGGATGTTTCGCCGGGTCGTAGAAAATCACGAAGGAGTAAACCGCCCAGAAGCGATACGGCTCCTAAGTCAGGTCCTCTCGGAGATGGCCTGCTTCAGGATTCCCGGCAAGGAAGCGCAACGCTTGCTTGAGTTCTCCCAAAACACGGCGGGCCACAGGCACACTGGCTTGTTCCGCTAAGTAGAGGACGATCTCGTTTAGGTCCCGCTCGGCCGGCGGGGAGAGGATGTAGCGCTTCATCCGGCCTTGCGGCCTTGCTCCATGGCGTCGAGATCCGCTTCCAGTCGGGCAAATACCTCTTCACCGTCGATACCCTCGCCGCGGCGCAGAGACGCTGCGCCCTCGGCTATCTTCTTGCGAATCTCCTCGCGACGCAGCTCAAGGATCTGGTCGCGCTCCTCGACGAGCCGTAGGGCCTCGCGCACGACTTCGCTCGCCGAGTTGTAGCGGCCGGTTTCAACCTTCGAGCGGACCAACTTCTCAAGCTCGGGGGTGAGATGGACGTTCATTTGGGAGTGCTTGCACCAATTCTGGTTTCAACATTCAACTTATAGCGTATGTCCAGGATTGTCAATGATGGACAGGCCCAAACCTGTCCCGATCTCCTGTAGGAGCTCGTGGTGGAAGTAGACGTCGCGAAGAATCGGGTACAGCCAGCCAATTCGCTTCAGGTTAAGTGCTTTGTTTCTAGGGTCATGACGGAAGGCGAATTGGTGGCAGCCCCCATTTTTCTCTCCCGCACGACTTTCGCCGCAGCCTGCTAGGATCTCGACTTGCGGTCCCCCTGCCCACGGGCCCCTCCAACGGGCAGTCGCTTTGCAATGCCGCAGTTACGGTGGGAGATGATCCGCAGCGACTCAGAACTCAAGACTGTTAGATCAATTCATCGATGGGCCGGCCCGGCTTGTCTCCGATGGAGTTGGCGATATAGATCGGCCGCCGGATCGGGCTCATATAGGTTTTTGTCCAATCGATGCCGAGGGCTTTGTAGATGGTGGCGAAGAGATCTCCCATGGTCACCATCCGTTCGGCCACTTGCGCGCCCCGCTCGTCACTGGCGCCGATGATCTGACCGCCCCGGATTCCGCCGCCCCCCAGCAGCAGAGACCAGCAGGTAGGCCAATGATCGCGGCCCTGGGCGGCGTTGACGTACGGAGTGCGGCCGAACTCACCGGTCACGATCACCACCGTTGACTCCAGCAACCCCCGTTGATCCAGATCCTCTAGTAGGGCGGAAAGCGTCTGGTCCAGAGTCGGCGTCAGCACATTACGCAGCATGTCATCGTTGCTCTGGCTGCCTGGATCCGTCCTACCGTGAGTGTCCCATTCACCGTGTTTGTATCCCGCCGCCGTCACAAACCGGCACCCCGATTCGACCAGCCGCCGCGCCAGCAGGACGCTCTGCCCCACCCGGGTGCGCCCGTAGCGATCCTTGGTCTTTTCGGACTCTTCGGAAAGATCGAAGGCTTTTCGAACAGCAGGGGAAAGGATCATACTCAGGGCCTGCTGCATGAAAGTGTCCATCCGGGCAAGCTCGGCGTTCCTCTCCTTCTGGCGGTAGCGGCGATCCACGATACCCAAAAACGACCGCCGATCTTCAATTTCCTCCGCGGAAAGCGATTTGGGCAAACTCAGATCCGGCACCTGGAAGCCCTCCTGGCTAGGATCAGATAGGACCAGGGGATTGTTTTCCGCGCCGATGAACGCTGCATTGAACGAATCCGCATAGGTGACATCAAAGTCAAGCTCCCACGGCTTTGGGATCAACACGTACGGGGGAACCTTGTTGCGCGGACCCAACTCCTTGGTGATGACCGACCCCAGGCTGGGGAACTTCATGGCTGGATTGGGTCGGTGGCCCGTCATTGCATAGTGGGTGCCCTGTGGGTGGTTGTTCTCCTCGGTGTGCATGGAGCGGATGATGGCCAGCTTGTCCATGTGTTGGGCAATTCGGGGGAACAGCTCGGAAACCTGAATGCCGGGAACATTCGTCGAGATCGGTTTGAACCCGCTATTGGGTTTGGGATCCCAGCTGTCGATGTGACTGCACCCGCCCTCCAGCCAGAGCAAAATACAGGCCTGGGCTTTGGCCTTCTTGTTCCCGACAGCCGCATCACTTGCAGCGGCCACGCTCGCCAACTCGAGATACTGGCTCAAGCTAACGCCCAGCAGGCTTAAGGAGCCCACTCGGAGAAAGTCGCGTCTCCTTAGATCGAGTGGCAGCAACTGGGACCTCCCGGCTTTCTCACTATTGAGGCTCGCAAGATACGGTGACTTTGGAACAACCCCCTAGGAGCCTGTGGTGAAAGTCCTTCGCCTCAAAGATATGGATACAGTCACCGAATGGGTACAGTCACCGATTTTCGTCGTCTGCCCCATATTGGAGACAAAGCAGTTGCGGAAGCGAAAATCGTTGACAGTCCCCATTCTTCGCCGAACCTAACTTCTACCGCGGGCTGTTGGGCCCTCCAACTGTCTTTTCTCCTCGGAGGCTCCCGTTTCGGCAGCTAAACCAATTCGGGAATCGGTTGCCCCGCCTTGTCTCCGATGGAGTTGGCGATATAGATCGGCCGCCGGATCGGGCTCATATAGGTTTTTGTCCAGTCGATACCGAGGGCTTTGTAGATGGTTGCGAACAGATCTCCTATGGTTACCATCTGTCCGGCCACTTGCGCGCCCCGATCGTCACTGGACCCGATGATCTGACCTCCCCGGATTCCTCCGCCCCCCAGCAGGAGCGACCAGCAGGCAGGCCAGTGATCGCGGCCTTGGACGGCGTTGATATAGGGGGTGCGACCAAACTCACCGGTCACAATCACCACGGTGGACTCCAGCAGCCCTCTCTGATCGAGATCCTCGAGCAGGGTTGAAAGAGTCTGGTCCAGCGTGGGCGCCAGCATGTCGCGAATCGTTTGATCGCTACTCACGCGATCCACCTCCGTCTTGCCGTGGGTGTCCCATTCACCGTGCTGATAACCGGAAACCAAGGCAAAGCGGCATCCTGACTCGACCAGCCGACGCGCCAGGAGGGTGCTCTGCCCCACTCGTGTGCGCCCGTAAGCGTCTTTAGTTTTTGCGGACTCCTGAGAAAGATCGAAGGCTTTTCGCACCCTGGGCGACAAAAGTATATTCAACGCCTGGTCCACGAAGCCATCCATCTTGAGAAACTCGGCATTCGCTTCCTTGCCACGGAATCGCCGATCCACGATGTTCAAAAATGTCCGCCGGTCTTTGACATCCTCGACGGAAAGTGGCCTGGGTAGACTGAGATCCGGAATCTCAAAATCTTCCCGGCTGGGGTCGGGAAGGATGATCGGGTTGTACTCGGGACCCAGAAAAGCTCCGTCGAACGCATCGGCATAGGAGACGTTGAAGTCGAGCTCCCAAGGTTTTGGGATGAGCATGTAAGGAGGGATATTATGGCGCGGGCCAAGCTCCTTGGCGACGACCGACCCCAAGCTTGGGAACTTCATGGCTGGATTGGGCCGGTGGCCCGTCATTGCATAGTGGGTCCCCTGCGGGTGGTTGCTTTCTTCCGTGTACATGGAGCGGATGATGGCGAGTTTGTCCATGTGTTGGGCAATTCGGGGAAACAGCTCGGAAATCTGAATGCCGGGAACATTCGTCGAGATTGGCTTGAACCCGCTGCTGGGTTTCACGTCCCAGGTGTCAATCTGACTGGGGCCTCCCTCCAGCCAGAGCAGAATGCACGCTTCAGCCTTGGCTTTCCTGCCGGAGCTGTTGTTTCGATCCGCAGCCATCGCGCTTGAAGCCTGCCCATGGGGGCTCAAGCCGAGGCCCGCCAGACCCGCGGAGCTCGCTCGAAGAAAGTCGCGGCGTTTTAGGTTTTGTCGGGAGGAATCTTTTTTCACGACATTCCTCATCATTTAGTGGTTGTAGGTAAATTCTCTCGATGCGATCAGTCCCCATACCAGAGCTTCCATGCCTTTCCTGCGGGAAGGTAGCTCGCGGATCGCCGTTTCGAGTTCAGCCAGTTCCCGATCGGTTGGGAACCGGGAGAGCGCCGCCAGGTAAAGTTCCTCAATAATCTGCTCGTCGGAAGCATCATCTTTCAGCAGCCGGTCCAGGCGCCCCTCCGCTTGAGAGATCTTGCTGGTGTACGTGGGGCCGGCCAACATGTGCAGGGCCTGCGCTAGATTCGCCTGTCGCTCTCGGACCGGTATTGTTTCCCGCAGGGGTGGCCGTCCGTAAACATCCAAAAAGTGTGCAGGAGAACTCTCGGGTACCAAATGGATCGCTCGCGTGCCCGGCAGTTCCATCCCTCCACCGACATAATGATGGATCACGAACTTTTCCTCGACATCCGTGACCCGAGAGATGGCATCCAGAAGGATTTCCGCCTCCAGCCGGCGAGGCAAGGCACGAGAGTAGTTGATTTCGTCGTCTTTGTTCGTTTCGTTCCCATCCGCCGACAACTGATACGTCCTGGATTGAACGATCAGCCTCATGAGATGTTTTAAGTCGTAGCCATGTTCTTCAAAGTCCCGTGCCAGTGCTTCCAACAGATCAGGGTGAGTGGGAGGGTTGGCTGAGCGGAAGTCATCCACAGGATCGACCAGCCCTCTTCCGAATAAGTAGGCCCACATCCGATTGACGATGACCTTGGCAAAGTTGGGATTGTTTGGAGAAGTGACCCACGCCGCCAATCTCACTGTCGGGTCAGCCCGTTCACTTTCTGGAAGAAGTGCTCCATCGAGAAATCGCGGCTGCGCTTCTTTGTGGGTTCGCGGATGAATCACTCGGGGTTCTCGGCGCTCGCCGTGGCCGAGGGGATCATCGAAAATCATGCCGACATCTCTGACGCGGCTGACCCGACCGTAAAACGCCGCCATGCCCCAAAACTGATCCTGGGTCCACACCTCGTAGGGATGGTTGTGACACTGGGCACAATCCATGCGCAGCCCCATGAACACCCGGATGTCCTCGATCATCGTGTCCTCGGGGAGTAACACCTCACCCGTGCGCTTGAAGTAATGACGGGCCGGGCCGTCCACACCTTGGGCCGAGACACGCTCACGCGCCATCTGATCATAGGGCTTGTTTTGGGCAATGCTCTCTCGGATCCAGGCCCGATAAGTTGACGCGTTTGACCACATCACGCGGAAGAAGTCGGCGAACTGAAAAGTCCAGTAATCGACGTATTCCGGTGAGTCCAGCAGAATCTCAATAAGTTTTTCACGCTTGCGTGGATCCCTACTCGCCAAGAACTCGCGGACGCGCTGTGGCGGTGGCAGGGTGCCTGTCACGTCCAGACACACCCGCCGCAGGAATTCCGCGTCACCGGAAAGTTCAGACGGGATGATGTGAAACCTGCGCAGTTTAGAAAAGGTGTAGTCATCGATCAAGTTCCAGCGAGGCACGTCAGGATAGTTCGGAATCGGCCGGGGAATGACGCCCAGGCGCGCGCTCACGGCATGTCCTGCTGCCCGGATGATGACGGCGGTCTCACCCCTTCTGATGCCCTTCACCAAACCTTCGGCGGTGACTTCCACAACCTCCGGATTGTTCGAAACGTAACGCACGTCCTCAGTAATATCTTCCTGTCGGCCGTTGGTCAGACGCGCAGTCACCAGCAGCTGCTGTTTCCCCGCAAGTTCCAAGACCGCTTCCTTGGGAAAGACTTCGATGAAGTCGATTTCCCCGCCGCGCTGCCCGCCTTCCCCCTCGTCAGGCACCCCGCCTCGAACCCAGTTCAGGATGGCCTGATAATCGGAAGAACCGACCCCGAAGCGCTGCCCGCCTCCGTGGGGCACGGTGAAGGTGGGCTTGAGCAGCAGCAGGCTCTTTTCAGGCTCTTGCGTATTCACCCGAGGATTCTTAGGCTCCGAGGACGGCACGAGGCCGTGGTAGCGCTCCCCGTCGACAATCCACCGATAGTCGTCTTTTGGAGAGCGGCCGTTCAAAGAGAGTTTGAAGCCCCCCTTCCCTTTCACAGCACCATGGCATTCGCTGCCATTGCATCCGCGCTTGGTCAAGATCGCGCCGATGTCGCGCGCAAAACTAAAAGACCTTTCGTCTTGAGATCCCTCAATACGAACATTAGCGTTCGCGACCTGACCTTGCAGTTCAGCCCTCAGCACTGCCTGGCCGTCGGCTAGAGCCAGCACGCGAGCGCCTCCCCCTACCGTTGCCACCGCGGGATCGGAAATGGATACGCGGCTCTGCGAAGTCACATCCCGCTCAAGACCGTCGGCGTACGTTCCGAGTACCAGGAATCGGTGCCGGGCCCGAACTCCCCCGAGCGTGACCTCTTGAGGTGCCAGCCTCAGCGACAGCAATCGCTTCCCCGCTTCCTCCTCAGCAGTCGAGATCCCGGAAAAACCGGCGCCCAGTATTGCCAGCAAGACAACCACCATATTTCGCTGGGCGGACGAGCCGACGCGCAGTTTCAAGGGCGGCGGTTGCCTGTCCTTCTTGTTCCCCCGGACGGTATTTAGGTTCAGCTGAATCGACCCCTTGTACGGTGCCATCAGATTCCTCACTCGCCTTCACCCGCCGGCGTGTTTGTCGGCCGAATCACCATTAGAGCCATCTTCCCAATGAAGATCTCCGCGCCCGGGTTTCCGTTGACAATCGGCCGGGCCTTGAAGCGGACGACCTTCGGCATGCTCGTCGCCGGGGCATCGGCATGTGCCAGCAGGACAATCGTCGCCTTTTGGGTCTTGGGCACAAAATTTCGTTCCCGGACACTCGGGTCTGCTAGAGGGCCCTCGTCTTCTACTTCCGTCCCCGTCAACGCTTCCACGCCCCGCGGGAGACCCTCGACACCGATAACAACCTCACCATCAAAACCTTCCTCCTGCCCGGTTGTCACCGTCAGCTTTCTTGCTTCGCCGGCAACCAGATTCACACGGTCTTCTTTCAACTCGATCTCGCCGACATGGGCAACCTGGGGCCGAATCAGCACCCGATAGGCGTAGCCGGCACCACCGCGTCGAGGAGTGAGGTCGCGAATCCGCAGATGGTACTGCCCCGGCTGCTCGAGGGTCTCAATGACTTTTGCCTCTAGCGCCTCAAGGTAAGAGACCGAATGCAGGTTACACCCGGCTCCCTTCGCCAGACACTCGAGAATCGAGAAATAGGACAAGGGGTCCTGGACATCGATTTTCATCTTCTTGTGCACGTTCGTCAAAAGCTCGCGGCCACCCGAGTCAAGTAGCTCAAGCTTTGGATAGAACCGTGGAGGCGTTGCTTGGGGGGTCTCGATCTCGAAAGCTAAGGGCTGCCGGGATTCGACCTTGAATCGAAAAGTGTCTACGTCGCCCGGACGTTCGATGGTTCCTTCAATTAACGCGGGCACGGACACCTCCAAGGCCTGGTCCAGCCCGTCGTTAGGTTCTTGCTCGACTAGGATAGGGATGAGTGTGCCGCAGCTGGAGAGATCGGCGTCCCCATGCTCCACTTCCGGTTCAAGCCCTTTTGGCGGACTTGACGAACTCCCGCCGTTGCCGAGCCCAGCCTCCTGGTTGGAAACCTGGACCGTTCTTGACCACAATACCTTGAGCCGGTCCGGTTGGAGTTTTCGGGTGAAGGACCGCTCTTGCCAGTCAACATCGGCAAGCCGCGCGGACCATTTTTCGTAAATCGCCGGCCTCTCCCTGGGGACAATTCGAAGTTGGTAGACAAAACCCGGCGAAGTTCGACCGTAGATTGTCTTGGCTACTTGACGCTCAAAGTCAGCCTCTCCATCCTCATCAAACTTCAGAC
The DNA here is from genome assembly GCA_965248205.1 of Bryobacterales bacterium. Taxonomy (GTDB): domain Bacteria; phylum Acidobacteriota; class Terriglobia; order Bryobacterales; family UBA6623. Next base: position 1,132,341 of record CBDFIS010000006.1, read on the forward strand.
GGGCCTCGTTAAACTTCAGACGGGTAGGCTCAAGCGGATTCAGCCAACTCCCCGTGGTTTCGAACAGACCAACTTGCGGGATAAAAGATACCACCGTCGTTGCCAAAACCAAATCCACGACGCGGGATGATTCGACCCGCACGAGGTAGCGGCCCTCTTTCGGAAATTGGTAAGTCCATCGCATTCTGGGAATGGCGTCAAAGGGCCTCCCTTCTCCCTTAGTAGCGGCGCTACGCTGTCCTTTGGCGAAGACCTCAAAGGCCAGCTCTTGACCTTTCAAGGCGTCGAACGCGTAGTAGTCGCGTTCCCTCTCTTTACCGATTTTCCCGTTCACGACCGCCGGCAAGACGATCTGCTGGGCGTCCGCGGGTGTGTCGTGAGGCGTTACGGCCTCCGAAATCACCGGGTCGGAATTGACCAGAAAGATCAGGGAATTGGAGACCCCGTTCTCTGAGATCACCCGCAGAGAGTGAGGTCCGGTCTTGGCCGCCGGATCAATTCTCACTTCCAGCAGAATCCGCTGACCCTGACCACTTTCTTCCGCCTCGGCGGAGTTTGCCTTGTAGTCGTCTTCCTCGTCCGGCTCGATCGCCTCGACCCTCTTAATGCGCGCCTCAAGACCCTCGCCTTCAAACCGGACGGCATAAGCCCCGCCGAGGTCTCGTCCTCGGATCTCAGCCTCCAGGGACGTGTCTTGCCGTCCGCCTATGGGGAAGATAGAGAACGCCTCAGGCTCGCTTGCAGCTTGCCCCACGTTACCGGCTGCTCCAAGGACTGTGAGTAGAAAGAAGACAATCAGGACGGACGAACCGTGAATTCTTGTCCTCATCGCGCTTCCTTGCGATTCGCCTGGAAAAGCTGTGCTCGAGTCATCAGATCTTCTTCGTCTGAAATGCGAAACAACACTCGCTTGCCGGCAAGAAGGGCGCAAGAAAAATTGCCTTCCGGGGCCATCATGCAGGGTAAAGACGATGAAGTCAAGCTCTTCCCGAAGCCGGCAAAAATCAGGGCTCCCATACGTCATACTTCAGTAGAGGATTGTCGGTAGCGGCGGATGATCGGCTTCCTTTCGGGCACCGAGGCTACTTGGCTGCGGTCTGGGTCGCCCTGAGAAAGGGGGGGGGCGTCCAATTGGTCGCTGTCGCAAGCGGCCGAATGCTTCTCAGCCACCGGGACACCAGGAAACCTTGCCCTAGGAGCAGGCGGCCGGGAGGAAGAGCAACAGGGCAACAACGAACGATCGGAGCAGCGAACCAACTGAGCTCCGGAGGGCTCGGTCGGGCATTGTCAACCTAGGCCGAGGCAGCGACAATCACGACATGGGGCCTCTCTTATCGAGGACATCGCTTCCCGCCCGAAACGTCGCTAAATGCACTACAACAAATGTAAACGAAATTGCTCTCACCAGAAGGATGAAGAGACCGAAGAAAACAGCAAACTTCAGTTCTAGTTGCACTTAGAGTGAACTGCCATTTTGCCCCAATGGCGGTGCCTTCAAGCCGGAATTTCCCAGTTGGACTCGAAGAGGGATGCGGACTTGCCGGCTCATTGTTCGGGCCAGCGCCACCGGACGACCTCGGTCACATACAAGTCGGGTGGCTGATACAGATAGGCGGTCAGCGCATAAGCCGTTAGCAAACTCCCGTCATTAAGCTGAAGGGTGACGGGCCAGCCGACATTGTTCTTGGCCGACAATGCGAGTTGCACGGGTTGGCTGCGGTCCCACGTCTGGCCTCCGTCCGCACTCACCATGGCGAATACGCCGAACGGCAAGTGGTACGAGGAGTATGTCACTAGTAGCCGCCCGTCGTCGAGTTCGGTCAGATAAGCGTGCACCTCAGCGGTAGACGTGATCGGCCGGGGTTTCGACCAGTGCTTTCCCCGGTCGGTCGACTCGGTGAGAACGGTGACTCCGAAGCCGTGCGCATCACGGGCGGGGACATCGGGGGCGATCGTGCGTAGCGCGGCCAGGTATCTTCCGTCCTTGAGGCGGATCGCCGAAACCTCGCCAAAGGCGGCGGCATCCCAGTCTACCTGGCCCTCCGAGCAGGTCCAGGTTTCGCCGCGGTCCTTGGACCGGCACAGCTCCAGATTGGGGCTGCCGTTGTCTCCCTTCCAGTCCCACTCGAGCGCACGAACGAACAACAGCGATCCGTCCGGCTCGACGATCATGTTGCGAGGATAGTCCGGTCCCATCAGTTCGATCGTTTGCCAGGTCCGGCCGCCGTCGGAAGAGCGAGATATGGGGATCCTGTCTTGCGTTGCGCCAGGCCCAGAGTTCTGGGCCGTGAGTACAAGAGAGCCGTCGGACGGGGCGGTCAGGCTGGGCTCCTTTCCGAACAGGGGAGATTCGCCGATTTCTGTCCACGTGAGCCCTTCGTCCGAGGACTCGTAAACTTCGATAGAAAACCCCCGCTTGGCGGGATCCTTCTTGTAATTGTCGCGGCAGGCTGCCAGGACAAGCGTCCCGTTGGGCAGCTGGGCCATGCCGGCCTTATAGGTGCCCCGGGCTGTGACGCGCGTACGGACCGCGTGTTGCCAGTGCAGAAAGCCAACCCGTTGGAGGTCTTGCCCGTTGTATCCCGTGATGGCGACCGGGTACTGACCGTAGTCGTAGCCGCTCAAGAGCCGGGCGTTGCGTTCTCGGTCGATGGGGCTTGCTCCGATGGGTGGCTCTTGGGCAAGGACCATCGAAACGACGGTCAGCCACAATGCTGTACCCGAAAGCAGGCCACCAATCCTTGCGCGGGAAAACTTTGCGATCGACATCATCATGGCGGGGCCTCCTATTATGCCAGGACGCGACTTCAAGGCTGTTCGGAAACGTCTTGAATCAGAGAACTGTGGGAGAGCGAGTGTTTCTGGCGGGACTGGGACGCTCCCGATGATCGGCCGAACCATCACAGACTACAAGACTCTGGAAGGTTCCAACTTAGAGCTTGATCGGCCGAGTTGGTCAGATGAGCGTGATGGTCATCACAAACGGGCTGGGGGAGCCGAAATAGATGTTGCCCCTACGATATGTTTTGTGACATAATATAGCGCAGTTCGAGCTGGGGGTCTGAGGTTCCTGCCCGACGGTAGTTAGAACGGGTGGGCGTACTACAATCCTGGCTGGTTGATCTGATATTCCCTGGGAGGGGGCACGTCACAAATGCAAACACATTCAGAAGTTTCCGTGAAGGCTAGGAAGTTTCCAGCTGTCCGGCCTACCGGCGTCTCGGCCGTATGCCGTTGGGCAGCCATATGGTGTTGCTTGATACTCTTCGCGACGCCTAGCTGGGGGCAGCGAGCCGCCGGCTTAGCGGGCTCGGTAACCGACGCCACCGGCGCGTCCATTGTGGAAGCGACGGTGACGACGATAAACGTAGCCACGGGTGTCCAAACGTCAACCGTCACCAACCAAGCCGGTCTGTATCGCTTCATCGAGCTCACAGCCGGCAGCTATGAGGTAGGAGTCGAGCAGGAGGGCTTCAAGAAACATGTCAGCTCGGTCGTCCTGGAGGGCGCCCGCGTTACAACAGTGGACGTAACTCTCGAAATCGGGGAGTTGGTCCAGGTGGTCGAAGTGGAGGCTTCGGCGGTCACTTTGGAAACGGAGACGCAGACCGTCAGCAACCAGGTGGAGGAGAGACTGATTCACACCTTGCCGGTGTCGTTACGGCGCCCCCTGCAATTGCTCACGGTGGCCGCGGCCATCGCCTACAATGGCACGGAGCCTACGACCACCCAGACTCCCTTCTACTCGCTGGCGGGCGGACCCACCCTGCCGGCCGTCTACATTGACGGCGGCAACGCCACGAATACGCGCGTGGAGTCCAACGTTCACGATATCAACCCCAGCATTGAAGTGACCTCCGAGTTTCGCGTCGTCGCGAACGGCTACAAGGCGGAATACGGGGGCAGCGCCGGCGGCTTACTCCTAATGACCACGAAATCGGGAACCAACGACTTTCACGGTTTAGGCTGGTGGTTTCACCGCCAACAGGCTTTCGACGCCAGGAACTTGTTTGCACAAGAGCCGGCGCCGTTCCGCGAGCACATATTCGGCGTCGGCGGCGGCGGAGCGATCATCAAGAACAAGCTCTTTTTCTACGGCACCTATGAAAGGACCAAGTTCAAAATTACCAACCTGACCGGCGCGGGTCGAGGCCTGACTGCGGAGTTCTTCCAGACGTTGCCCACCTTGGCGCAAAGGGACGGCGATTTTTCCGGCAAGACGGACGCCGCCGGGAATCTCAAGACGATTTACGACCCTCGTTCGACCGTGATAGGGCCGGGCGGTTCAGTTAGCCGCACCGCGTTCCCGAACAACATTATTCCCAGGGCGCAGCAGTTCGACGTCGGCAGAAACATCTTGGCGCTGATACCGGCCCCGAACACGGCGCCCAGCGACCTCTCGGGTTCGAACAACTTCACCTCCACCGCCGACTCCAATAGCACCAACCGTTGGGCGGCCACCTCGAAATTCGACTACGCGCACTCCGACAAAGACAGGTTCTTCTGGCGCGTCCTTTTGGACAACGGACCGTTCCAATACGACGGACCTTGGCCCGGAGTTCCCGGAGTAGAGAATGCCGTGGGCATCACCGGGGACCCTTCCACTCGGAACTGGTTCGACCGAGGCGACATGGTCCTGGAGCCCTGGAGCCGGAATCAGGCGTTCACCTGGACGCGTATCGTCAGTCCGACGGTGATTAATGATCTTCGCTTCACCTACGCCACCCGGTCCTGGGGAGGGCAGCATCTGAGCGCGGGGCAAGGTTTTCCGCAGCAGATCGGTCTTTCGTTGCCGACACCGGTGGCCACGACGACAGAGAAATTCGACATTCCCAACGACGCCTTCCCCAACATCAACGCCTCCGGCTACGGCATGCCCGGGAACGGCTGGATCGGCTCCGGAGACTGGCAGCTCCCAATGCGCAATTGGAACCTCATTGAGTCGATCACGACGTTAAAAGGCGCGCATTCCTTGAAGTTCGGTTATGAGAGCCGCCGCTCTTCGGCGACGATGTATACCCACCTCAGGTGGCCCGGAAACTACACCTTCGCCACCCGGGGCACGGCGTTTAATCCCGATTCTGATTCTTTCTCCGGGGATAGCGTCGCTTCCCTGCTGCTCGATTGGCCGGACAGCGGCGACTTGAGTTCCACGGCGCTGCGGCATTTCTTGAGTTGGTGGCACAGCTTCTACGTCCAAGACGACTGGAAGGTCACACGTAACTTCACCCTGAACATTGGCTTCCGCTACGAAGTGGACACTCCCATGAGCGAGAGCCTGACTGCCAGCCGCTGTACCACGGGCTTCCCGTGCGAAGATCGGCTGAACGGGTTTGATTTTAATACCATTAACCAGGTTTCCGGAACGCCCGGTGTGGCCACCTACCCGGACACCTATTGGGACCAAGACAGTGATAACTTCGCGCCGCGTTTTGGCTTCTCTTGGAACGTTGCCCCGAACACCGTCGTTCGAGGAGGAGGTGGCATCTTCTACGGCTACCATGTTCAATGGGGCCTTCGTGGCGCTCCCGGGCTTTTGCGCCCCGATGTGACTACCAACGTGGCCACCGCCACGGTGGATAGGGGCGTCACGGCCCCGTTTTTCCTTACGACCGGTCTGCCACAGCCCCCTGCTTTTGACGGCACATTGGATCCGGCTTTTGGCGCTGTTCCAGTAGGTGACGCCCCTCGGATTAGCCCTGACTTCATGCTGCGGGACAACGAAACGCCATACGGAGTGCAATGGAACTTCAACGTCCAGCACCAGCTTGAGAACGGGCTGTTCTTCGAGCTGGGTTGGCTCGCCAACGTAGGGCACCAACTGTTCGCTCGGTACAACGTCAACCAGGTCTTCCCCGCCACGGTTGGTACCGAGGTGGACGGGAACATTCAGGCGATTCGCCCCTTTCCGCAATACAATGGTGTCAATCCGTATATGACGATTGGGAACTCGAATTACCATGCCCTCGTCTTCAAGGTCGAACAGAGATATCGCAACGGCTTGAGCTTTGTGTCGAACTACACCTGGTCGAAGTATCTCACCGATACGAATCGTCAGAACTGGTACAACCGGCAGGTCGATCGGGGGCTTACCGGCAACGACCTGCGGCACCGCTTCGTCTGGGCCGGGAGCTATGAGCTTCCTTTCGGACACAGTCGCAGATGGCTCAATTCGGGGCCTATCGATTACCTTCTTGGCGGCTGGGACCTTACTCCCCAGTTCACGGTGGTATCGGGTCGGGCATTAAACGCCTCGGCGTCTGCTGTCAATTGTGCATGCTTTGCTGCCGGAGGGATCCGTCCGAACCGAGTGCCGGGTACCGATACGAAGGGCGCCAAGACGCAATCTAGCTGGTTCAACTTGGGTGCGTTCTCGAATCAAGGGCCGACTGTGAGGGGAGACGATGCGTTCGGCGACGCTTCCCCCGGTTCCATCGTCGGCCCCGGCGCTTGGACGCTTGACCTCTCCGTGGGCAAGAACATCGTCGTGGCGGAAAAGCTCACCTTCAACATTCGGGGCGAGTTCTTCAATGCCTTGAACCACGCAAACTTAGGCAACCCGAGCACCACCATCTTCCCGGTGGGGTCCCCGGGTACGACTAACATCATCACCAGCGCCAGGGAGCCGCGAAGGATTCAATTGGGCATCCGGCTGCTTTGGTAGCTGCGTAGTCGTTTTTTGACGAGTTACGGAGGTCCTGGCTTTTCGAGCCAGGACCTCTTTTTTCTGCTTCGACGAGGCGCCGTAAAGCCAGGGAGTGACCGGAAGAGCCGTTCCCGGAAACATCTGTAAATTTGTTAGTGAAGACGGTAGATTTCGACAGCGGGGTCTTTCCTGAAATTGTATGGTCTTCTTAGGCCGCTTTTCTCACGAGCGTTCGGACGACCGGCGTTGAAGGGACTTTGTTTGTAGGGGCGGACCGCCGTGTCCGCCCATTCGTGAGATGCACACTCCGTCCCACTCGATCACGCAACCGCACCACGCGAGAACCTCTCTGGGCGGGCGCAGCGGCCCGCCCCTACAGTGTTGTCTTGAGAAATGCGGGCTAGATGTCACACAGCCTAAGTGTCTCATTAAAAGCAGCTTAGCCCCATTGGGCCAAGTCCTCCTTGGATTGCCAAGGTACAATGTAATTGAGTACACGCGAAGCATTCGGGGCCCATTCGAGCACGGGCCGTCGGAAGCCACGAACCAACGAGGCAACAAAATTACCAAACAAACCCAATTTCGTCGAACCCAAAGGGAATCAATGGTTTACAGTTTGTTTCCAGTGCGGCGGGACGGTCGGACCCATGAAATCCGACGGATCGGACCAGCCGGGTACGAGAGTAGCTTTGCCGCAGGGCGGGAGGCCCCGAGGAGCAACACGGCGGCAGAGCTTGTAGCGCGGACCTGGCGCTGTTCCAGCGTCCGCGTCCGTGGGCAGCTACCGAGCAATAGAATTACCAAACAAACCCAATTCCTCATAAAGCGTTGTTTTCCAGGCACTTACGGAGAGTTTGGCGGGCTGATCGTGTCCTTCGACCGTTAGCTGGTGAGAAAAGCGGGCTAGACCCGGCTAATCCGGGGACAATTGTATGCGGAAGAACCCTTGGCTGCTTCTGAGTCTTCTCGTGGTATTCACGAGTCCCATCTGGGCTCAAGACGGCTTAGGCCAAGGCACCGGCGGGCAAGCGACGGACCCGTTCGGCAGTCCCGGCCAACAAGGACCCACCTCCGACCCTAGCCGGCCGCGACCGGTTTACATCAGGGGCAAGGTCACCTTGGATGACGGTGTGACTCCCGCCCAGCTGGTGACCGTCGAACGAGTGTGCCACAACCAGACTTTTCCCGAAACCCGCACAGACGGCAAGGGACAGTTCAGCTTCTCGGTCGGTAGCGACAACGCGGTGGTCCGCACCGATGCCGGCGTCTCGGCGACCGGGCCCGACAGCCGAGACACCGGCCGATTCTCGGGTCGGCCGGAAGGCATGAAGAGCAGAAGTTTCGGGTTGGGTAGTTTGCGCCACGTGGATCTAAGGGGATGCGAATTGCGGGCCGTGTTGCCCGGCTATCGGTCGGACGTCGTGACCCTGGGCCGGCGAACCGCATACGACAAGCCGGACATCGGCGTGATCGTGCTTCATCGTTTGGCGAACGTCGCGAGCACCGCTGTCAGCATCACCACGCTGGCTGCGCCGAAGAAAGCGAAGAAAGCTTACGAGAAGGCGCTCAAAGAGCTGCTCGGGACTAAGCCGAATCCGAAGAAGACGGCCAAGGATCTCGAGAGGGCGGTCCGTGAATACTCGGAATTCGCCGCCGCCTGGGCCCTACTGGGCGAAACCCGGCTAGCAATGGGCGACGACCCCGGAGCGCGGGAGGCGTTACAGAATGCGATCGGGGCGGATGCGAAGTATCTAAAGCCTTACGTCCCCCTCGTGAAGCTGGCCATGAAGAGCGGTCATTGGGAGCAGGTCGCTCAACTCTCGGACAACGTGCTACGGCTCAATCCGCATCACAAAGAGATCCGCTACTATCATGCCGTGGCCAGCTTTCAGCGGGGTGACATGGAAGCGGCCGAAAAGTCGGTCCTAGCGATCGAGTCCGGCAAGGAGGCGCAGTCCTATCCGCTGGCTCACCATATGTTAGGGATGATCCACTCTAGGCAAGGAGATTTCCCACGCGCCGCCAGCGACTTTCGAACTTTCTTGCAAGCCCAACCCGACTCCCCGATCGCCCCTGATGTGAGGAGACAGCTCACCGAATGGGAGGCGCTGGGCGTAATTGAAGTGCCGGGCGGCGAAACAGCGTCGGCGGTACAATTCCGGAAGACCACAACGGCCAACGCGGGAAGGGTAATGCTCATAGAACAAGGGCGCCCGTGGACCGGCTCGTCAGAAGCTGCGACCCCTCCGGCATTGCCCTGATTGCTTCCGCCGTAGGCCGAGGAGTCGCTGTTGAGAACTTCATGCCAGTATCCGCCAAAAGGAACGCCGACCCGGTAGTAGTAGCGAGACACAGGCCTAAAATTGCAGACAAAGACAATAGGATCTTCAGCCTCCTCGCCCCGGCGCAAGAAACTCAGCACACTCGATTCGCGATCGTGGCAGTCGATCCACTCGAACCCATCCTGTTCGAAGTCACGCTCGAAAAGCGCGGGCTGGCCGCGGTAGAACGCGTTTAGATCGCGGACCCAGTGCTGCAGGCCTTCATGGGCTTGGTCATCGAGCGCGGCCCAGTCGAGACGGCTCTCGTAACTCCATTCCGATTGCTGACCGAACTCACTGCTGTCCGGTTAAAAGTCGAATAGAATCAATTGGTTGGGGTCATAGGGGGATTCGTTTGGGGAGTCGGATGGCTGGAGTGCCTGTAAACTGGAATTTCCGTTTTGGCCATCCCGCGATGGTCAGGATACTCCGATCCGCGGCTCGGGTGCAAGGTCTTCGTCTTCCTCTCACGATCGATGCTCCGTTCGCTCCCGTTTGGGTCGCTGAATGCCGCTCGATCGCCGCGTTCCAGCTCGCTGGAGGGCTTTTCGCCGACACGGCTCCGAGTAGTTCCCTCTTCAGCAACCCAGCGTCTCTTCTCCGTCGCAGCCGTCGCCCGTTACCCGCCTGGCACAGGCAGCGCCCAGATCCGCCCCAGCATCTCAGCGAACAGCTTGCGGTTGAGATGCCCCTCGGCCAACAGCAGCCAGTAATAGCGGGCATGCTTGACCAGCCGCCCTCCGGTTTTCATCAACCGATGCTGCAAGCTCGTCAGCGACCAGTTCTTGATCCTCTGCGCCAGCCCCAGCCGCCGCCACAGGTTCCCCAGGTTGTAGGCCAACACGCTCAACTGCAAACGCACCTCGTTTGCCCGGAAACGATGACAGGACAGCCGTGTCCAGTGGGTTGCCTGCTTGCCTTCCTTGATCCATTGCTCGGCCGTGCCGCGCTTGTTGTAGAAGCGCACCAGCGACCGACTGGGCAAGCTCATGCTCGTGACGATGAACCCGACGCGAGGAAACAACTCGCCTTGGTGGTGCTCAACCTTGGCCACAACCCGCCGAGGCTTCGACCAACTCGCGGCCTGATAGCGGAAGCTCTTGTAGCGCACTAGTGGCTTCAGGCTCGGCCTGCCCGGCGGACGGAACAGAATCTCTTCGATCTCCAACTCCAGGTTCTTGTTTGCTGGGATGCGAATGACGTAGTCCACTCCGCGATCCTCCAACGCCTCGTAGATCTCCGGCTTGGCGAAGGCGGCGTCGGCGCGGAACGTCACTTGCTTGCCTTCTCCCTGTTGGCGCTCGATCTCGGGCAGCAGCAGTTCGTCCCAGTCCTCGGCGCTGGACACGTTACCCGCTCGCAGCTTCGCCGCCAGACAATCACCGTGCTGGTTGAACAGCAACAGCGGGTGGTAGCAGGTGGACTCGAAATGGCCGTTGTAAGCGCTGCCTTCCTGCTGACCGTGGACCGGGCTTTCCGTGGAGTCCATATCGAGCACGACACGCTCGGACTCGTCCTGCGCTTGGGCTTGAGCGACCAACTCGCGGTTCACCGCCATCAGCCCAAGCAGGTTCTCTTCACTGGCCAGCAGCTCTGCCTCAAAGCTTTGTAGACGCGACGTAAGCGCCCCGCCGCGATCCCAGTTCTTCTTCGAGCCGATCAGACGAAAAGTCGGGTCAGCCGAGACACGGGCAGCATCGTTGAGATCCTCGTAGCCGGCGAGGCGGCTGTAGACCGATTGCCGCACCAGGTCGGCCAGTGGGAACTTCTTGTTTGTGCCTTGCCGCGAATCCGTCAGATGCTCGTCGATCAGCTTGCCCAGTCCGAGCCGCTCGTCCAGTTCCCGAATGAGAATCAGGCCACCATCCGAGGTGACGCGCGATCCTTGGAAATCGACTTTGAGAAATCCGTTGAAGGTGAGCTGAAACGGCTTGTTTTCTTTTTCACCCATTGGGTGTTGGCCTCCGTGCGTCCTGACAGGGCTTGAACCCCTATAAATAAAGACGCTGAAGGCCGCTGCAAGGTCGGGATGCCGAAATCAAATTGGAAATGCGGGACAATAGCGTCCGGAGATACAAGTTCGACTCAGCAATATACGGGACAGAGCTCACAGATTACTGATTCTGTGTCGGGTCCTGTCGTGGAAATTGGACTTATCGGTCAGTAGGGGCGCGATTCATCGCGCCCGCGGCCGGCCACCTTCCGTAAACGTATCTGTGGAATGATGCACCTATTAACCTAGGAGGCAGGCGTATGCGGGTGTCTTTACTGCTTCTCGTTGTCTCAGCGGCGCTGACCCATTCCGCCGGGGCTCAACAGGGTAGCCGTGGGGAGGCCGGTGGCGCGCAGGCTCCTGGTCTTTTCGACGGACCAGGTCAACAGGCAGGCGCCAGCGACCCCAGCCGGCCACGACCGGTTTACATCAGGGGCAAGGTCACCTTGGACGATGGTACAACCCCCGCCCAGTTGGTGACGATCGAACGAGTGTGCGACAACCAAACTTTTCCCGAAACCCGCACAAACAGTAAGGGACGGTTCAGCGTTGCTATCGGCGATGGCAATGCTGCATCCGGTACCGACGCCAGCGTTGCCGCAGTCAGTCCCGAGGGCCGAGATGTCGGGCAATACGTGGGCCGGGAAAAGCTTCAAATGTTGATGCTCGGCAGTTCTCGTCACGTCGATCTGACGGGATGCGAATTGCGGGCCGTGTTGCCAGGCTATCGGTCGGACGTCATTACCCTGGGCCGGCGAACCGCATACGATAAGCCGGATATCGGCATGATCGTCCTGCATCGCTTGGAGAACGTCGAGAGCACCGCCGTCAGTATCACCACGCTGGCTGCACCCAAGCAAGCGAAGAAAGCCTACGAGAAGGCGCTCAAAGAGCTGCTCGGGACTAAGCCGAATCCGAAGAAGGCGTCGAAGGATCTCGAGAGGGCGGTCAGTGGATACCCGGAATTTGCCGCCGCTTGGGCCCTGCTAGGCGAAACCCGGCTCGCGATGGGAGACGACGCCGGGGCACGGGAAGCGTTGCAGAATGCGATCGTGGCGGATGCGAAGTATCTGAAGCCGTATGTACCCCTCGTGAAGCTGGCCATGAAGAGCAATCATTGGCAGCAGGCCGCTCAACTCGCGGACGATGTGCTGCGGCTCAATCCGCATCACACGGAGATCCGCTACTATCATGCCGTCGCCGGCTTTCAGCTGGGTAACATGGAAACGGCCGAGAAGTCGGCCCTCGCAATTAAGTCCGGCAAGGGGGCGCAGTCCTTTCCGCTGGCTCATCATCTGCTGGGAATGATCCACTCTCGGCAAGGAGATTTCCCGCGCGCCGGCACCGACTTTCGAACTTTCTTGAAAGCGCAACCTGACTCCCCGATCGCCCCTGATGTGAGAAGACAGCTCACCGAATGGGAAGCACTGGGCGTCATTGAAACGCCGGTCGGCGAAACGGCGTCGGCGTCACAATAGCTTCCCGACTTTCGCGGCGCGGCCGCCGCGGGCGTCAAATGGCCGAGATCTTCAAAAGCTGCGGGTTCAAGGCCAGCGCGGCTAGTGTCTTCTGTCTACTCATCCTGCCTGCCACATCGTTCGCTCAAACTGCTGTTTCAGCCCAGGCCGGCCTGATCCCTTACGCGGAGGGTCAGGTTTTCATAGACAAAGCACGGCCTTCCCCAACTAAGGGGACCGGGCTCCACCACCTAGCAGAGGGCGAGAGACTGCGAACAGAGAGTGGTCGAGCGGAGATGAATCTCGGTCCTGACGATTTTGTACATATAGGGGAAGACAGTGCAGTCGAGATTGTCTCCGCCAAGCTAGGGGACATCAAGCTCCGCTGGATTTCCGGATCGGGTCTCGTCCGTGTTGTTAAAAAGTCTCGAGAAAACACGATTTCGCTGCTCCTCGCGAAGTCTTCCGTGAAGTTTAGAACGAAAGGCCCGTATCGGATCGATGCACGAGACGGGCAGTCTCCGGTTCTCAAGGTCTTTCGCGGCCAGGCGGTTGTTTCGATCGGCGGATCGGCGTACGAGGTAACGTCGAAGCGCTCCCTCCTGCTGGATGGAGCTGCCGGCGAGCGCTCGGCGTTTAAGTTCAACCGGTCCGACAAGGACTCACTCGATCGCTGGAGCCGTCAAAGAGCTCGTCAGAGAGCCTTGGAACTTGCCCAGGCAGAACGCTTGAAACGGAAACAACAGAACGCCAAGAATGCTGCGTCGCAGGATGCATTGATGCGGAAACTCCCGAACATCAACCGTAAAGTTCGGTAGCCAGCTTCTTGCCGCGGAATCAGGGATCGGAGCTTTGATGATCGTGAGTGTGGGTTCGCCCCGTTGCTGCTTCCAGATCAACTTGCCGTAACTTTGCCGGTACAGGCGTCCGGTCGCCTTCTCGTATTTTCAATATCTGATCCATGGCGATGTCCTTGAATAGCTGGGTTTTGCCGGACGGCCAGCTAATCTCGATGAAGTCGATCGATGTCGCCTCTCCCAGCCCGATCTCCTGTTGAAGGCTCGACCCACCAAAGCTTCCGCCCGTGCTCACGGTTGCGTAGACGTCACGCTCCCCATCCGGGATCTGTAAGCGAATCCGAATTCGAGCACCGACCGCTGAGCGGTTCGACTCGACACCTTCGAGACGAAGTGTAATCCAATGGTTGCCGTGTCCCGGGTTGAGGAAGAGCACATTCCAGTAGTTGTCGCCGGAGTACGCTCCACCCATGACGGTCGAAATATCCTGGTCGCCGTCATTGTCGATATCCCCGAACGATACCCCGTGGCCTTTTTGCAAATGACCGAATCCGCCCGAGGCTGTGACGTCTTGAAAGAACTTGCCCTCGGCGTTACGAAACATGAGATTGGGAACCAACAGCGCCAGATCCGGTGTCCCGGTGGCGACGTAAAAGTCCGGAAACCCGTCGCCATCCAGGTCGCCAAAGTTGCTTCCCATTGCCAAAAGGAGCCTATTGAGCTGTGCCTCGGGCGCCACGTCGGTGAACGTTCCATCGCCGTTGTTCCGGTAGAGCCTCGGCGGCTCGCCGGTGTTGGGGTAGCCGAGGTAATCGGCGGCTATGTCGCCGACCAAGTCCTCTAACCTCCAACCGCAGACGAAGAGATCCAACCAACCGTCGTTGTTGTAATCCCAAAACCAAGTTGGGAAGCTGTCTCTGGGCCGGGTGACACCCGCGCTCACGCTGACGTCGGTGAAGCTCCAGGGCCGAACTCCCGACACCGTTTCTTCCTTTTCCGGGGAACTACCCTCCACACCTTCTTCATCCTGTCCGCGCGGGCCATCATTGCGATAGAGCAGGTTGGACTGACCAAGGCGCGAGAGGTAGAGATCAACGCGCCCGTCATTGTCGTAGTCGCCCCAGACTACGCCCTTGACGTACCCGACATTGGCAACGCCCGCCTCCGCGGCAATCTCGTTGAAAGTCCCGTCCCGGTTGTTGTGAAACAGTTCGCACTGATGCTCTTCCTCCCCTGTCGTTTCGTTGCCGATGAATAGATCCAGCCAACCGTCGTTGTCGTAGTCTCCCCATGCCGCGGTCTGCGTCGGATGGAATGAGAGCAAGCCGGCTTGTTCGGTCACGTCGTCAAACGTCCCGTCACCGTTGTTTCGCAGCAGCGAGTTCGGGTGACGCCCCGCTTCAGCCAACCACGCCCCTCGAAGAACAAGCACGTCGGAAAAGCCATCATTGTTGTAGTCAGCGTGGACAAGGTTGAGTCCCCCCGTCACGCCTGCCAAACCAGCCTCCCTCGTGCGATCGGAAAAAGAACCGTCGGTGTTGTTTCGGAAATAACGAAGCTGATCTCGCAAGCCCCAAGAAGAAACCATCAGATCCAGATAGCCGTCGCCATCAAAGTCTTCCATGAGGCCGCCTCCCGCTAGGCCGTCGACGTCGAGGCCTAGAGCCGCTGCGATATCGGAAAGCGTTTGATGTCGCGGTCAGAGTCAAAAGCGTCGAACGAGATCAACCACTCCTCGGGAACTTCTTCCGGATGCTCTCCCAAGGTCATATAGGCAATGTTGAGGAGCCAAACGGCCGTCAGATCATCGGGGTTTTCTTCCAGAACGGCGCTGAAGTGCTTGATGGCCTCGCGAGAACCGCGCTGAATGACATGAACTCCCTTCCCCTTGATCGGGAGTAAGCACGACTCGGGGTTGTGGCTCTGGATGCAGTTCTGCTGTTCCCCGAGGCGGAGATAAGACAGTCCCAAGAAATGCGTGATCTTGGACTCGAGCTCCGGACTTACGGGCTTCCCCGACTGCTTAAGCCTCTGTTCAACAGCATTGAATTCCTTCAGGGCTTCTTCGGTCTTGCCGGCGAAGAGAAGCTCGCGTCCAAGATAGGTTCTGAATTCTGTTTCTTTGTCCGGGTCGCTGATCCGAGCCAGGAGAGAACGAAGAGCCTCAGCCCTTTTGTCACTCAGATAGGGGTTTTCATTGGGCTGCTCCGCGATCTTGGCCAGTCTCGCGGCCATACGCTTCGTTCCGGAGCCAACGTACGGCGCTTTGTCTTTTCCGGCCCCTTCCGCGGCAAACACCGAGCTTGCCCACGAACCACAGATTGCCCCTAAAGCCAGACCGGAAAAAACAACGAGGCTTCTCCCGCGCAGAAGCATATGGGCCCATTCTACCGCTGACCTGCGCATGCTCCGGCCCGATGGGCGCTTCAATCGGAATCGCGAGTTGCACTCCTGGCAGCATTTCGTGCGCCCTTGTTGCCGGCCGGTAGTGGATCAGATCCACCGATTCGGGGCAACTCTGATCGGCCGCGGTGGCAGGTACGGATCCTCCAACCGGTCGACCGAACGGCGCAGGTCGCGGAAGTGTGGTGATCGAGCGGCGTCATAGGGAGCGATCGAATCTGGTATTCTGGGGCCTCTTTTCGGCTGTGGCGGGATTGGTCGTGGGCTAGTATGCAGCTTCGAAACCGAGTGGCGTTGATCACGGGGGCTGGCCGGGGTATCGGACGCGCTATTGCACTTGGCTATGCCCGGGAGGGAGCGGACATCGCCGCTGTGGCGCGCACGCAATCACAACTAGAAAGCGTGGAGCAAGAGATCCGTGCCATGGGGCGGCGCGCGATTTCCATAACCGCCGACCTGAGCAATGCCGATGCGCCGGCGAAAATCGTCGCTCAAGTAGTTGAGGCCCTGGGAACGATTGACGTTCTCGTGAACAATGCCGGCGTCGGAAGCGGCCTCGAACCAAGACCGATCGCAGAATTCGACGATGCCTTCTGGGATTACACTTTGGCTCTTAATATTTCGTCGCCCTATCGGTTTTGTAAGGCCGTCATTCCCCTTCTCCTCCAAAAGAAGACCGGCCGCATCATCAATATCTCTTCCGTTGCGGGGAAGGTCGGATTGCCGCACGGCGCGGCCTACTCCGTCTCCAAGCACGGGCTTTTGGGATTGACCCGTACCCTGGCCCTGGAGCTGGCCAGGGATGGCATCACCGTTAACGCCATCTGTCCTGGCCCCGTGCGAACCCAAGCGAATGAACAACGGGTCCGCTACGACGCGGAACGCAGAGGTATCACAATCGAGGAGCTGGAGTCGCAAATCACTCCGATGGGCCGCCGCCTGGAGCCGGACGAGATTGTGCCTCTGGCGCTTCTACTCGCCAGTGACTCTTCGGCCGCCATCACCGGCCAGGCCTTTAACGTATGTGGTGGCCTGGCCATGTTTTGACGGCAACGGCGGGGAGAGTGGTCCACAGGTTGGAAACAGGCTGGGCCGCGGGCAACCGCCGGGTGCCTTACTTACGGGAGAAAGACCGATGGAAATTCGACGCTGGTTGGTGCTACTAGTCGTAGCGCACTTCGCTTGTTCGTCGCCGGAAGTGTCGCAAGAAGTTAGGACGACGCCAAAAAACTACGAGCCCATTTTGGAGAACGCCGAAGTGCGCGTCGGCGGCGTGTCTCTCGAAGCACTCGAATCCGAAGGCCTGCACCGCCACCCGTACCCGCGGGTGCTGATCCCCCTCGACCCCGGCGTCATAGCGGTCAAGCGTCAGGATGGTTCGGTGGAGGAAACCACCTACCGGCCTGGAGGCGCTCGCTACCAGACCAATACGGATGTCCATGAACCCGTGAACCGCAGCAACCATCGCTTCCGTGCGGTTGTCGTCGAGCTTACGAAGCCGCCCGGCACCACGGGCCCCGCCACGAGCGCTGACGCGGAGCCCGATCCTCTGGACGCTCTTGTAGCCGCCCCACAATTTCACAAACTTCTGCTCGAGAATGAACGCGTGCGCGTGCTCGAGGTCCGTAACGACCCGGGCGATTTCGAACCGATGCACAAACACAGCCGAAGCGTTCTGGTCATCCTGCAGGGCGGCTCGGCCCGATTCGGCTTGCTGGACGGCAAGACGCGGGAAGCTACGTTTTCGGCGCCGTTGACTTTCTGGGAAGATGCAGAGACACATTCGGTAGAGAATACCGGTGACACACCGATCCACCTGATTCGTGTAGAGCTGAAGTAAGAGCGGAACGAGAAAGCCCATCCTCGGTGATGCAGCTGAGGGCTGCGTCGACCTCTTCAACGCTTCGGACGGAGCACTTGCCTCCGGCAATACGGAGTTGAAGGAAGTTGGTCTGTGAACCGCTTTTCGTCAAACTGACCCAGTACCAGTTTCCGCGTTGACAATAACACGATCACGTTGTAGTTTAGGACGAGACTTGGGTCCCCGACGGTCGTCTGCGACCAATGCGGGGGGTGTGCGCTATCATTAGGGCAGAAGTTAACGGGACCCAATGCCATCGAAAAGACAGGCTGATTGGCTCAGGTTCCCGTTACTTGAATCTCGCGAATTATACTGATATGGCCCGTGTTCAGATTGTAGGGGCACGGCATGCCGTGCCCGGCTTCCAAGGTCACGCTATTTCGCGAGCCTCAGTAATCTAGCTGTGCCCGAAAACGCGTAGAATCTGTACTTTAAGATTTCGTTGGAAGGCCGTATGAAGGAAGCATTCGAGGTTGGATCCCATCCGCGCCTGTGCAGGGCAGCGGGGGTTTGGTTATGCGTGCTGCTTTGCGTAGGGCTTTGTGGTACCTCGTTTGCCAGTGAGGGTGCACCGGCGAAGTCGGAAAAGGCCGCCCTGGAGGCTCGCAGCGAGCTGACCAAGGAGCCTCATCCGGAGACGCCTGCGACCCACCGGGATGACACAAATGCCCTGACCGAGGAAGTCAGCCGCCTGCTGCCGGACCGTCCTCGGATCGAAGTCAAGCGCAACAACTACATTGACGACCACGTTTTCGGCAAGATTGAGCGGGACAAGATCCCACACGCTGGGCTGGCCGGCGACCAAGAATTCCTGCGCAGGGTTTACCTCGATCTGACCGGCCGCATCCCCTCCAGCGAAGTAGTCCGCGAATTCCTGGCGGATGAATCATCCGACAAACGAGACAAGCTGATTGACTTGCTGATTGCGCCGGAGCGATACCCCTTCTCGGAAGAAGACCCCTTCGTCGATCGCTGGACGTATTGGTTCTCGGACCTATTTAACAACAGCGGGGGCGACCTGGGCACGCCCGGTCGGAACATTTTCTACGACTACATCCGCATGTCCCTGCGGTTGAATGTGCCCTACAACAAGTTCGTCGAGGAGATGCTCACGGCTTCGGCGCTGACCAACTATTTCTCCGGTCCCGCGAACCTGCTGGCGCGGTTTCATGTTGACGATGCAACAGGAAACCAGGTCGCGCACGAGGATAGCTGCGACGAAATGGCGATTGAGACGAGCCGCATATTCCTGGGATTGAACTTGGAGTGCGTCTCTTGCCACGACGGCGCCGGCCATCTCGAAGAGATGAATCTTTGGCTGTCGGGTATAAAGCGCGAGCAGGTGTGGCAGATGGCAGCGTTTTTCGGGGACCTCACCGTGTACCGGCCGCCGCCTCGCCGCCAAGAGTTCACGATGGTAGAAAACGGCCCGGGCTACGACGCGGAGGCCTATCCGGTCCCGGCGGCGGTTGGCTACGACGTGAACGCCGAAAGCGTCGTACGCATGGGTCGCTGGAAGGCGGACGTCAGCCCTACGTTTTTGCTCTCGGGTGAAAAACCTGCGCAAGGTGAGAACTTGAGGCGTGGCTACGCCCGCATGGTGGTTACGAGTCCTCAATTCTCGAAGACCATAGTGAACCGGATCTGGGCGGAATTGATGGGCGTTGGAATCGTAGATCCACCCCATGATTTCGACTTGGCTCGCCAAGACCCGAACAATCCTCCTCCCGCGCCGTGGACAGTCCAGCCAAGCCATCCGGAGCTGATGGATGCGCTGGCCAAGGACCTCGAGGCTCACGAGTTCGACCTTCGCCATGTGATGAAGTTGATCACAAAATCGAGCGCCTACCAGCTGTCGGCTTATTTTGACGGTGAGTGGAAGGACGAATACGCACGATACTTCGCGCGGCGCTTTGTGCGACGCCTCTCAGCGGAAGAGCTTTTTGACGCCATCTCCATCGCCACCGGCGTGTTCCCTTCCATTTCGATCAATGGGACCAACGCGGAAGTCAAATACGTCATGCAGACCCGCTCGCCCGAGGATTTGGGCGGAGATCTTGCGGAAGCGGGACGTTTTCTAGGAAGTTTCGGGCAGAGCAACCGATCGCGCGGGGTAAAGTCTGTTAAAGGCAATATCGTGCAGGCTTCGCTTCTGTTGAACAGCAAGATCGTGAAGGAGAAAGTGAAGGCGGAGCCGGGTAGCAGGGTCCACGAGCTCCTGAACCAAGAACCGCAGCTTAGTAATGAAGAGATCGTGGAGGAATTGTTCCTATCGGCCCTTTCCAGGCGCCCCTCCGCGGAAGAGACGAAGCTGGCGGTCAACCAGATCAAGGAATATCGCACGCAGGGTGCGGAAGACGTCCTGTGGGCGCTGCTCAATAAGTTGGACTTCGTTTTCAACTACTGAAGTCTGGATGGATGCTATGCGAGACAAGCTAACCACGATTCCCACACTAGCGCGCAGAGAATTCTTGCGGGTTGGAGCCACGACTTTTGTCGGCTTCCATCTGCTGCCGATGCTCAAGCCGCTGCAGGTGAAAGCCGAGCATAAAGTATCGCCGCGCGGTTCAGCCGAGTTTTGTATTTTCCTTTTCTTGGAGGGTGGCCCCCCTCAACTGGACACGTTCGACGTCAAAGAGGGGAAGTGGACACCTCCGGATTTCGACATCCGTACCATCACGCCCGACATCAAGATGCCGTATGGTCAATTCCCAAAGCTATCCGAGCGCATCCAGCACCTGGCGCTGGCGCGATCGGTGGAAGCGTGGGAGAGCGTGCACGAGAGAGGCCAATACTACATTCAGGTCGGGAGGGCCTTCAGCGCTGCGCGGGCGAGCGAGATTCCGTCGGTTGGCTCGCTTGTGGCATACGAGTTTCAGGAACGCAAGAAGCAAGGAGATTTTCTCCCGCCTTTCGTAGCCCTGAATTTCTCTCCTGGCGGAGCAGGTCTAGCGGGCGCCGGCATGCTGCCGGCCAGTTGCGCACCCCTGCCGCTGGCCTTGGGCGAAAACGCTGATCTCGCCTTTGTGGTCCCGGAGGCTGAGCAGGAACGGTTTTCGAGAAGGTGGGATTTTCTGCAACGCCTGGACGCAGGCATCCGCAGCGGGAAAGCCCCACTGGGCAGGCCTCCGCTGGACTTCAGCAGTCATTATCTCGGCGCCCACGAGATGTTGAAGCGGCCCGAGGTCGGCAAAATCCTACAGTTCAGTGAGGAGGACCATAGCCGATATGGCTCGTCGTCTGTCGGCGACGGCTGTGTTCTCGCGCGCAACCTCGTTGCAGCGGACGCCGGGACTCACTTCATCAGCGTCGCTCACAAGGGCTGGGACCTTCATGGCAAGATTTACGACAAGACTCAAAAGGTCAACCACTACACCTTGTGCCGGGAATTGGATGATTGTTACGCGAGCCTGCTCGATGACCTATCCACAATGAAGGACAAGAACGGTCGGACCCTGCTGGACAAGACTCTTATCGTCTGTATGGGCGAGTTCGGGCGCACGCCGGGAGACTTGAATCCGAGCAAAGGGCGCGACCACTATCGGTATGCGTCGACGTCGGTCTTCAGCGGCGGCGGAGTAAAGGGAGGCCGAGTGATTGGGGCCACCGACGAGACAGGGGCGAAGGTCACCGCTCCCGGCTGGCATCGTAAGCGCTCCATTTACACCGAAGACACCGTGGCGACCATCTTCTCCGCTCTTGGCATCGACTGGAGCAAGCGCATCACCAACACTCCTTCGGGGCGCGCTTTCGAATACATCGAGATGACCTCGGGAACCGAATTCATTAATGTCGACGAAATCAGTGAGCTGTTCGTTTGAGTTGAACCCAGAGCGGCCGAAAGCTGATTTCGCTGCGTGAAAGCAGTTCATACGTTAGGGGATTGCCGGCGTACACGACAAGCTTCACGAAGCGCGTAGGGGCGGGTCGCTGTGCCCGCCCAGTTGGTTGATGTACGCCGTTTCGATAAATTCGGACTGCACGGTGTGTACTGATTGGCACTGGGCCGACACGGTGGTCGGCCCCTACGAGAACAACGGGTCTTGTGGCGAAGCGGCGAAATTTGTGAGAAAACGGGGCTACGTCAACCCAGAGGTTGCACATTGATGGAGACCGCTTGCCGGCGACTGATCGCGGTGCTCGCGTGCGCGGCAGTGGGAGTCTTTCCGCTTGACGCAGCCGAGGTCCCCGGCGAGCAGAAGCTTCAATTTGGACAGCACGTTCATCCCATCTTGGCTGCGCATTGCACCGCTTGCCACGGTGACGCCGCCCCCGCAGCCGAACTCAACCTGACAACCGAAGCCTCGGTGATGAAGGGATCTGTCAATGGACCCGTAGTCATACCGGGTACCCCGGAGAAGAGCGTCCTGTTTCACAAAATTAGTAACCGCAGCATGCCTCCGCCCGGCATGGGAACTCCCCTAACGGCGGAGCAGATCGAAGTCATCCGCAAATGGCTGGATGCGAGCGAGCCCGCGGACGACGTTGAGCCCACGGTCGCGGAGGTCCCGGCCGACCCGAAAACGCCTGAGGTCAGCGAAGAGGACCGAAAATTCTGGGCATTCCAAACACCCGTCAAGGCGCCTCTGCCGCGGGTGAAGAAGGCGTCGCTCGTTCGAACGGGGGTTGATGCCTTCGTCTTGGCGAAGCTGGAATCGAAAGGGCTGACCTTTTCGAAGGAAGCCTCGAAGCTGACGTTGATGCGCCGAGCGTACTTCGACCTGATCGGACTGCCGCCCTCGCCGCACGAAGTGCGCGAGTTTCTGGCCGACAAGCGGCGCGATGCTTATGAACGTCTGATCGACCGCCTGTTGGACTCTCCGCACTACGGGGAACGCTGGGGACGGCATTGGCTCGATGTCGCCGGCTACACCGACGAGAAGGGTTTCGCCAATGACTTGGGCATCGTCATGGTGAACGAGGGCATGTGGCGATATCGGGATTACGTAGTCCGTTCGTTCAACAACGATAAGCCCTACGACCGTTTCATCACCGAACAGCTAGCCGGCGACGAGCTGGTCGATTGGCGCAACGCCGAGAAGTACACACCTGAGATCCGTGACGCGCTCCTGGCTACGGGCTATCTGCGTACGATGCAAGACCTTACCGACGCGGGCGCGGTGAACCGCCCGCTGGAGCGCAGCGACGTTCTGTTTCGCGTGGTAGATCATGTCGGCTCAGGACTGCTCGGCCTGACGGTGGGTTGCGCCCGCTGCCACAGCCACAAGTACGACCCCATCCCGCAGGCGGATTACTACCGGCTCTCGGCCGTTTTCACACCGGCCTACAACCTGGAGGAGTGGACACAGCCGAAGGACCGCGTTCTTCCTGACGTGTCAAAAGCAGAGCAGGAGAAGATCGAGCGGCACAACGCAGAGATTGACCGCCCGCTGGGCGAGTTGACCAAGCAGTTGGAAAAGATTCGGGGTCCCTATCGAGAGCGTCTGTTTGATGAAAAGCTCAAAGACGCTGTTCCCGAGCATCTGCGGGAGGACGTCAGGGCGGCTTTTGAGACTCCCGACGAGGAACGAACGGTCGTCCAGAAATACCTGTTCACCAAATTGGAGGGGGCGCTGACCGTTTCGCCCGCTGAAATAGACAGCCTCCTCGATAACAAAGGGGTAAGCCAATTTGCCGGACTCCCAGGACAAGAGAAGGCCAAGAGCATCAAACTCCAACAGCGAATCGAGACCCTCCAGGGTTGGCGCCGGTCGTTCAATATGATCCATGCCCTTTGGGACACGGGCGAACCGCCGACAACGCACTTGATGCTGAGGGGAAATATCGAAACGCCGGGTCCGCCCGTCGAGCCCGGCTTTCTGACCGTGCTTTCGAAGCCGGGCCAGTCCGCGGTTGTTCCCGTTGCCGGCGAGAAAAAGGAGTCCAGTGGCCGGCGGCTGGCTCTGGCCCGTTGGTTAACCAGCCGCGACCATCCCTTGACAGCCCGGGTGATGGTGAATCGCACTTGGGAGCATCACTTCGGCAAAGGGATCGTGGGGACGGCGGCCAATTTCGGCCGCCTGGGCTCGCGCCCCACCCACCCCGAGCTGCTCGATTGGCTGGCGGTGGATTTTGTGGAGAACGGTTGGAAGATCAAACGGCTGCACAAGCTGATCATGACCTCGACCGTTTATCGGCAGTCGTCGGGCCGTCCGGCGGGCGATAAGTCCTCTCTGGCGGGCAAAGTCGATCCGGGAAACGATCTTCTGTGGAGAATGAATTTTCGACGGCTTGAAGCGGAAGTCATGCGAGACTCCATTCTGGCTGTCAGTGGGAAACTCGACCGAACTCTTGGCGGGCCTCCGATCATGCTCGACGGGGCCGCGGACGGCCTCGTTACGGTCTCGCAAGAAGGCCCCACCGCGACGAGCCGATTTCGACGCAGTCTGTACTTGATGGCCCGGCGGAACTATTCCCTGAGTTTGCTGGACGTGTTCGACTTTCCTATCATGAACCTGAACACCACCCAGCGAACGGAGTCGGCGACCCCGCTGCAGTCGCTTACGTTGTTGAACAGCGAGTTCGTCATGGAACGGGCCCAAGACTTTGCCGATCGGCTGAACGAGTTGGCGGGCGGTGGCGCCGCGGCGGAGAAGAAAATCGAAATGGCGTACCTGATGGCGTTGGCCCGGAGGCCCTCGCCGGAAGAAGCGGCGTTTTGTACGCAGCACTTAGACGAGCAAGCGCAAGGCTATCTGGATGTGAAATCCAGCGACGAAGACGCGTCCTACGCGGCGCTCGCCAGCCTGGGCCAGATGTTGATGGCCTCGAACGAGTTCCTCTATGTGGACTGAGAACCCGACGGAAGACCCGAGGAATCACGAATCGATGGGGGCACGATCATGAAACACAGCAAGGACTGCGGATCTCACCTGCGAGGACCCCTTTCCCGAAGAGAGCTTCTGGAAATGTCCGGCCTCGGCTTCGGGAGCTTGGCGCTTGCCTATCTGCTGAACCAAGAGCGCGTCTCGGCCGCAACCCGCTCATCCGGCCAACCGCTCTACACGGACGTGAAGCCTCGCCGGGGTCATTTCGACGGCCGCGCCAAGGCTGTCGTCCAACTGATGCAGAACGGCGGGCCGAGTCAGATGGACTTGTTTGACCGCAAGCCGTTGCTGACCAAGCAAAGCGGCAAGCCCCATCCAAAGGAAGTCGAGACCATCCAGTCCAACAACAAGAACATCCTGATGGGAGCTCCCTTCGAGTTCAAACGCTACGGCGAGTCCGGAATGGAACTCAGCGAGATCATCCCCGGGATCGGAAGTGTTGCCGACGAGCTATGCCTGGTGAGATCCATGTTCACCCATCACCAGAATCATCCTGAAGCGCTGAACATGATGCAGACCTGCAAGATCTTCCCCGGGCGGCCCGCCATGGGTTCCTGGCTCAGCTACGCGCTGGGAACCGAGAACGGGAACCTGCCGGCTTTTGTGGTGCTGCGCGATCCGGCCGGTTATAACACGAGCGGCAGGATGGTCTGGTCGAGCGGCTTTTTGCCGGCGCTCTACCAGGGGGTGGAATTCAGTTCGGGAGGGACGCCGGTGCACCACTTGAATCCGGCGTTGCCGCTGCCCCCTGGATCCCAGCGGAAGAACCTTGACCTGTTGGCCAAAATGAACACCGTTCACCAGAGGCAGCGTCCCGGAGAATCCCAGCTCGAAGCCCGTATTCAGAACTACGAGTTGGCGGCGCGCATGCAGGTCGCCGCGGCGGAGGTGCTGGACTTTTCCGACGAGTCGGAGGCAACCAGGAAGCTTTACGCGCTCGACAGTCCCGATCCGTTGACGGCCGGCTACGGTACCCGATGCCTCATGGCCCGTCGGTTGATCGAGGCCGGCGTTCGCTTTGTCCAAATCTTCCCGCCCTTGGATCCTCAATTCCAGCCGTGGGATAGTCACACTAGCATCAAGACTGAGCTTCCGACGATCTGCGCCCACACGGACCAGCCCTACGCAGCGTTGATCCAAGACCTGAAGGGGCGAGGCCTGTTAGACAGCACGATCGTGATGTGGACGGGCGAATTCGGCCGACTCCCCATCACGCAGGGCGGAGGAGGCCGCGACCATAACCACCACGCCTTCAGTTTGCTGATGGCCGGTGGAGGCTTTAAGAAAGGCTTCGTTTACGGAGAGACCGACGAGTTCGGCTATCGGTCGGTCGTGAACCGGGTGAGTGTACCCGACCTGCACGCGACGATCTTTCACCAGATGGGCCTCGACCACGACAGACTGACCTATCCTCACCATGGCATTCTGGAGACCCCGACCGACGCCAAGGTCAACGACGCCCGCATCGTTCGAGAGCTACTCGAGTCTGGGCCCCAAGCTGGATGAGCGCGGGCCCCGGTTAGTCGCGATGGTTGAGTGATTCTTAGTTTCGCTGTGGTAATGGCCGTCCCATCATCTCGGCTTTCGAATTGATTTCTCCCTGTCTCGACGATCCGATTGCAGCGATCATGCTGAATGACTTGGTTTGGTACGCTAGTACTCCATTTCGGCCGAGCAAGGAATTCTTAATCTAGCAGCCCATGGTGTAGAGGTAGGTTCGGCAAAAAATAGGGACTGTCATCCGATTTTCGCTTCCGCCACTGCTTTGCATCCCGTAGGGGTAGACGACGAAAATCGGTGACGGTACCATTTTTTGCGACGAAGGACTACCACGGGCTGATGGGCGCTCGCAGCCGAGAACTTGATGAGCAAGCGGGCTGGCTGCTTACTGAGTCTCGCAAATGATGATGACATGGCCCGCGTTCAGACTGTAGGGGCCACAGCATGCTGTGCCCGTCCTCCATCACTGTATTTTGCGAGCCCCCAATAGGAATGAAAGGATAGCCACAATGAAACTCGGCGTACTCACTCTTCTCTTCGGCGAAAGGCCGTTAGAGGAAACACTGGATTACTTGAAGACCTTAGGGGTTCAAGCGGTCGAGTTCGGCACGGGAGGCTATGTGAAGGCTGCCCACTCTCGCGCCGAGGACCTGCTGAGTGACGAGTCGAAAGTCGACTGGCTGAAGAAGGCCGCGGCCGACCGTGACCTCATCATAAGCGCGGTGAGCTGCCATGGGAATCCGCTCCATCCAGACCCGAAAATCGCACAGGCTCACCACGAAGACTTCGTCAATTCGTGCAAATTAGCCCAAAAGCTGGATGTCAGGTTCGTCAACGGGATCAGCGGCTGTCCGGGCAGCGATCCCACCGCGAAATTCCCGAACTGGATTACCTGTCCCATCCCGCCGGAAGATTTCCGGGAACGCTGGGAGTGGCAGTGGAGTGAGAAAGTGATCCCCTACTGGAAGGACGCTGCCGGGATCGCCGACACGTACGGTGTACGAGTGGGTATCGAGATGGTGCCCAACAACGTTGTCTACAACGTGGAGACGTTACTGAAATTGCGGGATGCTGTCGGCGAGACCATTGGAGCGAATCTAGACCCCAGCCACCTCTTCTGGCAGGGAGCGGACATCGGCACTGTGATTCGCAAGCTTGGCTCGGCGATTTATCATTTTCATGCCAAAGACTCCGCCGTGAATCCCTATGTCGCTCAGCTCAACGGAATACTGGATGCGAAGGACCTTACCGACGAATCCAATCGATCTTGGATCTTTCGCACGGTCGGCTACGGGCATGATCTGCTTTCGTGGAACAACATTATTACGCAACTCCGCATGGCAGGATACGACTTCGTCGCGAGCATCGAGCACGAGGACAGTTTAATGTCCCCCGACGAAGGCCTTGAGAAAGCAATCGATCTGCTTAAGAGATGTCTTATTCAGCAGAAGCCGGGCGTCGCCTACTGGGCGCAATGAGATGTGATTGCGCCTCCGTCAATAAACCTCGGCGCTTTGGGTACCGCATGCTCAAGCGTTGCCACTTAAGAACAAACTCGTTGCGGCGCCCAGTAGGGTGAAACTCTTGTCGAAACGTAGAGAAAGCTCCATGGAGCGCGGAGGGACGTGAGACGCGCGGACAGAGCCGCGGCTGCGAGGCCGCGGTCAAGTTAGCGAAATAACCTCGCTGTAGCGCTCAAGGAATTCTTCTTCCCGAGTTTCGCGCCCAGAGAGCCGCATGGAACACGACGTCTACGCTCAGTTTCTTCAAAGAGCATCTGAACTATCGGCGGAGCTACACAAAGCGATCGTGGAGATTGGGCCGATAAATTTCCCGGAACGGGAAGATCACGGTTTGGCACATTTTCTCGCTAGGGCAGTGGTTGGTCAGCAACTCTCAACAAAGGCTGCTAGAAGCATCTGGCGACGCGTAGAAGGTTTAACCGAGTCCAGCGGGATGGGGATACCGCAGTTCTTCATGGAAGGGAACGAGGAGGCACTTAGGCGGTGTGGTGTCTCCAAAAACAAGGTTCGGGCCCTGTTAGGCCTTGGCAAGGCGGAAGCGGCAGGGCTTTTGCTCGGCGAGAAAGTGCGCGGGATGGACCATCGTTCGCGGACAGAACACCTAGTGGGCATGTGGGGGATAGGCCAGTGGACGTGCGACATGGTTTCGATCTTCTACTGCCGAGACCCTGATGTGTGGCCCACGGGGGACATAGCAGTCCAGCGGACATTTGCGAACTTCATGGAAGGAAGAAAGTCGTCGCAGGCGCTCAGGCCCTTCGCACCGTACCGCTCGTACCTGGCTCTTTATATGTGGCCACTGCTGTCCGGTTAAAAGTCGAATAGAATCAATTGGTTGGGGTCATAGGGGGATTCGTTTGGGGAGTCGGATGGCTGGAGTGCCTGTAAAAGGGGCATTTTTTCGAATTGCGTAACGCTGAGAATCTGTAGAATCTGGTAAAGACTCGCTTCCAGCCCGAGGCGTTTCCGGACGATGGCGATGAGCACGTAAATCGAGACAGCGATCCAGATCTGCGTCTTGACGGCGTTCTCGCTGGTGCCGTAAAACGAGTTGATTCGCAGATGTTGCTTGATCCACTTGAAGAACAACTCAATCTGCCAACGCGACTTGTAGATGTGGGCGATGGTCAGCGCCGGGAGCGCGAAGTTGTTGGTCAGAAACTTCAGCCGCTTGTTCGTCCGGGCGTCGAAGTAACTGACCCTCCGCAACGGGTCGGGATAGGCTTGGGCCGATTCGATGGCAGCCAGTATGACGGTCTGATCCGAGCGCAAGCCCGTGGATTTGTCGACGGGATGCGAGTAGCGCCGTTGGAGCAAGATGTTCTTCTTGGTTCGCACGACGAAGAACGACGAGCAGAGAGTGAACACGAAGAGGCGTTCGAAATCGACGTAGGCCCGATCCATGACGTAGAACGCGCCGGCCTCCGGGCCGATCTCGTCGAGGATGTTGATGTCGTGCACTTTGCCTCCAGTAATGCGGATGAACGTGGGAATATTGCCGTGCAGATCCAGCAGCGTGTGCATCTTCACGGCGGCTTTTTGCTTGCGGAATCTCGCCCACGGAAACAGCGACAGGCAGAGGTCGATTGTTGTCGAGTCGAGAGCGTACAGAGTCTGGTCCAAGTCCACACCGATCGGGTCGTGGGCATATAACGGCCGTGCCATGCCAATCAAGACCTGCGCGAAGTCCGCGTAGATCCGCCAGTCGCGCGACTCGTTCGCGTCGGCCAGTGTCGAGCGCGCTACCCTGCCGCGGAATCCCATGTGGTAGAGTTTGCCGTGCATCGAACGCAGGCACGTCTCGATGTCGCGGAGGCTTGCCCGATAGGTCAGCTGGGCGAATGCCATCGCAAGAAACTGATCCCAGCAGGAGAAACTTTTCAGATAGGAATCGCCGCGGTAGCGCGATACACATTTCTGAAACTCTTTGCTCGGTAGGTGCTCGATCAGTTGGGAGAAAACCGTACGGCCAAGGTTCATCCCTCATTGTGCCGCGTCCGGATGCTCCGTTCAGGCGACCATTTGCGGCCTCGGGATTTCAAATCGTTCCCGGGCAAAACAGGCCATAAGACATTGAACGGTCGAGACTTACCGTCCGATGGCGCGACTTTCCCCGGACAGCACTGATATGTGGCGGGTGGTTGACGGCACCCCGTAACCGTAAGGGGGGGTAACAGCGGATTGCGAAATAGCGGAATTTTTTTCCAGGTTAAAATGTTCTTGGCACTCCTGCGACTCCGAGTCCCAGACCGAGTACAATGGACGGTTCCATGAGCGGAATCTCACTGACCAGCAAATCACGACGCAGAGGCAATCGCCTTATCGCTTTTGGATGGTACGGCGGGAAGTTCAGCCATCTTGAGTGGCTGCTACCGCTGCTGCCGCCATCCGAGCACTACTGCGAGCCGTTTGGAGGCTCCGCGGCAGTGATCATCAACCGCAGTCCGTCGCCAATCGAAACCTACAACGACGTCGACGGCGAGGTGGTCAACTTCTTTGAGGTCCTGCGCGACCAGCCCGAGGAGATCATCCGAGCCGTTGGCCTAACCCCATTCTCCAGGCGGGAGTTCGAGCTGGCCATACACGAACCAACCGACAGTTTGACGGCGGTCGAGCGCGCTAGACGCTTCTATATTTGTGCCCGCCAAGTACGCACCGGACTCGCCCAGACTGCCAGCGTTGGACGTTGGGCGCACTGCACCCTAACCAGCAGGGCAGGTATGGCCGGAGCTGTTTCACGTTGGCTTGGAGCAATCGACCATCTACCAGACATCGCCCAACGCCTACTGCGCGTCCAGTTCGAAAACGCTCCCGCCATCGAGGTCATCAATCGTTACGACACCAAGAACACGCTTTTCTACTGCGATCCGCCCTATCCCCACGAATCCCGAGGCGACAGCAAAGCCTACGGGTATGAGATGACCGACGAGGCCCACCGCGAGCTTGCGGCTGTTCTTCGTAAGTGCAAGGGCAAGGTGGCAGTCTCCAGCTATCACAGCCCTCTGAACGACGAAATATTCAAGGCCTGGGGATGCATTGAGGCCCCCGAAAAACTCTGTCACTCCGTCAAGACTCTTCGCCGCGAAGTGCTGTTTGTGAACTACGATCCGGACGACATGACGCCATGGCTCAAACCCCGGCAGAGATCCTTGCTGTAGCCGCCAAGGATGTTCTGGCCGACGTCGCAACGCCACGCATCGCGAATACACAGATCGCGACAGCGATTGACTTCGTCTGCCGCAACATCCAGAACCGTGCCGGCGTCCGCCTCCTTCTCGCCTGCGTTCTCGCCAAGGTCCACAATTCCGAAGTCGACGTGCGGAAGCCCTACACCGAAATCGACACACCGGATTCGTTTTCAGGTCGCGTCTATGACGAGCAGTACATTGGCCCTTCATAAACCAGCACCAACTTCCCTGCAACCCGACAACCGCCTTCCTGACCCCTGCCCTCCGCAACCGCAACATTGTCCTCACGCCAGACGTGAACCTCGTTGGCCGGCCGCCCCAGCTCTACCAGACCCTGCTAAATCTCTTGACAGCCATCCATGATGAGCAGGTGGAAGCTCATGCCGTACTGCACGAAACCCTGCGTGTACTGTTTATTCTCAAGGCCGAGAGAGACCAGCGCATTAAAACTCTCTTGGCCGCACTTACTGAGTCTCGCAAATTATGGTGACATGGATCGTGTTCAAGCCGTAGGGGCACAGCATGCTGTGTCCGTGTTCCAATGTCACTGTATTTTGCGAGCCTCAATAAAACCACCAAACAGGCTTCCGTCCCGTTATCGGTCCAGAACATTGTCGATTTACTCCAGCAGCACTTGAACTGCAAGGGTGCCAGCCGCCTGCCGGTCCTCATAGTAGCCGCGGCCTACACCGCCGCAGAGAAGAACCTAGGTGAACGCGCAAAGCCTCTTCAGGCGCATACCGCTGCTGACATCGCCACCGGTGCCACCGGCGACGTTGAGATCACTCTTGTTAACGACGACAAACTTGTCACTAGCTATGAGATGAAGATGCGGCGAGTCACGCGCGAGGACATCGACCACGCCCTCCACAAGATCAACGACTGCGGTCAGCGTGTCGACAACTACATCTTCATCACCACCGACACCATCGAACCGGACATCTCTGAATACGCCGCGTCGCTCTACGAGCAGACCGGCGGCATTGAGTTCGTTGTGCTTGACTGCATTGGTTTCCTCCGGCACTTCCTGCATCTATTCCACCGCCTCCGGGAGGACTTCCTTGATTGGTATCAGGAGTTCGTTTTGCAGGAACCGGAGAGTGCCGTACGGCTGGAGTTGAAAGAAGCGTTTCTCGCGCTTCGCCAGGCCGCAGAGAGCGGCACCACAGCCGAATAGCGGTCCCCCTCTCCACCGCACAGAGAATCCAAACTCCGGGAATCCCCAATCCGAAATTCCTTCGCGGACACGTTGGTCGCATTGAACCTTTGCGACTAGGGACGGATCGGCCTGCCGAAAGTCCGTAGCGCTGATCTAGGCGGGCGATGATCGCACCCCCCCTTCGCTCTACCGTGTCGTCGCCCGCCAGATCCGCGGCTTTTCGTTCACCGCCCAGCGGAAAGACTTGACACACGCGTTATTGATGGTGCCAACAGAGCCGCACCTGAAAGGGTGCGGTCGAGGCCTCGCGACCACAACGGGTTTGTCGTATCGACATGGTTATTCGCAACCTTGACCGCAGCCTCTCGGCTGCGGCTCTGTTTGACCCCGCTCAGCTCCTCCCAACGGCCGATACTCTGCTTCGTGACCCTTCACTTCGCACACCTTTCACCATTCGCTAGCCGGCGTTTTCCTTGCGCTACGAAATGGTTTTGGCAGCGAAAATCCGGCCTTGATGACGCTTTCCACCGCTCCCGCGGAACTCTGTCACAGACTTTTTCAATTTTCTTTCCTCCCCATTTCAACAACTTACGCCGCCGGATCCCTTCTAACCCCCCATCCGTCCCGTATTCTGGTACGGGGCCCAGAAAACGAAACCTCGAAGGGAAAATCCTCGTATTCTTGCCATTCACTGCCACCGGCTCTTGCCTGGGCGACTGGGAATACTGCTATGTCTCACAATTCAGAAGACCTAGTCATCAAGCAATACAATCCCATCGCCGCCCTGCTCAGCTGCCAAACCACCGTCAAGTCGCGAAAATCGTTCGGGAGCGCTCTCCTAGACCGTCTTTTGACCCCGGCCCGCAGCCTTTTTCTGACCGCTCGCGTCGGTAAAAAGGGAAACCACGATGCACCGAGCCGCGAGTGTGAGCGAGCGGTCCAGGAGTGAGGCCATATATGAATCCGCGCCCGCCCCAACACCGCCTAAAACGAGCTTGTAGCGCTGATCTAGGCGGGCGATGATCATACGCCCCCTTCGCTCTATCGGTTCGTCGCCCGCCAGATCCGCGACTTTTTGTTCATCGCCCACGGGGACACTTGACACGCCCGCTATCTTGCAGGGGGAGACTGCGGGGACCGGGACGCTCGGCGAGCGAGAAAGAAAAAATACGAAACAAACCCAATCTCGTGTAACCAATCTGTAATCAACGGGTTGCGGTGGGGTTCCAGCGCGGCGGCTGGCTCGGCAAGAGCTGACCATCTCTATTCTCCGCCCAGTCCCGAAATGTGGGGGCCCGCAGACCCGAAAGAGCTAGAATATAAGGGTGCAGACAGACGCAGGTTTCTCACATGTAAACTGGGGGGTCTCGGTCTGATGTGGCCCAATAGAACAACCCGCCTTTCGTTGTTAATCCTTGTTTGCCTGCTGTTGCTGACTCCTAGAGAGGGAACACTCTCTCGCGGGCAGTCCGTGCCTGCTTCGGATGGGGAAGGTCCACCGCCCGCCGTGGAAGCGGAGCCGAAGGGGGAGGGGCCTGCTCTAGGGGCGCACGAGGGTGCCGGCAAGACCGAGAGCCGCGCACCAGCTCATTCAATAGCCGATAGCAAGACGCTGCCCGCCGAGGTCCTGCCGGTGCTCGAGGGAGAGCGCCTCAGTTTCGCCAGCGCCGTCTTCGACGCCAAGTGCGCGCTTTGCCACCAGAGTGACGGCAAAGGGGCCGGTGACGCCAGGATGAACCTGGTGGATGAAGTATGGAACCACGGGGGCGCCCTAGCGGACGTTGAAAGAACAATACGCGAGGGTGTCCCGGAAACCCTGATGCAGCCGCAGAAGGGGAACTACACGCCCCGGCAGGTAGCCGATCTCGCCAAGTACGTCAAGCTTCTTGCCCACCGGATGCATGCCACCTCTGACGAAGCCGAGCGTGACGCCGCGACGGAGCTGACCGACAGGTTGGCCGCGAGGCTGCCGCGAGCGCCCACCGTTGCCGTGGGAGAAGAAGAAAACTTCATCGACCGCTACATCTTCGGAAAAATGAAAGCCGACGGCATTCCCCACGCCGGACTCTCCTCGGATGCCGAGTTCATGCGCCGCGTTTATCTGGACTTGTGGGGACGGCTGCCTGACACCGACCCCGGCAACCCGGTCACGATCATCGACCAGAACGTCGAGTTCCCCAATCGCTACACGGTGCAAAAATTCGTGGCCGATCCGGACCCTAACAAACGGATGAAGCTCATCGATCATCTGCTGGGCCTCGATTACATGGAGTTGCCGTACGCCACGGGCCCTGACTACAAAGGGCCTTGGTTGGTGCAGCTACCTTTTGTTAGTAAGTGGACCTATTTCTTCGCCGATCTGTTTCGAGACGGCGGCCCGCTGTTTCGGGACTACCTTTACAACATCGTCAAGTACAACATTCCGTATAACTACTTCGTCCGCGACATGCTGACGGCTACGGCACTGTTCAAATCGGCGTCCGGGCCGGCCGGATTCTTGCTCCGGCATCAGGTCGACGGCTTACGCTGCGCCGATGTCATGCACGAGGACACCCTGGACGAAATCGCGGTCCATACCAGCAAGCTCTTTCTAGGCGTGAATCTGCAGTGCGTCTCCTGCCACGATGGGGCCAACCATCTTGACACCATCAACCTCTGGCTGGCGAAGAGAAAGCGTGTGGAGTTTTGGCGCCAGGCGGCTTTCTTCGGAAATCTTCACATCATCCGGCCCGGCTTGGTGGACAACAATTACACTCTGGTCGACGGTTACTCGCCGCGACCGGAACGAATCTGGCAGGGAGGCATCGCGTATTTCAAGTTCAGCTCCAAGCCGACCGCCGATGGCGGTCTCGGCTACCGAATGGAAGCTCCCAGCGTTCTGCGAACGCCGCGGGACCGCAACGCCAAGGTTTATCCGGAATACCTGCTGAGCAAAGAGCGGCCTGCGGAGAACGCGAACCCACGGACGGAATTCGCGCGCATGCTCACCTCGGACTTCCAGTTTGCCAAGGTCACGGTCAACTTGTTCTGGTCCAAATTCATGACGGTGGGAATCGTTGATCCGCCCTTTGACTGGGACCTGGATCGCCAAGACCCCGACAATCCACCCCCGGCGCCTTGGACGCTCCAGCCGTCACATCCGGAATTGCTCGATGCGCTGGCTAGAGATTTCCAAACGAGCAACTTCGACTTGCGCCACCTGATGAGGACCATCGTGAGTTCGAAGGCGTATCAGCTTTCGTCCCGCTTCGATGGCCAGTACAAGCCGGAGTACGACCGATATTACGCCCGCAAGCTGGTCCGCCGCCTATCGGCCGAGGAGATCTACGATGCGCTGGCCAAAGCGACCGACGTCTTCGGGCACGACATCGAGTACGTCATGGATGAAGGGGGTCCCCCGGGCGACAAGGAACTTCGCCGCTTCCTGGACTTCTTCGGTCAAAGCAACCGCATCACGAGGCAGGCGAGCACCAAGGGTTCCGTGGTGCAAGCTTCCATGATGATGAACAGCGATGTGGTTAAGAGAAAAGCGCTGGCGTCTACGGAGGGAAGCCGCGTCAGTGAACTGCTGAGCAAGACCCCGCCTCTGCCGAACGAGAAAATCGTCGAGGAGCTATTCTTGGCGACCTTGTCACGCTATCCGACCCAGCAGGAAACGGCCACGGGCGTGAGCCACATCGCAATGCACCGCGATAAAGGGGTAGAGGATCTGCAATGGGCTTTGCTGAACAAATTAGAGTTCATGGTGAACTATTAGCCGGCGGGTGGCTGCTTGATGGCCGCCGGGAGGTCAGACACATGCTGACGGATATCCCGAAATTGAGTCGCAGGGACTTTTTCCAAATCGGTGGTCTTGGGGTGGCGACGTATTCCCTGCTGCCGATGCTGAAGCCGCTCAACGTTCACGCCAAAGAGAAAGTTGAGCCGCGCGGCGGAGCCGAAACTTGTATCCTGCTGTTCCTGCAGGGCGGCCCCAGCCAGTTAGAGACGTTTAGCGCCAAGGAAGGACCCTGGACCCCGCCGGACTTCGACATTCGAACGGTCCACTCGGGTCTTAAAATGCCCGTGGGCTTGTTGCCCAAGCTTTCCGAACGCGCCGATAAGTTCTCCGTCCTGCAATCACTGGAGGCCTGGGAAGCCGAACACGCTCGCGGCACCTATTACTTGCAGGCGGCTCGGCTGCTCAGCCCGGCCCGGCTTCAGGAAATCCCCTCGGTCGGTTCGGTGATCGCTTATGAGACGGCCGGCCGAGCTAAGGACTCGGATTTCCTGCCGCCCTTCGTCTCGATGAACATGGACACGTCGCAGTTGGTCGGGTCGGGCATGCTGCCTTCTAACCACGCGCCGATGGCCATGTATTCGAACGCCCCGCCACCATTCGTGCTGCGGGAAGACGAAAGATCCCGCTTCCAAATCAGGCGGCAACTGCTGGGCAAACTTGATCGCGACTGGCGCGAGGAAGACACCCACCGCGGCCGCATCTTCAGCGATCTGGATCATTACTACCAATCGGCCTATCCGCTGCTTGACAATCCCAAGGCCAGCCCGGTGTTCGCCGTCGACCCGGAAGACAGTGTTCGCTACGGCAACACCGACTTGGGCAACGCCTGTGTCATCGCCCGCAATCTCGTCGCGGAGGGCGCCGGGACGCGGTTCATCTTTATCGCTCACAATGGCTGGGATCTCCACGACAAGCTCTACGACAAGACGGCAAAAGGGAGCCAGTATAAACAGTGCGCCGAGTTGGACCCGGCGCTCTCGGGCCTGCTGGACGACCTCGAAGCCCAAAGCGACAAAGACGGGCGGCCGTTGATCGACAAAACCCTGGTCCTCTGTATGGGTGAGTTTGGGCGTACCCCCGGTACGCCGAATTTGAGGAACGGCCGGGACCACTATCGCTACGCCGCCGTCGCGCTGCTCGCAGGCGCCGGGGTCAAAGGCGGCGGGGCTTTAGGCGCCACCGACGAAGAGGCTGCGCGGGTCGTTGAGCCAGGGTGGCACCGAAACCGATCCATCTACCCCGAAGACGTCTTGGTGACTCTCTATTCGGTCATGGGTATCGATTGGACCAAGGGAATCACAAAGACACCCTCGGGCCGAACATTCGAATACATCGAGAACATCTCCCCCAAAGGCATCATGAAGTTTGGCGAGATCAAGGAACTTTTCGCCTAACATTCAATTAACGGGGTTACAGGGAAACAGGTTGGGAGACCGTGCTTGCAAGCACAGGCTCTCGACCCCGGTGGGGGTCATTTCTTAGACCAATGCCTGAATCGGCACTCCGGTCTCATCTTCAATAGAGTTGGCAATCTTGATTGGGCGGCCAATCGGGGACATGTAGGTTTTTCCCCAGTCTATGCCGAATGCTTTGTAGATGGTCGCAAACACATCGCCCATTGTCGTCATCTCTTCGGCCACATAAGCCCCTCGCTCGTCGCTCGCACCGACAACTTTTCCACCTTGAATGCCACCGCCCCCCATCACTAGGGACCAGCAGTGCGGCCAGTGATCTCTTCCGAAGGCCGGATTCAGATGGGGCGTCCGTCCGAATTCCCCCATAGCGATTACGACGGTCGATTCCAGCAGGCCCCGCTGATCCAGGTCCACCAGCAGCGCCGCGAGAGCCCGATCAAGGACTGGAACCAGTTCGTCTCGATGCTTCTTGTCGTTCTCGCTGTGTGAATCCCACGCACTGAAAGGAAAGCCCGCGGCCGTCACGAAACGGCTTCCGGCCTCCACCAGACGTCTTGCCAGCAAAAGACTCTGTCCGAAACTGTCACGACCATAGAGGTCCCTTGTTTTGTCAGACTCCTTGGAAACATCGAAAGCATCCCTTACCTCGGGTGACAGAATCATTGTCAGAGCTTGCTCGGTAAATGTATCCATATTCGAATACTCTGCAATCTCGACCTTATCCCGATGAAACCGGTCCCAAGCCTGCATAAATGCTCGCCGGTTCTCAATCCGCTCTATCGAAAAGCCTTTGGGCACGCTGAGGTCCGCCACCTCAAAATCTTCTCTGCTCGGGTCCGGGACAATCATGGGACCGTATTTGGGTCCAATGAATGCACTCCCAAAGTACTTTTCATACTGCTTCTCCTTATCCCACTGTGGCGTTAAAACATAGCGAGGGATGTTGTTCCTGGTTCCCGTTTCCTTGGCGATGATCGAGCCAAAACTGGGAAACCGCATGGCGGGGTTGGGCCGATGGCCCGTCAGAGCATAATAGGTCCCCTGTGGATGATTGTCCTCCTCAGTGTGTATTGAGCGAACGATCGAAATTTTGTTCATCTGCTCGGCCACCCGGGGCAACAACTCGGAGATCTGTATTCCTGGAACGCTCGTTGAAATGGGCCGGAAATTGCTGTTCGATTTGGGGTCCCAGGTGTCGATATGGCTTGGGCCTCCCTCCAACCAGAGGAGGATGCAGGCCTGAGCTTTTGGCTTGCTTCGGGCTCCGTCACTCGCGGCCATCACACTCCGAAGCTTCAGGAATTGGCTTAGATTAATCCCAAGAAGACTCAAGCCCCCCACGCGAACAAAATCCCGCCGACGTAAGGTCGACTCGGTGCATTGCGAACATCCAACTCGTCGCATGTGAAGCCCCATTTTTGAACTAGTTTGCAGGTATCCTGGACACTCGTCTTTCCTCAAAACGCGAGATGTTTTCTCAATGCTTGTATGCAAACTCTCGGGACGTAATCAAGCCCCACATCAAGTCCTCAAGAGCCCGTTGTCGCGAAGGACTCTTCTGAATCAACCTCCCCAGTACCTCGACTTCTTCTTTCGAAGGAAACCGCGAAAGGCCTGCCAAGCAGAGCTCTTCAATCACCTCTTTGTCGGAAGCCCCATTTCCCATCCATCGATCGATCCGACCTCCCTCTTCAGAAAGCTTGTCGGTGTAGGTCGTGCCCACCAGCATGTGGAGGGCTTGAGTCAGGTTCGCCGTTCGGTCGCGTTCCGGAACCATCATCCGATCAGTTCGGCCATACATGTCCAGAAAACGTGACGCGTAACTATCGGTGTCTTTGATATGAATGGCGCGTGCGCCAATCGGATCCTTCCCACCAGGTCCTGAGGCTCGCGTGAAGGATTCCGGAACACTGCTGACCAAAGAGATGGCGTCCAACAATACTTCAGCGTCCAAGGCACGCGGCCACGAGTGGGAGTAGTTGATTGTGTCGTCCTTATTGCTCTCGTTGGGGATATTGGACAACTGATACGTCCTAGACTGAACGATCATCCGCATCAGATGCTTCAGGTCATAATTGTTCTGTCTGAAGTCATCGGCTAACTCCTCGAGCAACTCGGGATGCGTGGCAGGATCCGTCGACTTGAAGTCGTCGACCGGATCCACGATTCCTCTGCCGAAGAAGTAACTCCACATCCGGTTAACCGCGGCTTCGGCAAAGTAGGGATGCCGTGTCATCCAGTGGGCCAGTTCCATGCGCAGATCAGCGGATTCGGCTTTAGGCAAACCTTCTCCGCCGAGGAACGCGGGCTTGACCGCAACCTTCGTTCTCGGATGCAGCATGGGCCGGGCCGGCCCCGTCGTACCCCCCTTGGCGAAGCCTCCGCCAGGGACGTCCGCGAGCACTGCCCCAATCGGGGACAAGCGACCAAAGAAAGCCGCTAATCCCCAAAACTGGTCCTGAGACCAAGTTTCGTAAGGATGATTGTGGCACTGGGCACAATCCAGCCTTCGCCCCATGAAGACTCGGATTTGCTCAGCCATATAGTCATACGGCTGGAACTCACCGGGCATATAATGCGCCGTGGGACCGCCCGTTCCCTGAGCCGACACTCGTTCGATGGCGATCTGGTCATAGGGCTTATTTTCCTCAACGCTATCGCGAATCCACACCCAGTATGGATGTGCTTTCTGGGGGGTGAAACCCGCCGCGTAAAGCGCCACGCGAAAGAGATCTGAAAAGCGAAACGTCCAGTAATCCACATACTCGGGAGAATTCAAGAGGATTTCGATCAGCTTCTCGCGCTTCTGGGGATCGCCGCTGGTCAGAAATTCTCGAACTCGATCAGGCGGAGGAAGAGTTCCCGTGAGGTC
The DNA here is from genome assembly GCA_965248205.1 of Bryobacterales bacterium. Classification (GTDB taxonomy): domain Bacteria; phylum Acidobacteriota; class Terriglobia; order Bryobacterales; family UBA6623. The sequence goes on from CBDFIS010000006.1 coordinate 1,172,084, forward strand.
CAGACAGACTCGCCGTACAAACTCACTGTCGCTGGACAGCTCAGAGGGGACGATGTTGAACTTGCGCAGTTTTGCGAAGACATGGTCATCGATAAAATTCTTCCGCGGCGCGCTCGGATAGTTCGCGATCGGTTCGGCAACGACACCAACTCGGGCACTGACCGTAAACCCCGGGGCGCGGATGATGACTGAAGTCTCTCCTCTCTCGACGGCTTCAACCAGTCCTCCCGAGCTTACTTTGACCACCTCTGAATTGTTCGTTGAGTACATCACCTGATCGGTGAAGTCTTCCCTTCGTCCATTTGAAAGCTCGGCCGTTACGAGGAGGCGGTGTCTTCCGTTAGAGTTCAGAATAAATTCCTTGGGAAAGACCTGAACGCCGGTAATCTTGGCCAATTCACCTCCCTCTAAACCAAACGGGGCGCCGCTCCGAATCCAGTCGAGAATTGTTTCGTAGTCGACTGATCCCGGTTGCAGAACCTGACCCCCTCCATGAGGTACGGTAAACGCGGGTTTTTGCAGGAGCAGGCTGTTTTCCGGCTTTTCTAAATCAATGCGCGGTATTCTCTCTCCGCCGGGCTCCGCTGTCAGGACCTGATAGGCGCCTCCTTCGATGATCCATTCATAGTCATCGCGTGGATGGAGCGCATTCATAGAGAGCTTGAAGCCTCCCTTACCCTTTACGCTTCCGTGGCAATGACTATCGTTACAGCCCTTCTTGGTAAAGATTCCGCCAATGTCCTGGCCGAAGCTGAAAGGCCGTTTTTCGTCGGAACTCTTGACCCGGACCTCAGCTCGAACGGCCCGCCCGAAGACCTCAGCTTCGAGAAAGGTCTCTCCATCCGCAAAAGCCACGACCTGCCCATGGGGGGAAATCTCAGCCAGTTTCGGGTCGGAGATCCTGAAGCTGCTTCTTGCCGTCAGGTCTCGCTCCATGCCGTCGGCGAAGCGTCCTATTACGAGGAACTGCTGCGAGGCATTCCTGCCCCAAAGGTCCACCTCGCTGGGCACCAATTGAATCGATATTGTCTTGGACGCGTCCTGCCCATTTGGAAGGTTTTCGTTTGCCACGCCCGTCTGGGTGGCGGCCTTTGGGTTGGTCTGCGCGGCCACTTGTTTCTTGGGCGAATTTGCCGCCCAAGCCACCCCTGCCATCGCGACTGCAATGTGAAAGGTCCATATCCAAGTTAGAAATCGCCTTAGTACGGAATTGCTAAGACTCACGCTCTTCATCATCGCGTCACACTCGCCTGTACTCTTCGCACATGGCGCTCGAAATTCTTTTCCTTATGCGTCGAATGCGTGCCAACTTCACGGAAGCAAGGTAGCTTCGGGCAAAATCTTCCGGCCCGGACTCGAGGGCGGGCTCTTTAGCACCATGATCGGAAATTCCTTGACCTGAAAAACGGCCCCTGGTTTTCCTTGTACGACCGGTTGTGCTGTAAGAACCGCCGAATGGGGCAATGGTGTAGCCGGCGCGTCCTCATGGGCATACAACATTAAAGTCACACTCTGCTTCCGCGGAACAAACCGTTCCGGATGAACCTTGGCAAACGCCGGCCCCTCTGAGGCTTCTACATCCGCGGCCGGCAGGCAAACAACACCGGACGGAAGATTCTGTACTGATACTATCACTTGTCCGTCAAACTCTTCTTCTTGCCCTACATGTACGGTGAGCTTCTTCGCTTCACCCGCGAATAGATTGAGGCCCCGTTTGATGTCGTTTTGCGTATCCTCAATCTCGACCAGACTTACGTCTCCTACATGGGGAATCTGCGGCCGCACCAGCAAACGGTAGACAAACCTGGAAGAACCACTATGCGGGGTCAGGTCTCGAATCTTGAGAATGAATTCACCCTCCTGCTCAAACGTGTAGATGCACTTGGATTCCAAGGACTGAAGCCAGTCGTCCCCGTCCCCCCCTATTTGCTGGTACACGTTGTTCAGCACCGTTTGGCCAAGAGCGTCTAGAACTTCCAAGTGTGGGTTGAAAGATGGTGGCGCCTCCTGGAGAGTCGCGATCTCGAACGCCAGCGCCTGCCCCGCTGTCACCTGAATTCGATAGCTGTCGGAGTCCCTCGGCCGACCGATCGTGCCTTCAAGAATGACGGGAAGTTCAACGTTCAACGCCTCCGCCGCCGTATTGTTAGGCTCGTGTTCCTTGACTACGGGAACAACGGGGACCGGAGATGCCCCATCTAGGATCTCGGGAACAGGAGTTGTTGATGCTGCCCCCTTCTCAGGACTCGAGGGATCGCTGACACCGTTCCCCGGCTCACTATCTTTCTTGCTCACACGGACAGTCCTGGACCAAAGTTGCCGCACACGGTCCGGCTCTATGCTACGAGAGAATCCTCGCTCCTCCCACTCCTGGGGTTCGTCATGTGCCCACTTAGCTGTGCCCCCCTGTTTCCCTGGGGAAACCATCTGTTTCGCGCTCTCTGCAATCCGCAGCTGATAGGAGAAGTCAGGTCCACCCAGTCCAAGAAGAGCTCCGGCCGCAACTATGTAACGGCCACGCTTCTGGAACCGATGGTTCAGGTTGGCGGTAGAGGCTTGGCCCAGGTTGACATCGTTGCTCCTGTACGCGTTGGTATCGGCCAAGCGGATCAGTCGGTGAGCATCCAGCCAGCTTCCGGAGGGCTCGAACACCGTGATCCCGGCGTCGAAACCAGCTCCACTAGAAACCATTTCGAAACGCAACTCCTGATCTCCAGGGACCTCCACGGCAAAGTGATCGACTTCACCCTCTTTGCTTATCCGCCCGCTTACCACTGCCGGCCAGCTGACTTCCTGGGTCTTGGCGGAAACCCCGACAGCGGTCTGGCTTTCCAAGACCACAGGCTCGCGATGGATGAATAGAGCAAAACTGTTGGAAATGCCACGAGAGGAAATGAGCTGAACCTTGTGAGCCCCAACAAGCGCGTCTGGATGAGCACCCAGTTCAAGCAGAACTCGCTGGCCCTCGCGCGGCGCTTTAGGCGAACCCTCAGAACCGTCCTTTCGGGCATCTAGGTTTATGGCTTCCACACTCTTCACCGAGCCATACAGTTCTTTACAGTCGAACCAAACGGCACGAGCTCCGTCCAGAAAACGCCCCCGAAGTTCCGCTTGCCAGACTTTGCCCCGCTGTCCAGCGAGTGGAAACATGGACAAAACCTCCGGATCAGAGGCTTCGGCCTCGGGCTGCTGGGCCAAGAGCAACAGGCTTCGCAAACCGAGAAGGAACCCGACACTAGAAAGAACGATTATGCGACGCAACATCGGTCCTTCTCTTTTCTCTCGACTGGCTGCAACCCGTGGTCTCCATCCCGACTCGAGCCGTCCTCGGAAGAGAAGTGTAGAAGGCTCGTGCTTCCCCAGTCCCGTGTTCTAAGCGGCGCTCGATCAGTTCGCCGGTCTAATAGTCCGACATCGCGATTCACTGGAAAGGGCAAATGAAAATCACAACTCATGATCCAACATGCTCGGCTCCTTTCGTCCGAGTCTTGGTCAGGTTCCGATTGCGAAGTCTACTCGGTCGGCTGGAACCGACGCCGTTATTTAATTATTTTGGGTCGTTCTCGACACTAGTCTACTCGCGCGGCCGAAGGATAGCAAGACGAGATCCCGCGGCATGACAGCAGATACTTTAAATCCGTGAAAGAGTCCTACAGCACGCCGTGCTCCTCCAAGAACGCGCTGATCTTGCCCCGGATCTCAAACCCCGCTTCTGCGAACATCATCAAGGTTTGCCCGCTTGTATGAGCAACTCTACCGTACGGCGCCGGTCGGCCTCTGCTTGCTGGATACTGAGCTACGTTTCGTCCGCATCAACGAGCGTCTGGCGGCTATCAATGGGAAGTCTGTCAAAGAGCACATCGGTCATAGCCTCGCTGAAGTGATCCCCGACGTCGCTCGAGAGCACGAATCCGTCTACCGGCGCGTGTTTGAAACGGGTGAGCCGGTCTTCGACCTTGAGGTGACTACGTCGACCTCAGTGTGGACCGGGACCGCACTGGTGAGTCATTTCCCGGTGAAAACCGCGGAAGGAACCGTAATTTTACTTTATCGTTCTGGATGGGTACGGGCGCAGCGACGTTCTGAAGGAATTCTATGAATATGACAACTCCGACTTTCTTCGAGGCCTCAAAGAGAAGGGGTTTTACGTCGCCCAGGGCAGCCTGGCGAATTATTCTCTTACCGCTCTCTCGGTAACGGCCACTCTAAACGCCGAATACATAGACAGCCTCGTGGCCGCCGATTTGAAGGACAAGGCTGACTGGCGCCCGGTGAGGCGATTGCTGCGGAAGAACCGGTTGACGGAATTCCTACAGCGGTGGGGCTACTCGATCGTTAGTTTTTCGACGGTGTATTACAACGCGGACCTCACTCAGGCGGATTTCTACTTCTCGAAATGGTGGTACTTGAATCTGTTTGACTGGAATTTCCGTTTTGGCCATCCCGCGATGGTCAGGATACTCCGATCCGCGGCTCGGGTGCAAGGTCTTCGTCTTCCTCTCACGATCGATGCTCCGTTCGCTCCCGTTTGGGTCGCTGAATGCCGCTCGATCGCCGCGTTCCAGCTCGCTGGAGGGCTTTTCGCCGACACGGCTCCGAGTAGTTCCCTCTTCAGCAACCCAGCGTCTCTTCTCCGTCGCAGCCGTCGCCCGTTACCCGCCTGGCACAGGCAGCGCCCAGATCCGCCCCAGCATCTCAGCGAACAGCTTGCGGTTGAGATGCCCCTCGGCCAACAGCAGCCAGTAATAGCGGGCATGCTTGACCAGCCGCCCTCCGGTTTTCATCAACCGATGCTGCAAGCTCGTCAGCGACCAGTTCTTGATCCTCTGCGCCAGCCCCAGCCGCCGCCACAGGTTCCCCAGGTTGTAGGCCAACACGCTCAACTGCAAACGCACCTCGTTTGCCCGGAAACGATGACAGGACAGCCGTGTCCAGTGGGTTGCCTGCTTGCCTTCCTTGATCCATTGCTCGGCCGTGCCGCGCTTGTTGTAGAAGCGCACCAGCGACCGACTGGGCAAGCTCATGCTCGTGACGATGAACCCGACGCGAGGAAACAACTCGCCTTGGTGGTGCTCAACCTTGGCCACAACCCGCCGAGGCTTCGACCAACTCGCGGCCTGATAGCGGAAGCTCTTGTAGCGCACTAGTGGCTTCAGGCTCGGCCTGCCCGGCGGACGGAACAGAATCTCTTCGATCTCCAACTCCAGGTTCTTGTTTGCTGGGATGCGAATGACGTAGTCCACTCCGCGATCCTCCAACGCCTCGTAGATCTCCGGCTTGGCGAAGGCGGCGTCGGCGCGGAACGTCACTTGCTTGCCTTCTCCCTGTTGGCGCTCGATCTCGGGCAGCAGCAGTTCGTCCCAGTCCTCGGCGCTGGACACGTTACCCGCTCGCAGCTTCGCCGCCAGACAATCACCGTGCTGGTTGAACAGCAACAGCGGGTGGTAGCAGGTGGACTCGAAATGGCCGTTGTAAGCGCTGCCTTCCTGCTGACCGTGGACCGGGCTTTCCGTGGAGTCCATATCGAGCACGACACGCTCGGACTCGTCCTGCGCTTGGGCTTGAGCGACCAACTCGCGGTTCACCGCCATCAGCCCAAGCAGGTTCTCTTCACTGGCCAGCAGCTCTGCCTCAAAGCTTTGTAGACGCGACGTAAGCGCCCCGCCGCGATCCCAGTTCTTCTTCGAGCCGATCAGACGAAAAGTCGGGTCAGCCGAGACACGGGCAGCATCGTTGAGATCCTCGTAGCCGGCGAGGCGGCTGTAGACCGATTGCCGCACCAGGTCGGCCAGTGGGAACTTCTTGTTTGTGCCTTGCCGCGAATCCGTCAGATGCTCGTCGATCAGCTTGCCCAGTCCGAGCCGCTCGTCCAGTTCCCGAATGAGAATCAGGCCACCATCCGAGGTGACGCGCGATCCTTGGAAATCGACTTTCAGAAATCCGTTGAAGGTGAGCTGAAACGGCTTGTTTTCTTTTTCACCCATTGGGTGTTGGCCTCCGTGCGTCCTGACAGGGCTTGAACCCCTATAAATAAAGACGCTGAAGGCCGCTGCAAGGTCGGGATGCCGAAATCAAATTGGAAATGCGGGGTAATTGGAGTGAGCACGGTAGTTCAGGGCATCACCGACCACAAACAGGCGGAGCAAGCCCTGCGGGAGAACGAGCAGCGGTATCGTCAGCTGGTCGAAACGATGAACGAGGGACTGGGCATAACGGTGGCTTTACGGTTCTAACCGCCGAGGATGGGCGAGCAGCACTGGAAGTCTTTCGTAGCCATGTTGACGAAATAGCTGCCGTGCTGCTGGACCTCACGATGCCGCACCTGGATGGAGAAGAGACGTTTCGGGAGCTGCGCCGCATACGTCCCGATGTGAGGGTAATCATTTCTAGCGGCTACAACGAACAAGAGACTACGAACGGCTTCGCCGGCAAGGGGCTCGCCGGGTTCATTCAGAAGCCCTACGGAGTCCGCCCGCTTTTCGAGAAAATGCGCCAGGTCCTAGAGGCTCCGCCGGAATCGGATCGAGCGTGACCTCTACTCTCGCCGTTGTCACGAGCGGCAAGTCCTTCACCGTCCAAGCCCCTCGGACAACAAATTGGGGCTTGCCAGTCGATTTCCTGGAGAATATGGGGGACCCACTTCCTTGGTCGCTCCCGCCGGCGGGAACTGCGATCTGTGTTTAGTCATCATCGCCCCGCTGCGCTATCGGCCCCGCCAAGGCTCGCGCCTGCTGTATCGCCGGCCCGCTTATCTGATCGCTACCGATCCCGACTTGTCGCCCCAGCCGATCGTCGAGCACTACCTCTGGCGCTGGGACAGCGAGGTCAACTTCCGCGACGAAAAGACGCTGTTGGGGGTAAGGACAGGCGCAGGTCAGACATCCCCGCTCGGTCGCAGCGGTGCCGCAGTTGATCGTGGCTGCCTACGCCTGGTTGTTGCTGGCGGCGCGCCCGACTTGGGCCCCGGCGGGCTTCCCCGACGCCCTGCCGCCGCCGCAGTGGCGCGCGCGCCGCTCCAAGCCCCGCGCCACGACGCTCGATCTGATCCAGCACCTGCGGGCCGAGCTGTGGGGCCAAGGCTTGCGTCGTTTCTGCGGCTTCCCCCTCCCCCTTACCCCCCCCTCCCCCCTCGAACACCCTCAGAAAGGAGATCCACTCGCAGCGCCGGCCCCTCGCCGCCCAACCCCTTTTCAGGATCATTCTTGGATTGGAAAATGCTGCGATAGACGATCTGTGCGGTGAAGGCTGTGGAGCCTTCCAGGATTCCCGGGAGGGTCGCATAGTGGCCTCGCTGAAATTTGGCAAAACGCTAGAGTGGCGGTTCGGTTACCCATATCGGGTCATGGTTATCTCGCTCTGGAATCCGTCCCAGGAAGCCATGGTTTTTGTGGGCGAGATCATACACCTGCTGCGGGTTGTCTCTACGTTCACGAAATCGGTAGAAGGCAACGAGGCTCGTTCCCTTCATGCCATCAGGTAATCCATGGAAAGGTGCTCCTTGTGTTGCCTGGTACTGGGTGTCCGCAAAGTGTCCGTGTCGTGACGCGAAACCATGCGAACTGGGGCGAAACGATGTGTTGAAAACTATGGTTTTAGACAAGCCAGGGGAACTGGCGTGGACGCATGGATTAGACTGAATGTCTGCCTCGTGTCGACCATTCCCATGCAGGCCTTTGACTACCAGCCGAGAACACGGGTGATCTTCGGCGCGGGAAGCCTCGAAGACCTTGGTGAAGCCGCTCGTTCGTTGGGTGCTGCTCGCGCGCTCGTGGTCTCCGACCCCGGCATCGTGGCAACCGGATACACAGGCCGGGCCGTCGAACTCTTAGAGGAGAGCGGTTTGAAGGCTTTTGAGTTCACCGAAGTTGAGAAGGATCCCACGACACGTCATGTGGATGCCGGGCTGGCCGCTGCGCAGGAGCACGAAATCGATTTGATCGTGGGTTTGGGTGGTGGCAGCTCGATAGACTGCGCCAAGGGCATCAATTTCCTATTGACGAATGGCGGGGAGATGGCCGACTACCGGGGCATCGGCAAGGCGACCAAACCAATGCTGCCCCTCATCGCCGTTCCCACGACAGCCGGCACCGGCAGCGAGGTTCAGTCGTTTGCTCTGATCGCCGATGAAAAGACGCGCCAAAAGATGGCTTGCGGGGATTCGAAGGCGGCTCCTGCAGTTGCCGTCTTGGACCCCGATTTAACTTTGACTCAGCCGCCCGAGGTCACTGCTGTCACGGGGATTGATGCCATCACGCACGCCGTCGAGACCTGGGTCACGAAAAAGCGCAATCCGGTTTCAGAACTCTTCTCTCGCCAAGCCTGGCACTTGCTGAGCGAAAGCTTGCCGGTCGTGCTGAGAGATCCTGACAACCGCGCAGCACGGGCGGGCATGTTGCTCGGATCCCATTACGCCGGGGCGGCGATCGAGAACTCCATGCTGGGTGCGGCACATTCTTGCGCCAACCCGCTGACAGCCCATCACGACGTAACCCATGGAGCCGCGGTAGGCATGATGCTTCCTGCCGTTATTCGGTTCAACGCTCGCGAGGTTGGCGGTCTCTATACACAATTGGACGGGGACGCGGGTGGAGCAGAAGGATTGGCTCGAACGATCGAGGACTTGATGCGGCAGGCCGAGCTTCCTACGCGCCTCTCCGAGTACGATATTTTGCAAGAAGCCTTGCCGCGGCTGGCGGAGGAAGCGTCCAACCAATGGACCGCGAGCTTCAATCCGCGCGAGGTCACGGCGCGGGAACTGCTGGAGATCTTCCAATGCGTCTACTAGCACGGTCGGACAGACACCTTCTCGCGCTCGCCTTCCTTCTGTGCGGAACCGCCACTGCCGCCGACTGGCCGTTGTTCCTAGGCAATCCCGATCGCAACGCCGTGGCGCCCAACCCGCTTCCCCCTCCGTTGGAAGTGGAATGGACTTACGAGGCGCCGGTCGGTATCGACTCGACCGCAATCATCGTGGACGGGGTCGTCTACTTCGGCGAGATGGATGGCAGATTCCATGCCGTCGATCTCGAGACTGGCCAAGGCAAGTGGACCTATCAGGCAAACCTGGGCGTTCCGGCGTCGGGATGCGTCCTTAATGACACTGTCTATTTCGGTGACGAGGACGGCTTTTTTCACGCTGTCAACATTGCGACCGGCAAAGCTCGTTGGACATACGAGGCAGGTGCCGAAATCCTGTCATCACCGAACTGCCTTCCAGAAGGCATCCTGTTTGGATCCTACGACGCCAACCTCTACAGCCTCGACCCGGCGACGGGCGAGGTCCGCTGGAAATACCAAACCGAAGACCGTGTCCACTGTAGTCCCGCCGTAAAGGACGGTAAGACTTTCGTAACGGGCTGTGATGGAAAACTGCGGGTGATCGATATCACCGATGGGAAGGAAGTCAGCAACGTTGACCTCAATGACTATGTGGCAGCTACTCCCTCACTGGTAGACGATCGGGCCTATGTCGGGACCTTCGGCAATGAAGTCCTGGCCATCGACTGGAAGCAAGGCGAAGTCGTTTGGCGCTACCACCATCCGAAGACCGCCTACCCCTTTTACTCCTCGCCAGTTGTGTCGAAGGGAAAAGCAATCCTTGGCGGGCGCGATAAGCGCATTCATGCCATCGACATCGAGACCGGTGAGCTGGCGTGGGAATTTGTCACCGGGAGCCGAGTCGATTCTTCGCCGGTTATCGCCGGGGACGTCCTCTACGTGGGATCAAACGATGGCAATCTATACGCGCTGAACCCCGCCGACGGTACGCTGCTATGGAAGTTCACCGCCGGCGGACACATCGTCGCCTCGCCCGCCATCAGCGGCAACCGGCTCGTCATCGGCTCCCGCGACGGCATGCTGTACTGTCTGCGGTCGAAAGGCGAGTAATTGGTTCTTAATCTAAATGTCTGAAACAACAACAGTGATCAGTGTGTTGCCAATTCAAGCCCGCCAAGGTTATATGCCGCAGCTTGATGGCTTGCGCGCATTTGCTGTTTTGGCCGTCCTGTACACACATTTCTTGCCCAAACAATACTGGCTGCTAGGTGTCTATTGGGGCGGAGTCGGCGTTCGCCTCTTTTTTGTATTAAGCGGTTTTTTGATAACCAGAATCCTCCTACGAGAGAAAGCTCTTTTAGATAATAACCCACTGCTGTCCGGTTAAAAGTCGAATAGAATCAATTGGTTGGGGTCATAGGGGGATTCGTTTGGGGAGTCGGATGGCTGGAGTGCCTGTAAAAGGGGCATTTTTTCGAATTGCGTAACGCTGAGAATCTGTAGAATCTGGTAAAGACTCGCTTCCAGCCCGAGGCGTTTCCGGACGATGGCGATGAGCACGTAAATCGAGACAGCGATCCAGATCTGCGTCTTGACGGCGTTCTCGCTGGTGCCGTAAAACGAGTTGATTCGCAGATGTTGCTTGATCCACTTGAAGAACAACTCAATCTGCCAACGCGACTTGTAGATGTGGGCGATGGTCAGCGCCGGGAGCGCGAAGTTGTTGGTCAGAAACTTCAGCCGCTTGTTCGTCCGGGCGTCGAAGTAACTGACCCTCCGCAACGGGTCGGGATAGGCTTGGGCCGATTCGATGGCAGCCAGTATGACGGTCTGATCCGAGCGCAAGCCCGTGGATTTGTCGACGGGATGCGAGTAGCGCCGTTGGAGCAAGATGTTCTTCTTGGTTCGCACGACGAAGAACGACGAGCAGAGAGTGAACACGAAGAGGCGTTCGAAATCGACGTAGGCCCGATCCATGACGTAGAACGCGCCGGCCTCCGGGCCGATCTCGTCGAGGATGTTGATGTCGTGCACTTTGCCTCCAGTAATGCGGATGAACGTGGGAATATTGCCGTGCAGATCCAGCAGCGTGTGCATCTTCACGGCGGCTTTTTGCTTGCGGAATCTCGCCCACGGAAACAGCGACAGGCAGAGGTCGATTGTTGTCGAGTCGAGAGCGTACAGAGTCTGGTCCAAGTCCACACCGATCGGGTCGTGGGCATATAACGGCCGTGCCATGCCAATCAAGACCTGCGCGAAGTCCGCGTAGATCCGCCAGTCGCGCGACTCGTTCGCGTCGGCCAGTGTCGAGCGCGCTACCCTGCCGCGGAATCCCATGTGGTAGAGTTTGCCGTGCATCGAACGCAGGCACGTCTCGATGTCGCGGAGGCTTGCCCGATAGGTCAGCTGGGCGAATGCCATCGCAAGAAACTGATCCCAGCAGGAGAAACTTTTCAGATAGGAATCGCCGCGGTAGCGCGATACACATTTCTGAAACTCTTTGCTCGGTAGGTGCTCGATCAGTTGGGAGAAAACCGTACGGCCAAGGTTCATCCCTCATTGTGCCGCGTCCGGATGCTCCGTTCAGGCGACCATTTGCGGCCTCGGGATTTCAAATCGTTCCCGGGCAAAACAGGCCATAAGACATTGAACGGTCGAGACTTACCGTCCGATGGCGCGACTTTCCCCGGACAGCACTGGTACAAGATATTGAACCGGTCGTAGCGTGAACTTCCACTCGCCGACATCAGGAGAACAATATGACTGATAACAAAGTGATCTCGATGACCATCATCCTACCTTTGACAATTGTGCTGTTCTTACCGCCACTGCCGGCGGCGAGCATAGAAGAGCGCGGCCGCCAGATCGCCGCCGAGTGGGACCGGCGAGACACGGGATGGAAAAACATGACAGCAAGTCTGCAAATGCTACTCCGGAATCGCCACGGCCAAGAAAGTACGCGCCAACTGCGGAACAAGTCGCTTGAGATGGACGGTGACGGGGACAAGCTGCTGGTCATGTTCGATCACCCGCGCGACGTGAAGGGAACCAACTTTCTAAGCTTCACGCATGTCACCGGGCCCGACGACCAATGGCTGTATCTGCCCGCCCTCAAGCGGATCAAGCGCATCGCGTCGAATAACAAATCCGGCCCGTTCATGGGCAGCGAGTTCGCCTACGAAGACCTAGCCTCCCAGGAAGTTGAAAAGTCACTGCTGTCCGGTTAAAAGTCGAATAGAATCAATTGGTTGGGGTCATAGGGGGATTCGTTTGGGGAGTCGGATGGCTGGAGTGCCTGTAAAAGGGGCATTTTTTCGAATTGCGTAACGCTGAGAATCTGTAGAATCTGGTAAAGACTCGCTTCCAGCCCGAGGCGTTTCCGGACGATGGCGATGAGCACGTAAATCGAGACAGCGATCCAGATCTGCGTCTTGACGGCGTTCTCGCTGGTGCCGTAAAACGAGTTGATTCGCAGATGTTGCTTGATCCACTTGAAGAACAACTCAATCTGCCAACGCGACTTGTAGATGTGGGCGATGGTCAGCGCCGGGAGCGCGAAGTTGTTGGTCAGAAACTTCAGCCGCTTGTTCGTCCGGGCGTCGAAGTAACTGACCCTCCGCAACGGGTCGGGATAGGCTTGGGCCGATTCGATGGCAGCCAGTATGACGGTCTGATCCGAGCGCAAGCCCGTGGATTTGTCGACGGGATGCGAGTAGCGCCGTTGGAGCAAGATGTTCTTCTTGGTTCGCACGACGAAGAACGACGAGCAGAGAGTGAACACGAAGAGGCGTTCGAAATCGACGTAGGCCCGATCCATGACGTAGAACGCGCCGGCCTCCGGGCCGATCTCGTCGAGGATGTTGATGTCGTGCACTTTGCCTCCAGTAATGCGGATGAACGTGGGAATATTGCCGTGCAGATCCAGCAGCGTGTGCATCTTCACGGCGGCTTTTTGCTTGCGGAATCTCGCCCACGGAAACAGCGACAGGCAGAGGTCGATTGTTGTCGAGTCGAGAGCGTACAGAGTCTGGTCCAAGTCCACACCGATCGGGTCGTGGGCATATAACGGCCGTGCCATGCCAATCAAGACCTGCGCGAAGTCCGCGTAGATCCGCCAGTCGCGCGACTCGTTCGCGTCGGCCAGTGTCGAGCGCGCTACCCTGCCGCGGAATCCCATGTGGTAGAGTTTGCCGTGCATCGAACGCAGGCACGTCTCGATGTCGCGGAGGCTTGCCCGATAGGTCAGCTGGGCGAATGCCATCGCAAGAAACTGATCCCAGCAGGAGAAACTTTTCAGATAGGAATCGCCGCGGTAGCGCGATACACATTTCTGAAACTCTTTGCTCGGTAGGTGCTCGATCAGTTGGGAGAAAACCGTACGGCCAAGGTTCATCCCTCATTGTGCCGCGTCCGGATGCTCCGTTCAGGCGACCATTTGCGGCCTCGGGATTTCAAATCGTTCCCGGGCAAAACAGGCCATAAGACATTGAACGGTCGAGACTTACCGTCCGATGGCGCGACTTTCCCCGGACAGCACTGTTGAAAAGTACACCTACAAGTTCTTGCGTGAAGAGGCGGTCAACGGCCGACCGGCGTACGTAGTCGAACGCATTCCGGCCGACAAGAAATCCGGCTACACGCGTCAGGAAGTCTGGTTTGACAAGGAGACTTACCGGCCCGAGCAGATCAAGTACTACGATCGCAAAGGCGAGCTGCTCAAAACGCTCGCCTTCAGCAACTACGAACAGTACCTCGACCAGTACTGGCGGCCGGACAAACAGTTCATGGAGAACCACCAAACCGGCAAGAGCACGCTCCTAGTCTGGGAGAACTACCAGTTTCAGACCGGTCTCGTCGATCGCCACTTCGATCGCAACGCCCTGCGCCGCGCGAGGTAAGCCTGCATGACCTCCCCAGGGCGCGGGGCGCTGTTGCGGCTCGCTCCGCTACTGCTGTTGCTGACGGCATGGCAGGCAAACTCATGGGAGTTCAGCGGCGAAGTTGGCGTGGAAGGCCGTGTATTTCCCCAAGACGGCCTGCGGCAAGAGGCCAACCATCGTGCGAACGTCTCGGTCATGGCAGAGCCGGAGTTCTACCAGGATTGGGACAATGGCAAGCAATCATTCACCTTCACACCGTTCGGGCGCGTCGATCAACACGATGCCAACCGAACGCACTTTGACATTCGCGAATTAACCTGGCAGTACAACGAGCGAAGTTGGGAGTTGCGAGTTGGGATCCGAAAGCTCTTCTGGGGTGTGGCCGAATCCAACCACTTGGCCGACATCATCAACCAGACTGATTTCGTCGAGAACCTTGACGGCGAGGAGAAGCTCGGCCAGCCCATGGTCAACCTCGCACTTATCCAAACCTGGGGAACACTCGACTTTTTCGTGTTACCGGGATTTCGTGAACGGACCTTCTTTTCGCCAAGCGGCCGCCCCGGTATTCCCTTCCCGTTCGATCACCGAAACGCCACCTTCGATTCCCGCAAGGGTAGAGGCCACGTCGATTTCGCAGCGCGTTGGTTCAACACGTTCGGGCCGGCCGATATCGGCATCTACCATTTCCGTGGCACGAGCCGCGACCCACGTTTTTTTTCGAGTGAGCTCGACGACGGACGGACAATCTTCCGTCCCCACTACGACCTCATCAACCAAACCGGCATGGATCTTCAGATCACAAAGGGTGGCTGGCTATGGAAGCTGGAAACGATCAACCGCTCCGGCCAGGGCGACCGCTTCCTGGCTCTCGTCGGCGGCTTCGAGTACACTTTCGGCAACATTAAGGCTTCGGGTATCGACCTCGGCGTGCTTGCCGAATACAACTTCGACGAGCGCGATGAAGAGGCCCTGACGGCTCTCGAAGACGACATCTTCTTCGGCTTCCGGCTCGCACTCAACGACGTCCAAGACACGCAACTACTGGCGGGGGCAGCGATTGACCGGGAATCAGGGGCGAGCTTCGTGAACGTCGAAGCCGACCGCCGATTCGGTTCTCGCTGGACGCTCGACGTCCAGGCACGGATGTTCATCGGCGTTCCACCGGACGATCTGTTCTTGTTTGGCATCCGCAACGATGACTACGTCCAGGCAACCTGGTCACTTCACTTCTGACTCCCCGTCCTTGGCTTCATTCCGTAACACCTAGCTTAGTCCTGTTGGCCACGCAGCCCGGCACTGCCAAAATGAGTTCCGCGAATAAGGGATTGTCGGAAACCACTGGTTCGGCTCGTGTCAAACTAAACTCGGAGGATCATGGGCTCCGAGACGAATCTGGCCCCGTCGGTGCTGACGGTCGAGGAGGTCGCCTTCTTTCGGGAGAACGGCTACGTGCGCGTGAAGCAGGCCCTTCCGCGCGGGCTGGCGCTGGAGATGCAGCGCCAGATCTGGGCGGAGTTCGCAGCCGACCACGGCATCGAACGCGAAGACCGGAGCACCTGGAGGCCCCTCCCCCACAGTCCGCGGCGCGCCAAGCACTGCGAACTCAACGAGAAGCTCGCGACCAAACGGTTCCAGGGCGCGATCAGCGACTGTCTCGGCTACGACGACTGGGAGCGTCCCGCCTCCTGGGGCGGGTTCAACGTGACCTTTCCGGACCCTGAGGCTCCTGCGGACGTCCCATCGGACACCTGGCACTGGGACGGCACGGAACTCCAAGGCGCCGGATGAGACCCTACATGAATTCTTCCACTCTGCGTATGTGGCTGCAGCCGACTTGGCAGCTTGGGATCGCGAGACGCTGGAGCGACCTCGCGGCTTTAGGCCGCTCGGGAGGACAGCATTCTAAGCCTCGCGCGACGCTTCTCCGCGGAACCTTCAGCGACCTGAGACTCGCTTCCGGAATAAGGGAATGTCGGAAGTCGCCGTTGCTTCCGGCTACCTTCCTACTGGACCGTCGTATCGGTTTCGTCGAACGTGATGCGACTGTCCACGTCAGTGCGTTGGAAGTCCGAGTTGATCAGCGACATCGTAGCCCAACCAAGCTGATGTCGTATTCTTCTGTGTGCCAACGGGTTATTTCATAAGCTCAAGCCGAAGAGCCGCTCACAGAAACACGCCTTGGAGTTCCCCCCCGCCTCCACCAATTTCATTGGCCTTACCCCTGGAACCTGCCTATCGCGGGTTCATAACGGTTTCGTCATCCGAACGAATAATGACGGTATAAACCAGAGCTTCGGCCACTCCGACTCAACGGTGATCCCGCGTCTTTCGTAGAGTCTGCGCGCACCCTTGTTTCTTGCCGAAACGTCGAGGGAAAGTCGGACTGATCCGCTGACAACAGCACGCTCTTCGATGTAGTCGATCAAGATAGAGCCGACGCCTTCGCTGCGAAGTTCCTTATCGACAGCGATCGCCTGGAGGTAGAAGTCGCCATCGGCGATAGTGTCGAGGATTCGCAGGAGGGGCGCACAGAGTGTGGTTACGACACTCATTCGCAAGTGACGGTTGCCCGCAACCCGCTTCAGTGGCTGGTCCGAAAAACAGCGACGCTGTCTGGCCGTGAAACTAGATGCCATTCCAACGATGACTTTGTCATGTTCGGCAAATGTTACGTTTTGGTAGGAGTAGTCGTTGTCGGGTTGGATGTATGCCGCGGCGACAATGTCCGCTACGCGGCGACCGAGCATGAACCGGAAGAAGCCCTCGGCTGCTTCGTCAAGGTAGCGAGCATACACCAGACCTTCCTCGAGGATGGGTCTCGCGGATCGAAGGACTATGGCTTGCTGATCCATCACGCTCAGAACCAATCCGACAATCGACGTAGGACTCGAATCTCCACTATCTTCATAGTCCCCAACCATCTTACGCGTGCCCCACCGCAGATGTTCCGCGAGAAGGGATCGTCGGAAGTCAGAGCCTCAGGCGAAAGTGGTGGCTGGAGATCTCCATGCCGTGCTTCAGATAGAAGCGGTGTGTTTGGAGACGTTGAATGCCGGAGTCGAAGTGAACCTGTTGACAATCCAATTCCTTGGCGAGTTCGACGATCCAATCTAGCAAGGCCCCTCCGAACCTCTTACCACAGTCCGACTCACGCACGACCAGGTCGTCCACGTAGACGAACTTGCCCCACGCTAGCGAACGGCCGATACGGAATCCCGCCGCAGCAACAATCTCGCCGTCGCACTGGGCGAACACCAACCGGAAGCCCTGCGATTCGCGTCCATCCACGACGTGCTGAACCAATTCTTCGACTGACACATGTTCGCGGAGTTCGCGAATAACTGGGTGACACGCTCTGATTTCACTCTCCGATTCAGCTATCGATATCTGCACTCACCGATTGTCCCACGGCTTCCGCGATAAGGGACTCGCGGAAACAATCTCTGCCGATGGCGAACTGGGTATGCTGTTGGCATGAGCGGCCCCCAAGCCGGATCCGAACCCGTTCGAGAGCAACGCTCACGTCACTTGGGGCTAGTCGAACGCTTCTACGAAGACATGTGGAATCGATTTGACACAAGCGTCTTCCCAGAGCTGCTCGACCCCGAAATTACGTTTCGTGGCTCTCTCGGCCAGGAAAAGCGCGGCTACAAAGGGCTTGCTGAATATGTCGCTTTCATCCAGGGCGCGTTCCCCGACTTCCACAATCGGGTGCTGGACGTTGTCGCTGACGAAAACCGCGTGGTTGCACGTTTGTTGTACAGCGGCACCCACCAAGAAGAAGTGTTCGGCGTTCGGGCCAGCGGCAAACATTTCGAATACTCGGGTGCAGCCCTTTTCAAGTTTCGCGGAGGCCGAATCTCAGACGTCTGGGTGCTCGGCGACATCCATGGTCTCATGCAGCAACTTCAGGCCTAACAGGGCCCTGACCAACTTTTGCTACTGGGGAACGAGTCATTGGTTGTCATGTCTGTGCATGAGCCCGAGTGCAGGTTTGCCTGAGACACACGCGCACAACTTTCGTGAACCGGGACGTTTCCGTGCGCGGGACGCAGCCGCGACCCGCGATGGCCGCTAACTGCTGGGATTCGGCGGGCCGTGCTACGGTCACGGTTCTCGATATCTGCTAGGCTGCCCTACACTATGACTTCACCGACCGCCAAACTCCGAGAATTGGAAATCGATCTACCGACGCCGCCGGTCCCTACACGGGGAAGGTGGGAGGCGAAGTTTCCCTGGAGCAGGCTTGCGAATATGCGCGCCAAACCGCTATTACCCTGCTGTCGGTGATCGCCCGCGAGCTGGGTTCTCTGGACGAGGTGACGCGAATAGTGAAGGTGATCGGGCTGGTGAATGCCGTCCCGGAGTTTACAGACCACCCGAAGGTGGTCAACGGTTGCTCCGACTTATTGATTGAGGTTTTTGGGGAACGCGGCCGGCACGCGCGCACAGCGGTCGGAGCGGGGTCCACTCCCCATCAGATTCCGGTGGAAATCGAGATGATCGTGGAGTGTTCCGCCGAGTCCTCCGCGCCGTGACCGGCGTAGGCGATCAAAGAATAACAACCAGCTCCGAGCACTTGGCTTGCCCACGGCTACTTCTTCCGGAACAGGGAGTCGATAAGCTGTCGGCCCGAACCGGTGAAGATTTGCTTCCAAGATAAGGGAATCTCGGAAATTAAGGGTGACAGGAACCCCGGTGGGACAGAATCTAAAGTCAATGTCCGAAGACTTGGCGAGTCTGTTGAAGCATCCCGCCCCTAGAACCCCTTCAAAAGCTGGACTACGCGAACCTCCAGCGTGTCGGCAATCGTCTTAAGCGTCACCAGGGTCATGCTCTGGAGACCCTTTTCCAGACGGTAAAGATGGGTCCGGTTCAACCCGGAGCGCCAGGCCAGCTCCTCTTGGGTCCACCCCTTCTTCATCCGTCGATCGCGGATTCTCCTGCCAACCATGCTCTGGAGGTCTTGCAAATGTCTCCAGAGTACGGCTATGATGCTTTTTGGACACCTGCTTTAAAGAAGCAAAGGCGACTGCGCCAACCCGCGGCTTCTCCCGGCGGCACGCGCCATCGGCTGAACCTCCGATGCTTACGTAATCTTGAGAAGTTCTCGCTACTTTTCCTGTGTGGGAAACGTAGCGCGGGAGGTGATTCACGGTGCTGAAACTCACCCGTCTCAGGAGCATCGCGGTCAGCCCGGAGGGACACGTTAAGAACCAAAGGCTGATGCTGAGCTGCTCATGCTACGTTCTCGCGTTGCTGGCGGTGCTCACCCCAATTGCACAGGCTGAGAGAGAAACAAAGCTTGCTGACCCGGAGGGCGCTCCGGATGACCACTTGGGCAATGCGGTAGCGATCAGCGGTGACTATGCGATTGTCGGGAAAGAAAGCCGGAGCTCGGCTCTTGTTTGGGAGCGTATAGATGGCGAGTGGCAACACGCAGCCAAACTTACCGCGGGCGACGGTTCTCCCAACGACCTCTTCGGCTCGGATGTCTCCATAAGCGGGGATTACGCGATCGTCGGCGCCCCCTTTCATGACGCGCAAGATCCGGAGAGAGATACTGGCGCGGCCTACGTCTTCAAGCGGGAAAACGGCACATGGCAGCAGGTGCAAAAGCTGGTCGCTTCTGATGGGGAACAGTGGGACGCATTCGGTGGGGCCATCGCTCTCGACGGCAGCCGGGCGGCGATAGGTGCCCCCCTACTGAGTCTTGCAAATTATGGTGACATGGATCGTGTTCAAGCCGTAGGGGCACAGCATGCTGTGTCCGTGTTCCAATGTCACTGTATTTTGCGAGCCTCAATAAGTCATATGGTTAGGGGCGCAGTATACATCTTCGAGCTCGTCGGTGGCGTCTGGGGACAGACCGCCAAGCTACTACCCAGTCGCTCACGGTCGTTCTTCGGCCTCGCTGTGGCCCTAAGCGGAGACCGTGTCATCATCGGTGCTCCGCACGACGACCAGGCGACCGGAGCAGCCTACATTTTCGAGCGTGCCGGCAGCAGTTGGCGTGAGGTCGTCAAGCTGTTCGCCCCTGACGCCGAAGAAGGGGATTTTTTCGGGCACGGACTCGCCATCGGCGGCGATTGGGGCCTCGTCGGCTCGGAGCGTGACGATGACGGCTGCGGGGACCTCCCACCCGGCGAAGAGCTACTTTGTGAATCGGGGGCCGTGTACACGATCCGGCGAACGGGCGGGACCTGGCAAGTGCAAGAGAAACTAACTCCTTCCGAAGTTGAATCTATGGACTTCTTCGGCTCGAGTATTGCCATGGACGGGGAGAGCGCCGCTATAGGGGCGTCCGGTGACGACGACGCTTGCCCACCAGGGCCCATTACGTCGGAAGATCCGCGATTTTGCAATCCCGGTGCAGCATACGTTTACGAGCTGATCGACGGTCAGTGGCGGAGGGTGAACAAGCTCACCGCTTCGGATGCGATGCAGTCAGCCCTTTTCGGCATTGACGTGGGGATCAGTGGCAATCGCGTCATCGCCGGTGCACCGGGTCGTTCCTTTGACGAGTTGCCGGACGACTTCGGGGCCGCCTACGTCTACAACCTGGCGAATGACGTGTCTCACGAGATTACAGACGTTCTAGACGCCGCTGGCTTCCTGGCGCTGATCTCCCCGGGGTCGATCGTCTCGGTGTTCGGAAGTTTTGCCGAGCAGACAACCGTCGGCAATACAATCCCACTGCTGCTAAACCTCGACGGCTTCTCCGTCACCTTCGATGGGATTCCCGGGCGCTGTTCGGGGTGTTCGGAGATGATCTGGTACTGGGATTCAATCAAGCGAACGTGCAAGTTCCCTGGGAGGTAGATGTCAGTGACGGCGAGATTGACGTCAGGGCGAACTGGGAAGACGAAACCGGCGAGGTTTGGAGCGAACCATTCACGGTCAGTGCCGGACTCGCCTCGCCGGGCATCTTCCAGTTCCCTGTCGGCTCCAAACAGGCCGTTGTGACCAATTTCAAGCTAGGTCCGGAAGACGACGTGATTAACGGATCCTTCGCTCAGCCCCCGGCTGCGGTGGCACCCGTCACGGGCCAGCCGGCGGTGATTGGAGGAGTGGTGACGATCTGGTGCAACGGTCTCGGCACTTTGGACCAGCAGCCTCCGACTGGGCACATACCACCGCCAGGAGTGGTGCCCGTGACGACCAAAACGGTACGGGTGTTCATCGGAGGGACGGAGACACGGATCATAGGATCACCAGTACTGCAGCCTTCGAACGTGGGCCTGAATCAAATCAACGTCTTCGTTCCCAACGTCATGCCCGGAGACAAAGTCCCTGTCGTAATCGAGGTGGATTGCGGAAACGGAAAGGCATTCCGCAGCAGCTCGGGTGTGACCATCGCCGTGCGAGCGGCGCCCTGAGCCGCGCCAGGTTTCGTCAGTAGCTGAAGCTAGAGAATCGGAAGCGCAGCAGCGTTCTGTGACCCATACCGCCAGAGCCCTAGCCGGCTTCCGATAGGATTCGTCCGACTGTGCTGTGCCCGATCTTCATTTGAACAGCAATCGCTCGGTAGCTCAAACCCTTCTCCCGCAGCCGAAACACCCGTTTCCGGTCGAAAACCTTTCGCGGTCTGCCCATCCGCCTGCCCTCCTTCTTGGCGCGTTCCATGCCCGCTTTGATCCGGCGCTGGATCGTCTCCCGCTCCTGTTGAGCGAGCGCCGCCAACAAGGCAACCAGGGCGTCGCCAAAAGGACCTGTAGAGTCCAGATATTCCTGCGTTAGGGACTTCCACTTGACGCCATAGTCCGAGAGCCGTTGAAGGTGCTGTAGGGTCTTGAGCACTCCTTCCCTGGAGAACCGGGACAGGTCCCAGAACAAGACCACGTCGAACCTGCCCCGGTAGGCATCTTCGAATAGCCTGCGGAACTCTGTTCGCCCGGAGCTCGCGCCGCTCTCCCGGTCCACGTACTCACCAACGAGCTTCCAGCGGCGGCGCTTCCCATAGCGTCGGAGCTGCTCTAGCTGGTTTCGTACCTCCTGCTTTTCCTTCGTCGATGTCCTGGCGTAGATAGCTGTTTTCATAGCGGGACTCAGTGTATCATAACCATTAGGTTTTAGGACAGTAATTCGAGCTACCCTAAATCCCGGGTTTTCAACAATTCGAAAGATCCTCTGTCGGACACCCTTTTGGGACAGGGGCATCGGGCGCAAATAATTGCCGAGCCAAGAGCATTATGTGGAGACTTCCCCCTGGTGCGGAGCTACCTCATCTGACCGGCCTCCGTAGCGCTCGTCCCTACCCGATGCCATCTGATAGTGGGGGTTATCAAATGCTATCGCCGAGCCAGCTTCAGCGGGTGACACGAGGGCCTAATGTCGGAGAGGCGGCTTCCATCCAATGTCGGCCTTGAAGCCAACTCCTTGTACACGTAGTAACCGAGCGCGTCCGACGCATGTCCCCTGTCGGGATCACTCTTGTCTAGATCGGGTGTCGTGTTGCCCTTGGAATCGACGTGCCAGACCACTTGCCGCAAGTCTCGAAGCAGCTCACGACAGCGAGGATCTACAAGAAGCCGTTGCCGCAAGCCCGGCATTCCCAAATCCGCCAGCATACGGTTCATGGCTGCAACGCGGTCTTTCTGGAGCGGGTTGCTGCGATCAAAGTGGAACGAGCAGCGATAGAGAGAACTGTTACCCAAGTGCTTACGAATAATCCGCAGGTCGGACGGTGAGCCGCTCGTCGAGCGCCTGTCGCCTGACGCATCGCCGTAAACTCGAAGGCGGACCTGGTACAGATAACCAGGAAGCATACGCGCCACCACCTCATCGAGCGCTCGGCACTGCGCTGGAGTGTTCGTGTCGCGGACCACGATCTCCTCGAGCACGTGTACGATGTCGCCGCCCAATCCCTCCCCATGCTGCTGGCAGAGAACCCACGACATGGGCGAAACGTTGAAGTCGCAACACAGGATGAGCGGAGAGTTGGGATCAAAGTCGCCTTCCACAATGTTCGATTCACCAAAGGCGTAGTAGGCCCGATGCGAAATCTGGTCCTCGAACTGCGCTTCTACCTCTTGGCGATAGGTCAGCTCATCGAGTTCGAGTCGAGCCGCCTCAAGTTCCTCCTGAGAAACCAGCTCCCCTTCTAAGGTTGTGAATTGGAAGCGCGACCACTCAGGCAGATCGGGAACGCGGTTGTAGAGATCATGGAAATGGTTAAAGCCTTTTGGCGTGCTGATGAAGAGCCCCGCTCCCCGGCGATCTGCCAGCGAGGGGCGGATGACTTTGTTCCAGGCGTCAGGGTGGATGTCTGCGTACTCGTCGATCACGCAAAAGTCGAGCCCTAGACCACGCATGCGTTCATACTTCTCAGCACCATAGAGCTGGAGAGTATGACCCCCTTCAACGACAATCTTCAGCTCTGTCTCGAAGGGAGCCCGCTCCCAATAGGGACGAGTAAGATCCTTCGCTTCAGTCCAAGCCACATCCTTGGCCTGACGGTAGGTGGGCGCAACGTAGGCCGCCCGTCGAGGCGAGCTATGCGCTGCCCAGTAGGGATATTTCAGACCCTTTCCTTGCACCTGCCAACAGGGATCCCTCAACATCATGAGAGCTTCGGTAAGCGCTAAATAGGTTTTCCCGGAACGCCGGCCGGAGACAACGACGCGGAATCGCTTTCTGGACCAAAAGACATCACTCTGAATCCTCGTTAGCTTGATCGTGACGGGCAGGATGGACATAAACAATCAGTGGCGGACTGTCCTTTCTTTTCTCGCCTGCGGGATCTTCCCCGCTCGGTTTTCTGTCAAGTCCCAGGAGTCGGGCCCGACGCACGCCTACCTTCAACGCGCGATCTACCGCTTGCAGATCGCCGTCTTGGACTCCCGGCCAGATACTACGCCAGATGGCATCGAGCCGCGCCAGTTCCATTTCTAGCTGGGTTGGGACATCCTCCCTGAGAAGATCAGCATGGCGCCTTAGGACCTTGGTCACCAGCTTGAAGGCTGCGGGACCAGAAATCCCGAGTTCTGCACCGATGTCCCTATATGTCCAGCCCTCCTTGCGAAGCTCAAATGCCTTGACTTCACGTTCCGCAGTGGTCGATCGTCGCTTGCTGGTCTTGCTCTCGGAAGGCACGATTTGTTAACCGGCTATGTGTTGACCAAACGACACCCAAATCGTTTGGTGTGGTGTCCACATTGGCGACGCGGTCCAACCGTCAAGCCGCCTCCTTTTCACGCCACTCCGGCGCGATGATCTGCAGACCTGCTTGTGCCCAGTGTCTTGTTTGCTCCAGTAGTGCCTGACGATAGTTCATATCGATCCACTCCTTTGCCGCCACGTTCGGTGCCACGAGCAAGAGCAAGCCGCCTTCCGTCAGTGCAGGTTTAAGAGGCAGCAGCCAATTCCCATGGGCGATCGGCCCGAACTGCCGCCGGAGCATCTCAAGTGCCGCCTCGAAATTACTTTGGATCTCCTCGCTCTCACGTGCCGATTCGAGTAACGAGCGGTCCTCTGGCGCGAACACGGGCTCCATGGGTGGAGGCTGCACGGTTTGTTTGGCCGATGCTCCGCGACCCTTCGGCACGTCGTAGAGATCGAGCGCGGCTTGGACGCTGTAAACCTTGGGATGCGGGGCTGGTTGAAGGTCCCAGCGACGGTTGCGGATGAAGGTTGCGGCATGGGGAATGTAGTGACCGGGGGACTCACGGTCACACCAAGAGTCGACCCATTGCTTTGACATGAGGGATCTCCTCAGACCTTCGAGGGCTTCCTGGCGGCCTTGGGGGTCGTCCCGCAGTTTCGATCGATAGGCGCGCCGTGCCTCGTCTTTCGATCCGCGGTCACGTGGGTAGAACGACCAGAACGTTTCGAAGTCCGCGACCCAATCGTCGGTGGGTTTCGGTGACGTTCCGTCCCCGTCAGGGGACGAGCTTGGAGAACTGTCTGTTGAGCTGTTTCTTGAACTGTCTATTGTGGGGACACGGTGGTGTCCTCCGGTGGGTTTCTCTTGTGTCCCCACCCGGGGCACTCCTGTGCCCCCCCCTGGGGCACCCTTGTGGCCCCCCTCCTTATCGCGGAAGCGTAGGGCGTAGAGCGACTGGATATCCTGGCTCGGTCTCTGCGGATCTTTCTGCCGGACACGTCGGATGAGACCCTTGTCGATCAGGGCGCGTACGGCTTTCTTACCGCCACTCTCGGAAAGACCCGTACCATGATCGAGGCGCCGACCTTTGCGTGTGCGGATCCCGTTCATGAGCTGATCCATTCCGATCGCGTCGACACGTTTCTTGAAGCCAAGGGTCCGGCGGGAAATGTACAGAAAGACTTTGATCTCGGCACCCCGTAGCCGATGCATCCAGTGATCCAAGAATTCATCGGGAACGTGTGTGGTATTCGGGACGGCAAGGCCCTGGGACTTTGACGGATCATCGTCGCATTGGCGTGGAACAGACGCATCCAGCCTGTCCTCTCCATCGCACTTCTCGCATGAAACGGCGCTATCCGGTGCTTTCATGATCCACCCCAACAATGGAATTGCCCGTGCGAGCCAGGGTTGCGCACCCTGACGCACGGTGGTATCTGGTACGGCGGTGGGATGTTCAAAACCGGGGCGGGGCGGATCCGTCCGGTCAGAGGCTTTCTCTTGGCGAGTGATCGCGCCTGAGAAAATGTAGCGAGAATGTAGCGAGGATATGCGTTTTCAGCGCTTTCAGCACCTTCAGCATCTTTTAGAATCAGTAACTTACAGATAACATTGTGGCGGAGAGAGAGGGATTCGAACCCTCGGTAGAGTTTCCCCTACACACGCTTTCCAAGCGTGCGCCTTCAACCGCTCGGCCATCTCTCCGATGGCATTATAGGCACTGAGGCAGGCAGTGATTGAAACGGTGCCTCAAGTTATCCCCTTCGATTGTAGTGTTCGAGTCCCGCCTTCGGCAAATCTCGGGTCTGCCCTATTCCCCCTCAACCTCTTCTTGCACTGCAGTGCGCGAGTCCTCCTATAGTGCACGTTCACCGCCTCCAGCTGCATGGAGCAACTTCAGTGAGCGCTTGCCGCGTGTTCTGAGCGTATTCTCTCGTCACACCGCAAGGAAAGCCGTTTGGCGCACTAACTTCAGCGACCAGGCTTCCCTTGGTCCGCCCGTGACGGTGGCCCTGGTATCGTATTGCCTTGTGACGGAATCCAAGGGCCGTGACATTCGCCGTCTACTACTCTCGCTACTAGCCGTCGCGACGGCGGCTGCTATCTGCGTCGCTGTCATCGATTCGGGCGGCTTACTCTACCGCTATGGCGGCGGCCGGATACGGTCAGTCGGTTTCTCTTGGGTCCTTCAAATTGTCTTGCTTAAGCTGGAGATCGACCCATTCCCGCATCTGCCCGCCATTGTGAGCCAGTACTCAGAACTCCGAAGTTGGCAACAGTTGGCACAGTTCCTAGTCACTGCAATGGCTCTCAACGTGGGCCTTACTTGGATGGTAGCGGCTATCGTCAGTCCGCTCTATCTGCTTTTTGCAAGGAGTCGCAGCGTCCTGTTGGGCCTATGGCTGCTGTTTCTCTCCCCGGCGGTGCTACACCTCTTCTGCGAGGTATCGATCGTCGGCTTGGGGCTCCAGGAGTTCAAGACGAGAATCCTCCTGGCAATATGCTTCGTGTTCATGCTGTGGCTTGTGCTATCACGGGCGCTATCGCTCAACGCGGCGCGCCGTGTGGTCGGAATTGGCTCTACAACCGGGCTGGCGCTAGGCGCCCTCGCCGTAGTCGCGGGGGCTTTGGCATGGCTCGGCGCGCGAGCGAGTTCCCCACATATAGACGCCTCCACTGGGCTCGCGGGCCCTAATATCCTGCTTGTATCGATCGACTCCCTACGAAGCGACCACCTTCACGCTTACGGCTATCCCCGCCAAACCAGTCCGGCGATCGACGCCTTAGCAAAAGAGGGGGTTTTGTTTAAGACCGCCGTGTCCGATACGTCTTGGACCCTGCCTGCCCACATGACGATTCTCACGGCGCTGCCGCAGCATCAGCACCAGGTCAGTGTGGACCGCCGGCGCCTCAGCCCCGCCGTAGTGACTCTTGCGGAAGTCCTTGCGGACAGTGGCTATTCGACGGCCGCTTTTGTGTCGGGACCCTACCTCCGTGCGGAATACGGCTTTTACCAGGGGTTCGATCACTATGACGACTACGCAGCTCTAACTCTACTCAACGAGGCAACCAGTTCTGTCACTTCACCGACCCTTCTAGAACTCGTCCAGTCTTGGCTTGGCGATTGGGATCGCTCCGGCCGTCGCAAACCGTTTTTCATCTTCCTCCACATGTGGGACGTGCACTACGACTACATCCCGCCAAGCCCGTACGACAAGCTATACGACTCCGACTATCAAGGTCCAATCACGGGTGAAAACGTAACCTCTTCGCCCGGTATTCATCGCGAAATGGACTCTCGCGACCTCGAACACCTCATCGCTCTCTATGACGGCGAAATCCGCTACACGGACCACCACCTCGGCCTGCTACTCAGACACCTCAGTCATTTGGATGCATTAGACAACACCATCATCGCCATTACGGCCGATCACGGCGAGGCCTTCTTCGAGCACGGCTTCAAGACGCATCGCCACACCCTCTACGACGAGCTTATTCTCGTCCCGCTTGTTATCCGTTACCTCGAAAAGATCCCCGCCGGGCGCATCGTACCGCAGCAAGTCCGCCTCTTGGACCTTGCGCCAACGCTGCTATCACTGGCCGAGGTCAAGCTACCCCCCGAGTTCGGGATGACGACAGGACCCTACGCACCAATAGACCTCAGCCCCCTGATCAACGGCGAGGCAGGCTTCCCCTCCCTTCTCGCGTTTGGCGACCTCGAAGAAGCCCAATCTTCCGTGCGTACCGATACCCTGAAGCTTATCGTCCCCCCAGAAGGCCCCGAGTCTGCCAGACTCTACGATCTGACCCAAGACCCGCAGGAGCAAATAGATCTCAGCGCCGAGCGACGAGCCGACCTGGACCAGCTCCACAATCAACTGCTTTCCTTTCACCTCACCGCCGCTCCCGAGGTCCACGCCGAATCGATGCGTCTTGACGAGCGCCACCTCAAAGCCCTCCGCACGCTGGGCTACATCGAATAGCGCTGAGCGGTCAAGACGTTCGCTTTCAAGGATCTCGAGACAGCAGGGCGAGCAATGCGTCAGATTGCCCCAGTAGAATGACGTCCTATGTTAGGCTGTCTTTTCAACGAAATCGTCCTCGAAAGAGGCTGCGCGCAGCTGCACGCTAACGGTAGAGGCTGAACAAGTAGAAGCTGAGGTCAGACCGACGTCGGCTATTCGCGTAACTGACAGCAGTACAGCGGGAGGGAAAGGCGTTGCCGCATATTTTGGAAAACGAATCGAAATGCGCCCCGGAGACAAGCTACACGACAGACGAGGGCCCTAGGTCCGCGGCCAGGAACTTTCGCCGTGGAAAGAACAGTCCAGCATTCCTCGTGCTTCTTTGCTTGCTGCTTCTAACGCTTGCGTGTACAGGGAGCGATTCCACGAACCGTGCGTCCAGTGAAAGTGCATCCGCGAGGGAATTACCCACCATGGAACATTTCGGCACAACGCCCGATGGCGAGGACGCTCACATCTTCACGCTCACAAACGCCGGCGGTGCTGAGGCTCGCGTTACCACGTATGGGGGAATCGTCGTCTCGCTCAAGGTCCCCGACCGCGACGGCGTGCTCGGCGACGTCGTCCTCGGTTACGACACGCTAGCCGACTACATCAACGAGAATCCGTTCTTTGGCACGATCACGGGCCGCTACGCCAATCGAATAACGGCCGGGAGGTTCACTCTGAACGACAAGGTCTACCAGCTGGCGACCAACCTGCCTCCCAACCACCTGCACGGAGGAGAGAAGGGCTTCGACAAGGTTGTCTGGAAAGCTGAGCCGGTCGCGGACGATACAGGGGTAGGCCTCGTTCTGACTTACGTCAGCGCCGACGGCGAAGAGGGCTACCCGGGCACTCTAAGCACGAAGGTCACCTACACCCTTACCGACGACAACAATTTCCGAATCGACTATGAGGCGACTACCGATAAACCAACGATCGTCAACCTAACGAATCATTCCTACTTCAACCTAAAAGACGCCGGCAAGAGCTCCATGTTGGATCATGTGTTGATGTTTAACGCCGACCATTTCACCCCAACAGGCAAGACACAAATGCCCACCGGGGAGATCCGGCCTGTAGAAGGCACACCCTTCGATTTCCGACAGCCGACCCCCATTGGTGCGCGAATCGACCAACAGGATGAGCAGCTCCAGTATGGGTTCGGCTACGACCATAACTTCGTTCTGAATCAGTCTGAGGAAGGACCATGGCTTGCCGCAAGAGTGCACGAACCTACAAGCGGGCGCATCATGGAAGTCTTCACGACCGAGCCCGGAGTTCAGTTCTACAGCGGGAACTTTCTGGACGGTTCGATCACCGGCAAAGGAGGCGTCGCCTACCAACATCGGGCCGGATTCTGCCTGGAGACGCAACACTACCCCGACAGTCCAAATCAAGATCATTTCCCGTCTACGGTTCTCAACCCCGGGGAAACTTATCGCACGACCACCGTGCACAAATTCTCGGTTGAGCGCTAATACTACCGCGTCAAGTTCTTGGCAGGAGCCGCCGAGCATCCGAAGCGCGTATCGGAGCGGCGGGGCATTTAGTCAGCGGCCCGCGCCCTGACGGGCACGGCTCTGATTCGCTCGTCGCGAGTGTGTGCGAGTGCAAACAACCCGGCTGACTGTTTCACACCCCCTGTTCCGGTTCCCGCCAGGCTTCTCGTCCCAACAAGGCCGCGGCCGCGATGAATCCCACGACCAAGCCGGCCAACGTTGAGAAGTACATGATCACCATGCCAATCAAGATCACCAACCCTCGCTCTACGCGATTGCGCGGCATCGACAGCGCTACGTAGGCACACGCAAATCCCGTCAGGATCAAGGTCAAAGACAGCGCCACGTCGAGAACAGGCCGCACGAGAAGCAGCATCGGCTGTACGAAGTAGGCTAACGGAATGCCAAACAAGTAGTAGCTGAAAACCCCACTGAAGATGGAATCCATAGCCTTTCGCCCGCGGCGGTAGCGTTCGGCGACAACGACGGTTGCGCCGGTCCAAAGAGGGCCCTGGAGCGGGAAGAAAGGTCCTCCAAGCAGCCCGTGGGCGATGTTGCGCACGCCGACCGACAAGTGTGTGCGCCGCTCGTCAATCGGCATCCTCTCATCGGGTCGGTCGCGCCCGGCGTCCTTGAGAATCGCCGTGCCGGTAATGATATCGCCAAAGCCAATCACGTAGGCCGCTAGGGCCAGAGGCAGCGCACCTACGAAATACGAGTTGTCAGGGGCTCCCCGCCCCAGAATGCTGAAGTGACTGAACAGCTCCGCGAAATTTGGTAGGAAGAGAACCTCGCTGGGGCTAAACACCCATTCACCGCTCGCCGGGGAGACAAACAGTTCTCGAAAACTTCGATAGTTCACCTCCCCAACCCACGGCCCCACGACCATTGCCGCGAAGAAGCCGGGCGCGATACCGAGCGAGGCCGTGAACCCGAGCCAGCGAAAGCGCTGCTTCCACTTTTCGAGAGGTGTAGAAAACAGTAGAAGCAACGTGATACCGACGGCGAGCACTATGCAAACCGTGTATTCATCGAAGCGCGAAGCCCGCCCTCCCGAGCGGGGCACAAACTCGCCGTAGATGGCACTCATGCCGGCTCCCAAGACGATGCCTGCCTTCAGCACCCAGGGAACGCCTCGCAGAACCGCTCTTCCCAGTCCCGACACACCAAAAAGAAAGAACACGACTCCCACCAAAATCACTACCGCATTCACGAATTCGGTTCGCTCGTCGGCCGAGGGATAGGTAAGGGCTTCCCTAAGCACCAACGGCAGGGCCGGTGTCAACCAACCGGGACCATAGGGGTCCCCGAAAACCATAAAGGCACTGCAGACCAGCGGTACTTGCAGTGCGCACATGGCCACAGCCGTCTCGAAACTCATTCCGAAGTGCTCGACATAGAGAGGAACGACCGCGAGACCCGTCGCACCGGCCACGAGCAGCCCTTGAATCAGCTCCGGCGCCTCCACTCGTACGTGGACGAACGGAATCCTTAACGTAAACGGTCCCCAGTTGATTCCCGGTTGGACCTGTCCATCCGTCCGGTGTTTAGCCATGAATAGATGTTAGTGGGAAAACGGCCTTCGGTGGGATCGTGAATCGCCGGCCGGCAGCCAGAACCGCAAGGGTCAGCTCGGGGACACGCGCTATGTCCGGTTCTCGCGTGCGCGGGCCCGCGCCCTGACGGGCGCGGCTCTGTCCGGTTGTTGCCTGCTCTGTCGTGTGGTTAGTATTTCTTACGTCCCTGCGGGACTGCTCATCCCGCATCGGCCGGTCATCTCGGAGCTGCCGGCGTTAGCCCGCGGGCCCCGCACGCGGACGGGGCGAAACTGTCGTGCGGGTTAGCCGAGCGCCGGCGGCGGGTGCTGCGGCCACACTCGCTTGCATGCGGTCGGGAAGCCCACCCGCGCTACACCAAGATTTTGTGAATTACCTGCCCGCCTACGTCTGTCAGGCGGAAGTCACGCCCTTTGAACTTGAAGGTGAGCTTGGTGTGGTCAAGGCCTAGTTGGTGCAGGACCGTCGCCTGGATGTCGTGCATGTGGATTTTGTCTTCGACCGCCCCGAATCCCAACTCATCGGTAGCGCCGATGGTTTGGCCCGGTTTGATCCCACCTCCGGCAAACCACATCGTGAAGGCGTCGATATGATGGTTGCGCCCGACAGTGTCGCGCTTCTCTCCCATCGGCGTACGCCCAAACTCGCCGCCCCAGACCACGAGCGTCTCGTCCAGCAGTCCTCGCTGTTTAAGATCCTGTATCAAAGCCGCACATGGCTGATCAGTCTGACGGCAAAGCTTCTCGAGTCCCTTTCCGAGGTTATGTTCTCCCTCACCATGGTGGTCCCAGTCAGTATGGTAGAGCTGAACGAAGCGAACGCCCCGCTCGACCAGCCGGCGGGCCAACAGGCAGTTGTTGGCGAACGATTCCGCCCCCGGCTCAGCGCCGTATAGATCGAGCGTTTTTTGGGTCTCGGTAGAGAGATCAATCAGTTCCGGACCGCTGGTCTGCATGCGATAAGCCATCTCATAGGCAGAGATACGGGTGGAGATTTCAGGGTCTCCGACTTCGGCCAGGTGGGTCAGGTTGAGATCACGGATAGCCCGAATCGTCTCACCTTGCCGTTCGTGACTGAACCCCTTAGGACTCGAAAGATTAAGGATCGGATCTCCGCCACTTCGGAACGGAATCCCCTGGTGGGTAGTGGGCAGAAAAGCACTGCCCCAATTAAGCGCCCCGCCCCGTGGCCCACGCGGTCCCGATTGCAGCACCACAAACCCCGGTAGATCTTGGGACTCGCTGCCCAATCCATAGGTCACCCACGACCCCATACTCGGCCGACCGAACCGTGTCGAACCCGTGTTTACGAAAATCTTCGCCGGCACATGGTTGAAATTATCCGTACTCACCGTCGAAACGAATGCCAGGTCGTCGACCACCGTAGCGACGTGGGGTAGAAGTTCGGACACGTACGTCCCACTCTGGCCGTATCGAGTAAACTTGCGTTGCGTTGCCAAAAGTTGGGGAACGTCCTCCGAGAACGTGTCCATGAACGCGAATCTCTTACCCTCGAGAAACGACGCAGGTGTCGGCTGACCGTCGAGCTGCTGCAGCCTCGGCTTGTATTCGAACAGGTCCAACTGGCTGGGTCCACCGGCCATGAACAAATAGATGACACTCTTGACCTTCGGGGGAAAATGGGCTTTGCGAGGCGCCAATGGATTCGCGAATTCTGCCGTGTCGGCACCGAACACTCGCCCGCCGGTGAGCAGCGACGCCAACGCCATCTGCCCGAGCCCCATGGCGCACTGGCTGAAGAAATGGCGGCGTGTACTAGCTAACAGGAGTCTTTGGTTCACGTCCATGGCCTGCTCCTTTAGGGCGGCGGACCGCACACAAGATTCTTTCATAGCTTGCCGGGGGAACGTTACCTTGCTCCAGTTCCCCGACCATACCTTCACTCCTTGGTGACGAACTCATCCAAATTCAACAGTACTCGCGACACGGCCAGCCAAGCCGCCAGTTGAGGCATGTCAGCATCTTCCGGCACATCTTCTGCGACGACCTTGCGGGCCTTCTCCGGGTGAGTCAAGAAGTCGTCAAGTTGGGCTGCAAGGAACTGCTCCAGCCTGGCTTGCTCGGTCGGTCTCGGCTGTCGCCCGAGACAGACCCGGAAAGCATAACTCACCCGCTCCGAATTGTTGTCAGGTGCGTCTCTGAGCACGCGTGTCGCCAGGGCCTGCGCGAATTCGTGGAACGCATCATCGTTCAGCAGTGTTAGTGCTTGTAGTGGTGTATTCGACCGGTTACGGCGCGTGCAGGTCTTGGTTGAATCCGAAGCGTCAAAAACCATCAGCCCGGGATGGGGGCTGGCACGCCAAAAATAGGTATACATACCGCGACGAAAGCGATCGTCGCCGCTCTCGGCAACCCAATCGCGATCGACCTGCGTCAACCGGCCGACCCCGTCCGGCTGGGGCGGAAAAACACTCGGCCCCCCGATCTTTGGCGCGAAAAGCCCACTCGCAGCCAGGGCTGCGTCCCTCACGATCTCCGCTTCGAGACGCAACCGCGCTTGCCGTCCGAGAAGCCGGTTGGTCGGGTCCATCTCGGCAAGCTCGGGCCGATACGCCGACGACTGACGATAAGTGGCCGAGTCAAGGATCAGACTGTGCATCGCCTTCAGGCTCCAGCCCTGAGCGATGAACTCAGAAGCCAGCCAATCCAGCAAATCGGGATGAGAGCGAGGCGATCCCTGCGTGCCGAAGTCGTTCTCAGTTTCGACCAGTCCACTGCCGAAATACCGTTGCCAAATGCGATTGACGGTTACCCGTGGAGTCAGCGGGTTCTCCGCATCGACCAGCCAGCGGGCCAAGTCCAGCCGCTTCGCGCTTTCGCCGTTTGCCAAGGGCGGTAGGATCGCCAGCACGCCCGGCTGCACGTCAATCCCTTTCCGAAGGAAATCGCCTCCGAGATGAACGTAGGCTTGTCGCGGTTTGGGTAGCTCCCGCATCACCAATGTGCTCGGAACCTTTGGCTCGACCTCGCGCAGCGCCTCGATCCCGGCTTGCCGCTCCGTATAGCCCGGATCCATCTCCCTGAAAGCGTCCTTTACCGCCTCTTTCTGGAAGTGGCTTCGCTCTTCA
Source organism: Bryobacterales bacterium (assembly GCA_965248205.1). Classification (GTDB taxonomy): domain Bacteria; phylum Acidobacteriota; class Terriglobia; order Bryobacterales; family UBA6623. The sequence goes on from CBDFIS010000006.1 coordinate 1,206,003, forward strand.
GGTGGGATCTCAAGAATCTCCAGAATCTTGGGCTCGAGTTTTGACTGCTCTTCGTCGGTCAGCGTCTCCCAGCACTCGGCTGCCTTGGCGAGTATCGGTTTCTCGTACTCTTCCAGCTCCTTTTCAAGGATGGCGATCTGTGCGCGGATGGCTTCGCGCCGGGCGAGTTGCTCGGCAGTTCCGAACTCGAGAATCGGTTCGTGGGCCCTTGCCCGGCCTACCTTCCCACCAACGCCCAACTGATACTCGGCGCCCAACTCGTCGATGTTATTGAAGAATGCGTAGAACCGATAAAACTCTTGCTGGGAAACCGGGTCGTACTTGTGGTCGTGGCACCGCGCGCAGCCCAGCGTCAGCCCCAAAAAAACCGCGCCGGTAGTCTCGACCCGATCCACCACCGCTTCCACGCGATACTGCTCGAAATCGATGCCCCCTTCCAGGTTGATCAGCGTATTACGGTGAAAGCCGGTCGCCACGATCTGCTGCTTCGTCGCTGAGGGCAGCAAGTCGCCTGCGATCTGTTCGATGACAAACTGATCAAACGGGAGGTCGCGATTCAAGGCGTCGATGACCCAGTCGCGGTACATCCAAATCTCCCGCGGACCGTCGTGGTTGTAGCCATTGGAATCAGCGTACCGGGCAAGGTCCAGCCAGTGCCGCCCCCATCGCTCACCGTAGTGGGGCGATTCCAGCAGGCGACGAACCAGCCGCTCGTAGCCATCGGGACGCGTATCGGACAGAAAAGCGTCCACCTCGGTCGGCGTCGGCGGAAGCCCAAGCAGATCGAGACTCAGTCGGCGAATCAAAGTCTCTCGATCGGCTTCAGGAGCCGGCGAAATACCCTTCGATTCCAACTTCGCCAAAACGAATGCATCAATCGGATTGCGAACCCAAGACTGCTTCTGAACCGGCGGTACCGTGGGACGCCGCACCGGTTGGAAAGACCAATGCCGCTCTTGCCGCGAGGGAGCGGCCTCCTGAGTGACCGCGGGGGGGTCTAAGGGCCACTTTGCTCCTTGATCGATCCAGCTTGCTAAGGTTGCGATTTCCCTGGCTGTTAACCGCGGCCCGATGGGCGGCATCCGGAAGTCTTCCTTGGAACTGGCCACGCGCTGGACCAGCTTGCTTTCAGCGCTGCTCCCCGGCACAATGACGCGCCCCGAGTATCCGCCCCGCAAAGCAGCTTCCTTCTCGTCGAGACGGAGACCGTTGGTCTGCTCCGAAGGTCCGTGGCAGGCATAGCAGCGGCTGCGAAAAATGGAATCGACATCCTGAGCAAAATCGACAATTTCAGGCAGAGGAGGCTTGGGCGGGTCCTCGGCAGCATGGAGAGAATACAATCCAAGGCAACCGAACAGAAGTGCGCCGGTACCGGCGCATAGCAAGCGTCGCATTTCGATGACCGGGTCCATAAGGCCTACGCAACCCTGACTAAGCAGCCCGAGGTAGAAGTAGGTTCGGGCGAAAAATGGGGACTGTCATCCGATTTTCGCTTCCGCAACTGCCTCGTTTCCAGTGTCGGGTAGACGACGAAAATCGGTGACTTTACCCATTTTTTGGGCGAACCTACTTCACCACTGACTATTAGATCCAGTATACGCGCTTGTCCACCGCACATGTCGGAACGAGACCGGGCCTCACGCCTGTGAGATACACCCTCTTATCGGAGGACTTCAGGGTTGACGGCATGCCGCGGTCGCCGGCCATTCAGCACGTCAAGGACGCCTTGGGCCGCGTCGCGCGCCATGTTGTCCAGTGCTTCTAGAGTGGCCCCCGCAATGTGTGGCGTCAGCAAGGTGTTCGGAGCGCTGCACAAGGGGTGACCGGCGGGGAGCGGCTCGGTCTCAAAGACATCAAGAGCGGCGCCGGCGACTTCGCCGCTTTCGAGCGCGCGAACTAGCGCTGCTTCGTCGACGACGCCGCCGCGTGAAGTGTTGACGATGTGGCAGCCGGATTTGAGCTGCCGCAGATGTTTCTCCGTAAGCATGTGCTTGGTCTGTGGGCTCAAAGGAACATGCAGAGAAAGAAAATCGGCCCGGCGAAGAACTGCCTCGAGCGAATCCTCGATCGACCCGCAACCCTCATAGCGATCTTTGTCTACGAACGGGTCGTAGCCACATACGTCCATCCTCAGTCCTTGAGCCGCGATCTCCGCCACCCGCCTGCCGACCTGACCCAACCCGACTAGCCCCAGCGTCTTGCCGGCCAGCTCGATCCCTTCAAAGCTTGTGCGTTGGTCGAATTTGCCGTCCAGCACGGCCTGCCACGCTGGGCCAATCTGTCTCGCCAGCGCCATGATCAGGGCGATGGTGTGCTCCGCGACCGATCGGCTGTTGGCGCCAGGCGTAAAAAGAACCGGGATGCCGCGGGCCGTTGCTGCCTCGCAATCCACCATATCCACGCCCACACCGTGCCGTGCGATCACTTTCAGGTTCCGGCAACGTTCGATGTCGTCGCCGCTGACCCTGAACAGCCGGGTAATCGCCGCATCCGCTTCGTAGAATAGCGACCTCAGGGCGTCGTCACTCACGCTGTCGCCGTCCCGCCAGGGGGCGACGATTTGACATTGGTCCTTCAATAAATCAATGCCGCTCGCAGCGATCGGTTCCGTGATAAATACGACCGGCTTCAAAGCGCGTTCCCTCCTCGCAGCCCGTGGCAAAGGTCGTGCAGGAGGGAAAAATGAGGATGGGGGCGAGGCTGGTGAGCGACGCGTGCAGCCCGACCTGGGTGCTCGGGTTCGGGCAGTTCGGAAACAGGTGTCGGTAAGAGTACCGACACGGCAGGTCTGGGGACCCGCGCCACGAGGGCGCTTGTTGCAGTACGCTCGGAGCCGCAACGTTGTGCCTCGGTGCCTGATGTTGTGGCGCAGACGCCTACGTCTGCCGCGTCGACACTCGTGTCGACGCCGGGGCGCAACTCATTGCACCCACCTACGCGAGCCGGATGCTTAAGTGATTTCACAGCTCCCGTGTCCGATTTCATCCGTCCCCACCGGTCTTTTGCCGCGGCGGAGCTGCCGAGACTCCCGCCAACCCCCCGGAGACAGAGGTCGTTTCTCCGGTCACCCAAGAGCTATCGTCGCTGACCAGAAAGGCCACGGTTTTTGGCAACATCTTCCGGCTCGCCCCAGCGTCCCAGCGGGATCGCACCTCGGATGCGCTCCATCATCTGTTCGGTGCTGATACCCAGCGTTTGGGCTCGCTGAGGCATCAAGTGGCTATGGAAGTCAGTGTGCAAGGGGCCGGGACAGATCGCGTTCACGTTGACGCCGTACGGCGCTAACTCCATCGCCAGCGTGCGGCTCAGGCTGATCACCCCGGCCTTGGCGACGTTGTACGCCCCGCTCAGCGCGGCCGGGTTGATCCCGTTGATCGACGAGATATTGACGATCTTTCCCGACTCCTGCCGCATCATCACCCGCCCTACAGCTCGACAGCAGAGCAGCACGCGGTGCCATTCGTCAAGCGGAAGGTCGACCACCGCCGCGACGTTCGGCCGGGCACCGGCGTTGTTGACCAGGATGTCAATCCGTCCCTTGGCGTCCAGCACCCCCTGCACCATTTTCTCGACAGAAGACTCCGCGGTCACATCGGTCACAATCGCAATGGCTTTGCCACCGCGCTCTTGAATCTCCCTCGCCACTTCCTGCCCGCGCCCCTCGTCAATTTCCGCGATGACCACGTCCGCACCTTGACCGGCTAATTCCAGCGCGATGCCACGTCCTAAACCCTGTCCACCGCCTGTAACAACGGCAACCTTGTCATCAAGTTTCATTCTTGATTCGCCTTGCTAGGCTATCTTTCTTTTTGCGTGTCTGCCAGCCGTGTTCGTCGTCTGCTCCTGGGATTGCCGCTCTGTCACACCGCTGAGCTTGATTCTGCAGCCCAATGCAAAAGCAACATCGGCAAGCGTGTGTAGCGTCATGTTCCGCGACCCACCAAGGATTTGTGTGACGAACGCCTTGCTCTTGCCGACTCTCCCTGCGAGCTCTGTCTTGTTGACGCCTTGTTTCTCCATTAGCTCGATAATCAGCTCGGTAGCCTCCAGAGCCAGCGCTTCCTGCTCAAACAGGCGGCGATTCTCGAAATCTGTAACAAACTCCTCAAACTTCGTTTTCTGCGCTTTCATGCGACTGTCTCACTTCCTACGGTTGGCTGCTTGCTCTCTTTCTCTAGTGAAAACTCCTTCGTCCTCGGCCTTGATACGGGCAGCGCGCTGAATCTCGGCCGGGGAGAGCTTGTCCCGCTTCTTTACGAAACCGTGGGTAATCACAACGAGCCCATCGGGAAGCGTGAAACAGGGCATGCGAACGTTAAACACCTTAAACTCCAAGAATTCAGTGTTCTCGATCTTCTTGAATTTCTCCTTATTGCGGATGATCCCGAAGTCGCCCAGCCTTTTGAACAGGGCATTAAGTTGAGCCTGAACCCTAGGATCCCTCTGGTTGTAGAATTCCAGGCCGGGCGAAGTCTGGTTGGCACAGACTGCGTATCCCGCATTTCCAATTTGATTTCGGCATCCCGACCTTGCAGCGGCCTTCAGCGTCTTTATTTATAGGGGTTCAAGCCCTGTCAGGACGCACGGAGGCCAACACCCAATGGGTGAAAAAGAAAACAAGCCGTTTCAGCTCACCTTCAACGGATTTCTCAAAGTCGATTTCCAAGGATCGCGCGTCACCTCGGATGGTGGCCTGATTCTCATTCGGGAACTGGACGAGCGGCTCGGACTGGGCAAGCTGATCGACGAGCATCTGACGGATTCGCGGCAAGGCACAAACAAGAAGTTCCCACTGGCCGACCTGGTGCGGCAATCGGTCTACAGCCGCCTCGCCGGCTACGAGGATCTCAACGATGCTGCCCGTGTCTCGGCTGACCCGACTTTTCGTCTGATCGGCTCGAAGAAGAACTGGGATCGCGGCGGGGCGCTTACGTCGCGTCTACAAAGCTTTGAGGCAGAGCTGCTGGCCAGTGAAGAGAACCTGCTTGGGCTGATGGCGGTGAACCGCGAGTTGGTCGCTCAAGCCCAAGCGCAGGACGAGTCCGAGCGTGTCGTGCTCGATATGGACTCCACGGAAAGCCCGGTCCACGGTCAGCAGGAAGGCAGCGCTTACAACGGCCATTTCGAGTCCACCTGCTACCACCCGCTGTTGCTGTTCAACCAGCACGGTGATTGTCTGGCGGCGAAGCTGCGAGCGGGTAACGTGTCCAGCGCCGAGGACTGGGACGAACTGCTGCTGCCCGAGATCGAGCGCCAACAGGGAGAAGGCAAGCAAGTGACGTTCCGCGCCGACGCCGCCTTCGCCAAGCCGGAGATCTACGAGGCGTTGGAGGATCGCGGAGTGGACTACGTCATTCGCATCCCAGCAAACAAGAACCTGGAGTTGGAGATCGAAGAGATTCTGTTCCGTCCGCCGGGCAGGCCGAGCCTGAAGCCACTAGTGCGCTACAAGAGCTTCCGCTATCAGGCCGCGAGTTGGTCGAAGCCTCGGCGGGTTGTGGCCAAGGTTGAGCACCACCAAGGCGAGTTGTTTCCTCGCGTCGGGTTCATCGTCACGAGCATGAGCTTGCCCAGTCGGTCGCTGGTGCGCTTCTACAACAAGCGCGGCACGGCCGAGCAATGGATCAAGGAAGGCAAGCAGGCAACCCACTGGACACGGCTGTCCTGTCATCGTTTCCGGGCAAACGAGGTGCGTTTGCAGTTGAGCGTGTTGGCCTACAACCTGGGGAACCTGTGGCGGCGGCTGGGGCTGGCGCAGAGGATCAAGAACTGGTCGCTGACGAGCTTGCAGCATCGGTTGATGAAAACCGGAGGGCGGCTGGTCAAGCATGCCCGCTATTACTGGCTGCTGTTGGCCGAGGGGCATCTCAACCGCAAGCTGTTCGCTGAGATGCTGGGGCGGATCTGGGCGCTGCCTGTGCCAGGCGGGTAACGGGCGACGGCTGCGACGGAGAAGAGACGCTGGGTTGCTGAAGAGGGAACTACTCGGAGCCGTGTCGGCGAAAAGCCCTCCAGCGAGCTGGAACGCGGCGATCGAGCGGCATTCAGCGACCCAAACGGGAGCGAACGGAGCATCGATCGTGAGAGGAAGACGAAGACCTTGCACCCGAGCCGCGGATCGGAGTATCCTGACCATCGCGGGATGGCCAAAACGGAAATTCCAGCGTATAGGATGGTACGGTGGGGTCCTCGGTACGCAACTGGCCTGGGCATTCACACTCTCCAGGTTAACATATAAATTAACTCCAAGCCGTGACTTGGCGATCGACGACCAGAAGGCTAGAGCTGTGCTGCTCCGCTGCGCCTATCCGATGTCCGGCAGATGCTCGAGCTTACCGGTCGAATCGCCCAGCGTCTCGGTGGGGCCCCGTCGACCTACTTACTGCGAGGATAACATCGCAAGTGAACCCCAGCATCGATCGGCCAGAACTCAAACTCGCCAGCGTTCTTCAAGACGCGCTACGGGGCCAACCACGCAACCCACCCGTTTCCCGGTAACCTAGAGAAGACTGGGAAAACCAACGTGTTCCTCGCTCTAGAACAACAAGTGCGCGCTGCGGTGAGCGCCCACATCCACGAGCACTACGGGGTCTTCGACATCCCGGTCGTCGTCGAACAACCCCCTCAGCCCGAGCTCGGCGAGCTCGCGCTGCCGATCGGTTTTGCGCTAGCCAAAACGCTCAAGCGTCCCCCGCGCAAAATCGTGGAGGAGATCATCTCGGAGTTGGGTTCCATCCCCGGCGTCGCGACGCTAGAAGCCGCCGGGGCAGGCTACCTGAATGTTCGTTTCGACCGCGGGGCCTACGCGGATGAACTACTCCGTGGGGCCTTCTCTGCTCTTTCGCCGGCGGACGGGAAGATCATCGTCGAACACACCAACATCAATCCCAACAAGGCGGCGCACATCGGCCACTTACGGAACGCCGTGCTGGGGGACACTTTGGTGCGCATGCTGCGAGCGCTCGGCAGCGAAGTTGAGGTACAGAACATCATCGACAACACGGGGGTTCAGGTCGCCGACGTCGCGGTCGGGTTCCACTTTTTGGAAAAGAAATCACCCGCGGACGTTCAAGCAATGATCGACGATCCCGCCGTGCGATTCGACTACTACTGCTGGGATCTTTACGCCCGCGTCTCGAAGCTCTATGAGGCCGACCCGTCTTCGCAACCTCGACGTTCGGGCGCGCTACACGCCATCGAGGCTGGGGAAGGACAGTTGGCCGAAATCGCCAGCCTCGTCTCCGATGCGATCGTGCGTTTACACCTCGCTACGATGCAGCGACTTGACGTCAGTTACGACCTGCTGCCGCGCGAAAGTGAGATTCTCGAGCTCAAGTTTTGGGCGACGGCATTCGAGTTGCTCAAAAAGCGCCAAGCAATCTACTTGGAGTCGGACGGCAAGAACAAAGGTTGCTGGGTCATGCCGGCGAAGCTGTTTCAAAAGGGAGAGCAGTCTGAGCAGAACGACCAAGCGGAGGACGCGGCCGCTGACGATGCCAAGATCATCGTTCGATCGAACGGAACGGTTACCTACGTCGGCAAGGACATTGCTTACCAGTTGTGGAAGTTCGGCCTGCTTTCTAACGATTTCCACTACCGCCTGTTCCGTAACCATTCCACGGCCAAACCTCTATGGATTTCGAGCGCCAAACCCGACGGTGGCCTCGCCCCGGCGTTCGGCAAAGCCTCCAAAGTGTTTAACGTTATCGACGTTCGTCAGTCTTACCTGCAAGACGTCGTGCGCGCTGGGCTGGTCGCGCTCGGCTTTACGGAACAGGCCGAGAACTCCATCCATTTTTTCTACGAGATGGTCGCCTTGTCACCGCGCTGTTGCGCGGAGTTAGGGATCGAACTCTCGGAGGAAGATCGCCGCCGACCCTACGTCGAGGTTTCGGGACGCCGGGGTCTCGGAGTGAAAGCGGATGACCTGATCGATCGACTGGTCGGCAAAGCACTGGAAGAGGTTGCAAGCCGCCACGCCGACGCCAGCGAGTCCGTGCAACACAAGATTGCCACCGAGATTGCCGTCGGGGCTCTGCGCTACTTCATGCTGAGGTTCACGCGCACCACGGTTATCGCCTTCGACTTCCAAGAAGCGCTCAGTTTCGAAGGCGAGACCGGCCCCTACATTCAATACGCGGCTGTTCGTGCACGCAACATCCTTCGCAAACTGGAACAGCAAGGCGAGTCGATGCCCGACTTCGCTGCTGAGCTCTCTCGCGAGACGCTCGATCGCCAGCTCGAAACCACGGCGTTTTGGCACATGCTGCTCGGTGCATCCCGGCGAGAGTGGGTCATTGACAAGGCTGTCGCTGCCGGAGAGCCGGCACAACTGGCGCGCTACGCCTTCAACGTCGCCCAGGCATTTAACAACTTCTACCACCAACACCACATCCTTAGCGAGACGAACCGAGAACGTAAGGTTTTCCTGTTGTGGATGACGAAGTTTTTTCTCGAGGAGTTGGGCCGGGTCCTCGATACGATGGGCATCCCGGCACCGGAGATAATGTAGTGCTACGAAAGTTCTCGGGACGCACGAAGCCACGATAGAGCGGTTTACCCGCAAGATGCGACTAACCGGAAGACAGCGAACTGCGGTCCACTACGTGCGGCCCCCAGGGTGAGTCGTGGATGAAAGGCGAGGGATTGGTGCTTTTGCCCCAATCAACCGGGGGGAACTCCACTCTCACTGTCGAAGCATCGGGAATCCGCCGCTTGAGGATGGGCTTGCCGATCCGAGGCGAATTTCACGGCGCCAACGACACTCTCGCCTGAAGGGGAATGCTTTCCGGCGACCCCATGGGGCGTTCGGAACATCCGGTTCCTCGGCATCCACGGCTCACCCCGGGGGCTGTTTACGGTTTCGGATTAGGCGCATCATTTCGCAAACGGTTACGAAAGGTGACCGGCTGCCGCGCCAGCAGGCCCGTTGTGGCGTGGGCCTCCGGCTCCGCAGCGGCCGACCTCCAGTAACCGGAGGGGCACAATTCAAAAATGGTCGAGAGATCCCCCTCAAATCTCGTAATCGGGCCGCTTCGGCATGCCCCAGGGAATGCGGGCCCAGACACGTTCGTGCAGGAAATAGGCGGCCATCTTGGCGACGCCGTCCAAAGCGCCAACCCCAAGGGCAATGTCCCACTGATCGGTCAGTAGAAAGGCGATCCCAGCGGTGATCAGGGATCCGAAAAACCGGTAACTGGCAGCTTTCGCAATGCTGCGCTTGCGGGCTTCCAAGGCATTCTCCCCTTTGTCGATCGAGAATGGGGTAAATCCATGCTAACACGGGATCGGCTTTGCTGAGATACTCCATCTAAGGTATTTGCTTACGAAACCCACTCGCTGAGATCCGACGGCCGTTGCAATCCACGCTTCTAGGTGAACAACTGTCAGCCGTGATGCGCGTTGCCTCTGCCCTGGGGAGCTATGTGATGTTTTCCCCCGGCTCGACAGCTTACAATGTCTATTCCCTATGAAGACACACCTGCTCCACACCTCAATCGAAAGCGTCGAGGCCGACGCTATCGCCGTCGTCCTCTTTGAGGCATCCGACGATACTCCCCCCAGGGGGGACTATGACTCACTGACCGGCGGCCTGATCACCGAACTCTATGAATCGAAAGAGTTCACCGGGAAAGCTCTTGACACCGTTCTGATCCATCGCCCGGCCGGATTCAAGGCCTCGCGTTTGCTACTGGTCGGAGGCGGCAAGCCGGCCGAGTTCACACCACCGAAACTGCGCCAAGCTGCCGGAACCGCGCTGAGATTCCTCAAGCCTAAAGGCGTACGCCGGTTGGCGATGGCTCCCGCCGGGGACTTTGCGGATGCGGACCAGGTCCAAATGCTCGTCGAGGGTGCCCTCCTTGGCGACTACGAGCCCGACGCTTACAAAACGGAAGACACCGACGACCGAAAGCGCGTCGACGAGCTTATTGTTTTGGCCCCATCTGAGCACCAAGATCATCTTGACCTCGGATTGGCCATCGCGGACGCGCAGAACTTCGCCAGATTCCTCGCCAATGAACCAGGCAACCATTTGCCTCCAACCGTCCTGGCGAGAAAAGCCGTTCAGATGGCTGACGCCGCTGGCCTGGAAGTGGAAGTCTTAGACACGAAGCGGCTGACGGAGCTTAAGATGGGCGCGCTGCTTGGGGTGGCCCAGGGCAGCGCACAGCCGCCCGTGCTTATCGTGGTTCGGTACCGACCTGAAGAACCGCCGCCCTCTGGCGATTCTCACCTAGGACTCGTCGGCAAGGCCGTCACGTTTGACACAGGGGGCATTTCATTAAAGCCGTCCCCCGATATGGACCAGATGAAGTACGACATGGCGGGAGGCGCCGCCATGCTTGGCGCCATGCAGGCCATCGCCTACCGCAAGCCCCCCATCCCCGTCACAGCCCTGATTCCTTCCGTCGAAAACATGCCGGGATCCCAAGCCCAGCGTCCCGGGGACGTGGTCACCACCATGTCAGGCAAGACCGTCGAGGTGCTCAATACCGACGCGGAAGGACGCCTCATCCTGGCCGACGCTCTCACCTACGCGCAGCAACAAGGCTGTACCCATCTCATCGACGCGGCAACCCTCACGGGCGCAATCGTCGTTGCGCTAGGAGACGTTAGGGCCGGTGCCTTTGCGAACGATGATTCCTGGCGGGACAAAGTCCTGGCTTCGGCCGAGGTCGCCGGCGAAAAGATATGGCCGATGCCGCTAGATGAGGAATACAAGGAGAAACTGAAAAGCGTGATCGCCGACCTCCCGAACATCGGGCCCCGCTGGGGCGGCGCCGTTACAGCCGCGATGTTCCTCAAGCAGTTCGCCGATCCCACCCCCTGGGTACACCTCGATATCGCCGGCACAGCCTGGCTGGAAGAATCTAAACCTTACCTGCCGAAAGGTCCCACTGGTTTTCCGGTTCGCACTTTTGTCGATGTGGCGATGAAGCTCTAGTGAAGGTCAATCAGTAGTGACCGCCACTCTTGGCGGTCCTCGTTTCGAGTTCGACCGGCAATCCTGCCGGTCCTGAGAGAGAATGAAGAAACTCTAGGGTCCTACAATCCCGCTGGTCTGAACCACCACCTTCTGCTCGGCCTGGCAAGATCAAACTCTCGCCTCACTAACCCATTTACCCGACAGACGGGACGGCTGACTTGCGCGTAATATCAAAAATAGCGATGAAAAAACTCCTGCTAGTGGTCCCTGTGATAGTTGTTGCAGGCGGCCTGGGCATTTGGCTGTTTGCCCAACAGTTCGATCCGCCCCCAGTGCCACCGACGGTCTCGGTAGCGGAAGACGCTCTCGCCCTGCCAGGGATGTTTGGACTGGCGCACGTTAACGTCGAATATGCAGCCAGCCTCCAGGAAGCGATGCTTGGCCCGCCCGATCTGGGAGCACTCCTTACGCCGGCATTCGAAGACGATTCAGGATGGAACGCACTCCGAAGCAAGGGGTTCGACCCACACGAGGCGCTGGATCACATCATAGCGGCAGTACATCTTACTAACGAAGGTGTGGGCGCCGCGGCTGTCATGTTGGGTGATTTCCCGGTAGACCCTATCACTCAGATTCTCCAGCAGCAGTACTCTTCGGAACCGACCACCCTGAGCGGCGAGCCCGGCTATTTGGTCACGTGGGAAGACTCAGATACCTGTGAAATCAAGGGCCCTGTGGCTCTGCACCTCACGGAGAATCGCATCGTCTTCGGTACGCCGTCCGTGGTCGAGCAGGTTGTCACGCGGTTAAGTCGACCGGTGCCCCCCGCACAAGATCTTGGCACGTGGAGGTCCTTTCGACAGGATAGAATCGCAAGTCTGACGTTGCTCAGCGTCCCGCCGGAAGCAAGCGACAACATCGAAAACCCGTTCGCCAAAGCGGGTGCCAAGAAAATTCAAGAAGCGCTGGGCCAGGTCGAAAGCTTCTATCTGGCTGCGGGGGCCGCCGTGTTGCCCCCAAGTGTCAACCTCACCAGCGAGATGCACGCGAGCACGCCCGAATGGCCTAGCGTCACGGAGAAGGCGTACCGAGATTGGGAGGGCAAGTTTGAGCAAGACTTTGCCGAAGATCTCCCCACACTAGCGCGACTTGTCGGGCATTTGACCGTCCAAGCCGACGGCAACCGCCTCTTGGCGAGCCTCTCGCTAGGGCGCGACTTCGCGGAGGACTTGCGAGAAGTCGTTTCCGAGGCGATCCGCTTAGCATTTTCCAGTGGCGGTCTGAAAACGACCCAACCGCATCAGGCGCAAGAAGAAGAGAAGATCCTGCAGCCGGAAAAGGTCACGAAGTTCGTTCCCAGCCTATCTCATCACGACCTTGCAGATTTTGACCAAACGAAGAGCTTCGCCCGCGAGCAAAGCGAGTTTTCGGGCCCCTTCTCCGTCTCGATTCGGGCGGTGCGTTTGTGGAAAACGGACGCGAGCGTCCGGGAAATCGAGATCGAAGCTTCGAGCGGCGAGATCCAGAACATGGGCATCGACAGCATGCACGACGTTAAGGGACAGCCGCGAGCCCAACTCGTTGTTACACAAATTCAAGGAGCGGAAGGCGCGAACCTGATGCGGGAAGAAACCTGCGGGAAAGACCGCAATCATTTAGGTGCCGAGCTGGCGCCCCGCGACGGCATGAGATATGTCGACGGCAAATGGTTTCAAGTGCCCGAAGTTCACGGCAAGAAGACCGTTCGTTTGAAGGAAGGCGCTCGCCTCAAAGATGTTCAGAGTCTGGAAGGCCACGTCCGGCTTCGCCTGCCGACGCGAACCGGAGTCAGGCGCGTCGAAGCCCCGTTTGAAGGCAAGGTCGTTGAATTGGATGATGTGCGACTGAAATTGGTCCCAGGCGGGGCGGGTGACGTGAAGTACGAACTTAGCGGGCAAGCCGATCGTGTGCTCGCCGTTCGCGCTCTTAACGGCAAGGGGGAGTACTTGCAATCGGCGGGCAGCTCCGCGTCACCCCGCTTGCTGGGCCGTGGAAAGTCAGTGACGAAGAGATTCAAAGGCCAACCCAAAGCGGCGGAAATCATCATCGCCGTGGAAGAAGCCGAGCGAGACTACCCGTTTACACTCCAGTCACTCGACATGGCTGCTAGCCACACGATCCTTTCCGAATCCCCGGCTGTGCCGCCCATGGACCGCGCGCAGTTCGCCGCCAAATTTGCGTCGTCCACGTACGACGCTCCCTGCGAAGAAAACAAACCGGAGGCAAAGGCGGGCCCGTTTGTAGTCTGCACCCTTCAGTTCAGACGTCTCTGGGGAAGCCAACTTTACAATCGTCTACGCGTGCTCGCTCCCCAGTCCGAAGTGCTGGAAGACAACCCGTCTGCACTCGAGATCGTGGTCGAATCCGTTTACGTTGAAACTGAAGACGGGATGCGAAGCTTTCCCGTTGACATGAGCGAGTATGCGACGCTGGCAGGATCCTCCGGGCGGAATCATCTGCGGGCGGACCACGCTCTTTCCGGCGAATCTCCGGATGGACTCAGTCCTGACGAGCTTAGCGGTATGCGAGGGAAGCTCATTGCTCGCTTGCCGAAACGCCTCGCGCGGGTCACCCTCGACGTTACTGAACTAGGGATGAGCACAAACCATCCCAGTGGACTGGAGGCCCAGCTGGTCGAGATATCCGGGTCTTCGATGCACATAGATTTGACGGGGGCAAGGGACCGCCTCGTTCAGTTTGTACCGAGGGATGCTGAAGGTAAACGTCTGCGCGTGATGGCCCCCAATCTCAACCCGGCCAAAGACGAAGCGGACAAATGGGAATGCCAGCTGACCGTCTACGGAAAACCCCATTCCCTCGACATCGTCTTCGCCCAACAACAGGACCGACTGGAGTACCCTTTCGATCTGCCGATCAGCAAATGAGCTGAGCGCGAACCGCGGCAGACCTTAGGGTGCGCGTCGGTACTGACGAAAAGGTGTCCTAGTCTCCTGTCCGGGCTAACTCTTTACAATAGCTTCTTTGCAGCGGCGCACCTTGTCGAGAATGACATCCGCAGTGGCTTTCCAAACAAACGGTTGGGGGTCGTGGTTCCAGATGGCCAGCCACTGATAGATCGCTCGCTCCAGTTCTGCCACACAATGGAAGGTTCCTCGGCGGATCATGCGGTCGGTGAGGAGCCCGAAGAGACGTTCGACTTGGTTGAGCCAGGAACTGCTGGTGGGCGTGAAGTGAAAGTGGAAGCGGCGCCGCTTTTTGGGTTGCAACCAGCGCTGGACGGCCGCGCTTTTATGGCTGGAGTAGTTGTCCATGATGAGGTGAACTTCTTGATCCAGCGGCACCTCTCTTTCCACTTGGTTGAGAAACCTGACGAACTCCTTGGCGCGATGCCGAGGCAGACAACTGCTAATCACTTTCCCGTTCAGGATGTTGAAAGCAGCGAACAAGGTGGTGGTTCCGTGGCGCTTATAATCGTGCGTTTGTCGCTGTGGCAAGCCGGGCCGTAACGGCAGAATCGGAGCCGTTCGGTCCAGGGCTTGGATTTGGCTCTTCTCATCCACGCACAGCACCAAAGCCCGGTCGGGCGGATGCAGATACAAGCCCACGATGTCCCGCACCTTCTCTTCGAACTGCGGGTCCTGGGAGAGTTTGAATTTCTCTACCCGATGGGGCTGCACCTCGTAACGTTGCCAAACCCCATGCACGAGCGTGCGGCTCACACCGAGATGCCGGGCCAGGGTGCGCACACTCCAGTGGGTCGCATCCGGCGGCCTGGTCTTCAAGGTCGTATCGAGAATCTTCTGCTCCAACTCGGGCGTCAACACACGTCGCGAGCGCTGGCGTTTTTGCCGCCGCCGGATCGCCTCCACCCCGCCCCGCGCGAAGGCGGCTCGCGTCGCGATCACGGTCGGACGCGACAAGCCGATCTGCTGCGCAATGGCGTGGTTGGGCACTCCCTCGCCAGCCAGCAAGATCAGCTGGCATTTCCGCGCCAACATCTGCGGCGTGCTTCCGGCACGGGCCATCGATTCCAGTACCTGTTTCTGCGCCGGATTGATGGCAAGCGGAGTCGCTGGGGTGAACATGCCCCATTACATCATGATCCCGCTATATTGTCAATAGTTATAACGGACAGGACACTAGGTCGAATCCTCCACAATTGCGTCCTGCCGCCTCGATTCAGTCCTATATCTCGGTTTCACTGCGAACTGCGTCGAAATTACCCCAACCCACTCCAGTAAAATAAGGGCGATGGGTGAAGCGCAGACGCTCGCGCCGGCGCGCGTCCTGATCGTGGATGACGAGCCGGCCCAGCGAAACGGTCTGGCAAGTCTCGTCTCTTCCTGGGGTTTCGCTGTCGAGACCGCCTCGGACGGTCAAGAGGCCCTCGAAAAGCTGAGCTCCTTCCCGGCTCACGTCATGTTGACCGACCTCAGCATGCCGCGCATGGACGGTTTCGAATTACTTCGGCGCCTCGCGGTTGATGGTCCACGGCCGTCCGCCATCGTGTTGACCGCCTTCGGCAGCATTGAAAACGCCCTCAAGACCGTCCGCGACCTCGGCGCTTTTTGGTTTCTGGAGAAACCGATCGATGCAAACGCGCTCAAGGTCTTGATCAACCGCGCCGCTGCCCAAGGACGTCTGACCGAAGAGACCGACCGCCTCCAGCGCCAGTTGAGCTATCGAGGGTTGCTTGGAGGACTGGTCGGGCCGTCGCTGGCGATGCAGGAAGTCTTCTCGATCATTCGGCAGGTCGCGCCTAGCAAAGCTGCCATTCTGGTCACAGGCGAGAGCGGCACGGGCAAGGAGCTAGTCGCCCGCGCCGTGCACGACCTCAGCCCGCGCAAGGGCAATCCCTTCGTCGCCATCAACTGCGCGGCGCTGCCTGAATCCCTGATGGAAAGCGAATTGTTCGGTCATGAAAAGGGGGCCTTCACCGGAGCTGTTCAGCGTCGCGCGGGTTGTTTCGAGCTGGCGAATGGCGGCACGCTCCTGCTCGACGAAATCGGAGATATGCCGGTTGGCACCCAAGCTAAGCTTCTGAGAGTCCTGGAAGACTCCCGCGTGCGTCGCCTCGGAGGAGATAAAGAAATCGAGGTCGACTCCCGCGTCATCGCGGCGACGAACAAGCCTGTTGATGATGCTGTTACTGAGGGTCAGATCCGGGAAGATCTTTACTATCGACTCAACGTTTTCCGTATCCACTTGCCTCCGTTGCGCGAGCGCAAGGAAGATTTGCTGCCGACGGCCGAGGCTCTTGTCGAGGGTCTCAACAAGAAGCACGAATGCCGGGTGGTCGACTTTCACCCCGATGTGATTGAGAGATTCCGAGATTACCATTGGCCGGGCAACGTCCGCGAACTTCGTAACGTTCTGGAGCGCGCCGTGATCTTAGCGGGCGAAGGCACGATCCTACCCTCGCACTTGCTGGGCAGCCTGTCTGCCCCGGGTGAAAAGGCTGCCTCCGTCGAAACGGCCGATCCGAATGTGGTCCGGCTGCCCGTCGGCACCAAGGTGCGGGAAGCCGAAAAGGCACTGCTCTTGCGGACCCTCGAGCACACCGGCAACAACAAGACCCGCGCTGCCAAGATTCTTGATATTAGCCTCAAAACCCTGCACAACAAGTTGAAAGAGTATGGGACACACTGACTATCGGGCGTGGCTCAGCGGCTGTAACGCTCGTTTTCACCGTGTAGCTTCCACACTCTTCTCGACGATCAAGCAATCATGTCGCTGAGAACGCGTCTTCAGCTATCGATCGTCGCCCTGGTGGTGACGGTTGTGCTGGCTCTTTCCCTGCTCCACATCCATGGCGTGGTCGAATCTCGCTTTCGAGACGCCTTGGAGCTCGCGAACATGAATGCTACGCAGGTCGAGAGCTTCATTCTCCAGATCGTCAACGAGCAGACTCCTAGCTGGCAGCCTCCCCCGAGAAGCGACCAAGAAGTCGAGCAAATCTGGACGGAGATCGTCGAACAGGACGCCGGGTTATCTACGTTGCTTCAAAAACTCGTTGGCAGTTCCCCTGTTATCGTCGAAGCCGTCGTCAGCGGGAAGAACGATCGCGTCTTGGTCGGTTCTTTTCCGTCCAAAGGGGGCCAGAAGATCGATCCCCTGCCCCGTTTCGAAGACTTCGAGGGAAAGCCTTTGTGGGTCAAACTCGAGGAAGTCTTGGCCAGCAATCAAGACTATGAAGTGACGCGGAATCTCGGCATGCTCGAGCAGCAATCACCGCTGTTCACCGTTCGCGTGATCTTATCGTCGGTCCTGCTTCGAAGTCAGGTCATGCCACAGATGCGGGATCTCGCGGTCGTCTCTGCCGTGTCTCTGCTCCTGTCGATCCTCCTGGCTTTCCTCGCCTCCAGGATCGCTTCCCGACCGCTGGCCAGAATCAGCGACTTAATCGATCGCATTAGCCGCGGCGAGGTCCTGGCAGACCGCGGCTCCTCACGGAACCCCGCCAAGGAGGTAGCCGTCGTCGAATCCAAGCTCAACCTGCTCGGTGAGCAAATGAGGGACGTCCAGGCCGACCGCACGCAATTGCAGGCCAATGTCGACCAGTTGCTCGCGAGGATGGAGGACGCCGTCCTGTTATTCGGCCATGACAACCGGCTCGTCATGGCCGGGCGCGCCGCAGCGCGCATTCTCGGGGGCCGCTGGGAGATGATGGGAGCGCCGATCGAAGAGGTGTTTCCTGATTCAACCGACCTCGGGGCTCTGGTTCAGAGCGCCGTGCACCTCCGGCGACCGGTAGCAGACTCTCCAGTCACACTCGATCGAGACGCAGAGCCCCCCTTGCACCTGTTGGTCAGTGTTGAGGTTCTCGAGCAGTTTCCCACCCACGAACGAGTCGGCACACTCGTAACGCTACGCGACGCAGATCCCAGACGTGAACTCGAATCGCAATTGGATATCTCGAACCGGCTCGCGTCCATAAGCCGACTCACCGGCGGCGCAGCCCACGAGATCAAGAATCCCCTGAATTCCATCGCTTTGCATTTGGAGGTGTTGAAGTCCAAGTTGGATGGTTCCTCGGAAGCGGTCCAGGGCGAGATTCAAGTCATCGCTCGCGAGATCACTCGGCTCGACCGCGTCGTGAAGAGTTTTTTGGACTTCACCCGTCCCGTGGACCTTGATTTCCAGCATCTTGATCTGGTGAAACTGGTGGAAGAAGTCGGCACCCTCGTTGCTCCAGACGCCAAACGGCGAAACGTCGAGATCGTTATCCGAAATGAAGTCGACTACGCTCCGGTCAAGGGTGACCGTGATCTCCTAATGCAAGGGATTCTCAACGTTGTCGTCAACGGCATTGACGCTATGCCGGAAGGCGGACCGCTGGAAATCGCCGTTGTTAGGGGCGGTTCGGAGTGGTTGGTGACCGTTAGAGACCAGGGAGGCGGAATACCAAACGAGATACGCGACAAGATCTATAACCTGTATTTCACTACCAAAGGGCGCGGCTCCGGCATAGGACTAGCCATGACGTTTCGGGTCGTCCAGCTACACGGCGGCACAATCGATTTCACCAGCGATCTCGGCAGAGGGACGGAATTTCGTCTACGGCTCGCAGCTTCTAAGGAGCCCGAAGGTCAATTGCTTCCCTCAGGTTCCAACCGTTTCGCGGAGGCGGAATCGAGCCGCGCTAACAACCGCACCACACCTGCTACTGACGCTCCGTAGATTGAAAAAAAGGCTGCGCGATCACCATGAGTCCTCGAACAAGAGCCCACGGCTTTCGGCTAGGACCGTCGAAAATTACCGAGCGAGCGGTCAAAAGAGAGGAGATCGCGGTTCGAAATACCACTCGACCGCAACTTATGGGAATCCGCGCGGCGCTTCCGTTTCTCATTTCTGTCCTGTTGATTCTGGGAGCATCCTGCCAAAAGAAGGCTGACGTCGGGAAGGTGCCTGCTTCACCAGTCCCACCGGCCACCACAGTAGCGCAGGCTCCGCCGGTCGCGGCGGAACCGGTGTCGGAGCCTCAGACACAAGATCAGCTGGCGCCTCCGCAGGAGATCCCCGCTGGGGCGATGCCTCGTCAAGGGGATCCCCTGGCGCTGGCCGATGATCCAAGACGACAAGATCCGAGTTTATCCACGGAAGTTGGGGAGGCCGCCGAAACAACGGCGACGGACGGGGCTGCGGTCTCATCGGGCAACACAGCGCCCCGCGCGTTTCCGCAGCTCGGAAAGATCCTAACGGCCGACGAAAGGCGAGCTTACGATCGCGCGATCGAACAGAGCATCCAAAGTGTACGGCAAACTCTCGCTCGTATCGCTGATCGAAACCTCACGCCCGATCAGACCAACGCCGTGCGACGAATTCGTAGTTTCGTTAGCCAAGCGAAAGCCACGCGAAAACGTGATCCCGCGATCGCCAAGAATCTGGCCGACCGAGCTCAGCTGCTCGCTCAGGACCTCGCCCGGTTCTTGAGGTAGCGACACTCAAGTTTGACTCGGCCAAGCGGCCCTCGAGGAATCAAGCTTAGCCGCCCAGAAGCTTCATGTTGGAATCAAAGAACAAGACGACCGGCGCCGAGGAATCCACATCACAGTTTCCGGCGACCCAACCTACGACGGAAGGCTCGACGCTACCGCTCCTCGCGAGAGCCACCCGGTGGAAACCCGCCCTATTGGGACTGGACATCGGCTCGGCTACGATCAAGGCAGTGTTGCTCCATCGCCCCTACGGGCGAATCACACTCAAAGAAGCGGGCATCATTCCCACGCCCCCCGAAGCTGTTACAAACGGAACCCTAACCGGTGGAATTGAGGTCGCCTCGCACATTCGACGCCTCCTCACAGCGTTCCGGATCCGGGCGCGCCAGGTCGCGGTTGCGGTCGGAGGCGACAAAAGCTATTGCCAATGTGATTCCGTGTCTGACAAAGATGGTTTGGGGCTCGACGAGATGGTCCGGAGGGCCGCTGAAAAGGCCCTTCCTTACCCTGTCGAAAACGCGGTACTCGACTATCAGCCCATGGGAGCCGATCCGGACAGCGCTCCATCGGAGGTCTTCTGGGTCGGTGCTGCGGCGGAGCAAGTGCAATGGCTACGCGAGACTGTGGTGCTGGCCGGTAAAAACCCTGCTCTGGTCGACGTCCAAGCTTGTGCTTTGGCCAACGCTTTCGCGCACGGCCACGAGCCAGACCCCAACTCACCCTGCGTTCTGCTGCACGTCGGTGCCTCGCACATGATCGTCTGCCTGATGCTTGGACGGACACTTCGGTTTGCCCGGCACGTTTCCATCGCCCAGCGTCAGATGACCATTGAACCGAGTAGCTTGTCCGAGCGCGTTATTGCCCACGCAGACAGGTTCTGGGAGAAGCTTACGAAGATGGCAGCTCCCGATCCCCTGCAGGCTATCTATCTCTCCGGCGGCGCGGCTCGCAGTAACTGGCTCGAAGAAGTCGTTCGAGCACGATTGGGCCTTTCAGTGCACCAACTCGATCCGATGCGGAATATCTCTTATTCCCCGAGCAGCGACGCCGGTAAGCTAGTAGTTGAGCACAAGGACGAGATGACACTCGCCATAGGATTGGCCCTCCGCGGTTTCCCGGACCCATGATAGAGATTGACCTGCTGCGTCCTCGGATCAAGCCCGGCTGGCAAGCAACGCTCGAGCCACGCGGCTGGTCAGCCTTTATTTCTAAACGCGAGCTTGTCCTAGCTGTCGTATTCTTGGCGCTAGGCTTCTCGGTCCTGCGCCTCGGGTTCGGGCTCTTCGAGCTCGAAACAAGCGTGATAGACGACCAAGCGTCGAGCGTGCTCGCCAGCCCCTCGCCGTCAGGGGATCTTGGCGCGGATACCGAACCCCTGGGCGAACCCGTAACTCTTGCAGGGGAAGCCGCGACACCCGTCGATCCTGCCGCGGACCCACTTCCTACGGAACCGGCTCCTGGGCCATCATCTCTCGAAACCGTAGCCGGCTCGCCTTCCGAGCCTGCAAGCTCACAGCTGGGTTCGCCAGACCCTGAACCGCCCCCAGAAGAGCCTCTCGCCTCCCCCTCTGGTGGCGAGCTATTGCAGCTCCGGCAGGTGACCCAGGGTGACATTGTGCAGGTCGTTCTCCTTGGTAATGGCAGACCAACCTACACCACATTTCGAATCGGCAACCCAAACAGAGTAGTGATAGACATCCCCGCCTTCCGGGTCGCGATTCCCCTCGGCCAGAGATCGCAGGCCATCTCCGACCCTTCCATAAAACGTGTCCGCGTCGGACAACATCAAGTGAATCCGCCGCTAGCCCGAGTCGTCTTCGATGTGGTTTCCTTCCCCAAGGTGGACATCTCCTCCCAAACCGGCAGCTTGAGGATTCGGCTTTCACCGGCCGTCGAATGACACCTGCCACCGAAACCAAGCATCGGCAACCCGAAACGGAAGGGCGATCCCGCCTGAGTGCGTTGCGTACCGCCATGGCCCGGGGCGGGCACGAGCATTTTCTGGTCGCCGGACTCGCGAATATCCGTTACCTCACGGGGTTCACGGGAAGCCTCGGTTATTTGGTAGTAGATCCCGAAAGCGCGTTCCTCTACGTGGACTGGCGCTACGGTACCCAAGCAGCGCAACAGACCGAAGGCGTCGAGATTGTAGTGGCCACCGACGGGCCGCTATCCGCGGTTACCGACGATATCCGCAGGCGCCGCATCCGGCGCCTCGCCTTCGAGCAAAATCGAGTCTCGTTTGAGACATATCGTTGCTTGCGGGAAAGCCTTCGCGGCAGACGCCTCGAGCCGCTCAGTGGCATCGTTGAGGCGCTGCGACTGATTAAAAGCCCGACGGAGGTCGAGCAGATTCGTCGGGCCGTCAAGTTGAACTCCGAAGCCTTCGACCGAGCCTGCCGGCAACTCCGACCCCCATGGACAGAAGCGCGCCTCGCGGCTGAGATCGAATACCAAATGCGACGCCTCGGCGCCGACAGGGCGGCGTTTGACACCATCGTTGCCGGCGGGGAGCGCTCCTCGCTGCCACACGCCCAACCGACCCGCCACCGACTCGCCCCGCGGGCCCTCATCGTCGTCGATCAGGGTGCTATACTCGATGGCTATACGAGTGACATGACTCGTATGTTGTGCCTCGGGCGCCTGGATGCACGAGCCAGGACGATTTTCAAAGCTGTCCGAGAGGCTCACTCCGCGGCTCTGGCCGCAGTTCGGTCCGGTATCAGAGCCAAAACCGTGGACCGCAAAGCCCGCCAGGTGTTGCGCCAGTTCAAGCTCGACAAGGCCTTTACCCACTCGACGGGACATGGACTCGGTCTTGAGATTCACGAAGGACCGCGCCTCGGGCCCAAGCAGGATACGAGACTAGCCGCCGGTATGGTCGTGACAATCGAACCGGGTGCTTACTTGGAAGGCGTCGGCGGCGCGCGTCTTGAAGACGTCGTCCTCGTCAAGCGAAACGGTTGCGAGATCCTGACCCCGACATCCCGCGAACTTCGGCAGTTTTGATCCCAACGTTGCCTCACTTCAAAGTGAAGCAGAACTCGGCCATTCCATGAACCTAAGACAGATCAAAGCCCTGATCGACACCGCCATCGAAAAGGACATAGCCGAGCTCGAATTCGAAAAGGGAGACGAGAAGCTGCGCATCCGCCGTTTTCCGCGCAGCGGACCGTCAGACAACCCCAACTCGCCGCCCTACGTAGTTGTGGCTGCCACCCCTCCCTCGATTGCCGAAGCCGCTCAACCGCCGCCCGTAGCGCCGCCGAGCAACCCTGTTTCCACAGAAACCCCTCCCCCGGCGCCGTCCACCGACGAGTCCGCGGACAAGGAGGAGGATTTGGTCATGGTAACGGCCCCCATCGTGGGGACTTTTTACGAGGCGTCGTCTCCCGACGCCCCCCCGTTCGTCGAAGTGGGCGACAAAGTCGAAACCGGCCAGGTGCTCTGCATCATCGAGGCCATGAAACTGATGAACGAGATTGAAGCTGAAACCGGCGGCGTGGTCGTCAAACGATTCGTCTCTAACGCCCAGCCGGTCGATTACGGCGCCGCGCTTTTCGCTCTTAAGCCCAACGCGTAAGAACGGTGAAAAAATGGGGGCTGTACCGAGCGCCACCCGCATAAGCTTCTTGGAATCAATGGCTAAAATCGGCGCGAAGTGGACTGTCCTCGATTTTTTCACAGCCCCATAAAGCCTCAGGCTCCTATGTTCAGGAAACTCTTGATAGCCAACCGGGGTGAAATCGCCCTCCGCGTCATCGCAGCGTGCAAGGATCTCGGGATCCGCACGGTAGCCGTGTACTCGGAAGCCGACCGCGGCTCGCTGCATGTGCGCTATGCCGACGAGGCCCTCTGCATCGGTCCACCGCGCAGCACCGAGAGCTACCTGAATGTGTCACGGATGATCAGCGCCGCCGAGATCACCGATGTCGATGCCATTCACCCCGGCTACGGCTTCCTCGCCGAAGACGCCAGTTTCGCCGAGGTCTGCGAGGTTTCGGGCATCACCTTCGTCGGGCCGAAACCGGAACAGATTCGGCTGATGGGCGATAAGGCCCAAGCACGCCGCGCGGTGAAAGAAGCGGGACTACCCGTCCTGCCGGGAACCGACGAACCGCTGGAATCAGTCGAAGACGCCCACCGGTGGGCCAATGACATCGGCTTTCCAGTAATGATAAAGGCCGCTGCCGGCGGTGGCGGCCGGGGGATGAGGGTCGTCCACAACTCCCGTCAACTGCCCGAGCTTTTCCACCAGGCGCAACATGAGGCCGCCGTCAGCTTTCAGTCCTCCGAAGTCTACCTTGAGAAGTTCATTGACCGGCCCCGTCACATCGAGTTTCAGGTGCTGGGCGACAACCATGGTCAAGTGATCACGCTCGGCGAACGAGAGTGCTCTGTCCAGCGCCGGCACCAAAAACTGCTCGAAGAAGCGCCCTCTCCTCGTCTCGACCAGGAAACACGCGATCGTCTCGGTACCCAGATCGCCCAAGCATTGTCCAAGGTCGGATACTCGAACGCAGGAACCGTCGAGTTTCTAATGGACGGCAGTGGCGATCTCCACTTCATCGAGCTCAACGCGCGCATCCAAGTCGAACATCCCGTCACGGAACAAATCACCGGCGTCGACTTGGTGAAGAGCCAGATTCTCCTCGCTGACGGTGAGCATCTGTCCTCGGTTGTTCCGGAAAAGATCGACATTCGCGGCCACGCCATTGAATGCCGAATCAACGCCGAAAACCCCGAGACCTTTGCGCCCTCGGCCGGACGCATCTCGAATCTACTAATGCCAGGTGGCATTGGGATCCGCGTTGACACCGCGGCCTACCCGGGTTGGTTCGTACCGCCCTACTACGACTCGCTGATCGCCAAGCTTATCAGCCACGGCCGGGACCGTACCGAGGCCATTATTCGCATGCAGCGGGCGCTCGACTTCTTCCTCGTCGAGGGCATCCACACCTCGATTCCCCTGCACCGCCGCATCATGGCTGATTCCGACTTTTCCCTCGGCAACTACGACACCCACTTCATCGAGCGCCTCATCGAAGAGCGCGCCTCAGCACCGGGGCCCTAGCCCGAGCCGCTCAAAACCGGGCGGGACAAGCCATCCTGCTTGTCACTGCGGCAGCGATTCTTCCCTGTCGGATCCTAGTGGCGGCCACTGTGTCCGCCACTAGCAGGAATCTAGGAAGGGTAGCGTGACTTAGCCGCTTCGGGGGATGAAACTCATCTCCCGCAGGGCGATTTGATCTCGGCCCGGGACGTGGAAGCCGAAGCGGCCTCGAGTAAATCCGGCGCCGGAGTGCTTCCACTCGTCCAGAAGAACCGAGCGGCCGTTTTGTTGCGCACGCTGAACGATCGAGTCGCCGGTGACCTCGATATGGACGGTGACGAACTCGTGGCGGTGCAGGTCGTGACGAAGCCTAACAGGCGAGGAGCGTTGTCCTTCCCTAACCTCTATACGGTGAAAGAAGTTCTTTCCGAGTTGATAGAGCAGATAGTTTCCCTCGTCCCGGTAATTGACGACCCACTCCAGCCGTCGACCTTTTTTCACGATTGCGGTGAACGAGTAAGTTCCTGGACCAGGTTTGATGGGTGCCAAAACGAAATTCCCTCCGCGACGGACCAACAGCGGCCCTTCGCGCATCCAGCCGCGGCCTTTCCCCCACTCTTCCAGGGCAGAGACGGGTTCCTGACGCCCTTGCGACTGGTCGAGCTCCATGATCAGGCTCAACGTCTTGGATTGACCCGGGTCGAGCCGTGCCGTGGCGGCGTAGTCCCGATATCCGGCAGCCTTGCCCCCGACGGTGTAGGTTCCGGGCGATAGCGAGAGCGTCTTGTCAGAAATGGCGCGCGCAGCGGTCTCCCCATCGCGACGGAGAGTGAGTGCGACATTCAAATCGGGTGGAATGATGTTAATGCGCAGTGTTCCCGGCTCTCGCTCTAGCGCACCGTCGATTTCAACCGTCGTTCCGGCTGCAAAGTCTCGCGCCACAACCTTGGTCAGATAACGGTCGTGCCGGAGGACGATCTCATGGCCTCCGGGCGCTATTTCCGAGGAGGCGAAAGTTCCGTTAGGGGAAATGCGTCCCAGGTCTTGACCGTCGAGCAGCACCTCGGTGCCCGGTGGCCCACCAGAGACCCGCAGCGAAGCGGCTTGGGGCCTTTGGACCATGGAGAAATTCAAACGAACCTGCTCATCCTTCCGAATGTCTACCACCCGCTCGGCGGGGGCTACGAAGCCCTCTTTCTCAACGCGAACCCTGTACTGTTTCGGATGGAGATAGATGAACAACCGACCGTTTCGAGTTTCACGGCGGTACCTTTTTCCGTTCAAGAAAACACTGGTTCCATCCTCTCCGGTCGAGATTCGCAAGGCACCCAGGGGACGATGGGACCTAAGGAAGGCCGCCAAATAGGGCCGCTCTCCACGGTCGAACAAGACGGTTCGTTCGCGGCGCCCGGTGCCCAGCGTAAGCTCGTGTTCTCCCTTCCAAAGATTATTCAGCGCGGCTCCCTCGGCCCCGACCTCTTCCAGCGGCTCCCCGTTCAGGCGCGCGTCCTTTACCGTCTCGCTGCTGTGCAGGCGAGCTTCCCGGCCTAGGCCGCTAACGAGGATTGCCTTCAGGTTTCGAGTGTCGAGAGGACCGAGGATCTTGGCCGCGGATCCCGGGCTTGACTCAAACCTGATCTCCGCGCGGGATCCGTCTCCCGACACAGCGAGGATATGTTCGCCGGATTCGAGAGAATTCAGCTCCGCTTCCAGTTGCCCGTCTTCCAGTTCGCCGAGCAGTTCACCGTCGAGCGAGACCTCCCCGCGGGCAAGGTCAGACGAGAGCTGTAGGGTAGGCGCTTGCGCAGTCAAGCTCAATACGATCGGCTCCTGCTGCCCCGAGGATTGCTCATCCACGTCGAAGAAACGAGTCGCAGTATCGTATCCAAGCAATTCCGCGTCCGCTCGGTATCTACCCTGCTCCAGTTCCACCCGGCAAGTCGACGTTCCACACATCTCCGAGTCAATCGAGATGGCCGCATCGGGCGGGTCGGCTTTGACTATCACGGAAAAGACCGGCGGCGGAGCGAGCGCGACCTCGGGCGGCGGCTCGGAATCCGTACTCCAGGTTCCCAGCAATACCGCGATCACGGTGAGGGTCGCCAAGAGGCTCACAAGCACCGGTAAGAGCCACCGCTGACGGGCCTGGAGATGCAAGGGGACAAGCGGCGCCAAGCGGTCACGCAGATAGGCGGCGAGTTTGCTGAGCTTGGGTGCCAGTTTGCGGAGCTTGGCTTGCAGTTTGTCTTTGAGTTTCTCGACGTATCCACGAAGGCTGCGGACTTTCCCAAGGGTTTTGGATGTAGGCTTGCTCGGCGATGGCTCGGCCTTTCGTTGCAGGCTTGCCTTTAGTTCGAGGAGCCGCTGTTCCTGGGGATAGGAAGCCAGTCCTTGTTCCACAACAACGATGGCGCCTGCGCGGTCTCCCTGGCTTTGCAAACGATGAGCCTGGGTGAGACACCAGCAGATGAATTCCTCGCGTTTATGTCCAATGCGCTCGCGCAGGCCCTGTGCTCTTTCGTGGTTCGGGTCTAGCTGCAGCGCTTGCTCCACGTGGTTGTCAGCGGCTTCCCAATGCAAGTCGATCAGCTTCTCAGCTGCGTCGATCAAGCAAGTGGTTAGGACGTTGCGGACATGCTGGTTTTGCTCGTCGATCCGGCGAGCCTGCGACAACAGTTCCAGGCCTTCTTCTTCATTACCTTCGGCGCACAACTGTCGACCGCGGCACAGGCGATCAAGCACCTGTTCAGCTTTCCGAAGATCGTTGTCTTCGGGATGCTCAATCAGCGCGTCACGCGCCACCTCGAGAGCACCCTCCTGGTCGCCCGCCCAAAGCCGGGAATCAATCTGTTCCCGCCATTGAGACTTGTCGGCTTGATCGATCTTGTGGTATTGCGCTTCTACCCAGTCCTCGAGGTTGGTAAAGGGGTCGAGGATTTCGGTGACGGCGTAGGGAGATTCAGCGGACTGGACAACGTCGAGAATCGGTAGCGGACCCGAAGCCGGCGGGTTTGTGACAAGGAAGCCTATTTTTTCCAGGAGTGAATCGCGTACAGCCGGGTCGTCGTCGAAGAGGTGCAAATAGACAAGTCGGTTCGAGGCAAGTTGTTTGGCCTCAAACGTTTTCGTCCTGGCCTGACAGACCAGCCGAACCAACTCGTATTGACTGTAAAAACTCATCGGAATAGTCTCGATCTGAGAACCCAAAGTAATCATTACATCGGCCACGAGATCGTTCAATAGACCCATCGGCTTAAAAAACAGCAAAAATCATCAAGGAAGCCCTAAGGCACACTACTTAGAATCACCTTCGTGGAGGGAAGACCTTTTTGAGGAAGGGAATCCATATTTCGTGGTGGATAGGAGGTTTGGCAGGTAAGCCCGCGTCGGCTGACAGCTTACGGACCTCAGCTTAAGCTGCGTGAGCAGCTAGCGTCCGCTGGTGTTTGGCGAGCCAGGGCCTGCCTGAACAGGCTGCTAAGGCTAGCGGGTGGGTGGCCCGCCTGGTGGGTTTTGGGCCGAGGGTGCGACGAAAGCTGCCTCTGGCTTGGCGAAAAGCTGTTCTGTTTCACTGTTAAGCAGGACCCAGAAGCCGTAGATACCCAGAGCAGTGCCTATCGGCACGCTGAAGAGTTGGAGCGCCGAGAGGACGATGGTCAGGATGCGCGCCCAGGGGCGATACTCTAGCAGCCCGATGCCGGCGATGATCCCAGGAACCGCCAATACTGCTATCAGGAAGAACAAGACGCCACCGATGAATCCCAGCAGGGGTGCGGCAATCGCCGCCTCCGGATCATGCGCCGCGGCGGCCCCTACGAGCGCTCCGCCCAAAAGAAAAACTATCATAGCCACCAAGCCCATCAATACAGCGAGGCTGCCCATTACGATGTGTATGACACCCAGGATCTTGACGTGTTGTTGCATCTTCTTCTCCCGAAGGCTGCTTCATTCTAGGAGAACCCATCGTAAGTGACAATCAGTAGATGCAGCCCGTACTGCAGTAGATGCAGCCCGTACTGCGGGCCGATCGTGATCGAGGAGTTCTCATTTTCTGGAGGCTGAGCCGGAATTCTCGGTCATTTCTAACTGCGCCCGGTGCCACAAACCCACGAGAACCAGGAAAGTGGCTAGGACCAGGTGGAAGAAGATCGGTATCGTTCCTCCCAGCCAGCGCGTTTCCGGGAGTAGGATCATTTGCAGGACGTAGCGTAGAATCATCCCGGCGAAGTAGAGATATCCGAAGTAAAGCGCGCCTCGCGCCATAAAACGACGAGGCCGCACCGCCCAGCCCCGTCCCCGCGAAAAATCCACGCACACCTTGACGCAGGCTGCCATGATGACGATCTGCGAGATGAGTAGATAAGGGTAGGCCAAGAGGCCCGACATCCAGGCATCCATCGGCGGCAGCCAAGGTACCTGTGCGAGAGCGACGAGTGCTTGCCCGAGCACGCGGCCAACAAAAGCGACCAGGAGCAACCACAAGACGGGAGCGAGTCTTTCGGGTGAAGTGTGTATACCCTTCATTTCGGATCAGACCCTCACGGCACATCGAGCGTCGATGCGTGAAGCAGTTGATCGAGTTGGTGCTTGCAAGAAAGGTAGCAGAAGACTGAGGGGCGCGGGGCAAGCCCGACAGTTCTATCCGGTACGAGTGACGCTGCATTCGCGCTGCTACACTCGCTTTGATGGCTGCAAGAGTGTCTTCTTCCGGCTGATGAAAGAAAGGTAGGAGAACAGATATGCTTATTGGCATCATTGGTGCCGGCAACGTTGGCGGAACCCTGGGGAGTGCTTGGGCGAAGCGCGGGCATGAAGTTACCTTCGGGTCTCGGGATCCGAATAGCCAAAAAATTCAGGATCTCATTGCTTTGACCGGTGGAGCCGGCAAGGCTGCAACGATCCCGGAGGCTGTCGCCGGCGCGGAGGTTGTCGCTGTTGCGACGCCTTGGCCCGCTACCCAAGCGGCGATCCAGAACGCCGGTGATCTTAGGGGCAAGATTCTTCTGGATTGTACGAATCCTCTCACGCCTGATCTTTCTCTCGAGTTCGGACACACGACGTCCGGCGGGGAACAGGTGTCCGCATGGGCGAGTGGCGCCCGCGTTGTCAAGATCTTCAATACCACCGGGTTCGGCAATATGGCTGATCCGAGGTACGGCGATCAGGCTTGCACTATGTTCTACACCGGAGATGACGACGAGGCAAAAACCGTCGCCGCTCAGCTTGCCCGGGAGATTGGTTTTGACCCGGTGGACGCCGGGCCGCTGTCGAACGCGCGATTGATGGAGCCCCTTGCCGTCCTATGGATCCACCTGGCGAACGTTCAGGGGCTGGGGAATGCGATCGCATTCAAGCTACTCAGCCGGTGACGCGAAGTCGAATTGCGGCTGAGGACTTTCGCTCTCAGGCGAGAGCCGTGGTGATCGTTCGTTCGTATTCGGGAAAGTATCTTTGAATGACCGGCAGGTCGAAAGTGGACAGGATGCTGGTGTTGCTTTCGCGCTCGAGGAGGAATTCGAAGGACTTTTCGACCAACTCGTCCGCCGTTACTCGGCCCGCGGTCAGTTTCTCGTAATAGCCGAGGCTGACGGTCACGGTGTGCGTCGTGGTCGTCCGACCCTCGACAGTGACCTTGAACGTCGTTTCGTTGATCTTCGTGACCTGAATTGCCACTACCGCTCTCCTTCTACGGGTGTCAGGTCGCGCAACAAATGGCCCAACTGCTTGCCGAACTCACGTTGAACCCGATCTGGCGCTTGACGGAACGACCGCGTAAAACGCTCCGAGAAGAGCACCTTCATCCGCGAGTTGTTTTGCGCTTCAGAGCCTTCATTGCCTTGTCGGCGCTGCGAAAGGGTCCCAGGGTGCGCCCGGCTCGGAGATCGCGCAACCCTTCGGCAATCCGTTTGTCGATGAGTGCCTTCGGCGCGAAAACGAGGCGATCCCGTTCGAGGGAAACTTCCAGGTAGTCCCCTGCCTTAAGGCCCAGACGATCGTGAAGCTTCTTGGGGATCACAACTTGTCGGCTGACCCCAAGTTTCACGACAGCACTTGTAGGTTCCAAAGTTCGTAATTTCATTTATTCGTATATTAGCAGACCGGGTCTTGAGCGGCCAACAACTGTTTCGGGCCCAGCCTGGGCATCACCGCCACAGCAGGGCCAGTCCGGCCCATCCCCGTTCAACCCGGTCCTCCAATGAATTCTGGTAGACTGGCCCAAATTCCAAAAAAGGAGGGAGATCATGCGATCATCCCGCAGAGCGTTCTTCACGGCCCTAGCCACCGGTGCGGCGAGCCTCACTTGCGCACCATCGAAGCGTAGTGGGGTAACTCGGTTAGTTCGATACCGGCATCAACGCAAGACGTCGTTTGGGATACTGGACGGCGAGACCGTTCGCCAAATTGAAGGCAACCTTTTCGGCAGCCGGGCGGAAACGGGGACTACCATCCCCCTCGGGGAGGTCAAGTTGCTTTATCCCATCCGGCCGCGCAAAGTTTTGGCGCTGGCGGGAAACTACCAGAGCCACCTGGGGGACCAGCCTGC
This sequence comes from Bryobacterales bacterium, assembly GCA_965248205.1. Lineage (GTDB taxonomy): Bacteria > Acidobacteriota > Terriglobia > Bryobacterales > UBA6623. The sequence continues at coordinate 1,236,965 of CBDFIS010000006.1, forward strand.
ACCGAAGAACCCGGAGCCCTTTTTCAAGGCGGGCACGGCGCTGTTGAGCCCGGAAGAAAATATCGTATTTCCGCCCGGAGCGCAAGATGTTCACTTCGAGGCGGAGTTCGTGATTGTGATCGGCAAGAGGGCCCGGCGCGTGCCCGAAGACCAGGCCGCCGACCATATTCTTGGTTACACCTGTGGCAACGACATCAGCGAGCGCAACTGGCAGAACGGCTCGCTCGGCGACCAGAAGGACGTACAGTGGTGGCGGGCTAAAGGCAGCGACACTTTCGCGCCCATGGGCCCCGCTATAGCCGTCGGTCTGGACTACGAGAAGTCTCAGATGCAGTTGCGGCTCAACGGAGAAGTCAAGCAGAAGCAAATGCTCTCGGACTTGATTTTCAAGCCACCCGCTGTTGTGAGCTTTATCAGCCAACACATAACCTTGGGTCCCGGGGATGTGATCTATACGGGCACGCCCGGGGAGACGAGTCGCATCAAAGCCGGCGACGTGGTCGAGGTCGAAATCGACGGCATCGGGGTGCTGCGAAACGGCGTCAAGGGCTAAGAGCTGGTCAGACGCTGGGGCTCTTGAACCCGGTTCGGCGCCGCCTGACGTCGCCACGGATGGCGACGCGGCACGCACGAATGCGCGCGCCGCAAAATGGCTTACCTCTCGTTGCCGACCACGCAACGCGCACAACGTGTGCCCAAACGCCTCTCCGAAAACACTTTGCTAGACTAGTCAAATCCTGCAGACGGTCTTCCGCCGGGGTTTAGGTAATCTTTCATCGTGCCGCACAGTCGGCCGGGAGGTTCACGTTCATGAGCGATTCAGTGACCCGTTATGTCCGCTATGGACAAGAGGGGAATGTTTCCTACGGCATTCTTGAAGGCGAAACGATCAGGGAAATTGATGGTGGGCTATTCGGAGAGCGGGCCCCGACCGGGAAAACGGTGCCACTCGACGACGTCAAGTTGCGCTACCCGTGCGAGCCTTCCAAAGTGCTCTGCGTCGGGCTCAACTATCGGAGTCACTTGGGAGATCATCCAGCGCCGACGAATCCGGAAATCTTCTACAAGCCGCCCACGGCCCTAACCGATCCGGGCGACGATATTGTTTTCCCAACTGGAGCCCGGGATGTTCACTACGAGGCTGAACTCGTGGTCGTGATCGGGAAGACGGCAAAGGGCATCTCGGCGGAAGACGCGGATGATCATATCTTCGGGTATACCTGTGGTAACGACGTCAGCGATCGAAACTGGCAGCTCGGCTCACTAGGGGATCCCCAAGACCTACAATGGTGGCGCGCCAAGGGCAGCGACACGTTTGGGCCCCTCGGTCCTGCCATCGCCAGCGGCCTCGATTACGAGAAGTCGCGGATTCAGTTGCGGCTCAACGGCGAGGTCAAGCAGTCACAATTCGCGAGCGACCTTATCTTCGGCCCCCGCGAGCTGGTGAGCTTTATCAGCCACTACGTAACACTATCCCCCGGTGACGTGATCTACTCCGGCACGCCGGGCACGACCAGCCCCATGAAAACCGGTGACGAGGTCGAGGTTGAGGTTGACGGAATCGGGATTCTGAAAAACCAAGTCGCCGGCTGAAGGCGAAGGCTTCCTGCGTACGCCCCCCTATAGGTGATGTCTCAAGTCATCGGCAGCAGAGAAGTCTACGATGTCGTTGTAATCGGCTCGGGCGCGGCCGGCGGCATGGCGGCTAAGGTTCTTTGTGACGCTGGCGCGAAAGTCGCTCTGCTCGAGGCCGGTCCCCCGCTTGACCCTTCCAAAGACTATCTGGAGCATGTCTGGCCTTACGAGGTCGAGCACCGCGGGCTGGGTCTGCCGGGCGGCCGAGCAGGGTTCGGCGCCCCAAACAGATTCCGCTGGAGCGACAAAGAACCCTACACCAGCGCTCCCGGATCCCCGGAATTCTCCTGGTCTCGTTCGCGCATTGTCGGTGGACGCACGAACCACTACGGTCGAATCTCGCTCCGATTCGCCGACTACGATTTTCGCGGGCGAAGCCTCGACGGCTACGGCGAAGATTGGCCCATCACGTACGAAGACCTGGCGCCCTATTACGACAAGGCCGAACGTCTGATCGGCGTCTACGGATCGAAAGAGGGGATCCGAAGCGCCCCGGACGGCATTTTCCAGCCCCCTCCCGAGCCGAAGTGCCTCGACCATCTGGTCAAAAGAGTTTGTGACAAAGTCAAGATCCCTTGTATTGCGGGTCGGCGAGCCGTTCTGACTCGTCCGCTTAATGGGCGCCCTGCCTGCCACTACTGCGGCCAGTGCGGACGCGGCTGCGTCTCCGCATCCAACTTTTCGGCGAGCCAAGTTCTCGTTTTCCCTGCGCTCGAGACCGGCAACCTAACCCTGCTTACAAACGCGATGGCTCGCGAGTTGGTCACCGACCGAGAAGGCAAGGTCGTTGCCGTCTCCTACGTGGACAAGACGGATCGCAGCGAGCGGCAGATCCGGGGCAAGGCGTTCGTGCTGGGCGCCAGCTCCTGCGAGTCGGCCCGGCTGTTGCTCAACTCGAAATCCACCCGCTTCCCCAACGGACTGGCTAACTCCAGCAATGCTGTCGGGCGCAATCTCACTGATTCGGTGGCGGTCCACTTTCGGGTCCACGTTCCTTCCCTCGAAGGGATCAAGCCACACAACAATGACGGGGCTGGCGGCGCGCATATGTACTGCCCCTGGTGGCTTTATGAGAACGACCGTAAGCCCAACTTCCCCCGCGGTTACCACATTGAGTGGTGGGGCGGGCCGAAAATACCGGGGGCAGGTGACTTCGATCGAACTCTCAATAACACAGATGGATATGGCTTAGACCTAAAGCAACACTTGCGCCGATACTACGGCTCCGAGTTTACTCTTACCGGTCGGGGCGAGATGATTCCGAACGACAATTGCTACTGTAACATTGATCCTGAGGTGGTCGATCACTGGGGCATTCCCGTGCTTCGCTTCCATTGGAAATGGGCGGAACCGGAACTCAAGATGGCTGAGCATATGAAGCAGACCTTCACGGAGATGATCGACCTCCTGGGAGGCGACGTCGTCGTGCGGGAGGGAGACGGACTGCACGGCCCCGAGATCGACGCCCCGGGGGGTGTTATCCACGAAGTCGGGACGACACGCATGGGAAACGACCCCAAGACGTCGGTTGTGAATCGCTACAGTCAGGCCCACGACGTGAAGAACGTCTTCGTGGCTGACGGCGGGGTGTTCACCACGAATCCGGACAAGAACCCGACGCTGACCATTACCGCGCTCTCATGGCGCACGTCGGATTACCTGCTCGACGAAGCCAAGAAAGGAAACGTCTAACATGGCTGACCGGAAGAAGAACCAACTTTCCCGGCGCGAGATGCTCAGGAGGACCGGCTTGACGGCCGCGGGCGCCGGATTCGTACCGGCTTCGGCGCTGGCCCAGCAGACGCCGTCCCACGAGCACCAGCACAAGGCCCGAGGTGAACCGAAGCCATCTGGGCCTTACGAGCGAAAATACTTCAACGAGCACGAGTTCAAGACGCTGCAGGTGCTCTCGGACTGGATCATCCCACCCGACGAAAAGTCACAAGGAGGTATCGCTGGAGGGACAGCCGAGCTGATCGACTTGATGGCCGGCGCGAAGGAAAAGCTGCAGCTCGCTTTCAGCGGTGGATTGGGCTGGTTAGACAACCAGATGCGCCGGCGCGTCGGGAAGTCGTTCATCGAGGCGACGAAGGGCGAGCAGCAGCAAATGCTCGATCTGATTGCCTATCGCAAGAATGAGTCTCCGAACCTGGGACCGGGCATCGAGTTCTTTTCACTGATGCGGGAGTGGACCGTAGACGCTTTCTATACGAGCAAAGAGGGTATCGAAGACGTCGGCTACGGCGGCAACGACGCCCTCAGCGAGTACCACGGCTGCGGCGAGGATGTGGTGAAACAGTTGTTGGATCGGGCGCCTGTGTAAGAAAAATGGGGACCGTGTAGCCGGCAGTTGACGTGCCGCCCCGGTGAGCACGCGTAGGGGCACGGCATGCCGTGCCCACTAGTCCTAAGGCTTTCTATGCTTCAAATCATTCGCAGTCCTGAAGTTTACGACGTCGCCATCATCGGCTCGGGTGCGGCGGGCGGGATGGCGGCCAAGGTCCTGGCCGAGGGCGGAGCCAAGGTTGCTTTGCTCGAAGCCGGACCGCCTGTCGATCCGTCGAAAGATTTTCTCGAGCACCTTTGGCCCTATGAAGTCGAACACCGCGGACTCGGTTTTCGGGAAAGGCGCGGACGCTTTGCGGCGCCCAACCAATTCCGCTGGAGAGACGACGAGCCTTACACCACCGCTGAGGGGTCGCCCGAGTTTCAGTGGTTCCGGTCCCGCATCGTCGGCGGGCGGACGAACCACTACGGCCGCATCTCACTGCGATTCGCCGACTACGACTTCCGCGGTCGCAGCATCGACGGCTACGGCGACGACTGGCCCATCACCTACGACGATATTGCTCCTTACTACGACAAGGTCGAGCGGCTGGTCGGCATATACGGGACGAAGGAGGGCATCCCCACCGCGCCCGACGGCATCTTTTTGCCGCCTCCGGAGCCGCGGTGTGTGGACCATCTTGTCAAGCGAGCGTGCGACACGCTTCGCATTCCCTGCATTCCCGGTCGAAGGGCTGTCCTGACGCGTCCTCTCAATGGACGTCCGGAGTGTCACTATTGCGGTCAATGCGGGCGAGGTTGCGTCACCGCGTCGAACTTTTCCGCCAGTCAGGTGTTGGTTTTCCCGGCGCTAGCGACCGGTAATGTGACGCTTCTTACCAACGCCATGGCCCGCGAGTTGATTACGAACAAAGAGGGCAAGCTCGTCGCGGTTTCCTACGTCGACAAGACGACGCGCACAGAGAAGCAGATCCGCGCCAAAGCGTTCATCCTTGGCGCGAGCTCTTGTGAGTCGGTCAGGCTTTTGCTCAACTCGAAGTCGCCCCGCCATCCCAACGGGCTGGCTAACTCGAGCGGCGTCCTCGGGCGCTACCTCACCGACACCGTCGGGGTTCACGTTGGCGCGCACATCCCTTATATGGAAGGATTGAAATCGCACAACCACGACGGGGTGAGTGGGCTGCACCTCTATTGCCCGTGGTGGCTCTACGAGAAGGATCGGAAGCCCGATTTCCCCCGCGGCTACCACATTGAATTTGGGGGTGGGCCCGGCATGCCTGTTACCGGGACGTTTCGTGGGAAGGCCGATGAAGTGGAGGGCTACGGACCGCGACTCAAACAAGAGCTACGCCGGCACTATGGGGCGCAAATCGGCTTCGCGGGTCGGGGCGAGATGATTCCCAACGATGACTGCTACTGTGACATCGACCCCGAGAAGGTCGACCGTTGGGGCATCCCTGTGCTTCGTTTTCACTGGAAGTGGGCTGAGCCGGAACTCAAGATGGCGGAGCATATGCTGGGAACCTTCCAGGAGATTATTCACGTACTCGGAGGGGAAATCAATCTAAGGGAAGACCATCCCGGGGGAGGGGCGAAGATCAACGCTCCGGGGTCGATCATTCACGAGGTCGGCGGGGCGCGCATGGGAGACGACCCGCGAACCTCGGTCGTCAATAAATACAGCCAGGCTCACGATGTGAAAAACCTCTTCGTCGCCGATGGCGCCGCGTTCGTGAGCAACCCCGACAAAAACCCGACCCTGGCGATCAAAGCTCTCTCCTGGCGGCTGTCGGATTATCTGTTGGAAGAGGCCCGGAAGGGCGAGGTTTAGGAGGATTTGTCGTGAAGGGCACGTAGGGGCGGGCCGCCGTGCCCGCCCAATTGCATCGATGCGTCCATGTAGAAGCTAGGTGGGCGATCGGGTCTTCGGGCGGCATGCCCCGCCCTCCCACGGTTTCCCTAGCCCTGCGGCGTAGGCCGCGTTGCCTCAGGGTTCGGCGGAATGGGATCGGGGGATTTTGAAACCGTGCCGTCGTATGCTTCGTCGATGGCGATATTGTTCGCGGTCAACGTTTCGCCGATGGCGCGGTCGAGCTCGACCTTCGCTTTGATGTAGTTATTTTGAGCGGTGATCTCAGCCGAGCGGGCGAGCGCCAAATCACGCTGCGCTTCCACCACGAAAAAGATGGTTGACGCCCCGAGCTTGAATTTTTTCTGCTCGGCGTCAAGAGTCTGCTCTTGAAGGATCCGTGTCTTCTCAGCAGCCGCGAACACTGCACGGGCCTGTTGCACGCCGATCACGGCGTTGCGAACCTCGGCGCGAATCGCGTTCTCCTGCTGCCGAAGCCGAATATCCTCTTGCCGCCTTTCGAGAAGCGTGGCCGCGATGTCAGCCTGCGCCCGCCGGTTCCTCAGAGGGAAACTGACTTGCACTCCGATCGAGTAATCAGGAAAGTTTCGTCGGAACACTTGAGAAAGACTCGTGCCGAGTCCCCCGATAAAGAAGTCCGAGACGGGGTTATCGATTCCCGGGAAACCCATGAAATCCTCGTTTAGACTCCCCGCAAGGCCGTTATTCGTGACATCAGCAAATACGCTTACTTGGGGCAGCATGGCGTTGCGTACGCCTTTGAGGGAAATGTCTTGGTTCTTTAGTCGAATGCGGGACTGTGCCAATTCGGTCCGCGACCGAAGCGCCTGGCTCATTAGATCCTGCAGGGGTTGGATCTCCTCGATGTCAGGTACTTCGATGCGGTCGGTGGGAACGATCTCGACATCGAGTAGGTATGGACTCACCAGGCCGTTCTTGCTGAGGGCATTCTTGATCGTGGTTTCCTGAACCTGAACGCGGGTGACAGCGATGGTCAAGTCCTGCTGCCGTGACGCTACTTCAGCCTCGGCTCTCACAATCTCTATCGGCGCCAAGGTTCCGATCTCAACCCGTCGTTTGTTGTCTTCATAGAGTTTCTGGGCCAAACGCAAATCTTCTTCCCGACTGCGCACCTCGGCTTGGAAACTGACCAGATCCCAATAGAGATTCTGCACCTGGGTGACCGTTGTGATTACCTGGGCCTTAAAAACGAGGTCCGATACTTCGCGGTTATTCTTGGCAATGCGAATGTTGCGGGAGTTGACGCTGCGCCCGAATCCCTGGAGCAAGTTTTGCGTGACACGAAGTGTGAGGTTGCTCCGCAATGAAGGATCGAAGTTGGCGCGCAACGAGTTGCTGTCGAAGCGGGTATTGGCCCATCGGAGAGAGACGTTTGTGCCCATCAAGAATCCCTTCTGAACTCCGATGCTGGAGTTGCTTGTTTCAGAGACAAACGTGTTGGTTCCCGTCACGAAACTGCTCGTCTGCGGATTACTGAAGTGGCCCCAGTCAATGCCGCCGGTCAGCGTGGGCTCAAGAGAGGGCACGGCGGATCCGAAGAAGGTCGAGGCGTCACCTACGCCCTGGGCGCCGCTGCCGACACCGCCGGCCCGGCCCGTAATGCCTGTCACGTCCCCACCGCCTGCCCCGCCCCCGCCCCCAGCCGCCGACTGACCGGTAGAGAGCGTACTGATCTGAGTCTGCACCCCGCGGAGTTGCTGTCCCGACTTGGTCCGGAGAATGTCAGTATCAGCGACTTGGGGACCATAGCGGGCCCAGGCGATGTCAAGATTGTTCTCGATGGCCAACGCGACGGCGTCGCTGAGTGACAAGTAGAGTTTGCCGTCGTGGGTAAGCTCGTCCAAGCGCGGGGAATTGGCCATGTTGGCCTCGGGCACCTCGGGCGCCTTATAGACATTGGGGAACCCGACCCCCCTGCTGTAGTCGATGCCTGACCAGGCGGTCGTCTGCGCGGCAAGTGGGACGTGAACCAGCAGCAGCAGAGCAAAGATGAGCGAAAGTATGTTCCTTACATGCATTTTCAGTTCTCCAGGTAGCGGCACCGAAGCCGGAAAGTCGCCGACATATACGACTCGCCCGTACCTTCGGTTCCCCATGCAATAAATTGCGGTAGGTGGTCGGTGGAAGTCCCGCCAGCGATGTGCGGGCATGAGTGGCGGAAGTCTTTTGTTATCCTAGCATTGCCTTAAACCGGTCAACAAACGCGGTTTTAGCCCGCTTTTCTCACGAAGGTTTGGATGGCCCGCGTTGAACTCGCAACGGGTAGCGACCGCCACTCTTGGCGGTCCTTGGTTCGAGTACCGGCCGGCAATCTTGCCGGCCGGGCGTGGGGGTTTGTGGCGGCGGACCGCCGTGTCCGCCCATGGGTGAGATTCACACCGCGTCGCATTCGATCACGCGACCAAACCGGGCAAAAGCCTCTCTGGGCGGGCACAGTGGCCTACTCCTAAAGTTCTGTCCCGAGAAATGCGGGTTAGCCGCAAGTAGGTAAGACGTTTGAAACTGGTTCGGGTTGGCAACGGGCGGCGAGCCAGTTGGGCAATGGCCGATTGGGCATAGGACGGGGCGAGAGAACGGCAGAGCCGCTAAGGCGCCGGATCCGCGTGCGAAACATCCGAATCAAGCTTGCCTACGACGGCACCGATTTCCGCGGCTGGCAGGTGCAACCCAATCAGGCCACGATTCAGGGAGCGCTTCAGCAGGTGCTTGCCGAGATCGAGGGCGCCACGGTTGAAGTGCACGGCTCCGGTCGCACAGACGCCGGAGTTCACGCGCTCGGGCAGGTCGCGTCGTTCCACTTCAAAAATGCGATCCCAGCCGATAATCTGCGCAAGGCGATGAACCGTTTGCTTCCGGATGCGATTCGCGTGCTCGAGGCTGAGGAAGTTGACGCGGATTTCCACCCCCGGCGGCGCGCAGTCTCGAAAACATATGAGTATCGAATCCTGCGCGGGGAGGTTTGTCCGCCATTTTCGAGCCGATACGTCTACCATCATCCCTACCCGCTTAACGAAGAGGCGATGGCGGAAGCAGCAGACGCGTTTGCGGGGGCCCGCGACTTCCGCTCACTAGCGGCCGCCGGTGGCGAGGAGAAAGAGTCAACCGTCCGGACGATCTTTCTGTCGGTGCTGGAAAAGAACGGCGACCTTCTGACCTACCGCGTCCGCGGCGACGGTTTTCTCTATCGCATGGTGCGTAACATCGTCGGCACACTGTTGGAAGTGGGACGCGGCAACTTAGCAGCCGATGACATCGACCGCATCTTAGCGGCGAAACAACGTTCCGAGGCAGGACCGACGGTACCGGCGAGGGGGCTATTTCTGGTAGAAGCGGAGTTTCGGGCCGCGACGTGAGTAGGCTGAACCTAACACGCGCAACGCGCCTGCTCGCGTTATGCGGCCTGGCTATACCCAGGCCGCAGTTCTTATGTCGCTCCTAGCGGTTATTCCTTGTCCCGCAAGAACCCGTATACCAGGGCCGCCAGGATGCCACCCAACGGACACGCGAGGCAATAGATCCACAGGCTCGACATCGCAGTTGGGAGGGTGCTGAAAAGAGCCGGGCCGAGCGTGCGAGCAGGATTCAACGAAGCCCCGGTCAAGGGGCCTCCCATGCAGATGCAGGCTACGAGTGTGAGGCCGATGGCGACCGGTGCCAGGTTCCCGCCTTTCCCGTTCACCGCCGTGTGGAAGATGACATTGACCAGCAGGAACGTTAGCAACACCTCGAGCAGGAATGCCTGTCCGTCGGATACGCCCGCGGCCGGGACGGTCGCCCCCAACCCGCTCGCGCTGTCCATGCCACTGAGCAAAAACAACAGTGTGCACCCCCCAAGTATCCCGCCGATGACCTGGGCGACGATATAACCCGCCATGGTCCCGAAACTGATCTGCCGGCCGACCCACAAGCCGATACTGACAGCCGGGTTGATGTGGGTTCCCGAGATGTAGCCGTAAGCATAGGCGAAACTCAATACGATCAGGCCGTGTGCAAAAGCTACCGCTATCAAACTGCCGCCAATCGCTGCTGACCCCGGACCAATAAGGACCAAAGAAAACGTTCCAATCAACTCTGCGACGAAAATTCTTGCGCTCATGTTTCTCCCTCTCCTGTCTGTATTGCGGTTGCTATCTTGCTACCCGCAAGGCCTAACACTCTACCAGATCCGGCGGCAAACGCAAACATCCTAGCCGCTCCGTTTTTGTCTCTGGCTGCGGACAGCCAAGCGCGGTTAGCCGTCGATCAAGTGATAGTATCCGTTTCTCTCAACGAGCTCGACCGGTATGCCAAACAATCTCGATAGATAAGTCGATGCCAGGATATCCTCTTTGCGGCCATCTTCGAGGACCCTCCCGTCTTTCAGCAGAACGACTCGGTTGATCTCCGGGAAGATATCCGCCGGGTCATGAGTGACGAGAATAACGCCGGTGCCGGACCGGGCGATCTTCCGCAGAGTTTCTCGTAGTTCGCGTCTCGCCCTCAGGTCGAGACTCGTAGCGGGCTCGTCGAGGATCAGCGCCCGCGGGTCATGGACTAGTCCTCGGGCGATGAGAACGCGGCGGGCCTCCCCGGAAGACATCTCGGAGACCGGGCGTCTAGCGAGATGGGCAATTTCCATGCGTTCGAGTACCTGCTCCGTCTTGCTCTCCATTTCGGCGGTCGCCTGGAGATTCGGCCACATCTCAGCGCTGCCGAAAAAGCCGGCAAGAATCGCTTCCCGGGCGGAAATGTCGCGGTCGCAAACCTTCGTCCAGTCCGGAGAGACAATTCCGAGCTGCGGCCGAAGGTCAAAGATGTTCCACTGCCTCTTGCCAAGGACCGTAAGCCGAGAATCGTCGGACGTCTCGAGCGGGTGACATTCGCGGGTGATGGTTTTGATCAGCGACGACTTGCCCGACCCATTGGGACCGAGGATGGCAACGTGCTGCCCGAGGGGAATGGACAGCGTAATCGAGTCGAGAGCTTTGTTCCCGTTACGGATGACCGTTACGTTACGGAAATCGACCAGTGAGGGGGCCTGGTGAGTCGAATCGGGGTCGACCGTCATGGGATCGTCGGGTTTGGGGGGCGGCCAGCCGGTAGGAGAAAAAATCCGTTCGGGACTCGCGAGTCGAGGTCCACAGAGCGGGGTCGTCTCCGCGATCCCCGGAAGCCCGTGGTAAAAGTCGTGTAGGAGGGAAAAATGAGGACGGCTGCCAATTCGTCCCCCGTCATGCCCTAGAAAATAAGCACTCACCCTGGAGCGAACTGGCTGGCTGTGCCCGATTTTTCGCGACCTTCCCTTCACCACGGGCCGCTTGCCCAGAAGGCCGACGTTCGCGATTCTCCCTAGGAACTACGGAAGCTCAGCTATCATGCGGGCTGCGTCTGTGAAGAACGCATCGTCAACAGCTTCCAGGACGGCAACATCGCCCATGTTAACGGACATTTACTTTATCGTTCTGGATGGGTACGGGCGCAGCGACGTTCTGAAGGAATTCTATGAATATGACAACTCCGACTTTCTTCGAGGCCTCAAAGAGAAGGGGTTTTACCAGTGCTGTCCGGGGAAAGTCGCGCCATCGGACGGTAAGTCTCGACCGTTCAATGTCTTATGGCCTGTTTTGCCCGGGAACGATTTGAAATCCCGAGGCCGCAAATGGTCGCCTGAACGGAGCATCCGGACGCGGCACAATGAGGGATGAACCTTGGCCGTACGGTTTTCTCCCAACTGATCGAGCACCTACCGAGCAAAGAGTTTCAGAAATGTGTATCGCGCTACCGCGGCGATTCCTATCTGAAAAGTTTCTCCTGCTGGGATCAGTTTCTTGCGATGGCATTCGCCCAGCTGACCTATCGGGCAAGCCTCCGCGACATCGAGACGTGCCTGCGTTCGATGCACGGCAAACTCTACCACATGGGATTCCGCGGCAGGGTAGCGCGCTCGACACTGGCCGACGCGAACGAGTCGCGCGACTGGCGGATCTACGCGGACTTCGCGCAGGTCTTGATTGGCATGGCACGGCCGTTATATGCCCACGACCCGATCGGTGTGGACTTGGACCAGACTCTGTACGCTCTCGACTCGACAACAATCGACCTCTGCCTGTCGCTGTTTCCGTGGGCGAGATTCCGCAAGCAAAAAGCCGCCGTGAAGATGCACACGCTGCTGGATCTGCACGGCAATATTCCCACGTTCATCCGCATTACTGGAGGCAAAGTGCACGACATCAACATCCTCGACGAGATCGGCCCGGAGGCCGGCGCGTTCTACGTCATGGATCGGGCCTACGTCGATTTCGAACGCCTCTTCGTGTTCACTCTCTGCTCGTCGTTCTTCGTCGTGCGAACCAAGAAGAACATCTTGCTCCAACGGCGCTACTCGCATCCCGTCGACAAATCCACGGGCTTGCGCTCGGATCAGACCGTCATACTGGCTGCCATCGAATCGGCCCAAGCCTATCCCGACCCGTTGCGGAGGGTCAGTTACTTCGACGCCCGGACGAACAAGCGGCTGAAGTTTCTGACCAACAACTTCGCGCTCCCGGCGCTGACCATCGCCCACATCTACAAGTCGCGTTGGCAGATTGAGTTGTTCTTCAAGTGGATCAAGCAACATCTGCGAATCAACTCGTTTTACGGCACCAGCGAGAACGCCGTCAAGACGCAGATCTGGATCGCTGTCTCGATTTACGTGCTCATCGCCATCGTCCGGAAACGCCTCGGGCTGGAAGCGAGTCTTTACCAGATTCTACAGATTCTCAGCGTTACGCAATTCGAAAAAATGCCCCTTTTACAGGCACTCCAGCCATCCGACTCCCCAAACGAATCCCCCTATGACCCCAACCAATTGATTCTATTCGACTTTTAACCGGACAGCAGTGGGGTTTTACGTCGCCCAGGGCAGCCTGGCGAATTATTCTCTTACCGCTCTCTCGGTAACGGCCACTCTAAACGCCGAATACATAGACAGCCTCGTGGCCGCCGATTTGAAGGACAAGGCTGACTGGCGCCCGGTGAGGCGATTGCTGCGGAAGAACCGGTTGACGGAATTCCTACAGCGGTGGGGCTACTCGATCGTTAGTTTTTCGACGGTGTATTACAACGCGGACCTCACTCAGGCGGATTTCTACTTCTCGAAATGGTGGTACTTGAATCTGTTTGACTGGAATTTCCGTTTTGGCCATCCCGCGATGGTCAGGATACTCCGATCCGCGGCTCGGGTGCAAGGTCTTCGTCTTCCTCTCACGATCGATGCTCCGTTCGCTCCCGTTTGGGTCGCTGAATGCCGCTCGATCGCCGCGTTCCAGCTCGCTGGAGGGCTTTTCGCCGACACGGCTCCGAGTAGTTCCCTCTTCAGCAACCCAGCGTCTCTTCTCCGTCGCAGCCGTCGCCCGTTACCCGCCTGGCACAGGCAGCGCCCAGATCCGCCCCAGCATCTCAGCGAACAGCTTGCGGTTGAGATGCCCCTCGGCCAACAGCAGCCAGTAATAGCGGGCATGCTTGACCAGCCGTCCTCCGGTTTTCATCAACCGATGCTGCAAGCTCGTCAGCGACCAGTTCTTGATCCTCTGCGCCAGCCCCAGCCGCCGCCACAGGTTCCCCAGGTTGTAGGCCAACACGCTCAACTGCAAACGCACCTCGTTTGCCCGGAAACGATGACAGGACAGCCGTGTCCAGTGGGTTGCCTGCTTGCCTTCCTTGATCCATTGCTCGGCCGTGCCGCGCTTGTTGTAGAAGCGCACCAGCGACCGACTGGGCAAGCTCATGCTCGTGACGATGAACCCGACGCGAGGAAACAACTCGCCTTGGTGGTGCTCAACCTTGGCCACAACCCGCCGAGGCTTCGACCAACTCGCGGCCTGATAGCGGAAGCTCTTGTAGCGCACTAGTGGCTTCAGGCTCGGCCTGCCCGGCGGACGGAACAGAATCTCTTCGATCTCCAACTCCAGGTTCTTGTTTGCTGGGATGCGAATGACGTAGTCCACTCCGCGATCCTCCAACGCCTCGTAGATCTCCGGCTTGGCGAAGGCGGCGTCGGCGCGGAACGTCACTTGCTTGCCTTCTCCCTGTTGGCGCTCGATCTCGGGCAGCAGCAGTTCGTCCCAGTCCTCGGCGCTGGACACGTTACCCGCTCGCAGCTTCGCCGCCAGACAATCACCGTGCTGGTTGAACAGCAACAGCGGGTGGTAGCAGGTGGACTCGAAATGGCCGTTGTAAGCGCTGCCTTCCTGCTGACCGTGGACCGGGCTTTCCGTGGAGTCCATATCGAGCACGACACGCTCGGACTCGTCCTGCGCTTGGGCTTGAGCGACCAACTCGCGGTTCACCGCCATCAGCCCAAGCAGGTTCTCTTCACTGGCCAGCAGCTCTGCCTCAAAGCTTTGTAGACGCGACGTAAGCGCCCCGCCGCGATCCCAGTTCTTCTTCGAGCCGATCAGACGAAAAGTCGGGTCAGCCGAGACACGGGCAGCATCGTTGAGATCCTCGTAGCCGGCGAGGCGGCTGTAGACCGATTGCCGCACCAGGTCGGCCAGTGGGAACTTCTTGTTTGTGCCTTGCCGCGAATCCGTCAGATGCTCGTCGATCAGCTTGCCCAGTCCGAGCCGCTCGTCCAGTTCCCGAATGAGAATCAGGCCACCATCCGAGGTGACGCGCGATCCTTGGAAATCGACTTTGAGAAATCCGTTGAAGGTGAGCTGAAACGGCTTGTTTTCTTTTTCACCCATTGGGTGTTGGCCTCCGTGCGTCCTGACAGGGCTTGAACCCCTATAAATAAAGACGCTGAAGGCCGCTGCAAGGTCGGGATGCCGAAATCAAATTGGAAATGCGGGGTTAATGGATACACCTTCCGCGTTGGTGTGATTGGCGGCGAGTTTGACTCCTGAGTAGTCACCGTACTCCCAGTTCCAGGCACCCTCGTTGTTGCTCTGCAGGGTGTACTCCCAGTAGGTCATGAGGTTCGACTCTGGCGAGACGAAGGCGCGATACTGGTCGCCGGGAGTCAAACCGACATTGTTGAAGCTGAGTCGCACGACTTCATATGTCTTGCCGTCGTGCTCCTTGGGGCCTAGATACTCGAGGTTGACTCCGTCGTTCAGCCATTTCCAGGGCATCGCCAGCCAATACATGTCATTGATGAAGGCGGCATAGGCGTTTTTCAGAGGCTCGGCATCCGCCTCGTCAGCAAGCTTTTCACCATCTTCGTACACTGCTCCCTGGCGGTCGTTCAGGTTGAAGAGCGCTACTTGCTGCTTCCCCTCCTTGGTCTTGTTCTCGTAGCGATAGCGTCCCGACCACTTGTCCCACAAATGGGAGCGGTCGACGCGCATCTCGCCACCGACGTTGACCTTGAAATCGAAGCGGAGGAACTGAACGGCGTCCCAAGCTCCCGACCCGCCCATGGCTTCCCTGACGGAGTGGGCGATCTCGACGGCCTTGGGGTCGCGAGTGTCTTCGGCCACCAAGGGGCCAAGCGCTCCCGTCAGTAGCAAACCGAACGCAGGCAAGCAACGTGACAGAAGCGATGAGAGCCGAGTATGTTGACTCACTACTTTCTTTCGGATCATGTCCTCCTCCTCAAAGATTCTACTGATCGGAGCGAAAAATCGGGTGCAGCCAGCCAATTCGCCTCAGGCCAAGTGCTTTGTTTCGAAGGTCATGACGGGACGCGAATTGGTGGCAGTCCCCATTTTTCGCTCCCGCACGACTTTGCCCACAGGCTGCAAGACACCAACTCCGTAGCAAGGCATTCTACCTCAGACGAGTCAGGGATGGCAGTGAGGTCGGGTGGTTGCTAGAACCGAAACCGCACTGCCAGTTGGAAAGTGCGGTCCAGCCCTTCTGTGCGGACGATTCCGAAATAGGGGTGGTCGATGTTCGAGAACGGGGCGTCCCAGTTTTTGTTGTTGAACACGTTGAGCATGTCGAAGCCCGCGTCGATCGAAGTCGTTTCGCTGACGGCGACGACCTTGGATAGGCGGAGGTCCCACTGCTGAAAGCCGTGCATGCGGAAGGCGTTGCGGGGTGTGGTGCCCTCTCGAAGCTCGTTGAAGTTCGTCGGTACGACGGGCTCGAATGCCGTGGGATCGAACGCGAACCGGCCCGTCACCGTGCGCCCGTCGGCGAGCGTGAAGCTGCGGACAGCGCTGGGGTCCAGCCGCCGGAATGCACCCACTTGGTCCGGGCGCCCGACACGCACGAAGCTGAAGGTTGGATCCTGAGTCTGGCGGATGTCGAGAGGCAGACCGGATCGCAACCGCCAGGTGCCGCTGACGCGCCAGTCATCCGCCCAGCTTAGCCTGCCTTGAAGTTTCCGCGGCAATCGGACGCGATAAAACCACGAGGCCGCGACAGAATGCGTGCGGTCGAAGTCGGAAAAACCCCACGGTTCGGTCGCCAACGTATTTCGTAAAGAGTCGCTGCCGTCATCGAACGCCTCAGACCACGTGTACGCCACCTCGAAAGCGAGGTCGCTGGTCAGATAGCGCGTCGCGCGCAGTTGGACACCATCGTAGCGGCCGCGGCCGGAGCTTTCGAACGACCGGACCTCACTGTAGCGGGGAAAGCGCCGCATGTTGCGAATGAAGGTGAATCCGAATGCCGGGTTGCGCAGAAACGTGTTCAACTCTTGCTGCCGCTGCAGGTTCGACGTGCGTGTGCCCAGGTAGATGGCACTGAAGAAAATTCGCTGGGGCAAAAGACGCTGCCAGCCGATCGTCCAGTGCTCAGCCCTGGCGTTCTCGAAATCGGGATCGAAAACCAAGATCGGATAGCTGATTACGGAACTGCGGATCGAATCAGGTTCTGTCGCTGGCACACCGGAAAGTGGGGCACTGAAACTTCCCGGCTGCTGCGCGATTCTCGAGAAATCGTACCGATCGTCGGTGCTATAGGGGGGATAGGTGGCTTGAAGCAGAGCGGCCGCGCTAGAACCGGCGAAGGTGCCGAAATCGTGGAACACACCGTAGGAGGCACGGAACACCGACCGTCCCGATTCCCCGAGAATCCATCGGGACAGCTTGTTCTCCCAGGTCGGCGAAAATGTCACACCCAGGCGGGGTGAGAGGTGCCGTCCGTCGGTACGGATCGTGGAGCGGGGCAGCAGGCCGAAGTCGCCGTCCGGGTCACCCGGGAAGATCAGATTGGGCAGGGTATCGGTAAAGCGCTGGCTTTCGACGTCGTCTCGAAAAGCTGCTATTCGATCCAAGCGGTCCACCGCCGGAGGTTGGGATTCGAACCGCAATCCCAAGGTCACCTGTAGGCCCCGCGCGGGGCGCAGCTCGGTCTCACCGTAGAAAGCGAACTCATTCCAGCGGAGGTTGAGACTGCGGGGCGTGCGTACCCGGTAGGTGCTCGGCACGCCCACCAGCATGTTCGCGGCACCGTTGAGCGTCCCGAAGAACCCCGGACGCGAGAATTCAAAACTGCCGGCAGAGTTTTCGACATTGGTGAAGGGCCAGATCCCGCGCTGAAACAACGCTCCCCCCCGCAACAGCCACCCTCCCCGGCGGTAGACGATATCTTCGGCGACTTGGAACGTCGTCTGGGCCGAGGATTCCGCTGCGAGGAAGGGAGCGATGCGCAACCGCTCGCTTCCGTTGTCGTTCAACAGCGTCAGGTCCGGGATGGTGCCGGGATTCGCCCCAAAGCTGAGGAAGTCGAACCCAAAGTCTTCGGCCGGGGTATCGAGAAAGTCGGCGTGGCCCTGACGGAAGTTGGTCGACAGGCGCTGGGTGGCTACGCGGAAATTGTGCGTCAGCCGAGGCGTCGGCGTATGCGCGAGACTGAGCTGCGGGTTGTGCGAGAACTGGCGAACGCTAGCAGTGGTGCCGGGCGCCAGATTCAAGCCTCCCAGCGGATTACGAACCTTACCGTGAAAGTTGAAATAGCTGAGGTGTACTCCCCACTCCTTGCGCCTAAAATCGAGACGCCCCAGCCACATCTCTCCACCACTGTCGAGGTCGCTTTCCGACAGGTGAAGATCTTCGCCGACATTCGGCAGGGGTAGGAACGTGTCGAGATAGTTCTCCATGAGCGGGTCAAACGAGGAAAGCGGAACGATGCCGTTGGGAAACGGTGTTCGGGCGGTCGGATCGAGGGGACGTTGTGGGGGTGGTAGATCAGAGAAGTCACCCGCTCGTTCAGCTGCTGTCAACACCGGCGAAATCTGGCTATGGCGGGCATTGGTTCGCCAAGCCTCCCCGTCGGCGAAGAGGAAGAGGCCGTGCTTGAGTGAAATTGGGCCGCCGAAATTACCTCCACCGACCGTGCCACGGATGGAGTCGGTGGAACCGTCGAAAGCCTCGAAAATGTTATCGCCCCGGGGACGCCAAAATGCCCGCGCCTCCCCATGCCAGTCAGGGCCCCCGCTGCGAGTGACGGCCGAAACCACTGCGCCCGCGTTGCGCCCATCACGAGCCGAGTAGGTATGTGTGACCACGCGAAATGTATCGATAGCTTCCGGAGTCGGTCCGAAGGTTGCCGCCTGAGCTCCGGTGATTCGATTCTGCGCGTTGTTGGAGGCGCCATCGAGCTCGTAATTAATGGCCGAGCGCCGGGAGCCGTTGGCGGATGCGGCCGCGGCCTGACCCGAGAGCGGTCCGACTTCCAGCGAATCCACGGGGCTCATGCCGGGGACCAGCAGCAGGAGCTTGTCCACCGCTGTACGGCCTTCCGAACCAATCAGTACCGGCACGCTTTCAATCTGCTCCCGCACCAGTCCGTATTCGAGTGCAATGCCTTCCAGCCCGGCCTTCGGGCGGGTCAGCGGCGGAGCCAGGCGCTCTAGGGCTACCTGTACTTCGACCGGGAGATCGGGCAACAACTCGTAGGGACCAAGCCGCTGCATCGAGTAGCCCTCGCGGTGAACTGCCAGCGAGTAGCGGTCTGAGCTTAGCCCGGAGAAAGAGAAATCCCCCGCCAGATCAGTGTGCGCGACGATCGACTTCGCCGTAGAGAGGTTTATCAGCCGGACTTCGACGCGTTCCAGCGGATTCCGGTCCGCGTCAACGACCCGGCCGAGGATCGTTCCGGAAGGAAGCTGCTGAGCCGCCAGGTTGGTTGGCAGCAGCAGCAGACACACTAACCCCCCGACCAGACCAAAGCGGTCCATGGCCTTATTGTAAGGCTTGGGATCGATTCTTGAGACTGCTGATCCTGGAGCGGATGCGATGCAGCAATTGGCCCGCGGAAGGGGTTGCCGAGGAAGCGTCGATGGTCAGCCGCGGGGTGCTGAGCAACTCGGTTAGCGTGCCGTCGAGTAGAAGAGTCTCTTGAAGTAGCTGTTCACTCTCGTCTGTCCAAGCGGTCTTCTCAGCCAGTGCCGATTCAGTTTCCCGGTACGCCCAGAACCGTCTTGGCAGAGCTTCGGAGAGGCGATCGTAGATGTGCGCTTGCTGATGATCCACGGCTGTAAGGTGGAAGCTCACCACGTCACGGAACCTTTGCCCAGCTGCCGGCTCC
Source organism: Bryobacterales bacterium (assembly GCA_965248205.1). GTDB lineage: Bacteria > Acidobacteriota > Terriglobia > Bryobacterales > UBA6623. The sequence goes on from CBDFIS010000006.1 coordinate 1,256,220, forward strand.
AAGCGTTCGACGTCTTTCTCCCCGACGCTTTTGAGCAGGCTGTTCAGGGAGTAGACGTGAGCCAGAAGCCGCGATTGGCCGCGGAAAACGTCCGTGACATAGCGGTCTAGTTCCGACTCCAGCACGGCGGGGGTCGGAGTCTGGAAAGAACGCTGAGCGGTATCGCTAAAGTGTGCCACTAAGGAGTTGCGGACCACTCCGGCTACCGGACGCGGGGCGGTTCTCTCGACCGGATCCAGCTCTTCCCCGGCCGTCGCCGTTGTGCGCTCCTGCCGCCGGCGAAGGTCAAAGCCGATACTCCGAGATCCCGCTACCTTCGAGACCGCCGCTGTGAACTGTCGTTCCGAAGCTGCGTTCTCAACGCTGCCAACGAAGAACAACTTGCCGCTGCGCAGATCCGGTTCAACGTCCTGTTCCCATACCGCGGCTTTCATCAGCATCCAGCGCCCGTCGATCCCCGCGAGCAAGCTTTCAGGCGTCTTAGCGGCAACTTCCGACACGGGCCGCGTGGCACTCTCGGCGGCCACAAACGGCGCGAGCACCGGGTCGACAGCACCACGAAAACCGCTGATGGCTGGTTCGAAGGCGACGGCGAGTTCGAATGTCGGGATTGCGATTTGCTCCGTCGACGGGGGGGCCGCGGCCAACTCGGGCATCGTAAAGCGTTCGGCCACGGGCCTTAGGGGCAACGGTGCTCTACTGGCCCCTCGCTCACGGGCAGCGGAACTTTCCTCCTGTGGAATCGCTTCGGGCGACTTCGCCTCGGGGCTCATCTCCGCTGGAGTTGCGGGCTGGCCGGAACGGATGGCCGCCTCGGGGGCCTGGAGTGTGCCCACGGGATCCGTCAGCTCAACTACCTGGACCGGAGGCCCGACGCTAGGTTCGCGCAGAGCAAGGTAGCCGGCGAAAACAGCGATTAGTAGAGCGGCCGCCAGGCCATAAGCGTACCCAGCCGACCATCGAAGCGGGAAGCTCAGGACGCGCTGCGGTGGATACAGGGTCTTCTCAAGCTCAGACCAAGAGGCTGCGCGGCTTTCGGCGGTATCGCGAGGGTTGGACGTTCGCAGCTCGTGCTCAGCCTGGAGAAGCAGCCCCTGTACGTCGACCATCGCCGTCTGACAGGAGACGCAACTCTCAAAATGCTCCGCACGCGGCGAAACCAGCTCACCGTCACAGTGCAGCAGCAGTTCTTCCGTGCTTAGATGCGTCACTCTTCTCCTCAACACCCTCTCGCAGCTTTGTGAGTGCTCGAGAGATATAACTTACAACCGTCGAAATCGACAAATCCAGAACTTCACCGATTTCACGGTATTTCAGGCCCTCAGTACGTAACCGCAGACAGTCGAGTTCGGAAGGGGTGAGCCGTCCCCACGGCAATTTGGAGACTTCGATCCGAGCCTCCATCCTGCTTCCCGAATCCGCCCCGCGGTCATGAATTGTCCACTCTTGCTCATCCAAAAGCTCAGGCCGGTGCTTGCGGCCCAGGTCTATCAATAAATTGTGAGCGACTCGAAACAGCCATGCCTTCGGCTGAGCAATTTTTTCTTGTCGCTTGCGGGCTTGGAAAAAGCGGACAAAACTCTCTTGGGCAATATCTTCTGCTTCTGATCGATCGTCGAGATGATAGCGAAGGTAGCGAATCAAGCTGCCACGGCACTCATCGAAGAGCCGTTCGGTTTCCGAAGCTGCGGAATCGGAGTCACCAAAAGGTTGCACGAGTTCCCCCGCGCCGTGACGCCGGATTCACCTTCAAAGACGAATCAGGCGGGATTTCTTACGGCACAACTATCTCAATATTATTCTGCGGCCAAGCGAGCCAGATTGTCAAACCGGGAAGGATCCCAGGAGGCTTCTACAAATGATTGAAACAAAATAGTTTATTGGGAACAGACCCCGGACAGTGTGTCTCTAGGTTCACAACCCGAAGGCGGCAAAAACCAGGCCTCCATACGTCATATTCAGTAAGAGGATCGTCGGTAGCGGCGCGTGACCGGCTTTTTTTCGGGCATCGAGGCTACTTGGCCGCAGTCCGGGTTGCCCTGAGAAAACGGGGGGGCGTCCGATCGATTGTTGGTCGCAGGCGGCTGAATGCCGCTCAAGCGCAATTGCCAGGCGATACCTCGGCTCTTCCCACAGAGTGAACCCACCTCCGTCGGCGTGGGAGGCTCCTAGCCTCGTTGCTTCCCGCGCCGACAATAACGTTGCCTCACTTTCCCCGACCAGCGGCTGCCGGATGGCACCCACCTCGCGGCGCAATTCGTAGAACCCGTAGAACCCGGTGGCGCGGACTCACGTTTGAGATCCGCCTCTCCACTTGAAAACCCCTGATTCCCTTGTGGCGCACAGCTTTTGTGGACGCATGCTCTCAGCGTCCCGTGGCGAGACTCTCTTGATGCCTGGGTGGTTGGGCCATCCGGGTTGCGGTCAGCACGTCGTTTCGCCCACAATTGATCGGCTGGTTTGAAAGTTGTGTAGTTGTGTAGCGCAGGCCTCGGTGGCCGTTTTGCCGAGACCTGCGGTCGTCGGCCCCAGCCACCAACCACCTTATCCCATCAACCCCACAATGCTGCCGGCGAAACAAGTTCGTGGATACCGCCTCGAAGAGATCGAACAACGGCTGCGATCCGGTAACGGCGTCGACGGGATGGAGAAGCACGATCTGCCGACACCTGCGTTGCTTGTCGACCTTGACCGTTTCGAAGCGAATATCGCCAAGATGGCCGACTATGCGGCAAGCGTCTCAGTCGGGCTTCGTCCCCACGCGAAGACTCACAAGTGCCCGGAAGTAGCCAAGCGGCAACTCGAAGCCGGGGCGCTGGGCGTGTGCACGGCGACGATTCACGAGGCCGAGGCACTGGGGGCCGCGGGCATCGGAGGCTTGTTGATCACCTCCGAGCTAGTCGGGCCCAACAAGATTCACAGGTTGCTCCGGCTGACGAACCAGCGTCCCGACACTATGAGCGTGGTCGACAGCCTCTTGCACGCCGAGCAACTCAGCGAGGCCGCCGTGGCCGCTCACGCGAACCTCAATGTCTTGCTTGACGTCGATCCGGGCGACCGCCGAACGGGTACTTTGCCGGGGTTACCCGCCATCGAGCTGGCGAAGAAGCTCGACTCGCTGCCCAATCTTACTCTGCTCGGAGTTCACAGCTATTCCGGGTCGACTTCACACGTGATCGGCTTCGGGGCGCGTAAGCGCCATTCCGAAGACCATATGGGGCCGGTTCTCGATACGGTTCGGGAGATGAAAAAGGCCGGCCTGCCCAGTGAGATCATGTCCGGTGCCAGCACCGGGACCTACAACATCGATCCCTACCTCGACGGGTTTACCGAGCTCCAGGTCGGCTCTTACGTGTTTATGGACGCCGACTATCGACGCATCGGCGGAGAGCGATCGTCGCTTTATGACGACTTCGAGCCGTCTCTAACGGTACTGGCGACGGCCATCAGCAAGAATCGGCGGCATTGGGTGACACTCGATTCCGGCACCAAAGCACTCGCCGCCGGCGAGTTTGACGCCGAAGTGGTTGAGCTGACGGAAGTGAAATACCACTTCGCCGGCGACGAACACGGCATCCTTGAACTCGAGAGTCCTAATCAAGAAATTCGCATAGGCAACAAAATCGAGTTGATTATTCCCCACTGCGACCCGAGCGTCAATCTCTACGACCGGATCTATGCTTGCCGCGGTAACCGCGTGGAACAGATTTGGCCCATCTCCGCCCGAGGCTATGGCTAGCGGCCATTTGCAGTAACGCGACCAGGAAGCCCCCGCTTTCGATCGCTTGCAGCCCGGGGTAGAAGCCAGGTTCGACAAAAAATAGGGACTGTCATCCGATTTTCGGTTCTGCAACTGCCTTATCTCCGGTAGGGCTTAGAGGACGAAAATCGGTGACTGTACCATTTTTTGCGACGAAAGACTTTCACCACGGGCTGCTAGGGGCACGGCACGGCGCGCTCACGCCAACCCTAACTTTTCCGCCAGGCCGATGCGTTGCAGCTTACCTGTTGGACCTTTGGGGATTTCATCAAGGAACACGATACGCCTTGGCACTTTGAAATCGACCAGACGGCCGCCTACGAAACTACGAAGTTCCTTGTCGCTGACAGACGAGCCATCACGAACTACAATGGCCGCGGCCACGTCCTCGCCCAGCTTGTCATGGGGGAGGCTGAAAGTGACCGCCTGCGCCACGGCAGGGTGGTCCATGAGAACTTCGTCTACTTCGCGGGGAGATATCTTTTCGCCGCCGCGGTTGATGATTTCCTTGAGCCGGCCGGTGATGTAAAGGTACCCCTCGTCATCGAAATAGCCTTGGTCGCCGGTTCGAAACCACCCTCCGCTGAACGCTGTCGCGTTCGCCTCGGGGTTATTTTCGTATCCCCCGGTGACGCTCGGTCCGCGGATGACCACTTCACCGGTATCTCCGCTCGCCAGCATGCTCCCCTCCGCGTCCATGACGGCCATCTCAGGACCCGCGGGAACACCTACCGACCCGGCCTTGCGACCCGCGGGGGGCAGAGGATTGCTGGCCATCTGGTGGGCCGCTTCGGTCATGCCGTACGATTCGATGACCGGGGCACGGAAGACTCGCTCCAGCTCCTCCAGCACCTGGGGTGGCAGGGCAGCCGACGAAGATCGAATGAATCGCAACCGGCTTTCGGAAACTACGTCCTGGTTTCTGGCAGAGCGAGCCAGAATCGTCTGATGCATGGTCGGGACGGCCGTATACCAGCTGGGTCTGAATTCCTTCAACCACGAAAAGAACTTGAGGGTCTCAAAACCCTGTGTGCAAACGACTTCCGAACCGGCCGCAAGACTCGCCGATATCGCTCCCATTAGCCCGTGAATGTGAAACAGCGGCATGACGTTGAGGCAGCGATCCGCCGGGGTCAAAGCCAAAGTCCGACCAATGCTTAGCGCGGAGGCGCAAACGTTAGCGTGTGTCAGAGGAACGATCTTGGGCCGGGAGGTTGTCCCCGAGGTGTGCAGAACCAAGGCGATGTCCTCGGTTTGTGAAAGTCCTCCGCTGGTACTTGCCGCTCTTGATTCACCCCGGATCGAGAAAACCCCGGCTGGTTCGGCCTGGTGGGGTTCAAGTTCGAGGATGGCGATACCGCGGTCCCTCGCTACCGCTACCGCCGGCGAATCGCTGGCCTTCAGCACCAGCAACGCCTTCGCATTTAGGTCGCTCAAGTAGAATTCAAATTCATCCCTGCGATACGAAGGATTCAGCGGAGCACAAGTAGACGCGGCGGCCACCGAGACGAACCCGACAGCCAACTCCGGGCCGTTTGGCAGCACAATGGCAACCCGGTCGTCTCGACCCACACCGCAAGCGTTAAGACTCTTCACGGTAGATTCGATTTGACGCTCGAGGTCGAGATACGTCAGCGGTGTTCGTTGCGGGGCGGCGATGGCGATGGAGCCAGGCTCCGTCTCAGCGCGTGCCGCGATTAATCCAGGAACGGTCATTGACACAGGTTTCCAGGTGCTTGCCTACCACAGGAAGTAACATCCTATCAGAGCCTTTCGGATCCTAATGTCGACCCGGTCGCCGGTTGTACGGCACGGGATTTGCCTTTCCTTTCAACCCCGACCCTGAAGCCGTCGTAGGCCGTAGCCTACACGGCGCCCTGTTAAGATGGTGGACTTGACGATGCCGAACCCGCCCGTGGTCATTTTAGGCGCCGGCCCGGCCGGGCTAACAGCCGCCTACGAGCTTGGAAAGGCCGGAGTACAGAGCACGGTCCTCGAGAGGGACGATACGGTCGGCGGGCTGGCCCGAACCGTTCAGCACAACGGCTACCGTTTCGACATCGGGGGACACCGCTTTTTCACCAAAGTCTCTGCCGTCGAGGCACTGTGGCGCGAGATCCTCGGTGACGACCTACTAACCCGTCCACGACTCTCCCGGATCTATTACAACGGGGCGTTCTTCTCCTACCCGCTAAAGCCGTTCAACGCGCTAGCCGGCTTGGGGCTGCTGGAAACCGTTCGCTGCGTCGCCAGTTATGGTTGGGCGAGGGTGTCTCCGACCAAACCCGAGGAAGATTTCGCTGCCTGGGTCTCGAACCGCTTCGGGAAACGGCTCTTCGAGATCTTCTTCAAGACCTACACGGAAAAGGTTTGGGGCATCCCCTGCACCCAGATCGACGCCCAGTGGGCCGCGCAGCGCATCAAAGGGCTGTCGCTGACAACCGCGGTCAAGAATGCACTCTTTGGCCAGCGGGGAAAGAGTAAGGAAGAAATTGTCAAGACGCTGATCGACGAGTTCCTCTATCCGCGGCACGGCCCTGGCATGATGTGGGAGCGGACGCACAAAACGGTGGAGTCGATGGGGTCGCGAGTGGTTTTTGACGCTCCGATCGAACGAATCTCCTGGAGCGAAGGTCGGGTGGAAGCCGTCCAAGCGGGCGGCGCGGCCTATCCAGCTGAGCACGTCATCAGCAGTATCGCCATTCGTGAACTGGTGGAGAGCCTCAATCCGGCCCCTCCGGAAGAGGTGCTGAACGCCGCGCGGCGGCTCAAGTACCGCGATTTTCTGAGTGTCGCTCTCGTGATTCGTCGCGATGGGCTGTTTCCGGACAACTGGATCTACATCCACGAACCTAGCGTGAAAATGGGGCGCATTCAGAACTACGGCAATTGGAGCCCGGAGATGGTCGCCGACCCTAAGACGAGCTGCCTGGGCCTAGAATACTTCTGCTTCGAAGGGGATGATCTCTGGACCAGCTCACGAGAGCAGCTTATCGATCTGGGCAAACGTGAATTGGCTGCCCTTGGACTAGCTGATCCCAATGACGTCATCGACGCGGCCGTAGTGCGGATGAAAAAGGCCTATCCGGTCTACGATCGCGGCTACGACAGAGCGGTGGACAAAGTGCGTGGCTTCCTGGCCACGCTGCCCAACTTGCAGCTAGTCGGCCGCAACGGTATGCACCGCTACAACAACCAAGACCACTCTATGCTTACCGCCATGCTGGCGGCTCGAAACATCGTCGGAGGCCGCTACGACTTGTGGCAGGTCAACGTCGACCAGGAGTACCACGAAGAAGGACGCGAGATCAGTTTGGAGGAGCTGCGCTCGTTGGAGACCACGCAGCCTCTCGTGCCCCGCGAGATCGACCAGTAAGCATCCCCAGAAGGCAAGATAAGTCCGACGGCGCCCGGTCGGGCTGGTGAGTTACCAGGCAACACCCCAGAAGGGACCGGTTTAGGCACTTTCTCCCCTTCTTCACGCGCCTTTGAAACCACCGAGGACCCAGGTCTAAGGTGCACCCCTTTGCCGGTCGATACGTTAGATTGGACGGCTTCTCGGGGAACCCATGGGACTCAATGTATTGATTGTGGATGACTCTTCCGTCATGCGGAAAATCCTGGGGCGTAGCCTGCGACAGGCCCGCACCTCCGGGATTGATGAAATATTGGAGGCCAACGACGGTGCCGAGGCCCTAGAGAAGCTCAATGGCGACGCTATCCACATGATCTTCTCCGACATCAACATGCCGAACGTCAATGGCCTGGAGTTCTTGCGGCGACTTAAAGAGACGCCTCACAAAGATCTGCCCGTGATCATGGTCACCACCGAGGGCGGAGAGAAGACCGTTATGGAAGCCATCTCGCTGGGAGCCAAGGGATTCATCCGCAAACCGTTCACAACGGCCCAAATGGAGGGTGCTATCTCCAAGGTGATGCCGGACTAAGGGTTTTCCTCTTTCACCAGAAACGCCCAGGGGTCGATACCCCTTAAGGGACTAAGAAACAGTCGAATGCTGGCCGAAACTGCAATCGATCAACGGGCAATCGTTGATGCCATTCGGGGAGCGACTGAGAACGTTTTTTCGACGATGATGGATCTCGCGGTCGAGACCCTCGAACCAACTGACCACGAGGAGCCGGGTGCGGTCAACGGGGTCGTCTCGCTTCTCGGCTTCACGGGTCCCTGGACAGGCACCGGTATGTTCTACTGCTCGGAGGACTTCGCCTGTACCCTGGGGTCGGCCCTACTGATGACCGAAGTTGAGGAGGTCAATAGCGAAGTCCTCGACGGCATCGGCGAACTTGCCAACATGATTCTCGGCAACTTCAAAGAGAGTATCGAGACGCAAACCGGCCCGCTCGCTATCACCGTGCCCACTGTCGTCTACGGCAAGAACTTCCGGACTCGAACTCCGGTTTTGGCGAGTTGGACGATCGTGCCGTTCAAAGTGGAGGACGCAACGTTCGAAGTTCGCGTCTGCATCAAACAAACCGAGTGACGGTCACGCTTGTCAGGAAGCTCCGCGGACCTCCGCGAAGCTGTCATCCAACAGCCGAGCGAATTCCACCACGTCGCTTCGGCTTATGTTCATCGGCGGCGTAACGCGGATCACGTTGCTGTACAAGCCCCCCCTTGCCGATCAACAAGCCGTGGCGCCGCCCTGGACCTGGAGCCAAGCAAGCGCGTCCGAACTGCACGACGACCTGACTAGCGGCGAACTACTGAAGGTAGCCAAGGGACTTCAGGAGTTTTCGCTCCTCTTCCGTTAGATTCGTTCCTTCGCGCGACTGGGGCGCTGAGCCGCCGGACTCTCGCCAGCCAAGTAGTTCGTCGCGCAACAGATCCCTCACCTGAGGTTTCTCCTCCGCCAGATTGATTAACTCCTTAGGATCGTCGGCAAGACTGTAGAGCTCCTCCGCACCCTCCGCGTGGAGAGACATTATATATTTCCATTCTGCGGTTCGTATGGCCGCCAGTTTACCTTCCAGGTCGGCAAACGCCGGCAACGCAGAAGAGTCTGTGTTTGGGGAAGAAATGAGAGGCGCCAGGTCCGCCCCGGCAAAATGGCGGTTGCCTTTGAGAACGCCGAACCCGGGTGCCGGAGGAATGCCGGCCAGCGACAGGATTGTTGGGGCGATGTCCATGATTCTTACTTGAGCGTCCACGACTCGGCCGGCTGGGATTTTCTCGGGGAAGCGCATCACCCAGGGTACAAGAATCGTCTCGTCGTAGAGAGACTGATGATGGCCCTGTCTGCCGTGTTCATAAAACTCTTCGCCATGGTCGCTGACAACCGAAATGATGGTACGGTCCATCACGCCGAGACCCCGCAAAATAGCGAACAGATTCTCCAGTTGGTCGTCAACAAATCGGATCTCCCCATCGTAAAGCGCCATATTGTGGATTGAATCTCGCTCCGACATCCGTTCTGTCGAGCTGTGCTTGCCAATCAGCCACTGCCCTTTGTTTTCACCCGTGTAGCTAGGATCGTACATGTCCTGGAAAGGAGTTGGGGAGCAATAGAGAGCAGCTCCCGGTTGCCGATGATAACGCTTAGAGTGGACGTCATATAAATGAAGAAACACGAAGAAAGGCCGCTCGCTCCCGCGGAGGCGCCACGCCTCCAGCCAGTCCTTGACGGCGTCAACAAGCGCCGGGGTAGAGATCCGACACCGGTCGGTGTAGCCCGCGTGCATGTGCGTGTAGTCGTCGTAGTGATCGAACCCGGGCCACAGACCAAATGCCACGTTGAGAAGTGTTGTCGAGACGAACGCCGCCGTGGCGTAGCCCGCATCCCGCAGCACGGTCGGAAGCGTCACGACGTCTGGTTTCAGGCGCCTGTAGGGGGTGATGACGTCATGCTGAGTGGGTGGAAGGGCCGTCAGGAGCGTGGTATGCACCGGAAGGGTCCAGGCACTCGGCGCTACGACTGTCTGAAACAGCACCCCCTCATCCGCCAGCGAGTCAATGTTCGGACTCGTCTCCCGCTCGTACCCATAACAGCTCAAATGGTCGCGCCGCAGCGTGTCAATGGACACCAGCAGCACGTTGGGTCTGGCATCAATCCCGGCCACCGGAGGAACAGAGCCGCCAGTCACAGGCGATCGTGCAGCGTCCAGGGCGAGACCCGCGGCGATAATACCCAGGGCCAACGCCGCTCCCAGCGTCAAAAAGTGGCGGAAGCCCGAAAACACTCGCCGGACCCACAACGCTAGAAGCCAGAGACCGGGCAAAGCCATAAGCGCCAGGGTCTCGTTCATCGTCGGGAGTTTTCCCTCGGCCAACCGTTTCAAAATCCCATAGTCGAACCAAGTGATCACAATTAGCGAGGGTATCGCCAGGAAACAGGCTAGAGGATAGATCCGCTCCAGAATAAATCCAGCTTCGGTCTTTCCCGGACGGGAGGTAAACGCCGAAACAGTATCCAAACAAGCGGGGAGACAATGATCGCCGCCAGCCAAACGAGAGGCAGGTTCCAAACGGCGGCCCAGGCGGAAAGAGGCAGTATGTTCGCCGGATCGGGCAAGTAAAAATGCCGGCTTACAAGCGCGGGGAGAGCGTCGTCCAGATATCCGATCGGACCATCCAAATACTTGTAGGCAAGGCGCAGGAATCCGAAGTCCCGCGGGCGAACGAACTCGCCAGAGCTGCTCAGTAGCACTACACTTGCCGCGAGCGTGAACACCACTGAGATGCTCAAGGATGCCACGAGAGTCACAATCGGGTGAGTATTTTTCCTCCGCACCGTGGTGGAATTCATGGTGAATGGAAGACGAAGGGATATCTTGGGTCCCAAAAGCCGTGGGATAAGGAGCTATTGTTGCACACGCAGGATATAGCCGTTTACGGCTCCACGCGCAACACCCGCCTACGCTATGATGCGGAGATTCTCATCCCCGTTTGGTGGGGATGCCGGCTTGCCTATCATGCGATTCTTCTTCCTCAAGAAGCAGAGAAACAGCAACCGGCCCGACCCGCGGGTCCGCCGAAATGCCAACGCGGAGCCTCGACGGTTCATCAGCAGGATCTTTACCTGCGGACTTGTTGCATCTTTGTTCCTACGGCCGGCGGACGGTTCTGACCTTGCGGCGCTGGCCACTCTCGACGCCGTCTCCGGGAATGAGCAAGAAGCCCTTCACTATGTGCGCACGCGAGTGGGGGGTCAACAAACGGTTGACAATACCGGTTCGTTGACGGCTACTTTCGGGACGGGACAGCCGCATACTTTGCTTGTCGCCGGCCTCGACGAACCCGGCTACCTGGTGTCCCGAATCGACGAGGAAGGTTACCTACGCGTCCATCGTCTTGCAGACCCGGCCCCGCACTACGATTTCGACGAGTTCTTTGTCGGCCAACCGGTACGCATAAGGACCCGCGCGGGAAAGACTTTTCCCGGTGTCGTTGCCACGCGATCGGCGCATTTTGAATCGCAGCGGCCTTACTCCTCCCGGATCGATCCGAGGGAGTTGTTTATCGACGTTGGCGCCACGTCGAAACAGGACGTTCGCGCCGCCGGCATTGACCTGCTCGATCCCGTCACCTTGGAAAAACGCTTCTTCGCTCTCGGCAAGAGCGACAGTGTCACGGCGCCCTGGGTGTCCGCTCGCGCGGGTGCGGCCGTCCTCTTACAGCTCGCCGCCGCCATACGGGCGAGCCCCCCAGAAGGCACCGTTACTCTAGCGTTCGTTTCGCAGCAGTTCTTCTATAACCGCGGGCTGGTCAGGGTTCTGAAGCGCTTGTCGGCGGACCGGGTTGTTGTCATTCGGCCTGGCGGAGACGACGATCCTCAGGTCACTCCAGCGGCAGGATGGACTTCGCAACTGGCCGACTCGCTCGTTGAAGAGGCACGGGCACTAGGCTTGACGCTCAAGAGAAGCCGATCTCAGCCACTGTCTTTCGGACCGTTCGGGTCAGAAAAAGTCTGGCCGAACCCGGATCAAAGCGCCGCGGTGACTCTTGGCGTCGAGAATGCCGGAACCCCGGTCGAGCTGCTGCAAGTAGACACGCTCGGCGCCCTGACTCGGTTACTCGCCGACCTGTGCGGCGTCTCCCCATCGCCAGCAGCCGAAGCGCTCCGCAAATCCTTTTCTCCAGTTCGGCCCGGTGTTGCAGCTGAACCGTCAGACCAGGGTAAGCCGCCTTTCTCACCGTTTGCTGCCCTGCTCCAGGAACTTACAGAGACCCCCGGTGTCAGCGGGACGGAGCAGATCGTTCGTAGCCGCATCCAAGCACGCCTCCCGGCTTGGGCGCGCGCCCACTCAGCGGTAGATGAAAAAGGGAACCTCATCGTGAGGCTGGGATCTCTGGGCCAGCCTCGGGCGATGTTCATCGCACACATGGACGAGATTGGCTTCCGGGTGTCTCGCATCAGCTCGCAAGGGCGGCTCAACGTTGAGACCGTGGGAGGAGGATCCGCAAATCCGTTGGCTTGGCATCCGGTGATGGTGCACGGGAGTCTGGGGCCCGTGCCAGGGATCCTGGAGCGGAGGGGGACGGTCCGTACCGGTGCCGCTTCTATGCATGAAGCCGCCGGCCAAGGCATCGAAGTAGGCACGATCCTGACGGTGATGAAGAAGTTCCGGCCCTTGCTCGGAAAGCGCGCGAGCGTCCGGTCCCTCGATGACCGGATTGGCTGTGCGGTGCTGCTGAGCGTTCTGGCTTCGGTGAACCCTCAGACCCTGCCGGCACTTCGAGCCGGGCACCCAGTTTGGTTCGCGTTTACGGTCGACGAAGAGGTAGGTCTGCTGGGGGCTGATTTTCTCGCCAGCAACGCGGCCCCAGCGCGTGTCTATCCCATCGACAGCTTTGTGACTTCCGATTCACCGCTTGAGACTCCCCGAATCGCGCACGCCAAGCTTGGTGAAGGCTTCGTGATTCGAGCCATTGACACAAGTGGCATTGCCCCCCCCGAAGCCGTCGAACAGGTCACCCAAGTCGCTCGTCGCGGAGGCATTCTCTTCCAACGCGGAATAACCGCCGGGGGCAACGACGGCTCCGTGTTCCTCCCTCACGGTGCGATTAGCGTGCCGCTCACATGGCCACTTCGCTACGCCCACTCCGCTGTCGAGGTCGCTGACCTTGCGGACGTGGAAGCGCTCCAGAAAGTCGTCCGTCTTTTGCTGGAGTCAGAGCTGTCGGGAGAGTAGCCCAGCCGCCTTGTCGGTGGCATCAACTTACAGTGACGCGGCGGCCCCCGGGGAAGGAACAGCCATGCGGTATCCAACACCGGCCTCGGTCGTTATGTAGCGCGGAGAGGAAGGATTCGGTTCGAGTTTTCGCCGCAGGTGGCCCACATGCACGCGAAGGGTCTGCAGGTATTCCCCGCGGCAAGGGCCCCATACCTTGTCGAGAATCATCTTCGACGTGACCACCCGCTGTTGGCGTTGCGCTAAACAGACGAGAATGTCGAATTCCGTGCGCGTAAACCGGATTTCCTGCCCCCTCCGAAAGACCCGCCGTTTGGCCAGATTCACTTCCAGATCGCCTACCTCAATGACAACAGGGCGCCGCGAGCCCGTACGGTAGCGGCGAAGAACTGCCCGCACCCGCGCCAGTAACTCTGCCGGCTTAATCGGTTTGGTCACGCAATCATCCGCACCGCCGTCCAAGGCCTCAATAACACGATTCCCATCACCAGTTCCACAAAGCATCATAACTGGCCCGTCGTACGACCTACGCAACTCCTTGCACACCAGCAGGCCGTCTAGATCCGGAAGGCTCACATCCACTAGCACCAAATCCGGACTGCTACCGCCTACGTGCGTGATCGCCTCCCTGCCCGACGCCGCAAGGTGCACTCCATAGCCTTCCCGTTTGAGGATGAAGGCGAGGATACGTCGTTTACCGTCGTCACCGTCGACCACTAGAATCCTTAATGGACCTTCGTTCGGGATCATCCAACCCTCCGGTTTCGGTTCAGAACAACACGCAAACATGCGACTCGCGCAGCCGTTGCTCGATCAATTCGGCGGCGGACCGGTGCGATCATTGTTCACAAAACTCTTCGCAGTTGTTACGGGCTCAATCGCTCACTTACCTGCCGATGCGCGATCATCTAACACCGCCCTACATACTCATAATCTGAAACTAAATAGACGGCAAACGAAACTTATACTAACACTTTGTCTCCTAACTGTACAACATTGCACGTAACGGTACGAGATTTCTGACAATCCTGGTCGATGTTCCGGGCGGCTGAGAATAGATACCGTCAGGATCATTCCAGCGGTTAGCGAAACCAAGCAAAACACATGTCACAAAGTCGGGCAGTTGCATGCAAGGTGTTCCCGATGACCAACCGGTGATGGCCGGTTTTTTTGGAGAGAAGATTTCGCGCCGGTTCCACGGGCAAAAAGATCTCGCATCTTAGGGAAAACCCGGCCGAGATGGCCGGCTTAGCTGAAAGTACGCACGAGAGTTGCGACCACGAAGGTTACCAGGAACGCAAAGACGAGGGGCATGAGAGCGCCGATGGCCGTCCATTTGCCGCTGCGCGTTTCTCTCCAAATCGTCAGAATGGTCGTAGCGCACGGATTGTGAAGGACCGAGAAAAGCATAAGATTTACAGCCGTGAGCATTGTCCAGCCATGTTGGTCTACAAGCAGCGAGCGGATTTGATCGTAGGAGGTCAAATCGCTCATCATGCTGACTCCCATATACACCATGAGCATGGTGGGCACGACAATCTCGTTGGCGGGAATGGCAATTACATAGGCCAGCAAGATTACTCCATCGAGGCCGATCGCTTCGCCCAGGGGATGCAAAAAATTCGCGGAATGCTGGGCCAAGTTTATTCCCTTCCATTCGATATTGCCCAGTATCCAAATGACCGCCCCGGCGGGCGCCGCGGTAAGGATGGCGCGCCATAGAACGAAGATCGTTCGGTCAATAAGCGAGGTGTAGAGGATACGGAGGATGCTGGGCCTTCGGTAAGGGGGCAGCTCGAGCGTGAAGGCCGACGCCTCACCTTGCAAAACCGTCCGCGTCAACAACCACGAGGCCACCAGAGTGAAAAGGATGCCGACCAGCACGACGCCCACTACGGCTCCCGCCGCGGCAACCGAGGCAAGAGCAGGAGGAAACGCAGCTGCGACAAATATTACCGCCAGCATAATCAAGGTCGGGAAACGCCCGTTGCAGGGTACGAAGTTATTCGTCAGTATGGCGATCAGGCGCTCGCGCGGGGAGTCAATGACCCTGGTGGCGATTACACCGGCAGCGTTACAGCCGAATCCCATGGCCATCGACAAGGCCTGCTTGCCGTGGGCGCCCGCCTTGCGGAACAGCCAGTCCATATTAAAAGCCACCCGAGGCAAATAGCCCAGGTCTTCGAGAATCGTAAAAAGCGGGAAAAAGATAGCCATCGGGGGCAGCATCACACTCACGACCCAGGCCAACCCTCGAAACACCCCGTGCCAAATAAAGCCGGTCAGCCACCACGGCGCGCCCAGCGAGCTAAACCACGCGGCGGCTTTACCCTCAAACCAAAAGAATCCCGTAGCCAGCAGTTCGGAAGGAACATTCGCTCCGAGGATCGTCACCCAGAAGACCGCGGCCAACAGAAACAACATCAATGGCAAGCCTAGAATCCTGGACGTGACAACGCGGTCGATTTTCTGGTCGAGGTCCCATTTGCGCCCGTCTCCGACCTGAACGGTCCGATCAGCGATCCGCTGGGCGTCGGAGTAAAGCGAAGTAACCACGCGATCCCGGAAATCCTCCCCGAGCTCGCGACGAAGCTCGTCGCTGCGGTCCAAGACCGCTTTCGCATCCAGAACCGGGGTGCTCATTGCGAACCTTCAATCGAGATGACGTGGCTGAACTGTTCCACGGGGGCTCTTTGGTCTTGTTCGAGCTCCCGCAGTTCGCCGCTCAACAACGCCTGGCGGACGCGATGGTCGCCATCGAGCAATCGAAACGCCACCCATCGCGCGTTGGGCAGGCCCGGTGCTAACTCTGCGATCATCGGGACTAGCTCGTCTAGAGCGCTCTGCACTTCCGCGGGGGCGGCAGGGCGCAGAGGCTTTGTCCTGACGTCGCCGGCAATCACCTCGGCGGCAGTCCGAACCAGTTCTTGCAAGCCTTCTTTTGTCCGCGCTACGGTCGGAACGGCCGGTACCCCTAGGTCCCGGGCCAGGCTGCGCACATCCACCGTCAGCCCCTTACGCTCCGCTTCATCCATCAAGTTGACGCAAACGACGACTTTGTCGGTAATCTCGAGCACTTGCAAGACGAAATTCAGATTCCGCTCCAACGCCGTGGCGTCGACGACCACAATAGTGCAGTCGGGACGCCCGAAGAGCAAAAAATTGCGGCTGATCTCTTCGTCTTGCGAGGCCGACAGGAGAGAGTACGTCCCGGGAAGGTCGACCAGTTTGTAGCTCGCGCCCTGAAAACGATAGCCCCCTTCGGCCCGAGTAACCGTCTTGCCCGTCCAGTTCCCAACGTGCTGACGAAGGCCCGTCAGCGCATTGAACACGGAGGACTTGCCGGTGTTTGGATTGCCGGCTAGCGCAACCAGGTGGTCGTAATTGCCCAAAGATACTCCCATTTGGGCCAGCTGGGCATGCAGGGAACAACTATCACAACCCGAAGGCGAAGTGCTGGGATCGCTCATGGCCGCGGCGCTCCATTTCTAGAATCACTTGCCTCGGAAGGCGTACCCGGACTGGGCGACGCAGTCGCGTTCCTCGGTAGACCGGATTGCGTGCCTTGTACCGCTGGAACGGACTCTTCAATCGGCCTCACCCAAATCTGATTGGCTTGCCGCCTTCGAAGAGCGATCATCGTTCCACGAACGCGGTAGCCCCGAGGGTCCCCGAAGGTATTGTTGAGCTCAACACTGACACGTGCTCGCGGAGTGAGACCGAGATCGAGAAGTCGACGGCGGCTGAACCCGCGGCAGTCCGGATCGAGCTCCACAACTTCGCCCGCTTGACCCTCGGCCAGTTCAGAGAGTCGTCTGCTCCCTTCCGGGCGCCGCCTGTGGGGCGCGGGAGCCACAACCTGAATATTAGCCGCCACCGCATGCGCCAGCCGATGCTCCTGTTCACCGTCGCTGATAACCAACCGCTGAGGGTTGTTCTCAATGATCCGGACGGCTTTACCGGGACGCAGTTCAGCGGCGAGGATCTGCTGAAAAATCACGTCGGGCTCGTCCTCGATGTGAACGATCCGCGCCGTCTCGTGGGAGGGCCATTCTACAAGCGAGACTGCGTCGAGCGGCGAAATCGAGCCATCGGCCGACGGGATCGGGTCGCCGTGAGGATCGTGCTGCGGGTGCCCCAAGTGGGCCTCGAGCGCATCCAGTTTTTCGGCTGAGAGACGATGCTCCGCCTTTTCCGCCGCCTGGTGCAAACGAGAAATGGGTACGCCTGCATCATCCGACAGGTAACGTTCCCAGAGCCGATGCGCTCGCACAACGTGCAGCGCCACTCGTTCGCCAACGGGAGTCAAACGTATGCCCCCGCTGACGGTCTGCACCAACCCTTGGGCTTCCATGCGAGTGATCAGCCCCAGCGTGCGGCGCTGAGAGATTTCCAAAGCCCCTGCCAGCGATTCCCGAGATGCGTTCTCCGCGCGCCCCTCCCAGGCAAGGATGTGTTTCAGCGCGTCCTCGAATAGCTCTCTCCTCCGACGAGCCAACTGTCTCCGTATGAGAGCCGCCAACCCCGCTCGCGGCCAGAAGATACCGGCTGCCAGCAGCAACAGAACAAAGATGATAAGCAAGCCTGACTGACCGTTTCCCATGTTCTAGCTGCGGCGGTTAGTTTTTCGCCGGGACATTTGGGTTCCGCGTTCGTCCAACCGAGAAGAAGCCGCGCAGGAAGCGGCCGCTACGTCCAAAGTCATCATTCGCTTTTCTCTCGTGGCCTTGGGTCGGGTACGACATGGATCTGACGAGCTACCTTCGTGCCCAACGCCCGGATGTCGGAATAGCCTTCCACCTGCAAAATCAACGGACCGTCAAACGGCGCTTTCTCGCTGAGATCTAGTCGCGCTCCCGGAAGAATGCCCAGCCCGGACAAGTACCGCAAGATGTCGGTATCGCTGTCTGAAACCCGCGATACCGTTGCCCCGCTGCCGGCATCCAGATCGATGAGGCAGATTTCACGCCGTTGGGGGATCGTACCGTCCTTGCGTGGAATCGGATGCCCGTGCGGATCGACCTCAGGATTGCCGAGTTGTTGAGCGATTCGCTCCTCGAACGTTTCCGAAATCGCGTGCTCAAGCTTTTCGGCCTCGGCGTGGACTTCGTCCAAGCTGTAGTCCAGCGAATTATGCAAAAAAAGCTCGATCAGCCGATGATGCCGAATCACCTCGAGCGCCCGAAGACGGCCCTCGTCCGTGAGACTCGCACCGCGATGCTTGGTGTAGCTGACCCAGGGAGGCGTCTGCTCCGCCAGTTTGCGTAACATCCCAGTCACCGAAGCCGGCGCCACGCTGAGCCTCTTCGAGAGCTCCACGGTGCTCGCGCGTCCCGTCTCGCCCGCGATCTCGAAGATCGCCTTCAGATAGTCGTCGACTGCCTCAGAGGCCATCCGTACTCCGCCAAATTTAGGTAACCCTAAAAATAGATTTTAGCTCACTATGGGCCGGCTGTCAATAGTAAGCTCGTGGAACCCTCCTCTACGCGGGCCTATGGGAGCAACCTACTGATTCGCAGAGGCTTGTACGTCACAGCCAGTTCTTTGAGCCGGTGAACGTTCGCTTTACACACCCCGGGGCGAGCGCGCTACCGACGGTCATCGATGTCGAGCCTGACGATGCCGAATCCTCCGGTGTGGCGAACATCGACTGGGGCGCGTACCGTGTGGCGAGGATGCGAGTAGAGGCTACAAGGACGCCGCCAACAATCATCAAACCGGCGAGGATCAAACTAAAGATGATGATGTCGATCAGGAGAGTCCACAAGGTCTCGCTTCGCGTCAAATTGCGGTGGTGAAGAGTGATCTCGGCCCGGTAGCGCACTTTGGCAAGTAAGCGTTCGGCTTCGTCCGCTGACGGAGGGGCGACTATGGCCGCCACCAGTGGCCCGGCTCGTTTGGAGACTACCCCGGGCAGTTTTCGGAACTCTTCCAATTGTCCGCGGGCAATCTGAGGCGTGGGATAGCTGAACAAAAGCATCCGTAGCCGGCCCGCCGGGCTGTTGTAGTGGACGTACTGAGCTTCGGCGCCCAAGCGAAAAGCCGCAACGGAAGGGGGAATCTCGGGCGCGAGCTTGTCGAGTGTCGCCGGTCCTAAGATGTGCCTCTGTGAATTCGGCACCAGCTGTTCCCGGGGAACAAACTCCAGCACCGGTGGGTCAGCCGACATCTGTACGCGGGGAAGAAAGGCCAGCATCACCTCGACGTGCTCATCGACTGGTTCGGCGCCGCGCATTTCAACCACATAGTTGCCGAATTGGATGAGAGTTCGGTCACCGCTCTGTAGTGCCCGCTGACCGTAGCCTCCGTCCTTTCCTTCTGCGGGCTGGAGCCATTGGAAAGCCGCGAAAGCGCCCGTGGGGTCCTCAAATCGGCTCGCTGAGATCTCGACCGAGCGTTGGTCGGGCGTCACGTAGCGCGCCCGCTCGCCTTCTTCGAAGCCAAATTCCGCGAAAATCGCTTCCTCCGCCGGCAGCAAAGGATCGACGCTCTTCGGCTCGAAGTCCCCCAGGGCCTCGGGGAGGATGGCCGCGGAAGCCATCATCGGCAGCAACAAGACCGCCAGTAAGAAACTAGCACGCATTTCTTAATACTCCGCGGAAACGGGCCCCTGTGCGCACCGGGTAGCCCTCCCAATCGCCACTGCGGGTTCAGGAACAGCGTTGCAAAACGTCATGACCGGAAGTGGGGTCCCAGTTGACACGGCTCGCTACGCGGCGCGTCCGCAGCACTTCTTGTATTTCTTTCCACTGCCGCACGGGCACGGCTGGTTACGGCCGACCTTCTGACCGCGGACAACTTGCTTGACTTCCGTTCTGCCTCCCGAGCCGGCCGTTTGAACGTGAGCCAGTTCGCGCTCCTTCTTGCGGCGGACATCACGCGTGAACTCTTCGAGCGAATCTCCCCCGCCGGCCGCCACTCCCACGGGAACCGGCTCTTCTTCCTCGGGCTCCGACGGCATCGGCCCCGACCGGCGTCGGAGATCCTCGGGAGGGCCTGCGCTTGGCCGCAAGGAGTACAGAATCCGGATCGTCTCCTCTTCAAAGCGACTCATCATATCCTGAAACAGCTGAAACGATTCCTTCTTGTACTCGACCAGCGGATCCTTTTGCCCGTAACCTCGCAGGCCAATTCCCTCCTTGAGGTGGTCCATCGAAAGCAGGTGATCTTTCCACTGCCCGTCGAGAAGCTGGAGCATAATCATCCGCTCGGTATAGCGCATGCGTTCGGGACCGACCACCTGCTCTTTCTGTTCGTACTGCTCCTTAAGAAAGGTAGTGATGTCGTCTGCGATTTCATCGCGCCCTTTCGACTCGAGCTCGATGTGATCGACCTTCAGCCCGAACTGGCTAGCCACGTCTGTTCGTAGCTCCGCCAACGTCCACGTGTCGGGATGCGCTTTTTCCGGGCACCGGGTATTCACGAAATCATCCACAAAGTCGGCGCTGAGGCCAACAATGTATTCTTTCTGGTCGCGTCCCTCGAGCAGCTTGGCGCGCATGCCGTAGACGGCCTCGCGCTGCTTGTTCATCACGTCGTCGTATTCGAGCAGGTGCTTGCGGGCCGCGAAGTTTTGCGCCTCAACCGCCTTCTGCGCCGCCTCGATGCGCTTGGTGATCAGCCGCGACTCGATCGGCATGTCCTCTTCCATGCCCAGCCTCAGCATCAGGTTCTGGACCTTCTCCCCGCCGAAGATGCGCAACAGATCGTCCTGCAAAGAAAGATAGAAACTCGAACTTCCCGGATCCCCCTGGCGACCGGCCCGGCCACGAAGCTGGTTATCGATGCGGCGCGCTTCGTGACGTTCCGTTCCCAGGATATGCAACCCTCCGAGTGCGACAACTTCGTCGTGTTCATGGTCTGTCCGGTCTTTGAACCTGTCGAGTGTCGCCTGCCACTCTTCTGGCGGCATCAAATCCGGGTTTTGGCCCTTCTTAATGAGGTGCTCGCGAGCCAGGAATTCAGGGTTGCCGCCGAGCAGGATGTCGGTCCCGCGGCCGGCCATGTTGGTGGAAACGGTCACCGCCCCCTTGCTTCCGGCCTGAGCCACGATTCGCGCTTCGCGATCATGCTGTTTGGCGTTAAGGACTTCGTGTTTGACGCCCGCTTTCTTCAAAATGCGCGAGAGTGTTTCTGATTTTTCAATGGAAATCGTGCCCACGAGCACCGGCTGTCCCTGCTCGTGGCGTTCCTTGATTTCCAGCGCGGCATTGCGGAACTTCTCTTCTTCGGTGCGGTAGACAATGTCGTCATGCTCTATGCGGATCAAAGACCGGTTGGTGGGGATGACGACAACGTCGAGCTTGTAGATCTTGCCGAACTCCGGAGCTTCGGTATCGGCGGTACCCGTCATGCCGGCTAGCTTGTTGTACATGCGGAAGTAATTCTGGAAGGTGACCGTGGCGAGCGTCTGATTCTCTCGTTCGATCTTGACCCGTTCCTTGGCTTCGACCGCCTGATGGAGTCCGTCACTCCAGCGTCGCCCGGGCATCAGCCGCCCCGTGAATTCGTCGACGATAACGACTTGGCCTTCCTTGACGACGTAGTCCTTGTCACGGTGGAAAAGAGCGTGAGCCTTGAGGGACTGCTCGACACCGTGCTTGACTTCGTAGTTCACTAGTTCGTTGATATTCGAGATTCCGAGCGCTTCCTCGACCCGGCTTTCCCCTTGCTCGGTGAGCCAGGCGGTGCGGTGTTTCTCGTCCAGGATGAAATCGTCGGTGTAGGTGCGATCGTGCGGCTCATCTCCTTCAATCACCTCGCCTTTCTTGAGCTTGGGAATGACACGGTTGATTTTGTAGTACTTGTCGGTCGATTCCTCGCTGGGACCGGAGATGATCAGCGGCGTGCGAGCTTCGTCAACCAGGATGGAGTCGACCTCATCGACAATCGCGAAGTCGTGCTCTCGCTGCACGCAACCGCTGCGATCGAACTTCATGTTGTCGCGGAGGTAATCGAAACCGAACTCGTTGTTGGTGCCGTAGGTGATATCGGCGCCATAACTTTCGCGGCGCTCCTGATCCGTCAAGCCGTGAACAATCACGCCGACACTGAGGCCCAGAAACTTGTAGAGCTTGCCCATCCACTCCGAATCGCGTCGCGCCAGGTAATCGTTGACCGTGACGATGTGGACGCCTTTACCTTGGAGCGCATTTAGATACGCGGGCAGCGTGGCGACCAGAGTCTTCCCTTCGCCGGTCTTCATCTCGGCGATCTGACCCCGATGCAGGACGGTGCCGCCGATCAACTGCACATCGAAGTGCCGCATCTGGAGCACGCGGCGTCCGACTTCGCGGCAGACAGCGAAGGCTTCGGGGAGCAGGTCATCTAGGTCTTCCCCGTTGTCGAGACGCTGCTTGAATTCGGGAGTCTTCGCCGCAAGCTGATCGTCCGTTACCTCTTTGAGGCCGGCCTCGAAGTCGCCAATGACAGCCACCATCGGCCACATTTTCTTGACTTCGCGTTCGTGCTTGGTCCCGAAGACCTTAGCAAGCAGATTTTCGAGCATGGTGGGGGAAAGAGGGTGGCGATATTTCCTTCATTGTAGCGCGAAGGACTCGGTTCAACCGTTCGGAACGTGTTCCTGATGACTTCGTGAGCGACCCGCCGACCTGCTTCTCGAGGGCATAATCACGGCACGCCACCAACCAACACCGGGTCAGACTTCCCTTCCCTCGTTCGTCCAAGTAATAGGCCGGGCGCCCGACTCATCGACGTCGCTGATCAGCGGTTATAATCACAGTCACGGGTTCAGCGGGCTTTCTCATGACAACGCCGTAGTGAGAAGGACCTCTTCATCCGACCGCCGAAACGCGAGCCTGCTCGATCCTGCGAAATGGCAGGACGGGCCCGGCTCGGGGAGTCGCCCCGCCGGTTCAGGACCGTTTCCGCTTGGCGCGTCAAATCCCGGTTACCCGTTTTCCGAGGACTTTCATGAAGCTTGAAACACTTGCCGTGCACGCCGGAGACCGCAAGAAGCTCGGGGACTACGTCCCCGTGACGACGCCCATTTATAGTGCGTCCAGCTTCTCCTACGAACGCATTGAGGATTTGGACCGCGTCTTTGCCAATGAGATTCCCGGACAAGGCTATGCGCGCTACGGCAACCCGACGACTGAAGCGCTCGAAGAGCAGATGACCGCGCTGGAGGAAGGTGACTTCGCGGTCGCGACCAGTTCGGGAATGGCCGCGCTGTACGTGGCGGTCTTGACCGCACTGACGGATCGACGAAAATCCATCGTGGCCGCCGATGTGCTCTTTGGTCAGACCCTCCTTCTGCTGATGAATGTTCTCGAGCCGAACGGCGTGTCGGTGCGATTCGTAGACCCGTGCGATCTCGAAGCGACTGAGGCTGCCCTCAAAGAAGAGAAGGCATCCTGCTTACTAGTGGAAAGTGTTTCTAACCCCTTGATGCGGGTGTCTCCTGTCGACAGGCTTGCCGAAATCGCTCATGCCAACGGGGCCCAAGCCATCGTCGATGCCACGTTTACCACGCCGGTCCTGATGCGCCCGTTAACTCTGGGCGCGGATTTCGTGGTTCACAGTGCGTCGAAATACCTCTCGGGCCACGGCGACGTGCTGGGTGGCATTCTCGTCAGCCGGGAGGAGTTCCGTCCGGTGGTACAGCCCCTCACGCGCACGATCGGACCGAACCTCGGCCCGTTTGAAGCCTACTTGACGATGAGGGGTATCAAGAGCTTGCCGCTCCGCATCGAGCGGCAGTGCGAGAACGCAACCAAAGTCGTCGAGTGGCTCGGCGGACATTCCCGGGTAGAGCGCGTCTATTTCCCGGGCGACCCCTATCACCCGGACGCCGAAACTGTACAGCGATTATTCCCCGAAGGAAAATTCGGAGCCATGGTTAGTTTCGAAATCAAAGACGCCGGGCGAGAAGAAATTTTCCGCTTTATGGACTCTCTCAAACTCGTTGTACGGGCCACGAGCCTCGGGGACGTGCACACGATGATGCTTTATCCGACGATGAGCTCGCATCGCGACCTAGCACCGAAGCACCGCCAGCGCCTCGGCATCCGCGACAATCTGGTCCGACTCTCGGTCGGCATCGAAGCCGCCGAAGACATCATCGCGGACTTAGAGCAAGCGCTCGGACGCACTTGAGAGTAAAGTTAAGATAAACGTACTGCGACTGCCACCCTAGGACGATCATCGACAGTCGGCCGCCTCGGTGGCCTGGACCCCATCGTGTTAGAGGCGTCGGATCGTTTCTGAAATATCTAGTTTGGTGGTGCGTGGATTGATCGCACATATTCGCAAAATGGTTTTGCCGCGCAGCTCGGTGGTCATCACCATCGCGAAACCGCTGGAGCGGCAGCGCTCGCTGATTGCGAGATTGATTCTGTTGACGGCGGCTTCCGACACGCCTGACGGTCGGTATCGAAACGTCACGACGCCCAAACTCGCCGGGGTAACGACTTCCCATCTTTCGCCCGCGCGGAGCTGATCCTCCGCAAATCGTGCGTTCTCCACACCAATCTCGACACCTCTGCGGAATGCGTCTAACCCGAACGCCTTGATCGACATCCACAACTTCAACGCGCGGAAGCTTCTAGTGAGTTGCGGACCGTAGTCGGAGAAGTTGATCCCGTTTCCCGCGCTGAGGATGGTTTTCAAGTACTCGGGCAGAACTTGAAAAGTCTCCGCCAGCTTACGGCGGTGGCGCACGAGAACGCACCCGATTTCGTAGGGTTGAAACAGCCACTTGTGGGGGTCGAGCGATAGGGAGTCGGCACGCTCCAGTCCGCGGAGTGCCGCCTTGCCTTCCACCGTTAGCAAGGCGCTCGCGCCGTATGCTCCGTCAACGTGGAACCAGAGCCGCTCCTGTTTACACACTTCTGCAATATCCGAAAGCGGGTCAACAGCACCGGTGTTGATCGTCCCGGCATTGGCGATAACGCAGAATGGATAGAAGCCGTTGTCTCGATCTTGGCGGACGGCTCGGCGAAGCTGTTCGGCCGACAGCCGAAACGCCTCATCAGATGGAATTTGCCTTAGCTGGCTTGCTCGGAAGCCGAGCATGCTCACGGCTCGGCGGATGGACGAATGTGTTTGGTCTGAACAGTAGAGGGTGGCGTCCCGCCAGTCGTCGCCAAGCACGGTCTGCCGCGCCGCGCTCAGCGCGGTAAGGTTAGCGACGGAACCACCGCTCACGAGCACACCGCCGGCAGATTCTGGGAGGCCGCAGAGCTGCCTTAGCCAATCGAGCACGGTCACTTCGATCTGCGCGGCGGCCGAGCTCTCCAGGAAGACTCCTGCGAAGACGTTGAAGCCGCTAGCCAGAGTGTCGGCCATCACACTGACGAAGTTGCTCGGGCCGGGAGCGAAGGCGAAGAAACGCGGGTGATCGAGATGCATCACATTGGTGAAGATGTCGTCCCGCACAGTCTGGAGGATCACATCGAGATCTTGACCGTCATTCGGCGGGGGCTCATGGAGCATACGAGCGAGCGTTGCGTGATCCTTGGCCCGCGTCACCGGCTTGTCGCGAACGTTGCTGACATGCTCGACGAGCATGTCGACAACCTGATAGCCGAGACGCCGCATCTGCGATTCCGTCAATGTAAGAGGAGGTTTTTGCGGCACTTCGTCATTCTAACGCTACCCTAGCTCGATTCGAGAATGGGACCGTCGGAAGAAGAAGGTCGCTACCACCTCGCGTCATGCCAAACCTCCGTTTTCCCGAGAGGCAGGCAGCCTCCAATTCAATTGCGCAAGAAGAAAGGGACTACTTCCTATTCGTCGGTTATCACGTAGGCTCTTACTGGGAACGAAGCACCTCCCACCCACGCAATGGGCACAGCATGGAGGAACGATTCCGAGGGCGGAACCGACTCGAGGTTCGTCATGTGCTCACATATCGGGATGTTCGCCCCGAGAAGCTTGGTGTGAGCCGGGCGTGACAGATCGTCGACATCATCGATGTTGAGCGAGTCGATGCCGACAAAACGAGCACCCTCTTCGACCAGCATGTCGCAGACTTCCGCAGTGAGGAATGGGTGCGGTTCGAAATACGCGGGAGTGCGCCAGAAGCGTGACCATTGAGTGCGAACAAGAACAGCATGGTCGCGTAGCTGGAAACCACGCAAGGCTTCCGGTCCAATACCCCGATGCGGCGACGACGTTGCATCGACGACCACCGTCGGGAGCTGAGCGAGGCTTTCCAACGGCAATTCAGCCAAATCACTGCCTCCTCGATAGCGGTGTCGCGGCGAATCGACGTAGGTGCCGGTGTTACCGCAGAGGTGGAGCGAAGCGATCAGGAACTCCGCCTTGTTCTCGTAGCGGCTTCGAGATGACTCGTGGTCGACGAAAGTCTCGGCTCGGGGCTCCGGCAGACGCGGATATGTCTTCATCCCCGGCTCGATGCGATGACTCAATTCTACAAAGCGTCTCATGTCGTTGATCGTACCGTTTTACGAAAGACGTGCATACGATGATTCTCTACCCCGCGATGAGCTCCCATCGCGACCTGGCGCCGAAGCACCGCCAGCGCCTCGGCATCCGCGATAACCTGGTTCGCCTTTCCGTCGGCATTGAAGCCCCGGAAGACATCCTCGCGAAACCTTGCTCGGGGCCCAGCCTTCAGATTCGGTAGATCCCCCCAACCCGCGTTTCTCACTACCCGTCGATCGTAGCGGGCCTGGGACAGGCACCGGAGAAGCCGTTGGCTTTAGGTGTAGAGCCGATTTCAGTCAGCGGCCTCCGTTTCGGAGGAGCTGGCCCTCGGGTGCCTGTCCCTTTGGGGTTTCCGGGCTTGACTAGGACACTACCTTTTTCAGATTCGATACGGTACTCGAACGCCGGGTGCGCCTTCCGGAAAGTCCTTCGTATTCCGCGTCACTAGGAGCGCGTCATTCGCTTGCGCGGTGGCCCAAATAACCGCGTCATGCAAGCGGATTCTTCTTCGCTGGCGGAGGGAGACAGCCAACTCGCCGACGGCCTGGTCGACTTCAAGCAGCCGAAATCTTGACAGGAAACTTCGAAGCGCCCGTTCTTCCTCGTCATCAGTAGCCCCGATGAGGATTTCCATCCAAGTAATGACGCTGATCAGCGACGATCGATACAGCGCGAGCTCCCGGCGGGCCTCGTCGATTCCCGCGAGATAGTCGATCAGTATGTTGGTGTCGAACAGACCCTTCACTTGGACCACTCGCGGCGAAGCCTTCGCTGGTAGGCTACGCCTTCGACCTTTCGCCCCCGCCACAGACCGAAAGCCTCATCCTTGTCGGCTGCCCCGTGCTTGCTGATGTAGAGCGCCACGGCGCGGCGGATTGCTTCCGCTCGGGAGATCCTGCCCTGCCGGCAAAGCTCCGCCAGGGAATCCAGCTGCTCATCGGGCAGATCAACGATGGTACGCATTGATATCAGATAACGTTATCAGTAATCATTCTAAGCCACGGAACAATGCAATGCAACCCGCGGGGACCACCTATTCCCTCCAACCTCGCCTTGACCAGCGCCGCAAGACCCGGACCGGGGCGGCTCCTCGCCGGAGACGGAAAATGAGATGCGACCGTTTGCATGACTCAGTCTTCTTGACTGTGGAGTTTACTGTGGAGTATTATCCACATATGGAAACCGTGCAGGTCGTGCTCGATCAAGAGCTCCTCCGCGCAGCCGATCGCGCCGCCAGGCGAGTCAAGATCAATCGCTCGGCTCTCGTCCGAGATGCTCTGCGGGCCTATCTAAAACAGCTGCACTATGAAGAGAAGGAGCGTCGAGACCGAGAGGGTTACGAACGCTACCCTGACTCGGAAGATGACCTGGCCCCTTGGGAGCAAGTGGCAGCATGGCCGCAAGACTAGAACGCGGGGACGTCCGCCTCTACCGTTTCTCTCCCTCCAAGAAACAGCGACCTGTCCTTGTTTTGACTCGCCCCAGCTCGATCCACTATCTCTCCAGCGTAACGGTGGCGCCTATAACCTCCACCATTCGAAACGTCCCTTCCGAAGTTGTTCTTGATGTTGAGGACGGCATGAAAAAACCCTGCGCCGTCAATCTTCATAATGTCGTGACTGTGGGGCAGCAAGGCCTCGGACGCCGGGTCACCCAACTCGGCGGCAGCAAAATGCGGCAGGTTTGCGTCGCGCTGGCTTTCTCTCTCGGCTGTGAAGAGTAGTCTTCATCCTAGCCACTTTCCGGTGGGGAATACGCTTGCAGCTCGCGGCGGGGACTGTCACCAATTTCGCGCGTACAAAGAATCAACAAGTTGCGGAGGTATCCGGTCGCGAAATTGGCTGACTGTCCCAAGCCACTCAGTCTCACCTTTCTTGCACCGGAAAAGTGGCTAACACTACACTCGTTCCCCTCGCTCCTACTCACTTGATAAACTGGGTCCCCATGCCGGACGTGCAATCACTTTTCGACCTAACAGGCAGAGCCGCCCTCATAACGGGCGGATCGCGGGGGCTCGGTCTCGAGATAGCGGAAGGTCTTGCCGAAGCCGGCGCGGCGACTTTTCTCGTTGCGCGACGCGAGCAGTGGCTGAAGCCCGCGGTCGAGGGCATGCAGCAGCGAGGCTTCCGCTGTGAAGGGACGCTGTGCGACGTGTCAGACGAGGAGCAAGTCGCTCAGACGGTGGACAAAGCCATCGCGACAATGGGCAAAATCGACATTCTGGTCAACAACGCGGGCATCACCTGGGGTGCCGAGGCCGAGGACATGCCTCTCGAAAAGTGGAAAGCAGTCGTCGACGTTAACCTGATGGGAACGTGGCTCTTCTCCCAGCGTGTCGGACGTCACATGCTCGAGCGCCAATCAGGCTGCATGATTAACATCGCCTCCATCTCAGGCCTCTCGGGATCGGTCATTCCCGAAAGCGGTCTGGTCGGCTACGCCGCCAGCAAAGCCGGCGTGATGGGATTGACGCGCGAGCTGGCCGGCCAATGGGGTCGCCAAGGGATTCGTGTGAACGCCGTGGCCCCAGGGTTCTTCCCGTCCCGCATGACGGAGAAAGTTCTTCCTCGCGTTCAAAAGGAATACGAAGCGGGCGTCCCGTTGGGACGAATCGGACGGCCGGGGGAACTCAAAGGAGTCGTGCTTTTCCTAGCCTCGGACGCTTCGAGCTACATCACAGGACAGACCATCGTCGTCGATGGCGGCGCCACGATCGTCTGATCTCAACAGAACGGTCTAAGCCACCTAGTCCGAAGACAGAATCTCAGTCCTACGCCTGTTTGCGCTTGTACCCCTCCACCTCGGCGCCGATGGGACCTTTGCTGGTGCGTGCAACCAATTGGCGCACTTCCTCGTCGCTGAACGGCCCGAGTTGCTTGATAACCGAGACGTTTTCCTCCAGCTGCTCAATCGTTTGCACCCCCGAAACAATGGTGTCTGGGTTCTGGCTCATGGCGTAGCGTAAGCATTCTGAATAGGTAGCTACGTTGTGTTCCTTAATTGCACCCGCGGCAGCCGTCTTCATCGCAATCTTGCCGAGGCCCTTAGCGCCTACCTTCGGCAGCACATTCTTGACGAAGCTCCGGTAGTGGGGGTCGATCGGATTGACCGGGTGCTGTACAGTTTCCCAGCCCTCAAACCTGGTGAGCATAGCTATGTGCACTTCGGGATCGTGGTGCCCCGTAAACCCAATGTGGCGCACTTTCCCTTGCTTTTTCGCTTTCACGAATGCTTCTAGCGCTCCTTTGGGCCCGTAGATCCTTTCGACTTCCTCCATGTGAGAAACCTCGTGGCACTGCCAGAGGTCGAGGTAGTCGGTCTTCATCCGACCCAAGGTTTCCTCGAGCTGCTTCATGGCACTAGCCTCGTCGCGAAGCTGAGCCTTGCTCATCAGCAGCACTTTCTTACGCAGACCCCCCTGAAACGCATCGCCGTAAAGGGAGTCGCTCTTGCCATCGTGGTACTTGTGGGCGCTGTCGAAAAAGTTGATCCCCAGATCCATCGACCGATGAATCAGCTGAATGGCATCGGGCTTGTCTCGGTACCCCATATCAGCGCCGCCCAGACACATGAGCGACACGCGGAGGCCGCTCTTACCGAGCTTTCGCATCGGCATCGTCCCTTCGGCCGACAGAGGAACCGTTACACGCATCGCGGCACCGGCGACGGTGGTCTTCAAGAATTCACGACGCTTCATGTTGCCTCCTAGACTGGCTGACGACGTGGTTGCCTGAATGGTATCAGGTGTTGTCGGGAACAGCGACCTTGAGCCCTCCGGCTACACCGCTGTGCTTAGCCGGGGAATCCAATCTTGTCGAGCAGTGGTTGAAAGCGCGGATCCTCGCGCAGGGGTTCTAACTCCGGAGAGCACTTGACAAAGACCAGATGCCGGTCCCTCACTGCATAACCTTGGTTCAGAATTTCAAAGGCCTTGTCTCGATCGCCCAGCCTGGAGTAAACATGAGCCAAGTACACGGACGGGACATAGCGCTTTTTCGACAGTTCGACGAGTTGCGATAAGTACTCGCGTGCTTTCTCCTCCTCTCCCATCTCCGCGTGGATAGCACCCAGCGCTTGGAACGCTCGAGAAGGATCGCCGGAAAGTTCCCGGTACTTTTCGGCGGAGGCGATCGCCTCCGGAAACATCCCCTTCCTGAGGTAGGCCACGCTCTGGTCCCAATAAACGCCCGCGAACTGTGGAAGCAGCTCCCTAGTGCGCCTGAACTGCTCCAGCGCTTCGTCGAAGCGGCGGGCGAGGTGGAAGATTCGACCGACTCCCGAGCTGATCACCGGGGAAAGGGGATCAAGCCGGTTGGCAGTCCGGATCTCTGAGAGCGCCTCATCAAACCGACCCAGCAAGGCCAGTGCCATGGCGTACTGATGGTGGCCTGTGGCGGACTGGCTGTTGATCTCGATCCCCCGACGAAACTCTTGCTCGGCGCGCCGCCAGTCCCAATCGGCGCGGAAGTAGAGAACCCCCAGAGCGGTGTGCGCCTCCGAGCAACCCTCGTCCAGGCCAATCGCTCGTCGGGCCGCGGCTTTCGCCTTGGACAGGGCCTCCGCGGGATCGACTCCACCGTACCCACCAAGCGCCTGCAGGCTGTAGGCTTCCGCCAGCCCGGCGTGCGGGGAGGCGTAGGATTCGTCCTCGCGGACAGCGTCTTCGAAGCACGCAATGCATTTCTCAAGGGCGGCGCTCTCACGTTGATTGAGATAAAAGCGTCCCTTGAGGTAGTGATTGTAAGCTACTGGATCTGCTGTAGTACGCTTGACTGAAATCTCCGCGGATTCGCCCACCAACTTGAGTTTCAGATTGTCTAAGATGGCGGCTGTAATCTCGTCTTGGATGTCGAAAACATCCTTCATCTCGCGGTCGAATCGCTGGGACCATACGTGATATCCGTCCGCCACATTGATGAGTTGGGCGGTGACTCTAACCCGATTCCCTGCCCTGCGCACGCTGCCCTCGAGAACCGAGCGCACCTGAAGCTTTTGCCCCACCTGCCGGATGTCCTCTGTTTTGCCCTTGAAGTGGAATACTGAGGTGCGCGAAACAACGCGCAGGCCCTCGATCTGTGTCAGGGCGTTGATGAGTTCTTCGGTTAGCCCGTCACTGAAGAACTCACTCTCTTCGTCGCGGTTCATGTTCGAAAACGGAAGCACCGCGACGGAGGGAGCAAGCATCTGGCGACGAGTGGTGGTCCCCCGGCGAGTGCCTGTTTCCGACTCGTCGCGCAGAGACCGCAGGTCTACCAGCATATCGTCGGCGTGCTGGTAGCGGTCGGCTACGTCCTTTGCGAGCGCTTTCCCGACAATTCTCTCCAACTCGACGGGGACACCGGTGCGCAGCCCGGTCAGCGGCTCGGGATCCTCGTTCATAATGGCGTAAACAATGGCATCCGCATAGTGGCCCCGAAAAGGCGTCTGTCCGCTGATCATCTCGTAGAGCAGCGACCCCAGCGCCCAGATGTCAGTGCGATGATCCACGTGGGTTGCGGTCGTCTGCTCCGGGGACGGACATGTAGGCCGTCGTACCGACGGCGGTACCGGCTCGCGTCAGACGATCTTCACCGCCCAGCAACGCGATGCCGAAATCGACGATTCTCGCAAGCCCGTCGTCACCAAGAATGATGTTGGCCGGTTTGATGTCGCGATGGACGATGCCTTTGCGATGTGCAGCTTGCAATCCCTGACCGATCTGCACGGTAACGTCCAAGGCTTCGGGAATCGACAACGGGCCGGACGTCAGCCGATCCTTCAGGCTTTTGCCCTCGACAAGGGCCATCACGATGAAAGCTCTCCCGTCGACTTCGTCGATTTCATGTACGGTGCAGATGTTGGGATGGTCGAGTCCCGCGGCAGCCTGAGCTTCTTGGAGAAACCGCTGCTTTTGCTCTTCGTCGAGGGTTGCCTGGGAAAGAAACTTCAGAGCAACGGGGCGCTTCAGCCGCGTGTCTTCGGCCTTGTAGACCACACTCATCCCGCCTTCGCCGATCTTGTCAACGATCTTGTAGTGGGAGAGCTTCTGGCCGATCATTGTTCTTCCGCTAGGGTGCATTTCTCGCGAACGTTCGGACGACCGGCGTTGAACAGGCGTTGTTTGTAGGGGCGGACCGCCGTGTCCGCCCATTCGTGAGATGCGCACTCCGTCCCATTCGATCACTCAACCCACCCTCGTGAGAACCCCCTCTCTGGGCGGGCGCAGCGGCCCGCCCCTACTGGTCTCCTGAGAAACGCGGGCTAGGGCGCGGCTTGGCTTCCACGTGTGCCGGGCAGCCCCAGTATACACCCAGACCAAGGAGTTGTAGGCTCCTTGCAGCGGCCCCTGAGACTAACAACTCTTGGGTCGCCGTTGCGGAGAAAACACGCGCCCGGCGCGACGCGGGCCACAACCTATCCGAGCGTTTCGATCTTATTAACCGCCGTCGCGAATCGACACGGACGCGGTCTGTTTAGATCCAGGCCCGGGGACCTTCAATTTCGTTTTGAAAGGCGGTGGAGTGAAAGGTATTTCCTTACCTTCACTGGCGAGAACCTTCGAAGATGAACTCAAATCAATCTCGTGCTCGCCGGGCGTCGCGTTCGGTTCAGCGCGGCAAGCCAGGTGAAACTCCTCGGCATCGCCGGCAACCGTTGCGGCCTCGCACGAAACCCCGAGTGGCAGGTTTTCCGGCTTGATCTCCACGGGGAACTCGAATCCCGGCTCTCGCTTCAACTTCGCCAATAGTTCGGTTTGTCCGCCCGGCTCGAGAACGGTCGGATCCGAAGATATCTGAATCTCATAGGCCGGAAAAATCAGGGACTGTCACGAGCGGCGTCCTAGAAGTCGCGTAGAATCAATCGCAGCTTCCGCCGCGGGCTGACTGTCCCAGCATTTTTTCACACCTTCGCCAGGGCGCGGGCCCGCCGGATGGGCACGGTTCCGGCTGGGCTCGAAGCCATTCGTTCACCGTCCGACGAAGGTACTTGACCCACCGGCGATGGTGAGGGAGACCGCGAAGAACGACATCATGCTGAGGCACAGGGAGAAAAATACGAAACAAGCCAAATTTCTCGCAAGCCAATTGCAATCAATGAGTTACGGTTTGTTCTGCGCCCGGCTCGGACAAGATTGGCGAAGCGGGATATTCTGATTCATGGGCAGATCCGGTAGCGCATGGCTCGGCGGTCTTTTTGCCGAGACTTGCGGCCGTTGTTGACGGTCAACACGCTAGACGACGTCGCCCGCTCCCAGTAGGGATAAACACTTCTGTTTGTCCCAGCCGCCGCCAGCCGGCTCTCACGACGTTTGAGCCGCGAAGCGGCGCCGGAATCTAGCCTAGGGTGGAGCCGGAACAGCGGAACCCTAGGATAGGAATTGAACAGAGTCGAGCCCTGAAAGGGCGGAAGGAACGATGGGGGAAACCGGGACCGAAACCGGGACAGCCGCAGTTAATCCGTATTTCTCACCAGTGGTCGGCAGGAGTGGAAGCAAATGCCCGCCATCAGAGATGTAGGGGCGCGATTTATCGCGCCCGCTCGCCGACAGACTGTACGTTGAGCAATGTGCACGAAGTGTTGCCGCGCGCCAAGGCCGCCGGGTCTTTCGCCTCGTTCACCGCGGTCGTGGTGAGAAATGCGGGTTAACACCATGGGCAGCGGGCATCTTTCCGGGCCTGCACTACACAACGGCTGGCAACATTCCATTAACGCTGGCCCGGCTGGTCGCATCCTGGTCCGTTCCTTTCGGCGATCGGCCGCTCCTAGCGGCCGGGCGGGGCCTGGGGTGGGGCAAAAATCGGCCGTGCCAACGGCCGATCCCCAGCGCCCGAACTCCTCCCACCACTCTCTGAAACCCTGTCACACCAGTTTGAAATTTCTAACTCGGGCGCCATCAACTAGATCGTCTCTCCTTCACTCATCTACCCTCGCCCCGCCATGTTACTCTGGGCCCGTAAAAGCGCCGGCCCTTCAGGGAGCGACAGACCGGCGCACCCCGGCCGGGACATAAAGTCCTCCCCATGGCCTCCGTCGGTGAGCCGATCAACCGACCGCGTCACGCAGGACAACGGGATCGATCCCAAACCGTTTTGGCGGCTCCGCGCGATACCAAAGGAGCCGCACCCTATCAAGCCGCCCCCGGGGCGCTCCTCGCGGGTCGCCCCGCCGGCTGCCACTGTCTTCCACGCATCGGACTGTCGGCAACAAACGCGAGTTCCTCATCGCCGCCAGAAAGCGTCGAGCCGCGGCCGTCAGGCCGCGGGACCACCAAGGAATGAGTCGTAAGTAGCAGGCAAGTGGACCTGCCCTCGCGTTTCTCCGCTGTGCACGGTGGCCGTCGACAAGCGTTTCCTGTAGAATCGAACCCATGAAACTCACCCTGGTCGCAGTCTTCTCTCTCTCGTTAGCCCTCGTCCCCCTGGCGCCGGCGCAGACGGCTTCAACGCCGGTCAGCGTCGCTAGCTTCGCCAATCCCAACTTCATCAACGGAAAGATTGCGCAGGGCATGATGTTCGAGATCTTCGGCACCGACATCGCCATGCCGGGCCTTATTGAGCCGCCAGGAGTTCCTCTGGAGACCGAGCTTGCCGGGGCCTCTGTCCGTGTGACGGTCGGCGGACAGGTTCGCGATTGTTTTGTCGTCCGGACGCTCAACAACGACCGCGTGGCGGCCATCCTGCCGTCTGACACTCCTGTCGGAGCAGGCACGTTGGTCGTGACATTCAACGGTCAGTCAACGATGCCCGTACCGATCGAAGTCGTTGCGCACAGCCCGGGGGTGTTCACTCTTGCGAGCACCGGCAGCGGCCCCGGCGTGTTTACCGACCCGCTGGCCAACTTCCAGGTCAACACTGTCCTGACCGCATTCCAGTCCGGCGACTTGGTCGATGTCTGGATGACTGGGCTCGGGGCGGCGCCTTTCGCGGACAACATCCTGCCGCTTTTTGCCGACCTAGGCTATGACGTCAACGTAACCGTCGGCGGTGTCCCGGCGGCCGATTCTTTCCACGGGCGCGCGACCGGCTGTTGTGCCGCGATCGACATTACTCGATTCACTATCCCGGCCAATGTAGAGGGCTGCCACGTCCCGGTGATCATCACCGTCAACGGCATTCCCAGCAACGTGACAACGATATCCATTGGGCCGAACCGCGGACCCTGCTCCGACGGCGACATGGGACTCAGTACCGAACTGCTGACGCGGGCCCGGCAGGAAGGCGCGGCAAGCCTGGGTACGATCAACTTAAGCCGCACTACCTTGACGATCGACGGTTTTCCGCAGCAGGTGCGGCAGGGGTTTGAACTCAATCTGGAAGCCGCGGGGGCCGGGTTCCACCGCTATACGCTCGCCCAGTTGCTGCGCTTCCGCGGCCCCTTCAATATCTCCACCATCGGGGCCTGTAGCGTGCTGCAGTTCACGGGCGATACATTCGATGACGCCGATGCGTTTGGGGATGCCGCGGCCGGCTTGGAGGCCGGCGATATGACGGTTACGGGTCCGGCCGGCTCACAGATGATACAGCGTCTCGAGGTCGGCGTGTATTTCCAGAGTCTCGGTACGGGGATCCCGGGTTTTCCGGTAGGTCTGCCCGGCATCTTGGCTGCGCTCCCCGATTCAAAGAACCAGGCCGGCGCCTTCTTCGTCCCCGGCGACTACATGGCCACCCTTAGCGGCGGATCCGATGTGGGGGCGCTCACCGCAACCATCACTGTACCCGAGAAACCAGTCACGAACCTCGAATCGATCGACGTGGTTCCCCGGAGTCAGCCCTTGCGCATCACCTATTCGGGTACCAGCTCGGCGGACTGGGTCTGGATCAGCGGAACCTCGATCATCAATGTCCAAACGGATTCGCAGGGGGCAGTCTTCTTGTGCCGGGCCCCGCCGGAAACCGGCTCGTTCGACGTCCCGAGTGCGATCCTGTCGTTGCTGCCGCCTAGCGAGTTCATCAACGCCCTGAAGGGAGAGGGGGCGGGCGTGAATCAGTCCATTCCGACCGGCTTTCTTCTGGTGGGACTTGGATCGATCAATTCGTTCACCGCAAGCGGGCTCGACCAAGGCAGCATTACGCACACTGACACCGACATGAGGGCCGTCGAGTATCGTTAGCGAGAAAGCTCCGTAGCGCTCGAGGTCCGCGGAAGCTGACTACGCCGAAGCATCCCCGCTGCCTGCTCCAGAGCTGGGAAGAAA
Source organism: Bryobacterales bacterium (assembly GCA_965248205.1). Lineage (GTDB taxonomy): Bacteria > Acidobacteriota > Terriglobia > Bryobacterales > UBA6623. The sequence continues at coordinate 1,292,717 of CBDFIS010000006.1, forward strand.
CTCCACTTCCATCGCGCGACGGAGTTTCACGTGCTCAAGGGATTCGTCTATCTCGACGTCCGCCCACCGCACGGGTTGGCCGGCTGTCACGGGAACCTGCAACCTGACGCCAGCGGCAAGACCGATCGGCAGCAGCCCGAGTGGCACCGCACTTTCGGCAGGCATGAGCTTCCCCCAGATGGTGTACCCGCCCTCGCCGTCCAGGACTTCACCTGCCGCAAGATCACGCTTGGCAATGGCTACTACGTCCGCCACGAACTCTAGCGGCGCGCCGGTCGCCTCACCCCGCAAGGCGGCTGAAGCGATACTGACCCCGAGTTCCAAGCCAATCAAGTGGTAAGGACGGTACAGAGCGGAATAGCGCCCGCTCGAGTCCGTCACCAGACCGTACTCACGAAAGCAATCGGCGACGTAGTCCGAGGGTGCTTCGAACACCACGTAGACGCCCCAACGCAAGTCGCGCTCGACTTCGCTTCCATCGCGGTTGAGCGACGAAACCACCTCGACCGTTCCCTTGTGGGGGAGGACCCCTCCCTCCGAGTCTGGCTTCAGAACTTCCGGCAGGGTGTTCGTGCCGCACGGAGGGAATTGGAGACCACCCGGTGGAGGCATAAGCCCCGTCGCATTGGCCACCGCCGCCATTTCGATCGCCGACTTCGTACCATCGAGAAAGGAATTGAACATCTTCGGGTTCATCCTGCTTCGCGCCGCCTGGTCGGGTGTCACCCCGTAGTGCGACCAGACGGCTTCGGGCGTGGAGGCGTGATACTCGGGCAGATACTTTGTTCCCTTTCCGGCGCAGACGACGTTGAAACCGCTTGTCCGCGCCCAATCGACCAGCTCGATGACGAGCGCGGGCTGATCGCCGTAGGCCAGCGAGTACACGACACCGGCCTCCCCCGCACGCCGAGCCAGAAGCGGACCAGCCAGAACGTCCGCCTCGACGTTGACCATTACGATGTGCTTTTTCGCGGCAAAGCAGGCCAGCGCGTGACGGATACCGGCAATCGGGTCGCCTGTCGAGTCGACGACAACTTCCACCCCATCGGCAGCGATCAGGGCATCGGCATCTTGGGCAAGATGGGTGGACCCTTTTTCGACAGCTTCTGCGAACGACGCTGCATTAGTCTGCGCCTCGGACCAACCAGTACGGCCGAGGGTATCCCGTGCCCGTTCGAGATCGAGGTCACAGACGGAAACGACATGCAAACCGGGAGTGACACGCGCTTGAGCAAGGAACATCGACGCAAACTTACCGGCGCCAATCACACCGATGCGGACCGGCCTGCCGACGGCCTCCATCGCGCGCAGCGAGTCGTAGAGGTTCATGACACTGGCTATCCGGCGGTTTCAGCTCCTCCGAGCCGAACAAAATCAGATGCTACACGTCCGTCAGACGAACAATGGTGAGACCCATCCAGATCAACCCGCTCAGTAGGGCAAAAGGCCTCCACACACGTTTACCGTCTGGCCAGTGATGTAGCTCGCGTCGGAAGAAGCCAAAAAGACAACCAGATTCGCGACGTCGTCGGGCTGCTGGATACGCTCGAGTGGAATTCTCGCAACGGAGCGAGCTTTCACCGACCCAGCTTCGCTGCCCTCGAGTTTCGCGACCTCTCGATCGATCAGGTCCCACATCGGAGTATCGACGATGCCGGGACAAACACAGTTGACGAGTATTTGGTGGGAGGATAGCTCGAGCCCCATTTGCTTAGTCAGCCCGACGACGGCGTGCTTGCTGGCCGCATAGGCGCCCAGTGGCAAATTCTTGCCGGGCGGGGTCTTCCCCGCCCCTGAGGCGTTGTTGATGATACGGCCGCCGTGGCCCTGGGCGATCATTTGTCGCGCGGCCGCCTGCGAACATAGCAAGACACCCTTCGCATTGACATTCATCAGCGCGTCCCAGGTTTCCTCGTCGGTGTCGAGTAAAGGCGCGACGGCCCCAATACCTGCATTGTTGACCAGGATGTCCAGGCGGCCAAACCGAGATACGGTCTCGCTGACCATGTGCTCCGTGGCTGCCTTTTCTGTGACGTCGACTCGAATCGCGAGAGCCTTCCCTCCTCCCGTCTCGATCTCTGATGCGACGTTCTCCGCATTGGCTTCGTCGAGATCGGCGCACGCGACCTCTGCCCCCTCACGGGCCAACCGCAATGCGATCGCGCGGCCAATGCCGCGGCCGGCGCCCGTTACGATGGCGACCTTCCCATCAAGCTCATATCTCGGCATGATTCACCTCGTTCCAGATCCTGCGATTCATCTTGTCGAGCCCCGCCGGAGCGGCCGACCAGCCCAAACGGTGGAACAGTGTATCACGACTAACGCGGACACCCGCATCGTAGCAGCCCGTGGTGAAACCGGACTTCGCGAAATCGGGTACCGCCAGCCAATTCGCTTCAGGCTGAGTCTTTTGTTTCGAGGACCATGACGCGAGCGAATGATGGCAGTCCCATTTTTCGCTCGAGGACCACTTTTGCCACAGACTGTTTTGGGGGTCGCCACCGGTGCTTGACAATCCGAGCCAAGACGTAGATCCTGATACATCGATTCAAGTACACCTTTTCAGGAGGAACGGCTTTCATGGCGACCGTTACGATCGACCACCTTGCCCTGATGGTGAGGGATCTCGAAAAGTCTTTGCACTTTTACCGCGACCTGCTTGGTATGGAAGTTGTCTCGCCGGAAGAACACGCGGGCGGGGCGATCAACGAGATGACGGCCATGCCCGACGTTCATATGCGTGAATACCGGCTGCGTCCATCAGCGGGAATCAACGGCTATCGGCGAGCCGACACGAAGGGACAGCTGACCCTCGATCTGATCGAGTGGGTCACGCCCAAAAGTCCGTTTGGAAGACAGGCGATTCATCACGTCCCCAGCGCCCACATTTGCTTTGGCGTGGAGAACGTGCCAGAGACCTACGATCGCCTGAAGGCGGAAGGGGTAGAGTTTGTCTCGCCACCAGTCCACTTCACGGGCGAGGGCGAATGGTGCGTGCTGTTCTTCTACGATCCCGACGGCAACCTGCTGGAGCTGAACCAGGTCGGCACCGGGAGCCAGATCGAACACGACTTTGAGTGGACGAAGGCTTAGCCCGCTTTCTCACGGCAAACAGTAGGGGCAGGCCGCTGCGCCTGCCCGCAGAGGTTTTGGCCTGGTTGGGTTGGGCGATCGAATGGGACGGAGCGTGAATCTCACGAATGGGGACACGGCGGTCCGCCCCTACAAACAACGTTCGTTCAGTGCCGGTCGTCAGAGCGCGGCGGGAAATGCTGCTGGCCAGCCGCATCGTCTGAATCGTCGTGACCCGAATTCACTCGCCTTGCCCCCATGACTTTGAGGAGACTTCATGGTGCGAGTTAAGCGAGTCGGACACGTAGGGATTACGGTTCCCGATGTTCCGCTCGCTGTGGACTTCTACCAAAAAGTGCTCGGCCTCGAGGTCACCGCACGATCGGACGGTGCAGCGTTCCTGCGGTGCAACGAAGCCCACCACTGCATCGCTCTTTACCCGGGCGACTCGAATGCTCTCCATCATCTGGGACTGGAAGTCGAAGACGAGGACGCCCTCGATCGAGCGAGGCAAGAGCTTCCGTCGCGGGGTATCTCGATCGAGGCGAAGAATTACGACGAACCAGGCCACGGGCCGTCGGTCCTTTGCCGCGACACCGACGGCCACTTAGTGGAACTATACACCGGCATGGAGCCGGTCGCTGAGCAGCTCGCTCCGCTGTCGTATCGGCCGACGAAATTGGGCCACCTGAACTTCCTGACTCACGACGTAACCAAGGCGGTCGAGTTTTACACTGACGTTCTCGGCTTTCGGCGGAGTGACACGATGGGTACCTCGGGCGCGTGGATCCGCTGCAATCCCGACCATCACGGACTGGCCTTCATTCAGGCGCTGGCGACCATCGTGCACCACTACGCGTTCGAGGTAGCCGACTGGAACGCCATGAAGGATTTCTGCGACAACCTGTACAAAAACGGTGACCGGGTTCTTTACGGCGTTAGCCGCCACGGGCCGGGGGAAAACCTTTTCCTCTACATCGGCGACGCCAGCGGCAATGTCATCGAGATCTTCGCTGAAGTCCAACAGATTACCGACGACGAGAATTACAAGCCGAAGGATTGGGTCGTGGCCCCGCAGACGATCGATGTTTGGCGAGCTCTGCCGCCTGAGCTGGAGTACATGCGGGGTAGAGGGAGGCTCTTCAATGATTGGTCCAAGGGATCAAACCTAATCGGATCCGGATGGAAAGTTGAGGAGATCGCCGGTCAGGAAATGCTCGACCCGGCTGCCGAAATCAAAACTCCAACGCCGGCCAACCAAGAGTTCCAGATCAACATCCCAAAGTTCACGATGGGGTTCAAGAGCCCGCTCGACCATGCCAAGGCTCTGGTCTACACCGACCTAGTCTTCCCGACCCATCGCGGTTTCTCGGTCTCGGTCGATATGGCCGTGCGGACCTACAATACGGAATCGAACCCTTTTGGCGCGGACCCCGATGACCCGCGCCTCGCCAGTGGTTCGATCGCGCTCCGGGACGACACGACGGGCATGGTTATTAATTTCGAAGTCTCGAATCGGCGGGTGTTGGCCCTGCGCGAACTGTTCGTCGTCGATGTGCCGGGAGGCAACGCCAGTGTCAAACCCATGGGTGAGCTGAAGCTCACGGACCTCGAGATCGAACCGGGCTCCTGGCATCGCTACGAGATTCGCTACAACCGGGGTGTGGACGCTTTCATGAAGCCCGGACCCGACGTCTGCGAATGGTTCGTGGACAATGAGCTCGTTCACCGCGTCGAGTGGGTCGCGACGGTAGATCCGCCGACGGCGCCAGTCATCAAATCGGCCGGCTTCACCGTCGGCATGGCGATCTTCACACTACTCGACGACCTGCCTGACGGCCGCGGCGGGACTATACCGGGGCTCGACCGCAACTACGAGAACACAACCTTTGGGCAGGGCGCGACCGTGACTTGGAAGAACCTGGAGGTCTCAACTGTTCAACTCTAGAACCACCGGGGGCCTGCGGGCGTGATTCCCATCCAAGTCAACGAAGAGCTCTTCGCGGCCAATCCGTTCTTCTTCGGCAACCCGGAACGTCTCGAAGAGGCGAAAAGTCTCTTCCTGTTTGATCAAAGGCGAGTCGTCCTCGGCCAGGGAAGCGTAGACAGGCTGGGAGAAGAGTGTCAACGACTCCGTGCGGGCCGCGTCTTACTCGTGCGCGATCCCGGGATCGCCGGGCTCGAAACAGCTGTGCGGCAGGCTCTCGAGAGTCGAAACATCGAACTAGCGGGTGTCTACGACGGGGTGATTTCCAACCCAACGCTTGCGAGTGTCGAGGAATGTGCGGGGGTTGTCAATCAAGCGAACCCGGATGCGGTGATTGCCCTCGGGGGCGGGAGCACAATCGACACCTGCAAGACGGCACTGTGCGTCGCAACCTTTGGCAAGTCGATCTCGAACTTTTTCGGCTATGACCTCGTCCCTGAACCGGCCAAGTGGCCGCTGATTGCCATCCCGACGACCGCTGGAACGGGCAGCGAGGCAAGTTCCGTCGCGGTGGTTGCCGACGAGAAGGGCAAGCAAGTCGTCTTCAGTCCTCTGATCCTGCCAAAGGTGGCGCTCGTCGATCCAGGCTTGACAAGAGATTTGCCACGAGTTTTGACAGCGATCACGGGAATCGACGCGCTAAGTCACGCACTCGAAGGGACGGCCTCGAAGAAGACGAACGCCATGGGAGACGCGGTCGCGCGGGAGGCTCTCCAGGCCGGCGGCCCCTATCTCGAGCGGGCCATCGAGAAGGGTGTCGACGACCCCGAAGCGCGCTACAACATGGCGCGCTGTAGTCTGCTGGCGGGACTTCTACTGGGCCCATTCGGGACCGGGCCGGGCCACGCTTTGGGCTACCCGATCGAGAAGTTCTCGGATCAAGCCGGCAGCGCAGTGCCACACGGCGCAGCCGTCGCGCTAGTGCTGCCCGGTGTCATGCGTCACAATATGCCGGCGGTAGCGGACAAGTATTACTACACGGCTGGAGTGACAGGCCTCGAAATCCAAGGCAAAAGCCGCGAAGAAGGCGTTGAAGCCCTCGCGACCTGGATCGACCGGATCCGTCGGGAGCACACTCCCTGGGGATCGTTGGAATTGTCGGGGCTCGGCGAAGAGGTAATTCCAGAAATGGTGGAGATCGCCTTCGACATCCGGCGGCTGTTGAACTACAACCCGGTCGAGATGACCCGCCCAGACATCGAGCAGATCTACCGAGGAGTGCTGCAATAGCGCGACCTTCGTCGGAACAGTCAAGAAATAGGCGGGTTCGATGACTCGCCGCGGGAAACTTTTCGGAGGCACACACCATGAAAATCCTCTTCCTTCCTCAAGGAGGCCTTGAAAGGCCTTGGATGACTGATTTCCTCGAAGCTGTCGGGGACCGTGCGACCGTCGTGATCTACGACCACACAAGAGGGGTCGCCGGACAGTTTGAAGGAATCGACTACGTGGTCGAGTTGGGAGGCAAAGTAGCCACCCGCGAAATGATCGACGCCGCGGCGGCAGAGGGAATCACCTTCTGGCAGATCCAGGGGACGGGGATGGACCACGTCGACATCCCCTATTTCGAGAAGAAAGGAATCCGTATCGCCAACACGCCCGGCCAATTCAGCTCGGTCGCCTTGGCCGAGCACGCCATCTATTTCATGCTCTGCCTAACGAAGCATCTTTACCAGACGGCGAAATGCTTGGCCTCGGGAACGTTTTTCGGACCGATCAGCCAGGATCTCGAGGGTCTGACACTCGGTCTGATCGGCCTCGGGGCCAGCGGCAAAGATCTCGCTAGACGCGCCTGGCCGTTCGATATGAAGCTGATGGCGATCGACGCCGCCGACATTCCTAAATCCACGCTTGACGAGCTGCACATCGATTTTTTCGGGGCCCCTGGCGATTTGGACCGATTGCTGGCCGAATCCGACATCGTCTCGATCCACGTTCCCCTGCTGCCCTCGACTCGCTACCTGATCAACAAAGCCGCTTTCGAACGAATGAAATCGAGCGCCTACCTCATTAACGTCGCCCGCGGGCCGATTGTGGACCAGGACGCCCTGGTCGAAGCGCTACGCAACGGCACGATCGCCGGAGCCGGCCTCGACGTCTTCGCCGAAGAGCCCATCGATCCGTCGCATCCGCTGCTGCACATGGACAACGTCGTCGCCACGCAACACATCGCCGGAGGCAGCAACGGAACATCGAGGCGCCGCGCCAAAGCCGGCGCCGACAACGTGTTTCGCGTCGCCGAAGGCCTGGAGCCGCTCTACCTGGTCACGGAGGACATGGGAGCGTAGGGGCGGAGGGTGAAGCGCGGAGCGAGCCCGTTCGACGCACGCATTGCGGACTCCGTAGTTAAACCGGGGAAGGTTTGCCTCTCCACCGCCGCGATGAGCCAGGCACCCGAGCTTGAGGCCGTGCTTTTCGAGCTTTGCCAGAAAGGCTTCGTGGCCGATCTCTTCGACCCACTGCTGTCCGGTTAAAAGTCGAATAGAATCAATTGGTTGGGGTCATAGGGGGATTCGTTTGGGGAGTCGGATGGCTGGAGTGCCTGTAAAAGGGGCATTTTTTCGAATTGCGTAACGCTGAGAATCTGTAGAATCTGGTAAAGACTCGCTTCCAGCCCGAGGCGTTTCCGGACGATGGCGATGAGCACGTAAATCGAGACAGCGATCCAGATCTGCGTCTTGACGGCGTTCTCGCTGGTGCCGTAAAACGAGTTGATTCGCAGATGTTGCTTGATCCACTTGAAGAACAACTCAATCTGCCAACGCGACTTGTAGATGTGGGCGATGGTCAGCGCCGGGAGCGCGAAGTTGTTGGTCAGAAACTTCAGCCGCTTGTTCGTCCGGGCGTCGAAGTAACTGACCCTCCGCAACGGGTCGGGATAGGCTTGGGCCGATTCGATGGCAGCCAGTATGACGGTCTGATCCGAGCGCAAGCCCGTGGATTTGTCGACGGGATGCGAGTAGCGCCGTTGGAGCAAGATGTTCTTCTTGGTTCGCACGACGAAGAACGACGAGCAGAGAGTGAACACGAAGAGGCGTTCGAAATCGACGTAGGCCCGATCCATGACGTAGAACGCGCCGGCCTCCGGGCCGATCTCGTCGAGGATGTTGATGTCGTGCACTTTGCCTCCAGTAATGCGGATGAACGTGGGAATATTGCCGTGCAGATCCAGCAGCGTGTGCATCTTCACGGCGGCTTTTTGCTTGCGGAATCTCGCCCACGGAAACAGCGACAGGCAGAGGTCGATTGTTGTCGAGTCGAGAGCGTACAGAGTCTGGTCCAAGTCCACACCGATCGGGTCGTGGGCATATAACGGCCGTGCCATGCCAATCAAGACCTGCGCGAAGTCCGCGTAGATCCGCCAGTCGCGCGACTCGTTCGCGTCGGCCAGTGTCGAGCGCGCTACCCTGCCGCGGAATCCCATGTGGTAGAGTTTGCCGTGCATCGAACGCAGGCACGTCTCGATGTCGCGGAGGCTTGCCCGATAGGTCAGCTGGGCGAATGCCATCGCAAGAAACTGATCCCAGCAGGAGAAACTTTTCAGATAGGAATCGCCGCGGTAGCGCGATACACATTTCTGAAACTCTTTGCTCGGTAGGTGCTCGATCAGTTGGGAGAAAACCGTACGGCCAAGGTTCATCCCTCATTGTGCCGCGTCCGGATGCTCCGTTCAGGCGACCATTTGCGGCCTCGGGATTTCAAATCGTTCCCGGGCAAAACAGGCCATAAGACATTGAACGGTCGAGACTTACCGTCCGATGGCGCGACTTTCCCCGGACAGCACTGTCTTCGACCATTTGGCGTTGTGTGACTGGCTTAGCGTGCGAGGCCCAGATGTCGATGGCTTCAGCGCCTGCCTTTGGGACCTCGGGGAGAATCACGTCAAGGTCGAACCCTCCGTAAAGACAAGAGGCAACCATGTACCGCAGGCGAAACGAAGGTTTGGCTTCGAGGCGGTCTAGTTGCGTTGCCAGGAGGCCGGGCGCAGCGAGCCTGCAGAACTGACGGCGATCCCATTGGTGTAGCTGCATGGACTGTTCTTTCTTTGTGCTCCTTTCTTCGCCTCAGATGACCTCGGCTAACTAATTTAAATAGTTAAGTTTACCTACGAATTGGGTTTGTTTCGCCATTTCGTTTCAGACGCTGCTGTTGGGACGGGCGCGGATTCATTCCTACTGAGAGGCCTCAGTCTGGACCGCTCGCCGACGGGTCTGTGAAAACCCCGGGGTACAGTCCCCGCGCCTCTCGTAAGTCATTGATAAAACGCGGCGCCCGTGCGAGGCGCTTGGGACAGTCCCCGGTTTTTTCACAGACCCTGACACTCGCGGCTCGGTAAGTCATCGCGTTCGCGGCGCTGTTTCGCTCGGTTGGGGGCGTGGAAAAATTGTGGAGACGGCGTGACAGCGTCGCAGGGAGGACGCCAGTTTTAGGAAATTCGAGCAGATTTGAGCAGATTTCCGCTACAATTCCTGCCCGTTGACCGAGCAGCCCCTTTTCTATTTCGAGCATACACTATGAGTCAAGGATTTCGAGGCCTGTGGGCGTGTATGTCGTTGATTTTATGGGGTCGGGATGCCGTGACTGGCGGATAGCTATCTGGCAGATAGCGCTGCGGGCGAGAAAAGCCATTGCCGTGACTTCTAGGTTGGAGCAGCGGCCCGCTCGGTTAGTTTAGCCCGCATTTCTGACGACAGAACTGTAGGAGCAGGCCACCGTGCCCGCCCTACAAACCCCCGCGCCCGGCCGGCAAGATTGCCGGCCGGTACTCGAATCCAGGACCGCCAAGAGTGGCGGTCGCTATCGGTTGCGAGTTCAACGCCAGGCCATCCAAACCCTCGTGGAGAAAAGCGGGTGAGGAGCCAGTCGTGTGAAAATCGGCACAGCCAGCCAATTCGCTTCAGGCTGAGTCCTTTGCTTCGAGGGCCATCGCGGCGGGCGAATTGGTGGCAGGAAGCTGCTCATGCTTTTGTACACAGGCGCAATGAACGGCTCCCCAGCGTCGACATGAGTGTCGACGCGGCAGACGTGGGCGTCTGCGCCACAACATCAGACACAGAACTCCGACTTCGCCGCTCCCGGAGTAAGGCCACAAGCGCCCCTGATCGGGTCGTAGCCTGTTCCCCATTTTTCGCTCTGCACGACTTTTGTCAAAGGCCGACAGTGGTGAGCCGGTCATCGCAATCCTCCCCCGTCTATTTAATTGCGGGTAGCTGGGATTCTTTGGACAGCGGGCCAACGTTACTGAAAACACAACACGCCGTGGCTGTGACCGACGAATCGGTCTCGCCCGAGATAACTGTTGTGGGTTCGCTTGGGAAAACCCAGGGACCAGCTCTAGGCCAACATCTTATCGACTACGTTTCCGCCGACATCGGTCAGCCGAAAATCGCGCCCCATGTGGCGATAGGTCAGCTTGGTGTGGTCGAAACCGAGGCAGTGCAGTACCGTAGCCTGCAGGTCATGAAAATGGGTCGGTTCTTCGGCGATCGTTAGGCCTAATTCGTCGGTTTTGCCGATTACCTGGCCGCCCTTGATGCCGCCACCGGCTAACCAAATGCTGAATCCGGTCGGGTGATGATCGCGCCCGGCGCTTTCCGCATCGTCGGGACGATTGAGTTGCACCATCGGCGTCCGGCCGAACTCCCCACTCCAAATGACCAACGTACTGTCCAACAAGCCGCGTTGCTTCAGGTCGGTGATGAGGGCGGCGATCGGCTTGTCGGTGTTGTCGCAGTTGCCCTTCAGATTCTTGTTGAGTTCGGAATGGTCGTCCCAACTGGCGTGGCTCAGCATCACGTACCGGACGCCACGCTCGACCATTCTTCGAGCCAGTAGGCAGTTGGTTCCGTACTGCTTGGTCGTTTCCTCGTTAACGCCGTACATGTCGAGAGTGTGTTGCGGTTCATCGGAGAAATCGATCAGCTCGGGTGACGAAGCCTGCATGCGAAACGCCAGCTCGTAGGAGGCGATGCGCGAGGCAACCTCCAGGTCGCCGGTATCGCGATAGTGCCCTTCGTTGAGGTCGCGCAAGACGTCCAGGCTTAGGCGCTGCATTTCGCGGCTCACACCGGCAGGGTTGGAAAGGTAGAGGATGGGATCTCCCGAGCTACGGAAAGGGACGCCCTGGTAGGTGGAGGGCATGAACCCGCTCGAATAATTACTGGAACCGCCGCTGGCGCCCCCCTCCCCGGAGCTCAACACCACGAACCCGGGCAGGTCTTGCGATTCGCTGCCCAATCCGTAGGTGACCCAGCTCCCCAGCGTGGGCCGGCCCACCAGCGGGCTGCCGCTCATGAGCAAGGACTGCCCCGGGTGGTGGTTAAAAGCCTCCGAGTACATGGAGCGGACCAAACAAATGTCATCGGCTATGGAACCGGTGTGGGGCAGGAAGTCTGAAATCTCGATACCGCTCTGCCCATGAGGAGTAAAGGTGCGGGGACTGGGCAAGATCGTGGCCGAGGGCTTGATGAACGCCAGCTGGAGATCTTTGGTCATCGACGGAGGAAGCGCCTGCCCTTCCCACTTCTGGAGTGCCGGCTTGGGATCGTAGAGGTCCATCTGGCTTGGCGCTCCGGCCATGAAGAGAAAGATAACGTTCTTGGCCGTCGCTGCCTGGGGCGGAGCTTTGGCCGCCAGCGGATTGATCTTCGTCGGGTCTTCCACCGCAGTTCGTCCCTCGAGGGCGAGCAAATGCGCCAGCGCGGCGGTTCCCAAGCCTCCGACGCAGTTATGCAGGAACTTGCGTCGAGTTTGAATGCGGTGGAACTCCTCGTAGGTCATAGCTGTCTCCAAACACGCCAGGCGAGGGGACCGGACGCCGCAAAAAAATCCTGGGGACAGTCACCCGCGGCTGAAGCTCCTACTGATTTCACGTGTCTCCCAGGACGCCGCTTGTGACAGTCCCTGATTTTTTCACTCCAACGCCGTAGTCCGCGGCCACAAGGCCGAACCGTAGAAAAAACTCCCTTACTCCCTCGTTATGAACTCATCCAGGTTCAACAGAATGCGGCTGACACCTACCCAGTCAGCCAGGTCCCGGCGATCTGTCCCCTCCAAAACGGCCGGGAAGAGCGCGGCAACCGCCTCGGGATCCTCGTCGAGCAATTGCTTTTGCCGGGTGAGGTAGCCCAACATCTTCTCCCGCTCCCAGGACTTCGGTTTCCGCGATAGGCAAATCTGATAAGCGTAGTCGAGCCGGTCAGCGAAATCGCGGCCCGGAGTCTCTTGCAGAATCCGCATGGCCAGCCCCTGCGCGGCCTCGAAAAACACCGGGTCGTTGAGCAAGTTCAACGACTGCAAGGGAGTATTGGAGCGCTCTCGACGACATGCCGCCGTACTGGCCTCCGGGGCATCGAAATTCTGCAAGAAGGGATAAGGCACGCTGCGTTGAAAATGAATGTACAAGCCCCGGCGGTAGAGGTTTTTCCCCTCGCCGTCGTCGAAGTCCACGAACTGCCCGGCTCGGAACAATAAGTCTTGGACACCCTCAGGCAGGGGCAACTGCACGCTGGGTCCCCCGACGGCACCATAAAGCAGTCCGCTCACTTCGAGGGCGCTGTCGCGAATGAGCTCCGCCGGCAACCGAAGCCGTGACTGGCGAGCCAACAAAGTGTTGGCGGGGTCTCGCTTGAGTAGGTCGGGTCGAGCGTCGGAAGCCTGCCGGTAGGTCGCCGACATGACGATCGACTTGTGCAACTTTTTGAAGCTCCAGCCGTTGTCGATAAATTCGCCGGCCAGCCAATCGAGCAGTTGGGGGTGGGAAGGCTTCTCGCCCTGAGTACCGAAGTTGTCGGACGTTAGCACGAGACCACGCCCGAAGTACTCTTGCCAGATTCGGTTCACCGCGACGCGAGCCGTAAGCGGGTTTTCAGGCGACATCACCCAGTTGGCGAGGTCGAGGCGGGTGAGCTTCCCGTTGGTCTTCGGTCGAGGCAGAACGGCCGGCGTCATCGCGGTGACTTCCATTCCGCGGCGGTCCCACTGGCCGCGCACGTGGAGATGAGTCTTCCGCGGCTGCGGGTTCTCCACTACGGCACGGGCTTGCGTGAGCTGCGGATAGGATGCCTTCAGTTCGCTAAGTTTTTCTCTCAGCTCTTTGAAACCTAATCCCTCGTAAACTTCCTCGCCGACAGCTTGTTCGTACCTTCTAAGAAAGAAGTCAATCTGCACGTTCTGCTGACGCTCGCTGCGCTGTTCCCGCGGCATACGGAGGACCTTATGTCCGCCGTCGGTCATTTTTTCCAAGTCGTCATAGTGTCCGTCCCAGTCGGTCCATTTGCCCGGGTTGTCGGCGGCCAGAATGAGCTTGGCTTCCCATGGGTCCATCAGTTCCGATCCGACGCAGTATTCCTCGAGCAGCGTGGCCCGCTTAGCCAGGTATTCGGAGCGCTTTTGCAGGTACGGCCCCATCTCGCCCGGCAGTGGCGCGTCGATCATCGGCTCTTCGAGGTTGTTGAAGAAGGCGTAGAAGCCGTAGTAGTCCTTTTGTGAAATCGGATCGTACTTATGGTCGTGGCACTGTGCGCAGCCCACCGTTAACCCCAGCCATACCGTGCCGACGGTGTTCGCCCGATCAACCGTCTCCTCAAAGCGGAACTGTTCGAGCTTCACGCCGCCCTCGCGGTTTTTCAATGTGTTGCGGTGGAGGCCGGTGGCGACGAGCTGCTCAATGCCCGCCTTGGGAAGGAGATCGCCGGCGACCTGCTCGATGGTGAACTGATCGAAAGGCGTGTCGCGGTTAAGAGCGTCGACCACCCAATGGCGGTAGCGCCAAGCGTAGGGCCGCACGACGTCCTTCTCATAACCGTCGCTGTCGGCGTAGCGTGCTAGATCGAGCCAGTGCATGGCCCACTTTTCGCCGTAGTGTTCCGAATCGAGCAGGTCATCGACCAACCGCTCGTAGGCTTCGGGGCGGCCGTCCGCCAGAAACTTCGCCACCTGCCGCGGAGTTGGGGGCAGTCCGACCAGGTCCAGGCTGACGCGGCGAATTAGAGTCCGCCTGTCGGCCTTCTGAGAAGGTTCAATGCCCTCCGCTTCTAGCCGAGCCAGAACGAAATCGTCTATGGCGTTGCGGGTCCACGAGCGGTCTCGCGCTTCCGGAACCGCGGGCCGGCGGAGCGGCTGAAAGGACCAGTGGGTTGATTTCGGAGCGCTTTGAGGCGGCTCTTCTACTTCCATTCGAGATTCGGTGGAGGCGATCTTCGCATCCGAGGGTGGTGGTCGATGGGCGCCTTGATCTATCCAAGCTCGCAGGATGCCGATTTCCGCGGATGTCAGGCGGTCCCCCACGGGCGGCATGACGATCTCTTTTTCCAGGCCGGCGACCAGGTGGATCAGGCGGCTGTCCACGCTCTTGCCGGGGACGATGGCGGGACCCGAGTATCCGCCGCGTTCGGCGTCGCCGGGTCGGTCGAGCCGCAGCCCGTTCATCTGCTGTTGTGGCCCGTGGCAGACATAGCAGCGCTCGATTACGGGCTTTACGTGGTGGTCGAAATCGATCTGCTTTGTTGATGGAGGCGGGAGCTTGGAGGTGTCCGCGTCGGCCGGCAGGGTACTTATCACCCCGCCGAATAAGAGGACCGCCCACCGTTTGGCTCGCATAGAGAACATGCTGTGCCACATCATCTGGTCTTTAGTTTAGCGCGCAAGACTTGTGGATGACTACAGAAAGCGGCCCGGGTGGAATACAGGGGCGGCGAGTTTCCACCACGGGAGTCGGACTGACGCTTGTATACTAGCCATTCGTGAGGATCGGCCGTCAACTCTACCCTTACTTGGTGGCATTCGTCGCCGCCGTCGGGGGTTTCCTGTTTGGATACGACCTTAGCATCATATCCGGCGCCCAGATCTATCTGAGAGAAACGTTCCAGCTTGGTGCGACCGCTTTTGGGTTTGCCGTCGCAAGCGCCATCTTGGGGTGCATGGCCGGGCCGTTAGCGGGAATGTGGGTGTGCGATTCGATCGGCAGAAAGAAAACGCTGATGCTGTCAGCCGGTTTGTTCGGTGCGTCGGCAATTGGGACGGCCTTGCCGGAGACGATTTTTCAGTTTTACGTTTTCCGCATTGTCGGCGGCGTAGGGGTTGGGCTGGCCAGCGTGGTGTCGCCCATGTATATAGCCGAGATGGCGCCCGCGCGGATCCGCGGCCGCCTGGTAACCATGAACCAGCTTGCGATCGTGGTGGGATCCTTGGGCGCGTTTCTTGTGGCAAACTTCCTGGCTCAGACGCTGGACGAGGCCGTTAGCTGGCGCTGGATGTTCGCCTCGGAATTGGTGCCCATCGTGCTGTTTGTCGTCTTTCTTCGCGGCGTGCCTGAAAGTCCTCGTTGGCTTGCCAGCAAGGGCCGTGAAGCCGAGGCGCAGCAAGTGCTGGCGCGGATCATGGGTCCTGAGCAGGCTGAGCAAGAAATGGGTGAGATTACGGGGTCTCTCGCCGGGGAAACAGGGGGATTCGGGGAGCTTTTCCAGCCCGGAATCAGAATCGCCCTGTCTCTGGGCGTGTTTGTAGCGGTGATGCAGCAGTGGACCGGTTGGTCGGTGATCAGTTTTTACATGCCTACGATTTTTCAAAAGGCGGGGTTTACGGTGGCAACCGATGCACTGTTTCAGTCCATTGGCCCTAACGTTGGAAACTTGATTTTTACCTTCGTCGGCCTCTATTTGGTGGACCTTGTCGGCAGGCGACCGTTGTGGCTTGCTGGGTCCCTCCTAATGGCGGTGTTCACGTCGGCGTTGGGCGTCGTGTTTGCTACTGATACGGTCGGCTGGGTCGTGGTGCTAGTGGTGTCTTTGTGTGCCTTGCCACATGCGGTCGCCTTCGGGCCGCTCGGCTGGTTGATCATCGCTGAGATCTTCCCGACGCGGATTCGGGCGCGGGCGATGGGCCTGGCCTCTCTATGTGTGTGGCTTGCGGCTTACCTCGCCAACCAACTGACCCCATTGATATCCGAGTTTTCCGAGACGACTTTCGGCAATCCTAGTGCTACGTTTTTCCTCTTCAGTGGGATTTGTGTTGTTTCCTTTTTGGTGGGTTTCAAACTCGTCCCTGAAACTAAAGGGAAAACCTTGGAGGAGATAGCACGCTTTTGGATGAGCAAAAGAAAGTGAATCGCCGCCTGATCGGAGTTGACCTTCGCGGGCTTGTGCGGTCGTCTTGATTTCGAGCCGAAGACATTTGCGGGTTTGTGGCCGAGGTGACTGATGCTGCTGAAAGATAGAGTAGCGATGATTACTGGTGCTGCCTCCGGCATCGGGAGGGCGACCGCGCAACTTTTTGCGGAGCAGGGGGCAAAGATTGTGGCGGTCGATATTGACGAGCCCGGCGGAACGGAAACGGTGGAAAGCATACGCCAAGCTTCGGGAGACGCGATCTTCGTAGGCGCCGACGTGGGTCACATGCAAGCGGTGGAGTCCGCCGTCAAGACTGCTTTGGATCGCTACGGTCGCGTTGATATTCTCCACAGCAATGCAGCCGCGTACACGATTGGAACCGCGACGGAACTCAAAGAGGAAGATTGGGACCGGACATTAAGTGTGTGCCTGAAAGCGGCTTGGATGCTGGCGCATTGCGCGGTCCCGACGATGCTGACTCAAGGGGGAGGAGTGATCATCATCACCGGGTCTGTCCACTCGATTCGAGGCTACGTGCAGCATGCCGCCTACCAAGCCGCCAAAGGAGGACTCCTGGCTCTCACGAGAGCGCTCGCCGCCGACTATGCTCCCTCAGTCCGCGTGAACGCTATCCTGCCAGGCGCCGTTGTGACTGGGCTGTGGAAAGGAGTGAGCGAGGCCGACATCGCAGAGATCGCCAAGGAGTGCCCCTTGCAGCGCAACGGAGAGCCCAAAGACATCGCCCAGGTCGCGCTCTTCCTCGCTTCCGACATGTCTTCTTACATGACCGGCGCCTCCGTTGTCGTCGACGGAGGTTTAAGTTCGGTTATCGATTTGCCGGAGAAGTTTCGGAGGTAGCCCCGATACTCGTCACTTACACTGTGATGGGACCACCAAATCTTTGCTCGCATGGCGCTGCTGGTCATGCACGGGCGCGACACATCGCGCCCCCAGCGAGCCCACTGCTCTGAAACGTCATGGATAGCGGCGGTAGGGACCGGCGATCTCGCCGGTCCTTCGCGGTTGCGCCGACAAGAAACGCGAGCCGGCCCTAAGCAGAGAGGCTCCACTAGTCTACGACGAGCCGCCTGCGGCGGCTAGGACAAGCGGGATCGCTTGTCCCTACCTTGACGTTAAATGGACCGTTTCTTGTACCTGCTGCCCGGAGCTTCTTATAACGGCTCCCCAGGAGGTTCGTGCCGTCACTTTTGCGGCCGTTGGGCCGCGGCGGCGGTGTGTCGAGGATAATCTCAGTCGCCGGGTCAAAGTGCATCGTCCTGCCCTGACGGTACGAATCTGCGCCCAGCTTGATCGCGACCATCATAGCTCTCATTGAGTTAGTCCCCTGCTGCGATGGGCTGCCAGGTGCTGCCATGGGCTGCTAGCCCGTCTGGTTGTGTAAGCTCCGTGGAATCAATGGGAGGGCTGGTAGCGCTACCGGGATTCGAACCCGGATTTGAGCCTTGAGAGGGCCCTGTCCTAACCCTTAGACGATAGCGCCAGAGGATCTCTTGATTCTAAGCAAGCACCATGAAGGGGTCAAGCAGCAGAGTTCTCGAATACAGGATGAGCCTGAAAGTGAGTGGGGAGAGAGGTACAAGCCGCGAGTGAATGACAATCACCATGCAGCACCGAGAACGGCTTCCCTGGTCGAGATGCAGCAGTTCCAAGCAGGCAGTCCAAAGATTGGCTTCTGAGTCGAGGGACGCAAGCAGGTTTATCGCTTTGTCGAGCGGGTCTGGGCGGCGCACCCGGATCCCCCGCTGCCTAACCGCCACTGCAAGGAGAACCGCACCGGCACTTCCCTTGCCATCTTCCTTCTTCAGGCTGGATCGCAGAATGCTGATGGTGGAGCGCCGTGTAACAGATCGAGCGCCTCGGGTGCCAGGTTGCTGCCAAGTTCTAGTCGAGGTCAATATCGCGTAGGACCTGTTCCTGAGGACCTTCCGTGCGCGCTTTCTTGAGCAAGCCCTCGAAGCGCTTATCGAGCACCTTACCGTGCTGGCGTTCGGCCTGTACCTGCTCGCGGAATCTCTGGTCGCGACTGCCTTCTTCTGACTTTAGATCCTGGACCGCCTTCTGAAGGTCCAGCGGTGCTTCCTTGGGCTTCGGCGCCTGATGAGATAGAATGGCCTCGGTCTCAGAGTCGACTTCGAGCGTGGCTCCACAGCAGGGACATTCGATCTCGAAAACCCCGTCGTCCATCCCTATATCGTAGCGAAACAGTGCCTTCGGGGGCTGCGGTCAGGGTTGAATAGCACTTGATCGCGGGTGGATCACGTAGCTTCCGGACCGCCGAGGACATGCTATTGGCGAAACTCCAGACAGGTCGCCGATCAACCGATTCCACCTATATGGCCGGCATTGCAATCTGAGGCGGAAATCTGATTGAATGGGATTCACGGAACAGCACTAACATCAACACCCTGAGTCGCGACCGCAACGCGACCTGGCCCCTAGCCGTCCAACTAGCAGGCAGCTCCAGCCTTAACAAAAGGGAGAGTGATTGTGGATGACCACCTGAAAGAGCTGTTGGAGCAATTAGGGAGCGCCATTAGCGAATCGCTCTCTGAATCGGAAGACATCGCGGATACCATTGCAGAGCTCCGCCGCGCCGGATACGACGTCTTCCTGGTGCTGGAAGCCACCATCGGATTCAACAAACGGCAGCGCGGACAGGAAGTTACCGCCGTCAGTCAAGCACCCAGCACTGAGTTCCGGCCTTCACAAACCTCTTTCAGTGTCCAGGACCACGCGTTCCTCAAGGCCCTGAAGATCACCGTCCAAGAGTAAGCGAATCGGAAGCGTAGAGGGCAGAAGCGGCCGCCAACTGTTTGCACGGGTTTAGGTGGAATCCAATCCGGGTCTCGACGACGTCAGAGGAAAGTGGCCGCGGGACAGCTCACGAACGCGCATGCGACCGAGCCGTAGTCCTGCCGTCCGACGCCGTGGCTTCACTGGTGGCGCGCCAGCCGGCGGTCGTCGGAATTGGCTCTGAATCTCGGCGCGAATTTGACCGCTTAGATGCCGGCGGACTTCAGCCTAGTCCGACTCGGGCTCCGGTTGGGTGACGGGCTTCCGCTGAACCGTCCGGCGGGCTGACGACCGAGAACCCGCGACTCTTCGCCCGCGACTTTGCTTTTCAGGTGGGGTCGAGCGTTCGTCGTCGGAGGTTCCGAGTTGCTGCTCCTGGTCCGGCGCGACTTGCTCCCCGGTTTCCTCGCTGTCCGGCGTTCGGAGCTCCGCCTCATCTGCTGCTGCTTTTTTGGTAACGGTCCTACGCCTCGTTCGGGTCCGGGAACGACCTTTCGTGGCCCGCTTCGTAGAGCGCCTCGTCGCGGGTTTCACGGCATCCGCAGCGACCGCGCCCGTACCTGCCTCGGAGTCTGCGGCGGCCGAGCCGGCACCTCTCCCGTGGGCCAAGTAATCGCCAGCATAGAAGAGCATCCCGTGTTCGGAACTGGTTTCGGCTCGCACCAGGCCCTTGTCTTGCGCAAAGTTCAGCAACTCAGCAAACTCAGGAAACCCGTAGTCAGTCTCGTTGAAGTCCGGATTGACCGCCTTGACCAGGGCCCCCAACTCGCGCGCGGGAACACCCATTTCCAACAGATTCAGGTTGGCTTCTAGCACTCTGCTCAGGACAGAGATCGCATCGTCGGGGGATGCCGAACTGTCCTCCACATCTTCTGATTTCCTCTCGACGACATGGTGGCCGTCCACAGTGATGAGCTTGAGAGTCCCCTGGGCAACCAGCCTTTCAACGAGACCCGAGAAGGACGAGACACCGTAGTCTCTTTCCGTGAAAGCGGAATCGAGCTGCAACACGGTGCTCTTGAGCAAGCCTAGCTGTGGCTGCGCCCCGCGGCGATCCAATGCTTGGAGCGCCCGGTTAATGAGAGCGACAGCTTGCGAAAGCGGCAGCGACCGGCGCTGGCGCCCCCTTTGTCCCGAAGCAGCTCCCCTTCTCGACCGCGGCGGATGGTCCTCGAGCAGCGATTCGTAGCTGATGAATTCATGACAATTTCGCTGCAGAATCGTGCTGGTGAAGGCCTTGCCTCCCACGATATACACCCTCTTGTTGTACTGCTTCAGCTTGTTGACCAGGGCCATGAAGTCGCTGTCACCGCTCACGATTGCAAACGCATTGATGTGGTCGCGCGTGAAGGCCATCTCCAATGCATCGAGCGCGAGGTTGATGTCAGCTCCGTTCTTGTCCCCGCGCGGCGTCGTGTCGCGTTGCACCATCTGAACACCGTGCTCAGTCAGAGTTCGAGTTTCCGATGCCTGATGGCTCCAGTTGCCGTAAGCAACCTTGGCGGAGATTTCCCCTCGCTCCTTGATGCCTTCGAGAACGCACTGCACCTCAAACGCCCGGTTCAGAGTTGACTTCACGCCGATTTCGATGTTGTCGAAGTCGACGAATACTGCAAAGTTTAGTTTTTCTTCCACTACAAACATTATATCCTTGCCCGCCGCCCCTAAACGGTCCTTGGATAGAAGTTGGGTCCGGCTAGGACTCAAACAAGATGCGTTTCAGAGGGAACGACAGGCTTCGATGGTCTTCCGACGGACCCTCCTGGCTGGGCACGAACGACTTGTCACTAGAAATCTCGACCGCCCGTTCTTCACCCTGACCGATGTCAACTTCCAAAGCTAGGCCGAACGAATCTTCGCGAACGGTTTGCCGGCACGACTGGTCTCCCACCGACAAGACGATCGACCGCTCCTCCTTTTTTGCCTGCGGCATCAACCCACTGACATGGACGCGTCGGACTGCTTCGTTGGCCACGACCGAGAACCGCAACGGCGAGCTCACCCAGTGATCGGGCCAGTACCCCTCCGTCTTGCCCTTTTGGAACACCGGACCGTAGATCGGCAGACTCCCCGGAACACGCGTCTTGGACCGGTCCGGCTCAAACTGAATCCGCGTCAACCGCAGCACCAACGACCGCTGATCGTCGGAACCCTCTAAATCTCCCGGCCTCACCGACTGATCAGAACTCAACTCGACCAAGGTCTGTTTTCCCGCGTCGACCCCGGCGTCCATGATCAGCTCGAAACTCCCGGGAGCCACCGTTTCCTTCAAAGATGCGTCGCCGACGCGAATGGTCAGCCGAGTCTGCTCCTTGATCGCTGGGTGAAGCATTCCTTGAATACGCAGTCTCTAAACGTCCTCCCCCGCGGCCACCTGAAATCGCAAAGGCGAAGTCACCCAACCGTCCGGCCAACACCCCTGTGCTTCCGCGACCCCCTCGATCGGACCGAAGGCGGGAATCTCCCCCCACGCTTCTTCATCCCGCACCAACCCCCTCAAACGCTCGATCGCCGCCGTGAAGCCGGTCTCCCGGCCGTAGAGAAACTTCAGTTGCTCATCGTGCCGCTCGAACAGCCATCGGATCTCATCGATCCGCTCCGGCGAAAGACCGCTCTCGGCATCGTCGTCGACAATCTTTTCGACCAGCCGCTCGGCCGTCGCCACGAACTCCTGCTCCCGATCGAAGATCCGTCGAATGAGGCGCCCGCGCCGAGCCAGCATCGTCTTGACGGCATCGGCATCCTCGAACGAAATCGGAGCGCCTGGCTTCACGGCCGCGGGCAACGGCCTTCCGACGTACACGGTCGCGTGCGGGGGCGCCGTCTCCTCAGTCGCCCGCTCCGCCGTGTAGAGATAGATCGCAAACGACCGGCGCGACAGGTTCTCCCGACCGGCCGGGGGCGAGACCTCCTCGAATCCGTGCCACGAGCGCTCGCTCGTCTCGAAGAGCACAGCGCGGTTCGCCAGCGGAAGCACGCGCTTGATGCGGTTCTCGTCCGGCGGCAGCCAGGGGTTGAGATGAAACTCGATCGATCCGCCCCACTCCTCTTGCCATTCGGGATTCAGATAGACAATCAAATTCAGCCGCCGATGCCAGCCACGAGCGGGATGGTAGTTGAAATCGACATGGGCATCCAGATCTTGACCGGCCCGGTTTTCATGCGTTCCGCCGCCAATGTAGGCCGAGTCGTAGAGCAGATCATGGATCCCGCTAATCTCACTCAGCAGCGAGAGGAACTCGCGCGAGCGGACAAGGTCGTCGGCCTCCTGAAAGGTCTTGCCTAACTCGCGGACGTTTTCAAACGTCGCCTTCCTGCCGAGCTCACCGCTCTCGTTGACGGCACACCCCTTCTCAAACGGCGGGAAATCCCGAATCAGACGGCGCGCGAACTCGTCGGCGAAAAACTGGTCGATCACGACGTGGGGAAAAGGCTCCGCGGATCGGAAAGACTGCCCGAGAGAATCCGCACCAGAGAAAACCTCGGAACGAATCAGGGCGCGCATCGGAGACGGCGAGGCCGGCATCGTGTGACAGAGTCCGCTAGCTTAGCTACTTTCCGGTGCAAAAAAAGAGGAAACTGAGCGGTGGCTTGGGACAGTCAGCCAATTTCGCGACCGGATACCTCCGCAACTTGTTGATTCTTCGTACGCGCGAAATTGGTGACAGTCCCCGCCGCGAGCCGCAAGCGTATTTTGCACCGGAAAGTAGCTAGCGCTTTGCGAAGCTTGATGCATCCTCTCACTTTCCTCGGCCGGGACGCCGCCTTCTTAGACGCTATCTGCCCTTCGCGAATTAGCGAGTCACTAAAACGATAGTCGCAGCCCGAACTGAATCTGGCGGGAAGAGGTAACGGTCGATCGAGTGCGCCCAAAAGACGACAAGGGGGCTTCCCCATCGGTCACACCCGCGAAGGCTACGATCGCCGGAGCAGCGAAGTTCGCGCGGTTGAAGAGATTAAAGAACTCCACGCGAAATTGCAGCTTACTGCTCTCACTCAGGGAAGACAGCGGTACGTTCTTTGCCAGTGAAAAGTCAAAGGACCGCAGGTCAGGGCCAAGGAAGACGTTGCGTCCGAGACTGCCGAGCGTACCCGCCTGTTGCAATACGAACGCGTCGGGATTGAAATACCGTGCCGAATCCCCCACAACCGCGGACTCGTGTGTGAACCCGGACGCTAAGCTCGGCCGATCCACCCCACGTCCCGGTCCGACCGTAGGAGACCACAGTGAACCGGAACGGTTCCGTTGCACCATGGCCGTTAACGGGTTACCGCTCTGCACGATCAGCAAGCCGCCCGCCTGCCAACCGCCGAGAATCGCCCCTAGGGCACTGTTCCCTTGGCCGGAAAACGGCAACTCCCAAACAAAGTTCGACACCAACGTGTGCGTGGCATGAAAATCGGAGAGACCCCTGTTGTAAGCAAGCCCCGGAAGCTCGGGCATGGCGGACGTTGTTCCAGTCACCGAATCGGAAAAAAAGGTGGCAGCCTGCGTCGTGTCGATGCTTCGGGACAATGTATAAGAAGACTGGAACTGTACGCCGTGACTGAAGCGCTTGCGCAGCTCCACAATTAAAGCGTTGTACCAGGAATTGCCGTCGCTCTTCTTCAACTCAATCGTCGAGAAATTCGGATTCCGCCGGCCGGGAGCCCCTGACGGTCCGCAAGGTACCACCCCGGGACGCGCCGCTACCGGAAAGCAATACCTGCCGTCCGAGAGCTGCTGCGGGATAGCCATATTGGCATCCGTGTTCCGCAACAAATGAATCCCGCGCGATCCGGCATACCCGATCGTCAACAGCGTGTCGGCCCATAGCTCCCGCTGCAGGTTCAGATTCCAGCTCTGGATGTATGGATTCTTCAGTTGAAACTCAATCGGCCGAATGGAATTGTCCGCCGCGCGGTCGAAACTAGGCTGCGGAAAAACCGGTCGCCCGATCACCGGCCGCCGGGCCGATGGGGGGTTCACCACGGTCACGATCAAGTTCTGCTGATTGTTGGTGTTGAAGAACAGGCCATAGCCGCCCCGTAGCGCGGTGGATCCATCGCCGAAGACATCCCATGCAAACCCAAGCCGTGGGGCGAGGTTTGTCTTCGTCGGGTTCTCGTAAATCTGTCCTAGCGTCGGCTCCGCGTCGTCTAGGTTCAGCAACGCCGTATCTCGCCCTTGGATCTCTCGCGGGATGGTCGAAAACTCGTACCGCAAGCCCAGGTTCAATGTCAGCCGGGACGTCGCGCGAAAGTCATCCTGCACGTAGAGGCCAAACAGAGAGAAGCGCCAGTAGCGGTCAACCGTTGACTCCGGCGTCAGCCCAATGAAGCGAAGCGGCTGATTCTGGAGAAAACCCCCGATGTTGGCGAACGCGAATATGCCCCTAGAGAAGGTGGGGTTGAATAGATTGTCTTGGTACCGCTCGGCAAGCCCCCCGAACTTTAGGCTGTGCCGGTCGTGTGTGAAGACCACATCGTCCTGGAAGCTGAAAACGTTCTGTGTCAGTTGTACATCGGCCGACACTTGCGGCCCGAAGCGCGGAATCCCTCCGATATCAATGTCTCCCATCGAAGGCCGCCCCAGCACAAACGGCTCCAGCGTATTCGTCGTAGTTGCCTCGACGTCCTGACCGATCCGAGTCCGGCTGAAGCCCGCCCGGAAAGTATTCAGCAGTCGCGGCGAGAAAACCCGGCGATGCTCGAGAGTGAGAAACTGGTTCCGCGACACGAACGAGCGGGGAAACTGCGGAAAATCCGTCGGCAGCCTCTGGTCCGCGTCATCGAACGTGTATCGCGCGAAGAACGAATCGCGCGCCGTGAAATTGTGGTCCACCCGCGCTTGAAAGAAGTCCTGAACGAGTTCCTGGGCGAAGCCGAAGTTGAAGGGCGCCAACCCGCCCCCGAGGTTCGGAGCGTTGGGCAGAGGAAACTCGTTAAGGTAGGGCTCGACCCCCGGATCGACACCAACGTCCAGTAACTGTCCGGGATTCTGCGGATCCGGGATCAGCCCTGCTCGGGCGTTCTCGTCAGGAACGACCGTACTGATCGTTCGGCCCAGGTCTTCCCGCAAGCCCTCGTAGCCAAGGAAAAAGAATGTCTGATCCCGCTGAATGGGTCCTCCGACGGTGCCGCCAAACTGATTCCGTCGAAACTCGGGAGGAGAGCTCGTGGTGTCAAAGAAATTCCGAGCGTCCAGGTTGTCGTTGCGCAAATAGTGGAAAAGACTTCCGTGCGCGCGATTGGTGCCCGACTTCGTGAGGGCGTTGATTTGGCCTCCGAAATTGCGGCCGAACTCTGCGCTATAACCGTTCACTTCGACTCGAAACTCCCGGATGGTTTCCATTCCCAGCGACGTGCCGGCTCCGCTGCTCGCCGGGCCATTCGTAAAATCATTCTGCGGCGTTCCGTCCAGCAAGTAGACGTTCGACCGCGGATCCTGGCCGTTGACGCTGGTTCCCAAACCGTGAGCCACAATCGACCCGCCTGAATCGCGGTGCCGAAACGGCTGCACGCCGGGCTGCAGCAGCATCAAGTCCAGATAGTTTCTGCCGTTGAGCGGCAGCTCCTCGATACTTCGACGCCCGACCAGGTAGCTCAACTCGTGAGTATGGCTATTGGCCAGGGGCGCCTTGGCCACTACGGTCACTTCAAGCCGCAGCTCACCTACCGGCAGGGTGAAGTGAATAACCGCCGTCTGCCCCACGGCAAGGTGAAGACCCTTGTGTATGACTGTCTGAAAGCCTTTGTGTTCGGTGCGAACTTCGTATTCTCCTACCGGCATCGCCGGCAGCAGGTAGTGGCCGTCCTTGGCGGTGCGAGTGGATCGCCGGGCTCCGGTATCCAGGTGAAGAGCCGACACCTTCGCCCCGGCGATGGCTCCCTCGGACGCATCTTTGACCGTGCCGGTGATGACGCCTGTCGTACTCTGCGCAGCCGCGACCCCAGCGCAACCAAGCCCAATCAACAATCGAGCACAGATCCGCTTGGAGAAGAACCGGCGCATGACTATGCTGCAAAAGGGGAATAGCTGTCCTAGAGAGGACAAGGGTTTTCAGGAGATGCTCATTCGGCGCGATCCCAGGGATGCACCAGCCTGTCTACATTTTACCGCAGCAGCCTCGAATGAGTTTGTGAACATCGGGGCTGAATCCTCGACGCTTGCCACGTGAGAGCAACTCACGTACATGCCATCGTAACGTCCGAAGCAAAAGCCGACAAGATCATGAACGACTTCAAGGCATACTCGAGCCGCGGTTTGAACAAGCTTGGCGGCAAGCGGGGCAGGCGCTGGGCGCGGCACGGCAGCACGAGGCGGATTTCAGGTCGCGACCGCGTCCTGGCGGCGATCCGGTACGTAATCGAAGGGCAGGGTGAACAGATGGCGGTTTGGCCCGAGCCGACCACCCACTGACGGTCGTGGCCCAACGACATACCTCATTACTTTTCTTGCTAGGAAAAGCACTTCGTAGCTTTGCTATATCGAGGCCTCCGGAACCTGCCAACGAGCCGTTTTTTGCCGCCCAATCCCGAAAAACGGGTCAGATAAACCAAAGTTCTAGGAATAGGGGCTTGCGAGTTTACTACGGGCTAGGAGTCATACCCTAGAAAGCCGTAAGGTTCTGGTTCTAGGTAACTTTTCCTCTTGTCATATTGCGGGGATCGGTTTACTCTACAAGGGAAGTACTATTACCGGGTCGTATTACTGGCCTATATAGACTTGGCGTTCATGTCCTAGCGGTACTGGCAAATCTACGTGCACGACAGAGGGAGTGTTGGGCATGTCGGTGATGATCGGAGACTACCAGTACTCCGCGTTGGGGAATCGCACACTTACGTAGACTCGCGGATCGGGCAGGTCGCTTGAGTCATGAACTTCAAGTCTTTGCATGTCGCTTGGAAAGGGAGGAGCGGTTGACGGAATAACCGCCCTCGTGGCCCTCGAACCCGCACGAGGCAGCCTTTGAGGTTAAGACGGGAGTGAGAGTTACGGCGGAGCGATCTTTCCGCGAGGAGATATACCCGATCCTCGTCTCGCTGCTCGGTGCCTGGGCGGTTGTCGGGACGGTGCTGGATTCCGGACCATCCGATCCCGTCGCCTTCATTATTCTCCTTATCATCACTTGCCTGACTGCCCCGATCAAGATCAAACCGCCGGGTTTAGGGCGTCCAGTTCGGGCCTCGTTGATTCCGGTATTGGCTGCGCTTGTCGGACAGCCTCCAGCCTTCGCCTTGACCCTTGCGATCCTGGTTCTGCTATACGAGACCGTGGTCGAGGGGAATTCGGAATCCTTGGCTGATCTGGCTGTTGGGGCAGCTTGTGTAGCGATTTCGGTCCGCGGTGCTTCACTCGCCTATCAGTTGGCGAGCGATGGGTTTGGCCTGGCGTGGTTCTTGTCTTGCACAGCCGCGGCTGTGGCCTACTACTTTGTGGGCAGCGGCCTGGCCAGCGTTTACGACGGACGGAAAGCATCGATCTCGCCGTGGAAGATCTGGAAGAAAGACTTCTTGCCCACGGGACCGATTTTCGTGCTGGCACCGGTGGGAGTGGGGGGGGTCCGGCTGCTGCTGGAGTCGTCGCGGCTTTCGGAAGCGATTCTCGGGCTCGTCTTGGTAACCGCGGCGTACCAATATCTCCGCACACGGGAAACGTCGCCCAACCGAAATCCCGTATACTGGCGAGAGTCGAAACCTTCACGTCCTGAGCTCCTGCCCTCGCATTCGGTCACGGCAAGTTCAGGACAGACTGCTGCGGCGAAGGTACCGCTGTTGAAAAAGCCTGTCGCCGCTGCATCTTCCGCGACATCCTTGGCGTACGGGCAGGCCAATGAGGCGGCCGGGGGCAACCTCGACCGTGATGCTGCCGTGCAGGCGCCTGACTACATCCTGAAAAAGCAACCGAGTCCGCCTAATGAATACGAGATGGGGCGAAACGCCGACCGTCCGCTCAGTGGATTCGATTCGGCCAATCACTCACGACAAGTGGGAGATCAAGTACGGAGGACGCTCGAGAAACTGACTCGGGGTCCAAACGAGATCCTTCCCTTTTGCGAGATCCTCTCGCTGTTGGGAGCAGACCTGAACTTCAAGCAGAATCTTCAAGAGTCCCTTCAGATCCTTCGAGGCGCGATCACGTGCGACAAGGCGGGACTCTTCGAACTCCGCAAAGACAAATACGTTCTGATGCAGGCTGATGGACTTCCCGATCACTGCATCTCCCGCCTGAGCCTTTCCCGCACAGACGGCCTTGTAGCCGAAGCTGCAAAGGCTCGGGCACCGATCGTGGTGGACTTCTCGCCGTCGGCGGAACGAGGCGGAGAAGGGCTGCGTTACCTGAGCGACGTCGGGTCCACGCTGGCGGCGCCGTTGGTGATGAATAACAAAGTGCTCGGGGCAATCATCCTGTGCTCCAAGCTCACGAACTCTTTCGATGAGCGGGATCGCCTTCTCCTCGAGCTGATCACCGGAAAGCTGGCATCGACGATGCAGTCCGCCCGGGAGCTACAGGAAATATACCTCCAGGCGAAGACGGACGAGGTAACAAGACTCCCCAATACACGGGCCACATTCAAAAGACTGGAAGTGGAAGTCACGCGCGCCCAGCGCGACCACCAAAGCGTGGGCGTTCTGTTCATGGACGTCGACAAACTAAAGCCTGTAAACGATACCTACGGCCATGCGGCCGGCGATCGCCTTCTCGCGGAGACCGCTCGCAGGCTCAAGACGTCGCTGCGAAGCTACGACGAAGTGGGCCGCGTAGGGGGCGATGAATTCCTCGCCATCCTCCCCGGTATCCAGCCGCACCGCCTCCAAGGCCGAGCCGAACGGCTACGAAGGGCCGTAGAAAAACAGCCGGTTGAAATCGGACGAGGGATCGACGTGGCAACGTCTATCAGCGTGGGAGCAGCCATGTTTCCCAAAGACGGTGACAATCCCGACGACCTAGTCTACATCAGCGACCAGCGGATGTATCGCGACAAGCGACAGCCGCGCGTTGTGTCAGTGTAGGCCGCAGGACTAGTAAGACTCCGGGGCTCCCCGCGGGGCCATCTGCGGCCCATCAGCTCCCAAGGCGAGGACGGAAATCACCCTTCTTCTCCACCCTATCCGCTGCATGGCTCAGAGATCTCGACGCTGAGTGCAACCTGAACGCCGGAAACCAACGCCCGAAAGCCGTACCGGGGCGAACCTTACAAACCGCTCTGCGCAACAAAGCGTCTGGGGCCGTCATCAGAAGCTGCCCTAAAGAGGCTGCCTGGGACGCGGCGACACGCTCAGAGCATCAAAATGCGAAGGATGGTCCTTCCAAGGTCTAAGATCTTGGGTTTTTCGATGAGAACTCTAAGGGGAGATACCCTAGCCATCCCGGAAATTCACCCTCTGTTTCTTCGCCAGCCGATAGCCAATAATGAGAAGGCTAGGACTACTAAAGCCCATGAGTGACATAGCTTTCGCTCCGCCCCAGCCCCCGGAAACGCAAGTCGAACGGTTTGTGCCTCCACCCGCCACCTCCTTGCACGAGGCCGGGGTATCCTCCAGCCTCGTGGAACAGCTGGTCCTTAAGAATCTCTACTTTCGAGGTGAGATGGGTGGCAGGGAGCTGGCGGAAACGTTGGGATTCCAGTTCAGTGTCATCGAAGCGGTCGTCGATGGCCTAAAGCGACAAAGGCTCGTCGAGGTCAAGCGCTCCGCGGGATTCGGCAACGTTTCGTCCCAGTTTGCCCTGTCCGAAGAAGGCAGGTCCCGTGCCAAGGAATACTTGGAAACGAACCAATTCTTGGGCCCGGCGCCGGTCCCCCTCAAAGACTACGTTGAGGCGGTCGAACAACAGAAGGTCAAGCCCGGTTGGTTGACCAAAGACAAGTTGGAAAAAGCGTTCAGCGCCGCCGTCGTCACCGATGAGTTCTACTCGAAGCTGGGACCAGCCGTCAACTCGTTCAAATCCCTGCTGATCTACGGCAGGCCGGGAAACGGCAAGAGCTATCTTTCCGAACAGTTGGCTGAGCTCGAGTCAGACCCCATATCAGTGCTGTCCGGGGAAAGTCGCGCCATCGGACGGTAAGTCTCGACCGTTCAATGTCTTATGGCCTGTTTTGCCCGGGAACGATTTGAAATCCCGAGGCCGCAAATGGTCGCCTGAACGGAGCATCCGGACGCGGCACAATGAGGGATGAACCTTGGCCGTACGGTTTTCTCCCAACTGATCGAGCACCTACCGAGCAAAGAGTTTCAGAAATGTGTATCGCGCTACCGCGGCGATTCCTATCTGAAAAGTTTCTCCTGCTGGGATCAGTTTCTTGCGATGGCATTCGCCCAGCTGACCTATCGGGCAAGCCTCCGCGACATCGAGACGTGCCTGCGTTCGATGCACGGCAAACTCTACCACATGGGATTCCGCGGCAGGGTAGCGCGCTCGACACTGGCCGACGCGAACGAGTCGCGCGACTGGCGGATCTACGCGGACTTCGCGCAGGTCTTGATTGGCATGGCACGGCCGTTATATGCCCACGACCCGATCGGTGTGGACTTGGACCAGACTCTGTACGCTCTCGACTCGACAACAATCGACCTCTGCCTGTCGCTGTTTCCGTGGGCGAGATTCCGCAAGCAAAAAGCCGCCGTGAAGATGCACACGCTGCTGGATCTGCACGGCAATATTCCCACGTTCATCCGCATTACTGGAGGCAAAGTGCACGACATCAACATCCTCGACGAGATCGGCCCGGAGGCCGGCGCGTTCTACGTCATGGATCGGGCCTACGTCGATTTCGAACGCCTCTTCGTGTTCACTCTCTGCTCGTCGTTCTTCGTCGTGCGAACCAAGAAGAACATCTTGCTCCAACGGCGCTACTCGCATCCCGTCGACAAATCCACGGGCTTGCGCTCGGATCAGACCGTCATACTGGCTGCCATCGAATCGGCCCAAGCCTATCCCGACCCGTTGCGGAGGGTCAGTTACTTCGACGCCCGGACGAACAAGCGGCTGAAGTTTCTGACCAACAACTTCGCGCTCCCGGCGCTGACCATCGCCCACATCTACAAGTCGCGTTGGCAGATTGAGTTGTTCTTCAAGTGGATCAAGCAACATCTGCGAATCAACTCGTTTTACGGCACCAGCGAGAACGCCGTCAAGACGCAGATCTGGATCGCTGTCTCGATTTACGTGCTCATCGCCATCGTCCGGAAACGCCTCGGGCTGGAAGCGAGTCTTTACCAGATTCTACAGATTCTCAGCGTTACGCAATTCGAAAAAATGCCCCTTTTACAGGCACTCCAGCCATCCGACTCCCCAAACGAATCCCCCTATGACCCCAACCAATTGATTCTATTCGACTTTTAACCGGACAGCAGTGACCCCATATACATTCCCTACGTGCTAGAAGCTGAGGGGCAAATCATCAAAGTTTTCGACTCCCTCTACCACGAAAGAGTAGACAAGGGAGAAGAGAGCACCCTGATGACGAGCGAACCTAAGTTCGACCAGCGCTGGGCGAAATGCAAGCGACCGTTTTTGACGACAGGTGGCGAGCTAGGGATTGAGATGCTCGATTTGATGTATATCGACGCCGCGAAGATCTACGACGCCCCTTACCAGCTAAAGGCCAATAACGGCATTTACCTGATTGATGACTTCGGGCGCCAGCAAGTCTCCCCGGCCGCTCTTCTCAATCGTTGGATTTATCCCCTTGATCGCAGCGTCGATTACTTGTCTTTTCAGACGGGAACGAAGATCCAGGTTCCTTTTGAGTGTTTCCTGATTTTCTCCTCCAACCTGAACCCTAACGACCTCGGCGACGAGGCGTTCCTGCGACGACTCGAGTACAAGATGTTCATGCAGAACCCCACCGAGGAGGAATTCGCGACCATCTTCCATGCCTACTGTCGGCAGATGAATATCGAATGTCCGATGGGTCTGTTAACCGAGATCATCCAGGAGCATTACAAGAAGAGCGGCCGCAAGTTCCGCCGCTGCCACCCCCGCGACGTTGTCAACATAGCCACGGACCTGCTCAAGTTCGAGAGGCTTCCCTACGCGCTTGACCGAACGATTATCGACCGCGCGTTCGAGTTGAAGTTTGTCTCGATGGACTATCAGGATGTGTAGGGAATCCCTACCCTAGTGTTGTCACGAAAGTTCGCAAGTAGTCCCTTCTCGTTAGGAAGCGCTCCTGCACGGGGGCGGCAGAGGAACCTAGCCGGCTACCCTGCCTTGACCGTCCGTACGTAACATAATCCGACCTTGCCGAAACGGGCAGAAAACTCCATGGAGTGCGGACTTCGCCAGGCCGGTACACCGAGCCACGGTGCCCGCAGCCCGAGGTGAAGTTTGTGTCGCGAAAAAGCCGGTATAGTCAACCCATTCGCCGTTAGGAGGCGAGAACCTGGAGTTCTCACACCACCGCGAATCCAGTCGCTAGTAGGCTCAGCCGGGTTACCGGCTCGTTGGGGTGTGGAAAACGCCTCACTACCAAACCGGACCGGGTAGAATACCGGCAGAGGACACTCGTATTATCGGTGGAGAGTGGGTCGGTCACAGAGGACATCTCGCGAGACTGGCATGAAGCATAAGGGCGCGTGGCTGGGAGTGGCGGTCGTCGGTGGGCTAGCGGGGGTTGCTTTGAGCCTCGTGCCGGCCAACGCGCCGAGTGCGAGCCCGTCAGGCCCACAGCGTGAGTCACAGCAGGTGGCGGAGGTCTACGGCAAGCTGCCGCTGTACTTCGTCGAGAACCGGGGCCGGCTAGACTCTCGTGTGAACTACTACATCCAGGGCCGTGACAAGACCATCTATTTCACTCCCGGAGGCGTGACGTTTGCGCTGCGAGGCCCCCGCCCAGAGACTCCGATGGAGGAATCATTCGTTTCCAACATCTCCTACGGAACAGATAGGCTAGCCCGGGACGGCGCTGGGGCGATGGTACCGGGCTGGGCGGTCAAGTTGGATTTTGTAGGCGCCAATCCCAACGTGCGCCCTCGAGGAGAAGACCCGACCCCGGCGGTCGTCAGCTACTTCAAGGGGCCTCGGGAGGATTGGGACGTCGGTCTGCCAACTTACACCAGCCTGGTTTATGAGCATCTGTGGCCAGGGATTGACCTCGTCTATCGGGGCACCCGCAGCCATTTGAAGTACACTTTCGTCGTGCATCCCGGGGCGGACCCGGCTCAGATACGGCTGGCCTATCGCGGAGCGCAGGTGACGCTGGACTCCAAGGGGCAGTTGCGCGTGTCGACGCCGGCCGGAGGTTTCGAGGACGAGAAGCCTCTGGCGTACCAGGAGGCCGAGGGGGAGCGTCACAGGTGGCCGCAGCCTATGTGCTGGAAGACAAGGCCGGAGCGGAAGGGCAGGTCTATGGTTTTCGGCTGGGCGCTTTCGATTCCAGTCGGCCGCTGGTAATCAATCCAGCGATTCTCGTCTACGCCGGCTACATCGGCAGCCCCGATGTCGCCGAAGGCCTAGGGATTGCCGTTGACGGGTTGGGTAACGTGTACGTCATCGGCGAGACCTCCTCCCCGGGAGTCGGCTTCCCGGTCACGGTGGGGCCGGATCTGACCTTCAATGGAGTGAGGGATGCCTTCGTGGCCAAGGTGAATGACAGCGGGACGGCGCTTGTCTATGCCGGCTACATCGGCGGTGCCGGTTGGGACATTGGGATCGGGATCGCTGTTGACGGGACCGGCGCCGCCTACGTCACTGGCTGGACCGACAGCTCGCAGGCGAGCTTCCCGGTCGCGATGGGGCCGGACCTGACCTTCAACGGCGACAGGGACGCCTTCGTGGCCAAGGTGAATGCCTCCGGGACGGCGCTTGAATATGCCGGCTACATCGGCGGTGCCGGCCGTGACGAAGGCGCCGGGATTGCCGTGGACGCGGCGGGCAATGCGTACGTCACCGGCGTGACTGCCTCCTCAGAGGCGAGCTTCCCGGTCACGGTGGGGCCGGATGTAACGCTCAACGGTCAGGAGGACGCCTTCGTGGCCAAGGTGAATGCCTCCGGGACGGCGCTCGACTATGCCGGCTACCTCGGCGGTGCCGCGCGTGACTGGGGCACCGGGATTGCCGTTGACGCAGAGACCAGCGCCTACCTGACCGGTTTTACCAACTCCTCGGAGTTGAGCTTCCCGGTCACCGTCGGGCCGGATGTAACGTTCAACGGTCAGCAGGACGCCTTCGTGGCCAAGGTGAATGCCGCCGGGACGGCGCTCGTCTATGCCGGCTACCTCGGGGGTACCAGCATTGACCAGGGCGCGGGAATTGCCGTTGACCCAGCCGGCAGCGCATACGTCACCGGCCAGACCAACTCCCCGCAGGCGAGCTTCCCGGTCGCCGTGGGGCCCGATGTGACCTTCAATGGTGACGCGAGCGCCTTCAGCGAGAGGGACGCCTTCGTTGCCAAGGTGAATCCGAGTGGGACAGCGCTCGAGTATGCCGGCTATGTCGGTGGCGCCGATTCGGAAGCAGGTCGCGGGATTGCCGTTGACGGGGCGGGCAATGCCTACCTGACGGGTCAGACTTCCTCTTCGGAGGCCAGCTTCCCTGTGACTGTTGGACCGGATGGGACCTTCAATGGCGTTCAGGACGCCTTTTTGGCCAAGGTGAATGCCGCTGGGACGGCGCTTGAATATGCCGGCTACCTCGGCGGTGCCGGTGACGACCGAGGTTACGGGATTGCCGTTGACGCGGAGGGCAATGCCTATGTCACCGGCTTGACCCGCTCCTCGGAGGCCAGCTTCCCGGTCACAGCGGGGCCGGACGTGTCTTTCAATGGTTTTATCGACGCCTTTGTGGCTAAGGTGTCCAGACTCGGCGACAACGAGATTATGCCGCATATCGCAGTCGGCGGCGTTTGGAGCACGACCCTCACCCTGGTCAACACAGGCGACGAAATGATTACCTTCCCGTTGCGCTTCTGGACGCCAACGGGAGATCCCTGGGAAGTATTCGTGGAAGGCCTCGGTACGGCATCTGAGTTCTCGATCACGTTGCCGGCGGGCGGCGCCCTAGATCTCGCGCTTCCGTCCCAGGACGAGATAATTCGCACCGGCTGGGCGGAGATCGACTAGCCGGCAGGAAGCACGGTAGGCGGGCATGCGATATTTATCGATCAAACTCCGGGACGGCCGGTGTTTGAAGCGGTCGTCCCCCTGGTCGATCGTTTCGACAACGACTTCCTTCTGCCGTTTGACAACACAGGTGGGAACAATACTTGCCTCGCGTTGGCCAACTCAAGCAGCTCTGACAGCACGACGGTCTCTCTCGACATTACCGACCAAGGCGCGCAGCGGATACTGTTGATAGTGATCGAACTGCCCGAGATGAATCAGACAGCGCTCTGCCTGAACTTCCAATTCCCGATGCTGCTTGGTAGGAAGGGTGTCTTGAGAGTGAGTGGAAGCGGTCCCAGACTTTCCGCTCTAGCGTTCCGATTCAATCCCGGAGGGGCCTTCACAACGTTTTTTACGATGAGACGAGCTGTATTGCCCGGCAACGAGATCATGCCGCATATCGCCGTGGGCGGCGTTTGGACCACTGCCGTCACTCTTGTTAACACGGGAGACTCGATGGCCGACTTCCCAATACGCTTTTTCACGCCAACGGGGGCCCCCTGGGAAGTATTCGTGGAAGGCCTGGGAACGGCGTCTGAGTTCCCGATCAGTTTGGCGGCAGGGAATGCTATAGATCTGGTTCTCCCGTCGCAGGACGAAATCATTCGCACCGGCTGGGCGGAGATCGACCAGCCAGTAAGAAACGCGGTAGGAGGTCATGCGATATTCACCGACCAAACTCCGGGGCGGCCAGTGTTTGAAGCGGTAGTCCCGCTAGTTGATGGCGGGGACAACGAGTTCTTGTTGCCGTTTGACAACACGAACGGGAACAACACTTGCCTGGCACTGGCCAACTCGAGTGACGCTCAAAGCACGACGGCTTCACTTGATTTTCGTGACCAGCTGGCGAACCCGATCATTTCGAGAGCGGTCGATCTGTCCTCGGGGAATCAGACAGCGTTCTGCTTGGTTAACGACCATCCTGCACTGGTTGGTAAGAAGGGGGTCTTGAGCGTCAGTGGAAGCGGCCCCCAACTTTCGGTCTTGGCGTTTCGGTTCAACCCAGGCGGAGCATTTACGACATTCCTCAGAACGGCGCGTTAGGGAACATGTGCAATTGCAGCCGGTCCGGCTGCGGAAACCCCTGATCTCAGCACGCCTTTAGCGCGGGTTTTCGCCTTCCTCCTCTTCCGGCAATTGAAGCGCTTCGTCGAGCAGAGTGAAAACCTCCGTCCAAGCTGCGTACTGAGTCTGACGCCACTCGAGCGGGCGGCTGCCATTGTCGACGGCGGTCATGAATTCGGGGAACAGGTCGGGGTAGGCCAATAATCGGTGCTCCACACCGTGGGCTGAAAGTTGCTCCACAAACCGCAGCTGATCCCGGTAGCTGGGGTCCGCACTCGTCGCAATCAGCAGTAGCGGCGTAGTGATCTTCGGGAGAAACCGAAAAGTGTCACGGGCATAGAGTTCCCGCAGCAAGTCATTCTGTCCCAACTCTCGACCGAATAGCTCTCTGGATCGGTCCTCTAGTATTCTTCGCCCCGCAAACCCGAACTCCGGGAGTCCTGAAAAAATGGGTGGTGAGATCGCCACGGCCACCTGGAAAACATTCGATCGCTCGATAGCCAATAGCGTGATTGTCGCTCCATGACCTTCGCCGATGATACCCATGCGAAGGGAATCGACGTACTCGAGCCGACGGCCTAACTCGGTGAGCTGCAACACGTCAAGCACCTCCCCTTTGGCCAACTCCGTCACGCCTTGAGAGCGTCCTTCGAGACCCGCTCGACCGCGATAGGTGGAAGCCAAAACCACGTATCCCCGGCTGGCCAACTCGAGCGCGATGGCTCGGTAGGGCGCGGTGATACCAGCGCGGGAGCCGTGATTGAGAATGACGAGTGGGAACCCGACTAGCTCTTCGTCCTCTTCGGCAGTATCTTTTTCCAGATACCTCTCCATTAGCTCGGGAGGGATGTACGGTCTGGCAAGGATTCCGGTAACGTGCAGCTTGGAGCTGTTGTACGCAATATGGAACCCTAGGTAGCCACCACCCCGGTGAAAACGGTCGAGTATTCGGATCTTCCGATTCGACACCCCGAGCTTTTCCCAATTGCGCTCCGCGGGAAGAACGAACGACTCCTCGCTAAGGTTCAAGAGACCGGCCGGGGTCTGCGCAGCTGCGCTGGCGGAGAACACAGACGCCACGGCCAGAGCACTCGACAAGATCAGGGTTCGGTTCATAGCCTTAACTTGAATACTCGCAGAGTACAATCCGGGAGTTGCAACATTCGGGTCCGCACATCGCTCCTAAAGCGCTCAAAGCTCACCTTGCTACCCGAGATTCGAGCAGGTCCGCCGCGGCCGCCGATCCGATTCTTCAGGAGAAAAGAATTGTACCTTACGTGTTGGACGGGTGGCTCGGGCGTGGTGGTTCAGTTTCGTCGATTTTTTCCATGGCGCGGGTTCAAGCCGGCGCCCACCGAAACCGGATCCCGAAGAGGTGAAGCAACTTCCACGAGACAATTGGGAGCGATTTGATCGCGGACCGCTTGGGTTCAGGGGCGGCGGGCGAAAGCCTGCTCAAGAAAACGAGGATGTTGTAACAAAAGAACTAGGTTGCTCGCTGTATTGTCCCTACTAGGCTGCTTGGTTTAGTATTGGAGAGGCGGATCCCCCTGACTGGGGGCTCTCCGCGGGGTCCCGCTTGAAAACCCGGATAGAAAGCCGGCTGAGCCGTATTAGGGCTGTCGCGCTAGTGCTGGCTGGTTCCCTACCCTGCCAGTTGGGAGCGCAGTCGGTCATTTCGCTTCGACCTGGGCTGATCCACTACACGGAAGGGAAAGTTCTGCTCTCAGGAGCAAAAGGACAACAGGGGCGACGGGGCAAGTTCGTGCACCTAAGGACTGGCCAGCGCCTTAGCACCAAAGGTGGTCATGCCGAACTGGTGCTGCTCCCCGGCACGTTCCTACGGCAAGACGATAACAGCGAGATCGAGATGCTTTCCGCCGAGAATTCGGGCGTCGAGCTGCGTTTGATCTCCGGATCGATCTTCGTCGACATTGCCAAGGGTACCAGTAAAGACTTACTGACCCTCAAGTGTGGCGCCTCGATAGTTCAATTTAAAAAGCGAGGATTGTACCGTTGCGACAACCAACCCGGCAAAGATCCGTCGCTAAGTGTTTACCGCGGCAGGGCGTCCGTAGCAGCTTTCGGGCAGCAGTTCCAACTGAGATCGGAGCGCTCGATGCCGGTCGCCGAAGACTCTCAGCCCCTGCTCGTTGCAACGTTCAATCGGTCCAAAAAGGATGCTTTCGCGAAATGGAATCAGACTCGCGCCAACGCGATCGCCGAAATCCTGCGCAACCGAGACTCAAGCGAGAGGGGCTTTACGTGGCTTTCTGGAACCTCGGGCAGTTCACGGCTGGGGCGCTCGCGCCGACCTGCCGCCAAACGACCACCTAAGGATTCGACCAGCGAAGACAAGCCGGAGACTAAGCAAGCTGCCCAGCTCAACGCTAATTCGCCGGCCAGCGGACAAGTCGGGCCGGCGAGGTAGTTCCACCAGTGCTTGCCCTTGTGAGGCTGGGCGCCGCGAACGTATCCGTCACATCGTCTCCTCCCAAGGCAGCTTCCCCGTCACGGGGCAAACTTTCCGAACACTAGCGTCGATCTCGTTGCCCAGCGCCAGCAGATCATCCCTGGACAGCCGCTGTTGAATCTGCTCGAACAGCTGGCGCTCTTCCGTTCGAATATGACTGCTCAACAGTAGGCCGAATTCGCGCAGCAGCGCCAAGCGGCCGCCGGCGGCTGCTTGGGCGAGCCTGCTAAGAAGCTCCTCCATCTGACGGTGTTGCGCGATGAGCTCGTCGACAATCTCTGCAGAGACCAGAAAAGGCCTCACGACTGGAAAAAGCACTTCCTCTTCAACCTTGAAGTGCCCCAATAGCTCGACCTGGGCGAGCTGAGCTACCTTGTGGCTTAACTCTTCGGCCTTGCGCTCACTGGGATCAGCCTTTAAGCCGCGGTCGATGATAACCGCCAGCGCGAGCCCGTGCTGGTGTTGATGCGACAGCGGAATCAGGCTGGGGTCACGCAGCATGCCTTTATTCTAGAAAATTCTAGAACTGCAAGAACGGTTGGCCGCGACCCGGGCGGCGGCCTCTCGACGGAGGCCTGTGGTACAATTCTTCGCCCGATGAGCGTAACGGCCGATCAGGAGCGAGGTTACTACGATCAGGCCTACGCCCTTCACCTCGAAGCCGACGACGACGCGCTCGGGCAAGCGGGGTCGGTGAGTCCGTGCACGGCTTTGCCCGCGACGCCAGCGACCTCAGCTGCTTCGCCGACGGCGAGCGAATCGGTGGCAGTCCCCGTTTTCGTTCCTGCACCATTTTGTCACAGGCTGCCAAGCATTCGGTTCGGCGGCGTCAGGAAACCCTTTCTCTAATCATTTAACGTAACCGGTGGTTGTTGATTGGTTGCACTTATCGGTCTTATAATCTACTCTCCGTGCGACCCCGAGCCAAGCGCCTTATCGAGGAGGATTGCGGCCCGCCGGGACGCGCACCACCGTAGGGTGGCCGTAGGGTTTGTCCCTGAGCTCTCTGGGTTTAGGAGGGAACTATGATGCGAGGATTTGTACTCACCGTCAAGGTCTGCGGCATTGTGTGGCTGGCTTTTGTGGTTGGGTGTCAAGCGGTACCGGACACGGCAACGTACCAGCGAATCAAGGCGTCTCTGGATGAGGTCCCGATCATTGACACGCACGACCACCTCAAACCCTTCGATCAGCTCCACCCGTATGTGGAGACAGAGAACGGCCGCGGCATCAACCTCTATAGTGTTTGGGGGCGTTCTTACTGGGGCTCACAATACAAACGCCTGACTCCCTGGACGCCCGGCGGACCGTTCAGCGAGTGGTGGTCGAAGGCCAAGGGCGACTTTGAAGACGCGCGGGCGTTGAGCCAGTATCGCTACCAGCTTCCCGCCTTCCAAGATCTTTATGGCATCGACTTCGAGCAAATCACGGACGAACAAGCGACCGAGCTGAACCGGCGCATCTTTGAGAACTATCGAGACCAGAAGTGGCTGTATCACGTCCTCACCGAACGAGCCAACATCGAGCTGATGCTCAACGACCGTTATTGGGCTGCCCTCGATTTCGAGACCTATTATCCGTTTGAGGTAATCATTCTCAACGATTCTCAACGTAGGAAGACTGCTGTCCCGAGGATTTCATCCTGCCGAGTTCAAAGAACCTTCTCAGGACCCCTATCGCTTCGCCCGCGAGCAAGGACTGAAGCTCGAGTCGCTGGACGACTACGTCCTCGTGGTAGACCGCGTGTTCCAGACCGCCAAGGAGCATGGCGCCGTAGGTCTAAAGCTCCATACCGGGAGGAGCCTTCGCTTTGACAACGTGGGGAAGGAGCGTGCAGCGCGCGCCTTCGGCCGGCCTCGAAAGGAGCTATTACCCCAACAGATCAAGGACTTCGAAGACTTCATGATGTGGCAGCTCGCTGAGTTTAGCGCCAAATATGACCTGCCCTTTCAAATCCACACTGGCTCGCACCTGGCAGCTTCGAACCCATTGCTTTTGGAGAACCTCATCGCAGGCAACCCACGAACCAAGTTCATCTTGTTTCACGGTGGTTTCCCTTGGGTCAGCGAGACCGGCGCCATAGCCTTCGCGCCGCACCTGTTAAACGTGTGGATCGATTCTTGTTGGCTACCACTTCTGAGCTACGAGATGGCCAAACGAGCTTTTCACGAGTGGCTCGACGTCGTGTCGTCCGATCGCATCATGTGGGGCGCCGATGCCGAATACGCCGAAGGAATCTACGGCGCGACGGAGACGACGCGCCGCGTGCTGGGGAAAGTGTTGGCTGAAAGGGTCGACGACGGCAACCTCCGCGAGGAGGACGCGCTCCGCATCGGCCGCAAGATACTGCGCGACAACGCCTTGAAACTGTTTCCCCGGCTCAAAGAGCGACTCTGGAAACACAAAGGCCCGCTCGTGCCGAAGTAGTGGCCGTGGATAGCTCGCCAGTCTGATCAACCTAAACGTCTGAACGCGATGTGGAAGTAGACCAGAGGCCGCGGCCCCCCAGCCGGAAAAGCCTAGCGATCCACTGGTTGAGACAGGGGGCGTTCGCTAGTGATCGCACTAGCTTGGGCCACCGCTCTTTTTCGTGGCGATATGCTTTCAGAGGCAGTGAGAACAGGGGTCTTGTCGATGGCTTCCAACGCGGGCTTCACGGGGATGTGAGCCACTAGTCGCTCTTCTGGTTTCCTTCGCTCTTCAGCAGCGTATCCGTTCTCAACCTGTTGAACCGAACTTGCCGAGCGTCTCAAGAAAAACGAATAGACGCCCGTACCAATCGAGAGGAGAATCATCAGAGCTACTGCGTCGCTGATTAACTTTCCCGTCGCGCCAAAGAATCGACCGGAGTGCAGATCGGCCAGCACTACGCTCAACCGTGTCGTTTCGGGATGGAACTCGTCGGTGTAGTGCGCGGGCAGATGCCGGTTACTGACGTCCATTTCGGTCAGTCCGAGACCTTCCTGGTGGTTGATAAGGACGCCGGTAGCCGACATGGCCAACAGCCACAAGGCGACCAGGAAGCCCGTAATCAGATGCACGGCCCGCCACCAGCGATAGTTCGCGCTGCGTCGTTTGTTCGCTGAAGTTGAGGAGTTTCTGTACATACGTCACCTTGAGAAAGAAGCTTCTAGAGCGGAACTGCCTGGACGGCGAATGATTCTGCTTTCACGGGATCCGGATCCGGGAAACGGCACCAGTAGCCCTTCCAGCTTCAAATGTCGAAACAGCGCCGACCCTTCCTCCACTCCCATCACGTATGCCGCGGTCGAGAGAGCATCAGCCGCCGTAGCGGTAGGAGCGACAACCGTGGCGCTCAGCATACTAGCAACAGGTTGGCCACTGCGCGGGTCGAGGATATGGCCGAAGCGATTCCCGGCGATTTCCCAATAGCGCTCGTAGGCCGCCGAGGTCGATACAGCCTGGTCGCGGATACGGTAGGTCGCCAACGGATCGCCCTCAATCGGGTTTCGAACGCTGACCTCCCAGCCCTCGCCCAATCCGTCATCCCCTAAAGCGAAGACCGTGCTTGTACCGGCACTCACGAAAGCATCGCGGACGCCGTG
Organism: Bryobacterales bacterium; assembly: GCA_965248205.1. Lineage (GTDB taxonomy): Bacteria > Acidobacteriota > Terriglobia > Bryobacterales > UBA6623. Next base: position 1,334,891 of record CBDFIS010000006.1, read on the forward strand.
GCGTTTCAAAACGGCCACCGCTCGATCAACTGCCCACCCCTTGCCGATGGCGCCTAGGTTGATCTCAAGGCCCTTCTGCGCGAACCGCACTTGTAGTTCGGGAAGCAGTTCCAGCTTCGCCGATCCCACCCGCTTGCGAGTCTCGAGGATCTCCTGTTCGCTCGGCGCCCGATCTCGGTCGGCGGCTTCCTCCCATAACTTGACCAGCGGTGCGACGGTTACATCGAAAGCACCCTCGGAGAGGCGCGCGAACCGCAACGCGTCCTCCAGCACTCGATACAGGTCGCGGTCGACGGTAACGGCTCCCTGCGATGCGCGTCTGTTTAGCCGCATCAGGTCGCTTTCCGCGCGGTAGTGACTCAGGATTTCGTCCGCCCGCCGAATCGCGGCGAACGATCTCTCGACAGCCGTAACTGTTTCTTCGCGGCTGGCGCCGTAAGCCGTGATTTCGAAGATCGTGCCCATCACATAGTGGGCCCGGCGCACGGCCTGCCGATCTCCCGGCTGGAGAGTCGCGGAGATTGCGGCAACCTCGGCCGTCAGCAGTAGTCCACAACACACCAAAATGACCGGGTAGCGCACAGAGGACCAGTGCCGAGTGGTCATTCGGCTTTCTCCTGCTGCGTGGGCGGGTCCAGGTAGGCTAGTTGGATGAACGCGAGCGCCTTGCGCACCCCACGGCTCATGGCGCGGACCGACAGTGTCGCACCCGTGACGTTCTTGATATCACGGCGCGGAAAGATAGGATTCTCGAGACTCTTGCCATCAAATTGCTTCAGGAAGCCAGGGTAACGAACCTCTTCCCCGACCGGCTCGCGGTACATCATCAACGCCACGTCCTTGATACTTCCGTCGGGATAGGCGGCCACGATGAACGTAATCGGGCGATGTTTGCCGATCTCTTCGCAAATCACTGCGTAACCGATGACCTCTTCTTGCTTGCTGGCAATGAAGCTGATGTAAAACGGCTCCCAAATCGTGGGTTTCAAGCGACCGATTAGCTTCTTCATCCGACGCCTGGTCGTGTCGTCTACTTCGATGTCCTTCCGCTCGAACGAATCCGCCTCCGGAAACACCGCTTTCGGCGCTTCCTCCAGCGTCAGATAGACGTCAACCTTTTCCGCGTACGCGCTCGGTGGAAGCAACAGGACAGCCACGGCAAGCCGGCCCGTTGCCTTTCTTATTGCGGATTCGAACACCCGGCCGGCGGAGAAAGTCTCGCTCCTGGCAGCGCAAAGTGGGGCAAAAAATGGGGGCAGCCACCGATTTTTCGTTCGTCGAAGGGCTTCGTTTCTACTATGAAGATAGACTGCGAAAATCGGATGGCAGTCCCCATTTTTTGCCTGTCGCTTCCCTGAGTCGGACGTCCGCCCGCAGTGTCCGCGAGAGAAATGAGGCTTAGCCTTGTCAGAACCCAAAGGTTGCTCCAAGAATCAGCGAGTCAAAGGATTTGTCGGGAAGCGGGTCGGTGCCGACCGGTCTCGGAAAGATCAGTTGACTTCCGCTGACGCGGCGGTTGTGTTCCCAGGCGGTGGTGAAAACGACCGACGTGACCGGCCGATAAGCCAGCCCGAACGAGACGCGCTCTTGCTGCAGGTTCTCCGTCTCGAAACGTGTGATTTCGCCCCCGGCAAAATCAAAGCCCGTTAAAAAGTCGTCGAACCAGATCCTTTCCCACCTCAGGATGGGAATCAGTTGCGGATCTTCAAAATCACTTCCTAGGAAGCTATCCTGCATCCACTTGGGGCGCGCACGATACTTGAAGTCCACCCAGAAGCCTCGGCGCGAATTGGAAAAAGGTCCCTTGAACCCGCCCTCCAGCTCACTTTCGAGATCGGCAGTCTCCGAGCTGGAGGTTTTTGCCACGGCGTCCACCATTTGGAACCCGATATCACCGAGCACTTCTCGGAACCGCCCGAAATGGGTGTAGACATACTCGCCCTCCACTTCGAAACTTCCCATCGTGGCCTTGCCGTCGAAGGCGATAGCGTTGATCTGTCCGTGCTCGACGAGGTAGTCAGGGGTGTAGCGGCCGTGATAGCCCGAGACAGCAAACTCTTGCCCCAGGCTGGGGCTGATGGCGAGCCGCCAGGCAGCGGCGTTGGCAGTCTGGCTGCCGTCGAAAGCGCCGGAGGAGAAAGAAAGTTCGGGCTCCAGCTCCAGCAGATTCCTGCCCTCTCGCAGCGAGGCCACCTGTTCGATCGTGAAGTCGAGCTGAACTCCGTTGACTAGATAGAACTGGCCATCCAGATAGCCGTTGCCGATCGGTTTGTTGAAAATAAGTCCGCCACCCACTTCGCGCCAGGCGGACTTAGTCGGAATGACAGGACCGCCACGGCTGACCAGCGGTCGGCGGGGCAGATCCCAGTAGTCGTCGTCGTGCAGAACGTTGAAGCGGCCGAGGGGGGGCAGGATCACACCGAAGCGCGCCCCGAAGTTGTCGCTGAAATCGAACTGCGCCCAGGCCTGCTCCATAGCAATGGCGCCCCCACTGGTGCCTTCCACCTCTTGAATGAAGCGCGTGCCACGCCGGACCCGATCGGCACGACCACGGTTTTCGGGAATCGCGTTGCGCTCGATCTCGATTTCATTGAGCCGCTCGAATTCGATCTCCGTGTAGAAGCGAAGTCTCTTGAAGGGCGCTGCGTCCAGCGTCATCACAAATCGTCGAAAGTCGAAGCCGTTGTGGCCTCGTCGGAGGCGCGGCAAGTCGCCGACCTGTGGACCCAGGGCGATGTTGTTCGCTTCGTAGCGGAACGAGCCGTACCCGCCAATCTTTACGGAATCGGAAAACAGACTGCGTCCGTAGCGGGATTCGGGCGCTCCAGCAGCCAGTCCTTGATACAATCCTTTGTCGCTGTACCCCTGCCCGGGAAGACTCGACTCTTTCTCGGCCTCGGGCAAGGAGGCTTGCGCGGAGCGCTCTCGCGGCGCTTCCTCAGCGAGGGCAAGAGCGGGTGCGCTCGAGGGTTCCAGCGCGGCAAATGCCACGGCCAGGGTTTCCTCCTGCTCTCTGGCCGCCGATGGGAGGTGTCCGTCTATCGGTAGGTTGTCGACCAATTCGCGCCGAGCGGAAGCGAGCTCGTCTAGCTGCTTCTGCACATGAGCGAGCGTCTGCCGCAGCTCGACTATCTGCTGATCGATCCGGCTAACCCACGACTCGGTCTTCCTAGCGGCGGATTCCCTTCCAGGCTCAGACGCTGTAATGCCCGGCCCCGGCGAGCATCTCAACGAGGGCTCTCCCATGGCCAATTCGTTCGTCGTGGCCGCCGCGGCGAGATTATGCGCCGTTGTATCAGCTGGGGCGCCGTATGAATGTGCTAGCAGGCTGAGTGCCGGGAGCACGACCAGGCGCCGGGCGCACCGCCACGCCAGACTCCGCGTGACCGCGCTCCTTGAGAGTCTATGCATCTAAGACGAAGGGTTTAAGACGGATGGCGCTTCTAGGGGTTTGACCATAGCGGCAAGCGCCTGCTCAAAGCAGCACATCTTCAAGCCCGAACCAGTCAGATCTCCAGCAAGATGAATGCCATGGAAGCCGAGTACTATTTGCAACTGACTTGCATCTAGCGAATCGGACCAAGCATACCTGATCTTGCAACGCAATGTCAACTAGCCATCAGTTTATGTAAAGATGTGTAGATTGTACCAGTTTAAGCTGCTGATTCTTAGGGGCTTTTCTTGAGATCCATCGGCACTCGGGAAAAAGGATCTTAGTTGCAACTGCATTGCTTTTGCGACGCAAATCGATCGCGCTGATACACGGGTCCGCTTTGCAACGCCGTTTCTGTTGTTGTGCTGTCAGGTGATTTGTTCGTAAGACGAACAAGACGGCGATTCCCGACCCGTACGCAGACAGAAAGTTGACTCCCTCGACGATATCTGGGGCAGCCGTAATGATTCGAAAGTACGCTCCTGGGAATGCCGCAGGATGTTGCGGGCACCCCTGGCGTTCGAATCGGAGTGGGTCCTGTCGGGCGCATTAACTACCTTCCGGTGCAAAAAGGGGAAACTGAGCGGTGGCTTGGGACAGTCAGCCAATTTCGCGACCGGATACCTCCGCAACTTGTTGATTCTTTGTACGCGCGAAATTGGTGACAGTCCCCGCCGCGAGCCGCAAGTGTATTGCACCGGAAAGTAACTAGCCGCCGTGAATCGTGATCTTGCGCGACATCGCCTTCCAGAACCAGCCGCCGAGCATCACCAGGACCAGCACCCACGCCAGTTGGACGAACAGCGCTTCTCGAACCTCGGCGAAGTTCAACTTCCCCAGATAGATTCTCAGCGGCGTGTAAGCGATGTGCTGGAAAGGAAGGTAGGAAAGAGCGGTTCGCACAGCGGGCGGGAACATCGTCATCGGAACGAGGAGGCCGGACAGCAATTCCAGAACGAAAAACTTGGTCCTCAGCAGCCCCAAGATCGACTTCAAGCGAACGGCCGAAGTTCCTATCAAGAAGTTGAGTGCCGCCATGAGAAAGACACTGGCGAGAAGAGAGACGACGAACAGCAGAAAGTAGGCTATGCCAGCCGGTGGCTGAACGGGGAAGATCATCGCGATTACGAGTGCTGTGGGCGTGGTGAGCAACATTAGGCGAAAACCGGCTTCGCCGAGTGCCTGACCGATGTAGCGGGCCTGAATGGTGACGGGCTTGAGCATCGAGAGTGCTATGGCGCCCTCCATCACGTCCGAGGCCATGGTTTGATCGACGTTGTTGAAATAGACGGAGCGGATCACCCAACCCACCGCCACGTAGGTAATCATGTCTTCGAAGCTGAAGCCGGGAGCAAACTCGGCATCGGTCGCATACAACGCTTTCCAGATGAAGTAGTAGACCGTTACGTTGATCAGGTAGGTCGCTACGCCGGTGTAATACCGCAAGCGAAAGGCCAGGATGTTGATGAACCCGATGCGCGAGTACTCCAGGTAGTTCCGAAGGCTTTGGGAAGCGGCCGATGGCGTCATCAGCCCTCGAACTCAGGCACGTGTCGTTCGGTGTAGATGCGTCTGACGATTTGCTCGATTGATTCCTCGGCCATGAAGATTTCACGAACGTCCACCGCCGCCACGACTCGGCGGATCACCTCGCCGGAGGTGTAGTTGTCACGGTTATAGGAGAAGCGATAGGTCAGCTCGTCGATACGCTCCCGATCCACGTTCGGGAGCTCGACCTGTTCGATCATGGCCGCCTGCTCGCGCTCTTTGAGTTCGAACCGGATCTGATTTTGGCGCCAGAGCATGCGCTTCAGGTGAGCCAGCGGCCCGTCGAAAAGGATCCGCCCCCGGTCAATGATCATCAGCCGGCTGCAAAGTTCCTCGATATCCGACAGATCGTGCGTGGTCAAGAGTACGGTCGTCCCGTACTCTCGGTTGATTTCCTTCAGGAACTCGCGGATGCTTTCCTTGGCGAGCAGGTCGAGACCGATCGTCGGTTCATCGAGAAATAACAGCGGGGGGTTGTGCAACAGCGCGGCCGCCAGGTCGCAGCGCATCCGCTCACCGAGGCTCAGCTTTCGCACCGGCTGATGAAGATAGCGTTTGATTTCGAGGATTTCATCGAAGCGCGCCATGCGGGCTTCGTAGTCGCGGTCGCTAACGTCGTAGATTTTCTTCAGCAAACGGAACGACTCGACCACCGCGATGTCCCACCACAGTTGTGTGCGCTGGCCGAAAACAGCCCCGATCGTGCGAGTGTACGCCATTCGCTCCTTGTAGGGCGTGAAGCCGTTGGCCGCAACTGAACCGGAGGTGGGAACCAAGATGCCGGTCAGCATCTTGACGGATGTCGACTTGCCGGCGCCATTGGGGCCGATGTAGCCCACCCAGTGCTGTCCGGGGAAAGTCGCGCCATCGGACGGTAAGTCTCGACCGTTCAATGTCTTATGGCCTGTTTTGCCCGGGAACGATTTGAAATCCCGAGGCCGCAAATGGTCGCCTGAACGGAGCATCCGGACGCGGCACAATGAGGGATGAACCTTGGCCGTACGGTTTTCTCCCAACTGATCGAGCACCTACCGAGCAAAGAGTTTCAGAAATGTGTATCGCGCTACCGCGGCGATTCCTATCTGAAAAGTTTCTCCTGCTGGGATCAGTTTCTTGCGATGGCATTCGCCCAGCTGACCTATCGGGCAAGCCTCCGCGACATCGAGACGTGCCTGCGTTCGATGCACGGCAAACTCTACCACATGGGATTCCGCGGCAGGGTAGCGCGCTCGACACTGGCCGACGCGAACGAGTCGCGCGACTGGCGGATCTACGCGGACTTCGCGCAGGTCTTGATTGGCATGGCACGGCCGTTATATGCCCACGACCCGATCGGTGTGGACTTGGACCAGACTCTGTACGCTCTCGACTCGACAACAATCGACCTCTGCCTGTCGCTGTTTCCGTGGGCGAGATTCCGCAAGCAAAAAGCCGCCGTGAAGATGCACACGCTGCTGGATCTGCACGGCAATATTCCCACGTTCATCCGCATTACTGGAGGCAAAGTGCACGACATCAACATCCTCGACGAGATCGGCCCGGAGGCCGGCGCGTTCTACGTCATGGATCGGGCCTACGTCGATTTCGAACGCCTCTTCGTGTTCACTCTCTGCTCGTCGTTCTTCGTCGTGCGAACCAAGAAGAACATCTTGCTCCAACGGCGCTACTCGCATCCCGTCGACAAATCCACGGGCTTGCGCTCGGATCAGACCGTCATACTGGCTGCCATCGAATCGGCCCAAGCCTATCCCGACCCGTTGCGGAGGGTCAGTTACTTCGACGCCCGGACGAACAAGCGGCTGAAGTTTCTGACCAACAACTTCGCGCTCCCGGCGCTGACCATCGCCCACATCTACAAGTCGCGTTGGCAGATTGAGTTGTTCTTCAAGTGGATCAAGCAACATCTGCGAATCAACTCGTTTTACGGCACCAGCGAGAACGCCGTCAAGACGCAGATCTGGATCGCTGTCTCGATTTACGTGCTCATCGCCATCGTCCGGAAACGCCTCGGGCTGGAAGCGAGTCTTTACCAGATTCTACAGATTCTCAGCGTTACGCAATTCGAAAAAATGCCCCTTTTACAGGCACTCCAGCCATCCGACTCCCCAAACGAATCCCCCTATGACCCCAACCAATTGATTCTATTCGACTTTTAACCGGACAGCAGTGTAGCCCACCATTTCGCCCGGCGTAAGGGTGAAAGTGACCGAGTCGACTGCTTTCAGGCGGGTGTAGTTGCGCGAAAACAGATCGCGGACGGACCCCGAAAGGCCCTCCCTGCGTTGAAATGTGCGGAATTCCTTGACCAGGTTGACCGCTTCGACCTGACCCAGCATGAATGGCTCACCATTCTAGCATGGGGGTTGAAGCACGCCCATGCCCGCGGCGTTCACTCGCGCACGGCTGAGAAAAGATCGCGGCCCGCCGGACCGGCGGGATCGCCGGTCGCTACCTGTGTCCCGGTCGGATCACAGTAGCGGTCGTGGTGACGTCAGTGAGACAAGCGATCTCGCTTGTCCGATCCGAGCCCGCGGCGGGGTTGCCCACGATCATCCCATCTTGAGTGCCAAAGGTTTCTTGGGCAAGGGCTGAGCGCTCAATCGTTGCGCACAGCCACCAGCTCGTCGATCACACGCTTAACACCCGTCACAAGACAAGCTAGCCGATCGTAGTCGATCTTATCCGGCGTGTCGAGAGCGCCGTGGTAATAGGGATACCGATAAGCGGCGGTGTCCGTTAGCATGACGCCGGAGTAGCCTGCCTGCCAAAAAGACCAGTGATCCGACCAGCCGACGCCCGGAAGCGCCCCAAACGTCGCCGCGCCTTCGGAGGGGAACTGACTTGACTCTCGAAAAGACCGAATGACCTTTCGCACCAGCCCGCGCGACGACGTGTCACCGACGAAGGCCACAAAGTTGCCCTTAGACGGATAGAAGAACCCAAGGGGGGCGGGGTAGTTTTGGCTGCCGGGTTCGTCCGAATAGTATCCAATCGTCTCGAGGCTCAACATCGCGACGACATCTTCTTGCCGCTTCTCGCAGCGCCTCGCATAAACCAAACTTCCCATCGACGGCGTTTGAAAGTAGGGCGGCTCCTCGTTCACGAAAGCGAGGAACCGCAGCGTTCGCCCCGGCTTCTTTCCAGCAAAAAAACGTGCGAGCGCCAACACGGCGGCGACCCCCGTGGCGTTGTCGTTTGCACCGGGAGAGCCTTCGACCGAGTCGTAATGCGCCCCCACGACGACAATTTCCGCTGGTTTCGCGCTGCCAGGGATCTCGGCGATGAGATTGGAGCATGAGAGCGGCTGTTCCGGAACTTCGCTCAAGCCGAAGAACGAGCGCGGTGCCACGTCGTATGTCTGCCGCTCTACTTTGTATGCTGCCTCCTCGAAGCTATGATGCACGTAGTCTGCTGCCTCGCGCAGCGCCGCGTACTGAATCAAGTTGCGCTCGCTGATCTCACCCGCCAGCTTCTCGACGTACCGCCGCAGCTCGTCGCGAAGCGTTTCTTGGGCGCGGGTCAAAGGCGGCAGTGGTCCCTGAAAGCTCTTGCCGGGCATGCGAATCATAAAGGCCCAGCAGCAGAAGCCGAGAACGACAACTGCGGCACCGAAAACAAGGAGTTTCATGTCTCAAATGGTATGGCGATACAGTCCACCGTAGATCCTCTATCTACCTCGAAAGGCAAGTTGGATCGCTTGCTCGAACACTGTCTTGCCCCGCTGTAGCACCGTTGTTCGCCAGGAATCGTCGTTGGGGCCGAAGGATTCCTTCAGATCCCGCTTCGTCGGATGATCGACCGTCCCCCCGCCATAGTGGTGCCAGCGGTTTTCTTCTCGTAGCGCGTACAGCACGTCTACCGCGCTGTCAGTTCCGAACTCTTGGGTCAAGAAGGATACCTTGTCTTCCCCAAGAACACGCAGATACATCGTGTCGTAGGCTCCCTTGATCCGATATCCCGGACCGTGCTCAGGATCCAAAGACGCGACACGTTCGCCAAACGCTCTTTTCATGTTGAGGTAGATCGATGAACCCTTGTCACCAGCATGAACGAACAAAGTGTCGTAAGCGAATGGCCCTAACCCAGTGTGCACGTCAATAACTACCAGATGTTCGGCGGACTCCAGACGCTCGCGCACGAACGCTTGGACCCTTCGCGGTCCCTCTTCAAGCTTCGATCCGCCAAAGAAAAGACCCTTCGGGTATTCGTATTGCCCCCCGGCGATTACCTGCTTCAGCTTCGACATGCCGTGGCGGGCGATTAGCCACACTGCCCTCGGGTAGAAAAAATCCCAAGACGGTGGGCTCGTGGGATTGAGAAAGGAGTCAAACTCCGGGTAACCTTTGGGCGCACCACTGTAGTCTTCGTCCGGGCCGAGGAAATTGCGGTTCAAATCGACACTGTTTTCATTGAACCTCCTGAGCCACGCCATCCCATAGGGATTGATGACGTGCACCAGAACGAGCGCGGAGTCTTCCGGGATCACCGGAAGGCCTTGGTCCAAGAGTTGTAACTGGACAGCCGACCCGGCAAACGCCTCCACGCCGTGTAGTCCAGACGAGTGCACGAGCACACGCTTGGGCTTATCAGCACCGAACCAGGCGATGTCAATGGTCAGAACCTCGCCTGCCGGGCCCCTAGCATCCAGTTCCATCGATGTAAGCCGTCCACCCGCCCTTTGAGATCCCTCGCGAAAGCGGGAGCGGGCGGTGAAGTAGTCGGGCGAGAAGTACGTGGTGCCCATGTCGTTGTTCAGGCTTCCGTGGTCAATCGTACAGGATGACAGGGGAAATAGTAAGACTCCTGCGATGAACGCGAACAGAAAAAGCACCGACGCCAAGATTCGGATAGGGCTTCTCATCGAACCTCTCCTGACGGCTGCGCCAATCGGCCCGAGAGGGGGTTGGCCCGCGCCAGCGACGGCGTCAAGTTTCGACGGCGGAGGGCGTAAAGCACGCAGTAGGTGGCGGCCGCGGCGATCAGGTGCTTGAACGTGTGGCCGCTCCAGAAACCGCTGAGCTCGTAGATCGGGGCGTCCAGTACCTCACAGATCTTGGCTAGCCCAAACAGCGCCCACAACATGAGGAACGGGCGGCTCTGCCCGTAACGCGAAGGGAACATCCAAATGATGAAGGGGATCGCGATCACCGGATAGAACTGAACCACCAGGTACACGCGGAGGTCTCCCTCGCCGGCCAGCTCGCTGCCGTACCAGCGCAAAACGCTGTAGAGGCCCAGCAGAACCATCGGCGGGAGCATGATTCTCCCGGCCCGCCTGCTGACAAACTCCGTGATGACGATCGTGAAAAACGACGTCAGCAGAAGGCTAAAGACCAGGCGGTCCCACACCAGGGTATGGTTGTTCGGGTTCGCATGGTAGTAGGCCGACCCGAAACAGGTCAAGAACTCTCCGACGAAGAAGACGAGGTAGGCCCCGCGTTCCCACCGCTCGGCAAGGATTTTCGAGAGATCTCTCCGACCCAGCAACCACCAGCAGCCCCATGCGCCGATCACCGCGAACGGTAGGTTCGACATCACGTTCCACATGTGCGGGATACCCAAGATGGTTCGCTGATCGGCGAAGTCGTGGTACTTGAGGTCTTGGGGAATAGGCGGCGTCAGCAGGATGCCAACAAAGATCGGAAAACTGAAGCCCAAAAGGATAATTAGCCGCCGACGCCTACTCCGCGCGGTCAGCCGGCCGGCGGGTTTGGCTGAGTTCATTGCAATCGCTTCTCCGATTGACTTGTGTTCATGACCTCGTCTCGCCAGCCGCCGATCTGTCGGTCACATATTCCCTCTGCCACAGGTTCACTGGCAGTACTCCAGGGGGCATCAATGAGCCAGATTTCACGAATTCAGCGAGCCCAAAAAGCGCTAGCTCAGGAGCGTAGGCTCGCCAAGGCACGCTCAATTACATCTTCACCCTGTTCCCACACCGACGCTTCCCAATCCGGCGAGTCTGGGTGGAAAGCTCTCAACAAACAGGTCTTCAGCTCTTCTGCCCGAGGATGATCGGAGCCGCCGTGGTGGTGAAGCCAGTTCTCGGCCCGCAGTGCCTTGACCACCTCAAGAATCGGCAAAGTACCGAACTCCAAACTAACCGCAGTTACTTCTCGTCCTTGCAATTCACGAGGAAGGGCCAGCTTCAAAGAGGCTTTAAGGTGAGGGGATACCGCTTCGCCCGTGACGGTCGTTTTAGTCAGTTCCGGTCCCCAGATGGCCAGTGCACGTTGGTATTCCGGCGAGTCGTCATGAGAGTTGAGTATTATTTCAGCGTTGCCGTACTCCCCCAGACCGGTGTGGATGTCGACGATAACAGCACGACTCGCTCCGGCGAGATATCGAGAGACTACTGATCGGATTGTCACGTTCGACCATGCGTCAAACGTACCGCCGTAGAAGAGACCTTGGGGGTGGGAATACTGTCCCTTGCTTAGCGCGGCTTGCGCCTCATCTTTCCCAGCGTTGACCATGAACCATAGCAGCCTCGACCAGGACGCGACTTCAGACCAAAAGGAAATGGACGTAGGTCCAAGCGCATCCGCCAGTGCCACATAAGCAGGGTTGTCCGGGTGGGGAAGTGAGTGGTCTATGAAGTTACGGTTTAGGTCTACATTGTCCTCCGTAAACCGGCGCAGGTGCGCCATGCCATGTGGGTTTATCCCATGGATCATAAGGAGATTCACCTCAGACGGCAAGCGAGACGCGATACCGTCTTGGAGAAGCCTCGTTTGAATCCCAGACCCCGCAAAGCCCTCAACTCCGTGAGTCCCTGAGCTAACTACTAGAGTCGCTGCAGCATCTTCAATTCCCAGAGATACGACGTCCATGAAAAGTGGGCCATCATCAGGGCCGCGATGTGGGTTCTGAATGCTCTCGATGCGGCCCCCGGTCGCGCGGGCCGCGTCGAGAAACCGTTGTCGGGCGACCCGATAATTTGACGGAAAGTGCCCGACCTCTCCTGCTGTCCTGACTTGGACTGGGTATGATGGCTCTCTGCAGGCGCGCGATGTCATCGTACCGAGCTGCCACACGCTAAGACCGATCGCTAGAGCGGCTGTACTCAATACGACAACACCAACTTTGAGTTTGGTAATGGTGAGTTTCATCTTGCCTTCCATTCAGCGGTTCAGCCCGAGTCGGAGCTCCCGATCTCCACGTCGCGTACTCCAATCTTCGACCCAGGTTCCCATGGTTGACTGCGACCGACGTGTAGAAACAGCCCATGATTTTGGGTTACGAATAATGCTTTTGGTCATGGCAGTCACGTTGTGTAGGTCGGGCTGTCGGTCACAGAGGACTTGGCCGACTTCGCATTCAACCCTAGCGCCCGCCGCACCCACCATCCCTTGACACGGGTGAACGGCTTCCAGCCGCTGATAACCAACGAGCTCAGCGCTGGGGGGAAGCGGGTGAGTATCTCATGACCGTCCTTGGTCACCAAGACGGTATCGGAATGTCGCACGCCGCCGACACCAGGCAAGTAAATCCCCGGCTCAACGCTGATCACCATGTTTTCGGCCAACCGCTCCTCGCTGCCTTCGGCTATCCAAGGAGCTTCATGGTTGCTGAGCCCGACCCCATGGCCAGTGCGGTGCAAGCGTCGGTCCTCGCCGCTGTACCCTTCATTCCGCAAATAGCCGTTCACAGCCGCGTCTATCTCGCTACACGGCACACCGGGTCTGATCATCCCAAACGCAATACGGCGGGCCTCCGTCATGGCCCCAAACGCTCCGCGCACCTCGGCTGATGGCCGTGCGGTGAAATACGTTCGCTCGCTTTCCGCGGCGTAGCCGTTGACCCGGCTGAGCACTAACGCTACGTGCGGCCCCTCGCAGAGGCGGTCCTTGAGGTCAGGAATCGAGTGTGGCATTGCGCTGCGGGGGGCCGCCCACGTCGCCATCGTTACTTTCGTCGTCAGCGGCTCCCAATCGTCGACCTCCCGGATGATCCGCAGCGTGACGAGGCGCGTTTGGGCAAAACCCTCAGCGACAGTTGCTCCCCGGTACGAAGCTGCCAGGAGACGGTGAACTCCGAGATCAGCGTAGCGAGCCGCGCGTCGGATCAGGGCGATCTCGGTGCGGGACTTAATCAGGCGCAATCGTTCGACCAGCGGCGCAACACGAATCGTTTAGCCTTTTATCGCTTCCGCGATTTCTTGCGGGAGTGTGGGCTCCACTCCAATCTGTTTGGCTTGCCCGATCAAGTGATGGAGGGCGTCCGGCCACCCGCGACCAGGCGGGGCTGGATATTCCCAGTACGCGCGAATGTCCTGCTCCCTGATATGTAGGGCTTTCTTCATGTGCTCCTGTTCGAGCTTCGGTACCAACAGGATTGGAGCCTGGCGGGGACGGATCAGGAGAAAGAACGGGCGCTCCAGCGGCTCGAATCCGGCGCCCGTCAGATAGTAGAGGCTATCGAAGGCCGAGCCGATAAACAGGTCCAGGCCGGCTTCCGCGACGCTGGCCTGAAGCGATTCCAGGCGGCTTCGGTATTCTTTGTGTGAAATTTGGAGCACTTGACTATCCTCCGCGTCCTAGATCATTTCGCCGAGTGCCGGGATCACTCTGAGTGGGCGAGGGCGTGACTCCCTACCGTGCTTTCCAACCGCTTCGCTTCCTCGAACGACGGCCAGCGCCGTCGTTCCTTTGGAGACAGTTCCAGTCTCAAGGTGCCGAACGATAGGTCACAAAGCGGCAGCAGGAAATTCAAGTTCGCGCGCGTATCGATGTGATGAATGTAGTGGTGTCGGTCAAGGAATTGGAACCAGGCCTGGCGCTCCATCAACCGATTGGCCGGATAGTGGATCACGTCGTGGACCCGAATTAGGAGATACGAAACTACAAGCCCGGAGACAATCATAGACCCTGTGAACAACAAGTTTTTTGTGAGGAGCCAAGCCGGTGCAAAAGCGAAGAGGACCGCCACTGCCAAATAAAGCAAGAACTGCCCCCACCAAGCGATCCAGCGCCGCCAGTGCGACTCACACACAGAGCCGGGATCCGCAGGCAAAACTGGGATTCGATTAACAGGACCATGTGCTACATACCGATTGGGCGGGAATCGCCGCCCATGGTGACCACGCTCGTGGATCTGATAGATCTTGTGCAGCAGTTTGACTCGCGACGGCCCGTGGTACAGGTAGCGATGGACGAGCCACTCATAGAGCGAGGCCGCGGTGACGAATGCAACCACGGCTCCGGGGACAGAGACGAGCAGTCCCCACCAGGTGAACGGTTCAGCGGCCGTCAGCCGAGCTAGAAAAAGGATTCCTGCCACGCCTGCCAACAGGCCGACCACCGCCGCGAGGGTTCGGCTAGCGCTTCTCATCGAGTGTCTTAGCGCGCGATCAGCATCGTTATCCGATGCGGCTCGGTTCCCGGCGGCTGTTTCGGGGCCCCGTGAAGATCCCGTAGAGTGAACGGGTGGTGCATGAGGATGTCCTGCTTGCCGTCCTGGTTGAGATCCACCAGCCAGGTGTATTCCTCGTCGTTGGGCACGGCGACCGCAACGTCTTGAGGCCGCTGGGAGAACAGGTCCGGACCCGGCACGCCGACAAAGACGTCCAGGTGCCTGGGGTGCTGCCCGATGATCAGGTCGGAGAGGCCGTCGCCGGTCACATCCCCGATGAGCAAAGTCGAGTTGAACGCGCGCGGCCAACTCTTTTGTGTCTTTCGGCGCTCGTGCGTCGCCCCTCGAAGCACTATGTCCAGGGGCACCGACCCCGGTTCGCGATGGCTGGGCACACCGTCTAACGCGATTCTGAGGGTGGCGTTGGGTGTGTCGGGATGGCGGCCCCCTTCCATGCGGTAGAACTCGAGATCCAACCGGATGTCATCGCCCATGAGCCCCTTGATCGTCTTCCAGGGGCTGCTCGTGAGGAACCTGACCTCGATGGTTGTGAGCATCAAGTCGACCTGGCCGTCGCGATCGAAGTCGTGCCGGTCCATCCCAAGCTGGATGCTGCCCTCCGACTGGAACGCGGCCCCCAGCTCCGGCGCGAACACGGTGCCGCCATCGGGTACTGGCGTGCCGAAATGCACCTCGTAGGTGGACTGTTTTCTGGAGATTCTCCTGCCTTCCAGCGAGTACACCACCAGGTCGGCGACGCCGTCGCCGTTCAGGTCGGCGAGCGAGTGCAGCACCTTCCCCAGCATGTCTCCCGTAGCGAGAGTGTCGAGATTGTCTGAGTCGAATGCTATCTCGGTAGTGAAGGTCTTGGGCACCTTGGAAAACAGCCCGCGCTCATCCTGGTGGTGAACCTCGAAGTGGTCCTCGTTCCAGAACACCAGGTCGCTACGACCATCTCGGTCGTAATCCACCTCGTGGACACGGCTCTGACCCCAGGGGTTGTATCGGTATCCGTCGGCTCCGTAGATCCTGCCCATTTCGGTGGGGGGGCCGATCTTCACGGGATCGGCGAACGCGCCGTCGCTCAGCTGGATGAACACCCAGAAGCCATCGACGTCCGGTACTACCAGGTCGTCGCGGTCGTCGGCGTTCACGTCGTGAGTGACGTCTACATGGGGAATTTCGCCTCTGCGAGGCGGGTTGAAGTTGGAAGTAACCGCTACAAGCGCGCGTTCCGTCGCCGATTCGGGATCGAACCAGTTCAGGCGGTCGCGCTCGTAGGTGACCAGCCGGTCGCGTCTGCCGATGTTGGCTACGTCGACGAACAACACTTCGGGACCGAGCGTTGTCTCGAGTTTCGGCGCCCACGTGCCGTCGCCGAACGCGTAGATGCGCAAGTGGCGGTCGTCGTTCTCGTCGATGTTCACCACGGCAAGTTCCGCGACAGCGCCGCCGAGAAGGAATCCCGTCAAAACGGTCTGGCGTTTCGCGACGCCGGCGACGACCTCGTACTGCTCGAAAGTGAACTCCGCGGCGGCCTGATCGGCCCTCAGCGCGTCACAGGTGTGCGTCATGCATCCCGATAGGAAGACTCCAAGAACCATCCAACCGACCAGACGGAGGGGGATTGCGGTCGCTGCACGGGTGCTCATGGCGTTGCTTCCGGTTGGTGTTGGGGGTGACGAGATGCGAGGCACACGCCAGGCCGCCAGGATCTCGTCAATCAACTGCTGTAACCGAGGGTAGCCCTACTGCTAAGTCCCGGCTACAACTGGCGTGACAGTTTCTGAAGTGTCACAATTCGGGAGCTCGCCGGCCTGAGCGATGCCGGAAGGTTCGTGCCACCTACTTGTCGTTTGGGACAACCCTGCTATGCGCCTGCTACTCCCGATGGAGCTTAAGCAAAGGTTTCAGATCCCGATCGGCTAAGGGCTAACAATCCACGGGAACTCTTTTACAAACTGGTAGCCCAGCTCGCTGTGCAGGTAATACAGTACGCCGGCCAGCACGAGCAGCACTATCAGCACCAAGAGGATCACGATCCTACCCCAAGGCATTCTTCCTGTTTCCCGTTTCCAGACCAACAGATAGCTGGCGCCAATGCCTACGTAGAACAGCAGGATCATTGGCGCAGCGAACAGAGTCATATTGGCTACGTCAGGCGTGGGGGTGATGACGGCCGCAATCACGAACATGATCAAGATCGCGTAGCGGACGTTCTTCAACAAGAACGCCGGGCTGGTGATCCGTAGCAACGTGAGGGAAAAAATCAAGACCGGCATTTGGAATACAATTCCGAGGCCAAGTAACAGAGTGACGAACAGATTGAAGTAAGAGCTGACGCTGATCATCGGCTGGATCTCGGATTCGAAGCCGATTCCCACCAGAAACACCAGCGCGAACCTTAGCATGATGAAGTAGCCGAATACGCCACCAAGTATGAACAGCGTGGCGGTACTGAATACAAAAGGCAGCGCCCAACGACGCTCCTTCTTGTAGAGCCCGGGAGCGATGAACGACCACACCTGGTACATCAGCCAGGGCGAAGCCAGAAATACCGCGGCTAGAATTGGGATCTTCAAGTAGAGCAAATGGAATGGCTCCATCGGAGTGAGAGCGACGAGTGGGAGCTCGCTGCCGTATTGAGGTAGCTGCTCGCGGGCCATATCATAGGGGCCTCTAATCAGCTCGTATAGCTCACGGGCAAAGAGCAGACAAAGGGGGTAGGCGATACCGAGTCCGATCAAGGCCCGGAGAATCCGTGTACGGAGCTCGTCTAGGTGCTCCAGAAACGACATCCGTGTCATGCCCTCTTCGTCATCATCTTCACCGCCTCCATCACCTCCGGAGGGAGGAGGCGGAGGAGGAGGGGGCTGCTCCGATGTCTTGGCAGGCGGTTTTACTAGGGCAGTCGAAGCGGTTGCGGTGCTGGAACCGCCGTGTGGGCCTTCTTGACCTTCATCGCTGTAAGGATCGTCGTAGTAGCTCGCCGTGGACGATGGCTCGTCGGCCAGCTGCTGTTCGGAGATGTCAGGCTGAGGGGCAGCTGTCTCTACTTCTTCGCCGACTGCGGAGGCCAGAGTTTCGCGGCCCTCGGATTCGGGGCGGTCGGGAGTGGATGAAGCGGCTTGAGCAGGCTCGGTTTGGTCCTCGGCAACGCTTGGTTCATCTCGACCGAGCGACTGTGCCTCATCAATCGGGTCTTGCTTGGAAGGGCTGGAATCAGCAGCGGGCTCGGTCGGCGGGCCGTCGGCGTCTGACGACGCAGCAGAGTCTTCCGCCGCGGATGAGTCCTCAGGGCGAGAAGCGCCCGCATCGCGCTCCTCGCGCGCTTGCTCATCGTCAGAACTCATGAACCTGGTTTGGCGTCGGGCGCGTCGGTGCTTTTCAGGGGCTCTGAAGAGGGCGAGCCGCCAGGGGCCTCGTTGCCATTAGAGGCCATCGCCGGGCTGTCAGTCGCGTTCGCTTCTTTCTTCCGGCTCGGTACCGTTTCGGACGACGAAAGGTCGGAAGAGGATCCCGAGGTCTCTGTTACGGGGTTGCTATCGGAGTCTGAATAGTAGTCGTCAGGGGAATCCTCATAGTCGGCGGCTGTGTTCAGATCTTTCTTGACTTCGTCGGCAACGTCTTTGAGGTCCTGATTCTCCCGATCAATGGCGTCCATCTCACGGTGAAACGTGTTTCGCAGGTCGTTTGAAGCACGCCGAAACTCGGCCATACTCTTGCCGAACGTCCTGCCGAGCTCCGGCAGCTTCCTCGGGCCGAAGAAAAGAAGCGCGAGGACGAAGATGAATATTAGCTCCGGAAGACCAACCGGCATTAGTGACCTTCGATAGCCTGGCGAATGGGGGCTGTCTCAAGACAGCCGAAACGTTCGTTTTGATGATACCGGCGGGGCAAAACGTGAGTCAACCGAGGTTGGCGCTCGACAGAGAGTACTTTCTCACTTTCCGGGATTCCCGTTCGATAGGCTATCCGGTTGACGATTTTGTGGCCTTTCTCACGGCCAACATCCGATCGATCCCGGCCAGGTCGGTGCGTACCGTTGGCGTTTCCCACTCTCCGGTTTTCAGCATCGCTTCGACAGGCAGGCGGCTCGTATAGCCCAGCTCCATCAGTAGCCAGCCGCCAGGCCGGAGGATCCTGGCCGCCGCTTTGGTGAGCTTGCCATAGACCTCCAGTCCGTCCTCGCCTGCAAACAGGGCCATGGCCGGCTCGGATCGGATTTCTTGTTGCAAGCCAGCAAGAGCCAGGAGTGGAACGTAGGGGGGATTGCTGACGACCAAATCAAACCTGCCCGCCGCGAGGGCGTCAGTGAGATCTGCTTCGACGAATTCCACTTCGGCTTCGAGCCGTCGGGCGTTCCGAGCAGCGATCCTCAACGCCGGGCGCGACATGTCGCAGGCGATCACCCGCGCGGACGGACGTTGCTTCTTGATTACGATGGCGAGGCAGCCTGATCCGGTTCCGACGTCCAAGACTTTTTGGTCCCCCGAGAGTTTCGGCAGCGCCTCCTCGACCAGCAACTCCGTTTCCGGTCTGGGGATGAATACATCCGGAGTCACGTGAAACGGGAACCCGTAGAACTCCTGTCGGCCTGTGATGTATTGGGTTGGCATTCCCGCGCAGCGTTGGCGGACAAACTCGAGCAGCCTCTTCTGTTGATCGGACCGTAGCGTTTCGTCCGGGTGCGCGTACAAGAAGGCCTTTTCGCAGTCGAGCAGGTGGCCGAGCAAGACCTCGGCCGTCAACCTAGGGGCAGACACCTGATCTTGTTCCAGTTGATTAGTGGCCTGTCGCAGCGCTGCGCGAATAGAGGTGTCGGAGGGCACGGTTTCGAGGTTCGGGAACGCGGACCGACAAGCTACCGTCGTCAGGCTGAAACCAGCTCTTGGTTGAGTCTCTCGGCCTGGAAGTGAGCGGCCAAAGCTTCGGTAAGCGGATCGAGTTTGCCGGCCATGATTTGCTCGAGCTGGTAAAGCTTGATTCCGGCCCGGTGGTCGACAAGGCGATTCTCGGGAAAGTTGTAGGAGCGAATCTTTTCGCTGCGATCACCGCTGCGGACCATCGTGCGGCGCTCCTCGGTTTGCTCGGCGTGCAGCTTTTCCCGTTCCAACTCGTAGAGTCGCGACCTTAACACCTGCATGGCCTTGTTCTTGTTCTTGATCTGCGACTTTTCGTCTTGGCAAGTGACCACAAGATTCGTCGGCAGGTGCGTGATGCGCACCGCCGAATAGGTCGTATTGACGGATTGTCCGCCCGGTCCCGAAGAGCAATACGTGTCGATCCGCACATCCTTGGGCTCAATCTCTACATCGACTTCGTCCACTTGCGGCAGGACAGCTACCGTAATGGCCGAGGTATGGGTGCGGCCTTGCGTTTCGGTTTCCGGCACGCGCTGCACCCGATGCACGCCGCTTTCGAACTTGAGCCGGCTGTAAACCCGTTTCCCCGTGATCAGCGCGATGATCTCTTTGTAGCCACCAACCTCCGATTCGCTGGAGGAGATGACCTCCACTTGCCAACGGTGCGACTCAGCGTAGCGGGCGTACATCCGGAACACGTCGGCGGCGAAGAGGCTGGCCTCGTCACCGCCCGTCCCGGCGCGCACTTCCAAGACGACTCCTTTTTCGTCGTTGGGATCTCTGGGGAGCATCGAGGCTTTCATTTCGGCTTCGAGCTGAGTGGCACGTTCCTCAAGACCGGCGATTTCCTGTTCGGCCAGCTCAACCAGAGCAGGATCGGATTCCTCGAGCATCGTGCGGGTGGATTCCAATTCCGACTGCACCGACTTCCACTCGCGATAGCTATTGACCACCTCCGACAGCTCGGCACTGGCTTTGGCGGCTTTCTGAAAGCGGCTCTGGTCCGCGATGACCTCAGGCCGGGCCATCTCTTCGGAAAGCCGCTCGTAGCGACCCTCGAGCTCGTCAAGCTTTTTGACCCACTGCATGAGGAATCCTATTCCCGGGGAATCTCAGGCGACAACGAGTTCGCCGTTTTGCTCTTGCTCTAGCGCCATAGCGCCTTCCAGGGCACGAATGGAGATTTCCACCTGATCATCCGCGGGTTTTTTGGTGGTGATTCGCTGCAACCATAACCCGGGCGCCACCATCGTAGACCACACGCTGCCTTGCCTCTTGGCGGCGAAACGAATCACTTCGTAGCTGACCCCCGCGATCAGAGGAAGAAGGGCCACTCTCGAGAGCAGTCGCAGCCAGAAGTCTTCAAAGGGCACCAGAGCGTAGACGGCAATGCTGACCAACATCACCACCATGAGAAAACTCGTCCCGCACCGCGGATGGAACGTCGAAAAACTCTGCGCGCGGCCCACCTCGACTGGCTCTCCCGACTCGTAGTTGAAAACGACCTTGTGTTCGGCGCCGTGGAATTCGAAGACTCGCCGTATGTCTTTTAACCGAGACACAAGCGTCAAGAAGGTCAAGAAAATAGCCAGCCGAATGAGGCCATCTACCACGCTGAACCCAACTTGTCCATCGAGCCAGGAAACGCGATTCTGGATTTGGGTGGTCAGCAGCAGGGGAACGAACTTGTAGAGAACGATAAAAAAGCCTAACGAGAAGATGACGTTCACCGCCATCATCCAACCGGGAATCGGCTGTCCTTGTTTGGCCTTTGACCTGTCTTCTTCCGGCAAGGCTTCGTTCGCCGAGTAGCGAAGAGTTTTGATGCCGAGTGCCAGCGCTTGTCCGATCGTGCCCAGCCCGCGAAGGATCGGCCATCTGAAGATTCTGTATTTTTCCGACGGTCGTTCGAGCCTGCCTTCCTGGGAAACGACCTCCCCGTCCGGTCGGCGCACCGCCACACAATAGCTGTGAGGAGCTCTCATCATCACCCCCTCGATGACGGCTTGCCCTCCAATGAGAGGATCGTCGCCGCTTTCGAGCACAGGCAACAGCTGCATGTGCGCCAAGAGGCGGAAAAATCGGCGTAAGCTGGTTCCAAAATGTAACATCTCGGAAGCCTTTCTCTCGTGTCGCGAATCACCGGTTCGTGAGACGGATCGGGAACTCCCACGTAGGTGAAAGCGCCGTAACTAATTGAATCTGAAAGAACTAGTGGCCGAACGTTCCGGTAGCATCACCACGACGGAGCCTCTGACGCGGCCCCTTTCGTGAGCATGGATGTCAGATTTCATTGTACGATAGAATGGCGTCATGCTGAAAAAGCTCTGGGATCGGTTGCGCCCCACCATTTTTTGGAGCTACCGACGCGGATCTTGGCAGTACGACTTGATCGTCGTAGGGATTCTCGCGTTCATTTTTCTGACCCCCCGCGATCTCTTTCGAGACCAGCCGCGGCCACCGAGCGTTCAACAGATCGCCGATCTTTCCGACGGCAAGGGGACGGTGGTGTTCTGGGTCGAGCCCAGCGTTATCGACGACACTCCCGCGGAAGAGGTGACCGAGAAGCTACGCCGCTTGTTGCGGCAGCGCCAGGACAAGAACCTCCGCATCATCGACACGCAACCGACCACCGATGCCGAGGGAGAAGTGCGGGCCTACCTAGTCTACGCGCGCCCTTGAGAATCCGTCCATCGCTGAAACCGTATCGCAAGCTGAAGGGTCCTAATGAACGTGCGTACCTGGGTTGCCGCGGCTCTACTGATCTGCCCCTCCGTGCTGGCTGCCTCCGAGCTGGAAACGGTTCTGGCCCGGATGGACCAGGCGGCCGCCGAATTCCGCGGGATGCAGGCCAACCTCCGCTGGGTCAAATACACCGCTATTGTCGAGGACGAGAGCGCCGAAGAAGGGGTGATCAAGGTTCTTCGCGGGAAGGACGGGGAATTCCGCCTTCTGGTGGAATTCCGGTCGCCGTACTCCTACTTCTTCGCTGTCCGTGGTACAAAGGCTGAGATTTATCGCCCCAGGATTGCGACGGTGGAAGAGTACGATCTCTCAAGTTCCAAGGCCGCTATCGAGCAAGCGCTGTTGTTGGGATTCGGAACAGGGGGCCGTTTTCTGAGGGAGCACTATAACGTTACTTGGCAGGGCCGCGAAACCGCCGCGGGAGAGGCCACGGTCAAGCTGCAGTTGGTCCCTAAGGCCGAGAAGATGGCGCAGCGCATCCCACGGCTTGAGATGTGGGTGTCCACAACCAGTTGGCAATCGGTACAGCAGAAGTTATATCTGCCCAATGCGGGTGACTACCGTCTGAATACCTACACTGAAATTGCCCTGAACCCGGGGTTGAGGGGATCCGATCTGCGGTTGAAGATTCCTAGGGGCGTGAAGCGGGTTTTCCCGCAGCGATAGGCCCGTCACGCGCCAACTTCCCCCGCTCCGCGATCCTCCGTCGCATCTAAAATAGGGGCGTGTTCTATCGGCTGGCTCTCGACGCCACGATCATCTTTCACTTCGGCTTCATCGTGTTTGTGATCTTCGGGGGGCTGCTGGCGTGGAAATGGCGATGGACGAAGTGGGTCCATCTGCCTGCCTTAGCCTATGGCGTCCTGGTCGAGCTGTTTCAGTGGTACTGCCCGTTGACGACGCTCGAACAATCTCTCAGGGTAAAAGCGGACTTGCCGATTTACTCAGGCAGTTTCATCTCCAGCCAGCTGAGCCGCCTCATCTACATCGACGTCCCGCAGGGGTACCTGATCGCAGGTGCCGTTGCCGTCGCCGCGCTTAATATGGCGTTGTACGCGTACCTGGGCCGTTCGCGCGCGGCCCCGTAAACGCCGGCGTCCGAGGGTTCTCCAAGAACTGCGGGGGAAGTTGGCGGAGGGAGATTCCTGTCCGTCCACGGTAAGCCCGGGGCCTATCTCGCATCCTGACCGACCAAGTTTAGCGATTTATGACTGACAAGAAAATGTAGAACAGGACGGCAACAATGGCAAAGGTGAGTCCGCCGATCAGCAAGAGGTTTGGCTGGTCTGCGGGATCAGTTTGTTCTTCGCCGTTTGGAAACGGGGTTATCCGTTCGGGGAGAGGCTGGGCTGCTCCCGAACTGTTGCTCAACCCGGTAGCAGAGGGTTCCTCGTGTGCGGCGGTTGAACCCAGTAGCTCCCGGGAGGCCGGAGCGGCAAGCTCCTCCGCCGTCGCCGTGGCAGTAAGGGCTGGTGTGGCGACGCTTGGGGCAGTCGCGGGATCAGTCAGACCGCCGTCGAAACCTGGAGTCGTCGGCCGTGCTGCTTCCTCGCCGGCAGGCGACTCGATGACGGCGTCGGCCGGCGCAGTCGCCGGTCGTGCATCTGAGGCAGCGGAGGGTTGAGGTTCCGCGCCTTCAACCCCTCCGGCTTGGACTGCGCTGCGGAACTGAACCGCTGTCTGGAACCGCTCGGCTGGTTCTTTAGCGAGCGCGCGCATGACGACCTGCGACAACCCTTCGGAAATCGCCGGGTTGACCGTCCTCGGAGCGGGCGGGTTCTCCTGGACATGCGCTTGCATCACTTCGAATTGGCCCTTGCCGTCGAAAGGCTTCTGCCCGGTCAGCAACTCGTAGAGGATGGCCCCCATGGCATAGATATCAGTCCTCTCATCGAGGGTCGTCAGTCCCTTGACTTGCTCGGGTGCTGTGTAGTGAAGCGACCCGATCATCGTACCCGCTTGCGTCAGGCTCGGATCCGCGTACATCTTCGCCAGCCCGAAGTCCATCAACTTCAGCGCGCCTTGCTCGGTTACGATCATGTGCGCGGGGGATAGGTTTCTGTGCACGATGCCGTTGGCGTGAGCGTACACGAGCGCGGATAGCGCTTGAGACGTGTAGTTGACCGCCTTGTCGGCGTCGATTGTGTCCGCTTTGAGGAGTGCTTCAAGAGTTGAACCCTCGACCAGCTCCGTCGTCATCACGAGCTGGTCTTCCAGCTCCATCGCGTTGTAGAAGGAAACGATACTGGGGTGTGAGAGCCGAGCTCTAATCTTCGCTTCACGCAAGAAGCGGTCGACTCGTTCCTGATCCTCCTTCAAGTCTTTGGGAAGAATCTTGAGGACTTCGAAGCGCTGTGCCAGGACGTTGCGTACCTTGAAGGTTACGCCTGACGCCTCCGTGTCGATTATCTCTGCGATTTCGTAGCCACCTATTTTTTGTCCAATTTCAAATTGCATGGCGCACGCACCCTGAGAATAGATATCTTGATGAGAAGTTCCAAGATTTCAGGAACTTACACGAATCTCATCGGCCGTCTACAGTTTTCCAGCACGATCGTACGACGGCCTTTGCTATCGGTCTATGAGGCCCCGATAGCAATTCCCCCGGGGGCTAACGCTGATCGGAAGGAGTCGAAAGACCCTATGCGGGCGAAAACAGGTGACTTACACGAGGTTCGGCTTCGGAGCCAAGCGCATTGTCATGCTAGGGGACGTCCTCTGGCATTTACTTCTGGTCTTCGGGCTGCTTCTCGGTGTCGTCGATGATGCCGCCGAACTCGATATCCGCCTGGCCCTTGAACTGCTTGTAGTCTTTGTACTTGATGATCATGCGGATTTTCTGGTCCCCGTGTTCGAAGTGAAGTACATCGTCGGCCCGGGTGTAGATCGGGAACCAGTATTTGCCGTCTATCTGATCGCGGTAGGTTTCGAAGCGCGGAAATTGCTGGTCTTGCTTCTTCTTCTGGATGCCTTCGCCTTTGCCGTAGGTCTTGACAATCTGTAGGTCCCGCTGGTCGACCCAGATCTGCCCGACGAAATAGCGCTTGCCCTTGACCATTTTCTTCGGCTTGACCGAAAACAGATAGCAGTCGATCTCATCGATCTTCTGCGGCCCCAAGTAGCGCACGTGGTAGTTGGGAAGCTCTTTCGTGGTCATGACAAACGGTTGGACGGAACGAATGTCCTCGAGATCCTCCGGCGTCATGATGATGTTCTTCAGAGTGGTCACCGGGGCGTAGGCCACCCTTTCTGTCCTCTCGCCGTCGGGGCCGAAGATGATGTCGGCCTCGATATGGTACCTGCCGCGCACCCCGCCACCCTCGTCGTACTCGAGAATCTTTACGGTCTGGTAGTAGGTGTAGTTCTCCCGAGCCTTGGCGAACTCGGTTTCCTTGGCTACGAATTGCTCGATGATCTGGTCGATCGGTACGGTGGGGTCACCTGTTGTAGCGGCGTCCGCCGCTGAGAGGGCCGGGGCCACAAATGCCAACGAGATAGTAAGGAGTACCGGATGGGAAACCTTCGAGAACGTTTTCATTGTCTTAGCCCTTGGGATCGTTTCAGCCAGGGAGTACCGGGCACAAGCGAAACAGTCCTCCCCTGCAACTCAGACGCGCGACCGGCGTGTTAGGTTGCCCTGCCGTCACCATACAGAACCGTAGCCTCGGGACGCAACACGAGGCGGCGACTCGGCGTGACTTCAGCAAACCACCTGCTCCCGGTAGACTCCGAAGACGCCGCGCAGCGTATCGGAAATTTCTCCGAGAGTTGCCCCCCTTTCGACCGCCGAGAGAACGGCCGGCATCAAGTTGGCCGACGATCCTGCAGCATCCTCCAATCCGCGGAGTGCGTCCCTTGCGTTCTGGGAATCGCGCGCTTCCCTTAATCGTGCGAGTTCATCGACTTGTCGTTTTTCCAACTTTGGGTCAATCCTCAGCACCGGCGGCCGGGTTTCATCTTCGAGCTGGAAAGCGTTCAGGCCGACGATGGTTTGCCCTCCCGATTCCACTTTTTTTTGGAATTCGTAGGCCGCGTTCTGAATCTCGCGTTGGACGAAGCCCTGCTCTACCGCGGCGACCATACCCCCCATGGCTTCGACGCTGTCGAGGTAACGGCGGGCTCCGTCTTCGATTTCGTCGGTGAGTTGCTCAATCAGGTAGGATCCCCCGAGGGGGTCGGCGGTGTTGGCGATGCGGCTTTCGTGCGCCAAAACTTGTTGCGTTCGGAGGGCCAGTTTGGCGCTTTCTTCGGTCGGCAGAGCCAGCGCCTCGTCGAAGCCGTTCGTGTGAAGTGACTGCGCTCCGCCCAAGACAGCGGCCAGGGCTTCATAAGTGGTGCGAACGACATTGACCTGTGGTTGCTGGGCGGTGAGTGTCGATCCGGCGGTCTGGGCGTGGAAACGCATCTTCATCGACGGGTCGGCCTGCGCCCCGAATCGCTCTTTCATCAGCAAAGCGTATAGGCGGCGGGCTGCCCGGAATTTGGCGACCTCTTCCAAGAGGTTGCGATCCGCACTAAAGAAGAACGACAACCGCGGAGCAAACTCGTCTATGTCCAAGCCGGCATCCAGGGCCCATTCGATGTATGCGGTTGCGTTGCCAAGGGTAAAAGCGACTTCCTGTACGGCTGTCGCGCCGGCTTCCCGCATGTGGTAACCGCTGATCGAAATGGGGTTCCATTTAGGCGTTTCTCGACTCGTCCAAGCGAAAAGGTCGGTGACGATCCGCATCGACGATTTCGGAGGGTAAATATAGGTACCGCGTGCGACGTATTCCTTCAGAATGTCGTTCTGCACGGTTCCACGCAGTGCCTTTAGGTCGGCCCCTTGGTGCCGCGCAGCCGCAACGTAGAAAGCCAGTAGTATCATGGCCGTGGCGTTGATCGTCATCGACGTCGAGACTTGTCCAAGCGGAATCTCGTCGAAGAGCCGCTCCATGTCGGCAAGCGAGCGAATCGGAACCCCCGCTTTGCCCACTTCACCGAGCGCCAGCGGGTGATCGGAGTCGTAGCCCATCTGGGTAGGAAGGTCGAAGGCCACGGACAGCCCGCTGATGCCTTGGGAGATCAAGTAGCGGTAGCGCTCGTTGGACTTGGCCGCGTCGCCGAAACCAGCATATTGGCGCATCGTCCAGAGCCGATCGCGGTACATACCCGGGTGGATTCCGCGTGTGAAGGGGAACTCGCCGGGTTCGCCGAGGGGGCGCTTCATGGCAGGGGGTTGGTCCTGGTCTTTCATTAGGAAGCGTCGGGGTACCGCATGCCGTCACCGCCGACGGCGTACATCACGACGGGACCAGTCTCGCCTTGACTCAAAGCACTTTCGGGGGATTCTGCCGTCGGTCGGGGCTTCGTTCCGGCTCGCTGCCGCTTGCAGGGTGGCTCACTGCCTTCCACGCGAGATGCGCCGAGCGCGCAAGAACGATGACACGCCAAATCCCCCGAAAAGCAGCACAAAAAAACCGACCAATAGCAGGCGGCCCCACCCCCCCGGCTCGCTCTCCAAGTCCTGGTAAGTGCGGACCAGTCCCTGACGCCCAACGGTAAAGAACAGCGCCAGGGCAAGAAAGACAAACCCCATCACCTCATGGAATAGCTCCCGTGCCATCCGCCAAAGCTTTGGCACGAACTTTCGAAATTCATGGACACCCGCCGCCAGTGCGCGCATGACCTGCATCGCAGTCTCATGCTAGCAAAGGGGGAAAAGGGCCTCCAACGTTCGGCGGCACAGAGCCCTATCACGGCAACCCGACCGCAATCAAGTTGGTTCGGGACCAGCTAGGCAGGAGGAGCTTATTGCTGGGAACGGCCTTCTTCTAGCGACACTTCAGCGGTATCTTCGACTGCTGCGGGCTCGCTCGTCGCCTCATGCTGTTCGTCGTCATCGCCGCTGATCTCGCCTTCGCCCAGCAAGCCTTTGCTGATCTCTTCCAGCTCTTTCAAGGATGGAAGTTCCGAGAGATCGCTCAGGCCGAACTGCACTAGGAAATCCTTGGTCGTCCGGTAGAGCATCGGTTTTCCGATCACCTTCTTGCGGCCGGCCGTCGTGATCAGCTTGCGGCTCAAAAGCGTGTGGATGACACCGGTGACGTTGACGCCTCGAATGGCCTGAATCTCCGGGATCGTCACCGGTTGCTTGTAGGCGATGACAGCGACGGTTTCGAGCGCCGGCAGCGAGAGCCTAAGCTTCGGCCGCAGTGTCCCGACAAAATTGCGAACCGTCTCGTGGTGCTCGGCTTTGGTGGACATCTTGTAGCCGTTGGCCACCAGGCGGATTTCTATCCCCCGCTCGGGCTTTTGAGACTCGTCGATGAGGGCCTGCAAGTCGGCTTTGATGACGTCTGGGGGCAACTCGAGTCCCGTAGCGATTTGCTCCAGGGTCAGCGGTTCCTCTGCGACGTAGACAACCGCTTCGAGGAGCGCCCGGCGTGCTGTCTCGTTGGGCAGAGGGGAGGGGAGCCTGGGCTGGTCGCTCACTCGGAGTACTCCGCTTCGACGGCGAGCAACGGTTCGTCGCTGCTGAAGACGACATCGAACATCTTATGCTTGCGGACCACGATTTCCCCGAACAGTTCGTCCTGCCGCAGAACAATCGCCTGCATGCGCACCATTTCAAGGACCGCCAGCAGCGTGGCCATCATCGCCCGGCGGCTTGGCTGGCGATCGAAAACCTCTTTCAACAGGACAGGTTTGTCTTCTCCTCGCAGCAGGTTCTTCAAATATTCGATTCGGCTCTCTACCGAGACATCCCCGCCGGGCACGTCGAAACGGGGCCGGTTCTTGGCCCTTTCAAGCACGCCCTGAAAGGTGCTGACCAAATCGAAGACGGAGACGGCCAAGCCCGGCTCATCGGCTTCGTCGAGAAAAGCCTCCAGCGGCGGATTCGACCAGACATTCTCTTCGACGAGACGTTTCTGACGCAGCATCTGCGCGGCTTGGACGAACTTCTCATGTTCCAGCAACTGCTGAACCAGCTGTTCGCGCGGATCTTCCTGCTCCGCCTCGGGAAGGGTCGGGTCGTGCGGCAACAGCATCTTCGACTTTATTTGAATCAGCGTCGCAGCCATGAAGACGAACTCGCCGCCTAGGTCGATGTTCAGCTCTTTGGCGTTGCGGAGATAGTCCAAATACTGCTTGGTAATCTTCGCAATCGGAATGTCTTGGATGTTGATCTTCTGCTTGCGGATCAAATCGAGCAGCAGATCGAGCGGGCCGGCGTATTGTTCCAGTTGGACGTCGAACGAAGCGCCGTCTTCCGCGCTTTCAGGCACCTCCGCCAGTGGTTGTTCGTCGGGGCCGGGGACCCTTTCCGATGGTGTGGGAGATACAGTGGGATCACTCACAGCAGACCCTTCATGCTAACCCGTACAAGGCCCAGGGTCTACCGCTGCTGGTTCGATTTTTTCGCTCGGCGCCATCGGGGGAACCGGAATCTTCCAGTCCCACCGCTAAGCAGTCGTTCCACCGTCCACATTGAGACACGCCCCTGTCAAATAACTGCTCCGCGGTCCCGCCAGGAACGCGACCAGCTCGGCGATCTCGTCCGGCTTGCCGTAGCGGCCCAACGCCGTGCGGGGTGTCAAGATGTCCGCAAATGCGCCTTGGGCCGGGTTCATGTCCGTATCAACCGGCCCGGGCTGCACACAGTTCACGGTGATGCCCTTGGGACCGAGGTCGCGCGCCCAAGCTCGGGTAAAACCGGCCACGGCGAACTTGCTCATGGTGTAAAGCCCCAAGTTCGCTACAGGTATGCTTTCCCCAAAAATACTACCAATGTTGATGATCCGGCCTCCTTCCCCCATCACCTTGGCCGCCGACCGCGAGACGACGAAAACACCCCGAACGTTGACATTCATGGCGCTATCGAATTCCTCGTCGGTCGTGTCTTCGAGGGACGCGGACGACAATACTCCGGCATTGTTGACCAAGATGTCGAGTCCGCCGAAACGCTCGACGATCTTGTCTACTAGCCCTGCGGCATCCTTCGCATTCCCGGAGTCCGCCTGCACCGCTTCCGCCTCAACGCCTTTCTCGCGACAGGCTGCCGCCACGGTTTCAGCCGCCTCCGCCGACCGCGAATACGTGATCGCGATGTTGGCGCCGTCAGCGGCCAGCCGCCGGGCGATCGACGCCCCGATGCCGCGGCCGCCGCCCGTGACCAGCGCCGTTTTCCCCTGCAAGCTCATTTCCCCTCCTTGACGGTCCCCTGGTTTGGCGAGTCGAAGACGCTAGTTGTCGCTGATGCAGAATAACTCGTCCTGGCTGCGAAGGAAAAGATCGCCGCCTGCGATCACGGGTGAAGAAACGAACATCTCTTCACCCAACTTGTTTGTCGCCAGGACTTCGTATGTCTTCCCAAGCTTGAGAACGATGACGTCGCCTTCTTCACTGGCAAGATATAGTTTGCCGTTTGCCGCCACCGGGGAGGCCTTGAACGAATATGCTTCCGGCAACCGCTGCTGATGGTAGAATTTCTCGCCGGTCTTGGCGTCCAGGGCACTGATCATCCCTCGGTCGGTCACGAAGTAGAGAATCCCGTCGTGTAGCACCGGTGAGGCTGTGTAGGAATTGCCTTTCTGGTTTGTCCACTTGACGTAGTCCGGGCTGTCCGTCAGGTCTCCTTCTCCGCCGAGCTTGACGGCCATCGTGTTCCCATCACGCCACCCGGTCATGGCAATCACCATTT
This sequence comes from Bryobacterales bacterium, assembly GCA_965248205.1. GTDB lineage: Bacteria > Acidobacteriota > Terriglobia > Bryobacterales > UBA6623. The sequence continues at coordinate 1,365,519 of CBDFIS010000006.1, forward strand.
CGTTCTCGACGTTCACAACGGCCGGAATCGCGTTGCCGCCGAGTCCGCCGGCCTCCCAGATCAGATCGCCGTTCTCGAGATCATAGGCTCGAATGCGGGTCGAACTCGTGATGAGTTGCTTCTGCCCGTCGTATTCCACAACGATCGGTTGCGGCCAACTGCTATGCTCGTCACGCTCGGCGCGCCAGATCTCCTTGCCGTTCCGTTTGTCGAGCACCGCGATGTAAGACTGGCCCTCGTGATCATTTTGGATCACCAGGTGGTTTCCGTGGACAATCGGAGCAATCCCCTCGCCGAACGCCATCCGCATCTGAAGCCGGCCGAGGTCCTTCTTCCATTTGAGGTTGCCCGCGAGGTCATAGGCGTAGAGGCCTCGCGAACCAAAGTTCACGTAGAGCATCTCGCCATCGGTGAGCGGCGAGTTTGACGCGAAGCTGCCGTACTGGCGGTGGTATCCCTCGTGCGGCGTGTGCTCGGTCGCGGTCTGTTCCCACACAACCTTACCCGAGTTCTTGTCGATCGCCATCACGACGAATTTATGGTTGACCAACAGGCGGGGGTCACCACCCGGGCCACGGCCGCCGAAGCCCCCTCTGCCACCACGCCGACCCCCGGGTCCTCCGCGACTGAAGGCTTCTCGCATGATCTGGCCGAACTGCTTGCGCTCCTCCTCGCTCAGTTCCCAAGGACCGCGCCCCTTGAGGAGTTCCTTCGCCTTCTTACGGTGCTCTTCGGGCAGACGCTCTAGAAAGCGGTTGAAATCGAACCCTTCGCCACCAGGGCCACCGCGCCCCCGCGGTCCCCCAGGGGGGCCGCCCGGACCGCCAGGGCGTCCTCTACGGCTCGGCGCCGCGGCTTCCGGAATGGGTTCCGTGGGCACCGCTGTTGTCACGAAAATCGTGTCACCCCAGATGACGGGCGTCGAATTGCCCTTACCTGGGATTTTGATCTTCCACTTGACGTTCTCGGTGTCTGAGAAATGCAACGGAGCATCACCCTCGGCGACGCCGTTGTTATTTGGACCACGCCATTGGTGCCATGAGTCCTTGGTCGTCGACTCGGCGAACAAGGCCGACACCGTAACTAACGAAAGAGAAACAGCGAGTGCGGCTGCTCTGATGTTCACCATGCTCATTCCCCCTGGAGTAGACTACCTGCGGCGAGACGACGGCCGAGGATTGTTCCCCCTAGATTAGCAGGGGGCGATGGCGGATCGTGGTCTTGCACAGCGGACCTGCAAGGACCGGAATGAGATTGTTTTCGTTGACAAGTCGGGGAACCTAGCCGAGCTGGCAAGGCAGTGATGCTACGACAACAATGCGTTTCGCTTTGTTTCCAACAATTCCCCACTGTCGGCGCCAAAGGCGGCGGCTTAAGAAGCTCCCGATCTTCGCGTTGACGCTCGGCGAGGATCTCTTTATACTTGTTAATGAGACTGCCTGCTGCCTCGGCGCCGGGCCGCTTCGGCCTGCGGCGAAGAGCTTCTTGAGCCGGTCGTTTATCGAGCCTTCCGCCTGAGCTATCATAGATTAGGTATATCTGCGCTGGCGTAGCTCAGCTGGTAGAGCATCTGATTTGTAATCAGAGGGTCGGGGGTTCGATTCCCTCCGCCAGCTCCAGAGACAACGCCGGCGACCAACCGTTTGGCGGTCAAATCCAGTAAAATCGGGGGGTTAAAGCACAACGGGATTTCGGCGGGAGTAACTCAATGGTAGAGTCACAGCCTTCCAAGCTGTTGGTTGCGGGTTCGATTCCCGTCTCCCGCTCCAGAGAGTCTACTCCGCGGCGAGTTGCCGGGTAACGGCGGGCCGATGTAGCTCAGTAGGTAGAGCGCGTCCTTGGTAAGGACGAGGTCACCAGTTCAAGCCTGGTCATCGGCTCCAGAGAACCCGCCAGACGCGAACCTCAGGAACAGGTCACGGGCCAGATGGCAACAAGGCAGATGGGCTCGCGACGGGTCAGGGTTTGAGGACGGGTGGCCGAGCGGTCAAAGGCAGCAGACTGTAAATCTGCCGCGCTACGCGCTACGGAGGTTCGAATCCTCCCCCGTCCACCACAGAAGACGTGGGAGCTGACAAACAGGCGTAGCCCGAGAGAGGACGGAAGGCATGGCGAAGGAGAAATTTGATCGCTCGAAGCCGCACGTGAATGTGGGGACGATTGGGCACATCGATCACGGCAAGACGACGTTGACGGCGGCGATCACGAAGGTCTTGCAGAAGCACGATTCTAGCGTGGCGTTTCGATCGTTTGATTCGATTGACAACGCGCCGGAGGAGAAGGCGCGGGGGATCACGATCGCGGTGGCGCATGTCGAGTATCAGACGCCCAACCGGCATTACGCGCACGTGGACTGTCCGGGACATGCCGACTACATCAAGAACATGATCACCGGGGCGGCGCAGATGGACGGGGCGATTCTGGTGGTGGCGGCCACGGACGGGCCGATGCCGCAGACAAGGGAGCATATCTTGTTGGCTCGCCAGGTGGGGGTGCCCTACATCGTGGTGTTTTTGAACAAAGTGGATGCGGTGGACGACCCCGAGCTTTTGGAGCTGGTGGAGCTGGAAGTCCGGGAGCTGCTGTCGAGCTACGAGTTTCCCGGAGATGACATTCCGGTAATTGGGGGATCGGCGCTGAATGCGTTGAACGGGGAGGAGGCGTCGGAGAAGGACATCGAGAAGCTGATGGAGTCGGTGGACGCCTACATCCCGACGCCGCAGCGGGAGAAGGACAAACCGTTTTTGATGCCCATCGAGGACATATTTTCGATTTCGGGACGCGGCACGGTGGTCACGGGCCGGGTGGAGCGAGGGACGGTGAAGGTGGGCGAGGAGATGGAGATTGTCGGCTTTGGGGAGACGCAGAAGAAAGTGATCACGGGTGTCGAGATGTTCAAGAAGTTATTGGATCAGGGGGAAGCGGGCGACAACGTGGGGTTGTTGGTCCGGGGATTGGAGAAGGACGAGGTGGAGCGCGGGCAGGTGGTGGCGAAGCCGGGATCGATCACGCCGCACACGAAGTTTCTGGGCGAAGTGTATGTGTTGAAGAAGGACGAAGGGGGACGGCACACGCCGTTTTTCAGCGGCTACCGGCCGCAGTTTTATTTGCGGACGACGGATGTGACCGGAGTGGCGGAGTTGCCCGAGGGAACGGAGATGGTGATGCCGGGCGACAACGTGACCATGAATGTGGAGTTGATTTCGCCGGTGGCCATGGAGAAGGGCTTGCGCTTCGCCATCCGCGAAGGCAGCCGCACCATCGGCGCCGGTACCGTCACCGATATCGTGGAATAAAGAGCAGAGGTGAACCATGCCGCGCGAGATCATAACTCTTGAGTGCACGGAGACGAAAGACCGTAATTATACGACCACCAAGAACAAGAAAAAGAAACCCGGACGGCTGGAGCTGAAGAAGTACTCGCCGAGAGTGCGGCGACACACGCTCCACCGCGAAGTGAAGTGAGCCTTTTGGCGGGTGGTTGCGCACCCGGATGGGCGGTGTTCGGTTGCCTGCGGCCGTCGAGTTGAAGACCTCAGGGGCGTAGGTTTAACGGTAGACCAGCGGTCTCCAAAACCGCGAGTGGGGGTTCGAATCCCTCCGCCCCTGCCAGGCATTGGGAAAATGGGCCGACCGCGGACCTGACATCGAGTCCCCGAGCGGCAGAAAGAGACGACAATCGCCAAGAAGACGCGGCCGAGTGGAATTCAAGGTTGGGTCAACAAGGTGGCGAGTTGGCCGAGCCGCTTCCGGACGTATGTAGACGGCTTGCGCCGCGAAATGCGGCTGGTCACCTGGCCGAACCGGAATCAGGTTCGAGCAACCACCATGGTCGTGCTCGTGACCGTCTTTGTTTTCGCCTTCTTCTTTGGCGTGGTGGACTACATTTTGGCTTACATTCAGTCGCTTGTGTACTCGAACTGACGATATACGTAACACCTTAGGTGTACTGTGACCGATTTCGATAGTGCAGAGCAGAATCAATCGGCGGAGGAAGCTGTTTCCCCTGAGCCGGTGGAGCCGAGCGCCCAGGCGGCGGACAGTCCCGGGGAAGGGGCCGTAGCCGACCCAGGTGCAGGCGACGCCGACTCTGTTGACGCCCAAGCTGGACAGCCTGACCAACAACAAGAAGCGGCCGAGTCAGAGCCTGAGGAGTCCGTCGCTGCAGAACTGTCCGAGCCTATGACGGCTGCTGCCGCCGAAACTCCCGTTAGCAAGGAGGAAGCCCCCGTTGATGTCGAGGGGGATCCAGCTAGTGCAGAGCAGACTCCCGACCATACAGAGCAAACTCCCGACCATGCAGAGGAGGCTCCCGACGCCGCTGAGGGAGCCACAGCCGCCGCTACGCCAGTGGCGGAAGAGGAACCTGCTGAGACTCCCGTGGATGACAGCTCCGCAGAGAGTGAGTCTTCCGAGCCTCTGACACCTGCTGCCGAGGCTCCCCCTCCGGAGGAAGAGATTCCCGTTGCTGCGGAAGAGGCGCCGGCTGACGAAGAACAAACTCTCGACGATGCAGAGGATGCTCCGGTTGCCGCCGACGAGGTCTCGGCCCCCACTGCGCCGGTGGCGGAAGAGGAACCTGCTGAGCCCCCCACCCCAAAGGAGAGCGATCCTGCGGCTGATCAGCCCGAGGAACCACCAGAAGCGGCGATCGAGGAATCGGAGCCAGAGACTGCCCTGACCGAGGATGCGGAAGGCAAGCCGGAACAAGAACTGGAAGTTGAGCAGCCAGCCCCCGTCGTCGAGCAGCCCGAGCCAGTTGAAGCTGAGGCTGAGGAGCAACAGGAGGAAGAACAGCAAGAGGTGAGCGAAGAAGCCCCAGTCGCGGCACCGGCGGGCGCGTCGGAGCAGCCAGAGGATGAAAGCACCGATATTCAGCGAGGGGCAACAGAAACCGAGGTGGAACCGCAGCCCTCGGACGGGGACGGCGTAGAGCCGGCTCCGGCCAAGCCACTGAAAGTAAAGCCCGTTCCAGGGATGGACTGGTACATCATTCACACTTACTCAAGTTTCGAGTACAAGGTCAGAGAGAGTCTGAATACCAGAGCTGAAGCCTTCGGGTTTTCCAATCGCATTGGGGAGATCCTGATTCCCACCGAAGACGTCGTCGAGATGCGCGGCGGCAAGAAAGTAAGATCGAAGCGGCTACTGTACCCAGGCTACGTGCTGTTGCAGCTCAAGATGGACGACGAACTCTGGCATGTGGTGAAGAATACGCCTCGGGTAACCGGATTCGTGGGCGGGGGCCATACGCCAACACCGCTGACGGCCGACGAAGTCAACCAGATTCTCTATCGGCAAACGGTTTCAGCCGAGAAACCGCGGCCCAAACTGACGTTCCAGAAGAGCGATCGGGTCAAGATCATCGACGGGCCGTTCACGAATTTTACGGGCACGGTCGAGGAGGTCAACCCAGACCGCAACACCCTCAAAGTGATGGTCACGATCTTTGGGCGGGGAACCCCTGTCGAGCTGGAGCATTTTCAGGTAGAAAAAGAAAGGATCTAGTGTTCGAGGTCTAAACCTACTATGGCCAAAAGAGTCAAGACTCGAATCAAGCTGCAGATCATGGCGGGGAAGGCGACACCGGCGCCCCCAGTAGGGCCGGCTTTGGGCCAGGCCGGGGTCAACATCATGGACTTTTGCAAGGCCTTTAACGCCAAGACCTCGAACAAAGAGTTGGAAGGGCTGATCGTTCCTGCCGTCATCACCGTGTATCAGGATCGCTCTTACACCTTTATCACCAAGACCCCGCCGGCCGCTGTTCTCATCAAGCGGGCTGCGAGTTTGGCCAAAGGCTCCGGCGAGCCCAACCGTGAGAAAGTGGGCACGTTGACCCGCCAGCAGGTTCAGGAGATCGCCAAGCAGAAGATGGCGGACTTGAACTGCCACGACCTGGAGGCCGGGAGTCGCATTGTGGAGGGGACCGCTCGAAGCATGGGTGTGCTGGTGGAGTAGGGTCGCTGCGTAGTTTTCGGGGAACCGAAGGCATCGGGTTGCAAGCGATTCCGCCCGGTAGTGGAAGCAAGGAAGTCTTATGGCAAAAGGACGAGGCAAGAAGTACAGCGCCGTGCTCGAGAAGATCGAGAAACGGCCCTATGCGCTAAACGAGGCGATCCCATTCTTGAAGAAGAATAAGATTTCCGCCTTCGATGAGACAGTGGAAGTGCACATGAACCTGGGGGTCAATCCGAAGCACGCCGATCAGATGGTTCGCGGAACGGTTGTACTGCCCAATGGGTTGGGCCGATCCAAGAAGGTGCTGGTGATTACCTCGGGCGAGAAGGTGAAAGAAGCCGAGGAGGCCGGGGCGGATTTCGTGGGTGGTGAAGAAATGGTGAAGAAGATCCAGTCCGAGAACTGGCTGGACTTCGATGCCGTCATCGCTACGCCTGACATGATGAAATTCGTGGGCCGGCTGGGAAAGATTCTTGGCCCGCGCGGGCTCATGCCGAATCCCAAAACAGGCACGGTCACGATTGATGTCGCGCAGGCGGTCCAAGAGATCAAGGCCGGCAAGATCGAATTCCGGGTCGACAAAGGCGGGGTGATCCATGCGCCGGTCGGGAAGCTGAACTTTGTTGACGACAAGTTGGAGGAAAACGCCACGGTTTTGATCGAGGCTGTGGTAAAGGCGAAACCGTCTTCGGCTAAAGGTCGCTATGTTCGCAGTGTTAGGATTTGTTCTACGATGAGTCCGGCGTTGGACCTGAACGTTGCCGAAATGTTGTAGTGACCGTTGCTGACCGATGAAATCTAAAACAACAAAGAACAGCGAGGTGGAGCACCTCCGCCGGCAGATCGCCGCGTTTCCGACCGTGGTCATTTGTTCCTTCGAGGGACTGAGCGTCGAACAGGACTGGCAGCTCAGAGAAAGAGTGCGCGACAGCGGCGGCGAGTATCAGGTGGTAAAGAACCGCCTGGCGCGGTTGGCGGCCGAGGGCACGTCCTTTGAACCGGCTCTCGACGGGCTTCGCGGCATGACCTCATTGGCGTTCGCCTCCGACGACCCGATCGGCCTGCTGAAGGCGCTAGTCGGCTATGCCAAGGAACACCCGGTCTTTCAGTTCAAAGCCGGTGTCGTCGAGGGCAGGGTGGTCGATGTCGCGGCTCTCAACGAACTCGCGAGTCTACCGGGTCGGGAGGGGATCTACGCCAAACTGTTGTACCTGATCAACGCCCCGGCCCAACGGCTGTTGAGTGTTGTCAACGGGACGGCGCGCGACTTGGCGATCGTCTTACAACAGGCCGTCGAACAGGAGAAACTTTCGGCCTAGGGGTCTCCCAGGAGGAGACGTCAGGCCGCCTAGGGGAAGGCGAACCCAGCAAGATATAGAGTTCTAAGGAGTAAGGACAAAAATGGCAGATATCAACGCAATTGCGGAACAGATTGAGGGACTGACGCTGATGGAAGCGTCGGAACTCGTCAAAACCCTCGAGGAAAAGCTCGGTGTATCAGCCGCTGCCGCGGCAGTGGCCGTCCCTCAGGCGGGAGCCGGCGGGGAGGCGGCGGTCGCGGCCGAGGAGCAAACCGAGTTCTCCGTCGTGCTAACGGGCATCGGCGCGAACAAAATAGCGGTCATCAAGGCTGTACGTGAGGTCACGAGTCTGGGTCTGAAGGAGGCCAAGGAGCTGGTCGACAACGCTCCTCGACCCGTCAAAGAGGCCATTCCCAAGGACGAAGCCGAGGCGCTGCAGAAAAAGCTGTCTGATGCCGGCGCTACGGTCGAGCTGAAATAGACGCTAAGCCGGCTTAGATCAGGGATCAGGCCGAGTTTCCCAGCGGTTTGAGCGGCTGGCGGCACAGCATTTGATTTGACGGCACCATGGTGCTATACTTGCTCTGTCGGAGCGCGCAGATTCGCCTATTCTTCCTTTCCGGGCAATTTGACTTTTAGGGACTGCTGGACTTCGTGTGTGCAGTACTAGGAAAGTCTTCTATCACGGAACAGCTGACTGGCCCCGCTGTATCTTTCCGCGGACTGGGCCGGACACAAGATCTATTCAGGCGGAGACGGGTCCACGCCCGCTCGTGTTTCGGCATATGTTCCTACCTCATATTTTGTGGTTTGCGCAGGCGCGTGGACGGCGCCGCTAGCTCACACTGACCGGGAGCTGACAGTTTTACTTGCGGTTGGCATCACCATTTCCTCTTTCGATTCGGTCGCTGAATCGGAACTTCTCAGGAGTAGCAGATGGCATCGACCACGATGAACGGCTCACAAGCTGAGCGATTTGACTTTTCCACAATCCGCACGGCAATCCCGATCCCGAATCTGATCGAGGTGCAGAAGAATTCCTACGAGCGGTTCTTGCAAATGGATCGCTTGCCCAGCGAGCGAGACGACACCGGTTTACAGGCCGTTTTTAACTCCGTCTTCCCGATCACCGACTTCCGCGGATTGAGCCAGTTGGAGTTTGTGGACTACTCCATCGGCGACTGGGAGTGTAAGTGCGGCCACCTGCGGGGGCTGCATCACCTTCGTTCGACTTGCAAGAACTGTGGCGCCACGATCCGCACGGACCCCTACGGGCTGGAGGAGATTGCCTGCCAGGTGTGCGGAAGCTACAACGCGAATCTCGTGACGTTCTGCACCAAGTGCGGTGATCCGGTCGGGTTGAAGCTCAAATACGACGTCGAAGAGTGCCAGGAGCGGGGGATGACCTACGCCGCGCCTCTCAAGGTCACCATTCGGCTGACCATTTACGAGAAGGACGCCGACAGCGGCGAAAAGATCATTCGCGACATCAAAGAGCAGGAAGTATTCTTCGGCGAGGTCCCGCTGATGACCGACGGCGGGACGTTCATCATCAGTGGTACGGAAAGGGTCATCGTCTCGCAGTTACACCGGTCTCCTGGCGCGTTTTTTGAATCGGCCAACAGACGAACGTCCTTTTTGGGCAAGATTATCCCCTATCGAGGCAGTTGGGTCGAGTTTGAATACGACGCCAAAAATCTGCTCCACGTAAGGATCGATCGCAAACGGAAGTTCTTGGGGACGGTCTTTCTGCGTGCGTTGGGACTCAAGACCGACGAAGAAATTCTGAAGGGGTTCTACACGGTCGACAGCATCCGTATTAGTGGTCAACAGCTACTCCGTAAGGTTTCGGAAGGTCTGTTGGGGACCAGGTTGTCTCAAGCGGTTACGGACTCGAAGGGGCGAACGCTTGTTCCCAAAGGCCGCAAGCTGACACGTGCCGCTCTGAAGGAGATCCAGAAGGCGAAAGTCAAAAGCCTGCCGGCCGAGCCGGCGGATCTGGCGGGCGCCTACCTGGCCGTGGACGTAGCCGATACAAAGAGCGGGGAAGTGTTGGCGGAAGCCAATACGGAGGTCACCGCTGAGCAGATCGCCGCTTTCATCGACGCTTCCGTCAAAGAGTTTGACGTGTTCTTCCCCGAGAGGGATGAGGTTGGCGTCGTCATCTCTTCGACGTTGAAGAAAGACAACGTGACGTCACAGCAGGACGCTCTTATCGAGATCTACCGCAAGCTCCGGCCCGGCGATCCCCCGACCTTGGAAACCGCAACTCAGCTGTTCCGTGGAATGTTCTTCGATCCGCGAAAGTACGATTTCTCGCGTGTGGGTCGAATGAAGTTCAACATCAAACTCTATGAAAAGCTCGATGCCACGCCGCTCGACAAGCGAACCTTGGCCCCGGAAGACTTCTACGCCACCATTGGCTACCTGCTCAAGTTGCGCCGCAACATCGGCGAGGTCGACGACATCGACCACTTGGGTAATCGCCGGGTACGCGCGGTGGGCGAATTGCTCGAAAACCAGTTCCGCATCGGGTTGGTGCGGATGGAGCGGGCGATTAAGGAAAAGATGTCGGTCTATCAGGAAATGTCGACCGCCATGCCGCACGACCTGGTGAACGCTAAGCCCGTGATGGCGGCGATCCGCGAGTTCTTTGGCTCCAGCCAGCTTTCGCAGTTCATGGACCAAACGAACCCGCTGTCCGAGATCACACACAAAAGGCGTCTTTCGGCCTTGGGTCCCGGGGGGTTGTCCCGCGAGCGGGCCGGCTTTGAGGTGCGAGATGTTCATACGACGCACTACGGCCGGATCTGTCCGATCGAAACTCCCGAGGGCCCCAACATTGGGTTGATCAGCTCGCTGTCGTGCTTCGCCCGCATCAATGACTACGGATTTATCGAAAGCCCCTACCGGCGGGTGGAAAACGGCATGGTAATCGACGAGGTGCAGATCAGCAGCGGTGGCGGCACGAATCTCAAAACGGGAGAGGTGGTCCCCAGGAATGTCGTTGACAAGGCGAACAAGGCGCTCAGCGCTCGCAAGCGCGCGGCGGAATATCAATCCTACTGCCATTATCTGTCGGCCTGGGAAGAGGACAAGTACGTTATTGCGCAGGCGAACATCGAGGTGAATCCGAAAGGACGGATTGTCCCGGAACTGGCGAACTGCCGCGTGGCGGGCGATTTTCAACTCAAGCGCCGCGCCGAGATCGAATACGTCGACGTTAGTCCGAAGCAGTTGGTGTCGGTGGCCGCTAGCCTGATTCCCTTCCTGGAGAACGACGATGCCAACCGCGCGCTGATGGGCTCCAACATGCAGCGCCAGGCGGTGCCGCTGTTGCAAGCGGAGGCGCCCCTCGTCGGTACGGGGATGGAGCGGGTATCGGCCCGCGACTCCGGAGCGGTCGTCTTATGTAAGCGGGGCGGCACCGTAGATTCCGTGGACTCGGAAAGGATCATCGTGCGGGTGGACGGCAGCTTCCACGAGGGGCACATGTCGCGGGAGGTCGGCGCCGACATCTACCAGTTGGTGAAGTTCAAACGCTCGAACCAGAACACTTGCGTCAGCCAAAAGCCGATCGTCAGCGTCGGTGATCGCGTGGAGAAAGGACGGGTGTTGGCCGACGGCCCCTGTACGGCGGCGGGTGAGTTGGCGCTGGGTCGCAACGTCCTGGTAGCCTTCATGCCCTGGCGGGGCTACAACTTCGAGGACGCCATTCTCGTCAGCGAAAGATTGGTCAAGGAAGACTACTACACCTCGATCCACATTGAGGAATTCGAACTTGAGAGCCGCGATACCAAGCTGGGCCCGGAAGAGATCACGCGCGACATCCCGAATATCTCGGAAAGCTTTCTCCGCAGCCTGGACGAAAGCGGGATCATTCGGATCGGCGCCACCGTGCGTCCCGGGGATATTCTTGTCGGCAAAGTTACTCCCAAGGGAGAGACGCAACTCACGCCTGAGGAAAAGCTGCTGCGAGCGATCTTTGGCGAAAAGGCAGGTGACGTCAAGGATGCTTCGCTGTACTGTCCCCCGGGTATTTCCGGCATCGTGGTGGACGCCAAGGTCTTCTCGCGGAAGGGTCAGGACAAAGATGAGCGCGCCAGGGCCATTGAATTGGCAACGGTCGCCCGCCTGCAGCGCAACCTCGACGATGAGAAGAGGATTCTTTATGACGAGCGAGCCAAGAGGTTGGCCAAGCTGCTGGCCGGCAAGGTTGTCTCGTCGGACCTCCATGATGAACGTACCAACAAGAGGCTGCTCGAAAAAGGAGCGGTTCTAACCAGGGAGATCCTCGATAGTCTGCGGGCACGCGATCTCAAGAGGATGCGGACCCGCGAGAAGAAGGGAAACCTCAACGTCCAGATCGACGAAATCGAAGAGATGACGGTCCGCCAGGTTCAGGTGCTCGAAAAGCTCACCGACGAGCGTGTGGCGAAGCTGAAGAAGGGCGATGAGCTATCGCCCGGTGTCATCAAGATGGTGAAGGTTTATATCGCCATGAAGCGTAAGCTTTCGGTAGGCGACAAAATGGCGGGCCGTCACGGTAACAAGGGAGTGATTGCCCGCATCCTCCCCGAGGAGGATATGCCGTTCCTTCCCGACGGCACACCGGTGGAGATCGTCCTGAATCCGCTGGGGGTCCCCTCCCGCATGAATGTAGGCCAGATTCTGGAAACCCACCTTGGTTGGGCGGCTAGGGCGCTCGGCGTCAAGTTCGCTTCTCCGGTCTTCGAAGGTCCGGGGGAGACCTTGATCAAGCAGCAGCTCGAGAAGGCGAATCTGCCTACTTCGGGCAAGACGGTCATGCGTGACGGACTGACCGGCGATCCGTTTGAGCAGGAAGTCACCGGCGGCTACATCTACATGTTGAAGCTTTCGCACCTCGTAGACGACAAGATCCACGCCCGTTCCATCGGACCGTACTCCTTGATTACCCAGCAGCCGCTGGGCGGGAAAGCTCAGTTCGGCGGTCAGCGATTCGGCGAAATGGAAGTTTGGGCCCTGGAGGCCTATGGCGCCGCTCACATTTTGCAGGAGCTGCTTACGGCAAAGTCCGACGACGTGCACGGTCGCGCCAAGATTTATGAAGCGATCGTTAAAGGCGAAGCCGCGATCGAGCCCGGCATCCCCGAATCGTTCAACGTGCTGATCCGTGAGCTGCAGTCCTTGTGCCTGGACGTGGAATTGATTAAGAAGCAGCAGGACGTTGTTCAGACGGCCTTGGCGGCCGACTGAGTGTGTGCCGGGGACGGCACGAACAGCCCGGCGCTCCCAACGGCGCCGCGATCTTAAACTGGACCAGTTCTATGGCCGGCCAACCCATTTCGCGTAATGATTAACGCAGGAGGTCACCTTGTATCGATCTAGTGCTTACGAACGTGTCGGCGCCGTCGTGGATTTCGACAGCATCCGCATCGGATTGGCCTCTCCGGAAAAGATTCGTAGTTGGTCTCATGGCGAAGTTCTCAAGCCCGAGACGATCAACTACCGAACATTCAAGCCTGAGAGGGAGGGCCTTTTCTGCGCCAAGATTTTTGGCCCTACTACGGATTGGGAGTGCCTGTGTGGCAAGTACAAGCGGATGAAACACCGCGGCGTCATCTGCGACAAGTGTGGCGTCGAAGTCACCCTAAGTCGGGTACGTCGCGAGAGGTTGGCACACATTGAACTGGCCTCGTCCTGCTCCCACGTCTGGTTCTTCAAGGGCCTGCCTAGCCGCATCGGTCAGCTCCTGGACATTACCATGCGGGAGCTCGAGAGGGTTCTTTACTTTGAAGCCTACGTCATCGTGGAGGCTGAGGAAGAGACCGGGCTAAAGGAAGGGGAGGTGGTCAGCGACGACCGCTATCGGCAGGTCGAGCAAGAATACCCTGACAAGTTCGTCGCCATGATGGGCGCCGAAGGTGTCAAGGAGCTCCTGAAGAAGTTGAACCTTCCCACTTTGGCCGAAGAGTTGCGGGCCAAGATGAAGGAAGAGACGTCTCTGCAAAAGAAGCTCAAGTTCACCCGTCGGCTCAAGGTGGTCGAATCCTTCCGCAAATCGGGCAACAAGCCGGAATGGATGATCCTCGACGTTGTCCCTGTGATTCCTCCTGAGTTGCGACCTCTCGTTCCGCTCGATGGAGGCCGATTCGCAACGTCAGATCTCAATGACCTCTATCGGCGCGTCATTAATCGTAACAACCGGCTCAAGAAGCTGATGGAGCTGAATGCGCCCGATGTGATCGTGCGCAATGAAAAGCGAATGCTGCAAGAGGCCGTTGATGCCTTATTCGACAACGGACGTCGCGGCCACGTGCTGCGCGGGGCCAACAATCGGCCGCTGAAGTCTCTCTCCGACACCCTGAAGGGCAAGCAGGGGCGCTTCCGCCAGAACCTGTTGGGGAAACGGGTCGACTATTCGGGTCGCTCGGTAATCGTCGTCGGACCGGAGTTGAAGCTGCACCAATGCGGGTTGCCGAAGCAGATGGCTCTCGAGCTGTTCAAGCCATTCATCTACCAAAGACTCGAGCAGCGCGGACACTGCACCACGATCAAACAAGCGAAGGAACTCGTGGAGCAGCAGGACACCGTCGTTTGGGACATCCTCGAGGAGGTGATTCGGGACCATCCGGTGCTGTTAAACCGAGCCCCTACGCTGCATCGGCTGGGAATCCAGGCCTTTGAGCCGGTTCTTGTCGAAGGCAAAGCGATCAAAATCCACCCCTTGGTTTGTACGGCTTTCAACGCCGACTTTGACGGCGACCAGATGGCGGTGCATATCCCGCTTTCGCCGGAGGCGCAAGTGGAAGCTCAGGTCCTCATGCTGAGCTCCCACAACATCCTCTCGCCGGCCAACGGCGCGCCCATCACGACGCCTACGCAGGACATGGTGTTGGGTCTTTATTACCTCACCAAGGCCCGACTGGGCGCCAAGGGAGAGGGACGCACGTTCGGCAACGTCGAGGAAGTGCTGTTGGCGTTGGAAATGGGCGAAGTCCAGACCCTCACGCCGATCAAACTTTACTACAGCGGTTGGGTAATCGATCTGATCAACACTTTCGACAATCAAGACATTCTGCATGCCGAACCAGTCCAGTACAGCAAGCAGTACATGAACACCACAGTCGGTCGGGTCATTCTCAATGACCACCTGACTGAGCAGATGCCTTTCGTCAACGGGCTTCTCAAGAAGAAAGGGATGAGCCAATTGGTGCAGTACGTCTACCTGCGCTACGGCCGGGAAGAAACGGTCACGATGCTCGATGAGCTCAAGGATCTGGGCTTCCGTTACGCCACGCATGCCGGTATCTCTATCGGCATCGACGATATGGTCGTGCCGGCGGAAAAAATGAGCCTCGTCAAGGGTGCTCAAAAGGAAGTCATGGCGGTCGAGGGGCAGTATCTCGACGGCGCCATTACTCACGGGGAACGCTACAACAAGATTATCGAGATTTGGTCCAAGGTCACCGAACGTGTTTCCGACGAGATGTTCGCCGGGATGGAGTCGCAAGACCAGAGCGGTGAGGCGATCAATCCGATCTATATCATGGCTGACTCGGGCGCCCGCGGCTCGAAGCAGCAGATTCGCCAGCTATCGGGTATGCGCGGCCTGATGGCGAAACCTAGTGGTGAAATCATTGAAACCCCCATCACCGCCAACTTCCGCGAAGGGCTCAACGTGCTGCAGTACTTTATCTCGACCCACGGCGCTCGCAAAGGCCTCGCTGATACAGCCCTGAAGACGGCCGATTCCGGGTACCTGACGCGCCGTTTGGTCGATGTTGCCCAGGATGTGATCATCACCCATGCCGACTGCGGAACCAACGAGGGGATCTATGTCGAGCCGATCGTGGAGTCGGGTGAGGTCATCGAGCCGTTGCGGGACCGCATCGTGGGACGAGTCTCGCTCGAAGAAATCCGGGACTATGAAGGCGGCCTCATCGTGGGTGTCAACCAGGAGATCACGGAGGAGCTGGCGGCGGCCATCCAAGCGGCCGGTATTGAGCGTGTGAATATTCGTTCCGTGTTGACCTGCGAGGCCGAACGCGGCGTGTGTCGCATGTGCTACGGACGAAATCTAGCCGCGGGTCGTCTTGTCGAACGCGGCGAAGCCGTGGGAGTGATTGCGGCGCAATCGATCGGTGAACCCGGTACGCAGTTGACAATGCGCACTTTTCACATCGGCGGCACCGCCACGCGGGTTTCCGAACAGTCCACCCAAGATGCTAAGTCCGATGGTTTCGCCAAGTTCATTGACATCAGTACGGTCCGCAATCACCTCGGCGACCTCGTGGCGATGAACCGCAACGGCATCGTGGCCGTGGTCGATGAAAAGGGACGCGAGAAAGAACGCTACCAGGTCGTGTACGGCGCCAAGCTTCGCGTCGAAGACGGACAGCCTGTTTCGGCCAACCAAATCCTTCTGGAGTGGGACCCCTACACCTTCTCGATCTTGACCGAAGTGGGAGGTGCAGTCCACTTCAGCGACCTGCAAGAGGGAGTCACCTTGCAGGAACAGGTGGACGAGGTTACCGGTCTGTCGCAGTGGGTGGTGACCGACTCCCCCGATGAGAAAAAGCAGCCCCGGATTGAAATTCGCGGCCCCAGCAACAAGAAGCTCAGAAAATACCTCGTTCCCACCAACGCCCACTTGATGGTTCGGGACGGAGAAGAGCTTCACGCCGGAGATGTGCTGGCAAAGATTCCTCGTGAAACCACGAAAACCAAAGATATCACCGGCGGACTGCCACGTGTCGTTGAGTTGTTCGAGGCGCGGCGTCCGAAAGAAACCGCCGTCATCTCCGAGATCGACGGGACGGTTCGCTACGGAGAGATCACCAAAGGTCAGCGAAAGATCGTCGTGGTGGCCGACAACGGTGAAGAGCGAGAGTATCTTATTCCGCGCGGCGTACACATCAACGTCCAAGAGAGCGAGCTCGTGGTCGCGGGCGAACCGCTTATGGACGGCCCACGCGATCCGCACGACATCCTCGCCGTCTTAGGAGAAAAGGAACTACAGAAGTACTTGGTCAATGAAATCCAGGAGGTCTACCGGCTGCAGGGAGTTAACATCAACGACAAGCACCTGGAGGTCATCGTCCGGCAGATGATGCGCTGGATCAAGGTGGAGGATGTCGGCGACTCGGAGTTCCTACTCGAGCAGGTGGTCGACAAATTCAAGTTCCAGCACGTGAACAGCGATCTGCGTGACAAGGACCAAGTCACGGCGGTCGGTCGGCCTCTGCTGATGGGCATCACCAAGGCGTCCCTGGCGACCGACTCGTTTATCTCTGCCGCCTCTTTCCAGGAGACCACTCGGGTACTCACCGAAGCTGCGATCAGCGGCAAGGTCGACTCCCTACGGGGCCTCAAGGAGAATGTGATCGTCGGGCGCCTTATCCCGGCCGGCACCGGCCTCGACGTCTACCGCCAAGCGAAGATCGCTGGCGAGGACGAACCGGAGGAAATCGTTCCCGAAGTCGAGTACCTCAGCGGAATCCCCGGCTACGGTGAAGAGACGCCCCTCGAATACACAGGTGGCTTGGGAGAACCGACCACGCTGGAACCCTCCGTCCTGCCGCCGGAGTGATCGGCGGAGAGCCCTCGAATCGGCCGCTAGCCTGGTCCGCACTCCTCACGGAGTGAAGAAATCAATCGGGTCAAGACGGGCGTGATGAATCACTCCCTACGCCTGGCTAAGAGTTTTATTTTCAGTCGAGTAGGGGCGCAATTCAAGCGCCCGCGAGCACGAATTGGAGGCTCAGGTGATTTTTGCGCGGCCTCCTGTCCCAAGCGCCGTACAGGAGCATCGCGCTTTACCAATGAATTACAGGAGGCGCGCGGGGACTGTACCCAAGGCTTTTTCGCGGACCTGCAACGGAGCGGTCACGGCCGAGTTTCATTTCGACCCGCGGCACAGTTCGGTTAGCCCAATTTCAGCGCTCCCAGACCGCCAACAGCCGGAGGTATAAGTGGGTGCGCCTGGCTGTGTTTTCGCGGAAGCCCGCTTTAGGATTGTCACTTCGGGCCACCCACTCGCACGCGGCGTCAGGCTAGAATTGGATTGATTCTCAAACCATGGATTTCGCGCAGCACGTCAAGTCCTCGGTCGACATCGTGCGCGTGGTGGGAGAATACGTCCGGCTCAGAAAGCAGGGCACGAATCGCCACGTCGGCCTTTGTCCCTTCCACACGGAAAAAACACCCTCGTTTTCCGTGCACGAAGTCCTACAGATCTATAAGTGCTTCGGCTGCGGCAAGGGCGGGGATGTCTTCAGCTTCCTGATGGAATCGCAGGGCCTCACATTCTACGAGGCCTTGAAGACACTGGCCGAGCAACACGGCATTCCACTACCGCGCCCGGAGCGAGGAGATCACGCGGACGCCGACAGTCGACGGCGGGCTGCCCTATACCGCATCCACGACACCGCGGCGGCGTTCTTCCGTGAGCGGTTGCAGGCGGCGGCTGGGTCCCGAGCCCGCGACTATCTCGTTCGCCGCGGCATTGATGGAGAGACCGCAAGCCGGTTTGACCTCGGCTTCGCACCCGCTCAAGGGCAAGGTCTTTTGAATACCTTGGAGCGGGAAGGGGTATCCCAAGACTACTGGGAAGCTTCGGGGCTGATCCTCAAACGTGAGGATGGGACCGGCTTCTATGACCGCTTCCGCGACCGGCTCACGTTTCCCATCGCCGGAGAAAGTGGCCGCATCATCGCCTTCGGCGGGCGCCGACTGAGGGATGAGCAGCAACCAAAGTATCTCAACTCGCCGGAAACGCCGATCTACACCAAAAGCGCCGTTCTTTATAACCTTCACCGCGCCAAGAAGAGTATGCGCGAGCAAAACCGCGCCGTGTTGGTCGAAGGGTATACCGACGTGATCGGCCTTGCCCGGGCTGGGATCTCGGCGGTTGTGGCAAGTTGCGGGACCTCGCTGACATCGCAGCATGTGAGGACGCTGCGGCGTCAAGTCGACCGGGTCGTGGTCAATTTCGATCCCGACCAAGCAGGGCAGAACGCCACCGAGCGATCCATCCAACTCTTGCTCCAAGAAGGATTACAAGTTCGGGTGCTCGCTCTGCCCGAGGGATTGGACCCGGACGAGTTTTGTGAACGACACGGGGCAGACCGTTATCGGGAGCTGCTCGACAAAGCCCCGGACTATTTTCTCTGGCTGGCGGATCGAGCTCGTTCGCAGTTTGACGTGCGGTCGCCTGACGGACGTGTCGCGGCATTCCGTTTGTTGGTGCCCTCGATCAACCTGTTGCCGGATAAGATTCAGCGGGCGGCGCTGACGAACGAATTGGCCGATCACCTTGGAATCGACCGGGGGCTGGTTTTGGAGCAGCTACGGCGCGCCGCCGTGGATCGGCGCACGCCCCCTCCTGTCTCCTCCTCGGGGCCCGGGGACGCTATTGCAGGAGAAAAGCTTCTTGTGAGACTGCTGACCGAATCGGAAGAAGCTCGCAAGGAAATGCTTTCTGACGTTGTCGAAATCGCCGTTCGCGAAAGCCTTGCGACCACGCCGATTCTCGAGGCCGTCGTCGCCGTGGCTTCCTCCGGAGAACGTTTTCAGTACGCGGCGGTGGAGGGTCGGCTGAGCGAAGAGGATCAGGAATTCCTATCAAGAATCATCTTCGAGACCGACTCGCAACCGTGTTCGCTGGACGACGGCCGGCAGGCTTACACGGCGCTACGCAAGATGGGTTGGGAGCGAGAGTATCGATCCGTCCGACGCCAGATTGCCCAAGCGGAGAAGTCCGGCGATCGGCAAGCCGCCATCGAGCTGCTCCGAACGAAGACGGAACTGGAGCGTCGCCTCGGGGGTGAGTCGTCTAGCGGTACGCGCCAGGGATCGTGATTTCAGTAAATAAGATCCTAAAGTCTTTTATTCCGGCAGCGCACGTTCTCCCGTTTCGTGCGCCCCTGCGAGTGAAGTGATCGAGCGCCCGACGCCGCCGGCTAAAACTTTCCTCATCAAGAGGATGCTTGTCGTTTTAGTGTAGAATGAAAATGCCCCGTTGAACTTGCTCGCTGGCTTCGGGGAGATCGTCTTGAGGAAGAAATAGGACCGACCCTCCGCGGGTGATGCCGGGCTATTTCTGTAATCGTGATTCAGCCGCCAAACTCTCGTGAGTGCTCGGCAGATGCTCGAAAGAACCTGGCGAGTTTCGACGGGGCAAACCTCATAGGCATACCCAAGTGAATCCAGATCTGGCGAAGAATCTCGGCGGAGGAGGCCCCGTTGAGCGGCTGCTGAAGGACTTTGAGTCTTCGGGTCTAGAGGACCTGCAAGAGGTCCCTCGGGAACAGAAGCCGAGTGGCGCTGAATCCAGCGGTGAGGTGGACGAACCAAGCGCCGGTGAACTGACTGTCGCCTCAACCGCCACCGAGAAAAGCGCCGACCCGGTTCGTGTCTATCTGCGGGAAATGGGCGCCGCCCCTCTGCTGACTCGCGAGGGGGAGGTCGAGATCGCCCGTCGCATCGAGCGGGGTCTGCTGGCGGTACGCAAAGCCCTATCTCGTTGCCCCCTGGTGGTGAAAGAGTGCATGGTCCTGGGTGACCAGTTGGCCGAGGGCGAACGCTCGATTCGCGACGTCGTCGCCTTGAACTTCGAGGACATCACCGAACAGCTTTTGGAAGCGAAGAAAAGAGCAGTCATCGATACTACTCGCGAAGTCGCGAAAGCGAATAGAGGCTGCCGGCAACTGCGTCGACGGTTGCGAGTGATTCCCCGTAATCAAAAGCCGGTCGAAACCCGGCGCATCGGCATGGAGCTGGCGCGGTCTCGCGTGAAGATGTCCAGGCTTATTCGCTCCGTCGAATTCAACGACGGGGAAAGGAAGCGATTCATCGATTGTATCCGCCAGGCGGTCGACAAGCTGAAAAAGCTCGAGAAACCGCTGGCGACACGTCAGCGCGAGCTCGAGCAATTGGCGCGTCAGCGCGGAGAGGAAGCTCGAACGTTGCGCGCCGAAGTCCGTTCGCTGCAGCAGAATATCGGCCGTCTGGAGGACGAATGGGGTGCCAGCTCCCCCGAGCTTCGGAGTACTTTTCAAGTGATCGTCAAAGGCCACCATCAGTCGGAGGAGGCCAAGCGCGAATTGGTGGAAGCGAACCTTCGTCTGGTGGTGTCAATCGCCAAGAGATACGTGAACCGCGGCCTGCAATTCCTTGATCTTATCCAAGAGGGAAACATCGGTCTGATGAAAGCGGTTGACAAGTTCGAGTACCGCCGCGGCTACAAGTTTTCCACCTATGCCACCTGGTGGATCCGGCAGGCGATCACGCGAGCAATTGCTGATCAGGCAAGGACGATCAGAATCCCTGTCCACATGATCGAGACGATTAACAAAGTTATCCGAACGTCTCGCAAGCTCGTCCAGGAACTGGGCCGGGAGCCAACCTCTGAAGAGATCGCCGAGCGCATGGACGTACCCCTTCCTAAGGTCCGCAAAGTGCTGAAAGTCGCCCAGGAGCCCATCTCAATCGAGACGCCGGTGGGCGAGGAAGACGAATCACACCTAGGCGATTTTATTGAGGATCAGCAGCAAGTTTCACCCTCAGATGCTGTGATCAACCTCAACTTGCGCGCCCAGACGTCGCAGGTGCTCAAGTCTCTCAGCCCGCGAGAAGAAAAAGTCATCAAGATGCGCTTCGGGCTGGAGGACGGCAGCGAGCATACGCTCGAAGAAGTGGGGCAGCGCTTTGCTGTCACCCGCGAGAGGATCCGCCAAATCGAGGCCAAGGCGCTTCGCAAGCTGCGGCACCCTAGCCGCAGCCGTCGCCTGAAGGCGTTCGTAGAACCTGACAGTGATTTTTAGCTGACGCGTTCGCTTTCGTTGTTCCCCCTGGATCCCATCCCACCGCTACCTTCGACACCTGCCCAGCCGGGAAATGTACGTTGTAAACGGATCGCTGCCCGTCGCTAGCCGTGTCATTCATCCGTGATTCGCCCGTCGCGCATGTGGATCGTACGGCTGGCGCAGGCGGCGGCTGCTTCGGGGTTGTGAGTGATCATCAGAATAGTCTGACCCAGTCGTTGGTTCAATTCCTTGAGGGTAGAGAGAACCGTCTCTGAGTTTGCTGTATCCAAGTTGCCGGTGGGCTCGTCCGCCAGAAGTATCTTCGGGCTGTTCACGATGGCGCGTGCGATGGCGACGCGCTGCTGTTCCCCTCCGGAGAGGGCGTAGGGTTTGTGGTGCAAGCGATGCTCGATGCCCAGTATGCGGACCGTTTCCTGAAAAGCTTGGCCTTTTTGGTCGCGGCCGGCTATGTGCTGCGCGATGGCGATGTTTTCCTCGGCTGTCAAGGTGGGCAGCAGATTAAACCGCTGGAAGACAAATCCCACTGCCTCCTTGCGCAATTTCGTCCGATCGGCGTCCGTCATGGCCGTTAAGTCACTGCCGGCCACTTTTACCTCACCCTGGGTCGGTGGTGTCAACCCTCCGATCACGTGAAACAGCGTGGACTTGCCTGACCCCGAAGGTCCTAGAATCGCCAGGAACTCTCCAGGGTAAACCTGAAGACTGACGCCACGCAGTGCGGGTACGTCCACCCCGCCCAGGTGGAAGACCTTGGTCAGTCCGTTGACTTCGATAATGGGGTCTGCACTCACGTCACTGCTTAGTCGTAGGCTAGAGCCGAGATGGGATCTTGGCGGGCTGCCTTTGTCGCCGGATAAAAGGCGCCTAACAGCGAACCGACCGCCGCGATGATCGCTCCTCCAACCAGCCAGCGCGGTTGGATAGCGATGGATACGAGGGGGTACTGGGTTTCCACCACCCATTCCCCCAGCATGCCTAGGCCGAAGCCAGCCAGGATGCCCACCGAACAAACGACGAGCACCTCTCGGACGACCAGGCTCATTATGTAGGATTTCGAAGCACCCAGCGATTTGAGGATGCCGATTTCGCGGGTGCGCTCCAAGATCGCCGTATACATCGAAAGCAGGACCACGATGAAGCCGATGATGACCGCAATCCCGATGATGATGTTGACGAACTGCGCGGTCCTCGCCCGGATGTCGGCTGCCGCTTGTGTCAGCAAGTCCTCCATGGCATACACGGGATAGGACGGTAAGAGCTGCTTGATCCTCTCGATCACCGGGTAGGTTTGCTTCGGGTCTCGCAGTTTCAAATACACTTGACTGAGTTTGCCCCGCCATCCCATCAAATCCTGCATCGTCCCGAGCGGGATGAAAATGCGTGACATCTTCCCGCTCTCAACGACTCCCGCCACGTGGAAGTCGTGATTGAGCAGCCGAATCGTATCACCGACCCGGACGTTCTTGTGGCGAGAGTACACCTCATCGACGATCGCGTCATAGGGCTTTTCCATCGGCCCGCCACCGAAATAATGAATACCGTCCGCCATTTGGAGGAAGCGATTCCACTCAACGCCGGTGATTGTCTGGAGGTCGCCTTGCATCATGACCGTTGTGCCGGTTGCCACCTCGATTTCCGGGAACTCTTGGACCAGCTTCGGTACCAACTTCTCCGAAATATCGGCTGTGCTCAAGGTCATAGCCGCACTGCTCGTAGAGGGCCGGATCAGAATGTCGGCTCCCACCCCGCGGATCCGGCGCTGCGAGTCTTCCAACAAGCCTTCCGCCAAGCCTACTATCAGCAGGATCATGGTCACCTCGACCGCGATCGCGAGGATGCTCAACGATGTTCGAATCGGGCGGTGCAGGAGGTTCCGCACCACCATTTGATTAATCATGAGCGGAACTAGCTACGGCTTTCCGGCTGGGTGTTTCCCCAACTCGTTGGATGCGCACGCCGGGAGGTGGTTTCAACTGAAATCGATCTTCGGGGACTTCCTCGTTGAGACCTGGCTTGAGGATGCGGACTTGTAGGTCGTAGCCGTCCTGTGGACGTGAAATCGAGACCCGGGCAGGGAAGGGGAGCATGTCCTGCTCTGACCAGTCGGCGTAGCGCGCTATCGTGGCAGGCTCGCCCCTGTCGTCGAAGACGATGAGCCGAGCAATGTCGAGTCCGGTGCGGTCAAACCAGATTTCCCGAGAAAGCCGCAGTGCGCCGCCGTTGACTTCGCGTAGCAGGCTGACAATTTGATAGGCACGGCTTCCTTCCGTGCGGCTGGCCAAGAACCTCTTTGACTCCGCGGATTGCGGCGGGTCGATCAACAGGGCTTCGAGGATGTGATGAGGACGAACCCTGTCGGCCCGTTGCGACGAGCCTGCTTTCACGCTGCTGTCACCCACTAGAAAACTGTTCTTGGCTGCAAGGTAAACTTGGAACTCCTTCCCGTCGGAGGCCATTTCGAAAGCGGTGGTCGCAACCACGGGGACCAGCGCGATAACTCGAATGGAACGCGGCCGGCGGACGAGCACAAATCCCTTAACGTCACGGAAATCCTGAACCTTCTCTTCGTCTTCGGTCACAACGGACAGCTGCAGCGTGACGGTGGCTTTCATGGACTGAATCGAATCGAAACGCTCGATTTTCTCGGTCAATTCTTCCAGCGTGGCGGTACGCACCGCTAGCGGTGCTTGCACCCGACCCCGGGTGCGCACCAAGCATGCCGAGTTGGCGATGACACACACCAAGACCGCGACAAAGAATGTGAGCCTGGGGGAAAAGGGAGGGCCTCCGAGTAGACGGTGCAACAATCAATTAATTATATCAGTAGGTCTGAGCCAGTCTCCAAGGCTTCACCCGATTCTACCGTTCCGTCTTCGCGCTTCGGCGCAATTCCAACCACTGGCTGAACAGCTCTGGGGTCTCCAGCCATATTAAGAACCACCGCAGCAGTTCCTGCTTTACTTCTTTCTTTTTCGGCGAAAGATTTGATCGCCGCAAGACCAGCCGTAGGCGATCCTTCGCTTGCCGAACAGCCGAACGGCAATCCTCCGCCCTTTGGCTATCACCCCGCCGCCGGGCTTCTTCGAATTCCTGTTGGAGATCCAACAACGAGCAGGCCGCGGCTTCCGGGTCACGAAAATGCACGCGGCCCCGTAGGTCGGCCGGCAGACCGCCTAGAGACCGAGCGATGGGAACGTCCGTCTGGGACAGAACATCGATGAGGTATTGCTGAGAGATACGCCTGGCTGTGCCCACGGACTTCGCCACCCTGAGGCGCAGCGCCGCGAGCTGCTGCCCATCGATGACGGCCGGCTTATGCTGCTCGACGTAGGCGAGAACAACGGATTTGATCGAGACTCTCTTCTGCTGGGTCGCGCTCACGGGTTACGCCTCTGCCGGTAGTTCGCGACCGCCCTCTCGTGGTCTCGCCATGTCTCGGAAAAAACGTGCTCCCCGTTGCCGCTCGCGTGCGCCACGAAGAAGATATAGTCGCTACTTTTCGGATTGATCGCCGCCTCCAGCGATTTGCGGCCCGGATTGGCGATCGGCCCGGGCGGCAGCCCCGGGTAGACATACGTGTTGTAGCGGTGCGTGTCCTCAAGATCGTCGATCAGCAGGCGGCCTCGGTAGCGGTTCTCTACAACCATGCCGTAGACGACTGTGGGGTCGCACTGCAACAGCATCCCGCGGCGAAGGCGGTTGTGAAAGACGGAGGACACTAGTTGCCTCTCGTGGCCGATCCCGGTCTCCTTTTCGATCATCGATGCCAGCGTCAGAATCTCGTAGGCATTCAATGACGTCTCGTTATCCGCGAGCACCTTCGTGAAAACTTCGCGAAAACGCCCGACCATGATCCTGGCCAGCTTCTCCGCCGTCACGGGCCGTGCGACGTGATACGTGTCAGGAAACAGGCACCCCTCGAGGTTGACGGCCTCCGGCAACAAATCTCGAACATAGTCGATGCGTTCCGTCTCTTTCAGAAAATCCTCGCGGCTGGCGAACCCGCTCCGAGCGACTACGTCGGCAACCCCCCAGAGCGTATGGCCCTCGGGAATCGTCACCGGATGGTAGCGGACCTGCCCGCGAGCAATCGTATCGAAAACTTCCCAAACCGACATCGGCCGGCCGAACTCGTATTCGCCGGCCATCAGAATCGTCCTGGGCCGAACAAGTCGAACAGCCATGAAGTGCCAACGGGAAGGGATGACTCCGCTCACCTCGAGCTGTTGAGCGATAACGCGGCTGGGGGTGCGGGGTTCGATTTCGACGACGACGGTTCCTGAGTGGCCCTGATAAGGTGGCAGCAACACCGTCGAAGCCAGGCTGACGGCGACCAGCAGCGCCAGAACCAGCGCGTAACGGACCACCCAGCCGGAGATCCTGCTCATATTTCCAGGGAGGGTTCTGGGGCGCCGCCGCCGGCCACGTAGTCTAGATAGCTCTGCAGAATCAGCGTGGCCGACAGCCGGTCCACCACGGCTTTTCGCTTTTCGATTCCTATCCCGCTCTGTCGCAGCACGTGAGTCGCCTCCCGCGTCGTCAGCCGTTCATCCCAGAGTTCTACTTTGATATCGCAGTGCTTCGCCAGACTCTGGGCAAATCGAGTAGCTTCTTGAGATTGTGACCCCGACTCTCCGCTCATGTGCAGAGGGTTGCCGACGACCACCAGCTTGACCTGCCTCTCGGCGATCGTACGCCGTAGCGCTTCAAAGTCGTGGCTCCGGTTCTTGCGTATGAGCGTCGGCAGGCCCTGAGCCGTTACCCCCAGTTCGTCGCTTATCGCCAGCCCTATGCGCCGCTTTCCAGGGTCGAGAGCGAGAACTCGTCCAGGCACGCAAGTCACTCCCTATTTTACTTTAGGCAGGCCTTGCTCATGCTGTCCTTCATGTACCTGGGCCCGAGGCCCCTCTTGTCCGGAGGTCCCGAACCGCAGCTTCATTTCTTTCCGGTGCGACGGTTGATTCCGGCCTGATGTCGCGGTTGTTAGCATAGGAATTGGGACAGCCAGGTCGGAGCTCCCCGATAAGCCGCAATTCGGTATACCTCACTCACATTCTTCCTGTGACGGCGCCATCTCTGCCCGACCTAGGAATGACCAAACCATAGAATGCAGCTCAAACTCGATTTCGATAAGACAGGAGTTGACGTCGAGCTTCCCGACAGCCTCCGAACGACGGTACTCCGGTCGCGGTTCGGCACGGAGATCGAATCGCCGGATCGGGCGATAGCCGCTGCGCTTCAGAATCCGATTGGCTCGCCCGCGCTCGAGGAATTGGCCCGCGGGAAGCGCTCAGCCGCGATCGCCGTCTGCGATATCACGCGGCCCGCGCCTAACCGCGTTGTCCTGCCTCACGTCTTGACTGCTCTCGAGAAGGGGGGCATCGCATCCTCCCAGGTCTTGATCCTCGTCGCGACGGGACTCCATCGAGAAGCCACACATGACGAGTTGACAGAAATTGTCGGTGACGACATCTTGGCGCGCTACCGGGTGGAGTCGCACCGCGCCCGCGCCGACGACGAAAACTCCTTTCTGGGCGAGACTCAAACCGGCACACCGGTTTACATCGACCGCCGGTTGCTCGATGCCGATCTGCACATTACCTTGGGCTTCGTCGAGCCTCACCTCATGGCCGGATTTTCGGGCGGCCGCAAGTTGCTTTCCATCGGTCTTGCGGGTGAGAGAACCATCAAGCGGCTGCACAGCCCCCTTTTCATGCGCAACCCGGAAGCGACCGAAGGCTCCTTCCCCGACAACCCGTTGCATCGAGAACTGATCGAGATTGCCTCCATGGCGGGTCACGATTTCATCGTTGACGTCGCCCTGACGCGCTCGCGTGGAATCGCCGCCGTCTTCGCCGGCCAGCCCCTTGAGGCTCACGCCGCGGGAGTCGCCTTCGTCCGGCAATCGACCTTGGCCTCAGTCGAAGAGCCTGCCGACGCTGTCATCACCACCTCGGGCGGATACCCGCTGGACCTGACTTTCTACCAGGCGGTCAAGGGAGTGACAGCGGCTTCCCAGGTCGTCAAGCCCGGCGGCACGGTCTTGCTCGTGGCGGCCTGCCGCGAGGGTCTCGGCAGCCCAGAATTCAGCGCCATGGTTCGTCGGTCACCGGACCCCCAAAACCTGCTGGACGAACTCGGCGAGAGCCCGGTCGTTGTCGATCAATGGCAAGCCGAGAAGCTGGCTCTGGTCGCCGAAAGAGCGAATCTCGCGTTCTGCGTGCCAGGCGTGGCCCCCCAGGACCGCCGGTCCTTTTGGGGACCGGCGTTCGATGACCCGCAGCGAGCGGTCGATCATGTGGTTGACACCCTGACCCCGGATGCATCCGTGGTCGTGATCCCCGAAGGCCCCTACGTCTTCGCGAAAGCCGGCGCGGCGAGCTGATCCGCGAAGGGCGACAATTATACCTGTAAGCCATTGATTACAAGTTGCTTGTGCGAAATTGGGTTTGTTTCGTTTTTCTACTATCGGAGCAAGATACCGGTCTTCGCGGCCCTCGCTCGTCTGAGAAGAGCGAGTGTGCCCAAGTGTCCTGGGGGATGACCGATTCCGCTGTTGACTCTGGCCCATGAATCAGAATATCCCCCTTCGCTAATCCTGCCCTCGGCGCGCAGAACAAACCGTAACTCATTGATTGCAATTGGCTTGTGCGAAATTGGGTTTGTTTCGTTTTTATACCGGTCTTCGCGGCCCCCCCCTCCAAAATGGCGAGCGTAGTCCAGTGTCCCAGTTGGGCGATGATCTTTTCTCATGGCCAGTGGGCACGACGTCACTGGCGGCGCGCTCTCAACCCATGTCGGGCCCCGATGGGCCGTCTCAAGCGGCCTATCGGCGAAGAAAACCAGCTGTGTGCGGAGGTCGAAGACCAGCCGTAAGACGACTTTGTCTAGCAGCGGCCCGCAAAGGCGTGTGAACGCTGAGCTAGCGGGCGATTTTCGTGACGTGGCAGTGGTTTGGCAGGCTAGCAGCGCGGCGATGCGGGTGTCCCGCCTGTCGGTTAATTCTTCTGAATTGTGAGACATAATAGCGTTCCCAGGAGCTCGGAGAAATGCCGGTGGCAGAAAGTGGCAAAAATACGAGGGTCATTCCTTCGAAATTTCGCTTTCTGGGCCCCGTACCAGAATACGGCCCGGGTGGGGGGTTAGGAGGGGTCTGCGGGCGTAAGTCGTTGAAATCACGAGGACAAAAAATCGACAAAGTCTGTGACCGGGTTTTGCGGCGGTGCTGAAAAGTGTCCTCGAGGCCCGATTTTCCGTGCGAAAATCGTGTCCTAGCGAAAAGAAAACGCCACCTAGCGAAAGGTAGGAGGCGTGGGGCGAGCGTCCAGAAAGAGGGAGATCGGCCGTTGGCACGGCCGATTTCTTGCCCCACCCCAGGCCCCGCTCGGCCGCCGGGGGCGACCAGCCGGGGCTGGCACCCGACTTTTCAGGAACCCCACCAGTATTCTGTCGGCGTTCGACATGTTTTCGTCAACGGTGTGCAAGTAATCAGGGACGGCGATCACACTGGGGCGACACCCGGCCGGTTCGTCCGCGGGCCGGGATGGAAGGGCCGAAAAGGAGGGTGAATCTGGCGGCTTAGCTTCAATACCGGTTAGTTAAGGCTGGTCCAGCCCCGGAGGGGCGTAGGATGGTAGCCTACGGTGGAGCCATAAGGCGCAACCGTGGGTCGAATGGCAGACCCGGTAAAGCCCGGCAGGGGCGCAGGAAAACGCGGGAGGCGCCGCGCTCAACAATCTCGACAACAGATTCCCTTCGGCCGCTCGCCGTCGATTCGGTTGCGTGACGTGAAGAAGAGAGCCATATGAAAACCCCCTGGGGCGACATCGCTGTTTGCGACGCGCACGCGCATCTGTTTTCACGGAATTTTTTCGAGGCTTTG
This sequence comes from Bryobacterales bacterium, assembly GCA_965248205.1. Taxonomy (GTDB): domain Bacteria; phylum Acidobacteriota; class Terriglobia; order Bryobacterales; family UBA6623. The sequence goes on from CBDFIS010000006.1 coordinate 1,394,471, forward strand.
GCCTCGCAGAAAAAGGACCTGCCGTCGGAGCGGTCCGTTGAAACCATGGTCGAGCAACTCGGGTGGGACCTGCCGCCCCAGGACAACGCCCAACTGGCACAGCGGTGGGTCGAAGAACTTGATAGACACGGCATCGAAAAGACCGTGTTGATGGCCAGCGTCCCGGGCGACGAGCAATCGGCTGCGGACGCTGTGCGAGCATTCCCCGATCGCCTCTGGGGCTATTTCATGCTCAACCCTTTGGCGCCCGAAGCTGCGGAACGGACGGAACGGGCGCTCGACAAATTCGGGTTGCGCGGCATTTGCCTCTTTCCGGCGATGCATCGCTTCTCTGTTCAGGATGACCGGCTCAAGCCGATCTACGAGCTTGCTTCGGAACGCTCGGGTGTCGCTGTCTTCGTTCACATGGGCGTACTGACCGTCGGCGTCCGGAACAAGCTGGGGCTGCCGTCGAAGTTCGATATGAGCTACTCGAACCCAATCGATCTCCACCGAGTGGCGCTCGAGTTCCCGAACGTGAACTTTGTTATTCCTCACTTTGGCGCAGGTTACTTCCGGGAAGTCTTGATGCTGGGGGATCTCGCACCTAACATCTATCTCGACACGTCGAGCTCAAACTCCTGGACGAAGTATCAGGTTCCGCCACTCGATCTCAAGACCGTCTTCGCGCAGGCACTGGGGGTTTACGGTGCGAATCGTCTGCTCTTCGGCTCGGATTCATCCTTCTTCCCACGGGGGTGGAATGCGGCGGTCCTCGAAACACAGCTCGCGGTTTTTGAGCAGCTCAAGCTCGGTGCGGAAGAAGTGGCGGCGATCTTGGGTGGCAACTTACGGCGGCTGCTGGGTGGGTGAGCTAGGAGGCGTCGCGGTTGGGTAGATCCTCGGGAGTTTTCACCGGGCGGCGGAGTTCGATCTTCCTGGATAAACGCCTCCCTGCCCCTCAATGGGTTTGAACCAGTGCTGTCCGGGGAAAGTCGCGCCATCGGACGGTAAGTCTCGACCGTTCAATGTCTTATGGCCTGTTTTGCCCGGGAACGATTTGAAATCCCGAGGCCGCAAATGGTCGCCTGAACGGAGCATCCGGACGCGGCACAATGAGGGATGAACCTTGGCCGTACGGTTTTCTCCCAACTGATCGAGCACCTACCGAGCAAAGAGTTTCAGAAATGTGTATCGCGCTACCGCGGCGATTCCTATCTGAAAAGTTTCTCCTGCTGGGATCAGTTTCTTGCGATGGCATTCGCCCAGCTGACCTATCGGGCAAGCCTCCGCGACATCGAGACGTGCCTGCGTTCGATGCACGGCAAACTCTACCACATGGGATTCCGCGGCAGGGTAGCGCGCTCGACACTGGCCGACGCGAACGAGTCGCGCGACTGGCGGATCTACGCGGACTTCGCGCAGGTCTTGATTGGCATGGCACGGCCGTTATATGCCCACGACCCGATCGGTGTGGACTTGGACCAGACTCTGTACGCTCTCGACTCGACAACAATCGACCTCTGCCTGTCGCTGTTTCCGTGGGCGAGATTCCGCAAGCAAAAAGCCGCCGTGAAGATGCACACGCTGCTGGATCTGCACGGCAATATTCCCACGTTCATCCGCATTACTGGAGGCAAAGTGCACGACATCAACATCCTCGACGAGATCGGCCCGGAGGCCGGCGCGTTCTACGTCATGGATCGGGCCTACGTCGATTTCGAACGCCTCTTCGTGTTCACTCTCTGCTCGTCGTTCTTCGTCGTGCGAACCAAGAAGAACATCTTGCTCCAACGGCGCTACTCGCATCCCGTCGACAAATCCACGGGCTTGCGCTCGGATCAGACCGTCATACTGGCTGCCATCGAATCGGCCCAAGCCTATCCCGACCCGTTGCGGAGGGTCAGTTACTTCGACGCCCGGACGAACAAGCGGCTGAAGTTTCTGACCAACAACTTCGCGCTCCCGGCGCTGACCATCGCCCACATCTACAAGTCGCGTTGGCAGATTGAGTTGTTCTTCAAGTGGATCAAGCAACATCTGCGAATCAACTCGTTTTACGGCACCAGCGAGAACGCCGTCAAGACGCAGATCTGGATCGCTGTCTCGATTTACGTGCTCATCGCCATCGTCCGGAAACGCCTCGGGCTGGAAGCGAGTCTTTACCAGATTCTACAGATTCTCAGCGTTACGCAATTCGAAAAAATGCCCCTTTTACAGGCACTCCAGCCATCCGACTCCCCAAACGAATCCCCCTATGACCCCAACCAATTGATTCTATTCGACTTTTAACCGGACAGCAGTGGGTTTGAACGACCCTTTCTTGACATACTGCCCGAAGATCCATCAAGCTCTCGTTATTGACCCATCGCCGAATGAGTAGCCCCATCCGCGCTTGACGGGCTCACTTAGTAGTGCGTTAGCGCCGGTTCGACGTGGGCTCGGGTCGAACAAGACTTCACCAGCGAGGCAACCAAAGAACAATGATGACGAAAACAAGGCCGTTCGGTAGCAATGTGATTCATCGCTTAGAGGGCGAAAGGGGCAATGCGGAAAACAACCCAGGCCGAGCGTCAGCGGCCCGTCGATCCATTGGCTTGCCGTGGCTCGTGATCACTCTGTGCTTGACGGCTGTTCTCTTCATGAGCTGGCCTTCTGTGCGCGCCGATTCCCACGAGAGCGCAGGGAAAGTCATCGACCTCTCGTTGCTGGTGGCGGCCGAGTATCCGGTCACGTGGCCGACGATGCCCATTTATCAGTTCAATCACCACTTGCGTATCGGGCCCCTCAGCGCCTATAACGTCGACGTTTTGACTATGGACTCGAACACGGGGACGCAGATCGATGTCCCGCCTCACTCCATCCCTCGCCCGGGCTTGAAGCTGCCGAACGCAGGGCCGCTGGGCTTGGCGTTCATGGACCAGATTCCGGCTTGGCAGTTCGCCGGCGAGGCCTGTGTCATTGATGTTCGTGAACTACGCGACAAAGGCGCCAACGGCCATAGCAGCCTGGTGTTGAAGAAACATGTCCTCGCCTGGGAGAAAAAGCACCGGCCACTCCGTTTCGGGGATGTCGTTCTCTTCTACAGCGGATATAGCGACAAGTATTTCAAGGCTTTTCCAGCCGGCCGGCGATTCGTTGCCGATCCCCTCCAAGGCGTGACTCCGGCCTGGCCCGACCCAGCACCCGAGGCGATGGACTATATAGGTAGTCGAGGCGCGATGGCAGCCGGCACGGACAGCCCTAGCATGGGGCCGATTCCGGACCTGGCCGAACCCAGCCACTACGCCGGTTTAAAGCACGGGATGCTTTGGACCGAGAGCGGGACCGGTTACGGCCAGCTGCCACCCACCGGCGCGTTCTACTGCATGTTAGGGCCGAAGTTGGTTGACAGCCCCACCGCCTCAGCGCGAGCCTTTGCGATTGTTGGCGGGCCCGCGCGGCAGCTCATCGAGTCGGTTCGCAACAGGCATGCCGTGGACCTCTCCGTTCGCATGGCCATGGGCCTACCCCTTTCGTCGCCGGGCCGAGGTGTAGGGAACCTTCGGCAGCCATTCCTTCCGATTGACATCGGGTACAACCAGGTCACCGGTGCGCAAAACCAAACTCATACTATGGACGGGCATTCCGGTACGCACCTCGTGCCTCCGGCCTACGCTCTGCCGCCCGAGGGATTCGACAACAACAGCTACTCATCCGAAGTGCAGGCGTGGCTGGCCAAGTATGAGGAAAAATACGGCCCGCGCGGCACGAGCGACGTCACGACAGAAAAGGTTCCCGTCTCGCAGACCTCCGGCTGGGCGCGGGTGATTGATGTGAAGGGGTTGGTCGGGAGTACAGGAAGTAACAGTTGGCCTGCGTCACCGGAGATTACGGTGGCTGCTGTCAAGAAATACGAAAAGCAGAACGGTGACCTGAAGGCCGGCGAGATCGTGATCTTCCATAGTGGCCATAGCGACGCCAACTGCGGCGATGCCGATAAGGCGGACGCCTGCATGGCGGACCCGCTGAACGGCAAGAGCGAAGGGTGGCCGGCGCCGGGCCCTGATGCCATCATGTACCTCGCCGAAAAGGGGATTCGCTGCGTCGCGACCGACGGTCCCATGCTCGGCAGCGTCGATCCTAAGCGTGCCCTGATGACCTACTGGGCGCTGGGCAGCAAAGGAATGGTCGGCGTCGAGTACCTGACGAACGTCGGCGCGTTACCCGAGAAGTCGTACTTCCTGTTCGCGGCACCTAAAGTCCGCGGCGGCCATGGCGGGCCGGGGCGCGCGATCGCGCTGTACTAAGGTTAATGTGGCCGCGCTCCCCTACTCCGGCAGCGTCGGCTTTTCGATTGTGTAGTCCACGTCGAGCGATCGCAAGAACGCCAGTAGATCAGCTTTCTCGTCGTCGCTGAGGTTAGCCTTTTTGGCGTCGGCGAGGTTCTTCTCGTCGAGCCACTTATTGGGGTTGCCGCCCTTCAACATCAGGTCGACAGCGTCCTCCAGAGTTTCCGCACTGCCGTCGTGGAGGTAGGGCCCTGACTTGCTGATGTCGAGCAGGGTCGGGGTCTTGAACGCACCGGTGTCCTTTTCGTCGCCGCTGACCTTGGCTCGGCCGATATCGGGGCTCTTGGCGTCCATGCCGACGCCAACGTTGTGGTATTGCAGATCGGTCAACAAGATGCCGTCGTGGCAGTTGGTGCACTTGGCCTTCTCATCGAAGATCTCCCAACCACGTTGCGCGGATTCACTGAAAGCGGCCTTCTCCCCGTTGGAGAACCGCTCCCAGGCTGAACCGACAGCCACGATCGTACGCATGAACGACGCTACGGCCATGGCGACGTTGTCGGGGGTCGCACTTCCGCCGAAGATGTTTTGGAACTGTTGGGAATAGCCGGGAATCTCGTTCAGCTTCGCGCAGATGTCTTCCATGCTCGGGGCGTCGTCCTTGCCGGAGGCGCCCATGTTGCCGCCTTTCCAGGCTCCCTGTACTTGCTTCTCGAGAGCGCCGGAGCGACCGTCCCAGTAGAGCTCGGAGTGGTATCCGATGTTCCAAAGGGTCGGACTCGAGCGCGTCAGAGTCTTGTCGAACGCTCCGATCGCCACCGGCTTGCCGTCGGTCAAACCATTTTCTTTAAGGTGGCAACCGTAACAAGAGCGATTGCCGTCGCCGCTCAGCCGCTTGTCGTAGTAAAGCTGTTTGCCCAGCTCGACCTTGGCCTCTGTCATGGCGTTGTCGGCTGGAAGGGCCATCTTTTCGTAGCCGGCGAGCTCGGGCCACGCGGGAGCCGCCATCATCTTGGGCTTCTCCGGCTCAGGCTGCGGGCAATTGACCAGCGAAATGACCAGCACGATACTCAGCACCGTGAGTACCGATCGTATGCGTGATTCGGGAACCTTTCCGGACTTCATGATTTCTCCTCGTAACCAATCAACTACCTGGGACGTGTACGTTGGTAATTTTACCTTTCACGGACTGTCGCCGCAAGGCGAGCCGGAGCCGCGGGCAAGGGACCGCCGGCCCAAACTAACCATTTCGGCCACATTACTTGGGTTCAGCCCGCGAGTTTGGCTCCCCCGCATACGGCGCGAACTGCTCGATCTGCGGAAAGACATCGATTCGCCCTCCGGCTTCGATCACGGCTAGGCAGCGGCGCGCCTCTTGCTCGATAGCGTCTGTCCGCACGCCGCCCCATTCCGGAAGATACCCTTGGATTTTTCGCAGACCTTTGCCTAATTGGCGGACGGCGCCGATCTTGTTGTCGCGTTGATGGTGGTAAAAGCCCACCGCAAAGTGGATCAAGCTTTGCAAGAACCAACGCTCGGGCTGTTTGGTGGGCGTCCAGACTTCCTCGAGCACCTCGTGACAATCGAAGAACTCGCCGCGATTGAAAAGGTCGATGCCTTGCCGGAACAGGGTTTGCGGATCGCCCATGATAGACTTACTATCTTAGTCCCGGGCAGGTTTTCTCTGATTCGCTGACTCCAACCGCGCCGAGCCCGAGCGGCAACACACCCACGTGAATGAGCGTAAGCGCCAGGAAGCAGCACTGCGACAGGAAGGTCGCCTGCCTCCCGGACAGTATTTAACCATCAAATGGCCGGTACTTCACGAGGGGCCGGTCCCCGAATTCGACGCAAGTAGTTGGCATCTCGAGGTTCGTGGACTAGTTGACCAGCCCTATCGGTTGAACTGGGATGAGTTCAAAACTTTGCCCCGCGAACGCATCAAAGCCGACTTCCACTGCGTCACGAGCTGGAGCAAGTTCGACAACGAGTGGGAGGGCGTTCCCTTTGCGGCGATCGCGGAGAGGGCCCGGCCCAAACCCGACGCACGCTTTGTGATGCTGCATGCGGAGAACGGCTACACCGCCAACCTTCCTTTGGAAGATCTGATGCGCGACGACGTGCTGCTCGCCGATTGGCACGCGCCCGAGCCGCTCACGCCAGAGCACGGGGCGCCCCTGCGTTTAGTCGTCCCGCACCTCTACGCTTGGAAGAGCGCCAAGTGGCTACGGGGCCTGGAGTTCATCGACCGCGACCGGGCGGGCTACTGGGAACAAGTGGGCTATCACATGTACGGCGATCCATTCAAGGAGCAGCGGTATCGAGGGCAATAAGTAAAGGTGTGACGCTGCGCGGGACGTCGTGCTGGGCCTGGGGCTGATTGTCCGGCTCAACCCGGTCCTTGCGCGCAGGCAGCGTGGAAACAAGTGTCGGTAGGAGTACCGACACGGCAGGTCTGGGGACCTGCGCCACAAGGGCGGTTGTCGCGTTACGCTCGGAGCTTTGACCTTGGGTTTCGGTGTCTGACGTCGTGGCGCAGGGCCTGCGTGGCTCTCACGCCAAGGTTTGACCTCGAGGCGTGGTGGCCGTCGTTGTGGCGCAGACGCCTACGTCTGCCGCGTCGACACTCGTGTCGATGCCTGGGCGCAATTCATTGCGCCAACGGCCGTGAATCTGTGGGGGCAGGTGATGCTGAAAAAGATCAAGGCTTTCCTGAGCACGTGTTTGCGCCTCTTGACACTCAAGGGTCATGAGCCACCGCGAGAGCCTGACGCTGGGGTCCGTGCGCCCGTGGGCCGAACGCCATCTAAAGGCGCTGCCAGCGTTGCGGTATTGGAACCGGAGGATGAAGAATCTGCAGGGTGGACACCGTACAAAAAAGCGGGCTAGCGCTCCGACAGCCACGCAAAGCCCTCCGGGCCGGTCGCGAAGCGGCGCCCTGCGCCGTCGACGACCGCACGGATCCGCTCGACGACGGTGTGCTGAAACGAAGGTGCGTGCCACTCTTCGTAACCGTGTGCCGAGCTGATCCGAACGGCAGCCTCGCGGGTAGTAGCGCCGCGCGGCTTCGCCGACCGCACGTGCAGTGGGTCGCCGATCACATCGCGGTCGGTCGCTTCAAGGGCCATCGTAGCCAGCCTTTCCGGGTCACAGGGAAGTAGCGGTGCCAGCGTCGCATAAACAGCGACGCCGGCTTTGCGCAGTGATCGAATCGCCGCCAGCCTTTCGCCTAGCGGTTCACAGTGGGGCTCGTACAGTCGGCGGACCTCCTCGAGGTCGGTTGTCAAGGAGAAGCTGACGCGGAGAATCGTTCGCCGGTTCAACTCGATGAGCTGCTTCAAGTCGCGCAGAACCAACGGGCCTCGGGTCTGAATCACAAACACAGCGGGAGGTTTTGCGATTAAGGCTTCGAGAATGCCGGGCATGATCGGCGCAGCTTCTTCGGACGGCTGATAGGGGTCGACCAGGGGAGAACAATAGATCACCTGCTCGGGACGAACCTCCCGGCGGAGAAGCTGGGCGGCATTCGACTTGATGGTCGTGAATTGGCCCCAACGCCGCCAATCTTCCTTCTTCAGACCGCCATAGACGTGCAGCGTAGGGACGTAGCAATACGTGCATCCGTAGGTGCAGTTGCGGGCCGGCGTGAGGGAGTGCGTGAATCCGGCCGCCGCGATGAATCCCGACGTCTTCGTGAGAATTGTTTTCGCTTCGGTGTCGCGGATGTGGAACCAGGTGGGACCGTCTTCGAGGTTTTGTAGCTGATCACTCATGACGGAGGGAGAGCGTCAGTTGCGCGACCGTCACCCAAGACCAGCCCTCGGGGACCCCTCGGCTGGCGAGCGAGCGACTACTTTTGTGATGCGAGCTGCTTCCGGAGTTGTTTCAGTGTCTTCGCCTGTTCGCGGGCCTTTTGTTTAGAACCTAGCTTCTTGTAGATCTGGACTAGCTTCTCATGACTGGAGAGCTGGAGTTCAATCGGAACGTCAATCTGCGTTGTTCGAAGGAACACTTTTTCCGCTTCGGCAAGCCGGCCTGCTTCAAGCAAGCCCAAGCCGACCTGGTGGTAAGCCGGAACAAGGCTGGGATCGGATCGCACCGCAGCCTCCAGGTGTGGCACAGCGGCTTCAGCGCGGCCCAACTTAGTGAGAAGCCCGCCGTATTCGAAGTTGACGGCACTGCTCGCGGGCTGAATTCCCAGCTCCGCCTGATAAGCTGCCTCCGCTTCGGCGAGTTTGCCGCCCTCGATGTACAGCTTTGCCATGGCCGCATGAATACCGGCCAGCCCCGCGTCTTGCTCCGCCGCTCGCTGGTATTCCCGAAGCGCGTCTTCCGTGCGTCCGATGGCGGCATAGTTTTCCGCCGCCGCCTGTCTAGCGCGGGCTGAGTGGGGGGCGCGATGGAAAAGATCGTCGGAGAAAGAATCCGAGACGGCTCTATAGGCCTTGGCGAGATAGAAGAGCGCGTCGTGGTCATCCGGGCTGTCTTTCAGAGCCGCCTCAAGTATCGGAATGGCTTCTCGATACCGGCCCGCCTCGACATAGGCAGCTCCTAGCGACGAGCTGACCATGGTGTCTGAAGGCTGCGATGCGTGTGCGTCCTCGAGATGCTTAGTAGCTTGGCGAAGGCGGCCGATTCGCAAGCTGTCCATACCCAAGTATTTCGAAACGCCCTTGAGATTGGGTTTCAGCCGCAGGGCGGCTTCAAGTGATTCGACGGCTTCCAGAAGCTTCCCTTGTCTGTGCCGAGCCAGCCCGAGGTTCAAATGGGCCTCAGCAAGATTAGGAGCAAGCCGCGCGACGGCTTCGAATTCGCGAGCTTCGTCTTCCAAGCGGTTTTCGCGTCTAGCTTGGAGGCCGGCGTTGATATGCTCGAGGACCGCCGGGTCCACGGCGGGAGACTCCTCCTGCCCGAGCAGGAGGCCCTCGGGTACCATAACCGCCACTAGAAGCGCGAGTAGGACCGACCGTAGGCTTACAAAATTCGTCACCACTTGCCTCGCTTGAGCCAACGCCGGATTGCTTTGGCGGAGTATGTACTTCTCCTCATGATAACGCTACGTGAATCGATATTCGCCGGGGTTGGGTCGAGCCGACCGGATCCTCGGATCAAGTCTGGAGCTCGGCTTGAATGAAGCCGAACGAAAGCCAGCTGCCCGCTGGTCTATTCCAAATATGTGTAGTCGTCCAGGACTCGCGAATAGGTGGCCAACACCTCGTGCTCGTCGTCGTCGGAGATAGTCCCCAGCTCTTTCCGTTGCGACAACTGTTTGGCGACCGAGCCTCTCAATTCGTCGGTCTCGAAGCCGCTGTACTCGATCACTTCACGTACCGAGTCGCCGCGCGTGAGACCGTCGATCGCGGTCTTGCCCTCGCTGGTGGCGATCACGTTAGCTTCGGTGACAACGCCGAACAGATTGTGCAGGTCGCCGAGTGTTTCCTGATAAGCGCCCAAAAGCAAACAGGCCAAATAGTAGGGCTGGCCCGGCCGGATTTTGTGTAGCTCCAGTGCTTGTTTGACGTTTTTCACGTCCACGAATCGATCGACGGAACCGTCGGAGTCGCAGGTCACGTCGCATACGATGCCACGCTCGGTCGGAACCTCGTTGAGGCGATGAATCGGCATCATAGGAAACAACTGGTCAAACGCCCAAAAGTCCGGCAGAGACTGGAAGACGGAGAAATTGCAAACGTATTTGGAGGCGAGGAGCTTGTCGAGGTCATCGAACTCTTCGGGGCGCTGCTTCATCGAGCGTGAAAGCTTGGCCGCCTGGCGGCAAATCTCCCAAAAGAGCCACTCGCCCTTGGCTTTGTCCTCCAGCTCCAAATAGCCGAGATCGAATAAGGAATTCAGATCTTCTCGCTGCTGGATCGCGTCGTGGTAGTACTCGCGGAAGTTCTTGGCGTTGATGTCGCGGGCGAGATCGATCAGCTCGAGAACCGGCTCCGCTTGCGATTTCATGCGGTGGAGCGAGTAGCGGCCGGGTCCGCCTGGAGCAATAACCTTTTTGACGTCGGTCACCAGCGCGGAGTGATAGGCGACCATGGCGCGCCCGCTTTCAGTGACGATAATCGGAACCGGGACGTCTTCGTTGTCGCAAACCTCGCCGACAACGTAGATGACATCGTTAGCGAACTCCTGCACGGAATAGTTCATCGAGAAGTCCGATGCCGTCTTGCTGCCGTCGTAGTCAACTCCGAGGCCGCCACCCACGTTGAGGTATTCGACATCGAAACCCATTTCCCGAACTTTCGCGTAGACCCGTGCTGCCTCTTTGAAAGCCTGCTTGGCCCGTTTAATGTTGTTGATCTGCGAGCCGATGTGGAAATGCAGCATTTTCAGCAGAGAAGTCTTGCCCCGTTGCCGCAGCACTTCCAACGCATTGACTAAGGCAACAGTGCTCATGCCGAACTTGGCGAATTCCCCGCTCGATTCTTCCCACTTGCCGCTTCCGCGCGAGTACAACTTGACGCGAATGCCCACGTGTGGCTCGATGCCAAGCTTGGTGCCTAGCTCGAGCGCCATCAACATGTCATCAATGTCCTCCACGACGATGATGGTTCGTTTGCCGACTTTCTCGGCTAGGATGGCTGTACGCAGGAATAGATCATCTTTGAGTCCGTTGCAGACAATGAGAGCACCGTCGGCCAACGGCATGGCGAGGGCGGCCGCCAGTTCCGCCTTGCTACCGACTTCCAACCCGTAGTCGTAGCGATACCCGGACGCCAAAAGGCGCGTGACGACCTCTGACTTTTGGTTGACCTTGGCCGGGTAGACGGCGAGGTGACGACCCTCGTAGTGAAACTCGTCGATGGCCTTCCTAAACGCTTGGTGCAAAGCAGCCATCCGCTCGTCTAGGATTTGCGGAAACCGTAGCAGAAAAGGCGGCGACTGCTTGCGACGAATTAGCTCCCTAACCACCCCATGTAGGTCAATCGCATTCGCCCGGTCTTTGGAAGGCGCAACGGCCAGATTGCCATCTCTATTGATGTGGAAATAACCAAATCCCCAGTTGTCGACACCGTAGATCTTGCTGATCAGATCGACGGCATTGCCGGCCGCCTTGGCCGCGAGATTGTCATATACGGCTGACGCCATGGAAGGGATCTCCTAAGGTAAGAGTCGGATCAATGGGCGTCCAGCTACGCCCGAGTGGGAACGCCGCGGCAGCCGGCGGAGTGCAATGCCCATCATAACCGATGGGTGACTTGGACACCGAGCGGTAGGCCTCTAACCGAATCTGCCTTGGGGAACCGCTATTTCAATCAAGCGCTGTGCTCTCCCGGAGCATGCCCTTTCATCTTTCACTAGCGCATCAACTTTCTTCTGATCCCAAGGGTCCGGCCTGACGAGAAATCCATACTATCGGACATTTACTTTATCGTTCTGGATGGGTACGGGCGCAGCGACGTTCTGAAGGAATTCTATGAATATGACAACTCCGACTTTCTTCGAGGCCTCAAAGAGAAGGGGTTTTACGTCGCCCAGGGCAGCCTGGCGAATTATTCTCTTACCGCTCTCTCGGTAACGGCCACTCTAAACGCCGAATACATAGACAGCCTCGTGGCCGCCGATTTGAAGGACAAGGCTGACTGGCGCCCGGTGAGGCGATTGCTGCGGAAGAACCGGTTGACGGAATTCCTACAGCGGTGGGGCTACTCGATCGTTAGTTTTTCGACGGTGTATTACAACGCGGACCTCACTCAGGCGGATTTCTACTTCTCGAAATGGTGGTACTTGAATCTGTTTGACTGGAATTTCCGTTTTGGCCATCCCGCGATGGTCAGGATACTCCGATCCGCGGCTCGGGTGCAAGGTCTTCGTCTTCCTCTCACGATCGATGCTCCGTTCGCTCCCGTTTGGGTCGCTGAATGCCGCTCGATCGCCGCGTTCCAGCTCGCTGGAGGGCTTTTCGCCGACACGGCTCCGAGTAGTTCCCTCTTCAGCAACCCAGCGTCTCTTCTCCGTCGCAGCCGTCGCCCGTTACCCGCCTGGCACAGGCAGCGCCCAGATCCGCCCCAGCATCTCAGCGAACAGCTTGCGGTTGAGATGCCCCTCGGCCAACAGCAGCCAGTAATAGCGGGCATGCTTGACCAGCCGCCCTCCGGTTTTCATCAACCGATGCTGCAAGCTCGTCAGCGACCAGTTCTTGATCCTCTGCGCCAGCCCCAGCCGCCGCCACAGGTTCCCCAGGTTGTAGGCCAACACGCTCAACTGCAAACGCACCTCGTTTGCCCGGAAACGATGACAGGACAGCCGTGTCCAGTGGGTTGCCTGCTTGCCTTCCTTGATCCATTGCTCGGCCGTGCCGCGCTTGTTGTAGAAGCGCACCAGCGACCGACTGGGCAAGCTCATGCTCGTGACGATGAACCCGACGCGAGGAAACAACTCGCCTTGGTGGTGCTCAACCTTGGCCACAACCCGCCGAGGCTTCGACCAACTCGCGGCCTGATAGCGGAAGCTCTTGTAGCGCACTAGTGGCTTCAGGCTCGGCCTGCCCGGCGGACGGAACAGAATCTCTTCGATCTCCAACTCCAGGTTCTTGTTTGCTGGGATGCGAATGACGTAGTCCACTCCGCGATCCTCCAACGCCTCGTAGATCTCCGGCTTGGCGAAGGCGGCGTCGGCGCGGAACGTCACTTGCTTGCCTTCTCCCTGTTGGCGCTCGATCTCGGGCAGCAGCAGTTCGTCCCAGTCCTCGGCGCTGGACACGTTACCCGCTCGCAGCTTCGCCGCCAGACAATCACCGTGCTGGTTGAACAGCAACAGCGGGTGGTAGCAGGTGGACTCGAAATGGCCGTTGTAAGCGCTGCCTTCCTGCTGACCGTGGACCGGGCTTTCCGTGGAGTCCATATCGAGCACGACACGCTCGGACTCGTCCTGCGCTTGGGCTTGAGCGACCAACTCGCGGTTCACCGCCATCAGCCCAAGCAGGTTCTCTTCACTGGCCAGCAGCTCTGCCTCAAAGCTTTGTAGACGCGACGTAAGCGCCCCGCCGCGATCCCAGTTCTTCTTCGAGCCGATCAGACGAAAAGTCGGGTCAGCCGAGACACGGGCAGCATCGTTGAGATCCTCGTAGCCGGCGAGGCGGCTGTAGACCGATTGCCGCACCAGGTCGGCCAGTGGGAACTTCTTGTTTGTGCCTTGCCGCGAATCCGTCAGATGCTCGTCGATCAGCTTGCCCAGTCCGAGCCGCTCGTCCAGTTCCCGAATGAGAATCAGGCCACCATCCGAGGTGACGCGCGATCCTTGGAAATCGACTTTCAGAAATCCGTTGAAGGTGAGCTGAAACGGCTTGTTTTCTTTTTCACCCATTGGGTGTTGGCCTCCGTGCGTCCTGACAGGGCTTGAACCCCTATAAATAAAGACGCTGAAGGCCGCTGCAAGGTCGGGATGCCGAAATCAAATTGGAAATGCGGGACTATAGAAGATGGCCCGCGCAGAGCACCAAAAGCAGGGAATCATTGGCGAAGTAGGTCCGAGCATGAATACGGACTCCGAGGATTGCCCGATTAGGATCGGCGTCTCTTCTTGTCTGTTGGGAGAGCAAGTTCGCCACGACGGCGGCCATAAGCGAGATCCGTTCCTGGCTGATGTCTTGGCGCCCTACGTCGAGTGGGTCCCGGTGTGCCCTGAGATGGAACTGGGGCTCGGTGTACCGCGGGAGACGATTCAACTCAGGCGATGGGAGCATGAGATCCAATTGGTAACGTCAGAAAGCCGCAAGGATCTAACCGAGCCCATGCGGGCTTGGGCGAGCCGGAAGGTGAAAGAACTAAGCAAGGAACGATTGTCCGGCTTCGTACTAAAGAGCAAGTCGCCAAGTTGTGGTCTAAAGGGCGTTGCCGTTCACGATCATGTGAACAGGCCTGCGAGAAACGGCCAAGGGATTTTCGCGCAAGCTTTGACAGCGCAACTTCGAAACCTGCCGGTCGAAGAAGAAAGCAGCCTCGACCACCCTGACCGCCGGGAGAACTTTATCGCACGCGCGTTCGCCCACCGCCGGCTGCAGAGCTTGTTCGGACGGCGATGGAGAATTCGAGAGGCAATCGACTTTCACCACGATCACAAGCTGCTGTTGACGGCACACTCAACCCGGGGTCGTCGCGGTCTGGACCGCTTAGTCGCACGCATCCGAGAACTAACCAGGAAGGATTTTCGGGAGAGCTACGAAGCGCTGTTCATGCGTACCATGGGGGTCCAAACCACCAAGGCGAAACACGCCAACGTGTTGCGACACGTGATTGGGCAGCTTCGGCGACACCTCGATCAGGGTTCGCGGAGTCGGTTGGTTGAGCTAGTCGACGAGTACCGCCATGGCGTGACGCCACTGGCCCTCCCTTTGGCGGCGATTCACGAGTACTCGGAGCTCTACGCGGTCGAGCCCCTGAAAAGTCAGGTGTATCTCAAACCACATCGCTTGGAGCTGTTGCTGCGGCGTCGAGTTTGACCCGCCCGCGGAGCCTTTCAGCAGACTCGCCACGAACTCCCCCGGTCGGTGTTTGCCGCTAGCTCAACCGCGGCTCGCTTTTCATTGATGGGATCGCGACATGCCCCACAACCTCCCGAGTCGGGTCCTGCTAGTCTCTATCGAGGAGTGCTGCTGAACCATGGGTGCCTCGAATCAAAGGCTCGAGGGAAAAGTTGCGTTGGTGACCGGCGGAACGAGACGGATCGGACGGTGCATCGCTCTGCGACTGGCGGAAGAGGGAGCTCAGGTGGCTATTCACTTCGGCCAGTCGAAACAACAGGCCGCAGAAACCGCGGCCGAGTGTGGAGGGAAGACGTTCCAAGCGGACTTAACCATAGTTAGTGAAATCGGGCGGCTGTTTGAAGAAGTCGAGGCGGAGTACGGCAGGCTTGATTGCCTGGTCAATAATGCCGGGCGGTACCGCGAAATGAAGGTCCTGGAGGTCACCGAAGATGATTGGGACTGGATCCAGGAAGTGAACCTCAAGGGCACGTTCTTCTGCTGCCAGTCCGGCGCACGACTCATGCTCAAGCACGGAGGAGGAAGGATCGTCAATTTGAGTTCGCTAGGCGGCTTCCGCGCCTGGAGGCGTCATGTCCCCTACTGCTCTTCGAAGGCTGGGGTGATCATGATGACGCGGGCGCTGGCCAAAGCGCTAGCGCCTGAAATTGCGGTCAACAGCGTCGCGCCGGGAGTGATTCACTTCGGCTCCGAGATGCCTGCTGACATCGAGCACCTAGTGTCCGTGACGCCCATGCGCCGGCCAGGGCGCGGCGAAGAGATCGCGGAAGCAGTCGTCAACCTGCTCACCTCTGATTTCGTCACCGGCCAGGTTATCGCCGTTGACGGCGGACTTTCGCTGCGGGCGTAGCGGGCACATGGGCATAGAGGCGACCAGGAGTGTCGGCTCGAAAGCCGACGCGGCACGCAAGAATGCGTGCGCCACGGTGCTGAGGGCACGGCATGCCGTGCCCCTACGTCGTACCGGGGATCCCCGCAATACTTCGGCACCCCACTGAATGAACGGCGTTATCACACGCGTTCACGCAGCGTGAACGCGGCTCACCGCGACCGACCGCCGTGCTCTGGCGCCTATTGAATGAACGGCGTGACGTAGCGAACGCCTTCGATCTCGGCGAGCGCGGCCAGCTTGTCGATAGCTATCCTCCCTATCAGGATCTTCGCGACTTTCGGCTCGGCCAATCGCACGAATCCGAGCTTCCCGAGCTGCTCGGCTACTTCGGGTGTAGCGTCCCCGAGCCAGATCTGAATCTCGACTTTGCCGTCTTGGGCAAATCTCTCCTCGGCGGGTGTCAACTTCAGTCTGCCTTGCTCGTGGCGCGCGAACAGGGAAACAAGCGCCCGGTCGAGTTTGGAATGGAGCCCGGCATACGTGGGGTCGCGAGGAACGGTTGTAGCCCCGTCCTCCCTTGACGCTTCTTGCTCTTCTCCCGGAGCCACGGCAGCCGCCTGGTCGGCAGGCGCTTCGCGTAGCACCGTCGTTGGCGCTGACTGTCCGACAGGCGCATGAGAAAGCAGCGCGTCCTTCGCCGCCCGTAGGCTGTTGCCAAGACTGCGGAAGCTCTGTTTCAACCCAAGGCTGAAACCTTCCGAGGCGATTCGATCGCCGAATACACCTTCGTAGCTGACGCCCTGAGGCATTTCGACCGGGACATGAATCAGCCGTGGCTGGCCGCCGTCGGTGATCATCATCTCCTCCACGGCGACGAAGGAGGTGAACTGCGTCATCAGACGGTATTCTAGTCCCAGCCGAGTGACCTCAGCCTCTACTTCCGGCTTGGTCGTGCCGCTCTGCACGCCGCTCCAATCCTGACTCATCACATCAGCTATTCGCGTTCGCGCCCACAGCTTGGCAAGCACATCGTGGTCCGGCGCGGAGCCGGGGAATTCGACAGGGATTGTTCGCTCAAAGTCACGGCCCGACATCTTTCCGAGCAGCTTTAGCTCTCCGCGTGCCGCGCTGGTGTAACGACCAGTAAGAATTACGGGCTTGGCGCTGAATAGGTCCGGAGACCGTTTTGGATATGTGTCGGTAACAGGCAGGTTGCCCCAGTCGATCGAAATGTCGGTCAGCAGCGGGTTGCGCACTCGCTCGTGGAAACGCCGCGCCGCCGCCGACCCGTCGTCCTGGAGAGTCACATACTCAGCTTCTCCTCGTCCGTACTCGGCCATCTTGTCGAGCAGGAACCGATTCACTGAGTTGCCGATACCGAAGGAAAAGACGCGCGCATTGGGGTGTTTCTGGATTTCGTCGGCGATGGCCATATCGTTGCCGACGTAGCCGTCGGTCATGAAGCACCCGATGCGGACATGTTCCTGCGAGTCGGACGGAGCGAGCGCCGTACGAATCGCCTTCATCATCTCGGTTCCTCCACCGCCTTGGCGCGAGGCTAGGAATTGCTGCGCGAGCTGTAGATTCTCGCTCGTCGCCCGTACCGGCTGCGGGAACAGAACACGTGTATTACCCGCGAACGTGATCAGGTTGAAGGTGTCGCGAGGATAGAGTCCGTCGAGCGCGAGCTTCATCGTCTCTTTGGCTTTTTCGATCGGAAAGCCACTCATCGATCCCGATGTGTCGAGCACGAACACAAGCTCCTTGGGTGTCACGTCCTCCACCGTGACTCGCTCGGGAGGCTGAAGAATCATGGCAAAGAAGCCCCCCTTGTCGCCCTTATGGGTCAGTACCGCGTCCTGGATCTGGCTACCGGCGACCTGATAGTTAAGGATGAAATCCTTGTTGGGAATGACGGCCTTCTCTTTCAGGCGCACAACGGCCTGGCTGAGACCGGGCCGCTCGAGTAGAATTTCGTGGGTTTTTGCTTTTAGTTCTTGAATCGGAACTCCGGCGTCGAGCGACACTTCGATCGAGATATCGTGGCCGGCTCGGGTGCCTTTCGGCGTTACGGGAGGAGTGATGCGCGAGGCGTCAGGAACCTGATCGGTGTCGGGCGACCACCCAGTGCTTTGCTGCCCTGTCGGGGCGCCTGGAATGTAGCGCGGCCCAACTACCGTGGGAAACACGAACGCGTAGGAACCTTCATCGTACTTGAGTGTCTCGACGTAGCTGATTGTCACTGTGACCTTTTCGCCGGGCATGATGTTGGCGACCGATTGCGTAAAGATATTGGGTCTTTCCTGATCGAGCAGGGCCGCGACGTGACCCGCCGCACGCGCGGCGTCATAGATCGCCCGTGCATCTTCGCGCTTTTTGATCTGGCCGCGAATCGTGCGATCGCCGACGAGCATCGTCAGATCATCCACAGCCGCGTTCTGCGGCAGAGGGAACGTGTAAACAGCTTCGATCTTGTCTTCGAATGGGTTCTCGAACTGCTGCTTGACCGTAACCCGGGCGAGCGGACCGCTGATATCAGCCTTTATCAGCCTTAACGTCCGTGTGCTTCAGCGGGCATAGTCCGCCAGGTTGCCCTTCCGGATCAAGGCTCACGAGAGAACCCGGCGTAGGCTCAAGGCCTTTGGCGTAGGCCCCCGGAGTCAGCTGCTGCTGTCGGACCCCGAAGAACGAAAGGGCCGCTATCGCGGCAACGATCGTGGTGAGAGATAGGAAAAAGTGCTGACGTCGCATGGTGGTCTCCCTGTAGATAGATGCGTGGATCTCGGATAGAAGCCTCTATCCCTAGACTCCAACGGCCGCGAGCTTTTTCCGTTCGCGGGCTGTCTAGCAGAACTATGTATCTCTTGACTCAAGCCAGCCTGAATCCGTGGAGTGATTTATTGCACACATCAGAGAGTTGATCCCGCCGTAGCACGAATCTAGGCTGGATTGGGTTTGCTTGGCAAACGGCAGTCGTGCGTCGCGGCATGGCAGCACGACCTCCCTCTGGAACCCGCATCGTTTGGACCATGCGGTGAAGTACACGTGGGAGCAAGGCGAACCGATGGAGCGCTACGTGAGCCCAAACTGTTGGCAAGAATAAGCGGCGAGCGGCCTGTAATCCTGGAGCGGAGCCGCGGATGGAAATCCGCGGTCAGGGGGTAGAGATCACACGGAGCTGTGCCTTGAAAGGGTGCGGTCGAGGCCTCGTGACCAGAAAAAGGGGTTGTTGGATCAACGGGGTCATTCGCGAGCTTGACTGCGGACCTCCGTCCGCGGCTCCGCTTCTGTCTGCGGGAGAGCGATGACGTGGGAGGCTGACCCGCGCCGCGTTGTGGCGCAGCACCCGCGCAGTAGAACTGCCCCAAGCGTCGAGAGTAGTCTCGACAAGACCGGGGATCTGGCGGGCGATGAACCGATAGCGCGAAAGGGGAGAATGTCCGCCCGGCTTGGTCCACGCTACGGGCTCGGAGGTAGAGAGCGCTGATGCAGGTTGGGGGGATTTCGCTCCTGGCGTGTACGCTCACACTACAACTCTTTCCGAATCTCCAGTTTCAAACAGTCGTGCTCGTGATCGAATGACACTTCGACTCTTCTAAGTGGGACTGATGTCTTTTGTTTTAAGTTGGATGAGGAAGCATATGTGACATGGAAGGCATTACACTCCAATCAGCTGGAATTTCCGTTTTGGCCATCCCGCGATGGTCAGGATACTCCGATCCGCGGCTCGGGTGCAAGGTCTTCGTCTTCCTCTCACGATCGATGCTCCGTTCGCTCCCGTTTGGGTCGCTGAATGCCGCTCGATCGCCGCGTTCCAGCTCGCTGGAGGGCTTTTCGCCGACACGGCTCCGAGTAGTTCCCTCTTCAGCAACCCAGCGTCTCTTCTCCGTCGCAGCCGTCGCCCGTTACCCGCCTGGCACAGGCAGCGCCCAGATCCGCCCCAGCATCTCAGCGAACAGCTTGCGGTTGAGATGCCCCTCGGCCAACAGCAGCCAGTAATAGCGGGCATGCTTGACCAGCCGCCCTCCGGTTTTCATCAACCGATGCTGCAAGCTCGTCAGCGACCAGTTCTTGATCCTCTGCGCCAGCCCCAGCCGCCGCCACAGGTTCCCCAGGTTGTAGGCCAACACGCTCAACTGCAAACGCACCTCGTTTGCCCGGAAACGATGACAGGACAGCCGTGTCCAGTGGGTTGCCTGCTTGCCTTCCTTGATCCATTGCTCGGCCGTGCCGCGCTTGTTGTAGAAGCGCACCAGCGACCGACTGGGCAAGCTCATGCTCGTGACGATGAACCCGACGCGAGGAAACAACTCGCCTTGGTGGTGCTCAACCTTGGCCACAACCCGCCGAGGCTTCGACCAACTCGCGGCCTGATAGCGGAAGCTCTTGTAGCGCACTAGTGGCTTCAGGCTCGGCCTGCCCGGCGGACGGAACAGAATCTCTTCGATCTCCAACTCCAGGTTCTTGTTTGCTGGGATGCGAATGACGTAGTCCACTCCGCGATCCTCCAACGCCTCGTAGATCTCCGGCTTGGCGAAGGCGGCGTCGGCGCGGAACGTCACTTGCTTGCCTTCTCCCTGTTGGCGCTCGATCTCGGGCAGCAGCAGTTCGTCCCAGTCCTCGGCGCTGGACACGTTACCCGCTCGCAGCTTCGCCGCCAGACAATCACCGTGCTGGTTGAACAGCAACAGCGGGTGGTAGCAGGTGGACTCGAAATGGCCGTTGTAAGCGCTGCCTTCCTGCTGACCGTGGACCGGGCTTTCCGTGGAGTCCATATCGAGCACGACACGCTCGGACTCGTCCTGCGCTTGGGCTTGAGCGACCAACTCGCGGTTCACCGCCATCAGCCCAAGCAGGTTCTCTTCACTGGCCAGCAGCTCTGCCTCAAAGCTTTGTAGACGCGACGTAAGCGCCCCGCCGCGATCCCAGTTCTTCTTCGAGCCGATCAGACGAAAAGTCGGGTCAGCCGAGACACGGGCAGCATCGTTGAGATCCTCGTAGCCGGCGAGGCGGCTGTAGACCGATTGCCGCACCAGGTCGGCCAGTGGGAACTTCTTGTTTGTGCCTTGCCGCGAATCCGTCAGATGCTCGTCGATCAGCTTGCCCAGTCCGAGCCGCTCGTCCAGTTCCCGAATGAGAATCAGGCCACCATCCGAGGTGACGCGCGATCCTTGGAAATCGACTTTGAGAAATCCGTTGAAGGTGAGCTGAAACGGCTTGTTTTCTTTTTCACCCATTGGGTGTTGGCCTCCGTGCGTCCTGACAGGGCTTGAACCCCTATAAATAAAGACGCTGAAGGCCGCTGCAAGGTCGGGATGCCGAAATCAAATTGGAAATGCGGGATCAGTGCTGTCCGGGGAAAGTCGCGCCATCGGACGGTAAGTCTCGACCGTTCAATGTCTTATGGCCTGTTTTGCCCGGGAACGATTTGAAATCCCGAGGCCGCAAATGGTCGCCTGAACGGAGCATCCGGACGCGGCACAATGAGGGATGAACCTTGGCCGTACGGTTTTCTCCCAACTGATCGAGCACCTACCGAGCAAAGAGTTTCAGAAATGTGTATCGCGCTACCGCGGCGATTCCTATCTGAAAAGTTTCTCCTGCTGGGATCAGTTTCTTGCGATGGCATTCGCCCAGCTGACCTATCGGGCAAGCCTCCGCGACATCGAGACGTGCCTGCGTTCGATGCACGGCAAACTCTACCACATGGGATTCCGCGGCAGGGTAGCGCGCTCGACACTGGCCGACGCGAACGAGTCGCGCGACTGGCGGATCTACGCGGACTTCGCGCAGGTCTTGATTGGCATGGCACGGCCGTTATATGCCCACGACCCGATCGGTGTGGACTTGGACCAGACTCTGTACGCTCTCGACTCGACAACAATCGACCTCTGCCTGTCGCTGTTTCCGTGGGCGAGATTCCGCAAGCAAAAAGCCGCCGTGAAGATGCACACGCTGCTGGATCTGCACGGCAATATTCCCACGTTCATCCGCATTACTGGAGGCAAAGTGCACGACATCAACATCCTCGACGAGATCGGCCCGGAGGCCGGCGCGTTCTACGTCATGGATCGGGCCTACGTCGATTTCGAACGCCTCTTCGTGTTCACTCTCTGCTCGTCGTTCTTCGTCGTGCGAACCAAGAAGAACATCTTGCTCCAACGGCGCTACTCGCATCCCGTCGACAAATCCACGGGCTTGCGCTCGGATCAGACCGTCATACTGGCTGCCATCGAATCGGCCCAAGCCTATCCCGACCCGTTGCGGAGGGTCAGTTACTTCGACGCCCGGACGAACAAGCGGCTGAAGTTTCTGACCAACAACTTCGCGCTCCCGGCGCTGACCATCGCCCACATCTACAAGTCGCGTTGGCAGATTGAGTTGTTCTTCAAGTGGATCAAGCAACATCTGCGAATCAACTCGTTTTACGGCACCAGCGAGAACGCCGTCAAGACGCAGATCTGGATCGCTGTCTCGATTTACGTGCTCATCGCCATCGTCCGGAAACGCCTCGGGCTGGAAGCGAGTCTTTACCAGATTCTACAGATTCTCAGCGTTACGCAATTCGAAAAAATGCCCCTTTTACAGGCACTCCAGCCATCCGACTCCCCAAACGAATCCCCCTATGACCCCAACCAATTGATTCTATTCGACTTTTAACCGGACAGCAGTGCACTCCAATAAAGTAGCTGACGAAGTACCGACTTCAATGCTGTGACCAAAGCCCTGCCGGTGCTCCAGCACGATCGTCTTGTTGACCCATTGTGAGATCGCATACGCCTTGGACTGCCTCTGAGCTACCAAAAACTCAAACTGCGCCTCCGAAGCTTTCTTTGTCTCAGGGCCAACCCTGACATATGACTGACCCGCGAAGTGGGGTCTATTGGGACTGCCCGGAATAATGACTGCTAGGAACTTCTTGCCGCTGTCGCTGAGAACCCTAGGAAAGTAGAAGATCGGAGGATAGGCGGACTTGATAGCTTCGGAGAAGGTTTTTTGCAGAGTTTCCCAATTTGTATCTGCTTTGCCCTCGACTGTCCCGTTGTCCGTGACACCGACGAAAAGAACAGCCGGATAACCGATGGGGACTGAATTAGCGAAGGCAACCGCTGTCCGCAACCATCCTCTCTTGTCGCTGGCGGTTTTGCGCTCGACGAAATTGTCTTCGGAGTCGCGCAGACGCAAGAGTATCTCCTCGTCCTTGAGTTGCGCTGAGAGATCCCTCAAGCTCGCCTGTGTACTCTCCAGACCCACGGCATCTATGATAACGTTCCCAGGAGAAGCGTCGGGACAGCCTCAATCATGGCTCGTTTCCCAACAACCGAAAAGCGTTTCAAGTCCTTTTTGTAGAAGATGTTAGATTAGCGATTCGCCGAGCCGGACGTGGATGCTCTGATGTGTGAACGAAAAGGCTAAGTGCTCATATTAGCAATGAGTTGCGAGCTCAGCCAGCAGGGGCCTTCTAAAATTGAGGCTGTCCCGTGTTTCCCTGTTTCCCGAGGCTGTCCGGTTTTTCGTTAGGCTGTCCGTTTTTCGTTCGTTTTTCGTCTGTCCCGTTTTTCCCGACGAATGAAAAGCCGCGGATCTGGCGGGCGACGAACCGATGGGGCGAAAGGGGAAAATGTGCCCGCCCGCCTAGATCCACGCTACGGGGCTTCCCTGAGTTTCCCTCACCTTCAGGTCTCAGGATCGAAGTAGTGGAAACTCATCTTGTTCACACGATCTAATCGGAATGTTCGAGCGGGCCTGGTGGCGGCGGAGTACATCACATCACATCACATCAACGGTCTGCCTGTCGAAGGTTACTGTAGCGTGGGCGACTGGACCACCGAATCTGTAATACCGCCGCCCTCCTTTTGGACCTTTCGTAACGACCTCAACCAGAATATGTTTCTGTGTCCAAAAATGATAGTTCTCCAACAGATCACGCTCGATCGGACTCCCTTTTGCTTCAGGTACCAAGTGTCGTTTCAGCAGAGACTTCCAACCGTCAATCCGATCCGTAGGCATGGTCAGTTCTCTTACCTGCGTAGGGCGGCCGTTGGCATGGCATTGCGGCCCCAGCCCAACCCTCGATCGGCCAAACCTTGACCGCAGGATCAGGCCTTCACGCCGAGTGCGCCGGCTGCCGTTACTACATCCTCCCAAGTCGATTCAGGGATTTGAATGCCTTCTTTCAAACGGCGTGTGCGCTCACGATGTTCGAAGTCACCGGGGGCCATCACCTGATCTACCCCGGCGGCGGGGGGAACGGCTTGGATACGCTGTACCAAATCGGAAGTCCGGGTCGCGAATTCGTCTTTTGACGAAAACACGCCGCTGTCGATGGCAACCATCGTCAAGCCAGTGGTTTTCATGTGCGGGCCGCCGTGCTCGGTTTCGGCATAGTTCTCGGAGCCGACGAGGATGCGGCTGAGGATTTCGAGGGCCACCATGATGCCGAACCCTTTATGCTCGCCGAAGGGCAGAAGTGATCCTCCGCCCTTGGGCCACACGTTCGGATCCGTGGTGGGGTTGCCGTCCTTGTCGATGATGCATCCCGGTGGCGCATCGACGCCCTTGGCGGCGGCCAGCATGATTTTGCCGCCCGCGACTCGGGTGGTGGCGAAGTCGAGCACTACGGGTGGTCCCTCCGAAGTCGGGAAACCCATGGCGATCGGGTTGGGAGCGAGAACTGCCTTGCGTCCTCCGTGGGGAGCCGCGGTTGGGAATTTTGCTGAGAAGCCGCCGTTGAAGACCATCAAGACCACGTCCTCCGCGGCGGCCATTTCCGCATAGTGGCCAAGCCTCCCGATGTGGTTTGTTTCGACGGCGGCGGCCAGCACGACTCCGAGTTCCTTCGCCTTTTTGATGGCGACATCCGTCAGAAAGTGAGCCGTGAAGTGTCCCCAGCCCCAGTTGCCGCGCACGAATACGAGGCTTCCTTTCTCCGAGACGATCTCCGGACGAGCCGCGGGAACGATATCGCCCTTCTCCGCTTCTTGCGCGTAGTGTGACAGGTGCTGAATGCCGTGCGAGTCATGGCCGGCAAGATGCGCGCCGACGAGTATGTCGGCGACAACTGTGGCGATATCGTCCGGCGTCCCCACAGCCTTGAGGACATCTTGGTGTATCCGGTGAAGCTCTTCGCTTGTCTTCGTAATCACGTTGTTATCTCCCCTGCATTGCGGCGTTTGTCATGGACGGGCGCGGCATCCCGACAAGGATGCCAGCACGGCACGCACGCGCCCGGCCGGCACGATTGCCGGCCGGTACCGAATCGAAGACCGCCAAGAGCGGCGGTCGCTACCAACGCTCCTCGCGAGAAAAGCGCACTACGGCGGAAACGCACTCACACTACTTTCGCATTCAGAGTAGGCAGCGCGGGCAACACCTTGTTAGACAGCCAGTCCATCGAACGGCGCCACTTAGCCCGGTCGTCCCAGTCCTTGGAAGCCATAAGCAGCGTCCCGAACCCCCCGGTCGCTTCCCAGACATCTTCCAGTTGCCGGATGCAGGACTTGACGTCCCCTATAATGCATACCTTCTTCAGCAGGTAGTCAGTATTGACGTCTTCGTCGGGCATGTCGGGGTGAGCCTTCACCAGGGAGAGGAATTTCGCCGCCGTGAGAATTCCGACCAAATAGTCGAACGAGGTCTTGAACGTGCCGCTGAGTACGTGATCCCAGGCCTCATCGTTCGATTCGCCGATGTAGATGCTGCGAGAGACTCTCCACATCGAGCGGTCCGGCTCGGGGAGCCCTTTCTCCGCGGCGCCCTCGCAATACGTTTTCCAGTGAACCGGCAGTATGTTGCGGGGCGCTAAGTTTGTGCTAATCGGCATGTAGCCTCGCTGCCCGGCCATGCGCGCCGCCCTCGACTCGGCGCGGATCACGCTCATCCCGATCGGCGGATGCGGCTTTTGGTAGGGCTTGAGAAGCGTCCCCATCTTCAACTCATAGTTTGGGTTTTCGACCTTGATGTGCCAGAACTTGCCTGGGAAGTCGAAAGGCGGGTCAGTCTTCCAGAGTTTGAGGATCATATCGATCCCTTCGAGCGTCATCAGCCCTTGGGTTTTGGGATCAGGCAGATCGAACAGCCCCCAATCAGTTGGGGAGCCGCCTTGACCGAAGCCACAGTTGAAACGGCCCCGTGAGAGATGGTCGAGAAACGCGAGACGCACGGCAACGTTCACCGGATGGTGCTGGGGAATGATCGAGACGCCCGTGCCGAGACGAATGTTCTTGGTTTGCGGCAAGCAATAGGCGATGAAGACATCGTTTGAAGGAATCGGTTCCCATTCCAGGGTGTGGTGCTGGCCTATCCAGCCCTCGGAAAACCCAAGCTCGTCGGCGTGGACGACAAACTCCAGGTCTTCCTGGAAACACTCCGTCCGCGGCCTCTCGGGGGGGTGCAGCGGCATCATGAAGAAGCCAAGTTTCATCGATGAACACCCGTTCGCTGATTCACGTCAGGACAGATACGCCTAGCCCGTGTTGGATTTTCTTCTGCTCTAGGTTGGTCGGTCAGGGGGCGACGAAGCGCATACGCCGTGTCTGTCTCCGCGGCGCTGTTGTGAAGGGTGATGAAGATCACTCTTGACAGCGTTCCCTATTTTGCCATAGAAGAACGGTCAGGCGCGTGGAGATGGTGGTGGGTTGGCTTCTGGATCTCTGCTTGTCGGGACGGAGGAGGTGACAACAAGCGGCCCAGAGGGCGCGACATGTCGCGCCCGTACATGACAAACGGTTCCCATGGAGGCAAAGATTCCGTGGTCATCACCGTTTAAGTGAACGGTGTTGTGGGTTAGCGGGACTCGGCTGAGCGCGAAAAAAAGGCCCGCCCGGGATGACCGGGCGGGTAGAGAAGATTCAAGGAGAGGGGAGAGAAACTATCCTCGTAGCAGTGCCAGAACGGCTTGTGGCGCGGAGTTGGCTTGCGCCAGCGCCGCCACGCCGGCCTGCTGCAGAATGGCGGCTCGAGTCAAGTTGGCCGCTTCGGCCGCTAGGTCGGCGTCTCGGATCCGACTTTCGGCAGCCGAGAGGTTGGTGATCTGAGTGGTAGCCAGACCAATCGCGAATTGCAACTGGTTCTGGCCCTTACCGACGTCGGCTTGAACCGCCGCCAGTTTCGACACGGCGGTCGCCAGCAGCGTCACCGCGGTCTCCGCGTTTTCTTTCGAAGAAATGTCGGCGACCGAGCCTCCCGCGAGCTGCGTGGAAGCTTTCAGTAGACTGGTCGAGACCGTGTTATCAACGCCGTGGTCGTTGACCAGGTCACCGATGCTCACCGAGAAGCCAGTCGCTAGGGTACTGAGGAAACGGACATTCTCGGTGGTACCGCTGGCAACTCTCTCTTTCACAGCCACGATCTGCTTCAGGGTGCTGTTGTTCGATTCCTGCAACTGACTGTTGATCCTGTCTACCGCCTGGTCAAGCGTGAACGAGTTACTGAAACTGAGGTTCACCACGAGATTCTGGATCACACCGGCGGAGTCCTTCGCGCTGAAGGCCAGGCTTTGAACGTCATCTCCGAAGTTGAGCCTGGTGAACGCCGTGGAGGCTGTCGCCTGGGCTCCTCCGGAGTTGATGAAGTTCGTGCTGTCCACTGCTTCGGCGAAGGTGCCGGCGGTAACGCTACCGGTATCGTTGTCGCCGAACTTCAGAGCAGGCGTCGCGAGATCGTCCACCGAGATCCGGAACAGCGTGCCCGCGGAGGACGCAATCGTAATCGTGCCGCCCGACTGCGTAGCCTGTATGTCGGTGGTGCTCAACAAGGAGTTCGCCTGGATCAGGGAATTGATCTGGTCGACCAGTTCGACATCGGTTGTATCCGTGGCGATTACGATCGCCAGGGTCTCGGAGCTGGCGCTTTCGGAACCCTCGACGTAGATCGAGAGTGTGGCGGTTCCGGCAGCGGTGTTGTCAAAAGTCGCGCTGCCGGTAATCGTCGAGTAGGTGACGTCGGTAGCCGTAGCGTGCACGCCGCCGCCCAGCTCGGCCGTACCGAACCCGAACGTGTTGCCCACGTCCCCGGCGACGATTACGTCGAACCTCTCGCCCTCGTCATTGGTGAAGGTGAGGTTCGTTCCGTCGGACGAAACCGAGTAGCCGGCCGAAACCAGCGTTGTATTGGCTGCCAGTTGCGTATTTAGGAGGGCTGTAAGAGCGGTTTGATCTTCGCCGCCGGCAGCGGTAACGGTGAGGGTCTGCTGTGTAGTTAATCCGCCGCCGTCGATGCGGACCTTGATGGTACCGGCCGTTGCAACGCCGCCCGTCGCGGCGCCGGCGCGGGTGACGTTGAGCGATTCGCCGGTCGCGCCGCTACTGAAGTTGCCGAGCAGCGCATTGGCCAATCGGTCGCCGGCCTGCACTTGAAATGCCGTGCTGCTGGAGGTGAAGGCCAACTGCTGCTTTCCGGTCGTATCCGTATTGACAACAGCAGTGATGCCGGCGTCCTTGAAGGCCTGCCCAGAGGAGGAGCTGACCGAGAAACCGGCAATAGCGGAATTGATCGCGCTGGCGAGCGTCGTGGTGTCGACAACACCCGTCAGGTTCACGGAAAGCTGCGCCTGTTCCGTGTCCGCAAAACCGGGACCGACGAAGTGAAACTCCGTAAAGCCGGTGGTACGTACGGAGCCTGTGTTCGTTGTGTCCGCGGCGATGGATTGCACGCTGGTGGTCGAGGAACTGCCGATGTCGGTGGTCCCCTCAGTGCCTCCCAGCGCTTGGACACCCTTCAGGCCCAGCTTATTGCTATTGACGGACGAATTACTTAGGTCGATCTGAACCGATCCGTTGGTGGTCTCCGAGATGTTGTTGTTCGTGCGCCCGCCGCCGATGAATACCGACAGCAGCGCGTTGAATGAGCCGCTCGGATCGAGGCCGATCGACTGGGCCTGGCGGTCGATTTCGGTGAGAACCGATGTGAACTCGGTGTTCAGCACGGCTCGGTCGCCCGTAAACGTACCGGACGCCGACTGCGTGGCCAGCGTTCTGGCGCGGTCAATCAGCAGCGAAATGTTGTTGAGGCCGCCGTCGATGGTTTGCAGGGTGCTGAGTCCGTCCGCGGCGTTTCGAACGCCTTGTTGCAACACCGAAATATCGGACCGGAAGCGGTTGGCAATGGCCAACCCGGCCGCGTCGTCCGCCGAGGAGTTGATACGGTATCCCGACGTCAACCTCGTGATGGTTCGCAGTTGCAGGTCATTGGTGACGCTCAGTTTCTCCTGAGCGATCAACGACGCTACGTTGGTAACAATTGAAAAACCTGGCATGGTGTTGTCCTTCCTTGGTATGAGTTTCGCCAGGAATCCCTTCCTGGCCGGTGCGGGCTGGGCCCCACCCGTTTATGGGTTACAAGGCAGCTTATCGGTCCTGCTTTCCCATGGTTGAGCAAAATTTTGTCGCCGCTGCAGTTTTTTGTCACGGTTGGGTGGGGCACCGGGGCGTTTTGTTGACGCGCGCGGCTCCAATCGACCAGAGCTGCGACTGTGAGGGAGCGGTTGCCCGATCCCGCATCAACCGCTTGCTGACGGGTCTGTGAAAAAACCCTGGGTACAGTCCCCTCGCCCCGCGGTTGAGATAGTCCCCGGTCTTTTCACCGACCCACGCCGTTCACGGGTGGTTCCGTGAGCAGTGGGCCGCTCGCTTGTCGCAAGGGTGTTGACCGCTCACTCGCGTTCGCGGCTCTGTTTTGCGGGTTGGGAGGTCTTCGCGTGACGCAGGTTATTCGGTGGCGCGCCGGTGCACCCGGAGCCACTTCCCTAGATGGAGTTCGGCTACCTCGGATTCCTGTAGACGGGCGGTTGCCTTAGCGTACCGCAGTAGTTTCTTCGAACGTAGCGTTTCGAGGAGCCGAACCTGGCGGCGCGCCTCTACGACGGCGGATAACTGGCCGTGGCGGTCCTGCTCGAGCTTTCGCTCGGTTGCGGAAGCATGGAGGCGTTCCCTTCCCAATCGTTCTACGTAAGCGTCCGTTGACCGCAAGGCGGCACCGGTTGTCACGGGAAGCCGCGCGGTCTCATCCATCAGTTCCCGCGCCTGTTGCTCGAGGGCTCTTCCACGCTGTTGCAGGTAAGACTTGCGGGCGAGGGTTTCCCTTAGCCCAGCCTCGGCGATGTCGAGCTGCAGCCGGCGGACGGCCAGGACTCTTTCCAGCGGGAACGAAAACGCTCTCACAGCTTTCTTCCCAGCGCCTGGAGCTGTTCGAGGGTGTTCTCGAAAGGTTCATGCGACGACAAGTCCTGCTTCAGGAAACCGAGGACCTCGTCGCGAGCCCGAATCGCGGTGTCAACTTTCGGATTTGACCCCTCAGCGTAGGCTCCCAAGTTAATCAGGTCCTCGGTCCTGCGATAAGTAGCGAGCGAGTCTCGCAGGCGACCCGCGCTTTCGAGGTGCTCCGGTGCGGAAACGCTGCTCGCCAAGCGGCTGGTGCTTTCTAGAGCGTCGACGGCAGGGTAGTGGTTGGCCTCCGCCAACCCACGGGACAAGATGATGTGTCCGTCGAGGATGGCCCGAACAGCGTCAGCCACGGGTTCGTTCATGTCGTCGCCTTCCACCAGCACGGTGTAGAAACCCGTGATAGACCCGTGGGCGAAGTTCCCCGCCCTTTCTAGGATCTTGGGCAAGAGCTGGAACACCGACGGTGTGTAACCCTTCTGGCTTGGAGGCTCGCCGGCCGCCAGTCCGATCTCTCGCTGGGCCATCGCAAACCGCGTGAGCGAGTCCATGATGAGCAACACCTCGCGCCCTTGATCCCGAAAGAACTCAGCGACGGCTGTGGCCAAGAAGGTCGCCCGCACCCGAACCGGCGCCGGGCGGTCGGAAGTGGCTGCCACCACCACGGATTTCTTGAGGCCCTCCGCACCAAGCGTATCGTGCAAGAAGCTGCCAACCTCGCGGTTTCGCTCGCCAATCAGTGCGATTACGTTGACGTCCGCCTCGCTATGGCGAGCCACGGCACCGAGCAGCGTGCTTTTCCCGACCCCAGAGCCACCAAATAAACCCACCCGTTGGCCCTTGCCGCAAGTAAGAAGGCCGTCGATGACGCGAACGCTGGTCGTCAGACGCTCACCGATCGGCTCTCTTTCCATGGGACCGGGAGGAGCCTTATAAAGTTCGTAGAATTCACTGGCGTGGATCGGCCCTTGGTCGTCGATTGGGCGCCCAAAGCCGTCGACAACCCGGCCCAACAGGGCTTCTCCAACGGCAACGCGAGCCTCTTCGCGACGAGCTACGATCGGGATCCCGAGCCGCAGACCATCGACCTCCGCAAGAGGCATCGATAGCACCCGGCGACCACGGAATCCGACGACTTGCGTTCGAACCCGGTTCCCGGCAGCGGTCTCAATCTCGCAGAGATCCCCGACCGATACGGGTGGTCCGTCGGACTCAATCAGCAACCCGACGACTTCCGAGACGACGCCGCTCGCCCGAATTGGACTCAGAGTTTCAATTCGCGCCGTTTGAGACTGCAAAACCTGCCTGAGATCTTCGCTCATCGTTTTTAGCGGTCCGCTAGACCGTATTCGATCTCCTGCAATTGTGTCTCGATCCGGGCGTCGAGTTCCCCTTGGTTGGTCTGAAACACGGCGCCCCCGCGGGACACGCTGGGGTCGGCGACCAGCTTCAAGTTCGGAACCGGGTTCTCCCTGAAGTACACGGCAACAGCCTCGAGATCCTCCGGACTGACGGTCAAACATTGAATCTCGACGCGGTCAAACTCTTGCAAGCAGCCGCGAACAATCGCCAAAACTGTCGTGGGGTCCACGTGCAGCTCGCGATGAACGATGCGCCGAGCGATGGCCAGCGACAGGGCGACCATTTGCCGTTCCGCCTCGGCGCGCAGACGGGGTTTTAAGGAGGTCAGCTCGTGCGCCGCCTGGCCGAATGACGCGATTGCGCCTTGCATTTGCCGCATCGCGTTCTCGGTGCCGGCTCGCTCGCCTTCGGCGAAACCCGACTGAAACGCTTCCTTGCGAACGTCCTCGAGGTCGACTTTTCCATCCTGGGGAGATTCGGCTGATCCTGGAGACCCATGAGCCGCGCCTTGCGCACCGAGTCCCAGGGTGCGCGACGCGGCAGCGTCTAAACCCGACTCCGGCTTGCCTACTTGCTTAGGGGCGAATGCGGATAACCCAAGGGAAGGCGCGCGCTGAACCACGGCCGGTTGATGGGGGCCGGCAGCAACCGTACCATCCTTGATTACCCTAGACAACGTACTGTTCGCCCACCGCGCCTTTCAGACTAATCACACCCTCGGTCTCCAGCGCTCGCACAACACCGATGATCTTCTGCTGCGCCCCTTCGACGTCACGGATTTTGATCGGTCCCAGCACTTCCATATCTTCCCGCAACATGTCCGCTCCCCGTTCCGACATGTTGCCGAAGAAGTGATCGCGTAGTCCATCGCTGGTCCCCTTCAGAGCGATGGTCAGCGTTTTCTTGTCCACTCGAGAAAGAATCTCGCGCATGCCGATGGAATCGATCAGCAACAGATCCTCGAAGACAAACATGAGATTGCGGATGGCCTCCCCCATCTCCGAATCGTTGTCTTCGATCTGGCCGAGCAGCTCTTGGCCCGCATTCGCCTCCAGCCGGTTAAACATTTCCGCGACCGCCGGCACACCGCCATAGGACTCGCGGCTGAACTGTCCGAGCGAGCTCAGCTTCTGATCGAGGATGCCCGCAATGCGGCTGACAATCTCGGGTGAGATTTGATCCAGGCTCGCCATCCGCATGGCGACATTCGCCCGAACGTCCGGCTGCAGCGCCAATAGCATTCCGGCCGCCGAACTGCTGTTAAGGTGTGACAACACCAGAGCAATCGTCTGAGGACTTTCCCCCTCGATGAACTTGGCCACTTGGAGAGGGTCGGCCTTTTGAAGGGTGTCGAAGGTGGGAACTTCCTCGCCCAGCGATTTGACCACCCTGTCGATAATCAATCGAGCTCGATCGGGACCAAAGGCACTGTTCATCACACGTTTGGCGTACTCAATACCCCCGGACATCAAGTAGTCTTGCGCCATCGACATCTCGTGAAACTCTTGAAGTGTGTTTTCAGCTTGTTCGGGAGTCACCTTGTTGAGCTTCGAAACTTCGCGCCCGACCATTTGGACTTCGTCTTCGCTGAGATAGCGAAACACACCCGCGGCCACGTCGTCGCCCAGAGTGACAATGGCGATGGCCGCCTTCCGCAACCCCGAGAAGATTTCGTTGACGTTTTCGGCGTTACTTATCATCTTCGTGAATCCAGCTACGCAGTAGCTGGACGAAGGCTTCCGGGTCCTTGGAGGCCGTCTCTTCGAGGTGCTTCTTAAGGACCTGGGCTTTCGAGCTCTGGAGGGTCGCCAGCCTCAGCCCCTTGAGCATACGCGCCTCCTCGGCCTCGTTCTGGCGAGCTTCTTCCTCGGCGGCTTCAATCTCACGCTGCGCTGCCTCCGCCGCGCGCCGCGCCTCCGCTTCCGCCTTGATTTTGGACACTTTTCTTTTGAGGCGGACTAGAAGCCAGCCGGAGACCACCACGACCACGATGACGACAGCGGCCGCTATAAGGTAATATCGGAATTTTTTGATCCACTCTGGCGAGAAAAGTTCCTCCTCGGGAGGCAAGGCCGGTGGAGGGGGTGCGGGAGGCTCTTCGAAGATTGTGAAGGGAAGCGCTTGGATGGTCAGCACGTCGCCGCGCTCTTCGCGTATGCCCGCGGCCGCGACAACGAGCTCTCGAAATATGTCCATCTCCTCCGCGGTCCGAGGCTTTCGGATCAACTTGCCGGCTTCCTCGTCCAGTTCGACGATGTGATCGACGAGGACGGCTACGGACAAACGCTGGACTTTCCCACGTTCGAGGTCCGTGCGGGTGACGGTACGGCTTGTCTGGAAATTAGTCGTCTCGACCTTCCGCGACGAAGCTACGGCTCCGCTTCTTGGCTGGGCCGGCTGGCGCGGCAAGTTGGAGGCTGTTCCGGGCACGCCGCTTTCCTGGATTGGCTGCGTGGTGTCTTCCGATTTTTGCGTCGTTATAACGATCGTGTTTGGATCGAGGAGTTCCTTCGTTTCTTCGCCACCCTGCCAATCACAATCAGCGGCCACGGCCGCCCGAACTTTGTCGAAACCGACATAGGGCTCCAGCGTGGCCACGATGTTGTTCTGGATTCGCTTCTCGATCTTCCTTTGGAAATCGAGTTGTTCATCCGTGAAGCCCTCGCCTTTAGGGCGGGGACGCGCCAGTACGGTGCCTGCCGTGTCAACGATAACGACTCGCTGGGGATCGAGACCCTCCACAGCGCTTGACACCAGAAACCCGATCGCGTCGACCTTGTCTCGACCCAGCCTGCCGCCGCGTCGTAGCTGAAGCACTACCGATGCTTTTGCGGGCTGCTCGCGGTTGAGGAAAACAGACTTCTTGGGGAGACTGATGTGGACCCGCGCCCGCTCCACCTCGGTCAAGGAGAGGACGGACCGCTCGAGCTCGCCTTCTAAGGCCCGCCGGAAATTGACGTGCTCGGCGAATTCCGTGGCCCCGAAACTGGACTCGTCAAACAGCTCAAAACCGAGGCGTCCGTGTCGCGGCAATCCGTCAGAGGCTAGCTGCAGCCGCACCTCCGCCAGCTTGGGTTCCGGCACGAGTATCGTTTGGCCCCCGGCCGCCAGTTTGTAGGGAACCTGCAGCTGCTTGAGCCGCTCCACGGCGGCCCCGGCTTCTTCCTGACTCAGATCCGTATACAGGGGGCGAAAGGCTCGCTCCAGCATGAACCAGCGAAACGCTGAGATGCCCCCGAAGACAAACGCCCCCAGAACGAGCAGCGCGATCTTCCGTTGCAGGGTAAAACCCTGAAACAGCCCGCTGACCTGCTTGCCAAAATTCGCAATCGCGAGAATCAGGTTCCCCATTACCGTCGTGTGCGGTGAGTTGGAGCAGTCATGATCCAGCTAGTGGGCGAAACGGGCGAGAGCCGTCCTCCCTCGGTTCCGGCAGGTCACTAGCCCACATTTCTAACCACGGTCGCGGTGGATGAGGCGAAAGGCTCGGCGGCCACGGCTCGCGGCAACAGTTCGTGCACATCGCCCTGCGAACAGCATGTCAGCAAGCGGGCGCTATGAATCGCGCCCCTACAACGCCGACGGCCGACACTGGCTTCCCCTCCTGGCGACCGCTGGTGAGAAGTGCGGACTAGACTTGCATGCGCATGACCTCCCGATAGGCTTCCACGACTTTGTTTCGAACGCTCATCATTAAGTCGAAGGCGAGGCCGGCCTGCTGGCCGGCCATGATGACCCGATGCAGCTCGACCGGCTCGCCGGCCATCAGCCGTTTCACTTCCTGATCGGCTTC
Organism: Bryobacterales bacterium; assembly: GCA_965248205.1. Lineage (GTDB taxonomy): Bacteria > Acidobacteriota > Terriglobia > Bryobacterales > UBA6623. Next base: position 1,429,359 of record CBDFIS010000006.1, read on the forward strand.
GTCGCCGAGCTGTTTTACGCGGTCAAGCGCCTCGCCCAGCATGTTCGAAAACGAAGCAGCATCCGCCGCGCGAGCCGTCTCGCCGGGGGAAAGCATTTCGGGTAGCGCAATCTTGCTCAATGCAACTGGGTCCATGGATCGTGTTCTCCAAAGATTCTTGCGTGACTCAGGTTCGTTTGGGCTGGGCGAATCACTGCCCGACTGGCCCGTCTTGGAAGGTAGTTGTTGTCCAGGTGGGCACCGAGTAGGGACTGCAGAGCTAGCAGCCCGTGGTGAAAGCCCTTCGTCGCAAGAAACGGTACAGTCACCGATTTTCGTCCTCTAACCCGTACTGGAAACAAAGCATTTGCAGAAGCGAAAATCGGATGACAGTCCCTATTTCTTGCCGAACCTAGCTTCTACCGCGGGCTGCCTAACGGGCAATCTCAATCGTTCGAGTGATCATTTCTCTGACCGCCGACACCACAGCCAAGTTGGCCTGATAGGAACGCACGCCCGCGGTCAGATCGATCATATCTTCCACGGGATTAAAGGGCGGAAAGTCGACATACCCTTCCGCATTGGCGTCGGGATGGCTCGGCAGATAACGCCTCTCAGCGGGCGTGTTGTCGACACTCACCTCCGAAACGCGGACGCCCTGGACGTCGGGGGGGACGGACGATCCCGACGGTGACTGCACTCGTGCCAAGACTGCCCTAAAACCAGACACCGGCTGCGGCTCGGCTTTGAAAACCACGTGACGTCGCCGGTACGGTCCTCCTTCGGGCGTCCGTGTTGTTTCGGCGTTGGCGATGTTTTGCGCCAGCACCTCGACCCTCATTCGCTGGGCCGCGAGCGCCGAAGCACTGACATCCAAGATAGAAAACAGACTCATAGAGGCTTAGATGATTGTTGCGTTTACGTCTGACCTTCTCGTATTGCCGAACGAACCGACTGGATATTGTTCCTGAGCATCAAGGAGGCGAGCGAGTAACGAATACCCGTTTCCCCTAGCACTCGCAGTTCGCGGTCGAGGCTAACGTTATTGCCATCGTTCTTGATCGCTAGACCTTCGACCTGCCGGACGATCAGCGGCGAAGCGACCCCTTCGGGAGACTGCTCGAGCGCTCGCGCCATCTCTTCACCGAAATCGATATCCCGAGCCAGATAACCCGGGGTATCGGCGTTTGCAATGTTGGTCGCGGTCAACTTTTGTCGCACCGATAGCAAGTCCATGTATCGGGCGATCAGCAAAGCTTGTGAACCGAGCAACATATCCTCCTGGACTTTCCTGCATGGCAGCGACCAAACGGCGGCCCTTTAGAATCAGAGAACCTCTGGCCGGCGAGCGACAAACCGTTGTCAGCACCCAGAATCTTGTCGCTCAGCCGAAGCTGGGACACTTCACTGCCCACTTGCCCCGGAGCGGGCTTGGTTCGACGCTCGCAACTTAGCCGCAAAGGTCGTGCGTTTGATTCTCAGCAACTCAGCCGCCCGTTTCTTGTTGCCGCCGGTTCGCTCGAGCGCCTGTTCGAGAAGACTGCGCTCGAAGCCACCGACCACGGAGTCGAAATCGAGCCCCTCGGTAGGCAGCCGCACGTCCGGGGCTACCGAAGGCGCCGTGCCGGCAGTAAGAGGCGGAAGGGGGAAGTCGCTGGGGTAGAGGATCTCGCGATCTCCGCTTAGGGCAACGGCCTTTTCGATCGCATTTTCGAGCTGCCGCACGTTGCCGGGCCAGTGATATTCCATCAAGCGGACTACAGTTTCGGGCACCATTCTCATAAGCGACAAGCCTTCTTGGCGGCAGATCTTCGTCAGCAAATGCTGCACGAGCGACGGCAAATCTTCGATCCGCTCCGCCAGGCTAGGCAAAGACAGAGGGACCACGTTTAGTCGGTAGTAGAGGTCTTCGCGGAACTTCCCCTGTCGAACCAGTTCTTTCAGGTCGCAGTTTGTTGCTGCGACGACTCGAACATCGACCTTAATCGTTTCCGAGCTGCCCACCCGTTGGAACTCGCGCTCCTGCAGTACGCGAAGCTGCTTGCTCTGCATCTCAAGCGGCATTTCGCCGATTTCGTCAAGGAAAATGACTCCTCGGTGCGCTTGCTCGAAACGGCCCACCCGGTGACCGATGGCTCCGGTGAACGCACCTTTCACGTGGCCGAACAACTCCGCTTCAATCAGGTGTTCGGGGATGGCTCCGCAGTTGACAACTACCAGTGGATGGGCGGCCCTTGGTGACGCCGCATGAATGGCCCGCGCGACGAGTTCTTTGCCCGTGCCTGTGCGACCGGTGATTAACACGGTTGACTGTCGCGGCGCGATGAGTCTGATCAGCCGACTGACGCCACGGATGGCGCCGCTCTGGCCGACGAGCTCAGGCGTAGCTCCAGAGGTCTCCGCTGCTGCCCCGGATGTTCGCAAGAGGTTGTTCTCGTGGGCGCGTCTGATTCCGCCAACGATTTCGTCCGCCGAGACGTGCGTCTGGGGCCGCGCCGGCAAATAGTCACCGGCACCAAGGCGAGCTAATCGAGCGGCCTCGGAATAATCCGGCTGTTGCGCCAGCACCACTACTGTTAGAGTCGGACGGAGGCGCAGTGCCTCTTCGATCAGCCTGTCGACGGAGATTCCCTCCAACTCCGTGCCTGTGACCAAGACGTCTTGTTCCTTATCAGCAAGCTGCTTGAGACATTGCCACCAAGATCCCGCCCCTTGGAGATCCCACTCGCGTCCTTGCGCGTTTGACAAGGATTCCTCGGTGACCGGTCCGATGCCGATGTGAACACCCTTGATTCGTTCCGTCATTCGATCGCAGACAAACGGATTAGGCAAGACGGGCCTAGGTCGGAAAGAGAGATTCTGCTATGAGGCCGTTTGGCGGCTGCTCTCCTGGATTTCAGCTATGTGCAAAACAGTCGGCGACCCACAAGAGGCTCTCGGACCGTGATGCGACGCGCGACCCCACGCCTTCCGAACTCAAACAATCAATCGGTCTTTCCGGCGCCCTCGTGCATCTGTCACCAGGCGGACGGCTGTCTATTACCGTCACGACCTAGCTGACTGAGAGCAAAACGGGTTAAGACATTTGCCCGATGGCGACCGACCGGTCTTAGAAGCAAGCCTAGTCGCGAGTGCCCAGGGTGGGGCGGGCCGTGCGCTGCGAATCGTCTTGAAAAAAGCGGGCTGCCTGCGTGACGAAACCCAAGACACCGACCACACGATGGGACTCGGAGTACTGCCACGCGCGTCAGGGGCTTGCATTGGCTTGGGGAGAAGATTCGCCGGATGCGACCGCGACCCTGGCAGCGGACTCTGCCCGCGGCTCGACATCTCCCAGTCGTTGGCGGGGTGCCATCGCTGCCGCAGACTGGCTCAAAATAACGATATCCACTCGACGATTGGCCGCGCGGCCTTCGACCGTACGATTGTCCGCGATAGGACGAAATGCTCCATACCCGGACACGGAAAGCCTTGCGGGCGGAAGGCCAAACTCGTCCTTGAGCGCGATCATTACTTGGATCGCCCTGGCCGTCGAGAGGTCCCAGTTGGAAGAGAAATCCTTGGTGAGTATGGGAACGTTGTCGGTATGTCCTTCCAGCCGGATGGGCTGGTAGGTGATCTCCTGCATCGCTTGGCCCACTTCATGTAGTAGAGGCTTGGCTCCGGGCCGAAAGGTCTCTTTGGCGGTATCGAAAAACGCCGCCTCGCGCAGGCTGAGGACCAAACCGCGCGGCAGCAGACGGACCGCGACCTTGTCACCGGCCATCAACGCGGCTAGTTTCTTTTCCACCCGTTTCTTGATCGGTATCATTTCAGCTCGCGTCAGCTTCTCACGGAGGCTTTCACTGCTGGGCGTACGGCCAACGCCGTGCGCGGGGGTATCCATCGGCACGCTATCCGCAGGCAGGCTCCGCTCAGTCGACTCCTTACCACCGAGATAGGAAGAGTAGGCTGCCGCCATCTTTGCCATGCGCTTGTTGTTGACCTGTGAGGTGGCAAACATGACGACAAAAAAGGCAAACAGCAGCGTGATGAAGTCGGCATAGGATACCAGCCAGCGCTCATGGTTTTCTTCGGGCTGTCTTTTTGAACGCATCTCAACGTCCCGCCGCAGCGGGCGAAGGATCGCCAGAGGCTTCGGACGGCGCCTCGTCCTTCTCCTCCAGAAAAGCCGAAAGTTTGTTGCGGATCAATCGGGGGTTGAGCCCTTCGGACAAGGCGATCACACCTTCCAGTGTGAGCTCTTTCAATGTTGCTCCTTCCTGCGCCCGGCTGATGATTTTCTTGGCGCCCGGTAGCAGAACGAGGTTGGCGACTCCGACTCCGTAGATCGTCGCTACGAAAGCCACGGCAATCCCCTTGGCCACTTCATCGATGTCTTCGAGATGCTTCATGACTTGAATCAGCCCCATGACGGCGCCGATAATGCCAATCGTCGGCGCATAGCCACCGGCGGTTTCAAAGACCCGAGCCTCGGCTTCGCCGCGCCCGAACTCCTGATCGATCTCCTTTTCCATGATGTGGCGGATATCACTGGGTTCCGTCCCATCAACAGCCAACGTGATTGCCTTGCCCAAGAACGGATCCGAAATCTCTTTCAGTTGTTTCTCGAGCGACACAATGCCGGCGCGGCGGGCCTTGTTCGCCAGCGACACAATCTGCTCGGTCTTGGCGTCGAGGTCGTGTTTCGGTTGAGAAAAGATCACACGCACCTGCCGGCAGGCTCCCAACACGGTGGGGAAGGGTACGGAAATCAGGGTTGCTCCGAAGGTCCCGCCGAAAACGATCAACGCGGCCGTCGGCTGCAGGATCTCACGGAGTGATCCGCCTTCGAGCACCAAGCCCCACCATATGCCGCCCGCGGCGAGCATGATGCCCAGAATTGTTCCCGCATCGATTCTCATCGCTCCCCCTGGGAGGGCGGACCAGCCTCACTGGGAGAGTGGGGCGGCTCGCGAAGCGTCACGGGCGGCGACGTGTGAACTTGCCGTTGGTAGCGAATGACCTTCTCGACGACCTCGCTGATCGTTTCCCGAACAGCGAGCTTCTGACCGCTGGTCAACGACAGAACGGTATCCGGAGTGGCCTCGAGAGACTCCACCACGTTGGCGTTGACCACGATCTCAGCGCCGTTGAGCCGGGTCAGGTTGATCATGGCGGTTGCTCGTCCTTCATATCGACCGCGGGTAAGCATGTCCTACCCCGACGTCCGTCAAGTTATGGGAATAGCTTGGCTTATGTGGAAGTGGGCTTTGTTTGGTGGTTCTCAAGTCAGCCGGTTCGGCGGGCGAGAAAGCCACGGGAAGGGCCAGCGCCGTGTCGTGTGGTTAGCCATTAAGGTATTTGCCCCAGCGGGTTCGGCCCGGCAGTCAGCTCGTTGCACATAACAGCACAGAGCCGCCGGCGCGAGCCTGGGGGCCCGTGCGCTGTCGTGTGAAGCCAATGGCCAGATCGGACCCTGGCTGCTTCCTATAGATCCCGGCACTGGGTGAGGCTCGGACAAACAAGGGTGTTCGTCACCACCGGATGGTGGCTGCCGGTGTTGCCCGCTCAGGACTCAAACACTCGCGCAATCGTTTGTTGGATCTCTTCGGCGGCTTGGCGGGCGTCGGGGGCGTTTTTGATCGGGCGTCCGACGACGATATAGTCGGCTCCGTTGAGAAAAGCCTGCTCAACGCTGACAACACGCTTCTGGTCGTCTACGTTCGCAACCGGGCGGATACCCGGTGTGACAATCAGTAGCCGATCGCCGAGCTCCCGTCTTAGGTCAGCAGCTTCGAGACCCGAGGAGATCACGCCGTCACAGCCAATCGCAAGCGCGCGACGCGCACGCGAGAGGACAAGCTCTTTCGGCTCGCACTGGAAGCCAAGGTCTTTCAAGTCACCCGCGTCTAGGCTTGTGAGGACGGTGACCGCAAGAATCTTCGTGTCGCCTTTCGCCGAGCATGCGGCTTCCAAGATCGCGTCGTTGCCATGGACGGTAGTAAACGAAACACCTCTCCCGTCCAGCCGCCGAACGGCGCGTTCGACGGTCTGCGGTACATCGAAGAACTTCAGATCCACGAAGACTTTCTTTCCTTGAGCTATGAGCGCATCCACTAACTCGAAGTACCCGCCGGCCATGAACAGCTCTAAGCCCAACTTGTAGAACTGAACGCTTTCGCCGAGAGTGTCGACCATCTGTTGTGCGGCGTGCACGGTGGGAAGGTCGAGTGCGAAGATGAGCCGCTCTCTGAGTGGGATTTTCTTGGCGGAGAGGAGTTTGTTCGGAGAATCCATGGCGGTCACTGTGTTGATCAGCGCGCATTTCTCACCACGCCCGCGGTGGATGAGGTGAAAGCCCCGGCGGCCATGGCTCGCGGCAACAGTTTGTGTTCATCGTCCAGCGTACAGTATGTCGGCAAGCGGGCGCGATGAATCGCGCCCTACATCCCTGACGGCAGACATTTGCTTCCACTCCCGCCGGTCGCTGATGAGGAACGCGGGTTAGCCGGTTTTTCTAAGATCGCTCGGGCACGCGATGCCGGGGTCCGTCGGCTTATGTGTTTTCTCGCAAAGGCTCAGGACTGCGCCAGCGTAACGGTCACTTCCTCGCCGTCGATGTCGAACGGCCTCTGCTGGGCACCGTCCCACGTCGTTTCGTTGGTACTAAGCTCGACACAGAGAGTTTCCGTTTTGAAATGCTCTTCGTTGGCTGCCAGGATCCTGCGTAGGCGCTTAGACCCTTGGATCAAGAGCCGAATGCGCTGCGTGTATTCGATATCGAGTTCCTTGCGCAGATTCTGTACGCGGTGCAAAAGCTCGCGATAGAGGCCTTCGTCGCGAAGCTGGTCGGTAAGCTCGGTGTTGAGAACCACGACGGTCGTGCGGTCACCGGCGGCAGCATAATGCTCCACATCGTCCGCCACAACCTCAAAAGCCACATCCTCTGGCTCTAACGCTACCGTTTGGCCATCTACTTCAACCTCATGCGGTTGTCCTTTATCCTGTACCCGTGACAGTTGGCTTGCAAGCTTCAAACTCTCTTGCGAATCCAGTGCCGCGAACCATTTCTTCGCTTGAGGCATCTTCTTTCCGAGCCGCGGTCCAAGGCGTCGGAAATTCGGCCGCACCAGGTAGCGTGCATGGTCGAGGGTTTGGACAAACAAAACCCGATGGACGTTTAGTTCTTCTTTGATCAAGTCAGAGTAAGGTTCAACCCTTTTCTGAAAATCCTGGTTCAGCATGTAAACTGCTGCTTCGGAAAGCGGCTGCCTAACTTTCAGGCGGTGGTTGGTGCGAACACGCAGCCCCAGCGAAACGATGTTGCGAACCATCGCCATTTCATCGGAAAGGGCGCGGTCGATGTGGCTCTCCTCCGCTCGGGGGTGATCGCAAAGGTGAACGCTCTCGGCCTCGCGTTTGCCAAACGGCCTCGCGACCAGGTTCTGGTAGACCTCCTCCGCCATAAAAGGCACGAAGGGACCGGCCAGTTTGACAGTGGCGACCAGCGCTTCGTAGAGCGTCACGTAGGCGTCTTCTTTGTCGGCATCGAAACCACTCTTCCAGTAGCGATCACGGCTGCGCCGCAGGTACCAGTTCGACAGCCCGTCGACGAAGGTGGATAGTCGACCGGCTGCTTCATAGGCGCGGTAATCGTCCATGAGATCCGTTACGCGGACGGTGAGCAGAGCTAATTCTGAAAGGATCCAACGATCCAGCAACGTCCTCTCGGCTACCGGGCGGCCTTGCATTGCCGCCGGGTCAAAGCCGTCGATATTCGCGTAGATCGTGAAGAACGAGTAGACATTGCGAAGCTTGAGCGGAAACTCCTTTTGCAGAGTCCGCACATTGCCCAGCGAATGCCGAGTGGAAGACCAGGGAGGGTTGCCGGCAAAGAAAAACCATCGGAACGCATCCGCCCCTGGTGCGGTGGACGAGGGGCTTTCAACGGTCACACGCTCCTCGTCGGGCAAGCGTGGAACCTCGGTCGCTAGAACCTTAACGCCTTTTGAAACCGCCCGCACACTGAGCTTTTCACGGTCCGATTCCGAAAGGACTGCCAACCGCCGGGGCAACCGCTTGCCTTGCTGAACTTCAAGTGTCAGCTCAGCGTTGCTGCGATCGGGCCGATGCACCTTCATTCCGGCGCCGGGAACCAGGTCCATCGCCTCGATGTCTTCGCGGCTCAGCAAAACCTGTCCGTCGGAGACATCGAGTCGCGCATCCTCAGCGGTTACCACGGCGAAATCCTGGGCGACGCGGTCGAGAATGAGCTCCGGAGGCGTATAGTTGCCCTTCGATTTCGACTCCTTTTTGCCACTGGGGTCAGTGACATGACCAAGAACGATGCACGTCCGAAACGGATGAGGGTAGTCTCGCGGCTTGAAACCGAGTCGCTGCTGCGATTCGCCATCAAACAGCAGTGTCGAAATCATGAGCTGTGAGTAGAACCACCCGCGCGTCTGATCGATGGCTTCGGTGATGAAATCAGCTGGAAAAGCATCCGCGAATTGATCTCTTCCCTCGTGCGGAAATCCGAATTGGGCAAACGGCATGCAGCCGGAGTCGAACCATGCGTCGATTACTTCAGGAACACGCCGGTAGACGCCGGGTTCGCCCGGCTGGGTCCAAGTGACCTCGTCGATCCACGGCTTGTGGACCATCAAGTGCTCGGAAAGTTTCGGGTTCGCTTCGCGGTCGCGCCGGAAATGGTCGAAGGCGTTCGGGTTCTTCGTCTCGATCTCTTTGACGGAGGCGGGGGCCTGCATCCTGCCGGTTTCGTCGTTGATCCAAATATTGAGTGGCGTTCCCCAGTAGCGTTCCCGCGACAGCGCCCAATCCACGTTGTTCGCCAAGAAGTCACCGAAGCGGCCCGTGCCGATATGCTCGGGCAACCAGTTGACCTTTTCGTTGTTCCGAATCGCTTCTTGGATCCTTTCGGTCGTGCGAATGAACCACGCCGGACGAGCGTATTGAATCAGAGGATCATCGTCGGCACGCCAACAGAAGGGGTAATCGTGGCGGTAGTTCTCCCGATGAAGCAACAACCCGCTATCTTTCAGAACCTGGATGATATACCGGTCGGCGTCTTTGACCCACTTTCCCGCCAGGTCGGGTATCTCGGAAGTGAATTTCCCGTCGGGCGCCACGGGACAAAGGAGCGGAACTTCGTCCGGGTTTTTGTAGCGACCAGCGTTTTGACGGAACAACTCGTAGTCCACCTCGCCGAACGCCGGAGCTTCGTGAACGAGCCCCGTCCCCTGATCAAGCTCCACAAAATCGCCTGCCAGCACCGTCCACATCACAGGCTCGTGCCCCCCCGCGGCTAGTTCAATCTCACGATTCCCGTACTGAGGACAGAAGTAGTCGAGCGGTGGTCGGTACCGTCGCCCCAAGAGGGCTTCCCCTTTGAACTCCTTCTCGACAGGCAATTCTTGGCCGAGCTTCTCCGCGATTGTTTCGCGCAGCGCGGCTGCGATGACGAGGCTGCGCCCATCCTGTTGCACCTGAACATAGTCGTAGTCGGGGCGAACGGCGACGTACTGGTTAGCCGGCAGCGTCCAGGGCGTCGTGGTCCACACCAACAGTGAGGCGCCAGGCTCGTCTTCAAGCGGCAGAGCCACGTAGACGGAAGGGTCATCCACCGTCTTGTAGCCCAACCCGACTTCGCCCGAAGACAGTGCTGTACCGCCTTGTGGCCACCACCAGACAACCTTGTGTCCCTGATAGAGAAGCCCCTTGCGAAACAGCTCAGAGAGCGCCCACCAAACGCTTTCGACGTAGCTGCGGTGGTAGGTGACGTAGGCATCGGAGAGATCAACCCAAAAGCCGACCCGATTCGTCATGCCTTCCCACTCTTCGGTGTAGCGAAACACCGATTGCATGCAACGAAGTACGAACCGCTCGACCCCGTATTCCTCGATTGCCTCTTTCCCGTGGATACCGAGTTCCTTCTCGACCTCGACCTCGACCGGCAGCCCATGCGTGTCCCAGCCGGCCTTCCGCGGGACGTAATAACCGCGCATTGTTCGGTAGCGCAGGAAGATATCTTTGATGACGCGCGTCAGCACATGCCCGTTGTGGGGTATCCCGTTCGCCGTGGGCGGGCCTTCGTAGAACACAAACTTGGGGCATCCCTCGCGGTTCTTGAGGCTTTTCTCAAAGATCCCATTCTCTTGCCAAAATCGCTGGATCCCGGACTCGACCTCGGGGAAGTTGACAATGGGATGCGCCTGGTCGAATTTCGGGTTACTCATGGACTGTGATGGACTGGCGCGTTCGGTTTAGGCAACGCTCTCAGCGTGCCTCGGAAATCAGCTAATGAGAAAGCCGACGTGGCAGCGAATGGACTCCCCGTCGCAGCTCCGACAACCGCGGCGCCCCGGCGACCTCCGATGCTACTCGCCGGCCGGCAGCGGAGTGGGCAGCAAGAAGCTTCTTTTTCGCTCGCCTCTTTCCACAATCAAAGGCAGCGGCTTCTCCGCGGAAGCAGCCACGATGCGGTTCAGCTCTCTTTCACTCCGGACCCGCCTGCCGTTGACCTCCAAGAGCCGGTCCCCGGGTTGGATCCCCCCGCGCTCCGCGCGACTACCGGGTGTAACTGAATGGATCACGAACCCTGTCGGCGGAGTTGCAAGGACCAAACCGGCGGATCTGGGATCCTCCACAGTGCGGTCGCTGGGCTTGCCGTTCGCCTCCAGTTGCAAGGTCCTCGTTCGCGAACCCCGCAGAATCTTTATTTCGCGCTCTTCGCTAACTTCCGGGTCCAAAAGTGAAGCAAGATCGTCCTCGCTCCGAACCGGTTCACCGCTCATTTCCTGAATGACGTCGAACGGCAGCAGTCCGGCCCGATCTGCGGCACTGCCGCTCCACACTTCGGTCACGACTAGAGTCTGACCTCGGTCTTCGGTGGACCCTGTCTCGTCACCTTCCGTCTGGCTGGCGATGCGAAAGCCGTATCTTGCCACCAACTGGCTGGGAGCGGATCGCACAAAGTCCAGAGCCATGTCAACGTCGTCGGCTGCCATGGCCGTGATGCGGTCAGCGCAACGAATGATGACGCCTACGAGGTTGCGATCCAGATCAAACAGCCCGCCCCCGAGCATCGATTCTTCAAGGTTGAGGTTCGTGATCACTTCTCGGAATTCGAACTCGCCGCAGGACGTCGCCGACGCCCCGCCGTACGTCCCCGGAGCAAATGTGTAACCCTCCTTGGGCCGACGGGCGACCGCAACCAACCATTCACCCAAAAAAAGCAGATCGGGCGAGATCGTTTCCACAGGCCTCAAGGCGACGTTGGGCGTAGCTTCAAGAGCTGCGATGGGCGCAAGGGGCGAGTGGAGCTTCCCGCGCAACTCGACTTTCTGCTCGCCAAGCGTCAGAACATCGACCTCCTCAGGAAACCCTCCCTTCGGGGATGGCGCGAGAACGGTGCCTCTGTCCCCCCAGCAGATCCCGGTGGCGTCAACGCCGGCCAACCGGACCAAGTGGGGGGCTACAAAGGCGGCCACCTCCGAAAAGTAGTCAGCCATATCCTGGAGAGACCGCCGGTGCGCCAACCGCTGGAGTCGAACGATCTCGGACTGACTCACAGCCGGCTGGTCAGGCTCTTCCTTGCGTTTTTCGGGTCGAGCCCAAACGCCCAGAACCAGGATAAGGCCCGCGGCAGCCGCTAATGCGGCAACGTATTTTCTGTCTGTGTGTTCTGCCGGCATGGGGGCGATCTAAGGCTGCCGGCTCGCTTCGCCACGTCGGCGGCGGTAGGAGTCCGGCCCTTGCTAGCTTTGACGAACAAGCTTCTGGCGGAACGGGGTGTTACTTCACTTTATTCTCCCATATCGAACTTTGGGGAACTCGATTCGCCGCTCGCGCCTCTTACCTCGACGGCTGCGCCGGGGCGGCTCGGGTGGTGCGCGACCCAGTAGAATAGGGCGTCATGCCGATGAAGGTACGGGAGGTGATCCGGTTGCTCGAAAAGCATGACTGGAAAGAGATTCGATCGAAGGGAAGCCATCGGCACTTCAAGCACGCCGGCCAGCGCTACGTCATTACGGTACCGGGCAATAAAAGAAAGGAACTCGCACCAGGTACACCGAACGCTATACTCAAGAACGCAGGCCTGAAATGAGCCCGAAACGCTACCCGCTTGTCACTGAAAGGACCGGTTCCGGATACTCCGCTTACTCCCCGGACGTACCGGGCTGCGCGGCGGTTGGCGACACCGAGGAAGAAACACGGCGAAACTTCCAGGACGCGTTGGCTGCGCACTTCCAGGCGATGCGTGAGTTGGGAGAGCCAATTCCGGAACCGAGTTCGTTGGTCGACTACGTCGAAGTCGCAGCGTAGCCCCAGCCGCCTGGACCATGTGGCGCGGGAATAGACGCACGGTCCGGCTACCCCGGGAAATCGAGGCAGGACAACACCTTCCGGTCGGCTTCCTCAGGGGCTTCGGTGAAGTCCCACCAGAACACCGTAGCGCGGATCTAGGCGGGCCACAGACGCTGGATTCCTGCACCCGCTACACCCCCGCCAGATCCGCGGCCGTTTGATCTAAAAGCCCCCATCATTCAGATCATGCAGACGACTCTTCACCACGCGAACCGAGAGGCGCTTCAATCATTCGTTCGCGAAAGGCTCGAAGATTCGCTTTTGGTTGTGGTATCGAACCGGGAGCCCTACTTTCATTTCGTCGAGAACGGCGAGATTCATTGGAAGCAGACCGTCGGCGGGTTGAGCACGGCATTGGACCCGGCGATGCGAGCGGTCGGGGGCTACTGGGTCGCCCATGGCTCCGGCGAGGCGGACGCCGAGGTGGCGGATGAGGGCGGCCAGATCCGCGTGCCACCCGATGACCCGCGCTATACGCTGCAGCGAATCTACCTGTCGAAAGAAGAAAGCGAAGGTTATTACTACGGCTTCGCCAACCAAGCTTTGTGGCCACTTTGCCATAACGCGTTCACGCGTCCCTTGTTTCTGCAATCGCACTGGGAGACGTATCGCGCGGTCAACGACAGGTTTGCCGAGTCGGTTGCGAAGATCGTTGGGGAGCGAAAGGCGGTCGTTTTCGTCCAGGACTACCACTTCGCGCTACTCCCTCGCATGATCAAGACAATGTGTCCCCAAGCCATCTGCGCGCAGTTCTGGCATATCCCCTGGCCGCCTCCCGAGTTCTTCGCTATCTGTCCTTGGACGAAAGAGCTGCTCGATGGGATGTTGGGCAATGACCTGCTGGGATTTCATGTGCAGGACTTTTGCAACAACTTCCTGGAAACGGTTGAGCACGAGTTGCAGATCCGCCACGACCCCGAGCGCGCGGCGGTGGTCAACAACGGGCACTCGACTCGGGTCGCCCCGTTTCCGATTAGCGTCGACTTCGAAGCCATTTCCGGTCGGGCTCAAAGCGATCCCTGCTTGAGACGCATGGAATCGCTCCGAAGCGAGTTGGGTCTGACCGACAAAGTCATGCTGTTCGCGATCGACCGCTTGGATTACACGAAGGGAATCCCGGACCGGCTTCGCGCCGTGGACCTTCTTCTCGAGCGGCACCCGGAGTACATCGGAAAGCTCGTCTTCGTGCAAGCGGGGTCTCCGAGCCGCCAACAGATTCCCAACTACAAGGCCCTGATTCAAGAAGTTGAAACCCTTACAAGAGGTATTAACCGGCGTTATCGGAGCGACGATTGGAGTCCCGTCGTGACCTTCGATCGGGACTTGCCGTTCGATACGGTCGTGGCACTCTATCAGCTGGCTGACGTCTGCATCGTTAGCTCTTTGCAAGACGGTATGAACTTAGTCGCCAAGGAGTTCGTCAGCGCCCGAGTCGACGAAAAGGGGGTCCTCGCCCTAAGCCGCTTTGCGGGCGCTGCGGAGGAGACGCCCGACGCGTTGCCCATCAACCCTTTTGCGACCGAAGACTTCGCCGAGCAGATCCACGCCGCGATCCGCATGACCGACGACGAGCAAGTGCTGAGAATGAGGCGGATGCGGCAGCAAGTGCGGGAAAACAATATCTACACTTGGACCATGAACATCCTGCGCCAGCTCGCTGACCTCGGGTGATCTCAAGCTGATTCCCGAGTGGACATTGACGCGTGAACCACTTATTCGATCACTGGCCCGACATCAGCAGCCGGGTGTCTGAGGCCGCGCAGTTGCTGGTGATGCTGGATTTCGACGGCACCCTATCTCCCATCGTCAAGCACCCGGATCTTGCGACCCTTCCCCCTGAAACCCGCACCCGACTCATCGAGTTAAGAGCGGCGCCCGGTGTGTCGCTGGCCATCATCAGCGGCAGGTCGGTCGCGGACCTGCGGCAGCGCGTGGCGGTCGAGAACATCACCTACGTGGGGAACCACGGCCGCGAGTTGCAAAAATCGGGCGTTTCGGCACCCGAGATAGACTCGGAAGTCCAAAGGCGAATGGAAGAGGTTGCCGGTCATCTCACGCAGGAGCTTTCGGGAGTGCCGGGAGTCTATATCGAAAACAAGGGCTTCACCGTCGCTCTGCATTATCGGCAGGTGCCGGAGGCTCTGCACCCTGAAGTTCAGACTCGTGCGCAGCAGATCGCGTGGCGAATGGCCGATGTGATCGAGATGAGCGAGGGGAAGTGCGTCTACGATCTATTACCTTCTGACGGAGCGAACAAGGGAAAGGCTGCTTTAGCCTTGGTGGAGGAGCACGGTGGATTGCCCAAAGTATTGCCAATCTATTGTGGCGACGACACCACCGACGAAACCGTCTTCCGGGCTTTGCCGGCCGGCTCAATCACGGTCTACGTTGGCGACGTGCCGGGCACTTCGGCGGCCCGCTACCAGCTCGCTGGCCCGAAGGAGGTAGCGTCCCTGTTGAGCAGAATCTCGCTGCTGCGCCGAAGCGCGGCCAGGCCTCCACAGCCCTGAGCCTTCGCCTGCGCGCGTCCGCGGATTAGCCTTACGCCCCTCAGACGGCGGCTCAGCGGCACTCGTTGAGAACCCCCCGCAGACTGTGGTACCTTCACGTGTACGCATCAGCAAAGGAGTGACGATGGAAGCTCTCGGAATGATCGAAACCAAGGGATTAACCGGCGCTATCGAGGCGGCCGACGCGATGGTCAAGGCGGCTAAAGTGGTTCTGGAGGGAAAGGAAATCGTGGGCGCTGGACTCGTACTGGTGACGGTTCGAGGTGACGTCGGCGCCGTCAAGGCAGCCACGGACGCGGGAGCCGCCGCCGCGCGCCGCGTGGGTGAGCTGATCGGGGTCCACGTCATTCCGAGTCCGCACGCCGAGGCCGAACAGATCCTTCCGCGAAACGTTGCGGGTGGGAAGGGTGGTAAAACTTAGTCGGCCTTCTCATGTTGGAAGACCAAGACCTGCGATCGATTCAGGAAGTTCGCGCAAAGATCGCCCAGGCTCACGAAGCGTTCCTCAAATATCGCGAGTTCACCCAAGAACAAGTTGATCAGATTGTCGACCGCATGGCGGCGACGGCGAGAGCCCATAGCGAATCCTTAGCGCGATTGGCGGTCGAGGAAACCGGGTACGGGAACGTCCGGGACAAAGTCGCCAAGAATCTGCTCAACTCCGATCTGTTGCACCGCGCGATCCGTCCGATGAAAACGGTCGGCATCATTCGGGAAGACCGCGAGCAGGGGATCGTTGAGATCGCGGAGCCCGTGGGAGTGGTAGCCGCGATTCTGCCGACAACGAACCCCACCTCGACGGCGATCTACAAGAGTCTGATTTCCCTGAAGTCGCGGAACGCGATCGTGCTGAGCCCGCACCCGCGCGCGGTCCGCTGCACCTGTGAGACCGCCGCATTACTCTCCCGTGCGGCAGAGGAGGCAGGAGCCCCTAAGGGCACCGTTCAGTGTCTGGGCGAAGCAACGATCCAGGGCACAAACGAGCTGATGCGGCACCGTCAGACGGGGGTCGTACTTTCTACCGGCGGCCCTGGCATTGTCCGAGCGGCCTATTCCAGCGGCAAGCCGGCACTGGGCGTGGGGCCAGGTAACGTGGCTGTCTTACTCGAGGCCTCGGCTGACGTTGACCAGGCGATTGCCTCGGTGGTCGAAGGCAAGTCGTTCGACTACGGCACGGTTTGTTCCTCCGAGCAGACGGTCGTGGCCGAGGCAGGCAGTCGCGACCGAGTGTTAGCCGCGCTTCAAGCCAATGGGGCGTATTTGTGTAACGCCCAACAGGCAGAGGCCCTTGAAAAACTGCTCATCACGAAGGATTTTCGCATCAATCCCGATTGTGTCGGTCAGGCCCCGGGCAAGATCGCGGACATGGCGGGCTTTAGTGTTCCTGCTGAGACACGCGCTCTTGTCGTCGAGCTCAACGGCGTCGGCAGGGAGCACCCGCTTTCGGCCGAAAAGCTTTCGCCCGTGTTGGCCGTTTACTTCGTTCGCGACTTTGCGGAAGCTCTGGACGCCTGCACGAGGATCCTGAACTTTGGTGGCCGCGGCCATACTTGTGGGATCTATTCCAAGAACGAAGAGCGGATCCGCGAATTCGCCTTTCGGATGCCGGCGTTTCGGGTGCTCGTCAACACCCCGGCGCCTCAGGGTTCCACCGGCATTACGACCAATCTTCTCCCCGCGATGACACTCGGCTGTGGCGCGATCGCGGGCAACAGTACCGGTGACAACATCGGACCGATGCACCTTCTCAACATCAAGCGCATTGCCTATCACGTCCGGGACGCCGAGCAGGCTTTCCAGAGTGAAGAGGGGCGCGCCTGGTTTGCCGGAAAGCCGCTACCGGCGGCTCCCGCGCCGGCTACAGTCGGAAGCGTGGTGCCCACCGGAGGCGCACCGCCCTCGCGCATCGACGAAGCTGTTGTCCGCTATTTAGCCGAGAGGGGTCTGGCAAGTTCTTCGACTGGCGCACCTACCGTAAGGCCGAGCGTCATCTCCAAGCCGGCAACGGCCGTGGTCGATCGCTTCTTGGCCAGCCAGCAGGGTGGACCTTCGGGCGGTTCCACGACCGGCAGCCCCGGTAGTTCGAGTGGCAATCCCGCACAGAGTCCGGCCGCAACCCAAGCCGCTTCTCCCCCGCCACCAGCGCCCGAGGTAAACGTCGTGGGGTTTGTTTGTGAAGAGGATGTTCGAAGGGCTCGGGTCGAGGGCAAGAAAATCTACATCGACAAAGACACCATTGTGACTCCGGCGGCGCAAGATCTTGCCGACTCGGGCGACGAACTCGTGCGGACCCAGTAGGCGCTCGACACCGCAACGGGTTGCAACACCGCAACCGCAGGCGCAAGGGCCTGTGAAATAATCGGGGAGTCGCAGACCTCGGGGGATGCGGTCCGGCCCGCTGCTCTCCTACGCCACTGAAAATAGGCAGGTTGTCATCGTGCGGGCGTCGTGCGCTAGTCCGCCCAAGGGTCTTTGTGATTGCTTCACGGCAAATCTCGCCCCCCATGAAACGTTGGCGCTACCGCGAGTTTGACCCTGCTGTCGTTGATCGACTCCAGGCCGAGAACGGACTGTCTCGTCTACTGGCTGTTCTATTGGCCCAACGTAATATCACGGACCCCGAGCAAGCCGCCCGGTTCCTCAAGCCTGAGCTGAGCCAGCTTCACGATCCCTATCGCATGCTCGGTATGAAACGCGCTGTCGAGCGCCTACTCCGAGCAATTCATCAGCAGGAGCGCATCCTGGTTTACGGCGACTACGACGTCGATGGGACCACCGGTGTCGTTGTACTTCGGAAGGCCATTGAGTTGGCGGGAGGAAGCGCCGACTTCCACGTCCCGCACCGCGTCAAAGACGGCTACGGCATGCGCCGGGACGTCATCGAACGAGCAGCGCACGACGAGGTCAGGCTCATCGTTAGCGTCGATACCGGCATACGGGAAAGGGCTGTCGTCCAGCGGGCCAACGAGCTTGGCATCGACTGCATCATTACTGACCATCATTTGCCCGAAGACGCAGTGCCGCCCGCCCTTGCGGTTTTGAACCCGAACCAGCCGGGCTGTAGCTATCCGGACAAGAATCTGTCCGGCGCGGGGGTGGCGTTCAAACTGTCGCAGGCGCTGCTCTCCGGCCTCGAGTGGCCAGCCTCGCGGCTGCACTCCGTGCTGCAATCGATGCTCAAGGTCGTTGCCATTGGCACGGTCGCTGACGTCGTGCCGTTGCTCGAAGAGAACAGAGTGTTTGTCACGCTCGGTATCGAGGGCCTACGGCGACCCCGAAACCCCGGCCTCAAGGCCTTGCTGGACGTCGCGGGGTTCAGCACAACCCGGTCTCCCACCGCCGGAGACATCGCCTTCCGGCTGGCCCCTCGGCTCAACGCCGCGGGCCGCATGGACAGCGCCCAATCGGTAATCGAGCTGCTGACCACCGGTCGCGGAGACCGCGCTTCCCAGATTGCTGAAAAGCTCGATCGCTTGAACACCGACCGGCAGCAGAGTGAGGACGCGATCGTTACCGAAGTCGTTGAGCGCTTGGAAGAGATTCCCCCGCCGGATGAGGCGCCCTGCATCGTTGAGGGCGGCGAGGCTTGGCACGCGGGGGTCATCGGCATCGTCGCCAGCAGAATCGTCGAGCGATACCATCGGCCAACTCTGATCTTGAGTCTCGACACGAAAGCGGGAACAGCCACAGGTTCGGGCCGCACCATCCACGGATTCCACTTGCTGGAAGGACTCGAGTCCGTTTCGGACCTGTTCGAGCGCTTCGGCGGCCATCGCCAGGCGGCGGGCTGCACCCTTGCCATCGAGCGCATTCCTGAGCTACGGAGACGGCTTAGCGACCACGCTCGGCGTGTAATTCAACCGGAGGACTTCGTTCCTACGCTGAATGTTGATTCCGTGATTTCGTTTCCGGAAATCACCGATGAAACCATGGGCCAAATCAGCCGATTGGCGCCTCTTGGGGTCGGTAACCCAACGCCTGTGTTTTCGGCATCCGGCGTGCGCGTGTTGGGTCGGCCTCAGCTCCTCAAGGAAAAGCATCTGAAGCTGACCTTGGAACAGGAAGGGGTTTCCCGCGCCGCGATAGGGTGGCGGATGGGTGATCGCATAAATGGCCTGGAGCCGGGCCAAGCCCTTGACGCCGCGTTTTCCATCGAGCGCGACTACTATTGGGGCGGCTGGCAGCTCGTCCTGCGGGATTTTCGGGAGGCCGAAAACGAGGGCTAGGAGCACGTTTCCGCCCCCGGCTCGTGAAAGATCGGTGTGAAGCCGGCAGGATTGCCGGCCGAACTCGAAACTAGGACCGCCAAAAGTGGCGGTCGCTACCTGTGCGCCAGCCTTGGCTGGCTCGCTTCGGAGGCCCCGCACAGTTGGCTGCACGGCTTGTGTGTTCGAGCCCCGCCATCAAGGCAGAAGCTTAGGTTTGGGCGGCGATTCGCCGTTCCCCTTGGGCGCCGCCGCCGGCAGAAGCTCTGGTGCAAAGACGGACAGTGTTTTGATGAGGCTATCGATGTCGGCGCCCTCTTCGATGGCCACTTCGTTTTCCACCCAATTGCACAGCGGAATATTTCGGAAGTAAATCCTCTCCTGAAGCACGAGGGATTTCCGTGTCGCGAACAGCATCTTCTGCTCGCGGATGAATCGCCGCTGCTCGGTTCGGAGTTCGCTGAGGAAGTCGTCCAGCGACTTGCGGCGGGCTACTTCCTCGCGCAGGCTATTGACCTCTTCGAGCGTCGCCTTCTGAGCCTCGATCGAGGCACGCGCTTCACTCAGAGACTGGCGTTCCCGCGCCAGTTGCAACTCCAGCCGCTGCTGCATGATGTAGACGGCCAGCAAAGCGGAGCCCACGGCGATAAGAATCGGAAGAACCACCCAGAGAATCGCAGTCATCTTAGCCGTCGCGTTTCGGAAACGATACAGCCATTATACAGGCGATTTCGCCTATAGGGACGAACAGACTGACCGGAAGAGTGGGGGGAACCGAGCTTACCAAGGATCCCGGACCAACAGTAGAGCTAGAGTAGCTCTTCGCTCCAGTTCTCGATGATGCCCTTGAGGTGGCTCACAAACTGGTCACCGACCGCGCCGTCAAGCAAACGGTGATCGAAACTGAGCGTGACATAGCAAATCGAGCGGATAGCAATCACGTCATTGATGACAACGGGCGCCTTATGAATCGCTCCCAACCCGAGAATAGCGGACTGCGGTTGGTTGATCGCCGGAGTCGCCAGCAGGCTGCCGAAGCTGCCGTAGTTTGAAATGGAAAACGTCCCCTGATGGACTTCTTCCGGTTTGAGCTGCTTGCCGCGAGCTCGCTCGGCGAGATCGGCAACCTCACGCTGGAGAGCCGCAACGTTTTTCCGATCGGCATTTCGAATGACAGGCACAAGAAGTCCGTCCTCTAACGCCACCGCCACGCCAACGTTGACGTCCGCGTGAAAAATGATTTGCTCCCCGTCAAGTGAAGCGTTGACGACCGGGAACTCTTTGAGGGCGGAGGCCGCTGCCCGTAGAAAAAAGGGCATGAACGTCAACTTCACGCCGGTCTGCTCGAAGAATGTCTGCTTGTTTGTCTCTCGCAGACGTGCTACGTGGGTCACATCCACTTGATGGATCGTCGAAACGTGGGGAGAGACTCGCTTGGTCAACACCATGTGCTCGGCGATCTTCTTGCGCATGATGTTCAACGGCTCGGCGCGGTGATCCCCGAATCGCGCTTGGGGAGCAGCGGGGAAAGCATCCGGCAACCCTGCCGATGACAGAGCGCTAGCGGAAACCGCGGGCTGGCTTCGCGCTTCCAGAAACGCTTCAACGTCTTTCTTCGAAATACGCCCGCCTTGACCCGTGCCCTTGACCTGCCCGAGGTCGATGCCGTGCTCTTTGGCGAGCCGTCGCACGAGGGGAGAGGAGCGTACACTGTCCCCGTCGCCGGCTGGAGCCGGGGCTGGCGCGGGCGTCGCGGGCGGCGTGCTTGGCTCGGGAACCACTTCCGCGGCAGTGACGGCAGCGGAAGCCGATGGGGTTGAGGCTTGGGATCCCTCACCAGTCGTCCCAGCTTCCTGTTGCTGCGCGCCTCCAGCTCCGGAGCCGTCGCCGATCCGCGCGAGGACGGTGTTGATCTCGACCGTCTCGCCTTCCTGTACGATCATCTCTTCCAACGTGCCGGCGACCGGGGACGGCACCTCGGAATCCACCTTGTCGGTGGAGATCTCAAGCAGCGGCTCATCGCGCTCCACTTTGTCACCGACCTTCTTGAGCCACTTGGTAATCGTGCCTTCGACAATGCTCTCGCCCATCTGGGGCATCAAGACGTCCGTCATTCCATTTCCCTCTCGGCGATTCCCCCGTGCGAATGGCCCTCGAGCCGCGCGCCTCCCGGCTGCATGTCGCGCGAGAAAATCTGTCCGAAGTGCCAAACCAGCCGTGCGTTCACATCCACGGGGAGAAGCCGCCGGCCCAGTAGCCGTTCCATGGACGTCACGGGCTTCGAGATTCCACAGGGCACAATAAGATCGAAATAGTCCAGATCCGTTGACACGTTGAGAGCAAGCCCGTGCGAAGTGACCCAGCGGCTAATGTGCACTCCTATAGACCCTAGCTTGGAGCCTCGATGCCAGACCCCGCTGCACCCCTTTACCTGCTGGGCCTCGATGCCGAAGTCCGACACCGTTCTCAACATCACCAGCTCTAGCGCTCTGACGTACGCTGTGATGTCACGCTTCCATTGGGCAAGATCAATGATCGGGTAGGCCACAATCTGGCCCGGTCCGTGATAGGTTACGTCGCCGCCACGATCAGTCTCGCAGACGTCCACTTTCAGCTCGGCAAGCCGATCTTCCGCGGCGAGGATGTTCTCGGCCTTCGCATTACGACCCAGGGTGATCACATGCGGGTGTTCAACCAGCAGTAGGTGATCCGCAATCTCTCCCCTCTTTCGCCGAGCGACGAGATCCCTCTGAATATCCCACGCACGGCTGAAGCTTGTCTCGCCGAGATCTTCGTATTGACAAGGTTGGACAGACTCTGCGGAGGTCGACTCCGCCCCGACGGAAAGCTCAGCATCCACCGCACCCGCGGGTAATCCCGCGGCAGAGCCCGCTGTTGAAATGGTTGCGCTCATTACCCTCAGGCGTTGATCGTCATTCCATAGACGCTGTTAAAGGCTTCTTGTACCGCCTCGGACAGCGTCGGGTGGGAGTGAATGGTGTGCATCATGGATTCGACGGTCGCTTCCGAGGACATGGCCACGACTGCCTCTGAGATCAGCTCCGTGGCCAGGGGGCCGATGATGTGAACTCCCAGAATCTCGTCGGTTTTCTGGTCAGCAACGACCTTGACGAAGCCCCCGCGATGGCCCAGGATCGATGCTTTGCTGTTTCCGCCGAAGCTGAACTTACCGGCCTTGACAGTGCGGCCCTTCTCCTTGGCGGCAGCCTCGGTAAGGCCCACACTCCCGATTTGTGGCTCGCAATACGTAGCCGCCGGACTTCGCAAGTAATTCAGCGGCTCGACATCTTTGCCGGCCAAGCGCCCGACGGCAACTAAACCTTCCATCGAAGCTACATGGGCCAGTTGCGGCGTGCCGGCCACGATGTCGCCGATCGCGTACACTCCCTGTTCCGCGGTTTTCATCCACTCGTCTACGACGATAAAGCCGCGATCAGTTTCAACAGCCGTATTCTCGAGGCCGACGTTTTCCGTGTTCGGCTTGCGGCCCACCGCTATGAGAACTTTCTCCGATGAGAATTGCTGTCTCTGTTCGTCCGAATCGGTGAACTCGAGACTCACGCCCGCGCCGTCGTTGGTCACTCGCTCGACCTTCGCCCCGGTGTGAATCTGAATGCCCTTTTTCCGGAAAGCTCTCGCCAACTCGCGGGAAACGTCCTCGTCCTCGCTGGGAACCAGTCGGGGCAGCATCTCGATGATCGTGACCTCGGCCCCGAAGCTGCGATAGAGGGAAGCGAACTCCACTCCAACGGCGCCCCCGCCGACAATGGCGAGCGAAGACGGGACGGCGTCCAGATCCAGGATCTCCACGTTCGTAAGAATCCGAGCCGGATCCACTTCCAGGCCGGGCGGTGTCTGTGCTTCCGAACCGGTTGCCAAGATGATGTTTTTGGCCGCGATCTGTTTGGTATCGTTCCCGTCCGAAACCTCGATCCTCCGGTCGCCCAGCAGTTTGCCGTACCCGCGAAGGTTGTCGATCTTGTGTTTCTTGAAGAGGAATTCGACGCCCTTGGCATGACGCGCCACAATTTCGTTCTTGCGCTCTAGCATGCGGGGGAAATTCAGCTCTACACCCGTCTGGGTAATGCCGAACTCCTCGCCGTGCAGTGCGTGCTCGTACAATTCAGCGAAATGCAAGAGCGCCTTGGTGGGAATACAGCCGACGTGCAGGCAAGTCCCGCCCAGATGGCCTCTTTTTTCAACGACTCCCACCTTGAGACCGTACTGTGCGGCGCGGATGGCGGCCACGTAGCCGCCAGGCCCGCTGCCGATCACGCAAACGTCATAGACCATAAGAGATTCCAGTTTATCAGAGCGACCCCGCAGACCCTGCTGTTGGGGTGTTCCCGTGAGGCGGCTCGGCAGTGATATGTAATCCCAATCGAGGGCTTATAGCTGCCCGCTCTACAGGCTCATCTTCTGTTGAAAACGAACCGTCCTTTCAGGCTCAGTGCTGTCCGGGGAAAGTCGCGCCATCGGACGGTAAGTCTCGACCGTTCAATGTCTTATGGCCTGTTTTGCCCGGGAACGATTTGAAATCCCGAGGCCGCAAATGGTCGCCTGAACGGAGCATCCGGACGCGGCACAATGAGGGATGAACCTTGGCCGTACGGTTTTCTCCCAACTGATCGAGCACCTACCGAGCAAAGAGTTTCAGAAATGTGTATCGCGCTACCGCGGCGATTCCTATCTGAAAAGTTTCTCCTGCTGGGATCAGTTTCTTGCGATGGCATTCGCCCAGCTGACCTATCGGGCAAGCCTCCGCGACATCGAGACGTGCCTGCGTTCGATGCACGGCAAACTCTACCACATGGGATTCCGCGGCAGGGTAGCGCGCTCGACACTGGCCGACGCGAACGAGTCGCGCGACTGGCGGATCTACGCGGACTTCGCGCAGGTCTTGATTGGCATGGCACGGCCGTTATATGCCCACGACCCGATCGGTGTGGACTTGGACCAGACTCTGTACGCTCTCGACTCGACAACAATCGACCTCTGCCTGTCGCTGTTTCCGTGGGCGAGATTCCGCAAGCAAAAAGCCGCCGTGAAGATGCACACGCTGCTGGATCTGCACGGCAATATTCCCACGTTCATCCGCATTACTGGAGGCAAAGTGCACGACATCAACATCCTCGACGAGATCGGCCCGGAGGCCGGCGCGTTCTACGTCATGGATCGGGCCTACGTCGATTTCGAACGCCTCTTCGTGTTCACTCTCTGCTCGTCGTTCTTCGTCGTGCGAACCAAGAAGAACATCTTGCTCCAACGGCGCTACTCGCATCCCGTCGACAAATCCACGGGCTTGCGCTCGGATCAGACCGTCATACTGGCTGCCATCGAATCGGCCCAAGCCTATCCCGACCCGTTGCGGAGGGTCAGTTACTTCGACGCCCGGACGAACAAGCGGCTGAAGTTTCTGACCAACAACTTCGCGCTCCCGGCGCTGACCATCGCCCACATCTACAAGTCGCGTTGGCAGATTGAGTTGTTCTTCAAGTGGATCAAGCAACATCTGCGAATCAACTCGTTTTACGGCACCAGCGAGAACGCCGTCAAGACGCAGATCTGGATCGCTGTCTCGATTTACGTGCTCATCGCCATCGTCCGGAAACGCCTCGGGCTGGAAGCGAGTCTTTACCAGATTCTACAGATTCTCAGCGTTACGCAATTCGAAAAAATGCCCCTTTTACAGGCACTCCAGCCATCCGACTCCCCAAACGAATCCCCCTATGACCCCAACCAATTGATTCTATTCGACTTTTAACCGGACAGCAGTGTTTCAGGCTCATCCTGTATCGGACACTGGGATACTCCGCAGATTGGAGCCCGCCGGGGGCTATGATATAATCCGCTTCTTGCTGTTTGCTGAGTCTGTTGTTCTTCGAGTTGTGGTTGCCACCGTTGCCACCCCTGGCGGCCTTGACAAACGTAAGCTCGCGTTGGTATTCTGCAGGTGGTAGAATCTTTACCGATCGGTATAGATTAACGGGTGGGGCTAAGCCTTGGCGCACCTAATAGTGCTGACGACCTCACCGTTACCGCAACGAGAGCGGCCGGGAAGCAATGAAACGATGATTCTGGCCGATCAGATCTTCTGAGAAGGGGACATCAACGACTATGGCTTACGTCATCGCAGAACCTTGCATCGGGACAAAGGACACCGCCTGTGTAGACGCCTGTCCGGTCGATTGCATCCATCCCAAAGCGGACGAAGAAGATTTCGAAAAGGAAGAAATGCTCTACATCGAACCCGATGAGTGCATCGACTGCGGTGCCTGCGTCCCCGTCTGCCCCGTGACAGCGATCTTTGCCCTCGAAGACCTCCCCGAGAAGTGGGACGAGTACACCCCGAGGAACGCCGCGTATTTCGGGAAGTAGCGGCGAGCCCCATCTTCCTTCTCTGAGCAGTCCTGCTAGGCCTGCAGGCCAATACCGTCGAACAGCTTGTGAAAGCGGGGATCCTTCGAGAAGTCGTCCAGCAGCGGGTCGCGAAGCCACGAGGCGATGAACGAGCGCTCCTGGACCGAGGTGTCGAAGAGTTCGAAGGCGCGGTCATTCTCTCCCATCGCGGCGTAGATCATACCCGGGATCTGCGGGCTAACGTAAGCGCTCTCGGCAGCGGCGTCGATGTTGGCCAGCATTCGTCGGGCGCCCGCAACGTCGCCCAGTCGTGCCAAGACCATGCCGCAAAACATCCACGCGAAGATCGAGTTCCCCGTCAGCGCCAGCGCGTGTTCGACGGCTTCGCGCGCTTCTGCGTCACGCCCCCGAGCCGCATAGCTCCGGGCCAGCTCGCTGTAGGCGTAGCCCATCGACCGGTCGAGCTGTAAGGCTTTGCGAGCAGCTTCTTCGGACTCTTCGTAACGCCGTGCATAGAACAGAAAGTAGGCCAGCTCAACATTAATGACGGGCGATAACGGGTCCAGATCGTACGCTTTGCGTATCTCGGCGAGCGCTTGCGCCATGTCCCCGACCGTCAGATGGTAGAAGGCAAACCAGTGGTGGGCGGTGGCATAGTCTGGGTTGAGTACGATGGCCCGTTCGAACTCCCGCCGCGCGCTGGTCCAGTCCCGCTCGTAGATCACGTGGAAGTACCCCAGGGTGGCGTGCGGCTCGGCGAGCGACGAATCCCCGGCGATGGCCCGCCGGGCGGCCACGGCAGCGCGTGGGTGCGACTCTCCCGGCGGCAGGAGGCTCCAGCCGCCCAGCATCAAGTAGGCGTCGGCCAGACCTGCCCAGGCTAAAGCGTAGCCCGGGTCGAGGTCGACCGCCTGTTGGAAGTGGTCTCGGGCGGTCATCAACGAGTCGTCGCGCCGACTCCAGTGATAACGGCCCAGCAAGTAGAGGCGATAGGCTTCCGGGTTATCCGTAGCGGGGGCGACCGGCTCGAACGGCTCGTCGTCGTTGAGCGTCAACCGCAGGCGGTCGGCAATGGCAAACGCCATCTCACGGTCCAGGTTGAGCAGGTTCGCCGCCGGACGGTGAAACCGCTCGCTCCAGATCACCGAGCCGTCCGAAGCATTGACGACTTCCGCGGAGATTCGCAGCTCCGTTCCCAGCGGCGTGATCCGTCCCTTCAGAACGGCCCCGACTCCCATATCCGCGCCGATCGTTTGGGCGTCTTTGTCACGGCCTTCGTAGCGGAAGGCAGCGTCACGCGAGATCACCCGCAGCGCCGGTGCCCGTGCGAGATTTGCAATTAAACCCTCGGCCAGACCTTCGGCTAGGTACCCGGTTTCGTCCGACGCGCCTTCGAGTTGAAACGGCAGGATCACCAGCGAGTCGACCCCGCTAGGCTTGGAAAACCATACATAGCTTCCCGCGCCGGCCGCCACCAGCGCTCCGCCGGCAATCGCGAAGACGGCCCTCCGCCGCGAGGTCTGGCGCGGCCGCGCGGCGTGGACCCTGGAGCGCTTCGACCAGCCGCGAGCCGGCTCGGCGCGCAGCCTCCGCAAGTCGACCAGCATGTCGTCTAAGTGCTGATATCGCTCTTCGGGCTTCTTCGCCAGCGCCTGGTTCAGGATGCGGTCCAACTCCAGCGGCACGCCTGCTCGAATCGCCGTGATCGGCTCGTGGGGTTCGTTGATGATCGCATAGACCACGGCGTGTTCCCGCTCGCCTTCAAACGGCAAGCGGCCGGTCACCATTTCATAGAGAACGACCCCCAGGGACCAGATGTCCGTGCGGCGGTCGGTGGGTTGGCCTTGCGCCTGCTCCGGCGACATGTAGGCTGGAGTGCCCATAATCGCATCGGGCTTGGTCAGCCTAGACCGGTCGGGGAGTTGTACCAGTCCGAAATCCATGATCTTGACCTGGCCGCTTAACGTCAGCATCAGGTTGGCACTCTTGATGTCCCGGTGAACGATGCCTCTTTCGTGTGCGGCCCTCAGGCCCTCGGCCGCCTGAATGGCGATGTTCAGCGCTTCGTCGAGTTTCAGGGGGCCTTCTTTAATCTTTGCTCTCACCTCCGGGCCGTCGATGTAACCCATCGCGAAAAAGATCTGGCCGTCCACTTCGCCGACCTCGTGGACCACACAGATATTAGGATGGTCGAGGGAAGCCGCGGCCTTCGCCTCCCGCAGGAAGCGTTCCTTGTGCTCCTCGCTTTCCAGAAGGTAGGCTGCCGGGAATTTGAGGGCGACGGGACGCTCGAGATCCGTGTCCTCGGCCTTGTAGACGACACCCATCCCGCCCTCGCCGAGCTTGGCGACGATCCTGTAGTGGGAGATGGTCCGGCCCGGTGACGCGATGGCTTGGCCCGATCCGGGGAGGATTCCGCGTGGCGGCGGCGCGAGCAGGCTGTCGGCGCCCTCCCACGCGGGATGGTCGAGCACGCCACTGGCGGAGACATTCTGGGCGAGCAGCGACTCGACCTCCTGCCGGAGTTTCTTATCCCCCTGGCAGGCTCCGGCCAGATAGGCCGCTCGCTCGTCAGGCTCCCGCTCGAGAGCCGAGTGGTAAAGCGCCTCGACCTTGCGCCAACGCTCCGCGTCCATGGCCCCTCGTCTCGACCAGGATTATACAATGCGGAGCGTCTTTTACGGGTAAGAAAAGCGGGTTAATAACAATACTCGTCACTTACTGTGCTTCAACCCCCACAGGGGGCCTAGGATAATAGCTCACGGTGGAGCCGTTAGGCGAAACCGTGGGTTCGGTGGCACAAGCGAACAAGCCGGGGCGCAGGAAAATGCTCATGAAGGCACAAGAGTCTGCCCGACAGCTCCAGCCGGGCTACTATCCTACTGCGCCTCCCGGGCTCGCTTGTCCTATCTGACGAGCATTGGGGTTAATAAGTCCACGCCACCCTGGAAATCAACGGAGCTGGGGCCTCCGCCGAGGACCCCAGCCTATGACAGAAGGTCGTTGAGCGCCCGCTAGCGTGTCTGCAGGGTTTACCGGTCGACATCCTCGCGGCGTAGCACGCCATGCGTCGCGGCGAGACGCTTGGCCAGGTCCTTGACGAAGGACAGCTCCGCGGCGAGTGCGTCCACTTTCGCCTCAAGCTGCTGATCGAAGGCATCCACCTTCTTCAGCGTCCAGACGCCGATGATTCCGACGGGATCGGTGTTCCCAGGCGGCGGAGTCTCGGTGAACGTGGCATAACACTCTCGCTGGCCGTTCCCGCACACGACGTCCAACTCAAAAATAAGGGGTCCCGCGGGCACAGTGAAAGTGTACTTACCTGTGCAGTCGGGGTTGATCGTGAACTGAACATCAAAACTTTCCAGGAAGTCTTCCGCTTCAACGTCGTTCGGGGTAAGGCTGGTGGTGTTGGTTTGGATTGCGGTGGTCGCGAAACCCTGCTCGTCGAAGACAGTCAAACTCACCGCGGACCAAGGCCCTGGGGGAAAAATGCCCTGCCCGAAGAGATTACCGTAGGCAATCCAGCCGCCCGCCATAAGCTCCTGCTTGCACTCGAACTCCGCCTGGAGTTTCGGCGCTGCCGTCAGACCAAGAAATGTCACGACCGCCGGTAGGCAGCCGCAGATTCGCAAGATTCTTGTTCGTTTCATGGTGATTCCTCCTGTTGAATCGCTTTCGTTTTCGAGCGGTGGCTCAGTTTGTCGGCCTTCTCCCTGTCGGGACAGGTCTCCGACTCGCCCCGCGGGTAGCTTGTGACCCGCCCTCGTGGCGTGCTTTTCAACCGATCCTCCGAAGTACGCACCGGTTTCAAACCGGCCCTACACGCGAATCGGTGAAACTGAGCCAACTGCACTCACCCTGATAAGCGAAAACGGAAGGAAAGAACTACAACGCTCCGCGAATTTTTTCTGCTCCAACAGAAAGCGCGCAATTGGTGGCACAATGTTCTCCGTGGCATCGCTTCCATCCGGACAGATCACGGCCCTGCTAAGGGCTTGGTCGAGCGGCGACGAGAGGGCACGCGACCAGCTCGTTCCCCAGGTCTATGAGGAACTCTGCCGCATGGCCCGGCGCTATATGAGGCGCGAGCATCCCGGCCAAACACTTCAGACGACCGCCCTTGTCAACGAAGCCTACCTGCGCCTGGTGGATGTGACCAGCGTGAGCTGGAAGGACCGGGCCCATTTCTTTGCCGTGGCGGCGCAAATGATGCGGCGCATTCTGGTGGACGCGGCTCGATCACGGGCCTCGGCCAAGCGGGGAGCTCGAGCGCCCCACGTCAGTCTGGACGAAGTTCCGGATGTTTCATCTAGGCGGGCAGTTGACCTGATGGCACTGGACGAAGCGCTCAACAACCTGGCGCACATGGACACCCGCAAGGCTCGGGTGATTGAACTGCGCTTCTTCGGCGGACTGAGCGTAGAAGAAACGGCCGAGGTGCTCAAGATATCCCCGCAAAGCGTCATGCGCGATTGGAAGCTGGCCAAGGCCTGGCTGTTACGAGAGCTGAGCGACTAGGTCTGACTGGCGGACTAGCGAAAGTTTCGTTGGCCCGCCTTCACGAACAACCCGGCCAGATCCCGCGGGATATCCCCCTTTTACCCGAGCGCGGAAAAGGCAAATTTCTACTTGACGTGACTAGTCAGTCACGTTACTATATAGAAACGTATTGATCGTTTGCCGTACAAGACAAGGAGGAAGGGATGAAGTTGGAAGGCTTGACGCTCGACATCGAGATCAAAGCACCCCCGAAAGAGGTTTTAGCGTTACTACTGCGCCGCCTCGGAAAGGTCAACGCTCCCTACTTCCCAAGGACCAAAGGAGATTACCCAATGAAGGATCACGTCTTGCTGTCGAAGAGTCTCACTCGCATGATGTTCGTCGTTTTGCTGGTTGCCCCAGCCCTTCTGCTCGCTGATTCGCATGCCGTTGGCGGCAACCTTTCCGCGCAAGAGCGAGCCGAAATCGTCGCCTTGCTCGAAGAAAGTCGAAATGACACTCTAACCAAGCTCGCCGCGCTCAGCGACGAGCAGTGGAAGTTCAAGCCAGGCCCGGACCGCTGGTCCGCCGGCGAAGTCGCCGAGCATCTCTACCTAACCGAGACCGGGTTCCACATGCGTGTGGACGACCTGATGGCCGGCAAGCCCCACGCCGATTGGCGGAAACTGACCGAGGGCAAGACCCAAGTCATTACCCAGGTCATACCAGACCGGACCAACCGCGTTAAAGCGCCGCCTGAAGTCACACCCAAGGGCGAAATGACCCGCGCCGACATCATCAGCGCGTACTCGGCGGCTAGGTCGAGAATGATTGAACGCACCGAGGACAGCTCAAAGGCCTACCAGGCACACCTCGACGAGAGCGGCACGCCTCTCGGTCAACTCAGCGCCGCGCACTGGATTCGCTTCGCCGCTCTGCACAACCAGCGGCACAACAAGCAGATCGACGAGGTCATGGCGGATGCGAAGTTTCCGAAGTGAACCGTTGTGGGTTAGCAAATGCATTGTTTCCAGTATGGGTTAGAAGACGAAAATCGGTGACTGGACCATTTTTGCGACGAAGGACTTTACTACGGGGAGCGGAAAATGGGGACTGCCATCAATTTGCGCTCCATCATAGCCCTCGGAACAGGGGAATCAGCCGGAGGCGAATTGGCTGGCTGTACCCGATTTTTCGCCTAACAGAGATCAAGGAGGAAAGGTATGACGTTGGAAGACTTGACGCTCGACATCGAGCAGCGCATCGAGATTAAGGCGTCCCCGAAAAAGGTTTTCGAGGCGCTGCTACACCGCTTCGGCAAAGGCAACACCGCGCCTGGCGGAGAACCGATGCCCATGGTGTTGGAACCCCGGGCGGGCGGACGTTGGTATCGGGATCGAGGAGAGGGGATTGAGCACCTGTGGGGATTCGTGCAGGTCATCAAACCGCCCGTGCTGTTGGAGTTGAGCGGGCCGATGTTCATGTCCTACCCGGCCAACAACCATGTGGAAGTCAAGCTCGAGGAAGTCTCCGGGGGCGCCAACGTAACGCTAAGGCATCGTGCCATCGGAATGATTGACGCGGAGCACCGCAAGGGCGTTGGCTCTGGCTGGGGGCACTACCTCACTGAGCTAAAGAAGGACTGCGAGTAGCTCGTACGCATCCCGTCGCGGGAGGAATCTTGGACCAACTGGATCCGGTCTGGAAGGCGCTCTCTGATCCCACGCGGCGGGCGATTCTCGACCTTCTTCGGAGTCGACCGCATACGACAACCGAGATTGTGCGGTCGTTCCCTCGACTGACGCGTTTTGGCGTGATGAAGCATATCGAGGTTCTGCGTGAAGCTCAACTAGTCCATACACGCGAGTCAGGGAGGCACCGTGTGAACTCGCTAAACACCGTACCGATCCGGCAGATCTACGAGCGCTGGGTCAGCCGGTTCGAGGATCTCTGGTCCAACCACCTCCTTCGCCTTAAAGAGACCGTGGAGGAACGTAGTACCGGCCGGAAACCCGGCCGCACGAGCAAGAAGGCTCGTTCCCGCAAAAAGAAGAAAGCGAAGAGAGACTAGCAGCCCATGGCAGAAGCATAGGTTCGGCAAAAAATAGGGACGGCGGCCCGGGAGTCGTAACGAGCAAAGGAAGAAGGAATTAGCAAGGTCACTTCTACCCAAATAACCAGCTAGGGCCGTTTACAGCCCCTTAAAAACAAGGAGAACAAAGATGGATATCGAAACACTTGTCGCTCATCACGAATTAGGCGCGAAAGTCTTCGCCGCTAACTTCGATGGACTGACCCATGACGATAGCCTCGTCCACCCCAAGGGAGGCGGGAACTGCGTCAACTGGGTCCTAGGGCATCTCGTGAAGGCCCGCAACGACGCACTCGGCCTACTCGGTGCGGACCCTTGGTACCCGCCAAGCGACTTTGATCGTTATGCAACAGGGAAGCCGCCGCTAACCGACCCAGGCGAGGCGCTCCCGTTCCCAATGTTGCAAGAGAGCTTCACGTCTCTCCAGCAGCCCTTGGTGGCGGCCCTGAGAGCCGCTAGCACGGAGACGTTGGCTCGGCCCGTCCCGGATAGCCCGACCGGCAACCCCAACGAGACCGTCGGCTCCTTCATCGTTGCTATCGCTTTTCACGAAGCCTATCACCTAGGCCAGGTCGGCCTGTTGCGCCGCACCCTCGGCAAGGACCGCGCGCTTTCATAATCCATGCCGGCACCGCCGGGCGGGGCTCGGTTCACACACCTTCTGCCCATGCTCAAGGGCGTTTGACAGTCGGCTGGCCGAACATCAGCGTACAGAGCCGAGGGCGTCAGCCCACAGGCCCGGCCCGATCGGCGCAAATCCATCCGGGTCGGCGGTGGGCCCCCGCGCCCTAACGGGCACGGCTCTATCTGTTGTTGTGCGCTCTGCCGTTTGGTTCGCCTGCATTTCTCACGAGCTGACGGGTGAAGCACGCGGTATGGTGCGGCCGTCCGCAAGGCGGCCGTCCCGTCCTTCTACCAAGCCGCAGATTTTCCAAAACTAGTTGTGACACTTCAGAAACCGTCACACCAGAAGTGATCAGGATTTCTGTTCGGCGCTACACTCGATCAGAGAAATGCAAGGGTGCCTCGGGAGAATTCGGACGGCCCGGGTGCAATTGACTTATACGCCTCAAGGTGGACTTCCTGACTTCCGAAAAAAGGTGGTTCATTTCAGAGCGTTTGCCGTCTTGATATGGTAGAGGCGCAAATAACGCGGAAGCGGCGGCCGACTGAAACAGCACGTAGCTTATCGGATCGTGTCGGCGGCTCCAAAACAGAGAAGTCGCCTAGAGGAACTACGATGACCATCCGCATCCTCAGACCTCTACG
This sequence comes from Bryobacterales bacterium, assembly GCA_965248205.1. Taxonomy (GTDB): domain Bacteria; phylum Acidobacteriota; class Terriglobia; order Bryobacterales; family UBA6623. Next base: position 1,462,646 of record CBDFIS010000006.1, read on the forward strand.
TTGCGCGCGGCTCTGGCCGTCGTTCGCTCTCGTCCTCGGTGCCCAGCTCTGTCTTGGCGCGGAAACTCCCGACGGGGAGAACCCCGCTCCCGGCCAAGGCGATGCAACCTACCAACGGCTTCGAAACGTGGAGATCGCTGGCAGCTTCGAGGTCAGCAACCTGACACTTCAACGGGATGTCGGGAAGTTCGTCCTGGAAAGCGGTACTTTCAGCTTTGTCCGACCTGTCTTGGACCGCGTGACGATTGGCGTCTTCATCGGTAAAGGACGTTTCGAGCTGGATCCACCGTTGCCTTGGGAGAAGCGCAACCTCGAGCTGCTCACCGAGAATACCGCTGTAAGAGAGGGTTTCAAGCGGATGGTCGTGTGCTTTACCGACGATACCTTCTCGGAGATCACGGCGGCCGGACGGGGAGTGGGAATCGAAACGCGCGCTTCCGCGGTCCTGAAGGACTTTCGCCAGAAGCGGCGCAACGGCGATTCCGTCCACAACGTCGAGGCCGAAATCCTGACTCACCTGTACAACCGCAACTTCGAACTCTTCACGGCCTACCTGGCGGGCGGCGGCCGGACGGACTTTCGCTTCTATTTCCGTCCCCATGGCGCTCTTATCGGAAGTCTATCCTCCGAGGAGGTGGCGGTTGTGAATGAAAAAGAGGAGGGCGCGGAGGTGTGGTACAGCGCACACCGGGCCGGCAAATACCAGGGCAACCGGCCGTTCTCGGAAGGAGTCCGGAGGCAGGCCGGTGTCAGTCGCTACGAGATGGACATCACCATCCCCAAGAGCCGCCGGCTAGCCGTGCACTGCCGGATGCGGCTTCAACCGCGGGTGGAAGGACTCCGCGCCTTACGACTCAGCCTTATCCGCCATTTGCGGGTCTCGAAGGTGCTTTTGGGCGGCCGGCCGGCGGGTTTTATTCAGGAGCACAAGGAGAGAGACGCCGCTTTCCATGTCCTGTTTCCCGACCAACTCACAAAGGGCGAGGAATACGAGCTCGTCGTGGATTACGAGGGAGACAGGGTGGTTCGCGCGGCCGGCGGCGGTAACTTTTTCATCCGTGCGCGATCAAGCTGGTATCCCAACGTGGGCGCCTTTTCGGATCGCTCCACGTTCGACTTGACCTTCCATTACCCGAAGGGCTTCACTCTTGTAAGCGTCGGCAAGCTCGTCGAGGAGTCAAAGGACGGAAATACTCAAACGGCGCGCTGGACTTCTGAGATCCCGCTCACGGTGGCGGGATTCAACTACGGGCGCTTCAAGAAGCAGAAACTCAAGGTCGAGGGAAGCGGCTACGAGATTGAGGGATATGCAGCGTCCCAGGTGCCCGGCGCACTGAAGACGCCCGATCCAGTCGGCGGGAACATGACGCCGTCCCGCTTGATCAAGAAGGTGATGGCCGAGGCGCAGGCTTCGATCCAGCTCTTCAGCCACTGGTTCGGAGAGCTTCCCTACGGCAGGATCGCACTCACCCAGCAGGCCGAATTCGGTTTCGGCCAATCGTGGCCCACGCTCGTCTACCTTCCCGTGAGCGCCTTCTTGGATTCCACCCAGCGCTGGGCGCTATTGGGCGGCGACGCCTACGAGTTCGCGGAGTTCGTCCAGGAAGTGACGCCCCATGAGGTTGCGCACCAGTGGTGGGGCCACATCGTGGGTTGGGAAAGCTATCACGACCAGTGGCTGTCGGAGGGTTTTTCAGACTACTCGGCGGCTCTGTTCTTGCAGGCCACCCGCAAGAACCCACAGCCGTATCTGAAGTTCCTCAAGCGCTGGAGGCAGGCCATCTTGGAGAAGAACCGGTTTGGGTTGAGCCCCAACGACGCGGGTCCGATCTGGATGGGATATCGCCTGCGCACGAGACGCAGCCCTCGCGCCTACAGCCGCTTGGTGTATGCCAAGGGCGGATACGTGCTGCACATGCTGCGCCAGTTGATGGTTGACCCTAAGACGGGCGATCAAGGGTTCCAGGAGATGATGCACGATTTCGTCAAGTCGCACTACAACAAGGCGGCGTCGACAGAAAGCTTTAAGCAAGTCGTCGAGAAGCACATGACGCCGGCGATGAACCTGGACGGTAACGGCCGGATGGACTGGTTCTTTGATCAGTGGGTCTATGGCAGCGACGTGCCTTCCTATCAATTCCAGTACAAGCTCACCCCGAAAGCCGATGGAAAGGCGCTACTCGAGGGTTCCTTGACGCAGAGCGGCGTGTCGGACAACTTCAAGATGGCGGTTCCCATCTATCTCGACTTCGGCGGTCGGCTGGTGAACCTCGGCGGGTTCCGGCCGGTCGGAAACGTCACCGTTCCGTTCCAGATCGAGTTGCCCCGGAAGCCCGCGCGAGTGCTGGTCAACGCCTTCGACGACGTACTGGCCCGCGAGGTGGTCAGCAAGGAGTTGTAGGCTCAGCCCGGGAGCCCCTGCGATCGTCCTCTATCGGGAAACGTTCAATGACCACGAAGAATCCTTCGAGACGCATCACTACCGGATCAAAATCCTCAACGAGCGAGGCGCCGAGTACGGCAATGTTGAGGTTCCTTACATCAAAAAGCCTATGCCGCGTGGAGGACATCAAGGCGCGCACGGTGCAGCCGGACGGCACCTCCATGCCGTTCGACGGCGGGTTTATGAAAAGACCGTACTGAAAGCTACTCAGTCCTTCGTATCCTTGGAATCGACGAGTTCCCGCAGCCGAGCGACGACTTCCTCCACCGGCTTCGCCCCTTCGTCGCCACGCTTGCGGTGCCGGACGGCGACCTGGCCTGCGTCGGCCTCCCGCTGGCCGACAACGAGCATGTAAGGGATCTTCTGGAGCTGCGCCTCGCGGATTTTGAGGTTGACCTTCTCGCTGCGAGAGTCGATCTCGGCGCGGATACCGGCGTCCTTGAGCTTGTCGAAGACTTGCAGGGCGTATTCGTTCTGACGATCGGTTATGGGCAGCACGACCGCTTGCACCGGCGCCAGCCAGACCGGGAACGCGCCCGCGTAGTGCTCGATCAGCACGCCAAAGAACCGCTCGACGGATCCCCATAACGCTCGATGGACCATCACCGGTTGATGGGCCTTGCCGTCCTCGGCGATGTACTCCAACTCAAACCGCCGTGGGAGATTGAAATCGAACTGCACCGTCGAAAGCTGCCAAGGACGCCCAATGGCATCGACCAGCTTGACGTCGATCTTCGGCCCGTAAAAAGCCGCCTCGTCAGTCATCACTTTGGCTTCAATTTCCCGGTCTTTCAAGGCGCTGAACAGGCCGTCCTCGGCCATCTTCCACTCTTCGGCCGACCCGGCATACTTGCCGCCCGCGCCGCCGTCCCAGGTCGATAGCTCGATTTCGAATTTCGCGAAGCCGAACGTCTTCAACACGTCCAGCGCAAAGTCCACACAGCCCAGGATTTCGTCGTTCACTTGTTCGGGCGTGCAGAAGATGTGGGCGTCGTCCTGGGTAAAGCCCCGCACCCGCAGCAGACCGTGCATCACGCCCGAGCGCTCGTAGCGGTAGACCGTCCCGAGCTCGCCCATGCGAACCGGCAAGTCCCGGTAGCTGCGCAGCCGGTCCTTGTACATCAAGATGTGGAACGGACAGTTCATCGGCTTGAGCTGATAGTCGGAGTCGTCCAGCTCCATCGTCGAGAACATGTCCTCGGAGAAGAATTCGGCGTGCCCGGAGGTCTTCCACAAGTCATGGCGAGCGACGTGCGGCGTGTAGACCAGGCTGTAGCCGCGTCGCACGTATTCGTCCCGCAGCCAATCTTCCATCGCTCGGCGAATCGTGCCGCCCTTGGGATGCCAGAAGATCAGCCCTGGGCCGGCGCTTTCCTGGATGCTGAAAAGGTCGAGTTCCTTGCCCAGCTTGCGGTGGTCGCGCTTTTTGGCCTCTTCCAGGCGATGGAGATGTTCCGCGAGATCCTTCTTGCTGAAGAACGACGTCCCGTAGATGCGCTGCAGGCGGGCGTTGCGCTCGTCGCCTTTCCAGTAAGCGCCGGCGACTGAAAGCAGCTTGAAAGCCTTGATGCGCCCCATGCTGGGTATGTGGGGTCCACGGCAGAAATCGAGGAAGTGCTCGCCCGTTTTGTAGACCGAGATTCTGTCGCCCTCGGTCTTGTCTTCGATCAATTCGCACTTCATCTGCTCGCCCATTTCCTTGAACTTGGCGAGCGTCTCTTCTCGTGGCAGCCAGACGCGCTCGTTGGTCGGGTCGCGCTTGACGATCTCACCCATGCGGTCTTCAATCTTTTCGAGGTCGTCGGGCGTGAACGGCGTATCGCGTTGAAAGTCGTAGAAAAAGCCCTGGTCAGTGGGAGGGCCTATGCCCAGCTTGGTCTCGGGATAAAGCTCCAGCACGGCCGCTGCCAATAGGTGGGCGCTTGAGTGCCGGTAGACATCGAGCGCCTCCGAGTCACGGTCGGTCAGGATGCGCAGTTCTATGTCTTCCTCGATCGGCGCGGTCAAGTCCACGAGTTGCCCGTTGAGCTTGGCCACTAGAGCCGATTTCGCCAAACGCGGACCTATAGACTCGGCGATCGATAGAGGCGTGGCGCCCTTTGCGACCATCTGTTCCGAGCCGTCCGGCAAGGTTACACGAATCGATTCCATCCGACCGACAATTCCTTCGTGAGTGGGAGGGGCGCTCCGATGAAACTTTACTTCTTTGTAGACTCGGTTGTCGAGGACTTCGTCTTCGACGAAGAGCTGGAGTCCGAGTCCTTTGAGCTCTTGGTGGCCGACTTGTCGCTACTGTCCTTGGCCTTCTTGTCCCCGCTGTCGGCCTTCTTCTCTTTCTCTTCGCCGTCCTTCTGACCAGCGCGGGCGTAGTCGGTGACGTACCAGCCGGTACCCTTGAACTGAATGGCCGGAGCCGACAGCAGCTTTTTGACTTTGCCGCCGCAGCCGGGGTGCTCCTTGAACGGTTCGTCGGAGAACTTCTGGATTTCCTCGAAGCGCTCGCCGCACTGGAGGCATTCGTACTCGTACAAAGGCATCTAGGATTCCCCGAGTATATACGCAATTATACGCAATTATATCAGGCGGTCGCGCACACCCGGCTCGGCGGCTCGCCGCTAGTAGTTACAATTTGAGCGTTTTCAAATACGCGTCAAAGTCTGGCCCTAGCTCGTCGTGGCGCAGCGCGTATTCGACGGTTGCCTTCAAAAACCCCAACTTGTCGCCCGCGTCGTAGCGGGTACCTTCGAACTTGTAAGCGTAGACCGGTTGGCTCCGGATCAAAGCCTTGATGGCGTCCGTCAACTGTAGCTCGCCGCCGGCGCCGGGCTTGATCTTGTCCAAGCAGTCGAAAATCTCGGATGGAAAAACGTAACGTCCTATAATGGCGAGATTCGAGGGGGCTTCGTCGACAGGCGGCTTCTCGACCACATCGCTTACCCGGAACAGTCGGTCGTTCGTCCCGTCGAACTCCACCGCCTCACCGTCGATGGCGCCATACGCCGAGATCCGCTCACGGGGGACCTCCATGACCGCGATGACGGCTCCGCCCAACTTCCGGTGAACGTCGATCAACTGCCTCAAGCAAGGAACCCCGGAGTCGATGATGTCGTCCGGCAGGCTCACCGCAAAAGGTTCGCGGCCTACGATCTCCCGGGCCACTCCGACGGCATGGCCAAGTCCCAGTGCCTCCGTCTGCAGGACATAAGAGATGTCGGCGAGATTCGAGATCCCACGGACGAGCTCCAGCTCCCGCTGCTTGCCTCTCGCCTCAAGCTCCTGTTCGAGCTCGCGACTGACGTCGAAATGGTCTTCCATCGCGGATTTGCCGCGGGCCGTTACGATGACGACGTTCTCGATGCCCGAGGCGACCGCTTCCTCCACCCCGTACTGGATGATCGGTTTGTCAACAACCGAGAGCATCTCCTTGGGTTGCGATTTCGTGGCCGGTAGGAAGCGGGTCCCCAAGCCGGCGGCCGGGAATACAACTTTGCGGATAGGGGAAGACTTCTCCGAGGGCATTAGCTTAAGTGTCGACCGGAACGAGTAAGGGGCGCAATAGGTGCGACAGCGGGATCGAGGGGTTGTTACCACCTTATCCCGCTAGTAACCTCTCCGTGGGCCGAGAACAGCCCAGACCCGCGCCCACACCGAGCACGTGGGGCAGCGTGGTATAGTAGAAATGTACGGTCCGTACGTAACGTACGGAATGTCCTATGAAACGCATCAGTGCCACCGAAGCACGCGACACCCTGCCTGAGCTTCTCAAGAGGGCGGCTTATGGCCACGACCGCTTCATTGTCGAAAACCGGGGCAAGGAATTAGCCGCCATCATTTCGATGGACGACCTGCGCTTGTATGAACGATTGCTTGGCGCCCAGGAAGATCGTAGAGACGTCGAAGCCGCTCGTGCCGCCTTAGCGGAAGCCGAGTCCAAGGGCGTGAAAACCTTGGACAAGCTGACCGAGGAACTGGGCCTCTAACTCCGTGTGCCCTACGAGATAGTAATCGCTCCCGCCGCCGAACGTGACCTGAAGAAACTCGACCGGCCTACCCTCCGACGGATCATTGCAAAGATCCGATCGCTCAGTCAGGTCCCCCGTCCACCCGGGTGTTAAGAAACTTGAGGCTCGCATGAACCTCTACCGCTTGCGAGTGGGCCCGCATCGCGTCATTTATCAGATTCAAGATGACAACCTTGTCGTCATCATTGTCCGAGTCCGGAAACGGGGCGAGGCCTACCGATAGAGGCAGGCGGAACGTGCTGCTCAGCGCCCGAACGAGCCAACGGCTCCGCCCCTGATATCCCAGTGCCTCGAGCACCGAGCCGCGAGTGTGAGCGAGCGGTCCAGAGATGACGCGGCTCTGCAGGGATGAATCCGCGCCTGCCCCAACACCGGCCTAGCGAGAACAACGTTCTGGTCCTAGCCGGCATGACGGGCTACGCGGTTCCGCGAGCCCCCGGGGGATTCTTCGCGGAACACCACCAACCCACGACGTTATAATGACCGGTGTATGGATGAGTCCAGCGTATTCTGGCTCCGCGTAACGCTAATTCTCTATTCGCTAGGGCTTTGGCACGCTTTGGTGACGGTTGTCAGACGCCGCCAGAGGATGTTCAAGGTCGCCTTGGCTGCGATCTCGCTGGGCGCGGTGCTGCATCTGGTTTCGATCGTCGATCAAGGCATGGCGATGGGACGCTTGCCCGTCGTCACGCTGCAACAAATGGCGTCCGTGGTCGGTTTCCTGACGACCGCCACTTTTCTGCTCGCCTACTGGCGCTACAAGCACGACAGCCTTGCAGTCTTCGTTTTTCCGACGGTCTTTCTGCTCACGCTGATAGCAAGTCTCGGCGGGCCGGTCGAGCCTTGGGCAGGGCAGTCGTTGGGTAGGTGGTGGTTGTCGATCCACGTTGGGCTTTTCTTGCTGGGTTTCGCGGCGCTGTTCATCACCTTCGTCGCCGGCGTGATGTATCTCATCCAAGAAAAAGAACTGAAGTCGAAACGGCCACGGACGTTCTACTACCGACTGCCCCCGCTGGGTACGCTGGACGAGATGGCCTACCGTACCCTGGCCTTTGGCTTTGTGCTGGTCACGCTAGGGCTGATCGCCGGCAGCTTCTGGGCTTTCGTCGAGTGGGGATCGAACTGGATCGTCGATCCGACTATTGCGCTGGCGTTTTTAACCTGGGCGATCTATCTGGCGATGGTCTTTAGCCGGTTGGCGATCGGTTGGCGAGGCCGCAAAGCCGCTTATTTCTCAATCGTCGGATTCTGTTGCGCCGCGCTGACCTGGATTGTCAACAGCGGGGTTCACTCTTTTACGGTCGCCGCTGGTCGTTGATCAAACCATGAGCGTCCTACTGATGGGCCTAAGTCACAAGACTGCACCGGTCGAAGTGCGCGAGCGGCTCGCCGTGCCCGAGGGCGCGACCGGTCAGCTGGTTGAAGAGCTGGCTCAGCGGCCGGGAGTTTCGGAAGCCCTGATTCTCTCGACCTGCAATCGCGTGGAATTCCTGGTGCGGGCCGAGTCGGAAGTCAATGCGGTTGAGCAACTGCACTCCTTCTTCGAGGCATCCCCAGCGATCCCACTCGAGGAAGCACGTCCATTCTTCTATCGCTACCTCGAGCAAGATGCGATCCGGCATCTTTTCCGCGTGGCCTCTAGTTTGGACTCGATGGTGGTGGGGGAACCGCAGATCCTCGGTCAGGTGAAGGAAGCCTACACTGCGGCTAAGGAAGTCGGAGCGGTCGGCGGCCAGCTCGATGTAATCGTCAATCATGCTTTTCGAGTAGCCCGCCGGGTTCGTAACGAGACCGGCATCGGACAAATGGCGGTTTCGGTTAGCTATGTGGCCGTGGAGCTGGCCCGCAAGATCTTCGGGGATCTGCGTCGACACTCTGTGCTGATCGTCGGCGCCGGAAAAATGTCGGAGTTGGCCGCCAAGCACCTCCATCGCGCCGGTGCGACTGAAATCTACGTCGCCAACCGCACCTACGAACGGGCCGTCGAGCTAGCGAAGCTGTTCGAAGGTCAGCCGGTCTCCTTCGACCGTTTGCTTGAATACCTGAATCGCGCGGATATCGTGATCTCCTCGACCGGATCGCGTAGTTTCATCCTCAACAAAAAGACGGCCGAAGGCGTGATCGCGGCCCGCAAGAACCGCCCGATCTTCTTCGTCGACATTGCGGTTCCCCGTGATATCGATCCGGCCATCAACTCGATCGACAACATGTTCGTCTACGATGTCGACGATCTGCAGCAGGTCGCCGACGCGAACCTCCGCGAGCGGCAGCGCGAAGCCGAGCGGGCCGAGAGCATCATTTCCGAGGAAGTCACGAAATTGATGCACCGCCTCAAGACGCACGAGGTCGCGCCCACCATCGTTTCCCTTCAAAGTGAACTCGAGGATCTCCGTAGGGCTGAAATTGATCGTTTTCGATCGAAGCTCGGGCCTCTCGACCCGCAACAAGAAAAGGCTCTCGAAGGTTTGACGCGCGGCATCATCAACAAGATCGCCCACCCCCCGATCTCGGAGATGAAAAAGCTCGCCAGCCACCCCGACGGACTCCATTTCGTCCAGTTCGTAAAGCGCGCCTTTAACCTGAAGAAGTAGGAGGTCTCGTAACCTATGCCCAGCCCGCGTCTGGTGATCATTGTGACTTGGTTTTTGTATTCCGGTGCCGTCTCAGCCGAAATAAAGGCACCGCTGCCGATGTCGTGTGAAGCGGAGATGACCATGCCGGTGTACCCCGAACTTCCTCGCCAAGCGCGAATCATGGGGACGGTTCATGTGCAACTGACTGTTGGTGAAGGGGGGGGCCAAGGATATCGTTGTTACAGCAAAAGATAGTAACGTCAAGAGCGCGCACCCTTTGCTGACTGCATCCGTTGAGGAATGGTTGAAGCGAACGAAATTTCAACCTGCTTGTGCGAGGGCAAAGCTGGAATTTGTATTTGTCTTTCGTTTAGAAGGGGTTGCCCGAAGGACGAGGTACGAAGCACCGAATCGATTCGTTGTGATTGCGCGACCGATGCCGATCGGGGGTGCGTGAACGGGACTACCGGGCCGCGCCATAAGGTTGTAGGGGCACGGCATGCTGTGCCCGTCTTGAAAAAGCGAACCGCATAGATTGACGAGGGCGAGGCCAATCAGCCTGTCGCTAGAGTCGTGCAGGAGCGAAAAATGGGGACTGCCACCAATTCGCGTCCCATCGTGGCCCGCGAAACAAAGGACTCAGCCTGAGGCGAATTGGCTGGCTGTGCCCGATTTTTCGCTCGCCGCGCAACCACAACCAAAATGACTCCCCTGGTCATCGGAACGCGCGGCTCCAAGCTGGCAATGTGGCAAGCGCAGTGGATCGAGCAGCGTTTGGAAGCCTTAGACACCCCCACTCGCATTCAGATCATCAAGACTACCGGGGACAAGATCACCGACGTCGCGCTGGCCAAGGTCGGCTCGAAGACGGGATTGAAGGGTGTCTTCACCAAAGAAATCGAAGAAGCGCTGCTCGATGGTCGCATCGATATCGCGGTCCACAGCCTGAAGGATCTGCCGACCGAGATCGACTCCCGCCTCGCTATTGCCGCGATTCCCGAGCGCGCCGATCCCCGAGATGCACTGGTCGGCAAGAAACTCGATGAGCTCGAAGAGGGCACGCGAGTAGGGACGAGCTCGCTTCGCCGGGCGGCGCAACTCCGTCGTCTGCGCCCCGATGTTCAGGTGGAAGATATACGCGGCAACGTCGATACGCGTCTCCGCAAGCTAGACGAAGGTCAGTACGACGCCGTTCTTCTTGCCGCTGCGGGACTCGAGCGCCTCGAATGGCTGGACCGCGCGGCAGAAATCCTTGAGCCTAGCGTCATGTGCCCTGCGATCGGCCAGGGTGCGCTGGCAGTTCAGGTCCGCGCCGGCGACACGGCCACTCGCAAGCTTGTTTCCTCGCTCAACGACCCGGCAACGCAAACCGCTGTCGCAGCCGAACGCGCGCTGCTCGCCGCCCTGGGCGGCGGCTGCCAAGTGCCCCTCGGAGGCCACGCCAGACTCAACGAAGGGCGCCTCACCCTATCAGCTATTGTCGTCAGCCCAGACGGCACCGAGTCCGTCGCATCGACCGTCGAAGGCGATGCGAACGAACCCGAAGCGCTGGGCCGCAAGGCGGCAGCAAACCTCCGCCGGCAAGGTGCTAGCGAGATCATCGCCGCCGTCGAAGCACACGAGTAGACCCGTAGCGCAGGCCTCGGCCGTCGTTCCCTATGTCCCCGGTCTGTAGCCCCGTGAGAGCGGGCGAGCCCCGCAATCCGCCTACGGGAACGTCACCACGGTTCGCCCTGTGACTCTCCCGGCTTGCATGTCGTCCATCGCCTGGGGCAGGTCTTCGAGCGAACAAGTTTGGACTTCCAGCCGCAGATCGCCGCTGCACGCGATCTCGAAGACTTCCTCGAGCTCCTCTCGGCGGCCGAGGAAGCTGCCGTGAATCCGGATCTGCTTGAGGACGACCTCAACCAGCGGCAGCTCGAACTTTTCCGCGGCCAGTCCGACTAAGATCAGGACCCCGTTTCGCCGCAAGGAAGCGAATGCCTGACTGGCCGCCGAAGCCGAGGCAGCAAACGAGATAGCTGCGTGAGCGCCCCTGAGTTTCTTGCGCAGCAAGCGAGGAGCGTCTTCCTCACTCGCGTTGACGGCAACTTCGGCGCCGAGTTCGGAAGCAAGAGCTAGCTTTTCGGGCGCCAGGTCAACCGCAGCGACCTGCAGCCCTCGCAGCTTGGCAAACTGGATGGCCAGGTGACCGAGTCCGCCGATGCCGTAAATAGCCAGCCACGAGCCAGGTTCGAGTTCGGTGGCGGCAACGGCGTGGTAGGCGGTCCACCCGGCGCAGCAAAGGGGAGCGAGATGAGACGCTGGCAGACCCGAAGGGGCTTTGACGATCGAATCCGCCCTGGCCACGACGAATTCCGCGAAAGCACCATCCACGTCGTAACCGGTGTTTAGCTGTCGAGCGCAAAGCTCCGGTCGTGACCCTTTGCATGACTCACACGAGCCACAACCGCGATACAGATAGGTAAGCCCTACTCGATCTCCTATCCGGAAATCCTCGACATCGGGGCCGAGTTGCTCGATCGTTCCGATGGCTTCGTGACCCAGAGTGACGGGAACCCGTGGCAAGCTGGGAAGAGATTGTATGAACAAGTCGGAGTGGCAGAGACCGCATGCTTCCGTTCGCAGCAGGACCTCGCCAGGCCCAGGTGCGGGAATCGGGATTTCCTCGATGACGACCGGGCCCCGAGGCTCAAGTAGGCGGGCAGCTTTCATCGTCCAAAGAACGTACCAGACTGGTGGGTGAATCGACAACGCTGCGTCCGAGACGCGAGTTCCGCCCCCGAGTGGCAAGGGTGCAGCATTGATTCTGGTTGCCTGAGCCGTGAGCAGATCGCTGCGAGCTCCGAATCCAAGCTCGACTTTTGCAGCTTCGATAGCTCATAATAGACCGATTTCCTAGGGAGGATCTCGTATGCGAAGCCGGTCTAGCGTAGTGCTTTTGTCGATGTCGATCCTGTTGGCCTCTTGCGCGGCACCCGAGCCTGAACCCGCGCCGCCGCCCGACACCGGTGCTGGCACAGTCGCGCGACTGGATGCTGCCATGAATGACATCGTGCCCGCGGACGCCAAGATCGAGAAGCTGCACAGCGGCTTCCAATTCACAGAAGGTCCGGTGTGGGTGACTGAAGGTGGTCCGTATCTGCTCTTCAGCGACATCCCGGCCAACGCCATCTACAAGTGGACACCCGACGGCGAGGTCAGCGACTTCATCAAACCTGTGTTCGAAGACGAATACGAAAAAGGTCGGTTTGTCGGCTCCAACGGACTGACTCTCGACTCGGAGGGGCGGCTCGTCTTCTGCGAACACGGCGCGGGTCAGGTTTCGCGGATCGAAAACGACGGCCAACGGACCGTGCTAGTAGCCAAATACAAGGGCAAACGGCTCAACAGCCCTAACGACGCGGTCTACGCATCCGACGGGTCGCTGTACTTCACCGACCCCCCCTACGGTTTTGCCAAGCTCAACGACGACCCCGCCAAGGAACTCGACTTTAACGGCGTCTATCGCCTCAGCCCTGACGGCAAACTGGAACTTCTGAGCCGCGACCAGACTTTTCCCAACGGCATCGCCCTCTCGCCGGACGAGAAGACACTCTATGTTGCGAATTCCGACGGGGACAACCGTGTCTGGATGGCTTACGAAGTGAACGAGGACGGCGGCGTGGGCGAAGGACGCGTCTTTTACGACGCGAACCAAAGTAAAGCGGAAGGTGTTCCCGACGGGCTGAAGGTCGACAAACTCGGCAACCTCTATTGCACCGGCCCCGGGGGCGTCCTCATCTTAAGCCCCGAGGGCAGACACTTGGGAACGATCGCTCCCGAAGAACTGCCGGCCAACGTCGCCTGGGGAGGCGCGGACGGCAAGACGCTGTACATGACGGCCCGCGCCAGCATCTATCGAATCAGGCTCAACATAGAAGGCATCCGGCCCTAAGAGTCCGACTGGCAATCAACCACCGGCGGAGCTGCGGGCGGAAGGGTGTGTGAAAAAACCGGGGACTGTCATAAGCGGCGTCCTATGAAGTCACTTAGAATCGATGCAGTCTCGAGCCGCGGTTGACTGTCCCAAGGTTTTTTCACAGTCCCCGCAGCCCGCGGTCAAGTTGTCGAAATAACCGGGCTCTCCCGCGCGCTATACGCCCGACCCAACCACGAAAGCTGTCTGCAATCGAATCGATGACCCTCACCCGTCGAGAATGGGGCCTCGCCACACTGGGCTTGGCGACAGCAACGTCTTCAAGTATCAGTTGTTCACCCGGCAGCGAGGAGAGTCCGAGCGAAGAGACCTCCCCCGGCGAAGCAAATCCCGCGGCCTCCGTTCTAAAGCGATCAGTCGTGATCGACTTGCATTGCGACACACCGATGCGCATCATCAGCGAGGGATTCGACCTCGGGCAGTTGCACGACTACGGGCAAGTCGATATCCCACGCCTGCGTCAGGGCGGGGTCACCGGAGTTTTCTTCTCCATCTACACGAGTGCAACGGGCCAGACGCCCAGGCAAGCAGCGAAACGCGCTTTGGAGATCGTCGACGCGGTGACCAAGCAAGTCACCCGGCACCCTGCGGATCTTGTTCTTGCCACATCGGCAGACGAGATTGTGCAGGCCAAACAAGAGAACAAGATCGCCATCTTGATGGGAGTCGAAGGCGGCCACATGATCGATTCGAGCGTTGCTGCCCTCGGAACCTTGTTCGGCCTGGGAGTGCGTTATCTGACCCTGACCCACAGCGCCCACACGCCCTGGGCCGATTCCTCGGCCGCGCCGCCTGTCTCGAACGGTTTGACGCCGTTGGGCCGCGAGATTGTTCAGGAGATGAACCGGCTGGGAATGATGGTCGATGTCTCCCACGTGTCGGACCAAACCTTCTACGACGCGCTTGAAGCCTCGTCGGCGCCAATCATCGCCTCCCATTCTTCGTGCCGTGCGCTGGCGAGCCATGCGCGCAACATGAGCGACGAGATGCTTCGCGATCTCGCCCAGAACGGCGGAGTTGTTCACATTAACTACTACAATGCGTTCCTCGATGATGATTTCGATCGGCCCGATCGTGAACTCGAGGACCTCGAGTCCAAACGACGAGCCATACGACAGGAGTACTCGGCGGGCTCCAAGCAACGAGAGGCGGCGCTACGCGGGGTCAACCGTGAACAGATCGCGCGCGTTGGGCGCCCCCCCCTCAGCCGCTTAGTCGATCACTTCGAACACGCAGCGCAGGTTGCAGGCGTCGAGCACGTCGGCCTGGGCTCCGACTTCGACGGCGTTCGTGACCAGTTGCCCGAAGGCATGGAAGATATCTCGAAAACCCCCGATCTTGTCTCCGCTCTTCTGGGCCGAGGCTTTTCCGAGACGGATGTGGAAAAAATCCTGGGCGGCAACACCCTACGCGTGATGCGGAGAGTCGAACAGATCGCCACTCAGAGCTAGCGATCTGCAGGTACAGTGGCCTGCGCGACTGTTTCGTCGTGAGAAATGCGAAACTACTCATGCTTCTCCAAGGTTCGCGTGGCCCAGGCGAATGATCCCACGGTGAACGCTGCGTAAAGTCCCGCCTCGAGCCAAAGACTGAGCCCGCTCGAAAGGTCCGCCGTCGCGTAACGCAGCAGATCCACCTGCCACGTGATCGGATTCGCCATCGCTACGCCCTTGAGCCAAGCCGGCATCGGCTCTAGGGGGTAAAAGATGTTTGACGCAAAGAGCAGCACAAAGTAGAAAACATTGATGACCGTCTGATAGACGTCATTACGCCGTACACGAATCGAGACCATCGAGAAGAGAAAGAACCAGCCGGCGGTGCCCAGCACGGTCCACATGATGACCAGAGGAAGCCGGCTCCACAGAATGGGAATGCGGAGAATCAAGCTTGCTCCGGCGATCACAAGTCCGGCCTCAACGATCGACAGCAGCAGGCTGAACAGCACCTTCCCCCCGAGATGCTGGCGGCGGGTGATCGGGTAAGTCAGCATCTCATCGAAAATGCCGTTGTCGCGATCCATGAACCAGCCCCAGCTTGCGTTCATCGCGACGCCGAATGACGCCATGGCGATCACACCCGCCAAGAAAAACTCGTTGTAGCTCACAACTCGTCCTGCGACCTCGAACGTGCCGCCCATGGCGCGGGTGAAACCGAGCCCGAAGATCAACAGGTACATCATGGGTACCAGCAGATCGAAGAACAGCCAGACTAAGTTAGTCGTTCGGATCTTATACTCGCGGTAGAAGATCGCGCCCAAAGCTGATTTCATGCTTGGTCCTTCTCCGGTTCTTTCACCATGCGGACGAAGACATCTTCTAGGCTCGCTCCCGAAACCTCCACGTGAAGGGACGGCCATCGCGAGGTGGCTTCGGCGAGCAGCCGAAGAACTTCAGCTTCCGGGGCTTGGATGCGCAGGAAAACGGTGTTACCTCGTTGCTCCAGGCCCAACAGGTCTCTCTCACGCAAGAAAGCGATCAGGTCCGGTGTGACTTCCTCGAAGGTCACTGTCGCCTCGTAGACCTCTCGTACCATGGCCTTGAGGGAGTGGAGGTCTCCGAGCGCCTTCAGCCTGCCCTCGCTGATGATCGCGACACGATCGCAGAGCTCCTCGGCCTCGCTCAGCACTTGGGTCGCCAAGAAGATCGTTCGCCCCTCGTTTGCCTGTTGCCGGATAAACTCGAGCACCCGCCTTCGGATAACGGGGTCCATGCCCGTAGTCGCTTCGTCGAGGAAGAGGACGGGCGTCGAGACCAAGAAAGTCTTGGCGACTTGGACCCGCCGCTGATAGCCGCCACTCAAGTCTTGGCATTTCTCTTGAACATACTGCTCGAGTCCGAACATCTGGATAATTTCTCTCGCCTTGCGGCGGCTTTCCCGAAGGTCGAGTCCATGAAAGAGGCCGTAACTAACCAGGTTTTCCCACACGCTCAGGTATATATCCGACGCCGCCTTTTGGAGCACCACCGCAATCGACCGGCGCACTTCGAGAGGCCGCTCCAGGACGTCGAAGCCGCCAACCGAAGCAGTTCCCGACGTCGGCTTCGCGAGCGTCGAAAGAATCTTGATCAGGGTGGACTTGCCCGCGCCGTTCGGTCCCAGCAGACCGAAAATCTCGCCCCGCTCGACTTCTAGCGACAAACCGTCCAGCGCCACCACCGGCGAGGCGGACTTCGGCCGGTAGACCTTGCGGAGATCGTGAACGTGAACGGCTATGTGGGCCATGGCTCGATCTTCCTACCGTGCGGCCTTCGGCTGGCCCGCTTTCCTTGTGGCTGTCTAGACGGCCGGCGCGGAACGTACTGAATCTAGATAATGCAACAAAACCGCCCGCGGCGTGCCGATTTCCAGGTCGTGAGAGGTCCTCATTGGCGTTTGTAGGCGAACCACAGTGGCGGTCGATCCGTGCCATTCACGCCGCGTCCCATTCCGTGACGTGAAATCAGCCCCTAGTGTACTGCGCCAACCAGATTGCAACTTAACCGTGAGTCGCTTCCTTAATCTGTTGGTGGGGCAGGGCGACCCTTGCGATCCAAATGCACATGTTTCGGCGATGAAACGGAACCTTAGAAGCCGCGTTGACGCAGCTTTGTCTTCCTAGGCCAGCCCTTTTTCGGCTGGTAGGCAGCCTATGCCGGCCCAGGCTGGCAGCCCGTTTTCAACGGGCTTCCCGCGAAAGCCTGGAAGCGGGAGAGCGTTAAGTTACGGTATTATCGGCGCACTACACTAGGTGGCAAAAGCGGTGCGGGAGCAAAAAATGGGAACGGCCATGGACTGCCACCGATTCGCTCCCCATCACGGCCCTCGAAACAGTTCATGAGCAGCACTCAGCACTATATCCCAAGATGGCGGCTGCGACGAACTTTGGAGAGCAGATGCGAACCAGGAGTGCTACACATTGAAAAGATTAGACGGAGGCTGTAGATTGAAGAACCGAGGAGTGGACTCGTGTGTTTGACCTGCAGAGGAGAAGGAAATGGATCTTGAAAGTCGCAAGCGAGACAAAGTTCATGTCACCAAGGATGACATCAAAAAAGGCCTAACCAGCGTTGGTCTCAATCAAGGAAACGTGGTTCTGGTTCATTCATCCTTGAGCTCTTTTGGCTATGTCGAGGGCGGAGCTGATGCTGTGATTGACGCCTTGCTCGAAACTGTCGGCCCGGCGGGAACGGTGGTTGTGCCCGCTTTCTCCGGAAATCCGACTGACATGGAGATCGGTGTTGAAGCCGTGTTCGATGTGGCCAACACGCCGGTGGAGAAGGCGACCGGGATCATCCCGGAGGTCTTTCGACAGAGAAAGGAAGCCATGAGGAGCCTCCACATCTGCCATTCGGTGGCCGCTATTGGGCCTCAAGCCGAGTATCTAATGGGTGAGGGGATTTCGGCCTACGGTGAGGGCAGCTCGTTTGTGCGTCTGCACGAACTAGACAGTTGGAATCTGTTCCTCGGATGCAGCTTCAATTCGTGTACTGCCTTGCACATGCCCGAGGAGCATCTGAAGGTCCCCTTCAGAGAGTACCGTGACTTCAAGAACTGCAAGGTGATTCTGCCCGACGGAACCGAAGTTCCCTGTCGATCCGTGGAATTTCAGAGAGGGCGGATCGTGCGGGAGGGTTACGATCTGGGCAAAATGGATGAGGTGCTGGCTCAAGAAGGTATCCTCAGGACCAGCAAAGTCGGAGAGGCAACCGTCATCAACGCCAAACTCCGGGATATCTATGACAGGACGCTGAAACACCTCCAGCAGGACGTGGGATTCCTGCTCACCGCGGACGCCAGACGTCAGGTGCGGGAGGAACTGGGTGTCTGACGGCCCCTGGCCTTTTCCGTGTCCCTGTTGCCGTCAACCCTTCCACCACAAGGGTCAAGGGCAGCTACCGCCACCGGACGCGTCCCGAGCGCCGGGATCGGTGCCGTTTAACCAGCGGCTGAAGACAAACAACTTATGTGATGTGGCTGGGAGGCAGGGATTCGAACCCCGATAAACAGATCCAGAATCTGTCGTGTTACCGTTACACTACCTCCCAGCAGGACGCAAAATTAGTATACCGCGCGGCGCAAACGATCCTGAGACAACTGCATGTGAGAGGGGGGGTCAGCGAGCTGGGCGGAAGAACTTACAGCAGCCGGAAGTTAACTTCGACGTTGGCACGGACTTTGACCGGAATGCCGTCCTTTTTGCCAGGCACGAATTTCCACTCCTGGACGGCGTGGACCGCCTTTTCGTCCAGCCCGAGTCCGAGGCTTCGGATAACTCGAATATTGTGGGCTCGACCGTCCTGCCAAACCTCGATCGCCAGAACGACCGTTCCTTGATACTTCGCTTTGCGGGCCTGTTCGGAGTATTCGGGCTCGACCTTGTAGGTCAGGCGGGGCGCTGAGACACCTCCGCCGATCCGGAATACGCCGCCTCCGATTCCGCCACCCGACCCCGGGCCTACACCCGCGCCTCTGCCCGAGCCCACGCCCGTACCCCGACCCGTGCCGATCCCGCCCCCGCTGCCGGGTCCCGCCGAAGGCGGTCCGATGTGGCTAAGGGGGTCGCCGAAGACAGCCATATCGATCCGCGGCACCTGAATATGGTCCGGCACGATCACGGTCGGCTCGACGGCCAGCTCAGGGTCGAGATTCTTGATCACAGGCGTAGGAGGCGTCAACTGTTTCACATCAAACCGAGGCAGCTTTCCCTTGCTTTGCGGTAGGGGGCTGTTCTGGCCGCCTCCCCCCCCGCCCCCGGTGTCGCCTGGAGGAGCGTTCCGAAGCTCGATCAAGTAAGGGGACAGGTCGAAGTCAATAACAAGGTCGATGGAATTCCCGCTGATCTGCTGCAAAGCCGCTCCCGAGAACACGGTAAACATCAAAATCACCAACAGAACGTGACCTCCGGCTGACCAACTCACGCCCTGCTGCTTGTAATCGTAGAAACCCCAGATGCTTTTGACGGCTATGGGCTTAGAGGTAAGCCTTAGCGGCCGAAGCCTCTTTTCCCTCATACTGCTGCGGAAATAGAGCCTCAGCGAACGGTACCAAGGATCTCGAACGGATTCAATCACCAACCTGCTGAGGCCGGCTTCATCCGTCGCCGCCAGGGCCCGACGGTCGTAGGCGCGCACCCGAGGCAGCTTGCGCTTTCCCCGGAAGAGCTCGCTGAGCTGCCGGCCGAGAGAGACGAACCAGGATTCGTAAACTGAGTCGGTCAACAACGAACCGAATACGCCGTCGTCCTGACTGGCGTCGGAGGGCCGAGCTGCCACATCCGCGGACGAGGCGCCCTGGGACCTGCGTACCTTCGTCTTGGTTGGTCTCTTCTCCAAGGTTGGCATGGGGTAAGGGAGTACCTTTGGCCGCCGCGTGTACTATTTAGGACGGCGAGCCCGGGCACTCGGTTACAGGGATCCCTCTACAGATCGACCCGTAGTGGCCTTCTAGACCCAACTTACCATGATAACGGCCGCTCCGACGCCAGGCAAGAGCCGGTTCAGGCAACCATTGTCAACTCAGTCGGCTGAAGGAGCAGGGTTTCGGTGCACCCTAGGGCCTGGAAGAAAGGCTCAAGACGGACGTGACCGGCGCGGCGGGCGGGCGCTAGGTTTCTGCTGTTTCCGCGGAACCGGCCAGCATCCTGGAAAGTTGCTCCAGGCAGGCGTCCGAAATAAAGCGGTATAGGAGGACGTTCTTTCCGTTCACCCGAGTACGCACAGCCCGCTCGGCCATCAAGTCACAGAGGAAGACGTCGGCAGCCCCGTGGAATTCACCCTGGGAAGCGGTCAGGAGGTATTCCCGCAGCGAGTGCCTTTGACCGGCGACGGGGGCAAGAACCGCGCGCGCCACTTCGAGGAAGTATTCACTAATGGACACGAGTGCTATGAGGGAGGGTTGCGTTAGGTTGCGAATCGTTTCTATGTGCTCGTCGGCCGAGGAATAGGTGATCGGAACCAGGGCGCGTTTCCTGGGCAGCAGCGGCTTTATCTTCTCGACCTGGCCGGGAGCACAAACGACGAGCGCGCCGACCGCCCAACTTCGATTCGATGAGAAATCATCCGGCGAACATGCCTTGATGGGGATGGAGAACCTTTCCTGGAGCTCCATGGGGATGAGCACGCGTAGGCCCGCGTCATCCGAAACGACAAGCAAGTGATCAGGCGGCCCTTCGAGCATTCGCTGTTGAAAACGCTCGCTAAGCTGTTGTAGTGAGTAGCCTTGTCGCTGCGCCCTACTAACCGTCGAGTCAATCAGTTCATCCAAATCTTTTGCTCCTGTCCCCGTCACGCCCTCCTGCTCCGCGTGAGAACGCACGACCAAACGGCTCCCGCGGCGTTTCACGACCAGCAGCTGGAGCACCCAATCTTGGTAGGCCTGACTGACCGTGTTGTGGTGAATTTTTAGCCTCCGGGCCAGTGCCCGGACGCTCGGTAGAGGATCGCCGGCCTTCAACTCGCCGGTGCCGATCGACAGGATGATCTGAGCCGCCAGTTGTTCGTGAACCGGCACTTCGCTTTCCTTGCTGATGCGAATGTCCATATCCAGGTACCCTCGGTCGGTCCACTCACGCTCCGGCTCTCGCCTAGCTCCGCGGCACGGACCTTCCAACATCGCTCAGGCCGGCGACCCTTCGAATTGTGACACTTCAGAAACTGTCACGCCAGTTGTGGCCGGGATTTGGCTGTAGGGCTACCCTCGGTTACAGCGGTTGATTTCCGAGATCGTCGCGGCCTGGCAGTGCCTCGCGCCTTGTCACCCGCAACACCGACCAGTAGAGACGCCATGAGAACCCCAGCAGCGCCTGCGCCCCCCCTCCTTCAAGTCGGTTGGACGGTTCTTGGACTGTTTCTATCGGGATGCATGACGCGCACCTGTGACGTCCTTGAGGGCCGATCAGGCTGCCGCGGAATTCACTTTCGAGCAGTACGAGGTCGTCACCGGCTCCGCGCAACGCCAGACCGTTTCTGGAACGAGGACCACTTCGAGGTTCACACCCAGGACGAGCGTGGCCTGTTTTCCCCGGCGGCCGAGACTTTCACGACCGCTGTGGCATTCGACTCCGACGATCTCGCCTCGCTCGCCGCTCCACATGGGCTTCGCCGCCGGCGTAAAGATCACATGCCGACCGGAGACATGACGGGGAGGGTGCTGCACTCGTTGACCGACCTAAACGGCGACGGCGTCGCCGACCTCGTGGTGTTCTCGCTGGAGATCAGGAGCATGTGGAGCGCGCACTCCACCTATGAGGTGCATTTCGGCACGCCAACACCCGATGGCGGCACCGTGTTCGCGCCGGACGTCGGCACCGCGATCCAGTCGGACGGCGTCCCGAAAGGGCTGGGGCCCCACGACTTCGACCACGACGGCGAGGTCGACATGATGTTCACAACCATCAAGGTCGGGATCTTCAAGACCATCCGCATGATCATCGGCGCGCTTCTGACTCGTTCCGTGTCGCGGGATCTCGAGTTCTACCGCATGGCAGGCGGCATCTACCCCGACAAACCCAACGCCACCCGCAAAATCAAGACGGACTCTCTCGGCAGGTCAGGGGAAAGAGCCGCGCTCTTGCCGTCAGTGCTGATCGGGGATGTGAACGGCGACAGACGCTTGGACTTGCTGGTGGGGAGGAGCCGGAAAGAACTGCGCGTCTTTCTCGGCGTGCCGGGGCCGAAATTATTCGCCCGCCGGCCTCAAAAGGTGGCGGTCGCCATGCCCAAAGAGGAATACACCTGGCTAGTGGACCTCAACAAGGACGGCAAGCAGGACATCCTTATGCATCACCCCTCCACCACCGAGCCGCATGGTCTGACGATGCTGATCGCCCGGTAGGAGCGCGATTCATCGCGCCCGCCGCCGGCCACATTTCGTAAGCGTGTTGCAGATCGACGCCCTTGGCCACTGGCCCGCATTTCTCACGAGGAGCGCGTGGGGGCAGGCCACCGTGCCCGCCCAAGAGTGTTCGATGTACGATCTTTTCCACAAATTCGCACTTGACAATATATCAGTGCTGTCCGGGGAAAGTCGCGCCATCGGACGGTAAGTCTCGACCGTTCAATGTCTTATGGCCTGTTTTGCCCGGGAACGATTTGAAATCCCGAGGCCGCAAATGGTCGCCTGAACGGAGCATCCGGACGCGGCACAATGAGGGATGAACCTTGGCCGTACGGTTTTCTCCCAACTGATCGAGCACCTACCGAGCAAAGAGTTTCAGAAATGTGTATCGCGCTACCGCGGCGATTCCTATCTGAAAAGTTTCTCCTGCTGGGATCAGTTTCTTGCGATGGCATTCGCCCAGCTGACCTATCGGGCAAGCCTCCGCGACATCGAGACGTGCCTGCGTTCGATGCACGGCAAACTCTACCACATGGGATTCCGCGGCAGGGTAGCGCGCTCGACACTGGCCGACGCGAACGAGTCGCGCGACTGGCGGATCTACGCGGACTTCGCGCAGGTCTTGATTGGCATGGCACGGCCGTTATATGCCCACGACCCGATCGGTGTGGACTTGGACCAGACTCTGTACGCTCTCGACTCGACAACAATCGACCTCTGCCTGTCGCTGTTTCCGTGGGCGAGATTCCGCAAGCAAAAAGCCGCCGTGAAGATGCACACGCTGCTGGATCTGCACGGCAATATTCCCACGTTCATCCGCATTACTGGAGGCAAAGTGCACGACATCAACATCCTCGACGAGATCGGCCCGGAGGCCGGCGCGTTCTACGTCATGGATCGGGCCTACGTCGATTTCGAACGCCTCTTCGTGTTCACTCTCTGCTCGTCGTTCTTCGTCGTGCGAACCAAGAAGAACATCTTGCTCCAACGGCGCTACTCGCATCCCGTCGACAAATCCACGGGC
This sequence comes from Bryobacterales bacterium, assembly GCA_965248205.1. Lineage (GTDB taxonomy): Bacteria > Acidobacteriota > Terriglobia > Bryobacterales > UBA6623. Next base: position 1,485,501 of record CBDFIS010000006.1, read on the forward strand.
TTGCGCTCGGATCAGACCGTCATACTGGCTGCCATCGAATCGGCCCAAGCCTATCCCGACCCGTTGCGGAGGGTCAGTTACTTCGACGCCCGGACGAACAAGCGGCTGAAGTTTCTGACCAACAACTTCGCGCTCCCGGCGCTGACCATCGCCCACATCTACAAGTCGCGTTGGCAGATTGAGTTGTTCTTCAAGTGGATCAAGCAACATCTGCGAATCAACTCGTTTTACGGCACCAGCGAGAACGCCGTCAAGACGCAGATCTGGATCGCTGTCTCGATTTACGTGCTCATCGCCATCGTCCGGAAACGCCTCGGGCTGGAAGCGAGTCTTTACCAGATTCTACAGATTCTCAGCGTTACGCAATTCGAAAAAATGCCCCTTTTACAGGCACTCCAGCCATCCGACTCCCCAAACGAATCCCCCTATGACCCCAACCAATTGATTCTATTCGACTTTTAACCGGACAGCAGTGACAATATATATTGCTCCGTATTGGGCCGCAACGGTGGTCGTCCCCTAAAAAACAACGTTCGTTCAACGCCGCCCACCAGAACCCTCGTGAGAAACGCCGGCTGTGGTCGATAGTCTCGGTTTATCCCTCTTGCTTCGGCGGTTTTTCGTCGGAGGGCGGGTCCGCGGCGGGGCTGGGGGCCAGTCCCAACCGCCGACCGATACGGTAAGCCGGAGAGCCGTACACACTCGCTAGTTGTTCGCGCGCCTTGGTGAGATCCCGATCCAGCCGTTGCGCCCAGCCGGTGCGCTCGATCACGCGCTGTTCAGCGTCATCGAGCAACCTCACCGATTTCTCGAGATCCCGAACTACGTCGTCCTTGTCAGCCTCCAACTTGCGAAAATTCTCCATGGCCCGATCCATCTCGGCCTTCAGCTTCAGCGCCCATTGCGTACGCTCCTCTAGCTCCGTGCGCGAGTCCAGCTTTTCTTGAAGCTGGTTCGCCCAGGCCGTCTTCTCTTCATTCTCCTTCTCCAGCTTCTCAACAGCCTCAGTCGCCCGCTGCTGCTCTTGTTGATACTCCTGTTGGAGGGTCTTGATCTCATCCGCCGTGGCGTTCAGCATCAGGTCCGTTTGCTCCAGCGTCGTCCGGAGGCGGTCAATTCGGCCTTCACGTTCGTACAAGACGTTACCGACCCAGGGAAGATACACAAATGCCGGCGAGCCATAGAGCGGCTCCGTCGAGCAAACCGCAAGGAAACCATCTGCCTGCTCGGGCTGGGGCTTCATGCTTTCGAGGGTCGTTCTGACCCCACGCACCTCACGCGGAGTGAAGGTGATGGCATCGCTCTCGTTTTCCAGAAACGCCGTCACGTGGGGGAAAAACTTCGCGAGTTCCGCCCGAAACTCTTCGTCGGTGAACTCATGCTTATCTTCGGGACTCGGCGCGGCTTCGGTCTGTTGGACGTACCGCCGGTTGGGTGCGGAAACCAAGAGCCGACCGCCAACGCCCAGAACGCGCCGTGCCTCAGCCAACAGAGCGCGCCACTCTTCCCTAGTCTCACTATCCCTGAACGCTAGGACTAAATCGAAACTGGCATCGGAAAATGGTAGACGATGGCAGTCAGCCGCGATGGAGTGAAGATTGGGGGATCGATCCTGTCCTAGCTCGGGGGCGAGTCGACCCTGGGAGCTGTTGAGACCAACCACTTGTGTGGCCGAGCGTGCCAGCCGGGCAGCACCTTCTCCGCGGCCAAAGCCGACGTCGAGCACCCGCCGGCCGGCCACCAGCGTTTCCGCCAGCCGGTAGCGGGCAAGACCCTCACCCCTCAAGGCGCCGCCTCTGGACGCTCGTCCGATCGGGATCCTATCCGGCCGCCCTTCGGGCTTGGCCGGCTTCAAGTACCAGAGCCAGAAATACTGCTCTTCAACACCTTCGTGGCGGATGAGATCAAAGCCGCTGCTCTCGGCCATCGCCAGTGCCTCGTACCCGGCAATCTGCACTCCAAGCCAGGTGTCGTCCCGCTCGGAAGCCGTATGGGAACTGCCCTGCACCTGAAACTTGAACAAGCCTCCCGGCCGTAACAGCCGATAGACCTCATGCACGTAGCTCTCGATAATGGCTTTGTCAGGGACATGCTGGAAAACGATGTAGCTAAACGCGAAGTCGAACTCGATGTCGCCCAACACAGATAGGTCGGTACCGTTGTTTTGATGCAGATGAACGTTTTCACAGCCGGTGAGTAGCTGGCGCGCCTGCGCGATCATCTCTCCGCTGACATCGACCCCGTGCACTTCCCCGAAGATCCCAGCCAAGGCCCGAGTCATCCGTCCGGCGCCACAGCCGATCTCAAGAACCCGCATTTGCTTTGGCTCCCGGCCCTGGCAGATAGTTTCTAAATCGTCGAGGATCGCTCCCTGGGCGGACTCTTTACCCGAGCTGAAGAATTCCTCAACCCGCCATTCCTCTCGTGCAGAGGCAATATAGTGGAATAGTGGAACGCATTCTCCTGGGCGCGGGCATCCCAATCCTCCCGCATCCTGCGTTCGGTCTCGGACTTCAAATTGGGGCGGTCTGCGCTCAAACGGACTTCCCTCTTCTAAGAAGAATAGCCCAGGCGGCAAGTCCTCTCGAACCCCATCGGGAAGTTTCACTTCTTGCGCGGCGGCAAGCAGAGGGGATAGCCGGGGATGAATCGTAGGCGGGTGGAGCGGGCACGCACGCCTGCGGCTTAAACGCTCGTCCCGAATCGTGGGCCGGGCTGATCGCAAGATAGGCAGTAGGGGCACCCCAGGGCAAGTCCGACCCGGCCACCTCAATCCGCGCCGGCCAGACACTGATACGATAACCTCGCACCATGGTCTTCGAACTCGACGCCTCCGGAGTTCTCCGCCTCCGGCAGTGGATGGACATTCCATGGCTCGTTCATGGGTTCACCACACGCCGCACGGGAGATTTTCGCGAGCTTCGATCACTCGATACAGCTGTCGCAGCTTTGGGGCCAGAAGGCATGACCTTGCGAACCGCCCGTCAAGTTCACTCCGACAAGCTGGCCGTAGTCTCAACCATCCCGGGACCTAAGACGAAAGCCCCGCGTCCCGAGGCGGATGGTTTGCTTACCCGGCAACCAGGCCAACTGTTGGGCGTTCGAACGGCGGATTGCTTGCCGATACTATTTGTCGATCGGGCAAAGCGCGGGGTGGCCGCTGTCCATGCGGGGTGGCGAGGCACGCTGAAATCGATCGCTCGAAGGGCCGTAGACAAAATGACCGCGGAGTTTGCGTCGCAGGTGGCGAACCTCGAAGTGGCGATCGGGCCATCGATTGGTCCCTGCTGCTTTGAGGTCGGATCCGAAGTGGCGGGCCTATTCGACGAGGCCTCCGTTAACAGTAGTGACCCGCCTCATATCGATCTGACAAATGCAACGCGACGTCAACTTTCCGAGGCTGGGATCGACCCCGCCAAAATCTCCGTGGTGAACGCTTGCACCCGATGTATGGAACAAGACTACTTTTCGCATCGTCGAAGTGGGGAGAAGGCCGGGCGCATGCTGGCTTTTGTCGGCGTGCGAACCTAGCCCGCGTTTCTGCTGCTGGGGACCCGGAGCAGAGCCACAGGCGGAAGCCTGCGGGCCCGCGGCCTCACTGCCGCGGTTCGATTTTGCGAGATTGCGGCCGTGTGTCAACGGTGGGCACGAAGCGACCACGGGATGCCGGGCCATTCATCCTGAGTGAGAAATGTCTTCGAAAGACGGTCGTGCCAGGTGAGCTTCTCTTCGTCCGCCAGCGACCAGACAAAGCCGAGACCAAGGGCTGTGGTGCTCAATACGGTCGCCCAGGCCCGCGTAAACCGCTGGTGGGCGGTCAGGGGTTGACCGTCAAAGCTGACCACCCGCAGGCCGACCCATCGCATTCCCGGCGTTTCGGCGCCGGTTTCCACGCAGAAGAGCCAGTAAAAAACCAGCAGCGCGAGGAAAGAAAGCAAGATCGCTCGAGTGCCCTCTTCGCCCTCGACCAATGCTCCCCCCATCAGGTAGAAGAGAGTAAGCAACATTCCCAGCGAGATCAGGACGACTGCGAGATCCAATAGGCCGGCGAGAGCCCGAATCTCAACCGGGGCCACCGGGCTGGCGGAAGCAACTTCGGGACGCAGGCTCCTCTTGGGCTCCGCAAAGGGACTCTTGTACCCCCGACCGATTTCTAGAGGCTGAGCTGCGGCTGGCCGCGGCTGACTTTCCCCCAGTACAGAACGTGTCCTGGGGGAGCCGCCGGCGAGGTCTTGAGTCCCAGCCTTATCAGCCGGAGTCTGAGGTCGTGCTTCGGACGCCAGACCGCGGTCCAAAGCCGCTAGTTCGGGATCAATCGGGAGGGATAGTTCGCCCTCCGATTCCTGCTTCGCGGGGAGCTGCGGTGACTCCGCCGCCTGCCCGGCCCTGCGGCGCTGGAGGTAAGCTCCTACCTTCTCCTCAACCTCCTTCTTCCACAAGGGCGCGGTCGTCGTGGCGCCCGAAGCGCCTTGCACCGCGGCGAGTGTCTCCTCGCGAAGCCTCCCGGTGCTCGGGCCTAAGCCGTGGGAGGAGCCGGCAGAACCGGCCTCCGGGCGCCGTCCGCAGTGAGCACAGCGATGCTCACCTTCAGCGTTCGAGTGACCGCAAAAGGAACAAGTCATCGAAAGCACCCAGCGGGTCGTATGATCTGCACAGACCTACCTACCCACTAAAACATTTTATTGCAATGATGTTTCGGCTGTAAATAGTACCCGGTGGTGACGTCGCGTCGCTGTCGGTTAGAGTAACGCCCAAGGTCCCCGGTTCCCCCAAAGGGATGCGGCAGGAGAGCACGCCGCTCGCGGGCAGTATGGTGCTTTCGGCAGCACCAAAAGTTGACCGTTTCAGCCCGCTGTGGTAGCTTGATGATTCAGAGGCTTGCTAAGTCTTCTGCTTGGCGTCACCCCTAGTTTCCAACGCCCACAAAGGTTCAACAGATTCTCGGCGACGGTGTGCCGAGTGAGCGCAGGTCCCTGTTACAGCTCGCGTACAACTAGACCAAAATATGGCTCTAGCGATTGCGAATCGATACGCCGTAGCACTGGCTGAGGTAGTAACCAAACCGACCTCGGCAATCAGCCCAGAGACGACTCTAGATCAACTGGAAGCGGTTCGGCGGCTCCTCGAAGAGTCTCAGCCACTGCGGAATGTATTAAACTCCCCGGCGGTCGGTCCTGCCGAGAAACGGGCCTTGATTGCGAGTATCTGTGCGCGGATGGAGGTTGCCAATCCGGTCCGTAACTTCTTTTACGTGGTAATCGACCACCGCCGAGCGCCGTTTATCGCTGAGATGATCGACGCCTTCCGGGCGTGGCTTGACGAGCGGGCGGGTGTTGCGCGGATCGAAGTTGCCTCGGCGCAGAGTATCGAAGAGCCGCGACGCAGCGCGATCGTCGACAAATTCCACCGTGTGACCGGTCGACAAGTTCGCGCCGAGTTTCGGGTGGTTCCCGAGTTGGTGGGCGGCGCTACGGTCCGTTATGGATCGACCGTCTTTGATGGCTCTATTCGAGCCCAGCTCGCGGCGTTGGACCGAGCAATTACCGGAGAATCATAAACCATGGCTCAGATTAGCGCGGATGAAATCTCCCAACTCATTCGGGAGCAGATCGAAAACTACGAAGGTGCCGTCGAGGTCGCGGAAACCGGTTCAGTGATCTCGCTCGGCGACGGCATCGCCCGCCTGCACGGACTGGAAAAAGTCATGGCTGGGGAGATGCTCGATTTCCCGCACAACGTGGCCGGCATCGCCATGAACCTCGAAGAAGATCAGGTCGGGGCGGTGCTCCTCGGTGACTACGCGGAGCTCAAGGAGGGCGACGAAGTCCGGCGCACCGGCCGGATCATTTCCGTTCCGGTGGGGGAAGCCCTGATCGGCCGAGTCGTTGATGCGCTGGGACGCCCTCTCGACGGCAAGGGACCCATCCAAACTGAGACCTACAATCCCGTGGAACGTTTAGCGCCGGGCGTCATCGACCGCCGCCCGGTAAAAGAGCCCATGCAGACCGGGCTGAAGGCGATCGACGGCATGATTCCGATTGGCCGCGGCCAGCGGGAGTTGATCATCGGCGACCGGCAAACCGGGAAGACAGCTATCGCCGTCGACGCCATCATCAACCAAAAGGGCGGCGACATGATCTGCATTTACGTCGCCATTGGACAAAAGCGATCGACCGTCGCCCAAGTCGTCAAGACCTTGGAACACCACGGCGCCATGGAGTACTCGATCGTGGTGGTGGCCTCGGCGGCCGATCCGGCGGCGATGCAGTTCTTGGCCCCCTACTCGGGTTGCGCGATCGGGGAGCATTTCCGTGACAACGCCGGGCACGCCCTGTGTGTCTACGACGATCTCTCCAAGCACGCGGCGGCCTACCGGGAGATTTCGCTGCTCCTGCGCCGGCCCCCGGGACGGGAGGCCTACCCGGGAGACGTCTTCTACCTGCACAGTCGCCTGCTCGAGAGGGCTGCCAAGTTGGACGACTCCCACGGCGGAGGTTCCTTAACAGCACTGCCCTTTATCGAAACCCAAGCCGGAGACGTCTCGGCCTACATTCCCACCAACGTGATTTCGATCACCGACGGCCAAATCTACCTCGAGTCGGACTTGTTCAACGCCAACGTGCGCCCAGCCGTTAACGTCGGGATCTCGGTAAGCCGCGTCGGCGGAAACGCTCAGATAAAGGCCATGAAGAAGATCGCGGGGACATTGCGCCTCGAGCTGGCCCAATACCGTGCCCTAGCGGCGTTCGCCCAGTTCGGCTCCGATCTCGACAAAGCTTCGCAACAGCAGTTGCACCGCGGGGAACGGCTGGTCGAGATTCTCAAACAAAAGCAATATGATCCTCTTCCAGTGGAAAAGCAGATCCTGATCATTTACGCCGGCACCAACGGATTCTTGGATGACCTCGAGGTTTCACAATGCCGCGAGTTTGAGAGCGAGCTTTATGCCTACCTCGACCCCCAGTCCGACAGCGTACTGACCAAGATTCTCGACAAAAAGGCTCTCGACGAAGAGTTGGAGAACGAAGTAAAGGCCGTGTTGAGCGAATTCAAAGAACGCTTTACGTCTCGGCACAGTCAGGAAGCGGCAACAAGCTAGCATGCCCAGCCTGATTGACCTGCGGCGGCGGATCCGCTCGGTTAACAACACCCAGCAAATCACCAAGGCCATGAAAATGGTCTCGGCGGCCAAGCTGCGCCGAGCCCAACAGAAAGTGCTCGCCGCGCGCCCCTACTCCTCCGTCTTGCGGGAAATGATGGCGAGTATCTTGGGCAATGAGCCCGAGGATTCTCCCGCGCTTGCTCATCCTTTGTTGGCCCGCCGTAAGGAAGACCGCATCCTGGTTCTTTTGCTGACCGGGGACAAGGGCCTCTGCGGCGCTTTCAACAGCAATGTGATCCGCAGGTCTCAGCAATTCTTAGCCGAACGCTCATCAGCCGAGGTCGAGATGGAGCTCATCGGCCGCAAGGGCCGCGACTTCTATCGCCGCCGGAACGCTTCGATCGCCGGCGAGTGGATCAACATTTTTAACAATATCGACTTCCCTACGTGTCAGAAGATCAGCGGCAACGTCATCGCGAGATTCACTCGGCAGGAAGTCGACGCTGTGTATTTGATCTTCAACGAGTTCAAGAGCGTGCTGCGACAGACATTGATCGTCGATCGGCTGCTGCCTGCTCAAGTGTCCGCGGCGGAAGGCGGAGGATCGTTCGAGTACCTCTACGAACAACCGGCGCCGGAGATCTTTCGCACGCTCTTGCCGCGCTACGTTAGTGTTGCCGTCTACCAGGCCATGCTCGAATCCGCGGCTGCCGAGCACGCCGCACGCATGACGGCCATGGATGCCGCTACGCGCAACGCCGAGGAAATGATCGACAAACTGACTCTGCACATGAATCGAGTGCGGCAGGCTAGCATCACCAACGAAATCATCGAGGTCGTCAGCGGCGCAGCCGGACTTGAATAGTTGGGCCGTCATGCGAGTCCGGCAGCGAAGCAGTTCACCACAAACTTAGAGCCGAACAATTTACGGAAGACAGCCATGTCAAAGATAGGGAAAGTCGTCAAAGTCGCTGGACCCGCCGTAGACATTCAGTTCAGCGAAGGGCATTTGCCCGAAATCTACAATGCACTTCGCGTGACCAGCGAGGGCTTCGTTGTCCCCACGCCCGTCGATATCACTTGCGAGGTGCAGCAGCATTTGGGAGAAGGGCGTGTACGCACCGTCGCAATGGAGCCTACGGAAGGTCTTGTGCGCGGCATGCCGTCCGAAGATCTCGGCCGGCCCATTACTGTTCCGGTAGGTCCGCAGACACTGGGCCGCGTCCTCAACGTGCTGGGGCGGCCGGTGGACAAGAAGGGCCCGGTCGAAACGGAGCAGCGCTACCCGATCCATCGGCCGGCCCCGACGCTTGAGGACCAGTCCACCGAGCTGGAGATGTTTGAAACCGGCATCAAGGTGATCGATCTGCTCGAGCCCTATTTGCGGGGCGGCAAGATCGGGTTGTTCGGAGGAGCGGGAGTCGGCAAGACCGTCATCATCATGGAGCTGATCCGGAACATCGCCACCGAGCACGGTGGTGTTTCGGTCTTCGCCGGTGTCGGAGAGCGCACGCGCGAAGGTAATGACCTGTGGCTCGAAATGCAGGAGTCAAAGGTCATCGATCCCGACGATTGGCGGAAGTCCAAATGCGCCCTGATCTATGGCCAAATGACCGAGCCGCCCGGCGCGCGTCTGCGGGTCGGGCTGACCGGACTGACCGTAGCCGAGTACTTCCGCGACGGGGAAGGCCAAGACGTGCTGCTGTTCATCGACAATATCTTCCGCTTCACCCAAGCGGGATCCGAAGTGTCGGCCCTGCTCGGACGGATGCCCTCAGCGGTCGGTTACCAGCCCAACCTGGCCACCGAAATGGGAGAGCTGGAAGAGCGCATCACTTCAACGAAGAAGGGATCCATCACGTCCGTGCAGGCCATTTACGTCCCCGCCGACGACTATACCGATCCCGCCCCAGCGACGACGTTCGCTCACTTGGACGCGACGACGAACCTTTCCCGCGAAATCGCTTCGCTGGGGATCTACCCCGCGGTCGATCCCCTGGCTTCGACGTCGCGTATTCTCGACCCGAACATCGTGGGAGAAGAGCACTACGACACGGCCCAAGCCGTTAAGCAGACTCTGCAGCGCTACAAAGAGCTTCAAGACATCATTGCGATTCTAGGTGTGGAAGAACTCTCCGAGGACGACAAGCTCACGGTCGCACGGGCCCGAAAGATCCAAAACTTCCTTTCGCAACCCTTCTTCGTGGCCGAGCAATTCACCGGCCTCGCCGGCAAATCCGTTAAAGTGGCCGAGTCGGTCCGCGCGTTCAAGGAGATCGTGGAGGGCAAACACGACGCCCTTCCCGAACAGGCCTTCTACATGGTCGGGCCGATTGAAGAAGCCTTAGAGAAGGCGGAGAAGCTTCAGAAGGTGGCCTGACGATGACGGGAAGGATTAAACTCGATGTTGCTGTCCCGGAGCGGCTGCTTATATCCGAGCAAGTCGACGAGGTTCAAATCCCTGCTTTGGGCGGTTCGATGGGGGTTCTTCCCGGCCACGCTTCCTTGATCTCGCAGCTGGGCACCGGTGTCTTGACGTACCGGGTGGACCAGCAGACCCGCTATATGGCGCTCAGCGGCGGCGTGACGGAGGTGCTGCCCGACCACGTTCGGGTATTGGCCGATAGCGCCGAATGGGCCGAAGAAATCAACGTCAAGCAAGCGGAGGAGTCCCGCCGCCGGGCCAACGACCTACTGCGGCGCCACGACATGGAGATCGACGTTGAACGCGCCTCACGGGCCATCGGACGCGCCCAGGCCCGCTTGCAGGCAAGCCAGCGTGCTAATTTGGATTAGATCGCCGTGAAAGCCTACGAAGGTAAAGACGTCCGCAATATCGGGGTCGCCGGCCACGGCGATTGCGGCAAAACCAGTCTGGTGGCCGGCTATCTCTACACCGCGGGCGCGACGAGCCGGCTGACCCGCGTGGACGAGGGCAACACCATTACCGACTTCGACGAAGAAGAAATCGCCCGTAAAGTCACCATCTCGTCATCGCTGGCTCACGTCGAATGGAAGAACAACAAGCTGAACCTCATTGACACCCCCGGTTACAACATTTTCATCAACGACACGAAGGCCTCGCTGATCGCCGCCGATGCGGTGCTGGTCGTGGTCGACGGGGTAGCCGGAGTCGAAGTTCAGACCGAGAAAGTTTGGGGCTTCGCCGAAGAGTACAATCTGCCGCGGATCATTCTCGTCAACAAGCTCGACCGCGAGCGGGCCGACTTCGCCCGCGTGCTGGCCGAAATCAAAGAGGTGCTCGGTCGAGCGGCAGTCCCGGTCCACTGGCCGATCGGCTCGGAAAAGGACTTCCGGGGGCTCGTGGACCTCGTCGGCGGGAAGGCGCACATCTACGAACCCGACGGCAAGGGCAGGGCCACGGAAGGCGCTGTTCCCTCTGAGCTAGAGTCCCAAGTTGAATCCGCTCGCGAGGCCCTGCTTGAGATGGTCGCGGAATGCGACGACGACCTGCTGGAGGAATACCTTGAGGAGTTGACGCTGCCGCCCGAAAAGGTCGTAGCTGGTCTGGGTAAGGGAGTCGCCGATAGCAAGATCTTTCCCGTCTTATGCGCCTCCGCGTTCCACAACATAGGGAGCGACGCCGCGCTCGATTTCCTGCGCGATTTCGTCCCGGCACCCACCGTTCGCGGTGAGATCGCCGGCCAAGATGGCAGCGAGTCGGTGGCGCGCAAGATCCTCGACGGCGAACCGCTCTCGGTCTTTGTGTATAAGACCGTGGCCGATCCGTTTGCCGGGCGCGTTACTTACTTCAAAGTTGTTTCGGGAGTTCTCCAGAACGACGCCAACGTCTTTAACTACTCCCGCAGCCACCCGGAACGGTTCGCGCGAACCGCTCTCGTTTTCGGGAAGGAGCTGACGCCGGTAACCGCGGTCCACGCCGGCGACCTGGGAGCCGTAGCAAAACTGAAAGAGACCTTGACCGGTGACAGTCTGGGGGAGAAGGGCCACCTTATCGAGTTCCCGAAGGCCAAGATTCCGCTTCCTGCTATCGCCTACGCCATCCAACCGAAAACGCGGGAAGACGAGGGTCGCCTCGGCGTCGCCATTCACCGGATCCTGGAAGAGGATCCCTCCCTGAATTTCTACCGCGACCCGCAAACGAAGGAATTCCTGCTGGCGGGCAATGGCCAGCAGCATCTGGAAGTGATCGTCAGCCGTCTCAAGAGGCGCTATAGCGTCGAAGTAGAACTGAAGGCGCCCAAGATCCCCTACCGCGAAACGATCCGCGGCAAAGCCGACGTACAGGGACGCCACAAGAAACAGACCGGCGGGCACGGGCAGTTCGGCGACTGCAGGATCAGGATGGAACCTCTCGAGCGGGGAGGGCAGTTCGAGTTCGTCAATGCCATTTTCGGAGGTTCGATTCCGAGGACCTACATCCCGGCCGTGGAAAAAGGGATCCTCGAAGCGGCCGAATCCGGTCATCTCGCCGGCCACCCCGTGGTCGATTTCAAGGTGACTCTCTACGACGGCCAGTACCACGATGTCGATTCCTCCGAGTTGGCCTTCAAGCTGGCTGGCCGAAAAGCCTTCCGCAAGGCCATGGAAGAAGCCAACCCCGCTCTGCTCGAGCCGATCATGAGCGCTGAGATCATCGCGCCAATGGATTTCGCCGGTGATCTGATGGGCGATCTTAACAGCCGCCGCGGCCGCATTCAGGGCATGGATACCAAGGGCAGCAGCCAGTTAATCCGAGCCCAAGTACCCATGGCGGAAATGCTCACCTACGCCAACGACCTCACCTCCATGACCCAAGGCCGGGGCTCCTTCACCATGGAGTTCAGTCACTACGATTTCGTGCCCCATCAGATCGCTGACAAGATCATCGCCCAGGGCCAAAAAGAGCGAGGGGGGGCCAAGGACGACGAAGACTAGCCGACTACAGCCGGCTGACGGCCTCTAAGCGCGCCCAGCAGTCCGGGGCGACAGCAACTGGCGATCCTGCCAGTAGGCCCCAAAAGCGTCGCTACCCCCCCACCATCTAGGCGAATCTCCTAAGAGAACGTTGCGAACTCGGGGAGTCCTGGGCTGGTTTGCTGATTGACCCGCCCCAGCCCGTCTGGTAGCATCAAGGCTTTGACCCACGAGAGCACTCGGGGCGATCAGCCTCCGAGGGTTCGAGTGGGTTGTCTAGTTTCGTCCCGCAATGGGTTTCGCAAAGAGCTTTGGGTGCGCCCTCGCTGCGGTTGCGCTCCTGGTCGTCGCGTGCAGCCGCAATGCGGGCCGGGTTAGCGGCACCGGAGTCCTACCTCCCCCGGCACCCCAGCTCACGGCGGACGAAGCCGGGACCGAGCCTGCCCCGGAACCGGCCGCCGGCCCTTCACCCGGCGATCCAGATCCAGGGACCGCCAGTGAGTTTGCAGAACTGAGTGCATCCGAGCCGGCTCCCACGACGGAACCCTCTCCGGCCGGTGAGGCGCTGCGATCGCACGTCCGAGACCTCGAGTTTGAAGCGCTCCAGACCGTTCCCTCCTCGGAGAACGGCGAGGCTGTGCTTATCTCCTTCGACGAGGAAGGCGAACCGGCTCTGCTCGACGAGTTGAACGAGGCCGCCATCCCGGACGACTTCAACTTGGCCGAGAGCCGTGAAGCGCGGCTGAGGGCCACCCGCTCCGAGTTGCCTCTGGTCTTGAACTCCCAAGTCATCCGACTTGTGAACTACTTCACGACCGGGCGCGGGAGGAAGACGTTCCAGCGCACCATTGACAGATCGGAAGCCTATCGTCCGATGATTGAGCGCGTCCTGGAACAGGAAGAAGTGCCGCTAGAAATCTTCCACCTAGCACAAGCGGAATCCGGCTTTCGACCGTTGGCGATCTCTCGCGCGCGCGCCACGGGAATGTGGCAATTCATCCGGGCGACCGGCCGGCAGTATGGGTTGCGCCAGAACCGCTACGTGGATGAGCGTTACGATCCGGAGAAAGCCACCCGCGCCGCAGCCCGCCACCTCAAGGATCTCTATCTGGAGTTTGGCCACTGGTACCTGGCGATGGCCGCGTATAACGGCGGGCCCATGCGGGTCGTGCGATCGGTCAAGAGGGCGAGTTCGAACGACTACTGGACATTGTCCCGGCGGCGGCTACTGCGAAGGGAAACGCGAAATTACGTGCCCATCATCTTGGCGATGACGTATGTCGCGAAGAATCCCTGGCTGTACGAGTCCATTGAGCGGGACCCGGCGCCTCCCCTTCGCTATGACACAACCACGACCGACAGCGAGATCCATCTCAACCTGATCGCAGACATTACGAACGCCTCGATCGCAAAGCTTCGCGAACTCAACCCCGCGCTTAAGCGCTCCGCGACACCGCCCCATAGCTACGATCTCCGTCTGCCGGAAGGCACCTTGCAGACCTTCGAAAGCGAAATCGCTCGCATTCCAAATGAGAAGCGGCTGGCTTGGAGGCGTCACAAGGTCAAAGAGAAAGAAACCCTCGCCGCCATTGCGAAACGGTACAGGATCAAGTCCTCGCAAATCGCTGAACTGAACCAACTCGGCCAGGGGGAGCTGAACCAAGGATCGTTGCTGACAATCCCCTCCGGCCCACAGAAGATCAAATACTACTATCGGGGCGGGGCCGGCGGGTTCCTCGTGGGAGGAACCGGGCGCTACCGAATCGCGCGTGGCGACACGCTTGGTGGCATAGCAGGCCGGTTCGGCACGTCCGTCCGGCAGCTACAACGGTGGAACGGACTCACCACCAGCCGCATCATCGCCGGGCGATACCTGATCGTGAAGCCCGAGGGCCTGTCCGTGACAACGGTAGCAGGATCGAAAGCCGCTGGTCCGGGCAAGTATAGAGTCCGATCGGGAGACAACCTCAGCCTGATCGCCAGCCGCCACGGCGCGACCGTGGCAGAGCTAAAGCGCTGGAACGGGCTCAGTGGCAACCGTATCATCGCCGGCAGGTATTTGGTCGTCCGATCGCCCGACAGCGTGTCGAGAACCCGGCGCCGGATGCCCAGTGTCCCGGTCCCCGCCTCGGGACGATACAAGATCAGGAGCGGGGACAACCTATCCACGATCGCCCAGCGGTTCGGCGTGACGGTGGGTGACTTGAAGTCCTGGAACAGGCTGCGCGGAAGCCGGATTAGGGCTGGAAAATGGCTGACTGTGGATCCGACGCCCGCCAGCAGCCGGTCAACTTCCGCCTCCAACCAATCAGGAAGCGTTCGCCAGGCGAGTGCGTCTTCGAGTGCCGGTTCTGCCCCTTCTCGCTACAAGATTCGGTCCGGCGACTCTCTCATCGGCATCGCCGCCAGGTTTGGAGTGACCGTCAACCAACTCAAAGCGTGGAACGGCTTGCGAGGTAGCCGCATCCGCGCAGGTGACTACCTCACGATTGGGCGAGCCAGCCGTTCGGGATCCTCAGCCGAACTAGCGCTTGTGAGCTCTGGCGCCGGGAGCTATCGAATTCGCTCCGGGGACACACTGAGCGTCATCGCCTCCCGGTTCGGCGTGACCGTCGCCGAGTTGAAGGCGTGGAACGGACTCCGAAGCTCTCGAATCCGGGCCGGCCGCTATCTCAACGTCAAGCCTCCCTCCCCCCAAACCGCCGGATCGTAAGGACGCCCTCGGTCGAGCAGGGTTGGACGAAGGACCCCTCGGGCCAATCATCCCAACCGCTAGCCCGCATTTCTCACCACGCCGCGGGTTGGATGAGGCGAAAGTGTCCGGCAGCCATGGCTTGCGGCAACAGTTCGTGCACATCGCCCAGCTGTACAGCATGTCGCCAAGCGGGCGCGATGAATCGCGCCCCTACATCCCTGACGGGCGGGCATTTGCTTCCACTCCTGGCGACCGCTGGTGAGAAATGCAGAATAGTGGTTGGAATTTCGTGCTCTTTCCCACTGGGGACGGAAGGGCAGCGTCTTGGAGAAGGGAGTGACGAGACGCACCGAGGGTATAGGACACTGCGTTTCGGGCTGATGCCGATGCCCGGGCGGCCCAAAAGAGGGCACCCGGGCACGGCTGGTGCAGATTGCGGCCGCTAGGTATCGCGCGGAGCCGCCAAAACGGTTTGGGATCGATCCCGTTGTTCTGTGTAACGCGGTCGGGTGATCGGCTCACCGACGGAGGCCATGGGGAGGACTTACATCCCGGCCGGGGGTGCGCCGGTCTGTCGCTCCCTGAAGGCCGGCGCTCTTACGGGCCCAGAGTAACATCGCACGGGGAGCGTAGATGGTCAAGGCAGGACGATTTCGCTGATGGCGCGCGAGTTAGAAATTTCAGACTGCGGTGACGGCGTTTTGGGGGAGAGGTAGTGCGAGTGCGGGCGGCGAGTGGGATCGGCGTTGGCACGGCCGATTTTTTGCCCCACCCCAGGCCCCGCTCGACCGTCAGGGGCGGTCGAGCGCCCAAAGGAGCGGACCAGGATGCGACCAGCCGGGGCTGACGCCCCGGGCCAGCGTTAATGGAATGTTGCCAGCCGTTGTGTAGTGCAGGCCCGGAAAGATGCCCGCTGCCCATGGTGTTAACTGAGGCTGTCCCGGTTTCCGGTTGGTTTAACTGAGGCTGTCCCGGTTCCCCCCCCCGGTTTCCGGTCCGGTTTCCGGTCCCGGTTTCGGTCCCGGTTTCCCCCATCGTTCCTTCGGCCCTTTCAGGGCTCGACTCTGTTCAATTCCTAGCCTAGGGTTCCGCCGTTCCGGCTCCATCCTGGGCTAGATTCCGGCGCCGCTCCGCGGCTCAAACGTCGTGAGAGCCGCCTGGCGGCGGCTGGGACAAACAGGAGTGTTCATCCCTACCGGGATCGGTCGAGCGCCAACGGCCAAGGGGTCCTCGCTGGGGGAAGGATCCTAGGCGAAGATAGATGAGTTGTGCGCGGTCCCCGCTCGTCGAGAAGAGCACGTGGGTCCAAGTGTCTTGGGCGATGGCCGCTTCCCTGTTGACTCTGGTCATGAATCAGCATGTCCCCCTTCGCTAATCTTACCCGCGGCGCTCAGAACAAACCGTAACCCATTGATTGCAATTGGCTTGCTAGGAATTGGGTTTGTTTCGTATTTTTGCCTCTGCTGCGGATGTGCTGGTCTTCAAGATCTCCACTGACAATGGCGGGCAGGTCAAGTACTTTCCGCAGGCGGTGAACGGTTGGCTTCGAGCCGGAACTCATGCCCATCAGGCGGGCCCGTGCCCTGACGGGCACGGCTCTTTCCGGTGCTCGACGCCAGCCTCCCTTCGCGGTTCTTACCCCGTCCAAGCGGCTGAAAACAGCAACACACGCGGGCCAAGTGACAGCCCACAGCGCGCTACGCGTCTGGCCAAGAATCA
The DNA here is from genome assembly GCA_965248205.1 of Bryobacterales bacterium. Taxonomy (GTDB): domain Bacteria; phylum Acidobacteriota; class Terriglobia; order Bryobacterales; family UBA6623. The sequence continues at coordinate 1,501,895 of CBDFIS010000006.1, forward strand.
CAATGCCTGCGAGACCAATATGACCCCGTATTCGGCCAGAAAAAGCCGCCGGGCGGGGTCAAAAGGTGGCCTAGCAGCCCGTGGTGAAAATGCACGTCGCGAAAAATCGGGTACAGCCAGCCAATTCGCCTCAGGCTAAGTGCTTCGTGTCGAGGGCCAGGATGGAGAGCGAACTGGTGACAGTCCCCATTTTTCGCTCCCACCCGACTTTTGCCACGGGCTAGCGGGCGATTTTCGCCACTTGGCGGCGGCTTGGCAGGCGAGTGGGGCGGCGATGAGAGCGTTCTGCTTGATGGTTAAGTCTTCTGAACCATGAGACATAGCAGCGTTCGCAACCGCCGAGAGAAATACCGATGGCAGAAAGTGGCGAAAATACGAGGGTCATCCCTCCCAAATTCCGCTTTCTGGGCCCCGTACCAGAATAAGGGACGGATTGGGGGTTAGAAGGGCCCTAGGGGCCTAAGTCGTTGAGATGGTTAAGGAGAAAAAATGTGAAAAGTCCGTGACAGGGTTTTGCGAGGGTGGTGAAAAGTGTACTCAAGGCCCGATTTTCCGTGCCAAAATCGTGTCCTAGCGGAGAGAAAACGTCGTCTAGCGAGATGGTAGCGGCATGGTGGCGAAGGACGAGAGAGCGGGATCGGCCGTTGGCACGGCCGATTTCTTGCCCCAACCCCAGGTCCCGCTCGGCCGCTACAGGCGGCCGAGCGCCGAAAGGAACGGAGCGGTGTACCGGGAGCGACCAGCCGTAAAACGACTGGCCTAGCAAACGGCCCAGAAAAACCCCGTGAACGAGGCTCAAAAACCGGGTCATTGGCAACCTTGACCGCAGTCTTACCGCCTGCGGCTCAGGTTGTGTCTTGGCGAAAGGACGTTGACGTAGAAGGTGGACCCCCCGCACGCGCTGAGGAGCTGGAGGAGTATCAGCAGGCCGCCGAGCCGAACTGCCCCAAGCGTCGAGAGGAGTCTTGACGCGGCACACTGAGAGTGTGAGCCACAAAGCAAAAACCGCGGATCTGGCGGGCGGCGAAGCGGGAACGGGCAGTCTGATCCCGCCCGCCTAGATTCGCGCTAGCGGACTTCACACATCATGCGAGCCGCCTGGCGGCGGCCAGGACAAACAGGAATGTTTGTCCCTACGGGGCTCGACTGGCAGTGTACGTCGACCGCGGATTTCCATTCGCGGCTCTGCTGCGGACCACCGGGACTTTCCGAAGTTGTTGCGTGACGCTAAGCATCGTAGTCAACGGGCTTCGTCCCGCACGGCAGTAGGCTAGCGTGGGACGGTGGCCCTCGCACTAAGAATGATTGTCCCTATCCGGCTGGCTCCTGCTTCTCGGCCCCGCCGTCTTTCGATCCCGGACTCAGGGGAGAAAGTTTTTCACTGACAACCTTCTTGCCCTTCTCGAACAGCTCCGCGGCGTCTTCCGCCACCTCTTTACCGCGGTCGTAGAGTTCGCGGCCTTTTTCGTAGGCTTCCCTTCCCGACTTGGTCAACCTCTCACGGCCCTCGAGCGTCCTGCGGCGCAGCGACTCTCTCGTCTCGCTTCCCGCCTGCGGCGCCAGCAGCAACGCCCCCGCGGCTCCCAGAGCGGCTCCCGCTAGAAACCAGGCCAAGTTTGTACCACTACTGTCTTCAGCCATTGGATTGTTCCTCCAAATCCCAGTATAGAAGAAACTCGCACGGGCGCGATCGGTCCGCCGCCGGCAGTCAACAACACATCACGAGTGGACCAATCTTTCGAAATACCTCGGCAACGAGCGCGCGGGCAAGAAGCTCACAACAACATATTCGGCGGAGCGGTCACCGGAATTTACGGCTTAGCCCAGACACGCTGCGGCGGAGATTCGCCCCGTCAGCTCTCCTGAGCGGATGACCCCACTTCCCTCCCCTGGGTGTCTTCCGAGATCTTCTGAACCTTGTGTTCGTCTTTCAACCCGGACTTGAGATCGCGAACGCTTCTATTCAGCAGCGGGTGGACAAAAGCGGGGCAGATCTCGTCCAGCGGAGCCAGCACAAAGAGGCGCTCGTGTAACCGAGGGTGAGGGATGGTCAAATCCACTTCGTTGAGCGTTCGATTCCCGTAAAACAGGATGTCCAAGTCGATGGTCCTGGGACCGTTTTTGCGAACGCTTTTCTTTCCGAGGCGTTCTTCGATGGACCGCAAGAAAGATCGCAGGTCGTCTGGCGCCAGCTCGGTCTCGATCTTGACGGCTGCGTTGAGGAACCAATCTTGATCGGCGAAGCCCACCGGTTCAGTATTGTAAAGCGAGGACACGGCACGTACTTCGCACTTCTCATGAAGCAGCTCGAGAGCCTTTCGGATGTTCTCCTGTTTGTCACCCAGGTTGGACCCCACACCCAGATAGATGTCAGTCATTTTTCGACCGCGTCATCTCGACGGCAGCGTATTTCATTCCTTCGGGACCCAAAGGGGCAAGCTTCTTGACAGTGACAGAGACCCTTTCAAATGCAAAACGTTCCAGCAGACCCCTCGAGATCTTCTCCGTGAGCGTCTCGACCAGTTTGTATTCGCGGCCGGTCACGACCTTTTGAATTTCGGAGTAAACTTCCTCGTAGTCCACACTCGCCGCTAAATCATCCCTGGCCGCGGCGTCGCCGAGATCAGCGAACAATTCGACGTCGACAAGAATGCGCTGTGGACCTTGTCTCTCGGAGGCCGACACTCCAAGCCTGCAGTTGAACGCCATCTCCTTGAGGATGATCTTGTCCATCAGGCGTTTCTCACCGCGTCGACGATCTGAACAGCCCTTTTGCAGGCCTTCACATCGTGCACTCTCACGGCGCTAGCACCGTTCATAATAGCCACCGACACAGCCGCCAGTGTGCCCTCCAAGCGCCGATCCGCCGGGTCGCGGGTAATCTTGCCGATGAAGGATTTTCTCGACGGGCCGACCAGCACAGGCAGCCCCAGCTCTTTGAATTCGCCAAGCCGCTTCAGAATTTCGAGGTTATGCTTCGCGGTTTTCCCAAAGCCGATGCCGGGGTCGATCATGATTTCCTGAACGCCTTTTTTCTGGACTTCCGCCACGCGATCAACGAAGAAGGCTTTCAGATCCGCCACAACGTCCTGGTATGAGATGTCTTGTTGCATCGTCTTCGGCATGCCGCGCATGTGCATCAACACGACGGGTGCTTTGTGGCGTGCTGCAACCTCGATCATGGCCGGGTTGCGAAAGCCCGTCACGTCGTTGATCGCGGTAGCCCCCAGGTCGAGGCAGGATTGGGCAACTTTCGGCTCAAAGGTATCGACCGAAATCGGGGCGTTGACTCCGCCGGCCAATTTGTCGAGTACTGGCCGAACCCGCCGCAGCTCCTCTTCCGGCGTGACGGGATCGGAACCGGGGCGCGTGCTTTGCCCTCCGACATCGATGATGTCGGCACCGTCGGCGACCATTCGGCGAGCGTGCTCGACAGCGCGGTCAGGATCGAGAAACTGTCCGCCGTCGGAGAAGGAGTCCGGGGTGACGTTCAGGACACCCATGATGAGTGTCCGGGCGCCGTCAAGTTGAAACGGGCCCCATTTCGTGTTGGCCATTGGTCGACGATTCTCGGAGGCCGCTGGGAGTGTATTCCTAAGGGGGTCGGCGGTCCAGGGATTTGTCGGCCTGCAATCTATTGCGAATTCATGCAAGCACTAGGCCGTCGTCCCTCCGCAGCTCGACCCGGCGCCGGCGGTGCAGCCGTAGCAATGCTGGCCGGTAACGATGCGCCGTTGGCTGAGCTTGCCGGCGGTGAAATCCCGAACGTGGCCCGGCGCCCCGAACGAGACAGGAAGGTCCAGCATTTGGTTGAAGTCGCAGTCGTAGAGCGTACCCTCCCATCCGACGGAAAGCGTATCGCGGCACATCACGCCGGCGGCGGCACCGGGGTTGTAAGCCTCGATCAGACGCCGCATGTAGCGGTCGTAGTTGTTCGTCCGCAGGAGAAACTCCAAGAACCGACTGATCGGCATGTTGGTGATGGTGTAGAGCGAATTAAAGGCAACCGCGTGCCGATTCCATAACTCGCGCTTGAAATCGGCTTCGACGCTGTGTTGCGGCGGCGGCAAAAAGGCGCCCGTCGGGTTGTAAACCAAGTTCAACTCGAGGCCCGACCCCTCTTTCCCGTAGCCCAGCGAGTTCAGCTTCTTCAGCGCTTCGATCGACTTGTCGAAAACCCCTTCGCCTCGTTGCGCGTCCGTTTTCTCGGCCAGGAAATAGGGCAGGCTGGCGATGATTTCAACGCGATTCTCGGCGAGGAATTCAGCGAGTCCACGCTGCGACGGCAACAGCAAGATGCTCAGGTTGCAGCGGTCGATTACGTGCCGATCGAGTTTTTTCACCTCGCGTACAAGCCATCGGAAGTCCGGGTTGAGCTCGGGCGCGCCTCCCGTAATATCAACCGTCGGCGCATCGGTCAGCTCCAGCGCCTTCAAACAAAGCTCCATCGTCTCGCGGGTCATGACCTCTTTGCGGTCAGGACCGGCGTCTACATGGCAATGTTTGCAGGTCTGATTGCAGAGCTTGCCGACATTGATTTGAAAGATCGCGATGCCGGTTGCCGTCAGAGGATGTAGTCCCGACGCAGCCAGGGCCTCGTCGAACGGTTTGTGGCGCGAGACCGAGTTGTTGAGCACATGGAGCTGTTCGCCGGTCGAAGCGAGCGGATGCTCGCGGCTCCTCAGACTCCCTGACAGAGTTGCCATTACATGCTCAGCTTTTCGGCGGCGTTTCGCATCTGCAGTCCGTGAACCAGGCTGGCCCCCCCGCGAATCGCCGAGGCCACGTGGACGGCTTCGGTCATCTGATCCAAGTTGGAACCCTTTTCGAGGCACGACTGCGTAAAGGCGTCGATGCAGTAGGGGCACTGGACGGCGTGCGCCACGGCGAGTGCGATGAGGTTCTTTTCGCGCTCGGTCAGGGCGCCCTCGCGGAAGACTGCTCCGTACCAGGCTTCAAACTTTTCCCAAAGCTCCGGGGCGTTTTTCCCCATCTCCTCGAAACGCGCAAGATCTTCGTCGTGATAATAGCCCGCCATTCAGCCCACCTCCCAGTTTATCTTGGACAGCAGAAGGTCGAGTGTAACACTTGGACTGCGGAGGGAACTTCTTGAGGGGAAGAGCTGACTGGGCTTAGCTGCTCTCGTTGGAAGAACGCGGTGACGCGAGGGCCGCATGAGCAAGCAGTTGGCTACGAAATACCCCCGATGAGCTACCCTTGTTCCTTTGGGGAGGTCGCATGCGCAAGCTTGTGTTTGTTGCTGTTCTGTCGTGTTTGCCGCTCCCGTTGACCGCCGAGCACCATGAGGTCGATTGGGAGAAAGTCGCCGCGGAGACCATCAACCATTTCACCGCGTTGCTGAAGATCGACACCAGCAACCCGCCCGGGAACGAAACGGAAGCCGCCAAGTATGTCGAGCGGGTTCTCGAAAAAGAAGACATCCCCAGCAAGCTCTACGCGCTCGAACCGGACCGCGCCAACCTCGTGGCCCGCATTCGAGGGAACGGTTCCAAGAAGCCGCTCCTCGTCATGGGACACACGGACGTCGTCGGCGTGCAGCGCGAGCGCTGGAGCGTTGACCCCTTCGGCGGCGTTCGAAAGCATGGGTTCGTCTGGGGTCGGGGAGCGATCGACGACAAGGACAACGTGGCCGCCGGACTGATGCTGATGCTACTCCTCAAGCGGATGAACATCGCCCTCGACCGCGATGTGATCTTTCTAGCGGAGGCCGGCGAGGAGGCCACCCCGAGAGTGGGAATCGACTACATGGTCGACCAACACTGGGACGAGATCGACGCGGAATACTGCCTTGCGGAGGGGGGATTCGTCTCCGCCCGCAACGGCGAAGTCCGCTATGTCGCGATTGCGACGACGGAAAAGGTCCCTGCCCGGGCGCATCTGATCGCCCGCGGCACGGCAGGCCACGGTTCGGTTCCCAGAACCGACAACGCCGTCGCGCGGTTGGCAGCAGCCGTCGCGAAGGTTGCGGACTGGCAGCCGCCGATGCGTTTGAACGACACGACGCGAGAGTATTTCGAGCGGCTCGCCACCATCAGCCCTCCTGAGGAAGCCGCCCGCTACAACGATGTCGTCGGTTCAGAGCGACGGCCGCATGTTGAGCGCTACCTGGCCGTGAACGACCCGTTCCACCACTCGATGCTGCGGACGTCGGTGGCTCCGACCATTCTGGACGGTGGGTTTCGCATCAACGTCATTCCGTCGGAGGCGGAAGCCGGCCTCGATATCCGGGCGCTGCCGGACGAAGACATTGACGCGTTCTACACGGATCTTCTAGCGGTCGTGAACGATCCCAATGTGGAGATCGCGCCGCTGCCGCGTACTCGACCCCCGGCTCCCCCCTCTCGGATGGACAACGAAATGTTCCGGGTTCTGGAGGGTGTCAGCGGCCGCATGTTTCCCGGGTCGGTCGTGCTTCCGCTGATGCTCACCGGCGCCACGGACATGGCGCAGCTGCGGGCAAAAGGGGTGCAGTGCTACGGCTTCGGCGCCGTTCGCGACGAAGCCGACTCGGCCGCGGGCCGGGGACCGCACGGCGACGACGAACGAATCGCCGAGGAAGCGCTCCTCAAACTCGTGCAGTTTCTCTGGTTCGCGGTTCTCGATGTCGCCGCCAGCGACGGCTAGGGGCGGGGACCGCTTGTTCATAGCGAGCGAAATTCCTGCAGCGTAGGCCTAGTTTGCTTTCCTCACACAGGTTTGGGCGGCTGGCGTTCAACGTTATTCCCAGGGGCGGGCGGCCGAGGGGGACAGGATAAAGTGCATGTCGTGGGGTCGGCTGTCCAACGACACATTCAGCCCGACCTGGTCCTTGCGTGTGGGCAGCTTGGAAAACAGGTGTCGGTAGGAATACCGACACGGCAGGTCTGGGGACCTGCGCCACGAGGGCGGTCGTGGCCTTAGGCTCGCGCTCGACTGTTGGGCTTGTGGTATCTGATGCTGTGGCGCGGACGCCTACGTCTGCCGCGTCGACACTCGTGTCGACGCTTGGGCGCAGTTCATTGCTCCCGCGTACGCGAATCTAAGGCTGAGGTGATTTTTCACAGCTTCTTGTCCTAATTCGCCGCGCTCTGCGGGTGATTCCCCATGTCCTCAACTCGATACAATATCCGTGCTGACATCCGAGGCGGCGGCGGCCGCAAAGTCGATCGCAAACAGCAACTCTAGATTCCGTGGGGAGAACAGCATGGCGAGCGAAGGAACGATGAGGGCGGGCGGACGGCGTCCCCGATCAAGCGAACTGTTTGAGCGGGCGCAGGCCTCGATACCGGGCGGGGTCAACTCACCGGCCCGTGCCTTTCGGGCGGTGGGAGGCGAACCACCGTTCATCGTGCGCGGCGACGGCCCGTCACTGTTCGACGCGGATGGCAACGAATACGTCGACTTCGTGGGCTCCTGGGGACCCCTGATCCTGGGGCACCGTCACCCGGCGGTCGTCGAAGCTCTCAACGAAGCGCTCGAAAGCGGCACCAGTTTCGGTGCTCCCACGGAACAGGAAGTGGAGATGGCCGAGCTGATCGGCGAATTGGTGCCTTCGGTCGAGATGGTGCGTCTGGTGAACTCCGGCACCGAGGCGACCATGAGCGCGATCCGGCTCGCTAGAGGCTATACCAAACGTGATTTGGTGGTTAAGTTCATAGGCTGTTACCACGGTCACGTCGACTCCTTGTTGGTGAAGGCCGGTTCGGGATTGGCGACGCTTGGTATTTCCGATTCAGCGGGCGTGCCGCAGGGCGTTTCCGCGACGACGATTCCCCTTCCCTACAACTCGCCAGAGGCGGTCGAGGATTGCTTTCGACGCCACGGTGATCAGATCGCCTGTGTGATCCTCGAGCCGGTAGTGGGCAACATGGGCTGCGTCCCACCTGCCGAGGGACACCTCCAGTCGCTGAGAGAGATCACCTCTCGGCACGGATCGCTGTTGATTCTCGACGAAGTGATGACGGGATTCCGGGTAGCGCTGGGTGGGGCGCAGGCGCTCTACGGTGTGCAGCCGGACCTGACGACGCTTGGTAAGGTGATCGGCGGCGGACTGCCGGTCGGCGCCTACGGCGGGCGCCGCGATGTCATGGAGCACGTGGCTCCCTTGGGCCCGGTCTACCAGGCGGGGACGTTGTCCGGGAACCCACTGGCAGTGGCAGGAGGCCTGGCGACGCTCCGCACACTGCGGCGAAACCCGGGAATCTTCCAACAACTCGAAGACAACGGCGCGCTTCTCGAGGAAGGTCTCGCCGGGGCTGCCCAAAGGGCCGGCGTCCCGGTCACGATCAATCGGGTAGGATCTATGTTTACCCTCTTCTTTACTGACAGCCCCGTTACGGATTTCGACTCTGCCTCGAACAGCGACACAGACCAATTCGCGCGATTCTTCCGAGGGATGCTCAACTCGGGCATCTATCTGCCTTGCTCGCAGTTCGAGGCAGCTTTTCTGTCGGCGGCCCACGGCCAGGCCGAAGTTGAGAAGACGGTTTCGGCGGCCGAGGGGGTGTTGGCGGACCTGAACTAGACGGCTGCGGACTAGGGTAACCCTTGTTGCTTGTCCTGCCCAAGCACGCATTCTTCGCTAACTTGCTCGCCCTCCATCCTTTCAATCAATAGAAGATTTTCGGTCACCCTTTACGGAGAAGTGTTTGGAGCGAAGCCCACGACCGGGCCTGGCGAGCCTCCCCATTTCATCTCTGCCGCGGACCACCGGGCGCTTCCCCAAGTCGTTGCCTGACGTTAAGCCCTACTGGGAGCGGCCGACAATGGCCTGGCTGCGTTCATGCCAAGCACGGGGGGTGACTGGCGCCAGGTTGCGCAACGGGACCCGCCGGCTGAGGGGTAGAGGAGTATCAGCGGTTGGGGAGCTGAAATGCCCCAAGCGTCGAGAGGAGTCTCGACGCGGCACACTGAGAGTGTGCGCCACAAAAGCAAAAGGCCGCGGATCTGGCGGGGGGGGGCCGATAGAAAGGCCGCAGGTACTGGGCCAACGGCGGCCCAGGCCTGCGCTACGGGACTACAAATGTTGGTGACTCATGACGACCGGCCGAATCCAAACCACGGCTGTTGAATCGCGTCTTCGATCTTCAGCAGCGGCCTTTGGTTACCGTCGCGCACTCCGGCAATTTCGAGGGCAAACAACGCGGAGTGGTCCGGACCGGTGTATCATAAGCAGTAGCGCAACCACCCCAATCGTGCGGGCCAAGACGCCGCTGGTGGTCCGGGAGTTGGGTTTCGCCCTCGCCAGAAGCTGAAAAAGAAGGGGACCTTTTGACTCTCGCTGCTTCCTTTCGTTGGGTAACAGCGGTTTCGGCTCGCCGGTCGGTGCCCCTGATCGCTTGTCTGTTACTCGCTCCACTTGGTCTCGTTTCAGCGGAGGCTGAAACACCTCCTCAATTTGAAACTGATGTCCTGCCCATCCTGACGGCTCACTGCTTCAAGTGTCACGGGCTGGAAGCGGCCATGGTGGGCCTCGACCTGCGGACGCCTCCCTTGATCTTGCGGGGAGGTGACAACGGGACGATCGTGACCAAGGGTGCCGCCGACGAGAGCCTCCTCTACAAGAGGATCTCGACGGCTACGATGCCTCCCAGCGGCGAACTGAAGCTACGCGAGGAGCAGGTCGAAACGATTCGACGTTGGATCGACGCCGGCCTGCCTGCCACCCGGACTTATGGGGACGCCACCAAGGCCGAAGCCCCGAAGGTGTCCGAGGAGGACCGGCAATACTGGGCTTTCCAAAAGCTGCGGCGCCCGAGAGTGCCGGCAGTGCGCCAGAAATCTCGGGTCCGCGCGCCGATTGACGCCTTCGTGCTCGCCAAACTGGAAGAAAAGGGGTTAGGATTCTCCGCCGAGGCAAGCAAGCGGGCGCTGATCCGGCGGGCCTATTTCGACCTTATAGGTTTACCGCCCTCGCCAGGGGAGATCGACGAATTCCTCGCTGACACGTCGAAGGAGGCTTACGATCGGTTGCTGGACAGTCTGCTCGATTCGCCGCACTTTGGCGAGCGGTGGGGGCGCCATTGGCTGGACCAGGGTGGCTATTCCGACTCACGTGGGATGGACAATGACGCCGCTATCATCACCAATGCGGAAGGCAAGTATCGATACCGCGACTATGTCGTGCGCGCGTTCAACGAAGACAAGCCTTTTGATCGTTTCGTCACCGAGCAGCTGGCCGGTGATGAACTGGTCGACTGGCGCTCGGCCGAGAAGTTCACACCCGAGACCCGTGAGCTTCTCATTGCGACCAGTTTTCTGCGCTCCGCCCCCGATCGCACGGATTTGCGTGAGTTAAATACGGCCGACCAGCGCTATGGCATCGCGCACCTCACACTGGGGAACGTGTCGAGCAGCATACTGGGGCTCACGGTCGGTTGCGCCAAATGTCACAGCCATAAGTACGACCCCATCCCGCACACAGATTATTACCGGCTGCTTTCGATTTTCACGCCGGCTTTCAATCCGCAATCATGGTTACAACCCAAAGAGCGCCGGCTACCGGACGTCTCGGAGGCGGAGAAGAAGGAGATCGAACGCCACAACGAGGGAATCGACAAACAGGCGGAGTCGTTTACAAAGCTGCTGGCTGACGTGCGCCGTCCGTACGAAGAGCGCCTTTTGGAAGAAAAGCTGGCCGCTATCCCGGACACGCTGCGGGACGACGCGCGGGTGGCAGTACGAACTCACATAGACAAGCGCACGGCCCTCCAGAAGTACCTCTTCGCGAAGTTGGGGAAGATGCTGGAGGTCTCAGCGGAAGAAGTCGACGCTGCCTTGGAGAAAAACGAGGAAGACAAGGCTCGCGCCGAGGACTTGCAGCGACAAATCGATCCTTACGACGCGCAACGAAAAGAATACGGCACGATCCAAGCAGTATACGACGTCGGACCTCCGTCACCGGCCTACCTGCTGCGGCGGGGAGAGTTCAAGAATCCTGGGAAACAGGTCGCGCCAGGCTTCCTATCAGTGCTCACGGAAGATGGTCGGGATCTGGGCTTCGAGAGCTCAGGGGCGCAGGGGAAAACCAGCGGCCGGCGTCTGGCTTTTGCCAAATGGCTCACCGAGGAAGATACACCGACCGCCGCTCTGGTGGCTCGGGTGGTCGCAAGCCGCCTGTGGCAACATCTTTTGGGTGTGGGCATCGTGGCGACGGCGGACAATTTCGGCCGCTCCGGGGTCCCGCCGACGCACCCGGAGCTTCTCGAATGGCTGGCGAGCGAGTTCGTCGACTCCGGCTGGCACATCAAGCCCCTGCTGAAGCAGATCATGACATCGAGCGTTTATACGCAAGCCACGTATCGCGCGGCAGGCGAGAGTACTCGACGGGGTCCCGATCCGGTTGCGGTCGATCCTGGGAACAAACTGTTTTGGCGGATGCCCTTGCGCCGGCTGGAGTCCGAGACAATCCGCGACGCCATGCTGGTAGCCAGCGGGAAGCTGGATCGGACGATCGGCGGCGTTCCGATACCGATCGAGATCTTACCCGGTGGCAAAGTTGTCATTTCCACCAAAGATCTACCGACTCCGACCAGCCAGTGGCGTCGTAGCCTGTATATCTATGCACGGCGGAATTACAACCACAGTCTGCTCTCCGTTTTCGACCAGCCGGTGCTTATGACAACCTGCGCGCGGCGCGACTCCTCGGCGGTCGTGTTGCAATCGCTGGCAATGATTAATGACGAGTTCGTAATGGAACAGGCGAAACATTTTGCCGAGCGTGTGGAGAAGTCCGCGGGAGGATCCTTAGGCGAAAAGATCGAGCTGGCTTTTCGGATCGCGCTGGGGCGCAAGCCCGCTCCCAAAGAGCAGGCGTGGAGTAGGGCATTGTTCGAACGACGGGCTGAACGGCATCGTGCTGAGGGGACTGAGGCCGAGCAGGCTGAGGATAACGCCTTGGTCAGCCTGTGTCACACATTACTTAACACCAACGAGTTTTTGTATTTGGAATAGGTGAGGCCATGAGCAACTCCGATCGGCTGACTCCGCTGTCGCCGCTTCCTTCTAGGCGCGAGATGTTGCAGATGTCGGGCTTGGGCTTCGGCAGCATTGCCTTGTCGTATCTGCTCAATGCCGACGGTCTCTCGGGCGCTCCCAATCAGAGCGAGGCGAATCTGGAACCGAAACCCGGGCATTTCCCGGGCAAGGCGAAAGCCGTGATTCAGATCGTCCAGAACGGCGGGCCCAGCCAGATGGACTTGTTTGATCCCAAGCCCGAGCTACAGAAACATCACGGCCAGAGACACACCGAGAAGGTGGAGATGTTCCAGCCGGGCAGCGAGGCCAACGAGCTCATGGCCAGCCCATTTGAGTTTCAAAAACATGGCGAGTGCGGCATGGAGCTTTCCGAGGCTCTGACCCACACTTCGAAGTACGCGGACGACATCTGCCTCGTGAGATCCATGCATACCGGGCACAACAACCACACCGAAGGCCTGATCATGTACGTGACGGGGAAGATCTTCCCCGGCCGGCCGGCGATCGGGTGTTGGGTTAGCTACGGGCTAGGGACCGAGAATCAGAATTTGCCCGCGTTTATCGTCCTGCGGGATCCGGCGGGCTACAACACCAGCGGGAACTTGCTCTGGAACAACGGCTGGATGCCGGCCACCTATCGCGGGACCGAGTTCAGCACCGAGGGTTCGCCGGTGTTGAACTTGAATCCCATTGTGCCCCAGGAAACACAGCGGGAGAACCTGGATCTCCTAGCCAAACTCAACGAAGAGCACCGCGCGAAGTATCCTCACAATTCCGAACTTCACGCGAGAATCTTGAACTACGAGCTGGCGGCGCGGATGCAGTTGGCCGCCGGCGACGTGCTGGACATCGGCAAGGAAAGCGACGCGACCAAGAAGATGTATGGCATGGACAACCCCGTCACAGCCGGGTACGCCACTCGCTGCCTGATGGCCCGCCGGCTGGTCGAAGCCGGTGTGCGCTTCGTCCAGATCTTTCCGCCGGCGAAGTACTCGACCCAGCCCTGGGACAGCCACCTGAATACGCGGACCGAGATCGACAAGATTTGCCGGCAGACGGAACTGCCCGTGCACGGGCTGATCCATGATCTGAAGAGCCGCGGCCTGCTGGAAAGCACGATCGTCTGGTGGGGTGGGGAATTTGGCCGACTACCCGTTTCCCAAAACGGCTCGGGACGCGACCACAACCGCAACGCTTTCAGTCTGTGGCTCGCGGGCGGCGGCTTCAAGAAAGGCCACATTCACGGCGCGACCGACGATTTCGGCTACCGTTCGGTCCAGGACCGAGTGGGGGTTTCCGAACTTCACGCCACCATCCTTCACCAGCTCGGCCTCGACCACAGCCGGCTCACCTACCAACATCACGGCCGCGACGAGACGCTAACCGATATTCCCCTCACAGGCGCCAAAGTCGTCGGTGATCTGATCGACGGCCCGCTCAGCGCCTAGCCAGCCGACGCGGGACCAGCCGCGGCCGGGGCTAGTGTTGGTCGGAATGGTTCCTGTTGCTTCAAGACGCCTTTCTCGAACGACCATGCGACCCTTCGTCAGGCGCGGATATGCTTGGTTCGGAGATTCTTCCGAGCTGACGGGGCTGACGTAAGTTTCTATTTTTGAGAAGCTCATATGAACGCTGGTGTGCCGGAGGCGGCTCCGGGGGAGACCTATCCAGGCTCGGTGACAGCAGCGGTTGAAGCGCTTGATCGCGAACTGGCGAAGGCCGACCCGGGAGTGACACAATGAGCTGTGAGGCTCTTCTTGTTGGCCCCAGTTGGCCCCAAGTAGGCTGGGCGGAGAGACGGCTCGCGTCGTAAGTAATTCAGAATCAAGAAGAAAACCACATGGGCGCGTAGCTCAGTTGGTTAGAGCGCCTGCTTCACACGCAGGAGGTCCCCAGTTCGAGTCTGGGCGCGCCCACCATTGTTTTCAAGGCATCGTCAAGTTAATGAGGGAGAAGCGGTTTCCCCCTGAAGCGCGCCCTGACTTTCTCTCCTTCAGCAAGCGCAGGTCGCCTTGTTCCAAACAGTAAAAGCTCGCTCCCTGAGCAGTCGATGATGGATTGCTTTGAGATGATTGGCCCCGGCCTCGGATGAACGGAGCATGGCAACGAAATCTGGCCTGGTCGGCTTCTGTTTACAGATCCTGGCTATTTATGAGATAGGTTCTAATATAGAGACGGACCCTGAAAATCGGATGGCGGTCCCCGATTTTTGCCCGAACCCACTCTTACGACGGGCTGCTAGGGCGTTGGTTCGCCCGGCAGGCGTCTTGTTCGACAGCTTCACTGAGCCATGGCCAGTTTTCGCGCTTGCTTGGTAACCCTGGCGGCGAGCTTCTGGGTCGCCGCGCCCGGGACCTCCGCAGCAGCCGGCTCGTCCCTCGCCGACGACGCGCTAGCCGTCCTCGAGAAGAACTGCCTTGCCTGTCACGGCTCGGCCCGGATGTCGGGTTTGGACCTGCGCGAGAGGGGGACGCTTCTCAAAGGCGGAAGTCGGGGCCCTGCAGTCGCACCGGGAAACGCTGCTGAAAGCCTACTGTATCAGGCAGCGGCTCACGTCGGCGAACTGGCGATGCCGCCCGGCAGCGAGGAGCCGCTGCCCGCCGCGGACCTCGAAACCCTCGCCACATGGATCAACCAAGGCGCTCCCTGGCCCGGGTCCGCGGCGGAAGCGAAACAGGGCGCTGAGCCGGAGTGGTGGGCCTTCCGGAAACCGTTGCGTCCGGCCGTCCCCGAGCCGGCGAAGCACCGCAACTTGGTTCGGAATCCGATCGACGCGTTCATCCTTTCGAAGATCGAAGAGAAGGACCTTGCGTTGGCGCCGGCGGCCGGCAAGCTTACTTTGGTTCGCCGCGCCTATTTCGACTTAATCGGATTACCCCCAACCCCCGAGCAAATCGACGAGTTCGTCAACGACAGCTCGCCCGAGGCTTACGAGAAACTGATTGATAAGCTGCTGGCTTCCGACCACTACGGCGAACGATGGGCCCGGCATTGGCTCGATGTCGTGCGCTATGCCGACAGCGAGGGCTTCGAGCCGGACCTTTATGCCCCTAACGCGTGGCGCTACCGGGACTATGTAATCAAATCCTTCAACGAAGACAAGCCCTACGACCGTTTCGTGCAGGAACAGATCGCGGGCGACGAGTTGTGGCCGGATAATCTCGATCTGTTCGACAGCAACTACGCGGTCCCGCCGGAGAAATTGGAACACCTGGAGGCGCGCGTCGGCACCAGCATGTACGCTTTCGGCCCCTTCATTCCGGGAACCTTCCTCGACACGCCCCGGCTTCTTTACGAAAGGCTAACCGATTGGGTCGATACGACGGGCGCGGCGTTCATGGGGCTGTCGCTCGGCTGCGCCCGCTGTCACGATCATAAGTTCGATCCCTTCTCGCAACGCGACTATTACTCGATGCAGGCCATCTTTGCTACGAGTCAGCCGGTCACGATTCCCGTGGTTACCGCGCTGTCCGCGTCGCATCGCAGAGATGACTTCGCCCGCTATATCGAACTCGATGAAGCACGCGACGCCTACGGGCTGTTCGAAGACCGGGTGAAAAACAGGATCACCGAAGAGAAGAAGGCCGAGTTCTCGCCGGAAGTCGTCGCCGCCTACGAGGCGCCGGAAGAGGAGCGGACCCAAGAGCAGCAAGAGCTTGCCGCACCGCTGGAGAAAGCCGTCGAGGCCCTTCTTGACTTCGATCGGGGGGAACGTACGAGGCCCGACCTGCGAAAGCACATGACCCCCGCGGAGAAGGACGAGTACGAAACTCTACTCCGTCGCATGGGGGAAGCCGTCATCAGCTTCCCTACGCTGGAGCCCTCGCACAACGTTGAGTACGACACCTTCTTCGACACCCCTTCAGCGACTGTGCTGGGCCACGTCGAGCCGGAGTTGATTCAGGCGGTACACGTCCGCGAACGCGGCGACGTCCGACAGCCCTCTTGCTCCATCCGGACGTGCTTGACTACATCGTCAGCCTGAATCCACATGACTTCCAACGGCTGCACAACCCGCTGATGCGGCGTCTGATGCCGCCACGCATCAGCCTCAAGCGCGTCGCCAAGATAACTGACAGGCCGGTGGTCGATATACTTGCCCGTATTCATGAGATCGCCGCCCAGCCACTGAGCGAAGAGGACCGGAAGGAGATCGCCGCCCGAACCGGACTCACCGAGCCTGACAACGAAGCGCCGATTCAGGAGCCGCCGGAGTGGACGAGCGAGGAGCCTAAAGAAGTCGTCGACCTGCTTGCCTCCGACGAGCGTTTGGACGCAGACCCTATGGTCCCGATCCAGCAAGCACTCAAGCGCTGCGGTTCGGGGGAGTTCATTCTAATCAAGCACAAGTGGGAGCCCCAGCCTCTCTACGATATCTGGGACAAGCAAGGAATCCAACACTTCGCTGCTCAGCAGACGAGCGACCTGTGGTGGATCTTCGTGCGCAAGCCGGACTGAGGCGCGCGGCGGATAACTGGTGAGTTGGCTTGTTCCCAACATCCATCCGCGAAACGGTAGGATGGACCGTTGTGGCCGGTCCACCATCGGAAAGGAGTCAAGTGCAGTGCTAAAAACTCACCGCGATAACCGAACCTGGTTGGTCAGTCAGCCGGATCATGGGCGTGTCGCTGGGTATCTGGCGGCCCACTGGGGAAATGATCAGTTTGCCGCTCCCGGACACTTTGCTGATACGCACGATCCTGAGCAGCTCTGTGCAGAGACGGTGTTGGCCATTGCTGAGCACGACAACGGCTGGTGGGAATGGGAGGCCATTCCAGAGCTAGGGGATCGTGACGATCTTCCGCTGGATCTTGCTGAAGTGCTGAAGAACCAGCAGGAGGGGATAGACCGCTGGCGGCGCGGCATTCCCCGGTTTGGCGAGGAACATCCCTATGTCAGTCTGCTGATCAGCGTGCATGCTTACTGGCTCTATGCTAGTAGGACGAAACCTGATCCCGATCCGGCGTTTCTTCATCCGCTGTTTTGGAATCGCGCGCCCGAAAAGCTCTACGCCGACTCTAGCGATGAAGACCGCAAGTTTGTCGCTGATCTCGAAGAGCAGCAGGCTGACCTCACTGCCCGGCTTCGAGGGAACCCGGTCACGGCAGCGTGGGTCAATCGGGAAAACTTGAAGCCGAACGCCCGGCTGCTTCAACTCCTCGATGGGCTATCGTTGTTTTTGTGTTCCCCACTCATCTCGCCCTTGTCCGGCGAAGCCAAGGGGCTTGGGGAGGATGCATTCGACCTGCGGGAAGTCCCTCGTAGGAGCTGGCAGGATCGGGTGACCATTGAGGTGCGGCCCGCCGGCGCCCGTCGGATCGCGTTGAAGCCGTATCCATTCGACGTGGACCCGCTGCGAGTGGTTGTTCCCGTGCGGATCATCGATTCAGCTACGAGACGCTCGGGCGCCTTTCACAAATGGTGGCACTCGCAGCAGGCACAATGGATTCAGTTCGAGTTCTGCGCTGTCTAGTCAATCGCTGAGATGGCCAGCGCTTCGTGCTCGTTGAGCCGGTGAACGGAGAACTCCTAACCCGTCAGTCCGAGTGGTTGAGAACTGGTTTCCGGCCACCCTGGCAGAAGTGCCCACGCGAGCAGGACTAAGCCCCCCGAAACGAATTAGATAGCGCCTGTTGGCCGATAACTGTTGATTAATCCGAGTGTTGTACCGCTGGCGACACGACGGAAAGAGCGCGGCCAAACAGGGGACTTGTCGCAAGCGGTACAACGATTTGAAGGAAGCCCGACGACGAGCGTTGGAAGTCTATGCGGTTTGTATTCGGCGTGCGGACGGAGGCAAGACGGCGACGAGAGGGTTGCGACGCACAGAGAACGCATGGTCGGGACCGAATCGAGTGCTGATCCGAAGGGCGAACGTAAGGTTTCTGCCGTGCGAGCGGCGTCTGAAACGGGCGGAATCGTCCGTAAAAGTGGGCCCAGGCGCACGAGTACGGTGCGCGCCGAAGCGCGAGAGCGGCTCGAGGGGAGATGCGACGTGGCATCATGCGGCGGCGAGAGCGGGCGGGGCGCGAGTCCGCAGCTGGGCGGCGGTGAAACGTTCGACAATGAGCAAACGGCCGCCGCAACGAGGACAGAGCCAGCCGCTACGAGCGGGTTCGGAATCCGAGTAGGAGATCGTGCGCGAAGGGTTGACGCGAGCGATCAACCGACGACACAACGGCAACAGGTCGCCGCGTTTCGAGTTCGTCAGGAAGCCGTAGTAGCGAATGCGGTGGAAGCCGCTGGGCAACACGTGCAGCAGGAAGCGGCGCAGGAACTCGTCGAGTTCGAGCGTCATCAGCCTTTGCTGATTGCCATGGGCCGAATCGCGCCAACGGAACGTGACTTGGTTGAGTTCGAACGAAACCAGGCGTTGGTTCGAGATGGCGATGCGGTGGGTGTAGCGGCTCAAGTACTGTAAGGCCCGTCCCGGGTCTCCGAAGGGTGGCCGCACTTCGACCACCCACTGGGTGCGGTACAAGCTCCGCACAAACGCATTGAACTCACGCTCTCGATCGAGCGGTGCGAACCGCCCGTAGAAGCGTAGCTTGCCCTGGGCGAAGGCCTTCCGCAAGCCGTCGATGAACTTGCCGCGGAAGACCTCGGCTAAGACTTCCTTAGGCAGGAAGAAGTTCTTCGACGGCGCGTCGATCCAACGGCTGTGGTCGAGCGAGAGACCGCCGGCGGGAACGACAGTATGGACGTGGGCGTGTTCCTGGAGGCGCTGATTCCACGTATGCAAGATCGAGAAGAAGCCGATCTCGGCGCCGAGATGGCGGGGATCGCGAGCGACTTCGAGCAGCGTGTGTGCGCTCGCTCGCAGCAGCAGCGAGTAGATCGCATCCTTGTTCTGTAAGGCCAGCTGCGAGAGGACTCGCGGCAAGGTGAACACGACGTGCAGGTAGCGCACCGGAAGCAGCTCTTGGTGTCGAGCTTCCAACCAACGCTTGCGGGTGTTGGCCTGGCACTTTGGACAATGGCGATCCAAACACGAGTTGTAGACGAGGGGCGGTTCATGGTCGCAGTCATCGCAGCGGAGGCGATGACCGCCGAGAGCGGCGGTGCGGCAACGCTCGATCGCCGACAACACTTTGAGATGCTGCCCGCTGAGCCAAGCGCGGCTTTTCTCGACGAAACGCTCTCCGGCGGCGCGAACCAGATCGGCCACCTCCAGCGGCGGCCGTTCCATCTACGTTGTCTCGGGATCGTCTTTGTCGGTTGAGGCCAGCTCCAACGAGTCCAGCGGGCTGGCGACATCACTGAGATGCTTTGCCGACAGATGCAGATACCGCGCCGTCTCTTCCAGGTCGCGATGACCGAGCAGCATCTGAATCGTGCGCAAGTCCGCTCCGGCTTCGAGCAAGTGGGTGGCGAAGCAATGACGCAGGATGTGGGGGTGAGCGGGTTTAGTGATGCCGGCCCTCTTGGCGGCGTGGCTGCAAGCGAGCCAGGGCACGTTGCTCGTAATCGGATCATCGCTGATGTGCCACTTCCCGCCGGGGAATAGCCACTGCTTGGGCCTGCGCCGTAGTCGGCGAATGTGCTCGCGCAAGTTGACCAGCAACTGCTCGGAGAGCATCACGTCGCGGTCTTTACGGCCCTTGCCGCCGCGGACGTGCACGACCATGCGCTCGGAGTCGATGTCCTGGATCCGCAGCTGAGTCAACTCGGCCCGGCGCACCCCGGTGGCGTAGAGCGTCATCACGATCATGCGGTGAAAGGCGCTGTCGGCGGCGTTGATCAGACGAGCGACTTGTTGGGGAGAGAGGATGTTGGGCAGTCGGCGCGGTCTCTTCGGGTAGGGCGCTCGATCCAGGTTCCACTCTTGTCCGAGCGTCTGGATGTAGAAGAACCGCAGCGCCGCCACCCGTTGCGCCACGGTGTTGGCGGCGAGCTTGCGATCGCGAAACAGGTGCGCTTGATACTGGCGGATGTGCTCCGGCCCTAGCCGGTCGGGCCTCCGCTTGAAGTAGCGCGCCAAGTCTTCGACGGTGCGGATGTAGCTGCGAACCGTGTTCGCGGAGTAGTTGCGACGCTCGAGTTCCTCGAGCATCTGTCGGCGTAAATGTGTCATCGGACACCTCCTTGTGGTGTCCCGACCTTACGCCTATCTTTACGTCTTCTCTCCGCTTACTCCCACGCGAAGCGTCTGCCGAAGGCTTCGTTCAAATCGCCTTCGCACCAACAATCATCGGCTGCTGGCCCGTAACATACTCCAACAAAGTCGCTTAGCCCGATTTCAGCTTCAAGTGGACGGATTGCGCCGACTTGGAAACTATCTCAGCACCTGCGGCTCCTCTCTGACGTGGGCGGTCACTTGGCCGCGTAGGTGGATGTGGATTTGGGCACGGTTCGGGTGTGCGGGATTCGGGGTCTGATTTTTGGCGGTTCCCTGCCTTTTGGCTTCTCCTGTGGGCGGTGAGCGGGGGCCGTTCGGCCCTGCCTTTTGGCTTTTGCTGTGGGCGGTGACGGTCATCCTCAAATCCCTCCTGTGCTCCCGCGATAAGGAAACCGGCAGCACTTCCAACCGGCATGCCGACGATTACGGATCGTGAGCGATAAACTTTGCCGAGCTGATGGACCCGCAGAACCTCTTGATGCTTCATTATTTCTCGTTAGTACCTTGCGATTTTTTCATTTCGATCCTATCCAACAACCCCTTGGCAGCACTCAGCAAAGCAAACGACTTCACATAGGATGAGGTCTCGTCTGCAATCCAGGCGAGAACTCCGCTCACGTCCCCGGCCCGCGCCTGAGCTTGGGAGATTTCTGACAGAGCATCCGCTCTTTCGCCCTGGCGCAAGAGGGGGACGAAGGGGATGGCATAAGCGGCTCGACGAGCCTGCCCGAAGGTCTTTGTGGAGGCCGCGCGGTCACCTCCCTTTGTCTGAGCCTCCGCGATGGCGGTCAAGACCCTGGCTTTCGAGTGCATCTTGGCGGTCAGGGCAGGTGCTTTCACTTTCATCTTGTCGATCCTGGCGGCGGTCTGAAGCGCCCCCGCCAGGTCACCCACTTCTGCCTGAGCCAAGCCTATGTTGCTGAAGGCGGCTGCTTTCCTCCACTTGTCGAACCGGATGGCGGCAGCAGCCTTAAGTGCCCGCTGAAAGGTCTTTGCCGCAGCAGCATGGTCTCCTACCTCAGCCTGAGCGCGGGCAATGTCCCGGAAGGCATCTGCTTTCGCCCTGGGCCCGTCCTTGATTGCCGAGGCGGTCCGAAGAGCCTGCTCGAAAGTGGTTGCTGCACCCGCCCGGTCTCCCGTCTTTGCTTGAGCGTGTGCGATCGTCCTAAAGACGTCAGTTCTGAGGACGGCCCACTCGATCGGGGCAGCAGTTCGAAAGGCATCCTCGATGTCGCCGGCTCTGGCCTGAGCACGGGCAATCTCCGCCCAGGCATGTCCTTTTGCGCGATCATCCGTGATTGTTTCGAGGGTCTGACGGGCACCGCTCACGTCGTCCCTTTTTGCCTGAATCACCGCAATGTGGCGGAGGACGAGGTTCTTCCTATTCTCGTCCTCAATGCGGGAGGCGGTTTCGAGGGCCCTCTTCACGTATTCTTGTTCCGCCTGAGCGAACGCGATGTCTCCCAAGGCAGAGGGCATGGCTTGTCCGAGTTTTTTGATGGCAGCCGCGGTTTTGAGGGCGTCGTTTACGTTCCCGGTTTTCGCCTGAGCCTTCGCGATGCTTCGCAGAACAAAGGCCTTGAAGACGTTGTCCTGGATACCGGCGGCAGCTCGGAGAGCTTCATTAAGGGTCCGTGCTGCGGCAGCTTGGTCTCCTGCTCTTGCCTGAGCCTCTGCGATTTCCCACAAGGAAAAGAGATTTGGGCGACTGCCCTTGCGGGGCGAGAGACTATGAAAGTGAAGGGCCTCCCGAAAGGTGAGCTCCGCTCCGGGTTGGTCGCCGGCTCTGGCTTGGGTCTCGGCGATGCGTGCCAGGATAACGGGTTTCGCTTCACCGCTTTCGACCCGCCTCACGGCCCGGGCGGCCTCAAGTGCTTGCTGAAGAATCTTGCGGGCTTCGGAAAGCACATCGGTTGGAGTAGCCTGAGCAGTAGTGACCAGGACAAGACACGTAAATACCAGGCGTGTAAAGCGCTTCATGAGATCGTTATTTCGTGTACAAGAATGGCTAGCGAACGATCCGCAGCGGATCAGGATCAACGTCAATCGGGTCCGCTCGATCCGGTTCGACTTCGATTGGACCCGGTGGAATGCTAATGCTGTGGTGCGTCTCTACAACGCAACCGACGAAGACACTGTACACCGCATCGAGCAAACGGCCGCCACGGGCATCGCGATTTGGGTTCACTGAATCTCCACAAGGTAAGGTGGTTCCGCACCAACCCAAAAGTGGGACCGTTTCCCGACCCTAATGGCCAGCCGCCTTGCATCAGGAGACCACGAGGCCACGCTCCGTTTGGCTCGCGCCACCAGACGCTGGTCCGTTCCGTCCTTCCAGATGATGTGAAGGTTGTGCTTGCTATCTCGAAACGCCAATCGGTGACTGTCGGGCGACCAGACGGGGCGAACCAGTCTCCATTCGCCCCTCGCACGCAGCATGAGGATTTCCTCTGGGTCGAAGATGCCGAGTGACGCCAGAACGCTAACCGATCGTGTGGCCACTTCCATGGTCGCCAGATGAGCCTCGAAGGGCCGACCTGCGGTCGAGCCAGAACCGACACTTCCGGTTGGGCCATCGACAGGCTTGCCCAAGAGGATGAATGCGATGTGAGCACCATTGGGAGACCAAGTCGCGTTGGTGGCGTTAGCCAGCAGCATCTGAGGTGACTCGTGATTCACCGTCCACAGGACGAGTTCTCCCCGACCAGGGACGACGTCCGCAGAACCGTTTTGGCAAGCATGGCGAGTCAACAGGACGTAGTTGCCGTCCGGCGACCAATCCTCAAAACCGAACCACGGCCCCTTCGAGCCACCAGCACAGCCAGGCAGGAGGTCTGGGCAACCCGGTTCGACGGGGCTCGAGGAAAGCGCGCGGAAGTTCTTGCTTAGCGCCAGACCCACGGCACCATTATGGCCCGAGATAATCGCCCGGTCCTTCGACTCCGCCCAGTGCAAACCTCCATCGACGCTGGCGACACAAAGCTCTCCGTAACTTGTGGTTTCCACGTCGACCTTATAAATATCAGAGCACTCCGAGCGCCAGGGGCAAACGAAGGTTAAAGTCGGGACCAGTGCGGTCTATTTCTCTCGTCTGCTTGGCGGAGTTAGCCACGTTGAAGATGTCGGCGATGAGGCGGACGCCGCCGTGGCCGAGCCTAAGGGTACGCGCCAGACGGAGGTCCAAAGTAGCGTTGTACTCGGTCCGGTGACCGCCCTCGGGGCTACCGCGCGCAGTGGCGAAAATGACTGTGGGGCCCTGCGCAAGGTCCGGTACCAGCAATTTGCGGCCGAAGACAAGCCCGTCGAAATACTGAAAGCCCGTTCCCAGTTCGACCCCACCCAGCCAGCCAGGGAGCCTCACCCAGGCCTGCAGCTTGCCAACGAAGGCTCGATCAAAGAATGCGCGGCCAGTAGCGTTGATGAGCGTGTTCGGGTCCATGCCCAGCGCCCCAACCACACCTGGATCGTTTTCCCACGCGCCGTTTCCAGGGTTATTAGGACCGACCGATTTTTCGGCTACAAACGAGGCCCGGGCCAAGAACCGCTCCTGGCGGAAAGTGATTTGGGCAACCAGACCACTGTTTTGCGTTCGCCACCTTGAGTCGGTTAAGGCAAACGCATCCCGACCGAAGCTCTCCGGCAGCTGCTCGTAGATCGGCAGAATCTGGTCGTCCGTGGTGCCGGTGATAGCGTCTCCGCCGGGATCAAGGACAGTCATAGGCCGGTAAGCTGACTCGGGTACGCCCGTGTTCATCGCATAGAGTCGCCTTTTGTCGTCGCTGCGAAACAGGCGCAGAGACGCCAAAACATTACTGTGCAATTCAGTCTCAGCACTGACCATGATCAGATCGCGGAAAGGACGGCGCAATCCCTCACTGACTGTCGAATAGAGACCGCCAAAACGGCGAAGAGGGATTCCGCGCTCCCCCGGCTGATAAATGCCGTCCGCGTTCGTGTCTTTCCAGCGGAATTCCAAACCCGAGAGACTGTTCGCGTTTCCAAAATCAACATATCGACCGGCGAGGGGCGCGTGGGTCCGCGAGAAGGAGCCACGGAGAATGAGGTCGTTCCAGTCGGGGAGAGTGACGGCGAAGCCCACCCTTGGGGATAGGCTGTGCCAATCTATGCGGTTGAGTCCGGTAGGAGACTCCTGCTCTGGCCCAGCTTCACTGCGGTGGCTCGATTGTGGAGGGAGCGTCCCGCGGCTGGCATCAAACTGAGCGCCTACTTCGAACAGAAACCGGCCCGAGAGAATTGTGCGATGGCGGGCATCGAGCATGAACCGGTGTAGTCGGCTGCGGCTGTCGAGGGGAGTGTTGAATTCCGCCACAAAGGCTGGACTGGTGTTGGCGAGAATGGCATGAGCATCTCCAGGGACGATGAGTCGGTTTCGCGAGTCTGCCTTCTGCCACGAAAAGCCAAGTGTCGATTGGTGGCCGATACGGCCCGCCCGATATGGGAATGACTGCAAAACTGCCTCTAGGGAATGGCGTGTGCGGAGGGCGAGATTTTGAAGCGGTGGCGGGCCCGTATGAGCGCCATCCAGTAGTTCGATATGACTGATGGTGGCGCTAGGGTCTCCGATCTTACCCCTAGGCACTGTGCCAAGCTGCGCTTTCGAGTAGCCGTACCGCACCTCAGCCGCCGGCGCGCGGTTCCCAGAGGTTGCACTGCGACTCCACCCCACCTGGAGGTGATCGAGATGGTCTTCTTCAGCGAGGACGGGCGAGAGAGTGAGGGGCGGTGCCATGCGTCTGGAGATTAGCAGCTCGACTGCCGCCGGGACCGACATCCCCGATCGATCAAGCCGTGAGCGGCTGAGGAAAGCGTCTAGGCGATTGCCACTGTTGGGCTGAAATGTGCCTAGGGCGGTACCAAATAGCAAACGGCTCGTGAGGTCGTCGTTCGCCGGTGAGGTCGGCAGAGTTTGCGCGGCCCACTGTCCAGTGGCGGAAAAGAGTACGTGAATGCGCCGATTGAGGGCGCCTCCTATTTTGAAGTGGTCTCGCGTGTACCATTCAAATCTCTCACTTCTGCGTAACCCGCTTTGTAAGGCTCGTGGGGTGAGATTGTTGGCCGCGAGCGCCGAACCCGTAAACAGGGTGGAGAACTCCCCGTGCCATGCGGCCGAAGGCGGGCTGGGGAACAGGTCAACCGTAGTGTGATACACGTTTGTCGAGGCTGGGAGCGGTGAGGAGAGCAGCATGACTTGGTCGAGTACGTTCAGGTCAGGCAGCAGGAGCGGCCTTCCCGGCTGATAAGGGTCGTCGGCGGCGATACCTTGCAAACGATAGCCCGTCCCAGTCCAAGTGCTTGCATCTTGTGATAACCACGCAAGACGATGGCTCGACAGCCCACCGAAGGCGGGCGGCTCAATGACAGTGGTTGGCTCAAGTTGCTGAAGTCGCTCCCCGACACTGTAGGACGACGGCAACTTATCTGTGAACTCTGGGTCGAAATGGAATTCATGACGAACTGCTAGCTTGATTGACTCAGCTTCTGCCGTGTGTGCTTGTTGCGGGAAGACCAGGCGGATCACGCGGTCTTCCCGCGGTTTCAAGACAAAAGGCGCGATTTGAATTTCGCCGTGTTGGGCGGAGTCTCCAATCAGAGCGTACGGTCCAGGCGGCACCACGAGGTAGAATTCGCCGAGCGCATTGGACTGCGCTTTGAACTCCAGGCCAGAGACGCCGATGAGAGCGATCGAAACTCCGCCTATTAACTGACCCTGATTGTTTGTGACAATTCCAGACACTGAGCTCTGAGTGAGCTGCGCTGGCAGGGGTGCAATGAAATTAACGAATAAGGGTCCAATGAGCGTCAGCCACCAAGGCTGCCGGCGCGGAGTGCAGCGGGCGTCTCGCTCCCTGGATAGGCTCCTGCGCAAAGTTAGAAAGCGGGCTCCATTTCATGGCCGTGCATGAAGGCCCTTTGACGCAGTTTACCAGCGGTCGTTCTTCAGCCTAGCCAGGTAGCTTAGTTTCCGGGTCTCCCACCGCTTCCTCAACAGCCTCGTCGAGCCGAAGGACATCCTCGGCAAGGAACTCGCCGATCATCGCGGTCGTTGTCGCTTGGTTTGCCATCCTACTAACTGGACGTTATCCACGGGCGCTCTTCGATTATGCGGTGGGGGTTGGCAGATGAGGACTTCGCGTATATGCTTAAGCGTTCTTGCTGGTCACAGACCAATACCCGCCGTTCAGCCTCGAATAAGCTGGCGACAGTTGCCTTCAGCAACTACCCGAGGATGCTGGAGGCGGTGAGTTGGCCTGTTTTCGCCATCTATCCGACGGTGGTGCAGTTCTCTCGGACTAGGGCAGGCCATGACAACGATCGTACGCTAGATCGGCTGCGCCGGCTCGGGAGACTACACAAAACCAACCCGCCAGTCACCAGAAAAGTGATCAGAAGCGCATTTAGCTGAATCGAGCAACTACACGAGCCTGCACACCCGGCGGCTCACGGCGTCGCAATACCAAATGACGCCGTCCCGCATGGTCATGCCGTGCGGCTCCGGGTCTTCCTGCCTCAACTGGATCTTGGCCAACAATTCTCCGTTGCCGGAATCCATCTTATAGATGGCGCGGTCGTTGCTTTCCACGCACCACAGATAGCCTTGATCCCACGCGATCCCGTGCGGCCGCGAGCCCGGCGCCGGGATGCTATGCAACTCCTTCCCGGAGTCAGGCTCAATCTGATAGATCTTGACCGGGGGCGGCACGGCGATCCAGTATTTGCCATCCACCCACTCAAGGCCGTGGGCTCCGGTCTTGCGCCCGCGCGGCTTGCCCCAGAGCGGTTCCCCGACTCCCGGGGTGTCGAAAGTCGCTAGCGTCCTGCCGTCGTCTGGATCTACTCTCAGAGTTGTAAGCCCGTAAGTCGAGGCAATCCACAGGGCGCCGTCGCCGAAGGTGATGCCGCTGCCGTGGATCGATTCCGTCTGAATCTCCTTGCGCATCGAGCCGTCTTGGTAGCTAACCTTGTGGACCTTGTTGGGGTCTTCCTGATCAAGGATCCAGAGGCCGTCAGCAACGGCCTGCAATCCATTGGGCATCTTGCCTGCGGCCAAGAAAGCTTTTTCCAAGCGTTTGGGGATGACGGGGAGCTTTGCCTTCTGTTCTTTGTCGCTAATGGCAGCGGGTGACCGCGAGCCCGCCGCCGTGACCGTAATCGCTGCTAGAAACGCACGTCTTGATACGTCCGAGTTTGTTGCCATGGCGACTTCCTTCGGGCGTTTCGATTGTAGCGCTGAGGGAGTGGCGTGACAACGACAATCAAGCGCAGAGATCTGCCGCTATCGAGTGCTGGCAGACTGGTGCCCTGCTTTCTTGCCACCAGCCCACATTTAAGGCGGGCTAGGTCGGGATGTCACATCGCACCTCACCGACTTCAAGGGCCCGAAACTCCCCGACAAAACTTGCGAGGTTCCGAGCGATGGCCTCTATCATGGCTCGACCCTTTGTCGCGGTGGCCAGCGTGGGATCCCCGACGTGGCCATCCGGCAGAGTCGCCGCTCGATGTTGCGCCGGGGTGGGGAATCGCGAGACCGCGTCGCGGTTGAACGCCGGGTCGAGCTCGACGGGATAACCGAAACGACTAGCGGATCGGACATTACGTGACGTGGGTCGCGCCTCGCTCATGGCCACGTGATCGGGTTTCCAGTGAAGCGCGAGCGAGCTTTCCGCCTCGCCGGCATGCTTCAGCCCGCCATCGGCACCCTCGCACAGTGCTTTGACCTCCTCTCGCGCGATCAATCCGGTATCCGCCACCGCCACCCTCGCCCCGGTCCGGTTCTGCAGTTGCACCGCGGCAATCTCCAACGGTTGCAGATTGGCGATGCGATTACCGTTCACGATGACCACATGATGAAAGCCGTGGTGAATAAGGCTTTGACATATATCGATGCTTACCTGTCGCAGGGTGTCGGCCCCCAACGTGATCGACCCCGGATATCCCATGTGGCGAGGCGACCAGCCGAAGTGAAGGGGAGGGGCGATCAGCGCCTCGGTCTTTTCCGCGCATGCCTCGCAGGCGGCTACCGCCCAACCCGTGTCGACGAGGAGGGGCAGATGCCGGCCGTGTTGCTCCGTCGCCCCGATGGGGACCAGGACGAGATCGTGGTGTTCCAAATAATCCTCGATCTCCGGCCAGCGAAGCTCGTGCAGCCAGTGAGTGCGAGTCATATTCTTCTCCTTAGTTGGGATGAAAGAGCCAGAGTTTGCCCCAAACATCTGCGAGGGTCTCAAGCCGCTCGATTCGTGGGGCTTCTTCAGAAGTGGAGACCGATTGGGCTGCACCATGGCCGTTCGCTACTAGACCGACACAGAGCACGAAGACGACGTCTCTACAGCATCGGGCTGGCATGACGGTACGAACTTAGCACAATCACCACTATTTCCTGGGCACGCCGATCCAGTGGTCACTGGGGAGTCCGGCCTGGTCTACATTGGCGCGCCCTGCGGGCGGTCCCATGCGTTAGCTGGCGAGTAGTCATGAACTTCGTCCACCCCGCGGCATGAAAATGGGGAGAAGAAGGGGCGAGTCGAGCGAGATCGAGTTGTTACTGGACCAGGAGTCCGTTGGCGAGTATGATCCGGGGGCCGTGGCGGCCGGGTTCCAGTGGCTCCGACGGCTGATTCCTCAATGCGAAATCGTTTCTTGGTACCTATCCGAGGTCACTGCTGTCCGGTTAAAAGTCGAATAGAATCAATTGGTTGGGGTCATAGGGGGATTCGTTTGGGGAGTCGGATGGCTGGAGTGCCTGTAAAAGGGGCATTTTTTCGAATTGCGTAACGCTGAGAATCTGTAGAATCTGGTAAAGACTCGCTTCCAGCCCGAGGCGTTTCCGGACGATGGCGATGAGCACGTAAATCGAGACAGCGATCCAGATCTGCGTCTTGACGGCGTTCTCGCTGGTGCCGTAAAACGAGTTGATTCGCAGATGTTGCTTGATCCACTTGAAGAACAACTCAATCTGCCAACGCGACTTGTAGATGTGGGCGATGGTCAGCGCCGGGAGCGCGAAGTTGTTGGTCAGAAACTTCAGCCGCTTGTTCGTCCGGGCGTCGAAGTAACTGACCCTCCGCAACGGGTCGGGATAGGCTTGGGCCGATTCGATGGCAGCCAGTATGACGGTCTGATCCGAGCGCAAGCCCGTGGATTTGTCGACGGGATGCGAGTAGCGCCGTTGGAGCAAGATGTTCTTCTTGGTTCGCACGACGAAGAACGACGAGCAGAGAGTGAACACGAAGAGGCGTTCGAAATCGACGTAGGCCCGATCCATGACGTAGAACGCGCCGGCCTCCGGGCCGATCTCGTCGAGGATGTTGATGTCGTGCACTTTGCCTCCAGTAATGCGGATGAACGTGGGAATATTGCCGTGCAGATCCAGCAGCGTGTGCATCTTCACGGCGGCTTTTTGCTTGCGGAATCTCGCCCACGGAAACAGCGACAGGCAGAGGTCGATTGTTGTCGAGTCGAGAGCGTACAGAGTCTGGTCCAAGTCCACACCGATCGGGTCGTGGGCATATAACGGCCGTGCCATGCCAATCAAGACCTGCGCGAAGTCCGCGTAGATCCGCCAGTCGCGCGACTCGTTCGCGTCGGCCAGTGTCGAGCGCGCTACCCTGCCGCGGAATCCCATGTGGTAGAGTTTGCCGTGCATCGAACGCAGGCACGTCTCGATGTCGCGGAGGCTTGCCCGATAGGTCAGCTGGGCGAATGCCATCGCAAGAAACTGATCCCAGCAGGAGAAACTTTTCAGATAGGAATCGCCGCGGTAGCGCGATACACATTTCTGAAACTCTTTGCTCGGTAGGTGCTCGATCAGTTGGGAGAAAACCGTACGGCCAAGGTTCATCCCTCATTGTGCCGCGTCCGGATGCTCCGTTCAGGCGACCATTTGCGGCCTCGGGATTTCAAATCGTTCCCGGGCAAAACAGGCCATAAGACATTGAACGGTCGAGACTTACCGTCCGATGGCGCGACTTTCCCCGGACAGCACTGATCCGAGGTAGACACCCCTTCGACTAACATTCTAGCGTCGGCAGGCGGTACGGGGGCCCCTACCTGCGAAACATTCGTGTGCCCGAAGGCCGCTAGATCCTCACTGACGCCGAAGTACTGATCCAGGCGATCCAGGCCGCTGGTTCAACCCGTGCCGACAAGGGTGGATCTATCGCCGCGCTTCGCTTGGCTACCTTGATGCCAATGGACGAGAAGCCCGTTTCTCAAGCTCTGGCATGAAGCTGCGGTTCAGCGGTACAATTCCCGCAGGTCACGCCGGGGCGGCGGCACGCGCAGCAAGACGATGGACAAAAGCCCTGGCCCACTCAGGGGAAGCCGAAAGTTGTAAGTGAGGGAGCGAAGATATGCCCGCGGGAGCGGGCAGGCCGAGTTCCCACGAGTCTACTTCCAAAAACGGGGAGAGCATCATGCCAACTTACAAGACACCGGGAGTGTATTTCGAGGAGATCCCGAAGTTTCCGCCCTCCATCGCCGCCGTGGAAACGGCGATTCCTGCCTTCATCGGTTTCACCGAAAAAGCCGATAAGAACGGGGACTCGCTGGTCAAAGTACCAGTGCGTCTGACGTCGCTGCTGGAATTCGAAGAAATCTTCGGTAAGGCGAATGTCAAGAATTTTGAGGTCAAGGTCGAGCAGACTAAGCTCGAGTCCTCCGGACAGATCATCGAAACGACCCCGTCCTTTCAAACGGCCCCGGGCGAGATTCCTGACAAGTTTCTTCACTACGCCATGCAGATGTTCTTCGGCAACGGAGGCGGACCCTGCTACGTCATCTCCATCGGCGATTACTCCACGGTCTTCAACAAGACGCTGTTTACAGACGTCTTTGCCAAGCTGGATGGCTACGATGAGCCGCCGCTGCTTGTTTTTCTGGATGCTTGTCTGGGAAATGACACCGACCACGCTGACATCGTCAATGCGGCGCTGGCGCACTGCGCCAAGATGCAAGACCGGTTTGCGATTATCGATGTTCGCAACGCCGTCTCCGGGGGAACCGACGACATCGCCGATGTGACGACCAACTTTCGCGGCAAAGTAGTCAGCAACCTCAAGTACGGGGCCGCCTATTTCCCGTACCTGAAAACCTCGATTCCCTTCTACACGGACGATGAGCACGTTACGGTGAAAACTCACAAAGTCAACACTTTGAAGACCGACAAAACCACGACGGCGGCCAAGGGCCAAGCCCACAACAAGAAGCTTAGTCATCAGGACGTGAAAGAGAAGGAAAATGTCGTCTACAACGCCGTCAAGCGGTTCGTCTCGAACGCCACCGTGACCATTCCCCCCAGCGCCGCGGTGGCGGGGGTCTACGCCAGAGTCGACAAGAGCCGGGGCGTCTGGAAAGCGCCGGCCAACGTCAGCATCCGGAATGTCATCACTCCGGCCATCCGGATCACCAACGACCTGAACAACGAGCTGAACATCGACGCCACCTCGGGCAAGTCCGTCAACGCCATCCGCTCCTTTACCGGAAAGGGCACGCTGGTGTGGGGATCCCGCACGCTGGCCGGCAACGACAAGGAGAACCGCTATGTGCCCGTGCGGCGCTTTTTGAATTTCGCCGAAGAGTCGATCAAGAAGGCCATCGCGCGCTTGGTGTTCGAACCCAACGACGCCAACACCTGGACCAAGGTGGGCAGCATGGTCGAGAATTTCCTGATCCTGCAATGGCGCGACGGGGCCTTTACCATGAGCGCCTTGCCATTAAAGTCCAAGGGCTTGACGTTCGTTTGACCGGCATTGCGGGCAGCGTGGTGAAAGGTATTCTCGCCTGACAGTACGCCTCATTCGTGTCGGCCCAGTGCCGCTCAGTTCAGTTCTCAGTACGGTTCCAAATCTGGCCTTCACGGTCCGGGCATTCGTAGAGATCCGGCCATGCAACACTGGTGACCCACGCTCCACGCTTGCTTCGGCAGGGCAATAACCTGCGACAGATGCAGCACCACTGCTGTCCGGTTAAAAGTCGAATAGAATCAATTGGTTGGGGTCATAGGGGGATTCGTTTGGGGAGTCGGATGGCTGGAGTGCCTGTAAAAGGGGCATTTTTTCGAATTGCGTAACGCTGAGAATCTGTAGAATCTGGTAAAGACTCGCTTCCAGCCCGAGGCGTTTCCGGACGATGGCGATGAGCACGTAAATCGAGACAGCGATCCAGATCTGCGTCTTGACGGCGTTCTCGCTGGTGCCGTAAAACGAGTTGATTCGCAGATGTTGCTTGATCCACTTGAAGAACAACTCAATCTGCCAACGCGACTTGTAGATGTGGGCGATGGTCAGCGCCGGGAGCGCGAAGTTGTTGGTCAGAAACTTCAGCCGCTTGTTCGTCCGGGCGTCGAAGTAACTGACCCTCCGCAACGGGTCGGGATAGGCTTGGGCCGATTCGATGGCAGCCAGTATGACGGTCTGATCCGAGCGCAAGCCCGTGGATTTGTCGACGGGATGCGAGTAGCGCCGTTGGAGCAAGATGTTCTTCTTGGTTCGCACGACGAAGAACGACGAGCAGAGAGTGAACACGAAGAGGCGTTCGAAATCGACGTAGGCCCGATCCATGACGTAGAACGCGCCGGCCTCCGGGCCGATCTCGTCGAGGATGTTGATGTCGTGCACTTTGCCTCCAGTAATGCGGATGAACGTGGGAATATTGCCGTGCAGATCCAGCAGCGTGTGCATCTTCACGGCGGCTTTTTGCTTGCGGAATCTCGCCCACGGAAACAGCGACAGGCAGAGGTCGATTGTTGTCGAGTCGAGAGCGTACAGAGTCTGGTCCAAGTCCACACCGATCGGGTCGTGGGCATATAACGGCCGTGCCATGCCAATCAAGACCTGCGCGAAGTCCGCGTAGATCCGCCAGTCGCGCGACTCGTTCGCGTCGGCCAGTGTCGAGCGCGCTACCCTGCCGCGGAATCCCATGTGGTAGAGTTTGCCGTGCATCGAACGCAGGCACGTCTCGATGTCGCGGAGGCTTGCCCGATAGGTCAGCTGGGCGAATGCCATCGCAAGAAACTGATCCCAGCAGGAGAAACTTTTCAGATAGGAATCGCCGCGGTAGCGCGATACACATTTCTGAAACTCTTTGCTCGGTAGGTGCTCGATCAGTTGGGAGAAAACCGTACGGCCAAGGTTCATCCCTCATTGTGCCGCGTCCGGATGCTCCGTTCAGGCGACCATTTGCGGCCTCGGGATTTCAAATCGTTCCCGGGCAAAACAGGCCATAAGACATTGAACGGTCGAGACTTACCGTCCGATGGCGCGACTTTCCCCGGACAGCACTGATGCAGCACACTCGACAGCGGCGTTTCATCCCTTCATCTTCTTCTGCCTTAATCTTGCGTGGGCAGCACTACTACCAACGATTCGTAGCGGGCCGGCATGTCTGCCTGTGAGTACTTCCACGCTTTCGTTGTCGAATGCGATGCGCGTGCAAACAGCCGGGACTCCTAGGCGGCCGGTAGAACGGACTTGAGGAACGTCAGACCGCATCGCGCTAACTCGTCTTGTGAAGCAGCATACGGACGCCAAGCGCGCGCTAGGTGGGCCAGTCGACCGGCGGGATTGAACGATTCGATGATTCCGTAGCCTCGATAGTCAATGTCCCTTAGGGCTTGTGCGACCTCTGCCCAAGGCTGGTGTCCTTCGCCGGGTGTGCCTCGATGGCTGGCGCTGGCGTGTAGATGGTACAGCTTGTCGCCCGCGGCGCGAATGGCCGCCCCCAAGTCAGTTTCCTCGATGCTCATGTGGAAGCAATCGAGGTGAATGCCGATAGCGGCGTGGCCGACCTGGTCCATTAACTCACGAGCCTCCGCGGCCGTCGTGACCAAGTTGCTCTCGTACCGATTCAGTATCTCTACGCAGAATCTCACCCCAGCCTTAGCCGAGTGCTCCCCGATCTCGTGGAGAGCCTCGGCGGCGAACGCGAGCCGCGTGCTTCGCTCTGACTCGGTAACTGCTTGATCACATCCGGCGGCGACGACGGCACCGGCGAAAACGCCGGCGCCTCCCTCTGCCGTGAGGTCCACGCAACGCCTGGCATGCTCCAATCCTTGGCTTCGAACAGCAGGGTCCTGGCTTGCGAAATCACGTTGGGGCCCGAAAAGCCCGACCACCGAACACTCCACTTGGTTGTCGGAGAGCGCTCGGCGCAGCAGCTTCGTATCCACCACGCCGTCGTCCTCGATGGCGAATTCAACGACCTCAGCCCCCATGGACTTCGCCTTGTCGATCAACCCTAGATCACGGTCCGTACGAAACGGGGAAACCCAAATCAAAAAACTCAGTCCGATTTTCATAGTGGCGGTCCTTCTCGGAAGCTGCGTCTCCTTTTACTCGAACCACAGAGCCGTGGGCGTCTTTCGTGGCATGACCCTTTGTAGCAACTCGACGGCCAGTTCGAACCCTTCTTCCGGCTCGATCAGTGGGTCCTCGTGTTCGATGGATAGAACGTCGTCGTAGCCCACCACCCTCAGCGTGCTTATGTAATCGCGCCAGAAGCCTTCCGCATGGCCGTAGCCTACCGTCCGGAACACCCAACTCCGACTGCCTTTCTGCTGAAAGTCTTTGTGGTCGAGGATGCCGTCGACTCGAACCACGTGGGGGTCAAGCTTGCTGTCTTTTGCGTGGGCGTGCGCGATCAAATACCCGACCTTTCGGACCACTTCGATGACGTCCACCCCCTGCCAAAACAGATGCAAAGGGTCCATGTTACAGCCTACAACCGGTCCGACTTCGTCGCACAGTTGGAGAAGGCCGGCCGGCTTGAATACCATGTCGACGGGATGCATCTCAAAGCAGAGACGAACGCCATGGTCTTCGGCGATCTTGCCGTGCTCTTTCCAATAGGGGACGAGCCGCTCGTCCCAGACACTCGCCTTTGGCGATCTGAAGGATCGTTCCTCACTGGATGCTGCTTGCCAGGGCGTTACCACTATGATCTCAGGCCCGCTCCTCGGCTGAGTGGGGCCACATCAAAAACATATCTGCAAATTTGCAGAATCCCTTCTGTTCGCCCGACCACGTCAAGGGAGTTTTCCGCTTCCGCTAAGTGTAGCCGAGAGGGAGAGTTATCCAAGGTAACCCCGGCGAGCAGCATCTCACCCTACTCGTGCCCCCCCAGCGCCGGGTTACTCCAGGCCGGTTCGTAGCGCCGTGTGTAGAGAGTGTCGAGTAGC
Organism: Bryobacterales bacterium; assembly: GCA_965248205.1. Taxonomy (GTDB): domain Bacteria; phylum Acidobacteriota; class Terriglobia; order Bryobacterales; family UBA6623. The sequence continues at coordinate 1,537,183 of CBDFIS010000006.1, forward strand.
ATTTCGAGGGACGATCGGTCTTGACGAAGCGCAAGTATTAGCCGACAGCGAAGAAAATCAAACCTGAGCGAAACGATCACTGACACGAATTCGTGGTTCGATTTGTGTGGCTGCAAGATGATCGACTGCCGTCAAGCTTACACGAGCCGGTTGATTGTCAACCCCCAATAACACGCGTACAATATCCTTAGATTCACACTGCGCCGGGGTAAACAAATGAGGGCTGCCAAACACTCTATTGCACTGACTCTCGGGCTGGTAGTGCTGTTGGGACTCGCACGGTCCCAAAAGCCTCCTGCGGCTGCGTTGCCGCCTGCAGCGGAAACCGATATCGATTTCGAGAGAGACATCGGGCCTCTGTTGGAGAAAAAGTGCGCCACTTGCCACGGCCCACAACAGCAGCTGAGCGGTTTGCGTCTGGATAGCCGCGAGGCCGCGTTGCGCGGTGGCTACTCCGGGCCGGCGGTCAAACCGGGCGACAGTGCCGGCAGCAAGCTGATCCAAATGGTCGCGGGCATTGGCATAGAGAAAAACCTGATCATGCCGATGGGCGGCGAGCGGCTGACAGCTGGGCAGGTCGGGGTTTTGCGCGCTTGGATCGACAAGGGAGCGGTGTGGCCCGAGGACGATCCGTCTGCCAAACAAGCCACACCAGGTGAAACGAAACGCGTCAAGAGCGAGCACTGGGCTTTTAATCCGCCTCTGCGTCCTAGCCTTCCCAATGTAAGCAATGAGGCGTCGGTCAAAAATCCGATTGATCGTTTTGTGCTGGCGAAGCTCGAATCCGAGGGGCTTGATCCCTCGGCGGAGGCCGACCGCGCAACGCTGATTCGGCGCGTCAGTTTCGATCTGACTGGTTTGCCCCCGGCGCCACAAGAAGTGGACAGTTTCCTCGCCGACGAGTCCCCCCAGGCATACGAGCGACTGGTAGACCGACTGTTGGATTCGCCTCACTACGGCGAGAAGTGGGCACGCCAGTGGCTCGATCTGGCGCGCTACGCCGATAGTGACGGCTATGAAAAGGACATCGTACGCCCGCACGCTTGGCGCTGGCGAGACTGGGTCATCAAAGCCCTGAACCGCAACATGCCCTTCGACCAGTTCACCGTGGAGCAGATTGCGGGAGATCTTCTACCGAACGCCACGATCGAGCAGAGAGTCGCGACCGGTTTCCACCGCAACACTCTTACGAACCGCGAGGGGGGGATTGATAGTGAGGAGTTTCGGGTGGAGCAGGTGATTGACCGAGTCAGCACCGTGGGCACGGCTTGGCTCGGTCTGACGCTTGGTTGCGCTCGCTGCCACGACCACAAGTACGACCCCGTAGCGCAAAAGGAGTTCTATGAGCTCACCGCCTTCTTCAACACTAGTGTCGAGCGCAACATCGAGGTGCCTCTGCCCCATGAGCTGGGCAGCTATCTGCAAACCAAGGCCGAGTACGATGGCAAGAGAAAAGAGCTGCTGGTGGCGCACAAAGTGGCGGAGGTGATGCCGCTGTGGGAAAGGAAGCTGCTGTGGGCTGCTGATCACCCGGCGACGGATCCCATTCACGACATAGCCTGGGACACGCTGCGCATCATGTACGACGGCGGGCACGGCGTGCTCAGGACACATCCGGCTTATCGGACCCAGAAACAGCAAGACCGACTGATCGACCACTTTGTGCGGTCTTCGCGAGAGACGTTCGGTCGAAAACGGTTCGAGGAGTTAAAGTTCAAGGAACTCACCGAAAAGCTCAAACAGCTCAAGCGGGAGTACCCCCAACTCACCGAGGCCCAAATCATCGTCGAGAATCCCAAGCCTCCGAAGAGCCACCTTCTCATCCGCGGCGATTTTCGCCAGCCGGGGATCGAGGTGCAAGCGGGCACGCCGGCGGTTTTGCATCCGATGCCTGCGGATCCGGCGCCTTCGAGGCTCACTTTGGCGCGTTGGCTGGTGGCCAAAGATAATCCTCTGACGGCGCGTGTCACCGTCAACCGGTTGTGGCAGGAATACTTCGGTCGTGGTCTGGTAGAACCTTCCGCCGACTTCGGTACGCGCTCCGAGCCGCCGACTCACCCTGGGTTGCTCGATTGGCTGGCTACAGAACTCAGGGACGGCGGGTGGAACCTCAAGGCCACGCACAAGCTCATCGTCATGTCGGGCACGTACCGGCAGTCTTCGAATACAAAACCCGCTTTACTCTCGCGGGACCCCGACAACATGCTGCTGGCGCGCCAGGCCCGACTGCGACTACCGGCCGAGCTGGTACGGGACAACGCGTTGGCAGTCAGTGGACTGCTAGATAGATCCGTCGGAGGAAAAAGTGTGCGTCCGCCCCAACCGCCCGGCGTCTTGGAGCAGGGCTTCGACGCCAGCAGCGAGAAGTGGATCGAAAGCAAGGGCCGGGACCGCTACCGCCGCGGCCTCTACATACAGTTCTTGCGCACGGCGCCCTATCCGCAACTGATGACATTCGACGCGCCGGATTCGCTCGAGACGTGCAGCGTTCGAGAAAGGTCGACCACGCCACTTCAAGCGCTGAACCTGCTCAATGACCCCGTATTTTTTGAAGCGGCCCAGGTCCTCGCAGCGCGCATCCTGCGAGAGCAGCCGGGGACCGCGGGTGAGCGCATCAACCACGCGTATCGGTTGGTCCTAGGGCGCTCTCCAACCGCGCAGGAAAAAGATCGATTGCTGGCGTTCTACGAAGAACAGAGCGAGCTTCTAAAGACACAGCGAGACGTTGTCGAAACTCTCTTCCCGGCCCCGGACCTGGAAGGTGTCGAGCGTTCCGAAGCCGCCGCATGGGTGGCCGTGGGCCGCCTACTGCTGAATCTGGATGAGTTCATCACAAGGGGGTAATTCCATGGATTTCGCCGCTCTCCAGCGAATCGAAAGTCGCCGCAGTTTCTTCAAACAATGCGGCGCCGGACTGGGAACGATTGCGCTCTGGCACTTGATGGAGCAAGAAGGCCGCACCGCGCCCGCCCTCAACCCGTTGGCCACCAAGTCGCCTCACTTCGCCTCCAAAGCTAAGAACGTCATTTTCCTGTTCATGGACGGAGGGCCGAGTCATGTCGACCTGTTTGATCCAAAACCGGGTCTGCGGAAATGGGAAGGGCAGTCCCTTCCCGAGTCGATGACAAAAGACCTCAGGTTGGCGTTCATCAGGCCGAACGCCAAAGTCTGGGCCAGCCCTCGCGTCTTCACCAAGCACGGGCAGAGCGGCATCGAGTTTTCCGACTGGATGCCCCATCTCGCCACACGCGCCGATGACATTTGTGTGATTCGCTCCATGCATACCGAGCAGTTCAACCACCACCCCGCCCAGTTGATGCTGACCGGCGGATCGCCGCTGGGGGGACGGCCCTCCGTGGGGGCCTGGGTCACCTACGGGCTGGGTAGCGAATCAAACGACCTGCCAGGGTTCGTTGTGCTGCGGTCGGGCGACAACGCGCCGGGCGCAGGCAGCGGCAACTGGACAAGTGGGTTTTTGGCTTCTTCCTATCAGGGTGTACCCTTTCGCCGTAGCGGAGACCCGGTGCTCTATCTCTCGAATCCGGACGGGGTGAGCGCCAAAATGCAGCGCTCTCTACTAGACGGAATTCGGGACATCAATGAGCAGAAGACGATGGCTACGGGGGACAGGGAGATCGCATCGCGCATCGCGTCCTATGAGCTGGCGTTCCGCATGCAATCGGCCGCCCCCGAACTCATGGATTTCTCCGGAGAGTCCGAGAGCACCCTGGAAACGTATGGGGTAAACAAGGAGCCGACCGGTCCGTTCGCTTCCAATTGCCTGCTGGCGCGCCGGATGGTCGAACGGGGCGTGAGGTTCGTGCAATTGATGCATGGCAGCTGGGACGACCATCAAGGACTGCTGAAGAAGTTAAAGGAGAACTGCGATATCATCGACCAGCCCATCGCTGCGTTGCTCGAGGACCTCAAACAAAGAGGTCTTCTGGATTCCACTCTGGTCATTTGGGGTGGCGAATTCGGTCGCACTCCGCTGGTGCAAATCCAGTCCCCTGACGAAGGGACGGAGGGCCGCGATCACCATCCCTTCGCGTTCAGTATCTGGATGGCGGGAGCCGGCGTAAAACCAGGTCAGATCGTGGGCCAGACAGACGACCTCGGAATGAGAATCGTCGAAGACAAGACCCACATCAACGATCTACACGCCACTGTTCTGCACCTGCTCGGACTTGATCACACCCGCTTGACCTACCGCCACCTCGGTCGCGATTTCCGCCTGACGGATGTCGCCGGAGAGTTAATCACCAAAGCGCTGGCGTGAGGGCGGCTTCGGTCTAGCGTTCGCAGCTAAGGTCGTTTTCGTTCTTTGCGCGACCACAGCGAAGGTTCTTGGTCGCTCTCCGTTGAAAGAAGTATTACCTAACGTGTTGGGAGGAAAACGGCCGGGAGGTAGAACAACAATCCATGCTGATTATCGCGATACCCACTTGAGTCGTCCATTCTTCCGGAGCCTCATCCCTTCTCCGCACGGGCTCGCCCCAGGGTGCATCCCTCAGGTTCTCGGGCTCCAGTCCTGCTGTGAGCGCTTGGTCGGAATTCAGGATTCAACGACGGTTTTTTAGCAGCTCGATAGCTAAAGCCCTGGTGAGTAAAGAACGAAAATACCGGCCATGGCATCGACCGGCTTGCTCGTGGTGTTTTCGTAAATGGCCACTAGCTTGAAGCGGTCGTCAGGACGGACGTTATAGCCCTCGGCGTTCTTATAAACCGGCATCGACACCAGGGCGCCTTCTTCATCCCTACGGCCAACGGCCTTCCAGACAGGCTCGTCGCGGGTGAGGTTGATGAGCTCGATGGACACGCTGTAAGGGTGGATGTGTGCCCCGATAGCGTGAATCTTCCCGGCGGGCAAATTGAAGGTGTTCTCCCGGATGTCTCTGCCCGGCTCAACATAGTAAAGGTCCGGAGACTGGATCGATCGTACGGTGGTTGTGAGCGCTTTCAGCGGGCTCTTCAAGTTTCGAGTCCGAATGATTCGCAAGGTTACCCTCATCACAGCCCGAGACAGCCGCGGATTTCGATTGTTGAACAGCGGTGTCCACGAGATCGTTTCACCTGCCTTGAACAAGAGGCCAAAACCCTCGGGTAGGTCTATCGAATCGGTGTACCCGTCGGAAAAGATCCCCACGACCTCCATTTGCTGGTGCTGCATGGGGATCCCAGAACCGAGGAAGGTGTGACACTGCAGTTCCCGGGGTAATTTGTTACCGCTGGGGTCAACGACTTCGACGCTATAGCCAACCAGCCAGATCTCTTCCGGAAAGGAAAAACCTATATGCTGCTGGATCTGTTGGAGAGTCTCGGCCTCGAGATCAAAAGGCCCGTACACATAGGTCAAAGTTTCTATTGGCGCCTGGGAGTTTTTTATGGTGGGCGCGTCTGAAGAAGCGGCCGGGTGCTGCGCCGGCGAGAGCGTGGCAAGGGTGATGAGATATCCAAAAAGCGGAATGACTCGGTAAGGGTAGGTCGACATCGCCGTCCTCATGACCTAAACCGAAGAAAAATCAAAAAGTTCACATTCCGTGAGCTCCTGAGTGTGACCGTGCGTCAATCTAGGTCGATTATAGCGCCTCTTGCGGGGTAGGGCCGGCAAGCCGAAGTGCCCGGAGGCGCCAGAGGTCATTGGGGTGAGCGACCGATTTCCTTAATTGCCGATCCGGAGCTATTCCGAACCAGGCTTTCGGCCCGCCGCGGATGGGCTTCCATGGCTAGGCGTGCCCGCTCGGCGTCCCGGGATCGGATTGCCTCGAAGATGTCGGCGTGATCTTGTCGAAGCCTCTAGGGACAGCACGGAGACAAGGGCATGCTATTGAAGTAGAGTAAGACGAGTGCTGCAGATCATCGACCGTAACCGTGACGTTTTCGACGCCGGTTTAGTCGGCTCGGGGGCGACGGGAGGCTTCGCTGCCAAGCAATTGACTGAAGCCGGTATGCGCGTCGCCGTGCTGGAAGCCGGCAAGAAGATTACCCCGGCCGACTTTACCGAGTGAATGGTGCTGCCGCACGTTTTTTTTGCAAATTTAAATCTTCCGCGACTGCTTAACTTGTACCTCCAATGCTTTCACAGCTCAGCACCGAAACCCAGCGCACGGAGAGCCATTGGGCCACCTGGCTAGACAGCTACGAGGGCCTGCCGCCTCGAGCGGCGGTTCAAACCCACACCCGCTCCCCGAAACTCTACCGCCGCCTCGACGACTTCGCCGAACTCCCCGCCGGCCTGTTTCTGGCCGGGTTGCTGGCCTTGGGTGCGCACTATGTAGCGGACTGGATCGGCGAGGGACTACTGGGTTTTGAGAAGAGCCCGATCGGTTCGATCCCGCTCGCCATCGCGCTAGGCGCGACGTTACGGAATACGATCGGCATTCCTCGACCCTACGAGGCCGGGCTGAGGGGCTGTTTGCGTTTCGTCCTTCGCGTTGGAATCTCTTTGCTAGGCTTGCGGTTGAGTCTCCCAGCCGTCGCGGCGATCGGCGTCGCAGGGTTGCCCGTCATCCTCTGTTGCATCTCCACGGCTTTGTTGGTGGTCGGCCCTCTCAGCCGAGCGCTGCGGATCTCGGTGAAGCAGGGCTATCTGATCGCGGTGGGAACGGGCGTCTGCGGAGTCAGCGCAATCGCGGCGACCGCGCCGGTCATCGACGCCGAAGAGGACGAAGTCAGCTACTCGATCGCCTGTGTGACGCTGTTCGGCATGTTGGCCATGCTGTGCTATCCGCTGTTCGCATTCATGATCTTCGACGGCAACCGCCACCTTGCCGGCTACTTGCTGGGCACATCCATCCACGACACCGCGCAGGTCACCGGGGCGGCGATGATGTACCGCCAACAATTCCAGGCACCGGAAGCGCTCGATGTGGCAACTGTCACCAAGCTCATCCGCAACACGTCGATGATTGTCATCATCCCCTTGGTGGCTTTCCTCGTGAGCCGCTCCGAAGCCCAAGGAACGCGCAAAGCCGCCGTGCGATTGAAGCAAGTGGCCCCGGCGTTCGTGCTGGCCTACTTGGGACTCGCCGCTGTCCGCAGTATCGGCGATATCGGAGACAGGCCGTTCGGACTTCTCGATCCGGCTACCTGGCAGGCGGTAATCGGTCTGGCCGATGGAGTCTCCAGCGGGTTGCTGGCAATCGCCATGGCGGCGGTCGGTCTGGGCACGGACTTGAACCGAATCCGCAAGCTGGGCTGGCGGCCGATGGTGGTCGGGCTGACCGCAGCGCTCGTGGTCGGGGCCGCCAGCCTGACCGTGCTAAAGCTATTCCCGCCTTCGCTTTGACCATCCCTACTAAAACTTCTCGCGTTCGCTCGAGGCCGGCGAAAGCTTCCATCAGTTGCGTGCCGATGTCGACAATTTGAATGCTAAGCAACTGGTGAGACCCTCCTCGTCCCGTCGCGAAAGCGACTGGCGAAAACCAGGAAGTCGGTGGCAGGCGAGAGGGTGGCGGCTAGGTTCGTAGTAGCGAGGAAGCGGGGTAACGCCCGTGGAGCGAAGGGGCCTTGCCGCACATGGAGTCTTTGTCAACAAGGTGAGGCAGGGGCGAAATGATACAAGCGCCCTTGACAATGGACAACTCTGAGCCTTGACAAAACACCTTCGTCGTATGATAATGTGGCCGAGACTGTAATCTGATAAGTCCAGTCTGGCCGCGACGAGCTTCGCACGAATGGGGTCGCAAGCCCGAGAGGATCGCCTTTGACGAATGGGCATGCCCACGCTAGGGCCCTCTAGCTGCTCGTACTCGACCCCGAAAAAGGGGAAATTCTATCTCAACGGCATACGGCTGTGAAGGATACGGTGGGGGGGCAACTTTGCCCTGACGTAGGCCCCAGATTGGATTCGCACCGACAAGGACGAGAAGCACGCTATTCCATAAGTAGACTGGCGGAAGTAAACCACAAACCATAAAGCAAGCGCGGGGGGGGAGAAATGAATTACGCATCCAATTCAAATAAAGTCGCAGGACGTACGTACTCAGCCTTACGGGTAGTGTTGGTCGTCGTTGCCACCGCCATCTCGCTGCTGGCTCAAGCCGAGCGAGGTTCGATTCGAGGCATCGTTAGCGACGCGACCGGAGCGGTGATTCCCGAGACATCGGTCACCGCCATCAACGAGGCGACCGGTATCAGCACGTCAAGCTTAACCACCGGGGCCGGGATCTACAGCATCCCGCAATTGTCGCCGGGAACATACAGGATCGAGGCGGAAAAGGCAGGCTTCAGCAAACTCGTCCGGGAGCAGGTGTACGTGGAGGTCGCTGGAGTCGTGAGCCTAGACCTGACGCTGGAAGTAGGGCAGATGACGGAAACAGTGACGGTGACTGCAGCGACTCCCCAGTTGAAGGCCGACACCAGCGACGTGGTTACATCGATGAACGCGAAAAGTTACATCGAGCTACCCTTGTCGCTCGAGGGCGGTGGCGTCGCCGGCGGACGCAATCCGGGCTCTTTTGTTTTTCTGCTGCCTGGAGTGGTCGGCGCCAATTTCGCTACCAGTACCAATGGCAGCCAGGTGTTCACAGAAGAGATCCAAATCGACGGTATTTCCCTGCAAACTGGTGTGCACACGATGACCCATCAGGAATTGTCGATCTCACCGGACGCCGTCCAGGAATTCTCGGTTACCACAGGCGGCTATTCAGCTGAGTACGGATCTTCTCAGGGAGGCGTTCAGCGGTATACGATTCGATCGGGAACGAATGAGTTTCATGGAAACCTCTACGAGTATTTGCGTAACGAGAAGCTGGATGCCAGCGGGTTTTTCGCCGCTCAGCGGCCGATCAATAAAAAGAATGAGTTTGGAGGAAGCGTCGGAGGGCCGATCGTACGGAACAGAACGTTCTTCTTCGCCAACTTCAACTGGTTTAAATTCCGCTCGGGGCCCCAGAACTTTCTCGGCTCGGTTCCCCCGCCCGACTTTATCCAAGGCGATCTTTCCGCGCTGCTGTTGCCCGAAAATGGAGGCTTCCAGATCTACGACCCGGCCACAACCAGCCCAGACGGTCAAGGAGGGTTCACACGGCAACCGTTCGCGGGCAACATCATCCCGCAAAGCCGCTTTAGTTCCGTGTCGGGCAACGTCAACAGCTTCTTCCCGGCTCCCACCCAGCCGGGTATAATTGACAATTTCTTTTCGTCAGGAGTCGGGCAAACGAACACACATCATTACACGATGAAATTTGATCACTTGTTTAACGAAAACCACAGGATCAGCGGTATGTACAACTTTGGGGAAAATAGTCCCTTTCCGGCAGGCAGGTTTCCTTTCCCATTTCAGAATATCAAGGCGAACACGAACTGGATTTACCATCCGCGGATCAACTACACCTGGATCATTAGTGCCCGGACGTTCAATCACTTCTCCTGGGGATATAACCGAAACGACCAAACGGGTGAAGATCTGACGAATGCGATGCAATGGGGCGAACAACTGGGTCTATCGGGAATTCCGGATGGTGCGTTTCCCACGCTCCGCATGGATTTTTACGATTTCAACCGCGATCCCGGGGACGGAGCGAATAAGTTTTGGCACAAGACCAATGTCTTCCAGGATACTCTTTCGACTGTGATCGGCAGACACAATCTGAAAATCGGAGGGGAGTATCGCTGGCTCCATGTAACCGATCAAACCACCAGCAGCTCCGGTGTATACCGATTCAGCCGCAACGAAACAGCCGACCCTGCAAACCGAGCAGCGACGGGCAGTTCGTTCGCCAGTTATCTGCTGGGGCTGGTGGACAAAGGTGATGGTCTCATCTCGGAGATAACCGCGGAGCCCATTTATCAGTACGGCGCCCTCTTCGTTCAGGACGACTTCAAGCTACGGAGCAACCTCACGCTCAACCTAGGACTAAGATGGGATGTGTATATTCCTATAATCGAGCAAAACAATTTCTATTCCGTTATGGATCCGCTTAAGCCGAACCCCGGCGCGGGAGGGATACCGGGGGCTATGGTCTTCGCCGGAGTAGATGGGGCGCCGCGGCGGTTGACCGAAGGGACTGAAAAAAAGGCTTTTGCCCCCCGCATGGGCCTTGCTTGGTCCGTCAACCCCAAGACGGTTGTTCGAACGGGGTACGGAATTAGCTATACGGCGACCGCCCCCTTGTCGGGAACAGGCAACTGGAGCTTTGCGCAAGGCTTCCAGGTGTTTCCTTCGTTTCAATCGCAGGACCAGGGGCTCACTCCAGCTTTCAATTGGGATAACGGCTTCCCCCAGGATTTCGACCCGCCTCCCAACACCGAGGCTACCTATGGGCTCAATGGGTTAGTCCACCAGTGGGCGCCTAATCACCACAAGCCGTCTTATCGGCAGAATTGGAACTTTGGCATCCAATATCAAATCGTGCCAAACATGCTGCTGGATGTGAACTACGTCGGCGCTAAAGGTACCCGCCTGCAGAGTGGGCTGTTCAATGCCAATCAGCTCCACCCGCAGAACCTGCCATTAGGTGACCTGCTTCTCAAACCAATCACTGACCCGGCGGTGGTAGCGGCCGGTTTTAGCCCCCCTTACCCGGGATTCAGCGGTAGTCTGGCTCAAGCTTTGAGGCCGTTCCCTCAATATACCAACGTCGGGACATACGGAGTTCCAGGGTTTTCGCTTGATATGGCGCCGGTGGGTAACTCGACTTACAACGCCCTGCAGGTCAAGCTGGAAAAACGGTACAGCAAGGGATTGTTTCTGCTGACCAGCTACACTTGGGCTAAGAACCTTACGGACGCTAGCTCAGGTTGGGGCGGGTTCTGGTCGCCTGCCGCGCGTGACCGGTATAACCGGGGCCTAGAAAAAGCTCTCTCCGTGATGGACGTATCTGCCAGGGGTATCATTGCATTCAACTACGAGTTACCGTTTGGCCCCGGAAAAGCGTTTGGTGGCAGCGTCGGGGGGGTGATGGGTAAATTCCTGGAGGGCTGGCAGATCAACGGGATTATGACTTACCAGTCGGGATTTCCGCTTATGTCAGCCGCCGCGAACACCCTGCCGCTATTCAACAGTCGAAATGTTCCTGACGTCGTCCCGGGAGCGACGCAGGCCCGTTCGACCAATAATTTCGATCCGGGCCTCGACGACCGTTTGTTGAACATCGATGCGTTTAGCGACCCCGAGCCATTAACCTTCGGGGATGCGCCTTCTGTGCTGAACGTGCGGGACTTCCCGAAATTCAAGGAGGATTTTGGGATCGTCAAGCGGACCTATATCGGGGAAACAGTGAACATCGAATTTCGCCTCGAGTGGTTTAACGCTTTCAACCGCGTGACATTCGGCTTCGGCCGGTTCGGCGGGGGCGCCACCAATATTAGCAATCCAGCCAGTTTTGGGAAAGTCAACCGACAGGAGAATTCCCCCAGACAGGGCCAGGTTGTGCTAAGAATCAATTTCTAGCGCGAAGTCCGGGTGCGCCGAATCCAGCTGTGAGCAAGCGAGTGCCGAATCCGCGTCAATAGAAACCGGCACTCGTTCCGCGTAGCCTGAGTGCTTCGAAACCGCAGAGAATTCTCGATGGGGAGTCTGCCGGGGCTCAAGCAGGTTTGTTTACAATCGAATCGTGTGAGTGAATGACAGGTTGATCCTGTCCTCCGCTGCTGTACCAATAGTTTTCAGAGGCAAAGCGCAACGTAAGTCCGGTTTGGCCTGAGCCGCCATGTCTTCCAGTAGTAGCCTAGACGGTGTGAAGATTCGCGCGACCATCCAAGGGTGCTCTCATTGGGTCGTATCAGTCTCATTGATTCCGCGCATTGCCGGCGGAAACGGACGCTGCATTCCGCGGCACCTGTCAGCTAGTGCCTGGACCTGTGCACGCAGGCTGGATGGCCGTGGGCCTTCAATGAAGAGGCGGCACGCGGTTTAGCCTCTGGGGGAGAGAACCATGACGCGACGGTTTGTATTGATAACTAAAGCTTGCGCCATCCTATGGCTAGCTTTTGTGGTTGGGTGTCAAGCGGTGCCGGACACGGCAACCTACCAACGAATCAAAGCGTTTCTGGATGAAGTCCCGATCATTGACACGCACGACCACCTCAAGCCCTTCGATCAGCTCCACCCCTACGTGGAGACAGAACACGGCCGCGGCATCAACCTCTATGGTGTTTGGGGGCGCTCTTACTGGGGCTCACAATACAAGCGGCTGACTCCCTGGACGCCCGGCGGGCCGTTCAGCGAGTGGTGGTCGCGGGCCAAGGGCGACTTTGCAGACGCCCGGGCGTTGAGCCAGTATCGCTACCAGCTTCCCGCCTTCCGAGATCTGTATGGCATTGACTTCGAGCAAATCAGCGACGAACAAGCCGCCGACCTGAATCGGCGCATCTTTGAGAATTATCGTGACCAGAAGTGGCTCTATCACGTCGTCACTGAACGTTCGAACATCGAGCTTATGCTCAACGACCGTTATTGGGATCCATACGATTTCGAGACCTACTATCCATTTGAGGTGATTATCTTCAGGGTGGGCCAGCTGTTCTCCGGTGGATTCCACCCCTCCGAGTACAAGCGGCCCTCTCAGGACCCCTACCGCTTCGCCCGTGAGCAAGGGATCAAGGTCGAGTCGCTGGACGACTACATAGTCCTCGTGGACCGGCTGTTCCAGACTATGAAAGAGCACGGGGCGGTAGGTCTGAAGGTTCATACCAGGAGAAGCCTTCGCTTTGACAACGTGGAGAAGGCGCGTGCAGCGCGCGCCTTCGGCCGGCCCCGAAAGGAACTATCACCCCAACAGATCAAGGACTTCCAAGACTTCATGATGTGGCGGCTCGCTGAGTTTAGCGCGAAATATGACCTGCCCTTTCAAATCCACACAGGCTCGCACCTCGCGGCTTCGAACCCACTGCTTCTGGAGAACCTCATCGCGGGCAACCCCCGAACCAAGTTCATCTTGTTTCACGGCGGTTACCCTTGGGTCAGCGAGACCGGCGCCATTGCCTACGCGCCGCACTTGTTAAACGTGTGGATCGATTCTTGTTGGCTCCCGCTTCTGAGCTACGAGATGGCCAAACGAGCTTTTCACGAGTGGCTCGACGTCGTGGCGTCCGATCGCATCACGTGGGGCGCCGACGCCGAATACGCCGAAGGCATTTACGGCGCGACAGAGACGACGCGCCGCGTGCTGGGGGAAGTGTTGGCCGAAAGGGTCGACGACGGCAACCTCCGCGAGGAGGACGCGCTCCGCATCGGCCGCCAGATTCTGCGCGACAACGCCTTGAAACTGTTTCCCCGGCTCAAAGAGCGACTCTGGAAACACAAAGGCCCGCTCGTGCCGAAGGAGCAGTGATACGAGTCGTGTTTCTTTGGATCGGGGCGGGCACATTCCGTAACATCCTCCAATGCTTGGTCCGGGTTTTTGTGGGTCCGTCGATCCGATCTAATGTCATTCTGGCAGGAGGCTTATCCCAATGAAGCGATTCACCATCAGCGCGTTCTTCATCGGCTTGCTTGCGATTAGCTGGATTCTAGGCGACTACGTTGCAACGAGCGCAGCGCAAGGCGCAGGGTCCAGTCCGGGACGGACCGGGGGAATCAGCGGTCAGGGAAAGATGAGGTTCCGGGTCTTGTACACCTCCGACCATTTACCGGCCGAAGCCCAGAAAGTCCTGACCAAGGCGCATGGAGGCTTTGCCATCGATCGTCGGGATGGAAAGGGCGAGACCTACTTCGCACTTCCTGGAGCGGGAATCATTCAGATCAGCGCCGACCTGAAGAGCACTCGAATGCTGGATACGCCAGCTGAAATGAAGGACACGAACACGCACAACACCACTATCTGGTACGCACCGGATGGAAGCGCTTTGCTGACTTTTCCGGGCAATGACGCGGGTCAGGTCTTCACCACGACCCTCGACGGAAAGCTGCTTCACTCGCTGGAGGTGCCGGAGGGTGACACCGATCTGGGTCACCCGCTAGCCAACGACTACTTCTACGGGAAGGGCAACTTGGTGCCGACGGACGTGGAGCAGCTGGACGGGTTGCTGTACGTGGCAACGGGCTACTCCAACCTGGACTTCGTGCTGACAGCCCGGATTCTCAGCACAAATCCTTTCAAGGCTGTCTGGCACGACCTGGCATTTGGTGGCAAGGGCAGCGGTGTCGGCCAGTTCGGCACGGCACATGGCATTACCGTGCCACCGGGGACGAAGCGAGTCGATGTGACCGATCGGCCAAATTCCGAGATTGATCGCTTCACCCGCTACGGCCACTATCTCTCTACCTTGAAGATGCCCCTTGGCTCCCGGCCGTGCGATGTTGACTACCTGGGAAGGTACGCCATTGTAGCTGCCTTGCGGGGTCCGGATCGAAGCAAGGGCGCTCCGATCTATATCTTCGAGGATGATAAGTTGATCTCCACGGTCATGCCGAAGGAGGAGCTGGGCCTGGAGAACTTCAAGCTCATCCATAACGCTGTCCTTAGGGAGTATGGCAACAAGCTCTACATCATCACCCAGGCGCATGACCCAGGTGACTTCGCCATCTTAGAGCAGGTGACCAACTAAGCCCGCGCCAGGTTCTCCATCCTCGAGGAGTTGAGATTATGACAACTTCATTACTTCGAAAAAAGTCTTCAATCGTCGGGTAGAGTGGTGGCGCGCAGCCTTGAGGTTGGCCGATTCGTCCCAACGGAACTCGCAATGTCGATTAAGCGCCTGCGCACAACCCTTCGATGCCGTCGTGGCCTGCCTGACGAGGCAAAGTTGTTGCCTTCAGGAGAAGAGAGGGAGTACCATGTTCGAGTCGGAGTTCCAAAGTAGCGTCGAGGATGAGCGCGGGTGCTCTGAGCATAAAGCTCGTGGTCCCGTTTCCCATCTCTGCTCATCAAACCCGGCGTGCGGATTTCCCGCACCGGGCTTTCCGACCGGCTTCTTCGTCGGGTCCGCGCAGTCGTTTCCACGACTGCTTCACCCGGCGACAGAGCTGCCTTGGAAACCTTCGGATCCACATGGGGCTTACCAGGCTTTCGCCAATGTCCCCCTCCGCAGCTTCTTCGACAGCGCGCCGGAAGTCAGGGCCCTTCGCTCGGCCGGCATTACCCGGCTTCAACGCTCTTATGGCCCTGTCCGACTCCCAGTGCCGGCCGCCATCCCTTCCGATGGCGTTGGTACCAAGCTCCACCGACACTGGGTCTCCCTCTCTAACGCGGTCTGCCTTCCCAACATGCCGTGCTCCTTACCCCGGTGGACCGAACCGGTGCTCGTGTCGGTGGCTTCCCGGCTCGTGTTGCCTTCCCCGTTTCCAAGGCGGGTCGGCGTCCACGACTTCGCTTTCGAGGCCTGCTCAAGCTTCACTCGCGTTACGGCCTGCAGGGTTGCTCGCCCGCCCTACGGTGGACTTTGTCACGAGGCTTCGACCCGGTCCGTTACCCGACCGGGCCGCTCGTTAGCTACCATGTTTACCGACAACTACATGGGTGGGTCCTTCCCCCACTGGCAAACTGCGCCGGCAAGGCGCACTCGGAAATTCTGGTTTAGAGATGACCATCACGCCCCTGAGTCCTGCCCTTGGCGCTGAAATCGGCGAAGTCGACTTATCGAGTCCGGTGAGCGACGCAGAGTTTCGGGAGATTCGCCAAGCGTTTCTCGATAACCTGGTCTTGGTTTTTCGAAAGCAGAGCGTTCCGCCGAGAGCGCAAGTGGCTTTCACCGAACGCTTCGGCGCGGTGGAACCTCATCCGCTGCGGTCGCGACGGGGCCACGAGGATCATCCTGGCGTGTTTGTGCTAGAGAACCTTCCGGGGAAGCCGAGCGCGAGAAACGACTTCTGGCACTCCGACATCTCTTTCAGCGAGAAACCGCCCCAACTCTCGGTGCTGCACGCTGTCGTCGCGCTGGAGGGGAAGGGTGATACTTTGTTCGCCAACATGTACGCGGCCTACGAGAGTCTGCCCGACGCACGTAAGCAGTCGCTGTTGACGATGCGAGCCGAGCATAGTGCTGCCAGGCTGGCGCGGCGAAACGAGGAATCGCCCGTTACAGACGGGCGGCAGATTCGACGCATTCCGCCGCCGGTCGAGCATCCTGTCGTTCGGACCCATCCCGAGACAGGGCGGCGCGCGCTTTACGTCAACCCTTATTTCACTTCGTGCATGATCGGAATCGAAGAGGAGAAGAGCATCCCATTGCTGGCGTCGTTGAATGCGCTCGCAACGCGCGAGGAGAATCTCTACCACCATCGCTGGCAGCCCGGTGATGTGGTGATCTGGGACAACCGCTGCACGATGCACTACGCCGTTTACGACTACGACGACACGCTGCCCCGGTTGATGCACCGCACGACGGCCGCCGGAGACCGGCCGGTGTAAGGATAAGCTCTCAACCTGGCGTCCGCTGGGTTCTCACCGCAACGCTCTTGCGGACTTCCGAGCGACGAACGACAGAGCCGCGGGCGGCAGCCGGCGGACAATCGCCCAGAAATACTGCTTCAAACACTTCATCACTTTGTATTTTCCCCATTGAGTAGGACGTGACCGCTGGGCTCGTCGAAACGCGTGAACCTAGCGATTGCAGAGAAACGGCTGCTCTGTCGATACCATCCGGGGCCAACGCGTTGTTAGATGCCCCCTGTTATTGAGCCTGTATCCGCCGGCCAGTCAGAATGTCGAACTGGATTCGCTTGTTACTATTCGTGCGTAGGGTAAATGCGTACTGATTTTCTCCAACTCTCAAATATCCCTCCACTACATAGTCCGGGCTGTAGAACTGTTCCGGTGCCTACTGTGGACACATTCCTTGGCATATTTAGCCTGAATCTCGATCATGCCCCAGCAGGTGTGGCACCCTGGTAGACTCGATGTACTCGTGGGCCATGGCGCCTGGGCTGGTCTTCGTCGTCCATCCGAACAGCGGGGTGTAGAGTTGAATATCTGCATTTCAAGGACGTCGACCCCGCGATACGGGCGCATGTCGCGGCCAATCGGATCGGCTTTTATGACGCCTGCGGTCAGAGTGTGTTCTGCAATCTGGGCAAGGGCGCGGTGGATTTCGCCGCGCTGAAGGCCGCGCTGATCCATGCCGGCTTCTCGGGCTGGGCCACGGTCGAGCAGTATTGCGATCCGGCAGGAGCCACGCTGCCGCGCGATGACGCGCGCGCCAATCTCGAGTATTTGAAATCCGCAGGACTCGCCAACTGAAGGGCTTTCGATGAAACGTTTGATCTATCCCGTCTGATCGAGCTTCCCACCGAGCCAATAGCCCGCAATTTGAAACTTGCATGGGTCAAACAAGGGCAACAAGTATCCGCCACCCCTCACCTCCAGCAAAGGCCCTCTCAGCAGCTTGGTCGTCAGGTGAGCTTCACTCGATATACAGAAACTCGTTGCTAGCTAGAAGCATGTGGCACAGGTTGGCAAGCGCAGCTTTGGCGGCTTTATCCGGAGCCATGTTCGCCCTACGGTGCAATTCTTCTTGATCCTGCAAAAGGGCCTTCGCCAGCTCTTTCTCTGCGACCGTTGGCGGGCGCGACAGCGTGAGCAGATAGGCGGCCTCGATCAACTGAGCGGCCTTTCCTTCGCGCGCCACACCGGACACCTGGTCAGCCAGATAACCTGCGCTCTCGACCATGAAGTCGTCATTCAGCAAGGTGAGGGATTGAAGCGGAGAGACCGAGTTGACCCGCCGCGTGCAATTGGTCTGCATGATCGGCGAATCAAACACCTCAAGAAAGGTGTGTGGATAGTTGCGTCTGGCAAACAGATACAGGCTTCGGCGCCATTCACCTCCAGTAGGGATGGGCAAGCTCTTCTTGAATGCGTCCTCCAGCTTGGACAACCCGTCAGCAATGGCTGCCGCGAAGATGGGGGCTCCCCCCATTGTACGGTCCAGCTTTCCTGACGCCGCCAGCACAGCATCGCGGATAGCCTCTGCCTCGAGGCGCCTAAGATTCATCCGCCAGAGAAGCTTGTTTTCCGGGTCCACGGACAGCGCCGCCGACTGCTCCCCCCCGGCGGGCTGGCGTGACGCCTGCCGGTACACCGTGGAGGTCATGATCAACTTGTGAAGACGCTTAAGGCTCCATCCGTGCTCCATGAAGTCGACAGCGAGCCAATCCAGAAGCTCTGGGTGTGTGGGAGGAGAACCGTTGCGGCCAAAATTGTCGGGTGTCTCCACGATCCCTCTTCCGAAATGCTGTTGCCAAACCCGGTTTACAATCACCCGTGCCGTGAGCGGGTGGTCGCGGCTGGTCAGCCAGCGCGCCAGGGCGAGACGATACCCACTGGACTCACCCTTCAAGTTGGGCGGCTTCACCAAATCGGACTTGCCCGGCGGGGACAAGATTGTGAGAAAGCCAGGTTGCACGGGAGGACCTGGCGCTTCCACCTCCCCGCGCTGCAACAGCCGCATCTTGGGAGCGGGGCCAACGTCCCAGAGGGCCTGAATCTTCTCCGTCCGGCGGCGGTAGCTCTCAAGGAGCTGGATCCGCTCCTCCAGCTTTGTAGCGATTGCCTTGTCCTCGGGACTCAAGGCCCCTGTCACCTCCTCGGGCTTGACCTCCAGCCTCTTCTGGAATTTCATCACCAGGAACTTCTGCACCGCATCCCTTTTGTCCTCCGGAGTGGCCAATGCCTCCTTTGCTTCCGCCCGAATTTCGGCCGGAAGCTTCTCCAGTTTGACTTCCAGCAGACGCTCTTTGTATGGCCGACGCAGCCGCTCCAGCTTCTGCTTGGGCGCTCTTGCCCGTTGATCAATCCCCGCGTTGTGCTTCTTGATCACCTCCAGCTCGAGCTTCGGGACGTTTGGCAGATGCCGGTTCTTTGGCTGGAGCCACTTCGCCGGGTTGTAGGCCGTCGCGAAGATCGAAAGGAACCGGTAGTAATCTCGCTGCGGAATCGGGTCGAATCTGTGGCTGTGGCAGCGGGCGCAGTTCAGCGTAAGCCCCATGACGCCGGTTCCGAACTTATCCAGAAGGTGGAACAGCACGTCGTAACGCTCGCCCGGCAGGTTGACGACGTCCTGGTCCGTGCGGTCGTACACGCTCCGCAGAAAGCCGGTTGCGACGAGAGAGTCTAGGATTTCCGGAGTGTATTTCTTGGCTGAACGCCAGTCTACTAGCTCGTCTCCAGCGATCTGCTCCATGAGGAAGCGGTCGTACGGCTTGCCGGCGTTGAGCGACCGAACGACGTAATCCCGATAGCGCCAGATCCCGTCGAACAGGCGTGTACCGGCCGGATTGTTGTCGAAAAGCTGGACATCTGTGTAGCCAGCCAGGTCCAACCAGTGGCGCGCCCAACGCTCGCCATAGTGGGGTGATGCGAGCAGATCGTCGATCAACCTTCCGTAAGCCCCTGGCTTGCTGCCACCCTGGAATGCCGCAATCTCTTGCGGGGCCGGAGGCAGTCCGACCAAGTCAAAATACGCCCTCCGCATCAATACCAACTCGGGTGCGACGGCAGAAAACGTCAAACCCTTCGCTTCCAGCTCGGCCAACACAAACGCGTCAATTGGGGTCCGCACTCGTTTCTGGTTCTTGACCTCGGGAACTGCCGGCTTGACTGGCTTGCGAAACGCCCACAATTCCCGGTCTTTCGCCGTGACCTCGCGAGCTTCAACCTTCGTGAAGGTCGCTCTTTCATTGACCCCCAGCATCCGCGGGCTCACTTGCAAGGTATCCACCCATTGACGCAACTTTTCCAGCTCTGGCTCGCCGAGGGGCTCAGCCGTGCCAGGAGGCGGCATGCTCTTCGTCGAGATCATCCGCACCAGGATGCTCTTGTCCGAACCGCCTTCCGAGATCACGGGACCATTGGCGCTCCCCTTGAGCACCGATTCCACCGTCCGCAGGTCAAGGCCCGCCATTGGGTTGTCGATCCCGTGGCAAGCAAAACAGCGGGGGCGGAGGATCGGCAGGATCTCCCTCTCAAAGCGAATCTGCTCGGCTTGCAGCTTCTTCTGGTTAGCGTCACCCTCCTCGGAAGGCACACCAGCCTCGATCCATTTTCGGATTGTCTCGATCTCCTCATCAGTGAGCTTTAGCGCAAACGCCGGAGGTGGCATGGCCCGGCTGGCCACCTTCTGGTAAAGCAGGCTCTTCTGTGGCGACCCGGGGACGACAACCGGGCCCTGATGGCTACCCTGGAGTACGGAAGCTGCCGTGCGGAGGTCCAGGCCGATCATCGCTGTTCCTCCGTGGCAGCTAAAACAGTTGGCCTGGAAGATCGGCTTGACACCCCGCTCAAATTGCGGTTCCTGCGCCGCGGCGCAGCCAACTCCCACAAGCGCCGCAAGCAGGGAGCGCAGTCCTTTACGGATGCGGAAACGCATCTTCGCTGGAATCTCGCTCAGCATTCCGGTCCCGCCTTACGCTTGGGGCGGTTTCATCAGGATGTCACCGACCATCTTGGCCCCCGTGACGCTCACGTCTGTGGGGGTTTCAATACGGCCGCCATGTCGGTAGGTGAGCCGCTCGTGATCGATGCCCAGCGCGTGTAGGATGGTGGCATGCAGGCTCGGGACACTGACCCGGTTCGCCACCGCCTTGTAGCCGAACTCGTCGGTGGCCCCATAAATCAGGCCCTTCTTGAATCCGCCACCAGTCAGCAACAGTGTGAAGGCGTTACGATTGTGGTCTCGACCGTCTGAGTTCTGTGTCGTCGGCAACCGCCCAAACTCCCCGCACCACATCACAATCGTCGTGTCCAACAAGCCCCGGCTCTTCAGGTCTTTGATCAGCGCCATCGCCGGTTGGTCCGTCTTGGCGCAGATGCGGATCATTTCCTTCTTTAGCTGCTTGTGGTGGTCCCACGGCATGCCCTTCTCGGGGAAGATCTGCACGAAGCGCACGCCGGCTTCGACCAGCCTTCGAGCCATCAGACAGCGCGTCCCAAGGTCGGCGGTCACCGGATTGTCCAGCCCGTACATCTTCCTGGTGGTTTCCGATTCCTTGGAGATATCGAGCGCCTCGGCGGCGGCCAACTGCATCCGGGCGGCTAACTCGTAGTTACGAATGCGCGCCTCCAATTCCGACTCCCTCGGGTGGTCCCGCTGGTGCAGGGCGTTGATCTTGTTCAGAAACTGCAGGCTCCTCTGCTGCACGCCTGGAGGCAGCGGTTCGTCCCGGTCCAGGTTGCGGACAGGCGCGCCCGAAGAGCTGAACTCCACGCCCTGGAACAACGCGGGCAGCCAGCCGCTCCTCCATCCCTGCTTGCCGCCGTCGGGGTAACCTTCTGGGGCCCGCAGCACCACGTAGGCAGGCAGATTCTGGTTCTCCGTGCCGAGAGCATAACTGATCCAGGCGCCCATCACCGGCCGGCCCGGAAAGATCCGGCACGAGTAAAGCAGGTTGGTCCCCTCCGGGTGGTTGTTGTGCTCTGAGTACATCGAGCGGACCATGCACAGGTCGTCAGCCAGCGTCGCCAGGTTGGGCAGCATGGCGGAGAAATCCATACCGCTCTCCCCATGCTTGGAGAATTCAAACGGGCTGGGGAAGAGCACATTCTTGTTGTTTGGTTGGTGGATCTCAACGCCATCCGGATGCGCTTGGCCGCCCCGCTTTTGAAGCTCGGGCTTGGGGTCGAAAAGGTCCGCCTGGCTCGGGCCCCCGCTCTGCATTAAGTGAATCACCGCCTTGGCCGTTCCGGGGAAGTGTCCTGGCCTTGGCCTGAGGTCTTGGTAGGAGACTTCCGGCACTGCTCCAAGCAAGGATTCTGTATGGAGAATCCCTGCAAGTGCCACGCTTCCGAATCCGAGCCCGGTCTTAACGAGAAGCTCCCGACGCGAGAGAGTTGGACGATAGGCTGGTTTGTTGGAAGGGTTCATCATCTAACCTTCCTTTCCGAAGTCTGCGAGACTCTTGACTATTATATGCATTTTGCGACTGGATCCCCACGCCGGTTCACGACAACATTAGCCAGCCGTATTTCCCGCAAGGAGCCGAAACAAACGACGAACTCAAGAAACTCGGACAGCTTCTCGCCGAAGCCGTTCTTGTGTACGAGGACGGTACAGAACGAGCCTTGCCCATCCGCCAGTGCTTCGAAGTAAATATAGATCCACCCTAACGTTAGAACCTTATCTGGAGTAACCCGGCGCTGAGAAGCCAGAGTGGGGTGAAATGAGGATCGCCGGGTTACTTTGGATAAGGCCGTTTGAAGGGAGCCGCTCGCGCTTGCGGCGGACGCGGCAGCTATGGGTTTTGAATCGAGTTACGCGGCCTCGGGTGAGGTGTTTTCCCTGGGCGAATGTGCCGATGGGAACGAAGCGCAGCGTTGTTGAGAGACCAAATGCCGCTGGGAAGTGCCTCGTGGTGCGTTCTGCGGTTGCGTTGGCGTGGGGATCGCGGCGCGGGGTACACCTCAAGCGAGCGCGTCGGATAACACGCTGGCGTCGTCAGGAGTCGAGCGGGCTCAAGACGTGTCAATGTAATCCCTCCTTTTCGAAGATCCTTCTACACAGAAGGCTCCCAAGCGCTAACGCTCGCAGAACCCTTAGGCCCGCATTTCCAATTTGATTTCGGCATCCCGACCTTGCAGCGGCCTTCAGCGTCTTTATTTATAGGGGTTCAAGCCCTGTCAGGACGCACGGAGGCCAACACCCAATGGGTGAAAAAGAAAACAAGCCGTTTCAGCTCACCTTCAACGGATTTCTCAAAGTCGATTTCCAAGGATCGCGCGTCACCTCGGATGGTGGCCTGATTCTCATTCGGGAACTGGACGAGCGGCTCGGACTGGGCAAGCTGATCGACGAGCATCTGACGGATTCGCGGCAAGGCACAAACAAGAAGTTCCCACTGGCCGACCTGGTGCGGCAATCGGTCTACAGCCGCCTCGCCGGCTACGAGGATCTCAACGATGCTGCCCGTGTCTCGGCTGACCCGACTTTTCGTCTGATCGGCTCGAAGAAGAACTGGGATCGCGGCGGGGCGCTTACGTCGCGTCTACAAAGCTTTGAGGCAGAGCTGCTGGCCAGTGAAGAGAACCTGCTTGGGCTGATGGCGGTGAACCGCGAGTTGGTCGCTCAAGCCCAAGCGCAGGACGAGTCCGAGCGTGTCGTGCTCGATATGGACTCCACGGAAAGCCCGGTCCACGGTCAGCAGGAAGGCAGCGCTTACAACGGCCATTTCGAGTCCACCTGCTACCACCCGCTGTTGCTGTTCAACCAGCACGGTGATTGTCTGGCGGCGAAGCTGCGAGCGGGTAACGTGTCCAGCGCCGAGGACTGGGACGAACTGCTGCTGCCCGAGATCGAGCGCCAACAGGGAGAAGGCAAGCAAGTGACGTTCCGCGCCGACGCCGCCTTCGCCAAGCCGGAGATCTACGAGGCGTTGGAGGATCGCGGAGTGG
Organism: Bryobacterales bacterium; assembly: GCA_965248205.1. Classification (GTDB taxonomy): domain Bacteria; phylum Acidobacteriota; class Terriglobia; order Bryobacterales; family UBA6623. The sequence goes on from CBDFIS010000006.1 coordinate 1,560,450, forward strand.
ACTACGTCATTCGCATCCCAGCAAACAAGAACCTGGAGTTGGAGATCGAAGAGATTCTGTTCCGTCCGCCGGGCAGGCCGAGCCTGAAGCCACTAGTGCGCTACAAGAGCTTCCGCTATCAGGCCGCGAGTTGGTCGAAGCCTCGGCGGGTTGTGGCCAAGGTTGAGCACCACCAAGGCGAGTTGTTTCCTCGCGTCGGGTTCATCGTCACGAGCATGAGCTTGCCCAGTCGGTCGCTGGTGCGCTTCTACAACAAGCGCGGCACGGCCGAGCAATGGATCAAGGAAGGCAAGCAGGCAACCCACTGGACACGGCTGTCCTGTCATCGTTTCCGGGCAAACGAGGTGCGTTTGCAGTTGAGCGTGTTGGCCTACAACCTGGGGAACCTGTGGCGGCGGCTGGGGCTGGCGCAGAGGATCAAGAACTGGTCGCTGACGAGCTTGCAGCATCGGTTGATGAAAACCGGAGGGCGGCTGGTCAAGCATGCCCGCTATTACTGGCTGCTGTTGGCCGAGGGGCATCTCAACCGCAAGCTGTTCGCTGAGATGCTGGGGCGGATCTGGGCGCTGCCTGTGCCAGGCGGGTAACGGGCGACGGCTGCGACGGAGAAGAGACGCTGGGTTGCTGAAGAGGGAACTACTCGGAGCCGTGTCGGCGAAAAGCCCTCCAGCGAGCTGGAACGCGGCGATCGAGCGGCATTCAGCGACCCAAACGGGAGCGAACGGAGCATCGATCGTGAGAGGAAGACGAAGACCTTGCACCCGAGCCGCGGATCGGAGTATCCTGACCATCGCGGGATGGCCAAAACGGAAATTCCAGGTACATGGGGTTCCCCCCCCCCACCTTATTTCCGTGACTACCTTCTCTACTGCTATCCCAGCATGTGCCGGGGAGGCGAGGAGAGCAAACCCCGCCAGGGGCGCGATAGCTAGCGCCCAGCGATTCAACCCGCATTTCCAATTTGATTTCGGCATCCCGACCTTGCAGCGGCCTTCAGCGTCTTTATTTATAGGGGTTCAAGCCCTGTCAGGACGCACGGAGGCCAACACCCAATGGGTGAAAAAGAAAACAAGCCGTTTCAGCTCACCTTCAACGGATTTCTGAAAGTCGATTTCCAAGGATCGCGCGTCACCTCGGATGGTGGCCTGATTCTCATTCGGGAACTGGACGAGCGGCTCGGACTGGGCAAGCTGATCGACGAGCATCTGACGGATTCGCGGCAAGGCACAAACAAGAAGTTCCCACTGGCCGACCTGGTGCGGCAATCGGTCTACAGCCGCCTCGCCGGCTACGAGGATCTCAACGATGCTGCCCGTGTCTCGGCTGACCCGACTTTTCGTCTGATCGGCTCGAAGAAGAACTGGGATCGCGGCGGGGCGCTTACGTCGCGTCTACAAAGCTTTGAGGCAGAGCTGCTGGCCAGTGAAGAGAACCTGCTTGGGCTGATGGCGGTGAACCGCGAGTTGGTCGCTCAAGCCCAAGCGCAGGACGAGTCCGAGCGTGTCGTGCTCGATATGGACTCCACGGAAAGCCCGGTCCACGGTCAGCAGGAAGGCAGCGCTTACAACGGCCATTTCGAGTCCACCTGCTACCACCCGCTGTTGCTGTTCAACCAGCACGGTGATTGTCTGGCGGCGAAGCTGCGAGCGGGTAACGTGTCCAGCGCCGAGGACTGGGACGAACTGCTGCTGCCCGAGATCGAGCGCCAACAGGGAGAAGGCAAGCAAGTGACGTTCCGCGCCGACGCCGCCTTCGCCAAGCCGGAGATCTACGAGGCGTTGGAGGATCGCGGAGTGGACTACGTCATTCGCATCCCAGCAAACAAGAACCTGGAGTTGGAGATCGAAGAGATTCTGTTCCGTCCGCCGGGCAGGCCGAGCCTGAAGCCACTAGTGCGCTACAAGAGCTTCCGCTATCAGGCCGCGAGTTGGTCGAAGCCTCGGCGGGTTGTGGCCAAGGTTGAGCACCACCAAGGCGAGTTGTTTCCTCGCGTCGGGTTCATCGTCACGAGCATGAGCTTGCCCAGTCGGTCGCTGGTGCGCTTCTACAACAAGCGCGGCACGGCCGAGCAATGGATCAAGGAAGGCAAGCAGGCAACCCACTGGACACGGCTGTCCTGTCATCGTTTCCGGGCAAACGAGGTGCGTTTGCAGTTGAGCGTGTTGGCCTACAACCTGGGGAACCTGTGGCGGCGGCTGGGGCTGGCGCAGAGGATCAAGAACTGGTCGCTGACGAGCTTGCAGCATCGGTTGATGAAAACCGGAGGGCGGCTGGTCAAGCATGCCCGCTATTACTGGCTGCTGTTGGCCGAGGGGCATCTCAACCGCAAGCTGTTCGCTGAGATGCTGGGGCGGATCTGGGCGCTGCCTGTGCCAGGCGGGTAACGGGCGACGGCTGCGACGGAGAAGAGACGCTGGGTTGCTGAAGAGGGAACTACTCGGAGCCGTGTCGGCGAAAAGCCCTCCAGCGAGCTGGAACGCGGCGATCGAGCGGCATTCAGCGACCCAAACGGGAGCGAACGGAGCATCGATCGTGAGAGGAAGACGAAGACCTTGCACCCGAGCCGCGGATCGGAGTATCCTGACCATCGCGGGATGGCCAAAACGGAAATTCCAGCTTCACAGTTCGGTCTCGACCTTTTATCTCCGGTAGATGCATACCGCCAGACCGAACGAAGTCTCAAGTACCAGCTGCTTTTCCTCGGTCTGACGTTTGCGGTCATTTGGTTGTTCGAAGTTCTGGGCGGGCTGCGTTTGCACGTAATTCAATACGGCCTGATTGGCGCGGCGATGTGTATTTTTTACCTACTTGAGCTTTCGCTGGCCGAACACCTGGGCTTCCTTGTTGCCTACACTATTGCGGCGGCGGCCGTTGTTGTCCTTGTGGTGTCGTACGGCCTGGCGGTACTGAAGTCCCGAGGCCGTGCGATTCTAGTTGGGGCAGTTCTGGCGGGCTTGTACCTCTGCCTGTACGTGCTGCTACAGATTCAGGACTATGCTCTGTTGATCGGCGCGCTAGGGTTGTTCGGGATCCTGGCTGCGATCATGTACGCCACGCGCCACGTTGAGTGGAACACCCTTCGTGTCGGGACCCCGCGGGGCGGTTGACCCGAGCCTGCACCGATCTCAACTCGCCGAGTTTGCCGGCTGTCTCATGGGCGCCGCGGCATAGCGACGGTGATGGCAGCCTGTCGGATGCGGCTCCTCTTGCTCATCTGTTACTGATCCCGCTGCTTAAGGGGGTCTGTGGAAAACCGGGGACTGTCCTGGGCGCCATGCACGGACGGAGCACTCTATCAATTGACTTGCGAGAGGCGCGGGGACTGTACCCGGTTTTTTCACAGACCCCACGGCGTGCGCCTCGGCATCGCGTCTCCCGGCGCTTCAAATGCGCTCCAGTATAATGGAGTGTCTCGAATCGGATGCCACGGCAACGCTTAATTCGGTCCACAACGGTACTTTGCGTCCGGCGCGACAGCAAGGTCGTGCTGGCGGGCGATGGCCAGGTCACGATGGGATCGGAGATCCTGAAGAGCTCGGCCCGCAAGGTGCGCCGTCTTTTTGACGACAAGATCCTGGCTGGGTTCGCCGGATCGACGGCGGACGCGCTGTCCTTGTTTGCCCGCTTTGAAGATAAGTTGCAGCAGCATCAGGGGAAGCTAAGCCGTTCGGCGGTCGAGTTGGCCCGTGACTGGCGTACGGACAAGATGCTTCGCCACCTCGAGGCGCTCCTGCTAGTGGCCGATACCAACGATACTTTACTGATAAGTGGAAACGGTGACGTCATCGAACCCGATGACCAGGTGGCCGGCGTCGGCTCGGGCGGCCCCTATGCCGTAGCCGCTGCAACCGCTTTGATGCACCACACGCAGCTGGACGCCCGACAAATCGCCGAAGAAGCCATGACGGTTGCCGCCAAGATTTGCGTCTACACCAACGAAAGCGTCTCTTTCGAGGAATTGGGGTAATTCCCCCGATGGTGATTTACCTGCCTGGGCAAACAGCCACCGACACGCCGGCTCTTGACGAGCTCACGCCGCGCGAGATCGTAGGCGAGCTCGACAAGTACGTCGTGGGGCAGAAGGACGCCAAGCGTGCCGTGGCCGTCGCCCTTCGCAACCGCATTCGGCGCCGCAAGCTCGAGCCCGAGATGGCCGAAGAGGTGATGCCGAAAAACATCCTGCTGATCGGTCCTACCGGGGTGGGGAAAACCGAGGTGGCACGTCGGCTGGCAAGACTGGCGAACTCCCCCTTCCTCAAAGTCGAGGCCACGAAATTCACCGAGGTCGGCTACGTCGGACGCGACGTCGATTCCATGATCCGGGACTTGGTGGATGTCTCCATCGAAATGGTTCGTGAGGAGAAGCTCGAAACCGTCGCCGAGCGGGCAGAAACCAACGTCGAGGAGCGGATGCTCGATCTCCTCATGCCCCCTCAAGAAGAAGGCGACGAGAGCGTCGAAAAGACCCGCGAGAAGCTGCGAGCGAGTTTGCGGGAAGGCCTCCTCGATGAGCGCATGGTGGAAATCGATGTGCGCGAAAAGAACCTACCGGTTGAAATCGTCACCAGCACCGGCACCGAAGAGATGGACATCAACCTCCGCGACATGCTGCCGGGCTTGTTCGGAGGCAAAACCCGTCGCCGCAAGATGCACGTAGCCGAAGGGTTGGACTATCTCATCCAAGAGGAAGAGCAGAAACTCATCGACATGGACCAGGTGACCCGCCAGGCGCTTGAGCGCGTCGAGCAGTCGAGCATCATCTTCCTCGACGAAATGGATAAGATCGCCGGACGCGAAGCCGGACGCGGACCCGACGTCAGCCGCGAGGGCGTGCAGCGGGACATCCTGCCGATCGTCGAAGGCACGACGGTCAACACCCGCCACGGCATGGTGCGCACCGATCACATCCTCTTTATTGGCGCCGGCGCGTTTCACGTTTCCAAGCCGAGTGACTTGATCCCCGAACTGCAGGGGCGCTTCCCGATCCGTGTGGAGTTGAAATCTCTGACCACGGAGGACTTCATTCGGATCCTGACCGAGCCGAAGAACGCGTTGATCAAGCAGTACACAGCCCTGATGGCGACCGAAGGCATCAAGCTTCGCTTCACCGATGACGCCATTGCCGAAATTGCTTTGTCCGCCTCGCGCGTGAACGAGGGAACCGAGAATATCGGGGCCCGGCGGCTACACACCATCATGGAAAAACTGCTGGACGAAATCTCCTTCGAAGGGCCCGATCTCAAGAAGAAGAACGTAAAGATTGACGCCGCCTACGTCAGCGACCGGCTGGCGGATATCATCAAGGACCAGGATCTCAGCAGATACATTCTTTAGCAGGTTGCTGAAAACTCGGTCCGCCTCGGTACCGAGCATCTGACCGTCGTTGGCTCTCGAGATCTCATCGCAACCGTCAAGCTGGGCAGGCAAGAATGCCTCTCCCACCGCGTTTCTCAGCAGCACTCTAGGAGCAATACTCGTCACTTAGCGTGCTTCAGCCCCCGAAGGGGGCGTAGGATAGTAGCCCACCGTGGAGCCGCTAGGCGAAACGGTGGGTTCGGTATGCACGAGCGAACAAGCCCCGGAGGGGCGCAGGAAAATACTTGTCAAGATACAGGGTCTGCCCTACAGCTCCAGCCCGGGCTACTATCCTGCTGCGCTTCCCGGGATCGCTTGTCCTATCTGACGAGTATTGGGGCTAGGCGAACCGTGGACCCAGATCGCTTCTTAACCCTCGGGCCGCTCGCATCTTCTTTGGACGCTACCAAAGCGAAAGACACAAGAGCGAGCTCTTCGGGGCTTAACGGCCCGGCTGCTCACCTGCTGACATGCGCCCTGTTCCTACTTGGCTGCGGCTCGGTTGGCCCTCCGCTGCCTCCGCTGCTGAACATCCCTGAGCGGAGCGACGATCTTAGTGCCCGCCAGACGCCGGAAGGGATCGTGCTCGAATGGACTTGGCCGGCCCTGACGACCGAAGGGATGCCGCTACGCAACCTGTCGGAGTTCGCCGTTCACAGGCTAGAGATCGGCAGACCGAGCCAAGTCCCACCACGAGGACACTTCGAGCGCAACAGTACACGGGTTGCTTCCTTGGAGGACGCCGCCTTAGAGCCATTTGGTCCCGGCGAGAAGGTTCGGATTGTCCTCCCAGCGCAGTCGCTTGTCGGCAAAACGTTCGCCTACGGCGTGCGCGGATCGAGTCGCCGAGGGCGGACATCGGACTTCTCCGTTCAAAAAAGTGATTCCATGCATATAGTTTTCTCCTTTTAAGCTTGAAAGTGGATAGTCCAACCGCTTCCTTGGCATGCGTTCTACTGAATCCCGCATAATATTCTGACACCTTTTGGTTCCTGGGAGCATCTATAGATGTATGGGCAACCCGAAAGGCGTGAAGCGGGATTTCAAGGCGCTGGAGAAGCGCCGTTTCGAAGCGATGCGGCTGCTTGACCAAGGCCACAATCAGTCCGAGACGGCTGAAAGTCGCTCGGCAAACCGTCAGTGAGTGGCGGCGGCAATACCTCGAGCATGGTCCGGCCGGGCTGCGTCGAGCCGGGCGCGCCGGACGCAAGCCGCTGCTAGACGCCGCACAACGCGAACGCCTGACGTCGCTGTTGTTGGAAGGCCCCGAAGCCCACGGTTTCCGAACGCCCCTGTGGACCTGCCCGCGGGTAGCTCGTCTGGTCGCCGATGAGTTCGGCGTCAACTACCACGAAGGCCACGTCTGGAAGATCCTGCAAGCCCTCAACTGGAGCCCGCAACGTCCCGTCGGAAAGGCGCGCGAGCGCAACGAAGAGGCGATCCGCACCTGGAAGCGCAAGACCTGGCGGCGTATTAAAAAAAAGCCCAAACCGAAGGCCGCACGCTCATCTTCATCGACGAAAGTGGATTGAGCGAGAAGCCGCACCGTTGCCGTACCTGGGCACCGCGGGGTCAGACGGCCGTGCTGCAGTTTAACTTCAACTGGGAGAAGCTTTCGGTGTCGGCGGGGCTGACGCTGCGCAACTTCTACTTCCGGCTCTATCCCGGCGCCATCGGCGAACAGGAGGTGATCCACTTTCTCAAAGCGCTGCTGCGCCACATCGACCGGCCGCTGCTGATCCTCTGGGATCGACTGCCGGCGCATCGCAGCCGCCTGGTGCGGGAGTTCATCGAGCTCTCCGAGGGCCACATCGAAACCGAGTACCTCCCGCCCTATGCGCCGGAGCTGAACCCGGTGGAGTACATCTGCGCTTACTGGAAGCAGCACGAGTTGCCGAACGTCTGCCCGAAAGACTACGGGGAGCTGAGCGAGCGGGCCCGCAAAGCACTGCGCCGCATGCGCCGCAAACCGCGCTTGATTACTGCCTTCTGGAAGCAGTCTTCTCTTTGCTTCGATTGACGGGGTATTAGGCGGGACTAGGCGGGACTCAATAGTTGCTCAGCGCAGGCAGGCTCAGCCACACGATTGGGGGTAACTACGTAATTGTACTGTAAGGGGGCACTATGCACAACGGGATTTTCTACTTACGACCGTATTAGAGTGGCATACCACTGGTTTGCTTTGAACGTGTTACGGGGGCTATGGAGGGAGCATTGAGGCCAAGCTGAAGGCCGCTCTTCGGCCAACGAGATCGACACAACAAGGATGGCGGAGGCCGTCGGTCGAAGCCCATAGGTAAAGATTCGTCCCAATGTTGAATGCCTTACTCGCATAATCACCCCATGGATACCACCAATTATCGTGAAAGAACTGGCCAATGTGAAGCTCCGACTCGGGTAACAAACCGTTCCCACACACCCCTCAGCCGTCGTTTCGATTTTGCGTTTCCTTCCTTGTGGGACTCAATCCACCACTCTCCGCCACACCTACGCCACTTCTAAAACGCTGACAGTGTCTGCTCAGCAGCTCTTCGCCAACTGAAGTCGGCCGCCCTTTGCCGGCCTCGCTTGATCAGCTCGGCTCGGTACGTCGGATCGCGCAAGGCCGAGTGCAGCCCTTCGGCGATTGCTGAGCTCGAGGTGGGATTGAAGAACTGGGCCGCCCCGTTGGCGATTTCCCGCAGCACAGGTATGTCTGAACAGACCACCGGAAGGCCCGACGCCATGGCCTCGAGCACCGGCATTCCAAAGCCCTCGAACGTAGACGGGAAGACTAATGCCTCCGCATTGTTGAACAGCGACAGGATGACCTCGCGGCGTTGCCAGCCAACCAGGTGTACGCGGGAAGCCCAGTCCTTTCCCTTCAGGAGCCGGTGAACAGCCTTCCAGGACTTGCCGGGCAGCCCGGCCACGACCAGATGCTCTTGCCAGCCTTCGGCGGCAAGCTGCCCGTACGCTTCAAGAAGACGTACAAAGTTCTTGTGAGGATGAATCGTCGAAACCGCCAATAGGTACACACACTCCGGCACGCCCGCCTCCCGGAGCACTCGAGCACCGTAGGCGGGGTTGTCGCCAAGGTGGAAGAAGCGGGGTTCCACGCCGTGCAACACGGCCCGCACTTTGTCGTCGCGCACGCCGTAGACCGCGAGCACATCGCTCCGCGAAGTTTCCGATGGCGTCAAAAGTAGATGCGATGACTTCACCGACTGCCAAACTGAATAGTTCCAAGCCGCTCGCTCCAAAAGACCGAAGTTCTTGGGCTGTCTCTTATGCTGCAGATCGTGAATCACGGTAATTTTTTTGCCGCGCGCGACAAGCGGGGAAGTAAACCCTGGCGAAAACAACACATCGAGCCGGTGCTTAGCGGTCTGAATGGGCAGGCCCGTCTGCTCCCAAATCAACCGCGCGGGACGAAAGCGGGCTGGAGTTCGACTCACAACTGCCTCGAAGTTCTGCGCCGCGGGACAGATTTCGCCACCCGCTTCGCTGGATGTGAACACGAAGTAGCGATTCCGCTCGTCGATTTGAGCCAACGCTTCGAGGAGATTACGAAGGTAAATCTCCGTTCCCCCAACGCCTCCGGGAATTAGGTAGAGGGCGTTGACACCAATTCGTAGAGAGGTTGGCATTTCGGTCGGAAGCCCCGGCGCGCACAAACTAGCCGCTGTCGCTTTTGAGGGGGAGGCTCGGCCGGCTGGTATATGATAGCCGCTTTTACCAGGTGTAGAAGCGACGAGACTCCAGCGGCAGGCCCTTAGGTTTCACCACCTTGGGAGCGCCTAATCGAAACCAACCACCGATTTGTGCCACCTGTGGCGATCTGCTCTACGGCACATGGCGGCGTGAACCGCTGCGCTGTCTGGTCCTAGGCGACAAGATGCTAAGATCCTACTTTGCAGCCGCCGCGCGCCTCGGTCATCGTGCCCACCCTGCATGCCGGAGAAAACCTCAGGCACTGCCTGGAAGCTCTCACGCAACAGACGTTCGACAGCTTCGAAACGATCGTCGTAGACAACAGCGGCAGCAGAGCAGCATCCGGATTCGGTGATCCGCCCGGAATCCGAATCATCGCGAACTCCGAGAACGTCGGTTTCGCCCAAGCGGTCAACCAAGGCATCGCAGCGTCGGAATCCGAGTTCGTCTGTACCCTCAACGATGACGCCTATCCAGCTGAAAACTGGCTGGCACAGCTTATCGCAGCCTGCGCCGACCATCCGAAAACCGGCATGTGCGCGTCGCAGATTCGTCTGCGAAGTAGCCCCGACCGTCTCGACTCCGCGGGACTCAATATCTACCCCGACGGTACAACCAAACAGCGAGGTCACGGTAAACCCGCCCAACACTACGCGGCAGCCTCGGCCGCACTTTTGCCCAGCGCATGCGCCGCGCTCTACCGCCGTTCGATGCTCGAGGAAATCGGGGTCTTCGATTCCGACTACTTTCTCTACTGCGAGGACGCAGACCTGGGCCTGCGTGCTCGGCTAGCCGGTTGGGAGTGTCGTTACGTGCCCACGGCCGAGGTCAACCACGACTATTCAGGCTCGGCCGGACGGGCTTCCGCCCTCAAGGCTTACCTGGTAGAGCGGAATCGGCTCTACACAGTGTGCAAGGTCTTCCCGGTGGTGCTGTGGCCCCTCGTACCGTGGTACTCGCTATATCGGTACGCGGCGCATCTCCGAGCGGGCATCAAGGGCCGCGGACTAGCCTCGGAATTTGGGAAACGCCAAAATAGGTGGTGGCGACTTGTGCTAATAGTAATGTCTGCCCATGCGAGCACACTCATCCATTTGCCCCAACTGCTGTTGAAAAGACGCCAGGTACAACGGACTCGTGTACTCGGTGTGCGGGCTTTCCGGGAATTGCTGCGTCAACATTACAGCTCGGCGACCGAAATCGCGCGGCAATGACGAGTCTTCTATCCCGCATCACCGCTTGCGAATGAGGGTTCATGATTTTTGACGGCCAATCCGTACTGGTAATCGTCCCCGCCTTCAACGAAGAAGGCGCGGTTGGCCGAGTCGTAAAGTCGGTGCGGGAAGTTTTGGGCGACACGCCGATCGCTGTGATCGACGATGGTTCGCAGGACGGTACCTCTCAGGTCGCTGCCGCCGCGGGGGCCGACGTATTTCGCCTCCCGCACCACCTAGGACTTGGCGGCGCCGTCCAAACCGGATACCGTTTCGCCTTCGAACACGGATTCGAAAGAGTCGTTCGGGTTGACGGCGATGGCCAGCACGATCCAAGCGACATCCCGACTCTACTGAAAGCGATGGACGAGGGTGGTTACGATGTGGTCACAGGCTCTCGTTACCTCGGCCCAAACCACTACCCAACTCAGCCCCTGCGACGATTCGGGGCCCAGATCTTCTCGTGGGTCCTCTATCCCATCCTTGGCAGACACATCACCGATCCTACGTCGGGCTTTGTGGCCGTTAACCGACGAGCGCTGGAAGTCTTCAGTCGGAGTTTTCCCCTGGAATACCCTGAAATCGAAGCTCTCGTCGTTCTTAAACGAAAGGCCTTGAGCTTCCAGGAAGTGCCAACAAAGATGTTTCCTCGCTACAGTGGCCGCTCGACGATCGACACGTGGGCCGCCATGTACTATATGGTCCGCGTTCTCTTAGGTGTCTTCGTTAACGTCATCAAGTATGAGCGCCGCTATCACACCGGACAACGAGGCTAGAAGTGGAGAGAATTCGCGTCGCGGCGTTGGTCTTCAGCTTGCTTTTGCTGCTGCAGATCATCCGCGCCGTGCGGCGTGAACACATCCGCGTCGAGTACTCCATGGCCTGGTTCGGAGCGGCTGTCCTGCTGTTGGCGCTCTCGATTTCCGAACCCACGCTTCGTTGGCTCTCATTGACTTTGGGTATCGACGTTAGGATGCCGTCGAAGTCGTTGAACGGCGTCGTTGAAGGGTGCCAGCGACATGACTGCCGTGTCGGTTGAACATTACTGAGCCCGTCGAGGATCTTCGGTGGCACACCGGTAAAGCGCTCAAACCGTTCTACAACTTTGGATGTGTAGGGGCTACCGAGTTGCTCTAAGTGTTTCTTTCCGATAACGGTGGCTGTGCCGAAGCCATCGATCGGGGGAAGGCTGATTCTCCAGCGGGAACTCCGGGATCCTTCAAGAGCTATGGCCTTCCGTGGGCTCAGGCAAGCAATACTCCTTTCCGGCTCTATAAACACTGGGTGCACGAGGGCGGAATCGCGACACCTCTGATTGTGTACTGGCCTGCTGTCATGCGGCAGGCAAACAGGGTCACGCACCAAGTCGGTCACATCATCGACATCCTTCCAACCTGCTTGGAAGCCGCGGGAGTCGAGTACCCTACTTCATTCCAGGAGCACGGTATTCTTCCCGCCGAAGGAAACAGTCTCCTGCCGGTTCTTCGAGGGGGATCGCGACCCGGACAGGGAGCTCTATATTGGGAGCACGAAGGGAATCGGGCCGTACGAGAAGGAAAGTGGAAACTGGTTGCGGGGTTTCGTCAGGACTGGGAGTTGTATGATCTGGAGACTGACCGGACGGAGACCAGAGATCTGGCATCCAAGTTTCCAGATCAGGTAAGACGTCTGGCAGACCTTTATGAAGAGTGGGCAAAGCGAAACCAGGTTGTGTCATGGACAGAGGAGTGGGAAAAGAAATTCGGAATACCCAAGTAAGTAGAACAGACCTTGGAGAAACTTGATAGATTTGCGAGAAGTGCAAATTTCTTAAACTAAGAACACGAAGCGACGATGGCCCTAGGCGTCACCTTAATCGTGTACATACCGCGGTCGAAGGCCCAGTCGCCACCTGCCTCGACCTCATTGGAGGAGGCAGTGAGCTCGGCCTCAAACTGGTCGAAGTTCTTCTGATCTGGAATTTCCGTTTTGGCCATCCCGCGATGGTCAGGATACTCCGATCCGCGGCTCGGGTGCAAGGTCTTCGTCTTCCTCTCACGATCGATGCTCCGTTCGCTCCCGTTTGGGTCGCTGAATGCCGCTCGATCGCCGCGTTCCAGCTCGCTGGAGGGCTTTTCGCCGACACGGCTCCGAGTAGTTCCCTCTTCAGCAACCCAGCGTCTCTTCTCCGTCGCAGCCGTCGCCCGTTACCCGCCTGGCACAGGCAGCGCCCAGATCCGCCCCAGCATCTCAGCGAACAGCTTGCGGTTGAGATGCCCCTCGGCCAACAGCAGCCAGTAATAGCGGGCATGCTTGACCAGCCGCCCTCCGGTTTTCATCAACCGATGCTGCAAGCTCGTCAGCGACCAGTTCTTGATCCTCTGCGCCAGCCCCAGCCGCCGCCACAGGTTCCCCAGGTTGTAGGCCAACACGCTCAACTGCAAACGCACCTCGTTTGCCCGGAAACGATGACAGGACAGCCGTGTCCAGTGGGTTGCCTGCTTGCCTTCCTTGATCCATTGCTCGGCCGTGCCGCGCTTGTTGTAGAAGCGCACCAGCGACCGACTGGGCAAGCTCATGCTCGTGACGATGAACCCGACGCGAGGAAACAACTCGCCTTGGTGGTGCTCAACCTTGGCCACAACCCGCCGAGGCTTCGACCAACTCGCGGCCTGATAGCGGAAGCTCTTGTAGCGCACTAGTGGCTTCAGGCTCGGCCTGCCCGGCGGACGGAACAGAATCTCTTCGATCTCCAACTCCAGGTTCTTGTTTGCTGGGATGCGAATGACGTAGTCCACTCCGCGATCCTCCAACGCCTCGTAGATCTCCGGCTTGGCGAAGGCGGCGTCGGCGCGGAACGTCACTTGCTTGCCTTCTCCCTGTTGGCGCTCGATCTCGGGCAGCAGCAGTTCGTCCCAGTCCTCGGCGCTGGACACGTTACCCGCTCGCAGCTTCGCCGCCAGACAATCACCGTGCTGGTTGAACAGCAACAGCGGGTGGTAGCAGGTGGACTCGAAATGGCCGTTGTAAGCGCTGCCTTCCTGCTGACCGTGGACCGGGCTTTCCGTGGAGTCCATATCGAGCACGACACGCTCGGACTCGTCCTGCGCTTGGGCTTGAGCGACCAACTCGCGGTTCACCGCCATCAGCCCAAGCAGGTTCTCTTCACTGGCCAGCAGCTCTGCCTCAAAGCTTTGTAGACGCGACGTAAGCGCCCCGCCGCGATCCCAGTTCTTCTTCGAGCCGATCAGACGAAAAGTCGGGTCAGCCGAGACACGGGCAGCATCGTTGAGATCCTCGTAGCCGGCGAGGCGGCTGTAGACCGATTGCCGCACCAGGTCGGCCAGTGGGAACTTCTTGTTTGTGCCTTGCCGCGAATCCGTCAGATGCTCGTCGATCAGCTTGCCCAGTCCGAGCCGCTCGTCCAGTTCCCGAATGAGAATCAGGCCACCATCCGAGGTGACGCGCGATCCTTGGAAATCGACTTTGAGAAATCCGTTGAAGGTGAGCTGAAACGGCTTGTTTTCTTTTTCACCCATTGGGTGTTGGCCTCCGTGCGTCCTGACAGGGCTTGAACCCCTATAAATAAAGACGCTGAAGGCCGCTGCAAGGTCGGGATGCCGAAATCAAATTGGAAATGCGGGCTAAGAGTTTGTCTTTGTCAGCAACCACATCTATGCACTCGTTTCCGGTGTCGCCGTGGCCCCGGAACGGAGCCTGGACAGGGCGTACCGGGGTGCACAGGGGGCGCAAAAGGGTGTTAAAAGGGCGCAAAAGGGCGCAAAAGGGTGTTAAAAGGGCGCAAAAGGGCGCAGGTAAAGGCGCGCTCTGGCGGGGTCATTCAAGTCGTTGAGACTATAGACTGCGGTAGGTTCGGTTTCGGGGTTCCATTTGGGGTTCCAACTTTAGGCCAGATTTTGAGGCTCGTCCAACCAGGACGAGATCTCCATGGATGCGCCTGGAGGCCCGGTTAAGGGACCCAAATGCGAGGCTGAGCACACGGTCGAACGCCAACTTAGCCTCGCTGATACGGAGGTCGGGCAGTGAGCTGCGCCTTCTCGAAATCTGGGCGCAATCTTCTTAGAGGTTGTGTACATCACCTCTTGACTTGACCCAACGTGGTGGCAGTTCCTATAGTTTCAGTAGACTATCCGCTATTCGTAGTTCATCCCTCCGCCCGCCCTCGCGGTTTCTCTCCCAGATTGGCGCACGCGCAACGGCCTGGAGCTCCTTACTTAGTAGTGATCTCTATAAGGGAGGGCACCCTGTACTGAAACTCCAAAAGCTCAACTTCAAAGAGAGCGGCATTTTGGAGTTTCGAGGGGATCAGTACAGTTTCGGGTATCGCGGGCCGGTCGTCTTCGTCAGCGATGGAGATCTTGGTGTTTGGACCGCCACCAGAGGAGAGTGCCCCCGAAATTTAGGCTCGCGTCGGGCATAAATGGCTGGGAATGCTAGCGGCTGCGGGCCGTAGTGTAGGCTGGAATTTTGCCGGTATCCGACCCCAAATCGATCGTGGCCAGCCAAGAAAACACTAGTGGACCGACGCGCTCGCAATTGTGGAAGCGGTTCCCAAACAAAGTGGCAGCCACATTCGAGGCCGAACGCCTGAAACACGAGACGATTCTGATCGAGAGCCTAATGGCCTATTGGCACACGCAAGACATGACCGATGTCACAGCTTACACACGATATTGGATGGCGCACACGCTTGGCCCGCCGGGAAGTGCTCCAAACTACGACGGCAACGATACCGTAGGACCCACCGTTAATGATTTCGGCTCTTCCGGGTTTTAAGTGGGCGAAGGAGCCAGATCGAGTTTCCCACAGTGGAAGTAGATGGCGTTGATGAAGTTCTGTTGATTGCGGAAACCGCGCGCCGTGGCCTTGACCCATTGAATCCTTGAGTTCAACCCCTCGCTGACCGCGTTCGTAATGCGGTGTTTCAGATACGTGAGTATGTTTTCGAGGCGAGCCGTCAACATCCGCGCTACGGTGACCATCGGCGTCAGCCGGCTGCGACTCGCCCAGCCGCGCCATTGCTCGAAGAAAGCTCGCGCCGCCGATTCGCGACGATAGTCGAACAGCCGCATCGCCGTTTCCTTCAACGCCCACGCCCGCGCCGTCTTCAAGTCGCTTTCGCGCAGCGCGCGGAACTCGCGCCAGGCGTCCTCGGAAAAGTTCGCTGGATGCCGCAGCCAAGCGTACTTCGTGCCTGTCAAACGCTCGTCGCCGAGAGCCAATAAACGCTTGTTCTCCGCCCGCCGCACCTGGTCCACCGCCTTCGCCAGATGCGCCGCGATGTGATATTTGTCGTAAACGATCTTTTTCTCCGATTCGTCGAGATGCTCCCGGGTCGAGGCGACATAAGGATCCCACATGTCCATAGCGACGGCCTCGACTCGGGCGAGTTGCTCTGCGCTCAACGTCTTCCAAAAGCCGTCCAGGCTGGCCTGGCGGCGTCCCTCGGCGACGAACAACACGCGCGAGCAGTTGAGATCGTTGACGACGGTGAGATAGCGATGGCGCTTGCGGAAGCTCTTCTCGTCGACGCCCAGGTAGGGAATCGGCTCTGCCGCGCGACGTTCGAGCCCACGTTGCACGCCGCGTTCCAGGATGCCGTGAATCTCGTCCCAGCTCAGCGCCAGCAACTCGGCGATGCCTTGCTGGCTGGCTTCCTTCAGCCACGAGATCGCGAGAGCTTCAAACAGCGCGGTGAAGCGGCTGGAAGCCTCGGCCCAGGGCAGTCGCACGACGCGCGGCCCGTGCTCGGAGCAGTCGCTGCGCGGCGGCCGGGCGTGCAGGATCGTGCGGTACTGACAGGTGTCGAGGTGACGCCAGCGGCGTTCGGGCTGATGATCGTGGAGTGCGCACACGGCGCTGCATTGGCGGCACGGCCAGCGGACTTGCTCGTCGTGTTCGAGGAAGACGTGGACTTCGCCGTCGGCTCGGCGCAGCTCCACTCGCACGACTTTCCAGAGACTTTCGATGCCCAGAATCTGGCGGTATAGCTCGCGGTCTTGCATCCCGCGAGACTACCACCGAGCCCCACTCGCCCACTAGAAACCCGGAAGAACCATGATTTCTTTGAGTGTTGGCGGATGTTCGCCCGGTCCCTGTTCGGCTCTCTGGTCAAGGCGTGTTTGAGCTCGCCACAGTCCAGCTACGCCCTCGACACGACGCTCGATATCGCCGGGCGATCTGTGCCTCGGATGATGTTTGTCGAAGGACGTATTTTTGACCGGCTTCTTAAGCAGACTCTCCAGGCTGCTTATCCACTAGAATCGGCCAGCGCGCTTTTTTACGGGTACAGGCTCTACCTGACTGACCTTGAATACTCGATCGGTCACACACTGGAACTGGAGCGTAAGCGGTGGACGGCGAAACTCGCAAGCGGGGAAGGAACAGCCAAACCCAGTCACACGAGAACACGCAGAGACCCGGACCTGGATGTACTACCCGAGGTAGGCACTGTCAACAAAAAGACTGCCGCAAGGGCACTTGGATGCACCACTCGGACAATAAACCGCTACGTTGCCGACGGAAGGTTGACACCTGTCAAGGGGCGCTATGGTAACCGGTACAAAGTAGAGGACATTCGGGCCCTACTTGCCACCGAGGAGGCTGGACAAGGCTTGACAAAAAAGCGGGACAAGCGCCCGACGAAATAGTGACAACCCTAGACAAACCGATCTTCCATCTTTGTCCACCTCTTTATGCTGGGAGTGTGGAAAGCTTCACTGCAACGCCACCTGAATCTCGGACAATCCTGGACATCGCTCGGGCCACCGACAGCACCGTGGGTTCTGTCGGGCCGTGGTACAACGTAGCCCTTCCCCGAAGGAGTCCGTAAGTGAACCCGGTCGATCTCGCACACGGAGAGATCTCGCTGGGGATCTGGGCTTTTCGGCCTTCTGTTACAAGGATGGGCTATCAGAGATCAGCATGAGCGAGCTGATCGACTGCGAAGTGGTGCTCTGGCCAGACAGTCAGTATGCGACGAATCAGGGAAATTGCCCGCTCCCGAGTTTCTGGGGAGTGCGTCTGAAACTAGGCAAAACAGTGTGAGCATGTGGAACCTTCGTCAGCCAATAATGACCTCAAGCCGTGGGAACGCAGTTACTACGACACAGAAGCCGAGCAAGAGACCGAGTCAGCCCACGCCGCGTTTCAAGCCTATCTAACTCTTCCGCAAGGTGATAGGAGCGTTGACAAGGCCTATCGAGGGACCAAGAAGGGACCAAAAGGGTCCCAAAAGGGACCAGGAGGGACCACGAAGGGACCACGCGCCCCGGGACGCTGGAAGACTTGGGCTAAGTAGTGGCGCTGGGCCGAGCGGGCAAAAGCGTACGACGCTGCGATGGCCTCGGTACAGGCTGAGGCGACGCGCCAGGCACTCCGCAAATCAGCGATTGAGGGAGCTGACAGGATCGCCCGGGAGCTAATCGAGGATCTGCAAGAGAATCTTCAGCTGGGGCGGAAGGCGCGAACAAGAGTAGATCAGATCCTGGCACTGCCGGTTACGCGAGAAGAGGGTGAGAAAGACGGCAAGCAGGTGGTGATTGAACCCGTCAGCGGTACGCTCCTTACGCAGGCTACCAACTTGCTAAAAGTCTGCGTTGGCGTCACCCAGCAATCTCTTCAAGACCTTTTGCGAATTCACCATGCTGACAGCGGAAGCAGTAGCTCAGGGACTGAACCTGGACAAGACGCCGAGGGCGAGCCAGCCGGAGTCGAGTGGGTCAAAGGGAACGAGCAGGAAACCGAGGATCAAGTATGACCCCCTGCCGTCGCAGCAAAAATTCCACGACAGCGAGACAAAGTTCAAAGGATTTTCCGGGCCGGTTGGTTCCGGGAAGGTGTCGCGCTGTGTCATGAGGCGCTGCGGCTTGCGTTTCGGAATGCGGGACGGCGTGGGCTGATCGGTGCGCCGACCTACCCCATGCTGCGGGATGTGACGCAGCTCGCGTTTCTCGACATCCTGGAGGAGAACGGGGTTCCGTATCGCTTTCGTAAATCGGAGAATTCCGTCTTTCTTCCGGGTTGTGGCTCGACGGTACTTTTCAGGGCTCTGGACTACTTTGAGCGGCTGCTGGAACGAACCTAGCCTGGTTTGGGGTCGACGAGGCTACGTACTGCAAGGAAGGGGCGTGGCCGGAACGATCACAGGTTTCGGGCAACTTTCAAGGTTCCGCAGAGTAATCCTGTTGTCCGGGATCGCGTAAACACCACGAACGCGAGCTTCAGGACGGCGGACGGCCAGATACACCTACAGGTCGACCGGAGATGCAGAGAGTTGATCAAGGACCTCGAGCAGGTCAGCTGGAAAGCGACGCCACAGGGAAAGACGCTCAATTCGATTGACGACTCAGACGGTCAGAGGACTCACTTGTCTGATGCCCTGGGTTATCTCTTGTGGCGGGAGTCCAATCTTCGGGGAGAAGTCACATTCGGCAGCGAAGCGATTGTGTAGTTGGGGGCTGGGCTTTTCACTCTACTAGGTTTTTACGAGGTGTAGGTATGCCCTTTCAAGTTAGTGAGCGCCGCTTTTTGGCCTGGGTGCAGCCTTACCCGATGTATCCCCCAGCAAGACGTTTGAACCAGGAGGAAACGTGAGCGCCACAGTAGATCGGGTCCTCCAACGCCTGCACGGCGTCAAGCGGAACGGCTCCGGATGGATGGCACGTTGCCCGGCGCATGACGACCAGACGCCGAGTCTGAGCATTTTCGAGGCCGACGATGGCCGCGTCCTCCTTAAGTGCTTTGCAGGCTGTGAGTTTCAGCAGATCCTCAGCGTGCTAAAGCTGAAAGTGCAAGACCTTTTTCCAAGACCCGTGGCCAATGTCCCAAAGCGGAATGTTCCTTGCCTTACTATTGCCTCGCTTGCGGCCGACAAAGGGTTACCGCAAGCGTTTCTCCGAAGCCTCGGGCTTGAGGAGTCCGGGAAGGTCGTCCGAATCACCTACCGGCTTGAAGATGGGCGGGTCGCAGACAGACAGAGGATAAGGAGCGCCCTGCGTGCAAAGGACGGGAGCCGATGGAGTCAGGGCCCTGACCGTCCAGTGCCTTACGGCCTGTGGAAGCTCGGTGAAGCTTCAGGCTTGGGGTATGTCGTCTTGGTGGAAGGTGAATCCGACTGCTGGACCTTGTGGTTTCATCAGATCCCCGCACTCGGCATCCCTGGCGCTCAAATGACTTCCAAGCTGGAGGCCTCGCATCTGGCAGGCCTCGACCGTCTCTATGTGGTCCGAGAACCAGACTCGGGAGGCCACTCGTTCACAGCCAGCGTGGCTCAGCGACTTGACGAATTTGAATGGCAGGGAACGGGGTTCGTGGTCGACTTGCCCGACGGCGTCAAAGATCCAAATGATCTTCACAAGCGAGACCCCAGCCGCTTCAAGGAAGTGTTCCGCGAGGCCCTGACCGCAGCCCAACCGCTCAGACTCAACGCTTCGAGTGCGGAATCTTGGGAACCACCGATACCATTGCACGAGCCTTCACTACCTTCTTTCCCGACCCAGGTTTTGCCGCGTTGGTTGTCTTTGTTCGTGAAAGCCGAAGCCACCGCTACCCAAACCCCGGAAGACCTGGCAGCGATGGTGACTTTGGCCGTTATCGCAACCGCTTGCGCGAAGAAATTCGAGGTCGAGGTCCGAACGGGCTGGAGAGAGCCCCTCAACATTTTCACTGTAACCGCACTACCCCCGGGAAACCGCAAATCCGCCGTTTTCAAAGATGCCGTGGAATCCTTGGAGGAATTCGAACAACTTGAGGCCAGACGATTAGCGATGGAGATTGCCGAAGCCCGGTCACGCCGAAAGATCCTGGAGAAGGCGGTGCACCGCGCACAGGAAGATGCAGCCCGAGCAAGCTCAAGCGATAGGGAAACGCTCAGCGAGCAAGCCGCTGGACTGGCCCGTAAGCTCGACGAGACAACAGTCCCTATTTCGCCCCGCCTCACGTCCGACGATATCACCCCCGAACGCTTGGTCGGCCTGCTTCATGAGCATGGTGGCCGGATGGCGGTGATGAGCTCGGAGGGGGAAATCTTTGATTTGATGGCTGGTCGGTATTCTGCCAACTCAACTCCGAATTTCACTGTCTACCTAAAGGGACATTCTGGCGACACGATTCGCGTAGATCGTGTCGGCCGCCCGCCGGAGTACGTCGAGGGGCCGGCGCTCACGCTCGGTCTAACGGTGCAGCCGGAGGTGATCCGCGGCCTGGCGGACAAGCCGGGTTTTCGAGGTAGGGGACTCCTGGGCCGCTTCCTGTATGCCATGCCAACGAGCCTACTCGGGTGTCGCCAGATCAACCCGCCGACAATGCCGGGAGCAGTGCGCGACATATACACGAGGAAAGTGCTTGGTCTGCTTCGCCTGCCACTGGCGACAGATAACAACGGTCACGTGAAACCCGACATCTTGATCCTCGGAAAAGAAGCGCGGGAGGCACTTCACCGCTTTGAGGTCCATCTTGCCCGCATTTCCAATTTGATTTCGGCATCCCGACCTTGCAGCGGCCTTCAGCGTCTTTATTTATAGGGGTTCAAGCCCTGTCAGGACGCACGGAGGCCAACACCCAATGGGTGAAAAAGAAAACAAGCCGTTTCAGCTCACCTTCAACGGATTTCTCAAAGTCGATTTCCAAGGATCGCGCGTCACCTCGGATGGTGGCCTGATTCTCATTCGGGAACTGGACGAGCGGCTCGGACTGGGCAAGCTGATCGACGAGCATCTGACGGATTCGCGGCAAGGCACAAACAAGAAGTTCCCACTGGCCGACCTGGTGCGGCAATCGGTCTACAGCCGCCTCGCCGGCTACGAGGATCTCAACGATGCTGCCCGTGTCTCGGCTGACCCGACTTTTCGTCTGATCGGCTCGAAGAAGAACTGGGATCGCGGCGGGGCGCTTACGTCGCGTCTACAAAGCTTTGAGGCAGAGCTGCTGGCCAGTGAAGAGAACCTGCTTGGGCTGATGGCGGTGAACCGCGAGTTGGTCGCTCAAGCCCAAGCGCAGGACGAGTCCGAGCGTGTCGTGCTCGATATGGACTCCACGGAAAGCCCGGTCCACGGTCAGCAGGAAGGCAGCGCTTACAACGGCCATTTCGAGTCCACCTGCTACCACCCGCTGTTGCTGTTCAACCAGCACGGTGATTGTCTGGCGGCGAAGCTGCGAGCGGGTAACGTGTCCAGCGCCGAGGACTGGGACGAACTGCTGCTGCCCGAGATCGAGCGCCAACAGGGAGAAGGCAAGCAAGTGACGTTCCGCGCCGACGCCGCCTTCGCCAAGCCGGAGATCTACGAGGCGTTGGAGGATCGCGGAGTGGACTACGTCATTCGCATCCCAGCAAACAAGAACCTGGAGTTGGAGATCGAAGAGATTCTGTTCCGTCCGCCGGGCAGGCCGAGCCTGAAGCCACTAGTGCGCTACAAGAGCTTCCGCTATCAGGCCGCGAGTTGGTCGAAGCCTCGGCGGGTTGTGGCCAAGGTTGAGCACCACCAAGGCGAGTTGTTTCCTCGCGTCGGGTTCATCGTCACGAGCATGAGCTTGCCCAGTCGGTCGCTGGTGCGCTTCTACAACAAGCGCGGCACGGCCGAGCAATGGATCAAGGAAGGCAAGCAGGCAACCCACTGGACACGGCTGTCCTGTCATCGTTTCCGGGCAAACGAGGTGCGTTTGCAGTTGAGCGTGTTGGCCTACAACCTGGGGAACCTGTGGCGGCGGCTGGGGCTGGCGCAGAGGATCAAGAACTGGTCGCTGACGAGCTTGCAGCATCGGTTGATGAAAACCGGAGGGCGGCTGGTCAAGCATGCCCGCTATTACTGGCTGCTGTTGGCCGAGGGGCATCTCAACCGCAAGCTGTTCGCTGAGATGCTGGGGCGGATCTGGGCGCTGCCTGTGCCAGGCGGGTAACGGGCGACGGCTGCGACGGAGAAGAGACGCTGGGTTGCTGAAGAGGGAACTACTCGGAGCCGTGTCGGCGAAAAGCCCTCCAGCGAGCTGGAACGCGGCGATCGAGCGGCATTCAGCGACCCAAACGGGAGCGAACGGAGCATCGATCGTGAGAGGAAGACGAAGACCTTGCACCCGAGCCGCGGATCGGAGTATCCTGACCATCGCGGGATGGCCAAAACGGAAATTCCAGATCAGAAGAACTTCGACCAGTTTGAGGCCGAGCTCACTGCCTCCTCCAATGAGGTCGAGGCAGGTGGCGACTGGGCCTTCGACCGCGGTATGTACACGATTAAGGTGACGCCTAGGGCCATCGTCGCTTCGTGTTCTTAGTTTAAGAAATTTGCACTTCTCGCAAATCTATCAAGTTTCTCCAAGGTCTGTTCTACTTACTTGGGTATTCCGAATTTCTTTTCCCACTCCTCTGTCCATGACACAACCTGGTTTCGCTTTGCCCACTCTTCATAAAGGTCTGCCAGACGTCTTACCTGATCTGGAAACTTGGATGCCAGATCTCTGGTCTCCGTCCGGTCAGTCTCCAGATCATACAACTCCCAGTCCTGACGAAACCCCGCAACCAGTTTCCACTTTCCTTCTCGTACGGCCCGATTCCCTTCGTGCTCCCAATATAGAGCTCCCTGTCCGGGTCGCGATCCCCCTCGAAGAACCGGCAGGAGACTGTTTCCTTCGGCGGGAAGAATACCGTGCTCCTGGAATGAAGTAGGGTACTCGACTCCCGCGGCTTCCAAGCAGGTTGGAAGGATGTCGATGATGTGACCGACTTGGTGCGTGACCCTGTTTGCCTGCCGCATGACAGCAGGCCAGTACACAATCAGAGGTGTCGCGATTCCGCCCTCGTGCACCCAGTGTTTATAGAGCCGGAAAGGAGTATTGCTTGCCTGAGCCCACGGAAGGCCATAGCTCTTGAAGGATCCCGGAGTTCCCGCTGGAGAATCAGCCTTCCCCCGATCGATGGCTTCGGCACAGCCACCGTTATCGGAAAGAAACAACACCAAGGTATTGTTTTTGACCCCCATCGCCCGGATCGCCCGGAGGATGCGACCAATGGCTCGGTCCATACTCTCCACCTGTGCTGCGTACACAGCCATCGCCAGATCTTGTGCAGCTTTGTCCGATGTAGTTTCCCATGCGCTGGCATATTCATCGCGCGGGGCCGAGCGCCAGCGTTCGTCTATAATGCCGAGTTCGATCATGCGCGCATGACGGGCTCGTCTCACTGCATCCCAACCCAAGCTGTATGCATCCCGGTATTTGGCGATATCCTCGGGAAGAGCGTGAAGTGGAAAATGAGGAGCCGTGAAAGCAACATAGAGGAAAAACGATTTAAGGGTCTTGAGCCTCAGCTTGGGGAATTCGGAGAACTCGGCTTTATGAGTGATTGGGCGGGAAAGCTAGCGGGGGCTGCGGTTAGGATTGCAGGTCTTTTGCACCTGGCCCAGTACGCGGCCGATGGTGCACTACAGTCGGCCGAAATTAAGCCAAAGACCATGGATGCTGCCATCCGCGTGGGTGAGTACTTCATTCCTCATGCTCGGGCCGCATACGCCGAAATGGGTGCGGATGGAGTTATCCAGGACACGCGATACATCCTCCGCTGGATCAAGGAAAAGCTGCACAAGAGCTTCACAAAGCGAGCGCTCTTCCAGGAGACGAAGGGACGATTCAAGCGGGTCGAAGCGTTGGGACAGCCCCTCGGGATCCTGATGGAGCACGGATTTATAGGGGAACGGCCAACTGCCCCACGGCCCGGTCCAGGTCGAAAACCGAGCCCCATTTTCGACGTCAATCCTTGCGTCTTTCAAGGGCCGAACGGGCAGAAAGCCGAGGGGAAAGGCATGAGCGTTGCTGAACGTTCCACCGTTCAGTTTCCAACACGATTTCCGTCGGCCTATGCTTCCGATCAAACGGGGGCTGCCGCCCACTCAAAAGCTGAACAGGACACTCAGAATTCCCAGAATCCTCAGAATTCCGCCACCACCGCTAATTCTGAGGATTCTGGGAATTCTGAGCGTCACATCCCCCCACCGGTGCCTCAGCCAAACAGCCGCCTTCTCCCAGGATTGAAACCATCTCCTGGGAGGATCGAGTACCCCGACTGAAATCAATGAAGGCCGATGAAAATCGTGGGCGCTTCCCACCGTCGCCCCCAAACCGAAACGGGAGGCGTCTCAAAGCCATCGTAGATCCCGGTTGTGGTATCTTGTTCCCCGAGCCAACCCTCGTCGAGCCGTTCGTTGGAGGTGAACGAATGGCAAGACGAGAGTTTCAGATGCCCAGCGTGCTGCGGCGCGAGGGGCCAAGACCTTATTGGTATATACGCTACCGGCGCAAGGTGCTGGTGGCCAAGAAGCAGATCAAGAGGAAAGAAAAATGGCACCGACTTGGTTATTGCGACGAGGTCACAAAGCGAGAGGCCCAACGCCTCCGTGACGCGATCATCCGGCAGATCAACCGCGAGGTGTACACTGTCCAGAGCCAGGTTCGATTCAGTGATTTCGTGGAAATCTACAACCAGCAACACATCCCGACATTGGGGGCCGGCACACAACTTAAGTACCTGTCCTTGCTTGAAAACCACATAGTCCCGGTGTTTGGGGAAATGAGACTCAGCGATGTTGGAGCGGAGACCATTCAGGTGTTTCTGAACAGCAAAGCGGCTGATGGACTCTCGTGGTGGACCCGGGCCGACCTGAAGAACATCTTGTCAGGGATCTTCACAAAAGCTGGCGATTGGGGGTATTGGAACGAGCCAAATCCTACCGCGCGGACCGTGCTGGGACGGAAGCGATACAAACGGAAGCGCCGAATCCTAACCGATGACGAGCTCCGTTCGCTTCTATCGGCATTACCGCCAATCATCCGCTTGATGGTGGAGACCGCAGTTTTCACAGCTATGCGGGTCAGCGAGATTCTCGGTCTGAAGTGGCGACGCGTGGACCTCGACCGTGGATCGATCTACGTCGAAGAGCGCTTCTATCGGGGTGACACGGATGAGCCGAAGAGCGAGAAGGCGAAACGGGCGCTCCCTCTTGGGTACCTGACAGAGACCTATCGGCGGCATAAGCCACCGACCACCCTCCCGGACGATTATGTTTTCGAGCAGAACGGTGAGCCCATGGACGACCGCGCGATTCTCAGTGGCTACATTCGTCCGGTGGCAAAGAGGCTGGGGTTCTATTTTGAGGGGTTCGGTTGGCATTCATTCCGTCGGCAGAATCTGACGCTTATTCAGGAAGAGGGTGCCACTGCCTTCGAGGCCCAAGCACAGGCCGGACACTCCAGACCAACCATGACCTCGGAGTACACTGTCGTAGATCTGGAGCGCCGGGAGCAAGCCGTACGTCGAGTTCAAGAAAGATTACTCGGCGATACTCTCAACAGCGCTGTGAACTGAATCCAAATGCGGGAATTGTGCGGGATGTTTCGGGTTCTGGTGGCGCGTAAGGCCTTGATAATACTGCACTGCTGTCCGGTTAAAAGTCGAATAGAATCAATTGGTTGGGGTCATAGGGGGATTCGTTTGGGGAGTCGGATGGCTGGAGTGCCTGTAAAAGGGGCATTTTTTCGAATTGCGTAACGCTGAGAATCTGTAGAATCTGGTAAAGACTCGCTTCCAGCCCGAGGCGTTTCCGGACGATGGCGATGAGCACGTAAATCGAGACAGCGATCCAGATCTGCGTCTTGACGGCGTTCTCGCTGGTGCCGTAAAACGAGTTGATTCGCAGATGTTGCTTGATCCACTTGAAGAACAACTCAATCTGCCAACGCGACTTGTAGATGTGGGCGATGGTCAGCGCCGGGAGCGCGAAGTTGTTGGTCAGAAACTTCAGCCGCTTGTTCGTCCGGGCGTCGAAGTAACTGACCCTCCGCAACGGGTCGGGATAGGCTTGGGCCGATTCGATGGCAGCCAGTATGACGGTCTGATCCGAGCGCAAGCCCGTGGATTTGTCGACGGGATGCGAGTAGCGCCGTTGGAGCAAGATGTTCTTCTTGGTTCGCACGACGAAGAACGACGAGCAGAGAGTGAACACGAAGAGGCGTTCGAAATCGACGTAGGCCCGATCCATGACGTAGAACGCGCCGGCCTCCGGGCCGATCTCGTCGAGGATGTTGATGTCGTGCACTTTGCCTCCAGTAATGCGGATGAACGTGGGAATATTGCCGTGCAGATCCAGCAGCGTGTGCATCTTCACGGCGGCTTTTTGCTTGCGGAATCTCGCCCACGGAAACAGCGACAGGCAGAGGTCGATTGTTGTCGAGTCGAGAGCGTACAGAGTCTGGTCCAAGTCCACACCGATCGGGTCGTGGGCATATAACGGCCGTGCCATGCCAATCAAGACCTGCGCGAAGTCCGCGTAGATCCGCCAGTCGCGCGACTCGTTCGCGTCGGCCAGTGTCGAGCGCGCTACCCTGCCGCGGAATCCCATGTGGTAGAGTTTGCCGTGCATCGAACGCAGGCACGTCTCGATGTCGCGGAGGCTTGCCCGATAGGTCAGCTGGGCGAATGCCATCGCAAGAAACTGATCCCAGCAGGAGAAACTTTTCAGATAGGAATCGCCGCGGTAGCGCGATACACATTTCTGAAACTCTTTGCTCGGTAGGTGCTCGATCAGTTGGGAGAAAACCGTACGGCCAAGGTTCATCCCTCATTGTGCCGCGTCCGGATGCTCCGTTCAGGCGACCATTTGCGGCCTCGGGATTTCAAATCGTTCCCGGGCAAAACAGGCCATAAGACATTGAACGGTCGAGACTTACCGTCCGATGGCGCGACTTTCCCCGGACAGCACTGATAATACTGGTAGGCCCGTCGGGACTCGAACCCGAGACCTCTACCGTGTCAAGGTAGCGCTCTAACCAAAACTGAGCTACGGGCCTAAACTGCGATGCTAACACGGGGCTTTCAGCCATGTCGACAAAGCCGTGCTGACCTCAAAGCGATCGCCGGCTGGTGATGAAATCGCCCCGCAAACAATATACTTAGGACGATCCCACTAGTCCGATTTGACATAGTACGTATAGAACTTTACAATAGGGCGACTGGGGTTCGTGTGCTTACTACGGCCCCTGCTACAGGCCAGCTGCCATGTCACGACTTGAAAGCACCGCCGAGAGTGGAGCTGATACGGTCGCCAAGGACTTGTCCGGGCAAAAAATTAGGATTGCCATTGCGGACGATCACACAATCTTCCGTGACGGTCTGCACAAGCTGCTGTCGCTGGAGACCGACTTTGAAGTCTGCGCGGAAGCGAAAGACGGCAGCGAAGTGCTCGAAGTCCTGCGTCAATCTGAGCCTGACATCCTCTTGCTGGATCTCAAAATGCCTGGGCTCGACGGGATCGCCGCGCTGCAGCGGATCCAAAATCAAAAGCTGAAAACGAAAGTCATCGTCCTCACGGCTTCCGACGACGAGGGCGAATACGTGCAGGCGATGAAGTACGGCACCTCGGGTATCGTACTCAAGCAAACCGCCACCGAGCTGCTCATCAAGAGCATTCGGAAGGTACATGGTGGCGAGATCTGGCTGGACGCGAAGACGACAGCAGCCGTCATGCGGCAGTTCGCCGCACCTGGCGACGTCGGTGGCCCCAGAGAGCGCGAAAGGCCCCGGCTGAGCAATCGGGAACGGGAAATCGTGGCGCTGGTCGCCCAGGGCTTCAAGAACAAGGAAATCGCCGAGCGGATGTTCATCAGTGAACAGACCGTCAAGAACCACCTTCACAACATTTTCGACAAGCTGGGCGTTTCGGACCGTCTCGAGCTGGCTCTTTACGCTATCCACCGCAACATTCGGCCCATCTAGCGGCCAGCTCTCTCCCCGCGTCACTCCCTAGGCCCTTGATCCCACAGTTGCAGTGCGCTCAGTCAAGTCCGCTACATCAAAAAACGGTGGCTATCGCCCGCAGCCCGAGCAAGCCTGTGCCCGCGCACGGCAGTCCACCTCATCATAGGTGCCGGGCAAGCGGGAGACCTCAGCGATGGCCCCCGATTCAAACCTCACGGGCCAGTCTGTAGATGCGGTCCGGAAACAGCGCGTCAAACGGGGGAGGAGCGTCGGCAGGTGAGCAGGGATAGCAATTCTGATACGACCGCGCTCGCCATCAAGCCCTAGGTGAACTACATTTAGTAATAGTAGGATCGGAATAGACTTGACCGTGCCTGGATTCCCGAGCGTTCAACTGGTCACGTGTTCGCTACTCGCCGTGTCGGCGGCGGCAGGGCTAAGGCCGCTGGCCACCGCTCAGACGTTCAAGCTTTCGGACATCAGATTCACGCCCGTCGTCGGGGGATTGAGCCGGCCCGTAGCCATTACGCACGCCGGCGACAGCTCAGGGCGGCTCTTCATAACGCAGCAAGCAGGCCGAATCGTCATCTTCGACGGTCAGCAGGTACTGGGGCAGCCGTTTCTCGACATCAGTGATCGCGTTGGCTGCTGCGGGGAGCGTGGTTTACTCAGTGTCGCCTTCCATCCGAACTACGGAAACGCCGGCACGTTTTTCGTGAACTACACCGACGTCTCAGGCGACACGGTCGTTGCGCGGTACGAAGTTACTCAAAACCCCAACGTGGCCGATCCGAACTCGGAAGTCGTTCTGCTGAACATCACTCAGCCCTTTAGTAACCACAACGGAGGCCAACTGCAGTTCGGCCCTGACGGCTTTCTCTACATTAGCACCGGGGACGGCGGCTTAGGAGGCGACCCGGGCAATCGCGCGCAAGACCTCGAGACGTTACTCGGCAAGATCCTTCGAATCGACGTCGACCGCGGCGATCCTTTCGCGGTTCCTCCGGGAAATCCATTCGTCGGCCAGCCACCGGCGCAACCTGAAATCTGGGCATTTGGATTGCGCAATCCTTGGCGATTCAGTTTTGACCGCAGTACGGGGGAAATGTTCATCGGCGACGTAGGACAAACTTCGGTGGAGGAGATTGACTTCCAGCCCACCGGAGTAGGTGGCCTAAACTACGGCTGGCGGAGAATGGAAGGAAGCCAGTGCTTCAACCCGACCGCCCTTTGCAACGACGGGACCTTGACACTGCCGATTCTTGAATACCCAAACCGGGGCCGCGCCGCCGTCGCCGGCGGCTACCGTTACCGCGGGTTGGACTTTCCGCAGCTCAACGGAGTCTACTTCTACGCGGATTACGCCACCGGAAAGTTCTTCGCCGGGGTCGAAGAGGACGGCGAGTGGACGGCGATCGGGCCGAATCGGACCGCCTTCCAAGTCAGCACGTTTGGCGAGGACGAGCAAGGCGAGATTTACTTCGCAGACTATGCCGGCGGGATGATCTACCGCGTCACTACGGACTTCCCAAAGCCCTCGATTTCGTCCCTATCGCCCGTCAGCGCAGTGGCGGGTTCTCCCGGTTTTGCACTTACCGCGGCGGGATCCAATTTCATACCCGCTTCCGAGCTCTGGTGGGACGGTGAATCGAGGCCGACAACGTTTTTAGACGAGACTCGGCTGCAGGCCAGCATCAGCGACATGGACATCGCCTTGCCCGGCACACCATCGATTGCCGTCTTCAATCCCGCACCGGGAGGTGGGACGACACAGGAGCTTCTGTTTCAGGTTGATGCGCCTCCAGGCATCTCACCGAGCATTAACCCAGCCGGCGTCGTGAACGCGGCGAGCTTCACCGAACCATTGGCTCCTGGTGCGATTGCTTCTGTTTTCGGTGTCGATCTCGGAGTGATCGAGGAATCATCCCTAATCGCGCCGTTGCCCACGATGCTGGCCGGAGCCACTTTGATCTTCAATGGCTCGATCCCCGCGCCGCAGTATTTTGGTTCTCCGACGCAGTCGAATATCCAGATTCCCTGGGAACTGGCCGGGACCTCGGACGCCTCACTGACGGTGCAGATTGGCAACACAGTGAGCGAAGCGGCAACGGTTCCACTGGCGGAATTCAGCCCCGGAATTTTCAGCATGGACCAGTCCGGAGCTGGGCAGGGGGCGGTGCTCATCTCTGGGACCGCTTCCCTGGCCGCGCCGCTGGGATTCAACCCGAATTCCAGGCCAGTTAGTCGAGGCGAGTTCCTTGAAATCTTTGCGACCGGCTTGGGGGCGGTCACTAATACCCCGGCAAGCGGTTCCCCGGCTTCGGGCAATCCTGTTTCAGAATCCATTACAACACCGTCGGTGACCGTCGGCGGTGCCGATGTGAACGTCGTGTTTTCAGGTCTTGCACCCAACTTTGTAGGCCTTTATCAAGTTAACGTGCCGGTACCCGCGGACGGACAGAGCGGCCCGAGCGTGCCTGTGACTTTGTCGGTCGGCGGGGTCGAGTCAAACACCGTCACAGTTGCGATCGAATAGCACAATCGACGATCGCAAAGAATGAGTGTCCGGTAGGGAGCGGTTGAGCGCGCGCCACTACCGCGGCCTTGTTCCAGCAGCCGAGGTCATTCGCAAGCTTGACCGCAGACTTACCGGCTGCGGTTCCGTGTGGTCCCCGGTTAGGCTGCAAAAAGTGACACAAATTCCGCGCCGGGCGCTACCAAGTGAAAAACGCTGCCAAACCCCGGCAGCGACTTTTGCCATGTGTTCCGCCGCAGTGCTGTCCGGGGAAAGTCGCGCCATCGGACGGTAAGTCTCGACCGTTCAATGTCTTATGGCCTGTTTTGCCCGGGAACGATTTGAAATCCCGAGGCCGCAAATGGTCGCCTGAACGGAGCATCCGGACGCGGCACAATGAGGGATGAACCTTGGCCGTACGGTTTTCTCCCAACTGATCGAGCACCTACCGAGCAAAGAGTTTCAGAAATGTGTATCGCGCTACCGCGGCGATTCCTATCTGAAAAGTTTCTCCTGCTGGGATCAGTTTCTTGCGATGGCATTCGCCCAGCTGACCTATCGGGCAAGCCTCCGCGACATCGAGACGTGCCTGCGTTCGATGCACGGCAAACTCTACCACATGGGATTCCGCGGCAGGGTAGCGCGCTCGACACTGGCCGACGCGAACGAGTCGCGCGACTGGCGGATCTACGCGGACTTCGCGCAGGTCTTGATTGGCATGGCACGGCCGTTATATGCCCACGACCCGATCGGTGTGGACTTGGACCAGACTCTGTACGCTCTCGACTCGACAACAATCGACCTCTGCCTGTCGCTGTTTCCGTGGGCGAGATTCCGCAAGCAAAAAGCCGCCGTGAAGATGCACACGCTGCTGGATCTGCACGGCAATATTCCCACGTTCATCCGCATTACTGGAGGCAAAGTGCACGACATCAACATCCTCGACGAGATCGGCCCGGAGGCCGGCGCGTTCTACGTCATGGATCGGGCCTACGTCGATTTCGAACGCCTCTTCGTGTTCACTCTCTGCTCGTCGTTCTTCGTCGTGCGAACCAAGAAGAACATCTTGCTCCAACGGCGCTACTCGCATCCCGTCGACAAATCCACGGGCTTGCGCTCGGATCAGACCGTCATACTGGCTGCCATCGAATCGGCCCAAGCCTATCCCGACCCGTTGCGGAGGGTCAGTTACTTCGACGCCCGGACGAACAAGCGGCTGAAGTTTCTGACCAACAACTTCGCGCTCCCGGCGCTGACCATCGCCCACATCTACAAGTCGCGTTGGCAGATTGAGTTGTTCTTCAAGTGGATCAAGCAACATCTGCGAATCAACTCGTTTTACGGCACCAGCGAGAACGCCGTCAAGACGCAGATCTGGATCGCTGTCTCGATTTACGTGCTCATCGCCATCGTCCGGAAACGCCTCGGGCTGGAAGCGAGTCTTTACCAGATTCTACAGATTCTCAGCGTTACGCAATTCGAAAAAATGCCCCTTTTACAGGCACTCCAGCCATCCGACTCCCCAAACGAATCCCCCTATGACCCCAACCAATTGATTCTATTCGACTTTTAACCGGACAGCAGTGGTTCCGCCGAACAGACCGTGTCCGCCATTTGCGGAACTGGGTGCGCACAGGAACGACCCTCAAGGGCACGTTGCGAACGCGTGTGTGTCCGTGATCGCCCGTGCGGCGTCCTGGGGCGACACAAGAAGCCCGATTTCGGCCCCGATTACCTCTTGGGTGACGTCGAGCGCGCCGCCTTGTGGCATTTCGTTTTGATCACTGTTGAAAAAGCTAATCGCTATGAGGACCTGCTCAGGATCCGGGGGCAGGTGGTGTGTGGTCATCTCACAGCTCTGCTGCTGGACGGAGTCGCGAACCCCGCTCAGCTCGGAAGCGCCTCCGGGCATATTGCAGGTCATTTCGTAGTTTCCGAACGGGCCGTGGTCCACGAACATTTGATACCTCATGTACACCTCGGGGCCGACTCCGGCAGAGGCGGCGATATCGGTCGCGGTGGCGGGTGAGATCCAGCCCTCCTGCTTGAACTTGTTGAGGAGCGGGTCGCGAACAGCATCCTTGGCGCGTCCGGCGTCGCGTGTGTAGTTTCCCTGCCACGTGTTTGAAAAGGGCTGTCCGTCGACCATGAAGTTCATACTGGTGCTGATCGTGTAGGGCCCGTCTTCCAACACCGAAGTGTCATCCAGAGTGAAGAGCTCCTCATAGGGCCCGAAACTGGAGCCTGTTCCGAGAGGGATAATCACCCTGGGCAGCGTAATCTCGACGTCCCCGCTGAACTCCAAGGGACGCGGTGCGGAGGGACTCTGGAAACCCTGCGGGAGCCAGCTAACCTCGCAGGTTCCCAATGGGATGGGCGGGTCGTAGCTGACAGTGTTCAAATCAGATCCACGGAGGCTCACCACAAAAAAATCGCCTTCGCTTTCGCCGTCTGTAAGAAACAGTTCGTTCAAACGGGTAGTCCCGATGGTCAGCGGGCCATCCCCGAGCTTTTTGACGGATTCGCGGGAAAGCCCGTGCGAGTCAAAGCAGGGACCTCCGTCAGCCGAGATCGGCATGGTAACGGGGTTCGACATGCTGAAGTTGAACCCCACCCGCACGAGGTCGTAAAACGGCACGGCGCAACCTAGCAGCGCATTCTGGTCGAGTTCGAAGATGACCTGGTCTCCCCCGGCGAAGCCGCCCGCCGAGCCGACGTAGAACGTTGAACGGTCCTTTTGAATCGCGCCGCCGAGTGAACGCCCATAGTCGTCGTAAGACTCGCGCTTGTCGTGGACGACGCCCTGGTCGTCGAGCAGCGCGGCCCCGCGGCCCGTGCCCCACGCGATGATGCAGTCTCCCGGCATGGCAGCTTTGCCCTTGGTGGTCAGGTTGAACTGACAGTCGGTGAAGATGCCCTCGCCTTGCCCGGTTTGGTTGCGCGTGAAGTTGCCCGGTTGGACCGGGCTGACATTCAGCCGGTAAGCATTGCTCTGCCGCTCCACTTCGCCGCTGAGATCCAGACCGTCCATCTGGAAAAAGTTGTCGAAATTCGGATTCACGGCCGACGGCACAACGACGGCAAACTGGTTCGAGGAGTTGTACAGACCGAACGCGTCGTGGCGCCCTGTGTCGGACTGAATAGATGTGTGGAGCCCGGGGAAGCCTTCGACCAAGGGGAGACTGCTCGCTACGAATAGATCGTCCGGCCCAACGTTGAAGC
This sequence comes from Bryobacterales bacterium, assembly GCA_965248205.1. Taxonomy (GTDB): domain Bacteria; phylum Acidobacteriota; class Terriglobia; order Bryobacterales; family UBA6623. The sequence goes on from CBDFIS010000006.1 coordinate 1,594,186, forward strand.
CGTAACCGACGGCGATGCTACCTGGCGCAATGCCGGATTGCGTGGCAGTCGCCGGGCGGTTGGTGGCGCCGTTGGTCATGGCAGTAAGGAGGATCTCCTCGCTGAGTACCGGCAACTCGAGCTGGAAGTGAGCGGTCGACGTCTCCCCGGACTGCACGACGACTGAGCGTTTACTTGTATGGAAGCCCTCTAGCTGGGCAGAGACCTCGTACGTACCCGGCGGTAGGTTGCCAGCTACAAAGCGGCCGTTCGCATCCGTCGCGGTGGTCCGCGTACCCTGAATGCTGTCGCCTGAAACAACGATCGTTACGCCGGGCACTCCGACCCCCTCGTTGTCCACGACTCTGCCCACGATTCCGTCCCCCTGCACCGGAACCGCCAGCTCCAAATCATTCTGGGTGTCGAGTGAGCCTTCACCCGTGATCGAAAGAGACGCCTTGACCCGGGGGAACGGATTGTTTTCATCAGCTACACCGAGCTGAGCTGCGTTCGCGCGGATATTGGTCATGCGGATCGTCGAAATCGAGGGGTTGCAGATGGGGTTGTCCGGGTCCGCGCTGCAGCTGTCGGGAATCGGGAACGAGACTTCGTTCCACGCTATGCGGTTGACACCTGCAAGCGCACCAAACTGGGGAACTTGAAAACGCTCATCTATCCGTATACACGGGTTAGCGAAAAGAGGGTCGACACCAGCGCCAACACATCTGTTCTCGTTGATAACGAGTATCGCGTCGGTAAGGGCTTCGTCGCTGCCGAAGCCTATGTTGTTGGTGACGTTTACGTTCAGCAAAACAGAGACGTTCGTTAAGAGGTACTGCGTTTGGGGCCCTGTGTTGCCCGCTGACGGGGTAGGGATGCAGGTGAGGACGATGTCGGCTACAAGTTCGTCGATCCCTTCGGCTTTAACGATCGGTGGGACAGCCGTTGTGTTGCAAGTGATGGAAGGTTCCTGCGCCTGCGCCATTGCTGACAGCACGATCGCCAACGTCAGGAAAACCACCACAGTCGAAGTCCTGTTCAAAGAGCGCATTGTAGTTCCCCCCGGGCACCAAAGCCGCGACTTGGAGATGTGGGCTTGGCCCCGCACCGACAGTGTACGGTTGACGTGAGTTTCACCGCAAGGTTCCTGATGGTGCTGTCGGCTCCCTGCGGGTTCAGACCGTCTTTGCGGCTCCTCCGGGAACGGCCATTGCCATGTGCGCCGCCCAAAGCCCGTGCCCGTGATTTGCGGTAAGGTGGGTAGAAAATGTCTGCGAGAAAGGGCCTTTGTGCCGTTATTTTGCTGGTCCTGGCGCTGGGCTGCTCACTTAAGAAGTACGCCATAAACAAGATTGGCGACACCCTCGTGTCGGGAAACTCGGTCTACGAAAGCGACGAAGACATCGAACTCGTCGGCGAGGCGTTGCCGTTCGGCTTGAAGCTGATGGAGAGCTTGCTGGCGGAGTCTCCGAACCACCGCGGCCTTCTCGTCAGCGCTTGTCAAGGATTCGTCCTTTATTCCTATGCTTATGTGGACTACGAGGCGCAGCTTGCGGAGGACGAGGATCTCGATCGCGCCCGAGCCCTGCGGACGCGCGCGCGCAAGCTTTACTTGCGGGCTTTCCGATACGGGATGCGCGGCCTAGAGGCCTCCTACCCAGAATTAGAGTCCACTCTGATTGCCGACCCCGCGGCGGCGGTCGGCGTGATCCACAACAGGAAGAAAAAGCAGCAAGACATCCCGCTGCTTTACTGGACGGCTGCTTCGCTGGGGCTGGCGATCTCCGCGTCTCAAAGCGACGTCGCGTTACTGGCTCGGTTGCCCGAGGTCGAGGCCATGCTGGACCGCGCCTTGGATCTCGATGAAAGCTGGGACTCGGGGGCTCTGCACGCCTTTAAGATTCAGCTGGCGGCCGCCAAGCTCGCCGATCCCGACTATGATGCCATTAAGAACCATTATCGAAGAGCGCTCGCGCTCTCCGAGGGGAAAAGCGCCGGGATCTATGTTGTCTATGCCGAGGCCGTTTCGGTACCGAAGCAGAACAAGACCGAGTTTCACTCGCTACTCCAAAAAGCTCTCTCCGTGGACCCCGATGAGACTCCGCAAACTCGGCTTGTGAACTTGCTTGCTCATCGCCGCGCGCATTGGCTGCTGGCGCGCGTCGACGATCTGATCCTAGAAGACGGACCCTCGGAAACCTCCGGAGAAAACCAATGAGGACTACGCGACTTACAACGTTGCTATTGCTATGGACGCTGTTCGCAGATTGCGGCCTGGTCTCAACGCTCGAAGCAAAGATCCGTATTCGACTTGGCTCGGTCGCCCCGCGGAATTCGGCTTGGCACGGCGCTCTGTTACGCATCCGCCAAGATTGGCGTGAAATCTCAGGCGGCGAGGTCGACGTTGTCATCATTCCGGGCGGCCAGCTGGGAGACGGTCCCGAGATGGTCCGCAAGGTCGACCGCGGGATTATCCAGGCGGTTGCCCTTTCGCAGGTGGGATTGTCACGCATCGACAAGGGGGTGGCATGCCTACACGTTCCCATGATGCTCGAATCCTACGAGGAGCTGGACTATGTGAGGGAGAGGATTGCGCCTCGCCTGGAGCAGCGACTCGAAGAGCAAGGATTCAAAGTCCTCACCTGGGGCGACGCGGGCTGGGTGCGCTTTTTCACCAAGACGCCCGCTAGAACCCCGGATGACATTCGCAAGATGAAGCTCTTCACGTCGGCCGGCGACCCTGACGGCGAGAAGCTGTGGAAAGAGTTTGGCTTCCGCGTCATTCCCCTTTCCCTGACCGACATGCTCACGGCCCTGCAAACCGGCTTGATCAATGCGTTCGACGTTCCTCCTTTGTTCGCGCTGATCGACGGATCCTACAAGCTGGCGACGAACATGATGGATCTGAAGTTCTCGCCGATTGTCGCCGGGACCGTGATCAGCGAGCGAGCCTGGAATAGCATCCCCGAGGCTTATCGCCCCCAGATGCTGGAAGCGGCGCGAGCCGCGGGTGACGAACTCCGCGACGAAATCCGCAAACTCGGACCGGACTCCATCGAGGAGATGAAAAAGAAGGGTCTGAACGTGACCAAGCTCAGTGAACAGGAGCTTGCCCTCTGGCGGGCGGAGGCCGAAGGGGCCTACCCCAAACTGAAGGGGCGCTATGTTCCCGCGGACTTGTTCGACGAGGTCAAGAGGTTGCGCGACGAGTTCCGCCGCGCTCGAGCAGGGGACTAGCGGACGGCCCCGCTTTTTGACCGAACGCACTCTTGCCACGGGCTGCTAAGCTCTGGTTTCCGGTCTAGACGCTTCCTTCCAGTTTTGGCGGACTGACTTACTCGTCCGGTCTAAACCAAGAGGCAAGAAGCTCTCGCCTAAGTAACCCGATGTCCCAATCTGAGCAGCCTTCGGCCCTCGCGCGAATCGAAAACTCGCTTTCGATCGCCGTGCTGGCGGCGATGGCCCTGCTTCCGCTGGTGGAGATTGTCGGACGCCAGCTGGTGGGCCGCGGCATCGCGGGATCAATCCCTATAGTCCAGCACCTCACCTTATGGGTGGCGATCCTGGGCGCCGCGCTCGCTTCACGTTCCGGCCGGCACCTCGCCCTTTCGACTCAAACCTTCCTTCCCGCCCGGTTTCGCGGCGCGATCGGGATCTTGACTTCAGCTGTGGCTACGGGCATAGCCGCCTGCTTATTGCTGGCAAGCCTAGATTTGGTTCGGATCGAGCGGGGCGCAGGGGACACGGTTGCCTGGGGGATTCCCATTTGGGTAGCGCTTCTGGTTATGCCCGCGGGCTTCGGCGTGATTACCGGCCGGCTGATCTTGCACGCCTCGAAACGACCCCGCGGGCGTTTGCTGGCCTCGCTCGGACTCGCAATCCCCGCCGTTTTCGGGCTAATTCCCTCGATCGAGGAGATGGATCTTCTTCTCCCGGCGGGCCTACTGATTGTCGCAGCCACGGCCCTCGGGATGCCGATATTCACGGCCATCGGGGGAACGGCGCTTCTTCTGCTCTGGAGGGATGGCACGCCCGTGAATGCTGTCCCGGGCGAAACCTACCGCCTCGCCTCGGAAGAGATGCTGCCGGCCATTCCACTGTTCACTTTGGGAGGCTACATCCTGGCGGAAGGCGGAGCCAGCCGGCGCTTGTTGCGTCTCTTCACGGCAACATTCGGTTGGATGCCAGGCGGGCTGGCGATCGTCACGACGCTTCTGCTGGCTTTCTTTACTCCGCTGACCGGAGCTTCCGGCATCACGATTCTCTCCATGGGCGGACTGTTGCTTCCGGTCCTGCTCAAGGCCCGCTATCCCGAGCCCACGTCGGTTGGGCTGGTCACGGTATCGGGATCGATTGGTTTGTTGTTTGTCCCAAGTCTGCCGGTGATTCTTTACGGGGTAAAGTCCAGGCAACCCATCGAACAACTCTTCATCGGGGGATTACTGCCAGGAACGCTGCTTGTACTCGTGGTTGCAGCCTGGGCCGCACAGCGGGGCTGGTTTAGCGGAGCCACCCGGACCCCATTCGACTCTCGGGAAGCGCTGGCCGCGCTGTGGGAATCGAAGTGGGACGTGTTGATGCCAGTCGTGGTGCTCGGCGGCATCTTCGGCGGGTTCGCCACGCTGGTGGAAGCCTCGGCGGTTACCGTGCTGTACGCCTTCGTCATCGAGTGCGTTGTGCACCGAGGTCTGCATGTAACTCGCGACCTGCCGCGAGTGTTCATCGAGAGCGCCACCCTCGTCGGCGGATTTATGATCATTCTAGGGATGGCCCTGGGATTCACCAGCTTCCTCATTCTTACCCAGGTCCCGACCCTTGCCGTGGAGTGGGTGCAGACGCACATCGAGTCTCCACTGCTGTTCCTGTTGGCGCTCAATATCCTGCTGATTATGGTGGGGGCTGTGATGGACATCTACTCGGCCATTATTGTCCTGGTGCCGCTGATCCACCCCATGGGGGTCGCCTATGGCATCGACCCGATTCACCTGGGCATCATTTTCCTAGCGAACATGGAACTCGGTTACCTGATGCCGCCCATGGGCGAGAACCTGTTCCTGTCGTCTTTCCGTTTCAAACAGCCGCTGACACGCGTCTATCGCTCGACGCTTCCCTACGTTGTGATACTGTTTGTCGCGGTGCTTCTGATCACGTACGTCCCCTCGATGACCCTTACACTTGTAGACTGGTACGGCAGATGAGGGGTTGCGGACAGCGTTGCCACCCGAGGGATGAGAACCCGTGAGCTTTCGACGGAGTGCCCACGGCGCCATGGTTGTTATGGGGATGTGGCCTGCCACTGGCGTTCCAGGCTCAGTTCGTTGCTCTCGCACGGCCTTACGGCAAAGCGGAACGGAGCCGCGAACGCGAGTGAGCGGCCTTGGCCGAATGGAGAAACCAAGATGCAAAGAATCCCACGGCTCATCCCGCTCGTACTCCTATCGGGGATCTCCCTGTCCGCCCATGACTTCTGGATCGAGCCGTCTTCGTATCAAGTGGCGGTCGGGACTCAAGTTACCGTCCGTTTCCTCGTCGGGGAGGAGTTTCGAGGTAAACCGCTGCCGCTTGATCCAAGCCGGGTTATCGTCTTTGCACGCTTCGGCGCAACCTCGGAGACACCTGTGCGCGGTGTGGCCGGTTCCGACACCGCGGGTGTCGTCAGCCTTGACGATCCTGGGCTGCATCTAATCGCCTATCGAAGCACGTCTGTATTCCTAGAACTCGATGCCGAAAAATTCGAGAGCTACCTTCGCTCGGAGGGGCTGGAATCAATCATTGAGGAGCGAGGGCGGCGTAACGAGCGCAAGGCGAAGGGGCGCGAACTCTACTCGCGTTGCGTGAAGTCGCTGCTGCGGGCCGGGATGTCCGGCGAGGAGACAGGGTTTGACCGCGTGCTTCATTTCCCTGTCGAACTCGTCCCTGAGTTGAATCCGTACAGGCTGAGGGCAGGAGATGAACTGCCGGTCAGAATCTTACGCCAGGGGAAGCCGCTCGCCGGAGTGCTGGTTGTAGCGTATCCCCATGCCGAGCCTACCCGGTCAGTCCAACGACGGTCGGATGAGAAGGGACGGGTAAGGCTGCCGCTCGCTCAAGCAGGTCCCTGGCTTGTCAAGGCGGTCCACATGGAACGCGTCGAGCATAGCGAAGAAGCCGACTGGGAAAGCTGGTGGGCATCGTTGACATTTGAGTTGCCCGGGAATTGAGTTTCAGGATTGGCGGGCAAGAGAAGGGCCCGCGGCGCGTCGCGATTTCCGTCGACTAGGGGATGGGGATAAGCCCCAACTGATTCACGACGTTCTGCAGGTCTAGCAGGGCTTGCTGCAGCTCGTCGCTTAGGTCGAGGCCTCCGTAGAGCACGTGAAAAGCGCCCGAGTTGGCGATCGTACCGATGTCGGGGTCTTCGAAGTCCTCATTCGGGACGCCGATCACCAGGTCCAAAAAACGGTCGCCGTTGAAGTCGCCCGTTGCTAAAGGCGTCGTTTCAACATTGGCGTTAACCCCCCCTCCGCCGAAGCGGTCGCTCGTTTCGGCTGCGTCCGCAATCCCGGCGACGTTCTGGTGGAAGGATTGCCCTCCTTGGGCCGTCAGGCCTCCAATGCCGCTGCCGTAGAGCACGGACACCGCACCGGCGTCCGCAATCGCTACGACGTCTTCAAGAGGGCCTCCGATCGCCAGGTCGTCGAAGCCGTCGTTGTTGAAGTCCCCGGCGGCGAGCGTCCGGCCGTAGTCGTCACCCGTTTCTAGAAAGTTGGGAAGGCCATTATCACCGCTCCAAATCTGATTCCCCGCCGCGACCAAGCCTGCGCCTGCGGCACCGTAGATCACGTTCACGGCGCCCGCGTTCACGACAGGGCCGATGTCTTCAAGTGGCACGCCGATCGCCAAGTCGCCGAAGCCGTCGTTGTTGAAGTCGCCCGCCCTCACGGAGAATCCAAACAGATCTCCTGCCTCGGCGCCGCCCAGGATTCCGGCGCTGTTCTGCGTCCAGAGCTGATCGCCGGTTGCCGTCAATCCACCCACGCTGCCGTAGATGACGTTGACTGCGCCGGCCGAATCGAGGGCGCCGACGTCCTCGTTGGGCACACCGATCGCGAGATCGTCATAGCTGTCGTTGTTGAAGTCCCCCGACGTGAGTGATCGGCCGAATAGGTCCGAGGTTTCCGGAGCGCCGGCAATGCCGGGGCTGTCTTGGCTCCAAAACTGGTTCCCGTCCGCGCTCAAACCGCCGGCGGCCGCGTAGAGCAAGGCCACGGCGCCTGCATCAACGGTGGAGCCTACGTTCTCTCCGCGAATGCCGATCGCGAGATCCGGGGCGGCGTCTCCATTGAAGTCGCCGGCTGCCAGGGAAATGCCGAAGAGGTCATTCAGCTCGGACGCCCCCAGGACCTCCGGGGTGTCCTGCGTCCAGAGCTGGCTGCCCGTCGCCGTCAACCCGCCCGGGGAGCCGTTGAGCACGATGACGGCGCCCGCGCTGATGCCGCTTACAGGGGCACCTATCGCAGACGCGGCGAGATCGGCAAACCCGTCCTTGTTGAAGTCAGCGGCCGCCAAAGCGAAGCCGAACCGTGCGAACGTTGCGGGGTCACCCGGCACGTCCGCAGTGGCCTGAGTAAAGAGTTGCACGTCCATCGCCGTGAGACGGCTGGCCGAACCGTAAAGAACCATGACCTCGCCGGCGGTGCCAAATGTGTCCATGCCGCCCATGCCGTCGTCGACTTCTACCGTCTTTTGCGGCACACCGATCGCTAGATCAGGGAAGCCGTCGTTGTCGAAGTCGCCGCTAGCGAACGACATGCCAAACAGGTCGCCCACGGCGCTTTCGCCTGGGATCCCGCTGGTTTCCTGCGTCCAGAGCTGGCTGTCAGCGGTCAAAAGCTGCGCTTGCCCTAGCGGGAGGGTCAATGTCAAAGCCACCAGAACCGCCAGTCCCGCCGAGCTGCTCAGTGTTGGTCTAGGTTTTCGTGTACTCGTCATGGCTCCATGTCTCCATTCTTGTCGTCTTCGCACGTCACGTATGGTTGCGAGCCACAACTATGGCGTGGGCACGGGCCCGTACACAGGCTGCGTGGAAAAGGCGCCGCTGTCTTGCGCGGTGATGCCGACGCCCGAGAGCGCCTTTTCAGGTCCCTGCACTTCGAGTATTGAGTCAACGTTGGCTGTACAGTTCAGCGCGGGAAAGTCTCGGACAATGAAAGCCGTATGCTCGCCCGCAGCGAACATACGGGTACCCGAGCACAGAGGTACGCCGTTTGTGTCGCGGGCCGTCAGCGTCACTTCTTGCGCGATCAGCGAGACGATAGCGATCGAGCCGGTGGAAGGGCCGGTGTTGAGCACGGGAACGAGGAAACGGTCCTGCACGGCGCTCGAGAGCGGAATGAACGACTGAAACAACGGCCGGCCTGTAACCGCCTGGTTGAAGGTTGCGCTCACCGCCACGGAAAGCGCCGGCGTGCTCTGCACGCGCGCGTAGCCCACCTTCGTCGCGCCCATCGGAAAGGTCCGCGCGAAGCTGCTGCCCTTTGCGCCGAGCGCCTTCGAGCCCGCATTTCCAATTTGATTTCGGCATCCCGACCTTGCAGCGGCCTTCAGCGTCTTTATTTATAGGGGTTCAAGCCCTGTCAGGACGCACGGAGGCCAACACCCAATGGGTGAAAAAGAAAACAAGCCGTTTCAGCTCACCTTCAACGGATTTCTGAAAGTCGATTTCCAAGGATCGCGCGTCACCTCGGATGGTGGCCTGATTCTCATTCGGGAACTGGACGAGCGGCTCGGACTGGGCAAGCTGATCGACGAGCATCTGACGGATTCGCGGCAAGGCACAAACAAGAAGTTCCCACTGGCCGACCTGGTGCGGCAATCGGTCTACAGCCGCCTCGCCGGCTACGAGGATCTCAACGATGCTGCCCGTGTCTCGGCTGACCCGACTTTTCGTCTGATCGGCTCGAAGAAGAACTGGGATCGCGGCGGGGCGCTTACGTCGCGTCTACAAAGCTTTGAGGCAGAGCTGCTGGCCAGTGAAGAGAACCTGCTTGGGCTGATGGCGGTGAACCGCGAGTTGGTCGCTCAAGCCCAAGCGCAGGACGAGTCCGAGCGTGTCGTGCTCGATATGGACTCCACGGAAAGCCCGGTCCACGGTCAGCAGGAAGGCAGCGCTTACAACGGCCATTTCGAGTCCACCTGCTACCACCCGCTGTTGCTGTTCAACCAGCACGGTGATTGTCTGGCGGCGAAGCTGCGAGCGGGTAACGTGTCCAGCGCCGAGGACTGGGACGAACTGCTGCTGCCCGAGATCGAGCGCCAACAGGGAGAAGGCAAGCAAGTGACGTTCCGCGCCGACGCCGCCTTCGCCAAGCCGGAGATCTACGAGGCGTTGGAGGATCGCGGAGTGGACTACGTCATTCGCATCCCAGCAAACAAGAACCTGGAGTTGGAGATCGAAGAGATTCTGTTCCGTCCGCCGGGCAGGCCGAGCCTGAAGCCACTAGTGCGCTACAAGAGCTTCCGCTATCAGGCCGCGAGTTGGTCGAAGCCTCGGCGGGTTGTGGCCAAGGTTGAGCACCACCAAGGCGAGTTGTTTCCTCGCGTCGGGTTCATCGTCACGAGCATGAGCTTGCCCAGTCGGTCGCTGGTGCGCTTCTACAACAAGCGCGGCACGGCCGAGCAATGGATCAAGGAAGGCAAGCAGGCAACCCACTGGACACGGCTGTCCTGTCATCGTTTCCGGGCAAACGAGGTGCGTTTGCAGTTGAGCGTGTTGGCCTACAACCTGGGGAACCTGTGGCGGCGGCTGGGGCTGGCGCAGAGGATCAAGAACTGGTCGCTGACGAGCTTGCAGCATCGGTTGATGAAAACCGGAGGGCGGCTGGTCAAGCATGCCCGCTATTACTGGCTGCTGTTGGCCGAGGGGCATCTCAACCGCAAGCTGTTCGCTGAGATGCTGGGGCGGATCTGGGCGCTGCCTGTGCCAGGCGGGTAACGGGCGACGGCTGCGACGGAGAAGAGACGCTGGGTTGCTGAAGAGGGAACTACTCGGAGCCGTGTCGGCGAAAAGCCCTCCAGCGAGCTGGAACGCGGCGATCGAGCGGCATTCAGCGACCCAAACGGGAGCGAACGGAGCATCGATCGTGAGAGGAAGACGAAGACCTTGCACCCGAGCCGCGGATCGGAGTATCCTGACCATCGCGGGATGGCCAAAACGGAAATTCCAGTCGAGAGGAACGACGCCGTGCCGGGCGTTCCGTCCTGCTCGAAGTCGAGCACCATCGGGTTGCCGGCGCTGTCAAAGAAGGAGATTTGCACCGAGGCTGGCGCGTTGGTGATGTTCACGGTCTGGAACGTCATGTAGAAGCCTTGCGTTCCGTCGCCGCCGGTGGCGATCTGGGGAATCAAGACGTCTCCCGGCAGCACGAACGCGTCCTTGGACGCATTGCCGTCCGCGGCTTGAAGGGAGAATGCGCAAACCAGGGACAGCAGGAATGCTGCCCCAATCGTTGTTATCGTCATTTTCACTGGAACCTCCTTGGTGCTACTAAATCGCGAAACTTTCGTCGTCGAACCCCCTGGGGGCGACCGCCTCGCCGACGCACTCAGGTTCCGAGTATATCCTTCCGAGGGATTGCGGTCAAACGCTTTGTTGTTGCGAAACCTTGAATCCTGGAACCCCGCGTTTTGGGCAGCTTACCTCGTGGGAAAGCGGACTAGATAGCGTCTATTGACTTCGCGCGATTCGGGCGGCAGGCACACCGAGACGCTCCCAGACGAATTGCAAAACTTCCGGGCCGCAATAGGAAGGCGGCTCGACGCGGAAGACGGGCTTTTCGTCGAGCAAGCTGGACTGGATTCCCGGCCATGCGGGTTGGGGGGCGGTCGGACCCACTACCACGTAAGCATCGGCGCGCTGGAGATAGATCCGACTGCTGAGCTTGAAGTCGTCGACGTCGAATCGCAAAAGGGGAAGGTAAACGTCAGGCCGCAGGAAACGCAGAATGCTGTTCGACTCCATGATGACGAATTCGCGCCCGGCAAGCATGTCTTTGAGTGCCGGCATTGCGTTTTCAAGCTGTCCCACGCGGGTGCGCGCCCAATAGACTTCCTCCGCGCCGGCGTTGAGAAAGCGCGAGGTGTCTGAGCCACTCTCGCTGTCAAGTTCTCGGGAGATCGCGTAGGGACAATCGGGGTCTTCGATGACGCAGGTACAGTCATGGCCGTGGGCCGAGCAGATTCCGTGGCCGTATTGTGTAATCTTCAAGGCAGTCCAGTGAAGCTTGGGGTTGGCCGCGATGATGCCGGCGGCCAACGACGTTTTCCCGACGCTGCGGCTGTGTCCTCCAACTACGACGAGCTTCATCTCTTGGACTCCAAGGCCGCAATCCGCTTGGCCAGACTTTTCAGTTCGGCGACAAGCTTAGGCAAGCGGCTGAATAGGGCAAGCTTCCGCAGATATTCGCCATGCGGGCGCGAGGGAGTGCCCCAGACCGTTGCACCGGGCGCGATCCTTCTGTGAGGCAGGATGCCGCACTGCCCTCCGATCACTGCCCGTGCTCCGATGTGGGCTTTCTCCCCGATACCGACCTGTCCTCCCATGACGACGTAGTCTTCGACGACGACACCTCCGGAAAAGCCGGTTTGCGCTGCGATGACAACGTGCCGTCCGATTCGGCAACTATGCCCGATGTGGACCAGGTTGTCGAGTTTCGTGCCGTCCCCGATGACGGTCCTTTCAAGCGCTGCCCGGTCAACACAGCTATTGGCGCCTATTTCGACATCATTGCCGATTTCGACGGTTCCTGTTTGAGGAAACTTCTCATAGTGATCCTCTTCAAAAGCGAAGCCGAAACCGTCAGCGCCAAGGACCGCACCCGCGTGCAGCGTCACGCGATCGCCAATGGTGACATCGTGTGAAACCGTCACCCCCGGATAGACTCGGCACTCGGCTCCCAAGGTCGAGCGCTCGCCGATCGTTACCTGGGCCGAAATGTGAGTATTCGGGCCGATGTGAACTCCTTCTCCGATGACGGCGTTGGGGCCGACCGAGACGCCTTGATCCAACTTAGCGGACTCCGCCACAACCGCTGTGGGATGGACGCCGGAGACAGGAATGGCAGGCGGGTGAAGCAAGTGCAAAACCCGCGCGAAGGCGTTGCGCGGTTTGGGAACAGGAATCACCGTGCGGCCGTCGAGGCCTTCGACACCCGGCCGAACGAGAAGGCATCCGGCGCGAGATGTCACGGCTGTTTTCTCCGGCGCGTCCCCTTCGGCGAAGGCGATCTCGGACTCTGTTGCGGACTCGAGCGAGTTGCCCGAGAGGATTTCGCGTCCGCCATCGCCGATGATGGACACACCCAACTGGTTAGCGATTTCCGAAGCCGTCACGGTCGTTAGCGCAATATTTCGTCAATAGAGTTACGTATCAATCAGCCTGTCGAGGTATCGTGGCTCATCAGCCCGGGCGCAATGAATTGCGCCCCTACTTTTTGAACGCAAGATGCTCAAGGCCATCAGTAGGGGCGCGATTCATCGCGCCCGCAGTCGGCCACTTTCGTAAGCATACTTGTGAAATGTTAGTAGTCCGTTTCATCAGTTCGGGCACTTATATTTAGAAGCCATGTGCATGATTGAGACTTTTGGGCACGGCATGCCGTGCACCTACTCTTCCTGGCACCCAACTCAGCTCGATGCTCCGGCCAATCAGGAAGGCCTTCCCTGCCCCGCCGGCTTTTCCGGCAACCGCCCAGACTTCGTTAGTATCTTAACAGGCCATGGATAGCTCTCCAGCGCACAAACCGCTCCTCAGATCGAGCGTCACGTGCCTCATCGTGAGTGCGGTTATGCCGTGGATCGCCACTCCCGCGTTGGCGTGGGGTCCCGCTGGGCACCGCATCATAGCTTCTGTTGCTCAGGAACACTTGAACGCCCGGGCCCGCGCGCGGCTGGTATATATCTTGGGCTCGGAAACTACACTGGCCGACGTAGCCACGTGGGCCGACGACGTGCGGGATGAGCGCCCCGAGACCCGCGCGTGGCACTACATCAACATTCCGCCTGCCGCCACCGACCTGCGTCCGCAACGCGACTGCCCAGGCAGCAATTGCGTGAGCGACAAGATTCGCGAGTTCGTCGGCATCGCACGGCTGGCGATCCGCAAGAAGAGCGAAGTTAGGGAAGCTGTCAAGTACCTCATTCACCTGGTGGGCGACTTGCACCAACCGCTGCATGCCGGCTTCGCCGAGGACAAGGGTGGCAACCAGATCCCAGTGATTATTGAGGGGCGAGAGTCGAATCTCCACAGCACGTGGGATTCTACGATTGTTAAGAGGCTGGGAAGTGACGAAGCTGAGATCGCTCAGCGCCTCAGTCAGAGAATCACCGCTCCTCAGAAGAAGCAATGGCAGAAAGGCCGGCCGCGTGAGTGGGCTTGGGAATCGCACCTGCTGGCGGTGCGTGTAGCCTACGGGGCCTTACCCGCGGGCAGTCCGAAAACACTCGAGGACCACTATCTTGCACAGGCAGCCGCCGTGAGTGAAGAACAGCTCGCGAAAGCAGGGATTCGTCTCGCCGCCGTGATCAACCAGGTATGGCCCGAGGGTCGGTAGTCCCCGGGAGGCGTGAAAAAATGCTAGCGACAGTCAGCCGGGGCTGAAATTGTCATGATTTCGGGGACAGCATTTCGCGCCACAGCGGCCGGAGCCCCGCGCCACATGCCGCCCCAACATTCAAGGCGTTCAACGTAACTGGACCTTGCCCCGGGGACAATCACCTGGAGCGATTCGTCGCCTATGACGAACCCAGAACCGGGGAGCGCGCGATAACGAACTGCTCAGACGCTACCCTGCTGCGTATCTCCACTACCTGATCCCGGCCCGGCGCCTATCGCCGGCAGCGAACGTGCTCCCATTGCCAGTGCCCGGCTATGATACAGAGTCTATGGCCGTTCACCCCTCGGCGCGGGTTGCCGCGACGGCGCACATCGCTCCTGGAGCCGAGATTGGTCCCGAAGTCGAAGTTGGCGATTTCTGTGTCATCGAAGACGATGTATCAATAGGGCCTAAGACGCGCCTGGAGCCGCACGTCTTCGTCAAGCGTTGGACGACGATTGGAGCAGAGAACGAAATCTCGGCCGGCACGGTCCTCGGGACTGATCCGCTCGACAGGAATTTCACGGGAGGCCGGAGTTACTTGAAGATCGGGAACGGCAACCGCATTCGGGAGCACTACACCATCAGCCGCGGCACCGAGCCGGAATCGCTCACAGAAATCGGTGATTCGAACTACATCATGACGTCGGGCCATATCGCCCACAACTGCAAGATCGGCTCACATATTGTGATCTGCAGTTGCGCTCTCATTGCCGGTTATGCCGAAATCGAGGATCGCGCTTATCTGTCAGGCGGCGCCCTGGTGCATCAGTACTCGAGGGTCGGGCGGCTAGCGCTGATCAGCGGCAACGTGCGGGTGAGTCGGGACGCTCCGCCCTATTTCATCTACTCGGATTTCGAATTCACGCCACGCGGACTCAATTTAGTGGGGCTGCGCCGAGCGGGGATCACGGAAGACCAGATCGGTCGGCTGAAGAAGGCCTATTTTCTGCTTTTTCGGTCCGGCCTTGAGGTTGAGGAGGCGCTGCAACGAATCGAGGCGGAAGTTCCTTCTGATCACACACAGCACCTGGTAGAGTTCGTGCGGAAGTCCAAACGTGGCATCTGCCGCCGCCAGTTGCGAAGATAGGTGCGAAGTGATCCCCAGAACTAGTAGAGAGCCGCTTCTCGTTGAGATTATGCCGGACCAACCATTGTTTTTCTGCCGATCGTTTTTCCGTCGACCCATGAAATTTCTAACTATCGTGCTACTAGGCGCATTTTCCAATGTAGCCACCCAAGCGGATGAGGGAATGTGGCCTTATAACCGTGTTCCCAAGGACGCTTTGAAGCAAAAGTATGGCTTCGATGCCACCGACGACTTCCTCGAGCGGTTGCAACTTTCGTCTGTCCGGTTCAACAACGGAGGCTCCGGTGCATTCGTTTCCCCGAAAGGCTTAATAGCGACCAATCACCACATCGCAGCCGACTGTATCAAGAAGCTGAGTTCGGAAAAGAAGGATTACATCAAAGAAGGCTTCTACGCCGACCGCTCATCGGCTGAGCTGAAGTGCCCGGATCTGGAGTTGAACGTTCTCGTGGAGATCGAGCCGGTCACCGAACGAGTAAACAAGCCGGTGCGTCCCGAGATGAGCGACAAGGAGAGATTCGAGGCACAGAGATCGGCGACGGCCGACATCGAGAAGGACTGCCGCGACTCGACCCTGCTGCGCTGCGACGTGGTGAATCTCTATCGGGGAAGCGCGTTTGATCTCTACAAGTACAAGAAGTACACGGATGTACGGTTGGTGTTCGCCCCGGAACGATGGGCGGCCTTCTTCGGCGGAGATCCCGACAACTTTACGTTTCCCCGTTATTGCCTCGACGCCGCGTTTGTCAGGGTATACGAGAAAGGGCGACCCCTTGAACCGAGGGCCTACCTGCCCTGGAGCCAAAACGGCGCCGCCGAGCAGGATCTCGTCTTTGTCTCCGGACATCCCGGAAGCACCCGTCGTCTGATGACGAGAGCCCAGCTGGAGTTCGAGCGAGACCGCCGTCTCCCGCTTATGTTGGACTGGCTGCATGACATGGCGGAGGCGCTGCGCTCGTTTGGCCGTGGCGGAGAGGAGGCCGCGCGGCTCGCCCGCGACGAGCTATTCCGCATCAACAACGGCATCAAAGCCTACACGGGAATGCTGCAGGGCTTGCGTCGACCTGATCTGGCTGCGAAGAAAGTCGAGGTGGAGGCCCGACTGCGTGACGCCCTCGAAAAGGACGCCGCAAGGAAGGAAGAATTCGGCGGCGCCTGGCAGGCGATTGCGGAAGCGCAGAAAACCAAAACCGAGATCTATGAAGAGTACCGGCTAATGGGTTCACTGGGATTCAACTCACGGCTGTTCCGGATCGCCAGACATTTGTATCGCATGTCGGATGAACTGCCGAAACCGAACAACGAGCGGTTTCCGGAATATCGTGAGTCGCGGCTGGATTCTCTCAGGCAGCAATTGTTCTCGCCCGCTCCGATCTACGATCAGGTGGAGATGGTCAAGCTGGGCCGGAGCATGCGATTCCTTCGCGACCGCCTGGGCGCCGAACACCCCGTCGTGAAAGCCGCTTTACACGGTCGCCATCCCGATGTCGTCGCCAAGCGGCTGGTGTCGGGAACCGGCCTCCAGGATGTGGAGCTTCGTAAGACGTTAGCCGAGGACAATGCGCGCGGCGCGGCGACGTCGGAGGATCCGATGATCGAGCTAGTGCGATCCATCGACCAAGAAGCCAGGCGTCTGCGCAAGCGTCACGAAGACGAGGTGGAAGCGGTCGAACGCGCCCAAGGCGCAAAAATCGGCCGAGCACGCTTCGCGATCGAAGGCGACACAGTTTACCCGGACGCCACGTTTACCTTGCGGCTGAGCGTGGGGGTGGTCAAGGCGTACAGGGAGGGCGGCCGGCGGATTGCTCCATTCACCGAAATCAGCGGACTCTACGAGAGAGCTACGGGCGAGGCTCCCTACATCTTGCCACAGAGCCTCATCAAGGCCGAGAAGAAGATCGACATGGACACGCCCTACAACCTCGTCTCGACGAACGACATCACGGGAGGAAACTCCGGCAGCCCGCTGATCAATCGCGAGGGCGAGTTGGTAGGCATTATCTTCGACGGCAACATCCAGTCGCTGGCGAACGATTTTCTGTACTCCGAGGTCCAGGGCCGGGCGGTTAGTGTGGACTCGCGGGGGATTCTAGAGGCGCTTCGCAAAGCCTACCCTCGCTCGCGCCGGGTCGTCCGGGAGTTGACCGAGGCGGCGGAAAGAGCGAACTGAGGCAATCGTCAGGCAGTGTGATGTCTTGGCGGTAGAGACTAGCAGGGAGCTGCGAGGAGAAGGTGTACGTAGGCATTGAACACACCGCCGTTGCTTCGCCCGACCCCGAAGCCTTGGCCTCGTGGTACGAGGAAACCCTCAACTTCCCCATCGATCATCGCGTGGGCACGAACGTATTCCTGAAAGCCCCGGACGGCACCATGCTCGAAATCATTCCCTCGGAAGGAGAACGGCTAGATACTGTGCCCAAGACTCCCGGGGTTCGTCATTTCGCGATTACGGTCGACGACTTCGATGCCGCTCTAGAAGACTTGCACAGCAAGGGAGTCGACTTAGATGATCCGGCGACAATTCAGGGAATCCGGGTCGTATATTTCAGAGATCCGGAAGGGAATCTGTTACACCTAGTCCGTCGGCCCGACCCGGCCTGAAAGTCCGGCGGGCTAGTGTCTCCATGGTGCTTCTGCGCAGAAGCTACTTCATCACCAGCTGCTAAGCTTTTGCCGCCGAACGTACTGCTACAATATCGTTTCCCTTTGGCAAAGCAAAACACCATTATCTATCCGGGGTCGTTTGATCCGCTGACAAATGGACATCTCGACCTCATCAGCCGGGCAGCGACTCTGTTCGACGAAGTCGTAGTTGCCGTCTTGGATCACGACACCAAGCGGCCGCTGTTCGCGGTCGAGGAGCGCCTGGAAATGTTGCGGGAGGCCGTCGGCGACTGGCCTAACGTTGCCGTCGACAGCTTTGACGGCCTGTTGGTGGACTACGCACGCCAACAGAACGCCCGGTTGATTCTGCGCGGAATCCGGGCGGTCTCCGACTACGAGTACGAGCTCCAAATGGCGCTGATGAACCGCAAGTTAGACCCGAACCTTGAAACGGTCTTCATGTTGCCCGCCGAGGCCTACAGCTACTTAAGTTCGCGGCTCGTCAAAGAGGTCTACAGCCTGGGCGGCGACATTCACGAGCTCGTCCCGCCGCCGGTCGAAACGCGGCTAAAGGGAAAAGAAAGGATTCGTTAGCCAAACGATGCAACTTACCGAACGAATGGGCCGAATCAGCGAATCGGCCACCATGAAAGTATCCGCCGAGGCGGGACGCTTGAAGGCCGAGGGCGTTGATGTGGTGGCCTTCGGAGCGGGTGAACCCGACTTCCCAACTCCCGACCATATCAAGAAGGCCGCCGTCCGCGCACTGGACGAAAACTTCACGAAATACACCCCCGCGGGCGGCATTATCGAATTGAAAAGGGCCGTCTGCGAACGACACCACGAAGACTTCGGAACCGCCTACGACCCTTCCGAATGCATCGTGTCCGTGGGTGCCAAGCACGTCATCTTCAACGTTGTGGCCGCGCTCATTGATCAGGGAGACGAGGTCATCCTGCCGGTCCCCTACTGGGTAACTTTCTACGACGTCGTCAACTATCACGACGGCAAGTGCGTCACGGTCGTGACCAGCCAGGATGAAGGGTTTCGCCTCACGGCCGCGGCGATCGAGCGAGTCATAACGGATAGGAGCAAACTGCTCATCATCAACTCCCCGAACAACCCTTCCGGCGCCGTCATCTCGCGGGATGAGTTCGAGAAGATCTACGCGCTGGCATCGGCCAAGGGCATCACCCTGCTCACCGACGAGTGTTATTGCCAACTGGTCTACGACAGCGCGCCGTTTTCGATCGCTTCGCTGGAAGGCGCCAAGCCGAACATCGTTGTCGCCGGTTCTTTGTCGAAGACCTACGCCATGACGGGATGGCGCATCGGCTACACCCTTGCCCCCAAGCCGCTGATTGCCGCCATCAACAAGCTGCAAAGCCACGCCACGTCGAACCCGACGTCGATCGCACAAAAGGCCGCCATCGAGGCGCTCACATGCTCCCAGGACTCGGTTCAAGAAATGCTGGAGGAATACCGCCGCCGCCGCGATTACACCGTGCAGGCTCTCAACGACATTCCCGGCGTGAACTGCGCCCTGCCGGGCGGGGCTTTCTACGCCTATCCCAACATTGCGAGCTTTCTCAGCGAAAACGGACTCCGCTCTCCGCTTGATTTCGTGACTGCCTTGCTGAAGGAAGCCCACGTTGCCGTAGTACCGGGCGAGGCCTTCGGGACAAGCGAGCACTTTCGGTTGTCCTACGCCACTTCGATGCGCGAGCTCGAACGCGGCATCGGGCGCATCCGCGAGTTCGTCAAAGACAAGTCTTGACCGCCCTCTATCCACTCCAGCTCCCCCCATCCATGCGAGAGAGGATCTGGGGGGCGCGCGATCTGGCCCCGATCTTCGGACCTCAGAACACCTCCATCGGCGAAGCCTGGTACAGCTATGAGGAAAACACCGTCTCGAACGGTCCCTTGGCAGGCCACACGCTCGGCGAGCTGGTTTCTGATTTCGGCGCCGCGTTGATGGGCGACTCCTATCGGCCCTCCGACCTTACGCGGCGCTCGACCGACGGTCCACAAAACCGCGAGGCGCGGAGCCCGACTCCCTATTTCCCGCTTTTGAGCAAACTGATCTTCACGACCGACAAGCTTTCTGTCCAAGTGCACCCCGACGATGACTATGCTCTCGCCCACGAAAACGGCCCCGGGAAAACTGAAATGTGGTACGTCGTCCACGCCGCTCCGGGGGCGTCCATCGCACTTGGACTTACAACGAAACTCACGCCCGATCAGTTGCGGGACGCCGCCCACAGCGGAGAGATCGGGAATTGGCTGAACTGGGTGCCCGTTCACGAAGGAGACACATTCCTTATATCTCCCGGTACCCTGCACAGCATCGGGCCGAACCTAGTGCTGTGCGAAATTCAGCAGAACTCGGACCTAACCTACCGCTTCCACGACTTTGGCCGTCTGGGGACGGACGGCTTGCCGCGTCCTTTGCATATCGACCGAGCTGTCGCAGTAACCCGCCAGGAGAGCCGGCCGGAACCTATTGAATCATTCCGATTTGCTGACCCAATCTGGACCCGCGAACTTTTGGTGGCTTGCCACTACTTCGCCACGGAGCGGCTTCGTTGGAGTGAATCGTTGACCTACCGGCCCGACCGAGCCAGGTTCCATTTGCTGATCTTTCTAGAAGGCGACGGTCGAATCGGCGAGTATAGGTATCGAAAAGGTGACGGCTACCTCGTCCCGGCCCACGCCGAGCCCTTCATGCTCCAACCTGTCTCGCCAACCACAGCAATCCGCAGCCACGTCCCCGATCTCGATTCGTTGCGCGACGAGTTGCGGCAAGCGGGAGCCAACGACGAGCAACTTCGCAGCGTGTTGGTAGAATGACGCCGGAAGCTAGTCCTGGCCGGTGCCGGGCACGGTCTTCAAAACCGCTGTTTGGTGTTCTGCATCAAAGGTGGGTTCGACTCCCACTAGCTTCCGCCAATTCCTTCTTTTAGTTTCAACAACTTAGCGTCGTTAGTCGTCCGTGTACCAGATTTTGTACCATGCGATGTGCTGAAATCTAGCTTGGCGGTCGCTGCATCGAGGATCTTCTGAAACGAGCGCACAAACGGCGCGTAATGTTTTTCGGTCGTCTTGACGCTCTGGTGACCGAGCAAGAGTTGCACCGTTCTCAGGTCTTCTCCCAGCTCCAGAAGCCGGACCGAAAACGTATCTCGAAACCTGTGAGGGTGGCCTTCGACACCCGCAATGGCGAGGACTCGCGAAATCGTACGCCGGGCGTTTCCAACTGCCGTAGCGAGCTTCGACTCCCCGTTCCAGAAAAAGTACTCACTGTCCATCGGCAACGCCACCAGCGCTTCGATTGCAGGCTGCCCCAGCCGAACGTAGAGGGGTACGCCTGTCTTCATCACCCGCAACAGCATCTTGCCGGTTTCGAGGTCTACTGCGGCTCGCGGGATCTTGATGGTGTCGGAAATTCTCAATCCCGAGTAGAGCATTACGAGACAGAGAGCGCGAGCGCGCCTCCTTGTGCGGTCTCGCGCAAAAGGGTTGTCGTCGGGCAGGCAATCGCATGCCGCGATGATTCGCTCGACCTCGTGACGGGTGAAGGGCAGGGTGGGCACGTGGCCCTCCTTGGGCGGGTCCAGTTCCTTGGCGTAGTTCTCTTCAATCCAGCTGCGCTTCTTAGCGAACGCGCAAAACGTGCGCAGAGCTTCGAGTTCCTTGCGGCTAGTCGACGCGGCCACTTTCCGGCCCGCCCGAAAATCAGTAAGGACCGCGAGGTCCACTTCGGCAATGTGTCTCGCCTTGACTGCCTCGCAGAATCGTTCGAAGTATTCCAGGGTTTTCGCGTAGCTCCGAACGGTCGACACCGCGAGCCTGCGCGTCCGGCAGTCCGCTAGGTACGACGTGATTGCCTCAGGGACCAGCGCCACGGGTCGCTTGGGATCTTCGTCTGACCTTTCCCACAGTTCCACTCGCTTGACGGCTCTCGACCAGCTACGCAATCGCACAGCACGCCGGAAGCGTACACCATGCAAGTGGCCGTCGACCCAAATGGGACACCCACACTTCGTGTACCCGCGACCCTTGAGCCGTTGTGGGCATTTTTTCGTGTGTCGTCGATAGAGTTCGAGCATAGTTTGGATCTTACTCTAATTACCGACTTTCATCTCGACCGCTCTCGGTGCACGCGCTCAGCGACCGACTGGGGGATTCGCAACGAGACATAGTCTCGCTTGCCGTCCCGTCGATTCGATTTGCCCACCTTCAACACGCCCGGCTGATCTTGGAAGAGCCGTCGAACTGTGGTTTGGTCCAGGTGCCAAATTGAGGCAAGCTCTTTCGGGTTGTAATGGCGCTCAAACGCAACCAAGCCTGGTCTCGGCGAGGCCTCAACAGGCGCATGACGCTCTCGCATCCACCGCTGCCGGTCTTCGAGGCTGGTTTCGTTTCGCGGCATGGTGGCAACTGTCATCCAGGTCGGGGTAAAGCGATGTTCAATCCTCCGTCATGATCTAGACTGGATCACCGACATACTCAACATTGGGCAGCTAGGATCGGTAGCCGTGGCATACAGATTGAAACCGCGATGACCGTGACGGGCCTTCATTCCCTCCAGAAAGGCCCCGACTGACTCTCGGTCCCGCTGCTCGGGTGGCAGCAAGTATTCGACATCATCCAGCACGACCTGTTTTACGCCCGGTGGTAGCGCTGCGACGATGTCGTCGAAGGTGCCGAACTCGAGGTTGTCCTTTCGGGAGACGATGTGAAAGCTCCCAGGGTCAGCACCGCACTTACGGATCAGCGCCCGAGCCTTGGAGGCTGAGTCTCGGCAGGCAACAAAGACCCGGTCCGGGCCGTCGCTGCCCTTCGCACGGCCACGCTGCCCCCTCTTGGCGGAATTCGGCCCAGCACCGCCATCTGCTTGGGTCCGCCCCGAAGGACCTACGGCCGTGAAAGGAAGAGTCAGCCCCGGCATGGGTGCAACCGTAGTCCGGAAGCTCTCGCAGCCCTGCTTCTGACCCATTCCTTTGCAGAGGTCGTCCCAGGCTTCTGGGTCCTCGACGTAGTGTTGAAGGCCAGTCGGGTTGACCACCATCCACGCCGACGGGTTGTATTTGTCCTGCCACCGGAGCAATTCGTCTAGGGTCAGTGGCCGGAGCGGCAATTTCTCAAGAACGGGGAGGCCGCTTGTTGAGCTACGCCTAAGAGGGATAATGTGCTCACCGCGCCGGCAGGCGTCGATAACTGGCTGTGGGATCGTGTACTTCGTATCTTCGCTCATGTCCTGTAACCTCCAATCCAAGTCGGTCTAGACCCTCCGTGTCTAAGGTGTCCACGGTTCTCCCTACTCTTTCCCCCGCACCCCTTCACACCCCTTACACGCCAATTTCCCCAATAACACAGGTGAGAATTTCCTTGGACACCTTGGACACTCTCCCCTAGGGCTCCGTGGCGATCGTGATGTCGAGGTAGACCCATTCCCGCTCCTCTTTTGGTCCCCTGCGGGCCTTCTTGATCTCTGGCCTCAGCCGTTTCAGCGCTTTCCCAAACTGACTGTCGGTCATTACGGGCCGCCGCTCCCGCTCGGCGACCTTGTTGTAGGCGGCGCGAAGCTCCCGAACCAGCAGGTTACAGCCGGGGGCGCTGGTAACCACCGCATCAAGCCAAACCGCCACGTGGTCGGTGACCTCGCGAAACTCCCTTAGGGCCCTGCGGGTAGATTGTGACTCCGTGAACCGACCACTCTCCCTAACGCACCTCAAGGCGGCAATGGCCTTGTTCAGAACACCAGATAACTCCTTCGGGTCCGCCAGCCGAGCGTCCAGGACCTGCCGTGGAACCTCGTTTCTCTTCCCTCGGAAGGTCTGCTCGAACGGGATGATGATCCAGCGGTCGAAGTAGGCCTGCGAGCAGTCTTTGCTCTGGGGGAGCGCATTCGCCGAGAAGATCAAACGCGCAAACGGACGGAAGCTGAAACCCGGTCGGTACTTTTGCTCCGCTTGGATGAAGTCACCCCCACTGATTGCTTTGAAGATCTCCGTATCTTCGAGGCGCTTGGTGGGGAGATCCGGGCAAATATTAGCCAGTTTCCCGACCAGCTGGGCCGCGGCGAACCGGTTGCTCGTGAGGTAATGAAGCGAGACCGTCGAAACATTGTTGTGGCCGACCAAAGCCGTCAGCCCCGAAAGGTACGCGCTCTTGCCGTTTCCACCTTCCCCCACAAGCAATATCGCCTTTTGGATTGAGGTGTCGGGAACAAGCAGCGTGCCCGCTATCTCCCAAGCCAGTTCCTGGGCGCGGCCCCTCGGGAAGGTTTGGCGCACGAACTGCTCCCAGTCCGGGCACGTCGCCTTGGGGTCGTATTCGACTGGGATTTGGATGGGCGACAGGTGCTCAGGGTCGTGGGGCTTGAGGTCGTTAGTTTCAAGTTCCAGTAGCCCGTTTTTGACGTTGACGACATCCGTCGGAGGCCTTTCCCAGAGCTGGGGAGCGTCGACCCTGATGTACTCAACGACCTCCCTGGTGAGATAGCTGCTCCAATCGGAGTCCTTGTTCCAGGCTCCCAACAGCTTTTTCACTTGGCGCTGGATCAGTTGCTCGCCGGATGCCTTGTATGCACCGCTTTCATAAACCCTAAGCCTGCCGCCTGCGTCTGCGGCAAATCGATAATTCGACTGGACTGCGTCCGCCAGTCGCTTCGTCAAGCCGTCCCGACCTGCCTTAGCTCGGTTCTTGCGAGAAGGGGACTGGTGTTTGCTTTGGCCGGCGGTGGACGGACGAACGACGAGCTGCCTGAGGCGAGAAACGAATCGTTGCGCGAGTGGGTAGTGACGGTGTAGAATTCGCATGTACTTGGTCCAGTTATTGGCCTTGGGATGCCCGGGTCTCGGACGCTCAATCCAACCCGGGCATCAGCCTTCTAGGGGCACAGGGGAGGCGGCCAGTTCAAAACATTGGCCAGCTTTCTGTCACCCCCCTCGGGCGCCGGGGCCAGTGTTTGAAGTCTTCACTCATCTGGCTATCCTTCCTCGAGAAAGTTCATGGCCTGCCCCGGCCACCCCGTCGACAGGCCTACGCACTCAACTAGCAGCAGCCGAGCTCTCCCCAGAGGGATCAGCCCTCAGAACCGCTGTTGAACCGCGGGACCTCCAAGCCCCTTCCGGCGAGCTTTCCGCGATTCGTCGTTCGCACTCTCCTCGATCCAAGT
Source organism: Bryobacterales bacterium (assembly GCA_965248205.1). Lineage (GTDB taxonomy): Bacteria > Acidobacteriota > Terriglobia > Bryobacterales > UBA6623. The sequence goes on from CBDFIS010000006.1 coordinate 1,618,673, forward strand.
CATCAGCCAGTCGAGTCGGTAGCGACACAGCCTGCCTGCTCGAAACCATCTAGGGCCGACCCCACTCCTCCGCCAGGACCGCAGGAGTGAGGCTGAGACACCGAGGACTTTCGCCGCCTCGATGTCGGAGATGCCACGTTGGGATGTTCTCAATCTGCACACGCTAAGAGAGTAACCCCACCAAAACTGGTCAACCGTTGACCAACTGCTTAAGTCATTTGATTGCAGTGAAAGATCGGCCTTGACGCAGGTCAGATTGACCAAGGCTGCCGCCGCTATGGCGGGAGTAAGTGGCTCTAAAAGGGGGACTTGTGCAGGTGGGCTTGACCGTTTTTGACCATCATCAGTGGTCAGGGTTGACCGAATTTTTTTGGATCTGCCTTGAACTAGGGAATCGCTGCTGATGGCGGATCCTCTTTAGCGCGGACCTGAAGGCTTCTCGCGTGAACTTCTTGGAGCGTCCCAGGGACTGCAAATTCCGATTAGCCCTACTAAGCCAGGCCCTTGTGACCTGCGAATCCGTCTGGCTTCCGAACGCCTCGGGACTAATGAGGCCCAGCAGTTTCTTGTCGTTCGCAGAGAAGGAGGTGCTGGCCCTAGGAGCCACATCTTGAGAGGTGGGACCCGGAGGAGCAACAGGACGCTCCACAGCCGAACTCGGGCTTGGCTCATGTTCTCCGAGTCGGCCCTTCCAAGTTCCTGAAGTGTCTCCACCCGACTCAAGACCTTTGCCCTCCCAGTTCAGCAACCTGCTTCTCAGCCTAGCGGTGACTTTTTGCTCAAACAACTGCCTTGTGGACGGATGGCGCAACGATCGTACTAGTAGCCAAGGTGACGCCGGGCAATCCCCGCTCTGTTGCAAGTCGGGGAGCTGGAGGCAATGCACAACGGCCCCCTCCCATCCTCCGCTCGCATCATCGAAGTCAGCCGGGTCGGTGGTGAACCAAGGCGTGTACAACACCTCAAATTGCCTCTTTGGGCTTTTTTTGCGTGGGTCAGGCAAGATACTGCCGACAACGTGCTTGATCACTTGGTGGGACTGCGCCAGGAAGTCCGCTCCCAATCCACGGCGAATGCATTCGGCAGCCAAGGCGTCGAGCAACTCCTCCGCGTAGTCCCCAAAGATGGGGAACAAATGCCCTGGGGGCCACTCACTCGGATAGAGGCCTAGCCGTTGGTTAAAGTACCGAACTAGCGACTGGTGCAGCTTGTAGAGAGCTTGCGCGTTTCCGGCCCTGACCCCTGGCGCCGATGCGACTTGATTGACAATCTGGGGCACGATCGCCTCCTGTAGCGATCTCCTGGCAAAAGAGGCCGCCGCGGGCCAGGAAACCCGCTTTTTCGCTCCGGAAGCTAGGCGGCCTTTCGCTTATCATAGCCTGACCCTTGGTCTTTGTTTACCGGGGGACGGTTCCCGACTCAAAACGCGGGACATACGTGCGGATCGCGTCAGGGCTTAGCTACGGGATCTACGGTGGGTTTGGGCCGATCGCTGTCTCGGGTCAAGCGGGAGCGCGCAAGAGACCCACTCTTTCAACCCCAGATCGAATCCACACACAGGGTTGGCGGCGTGTGCGCCTACAATTGGGTCAAGGGGGAATTTTGGCGGGTTGAATCGTGCCACAGGGTTGCCCGTGTGGCTTTGTTTGGATTCAGTGCTGTCCGGGGAAAGTCGCGCCATCGGACGGTAAGTCTCGACCGTTCAATGTCTTATGGCCTGTTTTGCCCGGGAACGATTTGAAATCCCGAGGCCGCAAATGGTCGCCTGAACGGAGCATCCGGACGCGGCACAATGAGGGATGAACCTTGGCCGTACGGTTTTCTCCCAACTGATCGAGCACCTACCGAGCAAAGAGTTTCAGAAATGTGTATCGCGCTACCGCGGCGATTCCTATCTGAAAAGTTTCTCCTGCTGGGATCAGTTTCTTGCGATGGCATTCGCCCAGCTGACCTATCGGGCAAGCCTCCGCGACATCGAGACGTGCCTGCGTTCGATGCACGGCAAACTCTACCACATGGGATTCCGCGGCAGGGTAGCGCGCTCGACACTGGCCGACGCGAACGAGTCGCGCGACTGGCGGATCTACGCGGACTTCGCGCAGGTCTTGATTGGCATGGCACGGCCGTTATATGCCCACGACCCGATCGGTGTGGACTTGGACCAGACTCTGTACGCTCTCGACTCGACAACAATCGACCTCTGCCTGTCGCTGTTTCCGTGGGCGAGATTCCGCAAGCAAAAAGCCGCCGTGAAGATGCACACGCTGCTGGATCTGCACGGCAATATTCCCACGTTCATCCGCATTACTGGAGGCAAAGTGCACGACATCAACATCCTCGACGAGATCGGCCCGGAGGCCGGCGCGTTCTACGTCATGGATCGGGCCTACGTCGATTTCGAACGCCTCTTCGTGTTCACTCTCTGCTCGTCGTTCTTCGTCGTGCGAACCAAGAAGAACATCTTGCTCCAACGGCGCTACTCGCATCCCGTCGACAAATCCACGGGCTTGCGCTCGGATCAGACCGTCATACTGGCTGCCATCGAATCGGCCCAAGCCTATCCCGACCCGTTGCGGAGGGTCAGTTACTTCGACGCCCGGACGAACAAGCGGCTGAAGTTTCTGACCAACAACTTCGCGCTCCCGGCGCTGACCATCGCCCACATCTACAAGTCGCGTTGGCAGATTGAGTTGTTCTTCAAGTGGATCAAGCAACATCTGCGAATCAACTCGTTTTACGGCACCAGCGAGAACGCCGTCAAGACGCAGATCTGGATCGCTGTCTCGATTTACGTGCTCATCGCCATCGTCCGGAAACGCCTCGGGCTGGAAGCGAGTCTTTACCAGATTCTACAGATTCTCAGCGTTACGCAATTCGAAAAAATGCCCCTTTTACAGGCACTCCAGCCATCCGACTCCCCAAACGAATCCCCCTATGACCCCAACCAATTGATTCTATTCGACTTTTAACCGGACAGCAGTGGTTTGGATTCAAGGCGAGGGAAGTTACAATGCCACAGGTTTATGTGACCTCAGCTCACGCCCGGCTGCCCCAAGCGAGCGCGGTCTGGCAGTTCGGGGCCCCAGCTACTCTCGGGCCGTCTGCGAGACAAACATTGCCTGGCTCCCGACCCCGCCGCTCGATTGCATCAACCGCTCGGGTAGTGGGATCCGGAAGGCCGGGCGATCAAACCGACCTCTCCGCTCGGGAGCTGGTAGCCCTCTACGCCTGCGCCCGGTGGGTACAGCCATATCTCGTACCCGGCCAGCCCTTCGAGCATTCGTGGGTGGATGATCTCCCGCAGTAACTTGGATATGTCGAGGTTCTGCTTGAAGCACCAGCGCAGGACCGCTCCCAGCAACTCGTCAGGGGCAATGTCGGCAGCGCGGCAAACCTCCTCCAGTGAGACGCGCCTGCGATCGTCCCGGCTCAGCAAGTTCCACAGTTCCACGAGCCGACCAAGACATGGGTAGGATGCCGCGGCAGACTCGGCTAGCTCCATAAACGCTGTCTTGCCACCCCTGACGTGCCGCGTGATGCTCGCCAAATTGTAGGCGGCGGGAATTGCGGCGGCGTGGTCGAGACCGAGTCGACGAAGAGCGCCTTCCTTGGTGTTGCCTCGCCAGCCGGGGGGACGGATTTGGGTCTTGTTCATGGCTTTGTCGGCTGCAGGTCAGCCGTCCTTATCAGTCTCTCAAGTCCCGACGGTACAGCGTCACGCCAACCTTTGGGTGGGACTTAAAGTTCACTCGACTGCAATGGATGTGTCCTGGCTGAATGCCCCGCCCACTTTGACGTTCAACTTGACGAACGGCCCTGACGGCACGTCCGGCGAGATCTCGAAGTTGATCTGATAGAGGCCCATGAATCCCGGCGCGTAGCCGCTGAACAAGACTCGCATGCCCATGCTAGCAACCCCGACGATCACGGGGAGCGTCGTTGTGGGAGCTGGGATCGGTCCTAGCTCGCCGGTCGCAACCAAGGGTGAAATCGGACCCGCGCCAGTTAGAAACATCGAAACGATCTCACTGCGCCGAGCGGGATTGCTTGGAGTCACTAACTCGCCGTTTAGGTGAATCACAGCGCCTAGGCGCGTTCCTTCTGGAGCAATCGGTATCTCAAAGATGCCTGGCTGCGCCAAGAGGACAGGTATGCCTCCTATGACTGCTCGCCTGCCGTTGTTGTCAACCTCCACTGTTGTAGTTGTCCCTGAGAGCAACTCGAAAGGCGCTTGAAGGTTGATCTGCTCCATCCCGTTCTGGTTAGTGATGCTCAACAGCGGAGCCAACCAGCCACCAATCCAGACCGAGGTGCCTCGGAACGATGTCTCGCCACCCGGCAGGACCGTGCCTGTAATGCCCTCTGACAAACCAGTGCCGAAAATGCTTACTAAGCTACCCGGAACTAGACCGAGGCTGAAGCTGGCCGCGTTGACGATCCCCTCAAGAGGGACAACTGGCAAGGGTGAACTCTGGACGACGGAGAACACTTGGCCCGCGATTGTGATGGTGCCTGATCGCTGTGAGTCGGTGTTGCGCAGGACTGAGTACTCCACGAGTCCATTACCCATTCCCTGCTGGCCCGAGGTTATCGCGATCCAGGTCTCGCTGCTGTTTGCCGTCCATGCGCAGTCATCAGCGGCGCCGACTCCAATCCTCCCAGAGCCACCATCTGCAGAAAAGGATGCGCTGGCGTGAGATAGTGAAAAGGGGCAATCAACGGGGACTGGGTCGGTCCCAGATCCAATGCTGACTGTCACGGTGTTAGCTACCTTCCCGTCAACCCAAACGAGCACATCGACGTCACCTCTCCCGATCAGGCTTCGGGGTAGCAGGACCTCCACATGGTCCCGTCCAGGCAGCTGGGCGTGCGCGTTACCACCAAAGGCCGCCGCTGCTTCACCCCCAACCGTGGCTCTTATAGATTCCTGAAAACCTCGGATACCGGTGCCCAGCAAACGCAGAAATACTTGGTCCGTTTCCGGGCCTAATTGTATCGGCACACTGACGCAGCTAGTAGAAGTACTGCATTGAAAAACGTCTTCGGTACTCTCCGTTCCGTCGGCCCGCACCCTCCGAATCGTAGCCTCCGCGACGCCCTGACCAGTGCCGTCTGCGGAGAACAATCCCGGAGCGACGGGTTCTATCTCTACCAGCCCGATCGCCACGACTCCCTCAGTGCCAGAAATTGTAATCAGCGCCTGCCCGATGCTGGTAGCAAAGGGAACTAGAAACTCGATCCGGTCCGGCGAGACCGAAAAGAGCCCGGCAAGTGTTGCTGATCCAGTGCTGTCGGTGACCGTGATGCTTCTACCCGCGAGTGTCAGCGGGAGTGGAAGTTCGGGTGCCTCCTCGGAAGAAGTGGCTAGTCCTTCACCCAGCGCTAGGGCGATAGACTCAGGGGCCACTGTCGGGCCGGTCCGACTCGCGGCATTTACGACAATAACCGGCTCCTGGGCTAGAAGAGTGGGGTTTATGGGCTGCAGTACCTGCGCCGCAACAAGCATCAGAAGCAGCGCTAGTGCTCTTACGGCTCGCATGAAAGATCACTTAAGGTTTGAGAGTCAATAGGAGGTAAGCGCAATCATTCGGGGGCTTCTTGCTGCTTGTACATGTTCACCATTGCTGCCAATAGCCCGTCGATTTAACCAGCATTCTTTCACGTCGTCGCTCCACGTAGCAGCGTACCACTCCCAACCAGCTTGCGCGGGTATGGATTCATTTGAAATCAACCTGCTCATGTTGTGGTGGTTTGTGGTGGTTGTCGCCCGGCTACAATGACTTCCGAGAAGCCTAGACCTTCGGAAGCACACTGAAGGCCAAACACCATGTCGAGTGTGGAAAGGCAACGATGCATGACGCGGTTACCGCTAATTCTTCTGCTAGCACTGACCTGTGGGATCGGTTTCCCTCAGGAGATTGACAAAGGCTGTGAGCGAGAGGTCTTCCTGGGGAACGAAACCATCACGCCTGCCGCTGACTGCGTTGTTGAGTTCCTGGATCTCGCCTTTGACCCGGACGGCAATCTCTGGGTCGCGGATGGTTTTCGGGTGTTGCGTTTCCCTCAAAGTACGCTTCCACTCACCGAGCCTTCGGTGGCGGATATTGTCATTGGAAAGCCGGGATTTACGGTTCTGGAGAATCCTAGAGACGACGGAACATGTGAAGAAGGTTCTGACGCAATCTGTTGGCTCAATGATCCGAGGCGCGTGCGTTTCGACGGGCTCGGGCGTTTGTGGGTGGGAGCCGAAAGTATTCTGCGGTTCTCGCCTCCCTTTTCCACTGGAATGGCAGCGGACTTCACACTTGCACTTCCATCCCTAGGATTTGAGGGAGGACTTCTCTTCGATCAGGATGGCAACCTCTGGATCACAGACTACCGTCCCTGTACAAGGATTCTCAGACTTCCTGCACCGGTTTCCGCCGATACGGCTCCAGACTTGGTATTAGGCCAACCCGACCAAGAAACGTGTCTGCCGCCGGAACCGGGTCCCAACCGGTTTTTCAACTTTGGGGGGAGGGACTGGATTACCTTTGACAATGACGGGAACCTATTGGTCACCGACAATGGTAGCAATCGAGTTCTGGTCTTTCGGCCCCCGTTCTCGGATTTTATGGATGCATCTGCTGCTTTGGGCCAGAATGACCTGAACTCCTTCGAGCCGCTGCCTTTCGATCAGGGTGGACTAGCGTTTTTGGCATCCCTAGAGGTCGACTTCTTGGGAAAGCTTTGGCTCACTCATAATCTGTTCTTCGTCTCAGCGTACGCTCCACCCTTCGAGACTGGACAGCAAAGGCTATATTGGTTTGACTTCAATTCTGCGGTTGATGGGCCGCTGCTACCATCTGCCTTCACGCGGGGCTATCAGCGCTTCCGTTTTTTGCCGGATGGGTCTTTCCAGTTCTTTGTAGGTACGTGGACTGCTCGTCTTGAGATGGGGAATCTCAGCCCAGGCGGAGTTGTGAACGGTGCAAGTTTTTTGGCTGGCGGAATCTCCCCAGGTCAAATTGCCAGCGCTTTTGGTATTCAGCTTGGCTTTCGCGGAGGGCTCACAGGTACGGTCGAGAAGGGCCGCCTCCTAAATGGGCTTGGGAAGACGATGCTAACCGTGAACGGAATCCCAGCTCCAATCTTCTTCGCCAACTTCGAGCAGATAAATTTTCAGGTCCCGTTTGAGATTGACTTGAGTCAGCCCGCTAGGGTTGAAGTGTCAATCGATGGGTTCCGAGGGCCTCCTGAGTTCGTCTCCGTTGTTCCTGTCAGTCCTGGAATCTTCACTCTTCCCGACGGGACTGCGGCAGTCGTGAACCACGAAGGCATCGTCGGACCTCTTGAGCCGGGGCAGTTTGGAGTGGTATTTGTCACCGGACTCGGTTTGGTGGAAGACGATTTGGAAACGGGTGCCTTGACCCCTAGTGACAGGTTGTTTCGAGTCACAACGCCCGTTGAGGTCTTTATCAACGGCGTGCCGTGCAACGTGTTGTTTGCCGGACTGACTCCTGACTTTGTGGGCCTGTACCAGGTGAACTTCGAAATTCCTTCTGACCTGCCGGATGCGGACAGTTATGAGATCGTGATTCTACAAGGTGGTACTCAGAGCAACACTGCTCCCGTTGCCGTCGATTGAGTGACCCCATCACGCTCGGCAATGGACCTTGCCCCAATGTCAGCCTGCTCCCGGCCCGCTCCTCAACCGCGCTCGGAACCTACACCTGCCTCGGGGCCAAGGTCCTGTCCGACAGCTCGACCTCCAGCCGCAGAGTCGGACTGCGAGTTCGGGCCTTTCGGTGCCGCCGGGGACGGTCATGGCGACGCGGCTGGCGGAGGCAGGAATGGAGCACCCGGCTGTCGTCTTTCGCCTAAAGATTGCGACACAAACGCTCAAAATGTTATAGGCGGGCTAAGCATATCCCCGCAGTTCGCTGGAGCGTCTCTGTGCCAATGGGTTCCTCCATCACGGGACCTCTGAACTAAAGCGACGCCACACCCAACGAAGCGCAGACGGTAGCCTCGATTCTCGAAGTTCAACGCAGAGCGATCGAGACGGCGGGCCTGGAGCGGCGTGTCTCAGAGTGTGAGCACAGACGAAGCCGTTGAAGCGAGACGGTTGCGGGGAGGACTGCGAGCAAAGCTAGCGGCGGTTTTAGTCGAGCTGGCTCTTTAGTTGGGCCCAAGTTTTGGGTAATGAGCTAACTGTGTGTGGATTTTGAATCGGCGTGCGGAGATTCTCGAATCAAGCCCTTCTGTTTTAGGATCGCGACGTATTCGAGGTGCCCCAGAGCGCACGAAAGAATACCGGAGAGTTGATCTTGAGTCAACTTGAGTTGCTGACGGATGAGATGAGAGGGAAGTTCCTTGCTGCCGTGGGACCGTTTGGTTCTTGTGATCACCTTGCCATCGTACTCGAACCAGGCTAGACGGTCACGAGCGTTGCGCACCTTCAGCTTCAGTTTGGATTCCAGACGATCGAACTCGTGAACTTTCATTCGTGGGCCGGACCTCGATGAAGTCTCTTAAGCGAGTGAACTGCTGCTTCAAGTCATCTCCAAGCCTATCTGCGTTCTCCTTGAGAGAGAAATACAGTTCCGCAAGGGTCTTTGCGAAGTCGTCCAGAGCCTCGGAGATGTTGGCCCCACACCCAAAGTCCTCAAGTTCAGAGGATGAAACAACGACACCACTCTCATCCTTCGAGATCGTAACCGGGATCGGTTTCTTGACGCGAAGCCTTCTGTCTAGAACTGCACCAAAGAGGATATCTTCTGGAAGACTGAAGCCCAAATCTCCAACAGCCATACGTTGCACAGGTTCAGGCGGCTTTTCGATCATCGGTGGGCCCAGGCTGTACCCAGGCGGAGACGTGATGGGCTCTCTGATCTCCTCAACTGCTGGCATCTTGGGTACCTCCTTCATCGCCCGCTACATCCAACGCGATGTGACCAATGTACACATCGTTTCCGTATAGCTGAAACTCGTATCGGCCAGACGAGGGAAAAGGCACAGGGGGAAGATTCAAGCCGATCTCCGTAACACCAAGACGACTCTCTATCATGATCGGGCTGGTTTCTAAACGACCTATCAGGCGCTCACCTGTTAGCTTCATAACATCAACTCGGAACTTGTACTCTCCTTCTGCATCGGTCATTCGTACGTAGAACCCCACCGGAACCTTGACGGGCGCTGGTACGTTCACGCGGTCGAAGATTCCTACGAGCGTTTTCTTGTGTGTACCAATCTCTTCGATAATCCGATCACACAGCAAGATGGCAACGACTGATGGAACGGCTTCCATGCTAGCACGGGCAGTCTACACTAAGATTCTGCCTCGCTGCAACTTGGGTCCCCCGTGGCTCCGCCATTGTGCATCCCTAGGCAACAAGAGAGTGACCACCGGAGCACCAAGGAGATTGTACGTCACAGTTTGATTATCGTCAATAGGTCTCAGGCCCGCTCGGTGATTTTCGACCCACACCGTCAGTCTTCCGATTTATAGCTCGGACCAGTGCAGATTCCCTTTGGTAGGATAACCCCAATAGGCGGTGTTAACCGTAGAGATCGGACGTAAACCATTGCGTAATAAGCGGTTATTTATCTTGCGGCGTCGTGACTGAAGGGGTGTTCACGCTTATTTTGAAACCGCTCCTATTTCCCTCTCAAGCCAGCCACGATCCACGATGACACCGTAAAGATGATCCTCACGGTAGCCCAAACTGCTACGGAACAAATCGCCGCGAATACAGCAAGCTGGATGTATTTACCCATGGGCCAGTCCGCTGTCCAGTCGTCAGCAAGAATTTCGGATGAACCGATACCCCACTCAAGGCACCCATAAGAATCGGCAAATCTCCACACACGGAGTTAGCGCACTACCAAGTTTTGGGCTTCCATTCGCGCGCCAGGCGCTGTGCCTCGGCGATCTGCTCGGGCGTCATCTTTTTGGCGACTAGGCCCCTCAGCATGGCGCCCCCTTCCCTCTCCTCCCCAGTACTGCGCGACGCGGCTAGGTTTAGCCACTTGTGCGATCGCACGAAGTCCTGCGGGACACCTTCGCCGTTCTCGTACATGATGCCGAGCACGCCCTGGGCTTTCGGATTTCCTTGCTCAGCAGCCTTGCGGTACCACTTCACGGCTTCCTGGTAGTCCTGCGGGACGCCTTCGCCTTTGTAGTACAGCCCCCCAAGGTTGAATTGGGCGCTCGCATATCCCTGTTCAGCAGCCAGACGATACCAGTTGAGCGCCGTGGCGTAGTCTTGCGGGACGCCTTGGCCTTTGTCGTACATCACACCCAGATTGAACTGGGCTGTCGGATCTTCTTGCTCCGCTGCCAGGCGGAACCATTTGAGCGCCTCGGCGTAGTCTTGCGGGACACCTTCGCCGTCGCGGTACATGACGCCGAGATTGAACTGTGCCTCCGCATATCCCTGCTCCCCATCGAGACGAAACCACTTGGCCGCCTCGGCATAGTCCTGCTGGACGCCTACGCCCTCTTGGTACATGACACCGAGATTAAATGGGGCGCTCACCACTCCCTGCTCAGCAGCCAGACGAAACCACTTGGCCGCCTCGGCCTGGTCCGGTGGAACGCCTACGCCCTTGTGGTACATGACACCGAGATTGAACTGCGCGATCGGGAATGATCCCTGCTCAGTAGCCCGACGAAACCACTTGGCCGCCTCGGCATAGTCCTGCGGGACGCCCAAGCCAATGTAGTACCCCATCCCGACACGAAACTGGGAGCCCGCATCTCCCCGCTCAGCTTTCTCGCGAAGCCTAGGAGCGTCTTTGTCGTCTAGCTGTCCCGACGCTATCGTCGGCGCTAACGCCAGAGCCAGCAAGACGGCGGCAAGCCGGCCGAACATAGCCCGATTGTACCGCGGCAATGGGAGGGCTGAGCATTCAAGAGTTGTCACCAATGCAAGGATGATTCTGAAAGGGGGGAGTGTTTCCAACACAAGCCCAGGCAGCGTTGACTGGAGACACCGAACTCCCGAGTCGTTACCCTTTGCGCCCCGCCAAGCGGCGCTGGCTCGCCCTCGGCGACGGACCCGCCCTGAGTCGAGGGGCGGGCCTGACGAAAGCGCAAAATTGGAAAAAATCTGGGCGTCAGGTCAAGCGGAGGGGCCAGCCGCTTTGGGGCGGCTGCGAGACAAACATAGGCTTGATTCTTACTGGCGGTGTCCACCACCCGTCGCCGTCCTCTGGTAGCGTGGAAGGCTGCAGATCCACGGGACGCCTGTTCCCCTTGCGATGCAACTCCCCGCGTCCAAGCGTCGGAGAACGTGCCTCGTGTCATTCCAGGACCCACATGGACTGGAGCATTCTGTCGAGGTCGACGCGTCGTCGGTGTACGAGGCTGCTGCGCTTGGCCTCCAGGCCTTCCGCGCTTCAGAGCTGAGCAGTTACGTCAGGCCTGGCAAGACCACGCGGCTGGTCGTCACAATAAGGCGGCTCGAAGCGCAGCACGAGGTGAGGGTCAGTCAGCTCGAGGATTGGCTCGCGAGCGGTGGCAGGTCGCCCCGCGAACAGGTCCTCAAGGGTCGGCTGCGAAAGTTGCTGGGGCTGAGGTAGGACGCTAGATACAGGAGCTGTCAACGTACCCAAGCGGCGCGGGTAGATCCTCATGGCGCAGACTCGATCCGGGCGGCTGGATCGCCACTTGCCGACAAGGGAGGATTCAGCCGACGCCAAGCCAGATCAACAGTCCGATAATCAGAAGCAGGCCCCAGGAGAAGTGCTTGCCTCTCGATAGGATGAATGACACGACTGCTGAGGCAAGAAAAGTTAGAGCGATTGCCCAGATCAGTCGCTGATTCTCACCCGTCACTGGCATCGACGCCAGGAGAACGAGCAGCGTTGTGAAACCCCACCAGGCCACGCTCACGAGATGCCAAAACAAGCGTAGCACCCGGAGCACAAACGCCGGTGATCCGAGTGTTTCTGGCAGCCCGGCGGCCGCCATTTTCGAGAAAATCAGGCGCTCTCCCAAGATCGAGTGGAGCACACCGCTGACTGCACTGATTCCGGCAGCAAGCAGAAAGTACGTGTTCATCTTCTTCCTCCTGGCGAGCACCGATTATGGCAGATAGGCCCCCGCCAACGGCGAAGTCTTGATCCAGGCCGCTGGATCAACCCTTGCCGACAAGGCAGGATCTGGCGCCGCGTTTCGTTTAGCGACTGTGATGCCAATGGACGAGAAGCCGGTTCCCGGGCACTGCCGTCGAGCCGCCCTCGGTACAATCTCCTGTGAGTCAAGCTGGGTGTGTCATGATCGAGCACACCATCTGATGCTACCAAGCGGCTGAAACGCTCGGTGAAGGACGCGTGGGTATCATTTGCAAAGCGGCGACCACCAACCTAGCTTTGCTATGGCGCGTGATGGTTGTCGCCCGCGATGGTCCGGACCCATCTTCTGAAGGTCTCACGCCGGCACCCCTGTCACGTTGACAGGTCTGCACCTTATGCCTCAACAGTCCGCAATGGGGAATGCCGAACCATGAAACGTCTCGCGTTGGTGTTTGTGTTCTGTGCCTTGGTGTGGACGGCGGCGCGGGTGGCTCCCGGAGGCCAGGGTGGGGCGACTCCGCGAGACGAGTACACGTTTGAAACGTCCCGGCTGGGCTTCGAACCGATCGCCTATCCCGGGCCACTGAATTACTTGGACATGGTTCGGCTGCTGTTGCGCCGTGAGGGGGATTTTCACCTGCCTCTGACCCGGCACTTCCGCGCGTGGCGGAGAGTGGATCAAGCCGAGCCTTGGACGCTGGATTTTCCACACGTGCTGAAAGTCCACCTCGGGAAAGCCGGGATCGACGTGGTGGCGAAGCCCTCTCGCTTGCGGCTCGGCGTCCACGAGGTCTACAACCTGCCGCTCGTCGTTCAAAGCGATCTCGACTCGCCGACCGACCTAAAGGTCATCGCGACGCTCAACGGCGAGGGGCCCACGGACCGCTGGACTTGTGGTCCGGGCGCCACGTATGTCTCGCTGAACTTGCTCCCGAAGACGATCGGCAAAACGGAGGTTCAGATCCGCTTTTATGCGGGGCAGGATCTTCCTCCGGAGGGCTCGCCTCCGGAGAGTCGTGTCGGCGCCGAAACGTCCTTGCCGGCGGAGGTCGTCGGGTGGGGAACGCTGCGGCTGCACACGGTAGAAGGCGGCTCGCCCGTCGTGGCGCGCACGTACGTAAGAGGCTCAGACGGGCTGGCGTATGCACCTGCGGGCGCCAATGGCGATGCGACCCTGTCGCGCATCACCTGGACGGCCGGCGATTACTATTTCTACAGTCGCGGGGACCATGAGATCCGCCTGCCCGAAGGCCCTGCTCGGCTGGAAGCGGTTCGAGGCATTGAGTACCGGCCCGTGAACGAGACAGTGGAAATTCGTGCCGGGCAGACGACAGACGCCACCCTCGAGCTGCGTCGCCATTCCGACCTGGCGGCCGAGCACTGGTATGGCGGCGACGTCCACATCCATGCCAATTACAACAACCACGAGTTCATCACGCCTCGTGACGTGAAGATTCAGGTCCTGGGCGAAGACTTGAACGTAGCGAACTTGGTGGTCGCAAACTCGGTTGACGAGCACATTCACGACGAGCAGTACTTCGAAGGCAAACCGCACCAGCTCAGCGATCCGACCCACATCCTCTACTGGGTGGAAGAGATGCGCAACCGGGGCCTCTACGGACACATGTGCCTGACGGGGCTGAAGGCGTTGGTGAAACCGCTCTACACGGGATTCGAGGACACGCCGTACCCCCATCACTATCCGCCGAATCACGTGCAGGCCCTCGAGGCCACCCGGCAGGGCGGGGCCGCCAGCTACGCTCACCCAGGCTACCGCTTCACGTCTGACCCCAAGACGATGAGCGCCCGCGAGCTGCCGGTCGATTTGGCGCTCGGCTCGGTGCAGGCCATGGATGTGCTCAGCAATTCCAATGAGGAGGAAGCCACGCCCTATTGGTACCGCTTACTCAACACCGGGTTGAAGTGTTCCATCTCGGCGGGGACCGACAGCTTTACAAACCGCCGGTACCACTGGATTCCGGGAGGTCACCGAGTGTACGTGTATACGGGGGGGCCGTTGGAGTATCAAGCTTGGGTGGATAACTACCGGGCCGGACGCAGCTTTGCGACCAACGGCCCGATCCTGCGATTCACCGTCAACGGGAAGCTCCCTGGCACGGAGCTCGCGCTGCAGCCGGGCGACAAGGTCCAGGTGGAAGCCTCGGCGACATGCATCGTGCCGATGAACCGCCTCGAGGTGATCATGAATGGCGAGGTCGTTGCGACAGCGGTTGCTGAAGGGGACAAGCTAGCGGTCGAGTTGTCGAAGGAGTTGCAGGTTGATTCGGGCGCCTGGCTCGCCGCGCGCGTGCGGGGAGGGTTTCACCGCTACGTGGTCAACGACACCTACCTCTACGCGCACAGCAGCCCCGTTTACTGTACTGTGGCCGGCCGCCGTGTCGCCCTCAAGGAAGACGGCGCTTTCTTTGTCAACTGGATCGATCAGCTGATCGCGATGGTGGAGAAAGACGGCCGCTTTGCCTCCGCAGCCCAAAAACAAGAAGTGGTCGCACTATTCAGAAAGGGCCGGGCGTACTACGAGAAGGTTGTGGCGGCGGAAGAGTAGCGTGTTCTACCGAGATGACATAAGGAGGCTCGTCATACGGGGGAGTGAGCTAAACTTTCCCGAACGGGCTTCGCCCCTGGGAGTTGATCTGTCCCCTCTTGCAGCACGGCCTTCGAAACGTCCCCTTCTCGGCCGTTGGGACGCCGGGGGCTTGATCTGGACAGACGGTGTAGTGTTTTTTTGAACCTTAGCCGAACCATTCGCGGCGGCTAGATCGCCACATGCCGACAAGGCAGGATTCAGGCCGGGGACAACTTGCCTACGAACGGGTAATTCGAAACCGACCTACAATTTCACGGGATAACTTTGACTGCGGATATCCACTGAAAACTCTTTTACCATCAACAATCGTCGATCCCAGGCGCCTGGGTCGGCGGTCCGAGCAGACGGAAACCGTGCCAACTCAAAGACCTGGACGCGACAAAACCGCATTGTTGGTGGTATGGCTTGTTCTCGCTACCTATCTTTCCGGCTATTCCTTAAGAGTCACCACGGAATAGAGATAGAGCGCCGCCCCGGCCGCGGCCAGCAGGGCGCCTCCTCCCAGAAACAGGAAAAACGAAACGGTATGCGGCCAAAACAGCGTGGGCAACTCGATGAGCAGCCCGGCCACGAGCAGCCGCCCGGACCAGCGCAGGCGCGCCGGAAACTCTTTGGGGATGTGGAGCGAGCGTTCAACGTTCACAGCGCGGCCTCCCCCCGCCACATGTCGTAGCGATCCAACTTGCCGGACTCATGCACTAGGTTGTGGCACGTCAAGCAGGACTTTCTGTGTGCTTGGAGGTCCTGCTTATAGCCGACGTGCTCGGGGTGTTCTTCGTAGCTGCGCGCGCCTTCGTGGCAGTGGAAGCATTCGCGATTATTGTAGGTCTCGTAGAGCTCGATCGGGTCGGACGCCGTTCCCCAGACGTTATGCCAAACGTGTTTCGCGCCGCGCAGCTTGGCCTCGAAGTCGCCGAACATCGTGTACATCGTGTGGCAACTGAAGCAGGCTCGGTCGCGCGGTATCTGTTTGTTCTGGAAGTGAACAGCGGGGATGAAGCGCCCGTGGTCCACCCAAAGGCTACGGCCGTAGGGCTCCATGATATGGCAGGAAAGACAGAATTCGGTGGTCTTGGCTTGCTCGAAGTGGTGCGTGAAGCCCCCTGTGACAACGATCGCTGGTAGAATGCAGAAGGCCACAAACACCAGGATCTTGCCGCCCAGGCTTTGGCTCAGCGCCGGCTGGCGCAGCGTCCAGCAGATCAAGCCAACCGTTAGGAAGATGAGAACGGTCAGGGTGATCGCGCTTGCGCCCATGGTGAGTTCCAACTCTTCCCGGTCGCTTAGCGGCGCCCCCACCGCATTTCCCGCGCCAGGTGCTTGATCTCCTGTAGGTCCTGAACCATCTCGCTCCAGCCGTACCAGAGAGCGTAGTCCGGATTGTTGTGGAAGACCCCCTGGAACGCCCGCATGCGGTGTTCCAAGTGCATTTTGAACAATCTCTGCTCGATCACTGTGGGGGCGTCATGGAAGGCGAGCAGATCGGGATAAGCGTAGGCGTAAGCCTCGGGCTTTTGGAGGAGCCCATTGCGGTAGAGGCCGGCGATGATCTCGATGGCCTCGGCCAGAAGCCGGTCGACCTGCCGGATCATCTCGTCGCCTTTCTGCAACTCGCCCTTAACGAAGTTTTCCGAGTGGCACTCACTGCAGACCGCGATTATGCGATTGCGCTCTTTCTCCCAGTCCTCTTGGGTCAGCCGCGCCACGTCCAACTTTTTGACGACTTCCAGCCGGTCGGTCGGGTTGCCTTCAGGGTCCAGGACCCCCAGAGCTTTGAGAATCGTGACTTGGTCCTGCTTCCATTGCGGGTCCTCGGGCAGCGGCAGCCGCACTGCCAGGAAACCCCAAGCCGTGCGCACTTCGTGGTTTCCCTTGGGCATGTGGCAGCTCTGGCAGGTGGGCGCGGCCGCGTTTTCCGGTAACGTGCCGCTCTGCTTGAGTAGATGCCGGACGCCGTGCTTCGACGACGAGTACATCTCCCACTGGGGATGGTCAATGCCCATGTGGCAGGTGCGGCAGGCTTGCGGCTCCCTCGCTTCCTTGACCGAGAAAAGGTGCCGCGTGTGGCAGACGTCGCAGGAGGCCAGCCCGAAGGCGTCTCCTTGGGCTTTCAGCGCCTCGATTTCTTCCTCGCTCTTCAGCCCCAGCCGGTGGCATCCCCCACAGCCCTTCATGCCCTCGGTTAGCTCCATGGGCAGCCAGTGCGTGGTGGGCATGGCGTGCATCGAGGCCCAGGCCAAAGCATGCTTGCCGGCGGTGAACTGCTCGACCTGCACCGGATGGCAAGTCGCGCAAACGTCCGGCGTGGCGACGCCGACTTCGGCTACATCCTCAGCCGTGGTGTGCTCTTTGCCGTGGCATTCGGCGCAATCGACGCCTTCTTCCCGGTGGCGGCTCAGCTCCCAGTCGGTCACGAGCCGCGGGGTCACATCCCGGTGGCAGTCCACACACTGGGAGTTGATTGCGCTCGTCTCCGGAGCTCCGCCGCCACATCCGGCGAGTAGGAGTAGGCCTGCGGCCCCAACCACTGCCCGCCGGGCGGTCTCGACGATCACGGGAAACACCGTAACTGCTCGAAAAGCTTTCATCCACTTTCTCCCCTGGTGATCCCGGCTCGATCAGAGTAGTCGAAGCGACGGCCCCGATGCAACAGGTCTTCCCCTCCTCCACGTTCGATCCTCGTGTCCGCGCCCCTCGGCCCGTTGAACATCGCCTGGTCGCCGCTCTAGAGCCTCGAACCACTCTTGTCCTGAGATTTCTGAGAGTCTGGTGCGCGGACACCTGTCGGTATATCCGGTTCGCGTTAACAATCCCAGGCTTCTGTTCTTAACTTGCCCTAACAAAGCCACTTGAGTGTGATTTCCCGACTCGGCAGCGGAGCGCTAGTCTCTCCAAATCCTTACGGGGAAGTCTTGATCCAGGCCGCTGGATCTACGCTGGCCGACAAGTGGGGATCTAGCGCAGTGCTTCGTTTAGCGATTGTGATGCCAATGGAAGAGAAGACCGTTTTCCAAGCACCAGCATTAGTCTTCCGCTCGCGGCAGCCGTTCGGTGGTATCAATTTCCGTAGGCCACTTGGTCTGCCTTCACAATCCCGTCGGATAGCTACCGAGAAATAACTTCGCATCCAGCAATGTAGCCACCAGAGCCTCCGCAGGTAGTCGGTGAACGAGCCAAAACCAAGTCTGATCAGGGACCTACCGGGATCCCGATCGGATAGGTGGTGACAAGGCTTGTTACCAACACCAATCCCGACGGCGCTACAATGGCCCCATCTTGATCGGCCAAAGCATCAGCCATTACAAGACCACCGCCACTATGGGTCGGATTCTTGCACTTTGGGTGTTTCTGCTCCCAATCCTGCCCGCAGCAGCGGCGAAACTCGACGGGCAATGGCTGCTTGAGTTTCAAACGGAGGATGGCCAGGGTAGAGGTGAGCTCCGCCTCGACACTAAAGAGTCCGCCCTCAACGCAGAGTTGAGGATTGACAATCACCGGCTGGTCGGAAAGGCGGCGTTCACGGCCAACGAGTTCGAAGTAGACCTGCGGCACGCCGTACAGCCTGGTTCACCGAACCACAGCTCGCGGCTCCTTCTCAGAGGCCGCCTCGTCGGGGAGCATCTCAGGGGAACGTGGGATGACGGCACGAACGAGGGTGAATGGATGGGAACCCGATACTGACCGAAAGGCTGACCGACATCTACGAGGCCCGCGACGAATGTCGAGGGAGTGCTGGCTACGCTGGCGCGGGATGTCGAACACGACATCGTTGGGTGGCCTCCGTTCGCAGAAAAACCACGTTGGAGCAGGAGGCCACGACGAAGTAACGGCAACCTGTTTCAAAGCAGCTCAGGGGGCAAGACCAAGCGGAGAATCACGTGGCCAAAAAAACTTCCGGTGCTGAGCGGAAACGAGCTAGTGAGGGTTTGAGTTTTCAGGAGCTGGCTGAGCTACCCGAGGCTAATCCTTTTCCCGTCCTGCGCTGCGACAGCGCCGGCCGAATCCTGTATTTGAACCCTGCCGCGCGAAAGTTCCCGGCGCGGATCGGTCATCCCGAAGGGGCGCTGGCTGATCTGCTGCCTCCTGATTTCTCCTCGAAAGTACGAAGCTTGATCGACGAGAACCGAACCGTCGTTGACGAAGTGCAGCAATCGCTTGGACGCACCCTCTCCTTCACCTACAAACCGCTACCGCATAGCCGGCAGATCTTTGTGTTGATCGTGGATGTGACCGAACATGTGGAAGTAGTGCAACAGCTACGAGAGACTCAAGCCAAATTGCGGCAACTGGCGCAGCTCCCCGAGGCCAACCCCTTTCCGGTTTTGCGTTGCGATGATACAGGCCGCATCCTCTACTTGAATCCCGCTGCACGAGGCTTCACAGCTCGCATCGGTCGTCCCGAGAAAACCATTGAAGACGTGCTGCCTGCTGATTTTGGCGCCAGGCTCCGTAGGTTGATTGATCAGAACAAAACGGTTGTCGATGAAACACAGAAGTCGCTCGGACGCACGCTGGCCTTTACTTACCGGCCTATTCCGGATACACGCCAGATTTTTGTGTTGCTCGTGGATGTAACAGAACATGTGGAGGCATTGCAGCAGTTGCGGGAGGCGCAAGCCCGGCTCATCCAGTCCGAAAAGATGGCTTCGTTGGGCAGTCTGGTGGCGGGTGTCGCACACGAGATCAACACGCCGATCGGATCGATACAGTCAAACGCTGACGTCGCCCAGCGCGCCGTGCAGTTGATTCGCGAGTGGGTGGGCCAGTGGGCGGGGACCGAAGCCGGCGTCGTGGACGGGAGTCTTGCACAGGCGCTGAAAGCACTCGACGACACCAGCACCTTGACGAAGCTTGCTGTCGAGCGAATTGTCACCATTGTGACATCACTGCGCAACTTCGCTCGTCTTGATGAAGCCAGCGTCCAGAGGGCCGACCTTCACGTAGGCATCGACAGCACCCTCACCCTTCTTCATCACGAGCTTGGAAGGCGAATCCACGTGCGCCGGAATTACGGCTCTGTACCTGAGATAGAGTGCACGCCCGGTCAATTGAATCAAGCCTTCATGAACCTCCTCGTGAATGCGATTCAGGCCATCGATGGGGAAGGAACCATCACGATCACAACCTATCAGAAAGGCAAGTCGGCTGTGCTCGAGTTTTCTGACACGGGCAGGGGCATCCCAACCGAGGATCTCGACCGGGTCTTCGACCCTGGGTTTACCACCAAGGGGGTGGGAACCGGCTTGGGACTCGGCTTGGCGACCGTTTATCGGATCATTCAGGACCACGGCGGTTCGATCCATGTGATTAGCGAGCGGGGAAAAGGCGCCACGTTTACAGTAAGACTCCCTTGCGCTCGACTGTAGCCTTCGTCGTAACCCTTTTCGGGACAGTCCGAGAACACTTCGCGCGTCCAGGAAATAGGCCGGGCACGGTGGTCGGCCCTACAAAACCGGCGCTTTTGGCCACCCGGCAGGCCCGCGTCGTCCAAAACTGGCACGAAGAGTTCCGCGACCGCAAACAGGACTAAGCCCCCGAAACGAACTATAGCGCCAGTCCGCGGATAACTGTCGGGATATCGGGTTCGCACCAACAATCAGGGGTTTTTGATTCCTAACACACTCTAACAAAGCCACTTACGTCTGATTTTCCCGACTCGGCAGTGGAGTGCTAATCTCCCTAGATCCTCCCTGACGGGGAAGGGTTTTCTTGAACCTTAGCCGGACCATTCGCGGCAGCTAGATCGCCACATGCCGACAAGGGAGGATCCAGGCCCGAGACAACTTACCTACGACTCGGTAATTCGAAAGCGCTGGTTTGGAATTAGGAGACTTTCGCCACTGCGACCTTTGCGATACGCTGCCGTCCAGCCTACAATTTCACCGGACAACTTCGACTACGGATAGCCGTTGAAAAACTTCATTGCCTCCAACAATCGGCACCTATGACGCGATCACCCCATTCCACAGAGGCCAGAAAACGCCTGAACTAAACGCCCGGATCCGAAGAAAAAGGGATTGTTGGACGGAACGGTTGTTCTCACCACCTATGTGAATCAGGCTAGAATCGGACCAGCAGCCTACTTAGTCCGACGTGGTTCGGGCGATTTCTTTCAGCTCGGGCAGGTCGTTGTCGGCTTGGCTCCAGACGTCTTGAAGCTCGCGGTAAGCGTTCTTCGAAGCAGCGGTGTCTCCAGCCTTGGCTGCTGCTCGGGCCAAACCCAATAACGATAGAGCGCGCCGGGGAGCCAGCTCGAGAGCGCGCTCAAACTCTTTGCGGGCTTCCGCCGGTTGGTCGAGCTGCAGTAACAACTCGCCAAACAGCTCGTGCGACGGCTTGACGGGCGAGGGGGGGCCATATGAAAGCGGCATGCTGTCCTCAACGGCCGCGGCTTGCTTGATAAGCTCTAGCGCCTCCTTTTCATCACCGCCCGCAAATGCGATCAACGATCGCAGCTGCAGCGCCATCGCTTGCCCGGCTTGTTGTTCCGAGGGGTAAGACTTGGATACTTCTCCGGCTTGTTTCTGAAGGGCAGCCAGAGCCTCACGAGCGGTCCGCAGCTCTCCCTTTTTTGCGGCCGCCATGCCGCTAATAAACCAATGGGCAACGGCCTGCTCTCCCCTTACGCCGGAGAGGTCCAAATCAGCCGCCCGTGCTGCTGCTTTCCATTGGCGGGTTTCGACGACGTGTGCCGCGCGCATGGCGGCGAGGTGTCGGCGCGTGAGCGGCACACTCAGTTGCTCGACGTCCTCCTCCATGACTTGGAGCAATTTTTCGGCTTCCTGGTAGCGCCCTTGCTGGAGGTAGGTGTAGTGCAGCCACCAAAGCGCATGGTAGCTGCGGTCTTTGATGGTCAGCCCTTTGCGCTTAACGCGGGCGTTAGCGGCGGCCCAGGAGTCTTCATTTGAAGAAGCGGTTTCGTTCCACATCCCCAGCGCCACGAAAATATGGGACGGCATGTGAAGCGCGTGGGCGGCGGCGGGCGCAATCTTGGCGTAAACCCTGGCGGCTCGCAAGCCGAGCGGTGCGTGAACCGGATCGTCGTAGGAGTGAATCAAGTAATGGACGGCGCCAGGATGCTGGGGATTCTTGGCGAAAACCTCCTCGACGATGCCGGCGGCACGCATGTAGGTTCTAAAATCGCGCTCCGCGTCGGCCGTACCCAGGATTGCCACTGCGTGGAAACTGGCTGCTTCCAGATCATCGGGAAACTGGCGGGCGAGTCGTCCCATGGCGTCCGCGTAGGCTTGGGATCGCGCCTTTTTGTCGCCCTTGCCGAAGAAGAGGACTTCGACGGCACGCAGGTAGCCTTTTTCTCGTTCGGTCGGCGCTTTTTCGAGTCGGGCCTCGAGGGTGGGCGCTAGTTTCTCGAGAGCGGCTTGGCCGGCCTTCGGATCGTGCTGCTGCCACAGCAGTTTGTTGTGGGTCATCGCCTCGCCCCAATAGGCCAGGGCGAAGTCGGGGTCGATTTGGTGAGCCTTTTCGAATTCTTCACGCGCATCGTCGAACTCGAAACTGTGCAGCAGAAGAGCGCCCTTATGGAAGTGCTCCTGAGCCTCGGGCGATCCTGATGTAGGGAAGTCGATGTGGCCGAGGCTGGAGGACTGCGCGGCTGCTGTTGGCAGCAGCACCGCAATGATGGCCGCGCTCGAGCGAAGCCGCCTCACCAGCGGATTCTTCAACGAGGAAAGACGAGCTCGGGGACTCATGGACACCTCCTTCAAGTCTCGCCTTCAGTCAGAACGTATGCACTGTCCATCTTACATGTCCCCGCTCACGGAGGATGCGGATCTCAATTCGAGTAGCTGGCGCGGTTGACTCGACAGCAACACTTCCGCCGGAATATTTTAGGGATTTGCATTGCCGGCCCGATAAGGACAGTGAGGTGAGACGGCCTGCCATGCCCGCTACCAGCCAATCTCACAAGATCCAAGTTGTCATCGCGGACGATCACGCACTGTTTCGAGCCAGCATTAAAATAGTTGAGCCGCCGTGACAGCCCGACAGATTGCTTGGCGATGTGCATTCTTCGACAGCTCGTAAGCAGCCGACTCCAACCGGACGAAGACGTGTGCTACGGCACGCCAGGGCGGTGGTGTGCCTGGGCATCTTGGCGTCCGTTCGGAGGACGGTATCGAACACGAAATCACTGCAGACGGAGCCGGGAATCAGCCTCGCCAAGGCCAACCGCCCGCGGAGATTCAAGAAGCGGGCTGGCCTCGATGACAAAGTCGAAGAAACCGACTGACCATTCGCCATCAGCATCTCCGAAACTGGGTTGCTGAGCCCCACGCCCGCCAGCAGGACTAAGTCCTGCTGGACGAATTACATAACGCTCGTACCCCGGTTACTGTCGGGGAATCGCCTTCGCGGCAACAATCTCAGGCTTCTGTTCCTAACTTACTATAACAAAGCCACTTCAGTGTGATTTCCCAACTCGGCGGCAGAGTGTTAAGCTCCTCAAATCCTGCCTGACGGCGAAGGGTTGATCCAGGCGTACCGCTTTACGACCCGCCAAGCCCGCCGGCTCGCCCTCGGCGACAGGTCTACTCTGAGCCGACGCGCAGGGGTGACGAAAGCGCAATAAAAAAAATTGGGGTGTGGGGTCAAACCCGGGGGGCCCAACCGCCTCGGCCTCGGTTGTGAGACAAAGATGAGCCGCGAAGACGAATCCCCTTTTCGTCAAACACGGAATGACCCTGATTGGGTACTGGACGCCTACCGATGCCGAGCGAAGCGGATCGCCATCCCTTTCCATGTCCCTGTCGCCGAACTGCGCCTGATTTTGGAATGAGAGGCGCTGCGCCGGCGCCGCCGTCTACAGGCGTGCCCAGTTACCGAGAATTTCGGGACGGGCATAGTAGAGGCCGATCGCAAAATCATACGCCAGGCAAAAGATGCCGTAGGCGAGAGGGATGTCAGTGAGTTGGCTCGGGTCGAGTTGAGGCAAAGCGCCGTGAGCGCTCAGCTCGTGCACGAGGTCCCATAACCCATGCAGCGGATAGCCCGCCGCCAAGGCGGCTTTGTGGCGGATCCCCAAGGCGCCCATCAGGCTGAAGACGAGAACGGCAGAGACTTCAGTCCTCCAGGAAGAAGCGGCTTCAAAATACGCGGCGAAGGCGAGGTAGAATCCCGCAATCGGGATCAGGAAGGCTCCGAAGCACAGTTGCTCCTTCTCGGGGCCGAAGACCGTTCGGAAGATCACCGCCGATCCGACAGCCGCCAGCAACCCGATCCCTGCGTACAGAACTGCGATCACGGAAAAGCCGATGGTCACGGCTGGGTCACTCATGCCTGCGTCTCGCCGTCATTGGGTCCGCAATGTCGGGAATTCGGGAACGACCGGGGTGTTCTTGTCATCGCGTGCCGCCACCAGTATGCCATCCTGATCCAGCTATTGTGAGACCCTGGATCAACTCAGCGGCGTTTCTTGCGTTGTCTGAACATCATTCGAAATCCGAGGTAGTCCGGGCCAATCGCTCACTGGGCTGATGCCAAGGCTCCAAGCCATCGGAATCAAAAAAATCCGGGTGTAGGGTCAACCCCCGGGTACCTGCGCTTTCTCCCCTCGCGCTGGGACAAAGATGGGCCTTTGGGGCTCTGGTGGCCTCGTCGCCGCGACCTGGGTTGCCCACTGGGGCCCGCGTGCGGCTGTGTTGGTCTGGTCGAGTCCGCAGTCCCACGCGTCGCCCCAGGGTGGTACCGATAGGGTGGCAGTGGAGACCGCATGCTGGCCGGTTGCACTCGCCGGGGCCCGCCTGCGGCCGCGGGGGGAGTCTACGGGAGGCGTGCCCCAAGCCAGCCAGAAAGCAGCCCGTGTTGACAGCGATTCTATATTCCGATAAGATAAGTGTATCGGAAGTTAGAGTCTCAAGGAGCGTGCGATGACCGAAGCTGATCTGATCCCTGCCAGCGCGACTGAAGCCGCCCTGTCCCCCGTGATGGACCGGGCCCGGGAGTATGCCCGCCAGTCCAAGGCATCGAACACCATCCGGGCCTACCGGTCCGACTGGCGAGACTTCGAGGAGTGGTGCTTTCCCCATCGCCGGCGACCTCTCCCCGCGACACCCGAGACGGTGGCCTTGTACCTGACTCAACTGGCCGACCAGGGCCGCAAATCCTCGACCATCACCCGGCGAGTGTCGGCAATCAGCCAGGCACATCAGATGGCCAGTCGTCGTTCTCCGACCCGAAGCGCCAAGGTGCGGGCCGTCCTGCGAGGCATCCGACGCACAAAGGGCACCATGCCCGAGAGCAAGGCTCCCGTGTTAATCGATGATATCCGTCGCATGATGGCCAGCCTACCCAAGCGCCTCCTCGGAGTTCGAGACCGCGCCCTGCTGCTGGTGGGTTTCGCTGGTGGGTTCCGACGCTCGGAGCTGGTCAGCCTCAATGTCGGGGATATCGAGTTCACCGAGGACGGCCTGGTGGTGCGCTTGCGGCGTTCGAAGACCGATCAGGAGGGTGCGGGGAGGAAGGTCGGAATTCCCTTCGGATCAAACCGTGGAACCTGTCCTGTGCGCTCGCTGAAGGCGTGGCTGGAGGCTTCTGGGATCGAGCGTGGGCCTGTGTTCCGGCCGATCAACCGGCACGGCCAGGTCCGGCCTACGAGACTGTCGGATAGGGCTGTGGCTTTGATCGTGAAGCGTGCCGCGGAGGCTGTTGGAAGGGACCCGAGTGAATTCGCCGGCCATAGTCTCAGGGCTGGGCTGGCAACGGCCGCGGCTATCGGCGGGGCCTCGGAGCGCTCCATCATGAAGCAGACGGGGCACCGGTCCACAGTGATGGTCAGGCGCTACATCCGGGAGGGAAGTCTCTTCCGGGAGAACGCGGCAGCGAAGGTTGGACTCTAGCTCTGAACTAACAGCAAAGAGGCTTGCACTCTGTTTAGCGGGAGCTGCTAGGCTTACCGCTCAAGCGCTTTCGGCCCACAGACAGGTCTACGGCGTTAGTGCATGGCGTTAGAAAATGTCTCTAAAAGCCATTTATCCCACTCGCTGCGGCAGTCTACGCGGACGCGGCTCTCTTCGTCGTCCCCTAAAACCAATGAGTCAATGTAGAGCCGGCCTTTTTCGTACGGTTGGCCGTCCTGCTCCCCATACGTTTCGCTGAGTTTTCCATAAAAACTGAACCTGTCCCCCGGTTGGGCCGCCAACAGCATGCTAGCGTGCTCACCATACGCGAAAACAAGTGTTGGCGGTTTCTTGTTCGGGGGTGACAACTTGCTGCCCATGTCGAGCCGCATGTGTGCGCTCGCCCTCTGCGTCCCGTCACTCGAGGCGAGCCGACGTGGATTGTCCACTAGCTGTCCTGTCCCTGGGATTCGTGCTTTAAATCCACCAGTCTCGTGTCTCATGATTGATCTCCTTCTTTCTCTATACGCGGGCGTATGGGGTTCTTTCTGGCTGAAGCCGTGTACCAATGTGTACCAGAGGGTTGCACTTTCGCCTTTTCTGCCACTTCTACCATCTTTTAGAATCAGTAACTTACTGGTTTTCAATACCCTGCTATAGTTCGACTCCCACTAGCTTCCGCCATAAAAACCTATCTAAGGCCGAGAGTATCAGGGTTGCCACCTGAGGCCGCGAGATGGGCGCTTCGAGGCAAGGCCTACTCCCCCGGCGGCGCGTTCGCCGGCAAGCGCTCCTTCGCAATACGCAGCAAATCATCAAAGTTCAGCACATATAGCCGAGCCGTCTTGTCGTTGCTGGCCGTCACCACCCGCTCCCCGTCGGGCGAGAACTCGGCGCTCAAGACAAGCTCCTGATGGCCCTCCAGCGTCTGCAGCAGCCGCCCGCTGCCCGCCTCCCACACCCGCGCCGTGTTGTCGTCGCTGGCCGTCACCACCCGCTCCCCGTCGGGCGAGAACTCGGCGCTCCTGACAGTCCCATGATGGCCCTCCAGCGTCTGCAGCAGCCGCCCGCTGCCCGCCTCCCACACCCGCGCCGTGTTGTCGGAGCTGGCCGTCACCACCCGCGCCCCGTCGGGCGAGAACTCGGCGCTGTTTACATCACCCTGATGGCCCCAAAAAGTTCGCTCCGCCTCAACCGCGCTCGTCAGCGCATGGAGGGTCTCGGGCAGTTCATAGGTCTCGGCCGCCTGTACTGCCAGGACCAGGCGAGAGTCGGCGTCGCGGGCGGCTTCGGATTGCACCGCGAGATTTCTTGCCTCCTCGCGGCGCTGCGAGTCCAGCCAGAACCAACCCGCGATCATAATCAAGACGGCCACGATGCCAGCTCCGATGAACACCTTGCGGGCGAGATTAGCCCGGGCCCGCTCTTTCTTGGCCCGCTCTTCGGCTTCTCGCGCGAGCTGTTCCTGCCGGCGTCTCTTCGCATCCAGCTTGGCCTGGTATTCCCCTCGCCACGCCGACAACGCCGGTGAATACATGTCGTGATACAGTTCGTACCATTGCGCTCCCTCATGCTTGAAGTCCCGCAAGATGCGGGCCTCGTCCTTGGCTAGTTCATTAAGGGCTTCATGCAGGGCGTTGAGGTCCACCCCCATGTGGCCGGCGAGGGTCTGGGCGTCGTAGGCCATCTTGGCCCCGTGCCGGGTGATGAGAAAATCGAGCGCTTGCGCCACGATGTCTTTCTGAGGCTCGGTTAGCCGCTGCAGCGTGTCCCGACAGTAGGAATCGAGGATCTTCTGCGCCTGCTTCTCCTCGTAGTTCCGAAGAAACTCTCCTTTCCCGTTCCCCGAAAACTGATCGTTCCACAATTGCCGGCAGACGAGCTGCATCGACGGCGGGACGACCTGCGGCATCAGGTGCTCCTTACCCCGCCGTTTTTGGCGGCGGAGGTCGTTCACCAATATGCCCCGACCTTTGTCACTTACACTGACCTCGCTGAGCTTGGCTGTCAGGTCGATGATGTCCTTCGCTCCTTCATGAGTCGGGTTCTTGAGGCGGTAGTAGTTGGCGAAGAGGTCCGGCACGCGGTTATCGAAGACGCTCAGCTCCCCCAAGAAGTCCTCGCGCATCGACAACACGAGCCTAACTTGCAGATCGCGGTCGTTGACCACGTCGCTCAGCTCGTCGAGAAAGCTCTCGAACTCGGGTTTCCAAGCGTGGTTTTGGAACACCTCCTCGAACTGGTCCAGAATGAGGATACAGCGGCTGGGGCGATGATCTCGGAAGAACTCGGCTAAGGATAGGCCAGAGGCGTTGACCTCAAGAACATCGCAGGCAGCCTTCTTCACAACCTCCAAGGGATCGCCCCCGGCCCATTCCCGATGCAGGATCACCTTATACGTTCGCTTCTCCAGGGCGGGAATCAAGGCCGCCTGCAAGAACGACGTCTTGCCCACGCCGGACGCCGCAAACAGGAGAGTAGTCTTGTCCGAGAAGATGCGGTCTTGAACGAGATGCAGGTCGCGGTCGCGCCCAAAGAGCTTGCCCTTGTCGGCCGGTCTGTACGGCACGAGGCCCTTGAAGGGATTAGCGAGATCGGCCATCAGTCGGAGCCCTCGCTGCCGCTCGCTCGGGCCTCCGCCGGTGCGAAGCGGCGTATACCTTCCACGAAAGCCTGCAGGTCGGCGTGGACGATATCCACGCGCTGCCGTTCACAGTAAGCCTCTTCCGGCCTCGTGAAGCTCCGCACGACTGAGTAGTCCTTGACATCGAATTCGCTGCCCCGGCCCTGGCGAATCAGTTCGAAGATGCTGCGCACATTCCAATCGTTGAGGCTGTAGCCAAGGAACAGCAGCGGTTTCGCTTGCATGAGATTTCGCACGTGAGCAGGAAGTGCACCGTTGCTGCTCGACATACGCGAGATGTATTCGACGTAGTCGTTGTCTGAAATAACAATACTGTCGTCGTCCCTTCCCTCCTGCTCTGACAGGCTCCCGTGGATCTTGTAGACGACAACCAGTGGCTCTCTCCTCCTGAGCATGAATTCCTTGGCGTAGGCGGGTTTATTCCGCTCCAGTGCTGTCCGGGGAAAGTCGCGCCATCGGACGGTAAGTCTCGACCGTTCAATGTCTTATGGCCTGTTTTGCCCGGGAACGATTTGAAATCCCGAGGCCGCAAATGGTCGCCTGAACGGAGCATCCGGACGCGGCACAATGAGGGATGAACCTTGGCCGTACGGTTTTCTCCCAACTGATCGAGCACCTACCGAGCAAAGAGTTTCAGAAATGTGTATCGCGCTACCGCGGCGATTCCTATCTGAAAAGTTTCTCCTGCTGGGATCAGTTTCTTGCGATGGCATTCGCCCAGCTGACCTATCGGGCAAGCCTCCGCGACATCGAGACGTGCCTGCGTTCGATGCACGGCAAACTCTACCACATGGGATTCCGCGGCAGGGTAGCGCGCTCGACACTGGCCGACGCGAACGAGTCGCGCGACTGGCGGATCTACGCGGACTTCGCGCAGGTCTTGATTGGCATGGCACGGCCGTTATATGCCCACGACCCGATCGGTGTGGACTTGGACCAGACTCTGTACGCTCTCGACTCGACAACAATCGACCTCTGCCTGTCGCTGTTTCCGTGGGCGAGATTCCGCAAGCAAAAAGCCGCCGTGAAGATGCACACGCTGCTGGATCTGCACGGCAATATTCCCACGTTCATCCGCATTACTGGAGGCAAAGTGCACGACATCAACATCCTCGACGAGATCGGCCCGGAGGCCGGCGCGTTCTACGTCATGGATCGGGCCTACGTCGATTTCGAACGCCTCTTCGTGTTCACTCTCTGCTCGTCGTTCTTCGTCGTGCGAACCAAGAAGAACATCTTGCTCCAACGGCGCTACTCGCATCCCGTCGACAAATCCACGGGCTTGCGCTCGGATCAGACCGTCATACTGGCTGCCATCGAATCGGCCCAAGCCTATCCCGACCCGTTGCGGAGGGTCAGTTACTTCGACGCCCGGACGAACAAGCGGCTGAAGTTTCTGACCAACAACTTCGCGCTCCCGGCGCTGACCATCGCCCACATCTACAAGTCGCGTTGGCAGATTGAGTTGTTCTTCAAGTGGATCAAGCAACATCTGCGAATCAACTCGTTTTACGGCACCAGCGAGAACGCCGTCAAGACGCAGATCTGGATCGCTGTCTCGATTTACGTGCTCATCGCCATCGTCCGGAAACGCCTCGGGCTGGAAGCGAGTCTTTACCAGATTCTACAGATTCTCAGCGTTACGCAATTCGAAAAAATGCCCCTTTTACAGGCACTCCAGCCATCCGACTCCCCAAACGAATCCCCCTATGACCCCAACCAATTGATTCTATTCGACTTTTAACCGGACAGCAGTGATTCCGCTCCTCCAGTTGACGAAGTGAGTCACAAAAACGGGCGACGACTCTGCCATCTTTCTTTCGGAGAGTCAGGACAGCGTAGGGTACTTCCGCAGCGATGAGCGCCTCCTCCATGAGGCAGTCATAGTTGCTTGTGATGATCAGGTGATCGTCGATGGGTTTCAGGGAAAGATATCGGGCCGCGGCGGCGGCGAGCACTTCATGAGTCGGAGTGGGCTTTGTCTTGCGGCGAAAGATCCTTGCCAGGTTTCGCCAAAGCTCACTCCGACCGCCCTGCGTCTCGTAGTATCCCGAGATGCTCGATAGAGAGTCCGATGCACCCGACAGGCCGGTTGCCCTCACCAATCCGCGCAGCAGGACGACCATCTGCTCAGGGTCGATTTCGTCCCAGTTCGAGGGCCACTCTTTGCACAGATAGTCGGCCGCCGGCTGGAGGGCGGTGTAACTCGACAACTCGGAAAATAGCCAGGAAAGCTCACCGGCCGATGGCGGGTACTCACTCTCGGTCAACCTCCTCAGTAGGTCCTCGGAGGAGACTCCATTAGCCTCGGGCTTCGGCTGGTTGGCCATCAGAAAAGCCGTCGCCAGGGCGAACTTGACGAATAGCTGCGCCGGTTCTTCAAGCCGAAGCGAGCTTAGAGCCGGTTTCACCTGGTTTTCGTCAGGCCAAGGAGACGGCGGCTCCGCGGCTGGCGATGACGCGGGCGCCGAGAGGGATACTCCCGCGCCCAAGAAGGGA
Source organism: Bryobacterales bacterium (assembly GCA_965248205.1). Lineage (GTDB taxonomy): Bacteria > Acidobacteriota > Terriglobia > Bryobacterales > UBA6623. The sequence continues at coordinate 1,649,337 of CBDFIS010000006.1, forward strand.
ATTAATCTCTGATCGTCGGAGTCGCCAAATAGCTTTCTGGCGAGCTCCTTGTAGGGGATATCTTTGCCGCGACGAATTGCCATGGATTGTCAGATTGGCGTGACTATTTTAGCAGCGAAATCTGCGGGATACCGGACATTTCCAACTTCAGTGATGTGAAAATTCGGTCACAGCCCACAAAATTCACTATTATGGTGCCGCTTGCCTCTAGGAGGATGCTATGGTCGACGGACCCACTGCTGATGAATCCCGACAGACCGGCCCGACGACACCGCCGCCGGCAAGCCGTCCGAAGGAGATCGCTTTCGGCGTTTATCTTGTGCTCTTGAATTTGGCGTTACTGCATGGTCTCTTTGTCGTGTGGCCAGAAGGGGATTCCAAAACCGTCGGCAAGTTACTGGGCCTCTGGAGTCCAACGCTGGGATCGGAGGCGCGTTATCTCGCGCTTGTCGTGCTGACAGGAGCGTTGGGCAGCTACGTCCATCTGGCAACGTCTTTTGCCGACTATGCCGGCGCGCGCAAATTGAATTGGAGTTGGGGATGGTGGTTCTTGCTGCGTCCGTTTATCGGCATGGCGCTGGCAGTGATCATGTACTGCGTAATTCGCGGCGGGCTGATCTCGGGGTTTGGCGGTGGCGACGAGGCGACCGGGGGGCAGGCGGTCCGGCAATTGAACCCGTTCGGCGTGGCGGCGATAGCCGGTATGACGGGGATGTTTTCTAAGCAGGCGACGGATAAGCTGCGAGAGGTTTTCGAAACACTCTTTGGGGTCAAGGACGAGCGGCCGGACAAGATGTCCGATAAGAAGCCGGAGAATAAGGCGGATAAGAAGGACTCCGAGAGCCGTTAGCCCTAGTCCGTTGAGTTTCGCAGACCCGTAGCACGGCCATCTTACTGACTCTGTCAAGAGGCGGCGGGAGGGCCGTACGCACATGGGGCGCCCACTGTCTTTCGCCACTCCGTCCTTCAAACGGGCGGTGCTTTTTCCCCCGGGGTCTGGCGATCGGTCGTCTGAAGACGACCGATCGGGGCACGGGGTGGGTGCCAGCCGTCCGCGCAGCGGACGGCCTTCTGGTCTAACCCCAAACCTCCCTCGGTCCTCCGAGCGTCACTGCTGGCACCCCCAATCCGGTCCGGGTGTCACGGGCGAAGAACTCTAACATCTGCAATGGCTTGGGGCCTCCGATCGAAGGGAACCTTGGCCCCAGCAGTTAAAATGAAACCAGAAGGCCGTTGCACCCGTTTCGCGTCGGCCCAAGGCGGGAAAAACAAAACGACGAAACAAACCCAATTCTAGGGCGACTGTCTATTTTTAGGTAATTTACGATCTTGAACAGGTGCTGGGCGATCGGTCGTCCCAGACGACCGATCGGGGCATAGGGTGGGGGCCAGCCGTCCGCGCAGCGGACGGCCATCCGCTTTACGGCTAACGCCAAACCTCCCTCGGTCCGTCAAGCGCCACAGCTGGCGCCCACAATTCGATCCAAGCGTCACGGACGGAAAGCCCTAAGACTTGCAAGGACTTAGAGCCTCAAACAGGCAGGAAATTTGGCCCCAACGGGTAGAATAGGACTAGAAGGTCGGTGGTCCCGTTTCGGTCGGCCCCAGACTGGAAAAACAAAATTACGAAACAAACCCAATTCTAAGCTAACTTCCTATTTTTTAGTAACTTATGATACTCAATAGGCCCTGGCGTAGGGTGGCAGCCAGTCTAGTAGCGCATGGCTCGGCACCCGGTTTGCCGAGGCTTGCGGCCGTTCGCTAACGTGAACGCAGCAAGGCCAACTGTCGGCCGACACTCCTGCTTCTCCTAGCCGCAGCCAGGCGGGACCTCGCTGTACTCGCCGAGAGGCGCGGCGATCTCCACCTGGCCGCGCGCGCGGTACCAGTCATCGGAGTCTGGCTCGTCTGCATCCAAGTCGAGGTTGCGCGTCGCCTCGAACCCGAATCCCCTCTTGCCACCGATGTACGCGGGGCCCACGCGAATCGGATCGGGTTGCTGTTCATCATCGTCACGCCGAATGAAGCGGCCGACTTTGCTGTCTTCGGTATATTTGTCGAGTTCGATAAGACCGAAGTTTTTGAACTCCGTTCCACTGTTGACGGCTACCTTGACCGGAATCACGGTGATTTCCGAGCGGCCCAGGTGGATCTGTTCGACGTCGGCTTCGATTTCGATCCGGGTCGCAACGCTGGCGAAATGCGCGTGCAGGTGGCCGATTCCCAGCCGGCGCACCAGGGCAGCGAGCTGCAGCGCCTGCGGAAAGAGCTTCAGGCAGTCGCGTCCATCCTCCTGAAGGCTCTTGAGAAACGCCGTCCCGACCGCAGTCGCATCGCGGTTCAAGTCGGCCGCCAAGCTTTCCACGTCTTGCCAGCTTGAGCCCGAGTCGACTCGGGTTAGGTATGTCACGGGCGCTTGCAACTGCGCGAGCTGCCCGTGAAAGCGAGGCTCGGTCGGCGGTTTCAAAGAGAAAATCTCCACCTCGACGCCTTGGCGCTCCAGCTCGAGAATTTCGTTCAGGATGAATGTTTCCGAGAGCCGGGGAAACACCTTCAACACGTACCCGACCTTCAAACTCGAGGCTGAGTTCACAACACTGCCTCCTTCGCGAAGCGTTGCTGAGCGTCGAAGCCCTTCTCCTGATCGAGCAACTGCACCTCGTTCACCAACCGCCGCATTCCCCCGAAATCGAGAGTCGTCTCTGCGCGGGGAGTGTTGCCTTCAAGCAGCGATGTGAGCTCTGCCGCTAGACGGCCCGGGGTCAAAGCGTGGGGGTGGATCATTCGCAACAAACCGAGTTGTTCCAATCGTTGAGAACGGGTCCACTGCTCTTCTCGTGGATGCACCCTCGGAATCACGACTGCCGGCTTCCCCAGGGCAAGGATCTCGCTGACGGTGTTGTATCCGGCCATGGATACAACCACATCGGCGGCGTCCATGTAGGCCAGAGGGTCGTCGCAAAAATCAACTAGCCGCACGGGAGATGTGTTTCGCTCGGACTCGAAGCGCCGCGCGTTTCGCTCGTCCATCTCCGGCCCCAGGAGAACCACGCTGATTGCCGGGTGCCGCTTGGAGACCAAAGGCAGGGATTGTAAATAGTTCTCGATGATGAGAGCCCCGTCGGAACCGCCGCCGACGGTGACGAGAATCAGTTTTTCGTCCTTCTTGATCCCAAGTCCTCGGCGAACCTCCCGGGAGGATTGTTTGTCCGCCGCCCGGGGGATGTATCCACAGAAACGCGACTTTTCGCGAAGCGACCTGGGGAAGGCGTACTCGGAGACGAGATTGAAAACCGACGGCTGGCCGTAAATAAAGATTCGGTCGTAGAATTCCTCGAGCGCTTCGAACACGCCAAGCTGTCGCCAGAGCGCCCGGACATGGCTGGCCAAGTCCACAATGTCCCTCAGGTTGAGAATCACGCGGGTCGCCGGCAACTCGTCCCGGATGTATTGCAGGGTCCGCCGAAGTTCTCCCTTGAGGCCGAGTGGAACGTTATCCACGAAAAAAAAGTCGGGCTTGTAATGGGCCACGGTCTGGAAAACGATCTCTTCTCGCAGCGCGAGCACCTGTTGGAAGGGCAGAGGCAAGTACCTCGACTCGTACACTTCGTTGTCGACCTTGCGTCCGCTGGGAAGCTTGACGTAGTCCACCCGCGGGGGAATGCGAAACCCGTGAGCCATCGCCGAGCCGGTGACGATCAACGTCGAAAGATCGTCAAAACACCTTTCAAGTTGTTGGCAGATCAACAGAGTTCGGCGCAGGTGTCCGAGTCCCATGGAGTCATGGGACCAGAAGGCCGCGCGCTGTCCCCGCAGCGTCATCACCCACCGTCCCGCGTGGTCTCGAAGTCGAAAACTAGGATTTTTAACGGCACGCAAGTACTTATGAGTAGTACTAGAACTGCAACAGGGATGCCATTGGGGGAACCCTTTACGCCAACCGTATGAACGGGTTACTACCCAAGCAATACACCGTGGGGCTTCAGCGGACTTGTTATTGGGGTTCACAACATGGATGGGTCGATGGTGGACGGGCAAACGCCGACGGAGGGAAAGGGGCGGTAGCTGATGGGTTGGCCGCCGATCGCGAGCATCCCGGATCTTGAGCAGATCGATGCTACGCAACGGCCTCCGCTAGGCGGAAGACTGCGCTGGTATCAGCCTACTGGGATGTTTCGGGTGGTAATTGAATCTCGAGGGGGTGAATTCTCTAGCGTGCTGCCTTGCCCCTAGCGGCCGACAAAATCAAAACTTGAAATTCCCAAGCGGTCTCTCTTCTTGGTATAAAAGCCGAACTGGCCTGTTGCGAAGTTCCTTCCGGGAACACTCCAGGGGAGGCTGATGTGCGGGGTGTGTTCCTTCCCCAGTAGAATCGTGTGGTCGACCTGAGTGGGCGTGACACTTACCCGTAGTGTGTAGATGTTGCTTCCGGGGATGTCTTTGGCGAGACGCTTTCTGGGCCTTTTTTCGCCGGCTACCACCTCGGTTCGATACAGCGATTTTTTTCGCTCAAGAACCCCGCCCTCTAACTCGAAAAGTGCGTAGTTCTTTTCGTCCCGGTAGCTGAGGACCCAGCGGAGGGATCCCTTTTGAGGGTTCGCCGTGAAGGTCCATATACCGCCATTCGAGGGCATCGGCAATAGAGCGAATTCGGCCCCTTCGCGAACATACCAACCGTTTTCTTCTGTCCAGCCTGGAGTTTGGGTCGTCAACTCCGCGAGCTTGAGCCGCGTGCCGGCCTTCGACGGTCCGGAGTCACGCGGAACCAGATTCAGCTCGAAGGCGACGCTATCGCCAGCTGTAACCCGCTTACCAACCTCGGAGTCGTGATATCCCAAGGCAGAAGCGTGCACGATGTAATCACCCGACGGTTCGTAGAGTTTCCCGGGGGCAATCGCCCTTTGCCTGCCATCACCGCTCTTCCTCAGTGTGACGTCTGCCTTGCTTGGCTTTACGGAAACGACTAGCTCGCCCCGCACGACTTTAAGCAGGTCATCCTGATTCAGCCTGATCGGAGCCTCGGCGGCAGGAAAGTCCCTGACGACAGGCACGCCGTCATAGACCTGCCGAAAACCTCGAAGCTCGACCCGGTGGCTCCCGGCTGGAAAGCGTTTTTGAAGTGAGCCGTTCCGGTTGATCTTGCCGACGCTCCGTCGGTCGACGAGCACTTCCGCGCCAGGGGGGAGTCCCGACAACTCAAGCGCGGCGAAACCGATCCGCGGCTCTAATACGAAATCAAGCCGCTTGTACATTCCCCTGCTGATCTCAATTTCTTTGGACGCCGACGGCTGGTACCCCTCCCCCACCACGTGGACTTCGTAGGTACCCGGAAGGAGGTATGGGGCGCGTCGGCCTTTCCGTAAATTCTCTCTGCGCGGTTTCCGATAGGTCCCGCCTGCGATCACGACGACGCCCTGCTGGATAAAACTGCCATTCGGATCGCGGGCGAGCACCACGAGCGTGCCATACTCTTGGGCGGCAGAAACAGAGGGAGGGACAAACAGGGTGGCGGCGGGTTCAGGGCCGATATCTAGCAGCACGGTGCCCGCGAGCTTTCCCTCGCTGAACCGTAGGGCGTGCGAGCCTTTCTTGAGACTCGGAAGCTCAAGCGGCTCGGAGCCAAGTTCGCCGACTGGGTCCCCGTTAAGGGTCACCATCGCGTTCCCGCCCCGGCTGCTGTAGACTCGTCCAGCTTTGCCAAAGCTGACCACGAGGGCAATGGGCAGTCTGGCTTCTCCGATGGGACTGACGAGCCGCGGGGCTTTTCCATGAGCCGTTCGGACCACGATGGTCGCGGAGGAGTTCTCGCTCAGCAAGGATATGGTGTGCTCACCAGGCTCGTCGAACTCAGTCTGGAACACACCGTCCACTAACTCGCCGGCCACCACATCGTCGAGCTTGACTGTGCCACCATCGAGGTCCGTTTCGATCCGAAAGAGGGTTGGCATTGGCTTCAAAGCGAGAGCCTTGTCCGGGGGCGCTTCGGTGTGGATCGAACGTTTTAGCGGGTAATAGCCGTCCAGGCGGGCCTCAAGCTGGTAGGTGCCGGAAGCGAGAGAAATCTGACAGGGGGTGACGCAGCTTTGATCATCGACGGTCAGTCGAGCCCCAGCGGGAAACGTCGAGAGTGACACGGGGACGGGCAATACCACCGGCTTCTCCTGGGGTGTAGATGTCCAGGAGAAGATCGCCAGGGCTACAGCAAAGATGGCAGCTCCCGCGAAAAACCACAAAGGTCGCTTCGCGATTGCCGTCACCACACGTCTGCCCACCCTAGCCAAATAGCGAGCGAGTGATTGTGCTCCGCTCGTCAAGCCCTCCAGCGGGGCGGCCGGGACCTGAGGCTCCGGGGCTTCCTCGACGACCCCCGACTTGGTGTCAGCTCGGCCGGTCTCAGGAGGCAGCACTAAGATAGAGCCATTGGCCACCTGTTCTCCCGCAGGCTTCGCTTCGGTCTGGGCGGAGGGGGTTGACGGGGACGCTTCACCCTGATCTTTTTCGCTGGAGTCAGTCCGCAACGTTGCAGGCGTGCTCGTCTCTTCGGCGACTTGCTGGCCGAGGCGCCGAACGAGCCGTTCCCGTTCGATCTCAAGGCCTGGGTAGTTGGGTTGAATCGAACGGACCGTTTGCCATTGTTCGAGCGCCTCCTCGAATCGGCCGCTCTCTTCGTTGACGCGAGCCTTCATAACGATGGAGGCGACGAGATCAAGGCGGTGCCGGATATCCCGGAGCGCCTTCGAAAAGTGGGGCTCTTCCGGGAATTTGCCCAGAGCCTGTTCAAGAATACCGACTCGTTTATCGAGGTCGGGTTCTTCGGTGATCTGACGATCGACTTCAGCCAGTGCTGTCCGGGGAAAGTCGCGCCATCGGACGGTAAGTCTCGACCGTTCAATGTCTTATGGCCTGTTTTGCCCGGGAACGATTTGAAATCCCGAGGCCGCAAATGGTCGCCTGAACGGAGCATCCGGACGCGGCACAATGAGGGATGAACCTTGGCCGTACGGTTTTCTCCCAACTGATCGAGCACCTACCGAGCAAAGAGTTTCAGAAATGTGTATCGCGCTACCGCGGCGATTCCTATCTGAAAAGTTTCTCCTGCTGGGATCAGTTTCTTGCGATGGCATTCGCCCAGCTGACCTATCGGGCAAGCCTCCGCGACATCGAGACGTGCCTGCGTTCGATGCACGGCAAACTCTACCACATGGGATTCCGCGGCAGGGTAGCGCGCTCGACACTGGCCGACGCGAACGAGTCGCGCGACTGGCGGATCTACGCGGACTTCGCGCAGGTCTTGATTGGCATGGCACGGCCGTTATATGCCCACGACCCGATCGGTGTGGACTTGGACCAGACTCTGTACGCTCTCGACTCGACAACAATCGACCTCTGCCTGTCGCTGTTTCCGTGGGCGAGATTCCGCAAGCAAAAAGCCGCCGTGAAGATGCACACGCTGCTGGATCTGCACGGCAATATTCCCACGTTCATCCGCATTACTGGAGGCAAAGTGCACGACATCAACATCCTCGACGAGATCGGCCCGGAGGCCGGCGCGTTCTACGTCATGGATCGGGCCTACGTCGATTTCGAACGCCTCTTCGTGTTCACTCTCTGCTCGTCGTTCTTCGTCGTGCGAACCAAGAAGAACATCTTGCTCCAACGGCGCTACTCGCATCCCGTCGACAAATCCACGGGCTTGCGCTCGGATCAGACCGTCATACTGGCTGCCATCGAATCGGCCCAAGCCTATCCCGACCCGTTGCGGAGGGTCAGTTACTTCGACGCCCGGACGAACAAGCGGCTGAAGTTTCTGACCAACAACTTCGCGCTCCCGGCGCTGACCATCGCCCACATCTACAAGTCGCGTTGGCAGATTGAGTTGTTCTTCAAGTGGATCAAGCAACATCTGCGAATCAACTCGTTTTACGGCACCAGCGAGAACGCCGTCAAGACGCAGATCTGGATCGCTGTCTCGATTTACGTGCTCATCGCCATCGTCCGGAAACGCCTCGGGCTGGAAGCGAGTCTTTACCAGATTCTACAGATTCTCAGCGTTACGCAATTCGAAAAAATGCCCCTTTTACAGGCACTCCAGCCATCCGACTCCCCAAACGAATCCCCCTATGACCCCAACCAATTGATTCTATTCGACTTTTAACCGGACAGCAGTGGACTTCAGCAATGTAGGACGAAAGCGCTTGACGCTCACGGTCTTGCGTATCGAGCCTAAGCGCTTGGAAAAGGGTGTGCCCGGGATACTTCTCTAGGAACTTATCGCATAGCTCAAGCGCTTCCAAAAACCGGCCATCTTCCATCCGGCTACGACCTTGTCGCAGCGCCTCTTCGATCGCGGCGTGCTCCTGGCGCAGGCGCTGGTAGAAGTCACCGTAGGCGACGCCGCCTTCGGGATCGGTTTCCGGCGCCTCCTTATCTAACCGCATCAGCTGCTCTAGGTGAGATAGGGCCCCCTGGATTTCACCGTCCTTCCACATCGTCATCGCAGCGTCGTACAGTTCAGCCTTCTTTTGCCGGATCCTCTCTCGGCGGTCCAGATCTTGCGCCAACTGCAGCACCACCGTATCGTCTGGATTCAGCTTAAGAACGTTGCCGAGAGCATGCCGCACGGGTTGAGAGGACTCATCCTGTGTGTGCTGGGCAGCAGGACCCGATTTCTCTTCATCTTTTCGAGTCTCGTCCACCGCCTCGGCCAATCGACTCGCGGAGTCCTTGTAGTCCGGCCGGACGGTCAGCACCTCGATCAGCAGATAGATGGCCGCTGCCCACTCCGAACGGTGGAGGGCATCGGCTGCCTTGGCGTAACGGTCCTGTAATTTGGTCTCGAGCTCGGCTCGCTTCAGCGCTAGTGGCCAACTCTCGTTCTGTGGATCTTCATCGATCAGCCATCGATAGCTGGCACAAGCTTCCTGCCAATCCTCCCGCTGCTCTTGCATTTGGGCCTCAGCGGCTGCCTGCTCGATCGCTCGCCGTCGACGCTCCGCCTTTACCTTGGCAACCTTGTCCGCCAACCCCGCCTGCTCATACGCTGAAATCGCCAAGTCTAGGTCGTCCGCTTGCAGCGCCTTTTCAGCGCGGTTTTTCCAGATCGCGGAAATCCGCTCCTGCGCAGCCTCGTCCCCAGGCACAAGCTGGAGCACTCTCTCGTACGCGTGCAAGGCTCGTTCGTCCTGTCCAGCCTCGTCGAGATTCCCACCCTTTTTCAGCAGTGCCTTCACCATAGGGGTGCGGGCCGCGTCCTCGTCAATGCGGCAAGCTTCCTCCAGTTCCTGGAGCCCCTCGTCCAGCCGCTCGTTGTCGACGAGAATACTCGCCAGCATCAGCCTCGCGGCCAGGTGGTTGGACTGTAGCTGGAGCGCCTCTCGCAGCTAGGCCTCGGCTTTTTCCAGGTCGCCTTTTTCACGAAAGTACTCGCCCGTCTGGCAAAATGCTCGTAAGATGGGGACATCCTGACCGGAAGAATCTAAGATCTCATCGCCCATAGTCACACCCCACAGCTTCTTTAGGACCTACTTACTCAAGTTGGAGAGAATCTAGAGAACTCAGCCACTTTCCCTCCGCCTAGCCTTCCCCTCGCTACCCAGAGCTTGTCAGATGGGGAGCTTAACTGTGCGTTAACCTGTTCGCTCGAACGGTGACCCTCTCCCGATTCAGACGGTTGCGTTCTCCGATCAGCAGTTGCTCCCACGCCCGGGCAACCATTGCGAGAGTTTCAGCGGGGCCAGTTGTCGTTCCCCCGATTCGTCTTTGGCTCGCGAAGGACTGAAAACTCCCCAATGGCTCCAACACGTACCACCTGAACGAGGCCCGCTTTGCACTGGGCTTGACGAGCGTTGAGCGTGCGCCCTTCTCCATCAACGGGAATGTCGAGAGTCTTCACGAGGATTTCTGCCGGCGCGATCGTACACTCCCCGCCTCTGGCGCGCAAGGAGTTCACGAGCGTCGCGGTCTTGCAGTTTGGTATCGAGATCCGCCCGTTTCGGTGCTAGTGGTGAGCTTTCGTTCTGGGACGGGTGCTCCGCACTCTCTACCTGTGATTCTCTGGAAGGTTGAGGAGCGGGATCCGGTTTCTCCTCGTCGCTTCGAGTCTTGTTCACCGCCTCGGCCAGCCGACTCGCGGAGTCCTTGTAGTCCGGTCGGACGGTTAAGACCTCGATTAACAGATCGATAGCCGACGCCCACTCGGACCGCTGAAGGGCATCGACGGCCTTGGCATACCGGTCCTGCAGTTTGGTCTCGACCTCAGCTCGCTTCAGCGCTTGAGGCCAGCTCTCGTTCTGTGGATCTTCATCGACCAACCATTGGTACCGGGAACAAGCTTGTTGCCAATCCTCTTGCTGCTCGTTCATCTTAGCCGCTGTGGCTGCCTGCTCGATCGTTCGCCGTCGACGCTCTCTCTTGACCTTGGCAACCTCATGCGGCAAACCCGCTTGCTCATACGCTGAAATCGCCAAGTCCAGGTCTTCAGCCTGCAGCGCCTCTTCAGCACGGTTTTTCCATATCGCGGAAATCCGCCGCCGGGCGGCTTCGTCCCCAGGCTGGAGCTTCAGTACTCGCTCGTAGACGTGCAGGGCCTTCTGGTCTTGCCCGGCCTGATCCAGATTCTCACCCTTCTTCAGAAGTGCCTTCACCATCGGCGTCCGGGCCGCCTCCTCGTCAATGCGGCAAGCTTCCTCTAATTCTTGGAGCCCCTCGTCAAGGCGCTCGCTGTCTACAAGGATGCTTGCCAGCATCAACCTCGCGGCCAGGTGGTTGGACTCCAGTCGCAGCGCCTCTCGCAACTGGGCCTCAGCTTTTTCAAGGTCGCCCTTTTCGCGATAGTACTCGCCCGTCTGACAAAACGCCTGCAGAATTGGAACATCCTGACCCGAAGAATCTAAGATCTCGTCGCCCATAGCCACACGCCGTATCCTTTCTCGATCGACCCACGGTTTTCACCCTGGCCTCCCTCGCGGAGGCAGTATACGCGAAACGGCGGTTCGGCGCAACAATGCCGGTCTCGCGGTGTGTTTTCTGTCGCATGCGACATCGTTCGAGCCTCCGCAGGGGCACTGGGCGAAGGCCGAAACGCCCTTTGCCACCACAAAAGTCTGCGAGGCAGACCGTTACGCAGCCGGGTCGTCCGACCGGGTAGCGGACAGACCCGCAATCCCAGATCGAGCGCCAGCGGGGCGCCGGCGGAGCGGCCAGGCCCTCACGGCCGTTACGGATACATGGCCTATCACTCGCGTCCCAGGCTCGCCCTCGCGATGCGTGAATCACCTCCTGATGGCCTACTCACGACTCGCCTCGCCACGTAGTGGGAAAGAGGGCTAGCGTCTTGCCGGGTACAGCTTCAGGAGGCTGATTTCGGGCGGTACCAGAAACCGGACCGGGATGATGCTGGTGCCTAGGCCTGGAGTGACGAAAAGATGTCGATCCTCTTCGACGACCCAGCCGGCGGCGTAGCGCTGTCCATGGACGGATGGCACGACCGGACGCCCGAGCAGAGGTAGCGCGACCTGCCCACCATGAGTGTGACCGGCGACAGTCAAACTTGCCCGATCAGGGATTTCGGGAAAGACGTCCGGGTTGTGCGTAATGGCGAGAACCGGTGCATCATCGGGCACTGACTCCAGGGCGGCTCCAATGTCGGGGTTACCGGCCCAGGCATCTCCGATCCCGACGAGCCAGAAGGTCGACCCGGTGGACGAGATCTGGACCGCCTGATCCTCGAGGACTTTGATCCCGTGCACGCTTAGAGGCTTTCGAACACCTTCGAAGCTATACCACCAGTCATGGTTGCCAAGCACTGCCCAAACTCCCAGAGGTGCTTCTAGGTTCGACAACACCGGAGCGATTCGCGCCGGGGGTACGCGCGCACCGCCCACTACTCCATGGACGACGAAGTCTCCCAAGAGGACGATGAGATCGGGTTTGGAGCGATTGGTCAACGCCACAATCTGCTGAAGCTTATCGATACCGTTGTACGGAGACCCGACATGGAAATCGGAAAGGGCCGCCACTCGCAGCCCAGCTAGCTCTTGCGGCCATCCGGGAAGATGCAGTTCGTGCTCTCGAACCGTGATCGATGCCGGTTCGATCCAAAAGGCCCAGATTGCGAGCCCGAGTATCGCTACTGCGAACAGTGCTAGAGCCAGCTTTAAGCGTCGCATCGAGTTTTCGTTAACCTAACCGATTTTTGAGTTCAGGATCGTTCCGGGTCAGTGGATTCAGCAGGGGATCGCTACCATCTGCTGCTGCACTTCACCGGTGGCCTTGGCTTCCGTATCGGAGACGTAGCAGTTGATCTCATTGCGAACGCCAAACTGAGGGAGGTAGATGCCGGGTTCGATCGAAAAACAGGTTTGCGACACAATCAGCCGCTCGTCGCGGGTTTCCAGGTTGTCCATGTTCGCGCCATTGCCGTGGATGTCTTCGCCAATCGAGTGGCCCGTGCGGTGGGTAAAGAACTCGGCGAACCCTTTGTCTTGGATGTACCGGCGCGCGACGTCGTCTACGTCGCAGCCCGCGATGTCGCGCTGGGTCGAGACCGCCGCCCCCACAAACTCGAGCGCCTTGTCGCGAGTGTCCCGAACGATCTCGAAGACGTTTCGGATTTCATCGGGTGGCTGGTCTCCCGCAAAGCCAACCCACGTGATGTCGTAGTAGACGGAAGCGGGGCGATCGAGTTTAGCCCACATGTCGATCAGCACGAAGTCACCTTTGCCAATCGGCGAACTTTGCTCGGGAGACGGAGCATAGTGTGGGTTGCTGCTATTGGCATTGACGGCGACGACTGGGCCGTCGTCCGCGATGAGCCCTAACTGCCGGAACCGCGAACGGATGAACTCCGCGATTGTGATTTCTTGTACGGCGCCGTCGGCCTGGATGCGGCGCCCGATTTCTTCAAAGGCCTCGCGACGAGTGGCGTCTACGAGACGCCCGGCCTGAAGGTGCGTTTCCAGCTGCTCCGCTGACCAGCGGGCCTCAAAGTGCTGGACCAGTGGCGCTGAGCTGACGACTTCCTTGTCGAGGCTTCGTATGAGATCAACCGTGCCGGCGTCAACCAAGGAAACATAGGGGATCATGCATTGGGGCGAATATTGCATGGCTAGACGCGAAGCTTTGCCGAGGATGGCGGCCAGTTTTTCGTGTTGCTCTTTCCAGGCCGAGTAGACCCGTTTGGATCCCGGTAGGGGGTCGAGATTCGAGTTTTCGATTCGATGCACCAGCTTGATCGGCTCGCCGGCGGCGGGAATCCAGTAATACCAGCGGCGTGTCGCGTGCAATTTCGGGTCAAGCTTGAGCACGCGGTACGCGATGGGATCTCGATGATGGTGGTCGAAGAAGAGCCAACCATCGAGGCCTTGGGCACGGAGCTGCTCTTGAATCTCAGCTAGGTTCATGTTGCGGCTCTTGGGCAAGTCCCACTTTCTTATGTTAGGCGAAGCGGTGATCTCGTCACTGCTGGCGTGTCGCGGCGGCATCGAGTCTCCGACCGACTTCGTCCGATGACAGCCCTTCGATCTCGATCAGCTTCCGCCGGCTGGTCTGGCCGTGGACGAGCCGGACACGAGAACGAGGTACTCCCAAAATCCTTGCGAGAAAGTGGAGGCAGGCGCGGTTTGCGCTTCCCTCAACGGGCGGTGCCGTGAGGGTGAGCTTCCATTCGTCCCCTCTTCTTCCAACCACACGGTCCTTGGAGGCTCCCGGTCGGACCCTCACTGTCAACATCGCCGATGAATGACGACCCTTACCATGTGACACAGCAGGATCACTCTTCATGATCCGCTGCCACCGAGTCGGCGAAAAGACTCGACCCCACTTTTGCCTTCGAAGAGCGAGAGTCAACCGGGTCCCTCACCGGCTGACCGTCGAAGCAAGCGATCAGCAGAGTCATCAATCAAGGGGAGGATTCAATTGGCGGTTGCTTGCCTGGCGTGAGCCGGCATTCCACGGTCGGGTGCAAATTGGCAACGCCCGCCAATTGTCGGGGGTCGAGCACGCGGAAAGTAATGACGTCGTCCAGCCAGTCATGGCTGTGCCCGTCGGGGTGCTGTGTGGCGACGGTTAGGGTATACTCCTGCGGAGTCAGCCAGCAGTTAAAGGAAAACTCGACTTCTAGGGTGTCATCCATTCTACAAGAAGGGACTTTCACGTTTTCGAGTCGTGTATTGGTGCCGAAAACGTCCATGCCGGTGCGGGTCCGGATCAGCATGCCGACCATGGGATCGGGCTGCTCTTCGTGGAAGCGCGCGACCACGCGTACACGGGCCGGGTCGCCAGCCACGAGTGTGCGGGTCGGCTGTCCGTCCGGTCCATGAAGCTCAACCGTGGTGACCTCGCTCAGACGGTCACCATGGCGGTTGCTGGCTGGGAGACTTTCCGAGGTTGCGGGCCAGCCGTTGCCCTGAAACTGCCTCTCGCGCTCGAGCACCATTCCGACGTAGCGATTGACCACTGCTGAGGGGTCACCGTCTTCTTGAATCTCACCTTTGAGCAAGAATACGGCGCGCGAGCAAACCTGCTTGACAAGACCCAGGTCGTGCGAAACAAACACAACGGTGACACCAGCCTCCTGTAATTGTTGAAACTTTCGGACGCAGCGGTTGGCAAACACCGCGTCCCCGACTGCCAAGGCTTCATCTACGACGAGGATGTCCGGTTCCGTGTGGATCGCCGTTGCAAAGGCGAGGCGAACATACATTCCGCTGGAATACGTTTTTACCGGATGATCGATGAAATCACCAATTTCGGCAAAGCGTTCGATGGAAGGCAGAGACCGTTCGATTGCCATCCGGCTGAGACCCATGAGCTCACCGTTGATGAATACGTTCTCACGGCCCGAGAACTCGGGGTTGAATCCCGCGCCCAGCTCCAGCAGGGCGGCCACCCGACCTTTTCGGACTACACGTCCGGCAGTGGGTTCTAGAATGCCGCACAAGATCTGCAGCAGTGTGCTCTTGCCACATCCGTTGGGACCGATTATGCCGACCGTTTCGCCCTTCTCGATCGAGAGATTGACGTCGCGCAGCGCCCAGAAGTCCTCGTGCAGGGTTCGACTGCCTAGCCACAGGACTTCTTTCAGGCGGTCGGCCGGCCGGTTATAGATCTGGTAGAGCTTCGAGACGTTACGGGCAGCAAGCATAGGGGATGGAGCGTGAGCGGTTCACGGTTGTCTCAAACCAAATCCGCGAAAGACCTTTTCAGTTTATAAAACCAGGCATGACCGAGAACGAATGCCGCGACACTAACCGCGGACAGGACAGCCAATGGTTTCCAAGGAGGCGCTGCCAATTCCAGGAAGATCGCGCGGTAGGACTGCACAAACACGTACATGGGATTCAGTTCGAACAGCCAGAGATAGTTCTGGGGCAGCGAAGCTTCCGGGTAGCAAATCGGGGTCGTGAAAAACCAGACCGTCAGCAGGAAGCCGATCAATTGACTCAGGTCGCGGAAGAACACGCCGAGAGCCGACAACAACCAGCAGAGTCCCAGGGTAAAAAGGAATTGCGGCAATAGGATCAGCGGCAAATAGAACGCCGTCAGCGAGGTGGGGTATCCAAAGACCAATAGCCCCGCTACGAAGATCGCAAGGCCGAACGCCTCGCTGACAAGACCGGCCAGGACGAGGTTAACCGGCAGCGTCTCCACCGGGAACAATAGCTTCTTGACAAAACTGGCGTGCTCGACCACTGTGGTGGGCGCCCGACCGACCGCTTCGCTGAAGGCCAGCCAAGGCAACATGCCCGCCAGGAAATACATCAAGAAACCGGCCGGGAGGCTGCCATCACCAAAGCGTGCTCGCAGGACGATGCCGAAAACGAAGTAGTAGGTCAGCATCATCAAGAGCGGATGAATCACGGTCCAGAAGAGGCCGGCATGAGATGCCCGGTACCGTCCTGCGATGTCACGCCGGACCATCGAGCGGATGAGCGATCTGTGCTGGACGATGGCCGCCAACGGATAGGTGAAGGCTTGGCCGCAAGCACGCCAGAGTCTTTGCAGCGTGAGACTACCCAAGGTAACCACGGTCTGACGGTGCACTCGGACGTCGCCGTCGCTGACTTCCGCGTCGATCAATAAGAAGGGCGACCGACGCTCGAAAAACCAAGCGACGTCTTCCTGAAGCGGTGAAACGAAAACTTGATAGCGACCGGGGTCGGTCGGCAGCTCGACGGTTAGCATCACCTGAGTGGAGTCGCCCGGCGCCACCGGTTTGAGGAATTGGCTCCTCGGGCCGTCTAGGAGCCAGTTGTTGGTTTCCGCATCGAAGACTTGATAGCTGGTTGCAAAACCATCGCCCGAAGACCAGGTTCGCCGCCCCTTGTTCTGAAGCTCGAGCGTAACCGAGAGTCGCCCGTCTTCGGAGACAGACACCTGTCGGCCGTCAACATGGGCCCTCAAGACTCTCCCCCGCTGTAGAGGCCCGCGGGATGGCGGTCTTCGACACCGCTGGTCTTTTTGCCAACTGCGTATATCGCCTCGCCACGGAGGTGCGAAGGCACGCCGTAGCGCTCTATGACGTGTTTGACCCATTCGTGTTCCGCGGTTGGCTGGGCCACGTACGGTCCGGTCTCTAGGCGTTCTACCGAAAAGCCCGCGGCTTCGAGTAGCTGTTGGACGTCGCGAGGTGTGTATTCGCGGCTATGGCGCGGCTCGATGTCTCCCTGTTCGTTGGGTTTGATGTATTGATGAAAGAGCCCGGGATGGTAGCCAAGCAAGACGGCACCGACCGCGCGCAAGCTGCAAATGTTCGGGGTCGAGAGCACCAAGCGACCGCCGGGTTTTAGGATGCGGTTGATTTCGCCCATCATGTGCATAGGATCTTCGTATAGGTGCTCGAGGAGCTCGCAGCACAACACAGTTGAAAATGACGCATCGACGTAGGGATAGGGGTCCTTTTCGGCATCAAACAGGTCGATCGTACATTCGAAAGTTTCGCCGTCCGGAAGACGGACCTGCTTGCGCTGCTTGGCGCCTATTGACCCCAGATAGCTTCCGCGTACCTCACCGTAACCTAGTTTGGTCGCCAAAGCAGGGGTGATCTGCATGTAAGCACCCATCTCAAGCACGCTGCGGTCTTTGGATCCCGGCGGCGTGATCTCGAGTGTGCGAACCAGCCGTGCCAGGTGTCGTTCGATATAGGGCCGTGGATCGGGCGGATCGTGCTCGACGCCGCGAATGTAGTCGGCCAACTCGGCTCGTCGTCGCTCAGCTTCAGTGGTGTGAGGCGAGGTGGCGCTCTCCGAATCTCGAAAGAAGGTCTCCTCGGGAGGGTCGCCGAAGCTGCTAGTGGGCACGGCGGCTTCGGCTGGAGATGTGAGGGAGGGGTCAGGCGCGGCGTTCTCCGCGGGAGCGCCTTCGGCAGGCACTCCGGTCCCAGGATCTGAGTCGTCGGACTCTGCTCGCCCTTCTACTACTGCCTGGATCCAGTCGGCGTAGAGATCCGCGACGTGGTCCCAACTGCACTCAGTGGCCACATATTCACGGGCGCGTCTGCCAAGTGCCGCCGCCAGCCCGGGTTGTGCCGTCAGACGAAGCAGAGTTTCGGTGAGTGCGTCGATCTCACCGTCACCCGCGGGAACTTTGAGACACACGTCGTCGGGGAACTCTGAGAAGGCTCCCACGTCGGAGACCACAACAGCTCGTCCCAGCCCGAGAGCCCGCAGCAATGTCCCGGAAGTTTCTCCAACCGTGGGGTAACGCAGGTTCAAGCAAATATCGACGGCGCCAATGAGTTGCTCGAACTGATCGATCGGAACGTGGCCCAGGATACGCACGTGCTCGTTGAGGTCAAGCTGCGAGACCAGGCGACGAATCGGTAGGTCCGGATGCTCCTCGCCGACTAGGATCATGCGCACTCTCGGCTCGAGGCGAACGAGACGCTTCATTGCCCGGAGGCATTGGGGGATCCTCTTGTAGGGTTTCAGGAAACCGAAGATACCGATAAGAGGGTCGTCCTCCGTGAGACCGAGGTGCGCGCGCCAGGCGTTGCGATTGACTTCGGGAATCCAGGCGCCGTGCGGGATCTTCCGGACCGGCAGCGAAAAGCCGGCCTCCTGGACCTGGTTGACGAGATAGCTGCTGTGGACGACTAAGGCGCGGGAGCGATCAAGCAGCCGGCGATTCATAGCCAGGCCGTCATAGTCGGGTCCCACCTCGAGGTTTCTGACTCGCTCGGCGTAGGCTACGTCGGCTGGGCCGCCATTGTAGTTCACTTCGTGCAGATACTGATCCCAGTCGCCACGCTTGATCGTCGCGTCCGCTACGAGATGGTGCAGATTGAACTCGTGGAGCACAACGATCCCCGCGTGTTCCATGGCGCAGTTGTAGGCGTATGTGTGGTAGGGATTGTTGCCGATGTGGTAGACCGTGGCGTCAAAATCGCGGGGTTCGTATTCAGCGCTGGGGCGGACTTTCAGCCCGCCGTCGGTTTTGAAACCGATCGGCTCGTAGTTGTCGACAAACACCTCGATCTCGCAGTGCCGTGCCAGGCGGGGCAGCAGGGCTTCCGAATAATCGGAGACTCCGCAGCGAGCGGGGTTCAGTGGCGTGAAGACCGCCAGCTTCATTTCGTGAGTTTAATAGAAAACGTCCCCAGCGCAAACGGGACCTGCATGAGCAGCGGGGTGCGCGCCGGATCCCTTCCGAAAAAGATCTCGAAGCTGTGGTGCGATTTCGGGCCCGTCAGATCGAATAGGAGACGATCCGCTGTCCGAAGAGTGCCTCGGTCTAGGATCTCCCGCGTTTCGACATAGCTCATGGTGATCTGGTACTGTCCGCCGAAGTTGATGTCATCGGGCGGCGGGATCCTCCCCAGCGCTAGTTGTTGCCGCAAGTAGTAGAAAAAGGCCAACCCATCTCGGGCACAGGGAGGTATGTCAATCTCGCTCTCTCCACCCCCGCCGAGAGTCCTCCGGGCAGCGGTCTGATTCTGCTGATCGAAAGTGACAGATTCGCGAGTTGTGCGGTTGCCGTGTTGGATGTCCTTTTCGAACTCGAGGGAACATAGCTCATGGTCCGCCGTCGAGCGGTATTCGTCCCGGATTTCGATGAGCGGTAAGTCCGCGCTTACGTCTGCTTCGAATGACCACCCCTGCTGCGTAGCGTGGGCCCGGAATTCGACCTCTCCCAGCGACAACCCACTTGGCCAGGTAACAGCATAGACAAGTACTTCGTCGTTCGCGAAAGGTAAGGCTTCGGGGAACAGAGGCGTGGCGAAAAGACACGCCAAGAGGACTGCGGCTATAGGCGTCCGGCCGGCGCTGGAGGGAGGTCGTTCGCCACGTCGGAGCAAGCGCTGTATGACTCGGCGCGAGTTCACCGAGCCACAAGCTCCTTTTGTCTTTCAACGACGCGGCGAGCCTGAGCGACCTCGTAGTAGACATTCAGCGTTTGACGGGCCGTCTCTCGCCAGTCAAAGAATGCCGATCGCTGGAGTCCCATCTTCGCCATTCTGCGGGAGAGCTCTTGGTCGAGCAGGATATCGCGGATGGCGCGGGTCTGTTCCTCGACCGAATGGGGATCGAACAGCAGCGCCGCACCGTCGACTACCTCGGGCAGCGCACTTGCACTGGAACAGACCACCGGGCGGCCGCAGGCCATCGCCTCGACGACCGGCAGTCCGAAGCCCTCGTAAAACGAAGGGAAGACGAACAAGTCGGCGGCGTTGTAGAGGGCCGGTAGAATGTCGTCATTGACGAAGTCGGCGAAGACAATGCGCTCCCCAAGGCCGGAGCGACGTACTTCGTCCATAACCCGAGATGTAAACCACGTTCGCTTACCTGCTAGAACGAGTAGGTGCGGTAGCTTCGGGTGAGCCGCTAGCAACTCGCGGAATGCGCGAATCAGTCCAATTTGGTTCTTTCTGGGCTGCAAATCGCCGACGTGCAACACGAAAGGACAACTGATTCCCAATTGCTGCGACACCTTGCGACAGGCCAGTTCACGATTCATGGGGCGAAAGGAAGCCTGAGAGGCCAATGGTGTAACGGCAATCTCCTCGGAAGGGATGTTGAAGACGTGCGAAATGCGGGATCGTGAGAACTCGCTGATCGTGATGATCTTGGCAGCTCGCTCCAAGGTCTTCCGTGTGGACCAACGTAACTGAGCGGCCCGCGGGGCGCGGAGGTATTCCGGGTGTTCCACGTAGCTGACGTCGTGGACCGTCACAACAATCGGGACGGGGCAAAACACCGGTGCTGTGTACTGGACGTGGATCAGGTCAGGCTGGTCTTCCTTGAGCTTGGCACTGAATTGCCGGCCGAGCCTGACAAAAGGGTTTTTGGATATCTGCCGCTGCTGGAACCGGTCGGGAATCCAATACTGGGCTTCGTTTGTTGAGACGTAGGCGATGAACTCTGATTCAGAGTCCAACAGTCCATAACGGCTGATGAGGTTACGAATGTAGACTTCGTTGCCGGTCAGCCTACGGCCGATCGCGTGGGCATCGACTCCAATCCGCAACACGTTAGTGCCTCTAGTCGGTCAGACCGCCGCCAAGACTTTTTCCCGAGACATCAGCTTATGAAAATGCGGCTCAAAGGTTTTCCAGGCCGCCGGCCAACTGAATCCGTCTTCATACGTTTTACGGCCTTGCTCGCCCATCCGTTTCCTTAATAGGTCGTTGTTTAGCAATTCGACTACCGCTTCGGCCATCTCGCCCGGCTCGTCTGCAATTCGGATGTTTTCTCCATTTTGGGCCGTGAGCCCGGCGGCTCCGATCGTTGTCGAGACAACGGCCCGCCCAGCGGCCCACGCTTCTAAGATTTTGACACGGGTGCCACTACCCGCGAGCAAGGGAACGACGACGACCTTGGCCCGCGCCAGCTCCGCGACGGCATCGTCCACGGTTCCCGTGAGCTCGATGCGGGGATCGTCGGCGACAAGGTTGCGCACGGCGAACTCGTTCTTGCCGATCAGCCGCCAGCGTAGGGACGGAGCTTTGCGTGCGATCAGAGGCCACACTCGCCGGCGGAAGTGCCGTACCGCGGTGACGTTGGGATGGTACTCCATGTTTCCGGAGAAAGCGATGACGTCCTCCTCTTTGGCGCTCGGCTGGGGCGCCCAGGGGATCGAGTTAGGATATACAGCTACATTTGCTGCAGGTGATATCTCCAGCGCGCGGCCGCGGTCCGCCTCCGACGCGACCAGCACCAAATCGAAGTCGGCCAAAAGCTCCCCTTCCATGCGGCGCGCCGTGCGCTCGAAAAGGCGGTGTCCGACTTTCCGCGGCCATGGCTCGCTGGTCGAACAGGCCGCGTGGAGTGCCGACTCGATATTGTGCAGGTCTAGGATGACTCTTCGTGCGTGGGGGCGAAGTACGCCCAAGTAGGGCGCGCACCAAAAATGCTCGATGACGGCAAGGGAGTAGGACTCGTCGCGGGTGGCTGTCTCCACGTGCCGCAGGGCCTGAGCCTCGCCGAAGCGGTCCGTCAGGGGCAGTTGACCTCGCAGCAGGCGTCCGGTGTTGCGGTAGATGCGCGAGAGCGTCTTCTTGTCGTGATGGGGCAGGGGCACACAAGTCACGGTCTCCGCCAACCCCGAGTTTAGAAAGGGCGTGGGGTCTGAGGAGTCACCGTCTCTAAAGGTAATCAGGTGAACGGGTAAGCGGTCGGCTAGAAAATGCAGCAGACTTGCTGAGCGCATGGGACCGCCACCCGCCAGGGGGTACGGGGGCTCTGGACTCAGGAAAACCGCTTTCTCAGAAACGGCGGATGGCTTCGTCATAGACAGCGTGAGTCAAGACAGCGGTCGAACGCCAGGTGAACTCGGATGCACGCCGGCTTCCGCGCTCCGCAAGACGAGTCCTAAGCTGGGAACTCGTGGTTACCTCCACTAGTGCCTCGGTCAGTTTCTCGCGTGACGTGACGTCAACTTGCAGTGCAGCTCCGCCTGCCACTTCACTGATCGCAGGGTCTTGCGAAGTAACAACCGGCACTCCTACCTTCATTGCTTCCAGGACTGGCAGTCCAAACCCCTCGTAAAGGCTAGGATAAACGAAGGCGAGGGACCCCGACAATAGGCCTTCGACCTCTTTGTCGTCCAGTGGTCCCAAAACGTGCAAACCAGGGTCCTCAAGGGACTCGATTTCACGCAAAACAGGCGTCCCAACCAGCACCAGAGAGACTTTCTCCCGGTTCTTTCTTAACTCGCGCCAGGCCTCGATGAGACCCGGAAGATTCTTGCGTTCGTTTCGATCGCCGATGAAGAGCAGGTACGGACGGCTAATACCGAGGCGCTGCAACCGTTCTGTAACGCTAGAACCCACTTGACGACGAAAAGTCCCAGCCGGCGCCAGAGGAATGGCAGTGACCTTGGCGGGTGAAATGCCGAAAAAATCACTCAGTTCCCTACGTATAGCCTTACTGGGCGTAGTGATTTGGGTGGCGAGCTTCAAGAGACATGGTGTTCTTTGCCGGGTTCTTTCCGCGGCCCGAGCGCGCTGAGGGCCCCGTTTCCAGGGCGATAGATCGTGGATCATCAAGACCGAAGCTCTCAGAGGCAAATAGGGAATCGCAAAGTCCGTGCCGTGAAAAACGTCGATCCGGCGCCGGTGCAGTTCCCACGGAAGACCCAAGCTCCACCACTTCCCGGCCCATCTTGGGCCAGGGGCGCTGCCAAACTGAACGTTTTCCAGTCCGAGTAGTTCCTGCGGCGCTCTGCCGAGTGGCTGGTCCGATAGCAGATGAAAATCGTCGCTGGGAAATTCCTCGGCCAGTGCCCGCGTCAACTCGACGACATAGCGCCTCACGCCACCGGTTGGGACCGTGAGAGGGGTAGCGTCGATGGCGACTCGCAATGGCTTTCCAAGGGGTGCGCCCTTGCGTCAGTGCGGATAGGAAATAAAGGCTCCCGGCTGCCGATCGGCGAATCTTCGCGTGCCTTTTCTCAATCCCCTTCGGCGATCTGACGGAGACCATCGGCGGATTCAGCCGTGGGGAGATCCAACCTGTTGGCGCCTGTTTCGGCTACCAGGGCGGAAGCTCTTTGCAGCGAATCGATTGTGCCGGCATCCGTCCACCAGCCTTCCAACATCGAAAACGTCATTGTTCCTTCTTGAATATAGAGGTTGTTGACGTCGGTGATCTCCAGTTCTCCTCTCCGGGAAGGCTCGAGCTTATTAATCTTGTGGAACACGCTCTCGTCGTACATATAGATGCCGGTTACGGCGTAGTGGGACTTAGGAGCGCTGGGCTTCTCTTCGATGGCCACTATGCGGTCTCCCTGGATTTCAGCCACTCCGAAACGCTCCGCGTCGCGAACCGCCTTGAGAAGGATTCTCGCCCCATCTGACTGGTTGCGAAAGGCCTGTGCCGCGAGGACAATGTTCCCCTCGATGAGGTTGTCTCCCAACACCACACAGATCCTTTGACCGTTGGAGAAGTGCTCGGCCAGCCCGAGAGCTTCGGCAATGCCACCCTCCCCTTCCTGGTATGTGTAGTTAATATGCTTGAGTCCGAAGTCTTTCCCGTTTCCTAGGAGACGCAGGAAATCACCTGCGTTTTGGCCGCCTGTAACGATCAAGATGTCGCTAATGCCGGCGTTGACAAGCGTCTCGATGGGGTAGTAGATCATCGGCTTGTCATAAACCGGCAACAGATGTTTGTTGGTGATGCGGGTGAGCGGATCGAGGCGAGTTCCCAGCCCGCCCGCTAACACAACACCCTTCATGCCATGCTCCTCAAAAGAAACGGCCCGATCGTGGATGGACGCTCAAGGCGATGTAGCTTGTGCGTCCGGTGCCTCTCGGTCGCGGAAGACTTCGTAGTATAGCGTAGCCTGGGGAGAGCGCCGCTGGTTACACCTACCGTGGTATGTGGGGTAGGTGGGGGTGGCTAGAGGGTGGAGACGTTCTTCCGAACAGTTGCTGGCTGGGGAGAACGCCCGAGGTTCCTCGGACCTGCTGTACGTCTATAGCCCCACTGCGGCGGGCCTTGCAAATCTAACGCCAAGGATCTCGCAGTCGGATCGCACCATTTCGGGCACCAGGTCGTCGAAGCCGACCGTGTGTTTCCACCCTAGTCTTGTTCGAGCTTTGGAAGAATCGCCCGTCAGTGTGTTGACTTCGGCTGGGCGGTAGAGGTCTTTGTCCACAACGACGTAATCTCGATAGTCCAGCCCTGCGCAGCCAAACGCTTTCTCGGCGAATTCTCGGACAGAATGCGTGTCTCCGGTGGCGATAACGTAGTCGTCGGGCGCGGATTGTTGGAGCATCAGCCACATCGCTACGACGTATTCGCGGGCATGTCCCCAGTCCCGCCGGGCATCCAAGTTGCCGAGAGGCAGCTGTTGGCTCTTGCCCGCTAGAATACGCGCCACCCCGGAGGTGATCTTCCGCGTAACGAACTCGAAACCGCGGCGTGGCGATTCATGGTTAAAGAGGATGCCGTTGCTGACGTGTAGACCCCGAGCTTCCCGGTAGTAGCGAGCTAGATGAAATCCCGCCACCTTGCTGATGCCGTAGCTGGAGCGCGGGTGGAATGGCGTGCTCTCAGTCTGAGGTTCCTCATCGGCGTTGCCGAACTGTTCACTGGACCCGGCGAAATAGAACCGGCAGCTGGGCACGATGTGGTGCACCGCGGCGAGCAGGTAGTGGGTTCCGTTGATATTGGTGTTGTGTGTGGAAAACTCGTCGTCGAAGGAGTAGCTGACAAAACTCTGCGCTGCCAGGTGATAGCACTCGTCGGGCTTTATGCGCTCGACCACGTGGTGAACGCTGGCATAGTTTTCAAGAGATGCCGCGTGTAGTTCAATGTTGTCCAAGATGCCCTGAATCCGCGTCAGCCTGTGCTCTGGATCCTCCAAGGCAACTCGCCGGACGATCCCGTGGACCTCATATCCCTTCGACAACAACAGTTCGGCCAAATAGGACCCGTCTTGTCCTGTAATTCCAGTTATCAGAGCACTTTTGGGGTTCATGGGTGGTTGGTCGAGACCAAATCCCGATGGGACGTCGAGTTCACACCATGGTACAACTCTCCTGTCCGGAGCACAATGAATCGGCCCAGATCGGTGGCTTAATTTGAATGTGTAAAAGGGAGGAGGGTGTAAGTTGGTTTTGACAAAAAACGAGTCCTTGGAAGGAAAGGAGACTTAGCTTCCCTTAAATCCGTTTTTCCTCTATGTTGCTTTCACGGCTCCTCATTTTCCACTTCACGCTCTTCCCGAGGATATCGCCAAATACCGGGATGCATACAGCTTGGGTTGGGATGCAGTGAGACGAGCCCGTCATGCGCGCATGATCGAACTCGGCATTATAGACGAACGCTGGCGCTCGGCCCCGCGCGATGAATATGCCAGCGCATGGGAAACTACATCGGACAAAGCTGCACAAGATCTGGCGATGGCTGTGTACGCAGCACAGGTGGAGAGTATGGACCGAGCCATTGGTCGCATCCTCCGGGCGATCCGGGCGATGGGGGTCAAAAACAATACCTTGGTGTTGTTTCTTTCCGATAACGGTGGCTGTGCCGAAGCCATCGATCGGGGGAAGGCTGATTCTCCAGCGGGAACTCCGGGATCCTTCAAGAGCTATGGCCTTCCGTGGGCTCAGGCAAGCAATACTCCTTTCCGGCTCTATAAACACTGGGTGCACGAGGGCGGAATCGCGACACCTCTGATTGTGTACTGGCCTGCTGTCATGCGGCAGGCAAACAGGGTCACGCACCAAGTCGGTCACATCATCGACATCCTTCCAACCTGCTTGGAAGCCGCGGGAGTCGAGTACCCTACTTCATTCCAGGAGCACGGTATTCTTCCCGCCGAAGGAAACAGTCTCCTGCCGGTTCTTCGAGGGGGATCGCGACCCGGACAGGGAGCTCTATATTGGGAGCACGAAGGGAATCGGGCCGTACGAGAAGGAAAGTGGAAACTGGTTGCGGGGTTTCGTCAGGACTGGGAGTTGTATGATCTGGAGACTGACCGGACGGAGACCAGAGATCTGGCATCCAAGTTTCCAGATCAGGTAAGACGTCTGGCAGACCTTTATGAAGAGTGGGCAAAGCGAAACCAGGTTGTGTCATGGACAGAGGAGTGGGAAAAGAAATTCGAAATACCCAAGTAAGTAGAACAGACCTTGGAGAAACTTGATAGATTTGCGAGAAGTGCAAATTTCTTAAACTAAGAACACGAAGCGACGATGGCCCTAGGCGTCACCTTAATCGTGTACATACCGCGGTCGAAGGCCCAGTCGCCACCTGCCTCGACCTCATTGGAGGAGGCAGTGAGCTCGGCCTCAAACTGGTCGAAGTTCTTCTGATCTGGAATTTCCGTTTTGGCCATCCCGCGATGGTCAGGATACTCCGATCCGCGGCTCGGGTGCAAGGTCTTCGTCTTCCTCTCACGATCGATGCTCCGTTCGCTCCCGTTTGGGTCGCTGAATGCCGCTCGATCGCCGCGTTCCAGCTCGCTGGAGGGCTTTTCGCCGACACGGCTCCGAGTAGTTCCCTCTTCAGCAACCCAGCGTCTCTTCTCCGTCGCAGCCGTCGCCCGTTACCCGCCTGGCACAGGCAGCGCCCAGATCCGCCCCAGCATCTCAGCGAACAGCTTGCGGTTGAGATGCCCCTCGGCCAACAGCAGCCAGTAATAGCGGGCATGCTTGACCAGCCGCCCTCCGGTTTTCATCAACCGATGCTGCAAGCTCGTCAGCGACCAGTTCTTGATCCTCTGCGCCAGCCCCAGCCGCCGCCACAGGTTCCCCAGGTTGTAGGCCAACACGCTCAACTGCAAACGCACCTCGTTTGCCCGGAAACGATGACAGGACAGCCGTGTCCAGTGGGTTGCCTGCTTGCCTTCCTTGATCCATTGCTCGGCCGTGCCGCGCTTGTTGTAGAAGCGCACCAGCGACCGACTGGGCAAGCTCATGCTCGTGACGATGAACCCGACGCGAGGAAACAACTCGCCTTGGTGGTGCTCAACCTTGGCCACAACCCGCCGAGGCTTCGACCAACTCGCGGCCTGATAGCGGAAGCTCTTGTAGCGCACTAGTGGCTTCAGGCTCGGCCTGCCCGGCGGACGGAACAGAATCTCTTCGATCTCCAACTCCAGGTTCTTGTTTGCTGGGATGCGAATGACGTAGTCCACTCCGCGATCCTCCAACGCCTCGTAGATCTCCGGCTTGGCGAAGGCGGCGTCGGCGCGGAACGTCACTTGCTTGCCTTCTCCCTGTTGGCGCTCGATCTCGGGCAGCAGCAGTTCGTCCCAGTCCTCGGCGCTGGACACGTTACCCGCTCGCAGCTTCGCCGCCAGACAATCACCGTGCTGGTTGAACAGCAACAGCGGGTGGTAGCAGGTGGACTCGAAATGGCCGTTGTAAGCGCTGCCTTCCTGCTGACCGTGGACCGGGCTTTCCGTGGAGTCCATATCGAGCACGACACGCTCGGACTCGTCCTGCGCTTGGGCTTGAGCGACCAACTCGCGGTTCACCGCCATCAGCCCAAGCAGGTTCTCTTCACTGGCCAGCAGCTCTGCCTCAAAGCTTTGTAGACGCGACGTAAGCGCCCCGCCGCGATCCCAGTTCTTCTTCGAGCCGATCAGACGAAAAGTCGGGTCAGCCGAGACACGGGCAGCATCGTTGAGATCCTCGTAGCCGGCGAGGCGGCTGTAGACCGATTGCCGCACCAGGTCGGCCAGTGGGAACTTCTTGTTTGTGCCTTGCCGCGAATCCGTCAGATGCTCGTCGATCAGCTTGCCCAGTCCGAGCCGCTCGTCCAGTTCCCGAATGAGAATCAGGCCACCATCCGAGGTGACGCGCGATCCTTGGAAATCGACTTTGAGAAATCCGTTGAAGGTGAGCTGAAACGGCTTGTTTTCTTTTTCACCCATTGGGTGTTGGCCTCCGTGCGTCCTGACAGGGCTTGAACCCCTATAAATAAAGACGCTGAAGGCCGCTGCAAGGTCGGGATGCCGAAATCAAATTGGAAATGCGGGTTAAACCAGGGGGTGACTGGCAGATCCTTTACGTAGGTGAGGAACCACGGGCGGGTGCGATTCCCTAACCTTGACTCAAACGCTGCGGAGGGAAGTGTGGCAAGGTAAGTTGTTCGCCGCCTAAGCCGGACTGGCCGGACGTTGCCCCAGGTCCCGACCCTTCTTCTCGGCGACGCGCGGCCTGTCGGCGCTTGGCTTCGCGGGCGGCCTGCCGGAATCCATAGCCCGCTAAGCGATCCCGGATCAGCGCCTTGCGTTCGGCCGCGGTCGGTTTGGCGAGCCGCAACTCGAGCTGTCTATTGGCGCTTCTCTGCATCGAGGGGCCTCGATATCCCTATCCTTTAGTGTAATGCCTCTGTCCAAAACCATATTGTACTGACCAATGGATTACCTTGTCGTCGCTGTAGCGTCCTTTGTGGTAGCAGCGCTTACGCTGGTTTCAGGGTTCGGACTGGGTTCTCTATTGATGCCGGTTTTCGCCCTGCTGTTCCCGCTGGACGTTGCCGTCGGCGCGACCGCTATCGTCCATTTGGCCAATAATCTATTCAAGCTTGGCCTGGTCGGGAAGTACGCGAGTTGGCCGGTCGCGATCCGATTCGGGGTGCCGGCCATTCCCGCCGCCTTCGTCGGCGCAATGCTCCTCGGGCTGCTGACATCTCTGGAGTCCTTGTGGCGTTACAACCTAGCAGGTCGAACATTCCAAATCACGTCGATCGGACTCGTCATGGGTGGTCTCATTGTTCTCTTTTCTGTAGTCGATTTGTTCCCGGTTTTTGACCGACTCACGCTCGATCGGCGCTACCTTCCCGTCGGAGGCCTGCTCTCCGGGCTGTTTGGCGGCATATCGGGACACCAAGGAGCGCTGCGAGCCGCCTTCCTCATCCAGTGCGGGCTGGTCAAAGAAGCCTTCATCGGAACCAATGTGATTTGCGCCGTGGCAGTGGATGTCACCCGCCTTTCGGTCTATGGGTCGATGGCGCTCAAAGGGGGCTTTGAGTCGCTGCGGGACGTCCATATGGCTTCGCTCGTCGTCACGGCTACGCTTTCCGCGTTTGTGGGATCTTTCGTCGGCTCAAGGCTAATGCACAAGATTACGATGGGGCTTGTCCGTCGTCTGGTGGGAGTCTTGCTGCTGGCTCTGGGGATGGCTATCGCCTTCGGGATCGTGTGAACGTGTATTGCGCACGGCGAGCGCAACCAAGTAATGCCGGGCCTTTCGCGTGCTTCGACCGTCAAAGATCTTACCGCGAATCTCGCCTCTGCGATCCGCGGCCTTTTGCGTCCACACAGACTCATAAGGTCTCGGCATGGCGATCGGGGCGTAGACCCATGTTGCGGACGACGATTCCTGGGTCCTAGAATGGCTTAGCGAGAAAAGCGATGGAGTTCGCGGTCAACCGTTCGAAACTTGTGTTTGTCGAAGGCGATATCACCAAGGTTCCCGCTGACGCAATCGTCAACGCGGCCAACTCGCGGCTCGCGGGGGGCGGCGGGGTCGACGGCGCTATTCACCGCGCCGGCGGGCCTTCGATTATTCAGGAACTGGACGAGATGAGACCCCGCATCGGCCGCTGCGCCGCAGGCGACGCCGTGGTCACCGGTGCCGGAAACCTGCCTGCCAAAAACGTGATTCACGCCGTGGGCCCGGTTTTTCGAGACGGGAGTCAAGGGGAGCCCGAGCAGCTTGCTTCCTGTTATCGGACGTCGCTCCGATTGGCGGAAGAGAACGGCGCGCGAAGCGTCTCGTTCCCCTCCATCAGTACCGGTGCGTACGGCTACCCCATAGTAGACGCTGCAACCTTGGCCCTGCAGACCGTTATCGGCCACCTCGAGCGACCGGAATGCCGGATCGAGACCGTGACTTTTGTACTTTTCGGCACGCCGGCCTACCAGGCGCATCTCGAAGCCGCTCGGCGCCAGCTCGAGAGTTAACAGCCCGTGCAAAGATCGGCGCGCAGGCAATCTTGCCTAACGGGTTGTCGCTAGCCGCGGCAGAGGGTCGCTGTGTATCATCGAAACCATGGATTTGACTGAAGTTTTTCACGCGCTAGGCCGTTCTAGTTTTCAAGAGCTAGTTGAGGGCATCTCCATGGGCCGGTTGCGCACCTATGATGTTTACGACTCGTTGAAGGTCCGCGCCCATCTCAGCAAGCTCAATCGGGAGCGGCTCCGCCGCGCGGTTCCCCGACTTTGGGATCGTCTGGAGCAGGGAGATCAGGATTTGGCGCGTGAGCTGGCACAGGGCGTTCTGGTGTCGAACCTACCGTTTGTCGTCGAGGCGCTCGATTTTCTCGAGATTCCGCACGACGGCAGTGGGTTTTTTGACAAGAATTCCTCCGCCGCGAAAGATTTGGAGGATGGATGGCAAGCCAAAGTCTTTGAGGAGTTTCGTGAGCGTTATCCGGAGCCACTCATCGTGCTTTATACAAATCATCTAGCCGGTGAGATCAACCGTTCTTCGGCGATCTTTCTGCCGACCGGCCCGACACAGGGGTGAAGCGAGATGGCCGACAAAACTATTGGAATCCTAACGGGTGGCGGTGACGTTCCCGGGTTGAATTCCGTCATCAAGTCGGTAGTCTACGGCGCCACGTCGAAGCCAGGCTATCGGGTCATCGGCATCCGCCGCGGCTGGGCCGGTTTGACGTACCCGAATCTTGATGCCGGCTTCGATGACGAATACTTCGTGCACCTCGACCGGGCCAACACCCGCACGATCGATCGCACCGGCGGCACGTTTCTCCATACGTCTCGGACCAAACCTTCCCGGCTGAAGGTGGACCGCTTGCCCGAGCACGTCAAGAAAAAACTGGGTGGGTGTAGGGAAGTTGAGCCAGGCGTGGCCGACATGACGCCAATTGTTCTCGAAAACTTGCAGCGGCTAGGAATCGATCATCTGTTGACCATCGGCGGCGATGATACGTTGAGTTACTCGTCTGTGCTCAACGGCGAACAGTTTCCGGTCGTCGCTGTCCCCAAGACGATGGACAACGACGTCCAGAACACCGAGTACTGCATTGGTTTCTCGACGGCAACAACTCGCGCGGTCGATGCGATAAACCGCATTCGCACCACCGTGGGATCGCATGAGCGAATCGGCGTCTTTCGCATCTTCGGCCGCGACGCCGGGTTCACGGCGCTCTACTCCGCCTACGTGACTTCGATCCGCTGTGGTATTCCTGAAGCTCCCTTCGATCTCGATAACATGGTCGATCTGCTGGTGACCGACAAGAAGAACAATCCCAGCCGATACGCTCTGGTCGTCCTCTCCGAGGGTGCAACCTGGAGGGGACGCGAAGTCGAAGAATACGGACCGCCGGACGCCTACGGCCACCGCAAGAAGGTTAACATCGCCGAAGCGTTCAGCGACCAACTCAGAGGCATCGCTGGTGAGGAAACCGTGGTCTACGACCTAACGTACCAATTGCGCAGCGGAGACCCCGACTTCCTTGACAAGATGGTAGCGACTACTTTCGCCACCATGGCTTTGGAGTGCATCCAAGACGATGGCCGTGGCCGCATGATGAGCGTGCGCAACGGCTGCTACACGGACACGGAGATCCCCGACCCCGGCCTCGGCGCGAGAAGAGTCGATGTAGCCACCATGTACAACACCGACCGCTACCGCCCGAACTACTCAGCCAAGACGAACCTTCCACTGTTCCTAACACGCGCCTAGACTCGCCGCAACGGCCAGATCAGAGCCGCGAACGCCGAGTGAGCGGCCATAACGCCCCGCGGGCGTACGGATGCCCAGCTGTCGCGTCCCAGTCAGCCGCCAGCTGGCTTCCCCATCGAGCTCAGCCATAATGTCAGAGGAGAGCAAAGAGCATGAAAACCGCTCTCAAAGAGTGGGCAGTCGTGGTGGAGGCGTTGGCCCAGGGCCGCCAGACGTTTCTTCTCCGGAAAGGCGGTATCGCCGAGGGCAAGCGAGGCTTTGAGCTGAAGCACGACGAGTTTGTTTTCTTCCCGACATGGGAGCACCAGCACGCCGCCTCCATTCGTCCCGAGTTCCACGAGCTCTTCGAAAAGGTCAAACCTCCGGACTCGAACCTTCTCGAGATTCGCTACCTGGCCAAAGTGACTGATGTTTTGCGCGCACCGGTCGAGATGGAGGCCATCGAGCGGCTGGCCCCTCACCACATCTGCACGGAACCATTTGTCCGCATGCGGTTTGAGTACCGCCCCGACTTACCCCTGTTCATCGTATTGCCGCAGATTCTTCGGCTGCCGCAGCCCGTTCACATTCCCCATGACCGTCGGTACGCGGGTTGCCGCTCGTGGGTAACGTTGTATCAAGACGTGGATGTCGAGGGTGCACGGTCGGTTCTTCCAGAGAAGGAGTTTCAGTCAGCCAGAAAAGACTTGTTGGCGAGCCTAGGTGGGGCGCGGGAGCGGTAACCCCCCGAAAACGAACGGAGAGATGATCCGTTCCTTCGTTGGTCTTTGCTTCATGCGGAACTGCAACTATCAGTTTCGTCCTTCTGTTTTGAATTGGCTTTGGTGGCCTGATCCCGTTTCCCCCCAGAAATGTTCTAGCCCTAAAAGTGCTACCTTTGTGCCCGGACTCATGTGTTACCCTGGTCCCCGGTTCATACCTGGAAGCACCCGCCGTTGCTTCTGCCGGCCAGAAACGCAAACGGCGAACTGAACCTTACTCGGCGCTACGCTAGCGCTAGATGCAACACATGGACTTCCGCCACGGACTGCGAGAGAGGGAACAAGATGGGAGATACAGCCATTCACAGACTCGACGGCAAGGTCATCATCGTCACCGGGGGCACGCAGGGCCTGGGCGAAGGGATTGCGCGCCACCTGGCGGATCTTGGGGCGGCCGGTCTGGTGATCTGTGGCAGAAACGAGAAGCGCGGGCAGGCGGTGGCTGCCGACCTCACCGCGGCCGGTTCGCGAGCTGTTTTCGTGCCGGGCGACTTGGAGCAGGTGGACTACTGTCGCCAGATTGTCCCCAGGTGCGACGAGGAATTCGGCCGGCTGGATGGTTTGGTCAACGCCGCCGCGAACACCAACCGCGGAACGCTGGACAATACGTCAGTGGAGTTTTGGGACAAGATTATGGCGACCAACGTGCGCGCGCCGTTCATACTGATACAGGAGGCGGCCCGCGTCATGAAGCGCGAGAAGCGCGGCGGGAGCATCGTCAATATCCTCAGCATGGTCTCCTACGGTGGGCAAACTCATCTCACAGCCTACAGCGTTTCGAAGGGCGCTCTGGCAACGCTGACTAAGAACGCGGCCGTCGGCCTTCGACCAGACCGTATCCGGGTAAATGGGCTGAACATCGGCTGGACCGCCACTCCCGCCGAGCACGTCATACAAACGGGCGAAGGGCAACCCGAGAATTGGCTAGAACTAGCCGATGCCAAGATGCCGTTTGGGCGAATTACGCGCCCCAGGGACGTGGCCGGAATCACGGGCTATCTACTCAGCGACGCCGCCGAAGTGATGACCGGCTCCCTCGTAGACTTTGACCAATATGTCATGGGGTATCTCCCAGGGTGGTGAGTTAGCCGCCCTCGACAGCCCGACCCTGCCAGGCCGAACGGTCGCCATCCCGCGGCTATAATGGTTACCCGCGCCGGAACTGAGAGGACTGCCCGCCGGGCCGGCTCTTTGCCTTCTCGCGTTCGGTCGAACGAGAGTTCCGTCGTGAATTCTGATTCTGGAGAGTGGAGAAATGCGATACGGCACACAGGGGATGATGCAGGTCGATTATGAGCAGCGAATCGATTTCGACCGCATGCGCAATCACAGGGAATCCCGCATCCAGCAGTACATGGACAAGTTCGATATCAGTTGTCTCGTGCTTTTCGAGACGGGCAACAAGCGCTACGCCACCTCTACGGCGGTCGCCTCTCCCGAGGTGGACAATATGGCCCGCTATGCCATCGTCCCGCGTGGCGGCAGACCGTATATCTTCGGCTTCGGATCAGAGGTAGCTGCGGAAAAGCTGAACTGTCCCTGGATCAAAGATCGCGCGTTCCCGGCACACAGCACGATGTACGGTGCACTGCCTTTGGACTGGGGTTGCTACAACAACTTCATCAAAGACCTCGATATGGTGCTGGCGGAGCACAAGATTCCTCGCACCGACCCTGTCGGCGTGGACGTGATGGAGTCCCAATTGATCGTATCCCTTCACGAGCAAGGATTCCGGATCGCGGACGGGCAGGCCGTCATGCAACATTCCCGCTCCATAAAGAATGAGGATGAAGTCGCCTGTCTCAAGCATGCCGCCGCCATTGCCGACGCGGCTCACCACCGTATTGCGCAAACCATCGAGCCCGGCGCCAAGGAAACCGACATCCAGGCCGCTGCCTCGGCGATCATGCACCGACTGGGGGCCCAGTGGGTGCACAACGTGCAGGTCACGAGCGGGAACCGCACGCATCCTCACCCGCATTTGAGTTCGGACCGCCTGCTTCAACCCGGGGACCTTGTGTTCGTCGATATTGTCCTGCTGTTGAACGGCTACCACACCTGCTACTACCGCTGTTTCTGCTGCGGCAAGCCCTCCCAGAAGCAAAAAGACATCTATCAGCGGTGTTGGGACATGCAACAGGCGGGGATCGAGCAGGTCCGTCCGGGCGGCACCACCAAGGACATCGCCAGTGCCTGGCCCGCCTCCGATCACTGGGGATTCAAAACGGAAGAAGAAGCCTTCGGCTTGGCGTTTGGCCACGGCATTGGCGTCGGACTGTGGGAATTCCCTATAATTTCCCGCTTGTACAGTTTGGATCATCCCGTCGAAATCCAGCCCGGGATGGTCTTTGCCGTCGAAACGTACGAAGGCGAAGGTTACGACGGAGCCCGCATCGAGGATGAAATCGTGATCAAGACCGACGGGGTCGAAATCATCACCAAATTCCCGTCCGACGAGCTGATCGGCTGCGGGATGAGTTATTAGGCGGATGGGCTTCGCCCGGCAGATGTTCAATGTGGTAGTTGGGACAGTCAACTGCTCAGGACGTCATTGATTCTAAGTGACTTCGAGGCCACCCTTGTGACAGACCCCGGTTTATTCGGACACCCCCGAGTGAGGGGTCAGACACTCGATCTCACTGACGCCGGCGGGCACGGATGAATCCGCCTGTACGCCAACGCCGCCAACTGAACAGACCCGCCGCTGCGACAGTCTTAGGACCGATGGGTCAGTCAAGCGTAAGTGAATTCTCCGAGTGCCTAAAACGAGGATTTCTGCTACTCTCGTTACGGAGCGAGGAAACAACCATGAAGAAATCCGTCCTATTCACCTTGATAGCCGGTGTTGGGCTGGCGCTGCCGGCCACGACCTACGGACAAGCCATCATTGGTTACGGCATCAACGTAGGCCGCGCGGGCGCCGCCGGAGTCGGGGCAGGCGCAGGTTTGGCGGGAGTGTTCAGTAAAGTGAACCAGCCCATCAAGAAGGCCGGTCAAGAGGGAGCAAACCGATCCCACACAGGCAGACAGGCCGGGCCCCAGTTTGACAACGACAAGGTTCCCAAGGGTAACGGGCAGGCCAAAGTCGGCGCTGACGGAAAACTGAAGCTCAAGGGAGGAGCAACGATCGCGGGCCTAAGTCCGTCCCCAAGAGTCGCGCGCTCGTCTCAA
The DNA here is from genome assembly GCA_965248205.1 of Bryobacterales bacterium. Taxonomy (GTDB): domain Bacteria; phylum Acidobacteriota; class Terriglobia; order Bryobacterales; family UBA6623. The sequence continues at coordinate 1,684,875 of CBDFIS010000006.1, forward strand.
CTCTCCACGGAAGCGCGCGCTATTGCGTCGAGCGGGGGGGCTGAATCATATAGTCCCGCGCCGACTCCAGCCCCTGGTCCTGGCCCAAGCGCTGCACCTGGGACGACGGCCCCCGAGTCATCCGAGGTCGAATCCGCGGGCGCGAAACCGGCGGAGGAGGATCCTGCCGCTACGGACGCTCAAGTGACCGCCGAGTCATCTGAAAGCCCGCCAGCCTCCGAGCAGGCCCTGACAACACCCGCGAGTAACCGCGGCGTGCTCAGCCCGGTCATAATCACCGGTTCAGGCTCCTCCGAAAACAGCAGCGGAGAAGAGGGTGCAGCCAAAGAAGGGACCATCATAATCTCGGATGGCGCCACGGTTGCCGACCTCATCGCCCGTCTGGGAAAACCAACTATGGTCCTGAAGGGAATCAGAGGCAACGGCTATAACGAAAAATACACTTTCAGGAAGCCCGACGGCACCAAATTCACGGTCTTGGCGCTACACGGAAAGATCATATCTGTAATCGACAACTCTACACGTCTTCCTATGAGGGCCTCACTCCGGTAGGTCGGTTTATCACCACTGAGTAAGAACGCCAACGTAAACGCCCCCCCCTCCGGCGGGCGTTTTTTTTCTGGCGCGGGCGCTGCGACACGTGTTACCGCACTAACGCCTCCTCCACCGAAGGGGGTGTCGCTTGGATGAGATCTCCAAGGTCAGGTTCAACTTCCACGATTCGCTCCCGCATTTCCCAAGCGACGGTTCTGTAAGAGATGTGGCCTTTGACACCCGAGCGTACCCTGGCGATGTACTCCGCTTCGGCGAAATCCATCTTGAAAAGGGAGCGCACTCGAGCGGCGAACGGAAGCAAGTAGTGGGAGGCCTGCTCGGAGACTGTCTCGATAGCTCGGCGGGCCTTCGCGACTTCCTCGATGGCCTCGAAGTACGTACCCTTCGCCCCGGCTTCGGCGAGCAGCTCGGGTGTGTCGAAACCCAGTTGATCGGTGAATGTTTGTTGGATTTGCTGGCAGCGCCGGTGGCGGTGAAGGTCGCGATAAGCGCCGATATCGCAGACCACGTCAAAAACATAGGCATAGCCGCCGCGGAACTCTCTCACGAGTTCCTCGCGCCGATCGCGGTCTTCGAGGGCAACGTCCAACACCTCCCGCCGTCGAGCGCGGCTCCAGCTGCTCACTTCATCCAACAAAAACCGGAACGGAACCGAGCTGGCTGGATACAACAGCGTCGCAGCAATCTCGTCGAGCGGATCGGTGGGCCGAACCAGGTCTACATCCGGGACAGCGTCGTTCGCGGTAACGGTCAGGTTTTGCGCCGCCCAGCGCGAGACTCGTTCACGCGCCTGCTTCGACCAGAGGTCCGGCTCGGCGTAGCGGGCCAGGGTCGGCGCCAACGGTTCTTGGGCTTGCGATTCGTCCCAAACGCATGCCGGGGCAGAGGCACAGGCGTCGTGCATCTCTTCCGCAAGGTCACGCGTCTCGGCGTAGGGAGAGACTCCTAGGCGCCTCATCTGCTTTTCGAGGGTCCGAATGCTGGTCACTTGCCCGATGTTGGTCGAAATGCCTAAGAACAGCAGGTAGCGAGCGACGTCGTAGGCCCGCGCGTTGATCGTTCGGCGGTAGGCGCCGCCTTTCATCTCAGCCGGCTTGGCATGCTTTTCGGTCAGGTATTCGACCAGCCGCCCGTGGATCTGCTGGTAAGCCTCGCACAGCCCGCCGACCGCATCCTGGTAAACTTGGGCGGCGTCGCTTCCTGTGAGCTCCGGCGGGGTGACGATCTGCCCTTTCATGAAGTCCTGGTAGCGGCTGGACTTCGCTTGGCCGTCCCACAGCGGCTCGTCTTCGACCTCGATGGCAGCTAGCTCGGAGATCCCCTCGAAGCAAAAGATGGTGTGCCCCAGGTCAGCAATCGAGGCGTGGCCGTACTGAAAATAGAAGCTTTCGAGGAATTTCTCCGAGCTGTGACCGCGAACCCATTCCAGACTCTCCGTGATCGAGTCCGGGGAGCGACTGTAGCGCGCCAACGCGTAGGCGCTCTTTTCCGGCGGCATGGGTGCCACGACGACGACCCTCGGGCCCGAGGAATCCGAGCTTCCCGTCCCAGACATTGGCCCGATTATAGCGAGAACGAGTTGCCGGCCCCGTCACGACGCAGGGAGTGACCCTCCAGCGGGTCTGCTGGCGAACAGGGCACGAGTGGTGGGACTCAATCACCCGGACCGAAACCGTGGACTCTCCACCGTGAGGTCCAATTGTGGACCTTGGCCGGGTGCTGTACCTAGCCCGCGGCGCCCGACCCGCCTCTACAAACCCTATCGATCAAACGACAGACTTGGGCGGAGTCATCATCCGGCTTTGGTTCGTGTATGAGGAGCTGCGGCTCCAGGGTCACCGGGGGTGATCCCTTCTCGCCTGACGAGAAGGGCTTCGAACCCACTTCTCGCAGCAATGCCGAAAGCTCTTCCCGAAGTTCAGTAGGAGCCATGCGTTCGCCGAATGCGACGAACACGCCCCGCGCCCAACTGTAAAGATGAACCTGAGCGGCGAGCCTGTCGCTGAGCTGCCGCGCAAAGTTAGTCAATACCGCCTCCGTCTGCTTTCGGCCGTATCGGCGGTCCAGCAGATCAAGACGCGCGATCGTCACGACTCCCAAGCAGAAGGGGCGCTTTCCACGAAAAAGGTCTGCGAGAAACTCCTCGCCGTGGCGGCGGGAAGGCAGATTGGTCAGAGGCTCGGTCGTTACAAACCGGCTCATGGCCTGCACCTGCGTCTTGGCGGCATCGATGCCTCCGTAGATACCCTCCATCATCTGTTCGGCGGCAGCCTCCTGTCGTGCGACCGTCCCCTGCAGATGCCTCACGTGTTCGGAGAGGGATTGCCGAAGACTCGAGATGTCATCGATTTCGCTGACCGACTCCAGATTTTCTACGGTTCGATGCAGGTCCTCATAGAAACCCTTGTTCGAGGTGTCCAAGCGGCTTGCTGTCTCTGCCAGCAAGGTGATGATCCCGGCAAGTTCACGCTCCCGGCGGGAGAAGTACCCGGCGGTCGCAGTCCATTGCTCCGTTAGCACGCGCGCGAGGGCCTGAGAAGACTCTCGAACCGCGGAGGCGTCGTTTCGCTGCTTGAGTTGCTTCGCCAATCGCTCCAGGTCCTCAGAGAAGCGTCGCCGGGCTGTCTCGTCCGCGACAGGCACATGTTCGGATGTGGCCGCAAGGATGGCGTCAATGACGCCATGAAGCGCCCGCCGAATCGCCAACGCGCTCGTTTGATCGTCGAGATGCTTCTTGATTGAGATCATCGGCCGGTCGTTACCGAAGGGTCAGCTCCCCTGCCCGCTCTGCTGGTTAAGCCCTGCTGCGCTTCCCGTTGCAGCGCCAAGGACCTAATCCGCATTCCTCACCAGGGCGGAAGGCAGAAGCGGAAGAAAATGCAGGCCGTCAGAGATGTAGGGGCGCGATTCATCGCGCCCGCTTGCCGACAAACTATACGTTGGGTGATATGCACGAAGTGTTGCCGCGAGCCGTGGTCGCCGGGCCTTTCGCCTCGTCCACCGCAGTGGTAGTGAGAGATGCGGCCTAACCCTCGCGCCCGTGGCCACCAAGTAGCCCAGCCTTAGTGTTGATCGGCGGTTTGAGCAATTGCTGTGAGAGTAACCCCATGACAACTTCTTAACGGAGGGCGGCCGCTCTTCTGGAGCCCCCGCTTGAGTCTGTTATGATCGCTGTCTAGCTCGCTTTTCTCACGAGGAACGCGTAGGGACGGGCTGCTGTGCCCGCCCAGTAGTGTCGATGTACGATCTTTTCCACAAATTCGCACGAGACAATACGTATTGCTCGCTGGTGGACCGATACGGTAGTCGGCCCCTACAAATCACGTCCGTTCAACGCCGCCCATCAGAACCCTCGTAAGAAATGCTGTCTAACAGCCCGTGGCGAAAGTCCTTCGCCTTGAAAAGTGCGTACAGTCGCCGGTTTTCGTCGTCTGCCCCATATTGGAGACAAGACAGTTGCGGACGCGAAAATCGTTGACAGTCCCCATTTTTCGCCGAACCTAACTTCCACCACGGGCTGCTAGCTTTTGGCAAGGCAATGGAGAAACTACGGATTGGACTCGTCAAAGTCCGGCCCACCGCTCAAGTGCCGCGCTTCGCACACGGGCCACAAGAGGACGCTGGCATGGATCTCATCGCCGCCGAAGAGGTAATTCTGCGGCCTGGTGGCTGGGCAAGCGTCGCTACGGGTCTAGCGATTGCAATCCCAACGGGGTACGAAGGCCAAGTGCGGCCTCGAAGCGGCCTTGCGCAGAAGTCTGGGGTGACCCTGCTCAATAGTCCCGGCACGATCGATCCAGGGTATCGGGGTGAAGTGCGGGTGTTGATGATCAACCATGGCGACCACGACTATACCGTTCGGCAGGGCGATCGCGTCGCGCAGCTTGTCGTATCGTCTTATTGTCCCGTGGATTGGGTAGTCGAAGAGGAACTCTCCAGCACGGATCGGGGACAGTCGGGTTTCGGCTCCACAGGGACCTAGTCTCCTGTCCGGGCTAACTCTTTACAATAGCTTCTTTGCAGCGGCGCACCTTGTCGAGAATGACATCCGCAGTGGCTTTCCAAACAAACGGTTGGGGGTCGTGGTTCCAGATGGCCAGCCACTGATAGATCGCTCGCTCCAGTTCTGCCACACAATGGAAGGTTCCTCGGCGGATCATGCGGTCGGTGAGGAGCCCGAAGAGACGTTCGACTTGGTTGAGCCAGGAACTGCTGGTGGGCGTGAAGTGAAAGTGGAAGCGGCGCCGCTTTTTGGGTTGCAACCAGCGCTGGACGGCCGCGCTTTTATGGCTGGAGTAGTTGTCCATGATGAGGTGAACTTCTTGATCCAGCGGCACCTCTCTTTCCACTTGGTTGAGAAACCTGACGAACTCCTTGGCGCGATGCCGAGGCAGACAACTGCTAATCACTTTCCCGTTCAGGATGTTGAAAGCAGCGAACAAGGTGGTGGTTCCGTGGCGCTTATAATCGTGCGTTTGTCGCTGTGGCAAGCCGGGCCGTAACGGCAGAATCGGAGCCGTTCGGTCCAGGGCTTGGATTTGGCTCTTCTCATCCACGCACAGCACCAAAGCCCGGTCGGGCGGATGCAGATACAAGCCCACGATGTCCCGCACCTTCTCTTCGAACTGCGGGTCCTGGGAGAGTTTGAATTTCTCTACCCGATGGGGCTGCACCTCGTAACGTTGCCAAACCCCATGCACGAGCGTGCGGCTCACACCGAGATGCCGGGCCAGGGTGCGCACACTCCAGTGGGTCGCATCCGGCGGCCTGGTCTTCAAGGTCGTATCGAGAATCTTCTGCTCCAACTCGGGCGTCAACACACGTCGCGAGCGCTGGCGTTTTTGCCGCCGCCGGATCGCCTCCACCCCGCCCCGCGCGAAGGCGGCTCGCGTCGCGATCACGGTCGGACGCGACAAGCCGATCTGCTGCGCAATGGCGTGGTTGGGCACTCCCTCGCCAGCCAGCAAGATCAGCTGGCATTTCCGCGCCAACATCTGCGGCGTGCTTCCGGCACGGGCCATCGATTCCAGTACCTGTTTCTGCGCCGGATTGATGGCAAGCGGAGTCGCTGGGGTGAACATGCCCCATTACATCATGATCCCGCTATATTGTCAATAGTTATAACGGACAGGACACTAGCTCCCTGACGGCCAGCGCCGGGTGCGTTGCGGTCAAGGCCCTCGGCTTACTCCACGTTTCCAGACGCAGCGACCGGTGCAGTAGGCGGTGATGACCCGAACGGCGGCTATGCACCACACGCTGCTTCGTACAGGGCTGGGTGTGCGGCGGCAAGGGTGCTGGCCCTAGAAGCGGTCCTACGAACGCACACGCGCATGTGGGACATCCGAGCAGATCGGGCCGGGCCGAACAAGGACCGGCGCCCGTCCTCCGTTGGCAGCCGGCGTGTCCTAGAACGTCCAGGCTATTCCAAACAACGGTGCCCAGTGGTGAAAAATGTCGCCGATCTCGGAGTTAAGCGATTCGGCGATGACGTTTTTCGGCACGGCGCTGATGTAGTCGCGGAACTCTAGGCGGATAAACCAGTTCCCGCCCATTTGGATTCGGACCCCTAGTCCGACATCGCCCGCCGGCACGGTCTGGGATGTCTTCGTAAGGAGCGCCAGATGGCTTCCTGGCTGAAACGGATCTTCCGTGCCCGTACCCTGAAAAACCTTTATGCCGAAGCCGAAGGCGGCGTACCCCCGGACCTTGGCGTCCACCTCGTCATTAAAGTAGTACAGCACGTCATAAGCGGCGGAGTGAGATCGGGCGCCGAAATCGACGGACTGCGAGCCGCCGTCCAGCTGGATATCGTTCTGGAAGAAGATGTAGCGGAATTCGCCGCCCCAGCGGCCATTCTTCATGGTTTGCCCGAGAACGAAGCCGCCGGCCGGACCGAAGCCTCCGCTGACCTGTCCATCTCCGGAACCACTAGTGATGTTAGTTTTGTTGTAGAACGTGCCGCCGCCTAAACCGCCGACGTAGGCCCTTTGGGCCCACATGGGCTGTACCAGGAGACTTGCGAGAAGCACTGTTGCGAAACACAACACAAGGGGGGTTGCTTGTCTCATACTTTCCTCAATGGTTTTCGAGAGTGGGCTCACCACGCGGTAGCCGTCAGGCAAGGGCGGAGCCGTGGAACCCAATGCTAGAGACTCACTCAACGATCCTGACCAGCACGGTGGTTGAAGCGCCTGTATCGATCTTCAACGGCACCTGAAGGCCCTTCGGAACGTTGAGGGGCACGCGGACGTTGATCTGGTTCAGGCCCGTCAAGCCCGGGGTCAGGCCCGAGAAGATAACCTCACCCGGCGCTCCCCCGAATGTCACGGTTGGCGTCACCGCAGTGAGCGAAAGCGGAGCTTCCGCGGCCGGAAAGCCTGCCGCTATGAAGGGCGACACGAAGCCCAGTCCGGTCAGGTAGATTACGGCAATTTCGTTAGGCCGCAGGGGAGCGGACAGCGTCGTCAATTGGTTGTCCTCCCGGAACACGGCGGCGAAGCTGGAATTGTTTGGTCCTTCAACCTCAAAAACAGCCGGTGCCGACGGAAGCACCTGACTGATAAAGGTGTCACTGCGCCCGCCAGGCGTATGCACAACGGTATTCGCAGTGCCGGCGGCGAATCGCAGTTGGCCGTTGATTTGCGTCGGGGAAACATAGAGAAGCGGCAGATTCGCTCCGTTGACCGCCACGCAAACGTCGGCCAATCGGGTAGGCAATGGCATCGAGTTGGCCATAGCGGTTTCAAGAGCCAGGTTCTCGCCCCAAATCGAGATCAGCCCGCCCGCACCCGTCTGGATAGAATAGTCGGCGGCGTTCGTGATCGATGACACCCGCGGGTTCAACAGGCCACTACCGAAGCCCACGGGGAACTCAACAACGCCAGCGCTGCTTGTCGAGACCAAGCGTCCATCCCGAAGGGTGGCCAAAGACCGCGTAAACGGGAAGATTGGAGAGGGTGCCGCGGGCGGCTCGACCATGCGGACAGGGTTGACAACTCGGCTTGGATCCCGGGAATCGAGATCCTGTAGCGCTCCCGTATCAACTTGGAACCTTGGACGGATCGACCGCACCCCTGTGCCATCGGCATGCAACGTAAATCCGGAAGACTCCTGGCCGGTAGCGGCATCATCGAATGTTCCTATTTCTACCAGCGCGGAGTTGAGCAAATGGCTGTCTACGAGGAAATAGTCAGGTCCGGCAGCCACAGCTCCCCTCAGGCCAGGCAGATCGGATCGCGACAACACGATCCTCGACGTTTGAGCCTCAAAGAAACTAACGGTGCCGACGGGCTCGGCGATGAGAATGCCGCGACCATCAGGCGTTCCCGCAAGACCGGTGAGGGAGTTGACCCTGTTGTTGAAGATCCCCAATGTGTCGGGAACCGAGATGATCCGCGAACGCATATCCAGAAACGCCAGCACACCAGTCGATCGCGACTCGGCCGAGATCATGATATTCGTACTGTCCACGGCAATCGAGCGCGGATAATGTCCGTCACCGAGGATCCGCCAAGGGAAGAAAATCTGGCCCCGGTTGATGAAAAGGTTCAGATCAATCCAGGTGATGGTCTCGGACTGGGAGTTGGCCACCAGCAGTGATGTGCCGTCTTGGGTCATTATCATCGCGGTTGGCGTATTGCCGGTACGGAACGATCCGGTGACGCGAAAATCGGAGTCGAAGACCAGTACACGGAAATTGGCCTGATCCAGCACATAGAAGCGGTCTCGGTAAGGATCAGCGGTGACATCCACGAAACTCCCAGGCACCGGATAGAGGGTGCCTTTCTGGTCGACGCTGACCACATTCGCCTGCACGATCCCCCCCAAGGGGATGTTGACGGCGTTGGTCGTTATGTTGATCGGGAACGTACTCGTCCCCTGCACTGGCCCGAGAGCACCCTGGTCAATCGTGACCTTCACTTCGGCTGGCGTAAAGCCGACATCGGGCTCAAAGAGCACGGCTGGACGTCCACTGCTGCGTTGGTCGTCGACCGACAGCTGGAACTGAGCCGGACTGCCGCCAGCGCTCTCCACGCGCAGGGTGTGCACAGCGGGCGCCCGGTTACAAGCATCGAACTGCTCGAAAATCACCCGATCGTCGGGGTGGAACTCAATCTGTGGCTCGTCACTCAACCGGTTCAGCGGCAGATACAGCAGACCTGATTCGCTGACCGCGTACATGATCTCACCGGTCGAATCAAGCGCGATGGGACCCGTGAGCCGCTCGGTCACGCGTAGGCGTTTCCTGACCAAGAGGTTGTCGAGATCCATGAGTTGCAGGATGCCGTTGACAGGATGCTGACCCGGATCAATCGGGAACTCGCCCCCATTGTCAAATGCCACATAAACGGTATCGATCTCGCTGTCGATCGCGTGGGTGCCAAACAGTCCGTCGCCACTAACGGCCTCTGGGGTATCAGCCACAATCCGTAATCGGCGGTTAACCAGTAGTTGGGCCATCATCGCGTACTGGCCGTCGCCCGACACACTCACTTCGTTGAACACGGGGGGGCTAACCAATCCGTCCGTCAGCCGAAAGCTCAACAAACCGGTGGGCTGGAAGACCTGATAAGCGAACATGAATTCATCGGTTAGTCCGTAGACCCATTTCCCATCAGCCGACGTCGCCACGCTCGCGGTGACAACCTCGCGCGGAAACGTGGGCAGAGAAACGGGCAGAATCACATCGGGCGGTGGATTCTCCAGATCGATGAGAACCCGGGTCGAGCCGTCCGCAGGATCGAATAGGAGCATCCTGCGTGTGGTGACGATCAGCGCGTCGCCGCCGGTGATGAACGTTACGGCAAGAGGGGTGTCGGCCAGCGGGAAGTGGCGCCGGTCGGTGGAGTCGTTGAGGTTGATCGCCGTGATGCTGGCGAGCTGCGACACCCCGGACGTAACGGGAACATTGATCGCCACCAGGTAGCGGGCGTCCAGAGACATCGCCATACCCGACATGGCCGAGGGCTGAGGGCTGGTCGGGAATGAGCTGATCCGCTGGTTGGTCGTCATCGAGATCACCTCGACCCGCCCGGCGCTAAAATTGCCCGCGTAGACCAACTGGCGCACTTCGTCCACCTCCACATCATTGATGTGGCCGGGGAGCGCGATGATCTGACCAAAAGTGCCGGCCTGTTCGATGCTATGGGCTTGGGCCTTCGGCATGACCACCATCACAACGATGGCACTGGCCAAGAACCTAAGAAACTGCAGGGGTAGCTTCTTCATTTCCTTCTTGCTCCGATCATTCCAAACCGAACAGAGTCTTTGACCGCCTCCGGGGTTGAGACCCTGGGCCGCGGACACTCCATTCACACCGGCGCCGTTGCCCCCTCTCGGACCAGGCGTCAGCTCATCATATTCCGCACCTCAAACCGCCTTCGCGGCCTCACTAAGGGTGCGCAACTCACAGCCGGGCACTGTCCCGCCTATCAGCGGCGGCCCGGACTTCACGCCACGTCCAACGAGGCTCGTCCTAAGACTGTGCTCGCTGTCGTCGCCTGAGAATAATTAAGGCCAACAGCACGACGGCCAAGACACCACAAATGATGCGAACGCTAACGGCATCCATATTACTTCTCCTTCGATCGATAGTCAGACAACATAACTTCGTACCGCGAACCTCATCGCGAATGTAGACCCGGCAGGAAGTCGCGAACTACTTTCACGATAATCGGTCCCACCGTGACCACGAACAACGACGGGAGAATGAAAAAGAAAATTGGGAAAACCAGTTTCACACCGATTTTGGCCGCTTTCTCTTCCACCTCCTGCCTCATTTGAACTCGCATATAGTCGGAAAAATTGCGTAAGCTTTGAAAAATACTAGTGCCGAAACGGTCTGCTTGGATGAGGACACTGACCATCCGTTTCGCCTCGTCGACATCCGTCCTCTCGCCAAAGTTGTGGAGCGCCTCGGATCGCCGCTTACCGGCTCGCAGCTCCAGGTTCATGACAGCCAATTCATCGGTGATCTCGGGGTGAGCTATCTGGAGCTCCTTGCCCACTTGCATCAACGCCTGGTCCAGGCCCAGTCCTGACTCGACACAGATCACAAGCATGTCGAGGGCATTCGGCAGTCCCTTCTTGATCGCCTTTTTCCGTTTCGTCGCCAGCCGATTCAAGATCACGTTCGGACCGAGCCAACCGAGCGCACCGGCCGCCAGTATCTGAAAGATCGACAGCTCGCTCTGCAGCTGGAATCCGAAAATGACGCCGGCGCTCAACAGCGTAAGGAGCGCGCACAAGGAACCCTTGAGGCCGTAGAGCACTTTCAGCCCGTGCTGGCTGCGAATGCCGGCCGACAACAACCGTCTTTGGAGGATGCCGACATCGGTCGGGTTGGACGGCACAACGTTGCCGATCTTCGTCAAAAGGTCGCGGAAACTCAGGCTGGGATCCCGCACCGCTTGCTCGGCGAGGCCAACTTCACCCATCACCCGTTCAAGCGCCGCCTTCGGCTGGACCCAAAACTTAAAGCCCACCAGCGAGAGAAAAACGCTGATCAACAGAAACAGAAAAATAGAGACAAGCAGTATGCTCATACGCTATTAGATTCCTATATCAACGATCTTGCGAATTGAAATAAAACCTAGAAATTGCAAAATAATACAAACGACCATCATGATCTTGCCATCCGGATCGTCAAAGAAAAACAACACGTAAGTGGGGTTGGTATAGAACATCATGATCGCTACGACGAGAGGAATCATAGACAAAACCAAGCCCGAAATGCGCCCATGGGCACTCACAGCGCGAACGCGTGCGCGAAGCTTAAACCGCTCTCGAATAAGGTAAGCGAGATTCTCAAGCAGGTTCGCTAGGTTTCCTCCCGTTCGCTTCTGGAGCATGACGGCCGAAACAAAGAACCGCACGTCGAGCAGGGGCATGCGCGTCCCCAGCCGCTCAAGGGCTACTTCAATCGGAAGTCCTAGGTTCTGTTCTTCAAACGTACGGCGGAACTCGGCGCCCAACGGCGCGGCGAACTCCTTGTGCAGCATCTCCAAAGAAACGGAGAACGCGTGACCCGACTTCATGGCGCGCGCCACGAATTCGAGCGCATCAGGGAATTGCGCCTCAAACGCTCGGAAGCGGGAGAATCGCTTGCGGTAAAGAAAGAAAAACGGCGCGCCTGCTCCTACAATCACTCCGATCCATGAAATGATCTCACCCCGCGGAATGATGTACCAAAACACGTTGAAGCCAATCAAAGCCAGCAGCAGGGAGAGATAAATAGTCCTTGTCGGGTCCCAATCCAAGCCGGCCTGCTCGATGTAGTCCCGCATCCTCTCCGTGAGGTTCTTGCCTAGTACGACATTAGCCACAGCATCCCGACTAGACGATCTCTGCTTCTTCATCAGAGGCGTCGTTTCCGCAGTCCGCTCAATCGCAGCTTGTCCGGTGACCATACTCTTCATCTGGCCGACTTCCCGTTTCCGGAAGGCCCGATTGGCGATCACTCCCGTCAGGACCATAACGGTCGTAAGGCACACAAACAAAATGACAAAAAACATCAACGCCTCCTACTCGCTAATCTCCACGATCTCTTCGAACGTTTCCGCCGGCAGCCTCATGCCGGCCGCTACCAACTTCTCGTAGAACCGAGGCCGAATTCCTGTTGCGGCGAACCGACCCATCACCTTGCCCCCGCTCGAAACGCCCAACTTCTCGAAAACAAACAAGTCCTGCAGCATGACCATGTCACCTTCCATGGTCGTGACTTCCGTCAAGCTCCGGCAACGGCGCGTCCCGTCACTCAGCCGCTCTACCTGAACGATCAGATCGATGGCCGAGGAGATCTGGTTGCGGATGGCCGTTATGGGAAGATTGGAGCTCGCCAGGTTCACCATCACCTCCAGACGAGTAATGACATCCCGTGGACTGTTGGCGTGAATCGTCGTCATCGACCCGTCATGGCCCGTATTCATAGCCTGGAGCATGTCCAGCGCTTCTTCGCCTCGGCACTCCCCGATGACGATTCTGTCCGGGCGCATACGCAGCGCGTTGATCAGCAGTTCCCGCTGACGGACGGCCCCTTCGCCCTCCAGGTTGGGCGGCCGTGTCTCCAGTCTGACCACGTGAGGCTGCTTGAGCTGCAGCTCGGCTGCGTCTTCGATGGTCACCACTCGCTCCGTCGGCGAGATATAGGCCGACAACGCGTTGAGCATGGTCGTCTTGCCGGAGCCCGTCCCGCCGGATATGACGACGTTGAGCTTGGAGGTCACCGAGCCCTTGAGGATGTCCAGAATCCCGGGAGTGATAGACTTCTTGGCCACCATGTCATCCGGCATCAGCTTCTCGGTGCCGAAACGCCGAATCGACAGCAGTGGGCCGTCCACCGCCAGCGGCGGAATAATAGCATTCACACGGGAGCCATCGGTAAGGCGAGCGTCCACCATGGGAGACGATTCATCCACACGCCGACCGACCTGAGAGACAATCTTGTCGATAATTCGCAATAGATGGTGATCGTCCTTGAAGGTCACGCTGGTCAGTTCCAACTGACCCTTTCGCTCGATGTACACCTGGCGGTGCGTGTTGACCAGGATATCGCTGATCGTCGGATCTTGAAGCAGCGGCTCGAGCGGACCCAGACCGAACACCTCGTCCAGGACCTCCTCGCAGATCTGCTGCCTCTCTAGCGAGCTCAACAGCGTGGACTCTTCGTCCATGAGCAACATCAATGCATTACGGACCTCCACGCGGACCTTCTCGTTCTCGATACTGGCCAGCGCCTCCAGATTGATCTTGTCGAGCAGCCTACGATGAAGACGAAACTTCAGTTCCTGGTACTCGGGGTTGAGGGTCAATCGACCCCTAGCCGAGCTGCGGCGGAGACGATCCTCCCAACTCAAATCGCCCGTTCGCTGAAGGTCTTGTGTTAGCGGTGCACTCAAAATGAAAACCTCACAAAATTATGAATACGCTCCTAAAAACATTAACTCTGCGACAGCAGCGCGGAGAGTTTGAGCGCTGCCATACCTTTCTTCTTGTCTTCCTTGTCTCGACCGACAATCGACGTCGCGAAATCACGGAGACGCCGGCCCAGCTCGCAGTTGGGCGGAATCGTCTTGCCGCCCGTCAATGCGCGATGCGTCGCCCCGTGGTCCTCGGGGAAAACCAAGGCGATCGGGAAGTTGAACACCTTTTGCATGTCGCCGCTACCGAGCTCGTAGCGATTACTCATTCGATTGATCAACAGCGAGCAACGATCGCTGCCGAATCCCATCTGGTCCATGTACGACAGCAATTTGCGCGTCAAATGGAGAGACGGTAGCTCCGGGTTGCAGACTACATAGGTATGATCCGCCTCGCCCAGCACGACCTGAGAAATACGCTCATAAGCGGAGGGAAGATCAACAACGACTAGTTCGTAAGCCGACCGCGTGTACTCGATCACTTCGTGAATTCGGTGACCGTCAATTCCTGTGATCTCGGGTTTGTCGGGCGCCACCAGAACGTCCACTCCATCCTTCTTCGTGACCAAGGCCGCCCAAAGCGCACTGTCGAGTTTCTCGGAGTGCCGAAGCGCGTCCAGCACGCCATAACTGTGATTCGTTCGTAGGGCAAACGATACCGTTCCTCCGGTCAAATCAAAGTCCACCAACAGTACCCGTCGCTTGCCCTCCTGAGACGTCGCAAACGCTGTCTGGTAGGCAATCGTCGACGCGCCCTGACCGGCCTTCGTCCCTACAAATGCGATCACTTTGCCGCGTTCCTGCAGGACTTGATCTTCTGACTGCCGTAGTCTCAGGACCCTCGTGATCACCGTGGATTGCGACTCAACATCAAATGGTGCGCACAGAAACTCGGTGGCCCCGGCGCGTAACGAGCGAATGATCACGCCGGCGTCGTTGGTCTCATGCAGGCCAATGACATGGATCGTCGGGCGGAACGCCGTAATCGCCCCAATCAGCTCGATGGCAGTTTCCGTTTCGGCACTCAGATCCAGTAGCACAACATCTGGTGGCGACTGACGCATGCGGGTATCTAGCTGTCGAGCCGACGGATAACGCTTCAGGTCCGCCACGACCTCGAAAGCCTTCGTGTCAGGCATACTCGCACTCAACTGCTGCGCCAACGAACGGTTGGGGCAAATGAGCACGGCCAACAGCTCGGCCCTTTTTCTGATCCCGTAAGGCTCCATCGTAATATCGTCTTGTCGCGGACGGCGCTACTTCCGCCGTTGCTCGCGCCTTTTCTCCGTATACTCAGCTAATGGCTCCATGAACTCCGTAGGCATGGGTAGCATTGGCTTCTCTTCACCCGCCTCGATCACGGTCGGAAGCTCCGGCGTCACCAAAACCATGAGTTCGGTGTTTTGCCTGTCCCGGCTGGTGCTCTTGAAGATTGCCCCTATCAGAGGGATGTTCGAGAGTCCGGGAATGCGGCTCACGGTCTCCGTCATGCGGTTATCGATGAGGCCTCCGATGACAAAGCTTTGCCCCGGCATCAACTCGACATCGGTCGACACCCGACGCGTTGCCAGTGCCGGTACAACGAAACCCACGATCGTCGCTGCGTTGGCGAAATCGAGAGCGCTGACCTCGGGCACGACGTGCATCTTAATCGAACCCCGAGCGGTGAATTCCGGCAGAAAATCAAGCCGGATGCCAAACTCTCGGAATTGGATCGTAATCGCACCCGCGGTGGCACCACCCTGGACGACCGGGACGGGGAATTCACCTCCCACCAGGAAGTTCGCCTCCTTGCCGGAGGTAGCAATGATGTTCGGCTCAGCCAGGATCTCAATCAGTCCTTTGCTTTTGAGAGCCTTGATAATAACGGCGACGTTCAGATCCGGCCGGAACGCGAAAACGTTCAGTACGTCCTGGAACGAGAAGCTCGTATCAGTGCCCCCAAGCTCGGGGGGAATCGTTCCTTGAACATTGCTTAACCGCCCACCGCCGAACTGCTGGGTCGAGATGGTTGCCGGAGTATTGAAGGCGCCCGTGCTCATCAGCCCAACTCCAAACTCGGCCATCGCACTGCGGTCAACCGAAGAAAACTTCACCTTGAGGAGAATCTGGCGCTCGGGCGGCGGCGGGGGGACTTCCAGGTTGTTGATGATCGTAGCCCCCGAGTCCGCGCTGACCATCGCTAGGACACGATCGGCGATATCGGGGCTTGAGACCTTGCCCTCCAACGTAACAATCCCTTTGCTTGCCGTTAAGAGCACATTCTCGCCAGGGAAAGCTGAGCGAATATGACTCTGAACCTGCTCGACGTTCATGGCCACGGTGATCGTAAAGAAGTTCCGCTCTCCGGATGTTGACCACAGAATCATACTCGTCAGTCCGGGCCTCTTGGCGTTGATGAGTATCTCGCGAGTTGAGATCGCGACGGCATCGGCGACGGCGTCATTCGTGATCGCCACGCGCTGGATGTCGTCAGGGTGATCCAATACGACCGAGCGACCAATAGTTAGGGGGATCTCATCACCCGCCGGCGTCTGTTGCATGGGTTCGGCTGCCACCGCCAGACTCCAACTCATCAGGCTGACCACCAGCAGGCGCAGTGATCCGCAAAGCGTCTTCACCGGGCAACTCCCACGAGTCGCGACAAGTTTTCGGGGGCAAGCACGCATAAGTGTAGGGGGACAAAGTGACATATGGGCACCTTTACGGTTACGGTTCTAATTAGCAGCTGAGGCAATCCTTTCCATCGACCGCCGATTACCCCGAATCATCTCGATCCGTACCACCGGCGGAGGGCTTGGCGGAGGCGGCGGAGCGGCCACCCTCACGCGCCGCGGAGCCGGATCTCGCAGGCGAGCCTTGCGGTAAAGATCCGCTCGGCGAGCCGGACGACGCTCGGCGGCGGTCTTCTCGTCATCCATTGGGTTGCGAAGAACGAACTGCAGCCGACCTTCGCTCGTTGCCAACGTGATCAGCTCGCTGGCTTCAGGCGTCAACAGCAGATTCACCACGGGCACATTCTCCGGCTGCCCATTGGCGTTCACTTGCAATCTGTGGCCGGTGGTGAGTACGACAACGTTCTCCAAGATCGTCGTCGTGATAGGATCGCCACCCTGTCCCGGAGCACCGGTCAGCAGGATATCCACTTCCGATCCTGGGTTAATAAAGCCCGACACGCCAGTGACTTGGCTAATGGGAACAGCGACAGCCCTCTCACCCTCGGGGATGAGTGGCGCCAAACCCACGCCGGCTCCTTTCTCTGTGACTCGGCCGGCCAGAATCGGCTCGCTGGCCAGGACCGGATTGATCACCGAGCGGTCGATCACGTCTTCGATGCTCCCAAAGGCTTCCTTCGGGTAGGCCTGCTCGGGAAAATCGATAAGCCGAACATCCTCGGCGGTGATCACACTGCCCATCGCCAGATTTTCTTTGGCAACGACCAACTCCCTGGTCGGCACCTCCGCTTGCACGGGCTTGCGACCCACCGTGATCTGATAAAAGATCGCCGTGATCACAAGAGCTACGAAAACTGCCATTAACCCCGCATTTCCAATTTGATTTCGGCATCCCGACCTTGCAGCGGCCTTCAGCGTCTTTATTTATAGGGGTTCAAGCCCTGTCAGGACGCACGGAGGCCAACACCCAATGGGTGAAAAAGAAAACAAGCCGTTTCAGCTCACCTTCAACGGATTTCTCAAAGTCGATTTCCAAGGATCGCGCGTCACCTCGGATGGTGGCCTGATTCTCATTCGGGAACTGGACGAGCGGCTCGGACTGGGCAAGC
Source organism: Bryobacterales bacterium (assembly GCA_965248205.1). Lineage (GTDB taxonomy): Bacteria > Acidobacteriota > Terriglobia > Bryobacterales > UBA6623. Next base: position 1,702,134 of record CBDFIS010000006.1, read on the forward strand.
TGATCGACGAGCATCTGACGGATTCGCGGCAAGGCACAAACAAGAAGTTCCCACTGGCCGACCTGGTGCGGCAATCGGTCTACAGCCGCCTCGCCGGCTACGAGGATCTCAACGATGCTGCCCGTGTCTCGGCTGACCCGACTTTTCGTCTGATCGGCTCGAAGAAGAACTGGGATCGCGGCGGGGCGCTTACGTCGCGTCTACAAAGCTTTGAGGCAGAGCTGCTGGCCAGTGAAGAGAACCTGCTTGGGCTGATGGCGGTGAACCGCGAGTTGGTCGCTCAAGCCCAAGCGCAGGACGAGTCCGAGCGTGTCGTGCTCGATATGGACTCCACGGAAAGCCCGGTCCACGGTCAGCAGGAAGGCAGCGCTTACAACGGCCATTTCGAGTCCACCTGCTACCACCCGCTGTTGCTGTTCAACCAGCACGGTGATTGTCTGGCGGCGAAGCTGCGAGCGGGTAACGTGTCCAGCGCCGAGGACTGGGACGAACTGCTGCTGCCCGAGATCGAGCGCCAACAGGGAGAAGGCAAGCAAGTGACGTTCCGCGCCGACGCCGCCTTCGCCAAGCCGGAGATCTACGAGGCGTTGGAGGATCGCGGAGTGGACTACGTCATTCGCATCCCAGCAAACAAGAACCTGGAGTTGGAGATCGAAGAGATTCTGTTCCGTCCGCCGGGCAGGCCGAGCCTGAAGCCACTAGTGCGCTACAAGAGCTTCCGCTATCAGGCCGCGAGTTGGTCGAAGCCTCGGCGGGTTGTGGCCAAGGTTGAGCACCACCAAGGCGAGTTGTTTCCTCGCGTCGGGTTCATCGTCACGAGCATGAGCTTGCCCAGTCGGTCGCTGGTGCGCTTCTACAACAAGCGCGGCACGGCCGAGCAATGGATCAAGGAAGGCAAGCAGGCAACCCACTGGACACGGCTGTCCTGTCATCGTTTCCGGGCAAACGAGGTGCGTTTGCAGTTGAGCGTGTTGGCCTACAACCTGGGGAACCTGTGGCGGCGGCTGGGGCTGGCGCAGAGGATCAAGAACTGGTCGCTGACGAGCTTGCAGCATCGGTTGATGAAAACCGGAGGGCGGCTGGTCAAGCATGCCCGCTATTACTGGCTGCTGTTGGCCGAGGGGCATCTCAACCGCAAGCTGTTCGCTGAGATGCTGGGGCGGATCTGGGCGCTGCCTGTGCCAGGCGGGTAACGGGCGACGGCTGCGACGGAGAAGAGACGCTGGGTTGCTGAAGAGGGAACTACTCGGAGCCGTGTCGGCGAAAAGCCCTCCAGCGAGCTGGAACGCGGCGATCGAGCGGCATTCAGCGACCCAAACGGGAGCGAACGGAGCATCGATCGTGAGAGGAAGACGAAGACCTTGCACCCGAGCCGCGGATCGGAGTATCCTGACCATCGCGGGATGGCCAAAACGGAAATTCCAGTCAATAGCGAAAGGCCTGTTTGACCGCGGTCCGGAGTGGGGCGATTCCTACGTTCGGTCTCTACCGACCCTGATAGAATGAGCGGCGGACGCAACTCTGTAGGCGGGAGGTTCACCATGAAACACATTCCAAGGCGCAAGTTCCTTTTTGAGTCTCTCGGCGGCGCAGCGGCGGTCGGAGCCGCGGCGGGTCTTGCCATTCGAGCCTCCTCTGCATCTCCGAACGACCAATTGGGTGTGTCGATTATTGGTGTTGGCGGGATGGGGTACGGCCACGTGAAGCGGTTGCTGCTCCGCCCCGATGTCCGCTTCGTCTCGCTGTGCGACATCGATCAAGCGAGACGCGAGCGTGCCGGCCAGACGGTCAACCGCGACAGGCGGACGACACCCAAACTGCAAGAGGACTTCCGCGATGTCTTAGCCGACCCGGACGTGGATGCCGTGGTGGTTGCCACTCCTCACCATTGGCACTGCCCCATCGCGATCCCGGCCATGCAGGCGGGCAAGGACGTCTACATTGAGAAACCGGCTAGCCACGTCTTCCGCGAAGGGCGGCTACTGGTGGACGCCGCCCGCAAGTACGACCGCGTTGTTCAGCACGGCACCCAGATGCGCTCGAGCGAAGTGACGAAACAGGCCGACGAGCTGCTCAAAAACGGCGTCATCGGTGAAGTGAAAATGAGCAAGGCTTGGAACTGCCAGAAGCACAAGCCTCGCGAAGCGGTTCCCGATGCTCCCGTACCCGCGGGTGTCAACTACGACATGTGGAAAGGTCCTGCCGCCTACGACGGCACGTTCAACCCCAATCATTTTCACGGCAACTGGAATTGGTTTCCCAAATACGGCAATGGCGATATCGGCGGCGACGGGATCCACGATCTCGACTTGGCCCGTTGGGGACTTGGCGTCGAAACCCACCCCGTACGCATCACCGCCCACGGCAGCCGGATCGCGCTAACCCGCGAGCGCGGGTTTCCCGACAACATGATGGTGGCCTACCAATACGAAGAGGACAAGGTCCTGCTTTATGAGGAGCGCGGCTGGACGCCCTACGGCATACACGGTTTCGACAGCGGCAACACTTTCTACGGCACCGAAGGGCGTATGGTCTTCTCGCGCCGTGGCTATTTTCAGGTCTACCTTGGCAAGCAGGACGAAAAGGGCCCGGGCATAAGGGGCGGCCCCAGGGGGCATCCCGAGCACATGTACAACTTTGTCGACTGCGTCCGAAGCCGCAAGCAGCCGGTCGCGAATGCGGAGGTCGCGCACCTTTCGTGCGGTCTCGTTCACCTGGGCGAGATTGGCTACCGGGTCGGCCGGGTGCTCCACTTCGATCCCGAAAGCGAGAAGTTCGACGGCGACGCAGAAGCGAACTCCCGCTTGACCAAGGAGTATCGGGAACCCTGGAGCGTGCCCGACCCGGTCTAGGGTTAATACTGGCCCGCGGGCGCCAGGATTTGGCCGGATACCGTGCCGATCAGGATGAGGGCCCACGACGAGAACTGAACAGAGCCGTGCCCGTGAGGGCGCGGGCCCGCAGGCTAACGCCCGCGGCTCTGTGCTGTGATGTTTAGCAAACTAGCGACTCGCGACAAACCACGGTTCCCCATTCCCCGCGGCCTGCTGTGCCCCCGTCCTATAGCAGCACCATCCCGCCATCGACCATGATCGACTGGCCGGTGATGTAGTTGGAATCGTCGGAGGCCAGGAACGCGGCGAGTCCGACGATATCTTGGGGTGTCGATGGTCGACCCAGCAGCGCACGCGATGCGAACCCTTCCATGGCTTCGCCGGGCTTCTCGCTCAAGCCCAGCTGGATGAACTCGTTGTCGAGCTGCTCCCACAATTCGGTCTTTACCATTAACACAACGGTCAAAAGGCGTCTGTCCATGATTCCCCCTCAGTTAAGTTCACTCAAAAAAGATAACACCACTCCCAGGCTAATCGCCGGAGCATACGGAATCGAGTCCTTGAAACCCGAGCCCGCCGTCACATCCGGCGGACGGACCCAGCGGCGAACTAGCTTGACCAGCAAGTAGACTACCGCCATCAAGCCTCCGATAAGGGCGGCCAGAATGGCGGCCATGAAAGTCAGCCACCAACCACCGAGAATAGCCCCAAATCCGGCCATCAGCTTCACGTCACCGCCGCCCATACCTCCCAGCAAATAGAACACCAGGAAAACAACGAAACCCATCAGGCTGCCCGCCAGGGCGCCTCCCGCGCCGCGCAGGCCGTCGAGTACTGTGTTCGCAACCAGACCGGAAAGGAACGCCCCGACAGCGATAGGATTCGATACCCTCCGGCGCCACAAATCTTCACCGCTTGCCAAAACACCGAAAATGATCGCTAAGATCACCAACCACTTCATCCGACACTCACCAACTGTAACAGCGAGAGCTCTATAGAAGCTCTCGGGACCCGACAGCGGGCCTCGATTCGTCGTGAAGCATCCCGGCGAACACCCCTCCGGTATCCTTCAGCGAGCAGATTTTCACTTAGTCGTTTCATTGATATAACATTCCCCAGAATGAAGGTAATTCACAGAACCCTGCGGTTTTCACAGTAACCTTACCTAGGCTAGCCTAAGAGAACCGACCTGGTATATCAGCCAGGCCCCCTTAGGGCAGAAAACCGTTCCGCCCGCCCCGCTTCATCCTCCTTTCGGACTCCGGGAACCCAGCCCGGCTTGTCCTCCGCTCTTGGTGCTAGCGGACTCTCTCAAAAAACAGTGCGCTTCCGTCGTCGTACGTCAGACGCCATCCTGGGTGTAGTTTCATCGCCGCGGCCAATGACCAGTCCACCGGTAGTAGCGCAGCCTCAAACTTGTTCCGTTCGAAAATCTCTTCCCAGCCCCAATGCGACCCCATCAACTGCAGGTAGGCATTCCGAATGGACGGCGCGTAGAAGTCACTGCGGCCGTCGAAGAAAACCTTGACTTCGGGATAGAAACGGTAGATCAGGTAGTCTCCCCACTGATCGGTACTGAATACCCGTTTCTGTTTCAAAGGCTCGCTCAAGGTGTCGCAGGCCATCGTTGGAAAGCGAATCTCAGAGAACTCCGCTTTCCAGCCCACCTTATCGGCACGGACCTGCAACATCACCGCAACGAGCGCAACTCCGGCTACTCCCAACCAGCTCACGGCTAGCGGACCCGACTCCGATAGCGTTTTGCCCCGGCCGCCATAGTCCTCCGCCATGCTGTGGATCGCCTTGAGCCAGCTGCTGCCGCTCTTGGCACCCTCCTCGAGCAGGAGCGTCAGTTCCCTTGCAATCAACGGGGCGGCCACCATCACAAACAGCGGCATGTGCCGTACTGACATCAAGGATGCGTGGGCCCACGCGAGCACAAGCAAGACAGAAGCGAACTCACGGCGCCGAGCCAGCCTCGCCAACAGAAGAATGCTCACGAGAAGGACCACTTCATACACGCGCTGACTTTCGCTCCGAAAGCTGGGTGCCTGAAATTCCTGAACGTTGTCGAGGATGAAGTCCGACCCCAAGTAGCCGTAGATGTGCTCGTGGAGATGGTAACCGTAGGGATTGACTAGAGTTGCCGCGGCGCACAAGAGCAGCAGCAGTCCGTAGCGCTTCAGTCCTTGAGGAACCCTCCAGTGCCCAGCGGCATCCCCGCTTCGGTAACGTGCCCAAACCTGCTCTGCCCCCACTCCTACCGCGTAGATGGCTAACGCCAGTAGCAACGTCATAAAGCCGCCATGCAGGTTCGTCCATACCATCGCGATCGGGATCAGCAGGTAGACCCTCCGGCTCGGTCGTCTGCGATCCGCTTCCAGCAGCCAAATCGTGATCAACAGCAACCCCCACGTGAACATGTGGGGGCGAGCCAACCAGTGAACCATCGACGCTGAAGTCGCCACCAGCATCACCACGATAGCGACCACAACATTAATCTCGAGCCACAGCATGTATCGGAACAACAGCGCCATCGTCCCGGCAATGACGATACCGGCCAACAGGGAAATTCCCTTCAGCCCCCACAAGCTGTGCACCGAGGCGAGAACAACATCAGACAACCATTCCCAAGCGAACCAGGTTTTGCCTTGCATCGAGAACGAGAATAGATCTTCACGCGGAAACTCCTGGTTTGCCAAGACATACTCGCCAGTCCGAATGTGCCAGCCGGTGTCGCCGTCTCCCAGCAGCGTAGTGGCGCCGGCGTGCCCGAAAAACAGCCAACAAAGAATCGACACGAACACCCAATCCGCTATGGAGGGAACTAAGAGGCGGTGCGCGAGGGTTCGGGATGTGTCCCCGTTGGCCGGCCGGTTTTTTAGCTCCGCATCAGGCATACTGTTTCGTCCGTCCTAAAAGCTGCTGCGGTCCGCGGCCCACCTCGCGCCGGGGGAATTGGGGGTGTCTGCCCCTAACGGTAATAGAAGTGCCTCAGCCGGCAATATGACTGCGGTAGATGCCGCGGCTTTAAACTATACTAGCGCAATACTCACCTCGTTCCAATAGCTCTAACGGACTAGGACCACAAAGATATATGACCAGGGTACTACGACTTTCATACTCCTTTTCTTGCCGATGATTTGACCGAGGTCCGCTCAGTACGCTGCACTAGCATGACCCCCCGGCGGCCGCGTTCGCTCGTACACATTCCTGTCATGAAGGTCCGCGATGTCATAGATCCTGACACTCCCGTCCCCACTCGAAAAAGCCACCGGGTAGGATGCCAGCAGCCGGGTCAAATAATCTAGGATCATCTCCTCGCCGCCGTCCAAGCTGAAGTCGTCCGGGGCAACCATCCAATAGCGAGCCGAGACCGCTCGGGCGGTGTCGGCAAGTCGGTCGAGGTCTTGGTCCAAAATCCCCTTGTCTTGGAGATAAAATGCGGCTGTCGAAAAGGCAATCGGGCGCAGGGCCTGCCGGCCTGTGTAGAGAAACAAGACAGCATCCTCATAGGCAATGAACCGGTCTGTGCGTGCAGTGTGGCTTCGAATCCACCGATAGGCTTCCTGCTTGCGGGTGGCAAGCGACTCTCGATGCTGGCGTCCTCGGGCTGCAGCAGCGGGGCCGAACCAGATTAAATAGCTGACAGTATAGACACTTAGAGCGATAACCCCCAGCGCCATGATAACCGAGACAAGTCGCTCAGTTCGTGGCCTCGCCGAACGAATCACCTCGCGGGTTGCCCTGAGAACCCAGCGAACCTCTCGGTAGGCCCCCGCAAGGAAGATCGCCAGAAAAGGCAGCAGAAATCGATCCATGAGCGTGTAGTTCCACACCAACACGAACGGGATCGTGAACCCCAAAGCACTGTGCGCCGGGTGCCAACCGTAGGCGCGAACTTGACCCACCACCCCCTTCACAACAACAAATGACAGGGCAATAGCCAACATCTGAAGCAGCATGGGGGAAAAAGCCTGCGCCGGCAGCAAGAAAGAAAGTATGGCGGGCTGCTTCAAAAGCTCGGCGAAATTGAAGGACACCATGGCCTGAAGGGTGGAAACGTCTGGGACCGAGAACTTCCAAAAACCCAAATAACTCGTGTAGAAAAGCATTGTCTGGCTGTATCCGTCTTCTGCTTCGAGACTCGAGCCAAGCGTCATCTGCTGTCGCCACGACCACCACAAACCAGCCCCTAGGCAGGTCAGCCACGGCAGCAGGCCAACGGCCGCGGCGCGATATCGTCGGCGCAGCAATGCCATAGCGACAATACCCAATCCCACGGCCACACCGATGGAACGAGCCAGCACCGCCAAAGCAGCCAGCAAAGAAGCCACAACCCATTGATTCCAAAATACTTGCCTCTCCCTCCCTGCCCCACAAAGCCCAGCCTCAGCCAGCACCAATGACCACACCGTCAGGGCCAAAAACGTCATGTCACTCAGCAGAGAGCCGGAAAGAATCTGAACGGTGGGGTGAAAACCAGCGAGGCAAACGAGCGCTAGCGCCGGCTTCTCTTCCGTCCCCAATTGCCTCAACAGAAAGAAAGAACCCACCACGAATGCGCAACCGGCTAGCACAGACAGCCAGAAGGCGGGATAGAGATTCCCGGGAAACGTCGGCCAGACCCGCCATATCAGCGACAACAGCCAAGGATAGAGGACAGGATATTTGGTCTGACCCGGGTCCCCAGGAACGCTGGGCATGGTGTATCCCGCGCCGGAGGCCAAACTCCGCGCGGAGCTGAAGTACAGAGAGTCATCATGGAAGAAACCGAAAGACCCGGGAGACCAACGACCGTGAAGAACGAGGACGAAAAGGAGAATGATCGCCGAGAGCGCCAGACCTGAGCGTCTACCCAGCAAGGTCATTTGAACCATACCAACGAGGGCACGTAAGACAACACTCTCCCGAAAAACCGGCGATTATGACGATCCCCTATGGAAACCCTGTGGTCCCACCGTCACCGGAGATCGAAACCGTGCGAGTAGTCGTGAGCACCCAATGCAGCTCATTGAGGCCAACTGCCCGCCCCAGTCAGCCGCCAACAGGTCATGTTGGCACAGTCCCGAACATCCTACAGGCTCGCCCCTGGGTCGCGGCCCGGCTCAGAGGCTTCGGGCTACCCGGCTTGGCCCCCCGGAGCCGCATCGTCGGCGCCGTCTGTTGAGGCGATTGTGGGTTGGCATACAGCCTCTGAAGATCGTGAATTCTGACTCTTCCGTCCTGACTTTCAAAGACAATCGGATAGGCGCGGATAAAGTTCTCCACGTAATCAGCCGCCATCTCCTCAGCGGTCTCCAAATCGAAATCGTCTGCCGCGGCTATCCAGTAGCGAGCCCCCAGCTCGCGGGCTGTTTCGGCAAGCCGGTCCAGGTCACGGTCGATAATCTCCTTCTTCTGCCGGTAGAAGGCAGCTGTTGAGAAAGCCATCGGCCGCAATCCTTGGCGTCCGGTGTAAAGAAAGAAGCTTGCATCCTCGTAGGCGATAAACCGATCCTCAAGCGCCGTTTGATTTCGAACCCAGCGATAGGCCTCCTGCTTCGCGGTGGCTAGGATCTTCCGATCCCTACGGTCCTGCCATGCTCCCGCAGGATTCAACCACAGGACTTGGCTCGCGGCGTAAACTACCAGGGCCAGTGCCGAGGCCAACATTGCGCCCGAAACCACTCGGTCCAGTCTTGGCCCCGAGGAACGAATCACTTGCACGCCTGTCTCTATCACCCACTTGATCTCGCGCCAGGCGCCGAGAAGTAAGACAGGAAGGAACGGGGCTAAAAAACGGCCCACGAGTGTATAATTCCACAACAGTATGATCGGCATCGTGGCGACCGCCGCAACATGGACGGGGTGCCAACCGTGGCTTCGGGCCTGCGCGACCACGCCTTTCAGAATCACAAACGACACGGCTATCGCGACCAGCCGCAACACCAGCGGCGAAAAAGCATTCACGGGCAACAGAAAACACAACACGGCCGGCTGCGTGAGCAGCTCACCAAGGTTAAAAGAAACCATGGCCATGAAGGTCGGCCAATCAGGAACGCACAACTTCCAAAACCCGAGATAACTCGTGTAGAACAGCACCGTTTGCGCGTAGCCGCTCGCTTGCCCAGCACTGAGATCGAACTGGCCATGATGCTGCCAAGACCAAAAAACCCCGGCCGAGAAGGCGGCCACACATGCCAGGGCCACAACGATCATAGCCCGATAGGACCGCCGCCCGGCCGCCGATACGGCGATCCCCGCCCCAACTGCTACTCCGAGCGACCGCGTCATCACCGCCGCTGCGACAAGAACGGCTGCCAGCAGCCACTGCCTCCGATACGCTCCGCCACCCCTCGAACCGTTAGACAAAGCAACTCCCGCTAGAACCAACGACCAGGTGGCCAAAGCCATGAACACGATGTCGCTGAGAAGCGCGCTTCCTAGAGCCAACGTCGCCGGATGGAAGGCAACTACAGCAGTCAGCGCCAAAGCTATTTTTTCACCGGCGCCCAGCTGTCTGAGTAACGTGAACGACCCCACGAGAAAGACGCACGCGGCGAGAGCGGACAACCAGAAGGCCCCGTAGAGATTGTCCGGGAACGTCGGCCAAACTCTCCACAGCAGAGACAACAACCAGGGGTAGAAGATCGGATACTTCGTCTGAGCCGGCTCCCCGGGAATGCTGGGAATCACATAGCCCTCGCCCGTCGCGAGCGCGCGCGCCGAGCTCAGGTAGAGGGTGTCGTCGTGGTAGAGCCCAAAGCTCGCAGCAGACCACTGAATATTGAGAGCAACCAGAAAAGCAACAATGATCGAGAGTAGCCCGATCATCGAGCGTCTGCCCAGCATGCGAATTGGGGTTAACAGCGCAGGTCAGGGAGTGGCCACGGCTCTGGCGAGGCTGACGCTGTTGTCTTCAAGCTCTCCCGTGGAGCCGCGCAGCTTCCGTCCATACATCGCGAGCTCGAAGCGGTCCTTGACTCCTGTTTTCTCGAAGACGTGCATTAACCCGCATTTCCAATTTGATTTCGGCATCCCGACCTTGCAGCGGCCTTCAGCGTCTTTATTTATAGGGGTTCAAGCCCTGTCAGGACGCACGGAGGCCAACACCCAATGGGTGAAAAAGAAAACAAGCCGTTTCAGCTCACCTTCAACGGATTTCTGAAAGTCGATTTCCAAGGATCGCGCGTCACCTCGGATGGTGGCCTGATTCTCATTCGGGAACTGGACGAGCGGCTCGGACTGGGCAAGCTGATCGACGAGCATCTGACGGATTCGCGGCAAGGCACAAACAAGAAGTTCCCACTGGCCGACCTGGTGCGGCAATCGGTCTACAGCCGCCTCGCCGGCTACGAGGATCTCAACGATGCTGCCCGTGTCTCGGCTGACCCGACTTTTCGTCTGATCGGCTCGAAGAAGAACTGGGATCGCGGCGGGGCGCTTACGTCGCGTCTACAAAGCTTTGAGGCAGAGCTGCTGGCCAGTGAAGAGAACCTGCTTGGGCTGATGGCGGTGAACCGCGAGTTGGTCGCTCAAGCCCAAGCGCAGGACGAGTCCGAGCGTGTCGTGCTCGATATGGACTCCACGGAAAGCCCGGTCCACGGTCAGCAGGAAGGCAGCGCTTACAACGGCCATTTCGAGTCCACCTGCTACCACCCGCTGTTGCTGTTCAACCAGCACGGTGATTGTCTGGCGGCGAAGCTGCGAGCGGGTAACGTGTCCAGCGCCGAGGACTGGGACGAACTGCTGCTGCCCGAGATCGAGCGCCAACAGGGAGAAGGCAAGCAAGTGACGTTCCGCGCCGACGCCGCCTTCGCCAAGCCGGAGATCTACGAGGCGTTGGAGGATCGCGGAGTGGACTACGTCATTCGCATCCCAGCAAACAAGAACCTGGAGTTGGAGATCGAAGAGATTCTGTTCCGTCCGCCGGGCAGGCCGAGCCTGAAGCCACTAGTGCGCTACAAGAGCTTCCGCTATCAGGCCGCGAGTTGGTCGAAGCCTCGGCGGGTTGTGGCCAAGGTTGAGCACCACCAAGGCGAGTTGTTTCCTCGCGTCGGGTTCATCGTCACGAGCATGAGCTTGCCCAGTCGGTCGCTGGTGCGCTTCTACAACAAGCGCGGCACGGCCGAGCAATGGATCAAGGAAGGCAAGCAGGCAACCCACTGGACACGGCTGTCCTGTCATCGTTTCCGGGCAAACGAGGTGCGTTTGCAGTTGAGCGTGTTGGCCTACAACCTGGGGAACCTGTGGCGGCGGCTGGGGCTGGCGCAGAGGATCAAGAACTGGTCGCTGACGAGCTTGCAGCATCGGTTGATGAAAACCGGAGGGCGGCTGGTCAAGCATGCCCGCTATTACTGGCTGCTGTTGGCCGAGGGGCATCTCAACCGCAAGCTGTTCGCTGAGATGCTGGGGCGGATCTGGGCGCTGCCTGTGCCAGGCGGGTAACGGGCGACGGCTGCGACGGAGAAGAGACGCTGGGTTGCTGAAGAGGGAACTACTCGGAGCCGTGTCGGCGAAAAGCCCTCCAGCGAGCTGGAACGCGGCGATCGAGCGGCATTCAGCGACCCAAACGGGAGCGAACGGAGCATCGATCGTGAGAGGAAGACGAAGACCTTGCACCCGAGCCGCGGATCGGAGTATCCTGACCATCGCGGGATGGCCAAAACGGAAATTCCAGCTAGAAGCTCCGGGGTGCGGCGTTGACAACGCCGTAAGCTCAATGGTACACAGGATTCTTTGCCTCTTCTTACCAGGCATCTCTTGCCGACCTGGGCATAGAGTGCGGTAACCCGTCGTAACCAACCCCGTTTGGCCATGATCAAGGTCGAAAGTCTAACGAAGCGCTACGGTCCCACCGTAGCCGTCCGCAACATCAGCTTCGAAGTTGACAAGGGCGAGATTGTGGGATTCCTAGGTCCCAACGGCGCCGGCAAGACCACAACTATGCGGATCCTAACGTGCTTCCTACCGCCGACCGAAGGAACGGCGAGCGTGGCCGGCTATGACGTTCTCGAGAATCCGCTCGAGGTAAAGAAGCGGATCGGCTATCTGCCGGAGACGCCGCCTCTCTACCCCGAAATGGAAGTGCTCGACTACCTGCGATTCGTCGCAAGACTGAAGGGCATTCCGCGCAACGAGATTGCTTCGCGAGTGAATTCAGTGGTCGAGCGTTGCGCTATCGGCGAAGTTCGGCAAAAGCTCAACGGTCAACTTTCGAAGGGCTATCGGCAACGCGTCGGTCTGGCGCAAGCGCTGATCCACGATCCTGATGTGTTGATTCTCGATGAGCCGACGGCTGGGCTCGATCCAAAGCAGATCATCGACGTCCGCGGGCTTATCCATGAATTGAGCGGCGAACACACGATCATCTTGAGCACTCATATTCTGCCCGAAGTTTCGACGACCTGCAGCCGGGTCATCATCATTAACGAAGGTAAACTGGAGGCCAGTGATACCCCCGAGAACCTGACCGCGCGCTTGCAAGGGCACGACACGGTGCTAGTGGAGGTCGATGGACCCGCTGACCAGGTGCAGGAGAAGCTGGAATCGGTCGAGGGAGTCACTCGCGTCGCTCGGGCCAACGGGCACGGGGGGCGGACGTCGTGGGAAGTCGAAACGGGTCAAGACCCCGCGATTCGTACATCCCTGTCGCGCGCCGTGGTGGAATCGGGCTGGGGCCTGTTTGAGATGAAATCGGTCGGGTTGAGTTTGGAAGAAGTCTTCTTGAAGTTGACCGGTTCGGACCAAGAACCGACGCAAGAAGCAAGCGGTGAGGCGGCGGAGGAAGCCGAAGCTGAAGGCGGAAGCGGCGATGCCGCACCGAAAGAGGGGGACAGCAACCCGTGAGAAACGTTTGGACTCTTGCTCGACGAGAGCTCAACTCCTATTTCGTTTCACCAATCGCCTATATCCTGCTGGCGATGTTCGCCGTGATCTTTGGTTACTTCTTTTTCACCGCGGTCGCAATTTTCGTCCAGTTCAGCGGGCGGAGCCAGCCGGGGATGGGGGCGATGAACATCGACCAGTTTGTCATCCAGCCGACGTTCGGTAATTTCAGCATTATTTTGTTGTTTCTATCTCCTATGATCACCATGCGGCTTTTCGCGGAGGAAAAGCGCAGCGGTACGATGGAACTGCTCTTGACGTCGCCCGTTCGGGACTACGAGATCATTTTCGGGAAGTGGTTGGCCGCCATGTTGCTGTATGGCGCCATGCTGGGCTTGTCGCTTCTGAACCTGTCCATCCTTTTCGTTTACAGCGAGCCGGACTGGCGGGCGCTGCTGGTGGCGTACCTGGGTCTGCTTCTTATGGGCGGTACCTTCCTCGCCTTGGGGGCCTTTATTTCGTCGTTGACGCGTAACCAGATCGTGGCGGGCGCGGTCGCGTTTGGGCTGTTTCTGATGCTTTATGTACTCGACTGGGTGAACGCGTACAGCACATCCACGGTAGGTAAGATTTGCAAGTACCTAGCGATTGCTCCCCATTTCCAGCAGTTTTCCAAAGGCGTGATTGAATTGAAAGACGCGATCTATTACGTTTCGGCCATTGGATTCGGCCTCTTTCTGACTAAGCGGTCTTTGGAGTCGCTACGTTGGAGATCGTAGTTCAGGGAAGGCGGCTATGTCGCTCAGCTCGCTAAGAACAAGGCAAACCAAATACGGCACCTCAGTGCTGTCCGGGGAAAGTCGCGCCATCGGACGGTAAGTCTCGACCGTTCAATGTCTTATGGCCTGTTTTGCCCGGGAACGATTTGAAATCCCGAGGCCGCAAATGGTCGCCTGAACGGAGCATCCGGACGCGGCACAATGAGGGATGAACCTTGGCCGTACGGTTTTCTCCCAACTGATCGAGCACCTACCGAGCAAAGAGTTTCAGAAATGTGTATCGCGCTACCGCGGCGATTCCTATCTGAAAAGTTTCTCCTGCTGGGATCAGTTTCTTGCGATGGCATTCGCCCAGCTGACCTATCGGGCAAGCCTCCGCGACATCGAGACGTGCCTGCGTTCGATGCACGGCAAACTCTACCACATGGGATTCCGCGGCAGGGTAGCGCGCTCGACACTGGCCGACGCGAACGAGTCGCGCGACTGGCGGATCTACGCGGACTTCGCGCAGGTCTTGATTGGCATGGCACGGCCGTTATATGCCCACGACCCGATCGGTGTGGACTTGGACCAGACTCTGTACGCTCTCGACTCGACAACAATCGACCTCTGCCTGTCGCTGTTTCCGTGGGCGAGATTCCGCAAGCAAAAAGCCGCCGTGAAGATGCACACGCTGCTGGATCTGCACGGCAATATTCCCACGTTCATCCGCATTACTGGAGGCAAAGTGCACGACATCAACATCCTCGACGAGATCGGCCCGGAGGCCGGCGCGTTCTACGTCATGGATCGGGCCTACGTCGATTTCGAACGCCTCTTCGTGTTCACTCTCTGCTCGTCGTTCTTCGTCGTGCGAACCAAGAAGAACATCTTGCTCCAACGGCGCTACTCGCATCCCGTCGACAAATCCACGGGCTTGCGCTCGGATCAGACCGTCATACTGGCTGCCATCGAATCGGCCCAAGCCTATCCCGACCCGTTGCGGAGGGTCAGTTACTTCGACGCCCGGACGAACAAGCGGCTGAAGTTTCTGACCAACAACTTCGCGCTCCCGGCGCTGACCATCGCCCACATCTACAAGTCGCGTTGGCAGATTGAGTTGTTCTTCAAGTGGATCAAGCAACATCTGCGAATCAACTCGTTTTACGGCACCAGCGAGAACGCCGTCAAGACGCAGATCTGGATCGCTGTCTCGATTTACGTGCTCATCGCCATCGTCCGGAAACGCCTCGGGCTGGAAGCGAGTCTTTACCAGATTCTACAGATTCTCAGCGTTACGCAATTCGAAAAAATGCCCCTTTTACAGGCACTCCAGCCATCCGACTCCCCAAACGAATCCCCCTATGACCCCAACCAATTGATTCTATTCGACTTTTAACCGGACAGCAGTGACGGCACCTATATGGTGGTGTATTCGGCTGTGGTATTGGCCAGCGTGGCAGCGGCTAACTACTTGGGGGATCGCTACAACAAGACCTTCGATGCGACAGAAAACAGAATCTATAGCCTGTCCGATCAGACGACGAAGATCCTTGGGAACCTCGACCAAGATCTGAAAATCTATTACTTTGATCAAGCTGAGCGGTTTGATCAACCTTCACCGGGCGGCATGGCGCCGAGGGATCAGTTGGTGCGCTACGAGAACGCTTCGCACCGCGTGTCCGTTGACTACATCGATCCGGACAGCAAGCCTGACCTGGCCCAGGCGATGAACGTGCGGACGTACGGGACGGTTTTCGTCGAGATGGCAGGCAACCGCGAAGAAGCCGACTCGACGGACGAGGAAGACATCACGAACGCTGTCATTCGGGTCATCAAGGGAGAGGAAAAGACGACCTGTTTCCTGACGGGTCATGGCGAAGCGGACGGAGACGATTCCGAGCGCGAGGGTTTCTCTTCCGCGAAGGAGCAAATCGAAGATGCGAACTACCAAACCAAGACCGTGTCGCTGTTGGAGAACCCCGAGGTGCCGGACGATTGCACTTTGCTCCTAGTTGCCGGTCCGGATAAGGAATACCTAGAGCCAGAGATTGATGTTCTGCGGTCCTATATCGAGGGTGGCGGACGAACGCTGTTTCTCGTGGACCACGATAAGAGCCCGAGGCTGGTGGAGATGCTCGGTTCATGGGGGGCCAAGGTCAACAGCGACACAGTGATCGACCTTTCGGGTGTTGGTCAGTTTTTCGGTATGGGACCGCTGTCTCCGCTCGTCGGCGATTACGAATCCCACCCGATATCGGAAGCAATGGGTAACGTCGCATCGTTCTTCCCGCTGGTCCGAAGTGTCGAAGCGGGAGATACACCTGAAGGTTGGACGGCAGAGAAACTGTTCAGCACGACCGCCGGCAGCTTCGCGTCGGAGGATTTCTCCCTCGAAGACGGCGAGGTCACGCGGAACCCTGACAAGGAAAGGGAGGGTCCGATTTCCCTGGCGGTCGCGGCGACTTACGACGTTCCGGCTGCCGAGGAGAATGAAGAGGAAGGTGGAGAAGTCGAAGCTGACCCAGAGAGCAGCGAGGACGAAACCGATTCGGAAGACGAAAAGAAGGAGGGCCGCATCGTGGTCGTCGGGACGTCGATGTTTGTCCGCAACAATTTCATCGGTCGCGGCGGGAATGCGGATCTATTCCTGAATATGCTCAACTGGCTCAGCTCCGACGAGGATCTGATTTCCATTCGACCAAGGGATCGCGACAGCACACCGCTGAGCTTGACCGGGGCGGACATGAGCCGTCTGTTTTTTGGCACGGTCGTGGGCATTCCTCTCGTTGTCATCATCTTCGGAATTCGTGTCTGGTGGAGGCGCCGCTGAGGGGGTAGCGCTTGGTTGCTTGAATCACGACAGACTATCGGCGGACAAACCCTGGAGCCATCGGTTTCATGTCCTTGGGAGGACCGCAGACGCATGACCGCTCACTGGCGTTCGCGGCTCCGATTCGTTCATCGTAGGGGTGTACGAGAACACGAAACTGAGCCTGGAACGCTAGTGACAGGCCGGGCATGCGCGCCATGGTCCCTCGTCGCAAAGCCGGCGGTTTCGGCCCATGGGGACTCCCTCACGGTCGCGGCTCGGAAGACGCAAACCGCTTCCGGAGGCCGACGATCGTAATGGGCCTTCGGGAAAGGACTCTCGCGAACCTTTGCACCCAAGCTGTGGCCGGGGCACGCATCCCGCCTGCGTCTGCCGACAAGTCTTTCCCATGTGGTCCCGAGAGCCGTTGACAAGCAACATTGCCTTTCCCGCTAGGGAGCGACGATCGTGAAACCGGTACCCCTCCTCATCGCCGTCGGGATTCTTGCCATACTGGGCGGACTGGTTTGGTACACGGAGGAGAATCCTCCCGAAACCGGAGAAGAGAAGCCGGAGATCGTTTCGCTCGAAGAAGACGATATCGTCGAAGTGACGATTTCTCGGCCCGACAAGGATCCCATTACTCTCCGGCGCGATGAAGACGACGAATGGCAGTTTGGCGAGGTGTATACCTTCCCAGCCGACGAGTCAACGGTCAAGATGATGGTTTCCAACCTGGCGTCCATGAACGCCGACCGCGTTGTCGAGGAGCAAGTCCGCAATTGGGGCCGCTACGGGCTTGACGGGGAGGGCACGCTGGAAGTGCGTGCCGAGGTCGAACAGGAGCAGGCGGGCGAAGACGAGGAGGGCGAGAAGGAAACGGAAAAAGGAAAAGTTGATCCGAAAACCTACCGAGTTGTTTTCGGAGATGACACGCCCACGGGTGCCGGGGTCTACGCTCGCCTGGCCGGCGACCCACGACTCTTCACAGTCTTCAGTTATGTCAAAAACGGTTTTGACAAGGAGGTCTTTGATCTGCGGGACAAGAAACTCCTGCAGGTGGATGAGGATAAGATTTCGCGGGTTACCGTGAACGTTGGTCGGCGGTCCATCGAATTCGGCAAGAGCGGCGACGATAGCTGGCAAGTTCTGAAGCCCAAGCCCCTGCGGGCGGACAACTACACGGTCGGGGATTTGGTGCGCTCGGTGCGGACAGCCCAGATGGTTTCCGTGCTCGAGGAAGGCGAAGAGCCTTCCGGGGACCACTCTTTTCGGCGACCGTTTGCGATCGCTGAAGTCGTCGATGAAGCCGGAGCTCATACTTTGACGATCGCGAAATCAAAGGACGACAGCTATTACGCGAAAAGTTCGGACCTCAGTGGCGTCTACGAGGTTTCCTCGACGATGGCGGCGGGCCTCGACAAGCCGCTCGAGGATTTCCGCAACAAGAAGCTATTCGATTTCGGATTCAAGGAGATCGCGGCCCTCGATTTGCGGGACGGCGACACTCGCTTACGCGTCGAGAAGAAAGACGATAAGTGGGTACTTTCTTCCGAAGGCGATCGGGAGCTTGATTCGGAAAAGGTGCAGACCGTGATTGACAGCCTTCGCAGCCTTGCGGCGACCAGTTTTCCGTCTGACGAGGCGGCGGATCAGGCGAAGTACGGACTCGACCAGCCGGCGATTGAGGCCGAGGTGAGGGTCGCCGACGGAGAGTCGTCCGAAAAGGTTCTTATCAGCAAGGTCGCGAATGACCGGGTCTACGCGGCTCGCGAGGGTCAGGCTACCACTTACGAGGTGGAGAAGAGCGCCGCGGAGGAGATCGAGCGGGCGATTCAGGAGTTGCCGCGCGAGGAAGACGAATCGGAAGGCGAGGAAGCAGAATCGGAAGAGGATTCCGAGGGTTAGGCGGTGGTGATCAAGGGTCCGACTAAGGAAGCTGTGAACAGATTTGCGTTGGCGGGCGCCATGCGTTGCGCCCAGGCGTCGACACGAGTGTCGACGCGGCAGACGTAGGCGTCTGCGCCACAACATGAGACACCGAAGGCCCAACGTTAGTCTTTGGGACCGTCTCCCGGTATAAGCAGGAGTTCAACCTGGTCTTCGACTCCAATCCCCGCCCAGTCAGCCGCCGAAGCTCGGTTGATTGACACTTCCAAATAGCCGGAGCTGCCGACGATCACAAATGGGCGGCCTTCAGGCGCCAATGCGTAGGCTTCGGCGAACGAATCGACTTCCTTGCCGCCGGCGATCAAGCTACGGAAGCTCTCGCTGCCTGCAAGCGATTCGGCGGGGAAGCTCGTAACTAGATTCCCGAACCGATCCACGTCCAGGATCTTCCCCTGCCATCTTCCCGGTTCAACGGGCCGCGGCGCCGTGGGGGCTAGCCGCACGTAGTCGGAAATCACTTCGCCGAATTCCTCGACCGCGGTCCCTTTTGAAAGTCGAGCGGCAATCGGCGCGAAAACGTCGCGGCCGTGAAAAGTTTGGCTCGTTGGTTTGAGCGCATGTCGCTCCACATCCACACTCCTTACGGACGGAGGTTCTCGTTCATAAACTTGTGAGAGGACGCCGTTATCCGGTGCGACGAAGTGATGGCGTCCCGCGTCGACGACGATCGGCCGTCGCTCGGTTCCGACTCCCGGGTCCACCACGACGACGTGCACTGTCCCTTCGGGGAAGTAGCGATAAGCTTGGGCGATGGTAAAGGCGCCCTCCGCGATGCTATGGCAGGGTACGTCGTGGCTCACGTCAATCACTCGCGCTTCGGGGTGAATCGTTGCCATAACCCCCTTCATTACGCCGACGTAGTGGTCGGAAAGACCGAAGTCCGTCGTGAGGGTGATGATGCCGGAGCGCACGATATAATCAATGATGCCAGGCGGCTAGTATGCAGCGCTACTACTTTGACCACAACGCCACGACACCGGTCGCACCCGAGGTGCGGGACGCGATTGTCTTGTGCCTGGATGGATCGTACGGCAACGCGTCGAGCATTCACGGCTTTGGGCAGGATGCCAAGGCGCGTGTCGAGCGCGCACGCCGCCAAGTCGTCGCGCTCTTGAACTGCACACCGGCCGAAATCATCTTTACGAGCGGTGGCACCGAAGCGGACAACCTGGCCATTCTGGGGGCGGTCCGCACCTCGCACCGTTCGCGCAACCATGTCATCACGAGCTCGATTGAGCACCCCGCGGTCCTGAACACTTGCCAGGAGCTTGAGAAAGAGGGGGTCGAAGTTTCGTATGTCGGGGTCGGCTCCGAGGGAATCGTCTCCCCTGACGACGTGAGGGCTGCCCTGAAGCCACACACAGAGCTGATTTCGATTATGCACGCTAACAACGAATTGGGAACCGTGCAGCCTGTCGCCCAAATTTCGGAAATCGCCCGCGAAGCCGGTGTCGTTTTTCACTCCGATGGCGTGCAGAGCACGGGGAAAATTCCTACCGAAATGGAAGAGCTTGGCGTTGATCTGTTTAGCCTGAGCGCCCACAAGTTCTATGGGCCAAAGGGCGCCGGCGCGCTCTATGTGAGGAAGGGGACCCAGCTCGAGCAGATACAGCATGGCGGGCGCCATGAACGAGGCTACCGTGCGGGTACGCAGAATGTGCCCGGCATCGTCGGACTCGGCGAGGCGGCGGCATTGGCTCGAAAGAACTTGGCCACTGAAACGGGGCGGCTCACCGAGATCCGCGACAGGTTTGAAAGCAGCATCCTGGAGCGCATTGAAAGTGCCACGGTCAATGGTTCCGCAACTGCTCGAGTTCCGAACACGACGAATATCCGCTTCGATGGGTTGGAAGGGGAGGCGCTGGTCATTGCTCATTAAGTGTACTTTGACTGTCCCTGTCGTGATGGAAAGTTCCTCGGCAATCTGCTTGTTCTTCATGCCCCGCATTACAAGACTGAGTATCTCTTCTTCACGCGGCGTCAGCCGGGGCGTGGAACGGCGATTAATAAAGCCGACGAATTGGTCGGATACAGAGTTCTCAATCCAAATATTACCCTTGGCCACCGTTTGGATGCAATCGAGAATCGTCGCCACCGGCAAGCTTTTCATCAGGATTCCCCGGGCTCCCACCTGTAGGGCCCGGAAGGACTCTACTTCGGAGATTTCCGCCGTCCACAACACAGCTTCCACTGCCGGGGAGTCCACCTTTAGGTCTGAGATCACCTGAAAGACGGCCTTGGTTCCAAACGACTTATCAATCAAGCAGACTTTCGGCCGCCGTTCGGAAGCAAATTCCAAGACTGGTCCGAGTTCATTGACCGAACCTCCGAACTCGAGCCCGTCCGAGTCTTCCAAAGTCCTGCGCAGGCCCTCGATGACAATCGGCTGTGACTCGCACGCACAAACCCGAATCATACTAGGCAGCCTCCCTTGTGGACTCTCGTCTATCACAATACGTCCTATGAGTACTAGACCCTTACAGTTGGACTATACCAGAGCCTTCGGGGCGCGACAAATCGTTGTGGAACCTTAACCCTATGTAGAAAAGATCCTTAGTGCCAAAGCTGTAGCGGCGTACGGACCATAGCCGTTACGTACCATCCAGACGGACGGGCGTACTGCTGGACCGCAGGAGAGGTCGAAGGCACCTGAGATCGACAGGGTAGGAGGAATGTCACTGGCCCTCGGCGACCATGCGCGACCCGAGGCATGTGTCTATAATCATCCGGTTAGGTGTGCTCGGTTGCTTGATGACACACTGAATTATAATTGTCTAGTTGGTGCGCGGAGGCCCGCTCTATCCGCCAGCCGGTTCAAGAAGTTCGCTCTGAAGCTACGGTACAAGCTCTCCGTTGACCAACATGTCCCCAACCTCTGCTAAGGACAGCAGACTTCTCTACGATCGGGTCTACACCGTCCTCGGCGCTGTAGCCTTCGCTTGTTGGTGCTCGCTTATCCTCGGGCCGCCGAGCGTCCCTAGTCGTGGCTTGGACTTCCGGATCTTCTACACCGCCGCCTCACTGCCCCTGGATAAGCTTTACCATCTTGAGAACCAGGCCGCCTACCAAAAGGAGCTTTGGCAGGCTTGGCCGGAGTTCGGCAACATCGTGACGTCGCCATTCCCCCGTGCACCCTTCTACGCTCTGCTGCTGAAACCCTGGGCAGGCCTGGATTATGTGACCGCCCTTCACATATGGCTCGTCTTCCTGTTTCTGGCGTGCTTGGCGAGCACGCTCCTCGTTAGAAGACTCTACGGCGGAGGTCCTGGCATCCTGTTCCTGCTCATCAGCTTCTACCCCTTCTCCGTTGCCCTTCGCAATGGTCAGGACTCCCCCCTGGTGCTGCTGGCGGGCCTGCTGGCAATCTACTTCCATAGGCAAGGGCGCGACTGGCCGGCATCCGTGTGCTTGGCATTCGCCTTTCAAAAATTCAACATGGTCTTTCTCTTGCCGGCGGCGTTGCTGTTGCACAAGAAAACGTCGTTCTTCGTCAAACTCACCTCGGTCGTAGCCGGGCTAGCAGCTCTGAGCGTCGCCCTCATCGGGCTGGGTGGAGTTCGGGCTTACTACCAGCTTTTGACCGACGGTTCGCTGGACGTGATGTTTTGGGATGCGTGGAACATCCGTGCACTCGTGTGGCGGTTCGGATGGAACCAACCGCTTTATGTTCTTCTAACGATCCTGGTTCTGGCCTGGTTGGTTGTGTTGTTGCGGAAGCTGGAGTTTGAATCGGCGTTCTGGCTGAGTATAGCCGGGTCCTTGCTCGTTTCCTGGCATTCCTACAACTATGACTACACGGTCGCGCTCCCATTACTGTACCTAGCCTGGTCTCGATACCACGTCTACACCGCTGCCTTGCTACTCGTCGGACTGTGGCCTCATTTCTACTACATGGATCGAATGTCTTGGCTGGTGACCATCGCTTTGCTGGTCTTTACGATCGAGTTGTGGTGGAAGAGCCGTTTTTTAGATCCAAGCAGAGAACCGGCCACCACGTCCGGGTAAGATCGGATCCTTCTGAACAGAGGGCGCGGACGATTCGCGAATCCGCGGCCTTTGATTCTGTGGCGCACACTCTCAGTGTGCCGCGTCGAGACTCATCTCGACGCCCGCTGCAGTCCCGTAGCGCATGGTGTGGCGGCCGTTTTGCCGAGACTGGCGGCCGTTGCTAGTGCGGCTGCACCAAAAAGTCGGACATCGACGCCCGACTTCACAGTTCCGAGCGTATGGCATCAACCGTCCTGGTGGCGCAGGTCCCCAGCTGTAAGCCTTTGATTACAAGTTGGTTGGGCGAAATTAGGTTTGTTTCGTTTTTCTCCTATCGGAGCAAGATGCGGTCTTCGCGGTCCTCGCTCGTCTGAGAAGAGCGAGTGTGCCCAAGTGTACCTGGGGGATGACCGATTCCGCTGTTGACTCTGCCCATGAATCAGGTTATCCCCCTTCGCCAATCCTGCCTCGGCGCGCAGAACAAACCGTAACTCATTGATTGCGATCGGCTTGCGAGAAATTGGGTTTGTTTCGTATTTCTCCCTCTGCTCGAATGTAGATGCCGGTCTTCGCGGTTCTCCCTGACAATACGGGTGGGTCAAGTACCTTCGCCAAACGGTGAACGATTGGCTTCGAGCCGAGCCGGAACCCTGCCCATGCGGCGGGCCCGCGCCCTGACGGGCACGGCTCTTTCCGGTGCTCGACGCCGGCCTCCTTTCGCGATTCTTACCCCCGTGCAACCGGCTGAAGACAGCCGCACGCGCGGGCCGAACGACACCCCAACAGCGCGCTACGGGTCTGGCCAAGAATCACAATGCCTCCGAGACCGACTTGACCCCGTATTGGGCAAGAAAAAGCCGCCGGGCGGGGTCAAAAGATGGCCTAGCAGCCCGTGAGTGAAAGTAAAGGTGGCGAAAAATCGGGTACAGCCAGCCAATGCGCCTCAGGCCAAGTGCTTTGTTTCGAGGGTCATGACGGGAGGCGAATTGGTGGCAGTCCCCATTTTTTCGCTCTCGCACGACTTGTACCGCGGGCTGCTTAGGGGTGGGCTAGCGGGCGATTTTCGTGACCTGGCGGCGGTTTGGCAGGCTAAGCGGGGCGGCGATGGGGATGTCCCGCCTGATGGTTAATTCTTCTGAATTGTGAGACATAACAGCGTTCCCCGGAGCCCGGAGAAATGCCGGTGGCAGAAAGTGGCAACAATACCAGGGTCGTCCCTCCCAGAATGCGGTTTCTGGGCCCCGTACCAGAATACGGGACGGATCGAGGGTTAAAAGGGCCCCAGTGGCCTAAGCCGTTGAGATGGCGAGGAGAAAAAATCGAAAAAGTCTGTGACCGCGTTTCGCAGGAGTGGTCGAGAGCGTCCTAGAGGACGGGTTTTACGTGCCAAAATCGTGTCCTAGCGCAAGGAAAACGCCGCCTAGCGAATAAATGGAGCACGGGAGAGGGGGATCGGCCGTTGGCCCGGCCGATTTCTTGCCCCACCCCAAGCTCCGTTCGGCCGCCGGGGGCGGTCGAACGCCGAAAGGAACGGACTAGGGCGCGACCAGCCGGGGCTAGCGCCCCGGGCCAGCATTAAATGGAATGTTGCCAGCGGTGTGTAGTGCGGGCCTGGAAAGAGGCCCGCGGCCCATGGTGTTAATTCACTGCTGTCCGGTTAAAAGTCGAATAGAATCAATTGGTTGGGGTCATAGGGGGATTCGTTTGGGGAGTCGGATGGCTGGAGTGCCTGTAAAAGGGGCATTTTTTCGAATTGCGTAACGCTGAGAATCTGTAGAATCTGGTAAAGACTCGCTTCCAGCCCGAGGCGTTTCCGGACGATGGCGATGAGCACGTAAATCGAGACAGCGATCCAGATCTGCGTCTTGACGGCGTTCTCGCTGGTGCCGTAAAACGAGTTGATTCGCAGATGTTGCTTGATCCACTTGAAGAACAACTCAATCTGCCAACGCGACTTGTAGATGTGGGCGATGGTCAGCGCCGGGAGCGCGAAGTTGTTGGTCAGAAACTTCAGCCGCTTGTTCGTCCGGGCGTCGAAGTAACTGACCCTCCGCAACGGGTCGGGATAGGCTTGGGCCGATTCGATGGCAGCCAGTATGACGGTCTGATCCGAGCGCAAGCCCGTGGATTTGTCGACGGGATGCGAGTAGCGCCGTTGGAGCAAGATGTTCTTCTTGGTTCGCACGACGAAGAACGACGAGCAGAGAGTGAACACGAAGAGGCGTTCGAAATCGACGTAGGCCCGATCCATGACGTAGAACGCGCCGGCCTCCGGGCCGATCTCGTCGAGGATGTTGATGTCGTGCACTTTGCCTCCAGTAATGCGGATGAACGTGGGAATATTGCCGTGCAGATCCAGCAGCGTGTGCATCTTCACGGCGGCTTTTTGCTTGCGGAATCTCGCCCACGGAAACAGCGACAGGCAGAGGTCGATTGTTGTCGAGTCGAGAGCGTACAGAGTCTGGTCCAAGTCCACACCGATCGGGTCGTGGGCATATAACGGCCGTGCCATGCCAATCAAGACCTGCGCGAAGTCCGCGTAGATCCGCCAGTCGCGCGACTCGTTCGCGTCGGCCAGTGTCGAGCGCGCTACCCTGCCGCGGAATCCCATGTGGTAGAGTTTGCCGTGCATCGAACGCAGGCACGTCTCGATGTCGCGGAGGCTTGCCCGATAGGTCAGCTGGGCGAATGCCATCGCAAGAAACTGATCCCAGCAGGAGAAACTTTTCAGATAGGAATCGCCGCGGTAGCGCGATACACATTTCTGAAACTCTTTGCTCGGTAGGTGCTCGATCAGTTGGGAGAAAACCGTACGGCCAAGGTTCATCCCTCATTGTGCCGCGTCCGGATGCTCCGTTCAGGCGACCATTTGCGGCCTCGGGATTTCAAATCGTTCCCGGGCAAAACAGGCCATAAGACATTGAACGGTCGAGACTTACCGTCCGATGGCGCGACTTTCCCCGGACAGCACTGGTGTTAATTAACTGAGGCTGTCCCGGTTTCCGGTTCCGGTCGGTTTCCAGTTATGAGTTCGATGGCGTATATTTAGACAACAAACCTGGGTTTGCAAGTAAACGGGAACCTTCCTTACGGAGGTGGCGGCATGAGCAATCGGTTTGAGGATCAAGATCACGGCGAGGGAGGTCCCGGGGAGCGCGCGAGGCCGCGCAAGGATTTTTGGGACAAGATGGATGTCCTCGGGAGAGTGTTTGCCGGGGTTGTGCTTGTCGGGATCGGCGTTGTTTTAAAGACCGGTGCGGATTCGGTGAAGCAGTCACTCGAAACCGGCAACTTGGTACAGACTCTGATTGAAGATCTCACGACCGAGGGAGCGCGGCGGGATGTTGCCCTCATCGCTTTGAACCGTTCAGTGGACGAGGAAAAGCGAGGTATGGTGGCGAAGATCGCCGAGAGGCTGATTCTGGACATAGCCGAATCGGAGTCGGACAGGCAGATCCACAAGGAGGCGCGGTTATACATTACAGCGCTCGAGATTCTGGATGAGATCGACCCAGATCGCGCGGCGGACCTCGCCAAGCGAGTCGTCAAAATCAAGTTTCAAAGGGATCCTAAGGGGGCGAGAGAGCTGGCGAAATATCTATCGGAGGTAGTCCACCTTTCTGGAGACGACGAGCTTGTCAGTTCACTACTGGTCAGCGTGAGTGAGTCCAGCAAAATGCTGGTTAAGCAGAATACGGAACGGATCGAACAGGCAAAGCGCGAAAGAGACGTCTACACAGAGCAAGTCGCACAAGCCGAGCAGAAAGAAGCGGAAGCAACTTTGGCCCTGGTAAACGCCGCGGACGCGCGCTCGAAAGGTGAAACCTCAGCAGCCCAAGACTATACTCAGGCAGCCAAGATACATAAAAAGTCCGCACGAGAGTATCTCCGCAAGGCGAAGTCCCTTGACCCGTCCCGCACTTTGGAGCGCCGAATGTTCACCAGATAGCTGCTCCGCCCAGCACACGGCCCCCAAATCGGGATACCGCGAGCCAAGTCTGGACTGTCGTTCGTTTTCCATACGCTCGTAAGCGCACACGCCGCGCTCGGCGGGCGGATCGGGACCGTACAGATTCCAGCCCCTGGCGCAAGAAGCGGATCCAGAGGCCAACGGCCGCAAGTCTCGGCAAAACGACCGCCGAGCCTTGCGCTACTGGACTACCGGACTCGTGGGGGGGGGGGATTTGGCCTGTCACTGGCGTTCCAGGCTCTGTTTCCTGATCTCGTACGGCCTTCGGATGGACGAATTGGGGCCGCGAACGCGAGTAGGCACTGACAGCCATCTGCGCTTCGATTAGGTGACACCCCAAAGCGGGAATTGTTCCGCTATTGGTTGGTGAAGAAAAGTCCGCAGGTCTGGGCCAAACGACGGCCCAGCCCTTCGCTACAAACCGCTCGCTAGTCAACGTGGATCCCCGCTGCAAGGTGGAGATAGGCGGTCCGGTGGTCCAGCGATAGGGCACCGGATTTCTCTTCGAAGGCGGCTTTGTGGCGCTCAAGGGCTTTCACGAAGACCGTGAGTGGGTCGGGCCACACCTCGTCAGCCCTGCTTAGCTCTTCGGTCAACGCTTTCTGAAAATCGTTTTCGCTTTCTACCAAACCGGATGCATCCAACGCGGCCAGGGCCACGAGTTGCGATTCGGGAAGGGTGTTTCGAGGGTCCTCGTTTGGGGTGTTTGTCGTACGTTTTCCCAACACCGAGGCGAGCTTTTCCAGCACCTTCTCGCCGTAGGTCGGTGTCGGCTCTTGGAGCCGCTGGCGCATGGCTAGATATCTCAAGCGGTTCAAGAATCTCTTCAGGTCTCTCGGGGTTGCGGCTTTGGAGTGGATGACGGTACGCCAGATTTCCAGGGCCTTTTGGAAATCGGGTGAGTCTTTGACGATGAGTTCGGGGCGTTGACTGAAAGCCCACCAGCCAGCCACCAAGAACACAGGCAGCGCCGGAAGCAGAATCAGCGCCAAGGGCTTGCCCGTGGGTCTTTGGCCGGGGATGAAAACAACGTCGGACGTCTGTTCTTCCTCAGTGCTCGGACTCCCCGGGGCCGTCCGGCCGGGAGCCGCTAGCCCAGGTGTAGCGGAACCTGAGTCCCCGCCGCCTGTCCCGCGGGCGACGACGATCGGCACAGCCGGCGGCCGCTTTGATTGCTCAAGCCACCATTGCACGAAGTAGAAAGGTCCCGCCGTCACCAGCGCAAGAGCCGTAACGGGCAGCGCCGGCTTAAGCGCGGCCCATGCGCGGTTCGCAATCTTCCAACTTAGGAGGTGGGTGGCCTGCTCGCCGGCCGCGGCCTGACCCCCAGTTAAGAGTTGCTGTGCTTGCTGCCCCGAGACCTTCGGGACCGGGATTTCGATGTTGATCAGCTTGCGGAGATACTGACGGGCGTATTCAATTCTGCGCTGCCGTGCGGTTTCCGAACCATCGGAGTCGCCAGGGGCCTTGCCTTCAAAAGCTTCCATCTCTCCGGCGATTTCTTTGAAGCCCAAGCCGACACAGGCCTCCACTTGGTTTCGGGAGAGCCCCATCACCACGTAGCAGTCGCCCGAAGACACCAGGAAGTTGACACCTTCAAGGACATCGAGTACGTTTTCCGGCTGGCAGCGGTCGAGGTCGTCGATGAAGATCAACATCCGCCGGGGACCGAGTGCCTCGGTGACGTCTTTGAACTCGGCAGCGAACCTCCTGCGGAAGTGGGTCTTGGCATTGAGGTCGCGGCTGCTTGCCGTGGCGGACTCGGTTGCCAAGAGCCGGGCCGGATTCACGCCGAAAGCCTTGAGCGCTTTGGTCAACATCGTCAGCAGAGCGATCGAACTCAGGATGACCGTTAGCGTGGTGGCGAGCTTCGGGATGTGGACATCGTAGAGGCTCTTCAACAGCGCTGAGACCTCGGCGAGACTTCCCGGTAGGTTAGAAGGTCCGCCTTGGACGATGAACGCAGCCAAAGAAGCAGAAAAAACACCCGCCGCGAGAGCGCTGGGCACCCAATGCCGCCAGCCTCGCAAGGACAAGAGACGCAGACGGAATCCCCAGCCCTCCGGACGCCACAGTGAGGGTGCGGCCTGAGCCCGGATGCTCTGCAACAGCGAGGGAAGAAGATACTCTTCCTTCTGGTGATGCCAGGCGTTGAACCAAACTGGCCGAAAGCCCCAACGGTCCAGGTCGCGCTGGAGCAGGTTCATCAAGGAGCTTTTTCCGGAGCCCCACTCACCGGTTATGGCGATCGTCAGGGGAGGCTGGGTGTTCTCGTTTCGCAGGAAGCGCGACAGGCTCAGTGCAATGCCTTGAAGATCGAGGACATCCTGGCCAGGGGATTCAAGCGGGCGGTCGGAGAGCAGACGATCTTCGACGGACTTGGTCGGTTGTTCGATGGGTCCCGGTTTGCGCAGCGACTCGCGGATGAGCAGGCCGATGCCCAGCAACGTCAGGTAGTACCAGGGCGCGGGCCACTTGTCATAGGGTAGCCGCGGGTTGGCCCAGGTCACGCCGCCGTCGGCTGTGGTCAGGATCGTGCCGTTCTCGCCCACCGCCCAGCCGCGTTGCTGATCGACAAACCCCACGGAGGAGAGGTACTCGGCGGTGTTGGACGTCTGCGGCTCCCAGCTCGCCCCGCCGTCGGCCGTGGCCAGGATCGTGCCTCTCCGTCCCACCGCCCAGCCACGCTGCTGATCGACAAACGCCACGGAGTAGAGCCATTCGGTGGTGTGGGAGGTCTGCAGGTCCCAGCTCGCCCCACCGTCGGCCGTGGCCAGGATCGTGCCTCTCTGTCCCACCGCCCAGCCGCTCTGCTGATCGACAAACGCCACGGACTGGAGGCGATTGGTGGTGTGGGAGGTCTGCGGCGCCCAATTCGCCCCGCCGTCGGTCGTAGCCAGGAGGGTGCCCCTCCATCCCACCGCCCAGCCACGCTGCGGATCGACAAACGCCACGGACTCGAGCCATTCGGTGGTGTTCGAGGTCTGCCGCCCCCAGCTCGCCCCGCCGTCCGAAGTGGCCAGGATCGTGCCGTTGAGTCCCACCGCCCAGCCGCGCTGCTGATCGACAAACGCCACGGACAGGAGGCTCTGGGTGGTTTTGGAGGTTTGCGGCGCCCAACTCGCTCCGCCGTCGGCCGTGGCCAGGATCGTGCCGTTCCGTCCCACCGCCCAGGCGTGGCGGCCATCCGGCAGGGCAAACACCCCAACCATCTCGGTCGTCACCCGGTCCAGACGCCACATGGCGTTGCGCTCGATGGGGTGCATCCACCAGTCGAGGCTGGGGAAGGCGGCGCTTGCTCGCAGCAGGTTCGGGCGGGGCGGTTGGGTGAAGGCAAAGAAGGTCGAGACTGCAAAGAGAACCGCCGCCGCCCAGAGCCAACCCAGCCGTCGTCTATCGGGAGCGCCGGCGGCCGTTGGGACGGTTGTTGATTCCGATGCGGTTGCCCCCGAATCAGGCGCGGTTTTTTGAACTAATTCGGCCACCTTTTGGCCTCTCAGGGCCAAGGATACGCCTAGGCGCGCAGGTAGTCAACAGTCATGGGTGTTAGGGGTTGGCCAGCGGCCGCAAGTCTCGGCGAAACAACCATCCCCAGTATGTTGTGCAACTTGTTACGGTCATCTAAGCCCTGCCGAAAGCCGAGAAGTCGCTGCTTCGTGGCGAAGGACCGGCAGGAGTGCCGGTCCCTACCAATCCAGTCGAGCCCAGTAGGCGAACCCCGGTAGGGGCAAACCCTCTTGTTTGTGCTAGCGGTTCAACGCCGCGCGATCCAAACCCTCGTTAGGGGGATTTGGCCTGTCACTGGCGTTCCAGGCTCTGTTTCCTGCTCGTGCATACCCTCCCGGCTGCTCACACATCATCCAAGCCCCCTGTGGCGGTGACAGCGCCGAATCGCTTGACAGCCCGTGGTGAAAGTAAAGGTCGCGAAAAATCTGGTACAGCCAGCCAATTCGCCCCAGGCCAAGTGCTTTGTTTCGAGGGTCATGACGGGAGGCGAATAGGTGGCAGTCCCCATTTTTCGCTCCCGCGCGACGCGGTGTGAATCTCACGCATGGGCGGACGCGGCGGTCCGCCCCTACACATAACGTTCGTTCAACGCGGGCCATCCGAACCTTCGTGAGAAAAGCGGGTTAGGCGGCTGCCAGGCGGTCAAGCAGGCTCTTCGTGGCCGAGAGCCATTTCGGTCCCGGCTCGTCCGAAAGCGCCCACGAAAGTTCGCCGTCTGGTGAGAACGACACTTCGGGTGTCGAACGGACGAAGTCCGCCAAGTGCTGTGGGTCGATCGCCGAGTCGTCAAGGAAATGCAGGGTCAACCGTCGGCCCCGGCGCTCGATTCGCTCGATCCTCATCTGCTCGGCTTGGCTCTTGATCAAGGCGTAATCCATCAAGTTCCGAACCGGTTCGGGTGGGGGCCCGTATCGGTCGCGCAATTCGCCTTCGACCCGTTCTTGATCCTCCGAGCTGCTTATCTGCGCCAAATGTTTGTAGGCCTGTAGCCGCTGCGCTTCGTCGGCAATGTAGTCGGTGGGGATGTGAACGTCCAGCTGGAGCTTAATCGTGGCGCGTCGCGGCGCTTCCCTCTTCTCGCCTTGCAGCTCAGCGACAGCTTCGTCAAGAATCCGGCAGTAGGTTTCAAAACCCACCGCCCCGATATGGCCGTGCTGCTCGGCGCCCAGCAAGTTGCCTGCGCCCCGGAGCTCCAGATCGAGTGCGGCGATCTTGAACCCAGAGCCTAGTTCACTGAATTCTTTGAGCGCCGCAAGCCGCTTTCGGGCATCTTCGGATAGCTCGGCCAGATCGTCGACCAGCATATAGGCGTAGGCCCTCCGGTCGGACCTGCCTACCCGACCACGCAACTGGTAGAGCTCCGCCAATCCATAGCGATCTGCTCGATCGATCAGCATGGTGTTGGCGAGGGGGATGTCGAGCCCGTTTTCCACGATCGTAGTCGACACCAGTACATCGTATTCGTGGCCCATGAATTTCAGCATCACGTCCTCGAGATCCCTAGCCGGCATCTGTCCATGACCTACCCCGAGCCGGGCTCGCGGGACGAGCTCTTGTAGGTGCGAGGCCACTGCCCAGATGGTTTCGACTCGATTGTGGACGAAGTAGACCTGGCCTCCCCGCTCTATCTCCTGTTCGATCGCCGCCCGTACGATTCGATCGGAAGATGGAGCCACAACCGTTTGGATCGCCAGCCGATCTTTCGGGGGAGTCTGAATGATTGAGATGTCACGTAGGCCGACAAACGACATATGCAATGTTCTGGGGATCGGCGTCGCAGTCAGCGTAAGCACGTCCACGTTCTTTTTGAGCTGCTTGAGGCGCTCTTTGTGCCGCACTCCGAAGCGCTGCTCTTCGTCAACGATGAGCAGCCCGAGGTCGTTGAAGACCACGTCTTTAGACAGCAACCGGTGGGTACCGATGGTAACGTCCACCTTGCCGGCTGCGAGGCGTTCGATGATCTCCTTTTGCCGGCGTGCCGTTCGGAATCGCGACAGCATCTCCACCTCCGCCGGGAATGGAGAGAACCGCTGACGAAAGGTTTCGTAGTGTTGGAACGCCAGCACCGTAGTCGGAGAGAGGAGAGCTACCTGTTTGCCGTCCGCCAGGGCCTTGAAGGCGGCTCGCATGGCCACCTCTGTTTTCCCGAAGCCCACGTCGCCACAGACCAGCCGGTCCATCGTCTCGGGAGATTCCATGTCCTTCTTGATGTCACGGACCGCATGCAATTGATCGGGAGTCTCGGCGAACTCAAACGCGTCTTCGAACTCACGCTGCCAATTGCTGTCCGTCGAGAAGGCAAAGCCGGTTTTGAGCTTGCGCTCCGCGTAAAGTTTCACGAGCTCGTCGGCCATATCCACCAAACGCGCTTTGACTCGAGACTTGGTGCGGCTCCAGGTCTGCCCGCCCATGCGGTCGAGCGGTGGGGTGCGGCCTCCCGCCCCGTGGTGCCTCTGGATAAGGTCTAGCCTTGCCAAGGGAACGTAGAGTTTCGCCCGATCAGCGTATTCGATGAGCATGAAATCTTCTTGCCGGGAACCGTGTTCTATTTGCTTCTGTTCCAGGTAGCGCCCGATTCCATGCTCGTTGTGGACGACGAGATCGCCGGGCTTGAGATCCTCTAGGTCGGCGAGAAACGTGGAAACGACAGACTTTCGTCGCGGGGGGCGAGCTACGATCGTGGAGGGGCTAAAGATGTCCTCAGCACCATAGATGACGACGCGAGAATCAGTAAAAACCGCCCCTTCGCGAATGGAAGCTTGTGCCAGCACGGTCTGAGACACCGGGCCCGCCAGGTAGGCTTTTTCTTCGAGATAGGGTATTCCGGCTTTGGAGGGATCTCTAAGACCTAGCTGGTACGTGATCCCGTATTCGTTCAAGACGTCAGCCAGTCGCTCAACGTCACCCAAGGAGGGGACGACCACCAAGACCCGGGACCCGTCCTTCACCCGGGCTTGCAGCTCTCTCATGCAGTGAGCTATGTTGCCGCGGAAGCGAGGAGTCGGTTGGGTCGAGATGTGAAACGACTGTGAACTGGAATCATCTCCGAGTCGCTCGGCTTCGATTTGGTGAAAGTCTGAGGCCAGCTCCCTGAGCCGCTCGAGGGACAAGTAGAAGGTTTCCGGGGGTGGAACGGCATCCTCGGACCGTTCGAAGGCAGCTTTCAGCCGGTCCTGGAGCTTTTCGGTTTCGGCCTCCAACGACGCACTGTCGCTCCAAATAATGAGAGGCCGATCGAGCAACTGCCACAGGGCTGTGGACCGAGGCGCGGCCGCTTCAGGATGGAATTCCCACCCAACAGGAAGGATCGGGTCGTCGCTTGGTCCTTCCACTGACCCGTCGTCGCCGCCACTGATCTCCGCCCGGGGGTCGACTGAGAGCGGATACTCCGTAAGCGGAAGGATGAGCGTCTGTTCGATGCTCTGGATCGACTTCTGTGTGCCCGGGTCGAAGTGTCGGATCGATTCCAGTTGATCGCCGAACATTTCCAGCCTGACCGGGTAAGACGCCTCAGGCGAATAGACGTCGATGATCCCTCCGCGGAGAGAAAACTGGCCGACCATCTCAACCGGCTCGTGGCGGACGAAACTCACCGACTCGAGCCCTGTTTCCAGGTCGCCAAGATCGAATTCGTCGCCGACTTCAATCTTCCAGCAGAGGTTGCGGAGAAAATCCGCGGAGGCCGTTTGTAGAAGGGCCGATGCAACGGGCACAACGACCAACGAGGCCTGTTGATCCGCCATGCGCCAAAGCCCTATGCCCCGCTTTTCGCTGATGTCGGGATGCGGCGAGAGACCGTCGTAAGGCGTGACATCGTGGGCCGGAAGGACGAAGGGAGCAACTCGGTGCTCAGACACCTCCAGTAGCTCAAAGAACGCCGCGGCCGTCTCGGCCAGAATCTCAGCGACCGCACTCGATCCAACGACGAGCGCTACGGTTCTTTCCGTGTGGATATGAAGCAGGGCGGCGTGCAGGGCGAGACCCGTCGTACTCAATCCCGACAACTGTAGTTTTTCGGGCCCTGGCCGCCCCAAGATCCGCACGAGGTCTTGAAACGCCGGGTGACGTTCCAGTCCCCCGACCAAGTCACGAAGTCCGGGCGGAATCAAGAGTTTTGTTCCCGGATGGTCTCTACCAGATCGGTAGTCGAATAGTGCTCCTCGAAAGGAATCGCGACTACCTCTCCGCCGCTCGCCTCCACGATCTCACGACCGGCGATCCAGTGAGACCAGTCGGCCCCTTTGACCAGCACGTCCGGCAACAGTCGCTCAAGCAGGGGGCATGGCGTATCCTCGGAGAAAATCGTCACGGCGTCTACGGCGGCCATGGCCGCTAGGATCTCGGCCCGATCTGTTTGCGGCAAGATAGGTCTCTTCGGTCCCTTGAGTCGCCTGACGCTATCGTCGCTGTTGATCGCAACCACGAGAACATCCCCTTTGGCACGGGCGGTTTCGAGGAGTCGAACATGTCCGGGATGAATCAAGTCAAAGCACCCGTTGGTGAAGACCACTTTGCGGCTCTGCTTGCGCCAATTCTGTCGTCGTGCGAGCAGCTCGCTTTGGGAAACTACCATATCCAACCTACGAAAGTCCTCATTCTAGCGTGTCGGTGGACCGATAAGTCACAGTGCCTGGGCAAGTTAGAGCTATTTCCGCGAGTTGTCGCCGGTCTCCGAGTTCTGCGTGTCTTTGAGGCCAAATCTCAGCGGGAAAACCCAATGGCTCAAGAAATGGGCGACCTGGTAGAATGATTTGCAAATGAGCACTTTAGCTTTCACCTCACCGGCGGCCCAGGAAGCCGGAGGCCGCTTTTTCCCTGCCGTGCCCAAGACGCTTGAGGAGCTGGGCGTCCCGCACAACATCCTCGTCGACATCATGATCAAAACGACGCTGCTCGAGGGTGTCACGACGCTGAATCGACTCGCCGACCGAATGAAGATAAGTGTTCCTCTGGCGGGCGCGATTTTCAGCCACCTGCGCAAGGAGCAGTACGTCGAGGTGAAGGGCATGGTCGGCAACGACTATGAGTTTATGCTATCGGCTTCCGGACGACAGCTTGCTACCGATCGATACCAGATCAGCCAGTACGTGGGCCCCGCACCGGTCTCGTTGAAGGCCTACTCGGAAGCCGTACGGCAGCAAGCGATGCGGCAAAAGGTCTCTCGGTCCCGACTGCGCGAGGTTTTCCACGACTTGGTGATGGAAGACTCGATGCTCGACCAGCTCGGACCCGCCATCGTGTCGAATTCCCAGATCTTCCTCTACGGATCCACGGGAAACGGAAAAACGTGCATCGCCGAGAGGCTGGTGCGGGTGTTTCAAGACAACGTGTACGTACCTTACGCCCTCGAGGTACAGGGACACATCGTCAACATCTACGACACCGTGGTGCACAGTCCCCTACCGCCCGAGGATGATGCAGACCAGCGGTGGATTCGATGCGAGCGTCCTTGCATCGCCGTCGGCGGTGAGATGGTCAAGGAAATGCTCGAGCTCCAATACGAAGAGACGTTGGGTTACTACACGGCTCCGCTACAAATGAAGGCAAACAACGGGATGTTCATCATCGACGACTTCGGCCGGCAGATGATCAATCCTCGCGACCTGCTCAACCGCTGGGTCGTCCCTCTCGACCGCCGTATCGACTTTCTATCGCTTCGAACCGGGATGACGTTTCCGGTCCCCTTCGAGACGATGGTGGTCTTCTCTACGAACCTCGATCCGCGCCAGTTGGCCGACGAGGCGTTCCTGCGTCGTATTCAAAACAAGATCAAGATAGACGTGATCTCCCCTGAGATCTTCGACTCCATCATGAAGCGAGTGTGTGAGGGCGCGAAAGTTGAGTGGACGCGCGAGGCTTCTGAGTATTCTCGCCGGCAATGTATCGAAAGAGGCCGGTCAGCGGTCCTGCGGGCCTGCTATCCGCGTGACATCGTCGAGATTCTCGGCCACATCGCTGAGTACGAAAACCGCGCTCCGATCTTCGACCAGGAGAATATTGACCGCGCGGTGACACTGTACTTCGCCCGGTAGCCTACCCTTCAAGTTTCACGGACCGAGTCGCTGGTTCAATCTCGGCGGACCTACCTTAACGGTCCGACACGCGATCAGCCGGTGGCCTAGCGCAAGAGCCCCAGGCCGGTATAGTGGTAGAAGATAGCGGCCTCGGCGGACGCGGTTTCCCTGTTGCCTCCTGCCTGCGACGATGCTACTCGTTCTCGACAACTACGATTCGTTTACCTACAACTTGGTTCAACATCTGGGTGAGCTGGGCGCCGAGATCGAGGTGCATCGCAACGACCGGATTACGGTCAGCCGGATTGATCGCATGAAGCCCGACCGCGTGGTGATTTCGCCTGGACCCTGCACGCCGAGAGAGGCAGGCATCTCCGTGCCGCTGATCAAGAAGATGGCGGGTAAAGTGCCGATTCTCGGGGTCTGTTTGGGACATCAAGCGATCGGCGAAGCGTTTGGCGGCAAGGTCTTGCGGGCCCCCTACCTCATGCACGGCAAGACAAGCCGGATCCACCATGACCGGAAAACCGTTTTCAAGAATCTTCCTCAGGATTTCACCGCCACCCGCTACCACTCGCTAGTCGTCGAGCGTGAATCGCTCCCCGATGAGCTCGAAGTCAGTGCCACGACATCCGATGGCATCATCATGGGCCTGCGGCACAAGAAGTACAAGGTCGAAGGGGTACAGTTCCATCCCGAATCGATCCTCACCGACACCGGCAAGAACCTGCTGCGGAACTTTTTGAGGCTGTAGCGGAGGGAAGGAGGCCGCTGTCGCGGCGGCAGCCTAAGCGAGCCTTCTAGCTCGGCAGTATTAACTCAGGACCAACCTTCGCCAGCGTCAGCCGACAGGAACTTCCTGCAATGATGCACGGTGGTCGGCCAGGAATTTTTCGAGACCGATGTCTGTCAGCGGGTGATTGAAGAGTTGGTCTAGCACCTTGACCGGCAGCGTCCCGATGTGTGCGCCCGCTAGGGCGGCTTCCTTGACGTGCAGCGGGCTGCGCAGCGAGGCCGCCAGCACTTGGGTCGAGAAACCGTAGTTTTTGTAGATGGCCACGATGTCTCGGATCAAGTCCATGCCCTCGGTCGCGATGTCGTCCAGCCGTCCAAGAAACGGACTAATAAAGTAGGCGCCGGCCTTGGCCGCTATGAGCGCCTGAGTAGCGCTGAAGCACAGCGTCACGTTGACCCGGATGCCTTCGGAGGAGAGGGCCTTCGTCGCCTTAATCCCTTCTCGGATGAGCGGGCATTTGACGACAACGTTTTGGTGGATCGCAGCCAAATCGCGACCTTCTCGAACCATCTCGTCGGCTTCGACCGAGACCACCTCGGCGCTGATATCGCCGTCGACGATCTCGCAAATCGCCCGGATCTGATCGTATTGGGAATTTCCTTCTTTCGCGATCAGGGAGGGGTTTGTGGTTACTCCATCAAGGATGCCGTAGGACGCGGCTTGGCGGATCTGGTCTAAGTTCGCAGTATCGACAAAAAATTTCATGCGACTGGTCCTCCTTTCATGCCATCACTGGCGCTCGACAGGTCGATGGCTCTCGATCGGTCGGGGTTTTGGTCCACCCTACCTCGAGCGAGCACCCCTTGGGAGCGCCCTGCGTCGAGCTGGGTGAGCAAATCACTCCCATTATACGGGAGCCTACCTGGTGGAACAGGATTCGGCGGCATTTTCGGCGCCAACACCACGCCGGTGAAGACATCAAGGCGGGGCCTGCTGCGGCTCGGTTACCTCCTATATCGACAAGAAAGCTCAAATCAATCAGCACCTGGAACGGTTTCTTGGCGGAACTGACGTTGTCCGTGGCAATGTTGTGCCCGCAGCGGCATCTACTCGCGTCTGGCTCACTAGCCTAGCCACGTGCGTCGTTTCACAAATCCGGTTGCGAAAGGTGGCCGACCTCGGGCGCGATGAATCGTGGCCGTACTGATGGGCTTGGTAGACAGACTTCCGCGTTCCAGACTTCTCGGAAGTCGGTTGTTGGAGCAGCGCTGGGCGAGGCCTTCAGATCTTTGGCCGGTTCTCGACGGGAATCCCTTTGAGCCTAGGATTCTGTGTGACAATGGGCTCGGAGGTTCTTCATGTTCCGAACGATCGTTTTGACGTCCCTGGCGTCACTTCTCCTTACAGCTGGTCTTCAAGCTCACACCAGAGACACCCGCCTTGTGAAAGAAGTTGAAGCCCAGTGCACGGCGGAGGCGCGGCAGAATGGAGTCCGTGGGGTCGTTTCCCTGTTGATAGAGATTGATAACGAAGGGACCCCAGCCAAGGTCGAACCGGTAGCGGGGTGGTGGCGCGGGACATTTCACCCAACACTGGGCTACGGGCTGGAGGAAGCGGCCATCGAGGCTGTCTCGCAGTGGCGCTTTAAGCCATCGGGAACCGAAGCGCGGGTGGGAACGATGTATATTGACGTAGGCTTTAGGTGCACGAAGCCTCTCAAGACGCGGTGGCCTCGACCGGACTAGTTTGCCCTACCAGCGGAGCCTTCGCTCGGCGCGAGAGTACCAGCCGGCGGCGTAGTTGCGGGTGTCGAGATCGCACTTGATTCCTAACCGTTGCCCCTGAAACGCGCGAAGCGGAAGCGGTCGAAATCAGATCCAGCGCCACCGTTCAACTGACGCTTGAGCCCACCCCACTGGACTGGGGTACGAGGGGTGCCGCGAGCCGATCTTCAGCGCAACTCGTGGACCCATCAAGTGGTCCCGTGATGAGCAATCACTTCCGACTACTTCCGACATAGGGGATTGTCTTGGGCGGATTGTTTTCAGCTCACTTGTGGCGGCATCTTAGTGGTCTGAGGCGGGGCACTGCAACTGTCCCCCCGTACAACTACTTGGGCATCTCGCATTCAAAGGTAGGGACGCCCTTCATTGCACCGGAGCTGGTGGGCCGCAATACTCCGCCAAGCTGATTGATACGCAACTGCATTCGCGAAATGATGCACTTAGCTTTGGAGCCGCCCCGAGGCAGCTTGCTCCTGTGGGGAACGATCACCGCAAGCTGACCGGAACGGGTTCAGAACGCTCACTCTCGTTCCCGTCCGGATCTAGGGCCGAGATTGCGTAGCGATAGGATTGACCGAGTTCGATAGTCCGATCGCTGTAAGTGGGGGACTTGAGCAACTCGTCGTTCAGGGCGACCGCTTCCCCAGAAGCCCCCGCGCGCCACACTCGATAGCCCGCGAAGTCCTCCTCAGGGTTTGGCTGCCAGGAAAGTTCCACGCTGTGCTGCGTCACCACCGTCCGCAACTCGATGGGCGGCTGAGGTGGAAACGTGTCTTGGGTGAATACATCGCCGGTGGAGGAGTCGGGGCCCTCCACTTCGCCAGTCGCGCTTTGACCGAAGCTGCGAACGCGATAGTAGTAACGTTTCTTCCATTGAAAATGGGGATCGTGAAGAGTTGTTTTTTGGGTTCGTCCAATCTCGTCGAAAGGCCCGCCCGATTCGGCACTGCGGAAGACGCGATAGGCACTCGCTCGCTCGGCGGCCTGCCACTCGATTGCGATCGCATCTTGACCGACGGCAACGACCGGCGCGCCGGGCGGGCCCGGGGGTTCGACAACGTGGATGACGACCAGCTCGGAGAAGTCCGATGTCCGCCCTCGGCGACTCGATCCGCGCACGCCGTAGGCGAACGTTTTGCCGACAAGCGACTGCGCTGGGAGGACAATCCGAACCTTCTCGCCGGGACCAAATGGCTCTAAGGCGGCGTCCTCCAAGGAAGCAACCCGTGTACTGTTGCGCTCGAAGTGTCCTCGTGGTGGGACTTGGCTCGGTCTGCCGATCTCTAGCCTGTGAACGGCGAACTCCGACAGGTTGCGTAGCGGCATCCCTTCGGTCGTCAGGGCCGGCCAAGTCCATTCGAGCACGATCCCTTCCGGCGTCTGGCGGGCACTAAGATCGTCGCTCCGCTCAGGGATGTTCAGCAGCGGAGGCAGCGGAGGGCCAACCGAGCCGCAGCCAAGTAGGAACAGGGCGCATGTCAGCAGGTGAGCAGCCGGGCCGTTAAGCCCCGAAGAGCTCGCTCTTGTGTCTTTCGCTTTGGTAGCGTCCAAAGAAGATGCGAGCGGCCCGAGGGTTAAGAAGCGATCTGGGTCCACGGTTCGCCTAGCCCCAATACTCGTCAGATAGGACAAGCGATCCCGGGAAGCGCAGCAGGATAGTAGCCCGGGCTGGAGCTGTAGGGCAGACCCTGTATCTTGACAAGTATTTTCCTGCGCCCCTCCGGGGCTTGTTCGCTCGTGCATACCGAACCCACCGTTTCGCCTAGCGGCTCCACGGTGGGCTACTATCCTACGCCCCCTTCGGGGGCTGAAGCACGCTAAGTGACGAGTATTGCTCCTAGAGTGCTGCTGAGAAACGCGGTGGGAGAGGCATTCTTGCCTGCCCAGCTTGACGGTTGCGATGAGATCTCGAGAGCCAACGACGGTCAGATGCTCGGTACCGAGGCGGACCGAGTTTTCAGCAACCTGCTAAAGAATGTATCTGCTGAGATCCTGGTCCTTGATGATATCCGCCAGCCGGTCGCTGACGTAGGCGGCGTCAATCTTTACGTTCTTCTTCTTGAGATCGGGCCCTTCGAAGGAGATTTCGTCCAGCAGTTTTTCCATGATGGTGTGTAGCCGCCGGGCCCCGATATTCTCGGTTCCCTCGTTCACGCGCGAGGCGGACAAAGCAATTTCGGCAATGGCGTCATCGGTGAAGCGAAGCTTGATGCCTTCGGTCGCCATCAGGGCTGTGTACTGCTTGATCAACGCGTTCTTCGGCTCGGTCAGGATCCGAATGAAGTCCTCCGTGGTCAGAGATTTCAACTCCACACGGATCGGGAAGCGCCCCTGCAGTTCGGGGATCAAGTCACTCGGCTTGGAAACGTGAAACGCGCCGGCGCCAATAAAGAGGATGTGATCGGTGCGCACCATGCCGTGGCGGGTGTTGACCGTCGTGCCTTCGACGATCGGCAGGATGTCCCGCTGCACGCCCTCGCGGCTGACGTCGGGTCCGCGTCCGGCTTCGCGTCCGGCGATCTTATCCATTTCGTCGAGGAAGATGATGCTCGACTGCTCGACGCGCTCAAGCGCCTGGCGGGTCACCTGGTCCATGTCGATGAGTTTCTGCTCTTCCTCTTGGATGAGATAGTCCAACCCTTCGGCTACGTGCATCTTGCGGCGACGGGTTTTGCCTCCGAACAAGCCCGGCAGCATGTCGCGGAGGTTGATGTCCATCTCTTCGGTGCCGGTGCTGGTGACGATTTCAACCGGTAGGTTCTTTTCGCGCACATCGATTTCCACCATGCGCTCATCGAGGAGGCCTTCCCGCAAACTCGCTCGCAGCTTCTCGCGGGTCTTTTCGACGCTCTCGTCGCCTTCTTCTTGAGGGGGCATGAGGAGATCGAGCATCCGCTCCTCGGCGTTGGTTTCTGCCCGCTCGGCGACGGTTTCGAGCTTCTCCTCACGAACCATTTCGATGGAGACATCCACCAAGTCCCGGATCATGGAATCGACGTCGCGTCCGACGTAGCCGACCTCGGTGAATTTCGTGGCCTCGACTTTGAGGAAGGGGGAGTTCGCCAGTCTTGCCAGCCGACGTGCCACCTCGGTTTTCCCCACCCCGGTAGGACCGATCAGCAGGATGTTTTTCGGCATCACCTCTTCGGCCATCTCGGGCTCGAGCTTGCGGCGCCGAATGCGGTTGCGAAGGGCGACGGCCACGGCACGCTTGGCGTCCTTCTGCCCCACGACGTACTTGTCGAGCTCGCCTACGATCTCGCGCGGCGTGAGCTCGTCAAGAGCCGGCGTGTCGGTGGCTGTTTGCCCAGGCAGGTAAATCACCATCGGGGGAATTACCCCAATTCCTCGAAAGAGACGCTTTCGTTGGTGTAGACGCAAATCTTGGCGGCAACCGTCATGGCTTCTTCGGCGATTTGTCGGGCGTCCAGCTGCGTGTGGTGCATCAAAGCGGTTGCAGCGGCTACGGCATAGGGGCCGCCCGAGCCGACGCCGGCCACCTGGTCATCGGGTTCGATGACGTCACCGTTTCCACTTATCAGTAAAGTATCGTTGGTATCGGCCACTAGCAGGAGCGCCTCGAGGTGGCGAAGCATCTTGTCCGTACGCCAGTCACGGGCCAACTCGACCGCCGAACGGCTTAGCTTCCCCTGATGCTGCTGCAACTTATCTTCAAAGCGGGCAAACAAGGACAGCGCGTCCGCCGTCGATCCGGCGAACCCAGCCAGGATCTTGTCGTCAAAAAGACGGCGCACCTTGCGGGCCGAGCTCTTCAGGATCTCCGATCCCATCGTGACCTGGCCATCGCCCGCCAGCACGACCTTGCTGTCGCGCCGGACGCAAAGTACCGTTGTGGACCGAATTAAGCGTTGCCGTGGCATCCGATTCGAGACACTCCATTATACTGGAGCGCATTTGAAGCGCCGGGAGACGCGATGCCGAGGCGCACGCCGTGGGGTCTGTGAAAAAACCGGGTACAGTCCCCGCGCCTCTCGCAAGTCAATTGATAGAGTGCTCCGTCCGTGCATGGCGCCCAGGACAGTCCCCGGTTTTCCACAGACCCCCTTAAGCAGCGGGATCAGTAACAGATGAGCAAGAGGAGCCGCATCCGACAGGCTGCCATCACCGTCGCTATGCCGCGGCGCCCATGAGACAGCCGGCAAACTCGGCGAGTTGAGATCGGTGCAGGCTCGGGTCAACCGCCCCGCGGGGTCCCGACACGAAGGGTGTTCCACTCAACGTGGCGCGTGGCGTACATGATCGCAGCCAGGATCCCGAACAACCCTAGCGCGCCGATCAACAGAGCATAGTCCTGAATCTGTAGCAGCACGTACAGGCAGAGGTACAAGCCCGCCAGAACTGCCCCAACTAGAATCGCACGGCCTCGGGACTTCAGTACCGCCAGGCCGTACGACACCACAAGGACAACAACGGCCGCCGCCGCAATAGTGTAGGCAACAAGGAAGCCCAGGTGTTCGGCCAGCGAAAGCTCAAGTAGGTAAAAAATACACATCGCCGCGCCAATCAGGCCGTATTGAATTACGTGCAAACGCAGCCCGCCCAGAACTTCGAACAACCAAATGACCGCAAACGTCAGACCGAGGAAAAGCAGCTGGTACTTGAGACTTCGTTCGGTCTGGCGGTATGCATCTACCGGAGATAAAAGGTCGAGACCGAACTGTGAAGCTGGAATTTCCGTTTTGGCCATCCCGCGATGGTCAGGATACTCCGATCCGCGGCTCGGGTGCAAGGTCTTCGTCTTCCTCTCACGATCGATGCTCCGTTCGCTCCCGTTTGGGTCGCTGAATGCCGCTCGATCGCCGCGTTCCAGCTCGCTGGAGGGCTTTTCGCCGACACGGCTCCGAGTAGTTCCCTCTTCAGCAACCCAGCGTCTCTTCTCCGTCGCAGCCGTCGCCCGTTACCCGCCTGGCACAGGCAGCGCCCAGATCCGCCCCAGCATCTCAGCGAACAGCTTGCGGTTGAGATGCCCCTCGGCCAACAGCAGCCAGTAATAGCGGGCATGCTTGACCAGCCGCCCTCCGGTTTTCATCAACCGATGCTGCAAGCTCGTCAGCGACCAGTTCTTGATCCTCTGCGCCAGCCCCAGCCGCCGCCACAGGTTCCCCAGGTTGTAGGCCAACACGCTCAACTGCAAACGCACCTCGTTTGCCCGGAAACGATGACAGGACAGCCGTGTCCAGTGGGTTGCCTGCTTGCCTTCCTTGATCCATTGCTCGGCCGTGCCGCGCTTGTTGTAGAAGCGCACCAGCGACCGACTGGGCAAGCTCATGCTCGTGACGATGAACCCGACGCGAGGAAACAACTCGCCTTGGTGGTGCTCAACCTTGGCCACAACCCGCCGAGGCTTCGACCAACTCGCGGCCTGATAGCGGAAGCTCTTGTAGCGCACTAGTGGCTTCAGGCTCGGCCTGCCCGGCGGACGGAACAGAATCTCTTCGATCTCCAACTCCAGGTTCTTGTTTGCTGGGATGCGAATGACGTAGTCCACTCCGCGATCCTCCAACGCCTCGTAGATCTCCGGCTTGGCGAAGGCGGCGTCGGCGCGGAACGTCACTTGCTTGCCTTCTCCC
Source organism: Bryobacterales bacterium (assembly GCA_965248205.1). Lineage (GTDB taxonomy): Bacteria > Acidobacteriota > Terriglobia > Bryobacterales > UBA6623. Next base: position 1,745,887 of record CBDFIS010000006.1, read on the forward strand.
TGTTGGCGCTCGATCTCGGGCAGCAGCAGTTCGTCCCAGTCCTCGGCGCTGGACACGTTACCCGCTCGCAGCTTCGCCGCCAGACAATCACCGTGCTGGTTGAACAGCAACAGCGGGTGGTAGCAGGTGGACTCGAAATGGCCGTTGTAAGCGCTGCCTTCCTGCTGACCGTGGACCGGGCTTTCCGTGGAGTCCATATCGAGCACGACACGCTCGGACTCGTCCTGCGCTTGGGCTTGAGCGACCAACTCGCGGTTCACCGCCATCAGCCCAAGCAGGTTCTCTTCACTGGCCAGCAGCTCTGCCTCAAAGCTTTGTAGACGCGACGTAAGCGCCCCGCCGCGATCCCAGTTCTTCTTCGAGCCGATCAGACGAAAAGTCGGGTCAGCCGAGACACGGGCAGCATCGTTGAGATCCTCGTAGCCGGCGAGGCGGCTGTAGACCGATTGCCGCACCAGGTCGGCCAGTGGGAACTTCTTGTTTGTGCCTTGCCGCGAATCCGTCAGATGCTCGTCGATCAGCTTGCCCAGTCCGAGCCGCTCGTCCAGTTCCCGAATGAGAATCAGGCCACCATCCGAGGTGACGCGCGATCCTTGGAAATCGACTTTCAGAAATCCGTTGAAGGTGAGCTGAAACGGCTTGTTTTCTTTTTCACCCATTGGGTGTTGGCCTCCGTGCGTCCTGACAGGGCTTGAACCCCTATAAATAAAGACGCTGAAGGCCGCTGCAAGGTCGGGATGCCGAAATCAAATTGGAAATGCGGGTGAAGCTGCTATCGCTTCCTCGTTAGTCCCGGTCCGCCAACTTCGCGGGTAGTTACGGCCCAAGTGCGGGATGCGCCAGGTCGCCGTAAACCCCGCGGGCCCAATTTTGCGGTCGACAGGCAACCACTGTCCCTGAAAACTCGGGTCAGGCCAATCACCTTGTACCGTCACCTGCGTGTCATCTCCGAGCGGTGCGAACCGCAACTGAACGCTGCCGTTAATCTGTAGCTCGCTGGCGAAAGAGAACTGCGATTCCGCGAGCAACCCCTCAAGGGAAGCGTGGATGCCTGAAAGTTTTGACTCTCGCCCGCCTGTGCCTGGTTCGAAGGGGACATCATTCTCCTGCCATCGCAAGTACACCGCGTTTTGAATCGCGCGAGCGTCGCTAACCTCAAACACGAGCTGTGCGCGGTCCCAGAGAATACTCACCGGCTCGACGTCCAATTGGGAAAATTCCGGCCGGTCGAAAACTCCTTCCACCTGGAGAACGGCCCGATACACGGGAGCCTCGAAGATTCCGCGATACCGGACTTCCGTAGCGAGCTTCCCATCGATCTTCAACTCGCGCGGCAAAAACGTAGCGCGAGCCTGTAATTCCCGAACAGTCTCCTTCCCTTCGGCGTTGGTTCTCGAATGCAGATATCGGTAAGGGACAACGAGAAATGGCCCGTAAACCCGTTGCGCTTTTCCCCACTTGTCGGTGACGTCCGCGATTGCCGTTTGCCGCGTGCGATCGCGTTCAGAGACCAGACCCCAGATCAAAAGAACCGGAATCTGCAAAATCAATACGAGACCGCTTATGAGGAGTGCCTTGACGAACGCTGATCTCCTCAAGTTTTCAATCAAGCTTTCGGTGTTGGGTTGTGAATCGGCCATGGTCCCTCGGGATCGTTATCGACGTTGATGATTAGCTCGGGCGTGTGGGGGCTGAAGACCCGCTGAACCGGGCCGCGCGATGCAGTCCGCGGGCTGCTAGCCACGAGAATGACCAGCCGAAGGGTGTTGCAACTCACTAGCCGTTCCGGCTGCGAGACGAAGTGCGGGCGAATTCACTTGTGACGAAAGATACAGATTTCTGAGCCGCGATACAGTTTCGTCTGACCGCTTCCCCTGCCGTCGGGCCGGGATGACAGCCGGAGATGCCTGTCCCGCGCTACACGCCCCAGCAGTAGTCTTCGACCGTCTTCTGGAGCGCTTCGTCCGTTTCGGCCAGACGAAGCAGTTCGAGGCGAATGGAATCGACCAGGGCGTTCCAACTGGCCTCCAGCACGTCGTCGGAGACACCCACGGTCACCCAACTGTGTTTATGGTCGGTCCATTCGACCAGCACGCGGACCTTGGCCGCGGTGCCTTTATTGGGCTCGAGCACACGGACCTTGTAGTCCACCAAGCGAATGTCGGCGACGGACGGATAAGTCTGCGAAAGGCATTTCCGCAGCGCTTGCGCCATGGCGTGGAAGGGGCCCGAAGCCGTGGCGGTCGTGGAGTGAAGCCCGTCACGGGCGCGCACGGTCATCTCGACCGTCGCGTTGGTTCTCTGATTGCCCTGCTTGTCGCTAGTCAGGCGCAGGTTTTCCAGCTCGAAGAAGAAGTGGTCGGGCTGAAGCACTTCTCTTACCAGCAGCTCGAAGCTGCCTTCCGCCGATTCGAGCTCGTAACCCTCGTACTCGAGCTGCTTGATGCGGTCCACGAGCTGGCGGCGCGCCGAGTCGTCCAGCAGTTGCTCGAGGCCTTTTTCTTTCAGCTTGTAGAAGACATTGCTCTTGCCGGAAAGGTCACTGATCAGCACGCGCCGCCGATTGCCGACCGCTTCCGGGTCGATGTGTTCGTACGTCGAGGCCTCCTTGAGGACGGCGCTGACGTGAATGCCGCCCTTGTGGGCGAAAGCGCTGCGCCCGACGAAAGGCTGCGTATGAGGCAGTGAGAGATTGGCGATTTCGCTGACGAAGTTCGCCACGGAGGTCAGTTGCTGCACCTGATCGGGGCCGATCGTCGTGTGTCCGAGCTTCAACTCGAGGATCGGGATGACAGAACAAAGATTGGCGTTGCCGACGCGTTCGCCATAGCCGTTGACTGTCCCCTGCACATGAGTAGCGCCGAGTTCCACCGCCGTGATCGTATTGGCGACGGCCAAGTCGGAATCGTTGTGAGTGTGGATGCCGATCACCCCGTCGAAGCGGCGGCGCACGTCGGAGAAAATCTCGGCCAGGCGGTTGGTGATCATACCCCCATTGGTGTCGCAAAGGACGAGCACGTCGGCCCCTGCCTCTTTGGCGGCGTCGAGCGTGCGTAGCGCGAAGTCGGCATTGGCCTCATAGCCGTCAAAAAAATGCTCCGCGTCGAAGATGACTTCCCGTCCCTTCTCTTTCATGAAGCGCAAGGTTTCTGAGATCATCGCTAGATTCTGTTCTTCGCTGATCCCGAGCGCGCGCGTGGTATGCAGGTCCCAGCTTTTGCCGAAAATCGCGACCACCGGCGTTTGTGCTTCGATCAGCGCCCGTACGTTCGGGTCGGCCTCGACCTTATTCCGGGGATAGCGCGTGGACCCGAAAGCGGCAATGCGGGCGTGCTTGAATTCCAACTCACGAACCCGCTGAAAGAAATCCTTATCGCGTGGGTTCGAGCCGGGCCAGCCGCCCTCGATGTAGTCGATACCGAGCTCGTCGAGTTTCTGGGCGATCATCAGTTTGTCGTCGACCGACAACGAGACGCTCTCACCCTGCGTGCCGTCACGAAGGGTCGTATCGTAGATGGAAACTCTCATAAGGCCTCCTTGCGCCGAGCCAGGCTCCCCAGGGGTTTGTTTCCCCGACTCGAGGGCCGTTGCGCTGTGCTCCTACTGCACGGTCACTCAACTGGCCGGCGCCCCAGCCTCCTTTTTCTTCTTTAGGAACGCCATCATCTCGCGGAGATGAGCGCCGACTTGTTCAATCTTTTGATCCTGTTGCGCTTTACGGGTCGCCAGGAAGTTCCCGCGCCCGGCGCGATTTTCCGCAATCCACTCCTTGGCGAACTCTCCGGACTGAACCTCGGCCAAGATCTTCTTCATGTTTTCGCGAACGTGCTGGTCGACCACCCGCGGCCCGCGCGAATAGTCGCCGTACTCGGCCGTGTCGCTGACCGAATAGCGCATGTAGCTGAGGCCCCCTTCATAGATCAGGTCGACAATCAGCTTCAATTCGTGCAGACACTCGAAGTAGGCTATTTCGGGTTGGTAGCCGGCTTCGACCAGCGTCTCAAAGGCGGCCCGGATCAGCTCCGAGGCGCCGCCGCAGAGCACCGACTGCTCGCCGAACAGGTCACTTTCCGTTTCTTCCTTGAACGTCGTCTCGATGACGCCGGCTTTGAGGCAGCCCAGGGCAAGACCGTAAGCCAGGGCCTGCTGCTTCGCGCGCCCGGAGGCATCCTGGTGAACAGCCAGCAAGCCCGGAACCCCAACGCCTTCGACGAACAGTTCGCGCACGCGGTGGCCGGGCGCCTTGGGCGCGATCATCGACACATCGGCCTCCGGCGGCGGCTTGATCTCCCCATAGTGAATGCTGAAGCCGTGGGCGAACATCACCGTGTTGCCGGCCGAAAGGTGGGGCGCGATCGATTCGTTATACAGATCGCCCTGGATATGGTCCGACACCAGGATCATGATGACGTCCGCGGCTGCCGCGGCGTCGGCCGTGGTCATGACCTTGACGCCGGCTGCTTCAGCCTTGCCCCATGAGCGGCTGCCCTCATAGAGGCCGACGATGACCTCTATCCCGGAGTCCTTGAGGTTCAGGGCATGGGCGTGCCCTTGGCTTCCGTATCCCACAACGGCGACCGTCTTGCCGGCCAGGTCGTCCAGACTGCCGTCTTTTTCGTAATAGATTGTTGCCATCTGGTCCTCTTTCTTACTTCTAGGTCATTGTTTGGCGAGTTAGGGACGCCCCTTCGTCGCTCGTCAGGTCTTCACAGTTTCTTTTTCCCGCGGCTTTTCAGGCTGTTTTGATACTTCAGCAAACACGTGATGTTTCTTCATCATCGGTGAGCGCACCATGGCCATCGCACCCGAACGGATCATTTCAACCTCTCCGTAGTTGTGCAGCAGCGTTATCAGTGCATCAAGCTTCTCAACCGCGCCCGTGGCCTCGAGCGTGTAGGACGTGGGGGATGCGTCCACCACCCGGGCACGGAAAATGTCGGCTTCCTGCAAGAGGGCAGGCCGCATTTGCGGTGTCACCGTTACTTTGATGAGCACCATCTCACGGGATACAGCCTGAGACTCGCTGAGATCCACGGCTTGGACAACATTGACCAGTCGCTGCATCTGCTTGATCAACAGCGCCTGCATCGCGGGATCCACCTCGACCACGATGGTCATGCTCGACAGTGTCGGATCGAGCGTTCGCGCGACGGTCAAGCTCTCGATGTTATACCCGCGTGCCGTCAACACTCCCGCGACCCGCATCAGCGCGCCGGGCTTGTTTTCGACCAGTAGAGATATCAGTTGGTTCATGGCAGACTAGTCCCCCACGGCGACAGGTTTGGACGGTTGCAAGATCATCTCGTTCACCGCTCCTCCCGACGGGATCATCGGGTACACGTTTTCCTCCGGCGACACTTGGACATTCAAAAGATAAGGTCCTGGTTCCGCAGCCGCCTCTTTCAAAGCAGCGTCGAGGTCCCTGGGTTTGTCGACGCTGCGTCCTTTGATTCCGAATGAGGCCGCCAGCAGCTCGCAGTTCGGGAAACAGTCCAGCTCAACCGCGCAATAGCGGCGGTTGTAGAACAGCTCCTGCCACTGCCGCACCATGCCGAGGGAGCCATTGTTCATGACGACGATCTTGATGGGCAGGCCATTGCTGGCGATCGTCGCTAGTTCGGGCATGCTCATCATGAAGCCGCCGTCGCCGATGAGTGCGATAACGAGTTTGTCGGGCCGCCCGAACTGCCCGCCCATCGCGGCCGGCAGACCAAAGCCCATCGCGCCCAGCCCGCCCGAGTTGAGCCATTGCCGGGGTCCCTTGAACCGCATGTACTGCGCCGCCCACATCTGGTGCTGGCCGACGTCGACCGCGACAATGGCTTCGCCGCCCGACATTTCGTCGAGCTTCTGAAGAAGGTATTGCGGCTTGATCTCGCTATCGACGTGCTCATACTCGAACGGATGCTCACGCTTCCACTCCATGATCTGTCGCATCCACTGCTCCCGCGACTCTCGATTGAGTGGCCCGTGGCTCTCGGTGGTCGCGGCGAGCCGGTCATTGAACCTGCGAAGGACGTGCCTGACGTCGCCGACGATGCCGATGTCGGGCTTGCGGTTTTTGCCGAGCTCGGCGGCGTCGATGTCGACGTGCAACACCCGCGCGTTAGGAGCGAAGGCGTCAAGGCGTCCGGTGACCCGATCATCGAAGCGCACGCCGAGGGCAATGAGCGCGTCCGTTTCCGTGATACCCGTGTTGGCGGCATAGCTTCCGTGCATGCCGAGCATGCTGATGAAGCTCGGGTGATCGCTGGGCAGAGCGCCGAGTCCCATCACCGTCAGCGCCACGGGCGCTCCCAGCAGATGGGCGAATTCGTCCAGCTCCGCCGACGCTCCGGACGCGATAACGCCGCCTCCGGCGTAGATGTAGGGCCGCTCGGCTTCCCAAAGGAACTCGACCGCTTCTTGGACTTCGGCGTCGTCAGGTTCCAGACGAACCTCGTAGCCACGCATCGGCTCCATCTCACCGGCCGGGTGGTAATTCGCTTTGCCCTGCAGGACATCTTTCGTGACGTCCACCAAGACAGGCCCCCGACGTCCCGTGATCGCCACGTGAAACGCTTCGTGGATCGTTTGGGGCAGCTCATCAATGTTCTTGACGAGGTAGTTGTGTTTCGTAGCGCCGCGGCTGATCCCGAAAGTATCCGCTTCTTGAAACGCGTCTCGCCCGATCAACTTGCTGGGGACTTGGCCGGTGATGGCGACGATCGGGATCGAATCCATCAGTGCGTCGACCAGGCCGGTCGTAAGATTGGTTGCGCCTGGCCCCGACGTCGCCAGGCAAACGCCAACCTTCCCCGTCGCGCGGGCGTACCCTTCCGCCGCGAAGCTCGCGTTTTCCTCATGCCGCACGAGCACGTGTCGCAAGGGATGATCGTAAAGGACATCGTAGATCGGCAGCGTAACGCCGCCGGGGTAGCCAAAGATCACCTCCGTGCCTTCCCTGGCTAGGCTTTCCAGCAGAATCTTTGCTCCTGACATCAACGACATATGCGCCTCCGTCACGAATTGTGCAGTCCGCTCCAGCAATCCCTCGCCATCACCGAGTACGTCTCGCAGCCCGTTCGGGCGGCCTAAACAGAAAAAAGCCACCGACCGGTTTGTCCTGCCCCGGTTGGTGGCCTCTGAACTTGCTTCTCAGAAACCCTCAGCCGGGGCCGGATACACCGACAATAATTCGAATAGCGCCGCTAATGGGAGTTGCTATGCGAGGTGTATCAGCTTCGACCGAGGGAGAGAGCTTAGGGCCAAATCGAGAATCCAGTAAGGAGCCGGCGGGCGTACTTGCCCGGCTAAATGTCGCGCGATCGCTGGGGCTCCTCATGCCTGTGTTCCCAGATGCTGCCTACAGTTTAACAGTGTAGCGGCAAGGCCGACCGGGGTCAACCCACCAGAGGAGGAAAAAGATAGTTCTACTCGTTTTTCGTCCGGGCACTAAGTTCTTTCGTGTACGTGAGTTGCGAGATTCAACGAACCCCGCCGGCTAAGATTTGGATGTGGCGCATACCTTCGGCGCGGCGCTCGCCTGCGATCAGCTCTGTCGCGATGAGGCGGCGATCCGGACTGCCGCCGGGGACCGGACACGTCGGAAGCGCTGGACTGCGAACTCGAGCGCGTCACCACCCGCCGTTTTCACAGGGGGAAAGTGCCGGACTCCGTCACAAAGCGAGAAGGTACTTCGCGAGTGGGCCTATCCGGTCCAACGTTTCCGGGCGCATGCGCAGAGTGTTCGAGCTCTTCTCTGTGCGGCGAATATATGCACCCTGGATGGAGCGTCGAGGACGGTCTGTTAGGTTGGCACTATGGCCATGCCAGATAGACCCGCTGTAGACGATCATCGAGCCAGCAGGGCCGCAAGCTTGAACTAGGCCATCGACGGTCTCTGGATGGTTCTTTGCCCACTGTGAACGCGGTAGAAAGCATGTAGCCCCGTTTTCCGGCCGGAACTCATCGACCATAAAAATGAACCCCAACATTGGCCACCCTTTCTCGTCGATTGGAAAGTCGACATGGAGTTTCTGAGGCGGCCTTTGCGGGTTTAGTGTTCTTGCAAGCAGGCCGCTGAGCTTGAAGGGCTGCTCTATGAGTCTGCAACATGCTTCTAATACGGGCGGGTGCAGGTACAACGCATCAAACTCGGCGCCACGGTTGACGAAATCGTGCACCCTCGTCGTGGACGCACCTCTCCCGACGTCAGCGGGATCAGCCTGGAGTACAGCTCGGTCGTAGGCGCTGGCCAAGTCGGCCAACACCGACTCCGGCACTGGTCCGGGTATGACAACAAAACAACAAAACCTTCGTTTCGCAAATCACGAACGGCTGAAAGTGCGAGATTTGCTTCGGCTGCGATTGTATTGAACCACTCGTCCATGTCTTTCACAAAGCCGGTCCCGCGTCCGCGCCCAGCATCGCTCGGCGGACGAGCGGAATCGGGGGACCGCCGTAGGAGAGAAACCGGTCGTGAAACTCGCGCCAAGCCTTGCGCCCGCCGCGGGTGGATGTCCAGTCGTCCCGCAGCTTGCGGATCATCAGCTTGCCCAGCGTGTAGTTCAGATAGGCCGGATCGAACGTTCCCCGCGCCGCCTGTTGGCGAGCGTTCCCCGGATCTTGGAAGGCCTTCTCACGAAACATCTGGTCGGACTCCTCGACCGTCATTTGGCCCGTATGCAGACCGATTGCGGACAGATATCGGACGTTTCTTAGTAGAGCGTTCAGGAGTTGACCGATGCGCGTCTCGTGATCACCGCCGTTGAGTCCTGCTTCCCAAACCAACTCTTCGACATAGTGGGCCCACCCCTCGGCGAAGCCGTAGCCGACGAAAAGCCGTCCGATGGTCGAGGGCGATCGGTTCGAGTGGAGGTACTGCAGAAAGTGCCCAGGCCAGATTTCGTGGACGGAAATAAACAAAAGATCAGAGGCGCCTGGCAGGTAGTCTTGCCGCTCTTTGTCCGTCCAACTGGGATCAGGCGGAGCGATGTAGTAGATCGACGGCAAGTTGTCTTCCAGCGGACCGGGGATATCGATGTAGGCCGCGTTCCATCGCATGTAGGGGGGCGACTCGGCAACCCGGGCCTCCTCGGTCCCCGGTATGCTCACCAGATCGTTTTCCACAACAAATTGCTTCAGGCTGCCGAGCTGTTCTCGGGCGGCCGCCACCGGACCCTGAGCGGGTTTGCGTGACTGGACCCGCGCCACGCATTCCGCAATCGTCTTCCCGGGCGCGAACTCCGCGCAAGCTTGCTCGAGGGCTGCCATGTTTCGTTCCAGGTCCTCTCGCCCAAGCTGTTCGAGTCGATCGAGACTTACGTCGACCCGCTCTGTTTGGTAAAGCATCTCGGAAAACAAATCCGGCCCGAGCGCAAAGTCGTCGTTCGCCTCTGCTTCTTGCTCGCCCAACCAAGCGTCCAGGCTGCTCATCGCCGCGATCGCCTCGGCGTTAGCGTCGCCGAATTCGGCTTGTAACGCTTGATCCTCGACGGCTTTAAACACGCCAGGCACATCTTTTTCGAAGTATGAGACTAATCCCCCGAAAACCGTGCGGCCGATTTCGACGTGGGTTCTGGGTAGAGGGGTGTTTAGATTGGCTTTGATCTGCTCGACGGCTTGCGGCAAATTCTTCGCGTAGGCAATATAGGAACGCAACCGCTGGTGAAGCGGGGCGTATTCCCGGGCCACGTATACGTTCGGGTCGAGGGCGCCGGCGTAAAAAGTCGGATTGCGATAGGCCGCTTGGGAAGTTTCGAGCCAGAACAGGCGTTCGTCGGCGACCGCCACAAGGTAATCCCGCTCGAACTGCTGCTGCTCATTGAGCCGGTTGGTCTCAAAGGCCTGGGCTCGTTCGCGGCTGCCTTTTAGAAACGCAGCCGCGCGTGCCAGTCCCTCGGCGCTCCAGTCCGGCAGCCTGCCGTCAAAGTCGTGCCGCCCGGCATCAACGGCCGAAGAAGGATCGACTGCGAACAAACCTTCGATGAACTCCTCTTGAAAGGAATCCCAGCTGGAATCTTGGTTCTGATCCGAAGTTGTCAAAGAGTTACAACCTCCTAGCAGGATGGTCGAAACGAACGCCGACCACAAGAGCAAGTCTGTTGCGGCGCGGCGAATACTCATTAGCGACGTGTTTCCTATCCTGGGCGAGCATTATCGCAGTCGGACTCGTGGCCTGCAAGGTCCTCGCCCTCGCGGCTGAGAACCGCAGCTGTTGGGGAACCGGTTCCTACCGTGAGGGAGCGGTTGGCGGGTTTGGAACCAACCGCTTGCTGACACGCGCTCGGCTCCTGCGCGACGGCCGATCCTCCAGCCAGGCGCTTGCTGACGGGGCGGGGCTTGCGACGGGTTGCTGATCCTCAAACTTACCGCTTGCTGACACGCGCGGCCGCTGTGCGACGGCTTCGTCCTCACAAATCGATACCGCGCCAGGCGTCGAGAGGAGTCTTGACGCGGCAGGCTGAGAGCGTGCGCCACAAGACAACTGGACGTTCACAGAGCCTGAACGCTAGTGACATGCCAACAAACCTTCCTCGTTATAATAGGGCCAGTATGCCACTTCAGAGGGTTGTTCACGTTCGTCAGCACTTTCCGGACCGGCGGTTGCCGGACGTCGCCGCCGCCGTTCGAGACGAAATGGAAGCGGCGGATTGGACCCAAGCGGTCAGACCTGGCAGCCGCATCGCCGTCGGCGTCGGCAGCCGTGGTGTCACGAACATCGACGTCATCACTCGTGCGGTCGTGGACTACTGGAAGTCACGAGACGTGCGGCCCTTTATCATTCCGGTGATGGGCAGCCACGGCGCGGGCACGGCGCAGGGTCAGGCGGAGGTGCTCGCCAAGTACGGCATCACCGAAGAGACCATGGGGGCGCCGGTCGTCAGCTCGCTCGACGTAGTCGAAGTGGGAACCACGCCGGAAGGAATCGAGGTGTTGTTGGATCGCACGGCGTTCGAAAGCGACGGGGTCATGCTGTGCGCCCGCGTGAAGTGGCACACCGACTTCGACGGCAAACTGGAAAGCGGCATTCACAAGATGATGGCCATTGGACTCGGCAAATGGGCCGGCGCGCAGCGCTACCATACACACGCCTACAAGCTGGGTCTCGAACAAGTGATCCGAGGCGTGGGTCGGGTCATTCTCGATACGGGCAAGATGCTCGGAGGCATGGCGATTCTGGAAGACGCCTACCACAACACCGCCGAGGTGCGGGCCGTGGGTGTCCAAGGGATGGTTGAACGCGAGGAAGAACTGCTGGAGCGCGCCAAATCCTGGAAGCCGGATCTCCCTGTCGCCGAGGTTGATATCTTGATCGTCGATGAAATCGGGAAGCACATCAGCGGCGCCGGCATGGACACCAAGATCATTAACCGCAGTCTGCGCGACGGAAAGAATTGTTGGGAGCATCTGCCCAAAGTGGATCGAATACTCGTTCGTGAACTCAGCCCCTTGAGCTACGGCAACGCCGTTGGCATGGGGATGGCCGACATGGTGACCGACCGGCTGGTCGAGAGATTCGACAGCAACGCCACCTGGGTCAACTGTCTAACTGCATCCAGCCTGGCGGGTGGCAGTATTCCCATGCATTTCCCCGACGACCGCACCTGCCTCGAGAAGCTTGCGCCGACCGTAGGCAAGCTTGATACCTCCGAGGTCACGCTGGCTTGGATCCGCAATACGATGGAACTGGATGATTTGGCGGTTAGCGAAAACCTGCTCCCCGAGTTGAAGCAGAACCCCCAGATTGAAATCCTCAGTGAACCTTGCGAGCTCCTATTCGACGGCGACGGGAACTTGGTCAGCCCATTCGTGGCCGAGGCCGTAGCCCACTAACTTCTTTTTGGATTCCTATGCGTCTGAAAGATCGTGTCGCCGTGGTAACCGGCGGCGGTGGTGCGGTAGGTGGTGGCATCTGCATGTGTCTGGCCCGCGAGGGGGCAAACATCACGGTATCCGACATCAACTTGGAAGCTGCCCAGAAGCGTGCTGGAGAAATCGGAAAGATGGGCAGACGGGCGCTGGCCATTCGGTCCGACATAACGGTGGAAGCAGATTGTCAGGCGGTGGTGGAAGAAACCCTAAACACCTTCGGTCAGATCGACATACTGGTCAACAATGCCGGACACTTTGGCGAGCGGCTGGGACTACCCTTCTCCAACCAAACCGAAGCGGAATGGGACGACAACTACTCGGTGAACGTCAAGGGCCCCTTCTTTCTCTCGAAAGCCGTGGCCGTCCCGATGCGGGAACGACGCTTCGGAAAGATCATCAACATCTCGTCGGTTGCCGCCAAGCGCGATCCACAGATCCTTCCGGCCTACGCGGCGACCAAAAATGCGTTGCTCACCCTGACGCGCGTCGTGGCCAAGGATCTAGCTCCGCACAATATCAACGTGAATGCCATTTGTCCGGGCTTGGTCTGGGGCCGGTTCTGGCAACACTTGGGGCCGCTGGTTTCCGAGGGGGATCCAAACTTTGCCGGACTGGAACCTCGTGAACTGTTTGAAACCTGGGTGAAGTCAAACACACCGCTGCAACGCGAACAGACGCCGGAAGACATCGGTAATCTGGCCGTTTTTTTGGCATCCGAAGAAGCGCGCAACATCACGGGCCAGAGCATCCACGTGGATGGCGGTATGGCCATGCAGTAGATGAGCGACGACCGTTAAAAAGACTTCCCACCTTTCATGCCTCTTTACCAGGTGGTAGTGCTGGCGTTGGTCCAAGCCGCCACGGAGTTCCTCCCTATCAGTAGCACCGCCCACCTGATAATTGTCCCGTGGCTGTTTGGTTGGCAGGATCAGGGTCTGTTGTTCGACGTGTCCCTGCACTTGGGGACAGTGATTGCCGTGTTGCTCTATTTCGCCAAGACGTGGATCCGGCTGATTTTCCTCGCAGCCGGGCGCAAGGTCATGTCCGCCCGTCCGGATGAGCTGGACAGCGACCTCGAAGACAACCCCCGTTTGTTCGCTTACCTGGTCGCAGCTACATTTCCCGCGGGCATCGCGGGCCTGCTTTTCGAGGACTACGTCAAAACGACCTTGAGGAGCCCCCTGGTCGTTGCCATGATGCTCATCGCTATCGGCCTCGTGATCTGGTGGGCCGAGCGGGTAGGTCGCCGGGAGCGCAACCTCGGCACGGTCTCGTTAGGGGACGCGCTGGCTATCGGTTTCGCCCAAGCCCTGGCGCTCATTCCGGGCACGTCGAGATCGGGCATCACAATCTCGGTCGGGCTTTTTCGCGGACTCCGACGAACCGCGGCGGCGCGCTTTTCATTCTTGCTGTCAAGCCCCATCATCCTCGGTGCATCGCTGAAAGCCGGCTGGGACGCCTGGCAGCAAGGTGGCCTCGACGGTGAATCATTCGTCCCCTTTCTGCTGGGCATTGTGGTCAGTGCCGTGGCCGGTTACGCGGTGATCGGTTACTTCTTGCGGTACTTGCAGCGGTCCACGATGCGGGTTTTTGTGTACTACCGCATCATCTTTGGCATAATGATAGTGGTTCTAGCGTCATTCTTCGGCTTACCTCCTGCCACCGGCCCGTAACCCGCGGGAGCCGCGGCTCTGTTCGTGGGCGGGCCTAGGAGATTAGAAGAATGACAATCTTACAGCCGACCGACAACCGCCGGATCAATGAGCCGGTCGGATTTGTCTTGCTCTTCCTGGCCGTAGCGCTGGGCTTGAGCTTCGTCTCGCATAAACCCTTCGATCCTTCTTGGAATGTCGTCGGGGCGACGGACGACCCCGCGAACCTGTTGGGGTCACCAGGGGCCCACATCAGTGACCTAGCTCTGCAGTGGCTCGGGCTACCGGCTTTTCTCCTGCCCGTTTCCCTCGTGGCGCTAGCCTGGCGCTGGGTTCACTCGTCGCCGGTACCGGCGCCGGCGGCTCGGATGATTGGCCTGTTCCTGCTTCTTTTCGTTTCGTGTGCAGCCCTGAGTTTGTCGCCAGTTCAAGGTCTGTGGATGAATACCATTGATGCGGGTGGTGTAGTGGGCCGGCTTCTCGCGGACGCCTTGGTGGGCTACCTCAACCTGACGGGAGCGATTCTCACCCTCCTGGCCGGGGCGATCGTCGCTCCGTATCTGCTTACTTCCTCGAGCCTGCACGGGGTTTTAAGCTGGTGGGCAAGCCGGCGAGCGCAGGCGACTTTGTGGCGGCAAAGCTGGCAGAGTTGGCTCCAGCGGCAGCGGGAGCGAGCGGCGCTGCGAAGAGCGGCGCGGCGGCGGCAGAAGACAGCGGTCCAGTCAGACGGGCCGATCGAAGAGCCACCAGTCGTTGAGCTCTCCGATCGGGCGATTACCGAACCCGAGCTATCGGCCCCTGCAGCCGGGGGTGGGCTGCCCCCGATCGTGCCCTACGAAGGAGCAGAGGAAGTCAACGGCATCCCGCCCGACGAGCTGGAAGAGGAATATACGCCGAAGACAGAGCCTGCTGAGCAAGCGGACCAGCCGTGGCAAGACGAGCCGGTCGTGGCCGAGCCGCCGCGGACCTACCACATTCCATCGACCCTGCTGCTCAACCCCCCGGCCCCGCGAACTTCCTACAACCCGGAAGAGCTGCAGGATCGCGCCCGCCAAATCTGCGCCAAGTTCGAAGAGTTCGGCGTCGGCGGCTCTGTGACGCAGATCAACCCCGGGCCGGTGGTGACTACGTTCGAATTCAAGCCGAACCCCGGCATTAAATACACCAAGATCACAACGCTCTCCGAAGACCTTTGTCTCGCACTGGAGTGCGAGTCAATCCGAATCGAGCGCATCCCGGGTAAATCAACGGTCGGCCTCGAGGCGCCGAACCGAAAACGAGAGATTATCAGTTTGCGAGAGGTGCTGGAGTCGCCCGAGTTCAATGAATCGGCCTCGTGTCTGACGATGGCGCTTGGCAAGGACATCAACGGGCGCCTGCGCACCACGCAGTTGGATTCGATGCCTCACCTGCTGATCGCCGGCTCAACCGGGTCCGGCAAGAGCGTATTGATCAACAGCTTCCTCCTGTCGATTCTCTACAAGGCAACTCCCGAGCACGTGCGCTTCATCATGGTTGACCCCAAGACCGTTGAGCTGGGTCTTTATGAGGGCATCCCGCATCTTTTGACGCCGGTCATCACCGACATGAAGAAGGCGGCCAATGCGCTGAAGAACGCCACACGCGAGATGGAACGCCGCCTGAAGCTCTTGGCCGAGCACGGCGTGCGCAACATCGATCAGTACAACCGCAAGATGGGGGCGGTGGACGAGGAGTCGCGCGTACCCGACGAAGACGGCGACCTGCCGCCCAGGCATCTTCCTTACATCGTGATCGTCATCGACGAGTTAGCGGACCTGATGGTGATCGAAGGGCGCCGGGTCGAAGAATCCATCACGCGGCTGGCCCAGATGGCGAGAGCTGTTGGCCTGCATCTGATCCTCGCCACGCAGCGGCCCAGCGTGGATGTCATCACCGGGCTCATCAAAGCCAACATACCGGCCCGCCTCTCGTTCCGACTTGCGACGCGGGTGGATTCGCGCACCATTCTCGACTCCATGGGCGCCGAGGCGCTGTTGGGCAGGGGTGACATGTTGTTCTTGCCGCCTGGCTCGGGACGGATGGTTCGCCTCCACGGACCGCTCGTGACCGAGGAAGAGGTGAACGCCGTCGTCGGTGCCTGGAAAGAACAAGGGGCGCCAGAGTATGAGACCGCCCTTCTAGCCCCGCCGGCAGACGACGAGGATGAAGAGGAGGGCGTCGAGGACGACGGATTGGGATCTGACGATCCTGCTTACCAAGATGCTCTGCGTGTGGTTCTCGAAATGGGCAAGGCCTCGACTTCGACCCTGCAGCGCCGCCTAAGCCTCGGCTACGGGCGTGCCGCCCGAATCCTCGATGCCATGGAACGCCAGGGCATCATCGGCCCCCCTAACGGCCCGCGCCCCCGCGAAGTCCTGAAGCGCCCTGACACGCCGGTAAGCGTCTAGGCAGTCCGTCTGACGAGCGGGCAATCGTAGCGCTGGTTTTACCGTCGAGCTACATCCCAGGGGGCAATTCGAGCACCCGTGGCCTCTTAGTACAGCATTTCGCAAATACCGTTCCGAAAGGTGGCCGACCGCGGGCGCATTGAACCACGCCCCCCTACTGATGGGCTTGACCATCTCGCATTCTGAGGTAGGGGCACAATTCATTGCGCCCGAGTTGATGAGCCGCAACACCTTGACAGGCCGATTGATACGCAACTGTATTTGCGAAACGCTCTACTAAGTGAACGGTATTGAGGCTAGGTTCCTCTAGACTACTAGAGAGCTCAACTTCCGCCGACCAAAGGCCAGCCATGAAACTCGTCATTTACCCCCCCATCGATGAAGAGAGACTCGCAAAGATCGTCGAGGCCGCCGGGCCCATGACGGTTGCGAACCCCGCTGACAGGGCCGAGGCATTACGTGAAATCGCTGATGCTGAGGCGTTCTACGGGAAGATCACGCCCGACCTGTTGGCCGCGGCGACGCGACTTCAGTGGGTACAGACGCTCACGGCGAGCTTGGAACACTACATGTTCCCCGAGCTCGTCGAGCATCCTTGCCGGCTCACCAACATGAGAGGCCTCTATTCGGACGTCATCGCCAGCCAGGTCTTCGGCTACCTGGTTTGCTTTGCGCGAAACCTTCACCACTACATCCGCCAACAAAGCGAAGCCCGCTGGGAGGCCGTTGGAGGCGAAGCGGCACGGACGGGAATCGCTACCGGCCCTGTCGTCCAGTCCGCCATCGATCGCGCCCACATGCATCTCCAGGACGCCACCCTCGGCGTCGTCGGCCTGGGCGAGATCGGACTGGAGGTTGCCCGCTACGCTGTGGCGTTCAGGATGCGCGTCTTGGCGGTCGACCCCCTCGAAAAGCCAACTCCCGAGGGAGTGGAAGCCGTGTGGCCCCTCGAACGTCTACGCGACCTGCTGGCGCAAAGCGATTTCGTAGTCGTTGCCGCGCCCCATACCCCGGAGACGGAGAAGATGTTTCTCCGCGCCCAATTCCAGCAAATGAAGCAAACCGGCTACTTCATCAACATTGGCCGAGGCGCAACTGTCGATCTCGCTGACCTCACGGCCGCTCTCGAGGCTGGTGAAATCGCCGGTGCCGCTCTCGACGTTTTCGAAACCGAACCCCTGCCCTCGAGCCACCCATTGTGGAAGATGGAGAACGTCATCATCACGCCGCACGTCGCCGGCTTGGCTCCCCGTATTGCCGAGCGGCACTTGGACGTCCTGCTCGAAAACGTCCGCCGATTCTCGCACGGCGAAGAACTGAAAAACGTGGTCAACAAAGCGAAGTGGTGTTGAGTTGCGCCCCTGGCGGGCCGCCCGGACGCTTCGTTTGTCCTCGCATGTCGGGGAAATAGGCATTGATAAGGCGTATAGAAAGCATGTATAATACATCTGATATATATCTAGGAGGCTTCTGTATGGCGCGATTGACCATTGAGTTCCCCGACGAGGGCGACAAGATCCTGCGAGACCTCGCCAAGGACGAGCACACCACCAAGCGCGAGGTGATTCGCCGCGCCCTCGCTCTCTATAACTACCTCCACCAGGAAGGCGTCAAGATGGGTAGCGACAAGAGGGTTTCGATCACCGACAAAGACAACAAGATCATCAAGGACATCCTGTTCTAAACGCGCTAGATCCGCATCTGGCGAGGGAAGACTGATGCCAGAGACTCCAACCAGAGAGACCCACGAGCAGGCGCGGAAGATCTTCGATCAGTTTCCGAAGATCGGTCCCCCTAGGCCCGCCTCGTTCCTCGAATGGTCGGGCGTCACGCAAATGACGGCCGTGCTGGCCGTGATCTGTGCCGTGGCCGTCGGATTTCTCTTGAGCTGGGCCGTGACGCAACCGACGCTCGAAGAAGCCCGAGCCGTCGTGGGCTCCGACCAGAACCCACAAGCTACGTTCCAGGTTTTGACACAACTGCGTGATGCGCATGCCAAGAATCATCAAGAAATGTTCCAGGCCGTCGTGCTTTCGGGGCTTGTACCGCTCTTCACTCTGCTGGCGGGGTATGTGTTCGGTCGAGCCGCGCAACTGGCCGTAGGGAGAGCGAGCCGTGACACCCGAAGCGACTCTCTACGTGGGCGTCGCGTCGCCGCTGATCGAGGTGTGTCGTCTCTGGCTTGCCAAGGTGCCGGACGGCGATTGCAAAGACGCGCGGCTGGAACTGCTGAAGGCGTTTCCACACCTCGAAATTGGGGCCTATGGTTTGGAAGTCGCAACCGGTTCCCGTTTCTACTTCCGACGCGTCCTCGCCCGAATCGCTGAGGCGTCTACGTTAGGCGACGACGATTCGAACCCCGGTGATTCCTACCCCCCCGAACCTGGAAGCGGGTTGTTGCTGTTCCAAACTTCGCGCCCGATTTTCCAGGCGCCGTCTCCTTGCTTTTCGAGGATGACGATGTATTTCCCTCTGTCTTCCATCGGCTCACCGTCCCCCTTCGGCGTCAGCTTCATCGTGAAGGAGCCCCGGTCGAAGGCCCAATCTCCGGCCACCTCAACCTCCTCCGACGAGATCGTCAGCTCGGCGCCCATACCTTCGAACATGGCCACCATGTTATCCGTGATCGCTTGCTTTCCCATAAGCTCTTCTTCGTTCGGCGGCATGGAAACGGCGGACTCGGTGAAGTGGGCTCCGGTCGCGGAGGCATCGTTGCTATTGAACGAGCTCTGATAGTCGCTACGTAGCTTGTCGATTCCCGCGCGATCGGCCGCCATGGCCGCCACCTTTGCTTCAGGGTCGGGCTGCTGGCTGGCGGGCTGGCAGCCGAAACCGGCTAGTAGTGTCAACAACAAAACAAATCCTAGATAGGCTCTCATTCTTTGTCCCTTTCCTTGGTCCTCAGCGCAGTAAGGTTGTGCGCCAAAGTAGGGACAGTGTAGTACTTTCCCACACTTGATTGCCACTGTTAGAGTTGTCCCATGCAAGATGATCCTGAGAAGGGGGAGTGTTTCCAACGCAAAATGATGCTGGAAACACGGCGGCCGGGCAGCAGATCGGACGCCTTCATAGGGGTTCGTTGACGAAGTTGCTCAGGACTATCATCTGACTGCGGGGTCGGGCGCCGTGGAAGCCGGTACCGTCCTGCACCCAAGCGCGTTGTCCGGCCACGATGTGGTGCGCCAATACGTCAAACACCAATCCAGCGAGCCGCGACCAAGCAACGCCGTGATTGACATCGGGGCGTTCGAGTTCTCGTCAGGCAGCAACCAACCCCCTGTTGCCGTGGCTTCCGGCGTACCGACGTCCGCTGTGGTGCCGTTGATTGTCAGCTTCGACAGCATTGGATCAGACGACCCCGACGGGACGATCGTTGCTTACGACTGGGATTTCGGCGATGGGGAGAACGCCTCCGGACCGTCGGTGAATCACACCTACCAGAACGCGGGCAACTTCACCGCGACTCTGACCGTCACCGACAACGACGGCGCTTCTGACACCGATACAGTTGCGATAACAGTGAATGAGGACACGCTTGCTACGCCTGTGCTTTCCGGAAGCGCCAATCGACGAACTGTCACTCTCAATCGGACGAGTTCCGGCGCCGAAGATGGCTTTTACCTGGAACGAGGCAAAAAAAGAAAGGCAAGGTAACCTGGGCGTTAATTCAGACCAGTGCTGTCCGGGGAAAGTCGCGCCATCGGACGGTAAGTCTCGACCGTTCAATGTCTTATGGCCTGTTTTGCCCGGGAACGATTTGAAATCCCGAGGCCGCAAATGGTCGCCTGAACGGAGCATCCGGACGCGGCACAATGAGGGATGAACCTTGGCCGTACGGTTTTCTCCCAACTGATCGAGCACCTACCGAGCAAAGAGTTTCAGAAATGTGTATCGCGCTACCGCGGCGATTCCTATCTGAAAAGTTTCTCCTGCTGGGATCAGTTTCTTGCGATGGCATTCGCCCAGCTGACCTATCGGGCAAGCCTCCGCGACATCGAGACGTGCCTGCGTTCGATGCACGGCAAACTCTACCACATGGGATTCCGCGGCAGGGTAGCGCGCTCGACACTGGCCGACGCGAACGAGTCGCGCGACTGGCGGATCTACGCGGACTTCGCGCAGGTCTTGATTGGCATGGCACGGCCGTTATATGCCCACGACCCGATCGGTGTGGACTTGGACCAGACTCTGTACGCTCTCGACTCGACAACAATCGACCTCTGCCTGTCGCTGTTTCCGTGGGCGAGATTCCGCAAGCAAAAAGCCGCCGTGAAGATGCACACGCTGCTGGATCTGCACGGCAATATTCCCACGTTCATCCGCATTACTGGAGGCAAAGTGCACGACATCAACATCCTCGACGAGATCGGCCCGGAGGCCGGCGCGTTCTACGTCATGGATCGGGCCTACGTCGATTTCGAACGCCTCTTCGTGTTCACTCTCTGCTCGTCGTTCTTCGTCGTGCGAACCAAGAAGAACATCTTGCTCCAACGGCGCTACTCGCATCCCGTCGACAAATCCACGGGCTTGCGCTCGGATCAGACCGTCATACTGGCTGCCATCGAATCGGCCCAAGCCTATCCCGACCCGTTGCGGAGGGTCAGTTACTTCGACGCCCGGACGAACAAGCGGCTGAAGTTTCTGACCAACAACTTCGCGCTCCCGGCGCTGACCATCGCCCACATCTACAAGTCGCGTTGGCAGATTGAGTTGTTCTTCAAGTGGATCAAGCAACATCTGCGAATCAACTCGTTTTACGGCACCAGCGAGAACGCCGTCAAGACGCAGATCTGGATCGCTGTCTCGATTTACGTGCTCATCGCCATCGTCCGGAAACGCCTCGGGCTGGAAGCGAGTCTTTACCAGATTCTACAGATTCTCAGCGTTACGCAATTCGAAAAAATGCCCCTTTTACAGGCACTCCAGCCATCCGACTCCCCAAACGAATCCCCCTATGACCCCAACCAATTGATTCTATTCGACTTTTAACCGGACAGCAGTGAATTCAGACATTCAACGCGGGACAGACCAGCTACGGCGAGACCCCACCCCGCGGAACTTACTATTACCGCGTCCAGGCGTTCCGTCAAACTGCGCAGGGAGAAAAGGTTTCCGCCTGCTCCAACACTTTCCGATTCCGGGCCAAGTAGCTTCCAGAGTCGATCCAGGCTTTGTATGTTCTCGGTGGCGCGGCCTGAAGTTAGCGACGCCACTAACTAGCCAAGGGCTTCCCCTTGATATCCCAGAGCACCGAGCCGCGCGCGTGAGGAAGCGGCCTCGAGATGACGCGGCTCAGCACCGTTGAATCCGTGTCCACCTCAACGCTGCCACATGAAACGAGAACAAAATTCTCGTTCCGACGCACATGAGCAGCTAATTTAGTTTGATTGGTTGCGGATCCCGATAGTGTCGTGCCGTCGGCGTGCGCCACAACGATCGAAGTACCTACAGATCTCGATTGTCCCAGCCGCCTAGTATATTGATTCCTAAATAACATATCAATAACTAGACTACCGACAACGTCTCCAGCTTGTATTTCCAGCGGAAGACGACAGGCGTTTCATTGACCTCCTTGAGGTAGAGTTCAATTTCCTATGGTGCTGGTTGCCTGACTTTTGCTCCCCGACGATGGCCTTGGTGACTCCCGGGGGCAAATGACTGGCCTGTCTATTTGAGATACTTCTTCAGGTCAGGGAACAAGAGCGCTTTCACTTCCGGCTTGTCGAGATCAAGCGGCGTGATGACCCGGGCACTGAGATCAATCTCTCTGGGCGGTGTCCCACCGTTCAGTTTCTGAGCTATCGATTTCACGGCTTCGTAGCCAATGCGAAAGGGGTCCTGGGCGACGAGTGCGTCGATCGTGGCGCCCTTGAGGTCCTCGATGAGGTCATCGCTGGCATCGAAGGCGACAAACTTCACTTTGCCCGCCATGCCTCGTGCCTTAAGCGCACGCGAGGCGCCTGTCCCGCTTGCCCCGGCCGAGGCGAATATGCCATCCACGTTGGGATTGGCTGTTAGGAGGTTCTCCGCGGCCGCCAGCACCTTCGCTCGATCGCCCATCCCGTACTGTTTTCCGACGATCTTGATTTCGGGGAACTCCCTGCTTATCACATCCGCGAAAGCCCTCTCGCGGTCCATCGACGAGGCGCTACCGGGCATGTGCATTACCATGACGACCTCACCCTTGCCGCCCATCAGCTCAGCCAGCTTGCGCCCGGCCATTTCTCCCGCCTGATAGTTGTTCGTGGCGACGTAAGTCATGTAGACGTCCGAGTCGAGTCCCGAGTCGTAAATGGTGACAGGGATGCCCGCTTTGACTGCCCTTTCGATGGGCAGCACCAAAGCGGTTTTCTCCACCGGCGCGATAGCCAGCCCGTCCACGCCCCGAGTGACCATCGAGTCGACGATCTGAATCTGCCGGCTATAGTCCGTGTCTTGGGCCGGCCCGTTCCACAGAATCTCAACACCGAAATCCTCGCCCGCTGCCACGACTCCGGCGTGAATCGATTGCCAGAACTTGTGAGCCTGTCCCTTGGAAACGACTCCAATGATCTGCTTCTCGGACTGCTGGGCGCATCCGATGGCTACGATCGCGCCCAGAACAACAAGAATGAACTGGGTCAATCTGCCTATTTTTGTCGTCATGATCTAAGCTTCGTAGTTACCGGAGACCATCCGAGGATCCGTTGGGGAAACCAAGCGCATCCCGCTCGCCGTCTGACCATCCTGCCACAGGCTCGCCGCAAAGATCATCGTCGGGCGAGTTTTCCACATTTCCACAGCGCCGACGACGATTTCTCGCGGGTCCTCAACAGATCCTGGTCAGCATCTACTATAGGATCTAGCTCGCGAATCTCACCCAACTCCCCCTCATCAGAGAAGGGCAGAACCGGCGATACTCATGTTCAAATCCATCTCCTGACCCCAGGTTTGTGCAGGGAATCACCGTCTCGCAATCGTTTGCCGCGTTGGCCTTACTATTGGCATAGAGAACGAAGCCGACTTCGTCGAAACCGTCTGGACAGCGGGGTATGCCTTTCTGTCCCCCGCAGCTTCCGCTGAAGCAATCGGCGTCCGGCACCTGAGCCCGCGCCGCTGCTCCGCCAAGGATCCCGATGCCAACGATCAAGGGACCGAGGAGCCAGAATGAGTCTCTCTTTCTCGTGAGAGTAGCGAGAGTGCGAATCGGGTGGAAATGTCTCATCAGATTCCAGTTCATTGTTCTCTCCAAGGTCAGAGCGGGGGCTACTCAAAAACGAAGGCGATGTTAGAAGCGTATTCGTACGTTGCATCAGATCTAGATAGTTTAACGATGATTAGCACCAAGGCGTCAGTAATCCGCTCTATCCGCTCTATTCTCCTGTAGACCAGCATCAGCTGCCAGGGCGACTCCAGCGAGATGCTTGAATCCGCCTGGTCTTGCCGCGCCAGACTTCTCTGCGCCTGTGCGCAATCGGTGTTGGAAGGCAGCCGCGCAACGTCCTACGCGGCTAAGTCTGCCCTCGTCGGCTAGTTGTTTAGCTGTTTTGCGTGGAAGTCCCAGAAGTCTTCGCTGGAACGTCCTGCTCCAACTAAACCGGGGCGCGGTGTGTTGTTTTGCTACTGCGCTGGTTTCGCGACCGGCGCGGCCTCAGCCTTCTTGATCATCCCAGAAGCTTCCCATTCCGCAAGCCGGCGCCTGATTTGTTCGGCCACGGGCCCGAAGTGTCGAGCCCGCAGGTAGCTCTTGTATTCCGCAGCCGCCAGCGGGAACTCGCCTTTGTGTGCAAGGACCATGCCGAGAAGATGGTGCGTCTGGGGCCACTGGCGGCATCTTCACCGGACTGAACCTCGACGGCCAACTGCTCCGCCATTTGCAGGTTGCCGAGGTTGAAGTTGGCGACAGCTCGATAAAACCGCGCCTCCGAAGCCCGCCGGTCCAGTCGCAGCAGACGGGTGCCAACCTCATCCACCTCGTTCCAGCGTTTACCTTGCAACTCCATCCGAAGGAGAGGAAGGTATGGGCCCAGGTATTTATCGTCCGCTCCCATCGCTTTGTGGAAAGCGTCGCGCGCACCCACTCTATCGCCGATCGACAGCCGGGCTTGCCCCAGCAGGTTCCAGGCGGCGGCGTACTCCGGGTATTCTTCGACAGCTGCGTTGGGTGTAATCAGAAGGCCAGTCTTCAGACCAGGGCGAATCAATCGAATTATCGCTGCGGCCTATACATTCGTTGCGCCGCAGCGGGGGGCATCACTCCTTCAGTCGATCGAGCGATACGGTCCCGATCCGCTGGCCATCTTCGAAAACCCCGCCGGAGAGCCTGTCTGCCCGCTGTTTCATGACGAACTTGAGCAGAGCGGGACCAGGTCGAGCCTCAATGGTGACTTGATCCGCGTTCGCCGTTCCTTTTTCAATCCGATGCTGTCTCCGTGCGTCCGCTCCAGCCGTGCCCGTCACCGACGCCCCTTTCTGTGTCAGCACCATGTAGCCGGGCATTTCGTCGCCGTGCACCGAAAGCGTCCCCGACCACGTCCCAGTCACATCAGCCGCCAAGCAGATCCCGGCGGAAAGCACTAGCATGATTATCAATCGCATCATCCGACCTCCTTGCTGCCCCCTTAGACACCATTCAACGGCAATTAGTTCCCTAGATTTAATCGGGGCGCGCCACTTGATTACTGCAACGAGGCGCAAGCAGCACGACACGATTCGAAACGTGTAGGGCGCAACGCGTGGCCCAAAGGACTAGATGGAAGGCGGCTGCACCGAGAGTTATCCCGATCCGACATACCTATCGGCGATCGGCGTTCACAACTGCGATATAGTGAGACTGATATGGCATTCGTACCGGTACCCAAAGCCGTAGAAGAGATCCGCGACGGGCGGATGGTCGTGGTTGTCGACGACGAGGACCGCGAGAACGAAGGTGACCTGACGATCGCCGCGGAAAAGGTGACGCCAGAAGCGATCAACTTCATGGCGAAGCACGGGAGGGGACTGATTTGCTTGGCTCTCACCGGAGAGCGGCTGGATCACTTACAAGTGCCTCAAATGACCAGCCACAACAACTCGGCGCTTGGCACTGCTTTCGCCGAGTGCATCGATGCTCGCGCCGGCATAACCACCGGAATTTCGGCCGGCGATCGAGCGCGGACGATCCAAGTGGCCATTGATCCCGCCACTACACCCTCCGATCTCGTGCGGCCAGGCCACGTACCCCCGTTGCGCGCGCGTAAAGGCGGCGTGCTCGTACGTGCCGGGCAAACGGAAGCCTCTGTCGATCTGGCTCGCTTGGCGGGCCTGATTCCCGCCGGCGTTATCTGCGAAATCATGAACGACGACGGAACCATGGCCCGAGTTCCCCAGCTCGTCGAATTCTGCGATCGCCACGGCCTAAGCATGCTCACAGTCGCCGAATTGATCCGCTATCGCCTTGAGAACGAGCGCTACGTTCGTCGCTTTGCCGAAGGGGCGATCCAGACGCCGTACGGTGAGTTCCGGACGATCGCTTACCGCGGTGAAATTGATGACGAGGTGCACCTGGCGCTGGTCAAGGGAGAAGTGAGCAACGCGGAGGGTGTGCTCGTACGCATGCACTCGCGCAACCTGATGGGCGACGTCTTTCTTTCGACCGACGCTCCATCCCATCGGATCATCGAAAAGTCCATGGAGAGGATCGCGTCCGAAGGTAAAGGCGTTCTCGTCTACCTCCACCAAACCGGCCTTGGCTATGGCATCGAGCGCCTTTCGAGCGGCCGGCAACGAATCATCGCCCACCCCAAGGAGCCGCTGAAGCGCGACTCCGAGGGCGGGCAGGGCCATCCCCAATATGAGTCCGGCATCGGAGCTCAGATTCTTTCCGACCTGGGCCTGCGCACGATTCGGTTGCTCACCAATCGCCCTCGCAAGGTAGTCGCGCTCGAGGGGTTCGGCATCCGGATCGTTGACCAGATCCCCGTCTTTGAGGTTGAGACGTCTCGATCGACTCCCGCTGCTAAGAGTTGAGTCTCTCGACGCTGATCCACGCGCCCAGCAAACAGTAGCCTCCGGGCGGCACGCCGGGAGTTCCTGAGGAGCTGTTTGTCAGCGGACCAGCCCGAGTGGAACTACTTCGGCGGGGCGTTCCATTCGGAAACGAACGACCAAGCCAGGTGCAGAAGACAATCCTCGAGAGCAAATCGGCGCAGCCAGTCGGCACGTTTCGTGCCGTACCAAAGGACTTCGCCGTCTCGGGTAGAAATCACACGAAGCGTCACCCGGGCCACCAAGCCTTTGCTCGGCTTGCGAAACAGCGTGTCGACTGTGCCGAAGATAACCAAGTCGAGCTTGCGGGAGTATCCTTGCTTGGCAACAGCGCCGATGCGGTCGACATCGGTCAACTGTCTAACCTTCCAATCGGGCAGGTTGTCCCAAGGTAGCGCGGGTACCGAATCTATCATTTCGGCCTTGGCGCTTTGAAGGAGGGCTTGCTGCAAAAAGGTCTCGAAGGAGGGCACGTTGGGATTCGGTTGATTAGACCGGGAAAAGGGCAGCACCCCGACCTCCCTGCAGGCCAGCTTCAACTGCGGAGCACGGACGAAAACCCGAGTTTCAATTTTCGGGTCACTGCGGTTGAAGAAGGGAAAGGGTTTCAGCTTCTGTGCGGGGAGAGTAGAACCCACGACGAGTGTACCCAGACATGAGACAAGCAAGCGCGGACCCATTTGGTTCTGCTTCCCAGGGCTTCATCGGCAGGGATAGAACAGGGCGTTAGGGAGCGCGGTGGAGGCTTGTCCCGTGGACGTTATAATCACAGTTCTAAACCAATGGCCGAGGCGATTCCCTATCCGGCGGAACTTATCCAGCGGGCTTCGAAGGTGAAGCTGCTGCTGATGGATTGTGACGGTGTCCTGACGGATGGCCGTATTTATCTATTGCCGGATCCCGCGGGCGGTTTGTTTGAAACCAAGGCCTTTCACTCCGCAGACGGCATTGCCTTGCATTGGGCACACGCGGCCGGTATCGAGATGGGCATCATCAGTGGCCGCACGTCCCGAGCGGTCGAGGAGCGAGCCCGGACCGGGCACATGAAGTACCTTTATCAAGGCGACACCGGCAAGATTCCCGCCTTCGAAGAGGTTCTGGCGGACTCTCAGTTGCCGCCGGAGCAGGTGGGCTATATCGGAGATGACTTGACGGACTTGCCTATCATGCGGCGGGTCGGGCTGGCGGCCGCGCCTTCCGACTCCCGACCGGAGGTACTGGAGGCTGCGCACTTTGTGACCCCCGCGCCGGGCGGCGGCGGTGCCGTGCGCGACGTGATAGAACTGATCCTGAAAGGCCAAGGGCGTTGGTCGGATATCGTGGCCAAGTATGAGATCTAGGATCTCATGAAGAAGGCGGCCAGACGAAAACGCCGAAACGCGTCGCCATCGCGGCAAACGAACAAGCCTGGCGCTGCCGCTCGCGCTGAAGAAACCTCCGCTCAGTCGGCCCACGGGCGGAAAGCAACGGGGCGCCGGCGCTGGTGGTTCGCCATCGCCCTAGTGGCCTTGGGCTGGGCGATATACTCCCCTTGCCTTTCGGGCCCCTTCCTGTACGACGACTACGACCTCAAGGAAGTTCACAGCACGGTTCGTACTGGCCGGTGGCAGCCCATCGTCAACTCCGGGCGCCCTCTGGTTTACCTGACGTACCTCGCCAACCACCGCTGGGGTGGTTTTGATCCCTTCGGCTTCCACGCAACGAGCACTCTTCTGCACGGCCTGAATGCAGTGCTTTTGTGGTGTTTTCTGAACACACTGCTCACGCCAGAGAGAATGGACCGGATCATTCCCCGCAGGCTGCGAGCGGTCTTTGTGTACGGCGTGCCTTTGTTGTTTCTTACGTCTCCGATCCAGACGGAGTCGGTCGCTTACATCAGCAGCCGTCCCGAAGTCTTAGGAACCACATTCTATATCGCAGCACTTTGGGCGTTTGCTTCTTCCCTGCGAGAGCGTCATCGCTGGGTGACGGCACTTCTGGTTGTATTGCTATTCGCCGGGGCGATGTCTTGCAAGCAGGACAAGCTCAGTTTGCCGCTCGCGATTCTGATCATGGACTATCTGCTTCTGGCCAAGGGCGACTGGCGGCGGATGAAAAACAACTGGCCGACCTACGGGTTGTTTGCTATCGGGGGCGTGGCCGGCTTCTTAGTTGTGGTCAGGCCTTTTCTGTTTTCGCGTTCGGCAGGATTCGGATTGCCGTGGACCGAATACTTGTTCACGCAGTTCCGGGTCGTGTTCGTGTATCTCAAACTGCTGTTCGTGCCGGTTGGTTTGAACGTCGACTGGCACTTTCTGCCGTCACAAACATTGTGGGACCATCTCTCATGGCTCGGCCTAGTCACCCTCGCCGGACTTGCCGGCGCATGTGTTTATCTGCGTCGGCGGGCGCCCCTGGCTGCTTTCGGGGGACTGTTCTTTTTCGTCACACTGGCGCCGACTTCGAGCTTTTACCCGTTACTGGATTTCGCCGCAGAGCGGCGCCTTTACCTTCCCTCCATCGGCTTTTCCCTCGTGGTGATGGTCGCGGTGGTGTGGTTGTTCAGCCCCTCTCTGCGCAACGTCTCCATTGTCGTCGCTGCTTTGGTTGTGGCTTATGCGGCAGGCACTTACAAACGAAGCCAGGTCTGGTCGGACGAGTTGCTCTTGTGGCAGGATGCGGCGGACAAATCACCTGGCAAACACCGTCCATTGAACAATCTTGGACGGGTTTATGACGAGCGAGGAGAGTATGCCACAGCGGCCAAATACTGGGGGGCAGCAGAAAAGTTGGCGCCGGCGGGGTCGATGGATCACGCTTACTTGCTGAGCAACCTTGGCCTCGCACACGCACGCCTGAAAGATTACCGGCGGGCAGTAGATTACTATCAGAGGGCCATCAAGATTACTCGCCGCGTGCCGGAATTCTGGGCCCAACTGGCCGTCGCCCAACTCCGTTTGGGGCGAAAGAAAGAGGGCTTCGAGAGCTTTCGTGAGGCTTTCAAAACAAGGCGGCGCAGCCCGGAGATTTATCTCTTGCGAGGGCAGGAGTACTTTCTGCTGGGCGACTACCGAAGGGCTGCCCTTGACTTTGCGCAGGCAGTAGAGATGCGCCCTGAAGATGAGAGTGCCCGACGCAACCTCGAAGCGGCTGAGAGAATGTTGAGAAGCAGCAACCCCTAAGCTAGAGAATCTCGAACTCGGCGTTCTTTTGTTAGATTGAGGAGTGATCAGGCTGGCGTAGACCCGTCCGAGAAGTGTGGGTCTTCAACTAATTACCAGGGACTCCGAATGATGAAACCTGAGGGAACTTCGTCCCACGCGGGGCCGGCGGCCGAAACTGTGGCACGGCCGAGTGACCCCCCGCCCGTGCCGTTGACGCTCGACGGGTCGAGCCTACTGCATCAAATGTTCCGGGTTCGCTGGGGGGACTGGAAGGCGCTGTCCGACGAAGAGCAGAAAAAGATCGCTACGGAGGCGGCCGAGGCGCTCGCCGAACTAGAACAGAACGACGAGGGTGGCACGGCCGTTTTCTCGCTGCTCGGTCACAAAGGCGACCTCATGGTGGTTCACTTTCGGCGTTCTTTCGAAGCGCTCAACGAAACGGAACTGCGACTCGCACAGCTCAAACTCAGCGACTACCTGGAAGCGACACACTCGTACGTATCCGTTGTTGAGCTGGGTTTGTACGAGGCGTCGGTGCAACTTTATCAATCGCTAATTGACCAAGGGGTCGAGCCGGGGAGCCCAGAGTGGGCGGCGGCCGAAGAAGACAAGATGGCTGAGCACCGCAAAGCCATGGAGCCGCGCCTTTGGCCGCAAGTGCCGCCACACCGCTACCTCTGCTTCTACCCAATGGACAAGAAACGCGGCGAGGTGAAGAATTGGTACCTGGCGCCGATCGGCGAGCGCCGGCGCATGATGCGCGACCACGGTTTGATTGGGCGCCGCTATGCCGGCAAGGTCAAGCAGGTCATCTCCGGGTCGATTGGCTTTGACGATTGGGAGTGGGGCGTTGACTTGTTCGCCGATGATCCGCTCGTGTTCAAGAAGCTGGTCTACGAAATGCGTTTCGACGAAGCCAGCGCGCTCTACGCTCTGTTCGGGGCCTTCTATCTGGGCTTGCGCTTCCCGGCGTCCGAGATTGGAGTGTTGCTGAGCGGCAAAAAACCGGCGTACGAGCCGGGTTCAGCGAGCTGAATCGAGCTTCCCAAGAAATCGGGTGTAGAAAAAAGTTCAGCAGACCCTCACGTAACCTGTCTATAATTTCGAGCAGCGTCTTCGCAGCAAAGCGATAATTCGGCCACGCGGGCCCTTAGACACGCCATGGATCACTTGAGGTTTCTCGATCAGACCACTGACCTCAGCCTGGCGCTTCCAGGTTCGTACGATCCGGCCCTTGTCACCCTATCCATCTTAATCGCCTCGCTCGCGGCCTACGCAGCTCTGGGCATCGCCCCAAGGATAGGCGCCGCCGAGGGGGCTGGTGCCGGTCGGGCGTGGCTGGCGGCCGGTGCGGTAGCGATGGGAATCGGCGTGTGGGCAATGCATTTCATAGGCATGCTCGCCTTCCGACTCCCGGTACCGGTTGCGTACGACATCTCGGTCACATTGCTGTCGATGTTGCCGGCGATCGTTGCGAGCGGCGTGGTCCTGTTTGTGATTAGTCACAGCAGAATCCGGGGTCGGCACCTAGTCCTCGCCGGAATACTCATGGGGCTGGGGATCGGCACGATGCACTACACCGGCATGGCTGCTATGCGCATGGCGGCCAAGGTATTCTACGAACCCGGTTTGTTCGCGCTTTCCATCGTTGTCGCCGCCGTGCTGGCAACCAGCGCTCTCTACATTAACTTTCTCGCCAGTCGCCGAAAGGGCAGTTCACCGGATCACGTAACTCGGCTTGGCGGCGCGTTGGTGATGGGCTTCGCGGTAGCCGGCATGCACTATACCGCCATGGCGGCGGCCTACTTCTTCCCGATGAGCGGGTCTTTTCCACTGGGACCAGTCTTGGATCCGATGCTTTTGGCAAGTCTCGTAGCGCTGGCGTCCGCTCTGATTTTGGCGCTCACTATCTTTGTGGCGGTCGTCGACAGCCGGCTCAAAGCCGCGGCCCACTCTGCCCGTACGAGCCGGCGACGAATGATCGCGGCCATCGAAAGTATCTCGGAAGGCTTCTGTCTCTACGACGCGGACGACAAGCTGGTTCTCTCGAATAGCAAGTATCGGGAGCTGTTGCTCTCCGGCAATGGAGAAGTCTCGTTAGGTGAATCCTTTGAGGAAATTATCCGCAGAGCCGCTGGTCGCGGTTTGATTTCGGAGGCGAAAGGGCGTGTTGACGACTGGGTCGAAGCTCGACTGAAGAAGCACCGCGACCCGAGCGGACCACTGCTTCAGCGAAGGGACGACGGTCGCTGGATTCAGGTGAGTGAGCGGAAGACCGAAGACGGCAGCACCGTCGCCATTTACACCGATATCACTAACCTCAAGAAGGCCGAACTGGGGCTTTCTGAAGCGCTAGAGGACCTCAAGTCAGCGCAAGCTCAAATGGTGCAGTCTGCGAAAATGTCGGCACTGGGGAAGCTTACGGCGGGCATCGCTCACGAAATCAACACGCCTGTCGGCGTCGTCAGCAGTTCGGCTGACAACTTCGAACGATGCATCAACAAGATCGTTGATGCGGTCGAGAACAGCAGCACACTTGAAGAGGTCAGATCGAACAAAACTTTCCAAAAGTCGCTCCAGATCGTTCGCGAAAACAGCCGAATTATTGCAGACGCAAGTAACCGCATCGGGCAGGTGGTTGGCAACCTCAAGAACTTTGCCGGACAGGATACGGGAACCTACCAGACGGCTAACGTTCACGAGGGAATCGAAAACGTATTGGCGCTCGTCCACTTTGAACAGAAAGACGGTGTTCGCATCGCTAGGAAGTTTGGTGACCTACCCGAAGTGCACTGCAACCCGGGCCAGCTGGGTCAGGTTTTTATGACGCTTCTTACGAACGCCTTCGACGCCGTGGGGGAGAACGGGCTGGTTACCATTGAGACTTGGAGAGATGATGCGAAAGTCCACGTCAAGATTGCAGACCAGTGCTGTCCGGGGAAAGTCGCGCCATCGGACGGTAAGTCTCGACCGTTCAATGTCTTATGGCCTGTTTTGCCCGGGAACGATTTGAAATCCCGAGGCCGCAAATGGTCGCCTGAACGGAGCATCCGGACGCGGCACAATGAGGGATGAACCTTGGCCGTACGGTTTTCTCCCAACTGATCGAGCACCTACCGAGCAAAGAGTTTCAGAAATGTGTATCGCGCTACCGCGGCGATTCCTATCTGAAAAGTTTCTCCTGCTGGGATCAGTTTCTTGCGATGGCATTCGCCCAGCTGACCTATCGGGCAAGCCTCCGCGACATCGAGACGTGCCTGCGTTCGATGCACGGCAAACTCTACCACATGGGATTCCGCGGCAGGGTAGCGCGCTCGACACTGGCCGACGCGAACGAGTCGCGCGACTGGCGGATCTACGCGGACTTCGCGCAGGTCTTGATTGGCATGGCACGGCCGTTATATGCCCACGACCCGATCGGTGTGGACTTGGACCAGACTCTGTACGCTCTCGACTCGACAACAATCGACCTCTGCCTGTCGCTGTTTCCGTGGGCGAGATTCCGCAAGCAAAAAGCCGCCGTGAAGATGCACACGCTGCTGGATCTGCACGGCAATATTCCCACGTTCATCCGCATTACTGGAGGCAAAGTGCACGACATCAACATCCTCGACGAGATCGGCCCGGAGGCCGGCGCGTTCTACGTCATGGATCGGGCCTACGTCGATTTCGAACGCCTCTTCGTGTTCACTCTCTGCTCGTCGTTCTTCGTCGTGCGAACCAAGAAGAACATCTTGCTCCAACGGCGCTACTCGCATCCCGTCGACAAATCCACGGGCTTGCGCTCGGATCAGACCGTCATACTGGCTGCCATCGAATCGGCCCAAGCCTATCCCGACCCGTTGCGGAGGGTCAGTTACTTCGACGCCCGGACGAACAAGCGGCTGAAGTTTCTGACCAACAACTTCGCGCTCCCGGCGCTGACCATCGCCCACATCTACAAGTCGCGTTGGCAGATTGAGTTGTTCTTCAAGTGGATCAAGCAACATCTGCGAATCAACTCGTTTTACGGCACCAGCGAGAACGCCGTCAAGACGCAGATCTGGATCGCTGTCTCGATTTACGTGCTCATCGCCATCGTCCGGAAACGCCTCGGGCTGGAAGCGAGTCTTTACCAGATTCTACAGATTCTCAGCGTTACGCAATTCGAAAAAATGCCCCTTTTACAGGCACTCCAGCCATCCGACTCCCCAAACGAATCCCCCTATGACCCCAACCAATTGATTCTATTCGACTTTTAACCGGACAGCAGTGATTGCAGACACAGGAAAAGGGATGGCCGAGGACAGGGTCACGACCCTTTTCGACTTGAGCTTTAAAACCAAGGGATCCCGGGTTGGCGTCGGCTTAGGTTTATCGAACGCTTACAACGTCGTGAAGAAGCACAACGGAGCGATCGCCGTGGAGAGTAAGCTTGGGAGAGGCACCCAGTTCGTGATCACGCTCCCCGTGGGGCAGTTTCAATCCTCGGCAGCTCCGTAACGCCAACCGCTATCACAATGATCGGTTTTGGGGGATCAACTTAAAGCTTTCAATTAGGTCCAGTTCCAGCGACCCGTCAAGGCTTTAGTCCCGCCGACGGAATTGCTATTCAATCGTAATGAGCACGCCGAGCGACAATAAACCCCTGATCGGCCTGTGGCAACAGTTTCCCACGGCCATGGCCTCGCGCTTCCTGGCCCAGATGGGCTGGGATTTCGTCGTACTCGACATGCAGCACGGCTGCCTCAACCACGAGACAACCTACGAGTGCATCCACGTCTTGCGCGCCGGCGGAGCCAAACCTTGGGTGAGAACCCCCATCGACAATTACAGCGAGATCAACAAGATTCTGGACATAGGGGCGCAGGGGATCGTCGTCCCCATGATCAACAGCCGTGACGCGGCGGAAAAAGCTGCCGCAGCGGCCAAATACCCACCGCTCGGTGAGCGCTCGAGCGGAGGCGACTCTTGGTATCACTGGGGCAAGGACTATCCCGAAACCGCGAACGAAATGACCTGGCTGCTGGTGCAGATCGAACACATAGACGCCGTCAACGCGGTCGAAGAGATTCTGTCGGTGGACGGCGTCGATGGCTGCTTCGTCGGTCCGACTGACCTCGCACTCTCGCTGGGGCTGACCCGGCAGGACGTTGACACAAGCGTCGAAGTAGCGGCCGGCATTCAAAAGACGTTGGACGTTTGCCGAAGGCTCGGAAAAATCGCCTGTTGCAATACGTATAGCACGGCCGAAGCCCGGGAGAAGGCCGGTCAGGGCTACGGCTGCATCACGATGAAGTCAGACGTGGACCTTTTTGTTAAGTCCGCGTCAGAGCTGCTAAGGGAGCTTCGCGATTAGCCCAGCGACTAACAACCTAGCGGGTTGTCGCGATGTCGGTGATCTAGCAGCCCATGGTCAAAGTAAAGGTCGCGAAAAATCGGGTACAGCCAGCCAATTCGCCTTAGGTCAAGTGTTTTGTTTCGAGGCTCATGACGGGAGGCGAATTGGTGGCAGTCCCCATTTTTCGCTCCTGCACGACTTCTACCACGGGCTGCTAGCCTCGACACCATCTATGATGACCTTTTCAGCCCGTCGCATTACCCTCAAAGATCACCGAGCGTGAGCCGTCGCCGAATCTCACCCCAGCGTTGCCGATCTAACCCCAACCGAAAAGAGAAACCATGCCGACCATTTCAGCCTCTGAACTCGAGCAGTTTGCAGCCCGGATCTTCGAGGCAACTGGGTCACGGGCCGAGGAGGCCACCCGTGTTGCGAAGTCCTTGTTGGAAGCCAACCTCATGGGACACGACTCTCATGGGGTAATCCGTATCCCCGAATATGTGGGCCGCATCGAAACAAAGGACATCAATATCGCTGCTTCCCCCGAAACCGTCGTTGAGACCGATTCGCTCGCGGTGATCGACGGGGACTGGGGCTGGGGGCAAGTGATCGCAAAAGAGGCCATGGAGCTTGCGATCCAAAAGGCGTCTCAAACAGGGGTCGGAGTTGTCTCGGTGCGAAATTGCTGCCACATCGGGCGGGTGGGCGAATGGCCTGCCATGGCCGCGGAGCGCGGCATGGTTGCCATCATCTTCGTCAACGGACATGGAGGAGGCGGACTTGTGCCCCCCTGGGGAGGACGAGAGCGCCGGCTGTCGGCCAACCCCATCGCCGCCGCCGTTCCACGTCCCGACGGTGAGCCGATCGTGATGGACATCTCGACCTGTGCCATCGCCGAAGGCAAGGTTCGTGTCGCGCTGCATCGCGGCGCCGCTCTTCCGCCCGGCTGCATTGTCGATTCGGAAGGCCAGCCTTCCACGGACCCGGCTGATTTCTACGGTCCTCCCGAAGGAGCACTGCTGCCGATCGGTCGCCACAAGGGCTTCGCACTAGCCCTGATCACCGACATTCTGGCCGGAGCGCTGTCAGGCGCCGGGTGCGCTAGCCCCGGCGATCACCGGCCCGGGAATGGCTTTCTGGCCATCGTCGTTGATGTTCAAAAAGTGCGGCCGGGCGACGGTTACGACGCTGATGTCAAAGAACTCGTCGAGTGGATCAAAAGCAGTGCCTTGGCGCCCGGGTTCGACGAAATCCTCGTGCCCGGAGAGCCGGAAGCCCGTGAGCGCGCCCGCCGCGCAAGTGACGGGATTCCGATCGCTGACGAAACGTGGCGCCAGATCACCGAAATAGCTTCTCGTTACAAGATCGAGGCGCCTCACGTCTGAGGACGCGCTGCTACAAGCCTTTACGGACCCCCACTTGACTGACTCCAATCAGGTTCCGGCCGGAAAGCTGCCACCCTGGCAACTCGCCGATCTCCCGGCGCCTCCCGGAAGGCGTCTGGGCGATGTGTTTCGGACTATTGGTCCGGGCGCCATTCTTGTTGGAACGGCAATCGGCGGCGGCGAGTGGTTGATGGGGCCCATCGCCGTAACGAAATACGGTCTGTCAATCCTGTCCATCGCGGTCATCGCGATCTTTCTACAGGCCCAACTCAATCTTGAACTCGTCCGTTACACAATCTACACGGGTGAGCCCGTCATTACCGGATTCATGCGGACGAGTCCGGGGCCGCGTTTTTGGGGAGGATTGTACGCCGTTCTTGCCTGGTTTCAGAACGGCTTGGCGTCGTGGGTTGGGACAGCCGCTGGCGCGCTGGCGGCGGGCATGCTGGGCCGCTTGCCTGACGACCAGCAGGATGGCAGCTTGGTTCTGCTGCTCAGTTCGGCTCTGCTGCTGCTGTGTGGGGCGCTGCTCGTCTCGGGGCGCAAGATCGAGCAGACATTGGAGCGCCTGAGCTGGTTCATGGTCTCTTGGGTTCTCCTGTATCTGGGGATCGCCGTTGCCCTGTTTGTGCCCTTTTCGCTATGGGCGGACATGTTTAGCGGGATAGTCAGTCTCCGCTTCATTACCGAGGCCCAAGCGGGGCCTGGTCTTGACTGGTTCTTGGTAGCTGCGTTCGCTGCCAGCTCAGGAGCGGGAGGCATTACTAATGTCGGGTTAAGCAATTGGTACCGCGATAAGGGATTCGGGATGGGCAAGGTCGTCGGCTATATTCCTACCCTCTTCGGCGGACGTGACGCGAAGCTCGCGGAAACAGGAAAAGTCTTCCCCACGACGGCCGAAAACCGCAACAGGTGGAAACAGTGGGTTTGGTTCGCC
Organism: Bryobacterales bacterium; assembly: GCA_965248205.1. Classification (GTDB taxonomy): domain Bacteria; phylum Acidobacteriota; class Terriglobia; order Bryobacterales; family UBA6623. Next base: position 1,782,614 of record CBDFIS010000006.1, read on the forward strand.
AAAGTCGATCAGTACGGCGTCTTCCTCTTCGGCGCGCTCGTAGGCATGGTTTTGCCTTGCTTATTGGCCGTGCAGGTCTTGCCTGCGGGTAAGGACCTGCGGGGACTAGCTGTCGCGGCGGAGGTGGCGAGCGGACTGACAGCGGTCGGCGGATCGCCTTTTTGGTTCCTGACTCTGCTGTGCGGTTTTTGGATCCTCTTTAGCACTCAGCTGGGGTGCCTCGACGCTTTGGTTCGAATCGTCACCGATATCCTGTGGTCGGGCAGTAGCCGAGTCCGCAAGTGGCGCGGCGGGGACGTGCGCTGGTTGTACTACGTGCTGCTAGGCATGATGATGGTCTGGGGGCTGACTGCGCTCCACCTAGCTACTCCATCTTCCTGTTTCAGATCACAGCGAATATCGGGGGTCTCGTAACCGCGCTAGCAAGTCTCCACGTGCTTTACGTCAACAGAGTCCTTCTGCCTCCGGAACTGCGGCCGTCGGTTTGGAGGCAGATCACGTTGGTTCTGTGCGCGGCGTTTTATGGAGCTTTTGTATTCCTCGGCATCAAGCAAATGGTAGGGTGAATGGCGACGCGAGACCATTGAGTCCGTCCCGAAAACCCAGAACCTCGAATCCAAGCGAATCAAGAGGCCACAGCATTTGACCGACTCCAACCAAGTTCCGGCCGGAAAACTGCCGCCTTGGCAACTTGCCGATCTTCCTGCGCCTCCGGGAAGGAGTCTGGGCGATATTTTTCGGACCATTGGTCCGGGCGCCATCATGTTGGGTGCCGCGATTGGGGGCGGTGAGTGGTTGATGGGACCCACTGTCACCGTCAAATACGGGCTGTCGCTGTTGTCGATCGCGATGGTTGCCATCTTCCTGCAGACTCAGCTCAACCTGGAGCTTGTGCGATACACGCTCTACAGTGGCGAGCCTATCTTTACGGGATTCATGCGGACCCGGCCGGGACCCTATTTTTGGGGGTCGATCTATTCCGTTTTCACTTGGTTGGGGACCGGCTGGCCCAACATGGCGGGTCTAGCCGCGGGAGCGCTGGCAGCAGGCATTCTGGGCCGGCTGCCGAACGATGAGCAGGACAGCGGATTGGTTGCTCTTCTTGGTTCGGTGGTCTATCTGGCCTGCGGGATCATTCTACTCGCGGGCCGCAAAATCGAGCGCACGCTAGAGGGTTTGAGCTGGTTTATGGTCTCCTGGGTCCTTATCTACATGGCGATCGTGGTTGCCCTTTTCGTGCCCTTGTCGGTTTGGTGGGAAGCCATCCGGGGGGTTGTCCTTCTTGAATGGGTGCGCGGAGGCGATTCCGGAGCCGGCATCGACTGGTTCCTGATCGCTGCTTTTGCGGCCAGCTCGGGAGCAGGCGGCGTCTCGAACGCCGTTCTGACGAATTGGTACCGCGACAAGGGATTCGGGATGGGGAAGGTTGTTGGCTACATTCCCACTTTGTTCGCCGGACGCGAGGTAAGACTCGCGGAAACAGGAAAAGTCTTCCCGCTGACACCGGAAAACCGCAAGAAATGGAAGCTTTGGTTTTGGTTTGCCAAGCTGGATCAATACGGCATCTTTCTTGCCGGAGGGATCGCCAGCATGTTCTTGCCGTGCCTCCTCGCCGTTCAGGTATTGCCTGCCGGGAAGGACTTGCGAGGATTGGCCGTGGCAGCGGAAGTTGCCAACGGGCTGTCGGCGCTGGGCGGGTCGGCGTTCTGGTTCTTGACCCTGATCTGTGGCTTTTGGATCCTTTTCAGCACTTCTCTGACCGGGGTCGACACTTTCGTCCGAGTTACGACGGATCTTCTGTGGTCGGGTAGCGCCCGGGTGCGGAGATGGCGAGGCGGAGACATCCGGTGGTTATACTACGCACTGCTTGGCGGCAATATGGTCTGGGGCGTGGTAGCTCTGCAACTCGCGCCGCCGATTTTCCTGTTTCAAATTAGCGCCAATATCTCCGCGACATTCATGATTCTGCTGTGCCTCCATGCGCTTCACGTAAACCGAACTCTGCTGCCGCCCGAACTTCGACCCCCTCTTTGGCGACAGGTTACGCTGGTGCTGTGCGCGGCGTTCTACGGGACGTTTGCGTTCCTCAGCATCCGCCAGATGCTGGGGTGACTGCCGGCCCATAGTCAAGACCCTAGCAACCCCTTAGTTGACCATAGTCATTGACCATGGTATGGTAATGACGTGGAGGAAATTGCCATCTCCAAGTTCAAGGCCACGTGCCTCGGCGTTTTGGAGAGAGTTCGCAAGACGCGAAGACCAATTCTGGTCACTCGCTTCGGCCAGCCGGTCGCCGAGGTTGTCCCTCCTTCCGTCCGAAAAGAACCCGGGGACTGGATTGGATCTCTGGCCGGGACGGGGCGCATCCGCGGGGACATTGTCTCCCCGGCCGCGGACGAAGGCGAATGGGAAGCCCTCGGCCGATGAGGCTGTTGCTCGACACTCACATCTGGTTGTGGTCGCTGCTTGAACCTCAGAGACTCAACCGCCGTGTTGCGAAGCAGCTGAAAAACGACGCCAACGAGCTCTGGTTATCTCCGATCAGCATCTGGGAGCTTCTCATCCTATGCGAGAAAAAGCGCCTGGAGCTGGACCAGGATGTAGACGCATGGGTCGAGCGGGCCTTGAGCGCACTGCCGCTGCATGAAGCACCCATCACCAGAGAAGTCGCTCTCGAAACCCGCAACATCACGCTGCCACACCGAGATCCGGCGGACCGCTTTCTCGTCGCATCGGCCAAGGTTTTCCAACTTACTCTCGTCACCGGCGACGACCGGTTGATGAAGACGCGGGACATCCCCGTTCTGGCGAATCGCTAGTTTAGCTGCCGGTTGTCTCCCGCCTATTCGCTTCCCAGGCCGCTAGGCCGCCGGCTAACTCTTCGATCTCGGTGAATCCTTCCTGCTGCAGAATGCTGGCCGCGATCGAGGAGCGATATCCTCCCGCGCAATGCAGGGCGAGTGTTCTGTCTTTGGGCAGCTCGGAAGCCCTCCGTCTCAGTTGATTGAGTGGAACGTGCACGCTTCCCTTGATGTGCTTCGCCTCGCGTTCCTTGGGCGCCCGGACATCAACCACCAGCGGGGGCGAAGCGGATGAAAGCTCGTCCGCCAGAGTTGGGGCATCGATGCGGTCCCATCCATCCACGAGATCGGGACGCGGTTCCAGGGCTTGAATGCCCTCCTGAAGGTACCCGCTGACGCGGTCGAAACCGATGCGGCCCAGACGCGTGGCGCCTTCCTCTTCCCTTCCCGGTTCAGAGATGAGGACGATCGATTCTTCCGGGTTGAGGAGAGTTCCGGCCCAAGTGGCGTACTGGCCTCCCAGTCCGATATTGAAACTGCCGACCAGGTGAGCTTTGGCGAAATCCGCCGGGTCGCGGGTATCGAGAACCTGCGCTCCTGACCGCTGCCTGTCAAGAACCTGGTCGAGCGAGAGCGGTTTCAGCTCCCGCCGCAGGACCTGTTCCAGCGTGTCGCGCTCTTTCGTGTTCAGAATGGCGTCGTATGTAAAGTATTCAGGCGCCTCGGGCTGGTCGGCGGTGACGATCCGGATGAAATCCTCTTTGCTCATGGGCTGTAAGGCGTAGTTATGGCGTCGTTGGTCGCCGATCGTCGAAACCGTTTCCGCGCTGAGGTTCTTGCCGCAAAGCGATCCGGCTCCGTGGGCTGGGTAGACGAGCGTCTCGTCGGGAAGCTTCAGGAGCTTCTCATGAACTGAGTCATAGAGCACTTCACCCAACTGGCGTGCCGACCAACCGAGCGAGGCCCGCAAATCCGGACGGCCTACGTCTCCAACGAACAGCGTGTCGCCCGTCAGAACCGCATGGGGCTCGTTCTCGCTCTTCTCGAGGTCATACAGCAAGATGCAGATCGACTCGACCGTATGCCCGGGTGTCTCGAGGGTTTGTAGGCGGATGTTTCCCAAATCCAAAATATCGCCGTCTTTCATCGGTGTGAACTCAAACTCTGCCTTGGTCTGCGCTCCGAGATAGATCCGGGCGTCTTCCCGATCCCGAAGTTCGAGGTGACCAGCGATGAAGTCCGCGTGACAATGCGTGAGAAACACGTGGCGGATCTTAAGGTTCGACTCCCGCGCGTCTTCGAGATATTGATCGACGTCGCGCTGCGGATCGATGGCAACGGCCACCTGGGTTGACTCGTCTCCAATCAAGAAGGAGGCATGCGCCAGGCAGTTCAGGTAGTACTGTTTGAAGATCATAGTGTTTCGCCTTGACTGGGTTGGGCACCAAGTTGCCGAGGAACGACGGAACGCTCACCTGCTACTTCACGGGTCTGGCGAAATCTGCATGCCGGGAAGTGGTGGTGGTGGTCCGGCTCTGTTGCAGCAAGCACCTTAGCACGCTCAAGCATCCTAGTTGAAGGCAAGGCCAATCGCCAGCGGCCACACAACGGTCGCTGCTCGGTTTAGGCGGTGATTGTTCCCATCGGCTCGGTAGCGTGCGATTCCGAGTCTTGGGAACAAAACGTGTTCGGCGAGCACGAAGGCTCCTGGTACTAAAGAATCGTGCTGCAAATCGCCACGTAGCCCAGCAGCCTCATGACGATGATCGGAAAGCACGACAGAATGCTGGTAAGCAGACCGGCAATAAGAGTCACCTTCCAGCGTGGCCAGTTCGGTGTGACGCATTGGAGAGCGAGGCCAGATCGGTACAACGTAGGGTTGGCTGTCGTCCAGCCAGCGATGAGTACCGCCAGCGCGCCGGCCGCCCCCAGCGCCTCATAGGCCATCAAACCGGGGTTGATTTCCCGCCCGACGGCCGCCACCATTACGCCTGAGCAGATCCAGGCTAGTGTGTGCCCGGCGTACATTCCAAACGCTGAAAACAGGCCGTAGCTCCTGTCACTAGCGTTCCAGGCTCAGTTCGTTGCTATTGCACGGTCTCGCGCAGCTAGATGTTAAGCAACCCACTCAAGCGCAGCAGCTCGTCGTCTGTCGTCTCGTTGGGGACCGAACATCCTGGCGCCAGAATGAGCTGTCGACCGGCACCCTTCCGCGCGACTTCCCACTGTTCTTTCATTTCGTCCTGGGTGAGGTTGCGGAAGTTGCGCTCGTCGATCCCTCCCATCAAGGCCCCGTAATAGCCGTAGCGGGATCGCTCGAAAGGAACGCCTGTTCTGTGGACCGAATACTGAATGACGCTTGCTTTCCAGCCGGAGTAGAAGCGGTCGAGGTAAACCCCCTCCCCGTGGAGATGCAGCGTGTTGAGTGGCGCGCTCGGGACGGCCGCCAAGATCATCTTGTCGAAGGGCTCGCTGTAAGTTTCGTAGTCCTCTTGGGTGAGCACTTCATCGCGAGCGTTCGCAATGGCGAGAAAAATACCGGCGGCGCCGGCCTCGATCGCGCGCCTGGCATGATTGGCCTCTGACTTACCGATAACCTCCAGCGCGTCTAGCAGCGCTTGGGGGTTTTCTTCCTTCAGCTGCAGGACCTCTTCTTTCGAAGATAGCTTGCCGGCCACATTCCAGGGGTTGAAGACGGTCTCGATGAAGTATTTCCGGCCCTCGAGTCCGTCGCGAATGATTTCCAACGCGCGAATCTGTTCGGGGTAGGGATTTTCCAGGGCTTCGAGCTCGTACCACTTGCCTTCGGGTTTCGGATAAGGGAAGTCGCTCATCACCTTGACAAGGTCGGTGTTGAACTTGTCTTGGAACTCCAACGTCGCCCGCGCGTGGTGATCCCCCGGAAGGTTTTCGAGCCCGAAGTGGTAGTAGAAGGTAAAGGGGGGCCTGTCGAGCTCCTGCCCTTCGAGAGCGCGATCGATTCGCTGCTTGCCGGTGAGCGGGAGGCTTTCTTTGCTGCACGAGGTCGCCGCCGTGGCGGCAGCGACCATCAGAAATCTGCGTCGGCTGAGCATGGAATAGCTCCTGCGTTTCTGGCATTCCGAAAGTGTTCCCATTATAGATAGGCGCCTTCGGGGGGTGCGTTGTTCGGTTCGCACCTACCTACTGATGTTCGCAAAATACAATGACCGACACCGGTCTGAAATTATCGATGCCGGAAAGGGCGTGACATGTCGCGCCCGTACAAAAGACGCGCGTTCGCTGACCCGCGTTGTGAACGCTCACTGCTCTGCCGAAGGCCGAGCTCGTCATCATACTTTGCGAAACCTAACAAGCGTTGCTAGGGGTTTCCGACGAGAGGTGAACCCTGGGCACGGCATGCCGTGCCCCTACCTTCCCGCTTTAGCTTTTTCTTCGTAGTACGCGAGCTTACAAGGCACTGCTGGGCGTTGTCGAGGGCATCCTACTATATTGGGAAGGGATGAAAACGCCGGCACAGGCATTGATGCTCGTTTTCCTACTGGCGATTTGCCTTGGGAGCCAAGGGGTCGTATCGCGGGGGGTCAGGCCCATGCCACGAGGCGAACCATCCGGCCTCCCCTTTCATGCCAAGTTTGTTGATGTGGCGAGTGAGGCGGGACTCAAAATGCCCGTGATCTACGGGGAGGTGGATCACAAAGACTACATCTTGGAAACGGTGGGCTCCGGCGCGGCGTTCTTCGACTACGACAACGACGGCTGGATCGACATCTTTCTCCTCTCAGGCACACGACGGAAGAACGCACCGCCGGGGGCTATCAACCGGCTCTACAAGAACAACCGGGATGGCACGTTCCGAGACGTGACCGCAGGTTCCGGTTTGGGCCGTTCCGGGTGGGCCTCGTCGGTGACCGTCGGTGACTACGACAACGACGGGGACGAAGATCTCTTCGTCACCAATTGGGGAAGGAACGTCCTTTACCGCAATGAAGGCAAAGGCAAATTCAGCGATGTGACGGAAGGTGCCGGCCTACTCCACGAGGGTAACCGTTGGGGGGCGGGATGCACCTTCGTTGACTTCGACCGCGACGGCAACCTCGACCTGTTTGTTGCCAACTATCTGGAGTTCGACTTCGAGACCACGCCCGGCAAGGGAACGGGAGTGACCTGCCGTTGGAAAGGGGTGCCGGTGAACTGCGGGCCCCGCGGGCTACCGACGGCGAGGCAGTATTTCTACCGGAACCAGGGTGACGGTACGTTCAGCGACGTAAGCGAGTCTTCGGGAGTTGCCCAGGCACCGGAAGGCTACGCGATGACCGCTGTGGCCGCTGATTTTGACGGCGATGCGTGGACGGACATTTACGTGGCCTGCGACAGCACCGCCAGCCTTTTCTTTCGAAATAACCGCGACGGTACCTTCGCCGAGGAAGGCTTGGAGAGGGGCGCGGCGCTTAGTGACGACGGCATGGAACAGGCGGGGATGGGCGTCGGCATTGGGGACTATGACCTGGATGGTGACCTCGACATCTTCAAAACCCACTTTGCCGACGACACAAATGTCCTCTACCGCAATGACGGCGACGGCAATTTCTCGGATGTAACTATTCAAGCGGGTCTCGGCGTGGAAACGCGATTCGTGGGCTGGGGCGCTGCGATCGTGGACCTCGACAACGACGGTCTTCCCGACCTTTTTTACGTGACCGGCAACGTTTATCCGGAGGTTGAGAAGAAACTGCCACACTACCCATACCATACGCCCCGCGTGATCTTCCGCAATCTAGGGAAGGGCAAATTCGAGGAGCTGATTGGAGAGGCCGGGCCCGGCATCGATGCTGCTCACGCCAGTCGTGGCGCTGCTTTCGGCGACTACGATAACGACGGTGATATCGATGCGCTCATCGTAAACTTGAACCAACCCCCGTCCTTGCTGCGAAACGATCTCGACACCGATGATCACTGGCTGAAAGTCAAACTGATCGGGGTCACGTCTAATCGCAGTGCGATCGGGTCGTCGGTGAAGGTTAGCTATGGTGATCGCCAACAGTTGCAGGCCGTAGTAGCCCAGGACAGTTTTTACTCCGTCAGCGACAGCCGTCTGCATTTCGGACTGGGAGAGGTTGACAAAGTCGATCTCGAAGTTCGCTGGCCGGAAGGCTCGACGGAAGCGTTCAAGAATGTCGCCGTAGACCGGCTGGTTACGATTCGCGAGGGCAAGGGAATTGTGAGTGGCGACGAGATGCCGTGAGGTGAGAAGAGGAGCCACGTGCTGAAGAGACTATTCCGTGCTTTGCGGGGTGGCGGATCACGCCCACCCACCACAACCGAGGACTGGCACCGCGAAGGTGTCGGGGGGATGTGGGAGGAAATCGGCAAGCTTCAGTTTGATTTTCTTGTCGAGCGCGGTCTCAAACCGGACCACTATCTTCTGGACATCGGATGCGGTTCCCTTCGGGGCGGCGTGCACTTCATTCGATATCTCAGCAAGGGGCGTTATTTCGGCGTTGAAAAGGAAGAGTCTCTTCTCGAAGCCGGCCGACGCGTTGAGTTGAAACGATATGCGCTGGAGGAGAAGGAACCCCAACTCTTCGCGGTCGATGACTTCGACCTGTCAGCCTTGCCGCCCGAAGTTCAGTTTGACTTCATGCTTGCGCAGTCGGTCTTCACCCACTTGACCCCGGAGCTCATTGAATTGTGCGTCGGAAGAGTGACGCCTCGCTTGAGTGAGAAGGGCGTGTTTTACGCGACGTTCGATGAAAGCCCCGACGACAAGAGTTATTCCCGGGGCCCGCACAAGTGGAGGAGGGACGAGCTGCGCATGGTGTACTATCCCTTTTCGCTTTTCGAAGACATCTCACGCCGTACAGGCGGCACGGTCGACTACATTGGCGAGTGGAGCCACCCGGGGCATCAAAAGATGATGGCGTTTCGGAGCTCGGCGAGCGAAGTTGGTGATAAAGCCGCTTCGGCCGCAACGTGAGGGCGTAGTCACCTCGGCCAGCGGTAGCGCCCACTCATCAGCCCCTACGAAGACCAATATCCCGCTAGCAAACCGAAAACCAGGCCGCTGATCCCTGCAACGATCGGGAAAGCCAACAGCGCTCCGGCTAGACGCGCGCCGATGGCAATGTTGCTAGGCCAAAATGAGATCGCCGCTTGGCAGAGAATCACCGCGGCGAAGCTGATGTAGCCGCCGAGACCGCCTTCAAGGCACCAAGGACAGTGCCGGACGTTCGGGATGTGAATATTGCAGTTCTCCGCGGCGCCGTTCCACCACGACTGACATCCGCAATGGTACGCGACGTCGCAAGCGTTGATGAAGAAAGCCGACGCCGCGCCGGCGGCAACCAAGAAGATCGCGAGCCTGATGAAGGAAGCTGCCGGGGTCGCGCGGGGGAGCATCTCCCTATCGTAGACGCGATTGCGAAGTTGTAGCGGTCGAACGGGGGCTCCGGTAGTCGACGCAGCGAGCCTGTAGATGGGATCTCCTACACTCCCACGAGCGGGGCCGAGGGCTCAGGAGTGTGTTAGATTGGGTTTAAATCAGCGAGTATTGCGCGTCGACCCGTTTGCGCCGCGGAGAGGTGGCTGAGAGGTCGAAAGCAGCGGTTTGCTAAACCGTCGTGGGGTTTATAGCTCCACCGGGGGTTCGAATCCCCCCCTCTCCGCCAGAGAATTCCTCGTTCGGGCCCGTTGTTCGAGGCCGGAGGAACCCTAATCGAGGCTCGCTAGACTAGCTGTTGGAGGAGACGCAGACACGATGGTATACCCCGAAGAGTTTATCGCCCCGATGCGAGAGGAGCTTGCGCGACACGGTGTGATCGAGACCCGCACACCGGAAGACGTGGATCAGCTGCTGGTCCCGGACAGCGGGACCGTTCTCATGGTCGTCAATTCCGTTTGCGGGTGTGCAGCGGGCTCGGCGCGGCCTGGGGTGATTCAGTCGCTCGAGAATGACGTTCGGCCGGAGAAAGTGGCCACAGTGTTTGCGGGGGGAGACGTAGCCGCCGTGGCGAGAGTGCGGGAGATCCTCTCGGATTACCCTCCCTCATCGCCTTGCGCGACACTGTTTCGCGGTGGCAAGCCAATCTACATGTTGCATCGCCATCAGATCGAGGGACGCGATCCCAGCCAAATCGCGGCTGCCTTGAAAGAAGCCTACAACCAGCACTGCGTGAAGGAACCGGAGGAATGTGAGACTTGATGGTTAGGGGATCGCAGGAGCGGAACGAGAAACGCGGAGGTTAAAACCTTGAAGGGACTACCGCTTCAAATTCAAATCGAGCTCGTCGTACTTCTGTTTGTTGTTGGCATCATGCTGTTGACCGTCTGGCTGGAGCGCCGTTTCCCCACGCAATCCTGGATTGAGAATCGCCTGCCGTGGCTGTGTCCCAGGGATATAGTGATCGGCGGGGAGGCGCTAGCTCAAGCGCACCCGTATCGCTACATGTGCTTCACGTTCTTTTCCTTGCTTGGCTTCTTCACACTGATCACCGATCTCACGCCAGTACTTGTAAGCTCAGCCACAAGCTATGGGGGATCCGCATGCGTCGCGGTGTTCGCGCTCTACACCACCCGAATGAGTGCGAGACGCCGAGCCACGCACAGCGAAGCTGCCTGATTGTACACGTTCGACAACCACACCCGCATTAAGGAATAGCCCTTCGGCGTTCCGAAGAAGCTACCTCTGAAACCCGCTCCCACAAGCCAACTTTTCTCGCCCTCGCAACATAGACAATCGGCTCTTTGTTGTAATCCCGGGCTTGACAGCGCCAGGGAGGATTCTCGACTGACTTTTCCATACGGTTCAGTCAGGAGATGCGCCATGAGACTCAAACACGATGAGGGCTGGAACATACCGGCCTGCGACCCTTTCTACCCGTCGCTGCCGGCGGTCTATCGGGACGTCAAGATGCAATTGGTCTTCTTTGAAGCCTCGCCGGAGGGCGTAACCGGGTTCCTACCCGAACCTCTCGAAGCCTCAGAGTCGGGATTGTGTGTCGCCGGAGGAGTCGAAATTCCATACTCGAGTAGCTACGGGGCTTTCGAGGAGTCCTTTTTGATGCTTGCGTGCCGGTTTCGTGACCGCCCGGGGTTTTACTGCTCGCACGTGTTTCACAACGGGCCGGCCGGCATTGCCGCGGGACGAGAAATCTATGGCACGCCGAAGGTCTACGCCGATATCAAGGTTCAGCGAGACGAACCCGAGATGCGCACCGAAACCGTCTACCGGGAATCTCCGGTGTTGGAGGTTTCCAGCCAAACTCCCACTGCTGCTGAGCCGGCGGACCTCCCGGCGCTGACGCCCAACTGGCGATTGAAGATCATCCCCCGAGCAGACAGTCCGGGGCCTGCGCTCAAGCAGCTCATCGACTGCGCGAACGTCATGGAGGGGGTCACCCATCACCGTGTCTCCCGCGGCGATGGAGCCGTCACGTTGGGAAGATCTGCTTCCTGTGATTTGACCCCCCTCACGCCCAGGGCCTGCGGAGAGGCTTTCTACCTCGAACTGAGTTATTCGGAAGGCTATGGGGAGATCGCGTACGATTACTTGACAGGCGATTAGAAAGCCGTGTGAACACCGGTCATCCTCTGACCCGAGGTGACAAACACGCCTGCCCTGTCTGTGCCGGTCAGCTTAGGACGCGACAAGGTTTTTCTCAACGGAAACAGCCGGTTACGCCGTCTTGAAGGGATCACTTAGTAGCGTTGGCCCAACTCACTTAAGAAGCAGCCTTTTTTCCCGTACGCAGTCAAAATTGGCCATTCCACCGTAATACATGTATTAACGTAGATTCGTGAACCCGATACTTCGCATTACTCATTCCTGTGTATCCCCGGAACGGCATAAAGTTGACCTGGCCCTCACGGGAGGCGCCGGTGAAACCACCACGGCAGAGGCTTGGTTCGACTTCGTCTTAGAGTCTGACGACCAAGAAGCGCTGCGGTGGTATTGGGAAGACTACCTAGAATACGCGGTTGAGTCGGCGTCCGACATCGCCGCGGAAGTCGAAGGTAAGCTCATAGCCATCGGCCAGCAGCTCTTCCAATCCACCTTCCCATCCGGACCCGCCCAAGAGTTGTGGCAGAAATTTCAGCCTCAGCTGGGCGTCGGCAGAGTAGAAGTGCATACGCAGGCGGGAGAGGGATCCCTGATACCTTGGGAGCTTCTGCGGGATGCGACGAGCGGACAAACGCTCGCGACCGCGGCTCATTCCTTCGTTCGGAAACCGACCGGGGTGACTCCCGAGTCGGGTGGTCTTGTGGCCGGGAAAGGGCCTTTGCGAGTACTGATCGTCATCTGTCGTCCCCCGAGCGCACCCGCAACCCCGTTTCGATCCCCGGCGGCGCTGCTCGTGAAAGCGCTCCGCGCCCGGATGCGGGAGACCGTGCAGTTGGAGGTCTTGCGTCCCCCAACCTTTGGTCAGCTCGGCAGCGCCTTGCTGGAAGCCGAAGCCGTTGGAGAACCCTTCCACGTTTTGCACATCGACGGATACGGCGTCTATGGAGACATCGAGTTGGACGGCACGCCGGAGGAAGTTCTGGAGGCCTTCCAACAACCGCAACTCACCTCGGTTTTGCGCGGTCCCCACGGCTACCTTGTTTTTGACAGCGCGACCTTGGACCGCAACGTTCAGTTGGTAGATGGAGCTTCGCTAGGCGAGCTGATGGGCGAGGCCAAAGTCCCCATAGTCACTTTGAATCTGTGCCGGGCCGCGAGAAGCGACTTTCGCAGCGAACCGGCCGAGATGGTGTCTTCCTCAACAGCGTCCCTGAGGGCTTTCCACTCCCTGTCCCAAGACATGCTCGAGAAGGGGGTGCGTGCGGCGGTGCACCTGCCCTACAGCATCGATCTCCTCAAGGCCGCCGAGGTCTTTGGGTCGGTCTACTCCGATTTGGCCCGCGGTTTGGAGGTTGGCACGGCCGTAACCCGCTTGCGTAAGGCGCTCAACGAGAAGGGCGATAGACAGATCGGCTATGGACCGGTTCGCCTCGAGGATTGGGTCACCCCGGTTTCATACGAAGTCGAACCGTTGGCTGCTCTTCGCCCCGGAAGCGAACAACGCGGCCTGTCGCCGTTCGAAGTCGCGGAGGCTCTTTCTCAGCCGGCCCTACAAGATCTCGACCAGGCACCCAAAGACCTCCCGCTGCCGTCGAACGGCTGCCTGTTCGGGAGAGATGAAACGGTCTTGGCGATCGACAGGGCGTTCCGAAATCGGTCGCTGGTTCTGTTGGAAGGCGAGGCCGGAATGGGAAAGACCGCTACGGCCGGCCAGTTTGCTGCTTGGTACACGCTGACGGAGGGATTCGACGGGCCCGTGCTGATGACGTCATTCGACCATCACAAGACTCTGGCTGCGGTTCTGGACCAGCTGGCTGTGGTTTTCAGAGAAGCTCTGGAAAGCGTCGACTATCGCTGGGTCTCTTTGCCGCCGGAAGAGCGTTTCGAAGTGGCCCTCCATGTGCTGAATCAGATCTCCGTGCTTTGGATCTGGGATAACGTCGAGCAGGTGGCCGGCTTTCCGCAGGGCCAAAGTTCTCTGTGGACCGTGGAAGAGCAGGAAGAGCTAGCCAACTTTCTGCGTCTCGCACGGGAGACCCAGGCCAAGTTCTTGCTGTTGTCTCGTCCGGTCAGCGCGACGTGGTTGGGCGAGCTCCATACCACGCTTGAGTTACCGCCTTTGCCCATGCGGGAGCGGTTGCAACTGGTAAGGTCCGTGGCGGAGAAGAGCGGCTATGTGCTTACCGACGTGGACAACTGGAAGCCCATTCTCGAGTTCTCTCAGGGGAATCCGCTAGCCCTGCGCGGATTGGCCGAGCAAACACTACTGCAGGGCCTCGAGAGTGGGGCCCAAGTTCGCAACCTTGTCGAGCGACTCAAGTCGGGAGCCAAGCGGTTCAGCGAGAACGGCGCCTCGGGTGTTGCACCGCATCTCGCCGCGACGATCGACTACTTGCTGGACCAAAGCTTTAGGAAGCCGGAGCAGTCGATTATGGCGTTGCTCTACCTGTTTGGCGGTGCAGCCGGCGTGCCGCGTCTGGTGGGCATGGTTGGCGACGAAAAATCCACCCACTTGCCGGAGATCACCAGGCTGAAGGAGTTTCAGGACCTCAAGGATGACCCCGAGTTTTCAATGCTGGACCGTGCTGCTTCCTTTGGATTATTGGCGAAGGAAGGAGCAGACCGCTACACGAGTCATGAAGCCTTCCACTGGTTCCTTGAGAAGCTATTCGCCGAGCACTATCCGGACCGCTCAGAATCCGAGAACGAACGAAAGCTCATTTCGGCATTCGGCCGCTCTCGACCCGAGGCGCCTACCAAGCAGCGCCTCGCGGTACGATCGTTCGTCCAGGAGCTAAGCCGATTCGGCGGCCGCGCCGCCCGGAGAGCGGAGCAAGGGGATCCCGAGGCGGTCGGCGAACTCGCCGCCGAGGAGACGAACTTGTTGCAGGCAATCGCGCTGGCGCGGCAGCTCGATTGGTGGGATGTGATCACGGGTTGTGTCGAGGGCCTCGGTGCGCTCTACGAAAATGCTGACCGCATCGCCGAGTGGGAGTATCGCGTTGAAGAGCTGCGTTCTGATTGCATCGATGAGTCTAGTGAAGAGGCTCTACCGGAAAGGGAAGAGTTCTGGCGAGCTGTCACGGAGCAGGGAGTTCGGATCGCCAGACAGCGCAGCAAGCTGCCGCGCGCCGAAGAGTTACAACGATTGTGCCTGCATTGGGATCGGGAGCAGGCAGAACCCTGCTTGGAAGTACCGTCGGAGGCTTTGAGCCCGCCTCAGAAAGCGACGCTGGAGAAGTTCGCCCAGTCGCTTTATCAACTGGCCGAGATCCTGCGGGCTCAAGGCTTCGCAGAAAGTAAGATCGAGGAGGAAGCCGTCGCGCTCAGGGAGCGGCTCGGTGAGCGCGAGAACGCTTCCAACTGGGCCTTTTCGCTCGGGTCTTGCTATCGCGATGACCAAACCATCCGGGATCTGACCAAGGCTGAAAGATGGTTGCGCCAAAGCTTGGAGCTCAAGGAGGAAGAGGACAATTCAGGTAAGGCGTCCTGTTACAGCGGACTGGCTCAAGTGGCGTGGGAACGCTTCTGTGAGGCTCGCAAGACCAACCGCCCTCAGGAGGAGCTCATTCGGCACCTGAACGACGCTCGGACGTCTTACATGCGGGCGATTGATCACGAACCGCCGGAAAACTGGCCCGTGTTAGCCCAGCATAATCAGCAACTCGGTCACATCTGCTTCTCGCTGGGAGACTTGGACCGAGCCCTGCCCTACTACCGCGAGTCTATTCGCTACCACGAACGACAGGAGAACACCGAAGCCGTCGCCGAAACCCGCTTCAGTCTGGCCATGGCTCTGCGGGACGCCAACAGACTCGCCGAGGCTCGACGGTATGCGCGAGACGCTCACAACGACTTCCAAAAACTCAATGCAGCCGACCCCGAAATGCTAGGCCGGGCGGAGCGGCTTGTGAACAGCATCGAGCAGAAGCTTCAAGTGAGAAAGCAGGCCCAGGCCCAATAGCCGGCGTTGGGGTCTGCCGGTTCCCCGCAGATGGATCGAGTCGATTTCCAGCGCCCTGCCAGTCAGCTAAGGGGTCCCTGGGGGGTCGGGGGAATGACCCCATAGTTCCGGGTCGTCCCGAGCGTGGCTTGGCGGGTGAAGCCGGTTCGGGACTTAGAAACGCTCTTCCGAGGATTCGGGCAGAACGTCCGCGAGATAGTGAGCTTCCCAGCTTGGCTCGTCCCTCCCCGGGGTCCGTCGCATGACTTTCACCGCGACGTCATCGCCGGGCTCGAGCCCTTCCTGTAACTCGGAGATATCGCTGGTGCTGCCCACTGGCCGGCGATTGATTGCGACGATAATGTCATTCGGCAGGACGCCGATGTCATCCGCGAAAGAGCCGGGCTCGACCTCGGTGACGAGGACACCGTCAGATCCCTCGTAGCCCAACTGCTGGCGGTCAGAGGACGAAAGGTCTTGCACCGTGATGCCGAACAGCACCTCGGCCGACTCCTCTTCCTCTTGCGGGCGCCGGCGCCCGAAGCCCAATTCATCTCCAAAGAGTTCCTCGCGATCGGCGATCGTCACCTGCAGCGTCTTTCTTTGATCGTCTCGGATCACGACGATCGGCACCGTGGAATCCACCGGAGTTGCCGCAACAACAGCGATAAGTGCGTCGCCGTCCCGCACGGGCTTACCGTCGATCTCCACGATTACGTCTTCATCCATCATGCCGGCGTCTTCCGCGGGACCGCCTTTTCTAACCGATTTCACCAACACGCCGCCATTCTCAGCTCCAAAACGGCGTAGAAGCGCCGGGTTTTGACTGGCCTGAAATTCAATGCCGATCGAGCCCCGCGCCACGCGGCCTCGCTGGATGATCTGGTTGTAGACATCGACGGCGATGTTAGAGGCCAAGGCGAATCCAAGTCCTTGGTAGCCCCCGGTGTGGGTGGCAATCGCGGTGTTAATCCCGATCACCTCTCCGCGCATGTTCAAGAGAGGCCCGCCACTGTTACCAGGATTGATGGCAGCGTCCGTCTGAATGAATTTTTGGAAAGGCCGGCTTCCTGCCCCCCGAACATCGCGCGATTTGGCGCTGATGATTCCTACCGTTACCGTCTCCGGATAACCTAGCGGGGATCCGATCGCTATCGCCCAATCTCCGACGCCGACCGCGTCGGAATTGCCGATCGGGGCAGCGCTCAGTCTCTTCTTGGGATTGATTTTGATCACCGCTAGGTCAGTTTCGGGGTCACGGCCAATCAGCTTGGCATCGTAGGGGTCGTCGGCCCCGTTGAACAACCGCACTTGGATGCGGTCCGCTCCCTGCACGACGTGATTATTCGTTAGGATATAGCCGTTTCGGTCCACGATAACTCCCGACCCTTCACCGGGCCGCCGCCGGCGCTCGGGAGGAAACGGCTGGCCGGGAAGAGGCCCTTCCGGCCAACCGAAATGACGCCGGAAGAAATCTTCTATTCCTTCTCGTTCACCCCCTCCTCGTTCACGGGGTGATTGACGCTCCGTTCTCTTTGCAAACGCCCGCACCTGAATGTTGACGACCGAAGGACGGACTTGCTTGGCGATTGGGGAGAATTGGTTCTCTAACGGGACGGGGTCCGGTATCCTGAGCGGTTTCGCGTCGGGGGCGACAGCCTCTTTGCGGGCCGCGTCGACACCCGTGGATATCAAGGTCCCGATAACAATACCGGTGGCTAATGTAAAAAGAACCAGGCTGAAAGAGAGCAGTTTGCGCTGCCCCAGACTTCCCAAAAGTCGCACAACGTCGCTTCGCTCCATCGTTAACTTCTCCTAGTGTTCGAAATGCCCCCGTCACAGGATTAGACGCACCTGGACAGCTATCGGATGCGTTTGACCCTAAATTATTAACATTATTAACATTATAGCTGGGGCTGAAGACCGACGGCTCTGACGACCTAGGTTGCAGGAACAGGTGAGCGGGAGCTCGAGGACGCCCATTTGGGGTGCGTTTTGTGGCCGACCGCCGATTCCGCGATCTAGTTTCGGGGGGAGGTGGGTTTTGGGGTCCGCCTAAACAGGCAGCACCGGCCGCCAGCGTCTGTCTGGAACCCGGGCAAAGGACCCGCGCAAAAAAACGATGACACAGCCGTCCCCGCCGGCAGTCAGCATGGCCGTTTCAGCCCGGCGGGGGCTTAGCGTCCGACTCCGAGTGGTGGGATCCCATCCACAAGCCCAACGCCAGCAGGATCCTCTGTAACCCAAGCTCGCGTCCATCGGGGTGAAACCATTCCGAGGGCGTGTGCGCGTCGCCCCCCCGGCCGCCCGCCCCGACCGCCGCCGCCGGCAACCGCAGCGATAGCGGTACATTAGCGTCTGTCGACGCACAGTCGAGCTGGGAAGATATACCTAAATGGGAATCCACCGCCTGGAAGCAGGCCACGACTTGGTTGTTGCGGACGCGCGCCGCCGCCGGGCGGTGGCCGATCTCACGAATCTTATAGTTCGAGAGCCTGTCGGTCGCGCGCCGGTTTTCCAACTCGACCCCCAGTTTGACGGCGTCTTCGAGCGTTTCGACCAGTTGCTCCATGGCGGTGCTGCTGCGGGAGCGAATGTCGACCTTCGCCCGCGCCACCGGGGCAATCGAATTCACGCCTGAACCGCCTTCGATAACCCCAACGCTGAGTGTCGAGCGCGGCGACGATGGCAACTCGGCGTCGGAGAGGACCGCAACCGTGCGACCGAGCGCATGGACCGGATTGGCGCGTCCAAAATCGTTCCAACTGTGGCCCCCGTGACCTTCGATGATGATCTCGAAACGCCGGCTCCCAAGCGCTTCGGCGGTAATGTGACCGGTCGAGGCGCCATCGAGTACGAGATAAGCGTCGATCTGGGACGAAAACGGGGAATGCCGGCAAAGGTAGTTCATTCCGTGCAGGTTGCCCTCGCCTTCCTCTGCCACGTTTGCAACCAACAGGACGTTGCGCCCAGGTTGGGGTGGAGGCGCCTCGGTCAACAAGCGAGCGACGGCCAGCAAGCCAGCCAGCCCCGATCCGTTGTCAGTCACACCAGGTCCTTGAAAAGTGCCGTCAGGCCGGACCGCGACGTCGCCGAGACGATTTGCAGCCAGCGCCGTGTCCATATGCGCGGTTATGCGCGGTGAGGGCAACAAACGGTAGACCTTTCTCGAAAACCAACGGCGTGACCACATTTCCGGCTTCATCGATCCGGGACTGACCACCGATCTCACGGAAGCTACGGACAAGATAGTCGGCCCGTTCCTGCTCCCGAAACGTCGGGGCGGGAACGCGGCACACCTCAAGATGCTGTTCGTTAATCCATCGCTTTTCGCGGCTGAAGAACGGCAAGCATGTCCGCATCCAAGCCGTGTCGGCCAACCGCTTGACTCGCGTCACCAGAACTTTGGAGGCACCCGACAGCGCACGGCTGACGGCTATGTCACGCTTGTGTGGCATGAGAAACACCAGTCTATCAGAGTGCCGGAAAACCAAAACTACTCCCGTACGCGACGCCCGCGATCCCCAGGCAGTCCGATGTAGGCAGTTGAAGGCGTCCCGAGCCTTCAATAGAGGCTGACGAGGCCGGTGTGCAATCAGCCATCAGTTGAACGGGCTTCATTCCATTTGACGAACGCTCGCGCGGGTTGCTAGCTTGTCGTTTGCAAACTGTCGCGAACTGTGGTCGAATAGCCCCAGTTGTTCCGCGGCGGTCGCGTTCGCCAAAGAGTATCGGCCTCGCTTTAACGCACATGTAGCGAAAGTTGCGAGCTTCTAAATCACCCAAAATCAAAACTTGAGGTATATCGAATGGCAGAGGAAAGACAGACTACGTTAAAGGGCAATCCGCTCGCTCTGGTAGGACCGGAGCTGGCGGTAGGAGACGCCGCTCCCGATTTCGAACTTACCGCCAACGACTTGAGCGCTGTTACGCTCGAATCGACAGGAAGCGGAGTTCGGATCTTCAGCGTCGTGCCGTCGCTCGACACGCCGGTTTGCGACGAGCAGACGAGGCGGTTCAATAAGGAAGCCGCCGAGCTGGGCGCGGTCGACATCTACACCGTGAGCTGCGATCTGCCGTTCGCCCAAAAACGCTGGTGCGGCGCCGCCGGCGTCGATAAGGTCAAGACCGCTTCCGACTACAAGAACGGCAACTTCGGAGAAGCCTGGGGCACGATGATTCGCGATCTGCGGATCGAAAGCCGGGCCGTCTTCGTCGTGGACGGAGAGAACACGATCCGCCACGCGGAGTACGTGCCGGAGGTAGCCGAGCATCCCAACTACGACGCGGTCCTCTCAGCGGCCCGGGGCCTCGTGAGCTAGGGTCTCTTACAGGCAGCCCAAGACGTGAGGAAAGCCGCGAGGTTGCTCATCGCGACCTCAAGATTCGCGTCGTAATCCGACGGGGCATCTTGGTCGGCGGTGTCCGTCACCGCGCGAACCTCGACGAACGGTACCTGACTGAACTCGCAAGCCCTGGCTCCCCCTGCACCCTCCCACGCGACCACGAGGGCGCCCGTTGACGCATAGAGCGCGCTACTTCTTTCAGCTCCCGTTATGTCCTCGTCTCCACTGGCTACCGCCCCGAAGTGCACCCTGAAAGACGGGACCGAGGCGAGGCGTTTCAGCTCCGATATGGTTTCTTATGCGCCTTCGAATCTTGGCCTGGGCCGTTCGGAAAACCTGTTCTTCTGGTCATGTTCGACTGTAGATGTTGCGACGACCATATCGCCAATAGACAACTCATCTGCTAACGCGCCCGCCGCCCCGGCGCAAAAAACGATATCCCAATCCGCGCTGGCGTCCAGCAAATGCTGGGTTTGGAGGGCGAACTGCGCCTTGCCAAGGCCACCGCAAGCCACTGTCATGCCGAGATCAACAAGACGCGCCACCGGAAGCCTTCCAGTCACCGACTCCGCACTTTGAAACCCGCGCTTTATGCAGCCTTCGATGAAGAAGTCACGCTCTTTGGTTGTTGGTATGACGATGAGTGTTTTCACGGAAGCTCAGTTACTCCATTTCTATTGATACCCTCCCGGTTCGGGCGGGTGCAGGCGGGCACAGCGTGCTGTGCCCCTACGGATCTGTTGGGCCCCCGGGGGTAGGGGCACGGCATCCCGTGCCCGAAGGTCCGGATCGGCCACATGGCTTCTCATATCAAATAGGTTGCCGAACGCCTGGCATGAACTACTACGGCGTCCTTTTCACCAAACTCTTGCAGTCGAGCAGTCACTCATTTGGCTACACAACGACGGTTTCCGAGTGACTATCAAGCGTCCACCAACTGCAGCCGCGCCGGGGTCTTGGCGAGCGGCTCGGAGCGGTCCTCGCCCACCAGCATGGTCTGACTCAGATTGACCGCGTACTCTCCGTACTTGCGAACTGACATTGGCAAGTGAAAAGTCATGCCCGCCTCGAGGGAACGTTCGTTCTCGGCCACGATAAAGCAGTCGAGCTGCTCGATCCAACTCGGCGGATAGCCAATACCCACCGGATAGCCGAAACAATAATGAAAGACCATCCCATCCAAAACAGGTTCGAGTTTCGCCAAGCCGGCTTTCGCCACGTCGCTTGCTCTGACGCCGGCTCGCGCCGTTTGGAGAATAGCTTCGACGGCCTGCTCTACGGCCGCCGCGAGGTCCTGAATCTCTTTGCTCGGCCGGCCTAGCACCGCCGTGCGCATCAGCGGCGCGGTATAGCGACGTGTTTCCCCTGTGACCTCGAAGAAAACCGTGTCCCCCTGCTTGAGCCGGTATCCATTGAATGTGCTGTGCGTACTTCCCGCGCGATACCCGGCGGCCACGATCGGCCCCCAGCAGACGGTGTCGCCGCCCTCGCGGTACATCTCGCTCGTCACCTCCGCTGCAATCTCGAAGTCCGCCGCGCCGATGCGCATCGCGTTGACACCCGCGGCACAGCCCAACTCGCTCAACTCCGCGGCTCGGCGCATATAGGCGATTTCGGCCGGCGATTTCACCAGGCGGAGTTGCTCGACAATCCCGAAGCTATCGACCAGGTCGGCTTTTGGCAGGGAGGCCGCTAGCTTTTCGAACAGATCGACAGAGAGTGCAGACGCCCGGCGTTCGACGCCAATTTTCCCAACTCGCGTTTTCACCGCGGCCCGCGTCACCGCGACCGGATCGTCCGAAGAGTGATATGTCTCGACGCTGGGGAGCCAAGACGAATTCTCGTAGCGTGCCCGCTCGACATCGAGAATCAACAGCGTGGGATCGCCTTCTTCAAGCACAATGAGGCACTCGTAATCGACGAAATTCTCCGTGTCCATGCCGGAGAGATAGAAAATGTTGTGGGGGCCGAAGAGCAACATCGCGTCCAGGCCGCGTTCCACCATGGCTTGCTGCACACGCTCTAGCCGGCTTTCGTATTCCCCCTGCTCAAACGTTAACTGTTTCGGAATGGGCATTCTGAATTCGCTCTCCGTTTACTTCTTGCTGTGGCGCGACCGGGAGGGAGCGACCTACCGGCTTCCCCGCGGCTTGCCCAGACGGACCGTTAGCCAGTGCAGCCCTCGACCCCTGCCGAAAAAAGCCTCCCTTTCTTCGGCAATCTCGTGTCCACTCCCATCAGCCGCAGCGCGTGCCAAGACGTCACCTGGTTCGCGGTCAACACCGGCTTGCCAAGCCTGTTCTCCATGGCCTCGAGGTGGGCCGACAGCCTCAATCCGGTGCAGGGGACGAAAACTGCTTCAGCGTCGGGAGTATCCGTGTTCTCGGCAAGTTGCCGCACTTCGTCCGGGGGCATACGGTAATGACCGCTGCTGAGCGACAACGAAACGCTGTTCGAAACCCTGATCCCGTGCGCCTCGACAAACTCGATCAACTTTTGCTCGACCTCGGACAAATAAGGACTCGCCAGAGCAACGCGAGAGACGCCCAGCGCCCTCAGCGCCACAATCATGGCGGTACTCGTCGTCGTCGCGGCCTCGACACCGGTAGCATCGGTAATACGGCGGCAGATCTCGAGATCCGCCCCAGGTCCACGAACAAAACTAACCGTTGTGCAGTAGTAAGCGAAACATATCACCTCGTGCGTCAGAAGTCTGCGAGCAGCCTCTTCAATATGACCACTCTCTGCCATCTCGACAGCGCTGTCGACCGTCGCGTCGCCCGGCAGCACCGGCGTAGCGGCCGAAATCATTTCAACTGTGGAAGGAAGAAAAGCCCGGAATTCATCCACATAGGCCTGGGTTTCGACATCGACCCAGGCATCGTCCGGGTAGATGGCTCCGAGCCTTGGGGTAGAGCGATCAGACATCGGAGTGGCCGTTCAACACATCTTGAGGGAACGTGCACTCAGGAAAGCTGTGCCTGGATACTCCATTTCATCAATACACTCATTCTTCGGGCGAGTGCAGGCGGGCACAGCATGCTGTTCCCCTACGGATGCGTTGGTGCCACGAAACGTAGGGGCGGCATGCTGTGCCGGGAGTTCTGGATCGTCCACCTGTTTTCTAAATATACGTGACCGGCCTAAGGCTTACGGCCATAGATCAGTGCGCTCCAAACCTTGCCCGCAACAGACTCCCAGCCATCAGTTTTTGCACCGGCGCCCGTCGGTACGCACTCAGCCAACCCGCCGAGTTGCGATTCATCGTAGACCAAACGCTCCAGCACCTCGACATCCTCGAGGCCTGCCGAGCGCAGTCCTTCGACGTATTCCTGCTCGCTGACGGCGCCGGCCACGCAAGCCGAGTAAAAGGCTTCGCTCTCGCGCACCCAGGCGGGTAAACGCTCGGCGACGATATCGGAAACTCGCATCTGCCCGCCGGGCTTGAGGACCCGAGCGATCTCGGCGAACACCCGATGCTTTTCGGGCGACAGGTTGATCACACAATTCGAAATGACCCAGTCCACCGACGATGACTCGACGGGCAAATCCTCGATGATTCCTTTTCGAACCTCCGCGTTTTTGAGCCCGGCGGCGGCGATGTTGTCTCGGGCCTTGGCGATCATCTCGTCGGTCATATCGATGCCGATTACCCGGCCCTGCGGCCCGACTTTTTTGGCCGCGATCAGAAGGTCCATGCCGGCGCCCGATCCTAGGTCTAGCACCACATCTCCCTCTTTGACTTCACTGAAAGCCAGCGGATTGCCACATCCGAAAGAGCTGCCCGGCACCTCAGGCGGCAGGGCTTCTAGCTCTTCGCCTTTGTAGCCGGCCAGCTTGACGACGGTGCTCTGTTCTACCGTGCCTGTGCAGCAGCCGCCCGATGAGGGCTTCGAAATCGCCGAACCGTAGGCCTCAGAAACGACTGCGCGAACTTCTTCATGGTTTTGCTGGATCATGTTTCACCTCCCTGGTTCCGCACCCTTCCGGCGGGCAACACGCTTCAATCGCGTCAGCTATGGCGCGCAGCGTGGCCGCCAGCTCCGGGTAGCGGACCGAGTAATGGACTTCCTTTCCACGCTTTCGAGCATCGAGAATCCCGGCGTCTCTCAACATGGCCAGGTGGCGAGATACCACCGAGATGTTGACCGGACAGCACTCCGCCGCTTCGCTCACCGTGCATGAGGGGCCGCACCGGCTCAGTTGAACCAACAGGGCTAGGCGGTTGGGATCACAGAGCGCCTTGAAGAGGCGAGGGTCAAGCAGGTCGCCCAGTTGTTGGCAGCATGCATTGCCTTCGAAGCCGGATTCTTGTTTGCTCATTTGCGTATATATGCAAATAATAGCTCGAATCGTCTTGATTGTCAAGCGCAACCCGTCGGCGTTCATTCTTTCGCGAAGCTTCCTTGAATCCACTATTCTAGGGTCTGGTCGCGGTCCGGTGGCTGCGGGGGATAGGCGCAAACGCAACAGAGCATGGAAACGACCTGGAATTATCGCGGATGGCGTTTCCTCGCCCTCCGTGGTGCTGCGATGTTGTGCATCTCTGGATTCCTCGTTGGTTGTGGAACCACCAGTGAGGCGCCCATCACCATCCGCCTCATCGACCAGTTCGAACAGGCGGTCGTGGAGGGCACCGTGCCGTTCGACGTGCCTGCGCCGATGGAGTGGCGGTTCGATGGCGGGGGCACGCTCGCGGTCCGACCAGAAAGTGCCGATACGTTCGGCTGGCAAGCGATTAGCGGCATCGAAGGACTCGCCGCGCGAGAGGGTCTCCTGGTGGGACGCACCAGCAACGACGAGGCACCGACGCTCTCGGCGGCGCTACCCGACACTCTCAAAGAGGGCTTCCTTCATGCTGTTGAAGTTCGGATGCGGGTGTCGGAGGGAACGCGGGCTGGCGTGTGGTTTGGACCAAATTTTGAGGCTGCGCCAGACCGGGCCCGTGGTGACCACGATGTTTTCGCCATGGTGAGCGTGCCGCTGGAGCCCGGCACCGAATTCCAGACCTATCGCCTGACAAATGACGCGCAAACCTTTCCGTTGGGAGCGTTGACGCCGCGAGCTACGAATCGTTTTGCGATACGGCACGTTCAGGTGGAGCCCACGGACGCAGCCGGAGCAGAGTTCGCGATTGAGTCGATTCGTCTAATCACTCGCGTGGAGCATCTGCGCTCAATTGCGTCCGGACCTGGGTGGAATGCACTCGGCTACATCGACCGCGAGACCATCGTAAGTCGCTCGCCCCAGCGGGTCCGGTTCGAGGTCAAACTTGGGTTGCGCCCCTGGCTCGATCTCGCTGTTGGAACGCTCGAAGACGGACCGGTGACGTTTACTGTGGAGGTCGGGACGGCGAACCACACGAGGCTGCTTCGGCGCACGGTGACACTGCCCGGCCAATGGGAGCGGACACGCCTCGACCTGAGCGACTTCGCCGGGCAGCGGGTCGCGCTACGGCTTGGGCTGGATGCTGAGCAGCCGGGCACGCTGGGCTTCTGGGGGTCGCCCGTCGTGCGCCACAGCGGCGCTCTCCCACGCCGAACTGAGACGTCACCTGCGCGGGCGGCACTCCCCGACGCGGGCACCTCGGTACCCCAGGGCGTGATTCTCATCCTCGCCGATACGTTGCGAAGCGATCACCTCAACGCCTACGGCCACCAACGCCCTACGGCGCCGGTGCTGGCTCGTCTGGCGTCTGAGGGCGTGCTGTTCTCAGACAGCATCTCCCAGGCGCCTTGGACCAAGCCCTCGGTCCCGTCGATCCTGAGTTCCCTGTATCCAAGTACGCACGGGGTCACAGAATACTCCGATCTGTTGCCGTCGTCGGTTGTGACGCTGGCCGAGGTCTACCGCGATGCGGGCTATGCGACCTTTCACACGGCCGCGAACGCATGGGCGGGCACGCCAAGCCACCTCGAACAGGGGGTCGAAGTGCTCCACAGAGGAGGGTCATTGCGTTCCGACACCCAACCGAGCATGACCGCGAGGGGTTTTGTGACTCGCTTCCTCGAGTGGCTTGAGATGCACGACGACGTGCCCTTCTTCGCCTTCCTCCATTTCTTCGACCCTCACGGGCCCCGTGAGCCGTATCCGCCCTATGACACGATGTGGGCTGCGCCCTCGGCAAGAGGTGAGCAGGAAATGCGGTGGCAGAAGCTGGAGAAAGCGGGCGTGCACGCACCATACATCCAGAACGAGGAGCGTTCGGACCGAGTTCCCGCAGTTGCGCTTCTGCAGAAGGCGGAGGTCGATCCAGAGGCATTCATCGCGCATGAGTTCGCATGGTATGACGGCTCGATCCGAGCGATGGATGTGGAGATCGGCAGGCTCCTGGAAGGTCTCGAGGCGCGCGGACTCGCCGACAAGACACTGGTGGCCTTTGTCAGTGACCACGGTGAAGAGTTTCTCGACCACGGATACCTGGGTCACGGCCACACGGCCTATGGCGAGCTGCTAAATATTCCGTTGCTGCTATGGTGGCCGGGCGTTGGGCCGGCAGGATTGCGAATCGAGGAAACCGTCGAATCAATCGATTTAATGCCCACGCTCCTAGACCTGAGCGGTCTTGCAACCGTGGAGGGCATTCAAGGCCAGAGCTTGGTGCCGTTTCTGGCCCGTCCCGCCTCACCGTCAGTCTTCGGTTGGGTGAAGCGGGGGGCGTTCAGTGAGAAGACCGTTGGGGGGAGGGCAACGGAATATGCGTCCACGCTCGTCCTGGACGGCTGGAAGCTGATTCAGAACGATGAGCCGTTGAACGGGCGGTCGAAGTACGAGTTATACGAACACAGAATGGATCCGCTAGATCAGCAGGACGTCGCTAGCGAGCACCCTGAGGTCGTCGAGCGACTGGGCAAGGAGCTGACCCTGCGGCGTGAGCAGGCGATTGCGTCGAGAATACCTTCAGATACCTTCAGAGGACGTCCCCGCGGAGAGCCTCAGCTCGGAACAGATCCGGCGCCTTCGTTCCCTCGGGTACCTCCAATGAATGTCGTCAAATATCGTCCGGGCGCTGGAAAGCTCACCCGTAACTCTGGCTTAGAGCAGGGTTAGAGAGGGTTAGAGCAGTGTCCGCGGCAATCGATGGCGCCAGGGATGCCGACACGGGGTACGCGAACGCCTCTGCCGCCGTCTGGTGTTTGAGCTGCATAGGCAATTCATGGCTACTCATCGAGTCTTCCTAGCCCTGGGGATGATCCACCTCCGCCCCACACTCGCACCATCCCGCTTGCGGCGCCTCCTGGTGACCCTGCTGGTCACCTTCGGTCTGTCGTGCGGAGTGCCGCCGGCGCCCACGCCTTCTTTCTCAACGCTACGCTTCGTTTGGACGGGCGATCTGACCGCGCTTTGGCATCCGGCGGCTTACCAAACCTACAGCCAGGGCGTCATTTTCTGGCTGGTCTTCAACAATCTGGTCAAGTTGGACGACGATCTAAAAACGGTGATCCCCGATCTCGCCGAGAGTTGGGAGGTGTCTGAAGATCTGACGGTTTTCACGTTCCGTCTGCGTAAAGACGTCACCTGGCACGACGGCCGGCCTTTTACGGCGAGGGACGTGATCTTCTCCTTTACTCGCCAAGTCGTCGAGACCTACCGCTATGTCAAATACGTGGACACCGTGAAAGGCTCCCGCGATTACGAAGAGGGTAAGGCGAGCCGAGTGGAAGGGCTCGAGCTGCTCGATGATTACACGGTCCGCATCACGCTCGATTCTCCCGATGCCATTTTCTTGCTGAGCCTGAGCGAACCGAACTGCGTCATTGTGCCGGAACATCTGCTGAAAGACGCTCCGCCGGACGACATTGAGTCGGCTGCATTTAGCACGACGTCGCCCGTCGGCACGGGGCCCTATAGGTTTGTTCGCTATCTGACGGATCAGTTCGTCGAGTTGGAGGCAAACCCGAACTATTTCAAGGGCGCCCCACGGATCCAAAAGATATTTATGAAGCGCCTCCGGTCGGAGGTCACCGTAGCGCAGCTTGAGAGCGGAGAGGTCGATCTGGCCTTGCGCCTCAACTTGCTGGAGTTTGAAAGGCTTTCGCGAATCGCGGATCTCGACTTAACGGTTCGGCCGGGGTTGAGCAACACTTCCTTGGATTTTCCGGTCGAGCAGCGACGCGTCGCCGACAAGAGGCTGCGCCAGGCTATCTACTACGCGGTTGATCGCGAGGGGATCGCCAAGGCGATTTTTGGGGACCGCGCTCAGGTTCTTTACGGCGCTCCCCCGGCGATGGACGGCTACGATAGCTTGAACCGCTATCCTTTCGACCCCGATAAGGCGAGACGCCTGCTCGAAGAAGCTGGCTTCGACTTCGACGCGCCGTTCCGCGTCATCTACGACCAGACCTACCCCGCTGCTTCCCAATACTTCGCCATCATCGAACAACAATTGCGAGAGATCGGGATCAACGTCAATCTCGAACCTTCGGACTCCACGGCCTTCCTTGCCCGGATGATGGGGGCCCGTGACACTTTTGAGATGTTTGGTTTGAATGGAGGAGTGCAGGGTTTGGGTCCCCATCTGACGGGCAATTATTTCGATTGCGAAAGGAAGGCTTTCCTCACCGGCTATTCAAACTGCGATTTTGACGCTTTGTTTGTCGAGGCGCGAGGCATCGCCGATCCTGAACAGCGGCAGGGGGTTTACGAGCGGGCCGCGCAAGTGTTCAACGAGGACCTCCCCCAACTGCCGCTGTGGACTCCGCATGAGCTCCACGCCGCGACGAAGCGTCTCGGCGGGGGTTTCGCCGTGCAACGCGATCCCAAGCGAACATTTACCAACGCCGAGACCTGGACACTTCAGTAACCTATTGGGTATCGCCTCCAGGGTTCAGCTTCGGCTGTTGCCGAAGAATGGGATCGCCAACTTAGGTGCGCCGTCGCGCCTTTTGCGCCTTCTGGCGACCTTGGCCCTCCTCGCTCTCTCGTGCGGCGTGCCGCAAGCGCCGACGCCTTCCTCCTCCACGCTACGCTTCGTTTGGACGGGTGATCTCACTCCGTTGTGGCATCCGGCCGGTTACCAGACGTTTAGTCAAGCCGTCGTGTTTTCACTCGTTTTCAACAATTTGGTCAAACTGGACGACGACTTGAAAACGGTGATGCCCGACCTCGCCGAGACTTGGGAAATGTCGCCCGACATGACGGTTTTCACATTCCATCTGCGAAAAGGGGTCACTTGGCACGACGGTCAACCGTTTACTGCCCAAGATGTGATTTTCTCGTTCACGCGACAGGTCGTCGAGCCCTACCGCTACGTCAAGTATTTGAATGCGCTGAAAGGATCCCGCGATTACAAGGACGGCGAATCAAACGAGATCGAAGGACTCGAGCTACTCGATCAATACACCGTTCGCATCACACTTAGCGCTCCAGACTCCCTCTTCCTGCTCAATCTGACCGAGCCGAGCTGTGTGATCGTACCCAAGCATCTTCTAAGAGACGTCGATCCCGACTCCATCGAGTCCGCAACATTCACCACAACATCACCCATCGGCACGGGCCCGTACAAGTTCGTTCGCTACCTCACGGACCAGTTCGTCGAGATGGAAGCGAATCCAAACTACTTCAAGGGCGTTCCCCAAATTGAGAAGCTGTTCATGAAGCGCCTCCGGCCGGAGGTCACCGTGGCCCAACTCGAGAGCGGGGAGCTCGACCTCGCTCTGCGGCTTGACCAGCTGGAGTTCGATCGCCTCTCGCAAGTTGCTGACCTGGATGTGATCTCGCGCCCCGGGATAGGTAGCACTTCCCTCTACTTCCAGGTCAGGCGACCGCAGGTGAGCGACAAGAGGGTCCGACAGGCGATCTACCACGCTATCGATCGGGAGGGGATAGCCAAGGCGATTTTTTGGGACCGAGCTCGGGTCCGTTACGGTGCTCCTCCGGCGATGGATGGTTACGAAAACCTGAATCGTTATCCCTTTGACCCCGATAAAGCAAAGCGACTGCTCGAAGAAGCCGGTTTCGACTTCGACGCGCCGTTCCGAATTATCTACGACCATACCTTTCCCTCGGCCCCCCAAGTCTTCCCTATCATCGAGCAACAGCTGCGGGAGGTCGGCATCAATGTACAGTTGCGTCCGCTGGACTCCACGGCCTACATTGCCAGCCTGAGAGAGGCGCGTGACACTTTTGAAGCATTCGGAAGTTACGGTGGCGTCGAAGGCCTCGGTCCCCACGTGACGGCGACCTACTATGACTGCGGACGGAAACCGATCCTCACCGGCTATGCGAATTGTGAGTTCGACGCTCTCTTCGTCGAGGCGCGCTCCATCACCGATCCCCCAAAGCGCGACGCGATCTATGAGCGAGCTGCACAGATCTTCAACCAAGATCTTCCCCAACTGCCTCTGTGGACGCCTGATGAGCTTCACGCCGCGACCAAGCGCCTGGGTGGAGGTTTCTCCGTCCATAACGACGCCAGGAAAACGTTTAGCAACGTCGAGACCTGGACACTGCAGTAACATATTGGCTATCGTCTACAGGTCACAAGGGGCCGATCACCCCGAGCCCCCCTGGGGCATCGCGCATGCTTCGTTACCTCTTGCACCGCCTCTTGATTGCCATCCCCGTCCTTTTCGGTGTCACGATCATCGCTTTCACGGCCCTTTCGTTTGCGCCCGGCGACCCCCTCACTGCCCGTATTGATCCCAGCATTCTGGCTCAGCAATCGCCCGAATGGATCGCGGAGCGCCGACATGCTCTGGGGCTGGATCAGCCCGTGCCGATCCGCTACGCCAAATGGCTTGCAGGTGCCGTGCAGGGGGACCTGGGATTCTCAATCGTCACGTACCGGCCCATTGCCGATGAGCTGGCGCTGCGCTTGCCGGTGACATTGCAATTAATGGGCGCTGCGCTCCTTGTCGGGCTCTTGATCGGCATTCCCTGCGGAGTGCTCTCCGCGATCAAGCAGCACGGGAAGCTCGATTACACCTTGACCTCGCTTACGATGGTCACGATTTCGACGCCTACGTTCTTCCTTGGAATGCTGGCTATTTATGTCTTTGGGGTCCAGTTTCGGCTCCTGCCGACGAGCGGCATCGGCACCTTAGGCGCGCCGCCATCTTTCGGGGACCGCCTGAGTCATCTTGTTTTACCGGCCGGCATCCTCGGGCTGGGCAACGCGGCTCTGCTGATGCGCTACACGCGCGCCAGCATGCTCGAAGTCCTCCGCAAGGAATACATAACCACAGCCAGAGCAAAAGGTCTGAGCGAGGCAGCGATCATTCTGCGCCATGCGTTGCGCAACGCGCTTATCCCCGTCATTACAGTCTTCGGCTTGCTCCTCCCCGAGCTGGTAGCCGGGGCTGTCGTCACCGAGCAAATTTTTGCCTGGCCGGGAATGGGGTTCATGGCCGTTCGCGCTGCCGCTAACCGTGATCCAACGATGCTGATGGGCGTGGTGCTGGTTGTCGGGATCGGTGTGTTGCTCAGCAACTTGCTCGCGGACATTGCCTACGCCGTTGCCGACCCGCGCATTCGATACGGGCGGGAGAGGTCCTGATGACCGACTTTGACACGCAAGCTGAGACTGTCGAAGCCGTCGGACGCGGTCCGACACTCACGGCTCCAGCGGGGGGTCACGAAACACCCGCTCGTCTGGCTTTCCGTCGCTTTCTGCGTCACCGGCTCGCGGTCAGTGGCGCGGTCGCCCTGGTGCTGATTGTCCTGGCTTCCTTGTTTGCACCGCTCGTGGCTCGCCACGATCCCTTGACGGTTGATCTGCGGGCGCTGCGACAAGCTCCGAGCACAGATTACCGGCTCGGTACCGATCTGATCGGCCGTGATGTTTGGAGCCGGGTTGTTCACGGCGGCCGGACGTCATTGTCCGTCGGCATTCTGGCCGTCACACTTTATGCCCTCATCGGATCGTTTCTGGGGGCGCTGGCCGGTTACTACGGGGGCCTCCTCGATCAGCTCATCATGCGTTTCACCGACACGCTGATGAGCATACCGAGCCTGTTGATGATCATCCTTTTCGTTTCGGTTGTCGGGCCGAGTCTCACTTCGGTGATCGTTGTTATCGGCCTTCTCGGCTGGCCAGGCGCGTGTCGGCTCATGAGGGGACAGATTTTGTCCCTGCGGGAAGAAGAATTCATCACCGCCGCGCGGGCGGCGGGAGCCGGCACGGCACGAATTATCGTCAAGCACATGCTCCCGAACACGCTCGGCCCGCTGACGGTACTCGCTACGTTCGGCGTCGCCCAGGCGATCCTGCTCGAAGCCGCGCTCAGCTTTCTAGGGCTTGGTGTTCAGCCGCCTACGCCGAGCTGGGGTGGAATGCTCCATGAGGCGCAGTCGTCGACTGTCCTTTCTACTATGCCTTGGTTCTGGATGGCGCCCGGTTTCGCGATCGCGATCACCGTGCTGGCGGTGAACTTCATCGGCGACGGGCTGCGGGATGCCATCGACTTGCGGGCAGTCGATCTGTGAAGCACTGAGCGGGCAAGTAGAAAATTGCGGTCGGAAAGTGTGAAGGGATTACTGCTACGGTGGGCACTTAGGCGCCTTGGAACCGGGTGTCGGTAGGAGTACCGACACGGCAGGTCTCTGGGGACTTGCGCCACCATGAGCCCGCGCGGTGGGAGTGTTGACTCGGGAGAGAGCGTCCTCGAGCCCGAAGGCCTCGATGTAGGTCTTGAGAGCCTCTTTAAGATCAGCGATCGCCGCTTCTTCAGTCTCCCCTTCGCCATAGGCAGGGGTGTCGGGCAAGCGAGCCGTGAACCCGCCCTCCTTGGGGTCGGGAATCAACTCAATGTTTAGCCCAGGCATCACTTCTAATTCTAGCTCTTCACGCGTTTCACACAGAATCGACCGGCGACGACCGGGGGGGAACGCAACGCCAATGCGGGGGAAGGTGCGACTAGGCGAGAATCGTCAGAGGGGAATGCTCGGCAGCAGTCGACGCCAGGGTCCGCGGAACGCTGAACCGTTACACCGACTCGCACGCCATGACGCGTCAGCAGCCCGAACAAAAGCTACCGTGGTGGCAGATTGCGTTCGCGCAGCCGCCCGAGCAGAAGCTAACGAAGTGGCAGATCGCGCTCTTGATTCCGGTGATTCTGTACGCCGTGCTGTACCTTGCTGTCTTTCTCCCGTTGCTCGCACTCTACAGCGTCTGTTTGCGCCTAGCTGTCTGGTCGTGGTGGTGCCTTCGCGGCCGCGACATCCTCTTCGTCTACTCGGACAGCCCCGTGTGGCACGACTACATCGAGCAGCGCATCGTGCCTCATCTCGGTGAGCGCGCCATCGTACTCAATTGGTCGCAGCGCAAGCGTTGGCGTCTTTCCCTCAGGCGGATGGCGTTCTATCACTTTGGCGGTGACCGCGAGTTTAATCCGATGGCGTTGGTCTTTCGGCCATTTCGGCGGACCCGCACATTTCGCTTTTGGCAGCCGTTCCGAGATTTCAAACACGGGCGGCCCGAGGCACTTCAGAAAATGGAGGACGAGTTCTTCGGGTTGATCGGAATTCAGAGACCTGATCCGACGGTCTAGCAGCCCGTGGTAGAAGTAAACGTCGCGAATAATCGGGTACAGCCAGCCAATTCGCCGTAGGCAGAGTCCTTTGTTTCGGGGGCCATGATGGGGCGCGAATTGGTGGCAGTCCCCATTTTTCGCTCCTGCACGACCTTAGCCACGGGCTGCCAGCCCGGAGAGCGGTAAGCAGGCGGGGCGAGGCGGCCTCCTACAGAATAGGAACCGTCACCGAATTACTTTGGATGCCGTTGGCCGTAACAAAGAGCTGCTGGTCGCCATTGGGAAGTGGATCGGGCAGGGTAGCGTTGATCTGATAGAGGCCGACGAGCTCGGGAGTGAGTCCCGAAAAGAAGACGGTTGCTTCGCTTCCCCCGACTGTCACCTTGGGAATGACTCGAGTTCGTACCAGCGGGCTTAAGGGCGCCGGCTCGCCCGTAGCCTGTGCGGGATCGAGCGGGCCCAGGCCGGTCGCGTAGATGATCACGATTTCTCCAGCCCGGGCGGGGTTTTGAGCTGTCACCACGGTACCGTCCGCATGGGTTACTACGCCGTAAAGCTTCGCGCCCAGTCTGAATTCAAAGATGCCGGGGGCGTAGTCCGCGAGCGGCAGGTTGAAAACAGTGCTCGCGGAGTCCTCGATTCGGACCTTGACGAACACGAAGTTCAGCCCAGCCAGTTCCCACGGCACCTGGATATTCAACTGCCCAGAGCTCGAGAAATAGAATCGCCCGGGAATACTGATTCCTTCTTCCGGAAAGTCGAAACTGACGCTGACGTGTTTGAGAGCCACCGGAAGGGGAAGCGTATAGGCCGATCCGAGGAACTCGGCAAGAGAATCACCAAAGATCGAAACGATAGAGCCGGGGGAGACCGGCTGTCCCGCGGCGAAGCTCGCCCCGTTGACGATCGCTTCGATCAAGGGTTTCCGCCTTGCGGCGTTAAAGAAGGGAATCGTTAGGCCGCCGGCCACGGCTTCAAACTCTTGAAGGCCGGCGTCGGGGCCCATGTCGACGTCCGCGGCAGCCACGCCGAAAGCGTCCGTTGCGCCGTCAGCTTGGAAGATCGACCCGCCGCCCTCGACGACATTGAACTGAACGTCTAGGTCGGCAATCGGCTGCCCTTGGCGATCGACTACCCGGAAGATGAGGAGTTCGGGGTGAGGCTCGTTGACGGTGCCGACAACCCCCGTGCCGGCAATCGCAAAGGAATTGAAGGGGACGCCGTCACCCACGACGTAGTAATAAGGGACTCGCAGTGACGCGCCGCCCGAAGCGGAATCGACCCGAATCACGCCCTCATAGGCGCCGGGAGGAGGGGTTGTTCCCGACAGTCCCACGTCGAGAGTCGTCAAGCCGCCTGCCCCTAGCTCGAGGTCTACCGTGGCGGCTCCGTTTACACTTACGGCCGCATCGGGGTCGAAATCGTAAGGCTCGATCGAGAGGTGAAACGTCTCCGACGCGGTGCCGACGTTGGTGAGGATCACGTCTCGCTCGAGGGGAAGAGCGCCGTTGACCGCGCCGAAGCTGATCGTCGCGGGTTCGGCAGTGGCGATGGGATCAAGGGCGGCGGGAATCTGAAGCAGTCCGGCGCCCATCGAAGTCACGCGAGCGAACTCGCCGTCGTCGAAGACCAAATCGCTGGTCGAGTTGACCAGAGCCGACTTCACTTGCGCCGCCGAAAACCCCGGATTCCGCTGCTTGACCAGAGCCGCGGCACCGGCAACAAAGGGAGCCGCAAAGCTCGTCCCGTCGACGGAGAGGTATCCGGTCCTGTCAAAAGTATCGCCGTTGGGATCGAACTGTTGCGCCGCGGTATAAATGAAGACTCCAGGGGCAACCAGGTCGGGTTTCAAGGTATTGCTAGGGCTAGGTCCCCGGGAGCTGAAAGGAGCCACCTGGTCGGAGGCGAACGGGCGGGCAATCAGCGTCGGGTCGAGGGTAACTACCGTCCCCGGGGAGTTGCCGATCGCCTGGCGCAACGCCTGTCCCGCACTTGCACCGATCATAAACGCCGGGATATCGGTGGTTTCGAGTTCAACCATGACGAAGGGATCGTCCTGACCATCGACATTGGTAACGACAACCCCCACCGCGCCCGCGGCAGCAGCATTGGCGACTTTGTACTCGAAATCGCACTCGCCGCGCGCCACGACGGCAATCACGCCCTGGAGGGAATCGTCGGGTAGCGCCTGGCAGCCGAACGGATCGCCGACCTCCGCTGCGTCGCGGCCTTCAGCGGCGAAGGGCGACTCGGGCTTTGGGCCGGTCCCCGAAATTGCTGTTACGCTTTGCCCCCCAAACCGAACTGACTGGACGAGTTGCCGGGAGTTGACGGTCGCACCGACTGCGGTCACCGCGGGCGCGGAAGCCGGGGTGGCGATGCTGCTGAGCGTCGGGAACTGCTGCTCTCCAAAAGCGCCGGCATTGCCGGCCGCGGCGATGACGACTACGCCAAAGTCCTCTACCGCGCTCTGAGCAGCAAGGGCAGCCGGGTCGCACAGGATGCCAGGTTCCTCGAAGCAGGTGTCTCCCTCCGAATCGTAGGGAAACTGAGCCACAGCGCCGAAGCTGATGCTGATGATGTCCATGCCATCGATCACGGCGTCGTCGATCGCGGCGATGACGGCATTGGTGTTGCTGAACTCGTTGATATCGGGCGAGCCGAAGATCTTGTAATTCCCTAAGAATGCTTTCGGAGCCACGCCGGTTAACACCCCGGCTGGGGCATTTACTCGTTGGCCCGCGGCAATCGCGGCGACCGCCGTCCCGTGCCCCACACGGTCTCGAGGTGTCTCGTCATCAGCACGCGAAAAAGTTGGATCTTGCGAGCTGAGTAGTTGAACATAGCTTCGCGCCGCGATGACCTTGTCGCTTGTAAACGCCAGGTGCTCGGGCCGCCCCTTGGGGAAACCCGGCGGGAGCACAAGTGATGAATCGTCGAAGGCCGGATGATCGATATCGATTCCCGTATCGATGATCCCGATCCGCATTCCAGCTCCCGCGTTACCTACGCCACCGAGGGCATTCCAGGCGGCCGGCATATCGACGATCTCCGCCGCGGTGTTGAGCATAAGCTTGAAGCGCCGCGCTTGAACGACGCGCTTGATCCCCGCCAACTGGCCTAGCTGCTTAGCTTGTTCGCGCGTGGCTTTGACGAAAACAGCGTTAAGAACGTGACAAACCGAGCCGGTTACTTCGGCGCCGACGTCCTCGACAGTCCTCTTTATCGGATCTTGGGCGAAAGCGGCCTGCCGAGTCATAAGCTGAAACTCGGGCTTGTCGACTTCAACCCGGCCGTCAGGAGCCCGCAGCCGGTGAGCGACGCGTTGCCCAATCGACGGTTCGGAAAGAACTACGGTGAAGTGGCGGACACGGTCGGCTGCACTCTGAGGTAAAGCCGCCAGCAAAGCTACTACGGCGGCAAGAAGGAGGCGTTTGTTCCCAAGCGCAATCATTGGCGTCCGGCGTGGGATCTCTCCCAGGCGCTCCGTAGCTTCGGACGGCTCAGGAAACAGGGAAGTTACAGGAAAACCTGGCTCGGTATCCGCGAGATCGAGTTTCTCACCAACTTGGGATAGATGGGCCTTAGTGGGACAAACGATCTTGCTTGTCGTAGCCCGCGCCTCTGGCCGCCGTTGTCATCAATTCGGTCAGGACGGGAGACTTCCGCCGTCTAAAGATCGCCGAACGCCGCTTCGTCCTCCTGCGTCGCCCACTCACTTAAGGTTTGCGCCAACGCCGCATGGAAGTGTGCATCGAAGGGGTTTAGTCGCCTGATGCGCACAGTATCCCCTTCAACCTCGTATCCGATCCTGTCTCCGGGTTCGACGCCGAGTTTTTCCCGGACTTCCTTGGGAATCGTGACTTGCCCCTTGGATGACACTTTGCTGACGACCATTTCTCACGCCCTACTCTTTAGTTAAATTGAAACATACAACACGTCTGTTTCCCAGGGTTTGTTTGCCGCTAGTCTATCGGGAGTTTACGCAACCACGCAATAGGGCGGCTGGTGGCACGTGTCCATCCGCGCTTTACTCCACCAGATGGCAAGCCACCCAATGGCCGGAGGAAACTTGTTTGAACTCCGGGTCTGCCTCGAAGCAAACGTCTGTTGCTAGAGGACACCGAGTGTTGAAGTTGCAGCCCCGCGGCGGGTTTGAAGGACTGGGAATATCTCCCCCCAACAGGGCCGGCTCAGCTTGATCTTTGCCGGCGGGGCGCGGACGCGGCGCCGCTGACAATAAAGCCTGTGTGTAGGGATGAAGGGGAGTCGCGTAAAGCCGATCGCGGTCCGTCAGTTCAACGATCTTTCCTAGATACATCACCGCCACTCGGTCGCTGATGTGCCGTACCATGCTCAGGTCGTGCGCGATGAACAAGTAGGTGAGACCAAAACGCTCCTGGATTCCCTCCAGCAGGTTGATGATCTGGGCTTGGATGGAGACGTCTAAGGCGGAGACCGGCTCGTCACACATGATGAAGTCGGGTTTCAGAGCCAAGGCTCTGGCGATCCCCACTCGCTGGCGCTGCCCGCCCGACAACTCATGCGGGTACCGATTCCCAAAAGATGTGTGAAGGCCGACGAGATCCAGCAGTTCGTCCACGTTTGCCTGCTTCTCCTTGCCTCGCGCCAGTCCGTAGATCTCGAGTGGCTCGCCAACAATACCGGCCACGGTCATCCGGGGACTCAGAGCTGCATAGGGATCCTGGAAGATGATCTGCATTCGACGGCGCATCCGCCGCAGCTCGTTTCGCTTGAGGTTCACCAAGCTCACGCCGTCGAAACGGACGTCACCGGCCGTAGGCGGATAGAGCTGCAAAATGGTACGGCCTGTCGTGGATTTTCCACAGCCGCTTTCCCCCACCAAGCCTAGAGTTTCTCCGCGGTAGATCTCGAAACTCAATCCATCGACCGCTCGGACGTCGCCGAGTTGACGCCCAAAGACAGATGTGCCCGTAACCGGGAAATATTTCTTTAGCCCTTCTACCTCCACCAGGGGTCGTTTGGCGTCGCTAGTGGACATCCGGGCTCCAAACGCCTTCGGTCTTGTCCCTCTGCCAGCAGGCAACGCCGTGGCCGCTACCGACCGCCTCAGGCGGCGGGTGCTCCTTGCGGCAGCGCTCCTCCACGTAGTCGCACCGGTCCGCAAACGGACAGCCACCGGTCAGCATCGTCAGGTCGGGGGGCTGGCCGGGGATCGAGGACAGTTTCTTGCCGCGCTGATCGTGTGGCGCGGGAAGTGACTCCAACAGACCAATTGTGTAGGGGTGGCGGGGGGACGCGAATAGATCAATCGTGCTCGCCTCTTCGACGATGGATCCCGCATACATCACGATGACCCGCTTTGCCACCGAAGCGACGACCCCAAGATCGTGAGTGATCCAAATGACGGCCAGCCCCAACTGGCTTTGCAAACGCTTCACCAGGTCGATGATCTGCTGTTGGACCGTCACGTCCAGCGCGGTGGTCGGCTCGTCCGCAATGAGCAGCCGCGGCTCCCGCGATAGGGCGATCGCGATCATCACTCGCTGCCTCATCCCTCCGGAGAACTGATGCGGATACTCTTTCATCCGCGTCTCAGGGTCAGGAATGCCGACCAAACGAAGTAACTCGACTGCACGGTTCTGGGCGCTTTTGCCGTTCATTGCGCGCTGCAAGCAGAGCGCTTCGGTGATTTGAAACCCGACCGTCAACACAGGGTTGAGAGAAGTAAAAGGATCTTGAAAGACCATCGCGATCTCGCCGCCGCGCACTCGTCGCATATCGGCGTCGCTGAGTTTGAGCAGGTCCTGTCCCCGAAAAAGGACCTCTCCATCCACGATTCTCCCTGGCGGTTCGGGGACGAGACGCATGATCGACAGCACGCCCACGCTCTTCCCGCAGCCGCTCTCTCCGACGATGCCCAACGTCTCCCCCTCGTCAACGTGATAGGAGATCCCGTTGACCGCTTTCACGACGCCGTCTCGCGTCGCAAAGTGAGTTGCCAGATTACGCACTTCCAGCAGCCGGGGCAAGATGCAATCCTCTACTGAGGGCGTTCAATAACCGGGATCCGTGATCGGCTGATCCGCTGTGTGATGATCGCCTTCATTCGATCGTACGTCCTGGGGAGTAATGTCGTACGTCCACAGCCGCCGGTTTAGCGGTGGAGCACGTGTCCCCGGACTTCTATCACGCGACGAACGGGATGAAGCGCTTGGTCCGTGCGCAATAGTCTCGGTAACCGGGTAGGTTGGCCACCAATATCCTTTCTTCCTCTCGCGCTTGGCGAAGTATCACCGGCAACAGCGGCAGTACACCGAGGACGAGCCACGAGTTCTGAGCCAGTTCAAAGCCCACCAGCAACAGCAAGTCGCCCAAGTAAATCGGGTGTCGGACGTACTTGTAGACGCCGCCCTCAACGAGTTTTTGGTGTTCCAATACACCCGCTGTCTCAATATCGGTCCAGTTGTCGCCAAGACGGACCCGCGCCGCCACTGCAACGAGTAAACCCACCGTGAAAAGCGCAATTCCCAGCGCACGCAATAGGCTGGGATGCTGCGCGATCGGGAGAATGTCATCAAGTAGAGTCTGGGCAAGCAGGGCAAGGAGAATGCAGACCTTTGCCAACCTTGCCAGCCGAACGATCCACGAGCCGGAAAGGATCCTTATCCGTAGCGGCTGCTTCTGGTGACGCTTCATCACCTCCCATACAGCCTTGTGCGCCACTAGGCCGGCTAGCAGATAGAAATGCAACAGGTCCATGAGCGCTATACGCGGGTTTTCCGGTCGGCTCCGCCTGGGTCAGCGCGCACCCCGCACAAGCTCGCGTCACCTCCTTGCGGTTCCCGGGAACTGATCATAGTACACGATCGGCGAAGTTCCCGAGCTTGCGGCGGTAACTGCTAGAAGAATCGGTGCCCGCACCGCTGTCACGTGAACTCGGGATCGGAGAGCAAATGCCGTCAACGTAGCGACGCCGGTTCCCGTTCTCGGCAAACGAACACTTCGCCCTCACCGAGCGTTCCCGGGAACACCTTGACGACTTCGAAGTCACGTTCGATGGTTTCCCACACCCGCGGCTGGAAGGCCCGAATCTCAATCGGCAAGGTGTGGACCAGCCAGGTGTTTTCATGTTTTCGCCGAGCTTGCCGCAGCGGCTCATACTCTTGTACGGCAGTCCAGTGTGGGGCGAAATAGCCCCCATACACGCGCGCTGCCAAGCCCACGGCGACGATCGTCCCACCCGACCTCACCTGGCGCTCGACGAAGTCGCGCGCGCCGACGAAATCTTGCTTGGGAAGGGCGTAGCAGCGCGGAACCGTGGCCGCCGAGGCCGCAATCATCAGGGCCACCAGGGCGGTTCCGACGGTGGACGACGCTCGCTCGCTTCCGGGCGTTCTCCTTTGCCCTAGCACGAACCGCGAAGCGGCAAACGCACCGTGGACAGCCACAAGCAGCGCGAATGCCATCAGAAAAAAGAAAAACCTAGGCCACAGGTTGTGCCGCATCGCTACGATCATAATTCCGCCCAGCAGACCCGGTAACACCATTGCAATGGCGAAGGCTTTGCTGGTGCGATAAAGGCTCCACCAACCGGATGCGGCCAGCAGGCTGCCGAACAGTAGCACAGCCATGCTTGACCAGCCTATTTCTAAGCTGCGCAGGCTTTCTGTCGCGGCCCACAGGGGGTTGGTCCACTCGGCATCCATCGAAGTTTCGTGCAGTGCCGTTCGGAAAAACTCCGGCAAAGACAAGGCATAAACTTGAAGCGAAAGCGTGCCGGCGAGCAGCCAGGCCGCGACAGGCTTTCGCGGCACGGGAATCACGGAAAGGGATTCGCCGCTCCGGTGGGCCCGATACAAGGTCCGGGCGGCGCTCGGCAACTCGACCAACACGTGGGCCGCTACGACGAACACCATCGTCGTGTGCACCCACAAACCAAGCCAGAGAGCAACAGCGTAGGCGACCCACCAGCGCCACCCTTGACGATCCCGCGCCTCTAACCACAACCAGGTCGCCAATGTCGTGAACAGCAACAGCCCCGTGTAGCCCCGAGCGTTCTGTGAGAACCAGACATGATGGTAAGAAACCGTCATCAACGCCGCGGCCAGTAGAGCTTGACGGGCCCCCACAAGCTTCCTGCCGAGAAGAAAAACCGCCCAAACACTTCCCACACCGAACAGCACCGCCGGCAACCTAAGTGCCCACGCGCTTTCTCCCCACAGGGCTAAAGGGAAATGCATGAGGACGGAATAGAGCATATGTTGATTTTGGGAAGGGAACATCGTCACCACTTCGGCAAGCGGGACTCGACCGAAGTCTAGCAGCGTGAAAACCTCGTCCAACCACAAGCCTGAGTCCAGACGCCAGAGCCGTAGAGCCAAGGCGGCTAGAGTCAGGACTGCTAAAGCCGACCAATGCCACTTCTCAGTGCCATTCACCGCCGATCCGGCTGGGTCCTCCTGTCGGCGGTCGGTGTTCCCCACCATTCGTCGCGCAGCAATACCCCCCACCAGTAGCACAAAGCCGTGAATCGCCAACATCACCCGGAACAACCCCGGTCCCCAACTCAGGCTACCGTCGGCTTGTCCAACAAGGTTCTCCTCGATGGTGTCGGTCGACAGTAACGCCGCCACCACGACCAGCCCAAGCCCCGCAGTCGATAGCGCAAGTTGTTGTCGTCCAGCTCTCACGGGGTTGCTGTGCTTAGTCGCGTCGGCATCAAGAACGCGCTCTGTGTGCGGTCGGGGGACCATTCCCTACGGAAAGCGCCCCGCCCCGAAGCCGCTTCGTCCTTCTCAATGATAAATGTCTCCGGATGACCTTGCTCCGGTAGAAAGTGTAGGGGTGTGGTTCTTGGAGCGGAGCCCCGACGAGCAGGGTCGTGCCTGTCAATTCCCAATCGAACAACTGCCGACGATGTTCGTGGAGACGGCGAGGGCTTGATTCACCCCGGGGTGCAAGGGCAAGAGAACGACGACTATTGCTTCTGCCAGCTTCGGGAGGCTTTTTCGGTGGTGATGAGGGAGTTAAAAATTGCCAGCACCTGCTTGCGATAGACATAGATGCGGCGCAGGTTCTCGCGAAAGTCGGGGTCGAAGTCGCGCGCGCGCATCCACTTGTTCAGCAGCTTGGGCGAGACGTCGATTTCTTCGCGCAACTCATCCTCCGAACGACCTCGGAGGAACATTCCATAAAAGATGGCCGCCTCGCGCTGTGGCGAGTGGAATTCCGCGTCGTTCGTCACGGCATGCAACCTCTGACAGCCCTTGTCGGAGCACTAGCCCAAGATCAGTATAGTCCCACCCGTGACGCCCCGCAAGCGGCCCGGGTAGGTCTATTACTCATCTCGGCGGCTAGCCGCCCCAACTTTAAAGCAATCGCCTGGCATGCGGCTCTGCGAGGCCTCGGTAGCTGGGGCCGGCAACCTCTACGCCGATTCCGTCTCCACGCGGCCGATCCTAACCGTGGGCTGGGACAGGGTCCGCCGGATTGCCCCCACCCTCGACGATGGTGCGGCCTACCCGGAAAAGACAGTGCTCCAAAATCTCAACGCTGCCTTGCTTTTATGGCGGGGGCGTATGTGGCTTGAGGGCGAACTGCCCTTCCCTCGCCCACAGGCGTCTCCTACCTTGGGCTCAGGCAATGCCTGTAGAGGCTTGCCGGAGCCTATTTCGCCGCTCCATTGTCAGACTGGTGCTACTAGTTTTTCTGTTTTTTCGCAAAGGTGGTAGACATTTGTAGGTTAAGTGGTATAATATGCGCGCGGTACAACAAATAAGGGGGCCGCCACGCGCGAATTGGGTTTGAGATTGGCGTGGATGCGCTGCCCATCAAGACAGTAGCTCAAAAGGAAAACACAACTCGAAAGTTCTCTGCATTTCAGTGAAAGGAGGCATCGTGCCAGTACCCAGTATTGCCGTAATTAACTTTTCGACTCAGTTGGACGATAGGGAAGTCCAGCACGCCATTCG
The DNA here is from genome assembly GCA_965248205.1 of Bryobacterales bacterium. Classification (GTDB taxonomy): domain Bacteria; phylum Acidobacteriota; class Terriglobia; order Bryobacterales; family UBA6623. Next base: position 1,825,671 of record CBDFIS010000006.1, read on the forward strand.
AGCGGTCAACCGCCAGGTGGTGGAAGACTTCATGCCGATATGGGGAGCCGGGCGGCTCAGCAAGCTGGTCGCGCCGGTATTTGACCCCGCCGACATTGACACGCTCGCCAACGACCCAGTTTACGCCGACGGCGTTATCTACCTTGTGGATGAGGGCCTGCTCCAAGGCGCTCTAGGCTTTCACGACTTGAACGCCAGGGATATGCCTTTTGGATTCGTCTTCATTCTTGACCCGAACGACTGGACGGTAACGCTTTCGCATGAAGTCCTCGAGCTCATCGTCGACTCTACCGTCAACCTCTTCGCGCCCGGCCCCGACCCGCGGGACGCCAACAATCTTGTCCTCCACACCTACGAGGTCTGCGATGCCGTTGAGCGCACGACGTACCTGATCGATGGTATCGCCGTTTCCAACTTCCTGACGCCAAGCTACTTCACGATAGGCGACGCCGCGGGCACCCGGAACGACTTCCTGGGCGTCGGAGTGGATTCCTTCGGTCTCACACAAAACAGCCACGTTCAGTTCTTCGACCTCGCGGCCAACGATTTCGTCACTGTGATCGGCCAACAGGCCATTCCGGAAAGGGCGAGCAGGAGGTTTGAGGACCACGCTAAGGCGGAGCGGCCTGCGGAGGAAATGCTGCAGTCTACGCTCCGGCAATACCAGAAGGAAAGACCCAAGGGGAAGCGCCAGGGAGTGCAACCACCAGGACTTCCGGGCATCGAAGGACTGACCCGAAGCGGGCGCTACCTGGCATCCGCCCAGCGATTGTTTGGCCGGCAACAAGGCGCGGCGGCACCCTAACCGTACAAGGGAAGCGGTCGCGTCAGGCGTGGATGTCGCCCGGTAGGTCCTTCCTCGGCAGGTTCGTGGCGCGCTCGATGTTCGCGCCAGCAGCGCAGCCCGTAGGCGTGGTGTGCCGCCGCCGGCAATCCTCCGGTGATGGTTCCGTTAACCCTGCGCCCTGATCGGAGACAGGCCGCGCGCCGAAGCGGGTCACCCGCAGCCTGAGTACCGCGTCGCCAAAGTCCGCGACCACGGTCATGGGCCTGTTCCGCCTTTGCAGCGGCCGCGGCCCGACCTACCGCCCCTCCTTACACCTGCCCTCGTCGCCCGTGACGCAGCCCAAGACCGCCAGCCCTGCCGTGAAAGCCGGGAGCCGTGGCAGCCGCCGAATCCGCTCCTGATGTATCATGTCACGAGGCCGTAAGGGTCGAGTTGCCATGAGCGACATCGAAAAGCGAGTGATCCGTGTATTGGCTGAGACCCAGCAAATCGACTCCCAGAAGATTACTCCCTGTTCCACCTTTGAAGAGCTAGGCGTCGATTCATTCGACGGGATCAACGTCTTGTTCGCAATCGAAAGTGAGTTCGACATCAGTGTTCCTGACGACGAGGCCAAGAACCTCCGGGGCGTCGGAGACACCGTCCTAGGTGTAGAGAAGCTCTTGGCTCTCAAGAAATCCACCGCCGAATCTTAGATCGGATGCGCGTCGCCATTACCGGACTTGGCTGCGTCTCCGCCATGGGCCTGGGACGCCGAGCGTTCTGGGACGGCATACGCGCCGGACGTCCCGCCATCAGCCCGCTTTCGATCCTGCCGCAGGAAAACCTTGCCGTCCGCGTCGGCGCTCAAGTAACAGGCTACGACCCGAGCTGCCATTTCGAAGCCAAGCGTCTGAGCCTGATGGACCGCTTCTCGCAGTTTGCGGTCCTCGCCGCTCGGGAAGCACTGGACGATGCCGGACTGGAGTTGACCGACGGCGTGGGTCGCCAGACCGCCGTGATCCTCGGTACGGGAACGGGTGGAAAGACTACCGACGATGACGCCTTTCGCGAGCTTTACGGAAAGGGAAACCCCCGCGTCCAGCCGTCGGTGATCCCTCGACTGATGGTAAGCGCCGCAACCAGCCACGTGACGATAGAACTCGGGATCACCGGCCCGGCGTTCACCGTCTCAAGTGCCTGCTCCTCGGCCAACCATGCCATTGCACAAGCTTTTTGGCTCGTGAGGCAGGGGACAGCGCCGTTGGCGATTGCCGGAGGCACCGAAGCTTGCTTTACGTTTGGAACGATGAAGGCTTGGGAAGCATTGCGCGTCATGGCGCCCGACACTTGCCGGCCGTTCAGCCGCGATCGTCGGGGCATGGTGCTCGGCGAGGGCGCTGGGGTCGTGATCCTCGAGCCGCTCGAGGCGGCGCACAGGCGCGGAGCCGAGGTCTACGCGGAGCTCGCCGGCGCCGGCATGTCGGCCGATGCCGGCCATCTCATTCAACCCTCCGAAGCCGGCGGGGCCCAGGCCATGGAAATGGCCCTTGGCGACGCGAAACTGTCCCCGCACGAAGTGCAATACATCAACGCTCACGGGACAGGGACCCAAGCCAACGATGTGACCGAAACAAAGGCCATCCGCCGCGTATTTGGCCCGCACGCCGACCGTCTCGCGGTTTCGTCCACCAAATCGATGCACGGCCACGCTTTGGGGGCTTCGGGAGCTCTCGAACTGGTGGCCACCGTATTGGCCATGCGGGACCAAGTCGCCCCGCCTACCGCAAACTTCACTGAGCCGGATCCGGAATGCGATCTCGACTACGTTCCCAACACGTGTAGAGAGATGCCGATTCAGGCGGCGCTGTCGAGTTCCTTTGCTTTCGGCGGCCTTAACGCGGTGCTTGCGGTGCGCCGGTTTGAGGACTAGATTCATGTCTCACTGACTCGCTCCGCTGCCCAATGAAGCCCACGGTAGGTGTGCTAAGCTGCACAGGCAAAACATAACAGGGAGGTGTTTTGATGTATTCCCGGTGGCGGAATCGCGAATCTGATCTGACGAGTTTCTCGCGCTTCGCGGTGCTCTTTTCCGTAGCCCTGGGGTGCGCTGTGCCGCCGGCTTTGGCGGACGACCACTTCCGGCAAGACGACTTCCAGGGGCGGCCTTCCTTGGTGGTTTCTAACGATCTGCTCGAGCTGACGATTCTCAACACGAGTGGAGCGTTCGCCAGTCTCGTTCTCAAGGACGACGCGGCGAAGATCAACCCCATGTGGGATCACATTCGCATGGCCCGGGAACTGAATCGCCCGATGTGGGGTCTGACCTACGTCGGCCACTTCATTTGCGTGGATGGCTTCGGTCCGCCCTCGGAATATGAGGAAAAGGCCGGGCTCCCTCAGCATGGTGAGGCCAGAGACCTAGCCTGGACCACGGAGTCGACCGTTAAGAAGGGAAAGATCGCCGAGTTGGTGCAGGCCGTCCATCTGCCCCGTGTGCAGGAAATGTTGAAACGTACGATCCGTCTCGTCGATGGAGAAAACGTCGTTTACGTCCACGCCGAGCTCGAAAACCTTCTCACCTTCGACCGGCCGATCAACTGGGCCGAGCATGGCACGATCGGGTCTCCGTTTTTCGAGCCGGGGACGGTCGTCGACCTCTCCGCGACTCAGGCAATGACCCGGCCCGACCAAATGGATAGAGATAACCTGGGGCACCGCGTGCCGGCCGGCAAGGAGTTCACCTGGCCCAACGCTCCCAAGCGCGGGGGTGGAACGATCGACCTGCGCGTCGCTCCCGAGTCGTCGGGCACGATGGACCGTTACGGCTTCCTGATCGACCCGCGGCGGGAGTTTGGCTACGTCACCGCTCTCAATCCGAAACGGCGCCTGCTGTTGGGTTACGTCTTTCCCCGGTCCGACTATCCTTGGTTGCAGATTTGGGAATACCTGCCGCGCGAGGGCATGATGATTCGCGGCCTGGAATTCGGAACCCAGGCGTTTGACTGGCCGCGGCGCAGAGTCATCACAATGAACAAGCTCTTCGACACGATGCTCTACCGCTGGTTGCCCGCGAGCTCGAAGATCGAAGCCCGCTACCTGATGTTTTGGACCCGTGCGCCCGAAGGCTTCCAGGGGGTCGACGACATCGAGCTACGCGACGGGCAACTGCACATCCGCGACGAACGATCTGGCCAAACCCTGACGCTAAAGGCATCGCAGGGGCTGTAGCGGCGCGGCCACCGTAGGACCAACATCCAGGCCGCATGTTTCTCAACTAGGGACGCTAACGGGCGAGAACCTGTTCGCCCGCGGCGACCGTCGACTCCTGAATCGTGGTCTCATTGGGGACTGCCCTGCGAATCCGGTACGAACGGCAAAGTCCCTGCGATACGGAGGCGAAACGTTTTCCGCCTTGCTATTAAGATGCAGAAGGTTCCCGTTCCATGCGCATGTCAGACTGTGGAGACACAAGGGGAGACCGAACATTTATGGAGATGTCCGGGGCAGAAGTTGCGGCATTGATCGAGGATTTCCTGGAAGGAAAAGGAGGGGCCTGGGACTGCGATGACTTCATCTCGATACGACAGGTGGATCAAGATCTCGAACGAGTGCGCGCCACGTGTGCAAAGTTGCCCGAGCGCTTTCCGCCCTCGAAGCGGGAGCAGTACTGTAGTGAAAAGGGCTTAGAGGTCTTGCGAGATCTACTAGCGAGAATAAAGGGCGGCCAACCACGCAGCGTCGAACCAGGCGCGCAAGAACAGGAATCAACATGAGTCCCGCAGTGCAGGGCTCGGCGGTGTTTTCGAGACCCGCGGCCTCAGTTGAGGTATTGAAGCTCGTAGCGCTGATCTAGGCGGGCCCACAGACGCCGGATTCCGCCCGCGGTAGGCGCCCGCCAGATCCGTGGGCCGTTTGACCTCCCAAGAGTTTGCCAGGACTCGCCATACCTGCAAACAGACGCGGACGCGCGAGACAGCACTACGATGCCAAAAAGAAAAAGATATTCAACAGGGCCATTGCCCAGGTCGCAGCCTCCATGCAAAGATTCGCAGCAATTGATTTTGGCCCCGCTTGTGCTAGGAGAGCAATACCGTGCTGTGCTGCGCCGGTTAGCCACGCCAAACTGCGAGAGATGATAGCGAGTACTCCAAATGCCAAGCAGATCCAAGCTAGCACGCTGGGCACACCACCAAAGAGGTAGACGTCCCAGCTATGACTGTAACTAGTCCCAGCAGAGGCAAGAAAAGCACGAGGACGAATCCTAGGAGGGCTCCAACTATTGCCGAACAGACATAGATCATAATAAACTGGGGACAGTTTCCTATTTCGGTTCTTCCGGGTTTCTAGTGGGCGAGTGGGGCTCGGTGGTAGTCTCGCGGGATGCAAGACCGCGAGCTATACCGCCAGATTCTGGGCATCGAAAGTCCCTGGAAAGTCGTGCGAGTGGAGCTGCGCCGAGCCGACGGCGAAGTCCACGTCTTCCTCGAACACGACGAGCAAGTCCGCTGGCCGTGCCGCCAATGCAGCGCCGTGTGCGCACTCCACGATCATCAGCCCGAACGCCGCTGGCGTCACCTCGACACCTGTCAGTACCGCACGATCCTGCACGCCCGGCCGCCGCGCAGCGACTGCTCCGAGCACGGGCCGCGCGTCGTGCGACTGCCCTGGGCCGAGGCTTCCAGCCGCTTCACCGCGCTGTTTGAAGCTCTCGCGATCTCGTGGCTGAAGGAAGCCAGCCAGCAAGGCATCGCCGAGTTGCTGGCGCTGAGCTGGGACGAGATTCACGGCATCCTGGAACGCGGCGTGCAACGTGGGCTCGAACGTCGCGCGGCAGAGCCGATTCCCTACCTGGGCGTCGACGAGAAGAGCTTCCGCAAGCGCCATCGCTATCTCACCGTCGTCAACGATCTCAACTGCTCGCGCGTGTTGTTCGTCGCCGAGGGACGCCGCCAGGCCAGCCTGGACGGCTTTTGGAAGACGTTGAGCGCAGAGCAACTCGCCCGAGTCGAGGCCGTCGCTATGGACATGTGGGATCCTTATGTCGCCTCGACCCGGGAGCATCTCGACGAATCGGAGAAAAAGATCGTTTACGACAAATATCACATCGCGGCGCATCTGGCGAAGGCGGTGGACCAGGTGCGGCGGGCGGAGAACAAGCGTTTATTGGCTCTCGGCGACGAGCGTTTGACAGGCACGAAGTACGCTTGGCTGCGGCATCCAGCGAACTTTTCCGAGGACGCCTGGCGCGAGTTCCGCGCGCTGCGCGAAAGCGACTTGAAGACGGCGCGGGCGTGGGCGTTGAAGGAAACGGCGATGCGGCTGTTCGACTATCGTCGCGAATCGGCGGCGCGAGCTTTCTTCGAGCAATGGCGCGGCTGGGCGAGTCGCAGCCGGCTGACGCCGATGGTCACCGTAGCGCGGATGTTGACGGCTCGCCTCGAAAACATACTCACGTATCTGAAACACCGCATTACGAACGCGGTCAGCGAGGGGTTGAACTCAAGGATTCAATGGGTCAAGGCCACGGCGCGCGGTTTCCGCAATCAACAGAACTTCATCAACGCCATCTACTTCCACTGTGGGAAACTCGATCTGGCTCCTTCGCCCACTTAAAACCCGGAAGAGCCCCTATTTCGATGGCAGGGATGTGAGAGAATAGCACTGCCGTTCCTGGAACGGTGCCAATCGAGTTTTCTCGCGTGCCGCGGCAACCACGGGTGGTGGCGGTGGGTGCACCGCATCACATCACCCAAAGAGGCAACAACCGCCAGGACGTTTTCCTGCTCGATGACGATCGCCGGCGTTATCTCGCCACGCTGCGCCGGGAGTGTGTGCGTCGACATGTCGCCCTGCTCGGCTATTGTTTGATGCCGAACCACGTGCACCTGGTGGCCGTGCCCGGTGGGGTCGATGCACTCGCCAAGGCACTGGGGCAGACCCATCAATTACATGCGCAGTGGTTCAACTGGCGCTATCAACGCAACGGACATCTGTGGCAGAACCGCTTTTATTCATGTGCTTTAGGACGAAGCCACCTGCGGCTGGCGCTGGCCTACGTGGACCTGAATCCGGTGCGCGCGGGGATGGTGCCCGAGGCGAGCGGCTACCCGTGGTCGAGCGCGCGGGCGCACATCGATGGCGGGGACGATGGTGGATTGTTGAACAAGTCGTTGTGGAACGAGGTTTGCCCGCTGGCTGACTGGGCCGATGTCTTGCGACAGCGAGGGGTCGACGACGGGGGCCAGGAGCTGCGGGAGGCGACGCGGGCGGGCCGGCCGTACGGAGACGAGAAGTTTGTCGGCGCCTTGGAGAAGCGGGTGGGACGGAGGCTGCGGGCCGGCACGCCGGGACGTCCCCGCAAGCGGCAAGTGTAGGCAGCCGCAGCCAGCCCGAAAATAGGAAGCTGTCCGCGGTTTCCGCCGGTTTCCGCCGAAATAGGAAACTGTCCCCGGTTTCCGGTTTCCGGTTTCCCCCCGGTTTCCCCCGGCTCGCGTTGCCCCGACGCCTATGAGCCGGCGAGCCACGCCGCCGTGTCGTCCAACGCCTGGCCAAATCTTTCGACAAGCAACTCAATCTCTTCCGGTGAGATGACCAGCGGCGGCGAAAACGCGACCGTGTCGCCGGGCAATGGTCGCAGCATCGCGCCGTGCTCCTGTGCGCGGCCCACAACGTAGGGACCAACTTGTTGGGCAGGGTCAAACTTGCCGCGGGTCGCTTTATCCTTGACCAGCTCAACGCCGGCGACCAAGCCGACGCCGCGAACTTCACCAACCAGGGGGTGGTCCGCGAATCGGCGCAGCCCCTCTTGCAAGCGGGGTGCAACGTCGCGAACATGTCCCACGATGTCCCGCTCTTCGTAGATGGCTAGCGTCTCGAGCGCCACCGCGGCGCTGACCGGGTGCCCGGAGTAGGTGAAGCCGTGGGCGAAGGTACCGACGTGATCGCTGTGGTCCCTCACTGCCTCGAAAACCTTCTCGTTGATGAGCACGGCCGAGATCGGCAAATACGCCGAGGAGAGCGCCTTGGCGACGGTCATCATGTCCGGCTCGATGCCGAACGTCTGGCAGCCAAACATGTTACCGGTTCGTCCGAATCCGCAGATCACCTCATCGGCTATCAACAGCACGTCATGTTTCTTCAGGATGGGTTGGACGCGGTCGAAGTAGGTTCGAGGCGGCACAATGACGCCGCCGGCGCCCATGACCGGCTCGGCGATGAAGGCGGCCACCGTCTCCGGTCCTTCGCTGAGAATCAACTTGTCGAGGTTGTTGGCCATCCGCGCGGCGAACTCTTCCTCGCTTTCACCTGCTTCCCCAAAGTGGTAGAAATGCGGGCACTCCGCGTGCAATACCTTGTCAATCGGCAAATCGAAGTCGCGATGGTTCAGCGGCAGCCCGGTCATGCTGGCGGCTGCAATGGTGACACCGTGATAGGCCTTGTGGCGGCTGATGATTTTCTTCTTCTTTGGTCTCCCCAGGGCGTTGTTGTAGAACCAAACCAGTTTCAGCGCGGTGTCCGTAGCTTCGGACCCGGAATTGGCGAAGAACACTTTCGACATCGGCGCGGGCGCCATCGCAATCAGCTTCTCCGCCAGATTGGCGGCGGGTTCATGACTCTTGGACACGAACAAATGGGAAAACGGCAGTCGGCGCATTTGCGCGGAGGCCGCCTCCACCAGACGCTCCTCTCCGTAGCCCAGGGCGGCACACCAAAGCCCGGCCATCCCGTCCAGGTAGGCGTTGCCTCGGTCGTCGTAGATCCACACGCCCTTGCCCTCCGTGAGGACGAGCGGTCCGGTTTCCTGGTGCTTCTTTAAGTTCGTGAAGGGGTGTAGAACGTGGGCAATGTCTCGGCTTGCCGTCGAATTGTCGGGCGATTTCAAGCTGGCCTCCGGGTGAAATACGTTCAGGTCGCTTCACACTACAACGGGCATTGGCGTTAGGGCAAGTGAACTACCGGCCCACTCGTAGGCATCACGCGAGCTGCGCGGGAAAATTTCGGGAGGGCCATCCGAAACGGCGCCCGTTGTCCCGGTCGGCGCAACATGCTCGGAGGTTGCAGTTCCAAAAGCGCTTCTGATGCGTGACACTAGAGGGAAACCGATGGCTGTGGACAAGCGAATCCGATGTGGCTGGGCCGGCACTCCCATTCTCCAGGTCTACCATGACAAGGAATGGGGCGTGCCGGTGCACGACGACCGAAGTCTCTTCGAGTCTTTAGTGCTCGACGGCTTCCAAGCGGGCTTGAGCTGGGCGATCGTGCTCCAAAAGAGGGATGCTTTTCGGAAGGCATTCGACAACTTCGAAATCAAGAAGGTCGCCCGCTACCGTGATTCGAGGGTCGAACGCCTGCTCGCGAACCCAGGGATCATTCGTAACAGGCTCAAGATCAGGGCTGCCATCGAGAACGCTAAAGCCGCCCTGGCAGTTCAGCGAGAGTTCGGGAGCCTCGACGCCTACCTGTGGAAGTTCGTCGACGGGAGAACGATCCAGAATTCGTGGAAGGCCTGGAAAGAGATTCCGGCAAATACGGCTGAATCAGACGCCATGAGCAAGGACTTGAAGAAACGGGGATTCAAGTTCGTCGGCACGACCATTTGCTACGCCTTCATGCAGGCCGTCGGGATGGTAAACGACCACGAGGTAGGCTGCTTTCGGTACAAGCCGTTGGCGAAGGGGTCTCCGGACAGGGGTAGGTAGCGTGGCAAGATCCCAATCCGAGAAGGGCACGATGGGTGGCCTGTGGCCAGAGGCGCTTTCTCGGCGCTTCAAAAACGCAGTCGCAGGCTGAACTGAATCTGGCGGGCAGACTTCGCCGACGGGACGCTGCCGAAGTCGGGCTGGTCGGAGACGCGGCGCGGTAGATCGAAGTTCACCCGGTTGGCGAGGTTGAAGGCTTCGGTCCGAAAATCGAGGCTCACCGACTCGGAAAGCGCAAAAGTCCGAACGACGGCCACATCGACGGTCGCCAGGCCGGGGCCTGTCAGAATATTTCGGCCGGCGTTTCCGAACCGAAACGGTTGTGGGGTTGCAAAGGCGGTGGTGTTAAAGAAACGCTCCGGCGTTGATTGTCCTTGCCGAGGGTCCCCGACAACATCGGGGCGATCGACGCCCGAGACATCACCGGTGTTGCCCGTGTTGCTGTTGTCGAAGCTCAACCGCGGCGTAAACGGGGGTCCTGACTGAAACGACCCGATCGCGAAGAGCTGCCATCCGCGGGCCAGCAGGTTGCGCTGGAAGGGCAGGGCATAGCTGGTGGTAAAGACGAACCGGTGGCGTTGGTCGAAAGCCGACAGGCCTCGTTCCGCCCGCAAGTCGTGATTGTTCTGGGCGAAGCTCTGGTCGCCGTCGGTCTGCAAGAATGCCGACATGTCGTCGATCGATTTCGACAAGACGTAGGCTCCCGAGAAACTGAAACCGCGTCCGAAACGCCGCTCCACCGACAACTGGCCTGAGTGATAAGTAGAAGCCGCTCCCGACTCGAAAGCGACCACATTCGCGAAACCCGGCAGGGGCCGGCGACCTTGCACGGGCCCCTCCCCCGGGGCCGGCTGGTTGATGTCTCGCCGCCGCAGTAGCTTCGTGCCTTTCGAGCCAACGTAGGACGCACGCACCACGACGCGCGCCGGCAACGCTTTCTCCAACGACGCATTCCAATGCTGCAAGTAGCCCGTGCGGAAATCCGGCTGCATGGCGTTCACGGAAGGCGGCGGCGCGAAGCCGGAGCTTGCAGGAAAGGGGTTGCCGAGGGTCAGTAGCTGTTGCTGCGTCGGCACGAAAACCCGCAGCTCGAAGAAAGGCGGGTTGAAGTAGAGGCCCGAGTTGGCTTCCAGGATGGCCACGTCGTAGAAGACACCGTATCCGCCCCGAACTACCAAATCATGGGACCCCAGGGGGCTCCAGCTCAATCCAACACGAGGAGCGACGTTGTTCGCATCGGACTCGAATCCCGAGCGCGAGGCCCCATCAGCGCCCGCTCTCATCAACTCGTTCCTTGTCAGGTCAAAAAAGGTGAACCGGTCGTCGGCATCCGTCGCCGGGCGATTCCACTCATAGCGCAGGCCAAGATTCAAGGTAAGCCGGGGCGTAACCTTCCAGTCATCCTGCATGTAGCCGTTCCATGACGACGCCCGCTGACGGAAGGGGTTGTCAATGACCGTCTGGATCGTAAAAGTGGGGAATCCGAGCAGCAGGTCCGCCGCTGGGTTCGTGGTGAATGCCCCTAGGAAATTGAATTGGCCGCGCCCGAAGAATCCTTGAATCCCGCTATTCGAGAACCGCCGGTACTCGAGGCCGGCCTTTAGTGTGTGCCGACCGCGAACGTGTGTGAGCTGTTGCAGAAGCTGGAAAGTGTTGTCGCGCCGCAGGATGGGCTGGGCGATGTTGTCGGAAAGATTATCGAAGCCCGCCACGTTAATGGCCGGAAAGCCGACGAAGTCGGGATCGGTCGAAAGCCCGGGGATGCCAAGCTGGCCCGCGATATCGTTGCCGACATTTTGCTGCAAGACCTCCCGGCGGAGACGATTGAACCCGAACCGGCCTTCCCAGATCAGCCTCGGACTGAAAAAATGTGTGTCTGACAACACAAAGTTCTGGCCGCGATTGAGCACGAAACTTCCGAACCCCGGAACGTTGGTATTCCCGTCGTTAAAGGGCGCCAGGCTGCGGTCATGACTCAAGTTGTAACGGAGGTAGACCGTATTCTTGGCAGAAAGATAGTGATCGAGGCGGCCATACGTCTGGTTAATCAGCGCGTCGCCGACGGGCGTCGAAACCAGATTCTGCGCAAACCCCGCGCGGTTCGGATCAGGCCAATAGGACGCCAGCCCGGAACCGATCGGGTCGATTCGTTCAGGGGGAATCTGATTATTGGGGAACGGCTGCTGGGTGAAAGGATCAAAAATGGCGCCGGATGACGCGGAAAAATCACCATTTCGCTCCGCTGCCGTCGGGACCCGAGCCGTCTTCGTCACGGCGTCCCGGATTCGGGTGCCCTCGTACCCCGCAAAGAAGAATGTCTTTTCTCGCCGGATGGGCCCGCCCAACGATCCACCGAACTGGTTCCGCCTGAATGGGGGAATCGGCTCGCCCGCCGGGTCAAAAAAATTGCGCGCATCGAGGGCATCGTTGCGCAAGTACTCGTAGAACGACCCATGCAGCCGATTGGTGCCGCTTTGGGTAACAACGTTGATCTGGGCGCCGCCGCTGCGACCGTATTCGGCTTGGTAGTTCGCTGCGTGCAGTCGGAATTCGCGTACCGAGTCGAGCGGCGGGCTGACGACGATGCGGTTGATGTAGAGATCGTTGTTGTCCACGCCGTCCAAGAGGAAGTTATTGGAGGCCTCTCGCGCTCCGCTTAGGTGAAGACCACTGTTGTTCTGCCGCTCAAGCTCGGAGCCCGGCGCCGCCGGAAGCGCGCCGGCCGAAAGCAATGCCAGTTGCAGAAACTCTCGCTGATTGAGAGGAAGGTCGGCCAGGGTCTCGCGGCTGATGACTGCGCCCAAAGCGGCGTTTTCAGGATCAACTAACGGCGTCGAATCCGTGACGGTGACTTTCACTTGCTCCGTCTCGAGCGACAGAGACAGATCGACGTTGAGATGGCGTCCGACTTCGAGCCGCACGCGACGAGGCCGTCCAACGAACTTCGGAGCGGATGGCGTGAGTTCGTAGTTTCCGACGGGAAGGACCGCGAACCGGTAGACCCCAGCCTCATCGCTTTTGGTCAGGCGCCGACGACCCGTTTCCAAGTGTCGGGCTTCCACCTGTACCTGAGGTACGGCCGCGCCCGAGGGGTCCAGAATCCAGCCGGCGATGCGCCCCGCCGGTGTTTGGGACCAACAGGGTACGGAGACGCAGCACGCAACTAGCGAAAGCAACAGCGAACGCATGAAGAAGCAGAAACCCTCCTCAGTATAGAGGGCAATGATTCGGCGACGTTTGGGGGGAACTCTCTGAGGGAGAAGTTCGATTGGCCGACGTACCGAGCGCCGGATTCGTGAGGCACGCTGCAGTACCCTCGAGTCAGTGCTGCATCACGGGTCCTACTTCTCTATCTGCTCCACGATCACCTGCGTGGCTTGCATGCGCCCGTTGACGTCCTGCTCGTATACCGACGTCTGGATGCTCTCGCCGTCCCCGCTCGGCCGGGTCACTTTTTGCTGCGTCTCCTCTCCTCCGATGCGACTGGGATCGGCGAAGCTGCGTACCCGGGTGCGGGTCGTTTCGATGATCTCTCCGTCGCTGCCCAAGGATCTCTCACGGGTGATGGTCCGCATCAGTTGCGGTCCACTCGCATTCAAGAAGCGGGTCGAGCCGGTGGTTGGGGAGAGCCCGTACACCTGCACCGTTTCTGAAGATGACCCGTCCGGCTGCTCGATCAGTTCTCCTACCGTCCGACTGGAAAGGGTCATCTTCGAAGACATAGCCTCCCGCTCGTAGACGACGGTTTGCGTGGTCGATTTGTTGCCGGATTTAGTCATGACGGTCTCTTCGCGCGCGGATTCGATCAGCCGCCCGCTGCCGTTATCGACTTTACGGGTCTTCTGAATCTCGACGGACGTCTCGTCCTGCTGTGTCTCTACAGACTCCTCCCGGAAGAAGGCGCGAAACCCTCCATTGATGGATGGCTTTTCCGACACGACCGTCCGGTGGGTCTTGTCGCCTATTTTTCTCTCCCGAGTGACCGTCCGTTCCGCCGGCTGCATGCGCTGGTTGATGTCCTCCACGTAGCTTGTTGCCGTCGTGACGACGGTCCCGTCGGCGAGCGTTCGGGTCTCTTCGCGGATCAGTTCTTGCCGCGTCGGCTGTCCTCCAGCGTCGTAACGCTGTGTCAGCCGCTCCACGACTTTTCCCTCCGGAGACTCCTTAACAACCCGTTCTCTCTCCGAGAGGTAAGCAACCTCGCGCCCGTTCAGGTTGGTCAGCATGAGACTGGTCTGAGATCCACCCGCGAGGTTTTCCTCCGATTCGGAAATCGGGACGCTCGCCCTGTTGCCGCTGAGGCCGTACACCGTGATGTTCTGGACGCGTGAGCGAGGGGGTCTAGGAGTTTCTTTTTCGGCCTGTTCCTCGCTGGACTCTCCTTCTACTTCCTGCGTTTCAGCAGCCTCCTCTCCTTCTTGCTGACCCTCGGCGGGCGACCCTTCCGGCTGACCTTCTGCCTGCGATTCTTCCGGTTGGGCCTCTGCTTCCGGCGTCTCCTGGTCCGGCTCGGGCTGTTCGTCTTCGCGCGGGGTGGTCGAGCCGCTGATGATGATCACGCCGCTGGGCGAGCGACGGACTCTGGTCTGCGGCGAAGGCGCCCGCTCCGGGTCTTCGGCCTGGGCAGCCCGCGAGTCTTGGTCACTGCCATCCTGCTGAGACGCCAAGGGCATTGCAAACGCCAAGAGGAGAATGAGGATGAGCCTTGTCATGGAAACCTCCGAGGAAATTCCTATTGTTCAGTCTAGCGGCTCCTGCGGTTCCCGCAACCGAAATTCGCCGTAATCGCCGCCGAAAATTGGCCCTAGCAGCCCGTGGTAGAAGTCGTGCAGGAGCGAAAAATGTCGCCCAGGGACAGGCAACGCTGGGGAGACCTTCTCCCCCGTAACGCCTTTGCTATACGGAGACGCCTGTCGCCCCTTGGTGGATCCTGCAGCGGTGCCTGTCCCTATGGGACGGTGGCAAAAGTGGTGCAGGAGCGAAAAATGGGGACTGCCAACGATCTTCGTTTCCGCAACTCCTTTGCACCCGATCTGGGTACACCACAAAAATCGGTGACTGTACCAATTCGTTGAGGTGAAGGACTTTCACCGGCTGCTAGACTAGGGCGCTTGGAACGCTGGGATGCCGTGACGGCGGAACAAGAAGAGATGAGACAACCAAACGAAAGCGCCTAGGATATCCACATGCCTACAGGAAACTTCCGAACCGCCACCGTCATCGGCACCGGCATGATGGGACCAGGCATCACCGCCATCCTGGGTTTGGGCGGAGTCGAAGCGACAATACTCAGCCGGACCGTTGAGGGAGCCGAGAAGGGGCTCGGGAAAGTACGGGCGCTGCTCGGCGTATTGAAGGAGGAAGGGTTGACCGGGAGCGACCTCTATGACTGGGCTGTCGAACATATCCAGTCCTCCGCCGACTTCGAGAAGACCATCGCTCAAGCAGACCTGGTGATCGAATCCATTCCCGAAGACATGGCGCTTAAACAGGACGTGTTCGCTCGCATGGACCTGGTGGCTAAGTCGGACGCCGTCCTGACGACAAACACCTCCGGGCTCAGCGTCACCGAGATCGCTCGAAAGTGCTCTCGTCCCGAGCGCGTCCTGACGACGCACTTCTGGAACCCACCCCACCTCATGCCGCTGGTCGAAGTCGTTCGCGGAAAAAAGACATCCGACGGAGTTGTTGCCGGCGTTAAGGAATTGCTTGAGGGCTGCGGCAAGTCGGTGGTAGTGGTTCGGAAGGACAGGCCCGGGCAGCTTGGAAACCGCATGCAGCATGCCCTGATCCGCGAAGCCATCAATATCGTCGGAGAGGGGATTGCCGGCCCCGAGGATGTCGATCTTGCCGCCAAGATGGGTTTCGGCCTGCGGCTCCCGGTCTATGGCGTACTGGAACACATGGATATCGTGGGGCTCGATATGGGCCTCGCTATCACGGACTACGTCTGCCAGGATCTTTACAACGAACCCAAGTCGCCCGACGCCATTCGAGAGAAAGTTGAGCGTGGGGATCTGGGCGCTAAAACCGGCAAAGGTTTCTACGACTGGACGAAAAAGGACGCCGACGAAGTCCGTGCTCGACGCAACCGCTTCGTGACCGAGTTCCTGAAGTCCGATTTTGCGAAGAACCGGGCGGTGAGCCGGGAACCGGCCGACGGCTAGCGATAAGCCGCCGTAAGAGCGACTCAGCCCGGTCGCAGGATTTGGGGAGGAGTAAGCTAATCTCGCGCCAGGGTTTGACCCGCCCACCTACCGCCCCACGGTAATAAACGGCCCTTGCGGCGTCGTGACCCCCGCTATGGTTACTGTTACGGGCAGGTCGCCATCGGGAACGTTTGGCGGAAGTCTGAAAACGAACTGATAAAGGCCGGCACAGCAGGGGGCGATTCCGGCGTAAACGATGTCCTGCGGAGGCACCGGAATTCCGCCAACGGTAATCGTCAGGCCGTTCGTAAGAAGCGCCTGACCGTCCGTTTGCGGACTGGCGATGAAAGGGATCTCGCCTGCCTCAAACGCTGGGTTCGTTGCCCCGAAGCCGGTTCCAAACAGCGCAACGAACTCGCCTGGCTTAGCGGGGAGGAACACCGCTCCGGGGAGCAGGCCCGGCTCACCAACAAAGCCTCCCTCTTTTAGGGCCGCGATCGGGTTCCGGCCATCCGAGCGGTTAATGAAGTTGAAGAACGCGGGCGACGCTTCCGACACATTGACAGCGGCGGGAGCGCTGGGTTGCGCGTTCTGCGTACCGCAGCCTCGTATCACCACTACCGATGCCGCGCCGGGCACCAGTGCGTGGGAAGCCTGAGCATTGATCTGAGTCGCTAGGACCGCAAAGACCGGCAAGCGGTCCCCGTTCATCTCGACGCACGTAAAGCCTAGCTCCGTGGAGATGCGGCCCTCATCGGTAATGCCCGGGTTGAGGTCAACCGTATTGTCAGGCGCAAAGTCCTGCCCAAAGATAGTTATTATCGAATTGCGCGATACGCTGTTTACCACCGGCGTCCCAGTTGCCAGAACCACACCCCCTGCGTTGACCGCGGGGTTGTTGCCTGGTCCAATCAACTCCGTCGTTAGGGTTACACCGGCATAAGCCTCGAACCCGTTGAGGCCGATAAACCAGGTTCCTGGGTTTGGATCGATGAATTCCAATTCCTCCATGTTGCCGGGGCGGATCGAGCGCCGGTCGAACCGGCAAGGAGCGACTTCACCCTGGCACACGGGGACTCGGCCAATCCGCGTGTAGAGATCAACGTCCCCTGCTCCGCCGCTCGTGGAAATCTTGAAGACCGACATCCGTGGGGGTATCTCAACCCGGAAAAAGGTTTCGCTGGACCGATCCCCCGAGAGGTCCGAAACTGAGCCGTTCCCGGCGACCGAAGTCGGGTCTGGGAGTGCCGCTTGCAATTGCACGTCGCTATAAGCGGAAAATCCGTCAACGACGACGAACCAGAACCCCGGTTGCGGTGCGGCGACCGAGATCGTTTCCGTCGTGCCGGCGCTGAAACTGGCTGCGGGAGAATCACCGGGTCCGACCAAGACCAGGTCCGGATCCCCGCTGCCGCCCCGAAGGGTGACTTGGAGCACGGGCGATTCGTCGGGAACCGCCAGGGCCGCAAAGCCTGTGGTCCCTTCGGCTTCCGTGATCGTCACCGGCAGCCCCGGGGTCAGGAAGGTCAGCACCGGCACAGAAAACCCGTGGATGACCTCGCCGCCCCGTCCGTCCGTGACGCTGACCTTCACCCGCTGACCCGTGAAGCCCGCTTCCCAGCGGATCACGCCTGTTCCGGAGGCGATCGTCATGCCGGGAGGCCCTTCCAGAAGTTCATAGTTCAGCGGATCGCCGTCAGGGTCATCGGCTTCGACATCGTAGATGTAGAGGTTGCCCAAGCTCGCGACCTCTGTAGGGCGGCTTAGAATTGTGGGGCCACGGTTTCCCGGTTCGAGATCGGGAGGCAGATCGAAGGCGGCGTTATAGACGTTGTTCTCAAAGAAATCCGCGTCAAATCCCGAGGCCGAGTGGCCCATCCCATGACGCGCGAAAACAGTCCACATGTCCGCCCGGTTTGCCCCGCCGTTCGAGGCTTCATCCGCTAGCAGAATCGTGTCTCGAGTGTCGATCATGCTTGGGCCGCAGGGCGTCAGCTTCAGGCCGTCCATCACCAACTGGTCAGTTAAGGTCTGCCCGAGCTGTTTACGCAGATCCCAAAGTGTGGCGGCCCACACCTCACCGTCGTCGTGCGCTTCGAAGACATCATTCCCCAGATCCTCGTAGGTGAAGGTGTAACCTTCGTAGCTCTGCCGCCGGACGCCGCTCACGAGATTCCGCGAAAGATACTCGCCCACAACGGGGTCGTCGAAAACACTGGTGTCAAAATAGTCCGCCCAGCCTTCGTCAAGGGCCGCCGACTGTAGCCCGGCGAGGCAACCCACCTGGTCCGGCCCTCCGACGATGCGATTCGTGACACCGTGGGAATACTCGTGGATCACCGTGCCACCCGCATAAGCGGAATCCCGAAAACTAGTGGGTTCGAAATCAAACAGACTCACGAAGATTCCCATCTGCATGCGCGGCGCGATTCCCTCGGGCGTCACCGCCATAGAGGCGTTGTTGGTGCTTGCGGGATCCTGCGCCTCCGCCACCACCGCGTCGCTCCCCAACCCCCCGAGGCCGAAATTGTCAGCTTGGAAGTTGCCCGCCGTTTCGTCGAAGCCTAGGCCGTAGAAGTAGTCGTGAGCAGTATTCACGAAATAAAAAAGGTTGGTCACCGCGACCGCCCTGAAGGCAGTGGGGTCTTGACCGCTGCTGCCCTCGCCGGCCGGAAAATCGAAAACCTGGCTGTCACTGGAGGCCCGCCCATCCGAAGTGTCAGCAAACGGCTGCGTATCGGGAATGTTGTTGCCGTCCGTATCGAGGTAGGCATCGACGTTGTTGCCGGTTGTAACCGTCGCTGACTCGGGCACCCAGCCGTCAGGAAACTTGATCAGCTCGCGCGGGCCTTTGATGGGAGATTCCTTCCAGACCCGCCCCTGGGCCGCCGAACGATACAGGTTCCGTCGAACCAGAAGCCGGCCGTCGTGAGCGTCAACCAGCACTTCGAACCAGCTCGAGGGCCCGGTTTCGACGAACACCCGATACGCCAGCCGCGGTGGAGCTTGCGGCAGGGGCAGGATGGTCAATTCGAGTTCGATTGGGCGATAGTGTCCATCGAGCGGATTGAGGAACCGGACCCAACGTTTGTTGGCGGACGCCAGTGGTTGAGGCTCTCCCGGAGTCTCTTGGCCAAGCGCGCTCAGCGCGGCGGCGACAGCCACTTCAGGCGCCAACGTTGCCCTGACGCTTACTCCCGATGCAGGCACGAGGCTGCCCATCTCCACCTGCAGCACCTGCCCAGCCCCGTTCAAAGCGAGCTTGACGTGGCCGCCGTAGACGTCGACTCCGTGGATCGCCTGATGGAAACTGAATATGGCCAGGTCCGGGGTGGCATCCTCCCGCACCAGCCCGAGGCTGTCGATTTCACGTTGCGAGAGAGAGAAAACGTTGCGATGTTGCTGCAAGAAACTTCTGGCTATCTCAACGCGGTCGCCCTCCGCGGGAGGGCTGAGGGGAGAACGCACCCCGAGGAGAACTCTGGCGAGGCCATCGGAGCTGAACAAGAGCTTTCCGCCAGGGAAGTTGCTGGCTACGTAGGCCTCGACCGACAGGCGCTTCTCCTCCGCCAAACGCTTCCTCGGGTCCGCAATCTTAGAAGAGGCCCGGCCTCGTCGAAGCCGCTCGATTTCACGGATGTCGTAGTCACTGATTCGGTCCAGGCTTGTCAGATCCCTCAAGTGACGCTTGGCCGGTGCCGACTGGCGTCGAGCCGGCGACTGCGCAAAAGCATGCCCGCCGGCCACGACAAGCAAGCAGGCAACTACCAAAAACGCGCCACTGAATAGGGTCCCGCAAACTTTGACCGCCGTTGGAAACGTCCGCGCCGAGGGGAGTCTCTTCGATTGTAAAACGGCTTCCGGGGCCCGCAGCTTCCGTCGCAGAGCAACTTTCTAAGGTTTTCGGGCCGCGGCTCCCAGCGGGGGATTCGTAGGGCAGGCTACCGAGACCGCCCTTGATACTCCGAAGCGCGGAGCACCGAGCCGCGAGTGTGAGGGTGTGTGAGCGGTCCAGAGATGACGCCGCTTAGCATGGATCAATCCGCGTGTACCTCAACGGCGCGACCTGAAGCCGGAACAAATCTCGTTCCGACGCGCTTGAGCGGCTCAGTATGCGTGACCCAACTTATGAAATAGACTCTAGGGTCCGTGGATCTCGCCACCCCTCTACAGAATCAACATGCAGTCACCATACGAGTAGAAGCGATACTTTTCCCGCACGGCGTGGGCGTAGGCGTCGAGAACCAACTCTCGGCCGGCGAAGGCGCAAACGAGCATCAATAGGGTGGAACTCGGCAAGTGGAAATTGGTTAGCAGCGCGTCCACCGCCTTGAACTCGAAGCCGGGGTAAATAAAGAGATCCGTGTCTCCGCTCGACGCTTGAAAAGAACCCGCGCCTTCCCGGATGCCGTCCTCCAGCGTCCGGACACTCGTTGTGCCGACAGCAATGCGCCGTTTCGCCGCGTTCAGTCCTCTCGCCGCCAGAGCCGGAATTTCGTAGTGCTCGGCGTGCATCGGGTGATCTTCAACCTTCTCGACTCGCACCGGTTGAAACGTGCTGAGCCCTACATGCAAGGTGACCTCGATTTTCTTGACTCCCCAGGCGCCAAGATGCTCGAGGATTTCAGGCGTGAAATGCAGACCTGCCGTGGGCGCTGCAACCGCTCCTCTACGCGTGGCGTACACGGTTTGGTATCGCTCCCGGTCGGCGACCTCGTCGGAGCGTCGAATATAGGGGGGCAAGGGCGTGTGGCCGATCTCTTCAAGCTTGTCTACAAAACCTTGTTGATTAGGGAACTCGACAACCCGGGATCCAAACTCTCCTCGATCAACGATCCTCGCCTCGACGCCGCCGGCAAAGCTGATCACCTCGCCGACCCGAATCCTGCGTCCGGGGTGCACGAGCGCCTGCCACTGGATGGGGTTGCGCCGGATTTGCCTCAGCAGCAGGATCTCAACGGGTCCCCTGATTTGATCTTTCGACTTCGTCACGTGGACCCCCGCCCGACGCCCGAACAGTCGTGCCGGCAAGACTCGCGTGTTGTTGAGGATGAGCGCATCGCCCCGTGACAGATAACTCCCCAAGTCACGAAACAGGCGGTCATCCCACTGACCCGTCGAGCGGTCGAGGACAAGCATCCGGCTCGCTGCCCGATCTTCCAGGGGGTATTGAGCGATCTGCTCTGGGGGCAATTCAAAGTGGAAATCGGCGACCCGCACGACCTCAATTGTAAGCGGAAAAGAACCAGCGGCTCTGAGAGAAGACAGGACCCGCCGCGCGGTACCGTCGAACGCTCGCACAGCCCTCTGGACCGCGCGTTTTGCCAGGGAGATTTGGGCGGCGGTGGTATAGTTATACCGGGAGAGCCAAGGATAGGGTTGCTTAGCGATGGACTTTGATCAGCTCCATACTTTTCTGGAGATCGTGCGGCTAAAGAGCTTCTCGAAGGCGGCGCAGACGTGTTTTCGCACGCAGCCGGCCATCAGCGCTCAGATCCGCCAAATGGAGCAGGAATTGGGCACCCAGCTTTTCGAACGCTTCGGAAGCCGAATCTCGCTGACCGTGGCCGGAAAGACGTTCGCCGAGTATGCCCGCCAGCTCCTCGATTTGAAGCGAGAAGCGTTCGACGAGGTGAGAGAGCTGGATCGCATCCCCAAGGGCGAGGTATCGATCGCGGCCAACGAGGCTACCTGCATCAACGTGCTGCCGCAGGTTTTTTCCACCTATGCCAAACGGTTCCCCGAAGTCCAGTTGCAGGTGATTCGCTCTTACAGCACACGTACGATTCAGTCGGTACTCGACAACTCGGTAGATTTTGGGATTACGCAATTGCCGGTCCAAGAAAGGCGCATCGAAGTGGTGCAAATCCATTCCGATGAAATTCGCCTGTTGGTTCCGCCCTCTCACGCGCTGGCGAACGCGAAATCGGTTACGCCAGAGGAGATCGCCCAACATCCTTTGTTGCTGCCCAAGGGGGGCCGAACGCGAAGCCGAATCAACGAGTATTTGGATTTAGTCGAAGACGATCTCAAGATCTCGATGGAGATGGAGTCCAGCGAGATGATGAAGCATTTCGTCATGGCCGGGCTCGGGGTCGGCTTCATGGCGGTTACTCACGCGAAATCAGAGATCCGCGCCGGGAAGTTGCGGGCAATCCGGCTGGCTCCGCTTCCCATGGTTCGAACCGTAGGCTTGATCTATCGCAAGGACAAGCCGCTGTCGCGCGCGGCGCTCGGTTTTATCGAGGTGGTTGCGGAGTTTGCCCGTGCCATTCAGCCTCAAGCTGAACTCGAACCGCCACTGACACCTCGCAAAGCTTCGAAAGCCTCCTAAAACACCCCGAAGGTTTGGTTACCCATATCCCCGGTTTGTACCGTCGGTAGGGGCGGACCGCCGTGTCCGCCCATTAGAAACGCGGTTTGGGGGCCCGTTTGGAAAGATTCGTAACGTGAGACGGCGACAACTGGTCAGCCACGCGCGCCTCGGTCAGTCAATCCGGTAGATCGTTAGGCCAGAGAGCAGCTTCGGATAAAAGTCAGTCGACTTCTGCGGCATCACCCCGCCGGAAAAAGCGATCTCCGCCACTTGTTGCACGGGTACGGGCCGCAGCAGCAAAGCTGCTTGGGCTCGGCCGGAAGCGACTTCGTCAGCGGCCGCCTCGAATCCCCGCACGTAGCGGATGTACTTCAGTTCCTTGACGTCCTCTTCGGAGATTCGAAGCACCTTTTCGATGAAGACTTTGTGCAAGACGACAACGTCGAGGCCGCGCTCCTTGCTGCTTAGACTCTGGAGCACCCGGTCGACGGCTTCAGGCTTTGCCCGGAACAAATAGGCTCCCTCCGCCGAACGGAATACGGCCCCGAACGCGACGCTGCCGGCGTCGACACTATCGAGGCGCCGGCGGAGCTCTCCGCTGGAAGCAAGTGCTTCCGAGGTGAAGAACTCGTCTGCCCGACCGACGATTGCCTGAGGGTCGAAATCCGGCGAACCGTCGAGCACTCGGTGCGTGGCGAGCACAACCAAGCCCGGGGCCTGCATGTTGACGAACGTCATCATGGCCCGGTCAGCCCCGGCAAGCGTGGGATTCTCGCGGGAGTAGGCCAAGGCGGTCTCGTAGCGGTGGTGGCCGTCGGCGATCAGCAGTTTTTTGGGGTCCATCAGCTGCTGCAGTTCGCGGATAGTCGAAGGATCCGTGATCTTCCAGACAGTGTGGCGCACCTCGTACTCATCTTGGACGCTCAGCAGCGGCGCGCCGGAAGCGGCCTCGTCCAGACAGGCGTCGATCTTGAGGGACGGGTCGTCGTACAGCATGAAAAGCTGCCCCGAATGTGCGCGAGTGTGGCGAACAAGCTGCAGGCGATCGAGCTTCGGTCCGGAGTGCGTCATCTCATGGCGATGAATCACGCCGGCGCTGTAGTCTTCCAATTGCGTAAGACCGATGAAGCCTTTGCGGACGAACGTTTCGCCTGAGTCGGGGTGTCGAAATTCCTGAAAGTAGCGGTAGAACGCTTCCTCCGGCTCCTGCTCGAGTACGCCTTCGGCAATCCAGTCGTTCAGGTTCGAGGCTGCCCGAGTGTAGACATTGTCCGAGTCACCATCGGACGGCTCAGCTTTCCCTTTGATAATGCGAGCGAAGTTGTAGGGACTGGCCTCGTAATAGCGATCCTGCATCTCTGGCGTGATCTTGTCGTAAGGCTGCGTCACGAGATTCTGGGCAGAACCGGCCTTCGAAGCGTACCGGTAGGCGCGAAAGGGAAAGATTCTCGCCATAAGCTATCAATTTAGCGTAGCCGCTAGAGGACGGGTATGTCGAAGCGCTCCGTAAGGCAAGGTTCAAGTCAGGGACAGATTCTCTGGAACGGCAGAACCATCGCGATTTCCTGACATCCAAGAGTTCCCTTCTTGCCGCGAAGCCGAGGGTAGGGGGTGTCAAGAGGCGCTAAGCTGGATTTAGTGTCCTCGGTGGAACTTCGACGGAGCACCGTAAGTACCGCGATCTCGCTGGGTCCTTTGGTGTTCTCCGTGCTGCTGTTCTTGCTTCCCTGCAAAGGGCTTGCCTCTCAGGCGGAGCGGGAGCACGTCACAGAGTCGGAGGAGCCTGCAACCCTCGCACTACAAGGTCTATCGGGCGATCAACAAAGCCTGGAACACTATCGGGGCCGAATCGTCATCCTGACTTTTTGGGCTACCTGGTGCGTGCCTTGCCGGGAGGAAATGCCGATCTTCGCCCGGGTGCGCGAAGATTATCGGTCAAGAGGCGTGGAGATCATCGGCGCGTCGGCGGATGATCGGAGCACGAGAGACCAAGTCGAACCCTTCATCGAAGCGTACGGAATCAATTTCCCGATCTGGCTCGGCGCCACTGTCAAGGACATGGAGCGGCTTAGTCTGGGAACTGCTCTGCCGGCGACCGCTGTGATCGACCGCGACGGACGCGTCGCTGCGAGGATCCTAGGGCTTGTCGCGGAACGCGAGCTGATTGAGCGCATTGATTGGCTGCTAGGCGATAGAACCGCCCAGCCGCCACCTCCACTCGTGGATCATTTCGAATCAGCGAGGGACGAACACGGCCACCATGAGGGAGAGGAAGAACACCAGCACGCGGCGGTAGGCATGGAGGGCGCCTCTCTCGTGCCCAGTTGACCTACTTGACCGGGAGAAGGCCGCGCGGTCAGCGGGGCGGGGCACGAACTTGAAAAACGTTGGACATTCGGGTCTCGTTGGGTGGCGAATCAGATTGATCGCGCCAGCCTGCGTACCACCCTGACCTATTGGCTCACGTCGAGATTCTCGGCCGGAGTGGAATACAACCCGCGGGCCGGCAAGGTGAGCCCACTTGCAAATCTCCTTGCGATTCGGGAAACGAGGAATCGCCCGGCGTTGATCCTGGGCACCAGCTCAGACCGAATCGGCACCCCGTCCGGACAAGCCTTCTACGCCACCTTCAGCAAGAATCTGAAACGCGAGACCGGTCTGCCGATCGCCCCCTACGGTGGCGTGGTGTACGGAACCTTCGAGGAAAAGGTGCGCCCGATTGGCGGACTCAACATCGGCTTCTCTGAAACCGTCACGTCGCTCGTAATCTTCGATGGAGTTCATGTTCATCCAACGTTCAACCTCTCTCTCAAGAGTCATACCGTTTCCTTTCTGCTCATCCGGGGCAGAGACCCCGGCCTGAGCTACAGCGTGGCCTTCTGACTTAGCTGTGAGCAATAGCCCTGCCGGCGCACAGGCCCAGCTTGTACGCAGAGGGTCGTTCCACCTTATCGAGCGCCTTGCCCAGATGGCATCCACCGAGAAGATCAGCGCTGACGGTCGACTCCTACTCTGGCGGGAGACGATGGATCTGGTTGCGGACTATCCACTTTTTGGAGTTGGATTGGGGGCCTATGGAACGGTGTTTCAGAAGTACAAGGTTTCTGCGCCGATGTTCTTTGACAACAACGCACACAACGACTACCTGCAAGTCTTGTCGGAAGCCGGTATCGTCGGCTTCGGGCTGTGTGCGGCTTTTGTTGCAGCCGTCCTTTGGCAACTTGTGTCAAGCCTAGGCCACAAGGACGTAGGGGCTCGCTACCTCGCCATCGCGTGTCTGGGATCTCTGGCTGCGATCTTGCTGCACAGCTTCGTGGATTACAATCTCTATATGCCGGCAAATGCGATGACGGTGGCTGGGTTTGCGCTATCGCTCTCGCGCTAAGCTTTATCCCCGAGAGATATCGTTTGGAGCAACCGACATAGCAGGAATCCCCAGAGTTTTCTTGATCACCTCTTCCATCCTAAAACTAATGGGTCTATAATCGGACTCAGACGGGGAAAACAAATGCAAATGCGACTCTATTGGCGTTTGACTGCGCTGCTCGTGGCCGTACCGCTCTTGCTGGGGGCCAAGCCTCGTCTCGGAACGGTGGCGGCCCGGGGGCCTGTGACACTAAACGGCGTGACTCTGCCGACGGCTGGGATTCCAGCGTGGCCGATCGCCTCGGGAGACGTGGTGGCTACCGGCGGCCTGCCGGCTTGGATACTGCTAAACGATCGAAGCCGAATCGCCGTGGACAGCAACTCCCGAGTAAGTTTTGAAGATACCGGCGACGGGGTCAGAGTGACGATTCTAGAGGGCTCCGCCGACGCCGACGTACGACCTGGCTCTCGAGTAGACATTGGTCCCCGCGGTGGGCAAAACCTTCGGGCCGGTACGGGCCGGACCCAGAGCAGTGGTGGTCAGGGTCCGCCACCGCGAGGCCGGGGCCCGTTTGATCCACCTGGACCTCCGCCTGGCGTGCGTCCTGGAAGTCCGAACTCGCCCTGCGCAGCTGATCCGACGCTGCCTCCGCCAAGCCGAGGTCCTTGTGCGCCCGGTGGACCGTAGCAGACGAAAAGGAGTTCTCGAAGTCCTTATCTTTGTTTCCACGCATTGATTCAGATTTAGCAGAAGAAGCCGGTGTGAAGTCGGAGCGCTCACGCCGGCTCTTTTTCTTGGGTGCCGAGCATCCGGTAGATCTCCCGCGAGAGCAAACGCTAGCAACCTATCTCTCAAGGACGATGGTTCTCCATGCTTGAACGTACAATTGCCCTCTCACTAGGCGCGGCCCTGGTGGTTTTTTCGGGCGGAGCCATCATTTTTGGCACTTGGTTTTCCAATGACCTTGATGTCGAAAGGGTATTGTGCCGGTATTCCTTGATTTGTGCGAATGATCTGGTTTTGGATGAGGCCGTCAAAGAATTGTGGGATCCTGACGCCAACAGCCACACGACGTTGGCCGGCTTCCAGGAGTCGGTGAGGAGGAATCCCCATTCCTCCGCAAGATGGTGCGACCTGGGCGACGCTTATCTCAGGGTCGGCGACCCCGAGCAAGCGAAGTACTGCTATGAACAGGGAGTTCAACTTGCCCCGAACGCTCCGACCATACTCTTACGCGCAGGGAACTTCTACTACGCGACCGAAGACCTGCGCACGTCACTAAGCCATTTCTCTCAGGTGCTGGAGCTGGTGCGTGAGTATGACGCGATCATTTTGAGCCAATACAAGCGAATGGAAGCTTCGGTAAGGGACGTCCTCTCATGGGGGTTGCCGGAGAATGCGGAGGCAGCTAGGGCCTATTTGGTGCATCTATCGGACGAGGAGTCGGTCGACGATGCCGGACAAGTTTGGGATTGGATGGCGACACGTTCGATGGTCGAGGAGAGATCGCTCGCCCGTTTTGTGCAACTACTCCTCCGAAAAGGGGGCCACGATAAGGCTAAGAATGTCCACCTTCTCTTCGCCGCCTCCCAGGGGAGCGAGCTGCCCGGAGAGGAGTTGGTATTCAACTCGGGGTTTGAGTCGGTCTTCCTCGGAACCCCGCTGGATTGGAGCGTGCGGAAGAACGAGGCTGTGGAAGTGCGGCGGGATTCGCGGGCGTTTTTCGGCGGAAAGCGGGCCCTTCAGATAAGATTCGACGGCTCCACGAATCTCTCGTATGATCACGTCGCTCAGACTGTCGTTGTGAGCGCAGGTCCACACTATATCAGTGCGCGTGTGCGGGCGGAGGACATCACAACGGACCGAGGAGTTGGACTGCGCATTGTTGACGCCGAGCGGCTCACCCGACTCGACTTCCGCACGAAGGCAATACTTGGCACAACCGATTGGACGACTTTGGAGCAGGAGTTCACAGTGCCGGGAGAGACACGTCTTCTTCGGATAAGTGTGTCCCGTCAGAGTTCCGTGAAAATCGACAGCAAGATTGCGGGTACGGTGTGGTTGGACGACGTTTCCCTTGTTCGAAAATGACCACCGCACTTTCAGTGGTCGCCGCCTGAGCTGCACGTCGCTCAAGGTTAGGTCCCCGCCTGAACTCTCGAAGTGCCCCTCACCGATCTGCGTCCGTCGCGTTGCGATTTGCCGGCTCCTTCAACGAAGAGACTAGCTGCGAGAGCGTGGAACGCGCCGCACGACAGGTCTCAGCTCGACGACTCGAACATTGTCGATATACCAACCTTCCTCGTTGTTTGGCTCGTCGTGAACTGTGTCGAAGTAATACCGCAATTGGAGGGCCGCTGGTTCGTAAGATACTACAGGAAAGGAACTTAGACAGCCGCGCCGCTATCGTTAGATTGAATGGGACATGGCAATATTGGGTTGGACGCGAGGCATCGAGAGCTACTCCTTCCCCCAAGCTGCAGAGCGTCATCCCGGATTCCGGCCTAAGATCCCGCGGCTGGGTGTGCTCGCGCTCTACGTGATCGCGGGAGCCGTAACCAGTTAGACTGAGCGCCGAATCCTCGGGATCCTAGATGCCTCCTCGCGATCTGCCGTCTCCACAGCCGATGCCAGGCCGGCTAACGTCGGGGTCTCAAAGAACCGACGAACGGGCAATTCAACGTCGTAAATATCCAAAACCCTTGCTATGACCTGCATTACCAATCGCGAATGTCCCCCCAGCTCGAAGAAGTTGTCGTTGACACCCGCTCAGTCTACGAGCGCTACAACATCGTGGCCGACAGAGATCTAGAAGAGGCTGCCCGCAAGGTCGATGAATACCTGGCGCGAAAGCAGGAGCGAGCTCAGCAGCGAGGTGTAACGCAGATTCAGTAGCGAATCGTTACAAATTGGTTACAATCGCCTGGCCGTTGTGCTGAGAGAACCGCCGAGGCAACTGAAAATATTGGCGGGAGCGACGGGATTCGAACCCGCGACCTCCGGCGTGACAGGCCGGCGTTCTGAACCAGCTGAACTACGCCCCCGCAGTGGGTGGAGAACGGCAGAATGGCTTTCGGGCGGGAAGTCAGCCAGCGCGCGGAAGGCTTACTGCCGTATGGTTTTCGGCCCCTCAGGCGGGCCAAACAGCATTCAACTCGATGCTATCACGGCCCCCGGTAGGGCTGCAAGAAACGGTGGCGGAGACGCGGCGGTCGCAGTGGGCCTGAGGGTGTGTGAAAAAACCCGGGACTGTCCCAAGCGCCATGCACGGACGGGGCGCTTTATTGATGACTTGCGAGAGGCGCGGGGACTGTACCCAGGGTTTTTTCACACACCCGTGAGGGAGCGGTTCTTCGATTGGGGTCGTGGCATCGTACGCTAATTTTCGAAAGAAAGCACTGGGCCTACTACCGACCGCCCCGGCGCCGCCCGCCGGGCGCTACGGTTGATCTACAGAACCCGTGTCCCGGGCTACCGATTGATAGAGCACCGGCATCAAGAGCAGATTCAGGATCGTCTACCGCTTCGTCTTCCGAGATGCCGTCGTCGAACGAAACCCCTGGCGGCAATGATGCTCGCTCTCCCACCGCTAGGTGCACTGGCCGTAGTGCATGACCCGTCCGCTTTTCGATCTCTTCTGAGACCGATGCCTCATCTTTCGGCACGGCCGCAGGCACAACCATTAACGTCAGTAAACCTGTCATTGCTCGGATCCAGCGCTTCATGTTATTTGCACCTCGATCGACTATCATATTGCACTCCCCGCCCTAATTTTGAGACGCGACCGGAAGTTCGAAAGACGGCTTTAGGTCGGTAACAGACTGGTCCAAACCTTCTCAAGGTCACCGCATATAGACGCCCAACTATAGCGCTGTTCGACCAGGCGCCGACCCGCCTCAGTCAGCGCTGCACGCCGCTCTGGTTGCTCGAGCAGTGCTGCCACTCCGTTTTGAAAATCAGATGCCGAGTCTGCCAAGAGAGCTTCCCGCCCATTAGCAATTGACAGGCCTTCGCATCCCAGGCCGGTCGACACGAGTGGCGTTCCCGCGGCCAGAGCTTCCAACACCTTGAGGCGTGTTCCTCCGCCAGAGAAGATCGGAACCACCATCACTGTTGCCGCCGCAAGATGGGGACGCACGTCCTCTACGTATCCGTGGAAGATCACTCGTCGCCCACCCCGCCGCCGCAGCTCCTCGCTCGCCCCTGGGCCTACCACATGGAGCTCAAGTTCCGCGAACGTTTCCGCTAGCCCTGGCCACGACGTCCGGAGAAAAGTCTCGATGCCTTGAGCGTTTGGCCGATGTTGAAGATTCCCAACGAACAGTAGACGAGACGGTCCTGGCGTCAGGGTGGGGTCCACCGGGCGGAAGCGGAAGAAGTCGACGTCGACCCCGTTTGGGACAACGTGCGCTTTCCCGGGGCCGGCGACTCGAGCGATATAGTCGCGTTCCGATTCTGACATGGCCAGCACCGCATCGCTCGCTTGCCAAGCCTTGCGCTCGAAGCGCTTCCAGCAGTTTGCCTGCCGGCGCATGCGCCGTGAAGAGTGCGAGTCCGATCTCATGCGGCGGTTGATGGC
Source organism: Bryobacterales bacterium (assembly GCA_965248205.1). Classification (GTDB taxonomy): domain Bacteria; phylum Acidobacteriota; class Terriglobia; order Bryobacterales; family UBA6623. Next base: position 1,855,550 of record CBDFIS010000006.1, read on the forward strand.
GATAGAAGTCACCTCCAGCTCGTCGACCACGACCTTCGTTTCCGGGGACGCTCTCCGGATCACCGGCAGGTAACCGGCCATCGCGCCGTACTCGATCTGAACGACGTCGATGCGGCGAGTCGTCAGCAGATCCTTGAGAACTCGTTTGAGGTCGGGCGCCCGCATCCGCACGACGTGGAGCGGTAGACCGCCTAGCAGACCCAGAGCGCGGGAAGCGGTTCGGTCCCAATGCGCGGGTCGCAGCGCGTCACTGACTTTGTCTCTCCAACGTAGGTTCGCGCGAGTTCGGACGAGCCGGGGCGGTTCAGCCAGGCCCCGGATCGGTTGAGACACAGCAACGGTGTCCGGGTCCGCGAGGCAGAGCCAGTAGATCTCGTGAGAATCGACGAGCTTTCCCACGAGGTTGGCTAAGCGTGTGTGCCCTCCCGAGCAGATGGGCAGAGGGTAATACGGGGCTAGAAATGCGGCTCGGATGCGTTCTCCCAACCCAGCGTCGGGACCGCGGTCAATAGACCACCTTGACCGAACGTCCGGTTTCGAGCGACTCGCCCGCGGCGTTGGCGAGAATCAGCGCCCGGCGGCCGTCCTCGAAGCTGGGCGACGCTGCGGTGCCTTGCTCGACCGCGTCAACAAAGGCGTTGACCTGGTTGAAGTAGGCTTCCGAGTAGCGCTCGATGAAGAAGTTCAACAATGGCTCGCGGGCGGCTGTCGCCTGCTTTCCGTAGCGCTCAACCGTCGTCCGAGTGCAATTGTTAGAAAGCAACATGCCGCCCGGACCGAAGGCTTCGACGCGCTGGTCATAACCATACACCGCCCGCCTTGAGCAGTTGATGTGACACAGCGCGCCGGAGGTCAGCTTCATCATGACCATGGCGGTATCAATATCTCCCAAAGAGGCGATCTCTGGCTCCACCAGGGCGCTGCCAATAGCACTGACTTCAACCGGTTCGTCAGCCGTGATGAAGCGCGCCAGGTCAAAGTCATGGATCATCATGTCGCGGAACAGGCCTCCCGAGATCTTGACGTAATCGGCCGGTGGCGGAGCAGGGTCTCGGCTGGTGATGATGAGCTTCTCGATGCGCCCTATGTCTCCAGCTTGAACCGCTTCGCGCAAGGCACTGTGACTGGGATCGAAGCGCCGGTTTAAGGCGATCTGAACCGGTACTTTGCAATCGGCGATCTGGTCACGGCATTCGTTGACCAGGGTAATATCGAGCGCGATCGGCTTCTCGCACAACACCGCCTTCCCGGCTTTGGCCGACTGCCTGATTAGGTCGACGTGGGTATTCGTTGGCGACGCGATCAGCACCGCGTCCACGGCGGCATCGGTGAGTATCGTGGTTATGTCCGGGGCCACGCGGGCACCAGACCCCCCCGCGGCTTTCTGCGCCGCCGGTTCATCGACGTCGTAAACATAGGAAAGCTCAACACGCGGATTCGCGGCGAGGTTGCGCGCGTGCATGCTACCGATCCTGCCGGCCCCGAATAACCCAAATCGCAACACTACTATGACTCCCTAGTAAAGTGACCTGAAATCAGCCCAAGTATCCCGCACCTCGGTTCGAGCTTCGTCCCGCCAAGACCCCCGCCGTAACCTCCGCGATTCTCTAACACGCGGGATGGGACTCTTGTGACAGGGAGGAGTCCTTCGACGTCTCAACCTCAACCTTCGCACAGCCACCCGGTGGATCATAGCGCAAGACAGGTACCGTCGTCATCTACGGCATCGGCATGGGCAGAACTTGTTCGCACTCGGTTCCAGTCTGCTCACGATTGTGAGATTCGTTCAAGGCGGCCATCTGCACCCTGGTGAGAAAAGGGGACTAGCACCACCTAACGGTAGTGCCCCTAAGTGCCTTGTTACATTTCGGATAGAGTTGCGCTCGGCCGTGGATTCAGGTGATAATATTACAGACTAAAGCATTCCTGGCCCGCAACAGGAGTCGCCGACGTGCATTTGAGACGAGAAAGAGCTTCTCTCGTTACCGCCATTTCGTCCATGTCGACATCGTGCCGCCGTGAGGCGGCTCGTCGCTTCTTGGAAGGCCTCTCCGCCGATGAGCTGCAGTACATAGCCGCGTATTTCGGCGCGCGGTTGCTCGAGCCGGGACCGAACGGCTCCGAGCAGAGTCGAGATGAGATGGCCCATCAGATCGAGCGGTACGAGGGCAAGAACAAGACCTCACCGAGATCGAACGGCTCCTCCCCCGAAAGCTGCAATGTCTCGCACCGCATGATCGTGCTGCTTGAGTATCTGAGCGCATGCAATATGAGATCAAAGACGGCAACGGTGCGGGCCAACGCAGCTTGCGCTTAGCGCGGCGCTCCTTCGCTTCCTTCGCTCTCGATCCAAGCTTCTAGTGGCCGACTTGAGCATGATGCCCCCGGCGGTGTGTTACGCTGGAGAGCTGCTCCGAGAGCCAAAGAAGCCGCTTTCCGGATTGAAAACAAACGATTTGTCGGCACAAGAATAATGGGCTAGTCGAGCTCGTGACGGCCCATTAGCCCTCCATCTCAACCATGATTCGTCCGTTTGGCGGTCGACATCCTGACATCAGCGATTCGGCTTTTATTCATCCCAGCGCGGAAGTGATCGGGGAGGTGACGATCGGCGCGCGCTCGAGCGTCTGGTGTAATGCGACGTTGCGGGGCGATGTAAACCGCATTGAGATCGGTGAGGAGACAAACATCCAGGATAACTGTTGCCTCCACGTCGATGGCGACAAGCCTCTGCGGCTGGGTGACCGGGTTGTCGTCGGCCACTCGGTGACACTGCACGCTTGCGTTGTCGAGGACGAGGCTCAGATCGGCATGGGAGCCACGGTTCTGAGTGGCGCCCGGGTGGGGAAGGGATCCATTGTGGGCGCGGGATCGCTGGTGGTGGAGGGAGCCGAAATACCACCGAGCTGTGTGGTAATGGGTGTGCCTGCTAAGGTGCGGCGAGCTACTAGGGACGAAGAGCGAGAGGATGTTCGGCGGCGAACTCAGAGCTACGTCAAGCTGAGCCGAAAACATCGGGAGAGCCTCTAGTGGAGACTCGACGATCAAGTTCAATCCCGCTGGATTTTCTTGGCGAGCAGCGCCGCACTCACGCCTGCGGCGAGCTGCGCCGGTCTGAGGTGGGTCAACGGGCTGTCTTGATGGGATGGGTGCATCGGCGGCGTGATCTCGGTAGCTTGATTTTTATCCACTTACGGGACCGTTCGGGGATTGCACAGGTTGTCTTCAACCTTGAAGTGGATGAGCAAGTACACGACCGCGCGGAACTCCTGCGTAGCGAATTCGTCGTAGCCGTAGAGGGCCCGATCGTCCAGCGTTCGGCCGAAACCGTCAATCCAGAACTTGCGACAGGCGAGATCGACCTTATCGCGGAAAAACTTTGGATCCTCAACGAATCCCGGACTCCACCGTTTCCCATCGAAGAGCACGTGTCGGTCGGGGAAGAGGCACGCCTTAAATATCGCTACGTTGATCTGCGTCGGCCAAACATGCAGCGCAACGTCGAGCTGCGCCATCGCGTTAACTTTGCGATTCGCGAATGTCTGAACGAAGAGGGCTTTATCGAGATTGAAACGCCCTTCATGACGCGCTCCACGCCTGAAGGCGCGCGCGACTTCCTGGTTCCAAGCCGGTTACAGCTGGGATCGTTTTACGCTCTGCCGCAGTCCCCTCAGCTCTTTAAGCAGCTGTTGATGATCGGCGGCTACGAGAAGTATTTTCAGATTGTTCGCTGCTTTCGGGATGAGGATCTGCGTGCCGACCGCCAGCCCGAGTTCACGCAGATTGATCTCGAGATGTCGTTCGTTCAGCAGGAGGATGTCCTAAACGTGATCGAGTCGTTGATGGTGGCCGTATCAAAGGCGGCCGGTTACCCGGCGCCTCAGCTCCCGTTTTCGCACCTCACCTACGCGGCTGCCATCGAACAATACGGCACCGACAAACCCGACACTCGCCTGCCGCCCATGGCGCGTGTCAATGACCTTTTCCCGCCGGGCCAGTTGGCCACGGACATGCCTTTGATGGCGATCCGGATACCCTCGGTGGGAACGATCACGCGGCGTGAGCGGGACGAAGTCAAAGCCTTCGGTAGCGAGCTGGGCTTGCGGGTGTTTGACGATGTAAAGCGTCTGGACCGAGATTTCCCTCAGCCGATGCAAGCCGTGCGCGACGCCATATCCTTCGAGGAAGGTGACCTGCTGGCTCTGGGGACCGCTGCGGAAACACCTGACGATCCACTGCCGGAACTGCGGGTCATGGGCAGCGCCGGAAATCTCAGCCGCCACTTGGCGCGGAAATACGCCGACCGCCACCAACGGTTCAATCCCCAAGATTTCCGATTCCTGTGGGTGACCGACTTCCCGATGTTCGAATGGGACGCGGACGAAAACCGTTGGAACGCCGCCCATCACCCGTTTACGTCGGTTCACGATCAAGACGTCGATAAGCTCACAACCGATCCGGCACATTGCCGCTCGAAGGCCTACGATCTGGTGCTGAACGGAGTGGAGCTCGGGTCGGGGTCGATTCGTATCCATCGACGCGACGTGCAGAGCCGAGTATTCGAAGCCTTGGGATTCAGCGAGGAAGACGCCCGACACCGTTTCGGTTTCTTTCTTGAGGCACTCGAGTACGGAACCCCTCCTCACGGCGGCATTGCGCTTGGCCTTGATCGCCTCATCATGCTGCTGGCCGGCGAGACGACGATTCGAGACGTCATCCCATTCCCCAAAACCGCGAAGGGCACGGATCTCATGTGCGAAGCACCGAACACGGTGCCCGATCGCCAGCTTGGAGAGCTGGGGATAGGCCTGAGGCCTCAGGCGAGCGCGCTCCAAAGGGTTGGCAAACCGAAGGTATCTGACGTCGAAGAAAAGTGAACGGTCTGTTCTGTCCCACTACCGAGGTGTCACTGTTGGATTTGGCCTCTCGTCGACCCCTGCATATGGCCGAACCGCGGGTCTTGGGTTAGCGGTTCGTAAGAGTGAATCCCCCCCCAACAGATGTTGAGGGGGACTCACGGACCAGGAAAGAAGGACGAAGTCTCCGGGGCAGCCTTTGCTGTTCAGTTGAGAACAATCATCTGAGTCGTACTGCTCATTTGGATCGTGCTGCCACCTTCAACCAGGAGTCCTGCTGCGACAAACTGGAAGGGATAAGTAACTTGAATCTTGACAGGGTCGCCTCGCTCCACATCGGCGGGGGCCACGCCTTTCCCCCAAGTTGACGTGACTTGAACCTGGGATACATCCAAACCAAAGCAATGCCTTTTGACTGCTTGCTCGACGCCGTAGGTTGTGGCCGGGTTTTCAGTGCCGTGGACCATACAGTAGCGCCCGGCCTGCCGAGTCGCGTGGGCTATCATGGCGTAGGTCCACATCGCGCGGCCGAATTCCATGAGCGCCACGAGAATAACAACGAACAACAGAAACACCAGCGAGAACTCGACGATCGTCGCGCCGCGTTGGCGGGTATCTCTTCTAAGAATTTGAATTTTGCTCGACATGGCCCGCTCCTTATTTCCAATTTACCGAACTCGCATATAGGTTCTGTTGGCGACGCCCAAAGGATAAGGAATGCCCGGCCACGGCAGCAGCGTCTTAAACGGCTGTTGCACTTCGAGGTTGATATAGGCTCGAGGAAGTCCATAGTTAGACACGCCATCGTAAGTGCTGGTGCAATCCTGGTTGTTGAAGCATTCTTTCGTCGCTTTGTCCGGGCAGTCACAGTATCGATCCGGGGTGACTGTGACTCCCGTCAAGTCGGCGGCATCGTCCTTCGCAACCTGCTCGATGCCGGCATAATCCGCAGACAATATCGTGTTCTGAGCACCATATAACGCTCCGGCCTCAGCCGCATTGTCCACCGTGATGGAATGGTAGAAAATGCGGGCAAAATCGGCTGCTCCTGCCATCATTAGCATCAGCAGAGGAGCGGATATGGCCAACTCCACCGCTAGGGCTCCTCTACTTCGCTTTCGGTTTTTCACTCGGTCTTCTCGCATCATGATCTCTCTCCAGAATTGCTAAGCGGGCAGCGGGGGAGATCCGCCTCTATCGATTCGACTGTCCTCCAACGTTTCAGACAGCATCTCGCCGTTTATTCCACCATCGTGACTTGGAAGATGTCCGGCGCGCCCGGGGTACTTCCATCCGGACCATTAAACTGCGTAACAGCTCCCTGTCCGTGGACATCGATGTTGTCTGCGATGATGTACACCCAGTCCCCCTGTGCGTTCGTGTGGCCGCCAAAGTCGAGATGTTGCGACGGGACATAAAATGTCCCTTTCCATCGGGAAGTCACCCCTCCCTCGAACTTAACCGTCTTGTACGGCGCGTATCTGTCAACCCAGACAAGTATGCCCTTCATGGGCCCGGACGTGGGAGCCGACAGGTCTATGGCGGACTGAGATGTCACGCTTATGCCCATCCAACTGGAACTGCCTCCGACCTCGGTGCCGTAAAAGCCGACCTCAGTGCCGCTGATCGTTCCCCCGGTGGTGAAGTCCATTTCTTGGTTGATGACGTAGATTCCGGCGGTGAAAAGGTGATTACCGCTGGTCGCCTTGAGCCTGCCGTATTGGCCAGGGTTCCATTCGTAAGTGCCACTGTTGCACGAGAATGCAGGATTGGGCGGTTCATCTTCGCAGAGGGCCGAACCTACTTGCACGTCGCCAAAAAGCGGGTTGGTGGGAAGAGGAATTGGGGGTTGGGCCATATACTTCATCGGGTCATACATGGGCAACGCCTGTGTTGTGGGCTGAGGGGAATAGGGGCAGCCTTGGCCCTGGGCAGTCACGCCCCCAGCCGAAAAGCCACCCGCGGTGCCGATCCACGTGGTACTCGTAAGACAAGCTTGGCCGGTGAGATTAAGGGCCTTCGTCGGCTCGTTTGAGTTGGCCATGACCCCGCAGTTCGCCTGTACAACCCCTTGTCCGGCCACCTTCAGCGCTTGCCCCATGGTGGGGTTCAACGCCAGGATGCACGCGCCGTCGTAGTTCTTCACCAAGCCCGCTACCGCGCGGGACTGTACCGTAGCTGCCTGGGACCCCACAACTTTCAAGAAATACGTCGGTACGTTGACTTCCTCGATAATCACTTCGACAAAGCTGGTACTGCCCTTATAGGTGTAGGGATAGTTCACGGTGACAGTCACGTCAGAGTCGCCGATGCTTGGTAAGTCCTTGTGAGGAAACCCATTGATGGCTGCGTCGTTGCGTGCCGCTTTCGTGACCAGCGGCGAATTCGCCCGAAATACCTCGTGGGCTCCCCCGAAGGCCGCAGCATCGGCGGCCTTCTGCTGGCGGCGCTTTTTGTCGAGGATCAGGCCAACGTCCAGCGCCAATCCCATGAAAGCCAGCAGCACCGGGAAGATCAGTGCAGTGATGACAATGATAATTCCTCGCTCGTGGTTGGCCGGCTTGCAGGCCCAGCGGCTAACGGCAAGTCTCTTGTCCCCGATAGTGTTCTTCATTTCAACCCCCAGAAACGGCCGCCTGGTTCAGGAAGGCAAAGAGAGTGATCGTCATGAGGTCTCATGAAGGCGAATAGCCTTCTCGCCTCCCGCCGGCTCCTCGATTGCCTTGCCTGTGAGGCCACCATAGTCTAAATAGTCCTAGTAGTACTAGAAATAGTAGTAAGGTAATTTCCAGAGCTATGTCAAGGGGTTCTGTCTGGATTCTGGAGGTTTTTCTTATCCTCATCCCCCAGGCGGTTCACTTAGGACGTGCGTTGCTATGGCCTGTAACTGATTGAAATCATTGAGGCGAGGGCTTTCAGAGGTGTACCGGAAGCCCAGAAGGGCCAGCAGAAGTCCGCCCGCCGATCCAAGAAAGGCAAGAGGCGCGCTATTGGATTATGCGAACGATCTCGCTGGCTACGTCTAGGAAGGCTTGCTCCAGCTGATCAGGTCCGGGAGCATAGACATACAGTCCCGCGGGACCGTTGGCCGGATTGGCAAATTGGTCGGCGTTCGCTGTTTGCCGCAAAACATCGTGCTTGGCCGGCCCAAGGTATCCGCCGAGGCCGATCGCGAAAATGGTGACGGGCACGTTCGGGTCCAGGCGGGCCACCGAGCCCACATTCACGAGCATGTTGTCCCCGATGTCGATCACAGTCTGGCCATCGTCAGTCAGGGCCGGGCTAACCCCCGGATTGACGGCGTTATTGTAAATGGAGATGGCGGGCGGGTTCCACAGGCCCAAGGGATGCCAATTGTCGCGGAAGGGCGAGACTACCAAGTCCTCACCGTTTGTGCCACCGGCGGCCAAACCTGAACAATCGGGAAGAAGAACATAGTCTGGGTTTGGGGTAGGCGCAGGAACCGCTTGCTGTGTGAACAAGCCATAAGTTGCGCTTCCAGCCTGGTTACTCATGTAGACCCCATCCACAGGTGAAAAGGTGCAACTCGGACTGCCGGCTGTCAAGACGTCGAATTGCCCAGGAAACGCGGTGGACTGCCCGTCGGTGAAATAGACAACCACGTTAAGCGGTCCCGGGTCATTCAACAGTTTTAGCTCGTTATAAGCCTCGAACAAGGCGAGAGCCGAATTGGTTCGGTTCGAACTGTACGATTGCATGGAGTCGATGAGGTTGTTCAACCCGCATTTCCAATTTGATTTCGGCATCCCGACCTTGCAGCGGCCTTCAGCGTCTTTATTTATAGGGGTTCAAGCCCTGTCAGGACGCACGGAGGCCAACACCCAATGGGTGAAAAAGAAAACAAGCCGTTTCAGCTCACCTTCAACGGATTTCTCAAAGTCGATTTCCAAGGATCGCGCGTCACCTCGGATGGTGGCCTGATTCTCATTCGGGAACTGGACGAGCGGCTCGGACTGGGCAAGCTGATCGACGAGCATCTGACGGATTCGCGGCAAGGCACAAACAAGAAGTTCCCACTGGCCGACCTGGTGCGGCAATCGGTCTACAGCCGCCTCGCCGGCTACGAGGATCTCAACGATGCTGCCCGTGTCTCGGCTGACCCGACTTTTCGTCTGATCGGCTCGAAGAAGAACTGGGATCGCGGCGGGGCGCTTACGTCGCGTCTACAAAGCTTTGAGGCAGAGCTGCTGGCCAGTGAAGAGAACCTGCTTGGGCTGATGGCGGTGAACCGCGAGTTGGTCGCTCAAGCCCAAGCGCAGGACGAGTCCGAGCGTGTCGTGCTCGATATGGACTCCACGGAAAGCCCGGTCCACGGTCAGCAGGAAGGCAGCGCTTACAACGGCCATTTCGAGTCCACCTGCTACCACCCGCTGTTGCTGTTCAACCAGCACGGTGATTGTCTGGCGGCGAAGCTGCGAGCGGGTAACGTGTCCAGCGCCGAGGACTGGGACGAACTGCTGCTGCCCGAGATCGAGCGCCAACAGGGAGAAGGCAAGCAAGTGACGTTCCGCGCCGACGCCGCCTTCGCCAAGCCGGAGATCTACGAGGCGTTGGAGGATCGCGGAGTGGACTACGTCATTCGCATCCCAGCAAACAAGAACCTGGAGTTGGAGATCGAAGAGATTCTGTTCCGTCCGCCGGGCAGGCCGAGCCTGAAGCCACTAGTGCGCTACAAGAGCTTCCGCTATCAGGCCGCGAGTTGGTCGAAGCCTCGGCGGGTTGTGGCCAAGGTTGAGCACCACCAAGGCGAGTTGTTTCCTCGCGTCGGGTTCATCGTCACGAGCATGAGCTTGCCCAGTCGGTCGCTGGTGCGCTTCTACAACAAGCGCGGCACGGCCGAGCAATGGATCAAGGAAGGCAAGCAGGCAACCCACTGGACACGGCTGTCCTGTCATCGTTTCCGGGCAAACGAGGTGCGTTTGCAGTTGAGCGTGTTGGCCTACAACCTGGGGAACCTGTGGCGGCGGCTGGGGCTGGCGCAGAGGATCAAGAACTGGTCGCTGACGAGCTTGCAGCATCGGTTGATGAAAACCGGAGGGCGGCTGGTCAAGCATGCCCGCTATTACTGGCTGCTGTTGGCCGAGGGGCATCTCAACCGCAAGCTGTTCGCTGAGATGCTGGGGCGGATCTGGGCGCTGCCTGTGCCAGGCGGGTAACGGGCGACGGCTGCGACGGAGAAGAGACGCTGGGTTGCTGAAGAGGGAACTACTCGGAGCCGTGTCGGCGAAAAGCCCTCCAGCGAGCTGGAACGCGGCGATCGAGCGGCATTCAGCGACCCAAACGGGAGCGAACGGAGCATCGATCGTGAGAGGAAGACGAAGACCTTGCACCCGAGCCGCGGATCGGAGTATCCTGACCATCGCGGGATGGCCAAAACGGAAATTCCAGATCAGAAGAACTTCGACCAGTTTGAGGCCGAGCTCACTGCCTCCTCCAATGAGGTCGAGGCAGGTGGCGACTGGGCCTTCGACCGCGGTATGTACACGATTAAGGTGACGCCTAGGGCCATCGTCGCTTCGTGTTCTTAGTTTAAGAAATTTGCACTTCTCGCAAATCTATCAAGTTTCTCCAAGGTCTGTTCTACTTACTTGGGTATTCCGAATTTCTTTTCCCACTCCTCTGTCCATGACACAACCTGGTTTCGCTTTGCCCACTCTTCATAAAGGTCTGCCAGACGTCTTACCTGATCTGGAAACTTGGATGCCAGATCTCTGGTCTCCGTCCGGTCAGTCTCCAGATCATACAACTCCCAGTCCTGACGAAACCCCGCAACCAGTTTCCACTTTCCTTCTCGTACGGCCCGATTCCCTTCGTGCTCCCAATATAGAGCTCCCTGTCCGGGTCGCGATCCCCCTCGAAGAACCGGCAGGAGACTGTTTCCTTCGGCGGGAAGAATACCGTTTCAAGGGAGTTTTGAAGTTCGTTTGGGGCGTGTAATCGACTAGGGCGTTCGTTCCGAAGCTCACGACTCCGAATTTATCGCGGGTCTCGTCAAACTTGTCGAGAAAAAGCTTGGACGATTCCTGCAGTGCTTGGAACGGAGTCCTACCCTGTGAATCGACAGGTGCTAAAACCATCGATCCCGAGCGATCCAGGACGAGTATGAGGTTCACGTCTCTCCGCAGGGCGGTTGACCCGGCGGCTATGTCAAGGCTGTTGTAGCCAAAGAAACCCAGGAAGAATGTCGGGATCGTCGCTCTAGCTATCAACTCGACGGTCCGCGTTCCGTCAGCATTGTCGATGACCGTTGGACCCGTGTAGGACCGCGAGATCGCTTTCAGAAAGCCCGGAGGGAAATTGGCATCGAATGTGGTGGCTGCTGCATTGTCCACCGCCGTACTTCCCTGCGGTAGGGCACGAACGCATGCAAGCACGGTCGCGTCAGAAGTGGTCACGAGAAACGCTTTCACCACATACGCGTACACCCAATCGAAGGCGAAGCTCACGAAACCGAGAAGCAACGTCACGAACAGCGCGAACATGGGGAGGATTTGCCCCCCTCGCCGTTTGCTATTGCCGCGCATTTTTTGTCTCCTTTGGTCTGACTAGTCTAGAGGGCTAGAAAAACGCCCGAGAGTACATGTTGCCGTCGAATAGGCCGAGCAGAACCAGATCGGTAGGTGTATGGGCAACCTCAGCCATGAACACCCTGTCGGCACCGGCGCCAATCATGCTCTGAAAAGTCGTTGCCGGGCCGGACAGCACCAGAGCAGTCGGGTCGTTTTCAGGGTCGGTTACTACACCTTGGACCGGGTCCACGGCGGCGGGCGTGCCGATCCTGCTCGAGGTAAGGCTCGGATTGCCGATCACGAAACGCCGATCGATCACGGGCAAGCCTTGATTGTTCCCGAACTGCGCTATAACAACTCGGGACAAGAAAATCACTCCTTCGCCGCCTGTGGTGGTCATGTTCAGACCGGTCGCGGCCCGGACCAGCACTTCCCGATTCGCATCAAACTCGAAGTTGACGTTGCGGGAGTACATATTGCCCGCGTTACGTACAAGGTTAATCACGTTCAGATACCGCTCGAGAAGCATGCCCGAAGTAATCGCTCCGAACGACAAAAATATGATGATCGGCAACACCAGTGCAAACTCAACGATATTGTTTCCACCTTGAGTCCGGCGCCGTCTGCTACAGGGAGGGTGAGATGTTCGCTCAAGCTTTATCGACATGTTGTCTCCGTTACGGTGGGGGTGGCGCAGTTCGCGCCGGGGGCGCTCCCGGGAACGGCTCCACTCGATCCGCCGCGCTCACATTAAGGAACGCTTGGTTCATAAGAGGGAAAAGCGGAGAAGGGGTCATCATCGGCACCGCGTAGTTCTCCACGGATACGAGTACGCTATTGCGGGCAAAATTGTCCTGAGTCAGCGTTCCGTCTGCCCCGAAATACTCGATCTTGATCGCGGCGAGATCCGCCGGGTCAGTCAGAAACGGCCAAGCGTTCGCCACCACGGTATCCTTAATCACGTCATCTTGACCCAGCGGCCCCAACGGGCCGTTCAGAGTCCGACCAGTGATCGCGAATCGCACACCCTCTCGAACCGCATTGCGTAGCGTCGCCTTGGCGAATATCCAAAAGCAGAAGCTGAAGGTGGCAAGCATAATAGAAATGAACAACAGGAAGCAAAGCGAGAACTCTACAATCGCCTGCCCTGTTCTGCCCCCGCGTCTCTTACCCTTCTCGTCTGTCACCGTCCCCCCCTCTTCCGCCAGTTCTTTCAACCGCAAACGCCGTCATAGTCTATATAGTACTAGTATACCTAGAAAAATAGTAAGGGTATTACTACAACTTTGTCAAGGGGTTCGTGCGTGGATTACAGAAATTTATCCTAGGCCGATCCACAAGGCTGTTCACGTAGGCCAGGCGTTGCTATGACCTGTAACCTATTGAAATCATTGATACGGGACTCTGGGCGGGTGCCAAAAGACAGGGACGGGACCGCAGGGGGCCGCTCCTTTATTTTCAACAACTTAGTCCATTTCGTCGCAGCGACAGAATGAGCAAAAAAAATGCGTTAGGTGCGCCCCATGAGACTCAGGAGACCTCCGTGAGGGCCTCAAGTTCTTCTCCCGAACCTGGTTCGGGGTGAGGAAGGTGCTCGGGTTGCTTGAGGGTCGACTCGCAGGTCTTAGGGTCCAGCACCGGGGAAGCGTGCTGACGATGTCAGGCTGTGGGTACTAGAACAGGGGTGGGTGGGCCGTGCGCCTTTCCGCCGGGCGCTACTACTGATTGCGGGAGCGGTTTGCTCGTTCGCGCTCCCGGCGGGAGACGCCGTTCAGTTGAGAAGCACCATGCGAGTCTTGCTGCGCATTGCGATTGAGTTGCTGCCCTCAAGAAGCAGTCCGGCAGCCGCGAACTGGAAAGGATAGGTGACCTCAACCTCGACGAAATCGCCTCGTTCGATTGCGGTCGGGTCAGCCCCTCCATTCCAACTTGCGGTTACTCCGACCTGGGTGGGATCTAGCCCTATGCAGTGTTTCTTGACCGCCGTCTTAAGAGCAGCGAGCGTGGTCGGGTTAAAACTGCCACGTACCATGCAATAGCGCCCGCCTTGGCGTGCCGCGTGGGCTATCGTGGCGTAGGTCCACATCCCGCGTCCAAACTCGACCAAGGCGACGAGGACCACGACGAACAGCAGAAAGATCAGTGAGAACTCGACCATTGCCGCGCCTCGTCGGCGCGCCGTCGACAAGGTGAGCCGCGACTCGCCTTTGGCCGCAGACCCGTTGTCCACCGCAGTTGCAGCGGCTGCTGGGCTGGCGTTCGCCTCGGATGGACTGATTACTGCCTTGCTATTACTTCTGGGAGTTTGAATCTTCCGCGACATAGTGGTCCCCTTCTTTGTTTCTACCGAACTCGCATATATGTCTTGTCAGCGACACCCACGGGGCTAGTGTAGTGCGCCGGGCAGATTGCACCTTATCCGGAACTGCCCGAAGTCGGCTGTTTCACGCCGATAGGAGGGTTTGGCGTTGCAGATGATGAGATCTATCAGATTTAGGAACCGCTGGAAGCCGCGTGAACGCAGCGTTCACGCGGCTTTGTCTTCTTAGGCCGGCCGTTTTACGGCTGGTAGGCCGCGCCGCTCAAGATTAGTCAGCCCGTTTCAACGGGCTTCCCTCTCCACAACGGAAATCTATAAGTCGCGGTATTATTGGCGGACTACACTAGGAATGCCAGGCCACGGTATCAGAGGCTTGAAAGTCTGCTCCACTTCCAGTTCGACGTAGGCCCGGGGAAGCCCGTAGTTCACTGCTGTCCGGTTAAAAGTCGAATAGAATCAATTGGTTGGGGTCATAGGGGGATTCGTTTGGGGAGTCGGATGGCTGGAGTGCCTGTAAAAGGGGCATTTTTTCGAATTGCGTAACGCTGAGAATCTGTAGAATCTGGTAAAGACTCGCTTCCAGCCCGAGGCGTTTCCGGACGATGGCGATGAGCACGTAAATCGAGACAGCGATCCAGATCTGCGTCTTGACGGCGTTCTCGCTGGTGCCGTAAAACGAGTTGATTCGCAGATGTTGCTTGATCCACTTGAAGAACAACTCAATCTGCCAACGCGACTTGTAGATGTGGGCGATGGTCAGCGCCGGGAGCGCGAAGTTGTTGGTCAGAAACTTCAGCCGCTTGTTCGTCCGGGCGTCGAAGTAACTGACCCTCCGCAACGGGTCGGGATAGGCTTGGGCCGATTCGATGGCAGCCAGTATGACGGTCTGATCCGAGCGCAAGCCCGTGGATTTGTCGACGGGATGCGAGTAGCGCCGTTGGAGCAAGATGTTCTTCTTGGTTCGCACGACGAAGAACGACGAGCAGAGAGTGAACACGAAGAGGCGTTCGAAATCGACGTAGGCCCGATCCATGACGTAGAACGCGCCGGCCTCCGGGCCGATCTCGTCGAGGATGTTGATGTCGTGCACTTTGCCTCCAGTAATGCGGATGAACGTGGGAATATTGCCGTGCAGATCCAGCAGCGTGTGCATCTTCACGGCGGCTTTTTGCTTGCGGAATCTCGCCCACGGAAACAGCGACAGGCAGAGGTCGATTGTTGTCGAGTCGAGAGCGTACAGAGTCTGGTCCAAGTCCACACCGATCGGGTCGTGGGCATATAACGGCCGTGCCATGCCAATCAAGACCTGCGCGAAGTCCGCGTAGATCCGCCAGTCGCGCGACTCGTTCGCGTCGGCCAGTGTCGAGCGCGCTACCCTGCCGCGGAATCCCATGTGGTAGAGTTTGCCGTGCATCGAACGCAGGCACGTCTCGATGTCGCGGAGGCTTGCCCGATAGGTCAGCTGGGCGAATGCCATCGCAAGAAACTGATCCCAGCAGGAGAAACTTTTCAGATAGGAATCGCCGCGGTAGCGCGATACACATTTCTGAAACTCTTTGCTCGGTAGGTGCTCGATCAGTTGGGAGAAAACCGTACGGCCAAGGTTCATCCCTCATTGTGCCGCGTCCGGATGCTCCGTTCAGGCGACCATTTGCGGCCTCGGGATTTCAAATCGTTCCCGGGCAAAACAGGCCATAAGACATTGAACGGTCGAGACTTACCGTCCGATGGCGCGACTTTCCCCGGACAGCACTGCCCGTAGTTGGATACCCCGTTATAGGTCCCGGTGCAGTCTTGATTTTGAAAGCATTGTTTTGTGATTTCGTCGGGGCAGTCACAGTATCGACCCGCGATAGCTGTAACTCCCGGCAAGTCCGCCGCATCCGCCGCATCGTCCTTGGCGACCTGCTTTATGGTGTCATAGTGTGCCGACACTACCCCATTTTGAGAGCCGTACAAAGCGCCGTCTCAAGCCGCATGCGAGGGGTGCGCTCCAAAGGGCCGGCAAGCCGCCGATGTCGGACGGCGAAGAAAGGTGAACCGCCTGTTGTCGCCGCTGGGGAAATATAGCGGGGACTACGGGCGGGCCGCCTGAGGGGCGAGTTCCTTGGTGCGGAAGTATTCGATCGTATGCCGGAGACCCTCCTCCAAGCCGACGTTGGGCTGCCAACCCAACACACTCTGAGCTTTCGAGATATTAGGGCAGCGCTGCTTGGGATCATCTTGCGGCAGGGGCTGAAACTCAATCTCACAATCAGCGTCCATTTGTTGCTGAATCAGCTCAGCGAACTGAAGGATCGTCATCTCTCGAGGATTGCCAAGATTGACCGGGAAATGCTCGTCGCTTTGGATCAGGCGCCAAAGCCCTTCGACCAAGTCAGAGACATAGCAGAAGCTGCGGGTCTGGGAGCCGTCCCCGAAAACAGTAAGGGGCTTGCCGTTTAGCGCCTGGTCGAGGAAGGCGGGCACGACTCGCCCATCGTTTAGCTTCATGCGCGGCCCGTAGGTGTTGAAAATGCGGGCAATGTGCGTGTTGACGCCGTACTTGCGGTGATAGGCCATGGTTAGCGCTTCGGCGAAGCGCTTGGCCTCGTCGTACACCGATCGTGGCCCGACCGGGTTGACGTGCCCCCAGTACGTCTCTGCTTGCGGGTGCTCTTGCGGATCGCCGTAACACTCCGACGTCGATGCCAACAAAAACCCCGCACCCTTCGAGTGTGCGATGTCAAGAAGATTCTTGGTTCCGATCGATCCAACCAGTAAGGTTTCGATGGGCAGATTCAAGTAGTCGAACGGGCTGGCGGGCGACGCCATGTGGAAGACGAGGTCTACCGTTTCGGAGATCTCAAACGGTCGTGAGACGTCCTGCTCGACGAATTCGAATCCCAAGCTTGACTGAAGGTGTTCGACATTTTCTTCACGACCGGTAGAGAAGTCGTCCAGCCCAATTACCTGGTGGCCCTCGGATAGAAGTCGGTCGCAGAGATGAGATGCGACGAACCCGGCTGCGCCTGAAACCAAAACCCGCAAAGAGTAGTCTCCTTGACCCATGGTAGGGGACGATCGCGCGGGCGACAAGCACCACCGGCAGGCTCGGTGCGCATCCTGTTGGCGTTCAGGCAAGCGAGCGTCGATTCTAGGGGGTTCTTCTGACTAGTTGGCGACTGCGGCACCCGTAAGGTGGAGAGCGACGATCCACGACGGAAACGGAGCGCCGGGGCCTGTGCCGCGGGACAAGCCCAGCCCCGGGTATCCGTCGCCTCATAGTGGCCGAGTTTCTTCCTACCCGTCCTTGCGCCCTTTTCTCTTGCGCAGCCCCTCGAGCTTTTCCGCAATGCGCTTCTCGAATCCGCGGTCAGTCGGGAGGTAGTAGCGGCGTCCGCGTAGCGATTCCGGCAGGCACTCCATCTCAGTGACGGCATCCTCGAATTGATGGGCGTGCTGGTAGCCTTCCCCGTATCCCAGCTTCTTCATGAGTCTCGTGGGGGCATTGCGGAGCTGCAGGGGCACCGGCTCGGCCGTGGTGGTCTCGACATCCTGCTTGACTCGGTTGTAGGCACTATAGACGGCGTCCGACTTGGGGGCCATCGCTAGGTAAACCGCAACCTGCGCCAGCACGAGGTCGCCTTCCGGCTCGCCGATGAAGCGAAACGCCTCGACCGCCGCCATGGCTTGTTCGAGCGCTCGAGGATCGGCCAAACCGATGTCCTCGAAAGCCATCCGCGCCAGCCGACGTGCAATGTAGAGGCGGTCTTCACCGGCTTCGAGCATGCGGACCAGCCAGTACAAAGCTGCGTCAGGGTCGCTCGAGCGAACGGATTTGTGAAGTGCCGAAATCAGGTTGTAGTGTTCTTCCCCGGCTTTGTCGTACGGCAGCATCTTGCGCTGCAAGACGTTCTCGAGCAACGCTTCGGTGATCGGAGAGCCGGCCGCGGACGCCACAGCGGTTTCGAGCGTCTGCAAGGCGTTCCGGGCATCGCCGTTCGAAAATAACGCCATCCGCTCGAGCATGTCGTCGCCAACGGTCAGGTCAGCTTGCCCCAACCCTCGTACGTCGTCTTCTAGAGCCCGGCGCAAGATTCGCGTCATCTCCTCCACCGTCAGCGCTCGCAAAATATGAACCTTAGTGCGCGAAAGCAGCGCCGAGATGACTTCGAACGACGGGTTTTCGGTCGTTGCCCCAATCAAGGTAATGTCGCCTCGCTCGACGTAGGGGAGAAACGCGTCCTGCTGGGCCTTGTTGAAACGGTGAATCTCGTCGACGAAGACGATGGTGCGATGGCCTCGTCGGTGCAGCCGCTCGGCATCGGCCATTACGGCTTTTACCATCTTGATGCTGCTAAGAACTGCGCTGAAGGGAACGAATTCGCAGTGAGTGTTCTTGGCAATGATGCGTGCCAGCGTCGTCTTTCCAACCCCGGGAGGGCCCCAAAGGATGATCGAGCTAAGCTGGTCGCGTTCGACCTGGAGGCGCAGGGGCTTGCCGGATCCAAGAATATGCTCCTGCCCAACAAACTCGTCAAGCGTCTGGGGGCGCATCCGATCGGCTAGCGGACGAGTCGGGTCCGAGCTATCGAGCTTTGAATCGATGGATTCGAAAAGACTCATCGGGGGCGTCGGACGGGTTCACCAAAGCCGGTTCGCGCTCTTTGCCGTGCCGCTTCGTAAAGGATCACGGCCGCGGCTGCCGCGGCGTTCAGCGATTCGACACCCGTTGTAGGGATGCGAATCCGCTGGACGCCTTGCAGAAAGGCTTCGCTCACGCCGTGAGCCTCCGATCCGATCATGAGCGCGGTCGGCCCATTCCAGTCATAGCGATCGAGTCGCTGCTTGGCACGAGGCGTGGCGGCAACCCTTTTGATCTTTCGCTGGCGGAAAGATACCTTGACGATCTTACTATCGATGCCGACCACAAAGGGCACTCGAAACAACGATCCGGCGGAAGCACGTAAGGTCTTGGGGTTGAACGGACTTGCCGTACCCGCCAGGAAAATGACACCCGTCGCCCCAAAGGCCTCGGCCGAGCGCACGATCGCCCCGGCATTGCCGGGGTCTTGCAATCCATCTAACGCAACCACCAGCGGGGAGCGCCTGAACACATCCTGCAGCCTCCAGGCCGGCGGCCGCACCAACGAGATCACTCCCTGCGTGGACTCGGTTCCGGCAATCTGCCGGAACACCGGCTCGTGGACTACGGTGAGGCGAACGCTCTTGAGTTTCCCGACGTGTCGTTCGACAGCGCCCTGGACCTTCGTCGAGGCGAGAACGCTTGATACTTCGAGGTCGCCTCGTAACGCTTCTTCGAGCAAGTGGAAGTTCTCCGCCACCCATAATCCGTCCGACGTTAGGGTTCCTTGTGCGACAGAACGGCGCACGTCTTTCAGGAGGGGGTTGGCGAGGCTCGAAACGACCTTACGGCTCGACGCAGCCACGGCGACCTTCATCGTAATAGAATTGCTTTGTGACTGCCAGTCTCCGACGAGCTCGAGTCCTGCCGATCCATCCGACAAGGCCACAATGGCGAAGGGTTCGCATCGCCGCCGCCGCGATACGCCGTGGGGAATTGCTCGTCATCCCCACCGACACCGTTTACGGCCTGGCAGCGGACCCCTTTTGTAAGGCAGCTGTCGAGCGAATCTTCCATGTCAAGAAGAGGGCCAAGAACCAGCCGCTCTTGCTACTGGTCGACAGAGCAGAGCGGTTGCCGGAACTTATCGCGGAGATGCCCGAGTCGCTACCCAAGATCGCCGCAGACTTTTGGCCCGGGCCATTGACGGTGATCCTTCCCGCGGGTCCGAAAATCCCGAAGGGGATTGCCGCCGGGACCGACACCGTGGCTGTTCGTGTGCCGGCGGCCCCATTGACTCGGGCGATTATCGGTGCCTCCGGAGGAGTGCTAACCGGCACCAGTGCGAATCTCTCCGGTGAGCCCCCAGCTTCGACTGCGGCCGAGGCGACCCGGCAATTCGGAGACAGCGTCTATTATATTGTTGATGGCGGACCGGCTCCTCGCCGGCAGCCGTCGACGATTTTGGACCTCAGCGCCAACAACCCTCGCATCGTGAGGCGAGGGTCGCTACCGTGGACGCGTCTAACCAGCTACCTGCCGTAGGCGGACCGCAGCGTTCGAGGCGCTGGAAGTTGCTTCGGATTCCTCTCCTAACGGTCGTCGGGCTGAGTGCTGTGTACTTCGCCACCGTCTACTACCAGGTTTGGCTCCAGGCCCAGGTCGACGAGGCGCAGCCCGCGGACGCGATCGTGGTGCTGGGAGCCGCGCAATACTTGGGGCGTCCTTCACCTGTCCTTAAAGCACGGCTCGACCATGCGCTGGAGCTGTATCGGCGAGGGTTGGCGCCTCACATCATCACCACCGGCGGTCATGGGCCCGGCTCCAAGTTTGCTGAAGGGGACGTCGGCCAAGACTATCTGCTGCAACAAGGAGTGTCCGCGGAAGCGGTGATCGCTGACTCACGAGGACGGTCGACGGCGGAAAGCGCCGAGGCTGTGGCCGAAATCATGAGGCAGAAAGGCCTTGCGTCTTGCATCGTTGTCAGCGACGGTTACCACATCCGCCGCATCAAGAGCATGCTCGAAGCGCGGGGCCTGGTTGTCTACGGCTCTCCCCGCAGCCGGGGCAGCGATAGCACCTGGGAGCGCAGTAAATACTACGCGCGAGAGGCCCTGGGTTACATTCTCTGGCGGTTGGGGGTGCAGCTGAGCGGAACCCTTGCCGCAACCTAAAGCACGGCGAAGCCCGGCGCCGACCGAAGCGCTCGGTCAAAAGTAACCGTGTCTGTGCATTGTCGAGCCTGGTTCGAAAGTCCCATGAAGTAGTCGGCGAAATCGCCCGAACCTGCGCGGTACAACTCCAAGGCTTTCTGTACGAGATCGCCACTCTCAAAAACCAGCATGTCAGAGCTCACCAACTGCTCGAGCGCGCTGACGACTTGGGCTTTCGTTCTTCCATAGGCCGATCCGAGGACCCAAACCAACTCGCATACGACCAGAGAAGCAACGAAGACCACCTCGCCTGAGGCCCGACATTGGGCCACGAAGGCCTGCGCTTTCTTTGCCTGTGTGGGATCGTCCTCGACGAGTATTCGTATCAGCACATTGGTGTCGACACCCCGCATTAGGCTCTCCGCTTCGAGTTGCGCTTCAACGCTTTCCCGGCAGATTTCCGAACCGCCTCGTCCATCTCCCGGACACTCAGAGCACGCTGGCCCGGCTTTTGTAAGATTCCAAAGAGGCTTTCGAGGCGGACCCGCTTGGGCCGCACGATCACTTCTCCGTGCGACCCGAAGAGGAATTCGAGGCGATCTCCACTCCTAAGGCCGAGACGCCGGCGGATTTCAATCGGGATGGTGATTTGACCCTTGCTGGTAATCGTCGAGCTAGCCATAAGGACTCCTTACTTATTGTAAGGAATGATCCTCAGCTTTGGGAACCAACAGCATCGCGGATTTCGCTCCCCGTGGCGGGTTGAGCTGCGTCTCGAACCTGTGAAAAAATCAGGCGCTGTCCGACGGGTGGGGACAGGCAACCAAGCAAACCTCGCCCGCGCCACCAAGATGGTCAGGCTTTTGCCCGTTGGCCCCCGAACGAAGGAGGGTCCGGGGTGCCTGTCCCCTTTCCCGAATCAATGACAACCTGAGCCGCGGTTGAATGTACCAGCATTTTTCACAGGTTCGGCACCCCTACTTTTCGTCCACCCGCTGCGTGATCAACTCCGCCGGCGTGCAGTCGAAACGCTGACCTCCCAAAGCAGTCTCCGGTTCGGGCAGCCCGCTAAACTCACGGTCGGTGAATTTGAAGCTGTGTCCGGCAGCGTAGAAGGGTTTCTTGTAGCGGCGACAGCAGAGGGCCAAGGGCAAGGTCCCCAGCTTGTGCAGGATCGCGCCGGCTCGGTCGAAGGTGTCGATCCCGACCAAGGCACAATCGACGCTGGGGACGGCATTGCCCATCGCGGCATCTGGAATTAGCGCGACCTCCGCCAGCCCAGCAGCCTTTCCAGATCCCTCTCGCAATGCTGCGGCCATCTCGGCGCCCTCGCCTCCAGGCAGCGACTCCAGGACCTGCACCGAGCGTGGCCGGGCGGCGAGCAGAGCGTCCCGGACGGTCGAGCTGTTGCTCAGGGTGATGACGGCGGCGTCAGAGGGAACCAAGGTTTTTAGCTTTTCCGCAATGCGGCGATTGCCTTCCACTAAAGATCGCCGAATGTTGCGCAGCGCAGCCGGCAGATCTTCCGCTCCCTGTGAAAGGAGGGCGCCCACGTTGCGGACGGTCGCGATCGCGGGGTGCATCGCGGCCAACTTCCTCGCCAGATCTGCGGGTTTTCGGCCGGTAGCGATCCAAGACTCAGCTAAGTCGAGTGCTTCGAGAGCCAGATCAATGGCGCCTGAAACGCGATTGTCGCGGAGGTGCTCGAGCACCCGGTTCAAGTCACTGTGGGTCGAATGCATTTGACAAGGGCTCGCCGGGAGCATTACTCGAGACAGGCAAGCTTCTATTCTCGGGTATTCTCGGGACATAGACTCCCGCAATTCCGGGATTGACTCGCTAGATCGCTAGCAACTCCAAGAGTGTCTATCGTCAAGAAACCTTGCTTCCAGTTTCGGAGATTCAGGTAAGTAGGGCGCAGTTGATTGCGTCCCCTTGCGCGAACCGAGGCTGTGTGATTCTTTCAGACCTTCTTACGGGATTGTGAGAAAAGCATGGGGTCGAAGAGCCTCGTTCACGAGGCTTGGGTTTGTTTAGGCAAGGCGTTTTACGTCTGGTGCGGGAGCCGCAACACTTGGCCCGCTGGTTTCGAAATGTCATGGTCGTGGAAGGAACAGGCCATTCGAAACCAGCGGGTTTACTCTGTCGGGCATCAGCATACCAGCCCTAAAGAGCTGGCCTAATTCAACATCAAAGCCACGTGAACGTGGCTGTTTAAGGGATGGCGCCAAACGAAGAATAGGAGCGTTCGGCTCAGTGGTTGACCCAGAGAGTTCTACACGAGTGTATGTGTGGCAGACCCAGCTGACTATCGCACAACGACTTTGCTGGCCGCGACATTCTCATAGGCATCATAGACGCGGACGGCGACCGTGTGCTCGCCCGCCTCGACCGGCTCGGTCCGGAACTCGAAAGAAAGCTCTTTTGAGTCGAACAAGAGACTAACGGGTCGTATGGGTTTCCAATCAGAGCCGTCCAGCGAATACTGAGCTCTGCTGATCTTCGTTGTAGTGTCAGCCGCATGGAAGCGAACGGCCAAGTGCCCGTCTTCGAAGCTTGCCGTTAGGTCGCTGATGCGTGCGGCACCGTTATCGATAACGAAGGGATCGCTGATTCTGAGCGCATCCAACTCTTGTGCCGTGGGGTTTGAGAGCCGGTCCGAAGCTTTGATTCTGACCCTGTACCAGCCGTCTGGAAACGATGTGGAATCCCAGCTAAGATGCCCGGTTTCAACCTCGTCCTCGAGCAGTTTCCACTCTGTCTCCTGCTCGCCTCGAATGTCGAGTCTAAAAACCAGCTTGTCCTCGTTGGCGTCGCTGGCCGCCCAGCGAATCCCGACGTAACCCTTCGCGGGCGTGATTGCTTGGCGGGGCTTTACTGAAACCCCCTTGGGACGAGGCTGGCCCAACGGAGGCAATGTCCGCCGTTGCTGAGCTGCGGGAGCCGGTCTGTTAGGAAACTTGTAGTTAGGTGGAGTCACCTCGATATGGGTGATGACCGGCTCGATGTTCTTTCGCAGGTAAAACAACGAAACCGAGTCGAGGACCGGCGAATCACCGCCCGCGGGTGCGCTTAGAACTGCCTTCCACTGAGCGAATCGAGCAGCGGGAGACTGAGAACTTCCACCCTCGGTCGACGTCGCGGGCGGCGCCCATTCACTCCAGTTACTTGCCGTGCTTCTCGAGTTTCCCGATCGGGTGGAGACTTCGATCTTAGAAGAGTCGGCCGTTTGACCGCGCCACTCGATCCGGCCCCAGCGCGAAAAAATCTTCCCGTCAAACGGCTCGGTCTGGAGGTAGCCCTCGGTTTCTAATTGTGGACCGAGCTGATACACCTTGCCGATGCCGCTCGTAGCGATGAAGGCCTTCCCGTCGGGGGCTGACGCTATCGCGGTGATCTGACTTGACGGGGTTGTGAGAACCAATGAGTATTCCGTCGTCGAATCGAGCCGTATCAAGCGCCCTCGATTGCCCGTACCCACCAATAACTTCTGGTCGGAGTCGAAGCCGAGAGCGTGCACGAAGTCGGTTTTGGACGTCCACACAACTCGTGGCTCGCCGTCGGGCGAGATGCGGTATACCTCACTCCCCCCCCTGAGTTGGGCTCTAGCAACCGAGGGTGGGGGTAGTAGCGGCGCAGCGCTCGGTTGTGCCGGGGCAGCCGGATTCTGGGGATTGAGCGGCGCGGGCGAGGCAGGAGCAGCCGCCGTGACAGTGACGCTGATGCTCGGAATCCGGGTAATGGGGGCAGGCTTTTTTCTCTCTCCAACCGCGGCCGCGTAGATTGTGCCGTCAGAAGCTTGGCCCAGTGCCGTGATTTCCTTCTTCGACGATTGATACAAAACGAAACCCTTGGGTTCGCCCTGGTCAGTATTTGACAGCCGCAGGATCAGGGCTCCAGGGTCTGTTCCTATGATCAAGTTGTCAGCCGCGTCTACCATCACAGCGCGGACGTGGGTCTCCTCGGTCTCAAAGAAAACATCTCCCTCTCCGGAAGGACGGACTCGATAGACCCGGCCCTTGTCGCCTGTGGCGAGGAACAGATTCCCTTTGGAGTCGAAGGCCATATCCCAGACGTAGTTGGCGTCGGGCTCAAACAAGACCGACGACTCCCCCGCAGGGCTGATCCTATAAACTTTGGGATCAGGTGACGTCGCCGCGTAGACGTTATCTTCGCGGTCAACGGCGAGAGCGTGGATCTCTGCCTCCTCCACTTTGAAGAAGTCAGTGCTTTCTCCATCGGCTCCGATCCGCGACACCGTAGCGTCCGGTCCGCCGCTGGCGAAAAGATTCCCCTGTCCATCCCGAACCAAGTCCCAAAGGTAAGAAGAAGGAGTCTCCAGCAACTCCTGAAAGCGTGGCGCCAAGGAAAGTTTCCCGTCACTACGGATGGTGACTTTCTCCGCCTTCCCCTTTTCGAAGTCTTCGAAAGTCCGCTGCTCCCATGACCGGGTCTTCTCGGCAACGGATGGCACCGCGCCCAAGGCGAGCACAAGTGTGGTGACAGAACCAAGACGAGACAATGGCAGCATCGCTCGGGACGGTATTCTCACTCGACCCTCAGGTCAATGCTGTAACTGCCACTGACGATAGAGTCGAAACCGATGGGGAATTGTTCGAGGGGGGACTCGTACTCTAGCCACAGACGCTGCTTCGAGGACTGGCGCATCACGTTGAGGACCGAAAGCGGCAAGTTCGGCAGCGTCCGAGCCTCCAAACGGGCTGTCACGTTCGACTGAAGCAACGAGATGAAAAGCTGATGATTGCTGTGCTCCTTATTCATTAGCGAGACCGTTTCCAACAAACTCGGGAGCCTGGTGCGTGCCGCCGCGAGTTGGGTAGAGCGGTTCAGGGTCCGCGCATCACTCACGAGCACCCGCAGCCGTCCCTTGGGGGCGCTCGAGGGAATCCGGATCTCGAATGGGGTTTCGATACGCTCGCCCCGGAAGGGCCTCAAGAAGACCTTTCCTTTGACCTCATCGCCGGGCCGCACGGTCGTCTTTTCCAACCAGGCGTGTTCGATGGTTGCGAAACGCCTCTCCGGAATCAAATCGATCGTCACGTCGATCTCTTTGAGAGTCGGGGTTTCACCGCTGCTGCCGAGAAGCCGATGAGCCTTCATCCCTACCCAGCTGGCGAGCGCAAGAGGCGCCGGCACGGGCGACCCCGTCGCGGTCCGCATGGCCTGCAACGGGATCTCGTGTTCGCCATCGAGATCGATTCGTCCCGTGAGCCGGAAGGTGCTCTCCGCCGCGAACTCGTTGAGCTGGAAGAGAGAGTTGTAAAGGACCAGGGTGAGCAGAGGGGGGGTCCACTTCCGGTTCTGGAAGACTTCGCATTGCACGCTTTTTTCGCCCAGCAGGTTGCCCCCGTCGCTGAATCGCCTCACCCGCACAGACACCGGGATCATCGAGGCCGTCTCGCCCAGAACCCCCATGATTCCGGAATGGCGATCTTGACGCAGGGCGCCAACGATCTCGGCCGAGTTCGCTAACTTCATGGGGGAAAACTTCGACGCCAGGACGGTCAACACATTGGCCTGCGCCATTGGCATTTCGATCGGACCGACGTTGAAAAGTGCGTGTCCAAAGGCCAACACCCGCTCCCCGTCGTTGTAAGTGACCGTGCCGATCCCACTAATCGAAACATCGCCCGAAACGAGTACGGCGGCGACGGGCTCGCCGGGGTTCAGAGAGCCCGCCGCGTCCCCCCTTACCGTCGAAGAACCTCCGCCCGCGCCGCTCTGCATGGCAAGCACTCCGGCCGTTCGGAAATAACCCTCGAAGAGTTTCAGAACATCGTCGTGAACACCCGAAAACGCAAGAGGTGTTTCGATCGCCGTGACGTGGGAGGCGGGCGGTGTCGCCCCGGCGCTGTTCCATATCTCGAGCGCCAGCTCTTCTCCTGAGATCGCCGAAGGCTGGATTCCTTGGGCCGACTCCACGCCGGGAGGATTTCCGGGCCGCGCGAGTTTCGCTTCGAGCGGCCGGCTCTTGTCAAGTTGGTCGATTTCGAGCATCAACTCGATGGGGGTGATGCCGGCAATGGCGTCGGGTGAGAAAACGCTGAAGCGGAGGGAAATGGCGCCAATAAGTTTCCCTTCGTGATAGACCGGACTGCCGCTCATCCCGGCCGCGACGTTCGTGCGGGTCGCCTTACCCCCGAGCTTCGCCATAATGACGTCCTGGCCCGGACCAAAGGAGTTTTTCATCACCCCTAGCACTTCGACCGGCACCGCCTCGGCGGTGTTGCCCTTGAAAACCGTCCAGGCGGTCGCCTTCATGCCCGGCTTGACTTCGTCGAGCGTGAGGATCTCGACGGGACCTGCTTTGGGCGGGTCACCCTCGCCGGCCGTCTGGCCGGCTAGCGAGTTCGCCGGCAGGAGAATAAGGAACAGAATCGAAAGAAGGGGTCGCACGTGGGACTGGCTAAGCACAGTGTTTCGCAAATAAGTTACCTGTCAATCAGTTGCCGAGGTATCGCGCAGTTGCCGAGGTATTGCGGCTCATCAGCTCGGGCGAAATGAATTGCGCCCCTACATTAAAAAGCCAGATGCCCATGAACCGAACGCCACATGCACATGAACTGACGCCAGATGCCCATGAACTGAACGCCGGATGCTCAAGCCCATCAGTAGGGGCGCGATTCATCGCGCCCGCCGTCGGCCGCCGTTCGTAACCGTATTTCCGAAATGATGAACGAAGGAAAAACCGCAAGATAATCGGCCGCCGAGACCTTACGTTCTTAAGGTATCACAGGCCAGTGCCGTGCTCGCGCGCACCTGTATCTGTCATCCCAACGACGCCAGATGTCTCCCGATAAATGTGAATCGGCAGCACTCGGCGGGCTTCTGAAGGCATATTTGCCGGCAGCGCGCTTTCTGGCCCTCCTCGGACCTGCTCTGGCGTAAAAAGTGGAGGATCGCGACAGAATGACACAATCCTTCTCATCCACGCGGCTAGGAATCAGTCGGTTAAGGAGGAGGCAAGCCTTGGGTGTCGCCATTAAGGGGGGAAGGCGACAGCCGGGGATCGGAGCGGGGAGCGAGCCGATCAGACGACTTGGGCAGAAAGGTGGACGGTACCGGATATCACAACAGTAATCCGCGGACGAGCGCTATCTAGTTCGTTTCAGCTGACTTAGTCCTGGCTGCGTGGGTGGCTAGCTATTTCCTTGGCCAGCTGCAAGAGTGAGGTTAGAGCGCGGAAGCTCCTGCCAGCCTCTCAGGGCGGGAAAGTCATCTGCGAGCCAACCCGAGAACTAGTTCCCTGAAGGCTTGTGCCGCAGGTCTTCCGGGTTGAAGACCCAGCCACCCTTAATCACCCGCCAGATCTTCTGTGTGTGGCGGATATCTTCAAGCGGGTTCGCATCCAGCAAGACGATATCGGCAAGCTTGCCGGATTCCAGCGTGCCGAGATCAGATTTCGCGCCGACAGCTTCGGCAGCCTCAACGGTTGCACTTCGCAGTACATCACGAGACGACAATCCCGCCTGAACCAAGAACTCCAGCTCCCAGTGAAGCGAGGGACCGTAGAAACAGCCGAAATCTGTTCCCGGGAAAATGGGCACGCCACGGCGATGTAGTTGGAAAATGTCGGTCAAATTTCGCGCAAACACCCCCCGGAACGATGTAAGATCCCGGGAATCCGACAGAGGTCCCTCGATGCAGGCGGTCTTGACAAACGACCGAAACTTCGCATCCTGCCGTCTCTCCGGCTCGTCCTTGAACACTAGCGAGACGCCGCGGGGGGCCAATGTGGGAGTCAACTTAGTCCCTGCCGCCAAGAGCAACTGGAGGACATCTTCGTGATGACCGGACGTATGCTCCAGATACGTGTATCCCGACGTGACGCCTTTGGTGATTTCTTCGACGGAGACGCCATGTCCGGCAACAGGCAGACCCTCACGGCGGGCTTCTTCAGCAATTGCTCGCTGCATGGGCCATGGGAGAGTGATATACGCTTTGATGAACTGTGCACCCTGCTCCTTCCAAAGTTGGACGTAGTTCCGCGCATTCTCCTGATCATCGACCAGCAGGTAGCCGTCGAATGGAATTGTGGCACCATGGAACATTTGCCCGGCAAAAAATACCCGCGGTACCGGATCGTTCGTGAACTCGCTGCGGTCGACCAATGTCCCCATCCACGGGAGACTTCCGCCGCCCGGGTCGCGAAGTGCGGTGACGCCGTAGGCTATGAATGCATCTAGATTCGCCGCCGAGACTGATTCCCAGACATGCGCGTGCATCACTGCTGTCCGGTTAAAAGTCGAATAGAATCAATTGGTTGGGGTCATAGGGGGATTCGTTTGGGGAGTCGGATGGCTGGAGTGCCTGTAAAAGGGGCATTTTTTCGAATTGCGTAACGCTGAGAATCTGTAGAATCTGGTAAAGACTCGCTTCCAGCCCGAGGCGTTTCCGGACGATGGCGATGAGCACGTAAATCGAGACAGCGATCCAGATCTGCGTCTTGACGGCGTTCTCGCTGGTGCCGTAAAACGAGTTGATTCGCAGATGTTGCTTGATCCACTTGAAGAACAACTCAATCTGCCAACGCGACTTGTAGATGTGGGCGATGGTCAGCGCCGGGAGCGCGAAGTTGTTGGTCAGAAACTTCAGCCGCTTGTTCGTCCGGGCGTCGAAGTAACTGACCCTCCGCAACGGGTCGGGATAGGCTTGGGCCGATTCGATGGCAGCCAGTATGACGGTCTGATCCGAGCGCAAGCCCGTGGATTTGTCGACGGGATGCGAGTAGCGCCGTTGGAGCAAGATGTTCTTCTTGGTTCGCACGACGAAGAACGACGAGCAGAGAGTGAACACGAAGAGGCGTTCGAAATCGACGTAGGCCCGATCCATGACGTAGAACGCGCCGGCCTCCGGGCCGATCTCGTCGAGGATGTTGATGTCGTGCACTTTGCCTCCAGTAATGCGGATGAACGTGGGAATATTGCCGTGCAGATCCAGCAGCGTGTGCATCTTCACGGCGGCTTTTTGCTTGCGGAATCTCGCCCACGGAAACAGCGACAGGCAGAGGTCGATTGTTGTCGAGTCGAGAGCGTACAGAGTCTGGTCCAAGTCCACACCGATCGGGTCGTGGGCATATAACGGCCGTGCCATGCCAATCAAGACCTGCGCGAAGTCCGCGTAGATCCGCCAGTCGCGCGACTCGTTCGCGTCGGCCAGTGTCGAGCGCGCTACCCTGCCGCGGAATCCCATGTGGTAGAGTTTGCCGTGCATCGAACGCAGGCACGTCTCGATGTCGCGGAGGCTTGCCCGATAGGTCAGCTGGGCGAATGCCATCGCAAGAAACTGATCCCAGCAGGAGAAACTTTTCAGATAGGAATCGCCGCGGTAGCGCGATACACATTTCTGAAACTCTTTGCTCGGTAGGTGCTCGATCAGTTGGGAGAAAACCGTACGGCCAAGGTTCATCCCTCATTGTGCCGCGTCCGGATGCTCCGTTCAGGCGACCATTTGCGGCCTCGGGATTTCAAATCGTTCCCGGGCAAAACAGGCCATAAGACATTGAACGGTCGAGACTTACCGTCCGATGGCGCGACTTTCCCCGGACAGCACTGCGCGTGCATATCAAACAGCCCGGGCATCGCAAAGCGACCCGCTGCATCGACAGTGACCGTCTCGGAGGGCGCGTTGTCTCCAGCGTCAGGACCAATCCCTCGTATTCGCCCTTCGCTGACGAACAGAGAGGTTTCTGGGCGGAACTCGCCGGCGTCGAGGTCAATGAGACGCACCCTCCTCAGCAATAAGGGCGGAGTGGCGGGTCGCGATAACTTGAGGCGAATCGATATCTGCTCTTTGTCTCCGCCCGCGACGGAGTACTTCCACACGGTATTCCCAACTGCGTAGATCAGAGCAGACGAGTCCGGCGTAAAAGAAAAACTCGCGCCGCCCTCCGAACTGACCAATCGAACATCCTCTTCCTTGACCGGTGTCACGCCAAGGCTGGCGATCCAGATCTCCGTGTTGCGACGAAAAGCCAGTTGCTTTCCATTCGGTGAAAGCGAACCGTCACTCAGATGCCGTTCAAGCTGCGTAACTGGTTCCGGTGTGGCCTTTGCCGCTTGTGAAAGCGGGACGCGATAGAGTGCGCCTACTCCCGAGGTTTTGGCTGAAAAGTAGATCGAATCGCCCCCAGTCGAGAATGCAGGTCTTGCGGACCAAGCCCCGAGCTTTCGGGCCTGTTCTCTGGCCCCGGAGAGGACGTCGACGATCACTAGTTGTCTCGAATGCTCGCTGGCCCCCTCTACAAAGCAAAGCCTCCTCCCGTCCGGACTCCACGCCGGGTTTTCATAGACCAGCGCACCTACCGCGATAACGGTTGACTCACGGTTGTCGAAATTGAAAACTCGGATCTCGCTCTTCCCATGCTCGCTTCGCAAGAAGGCCAGTCGCTGCCCGCCCGGAGAAAACGCTGGGGAACTCTCCACGGCGCTACCCGCGAATAGACGTGTCACCGGCCCACCGTCAAGCGGTTGCTGCCAAAGAAAACCGCCTGCTCCGAAAACGAGCGTTCGGCCGTCGGGGGATAACCGAGGGCTCACGATGATACGGGGTGGTGCGGAGCTGGAACCCAGTAAGGGTGTCACGGGGCCACTGCCCTCGTGAACTTCGAGCTGCACTCGTGCGGTGAAAGGAATCGTCTCCGGGGTACCGCTTGGAAGCGGGACTCTCCAAAGGCGGCCACCCGTGCCTACGTACATTGCGTTGTTTTCAGAACTCACTGCGAATCCCGGAGGCCAGTACCATCGGTCCGACTCCACCGACATGATCGTCCGTGGTGTGCCTTCCGGTATAGGGACAAACAGAATGCTTTGTGATGGTGTATTGAAACTCTCCAAAGGACCTCGCCGAACGTACAGCCCATCGCCCGAAGGACTTGACACCACCGGGTAGGCATAGCCACCGATCGTTCTCAACGTGGAGACCTGGCCGTCCGGATTCATAGCCTCGATCCTGGTGTTGACCCGTGGAAAGCCTGTTCCGAACTCTATTTGCGTCCAAGCCAAGCGGCCGTCGTGGAGGTAGAAAGCCGGACCCAAGTAGCCTGCTGCGCCGCCCACGCTTTGCGTTTCTTGATCGGCTAGGGTAACTCTCGCAAGAGAGACCTTCACCGGGGGCAATCCGCTCACGTGGGCGAGCCGTTGGTAGACAAGCGCTTGCCCATCCGGAGTCCACATGGGCTGGCTGACCCACGACTCGTCCGTAATTTGACGGATCGCGCCGCTGGCCAACTCCAGCACAAAAACGTTGCTTTCGCTACCGTCCCGATCGGATCCGAAGGCCACGCGGGTGCCGTCGGGGGAGATTATAGGGTCGCTGTCGTAATACGGCCCAAAGGTAAGCTGCTTGGCGTCTCCACCTTCAACCGGCAGGCGGAACAGGTGGCCCAGCATTGTGAATACTAACCAATGGCCATCTGGTGAGAGCGTCACATCGGGCGAAGTGACTTCTGATGTCTTGAACTCGATCGTGCGCAGGTCCGCTGACTGCCCGACCGCCATGCCGACGGTCAACGAAATCCACAGCGTGAGTGGCAAGAACCTCATGTCCGCCATGCTAATCCTTGCTCACCGAAGCTGATCCGGTCAAGACGCGGAAACGGAAGGTGAGAGCTCCTCGACCATCTTGTAGTAGCTAGTTGTCTGGCCAACCAAGATGGACCAATTCTATCTATTGCGGAAAGGTAGCGATAACAAACGATGTCACTCGCTATCGGTCGGCACCCGACCCAAACGCTTGATTTGGGGCCGGCTTCCGGCCGTCCGGCGAGCTGCTGAGTGGACTCAGGGAGCCGGTAGGTGGTGAGAAAGATATTTCCCCGACAGCTCTATCGAGGGACGATCGGGCGAACCGATCCCGTCGGAGGGGATGCGCTCGAGTGTCGCAGTTTTTAGGCGGAAGGCGACACCCACAAGGTGGGGCTTCCGAACCTACCAAGAGATGTGGGGGTCCTCCACGGTCCCTTTCTCCCAGGATTTCCTTCTTGGCCGTCCTGGCACGGGTAGGAGCCGACCCCCGAAAGTCGGGGAGAGGCTACGACTTTTGGGAAAGTCCCGTAGCGCGGGGGCTGACCCCGTTTCCAGACCTGCGGCCTTTGGCAGACCAACGTTGAAACAATCCTTCGACCTCAAGGCACAGCGCTCCCAGGAGCCTGCCCCTTTTACCCTTCTGTAGATCGGACACGGCTTTCCGAAAAGCTTTGGCGCTCGGCCGTCCCAGCGGCCGAGTGGGGGCTTGGGGTGGGCAAGAATCGGCCGTGCCAACGGCCGCTTCCCGTTTGCCGGCCACTCCGCTACCCTTCGCTAGGCGGCGTTTTCCTTTCGCTAGGACTGCGCTACGACACGGTTTTAGCATGGAAAATCCGGCCTCGAGGACGCTTTTCACGACTCCCGCAAATCGCTGTCACGGACTTTTTGCATTTTTTCTCCCGTTCATTTCAACGACTTACGCCCCCGGACCCCTGCTAACCCCCAATCCGTCCCGTATTCTGGTACGGGACCCGGAAACGGAATTTCGGAGGAATGACCCTGGTATTTCCGCCACTTTCTGCCAACGGCATTTCTGTCGACGGTTGGGAGCGCTGCTATGTCTCACAATTCAGAAGACTTAACCATCAAGCAGAAAACCCCCATCGGCGCCCTACTCGGCTGCCAACCCACCGCCAGGTGACGAAAATCGCCCGCTAGCCCACTGCTAGGCGCTCTTTTTTGCCCGCGAGG
Source organism: Bryobacterales bacterium (assembly GCA_965248205.1). Lineage (GTDB taxonomy): Bacteria > Acidobacteriota > Terriglobia > Bryobacterales > UBA6623. Next base: position 1,888,713 of record CBDFIS010000006.1, read on the forward strand.
CGGCTTTTTCTGCTCGCAATGGAAGGTCAAATTGGTCTCGGAGGCATTCTGATTCTTGGCCAGATGCGTAGCGCGCGCGGGGTTGCCGTTTGGCCCGCGCGGCTGTTTTCAGCCGGTTGCACGGGGCAAGAATCGCGAAGGGAGGTCGGCGTCAAGCACCGCAAAGAGCCGTGCCCGTCAGAGCGCGGGCCCGGCTGAGGGACACTTGGCTCGATGCCAATCGTACGGGGCCCAACGCACACCGCCTACGAGCTCGCTATTTCCGAGTGGAAGCCGCGAAGACCGGCGCTACATTCGAGCGGAGGGAAAAATACGAAACGAACCCAATTCCGTGCAAGCCAATTGCAATCAATCAGTTGCGGTGGGTGCCGTCCGGAGCCACTGTAGCGCGACCCGGTGCCTTTCCGCGGTCCGCATCCTTGGGCTTCCCGTTCAGACTTTCGGTTCGCCGCCCCCCGGATCCGCGGCCTTGAACGTTGAAAGGCCCGATTCCTTGTGGCGCACACTCTCAGTGTGCAGCGTCGAGACTCCTCTCGACGCTTTGTGCAGTTCGGCGCCGGCGCCAGGCGGCTCGATGATCTTCGGATGCATTCAGGTAGCGCTGCCCGGGACGAGCGAGAGAAATACGAAACAAACCCAATTTCTAGCAAGCGAATTGCAATCAATGAGTTACGGTTGGTTCTGTGCGCCGCGGGCAAGATCCCGTAGCGCAGGCCTCGGCGGTCGTTTAGTCAAACGTGAACATTGCCAGGTCACTATCGCCCGAGCTCAGTGGGGACAAACAATCCTGTTTGTCCCAGCCGCCGCCAGGCGGCTCTCACGACTTTTGAGCCGCGGTCAACGCGGCTTTTCTACGCCGATACTAGGCCGGCCGCTTTACTTCTGGTCGCACGTCTGCGCCCTGGCCGTTCCTTTCGGCGCTCGACCGCTCCCAGCGGTCGAGCGGGGCCTGGGGTGGACAAGAATCGGCCGTGCCAACGGCCGATCCCCTCTTTTCATTACTCCCGAAACGCCGTCACCGTAGTCTGAAATTTCTAACTCGCGCGCTATCAACGAAATCGCCTTGCCTTTACCATCTGACTCTCCCCGGCGATGTTACTCTGGGCCCGTAAGAGCGCCGGCCTTCAGGGAGCGACAGACCGGCGCACCCCGGCCGGGACCTAAGTCCTCCCCAGGGCCTCCGTCGGTGAGCCGATCATCCGACCGCGTTACACAGGACACCGGGATCGATCCCAAACCGTTTTGGCGGCTCCGCGCGTTACAAGGGAGCCGCACCGCATCAAGCCAGCCGGGGCGCCCCTCTAGGGGCGCCCCGGTGTCATCCTTCAGTTGATCGGCTTCGTCATCGCAATCGGCTTTTCCTTTGTGGCGCATGGCGCGGCCTTGGAAGTGTACGCTTCGCACGTCACGAGCATCGCAGCAGCCGCGATTGTCTCTGGGCACTATCTGGAGTATCGGAGCCAAAAAGCCTACGCTGCCCGGGGAGGGCTGTTCCCGCCCGAAGAGGACGGGCCGTTCATCAAAGGAAGTGCCAAGCTGGCCCCGCTGTCCCTCAGCCCGTTGCACTGGCCATCGATCGGCAGGGAAGGCTTATCGGACGCCAGCCGGAAGCGGCTCGACAAAGTTGCCCAGCGCAGGGGTATTTCAAGGGAGAAGGTGGATGCGATTCTGGCTCAGCCCGGATCCCGAGAGTTCTACAAGGTAACGCCTCACCCTGTGCTGCCCGTGATGTGACGAGCTAGGTCTCAGGCCGGCGACCGGCAGCGTCGCCGGTCGCCACTCAACCTGAAGATTCAACTATTCCGTTCAGCTCCCACTCGGACCCATTCCCTCAGAACTTGTAGTGCCCGAACAAATACGAGAACGAAGATGGGCTGCCCGGCGAGTGCGCCTTGAGGTATGGCCCTGGGAACACTGCTGTCCGGTTAAAAGTCGAATAGAATCAATTGGTTGGGGTCATAGGGGGATTCGTTTGGGGAGTCGGATGGCTGGAGTGCCTGTAAAAGGGGCATTTTTTCGAATTGCGTAACGCTGAGAATCTGTAGAATCTGGTAAAGACTCGCTTCCAGCCCGAGGCGTTTCCGGACGATGGCGATGAGCACGTAAATCGAGACAGCGATCCAGATCTGCGTCTTGACGGCGTTCTCGCTGGTGCCGTAAAACGAGTTGATTCGCAGATGTTGCTTGATCCACTTGAAGAACAACTCAATCTGCCAACGCGACTTGTAGATGTGGGCGATGGTCAGCGCCGGGAGCGCGAAGTTGTTGGTCAGAAACTTCAGCCGCTTGTTCGTCCGGGCGTCGAAGTAACTGACCCTCCGCAACGGGTCGGGATAGGCTTGGGCCGATTCGATGGCAGCCAGTATGACGGTCTGATCCGAGCGCAAGCCCGTGGATTTGTCGACGGGATGCGAGTAGCGCCGTTGGAGCAAGATGTTCTTCTTGGTTCGCACGACGAAGAACGACGAGCAGAGAGTGAACACGAAGAGGCGTTCGAAATCGACGTAGGCCCGATCCATGACGTAGAACGCGCCGGCCTCCGGGCCGATCTCGTCGAGGATGTTGATGTCGTGCACTTTGCCTCCAGTAATGCGGATGAACGTGGGAATATTGCCGTGCAGATCCAGCAGCGTGTGCATCTTCACGGCGGCTTTTTGCTTGCGGAATCTCGCCCACGGAAACAGCGACAGGCAGAGGTCGATTGTTGTCGAGTCGAGAGCGTACAGAGTCTGGTCCAAGTCCACACCGATCGGGTCGTGGGCATATAACGGCCGTGCCATGCCAATCAAGACCTGCGCGAAGTCCGCGTAGATCCGCCAGTCGCGCGACTCGTTCGCGTCGGCCAGTGTCGAGCGCGCTACCCTGCCGCGGAATCCCATGTGGTAGAGTTTGCCGTGCATCGAACGCAGGCACGTCTCGATGTCGCGGAGGCTTGCCCGATAGGTCAGCTGGGCGAATGCCATCGCAAGAAACTGATCCCAGCAGGAGAAACTTTTCAGATAGGAATCGCCGCGGTAGCGCGATACACATTTCTGAAACTCTTTGCTCGGTAGGTGCTCGATCAGTTGGGAGAAAACCGTACGGCCAAGGTTCATCCCTCATTGTGCCGCGTCCGGATGCTCCGTTCAGGCGACCATTTGCGGCCTCGGGATTTCAAATCGTTCCCGGGCAAAACAGGCCATAAGACATTGAACGGTCGAGACTTACCGTCCGATGGCGCGACTTTCCCCGGACAGCACTGCCCTGGGAACATGTGCCCGAACCCCGCGCCGATCTTTAGCTGCTTAGACAGCGAGTACGCCGCTGTGATGTCGGCCTCGTCTCCGACCTTCGTACTCGAAGCACCTGCTTGCGGAGATCGAACGGTGATTCGACCCGCTACGTTATAGAGGTGGTCGGTGCGGCTTGCCAGCCAGAACCAGTGATAGTCGAAAGCCAGTTTCAATTTCTGATGCGGCTTGAAGCCGCTGCGGAGTCGCAGGTTCTTGATGTTTCTCCAGCCAACCAGGTCGGTGTACCCATACCACAGGTGAGCGGTAGGAAAGAGGTTATCGAAGTAGCCGATATTGCCGTCGTTGGGGTTTTTGTCTCCTGTGGCGTAGTTGAACTCCGCCGAAAACCGCGGCCGGAGGGGGGCTTCGGACAGCGTATAGCCGATCGTTGTGTAGCTTCCCCAGGCCGAGATGTTCCCCTGGGCAAAGCTTCCCCATTGCTTGACGAAGGCGGCGTTGTAATCGAAGCCGGCCAGATCCGCTTTGGGTTTGGAAGCGATGCGCAGGCCGCCGGTGTAGCGATCCAGATCGCCGACCATCCCGCCTTCACCCACGACCAGCGGCGCGGTCTTCCACAAGACATACGGTTCAACGATCGAGCGTGGGATCGCATTCCGAACCGAGCCGTAGACGCCGTGGAGGTTTCGCCCGTCTCGATGATGGTTGATCCTCCGGGTGGGGTCATTTTGTACCACGGACGCCGAGAAAACATCGACCTTGGCGTTCCGGCCCGCTAGTTCCATCTTGACGGCATCAAACGCTCGGGACGTGTTAGTCCAGTCGAGCGGTCCGATCAGGCGCTGGTCGCCGTACTTCAGCAACTGCCTGCCGGCAGTGACTCCCACGTTGACTTTCTCACCGGTCGAGAATCGTACGTAGGCCTGGCGAATGTCGAAGGGGTCTTTGAAAACAGGGCCTGCTCGCTGCGGTTCTATGCCGGCAACTCTGGAGTCTTGAGCTTGGACGAAGAACTGCGCCCACGACGAGGGCCGGACGTCGATATTGAGCCGCGTCCGAAATAGCGAATAGCCGTCGTTCACCCCTTCGTTGTAACCGAAGGCAGTCCGGTTTTCCGTTCTCGTCCGGAACTCGCCGCTCAACTTGAGCCACCTGGGCAGCCCACGATTCAGGTTGTCCGCTGCCGGAGCTTCGAGAGGGGATTTCCGAGTCGTGGTCTCTCCGGCACTTTGTGTGTCAGCCGGGGGGCCGGACTTCGCTGACGCATTCGGCTCGGCCCAAGCGGCTGTAGCCGTCAGCCCAGCCGCCAATAGAAACGATAGTTTGCGGTGATTTCCATGCATTGTCGTGACCTCAGCTACCTGTATCGGCCACGCTGGCACGATTTCGTGAAAATTTTTCGCCAGTCCCTTCCCGCAAGCGCCCCGCGTCTTTTTGTCTCTGTCGCTAAAGCCCCGCCCCACTGCGACCGATAATTACTTTGAAGTTTCGGCGAGGTCGCCCTTCACTTCTCGAACCGCAAAGGAACGCGACTATGGCGAACGCTCTGTACCAAAGACTATTCAGTACGGTTAGTGAGTACATCGGCGAGGAGAAGGCGGAGAGCGCCATTGGTCGTCAATTGACCCGATGCGACGCCACAGCCGACACACTCAACACTGATCATCTCCGCGAACTTATGAACTTTCTGATCGGTGCAACTACCTTGCCGCTTCATCCTGACAAAGAGAAAAAGGCAGAGCTCTCCGGGAAGCTCAAGGCGCTGGCGTAGATGGAAGGGACATCATGGGAATCCGTGGAAAGTTCGTAGTCGCTATCGTCGCCATCGCGTTGGCGGTGGGATTTTCGAGTTATCTCGCGCTTGAGACATCCCACAGTGGGTTGATCGAACAGGAAGCTGTCAGGATCGCTGAAATTGTCTCCACGCAGGTCATTGCTGACCGTGCGGAGTACACCAAGGGAGTGGTCGGCAAGCTCAAGGCGGATGGGACCGGCGCCGCCCGCCAATCAGATGAGAATCCAGGGTATGTTCAACTTCCTGCACAGTTTGTTCGGAACGTGTCGAAGCGGGTCGAGGCGCAGGCGGGCGATCTCTATTCCTATGTGCTGGTAAGTCAATGGAATCTAAACGAAGACCAGGGAATTAAGGATGACTTTGACCGCTGGGCTTGGAACCAACTAGCAGCCCAGGACGAAGGATTCCGCAAGAACGGAGCACCGCCTGGACCGCGGGGCCATGATTGGAAACCTGCGTACAGCATCGAATCCGTCAATGGCGCCCCCTTGCTGCGATACATGAGGGCCGACCCCGCCGCCGCCGCCGCGTGCGTCTCTTGCCACAATGGCTACGAGAAGAGACCTGAAGTTATGGCAATGCGGGAGACGCAGGGAGTCGCCCCGGGCAAGCAGTGGCAATTGCATGAATTGATGGGAGCGATCCGAGTGGAGGTGCCGGTTGATGAAGTCGCTGCAGCGGCGGCTGCCGGTCGTAACCGCATGCTGGCGGGGATCGCCGCCATCTTCGTTCTGGGTTTTGGCGGTCTTTTCGCAATGATCTCCAAGACGGTCATCAATCCTGTCGAATCGTCCGTCAACCAGGTGGAGGGCTTCTCGGACAAGGTTTCCTCCGTGGTCGGCTGCAGCAAAGACCTCGTCCTCGCCGCGGACGACCAGCAGAAGGCTTGCCGCCAGACGATCTCATCGGTCGGCAACGGGGATGCCAACCAAGGCTCCGAGGACTCCCAGCTCTCTACGTCGCTCCAGGGCCTCGCGAACGCGGCCAATGACAACGCCATGAAAGCAGAGGAGTCAGCAGTATACTGCAATGACCTCGATGAGTCCTTCGAGGATCTCAAGTCTCGGCTGCAACAGATCCTTGGGCGATAGCCGAGCCCTTCATTTCTGCTTTGAAACCAGACTGTACCCCGGGTTCAGACCCGCGCTGGGGCTCTGTTTTGGCGCGGCAGCGTGTACGCAGTCACGCTGGCCCGAGCATTGAATCGTTAGGGTGGAAACCCGCGTGTTCCGCCTAACGTGTGCAACGGGGCAAGCAGCCGTCTCAGGGGTCGGCCCCTACACCGTCAATTCAATCGCGTTTGCCCCCTAAGAGTGAACCCTAGCGGCCAGTCCCCACAGCCGCCACGAAAGGTGTGCAACCATCGGAGAACAGACCGTCGTGCGGAGAAGAGACTGTCGAGCACCCTGTTGTAAAATAACTTGGTGGATCAAGAGCAAGAATCCCCGAAAGTCAAGGTAAGTGATCGGCGGCGGTTCTCGGCCGACGGCGAGCCACTCGAGGAGACCGAGACCGAGCCGGTAAAGCAGGCTTCTGAAGGTTCTTCCTCGGAGGACGAAACCACAGCACCGGAGCCTCCTCCGCCCGAGTCTTCAGAGGCCGACGCGACAGCGGGTGAGAGCTCGACGGGGGCCTCTCCTCCGCCCGAGTCCGCGGGGGCCGAGACGGCACCCGAGTCTCCCAAGGCCCACACGGCGTCGGGTGAGAGCTCGGCGGCGGCCCCTTTTCCGCCCGAGTCCGCGGAGACCGACACGACAGCGTCCGCACGTCAGGGCACGCCCCCGCTTCCCCCAGCGAGCTTCGAGACTTTGGTTTTGTCGCTCGGCATGCAGGCCCAGTTTGAGTTAGGGTTCGGGGGCCAACCCGATCAGGAGCCCCCCAATCTCGATGTAGCACGCCACTCGATCGACATGTTAGGGGTTTTGAAAGAAAAGACAAAGGGCAACCTGTCAATGAGTGAAGACCGGCTGCTCGAAAACACCTTGACCGAGCTACGTTTCCGCTACGTTCAGGTAGTCGGAGAAATCAATAAACAAGCCAAGGCGTAGGTTCGGAACAGCCGTTCCCCTGACATTTCGAGCCGGCTTGCGAGATCACCTGCCAGCCTGACGGCAACCATGCCCGATCGCGGCCCCATTTCAATCACCGTCCTGGGGTCGGGTACAAGCGTCGGCGTGCCCACGATCGGCTGTTCCTGCGCGGTTTGCCGGTCTGGGGATCCTCGTGATAAGCGATTGCGTCCTTCGATCGTGATTCATCTTCGAGACGGTGAGCATGAACGGAACGTGTTGGTCGATACGACACCGGATTTCCGGCAACAAGCCCTCCGCGCCGGGTTCAAAACCTTGGACGCCATTCTCTACACCCACTCGCACGCGGACCACATCATGGGCCTCGATGACATCCGGCCTTTCAATTACGGGCGTCCTGAGCGAATACCCGTCTACGCTACTCCAGAAACTCAGCGAAACTTGCAGAGAATCTTCCCCTATGCTTTTGAAGGAGAAGCCCCGCACCCGGGCGGGAAACCTCGGGTGGAGGCCCACCCGATCCACGGCGACCCGATCGATCTCTTCGGAGTTTCCTTCTTTCCGGTTCCCCTGATCCACGGACCTAAGACGAGCACCGGATTTCGCTTCGGCCGGGCGGCCTATTTGACCGACCACAGTGACATTCCCCCGAGCTCGGTCGAGTTGCTTCGCGACCTCGATGTCCTTTTCCTGGATGCCTTGCGACGCGAACCCCACCCGATGCACACCACTTTGGACCGCGCCCTGGCCTGGGTCGAGGAGCTGAAACCGAAGCGCGCCTTCTTTACCCACATCTGCCACGATCTAGCGCACGCCGAAACGTGTGCCGGTCTGCCGCCAAACGTCGAGCTCGCCTATGACGAGCTGCGCATCGAGCTGCCGGGGACTGACTCATGATCACGACGTATTGGAAACTGGACGACGTTCCCGCCGACTTCGGCCCCTCCGTAGCCACTATTGGCAACTTTGACGGTGTCCATCTCGGGCATCAGAAGATTCTCGCAGCCACTCGTGACAAGGCAAAGAAAAATGTCTGGCAGTCAGTCGCGGTCACATTTGACCCGCACCCGACAATAGTGGTTGCACCCGAGCGGGTGCCGGCTTTGCTGACAGAGCCGGCTCGACGTGTGCCATTGTTTGAGGATCACGGGGTCGAGACCGCTCTTATCCTCCCCTTTACCCCGGAGATAGCGCGACTCAGTCCCGAAGAGTTCGTTCAGCAAGTCTTGGTGGGTACCCTGCGGGCTAAGGCAGTAGTGGTGGGAGAAAGCTTCCGGTTCGGCCGCGGCCAAGCCGGGAACACCCAAGTGCTAAGGCGGCTCGGCCAAAACCTCGGCTTTGAAGTCGAAACGGTGGAACCGGTGGTTGTCGCAGGCTCCGCGGTTAGCAGCTCCCGGGTCCGTGACCTGGTGCGCCAGGGGCGAGTCGATCAGGCCCGGGGCCTGCTGGGGCGTCCCTTTGGCTTCGCGGGGCGCATCGTCCGCGGTCGCGGCGTCGGGTCAAAGAAAACCGTGCCGACCTTGAACCTTGCACCGGATACGGGTTTGACGCCCGCCGACGGCGTCTACGTCACGTCAAGCTATGAACCTGACTCGGGACGCCGCTGGGAGTCGGTCACGAATGTAGGTTTCCGCCCGACCTTCGATGGGACCGAGCATGCCATCGAGACGTTCTTGCTCTCGGAGTTCGACGGCCAGGCCCCCGAGAGGCTCGAAGTGGCCTTTTACGACCGATTGCGAGATGAAAAGCGTTTCGCGTCCTCGGAAGAGCTGCGAGAGCAGATCCTGGCCGACGCCGCCCGCGCCGAGCGCTTCTTTCGTCGCCTGGAAGCGGAAGGTCGGAAGGCGCCACTTTCCGGCTCGAATTCATAGAGGATTCCGCCCGCCCCCGACGGAATCCCAACGATTGAGGCTCTTTCTCAGCCCCACATCGCGACCCCAAGTAAGCGTTTGACCCTGGGTCATGTGCCCGGTGACCGCCGCGCAAGAACGGCGGGTTGGGCCACAGAGCGCTTGCAGGCTTCGGCAAAAACGAGGGCAGATTCAATCGTTTCTCGGCCTCGAGGCTAAGGTTTTTCACCATGGCCTAAGACGGACGTCGCGGGATAGATTTCGAATGAGCACCTAGTTGGCCTATCTGCAAGTTGTCTTGTCTCGAGTTTCAAAACATACGACGAACCTCTTTATCATCTGTTTCTTAGGATTGAGTCAGCTCTCGACGTGCGCCAAAATTCGACAGTACTCCCGTGTCTCAATCCCTGCTGCCTTGCTGAGTAGGTTCCCTTACTGCTTTTTTGAACTGCCCCAGCCTGTCATAAGGCCTTTCCCCTAGAACGCCTCGCCTCTGGAGTGCGCCGCAGGTATAGGGTAGATTCCCTAAAAACTAGTACCAAAGTATGAAAAAACAATCGGTACTCGCAGCCTATGGACCGGAAGCCCTGGTCCCGCGTACAAAAGTTGCAGTAGCCGTTTTCAATGGATCAAAAGTTTGAACATGACAAATTTTTCGCCCGGTGGCAAAGTAAACATTTCGGTCACAAGGAGCTCTTCATGAGAAACGACGCGCGAATGAAAACCTTGATGAGGGACAGCAATGGGGTAATCATCATCGTGACGGCCCTCATTTTTCCAGTTCTGGTGGCCTTCATGGGCTTATCGCTCGACATTGGGTTTATCTATGACCTGAAGCGTCGCCAGCAGAACGCCGCCAACGCGGCCGCTATGGGTGGTGCTTGGGAAAAGTGGCGGGGCCACGACAGCCAGGTCACTTCCGCGGCCAAAGTAGACGCGGAAATGAATGGCTTCAGAGACAAGGATCTTACGGGCGGCAACCCTGACGTCACCGTGACCGTCGACCCCGACTACACACACAGCGGCACGTCGGGCTACGTCGAAGTGGAGATTGAGGAAATTGTCCAAACTTACTTCATGCGCGTCTTGGGAGAAGAAACCGTGACGGTTCGCTCCCGGGCCGTGGCGGGCTTAGAGAAGTGGGGTGATGGTTGCGTGATCGCTCTAGACGAGGCCGCCAGCGGAGCCCTGACGCTCAATGGTGGTGCCACTCTGCAATCGGGATGTGGAGTCATGGTGAACTCGACACACGATCGGGCTCTGACGTTAAACGGCCAGCCCGGCTGCCTCCTTGCGGATGACTATTACGGAATCGGCGTTACGGGCGGTATCTGGAATCCTGGCACTCCACCTTGTGTTTACCCTGACCCTGTTCCCCAGACCCCGCAGGTCGATGACCCTTTGGCGTATATGGGGTCTTACGCGCCCTCTAGCACGACTTGCGACTGGACAGGCTTAGACATCCAGACCACCCAGGGCGACCCGCCGGTGGTCATCTCGCCGGGCGTCTATTGCGGCGTCGGCGGGCAGGACTCTCTGCGAATTTCCGGCGGTGGCGAAGTCCAAATGCTGCCCGGTATGTACGTTCTGGCCAGTGGCCTGAGTATTACTGGATCTGTCACGGTCACCGGCATCGGAGTCACCCTCTACAACACCATTAGCCCTGCCGGCCAATGGAACTTCGTCAGCATTGGAGGGGGCGGCGGTGGTGGCGGCGGCGGTGGCGGCGGTGGTGGCGGCGGTGGTGGCTGGGGCGGCGGTGGCGGCGGCGCCGAAGAACCCAAAGTCCAGCTCACTGCACCGTCCGCTGGGATGTATGAGGGAATGCTCTTTTGGGAAGACGCCGCTCGGCCGGTCTCCGGGCAGCCGGGCCACATTTTTGCGGGAAACGCACTTTCCTACTTTCTGGGGGCGATTTATGCTCCCACGGCACACGTGGCTTGGCGCGGCACCAACAACGCCGTCGATTGGAACATGGTCGTCGCCAACACCATCGAGGTCAGCGGGACCGCCGTCGTCTCCGGCGGCAACTTTAATGGCAGCTCCGTCAGCCCGCCCACGCGAAAGGTGACCCTAGTGGAGTAGCACTTCCGGCTATGCCGAGGAACTGGACCACAACATTCAGAAAGTAGAGGAAATATCATGCAACCCAACGTCATCAAGAATCGAAAGCGCAGATCCGGCACCATCACCATGGAACTAGGCCTCGCTGCCCCACTCCTGATGCTGATGATGGCGGGAGCAGCGGACTTCGCCCGCGTTTTTTACCACTCCATCACGGTTGCAAGTGCCTCCGGCACCGGAGCATTCTACGGGGCTCAAACCACGGTCAAGTCGGCGGACTATAGTTCAATCCAGACCGCGGCCGCTAACGACGCTACCGACCTGGAAAACGTTACGGTGACAGCGGGTTTGTATTGTGACTGCCCGGATGGTAGCGCGGCGGCTTGCCTTGATGGAGATTGCGGCGCCTATGGCAGCAGACGTGTTTACTCCAAGGTGATCGTGCAGCAGACCTTCGAGCCGCTTCTCCCGTGGCCAGGCATCCCCGAGTCAGTTGTGGCGACACGCGAGACCTACATAAGAGTGATAAGAGTGCAATAGGAGGCACAATGTCACAAAAAACTTCTCCCATGAAATCCCACCGGCGCGGTGCTACCATCGTTGAGTTCTCGTTGGGGTTTATGCTTTTTTTGGTCATCATGGTCACCTTGATGGAGTTTGGTCGCGCCATGTGGACCTATTCCACGATTTGTCACGCTACCCGACAGGGCGCGCGGTTCGCCATGGCGCGTGGAAGTTTAAACCCCACGACCAAGACAGACGTGAAGAACATTATCAAGAAGGCCGCATCCGGCCTAGAGAGCAGTAGGATCACCCTCAATACTGAACCAGCCGATCTTTCGACGGTTTCACGCGGATCCACGCTGGAGCTTGAAGTACTCTACGACTTTGAGCTTGTCACCGGAAACTTGCTGCTGGGCTACACCACGATTCCGATGGCCAGCACTACTCAGGTGATCGTGGCGAATTGACCGTGACCGGGGACGTGGAGCGCCTTCGTCTGTGCATCGCACCGATCGCCCCCGGGTCAAGACTCCTCGTTTCAGTCAAGTAGGGGCGCAATTTATTGCGCCCGCGGGTCTTGCCGCTGCCAATTGACACGGCGCCTTACGAGTCTCGCCCGACCTTTTTCTGCCGGCCTTTCTTCGCCGCGGGAGTACAAACGTCAGCTCCGCAAGCTAACCGCACTCCCCCATGAGCGAAGGACAATAACGGCGGCTCGAATCAATAAATCGTATGCACATACTCCCGGCTCGACACGAACTGCCAGCCGCGGTTCGGGGGCAATTAGGGCTGCCCGGCTTAGGGCCTAAGCGATTTGGGTTAAAAAACAAACTGGAATAACAGGACCTTTGTTTATTTACATTCCCTTTGTGTTCATGATATTGTAAATAATAGGTCGTATTGAGTTGTGGACCTTGGTTTAGTATTTCTGTGATGAGAACGTGGCGACAATCTTTGAACCGCGGAGATAACGCAAAACGTAGGAGGAGATGAAATGAGCTGGATGTCTTGTCTGAAGAGGTCGGCGGCGCCTATTCTTGGGTTGGCCGTCTTAGTTGCAACAGTTTCGCAAGTAAAGGGTGACGCCGGGCGGGGGACCTTGTTTGGACTCAATCCCGGGGGAGGCGGCTCTTTCTTGACGATCGACCAGTTCACGGGGGCGATCACATTGACAGGAAGTCCGGGGGCAGGGAACAGCGTACCGTCATTGGCTACGGATCCAACCGACGGGACATTATATGTTGGCACAGGCGCTAGCGACCCGAATCTGTGCCACATCGACGCAAACGGTGTGCCGCTGGGGCCATGCGTTCTCACGAACCTGGGCATCGCTGCCATTGGCGGGATGGATTTCCGCGAAGACGGTACTTTATTTGCGGCGGTCAACATTGCCGGCGATGGTGGTACGGGTTCGGACCACCTGGCGACGATTGACCCAACTACCGGAGTCGCGACCATCATTGGGCCGTTCGGGGATTGCTCGGGGAACCCTCCTCCTTTTCCCGCCGACGGTTTTGGCTCGTGCACCATCGAGGGGATCGAAGGGATCGCGTTCGATTTCGACGGTGTGCTGTGGGGCGCTCACACGGTTCGAGGCGCTGCTGGAGGCCCGGGGATCTACATGATCAGTCCCAGCACCGGTGCGGCCACGTTCATCGTTGATCCACTAGACGGCGGCGTCCCGATTTCGGGAGGTCTGAGCTCGATCCAGTTCGGGTGCGATGGCACGCTGTACGGTGGAACAGCGACGTCAATCCCGATTCCCCCAACGGGGATCGACGGTGGCCGCCTCGTCACCATTGACGTCGGGACGAGCTCATATTCTTTCGTCGGCCCACTGACGCCACCCTTCCAGACGCCGAACGGCGGAGGGAGCCTCTCCGGCCTGGCATTTGGAGTGTCGTGCGTGGTTGAGGTCGACATCAAACCTGGCGATGCTCAGAACTGTTTCAACAACAACGGGAACGGCGTGATCCGAACGTTATATGTAGGGGCGGACCGCCGCGTCCGCCCAGGCGTTAGATTCACACCGCGTCGCATTCGATCACGCGACCAAACCGGGCAAAAACCTCTCTGGGCAGGCACAGTGGCCCTGCTCCTAACTAAAGTTCTGTCGTGAGAAATGCGGGTTAGAGAAGCCCGGCGAGCGGAGACGCCCCCAACCCCGAGTCTCACTTCCCCGCCCCTACCCGAAGCGAGCCGGACTGAGCGGGCCGATCGGCAAATCCGTTTTACCCTGGGTGATGAGATCGGACAAGATCTTGCCGGTCACCGGGGCCAGCATTACACCTTTCTTGAAGTGGCCGGCGGCAACGAACATTCGCTCCTGTCCGGGAACGGGTCCAATCACCGGCTTCATGTCGTCGCAGTAGGGCCGGAAGCCGGACCAGGCGCAAATCGTCGGCTGCCCGACAACGGCCGGCACAAGCTGTTCCATTTCGTCTCGGATCAGCTTTGTGGTGGCAGGCTCGACGCCTTGCTCGAAGCCGACGTCGTCTATGGACCCACCCCCGGCGATGTGTCCGGAGCTCAACTGCCAGTAGTAGTATCTGGCGGCCAGGACCGTGTGGTGGAGCGTTTCGGGCAGAGGTGCAACTGCCAATAGAGTCCCCCGCATCGGCTTGATCGGAGGCTCCCATCCGAGAGCCCTCGTGACCTGGGGTGTCCAAGCGCCCGAAGCGATGACCGTAGTCTCCGCCTCCAGCGAGCCGTGCGCCGTCTCGATCTTGGGCCTTAATTCCCTTACCTCGGTCCCCAAGCAAAAACGGACTCCCTTCTCCTTCAAATGCCGCATCAATCCGGCTCCAAGCTCGGCCGGATGCAAGCGAGCCTCATCCGGATAGTACAGCGCGCCGTCGGGCGTAAATCCTAAACCCGGTTCCAGCGACCGAGCGTGTTTGCCTGTGACCTTTTCGGCTCGGAAACCGGCATCTCTGACGGTCGCGAGCTTGGTTTCCGCTTCGCCCATCTGTTTTTCGTCATAGAGCAGCTCGACCATCCCGCAGCGCCGGAAGTCGAAGTCGAATTGTGAAGCCAACTCGTCGTAGAGCCTACTCGAGGCGCGAGCCAGTGCCACGATGGGACCAAGCTCGGGGCTTTGTTGAGCAAACCACAGCCCGCCCGCGTTCGCTCCGCTGGCTTCGCCGAGCGCCCCCCCTCGATCAATGATGCAGATGTCGTTGACACCAGCCTGATTGAGAAAAAACGCCGTGCAGATGCCGATCAGCCCAGCGCCGATGATTGTCACTTCGGCCGAGCTCGGCAGAGGATCCGACTCGTCGAGCAGCCCAAGTTGCTCCTCGGAGAGCGTTCGAAACCAAATCGAATCTCGCATACCCATCGTTCGATAACCTGCCGAAACCGCGATCGTCGGGACTTACCGAGAGAATATTGCGGCGGGGTTTAAAGCAACAGACCCGCGCACTCACGGGCGCGGCTCTTTGCCACTCGCTCCGAACTTACCTTTTAATTCCCGCTCGTCCGGGTCAGGGAGTAGTTCCTAGTTTTCCAGAAACTCGTGATCCATCTCGCCGTCAACCCGCTCCCTGCTCCGAATCCCGCTTCGCGAAGGTTTTGCCTTGCTCGGCCAATTGCTTCAAAAGGGGCGCCGGCCGCCACCAGTAACCATGCTTGTCTTCGTAGTGAAGAATCCTTTGGTAGATCTTTTCCAAACCCACGGTGTCTGCGTACCACATCGGCCCGCCGAGATAAGCCGGGAAGCCATAGCCATTGACGTAGATCATGTCAATATCCACGGCCCGCGGCGCATACCCCTCCTCGAGGATTCTGGCCCCCTCGTTCACCAACGCGTAGATTGTGCGCTCAACGATTTCGTCGCGGCTAACCTCACGTTGCTGAATGCCAGCCTCGCGAACGAGATCGGCCACGATGTCGGCAAGCCCTGGGTCCTCGGTCCGATTTCGATTCTCGTCGTAGCGGTACCACCCAAGGCCCGTTTTCTGCCCGTAGCGTCCCAGCTCGTACAGGCGGTCTTCGATCAACGGCTGGCGGGCGCCCTCGGGCCGCAAGTGTTTCGCCTCCTGGCGGATGCGCCAGCCGACGTCAATCCCGGCCAAATCTCCTGTCGCGAGGGGTCCCATCGCCATGCCCAACTCGTAAAGAGCATTGTCAACATCCGCCGGGTGCGCACCTTCTTCCACGAGAAACTGAGCTTCCCGCACGTAGGGGCCGAACATGCGGTTGCCGACAAACCCATGGCAGTTGCCGACTAGGACTCCTACCTTGCGCAGTCGCTTTGCCAGCGCCATGCAACTCGCGATTGCCTCGGGACTCGTCGCACTTCCCCGCACGACCTCGAGCAGCCTCATGACGTTGGCCGGGCTAAAGAAATGAGTTCCGATGACCTGCTCGGGGCACGACGTAACAGAGGCAATATCGTCGATGTCGAGCGTGGAGGTGTTCGTAGCCAGAATCGCGTCAGGGTTTGCGATTTTGTCCAACTCCGAGAAGATCTTCTTCTTGAGCTCAAGGTTTTCAAACACCGCCTCGATAACGATGTCGGCCTCCCCGAACCCGGCGTAGCTAAGAGTCGGTTCGATCATCCTCACACGCTTGGCCACAATATCTCGAGTGAGGCGGCCGCGCTTGATCGAACGCTCGTAGTTCCCCCGAATCGTCTCAAGACCTCGATCAAGCGCTTCTTGAGACACCTCTCGGAGACGAACGGGAATGCCGGCGTTAGCGAAGGCCATCGTGATACCGCCGCCCATCGTGCCGGCGCCGACAACCGCTGCTTTCTGTATTTCTTTCGCAGGCGTGTCGCGAGGGATATCCGGAATTTTGCGAACCGCCCTCTCGCCGAAAAAGACATGGATCAGTGCCTTTGACTGATCGGAGAAAAGGCATTCTTTGAAAAGTTCCGCCTCGCGCTCGATGCCCTCGTCGAAAGGCAAGCGGGTGGCGGCCTCGACGGAATCAACCGCCTTGAGAGCGGCCATCATGCCGCGTCGTTTCTTGTACGCCAGGTCCCGCGCCGCGGCGAGGACTGGAGCGTTTGTCCGTTCCGTCCCTAACTTTTCGTTTCGTTCTCGGGTTTTGGGCGCGGCACTGCCCTCCTCGACGACTTCACGCGCAAACGCCAGCGCACGGTCGAGAAGCTCGGTCTGCCTGTTGCCTTCGAAGACGCGATCGAGAATCCCACTGTCGAGTGCTTCTTCCGCTGTGATCGGATCGCCCAGGGCACACATTTCAGCCGCCTTCTCGACCCCTGCCAGCCTCGGAAGCCGCTGGGTGCCCCCGGCTCCTGGAATCAGGCCCAACTTGACCTCCGGTTGGCCGACCTGGGCCGCCCTGACAGCCACTCGATAATGGCATGCCATGGAGACTTCGAGTCCGCCTCCCAGCGCGGTTCCATGAATCGCGGCCACCACCGGCTTGGAGCAACCTTCCAACTTGCGGGTTACGGGATGCAGGCCTTCGCCACGTTCCTTCTCGCCCGAAGTAATCTTCCCGAACTCCCGAATGTCCGCGCCGGCAATGAACGTCCTTCCCGCACCAATCAACACCACAGCCTGCACGGCCTCTTCCGCCTCCGCCTGGTCGATCGATTCGATGATCCCCTCGGGCACCCCCGGACTGAGCGCGTTGACTGGGGGATTGTTCACGGTGATGAGGCCGATCTCACCGTCTTGCATAAACGAAACTAGCTCGCTTATAGGTTTCCGCCGCCGAGTCATTTCGGTCCTAGCAGCCCGTGGCGAAAGTCGTGCTGAAGCGAAAAATCGGGGACTGCCACTAATTCGCTCCCCATCGTCGCCCTCGAAACAAAGCACTTAGCCTGAAGCGAATTGGCTGGCTGTACCCGTTTTTTCGAGACGTTTACTTTTACCATGGGCTGCTAGGCAACCGAAAGCATAGCGTACAAGGTGGAAGCGGGCAAACGGGACGGCCCGAGTTCGTTGGATCGGCCATAAGGAGGGTCTGCCCGAACAGATATTATCAGAGGGGATTAGGGGTCCCGAGCCTCATGCAACTAACCGCCGTTTATCAGAAGGTGGCCGAGGGGTACATCGCGTTCGTCGAAGAGCTGCCCGGAGCCAATACGCAGGGAGCCACCCTCAAAGAAGCGAGAGCCAACCTGAAGGAGGGCGGTGGCCCTGGTTCTGGAGTCCAACCGCACTCTGGCTGAAGAGACTCTGCGGGGAAGAGACTGCATCCGGGAAACCTTCACGCTCGCCGCCCCGTGAAGCGTCGTGAATTGATCCGTCATCTCCCAGTCCCGTAGTCCCGTAGCGAGGATCTAGGCGGGCAGGATTTCGCTTCCCTCCACCGCTATCGGTGCGCCGCCCGCCAGATCCGCGGCCGTTGACTCTTTGTAGCGCAGGCCTGGGCCGCCGTTGGGTCCAGTACCTGCGGCCTTTCTCTTCATTTCCGCTCCCCGTCGTTCAGCCTCCTAGGTCATTGCCCTCCCGCAAAATACAAGCGGAGCCGCGGACGGAAGGGCTGTGAAAAAACTTCGGATCGAAAAAGCGGCAGCCTGGAAACCTCTTTGCTATTAACGTCGTTTCACCGTGACGAGTGTCTGTACGGGGGTTTTTCACAGACCCGGAAGTCCGCGGTCGACACCGCGAATCACCTCGGAGGCTGGCACAAGCCGTGGCGCGCAGATGCCGATTTCGTGATCCGCAGCCAACATATGACGGCGGCCCGATTCCTTTGTGGCGCACACTCTCAGTGTGCCGCGTCGAGACTCCTCTCGACGCTTGCCCGCTGCTAGGGCCGAGCGGGGCTTGGGGTGGGGCAAGAAATCGGCCGTGCTAACGGCCGATCCCACTCTTTCTGGCCCCTCGCCCACACCTCCAACCTCTCGCTAGAAGGCGTTTTCCTTTCGCTAGGACTGCGCTACAACATGGTTTTGGCACGGTAGATCAGGTCGAAAGGACACTTTCCAGCACCCCCTCAAAACCCGGTGAGGATGTCCGTTTTCCCGTTGAAAGAGAGCGACTCTCCCCGGTTAATTCAGGCGGCACAGGCCTCCTGGATGTTACAACGCAGACGATAAGCCGACTCAAGGGCAGCGATGAGCAGCGGTAAGTGGCGATAGCCGCGAATCCGATTCCAGCGACTCTCGGCATACAACAGCGCCGAGCCCACCCAGCGCAAACGATGGTCACTGCCTTGCCAGCGCTTCACTTGCCGGCATATCTCCTGTACCATCGCAAATCCCGATTCGATTGCGTTGGTGCTCGCCAGCGCTTGCCCTAGCCTCGGCGTCACCCGCAACTCCAACAGCGCCAGTGTCTCCTCCAGGCCCTCGGCTAAGCTGCCCGCCGCGCTCGGATTCTCCTCCCTCAACTCGTCGTGCAGTTTGTAGAGAGCTTGCCGCGCATCGGCCGCTTCGTCCTTACCGTACGCCGCCCGCATCCGGAACTTCATCGCCGGGCGCTGCTGTGGCGGCAAATGCTCGCACACGTTGCGGATCTTGTGCACCTGGCAGCGCTGCAAGAAGGCGGCCTCGCCAGCGTAGCTGTAGATCGCCGCGCGGATCGCCTTGCTGCCATCCACCAGGTACAGCCGCGGCTGGTTGAAGTCCACCCCGCGCTCGGCCAACTCGCCCAACAACGCCCGCACCACCGTGGCGTTTTCGGTGGCCCCTTGCCGTACTCCCAGCACCAGCTTGCGCCCACTACGCTCGATCCCGATCGCCACGATCAGATGCTGGCCTTGGAAAATCGTCCCGTCGATGATGATCGCCGCTAGCGACACGTGCTCCACACAGACTTTTCACATTTTTTCTCCTCGCTATCTCAACGACTTAGGCCCCTGGGGCCCTTCTAACCCCCAATCCGTCCCCTATTCTGGTACGGGGCCCGGAAAGCGGAATCTCGGAGGGATGACCCTGGTATTCTTGCCACTTTCTGCCACCGGCTTTAGCCTGGGCGGCTGGGAACGCTTCTATGTCTCACAATTCAGAAGGCTTAACCATCAGGCAGAACACTCCCATTGCCACCCCACTCGCCTGCCAAGCTACCGCCAGGTGATCAAAATCGCCCGCTAGCCCACTCCTAGGCCATCTTTTGACGCCGTCCGGCGGCTTTTTCTGGCCGAATACGGGATCAAATTGGTCTCGGAGGCATATATGATTCTTGGCGGGACTCCTAGCGCGCCTGCGCTGTCTTTGGCCCGCGCCGCTGCTGTTTTCAGCCCGCTTGGACGGGGGTAAGAATCGCGAAGGGAGGCCGGCGTCGAGCACCGGAAAGAGCCGCGCCCGTCAGGGCGCGGGCCCGCCGGATGGGCACGGTTTCCGGCTCGAAGCCATTTCACTGTTCGAGGAAGGTACTTGACCCACCGGCGATGGCGAGGGAGACCGCGAAGAACGACATCACGCTGGGGCACAGGGGGAAAATACGAAACAAACCCAATTTCTAGCACGCCTATTGCAATCAATGAGTTACGGTTGGTTCTGCGCCCGCCGCGGGCAAGATTGGCGAAGGAGGACATTCTGGCTCATGGGCAGATCCGGTAGCGCATGGCTCGGCGGTCGTTTCGCCGAGACTTGCGGCCTTTTCCAGGACTCGCTCATCCGAAGGCCACGCGACAGCAGGAAACAGAGCCGCGAACGCCAGTGAGCGGTCAACGTGAAGGCGGCCAGGCCATTATCGATCGAGCTCCGTAGGGATAAACACTCCTGCTTGTCCCAGCCGCCGCCAGGCGGCTCTCACGACGTTTGAGCCGCGTTCAACGCGGCTTATTTGTGCCGTTGCTAGGCCGGCCGTTTTACGGCTGGTCGCCCCCGCACACCGCTCGTTCGTTTCGGCGCTCGGCCGCTCCCGGCGACCGAGCGGGGCTTGGGGTGGGACAAAAATCGGCCGTGCCAACGGCTGATCCCCAGGACCCGAACTCCTCCCACCACTCTCTGAAACCCTGTCACACCAGTTTGAAATTTCTAACTCGGGCGCCATCAACAAGATCGTCTTACCCCCACCATCTGACCCTCCCCGTGCCATGTTACTCTGGGCCCGTAAAAGCGCCGGCCCTTCAGGGAGCGACAGACCGGCGCACCCCGGCCGGGATATAAGTCCTCCCCATGGCCTCCGTCGGTGAGCCGATCAACCGACCGCGTCACACAGAACAAAGGGATCGATCCCAAACCGTTTTGGCGGCTCCGCGCGATACCAAAGGAGCCGCACCCCATCAAGCCGCGCCCGAACGAACCCATTTCTCCAAGGACAGAAGCACTTCTAGGCGAGGATCTGGGCGGGCTCAGGTGCTCCCTTTCGCCCTATCCACCCGTTCGTTACTCCGAACGAGAAAACCACGGACGGCAACCTTTAGCGACGCGCAAGAGTAAATGACAAAACAAACCAAATTTCTCACAACCACCTTGCAATCAATGGTTTGCGGAGGTGGGGACGGCTACGGGAGGCCCGCCTTGGAGAGCGCTCGGTGAAGGTCGATTTCGCGCTGCAGCCCAACGAGGTAGGAGGAAATATTGCCTTCCCGGTCCACAATCACGATCGTCGGGAGGGACGTGGCCTGATATTTGGTGAAAACCTCGTAACCCTCGTCAACCAAAGAGGGAAAGCTGTAGCCCTGCTGCTCCATAAACGAGCGTGCCAGGGGAGCCGACTCGCTGTTGACCCCCAACACGATGAGTTGCTCTCGACTGTGCTCGCGTTGTAGAGCTTCGATGTGGGGAAGGTCGATGCGGCAGGGTGTGCACCAGCTGGCCCAAAAGTCCAGTAAAACGATCTTGCCTCGCAGGTCTCGGAGGCGGAAGGTTCGTCCTTTCAGATCCGGGAGGCTAAAGTCCCGCGCGGGCTCTCCGACAAACGTGGCGGGACCCGGTGCCCGACGGCGGAAGGTCTGCACTTGCTCGGCGTCTTCAGGAGGAACGAAAACGAAAAGCGAGTCCCGCGATTCTTCGTTGGCCTGCGCGGTGGTAAACGAGATGGTTTGGATGATCTCGACTGGGTTTTCGAGACCTGGCGGTTTGGCGGTGGCACGTGAAACTTCGCGAACAATCAGAAAGCCTTTTTCATCAATCCAGAAAGTTCGCGTCGCTTCGCCCACTGGGGCGCCAGCGGGGAGTTTGTATTGGGCTTCGACGACAGTGTAGGTGCCTGCACGAGTTTCGCCGTCCAGAGCCTCGTGCCGTAAGATGGTTGCGCTAACCAAGTTGCGGGAGAGGCCTTGGTATCTCCAGGCATAGCGTTCGACGTACTCCGTGAGATCCACTCCGTCGACGATGTGCTGTCCCATGACGGAGTCGCCCGTCGGGCCCGATTGGGACCGGGTGAATTGATTGACGCTGGGTAGATAGACCCAGTGGTATTCACCATCGAAGACGGCCACACCGTTTTTCGACTGGTCACGGATCTCGACTCGCGAACGTCCCCTGGCGTCAAGGGCGGTCACGTAGTTGGCGGAAATCCGGCGCTCGGTATCCCCGGATCGCGTTTCGGTCACTTCCTCGGCGGCGAAGTGAAAGCTGTTGAGGCCGGTGTAGGTTGCTTCCGTTCGGCGGAGCAGGTCTTCGGCCGACCGGGCAGCTTCGTCGGCGCCCCACGCGGGCAATACGGTCGGTAAGAGGATGAGAAACAGGCCGACCGCCTTTGTCAGGAGGAAGAGTGGAAGGCTGGAGATGCCTTCTAGACAGGCGCTAGGCTGTTCTTTCGGGAGTGGTTTTTTGCCGTGACGGAGCGAGTGGGCCGAGTGCGACGCAGCGGTAGGGGCTGTTGCGGTGACTACGCTCCTTCCCGAGCGATGGTCATCCACAGCGAGGGTCTGGCGGGGCGACATGACGGGGGAGGGCCTGTCGAACTATAAGCCGGTTTCTGTACCCGGGCTGAGCCCGGGCGGCAGTCATTCGTCTAGGTCGAGCATCGCTGCCTGACTCAAGCGACCTACCCGGGACTTCGGTCGCCGGCCCGACCCCGAAGGGAGAGCCGATAGCCGTGGGCGCGGCGGGCCGCCGCTGGTCCCCTATTTGGTCTTGCTCCGCGTGGGGTTTGCCCTGCCGTCGCGATTGCTCGCGACGCGGTGCGCTCTTACCGCACCTTTTCACCCTTACCCCGGGGAACCCCGGGGCGGTATGTTTTCTGTGGCACTTTCCGTGGGCCACCCTTTGAGAGCGGCCCCCCGGCCGTTAGCCGGCACGCTGCCCTGCGGAGACCGGACTTTCCTCCCCGCCTGAAACAGGCGCGGCGACTGCCCGTCCGACAGGCCCAAGGATGATTGTAGCAACCGGGATGACGATACCCGCGCTCCGGTCTTACTCGGTGTGTTGATCCGCCGCAGCGCGAGGCTGGCGTACGGACGCGTAGTAGACGAGGGCCATGACGGCTCCGAAGGCAGCGATTGTGAACAAGCTACTGTCAACGATCGGTATCGGCAGTTCCACTCCCGCCGTGCGTGGGACCGCGATCAGGATGCCGGCGATCGCCTCACCGGCGATGAGGCCAGAGCTTATCAGAATGGCGGTGTGCCGTCGAGCCTCCGCTGCCGCGGCTCCTATTCTCGACCTTGTTCTCAACAAGAGGGAGCTCAGCAGTCCGCCGAGGAAGATCGGCGTAGACAAGCTCAACGGAAGGTAGATCCCAACGGCCACCGGCATGACATGGGTCCGGAAGCGACTACCGGCTCTCTTGAGTGACTGGTCGAGGGCGATCAATCCCACGGCAACCGCCACGCCGATGCTAACCATGGTCCACGGCAGTCCCGTGTCTTCGAATAGGGCTTTAGCGATGCTTGCGAATAAGGTTGCCTGGGGCGCTCTCAAGGCCTGTTCGCTGCCGGTGCCTATGCCGTAGCCTTCGTGAAGCAGGGATAAGACCGGCGCAATGATAAAGGCGGGAATCAAGATCCCGATGAATTGCGAAACTTGCTGCTTCCAAGGAGTTGCCTTTACGAGAAAGCCCGTCTTGAGGTCCTGCGAGGTGTCGCCGGCGGTAGCAGCCGCACAGCAGACAACGCCCGCAACGCCCAGCGCGCCCAGCATCCCCGCTGTTCCGGTCATTCCAAACAGCAACAACACGACGGATGAGAAGATCAGCGCACAGATGGTCATCCCCGAGATTGGGTTGTTGGAGCTGCCCACCAGTCCGACGATGTAGCTCGAGACGGCAACAAAGAAGAACGAGGCGATGACCATCACGATGCCTGCCGTGATTGCGACACCAATGGATCCGGTGATGACACGGTAGAGAATGATCGTCCCGATCGCGGCCAAGACCAAGATGACGAACGTCCGGGAGGTGGGGAGATCTTCTTCAGTGCGTTGTTTCGGGGCGCCCGCTCGCCTTCCGAAGCCGCGAACCGCTTCCCGGATTCCTTTTGCGATTCCTTGCCTCACGCTGAACATGGACCACAGGCCGCCGACGATCATCGCTCCCACGCCAATGTAGCGGATGTGCCCGCTCCAAGCGTCCCACGCCGCGTCAAGGGCAACGCCTTCAGGAAGGGGATTCGAGAGATAGTAAAGCGGGATCGAAACCACCCAGCCGATTGCCCCACCTATGAAAACGAGTGCGCCGATCTCCAGCCCGACGATGACGCCGACGCCGAGCAGAGCCACGGAGATGTCCGTACCGAAGTAGAAGAGCGTTCCGCCGACGCGGAGAGCTCCCTCCACGACTCCGCGGAATAGGCCGACCACTCCGATAAGGGACTTGAACAGTACTCCCCCCACCAGGGCACCCACGATTTCGTTCAACGACCGGCCGCCTTGCTGGCCCGCTTCGAGAACCTGGGCACAGGCGACGCCCTCGGGGTAGATCAACTCCTTGTCTTCTACGATCAACGTTCTTCGAAGCGGGATCATGAACAATACGCCCAACACACCTCCGAGCAGACCGATCATCGTGACCTCCCAGTATGGGAAGCCAGTCCACACTTGAGCGATCACAAGCGCCGGTACTGTGAAGATGATGCCCGCCGCGACAGATTCGCCTGCCGACGATATCGTTTGCACAATGTTGTTCTCTAGAATCGTGCCTCGACGCAGTAGGCCTCGCAGAACTCCCATGGAGACGATTGCCGCCGGGATGCTCGCTGACACTGTCATGCCGGCGTAGAGGCCGAGGTAGGTATTCGCAGCCGTCATCACCAGCCCGATGATGAGTCCCAGAATGACCGCTCGCCATGAAAGTTCGGCGGTAGGTTGGTGAGGCTGGCTATCAGATGTTGGCATGCCAGTTAGCACAGAAACCCCATTGTAGACTCGGTGGGCGCCGAGGCCCTGATGGCGGGGGCCTTCCGTCCGCCGGCTGGGAGGACGCAAGCACGGCTTTATCAATGTGGACGTGGATTGGCGAACGCCGAGGTACGCAGCTCGTCTCGCAGAGGCTAAGCCGTCGCCCGTCGGGTCCTCGTTTCCGGGACCGTTGACGCCACCCCTCGACCTGCGTCAGCATGAATAGCCATGAACGAGCAAACCAAACAGCCGAAGGTGAATCTGACCAGTGGACCCGACTACCGCGAAAGCTACTCCAACAGCGTCCAGATCCGGGTGAACGTCTGGGACTTCTTCCTGCAGTTCGGCACGATCCACCAAAAGTCACAAGAAGCCGTCGAAATAAGGAGCTTTCAGGGGATCTATCTCAGCCCGCAGCAGGCCAAAGCTCTGCTGGGTGTCTTACACCAGAACATTGCCCAATACGAGAGCGCTTTTGGAGAGATTAAACTTGACCCCAACGCAGCGCAGGTGGGTGCCGTCCAGTAGGCTCGTTCGGTCCGACACGTCTCGCCCCTGGCCCGTGGTAGAAACGGGGTTCGGCGAAAAACGGGAGGGCCCCTAGGGGCGAAAGGCGACTACCCTTGCGCTGACGGAGCCTTGGCTGTCACCAAAGACTGTCGAACCGCATCCAGAATACCGTTAATGAAGGAACCGGACTCGTCTCCGGAAAAACGTCGTGCGATCTCGATGGCTTCATTGATGATCACAGCCGGGGCGGCAGTTTCGTCCAGCATCTCAAGAATGGCTGTCCTAAGGATGTTGCGATCAACGGTGGACATGCGCTCGAGCTTCCAGTTCGAGGCATGTTCGCGGATCAACGTGTCGATTTCGTCAGCACGCGCGGCGACACCTTGAAAAAGTCGCTCAGCGAAGGGGTCGCCTTCCGGCGGGCTGTCCGGAGAAAGACTTTCCCAATAGCCCTGCTTAATCTGTTCGGTCGAGGCTCGGTTGAGGTCCCATTGAAAGAGCAATTGTAAGGCTCTTTCTCGAGAGCGATGTCGCGAGGGCATGCTAGTTGTCTGCGGGGGTCGCGGTGTTGCGCAACTCCTTCATCAAGGTTGCCATCTCGAGGGCGGCCAAGCCCGCCTCGAAGCCTTTGTTGCCGCCTTTGGCGCCGGCACGGTCAATGGCCTGCTCGAGTGTATCGCAGGTCAAGACGCCGAAGATGGTAGGTACGCCCGTCTCACGCCCCACGTCCGAGATGCCTCTCGCGGCTTCTGCCGCCACGTAGTCAAAGTGAGCCGTTTCACCTCGGATAACCGCTCCCAGGCAAATAATAGCGTCATAGCGGCCGCTACGTCCCATCTCCCGCGCCGCGACGGGTATTTCCAGCGATCCGGGAACACGAACGACGTCGATGGCATCCCCGCCGGCGCCTGTTCGCTCGAGCGCGTTCATGGCACCGCCCAACAGCCGCTCGGTAATGAAGCTGTTGAAGCGACTGACGACTAGGCCGAAGCGAAGCCCGCGCGCGCTGAGCTCGCCTTCGATGTCTCGAAACTTGTTATTTTGCTTCTGCACCGTGATAGTGGTCAATTGATCGGCCGTTTGCGTCCCTCACGCGCAGCGAGCAGGCACTTCGGCGTCTGAGGAGGCAAGCTTTCCTTAACATTCTAGCGGCAATGCGCTTGGGGGGATCGGTGAATAGCGTTCCGGGAGAGCGGGGATTCACGACACCGGCTTATAGGCGACACAGTCGATAAGGACTTTCATGTCCTTGTGGGGCAGTCGGACCTCAGCCGTAGTACGCGCGGGCTTCGCGTCGCCGAAGTACTCGGCATAGACTCCGTTCATTTCGGAGAACTCCTGGATGTCCGCTAGAAAAACACAGCACCTGACGACGTCGATCAGATCCGCCCCGGCTGCTTGGAGGATAGTGCGGATATTCTCGAGGACGCGACGGGTCTGGGCCTCCACCGCGCCGGCCTCGAGCTGATTTGTCTCGGGGTTCAGAGCGGCTTGTCCGGAAACGAACACGAGATCACCTGCTCTGACGGCATGCGAGTAGGGACCGAGGGGCGCGGGCCCACCGGGTGCTGTGATTCTTTCGAGCATGGGGAGACTCCTTCGTCAAAACCGAAATCACCGTTAAGACTTGGATTCTATACTACCGTGTCACTGTCGGAACGGAAGGATTCACGCGGGTGTGGTACGAAGCCGGACCGTTCGTGATTCCTGGGGCGAATACTCGGTGAGGCCGGGTAGCCTAATGCACTGTGAAACAAAAGACCACGTCGGATCCACTCGGAGTCAGGCAGTACTCACCGTTTTCCAGGAACTGGTCGGTGCGGATTCGGAAGACGCCGGGAGAGACACTGGTAGTCGAGGTGTAGCGGGCTTTGGCCACGATCTTCTTCTTCTTGCGAATCAGAATCTCGCGTCGGCCGTTTCGCGACTCGAAGCGGTAGAGCTTCAAGCGATCAGGGTCGAGGTTCTCTACTTTCAGCAAGAACTCCGGGCCTGCCATCGGTGTTACGACTCCAGACGTGGCGCCGGGGACGTAGTAGGTCTGTTCTTTCTTACTGCTCTGCTCGACGGCCTCCGACTGTTCAGTTTCTATCAGGTTGTTGGCGTGGATGAGGTAAGGCACGTCCGCCTTAGGTGGCTCAGACGGTGCGGAGGAGAGTGATGACTGACCGTAAACAGCGGCTTGCGCCAGGAGAATCACCAAAGCCAGCAAGAAACGCGGTTGATTTCGTGCCCTCATCTCCAGTGCCTACTCCAGGCGACGAGTCAGTGGCTGCGTTTTCTTACAACGCCTTCAGCGTCACGCAAAACCGGTTCGCCAATGATCCTCGGCTGGCGCGCGGGGCCGCCCTACACTTTAGTCGTGAGACTCTGCTTGCATTGTACAAAACACACTCGTTGCAACGAGTGGCGATGACGGTCGGAGGTTCGCAGGCTGTAGGTCTTCGGAAGCGATTAACTTCGAGGTCCTGGCCTGCCGCTTTCAGCTTCCCCGGAATAGAACCTAAACCAAAACCTCTTGGATGACCTTCCCGTGAACGTCGGTCAGGCGGAAGTCGCGGCCTCCGAAGTGGTAGGTCAACCGCTCGTGGTCGAGCCCGAGCAAATGCAGGATTGTCGCGTGCAGGTCGTGGAGAGTGAGGACGTTCTCGACCGCGTGATAGCCGTACTCGTCGGTCGCGCCGTAAATTGTGCCGCCCTTGATCCCCCCTCCGGCCAGCCACAGGCTGAAGCCGAATGGGTTATGGTCGCGTCCGTCGATGCGCTGCACAAACGGGGTACGGCCGAACTCGCCCGACCAGACGATCAACGTCTCGTCGAGCAAGCCGCGCGCCTTGAGATCCTTGATCAGACCCGCGATCGGCTGATCGACCTGCCATGCGTTGACTTCATGCCCTTCTTTGAGCTTGTTGTGCTGATCCCAAGGACTGCCGATGTTCGTGGCCACGTCTTTGGTGTGCCGCACGGTCAGCTCGACGAAACGTACGCCTCTTTCGACCAGCCGCCGGGCCAGTAAACATTGCTGGGCATACTGTAGTTTTTGGGGGATGTCGCTATCGAGGCCATAGAGCTTTTTCGTTGCCTCGGTCTCCCCGCTTAGGTCAACCAATTCGGGAACGGCCGCCTGCATCCGATAGGCCGTCTCGTAATTTCGGATGGCCGCCTCGACGGGGGCGTGATGATCGACCGCTTCGAGAAAGCCGCGGTCGATGTCGTCGATGAAACTCAGGCGCCGGCGCTGAATCGAATCCGGTTCCTTCGGCCGGATGTTATTGAGCGGCTCCGAGCGGCCAGGGTAAATCACAGACGCTTGGTGCACGGCCGGGAGAAAGCCGTTGCCAAACATGTTGATTCCCCCGACGGGAATTCCGCCCCCGCCAAGGACAACGTATCCGGGCAGGTCTCTGGTTTCGCTCCCCAAACCGTAAGTCGTCCAAGCGCCGAGGCTGGGAAGGCCGTTGAAGGGTTGGCCGGTATGGAAGAAAACGTTCGCCTGGGCGTGTGCGGTGAATTTGGCCGTCATCGAACGGATCACCGCCAACTCGTCCGCGCACGATCCGATGTGAGGGAACAGATCGCTGATGGGGATACCGCTTTCGCCGTAGTGCTTGAACTCCCAGGGGCTTTTCAGCAGCGTCCCGTTTTGGTTGAACATGGTCTTCTCGACCTTCATAGGCGGCGGTCGGCCATGTTCTTTCGTCAGCCTGGGCTTGGGATCGAAGGAGTCAACCTGGGAAACCCCTCCGGCCATGTAACAAAGGATGACGTGCTTTACCTTCGGCGCGAAGTGGGGGGCCTGCAAGGCCAGGGGGCTGTCCGGGGAGTCCGTCGCTCCCGCGTAGGCATCGTCGTCCGCCAGCACGCCGGCCAGGGCGGCCATGCCGAAACCGAGCGAGCAGCGCTCCAGGATTTCGCGGCGGCTCATCCCGCGCATCCTCGCCTGGTGGGGGTTGTTCCGGAGGTGGTTCATGGCCATTCTCACTGAAGGTAGATAAATTCTTTCAAATTGAACATCGCCTGAGCCAAATCTTGCCAGATCCGGGGTTGGTTTCGCCAGTCCCCCGCGGCGAGCTGATGCTGTTTTCGGAGACCGGCCAAGAACCTCTTCGATTTTCGCACTTCGACAGCCGACGGTCTCCGCCCCAGCGCTTCCAGAAACATCCGCCCGATCCGCTCGCGGGATGACGCCCTTCCCTGGGCCACCAGTCGCTTCGCCCAATGCGCCGATTGTTCGATGACGAAGGGATCGTTCATGAGAGTCAACGACTGGGCGGGAACATTCGTGATGTCCCGCTTTCCCCGGGTGGTAGATGGTTTCGGGGCGTCAAAAACTTCGAGGAAGGGATTGTGAATGTTGCGCCGCACTTCGAGATAGACGCTCCGCCTCCCGTTCCCGTCGAGAGGTCCCTTCGGCCTGTCGAGGAGCGCCTTTCCGGTTTCGCGCGCATAGTAGACGGGGATCGAGGGCCCATACATGGTCGTGTCAAGGTGCCCGGACACTGCCAGGATCGAGTCGCGAATCGCCTCGGCCCCGAGCCGGCGCACATTGGCGTGCTGCAACCAGCGGTTCGAAGGGTCGATCCGTCGAGCCGTCTTTGAGGGCCGGCTGCTCATTTGGTATGTCCGCGAAATCGCCACTGACCGAATCAAGTCCTTTATCGACCAGCCGCTGTCCACAAACCTGCCGGCGAGATAGTCCAGCAACGCGGGGTGCGTCGGCCTTCGCCCCTGCTTTCCGAAGTTGTCCACCGTCTCGACAATCCCCCGCCCAAACACGTGGTGCCAGATCCGATTGACCATCACCCGGGCGGTCAGAGGGTTTCGGGGACTCGCCACTTCTTCCGCTAGGCGCAGGCGAACGTTTCGGGGGTCGTCGTAAGGCTTGCCGTTAAGCGCTTCCAGGTATCGACGTGGCACGGGATCGCCAGGGTTCTTATGGTTCCCGCGAACCAAGAGCGGTTGATCCGCGGTGATTTCTTCCATCAGCCCTGGGGCGCGGCGGGATACGGGGATTTCGGCCTCCAGTTTCCGATACTCGGCGACCAGTGGCTGCACGGAAGCAAGCTCCCCGAGTGAGTTCGGCAGCAGGCCTTTGCGAACAAGATCGTCTAGAAACCCAGCTTCTTGGTCGGTGAGCCTGCCGTCCCGCCACGACCCAATCGCCTCCTGCAACCGAAGGCCGATCCGAGCAGCAAGCTCTTTCGGACCCGCAGGCGCCTTTCCCACAAGCAGATGGTGAACAGGTAAGATTTCTTCGACGGGCGGTTGCTTTCCGTCGTGGAAAACTACTTGGCTTACGCCAAAGTAAGACCGTCCGTCGCGCCGGGGATCGGGCTTCGGATCCCTTACTTTGTCGAACGGATCCAGTTCAAAATTCGTCAGATCGTCGAGAGTGGCAAACTCGAGGTAGGCGCTAGACCCCTTCCAATAACTGACGTCCCAACCCACCCACTGCATCTGGTCCTGTTTGGGGCTGAATCTGAAGTCGTAGATGATGCCTCGGGGGAGAGGGTAGTTTTCTACAATCAGTCGGGCGAAGCTGAAGTTCCCACCTAAGATCCGAAAGCTGACATAGTCGCTATCGACGGTGAATCGCGGCGACGAGAGAACGCCCCTGTGCTTCCGGCTGAGAAGATGGGTATACACCCCGGCGGGATAGATTCCACTGATGATTCGCTCGCCTTCGTGGAGAATGGAGAATTCTCCACCCGCTGAAGGCCGGGTGCGCAAGCCAGGACCCTGGCGTAGCCAATCCGGATAACTGTCGGGTTCAAGGTTCCAGACGCTCTTGTTTCCTTCGGCGTTGAACGATCGGCGGCTCTCCAACTCCTTGTCCCAATAAGTTGCAAGTGCGTCCCAACCCGTTCTGAACTGTTCACCCTCCGCCTCAGAGAGCGTGAACCAGGCATGCAAGGGACTCTGGTCATCGCAATATGTCTCGTCCGGCACTCGGTGTGCCCACTCACCGGAGAGTAGCGTCTGAGGTAGACTCTTTGCCGCCTCGAGCCACACTTCGACCAGGCCCTCTTTGATCTGGCCCTTCAGCTCAGCAAGACGTTCAAGGTGTGTGCTTTGCCGCTGCGGGGTGTCGATCGATATCTGCGCCGGCCTACCACCCCCGAGGATTCCGAACAGCGCATAGAAGTCTTTTTGGCTGATAGCGTCGAATTTGTGATCGTGGCAGCGTGCACAAGATACGGTCAAACCTTGAAAGGTCTTCGAAAAAACGTCGATCTGGTTGTCCGTGTATTTGACGCGGTCCTCCAGCGGGTCCAAGGGGAGGTAGGCGTGCTCCACCATTCGCAAGTGGGCCAGTCCGACGATCGACTCGTTGATCCCGTCGCGCCGATTGTAGCGAGGGGTTTCTAGAAGGTCGCCGGCGAGATGCTCGCGTACGAACTGGTCGTAGGGTAGATCGGCGTTGAAGGCGCGAATCAAGTAGTCGCGATACTGCCACGCTTCAGGGACATCCGGGTCCCCTTCCATCCCGTGCGACTCGCTGTAGCGCATCAGGTCCATCCAGTGGCGGGCCCAGCGTTCGCCGAAATGCTCTGACGCCAGCAGCCGGTCTACGACCGCCTCGTACGCACTCCGGGACGGATTGGCGATGAACGCTTCGACGTCTTCCGGCGAAGGAGGCAGTCCAATCAAGTCAAAGTAAATTCGCCGCAGGAGCGTTTCGGGAGCAGCCTGTTTCGCGGGTTGGAGTCCCTTTCCTTCGAGCTTAGCCAGAATGAAAGCGTCAATCTCATTCCGGCCCCAGGCATCGTTTTCCACTCTCGGGGGTGCGACCGCCTGGACAGGGTGCCAAGCCCAGTGTTCGCGTTTGCGAGCTTCGAGATCGAACTCGGCGTCCGGCTTAGCCCTGAGAGGTCCCTTCTCGTCGGGCCAAGGAGCTCCCATCTCAACCCACTTGGCCAAGGCCGCAATTCTGTCCTCGGACAGCTTGCCTGTCGGCGGCATCTGAAGCGTGCCGGTCCCTCGCACTACTTCGACCAGCCGGCTCTCCTCCGGCTTGCCTGGAACAACGACAGGTCCCGAATCCGACCCCTTCTCGAGATCCGAACGGCTGTCGAGCCGCAATTCGGCAAAGACGGGATTCGCTTTCCGGCTATGACACTGGTAGCAGTGCTCCGCTAGGAGCGGACGTATCGTCGACTCGAAGAACTCGATCTGCTCGGCTGTTGGCTGGGCGGGCAGTCGACTCGGTACCGCAAGCAGCAGGACCCCGCACAGAAAGAGAACCAGCTCGCGGGCGGTGGTCGTCCCGGGGGATCTCAACGTAATCGAATCAGGCCTGCGTCTGATAAGCATCTACGAAGCCTCTCCGGCGCAGCAGAGTAGGGGCGACCGTAACCTAACACTCACGGTACCAAACCGCGCCCAGATTCGAGCAAAACTCCTCCGCCCAAGTGCGATTGGAACTACCCTCTCACGGTCGCAGCAGGCAATGTGCCAAACGTTCGCTACCAAACGTAGTCTTTGGCGATAGCGCGTGTGTCGTGACTATCGAGCACATGCATCACGCGGATCTTCTTCAACGCCACAGGAGAAAGCTGACCGAGGGGAACGTAGACGATCTTTCGCCCCAAACGCCCAGCGATCGTACGAAAGATCGATCGGGGCGGGCGGCTTGCAACGTACACGACGAATCGATCGATCGAATAGTCGAGCGCGGCCATCAACAATCGTTCCGGCTTGCTCCTGGCGAAGGCGTAGTCGAGGTCCGTCCAGACGTCCATCAATCGTTGAGAAGGCAGCGTAAGCAACAAGCCGCCATATTCAGCGCGCCCGATGCCGGGACCAACCGCATGCTCGAAGGGGTCGGTGGCATAGAAAGCCATGTCGGACTCATTCTGGTGCTCGCCCAACCAAGTCAGGCAATAGGGATAACGGTTGTCGCGGTCTTCGTCGAAGATAAGCACGACGGCGCCGACCTCTCCCGAGACGCGTTGTTGGGAGCGAACGTAGATCTTCTTTTCGTGCCAGTTGCGCAAGGTTTCCCGAAGGTCAATGCCATCCAGCAATGACGTGGTGAACGGCTCGCTGTGGGAGCGTTCCTCGGAAAGAACGCCCTTGCCCTTCTTCTTGAGGAACAGGCCATAGTTCTCGATGACCAGATCTTCAGGTGGATAGGAGCAGATAGAACTGCCCTTCCAATGCAGCTGCCATTCACCGGGAAAGCGCTCTTTCTTGCGGCCTTTCAGACCCATCGGACGTCGCCGCGTCTTCTTTCTAGGAAGCCGGCGGCGTAGATGGATGCGACGGGTATTCAACCACAATTGTTCACCCGAAACCTTCACGGTGGCCAAGTCCGTCTTGATCTTCTGTTCCGGGTAGGAGCTTCCCGTCTCCCACATCTCCCAGCCGAAATTGTCGTCGACCACCGAGCGAGCCGCTGTAGTCAGATCAAAGAGCCCTCCTACGAGCTGGTGTTGGATGAGCGCCAAGTTGCGGCTGTAGCGGGACCAAAGACGCCGCTGCCAGGGGGTGACCGTGTCACCGGTATTCTTCTCGTATTGGCGTTCGGTCTCAGCGAAGAGTTGAAAATGTAAGCGCTGGCGCTCGAGCGGGTTTCGAGCCCCGCGCCGGATCGCCGCCAGGCCGGGATCCTCCTTTGGGGCGTCGATCACCGAGAAACCCCGCACGCTCCTCGTCGTGGGGTCAGGCGGCAGAGGCGGCGCTTCGCCATTTCGCCGGGTTTCATACACCGCTTGTAGAAACGGAAAGTCAGTCAGCACCTCCGGCAAACACTCGGGGTGTAAGTTGAGCACCTGAATCCCTCGGCGGCGGACTTTGCGCAATGGCTGAACCTGAGGGTGTTCCATGGCGTCGAGCAACGGGTCGAACAGGTTCAATGAGACAACGGCCCAGGTGGGGGTGCTTGGATCAAGGCCCTGGAGCTTCGAGGCCAACCCCTGGGCGTGGACGGTCCAATCCCCCACCCGCGTAGTGCGGCAGACCCGGTAGCAATCGATGTAGCGTGCCAGCCCCAGGCGCGTGACCGCGTAGGGGTCGGGATAGAGCTCGCCCACGTGGGGCCGCACACTGATGTCGGGATCGAGAAAAGCGATCTGCGCTCCGATTTCGCGAGCCGTTCGCAACGCTTCCACAAAGGGGTCGGTGACCTCGACCGGCAGGTAGATAGCGCGGTCCTTCTTATTCTCTTCCTCGTAGATGATGACGGAAAGTTCCGGGAGCCGGTCAACCGCCCGCTGGAAGGGCGCCTCGAGGGTCACGGGGAGCTCCACCGCCACGAGCTTTGGTTTTTCCTCGAGCAATCCTCGGCGCAGGTGTTCGGCGAACTCCATGCGGCCGGGCACGACGGGGAAATAGCGGATATTCCCGCGCCGTACAGAGGCTGAGTCAGCCCCGGGAGACATAGCGTAACGCCTCGCGGCCCAAGGTCTGAACGATGGCGGTTTCGAGAGCTTTGGTCTTTTCGGGCTTGTTGCTGTTTGCGCTCAGCTTCATCCCAAAGCGTCCGATGTTGATGCCGTCACGCGCCGTGTAACGTTCGTCGGCCGCGTGAGACGCCTGCAGGAAATCGGTGACGTAATCGAGCACTTCATCGTCGGCAAAGGGCAGATTCTCTTTCAAGATTTGGCGCTCTTCGTCACGTTGGGGGAAGTCAATGACGATTTGTGGCTGCAGGCGGGAGTGGATGTATTCGGGCAGCTCGAAGGTGGAAGCGTCGTCATTCATGGTGGCGACCATACGAAAGTCGGGGCTGGCGTGAATCTTAACGCCGGCGACAATCGACTCAACGTAACGCCTGT
The DNA here is from genome assembly GCA_965248205.1 of Bryobacterales bacterium. Classification (GTDB taxonomy): domain Bacteria; phylum Acidobacteriota; class Terriglobia; order Bryobacterales; family UBA6623. The sequence continues at coordinate 1,923,628 of CBDFIS010000006.1, forward strand.
CGTCGAGTAGAGGAGCCAACGACCCCCAGCTTTTCTCACTCATCCGGTTGCCCTCGTCGAGGATCGAAACCCCGCCGCGGAGCATAGCTGTCACCAGGGGGGAGGCGACATAGCGCAGGCGGCCTTCGCCTTCAATGACGGGCGTAATCAGCAGATCCTCTGGACGGGTGTCGAGCGTGGCCTGGGTGATGTAGACTTCGCGGCCTAGGCTTTTGGCCGCGGCATAAGCCAGCGTCGTTTTGCCAACACCGGGCTTGCCGAGCAAACGAGGCGTCATCGGCACGTCGTGCTCGTGAATCGTCAGCCAGGCCGCGTGCAACTGGTGCATCAGCTCGTCCTGCCCTACCCAGCGCACAGGGATTTTGTCGGGATGGGCGAGGTGAAGGTTCACGCCCTCCACCACCGCGGTTCGATCGGCGTCGCCGAATGGCGCCTTCATATCTCCATTCTATCGCGTACCGTGGTTTTGACTTATGAAATGAACGCCGAATGCTACGGGTTGCATACGCCGGCGCTACTTGAACGCGCGCTGATGGGCAGATGGGGCTCGAGCAGCTGAAGTGTAGTTTCCGCGCCTAGGAGAAGCTGACTTACTCGAAACGCGTGGAGCGTTCTCTTCCAGCGATCCGGTGGCGGTCGAACTGCTGTCGCGGAAACGTCACTACCGAGGTTAGTTCAGTGAAGAACAGCCGCATACCGAAGCCATTGTTGCGGGCGGTAATTGCGGCCCGCTCCCGCTGACGCTTCTACCGTTGACCTATATACCGAATATACCGAATATTTATCGGTTTCCAACCCAAGTTTAACGTTACCTTTATACAGACGATGCCGAGCTCGTGGTAACTTAGGCTTCTGAAATAACCCAACGGAACACAGCGATGAACCGAAAATCAATTCGACGCTACCCGATGTTCACCAAAGATTCTTCGGTTTTTAAGGCTAGTTTCGGTTCAGGCGATCACTCACGTTCAGCTTTAGCCGAATCTGCCGTAACACGATGCCATCGCTGGGAAATGAGGCTCGCAAACAAGGGGGCGGTAACGTGCCAAAACCTAAACGCCACGTAGATCTAGACCGGGTGCTCACTGAGCTACATGCGAAAAAGAAGTGGCTCGATACGGTAATTGAGGCACTGGAAAAGGCCATCGAGTCACCTGATCACCAACTGCTTGAGTCCATTGAGAACGCGTTTGCCAATGGGAATCAGTCGCGGCCGAAGGTCGATCTTGGTCGTCCCCAACGGGCGAAATTGACCCGTTTAGCTACGGAAGTCCGGCGAAGCGGCAATCGACACCGGAAGAAGCGGGGCCTGGTTGAACTCGTCCACTGATTGCCTCCGGCGGATGTCGGCACACATGTGTTAACAGTGCTGTCCGGGGAAAGTCGCGCCATCGGACGGTAAGTCTCGACCGTTCAATGTCTTATGGCCTGTTTTGCCCGGGAACGATTTGAAATCCCGAGGCCGCAAATGGTCGCCTGAACGGAGCATCCGGACGCGGCACAATGAGGGATGAACCTTGGCCGTACGGTTTTCTCCCAACTGATCGAGCACCTACCGAGCAAAGAGTTTCAGAAATGTGTATCGCGCTACCGCGGCGATTCCTATCTGAAAAGTTTCTCCTGCTGGGATCAGTTTCTTGCGATGGCATTCGCCCAGCTGACCTATCGGGCAAGCCTCCGCGACATCGAGACGTGCCTGCGTTCGATGCACGGCAAACTCTACCACATGGGATTCCGCGGCAGGGTAGCGCGCTCGACACTGGCCGACGCGAACGAGTCGCGCGACTGGCGGATCTACGCGGACTTCGCGCAGGTCTTGATTGGCATGGCACGGCCGTTATATGCCCACGACCCGATCGGTGTGGACTTGGACCAGACTCTGTACGCTCTCGACTCGACAACAATCGACCTCTGCCTGTCGCTGTTTCCGTGGGCGAGATTCCGCAAGCAAAAAGCCGCCGTGAAGATGCACACGCTGCTGGATCTGCACGGCAATATTCCCACGTTCATCCGCATTACTGGAGGCAAAGTGCACGACATCAACATCCTCGACGAGATCGGCCCGGAGGCCGGCGCGTTCTACGTCATGGATCGGGCCTACGTCGATTTCGAACGCCTCTTCGTGTTCACTCTCTGCTCGTCGTTCTTCGTCGTGCGAACCAAGAAGAACATCTTGCTCCAACGGCGCTACTCGCATCCCGTCGACAAATCCACGGGCTTGCGCTCGGATCAGACCGTCATACTGGCTGCCATCGAATCGGCCCAAGCCTATCCCGACCCGTTGCGGAGGGTCAGTTACTTCGACGCCCGGACGAACAAGCGGCTGAAGTTTCTGACCAACAACTTCGCGCTCCCGGCGCTGACCATCGCCCACATCTACAAGTCGCGTTGGCAGATTGAGTTGTTCTTCAAGTGGATCAAGCAACATCTGCGAATCAACTCGTTTTACGGCACCAGCGAGAACGCCGTCAAGACGCAGATCTGGATCGCTGTCTCGATTTACGTGCTCATCGCCATCGTCCGGAAACGCCTCGGGCTGGAAGCGAGTCTTTACCAGATTCTACAGATTCTCAGCGTTACGCAATTCGAAAAAATGCCCCTTTTACAGGCACTCCAGCCATCCGACTCCCCAAACGAATCCCCCTATGACCCCAACCAATTGATTCTATTCGACTTTTAACCGGACAGCAGTGATGTGTTAACGCCAATGGGTGGGTTGCGGTCTTTGCCCTGCTAACAACACTGCCCCGCCCCCGTGGGTTTTGAGGTCTCACCAGCCGATCCCAGATTCTCTCTCCCAGGGCCCGTACCACACCCTACTCGCCAAAGTCGAATCGGAACCGCAACTTGCCGTCATATCGCGGTTACCCGAGAAGGACAACCTCAAGTAAAACAGCACCGAGGAGCGAGAAGATCAGGCCGAATCCGAAGAGCAGTTTCAGCCAAATGATCGATTCCCCGAACGGCTGCCCGGTGAGAATCAGTGAAGTCAGCTCCACGCAGGCCATCAGCACCGGCAGAGTGATCGGGAAAACCAGGAGAGGCAGCATCAGTTCTCGAAGGCGATTATTGGCGGTCAGCGCGCTGAAAATCGTGCCGACAACGGTCAATCCCCAGGTACCCAAGACGAAAACCAGCAACAGCGGACCCAGGACGTTACTCACGTTGACATTGTAGAAAATTCCGAAAATCGGTAGCGAAATACACTCTAGAACCAGCAAGAGTATGCTGTTCGCCAGTGCTTTCCCGAGAAAAAGGGACCCCCCAGAAACGGGAGAGGCCACCAACGCATCCAAGCAATCACCTGCCACCTCACGCGCGAAACTGCGATTCAGGATAAGGATGCCGGCAAACAAATAAACAATCCACAGCAGGCCCCCGGATATCTCCCGGACGTCGGTGTCGAACAACCGCTCGAAGGCAAAGCTGAACAACAGCAGGACGGTGACGGTGAACGACAACGCCGCATTCATGACCTCCTTGTTTCGGAGTTCGCTTCGCAGGTCCTTGCCGGCAATCGTCAAAGCCTGTCCGAAAAATTCAGTCACGAGATTTTCTCGTAAAACTCACTTGGCGAGGATTTGAGTTGTTCGTTATTGGGGCCCTGAAAGACGACCCGGCCGCGATCGAGCACTACTACGTCGGTCGCGACTTCAAGGGCTTCCCGCAACTGGTGAGAACAGATCACAACCGTGCGGCCATGCTTTTGGTTATCAACCACCAACGACGTTAACAACGCCGTAGCGCGATCGTCCAAGGCGGTCCACGGCTCATCGAGCAACACAACGTTCGGCTCGTGGAGAAACGCTCGCGCGATCGCCAGGCGCTGGCGCATGCCACGAGAAAACTCGGCCGCTCGAGAGCGCCGGAAGCGTTCCAGGCCGGTCGTTTCGAGCCAGTGGTCGATTTTTCGCGGGGCGTCCTTTACCCGATAAAGTCGCGCGAAGAACTCCAGGTTTTCTTCCGCCGTCAGATCGTTATAGATCCATTCGCCGTGACCCACCATGCCAATCGACGCGCGCCCATTCGCTTCTGGGCCGTCAAACGGGTTCACTTGAATCTGCCCGCGCGAGGCCCGCAGCAGCCCGGCCATCATGCGGAGCACGGTGGTCTTCCCTGCCCCATTGCGTCCAAGCAAAGCGAGAACCGACCCCGGGGAAACGTTGAAGCTAACGTCACGGACGGCGGGGAAATCGCCAAAGTACTTCCAGACGCCCTGGAGGGAAATAACCGGATCACTCATCGTTTTCGGCGACCCGATCGCGAAGCTTTCCTGGCCGGGCCATACTTGCCTTTCGCGACTGCCCCGTCCTTTCCGACTTGCGGGCCCCCGCCGGGTGACGCGGAACGCATCTTCGAACCGAAAAGTCGGAAGAAGCCAATCGCTAGGATCGCGCCGGTTATAGTCAACACCCAGGTAAGCTCTTGTGCGATGGGCGCCGGAGCAACCTCGATCCCGGGTGAATCCGGCGCTCCCGTAGGTCCCGACCGTCGCAGGCGACCTTGCCCGGAAATGGAAATCTCGAACTCTCTCGTCGCAGGAATCCCAAAGGCTGGAGCTTGCGTTTTCGGCTCCGGGGGACGAGGTATCAACCCCTCCCCTTCTACACTGACTCCTGGTGGCACGACCACAGTTGTGGCTAGCCCATCATACAGTACGCGCCCTCGATACGGACCTCCGTCCGTGTGAGGCACGCGGTAGATCAGTTGGATAGAATTCTCACCTGGCTTCAATGGAAAGTCCACGAAGTAAATGTCTGGCTCGTCCGTGTCAGACGCCGCCCCTCGCAACGGCATGCCCGCCGGACCCATAGTTGTGACCTGAAGGGACGACCTCGCTTCCGCCGGCAGATAGAAGCGCAAGGAGCCACGATCCGCATCGCGAAAAGTCCGGGGAGGTTGTGTTTCATTTACAAACGAGAAAAACTGGTTGATCAGCATTTCCCCGTCTTCGGGCTCCAGCAGCAGCCCGTGAACCCGCGGCTTCAGTTCCTCGCCTTCCGCGATGCTATACACGGTGACGCGGACATCGTCGGTCTGCCCCCCAGGCGCGATGATTTGGCTATAGGAAACGCCTTCGAACTCAGCTCTCAACATCCCATGAACCGCTCGCCCATTCGCTCCCCCGAGCTCTCGATCGAAGGCGAAACTTCCGTCCGCACCCGTGTAGACCTCGTCGACCGGTGCCATTCCTTGAGCCCCGCCGATTTCGATTAGCGTGACCGGAACCCGCGGGACGAAGCTCCCAGTTGTGCCGTTGTAGACCCTGCCGTGAATCGCTCCCCACGCAACGACGGGCGGCAGTAAGAAAAGAGCTAATGCCCAGCGACGTAAAAAGCACCGACTGAGTTTCGTCCCCAGTTTTCGCGTTGCGCCTAAAAGGAAACAGAGAGCGCCACCAGAAATGATAGGAGATTCCACGGGCCCTGACCGATACACTCGGGAACCAAACAAGGCTGCACCCGCAAAGGTGCGGTCAAGTCCCGGCACCATTGTGTTATCTCGACGGGGAACTAAGCGACGACCTTTACTACAGGCCCGCGGCCGCCGGGCCTCCGTTTCCCGGACTTGCGTAAGCCTCCGCTCCATAGAATCTCGACCGCCCTACAAGAGTTCTACCAACCGTTGCGATCCCAACGAGCTACCCGGACCCGCCTCTACCGGCACTCAAAACCCGCTCGATCTCGGCCAGAACCCCCGCCAGTTCCTTCTGTAAATCGAGCTTGGTCTGCTGGTAGTCTTCGTCGGAAAGCTTGCCCATGTGATACTCGGCCTGAGCGTCCCTCAGGTTCTCGTAGATCGTGGCCTTCCTGTCCTCGAGATGCTGGGTCGGGGAGGTCGGCTCCGGAGGCGGGATTGAGCTCGGTCGAATCAGCAACGGCAGTCCAAGCGCAACCAGAACCAGCACGATGGAACAAGCGATAAGCATCGGGATCGAGCTTACTCTAGCTCGTCCACTTCCTTCTCAATCTGATCGCGATATCTGGCCAGCACATCCCCACTGGCTTGGGCGGGGACAGTCACGGGATGCTTCGCGCGCCACCTCAAGACAACGACCGGGACGACAATCAGGCCGGCCAGAAGAGCCGCGAAAGGCATAGCCCAACCGAACAGGCCGAAGCCCTCGGCCTGTGGTGATGTTCGCAGCGCCGACCCGAACTTCGCGATCATGCTCTCGATGATAGCCTCAGGCGCCAAGCCGGCTTCCAGGCCTGCTTTGATTTCCGGATTCACCTTTTCTCGGAAACTACAATGCAGCATGTTGCAACCGGCGACCGTATAGGCACACTGAGACGGGCACTGGCATTTAAGCTTTTCGCCCACGGCCCTCACCTTGAGATACATCTCGTCGGTGGTCGTCACACTCTCCGCGAAAACGGAGGGTGCCACCAGAAGAACGAGAATACTAGCTCTTCGTAAGAACCCCATGGGCTTCCTGTGCGTCTGGGACCGCGACTACAATCTTCGGTTTCGGAGGCGCTTGCCTAGCCTTGTTCGGAACGAGTGCGACCAGGGTACCGAGTATCATCACGAACGCACCCAACCAAATCCAGTTCACGAGGGGGTTGATGTAGGCTTGCATGACCGGTGTCTGCCCGTCATTCGAAGTGCCGGCGTAGACGAGGTACACGTCTTCGTCCATTCCGAGGCGGATCGCTACGTTACTCGTAGCCTGCTGGCTGGCGTGGTAAAAGCGCTGCTCGGGCCGCAAGACGTCCAGCAGCTCGCCCTCCCTTCGAAGTTCCACCACCGCGGCCATGCTGGCATAGTTGCCATTGTCGTCTTCCGCAATTTCCTTGAGATGGAATTCATACTCGCCTTGCCGCAGCACATCCCCAACAGCCACCTCCGCCTGTCCGACTTGGTTGAACGCGGCGCCAGCAAAACCAACGAACATCAAAACGACTGCCATATGGACAAGGTATCCGCCGTAGCGCCGCGTATTGCGGTGCGTCAGCTCCACGAGTGCACCTGGGTATGAGTTCCCCTGCTTGCGCTGGATCACGCGACCACCCCTGTGGAACTCCATCACGATCGTAATCGCCACGAAAAGACAGAGCACAAAACAGACGACGGCGTAGAAGTCCCGCATGCCGGCCACGACTAGCGCCACTCCCAGCACCAACGCGGCCAGGGCCGGCCACTGAAAGTTCCGTCGTAAACTCTCCAGCGACGTACGCCGCCACGCAAACAGAGGGCCGACGCCCGTTAACAGCAGTAACACCAGCGCGATCGGGATGTTCACCTTGTTGAAAAAGGGCGGCCCGACGCTGATCTTCTCGTTCGTGACGGCCTCACTAATCACGGGAAACAAGGTGCCCCATAGCACCGCGAAGCAACTCGCCAACAAGATCACGTTGTTAAAGAGAAAGCTTGACTCGCGAGAAAGCACGGAATCGAGCTGGTTCTCGCTCCTCAAGTAATCAAGGCGGTTCAAAATGAGGAAGATGGTCCCGGCGATCCCCAGCGTGAGAAACCACACGAAATAGTCGCCGATCGGCGACCGCGCGAACGCATGAACGGAGCTGACCAGCCCGCTGCGCGTCAGCATGGTGCCAAAAATACAGAGGAAAAAAGTGGCCGAGATCAGCACGATGTTCCACATCTTCATCATGCCTTTCTTTTCCTGCATCATCACCGAGTGCAAAAAAGCTGTCGCCGTTATCCAAGGCAGCAAGGACGCGTTTTCGACGGGATCCCAACCCCAGTAGCCACCCCAACCAAGTACAACGTAGGCCCATTTGGCCCCGAGCAGGACACCGATGCCTTGAAACAACCACGTAATCATCGTCCAGACCCGAGTCGTGCGGATCCAACGGTCTCCCGGCTGCCTGGTAATCAAGGATGCCATGGCGAAAGCGAACGGCACCGTGAAACCGACAAAACCGAGGTACAACATCGGCGGATGGATCGCCATGTAGGGATTCTGCAGCAATGGGTTCAATCCATTGCCATCGGGCATCGACGTTATTTGAGGACCTGCCATCAACACCTGGAACGGATTCGCGACGAAGTTGACCAGAATGAGGAAAAAGACCTGCACGGTCATCATGATCGCCACGACGTAGGCAATCATGTCGCGATGTCTTCGGCGGCTCGAGTAAACCGATACCAATGAGTAGGTGGCCAGAATCCAGGTCCAAAACAGCAAAGATCCTTCCTGCCCGCCCCACCAAACGGCAAACTTGTACACCGTCGGCAAGTCAGCATTGCTTTTGCCGAAGACAAAGCTAAGCCGGAAGTCGTCCGTGAAAATGTGGTACAGCAGCAGCCCCGAGGCCGATGTGATGAGCAACCACGCCGCCAGAACGGCTCGTTGCGAGCTGACTTCCAAGAAGAGATTGCCCCGCAACTTGCCGACGACAGCAGCGACGATCGCGTAGCCGGAAACGCACAAGCCAAGAACCAGGGCCAGATATCCGAGGTTTTCCATGCTCTATGGCCTTATGAAGATGTTGCTCTGCCGGGGCGCTGAAAAGGGGCCCGCCAGAGTCTGTCAGTCCCGCCGTTAACTTTGGCGACCGCGCGGGTTACAGAGACGCCTCGCGGTCTGGTGTGGATTCGTGGACAGGTTTGGCGCCCTCTCCCGGGTCAGCCTCATATTTGGAAGTGCATTTGGCTTGAATCTTGCGTGCCTCGAACACCTGGTCGCCGCGCAGCTTCCCATCACAGAGCGCTTGGGCCCGGTCACGGAAAGTATCAGGCAGAGGATCACGTCCGACGTAGACGACGTTCAACTTGCGGTCTTCCTGGGTAATGGTAAACTCGACCCGGTCCGCTTTACGCACGATCGATCCCGGCTCGACGTCCCCCCCGACGCGGAGCCGTCTGTCTTGGGCACCCTCCATCGTCTGAAGTTCCTTGACCGTCACGTAGTAGGTCATGTCGCCTTTGAGGCCGGCAAAACCTAGCCACACAAGCACGCCCAAAATGACGACGGTTACAATGCCGAACTTGATCCGCGGATTCATTCTCTGTTACCTCCTTCGACCAGCCGAGGCTGCCTACGTCTCAGTATAGAACCTTGGGATAGTGAAACGCAGAACCAGAGTTGTCCAAAGCAAGATGATCCTGAAGGGGGGGTACTTCCAACCACTGCTGTCCGGTTAAAAGTCGAATAGAATCAATTGGTTGGGGTCATAGGGGGATTCGTTTGGGGAGTCGGATGGCTGGAGTGCCTGTAAAAGGGGCATTTTTTCGAATTGCGTAACGCTGAGAATCTGTAGAATCTGGTAAAGACTCGCTTCCAGCCCGAGGCGTTTCCGGACGATGGCGATGAGCACGTAAATCGAGACAGCGATCCAGATCTGCGTCTTGACGGCGTTCTCGCTGGTGCCGTAAAACGAGTTGATTCGCAGATGTTGCTTGATCCACTTGAAGAACAACTCAATCTGCCAACGCGACTTGTAGATGTGGGCGATGGTCAGCGCCGGGAGCGCGAAGTTGTTGGTCAGAAACTTCAGCCGCTTGTTCGTCCGGGCGTCGAAGTAACTGACCCTCCGCAACGGGTCGGGATAGGCTTGGGCCGATTCGATGGCAGCCAGTATGACGGTCTGATCCGAGCGCAAGCCCGTGGATTTGTCGACGGGATGCGAGTAGCGCCGTTGGAGCAAGATGTTCTTCTTGGTTCGCACGACGAAGAACGACGAGCAGAGAGTGAACACGAAGAGGCGTTCGAAATCGACGTAGGCCCGATCCATGACGTAGAACGCGCCGGCCTCCGGGCCGATCTCGTCGAGGATGTTGATGTCGTGCACTTTGCCTCCAGTAATGCGGATGAACGTGGGAATATTGCCGTGCAGATCCAGCAGCGTGTGCATCTTCACGGCGGCTTTTTGCTTGCGGAATCTCGCCCACGGAAACAGCGACAGGCAGAGGTCGATTGTTGTCGAGTCGAGAGCGTACAGAGTCTGGTCCAAGTCCACACCGATCGGGTCGTGGGCATATAACGGCCGTGCCATGCCAATCAAGACCTGCGCGAAGTCCGCGTAGATCCGCCAGTCGCGCGACTCGTTCGCGTCGGCCAGTGTCGAGCGCGCTACCCTGCCGCGGAATCCCATGTGGTAGAGTTTGCCGTGCATCGAACGCAGGCACGTCTCGATGTCGCGGAGGCTTGCCCGATAGGTCAGCTGGGCGAATGCCATCGCAAGAAACTGATCCCAGCAGGAGAAACTTTTCAGATAGGAATCGCCGCGGTAGCGCGATACACATTTCTGAAACTCTTTGCTCGGTAGGTGCTCGATCAGTTGGGAGAAAACCGTACGGCCAAGGTTCATCCCTCATTGTGCCGCGTCCGGATGCTCCGTTCAGGCGACCATTTGCGGCCTCGGGATTTCAAATCGTTCCCGGGCAAAACAGGCCATAAGACATTGAACGGTCGAGACTTACCGTCCGATGGCGCGACTTTCCCCGGACAGCACTGTTCCAACACAAGATGGTCCTGAAACGATGGCAGCCGGGAAACGGCACACGGCGGGTGAATGCGAGTCACCAGGCAGCATGCTCAAAGTCTCACGCTGGTCGAGAGGCGCGAGTTTGTAGCCTCCAGCCCGCATTCCTCACCTGACGGTCGAAGCACGCCAATAAGCCCCCACCATTGCTGTTGCGCTTGCTCGCCGTGCTCAACTTAGTGTTCAAGTACGCCCTGCATTTTTCAAAAAAACGGGGCACCGAACGGCGCCCGCGGCGTTCTGTGGGTTTCCCAGATTGCAGCCGGCGAAGAGAATGGCCTCAACCTCCGAGTCTATGGCGCTAAAGGAGGGCTTTTCTGGGAACAACAGCATCCCAATGTCCTCTCCTTCCAGCCGCCAAACAGCCCCGCCCAGGTCCTCAAACGAGGCAATCCCTACCTAGGAGAGGCCGCCTCACGCGCGGCCCATCTGAGACCCGGTCTTACCGAAGCCTTCTTTGGAGCCTTTGCCAACATTTACGTGAACTACATCGATACGATCCGGGCCCGGCTCGAAGGCCGCCAGCCGACTGAACTCGAGCTCGACTTCCCTACCGTTTACGACGGTGCCCGCGGCGTGCGGTTTATGGAGAAGGTTGTCGAGAGCGGCCAAAGCGATCGCAAGTGGACCCCTTTCTAACGTAATGCTGGGGGCCGCTGGCTGGCAGCCCTTTTGTTTCCTGGTCCGCGAGAGCCAGGAGTTGAAGGCCACGCGTCACTCAGCAGCCGAGCAGGACGAACCAGCATCGGACGTGAGAGCGGGACGAAAACCTTGCACCGCAGCCGTCGCTTCGGATACCCTATACCCGTTTCGGGATGGCCAGACGCAGATACTGGTTAGTCCTAATCGCTTGACCGAATCGAAGGAGGAAAGAACGTGTCAGAAACCGAGGGTATAACACTCGGCAACGCCGGCTACGGGCTGAGGCACTTCAGCATGCGGGAATTCTTCGAAACCTCAAAGAAAATGGGACTCCCCGCAGTGGAAGTTCACTATGGCTGGCTAGTCGGCGAAGCGAGCAATGCCATCCCGGTGGACTACACAGCTCAAGACATCGAAGACGTCAAGCAACTGTCAGCCGAAACCGATGTTACCGTTGCTACTCTCGCCAGCGGAGCGGTCATCGAGCTGGAAGGCGAGACAGCGACACCGCGGACCCAACAAATCAAAAAGGCGATCGACTTAGCGGACGCCCTGGACGCTCGTGTGATTCGCGTCTTCACCGAGCACGACGTCACCGAGTCACAACATTACGTTCTGCCTGAGGAACTGGTCAGCGAGAAACTCTACGATACCCTCGCCGCCGCGTTTAACGAAGTTGGAAAGTACGCCCACGAGAAGAACGTCGCCATCGCCATCGAAAACCACGGCGGCTCATCGGCAACCGGAGCCGGCATGAAGAAGCTCCTTGACATGGTCCCCTATCAGGAAGTGGGCGTCACCTACGATGCCGCCAATTACGCCGCCAGCGGCTCAGACCCGTACGAGGCTTTGCTGACCATCGGGGACCGTGTCCTCTACACCCACTGGAAGGACGTCTCTCGAACCAACGGCAAGATTGCATATGAAGCTTTCGGCGAGGGGATCATCGATTGGCCGCCGATCGTCAGCTACCTACTGGAATCTTTCAACGGGCTCTGGTCCATCGAGTATGAACTCAAGGTCGAGGCCGGCCTGGAAAGACTTATCGATGGCACCCGCCGAGGCGCCGAGAACCTGCTGGAGGTCGTCCGGAGCTGCCGGCGACAGTAAATCGCCTGCCTTTTCATGAAAGTCGCCGTCGGAACAAGGCCCACTTTCCGACAAGCCGCTCCCGATCGCCAAGCGCACGCGTGCTTACTCCCGGGAAATCGGAATCGAGTGAAACGGCTTGAAAGCACGTGACGCCTCGATCCTGGCGCCCTCCCCGATCGAACTCCACCGCCTAGCAGAAATCCCAACACGGAAACAGTTCCAAAATCTAACAGAAAATGCTGCCTACTCGATTCAAGGCGGGCCTCCTGTCGGGCGTGGGATATCGCTTGGCTCGCGATCCCTTCAACCTCAGGCCGATTCCGCCCTCTTCGCTACCCTAGTTGGACAAGTCAGCAGCATGCCGTGGCCCTACAATTTGTCGCCACTTTCGTCACCAGCTGCTAGCGCTCAATGACCTTGGGAACTTTGAAATGCCCCGCACCTGGCGTGGGGGCTGAACCGAGGGCGGTGTCGGGAGGAAAACTGCTCCTCGGGGCGTCATTGCGAAGCGTGGCGGTTTCGCTCCCGGGGTGGAGAACTTGAGCCATCGGCTCGACCTTCGATGTATCGAGCTCATTGAGTTTTTCGACGTAGGTCAGGATTTCCGCCAAGTCCTCGGAATGCTTTTTAACTTCGTCGTCGGTGAGCCGCAGGTTGGCCAGCTCGGCGAGGTAACGAACCTCTTTATCAGTAATCTTCACGCTTGTTACCGTTTTCGGCTGGTTCGGTAGCTGCGATTCCCCGGCGAACCGGCAGTAGCGCCATCCATTCCCTGGGCCGCCAAGGCGCGCCCAGGCGGCCGCGAGGCCGGGACCTTCACCCGGAAATCAATCCCTTCAAGAAGCGTCTTGCCCAGCGCAGCGTTCAGCCTCGCGGTGATCTCGCGGCTCATCGCGGCGAGTTGACGACGCCAATCGTGACCCTCGACGTCCACCACCAGCTTGCCGTGGTACAGCCGAATCGGCCGTGTCCGGCTTGCAATCCGGGCGCCTACCGTGGGCGCCCAGACGGCGAGGACGATTTGCTCGTCTCGCTTCTCCGGTTTCGTGCCGTCACGGTAGATTTTCGCCAGGATGTTCTGTGCGCTTTCCAAACCGCCCCCGGAAGACGGGATTATTCTAGCACGGGGTTTGGCGGCGATCTTTTGGCCCCGTCGGCCGCACCTGAATCCGGAACAAGGCTCTGAGGATCAACCGTGATTGGTTCTCCCTCGACGAACCCCGCGCTACCTCGCTGCTCCGCCGGCAGGATGAAATCGTAGGTCCGGACGCTGCCGTACCACTTGAATTGGACCCAGCCACGATAAAGGCCCACCTTGGGGAACCTTGCCGTGAACGTTACGTAGCCGGTTCGAGCCGCGACATCACCGCGCTCAACCGGATGGGAGTGCACGAAGGTCACGGTGTCCTCGTGGACCAACACCAGATGACCTAGGGCGGCGAGGTAGGTTTCGAGATCGTCAACCGGCTTGCCGGAAGCGGCGTCCTTCAGACGAAAATCAAACAGCATCGACTCGTGCGCCGGCGCGACACCGCCCGCCAGCTGCAATGTCACTTCCATCCTTTCCGCGGTCTTCGTGAAGGACCGAGCTTCCGCCGGAGCCGCTCGAATGTTGAATTCTTTACCTGGCTCGCCCGCGACCAGAAGTTTCGCCATCAGGACTTGAGAGCCGGCCGATTGAGGTGCGACGTCCGCGAACAGGTGGTACTCGCCGGCGGAGGGAAACACGTGGGTCAACCGGAAAGTGCCGTTGCCATCGTGTCTCGGGTGCTCGTGACGGTAGCTGCCGAGGTCCTTTCTAACGATAAAGAGGTGCATCAGCCGGTCGTGCGCGATGTCGAAGGACGAGACAACCGCCGTCTGCTTCCGCGAAAGGACTTGGAAGACGAGCGCAACCGGTTGTCCTGCCTCGGGTTCCGCCGGGTCCGCCCGCAGCCGCAACTCGTAAGGTGGTGGAAGCCGATCGCGATCCGGCGGCGGTTCGTCCTTGACATCCAGCGGGAACTCCAACTTGAAGACCTGTCCTTGGGGCGGCGCTACCGATAGCCGAAGTAGGTACTCCCCTCCATGTGGGAAAGTTGGATGGACACCCCACTCCCCGACAACGCTTTCCTTGTGCGCGAACTCCTTGATCTTGGGCATCGACGGCATAGACGGCATCTCGATTGCGGCCAGCACGACGCCTTCCGTGAAGGGTTCGGGGTCCGAATTCGGGTCTGTTTGGCCGCGATGTACTATTCGGAACTCGATGTCGCGCTCTTCCTGCGGCCAAAGCCCCCCATTCGGCAGGCGCAGGCCGACTTCAAGAGGGCCAACGCGTTTGGTGTCCATCTGCTGCGCTGTTGCAGCAGAACCGACGAGCGCGACAGCCAGCGCGCAAGTTAGGCATCGAAGACGGAGATTTGGCACCGGCTTTCCCGAAGACGAGCCTGGTTCAAGCTCTTTCCTATCGTAGCCGGTTGTCGGCGGGAGTCCCAACGACCGCGAAAGCGGTCGTGCGGGGCATCGCGAAGGAGCACCACAGTTTGTACCCGCGAAAGTGCCTCTGGTACTTTAACGACTGATAGGCCGCGCCGCCAGATTTCAAAAAGTTCGGGTGCTATCAGAGGAGGAGATCGCTCCCCAAGCAGGCAATATGGTTTCGGGCACTCTAGCGGAACTCGCCGAGAATGCCGTCGTGGTGGTCATTCGGCTGCGGTCATTGGGTGACACGGTGCTCACGACACCGGCGCTGTCGCTGCTCAAGCGGGCCCGGCCCGACTTGCGGATCGCGATGGTCGTGGAGCGCCCGTTTGACGCGCTGCTCACGGGGAACCCCGACATCTGGCGCGTCTTGCGCGTGACCGAAAAAGTGGGCGGGAGCGGGCTTTTCGGAGCCATCCGCCAGATTCGCCAGCTGCGGCCCGAACTGTGCTTGAACTTGCACGGTGGTGCGACCAGCGCTTGGCTGACAGCGCTCTCCGGGGCGCGTGTTCGTGCCGGCTTCGGGCATTTTCGCTTTCAGTTTGTCTATAACGTGGCCATCCGTCGTGCTCAGCAGGTTCTTCGACGCGGCCACGATGATCCTGTTCACACGGTCGAGCATCACGCGTCGGCCATTTTTCACCTGGGTGCGCCTGAATCTGAGATCCCGAAAGCCGTACTGCGGGCCGAACCCGGCCGCCAAGACCGCCCCTACGCGGTTCTCCATGTGACCGCCTCCTACTTCACCAAGCAGTGGCCGACCGACCGTTTCCGTCAGATTGGTGCGTTCCTTCGCCAGGCGCATGGTCTCGAACCGATCATGATCTCCGGCCCAGGCGAGGGATCGGTCTTGGCTGAGCTCGCTGACTTCACGTGCCTCGATAGCCTGTCGATCGATGATCTCAAGTCGCTGTTGGCGGGCGCCGAGCTTTTCGTCGGCAACGATTCCGGCCCGGCCCACGTGGCGGCCGCTTTCGGGGTGCCTTGTGTAGTGATCTTCGGATCGTCGAACTCCGCGGTTTGGGGCCCGTGGAGGACGCGGCACGTAATTGTCGAGACGCCCTGGGACTGCAAGCCGTGTCCGGGCGACCGCTGCTACGCTTTCGATGAGCCACGCTGTATCCTGTCGGTAGAAGTGGCATCTGTCGAGGCGGCGATCGCTCAGCTGTTGGCCGGCGCGCCGCGACCGGCGGAAGGCCGAAGCGTTGCCCTGCCATGAGTGAGTTGCTCCACCTGCTGAGCTACGTCCGGCCCTACTGGCACCGCCTTGGGGTGGCTGTCATCTTGATGGCCATTGTGGGGGCCTGTCACGGGCTCGTGGCCCTGCTGATCGGACCGGTATTCGATCGGGTTTTGAACCCGGCGTCTGCTGAAGCCCCGGTTGTGCTCTACGAAGTACCGTTCTCGGGCCTGGAAATCCACTTGAACGACCTGGTTCCGTCGTGGGTTTCGAATGTTTGGACTATGGTTGCGATCGGGATTCTGGCGGTCTTCATCGTAAAAGGGCTGTGCGACTTTTTCGGCAATTATTTGATCAACTACGTCGGCCTGGCCGGGGTCCGGAATCTTCGCAACGAGGTCTACGGGGTGGTTCTCAACCAGTCCCCCGCGTTTTTCCAACAGCGTCATACGGGCAAGCTGACTTCGTCGCTGGTCAACGACGTCGAGAAGATCCAGTTGGCGATGTCACACATTCTGGCGGACCTGCTGCGGCAGAGCTTTATCGTGATCGCGTTGCTATCGATCTTAATCCAGACAGATTGGATTCTGGCCGCCGTCAGCCTCACCGTATTGCCTTTCGTGTTGGTGCCCACGTCGCGCATCGGTCGCCGCATTCGAAAGACCACCCGCCGTGCTCAGGATCAGTTGGGGGAGATGACCCAGATTCTACAGGAGACGATTTCGGGCAATCGCGTGGTGAAGGCATTCAGTATGGAGGGCTTCGAGCTGGGGCGTTTTCGTGTCGCCGCGGAACGCCTGTTTAGAACCAATCTGCGCTACGTTCGCCAACAGGCCGTCGCGTCCCCTTTAATCGAAATGTTTGGAGCGCTAACGATCGTGGGGCTGCTGACCTACGCGCGCAACCAGATCAAAGCGGATGAGATGACGGCGGGTGAGTTCACCACATTCGTGGTGGCTTTGTTGATGCTCTACCAACCGATCAAGCGGCTGAACGGAATCTATAACATTTTCCAGCAGGCCCTCGGCTCAGGCCAGCGCGTGATGGAGTATCTGTCTCATCCCCACGATGTGAAAGAAGCCGCGGATGCGACCGTGCCGGCGCCTTTTTCTCGGTCTATTGAGTTTCAAGCGGTCGGTTTCCGCTATCCCGATTCGCGGGGTGAGACAGCCCTTCGGAACGTCAGTTTCACGGTCAACGCGGGCGAGATCGTGGCCCTTGTCGGCCCCAGTGGGTCAGGGAAGACGACTCTGATCAACCTGCTTCCGCGTTTTTTCGATCCCACGGAAGGCCGTATCCTCATTGATGGACAAGACATCCGCGCTGCAAAACTGAAAGCTCTTCGCGATCAGATAGCCCTGGTGACGCAAGAGACCTTCTTGTTTGATGACACGGTCTTCAACAACATCGCCTACGGTCGGCCCGACATTCCGCGTGAAGCCGTTGAGCGCGCGGCTGAGATGGCCATAGCGGCGGAGTTTATCGCCGCGCTGCCCGAAGGCTACCAGACTCCCCTGGGAGAGCGCGGCCACCGCCTGAGCGGTGGCCAGCGGCAGCGAATCGCCATTGCTAGAGCATTTCTGAAGAACGCCCCAATTCTGATCTTGGACGAGGCCACTTCGCACCTGGACAGTGAGGCCGAGCGCCTCGTTCAGAAAGCGCTTGCCAATCTTTTGGAAGGTCGCACGGCCATTGTCAGCGCTCACCGGCTCTCGACCATCCGCAGCGCGGATAAGATCATGGTCATCGATGAGGGAAAGATCGCCGACGTCGGAAGCCACCGGAGTTTGATGCGCCGCAACGCGCTCTACCGCCGGCTGTGTGAACTGCAATCGGTGGAGCAGTTCAGCGAATCGTCCACTTGAGAGATACCGCGCAAAGGATCTTCCGCGACGGACCGTCTTGAGAGCCGGTCATCTGACAAACCATCCCTATGCCATTCAGCATGACCGGATACGCGCAGGTGAAGCACGAGAGTGATGAAGTGTCACTGTCGATCAGGCTTCGGAGCGTGAATCATCGTTCGCTGGATCTGCAGTTCCGGATTCCGCCTGATCTTGAACCGCTCGAAGGCCTGATTCGGAAAGCGGTGAAGAGCAGCGTTCGGCGCGGCCAGATTCAGATCGACATGTCGTTGCGGTGGAGTGAAGCGGCGACTGCCGTGTCGATCAACCGACCGCTGGTCGATGCTTATTTGAAGGCTTCTCGCGAGCTGGCCGGCGCTCATGGCATCCCGGCTGAGCCTGATTTGAACGCGATCTTGCGCGTGCCCGGGGCGCTGACCTATGAGACTGATCAGCTCGATGACCGGCGGAGGTTGCTTCTGGAGGGGGCTCTCGAGGGGTGTCTGTCGCAGGCAACGGAAGAGCTGAATCGGGTCCGACAACTCGAAGCGGCCGGCATCGTTCAGCAAATCATGCAGCGCGCCGAGTCGATCGGCGACGACGTCCGACAGCTCGAGACCGTCCGGCTCGACACGATCCCTCTGTTTCAAGAGCGTGTTCGTGAGCGGCTGGGCGAGCTGCTGGACGGAATCGACCCCGATCCCCAGCGAATCCTGCAAGAAGCCGCCGTACTGGCCGACCGCGCTGACATCAGTGAAGAGTTACAGCGGCTTTCGGCTCACGTCGATCGCCTGAAACAAATGCTCGAGGAAGACGACGACCTTGGCAAACCGATTGACTTCTTGGCTCAGGAGATGAACCGCGAAACGAATACCCTGCTTTCGAAGACTACGCCGCTCGGTCGGGCTGGTCTAGCGGTAACCGAAGTCGGCCTTCGGCTGAAGGCCGAGATCGAGAAGATCCGCGAGCAAGCTCAAAATCTGGAATAATGCATTCCAGTGTCGATGGTCTTTATCATCTCGGCTCCTTCCGGTTCCGGGAAATCTACCCTAGTTCAGCGTCTCATCAACCGCGAAGATAATTTGGAGTTCTCGACCTCGGTAACGACCCGCCCGCACCGGCCCGGCGACGTGGACGGCAAGAGTTACGATTTTGTCAGCCAAGAGGAGTTTCTCCGCATGCGGAATGATGGAGAGCTGTTGGAATGGGCCGAGGTCTTCGGCGAGTTCTACGGTACTCCTCGCAAAAGTTTGGATCTTTCAGCCCAGCGCGGACACGACCTCATCCTGGACATCGACGTGCAAGGTGCGGCACAATTGAAGAAGAAGCTCCCCGAGGCGGTGACGATTTTCATCTTGCCGCCGTCGAAAGAGGAGTTGGAAGCTCGCTTGCGGAATCGGTCTTCGGACCCGGATGAGGTCGTCGAGTGCCGCCTTCGAGAAGCCACCCAGGAAGTCTCCAACTACCTCGAGTACGACTACGTTTTGGTTAACGATCAGTTGGAGGAATCTTTCCAGACGCTGCGTGGCATTCTCGAGGCCGAGCGCTGCCGCAAAGATCGAGTGCGGCCGCGGATTCGGTCGATTCTTAAGAGCTTTGGAGTGAACTCAGAAAGTGAGTGAAGAATGAGTGAAAAGGCCGAAGGATCCCGACTGCGCATCGAGCAAGAAGCCGCCAAGCCTTCTGATCTGCCTTGGTTCGTCCCAAGCGACGATGAACAGAGCGTCTATCGTTTTATCATCGCGGCAGCTAAGCGCGCGCGGCAATTGCAGGCCGGCGCGCGGCCGTTGATCTCGACGACTTCCCGTAAGCCGACTAAGATCGCGATGGAAGAGATTCGTGAGGGGGAAGTCGCCGTCGAGTCTGCCCCACAAGAAGAACCGGAAACGGCCGAGGAGCCTGTCTCCGAATAATACTCCCAGCGGCCTTGGCTAGCTCACGGTACGGGATCAATGATCAACGATTCCGCCAGCCCTAGAAAAATAGTCCTCGCCGTGACGGGCGGCATCGCGGCCTACAAGTCCGCGGAGCTGGTTCGTCTTCTGAAGGAACGCGGAGACCGTGTGCAGGTCGTCATGACCAAGCACGCCCAGGAATTTATTCGACCCATGACGTTCGCCGCCTTGAGCGGAGAGAAGGTCATCACCGATCTGTTTTCTGACTCAGGCAGCGAGGAGACTCTGGAAAGCGCCATCGAGCACATCGGTGTGGCCCAGGAGGCGGACTTGTTGCTGGTCTCCCCGGCTACCGCTGACATCCTTGCGAAATTCTCCCACGGCATCGCTGACGACTTCTTGACAACGATGTATCTGGCGTTCACCGGGCCGGTCGTAGTCGCTCCGGCGATGAACACGAACATGTGGAATCATGCGGCCACTCGCGCGAATCTGGTGGCCTTGCGGGAGCGAGGAGTCCGCGTGGTCGATCCGGACGAGGGTTCTCTGGCCTGCGGCATGGTCGGCCCGGGACGTTTGGCCGATCTCAACCTGATTCTCGCCGAGGTGGAAGACGCTTTGCGATCCGGTCGCGATCTGGCCGGGGAGACCGTGCTGATCACGGCCGGGCCGACGCAAGAGCCTGTCGATCCAGTGCGGTTTCTTTCCAATCGTTCCAGTGGGCGGATGGGTTTCGCCCTAGCCGAGGAGGCGATTGCAAGGGGAGCCCGCGTAACCCTGGTAAGTGGGCCGGTAGCGCTGTCACCTCCCGCGGGTTGTGAAATTGTTCGAGTCACAACAGCCGCGGAAATGCACGAGGCGGTGATTCGCCGATTTCCCGAATCCACGATTGTAGTCATGGCGGCCGCCGTCGCCGACTATCGCCCCGCCTCCGCAGGAGCAAGCAAGGTCAAGAAGCGGTCTTCGGGATGGAACCTCGAGCTCGAACCTACCCCCGACATTCTGGCCGACGTGGCGCAGCGAAAGGGCGAACAATTCGTCGTCGGCTTCGCGGCGGAAACGGAAGGTCTTCGCCAAAACGCGGAACGCAAACTGCGTTCGAAAAATTGTCATCTGCTGGTTGCCAACCTCGTCGGGCCCGCCGCCGAGGATGGCGGCTTTGATTCCGACATGAACCAAGGCCTGCTACTGGCCGCCAACGGCGAAGCGATCGAGCTGCCTCGTAGCTCGAAGCGCGAGATGGCGAGGCGAATCTTCGACCGGGCTCTTCAGGTGCGCCCGCTGTTGGAAAAGGTTCGCGTCTAGGATGCGAGCGTACTTGAACGGTGCGTCAGGGATTTAGGGGCGTGATTCATCGAGCCCGCGTGCCGACATACTGTACGCTAGGCGATGTACGCAAACTGTTGCCGCGAGCCGTCCGGGCCTTTCGCCTCATCCACCGCGGTCGTGGTGAGAAACGTGCGCTAAACATGCGCGACCGAACTTATGAAACGGAGTACTAAGCTTGGCAAGCTCGCTTCGTCGCTATCTTGAGTTTTATCGCGATTTGGGGTTTGATGACCTCTATCTTCCGGAAGGACTTGCGCCAAGATTCAGACGCTCGGCCCAACGGAACGTGGCGGCACCGCAAGGCGTGGCCATCGGAAACCAGGCGGACTCCCCCGGCGTCGATACCCCGCTCGCCCACCCGGACTCGGCCTCCCGTGCACCAGACGCATCGAAACTACCCAGGCCGAACCTGCCTAACCTACCCGCGCAACCTGCGAAAGATCTATTCTCTGGGAGCCGTGACGAAGCCGACACCTCAAAGGATCCGCTGACCGTGTTGCAGGAAATTCAAGCCGATATGGGCGACTGCACTCGTTGCCGCCTGCACGAAGCTCGCTCGAAGATCGTCTTTGGCAGCGGCAACCCGAATGCAAAGGTCGTCTTCGTAGGAGAGGGCCCAGGCGCCGATGAGGACGCGCAGGGCCTTCCCTTCGTAGGACGGGCCGGGCAGCTACTGACGCAGATGATCAACAACACCGCGTCTCGCGAGGGCATGGCCATTCAGCGGGCAGATGTCTATATCTGCAACGTGGTCAAATGCCGCCCGCCCGACAACCGCACGCCCGAGCCGGATGAGATGAAGACCTGCGGCCAGTTCCTTGAACGCCAATTGGAAGCGATTCATCCGAAGGCCATCTGCGTGCTGGGGGGCACGGCGGCGAAATTCTTGCTCAGCGCAAAGCAGGGTATCACGCGAATCCGGGGCAATTGGCACGAGTGGCACGGCATTCCCGTGATGCCCACCTACCACCCGTCCTTTTTGCTGCGTCCCTACGCCCAAGACAAGAAGCGCGAAGCCTGGCAAGACCTGCGAGCGGTGCTGCACTACGCGTACGACTAAGAGGACCGTAGAGCAGGTCTGGGCGGTCGTTTCGCCAAGACCTGAGGCTTCTGGGTCGGTTACCTAGTCCCGATCACTCGCCGCCCACCGACCTCACTGAGGGCCAGCTTTTGCACTCTTTTGCAGAATGCAATTCGATCGCAGGCTTATGTGTTCCCGTGCGCCCTCAGTGAATCAAAACGGGACGAGAGAAAAACTACCCAGCGCCTTGCTGGGCGAGCTCTGCCCAAGAGCCGTCACAGGGTCCGTCTGATTCTGACACCCCTACCACGGGCGTCTCTGAGCGGACCAACCATCGACCCGATCTCTACTAGTCCCGAGACCTGCGGGTCTTTGGATGGTCAGTTGAAAACCCAAGCCAGGGGGGCCAGGTTCTCGGTCCGCTCTTCCCTGCCACCTTCGCTATACTCCCACTCGGGATTGTGAAACAGCGCTCGCCGACAATCTTCATCGTGTCTGACGGCAGGGGCGGCACAGCCATGCAACTGGTCACGGCCGCTGCGCTGCAATTCGAGGGCGTACGCTATCGAATCGTTCCCGAGCACCGCGTGCGGACACCACAGCGGGTCCAGAAAATTGTCGAGAAAGCCGCCGAACTAGATGCGGTCATATTCTACACGCTGGTGAGTGAACAAACGCGGACAATGATGCAGAAAGCCTCCGCGGAACACCTCGTAGCGGCTGTAGATATCCTGGGGCCGGCGTTTACCGCCCTGCACGACTTGTTCAAGAGCCAAAGAGGCTCTACCCCCGACCTGCTCTACAAGCAGGAGCGGGAGCGATTAGACCGCATGGGCGCTATCGATTACACCCTGAAGCACCATGACGGGCAGCGCCCGGGTGAATTATCCCAGGCCGAGGTGGTTCTCGTGGGCGTCTCTCGAGCAGCGAAGAGTTCAACCTGCTTCTTCCTGGCATACTAGGGCATTCGCGCGGCGAACGTTCCCCTGATTCCCGACATCCCGCCGCCGCCGCAGCTTCTTTGCGTACCAGGTGAGAAAGTGATCGGCCTCAAGGTGAATGTGGGCCGGCTGATGATCGTTCGTCAGGCAAGAGCCAGCGACCTGGGTCTTGCCACTGACGCGTCCTACACAGACGAGCGCAGTGTGGCGCGGGAGGTTAGGGAAGCTAACGGTCTCATCGAAGAGATGGGCTGGGAAGGCATCGACGCGTCGTACCTAGCCGTCGAAGAGATCGCGAGTGAGGTACTGCGCCTGCGTGGGCTGAAGGGATCTACTGACGAGACATGCGTTTGTCGATTGCTGCTGACTGCTGCCTTTCAAAGTGATCCCGACGATGGGCATCAAGGTCAGTATGTATTTAGCCTCCTGCGTGTCATTTTGAACCTATAATCATAATATAGTTTTGTCTTGACAACTCCCGCGTTGGGGTGCATACTAGGGCTGGAAAGAAATCGAGACAAGCCTTGCTGGTCGCGCGTTGGGCGCGACGTATGGATCGGAAAGGAGGTCGCCATAGAACCACCCGTGATCTGCAGGCGGCCCAGTGGCGCACCACGGCGTTACAGCTCAGCTTGATTTCAAGATGTGGTCAGGCTTGGGTGTAACCCGTCGATAGGACTTAACTGGGGCCACGTGTTCGGACACAGCCCAAAGACTTAAAGTCAACGAGATTATCGATCTCTGGGTAACCAGTGGGCCGCCGTACAATGCTCGTTTCCTCCAGACCCCTCTCCCGCTTGTAAGTCCTACATTCACTCTAGTTGCCCGGTAGCTCTCGCGTGGCTTCGAAGATATCCCGGTGCGCCGTCTCGACAATCGACACCACAGCCGGGTGCTTCAGCTTCCGCTCGAGAGAGATCGCGTAGAACCGTTCCTGTACGGATTCCAGCCGTCCGACGACATTGACACCGTATTGCTGCTTGACCTGCTTTTCAATCGCAGTGGGCGCCGCAAATAGGCCAATCCCGGCCTGGCCAAACACTTTCAGCAATGCGCTGTCCTCGAATTCACCCACGATCCGCGGGCGAATGCTTTCGGTGGCGAACCAATGGTTCAGCGTACGTCGGAGTGAGAAGTTCTCTGTCGGTAGCAGAAACGGGGCCCCGTCCAGCGATTGAGGGAACCGTTGTCGATAGTCGGCGGCCAGGCTCTTCGCGGCAAGAATCGAGACGCCGCACTCGCCTAGTTGGTGGTTAAAGGCGCCCAGTCGGACCTCGGGCCCGATCGGGGATTCAGAGAAGATGATGTCCAACTCATTAGCCCCCAGACGGGCCAGCAACGCCCCCGGCTTGCCTTGGTAACAGACAGCGTGGACAGGCTCGTCCAACTCGAAGGCCGGCGCAAGGAATTCGTAAGCCAGCAGCTTGGGGAACACATCCGCAATCCCAACCCTGAGCTGTAACGGCCGGCCCGTCGGTTGGCCTTCTAAAGCATCCATCAGATTCTGGCCGACCGAGAAGATTTCATCTGCGTAGCCGTATACGAGTCGACCCGTTTCCGTAAGAGCAAGTTTTCTTTGACTGCGGTCGAAGAGCTCGTGGCCCAAGGCGTTCTCGAGCGCGCGAAGTTGAGCCGAAACCGTCGGCTGGGCCAAGTTCAAGTCCTGACAAGCGGCCGTGATCGTGCCCCTTTTCGCAACGACCCAAAAGTAAAGAAGGTGATGGTAGTTGAGCCAGGTCATACGCTTATGATACATCTAAAAAACCTATGTATCAGTTCACTATTTTCTATTTTTCAATACTGTGCACGGGCTATATAATGTGCCTAACAACTTGGTCATTCCGAAGAGCCTAAGAGACTGCGGGCAGTTCCGTATTAGGGTTGGGGAGGGCGCCATGTGTGAAGGTTACGAAGAAGATCTCGATATGTACTGTGAGGTCCCGGACTTTCCACCGGACCGGCTCGACGCCCAAGCGCTTTTGCACCCGATCAGCGATCTGAGCTATCCGAAGCGCCCTCCCGCGTTGGCCCGGGCACCACTGTGGCAGAAGCCTTAGCAGCCATGGCCGAGGAGAGGGCCGGCGCTGTACTTGTGGTCGAGGATGGGAAGCTGGTCGGCATCTTGTCCGAGCGCGACGTCCTGATAAAGCGTCTCTACGAAGGGAAGGACCTCGATCGACCGTTGCGGGATTCTATGACGCCTGATCCGGAGTGCCTAACGCCCCATGATTCCATCGCCTTTGCCCTGAACCGCATGGCGCAGGGTGGTTATCGTCATGTACCTCTGACGAATGCGAACGGAGATCCTGTAGGAGTTCTTCCGATGCGAGATGTCATAGGCTACATGGCGGACTTCTTCCCGCGAGAGGTGCTCAACGCGCCACCACACAGCGAATACAACCCGCCTGACCGACGGGCCGAAGGAGGCTAACCCTCGCAGTGCACCCCTAACTCGGAACTGCACCGAACTGAACAGAGAATTTCCTGGAACCAGAGCATGATTTCAAAGAGACTCCTGGAAGAAATAGAGCGCCAAGCCCCAAAGTTGACCGGGGAACTAATCGAAGCCATTCGCCGAGAGGAACGTGCCGAGGCCTATCATGCCTTCGCCACCGAAAAGCTTCGCGAACTGGCGGCTGATTTGTATCAGAATCTTGGCGGATGGCTACATTCCCGTAGCGAGTTCGCATTGGAACAGCACTACGTAAAGATCGGGCGAGACCGGTTTCACTTCGGCATTCCACTGGACCAGGTGATCTTTGCGCTGACCTTTTCAAAGGCAAAGCTGTTGCAGTTCATTGACGGGAGCATTGCCGGCGACTCATCCGAGTTGAGTCTTGAACTGCAGTTGGTATCATCGATCTCCCATTTCTTCGACAAAGTGATCTATCACGTGGCGGCCGGCTATGAGGACGCGAGAAAGGCCGTGGAAGGTGCTGAGCGCTCAGTCGGCGTCGCAAAAGCTCACAGGAACCACACAGTCGCCGCAGTAGATGTATCGCAGGAAGAATTGAACTTGCCTATCAGCCGCGGTGGAGAAATCGGTGAGACCTCCGGCTGAAACGCGCGCAGGACTTGAATAGGACGTCTACGAACACATAACGCTTTACGCAACGGGTTTTCTTCTACCATCTCAGGACGTCTGAGCCATGCTAGAAAGCGTCAGAGACTTATGCCGCTTCCGGGTCCGCGCCCTCGACGGCAAGGTGGGCAAGGCGGCCGACTTCTATTTCGACGATTCGACGTGGTCGATCCGTTATCTGGTGCTCAACACGACCGGGTGGCTTTTCGGCCATCGCGTGCTCATTCATCCTGAGTATCTCGACCGTCCCGACGGTTCAGCCCGAGTGCTCCCAGTTTCGTTGACAAAGGAAGAAGTGGAAAGCCGCGCAGCTACCGGTCACGACGAACCCCGCTCTTACCAGCTGGAACGATTGATGGTTGACCGATACGGTGGGTCGCCGGCGCGGCGCGGTGGAGGCCCCCTGGCCTCTCTCCACGGAGCGGTGTCCCGGCAAGCGCTCGCTGTGGCCGAGGCCGAACAGGTCGAATCCACTGGCGTCGATTCCGAGGCCACCCACCACTTGCGTAGCGCGCAGGAGGTCTTCGGCTACCAGATCGAAGCCCTAGACGGTCCGTTTGGCTGCTTGCAAGATCTGCTCGTAGGCGATGGCCACTGGGTGATTAGATACTTGTTGATCGACACCAAGAAGGCTTCCATGCCCAATCCGCGGGTGTTGATTCCGCCCTCCTGGATTGAACATCTTAGCTGGGGGGAATCGCGCGTTCATTTACGTATCCGCCGAGACAAGATCAAGCACAGCCCGAGATACGAGCCAGCGTCTCATAGTCATTCGCGGAAACCAAAGCCATTCCTATGGCCGTAGTACTGACTACCTCACACGACACCTGGAGGGAGGCCCATCATGCCGCAAGACAGCTTCGAGTTCCGCATATCCGTCAGACGACTACTCATCGGACTGCTGATTACGATCGTTCCCATCAGTCTCTTTGCCCTCTACACGATTTCGACGACTACAGATGAGCTGGAGGCGGCGATCGGGTCACACTTCAAAACGATCGCCGAAGTAACCGCCATTGACCTTGCACAGTTCATTCGTCGGCGCGTAGAACTGGTCACCCTTATAGCGGCTGACCCCTTAATTGTCGAGGCGAATCAGACATCTAATCAGTCGTATCAGGGAATAAGCGAAGAAGCACTTGCCACGAGGATTCAAAGGATTGAAGACGGTTGGAACACGCCGGCAGCAAGGCCGCGGCTAGCGCGGATACTCACATCAAGCGCATCTCTGGCGCTACGCCGCTACGTACAGGTCGACCCCTCTTTCCTTCGGATCAACATCACCGACATGAGGGGTGGGACGGTCACCGCCACTCGAAAGCCTTTCGATTACTTTCAGGGCGATGAGGAGAGTTGGACGAATATCTATGCCGACGGCCGCGGAGCCTTGGGTCTGACCGAGATCCACTACGATGAGGTGACCAAGGCGAATCATATCAGCATCGGAGTTCCTGTCTTCGAGCAAGGTGGCGGCCAGTTTGCCGGTGTCGTACACGCCAACGTCAACGTGACAGGTATCTTCCCCCTCATCAGCAGAGCTGACCTCGGCCCGCACACTCGAACTCTGCTGGTCAACGAGGACAGTACGGTCATTGCCGGACCTAATGTCAGCTTTTCCACGAAGCTCAAGTCCGAGGAGCATAAGGCCGTTATCGACGCTTTGGGTAGCCTGCAGGGACGTCAGGCCGGCTATCTCGTACGCAACTTGGAAGGTGAAGGCGATACTCTCATCGCCTTCGCCGACACCGGCCTGGGAGGCGATTACGAGACACTAGGCTGGACGGTAATAGTCGCTCAACCGACCCGGGATGCGTTTGCGCCCATAGTTAACGTTGAACGCTTTATCCTGTGGATGGCTTTCGTCTCCCTGGCGGCTGTGATTGTCTTGGCGGTCTATTTCTCACTCCACAGGAAGGGCGAGATCGCAGGAATCGGGGAAAGCCCCACAGTCGAGCAGTCACCGAAGGCAGCCGTCGGATAGGGCCACTCACAATTCGCTCGCGGCTCCGATTCGCCCGTCTGGACCGCTCGCTCCACTCGTGGCTCGCTGCAACGCGATGGGATATCAAGGGCGGAGCCCTTGGCCAGTTAGTCCCCGTTGCAAGAGAAGGACTGCGAGGCCGCTTTCGACAAATGTGTCCGTAGTCGCTGCTGCGGCACAATCCACTCACTGGATCGCCATCGTCAAGGGAGCAGAGGGGGGTAGCGGAGTTCTGCCAGTGCCTTCTAACGATCCAAGTGATTGGATTTGCAAGAGATAGCTAGTTTCCAGGCGGGGGCCAGGAAGCCCCGTGGCAGTAAATGGCAGAAATACAAGAATTTTTCCCTCTGGGATCCGCTTTTTGCCTCCGGTCCTATCATAAGTCGGAGTTGGAGGCTTAGGAGCCAGCTCTGGGGCCAACTGATTGAAACCGGGAGGAGAAAAAACTTGAAATTCACGTGACCGCCTGGGAGGTGCAACGGAAAACAGCCGAAAAACGAGGCAGGAAGCGCCATTTTTTCGCGGATAAAACCGCCAAAGGCCGCAAGTCCCGAAGCTTCAGCAAGTTGAGGTGTGGAATAGAAGCTGTCTCACAAACGCTGATAGAAGCACAAAGCCGGATAAGCCGAACGCGGCTCTTAACCGTACGCCGGAACCCCTCGTGGTAGGGGTGGGCCCATAGATAAACGCCACGCCGTTAGGGGGGATCTAGCCAGATGAGGGCCGCATGGTCGTCCCAGTGGACGAGAAGGGGACCTTTCGGGCGCCAGCCGGCGAAATCTGGCTAATGATAACTATAAGTGGCTCTGTCGGAGTACGTTACGGGTCCACAGCGGTTGATTGCTAGTGGGAGGGCGATTTCACATTTTGTTCGATAGAAACGGACCTGATACCCTGCTGGAGTTCGGTCAACGCCGCTCGCGCTCAAGTGAACGCGGCTCCTAAAAGACGTGGAGGCGATCATCCACGCCGACGAGCTTGGGTACGCCGAGGCGTGGGTCGGTGAACATTATTCGTCTGGTGTCGAGACGATTACCTCGCCGTTGATGTTTCTGGCAAACCTGATCCTACGGCGCTAGCGTCAAGTTGCGTTAGAATAACCAAGCAGCATCCTGCTGGTCGTGGTTGGAGGTCGCGGATGGCTTGTGAATTGCGATGGTCGCGCCTGCGTGAGGTAGGGCTCCGTTCAAGACCGGTCGCGCGCGCCGCGTGTTTGTTGGCTTGTTGGACCACAGCGCTGCTGGCGGCGGCGCCGAAGGCCACAACTTCGATTGACTACAACCGCCAGATCCGTCCCATCTTTTCAGAAAACTGCTACGCCTGCCACGGGCCTGACGAAAACAAGCGCATGGCCGGGCTACGCCTGGACCAGAAAGAGAGCGCCCTCGAAAAACTTACTTCCGGCAGAGTCGCGATTGTGCCCGGAGATCCTTCAGGAAGTGAACTGATCATTCGGATCTCATCCGAAAACGACGCGCTTCGCATGCCGCCTGCCTTCACCGGCAAGCGTTTGAGCAAGGAAGAGACTGATCTGATCCGCGAGTGGATCATTCAGGGGACCAAGTGGCAGACCCATTGGTCTCATATACCACCGCAGCGGCCCGATCTCCCGAGGGTGAGCGAAAGCGATTGGGTGAGAAACGAGATTGATCATTTCATCCTCGCTCGCCTAGAAAGAGAAAGGCTTCAACCATCACTGCGAGCGGACAAGAACACCTTGGTTCGGCGTCTGAGCCTTGACCTCGTCGGCTTGCCGCCGACCCCAGCGGAAGTGGACGCTTTTCTCGGTGATGACAGCCCCCAAGCGTACGAAAGTCTGGTGGACCGCCTCCTGGCCTCGGCCCAATATGGGGAGAGAATAGCTCAGCACTGGCTGGACCTGGCTCGCTACGCCGATTCTGACGGCCACCACAGAGACTTTGCGCGCAAAATGTGGCCCTACCGAGACTGGGTCATCCAGGCGTTCAATCAAAACAAGCCCTTTGATGAGTTCACCATCGAGCAGCTGGCCGGCGACCTGCTGCCGAACCCAACATTGGATCAAAGGATCGCCACCGGATTTAACCGCAATCACACGACCAGCACCGAGGCTGGAGCGGACCCGGAAGAGTACATCACCAAGTACGTTATCGATCGGGTGAACACAACCGCGACCGTATGGCTTGGTTCCACTCTTGGGTGCGCCGAGTGCCACGATCACAAGTACGACCCATTCAAGCAGAAGGAGTACTACCAGTTCTACGATTTCTTCAACAGGCTGCCAGAAAGGGGTTTAGTCGCCGATGCAGGACCTGGTCTGGGTCATTGGGGGAAGCCCGCACCCTATATTCGACTGCCGTCGCCGGAGCAAAGCGCCGATCTCGCCCGGCTTAGAAGTGAGATTGAATACGTTGAATCCAAGCGCGTGGCGCTGCTTGAAACCACGAACTTCGCGCTGGACGCCGCCCAGAAGGAGTGGCAGGAGCGCGTCATCGAAGAGGCCGCCGCAGAGTCACTGGTTATCAGCGACTGGTACTCGATCGGGCCGTTTGTCGACGCTTCCAGTTCAGAGGCCTTTGCTACCGAGTTCCCCCCCGAGCATGAGATCAACCTGGGCAAGAGTTATCGCAATGGCGAGCTTTTCTGGAGACAGCAGCCTTCCTGGAAAGACAGCGTGATCCAACAGCTCATCGGGGACAAAGCAGCGTTCTATCTCTATCGCACGATCCAAGCGGAAGCTCCACGGGAGCTGAGCCTATTCATTGGCGCCGAGGACCCCAGCCGCGTGGCGCGAGCCAACATCAATGGCGGCGAGAAGCTCTGGGTAAACGGCGAGTTGATTCTGTCGGAAGAGTTCCCTGGCTGTACTCCTTCCACTGGGAAGGAGCTGAAGGTCAAGCTCCAACCCGGCCAAAACGAGATCCTGCTAAAGGTCGTCAACCGCTCCGCACGATTCAGGTTTTACTTTTCGACTGAAATGGCGTGGGACGACGAAGCCACAAGGAAGCTCAAGAAGATCTTCGAATCGCCCCCCGTGGGGTGGACCCGCGAGCAGAAAAAGGAAGTGAAGTGGTATTTCCGCGAGCAGCGCTCACCGGCGATCCAGCGATTGTCCGAGAAGCTCAAGGAGCTTCGTGAGGCCGTGGCTGAGCTAAACCGCGAGATTCCGTCCGTGCGGGTCATGGAGGATATGGAAGACCCGAGGCCCACGCACGTGCTGGTCCGGGGAGACTATCGCAACAGAGGAGAGCGCGTAGACGCCGGCGTCCCGGCATTTCTGCCACCTTTGGCGGAGGAGGAGAAGCCGAACCGGCTGACGCTGGCCAAGTGGCTCGTGGACCCGAATCATCCTCTCGTCAGCCGCGTCCCGGTCAACCGTTTTTGGCAGCTTTTCTTCGGCACTGGCCTGGTGAAGACGACCAACGAATTCGGCTCACAGGGCGAACCGCCATCCCATCCCGAACTGCTGGACTGGTTGGCCAGAGAGTTTATCGAAAGCGGCTGGGACGTCAAAGCGACGATCAAGAAGATCGTCATGTCCGCCACGTACCAACAGTCCTCTCGAGTGAGCGATGATCTGCTCGCCCGAGACCCCCGGAACCGCCTGTTGGCGAGAGGTCCTCGACAGCGACTGCCCGCCGAGGTGATTCGGGACAACGCGCTGGCGATCA
Source organism: Bryobacterales bacterium (assembly GCA_965248205.1). Lineage (GTDB taxonomy): Bacteria > Acidobacteriota > Terriglobia > Bryobacterales > UBA6623. The sequence continues at coordinate 1,955,199 of CBDFIS010000006.1, forward strand.
GCGGCCTCCTGGACCGGGATCGCAAGCCCGGCGGACCGAGTGTTTTCCCCTATCAGCCACCCGGCTTGTGGGAAAAAAAAGCGGAAAGCTGTCAAGAATCCTACGTCCCCAGCAAGGGGGCGGACCTGTATCGAAGGAGTCTGTACACGTTTTGGAAGCGCTCGGTACCCAATCCCATGTTCGCCATCTTCGATGCGCCCGACCGCGAAGTGTGCATGGTCGAAAGAGAAATCACCGTCACGCCCCTGCAGGCCCTCGTGACGCTCAATGAAGACACGTATGTGGAGGCAGCCGGCAACTTTGCGCAGCGCATCCTGCGCGAAGCCGGAGAGAGCAATCGCGATCGCATCGACTATGCGTATAAGGCTGCCCTGGCCCGGCTGCCGGACGAAAAAGAAGCTGCTGTTCTCCAGGGCGTCTACGGTGACATGCTGACGAGCTACAAACAGGATGAGGAGGCTGCGCAGCAACTTCTTAGCGTGGGTGAGTCCGAGAAACCGGAAAACGCGGACTCTGTCCAGTTGGCCGCATGGACCGGCGTGGCAAGGGTGATCCTCAACCTGGACGAAACGATCACCAAGGAGTAAGGCCATGGGTTACCCCGAAGAGTTTACTCGCGACATGACGCGGCGCTGTTTCTTCAGCCGCTCATCCCGGGGGATCGGCATCATGGCGCTGGCGTCTCTGTTGGATAGGGACCTGCTTCGAGCCGCCAAGTCCTCGATGCAGTCGCGCGGAGTGGTGAACCCGCTGCATTTTGCACCGAAGGCGAAGCGCATCATTTACTTGTTTCAGTCGGGTGCGCCCTCGCAGCTCGATCTGTTTGACCACAAGCCCAAGCTTGCCGAGCTGAGCGGCCAACCTATGCCGGAGAGTTTCACTAAAGGGCAACGAATCGCACAGCTGAGGGGCCAAGAGCTGATTTGTATGGGATCGAAGTTCAAGTTCCAGCGGCACGGGCAGTCGGGCGCCGAGCTATCAGAACTGCTGCCTTACACCGCCAAGATCGCGGACAATATCGCGATCATTCGTTCGGTCCACACAGATGCCATCAACCATGACCCCGCGGTGACGTTGATCCAGACCGGCGGGCAGCAGCCCGGCAGGCCGACCACGGGTGCCTGGATCTCCTACGGCCTGGGCAGTGAGAATGACCAGTTGCCCGCCTTCGTTGTCCTCACTTCCAACGCCAATACAGGAGTACCGCTACGGTCGCGCTATTGGGGAAGCGGTTTCTTGCCCAGTACGCACCAAGGCGTGGAGTTTCGCTCGACGGGCGACCCGATTCTGTTCGTGTCAAACCCTCCGGGGACCAACGACAAAATCCAGCGGCGATTGCTCGACGGAATCCGCGATCTCAATCAGCACAGGCTCGACACGGTCGGGGACCCCGAGATCATGACGCGCATCAAGTCGTATGAGATGGCGTTTCGAATGCAAACCAGTGTGCCGGAATTAACCGACCTCAGTCAGGAACCCCCAGGGGTGCTGGCACGATATGGAGCCGAGCCGGGCAAGACCTCTTTCGCGAACAACTGCCTATTAGCGCGCAGATTGGCGGAGCGCGACGTCCGCTTCATTCAACTCTTTCACCGCGGTTGGGATCACCACAACAACCTTCCGACTGACATCTCCCGGCAGTGCCTCCAAACGGATCGGCCTTCAGCGGCTCTGATCCAGGACCTCAAGGATCGCGGCCTGCTCGACGACACGCTGGTGATCTGGGCCGGCGAGTTCGGCCGCACCCCCATGAATCAGGGAAGCACGACGGATGGGAACTATGGCCGCGACCATCACATGAAAGCCTTCACGATTTGGATGGCCGGAGGTGGCATCAAACCCGGCGTTACCATCGGCGCGACCGACGAGCTAGGCTACAACCCTGTGGAAGACCCTGTACACATTAATGATTTTCAGGCGACGATCCTGCACTGCATGGGCATCGACCATGAGAAACTGACCTACCGCTTTCAAGGCAGAGACTTCCGCTTAACTGACGTGGGCGGCCACGTCATTGAAAAAGCGTTGGCGTAGCCGGGCCGGGCCGCCGCTCCCGGGAGCGTGCTGTCCATCACAGCCACGGCAATTCCTCTTCCAGCATCGTCTCGATCAAGAGGGGCGGCCCGGTGCTCGACGCTGTGGGATATCAACGGACATTTACTTTATCGTTCTGGATGGGTACGGGCGCAGCGACGTTCTGAAGGAATTCTATGAATATGACAACTCCGACTTTCTTCGAGGCCTCAAAGAGAAGGGGTTTTACGTCGCCCAGGGCAGCCTGGCGAATTATTCTCTTACCGCTCTCTCGGTAACGGCCACTCTAAACGCCGAATACATAGACAGCCTCGTGGCCGCCGATTTGAAGGACAAGGCTGACTGGCGCCCGGTGAGGCGATTGCTGCGGAAGAACCGGTTGACGGAATTCCTACAGCGGTGGGGCTACTCGATCGTTAGTTTTTCGACGGTGTATTACAACGCGGACCTCACTCAGGCGGATTTCTACTTCTCGAAATGGTGGTACTTGAATCTGTTTGACTGGAATTTCCGTTTTGGCCATCCCGCGATGGTCAGGATACTCCGATCCGCGGCTCGGGTGCAAGGTCTTCGTCTTCCTCTCACGATCGATGCTCCGTTCGCTCCCGTTTGGGTCGCTGAATGCCGCTCGATCGCCGCGTTCCAGCTCGCTGGAGGGCTTTTCGCCGACACGGCTCCGAGTAGTTCCCTCTTCAGCAACCCAGCGTCTCTTCTCCGTCGCAGCCGTCGCCCGTTACCCGCCTGGCACAGGCAGCGCCCAGATCCGCCCCAGCATCTCAGCGAACAGCTTGCGGTTGAGATGCCCCTCGGCCAACAGCAGCCAGTAATAGCGGGCATGCTTGACCAGCCGCCCTCCGGTTTTCATCAACCGATGCTGCAAGCTCGTCAGCGACCAGTTCTTGATCCTCTGCGCCAGCCCCAGCCGCCGCCACAGGTTCCCCAGGTTGTAGGCCAACACGCTCAACTGCAAACGCACCTCGTTTGCCCGGAAACGATGACAGGACAGCCGTGTCCAGTGGGTTGCCTGCTTGCCTTCCTTGATCCATTGCTCGGCCGTGCCGCGCTTGTTGTAGAAGCGCACCAGCGACCGACTGGGCAAGCTCATGCTCGTGACGATGAACCCGACGCGAGGAAACAACTCGCCTTGGTGGTGCTCAACCTTGGCCACAACCCGCCGAGGCTTCGACCAACTCGCGGCCTGATAGCGGAAGCTCTTGTAGCGCACTAGTGGCTTCAGGCTCGGCCTGCCCGGCGGACGGAACAGAATCTCTTCGATCTCCAACTCCAGGTTCTTGTTTGCTGGGATGCGAATGACGTAGTCCACTCCGCGATCCTCCAACGCCTCGTAGATCTCCGGCTTGGCGAAGGCGGCGTCGGCGCGGAACGTCACTTGCTTGCCTTCTCCCTGTTGGCGCTCGATCTCGGGCAGCAGCAGTTCGTCCCAGTCCTCGGCGCTGGACACGTTACCCGCTCGCAGCTTCGCCGCCAGACAATCACCGTGCTGGTTGAACAGCAACAGCGGGTGGTAGCAGGTGGACTCGAAATGGCCGTTGTAAGCGCTGCCTTCCTGCTGACCGTGGACCGGGCTTTCCGTGGAGTCCATATCGAGCACGACACGCTCGGACTCGTCCTGCGCTTGGGCTTGAGCGACCAACTCGCGGTTCACCGCCATCAGCCCAAGCAGGTTCTCTTCACTGGCCAGCAGCTCTGCCTCAAAGCTTTGTAGACGCGACGTAAGCGCCCCGCCGCGATCCCAGTTCTTCTTCGAGCCGATCAGACGAAAAGTCGGGTCAGCCGAGACACGGGCAGCATCGTTGAGATCCTCGTAGCCGGCGAGGCGGCTGTAGACCGATTGCCGCACCAGGTCGGCCAGTGGGAACTTCTTGTTTGTGCCTTGCCGCGAATCCGTCAGATGCTCGTCGATCAGCTTGCCCAGTCCGAGCCGCTCGTCCAGTTCCCGAATGAGAATCAGGCCACCATCCGAGGTGACGCGCGATCCTTGGAAATCGACTTTGAGAAATCCGTTGAAGGTGAGCTGAAACGGCTTGTTTTCTTTTTCACCCATTGGGTGTTGGCCTCCGTGCGTCCTGACAGGGCTTGAACCCCTATAAATAAAGACGCTGAAGGCCGCTGCAAGGTCGGGATGCCGAAATCAAATTGGAAATGCGGGATCAAGGGCCCAGCCCCTTGGCTCAGATCCTGCCTTGTCGGCAAGGATTTACCTATCCTGCTTGCAAGTCCCGTAGGACCCCGCTAGCCCGTCGGGAGCCGAGCGCCACAACGGAGGTGAGCATTCTCACACTTACTGGAGCGTGTGCAGCACTGGGGGTGTGGTTTTGTTTCAGTTAGTTTCGGCCGGGGGTGAGAAATGCGAGCAAGTGTCAATACCGTTCACCTAGCGGCTACGGGTGCTCGAATTGCTCCCTGGGATTGCGAGCTCGACGCAAGGGTTGTAGGGACACGGAAGGTGGCAACAGGTGGTCCCCAGGGCGCGACATATCGCGCCCGTACACGACAACCGGTTCAATGCGGGGAAAGACTCGTTGGTTCCATCACAGATTATTGAAGCTCGCAAAATACAGTGACCTTGGAAGACGGGCACGGCATGCCGTGCCCCTACGATCTGAACATGGGTCATGTCACGACAATTCGCGAGACTCAGTAAGTGAAAGGTGTCGGAGCAAGTGTTAGGTTTGCTGTTCGGAAACGTGGTCGCCTGAGTCCCAGAACCTGCGCATGCCGACGGCCCAAGCGAGGGCGGGCAGTAACATCGCCGCTCCCACGACGAAGGTGGCGGCTCGGGCCGTTACGCCCAGGTCGATCGCTCTTCCGCATGCGTAGCTGGCGATCGAGGCAGTGACCGTGAATAGACCGAGATCAGCGGCAAAGACGCGGCCCCGGAAGCGGTCTTCCGTGTTCAAGTAGAGAAGCATGTTCGAGAACACCCAAACGATCGCACCCCCAGCGTGGGCCACGACCATACTCATCCAGGCCAACGCCAAGCTCTGAGCGCCACTGAAGGCCATGTAGAAAAACCCGGCTGCCAGGTATCCCACTAGGACAAGCCAGCGCATCCGCCGCTGCCGCTGGTCCACGAACGGGCCGGCCAGGAGCGGGCCGGCAACCGATCCAAGTCCTTGAAACATGAACAGTGTCGTCATCCCCAGGGTTGGGTGACCGCCGATCCGCATGTCCTGGCGACCGAGGATAGAAACCAGGACCACCCGGGCACCCAAGATGCCCAGCCCGAGCTTGGCGCCCATCAGCGCCACCAGACGCCAGTCGCGAGCCACGTACCGAAAGCCCTCTGCTATAGGGCCAAAGCCCAAGATCTCACGCCATTTCAAGTTGGAATAGAGCTCGAGGTGCGGCTCGCCGAATCGCGCCCTGGCGATAAACCAGGCCGAGAGGAGGAACGAGGCAGAGTTGATCAAAAACGCCGGCTGCCGTCCCAGAAAGGCAATCGCCAGTCCACCGAAGCCCGCTCCGGCCGTGACGGTAACCGACCAGGTCGTCGACGAAACGGCATTGGCGGTCGAGATCCGGCGACTATCGACAACGTTCGGGAGCGCCGCGGTTCGAGCAGACTCGAAAAATGCGGCTGCGACGACTTCAACTCCCAGCAATAGATAGAGCAGCCCGATCTGCTCCTCTCGTTCGATGAAGAGCATTCCCAGCACGACCAGCGACCTCAAGATGTCGGTGGCGATCATCACCCTTCGCCGGCTGACCCGGTCATTCACGGCACCCGCGGTCGGACTGGCTAGGAAGAACGGCAGAATCTGCAGCACAGCCGCCCAGGCTACCGCCTCGGCCGATCCCGTCAACTCAAGCAGCAGACCGTAGATGGCGACCGAGTAGAACCAGTCGCCTAGACCGCTGATGAGTTGGGCGAGCCAAAGCCGGCGAAAATGCAGATTGTCGTGAAGGAGCCGGTAATATCCGGCTAGAGACAAGCTTTGCTCGGGACGGACGGGCGAAGGTGACACGGCATTTCAGGAAAACGACCACCAAACTACAGGCGGTACAATCCAGTGCGCTCCCGCACCAAGTTCATCGTCGACTCGGCGATGGGCGAGACGCGCTCGGCGCCCGCGGTGAGGATCTTTCGGATAGCGCCCGGCTCGGCCATCAGTTCTTCATACCTCTTCTGGATCGGCTCGAGTTTCGCCACAACCATTTCCGCGACGTCCTTCTTCAGATTGCCGTACTGCTTGCCATCAAAGTGGGCCCGCAACTGATCGTCGCTCCAGCCGCTAAAAGCTTGAAAGATCATCAGGAGGTTTGCGACTCCCGAGCCCATCTCTTCGAAATCGACAGCCGGCTTGGAGTCGGTAACCGCTCGCATGATAAGTTTCTTGATGCGCGACGGCGGATCGAGCAGATCGACGGCATGGCTGGTTCCCGGCGTAGACTTGCTCATCTTTTCCGCCGGGTTATCGAGACCCATGATGCGAGCGCCCACCGTGGGCAGTTGGGTTTCGGGAACCACGAAGGTCTCTCCGTAGAGCGAATTGAAGCGTTGGGCTATGTCGCGGGTCAACTCCATATGCTGGGCCTGATCTTCCCCGACCGGGACGATCGAGGCTTGGTAGAGAAGGATGTCCGCCGCCATCAGAGCGGGATAAACGTATAGTCCCGTCCCCACCGATTCTTGGGTCTCGGCCTTCGCTTTGAACTGGGTCATTCGGCTCAGCCAGCCCATGGGAGTAACGCAGGTAAACACCCACGCCAACTCGACATGCGCCGGAACCGCCGACTGGACGAAGATTGCCGAACGCGCAGGATCAATGCCCGCAGCCACATAAAGGGCCGCCACCTCTTCAATTTTTTGCTGCAGCTGCCGCGGGTCCTGGTAGAGGGTGATCGCGTGTTGGTCGACGATGCAGAATATCGGCTCGTACTGGTGCTGAATGTCCGCCCACGTCTTCAGAGCACCCAGGTAGTTTCCAATATGAAGATTGCCGGAGGGCTGCATGCCCGAAAAGATGCGTGGCTTCATGGGATGCTCGTCCGGCGGGAGGACGTATCAATCTATAGTGACAGGATCGCAGGGGGAAACCAACGCTCGGGCCGAAGCCACTTGACTACATCGGGCTCGCGCATCGACGAGGTCATTCGCGATCTTAACCGCAGGCTTCCGCCTGCGGCTATGCCACAAACGTCGGGGGTGGAACTACAGCTCGCAATCGGGAACGGCCAGCAAGTGCTCGGGCTCCCATTTTTCCTCGTCCCAACGGTAGCCATCGGCAAACTCGACGCCGACCAAGTAACCGTAGTCGCCCAGCTCGCAGTAGCGGACCTCCACTTGGCCGTCGAAGTCTCGGGCGTGAATCCGGGCGCACGTTCCCACCGGAACGGGGATGTTCAAACTGATGGAGACTCCGCTCAGGCTGACGTCTTCCAAGACACCGATTTCCGAAACTTTCCGGCCGCGCTCGTTCCAGAACGAGACCTGGACAAACTCCGAACACATGTGCCGAGCGCTCTGGCGGCGCTCCTCGCAGGGTTTCAACAGCGGACTCCTTGGCTGTGATTCTTATCGACCGGGAACGCGTGGGTTTCGAGCAAAGGGCATCGAAAAGACGGCTGGCCATGCCGGCCCGGCGGGCAGAAAGGTGGCCTCGTCGACCCAGGAGGCGGCTTGGAGAAGACGTTGATCGGCAGGAACGCGCGGCTGCCAGGCAACGACGCCCACTGGGTGCCGACCAACAATGTCACGGCTAAACGCGACCGGCTGGCGCCTGATAGCCGATTGGTATACTGAGAACGAGTTTGGGCCGGGTCGTGGGGAAAACCTTCTACATCGAGACGTTCGGCTGTCAAATGAACGTCCACGACAGCGAAAAGGTTCGCGGCACGCTCATCGCTCAGGACTATCGCCAGGTCGAGCGGCCTGAAGATGCCCAGCTCGTGCTTTACAACACCTGCAGTATCCGCGATAAGGCTGAGCAGAAGGTCTTTTCACGGCTGGCCAACTTCAAAAAGACCAAGTCCAAGGGCAAGATCTTCGGTCTGCTGGGTTGTGTCGCGCAGCATCTAGGCGAACAAGTTTTCGACCAGGCGCCTCATGTCCGGCTCGTCTGCGGCTCGGCGAGCTACAACCAGTTTGCCCAGTTGCTAGAGCGTGTAGAAGCCGGCGAAGACCGCGTCACCGGGTTGGCCCTCGATACCGACGAGACCTTTGAGACGCCGCTGACCCGGCGCGACAATCCTTACAAGGCATTCATCACGATCATCGAAGGGTGCGACAAGAGCTGCGCCTACTGCGTGGTACCGTTCACGAGGGGGCCTGAGCGGAGCCGCGCCAGCTCGAGCGTCCTCGAGGAGGCCCGGCGGCTAGCGGCGAGTGGGTACAGCGAGATTCAGCTACTGGGCCAAAACGTTAACAGCTACCGCGACTCTTCCCCCAAGGGCTGGAGCTTCGCCCAGATGCTGGCGGCGGTCGGTCGCGTTTCCGGTGTCAGGCGGGTTCGCTTTACGACCTCCCATCCTCGCGACTTCACGCCGGACATCGTTGACGCGATCGACGAAAACCCTGTGCTGTGCGACCACGTTCACTTGCCGGTGCAGTCGGGGTCCACTCGCGTGCTGGCCCTGATGAGGAGAGACTACACCCGCGAGGAGTATTTGCGACGGATCGAAAGCGTACGGGGGTCCCGTCGCGATGTCTCCCTCAGTACGGACATCATCGTGGGATTCCCGGGCGAGACGGAAGAGGACTTCGAGCACACGCTGTCACTGCTCGAGGAGGTCGGCTACGACTCCGTTTTCTCGTTTAAATACTCACCCCGCTCCAACACGGCGGCAATTTCCTACAAAGAACAGGTGCCGGAGGACGTCAAGTCCGAGCGGCTGTCGGTTCTCCAGGAGAAACAGCGTCATATCCAGATTCGGCGCAACGCCGATCTGATTGGCAGAGAAGAAGAAGTGCTTGTCGAGGGCCGACGTGAAAAGTTTAAGCAGTGGATCGGCCGCACGACGCAGAATCGAGTCCTCAACTTCGCCGATCCCAGCGGCTTTAGCCCGGGAGAGGACCTTCGTGGCGGCTACTGCCGGGTTCGCGTTACCGGCTCAGGTCCGAACTCCTTGGTCGGAGAACTTGTCGCGAAACCGGCCACTTCGACTTTTCACGGCTTTAGGATCCTTCAGTAGTAAGAGACCAGGGGGTAGGTGATGGAAGTTGAAATGAAAATCAGGGGTCTGATGATGGACCCGGTGACCAACATGCCGATCGTCATCCTCAAAGACTTGGATGGCAAGTCGGTGCTGCCCATCTGGGTCGGTGTGTATGAAGCCAACGCCATCGCCTTGGAGATCGAAAAGGTCGCCACCCCCCGGCCGATGACACACGATCTGATCAAGAACGTGTTTCTGGGACTCACGACCGGGGTTCGCAAAGTTGTTGTCAGCGAACTGAAGGACGATACGTTCTACGCCTTAATTTGGGTGGAACAAAACGGTGACCTCATCGCTATCGACGCCCGCCCCAGCGACGCCCTCGCCGTCGCCTTGCGTCTCGATTGCCCCATCTATGTAGAAGACGACGTCCTGAAGTCGTCGAAAGTCAGTGGCGCCGTCAGCGACAAAGCCAACAGCGAAGAGCTGCGGCGTTGGCTCGAAAACCTCTCCGACGAAGACCTCGGGCAGTACAAGATGTAGGCCGCCGATTCGGCCATGTCACCTTGCAGGCCCCTCCCGGCCCTAATTGCTCAGCGATCGTTCACCCAGCGCCCGCTAAGCCTGTCCTCTACTTCTACGGCAAAATCGGGGAAAAGGTCGAAGCGGTCGACCGCGGCATCACCGCCCGCATGATGGAGTTCCTGGCCACTGATCGGCGGTTCATCGGCGCGCGCAACTGGCTCAGCCTAACCATGGACGACCGAGACCGCATCTGGGCGGAATGGTGCGCCGAAAACTAAGACCAGCCCTACACAAAAGTCGTCCACAGGGTTTCAGGCGGCACCCGCGCAAGCTGTTGTCGGCTGTTATCTTCCGCTCGGATCTTGATGTTTCGGTCTTACCCTCGTGGCGGGGCTGCTTACCAAACCAGGGTAGCGGCAAGGCCAAGCACACGGTCTCGTAAAAAGGGGTGGAAGCTCACCCGCCTGTTCGGAGCTTCCACCTCAGGAGATCGCCCTAGCGGCCGGTTGCCGCCAGCCATTGGCCTCTTGGCGCGGCCACAAAGACGATCGGAGCGATGCACGGCCGCGGCAAGTCAACCGTGTCCTCGATATCCGCATCGCCCAGGATGTTGGCCGGCGCCAGGGCCGTGCTGACATTGACGATGTCGGGACGCCCGTGGCCATTTACCGTCAAACAGCTAATCCGCCCGCGAAAGTAGGGATGAGGATTGATCATCCGGTCCTCAGGCGGTACGTCATCTCGGTCCGCCACAACAAGGCCTCGGACTTCGATCTTGACGTGGCCATTAGCCTTCAGCTCTCCATGCACTTCATCGATCACCCACGGCAAAACTCCTCCGGGGATTCCTCGAATCGGATGTGCGGGTCCCCGGTAGGGACCGAACACACCTTTCATCGTCTCGAACTCCAAGACAGTGTCGGTTGGATTGAACTCGGCCTGTCCGTGCCACGGCATCGCCAGGCACACTAACGTCGCTAAACATACGAGCCACTTCTGCATGATCTTCCTCCTAAGTTTTTGTGTGTGGGACAGGCCTGTCCGATTTGTTGACGGGCTCTTCCGGGTTTTAAGTGGGCGAAGGAGCCAGATCGAGTTTCCCACAGTGGAAGTAGATGGCGTTGATGAAGTTCTGTTGATTGCGGAAACCGCGCGCCGTGGCCTTGACCCATTGAATCCTTGAGTTCAACCCCTCGCTGACCGCGTTCGTAATGCGGTGTTTCAGATACGTGAGTATGTTTTCGAGGCGAGCCGTCAACATCCGCGCTACGGTGACCATCGGCGTCAGCCGGCTGCGACTCGCCCAGCCGCGCCATTGCTCGAAGAAAGCTCGCGCCGCCGATTCGCGACGATAGTCGAACAGCCGCATCGCCGTTTCCTTCAACGCCCACGCCCGCGCCGTCTTCAAGTCGCTTTCGCGCAGCGCGCGGAACTCGCGCCAGGCGTCCTCGGAAAAGTTCGCTGGATGCCGCAGCCAAGCGTACTTCGTGCCTGTCAAACGCTCGTCGCCGAGAGCCAATAAACGCTTGTTCTCCGCCCGCCGCACCTGGTCCACCGCCTTCGCCAGATGCGCCGCGATGTGATATTTGTCGTAAACGATCTTTTTCTCCGATTCGTCGAGATGCTCCCGGGTCGAGGCGACATAAGGATCCCACATGTCCATAGCGACGGCCTCGACTCGGGCGAGTTGCTCTGCGCTCAACGTCTTCCAAAAGCCGTCCAGGCTGGCCTGGCGGCGTCCCTCGGCGACGAACAACACGCGCGAGCAGTTGAGATCGTTGACGACGGTGAGATAGCGATGGCGCTTGCGGAAGCTCTTCTCGTCGACGCCCAGGTAGGGAATCGGCTCTGCCGCGCGACGTTCGAGCCCACGTTGCACGCCGCGTTCCAGGATGCCGTGAATCTCGTCCCAGCTCAGCGCCAGCAACTCGGCGATGCCTTGCTGGCTGGCTTCCTTCAGCCACGAGATCGCGAGAGCTTCAAACAGCGCGGTGAAGCGGCTGGAAGCCTCGGCCCAGGGCAGTCGCACGACGCGCGGCCCGTGCTCGGAGCAGTCGCTGCGCGGCGGCCGGGCGTGCAGGATCGTGCGGTACTGACAGGTGTCGAGGTGACGCCAGCGGCGTTCGGGCTGATGATCGTGGAGTGCGCACACGGCGCTGCATTGGCGGCACGGCCAGCGGACTTGCTCGTCGTGTTCGAGGAAGACGTGGACTTCGCCGTCGGCTCGGCGCAGCTCCACTCGCACGACTTTCCAGGGACTTTCGATGCCCAGAATCTGGCGGTATAGCTCGCGGTCTTGCATCCCGCGAGACTACCACCGAGCCCCACTCGCCCACTAGAAACCCGGAAGAACCTGTTGACGCAAGTAACTCGATCTCGGTTCAGACGACAGTCCGCCCCGATCGCAAACGCCGTGCCCGGCGCTCGGCACAGGCTTCAAAAGCCCGTGGTTACTTGCTTTCCTGCTTTCGGAATGAACCCACCTTGGTGGGAGAAGTTGCTGGGTATGAGCCAAGAGTTTCGCTTTGCTTCCAACTACCGCTGCCGCTGGTGAAAAACGCGGGGCCAGACACACCTACTGCAAGCCACCTCATGTAAGCTCAGGTGGAGAAAAGTTCAAGCTCCTAATTTTTTAGTTGACAAGCGCGGAGTTTGGCTGTAGACTCCTAATTGTTTAGGAGGCATCCTGTGGCACGGAAAAAGGGGAGCGACCAACTCACACCGCTCGAACTCCAGCTGATGCAAGTCCTTTGGGAAAACGCTCCTGCCACCGTACAGGAGGTCCAGAAAAGCGTGGCTCCCCAGCGGAAGCTTGCTTATACAACTGTCCAGACCATGCTCAACGTACTCCACCGGAAACGGAAAGTCTCGCGGAGGCTGAAGAATGGGGCGTACCGCTATCGACCTCTTGTCAGCCGCAGGAAGGCGGTTGGGCAGGCGATCGAAGATGTCGTCAATCGAGTTTTCGATGGGTCAGCCGAGAGCCTGGTGATGAGCCTCGTCGACCATCGCCACATCACGCCCCAAAAGTTGGCAGAGCTGCAGAAGATTCTTGAGAGCAGCCAGAAAGGGAGCAAGAAACGCACCTAGAGGGGAAAGCATGGACAGGATCAACGAACTGGTCCTTACGTTTCTACTTAATGCCGCGTGGCTAGTGACGCTTATTTCGCTGTCGGCAGCGGGCAGCAGTTGGTTGCTTCGAAGGGCCCCGGCTCGCTACCAACATTTCGTCTGGCTGGCAGCCCTTCTTTTGTCCCTCGTGCTACCGCTCGCGACTCTGCGCCACGCGGGCAACCAAGCCCTCGACCAAGCGGCTGGAGTTACTTCGAGACCGTTCCAAACTGGTGTTGACTCTAACGCCAGCTCCATTGCCACACCTATCCTCGGTCACTTGCCAGCCCGTCAGCCGGTCTCGCTGATCTGGCCGCTGGGCACATATCTGACAGGCGCGTTCATGGTCGTGCTTTTCTTTCGTGGTGTCCGCTTGTCTTGGGCCGTGTACCGAACGCTGTCAACCCGCCGTGGGGCCAGCCCACTGAGAGCACCTGAACAAATGTCAGCCGTTCAACTGCACTGCCAGAAAGCACTAGGCATCAGACAAGTGCCAATCCTGGGTTCACCGACCCTAGCGGGACCTGTCACCCTCGGAGTTTGGCGCCCTTGCATCCTCCTTCCAAACAGCTTTTTCCACAACCAATCAAATGCGGTTCTCACATCGGCCCTGGGACATGAGATGGCACATATCTGTCGCCGCGATTTTGCTGTGAACCTGGTTTGCGAGCTGGCGCTGCTACCGCTTTCGTGGCACCCAGGAGCCTACTTCATCAAGCGACGAATTAACCAGACGCGAGAGCTGGCATGTGATGAGATGGTGGCGCAGCAACTGTTGGATGGGCCCACCTACGCCCGCTCGATCGTTGCCATCGCAGAGGCCTTAGTGGCTCGCCCTCGATTGAGTTTTGGACTCGGCATCTTCGACGCCGACAACCTGAAAGACCGAGTCTCGCGCTTGCTCGAAACTGGCCGAATCAGGGTTCGAGTTCCACGATTACGACTCGCTGTGGCGGCTTTGACCACCCTATTTGTTGGGCTGGGCGTGTCCTTCTTCTCGCTGAATGTATCCGAAAGGTATGGGATGCCCGAGCTGCGTCCACTGCCGCCGCCTCCGGCACCACCACCTCCGCCGCCGCGCCAACCCGACGGCAAACGCATTGAGGGAGCGTCTGCACCTCGACCACCGGCCGCTGTATCACCTGGACTCGGCGCTTCGACCCAGAAGCAGGGGCAGACGGATCACCGCATGTCGCCCAACTAGGCCCACAAACCTGCAATGGACTCAGTTCAAAGATTTGAAAGGAGACGGAACGATGACGAACAACAACACATTGGGACGAAGACATTGGAGTGTAAGGATCTCAATATGCGCCGTGCCCGTTTTGGCGGCTTCCCTGCTCGTGGCGAACGAAACGGCGCAGAACCATTTGAAGCTGGGAATAAATGCCATGAACAATGGCGACCACAAAGCCGCCATCGAACACTTCGAACAGGCTGTAGGAGTAGACCCGGACTTCCCGAACGCGAAGCTCCATTTGGCAAATGCGTACGTAAAAAACAGCTCTTCCACGACGACGAACCCGGAGGATCGCGAACGCTTGGTCAAGGCCGCCGAGGAGATCTACCAGGATCTCTTAATTCGCGACCCCGGCCACTCGCTTGCAGCCTGGAATATGGCAGTCCTTGCGCTCAAGAAGCAAGACTTGAAGGGAGCCGAGCAACGATGCAGCGAAATAATCCGAGGTGACCCGACAAGCGCCGACGCCTACTACGCCATGGGAGTGATCCAGTTCGTTAAGGCCCACCAGGGCCGCATGGAAGCGCGGCGGGCGGCGGGAATAGGACCCGCAGATCCGGCACCGATAGCGACACAAACGGTAAGAGACGATTTCCGGCAGACCTATGCTTCGGTGGCTGATGAAGGCCTCGCCATGTTCGACAACTCACTCGCTATCGACCCTAACCGCGAAGACGCAATGGCCTACAAGAACCTCCTGTATCGTGTAAAAGCGGACATGGCCGAGACGAAGGTCGCCGCTGGAGAGCTGCTGAGCAAAGCAGACGCACTTATCCAGCAAATGCTCCAGTTAAAGGCTATCCGTATGGGTCAAAGTGAGGAACGGTCGGCGGCCGCTGTCGCAAAACTAGATCCTGCGCTGGCCCCGCCTCCGCTTCGAGCTCCTGGAGCGCCGCCGTTACCGCCACGGCCGCCAAATTGAACCCTTCGCCCTTCGCACCGAGAGGGCCCGGCCGGGCGTAGAAAGCACTCCCAAGTTAGGCAACGAATCACGTACAACATGGGTAATGGCAGGAAAAAAAGGGGTGGAAGCTCACCCGCCTATCCGGAACTTCCACCCCAGGAGAAAGGGACGGAGAAACAACCAATGGAACATCAACTGCAGCCCGACGTCGAGCCACAGTTTTCACACTTGTAGCAACTGCCGTTACTCGTCATCAGCGACCCGCATTCCGAGCAAATCGGTGCGTCTTCCGTCGTCGGCTGGAAAGACAACGACTTTTGCTGATCCGGCTCGGTAGGTCGCAGATCCGGTGTCTCACCAACTTCCGTTTGTTTGTACTCGGGTGAGATAAACTTGGCACCTAACCAGCGGAAGATGTAGTCCATGATCGACTTGGCATAGGGAATCTCCGGGTTCCCTGTCCATCCGCTCGGTTCGAAGCGCACGTGTTGGAACTTATCCACCAGTACTTGCAGCGGCACGCCGTATTGCAGGGTCATCGACACCGCTGTTGCGAAGCTGTCCATGAGACCGCTGATCGTCGAACCTTCCTTGGCCATCCGAATAAAGATTTCACCTGGCGGCCCATCGTCATAGAGACCAACCGTGATATACCCCTCGTGTCCGCCTACAGCAAACTTGTGGGTCACAGACTGTCGCTCGTCGGGAAGCTTGCGCCGCATCGGGCGGAAGACTACTTTTTCGGCCACCGCCGTGGGGCCTTGCTCTTCTTTTTCGGCCTTCCCCTGAGACGAGCTGAGCGGCTGCGCACGTTTGGAACCGTCGCGGTAGATGGCCACTGCTTTCAGCCCCAGCCGCCATGCCTCCCTGTAGGCATTCACGATATCTTCGGCGCTCGATTCCTCCGGCATGTTGATCGTTTTCGAGATCGCTCCGGAGATGAACGGCTGAACGGCGCCCATCATGCGAACATGCCCCATGTAGTGGATCGACCGTTCGCCGTTCTGCGGCCGGAAGCTGCAGTCGAATACAGTCAAGTGCTCGGCTTCGAGATCAGGCGCACCCTCGATCGTCCCGGTGGAGTCGACGTGGTTGACGATTTCGCTGACCTGCTCGGGTGAATAACCCAACTTGAGCAGGGAGGACGGCACCGTGTTGTTGACGATCTTGATCACACCCCCGCCCACGAGCTTTTTGTACTTGACCAACGCCAGCTCAGGCTCGACGCCCGTTGTATCGCAGTCCATCATGAAGCCGATCGTTCCGGTCGGTGCGATGACGGTGACTTGGCCGTTGCGGTAGCCGTTCTGACTGCCGGCCTCATAGGCATCATCCCAGCAGCGTTGCGCCGCATCGTGGAGTGCCTCGTCGACATGCTGAGAGTTGATCGTCTGGGCGGCGTCTCGATGCCCCCGGATCACTTCCAGGAAAGGCTCGCGGTTGTGCTCGTAGCCGGGAAACGGTCCGGTGGTCTGGGCGATTCGTGAGCTGGTCAAGTATGCCTGGCCGCACATGACCGCCGAAATCGACCCCGCGACGGCGCGCCCTTTGTCGCTGTCATAGGGCAGGCCCATCGACATCAGCAACGCTCCGAGGTTGGCAAAGCCCAAACCCAGGGGCCGATAGTCGTGGGAGTTGCGGCAAATAACTTCCGTCGGGTAGCTAGCGTTGTCGACGATAATCTCTTGCGCGACGATCAGCGTATCAACGGCATGGCGGAAGGCCTCGGCGTCAAACTGTCCGTTGGAACCTTGAAACTTGAGCAAGTTCAACGATGACAGGTTGCAAGCTGAATCGTCCAAAAACATGTACTCCGAGCACGGATTGGAGGCGTTGATGCGAGCCGTATTCTTGCAGGGGTGCCAGCGGTTCACCGTGCTGTCGAACTGCATGCCAGGATCGCCGCACTGATGGGTGGCCTCGGCGATGTCGTGCAGCAACTCGCGAGCTTTGTGGCGCTCTTTCGGTTGTCCGTTGACGACCGAACGAGTCCACCAGTCTTCGTCGTTGATGGCCGCTTCCATGAAGGCATCAGTCACCCGAACCGAGTTGTTTGCATTTTGGAAGAATATCGACGAGTAGGCGTCTCCGTCGATTGCCGAATCGTAGCCGGCTTCCACCAGCGTCCAAGCCTTGCGCTCCTCGCTGGCTTTGCACCAGATAAACTTCTTGATGTCAGGATGGTCGGCATTCAAGATCACCATCTTGGCTGCCCGGCGTGTTTTGCCTCCCGATTTGATAACCCCCGCGAAGGCATCAAACCCCTTCATGAACGACACCGGACCCGAGGCCCGCCCGCCGCCCTTGAGCGAGGCATCCTCCTCCCGAATCTTCGATAGGTTCGAGCCGGTTCCCGATCCCCACTTGAAGAGCATGCCCTCGGTCTTGGCGAGATCCATGATCGATTCCATGGTGTCGTCCGCCGAGATAATAAAGCAGGCCGAGCACTGCGGGCGGTGGACGCCTGCTTCCAAGGCTGCTACTTGCCCAGAGGTCTTGTTCCACGCCCAACCGTAGCCACGACCCTCCTTGACTCCAACGTTGAACCACACGGGGGAGTTGAAACTGGCCTTTTGCGTCAGCATGAGGTGGGCTAGCTCATCGCGAAAGTTCTCGACGTCATCCGTCGTTGCGAAGTAGCCGTCGGCCGCACCCCAATCAGCAATGGTGTCCACGACACGGTGGACCAGCTGCTTTAAGCTGTGTTCACGCTCGGGAGTACCAACCCGCCCGTGGAAATACTTACTGGCTACGATATTGGTCGCGGTTTGTGACCAGTCGCGAGGTATCTCCACCTCGCGCTGCTCAAAGATCGACTCTCCCTTTTCATTGGCAATCGAGGCGGTGCGAGTTTCCCACTCGAGCAAGTCGTAAGGTGTCTGACCGGAGTCCAAGTCCTTCGTGAAATGGCGCGGGAAAGCCAGACCTCGCTTTTTTTCGACGTTTGTGGAGATTCGATCTACCTGGGACGCCAGGTCAACGCTGATTTCACCCATGCTTCTCTTCCCTTCTTATCCCTTTCATCTTAGGTTGCTCAGACCGCGTCCTGGTAGCCCCAAAAAGCACCCGAAAAGCTGGTCGGTAGGTGAGTGCCGCATGAGCTAAGAGGGGTTAGTCGGGCTCATGCGACATGGAACATACTACACATGATCTTGGGGTCTGTCAACCCAAAAGTTCCACATATCGCGTATTCGGTTCTCGGCGTCCGTTTTGCGGGTCGGAGCGCTCGTCGCGGCATCCGGAGAAACCCTGGTCCCACCTCTCAGTGGTGGTTCCGAACACGGCACGACGATGGTGATGTAGCCGCCGCGCGTCCGTCGATTCGGCGCGTTTAGAGTGTCACCCTTACTTGCCGGGCCTCCAAATACCACTAGAGTCGCTAAGAAAAAATACCGAGTTTGATAGCCAAACAGCCCTGAAGATTCGTCCTGCCGGCCGGCGTTCTCGGTGGTGGTCGGCCTAGCCAGCCGCCTGGGGTGGTCCCTGCTGAAAGATGTTGTCGAGAACCGTGACGGCCTGATCGATGTGGCGCCGCTCGATGATGTACGGCGGCAGGAATCGTAACACGGTCTCGACGGTGCAGTTAATCAGCAGTCCCATCTCCATCGCCTGTTGCACGACGGCCTTGCCGGGGACTTTCAGGTTCAACCCGATCATCAATCCCTTGCCACGAACCCCTTCGACGAAGTCGTAGCGCACGACGAACTCCTCGAGCCGCCGCCTGAAATAATCCCCGTTTTCTCGGATAGCCGGCAGCTCCTCGTCGAGGACGTCCAGAAACTCAAGCGCAGCCCGACAGGCCAGCGCGTTACCTCCAAACGTCGTGCCGTGCAAACCTGGAGAGATCATTTCGGCTGCCCGCTCGTTGGCAATGATGCAGCCCATGGGCAGCCCGCCGCCGAGTGGTTTGGCGGTGACGAGTACGTCGGGCTGGATCGGCTCCGAACTCGTATCGTCGGCGGACGGCTGATGCCACCACTGGAAGGCAAAGTAACTTCCTGTGCGCCCAAGCCCACTCTGAATCTCGTCGAAGATCAGCAGCGCATTGTGCTGCTTGGCCAAGTCCATCGCACTACGGGCGAACTCCCTACTTATTTCCTGGATGCCGCCTTCTCCCAGAATTGGCTCCAGAAGGATCGCCGCGGTCCGATCGCTGACAGCGGCCTTGAGCGCGTCGAGATCGTTGGCATCGACAAACTTTACTCCAGGCAATAGCGGTTCGAAAGGTTCCCGGTACTTCGCTGTCCCCGTCACCGACAAAGCGCCCGCCGTCCGCCCTGCAAAGCCGTCGTTGAGTGCTACGATTTCAAACTTCTCGTCGCTCTGGCGACGCCCGAAGGCCTTAGCGATTTTCAAGGCGCCTTCTACACTTTCCCCTCCGCTATTGGTGAAGAATACACGGTCGAGTCCGGTGAGTTCAGTTAACCGGGCAGCCAGAGGCGCCTGGTAGCTGTGGTAGTAGAGGTTCGAGCAGTGAATCAAGCGGCTCATCTGCTCGCGAATGGCTCTGAGGATTCGCGGGTGGGCGTGACCGAGCGCATTCACGCCTATGCCGGAAACGAAGTCCAGGTAGCGCTTGCCGGCCTCGTCGTACACATAGCAGCCCTTCCCCTTGACGAGGACCACGGGAAGACGGGCGTAGCTTTGGATCAGGTGCTGTTTTTCCAACTCAACGACGCCCCCTTCGGCGGAGGCGGGGTTCGGAACGGTCGCGGCCATAACGGGTATAGCGTAACAGAATGGCTCGATCAAGTAGCAGCAAGCTCCCGCTCCAGCCATGCCAGGTAGTTCGGAGACCCGTCCACGATCGGGATCGCCACCAGCTGGGGCAGATCGTAGCTGTGGAGCTTTTCGATCTCCCGGTGGAGGGCGCCCACCGAACCCCGCGATGCCTTAATGATAAGTAGCAGCTCCTGTTCGTCTTGGAGATCGCCTTTCCAACGGTAAAAGGACCTCACCGCGGGCACGATGCTCACGCAGGCCGCAAGCCGCCGCTCAACCAAGTGTCGGGCAAGCTTCTCCGCCTCGGCGGCGTCGCTACAGGTCGTGTAGGCAATGACTTTGTCGGTCATGGCTAAGTTTCTCCCTCCCAGCTGATTGCGGCTCGACTCGAAACCGGATTGGGATGTTCTTCTTATAGTAGTGACAGCTCTCTTCGAGTATAGTTAGGACTTGATGGAAGGACGCGGGCAAGGGAACAACAGATGGCGGTGGCTAAGCTTCCTCGCTCTTGTCTTTGTCGGCCTGGCTTTTTACCACCTCTCGGTCTACGAAGGGCTAAGGGACCTAAGCTCCTCGTGGGAGCGGGAAAAAGAGATCGAGCTACGCCTTGAATCTCTCCGCGAGGAGAATGCTCACCTGGAGGCCGCCATCGGCGACCTGGCGCCAGAAGGACCTGCCATTGAACGGATTGCGCGACAGAAACTAGAGATGGTCCTTAAGGGCGAGAGGCTAGTAAAAATCCCAGAAAAACAATAGGCCCCGCCGTCAGCGGACAACCCCTTGCAAGGGGCTGCTGGCCGAAGCATAGAGTCTCTTCTCCATGCGGTGCGCCTCCCAAGCCAGCCGGCCCGCGTCGACCGCACTCTTCATAGCGAGAGCCATTTTCTCAGGATCCTCGGCCACGGCGATCGCCGTGTTCATCAGCACTCCGTCATAGCCGAGCTCCATCGCCCTGGTTGCGTCGGACGCGGTGCCAACGCCGGCATCCACAACCAGTGGGACGCTAGTAATCATCTCTCGGATGATGCGCAGGTTCGTCTCGTTCTGGATTCCAAGGCCGGAGCCGATCGGGGCGCCCAAGGGCATGACCGCAGCCGCGCCGGCGTCAACCAACTTCAAGGCGTTGACCAGGTCGTCATTCGTATAGGGCAGAACGACAAAGCCTTCCTTCGCTAACACGCGCGTGGCCTCGAGCAGGCCTTCATTGTCCGGGAAGAGCGTCTTCTGGTCTCCGATGACTTCGAGTTTGACCCAGTTCGAGAGGCCCACCTCACGCGCCAGACGGGCGGTGCGGATGGCTTCGTCGGCGGTGTAGCAGGCCGCCGTATTAGGCAGTATGAAGATTTTCTCTCGATCGATGTAGTCGATCAGGGACTCTTTAGAGCGGTCGGTCAGGTTCACTCGTCGGACCGCCACCGTCACACAGTCGGCACCGGAAAGTTCATGGCAGCGCTTCATCTCTTGGAAGCTCCGATACTTGCCCGTCCCAACAATCAGCCGCGACTGAAACTCCCGATCCGAGATTCTCAGACTCATGCTTCGATTCTATGCCTTTCGGCGGTCCATCAGCAAAGCGAACGCCCGCTGATCCGCTTGGGCCAACCCAAAGCGTATCGAGCCGACCGAGCCGATCTC
Source organism: Bryobacterales bacterium (assembly GCA_965248205.1). Classification (GTDB taxonomy): domain Bacteria; phylum Acidobacteriota; class Terriglobia; order Bryobacterales; family UBA6623. The sequence continues at coordinate 1,976,489 of CBDFIS010000006.1, forward strand.
GGCCACGCACTCCGATTCCGCCCTATTGCCCTGGGATCGACGTGTCCTTATTCGATGTCACCTGGGCGTAAAGCACCGTTGAACGGAAGCGGATCTGCACGATTCGCAGCCTTCGATTACACTGGACAAGAGTGAGCTCGTCAGATCACCGACGGCTTTACGATGAATACGCTCACCCGAATCGCGCGCCACGCTCGAATTACATGGAGGAATTTCGAGTCTCGCCCGAGCCCCCCGTTTCTGGTTCTTTTCATCAACTCGACTTGCAACCAGAAGTGCGAACACTGCTTTTACTGGCGCAATCTCAACCGCCCGGACGACCTCACGGTCGATGAGCTGTTCGCCCTGTCACGATCTCTGGGTCGGATTGAAAACTTGAACCTGTCGGGCGGCGAGCCCTTCTTGCGTAAGGAGTTCGCTGAGATTTGCCGCCAGTTCATTCGCCACAACAAGGTCCGTCAGATCTACGTTCCGACAAACGCCTACTTCACCGACCGCATGGTGGACCAGATCCAGCAGACGTTGGAGGAGAAAGAGCTGGAACTATTTGTGACGGAGTTTTCTCTGGAAGGCGTGGGCGAGTTTCACGATCGCTTTCGGGTATCACCGGGATCGTTTGAACGGGCCATGAAGAGCTACGAGGCGTTGGCTGAGCTGCAGCGACAGGACCCGCGGCTACGGATTCACGCTACCTCGTGCGCTACGGACGTCAATCTAGACGAGATCCGGCGACTCACAACTTACTTATTCGACCGTTGCCCTCGGATGGAGCACCACAATTTGGTCCTAATACGGGGAGACCGCAAAAACCCGTCTCTCCAAGGCCCGGTTCTGGACGACTACGAGCAGCTTTACAGCTACATTCGTCGCCTCTGGAAGCCCCGAGAGCAGGGGAGATACGGCTCGATTGTTGAGCCCATGACCCAGTCCGTGAAGGTGCGGACAGCGCGTGAGCGGCGGCAGGTAGTGTCTTGTCGGGCGGGCGTCTTGAGCGCCGTCGTCTATTCGAACGGGGACGTCAGTGTCTGCGAGAACCACCCGCCGCTGGGAAATCTGCGTCAAAAATCTTTCTGGGACATCTGGGGTTCCGAACAAGCGCGTGAACGACGACGATCGATCGCGCGAAAGGAATGCTATTGCACGAACGAAACATTCTTGTGGCCGAGCGTCATCCATCAGGCCGGTCCGCTGGTACGCTCGCTGCTGGGCTCCCGGGCCTGGCGGGGAGTAGAAGGACTTCGTCCTCAGGAAAAAGTCGCGGTCTCGCTGGCCGGAAACTCCCAAGTGTCGGATTCAAACCTCGAGCAACTCATTCGGATTCAGCAACCCTAGCAGCCCGTGGTGAGATCCTTCGTCGCAAAATGGTACAGTCACCGATTTTCGTCTTCTAACCCATACTGGAAACAAAGCAGTTGCAGAAGCGAAAATCGGATGACGGTCTCTATTTTTTGCCGAACCTAGCTTCTACCACGGGCTATTAGGGTTGCTCCGGCCCGCGGGCTCAGCCCCTTGGGCAGCTGCGGAAGCGGGTGAGTGTGAGTAGTCGGGACCCGGTGGGGCCGGCAACAGCTCACAACAGTACGCTTCCCTTCCTTTGCCGAAAGCTCGAACATCCGAACCACTCTTGTCACCAACTGCCAAAGATAAGGGAGATTCAAACAGCTTGGCCCGCGATCAATACCCCACCGCCACCGCTCAGCCTGCAAAACGTGCGCCGCTGGTGGATGGCTCGGCGAGATCCTCGGGTGAAAGGCGCGGTGGCGTCGCGACGCCCCGAAATTTTCTCGTCCTGTCGGCGGGCGAGTCCGTTGTCAAAGTCCTGACGTTTTTCGTCTTTACGTACCTGGGCCGAACGCTGGGGCCTGCCGGCTACGGCAACCTCGAATTCACGTTCGCATTGATGACTTTTTTCGCCTTGTCGGTCGACCTGGGCCTGAGCACCTACGGCGCACGCGAAATCGCTAAGCAGCGCTCACGAGCGGTAATCCTTCTCAGAGACATTTGCCTTCTACGCGCGCTGCTGGCGGTCGGGCTCTTCGCCGTGCTCGTCCTAGTTGTCCTGCTGGTTGAAAAGAACCTCGAGGTCAAGATTCTGCTGGTCGTGTACGGAGTAAGCCTTTTGGGTATTCCCGGACTGCTGCACTGGTTCTTCCAGGGCCACGACCTGATGCATTGGGTAGCGGTTGCTCAGATCATCCGCCAAGGTGTCTTCGCGGCTCTTGTCTTTGCCTTCCTAACCGCGACCACGCCCCTATTCTACATCGGCCTTTTCGAGTGCGCCTCCGTCTCGGCGGTAGTGTTGTTCTGCGTTTGGATCGTCCGAAGAAACCCGACCTGGCGACTCCCTGAGTGGAAATTCGACTGGCCGGCGTTGCTGAAACACCTCCGCGAGGGTGCGCCGATCGGTCTCTGCGACCTGGCGTGGGCGGTGCTCTGGTACTTTTCAACCGTACTGCTTCGTTTTATGGTGACGGAGGAGGAGCTGGGATGGTTTGGAGCCGCGCATCGCGCGTCCGGAGCCGTTCACACCTTCGTGTGGCTCTACTTCTTCAACCTACTGCCGTCCATTTCCCGCTGTGTGGGCCAACCGAGAGAGTCCCTTCTGCGACTAATGGAGCGCTCTCAGAGGGCGGTCGCCTGGGGAGGAGTATTTGTTGCGCTGCTACTGACCGTGCTCTCCCGCGAGTTGCTGATGCTGGCCTACGGGGCCGCCTACGAGAACGCCGCGGCGCCGTTTTCCGTGCTCATCTGGGTGACGCCGATCGCCTCGATCAGCGGGCATTACCGCTATACCTTAGTGGCGTACAATCTCCAAAAATGGCTTCTTTATTGGACCGCCCTGTCTGCCTTGATCGGAGCGTTGGCGGGCCCCCTGTTGATCAGCCGTTATGGACCGCTGGGCGCTGCCGTGGCGGCATTAGGAGCCAACGTGGCAGTCCTCGCGCTATGTTACGGAACGGTCCGCCGACGTGTCATCGAGATTCCGTTTGTGGCGCGGCTGGGCAGGCCGCTATTGGCGCTGGCACTTTCGCTTTCGCCGCTCTGGGCACCCTGGGAAGTCAATCCCTGGCTGCGGGGCGCACTGATTGCAGCAATTTACTTGGGATTATTCGCATGGTTTGAGCGCAGAAATCTCCCCGAACTGATCAGAAGCATAGTGGGCCGAGAAGCATCACAAGATGGAAGCCGATAAGAGGTCCCCACTGATTGTGGAAGCCAAGGAGCGACCCGGGCCGCTCCGGCCATCGGTTTGTGGGCCCTTCCCGCGCCGCGGGATCCCTTGAGAAGAAAGGGCCGACAACAACCACCGGAAAAGACCCATGAATCCGCGGACGTACTCGGCAGTAGAACCTAGCCTGCCCGCCTCCGGCTGGCGGTTCTCGCCTCGTGGTATCGCTCTACGCCTTTTCATCACCTGTTGGCTCATTTACGTACTGCACTTTGCCACGAATACGGTGCGCGAGATCTATTTGGCTTTGGCAATCGGCGACCATTTGTCGTTCCGAGTGGATGAGTACGCCAACATGCACCCGGACCTGTTCGAAAAAGAAGGCTACGGCTGGCACATCGGCGCCAACCCTGGCGCATCGATGATGGCGGCGGTTCCCTACGCATTAGCCCGACCGCTGATCGATTGGGTCGTCGAGCGAACGAACCAGAGACGCGCGGCGGCCGGACTCACTGAACCGCCGGCCTACAATTCGCCATGGCCCATGGCGCGCGAGTTTTATCGCGAAGCCTGGCGGCGCGGCTACGACGTCAAGTTCGGTCTTGGGGCGTTTGTGATTCAAGCATTCTGCATGGCGCCGATATCCGCACTTGGCGTGGTAGCGATGTTTTTCGTCCTTCGCAGGGTATTCGATTCCGACCGGGCGGCTTTTTGGCTGGCACTGCTTTATGCAATAGGAACTCCCGTCTTCTTTCGGACCGGTTATCTCAATCACAACCTCTTGCTGGGTCATGTTGGTTTTTGGGGCTTCTTGGCGTTGTGGAATCCGGCGGGATCACCTCGCCCGTCAGCTCGAACACGGACCGTTCTCGCAGGTCTATCAGGTGGCACTGCGGTTTTGCTCGATTACTCGGGCGTAATACTGCTGGCCGGGCTACTTGCTTACAGCGTCTTCCGGACAGGGAACAAAACCGACATCCGCCAAGACAATCAGCCCTCTGCTCGCACTCGGATACACCAGGCGCTGCTGCTCGGACTGGGGGCGTTGGGCCCGGTCATGCTGCTTTGGTTCTATCAGTGGCGAAGCTTCGGCCATCCCTTCTATCCCGGCCAGCACTGGATGCCGCCGGTCGAGTGGATCGAACTAGGTTACCAAGGCTTTACGTGGCCTCAACTGGACTTACTGTCGATGCTAGCTTTCGATTACCGTTTTGGCTTGTTCGTAAGCTCACCGATCATGCTTTTGGCTCTAGCGGCTCCGTTCGTCAACAGGAGGCTGAGGATAGGGAAGCCTGAACTCGCGTTCGTGCTGGTTGTGCCGCTAGCCCTGTGGCTTTTCTTCGGCGGAGTGCATTACACGAAGCTGCAGTTCGGGACGGGGATACGCTATCTGTCTCCGGTGTTTCCGTTCCTGTTTGTGGCCGTTGCGGTGGTGCTGGCTCGGGTGCCGCGCCCCGTGGCTTACTTCATCGGGTTGGCATCGATAGCGCAGTCTTGGTGTCTGGCTATGTATCGCGACGTAGAGCGCGGTTGGGGCATGGCGGAACCGATGCTGCACGTACTGACCGGCGGGTTGCAGTTGCCCGCGCTGACCGTCTTGTCGCGCATGGAAGAGCAGTATGGAGATTACTTTGTAGTCGGGGCCTCTCCGCTCCTCTTGTTCGTCCTGACAGCGATGATACTCTGCGGTGTATGGTCGCCGTCGCTGCGAAAGCAGACGGTGGGTCGTATCAAATCAGTGCTGTCCGGGGAAAGTCGCGCCATCGGACGGTAAGTCTCGACCGTTCAATGTCTTATGGCCTGTTTTGCCCGGGAACGATTTGAAATCCCGAGGCCGCAAATGGTCGCCTGAACGGAGCATCCGGACGCGGCACAATGAGGGATGAACCTTGGCCGTACGGTTTTCTCCCAACTGATCGAGCACCTACCGAGCAAAGAGTTTCAGAAATGTGTATCGCGCTACCGCGGCGATTCCTATCTGAAAAGTTTCTCCTGCTGGGATCAGTTTCTTGCGATGGCATTCGCCCAGCTGACCTATCGGGCAAGCCTCCGCGACATCGAGACGTGCCTGCGTTCGATGCACGGCAAACTCTACCACATGGGATTCCGCGGCAGGGTAGCGCGCTCGACACTGGCCGACGCGAACGAGTCGCGCGACTGGCGGATCTACGCGGACTTCGCGCAGGTCTTGATTGGCATGGCACGGCCGTTATATGCCCACGACCCGATCGGTGTGGACTTGGACCAGACTCTGTACGCTCTCGACTCGACAACAATCGACCTCTGCCTGTCGCTGTTTCCGTGGGCGAGATTCCGCAAGCAAAAAGCCGCCGTGAAGATGCACACGCTGCTGGATCTGCACGGCAATATTCCCACGTTCATCCGCATTACTGGAGGCAAAGTGCACGACATCAACATCCTCGACGAGATCGGCCCGGAGGCCGGCGCGTTCTACGTCATGGATCGGGCCTACGTCGATTTCGAACGCCTCTTCGTGTTCACTCTCTGCTCGTCGTTCTTCGTCGTGCGAACCAAGAAGAACATCTTGCTCCAACGGCGCTACTCGCATCCCGTCGACAAATCCACGGGCTTGCGCTCGGATCAGACCGTCATACTGGCTGCCATCGAATCGGCCCAAGCCTATCCCGACCCGTTGCGGAGGGTCAGTTACTTCGACGCCCGGACGAACAAGCGGCTGAAGTTTCTGACCAACAACTTCGCGCTCCCGGCGCTGACCATCGCCCACATCTACAAGTCGCGTTGGCAGATTGAGTTGTTCTTCAAGTGGATCAAGCAACATCTGCGAATCAACTCGTTTTACGGCACCAGCGAGAACGCCGTCAAGACGCAGATCTGGATCGCTGTCTCGATTTACGTGCTCATCGCCATCGTCCGGAAACGCCTCGGGCTGGAAGCGAGTCTTTACCAGATTCTACAGATTCTCAGCGTTACGCAATTCGAAAAAATGCCCCTTTTACAGGCACTCCAGCCATCCGACTCCCCAAACGAATCCCCCTATGACCCCAACCAATTGATTCTATTCGACTTTTAACCGGACAGCAGTGGTATCAAATAAATGTCACAACCGCAAGCCAAACCTGGTTCCACCACCGTCGACGTCGTGATCCCCGTCCTCAACGAGGCTCACGTGCTGGAAAAGTCCGTAGAGACGCTGCGCCGCTTTCTTGGCCGCGGATTTGACTATTCGTGGAAAGTAGTGATAGTGGACAACGGATCGACGGACGGGACCGACCAGGTGGCGCGAAGGATCGCCGAGAAGCATGCCGACGTCGAATTCCTCCAGCTCCAACAGAAGGGGCGCGGACGCGCTCTGCGATACGCCTGGTTAAAGAGTCAAGCCGAAATCGTCTGCTACATGGATGTGGATTTGTCGACCGATCTGGAAGAGCTGCCGAAGTTGATCCGCGCCGTCGCCGATGAGAACTATGACATCGCCGTGGGTTCGCGCCTGATGCGGGAATCGCGGACGAAACGCTCGCTCACCCGCGAGATTACGTCCCGGGTCTATAACGCCGTCCTCAAAGTTTGTCTGGCCACCGGTTTCAGTGACGCGCAATGCGGTTTCAAGGCGGTGCGCCGCCAAGTCGTCACCCGCGTCGTGCCGCAGGTCGAAGACGAGTCCTGGTTCTTCGACACGGAACTGCTTGTATTAGCCGAAAAGCAAGGTTATCGCATAAAAGACGTCCCCGTCGTCTGGACGGAAGACGACGACAGCCGTGTTAGAATCATCCCGACTGCATGGGATGATCTAAAGGGCGTATTCCGACTCCGACGCAAGCTGAAGAGCGGCAAAGCGACGCTGGCGGAGGCGCCCCAAGCGCCCCGCAAAGATCCATGAGGGTCCTGCTTATCAATCCGTTTCAGGTGGACCTGGTCCACAAGCGGGGCCGAATCTATAATCGCCGCTGGACTCCGCTTGACCTGGCCAACACGGCCGCTCTGCTGGAGCAGGAGGGCATCGAGACGGCGATCGTCGATGCCAACGCCGAGCAGCTAGGCCCCGCGCAAGTGGCGGGGCGCGCTCGGGGCTTCGATAAGGTTTTCATTACCTCCACGAGTCTGGACCGTTGGCAATGCCCCCATCTGGACATCAATCCCTTCTTGAAAACGGTGCGCGCGGTTCAGGAGTTGGCTCCCGAAGTTTATGTCATGGGCAGCCATGGAACCGTGAAGCCGGTCGAGATGCTGGAGGAAACTCGTGCCCGGGCGATCATTCGAGGCGAGCCGGAGGTCACCGTCCGGGAATTGTGCCGCACAAGTTCTCTTTCGGAGGTTCCTGGGATCACTTACCAAAACGGGGGGCAACCCACAAGCAACCCGGACCCCAAACCGCTGAAGATGGATGAGTTTCCATTGCCCGCGTTCCACCTTCTGCCGATGGACCTCTACCACTACGAGGTGCTCGGAAAGAACTTTTGTCTGTTTGAGATGTCGCGCGGTTGCGCTTCCGACTGCACTTTTTGCTTACTCAAACCCTACGGTGTTGGAGTCCGTAAGAAGTCGGTAGACCGTCTCATCGCTGACGTCGAGCACGGCATCAAACAGTTCGGCGTTCGCACGGCGTACTTCATCGATCTCGAGTTCACCGTCTTACGCAAGCAAGTTGTCGAGTTTTGCAATTACATGAGGAAGAAGTCCTACGATTTCACGTGGTGTTGCCAGACTCGTTTCGATCTCGTGGATGAAGAACTGCTCGCCCTCATGAAGCAGGCCGGTTGTCGGTTGATCCACTTCGGCGTGGAGGCCGGCAGTGAAGAAGTCCTCCAGACGGTCGACAAAGACATCACGATGAAAGAGATCGAAGCAGGGATGAATAAGGTCAAGGCGGCCGGCCTCGAGTCGGCTTGTTTTTTCATTATGGGTTTCCCGGGCGCCCGGCCGAAAGACATGGACGACATCCGGCGCTTCGCGAACAAGCTAAATCCCACCTATGCGCTATTCCACGTCGCTGCGCCGTATCCGGGGACGCTGATGTACGAGCAAGCGAAGAGCGACCCCGACGTTCGGTTCAGCGACGGCACCCATTTCCCCGAAGCTTACGAAGGGCCGCTGTCCGTGCAGCAATTGAAGTCGATGACCCGCAACGCCTACCTGCGCTATTACACCAGGCCCTCTTATTTGTTCTCCCGCGTAGCTAAGGGCGAGTTTCGCGCCCTAGCGAATCAAGTCAGCTTGTTCTGGCAATTTGTTCGCGCATAGCGAATCCGCGCTCGCGGTCCGCGTGAATGCTCTCAGCGAATGAAACTCGTGCCTCGCTTCAGGCACTAACCCGCTTTTCTCACGCGGCGTAGGGGCGGGCCGCTGTGCACGCCCAGTAGTGTCGATGGACGATCTTTTGCAAAAATTCGGACCAATCGACGTGTAGTGCCCGGTAACGGGCCGACACGGTGGTCAGCCCCTACGAGAACAATCAGATTTGTGGCGCGCTAAAGCCCTTGTACGTTAAGTAAACGCCGACGATGAAGAACGCGACGATTACAGCAGCCCACCAGCTGCTCGCCGCCACCGTCCCCAGACGTGCAACCTTGTGCGGGAATGCGAACCGGACCACGCCTTTGATCAACGTCAGCCACCCCAGCAGGGTGATGATTACTCTCCAGTCGGCGGTCCAAACGTTGTGGCCGACAACCAGCAGAAGCCCCAACACCAGCGCCACGACGCCCGAAAGCACTACCATAGCGAGGCTATCCGAAAACTCTTTGATCAGTCTCGGGAAATGTCTCCGATTCAGCAGCGCCGCGGGCACCACAATAACTCACTGCTGTCCGGTTAAAAGTCGAATAGAATCAATTGGTTGGGGTCATAGGGGGATTCGTTTGGGGAGTCGGATGGCTGGAGTGCCTGTAAAAGGGGCATTTTTTCGAATTGCGTAACGCTGAGAATCTGTAGAATCTGGTAAAGACTCGCTTCCAGCCCGAGGCGTTTCCGGACGATGGCGATGAGCACGTAAATCGAGACAGCGATCCAGATCTGCGTCTTGACGGCGTTCTCGCTGGTGCCGTAAAACGAGTTGATTCGCAGATGTTGCTTGATCCACTTGAAGAACAACTCAATCTGCCAACGCGACTTGTAGATGTGGGCGATGGTCAGCGCCGGGAGCGCGAAGTTGTTGGTCAGAAACTTCAGCCGCTTGTTCGTCCGGGCGTCGAAGTAACTGACCCTCCGCAACGGGTCGGGATAGGCTTGGGCCGATTCGATGGCAGCCAGTATGACGGTCTGATCCGAGCGCAAGCCCGTGGATTTGTCGACGGGATGCGAGTAGCGCCGTTGGAGCAAGATGTTCTTCTTGGTTCGCACGACGAAGAACGACGAGCAGAGAGTGAACACGAAGAGGCGTTCGAAATCGACGTAGGCCCGATCCATGACGTAGAACGCGCCGGCCTCCGGGCCGATCTCGTCGAGGATGTTGATGTCGTGCACTTTGCCTCCAGTAATGCGGATGAACGTGGGAATATTGCCGTGCAGATCCAGCAGCGTGTGCATCTTCACGGCGGCTTTTTGCTTGCGGAATCTCGCCCACGGAAACAGCGACAGGCAGAGGTCGATTGTTGTCGAGTCGAGAGCGTACAGAGTCTGGTCCAAGTCCACACCGATCGGGTCGTGGGCATATAACGGCCGTGCCATGCCAATCAAGACCTGCGCGAAGTCCGCGTAGATCCGCCAGTCGCGCGACTCGTTCGCGTCGGCCAGTGTCGAGCGCGCTACCCTGCCGCGGAATCCCATGTGGTAGAGTTTGCCGTGCATCGAACGCAGGCACGTCTCGATGTCGCGGAGGCTTGCCCGATAGGTCAGCTGGGCGAATGCCATCGCAAGAAACTGATCCCAGCAGGAGAAACTTTTCAGATAGGAATCGCCGCGGTAGCGCGATACACATTTCTGAAACTCTTTGCTCGGTAGGTGCTCGATCAGTTGGGAGAAAACCGTACGGCCAAGGTTCATCCCTCATTGTGCCGCGTCCGGATGCTCCGTTCAGGCGACCATTTGCGGCCTCGGGATTTCAAATCGTTCCCGGGCAAAACAGGCCATAAGACATTGAACGGTCGAGACTTACCGTCCGATGGCGCGACTTTCCCCGGACAGCACTGACAATAACTAAATAGAGACCCAAAACCTTTGCTAGAAAAACCGACAGTTCCATAGCATCTCCTCCAGTCCCGGCGCCGTTCGCAGCCATCCACCGGACAACGCCCTGCCCGTTAGGGCGTGGGTCACAGCCAACCACCGGGCAGAGCCGTGCCCGTCAGGGCGCGGGCCTGCGGGCTGTGGCTCGGGAGCCGCGAAGCGGCGGTAGGATTATAGCCTAGGGTGGAGCCGGAACGGCGGAACCCTAGGTGACAGCCCGGGCCCCGACGAGCCCTGAAAGGGCGGCGGGAACCACTCATCGCCACAAGAAACGCTCCTCATATTCAAGTTCGTTCCGCTTCAACAAAGAGAGAAATTCGTCCTTGAACGCCATTCGTTTGTGGTGCGCCGCCTGGTTGGCTATGGACAGAGCCCCGCTTGTTAGGGCTCGGGAGCCGCGAAGCGGCGGTAGGATTATAGCCTAGGGTGGAGCCGGAACGGCGGAACCCTAGGTGACAGCCCGGACCCCGACGAGCCCTGAAAGGGCGGCGGGAACCACTCATCGCCACAAGAAACGCTCCTCATATTCAAGTTCGTTCCGCTTCAACAAAGAGAGAAATTCGTCCTTGAACGCCATTCGTTTGTGGTGCGCCGCCTGGTTGGCGATGTATTTCCTGACGCGGGCGACGTTGGATTGGCTCACGCTGAAAGCCGCATAGCCGGCCTGCCAAGCGAAGTCCCGAGAACCCTGTCGCATCCAGTGAGAGGATTTGGCCTTGATCCTCCGCATGGCCTCCGCGAGCGTCACGGTGGAAGGGAGCGTCAACAGCATGTGAACGTGATCGGCCACGCCGTTTACGATCAACGGCTCGCCGCCCAGACTTCGCACAATCCCGCCGAGGTAGGCGAACAACTGGGGACGAATCGGCTCCTTGAGCAAGGGGCCCCGGTCCTTCGTCGAGAACACGACGTGGACCAAGATTCGGTGCAGCGTTTGCGCCATGATTTCCTGCCGCCCCTTCAGGGCTCAACTTTTCTTTTCCGCCTACCTAGGGTTTCGCCTGGCGGCTCCACCCTAGGCTATAATCCTGCCGCCGCTTCGCGGCTCCCGAGCCCTCGATTCCTTCCCGGAACCCTGGGTAAGAAGAGCCGAAACCGCAAAAGCCCCGAAGGGGCATCGGATCATAGCCCAGGGTGGAGCGAAGCGGAACCCTGGGTACGAATAGCAACAGCCTAACAAGCCCTGTAAGGGCACAGGAAACACACGCGAGGCTTCTGATTCTGTGTTCTGGCCATTTTCCTGCCGCCGCTTCGCGGCTCCCGAACCCTCAATTTCTTCACGGACCCTCCGTTACCGATTGAGAAACGCCCCACCCACCCTCAGCGGAAATTCTCCACCAGCATCAGATCGCTCTGGAACTGATCGAGTTGCGTGTACAAGATCGACCGGCCATCGGGGGAAACCGTTAGCCCGTGATCCGCTCTAACTCCGGATGGAAGTGAATGGATCGTTGTCGCACGACCAGTAGCAAAGTCGAAAAACCGAATCAAGAAACTCCAGCCTGGTTCATCCGTATCCGGCGCCTGAATGAAGTAGATCCCCTGGGGCGTCACAGAGAAGTTGGGGGCACGTACTGACTCAAGCACCTGGGTCTCTTCACCTCCGCCTACGGGAACTTTCCAGAGGCTCGATCTGACCTGGTTATCTCTGGTGTAGTACACAAATTTGCCGTCGGTCGATTCGAACGGCCAGAGGCCTCCGTCTTGGGTCACCTGGATGGGTTCGCCACCCCCAACCGACACCTTCCAGACCTCGAACCGGCCGCTGCGTCGGGAAGCGAAGTACATCCATTCGCCGTCTTGCGACCAACTAGGCACAGCGTCATCGACAGGATGAGTGGTGAGGCGTATCGGATTGCCTCCCCTGGCGCTGATGACGTAGATGTCTTGGTTCCCTTCCGGGTTCGAGTCGAAGGCGATGCGCCGGCCGTCGGGCGACCAGCGTGGCGTTCCAGAATGCGCACCTTCCTTAAGAAACAACGGTGCGGCATTCGAGCCGTCCGCATCGCTCAGCCAGATCCCGTAAGTCCCCGTCCGACTCGATGAAAAGGCAATTCGCTTGCCATCGGGAGAGTATTGCGGATTGTAGTCCTCGCGAGTCGATGAAATGAGGCGTGTCGCGGCAGCGGCGCCGCTTCCCGACTCGCGCAATGGGAGGCGCCAAATGTTTGTGTCACCGGATAGCTTCGTGTAAGCCAGGATTTCCTTTTTGGCCGCTCTGGTACGGATAGGCTAGCCGATCCACAGCCGCGATGCAACGGTTTTGGCACTACTGCCGTGTTCGGTACTCCTTTCGCTGCCGCTCCGGCCTTCGAATGCTGCCCGATCGTGCCGTTCCACTGACCGCAGAGGGCTTTTTGGCAACACCTCTCAGCAGAGACTTCCGCTTAACTGACGTGGGCGGCCACGTCATTGAAAAAGCGTTGGCGTAGCCGGGCCGGGCCGCCGCTCCCGGGAGCGTGCTGTCCATCACAGCCACGCCAATTCCTCTTTCAGCATCGTCTCGATCAAGAGGGGCGGCCCGGTGCTCGACGCTGTGGGATATCAAGGGCCCAGCCCCTTGGCTCAGATCCTGCCTTGTCGGCTAGGGTTTACCGAAGCCGTCCCGAACCTAACATTCGCAACTTGACACTTTTGTGACGTTCTTGCCTCATTCAGACGACTGGGCGAGGGAGAACTCCAGAGACTTCCGGGCGTCGCGAAGTAATTCGCCTTGCAAATTTTACGGGTGGATTCGTCTAGCGCCCTCCGATCGCCAACTCGGCCAAATAGATTGCCGTGATCGGGTTGCCGGCACTGTCTTTCTCGTGACTCGAATAGTAGGAGACCCAGGCGCGGGTCGGGCTGAGCGCGACAAATCCCGGATAGGAGTTGTCGCCATCGCTGGGCAGATCGAGCAGCTCGTTGAGGCGATCTTGGGCAAGCCAGGAGAGGGCGGTCCGCGGCCCCGCCTCGGTCAGCTTGCGGCCCCCGACAAGGTAGCGTGCCCCCCACCTAACCAGCAGTGGCCCGCCGATGTAGCGGCCCAGATCGGTCCGCGTCCACTCTTGATAAGGGGGCCGCGCCCGTACCAGCTGGGCGTTGCGTCGTCCGCCGCCGCGGGCCACGGCGAGGATCGAGCCGTCGGGCTCGAACAGGAAGGCCGTCTCACCCCCGTAGCTCTCCTGAAACAGCCCGATCTTCCGCCAAATAAGTCCGTCGTCGCTTTCGAGCAAAGCTGATTCCACAAGTGGGTTGCGCTCCTCCCGCGTCTTGGTCTCGGCGAACTCGTGCTTCCGACGGCCGCACAGATAGGCCTTATCGCCGAAAGCCGCCGCCCGCCAAATATAGTGGCCATAGGTGCCTTCGAGCATTTGGAGGCCTCGCCAGCGGCTACCGTCTTCGGTCCACGCGGCGTACCCGAGGTGCTGGTTCATGTTGTAAGGCTCGGGGGAAGTCTCACCGCAGTACCACGTTCCGCTGTAGACGAAAAGCTTGCCCTTGAAAATCAGGAAGTGGGGGTCTCGCGTGTCTCGCTTGGGCACATTGAAGCGGTGCACCTGGCGCCACTCTCGGCCGTCACGGCTCGCAAGCACCCGGATCGAAGAGGTCGGATGCACCATGTGCCCATCGGGGCAACTCCGGAAGGTGAGATAGTAGAGGCCCTTGTAGCGGATCAGGTCAGTGAAGGCATTGTGCTCGCCGTTGTGGAAGACACGCCGCACTGACTCGACCCGCAGTCGCGGAAGCGAGTCGGCGGCGGAGCGCAGATTCCACGAGAACAGCGAAGCGCATACGAGGAGAGTTGTTCCCGCGAAAACCAGCTCTTTTCTGCTGAGCACATGCATGTCGATGTTATTAACCGCCATTTATGAGATGGCTTCTAGTCGTGATTCGGGAGCGGGCCGAATAGGCAAACGTCGGCGCCCTCCTCAGGGACGCTGCCGCTCAGCGCGACCCGGCGGCGGCAGCGAAGATCGGCTGCACCCAGGCGTACTCTGCGTTCGAGGAAGTCACCTTTGCTCGCACATATGTGTCACCGGGTTTCAAGGTATAGACGGCAGGGTTGTCGAACGACGTGCTCAAGAGGCGGCCTCCCTGACCGATGAATTCCGTGGTGAATTCCTGTTGTTCGTCTTCTACAAGATAGACGCGTAGCTCGTTGGGCGCGCGACTCACATCGTCGAGCACGACGCCGGTTGACGCGTAGAACTCACCTGAATTCAGCGAGCTTAGTATGGCTTCGGTGGAAAGTTCCGGGGCTTTGACGCTCACCCAGCCCCGTCCGGGGTTAGAATACTCGGGTCCAAACACCTTAAACTTGTGCGCGTCGTCGACTGCTATTCCGTACACCTCGCGCCCCGCTGACAGAACGGCATCCCACATCTCCTCAAGACTTGGAAAGCCGCCGCCGCCGGCATCATTGGTTCTTGAATGACCGTTGTAGACCTCGAAGTGCTTTAATCCGTGGATCTGACCCAACTCGCCGGCCGTGACCGCCCAGCGGACGTTGGGGTGGTTCAGGGACGGGGTGCCTCCCGCCGCCCGAACCGCGTCGACATTCTTCTGTAACGTATCGACGACACTCGTACCCACTATCGGCTGGATCGTTCGATGGATATCGAGACCATTAACATGGATGGGTTTGTCGCCGAATCTTGGACTGATCTCCTCTCCGGAAATCAGCAAGAAACGATCCTCGGCGGCGAAGATTGCACTCAGCCCTGCGGTTGGGGTGACAAAGTCGTGGTCGGTGAGGACCAGGAAGTTGTACCTATGCTCCTTGTACCAGCGCGTGACCGCATCGGGCGCGCTGTCACCGTCACTGTTGATCGTGTGCGTGTGGAGATTGCCCTTGTACCACTTCCACCCGGTGGCAGGAGGAGTCTGCGCCGCCGACATTAATGTCCACGCCACGATGAGAACAAGACCAAAGCTGGAGCGGATCAGCTTGGCACTGGGTTTCGAGGATCGGCGGTCGATCATAAGTTTAAGCTGGAATTTCCGTTTTGGCCATCCCGCGATGGTCAGGATACTCCGATCCGCGGCTCGGGTGCAAGGTCTTCGTCTTCCTCTCACGATCGATGCTCCGTTCGCTCCCGTTTGGGTCGCTGAATGCCGCTCGATCGCCGCGTTCCAGCTCGCTGGAGGGCTTTTCGCCGACACGGCTCCGAGTAGTTCCCTCTTCAGCAACCCAGCGTCTCTTCTCCGTCGCAGCCGTCGCCCGTTACCCGCCTGGCACAGGCAGCGCCCAGATCCGCCCCAGCATCTCAGCGAACAGCTTGCGGTTGAGATGCCCCTCGGCCAACAGCAGCCAGTAATAGCGGGCATGCTTGACCAGCCGCCCTCCGGTTTTCATCAACCGATGCTGCAAGCTCGTCAGCGACCAGTTCTTGATCCTCTGCGCCAGCCCCAGCCGCCGCCACAGGTTCCCCAGGTTGTAGGCCAACACGCTCAACTGCAAACGCACCTCGTTTGCCCGGAAACGATGACAGGACAGCCGTGTCCAGTGGGTTGCCTGCTTGCCTTCCTTGATCCATTGCTCGGCCGTGCCGCGCTTGTTGTAGAAGCGCACCAGCGACCGACTGGGCAAGCTCATGCTCGTGACGATGAACCCGACGCGAGGAAACAACTCGCCTTGGTGGTGCTCAACCTTGGCCACAACCCGCCGAGGCTTCGACCAACTCGCGGCCTGATAGCGGAAGCTCTTGTAGCGCACTAGTGGCTTCAGGCTCGGCCTGCCCGGCGGACGGAACAGAATCTCTTCGATCTCCAACTCCAGGTTCTTGTTTGCTGGGATGCGAATGACGTAGTCCACTCCGCGATCCTCCAACGCCTCGTAGATCTCCGGCTTGGCGAAGGCGGCGTCGGCGCGGAACGTCACTTGCTTGCCTTCTCCCTGTTGGCGCTCGATCTCGGGCAGCAGCAGTTCGTCCCAGTCCTCGGCGCTGGACACGTTACCCGCTCGCAGCTTCGCCGCCAGACAATCACCGTGCTGGTTGAACAGCAACAGCGGGTGGTAGCAGGTGGACTCGAAATGGCCGTTGTAAGCGCTGCCTTCCTGCTGACCGTGGACCGGGCTTTCCGTGGAGTCCATATCGAGCACGACACGCTCGGACTCGTCCTGCGCTTGGGCTTGAGCGACCAACTCGCGGTTCACCGCCATCAGCCCAAGCAGGTTCTCTTCACTGGCCAGCAGCTCTGCCTCAAAGCTTTGTAGACGCGACGTAAGCGCCCCGCCGCGACCCCAGTTCTTCTTCGAGCCGATCAGACGAAAAGTCGGGTCAGCCGAGACACGGGCAGCATCGTTGAGATCCTCGTAGCCGGCGAGGCGGCTGTAGACCGATTGCCGCACCAGGTCGGCCAGTGGGAACTTCTTGTTTGTGCCTTGCCGCGAATCCGTCAGATGCTCGTCGATCAGCTTGCCCAGTCCGAGCCGCTCGTCCAGTTCCCGAATGAGAATCAGGCCACCATCCGAGGTGACGCGCGATCCTTGGAAATCGACTTTCAGAAATCCGTTGAAGGTGAGCTGAAACGGCTTGTTTTCTTTTTCACCCATTGGGTGTTGGCCTCCGTGCGTCCTGACAGGGCTTGAACCCCTATAAATAAAGACGCTGAAGGCCGCTGCAAGGTCGGGATGCCGAAATCAAATTGGAAATGCGGGGTAAGCCAGCCTGTTAGCTCGCCGGGAGATGGCGGGGAGGTCTACTTCCTCACCGGCGACGGGCAATCGTTCCGGCTCGCCGGACCCAGAAACTGGAATCCTCCACAGACTACTAGACTTAACCAGTGAGCCGCTCGCATAGACAATCTCCCGCCCGTCGGGAGTCCAGGTAGGACTCCAGGAGGGCAGATTCTGGAGTGTCAGCCGTTTCGGTTCTCCTTTTCGTGTAAGGTCGGCTAGGTCGAGCAGGTAAATGTCGGAGACAAGAAAGCGGAGTGCCCTTACGAAGGCCAGACTTCGCCCATCTGGGGAAAAGGCCGGACCGAAATCGCCTAACGATTTCGCCGGCGGAGATGTCAGCCTGCGCTTTTCACCGCTCTCGGTTGACAGCAGGAACAGCGCGAAGGGGTCGCCGGGTGAACTTCGTTCGGCAACGACGAGCTCCCTGTCGTTGGGGGCCCAGGCGAGGTTGGAGGAAAGGTCTCCTCCCACTGTTACCTCTGTTGGGTCGCTGATCTCAGCCACTAGGCGCTCAGGGCCTCCAATAGCCGGGATCAGAAGTGCGGCAGCTCTTCCTCCGGGCAGCCGTCGCAGGAAAGCGATCGTGCGTCCATTGGCTGACCAGGCCGGACTGAGGTCTCGGGCCGGGGCGGTGGTCAGCCGCAAAGGGGTCTCGGAGCCTATCATTTTGACGTAGATGTCGAGATTGTCCTGGTTTTCCCCATCCCAGCAGAAAGCTACTTGGTTCCCGTCGGGGGAGAAGCTCGAAGAGAATTCACTGCCCGGATAGCTGGTCAAGGGGACCGCCTGGAGGGGTTCCGCGGGCGCGTCATCAGCCTCGTTGGCCGGCCCGAATACACCCAGCCAGGCGCTGATGCCCAAGATGACGGCGATCACCACGGCAGCGGCGGCAATATACCACGGCGTACGGCTGGCGGGTTTCGACGCGGGCTGCGCCCGACGGGTGTCGCGCGCCCCCAACTCGCTCTGCTTTTGCAATTCCCGCAGATCGACCAGCATGTCGTCGATGCGGGGGTAGCGCGACTCGGGGTTCTTGGCGAGGGCCTTGTTGGCAATTCGCTCCAGCTCCTTGGGGACACCCGTCCGCAGGGCCGACAGCGGCTCGGGGTCCTCGTTCATGACCGAGTACAGAACGGCCTTGTCGTAGTGGCCTTTGAAGGGGAGCTGGCCACTGATCATTTCGTAGAGCACCACGCCCAGCGCCCAGATGTCGGTACGGTGGTCGACCGTCGCGCCTTCGGTCTGCTCCGGCGACATGTAGGCGACCGTTCCTAGCCTGGACTCGGGCTTGGTGATCTTCGACCCACCCGCAAGCTGAGCCAGCCCGAAATCCATGATGGTGACGAGTTGCTGGGAGCCAGCGCCTGTGATCATCAAGTTGGCCGGCTTGATGTCGCGGTGGACGACTCCTTTCTCATGCGCAGCTTGTAGGCCCTGCGCCGTTTGGGTGGCGATATCGAGCGCGTCTTTCAGCTTGAGGGGTCCGGCCTCGATCCTTGTTTCGAGGCTGTCCCCCTCGATGAAGGCCATCGCGATAAACGTGCGGCCGTCCGCTTCGTCAATCTCGTAGACGGTGCAGATGTTGGCGTGTTCGAGTGCGGCAGCGGCCTTGGCTTCGCGAATGAAGCGACGGCGACCCTCTTCCTCTTGAACGAGATGGGGGGCGAGAAATTTCAAGGCCACGAAACGCTCGAGCTTGAGATCTTCAGCCTTGTAGACGATACCCATCCCGCCCTCGCCGAGCTTCTCGACGATTTTGTAATGCGAGATGGTCGTACCGAGCATAGGTTTACCGTCTTGGGGAATCGATTTCCCGTGGCGCCGCCCTCCCGGCGCAATAAATGGCGCCCCTACATTGTCAGGCACCGCCCCAATAATCCGTAGGGGCGCGATTCATCGCGCCCTGCAGTAGCTGGCCGTCACTACCCTTTCCCGGGGCTCCAATCACCCGTAGGGGCGCGATTCATCGCGCCCGCGACTTTGACCGAAAACGCGCTCTGCCAGGGTTTTCCCGATCTGCTTCCCAGCGCACGGCGTTCTCGCCGATATAATGCCGCACTTCCTTCCAATCTTCCAAATTCCGGATGATGTGCTCGTAATAATTCCGCTGCCAGGCAAACTAATCGTAGCCGGCGACCCGAACCTGCCGTGTTGAAACTGCCTTGAAAGCCCGCACAGTCTGCCCTAATGTAGGCTGCCCAAGTGTAGGGGCGCGATTCATCGCGCCCGCCTCTTCCGATCGTCACTGCCCCCTCCCGGGCCCAATAAATTGCGCCCCTACATCGGGTTGCTGTTCTTTAATCACAATGACCCCGTGGATGTGATTGGGCATGACCACGAACGCGTCCAGAGCCACAGCTGAAGAACGCTCCGGCAAGTCCTTCCAACAACTGGCAACGATTTCGCCAACGTCACTGAGACACACTTCTCCACCCGCAATCGCACCAAAAACGCACTTGTTGTCTCGGGTGGAGATTGTAACGAAGTAGGCATCCGGCTGGGAGTAGTCGAACCCTTGAGCCGAAGGGATCGACGGTAAGGTAAATTCGCGGACATGGTTACCAACGTAGGGGCGCGATTCGTCGCGTTCGCCTCTTCCGGTTCTCGCTACCCCTTCCCGGGCGCAATAAATTGCGCCCCTACACTGTCAAGCATGGCTCCAATCATCTGTAGGGGCGCGATTCATCGCGCCCGCGGCGTCTTGCCTATTGTACGCCCCAGCTTCGTTCGAACGGTCGAGTCGCGAAAGAGTACGACTCGGACTTTTGGCCACCGCTCTAATCCAACCTATGCATCACGGGCGGGAACCTCCAGTATCTACATGACTTAAGGCTTCGGATCGAGAGGAAACTTGCTCCCGGAGGGTAAAATGAAAGCAGAAGGTCGGCGGACCAGTTCTTCGCCTGACCCGAAGGCTGAAAAAGGAAATTACCAAACAAACCCAATTTCTAATAAACCACAGGGAATCAATGGGTTGCCTTAGCGCCGCCTGGCTGCGGCTAGGACAAACAAGAGTGTTGTCCCAACTGGGTCCGATTTGGTAGGGACCGGTACTCTTGCCGGTCCTTCAGGCTTTTCTGGATTTCGGCGGCGAATAGCACAGAGGGCGCTCCGGTTCCCGACCGTCGCTATTCTGAAGGGGGGAGATTTCGGGAGCCGGCATCACGCTCGACCACGCATGAGAAAACTACCAAACAAACCCAATTTCTAATAACCTACAGGGAATCAATGGGTTGCAGCAGTCCCGTAGCGCGCGGTTAGTGCCGTTTCCAGACCTGCGGCTCTCGGCAGACCGGCGTTGAAACAATCCTTCGACCTCATAGCACAGCGCTCCCCGAAGCCTGCCCGTTCTACCCTTCTGTAGATCGGGCACGGCTTTCCGAAAAGCTTTGGCGATCGGTCGTCTGGGGACGACCGATCGGGGCATGGGGTGGGGGCCAGCCGTCCGCCAGGGGACGGCTTTCTTCTCGACCGACCAACCACCAAAAACCCGCCTCGACTCGCCAAGTGTCACAACACTTCCAACCCCAAAGAATCAACGACATACCGCTTGTCGGACCCGGAAGATTTCTCTCCGTGGTTTAGAATGGAGGTAGAAAAAGGGGTTGTGCGTCTAGGGGGAAGGATTCTTAGCGGAAATCTGCTCGAATCCGCTCGGATCGCCCTCGAATAGGCATCGCGGAAATGTGCTGTCACGAGTTTTGCAGATTCGTGGCGGGACCCTGTGTTTTTCGAGACCCGCAAATTTGGGGTGCATTCAGCACCGGAGAAAGGGAACTCCCCATGAATTGGAGAGAACTATCCCTAAGCGTTTGAGTAGCCGGACGCCGACCAAGTAGTAGCAGCTTGGTCGAGCCTCGCCGCCGGAGACGTGAATACTCGCGAAGCCACTACAAGGAACTAGGACATGTCACAAAACCCGAAAACCGGTTCGGCCCCCCGTCTGCAAGATAGGGTTGCTGTTGTAACGGGGGCAGGCATGGGCCTAGGACAAGCCGTCGCTACGTTGTTCAGTGATGAGGGGGCCAGCGTGCTGGTTGCTGACGTCAACCAGCCGAGCGGTCAGGAGACCGTCGAAAAGATCCAGGCCCGTGGGGGCAAGGCGGTTTTCGCGCGAACCGACGTAACGCGCTCGGCCGACGTCGACAATATGGTCCGCGCGGCGGTTGAATCATTTGGTCGCCTCGACATTTTGATCAACAACGTCGGAGTACAGGTCGACAAAGGCGTGGCCGACACCTCGGAAGAAGAGTGGGACTTCGTCCTAGATACAAATCTCAAGAGCATGTTCTTCTGTTCGAAGTCCGCCATTCGCCAGATGCGCCGACAAGGTGGTGGCAATATCGTCTGCATTTCGTCTATCTCCGGATTGGTCGGTAATGCCATGCAAGCTTCCTACAACGCCAGCAAACACGGGGTCATCGGCCTCGCGCGCTGCATGGCCATCGACCACGCAGCCGACAACATTCGCGTTAACGTTGTGTGTCCCGGCTCGATGGAGACACCGATGATTCGGGCGATTCCGGAAGAAAAACTTGCACCCTATCGAAACGCGAACCTGCAAAAGCGTTTCGCGGACCCATCCGAAGTAGCGAAGGCAGTCCTCTTCCTCGTCAGCGACGATGCATCTTTCGTGACCGGATCGGTTATGGTCGTCGACGGCGGATACACGACAGTCTGATGGCCGCTGCGCTGAAACCTCGTGTCACGCTCGCCAGGTAGCGGCTCCGCCTTTCTCACCAGCGGTCCGCGGTAGTTGCCGGCCGTCAGGGGTGTGGGAGCGCGATTCGTCGCAGCATGCTGTGCCCATAGTTTGAACTACGAGCCAGGTCAACATAATCTCCGAGACTCAGTAAGACCAAACGCTCGTGTGAGACCCGGGCGGGCTCATGTGGCGAAGGTCCAGGGACCTGCCCTGTCGGTACTGCTACCGGCACTTGCTAGCAGGTGTTTGGCTTAGTTCTGCTGCCGGCGTGAACGGTTCGACCAGGCATCGAGACGAGAATTCCTGCTCTCACTTCTTCCCAGGGACAGGCGATGCGGCCCGTTGCTTCAGGAAGGCGTGAAACTCGTCGTCCCAAGCATAAGGTTCGCGATGGTTGACCTGCCGGCTGCCCGGCTCGATGACCTCGCCGGCCCGCACGACGAGCTTGGGGATGATCTTTCTCGATGCGGGTTCGATCCGACCGCTGCTGTCCTCGAGCGGAAACTCTCCGTCGGCGACGTCGAACACCAGAACATCGGCGGTGGTTCCAGGCCGCAAGGTTCCGATGTCGTTCTCGCAACCTACAGCCTGAGCCGGGGTGACGGTGGATTTCAGGATCACCTCTTCGAGCGACATCCCCAGGTGAAGGAACTTCGACATCGTTGTTGGCATATCGACGACCGGGTGGCCGAGCGATAGACGATGAAGGTCCGTACTGATCGTGTCCGGCAGGAAAAACTTCTCGAAGGCCTTCTTGGCCGATTCCCACGAGAAGCTGCCGCTGCCGTGTCCGATGTCGAAGAGAACGCCGTTCTCTCGTGCCGCCATAGCTTCAGGGATCACGGTGCCCTGTTCGACAATGCCGTCACCGGGGCCGCGGAAGCAGTGTGTGATGATGTCCCCGGGGCGCAGGCGGCGCAGGATGTCCGGGGTGTCGGCTCCCCCGCTGATGTGGACCATCACAGGGGCCTTCGAAACTTTGGCGGCTTCCAGAGCTTTCCCTAGAGCCTCGGTACCGTTTTGGCCGCTCGAGAGAGACCCGATGCGGACCTTGACGCCGAGCAAGACGTCCGGATGCCTTTCCATCATCGCCGCCGTCTCTATTGGCCGGGCGAAACGGATGTCCCCGAGCTCCCCGACCAAAGCGGCCGGGATGCCGATGGCGGCGATATTTAGGAACGCCAAGAGTTGGACTTCCGCGCTTTGAATGGTGTGGCGGTGGAACTCATCGAAGTTGAGGAAGCCGCAGGTTCCGGCATCAACCGCAGTTGTCACCCCGGCATTGAGACAGCAAGCTGGATCGACTCCAAAGGTACTGCCCCCATACCAGTGCCCGTGGAGATCAACGAGTCCAGGACATAGGTAGCTGCCGCTCAAGTCCCTTTGCGGCGTTTCAGGCGAGGCGGGCAGGGAGGCATCCAAGGCAACGATCTTGCCTTCGCGAATCGCGACGTCGGCAACGCCATTGAAGTTCTGCGAGGGATCGATGACGTGGGCGTTGCGCAGGACCAGGTCGAAGGATGATTCTGCTTGTTGGCTCGCCACTGGTGTTCCCCCAGGAGGGATTATGTCACATCAGACCGGTATTGACGGGCTGGACTGTGGATCGCAGGGCTGTCGCGACAACGTGCGCGTGGCGGTGGCTCTGTTTCGCTCGTTGGGGCGTGGAATAATGCTGCAGACGGTGTGACAGCGTCGCGGGAACGCCGCCAGTTTTCGGAGATTTGAGCAGATTCGAGCAGATTTCCGCTAGAATTCCTGCCCGTTGACCGAGCAGCCCCTTTTCTATTTCAAGCATACACTACAAGTCATGAGTTTTTAGGCTGTGATCGGACATGTTGTTGATTCTATGGGGTTGGAGTGTTGTGACTGGTGTCGGCTGGGTGGCGATGAGGAACGCCCGTTAGGGTCACGAGCCTGGACCGCACCCTTCCTGACACGCCAAAGCTCCGTAACGACCATTGCGCCCCGTGACCGCTCACTCGCGCTCGCGGCTCAGTTTCGCTTGTTGCAAAGATGCCCGGGAACAGGGAACTGAGCCTGGAACATTAAACGGGTACAGCCAACCAATTCGCTTCAGTCTTAAGTGCTTTGTTTCGAGGGCGACGAAGGGGAGCGAATTGGTGGCAGTCCCCGGTTTTTCCCTTCTGCGCGACTTTCGCCACGGGCTGTTAGGGGGCGAGGGGAAAGACTGGTACTTTCTGGTACCTCTTGGGCTTGCGTTGTTTCTTCTGGATGATCTCGTCGATTAGCTGCGAGGTGGAAGCATCAAGCCAGACGTGGTCACATTGGGCACAGACTAAAGCTGGGACACTCTCAAAGCGGTAGAGCTGCTGGCCCCAAGGTTGGGTGTGGGTAACGGTCTTTTTGTGGAGCGTACCGCCACACTCGACACATTTGTTTTTGCTAGGCATACTCACTCCTTCTTGCGCGTCCACGGATCGAACCAGATATTCGGATCATACCAGTGGACCGTGATGATGTGGGTGGAAATCGGGACAGCCTCAGTTAACACTATGGGTAGCGAGCAGCCCCCAAGCTTTCAATACGATTGCTGGATTGTCCGCTTGATTGTCAGTCCACCACTCGCGCCAGAACTCGGCGTTCTCGGCGGCCGACATTGCTTTGTTCAAGCCGGTGTGAGCCTTGGTCTCTTCATTGTGGAAAGGATGCGAGCCGCCCTTGCCGTCCTTGCTGATAGAAGCGTCCTTGCGAGCCAGGACGCTGTAGACGTAGAACTGATGCGCCCCACGCCGCACCGCCTCGGTGTCGGCGCTGTCGAGCAGCAGAGCCGCCAAGGGAAGCATCTGCCGGTCGTTGATCTTACGCAACGACTTACCGAGCGCGAGGTCGATCCCGGCCACTTGCGTCTTACGGTTCTGGAGGAGCAAGCTCTCGACACGCGCCACCCCTTCGTGGCTGTTCGGGTTGTAGTGGTTCGCCAGCGCATGGAGGATGTGGCGCATTGTTCGCTGGTCCAGTCGAACCCACTCCAGGCTGCCCTCCAATCGGGCCATGGCCGGATCGTGCGACATCCCGACCCCAATCAGGGTTCCGATGTTGCGTTCCTCCGGGGAAGGGGAGTCCAGTAGACTGTCCACAACCTTCACGGCGAGATCCTGAGAGCCGACTAGCCGGGCATATTGCAGGGATTGGATCAGCAGTTTTTCGTTCGAGTCATTGTGCCGATAAGCCTCTAGTGCGGCTTCGAGAAGCAACTGCTCGACGCTGACGCCGCTCGGGGGCCCCCAGGACTTGGGAAGCTCGACAACCACGCGCTTGGTGTAGTGCGTGAGCCCTTCCTGGCCTTCGTGCGGGATGCCGCTGTAAGCCCCGTCGAGCTGCTTCAAGAACCAGAGCCCATAGGTATCCGGTGCAGGAGGAAGCGTCGGCGCGATACCGCTGATGATGCCTCCCTTCCATTCGGGGAAAACAGCGCTCACCGAAGAGCCAATAGAGACGGCCCCTTTCAACACGGAGTCCGCGCGGATGGCAAGCTCGACCGTATCAGTCTTGGTCGAGGGGGCCGCGCTCGACTCCCCGAGGACGACCACGTCCGCCTCTCTCGCTAAGGCCAAGATCTGGTTCGCCCGCGCTGTTGGGAGCAGCAACGCCGCGAGTAAGAAGATTCTGAGTGATGTGATTTTCATGCTTCGTTCTCCTCATAGGTTGTATAGACACCGCTTGCTAGTACTTCCGACATGTCTCGGTTCGCGGAATCCATTCTCTTCGGCAGTGTCGCAATCTTTAGGCGAAAGACGACAGTAGCAGCGCCCTTCTGCTCTTGTCCGTTCACAGAGACATCAGAGCTTGGTCCCAGCCATGAATGAAGAGAAATCCCTGGGCCACGGTGTGCGCGTCGCCCGTAGTAGCTACGTTAAGGAAGCTCGACCTCCAGGCCGAGGATAAGACTGCTCCAGGATTTGCCGTGGCCGTCAAGATTCAAGGACTCGTTGACGCCGCCCTCGAGCGCCTGATCCATAACGAAGTTGAATCCGTGCAGCTTGGGGAGCTCGTAGCGCACGATCTCGCCGCGCAGCAGCTCACCGAATGCCGCCTTCAGCCGCTGGGGCGTCAGCCATGCCTTGACGATCTCGTAATCGGCCGGGTCGTAGACGAACAGGCACAAGTTGGATCGATTGCCCTTGTCGCCGCTGCGCGCATGGGCGATCTCCCGAAGCTGCACCGTGCGGCTCATGCCACCAGCACCTCGGTCCTGGGTTCCACCTGCCCGCGATCGACGGAGGTGGAATAGGTGATGACGGACGGCGTGACGCTGCCGCGATAGCCGCCGCCGCCCGCCGGGCCGCAGCAAAGCAGCGACTCCACTTCCCATAGCAACAGCTCGGCCTCTTCCCGGGAGGGCGCACGCATGGCACAGCGCAGCCGCACGTCTCGACTGTCGGTGGGGTACTCGCTGACAGTCGCGTGCAGCGAGGAAATGCCGATCAGGTCCACGCGCAGCGGCACGTTGGCATTGTGCACCCGCGCCAATCGCTCGGCCACCACTTCGCCCGCCGCCCGCCCGCGCTCCTGGGCGCCCGGTCCGGCATAGGAGATTCCCGCCTCGGCCAGGAAGCCGCCGTCGAAGGCCACCGTCGCCTTGAACTGTTCCGGACGGGGCGTGCCGTTGCCACCCGAGACGCGGACGCGGTCACCACCCTCGTCGCTGACCGTGACTTGGGAGAAATCCGCGGTCACGTCCGGGGTGAGGTAGCGCGCCGGGTCGTGGACCTCATAGAGCAGCTGCTCTTTGACGGTGCGCTCGCTGACCAGCCCGCCCGTGCCTTCGAGCTTGGTGATACAGGCGCTGCCATCCGATTCCACCTCGGCGATGGGAAACCCGATGTAGGCGAGGTCCGAGACGTCTTTGTAGCCAGGGTCGGCGAAGTAACCTCCGGTGACCTGCCCGGCACACTCGAGTAGATGGCCCACGACTGTTCCCGCGCCGAGCACTTGCCAGGCGTTCGGGGGCCAGTCGAAGTGGTGGCAGAGTGGGGCCAGAAAGAGAGCCGGGTCGGCGACCCGGCCGGTGATGACGACGTCGGCTCCGGCCTCGAGCGCAGGCAGGATAGCTTCGGCCCCCAAGTAGGCGTTTGCGCCGATCAAGGCTCGCCCCACATGCTGCACCGACATCCCTTCCCACAGCATGGTGTCGGGGCCGACCAGATGGCCCACGTCGTCCCCTTCTACCGCCGCCACCCTGAGGCCCTTGAGACCGAGCCGGCGGGCGACCTCCAGGGTCTTCCGCGCCGCGCCGGTGGGATTCGTAACGCCCATGTTGGTCACCACCGTGGTGCCCTGGGACGCGCAGCGGGGTAGAACGGCGCGCATGCGACGCTCGAGCAACCTGTTATACCCGAGGCTGGAATCGAGTTGCCGGTCGCGGTGACCGAAGGCGAGAGTGCGCTCGCCCAAGCACTCGAAAATGATGGCGTCCAAGTGCCCGCGATCGACGAGGTCGACCGCCGGGTCGAGCCGATCCGAGGAGAAGCCCGCACCGGCGCCGAGACGGTACGTGCGCGCGTCCCGCATCGCGAGTAATGTAGCAGAAAGCGGGCTGGGGACTGGGGTTACGCTACTGGACAGTCCTGGGAGGCAAGCTCACTATAGATTCGGAAATGTCGGGCTCGAAAGCCCGACACAGCACGCTGAAAGCGTACGCCACGCTGGGATCTGCTTCGCTGGGTGGGAACTTCCGCCCACAGCAGTACTACCGCGTGTGCCGGCGGGAGACCCCGTTTAGGTACCGCGATCCCGAGGTCCTCGACTGTGGCTCCGATATAATGAGTGCGCGGATCGCAGCCATCCGCAACTTTCCCATCAGCCTGAGAGCTCAGCTTTGTCGCAGGACTATCTCGAGATCCGTGGGGCCCGCGTCCACAATCTCAAAAACATCGATCTGCGGCTGCCCCACAATAAGCTGATCGTCGTGACCGGCGTCTCCGGTTCGGGCAAATCCTCGCTCGTCTTCGACACGATTTACGCGGAAGGCCAACGGCGCTACGTGGAGTCGCTTTCGGCCTATGCGCGGCAGTTCCTCGAGCGCATGGAAAAGCCGGATGTCGACGAGATGACGGGCATCGCGCCGGCTGTTGCAATTCGCCAGAAGAACACTACACGGAATCCCCGCTCGACTGTGGCCACGGCGGCCGAAATCTACGATTTCTTGCGGCTGCTCTATGCGCGAGTCGGCCGGACGTTTTGCGCCCAGTGCGGCAGTCAGGTTCGCAAGGACACGGTTGACGACGTAGCCTCACGCATTCTCGCTCTCCCGGAAGGATCGCGCTGGCACGTATTGTTCCCCGTTGAGCGTGGATCCCCTGATGGATTAACCGAAGGGCTGAAAACGCGGCTTGCCGAGCTGCGAGGCAAAGGGTTCAATCGCCTTTACCAGAGCGGGCGGTCGTTTGAATTCTCGACACCTGAGTCGCTGTTGGAGATTGACTTCAGCAGGCCGCTTTACGCCCTAGTTGATCGGCTTGCCATTGCGGGCAATCTTCACGAACGGGCAGTCGATGCGGTGGAAACCTGCTTTCGCGAGTCGCGCGAGGTGGCTTTCGAGCCGGCCGACGGAGCTACGACGGAGCGTCTTTGGTTCAGCGAGCGGTTTGAGTGCCGGCAGTGCAACCTGGAGTATCTCGAACCCGAGCCACGCTTGTTTAGCTTTAACAGTCCTTCCGGCGCCTGTCCTACTTGCCACGGATTCGGAAATACGATCGATTTCGACATGGACCTTGTTGTCCCGGACAGGTTCAAAACTTTGAACGAAGGTGCCGTCGAACCCCTGACCAAGCCTCGCTACAGGAGGTATCAACAGAAGCTGCTCCAGGCCGCCAAAGACGCGGGGTTGCGGGTCGACATCCCCTACTATGAGTTGTCTGCTGAAGAGACGGATTTCGTTGTCAAGGGAGGTGGCGGCTTTCCCGGCGTTCGCGGGTTTTTCAACTACTTGGAACGAAAAAAGTACAAGATGCATGTCCGGATTTTCTTGAGCCGGTACCGCGGCTACACCCTCTGCCCGTCCTGTCAAGGCGGACGCCTGCGGGCCGAAGCACTCAACGTTAAGGTAGGCGGCAAGACGGTTCGAGATGTCGTCTTGATGAGCCTCGAAGGGGCAAACAAGTTCTTCACGGAACTGCAGCTAAGCGGTCAGGAAGCCGAAATTGCAGGGCAGCTCTTGGCGGACATTCGCCACCGGCTGGCTTATCTCAACGACGTTGGGCTGGAGTATCTAACGCTCGATCGATTGGCCTCCACGCTTTCGGGTGGGGAAGCTCAGCGCATTCAGCTTGCGACGTCGCTGGGGTCGCGGCTGGTCGGAGCCTGCTACGTGCTCGACGAGCCTTCGATCGGGCTACACAGCCGGGACACGCTGCGTCTGATTCGCATTCTCGAACACTTGCGCAACCTGGGCAACACCATCTTAGTGGTAGAGCACGATCCGGAGATCATGCGCGCCGCCGATCACATCGTGGACCTGGGTCCTGGGCCGGGAGAGCGGGGAGGCAAAGTTGTGTTCGCGGGGGACTTCCCGAAGATCCTGTCGAACGGCGGCCGATCACTCACCGGATACTATTTGCGCGGCGACTTCTCGATTGCGTTGCCGCGGAAGCGTCGCAAGGCCAAGAAACGGCGTCGGGTCAAGTTCATCGGAGCGATGAAGCACAATCTCAAGGCCATCGATGTTACCGTTCCTCTGGACGTCACAACGGTCGTCACGGGGGTTTCCGGGTCCGGCAAGTCGACCTTGGTTCACGACGTCATCTACGAGGGCCTGCAGGCGGCAAAGCGACGAAACGGCCACGATACGGCAGACCAGAAGGCCCTTCGGCTGCCTTGCCGGCGGATCGTAGGCGCTTCCCTGATCGACGAGGTCATTCTGGTCGATCAGTCGCCCATCGGGCGCTCCCCGCGCTCGAACCCGGTGACGTACGTGAAGGCGTTCGACGCCGTTCGTGAGCTTTTCGCGTCCACGCCCCACGCTGACCGCATGGGTTTTACGCCGGGCAACTTTTCGTTCAACATCCCAGGGGGGCGCTGCGAAACTTGCCAAGGTGATGGCAGAGTAACGGTCGAGATGCAGTTCCTGGCCGACGTCGAGCTGATTTGCGAGGACTGCAACGGAGCGCGCTACAAGAGCGACATCTTAAAGGTCCGCTACCAGGGCAAGAACATTCGAGAAGTTCTGGAGATGACGGTCAGCGAGGCTCTGAAATTCTTCATTCGTACTCCTAAGATCATCAACAAGCTGTCGGGTCTCGCCGAGGTCGGGCTGGGCTACCTGAGGCTCGGTCAATCGGCCACGACGCTCTCCGGAGGCGAAGCGCAGCGAGTCAAGCTGGCCGGCCACATTGCCCAGGCGAGATGCGAAAACACGCTCTACATGTTTGACGAGCCAACCACGGGGCTCCATTTCGACGACATCGCCAAGTTGCTGAGCGCTTTTCAGAAGCTGCTTGCCAACGGCGGCACGGTTCTGATCATCGAGCACAACCTCGATGTCATCAAGTGCGCCGACTGGATCATCGATCTAGGCCCAGAGGGGGGTGAACGCGGAGGGCAGATCGTCGTCGAGGGAACGCCTGAGCAAGTTACGGCTTGTGCCGAGTCGCACACCGGCCGGTATTTGGTGAAAGTTCTTGACGCGGCGAACTAGCGCCCGGGGCGCGCGGCACGACAAACCGACAGGTTACCGTGCAGGCCTCATAGATTCTAGGCCCAGCGCGTGTGGCGACTTTGATTCCTTAGGCTGACCCCTCCAACCCAACCGACCCCGCCCCTTTCGGCCGTGCTCCACATCACCATAGCCGACCGGGGGCCGCTGTTAGAATGTCGGTATGGCGGTGGCGCTTGCAGCTCTGTTGGCCTTTCTAGCGGCGGCGTCCGACAGTGCCATCGAGTCGGCGGCGAAGGCCCTCGATCAGGAGGATTACGCCAAGGCCGCGGAGCTGCTTGAAAAAGTGGTCGCCGACGAGCCCGACAACCACAACGCCCGCTTCAACCTGGCGTTTGCTTATACCGAGATCAAGCAGCTAGGAAAGGCGATCGAACACTACGAGATTGTCGTCGAACAGCAGCCGGAGCTAATCTCGGCGCGGGTGAATCTTAGTTCGTTGCTCATGCAGCAGGAGGAGTTCTCTCTGGCTATCCCTCACCTTGGGGTGCTGGCCGCTGCTCAGCGCGATGATTTCGAGGTGCAGTTCTTCTATGGCCACGCGCTCGTAAGAGCCGGGCAACATGAAGAAGCGATCGGACCCTACCAGCAGGCTCTCACGGTCGACTCCGACTCGGCTGACGCCAATCTCGAACTCGGGCAGTCGCTGGCAAAACTCACGCGCTTCGCCGAAGCCGCAAAGCATTATCGCCGCGCGATCGAGCTCGACCCGGAAATGGCGGAGATGATTCTCGAACTTGCGGAGCTCGTCGAACGGGATGGGCAGATTCTCCAGGCGGTGGCTCTGTATCAGGACCACCTCAAGTCCCGTCCGGAAGCGATCGCTGTCCGAGAGCGCGCGGGCTTCCTGATGCTTGAGCTGGAGCGCTTTGCCGCGGCAATCCAACTCTTCGAAGAGGCCGTCAAACAGAACGCTACGGCGGCCAACCAGGCTGCGTTGGCGGAAGCTTACTCGTCTAACAGCCAACCCGACGAAGCGCTGTCGGCTTGGCAGGCCGCGACGGTTCTCGAGCCCGCGAGCCCCGAACTGCGATTGCGATACGCCGACTCTTTGGTTCTCGCGAAGCGCTATAAAGAGGCAGCGGATGAGTTTCTGGCGGCACTCGAGCACGACGCCAATCTGCGAGGTGCTTGGAACGGGCTGGCGTTCTCTTCCTACCAGCTCGACAACTTTAAGGGTGCTCTGAGGGCTCTTAACGAATCGCGCAAACGTGGCGAGGAGAAACCCGCTACGCTCTATCTGCGCGCCATCGTAGAGGATAAGTTGGAGATGCGTAGCGAGGCACTGGCCAGCTACGAGGCGTTCCTGGCGTCCGACTCCGGACTCGAAGACGAGGAGTGGAAATCCGAGCAACGAATCAAGACGCTTCAAAAAATACTAAGCAAAGGCGGGCGATGAGGACCGTTTCGCAGCTGGCTCTGGTTGCATGCCTCTCGGCTGCTGTCCTCGGAGCCGATTCGAGAATCCCACAGGATCTGGAATCCGTCAAATCTGAGCCGGGGCTCGAGAAACGGGCAGGTCTGGCCTTGCGTTTCGCAAGCAACAAGGTCAACGACGTGCTCACAGCATATGAAGCAGGTGATGCCGACGGCGGTGTTGCGCTGCTGGCCCAAATCCAGGAGGCCGTTGAGCTGGCCTACGATTCATTGATGGCTACCGGCAAAAACCCCCGCAGGAACCCAAAACATTTCAAGCGAGCCGAAATCCGCACGCGTGAGTTGGCTAGGGCACTCGAGGCCCTGCGGCGGGACTTGAACTACGACGAGCGCCCCGCCGTAGACGGCGTACACGGCCGCATCACTGAGATCAATACGCAACTGCTAATGGCCATCATGACGAAAAAAAAGAAGAAGAAGCAGTGAGGCCACCATGAAGGCACAACGCGCGCTCCAATCGCTGGTCTGGCTCCTCGTGTTCCAGCCGCTCTGGTCACAAGAGTTCGTGACACAGCGGGACTTCCTGACCGATCACGAGGTCGACGTCATCCGAGATGCCCAAGAACCGAAACTGCGAATCACCCATTATTTGCAGTTCGCAAAACTCCGACTCGAACTCGTGCGTCAGCGACTGGCGAAGGAAGCCGCCGGGCGTTCGGCGATCATCCACCGCAACCTCGACGAGTACGGGCGTATCATCGAAACCGTCGATGTCGTAATCGACGATGCCCTCGCCGGCGAGAAGGAAGTCAGCGAAGTAATGGGCAAGATCGTCGAGGAAGAAGAGCGGTTCCTAGCTTCATTGCGGCAGTTTGCCGACGATCCAGCGGACGACCACTTCCGTTATGAGTTTGTCCTCGAGGACGCGATCGAGATCACCCAAGACAGTATCGAGTTGGCCGAGCAGGACCTCGGCGAACGCCTGGCGACTGTCCGCTCGGCGGACGAACGAGACCGCCGACAGCTCGAAGAGTCGATGACGCCTGCCCTCCGTAAAGAGACGATCAAAATCAAGAAAGAAGAAGAGAAGAAGAAGCGCAAGAGGCCGACCTTGCTGAAGCCGGGCGAGACCCTGGGGTCAGGGACAAAGAAAAAGTAGCCTCTGTTCAGGGCACAATGACCTTCCGCAGCCTTGCTTGCCACTGGTTGCTGCTGTTCGGCGCTGTGTTCCAGCTCCGGGCCCAAGGGGGGCCGCCGGGAGCGAGGGTTGCCGAGATTCTTGTTTTTCCCTCCAGTGGCAACCTGCTCTACGCCGCGACCGACGCCGGTGTGTTCCGCAGCGACAACTCGGGTCTGAGTTGGTCAGCCCGTAACGAGGGTCTGACGAGCCTCAGTGTCCACGCCTTTGCTGGTAACCCCGCGGTTCTGTTTGCCGGAACAGACACCGGCCCCTTTCGCTCGGCTGACGGCGGAGCTAGTTGGCACGCAAGAAATCAAGGCTTAGGCGAGGTCCGAGTCCTCTCGCTGGCGGTGGACCCCCAAGACGCCAACACGCTCTACGCGGGCACAAGGAACGGTGGCATCTTCAAAACGACCGCCGCCGGGGACAACTGGTCGCCCGTCAACACCGGTCTTCCTCGGCTAACGGACGGCGTCGTGGAGGGCAACTACCAAGATTTGGCCATCGACCCCACCGACAGTCAGGTCGTCTATGCCGCGTGGTCCAGCGTGGTACAGCCTGGACTGGGAGCTATGTTCAAAACTACCGATGGAGGGGCACGGTGGGTAGGAGCACAAGGCCCCTTTGTTTTCAGCGTGACCCTTGCGCCTTCCGACAACGACACCGTTTACCTAGGTACCAGCGCCGGGATAATTCGAACGATAGACGCCGGGCAGACCTTCGAGGCTCCCCAATTGCCAGGCGTCAGCGTGGCCGATCTGCAAGTCAGCCCGGACGACCCGAATATCCTCTACGCCGCCACGCGCTTCGCCGGAATAGCCAAGAGTACCGATGCCGGCGCCAATTGGGAGGCGGCCAGTGCAGGGCTGCCGAGCACTGAGATGGTGACGCTGACGCTCGACCAGCGCAGTCCGGCCCGCCTATACGCAGGCACCAACGCCGGCGGGGTCTTTCGCACCCTCGACGGCGCGGCCACCTGGCAGCTCGTCTCCAACGGAATCAACGCTGCCACGATTCGCGGGCTCGCGGTCAATCCGATCGACACAGCCAACGTCCTAGCCTCTAGCTTTGGCGGTGGCATCTTTCGATCGACGAACGGCGGCGCGAGCTGGCAGGGAGCCTTCGAGGGACTACAAGCCCGGCAAGTGATTTCCCTGGCGTTTGACCCGACTAATCCCGCCACCGTCTACGCCGGTTCGTTGAACCCCAGCAACCCGAATGACGGGGCCCTCTTCAAGAGCACGGACGGAGCGAATCAGTGGGAGGCGATCCTGTTTGGGACCCCGATTCTCACCATCGCTATCGACCCGAGCAACAGCCGGCGCATCTATATCGGAACTAGCCGCGGCATCTTCCGCAGTGATGACGACGGGCAGAACTTTCTCTCCGCCAACACCATCAAAGACACTTCCTTTAGCAACCTCTCTTCCCGAACCATTCGGCAGCTCGTTATCGACCCGAACAATCCCGCTACCCTTTATGCCCTCTCGGCGGGAAACTTCACGGGGTTGAACGAAATCTTCAAGACCACCAACCGCGGCGATGAGTGGGAAGGCATCGGCGGCCAAACAACTTTGACCGAGTTCTCGCTGTCCGTAGACCCGGGAAACTCGAATAACGTCTTCGTTGGGACCAACGGCGGGATCTTTCGAAGCACCGACGGTGGCGACTCGTTTCAACCCGCCAACACCGGCCTGCCGACCGACGGAGTCGCCGTCACGTCCATCGTGATCGACGGTAACAACCCAGCCGTCTACGCGGCGACAACCTCGGGGGTGTACAAAAGCGACGATCTCGGCAACAACTGGGTGGAGGCGAACGCGGGCCTCGAAACCGTGGCAATCGCTTCGCTCGCCGTCGATCCCAAGCAGGCCGGCGCGCTTTACGCGGCAACTCTGGCCGGCGGAGTCTTTAAGACCGTTGACCGCGGCGCCACATGGACCCCCACCGGCGGCGACGAAGGATCTCTGGCAGCCGTCAACGAGGGCGGCATCGTTGGCGCCGCCGACTTTGTCGGAGGCGGCGTTGCCCCGGGCGAGATCGTTTCTATCTTCGGCACCAACCTTGGCCCGGCAGAAGGGGTTCAGCCTGGATTCGACCAAACGGGCAAGCTGCCCACCTCGGTCGCCGACGTCACGGTGTTTTTCAACGATACCCCCGCTCCGCTCTTCTTTCTCCGCTGGGACCAGATCAACGCCCAGGCGCCTTTCGAGATTGCCGGCTCCGCAAGCGCCGACGTGCGAGTAGAGATTGCCGGCGCTGCCGGTAACACCGAGTCGATTCCTGTTGTCCCGTCGCACCCTGGAGTTTTCAACGCCGTCCTCAACCAGGACTTGACGGTAAACTCAAGCAAAAATCCGGCGGCTGTGGGCAGCTTCGTTTCCTTGTTCGCCACCGGGCAGGGCCTGCTCGATCCCGACTTGATGACTGGCCAGCCAGGCCCCTCGGTCGCGCCCCTGCCAGTGCCTCAGTTGCCGGTTTCGGCTACGGTCGATAGTCTACCTGTTCAGAACTTGGCCATCGCCATGGCACCGGGGCTCGTCGGCCTGTTGCAGATCAACATTCAACTGCCGCCGGGCTTGTCATCCGATCAGGTCGAAGCTGAGGTGACCATCGGGACCAACACGGCCCAAACCGGAGCCCCTGTATTTGTGCAGTAAGTTTCACAGACCCGTTACCCGGTCCGGCGGTGCCGTGCCACACCGCAAGAACCTGCAGCATGCGAGGGATCCGCAAGCTTGCGAAACTGGGCCGCGGGCCCGTTGGCTCACGCCTGCATCTGGACCCTATGGGACAATGAAGCCAGGCGCCATCGGTCCCCATGAGTCAATCCGCGGAATCCGAATCCTCCCCCGAGAAGAAGCGTGCCTCGGCTGAGGTGCCACCCTCCGCAGAGCCGGAAGCCGCCGCCGAAGAGTCATTTTCCGACCTGCTGGAGCAATTCGAGAGACAACAAGAGAAACCCGCCTCCCGAGAAGGCGGCGTCCTGACGGGCACGGTCGTGAGTGTCCGCGACGACGGCGTTTTCGTGGACATTGGCCGCAAATCGGAAGCGTTCCTGCCTCTTGAGAATCGTTCTGAGACAGACGAGGGCCCCGAGCTGCCTCTCGGAGACTCCGTGGATGTGAGCATAAAGGGACGTTCGCCGGACGGCTATCTGCTACTTTCCCGGGTCATTGCCGAGCGCCCGCAAAACTGGGCGCAGTTCGAATGGGCGTTCTCGACCGGAGCCGCCGTCGCCGGGACCGTGACCGAAGCCATCAAGGGCGGTCTCGCGGTCGATGTCGGTGTGCGGGCCTTTATGCCGGCGTCACGCTCCGGTATCAAGGACAGCTCCGAACTGGAGAAGCTCGTGGGCACCGAGGTTCGTTGCCGCATCATTCAGCTCGATGTAGACGACGAAAACGTGATCGTCGATCGGCGGGTCCTACTCGAAGAAGAAAAAGAACGCCAGCGCGAAGAAGCGATTGCCCGCCTGGAACCGGGTGCTGTGGTCAAAGGCATTGTCAGAAGCATCCGGGACTTCGGCGCTTTCGTTGACCTTGGGGGCGTTGACGCCTTGCTCCATGTCAGGGATCTCTCGTGGGACAGGGTCTCTGACGTTTCCGCGGTTCTTTCCGAAGGAGATTCGCTGGAACTCACGGTCCTGAAGGTTGAAGACGGCGGGAAGCGAATTTCCGTGGGCCGTAAGCAGCTCACACCGGACCCGTGGACGCTGATCGGCGAAAAACTCAAGGTCGGCGACCGGCGTAAAGGTACGGTCAAACTGCTGAAAGACTTTGGCGCGTTCGTCGAGCTTCAACCCGGCGTCGAAGGCCTGGTACATATTTCGGAGATGTCTTGGGCGCGCCGGGTGCGCCATCCCGGAGACTTGCTCAAAGTCGGAGAGGTTGTTGACGCTGTCGTGCTCGAAATCAATGCGCCGGACCGGCGAATCTCCCTAGGCATCAAGCAGGCGCTCGGGGACCCCTGGGAGCACATCCGCGAAGATTTTCCGGTGGGCAAGGTCGTCGAGGGCACCGTCCGGAACTTGACGAAATTCGGCGCCTTCGTCGAAATCGCAGACGGGGTCGAGGGCCTCGTTCATGTCTCGGAGCTGACCGCCGAGAGGCGGGTGAATCATCCCAGCGAAGTTCTCAAGATCGATCAGAAGATTCAGGCGGCCATCGTCGAAGTCGACCCCGAAAAGCGCCGTCTGAAGCTCAGCATCAAGAAACTCGAGCCCGACGGACTAGACAACTTCATCCAGGAAGCCAAGCTCGGCGATACGGTGACCGGGCGGGTGGTAAAAGTGCGGCGCGGGGAAGCGACGATCGAGCTGGGAGAAGGAGTCAAGGGGATTTGCCGCTGGGACGAATCAGCCGAAGAGACTGCCAGCGACGTGGCTGAATCGCCCCGCTCGGCCGGGGACGTCTCGTCGCTAGGCGACATGCTGCGCTCGGCCTGGCAGGGAGGAGCGGGAGGTGGGTCTGACTCCGCGCGACCCCAAGAACTCGAGCGCGGGCAAGTGCGATCGTTCAAGATCACAGCGTTAGATCCCAAGAGCCGCTCGGTCGAGCTAGCGCTCTCCTGACCCGGACGAGCCGGAACCCAACCCAGCCGCTGTTATTGGATGGAAGCGCTGCAGCGCGACGCGCCGGAACGTCGAAGTGTTGGCGGCGTCAATCGCCGTGTAGGAGGAGCGGCCCGAGGCATGCCACCAACGACGGGAGATTCCGAGCCTTGTTTCGGACTGGCTGGTTCGGGCCGGTGGCTTTGAAGTCTTGTCTTTATCTGGGGCCAAGCCCCAGCTTGCTCACGAGCGCGGCGAACCGTGGCTCCGTGTGAAGCGGCTCGTAAACCGGATCGACCTTCATATGTATCGCGGCGGGGCAACGCTGTTCGAGGGCGGCCCTAAGCCAAGTCAGAGCCTGTTCGTTGTCACCTAGAGCCAGATAGACCTGTGCGATGCTCGCGGCCGGGAGATCTTGCGCCTGGAACGTCCGCTCGAGCTCGGCGAGGATCTCGCAGGCCTTACTCCGGTCACCCAGGCGGGCGTGTACCTCGGCCAGTAGAGGCACCCCGGGAAATGTGTCCTGCGATCGAGCTAGCAGCTCGTAGAGCGCACCGTTTGCCTCGTGGTAGTTGCGATTTCGCAAGAGAGACCAGGCCAGGTAGAAATACCCGAGGTCGTATGGTTCGCCCAGATCAAGGGTCTTGCGAAACTGTTGAATCGCGCCATCATACTTGCGTGCTGCGACGTAGATAACTCCACGTGCGGTCTCGAACAGGATGGACCGCGGTTCGATGTCCAGCGCCCTCTGGAGCTGCTGCAAGGCAGGCCCGATGCGGCCCATGGGTAGCAGGTGAAACATTGCGTAACCGTAGTAGGCATGCGCGCAGCCGGGATCCAGTTCGAGAGCGCGCTGAAACTGTCTTTCGGCGACGAACCAGCGCCACTCGTGGACGGCGTTGACCATGGCCATCGATGCGTGTGCTTCCGCCAGTTTGCCGTCGATCTCCAACGCGCGGCAAGCGGCCTCTTTCGCCTTCGGCATGACTTGGTAGGAGGGTGACCCGCCGTAGCACCCCAAGAATGTGTAGGCGTCCGCCAAGCCTGCGTGCGCCAATGCGCAATCGGGTACTTGGTGAATCGCTTTTTCGAAACACTCTTGGGCAGATTGCAGGCTGGCCGGACTAGGGTTCGACAGATGGTGGCGTCCCTTGCGGCAAAGCTCATCCGTGCCCGTAACTTCCGCAGCCGGCAGCACGCGTGGCGGAGGGGTTGGGAGCGTTAGCGCACCGTGGAGCGCGCCCACGATTTGCTGAGTTACGTCGGCACGACCTGAGGTGAATTCAGCCATATCACAGTGGTAGGTTTCGGCCCAAACTTGGGATCTGTCTTGAATGTTAATGAGGCTCGCGACGAGACGAACTCTGCTGCCTTCCTGTCGCAGTTCGCCTTGAAGCGCATAGGCAGCGGTGGGACCGAGGGGCCGAGGAGCACCATCCCCTGGTCGATATTTCTCAATCGCTCCAGGCGGGATGACCTTGATCTGGCGAGTCCTGGCAAGCTCCGAGCTGATCGCGCGGGTGATATGGTGACTGAAGTCCGGGTCCGCCTGCCCAGTGCTCAAATCTGAAAAGGGCAATACGGCAATGGCATGCTGCTTAGGAGGCGGCATCCGTAAAAACGAAGGACGCCCACCGACCCCTCGCATGAGCCGTGCCAGCCGGCGCCAGCCCGCTCGAAACCACAACCACACTTGCTGCCACGGTTTAGCCGAGCGACGCGCAGTTAGGGCCTGCTTTCGATGCCGAGGCCGATTCACAGGCGCGGGCGCCCGTGTTTCGGCCGTGGCAGACGCGGCCGCTGAGCTTCCCGGTGCGGCTGCAGCCGAACTCGTCTCCCGAAGTCTTTCGGGAGCGGCTTGGTCTCGCAGCGATTCCAAATCGGCGGCCAGATCTATGGCGTGCTGGTAACGCTGATCCGCGTCTTTCGTCAATGCCTTGGCGATGGCCCGGCTAAGTTCCTGCGATCTTTCCCAAGCAGGGGCGATCGGAAGCTTCGGCTCATTGGTAAAGATCGAGTACATCACTTGCGCTTGGTGCTGACCAGGAAATGGCGGCTCGCCCGCGACCATCTCGTAGATCAGGGCGCCAAGCGACCAGACGTCGCTGCGGTGGTCGACCTCGTGCCCGTTGGCCTGCTCAGGAGACATGTAGAGGAGGGTCCCGAGAGTGCTACCCGTTTTTGTCAGCTTCACTGACCCAGGGACGAGTGCAACTCCGAAATCCATGATCACGACCCGGCCGGTGCTGGTTAGCATCAGGTTGGAAGGCTTCACATCGCGGTGAATGATCCCTCTTTCGTGGGCGTGTTGTAGCCCTTGGGCTGCTTGGATGCCGATATCGATGGCCTCTTCCACGCTGAGGGCGTGCGACGAGATTCTCTGATCCACTCGTGGACCGTCAATGTAAGCCTGCGCTATGAAAGTCTGCTCTTGGGCCTGGTCGATCTCGTAGACGGTGCAGATGTTGGGGTGGTCCAAGGCCGCGGCCGCCTGGGCCTCCAGCAGGAAGCGATCATGGTCCGGTCGGTTGCCCGCGTGGGCAGAGAGGAACTTGAGGGCCACCGTGCGTTTTAGTTTCGTGTCTTCGGCTTTGTAGACAACGCCCATCGAGCCGCTGCCAAGCTTTTCTGTGATGCGGTAGTGGGTGATCGTGCGACCGACCATGGGGAATCCTCGGCCCTGGGGAACACAGCCAGCGTTGGTGGATGCGGCCACGCTATGGGTGAACACGTTTCTTATCGACCAGCCGTGCCCGGCGGCGGTTAGGGATCTTACAAGCTAGTCGGTGAACCGGTCTTGTCAAACCGAGCAACATTCAGTTGTTTGACCCTCTTCGCCGGAATCCGATATGCTCAGACGATACTGGTCAGGGCTTCCGAAACTTCCGTAGTTATGGGCATGGCAAGACAACGAAAGTAGCTGCCTCAGCGTGTGGCAGCAACGGTCCAAGCTGCTGAACGCCCTTTTCCGTTTGCCGTTCCGAGTTTCGTTTTCCGGTACGCTGCG
Source organism: Bryobacterales bacterium (assembly GCA_965248205.1). GTDB lineage: Bacteria > Acidobacteriota > Terriglobia > Bryobacterales > UBA6623. The sequence goes on from CBDFIS010000006.1 coordinate 2,016,963, forward strand.
CTATGCACGTCTTTGAATTGACTCGGGCATTGATCGATATCGAGTCGGTTACACCGAACGAGTTCGAAATTGGCAACTACCTGTACGACTACCTGCGACCATTGGCCGAGAACTACGATGGCCTGGTGGAACGGAGCGAAGTGGAGCCTCAGCGCAACAATGTGTTTGCTCGTTGGGGGCAGCCGGAGATCGTTTTCTCGACGCACATGGACACGGTGCCGCCGTTCATCCCATCCAAGGAGGACGACGAATTCATTTGGGGCCGTGGCGCTTGCGACACACACGGTATTGGGGCTTCGATGATCAAGGCGGTCGAAGCTCTGTTGGAAGAGGGTGTTCGTGACCTGGGAATCCTGTTTGTCGTCGGAGAAGAAGTGAACGGCATTGGCGCGATGCACTCCAATCGCAGCGCGGCGGGATCGAAGTACTTGATTAACGGCGAGCCGACCGAAAACAAGCTCGCACTCGGCTCGAAGGGTGCGCTGCGATTGGATCTCGAAGCCGAGGGCAAGATGGCGCATTCTGCCTACGCCGAGTTGGGTGACTCGGCGATCGACAAGTTACTTGACAATCTCGAGTCCATGCGGCGGGTCGAGTGGCCGGTAGATCCCGTACTGGGTCCCGGCACTTGCAGTATCGGGACGATCGAAGGAGGACGCGCCGCCAACGTCATCCCGGATCACGCGACGGCAACGTTGGCGATACGGGTGGTGGCGGATCTTGACGAGGCCAAGAAGCTGGCTCTAGGTGCGTTCGACGATCGCGTCAAGGTGAAGATCACGACGCAAACGCCGGCCTTGCATTTGAAGGCGGTGCCTGGGTTCGAGACTACGGTCGTCAAGTATACGACCGATGTTCCAAAGTTAACGAATTGGGGGGAGCCGCTGTTGATTGGACCGGGTTCGATTCATCATGCCCATACGGAGGGCGAGCGAATACCGAAACAAGAGCTAGTCGAGGCGGTTGCCCTCTACCAGAGACTTGTCAAACAGCTTCGGACGCTAAACTAAGGAAAAACGAAGAAACCAGCCCAGTGACGGTTCGCGGGTGTGCGCCGGCAGCACACCGTTTGGGCTAGTTGAATCTCCGGGTTTGCATCCTATGACGATGGACCGAAAGCTTGAAGTAGGAGTACTGGGAGCGACCGGTATGGTCGGCCAGCAGTTTATCTGTCAGCTACAGAACCATCCCTGGTTCGAGCTGACATGGCTTGCGGCCAGTGGCCGCAGTGCGGGTAAGCCGTACCGGGAGGCTGCCAACTGGACGCTGGACGGCGCGATTCCCAATAGCGTCGCCGACCAGGTGGTGCATGAGTCAAAGCCCAACAATTCACCAAAACTCGTTTTTTCGGCTCTCGACGCCTCGGTCGCGGGCGAGATCGAACAGGCCTTCGCGAGTGCGGGGCACTTCGTCGTTTCAAATTCCAGGAATCACCGCATGTTGGCCGACGTCCCGCTGTTGATTCCGGAGATCAACGCCGATCATCTCCGTTTGATTCCCACCCAGCGAAAGAACCACGGCTGGAGCGGGGCGATTGTGACGAATCCGAACTGCTCGACGATGACGCTAACGATGGCGCTCGCTCCGCTCAAGCCGTTTGGCATACGCAAGATCTTGGCTACGACCATGCAGGCAATTTCCGGGGCCGGCTATCCAGGACTGCCTTCGATGGACATCCTCGGCAATGTGATCCCCCACATCGGCGGCGAGGAAGAAAAAATGGAGCAGGAGACCCAGAAGATCCTCGGGAATTTCAACGCGGACAAGGTCGAGCACCTGCCCGCTGAGATGAGCGCCCATTGTAACCGCGTGGGGGTCGTGGACGGCCATATGGTGGCCGTTTCGGTCGAGCTGGAGGAGAACCCGGGCGTCGAGCGTCTGGTCCTAGCGTTCGCCTCCTACCAGGGTGTTCCGCAGGAGAAGAATCTGCCCAGCGCTCCCAAGCACCCCGTTCACGTGATGGCGGAGCCGAATCGTCCGCAGCCCCGCAAAGACCTCCTGACGGAACAAGGGATGGCTGTTTGCGTGGGTCGAGTCCGCGAGTGCCCGGTGCTGGACTACAAGTTCGTTGTGTTGGGCCACAACACGATCCGAGGCGCCGCCGGCGCGGGCGTGCTCAACGCTGAGCTGTTGCTCAGCGAGGGTCTGCTGGACTGATCTTGCCGCTCGGCATACGGCAGAGGATCTCTACGCGTGGAACTTGGGTTTCGACGGCCCATCCGCGACCGTAGTCTGTGGAAAAAGGTGCTACTGAAGGGAGTCGTTCGCCATTCGGCCCGGTAATCCTATTTCAGTCGTGCCCGGTTTCCCGCAGCGAAATCGTTGCGGTCGAGCAGCGTGTGGTTATACAATCGCGCCCGGAGATGGGAACGGCGGAGGGAGTCCGTCTCTTAAGTGCCTACGGCTCGCAACGTACGATTCCTCGTGGATCAGGAACGCGTTGATTGAAAGGAGCAAACAATGCCACGATTCAAACAGATCAAACATCCGGATGACCCAGAACTGAAGCTCTGTATAAAGCGGCGATGGAGGGTGGTCTGGTGGGCACCGAGGAAGGCGTCCCAAACAATTTCGTCACCTCTCAATCCGAACGACCGGACATTCTTGCGGCAACGTTAATCTTTGCCGACAAGATCGTGATGCAGGGACTGCTTCCTGCCACCGTCAAGCAGATGATCGCCATGACGATTGCCATGCAAAACAATTGTCGATATTGCACCCGGCTTCACACCAGTGCACTGGAGGGTATGGGAGTTTCGCACGAAGTGATCCAAAGTTGCGCCAGCGATCCGGATTTGGCCGAGCTTCCTCCCTCTCAGCGGGCGATCCTCAAGCTCGCTCTCAAGACTTCACGAGACCCCCTAGCGGTGACCGACGATGACTTTCAGACCCTTCGAGAATTCGGGCTTAATGACGCGGAGATCATGGAAGTGGCGATGATGGCTGCTGCTGAAAACTTTTTGAACACCTGGGCCAGAGTCAGCCGAATCGCGATAGACGGGGAAGACGAACTATCGTGAAGGGTGCGGTCTTTGGCCGAAAGAGCGAGGTGTTTTTTTCACTTGAGGGGATCTCCCACTCAGGACGTTGTATCAAGGCCCGGCGGCAGTACGGCTTGAGCAACGGACAATGATGGAGGTCGTGATGATGGCGGCCTTCGCCCGTTTCATCAGTATCTGGGCCGATGGGAGCGGCATCTTGATAGACCCCCAAAGGGAATCGACATGAGCGAGTCGGTTGCGCGGTCGGCGAGTTCCCGCAGTTTTCAAATTTCCATCAGCAGTCTGACGCTAGGGACTCTCTATGAAGCGGTCCTGGCGTTCTCCAGCCAAGACCGCCTTGAAACTCTATGGCCCTCCGTCTGTAAGAATGCCCGCTGGCTTATCCCATCCCGGCGCATGGGGATCCTGCTTCGCAGTGGGGCGGTGAGCTTTGAGCTCGCCGGGGTGTTCGAGCACAGCAAGTTTCAAAAGCTGGTCGACGCCCCATTCATTCCACAAAGGGATCAGCTCACGCGTGCGCTCGCGCAAAAAAATGCTCAGTGGATCCATAGACCCCGGCAAGAGCTTGAGGGCGAAAAGGGCAATTTCAGCAAACGGCTCCTCCATGATGATCCCGACGTACTCTTTGTTGTCCCCATGAGTATGAAAGGAAAAACGATTGGACATTTGTTGTTCCCGATGTCCTCTGTCGCGGATCGAGACCAGGCGATGTTAAACACGCTCGGTACGATATACGCGCTGCATGTGGGGATGACCTACACTCTGCTGCGAATCACTGAAGAGCGGAGACAGATGCAGGATCAGTTGATCATGCAGGAGAAAATGGCCTCCCTGGGCAATCTCGTGGCGGGCGTGGCGCACGAAATCAATACGCCTTTGGGGGCGCTGAACAGCAATAGCGACACGATGGGGCGCATGGTCGCGGCACTGAAGTCGTCGTTGAAGGGTGACGGAAGGCTTACGCCGCCCGGGCGAGCAGCCAAAACGAGCCGTTTGTTGGAGGAACTGCGCGCACTAGCTGACTTCAACAAGACCGCCTCCCAGCGAATGATTGAGATTGTTACCAGCCTGCGCAGCTTTGCCCGGCTCGATCGCGCCACGGAAGATCAAGTTGACATGCATGAGGGCCTGGAAGACACGCTTACGCTGATCGAAAACCAGCTCAAGGATCGCGTCACGGTTCACAAGAACTACGCTGCGACGCCTCGGGTGAGGTGCTATCCCAGCCAGTTGAACCAGGTGTACATGAACCTGCTGCTGAATGCAAGTCAGGCCATCGAAGGCAAAGGGGATATCTATTTGAAGACCTTCGCGACCGACGATGCCGTAGGCATCGAAATCACAGACACGGGCGTTGGAATATCCGCCGAGAATCAGAGTCGAGTCTTCGATCCCGGGTTTACGACCAAGGGTGTCAAGGTGGGTACCGGTCTTGGGCTGTCGATCGTGCAGCGCATTATCGACGATCACGATGGAAAGATTGAAGTGGAAAGCCAAGTCGGCAAAGGGACTACCGTCAGGGTTTTCTTGCCTGTCTCCTAAAGCATCGGGGCGGCTAATGCTCGGGTGTTGGTTGAGCGGGGTTGTGCCTTACCCCGGAAGTTTACTTTGATAACGCAATGATCGTCATGAAATTCGGCGGCAGCTCTCTGGAGAGCGCCGCGGCTATCGAGAAAGTAGCTGACATCATCGGCCTCCAGGAGCACGCTGAGATCGTTGTCGTCGTCTCGGCCATGGGCAAGACGACCGACCGCCTGCTGGAGATTGCCGAGGCTGGGGTCGGGGGGAGCACTTCCGAAGCCCGGCGGCTTTCCGACGAGCTTCGAGACTACCTGGTTGGCGAGGCAAGGCAACTAGCTCCCGCGGACTCGGTTAGCGAGCTGGAGGATTTCCTCGCCAGCCACTTCCGCGAGTTGGCCGAGCTCGTTGACGGGCTTGCGACCGTGGGGGAGCTGAGTCCCCGCTCCGTCGACGCCGTCTCGAGCTATGGCGAGAGAATGACTAGCTTTGTGGTTGCCAAGGCGCTGCAGCGGAAAGGTTTCGATGCGGTGCACCTCGACGCACGCAGGTTGATAGTCACCGATGACCGCCACACGCAAGCGGCACCCATTTTCGAGCTGACGAACGAGCGTTTACAGGAGACCATCCCGCCCCTCATCGCGGAAGGCAAGCTCATTGTGATGGGAGGCTTTATCGGCTCGACGCAAGGCGGTGTTACCTCGACTCTCGGTCGCGGCGGCTCGGACTTTACAGCGTCGATCGCGGGGGCGGCCTTGGGAGCCGAGGAAGTACAGATCTGGACGGATGTTGACGGCGTCCTGACGGCTGACCCGTCGATCCTTCCTGGTGCTCGCCGGCTGCGGGTGATGTCTTTCGACGAAGCCTCGGAGTTGGCTTATTTCGGGGCCAAGGTCCTCCATCCGAGCACTATGGCGCCGGCCGTCGAGAGCAATATTCCTTTGCGTGTGTTGAACTCTCGGAAACCCGAGCAGGATGGGACTCTCATAGTCGCCGAATGCCCTCCCTCGACGGCAACTGTCAAGTCAATCGCGTACAAGGAGAACATCACCGTGGTTGACATCCATTCGACCCGCATGTTGATGGCCCACGGATTCCTGGCGAAAATCTTTGAGGTTTTCGATCGTCACGAGACGGCTGTCGATATGGTGGCCACGACGGAGGTAAGCGTCTCGCTCACGATCGACCGCACGGACCGGCTTGGGCCGATCACTGGCGAACTCGAGAAATTCGCTGAAGTTAGTCACACGTCAGGCCACGTAATCATGTGTGTTGTGGGAGAAGACATCCGCTATACTCCGGGTATCTCGGGGAGGATCTTCAAGGCGGTGGAAGGCATCGGCGTGCGAATGATTTCTCAAGGAGCCTCGCGTTTGAACATCAGTTTCGTGATCGACGAAGGAGATCTGCAGTCCGCGGTCGAAGCTCTTCATCAAACGTTTTTCGCCGAGATTGACGAGGCCGTTTTCGCTTGACGATGCCCGAGCAGAAGACACCGCCCAGCAACCTTGCTCTGCTCGGCTACGGGAATATGGGGCGTTTGCTCGAGCAGTTGGCACCTGAGTTCGATTTCGCCGTAGCACTCAAGCTCGACGAGTTTAACAATGTGGATGGCGCCGGAATCACCGCTGAGAACTTCCGAGACATTCGCGTCGCGGTCGACTTTTCGATCCCCTCCGTCGTCGCGGATAACGCCGAAAAGGTTTCGCGGTTAGGTGTCAACCTGGTCGTCGGCACCACGGGTTGGCTCGAGGAGCTGCCGCGGGTACGCGCTGCCGTCGAGCGTGGCAAAACCGGCTTAGTCTACGGCGCTAACTTTTCCGTGGGTGTACAGGCTTTCTACGGCATCGTCGAAGCCGCGGCCGAGATTTTGGCAAACGAAGATTCCTACGATGCGTGGGCCTACGAGATCCACCACAAGATGAAGAAGGACGCACCTTCCGGCACCCTGCTGCGATTGAAAGAGCTCATGGAGCGAAGCGGCTACCAGCGCCCGATTGATGTCGCGAGCAATCGCGTGGGCGCTGTCCCCGGCACTCACGAGATCGGTTTCGACTCGGAGGCGGATACGATTCGCCTCGTCCACAGCGCTCGCAGCCGGGTCGGTTTCGCGCGGGGCGCGCTGCGAGCCGCCCGCTGGATCCTTGGCAAGACCGGTGTCTACGAGTTTTCTTCCGTCTGGCGCGAGATGCGCTAGTTTGCCGGCCGCCGTAGTGAGGCGGAGGCGCCCGAGAAGATCGCGGACGCCAGGCGAAATCCGCTCCCTATTCGTAGTAGGATTGATGAGCTCGGTGATTTTGCGAGCGGTCGGCCGTTCACGTAACCGTTGGAGGAGGTGAACCATGTTTACCGGATGCGGCACCGCACTGGTCACTCCGTTTCGCTCCGACCTTTCGCTAGACGAAGAGGCCTTTACAAGTCTCGTACGACGGCAGGTGGAAAACGGCATCCACTTTTTGGTGCCCTGTGGGACGACAGGAGAAAACCCGACTCTCGACAACAAGGAGCGTCTGCGGGTTGTCGAGATCACGCTTGAGGAAGCCAAGGGAAAGGTCCCGATTCTTGCGGGGGCCGGAGGTTATGACACCTCGGAAGTAGTCGAACTTGCGCGCGAGTTGGAGGCCATGGAAGTCGACGGCCTGCTCTCTGTCACTCCCTACTACAACAAGCCGACGCCCGAGGGTCTTTACGAGCACTACAAGGCGATCGCTGCCGCCACTCGCCTGCCAATTGTGCTTTACAACGTTCCCAGCCGCACGGGGACGAACATTACACCGCCTACATTGGCCCGGCTCGCTTCGATCGATAACATCGTCGGCGTCAAGGAGGCTTCCGGCGACGTCGGCCAGATGGCGGCCATTTTCCAGCATGTCCCGAAAACGTTCTCGGTCCTTTCAGGAGACGACTCGGTGACATTGCCGCTGATGGCTCTGGGGGGCGTGGGAGTGATTTCTGTCGTCTCAAACGAAATTCCCGCCGAGATGTCGGCCCTTTGCGACGCCTGCTTGAGAGGTGACTTCGCCACGGGTCGAGAGATCCACCGCCGTTACCACGCTCTGATGGAGGTAAATTTCGTCGAGAGCAATCCCGGTCCGGTCAAGGCGGCCCTGTCGATGATGGGGCTGATCCAACCGTACCACCGGCTCCCGATGACGCCGCCTAGGCCAGACAGTCAGGCGAAGATTTCCGCTGTATTGGAGGAACTGGCGCTGGCCACGCCGCTGGAGGCGTCAGGGGACTAAACACTGTTTTCTGAATACGGGTGACTTATTCTTCTAGCCGACCGGTGATGGGAACTTCGGGCACGGCATGCCGCGCCGCTACATTTACCGGTGAGCGGTTGAAACCGTGGGGGCAGAATGCTTGAGAGCGTCATCAATCAACTGTTCGAGAAGAACCCCGAAGAGTACGACCATCAAGACATGGAGCACTTCCAGGAGTTCAAGCGGGCGTTGAACTCCGGGCAGGCGCGAGCGGCCGAACCCGACTCGGGATCGCCGCACGGCTGGCGGGTGAATCCCTGGGTGAAACGCGGGATCCTGGTCGGTTTTAGGATAGGCAAGACCGTCGACATGTCACCCGGCGGCGGTGGATTTTCGTTTTTCGACAAGTCGACGTTTCCGGCCAAAGATCTCACCGTAGGAGATGGCGTGCGCGTGGTCCCGGGCGGTTCGAGCATCCGGGACGGCGCGCGCATCGGGAAGAGCGTTACCTGTATGCCACCGATGTACGTCAACGTCGGAGCCTACGTTGGCGATGGCACGATGGTCGACTCGCACGCTCTGGTGGGAAGCTGCGCTCAAATCGGCAAACAGTGCCACCTCAGCGCCGCGGCCCAGATCGGAGGCGTGCTTGAGCCGGTCGGAGCGCTGCCGGTGGTCGTCGAAGACAATGTCTTGGTGGGGGGAAACTGTGGGGTCTACGAAGGCACGATCGTTAAGAGGCGTTGCGTTTTGGGTGCCGGAGTTATCTTGACCCGGTCGACCCCAGTGTACGACCTGGTTCATGAAACCATCCACCGAGCCGAAGCCGACAGTCCTTTGGTGATACCCGAAGACGCCGTCGTTGTTGCCGGGTCGCGCGCCATCACTTCCGGTGCCGGCAAGGCCTGGAACCTTTCGCTTTACACGCCCGTGATCGTCAAATACCGCGACGAGAAAACTGACCAACGGATTCAGCTGGAAGAGTTGCTGCGCTAACGGCCCATAGTTGCGGGTTCGTCATGCGCAACAAGTTGCTCCGGCGACTGTCCCAGGTGATGGTTGGAAGAGTGTTGCGGCAGTGGACGCGGAACTGGATCCTCCGGGAGGGGGTAAGGAACCCTTGTTGGGTGCAGGTTCACTTAGTAGATGTCCGTGGCCGGGCGCTCACCTCGGCCGGCTCGGCGGTCTCTTCCGCCCCGGCTTCGTGTTTCGCCTCGTGCTCACCTCGGTTGCGCACAGGCTCGACTAACGCCAGTTCGATAACCTCTTCGACTTCCCGAACGTAGTGGATGTTCAAGGCCCCGATTTGGTCGGGATCGAGGTCCTCGTTGACGTTGATCTCGTTTTCGCGAGGTATGATCACGTCCGTTACGCCCGTTCGCCGGGCGGCCAGAACCTTTTCCTTGACCCCGCCGACCGGCAGAACCAACCCACTCAAGGTGACCTCCCCTGTCATCGCGTAGTTCGGTTTCACCCGCCGCCCGGTAAGCAAAGATACGAGAGCTGTTACGACGGTAACGCCCGCTGAGGGACCATCCTTCGGTACAGCACCCGAAGGCACGTGGAGATGAAGGTCGTTCTTCTTAAAGAAGGTTGGAACGATCTTGAGCCGTTCGGCGTTGGCGCGCACCCAACTGAGACCCGCTTGCATGGACTCCTGCATGACCTGGCCCAGGTGGCCGGTGAGCAGCATGCCCTTGGTTCCACCCCGCATTTTCGTCGCTTCGATGAACAGAACGTCACCACCGGCCGGCGTCCAGGCCAAGCCCACCGCTACGCCGGGTTTCTTGGTTCGCTCGGCGATCTCGGCTTCCTGGCGCACTTTAGGGGCCCCGAGGAAGTCTTCGACGACCTGCGGTGTCACTTCGAACGGCTCCGGCACTTCCGTAAGGGCTTGGGCGCCGTCTTCCGAGGCCTGGACCGCCGAGCGTGCTTCGGCGATTCGCCGGGCCCGTTTGCGGCAAAGCGTACCGATCTCCCTTTCAAGATTCCTTACCCCGGCTTCGCGAGTGTATCGATGAATGATGTGGCTGATGGACTCTTCGGTGAAGTGGATGTCGCCTTCGCTCAGACCATTTTCGGGAACCTGTCGGGGAATCAAGTAGTCGAACGCGATCCGGCTTTTCTCGAACTCCGTATAGCCTTGCAGCTCGAGTACTTCCATGCGGTCCAGCAGCGCGTCGGGGATGGGATCGATGACGTTCGCTGTGGTGACGAACAGGACCTTCGACAAGTCGAAAGGTACGTCGAGGTAGTGATCGCGGAAGCTGTTGTTCTGCTCGGGATCGAGCACTTCCAGCAGCGCCGAAGAGGGGTCGCCGCGGAAGTCCCGGCCGAGCTTGTCGATCTCGTCCATCATGAAGACGGGGTCGTTCGTGCCTGCCCGCCGAAGCCCCTGGATGATCTGTCCGGGAAGCGCTCCGATATAAGTTCGCCGGTGACCCCGGATTTCAGCTTCATCGTGCACGCCGCCTAGTGAAATCCTGACGAATTCGCGACTCAATGCCCGCGCGATCGACTTGCCCAGCGACGTCTTGCCCACCCCGGGCGGGCCGACTAGACAAAGGATCGGCCCCTTCAACGTGGGCTTCAATTGCAACACGGAAAGGTAATCGAGAATCCGCTCTTTGATCTTCTCCAGGTCGTAATGATCGGTGTCGAGAACTTGCTTGGCCCGCAGGACGTCGACTCCGCTGCTGGAGGACTTATTCCAAGGAAGGACCACAAGCCAGTCGAGATAGGTTCGCGTTACGGTATAGTCGGCCGCCGCCGGCGACATGCGCGCGAGGCGCTGCAGTTCGCGATGCGCTTCTTTCTTGGCTTCCTCCGGCATGCCGGAGTCATCGATTTTCTTGCGTAGTTCTTCGATTTCCGCCTCTTCGTCGAACTCTCCGAGCTCCTTCTGGATCGCTTTCATCTGTTCTCGCAGGTAAAACTCTCGCTGCGACTGAGAAAGCTGATCTTGGACCTGAGTCTGAATCTTATTCCGCAACTGCAAAACTTCCCGTTCTTTATTCAGATAGCGTCCAATGTCTTCGAGCCGCTGCTGGACATCGGACGTCTCCAGGATGGTCTGCTTTTCCGCTGACGAGAGACCCGGTAGCGTGGCGGCAATAAAGTCCGCTACCCTCCCCACCTCGCTGATGTTTTGCACCATCGTCTGCATGTCTCCCGACAGGGCCGGTGACAACTGGACGACGTCATCGAAGACGCTTATGGCGTTCTGACGAAGTGCCTCAATCTCAGCAGTTGGGTCGGGCTCTTCGTCCTGCAATTCTGTGTAGCGATAGCGGTAATACGGTTTTTGCGAGACCAGTTCGGTCAGTTGAATTCGCGCCAAGCCCTCGCAAAAGATCAACAGACTGTTGTTCGGCATGCGAACGGACTTATGGATAACAGCGACGCAACCGATTCGGTAGAGCTCATCCGGAGTCGGCGCCTCGACGCTCGGGTCCCTTTGGGTAACCACGGCCAGGAACTTGTTTTCTCCCAGGGAGTCCACCAGAGCCTTCGAGCTCTCCCGCCCGATGTTGAGAGGCATTACGGCGTGGGGGAACAGCACCGTGTCCCGCACGGGGAGGACAGATAGTTCGTCCGGGAACGTGTGTTCTACAATTTCGGGTTGCTGGACGTCTTTTTCTTCATCCGCCATAGTTTCTGCTCAAACCCTCCGACTTTCTCTAGCAGACCCTCGCCGCGCCACAGGGTAAGGAAACGGGGTTGCCCAAGGCCCTGGCTCGCTGCTATCGGCCGGCCTGTCTAGGCTGCTTGGGGGTAGCACCCCAATACTGCCAGCAGGTCAGTCATCTCGGCCAGGTGATTCATTGCGTGACGGCAATTTGGCTGTTTCGGCGATCCGAGAAAGTCGAGATAAAACAAGTACTCCCACGGGCGCCCCCGGAGTGGCCGAGATTCAATTTTCGCCAGATTGATATCTCGCAAAGCAAAGGCACTCAGACACCGGAACAGCACCCCTGGTTGGTTGCGCGTCGAGAAGACGATCGATGTTTTCAAGACTTCATCGTTCTTAGCGTTTTGTCGCGGCGCCTTTCGGGCCAACAAGAAAAAGCGTGTGTAATTCTGACGGTCATCTTCGATCGACTTGCGGATGATCTTCGCGCCGTAGTATTTCGCGGCCGCCGCGGAAGCGATCGCCGCCACTGTCAGGTCGTCCCCTTCCATCACTCGCTTCACACTTCCTGCCGTGTCGTAATAGCTGTCAGAACGAATCCGACGATTCTTCCGAAAGAAGTAGAGGCATTGTCCCAGCGCAACCGGATGAGAGATCGCATGCCGAATCTGCGAGAATTTCGTTTCCGGGCGTCCGATCAGATTGTGAACGATCCGGACACGAGACTCGGCGAGGATCGGCAACTTGAAGTTCAACAAGTGATCGTAGTTCTCGTGTACCGAACCCGCGAGGGTATTCTCAATGGGCACGACCGCGTAGCGGACTTTCCCGGTGGCCAGCAGGCGGAATACATCCTCGAAACGCTCGCATGGGACGTAGTCCAAATCGTCCCCTAAGAACCTGCGGCTCGCTTCCTCGCTGAAAGCGCCCCTCGCACCTTGGAAGCTGACCTTCTTCCCCGCCATCGTGGGATCACTAACGTGGTCGAACCCCTATCCTAGAAAGCCAACTTCGTGGTGTATAGAGGCGCCGGCTGCTACTTACGCTCCTCACGACCATTATACGGGGTATAAGATTAGCGCCCTGTTGACTTGGATTTGACGACCACGGGTGTGCCTTCGAGGTCGAAGGCCCGGCGCAGCTGGTTCCGAAGGAAACGTTGAAAGGAGAAGTGAAAGGGACCGGCCCGCTTGGTAAAAAAGACGAAGGTCGGAGGCGCCACGGCCGGTTGGGTAACGTAGCGAATCGTTGGTTTGCGGAATCCGGGGTAGCTGACCCGGTCGAAATCCACCGCCTCGAGAAAACGGTTCAGCTCGGCCGTTGCTACTCGTCGATGTGCCGCCCCATAGACCTTGCGAATCAACGGGAAAAGACGCCGGATCCCTTGCCCCTTCGTGGCTGATGTAAACGCGAGTGGTGCATAGTCCAGGAACTTCAGGCCTTGCCTCACATCGGTTTCCACCTCCGAAGTCTTCTTCCGGCCGGCAAGGTCCCACTTGTTGACGACGATGACGATAGCCTTGCCCGCGGAGTCCGCGTAGCCGGCGATCGAACCGTCGAGGGCTGTTACTCCCTCAATAGGATCAAGCAGCATAAGGACGACGTCAGCCAGGCGAATGTGCCGCTGTGCCATCACCACGCTCAGTTTCTCAGCCATTAGCTTCGTCTTGCCCTTGCGCCGAATGCCGGCGGTATCGACGAATTGAAACCGGGTACCCTTGACCACGACTTCTTCGTCAACGGCGTCGCGGGTCGTTCCGGGCGTCGCGGAAACAATTGCCCTTTCCGTCCCGGTTAGCTTGTTCAGCAAGGTCGATTTACCGACGTTTGGCCGCCCGATGATGGCCACCCGGACTGCTTCGAGATCCGCCTCGGGTGCCTCAGAGACAGGGAATCCTTCCGTGGCGTGGTTGAGGAGCGTCTCTATGCCGCGGTTGTGTTCCGCCGAAACAGGAAACACGTCAGGGATGCCAAGCTCGTAAAACTCCGAGGCCAGAGCATCTCTAGCCTGCGTGTCGCACTTGTTGACCACCAGCGAAACTGGCAAGCGGCTGCGCCGCAACAAGTCTGCCAGATCCCGGTCCGTCGCCGTGATTTCGGAGCGCCCATCCACAACGAAGACGACATGCGCGGCATCTTCGATCGCTTTACGAGCCTGTTGCTCGACCAAGGTGGGGAACTCCTCCCGGCTGCGGAATATCATCCCGCCGGTGTCGATCAACTTAAACCCGCGACCTTGCCACTCAGCCTCCAGGTGAATACGGTCTCGGGTTATGCCCGGCTCGTTCCCGACGATCGACCGCCGGCTCCTCGTGATGCGGTTGAATAGCGCTGATTTCCCTACGTTCGGCCGGCCCACGATGACCACCGTGGGCGGTGCTGAGCGGCTCATCGATCCCCATGATAGCATCGGAATCAGAGCGTTCCTTGGACGCGAGGAAGCATGTTGCTTCTTCGTCGTAGGCGGCTGATTCGGCGGCCTGACAGGCGGTTCAGGGCCTCCCAACGATGAGATTACGCAGCGCAAAGGGCCGCCTCAAAGTTGAACACTCCATCATTGGCGGTCTGCGGGCCGTGCTCGAAGCGCTTCTCGAGCAGAACCCGGAGATCCGCTCCATCATTCCCGGCGACATCCGCCGCGTGCGAAAGGCCCGAGGAGCGGTGAAGATCCGGATCACTACACCGACGCAAACAGGCTGGAAGGCCATCGCGCTTGCGAGCGGCGCTCGGCAGGAGCTGTTCCTAACGACTAGAATGAGCCGGGAAGATTTGGACAACGCGCTCGAGAAGACCCTGTCGGCTCAATGACGGGTTCCGCAGTCAACCAAGTTTCCGGGACGGTCATGAATGCCGTCCCGCCGACAACGTGCCGGGGTTGTGAATGATTTCTGGGACGTCGCGTTACGGTTCTTGGAGGTGGAGTTCTTTCAGAACCGAATCAGTTTCGATGTAGGTTCCGCTGTGGCTTGAGCTTTCGCGAACGATGCCGATTCCGGGTTTGAACCAGCGGCGAAGCGGACCTCCGAGCGTGCGGTAGACGAGACGAAAGGCATCCTCGATTTCGCCGTAGGGCGTCGTGACATCCTGTCGGCTTTCGACGACCCAGTAGTAGTTGCCTGGGTTCGGCGCCCCTCCCTTGCCTTGCCGGAACAAGGTCAACTTTTCCAGGTCTGCCTGTTCTCGCTGTCTCTCGGACCAACGGATGCCGATCGTCATGGGGAAGAAAAAGTCGGGAGTCGCCTGGTCCAGATACGATCTGTATCGCTGGGTCAGGTCCTTGGCGGCGTCATCCCAAGAGTGTGTGTAAAAGGGAAGAACGTAGCTGCCGCGGACGAGATAGAAGCGGTGCTCTCCGCGGCTAGAATGTTGCATGAAGGTGGCCTTCTGCTCCTGGGTCCAGCCTGGACCGAATTCATGCTTGACGTCGGAGTTGCGTTCTCTCCAGTGGACGACGGTCCCCTCCGACACCGAGTCATGCGCAACGATCCTTACTTCCCGGGTTGATGTCCTACGCACTCGACGAGGCGGGTTCCCGTAGTCGGTGGCGTACGTGTCCTGGTAGATCCAGCGGTTGCCTACTTCAAGAGGAAAGTAATCGAAGACGTCGGCGCTCTCCTTAACCTCTAGGCTCAAGAAGGGGCGGTCTTGGCTGAACCCGTGGGGTGAGTGGAGCACCAAGGACCAGAGAAGAAAAGGCACACACCTAGTGCACATTACTGCTTTGAGGATAGCTTGATTCTTCGGACGCTCCGCTCTCGACGGGGCGGGACCTTCTCGGTTTGTCGCCAGCGGGGAGAGACATATAGGGTTGATTCGGGTGGACCTTGCGCACAGACGACAAGCAGGAGTGCTTATCCCACCGGAAGCTCAGTGCCCCGGACGACAAAGCAGGAGTGATTGTCCCACGGCCAACCACGAGTCTATCCGAGTTCCCGCGGGCTAAGATGCAGTGCCTGCTTACAGTACTCGAAACACTTGCGCACTTCTTCGACCGTATCCTCGCCGTCGTACTCGTATTCGATGTTGGCTGGAATTCTGTGTTGCTTGTCGCGCAACAAGGCCAGGACTTCCTTGATCGGGGTATCGCCTTCTCCGAAAGGCACGTTCGCGCCCTGGTCGCGCTTGCGATCCTTGATGTGCAAGGTCAGGATGTCGTCGTGGTGTTTGTCGAGGTAGTCGACGGCGTCGAAATTCGCGGCTGTGAAGTGGCCGATATCAAGATTGACGGCGATGTAGTCGGAGTTTCCTTGGCGAGCGCGGTCGAAGTCATCCGGTGTCGCGAACTCGTTCTCTCTGATGTTGGAGTGATTGTGCATGCCGACCCGCATCTTGTATTTGGTGGCATAGGGATCGATGCGGCTTGCGGTGGTGACGTTCGCCGAAGCCGTGATAACCTTGGCGCCGAGCGCTTGAGCCATCTCGAAGCCGCGCTCGATCTCGGCATCCGTAAAGTCCTCCTTGAAGCTGTAGTTGTAAGCGTAGGGATCGATACCCGCATCCCGAAACCTCTTGCCGGCCGCCTCGAACTCTTCGAGCGCCACGGAAAGCCGCCACTTCCGCAATTCCCCTCGATCTTTTTTCGGAGACCCTCCGAAACCTCCTTCCAGATGCCCCGACGCGACCTCGCATGAGCCAATGCCAATATCGGCGATGGCTTGGATGGCTTCGTCTAGCGAACGATCCCGGAAGCTGTAGCTCTGCACGCCGATCAGCACTCCGTTGAAGGTGGAATCGATCATCGAGGGTTGGGCAGCGGTGTTAGCTGGGGCCGGTTCGCTTTCGCGACCGGACTCGCAACTGGGCAGAAGCAAACCTCCTATCCCGGACAGCGAGAGTACTCCGAAACGTCTTCGGTTGATCGACACGTCTTGCCTCCTACGACGTTTTGGCAATCCGAGACCCGCCAATCCGTCGAATCTGCAGCTAATCACTGCCGGCGCCGCCGGCAGCGACGGAAGCTTGCTTTACGATGGGAATCGCCGCTCGGCGATGAGCATCATAGCGCAGCTACGGAAGCGAGGGCTACAAGTGCGTTGGCAAAATATAGCGATAGGCTCGGCTTTCAGTAGACCGCCGGGCATTCACGAAGGTGCTTGAACGATCGCGTTTGTTTGTACGGGCGCGACATGTCGCGCCCCGAGTTTCGGCTGGTACTGGTCACTATATTTTTGCGAACCGCGTAGGCCCGCTTTCAGCAACTCCGATAGAGTAAGAAAGGCTGGCGCAGGCCGAACAGCGAGACATGAAAAGCGCTCTAGTTACAGGCGGGGCCGGTTTCATCGGGTCGGCGCTAGTGAGAGGATTGTTGGCCTGGGAAGGTGTAGAACGGGTTGTCGTGGTCGACAATCTGCTGACCGGCAACGAGGCCAATCTTTCAGATGTGCGTGACTCGATTGAATTCCACGCCGCCGACACCCGCGACCTCGGGGCGATGGAGCGTCTCTTTGCGGATGTTGACGTTGTGTTCCATCAGGCGGCGATCCCATCGGTTCCACGGTCGATCGAAGAGCCCGATCTGACCCACGATGTCAACGTGAATGGTACGTTCGACGTGTTCCGAGCAGCCCAGAAGAGCGGGGTCCGGCGTGTTGTCTACGCGGCTTCCTCGTCCACCTATGGCGATCAACCCGACCTGCCTAAGAAAGAATCGATGCTGCCAAGCCCGCGGTCACCGTACGCTGTTCAGAAGCTGGTGGGTGAATACTACGCCCGCAATTTCTGGCAAGTCCATGGCCTCGAGACCGTTTCGCTGCGTTACTTCAACGTGTTCGGGCCGCGCCAAGACCCGTCTTCGCCTTATTCCGGGGTCTTGTCGCTGTTCTGCACAGCAATTCTAGAGCGAAGCCAGCCGACAATCTTCGGTGACGGCGAGCAGTCACGGGATTTCACGTTCGTGGATGACGTCGTACGGTTGAACCTTCTCGCGGCGGATTCTGCCCACGCTCCTGGGAATATTTATAACGGGGGGACGGGGAGCCGCCAGACTCTAAATGACGTGTGGGTCCTCCTGCAGAAGATCGAGAATGTCCAGATCACACCAACGTACGGGCCGCCTCGTGCGGGGGACGTGAAGCATTCCCAGGCTGACTTGACCGCCGCCCGCCGCGACCTCGATTACGAGCCGCGGGTTAGCTTCGAAGAAGGGCTCAGGCGTACGCTCGAGTGGTATCGCGAAACCAGAGAAAACCCAGCGTCTTAGATTGTGTCATGGTTCCTCAGACGAAAGCTGGGCTTCGATGAGTCACTTCGCACCACTCGCCGAGGTGTTCCTTCGGCGCCCGCTTCCTTTCTTTTTGTTGTTGCAGGCGGGCCTGCTTTTCTACCGCATCGATCTACTGCCCCTCTGGGGTGACGAGCAGTTCACCCTGAACGTCATCGCCCGGCCGTGGACCGAGATCCCGCGCGCTCTGGCAGTGGACATCCACCCTCCGCTCTACTATTTCTTGACCAAAGCCTGGATCGCACTGCCGTGGCCCGGCTCACCTCTGACGCAAGTCCGCGCACTCTCTCTTGGGTGGGCGCTTTTGTCGACAGTGCTGTTTTGCTTCTTGTGGCTGAAAGACGTCAGCCGCTCCGGGAGAGTGTGGTTCCTGGCCCTGTGGAGCCTTTCACCTGCCCTCGTCTTGTATTCACGCATGGCACGTTCCTACAGCTTGCAAATGTTCTTGAGCTGTTTGCTCTTGTGGCTAGCGGTGAAGTGGACCAGGGAACCGACGCAGAAGAGGCTGCTGGCTTGCTATACGATCGTCGCGACTTTGCTCTTGTACACCCACTATCTGCCCGGTTTGGCGATCGTCGGGGCCGTGAATCTGTTGCTGCTGACACGTTGCCTGCGGCATCAGAAATGGCAAATGCTGGCACCCCTTGCGGCTTCAGACCTGTTGCTGGCACTGCTCTACGCGCCGTGGCTGCCCTACCTGAGAGCTGCGCTGACGCGTGTTTTCACAACTGAATCGCACTCGCTGGTGGAGAACGCCGCCGTTGAAACAGCTTTGCGTTTGGCTTTCAGCTTTGTCTCTTTCACGTACGGTGAGTCGCTTTCCGTTTTGGGCCTTGCAGCGGGGCTACTGATCAGTCCCCTCGTCGGTTGGGTGGTCTGGCGTGGTGCGCGGAGCTTCCCAAGGAGCGCAGTCTTGCTGGCACCGGCCGCCGGGATAGCCTACCTTGGCGCTTCGGCTTGGGTGAGTGTGCCTTTTACACCGGCGCGGCTGCTCTTTCTGCTGCCGTTCTATTTTCTCTTGTTGGTAGTCGGGAAAGAACAGAAGCCGAAACTGGGCGTGGCAGTTTGCAGCGGGGTCTTGCTTGTGGGAACGGTTTCATTATGGGGCTACTTCCATAAAGCCAACTTCTTTAACAAAGGGTACGTACTGCCGTTCGAAGAGATGGCGGCGTACGTGAAAAGCCAACCGGATGCCGACAGCGCTCTGATTCTCGTGGACCGCTGGAACAGTGACCCCCAACCTTTCCTGGCGGCGCTCGGCGATCGCTTCTCGCCCCTGTTGATCTACGGTGAGAGGTCGGTGCGGAAGGTGCGTCAGCGCGTTCAATTGGATCGGCCGCACACGATCTGGTATCTCCGCAACACTCACGACATCTCGCCTGGCTCCCGAAACCAAGGTCTGGAGGCGGAGCTAGTTACCGCGTATGACCGCGTATGACGCCCACCGCCATTTGTTCCTGCCATATTCCCCGCTCGATCGGATCGCTGCGCAGTTACTCGGTGACAAGAACGCGCCAACCCATCACTATCAGGTGCTCGAGTTGCGCCGCCGAGGCGACGAGGCATCTCCAGAAGGCGGCGCCCTTAGGGAACCGATCCGACCGTAGCACAACTGGAATGATCCACAAGCGGACTCGAGGATTGGCGTATTCTGAAGGAGGAAGGCTTGATATACTTTTGTTTCGTCCGGGCTTGGGTCCTGGCTCGCTGGTAGGTAAGCATGTCTGACAAAGGAACCAAAGTCACATCGGGGACAGAGGCAGAGGAGAAGGCGATCTATCTCCTAAAGCCCCGTGGCTTTTGCGCCGGCGTAGTCCGAGCGATCGATATCGTAGAGTTGGCGCTCAAGGTTTACGGACCCCCGATTTATGTCCGCAAGGAAATTGTCCACAATCGTTATGTTGTAGACGATCTCGCTAGCCGCGGAGCTGTCTTTGTCGACGAACTGAGCGAGGTGCCCGCCGGGGGTCGCGCCGTTTACAGCGCGCACGGTGTTGCGCCGGAGGTGCGTCGGGAGGCAAGCGAGCGTGGATTGGATGTCGTTGATGCGACCTGCCCTCTAGTAACGAAAGTCCATTTGGAGGCCGTCCGCTTCGCACGTCAAGGCGGAACGATTCTATTGATCGGGCACCGTGACCACGACGAGGTTATCGGCACGATGGGGGAAGCCCCGGATCGCACGATTGTCGTCTCCACGGCCGAGGAGGCGCGGACGGTTCAAGTGCCCAATCCTGAGAGAGTTTGCTATCTGACGCAAACGACCTTGAGCCTGGACGAAGCGAACGTTATCATCACCCAGCTGAAGAAACGCTTCGCGAAAATGGAAGGTCCCCCAGCCCAAGACATCTGCTACGCCACCGAGAATCGTCAACAGGCGGTCAAGAGGGTCGCACTACGTTGTGACTTGCTGCTCGTCGTCGGATCGCAAAACAGTTCCAACTCACGTCGCCTGGTTGAGGTGGGAGAGAATCTAGGCACACCCGGGTATCTGATCGACGATGAGATCGACCTGGACGCTCGGTGGTTCGAGGGCGTCAAGACTGTTGCTGTAACCGCCGGCGCCTCCGCACCGGAGTCTTTAGTGCAGCGCGTAATACATCACCTTTCGCAATTCGGCTTTGGCCGGGTTGAAGAGGTCGAAGTCATTGAAGAGGACGTAAAATTTTCCCTTCCGCCGCAGCTGGCGCCTTACGAAGGTGAACTGACGCAGATCGCCAGCCTATGACGCGTGCCAATCGCGCCGCCCTAGCCGCCACTGCCGTTGCTCGCGCTCCGGCCGAGCAGCCTCTGCTGCAAGTCGAGGATGCAATCCACGCAGCCACCCGCCATTTACTGTCCCTCCAAGCTCCCGAAGGCTACTGGGTGGCCGAGCTGGAAGCTGACACCACCCTTCAGGCCGACTACATTCTGCTGCAATTGTGGCTTTATCCCCCTGGGCCCGACGGTATTTGGAATCCTCCAACTCGCTCCCGCGTGAATAAAGCGGCGCGCCAGATTCTGTCTCGCCAGTTGCCCGGGGGCGGGTGGCAGATATACCCCGGGGGAAGCGCGCATGCCAACGCCTCGGTTAAGTCTTATGTGGCTCTCAAGATCGCGGGCTTGCCTGATGGCGAGGCGGCGATCGAGAAAGCTAAGCGAAAGATCCTCGAGCTCGGCGGCGTCGAAGCGGCGTACAGCTACATAAAGATCTACCTGAGTTTCTTTGGGCTCTATGACCGGGAGAAGACCCCGACGATTCCTCCTGAACTCTTCTTGTTGCCGAAGAAGGCGCGCTTCAACATCTACGACATGTCGTCGTGGACTCGGACAATGATAGCGCCGCTCGCCATCTTGACCGCTCTGCGGGCGTCGCGACCGATCCCCGCGGGTCTTGAGATACGCGAGATCATCACGGGAAGGGAACCGCCAAAGCCGGAGTTCTTTAGTTGGCGCAACCTACTCATGTTTGTCGATGAGGGCTTGAAGCTTTGGGAAAAGAGAGGCTCTTGGCTCACCCGCAGAAAGGCCATCAATGCCACGGCGAAATGGATGTTCGAGCGCCTGGAGAACTCAGATGGGTTGGGGGCTATCTTCCCGCCCATGATGAATTCCATCATGGCGCTCACGGAGCTGGGCTACGGCCTCGACCACCCGCGGCTGAAAAGGGAAATCGAAAAGTTCGACCAGCTGCTTGTCGAGGAGGATGACGTCATTCGTGTACAGCCCTGCCTGTCGCCCGTATGGGACACAGCACTCAGCTCCTACGCGATAGGGTCAGCGAACCCAGAGCCGGACCCCGCGATCAGAAAATCCCTCCGTCGGGCAGCTGATTGGCTGCTCACGAAGGAGGTGCGCCACCACGGCGACTGGTCGGTCAAGAACGACAAGGCTGCGCCGGGAGGTTGGTACTTCGAGTTCTCGAACGAGTTTTACCCAGACACGGACGACACGGCCAAGGTCCTTCTTGCGATGCAACATGCGCGCGCCCGTGACCCGGAGGCCCAGCGAGCTGCTGAACAACGGGGGATCGCGTGGCTGCTGAGCATGCAATCAAAGGATGGTGGTTGGGCAGGATTCGACGTGGACAATGACAATCAATACCTGACCTACCTGCCGTTCGCTGACCATAATGCGATGCTGGACCCGACTTGCGCTGACGTTACCGGCCGAGTCCTGGAGGCCTTGTGCCGGGTCGGACCCGGTAGGCACAATGCCGCGGTTTGGCGAGGCGTCGAATACCTAAAGAACACCCAGGAGGAAGACGGCAGCTGGTCAGGCCGCTGGGGTGTGAACTACATCTATGGGACGTGCTTCGCGTTGCGAGGGCTTCGCTCTGCCGGAGAGGACGAACGCGAACCCTACATCATTCGTTCAGGCGAGTGGCTCCGATCCATCCAGAACACGGACGGTGGGTGGGGCGAAACCTGTGCCAGCTATGACGATCCCCGCTTTAAGTCTGAAGGGGACAGCGCCCCCTCACAAACCGCCTGGGGGCTAATGGGGCTGTTCGCCAGCGGAGACTATTGCAGCGACAGCGTAGCGGCCGGCATTCAATACCTATTGTCGAATCAGAACGCCGACGGCTCGTGGGACGAAGATGCTTGGACCGGGACGGGGTTTCCGCGGGTCATCTATTTGAGGTACCACCTTTACCGACAATATTTCCCGCTGATGGCGCTAGGGATTTATAACGACTGGCTGCGGGGTCAGTGACGACACCGAGTAGCCCGGTGACTCCCGCTCTCGCCTTTCGCTTCCACGGCCATGACGTTCGACGGAACCTGACAGCGGGTTGTAGGAAAAACGTCGATCCGCGGACATCGGTCTGCAGCGGAACGCGGTCGGTCGGCCGTGCTCTCCTGCAAGCTATCAAATGGTTCCAAGGCACCAAGTGCTTCTTGTTGTCTCAGCGGACCGGCGTGAGTTCGCAGGATTCGGGGGACCCAGCAACGACCTTAAGCCGGTCTCGTTCGGCGTCCGGTGGAGCGCGCGCGCGAATCTGAAAGGCTGCCAGGCTCTGTTGGTCGCCAATGGGCCCGGCGGCGAAAACGCGGCCCAGGGAGTCGAACTTGCCTGTAAAAGTTTTGACGTCGGTGCTGTTGTGTCCGCCGGCTACGTCGGGGCGCTGGATCCGGAGCTGACCGTCGGATCGACTCTGATCGTGCGGCGAATCATACAGCTCAAGCCGCGCCTAGAGTATGCTGTAAGGTTGCCTGCATGCTGTGGGGAGTTGCATCCCAGAGTGGCCGTGCTGTTGACCGTTGACGAAGTTGCGCAGGATGCTCGCAGGAAGCCCAGCTCTGGGTCACTGGTGCAGCAGCCGTAGACATGGAAGCTTCGGCGGTGGCGGCGGAAGCGTTGAGGCGAGGCCTGCCGTTCTATTGCTTGCGCGCCGTCAGCGATGAGGCCGACACCTCTTTGATCATCGACTGGAATCGCGCCCGGCGAATGGACGGAACGTTTTCAGGCTGGAACATCTTAGCCCAAGCCGCGGCCCGCCCATGGCGATGGAAACAATTACGGGACCTGCGACGCGATGGCCGAAGGGCCTTGGCGGCACTCGGGCGGCTGTTTCAACAGTGCCGCTTTGATTTCGACCGGCCGGTTTCGACTAACTTATGACAAGCGCTCCCGCACTAGCGATCCCCGACGCGATGACGGCATCCGTGTACCGCGGAAACAGTCGTGTTCAACTGGAGAGAGTCACCGTTCCCGAAATCGGGGCGGGCGAATTGCTGGTTAGAGTCGAGGCTTGCGGCATTTGCCACACTGACCTCAAGAAGATCGAACACGACCTGCTTGAGCCGCCGCGCATCTATGGGCATGAGACGGCGGGGGTGGTTGTTTCAGTTGGCCAGGACGTCACAGGTTTTGTCCCGGGTGAGCGCGTTTGCCTGTTTCATCACGTTCCCTGCCTCGATTGCTTTTATTGCGAAAAGGGTGACTACGCGCAGTGCGCGACGTACAAGCGCGTCGGGGTGACAGCAGGATTTGAACCGGCGGGTGGCGGCTTCGCGCAATACGTTCGAGTCATGGACTGGATCGTCCGGCGCGGGGTTATCCGCATCCCCGACGATGTGAGCTTTGACCGGGCCAGCTTCGTGGAACCGGTAAACACCTGCCTGAAGGCGCTGACGAAATGCCAGGTGACGCCCAAGGACGTGGTTCTAGTGATGGGTCAAGGGCCTATCGGACTAATCTTCACCTGGCTGTTGGCGCAATTGGGTGTTGAAAGGGTGTACGCCACGGATTTGCTGCCAGCGCGGCTTGAGACTTCGCGCAGCCTCGGAGCTCGAGAAGCGTGGAACGCCTCCGAGACCGACTTCATCTCCGAGATCCGGAGGTTCACCGACGGCCGGGGCGCTGATCTAGCCGTAGTCGCAGCCTCGGCTCCTGGAATCGTTGAGCAGTCCCTTGCGGCATCCCGCCCCGGCGGGCGCGTGATGTTATTCGCCCAAACTTCGACGAAGGAGACTTTCGAGTTGAGCGGCAATGCGCTCTGCACGGAAGAACGAAGCGTGTTTGGCTCTTACAGTGCCTCGGTCGATTTGCATCAGGAGTCGGCCGAGCTGGTCTGGCGGAACGACTTCCCGGTGGAGGAATTGGTTTCTCATCGCATTCGACTTGATGAGATAACGCGCGGCATCGAAATGGCTCGTCATCCCACCAATGGTTCGCTAAAGTTGATCGTGCACCCGCAGAGGTATTCAACGTGAAACAGAAAATGCTAGCCGCCGTCCTCTATGGCGAGGAAGAGCTCCGCGTGGAACCGGTCGCCTTGCCGCGGATTGGGCCCGCCGACGTTTTGGTGAAGGTTCGGGTGGCGCTTACTTGTGGTACGGACCTGAAAGTCTTCCGGCGGGGATATCATGCTCGCATGATCCAGCCTCCGGCGATCCTGGGTCACGAGCTGGCGGGAGATGTTGTCGCCGTCGGCTCGGAGGTACAAGACTTCCGCACCGGACAGCGGGTTGTGGCGGCGAACTCGGCCCCGTGTTGGAACTGTTACTACTGTCGTCACAGGCAAGAGAACCTCTGCGAAAACCTGCTGTTCAACAACGGCGCCTACGCGGAATACGCTCGCATTCCCGGCCCGATCGTCCGCTGCAACACCCATGAGATTCCTGAAGGCATCGATTACCGGGACGCGGCATTGGTTGAGCCTCTGGCTTGTGTATTGCGGGCACTAGAGGCCACACGGGTCCGCGAGGACGACACCCTGGCTGTGGTGGGACTCGGTCCCATCGGGCTAATGTTCGTTCGCCTCGCAAAGCTCAAGGGTGCGCATGTTATCGCCGTTGGCCGTCGTCAGACCCAGTTGGACCGTGCGGAGCGGATGGGGGCAGACGAGATCGTCTTAGCCGCGCCGGGAGCCGACCCGGTCAAAGCCGTTCGGCGCCTTACAGGCGGGTCTCGCGGCGCGGACGTCGTGATCGAAGCTGTCGGCGCCCCAGAGACATGGCAGGCCGCTGTCGGAATGATTCGCCGCGGGGGCATCGTGAACTTGTTCGGGGGTTGTCCCTCCGAAAGCACTATTGCGGTGGACACATCCCAGATTCATTACTCGGAAATCACGCTGCAATCGAGTTTCCACCATACGCCGACTCACATCTTGAAAGCCCTGGATATCATTTGCCAAAGGCAGTTGCAGGCCGCCGACTTTGTGATTGATGAGGCGCCTCTCGCGGATCTCCTGCGAGTCTTCCGCCAAATGATGAGCCACAACGGCCACTTGAAAACCGCGATCCTTCCCTAGATTCGGTCGTGGCCAGGTCAGGCGGCTCGTCGGCCCCACGAGATTTCTCCCCGCCGTCTGCGGCAGTCTCACTTGAACCGCGAGGGGCGCCTGCGCGGTAATGTCATAGTGGAATCCCGGTGGGCACAAAGGACGTGGCACGCAGGCGGGGACGGCACCGCTCCCAAGGTCGCGTGCGGAGTTCCGCGGCTGTTTCGACGTGTGTCCTTCGCCTGGAAGTTCCACAGGCCCTGGCGGTTCAATAGCCCGCATAGGAGTGAGTCTCTGCGGTGAAGCGCTTCTTACAACCGGCTGAATTCAGCGAAGTCTACGGGACCGACAACCTTCAGGCCTGGCCCCTCGGCGATTCGCTCGCCTACACGCGCTGGTTAGCGCAAGTTCACTACGAGAACTTTCACGTTGTCAGTTTGTTGTTGCCCCGTCGCCTGCGCCAAGATTTTCGCAACGTCTACAGTTTTTGTCGTTGGTCGGATGACCTGGGCGACGAAATCGAAGATCCTCGGCGCAGCCTCGAGTTGCTCGAGTGGTGGAGCGGCGAGCTCAAGGCCATGTATCGCGGAGTTGTCCGGCATCCCGTTTTTGTCGCCCTCAAGCAGACCGTCGAAACGCACGGCATCCCCGAGCAGCCCTTCGCTGACTTGATTCACGCTTTTGTCCAGGATCAGCGCGTCACCCGCTACGCCACGTATGAGGACCTGCTCGGCTACTGTCGCTACTCAGCCAACCCTGTGGGCCGGCTGGTGCTGCATTTGTGTGGCTACACGGACGAGCCGCGAAGACAGCTTTCTGACGACACGTGCACGGCCCTACAGCTTGCGAACTTCTGGCAGGACGTCGGCCGCGATTGGGAGAAGGGCCGTGTCTATATCCCTCTGGAAGAAATGAAGCGGCACAGTTATTCGATTGAGCACCTGGAACAAGACCTGAAGCAAGGGGTAGCTCGCCCCGCCTTTCGCAACCTGATGCAAGAGCTGGTCCACCGGACCCAGAAACTTTTTCAAAAAGGGCTTCCGCTGATTGATCTTGTCGATCGGTGCCTCTCGGTCGATGTGGAATTGTTCAGCGGAGGAGGCCTTGCGGTTCTAGAGATGATTCGTCGGCAGGACTACGACACCGTGGCACGGCGGCCCAAGTTGGGAAAGTGGGATCGCTTCAAGCTCCTTTCCCGAGCGGTCAGCCGGCGGATCATCGGCCGGCCCCGGCTGAAGACGCGGACACAACATGCCTACCGTTGAGGAGTCCTTTGCACACTGCCGGCGTGTCGCGCGTTCGCGAGCGCGTAACTTCTATTACTCGTTTCTTCTGCTGCCGCGAGAACAAAAAATGGCGATGTGTGCGATCTATGCCTTCATGCGCTATAGCGACGACATCAGCGACGAGCCAACCCCGTCGCTGGCGTCACGGCGGGCGGCTCTTGCCCGCTGGAAGACGGCTTTCGAGGACGCGTTGCAAGGCCGATACGGGAACGACCCGATTCTGCCGGCCTTTCACTACACGGTCGTGAAGTACCAAATCCCGGAGCAGTATTTCTTCGAGCTCATCGACGGCGTGGGTAGTGATCTGGTCCCGCAGCGCCGGCGAACATTTGACGACCTCTACCGCTACTGCTACCAGGTCGCTTCCGTGGTCGGCATGACCTGCATTCACGTTTTCGGCTACGACTCCCCTGAGGCTCTAAGACTGGCGGAAAAATGCGGAGTCGCTTTTCAGCTAACCAACATACTGCGGGACATACCCGAGGACGCCCGTCTGGGTCGCGTATACCTGCCGGAAGAGGATTTGGAGCGCTTTGGCCTAAGTCCACGGGACTTGATGGAGAGCCGTGGCGGTCCGCGGTTTCGCGACTTGATGGAGTTCGAGTGGGGCCGCGCAGAGCGCTACTACAAAGAGGCGGCGCCATTGTTGACAATGGTTTGTCCCCAGGGTCGCCCGGCTCTATGGGCCATGATCTCGATCTACTATCGGATTCTGCGGCGAATTCGCCAGTCCCACTACGACGTGTACGCCAAGCGTGCCAAGCTCAGCAATCTTGAGAAAATCTGGGTCGTGATCCAAGCGCTAAGGGTCCGCCTCCTGGGAGGGGCGCCTCCATTCCCCGCGTAATCATCGTTGGCGGAGGTTTGGCGGGCTTGTCCGCTGCGGCTGCTCTCGGATCGCTCGATTTTGACGTCGAGCTGCACGAAGCCCGGCCTTTTCTGGGCGGACGAGCTACCTCCTTTCCAGTACAACCTGCGGCAGAAGGTTCCGAGCGTATCGACAACTGCCAGCACGTCCTGCTGCGCTGCTTCGTGAACTTGCTGGACTTCTATCGGCGCTGCGGGGTGGAGAAGAAGATTCGCTTCGACGATCGGCTAAATTTTGTTCGCCCGGGAGGTAGGACCGACGTCCTCCGACGGGGCCTACTGCCCGCACCGCTTCACCTTTTCGGGTCGCTGATTGGGTTTGACGGACTCGACATCCGCGACAAGTGGTCGCTTATTCGAACGCTGGCCGCCTTGCGGCGCGAGCGTCACCGAGCCGATCTCGACGAGTTCACAATCGGACATTGGCTCAACTCGAAGGACGTCCCACCGCGTACTTTGCAGCGTTTTTGGCGTCCTATCCTGGTGAGCGCACTCAACGAAGATCCCGACCGCGCATCGGCGGTGCCTGCTTTTCAGGTTTTTCTCGATGGGCTGATGGCAACCCGCGACAGTTTTGAGATGGGTGTGCCGGCCGTTCCACTGGCCGATCTCTACTCGGCAGCTCTCGAGCAAAAGCTTGGGTCCGGGGTTCGTATTCATTTGCGCTCGAGCATCGAATCAATCGACCCCGCCGCTCGGTCGGCCGACTATTACGTCAGTGCCGTGCCCTTCGAGCGAGTGAACGCTCTGGTTCCGGGACTCGACTTGCACCTCGATCGCTTCGAACATTCACCAATCACGGGCATCCACCTTTGGTTCGACCGTCCGATTACCGACCTCCCCCATGCGGTGCTCCTCGACCGCACTCTGCAATGGCTGTTCCGCAAATCTGAGAACTGCTTTCAGGCCGTGGTCAGCGCGTCACGCTCCCTGTTGCCGTTGGCGCGGAAGGACATCGTCGAGATGGCATGTCGCGAGCTGCGAGAGTTCTTCCCCAAATCAGCTGCCGCCCAGCTGGTCCGATCGCACGTGATTAAAGAAGCGCGCGCCACCTACTCCGCCGTCCCAGGGCTCGAAGCGGCAAGGCCGGTGGCCAAGACGAAGTTTCCGAACGTCTTCCTCGCCGGCGATTGGACAAACACCCGCTGGCCCGCCACGATGGAAGGCGCCGTCCGCAGCGGCTACCTTGCGGCGGAAGCGGTAGCCCGCGCGGCGGGGACGGAGGCATCGTTCTTGGTGCGCTAGCAATGCCAATGAGGAGGAGTCGCAGCGGCAGAGTTCAGCTTTTCAAAGCTAAAGGGTCTTGTTCAGCAGTGCTCACCAGGCGGCGTACGTGCCTCTCCGGCGTGTCTTCTCCCGGTTCGGAAAATCTCCACCCCATGCTATACTCCGAAACATTCCTGAGAACTGAGCGCTCATGGCCGAGAGTAGTAGTGCAACCGCCACCCTGACGACGTTGGTCGTCGACGACGAGCAGCTCGCCCGCGACGAGCTGATGTTCTTGCTCAAATCGATTCCCGGCGTGGAAGTTGTCGCTGCGGCGGGGAACGGTCTGGAAGCCGTTGAACTCATCGAAGAGCATCAGCCTGATCTGGTTTTCCTCGATGTCCAGATGCCCGGCTTAGATGGACTGGGTGTCGTACGCAAGCTTGTTGAGAAGGGCTCTCCGCTGCCGCACTTCATATTCGCCACGGCCTACGACCAGTATGCGGTCGAGGCCTTCGAGATCAACGCCGTCGATTACCTGCTCAAGCCGATCGAGAAGCAGCGGCTGGAGGTCTCGATTGAGCGGGCGGAAAAGTTGCTGGAATCGCCCTCGAGCCCCAGCCGTATGGAGCAATTGCTGTCCCAGATACAGCACACGATCCGCCCTCCGGCTAAGCTTCTGGTGAAGAACAGCAAGCGCCTGTTTTTGGTCGATGCCGGCGACGTCATCTACGCGACTATTCAAGACGGGTTGATCACGATTGTTTCCACCTACATAGAGGGCGAGTCGAACTACAAGACCATTGAAGAGCTACTGTCCCATCTCGATCCCAATCAGTTTTGGCGAGCGCACCGCTCCTATTTGGTGAACATCAACCGCATTAAAGAAGTTGTGCCCTGGTTCAAATCGAGCTACCAACTCCGTATGAGCGACAAGCAGCATACGGAGATCCCAGTCAGCCGTGCACAAACCAAACGCCTCCGAGAACTGTTCAAGCTTTGATGCTTCGGTCGCCTTCACCGCTTGCCTCAAAGCTGCGCGTGCCTCCCGCTCGCCCCGCCCTTCGGGACCAGCAGCCGCGAAGAAACCGAGGCGGCGACGCTTTCGTCAGAAAGCCGCGGACGGACTCTATGGTAGAGCTTTGTTGGACTGCTTTACGAGGGCTGAAGTACACTAAAACTTACGCTCGGCCGTTCACGCCTAGAGGTTGGGTTCCCGCCCCATGAAGCTTTCCCGAACAGTGTGGTTTCTGTTTCTCGTGTTCGTTGCGGGTGCCCTCAGGCCCTCGGCGAACGCTCAGGGAGACCAGCTCGCTTCTGATATTCGGCTCTTCACGGTGTTGGCAGCGCTGAATGTGGCCGGTTACGACGACGGGTTTGGTTTGCCTTCCGACAGCCCGGTCCGGCAGGCCTTGCGGGAAGACTTGAGGGACTTTCAGGGTTCCAGCCTGCGGCGGTTGCGGAATCTATACACGCAGTACAAACTTGACGATCCTGGCGAGAACCTTTCGCAGTTCGTTTCCTTCGCGCTGGCCACCCAGGCCCCGCCTGATTTTGAAATCCTCGCGGAATTGCCGACGGACCTGCCGCCTGATGTGCGTCGGCTTCGCTCCGCCGCACCCCTTATGGCGGAGTTTTATCGGGAAGCGCGGATCGAAGCATTGTGGAGCAAATACCAGGGGGCTTTCGATCGGGAGATCGAGCGCTATCAAGAGCCGCTGATCGGGGCTTTGTTTGAAGCTGGCGGCTATTTGCGTGTCTCGCCGACCAGCCGGCAGGTACAGAGCTTCCAGGTCTACTTTGATCTGCTTGGAGCACCTAACAACATCAATACGCGCGGATATGGGGGCAAGGTCTACGTAGTGGTCCACCCGTCGAAGGAACCGCGCATCGACGAGATCCGCCACGCCTTTTTGCTTCACTTGCTGGATCCGCTGTCGATCCGCTACGCCAAGGAGATCGGCGAAAAGGAGATCCTGTCTCGGTTCGCGCTGTTCGCTCCCGCGTTGAGCGAAATCTACAAGAGCGACTTCCAGTTGCTGGTAACGAAATGTCTCGTCAAGGCCGTCGAGGCCCGGCTGGCGCGGGGATCCAAAGCGGAACGCCAAGACCGCGTGCAGCGTGATCTGCGTGAGGGCCTGATCCTGACGCCTTACTTCTATGAAGGCCTGGCGAAGTTTGAAAAGCAAGGCCAGGCCATGAGGTACTACTATCCGGAGTTGATCAAAGGAATCGACTTGAAACGGGAGGCGGCCCGGCTGCAAGAAGTGAAGTTCGCCGAAGCTCCCGCGCGGCCACGCGCGAAGGCGATCCGACCCAAGGTTTCGGAAACCGATATCCTATTGCGTGATGCCGAGCTGTCGTTACAGGCGGAGCGTCCCGAGGAGGCGCGGAAGAAACTAGTTCGAGTTCTCGATCTTTCGGGCGGCAAGAATGCTCAGGCGAGCTATGCTCTGGGGCGGGCGGCGCTTTTGGAGGGCGACCCGGATCTAGCCCGCAGCCACCTTCAGGAAGCGCTCGAGTCCGATCCCGATACTTACATTCGAGCGATGTCCCACCTCTACATCGGGCGCATCGAGGATGTACTCGGGAACCGTGAACGGGCCGTCGAACACTACGAGCTTTCGCTGGCGGCCGGAGATCCGTCTGAACGCATCCGTCAGCTTGCGGAGGAAGGGCTCGAGCAACGGTTCGGGCGGCCTCGCGATGAAGACGAAGAGGAGTATGAGGAAGAGTGACGCGGCCTGTTGCCGCCGGCTTTGCCGATTGCGTCTTGGACATGCAGTGCGCGAAGGAGTTCGGCGCAGGAATACGATAAACTAGCCCGGGGGTTCGCGCCTTTCGGCTTGAACGGAGAATGTAAATGAACAGAATGATCCTTGTCGGTCTAGTTGCCTTGTTGGTCACACCCCACTTGCTCGCTCAGGCTCAGCCAGAGCAGCAGGGTCCACGACCGAAGTCCCAGGAAGAAAGCGACGCGCTGATGGCGGTCCAGAACGCGACGGACGCCGACGGTCGCATCAAAGCGGCCCAAAAGGTCTTGATGGAGTTCAAGAAAACTGAGTTCAAAGAGTGGCTGCTCTACATGATAGTGGTGTCTGCCGGCGAGAAGAAAGATTACGTCGAGATGGAGGTTTACGGGGACAGGCTGCTCGAAGCGAATCCTGAACACGGTTTGGTGCTTGTTGACCTCGGGTACTTGATCGCGGGGCAAGCGAGAGTAGATGACCTCAACAAGTCCGAGAGACTCGCCAAGGCGGAAGGTTTTGCCAAAAGGGCCTTGAGGGTCATCCCGACCATGCCGAAGCCGAACCCGCAAGTCACCGATGAGCTCTGGCTGTCGGAGAGAAAAACGATGATGGCTCAGGTCCACGAAACTCTGGGTATCGTGGCCTACATGCGCGACGATTACGCCGGCGCGGAGGAATCGTTTCGCAAGTCCATCGCCGCGGCTTCCCAACTGCGCGGAACAGCGTACGTTCGCCTCGGGCAGGCCCTTTTGGACCAGGGGAAACTTGCCGAGGCGGAGGAAGCCTCCGACAAGGCCATGCAGGACGGTGGGATCCCAGCGAGCGTAGTCCGAGGTTTGAGGCGGGACATTGCAAAGGCTAAGCAGAGTGGCGGAAAACCTCAACCTAAGTCCGACGGCGGCCTTGAAGCGGAAGTCGAGACGGTCGGGCAATAGGTGGCTTTGGGGGGTACTCGTCTACGCCCTCGGACTGAGGCTCTCTCGCGTCTCGTACACGTCTTCAGGAAAGCAAGCCCGGCTGAGATAAGCAGGCGAGTTTCCACCGCTCCGACATGTCCGCCGAACTTGCGCAACTCGAAGAAACCATCCAGTACCGCTTCCGCAACGCTGAGCTGTTAGAGCAAGCGGTCACGCACAGCTCCTACAGTCAGACGCCCACCCCCTCCGCGAATAACGAGCGCTTGGAGTTCCTGGGGGACTCGATCCTGGGATTCATTGTCAGCGAACGCCTGAGCGCTCAATTCCCCAACCGGCCCGAAGGCGAGCTCACAAAGCTCCGCGCCAGTCTGGTCAGTGCGGCCAATCTCGTGAAGGTGGCCCAAGGTCTTAATATAGGAACCTACCTCCTGCTGGGACGCGGCGAGGAGATCAGCGGTGGCCGGGAGAAAAAGACGCTGCTCGTCAACGCTTTCGAAGCGCTCGTAGCGGCCGTCTACTTGGATGGAGGTCTCGAGGCTGCCCGGCGACTCGTCGGTGGGACCGTTTTGACGGGCACGGCACTCGAGGGCGCTGTCGAGAATCTCGCCCTCGACAACAACAAATCGGCTCTGCAGGAGCTCTTACAAGCGAGCAAGCTCCCGACCCCCGTCTACCAGTCTGTAGGAGAGGTGGGTCCCCCGCACTCCAAGGTGTTTACGATCGAAGTCCGCGTCGGGGAGCTTTTCTCCGCCCGAGGTGAAGGCGCCTCGAAGAAATCCGCTGAGCAGCAGGCGGCCGGACTGGCGTTGGAATTTTTTCGGAACCATCAACACTAGTTTACGATTCTAGTCCGCATTTCTTAGGAGCCGACGGTCGCCGCCCGCGGGCCCTAACGGGGGCCGCGTACCGGATCGTGGACTCTTCGGCTGTGGGCTCGCAGCTCTCCTAGCAGCGACTTCGGCAAGTTCAAGGCCCCAAGTTGCGCTCGCCCTTTTTCGGTTCCGTGAAAGTCACTGCCTCCGGTGATTCCCAGCCCTAGGTTTTCAGCCGCGGAACGGAACTGTGCCATCTCTTCCGGAGTGTGGTCGCCGTGGTAAACCTCGATGGCGTTGAGCCCCTTGGCAGCTAACTCCTCGAACAAATCTTTCGCCGATCGCTCAGCCTCGCGGACGGCGCGAGCCGGATGCGCCCAAGACGAAATGCCCCCGGCCTCGCGGATCCAGCGCAAAACATTGTCAATCGATGGGTCGCGGCGCTCGACGTATCCCGGGGCGCTCTCGTCCAAATAGAGGTTGAAAGCTTCTCGGATGCTCGACACATAGCCCTTGTTGACGAGAAGCTGTGCGAAATGCGGCCGCCCGGTCTGCGAGCGGCCTAGTTTTTCGGCATCCTCCAGGCGAATGCTCAGGCCTAACTCCCGGAGCCGCTCGGTGAGACGACCGTTACGCTCCCGGCGCGCTTTCTGGAGGCAGGCAAGATGGCTACGGAAAGACTCGCCGGGCGGTTGTTCGAGAAAGTAACCAAGAATGTGGATGGAGCTGCTCGGAAGCCGAGTGCTCAGCTCGATGCCGCAGACCAGCTCAACGCCTACGCGTTGAGCATACGGCTCCGCCGAATCATAGCCTTCCAGGCTGTCATGGTCGGTGATGGAAAGCGCCTGGAGGCCTAGGCGTCTGGCGAGATCGATGAGCTGTCGCGGACTGAGCGTCCCATCCGATCGATCACTGTGGGTGTGAAGATCGACCATCGGCCGTTACGAGATCTAACTCGACTAGTTTAGCCCAAACCTTTTCGGCGCTTTCTTCGGGCTTCTCTTTGCTGGAGTTGATCACGACCTCGGGGTTCAGGGGCGCTTCGTAGGGATCGGAAACTCCGGTGAACTGCGGAATTTCGCCGGACAGGGCTTTCTTGTATAACCCTTTCACGTCGCGCTCGATCAACACTTCGAGCGGGCATTCGGCGTAGACTTCGACGAAGTTTTCGATCTGCGCGCGCACGCCGTCGCGTATGTCGCGGTAGGGCGAGATGGCCGCCGCGATGGCGATCACCCCGTTACGCGAGAGCATGGCGCAAACGAAGCCGATGCGCTTGATGTTTGTGTCGCGGTCTTCTTTGCTGAACCCCAGGCCCTTCGATAGGTTCGTACGGACTACGTCGCCGTCGAGAACTTCAATCTTGGCGCCTCCGTCGCGTAGCCGCTCCTCTAAGATGTCCGAGATGGTTGATTTACCGGACCCCGATAGCCCTGTGAACCAGATGGTGAATCCTTTGTGTGTCATGAGCTAATCACAGCAGCCCGGCGAAATACAGAACCTAGTTTTCGCCGGGAAGCGTAACGTCTGTGGTCGAGCCGCCAGACCTGTCAACTCCCTTTCTTCTTCGATGTCGCCTGGGTCTTGCCTCCGACCCTAGCGACTACTTGGCGCCGGTCAGGACCTCGTCGAGTAGGACGTCCACTTCACGCTGCACTTGCCCGCTGGGCGACACGTGAATGCCGCACTCCTTGTCGGCTTCGGTTTCCCACCACCAGCGACCGGCGCGGTGATGTTCGTCCGATGCGGTCGCGCGAGTGCAAGGCGCACAGCCGATCGTCGGATAGCCCTGCCAGTAAAGCTCATGATAGGGCACGTCGTTTTCGCGGATGTACGCCCAGACTTGCTCTTGGGACCAATCAGCGAGCGGGCAAAGCTTATAGATGCCCCCGCTTTCAGAGTCGATGTCGATCTTGCGGATGCTTTCGCGTGTTTCAGCTTGGGCGCGCCGAAGGCCGACCATCCAGGCGTCCAGGTCGGCTAGTTTGCGCTCGAGCGGCCGCACCTTGCGAATCTCGCAACACAACTTGCGCTTTCCCACTGCGTCATAGAACAGATTCGGCCCATGGCGCGAGACCATCGCTGACACTTCCGCCGAGTCCGGAAACACAGCCTCGATGGAGATCCCGTATCGGCGCCGAACTTCTTGCATCAGCTCGTAGGTCTGCTTCGGCATCCGGCCGGTATCAAGGGTGAAAACCCGAACCTTGCCTTGGGAGATGCGCGCGGCCATATCGAGCAGCACCATACCCGCGGCCTGAAAGCTTGTTGAGATCGCGATTCGGTCGCCGAAGCGCTCGAGGCCCCACGCCACCACCTCCTCGGCGGCCGCGGTCTCCGCGGGTTGAGTCTCGACCGAATCCAAAAACTTCTTCATTTCCCGCCGACCGCCTCCACGAGGATCTTACCTACTTCGGAACGGGTAAACTCCTCGGGGGGCATTTCTCCTTCCGCCAACATCTTCCGTACCGCGGTCCCGCTGAGGAATACGCGCTCCTCTTTGGAATGCGGGCACGTCTTGGGGGATGTCATCTGCCCGCAGGCCTTGCAGTAATGCACCATATCAAAGAAGATCGGCTCGATGCCCAACTCGCCCGGCTCGAATTCGGAGAAGATGTGCTGGGCGTCAAAGGGCCCGTAGTGGTCCCCGACGCCAGCGTGGTCGCGTCCGACGATGAAATGGGTGACACCGTAATTCTTTCGCACTTGGGCGTGGAAGATTGCTTCGCGGGGCCCAGCATATCGCATCCAGGCCGGAAATCCAGCCAACAGCGTGTGTTGGGGCGAATAGTAGTTGTCGATCAGAGAACGGTAGCACGCCAAGCGTACTTCGACGGGTGTGTCGTCGGGTTTGGTTTCCCCGAGTAGCGGGTGAATCACCAGGCCATCGGCTGTTTCCAGTGCGATTTTGGTCACGAATTCGTGGGCGCGATGGATCGGGTTTCGCGTTTGAAATCCCACCACTTTCTTCCAGCCCCGCTCGATCGTCTCCGCTCTGACTTCGCGAGGTGAAAACGGAAGTCCCCCCGGCAGATTGAATTCCCAGTCCTCGAAGGTTTGTACCGCGCCGGCAAGGCTGAAATCGCCCGACTTGAGCAGCCATTCAACACCCGGGTGGGCGGTGTCTTCAGTACGAAAAATGTGACGTGCGTAACTGCTTTTGTCGATCTTGAAGATTTCTTCGATATGCAAGACGCCGGCAGGGACGCCCGTTTCGTCCTCGAGAACCAGTCGCTCCGCCTTCGAGAGAGAAGTCGCCAGCTCCCCGCTTACCGGGAAGATGATAGGAATGCTCCAAGGTTCGCCTGAGGTCAGGTGCATCGTCTCGGTCACGCTCTTGACTTCGCGGCTTCCCAGGAATCGGCGCACCGGTACATACCCTTCCTCAGCAAGCAGATAGAGGTCGCTGAGCTGCTTGAAGCTGGCCTTGAAGACAGGGGAATTCTCTGCGAGTAGAGACACTTTTTCATCGGCGGGCAACGTCATAAAGGGACAATCCTCCTAATTCCTATCGATTTAGTAGAGATTCTCAGGTTAGCAGACGGCCTCGAAGCCGCGCAACCAACCGGCACGAGAGTCCCTTGTTCTGGCGCCGGCGGAACACCATTAAGTTAAAATACCGCAGTCACTTAGGAGTCAATTAGCGATGTGGGGGCGGCGGATCACACCCGAGAATGTGTTACCAACAAGCGACGATCAGGTCAGTAAGGCAACTCCACCGCCCACGCGAGGTTCACCGCCTCTAGTTCTTGAAGCTGTTCGAGCACCGCGGCAGGGATCCCTTCGTCGATTCGAATCACGGCTACCGCTTCGGCAGGTTCTCCCGGACGGTGGGTGTTCTCGCGCCGACCGAGAGAGAAGTCGGCAATGTTAATCCCATTGTCGCCGAGGACGGTGCCCAGCCTGCCGATCACGCCGGGGACGTCGATGTTCTTCAGAAACACCATGTGGCCTCGAAGGGCCGTCTCGACGTAAATTCCGTCGACGCTGATCAGCCGCGGAGATTGATCGGCGAAAACAGTGCCCTCAGTACTCCGCCGTCCCTCTTCCGTGTCGAGCACGAGCGATAGGGAATCACTGTACTGCGTGCGACCGCGCCTGATCTCGTTCAACCCGATCCCTCGGTCGGACGCGACCTGGGCGGCGTTAATCAGATTGGCCTTTTGGGATAGGAAGCGGTTGAGAATAGCCGCCAGCGCCGCGTTTCGTATCAACGTCGTATTGGCTTCCTGGAAATTGCCGGAGTAAGTCAGGGTCACCCGGCTAGGACTGCCGCCTGCGATCTGCATCGCGAACGACCCGAGTCGCTCCGCCAGCTCCAGGTAAGGACGGATCAAGGCATACTGTTCGGCGCTAATCGAAGGAGTGTTGACCGCGTTCGTGACCACGCCATGTTTGAGGTACTCGCGGACCTGTTCGGCGATACGGATGCCCACCGTCTCCTGGGCTTCCTCCGTTGAGCCGGCGATGTGGGGGGTAGCGATGACCTTCTCGTGTATGAGCAGCGGCGAGCCGGCTGGGGGTGGCTCAGGCGCGAAGACGTCGAGCGCCGCGCCCCCGACTTTCCCTGAACGCAATGCTTCGTCCAAGGCAGCCGAATCAATCAGCTCGCCACGGGCGCAGTTGATGATGCGTACGCCGCGCTTCATTTTGGCGAAGGCGTGGCTTCCTAGCACGTGGCGTGTCTCAGGCTTCAGGGAGAGATGCAAGCTGATATAGTCGCTGACCGCAAAGAGTTCGTCGGCGGCGACGAGATCGACTCCCCGCTCTTTGGCTAGCTCGCGCGAGACGTAAGGGTCTTGGGCTACGACCTTCATTCCCAGCGACCGGCATCGGCGAGCGACTTCCATCCCGATACTGCCCAGTCCGATGATGCCGAGCGTCTTACCACTCAGTTCCGTTCCGAGAAACTTCCCCTTCTCCCACTTGCCGGATTTCGTCGACGCACTGGCCTGGGTGATAGGACGCGCCAGAGCAAGCATCAGCGCCAGCGTGTGTTCGGCGACCGAGATCGCGTTACCGCCGGGTGTGTTCATCACCACGATCCCGCGGGCGGTCGCCGCCTCGACGTCTACGTTGTCGACTCCGATCCCGGCGCGGCCGATGACACGCAGTTTCGGCGCTTGGCCTAGCAGGTCCTTGGTTATCTCGGTCGCGCTCCGAACTATGAGGGCTTCCGCCCCCGGCAAATGACCAGCGAACTCCTCCGGAGTGGAGGTTGTGACGGTCCAACCCGGCTCGGATCGGAAAACCTCCAGTGCCGCGGTCGAAACGGTTTCAGCTATCAGAATGTTCATTGGCGGAATTCAGCGGCAGCCCGTGGTAGAAGTAGGCCTAACGGTGCTGCTCCGAACGTAATGCAACAAAAAGCCCTTGGTGGCGCAGGTCCCCAGACCTGCCGTGTCGGTACTCCTACCGACACCTGTTTCCGAGCTGCACCGGCCTTGTCAGGCGTCCACCGGTGTGGGCCGGAACGCCTCCCGGTAGACCTCTTGAACCGCTCGAACGCCGGAGCCGAACTCGACCGGCCTGCCCAGCGAGTCAAGGATGATCTCCAGCTCGGCGATCACCCCAAAAAGGTCAGTGATATCGTAGTAGCCCAAGTGTGCGATGCGGAAGATCTCACCCTTCATGGAACCCTGCCCGTTGGCGATCACCGTGCCGAACTGCTCTCGGAATTGCTTCACAATCGTGCCCGAGTCAATACCCGCCGGGGACCGAATGGCCGTGATCGCTCCCGCTGGAGTGTCTTTGGCAAACAGCTCGAGGTCCAAGGCCATGGCCGCCTCGCGGGTAGCCCGTGCCAGTAATTGTGCGTTTTCGATCAGGCTATCGCGTCCGATCTCGCGGATGTAGCCCAGTGTCTCGGCCAGCCCCAACATGAGTGAGATGGCTGGAGTGTAGGGCGACAAGCCCTTCTCGGCGGCTTGGTACTGCTTGCGTAGGTCGAAGTAGTAGTAGCCTTGTTTGTCCGTACGGCACCTTTCCCACGCCGCGGGGCTGAGGGACACAAACGCCAGGCCGGGGGGAATCATGACCGCCTTTTGGGACCCGCCGATGACGACGTCCAATCCCCAGCCGTCGATGTCGAGTTGGCTGGTTCCGAGGCCCGTGATGCCGTCGACGATGAAGACGGCATCACTCGCGGCTACTACCGAGGCCATCGCTTCAATGTCGTGGCTGACGCCGGTAGACGACTCCGTCGCCTGGACGAAGACGCCTCGGATCGCCGAATCGCTCTCCAAAGCCTCCGCGATTCGCTCCGGTGACACGGCCTCGCCGTAAGGCACTTCGAGCACCTCGACGTCGAGTCCGAAGGCGCGCGTGATCTCAACCCACCGCTCGCCGAACGTGCCGGCTGAAGCCACCAGGACTCGCTCGCCGGGTGCAAAGAGATTCGAGGCTGCGCTTTCCATCGCACCGGTTCCCGACGAGGTGAACAGCACGACGTCGTTTTGCGTGCCCATGAAGTATTTCAGGCCCTCAAGGACCTGCCGGTAGAGTTGCCGGAAGTCTTCCGTGCGATGGTGGATGTTGGCGCCCGCCATGGCGCGAACCGCGGGCGGATAAAGGGGAGTGGGCCCCGGCGTGAGGAGTCGAAGCTTCTTAATGTTCATGGGAACGGTGCGTGAAAAAAGGACGATCCCTGGCGCTAGGGTCTGTGAAAAAACCGGGGACTGTCACAAGCGGCGTCCTAGAGGCCACTTAGAATCAATGACGTCTTGAGCCGCGGTTGACTGTCCCAAGGTTTT
Organism: Bryobacterales bacterium; assembly: GCA_965248205.1. GTDB lineage: Bacteria > Acidobacteriota > Terriglobia > Bryobacterales > UBA6623. The sequence continues at coordinate 2,056,832 of CBDFIS010000006.1, forward strand.
TTCACAGACCCGCGAGGGGACGGTCCGCGTATCAGCGAGTATTCTTCAGAATAACGCGCTGCGAATCCCGTCGCACGGGAGCGTGGGTTGGCGAGCAATTTGATCCGCACCACAGGTCACAGACAAGGCTTGAGGTCGGGACGCCGCGGTGCCCAGCACCAAGACCCACCGCAGAAGGCGCGGATGAGTCAACTTCCGAGAAATCTCTTATCAGACGCGATACTAGCATCAAAACCTACTTGTCCAGGTTGGTCGTTAGACGTCCTTCTGGTGGCGTTTGACTCTACACTTGCCGACAAGGCAGGATCTAGCCGTCCGCAAACGCCGTTTCGGGGGAAGTGTCAGACTCGGTCACGCGTCCGGTTTGCCGCCGAACCGGGGGTTCAGTTTCACGGAATTGAGCGAAGCCATAGACTAACGTGGTGACAGGCGGTGACCGGTCTTTTCAGTCTTGTCAGTGTTGGCGTAGTCCAAACCGCGGGGCCGCATGGATCAGACCGGCTTGTCCGGAAGAAAACGTGCTAAGGTGACCCCGGGCGTGGAGCTAAAATGAGAACCACTTCTTTAACCCCCACTTGATTGCCCGAAAGGAGACTCGGATGTCAACGGTTAATGCTCTTAACTTGGGAAGCCAACGGCTGGATTCCAATCCCAATGTGATTCGAAGGTTGATGAAGCGCACCGACGAACGCATTTCGGCCGCTTCAAGGACGCATTCAGCACTTGTGGAAATCTGCGCGAGGCTCGTACATTCCGGCGCGCTCGTTTTGGCGTTCTCACTCGCCTTGGGGCCGCCTCAATCGAGCGCCCGGACTATCCCACCGCTCACGGCTGAATTTTCCTGGACTGTGCCTCCCCGCCTCGTCGTCAATGAACATACAGGACTTATCCGGTCCCTGGATGAAGCCGAGATCGTGCCAGCGGATGGCTGGCCCGTTCAATTCAACGCCTGTGATTCCAGTTCCAGAGCAACGTCTTTTGGCTGGACGATCGATGGCGGCGAGGTAATCATTGAGAACCGTTGCGATGCGTTCGAGTACCGCTTTCCCACGGAGGGACTCTACCAGGTCAGGCTGACCGTTACAGGTGCGGCAGGCGCTAGCGCTCAAACCACGCAGAACGTGACCGTACAGGACTGGCTCATTGTCGGGCTGGGTGATTCGTATGCCTCTGGCGAGGGTGTTCCGGACAGCCCAATAGGCAAGAAAGAGCAAGCCGACCTCGCAAACGCCGGCCAGGTAGTCATGAACGCTCAAGCAACGTTGGGCGACCGTGAGTCGGAGCTACAAACCACAATTGACAAGCTAGGGCCGCTCAAGGAGAAGTACGACGCCTCAGTCAACACGCAAAGGACAATCTCCCAGAAGGCCACGGACTTTAAAAACAAGTATGACAAACGTGAGGAACTCTGTACGCCGGTCCCAGTAAAAATTCCTGTAACCGAGAAACAGAAGGCCAGAAAAAAGGAATGCGAGAAAGCCAAGGAGCAGCAAGATGCCGCCTACGATACCCTCAAGGACGCAGTAGTAAACATTGATTGGACGTTTAACACAAGGGATCTTGATGGACTGCGGGGTGTCCTGCAAAGCCTCGTAGATAATGCCAAGACACCGTATGAAACCGCCAACACAGCTCGAGTTGAAGCGCTAAAACTCAAGGGGGAGGCCGAAGAAGCTTTGAACACAGCTACCTCCGACCGAAACAACGTAAAAGACCGGATCTTTGCCACCTGGCAAGATCGCCGGTGTCACCGCTCGCTAGCATCGGGCCAAGCCCAGGCAGCGCGCCAAATCGAGGACGACGATCCACGCACGTCGGTCACGTTCATTCATCTCGCTTGCTCCGGCGCAAAGATCGAAGAAGGATTGCTTGAGGGGTACAGAGGAATTCGGCCTACCCGGAAGGAGGAGAAGGACAAAGCTTTGCTAGATGCTCAAGTTGATGAGTTCAAAGAAACAGTCGGAGACAGAGAAGTCGATGCCGTACTAATTTCAATTGGGGGAAACGATGTAGGTTTCGCAGATATAATCACGCGCTGCATGTTTGCGGAGAAGTGCTACGAAAAGCCGTTTATCCTTCAGAACGTCCCCCTGGCAATGGCGTACGCTAACTGCGTAGAGACGAGGCAATGGAGTTATGAATACGATTGCAATAGTATTCTCGAGACGGAATTCGGCCCGCGCGAGAACGTCGAAGAGCTATTTCAGACGGGCAAACGTGGCCTGCCCGGCGGGTACCGTAAGCTCAACGAAAAACTGCTTGAGGTCAACGAACTCGATCCCCACCGGGTCTATATTTCTGAACACTGCTGTCCGGTTAAAAGCCGAATAGAATCAATTGGTTGGGGTCATAGGGGGATTCCACTGCTGTCCGGTTAAAAGTCGAATAGAATCAATTGGTTGGGGTCATAGGGGGATTCGTTTGGGGAGTCGGATGGCTGGAGTGCCTGTAAAAGGGGCATTTTTTCGAATTGCGTAACGCTGAGAATCTGTAGAATCTGGTAAAGACTCGCTTCCAGCCCGAGGCGTTTCCGGACGATGGCGATGAGCACGTAAATCGAGACAGCGATCCAGATCTGCGTCTTGACGGCGTTCTCGCTGGTGCCGTAAAACGAGTTGATTCGCAGATGTTGCTTGATCCACTTGAAGAACAACTCAATCTGCCAACGCGACTTGTAGATGTGGGCGATGGTCAGCGCCGGGAGCGCGAAGTTGTTGGTCAGAAACTTCAGCCGCTTGTTCGTCCGGGCGTCGAAGTAACTGACCCTCCGCAACGGGTCGGGATAGGCTTGGGCCGATTCGATGGCAGCCAGTATGACGGTCTGATCCGAGCGCAAGCCCGTGGATTTGTCGACGGGATGCGAGTAGCGCCGTTGGAGCAAGATGTTCTTCTTGGTTCGCACGACGAAGAACGACGAGCAGAGAGTGAACACGAAGAGGCGTTCGAAATCGACGTAGGCCCGATCCATGACGTAGAACGCGCCGGCCTCCGGGCCGATCTCGTCGAGGATGTTGATGTCGTGCACTTTGCCTCCAGTAATGCGGATGAACGTGGGAATATTGCCGTGCAGATCCAGCAGCGTGTGCATCTTCACGGCGGCTTTTTGCTTGCGGAATCTCGCCCACGGAAACAGCGACAGGCAGAGGTCGATTGTTGTCGAGTCGAGAGCGTACAGAGTCTGGTCCAAGTCCACACCGATCGGGTCGTGGGCATATAACGGCCGTGCCATGCCAATCAAGACCTGCGCGAAGTCCGCGTAGATCCGCCAGTCGCGCGACTCGTTCGCGTCGGCCAGTGTCGAGCGCGCTACCCTGCCGCGGAATCCCATGTGGTAGAGTTTGCCGTGCATCGAACGCAGGCACGTCTCGATGTCGCGGAGGCTTGCCCGATAGGTCAGCTGGGCGAATGCCATCGCAAGAAACTGATCCCAGCAGGAGAAACTTTTCAGATAGGAATCGCCGCGGTAGCGCGATACACATTTCTGAAACTCTTTGCTCGGTAGGTGCTCGATCAGTTGGGAGAAAACCGTACGGCCAAGGTTCATCCCTCATTGTGCCGCGTCCGGATGCTCCGTTCAGGCGACCATTTGCGGCCTCGGGATTTCAAATCGTTCCCGGGCAAAACAGGCCATAAGACATTGAACGGTCGAGACTTACCGTCCGATGGCGCGACTTTCCCCGGACAGCACTGGGGGGATTCGTTTGGGGAGTCGGATGGCTGGAGTGCCTGTAAAAGGGGCATTTTTTCGAATTGCGTAACGCTGAGAATCTGTAGAATCTGGTAAAGACTCGCTTCCAGCCCGAGGCGTTTCCGGACGATGGCGATGAGCACGTAAATCGAGACAGCGATCCAGATCTGCGTCTTGACGGCGTTCTCGCTGGTGCCGTAAAACGAGTTGATTCGCAGATGTTGCTTGATCCACTTGAAGAACAACTCAATCTGCCAACGCGACTTGTAGATGTGGGCGATGGTCAGCGCCGGGAGCGCGAAGTTGTTGGTCAGAAACTTCAGCCGCTTGTTCGTCCGGGCGTCGAAGTAACTGACCCTCCGCAACGGGTCGGGATAGGCTTGGGCCGATTCGATGGCAGCCAGTATGACGGTCTGATCCGAGCGCAAGCCCGTGGATTTGTCGACGGGATGCGAGTAGCGCCGTTGGAGCAAGATGTTCTTCTTGGTTCGCACGACGAAGAACGACGAGCAGAGAGTGAACACGAAGAGGCGTTCGAAATCGACGTAGGCCCGATCCATGACGTAGAACGCGCCGGCCTCCGGGCCGATCTCGTCGAGGATGTTGATGTCGTGCACTTTGCCTCCAGTAATGCGGATGAACGTGGGAATATTGCCGTGCAGATCCAGCAGCGTGTGCATCTTCACGGCGGCTTTTTGCTTGCGGAATCTCGCCCACGGAAACAGCGACAGGCAGAGGTCGATTGTTGTCGAGTCGAGAGCGTACAGAGTCTGGTCCAAGTCCACACCGATCGGGTCGTGGGCATATAACGGCCGTGCCATGCCAATCAAGACCTGCGCGAAGTCCGCGTAGATCCGCCAGTCGCGCGACTCGTTCGCGTCGGCCAGTGTCGAGCGCGCTACCCTGCCGCGGAATCCCATGTGGTAGAGTTTGCCGTGCATCGAACGCAGGCACGTCTCGATGTCGCGGAGGCTTGCCCGATAGGTCAGCTGGGCGAATGCCATCGCAAGAAACTGATCCCAGCAGGAGAAACTTTTCAGATAGGAATCGCCGCGGTAGCGCGATACACATTTCTGAAACTCTTTGCTCGGTAGGTGCTCGATCAGTTGGGAGAAAACCGTACGGCCAAGGTTCATCCCTCATTGTGCCGCGTCCGGATGCTCCGTTCAGGCGACCATTTGCGGCCTCGGGATTTCAAATCGTTCCCGGGCAAAACAGGCCATAAGACATTGAACGGTCGAGACTTACCGTCCGATGGCGCGACTTTCCCCGGACAGCACTGATTTCTGAAAATTTCTGAATATCCCAACGCAACGCGCGATGGAAACGGTACCACCTGCCGACTGAAGAAAGGGTTTTTTGGCATTAGCCAACCCGAGTGGGAGTGGGCGGAAGGGATGACGAAAAGTCTCAACGAGGAGGTCAAACAAGCCGCTGATGACCACAACTGGACCTTCGTGAGCGGAATTTTTGATGGTTTCAAGGAACACGGGTTTTGCGCGAAAGACAGTTGGTTGGTTCGATTGGGCGAGTCGCTCCTGACGGAAGGCAGGAAGGATGGGACGATGCATCCGAACCAACAGGGTTACGGCAGCTACAAAGACGCAATTCTCGCAAGTGTGGAGAAGGACTTCTACCCGGACGGGGACGTGAGTTCACCGCGCCCACCTCGGTAGTCGCACGCACGGTCGCAAGGTTGGTGACAGCCTATCGAGGACAGGAAGTTGTGACAAGATTGGAAATCTGGTTTCAGAAATCCACCGGAGCAGCTATGGTTCTGGTCAACTGCTGGGTGGGGGAGTTCGGAGGGGAGATTCTGGAGGAGTTCAAGCCTGAGGGCAAGGAGAACTAGGGCGAACCCTGGTCAAAGAGGCTAAATTCCAGTTGGTACGCCCGAGGCGTTCTGAGTTGGATAGATCCTCCCTAACGTTAGAACCTTATCTGGAGTAACCCGGCGCTGAGAAGACCCGTAGCGCGGATCTCGCTTTTGAGATCCGCGGCCTTTCTCTAACCCTCGAATCCTCCCGCTCTCTCGAAAGCGTGGGCCAGCTTCAACATCTTGGCCTCTTCGAAGTGGCTGGCCAGGATCTGCATCCCGATGGGCAGGCCTTCGGAAGAGTTTCCGCAAGGCACGCTGACGCCGGGAATGCCGGCCAGGCTAGCCGTGATGGTGTAGATGTCGGAGAGATACATCTCGAGCGGATCAGCGACTTTTTCACCCAGCTTGAAGGCGGGGAACGGGGAGACGGGGGTCACTATGGCGTCGACCTTTTCGAAAGCATTGGTGAAGTCGGAGGCAATCAGCGAACGGACTTGTTGTGCTTTCCTGTAGTAGGCATCGTAATAGCCGGCGCTCAGTACGTAGGTCCCGAGGATGATGCGGCGTTTGACTTCCGCGCCGAACCCTTCTCCGCGCGTGTTTTGGTACATGTCGCTCAGGGTCTCGGAGTTCCCGGAGCGGAAGGTATAGCGGACCCCATCGTAGCGCGCGAGGTTGGCGCTAGCCTCGGCGGTGCAGATCAAATAGTACGAAGCGATCGCGTATTCGGTGTGCGGCAGAGTGATGTCGATCGTCTCGCAGCCGATTTTTCGAAGGACGTCCAGCCCGTTTTGAATGCAGCCGGCTACTTCGGCATCCAGTCCGGCGCCGAAATACTCCTTCGGCACGCCGATGCGCAACCCCTTTACCCCGCCATTGAGTTGAGCGGCATAGTCAGGGACTTCGATGTCCGCTGAAGTGGCGTCCATGGGATCTCGGCCGGCAATCACGCCGAGCAGAGTGGCCGAATCCTTAACGGTCCGCGAGAAGGGACCGATGTGGTCCAGGGAGCTGGCGAACGCGACCAGACCGAAGCGCGAAACGCGCCCGTAGGTCGGAAGCACGCCGACGACGCCGCAAAACGAAGCCGGCTGGCGGATGGATCCCCCGGTGTCGGACCCTAGCGAAATAGGAGCATAGCCCCCGGCCACCGCGGCCGCCGAGCCGCCACTCGATCCTCCTGGAACCCGGTCGGACGCCGCGGGATTGCGAACAGGGCGGAACGCGGAGTTTTCGTTGGACGAGCCCATGGCGAACTCGTCGCAATTCGTCTTGCCGATAATTACTGCCCCCGCCTGTTTGATTCGGGTGACGGCGGTCGCGTCGTAGGGCGCTATGTAATCCTCGAGCAGCCGGGACGCACAAGTGGCGCGCAGTCCCTCGGTGAGAATGACGTCTTTGACGGCGATCGGTACACCGCCCAGTGGTCCGAGTGGCTCGCCCTGGGCGATCCGGCGGTCGATCTCGCCGGCGGAGTCGAGAGCCTGCTCAGGTGCGAAGTGGAGAAAGGCGCCGTACTGCTCGTTTTCAGCCTCGGCTACCTGGAGAGCTTGCTCGGCGACTTCTTGAGCGCTGAACGCTCGGTCAAGAAGGCCGCGTTGGATCTCCCTAATAGTAAGTTGTTTGTAGTTCTCCATCTTGACGAGCGGCTAGCCGTCCATCGGCGAAGCCTCATCTAAAATTCGGAGCCTCACAGTGCACCCGCTACTGCAAGCACCGGGCACGGCACGTCGCGGCATTGCCGTGCCCACGGCTTCACCCGCAGTCGAAACGTCCCGACCCGTCTGGGCTGGGTGCCTCCCGGGATCACTTCTACCACGGGCTTCTAGGTCAGGCCAGCCAGGGCTAGTTGGCACTAACGGTGACAGGGTCGCTGAGCTGGAAGGTGACCACCGACTCGCTACGGATCACGGCAGCGTCGCCGTGGGTCATCAGCACGCCCGCGGTGCCTGCGCCCGCACCTGCACCGGCCCCCACGGCAGCGCCTTTACCGCCACCGACGATAGCTCCCACGGCTGCCCCCACGCCACTGGCGATGCCGATCTTTTTGGCATCCTTCTTCTTCGTCGATTGAGCGGCGACGGAGTAGGTTGTTGTGTTGACCTCGAGATTCCGCCCGCTAGCGGTTTGTATCGACGTTAGACGAATTCCTAAGTCCGCGCGGCCCTTGACCTTGCCACCGGCATTCGAGTGCGCGATCACTCCCCGGACGTTCGCGCCTTGAGGCGCAATGACCCAGGTACCGTCAACGATCGGGGCTTCCAGCGTGGCCGCGAAGCTCTCGCCCGCCTGCACCGTGCCACTCGATAGGGTGTTGGTTGTTCGCACCGTGATGGCCGTGCCGGCTGGTAGCGTCACGGATTTGGGCGCTGCGGGGACAGCGCCGCCGCCTGGCGTCACGGATTGGGACTGTCCAGGAGCACTGCTGCCGCCGGACTCGGAATAGGCAGTGTCGGCGGCGCCCTCTTGGGTGGGCATCGACTCGCAGCCAGCCAATACGGTCAGCCCGGCGGCCAACAGGAGTGCAAAGATGCTCGATGGTTTCGTCATGGAGTAATCCTCCGCTTCGTTCAAGGTGATCCGTTCATTGTATGCCAACCGGAAGGACCAGCCTGTGCCCTGATTCGGGAAAGCAATCGACCCTAGCCTATGGCAAGATGGCGCTCGAGGAGGCCGGCATGGCGGGTTTGGCCGACGAGGCCGGCGCCTTGGCCAGGTCGTCGCGGCGTGTTTTCCGGACAAAGAAGAACGTAAGGGTGCCTAAGTACACCGTTTCGTAAGTACGGTCACGTATTATTTTCAGCTATGCGGCGAGCGGAGTCGAGTTGTGGGGCTGTCTTTTTATCTTGTGCAATAGATCGGTCAGATCGCGTCGAGTGAACTTCCATTCAAATGGTCTCGCAATCGACTCGTAGTGTTGCTGGAAGCTCAACAGGCGGTCTTCCACCGCCGCGAGCGATGCGAAATCATTGGGGGTGAGGGCCTTGCGCTGCAAGATCGAAAAGTAGATTTCAATTTGATTGAGCCAACTGGCGTGCACTGGCCCGTGCACCAATACCAGGGTGGGATGCTTCTGCTTCAAACGGACGATCGACCGTTGGCCCCGATGCGCCGAGCCGTTGTCAACGATCCAGAACACCCGGCGGGCCTGGTCATAGGGGGGTTGAGACATGACTTGCTCCACCAAGCGGTCAAAAGGTTCGATGCCCGTTTTCGACTCGCAACGACCGAAGAGTTTGGCACGCTGAACATCGAGTGCAGCGAGGTAGGCCCACGCCCCACATCGTTCGTACTCATGTTCCACCTTCATGGCCGATCTGGATCGCGGGGGGTGAGTGGCGTGCTTGCGACGGCGTGCTTGGATACTGGTCTTCTCGTCGGCCGAAAGCACGAACTCATCGCAGCTAAGGGGCTTGCCGTCCCACTGCCGCTCGTAGAGATCCAAGATACGCCCCGCCTTGGTGGCGAAATCCGGATCGCGAGGGAAGATCCAACTGCGATGCTGCCAGGGGCGGATGGCGTCTTCGTGGAGCCAGCGCCAGACGGTGCTACCCGACAAGCTGGCCACCAGTCCAGCCTGGCAGGCATAGCGGGCCAGTTCCCCGCTGCTCCAACGAGACAGGGGGCGGTCTTGGCTGGCGGGAAGTTCACAGGCTAGTGCCTTGATCTCGACGACCAGCTCCGGGGGGAAAGGCCCGTGGCCGACCGGACCGCGGACGCTCTTCGAGACCCTCGAGACGTTGCTGGTAGAAACGTTTGCGCCACAGGCAGACGACCTCGCGTCGTGTCCGCAGACGGCGGGCGATCTCCTGGTTGGAAAGGCCCTGGGCGGCAAGCAAGATCATCTGGGCCCGAACGACCTGAAAATACGATAACGTATACTTCGAGGTACGGCGCTGTAACTCACGGGCTTCGGCGGAAGAGAGCACGATGTGGTAAGGGCTTTTGCGAGGCACGTGGGGTAACCTCCCTCGTGCCACTGTGCCACATCAGAACATAACTTTCAAGGCCTAGATACGTTAGTGTCTTTATGAAATTGTGTACTAAGGCACCAGCCACGACTAGAGCGAATAAGGTGTTCCCAACCAGAAAGGCGAGTCCGAAATGGGGCGCCTGGTTAATGAGGCCGCCGATCTGCGCCGTCTCGACCTCCCGGCCCAGCACTTCCAGCCCCAGCCAAGTACTGATCCAGTAGAAGACGGGCGCTGTCACCGGGTTCATCAGGAAGGTCCCGGCTACAGCTGCTGCGCGGTTCCAGCCGAATCGGCCGGCCAGGAAAAAGGCCAGTGGAGAGCCTATCAGGAAGCTGGGGAAGACCCCGATGAAGGAGCCCAAGGCGAAACCCAGACCGGTCCTCGCCGGGGTCGAGTTCTCCCGGACCACGCGCCGGGCCCGTAGGCGCAGCCAGTGTGCCAGCCTCTTGCCGCGCGTCGTCTGGTTTCCGTCCACTTGCGAGCCACCGACGGTGAGAAAAGCTTGAGTCCCTCTGTTGGGCCTATCTATCGGACGAAGCGAACCGAGGCGTCGTTTCCCGCCTCAACAGAATTCTACTGCCAGGGGCTACGGTCGGGAATTGGGAGCAGGAAGGTGTGAAAAAATGGCGGGACGCCAGCTGCGGCGAGGGAAGACCGGTGAATCCACGAAGCTTCGGACAGCTCCGCTTGTGGAAGTCCCGATTTTTTCAGAGCTTCAAGTCCCTACGACCACCCTATCCCACTTGCGCGAGCAGTCGGGGGCTTAGAAACCGGCGAAACTCCTCGACATCGCGAGTGCGCCCGGGAAACTCGGCGAGGATGGTCTCGTCAGGGCTGACAATCGCGTAGTAGGGGATGGCGACCGTGCCGAAACGGTCCAGCTGCAGCTTCTGATTGGCCAGCGAGGCGTCGTCGACGCCATCGGTATAGAGTTCGAGCAGCACCAAGCCGTCCAAGACGCCGGCGATCTCTGGTCTGGTGAACATGTTGGCCTTCATCCAGTGGCAGTTCGTGCAGGCATAGCCGGTGAAGCTCACCAGAACGGCCTTCCCTTCTTCGCGGGCGATTTGAAGCGCTCCTTCGTAGTCATTCTTGAGCCAAGCGGTCTCGGAACCGCCCGACCCGAACCCCGCCGACGGCAGGCCGGAGTATTCCGGAGGTGGAACGTAGGCGTCAATCTCTCCCAGCCGCACTCCAAACATACCGGGAATCAGGCTGACTGCCAACACGAGAAATAGGCCTCCGACAGCTAGGCGTCCGACGCCGATCGACTGGTCATCGTCTCCGCCAAGACGCACCAGCCCCAGCAGATACAGCCCGGCAAGCGCGAATAAGACAATCCAGACGGCCAAAAAACGCTCGCGAGTCAAGATGTGCCACTGATACATTTGGTCGACGTTGCTTAGGTATTTGACGGCCGCCGCCAGAATGACAAACGCCATCGTCGCCTTCGTCCGGGCCAGCCAACCGCCGCTCTTGGGTAGGCGCGACAGATACGCAGGGAACAGCGCCAAGAAGAAGAACGGTAGCGCCAGCCCGACCGAAAACATCAGCATCCCGAAGATCGGCCACCTCACATCCCCCTGGATCGACCCGGCCAGCAATGCACCAACGAAAGGGCCCGTGCAAGCAAACGACGCCAGCGCGAACACCAGTCCCATCACCAACGTGCCTACAGTGCCGCCGCGACCCGCCACGCGGTCGAGCTTGGTCACGAGACTGCTCGGGACCGTGATCTCGAAAGCGCCCAACAGACTGGCTCCAAACGCGACGAACACGAGCGCGATGAACAGGTTGATCCAGACGTTCGAGCCCAGCTGGAGAAGCCCGAAGGGTCCCAGCGCCGCCGAAACAATCGTGCCTAAACCCGTAAAAAGTACAACTACGCCGACGCAGAATATCGTCGCCTGGACGAAGGAGGGCCTCTTCGATCCCGCCTGTGTGCTCACAAAGTAGGACATGGTGATCGGAATCATCGGAAACACGCAGGGAGTGAAGATCGCCAGCAAGCCGAACCCAAATGCAATCCCGGCGAACTGAATGATTCCTTCCGACTGCAACGAACGGGCGGGATCAGGACGGGCCGCCCCTGAAACGGCTGCTTGCGGCGATCCCGAACCGGATGCCCTGATTGCCTCCACATAGTCGCCGGGGATGGCGGGCGCCGCCGCCACAGCTGCTCGGTCGATCGTAAGCGAGGCCGTTGCCGTCTTCCTAACAGGCGGCAGACAGAGCCGGTCGTCACAGACTTGATAGCGAAATTTCGCTTCCAGTGTCTTGGAACCCAGCGTGGCATCCTCGGCCAACTGAATGTCGAACTGAAAGACGGCCTCGTCCTCGTATGTTTCGGTTTCGAGGTTGAAGTTATCGTCCATTCGGCGGTTGGGCTGGGGCTGAAACAGCTTCCAGCTCTCAATCGAGGGTGACTCGGCCATCTCGATCTTGGTTGGGATCGGTCCTCCCGCAGGCGTCGTGGGAGAGTAGAGATGCCAGCCGGATTCGATTTCCGCCTCGAGCAGACCGACGACTCGCTGTCCAGGGCTCACCGAGGCGGGATCTAACTCAAGCGACCACTGGACGGGATCGAACTTAGGCTGGCGCGAGGTCAACTGGGCGTGTGCCGAAACATGAACCGTGGCAAGGAGGAGTGCCGGAATTACGAGTTGGCGGGAGAGTGCCATGGTCGGCTTCTGTTCGTTGGATGCCGGGCTTCAGCGAGGGGTTGCAGTGTCCGAGTAGCCTCCAAGACTTGTTGCCATCCGGGCTGCTGGGCGGGCTCTCTACCTCAAATTTCGCTGCCGTCGAATGAAAAGTTACTGGTGTTACTCGGCGCCCCTGGGCTTCAGAATCGCGAGCCCAATCTGCCCGTTCAGATTCTCGTCCGGAGAGGGCCGGTTTCCGCCGCCGAACCAGACCAGGACCTGCCCGGCTTGGTTCCACACGCTCGGATCGCAAACCACCTGATCGTTCCAGGGCTGTAACCCTTCGAGCATCGGATGGGTCGTCAACTTCTTCCAGTCTACACCGTTGACCGACTCGGCCCAGCCGATCCGCCGGTCTTCGTTTGCGTCCCGACCGGTGTACAGCATGAGATACCGATCGCGGGACCGAAAGACCGCCGGCTCGCCGAGACCGCCTTCATCAAAGCCGCCTGGTGGGCCGGTGTCGAGGACCGGGTTGGTGTGCGATTTTTGCCAGTGGATGCCGTCAGTCGAGCGCGCCACCCCGAGCCGCTGAACCCCGAACCGGTTCTGACCCAAATAGTACATGTAGTAAGTTCCCCGGCACCGGATCACGTAAGGATCACCCACACCGGTTTCATCCCACGATCTTGGGGGGCCGGGCTCAACGACCGCTTTATCGTGTTTCGACCACTGCTTCGCATTGGCAGACTCCGCCATGCCGATGCTTGTCTTGCCACGCCTACCCGCTTGGTACCAATAGAGAAACCGGTCGCCGTCGTGATAGAGAGAACCGTTGGCCGCGATGTAGCCGCCCTCCCAACCGGCGGGGTCAGGCGTAATTACAGACTCAGTTCCCTGTTTGTCCCAATTTGTGCCGTCGGCGGACGTCGCGAGTCCCGTTTGCCAGGTCTTTCCGTCAAATCCCGAATAGAGGTTGTAGTAGGCGTCCCCTACCTTGACGACGCTGGGGTTGAGAACGTCCACGGAGTCCCATGCTCCGGCCGGCCCGGGGCTGAGGACTGGCTCGGGTCGCACGTCCCATTGGGCTCCGGGACCGACAGAGACGCTGCTCGCCTCGCAGCCGGTAACGACGAACCTGGCCTGTTTCGGCTGAAACGCGGGGCCGCAGGCCCCCGAGAGCAGTGCGCAGAGGACTGCGAGGAGCTTAGCCCGCATTTCCACCAGCTGACGGTCGAAGCACGCCATAGGCCCGCCATTACCGCGTCGCGCTTGCTTGCCGATGGACTTCGAAGTCACTTGATCCTTAAGCTGGTAGCGCTCGCGGACGCGTCGCGGTCTGATCTCTGAGCGGGCACCGTGTTACTCTGACGCCTTGCGGCCTCTTCGAGCGTTCAGATTCTCTCAAAAAACTCAGCCGTTATGAAAGTCTGGCAGGTCACCCAATTCAGTGAACCCGAGGAAATGACATTTGCCGAGGTGGATGTACCCACGCCAGGCCGGGGTCAAGTTCTCATCGGCAACCGCGCCGTGGGGCTGAACTTCTTCGACATTCTACAGATTCAAGGGAAATACCAATCCAAGCCCTCGTTTCCGTTTACAGTCGGTCGGGAAGTCGCCGGAAACGTAGAGGCTGTCGGCGAAGGCGTCACCGAGTTTTCCCTAGGCCAACCGGTGCTCGCTTTCCCCGACGGTGGCGGCTACGCGGAATACTGCCTAGCGGAAGCCGACCGTACGTTCCCCAAACCCGACGAGATGGACTTCCCGGTAGCAGCGGGGATGGCCATTACCTATCAAACAAGCTACTTCGCCCTGACGCCTCGAGCCAGGTTACGAGAAGGCGAGTGGCTTCTGGTTCACGCCGGAGCCAGTGGCGTAGGCGTGGCCGCGCTTCAGCTTGGGAGGGCTGTTGGCACCCGGACCATCGCCACCGCGGGCAGCGAAGACAAACTGGCGTTTTGCCGCGCCCAGGGGGCCGATCACGCGATCGGGTACGCGGACCCAAGCTGGGTCGATCAAGTAAAAGAAGTCACCGGCGGTCGGGGCGCCGATGTGATTTACGACCCCGTCGGCGGCGACGTATTCGACCTTTCGACAAAATGCATCGCTCCGGAGGGACGACTGCTCGTAGTCGGATTTGCGGCAGGGCGCATCCCATCGATCGCGGCCAATCGCGTTCTGCTCAAAAACATGTCGGTGGTCGGGGTGTTTTGGGGCCGCCACGTGGATGAGAACCCGGCTTACCTGGCCGAGGCCCAGGGGGAAATCATGGATTTCTACCTGCAGGACAAGATTCGGCCTTCCGTCTCCACCACCTATCCGCTGTCGAGGGCTCCAGCAGCCTTGCGCGACTTAGCCCAGCGCAAGATCATCGGCAAAGCGGCATTGGTGATCGAGTGAGCGCTGGCCGCGGGCCACTTGAAGTCTCTCACTTGGCCCCAGAACTTCGCAGACCCGCCCTGTACCAACCTCAGTCAAGAGGAAAGCGGCGACTGCGCTAAGATGAATATTCTAGTCCGGTTTCGCCGGCGTCCCTCGGGGGCAATCGCACACGGCATTGACCGTGTAGAGGCAGCACCCCGGCGCTTGGCCGTTTGCTCCCGCTCGCGGTGCGAATCTTCGAGGAGCCGCGGAACTGCTTCACAGACGGGCGGAAGCAGCGGTTCGGCCCCTAAATCTGGCGTGAGAAACCCGCGGCGGATGTCGAGGTACTCTTGTTGTCAACCGAAGGCTGCAAACAAGAACTAGAGATCAGCGTACCTTGGGAGGACGTCGAGCAGGAAACAGGACGGATCGTCAAGTCCATCCGAGGCAACGCGAAGATTCCGGGGTTTCGCCCGGGTAAGGCGCCTGACACCATTGTTCGGTCTCGCTATCAAAAGGAAATCCGGCAGGAGATCATCGACAAACTCGTCCCTCGCTTCTTTTGGGAGCACGCTCAAGAGCAGAAGCTGCGCGTCGTCGGCTCGCCTCAGGTAGACGACGTTCACCTTGAGAACGGCGAGGCGATGCGGTTCCGCGCTGAATTCGAAGTCTATCCTGACTTTGAGCTGGGGGACTACCGGCGCATCGAGGTTCCTTTTCGTGAACCGGAGGTAAGCGAAGAAGACGTCGAGCAGGAAATCGAGCAGATCCGTGAACGGCACGCCAGCTTTCGCAATCTTGACGCTCGCCCGCTCGCCGACGGCGATATCGCGGTGTTGTCATTGAAAGGAATCTCGGATGACGAGGACGTGCCGCCTATTGAACAGGAGGAGACAACCCTCACAATCGGTGAGGGAGAAACCTTGCCTGAGTTCAACGAGCATCTGCGCGGCAGGAGTCCGGGCGACGAAGTCGATTTCGAAGTGCGCTATCCCGACGATTTTTCCAGCCCGAAACTTGCCGGCAAGACCGTTTCTTTTCATGCCGAGGTCAAGGGGCTACGGGAGAAGGAGTTGCCCGAACTTAACGACGACTTCGCCACCGATCTCGGTGACTTCCGCACGCTGGAAGAAGTCCGCCGTCACATTCGTGAGTTGATCGAAAACCAGCGAAGGCGTCAGGCTACCGAAGCCGCCCAAGAAGCACTGATCGATGAAATGATCAAACGGCACCATTTCCCGGTCCCCGAAGGGTTGGTTGAACGGCAAATCGCGAGCCGCCTCGAACGTCAACTGCGTTCGCTCAAGCAACAGGGTGTTGACGTCGAGAAGCTTGATTGGGATTGGGACAAGGTGCGTGACGCGGAGCGCGAACGCGCTGTCCGTGACGTGAAGGCCGGCCTTCTTTTGGAGCGCATCGCGCGGGCGGAAAACATTAGCGCCAGCTCGGAGGAAATCGACGAGCAAGTTAAGCGCTACGCGGAACAGACGAAACAATCCCCGGCGACCGCCCGCAAGAAACTGGCGGACGATGGCGCCTTGGATCGCATGCAAGTCCAGATGAGCAACGACAAGACCCTAAGCTTTCTTTTTGATGAGGCCGAGAAGGTCGATCAAGAGGTGGAGGCCACATAGCAGCCCGTGGTAGAAGTGAGCCCGAGCAAGAAATGGGGACTGCCATCCGATTTTCGTCGTCGAAGTGCTTTGTGTCTAGTAAAGATGGACTGCCAGAATCCGTGGCTGTGTACATTCTTTTGTATCGTGGGCGCTCCCAGCGACCACCGGCCAAAGCTAGTCAATAGAAGGAACGTATATGTCCAGAATGATTGAACCACACGCAGGTCTGGTTCCCATGGTTGTGGAGCAGACGAGTCGTGGAGAGCGCGCGTACGACATTTACTCGCGCTTACTGCGAGATAACATTATCTTCGTCGGATTCCCCATCGACGACAACGCCGCCAATCTGATCACGGCGCAGTTGCTGTTTCTCGAAGCCGAGAACCCCGAGCGCGATATTTGGCTCTACATCAACTCGCCCGGTGGATCCATCACTGCCGGCATGGCGATTTACGACACAATGCAGTTCGTGCGTCCCGACATCACGACGGTTTGCGTCGGACAGGCCGCTTCGATGTCCGCTGTGCTGATGGCGGCAGGCGCCAAGGGCAAGCGATACGGGCTTCCTAACTCCCGCTTCCTCCTCCATCAGCCGTCGATCTCCGGGCTGGCCGGACAGGCGACCGACATCGACATCCACGCGCGCGAGATCCTCCGTATGCGCGAAAAGCTCAACCAGATTCTCGCCCAGCATAGCGGGCAAAAGGCCGAAACCGTCAGCAAAGACGTCGAGCGCGATTTCATTCTGGATGCGGAACAAGCCAAAAGCTACGGTCTCATCGACGAGATTATCTTCAAGAAGGAACAGGAGTAGAAGCGACGATGTTGCGGTCCCTCGTGTCGCCCTTTCTAGGGCTTCCCCGAACTGCTCCTTTTCCCACGGCTGAAGCCGTGGGCTTTTACATTGTGTCGCCCGCTTCGGGGGGCCAGCGGAAACCGGCCCGGTTATTGTCCACCTGAGTCACCTAAGGCCACGGCAGCGGGGTTCTTGCCCTCTTCCTCCGCCTCGTCTTCAAGTTCCCCCCTGGCAATGTCTACGATCAGCTTGGTCCGGTTGGGGCGCGTGGCCGTTTTTTTCTCGAGCGGGTGAGCATGCTAGCGTTATGACACGCGAGCGGTCATGTGGGAATGGCTCAAAGCCGATTCTATTCAGGTCGTCGGATTAGTTGCATTATTTGTAGGGGCGATAGTGTTTTGCATAGACCTCACCCTGCTCTGGGGTACAAGGAACGCCTTCAAAGTAAAGGACGTGTGGCGGAAACGACGCAAGAGGCGAAAACCGAAACGCTCGCGGCAACACCTTCGGACGAAGAAGGCAAAAAAATCAAGCAGCCTTGCGAACTGAGACACTACCCAGACTTGAAACCCAACACCAGCGGATCGTATGATCGTAAATCCCGGTGGAAGTTCCCTCCCATGATGTTCTCGTGATCGGCGGCGGTGGCGCCGGCCTGCGCGCCGCTATCGCCGTCACCGAATCCAATCCCCAACTGAGCGTCGCAATCGTTTCCAAGGTCTACCCCATGCGGAGCCATACGGTTTCCGCCGAAGGGGGGTCGGCAGCCGTCGTCGCGGACGATGACAGTTTCGAAGAACACATTTACGACACGATTTCAGGCGGCGACTGGTTGGCGGACCAAGACGCCGTCGAAGCTTTCGTGAACGAGGCCCCCGACGAATTGTTGCGGCTGGAGCACTGGGGTTGCCCGTGGAGCCGGCGGGACGATGGCCGGGTGAACGTCCGACCCTTCGGAGGCATGAAGAAGAAGCGCACTTGGTTCGCCGCCGACAAGACGGGCTTCCACATGCTTCACACGCTCTTTCAAACGAGCCTTAAGTATGAGTCGATCACGCGCTATGACGAGTGGTTCGTCACAAAGCTGCTGGTCGAAGACGGCCGTGCGCAGGGAGTTGTCGCCATCGAGACGGCCTCCGGCAAGATTCAAACTCTGCTGGCCAAGGCAGTGATCATCACGACGGGAGGCTGCGGAAAGGTGTTTCCTTTCACCACAAACGCCAACATCAAGAACGGTGACGGCTTGGCCATGGCTTACCGCGAGGGCGCTCCCCTGAAGGACATGGAGTTTATCCAGTACCACCCGACGGGGCTGCCGTTTACCGGAATTCTTATTACCGAGGCTTCCCGCGCCGAGGGCGGGTACATGCTCAACAAGGATGGGTACCGCTATCTGCAAGATTATGATCTTGGCAAGCCTGAACCGAAGCCTGTCCTGCGCAGTATGGAGCTCGGGCCCCGGGACCGGCTGTCTCAGGCATTCGAGAAAGAGCGAGAAAAAGGACGCACGGTCGAAGGACCCTACGGCCCGGTTGTCTACCTCGACCTTCGTCATCTGGGCGAGAACGTAATCAACACGCGGCTTCCTTTTGTTCGCGAGTTGTGCCAGAAGTATCAGAACATCGACCCGGTCAAGGAGCTCATTCCCGTACGGCCTGTTGTGCATTACGTAATGGGTGGCGTCCACACCGATATGGACGGTGCCACCCCGATTGGCGGGTTGTATGCTGCCGGAGAAGCCGCATGCGTAAGCATCAACGGAGCGAACCGGCTGGGATCGAACTCGCTGACCGAGTTGCTCGTCTTCGGCGCGCGTGCGGGCAAGGCGGCCGCGTCCTACGCAGCAGCGCAGGAAGAAAGTGGAGACCGCGTCCTGCTCCAGGCGAGGGACGAGACAAGGAGGCTGGGGAAGGACTTTCTCGAGAAAACCGGGGGCCGAGAGAGTATCGCGGCCATTCGCTTAGGGATGCAGGAGACAATGGAAGAGGGCGTCGGAATTTACCGCGACGGCGGTTCGTTGGGTGTTTCGGCCGACAAGATTAGCGAGCTGAAGGAGCGCTTCAAGGACATCGCTATCAGCGACCACAGCTGCACGTTCAACACGGAAGTCCCGGCGGCGATCGAGCTGTCATTCATGCTCGACGTGGCGGAGGCGATGGTCGACTCCGCTCTGTACCGAACGGAGTCCCGCGGCGCACATCAGCGCACGGATTTCCCCGAGAGGAATGACGAGAAGTTCCTGGCGCATTCGCTGATATTTCGCAATCAGGATGGCTCCACGAGGGTAGAGCTGCTGCCCGTGAAGATCACCCGCTGGCCTCCGGGCGAGCGAGTCTACGGAAGGTAGGAGCAGATGGCTGACACGATCAGTTTGGAAGTGACGCGTTATCGCCCCGAGGACGAGACGGAGCCCACGTTTCAAACTTACGAAGTGCCCTTCCGGAAGGAATGGGTGATTCTCGATGCGCTCAACTACATCAAAGACGAGCTGGACGGGTCGCTCTCTTACCGCTGGTCCTGCCGCATGGGGATCTGCGGCAGTTGCGGCATGATGGTCAACGGCGAACCGAAACTGACGTGTGCCGCGTTTCTCCATGACTATTTTCCGGGGCCGATCCGGGTCGAGCCGCTCCGCTACTTCCCCGTGGTTCGCGATCTGGTCATCGACATGAACGATTTCCTGGCGAAGCTGCAAAGCGTAAAGCCATGGATCACCCGTGACGAGGAAAAACCTCTGTCGGAGGGGGAATACAGGCAGACGCCTCAAGAGCTGGACACTTACAAGCAATTCAGCATGTGTATCAACTGCATGCTTTGCTATGCGGCGTGCCCGGTCTATGGATTGGATCCCGAGTTCATCGGACCGGCGGCCATCGCGCTGGCACAGCGCTACAACATGGACTCCCGGGATCAAGGGGCGGGCGAGCGACTCGAGATTCTGTCCCAGGAAGAAGGCATGTGGGGCTGCACCTTTGTCGGGGAGTGCACCCGAGTGTGTCCCAAGAACGTGGATCCGGCGGGCGCCATTCAGCAATACAAATTGACAGCCACGGCGGACTGGTTCCAGTCGCTGCTGATGCCGTGGGGAGGGAAGTGAAATGAGCTCCGACCGGCCCGGCGCCGCTGTTGCACCTCGCCCGTATCGAGCCCGAATGTCGAGGTATTGGTGGCTCCACCGGCCGCAACACCTGAAATTTATGCTGCGGGAGCTCAGCAGCGTGGCCGTGGCTTATTTCATCGTGATCACTTTGCTGCAGATCCGCGCTTTGGTCCAGGGGCCCGAAGCCTACGCGGCTTTTCAAGACTTGTTACAGTCTCCGGTGCTGATCTTGCTCAACTTGATCAGCTTCCTTTTCGTCGTTTTTCACACGGTCACTTGGTTTAACGTGACACCGCGCGCCATTGTCCTGCGCGTTGGGGGCAAGCGCCTTCCCGATCTGGCCATCGTCGCGCCCAACTACGTAGCGTGGGCGGTGATCTCAGGGCTCGTTGCCTGGTTCATCTTGAGGGGATAGATGCCCAAGAAATCAAATGAGCCTTTCTTGTGGTTGCTGTTCAGTGCGGGCGGTGTCATGACGGCGCTGTTCATCCCCGTCCATGTGTTCCTGTTCGGCTTGGCGTTCCCATTGGGCTGGATTGATCCTCCCGGCTACGAAAGTCTGAGTGCTCTACTGCGGCTGCCCCTGACTCGCGCCTATCTGTTTGTCCTTTGCTTCCTGGCATTCTTCCACTGGGCGCACCGATTCCGCTTTGCTCTCTATGACGGCTTGCAAATCAAACACCTCAACTCGCTGATATTCACTTGCTGTTATGGCGCGGCCGTTGCCGGCACGGTTTGGGCGGGCTACCTGTTGTGGAATATCGCGTAATGAGTTGGGGCGTCTTCCCACGCAGTCAGTCGGCGGTTACCCTTACAACTTGGACTGATTGTTGAAACCGCGTAGGCCAGAATCCCGGAATCACGAGCTGGTCCACGCCCTTCTTCGCTGGTATCGCCGTCACCAGCGGGACCTGCCCTGGCGCGGGACCCGCAATCCCTACCGCGTCTGGGTCTCGGAGGTCATGCTGCAGCAGACTCGTGTCGCGACCGTCATTCCCTACTACGAACGCTTCCTGAAACGGTTCCCAACTCTCGAGTCTCTCGCCAAGGCGCGCGAGCAGACTTTGCTCGAGTGCTGGAGCGGCCTCGGCTACTACCGGCGCGCGCGCATGATGCAAGCAGCAGCTCGCAAAGTTGTGAGCGAACATGGCGGTCGATTCCCTAAAAGCTTCGAAGAGCTGCGTGCTTTGCCGGGGATTGGCGACTACACGGCAGCGGCCGTAGCAAGCATCGCGTTCGAGCGGCCGTGCGCGGTCGTAGACGGAAACGTCATCCGCGTACTTACGCGCCTCGACGACGACGCTCGCGACATTACAAGCTCCCGTGTACGTCGCGACCTGCAAACGCGAGCTCAGCAGCTCATCGCCGCCGCCGGCCCACGCAGTCGCGGAGCATTCAATCAAGCCATGATGGAGTTGGGGTCACTTCTATGCGCTCGTAGCAGCCCGCGGTGCCTGATCTGCCCGCTCGCTCCTCACTGCAAAGCACGCAGGAAAGGCACGCAAGAGCAACGCCCGGTTAGACCCGAGAAGCGCCGGCCCGTCCGGCTGCAGTTGGCGGTCGCCCTGGTCGAACGCGGCAAGCAGATTCTGCTTAGGCAACGACCGCGGGGAGATCCCATCATGCCGGGGTTTTGGGAGTTGCCGGAGGTTCAAGCCGCGCGGCTGAAAGCAGACTGTTTTTGCTCGCTCGGCATCCAAAAGCAGCAGCCGCTCGCAACCTTTCGGCATGGGATCACTTTTCGCGAATATCAGGGGTCCGTCTACCAGGGAGAGCTGGCTGTTCGGGCACCTGACGGTTACCGCTGGGTCTCGCCCGATAGGCTAAAGAAGCTTCCTCTGACTACCATCACTCGTAAGGCGTTGGCCGTAGCTCGTGGCCTAGGTGACAAACCTTGACTTGCCTCTCCGAGAAGCGGTAAAGACCCCGAACACGATCGTCGATAACCGAACAGACCCGCGCCTGCGATCCGGATCGTCGAAACTTTTCCAACCCATTCGCGTTCTACTAGAAGAGGAGGCTGTCCCCCAAACCTCACAGGATCGAGTAAATCGGATGCAGTTTCGTCGCGTAATCTTAACGCTTGTCCTAACGTTCTGCTTCTGCCTTCCGGTCTATTTGCTTTCTAAACCGGAGGGCCCCGAAATGGAACTGCGGCGGACAGGCGGCAGCTTCCCCGAAGAGGGCAGTTGCGCCCTGAGCGAGTGCCATGGCGGTTCGCCCAACACCGGCCCGGGACAGGTTTCGATAAGCGTTGACGGGATGCCGCTCAGCCAGTACAGCTACACGCCCGGGGAAACCGTTCCTGTAGTCGTAACCGTATCCGACCCAGACCCGAAGCAGCAGCGTTGGGGATTCCAGCTCACCGCGCGCACGCCTGACGGCTGCAGCCAAGCAGGAACGTTCACACCATCCGCGGCTGAGACCAGGGTGATTATCCGGCAAGACACTTCAGTAGTCGGAAGTTGCCCGCTGGCAACGATTCAATTCCCGGTCCATTCCTTTCCGAAGTTCGGTCCGGGTGGCCAGAGCTACACGGTCAACTGGACCGCTCCGGCCGACAACATCGGGTCGATCGTTTTCGCCGCTGCCGGTAACGCCGCCAACGGCGACAACATGAATACCGGCGACCTGATCTACACGACGGAGGGTACGGTGCCCGGCCCTCCCCTCCCCAATCCTTCCATCAGCAGCGGCGGCGTCATCTTGGCTAATCTGCTGCCCACGATTACATCGATCTCGGCGAATTCGATCATCAGCATCTACGGACAGAACATGGCCGCCGGTGGAACCTTCCGCCTGGTCAAGTCCGGCGATCTGATCGACGACAAGCTCCCGACCGAGCTCGCCGGCGTCTGTGTCGAAGTGGACGGAACGCGCTCGCCCTTGTTCTTTGTATCGCCGCTGCAGTTGAACGTGCAGTCACCGACCCTTACCTCGATGGGACCTGTCTCCGTCGTAGTCTTCAGCGGTTGCGGAACCGCCTCGGAAACCCGCAGCGATCCGGAGTTCGTCACGATGGAAGCCTTCACGCCGGCTTTCTTCGTCAAGAACTTCCTGGATGCGGGCGGCCAGAACCCCATCGCCACTCTCCATCAAAACGGTATTGACGAAGTCGGCGATCCGAGCGAGGTTCCGGGCGCAACACCGGCCGCGCCGGGCGAATTCATCAGCCTGTTTGCAACCGGATTCGGGCCGACCGACCCATCCTTCAAAGCAGGAGAGGTGCCCGCAATCGAGTCGCCGCCGGGCATCGCGGATTTAACGAACCTGGTCAGCCTGACGATCTGCGGCCTTCCCGTTCCCGAACAGGACGTCTTCTATGCTGGCGTCGCCCCTTGTTGCGCGGGTCTCTACCAACTAGTCGTCAAAGTCCCCGACAACGCGCCGGACGGCGATCTTGCCGTCGTCGCGACGGTGGGCAGTGTCTCGACCCCGGTTGGGCCGTACGTGACAGTGATGCAGTAGCGTTAGTATCTACAGGCGCGAATCGGCATCTCATTCTCGATCGTAGCAACGTCTTGCTTGCGAGTGGTGCGCTAGAATGAGCTTCAGCACCAGCTGATGACCCCTTGGGCCCTGGGGCTGGCCGTCTGGCTAGCCGCGGCGTCGACGGTGCTCGGCGCCGAAAAAGGGCGTCGGTACGCCCCATTCATCTACGTCGGCGGCGTCGTCAACGCGGCCAGTTTCACGCCCGCTCCCGACAACTTCATCTCCGCGAACGCCATCATCTCGATTTTCGGCGAGGATCTTGCCCTTCGCACCCGCGAGGTCAGCGAGTTCGACCTGGTTGGGGGCAGGCTGCCTGTCACCTTGGGCGGGGTTAGCGTTCTGATTGGAGGTGTTCTAGCGCCCCTGTACTTCGTTTCTCCGAATCAGATCAACGCCCAGGCGCCTTCCGCGATTCTTCCGGGTGAGCTGCCGTTACGGATTATCAGAGAGAGCCTCCGGAGCGAGCCGGAAATGGTCAAGATCGACGGGCTTTCCCCGGGACTGTTCTCGTGGCCGCCGCCCTTGCCCGACGGACGACTCCAAGCAGTGGCGACTCACCAGGACTTCAGTCCCGTGGGACGGGGACGTCCCGAGGGCGCAAAACCGACTCATCCCGGGAAATTAGTGATCCTCTGGGCTACGGGTCTGGGGCAGACGGCTCCATTCGTCTTCGACGGCGAGCTGCCGAATTTTGCTGCGTGGATCATCTTGCCCTCGCGGGTGTGGGTAGAGGGTCAACCGGTTCCCGACGACCGGTTGCTCTATGTGGGCCAGGCTCCGGGATTCGCCGGTCTCTATCAAATCAATGTGCTTCTGCCCGACGACACTCCGCCCGGCGAGGTGGAGGTGATGATCGATGTCGACGGGGTCGTAAGCCAGCCGGGCCTGACGATCGCCGTGGATCCATGAGAGAAAAAGAACAGGCCAATGCAACGGGAATCTCGGGGATGCGTTTATATAGTGCAGAGGCAGAAGCGCCGAAGGCGTGGCTGTCGAGTGCTGGGAGGAATCGGAGGCGCGCTACGCGGCGCCCCGACAAGTGGTACGGTCCCGAGTTCCTATGGCCGGCCACCGCGCGGGCTGCACCTCCCTCGGACCGGAAACGGCGCTAGAATAAGCAGGGAGTCATTCCCATGAATAAAGCAATTTTCATCAGCGGATTGGCACTGGCGTTGTGGACGGCGCCACTGCCGGCACAACAGACCGCCGAGGACGCGGACGATCCAAACACTCTGTCCTCCGATGGCCTCAAAACCAGGGAGCAACCCGAGGGCCCTGGAATCACCATCCCCCGCGGGACCCGGGTTCCTTTGGTTCTCATCAACAGCATCAGCACCAAGCATGCTTCCCCGGGCGACCGTGTCTACCTCGAGTCCGTATACCCGGTGCCGATCGACGGACGGATTGTCATCCCGCCGGGCACGTACGTCTCCGGGACGGTGACGAGCGTCAAGCGTCCTGGCCGCGTGAAGGGCCGCGGAGAGCTGTTTCTACGCTTCGAGCAGTTGATCTTGCCGAACGGCACCATCCGCGACTTGGTGGGCAGAGTGGGCGCGCTCGACGGCCGCTCGCCGGAAGACTTTGATCGGGAAGAAGGCAAGGTCACTAGTGAAAGCAACAAAGGGGGCGACACACGGTCGGTCGGCGAAGCGACGGCGGCGGGAGCGTCCATCGGGGTGATCGCGGGTGCCGCCGGCGGAAGAGCCGGTATGGGCTTGGGCGTTGGAGCCGCCGCGGGCGCAGCTGCCGGGCTGATCGGCGTGCTGGCCTCTCGCGGCCCCGAGGCGATTCTCGAGAAGGGTACCCAGCTCGATATGGTGCTCGATCGCGACCTGTTCTTCACCGAGGAAGAGGTCACGTTCGAGAATGTAATGCAGCGGCCCGCGGCGAACGTAAACATCGAAGGCGGGCCGGATCCGAATCGCAACCGCAACAACCGCAACCGCGGGTTGGGCAGGTTTCCGCTGTAGTTGCCTGGGGCGCAGCTGAGTGCTCGTCGAGTCCTACAACGAAGGTAGTAGGGACCAGGCGTTGACCGCTCTCCCGCCTACAACCGTCTATAGACTTGACCCCGAGATCGAATGGCCAACACGGTGATGACCCTCTCTTCTCGCTCTACGGTGTAGATGATCCGCCAATCACCGGCCCGCGAGGATCGCCTGCCACCTGTATGCTTCAACAGTTTGCATATGCGGGGGGTTGAAGGGGTTCTCCGCCAGTTCTCTCAATCGAGCGCGCACACGCGATTCGGTGGAGCGGTCCAACCGGCTGAGGGTCTTCGTCGCCTCGTTCGAAAGACCGACCCGGAAGTTCACCGGCCGCGTTCTTGTTCATACTGCTCAAGGGATTTCACGCGGCCAAGCCGAACGTCCTCTTCTCCGCGCTCGATGGCCGCTAGATCGTCTTCCGTTAGCGGTTCGTCGTCGACCTCGGTTTGGCGTAGGTCCTCCATGAAACGACGCAACTCTTCGCTGTGGCTTTCAGGTAGTTCATCTACCAGTCGATGCAGCTCTTCCTTCACGGTCACAGCTCCCTCTCCTCAAGCCTTGACGTCATCACTGAAGTCATCATAGGGCGGGCGCAGTTAATAGAACGCGGCGGCTGGCAAACTTGGAAGAGCTGGCCGATCAAGCTTTCTAATGACTTACGAGAGGCGTGGGGACTGTACCGCAGGGTTTTTTCACACACCCTCACACTGGCGGATCGGCGCGCGACACTCAAGGATATCAAGGGCACAGCCCTTGGCTAGTTGGTAGTCTATGAGCAGAGGTTTGTATGAGCACCGCGATTCAAATCCCAGACGAGCTTCGGGATCGGTTGGCGCGACTTGCGGAAAAAACGGGCCGGCCGACTGATGAACACACCTGCCGGGCACTGCTGGACTATCTCGACGAACAGGAAGACCACCTGATCGCGGTGGAGCGCCTCGGGAAGCGCAATCCAAAGATTCCTTTCGAAGAGTTGGAAAAAGAACTTGGCTTGGACCGTTGAATTTGACGCCGAAGCTGCCGAAGAGTTCAAGAGTCTAGATCGTTCAGTTCAGCGCCGTCTCCAGGACTACATTCGGGGTCGCATTTCTGCAGCGGAAGACCCGCGTGCGTTTGGCCGGCCGTTACGAGGTGACAAGGTAGGCTTGTGACGGTATCGCGTGGGCAACTATCGAATGATTTGCAGTATTGAGGAGAAGGCGGCAACCGTCCTGGTGCTGCGGGTTGGCCGCCGCCGAGAAGTCTACGAGCGCTAGGACCCCTGGCGCGAGGCCCAGCGACATTCCCCCACCTGCGTCATTGTGGCGGCGCCGACTAGAATGAGGCGCCTTGACGGCGTCGTGGAAAGTCGCTGCTGACAAGCGCGAACCCGCGGCGAACGTTGATGTCTTACAAAACCTTGCGCGGGGCAAGGTGCCGGCACGTCAGCAATACTAGGGAGGTTCGTCTGCGCTACTCAGCTCACATCGCCGTACTCGCTGGATTGCTTGCGTTGCCCCCGAGTGGCCGCGCGCAAGAGCTGGTCAACGTCGGCAAACTCAGCGATACGTTTGTCGACGCCAGCAGTGTGAACGCCGGCCGGACGCTCGACAATGTCTTTTACGGAGTGCTGAATCTATTTGACGGCGGCGACAACGTCGTAAACAACATCAACTATACGTATTGGCTGAGCGACAGCGCGACGCGTCACTGGGTCAAGCTGCGTTTCGGTGCGCCTGTCGAAATTCGTTCGATTCTCGTCGAGTTCAACGCGGCCGAGTCATCCCCGGGCGTCCGAAGACTTCCCGACCGCCGACCCGAAGGATTCGCGCTCGACATCACTCGCTTGACCAACGACCGCGAACGCACTGAAAAGCTGCCATCGGTGAAGGTAGACGGGTTTCGCATCTTCTATCCGTTGAAGGAGCCACTGGTAGACGTGGTGGGACTGTCGGTCGTCTTTCCAGGTCCATCGATGATCGAGGTGGCAGAACTCGAGGTGCTGGGACTTCTGTCCCGGGAGGATAGGCAGATCGGGAGGGGCCGATGATCCGAAATCGGTGGCAGCGGATTCAGCAGGGATTTCGGTGTAGGCTGGCCCCGGCACGAACAACATATCCGAGACCTGGCTCAGCCCCCTGTGAATCCGACCCGTTTCTTCGGCTCGCGGGGGCAATCGGGAAGGCCGAACCGGCTCGTATCGCTCGCTCGTCCTCCGCATTTGGAACGGAGTGCGCCGAACGGCTTAAAGCCAGCTAGAAAGGGGACAGCGTTATGAGCGATATCTCAGCACTTTCCCGATGACCACGAAGCTACAGCCCCATTCGCACAGCAAGTAAATACGGCGTCCAATGGTCGATCAAGCCTTTTTCACGACTTCAAACTCAAAGCGAAGCTCTTTGCCCCGGAAGACGTAGCTCAGGTAGTGCTCCCAAAACTTTCTGGTGAAACGCAGGGCCGGCCACTTTTGGTCAAGGTTCACGAGCAACTCAATTCCCAGCAATCGCCAAAGGTTCGCTAGTGAGACGTGCGTGCGAAGGGGCGCCAACCGCACTTCGGTATAGAACGGAAATAGCTGGCGATCAGGAATGAAATTCTGGAACGAGTAGCAGTTGAGGGGGTTGCGGTGGGTGACGTCGCAGGCCCAGTCAGGGTTCGTATAGTGCGGCGCCAGGAGACGTATCCGACCGCCTGGTTTCGTTACCCGATAGAGCTCGGAGATAAACGCGCTCACGTCGGGCACATGCTCGACCACGTGGTTGCCGACGACCTCGTCGAACTCGTCGTCAGCGAAGGGATAGGGGATGTCTCCCAGGTCGTGGATGACGTCGGCGTCCGTGTCGGGATTGTGGTCCATCCCGATCGCGCCGGGGTGCTTGTTGCGCCCACATCCGACGTCGAGGATCCTTCTAGTCGAAGAGGCGGGCTGGGTTGCCGGTTGAGCCGAATACAGGGACGATTCCTTGTTTGCGGCGGACGTTGGGGGTCCCTGGTTCATCTGGGGTGTTTGAAACCGCCCTCGACCCACTCTACAGGCCCATCCACGCGGAGTCCAGTGCCAGGGTCTAAGAAGCAGACTGGACAGGCAGTAATGCGTATGCCACGCAGTTTTCGCCGGCTAAAACGGGAAATCCTTCTGATATAATAAGGCCCAATTCGAGCAACAAAGCTCAACCCTCCTTTCCGGTTCTCCAGCCGTGGAAAACAAGCGTCACCAAGTTTCCCTGATCGCATCGATCCTTCTGCTGCTGGTTCTTATCGTACTCGCCTTTTGGCAAACTTCGTTCACGTTCGAGGCTTTCCTCCCCGGCCGGCCGGCGGAAACGGTCGTGTTGTGGGGAATTTCCATGCTCATAGGGCTGGGCTTGTTCGCGCTGGGGTTCATGGTTTTCCGCAGTCTCTTGAAACTCTACATCGAACGGCGCGTGAACCGCTTGGGTTCGAAAATCAAAACCAAACTGGTGGTCGGCGCGCTGGGCTTGTCGATCTTGCCGGTGGTCTGCCTGGTGGTCTTTTCTTTCTACTTCTTGAATCGAACGCTCGACAAATGGTTTAGTTGGCCGACCACACAGATTCTGGACAACTCCTTGGAGGTTGCCCGCGAGTTGAACGACGTCCTGAGACGGAAGGCCGAGACGGACGCGCGATGGATCGGCTCGCTCCCGGACGTGGCGGCTATGCTCGACGGCCGCGGATCGAGCGCCCGGCTCAAGACCGCGATCCGGCAACTCATTGAGGGAGGCGATTTCCAGTATGTAGCACTACTGCGACCGGGTGAGGAAAAAGCGTTTGTCGAGTTCGGCGAGGAAGGAGTGCTGGCTGCGGTTCGGCGGGAGGCGTTGGGAGGCAAGATCGCCTCAGGCCTCGCCGTAGGGGAAGACTACGTCTATGCCCGAGTTCCCGTTCGATCCGGAGCGCGAGAACTCGGCGCCGTCGTCGTCGTGCAGCAAATCCCGCCCGATGTGGTGGCCGGCCGTGCCGCCGTGCAGCAGCAATACCGAACCTATAGTAGCCGCCACGGCGAAAATCGTCGCTATCGCTATTTCTATTCGGGTCTGCTCGGTCTGATCGCGATCTTCGTCATTTTTGTGGCGACATGGCTGGCCTTGTTCCTCTCCAAACAGATCATCGTGCCGATCGAGGCGCTGGTCCAAGCCACGGGACAACTTTCGAGCGGCCACTTGGACTACCGAGTTCACACGCCCGCGATCGACGAGTTGGCGGCGCTTGTTCATTCCTTCAATCACATGACGCAGCAGTTGGAATCGAAGACCCATCAACTCGAAGAAAGCAACCAGGGTCTTGCCCAGGCCAACGCCGAGCTGGACGATCGCCGGCGCTTTATCGAGGCGATTCTGGAAAGCATTACTCCCGGAGTGGTGTCTGTGTCCGCGGACGGCGAGATCCGAAAGGTGAATTCCTCGCTGCGCCAGATCTTCCCCGCTGAGACGGTCGAAAAAGCGAAACATGTGGCCGATCTTTTCTCGGAAGAAGACCGCGCTGAACTCGCTTATATGATGAATCGCGCTCAGCGAATCGGGTTAGCAGGCGGCGAGTTCACCGTCAAGCATGAAGGACAGATCCTGCACCTCGCGGTAACCGTCTCCGCGCTCGAGAGAGAACGAGAACAGCAACGTGACGAGCCGGGATTCGTCATCGTCCTAGAGGACACGACCGAGTTGTTGCGGGCGCAAAAGTCCGCCGCCTGGAATGAAGTCGCCCGTCGGGTGGCCCACGAAATCAAGAATCCGCTTACTCCGATCGCGCTCTCCGCCGAACGCATGAGCCGCTTGTTGGATCGCCTCGAAACAGCGGCCGTAGCCGATGACCGCCGGAAGATCCAGGAGCAGTTCGAAAAATGTGCCGCCACGATCGCCCGCGAAGTGGAAGCCCTGCGAGACCTGGTGGACGAATTCGCTCAGTTCTCCCGCTTCCCTACGGCCCAGCTGACGCGCGCCGATCTTAACAGCGTCGTCGAGGAAGCGATCGACGTTTTCCAGGGGCGCCTCGACGGAGTCGGGCTGCGCAGGGAGCTGGGGTCCGGCCTAGCCGAAGTTCTTATCGACCCGCAACAGTTCAAACGAGTGGTCGTTAACCTGATTGACAACGCCGCCGAAGCAGTCAAGGATTCGTGGGTGCGCGAAATCCTGATCTCGACAGCGCCCGGACCGCTTCCCGATAGCGTCCAGCTCGTGGTGGCGGATTCGGGGAGTGGTATCTCCGCCGAAGACAAAGAAAAGCTCTTCCTGCCTTACTTTTCGACCAAGAAACGCGGTACTGGATTGGGGCTGGCGATAGCCAATCGCATCCTCAACGATCACGAAGCCGCGATTCGCGTCGAAGACAATCGCCCCACGGGGAGTCGCTTCATCATTGAAGTTGCGACCGCTGAAAGCCGGGCGAGGGTTGCGACAGGAGTGGACGCGTGAAGAAGGGCAGGGTTCTCGTCGTCGATGACGAGCCGGGAATCCGCGAATCGTTGTTGGGGATCTTGGAAGACGAGGGCTATGAAGCGGCGGCTGTCGGGACCGGCGAGGAATGCCTTGACCACCTGGCGGAAAAGACCCACCATGTCGTCTTACTCGACATATGGCTGCCCACGATCGACGGTCTCGCAACGCTTGAGCAGATTCAATCTCTCGACCCCAGTCAGCGTCCGGTTGTAGTTGTCATTTCCGGACACGGCACGATCGAAACGGCCGTCAGAGCCACCAAGCTGGGCGCACTGGATTTCCTGGAAAAACCGCTCTCCCTCGACAAGGTAACGGTGGCCGTCAAGAACGCACTCGATCACCGCCGCCTGGTGATCGAAAACCAGACTCTTCGGGAGCGTACCGGCTCCGGACTCGACATTATCGGCGATAGCGTACCGATGAAGGCATTGCGCCAGCAATTAGCTTTGATGGCGCCAACCAACGGCCGGGTGCTGATCTACGGCGAAAGCGGGACCGGCAAAGAGCTGATCGCCCGAGCGATTCACTCGCAAAGCCAGCGTGCCAAAGGGACTTTCGTGGAAGTCAATTGCGCCGCCATCCCGGAAGAGCTCATCGAGAGCGAGTTGTTTGGGCACGTGAAGGGCTCTTTCACCGGGGCGCACGAGGACAAAATCGGAAAGTTTCAAAAGGCTGATGAGGGCACGCTTTTTCTCGACGAAGTCGGTGACATGAGCCTGAACACGCAAGCCAAGGTCCTGCGCGTGCTGGAAGAACAGCGTTTCGAGCCGGTCGGTTCAGGCAAAACAGTCCAGGTTGATGTGCGCGTCATCGCGGCTACCAACAAAACTCTTCAGGCGGAGATCGCACACGGCAACTTCCGCGAAGATCTTTTCTACAGGCTGAACGTCGTCCCTTTCTACGTGCCTCCCTTGCGCGAGCGCGCCGAAGACGTCCCGGTGTTGGCGGACTATTTTCTCAATGAGTTCGCTTTCGCTTACGGTCGCAAGCCCAAACGTCCCGCGCCGGAAGCCTATCAAGCGCTGGCAGCCTATAGCTGGCCGGGCAACGTGCGCGAGCTTCGGAACCTGATGGAGCGAATCGTGATCATGACCCGCCAGGTCCGCATCGGCGTCGAACATCTGCCCCTGCCGTCCGGCAGAGACGCGCTTCCCGGCAATAGAACGTACATGCAGCAGTTCCCCAGCCTCGAGGAAGCTCGCAAGGCCTACGAACGCGAGTACGTCCTCAAAACCCTCGCGGATTGGAACGGCAACATCAGCCGTACCGCCTCCGCGCTAGGCCTCGAGCGCAGCCATCTTTACCGCAAGATGAAAGCGCTTGGGATTTCGCCCAAAGAACCGCGGGCTTCCGGTTTCGAGACGCAGGCAAATTCTACCGAGAGAACGGGTTCGTAATTTCTAGATGTCTGAATTCAGCGGCCCCGATTGTTAGCCAAGTGGGGTGCTACGCCTAGCATCTCCCCGACCGGCGGGCTATTCTGAGGAGTCGGTCTCTTAAGGGCAGTCGCACCGTGAGCAGCAGCGCCAAATCCGCTAAGCCAAGGTCCTTCGCGGCTCACCTGCTGAAGACCAAGTGCCGGACGGCCTTCGGCGGGCGCATCACGCCGCCGTTCGTTACCCTCTACGTCACGACCCGCTGCGACGAGAAGTGCATTCACTGCTATTACTGGGACGAACTCAACCCTGCACCCAACCGCGACTTCCAACTAGAGGAGTTCGAGCAAACGCTCAACTCGATGGACGAGATCTACAACCTCTTCATTGGTGGAGGCGAACCTTTCCTGCGGCCTGACTTAGCGGACATTTTCCTGGCAGCAGAGCGTACGAACCACGTGGCTAACCTCTATGTGCCAACGAACGGTCAACATACCGAGCGAACCGTTGACGTCCTAGAGAAGACCTTGGCCGGTGCGCCCCGAATGAGGTTTCATCTCAACCTCAGCGTCGATCACACCGACGAGCAGAAGCATGATTTCATTCGCGGCAAGAAAAACGCGTACCAGCGGATGCTTCGGACCCTCGAAGCCATTCGACCAATTCGCAGGCGCTTCCCTAACCTGATCGTTCATACCCTGACGACCCTGATGAAAGAGAACCAGGACGAGATCTTCGACATCTACGAAGAACTGAAGCGCCGCTTCGATCCCGACGGCGTCTCGTTCAACTATTGTCGCGGCAACCCTCTCGATCCGGCACAGACCGACCTAGACCCCGCGATTTACGAAAAGCTTGTCAAACGAATGGAGGCCGACTTCTCTCAAGGCCGCCTCCAGCGGAGCGGACTTAGCGCCTATGGTGCCGGAAATCACCTTCTTGACCAGCACGTACGGAGTAGCGTCGCGCGAACGGCCACGGAGGGAAAACCGCAGTTCTCGTGCGTCTCCGGCCGGCTGGCCTGCGTCATTTACAGCAACGGCGACGTCGTGGAATGCGAAATCAAGAACAGCAGCCTCGGCAACCTGCGGGATGTCGATTACGACTTCCGCAAGCTGTGGTTCAACGAAAATGCCTCCCGGATAGCCGACGAGGCCGCACATGGTTGCTTCTGCACCCACGAATGCGGACATTACTCGTCTACGATCTATCGGCCGACCGTGGTCAGCCAGATCGCGATCAAAGCGGCTGGGAAGCAGCTGTCACGGAAGCTGGGTCTCCACCAAAGGGCCGGCGCAGTTTAGCCGACCTCGGGGGCAGCCTGTCCCGACCTGCGATTCCGTCAAACCAGCCATTCGAACATTTGACATCCCTTCCTTCATGGCCTAGCATCAAAGTACAGTTCCGCCGTGACCTGCCAACTCAAATGCTGCTGTAGCGAGCCGGCTTAGAGCCGGCTATCCCGTCCCGATCCGTTTCCCGGATCGCCTGATTCGCAAACTGCGTTCCCGCTTACTAAGTCGTATCCAGTGTGCTTTTAGGGTCGCCCGAGCGTATAGACCAAAACAGTCAACCTTACGAATTGCCAAAATTGGGAGGCCTTATGCTCAAGGCCGTCAGAGAACAAATCGAAACCGTATTCAGGCAGGACCCGGCCGCCAAGAACACGCTCGAAGTCTTGCTCTGCTATCCCGGCGTGCACGCGATCTTGCTGCATCGAATTGCGCATCGGTTTTATCGCTGGCGTCTCTACGTGATCGCGCGGCTGCTCTCTCATTTTTCTCGCTGGATGACGGGGATCGAGATCCACCCGGGCGCCTCCCTCGGGAGACGGTTCTTCATCGACCACGGCATGGGGGTCGTGATCGGTGAAACGACGGTAGTCGGCGACGACGTTCTCCTCTACCAAGGGGTGACGCTAGGCGGAACCGGCCATGAGAAAGCAAAACGTCATCCCACGCTGGGCAACCACGTCGTGATTGGCTCAGGGGCAAAGATCTTGGGCGACATTGACGTCGGAGACTGGGTCCGGGTAGGCGCGGGATCTGTCGTTGTTCGACCGGTCGAGCCGCACTCGACTGTCGTTGGGATCCCCGGTCGCGTAGTCGCCGTCAAAGGGGTCGCTGTGTCGAAGGAAGAAGAAGAGATGCTCGAACACGGACATCTGCCCGACCCGGTGGGCCAAATGATCACGAGTTTGAGCGAGCGCGTCGCGGCTCTCGAAGCGGAGGTCGAAGAGAAGAAGACGGGGTCGGCGGGACCGTTGGCTCAGATCCCCGGGGGATAGCCTGCTTTTCTCACCACGACCGGCGGGAGTGGGACCAAATGCCCGTCGTCAGGGATGTAGGGGCGCGATTCATCGCGCCCGATTGCCGGCATACTGTTCGCTGGGCGATGTACATGAACTGTTGCCGCGAGCGTTGGCCGCCGGGCCTTTCGCGTCATCCACCGCGTACGTGGTTAGGACAGCAGAGTAGCCAGTTCTGTCACTCCTTCGACAGGAAATACAGCCCCGTATAGACTTTGGGGTCGATCAAGAAACCTTCCCCGGCCCGTCGGGAAAGCCAGGAATCAACCTGCGACAAAGGAACCAGATGGACACGGATGTTCTCGCCCCCGACGCCTCCGCCTTCTCCGACCCGCTCAAGGCCGCTCGGCCGCAGAAAGGTAACGATCTCCGAGGTTAGCCCGCCTGAGGACGGACCCGTCGCCAGGACGTCGAATCGTCGGGCGCGAAACCCGGTTTCCTCTTCCAACTCGCGGCCGGCGGCCTCCAGCATCGTCTCGCTATCGGACGCCTCTTCGTCACCGACGAGTCCGGCGGGCCACTCAATCATCTTGGCTTGAACGGGCTCGCGGTATTGCTCGACCAGTACGGCCTCGTGCTCGACCGTAACAGCCACCAGCACGGCGACTTCAGTAACGCCCTTGCGTTCGACAAACTCCCAGCTACGTCGCCGGCGCAATTGTAAGTACCGACCCGCGCCGAGAACACCGTCGCTTGAATTCACGCTCATCTTTCGAACCTGCCAACCCCTTTTCAGAAAGAATCTCACATCGAGCCACGCGGGTGTGAGGCTTCAACCGGCGACTTTCTTGAGGCGGCAGTCCAAAGCGGGCCACGAAGGAATACCGGGAACCCTGGAGCGCGTCCGACCCAGTGTAGATTAGCTGGGCTCGCACACCCTCGCGACGAGCGAATCGGAGCCGCGAACGCGAGTGAGCGGTCAGGACGCGGGACCGCAGGCTAACGCCCGTGGCTCTGTCTGGCTGTGTCCAGCAAGCTGGCGACATTGCGAGTTCGCCCAACGCGGACCATTCTAACCCTCGTGACAATTGCAGGCTAGGACTTACCTATACTGGGACGATGCGCAAGGTCGAGACACGCGTCCGTGTTCGCTACGCCGAGACCGATCAGATGGGCGTCGTCTATTATGCGAACTACCTGGTCTGGATGGAGGTGGGCCGTGTCGCCTACTGCAGCCAGGTTGGGTTCGAGTACCGCGATATGGAAAGGGAGGACGACGCGATCCTAGCCGTCACCGAGGCGCGGTGCCGCTACCTGGCCCCCGCCCGTTTCGACGACGAAGTGCGGATCACGACGTGGGTCAAGGAAGCGCGATCTCGCACGCTGCGATTCGCCTATGAGATGAGACGGGACACCGAAGACCGCTTACTGGCGACAGGTGAAACTCTCCATATCGTCTGCGATCGGGAAGGCAGAACCATCCGTCTGCCGGAAAAGTATCGCCAGTATTTCCCACTTACGACCGAAGCGCCGGCAAGATAGAGCAGGTAATCGGGACGCGAGTTTCCTGCGCGAGAGGCAGACCGCCGTGCCCACCCCTTCTGAATGAACACGATCGCTTCGAATCATCCCGGGTGCCAAGAGCCGTTCAAAGCACAGATGGCGGTCGTATTGGCCACTACTATGTGCCTTTGGTGGGACGTGCACGTTAGAAGGTATGTGCCTAACTCATGAATGGCACGGACGAGGCTTGCTCTTCAGGGTAGTGGGACACGTGCTCCCGGGCGGGCTGGGACCAGCAGGTGCGCGCGAGCTCTTATGGGATTCCCAAGTAAGCTAGGTAAGGACTTGCCGACTAGCGACGATCTAGCAGGACGCTGCGAGGCCCACTGCCGATAGTGCCCTCACCGCGCCCGCGCTCTCTTCGCCTGTGATTGTTTTCGAGCGACCTTTTCGATCTCCGCCGCCACGGTGCTCCACGCTTTGTCGGGCTTGTCCCACTCATCGATGGGCTTTGCGTCCTTCGGTACTGCCTGCAAACCGGCTAGATCGCTAGGATTCCAATGCACGTTACGCACAACCACGGGAATGACTTCAGCCTTTTTCTTGCGGCGAAGCTCTAGCGCTCTCACGCGTTCTTTCTCCCAGCAGTAGTCCGAGTTGATGAAGTCCGCGCTGATCAGCAGCAGAATGATCCCCGCTCGTTCAAGGTTCTCGTCGATCTCCTCAGGCCAAGGTTCCCCTGGAACGATCCTGCGGTCGTGCCACACCTCGATCAGACCTTGCCGATGAAGTAACTTGAGGTGCGCCTCTAGTTCTTCGCGGAAGCGCTCGTCCTTGTGCGCGTAGCTGATGAATAGGGGCACGGCAATGCCCTTCACTCGCTTGACATCCACGCTGCTCAAGAGCTTGGCGACGGCCATGTTTTCCATTCGCCCTTCCAAGTTGACCTGTATAGTCGGCGCACCTGAGTTTTCACAGGCCAGTAAATCTTGGTACTTCACCGTCACGTCGGGATGATCCGGCACCGCGACCAACTCCGTCGGCTTGAGCTGTTTGATGTCGGAGTGAATGCGGTCGAAGTCGGAGCGGATGATTGCCAGCAAGCGCCTTCGGCCCGGCGGCGGGCCGCTGATCCAGATGAATACCTTCTTGTCCGCTCGATCGGCACGGACGAGAGCTTGATTGCCCTCGAACTCCAGCACAACACCGGTTAGCCAGCGGGGCAATTCGCGACTGAGAGCGTGCGTCCGAACGATAAAACGCGGCAGCAACCCCTCCGGGATCGGCGTCGCTCCGTAGTCATATCGAAAGTGGAGGCACTCTTCCTCCTTGAAACCCCTTGCGGCCTCCGCCTGCTCTTTCTTCAGCAAGTCGGGCACGAGAAAGTGCCCTCCCTCCGGGAGACTGAAGCACAGCTCGAACTTCTTCATCAGGTCTATGAGATAGCCGTGCATCTCTCTCGGATAGGCCTTTGAGGGCAGAATGTTTTTGAGGTCGCCTCCGTGTAACTCGCCGTGGCGTTCCGCGAGCGTTCGCGCATTGATGATGCGGTAAATCCCCTCGACGACCCAACGGGGGTTGAGCACGTGCAGGTGGCTCAGGCGCTGGTCGTCACAATAGTTCAGCGCGATGCCGAGCGTGTGAAGGTACCCGGCAAGATTCTCCTGGGCAGTGCTCTTTTCCTCTCCAAGTTCACCGCAGATCTCCCGATACCTCTCAAACGTGAGGTAGTTCTCCTCCATACCCCCCAGGCGGTCCTTGATGCGGAACCACTGAGCCGGAAACTTGGCTCGTAGCCCTTCAAGGCCGTCGGTCTCGTGTTTGATGGTTTTGCGTAGCTCGCCAATCCCGTAGCCGTTCTTGCATTCCGTGGCGACGAAGCCCTTGACGTTAGGATACTTTTGCAGAAGGCCGCCACGGTTCACGTCGAACGGATGCTCACCCTGCTTGTTCAGAACGACGATGACAGGTGAATCGCCGCCAAAGCTTTGGATCAGTTTGAGCCAGTATTCGGCGTCCTCGTCCTCGTGGCCTTCACGTCCGCTCAGCACCAACAGGTAGAGGCTGCGCTCGGTGAGAAAGAACTGGTGGGTGGAGTGCATGATCTCCTGCCCCCCGAAGTCCCAAACATTGAGCTGAACTTTCTCTTTGCGGCTCAACGAAAGCGGCCATTCATTGATGTTGATGCCCTCGGTTTTCTTGGGTCTGCTGAACTTGTCCGTCGTCAGGCGATGGATTAGAGTGGTCTTGCCAACGCCGCCACGGCCGACGAGGATGAGCTTGGCTTCGTTGAGAGGACGAGCGCCCTCGCGCGTACGGAAGTAGTAGTCGAGGATGTCAGCGGCGTTCGCACGGCCGCCTCCCTCGCTGGTAGGGGGTCCAAGAATTTCCGCGGGGATGTCCAGCGCATGATTTCCATGCAGGGACAACTGCCTCAGGTTCTCCAGCTGACGCATCGTAGACGGCAGCTCCCTTAACTCGTTACCCGTCAGGTCGAGAGCCTGCAGTTCTCGGAGTTCCCCGATTTCTGGGGGGAGGGACCGCAATCGATTTCCGCTCAGCATGAGAAACTTGAGGCTTCGGAGGCGCCGCACCTCTGGAGGTAGCGCCAAATCGTCTGGGCTGGTCCCGAAGCCCTTGAGAAACAGGCCGACTAAGGAAATTAAGGACCACAGGCTCCGGGGCCACCCGCTGGCCCGAATATCGGTGAATGCGACCCAAACCACGTGGGGTCCCTCCGCCCCAACCACGGCGCCCACTGATGCATCCTTGAGATCCCGAAGGAATCCGGTTGCCGCCACGGAGGGCTTACGCAATTCGGCCCCGAGTTCCGCCCCCGCCAAGCCATTGGGATCCCACCCAAAATGTGACCATCCCATCCCCTCGTGGCCAGGGTCTTCGGTGACCGCGAGCAGCACGCTTTCCCCGCCCCCCGAGGACAGGTCCCCGACGGCCCTGCCCTGACCCTCATACAATTCAAACCAGAAGAGATCCCCGCGCTTCGGCTTCGCGCGATGCCCATCGAGTGCGCGTTGCGCGACCACCACGTCACCGCGGAGCTCATCCGCTAGCCGCTGAAGTGCGGGGCCATACTCGCCATCGCGTACGTCGTCGGCGTCAAAGTATCTGACGGTACCCATTGCTTTATCCGTCGCCCAGTATAGCCCTCTCCTACTCCTTTCGCCATCTCAGCGATCGCGACCTGAGCGGCGTCGGCAAGCCCAACGCCTGGTAGTGGGCAGCCACCCAAACCCGCCGTGGTCCAGCGTCTCCAGCCCGGCGACGTACGTTTCAAGCCGTGGCGAGCGACTAGGCTCCCATAGCTCTTGCTCATAAAGCCGAAGCGTACGCTCCAGAAAGTTCTCAACTGTCTGCCGCGCTAACGTCAGAGTGCCCGGCGTAAGCAGTAGCCGAGAAAATCAAAACCGCGTTCGATTCTGCCGATGAACGTCTTGTCACGTTTCTTTGGAAAAGCCCGAAAATTACTGATACGACTCCATCAGTCACAGATTTCCAACTCAACAAAATCAACAACATAGGCACCCCCAGCCCCGAAACCCTGGATCCCGTAGTGTATGCTCGAAATAGACAAGGGGGTCCTTGGTCTGTGGACAGGAATTGTAGCGAAAACCTGCTCAAACCTGCTCAAACGGACGCCAACAACGTCTCCCCGTCACGCCGTCTCAACAAATCACCCTTTTTGTAATTGTCCCTCCGCTCCCGGCATCAACTGTTTCGCGCCCCTCGGCTTGAACTTCGCCGTCGGACTCCGCTACGATGCGGTGCTTCCATGCGAGACGACATTCCACAAGATCCTTACCGCCTGGATCCCGAGCACACCCAAACCCCTCCAAGAAAGTTCGCCGCTACCTTCCGCCAGATCGGGCCCGGTCTGATCCTCGCCGGCTCAGTCGTTGGGCCGGGAGAGTTGGTAGCCACGCCCGTGCTGGGCGCGGAAGTCGGCTACACCTTGCTTTGGCTGATTCTGCTGAGCTGCATCGTCAAAGTGGTCGTGCAGAACGAGCTCGGCCGCTACACAATCGCAACCGGTGAGACCGCTTTGGAAGCATTTGACCGCACCCCGGGACCACGGTTTCTCGTGTCGTGGGTCGTTTGGCTCTGGCTGTTGCTGATCGTCCTCACGATGTTTTCGATGGGTGGCATGTTGGGCGCCATGGCGGAAATCCTCAACCGCTTGTTCCCCATCATGGCTCTTAGCGGGTGGGTTTGGGTCATCGGTTTCGGGACGGTTGTGCTGGTAGGTTTGGGCCGCTACGGACTGGTAGAAAAAGTGTCCATGGCCCTGACGATTCTCTTCAGCGTTCTGACGGTGGGCGGTGTTGCTTTGCTGTTCAAGAGGCCTCAGTATTTCTCTTGGGCTAGCATTGTCGACGGCCTATCGTTCCGGTTGCCGGAGGAAGGTTTTATTACCGCGGTGGCGGCGTTCGGCATTACCGGCATGGCGGCCACCGAGCTGGCCGCCTATCCGTACTGGTGCCTCGAGAAGGGTTATGCGCGTTTCACGGGTCCGCGAGATACCGGCGACGCATGGCGGCAGCGGGCGCAGGGTTGGATACGAGTGATGGGAGTCGATGTTCTAAATTGCATGGTGATCTACACCTTGGCAACGGTAGCGTTTTACCTGCTCGGCGCCGGCATACTCCACGGCATGGGCATCGTTCCTCACGGATCCGAAATGGTCAAGATCCTTTCCAACATGTATACCGAAACGCTGGGCCCCTGGTCGCTGTACGTCTTCTTGGTCGGGGCGCTGGCGGCGACCTATTCAACGCTTTTCGCTGTCATTGCTTCCTTCAGTCGCGGAATTGCGGACCTCGCCGGGCTGGTCGGTCTCTACGACAAGAGCGACTACGCTATGCGGCTCAAGGTCACCCGTATCTCCGTGATCCCGTTAGCATTGATCCCGACACTGCTCTTTTTTCTGGTAAGAGAGCCGGTAGTGATGACGAAGATCACCGGCGTGGCGCAGTCGGTGATGCTGCCGATCATCGGCTTTGCGACCTTGTATTTGCGCTACGTCCATATGCCGAAGAAGATCCTCCCGAAAGGGTGGATTACCCTGACGCTGTGGGTTGCCTCGGTGATGATGCTCGTGCCGGTGGCGTATTTGGTCATGAGGCAGATCTGACGTCTCTGCTATGCCGGCAAGAACTTGAATCGGTAGCACTTAAGTCCCCGATCGGGTTCCCGTCGTCGGGCGAGCCGCTCACTGTCGGGGTAGCAAGGCGCGACCCGTTCACCAATCCTGGTCCCGCCTGCCTTACAAAAAGCTGGCATCGGTCGATACTACTTATTAGGAAACCGCCGTTAAGGCGAACCGGCCCTCGGGCCAATTTGGGCGTGGCGATATAGAGGTCCTACGGATGCATGCGACTGCGGCACAGGGACAACCCGAATCCGAGACCCGCCCTTTGCCCTTCCTCCGCCGGGCAACCAAACGATGAGCGACCAACCTGTTCGCGTCCTTCTCGTCGAAGATAGCGCTACGTTCCGGGCAGCCATCCGAGGATTCCTGGCCGGCACTTTCCTGGGTCCGGTAGAGATCATCTGTGCGGACTGCCTCGCCCAAGGGATCGAGCTTCTCGGCGCACCGCAGCCAGTCGATGTGGTTCTACTTGATCTCATGCTGCCTGACTCACAGGGACCGGAGACCTTCCAGAGTGTGCAAGCCGCTGCCGGGTCCTTACCCATCGTGCTTTTAACCGGGGTTGACGACGAGGAGATGGGTCTTAGGCTCATCCAACAGGGTGCGCAGGACTACCTGGTAAAAAAACAGGTGAACAGGGATTCAC
This sequence comes from Bryobacterales bacterium, assembly GCA_965248205.1. GTDB lineage: Bacteria > Acidobacteriota > Terriglobia > Bryobacterales > UBA6623. The sequence continues at coordinate 2,098,683 of CBDFIS010000006.1, forward strand.
TCGCCCGTGCGTTGCGCTACGCGATTGAGCGAGCACGAGCCGGGCGCCAGTTGGCGGATGCGCGGGACGCAGGACTGGAGTCGGCCCGCCTCAAGAGCCAGTTCTTGGCGACGATGAGCCACGAAATCCGAACGCCGATGAACGGTCTCATCGGAATGGCTAACCTCTTGCTGGAAACTGATCTCAACGCCGAGCAGCAGGAGTACGCCCGCACCGTGTGTGTCTGCGCTGAATCCCTGCTGGCGTTGCTCAGCGATATCCTTGACTTCTCCAAGATTGAAGCAGGCAAGTTGACATTCGAGTCGGTGGAATTTGATCTCCACGAAGTGGCTGGTCAAGGCGTCGAGCTCCTTGCCGAGCGAGCCAAGTCAAAGGGCATCGAGCTCGTCATCCTGATTGAAGACAGTGTGCCCCGCCGGGCCCAGGGAGACCCCGGCCGGCTGCGGCAAGTGCTGGTCAATCTGATCGGAAACGCCGTCAAGTTCACTGACAATGGCTCGGTTGCTTTGAGGGCCGAGCACAAAACCCAACCTGGCGGGGCCGCCGCAGTTCAGTTCAGTGTCCGTGACACTGGTGTCGGCATTGCTCCCGAGGCCCAAAAAGCTCTTTTCCGACCGTTCGTCCAAGCCGATAGCACCACCACTCGCAGGTACGGGGGAACGGGCCTGGGTCTGGCCATTTCGAAGCAGCTTGTAGAAGGAATGGGGGGGCAGATCGGCGTCGAGAGTTCGCTGGGAAGTGGCTCCACTTTTTGGTTCACGATCGAGCTGGGAGGAACCCAAGGCCAAGCGCAGGCCCGTCTAGTGCCGGCGCCCGAGCTCGCCGGTCGACGCGTGCTCGTTGTCGATCATCACCCTGCCAACTCCGAAGTCATGCAGTACTACCTGAAGAGCTGGAGATTGCGGCCCACGCTAGCGACGAGCGGAAACCGCGCGCTGGCTCTGCTCTATAAGAAGGCCGAAAGCGGCGTCCCCTACGATTTGGCTGTTGTTGATGATGAGCTGGAGGATGTTAAGGGCCTCGAACTGGCTCGAACGATGCATTCTGACCAGACTCTGGCCTGCACACCTGTAGTATTGCTGCGCCCTTTCGGCGACAGGCTGGATCCATCGATGGCTCGCCTGGCTGGAGTCACCTCTGTTCTATCGAAACCCTTCCTTCGCAACCGCCTTCTGGACGCACTCACCGGCGTCTTCGCTCCTACCGAAGTGGTGGAGGGATCCGAACCGCAACAAGCTGTGAAAAAGACCCCCCAGGCCGGCTCCTCAACCAGCCAGCGGAGTATTCTGCTCGTTGAGGACAACTCTGTCAACCAAATGCTCGCCGTACGCCTGCTCGGAAAGATCGGGTACCGGGCCGATGTGGTCGAGAACGGACTTGATGCGGTCGACAGAGTCCGAAGCGGGCGCTACGACCTCGTTCTGATGGATTGCCAGATGCCCGAAATGGATGGCTATCAGGCGACGGAGGAAATCCGGCGTCTGGAGGCCGGCGAGCGCCATACGAACATCGTCGCCGTGACCGCCAACGCCATGCGCGGCGACCGCGAGAAATGCCTGCAGGCGGGAATGGACGACTACCTAGCGAAGCCGATTCAACTAACGAAACTCAAGAGTGTTTTGGAGCGCTGGTCACAAGCAGCTTCCGCGAAGCAGCCGGAGCCCTCCCCCAGTTCGGCTGTGAACGGCGATGACGAGGGTCACCAAGGCGCTTAGAGTCATTCTGTGAACTCCGGTTTCGGGGGAACCGACGGTGCCGCACGCATGCCCCATCTCCGCCTCCCAGATCCGATCCTCTGTGTAAATCAGGAAGAACCTCCCCCGGCAACACTGAATTTCCAGGAAGACCGCGGTGTTTCCCAGCGTTTGCCGTCTTGATATCGTAGAGGCGCACGATGACAGGCGAAATGACGGACCGGCTCCGGCCGGAGCGGTATCGCAGTTACCTAATCGTAGTCGCCCGGATGAGCCTTCGGAGGCTCGGACCGGTCGCCCACAAAGTGGGTAGTTCCGACGTGGTGCAAGAGGTCCTATTGCAGGCGCACATCGCGCGGGACCAGTTTCGGGGTACCAGCGAAGCGGAGCTCGAAGGATGGCTGCGAAAGATTCTGAAGAACAAACTAACCGATGCCGTTCGTCATTTCGCTCGCCAGAAGCGTGATGCCGCTAGGGAGCGGTCGATTCACGATGCGGTGGACGAGTCGGCTGGGCGTTTTGAAAACGTGGCAGCGGACCAAACGTCTCCGAGCCAGTACGCGGGGCGACGCGAAAGGGCGCTCCGTGTGGCCGAGGCAATGGAAGCTCTTCCTGAAGGCCAACGGAACGCTGTCGAACTACATCACTTGCACGGTTACTCGGTATCCGAAATCGCTTCACAAATGGGTCGCGGCAAACCAAGCGTGGCCGGTCTGCTGCGGCGTGGGCTCAACGATCTGCGCGAGAACTTGAACGACCTGGAGTAGCCGGGGCCACATTCATCATGCGTACTGCCTCGCCCGCGGCAGGACATACCTGACGACTCCCGCCGAGAGCAGGGTCACGAGGCAAAACCCAACCACGACCCAGAGCGCCGTCGGGATAACTTGGCTGTATCGCCGCTGCACGACAACAATGAACTCAGAGTCTTCCACCGGAGCGAAGCCGTAAATCCAGCGGCCGGTGTACTGCTCGTTCAACGACGCAACAGGGTCGTAGTAGTCGTCGGTGATGCAGGAATTATCCACCATGCACTGTCGAATCGTCTCGATCTGCTTCTGTGGAACCCAGACGGGCGGTGTTCGACGCTCGTAGGCCGGATGCAGCAGGATCAGGTATTCCGACGCGTCGGCGGGGGCAGCGGGTTCTCCCGGCGCGAAAAACGGGTCTTTTCGGGCCACAAGAGCGGTCGTGAACTCGTCGCTCTCCGTCTCGGGCAGACCCATCTGCCGACTGGTGGTGACCGATGCCGCCAGAACGCCGACGATCTTTTCGCCGTCTCGCACCGCGGCGGCGATCCCAAACTTGTAGAGGTCATCCGAGAAAGCCTTGTACACTCGCGAGATGTAAACGGGTGCTCCGCCTTCCGTTTTCGCCAAACCGAGCGCACCCTGATAGTAGTCCCGGCGCCTCAGGTCTTTTCCTTCCGTCTCCGGCGACGGTGCCGGCCAGCGCGCCACGATTTTCCCATCCAGGTCGCTCATGAACCAGCTCTCAAAAGGGGATTGTCCGTTCAGATCGACACGGCTGTTGCCTGTTCCTTCGATGAATGCTTGCAAGCCCGCTAGGTCTCGTTGCGTCAGAAGTTCACTGCCCTTTGGGTCCCCAGCGGCGGCCCCGACCGCTCGGCTTAACTGCTTCAGTCGAAGGTGGAAGGTCTCTGCTTTTTGCTGGGCAAGGGCCGTCTGGGCGCGGCCGGGTTCCTGCAAGCGGTCGTACATATTCAGGGCCACCAATGTCAGGAACGCCAAGATCAAAACGGCGAGACCCGCTCCGAGCGGGGTGCGCCGGCCCCAGAGCCACGAGCGCTCCCAGAACCACAGCGGCCTTGCTTCGGTGGGCCGGTAGGTCAACCATCGATCGAGGTCCTTTGCGAGACCCTCGGCCGAACGGTAACGCTCTTGGGGATCCTTCCGCAGACACCTGAGTGAGATCGCTTCCAGCGTGCGGTCAACGTGCGGGTTAATCTCGCGTGGCGGCTTCGGTTTCTCCTTCGGATTCTTCACCCGCTTAAGCGTTGCTTCGACCGTCTGGCCTCGAAACGGAGGTTCGCCCGTGTGCAGCGTATACAAAATCGCCCCGAGCCCGTACACGTCGCTCAACGTCGTTACATCTTTCCCTTCGGCCTGTTCAGGCGACATGTAGCTGGCTGTGCCGGCGATAGTCTGGTACACCTGGCTCGTTGCGCTAACTGTCCCGCCCACTTCCGCCGGCAATCCGTCCGCGCCGATCGGCTTGGCCAGACCGAAGTCGGTTACATACGGCCTGTCCCCTCCACTTTCGTCTTTGTCCAACAGGATGTTGGCCGGCTTCAAATCGCGGTGCAGAACGCGGCGCTGGTGCGCGTGATGCACGGCACGGGCGACGCCCACCATAAGCTTGGCGGCGGATCTTTGATCATGGGTAAAGCGATCCAGATGCTCGTCCAGGCTACGGGCCTCGACCAATTCCATGCTCAAGAAGGGACGGCCTTCGTGCTCCCCCACGTCGTGAACTCGGACGATGTTGGGATGTTTCAACTTTGCCATGCTTTGCGCTTCGAGGCTGAAACGCCTCATCTCCTCAGCCGTAATCAGATTGCCGGGCAGGCTCATCTTTAGGGCTAGCGAAATATCCAGCTCCTGATCGAAGGCCTTGTAGACGACACCCATCCCCCCGTGGCCAAGGTATTTGATATCCGTGTACCGGCCGAAGTCGGGCAGGCGACAAGGGATGCTCCCGAGGTCAGATAAGACAACACTTTCGTTCTCGAAGTGACTTAGGAGCTGCGGTGCCAGGTCGAGATGATCCTCAACGTACTTGGCCTGAAGAGCACACAACTCGGAGAGACTGTCTTTGAAGGCCTCGGCCTCCTCCATGTACTTGGCGAGCGCTTGGTCTAAACGATCTACATCAGTTTCTGAATCTGGCTGCTTGTTCATCGCTTAGCCTCTTTCGGCCTGCTTTCGGCACTGTGGGAGTTCAACACGCGGCAGCGTTCGCCCGCAGCGCCCGCCAATCCATCTGGGCGACGCCCATATCCTCGACACAGGCCGACGACAGTATACCGGAGGCGGCGGCACCGACGGAAGGAAAAGCCGGTAGAACCCCGGTTGCTCGCGGTTCATTTCCGGGGTTTTTCTCGTCTTTTTCCTTAGAGGCCAATCAGGAAGGGGGCGGCATGACCAATAGCTTGAGCATGACCACCGAACAGCAGGATCTCTGCGAACGGATCAAGGCATTCCGCTTCGACGATGACACCGCGGCTTTCCCGTTCGCCTCACGTCTCGCGCGCGACAACGGCTGGTCGAGGGGCTACGCGGCTCGCGTCATCAGCGAGTACCGCAAGTTTTCTTTCCTTGCTGTCGCCGCGGGACATCCGGTGACCCCATCGGATCAGGTCGATGAGGGGTGGCATCTCCATTTACTGTATACCCGCTCCTACTGGAACAGGTTCTGCAAAGAGGCACTGGGGAAACCTCTCCATCACGGGCCCACGAAGGGCGGGGGTGAGGAAAGAGAGAAGTTCAACGATTGGTACGGAAAAACCTTGGAAAGCTACCGCCGCTTCTTCGGCGAAGACCCTCCGGACGACATCTGGCCTAAGCCCAAGATCAGATTTGGCGCGGACATCCATTACCAAAGAGTGAACACCCAGCGGTTCTGGATTATTCGGAAGTCCTCGGTCAAGAGGCTCACCGCTGCGATCGTCGGGATGTTTTTGTTGGCCCTTGTGCTGACGGGCTGTGGAGGCGGTGAGGCCGGTATGGAATTACCGGGAAGCGGGCTCGTCTGGATCTTGATTGCACTGGCAGTTCGACACCTCTCCAAAGACCACGGGCCAACGACTCTTGATCTAGCAGGAACAAGGCTGGAAGGGGCGAACGAGGACCAGGAAGGGAAATCCGGCTTCTTTTTCTGGTTGAGCGGTTGCGGCGGCAGCGATGGCGATGGCTGTGGTGGTGACGGGGGCTGTGGCGGTTGCGGAGGTTGCGGCGGCTGTGGATAACTCGATTTGGAACCGACGGCTCTAGAAGATTACTGGAATAACGGCAGGAGGTGAAGACATGGTCAACTCGATCGCAGAACTGACCGGAAATCGGTTCCTTCTTTTCTATGCGGTCGTCATCCTCGCGACGCTGGTTTCCTGCTGGTGGCGCGCGTCCTTCGGAACTTTGTTCTCGCGGTCCGTTTCTCCGCGTTTGCCGTCTTTGTCCTTGAAGGCAAATAAGGAGGAAATCAGAAATGACCAATTTCGCCGAATTAGTCGGTGCCAGTAGCGAGCAAACAAACACGACAAGGATTGTACAGGGCAGTAACTGGAAAACGCTTGCGGGGTCGGTTGTGCTGGCCTTAGTCGTGGCCGCCGTGGGGCTGCGGGCAGCGCCAGTAGTTGATCAGCAACAGGCGGTGATCGATACAAGCGTTGGTGGGCTTGCGATCGGTGGAGGCAGTCAGCAAAAACTGGCCCAAGTCGTCACAGCAGGATTGTCCGGACTTCTGGTGGAGGTCAGACTCCCGGTCGCTTGCGCGTCTGGGAATCTGATTGTTGAGATACAGGGGGTCGCGGATGGGATTCCGAACGGAGCGGTACTGACATCGCAGAGTTTTGCCGGACCGTTCTCGGGTGCGACTTTTACAAGCATCGCCTTCTCAACGCCCGTTTCCTTCAATACGGGGGGCCGGTTCGCGTTTGTCCTCACGTCAGCGGGGGCGTGCGGCATCTTCCAGGGACCCGTAGGGGACTCGTACCCAGGAGGGAACGCGTTCTTCGATTCCAGACCCAATGCACCCGGGGTGTGGGTGTGCATCTGTGACTTCGCGGGATCCCGGTTTGATCTACCTTTCCAGACCCTGGTGGACACCCTCATGCCGGTCAGCATCGACATCAAGCCGGGTAGCAACAAGAACCCAATCAATCGAAAGAGTCGGGGCAACATACCGGTAGCCATCCTCTCCTCGCCTACCTTTGACGCTCCCGGTCAGGTCGACCAGCTTTCACTGACCTTCGGCCGCTCCGGTGACGAGGCTAGTCTGCTGTCCTGTAATCCGAATGGGGAGGATGTGAACGGCGACGGGATCAAGGACCAGGTGTGCCACTTCGGCACTCGCTTGACCGGATTTCAACCGGGTGATGCCGTTGCGGTGTTGAAAGGTAAGACTAGGTAAGACAGTTCACGGCATACCGATCGAAGGGACAGATGCAGTCCGAATTGTCGGTAATGCCGCCTCCGCAAAAAACTCTTGGCGTCATCGTTGATCTTACGGGGCATGTAAGACCTTTGTTGCCCCACTTGCGAAACGGGTAAGCAGCGAATACATGGCCATCCAATTTCAAGCGAAAGGGGAAAATCATCATGGGTATGTTTGACGAACCGGAAGCAAGAGGTACAGGTGGGATTGACCCTCAAAGGGTCGGCAAAGTCGGCTCGGAAGTAATCAAGCGCGTGGGTGTAGGGGCAAGAGCGCTTTTCAGCGCGCTTCCCCTGATACGAATCGTGTCCCTGGGGGCCATCCTAGTGGTGGCGGTGGTGTTTGGCAAAGGGCTTGTTGAGACCGTGGCCAACGGCACCTACCAGATAAGACAGATGGTCGTTACAGGCACGATGAAGGCCAAGATGGAGCCGGGCATGTGGCTGCGGCTGTTCAGTGACATAAAAACCTGGCCGAAGGCACAGACCTTCTTCTTCACCAAAGATAAGGAAGGAGGAGAGAGTGCCGACAACAGCATCGAGGTCCGCTTTAACGACGGTTCCTTGTGCGATGTGTCGGGAACCATGCGTATTATTCTGCCCAGCTCCGAACCCCAAGCGATTGCGTTAATCAGCACGTACGGCTACATGGACTACAAAGACCTGGAACAGAAGCTCGTTCTCCCGGTCGTGCGGAATGCATTGCGTCTGACCTCCAATCTTATGTCGGCTCGAGAATCCTATTCCGAGCAGCGCGCGGACTTCGTTTTCTGGACCTGGGATCAGGTCCAGAACGGGCTCTACGAAACGACGGAGGAAACGCGCAAGGTAGTTGATCCCGTTTCCGGGCAGGAGGTAACCAAGACTTTCAAGATCATCAAAAAGGACGATGGGGGCAACCCCGTCTATCAGCGCAATCCGCTAGAGGGCTTGGGTATCACTTTGGCGAACTTCGAGGTCAAGCTGTTCGATTACACCGATAAGGTGCGGGCTCAGATCAGCACCCAACAAACCGCCCTGATGGCGGTGGCCACGGCCCGAGCTAAGGCGCAACAGGCTGAACAAGAGGCCTTGATGGCCGAGGCCGAAGGCAAGGCGAACGTGGCGCGGGCCAAGTACGAAGAAGAGGAGAAAAAAATCAGAGCCGTCGTCGGCGCGCGGCAGCGCCTCGAAGTCGCCGATCTTGATCGCCAAGCGGCAGCCGAAAAGAAGCAAGAGCAAATTCTGCTGGGGCAGGGTGAAGCCGAGCGAAAGCGATTGGTCCTGAAGGCCGACGGCGCCCTAAAGCAAAAACTCGAAGCCTATGTACAGGCTCAGCAACTATGGGCGAATGCATTTGCTCAACGGCAAGTCCCCAGTTTGGTGATGGGAGGGGGCGGCGCCGGTGACACGGACAAGTCGACTACGAATTTCGCCCAGATGATGCAGCTTCTTGTCGCCAACCAAATGGGACTGGACCTCTCCATGCCCAAGGGCGCGACAAGTCGGCAACGGTAGCTGATCTCAGGTGCAAGGGCGAGTTGCGACAGTGGATGTGGAGGACGCGGCAGACTTCCAGCCCGGAAGTCTGCCTTCCGTGGCTCGCCATTCCACAGACGGGTGATCGTGGGAGGAGCGTCGGCGGCGAACGGAAGCCCGGGGTCAACCAGCGGGTTCGATCCGCAGGACCGGTCCCATGTCAAAGCTGGGCGGCTTGCGTTGTTGGAGGAGATCGGTCTGCTCGGAAAGGGCGGTGACCAGCAGCGGCATGGCGATCGTGGAGTCGCAATGGCAGTTGACCATTGGCGCCCCTTTGGCGAGCTTCCCCCAGCTTTGCGATTCTTCGAACGTGCAGCCGGAGAGTCCGCCCCAGTGCGGAGCGTCGGTGACCACCTGGACGCCGTAGCGATGCCCGGTCTTATCCTTGTTCATCAGGATGGCGACCACCTCGGTCTGCTGAACGTAGTTCTTGGGAGTGCCCCCGCCGAAGTAGATCACGCCGGTGGCGCGTGAATCGGCCACGACGTTGGTGATTTCGAGAACGTCCTCCATCATGTCGAACATCAGGCGATTTTCCCCCCGGTGCCGGCTCTCGGCGACGCCAATGCCGATCGAGCTATCACCGATCGCGGGACAAAACAGGGGGACCTTGGCTTTCGCTGCTGTAGCCACGATGCCGGGCTCTTTCGAATCCTTGAGTATCTCTTTGCCTAGCAAGTAAAGAAACTCGCGAGTCGTGTAGGGGCGGGATTGGTCGAGCCGCGAGGCAAAGCTGCCGATCCACAGATCGTGCTCACGAAATCGAACTTCGTCCGCCAGCACGTCGTACATGCGGTCCACCATGTGATCGCCGAGCTCTTCGTCGTCCATATCCGCCGAGCCCTGGTAGTGGTGGAACCCCTTGGTTTCGTGAATGTCGTGAAAGAAGTTGGCTCCCGTCGAAGCCAGCACGTCGATGAGCCGGTTCTCGATCATGTAGACCACCAAACGTCGCATGCCGGCCGGGACCATAGCGCCGGAGAGGCCCATCAAGATCGTACATTCCGGATCGGCCAGCATCTGCTTCCAAACTTGGAATGCGCGGCCTAGCTCCCGCCCTTGAAAGGCTGTCCCCGCCATTTTTTCGAGAATCGCGGACGCACTTTTTTGTTCATCTATTGGGAAGGGCAGAGTGGGGTGAGAGAGGATCTCCTCTTTGGAATGCTTCATTTCGCCACTTCTGGGGCCGCGCAGCGGTAGGCTCGACCGATGCCGTTTTCGGTCAGCCTCTATGGGGTCGAAGGTCCGCGTCCCGCCGCGTGAACGCCGACTAGACCGCCGCGAGGTCAACAGGAGTGCGCTGTGCTGTCGTTCGGCGGGTTTTGAGGCTGGGCCGTGACCCCGACAACCTCGCTTCGCGGACAATGGGCCATGGTATCAGAATGGGGGTGAGCTTGCTAACAACTTTCTCCAAGCGGACAATAGAAACTAGCGAGCTAGCCGCGAGTAGCGAAACGCGCGCCCATGCGACAGCCAAGCGAGTCGGTGGACCTTAATGAGTCTGAACTGGTCGGCCAGTCAAGGAATGGGGATCGTGCGGCCTTCACGGAGCTGGTGAACCGCTATGCCGCCAAGATCTTCCGCTTGGCGCGGCATATCACCAAGAACGATCACGACGCCGAGGACGTTCTTCAGGAGGCTTTCCTCAAGGCCTACACCCGGCTGGATCAATTTCAGGGAAACTCGAGATTCTACACCTGGCTCGTGCGCATTGCCGTCAACGAAGCCTTGATGAAGCTGAGGCGGGCGAAGACGCGCAAGACCGTCTCTCTCGATCAGGAGCTGGAGTCCGAGGACGGCTCGCTGCCGCGGGAGACAGCCTCCGGGGAGGAGAGTCCCGAAGAGCGCTACGGCCGTCTCGAGATCCGCGAATACCTAACCAAAGCGATCGATAGCCTGTCCGAAGCCTACGGGTCGGTCTTGGTGCTGCGCGACATCGAGGGCCTTTCGACGGAGGAGACCGCCGAGATGCTGGGCCTCTCTGTTTCAGCGGTGAAGTCTCGGCTCCTTAGGGCTCGTTTGCAGTTGCGCGAAAAACTGAAGAGACAACTAGGTCGAAATGGGAGACAAACGCAAAATCAACTGTAAGAGCTTCCTCGAGGAGCTGTCGGAGTACATCGACGGGGACCTCGATGCGGAACTGCGGGTCTCTGTCGAGGCCCACCTGGGGAAGTGCCCGGACTGTTGGGTGGTGTATGACGAGACAAGAAGGACAATTGAGATCTCGCAGAGCGTTGACTGCCACCCCCTACCCCCAGACGTTCACGATCGGCTGTTGAAGATTCTGGAACAGCACTGGGACACAAACAGCAAATGATTCCGATGAGCCCCCGGAGGCCCAACATTCGAGCTCCGAACGTAAGGCAACAACCGCCTTCGTGGCGCAGGTCCTCAGGCCTGCCGTGTCGGTACTCCTACCGACACCTGTTTCCGAGCTGCCCACACCGCAAGAACCCTGTTCTTCCCCGAAGCTACTTCCACCACCGGCCGTCAGCGCGGCGAGTTTCCTTGTCGGGCTAACAACCGCGCTGTTCGGCCTCTCTGATCGGCCTTCCTAGATCCCTGTAAATTGACGTTCTAGGCCGAAAAGCCGAAACCCGATCGAGGTTCCCACAAGTCTAACCATTAGGGAAGGATTGCCGGCCCGACCTCGCGGGACCGGGCGATCCCCCGCTGCGGAGGTTAAACCATGTCGGCTACTGTCATGAACTCGCTGCCCATTTCGTCGATCGGCGATGACCCGCTGCTCCTCATGCCTCGACGAAAACCCCAGTATTTTCATAAAGATCAGACGATCTATTCCGCGCACGATCCTGCTGATAGCCTCTTCCTCGTGGTCGACGGAACTGTCAAACTGAGCCGTGTCTCCGGCAGCGGCCGCGAGACCGTCCTCGATTTTTGTGCTCAAGACGCCTTTTTCGGGGAGTCAGGCCTGCTTGGCCTCCCCGACCGGGGGGAAACCGCTGTCGCGCTAGAGGACGCGGCGGTCATGGAGTGGTCAATGGTGGACCTGGGACAGCTGATGCTCCGCACACCGGAACTGGGGCCGTCACTGTTACGAGTTCTCGCCGGCAAGCTATTCGAGGCCGATTCGAGGATCGCGAGCCTTGCTACCGACCAGATCTCCCACCGTCTCTTGAAGGCACTGCTGACGCTTGGCAAACGTTTTGGTTCGGCCGATGGCTCGGGCGAAATCCATATCATGCCTATTACCCACGAGGTGCTAGGCAAGTATGTCGGCACGTCGCGCGAGATTATCACCCAGCATATGAGTCAGTTACGCCGGCAGGGCTTGGTTGATTATTCGCGCGCGGGGATTGAGTTCAACCCCTCCGAACTCAAGCGGGCGCTCTCCGCCGCCTAAGGCGAGCCTCACGAGTGCACAGGCCGTTTGAGCGAAGCCGGCTCGTCCCGCTTCTCCGGGTGAATGATCGCCTCGTCTCAGGGCCTACAAGAACACGAAATCTCTCAACGACCGAGAAAGCTCTTTCGGTGGTCAATCCATAACGGCTCAGTTGTTGACGCAGACCGAATAGACCGATCGACTCAGGGCGCGCCAACAGCCTCAACCTGCTTAGGCAGCGGCGACACGGCAACAGAGCCCGAGACCTGGTTGACGTCGAATTCGCGATCGCCGAGCAGCTCGACGATTCCTTCATCGCCCACAAGATGGCCAGCGCCGACCACGACGAACAAGGAGCCACCCGAGTCGAGCATGCTGGCGATTTTGGCTGCCATATCGGCGTTGCGGTGGTAAAAGAACTTGTCGTATAGCGGTTTCATCCGCGCATCGTCAGCCGCTTCAAGAACCAACTCTTCGATCGTTCGGGCATCGCCTCGCTTCCAGGCAGTGACCAGTTCGTCGACAACCTCCGGAATCCTCGCGGCGTCGTCGAGGGTCTGGCTGAGAAACAACTCCTGAAGCTCCTCTGAAAAGTCGGAAAGCAACCGGATCTGAAAATCAGCGGACTCTAGCGCGGATACGGGTCTGTTCTCTTGCTCCGCGCGGTCCAGGAAGTGCTTGTCGATTCCAAATTCCGGCTTGTACCCCAGCCTCAACATTTCCATGGCGGTGACCGAAATAGCGGCCAGCCAGGGCTTCATCACTCGAAAGAGAGAGAAGGGAACGCCGCGTTCCTTCAGAAAGGACTGCAGCTTGCCCAGGGTATCGGACGAGAGTTCACTCTCCAAGGTCCGCCCGTCGCCGTAGACGCCCGCAGCGAGTGCCTGCAGTTGGAATGCGCTTTCATCCAGTTCATTGAGATCGACTTCGACGACGAGGGTCTCCGATTCAGCGAACGCGCCCTCGATAATCTTGTCCAGGGGGTACAGGTCGTCGCGAGCCAGGTGAATCGATCCCAGCAGATAGGCCTTCCCCTTCTCTCCGACCGCCTCCCAAAGAAAAAGTTTCCCTGGCTGGGCCGGCGACTGAGCGGCCAACTGGGTACCGGCGACGACGGCCAGAAAAACGGCAAGCAGCAGTTCGGAGGCCTTCTTCAGCAGGATTCTCGCCCGACTGTTGTGCTGACATCTACGACGGCGCATATAGATATGATTGCCGATGTGGGCCGACTGCGGACGCGATGAATCGCGCCCCTACTGATGGCTCGGGCATCTCGCAGTCATGAGCAGTCGCGTTCAAATGTAGGGGCGCAGTTCATTGCGCCCGAGCTGATGGGCCGTGACGCCTCAAAAAGCCGATTGATACTTAGCCGTATTTGCGCTGTACCTAGCGAGGTCTGTCTTACGCGTTCACACTTGTACTGGTGATAGCTCCTTCGGCAGCGGAAGAGACGAGTGCGCAATATTTGGCGAACACGCCAGAAGGGTAGCGCTGCTCGGGGGGCGTCCATTTCGCGAGGCGTTGCTCGATTTCCGAGTCGTCGAGTTCCACATCGAGGCGCCGATTTTCGACGTCAATAACGATCGTGTCGCCTTCCTCGAGCGCGGCGATCGGTCCCCGGCGAGCGGCCTCGGGAGCGACATGCCCGATCATCAGACCGCGCGTCGCGCCACTGAAACGGCCGTCCGTCATGAGCGCCACACTTTCCCCCAGGCCTTCGCCGACAATCGCCGCCGTCACGCCGAGCATTTCTCGCATGCCGGGACCTCCCGCCGGCCCTTCGTAGCGAATGACCATGACGTCCCCCGGTTGAATCTGTTTGCTCGTGACCGCCTGCATGGCGGCTTCTTCACGGTCGAAAATGCGCGCCGGCCCGCGGTGGTGTTCGCGGCCATGTCCGGCGACCTTCAGCACTCCTCCATCGGGCGCGAGATTGCCTCGCAGGATCACCAATCCGCCGGTGGACTTGATGGCGTTTGAAAGGGGGCGGATCACGTCCTGTCCGGGGGTCTCTTTGGCATCGGCGCAGGCTTCGGCGAACGTTTGTCCGGTCACCGTGAGCTGAGAGCCGTCCACGAAGCCACCCTCGAGCAATCTCTTGGCGATCAGTTGGATGCCGCCCGCCCGGTCGACATCCGCAGCGACGTATTTGCCGCCCGGTTTCAGGTCCACCAGCAGCGGCGTCTTACGGCTGATCTCGTCGAAGTCGTCAATCGTCAAGGGGACGCCGGCGTCGCGGGCGAGCGCCAGCAAGTGAAGGACCGCGTTGGTCGACCCGCCTGTCGCGGCGACACTGGCAATCGCATTCTCAAAGGCTTGCCGGGTAAGGATGTGGCTGGGACGAATGTCGTTCTTGAGTGCGTTCATGACGAGTGCCCCGGCCTGGCGTCCGACATCGTCTTTACGAGGGTCGGTGGCAGGCACGCTGGCGCTTCCCATCGGCGACAGCCCGATGAGTTCCATGACGGTTGCCATCGTGTTGGCTGTGTATTGGCCGCCACAAGCGCCGGCGCCCGGACAGGCCACGTTTTCGATTTCGAGCAGTTCGGCGTCCGACATGGTTCCGGCCGCATGACGGCCGATGGCCTCGAAGACGTCTTGGATCGTGACGTCGTGTCCCTGGAATTTTCCCGGCATGATCGAACCGCCATAAAGGAGGACCGACGGTATGTCGAGACGTGCCAGCGCCATCGCCGCGCCAGGGATGGTCTTATCGCAGGCCACCAGCGCGATGACGGCGTCGAACAGGTAGCCTCGTACGGTCAGCTCGATCGAATCGGCGATGACTTCGCGGCTGACGAGAGAGGCCTTCATGCCCTCGGTACCCATCGTGATCCCGTCGCTGATGGCGATGGTGTTGAACTCCATGGGTGTGCCACCGGCGGCACGAATCCCCTCTTTGACCTTTGCCGCCAGATCTCGGAGGTTGAAGTTGCAGGGCATCGTCTCGATCCAGGTATTGGCAATGCCTATTATGGGTTTGCCCAGATCGTCGTCGGTGAAACCGATGGCCTTGAACATCGAGCGCGCCCCGGCTCGGTCGCGCCCCTCCGTGATGATGTGGCTTTGATGTTTGAGCGGATTCGACATCAGGAGACCTCCTCAACTGAAAGGAGATATCATCGTACCGCAAGTTCGTTGGTGGCTTAACCGCTACCGATTCCAACGAAGCCAGGGCCGAACGGTCGGGCTGTGCTAAGCCGCGGGTCATGCTTGCAGTCCTGTTCGGCGCTCAGTGAGTGTATTTCTAAGTGGCTGAAATATGTTGGCCTTATATTCACAATTGGCTTTGTTTCGTAACCCTCCTAAATCGAGTCTGGTCCGGCGGCGAAAAGCAGCCGTAGAGCTGGGCTCGGTGCCGTTCCCAAAACCCCGCCCTGCCGGACCTGGGCGATGGCTGCAAGGGCACAGTGATGCCGTTTAGCGTGTGAAAAACTAGGTCTAGCGACAGGAAAACGCGATTTTCCGGCCTCTAGCGGGGCTCTAGCGGCCATTTCGAGGGGGGTTTTGGCAGGAATCAGGGGTGGCACTGCCACTCCCTTGTTTGCGGGTTAAGTGGCTTCGTCCGTGTTAGATAGGGCACCGCCCAGGCGAGGATTTGAGGCAGTTGTTGGCGGGGAAGGCCGGGTTTTTGGTCCAAATAGGCCATGGGGAGGGGGGGATCGGGTAGAGGAAGGTGTGAAAAAGTGCTGGGACAGCCAGCCCACGGCGGGAGGCTGCGATTGATTCTACGCGACTTCTTAGGACGCCGCTTGTGACAGTCCCTGATTCTCTCACACCTTCCAGCCAGCCAATTCGCTTCAGGCTGAGTCCTTTGTTTCGAAAGTATGACGGCCAGCGAATTGGTGGCACAGTCCCCGTTTTTTTGCCGATGCGCGGAAAATATTGGCCGACGCCGGGGCGCCCCGTGAGGGCACCCCGGGCGCGGCTTGATGAGGTGCGGCTCCTCTGGTAACGCGCGGAGCCGCCAAAACGGTTTGGGATCGATCCCGTTGTCCTGCGTAACGCGGTCGGTTGATCGGCTCACCGACGGAGGCCATGGGGAGGACTTTATATCCCGGCCGGGGTGCGCCAGTCTGTCGCTCCCTGAAGGGCTGGCGCTCTTACGGGGCCAGAATAGCATCACGCGGCGAGGGTAGATGGTCAAGGCAAGGCGATCTTGTTGATGGCGCCCGAGTTAGAAATTTCGAAATGCGGTGACGAGGTGAGGATGTCCGTTTTTCCGTTGAAAGAGAGCGACTCTCGGCATACAACAGCGCCGAGCCCACCCAGCGCAAACGATGGTCACTGCCTTGCCAGCGCTTCACTTGCCGGCATATCTCCTGCACCATCGCAAATCCCGATTCGATTGCGTTGGTGCTCGCCAGCGCTTGCCCTAGCCTCGGCGTCACCCGCAACTCCAACAGCGCCAGTGTCTCCTCCAGGCCCTCGGCTAAGCTGCCCGCCGCGCTCGGATTCTCCTCCCTCAACTCGTCGTGCAGTTTGTAGAGAGCTTGCCGCGCATCGGCCGCTTCGTCCTTACCGTACGCCGCCCGCATCCGGAACTTCATCGCCGGGCGCTGCTGTGGCGGCAAATGCTCGCACACGTTGCGGATCTTGTGCACCTGGCAGCGCTGCAAGAAGGCGGCCTCGCCAGCGTAGCTGTAGATCGCCGCGCGGATCGCCTTGCTGCCATCCACCAGGTACAGCCGCGGCTGGTTGAAGTCCACCCCGCGCTCGGCCAACTCGCCCAACAACGCCCGCACCACCGTGGCGTTTTCGGTGGCCCCTTGCCGTACTCCCAGCACCAGCTTGCGCCCACTACGCTCGATCCCGATCGCCACGATCAGATGCTGGCCTTGGAAAATCGTCCCGTCGATGATGATCGCCGCTAGCGACACGTGCTCCAGGGAACGCTTCATCAGCTGCTCGAGTTTGCTGCGGCTGGCCCGTACGAAGTGCTCGCTGATGGTGGACTTCTCCAGCCCATAGGCGTCGGCGAATTGCTTCACGACCTCTTTGTAATGCCGCATCGTCAGCCCGTGCATGATCTTGTGCCAGACGGTTTCCTCGATCAGCGAGGCCTTCTGGAACAGTGCGTAGCTGCCAAGCGGAATCTCGTGGTTGTGCTGGCGGCTGCGCACCCGCGGCCGATCGATAGCCACCCGCCTGCCCGTCTATGATGCAGAAGCCGGATTCGCGGCCCCAGCGGTAGGCTTGGCGGGCGCGGTTGGGTTGGGAGCGTTCTCCGACCAGTTGCTCGACTTCGTCCTCGAGAACCGTTTCAATGAACACTTTTCCCACCCTGCGCAGCAACTCGCCGAGGCTTTGCTCAAGCAGTTCGGCGACGTCGGCGGTAGGGAAACTCAACTGCATGGGTTCCCTGCGAGAGGCCGTCCAGGACTGAAACCTTTCGACCGCTCGTTGCTTTCGGATCTGATATCGTTTCTTCATGCGACTCTCCTTATATGGGATTTCAGACATCTCGGAGCCTACCACGGCTCCCGGGAGAGTCGCTCCTTTCTACGATCTTCCGGACATCCTCAAACCCGGTCACAGACTTTTCACATCTTTTCTCCTCCCCGTTTCAACAACTTACCCCCTCGGACCCCTCTTAACGCTCAGTCCGTCCCCTATTCTGGTACGGGGCCCGGATAAGGGTATTCCGGTGGGTTGACCCCCGTATTTCCGCCACGCACTGCCGCGGGACTTTCTTTGGACTGCAAAGGAGCACTACTATGTCTCACGAATCTGATGACTTAACCATCAAACAAGAGCGGGCCATCGCCGCCCTGCTCAGCTGCCAATCCGTCGCCCAGGCTGCCAAACTCGCCGCCGTCGGGGAGCGCAGCATCTTCCGCTGGCTCAAACAGGACACCTTTCAGTCCCATCTCCGCCGCGCCCGCCGCCAGGCCCTCTCCGGAGTCCTCGGACGCCTGCAGCAGGTCGCCGATCGCGCCGTGGATACCCTCGACGCCATCTTGCAAAACGGCGAGGCCACCAGCGCCAGCCGCGTCAGCGCCGTCCAGGCCGCCCTTCGTTTCGCCTGCCACGGCATCGAAATCGACGACTTTGAAGAACGCCTCGCCTCCGTCGAACGGACCCAGAAAACGAACAAGGAGCCGGTCGCATGATGATCCGCACCCGCGGTCGCCGCTTGGTCTCGCGCCTGGAGGCTCTCGAGCGCATCTATGACACCCGAGGACCCCGTGTGTTCCGAGTCATCTTCGAATACGGCGGTGAACCCACGATTGTCACCATCTACCGGGACGAAAACCGCACCGAGATCATCGAACCCCCGCCCCCCGACGACGACCCCGACGAATTCTTCGGGGCTGCCGAAAGTACCGAGCAACACCATCTCGAGCCCCCACTGCCACCGGACGACGAAACAACCGGCGATCCTGATTCCGAGCCACGGGCCTCGGCAAGCCGCGTCCGCGGCGACCGCGACGAAGACACGCTTCGCTTTCGATTCGTAGGGGCACGGCATGCCGTGCCCACGGCCCAGCCCCGCGGTTCGAAAATACCCGAGCCCCGCGCGTCTGGGCGTGAAAAAACCGGGGGCTGTCCTAAGCGCCGTGCACGGACGCGTCGTTTTATCAATGACTTGCGAGAGGTGCGGGGACTGTGCCTAGGGGTTTTTCACAGACCCCTCAATGCGCGATCCCACGTCACACAACGACCTCCCAACCCCACCGGACAGAGCCGCGCCCGGAAGTCCGCGGTCAACGCTTCACCCAACAAGAGGCCCAGCGATGTCGTGCGCCGACCCGGAAACTCACGTCACTCGAAGACCCCGCACCCCCGCAAAACAGAGCCGCGAACGCGAGTGAGCGGTCAACACCCTGGCGACAAGCGAGCGGCCGTACTGTTCACCCAACCACGGACCTTTCTCATCGCCTAGACGGTTTCTCAAGATTGGCAGCTGCCCACGGATCGCTAAAACAAGCGGGTCACCATCTTTGTTCCGCAACACCGCGACCCGCGCACGCCTCGCTTTCGATTCGTAGGCGTGTCAACGCCTCGCAGCCCCCAGGTCGAAACGGTCCTCGCCCCTACCCTCCGGCTCTCACATCAGATTTACGGGGTCGACGTCGATCACGAGCGCCGTTGCGGGCCAGTTGTCGTCTTCGGCGAATTGGCGGGCCCGGTGAAGAACGCCGCTAAGGACTTTGCGTCCCGGCGCCTTGAAGATGAATTGATAACGGTAATCTTTCTTCAGCTTCACCACCGGGGCCGCCGCCGGACCAAGCATGCGAACCCCCTCGGGCAACGACCGTAGGTGCCGCCCTAGGCGCCCGCTGAGCGCGAGCGCCTCTTCGAGCTTTTTGCTGCGGACAACCAGCGTCGCCATCGGGATAACAGGCGGGTAGCGGAGCATACGACGGAAGTGGATCTCCTTCTTGTAGAAGCCCTCGTAATCCTGGGCGGCGGCGAAGCGGATCGCGTAGTGGTCGGGGCTGAGGGTTTGCAGAAAGACACGGCCGGGACGTTCTCCGCGCCCTGCCCGCCCGGCCACTTGGGTGAGGAGTTGAAACGTTCGCTCGGCTGCGCGAACGTCGGGCATCCCAAGAGCGATGTCGGCCGAGACCACCCCGACGAGGGTAACGTTCGGAATATCGTGTCCTTTGGCGATCATCTGAGTGCCGACCAAGATGTCGTATGATTTTTCGCGAAAGCCCTGGAGGATCGTTTCGTAGCTCGCACGGCCGCGGGCGGTATCCCGGTCGAGGCGGGCGATACGGGCACGGGGGTAGAGTCGCCTCAGGTAGTCCTCCACCTTTTCCGACCCGCTTCCGATGAAGTAGATATACTCGCTTTCGCATTTCGGACACACGGACGGGACCGGCCGCGAGTAGTCGCAATAGTGGCAGCTGAGGGCTTGATCCCGGCGGTGATAGGTCAGTGTCAGCGAGCAGTTTTCGCACTCCACCCGCTCGCCACATTGCCGGCACGCGACGAAGGCGGAAAACCCTCGCCGGTTGAGCAGCATCATGACTTGTTCGCCGGCGTCCAGCTTCTCTCGAATGGCCTCCTGCAGGACCCGAGAGAACAGATCCTGCCGGCCGGTCTCGACAAACTCGGCGCGCATATCAATGACGTCGACCTCCGGCAGCGGGCGCCGCTCGATGCGCTCGGGCATTTCGAGCAGCCGATATTTGCCATGCTCGACGTTGTAACGCGACTCGAGGCTCGGCGTCGCTGATCCCAATACGACAGTCGCTCCAGCCGCCTTGGCCCGAACGATCGCTACATCGCGTCCGTGGTAGCGCGGTGTTTCTTCTTGCTTGTAACTGGTTTCGTGCTCTTCGTCGACAATGACCAGTCCGAGGTCTTCCACCGGAGCGAAAACCGCCGAGCGAGTGCCGACGACCACACGCGCTTTTCCCTCTCGAATTCTTCGCCACTGCGCGGACCGCTGGAGACCGCTAAAGGCGCTATGGAGGACTGCGACCTGGTCGCCGAAGCGGGCGAAAAACTGCGAGGCAACGGCCGGGGTCAGGGCAATCTCGGGGACAAGGAGCAGCGAGCTTCGACCCGATGCTAGGGCTTGTTCGATAGCGCGAAGGTAGACTTCCGTCTTACCCGAGCCGGTTACACCACTCATCAGGAACACCCCGTGCGTGCGACCGCGAAGCGCGGAGCTGATCTCGTTCAGCGCGTTTTCCTGATCCCGATTCAGGACGACGGGTGCGCCGGGCCCCACCCCGGCCTGTTGAGCCTCAGGGTTCTCCCTCCACAAACGGATAGCGCCGAGCTTTGCCAGACGCCGTGCAACCGTTGCAACGTCACGACGCTGCTCACGGAGAGTGTGGACATCGTGCCGTCCAGCGTGTGTCACTACGTAGTCGAGAAGCCAGCGCTCCCCCTTGGTCAGCTTTGACGGGGCCGACTTCGCATCTCCCACTTCCACCATCAGCCGGCCCCCACGCCCCTCGAGTCCGTCGGCTGCAGTATCGACGGACTCAACGCGGAGAAGCCGCTTGCGCTCTAGCCCTGCTAGCGCGCCGGCCGCTCCCGGGACCTTCTTCCGCAGGTAGTTCGCCGTCAAGGGACGATTCTCCAGAGCCCGCAGGACATTGACAGAGGGGTCGTCACTCCCGGGGCGATTAAACTGGCGTGCGGCGAGCACCCCGCCGGGCGTCAGCGAGACCACTTTCCGTGTTCGTGTGTCGTCGCTCAGCGGTAGCATCGTCCGCAGAACCACGCCCAACGGAGCGCAATAGTAGCTCGCGATCCAGCGACCGAGCTGGAGCAATTCCTCGCTCAGCGCGGGCTGCTCGTCGAGCAAACGGGTGACCTCCCGGATCTCGCTTTCCGGACGGGCGCCGTGGCAACGAAGAATCACTCCGGTCAGTCTCCGAGGCCCGAAAGGCACGACCACGCGACACCCGGCCTGGGCCTGGAGACTAGCCGGGGCCGGCAGAGTGTAAGTGAATGACTTATCCAGCGGGACCGGCAGAGCGACGTCGCAGAACTGCGATCCGGAAGCAGGCATCGGTGATTCCGATTCTAGAGCATCGAGCGACCGCCAAGGTGTGAGCTCAGCAGGGCGTTCACACCATGGAGGCGAAAGCATGTGGACAAAAACTATTGGTGGCTTGTTACCGAGGTGGGCGCCTAGCAACGTAAATGCCTCTGATACAATCGGCGCTATGAAAATCACTTTTGGAAGCTCCTTTCCCTCTCGTTGCTCGCTGCTCTGGCGTGGTCGATGCGGCCCTCTCCGAGCCCGACGTACCCTCTGCACATGGAAAGGAGTACTTCAGACCAGCCGGTTTTCTTGCAGCACCGCATCGGCAGCGACCATTCGGAAGGCATCGCCGCCATGGACATGAACGGCGACGGGCGCCTTGACGTAACGAGCGGAGCTTACTGGTATGAGGCGCCGGCTTTCAAGCGCCACAAATTCCGCGAAGCACGAATCGACGGCGAATTCGTGGTCAACTGCGGCGAGTTCACAATCGATGTGGATCAAGATGGCGACCTCGACATCGTAAGTGCCGGTTGGCAGGACGACGGGCTTTTCTGGTATGAGAACCCGGGAGAGATTGGTCCTGTCTGGGAGAAGCACTTGATCACGTCATCGCTGAACACCGAGGGTCTTTGGCTGGCGGATATAGATGGCGACGGCAGCAAGGATGTAGTTGCCGTTCACTACGTCGAGCAGGAAGTGTTCTACATAAGCTTTGCCGGTCGAGCTCCAGCGAAACACCGCGTCGGCGGCAAGGAAGGCGACGGACACGGCGTGGGCGTGGGCGACGTCGATTCAGATGGAAAGCTCGACATCGTTACGATCAATGGCTGGTACCGGCAAATGGACGCGTCGCAAGGGCGCTGGGACTGGATGCCGGAATTCAACCTGGGCGCCACAGGTTTTGGCATCCAAGTCTACGATGTGAATGCCGACGGCAAGAACGACCTGATCTACGGTCGCGGGCACAGCTTTGGCCTCTTCTGGCGCGAACAGTTGTTGGACGGCGGCA
The DNA here is from genome assembly GCA_965248205.1 of Bryobacterales bacterium. Classification (GTDB taxonomy): domain Bacteria; phylum Acidobacteriota; class Terriglobia; order Bryobacterales; family UBA6623. The sequence goes on from CBDFIS010000006.1 coordinate 2,120,878, forward strand.
AGCGGGAGTGGAGACAGCACTTGATCGACGGGTCCTACTCGCAGCTGCACAACGTCCATCTAGTGGACCTAAACGGGGACGACAAACCGGAGATCCTCGCCGGCAAGCGATATCGCGGGCACAATGGACAAGACCCGGGCGCCTACGAGCCGCTAGCGCTTTTCTATTACACGATCGACCGGGCGACTGCTTCCTTCACCCGCTTCCCGATCGCATACAACTCGACGGCGGGCGCCGGGACTCAGTTCGTTGCGGTCGATCTCGACGGGGACGGCGACATGGACATTTTGTCCGCCGGAAAGACGGGCCAGTACTGGTTCGAGAACTTGAGGGTCGATGAAGTGCCTCGGGAAAAGCGCGAGAAGGCATTGCTTTACGAGGGAGATTGGCCGTTTTCAGACTAGGAGGCCGCGCAAGGTCTGGGAGACGATGAACCCTCGGCACCGCACTCTCTCAACACAGATTCCGGGCAGAACGGTTGGACGTCTGGCGCGGCCGTTGGTCCAATCGGCGGGGCTTGTCGCGACTTCAATTGTGATCTGACAGGTGAGCAGAAGGAGGCTCCCCTCAGTTTTTCGAACTTCTTCCATAGAATAGGCAAAACCTTCTACCATCAGCGACTGTCGATTGGCGTGGAATGTCGCTGCCAGGGCCGCACCGTAACAGGCCCTAAGTAACTCTATCCACTGGGTAAAATCGAGTTCTCAAACAGCACCTCGCAGGACAACGGTCTACCCCGATAGTACGGAGGTACGCTTAGGTAGTAAAGCTTTCGCTCGATTGCAGTGGGTTCGTGCCAACACTATTATTAGTCAAGGCTGGTAGTGGATGAGGCGTGGTATTGGGAACCGGAGTTCCCGGCCAGCCAAGAAGAACTCCGCAATCCAGCTGCCCGGAGCGAAGAGCGTGCCATTAGCCGGCAACAATCAAGTCGCGCATCAGGGAATCGTCGATTCTCTACCGAAAACCGCCCTGCGCCCGGTTCGCCGCCGCTATCAGTTCCAGCAGTTCCAGCGCCTAGTCAACTTGGAGCCCGAGCTTGGCGACCACCCCGCCGGACTGCTCACGGTTTCGCAGGCTTTTCCGGCGGGAATGAGTTTAACCCATAGCCCGGAAACTCGCCTACACCCCCGGAAACTACTACCCTTCACACCAACAGCCGAAGGACCTGCCGTGCAGGGAGCCGCAGCCATGCTGGCGCCAGAAAGTTCCGGCGCCGTTCAGGCTAATGGGACCAGCGCCGAAGACGACCCAGCGGGGATGTCGTGGGGTTTCAAGGGCTCTGACGCGGACGTAGGGCCTATCGTCGAGAGTGACCATGGCGCACAGGAAGAACCGGAACTCGACGACGATCCCTTCTACGACTCACCGCTAAATCTTCGCGACTACGCAACGTCCCCCTCGAGGCGATCGTGGCGCGCTATGCGGCGCCTATTGTCGAGCCGACGCTTCTCTCAGGCCATGGCGACGGCGGTCTTGTTGCTCTTCGTCAGCACGCTTGACGTGCCTTGGCGTGATTGGTTCAGCTCCGAGATGCAAGCCGCCAGGGAAGCAGTCGAAAAGGCAGTGGCCACAGTCACGCGTCCCATCAAGGAGCGCGCTGCTTTCTTCATCGTCGAGGACTTCCAAAAGGGGGCCGATGGGTGGGTGAACCCTACGGCAATCAGAGTCGAGCAACCGGGCATGATCTCCGTGGATGGATTGGCCCTGCACGGCGAGACATTGAACCTGGAGAGTTACCGTCTTGACTTCATTGCCAAGATTCAGTCCAAGGCGCTGGGGTGGGTCGTCCGCGCCCATGATACGGACAACTACTACGCCTTCAAACTGGTGGAAAGCGGGAAGCGCTCGGCACGCTCCTACCACCTCGAGCGCTACACGGTAGTCGGCGGCAACCGGGAGGGATCTTCAGATTCGCCGCGGATCCCGGTTCCCTCTAACCTGACACAAACCGGCGACTTCAATCGGGTATCGGTTCGAGTCCGCGATCAGCAGATCACAACCCTCATCAATTTACTTTATCGTTCTGGATGGGTACGGGCGCAGCGACGTTCTGAAGGAATTCTATGAATATGACAACTCCGACTTTCTTCGAGGCCTCAAAGAGAAGGGGTTTTACGTCGCCCAGGGCAGCCTGGCGAATTATTCTCTTACCGCTCTCTCGGTAACGGCCACTCTAAACGCCGAATACCAGTGCTGTCCGGGGAAAGTCGCGCCATCGGACGGTAAGTCTCGACCGTTCAATGTCTTATGGCCTGTTTTGCCCGGGAACGATTTGAAATCCCGAGGCCGCAAATGGTCGCCTGAACGGAGCATCCGGACGCGGCACAATGAGGGATGAACCTTGGCCGTACGGTTTTCTCCCAACTGATCGAGCACCTACCGAGCAAAGAGTTTCAGAAATGTGTATCGCGCTACCGCGGCGATTCCTATCTGAAAAGTTTCTCCTGCTGGGATCAGTTTCTTGCGATGGCATTCGCCCAGCTGACCTATCGGGCAAGCCTCCGCGACATCGAGACGTGCCTGCGTTCGATGCACGGCAAACTCTACCACATGGGATTCCGCGGCAGGGTAGCGCGCTCGACACTGGCCGACGCGAACGAGTCGCGCGACTGGCGGATCTACGCGGACTTCGCGCAGGTCTTGATTGGCATGGCACGGCCGTTATATGCCCACGACCCGATCGGTGTGGACTTGGACCAGACTCTGTACGCTCTCGACTCGACAACAATCGACCTCTGCCTGTCGCTGTTTCCGTGGGCGAGATTCCGCAAGCAAAAAGCCGCCGTGAAGATGCACACGCTGCTGGATCTGCACGGCAATATTCCCACGTTCATCCGCATTACTGGAGGCAAAGTGCACGACATCAACATCCTCGACGAGATCGGCCCGGAGGCCGGCGCGTTCTACGTCATGGATCGGGCCTACGTCGATTTCGAACGCCTCTTCGTGTTCACTCTCTGCTCGTCGTTCTTCGTCGTGCGAACCAAGAAGAACATCTTGCTCCAACGGCGCTACTCGCATCCCGTCGACAAATCCACGGGCTTGCGCTCGGATCAGACCGTCATACTGGCTGCCATCGAATCGGCCCAAGCCTATCCCGACCCGTTGCGGAGGGTCAGTTACTTCGACGCCCGGACGAACAAGCGGCTGAAGTTTCTGACCAACAACTTCGCGCTCCCGGCGCTGACCATCGCCCACATCTACAAGTCGCGTTGGCAGATTGAGTTGTTCTTCAAGTGGATCAAGCAACATCTGCGAATCAACTCGTTTTACGGCACCAGCGAGAACGCCGTCAAGACGCAGATCTGGATCGCTGTCTCGATTTACGTGCTCATCGCCATCGTCCGGAAACGCCTCGGGCTGGAAGCGAGTCTTTACCAGATTCTACAGATTCTCAGCGTTACGCAATTCGAAAAAATGCCCCTTTTACAGGCACTCCAGCCATCCGACTCCCCAAACGAATCCCCCTATGACCCCAACCAATTGATTCTATTCGACTTTTAACCGGACAGCAGTGGCCGAATACATAGACAGCCTCGTGGCCGCCGATTTGAAGGACAAGGCTGACTGGCGCCCGGTGAGGCGATTGCTGCGGAAGAACCGGTTGACGGAATTCCTACAGCGGTGGGGCTACTCGATCGTTAGTTTTTCGACGGTGTATTACAACGCGGACCTCACTCAGGCGGATTTCTACTTCTCGAAATGGTGGTACTTGAATCTGTTTGAATCAACGGTTATGGGGTCGACTTCTTTCGAGACTCGCAACTGCCTCGTGGAGGCGTCGGATTCCTGTCCGACAAAGGTGAGGAGGCGTTGGTCAGCCGTGTAACCGTTTCGGGCAACGAGGACACATGGGGGTTGCTCCTCTACGGGACGCTGGAGACCGTGCGATCAATTCACGACACGATCTCCCCGCGACTCGCCTTCGCGCTGCCACCGGCTCCGATCAACGTACCGAGGCGATAACCCGCCTTCCCAGACAAGCATCGATCAACTTGGGTGCTGTAGCCTTCGATCAACAACCTACGGATATTCAGTGGCATTTCCCGGTCCCTGAGTCATGGAAAGTGGCTCCTTCCACTGGTATGAACGCCCAATCGTAGCTGTCCTGACGAAGCGTGAGCTTCAAAACTCCGTAGGAGCCGCGGTCTCGGACTTCGCTGTGGGGCTTGGGCCTACCGATTCGCCGATGTTCCCTTCCTCCCGTGCCCACGACGAACTGACGGATCCCGCGGGATAAGTCGAGGGCCCCCTGCGGGTTCTGAGGAGCGAATCGTTCATAGTTATGTTCGTGCCCGGCGAGAAACAGATCCACGTCGTACTCATAGAGCGTTTCAAAGATGGGGAGCACGGCTTTCGACCCCCCGTGCTTGCCGGAGCTGAAGGCCGGATGGTGGGCGTAGGCCAGCGAACAGCGGCGCGTGTTGGTCTTTAGATCGTTGACTAACCACCGGTGTTGGGCCGAATCCTTGCCACACCCTCCGATCTCCTTGCAAATACTGTTGAGAACAATGATATGCCACTCACCGAGGTCATAGCTGTAATAGCCCTTATCCGGCTCGCCCGCGGCCCGGCCGAAGTAATCGTAGTAGGGACGCGCACCTCTCGTCTTGTACTCATGATTGCCGACCGCGGGGCGGGTGTGCTCTTTGTGACGGCCCCAGGTCGGCTCGTAGCAATCTTGAAATTCCTTCGCCGTACCTTTCTGGTAGGCATTGTCCCCAAGCGTAAAGACTATCGTGTCCACAGATGTGCCCTTAGCGCCGTCGCCACCCGCCCGCTTCGCGGACAGAATCTCATCCAGCAGCTTGGCTGTGGCTTCAGCACCTGAAAGTCTCTTGCCGCATTTCGCAATATCCCCGGCTCCCACCAGAATTGCCTCGGCCGCGTCCCCGGCATGCAACGGAGCGAGGGCTATGAGCAAGCCGGCGAGGAGACCGATTGGCCGACTCCAACGATGGCGCCGCGACCGCCGCACTGAGCCATCCTTTTTCACGTTCGCCTTTCTTTGCATTTGGCGGTCGCTAAGCGTGTAATTTCGCGATACGGATGCGCATCAATCAGCTCGTCGAGGTGTTGTCCGAATCGTCATCCGGTTAGACCGAAGCAATACCTCAGGACGAACAGCACGGCGAAGCCGTGAACCAGGGGGTGCGCCTCCTTGCGACGGCCGGTCAGCACTTTGAGCACGCTGTAGGCAATGAAGCCTACCGCGATGCCCTCGGTGATGTTGAAGCTGAGCGGTATGACCAGCATGCAGAGGAACGCCGGCAGGCCCTCCGTCACGTCCTCCCAGGGGATGTGCGACATGTTCTTCGCCATAAGGTAGCCCACAAGAATCAGCGCGCCGGCCACCGGCGGGTGCAAGACGGCCCCTCCCAGCCAGTCGGCCTCGTAGCCCTGGCCCACCACCATCACCAGCGGGTGCAGGAAGAGCGCCGCCAGGAAGAGCAAAGCGGTGAAGAACGAGGCAGCCCCTGTTCGGCCGCCCTCAGCCGCACCGGAAGCGCTCTCGACATAAGAAGTCACCGTGGACGTTCCCAGCAGTGCTCCGCCCACCGTGCCGAACGCATCGGAGAGCAACGCCTGCCGGGCCCGCGGCAGCTTGCCGTCTTTGAGCAGGCCCGCCTGCGTGCTCACCCCGATCAGCGTGCCTACGGTTCCGAAGAGGTCCAGGATGAAGAGGACGAAGATCACAGTGAGCAGGCCGTTCTCCAGGAGACCACGAACACTCACAGGGCCGCTTCCGAAGAGCGCGGCCAGAGGATCCAAAGCGAGGAAGGTAGGCGAAACACTAGGTGGCGCCGAAAATACGCCCTGCGGCTGCGACACGACGCCCTCCCAAAGTCCCAGCAAGGTTGCGGCCGCAATACCCGCTACCAATGCGCCACGGACTTTCCAGGCGTGCAGCACAACCGTCACACCCAGGCCGAAGAGCGCTACGTAAGTCGCCGGCTGCGTGAAGTCCCCCAGTGTGATCAGAGTGACCGGGTGGCTCGCCACCAGGCCACCCCATTGCAAACCCAGAAAAGCGATGAGCAGGCCGATGCCAGCGGCTGTAGCCATCTTCAGAGAGTTCGGGACGGCGGCCATAATGCGTTCTCGGAAACCTACGCCAGCCAGAAGAATGAAGAGGATGCCGGAAATGAAGACTGCCCCGAGAGCAGCTTCCCAGGAGATCCCCATCCCCAAGACCACCACGTACGCGAAGTAGGCGTTGTTGCCCATTCCGGGCGCCAAGGCGATGGGGTAGTTCGCCAGAAAGGCCATCAGGAGGGTGGCCAGCGCGCTGGCCAGGCAGGTGGCTGTAAACACCGCGCCCTTGTCCATCCCGGCGGCTTCCATCATGGCGGGCTGTACCACCACGATGTAGCACATGGTCAGAAAGGTGGTGGCGCCGGCGAGGGCTTCGCGAGGATAGGTAGAACCGGCCGCGTGGACCTGGAAGGAGAAACGCTTCATGGGAGCTAGAAGCCTGTCCGATAGTCCCGCACGGTCGATCGGCTGGAACCGAAATAGGTTACCGATTGGATCGTCAATCGCGCCTCACGAGACGAACCCCAGGCGTGATCAAGTGTGATAGGGTAGCAGAGCCAATGCTTCGATGCGGGTAGCTCGGCCTCCTGTCGTACAGTGTCCTCGCGACGGAACCCAAATCGCAAATCCTCTTTCCAGAACTACTCGTCATGTCCTACGAGGACGATCCGGGGCCGATTTGGCGAGGATCGATTTCTAAGGGATAAGCGATCGAGTAAGCATGGGAGTCCATAATCTCATCAGCCTGCTTGGCATTTTCGCCTTGATGGGTTTAGCTTGGGTCTTCTCCACCAACCGAAGGATTGTGAACCGGCACGTCATCGTCGGTGGCCTTGCCTTCCAACTGCTCTTTGCCGTTTTTCTTTTTCTCGTTCCGGCGGGAACAAGAGTGTTTCTGTTCATCAACGACCTGGTTGTTAAGATTCTGGATTCCGCCGCGGCAGGATCAACATTCGTTTTCGGGCGATTAGCCCTACCTCCGGGCACTACTAGCGCAACAGGCGAAGCATCCCTTGGTTTCTTTCTGGCTTTCCAGGCCTTCCCGATGATCATCTTTTTTTCCGCCCTGATGTCGATCTTCTACTATTTCGGCGTCATGCCCCTGATCGTCAGAGGGTTTGCCTCACTGCTGTCCGGTTAAAAGTCGAATAGAATCAATTGGTTGGGGTCATAGGGGGATTCGTTTGGGGAGTCGGATGGCTGGAGTGCCTGTAAAAGGGGCATTTTTTCGAATTGCGTAACGCTGAGAATCTGTAGAATCTGGTAAAGACTCGCTTCCAGCCCGAGGCGTTTCCGGACGATGGCGATGAGCACGTAAATCGAGACAGCGATCCAGATCTGCGTCTTGACGGCGTTCTCGCTGGTGCCGTAAAACGAGTTGATTCGCAGATGTTGCTTGATCCACTTGAAGAACAACTCAATCTGCCAACGCGACTTGTAGATGTGGGCGATGGTCAGCGCCGGGAGCGCGAAGTTGTTGGTCAGAAACTTCAGCCGCTTGTTCGTCCGGGCGTCGAAGTAACTGACCCTCCGCAACGGGTCGGGATAGGCTTGGGCCGATTCGATGGCAGCCAGTATGACGGTCTGATCCGAGCGCAAGCCCGTGGATTTGTCGACGGGATGCGAGTAGCGCCGTTGGAGCAAGATGTTCTTCTTGGTTCGCACGACGAAGAACGACGAGCAGAGAGTGAACACGAAGAGGCGTTCGAAATCGACGTAGGCCCGATCCATGACGTAGAACGCGCCGGCCTCCGGGCCGATCTCGTCGAGGATGTTGATGTCGTGCACTTTGCCTCCAGTAATGCGGATGAACGTGGGAATATTGCCGTGCAGATCCAGCAGCGTGTGCATCTTCACGGCGGCTTTTTGCTTGCGGAATCTCGCCCACGGAAACAGCGACAGGCAGAGGTCGATTGTTGTCGAGTCGAGAGCGTACAGAGTCTGGTCCAAGTCCACACCGATCGGGTCGTGGGCATATAACGGCCGTGCCATGCCAATCAAGACCTGCGCGAAGTCCGCGTAGATCCGCCAGTCGCGCGACTCGTTCGCGTCGGCCAGTGTCGAGCGCGCTACCCTGCCGCGGAATCCCATGTGGTAGAGTTTGCCGTGCATCGAACGCAGGCACGTCTCGATGTCGCGGAGGCTTGCCCGATAGGTCAGCTGGGCGAATGCCATCGCAAGAAACTGATCCCAGCAGGAGAAACTTTTCAGATAGGAATCGCCGCGGTAGCGCGATACACATTTCTGAAACTCTTTGCTCGGTAGGTGCTCGATCAGTTGGGAGAAAACCGTACGGCCAAGGTTCATCCCTCATTGTGCCGCGTCCGGATGCTCCGTTCAGGCGACCATTTGCGGCCTCGGGATTTCAAATCGTTCCCGGGCAAAACAGGCCATAAGACATTGAACGGTCGAGACTTACCGTCCGATGGCGCGACTTTCCCCGGACAGCACTTGGTTTGCCTATGTCTTTGCGAAGCTGATGAAGATCTCCGGAGCGGAGTCCTTGAGTGCCGCCAGCAATATCTTTGTCGGCATAGAATCAGCGTTGACCATCAAACCACATTTGAAGGATATGACCCGTTCCGAGCTGTGCACGATATTGACCGCGGGGATGGCAACTGTTTCTTCCAACGTTCTCGCCGTCTATATCTTCAGTTTGAGAGATCAATTTCCCACCATCGCGGGACATCTTATTTCCGCCTCGTTTCTTTCCGCCCCGGCCGCGTTGATTATGTCGAAGATTCTGTTGCCCGAATCACAAGCACCCAAAACCTTGGGCCAGCATGTCCGCCTCGATTATGAGAGGGAAGGGAACGTCTTTGAGGCTGTTATCAGCGGGGCAAATGCCGGGGTTCGGCTAATCGTCGGTATCGTGGCTTTGCTGATAGCCACGCTGGGGATCGTCGCCTTGATCGACCTCGGATTGACGAGTATGGGTGGCAAGCTGAACTCTTTTACAGGTGGAGAGATCAACTGGTCGCTTAAGGGACTCCTAGGATACGCGTTTTACCCTCTGACGTTGCTTCTCGGAGTGCCGGTCTCTGATGCTGGCGTGGTTTCCCAGATTATCGGAGGAAGAGCGGTCGTCACCGAGGTAGTCGCCTACCAGGATTTGGCGTCGAGTATTGAGAGCGGTCTTTTGCAACACCCGCGCTCTTTCGTCATTACCACCTATGCCCTTTGTGGGTTTGCCCACGTAGCGTCCATGGCGATCTTTGTGGGTGGCGTTTCGGCTCTTGTTCCAGAGAAGAGAAATATCCTGGCACAAATCGGACTGCGGTCCCTTGTCGCCGCGACACTTGCCTGCCTAATGACTGCGTGCGTCGCTGGAGTATTCTTTAGACAAAGCTCTATTCTGTTGGGACGGTAGGGGTTTTCGGTTCTCAGAAAACACGTCTCCTACCCGTTTGACGGCGGCCAGTAGTCTTCAACACGGTAGGCCTCATCGTCGCCCGGCCAGGGCGGCATCGTTGTCAGCAGGAACTCCAATGGCTCATCGGCCAGGCTACGAAACTGGAAGTGGGCTTTGGCGGGGATCGTCAGACTGACTCCCGGGAAGGCGTCGACGACCTCTTCACGATCGCCTAGCTTGCGCCAGACCTGCCCGCGTCCTCGAATGAAGTACCAGATCTCTTCGACCAAACGATGCGCTACGGCCTGGGACACCGCCCCCGGAGGGAGTGTACAGTGCGCGGAACTCCCCCTTTCCGTCGCGGCGAGGACCCGGATCTCCGAGCCGTCAGGCGCCAGGCAATCAGAAGCCTGAGGCAAGTACTTAGTTTGCATAGGAGTAGTATGAACCAACTCAGAATCTAGCCGACGTTCTGAGCGGGCAAGTCCTCCGGGAGTGCGTGTGCAGAACGAGGAGAGTTGCCGGCCGGGGAGATCGCGAGTAATCGGAAACGCGGTTTAGTCGCAATACTCGTCAAATAGGACAAGCGAGCCCAGGGAGCGCAGTAGCATAGTAGCCCAGGCTGGATCTGTCGGGCACTCCCTGTGCCTTGATGGGCATTTTCCTGCGCCCCTCCGGGGCTTGTTCGCTTGTACATACCGAACCCACGGTTTCGCCTAGCGGCTCCACCGTGGGCTATTCTCCAACGCCCCCTACGGGGGCTGAAGCGCACTAAGTGACGAGTATTGGGTTTAGTCGTCGGAGCCGCCGAGAAAGCCCGCACGCATCAGAAAGTAAAGTAGTGTCAGCAGCGTGCTGACGGCTGCGGCTACGTAGGTCAACGCAGCTGCGTTCAAGACCTTGTCAACGCCTTCGCGCTCATTGGGCGAAACGATGCCCTCGGCGACCACAAGTTCCTTTGCTCGTCGTGAGGCGTCGAATTCCACTGGCAGGGTCACGATCTGGAAGAGTAACACCATAGAGAACAGAACTGCTCCCACGAGAACCATATTGGACGAGGACATGAACAGGCCCAGCATCATGACGATGTAGCCCACGGAAGAGCCGATACTCGCGGTCGGTACGAGAGTGGAACGAAGCCAGAGAGGCGCGTACCGCTGGGCGTGTTGGATGGCGTGACCCGCCTCGTGCGTAGCGACACCGATAGCAGCGACCGATCTCGAGTCGTAGACGTTCTCCGAAAGCGCCAGTGTCTTTGTGACGGGGTTGTAATGGTCCGACAGGAAGCCGTGCGTGCGAGTTACGCTGACGTTGTGCAATCCCGCGCGGTCCAGCAGCACCTGAGCCGCCTGCGCGCCGCTGTAGCCGGTGGCGGCCGGCACTCGAGAGTATTTCTTGAAGGCCGATTTGGTGCGAATGCTGGCCCACAACGACAATCCCAAGCCAGGCAAAATGAACAGCAAGTACGTCGGATCAAAAAAGAACATTAGGCCGCTGCCTCCTTAGTTAGTTTTTAGATGCTGTACTCCTCATTGTAGGTGCAAATCTGGGGGGATGAATTGAATCTCGCGGAATCGTCTGGTGAGCGGCATGTTCATCCCCACTTGGGTCTCTTGGGTCTGCCCAGCTCGGAAACAGGTGTCGGTAGGAGTACCGACACGGCAGGTCTGGGGACCTGCGCCACAATGGCGGCTGCCCTACGCTCGGAACTGCCAAGTTGGGCTTCGGTGTGTGGTGTAAATCGAGGACCGCGCCGAACGGGAACCCGGTCGGGCAAACAGTCACTTACTCTTCCCGCGTAGTTGGTACTGAGTGAATGGGGAGGGGAATCCCTTGATGTCAACGTTGATTAGATAAGGCTTGTCGCTTTTCAGCGCCCGTCTCATCGCGGGTTGGACCTGTTCCGGTCTCTCGACCAGTTCGCCGTCTCCTCCAAACCCCTTCATGACGAGGTCGTAGCGGGTTCGCCGTAACTCGCAAGCCACGGTCCGGTCACCGCCGTAGGTCCCCAACTGCAACTCGCGCTCGATGCCCCAGCCGCCGTCGTTGCCGACGATGATCACGACCGGCAACCCGAAGCGAACGGCCGTATCCATTTCGGCCAAGTAAAACCCCAGGGACCCATCACCGGTGATGACGATTGCCGGCTGGTCGGGCCTAAGGATTTTCGCTGCCAGGCCGATCGGGAACCCCACTCCCAGGCCGGCCAACGCTCCGAGCCTGAGCCAGTGCATCGGCTCGTTGGCGGGAAGTACACAGCGACCCCAGTGGACAAAGTCGCCTCCGTCCCAGCAGAGGGTGGCGTCGCGGGGTATCTCCTCGCGGAGGGCCATGAAAAAGTGGAGCGGATGCATGGGCTGGGAAGGCTGGAAAGCGGTGGTTTCGAGCTCTTCGTCCCATGCCTGCCTGGCTCGCCCGATTTCTGCCAGCCACGCGGACCGGTTGGGCGGCGGTTCGTTGCCCAACTCGCCCAGCAGCGACCGCAGAGCCAGCTTGACATCCGACAACAGACCTACCTCGAGACGGCGATTAAGTCCCAACTCTTGGGAGTGAACGTCCACCTGGACGAATTTCGCTTCAGCGGAAAACAGCCGCGGACCCCCCAGTCGCAGACGGTAGTCGAGCCTTTTGCCTAGCACCAAGACCAGATCAGCCTGCTGGAAGACCTTTTCCGCGGCCCGGTTTAGCGTGGGGTCCGCGTACCCGAAGCACAACGGGTGCTCGTCCGAGACGATGCCTCGAGCGAGGCCGATGGTGAACAGCGGCAGCGAGGTCCTTTCGATGAACGCTTCCAAGTCACCACCGGCATCGGACCACCAGGCGCCGCTGCCGGCGACGATAACGGGCCTTTCGGCTTGACCGATGAGGCCAGCGACCCGGCGGAGCTCAGCCGCATCCGGCGAAGGGCGCGCGACTTGAATCGGCCCCGCTGGCAGCGGAGCGTGGCTTTCAACCTGGTCCGTGAAGATGTCCACCGGAACGCTCAAGTGGGCCACGCCACCGCGTCCCGTTGCTGCTTCGGTGAAAGCACGCCTCAAGTGGAAGGGTATCTGGGAGGCGTGGTCAGGCGTGGCTGCGTACTTGGTGATGCTGCGAACGAGGGAGAGCTGATCCATGTCCTGGAAGGCGTTCCGATCCCGAAGCGCCGAATGGCTCATGCCGCTGACCGCGACCACGGGGCTGCCGGTGGCATTCGCCGTAGCAATACCTGTGATGGAGTTCGTATGCCCTGGGGCGCCGGTGACCACCGAGACCCCCGGTGTGCGAGTCATTCGGGCCCAGCCGTCCGCCATGTGAACAGCCGCTGACTCGTGCCGCGTGTCGTAGATCTTCAACCCCTGGCGGTCGGCTTCGCGGAGGACTTCGTTCAGATGGTCTCCGACAAGCGTGAAAATGTGCGAGACCCCAAGATTCTTAAGGCTTGCGACGAAAAGCTCGGCGCCTGTGGGCATGGTCGGTTAGCGGCGGAGATGGGTGTTCTAGACTGGACGTCGCCCGAAAAGCGCAATCCCAGCCCTCGGGCGCAAAACAGCACTATACAACGTTTTCGCAAAGTAGACGCTCCGGCAGTTTGAGCTTCTCTTAACGGCAGCGGTCTCTGAGCTTCGTTCCGGGAATGATAGAATTTGAGGTAGTACTCGCAACGAAACGCCTTCCCATGTCGACTGTCCTCGATGCTGTTGAAAACCCTCCCATGGTGCTTCACCTGAGGCCCGTGCTTGAGATGACAGACGATGACTTTTACGAATTTTGCCGGCTCAACCGTGACTTGCGTATAGAGCGGAACGCGGAAGGAGAGATTATCGTCATGGCCCCTGCTGGTTCGGAAAGCAGCAGTCGCAATGGCCATCTGAGCATGCAGTTGTTCGCCTGGGCGAAGGCGGATGGTACGGGTGTGGCTTTCGACTCGAGCGGTGGGTTCGTGCTGGCAAACAGAGCGACGCGGGGTCCCGACGCGGCCTGGGTTCTGCGTTCTCGTCTTCGCGAGATAAGCGCCGAGCGAAAGAAGAAGTTCCTGCCGTTGTGTCCGGATTTCGTCGTGGAACTGATCTCGCCCAGTGACCGCCTTAGGCTGGTTCAGCAAAAGATGCAGGAATACATGGCCAACGGTGCGAGGCTGGGCTGGTTGATAGATCCCGAACCCCGACAGGTCTACATTTACCGGCCTGGACACTCTGTTCAGCAGCTCGACAAGCCTGATACTATCGATGCAGGCCCCGATCTCCCCGGGTTTGTTCTAGAGCTTCCCGACATTTGGGACCCGGGGTTGTAATCCTCAGCACCGCACGATTCATGAATCGTGCTCTGGACCGGCGGGATCGCCGGTCCCTACAGCTCTGAGGGCGGGCATCTGCTTCCACCCCTGGCGACCGCTGGTGAGAAATGCAGATTAGCCGCCGGCCCGTGCCTTTGCCCCTCTCGGCAGTCGCAGCGCTAGCGGGAAACCCAGCAGCGGCAGCATCGAGAGCCCCCAGAACAGAGGTTGCAAACCGAAGTGGTCGGCGAGCAAACCGATGAGCGGGACGAAAACCATCCCGGCGACTCCCCAGGCAAAACCCATGATCAACCCGCTTACGGTGCTCTCCTGGGTGGGAACTAGCTCTTGCGCCATCCCAAGGATGACGGGATTCGTCAGAAGCAGCGTAAATCCGCCAATAAACAGGCCCAAGAAAGACAACCAGCCCGTGGTACCGACAAACAGTCCTAGGAAAGGGATTGAGACGATCATCGACAACACCACGACACGGCGAGATCCGAATCGGTCGGCGAGGCTGCCGCCAATGAGTGACCCCAAAGCGCCGCTTGCAAAAAACGCGGTCAGCCCAAGGCTGGCGTGGCGAAAGCTCAACTGCCGTTCCGTGAAGAGATAGAGGGTCATGAACTGTGCCATGCCCACCTGCACGATCGATCGCAGCAGGACAAGTGAGTAATGCAGCAACAAGGGCTTCCATTTGGCCCTGAGCGCTTCATAGTCGAAACGGCTCTCGGCCGGCGTAGCGCCGGCTGCCCGAGCCGGAAGGCCCCACAACAAAATGCCTGAAACGATCAGTCCCGGCAGCGCCGCCCAATAGAGCATCTCCAGACCCAGCCACTCGGTCATCCTCGAGAAGAAGACCGGTCCGATGGAGTGGCCGACGGTACCGCAGGTCACGAAGACAGCAAGTACCAGCCCACGCCGGTCGCGGGCCATAGCAGCGGCCCCGGCCGCCCCCTGCGGGTGGAAGGCGGCAATCCCCAGGCCGCCGAGAAAAATGAGAGCAAGCAGATCCGGAAAGCCGCCCGCCAACCCCAGACTGCAGAGAAACACCCCGGCTACGAGAGGGCTAGCCAGCACGAGGACCGGCCGGCGCATGCGGTCGGAAACGAGTCCAAACGGGAGCTGCAGGATCGCGGAGGAAAACATGAAAACTCCCCCCAAGACCCCGGCCTGCGTCAGAGAGAGCGCATAGCGCTGGACCAACACCGGCAGCAACGTGGCTACGAGGCTGGCGTAGAGGTCGATCGTCAGGTGCGCCACGGAAAACAGCGCCAGGGGCAGCATAGCCACCCCGACCTGGCCGACCGCCGGGATGCTACTGCGAGCTTCGGCGATAGGTTCCGGGCTGAGGTTGAGCGGAGAACTGCTATTCAACGTTCCGACTCCGAGGAAACCACTGCAGGAAGGGCACTCTGGGGCTGCGCCCTACGCATTGGGCGTCTGCGAAATATAGTGACACATCCCGCCCCGGCCCCTGGTCGAGAGATCGGCGGAAAGCAGCGACATGAGACGCCACGCGACTGAGAAGAGTACACACATAGGCGCTTTTTTGTGCGCTAGTTTGCATCCCGAAATGCCAATCCGACGCCATGCTATGATCGGTTTGCGGACGGCGACCCGCGACTTTCTCACCGCCACTGAAAGGCAGAAGCGAAGGGCACGGCATGCCGTGTCCCTAGAGTTTCTTGCCCCGCCAGTCAGAAACCCAACCGCCTAGAAAGCGGGGACAAGACCCCGCGCGGGTTTCCGATCTGTCGCTTCTCGACGCCGCGGGCGTCAATAACGCTAGGCCACCATGATCCAGACCCTGTTTGGCCCACCCCCCGAGCCTGGTGTGCTCGACCGTTTCAAGACGGCGGTGGCCAAGACTCGGAGCAACTTCGCCGAACAGATCGACAACGTTGTCGAAGGCCAGAAGGTCATCGACGAGGATCTGCTTGACGAGCTCGAGATGGCTCTCATCGGCTCCGACATTGGCGTCCGTACAGCGACTGAAGTTCTCGACGAAGCCCGAGAAAAGCTCAGCCGCCGACAACTGGCCAATGGCGAAGAATTGAAAGCTCATATCGCAGGTCATTTGCTTGAGATCCTGAACAGTGCGCCCAAAGGAGAAAGAGCCGCGGTCCAGCCCCCCGAAGTCATCTTAGTGGTGGGCGTCAACGGGACCGGCAAGACCACCACGATCGGTAAACTGGCGCACCGCTTCCAGCAGGAGGGCAAGAAGGTCCTGCTGTGCGCCGGGGATACGTTTCGGGCAGCAGCGGCCGAACAGCTGGACATCTGGGGCCGCCGGACGTCAACCGACGTCATCAAGCAGAAAGCCGGAGCGGACCCGAGCGCGGTGCTCTTCGACGCACTCGAGGCAGCCAAGGCTCGTGGGACGGATTGCGTCATCGCCGACACGGCGGGCCGGCTTCACACGAAATCCAACCTTATGGCGGAGCTCGAGAAGATGAAACGCACGGCTGCGCGCTTGGTCCCGGGCGCTCCCCATCAGGTTCTCTTGGTGCTCGACGCCGTGACAGGACAAAACGGGCTCGAGCAGGCTCGGCAATTCACGGCGGCGTCGGGTGTAACCGGGCTCGTCCTTGCCAAGCTGGATGGAACGGCAAAGGGTGGGATCGTTGTCGCGATCGCCCGGGAATTGGGCTTGCCGATCCGCTGGGTGGGGATCGGTGAACAGGTGGACGACCTGATGGAGTTCGACTCCAACATCTTCGTTCGCTCTTTGTTCGAGGATTGAGTTTTCCCACGAGCGTTCGGGTGGCCGGTGTTGGACGAACGTTGTTGTAGGGGCCGACCGCCGTGTCGGCCCACTACCGAATCGGTACATATCGTCCTCTGCGAATCTATGGAAAGATCGTGCATCGACGTTACTGGGCAGGCGCAGCGGCCTGCCCCTACAGTTTTGTCGTGAGAAGAGCGGGCCAGCCATGACAGCCACGGATCAAAACTTCTTACGCGAGTCGCTGGAGCTGGCGCGGAAGGGCCGAGGTCTTGCCAGTCCGAATCCGATGGTCGGCGCCGTCGTGGTTGGTCCCAGCGGAGAGGTTCTCGGGCGCGGTTTCCATACCTACGAAGGAAAGACACACAGCGAAGTGGCGGCTTTGGAACAAGCCGGCGAAGCAGCCCGGGGAGCCACGCTGTACGTAAGTCTCGAACCCTGCGCCCACCAAGGTAGGACCCCTCCGTGCGCGAAGGCCATCGTCGCGGCCGGAATCGTCCGCGTGGTAGCGCCGATCGAAGATGAGCATCCGGCCGTTTCCGGAAAAGGGTTCACTCAGTTGAGAGATGCAGGGCTCGAGGTCGAGCTCATACAGGAATTCGCCGCGGAAGCTCGCAAACTCAACGAGGCGTTCTTTCACTTCAGCAAGACCCTAAAGCCCCTGGTCACCTTAAAAGCAGCCCTCACGCTGGATGGAAAGATCGCTGCGCCCGACGATAACACGGGTTGGATCACAAGCGACGTCGCGCGGGCGCACGTGCAGCAGGTACGCCACGACCAGGACGCGATTATGACGGGAATCGGAACTGTACTGGCCGACGACTGCCTGCTAACGGACCGCTCCGGCCTTCCCAGGAGGCGGCCCCTCCTCAGGGTAGTAGCGGATTCCCTCTTGCGGTTGCCACTCGAATCGCGGTTAGTCGAGTCGTTCGCCGATGACCTGGTGGTCATGACGACGTCGGCGGCCCCTGATAAACGGCGAAGGGCGTTTGAGGAGCGCGGGATTCCGGTACAGATATTCGATGGAGAGCACGGGCGGGTTGATCTGGCGAAGGTCGTCGCTTGGCTGGGCGAGCAGCAGATCCTGTCGCTGCTGATCGAAGCCGGGTCGAAGCTGAACTGGGCTGCGCTGGATTCGGGCATTGTCGACAAGACGCTTTTGTACTACGCTCCCAAGATCCTGGGCGGTGTTGATTCGCTGCCCATGGCGGGAGGAGTAGGTCGGCGCAGCCGCGCGGGCGCTATTCAACTTTCGAACGTGCGAACATTCCCAGTAGGTCCCGACGAGTTTGCCGTGGAAGCTTACTGGCAACGATGAACGGACGTTAGGGCCCTACGTTCCGCAGATCCAATGTTCACGGGAATCATCGAAGAGGCTGGTACGGTCGAGTCGCTGGATCACCAGAGATCAGGCGCTCGGATGACGATTGGGGCCGAATTGGTCCTCTCGGATTTGACAGTCGGTGGAAGCATCGCGGTGAGCGGTGTTTGCCTGACGGCGGTGGAAGTCTCGGACGAATCGTTCTCGGCCGACTTGGCGCCGGAAACGCTCGAACGAACCTCGCTGGGGGATCTGGAAAAGGGTTCGCGAGTGAACCTGGAGCGGCCGCTGTCGCCGAGCGGGCGCTTGAGTGGGCACTTCGTCCAAGGACACGTCGACGGGGCCGGGGAACTGCTGTCGCTGGAGGCTGTCGGGGATGAGAACTGGTGGCTCCGCATCCGTGTTCCTCAGCCGCTGTTGCACTACCTGGTTTACAAGGGCAGTATCGCGATCGATGGCATCAGCTTGACGATCGCGGAGCTCAAAGACGACGTGCTGGGCGTGGCCGTGATTCCTCACACCTACGAGGTCACCTCGCTTCACGGCCTTCGGCCTGGGGCCAAAGTCAACCTGGAATGCGACGTCATTGCGAAGCACATCGAGCGCCTTCTCGAGACGATGAATCTGCCGCAGAAGTCGTCGCTGCGGGTGAAGGATCTCGAGGAGCAGGGGTTTTAGTTAGACCCTGTGCACAGCCCGCGTTGAGCCGCTCTCATTCTTCGTCCAACAGCCGGTAATTGACCTCTACGTTCGCCCTCACAGTCACCGGTTCGCCGTCCTTCGTTCCGGACTTGAATCTCCACTGGCGAACTGCTTCGATGGCGTTCTGGTCCAACCCCTGGTCCAAGCTTCTTAGGACTCGAATGTTGTGGGCCTTGCCGTCCGGCCCGACCTCGATGGCGAGTACTACCGTGCCTTCGATGTTCGCGTCCTTAGCCTGGTCGGTGTAGTCCGGCTCGACCTTGTGGAGCAGCCTCGGTGCGCGTACTCCCTTATCACTTGTTCTATACGCCCTTACCTCCATGACTGACTTGTCGTCCAGTTGGATCCTTAGCTCCGCACCTGACGTTTCGTCCGGTTGCGGGGTTTGAACAGAATCGGCACTTGTCCTATCCACCTCGATCCTTAGCTCCGTATCTGACGTTTCTTCCGGTCGCGGGGCTTCAAGAGAACACGACGACAGCGCCAGTTGGACCGCGACGGCGAAGCACCCAAAGATCGCTGCGAGCGAAACAGTGAGTCGGATTTTAGACATAGGCGATTCCCTGAGAATCAGCGCTACGCGTTGGGTGAGGTGTGGTTTTCGAGAGAAGGGCAAGACCGCCGAAGCTTGCGGGTGCAATCTGGCGCTCGCCATCTGAGCCAGCGCATGGAGGTAGGGTTTTCTTGCCTGCGTAATCTCGATGACTTGACGATCGACAAGTTGCTCTCGGGCCAACTGAATCCGTCCCAACACCCACCAAATCGCCGGATGAAACCAGAGGAAACAGCGGATGGCCTCTTCGAACAGCGTGAAAAGCCAATCGCTTCGTCTTACGTGCAGCAACTCGTGGCAGACGATGGCCTCTTGATGCGTCTCGTCCATTTCTAGAAAGCCTTGCGGTAGGAGGATGACAGGGCGGGACACCCCGAACGTCACGGGACTGTGTATCTTCGCAGACAGGCAAATTTGCGCGCGGCCGCCTATCAGCAACTGGAGTTTCTCAATAAGAGCCGGAAAAGGCGAGATTTGGCGTGCCTTTCTCCGGTAGGATCGCAGCCGAACCAACCCTATCGCCATCCAGGACAGCCGGATCAGCACTCCGATCCCGAGCACGGCCAGAAGCAAGGAGTCGATCTCGTAACCGACACCCGTCAAGACGAACTCGCTTTCTGCGCGGCCCGCCTGGGCAGCTTGCACAGCGGGTGTCGCCTGCCAGGTTTGTATAGCCGGCAGCAGTAAACAAGTTGCCAGCAGAACTTGCCAATAGGCCAGCATGATTCGAGGACGCCGGAAGCGCAGCAAGATGGGAAGGAGCGACCCGACAGCGACCAGCACAGCGACTTGAAGGCTGTATCCGGCAACGTTGTTTAGCCAAAGGTTGGTATCCATTTGGTCACCTTCTAGGGAGATTCAGCTCTGATTGGCATCCTGGGAAAACCATGTCAATACTAGGGAAAAAGCTTCCCAATGTCTTGAGTAGAGCTTCTCCCTGCAGCGGCAGTTCGCCCTCGCCGCCTGTGGACACGATCTTGCGACTTGGGTCCAGCAGGACGTAGTTGGGGTTGAAACGGATCCGAAACCGCTGGTTGACGAGGTCACGAACCATAGGCCCCGCGGCCTGCGGCCAGTCCACGTTCTTGTCCGCGACCACCCGGCGGGCCTTGTCGAGTTCCTCTTCGTCGTCGTTGGTCAGGCTCAGCACCTCGAAGCCGTGAGACTGATACCTCTCTCGAGCCTCTTTGAGATTGGGAATCCCGGCGATACACGGCCCGCAGGCAGCGAACCAGAAGTCCAGCAGGACGTACCGCTCGCCGAGGTCTGACAGGTGGTGCTCTCGGCCTTCGAAATCGGTATACGAGAAGTCGGGAACCTGGCTGCCAACGGTCAACTCAATTCGCCGATAGTCCGCCGCAGGATGGGAGCGTAAGACAACACGACCGGTCGATACGTCGACCGTCGCAGTCGAAAGGTAGTGATTCCCCACCCGGAAAACGACGGTCTCGTTCATGGCGGTTGCGTTTTCGGGAGAGTTGTAGTGCCAATCGATACTGCCGTTGCCATCCGCGTCCATACCGAACGGCCCGTTCGCAAGGTCCACGGTTCCGGTGTCGCAGGGATAGGAGTACTCCACGAGGATGTCGCGATCATCGACGCGAACTTGGCCCCGAACGCTCCAAAACCCAGAATGGGCCAGGACACGTCTCTCTGGGCTAGGGCCCGATCCCGGCTTCAATAGCTGCAACTTGACCGGCACCTCCTCATAGCGTCCGCAATTCGTTGCCAGTCGGACGAGCGCAATGCCTTCCAGTTCCGGTCGCTCGTCGGAAGGCCGAAAGGATATGCGTTCGACGGCTTCGAGAGCGGAATTTCGGTTGGCATCGATATAAAGAAAGGCTGGCTGGCTGGCTGGCACCACCAGGGCTACCGCGACGTCCTTGAATGGCCGGCGGAGCATGCCCTGGAAGACGCGTGCACCGGGCGAGAGGGGTTCTGGCAAGGCTGGGATCTCCTCGGCCGCGGGAGCACCAAGCATGACCCCAAACCCCCCGTAACCGGGTACCGGGTCCGGCGACAGTCTGCCGATGAATTCCGCGGCTCGCCCCTCCGGCAGCAGGACCGTGGCCAAACTGGATGTGATCAAGATACGGGCAGTTGTCGTCAATCGCATGACGTCACTCTTGGGCTCAGCGTGCCACTACTGCCCTTCCTGGATCATTCGCCTGATCTCTTCCAGATCTTTCTCGGACAGTCGGCGGTCTTCTACAAGGTGAACGAGCAAGGGGTGAGCAGACCCACTAAACACCCGGTCGACGAACTCGCGTACCATCGCGCGCGTCACCTGGTCCTTGGGCCGAGCTGCTTGGTAGACGTACGCACGGTCCCGCTGTCGTTTTTTCAGGAACTTCTTTTGTTCCAGAATGTTCATCATGGTCATGACCGTTGTGTAGGCGATTTTGCGGCGCTTGAGAAGCGCCTCGTAAACATCACGCACAGTGGCTTTGCCTAGTTCCCAGACCACCTTCATGATCTCCAGCTCCTGGTCAGCTAGAACGGCCTTCTTGGAAGACATACTAATACATTAGTACTATCACAATAACACTGTCAAGCGTTTTCGTAAGCCAGGGTGAAGGAACTCACACGGTCCTTCGTTGGCATTAGCTCGGCGTCCCCGTCCGGAATCAGCCGATCCGATGCGCGCGACGGGTTGGCGGATGCCCATTCTTGCCGGCCCCGGCAGGGCTTCCAGGTCCAGTGCAAGAAGGTGTAAGGCAAAAGGCCAAAGAATTGGGGGCTCTTCCGGGTTTTAAGTGGGCGAAGGAGCCAGATCGAGTTTCCCACAGTGGAAGTAGATGGCGTTGATGAAGTTCTGTTGATTGCGGAAACCGCGCGCCGTGGCCTTGACCCATTGAATCCTTGAGTTCAACCCCTCGCTGACCGCGTTCGTAATGCGGTGTTTCAGATACGTGAGTATGTTTTCGAGGCGAGCCGTCAACATCCGCGCTACGGTGACCATCGGCGTCAGCCGGCTGCGACTCGCCCAGCCGCGCCATTGCTCGAAGAAAGCTCGCGCCGCCGATTCGCGACGATAGTCGAACAGCCGCATCGCCGTTTCCTTCAACGCCCACGCCCGCGCCGTCTTCAAGTCGCTTTCGCGCAGCGCGCGGAACTCGCGCCAGGCGTCCTCGGAAAAGTTCGCTGGATGCCGCAGCCAAGCGTACTTCGTGCCTGTCAAACGCTCGTCGCCGAGAGCCAATAAACGCTTGTTCTCCGCCCGCCGCACCTGGTCCACCGCCTTCGCCAGATGCGCCGCGATGTGATATTTGTCGTAAACGATCTTTTTCTCCGATTCGTCGAGATGCTCCCGGGTCGAGGCGACATAAGGATCCCACATGTCCATAGCGACGGCCTCGACTCGGGCGAGTTGCTCTGCGCTCAACGTCTTCCAAAAGCCGTCCAGGCTGGCCTGGCGGCGTCCCTCGGCGACGAACAACACGCGCGAGCAGTTGAGATCGTTGACGACGGTGAGATAGCGATGGCGCTTGCGGAAGCTCTTCTCGTCGACGCCCAGGTAGGGAATCGGCTCTGCCGCGCGACGTTCGAGCCCACGTTGCACGCCGCGTTCCAGGATGCCGTGAATCTCGTCCCAGCTCAGCGCCAGCAACTCGGCGATGCCTTGCTGGCTGGCTTCCTTCAGCCACGAGATCGCGAGAGCTTCAAACAGCGCGGTGAAGCGGCTGGAAGCCTCGGCCCAGGGCAGTCGCACGACGCGCGGCCCGTGCTCGGAGCAGTCGCTGCGCGGCGGCCGGGCGTGCAGGATCGTGCGGTACTGACAGGTGTCGAGGTGACGCCAGCGGCGTTCGGGCTGATGATCGTGGAGTGCGCACACGGCGCTGCATTGGCGGCACGGCCAGCGGACTTGCTCGTCGTGTTCGAGGAAGACGTGGACTTCGCCGTCGGCTCGGCGCAGCTCCACTCGCACGACTTTCCAGGGACTTTCGATGCCCAGAATCTGGCGGTATAGCTCGCGGTCTTGCATCCCGCGAGACTACCACCGAGCCCCACTCGCCCACTAGAAACCCGGAAGAACCGAATTGGGAAGACATTCTTCCACCCGCAGACGCGGGCGACGAATTGCAGCTGTTCAGCCTTGCCGCGGGCAAGTACGATTGTAGGGTCTACGCCTACAACGCTACCAATAGCTCTGGCTATTCGAACCTTGACCGCGTAACAACCAGCGACGATGGCGGGGGCGACCCACCACCGCCGGGCCCCTGCGACGGTGACTCTATCTGCGAGGCGGGTGAAGATTGCAACAGTTGCGCGAGCGATTGCGCCGGCAAGAGCAACGGGAAACCCTCGGGCCGATACTGCTGTGGCGATGGGGTAATACAGGATCCTGAGGCAGCTGATCCCTCAATCTGCGAACAGAACTACCCCTGATCCCGGCCCGCTCAAGAGACCAGCTCACGCGAACCGGATTACAGTCCCGGTTCGCGTTCAAAGGCGAGCGTCCTGTTGTTGCCGGACTGAGTGATCGTCACTTCTTTCCGGCCACTAATTTCGTGCCTGGTTCGACGGTAAGTTCAATAGGTTGGGTCGGCGCCCAGCGGTTGCCAACTTGGGCCTCCACCGAAAACTCATAGGAACCCACGAGTGCATCTTCGTTGGCGTATAACTGGACTCTAACCTCGTCTCCTTCATGGCCGGAGACCTTGAAAGCGACTCCCGGCGGCAGGGCCTTCGCGACAATATTCGTGCCCTCTGGGCAGTTCTTGCTAGTGATCTCAAGAGTGGCCGAGCCGCCCTGCTGTAAGCTCAGCGTCGGGGGCTCGACCGAGAGACGCGCTTCAAATGGCTCAACCACCGTCATCGTGATCTCGGGCAGCGGACGGCGAACAAAGTTCCACAGGTCGAGCAGCGGCCCCATCGTAATGGTCGTGTGGGCTTCCACAAGTCGGCGGGTCGGGCTTGAGCGCTCCGCTGTTGGCACGCTCAGTACCCGGATCGGATACGTCCCAGCGGGAACCGAGCCGGGCACTTGAATCCGAAAAGCGATCTCCGGAATGATCATCGCCGCTCCGTCGGCGCCCGGTTCGAAACGCTGGTCGGACCTGAACTTACCGCGTGGCGGCTCGACGCCCGGAGGCAGGTCTTCAAACCACACCGACACCTCGTCATCAAATCCCTCCTCGCGGGCCATATGGACTTTGATTTCAGCCGAGCTGCCGCGGGCGACGGTAAAATTCTGCGGCGTCGTGAAGGTTTGAAATCCGGGCCGTTCGCTGCGCACCTTGAGTCGATACTGGTAGCTCGGGCCGCCGCGTACGAGGCGGTCTTTGACCTCCAGCCACAGCGGTCCATCCTCTGCCGGCCTATAAAACACGCTGCTGTCGGGGTTGCCGATCAAGGCGCCGTGACCCGCTACTACGTCATCGTTCCCCCCTAATCGCTTACCGGCGGCGTCGCGCAGCGTGAGCACTGTATCTAGATAGGGAAGGCCGAGTTGCGCGGCTAGGGTCCAAAAATGAAGCGGCCGGCCTCCGACGCCCTCAATTCGGTATGTGTCCTTCTCGCGCGGCTGCTCCAATCCGCCGTTGATCGCGTACCCTCCCCGGCGCCAATCGGCCTGGTGGGCCTCGGCCTCACCGTACTCTTCCCACTCACTCAGTTCGATCGAAGGCCCCTCGACTGCTCCGTGTGGGCCCTTCGCCCATAGGCGCCACAATCCTGGTCGAGTTGGGGCCGGGATCGTAAAACGGGCTTCCACGGAACTGGGCGCCGCCAGCACGACTCTTCCCTCCAAGCGACCCAATTGCTCGCCGGTGGGAAGATCCGGGCGGAAGTGGATTGGCTTCGTGTAAGGGTAGGTCATGCGGCGCTGTTCCGCAGCCCGTATCTCCGTGAGATACACTTCTTCGACCAGACTGAGACCTGTGCCGATAAGCTTGATGGTGGTCGTGCTCCCGACCATTGCGCCGAGGGGAGTCGCGGATTGAACGTTCGGCAACCCGGAAATGCGGAGAACGTATGCGGAGTCCTTGCTAAACCGGAAACCACGGGGACCGCGGTACTGATCGAGCTTAATGTAATAGGTTCCGTCCTTTTCAAACGTATGTTCAATGAAAGGACTTTCGTCAAAGTCGTCGCGGTCGTCATTGAAGACCAAGCGCTCGCCCTTGCTATCGAGCAACAGCATCTTGGCTTCCAGGGAGGAACCACGTTCGAGCGACTGCAGATCAATGGTCCACCGTTCTCCCGCACGCGACTGAATGCGAAACACATCGATGTCCGGTGCACCGTCGAGGAAGCCTTGGACTTCGACGGGAAACTGGGAAATCGGCTGGGCCTCGGCAATCAGGTCATTGGGCTCGTCTTCTAGAACATCGGGAAACTGGCCCACGTTGAAGATCGCGGCCGTCGAATATCCTTCCTCCGTCCACACCCGAAACCAATGCGGGCCCAGAGGGGCCTTGGCCGCGATGGAGAGCGTACCGCTCAGCTTTCCCGAGCTGGCGTGAGTCGTTTGTGTCCAAACCAGATCCCGGCAATCGAAGTCCACGCGGTGCGCGTTCGAAAGATAACTGCCAAGAATCTCGGCCTGAATCGAAGTGCCCTGCCGGCCTCCCAACGGATAGATGCGGCTGATCTTGGGACTCGGCAGCTCAGCAGCCGCCAGTGGAATCACAACCGTGAGTAGTAGGAGCAGGCGGGGCAAGGGGTCAACTCCACAACTCGTCGACGGGATGACCTTCTTTGTTGATGGCAATGGGCCGGCCGCCGAAATGGTAGCTCTTGCGATAGTCGATGCCGAGTGCGCGGTAGACCGTAGCGCCCAAGTCTTCGACTTTGACCGGGCGATCCGTCGGATCGGAAGCGTGGTCGTCGGTGCTTCCCACTACGGCGCCACCCTGAATGCCGGCGCCGGCCAGCGCAACCGAAAAAGCGCGCGGCCAATGATCGCGTCCACCCTGGGAGTTGATCTTGGGAGTGCGGCCAAAGTCGCCAATCACAAGCACCAGCGTCGTGGCCAACAGTCCACGCTCGTCGAGGTCGTCGAGCAAAGCCGAAAAAGCCTGGTCAAATTCCGGGACAAGTTTCCCGTGGCGTTCTTTATTCTTGACATGCGAGTCATACCCGCCGTGGAAAACGGTGGCCAACCGGACTCCCGCCTCAATCAAACGGCGAGCAAGCAGCGCACTCTGCCCGACCGCCGTGCGCCCGTAGGCCTCCCGTAGCTTCTCGGGCTCTTCGCTAATGGCGAACGCCTTTTTGGCGAGAGGCGACGAGATCAGATCGAACGCCTTCTGGTGGAACTCGTCCATGCTGTCGATCAGGGGCGATGCTTCGACCTTCGCAAACTCTTGATCGAGCGCCGACAGCAATCGTGTCCGGGCCCCCGCTTCTGCCAAACTGATGCCCGTCGGCAGGGTCAAATCCTTTACCGAGAATTTCTCCGTGTTTGGGTCGCCCGCGACGAAGGGATCGTAAGTCGGTCCCAAAAAGCCCGCCTCGGCAGCAAGGTCCGTCGTGGGAATGGCCACGAACGGCGGCAGGCCGTTATTCGAACTCCACTCTTTGGCCACCACGGCGCCATAGCTCGGATGCAAGGTTTCATTCCGCGGGCGGGTGCCACTGAAGATGTACTGCCGGGCGCGCTCGTGAATCGCTTCATCGGAAGTCATCGAGCGGATGACGGCAAACCTATTCATCCTCTTGGCCGTCCTCGGCAGCAACTCCGAAATATGGATGCCTGGTACGGACGTGGGAATCGGGTTGAAGGGGCCGCGGACACCGGACGGCGCTTTGGGCTTAGGATCGAATGTCTCAAACTGGCTAGCGCCGCCGTTTTGAAAGATCACGATACAAGACCGCTCGCTCGCGCCCTCGGACGCCGCCAAAAGCTTCGGCAGGTTCAGTCCGGCAAACGCCAAGCCGCCGACCTTCAGAAAGTCCCGGCGGCTGCAGCCCGGTAGATCGCTTGTCCCAATTTTCATATCTGCCTCGCGCTGACGAAACAATAGCCCCTAATGATTCAATTGAAACTCCTTGGAGTTGAGAACCGCCCACAGAAGATTCTCCAGTCCTCGCCGACGCTCGCGTCCGCCCGCCCGCTCGGTCGAAATAAAGTCGGTTATTGTTTCAAGCTCCGTCGGTCTCGGCCGGCGCGAGTAAGCGCGCAAATAGATCTCGCTGACGATCTCAGAGTCGCTTGCGCCGTGCTCCAGCAGTTCGCCGAGGATGTTGTCGGAGGCTTCCACTTTCTCCCGCAGCGAGTCGCCGGTCATCAGGTGTAAGGACTGGCTCAGCGTGGGGGTGTCGGCACGCTCTTTCAGTATGTCGCGGCGGGGCAGTCCGAACGTCACCAGGAAGTAATCCGGTATGTCGGGTATGT
Organism: Bryobacterales bacterium; assembly: GCA_965248205.1. Taxonomy (GTDB): domain Bacteria; phylum Acidobacteriota; class Terriglobia; order Bryobacterales; family UBA6623. The sequence continues at coordinate 2,148,169 of CBDFIS010000006.1, forward strand.
AGACGTCTTTGGCCGATGTCCCTTCGGGATAGCGGTCGAACCGGTGCGGAACGCCGGTCACCTGACCCATGGCGTCAAGCAAGGTCTCCGCCGGCAGTTTTTGCGGCAGATAGCGCGCAAACAAAACGCGCTCCAGGGGACTCGGTTCGGTACCCCTCCCAACAGAGGTCGACGACGCCTGATAAGTCCTCGAATTCATGATCAGCCGGTGCAGAGCCTTGAGCCGGTAGCCGCTCTCGACAAAAAACTGCGCCAGACGATCCAGCAGGGCCCGATTCGTCGGCAAGTTCGTCGAGCGCAAGTCGTCGTAGGGCTCAACAATACCGGTGCCGAAGTATTGGTGCCAGAACCGATTCACGGTCGCTCGAGCAAAATAGGGATTGCCGGGCGAGACAACCCACTCCGCCAGGATCTGGCGGCGGTCTACTTCCTCGGAAATCTCTGGGGTCCCGTCGGCCAGCAACTTAGGCGCCACCGACCGTTTTGTTTGCGGATGCTCGATTTCTCCTGACTCCTCCAGGTACCAGGTGCGGCGATACGCCCCGGTCCCATGCTTGACTCGCAAGCGGGCGAGGAACGCCGCGAGACCATAGAAATCGTCTTGCGTAAAGTTTTCGAGCGGATGATTGTGGCACTCGGCGCATTCGAGACGAACTCCTAGAAACAGCCGGGAAATCGTCGGCGTGGCTTTGTTGACGCTGAACTGTTTGGACATGAAATCGGCTGACGGGTTCCAGAAATTCGTCGCCGGGTTTCGCATCGTGTCGCCAAGGCTGGTAAGCAGGCGCCGCACGAACTCGTCGTAAGGGCGATCGGTCCGCAGCCATTCACGGATCCAATCCTTAAACACTCCCATCGAGCGACCTTGCATGTTGAGCTGGCAGTTGCGCAGCCAGTCTTCAAAGCGAACCGTCCACTGCGAGGCATGCTCCGGACGCTCCAGCAGCCGATCAATCAGCCGGGCACGCTTGTCGGCCCGGGCGTCGTTGACAAATTCATCCACCTCCTCAGCTGTCGGCAGCCACCCGATCGCGTCGAGATAGACTCGCCGCACGAACTCTTCATCCGAGCTTAGAGGCGCCGGCCTGACGTTCATCCTCCGCAGCTTCGCGAACACAAACTCATCGATAAAGTTGTTTGCTTGAACGGAAGGAAAGTTGTCGCCGGCAAGCTTGTCGATCACCCCGATCTGAGAAGTTGCCACCTTCCCCATAGCCCGCGCAGTGATCGTCGTCAGACCCCGCGCCGTCGACGCGATCGAACCTTCGGATGAGACTGTCGCGACCGTTTCATCCGCGGACAGATAGCGAACTTCGCGCGTCATGTCGCGGGTCGTTCCGTCGGAAAGACGCCCCATCGCCACCAAACGCTGCCTGGCGCCGACTCCCGCAAGAATCCTCTCCCCCGGATAAAGCTCAAGCCTTTCCAATCGAACCCCACCGCCATCGAGCGGCGCTCCTGACTGAAGCCAACTCGAAATCGTCTCGTACTCTTCAGAATCTACGTCAAAGAGGCGGCCACCTCCGTGCGCCACCTGAAAAGTCGGCTTGCGAAGCAATAGACTTTGTGCGGGATGTTCCAGGTCGACCCGGCGCCCGTCGTGGCCCTGGACGATCATCTGGTGGTCCGCGCCAATGTCGTAGCCGAACAGAGAGAGTTTGAACCCGTTTTGACCAGCTGGCGAACCATGGCAGCCCGAGCCGTTACATCCCTTGGTCGTAAGAATCGAAACAACGTCAGGCGAGAAGTTGACGGCTATTTCACTCTGGCCCTCGCCGACGGTAACCCCGACACTGTCGTGGACATCGCCCAGCGTAAGGCGGATCTCGGCCCGGCCCGGGGACTTTCCCGTCACAACCGAGTTGTCAGGGTCCACCGAAACGATCTGGGGATGAGACGAAGTGATATTGCAAAGATGGGTAACATCAGCCTCGTTGCCGAGCTGATCGACGCCCAAGACTAGATAACGTTGTGAAAGGCCCGCGCGAGCTAGGGAGATACCCTGCGGCTCGAATCGAACAGCCTTCCACCTTGATTCTCGAGGCTGGCCGCCCAACGCCACCGTGAGAGTTACCAGCAATACGGTGGCCCAAAGCAGGCACCGGCTTCGGCGCCCGCGAACCCCCACGAATTGCGGATGGAAACGAATCATTCCTCTGACTCTCGTCCTAGTAGGCAACTATCAATCACGAAGTACAGCATTTCACAAATACAGTTACGTATCAATCGGCTTGTCGAGGTGTTGCGGCTCATCAACTCGGGCGCAAAGAATTGTGCCTACCCTCAGAATGCGAGATGCTCAAGCCCATCAGTAGGGGCGCGATTCGTCGTGTCCGCGGTCGGCCATCTTTCGGAACCGTATTTGCGAAATGCTGTACTAAGTCAGGAACTCGCGATAGCATCCTCCCCACGCGTCAATTGTACACCCGATTGAGGCAACACCAGAAGGCTTTCAGCCATGTCGTAAACCCCCCATTGGGGCAGGCTTTAGTGGCTTGGATGAAGGCTAGGGGGAAGTACCCGGAGCCTCACAGACATCTGCTGGATTTCAACCCCAGCTCACTTTGCTCAAGAAACTGGGCGCCGAGCGGCGCGCGCCTTGTACTAACGGGCTTCTCACGCACTTCGCCTCGCCACGTGGTGAGAAAAGCGAGCTAGTTGACTCCCCGGGGAGAGTCTTCTTCTAATAGATGCATGTTACGCGCCTTTGCCGGATGCCTGCTCCTCACCTCCCTGCTGATCTCACCTTTGCCCGCCCGGGTCGTGCGCGTCGAGGTCCACGAGCGCGAACCAGTGTTGGGCGGCCGAGCTTTTGGGCTGGCCGGCGCTTACGAGAAACTGGTGGGGACACTCTTCTTTTCTGTTGGCCCATCCAACCCGGCCAACCGGATCATCACCGACATTGATAACGCCCCGACAAACCCCACCGGCCACGTGGAGTTCTCGGCCGACTTCTATATCCTGAAGCCCCGGAATATCACCCGCGGCAACGGCGCGGTGCTGCTCGGCATTCCGAACCGCGGCCGCAAGTTGCTGCTGTCGCATCTCAACTTGGCTCCTAGGGGTAGCGACCCACAAATTGAGGCCGACTTCGGAGACGGGTTTCTGCTTCGCGAGGGCTATACATTGGTTTGGGTAGGCTGGCAATTCGACCCTCCGCGCGAGCAGGGCCGCATGCGCCTCTACCCCCCGACAGCCCGTCAAGGGGAGCTGCCAATTCGGGGACCGGTTCGCAGCGATTTCGTAGTCCAAGAGCGAGTGTATGACCACCTCCTCTCCGACCGGAAGCACATTGCCTACCCGGTGGAGGATCCCGAGGCTCCGGAGAATCTGCTGACTGTGCGAGACGGCGTTGAGGCGCCACGCCGGACCGTCCCTCGTTCCCAGTGGAAGTTCGCCCGCTTCGAGGACGGCAAGCTGACATCCGACCGAACGCGAGTCCATCTCCAAGGAGGGTTCGAGCCGGGCAAGATTTACGAAGTCGTCTACGTATCCGAAGGACCGCCCTTGGTAGGTCTGGGGCCGACCGCCGTCCGCGACTTGGCCTCATTCCTAAAGTACGAATCGTCCGATGCGCTTTCGATTCCCGAAGGAGCGATTGACCGCGCGCTGGGCTTTGGGGTCTCCCAATGCGGGCGCTTCTTGCGGACGTTCCTCTATTACGGCTTCAACGGCGACGAGGCCGGACGTCGGGCTTTCGACGGCGTCATCGCCCACGTCGCCGGCGCCGGCCGGGGCAGCTTCAACCATCGCTTTGCCCAGCCTTCCCGTGACGCCCACCCCTACATGAACTTCTTCTACCCGACCGACATCTTCCCTTTCACGGATGTAGAACAGGTCGACCCGGAAACCCGTATTTCCGACGGCATTCTAACCCACAATATGAAGCCGGAGTTCATGCCCAAGGTCTTCTACACCAATTCCTCTTACGAATATTGGGGACGGGCGGCGTCGCTGATCCACACCACGGTGGATGGGAAGCGCGACGCGCCCCTCGTGGAGAATGTTCGCATCTACCTGTTCGCGGGAAGCCAGCACGGACCGGCGGCCTTTCCTCCCGAAATCACCATCGGCCAACAGCGAGACAACCCGCTGGACTTCCGCTGGTCGTTGCGGGCTCTACTAAAGGCTCTTGATCGCTGGGTGGACGAGGGTGAACTGCCGCCAGCCAGCCGATATCCGAGCGTCGACGAGGGGTCCCTGGTTCCCGCCGAGAAACTAGACTTTCCGGATCTGCCGGGCGTCCACTTCTCGAGCCGAGTCCACAGGGCTTACCGCGCGGACTATGGCCCCCAGTTTGGCAACAAGGGAATTGTCAGTCTCGAACCGCCCAAGATCGGGGCTGCGTTCCCGATCCTGGTCCCGGCGGTCGACTCTGACGGGAACGAGACGGCCGGGATCAAGCTGCCGGAGCTGGTGGCTCCGTTAGCCACCTACGCAGGCTGGAATCTGTTCAACGCGCGCTCCGGACCAATCGACGAGATCTCCAGCATGGCCGGCTCCTACATCCCTTTCCCCCTGACGAAAGCAGAGCGCATGAGGACTCGCGATCCTCGGCCATCGATCGAAGAGAGGCATGAAAGCCGGGAGCAGTACCTCGGCCTGGTGAGCAACGCCGCTTTGGAGTTGATCGAACAAAGATATCTGCTGGGCGAGGACCTCCCCTCGATTCTGCGCAGCGCCCGCCGGCACTGGGACTATCTGATGCAGGTCCCGGAGCGGGCTAGATAAGCCCTGGCCATCGGAAAACAGGCGACCTTGCCTCTCCGGTCGATCTCTAGAACAGCTCTCTCAGATCCGCGAACGCACTCACGACCACGAATCGTTGCGACGGAGGGGGGATCTCTTCTAGCTCCAGGGACCAGGTATTAGCGTGCGGAACGAGCACGGCGCCCAAGCCGGCCGCTAGGGCTGGGTTGATGTCGGATTTCGGGCTGTTGCCGACCATCCAAGTCTTCTCCGGCTCCATACCTATTTGCTCGACGATTCCACGGTAGGTTGCGGCGTCCTTTTCTCTCACGACTTGACAGCCATGGAAGTGACGACGGAGACCGGAGCGGTCGATCTTTTGGTTCTGTTCCTCGGGATGGCCTTTCGAACACAACGTCATGTGATGACGTTCGCCCAAGTAGGCCAGGGTTTCCTCAACGCCGTCGAAGATCTTCATCGGCTGATCGGCGATGCGATCAGCCACTTGCATGACGGCGCGCGCATCTTCGTCGGTATAGGGCCGCTCCACCAGCAGCCGGAAGCACTGCTGCATGTTGCGCCCGAAATTCTGTGCCCCGTATCCGTTGACCCGGATGTTTTCGACCTCGATGGAGTCAAGAACCTCTCGAACCTCAGCCGAGGACAGTCGCGGGTGATCGAGCAATTGAACAAACTCGTCGAACGCCTGCTCGAAGTAGATGTTGTTTTCCCACAGCGTATCGTCGGCGTCGATGAGAACCCACTGTCCGGTCATGAACCACTAGCTTACGACAGCGCCGCACATGTCGCGCCCTCAGCACGAACTTAGCGCAAGATCCCGTCGCGCATGGCTCGGCCGTCGTTTCGCCGAGACTTGCCGCCGTTGGCAAAACGTGAAAGCGGCCAGGCCACTATTGGCGGGCTGGTTCGAGCCCAGGAGTCAAGCGGGTCCGCCGCTAGCGTAGGCCTTCAAGAATTCGTGACTCTTGGTGGCCGCGTCGGTGACCGACATGATGCCGCCAAAAGCCTGGTGGACTGTCACGTAGCCGGTATATCCGATCGCGTAGAGGCCTTCGAAGACGCTGTCGAAATCGACGCCGCCCGTGTCCCAAATGCCGATGTGATCAACGGGCACTTGTCCTTTGGTCCACGTCGTAAGCTTAGCTTCGGCGTCCGGGTTCAGCCGGTGGTTTTGAACATAGACGTTGAAGACGTAGGGCGCTAGGCGCTTGATCGTTTCGGGTCCGTAGTTCTGCCCGACCACCATCCAATTGGCCGGCTCGTAGATGATTCCGAAGTTCGGGCGGCCGACCGCTCTAAGAACACGCTCCGAGCCAGCGACGGTTTCAAACGGGCTTGCGCAATGCGCTTGATGGGCGAGACGAATGTTCCTCTCCGCGGCTTCGTCGGACGCTTTCCGTGCCCATACGATGTCCTCGTCCTTTTTCATGCAAATTCGGATAAGTTCAGCTCCGAGAGTCTCAGCCAGATCGAGATAGGGCGTTATATTGCGTAGGCCGTCAGGACCGTGCTCATCGTTGCGGGGTACCGCGAAGTCGCCTGTAACCATTGACACGGCCAACCCGCGGCTACGGATCTTCTCGGCCGCTTCCTTGGCTCGTTCTTGCGGTGTATGAACCCCCACCTGCGAAGCGCGCATGCACATGGCCTCGTAGCCGACCGACTTGGCTAGGGAGATCAGTTCGTCGAGCGTCATCTCCGACTTTTCTTTGTCGTGAAAAGATTCGGCAACGCGAACAGAGAGTGACAGCTTCATCGTGGGCCTATCCGGCGGAACGGCTTCGTCCTGCTCCCTCGTTGTTGAACAGCCACCGCCTAAACCAATTGCACTCAGCCCCAATGTAGTGCCCAGAAAGTCCCTCCGACTTGATCTGGGGCTCGTCATTCGCATCTCCCGCTGGTTGCTTGCTTTTGGGCCGCCGACGGCAAAAAAAGATAGGCTGCCCGACGACCCGAGCCGACCGGTGTGATCTCCGGCTAATGTCTAACCCGGACCGGTTCCCACATGGGCGCCGCTCCCCGCAGACCAGCGCTCGGCGTTCTTGCCCTGTTTGCTGTCCCGCCTTATCTCCCCATATCACACGATGCTCCCGTTGGGCACGATGGTGGCCTTGACCGATCGCATGGCCATCGCGCTTCCTACGGCGTCCATGATGCCTTCTTCTGAGAAGGGGAAGCAGGTTTGAATGCGCTCCCAAGGGTAGCGATCCCGAGCACGATCGAGCATATCGATAGCTAGGGGGATGTCGTTGGCGGTGAAGGCCCAACTGCCCAACAGGTTGATGTCTTTGGTACAGAAGCGGTGCCAATTGGTCTCGATGGCGCCCGCGTCGGTGAACTGGCCCATCTCGACGTACGTGCCCCCGTCGCGGAGCATCTCGATCCCCTCCGGGCCGGCGGACGGATGCCCGCTACAGTCGATGACCAGGTCAGCGCCGTAACCGCCTACGATCTGGCGAACGGCGTCAATCCGCGCCTGCGGCGTTTTCTCGGTTTCGATCGAGACCGTGGCTTCGGCACCGAACTCGCGGCACAACGCCAGCCGTGGCTGTTCCGGGGCGCCCACGACGATCACCCGACCGGCACTCATCTCTTTGGCGGCGACGATCGCCAACACGCCGATGGGACCCGAGCCTTGGATGACTACCGTGTCGCCGACCTTAAACCCTCCCGTCGAGGCAGCTCGATTGAACGCCCGAACACACGAGGTAAGCGGCTCGGAGAGGGAGCCGAGCATCAGACTCATGTCATCCGGTAAGCGGTAGATCTTCGTCGCCGGAAGCATGTCGAGGTCGACGTAAACCATCTCGGCCCAGCCTCCCCACAGATGCGGCGGCTTTTCGAAGGCCAGGTAGCGGCCGTAATAGGTTGGATTGAGACACTTGTTGGCGTTTGCCGGGTAGTGTACGCAGTAGTAACATTCCCCGCACGGCATCAGCGGCGGCAGCATCACCTTGCTGCCTACACTCAAGGGCTGCCCCATGAAATCCGCGTCGAGGGCGGGACCTTTCTCCACAATCACACCGGCCAGTTCGTGGCCCAGGGTGAACGGCCAAGGCAAGGGTTTCGGCCAATGCCCCTGGAGGATGTGGAGGTCGGTTCCGCACACCCCGCAGACGCCAATCTGGATCAGGGCAGCCTTGTCGGGCACCGGGGGCCGCGGCACCTTTTGCATCTTGGCTTTGGTTCCGGGACCGTCGAAAGTTGATACACGTACGGTGCTCATGGGGTCTCTCGCACAAGTGAGTATCCCACAGATTGTTTTGCGTCGCTCGGCTCTTAACATCTCCGTCTCTAGCTGGTGTTTGCTTTGGCGCACTGAGCCCTCTTTAAAACGCTGTCCCTGGACAGACCCTGACCGCTGCGTGTTCTGACTCGCGTATTTCGGCCACCGTGCCGCTCAAGGTTCCCAGCGTGAACCCGAGAAACCTTGGAAACTCATCGCGGGTCGCTAACCCAGGTTGGGCCCGTTGGAAGGCGGAACAGACTCAGGCCTCTCGAGAGCAGAGTGAGGAAGCAGCGAACGGACTGGCGAACCTAGCAGACCCGGAACGATCCCTTAGAATGGCGCTTCTTCTTCGTCTTCCTCGCCACCCACGTGTTCGGCAAGGTTCTCAAACTTGACGTATTTGTGAAGGAAAGCAAGCTTGATCTTCCCGGTGGGGCCGTTTCGTTGCTTGGATACGATCAGCTCCGCAAGACCGTGAAGATCGGCCCGATCGTGCTTGTAGACCTCTTCCCGGAAGATAAACGCCACGACGTCGGCGTCTTGCTCGATGGACCCACTCTCACGCAGGTCGCTCAGCTGAGGACGGTGGTCTCCCGGGCGGGTCTCGGGCGCGCGGCTTAACTGCGAAAGGGCGATCACCGGTACACCCAGATCCTTGGAGAGCAGCTTCAGGCCGCGGGACATGGCCGAGATTTCCTGAACACGGTTCTCCTGGCGGCCCTTGGATGCCATCAATTGCAGGTAGTCGACGACGACGAGTGCCAGACCGTGTTCGGCTTTCAGCCGCCGGCACTTCGCGGTGACATCCATAACCGTGGTATCCGCCGCGTCATCGATGAACAGTTTGCTCGTGACGAGCCGGCTCAGCGCCGCTCGGAGCCGTTCTCTCTCCTCATCATTCAAGTAGCCGCCACGGAATCGATGGCTATCGACGCGAGCTGTGGCGCACAGCATCCTGGTCAGCAGCGCCTCCTTCGACATTTCGAGAGAAAATACAGCGACGGGTTGTCCCGCCGCTTCCGGCGAATCGGTAGCTACGTGTTGGGCAATATTCAATGCCATCGCGGTTTTACCCATCGACGGGCGCGCCGCTATGATGATCAGCTCGGCTGGATGGAGGCCCGTCGTCAACTCGTCGAACTTCAAAAAAGGTGTCGAAAGCCCGCGCAGCCTCTTGGCGGGGTCTAGAAAGGCTTCTCGTCCGCCGGCGAAGTCGTCGACGATCTGCGCGGGATCGGCCAGGCTCGAGCGCAGGTTGGCGTCGCCGATCTTCATCACGGCGGATTCCGCGTCGGCGACCAAATCCTCGGCTTCCTGGCCTCCTTCAATGCACTGCGTGATGATGTTCTGCGCTGTGAAGATGAGGTTCCTCAGCAGCGATTTGTCCTTGACGATCTTGAGATAGCTATCGATACTGCTGAGTCGCGGCAGGCCGTCCGTCAGGGAAGAGATGTACGCGATTCCGTCGCAGGCTTCCAGTTGGTTGTGCTTGTCGATCTCTTCGACTAAGGTGAGGTACTCGATGTTCTCCCCGCGCTCTTGCAGTTCTCGCATGCGCAGGAAGATGCGGCGATGTTTTTCGATACTGAAATCGCCGGCGTCGAGGCTACCGGCTACCAGTGGGAACACCGAATCATCGAGCAGAATCGATCCCAGCACGAACTGCTCGGCTTCGACGTTGGTGGGTAGACCTCGCTCAAGGGCGAGAGCTGAACCGTTGGTCGCCATCTTATGGATGCGAGACCTTCCGAGAATAAGCCATGTTCCTCGTCACCGAAAAAAATATTTTCGGACCCGTGTTTGCAAGCGGTTGTCTTGTGGATTTCCTTTCTGCAACGGAATTGAAACGTTGACCCCGCTCCCGACTGCCTCAGACAGGGCTTTCGTGCATGTGGATAAACTGTGAGTAAGGTTGGGGTCTGAGTATGGAAAACAAATCGCTTAGGCTGAACCACTTAGAGCCGGCCTTCAGAACTGAAACAAACCTGAGCACAATTGTTTTCCGCTATTATGCCACCCCTGGCGAAGAAAAGGCAAACACGGGTAGAGCGGTAAATTTTATGAACTCTAGGCGGGCATCCTGATTCGGTTGCTTGCTCCCGCACACGCCGGAGACAGGCGAATCGCAGCCGCAAACGCCAGGGCCTCTGAAAAAACCTCTTCTTGTAGAAAACCGAAACGGATTTTGGAACTTGCCGCTTGCTCACGGGCGCGGCTCCGCAACAATCGGTTTCCGTCTGCTGGAGCCGCGAACGCAAGGGAGCGGTCGTCCCTTTGGGCAACGACGGGCGTTGCTCATCGGTGCGGACCTGCAGCGTCAACCGGACAGAGCCGCGGCCGTCAGGGCGCGGGCCAGCCGAGATCCGCCAACCCCTGTCACTAGCGATCCAGGCTCAGTTGCTTGCTCTCGCACACCCTGGCGACAGGCGAATCGCAGCCGCAAACGCCAGTAAGCGGCCATAGGGCAGTACTCGATCACCTGCCGCCGCTCAACACGGATGAGTCCGCGTGTACCTCACCGCCGCCACCTGAAACGCGAACAAATTTTCGTTCCGACGTGCATAAGGGCCTAAGTAGGCTGGACCCTTCACAACCCGTCTCTTTCCTTCCAGTCCTGCCGTGCGCTACCTTAATAGTAGGTCAAGCAGGCTGCCCGCAGTGCATTGCCGTGTGGGCGAGGAACGCGTCGTGAAACAGACCGGGCTGCGATACCTCCTGGCGGTCGTCCTCGGAGCTGGAATCTTCTTCTCGCCGGCTTTCGGTGCCGCCCCTTCGAACCACCCGTTCACCCAAGAGCAGCGTGCTTATTGGGCCTTCCGAAAAGTCGTACGGCCCGACGTTCCCGGCGTGGCCGGCGCATTCTCTAACCCCATCGATGCTTTCATTACCGCAAAGCTCCGAGAGAAAGGGCTGACGTTAGCCCCGCGCGCCGACAAGATCACGCTGATTCGCCGGGCGTCGTTTGACCTGATCGGCCTGCCGCCAACGCCCGACGAAGTTGAGGCGTTTCTCAACGACAGCTCACCCGAGGCCTTCGCCAGCGTTGTCGATCGGCTGTTGGAATCGCCGCACTACGGCGAGCGCTGGGCGAGGCACTGGCTGGACCTGGCCCGCTACGCCGACAGTGAAGGCTTTAAGACTGACGAAACTCGTCCCAACGCGTGGCGCTACCGAGACTACGTCATCGGCGCCTTCAACGACGACAAGCCGTTCGACCGCTTCGTCCGCGAACAGATCGCCGGCGACGAACTATGGCCCGACGATACCTCGGCTCACATCGCGACGGCTTTCAACCGCCACTACCCGGACGAGACCAATCAGTGGAACCTTTGGCTCCGCCGGCAGGAAATCCTGCACGACATGACCGATACGGTGGGCGCCGTTTTTCTCGGCTTCACCTACGGCTGCGCCAAGTGCCACGATCACAAGTTCGACCCTATCCTGCAGGCCGACTACTACCGCCTGCAGGCGTTCTTCGCGCATTCCGAGGCTAACGACAACATCTCGCTTTGGTCGGACTCGGAAATAGCCCGTTACAAGAAAAAGCTCGCGGTTTGGGAAGAGAAAACAGCCCAGATCCGCGAAGAGATCGAGGCGATCATCGCCCCCAAACGCAGGGAAATCCTCGATGACCGTTTCGCACGCTTCTACCCGGCGATCCGAGAGCAGCTCAGCAAGCCACCGGAAGAACGAAGCCCTTACGAGCAACAGATGTATTCCAAGTTCCGCTGGCAAATGCAGTTCCTCTCGCGGGCGGACAGCGTCGCCGAACAGCTCACCGAAGATCAGCAAGAATGCTATCGGACGCTGAAGAAGGAACTGGCGGAGTTTGACGACCTTCATCCGGGAGAGCCGGCGCTCGGCATCGGCATCCATGACCTTGGAAAGGAAGCGCCTCCGACGCACATATTGGGGCTGGGTAGTTACGCGGCTCCCAAGGAGCAAGTCCAGCCCGGCTTCCCCTCGATACTTGATCCCACCGCGGCGAAATACGAACCGCCCGCGGGTCTCGAGTCGACAGGGCGGCGAACGGCGTTAGCCCACTGGCTTGCCGGCCCCGAGAATCCCCTAAGCGCTCGCGTAATGGTCAACCGGCTGTGGCACTTCCACTTCGGCCGCGGCATCGTCGCCACGCCGAGTGATTTCGGAGCGATGGGCGAGCGACCGACGCATCCCGAGCTGCTTGACTGGATGGCCGACGAGTTTGTGCGCCGCGGCTGGAGCGTCAAAGAGATGCACCGTATGATGATGACCTCCGAGACCTACCAGCAGAGTTCCGCTCACCGGGCGGACGCAAAAGCGAAAGACCCGCTCAATCGCTTGCTCTGGAGATTTCGCCCGCAGCGACTAGAGGGAGAGGTTATTCGAGACTCCGCGCTGTTCGTAGCCGGCGCCTTGAACAAAAAAATCGGCGGACCGACCGTATTCCCTCCGCTGCCACGTCACATGCCCGAACCGCGGGGCGGGTGGCAGGTTTCCGAAGATGTCGCGGACCATCGTCGCCGCAGCATCTACATCTTCGTCCGGCGAAACGCGCGCTATCCGATGCTCGAGGTCTATGACATGCCCGATACGCACCAGAGCTGTGCGCGTCGAGATGTGACCATGACCGCGCCCCAGGCGTTGAGCTACCTCAATAGCGATCAAACCATGAACTGGGCGCAGTCCTTCGCGGGACGCTTGATGAAAGAAGCGGGCAACGAACGCGCCGCACAGGTTGATCTGGCCTACCGGGTCGCCTACTCACGTGCTCCGGACGACTGGGAGAAGGACTCTGCGCTGACGTTCCTCGACCGTCACGCCAAGATCCTTGCCGAACGTGAGGCGAAGGACGAGAAACTGGCCTTGCCCGTCGTGATGGCTGAGAACATCAAGCCGGCGGAAGCGGCCGCGCTGGTTGATTTTTGCCACTCGATTCTGAATTCGAACGAGTTTGTCTTTCGGTATTGATCGCTGACGACAAGCACTTGTGCTTGTCTTGAGAAAACGAGGGGCGCCCGCGACGCGCCCATAGGGATAACGAAAGCCATGCCCAACCAACAACCCCACATCGTTCCCGTACGCTCCCGGCGGGATTTCCTCGCCAAGGCCGGCAGCGGCCTTGGGGCCATCGCCCTGGGTCATCTGCTCAACCAGTCGGGATTCATTCCCAAAGGCCTGGCCAAAGAAGCCGTTGCGAATCCGCTGGCCGCGAAGACTCCCCATCACCCGCCGAAGGCAAAGTCCGTGATCTGGCTGTTCATGGAAGGGGGACCGAGCCACGTCGATCTGTTCGATCCCAAACCGATGCTCGACAAGCTCGCCGGGCAGCCGATGCCGCCATCGTTTGATCGGCCCATCACGGCAATGGGTACGGCGGATAACACGCTCATGCCGAGTAAGCGCAAGTGGAATCAGTTCGGCGAGAGCGGGTTGTGGGTGTCGGACTGGTATCCGCACACGGCCCAGCACGTCGATAAGCTGGCGGTTATTCGGTCCTGCATCGCCGATGGCCTCAATCATGTCGGCTCGGTGAGCCAGATGAATACGGGATCCATTCTGGCGGGCCGTCCTTCCCTTGGCGCCTGGGTCACCTACGGGCTCGGCACCGCGAACGAGAGCTTGCCGTCGTTCGTCATCCTTACGGACTACAAGGGGGTCAATGGTGGCGCGAAAACGTGGAGCGCTGGTTTTCTGCCCGCCACTTATCAGGGGACTCCCTTCCAACGCGAAGGCCCTCCGATACTGAACCTGGACCTCCCCGAAACAGTCGGGATGACGCAGCAGCGTAGCAAGCTGGACTTTCTTGGTTCGATCAACCGGCGCCACGCGGGAACCCGTCCCGAAGACGCGGACCTCCACGCCCGGATCGAATCCTACGAGTTGGCTTATAGGATGCAGTCGGCGGCTCCAGAGGCGGTCGACTTGGACAAAGAGTCCGAAGCGACCAAGAAGCTTTACGGGATGGACGAGGAAGTTACCGAGAAGTTCGGTTCCAACTGCCTGCTGGCGCGCCGGCTCGTCGAGCGCGGTGTGCGTTTCGTGGAGGCTTACTGCGGCAGCGGCAGCGGCTGGGACGCTCACGAAGACCTCGAAGACAACCACAGCAAGTGGTGCAAGGTTTCCGATAAGCCGATTGCCGGGCTGCTTACTGATCTAGAGGGTCGCGGCCTGCTCAAGGACACGCTCGTGGTTTGGGGCGGTGAGTTCGGTCGCACGCCGTTCAATGAAAAAGGTAAGGGCCGCGACCACAACCCGTGGGGCTTCACTATCTGGATGGCTGGCGCAGGTATTGAGCCCGGCCAAACCGTCGGTGCAACGGATGAGCTCGGCTTCAAGGCCGTCGACAAGCCCTATCACGTCCACGACATCCACGCCACGATCTTGCATCTGCTCGGTCTCAACCATCTTGACCTGACGTACTTGCACAACGGTCGCGCCGAGCGCGCCACCATCAACGCCGGCAAGCTGATCAAGGAAGCGCTGGCGTAAGCTCTCTCCCCGGTCTCTCGTCCCGCCCACCGTCACTACTCGCGAGGAGCCTGGGCGTCTCCCTGTTTGATCACGCTCATGGCCGTCGCGATGATCGATGCAACGTCGGCAAGGTTTGCAGGCAGAATCATCGTGTTGTTTTTCTGAGCTAGTAGGCCGAGCTTATCCACATACTGCTCGGCGACACGCAACTGCACGGCTTGGTGGCCCCCCGGTGATCCAATGGCTTCCGCCACCTTGCGGATTCCCTCGGCGGTCGCTTCGGCCACGGCGATGATCGCGGCCGCCTCTCCCGCGGCCTCGTTGATCTGCTGCTGTTTTTTGGCTTCGGACTCCTTAATGACCTTTTGTTTATCGCCTTCCGCGGTGTTGATGGCGGAATCGCGGTGTCCTTCGGAGTCCAGGATCGTCGCTCGCTTTCCGCGCTCGGCTCTCATTTGTTTTTCCATCGCTTCGAGAACATCCCGCGGAGGATTGATGTTCTTGATCTCGTAGCGCAGGACCTTGACGCCCCATGGTTCCGTCGCCTTGTCCAACTCCGCAACAACTGAGGTGTTGATATGCGCCCGCTCCTCGAACGTCTTGTCCAGCTCGATCTTCCCGATCTCGCTACGCAACGCCGTCTGTGCCAGCTGTGTGATAGCAAAGAGGTAGTTGGAAATACCGTAGGAAGCTCGCTCGGCATCAAGCACTTTCAGGTACAGAACGCCGTCGATGCCGACCTGCACGTTGTCGCTCGTGATGCAGACCTGCTCGGGAATATCGAAGGCTTTCTCCTTGAGGGAGTGCTTGTACCGAATCGCGTCCAAAAACGGAACGAGAATGTGGAACCCTGCGTCGAGCGTGGCGGCGAATTTGCCGAGGCGCTCCACGATATACTGGCTCTGCTGCGGGACTACGACGGCGGTCTTTGCCAGGACGATGATGACGAGCAGCATCAGCGCGCCTACGACGAGCAAACCGGCGATTCCTGGGAAATCCATGTTGTCTACTCCTTTATTCTTCGTGATGTCATTCGGCCTGAATCCAAAGCGTTAGGCCGTCCACCTTCTCCACTGTGCAGCGCTGTTTCGCCCCCACGGACGTTTCTCCGACATTGCGCGCGTTCCAGGTCGTCCCGCGGAACTCGGCCTTGCCGAACTTCTCAGGCGCAATCGTGAACTCAGGGTAGGCGATCTCGCCTACCAATCGATCCACCCCGCTATCTTGCCCTGCTTGCCCCTGCATCTTGCGGACAAGTCGGCCCCGGAAAATCAGCACCGAGAGAACCGAAAAAAGGGAGAACAGAACCCCCTGAAACCACAGAGGTCCCGACCATCCGAGAGCGGCGAGTAACCCCACCGCCAGTGCCCCGCATCCGAAAAGAAGCAGGTAAAAGCCACCCGGCGTCAGCAGCTCTGCCGCCAGTAGGACGAAACCGACTATGCTCCAAATCCACCAGGGCATGTTTTGTGATCGGTGCTATCAGAACACCCGGGCAATATTATAGAGGACACAGGTAGATCACCACCTGCCGGCCAGGGAAGACGCAACGTAGGATGATTCGCGGATACCCCCAAAACCCACGGCCCAGGACAGTGCACTCTCAAGCGTCGCGTATTTCTGACCTGCCATAATTGATCTCTATGGCAGACGAAAAAGTCCGTTTGACCGCGACAGTGAAGACGGCTGGTTGAGCGAGTAAGCTCAATCCCGCTCTTCTCGACCGGGTCCTCGGCAGGTTGCCGAAGCAAAGCCATCCCAAGGTCCTAGTCGGATTCGACAAATCCGACGACGCCGGAGTGTATCTACTCAACGATGGGATGGCGCTCGTCGAGACCGTCGATTTCTTCACCCCCATCGTGGACGATCCGGCGACCTTCGGCCAGGTTACGGCGGCTAACTCCCTCAGCGACGTCTATGCCATGGGCGGCAAGCCAATCACGGCTCTGGCCGTGGCCTGCTATCCGGCCAAGGGCGACCCCGAAGTCCTCGAGCAGATCATTCGCGGCGGCCTGAGCAAGATGAGCGAAGCTGGTTGTGCGGTCATCGGGGGCCATAGCGTGGCCGACGACGAGATCAAGTTCGGCTACGCCGTCGTGGGCTTGGTCGATCCTGCCAAGGTTCGCACCAACGCCGGGGCGAAACCCGGCGATGATCTCGTTCTTACCAAGAAGCTAGGAACCGGGGTGATCTCGACGGCCTTGAAGCGCGGCATCGCCTCGGACGAGCACGTTGAGGCCATGGTCGAGTCGATGACCCTGTTGAACGTTACAGCCGGTGAAGCCATCGGACGCTACGATGTCCACGCCGCGACCGACATCACGGGCTTCGGCTTGCTAGGCCACGCCCGCGAGATGGCGTCGAGCAGTGACGTCGGACTCGAGATCGATCACACCAAGCTCGAGTTTCTCCCCGGCGCGCTGGAATATGCGCAGCAGAACACATTCCCCGGTGGACAAAAGAACAACCGCAACTTTGCCGAAGGCGCGGTTCAAGGCGATCCTTCGATTCCGGAAGAGATCGAGGGTTTGCTTTACGATCCCCAGACTTCAGGGGGGCTGCTCATCTCCGTGGCGCCGAGCGATACTGCGGCGCTCGTAGAAGAACTGCAGGTCGCCAATGTCCCTGCGGTCAAGATCGGCTCCGTCGTTCCTTCCCGCTCACCCCGCATAAGAGTTTTTTGATCTTTTCCGATTCCACGCTGCACCAGCGCCTAGTTGGCACACTGCTGAAGAATTCAGTGGGACAAGCAATCTTGCTTGTCTGCCGCGGTCGCGAGCCCGCGGTCAAGGCTCCGAATCACCTGCGTTGTTGGGATAACGTGTTGCCTCACTTTGACCGTCGCCCCCTTTGTGCTAGCGCGGACATTGTGTGGGCTGATGTAGCCTCGACCGCACACTTTCGGGTTCGACTCCGAAGGAGTGTCCCCGCGACCCCCTCTTCGCCTTGGACCGGCGGGATCGCCGGTCCCTACTAGGCAGCTTGTGACAACTTTTGGGCGCAATATTGTGATCCGTCGCGGTCGCCTGCGTTTCCGGTGATTTCTTCACTACGCGCTGTTAAGCCCCCCCTTCCGCCTCGGCCTTGATGTGCCGCAGCACTCTCCAGTGGATGCGGTGGATGATTTCGTCCGACCACAGTTGCCAATACGAGGCCGGCCACATGCTGTGGCGGTACCAAGTAGTGCCTTCGAGTCGCGTGCGACCGCCCGGTAGCGCGGAGAGCAGGAACTGGCCTCCGTTCGACACCAGGAAATTGTCGAGGTGCGGCGGGTGGACCGCTTGGTAGGGCGTCCACTCCTCCATCGGTGGAGGGTTAGAAGTAACCGAGAACTTCAGCAGCCGTGGCTCGTCCCAAACCTCGATCGGTTCGACAAACGAACCGGTCGAGAAAACGCAGTGCCGCTCGGCCCCGACGCCTTCACCTTGAATCGTCGCCCGCATCGGATAAGCAAGACCCAGGCGAAACAGCCAGTCCTCGGGATCCGGCAGTTCGCTGAACGCGACCACTTTCCGCCAAACAGCATCCGGCGGCGCGCTGATCTCGATCGCCGTTTTCACCTCGAAGGTAGGCGGCTCCGGCAACGCCGCGTGCTCAAAGAGCATCAGCCCAGGCAGCGCCAAGATCAGGGCAGGCAGGGCTTGCGAAGTGTCAATCCGGCTTTCGGAGCCGCGCTGAATCACGTAACCGAGAAAGCCCCCGAACGCGGCCAGGGGAAGAGCCAAGGGCAAGATCATGACCAGGCAGATGATTCCTTCCAGCGCGACGGCCAGAAGCATCGCCCCTGCGAATACTGCCGACAACATCGACACCCAGAGGCAGAACCCCAGGTTTCTCGGTCCGTGATAGCTGTAGATCATGACTGAAACGAGACCCAGCACGAACGGCAGCGCCACGAACAGGCCCCACCCGTAGTTGATGAGCACCTGCGTTGAAAACATGGTCAACGGCACTCCAAGCATGCTTGTCGCCAGCACCCCCATGGCAGCACTTCCCAAAGGATGGTTAGGGATGACTCGGGCTAACCACGGGAACGGCCGCGAAGCGGTAACCTCGGGCTGGCGGCCTTCAGATAGCCGAGGAGGAAGCACTGCCATCACGATCAAGAACAGGACGTTGACAAAGGGAGCGAAGAAAAGAAGAACCAGCCAGGTCGGCAAGCCGACCGATCGCAGCCTGCGCAGCGTCAGCCCAACGCCAACCCAGACGAAGGGTAAGGAAAGAGCGACCATGGCCACGAGAAAGTTGGCGTCTTTCTCCGGGAGCGAGGCGAAATGCACTGCCTCGGACGGCGGTATCCAATAATTGAAGATTTCCCACGGTCGACCGTAGACGAGTGTGGCAAGAAGCCGATCGAGGCCGTGTTTGAGGGCGAACCCTAGAAACCCGATCAACGCGTAAGGTCCGCGCTCGATCGTGCCTCGCCAGCGCCACAGTTCCGAGAATCGCATCTGTGTATTAGACCTCCCTCAAGCGGTTCGGCCGGAGTCAACCCTCATTTCTTACGACAAACTGTAGGGGCAGGCCGCTGCGCCTGCCCAAAGATTTTCGCAGTGTTTGGACCCGGCGGTCCGCCCCTACCAATAAACGTTGGTTCCACGCCGGCCATCCAAACCCTCGTTCGAAAGCTGCCTGTTCCAGATCAACCCCGCATCGCTATCAGTTATTTCTGTACCTACAGAAACACAATCCGAAAAAAAACGCCCCTTCACTATCCTCCCAGCACCGAATCAACCAGTTTGCCGATCCTGCCTTTGAGCTGGAAGAATTTCCTTGCTGCCCTTGGCGGGATACGTTGAAACTCCTGGTGGAGCTCCGTCACCTGCTCGAAAAACTCCAGCATCTCCTTCAAGCGCTCCCTCGTGTAGATTTCCGCTTTGCGGTCTTTAGAGAGATCGCCGACACAGGAGCGAAGCACCGACAAGGTAGGGTCGATTTCACGGCGCTTTCGCTCATCCAGCACCACGCGGAACATCTCCCAAACATCTTTCGTTGACTCGAAATGATCACGCCGGTCGCCAAGCGTGTGAACCACTCGCACGATACCCCAACTTTGCAACTCTTTGAGGCTCGTCGAGACGTTGGACCGCGCCACGGATAATGTTTCTGCAATCCTCTCCGCGTTCAAAGGTTCAGGAGCCAGGTAAAGCAGCGCATGGATCTGGGCTACCGTGCGGTTGATACCCCAACGGGTTCCCATTTCCCCCCAATGGAGGATGAACTTCTGTTCGACCGGACCCAGCTTTGCCATGATTCAGTAATTTCCGTCTATACAGAAATTACTGCATGTTGGCCAGTTTGTCAAGCCCCGGAGGCGTGCGAGCACATCGTACCGACTTGACTAGGGTGCCCCAACGCGACTACGACCCCGTGCTTGTTAGGCGAAACCAACTGCATCAGTGACTGCGGCCCAGCAAAGGATCGTTGCCATCCGTCAGCCAGTCCAGCGTGAAGCGAGCGAAGGTGATTGTCTCGTAAGGTGACTTTTCGGAGCTTTCTGTTACGCCGTTTCGCTCGTAGAGACAACCGACGCTGAGATCCGGGAGCACCGCCAGAGAGGAGTAGGCCGAGGGTCCGGCGTGCAGCAGTTTCGAGACGGGCCAGGTCTTGCCCTCGTCGTAGCTGAGACGAACGGTCATTTTGACCCGGTCCGTTGTGCTCGCGGGGTTCGAAAAGAGCAAACGGCTTCTTCCGTGTCGTTCGTTGAACGTATAGCGGATGAAGCTCGCCTGGCAAACGGGTTCAATCAGCGTCTCGTCAAAATCCAGGTCGCCCCAAGTCGTGCCGCCGTCGCTGCTTCGAGCCACAGCGCGCTTGCCGTCACGCTCGGCCACTTTGGCGATCCGGCCCCAGTAGCTGCGCATGTTGAGCAGCAACTCGCCGTCGGCGAGTTCGACCACTTGGCATTCGTCTGTATGTTCGGGCAGTGCGGCGCCCAGTTGCCACGTTTCTCCATGGTCGTCGCTATAGAACATATGGGAATGCATGATCCTCTGCTCACCCACCATCATGCTGTGGTCAGACGGTACTACGAGACGCCCCTTGCGCGGGCCCTGCCCAAGCTGGATGCTGACCCCAGGGCCCGTTGCTACCCAAGTCCATTCGGGTTTTGTGACCTGGTTCGAAATGTTGACGGGTTCCGACCAAGTTAGTCCGTCGTCCGCGCTTTTGGTGACAAGCACCTCTTTGTTGTTGCGGCAGAAAGGTAGCCAAATCGTCCCGGTGTCTTCGTCGACCACCGGGCTGGGATTGCCGATGGTTATCTCGGCGTCGCCGCCTTCTTCGTGGACAACCATCTGCGGGGACCAAGTCTTGCCCCCGTCCGAGCTGCGTTTGACGAGCAGGTCGATATCGCCGTCATCGCTGCGCCTTGTTTTCCGGCCCTCGCAAAAGGCAAGTAGCGTACCTTTCGGGGTCGAGAGCAACGCCGGAATGCGGTACGTGTGATAGCCGTCCTGGCCGGCGATGAATAAAGGCGTCTGGACAATTCCGGGTGCAAGGGTGCGTTCGGGTTCAGTCGGCGCGCAGCCCAGCGCTAACAGCGAGGCCCACAGCAAGGCTAAGAGGATCGGGAAGAGGAGGCCACTCCTCGTCTGATCTTTCATGGTTTGCTATTCGCTTTAGGACGATTTAGTCCTCAGTCGCTGCCCATGACTCCGGCCCCGCTGGTGAGGATAGAGAGAATCGCCCCCTAGCGGCCGGCGACCTCACCCCTCACGCTTGAAGAACCACACCCCGTCGCGCTCGGCCACATACTGCACAGGATCGTCGATTTCGACCCGGTTGCCCTCGATGCGAGCGGTCAAGCGCGGCCCCTCTTCGAGCTGGATGATCGCGATTTGGAAAGGCAGATCCTTCTCAAACGGTTCGGCGGAGGCGTGCAGGGTCGTGCAGGAGTACACCTTGCCGCGGCCGCTGAGCGTGGCGTCCTCGAAGCTCTCACTGCCGCACTCGCACCGGTGGGATTGGTGAACGCTGTACTTGCGGCAACCTTGACAGCGATAGCCCGTCATGCCGAAAGAACACTCACTACGCAAGTGGCGCCCGACCCCCCCAGGTTTTCGATGAGCCCTGTCTTTGCATCCTTCACCTGGCGTTCTCCACATTCGCCGCGAATCTGCTCTGCGACCTCACAAACCTGCGCTACGCCCGTCGCGCCGACAGGATGCCCCTTGGACTTCAGTCCACCGCTTGTGTTCACAGGTTTTTGGCCGTCGAGTGCGGTGTAGCCTTCGAGCGTCGCCGGACCGCCTTGGCCACGTTCCACAAAACCTAAATCCTCGAGCGCAATGATCTCGGCGATCGTAAAACAGTCGTGCAGCTCGGCGACATCAATGTCCTTTGGCCCAACGCCGGCAGCCCGGAAGGCTTTCTCACCGGCCGCTCGGACGGCTGGAAAAGTGCTGATGTCTTCTTTCTCATCGAGTGCCAGACGGTCCGACGCCTGTGCCACACTTCGCACGCACACGGGCTTGTCCGTAAACTCGGTCGCACGGTCGGACGCGCACAGCAAGACAGCTGCCGCGCCGTCGCTGATCAGAGAGCAATCGTACAGAGTAAGGGGCTCCGCGATCATGCGGCCGGCCAAGGCCTTTTCTTTCGTGATGGGCGTGCGCAGATGCGCGAGCGGGTTCTTGGCGCCGTTGGCGTGGTTCTTGACCGCAACGGCCGCCAGGTGTTCTCGGGTTGTTCCAAAGTCGTGCATGTGACGTTTCGCGATCATTGCGAACAGCGAGGGAAACGTCGCTCCCGCCTTGACCTCGCCTCCGAGGTCGCCGGCAGATGCCAAGATGTCGGTGGTGCGAGCGGTTGTCTGAGAAGTCATCTTCTCCACGCCCACCACCAGAACCAGATCATAGAGACCGCCGGCTATTGCCGAGTACGCGTGGAAGAACGCTGAACCGCTTGAGGCACAGGCGGCCTCGAAGCGAGTGCAAGGAACGCCCTCCAGCCCGAGAGCGGAGCCTATGTAAGGCGCCAGGTGGTTCTGCCCAACAAACGAGGGGCCCGCGAAATTCCCCACATATAGGGCTTCTACCTGAGCTGGGGCAGCTTTCGACCCCTTCAGACACTTCGCTCCCGCTTCTCTGGCCAACTCGCGGATGTTAAGCTCGGGGAAGGAACCGAACGCGGTCTTCCCGGTGGCGACCACCGCAACCGATCTCATGAACGCACTCCTCGAAACTGTTGATACTACTCATATTTATTATTCCACGTTTCGCTAGTTTCACCGTCAATCTTATATGAGGGGTAGGACTACGGTGAAATGTCTACTGTCGCGGTAAGCTCTCCAATGGCAACCGAACAGTTCTCGACCGTCGAGGATGAGGCGGTCCAGGTCTCTACCGACTCCGAATTCGTTGAAAGCCAGATGCGCCGGGTGTTCCGGCTCATCTATCGCGTCGTGGGCAATGTCCCCGACGCCCAAGATCTCACGCAAGAGGCATTCGTGAAGGCCCTCAGCCGGCGGTCGCAGCTGAAAGACCCGCGGAAAGCGGCCCAGTGGCTGGGCAGAATTGCGGTCAACACGGCTCTCGATTTCGTCCGCCAGCGGAAACGCGTTACCTTCGAAGAGCTCGACCGCGCTCCCGAGATGCCGGCCGAGAATCCTGAGCAGAGCGTCTTGCGGTCGGAAAAGCGCCAGTACATTGAGGACGGTCTAAGACTGCTATCGGCGCGGGAGCGGGCTGCGCTGATCCTTCGCGATGTCGAAGGGCTGCCCGCCGCGGAAGTCGCCAGGCACTTGGGCTGTTCTCCGGCGACCGTACGCTCCCATATCGCTAACGCCAGAGTGAAGTTCCGCAAATACATGAAGGGACGAAAGCAATGAGCGTGCTTTTCATGGGACATCCGAGCGAAGCGGATCTCGCTTTGTTCGCCGGCGGCGAGCTCGGTCCCCTTGCGCGCTGGCGCATCGAGAAGCATCTCAGCGACTGCGATCGGTGCCGCGAAACCGTGTCCGATTTCTTCCATCTTCAGAGCGAGATTAGCGAGCTAAGCGATCTGCCCTCGCTCGATTGGAGCGCCTTGGCCACCCGGATTAAGCTCGGCGTGGCGGACGCCGAAAGCGCTCCCCAGCGAGAGCAACGGTGGTTTCTCACCCGCCCGCTTGTTGTGCGAACGGGACTCGCCATGGCGACTCTGCTTTGCGCTTTCATCGTTGTCCAGCAGCTTCCAGTGTCCAAGGCGCCGGAACTCAGCGAGGTCGCCAAACTTTCCGAGAAGCAGGATGCGGGTGGGGCCCTTGCCGAGTTCGACGCCGTGGTTGGTGACCGTCTGGCATTAGCTCCTCTGGAGGAAGCCGCCCTCGAGGCTACTCCTGAAGGTGCCGCCGACGTGACGAGGCTTCAGAGTGCGACGGGATCTTACTACGAAAACGAAAAGAAACCGACACCGGCGGGACCCGAGAAGGCACTTCGGTTCGGGAAGAACAAGAGAAATGAACCGCGACCGGCCGGCGAGCTTGTTTCAAGCCGCGGTCGAAGGGCTGCGGAGCTTGCGAATCGGGAATCACTCGAATTGGGGCAGCTTACCCCTGCCGACGGGCCGAGTCCCACGAAGCCGACCGACCAGAAAGTGTCGGCGGGTGCCCGACCCTCGAACGATCCCTTATCGCGGGTTGCCGTTGTCAACGCGCAGACCGAATCGAACGAAGAGATTCTGCGAGGGCTCTCGGCGGACGAAGCCGCACCGGCTCTCCGCTCCCGTGATGACGAGTACCGAGCCGCCGGGGAACAAGAAGCCTCTGCAGCAGTTGCCTTCCGAGATGGGGTGGATCAACTGGCGCCGGCTGCCGAGCCCGAACCCCAGCAGCAGGCCGAGAGTAAACTTCTGCGAAAGCAAGTCGGTGAAGAGGGGCTGCAAGTCGTGGAACGCCCGGTGCAAGAGCGTGTCGGGGCCGATACCGCGCGGCAATCGCAGTCGCTCGTCGTTGGCGGGTCGCTCGGCCAGTCAGCCCAACAAAAGGAGGCTGGCGGGAAGCTGGAAATTGCCGAGCTGCGCAAGGGAACATCGCCCACGATCCACTCGCTGATGCCTCGGATTCGAGCAGACAAGGATGGAGATCTCTTGACGCTGTCATTTGATCCGGAGGCGGACGTTTCCTTAGCGGCCGAGGGTTGGATGGTCCGCACCCTCGATTCCGATACAAACACTATTACGATCACCAATGTCTATCTACCGTAAAGTTCCGTTTTTGTTGGCCATGCTGCTGTTGGCGGCCGGAGCGTCACACGCTCCGGCTCAGCAGGCGAAGCTTCCCTGGGGGCCGATGCCCGATCCCGAATCGGCGGTTCAGGTGACCCTTGACGATAGGGTGCCCTTGGCCATCGCGTCCAAAGACGCGTCCGAGACGGAGTTTCACCTCCGCGGCGGTCTGATGGTCGTCGACCTGCGATGCAGGCTCTCGGTCGAGAACACGGGCTCGCGGCATGTGCGGGCGGTCACATTCGGCGTCGTCGCGGGGCCGGTTACCGGCGGCGGCAAGGCGTCGGTCTCGCTGCCGAGCTTGAACGTGGCTCCCGGCGATTCCTTCCCGGTCAACCTGAATCTGAAGCTGATCCGGCCCATGCCCGCGCCAAGCGACGAGTTCGTAAAGGTCTCGGTTGACGGCGTTCTGCTTTCAGACTTTACGTTCTTCGGACCCGACCAGTTGGACTCTCGCCGCAAAATGACCTTCTGGGAGAAGGAAGCCGACCGCGATCGCCGCTACTTTAAGACGGCACTCGCGCTGGGAGGCCCGGAACAGCTTCAAGCGGCGGTCCGTGCCAGTCTTGAGCGGCAGCAGAGCCGTCCCAAGTTGGCGGCCCGGCTCGCGAGCGGCACTAGGACCTCAGAGACCGAACGCTTCAAAGATGGGCGTTCCCTCAACCTTGCACTACTTGATTTGCCGGATGCGCCTCTCGAGCTGCTATCCGGCACGGCGACCGTAGACGGCGCCTCGGCTACTACGCCCGTGATCACGGTGAAGAACAGGTCCCAAAGGCCCATTCAGTATTTCGAGCTAGGCTGGTTCGTGGACGACGGGGCAGGAGTCCGTTACGTGGCCGGTTGGGTGCCCGCTCCTTCCCCTGTTAAGCCACTGAACCCCGGCCGATCTACCTCGACGAGCCTGGACCGCAGGGTTGTCTTTGCATCGAAGTCCGAGAACGCTGCGAAGGATCAATTCTCGATCAACGGAATGGGCGGTTACGTCAGCCAGGTTCAATTCGGGGACGGCACATTCTGGATCCCCAGCCGCGAAGACATCAAGAATCCTTCCCTACGAGTCACCCCTGTTTCCGCCGAAGAGCAGCGCCTCAGCGACCTCTACCGCCGCAAGGGTCTCGAAGCCCTCACCAAAGAGCTGAGCAAGCTCTAAACCGGTAGGTACCGGGTGTGTGAAAAAACCGGGGACTGTCACAAGCGGCGTCCTAGAAGTCACTTAGAATCAACGGCGCCTTGAAGCCGCGGTTGACTGTCCCAAGGTTTTTTCACAGACCCTACCGGGAGCGGCCGACGGTACACTGCTGGCCAACCCCGGTAGGGACAATCAATCCTGTTTGTCCTAGCCCGCTTTTCTCACGAAGGTTTGGAAGGCCCGCGTTGAACGAACGTTATGTGTAGGGGCGGACCGCCGAGTCCGCCCATGCGTGAGATTCACACCGCGTCGCATTCGATCACGCGTCCAAACCCGGCAAAAACCTCTCTGGGCGGGCACAGTGGCCTGCTCCTAAAGTTCTGTCGTGAGAAATGCGGGCTAGCCGCCGCCAGGCGGGTCGGTTAACAGCCCGTGGTAGGAGCTAGGTTCGGCAAAAAATAGGGACTGTCATCCGATTTTCGCTTCTGCAACCAGTTTGTTTCCAGTATGGATTAGATGACGAAAATCGGTGACTGTACCATTTTTTGTGATGAAGGACTTTCACCACGGGCTGTTAATGTTCGAGCCGCGTTCACGCCGTTCACGCGGCTTTTGTGAGCTGTTGCTGCTAGACCGGCCGTTTTACGGCTGGTGGGACTTCGCTCTACGATCCGTAGGGGCACGACATGCCGTGCCCAAAGGCTGGCCCTTTTACGGCTGCCCCCGCACGCCTGTCGTTTCCTTTCGGCGCCCGACCGCCTGCGGTGGTCGAGCGGGGCTTGGGGTGGGGCAAGAAATCGGCCGTGCCAACGGCTGATCCCCTTTTTCCTGGCTCCATTCATTCGCTAGGCGGCGTTTTCCTTTCGCTAGGACACGATTTTGGCACGGAAAATCGGGCCTCGAGGACGCTTTTCAGCACTCCCCCAAAACGCGGTGGTTTGAGGATGTCCGGAAGATCGTAGAAAGGAGCGACTCTCCCGGGAGCCGTGGTAGGCTCCGAGATGTCTGAAATCCCATATAAGGAGAGTCGCATGAAGAAACGATATCAGATCCGAAAGCAACGAGCGGTCGAAAGGTTTCAGTCCTGGACGGCCTCTCGCAGGGAACCCATGCAGTTGAGTTTCCCTACCGCCGACGTCGCCGAACTGCTTGAGCAAAGCCTCGGCGAGTTGCTGCGCAGGGTGGGAAAAGTGTTCATTGAAACGGTTCTCGAGGACGAAGTCGAGCAACTGGTCGGAGAACGCTCCCAACCCAACCGCGCCCGCCAAGCCTACCGCTGGGGCCGCGAATCCGGCTTCTGCATCATAGACGGGCAGGCGGGTGGCTATCGATCGGCCGCGGGTGCGCAGCCGCCAGCACAACCACGAGATTCCGCTTGGCAGCTACGCACTGTTCCAGAAGGCCTCGCTGATCGAGGAAACCGTCTGGCACAAGATCATGCACGGGCTGACGATGCGGCATTACAAAGAGGTCGTGAAGCAATTCGCCGACGCCTATGGGCTGGAGAAGTCCACCATCAGCGAGCACTTCGTACGGGCCAGCCGCAGCAAACTCGAGCAGCTGATGAAGCGTTCCCTGGAGCACGTGTCGCTAGCGGCGATCATCATCGACGGGACGATTTTCCAAGGCCAGCATCTGATCGTGGCGATCGGGATCGAGCGTAGTGGGCGCAAGCTGGTGCTGGGAGTACGGCAAGGGGCCACCGAAAACGCCACGGTGGTGCGGGCGTTGTTGGGCGAGTTGGCCGAGCGCGGGGTGGACTTCAACCAGCCGCGGCTGTACCTGGTGGATGGCAGCAAGGCGATCCGCGCGGCGATCTACAGCTACGCTGGCGAGGCCGCCTTCTTGCAGCGCTGCCAGGTGCACAAGATCCGCAACGTGTGCGAGCATTTGCCGCCACAGCAGCGCCCGGCGATGAAGTTCCGGATGCGGGCGGCGTACGGTAAGGACGAAGCGGCCGATGCGCGGCAAGCTCTCTACAAACTGCACGACGAGTTGAGGGAGGAGAATCCGAGCGCGGCGGGCAGCTTAGCCGAGGGCCTGGAGGAGACACTGGCGCTGTTGGAGTTGCGGGTGACGCCGAGGCTAGGGCAAGCGCTGGCGAGCACCAACGCAATCGAATCGGGATTTGCGATGGTGCAGGAGATATGCCGGCAAGTGAAGCGCTGGCAAGGCAGTGACCATCGTTTGCGCTGGGTGGGCTCGGCGCTGTTGTATGCCGAGAGTCGCTGGAATCGGATTCGCGGCTATCGCCACTTACCGCTGCTCATCGCTGCCCTTGAGTCGGCTTATCGTCTGCCTTGTAACATCCAGGAGGCCTGTGCCGCCTGAATTAACCGGGGAGAGTCGCTCTCTTTCAACGGAAAAACGGACATCCTCCACAAGATACCCATCATCGCCCGCAGCGAGATATCGACCGTGTCGTCGCCGGGCCGCCGGCCGTTGGGATAGCCGGCTAGGTCGCCGCCGGCAACGCCGAGACGATTCTGTTGATTGCGCGGAGTCGCAGGGGTCGCCGTGTTCAGGCGCATGACCTCTCCCACCGAACCGTCCTCGTTCAGGCCTGGGAAACCCGTAAGGAACGTCTTGACCAGGTCGTTGCGTGGGAAGTTGGTGGGCGCGGCGACCCCGAAGAGGGTCTCGAGAAGGACAGGCAACGTCGGGTTGGTTACGTACTGCAAGGAGTTCGCCCCATCGTCCCGCGGGTGAGCGGCGTTGAACAGGTTCTTGTCGGGCAGCCCGATCGCCACTTCGTTCACGAGTGGGTTGGCTAGGCGCGACACCTGCGGGACAAAGCACGACCTTTTCCCCCGACCAGGGCTTTTCTCCTAACACGTTCGGGACTTTATTCGGGATGAATCTCACCGACGTCACGCTATCTTGGGACACAGCGTTTGTGGATGGCGTAGCGCCGACGACGTTGGGGGGTTCGCGGGTCCTCTACAATGGCGAGCCGGCGTTTATCTCGTTTCAGTGCTGTCCGGGGAAAGTCGCGCCATCGGACGGTAAGTCTCGACCGTTCAATGTCTTATGGCCTGTTTTGCCCGGGAACGATTTGAAATCCCGAGGCCGCAAATGGTCGCCTGAACGGAGCATCCGGACGCGGCACAATGAGGGATGAACCTTGGCCGTACGGTTTTCTCCCAACTGATCGAGCACCTACCGAGCAAAGAGTTTCAGAAATGTGTATCGCGCTACCGCGGCGATTCCTATCTGAAAAGTTTCTCCTGCTGGGATCAGTTTCTTGCGATGGCATTCGCCCAGCTGACCTATCGGGCAAGCCTCCGCGACATCGAGACGTGCCTGCGTTCGATGCACGGCAAACTCTACCACATGGGATTCCGCGGCAGGGTAGCGCGCTCGACACTGGCCGACGCGAACGAGTCGCGCGACTGGCGGATCTACGCGGACTTCGCGCAGGTCTTGATTGGCATGGCACGGCCGTTATATGCCCACGACCCGATCGGTGTGGACTTGGACCAGACTCTGTACGCTCTCGACTCGACAACAATCGACCTCTGCCTGTCGCTGTTTCCGTGGGCGAGATTCCGCAAGCAAAAAGCCGCCGTGAAGATGCACACGCTGCTGGATCTGCACGGCAATATTCCCACGTTCATCCGCATTACTGGAGGCAAAGTGCACGACATCAACATCCTCGACGAGATCGGCCCGGAGGCCGGCGCGTTCTACGTCATGGATCGGGCCTACGTCGATTTCGAACGCCTCTTCGTGTTCACTCTCTGCTCGTCGTTCTTCGTCGTGCGAACCAAGAAGAACATCTTGCTCCAACGGCGCTACTCGCATCCCGTCGACAAATCCACGGGCTTGCGCTCGGATCAGACCGTCATACTGGCTGCCATCGAATCGGCCCAAGCCTATCCCGACCCGTTGCGGAGGGTCAGTTACTTCGACGCCCGGACGAACAAGCGGCTGAAGTTTCTGACCAACAACTTCGCGCTCCCGGCGCTGACCATCGCCCACATCTACAAGTCGCGTTGGCAGATTGAGTTGTTCTTCAAGTGGATCAAGCAACATCTGCGAATCAACTCGTTTTACGGCACCAGCGAGAACGCCGTCAAGACGCAGATCTGGATCGCTGTCTCGATTTACGTGCTCATCGCCATCGTCCGGAAACGCCTCGGGCTGGAAGCGAGTCTTTACCAGATTCTACAGATTCTCAGCGTTACGCAATTCGAAAAAATGCCCCTTTTACAGGCACTCCAGCCATCCGACTCCCCAAACGAATCCCCCTATGACCCCAACCAATTGATTCTATTCGACTTTTAACCGGACAGCAGTGATGTCGTTTGTAGGCGAAGGCGCCGACTTTAACAGACCTTTTGACCAGATCAACTTCGTGGTGCCCGCTACCGAGGCGCTCGGACCCGTGACCATCGAGGTAGAGACCGCCGGCGGCCGCAGCCCGCCCGCGATGGTGATGAACCAGGCGCTTTCCCCGACGTTCTTCCCCTTCGGGCCGCTCGACCGAGTCCCCCAGGCGCTGGCCGCGGTGCATCTCGATGGGGCGCTGGTCGGACCTGCGGACCTGTTTGGTCCGGGCCCTAACATTCGGCCTGCCAGACCAGGAGATATCATCTCGCTGTTCGGCACAGGCTTTGGGCAGACCTCACCTCCGGTGCCGATCGGGACACTCCCGGGTCAGGTGCTGGCCCCGGGGATCACGTCGCCCACGGTCGAAGACGTCAGAATCTGCTTCGGCGACGTCGAGGTCACGCCCATCTTCGCGGGTCTTTCGAGTTTTGTGGCCCTCTACCAGATCGTGGTCACCGTCCCAAACGTGCCGCCGGGCGACGTGCTCGTGGTAGCCAAAGTCGCCGGCCTGCAATCACAAGACGGCATCTCGATCAACGTCGCGGCGCCGTAGGAAGATCTCAAGCGAGATTGTTGTGGTCTGCACGGGCGACGGGCAGGTTTTTCAAACTGGCCGGACGCCGGTCAACTCGGTCCGCCGCACCGACTTCGCTTCCCGTCCGGCTAAACCCGACTCGTTAGAATGGATGGGATGGACGGCATTCTGGTCTTCAACAAAACGTGCGGCATATCCTCGCACGACGCCGTCCAGCAATTGCGGCGGCTGACCGGCATCAAGCGTATTGGCCATTTGGGGACCCTCGACCCCATCGGCACTGGCGTGCTGCCGATGCTGCTCGGTCGAACCACTCGCTTGGCGCGCTTCTTCCTAAACCACGAGCGGACCTATGAGAGCGTCATCCGCTTCGGCTTCGCCACCGACAGCTACGACCGCACTGGCGAGCCTGCCACCGAAGTGCGAAACGTCAAGGTGGACGCTGCACAAATTGAAGCTGTCTTGCCCGAGTTCCGCGGCAAACTGATGCAGACGCCTCCTGCCGTCTCGGCGAAAAAGGTCGATGGCGTTCCCGCCTACAAATTGGCCCGTCAGAAGAAGCCGGTAAAGCTTGACCCGGTTGAAGTTCATATTTACGAGTTCGTACTGCTCGACGTCACGGGCGAGCGCGCGACGGTCCGAGTCAGTTGTTCCCCTGGCACCTACTTGCGCTCGCTAGCGCATGACCTCGGACGGAAACTAGAGGTCGGCGCCCACGTAGAACAGCTGCGTCGCACCGCGATGGGTGAGTTTACTCTCGACATGGCGCGTTCGCTTGAACAACTCGACGCTCTCAAGAGGGAGGGACGTCTTAGGGAAGCGCTGACTCCTCCCCAGATGCTGCTGCCGGAAATGCCGGCCGAGCGCGTCGATGCAATTACGGCAGCTCGGATTACCCACGGTCGAGACTTTCGGGTGTCGCCGTTTGGAAACCGCCAACAGGCCAAGCTCGTAAAAGCCATCGCCCCCGACGGCAGCCTGCTCGCCATTGCGGAAGCCCGACTTCCGCTCCTGTACCACCCGATTGTGGTTTTGTAAGCGAACTGATTAGGGAGATCGGAGAATTCGCAGGAAGGCAATCCCAAAGTATTGACCTAAAGAGGGTCAGCCCATTGTTGCGCCCTGCCGGTTCCGGCTTGCAGAAGTAGCTCACTCAACCTGCCTCGATCCCGCTTCTACGTGCCTTACCCAATCCCCAACTCGTCCACCAGCTCGAGGGGAGTTCCGCAGCGAGCGCAGATGATTGAGCCGCAAGCCCTACAGCGAAGTGGATCAGCAGCGCTTTGGGCGCACAACGGGCAATAATAGTCCGCAGTGTCATCCGAAATCATACGCTCCTCTCCTGCATCAGTCTGCGGAAGTTTGGACCGGCAATCTCGACATCGGACTCCCCGGCGGGTGCCCTTGGCTGAAGGAGAAACTCCTCCAGCGGCTTGCTTCAGCGGTTCGGACATGGTCAATCGGTTATCTTACTCCATCCAATCCGCGCGTCCCTGCGCAAGAAGCCCGCGGACCAATAGGACAGCTCAAGCTCACGTGTACGGTCCGCCCCAAGTGATCATACCCCTCTTCTGGTTGGCTTTAGTTTTCGGCTGTGCTTCTAGCCCAGACGCTACGCCTGTTGAAGAAGCCTTCGTCGCTCGCAAAACGGTCGACTTGTGGGAAGAACTGGTCCCAGACGCTCCTGTAGTCGTGACCCTAAATCTGGGGGAGCGTGTTGAGATCGTCGGACGGCGCCGTCGCTTCGTCGAAGTCCGCGGCAGCTCAGGTGATCAAGGTTGGACCCACGAGTCAATGCTGATCACCCCCGACGTGCGTGAGCTGATGCAACAGTTACGGGACCAAGCCAACTCCGACCCCCCGCAGGGCACGGTGCTCGCGCTACACACTTTGAACGTCCATCTCGAACCGTATCGCTGGGCGCCAACGATCTTCCAACTCAACGAAGACGAAGGAGCCATATTGCTCCGCCACCGTCTCGTGGAGCGCGTTCCACGCCGTCCCGAAGAGGGGAAACCTCCACCCGCCCCCACCGGCCGCGACAATTGGTATCTGGTGCGGGTCTCTGGTGGGCAAGCCGGCTGGGTCCTCACTACCGGCGTCTATTCCGGTATTCCCGACGATGTCAAGCAGTTCGCCGAGCGGCGCCGAATAACCTCCTACTTCGCACTGGGAGAAGTCCACGATCCCCGTCTCGGGGAAGCCAAGAGGACATGGCTCTGGACCCAGACCGAGCGGCTCAAGCAGCCGCACGACTTCGACTTGATTCGCGTCTTCATGTGGAGTCGCCGGGGCCGCTCCTACCAGACAATCAAGTTGGAACGTGGCCTCGTGGGCTACCTGCCCGTGCTCGTTCATCGAGACATAGACACGCGCTGGGGCAAAAGAACGGGTTTCTCACTCAACGTCGAAGCACAAGGGCGGCGCTTGCGACGGACGTACGCACTCGTAGACAGCCGGGTCCGCCGGGTCGGCGAAGAGGTGGAGACGTCGGCTCGCCCTCCGATCAAGCTGATCCGCAAGAGCCCGCCTCCCCCGCCTTCCCCCACCCTGCAAGATCGAATCCTCGACTGGTGCGGAAAGCAAGTCAGGCTGCGCCCGAGAATGCTTGTAAATCCGGCGGTAGCGAAGGCAACTGTTATATTCAAGGAGAATGATTTCTCCACTCCTTGAAGCGTGCCGAAGGAGGGCCGCCGAACGCACCCCGGTTTGGTTCATGCGGCAGGCTGGGCGTTATATGCCCGAATACCGCGAAATTCGGGCAAAGCACTCGATTCTCGAAATCTGCAAACGCCCGGACTTGGCCGCTGAAGTCACGCTTCAGCCGATCGAGGCCCTCGACGTCGATGCGGCCATCATCTTCGCTGACTTACTTCTACCCCTTGAGCCGATGGGGCTGAACCTCGAATTCGTCCAGGGGGACGGCCCAACCATCCACAATCCGGTGCGCTCGTCCCGCGACATCGACCAGCTCGAGACTCAGAACGGAAACGACTTAGGTTATGTCGGCGAAGCGATTGCCAAGGTGAAGACGGCGCTGGACGGCCGCGTTCCGACCATTGGTTTTGCCGGCGCCCCTTTCACGCTGGCAAGCTACATGATCGAGGGCGGGAGCTCGCGGAACTTCGCCTTGACCAAGGGCCTGATGTACAGCGACCCCGGAGGCTGGGAGCGGTTGATGGCGAAGATCCTTGAAGTCATTGTGCCCTACGCCGCCGACCAGGTCGCCTCGGGAGCCGACGTCATCCAGATTTTCGACAGTTGGGTCGGTGCGCTGGCGCCGGAAGACTACAAGCGGTACGCACTGCCACACTCTCGGATCCTGATTCGGCAAATCCAGACGACCGGAGTGCCGGTCATACATTTCGCCACCGGTGCGGGAACTTTCCTGCCCCTGTTGCATGAGGCAGGCGGCGACGTCCTGGGGCTGGACTGGCGCGTCAGACTCGATGAGGCGTGGTCCGCAATCGGCTACGAGGCGGCAGTCCAAGGGAACCTTGACCCGGCCGCCCTGTTAGCCCCGCTGCCGGAGATCAAAAGGCAGGTCGAAGACGTCTTGCGACGCGCCGGCAGCCGCCCGGGCTATATTTTCAATCTCGGACACGGAATTCTCCCCGAAACCCCAGTGGAAAACGTCAAGGCCGTAGTCCGCATGGTGCGCGATTTCCAATCTTAACCTGCCGATCCCGGCAATTCGGGGCCGGCCTGCGATGAGACGCGTAGCGATAGTGGGAGGCGGCATCTCCGGACTTTCCGCGGCCTACTACCTATCGAAGGCCGGCCTCGCCTGCACCCTGATCGAATCTCGTTCCCGGCTCGGCGGGGTCATCTGCGGGGAACACGTTGACGGCTGCCTGGTCGAGGGCGGCCCTGACAGCTTTCTAGCGCAGAAGCCTTGGGCGCTAGACCTGATCCGAGAGATCGGCATCGAGGACCAGGTCATCGGGTCAAACGACCGGGTGCGCAAGACGTACGTCGTGCGGAACGGGCAACTGATCGTCCTGCCCGATGGCATCCAGTTTCTGGTCCCTACAAAGCTTTGGCCAGTGATTACCTCGCAGCTTCTTAGCCCTCGGGCCAAAGCAAAGATCGCTACTGACTGGCTGCGGCGGCCGGGAGAGCAACATCCTGACCGCTCCGTGGCCGAATTCGTCGAGGATCACTTCGGGACGGAGGTCAACGAGTACCTCGCACAACCCATGCTCGCCGGTGTTTACGGCGGCTCTCCGGAGAACCTGAGCGTAAACAGCGTCTTGCCGATATTCGCCGATCTCGAAAAACGCCACGGCAGCCTCACACGTGGCGTTTTGCGCCAGCGGGCCGCCGTTTCTCCGAGTAAGACAAACGATCGGCAAGGAAAACGACAACCCCTTTTCCTGACGCTGAAGCACGGAATGCGCCAGCTGGTCGATGCACTTGCCGAAAGGCTCGAGGACAGGATTCGAATTGTAACCGGCACCGCGCAGGCGCTCGACGGTAGCCGAGGAAGCTTCCGTTTGCGGGTCAACGGTGAGAGTCTCGAGAGCGACGAGGTGGTCGTGGCCACACCTGCTTACCAAGCGGCCGAGCTGATAAAAGCCCATGATGCGCAGTTAGCCAGGCGACTCGGAGAGATTACCTACACTTCCTCCATCACCGCTTCGCTGCTCTATCCACGGTCTCCGTTCGACCACTCTCTCGACGGCTTCGGCTTTCTGGTCCCCCGGGCAGAGGGGTTGCGGCTGACGGCCTGCACCTGGGTCAACACCAAGTTCCCTGAACGCGTAGCCTCTGACCGGGTTCTGCTTCGTGCGTTCTTGGCAGCCGAACAGGCCGAGGCAGCTTGGGACCAGCCGGACGACCGGGTGGCAGCGCTCGTTCACGAGGAACTCAGCGCCCTGATGGGTTTCCGAGCGGATCCCGTCGAGTGGCGTTTATATCGCTGGCCACGGGCGATGGCCCAATACGAAGTTGGACACAAAGACAGAATCGACGAGATCGAGGCCTGCCTAGAGAAGACACCCGGCCTCCACCTCGCCGGAAACGCTTACACAGGAATCGGCATTCCCGACTGCATTCGCCGCGGCAAAAGCCTCGCCGAGAAGATCGCGGCAGCCGCCGGCAGCAGATCCACGCCGAGCTGCTAGCGGAACTAGGACTGCGCCTGCCCGAGATGCTGAATGCGGTCGACGGCCCACCCAAGTTCCTCCATAGACAATTTGACCTAAGCTGTTCATTCAAAGCACCTTAATGCAGTCAATTGCACCTTCAGCTTGGATCGTCGCGGTACAATATGATTGGGAACCCAAATCATCAGGGCCCGGTGCGAGCATGGGTGTTCCGGAGCTATGAACCAACCGCACAAAGAGAATTACCAAACAAAGCCAATCTCGAACAACCCACAGGAAATCAATGGGTTGCGGCTGGTTTCCGGCACCGCGGGAGCGCCCGGTTTGGAAAAACCCAACGGATCGTTCCGCCGGGGTAAGATGGCACCTTCGGCGCTAGCCGCGGCCCTGGCTCTCACGGTCGTTGTCACAATCTTGCCGCTCGGGGCCAGCGATCTCCAGCAGCTTCGCCAGGCCATCGAGCAACTCAAGGGAGACCCAAGCGGAGGGCAAATCGCGGTCGACCGCCAACTTATTCAGATTCAGATTCATCTTGACCCCCCGGGCAGCGAAGCAGTCCCCCTGCTGGTGGGCGCGCTGAAGGACGACCACAGCATGGTTCGAGAGTTTGCCCTACTGACCCTGCAAGGGATGGGCTCGGCTGCGTCTGACGCCAGGCCGGCGCTCGTCCGGGCGCTTGCGTCGTTGAACGACGACTTCGGGCGGCGTGCGGCTCGAACGCTCGGAGACCTCGGGCCGGCGGCTACTCCTGCCCTTGCACAGGCCTTGCAATCTGAAAACGAAAAGGTTCGCGAGCGGGCTGCCGAAGGACTCGGGGTGCGCGCAGGCGATGCGGAGGTCGCGATACCGGCTCTGATGGCGGCTCTGAAAGATTCCAGTAGCCGCGTGCAACGGGCGGTGGCCTACTCGCTTGGCGCCTGGGCGCCTGAGGCCGCCGAGGCAGTGCCCGCGCTGGCGGAGACCGTCCGCACAGCGCCCTATCTAACTCGGCATGCTGCGGCGCACTCTCTCGGCAACTTTGGAGCGCAGGCACGCGAGGGCGTCCCCGCACTCCAGGATGCTTTGGACGACCGACATGGGGCCGTCAGGGCGGTGGCTGCCCACGCGCTCGGTCGAATTGGCCCGGCCGCCGTCGCAGCTGTTCCCGCCCTCAAAGGAGCATTGAACGACAACGACGCCAGCGTGCGTCAGCATGCGGCTACGGCCCTGGCCCTGATTCGACCCGGGGACGTGCAAGCTGTAGCGGATGCGCTGCAAGACGAGAGGGCCGAAATACGCCGGGATGCCGTTTACGGACTGGGGCAGCCCGACGACGGGAGTCAGCATGCGTTGCCGCAGCTTATTGAAGCCCTTGGCGACTCCAGTCCCGAGGTTCGAGCCGGTGCGGCCTTCGCGATCGCGCGCATCGGTAAGGGTGCCGAAGAAGCTGTCCCGGCGCTGACCACAACCCTCGAAGACGCAGATGAGTTGGTCCGCAGGCGTTCGGCGTACGCGCTGCAGGAAATAGGAACCGCCGCTCACTCGGCTGCTCAGGCTTTGCTGCAAGTCGCTGCCACCGACCCAAGCATTGATGTCCGGCGAAGTGCCGTGTCCGCTCTGAACGCTGTTGCACCGGGCGATCGAACGACTCTTCCGGGTTTGGAGGCAGCTCTCCTGAGCGAGGATGGGCAGTTGCGGATGTTCGCAGCCGGCGGCATCTACCGAATGGGTGCCGCCGCCCTGCCCATGCTTACTTCCGCCCTTCAGGAACCCGAAGAGGGAGTCCGGGACGCGGCCGCTCATGCGTTGGGGTTGATGGGGCCGGAAGCTGTGACCGCGATTCCGTCCCTTACCGAAGCGTTAAGCGACAACAGCCCTCGTGTCAGAAAGTCGGCGGCCCATTCTCTTGGGAGTATGAGCCGGGAGTCCGACGCCGCGGCGCTACCGTTGTCTCGTGCCCTTCGCGACGAGAATCAAGATGTGGCTTCGGCCGCGGCGCGGGGACTCAAGCAGATGGGTAAGCACGCCGCCACGGCAGTTCCGGCGCTGATCGAGGCTTTGGATGATGACAGACCTGGAGTTCGCTGGGCGGCCATTGAGGCACTCGGTCGCATGGGGGCTTCCGCTTCATCAGCCGTACCGACACTGGAAGAACTGCTTAAAGATCAGAACTCTCTCGTTCGCGCCAGTGCCACGAGAGCACTGCGGCGGATTCGCTCTCGGTAGCGGCGATCAAAGCCTGCCATGCTCGAAAATGAGCGTATTTACGAAATCGAGTGCTTGGTCTCAAAGCGGATCTCAGTGACTTGACGTGACGAGGGCTCATCCGCCCGGTCTCGAACCATGACACTCAGCGCTCGCTTCCAACAGGGTCTCGCCTATGCCGCCGAGCTTCATCAGCAGCAGGTTCGCAAGGGCGGCGGTGTCCCCTACGTCGCCCATCTGCTGTCCGTAGCCGGCATCGTGCTCGAATACGGCGGAGATGAAGAGGAAGCCATCGCCGCCTTGCTACACGACGCGGTAGAGGATCAGGGAGGCGCCCCCATCCGCGACGAGATCCGCGCCCGCTTCGGCGATCGCGTCACCGCGATCGTAGATGGCTGCACAGACGCCGACACGCAGCCCAAGCCTCCCTGGAGACAGCGCAAGGAGGCTTTTGTCGGGAGCATTCCGACGGCTTCACCATCAGTTCGCCTCGTCTCGGCCGCCGACAAGCTTCACAACGCGCGCTCAATCCTGGCCGATTATCGAGAGATCGGTGAGCCTCTATGGGATCGCTTCACGGGAAGGAAACAGGGAACCCTTTGGTACTACCGTGCCCTCGTGGACGCCTTCCTCGAGGCCGGACCTTCACCCCTCGTCGATGAGTTGGAGCGCGTGGTCAAAGAGGTGGAAGATTTAGCGACGACCAGCGGACCAGACAGTTAACAGAGATCGTCCGTCGATCAGCTTCAGAACTCCACCGTTACTGTATCGTGATCGAATAGGGTGCAATGCGCAGAAACCCACCCTCTAATAGGGCCGGCCAGGAATCGATGCCGGCAAAGTAGGCACGCAATCGGTCAGCTGCGGGAGACCGAATGGCAAATCGATCGGGGTCAAGTAATACGTCGATGAACTTTTTGGGGGTGGGATAGGTGACCAGCCTGACCTTGTCGCTGGGGTCCAGACCGGCGGCTTCCTTCGCCATCTCGATCGCCCGATCCAGGCCGCCAAGCTCATCCACCAGGCCGTTGGCCTCAGCTTGGCTTCCCATCCATACCCGGCCTTGCGCGATCTGATGAATATCGTCCCACTCGCGCTCGCGAGCGTCGGCGACTTTTTGAACGAAGTTACGATAGAGAGTTTCCAGCTCTTGACGAAGCTTGTCCCGCTCCTCGGGGGCGAAACCGCGATAGTCGCTGTCGATGGCCGCGAATCGCCCGCGGGTGATAATCTCTTTGCTGATGCCGATCTTGTCGTAGAGTCCTCGCAGATTCATCTTGCCGTAGTAGGCTCCGATCGAACCGGTCATCGTTCCGGGGTAGGCCACGATCGGGGCGTTTGCCATGCCGATGTAATAGCCGCCCGACGCCGCGGCGTCAGAGAAAGAGACGATCAAGGGTTTCCCCTCGCTCAGCCGATTCATCTCGCGCCAGATTTGATCGGAAGCGAAGGCGTCGCCCCCCGGTGAGTCGATCCGCACGACCACTGCTTCGATGTCGTCATTGTCTTTGACTTCGCGGAGCGTACGCGAGAAGCTGTCCGAACCCAAAATGTTGGCCCCGAAGAACGGCTCGGTGTCATCTTGCCCGCGCAGGATGCTGCCGACGGCATACACAACGGCTATCTCGTGCTCTCCCGTCAATCCCAGCGAGGCCATGGAAACGTTTCGATACTGACGTAGTCTTAATCGGTTCAAATCTTCCAGGCCGAGCCGCTCCTCGAGAGCCTCAAGGAACTCATCTTCATAATGAAGATCGTCGACCAGGCCCGCATCGAGCGCCTGCTTGGGAGAGAAGGGACCGTTGTCGAGAATGGTCCTCAGCTCCTCCACGGATTTTCCCCTTGACGACCCGATTGATTCGAGAAACTGCCCGTAAACTTCGTCCAGAATCGAATTTAGGACCTCCCGAAACTCCTCCGACATGGACGTGCGCATCCAGGGCTCCACGCCAGCCTTATACTTGCCGCTTTGAAGCAACTCGGCGGTTACGCCAAGCTTTTGAAGAGTGTTTTTGTAGAAGCTGACCTCGGCCCGCAGCCCTTTCACGTCAAGAAACCCCTCTGGTGTCAGCGATACATGATCGGCGGCGCTGGCAATCAGGTAGTCCAAACTGCTCCCCACTTGGAGAAAAGCTACCACCGGCTTGCCTGACTCTTTGAACTCCTCGATCGCCCAGCGTATCTCCTGTGCTTTTCCCCAGCCGACGGTAAGACCTCCACAACGCAGGACAATCGCGCGGATGCGGTCATCCTTCGCCGCCTTCTTAAAGGCGTTCCGTATCTGCAGCAGAGTCGGCGGCATTCCGGACTCGAGAAACTCCAGCGAAAAGTCCGTGGGGATGTGCTCCGGAACAGGGCCACTCAGTTGTATCTCGAGGACTGCATCGCTGGGGATCGCGGGCTCAGCCGATTGAACCATCACAATCACCAAGAGAATCGCCAAGGCTAAGAGAATCGCCAGTACAAATCCGCTAAGCACACCGAGTAGATACTTGACCATGGAAAATTAACCCAGTACTGACCCTTGCAGGCAGTCGTTTGCCTTCAACTCCTACCTATCGGGTCTGTCACCCCGTGCAACATTGAGGTGGGGAGGATCCCGTTTCGTTAGCTGGTTTTATTATATCGTGCGGTCTTTTTGAGACGGGTTTTCGGGTTACCCGCCAATCGCCCTCCCGCTTGTGCGCTGGGCGCCGTTTGGGCAGATCACAGCGCCCCATGCACATCCAGTTGCCCAGATCAACAATCAACCGGGTTTTGCTTGCGGAGATTTGACAGCACCCGCGAGGAAGGTCCGATCGGACAGACGCTGTCGGCCTGTCTCAACGTGCCGGATTCGCCTGCCTCAGCGTTCTACTGCGATCTCAACCGTATTGCTGCGGCGCCCGTCGGAGTAGTCCAACGTTATGGCCGTGCGGGGGTTGGTCGCAGCTTCGTCGGGGATAAAGACGTTCACCTGAAACAGTCCGACGAAGCCCGGCGTCAGTCCGACAAAAAACGGAAGGGCGAAGGGCCCGAAGACGGCCCTCCCAAAGTTGACCAAGGGAATGGCAACCGTGTTCGAAAGCCCGGCGAGGGGGGTTTCCTCTCCCGTGCCCACTGCCGGTAACACGGCTCCCAGAGCCGTGGCGAAGATCACCAGCGCGTCTCCCGGACGAGCCGGGGCGGACGAGAGTCCTGGGGCAGTGATCGTGTCTTCCGGAAGAGCGAATACCACGTCGCCCGGCGTGGACTGCGAGGCGTTTACGATGACCCCGTATTCACCGATATTGAGCCGAAAGATGCCCGACGACCGATCCGAAATATCGGCCGAGACCGAATTGCCCGCCTGGCCGTCGCGCACGACTTGCACGGTCCGCGTGCCCTGCGGGGTCTCCCAAGGAATTTGGAAATTGATTTGTCTGTAGGACACGAAGAACAATGGCGCCTCTATCCCGTTTATGATTACCTTGGTCGACGCAAGCTCTGTCGGGAGAGGCGTCGACGCGGCTCCGGTCGTCGATGGCGCCAGCTGAGTACCGAACAGGGAAACGATCGCTCCGGGCGAAACCGGTTTTGCGCTATCGAATGTGGCCCCGTTAACCACACTATTGAAGGAAACTTCGGGCGGGCCGGCAACCAGCACGTCGAACTCTACCGGGACCTCAAGCGGGTCGTTCGCCGCGTTCGTATTAAATCGGACAAGACCTGTATAAAGGTCCGGAGCCAGGTCGCCCGTACTGGCGGACACCAAATAGGTCCCGCCGCCGAGGTCTTGGGTCGAGAGCCAGC
The DNA here is from genome assembly GCA_965248205.1 of Bryobacterales bacterium. Taxonomy (GTDB): domain Bacteria; phylum Acidobacteriota; class Terriglobia; order Bryobacterales; family UBA6623. Next base: position 2,189,829 of record CBDFIS010000006.1, read on the forward strand.
TCCCCCCCGAATCTGTTTCTACGTCCACGCTGTCAACAGTTAGGGACCCGTTGCCGCGATTTGCAACCAAGAGCGCTTGGTCCGCCGCGTCCATGCCCTGCGCTTCCGAAAACTTGAGCACTGTCGAGCTGGCCGTGGCGATAGGACTGTTGGTCACATGAAGTGTGACCGGAACGACACCGTTGTCTTCACCAAACGACGAACCGCTGATTGTTAAGCTGCCATCTTGATCGCCGACGGGCAGGCTGGCGCCGTAGACTCCGGTGAGTCGATGAGTATGTTGGAACTTGAATGATCCCTGCCCCGACGACGAAACCAAAAGGTACTGCCCAGCCGGGCTGACCGTCAGGGTTGGAGCTGGACCTCCCGCAGTCTGAAACTCGGTGGAATCGGAGTTCGCGTCGTCAGGTCTGACGTACAGGTCAACGCGGTCCGGCACATTCCCGTCCACATAGACCGTCACCGGGACACGCTGGGGCGAGTCGACCGCATTCGCGTCCAGCACTACGACCTCGCCACGGTAGGTACCGTCGGGAAGGGTCGCCGCCTCGAACAGAACTCCAATTGCCTGACACATCCGTGCAGCGTCGAAGGAACACGGCGCCAACCCGCCAAGTGCCGGCACCAGCCAGTCAGAAGTACCACCGTTTACCGTCAGAGCCAGGTTGCCGTCGCCGGCGTTCCAGGCCTCGATAGCAATGTTGGCCGGCCCGTCGGTCCCCGCCGCGATCCAGACAGGCAGGTGCTCGCCGGTGGACCCCTTTAACGCGTTGGGCATCCCTACAGCTGCGCGAGGGACGTTCAGACGCAACATAGGCGCTCCGCGAGCAGCGGTCACAGCGAACACCGAGGGCAGCAAGAAGACAAGAAGAATCTTTTTGATCATCAGGAACGACCTCTATTCAGGAAGTGTAGAGGCGGACAGGCGGGGACTCACCCATGTTAGCTCCAAGCACGTGGGGGGGTCAACGCTGCAAGCTGTTTTTCTTCGCCCAGCTGTCCTCTAGCTAACAATCCCGGCTTTTGTCATAATGGGGAAAACACAACAACCGCAAGGCCGTATGCATACGAAAGGATTGTCTTCCCTTCTTGCGGCCGTCTTCTTCGCGAACGTCGTCTCGCCGGCCCTGCTGGCAGGAATCCCCAGCAAAAAAGCAGTTTATCGCGGTGGCACTGTGTCACGAATGTCGCCCTCAACCGTCGGCACCGTGGACGTCACCGACCCTGAAGATTTTGTCTTCCGCTATAAGGCCGCTGAACTTCGAATCGTCTACGAGAGAGTCAATTCCTTGGAGTACGGGCAAAAAACCGGACGCCGGCTAGGCCTGGCGATTGCCGTTTCTCCCCTGTTTCTGCTTTCCAAAAAACGGCGTCACTACCTTACTATCGGATTCCTCAACGCCGAAGGCCAACAACAGGCGGCGGTTTTCGAACTTGGCAAAAAGCTTGTGAGGACGACGCTGGCGGGCTTGGAAGCGCGCAGCGGCGTCAAAGTTGTGTTTCAGGATGAGGAGGCCCGGCGGGCAAGCCAGAGATGATCGGGAGTTGCTACTGCCCTGCACGACGGCTGTCCGCTAAGGCGTTGAGAGTCATCTGTGTAGTTTTCGCCCAGGTCTGTCTCTACCCGCTGTTTGGCTCCGAGAACGACCGCCCCCTCCTCGAGCAGCAGTCCCTCAAGCTGCTAACAGTGAACACGGTCTCCGTGGATCCCCTGAACGGCAATAGCGGTGCCCAACAAATCCGCGACATGTTAATCGGCAGCCTTCACCGTACTGGCCTGTTCGTGATCACGGAAGACCAGGAACAGGCCGACGCGTTCCTGCGAGGTTCGGCCGAAGACCTGATCTACTCCGACTATTACCGAAGCTACGAGGGGCTACGGGTCCGCGGCTCCGCCTCCTCGAGCGAGCGGGATTCAGGCGAGTCCGAGTTCCAATCCGGGAGTTTTGGGGTGGGCGACATCCAGAACTCCTCCCGTCGGGAGAGGAAGCACGAAGCTGTCGCCGCCATCAGGCTGGTGCTTCGCAGCGGCGAGGTCATATGGTCAACCACAAAAGAGAGCCCCGGCGGCAAGTACAAAGGATCCGCCGTAGACGTAGCCGACAAAGTCGCGAAAGATCTGGCTGCTGCCTACCACCGCGCTGAGAAACTCGCGGGGGGGCCCTAACAGCATTTTTCTCGCGAGTGAATACTCGGGGAAGGCCGCCCGCTCAATTAACCCGGTTGGGCGCTGAACGTGTAGCCTGCCGGCAAGCCCGTGATTACGACGAAAACATCGCTATTCCTGCTGGCATCCCTTAGGAACAACCGAGTTCCCTGGCTACTCCCGATTCAGTGAAACACCCCCTTAAATGAGAGAACTCTACCGTGTACTCAAGCCAGGAGGGTGGGCAGTTCTGGACGTGCCCATCGTGCGCGAGAAAACCTTCGAGGACCCTTCCATCACAACTCCAGAAGAGCGGGAGCGAGTCTACGGCCAGCACGATCACGTGCGTGCGTACGGGAAAGACTACAAAGACCGTCTGGAAGAAGCGGGTTTCGAAGTCATTGTGGATGACTTCCCCCAAAGCCTCAGCGACGAAAAGGTCAGTTTCCACGGCCTCTCGAGCGCCGACATCTATTTCTGTCAGAAGTCCTAGGTCGCCCTCCACGCCGACTGATCTCCAATTAACAATCAACGGTGGACACCCGAGCCCAGAGAACCCCCTCACATCCGAGCTCCGCAGAGCCTAACATTCTTGACAAAGTCGTACAGTATTGGTAGCCTTCAGGTAGGAAACTGTACTTATCTGTATAGTTTAGGCCTCGCCCGGTCTTCTGCGCACCTAATGAGCCCCGACCTACCGGTTCTCATTGCGTCCCCGGGAAAGGCTGACGACCACCTACATCCCCCGGAGGAGATGAATGGGCACTCCAGCGAATGAGCTCGAAGTTCTGGCAACGCAAGACTATAAGTATGGCTTCGTCACCGACATCGAGGCCGACTCAGCGCCCCCAGGGCTGAATGAAGACATAGTCCGCTGGATCTCGGCCAAGAAGGAAGAGCCCGAGTTCATGCTCGAGTGGCGCCTGAAGGCTTTCCGCCATTGGACAACGATGACGGAGCCGGCTTGGCACAACGTTCATTACCCGCCGATCGACTATCAGAGCATTGTTTACTATTCGGCCCCCAAGTCGGGCAAAGACGGTCCCAAGAGCCTCGACGAAGTCGATCCCGAACTGCTCGAGACCTACGAGAAACTGGGCATTCCACTCAGCGAGCGCGAGGCCTTGGCCGGGGTCGCCGTCGACGCCGTCTTCGACAGCGTCTCGGTGGCGACCACTTTTAAAGAAAAACTCAGCGAGATGGGAGTGATCTTTGGTTCTTTCTCCGAGGCGGTGCGGGAGCATCCCGAGCTGATCGAAAAGTACCTCGGCACGGTCGTGCCCTATACGGACAACTTTTTCGCCACGCTGAACTCGGCGGTCTTCAGCGACGGATCGTTCTGCTACGTTCCCAAGGGCGTTCGATGTCCGATGGAGCTGTCCACTTACTTCCGGATCAACGCCGCCAACACAGGCCAGTTCGAGCGTACGCTGATCATCGCCGATGAGGGCAGCTACGTCAGCTATCTGGAGGGCTGCACGGCGCCCATGCGGGACGAAAACCAGTTGCACGCCGCGGTTGTCGAGCTGGTCGCGCTCGACAATGCGCAGATCAAGTACTCGACCGTCCAGAACTGGTATCCCGGCGACAAGGACGGCAAGGGCGGCATCTACAACTTCGTCACCAAGCGCGGCAAGTGCCTCGGCGTCAACTCCAAGATCTCGTGGACCCAAGTGGAAACCGGGTCCGCGATCACCTGGAAGTATCCGAGCTGCATCCTGATGGGCGATAACTCCGTCGGTGAGTTCTACTCCGTGGCCGTCACCAACAACCACCAACAGGCCGACACCGGAACGAAGATGATCCACATCGGTAAAAACACCCGCAGCACGATCATATCCAAGGGCATCTCGGCGGGCTACGGCCAGAACTCCTATCGCGGGCTGGTCAAAATCCAAAAGGGCGCCACCGGAGCACGCAACTTTTCGCAGTGCGACTCGATGCTGATGGGCGACAAGTGCGGGGCCCATACGTTCCCTTACTTGGAAGTCAAGAACTCGACCGCTCAGGTCGAGCACGAAGCCACGACCTCGAAGATCGGCGAGGATCAGCTCTTCTACTGCCGACAGCGAGGAATCTCGACCGAAGACGCTGTTTCGATGATCGTCAACGGCTTCTGCAAGGAAGTTTTCCGCGAGCTGCCGATGGAGTTTGCCGTCGAGGCCCAGAAGCTGCTCGGGGTGAGCTTGGAAGGCAGCGTCGGCTAGGTCACGCGGCGCATCCGGTCCCACGGGGTGAAGTAAAGACATGCTCGAAGTCAAGAATTTATTCGTCAAAGCAGGCGACAACGAGATCCTCAAAGGCATTAGCCTCTCGGTCAAGCCGGGCGAAGTGCATGCCATCATGGGTCCGAACGGCTCGGGCAAAAGCACTCTGGCCCATGTGCTGGCCGGACGGGATAGCTTCGCGGTAACTTCGGGCGAAGTGAGCTACCAGGGCAAGGACCTGCTGGAGCTCGCGCCGGAAGAGCGGGCTCAAGAAGGCATCTTCATGGCGTTCCAGTATCCGGTCGAAATCCCCGGCGTCAGCAACCTTTACTTCTTGCGAACCGCGCTCAACGCCATCCGCCAACATCGCGGCGAGGGGGACCTCGACGCGGTGGACTTCCTCGAACTTGCGAAAGACAAAATGGCGCTTCTCGGCATGGACGATTCGATGATGAACCGTTCGGTTAACGCGGATTTCTCCGGCGGAGAAAAGAAGCGCAACGAAATCTTCCAGATGGCGGTGCTCGAGCCGAAGCTGGCGATCCTCGACGAAACCGACTCCGGCCTCGACATCGACGCCTTAAAGGAAGTTGCCAATGGTGTCAACTCTTTGCGCGGCCCTGAACGGGCCATTGTGGTTGTTACCCACTACCAGCGGCTGCTCAACTACATCATTCCCGACTACGTGCACGTTCTCGCCGACGGCCGTATCGTCAAATCGGGTGACAGGACCCTGGCGTTGGAACTAGAGGAGAAGGGCTACGGCTGGGTCGAGGAGTCCGCCCCGAACGGACAGCCGGTGGGCGTCTAAAAGGAAGGGTCAGCGGAAGCGATGGTCGCGGTTGCCGAACACTTGGACGTCTACCTGAGCAGCTTCGAAAAGCTGCGCAACGATAGCGCTACGTCCCAGCCGGAATGGCTCTGGGCCCGGCGCCGTTTGGGGATGCAACGTTTCGCGGAGCTCGGCTTCCCGACTCCTCGCCATGAAGAGTGGAAGTACACGAATCTGGCCCCGCTTGCCCGAAAGTCGCCGCCGTTGGCCGATCCCGTGCCCGACGGAATCTCCACCGCGCAGCTCGAATCGGCGGGGATGGCGGAAGTTGAGGGCGATCGGCTCGTATTCGTGAACGGGAGTTTCAACAGGGCGCTCTCGCGAACCGAGGCCTCCTCAAGCGGCGTCAGGGTAAGCACGCTGTCGGAAACGCTCTCCGCCGGGGACGGTTCTGTTGAAGAACACTTCACGCATTTGGCCGATGTCGACAATCATGCCCTAGTGGCCCTTAACACAGCTTTCCTCGAGGACGCCGCCTTGGTCGAGATTCCCGCGCGAGCCGTGATCGACGACCCGATTCACGTAGTCTTCCTCAGCTCGGCCGACCATCCCGACCGGGTGTCTCATCCGCGCGTCTTCATCCGCGCGGGCCGCGATTCTCAGGCGACACTCATCGAGAGTTATCTGGCGCTGGGCGATCAACCCTACTGGACGAACCCGATCACCGAAATCGTGGCCGGCGAGAACGCGCGCGTCGAGCACTACAAGCTGCAGCACGAGAGCACGCGAGCCTGGCATACCGGCATCGTCTACGTCAGGCAACACCGCGACAGTAACTTCGTCTCGCATTCGCTTTCCTTTGGGGGCCGGGTGGTTAGGGCTGACTATCGAGTCCTGCTTGCGGACCAAGGTTGTGAATGCACTCTCAACGGGATCTACACCGTGAAGGGCGACCAGCACGTTGACCATCACACAACGATCGACCACGCTCATCCTCACTGCAATAGCCACCAGCTTTACAAGGGTGTCCTCGACGACCGCTCGACGGCAGTGTTTAACGGCAAGATCATGGTTCGCGAGGACGCCCAGAAAACCGACGCCTTCCAGAGCAACAAGAACCTGCTGCTCTCGGAAAACGCTAACATCAACACCAAGCCGCAACTCGAGATCTTTGCCAACGACGTGCGCTGCTCTCACGGAGCCACCGTCGGCCAGATCGATGAGGACGCGACCTTCTACCTGCGCTCGCGCGGCATCCCGCACTCGGAAGCGCGCGGCCTGCTGACTTACGCCTTTGCCGCCGACATCCTGGAACGCATCCAAGTGAAGACCCTGCGCGATCGCCTGGAAGGCGACCTTCGGCGGTGGCTGTCTTCGAACGTCGAGACGAAGGGGGATGCATGACCGCGATACCCCCCCCTTCCGTGTCCGCCTCCGAAGGCAACGCTGTCCAGCAGCTGGATGTCGCCGCGCTGCGGCGTGATTTCCCAGCGCTCGACCAAACCGTTCACGGCAAACCGCTGGTCTATCTTGACAACGCGGCCACGGCGCAAACGCCCCGAGTCGTGATCGACGCCATTCGAAAGTTTTATAACCAAGACTGCGCGAATGTGCACCGCGGCGTGCATGAGTTGAGCCAGCGGGCGACCGACGACTACGAAAATGCTCGAGGGGAGGCGCAAAGATTCCTCGGGGCGGCCGACCGTAGCGAGATCATCTACACGCGCGGAACGACCGACGCGATCAATCTTGTCGCCGGCAGCTACGGCCGAAAATACGTTCAGGCGGGGGATGAAATCGTCATCTCCGCCATGGAGCATCACTCGAACATTGTTCCCTGGCAACTGCTGTGCGAAGAACGCAGCGCCCGTCTTCGAGTGGCGCCGATCAACGACGACGGGGAACTGCTGCTCGATGAATTCGAAAAGCTGCTCACTGATCGAACCCGGCTGGTGGCCGTCGCCCATGTCTCGAATGCACTTGGCACGGTCAACCCGGTGCGGACGATGATTGAGATGGCCCACGGGCGCGACATCCCCGTCCTCGTCGATGGAGCGCAGGCCGTACCGCACATGAACGTCGACGTGCGTGCGCTTGACTGCGACTTCTACGCCTTCTCCGGCCACAAGCTCTTCGGGCCGACGGGCATCGGAATCCTCTACGGCAAGCGCCACTGGCTCGAGAAGATGCCGCCCTATCAAGGTGGCGGAGACATGATCAGCAGCGTCACCTTCGAAAAGACAACCTATAACGACTTGCCTTACAAATTCGAAGCCGGTACGCCGATCATCGCCGACGCAATCGGGTTGGGCGAAGCGATCCGTTATCTCAACGGGATCGGATTCGACCGCATCGCCGCTTACGAGGAAGACTTGCTGGCCTACGCGACTCAAGCCGTCTCGGCGATTGACGGTGTCCGGCTGGTCGGCACGGCTCGTGAAAAAGCAAGTGTGGTTTCCTTTGACTTGGACGGTGTCCACCCGCACGATGTCGGAACGGTCCTTGACCGCGAAGGGATTGCGGTTCGAGCCGGGCACCACTGCGCGCAGCCGGTGATGCAGCGATTCGGTGTGGCGGCCACGACGCGTGCCTCGCTTGCCTTCTACAACACGCGGGAAGAGATCGACGCCCTGTCTGCCGGGATTCGAAAGGTCAAGGAGTTCTTCACCTGATGTCCGATTTGCGGGAACTCTACCAGGAGTTGATTGTCGACCACAGCAAGCGTCCCCGCAATTTCGGGAAGCCGGAAGACTTCAACTATTGCGCAAGGGGGTTCAATCCTCTCTGCGGCGACAAGCTCAACTTGTTCTTGCAGGTCGAGGACGGCGTGATTCGTGATGTCAAGTTCGAAGGTTCCGGTTGCGCCATCTCCACGGCATCGGCGTCGATCATGACCGAGGCCTTGAAGGGACAGACGCTCGAGAAGGCTGACGCGCTGTTCCAAACATTTCATTACATGTTAACCGGACCGAAAGACCCGCAAAACGCTGGGGCGGGTATGGGCAAGCTCGCTGTTTTCGCCGGGGTCAACGAATTCCCGGCCCGGGTCAAATGCGCGACGCTGGCCTGGCACACCTTGCGGAACGCCCTACATGGCGGGGAACAAATGGCGACGACGGAATAAGGTGGCAAGCGATTCTAGGGACGGAGCGATGGAAGACGCGGAGAACAAAGAAGTCGAAGAACGGATCGTCGAACAACTGAAGAACTGCTTCGACCCCGAGATCCCGGTCAACATCTACGATCTCGGTTTGATCTACGACATCCAGGTCGAACCGGCCGGCGACGTCGCGATCAAGATGACGCTGACGGCGCCTAACTGCCCCGCGGCGCAGTCCTTGCCGGTGCAGGTCAAGACGGCGGCGGAGAAGGCGGAAGGCGTGGAATCGGCCCAAGTCGAGGTTGTCTTCGATCCGCCTTGGACTCCCGAGAAAATGAACGACTCGGCCAAGTTGGTCATGAACATTCTGTGAGGAACGACCGAAAGGTGGTGCGGCATGCATTTTAGCTCGCAAGAAGAATACGGACTGCGATGTCTGCTGAGGCTGGCGTCCGAGGGTTCCGGCCGCAGTATGACGATCCCTGAAATCAGCCAAAAGGAGGGCATGTCTGTACCCTATGTCGCCAAGATCATGCGTGTCCTACGCGCCGGCGGACTGGTGACCAGTGAACGCGGGCAGGCAGGTGGCTATCGGCTCGCTCAGCCTCCGGAGAACATTGCTGTCGGTCAAGTGCTGGCCGTCTTGGGCGGACGCTTGTTCGAAGTGGAGTTTTGCGACCGCCACGCGGGTAATGAGGATACTTGCACCCATTCTGTCGATTGTTCAATACGTTCGTTGTGGCGGGCCGTCCAGACCGTGGTGGACCAAGTTCTTACGCGCACCACTTTGAGTGATCTTCTTTGCAGTGAAAAAGAAATGGATTCCTATGTCAGCAGTCTTGTAGTTCTCACCGGTGGGCGCAGTGGCGATCAAAGCATTAGCCGGAATTTCGGATAGAGGCGAGGGATGGTTGATCAAGAAAAGGTTCTCGATGCGCTTAGGGAGGTCATCGACCCTGACCTTCACCGGGATATCGTATCTCTAGGGTTCGTCCAGGACCTCCAGGTGGGCGACAATCGAGTCTCTTTTACCATCAAGCTGACGACGCCGGCCTGCCCGGTCAAAGATCAGCTCCGCGACCAGGCTGAGCAGTCTGTCCGTGCGATTCCCGGTGTTGAAGCCGTCAGTGTGACCATGACCGCCGAGGTGCGACCCCATCGCCCGGCCGGTCAAGGAATCCTCCCCGGCGTGCGTAACATCATTCCGGTCGGCTCGGGGAAGGGTGGAGTTGGCAAATCGACCGTCTCGGCAAACTTGGCGGTTGCGCTGGCTCAGACCGGAGCCCGCGTGGGCCTGATGGACGCCGACGTCTATGGCCCCAGCATCCCAACGATCATGGGCATCACAGGCGGGCTACGGCCGGAGCGCGGTGGGATATCACCCCCCTCGAGCCATGGTGTCAGCGTGATTTCCGCCGGCTTTTTTGTCAGGCCGGATCAAGCCGTCGTCTGGCGGGGACCGATGCTGGCCAAGATGATCGAGCAGTTTCTCGGCCAGGTTCAGTGGGGAGAGCTCGATTATCTGATCGTCGATCTCCCGCCCGGCACCGGGGATGTGCAGCTCACTCTCTGCCAGCGGATCCCTCTTACCGGCGCCGTGATCGTCACGACGCCACAGCCCGTGGCTGTCAATATTGCCGAAAAAGCGATCATCATGTTCAATCAGCTCAAGTGCCCCCTGTTGGGCATCATCGAAAACATGAGCTATTGGGAATCGCGCAAGACCGGCGAACGGGAGTACATTTTCGGTAGCGGCGGTGCCGAAAAGGTCAGCGAGCGGTGGGAAATGCCGCTGCTCGGCAAAATACCTCTGGCAACCACCGTCCGTGAAACCTCCGACGGCGGCACGCCGATCGTACTCGAAGACCCGGAATCCCCGGCCGCTCAGGCGTTCACGTCGGCCGCGAAGAACCTCGCGGCGCAGGTCAGTATCCGCAACATCAACGCCGAACCGGAAGACCTGGTGAAGATCTCGTTTTGACCGGGGCTGTGGACAGTAAGGGGCTGGGCGCAGACGTGGCGCAAGCACTCTTGCTTGCCGAGCCGACACTCATGTCGGCTCTTGTGCCCTTATGAACCGTTGCCTCTCCGGAATCAATGACACCCTCAGCTGCTGCTAACTTTCCTCCGATTCCTTCGCGGCCCATCTGGCTTCTCATCGAGTACTGAGGTAACACCGAGCTGTTTAAAATGCCTCCCACCGAACAGAACACCCCCCGCGCCGTCGAAGTCACCCGAGCGAATGAACACGACGTCAAAATCCGCTGGCACGACGGCGCCGAAGTCGTCTACCCCGCCCGCTTCCTCCGACTCGAGTGCCCCTGCGCCATGTGCGTGGACGAGCTGACCGGAGTGAAACGCCTTCAGGACAGTTCGATACCCGAAGACGTGCACCCGGCTGGTATCGACCCCGTGGGCCGCTACGCCATCCAAATCTTCTGGAGTGACGGCCACAACACCGGCATCTACACCTGGGAGCGGCTGTACGAGCTGATCGGCAAGCTCCCGTAGATGCAGCAAGCCAATTTGGGGTGCGCTGCGACATGACTTGTCAGTGCTCAACCCGTCAGCTCCGAGGGCAAGGCAAACAACCGCCCTCGTGGCGCAGGTCCCCAGACCTGCCGTGTCGGTACTCTTACCGACACCTGTTTCCGAGCTACCCACGCCCAAGGACCCATGTCGTGCTGCTCCGCCGCTCCTTGTTCACCCGGTCACGGGCGGCAACGTCTTTTGTCTTCAGTAATCCCTGTAGTCTCGCCCAGTGAAATCTCGGCCCCCTCACTGTTTCCCTGGCCGGAATCCGAATTCGGATCACAATAGCACCTTCCGCGTCATATAAACTCGCCCCGCTATCGACTAAATTAGGAACAGCGGTTTCCGGTGGCCGGTGACAGCAGTGACTCTGACCCTCGGGGTCAGCTCGAGGAGCACCACAAGGACGCCTACGGGTGGGCTCTGAACTGCTGCGACCGGCGGAAGGAAGACGCCGAGGACGTACTTCAGACGGTGTACCTGAAAGTACTCGGCGGCAAGGCGCGGTTCAACGGGAACTCGTCGTTTCGGACCTGGCTGTTTGCTTTGATTCGAAATACGGCCGCCGACCGGCGCCGTTCTTGGATTCGGCGGCTGTTACGAGAGCAAAAGGTGGCGCCCCCGGTAATGACGCCGAGCCCTGATCAATCGACCTTGGAAACTCAGCGGGCCGACCTGCTCGAAACGGCTCTCCATAAACTGACAGCGCGCCAACACGAATCGCTGCACCTGGTTTTCTACCAGGGCATGACACTGGAACAGGCCGCCGAGGTGATGGGCGTTTCCGTTGGCTCGGCCAGAACACACTATGAGCGAGGAAAGGCCAAGCTGCGCCAATCGCTCCGAGGAATCCTCGAATGAATGAAGATCGCCAACTTCACGGTTTCTTCAGACAGATGAAGCGGGCTGACGCCCAGACGGCCCCCGGCTTCGAGTCAATTCTAAGGCCACGCCGCCGACATCTCTGGCTTTGGGTTCCTGCCGCTGCAGTCGCCACGGCTTTCATCGTGTTGTCTGTTCAGCCGCCAACAAATCCGCCTGCCCCGGTTTCGCTTTCCGAGTGGCAGTCACCGACAGCGTTTCTGCTTCAAGCTCCGGGCGGGGCTTTCCTTCGTGAGCTGCCCGCAGTCGGAGACGTCAATCAGGAGGTAATATCGTGCGAAAACTGCTTCTAGTATTGTCTTGCTTGCCGTTTGTCGTCACGGCCGCGACCGCGCAAAACCCTGTGCCAAACCCATATGTTCACACGGGAGAAGCCGGCGGAGACGACCCCTTGGAGCGGCACTTGGTCCCCCCCGAGATCATCATGCAGCATCAGAGTGCGCTGGGGATAACTGCGAGCCAGCGCGAAGAGATTAAAAAACAAGTTTCGGCCCTCCAGACCCATTTCACCGAGCTGCAGTGGGACTTGCAAGCGCATATGGAAGCCCTGTCCGAGTCGCTGACACATCTGGACGCGCAGGAGGAGGCCGTGCTCGCTCAGCTCGATCAAGTCCTCGCCTCCGAAGCGCAGATCAAGCGCACGCAGCTCTCGATGCTGCTGCGCATTCGTGATATCCTGACCCCCGAACAATTGGGAAAAGCAATGGAAAAAGCAGAAGAAATCAGGCTGCGTTCGCAGTCTGGCTTCGCTCTGCTGGGAGGGTGCGGAGGTTACGGTATCCAGCGAAGGCAACTAGAATTCCAGCGAGAACTACAGAAGCACCGACGACAGCTACAACAGGCTCAGAAGAAGCTTCGCGAGCTACAGTAGTGCCAAGCGCTACGGCATGCCCTGGGTTTGCCATACGCGCGGGCCCCTGTCCGTCCTAGTATATTGATTCCTAAATAACATATCAATAACTAGACTACCGACAACGTCTCCAGCTTGTATTTCCAGCGGAAGACGACAGGCGTTTCATTGACCTCCTTGAGGTAGAGTTCAATGCGAGCCTTTAGTTCCTCGGCCGAGGCCACCCGGATGCCGCGCAGCAGGGTCTTCGCCATTTTGCCGAAGAAAGATTCGATCAGGTTGAGCCAGGATCCGTGTTGGGGCGTGAAGGTGAATGCAAAACGGTTGGGCATCGTCCGCAGGAAAGCTCGCGTCTGTTGGGAGATGTGGGCCGAGTGATTGTCGAGCACCAGACGGATCCGGGCGCCCGCCGGGTAATGCGCGTCGGCCAGTTTCAGGAATTCGATGAACTCCACGCTGCGATGCCGTTGGCGCACTAAACCGAGAACCTCGCCCGAGAGCAGGTCGATGCCGGCCAGCAGGGACAGCGTTCCGTGCCGGATGTATTCCTGGTCTCGCCCTACGGCGGAGTGTTTTCCGGGTACCGGCGGCAAGTCCGGGGCAGTATTCTCGATGGCTTGCATGCCAGGCTTCTCATCGTAAGACAGCACGGCCACCAGATCCGGCGGCGGCGTGCCTTTCTCGCGCCAGATCTCCACCTGCTTGTAGACATGCAGAATCTGCACCATCTTGGCGTCAAAGTCGGGGTCGCGCCGCTCCAGGTAGTACTGAATCTTGTGCGGGCGCACCTGGTTGGCGCTGAGAATTTTGGAGACCGTTCCGCGCCCCAGTTTCGCTAGGCTCGGGTGGCCGGCCGCCTCACCATGCTGGCGGACATGCTGGGCCAGCAAGCGGGTGGTCCAGAGTTCTTGGGCATAGCCGCGGTCCTTTGGTTTCTGGCCGGCCAGGGAAACCACCCACGCTCGTGCTTCCGCCGTCAGCGCGGGGCGGCGGCCACGGCCCGGCAAGTCGCCCAGCGCCTGCGTCACCCCCAGTTCCAGGGCCTTGCTCACGCAGCGCTCGACACGGGGCCGGTTCGTGCCGAGGGTCCTGGCGATCTCTGAAATCGTGTCTCCCGCGTGATAGCGCAGCAGAATTGAAGCCCGCTGCACACGCCCCGCCGGCTCCCTCCTCGACTGCGACAGCGCAGTGAGCCTCTCGGTCTCGCTGTTGCTCAGCCTCAAGGGGGCCCGGCGGCTGACAAAGGGCAAGCGGTAAGCCTCCTCGCAATGCTATACGAGAAGTTCTACACCCGCACGCGCTGTTTGCAATATTATTTTGGAATCGTTCTACTAGGGCGCTGATCTTGCGGTTGGCCCTCAGTTGTAACCTTTCCGGGCTGTAGTCGTGCGTCCGATCCCACAACTCTCGGGGCGATCCTTTTCGAGATAATAGCGGCAGATGCACCCCTACGTCCTTTCGAACGATGAAATAGTCCGCTCGGACGAGAAGATCCTGCTGCCGGGGCAATTGGGTTTGCTGGCGGGCTGGGGTGTGTTTACTACGCTTCGCATCTACGAAGGCGTACCGTTTGCGTTCGAAAGACACTGGCAAAGAATGGAGCGAGACGCCTCGCTGCTTCACGTCGAGCTGCCTAGGGACAGAAGCCGCGTCCACAAGAATCTGCTGCGCTTGGTTGACGCTAACGGTGCTCGAGAAGCCGGCATGCGGCTGTGCGTCTTCCGAAGCCAAGGAGGTTTTTGGGCGGGGCCTGGTGCGGGGAATGCTTCTGACTTGGTTGCCCTGACGAGTGAGCTCGAGCAATGGCAAGAGTCCGTCGCATTGGGCGTCGCCGAGCAGGCCCGACACGCCGAGTCTCCGTTTGCAGGGACGAAGACTCTTTCCTGGGCGCACAACCTGACGATGCGAGAGACGGCAGAGCGGGAGGGTTTTGGAGAAGTGATCCTGCTTAACGAGCGAGAAGAAGTCGCCGAGTGCACCTCAGCCAATATCTTTGCAGTTATCGAGGGCAAAACGTACACGCCCCCGCTTGAGTCGGGTCCGTTGCCGGGAGTCACACGGGCCCTCATGTTGGAGGAACTGGAGGTTCCCGACACGCCGGTGGCGGAAAGAGTTCTCAAGCTGGACGATCTTTCCGAAGCAGATGAAGTCTTCATCACCTCGACCACCCGCGAACTGATGCCTGTTCACCAGGTCGGCGAACGGAGCATCTCCTCAGGCGGTCCCGGCGCGTGGCCGGTGATGGAGAAACTACGTGCCGCACTCCGAAGCGTTATCCGCTCCTACGTCGGAGAGGCCAAGCGCGCGTTGACGGTGGCCGAGTAGTCGCGGCCCTATGGCCATCGAGTCGTGCCCGAAACTGGTAGGACTGGGGTTTCATGACTTCCGCTGAACTTCTCTCTAAGACTCGGATCCTGGGGCGCGGGTTTTTTGCGCGCCAAGCGGCGGTCGTCGCTCGGGATCTGCTGGGCAAGATTCTCGTTCACCGCCTAGACAGCAATGTTCTAGCCGGCAAGATCGTTGAGACAGAAGCCTATCTCGGGGAGGGTGACAAGGCCGCGCACTCGGCCCGTGGCCGGACGAAGCGAACGGCGGCTATCTTCGGCCCGGCGGGTCACGCCTACGTGTATCTGTGCTACGGCATGTACGAGTGCCTCAATCTTGTAGCCGAACCTGAGGGCCGACCGGGCTGTGTACTGATTCGCGCGTTGGAGCCGGTCTGCGGGCTGGAGGAAATGCGAGAGAGACGGCCTAAGGCGAAACGCTTGCGCGATTTGGCATCGGGCCCGGGCAAGTTGACGTTGGCAATGGGCATCACGCGAGAGCACTACGGCGCGGATGTTACGGACGGTCCCCTTCAGGTGAGGACGCCTCGTCGAAAGCCCCCTTTCGAGATTGTCACAACTAGCCGGATTGGTATCGCGGCAAGCGCGGAATTACTTCTTCGCTTCTACATCAAAGACAATGAGTACGTAAGTGTGAAGTAGAACAGCACGGAGCTCCATCCCCCGAGCGGTTCGTCGAACGAAACCGGCGGCAAGGGCGGCGCCTTTCTGGAACACGCCATGTCGGACAAGACCGTTTTCCACGTTGACATGGATGCGTTCTTCGTGTCGGTCGAAGAGCTTTCCGATCCCAGCCTAAAGGGCAAGCCGGTCATTGTCGGTGGCCGCGGACCGGAGCGTGGAGTCGTCGCCGCGGCGTCCTATGCAGCGCGCCGGTATGGAGTGCACTCGGCGATGCCGCTGCGGCGCGCGCACCGGCTCTGCCCGCAGGCAATTTTCATGGAGGGGCACCCCGAGCGCTACCGCGAGTATTCGCAACGGACGCACGCCATCCTGTGCCGCTTTTCGCCGCGCGTGGAGATGGTTTCGATTGACGAAGCCTACGTCGACATGAGCGGCGAGGAGCGCTTGTTCGGCCGCCCTCTGACAGCCGCCCATCGCATTCACGAGTCCATTCGGGCCGAGACCAAACTGCCCTGCTCGATCGGCATTGGCACGTCACGGCTGGTAGCCAAAATCGGGTCTGCGATGGCGAAGCCAAACGGTGTCTTGTGGGTGCTGCCGGGAATAGAAGCGAACTTCCTCGCCCCGCTCGATGTCGGCAGAATTCCCGGGGTCGGCAAAGTGGCGCAGAAGAGTCTGCGCGACCGCGGGGTGCATCGCATCGGGCAACTGGCGGACCTAGACGAAGCTTTTCTGGAATCAAACTGGGGCAAGGTGGGTCTCGCGTTAGCGGGGAAAGCGAAAGGGCTAGATGCGGGCGCCTGGTTCGAGGGCGAAATCGGGTCGCGTGAAATTCCTAAATCGGTCAGCCACGAGACGACTTTCCGGGAAGACACGAATGATACGCAGCTTCTCGAGGCTACGCTGGCCAAGCTCTCGCAAATGGTGGGGCGGCGCCTCCGCGAGTACAGCCTCTACGGACGCACGGTTCAACTGAAGCTACGCTACTCGGATTTTTCTACGATAACGCGCTCTCGAACGCTCGAAGAAGCCACTCAGCTCGACATCGTGATTCTTCGGACGATGCGGGAACTGTTTCGGCGAAACTGGGAGGCGCCGCGGGCCGTTCGATTGCTCGGCGTTCACGTGGGATCGCTACAGCAAAAGGAAGGCCAGCTCGGCCTTCTGGGGCGACGCGGCAAGGCCAAGTGGAGCAGCGCATTGCGTGCCGCGGACGCACTTCGAGATCGCTACGGTGAGTCGTCCGTCGGGCTAGCATCCGCCATGAGACATGGCCGTAAGGAGCGCGTCCACGAGAACCCCGGGGCGCTGCCCGGCAAGGGGAAGCGCGGCGAGGCAGGGTCGTAGGCCGGCTGATCGGCCGCTCCGAAGGTGGTCCTTCAAGTGGAATCCGTCACCCCGTCACAACATCAGATGACAGCCCAGCAGCTCGCGCGTGAGATCATCGACCGGCTTCGCGGTCTGGGCCATGAAGCCTATCTGGCGGGGGGGTGCGTTCGCGATATGTTCCTGGGTACTACACCCAAGGACTACGACGTCGCAACGGACGCGCTGACAGAGCAGATCAAGGCATCCTTTCCTGATTCGGTCGCCGTGGGCGCCAAGTTCGGTGTCGTGCTGGTTCGCTCGGGGAACACCCAGGTCGAAGTGGCGACGTTTCGGCGCGAGGACGATTACCGCGACGGGCGGCGTCCTGAAAGCGTCAGCTTCACGCGAAGTGCAAAGGAGGATGCTCAGCGGCGGGATTTCACGATCAACGGCCTACTGTTCGATCCAGTTGAGGAGAAGTATCACGACTTCGTCGGCGGCCGCAAGGATCTGGAATCCCGGTTGATTCGGGCCATCGGATCTCCTGCCGAGAGACTGGCGGAAGATAAGCTTCGCATGTTGCGGGCCGTTCGATTCGCGGCGCGTTTGGATTTCGACATCGAGAGTAGAACGATGGAAGCCATCCGTGCGCACCGTGAGGAAATCGGTGAGATCTCGGCCGAGCGAATTCGCGACGAGATGAACCGCATCCTAACCGAGGGCGGCGCGCGCCGGGGGTTCGAGCTGCTCGATGAGACGGGACTGCTTAGCGCGATCTTGCCGGAAGTAGGGGCCATGAAGGGCGTGCTACAGGCTCCGGAGTTCCATCCCGAGGGTGACGTGTGGACCCACACACTTCTCATGCTGGAACAGCTCGAGAATCCCTCGGTGACCCTGGCGCTGGGAGTCTTACTGCACGACGTAGGTAAGCCGGCCACGATTCGTTTCGCCGAGCGGATCCGATTTGATGGCCACGTTGAAGAAGGCGTACGGTTAACCGTGCAGGCTCTCGAACGGCTGCGGTATTCGAAGGCAGAGATCGAACAGGTGACGGCACTAGTCCAACACCACATGCGCTTCGGCCACGTCACCCAGATGAGAGAGAGCAAGCTCAAGAAGTTCCTTCGGCTGCTCGATTTCGGCAACCATTTGGAGCTCCACCGGCTGGATTGTCTCAGCAGCCACCGAAATCTCGCCAACTACGACTTCGTTCGGGGCAAACAGGCCGAACTACCGAAGGAAGAGCTTCGCCCGCCGCGTCTCGCTACGGGCGAGGACTTGATTGCGGCGGGTTACAAACCGGGCCCTGCGTTCAAGAAGATCCTGACGGAAGTCGAGGACGCGCAGCTCGAAGGAACAGTGAAGACCAAAGATGAAGCTATGGCCTGGGTTCGGGAGCGATTCGAGGCACCTGCCGGGGAAGGAAGGTGCGAGAGCTGAACCCTGGGACCCTCTTGCCTGAACGCGAGGCTCGGACCGGCAGAGGCTTGTGTTGGCGCGCTCCATTCGTCACTTCGCGGGCAGTAGGGACCGGGCTGCGTACAGGCTGGCTACGGAGCGTATTCTGACTGTTAACTTTGCCCAGTGCGTGCCTCCTCGCAAGCCACGGTAAGATCGCCGGAACCGGCAGCCCGAAGCATAGGGCGGTTAGGAATACCCAAACCGCAGCGTCCAGAAGGTACTCGCTCATCATTACGGGGACGAACAGGAGCCAACAGGCGCAGAAAAGCACGAAAAGGTAGACCAAGCCTACCTGCTTCGCGTTGAAGGGTGCCGGCTCACAGATCCGGTCGTGATTTGGGTAGCGCTTGCTCTTTATGACTCGAAAGCTGCCGAGGGGAATAATGGGAATCATAAACAGCGACAGCCATTGAGTCGTCACCAGTGCTGTCCGGGGAAAGTCGCGCCATCGGACGGTAAGTCTCGACCGTTCAATGTCTTATGGCCTGTTTTGCCCGGGAACGATTTGAAATCCCGAGGCCGCAAATGGTCGCCTGAACGGAGCATCCGGACGCGGCACAATGAGGGATGAACCTTGGCCGTACGGTTTTCTCCCAACTGATCGAGCACCTACCGAGCAAAGAGTTTCAGAAATGTGTATCGCGCTACCGCGGCGATTCCTATCTGAAAAGTTTCTCCTGCTGGGATCAGTTTCTTGCGATGGCATTCGCCCAGCTGACCTATCGGGCAAGCCTCCGCGACATCGAGACGTGCCTGCGTTCGATGCACGGCAAACTCTACCACATGGGATTCCGCGGCAGGGTAGCGCGCTCGACACTGGCCGACGCGAACGAGTCGCGCGACTGGCGGATCTACGCGGACTTCGCGCAGGTCTTGATTGGCATGGCACGGCCGTTATATGCCCACGACCCGATCGGTGTGGACTTGGACCAGACTCTGTACGCTCTCGACTCGACAACAATCGACCTCTGCCTGTCGCTGTTTCCGTGGGCGAGATTCCGCAAGCAAAAAGCCGCCGTGAAGATGCACACGCTGCTGGATCTGCACGGCAATATTCCCACGTTCATCCGCATTACTGGAGGCAAAGTGCACGACATCAACATCCTCGACGAGATCGGCCCGGAGGCCGGCGCGTTCTACGTCATGGATCGGGCCTACGTCGATTTCGAACGCCTCTTCGTGTTCACTCTCTGCTCGTCGTTCTTCGTCGTGCGAACCAAGAAGAACATCTTGCTCCAACGGCGCTACTCGCATCCCGTCGACAAATCCACGGGCTTGCGCTCGGATCAGACCGTCATACTGGCTGCCATCGAATCGGCCCAAGCCTATCCCGACCCGTTGCGGAGGGTCAGTTACTTCGACGCCCGGACGAACAAGCGGCTGAAGTTTCTGACCAACAACTTCGCGCTCCCGGCGCTGACCATCGCCCACATCTACAAGTCGCGTTGGCAGATTGAGTTGTTCTTCAAGTGGATCAAGCAACATCTGCGAATCAACTCGTTTTACGGCACCAGCGAGAACGCCGTCAAGACGCAGATCTGGATCGCTGTCTCGATTTACGTGCTCATCGCCATCGTCCGGAAACGCCTCGGGCTGGAAGCGAGTCTTTACCAGATTCTACAGATTCTCAGCGTTACGCAATTCGAAAAAATGCCCCTTTTACAGGCACTCCAGCCATCCGACTCCCCAAACGAATCCCCCTATGACCCCAACCAATTGATTCTATTCGACTTTTAACCGGACAGCAGTGAGTCGTCACGAACGAGCCGTCAGGAAGAAAACTCGTCTTTCCGAAAGCGCTAGTGACGATTCCCTCCAGAGTTCGTGGCTTTGTCGGCGCCTTTGTGATTTTCGGTCTCATCGCGATCGAGTTTTGTACACCGAGCAAGTTTCTGAGACAGCCCAACACAATAGTACTGGTACAAAGCGCCCATCGCCAATTCCACCAAAGGGGTAATCTAGATACCCCACTGGTAATATGTCTGTTTGTTCTTAGTCATATGCTGGCCGCCTGATCTTGTTGACCAGGAATCCTTGGGCGCACGACGGGACGAGTTTAAAGCCCGAATTCAAAGCGACTTCGGCAAGCTCATCGGACTGGACGTCAATCCGAAAACCTAGTAAGCTGCCTAGATCCCAGTTGGAGGAGCGGGATCTCAGCGAGAGATCGAGACGTGCAAGCTTCGCAACCTACGCAAGGTTCCCCAAGAGCTGCGGTGAACGTTGTGGCCGGCCACCAGCCAATGGGCAATCGGCCGATCTCAGCGGAGTACCGCCAGTTGGTGGAAAAGGCACAGCAGAGCCACCAGCAGGGCCGCCGCACGGATACGATCGAAACGACGGAAGTGGATCTAGCGAGGCTCTACGCGTATGCCTTTCGGATTCACACGATCGGCTCCTTTTACGCCACTGGGGAGGCGTTGAAATCCCACCTTGCTGGAAACGAGTTGACCCGCGCCCACCTTCAACGCGCCATCGAGCAATTGGAAGACTTGGCCAACCAAGGGATGGAACCGGTTCCGGATGATTTTCGGGCTGTGCTGTCGAGCTTCTACCGCTATCACCGCGGCGTGGAGCGCGTCGTTGACGCCCTCTCGCAAGCTCGATCTACCTCGGGCAACCACTCGCTTTCGCCCATCGCGGGGAACTTTGCAGCTGCCATGCGCGGAATTCAAAGCTGCAACGGGATCTATCTAACCCAAGATACCGGTGCGCCCGTGCAAGCTAGTTTCGTTGTGCCGAACCTAGGCATTACGATCGTGCCGTTGGTTTACGGCGACAATCACTCCTGGAACCTAGCCTACCTGACACCTGAAAACCTCGACGTCCCGAACCACCGTCACCGTTTCGGCGTTGAGATTCACCTCGGGTACAAGCCGATCGAAGGGTACATGGTGCTCGGCGATTCGAAGGCGCCTGTTACCGAGGGCTACGCCCTACCCGTTCCGTCGATGACCCGCCACGGTTGGATCAACACATTTGGAGAGATTCACCACGTTCCTTTCATCTTCGGTTCCCTGATGCACGCCGGATGGGGAGTTTTCATGGACGTCGAACCGCAGCCGATCCCCGTCGATGAGTTAGAAACGGTAGACCGGGGCCACTGGAAGATGGGGCCGACCATATTCTTGGAACGCGAGATCCACAACTTCGCTTCTTCGATGGCGTCTCAACGAAGCGTCCTGATTCCGGCAGCGGTCATGGATCGTAACGGCAGCGGAGGTCTTGAACTAGCCATCGCGAGGGCTAATCCCGCCGGATGGTCCTATCCGATCGATCATTATCGAACCGCCTCGGTTGTTATGGGGAACGGGATTCTAGAGATTGGTCCCGCAACTTGTGAGATACAGCCGCACGACCATTTCGGCGTCCCCGCCGGGATGACGGCCTCAATGCGTCAGGTGGGCCAAGAACCTCTCGTCGTTCTTGATGCGTTGATCCGAACGTTTTAGGGAATTGAATCTATCCGCAAGAGCTGGAATCCAGGCGGCGGCAAACCTAGCAGGAATAAGGTTGCGCCCTGGTTGAAAGTAGCAGCTAGCTTCACGGCTCGAGCTGGGCGTTGTCGGGACGATTGCTTTTCTTTTTCGAGTTGAGTGTCAGCGCCACAAGCAGTATCAGGAAAGCAACAGACAAGACTATGGGTAACATGGTAGTGGGACTCTTTCCATGTACGATGAGTAGTTGTGCTAGGAATATTTTGAACTGAGCATCGAGTTCAAACAATAGATCCACCGTACTTTTTTAGAGTGGCTCTACAGTACCTGTTTCCGCTACACAGAAGCCCCTACCAGTCCGCTAGGTGCCCTTACGGCAGTGCTACTCCGCTCCCCACTTTGCGATTCAGGACGTGCGTGGTCGTCCTTTGTGCACCCTCCACTCGGCGGAGAATTCCGACGGACTCTTACTTGACGCGATGGTGCGAAGGGGTTGATACTGTCAGCAGCGTTCCCGCTTGTTTGAGGGGATCCCACTGAAGGGTTTCCCTCCTCCCCCCGTGGCGGCATTGCGTCAACCCATGTTTTGGGTGAGCGCGTCGATATGGTGTTTGGAGTCCGATGCCCGAGCCGACGAAACTGGAAGTAGAAGGCGTCCACCCGCTACCTCCTCTGATCTTGCACCCCTTCAGCGAGTCGTCTTCCACCGTCCAGATACTTGAGAGCGCCAAGGCTTCACTTTCGTTGATGAAGGAGGGATCCTCCTCGGACGAAAAGCAGAAGGAACTGGAGCGGCACGTTCTTGAGGGAAGGTATGCCGAGCTCCGCATGCTGTTTTACGTCGGCAAGGACGTTTACCGCTGGATCGAGCAGTGCATGGACGCCTGCCGGCGCTCGGAAGAGTTGAACGCCGCCGAGTTGGCGGAGCAGAGCTTCGCACATCTGCTGATCAAGCAGACCCCGAGTGATGTGGCCGAGAAGCTACAAAGCTGGGGGGTGGTCGAGTACCCGCGCATTTTCGCCCGCTCGATCGGCCTCTATATGCAGTTCCGTCAACCGCCGTCCACCAAGATCCTGCAGGCGGATTATCTGCGCTCCTACTTTCGCTACGCCGACTATGCCTATACGTGCTGGAGAGACTCCAAAGCGTACGCCATCCTGCCCCAGCCCCAGTTTCCGTTCCCGCTCTACGCCTCCGGGGAATACACGAAACTGTTGGAAGAAGAGTGGAAAGACGTCGCCGAGTAGGAGGAATTCTTTCGGCGATCGCCTACTAGCTGGTTTCCGCTCCCTCGGAAGCTCTGCTTCGCATAAAGGCTTCGACTAGAGCGTCAATTTGGTCGCGAACCCGGCGGAAGACAGCCAGCCTTTCTTCTTCGCTGCCCTCAGCCTGCGCTGGATCTTCCAAACTCCAATGAAGCTTGCTGGTTTCGGAAGGGAACCTGGGGCAAGACTCGCGGGCGCTGTCGCACACAGTGACGATGTCCGTGAAAGGTTTGTCGACTAGGGAATCGACGTGCTTGGAGGCGTGTGCGGAGATGTCGATTCCTACCTCCCGCATAACAGCGATGGCGCTAGGGTTGAGACCGACGGGATCCGTTCCGGCGCTGGAGACTTCCAGTCGATCCCCCGCATGGTGGCGCAGAAAGCCCTCCGCCATCTGGCTACGGCAAGAGTTGCCGGTACAAAGGAAGAGGACCTTGGGTTTTTCCACTTTCAAGTCAACTTAGCAGGTCCGTGAATGGTACCGTATAAGGTACCACCCACGGCGTCGGCCCCCACGATCCTTGCCAGGATGAGACGTAACCCTCGGGACTGGCGGATTGAGGACCTGAAGACAGTGGCTAGGCGGTGGGGCATAGATGTGGACCAAGGCGCCACCAGCCACGTGGTGTTTCGCCACCCAAGGGCAGGTCGGCTTTGTGTCCCGGCACGCCGACCGATTAAGCCGGTATACACCCGGCTTTTTCTGCGGATGATCGAGCGGTTGGAGGCAACCCATGAGGAAGATTAGCTACCCTTTCACTATACGACCGCTTGAAACAGAAGAGGGAGGCGGTTACTTGATCGAGTTTACCGACCTGCCTGGCTGTATCTCCGACGGCGAGACACCGGAAGAAGCGATGAGTAATGGGCAAGATGCGTTGGAAGCGTACCTCGCGAGCTGCAAGAAACACGGCGACCCTGTTCCGAAGCCGGGCGTATCGATGAGCGGGCAATGGCGACAGCGGGTTCCTAAAACTCTCCACGCTCGCTTGGCTGCGCGGGCACAGCAAGAGGGCGTGAGCCTCAACACACTTGTGGCAGTTCTTGTCGCCGAAGGCTTAGGACGCCGCGAAGCAGCGAAGCGGGGCGGAAAGCAGTGACGCCAGCCAGGCCCCGGCCGAGGCTGACCCAGCCCTCATCCTCTTGTCAACTCCCGCCTGCTGGGTCTCAGCTTGCTGAAGTCAGCACCGGAGATGACGTAATACCAGTCGGCAAACCGGTTTCGTAGTTCGCGGGCAAGCTCTTTCCCTTTTTCGTCGGGTTCTTTGTCTTCCGCGTACTTTTTAGCCCGCGCTTCACTGTAGTTGACGGTGATGAAGACGTAGCGCCGCTCTTGCTGTTGATCTGCCTTCGAGGCCGCCTCCGATGGTTCGGAGCCGGCTTCCCCCACCTGAGCGCTCGATCCGCCTGATGCGATTTCCCCAAAGCGCAGCGTGTATTGAAGACCGTTGGCTGTCTCGACGAGGATCTCGCCTTCGTTAGAGAACAACTGTCCCGTCCGGACGATGAAAAACCCCTTCTGCCGAAGCGAGGCAATGGATTCCATCGACAGCGTAATTCCCTTGGCGGTTTTCAGATCCCGCGTAAGATTGGCGGGCTTGGGCTGGACGTCGACGATTCGCAGGTTGTCAAGGGCTCCGGTAAGGTCGCTCATCTTGTCGGAGTTCGGTGTCCCTCTTCCGCTGATTCTCCACTTGTCTTTCGTCTTGGTGAGCCTCACTTTCTCCATGTTCTCGAGTCTTCCGATCCGCTCATTGATGGAATAGCTGTTGATGTTGACCTTGCGGATATCGCCGACGCTGAGCTTAAGCAGGTCGGTCTCGATCCAGTCTTCGAACTTGGCGGATACGTCGGCGTCGGTCTTTACCGCGTAGATGCGTTTCTGGGAAGGGACACGCATGTAGCGATAACCGGGTTTACCGGGGACCTTCCTACCGACCACAAAATCAGCTAGTGGATCGCCGTTTTCATCCCGCAGAGTGACGCGCTTACCGCGTCCGGCCAGCGAGGAGGCCGACTGATCCAGAGGATCGATCACGTCGTACTCGGCGTCGTCTTCGGCGCGGTCGGATATGATCATGTCCTTGCGTAGCTCGATCAGCGCGGCGGCGGTGTTCGCCAGCCGTTCTTCCGCGTCAGCCGGGTAGCTGTGATGCGAGGGAATCGACCACTTGCTGTCCTTGAACTCCACTTTCAACGGGCGTGCTGTCGCCGTGGCCGCGTCGTAGTCGATCACTTCGATCATCTTGGGAGCCTGCGGGTCGGTGAAATCGGGAAAAAAGGCTTCGCCCTGATCATTGAAGATCTCCGGCGTCACTCGGCCCGGGTCAACGACGGTCGCAGAGGCCACTAAGACGGCGGCCACGACGCAGAATATCGTGGTTCGTTGAAGTTCACTCATCGTTCATCACCCGGTTTTCAAACTTAGTTGGCCCGCGCGGCGGATGATCTTGAGCCGAGCTGCTTGGGCGTCCACAGGCCCGTTTCTAGAGCTCTCGATTTCACCGTTTGTCTTCCAAAAGCCGGTCGGCTGAAACTCCCATTGTTTCGCGCCGCAATCGGCGCACGGCAACGACGACGAACAGCGCGAACGCCGGAACCGGGGGCAGGGCCACAGCCAGCAGTTTGATCGTATTTTGGATTGCTCGGATCGAGGATTCCATTTCCGCACGGCTACTCTCGATCTGGCGCTGTTTTTCATCCTCAATATTCGCGCGGTCGACCGTCAGACGCCGATTCTCGGCCTTCTGTTGGTTCGCGATCATGATACGCTTCGTTTGTTCGTCCAAGTCGGTTCGTTTGCGAAGCTCCTCGACGGCTTCGTCGAGCCGGGCCTGGGCTTCCTCAAGGCGCTTGTCGGCCGTTGCTTCCGCTTCCTGCGTTTCCTCTCGCCGCTGTTCTTCGTAAACCTTGGTTCGGGCTTCGACTGCTTGTAGAGTGCGGTGCTTGCGGCGGCGTTTTCGAAGAGCGATGAACGAATCGTCGCCGGCTAGCTGGTCAACGGCGTTCAGCAGGAACGTGACGTTGTCAAAGTTCAGGGTCTCGACGCCCTGACGGCGTAGCTGGAAAAACTGCTCGCCCATCAGGTCTACATCGGCAATGACGATGGCGTTGATCGGGCGCTCCTCGGAAGATCCCGTCACGCGTGCCGCCAAGACGTAGCTTTCATCATCCGGCGAGTGCGGCAGATTCGGTGCCAACTGGATGCCGAACAACGAGCGCTGCACCAGCCTGTGCCAGCGTGTTTGTCCCGAGTCGGTTCCGGTTTCGAGCAGCGGCGTGAACTCGGTCTTGCTATCCTCGGCGGCCTTCAGTACTCCGGGATGGATCAGCACGACCTCCTGCAAACCCGAAGAGACGGCTTCATCCGGGTTGAAAGGAGATTCCGCCCCGCTGCCGGCTCCGACGAAGATCACTTCCTCCGGCATGCTACGGAACTGCGGGTGCGGGTTGTACTTGTCCCAGGCGATGCGATCTGTCTGCCAATCGACGCCCAAAGCCTCCATCAGAGGCTTCACGTTGGCCGGCTGGCGCTGTGGCGCCCCTCTCGAAAACGGGCTGGGCGGTAGCTGCTCAGGCGACAACTCAACGCTAAACGCGGGAAGGGGATCGACCAGCAGCAGAGCAGGCTTGCCCTCCTTGACAAAGGCGGTGACCCGGTCCAATTCCTCTTGCTGCAGGGTGTTCGGCAACACCGCCATCAGCACGTCTAAATTGTCTGGGTAGTTCCTTCCAGGTTGTACCCGGACCACTTCGTACTGCTTGCGCAGTTCCGGGACGATTGACCAGTCCTGCGACTGTCGCTTGCTCTCAAAATCGAAACCGCCGAAAAGCTTGGCGCCGGTTTCGAGCACCCCCACCCTCTTGCGATCCGCGCGTGAGACGACCCGCATCGAACGCATCAGCTCGTATTCGACAGGCAAGCCGGGGTCAAAGAAAGGAATGACGAATTCTTCCGGGCCACAAGTGAACACGACTCCTAGGAAGATTTCCGCGGCTCCCCCGACGCTCTGCTCCCAAACGGGTACCGGGCGCGAGCGTATATTGAATTTGTCCTGTGCTTCGCGCGCTTCGTCGGTATACTTCTCCGTCGGGACAACGCGCACGAAAACGCGGTCGCCGCCCACGGCATCGAATTCGCGCAGTAAGGTGATGATGTTATTCCGCGCCTGCAAATAACGTCGCGGAACATCGGGGCTGAGGAACGCCTGAACGAACACGGGCCTCTTGGAATCTATGCCGGATATCAGCTTCCGGGTATCGGGAGATAGCGAGTGGATTCGCTCCGCGGTAACGTCGATGCGACCGCCGAGCCGACCGGTCAGCACCGTCAAGCTGGCGACAATCACGACCAGTGCCAGGCCGCGAATCGAATAGTGGCGTCCCAGACGCGGCGCATCCTTGCCGGTCGCCCAATGCCGGCGGCCCAGCAGGACGACGTTTAAGTACAGCATCACCAAAGTGAATGACACAAAGTAAGCTACCGACGAAAGTGAAATGACTCCGGTCGAGAGGTCTTTGAATTGTTCGGTAAACGAGAACCCTTCGACGAGGCGTTGAAGCGGCCCGCTAACAATCACGCCGGCATGGTCGATGAAGACCGGTATAGCGCAAAACACCGCGCCTACGATGAAGGCTACTGTCAGATTGTGAGTGAGCAACGAAGCAACCATACCCAGCGCCAGCAACGCGGCACCCATCAGCCAGTAGCCCAGGTACGTCGAAAACATAAGGCCGGCATCAGGACTTCCCAGCCACAACAAAACCAGAACGTGGCTGAACGAGAACACCAGCGCGACGGTGTAAATCGACAACGCCGCCAGATATTTGCCCAACACGATCTCGATATCAGTAGCCGGTAGCGTCAAAAGAAGCTCGTCGGTGCCGGTGCGCTTTTCCTCGGCCCAAAGCGTCATCGTGATCGCTGGGATGAGAAACACCAGCAGGTACGGGAAGAAGCGATTGAGAGGATCGAGGTTCGCCAGGTTGCTCGTGAAGAAAACTTCCTGCCAGAAAGCAGCGATCGCACTCAGGAATACGAAAAGCGTGATAAAGACGTAACCGGTGGGGCTGCTGAAATAGCTCATCAGCTCGCGTTTCAAAACGGCTTTCGGGATTCGCGAGTTGAGGTTCATTCCGCTGCCTCCGGTTTCACCGCGGGAGGCGTGGAGTGAGAGCTATCGTCTTCGCTGGGATCCTGCTTCGGCGCGGCCGGCGCCGCGACCGAGGGCTCGTCACCTGCGGGGCCGGTAGGTGCCTTTTCTTCGCCCGCCGGTTCGGCGCTTTCGGATGGGGCTTTTTCCTCGCCTTTGTCGGTAAGTCGAAGGAAAGCGTCCTCGAGACTTCCCTCCGCAGCCATTTCACGCGGTGTTCCATCAAAAACGATGCGGCCTTCGTTGATCAAGATGACGTGGTCGGCCACGGCTTCGACTTCCTGCAGGATGTGAGTCGAGATCAAGATCGTCTTGGTCTTGCCTAGCTCTCTTGTTAGTTCCCGAACGTCGCGGATTTGATTGGGATCGAGGCCGGCTGTCGGCTCGTCCATGATCAGGATGTCGGGCTCGTGCAGCAGGACCTGCGCCATGCCGACGCGCTGGCGATAGCCTCGAGACAGTTTGTGAATGCTCTTTTCGATGACCGCGTCGAGGCTGCACTGGCTAACTACAGCGTCGATCCGCCGCGCCAGGATGCCGTTCGTCAAGCCCCGAGCCTCACCGAAAAAACTCAGCAGCTCTCGCGGCGTCATCTCGGGATAGAGCGGGCCGTTTTCAGGCAGATAGCCCACCCGAGCCGCCGCTTCCACGCGGTGGCCGGCGACGTCCATCCCCGCGATGCGGGCCGCCCCTTCACTCGGGGTCAAGTATCCTGTCAAGATTCTCAAAGTCGTCGACTTGCCCGCCCCGTTAGGTCCCAAAAAGGCGGCCACCTGTCCGCGAGGGACGGAGAAGGACACGTCGCGGATCGCGGCAAAGCTCCCATAAAACTTCGAGAGGCCCACAGCCTCGATCATGGCTCTGTCATGCGTCTCCGGCATGGCTCTGCTTCTTAAAGCTTCGATCGTTGTGAATCTGCTTCCCGGTAGTGAAAGCAGTGTCGTGAAGTTGCTGCCACCGAGAGGCCGATCGGCTCCTTCGGCTACGGCTTCCCCTCACTTTACACGATCCGACGCGGGGCACTCAAGCTTCAGATGGGTTCAGGAGTACGCCCCTCCGCATCTAGGAAGAAAGCTGCTTTTGGCACCTGCCCGGTGTCCAGCACTTCGGGCTCATTGCCCAGACGTTACAGGATGTCGGCAGGCGAGCTCGACACGTCGAGACATGCCGTGCCCGTGCTCCAAAGCCAAGGTATCTTGCGACCCTCAATAAGCCGTGGCGTGCGTTGTTGTGGCGAACACGCCCACGTCTGCCGCGTAGACACTCGTGTCGACGACCGGTCCATTGACCTGGAGCGGCTCACGTCGATCTGACATAATCCCTGGTGGAAGCAGGAGGACCAAGGAACTATGAATCGCCGCTACTTTATTGGAACCACGGTCGCTGCCGGACTCACGGCAGCCAAGAAGAGTGTTGCCGCCAACGACAAAGTCAATGTCGGGCTGATCGGCGTCGGAGGCCGCGGCCGCGGCCTCATGCAGGACTTCGCGGCTCTACCCGACGTCAACGTCGCCTACCTCTGTGACGTAGACCAAGCCTCGCTCGAGAGAGCCACGGCTATCCTCGACCGAAAGGGCATCAAAAGGCCGCCGACGACCGGCGACATGCGCCGCATCTTTGACGACAAGAGTGTAGACGCGGCCGTCGTCGCGACCCCGGACCATTGGCATGCTCCGTCCGCCATTCTCGGCTGCGAGGCGGGGAAAGACATCTACGTCGAGAAGCCGTGTTCCCACAACATTCGCGAGGGACGCCTGATCATCGACGCCGCCCGCTACCACAAGCAGATCGTGCAGCACGGCACGCAGGCTCGCAGCCGCCCCTCCACAATCAGGGCAATCGACTACTGCAAGTCGGGGAAGATCGGGCGGATTCTCGCCGCGAAAGCCTGGGACACTCAACTCCGCGACGACATCGGCCACAAGGAGGATGGTCCCGTTCCCGAAGGCGTCGACTACGACACTTGGCTCGGCCCCGCCCCTTGGATACCGTTCAACGAGAACCGCTTCCACTACAAATGGCACTGGCATTGGCATTTCGGTACGGGCGACGCCGGCAACGACGGCGTACATCAACTGGATATGGCACGCTGGGCGCTCGGCGCCAGCTACCCGAAAAGCGTTTCAGGAATGGGTAAGAAGATCTTCTTCGACGACGATCAGCAAACTCCCGACACCATGAACGTCACTTTCGACTACGGCGGCAAGCTGCTGATTTGGGAGATGCGTATCTGGACGCCCTACATGATGGACGGCGCGGAGAACGCCGTAGCCGTCTACGGAACCGATGGCGAGGTGCATATCGGGCGCTGGAACCGGCGGCGGGGCTTCAAGGTGTTTGATTCCAAAGGAAACCAGGTTCACCACGACGACGAAAACGAACCCGACACTCACGCCCGCAATTTCATCGACTGCGTCAAGTCGCGCAAGCTCCCCAACGCCGACATCGGCATCGGACACCTCTCGGCCATCCATGCCCACCTGGCGAATATCGTCGCGCGCGTCAACCGGACCGTTCACTTCGACGCCGAAACCGAAAGCATTGTCGGCGACGACGAAGCGAACCTCTACGTCCGGCGCCGCTACCGCAGGCACTGGGCGACACCGAAGAGGCTGTGAGCGCGGTTAGATCCGACGCGGTGCTCGATACTTCCAGCACAACCCGAACGGCCAAGACGCCAAGAGTGAGACGTTAGCTGCGAAGCTCCTGAACTTTGGGTTCCAGCGAGCACCCCGGCTATGGTAAGGTGTCGCAGCGCAAAAGAGTGGCTTTTGAAAGACGCCGAGATTGTCTGTTGGAGGTGGCCCGATGGATGCTCTAGCAATTTTTGGTCTGCAGTTTGTCCTGAGCCTTGTTGTGTACGCTTTCATCGCGAAGTGGTACGTGACGCCATGGCTAGCAGAGAAACCAATCGATCAGGCATTGATCCCGCTGATCTTCCCCCATGCATTTCGCTACATCGGAATGGTATTCCTTGTCCCCGGAGTCGTTGCGCGACCGCTGCCAGGTGCTTTCGCAACTCCTGCCGCCTACGGGGACTTGGCGACAGCTGTGCTGGCGGTGCTGGCGCTCGTCGCTCTGCGCGCTGGCTGGGCCAAGGCGTTGGCGCTGGTCTGGCTCTTCAACATTGTCGGCACGGTGGACCTTGTAAATGCACTGCGCCACTCGGATGCTGTACCGGACTTCGGAGCGGCTTGGTACATTCCGACATTCTT
This sequence comes from Bryobacterales bacterium, assembly GCA_965248205.1. Taxonomy (GTDB): domain Bacteria; phylum Acidobacteriota; class Terriglobia; order Bryobacterales; family UBA6623. The sequence goes on from CBDFIS010000006.1 coordinate 2,221,127, forward strand.
GGTGCCACTACTGCTGGTGACCCACTTCATGATTTTTGCCCGGCTGCTCAGACGAGGGCGCTGAGATGACCTCCCACAAGGTAAGGTAGAATCATCAGCGGACAAGCTTTACGGCAGCTTGAGGTAACACTTGTTACCTTTCGGTTCAGTGCCGGAGACGGGACTTTCGGATTGGCCTTCGCGACCGCCCAGAGGTCCTCGGGGAGGCATACACAATGCCAGTAATCAAACCGCGCTTTCGGAGCCTCACGACGTTGACCGGCTTCCTCCTCCTGGCGGCAGGATGGACCCTTGCCCTTGGACAGCCCGGTAGCAAGCCTCCTATGTCCGACAAGCCGCCTGTGACCAAGGAGGAAACCTCCAACGAGCAGGAAGACACGGAGCAAATGTTTTCGCGCACGGTGCCTGTGCGGTCCGGGGTGGATCGTTGCGTTGTGTGCCTCAAGCTGTTGGCAGTAGGCGACAAAGTCTACCTGGTCGAGGGCCAGCGCGTTGGGATCAAAGGCATGATGGAAGACCAATTGTTCGCCGACCCGTGGAAATACATCGCCAGCCTGAAGCCGCGCGGCGGGCTGTTCGGAGGCGAGATGGCGCCCGGCAGCGGTATCTCGGATGCCTGGCTGCTGTTGGGCATGTACGTTCTGCTTGGCTTGGCGTTTTCGGCCGTTTGCGCCCATCGGGCGCTGAACACCGGGCAAGCTACTGTCTTTTGGTTTTTCGTAGGCTTGTTCTTCAATGCCTTTGGCTACCTGGCGCTGCTTCTCCGCTCCGCTGATCAGAAGGCGGCGGCGCCCCCCAAGTATTCCGGAGTCGTGAAAATCCCCTCGACGGCCGAGCCCCAAAGCTGCCCGGCTTGTAACGCGTTGAATCACCCTTCCGCCGCAAAATGCTCCAGCTGCGGATCCCTTCTAACACCCGCGTCGGTCTCGGAAGTAACTCGGGCGGGCACTGGCTCGAGGTAAATTCCTAGGCCCATGCTAGCTAAGGCAAAAGCCTTCATCGACGGGATCACCTCCAGCCCGAACATGGTTCAGCGCCGCCCGGCAGTCAACGCCGACCGCGAGAGCAACATTCGGGGGCTCTACATCATCGGGGATCTGGCGGGCGCTCCCGTTATCAAGCTGGCCATGGCGCAGGGCTACGAGATCATCGAGCACATCGCTTCGAAGCCCGACGCCATCAGCAACGACCCCAACATGTACGACGTTCTGATCGTCGGCGCTGGGGCAGCGGGATTGAATGCCGCCCTAGCGGCTCAGGAGAGGGGCATGCGGCTTGTGGTCCTCGAGAAGCAGAAGATCGCCAATACAATCGAGGACTTTCCCGAGGGCAAATGGGTCTACGCCGAACCGGATCAAACTCTTCCCAAAGGCAAGCTTTGGCTCGATGGCGCGCGGAAGGAAGACCTCGTCAAGCGCTGGAACGATATCAAGGAAGAAAACAACCTCGATATCCGCACCAGCGAAGGGTTGAAAGCGCTAGAGCGCCGCAAGGACGGCGGCTTCATCGCGCGAACGGAGAAGGGCGAATACCGCGCCCGGCGAATCATCCTGGCGACGGGCCAGCGCGGCAACCCCCGCAAGCTGAACGTCCCCGGGGAAGACCGCGAGCAAGTCTACCACCGGCTTTACAGCCCCAAGCACTACAAAGGGGAAGACATCCTCGTCATCGGCGGCGGCAACAGCGCCGTCGAAGCTGCTTTGACCCTATCGGAGGCAAACCGCGTCAAGCTGATCCACCGCCGCGACAGCTTGGGCTTGGTCTTTCAAGACAATAAACGCAAGCTGGATGACGCTGTCGCTCAAGGCCGCATCGAGATCATTTGGAACGCCGGCCTCACTGAGTTCGGAGACCACGATGCCGCGGTCAAAGTCAAGGGCGAAAGCGAACCCCGCAGCCTCCCCTACCAGCATGCGTTTGTACTCGCAGGGGCGGAGTTGCCCTCGCGGTTCCTCAAATCACTGGGTATTCGGCTCGAAAACGAGTGGACCGGGAACCCGATTCAGTCTTTGCTTTTCGTGCTGGCTACCCTCGTGGGTCTGTGGTTCGGAGGAGACCAGACCGGGGCGTCCGTGCCTCCCGTCGCCGGATGGGGGCTTGCGGTAGCCTCCCTGGGAGGCCTTCTCTTTACGGCAATCAAGGGGTCGCGCTGGTCGTTGCTGGGTGTTACTTTCCTGATTTCCTATACGGTGTACGGTGCGAAACTAGGCCACGGCCTCGAACTATGGCCGTACCGCAACTGGGGTTTCAGCGCTCTGTCACTCTTCGACCGCCCCTGGTCGTTTTGGTACACGGTGCTCTACACCCTGGTGATGACGTTCTTTGGTCTGCAGGCGCTCAAGCGCTGGGGCATCGACCGCAAGGACAAGTTTCAGATCTGGCGGTACGCGAGCTTACTGTCATTCCAGTGGATTTTCTTCTTTCTCATCCCGGAATTCCTGTTCAAGTGGGCGGTCGAGTATCGCTGGGTCGGCGAGAGGCTGGCATCCGATCCGAGCTTCACCGAGCAGGCTTGGCGTGCTTACGGAGCAGTTTACGCTTGGCCGCTTTTCTTCTACACCTTTTTCCACGATCCACACCAGGTGTGGATCGCCTGGGGCGTCATCCTGAGCTTCGTTGTGATCCCGCTGTTTGTCATCTTCCATGGAAAGCGCTACTGCTCATGGATCTGTGGCTGCGGCGGCTTGGCCGAAACGCTCGGGGACCGCTGGCGTCACTTGGCTCCCAAAGGCCCCACCTCCCGCAAATGGGAGTGGATGAACTGGGTGGTGCTGGGATCGGCTGTTGTTGTGACGGTGATGATGTTGTTGCGGGATACCTACGCTGTCTTGTACGGGCCGGCAGGTGACGGTGTCGAACTCTATCATTTGTTCGCGGATGTTTGGTTGGTTGGGATCATTCCTGTCACCCTGTACCCCTTCATGGGAGGCAAGGTTTGGTGCCGCTACTGGTGCCCGCTGGCGAAAATGATGGACGCGTTCGCCAAACTATATAACAAGCTTAAGATCAGCCGCTTTCATATCGTCTCCAACGATAAATGCATCGGCTGCACTGAGTGCACCCGCAACTGCCAGGTCGGCATCGATGTCATGAGCTTCGCCATCAAACAAGAGACGCTCGACAACTCCAACAGCTCGTGCATCGGCTGCGGAATCTGCGTCTCCGTCTGCCCCATGGACGTTCTCTCGTTCAGCGCAAAACCACCCGAAAAAGGATTAGTCCAGATCGAGACCCCGAAGGCAGCGTAGATGTTCCTCGAACGAAGTCCGTAGCTCAGGGCGAGGCGTCGTTCCCGGGGCCTGCGGCCGTTTTGTGTACGTTTTCCGGGCAACCGCTCCCAGATCTCAAGAGGCTTCCTGTACGGCGAAAACCAGCGATTCTCTTCGAAAGCTGGGTGCGTTGTGACGCAAAAAGGGCCGGCCCCTCGGTTGCCCGAAAACGCCTGCCCAATCTGAGATTACTTGCGCGAGCCGAAGCTCACAGCTGCGTGGTTGAGGTTAGAAGTGCTCCCCTCCGTGAGGCGGCATCGGCGGCCCAGCTTCTTTGTCTTCTGGGATCTCGTGTACGGTCGCCTCGGTTGTCAGCATCAGTGCTGCAATGGAGGTGGCGTTCTGCAAAGCCGTCCGCGTAACCTTGACAGGATCAACGACGCCCGCGCTGACGAGGTCGCCGTACTCATCCGATTGAGCGTTGTAGCCGTAGCTGGCGTCGTCGGACTTAGCCCGCACCTTTTCCGCTACGATGGCGCCTTCCATGCCGGCGTTCTGGGCGATCCACCGCAGAGGATCTTCGAGCGCACGCTTAACGATGTTGACACCGACCTGCTCGTCGGCATCGTCGACTTTGAGGTCTTGTAATCCGGAAGAGGCCCGCAGCAAGGCAACTCCGCCGCCGGCAACAATACCCTCCTCGACAGCTGCTCGGGTAGCGTGCATGGCGTCCTCAACGCGCGCCTTCTTTTCCTTCATCTCGGTCTCGGTGGCAGCGCCGACCTTGATGACGGCGACACCGCCAACGAGTTTGGCCAACCGTTCTTGCAGCTTCTCGCGGTCGTAGTCCGAGGTGGTCTCTTCGATCTGAGCGCGCAACTGCTTCACACGGCCCTCGATCGCCTCCTTCGTGCCGCCACCTTCGACGATGGTGGTGTTGTCCTTGTCAATGGTGATGCGGTCGGCCTGCCCGAGGTCCTCTACCTTGACACCCTCAAGCTTGATACCCGTCTCTTCCATAATGGCTCGACCACCGGTCACGATGGCGATATCTTCGAGCATGGCTTTTCGGCGATCGCCGAATCCCGGCGCCTTGACCGCGGAGATATTGAGCGTGCCCCGCAGCTTGTTGACCACCAAAGTCGCGAGGGCCTCGCCCTCCACCTCTTCGGCCAAGATCAATAGCGGACGTCCCCCTCGTGCGACCTGCTCGAGCAGAGGAAGAAGATCCTTCATGTTGCTGATCTTCTTCTCGTGGATGAGAATCACAGGCTTTTCGAGCACACATTCCATGCGGTCAGGGTCGGTGACAAAGTAGGGTGAGAGATAGCCCCGATCGAACTGCATCCCTTCGACGACTTCTAGTGTGGTTTCAATGGTCTTGCCTTCTTCGACGGTGATGACGCCGTCTTTGCCGACCTTCTCCATCGCTTCGGCAATGATCTTGCCGATCGTCATGTCATTGTTGGCTGAGATGGAGGCCACCTGCGAAATGGCCTCGCCTTCGACCGGCTTGGCGGCAGCCTGGAGTGCGCCGACGACCGCCTTGGTCGCCGTCTCGATGCCGCGTTTGAGCGCCATCGGATTTGCTCCGGCGGCGACGCTCTTCATGCCGTCCCGGTAAATTGATTGGGCGAGAATCGTAGCGGTGGTCGTACCGTCCCCGGCGACGTCGCTGGTCTTGGAGGCGACTTCCCGCACCATCTGGGCGCCCATGTTCTCGAGTTTGTCCTCGAGCTCAATCTCTTTCGCGACCGTGACACCATCCTTGGTGACCGTAGGGCCGCCGAATTTCTTCTCCAAAATGACGTTCCGGCCTCGGGGACCGAGGGTGACTTTCACGGTATCGGCCAGGCGATTTACGCCGCTCAAGATCGCTTGCCGGCAATCTTCTCCGTAGACTATTTTCTTTCCTGCCATTGATTTCTCCTCTCTTATACCGCTCTTATGCAGCTTTTTCCTTCTTCGACCCCTCGGCGCCTTCGAGCACCGCTAGAACGTCGTCCTCTCGGAAGATGATGTATTCTGTGTCATCGATCGTGACTTCATTACCGGCATACTTGCCGAAAAGAATACGGTCGCCCTCTTTCACCTCGAGCGGGGCAATGTCACCATTGTCTTGTCGCTTGCCGTTGCCAACGGCGATAACGATGCCCTGCTGAGGTTTCTCCCTGGCGGAATCGGGGATAATGATGCCGCCCTTCTGTGATTCTTCCTCCTCGATGCGTTCTACGAGGATGCGGTCGTGTAGTGGTCTCAACATCACGTGTCACTGCCTCCTTAAAGATACCTTCGATTAAGAATAAAACTAGGGTGAAAGCCCAACGCGGGCCGGGGCTGGGCTGGTGGCGATTGACTCTTTGGTTAAGGGTAGCGAGATAGCCCCACCGCTGTCAAGAAACGGCGTCAAGTTGCTTAAAAAAATTGTGTAGTTACTTGTTTTAATCAAGCAGCTTGCAGCCTATTGCCGAGATGGGAATGCGCGAGTTGCGCGACGCCGACGCGAAGAGTGAAAGTAGGGACTTGACCTTAGCGGCGACCTATCTGAGCTGATCCCGAATCAGCCGGCATTTCTCACGAGGGTTCTGTTGGGCGGCGCCGAACGAACGTTGTTTGTAGGGGCCGACCACCGTGTCGGCCCGCCACCGAGCAATGCACATTGTCCACTGGGAATTTGTGGAAAAGATCGTCCATCGACACCACCGCACGGGCGCATGGTGGCCCGCCCTACGCGCTCCTCGTGAGAAATGCAAACTAGCGATTTGGCGAATTCGCTCCTCGGCCCGCTCTACACCAGCTCGACGTCAGCCGAGCGGGTCATCCCCTGCGATGCCGGACAGCACAACCGGCGCGCGGTCGGGGAACTGGGCCACCAGCGACAGGTTTCCTCCCATCGCCTCTACTGTCTTACGGAGCGTCGACAGCAGAAGATCGCTGCGCTTCTCAAGCCGCGAGACGCTGTCCTGGGTGACCCCGAGCTTCTTGGCCATGCGGACCTGCGTGAGCTTGCGGGCGTGCCGCAGTTCACGCAAGGTCATCTCCTCGGCAATCAGCTCAGCGGCGCGGGCCTCGACCTTCTTGCGCTGGGCGGGGCTCAGCTTTTTGATGATGTCGTCTACGTTCACAGCCATGATTACTTCCCTTCCTTCTTCAGGCGGGCTAGATGCGCGTCGAAACGGTCATCGGCCTTGCGGATCAGCCCGCGGTAGAACCGCTTTTCGCTGCCCCCCGATTTATCCCCTGCAACGAGCAGGATCGCCTTGCGCTTCGCGTCGAAGGCGAAGGCTACTCTCCACTCGCCGTCAGCCGCACTGAACCGTAGCTCCTTCATGTTCGCGTGGCGTGAGTCGTTCAGCGTGTCAACGCGAGGTCGCGCCAATTGCGGCCCGAACTGCTGCAGAAGGCGCGTCAACGCAAGAATCTCGGTCCGTACTTCCTCTGCAGATCGAAGAACTCTGGTTTGAACTCATCGTCAAACTCAACAACCCAGCTCACCCTCTATACTATGATATCCAATACATATGATATCAAGTACATATCTTGACCCTGGGAGAAGGCCCGCCGCCGACTGATTCTCTCCGTGCGTTGCCGACGCCGGCAGAGACGGGCTCGCGGCTTCTACATCACCGCAGCGTCGCCCACACGTGAAGGCCCGCGCCACCCCTTTACCTTCTCTGGCCAGAAATCGCCGAGGCCAGGCTTGCCTTAAAGGGGTCACTCCTCTGAAGGTTAAAAATTGCAAGGTAAGATCCGGCGGTTTTGATCGCCCGGAGGATACGGCTAAACGGGCGAAAACGGATTCCGAAGGAGAACGAACACGAACAACAAACGCAACTGCCGAGGAGCGGTTCACGCTAGGGGAGAGAATCCCCTATGATCCCCGCCGCGGTCGATAGCAACTAGTACTTCGGAACCGTGGGGTCGACTTTGTCGCTCCAGGCTAGGATGCCGCCTTTGAGGTTCTTGACCTTGCCGAATCCGGCGGTCTTGAGGAAGTTGACTGCTTTGGCGCTGCGCATGCCGGACTTGCAATGGGCCACGATGTCGTCGGCGGTGTCGAGCTCGTTCACGCGCTTTGGCAGGTCGCCCAGCGGAATCAAGTGTGAATTGGGAATCGAGCAGATCTCGAATTCGTGGGGCTCGCGCACATCCAAGATGTAAACGTTCTCCCCGCGGTCCACTTTTTCTTTTAGCTCAACCGGATCGATTTCCCACTCGCTCAACCCAGGCGCGGGCTCCGGCTCAGCCTGCGGGATTCCGCAGAATTCCTCGTAGTCGATTAACTCGTTAATAGTTCGGTTAGGGCCGCAGACCGGGCAATCCGGGTTCTTGCGCAGCTTCAGTTCCCGGAACTTCATGTTGAGCGCGTCGTAAAGAATCAAGCGCCCGCTCAGAGTTTCCCCCTTGCCGAGGATGAGCTTCACTGTCTCGGTCGCCTGAATGCTGCCGACCAGAGCCGGCAGGATGCCGAGGACGCCGCCCTCGGCACAGCTCGGAACCAACCCCGGAGGCGGCGGTTCGGGATACAAGCAGCGGTAGCAGGGACCGTTGTCATGGTTAAACACCGTCGCCTGGCCTTCAAAGCGAAAGATGGAGCCGTATGCGTTGGGCTTGCCGAGTAGCACGCAGGCGTCGTTGACCAGATAGCGGGTCGGGAAATTGTCGGTGCCGTCGACAACGATGTCGTAATCCTTGAGGATGTCCAGCGCATTTTCGCTCGTTAGCCGGACCTCGTATTTGTCGATCCGGACGTAGGGGTTGATGTCGGTCATGCGCTCGCCGGCCGAGTCGAGTTTCGGCCGGCCGATGTCTTTTGTCCCATGGATGACCTGCCGTTGCAGGTTCGTCATGTCAACGACATCGAAATCAACAATCCCGATGCGGCCGATTCCGGCGGCCGCCAGGTAGAGGCCCAGCGGTGCGCCCAAACCGCCAGTGCCTATCATTAATACACTTGCCTTCTTGAGTTTGACCTGGCCCTCCATGCCGACTTCCGGCATGATCAAGTGACGGCTATAACGAAGGATTTCGTCGTTGCTGAGAACAGGCGGGGCAGCTGCCACATCTCCCGCGACGTTAAGTGACATGACTTCCTCCTCCAGCAATCGAAGGCACGATGGTGATCACATCGTCGCCGCCGATCTTCGTCGCTTCCCGATCGAGGTAGCGGATGTCTTCGTCGTTCATGTAGACGTTGACGAAACTTCGCAACTTGCCCTCGTCCGTGAAAAGGTGCTTTCGAAGGTCGGAATACTGACTGGTTAGCTTCTCGAGCGCTTCACCGACGCTCGCGGCTTCGACGTCGACCGAGTCGTTTTTGTCAGCGTACTGGCGCAATGGTGTCGGGATCACTAGCTTAGCCATGGGCTTCTCCGTAGATCAGTTCTTCGTTTTCCGCGGCGGTTTGGTCAGGGTCGGGCAAGAAGCTCCGGGCGTGGTCGAACGCTCCGTCCTTGACCGAGATAACCACGAAAGAGTACCACGGACAAGAGTTCTTCAGATCCGTTTCCGAAAAATAAGCGTCGCAGTCAGGATGGGAATGGTAGATGCCGATCAACTCCAGTCCTCGCTTGCGGGCTTCACGGTCGGCGGCCAACAGATCCTCGTTCTTGAGCTCGTAACGCGCGGTCTGTGAACCGTCAAACGCGTTCTCGAGGGGAACCCCGACCCGAACAATCTTTCCGCCGTTCTCGGTCGCGCCCAACATGGCGCCACAGCACTCATTGGGATAGGTGGATCGGGCGTGCTCGACCATCTCCTTCCAGGGACCGGGATCAACGCGGATCATGGTTCGTCCCAGAAGCTCTCACTCAGATATTTGTCCGCCGAATCGCAGAATACCGTCACGATGACGCCTTCGCGGACTCGACGCGCGACCTTCAGGGCCGCGGCCAAGTTGGCTCCCGAGGAGATGCCGACCATCAGTCCCTCGTTGCGCGCCAGCCTCTTGACGATGGCATGAGCTTCCTCGGTCTCGACCTCGATGTTCTCGTCCGCTAGGGTGTGGTCAAAGATTCCGGGCACGATCGCCGTCGGCATGTGCTTCAATCCCTCGAGCCCGTGGAACCCCGAGGACGGCTGCATCGAGATCAGCTTGATCGATTTCGAGTACTCTCGCAAGCAGCGGCCGACTCCCACGAACGTGCCGCTCGTGCCCAGACCGGTAACGAAATGCGTAATTCTGTGGCCGGTCTGTGCGAGTATCTCGGGCCCGGTCGTCTCGAAATGTGCCAGCCAGTTCGCCGGATTGTTGTATTGATCCGGATAGAAGTAAGCGCCGGGATTCTGGCTGTATTCTTTTTGGCACGCAAGGATAGCTCCGTCGGAGCCTTCCCCCGGGTCGGTGAGGACGACCTCGGCCCCGTAAGCTTTCAAGATCCGCTTCCGCTCCGGAGAGGCGTTCGCCGGAAGGAACAATTTCACGCGGTAGCCTTTGGCCGCGCAGACCATGGCATAAGCGATGCCTGTATTCCCGCTGGTCGAATCGATCAGGGTCCTGTCGGGCGTGAGCTTTCCCGTGCGCTCGCCATCGAGAACCATGTTCAACGCCGGCCGGTCTTTGACCGAGCCGCCGGGGTTGAAGTATTCGGCCTTGCCGTAGATCTCGACGCCTGGCAGGTCAGCAGATAGTTTTCGGATTCGAACGAGCGGAGTATTGCCGACTTTGTCGACGACAGAACCGGCACCCACCGGGTTTTTCATCGAAGCCACGCCGCCGTTCCTCATGGAAACTCGCAGTCTAGGGTGAAAAAGCGCCCGGACGTATACTCTAGCGCCCGGGGATTGGGGAGGCAACCGCTGCCACTTTGATGGTAGGTAATCCCTACTATGTCTGTCAACAAACTAGGGATTGCCGAAAGGGCCCAGGAGGTGCGGTTACCCCGAGTGCCACCGAAGTCATTGATGCTCTGTCGGTAGCTTTTCTGTAATGTTTGGTGTAAGTTAGATATAGAGGTGCACTTTCTGTATGACTGTAAAAGTAGGTATCGAGATCCCTAGGGAGCTGCACACCCGCGTCAAAATAGAGGCCGCCCGGCGACAGATAAAAATCAAAGACGCCTGTCGGGAGGCCTTCGAGGGCTGGCTCAAAGCAGGTGATGGCGAGCCGGACGCCGAGTTCCAACGGCAGATGGGACTTGCTCGGGAAGCGATGACGCGCTATCACAGGGCTCTCAAGGAACTCGCGCGTTGATGCGGGAACCCGAGTGGCTCTCACGGGACATCGTCCTGACGATTCACTCCGAGCAGATCGCGCTGTACGGCGGAGCTTCGGGCGTTCGGGACGAGGGTCTCCTTGACACTGCGTTGGCGAGACCGCGGAATCTCTGGGCGGATGGGTCTGCGAGTCTAGTCGAACTGGGCGCGGCGTACGCAGTCGGTGTAGTCCGCAACCGTGCGTTCGTCGATGGAAACAAGCGCACCGCTTTCCTAGCCATGTACACGTTCTTGGCGCGGAATGGGTTGGAGGTGATTGCTAGTGAGGCTGAGGTGGCTACCGCGATGCTTGAGTTGGCGAGCGGATCACTTGATGAGTCAAGCTTCATTCGGTGGCTGAGAGGCCATACGCGGCGATCGCCTTCCGACTAGCCCGCACTTCTCACCAGCGACCGGCAGGAATGAAGCGAATGCCCGCCGTCAGGGATGTAGGGGCGCGATTCATCGCGCCCGCCTGCGGACGTAACGCACGCTGGACGATGTACACAAACTGTTGCCGCAAGCCATAACCGCCGGGCCTTTCGCACCATCCTCCGTGGCCGTGGGAGCCATGTAGCGTGGATCTACGCGGGCGCCCCTCTCTCGCCTTTTTCACCGGCGTCGTCGCCCGCCATGTCCGCGGCTTTTTGACTTTCATCCAGCGCAACAACCTGCCCTGGACAAACCCTAACTTAACTAGCCAAGGGCTCCGCGCTTGATATCCCAGAGCACCGAGCCGCGCGCGTGAGCAAGCGGTCCAGAGATGACGCGGCTCAGCACCGTTGAATCCGCGTCTACCTCAACGCCGCCACATGAAACGAGAACAAGATTCTCGTTCCGACGCACATAAGCAGCGGATGTTCTACCCGCAGCCGATGCTAACTGGCCTCACCTCTCCGTATTCCTAACTACTCCCTGCCCTCGCTATGATGTTGCCTATGGTAGAACCAGACATTGAACTCGAACGAAAGATCGTCGTCTCCGAGGAAGACTCGATCACCTTCTTAGGAACCGACGTGAAGCCGTCACTGGCGACACCAGCGATGATCGCGAGAATGGAAATCACGGCCCATGATGCCGTGCAGCCGCACCTAGAGGATGGCCAAGATACCGTCGGGACCCGAGTCAACGTCGAACACCTGGCTGCGACCCCGCTTGGCGCCGAGGTTACATACAGTGCGAAGCTCACGAGAGTCGACGGGCGGCGGCTGACCTTCGACGTGGAAGCCTCAGACGAGCGGGAAGTCGTTGGCCGTGGAACGCACGAGCGATTCATCATCGATGTCGAGCGGTTCGCCGCCGGGTTGAAGAAGAAATTCGGACAGGAATGATGAAACAAGCCGAACCCCTGCCCACCCCGCCAGCTGATTCGCTAACTACGAAGTGGCCCGCCTGTGTACCGACCCAGTCCGGTTGTCCGACCCCGAATCGACCCTGCCGCCTGAGCGCGTGGCTGATCCTAGCGGCATTTCTGCTTGGGGCGAACGTCCTGACGGCCCAGCCGAGCCATCGGCCGAAGACTCTGGGACCCAAATGGGTCTCCTTGTTCAATGGCAAGGATCTCAGCGGATGGCGCGAAGTCGGTCACGAAAAATGGACTGTCGTAGACGGCGCCATCTACGGCATGGGGGTCACGGACGAATACGGCTACCTAGCCACCGAGAAAACCTACAAAGACTTTCACCTTTTCTTACGCTTCAAATGCGAAGCCGATGGCAATAGCGGCGTCTACCTGCACACCGAATTCGACGACGATACACCGGACATCACAGCCGGGCGCCAGATCGAGATCGATCGCCGCGTCGGTCATCACACGGGCGGCATCTATGGCGACGGCAAAGGCTGGATCGTCTGGCCCGCTCCCGAACTCGAAACCGTCATCAAACCCTTCGACTGGAATGATCTCTTGATCAAGGTCGAAGGTAACCGCTACCGCACCTACCTAAACGATGTCCAGATGATCGATTACACATACCCCTCGCCGAGCTCGACCGAAGGGGTCATCGCACTGCAGTTGCACTCGGGCGGTGATGGCCGCATGCGGTTCAAAGACATTTGGGTCCGGGATTTGACGGGGCGGTAGCGTGACGGGATCCGAGTCGTAGCAACCTGCGTCCCGTCGCTCAGCGTCTGGGCCGCCGTTTGGCCCAGTACCTGCTGCCTTTTCTCCAGCTGTTGCCCATCCTGCCGGTCACAGGTGGCAGTCCTGTAGCGTAGGATCTAGCGGGCGGGCTCTCACTTCCCTTTCCGCCATCGGTTCGCCGCCCGCCAGATCCGCGGCCGTTGACTCCTCACGTCCCGTGGGACTCGGGACGTAGCTCCGCTCTACCCGCTCCGGACCTTCCTACGACCCGGCAACCATCTCCTTCAAGACGTCCTCGGCTTCTTGAGGCTTAAAGCCGAATGGTCCCGGTTTGCTTTTGTAGGCGATTCTTCCGTCCTGACCGATCACGTAGATGCGATCAGGCCAGGCCGCGTAAGCGATCTCGGTGGAGTTTTTGAAATCGTCGCTTAGCGCAGGGAGTTCGATCCCCAGCTTTCTGACGCAGGTGGTAGCCAGATCAAGCCGTTCTTCTTGGCTTTTAGGACTAGCGAACACGACGCTGTCCCTGATATTGCTTCGCAGTTGCCAGCCATCGCTGGGGTGCGCTTCCTCAATGTAGACGACGTAAAAAGCGACGCGATCCCCGTATTCCTGGTACATCTTGTTGAGCGCGGGAACCTCCCGGCGAAAAGGTGGTCAAGTGTAGCTGCCAAAAACCAGCACTACCGGCTTCCCCCCGCGGAAGTTGCTCAGTCGGACGTGAGACTCTTTGTCAGGGGTGGGCAAGTCGAAGTCCGGGGCCGGCTGTCCCACCTCTAGATCCCCGCTCCGCGCGAGCGTCCAAAGCCGCTCGAAAGGAAACAGCATGATCAATGGCATCGGGAACTTTGACATGATGCTGCCGAACACGCCGGGGGGCTGGCACATAGCGGCGAACAGACCAGCACACAACACGAGGTAGACCCCGAGCGAGCCAGAGACGACCTTCAGCCATGTGCGCATTGGGAGCAAAAGCCCACGAGACTTCTGGGATGAGTATAACCTGCTCCCACCCTCTCGCCCAAATTCACCAAGCTAACGGGGTCTTGTTTGTAGCGCGGATCTCGATTTTGAGATCCGCGGCCGTTGACTGCCCTTCCTCGACCGTCCATCCGCCCCACACACGCAAGCAACCACGGCTCGCCTTCTCCTGCCGTTGGCGCCCGGCCCTCTCCTAGCGCCCGCACCCAGTCGGGACAAACACTCTTGTTTGTCCCAGCCGCCGCCAGGCGGCTCTCATGACGTTCGAGCCCCGTTCACACGGCTTTGGTGGGCCGCTAGGCCAGCCGTTTTACGGCTGGTACCGAGTCCCACCCGCCACTGGTTCCCTCCGACGCTCGGTCGCTCCTAGTGTAGTGCGCCAACCAGATTGCAACTTAACCGTGAGTCGCTTCCTTAATCTGTTGGTGGGGCAGGGGCGACCTTTGCGGTCCAAATGCACATGTTTCGGCGATGAAACGGAACCTTAGAAGCCGCGTTGACGCGGCTTTGTCTTCCTAGGCCAGCCGTTTTACGGCTGCTTACCGACACCCATAAGCTCTTTGTTTTCAATGTAACTCATTGATGCAACAATGGTTAGTAAGACGTGGTTTTAGTATCATGTAGGATCACTTGGTATCGTTTCGCCTGCTCGATGTGCCCATATTGTTCCCCTGCCCTCAATGACCTTGGGCCCCGTCGGCCCCCGATGACTGCGTACAGAAGTCGTGATTGTGGCAACTATCGAGCGTACACGGTGATCTGGGGGACATTCCGCAGGCCCCGGAAAAGACGGGCGCTTAGCTCAGTTGGGTTAGAGCGCCTGCTCACAAGCAGGAGGTCACCAGTTCGAGTCTGGGCGCGCCAGCCAATATTTTCAGTAATTTACAGGATATATCACCTTGCGCCGATGCGTATGTGTCATCTTTATGTCAGCAGCGAAGTAGGTCCCGAGTGGCCACCATTGGCACCAGGTGACTGCGAAAAGTGGCGCGTTTTTCTCTGTATCCACTCATCTGCGCTCATCTGCGGATACTTTGCTCACTACCCCGATGGCCAATGATGCTGTTCTTTTCCTGTATTAACAGCAAAGGGTCGCATACTCCGGGCCGCCCGCAGCGCTTAGACCTCGACGTTTGGGCGTCTGGAGGCCGGGCTGTCCCCTTCGGCACCACGCCAAAGTCGTGTGGGATGAAAACGCGTTTGGCCGTCCCTCACGACAGAACGGCGTCTCGCTCCACTGCTCACCGTCCTTCTCCACCCACCACCGGGCGTAGGATTTGCGCTCGTATGTGGCCGACGTATTCCGTCGGACGCTAGCTTTCGCGTGCGTTGTTGCAGGGCTTCGTGTACGACCAGTTCCCCACCCGCTTCGGCTTACGCCGCCCTAGCTTGCAGCCGGCCCGAAGAGCGGTCGAAAGCTGGTGCCGCCACTAAAACGGATTCAGATTGCAGGCCTGCCTGCGAAACCAGCAACTTGTAGGGGCATTGTCAAAAGCCTTGGACCTCTCTCCGCAATCGTTCAAGCACGCGATGCGTGCCGCCGAGCTGGCCAAATGTGATCTGACGACGGAGGTGGTCGGTGAGTTCCCTGAGTTGCAAGGGATTGTCGGCGGCCTCTACGCCAAGGCACAGGGTGAGCCCAACGCTGTAGCTGACGCAATCTACGACCATTACCGACCAGTCAGTGCCGAGGACGATCTGCCTAGGACAAAAGTCGGCCGGGTAATTGCAATCGCCGACAGACTCGACACTTTGGGTGGTCTCTTCCGTGTCGGCGTGATACCAACCGGATCGAAGGACCCGTTCGCCCTCCGACGAGCGGCTTATGGAATCATCCACATTCTCATTCGAGCTGGCTATTCGCTTTCGATTAGCAATCTTTGCCACCTAGCCGAGGCAGGCCATAATTCTGAAGCTTTGAGAGAGTTTTTCCTCGATCGGCTTCGTTACTACCTCTCCGAGGATACGACCGATGGCGTGACTCATCGCTACGATGAAATCAATGCTGTTCTCAGCGCGTCGGACGAGCAGCCTTTGGATGTAAAAAGGCGGGCCAAAGCCATTTCGATCGTGCGGCGTACGCCTGACTTCGAGCCCTTGGCTCTCAGCTTCAAACGCATCAAGAACATCTTGGAGCAAGCAGGGGGCATCCAACAGTTTGCCGTGCAGCCTGTAGACGAGGGTCTACTGGAGGCCGGTGCAGAATCGAACCTTTACACGGCTTTTCAAACGATGAAACCGGTCGTCGCCAGGTTTAGAGAACAGTGTGATTACGTTAGTGCCTTACACAACATCGCGTCCTTTTACGGAGCCTTATATCAGTTTTTTGATGAGGTCTTGGTCATGGCAAATGACGTCAACGTCCGCAGAAACCGGCTGACCTTCCTCGCGCAGTTGCTCAGAGAGTTTTCCACGATTGCCAATTTCGCCGAAATTGTTTCGGCGGAGGGCGCCGACACTTGATAGACATTGGCAGTTGAAACGGGGACTTGAATGAAAAAGTACATCTACGCCTTCGGTGGTGGGACCGCCGAAGGCGACGGCACGATGAAGGACACGCTGGGCGGCAAAGGAGCCGGCCTCGCCGAGATGAGTCGCGCGGGTGTTCCTGTTCCGCCCGGTTTCACCATTGCTACCGATGTGTGCAACCTCTATTTCGCTGCCGGCAACCGGACTCCTAGCGGCGTGGAGAAGGAAATGAAGAGGGCTGTCGCAGCACTCGAGAAGAAGAACGGCCAGAAGCTGGGAGATCCCCGCAATCCGTTGCTGGTGAGCGTGCGCTCGGGCGCCAAATTCTCCATGCCCGGCATGATGGACACGATCCTGAACCTGGGCCTCAACGACAAGACCACCGCTGGGCTGGCCCGGAAGTCCGACAACCCTCGGTTTGCCTTCGACTGCTACCGCCGCTTCATCCAGATGTTCGGCAACGTCGTCCTCGGCATTGACAAGGAAGAGTTCGACCATATTTTCGAGGGCGTCAAGAGAAAGAAACGAGCCAAGCTCGATACCGACCTTACCGCTGCCGACCTGCAACTCGTCGTCGCCGAATACAAGAAGCTCGTCAAGAGGAAAACCGGGAAAGCCTTCCCCCAGGAGCCTTATCGCCAGCTCCAGATGGCGCGGGACGCCGTCTTCGGCTCCTGGTTCAACCCGCGGGCGAACCACTACCGGCGTATGAACGGCATCCCGGAAGAGTTGGGCACCGCCGTCAACGTTCAGACGATGGTCTTCGGGAACTTGGGCGACACTTCCGCCACCGGCGTCGGATTTACAAGAGACCCGGCAACGGGCGAAAACCGATTCTACGGCGAGTTCCTCGTCAACGCGCAGGGCGAAGACGTGGTTGCCGGTATTCGCACACCGCGGCCGATTTCCGAACTGAAACGGATCATGCCCCAAGCGTATGGACAGCTGAATCAGATTACCCACAACCTCGAAAACCACTACCGCGATATTCAGGACTTCGAATTTACGATTCAGGAGTCGAAGCTCTATATGTTGCAGACCCGCAACGGCAAGCGCACGGGCCCGGCCGCCGTCCGCACTGCCGTCGAGATGGTGGAAGAAGGACTCATCTCGAAGCGGGAGGCGGTTCTGCGCGTCGATCCGCTGCAGCTCGACCAGCTACTGCACCCGGTATTAGAGCCCGCGTCGAGAAAGCAACTCCAACGGCTGGCCAAAGGACTGCCAGCTTCGCCGGGCGCCGCGGTCGGCAAGATTGTCTTCACCGCGGATGACGCGGTCGAAAAGGCGAAGGCGGGGCCCGTTGTCCTTGTCCGTGCCGAGACAACGCCGGACGACATCCATGGCATGGAGGTGGCTCTTTGGATTGCCTCCCTCGTCATGTTCGTCATGATGGGCTATTCCGTCTTGCAACGGCTGGTGTAAGCCCTTCCGGTCAGCCCTGTCATTGTTCGGAACCAGTCCTTGGCCGAGGATAACTCACGGCGTCGCTCAAGCCCGTATTGTTTCAAAACAGGATCGACCAATCCTGAGCAAGGAACTGTCCTCTGGGATAGCGAAGGAGTGCTTCGGTTCACCGTTTGTTGGTGGGGAGATCGGCTTGCCAGCCACCGAGAGTGCACATCAAACAGCTAATTCAACCTGGCTACCCCGACTGAGCGCAAAAGAGCTTTGAGCCGGAGCTGCCAGGGCTGATAGGGGCAGTGACTTTAGGCGGCTTGCCGGTAGTAGTAGTTGAGCATTCCACCCAATCGCTGTCGGCGCTCGATCGGAGCGGCCAGATCCGTGCTTGCCGGGCCGGGGAAGATTAGCCGATTGTCCAGCCCCTGGTGATTGCGCTCTCGATGATAGTGCGCCAGAAATTCACGGGTCACCCGGCGCAGCGACGGCTCCCCAAACAGGATCATCCGCTCCAGACAGGATTCCTTGATCGTCCTGACAAAGCGCTCGGCGTAGGCATTCAGGTTGGGTGAGCGCGCCGGTAAGCGCACGCTCTCCACCCCTGCCGCAGCCAACGTCTCACGGAACTCTGCCGTAAACAGCGGGTCGCGATCGTCGCGATGACGAGGACCTTCTCGCCGAGCGTGGCATCACCGTGTCCTACGAAGCCATTCGATCCTGGTGCCGAAAGTTTGGACCAGCGTATGCTCGGACATTGCGGCGGCGGCAAGGCCGTCTCGGTATATCTGGCACGTGGACGAGCTGTTCGTCACAATCCGCGGCCAACGCCATTATCTTTGGAGAGCGGTGGACCAAGATGGCGATGTCCTCGATACCTTGGTCACGCGTCACCGAGACAAGAGAGCCGCCAAACGCTTCTTTCGCAAGGTCTTGAAACACCAGGGGAGGCCACCGTGGCAGCTCATTACCGACGAGCTGCGAAGCTATGCGGCCGCCCACCGAAAGGTCTTCCCATCGGTTCCTCATCGAACTGGCCAGTACGAGAACAACCGAGCTGAAGTCTCTCACCAGCACACCCGGGAACAGGAACGCCAGATGCGCCGATTCAAATCAGCGGCTCAGGCCCAACGATTTCTCCGGGTGCACGGCGCAATTCACAACCTGTTTCGAGTGGGACGGCATCATCTCAAAGCGATCCACCATCGACTGCTCCGGGAGCGAGCTTTCACTGCCTGGAAGACGGCGACGTGTCCCTGCTGAAAGAGAGAAACCTCCTGACAATCTTCAGGGCAAAACCGCCTCGGGCTCATTAACTTGACAACGCCGCCTGGATAACTCAGGGCTTGAGCGGCCCTTCTCAGCGAGAAGATGACGAGGGAATGGTTGACACAAGGTTGGAGGGCTGACAAGCTTGGATTATTCATCACGGGGAGGTCAGAGGAAATCGGATCCGAAGTTGATATGAGAATGTCAGGTTAGACCCACCGGATCTTGGAGAGATGGCAGTTTCCAGCGGCATTCCAGACCGCCAAAGAGGCCACCTCTTGAGGGGGCCGTACTTTATGCTCCGGCCCGCGACCGAAAATTTCTTCCAACCAGGTCCGATGGAGGGATGGGCGCCCACAAGGGCCGCCCCTTCGTCGGAAAACCAGGGCCACCTGCGTCAGAACCGATTCCGGCAGAAGACTCCCGGCTGCCGGCTTTGGTTAACCGGCATCCTGCTTTTTATCCTATTCGGGGCTGTTGGCAACCTCCCCTTACAGGCCCAGGATCCGACCCTCCGTTCAACTTTTCCTCTAGGGGGGCAGCGTGGATCGAAGCTGCAATTGACCGTGCGAGGGCAACACCTGCATGGCGCCTACGCCGTCTGGTTTGACTGCTCGGAACTGACGGGCGTCGTTTTGGGCAGCGAGTCACTCGAGTTTCCCGGACAAGACAAGAAGCCGCCCGAGAGGGGGCAGAAACTGACCGTAGAGGTTCAAGTAGGCTCAACCGCCACTCCGGGGGTGCATGCCCTGCGCGTCATCTCGGATCGTGGAATCTCCGGACCGGCGCCCTTTCTGGTTCACGGCTCAAAGTCCGTTTTGGAGCAGGCTGGACCGCACGACGTTCCCGCCCAGGCTCAGCCCATCGCTTTCCCGGCTGCGGTGCATGGTCGGATCGGCCAGTCCGGCGAAGTGGATTTCTACCGAGTGAATGTCGAAGCGGGTCGGCAACTCCAGTTCGAGGTCCTCACCGGAAGCGGCGCACTCCCCGGCTTTGCCGGCAAGTTTCATCAACCCGAGCTGATCCTCTGCGAGCCGGGGGGAAGCTGGTTCGATCCGAACCGCTGCCTCCGTCTGGAGGTGGAGGACCACTCCACTTCCTACTTTGGCAAGTTGTTCTACCATCGTCCTCGATTGATCCGGGCCCTTGCCGGGGACAGCGCCTATCTGATTCGAGTCGGAGAACTGAACGGCTTGGGGGATCCGGAATTCATCTATCAGCTACACATCAAGGAGGCACCCGCCTCGAATGATCGCTTCACGGGGTGGTTTCCCTACCGGGCGGCTCACCCCAACACGGCCCTCTGGGAGGAGAGAAACTTCGACCGCAGGCTTCGAGGGGATGAACTTTTTCGACTACGTGCCCGATCGGTTCCAGGAGTGGGACTGGCCGTAAAGAAAGTGTCCTCGGGTACCTCGAGTGCAGCCGGAGAGAATACGTCATCGGACCCCGAGACCCGGAAGGCATCCTCCGGCGAGGACGAAAATCCGCGCAGGACCGCTCCCGATCCGCCACCGGAGATCCCCTCGTTTCAAGAGCAGGAACCCAACGACACGGCCCAGCAATCTCAGGAAATCAGCTTCCCCATCATCCTGGAAGGCGATATTGCTCGAGCCGGGGACACCGACTGGTTCCGCTTCCAGCTCGACGAGCCTCGGTCCCTGGTTCTACAGCTGGAGACTCCCGAACTCTCCCACCCCTATTTCAGTCCCTGGCTGCAGATCTTCGAGGAGGAAGGGGTGGAGGTTGCCAGCAACATCTTCCGGGAGATCAACGACAACTCCTTGAGCTGGAAAAAGACCGTCCAACCCAAGCGCATCGCCGTTCTGGAAGCCGGGGAGTATTCTCTGCGCTTGCGCGATCTGACGCTGCAGCGAGGGGGAGCCGGCTCTTCCTACCGGGTTTTGGTTCGCCCCCTGGTGCCTCACCTGGGATCGGTAGCGGCTGTGGAAGGCCGCCGCCGCCAGCCCCTGGATCACGTCAACCTGGTGGCCGGAAAGGCCAGCAAGCTCACCGTCGTGGCCGAGCAAGAGGAGGGCTTTGAAGGAGAGGTAGCCCTGGAGTTTGAAAACCTGCCCGAGGGGGTTCGCGCGCTCGCTTCGGTGGCCCAGACGCCCCCGAAGGTCACTCAACTCATCGGCAAGTTTGGCGCCCTCGATGTGGAACGGTTCCTTCCCCAGCTGGAGGCTACCACACTGACTCTGGTGGCCGCACCGGAGGCTCCCTTGAGCCGGACTCCTCGGTTGGTCCGCCTACTGGTGCGCCCGGTCCAGGACGGCCAGGTGGGAGACCCTGTCCTGGCCCAGGTCTTCCCCATGATGGTCATCCGGCAACCAGAAGAAGGAACGCCGGAGGATACCCCATGAGAACGGCGAGCCAGCAGAAAGCAGGAGCGGCCTCAGGGCCGCGAATCCTCTTTGCGATGCTTCTATCCTTGGAGAAGGCGATGATCCACTCCCGAACCTCACCAATCCAGTCCTTGCTCCGGGTGCTCTCGGTCTGGGGACTCCTTGGCTCACTGCCCGTCCTGGGATGGGCGCAGCCCACGGGCCTGCGGGAGGTCCACGGCCGGCACGAGCGATTGATGTCCCTGCGCATCCTTCCCCCGCAACCGACCCTCTGGGGCGCCGACGCGACGCAACGCTTCCTGGTGCTGGGCCAGTACGCCAACGGCCTGGAACGGGAGGTGACCTCCAGGGCCATCCTTTCCGTTTCCGATGCCCGTATCGTCACCATCGCTCGGAAGGGTCAGCTGCGCGGGCGCGCCAACGGCACAGCTGTCCTGGAAGCCCAACTGAACGGGCACAGCGTGCGAGTCCCCGTGCGGGTGGCCGGCTCAACCCAAGACCCGGGCTGGAGTTTTCAACAGGAGGTCGGTGGCATCCTCACCCGCAGAGGCTGCAACAACAGCAACTGCCACGGCGGAGTGATCGGCCGCGGCGGATTCAAACTCTCTCTGGACGCCACCTTGCCTCGGGAAGACTACGACTGGATCGTCCGGGGCGGCACTTACCAGGTCCGCACCGTGGAACCCGCTGCACCAGTCCAGCCGCGGGTGAATGCGGAGCAACCCGAAAAGAGCCTTCTTCTGCTCAAGCCCACGGGAGCGGTGGGTCACGGAGGAGGACAGCGACTGGAGCCGGAATCTGCCGACTATCGCGCCCTACGGGACTGGATTCGCCGGGGAGCCCCTTTCGAAGCGGTCGAGCACCCACCCGAGGTAGGGAGACTCGAGGTCTTCCCCAAGGAGTCGGTGCTAAAGACCGGCGAAAAGCAACCCATTCTGGTAACGGCTCACCTGGCCAACGGTTTCAGTCTGGATTTCACCGATCGGGTGCGCTACGAGTCGCTGGACCGAGAAACCCTGGCTGTCGATTCGAAGGGAGTCGTCCGCGCCAAGCGACCGGGAGAGGCGGCCGTGATGATCCGGGCTGCTGGAGGAGAGGTGGCCTATGCACGTGTAGGTGTGATCGAGCAGCCCACACCGGAGCATCCCCTGGTTCCACGAAATAACTTCATCGATGAGTATGTCTTTTCCAAATTGAAGCGCTTCCACGTTCTCCCTTCACCCCTGGCCTCGGATGAAGAATTCCTGCGCCGCGTCTGTCTGGACATTGCCGGAACCTTGCCCCCACCGCATCGGGTCAGAGAGTTCCTGGCGGATGCCGATCCCGCTAAGCGGGAGAAACTGATCCAGGTCCTGCTGGATTCTCCCGAGTACACGGACACCTGGACGCTGTTTTTCGCCGATTTTCTTCGCGTCAACGGAGAGCACACCTGGCTCCACATGTACTGGGAGTGGGTGCGCAGCAGCGTCGCCCAGAACAAGCCCTACGACCAGCTGGCCCGTGAGGCCATCGCCGCTCAGGGCTATGACGGCCCCACCCGGGGCTATCTGATGGACGACAACAAACCGGTCCCCCTGGAGAGGCAGGTGGCGGAAAAGTTCCGGGTCTTCATGGGACGCAGGCTGGATTGCGCCCAGTGCCACAACCATCCTTTTGACCGCTGGACCCAGGACCAGTTCTGGGGTCTGGCTGCCTACTTCACCCGCCTCACGAACACCGAGTGGGCCTCTCCCAGCGTGGTTTTCGACGATCCTGAAGGGACCGAGGTCGATTATTCCATCAAGCGAGAGGCCGTCCCCAGCTTCGTGCAAGCCATGCACCCACGCAGCAAGAAGGTACTGGGGCCCCGCTTTTTCGACGGCGCCAGCGAGAGGCTGAGCCCCCGGAGCCATCTTCGGCTGGAGCTGGCCAACCGCATCACCAGGCATCCCTACTTTGGCGAAGCCTTCGTCAATCGCATCTGGGCTCGCTTTTTGGGACGAGGCCTGGTCGATCCCGCGGATGATTTCCGGCTGGGCAACCCGCCCACTCACCCGGAACTGCTGAGTGCTCTGGCCCGGGACTTCGAGGAGCATGGCTACGACTTGAAACACCTGATTGGCCGAATCGCCCGCTCGCGAACCTACCAGCTTTCCAGCCAAACCAACCAGAGCAACCGGCACGACGCAGTCAATTACTCGCACGCTCGTCCCCGCCCCCTTCAGGCCGAGATATTGCTGGACGCCATTGCCGCGGCCACAGGGATCGCCGAACAGTTTCAAGGCGAATACCCCATTACCGGCATTGCCCCCCCGGGGACTCGCGCCATCCAGTTGAAACTGCCGGGAGCCTATGCTGCCCGCTTTTTCGATGTCTACGGGGCACCGCTTCGCAAGGTAGTGCCAGAACGGGACCCGGCAGCTCGCCTCACCCAGTCGCTTCACATGATGGCGGGATTGTCCTACAACAAGGATCTTTCGCAGCCGGGGTCGCGGCTGGACCGACTACTGGAAGAGGGCGCCGCAGATCGAAAAATGATCGAAGAACTCTACCTGGCGGCCTTTTCCCGCTTCTCCACCGCTGAAGAACAAGCCGGGTTGCAGCAGATGATTGCAGCCAACAGCTCGCGCCGCCGGGCCTTGGAGGATCTCGTATGGGCTTTGATCAGCTCCAGGGAGTTTTCGGAAAATCACTGACCGGTAAAGGAACCGGGAGCGTTAGTGTCTCTTCCGGGGATGGTGGAAACCCCTCGCCTTCAGGCGAAGCGAAGTTGGGCGATGTGGTCGCTTGCGCGACCACGAGCCAATCCGTGAGGGCCGAAAGGAGTTTCAGCCGACTTCAAGTCGGCAACCACCTTTGGCCGAAGAAGAAGACCCGAAAGGCCACGGTGCCCCTGAGTTGAGTTGGAACCTCCCAGCTTAAAGCGGGGAGAGGATTCAGTGTTAAACTGGCAACCAGAATCATGAAGTCAACGCTTTACTCCGCCTGCACGGGAATCCATTTTCGCCGCCGCGAAGTGCTACGCCTAGGCGCCTTGAGCTTCCTGGGCATTAGCTTGAACCACTACCTGGCGCTCCAGCGGGCCCTGGGGGGAACGGCCCGGCGAACTGGAAAGGCTGAGTCCTGCATCCTGATCTGGCTCAATGGCGGCCCCAGCCAGATCGACACCTGGGACCCGAAGCCCAACAGCTCTTTTAAGCCCATCGCCACTAACGTGGAGGGAATGCAGATCTCGGAGCTGCTGCCCCGAACCGCCCGACACATGGACAAGCTGGCCGTCATCCGCTCCATGCACACCGAGGAGAATAACCATCTGCAGGGTCTTCACTACGCCATCACCGGACATCGGCCCAATCCGGTCATGAAGTATCCTTCCTTCGGATCGATCGTGAGCCGGGAGCTTGGTAGCCGCAACAACGTCCCTTCCCATGTGAAGTTCGATCTGGGCGACGCTCGTTATGAAGACATCTTCAAGGCCCACTTCATCGGTGCTGAGTACGATCCGATGGTGCTTCCCGATCCGCGGGGAGACTTTACCGTGCCCGACTTGGCGCTTCCGGAATCAGTCAGCGTGGCGCGGATGGAAGACCGGCGCTCGTTTTTGAAACTGGTGGACGGGCTCTATCGAAACCGGGTGCAAAGCGCCGAGCACACCAGGGTCGACACCTTTCAACAGCAGGCGCTGGACATGATCCTCTCGGCGCCGGTTCGCCGTGCCTTCGATCTCTCCCAGGAATCGGAGCAGATTAAGGACGTTTACGGCCGGCATCGTCTGGGACAAAGCACCCTTCTGGCCCGCCGCCTCGTGGAAGCAGGTTGCCGCTTCGTCACCGTCACCGATAGCGACCGGGAAGAGACGGGCCGGGACTGGGATACCCACGGCACCAGTGACGAGCAACACCGCGACGTCCTGGTTCCAGTGCTCGATCAGGTGCTTTCCGCGCTCCTAGTGGACTTGGAGCAGAGAGGTTTGCTCGAATCCACAGTGGTGATGGCCATGGGCGAGTTCGGCCGTACCACCGATCCCATGACCCGCAAGGGGCAGGGCCGGGATCACTGGTGCAACTGCTGGTCGATGGTGCTGGGCGGCGGGGGTATCCGAGGAGGCCAGGTCATCGGCTCCAGCGACGAGCGGGGCTCCTACGTGACCGAGCGCCGCGTCAGCATTGGCGATCTGTACGCAACGGTTTACAAAGCCCTGGGCATCAACTGGACCAAGGAATACATGCACCCCATCGGCCGCCCCCTGAAAATCGCCAACTCCCTGCACGACGAAACCGGCGTCCCGATCGAGGAGCTGGTCTGAAGATTCTCTGAGATCTTCGCGGTACATTCCCTCAGGATAGCGGCAGGCCCACAGCCGCTGGATCGACGCGCGCCGTCGAAGAGCTTCTTCTTGCCCCAGGAGGTCCTCGTGTGAGCATCCCAGAGTCAGACCTGGAGGTCCTAGATGCCTTATCCGGGAGAAAGCCCTGGGACCCGAGCACCCCGACGTAGCCATCAGCCTCAACAACCTGGCCGGACTCTATTGCTGGGCCGCCTGGCAGAGTGCATGCTGCCGTCACGGTCTTCTATGACGAAAGCATAGATTTACAGCTGATGGAAGGATTTAGGAGTGTGCACTCGCTCGGATTAGGCGGATCATGGCCCGAACACTGACACGGGGTTCCGCCATGCGATGTTCCGCACCGCAGACTCGACATCTCATGAGCGGGGTGAGGATCTTCCGCTCCGAGCGAATGTTGCGCAGCATCGCACCCAGTTCTCCACACAACTCGATCAGAGCCGGGTATGGCATGCCGTCTCGCCATTCCAGACGAAGTTTCGCGACCATCTCAGCAAACCAGACCCTCTGCGCGTCCCCCGCCGGCATGGCTAAGCTCTTCGAGGTGTAGTTTGTCCCAATCGACGCCAGAGTCGCAAGGTTGTCCAATGGATCGTACGGCCGATGCCGGATTCTTCCGAGTCAGATCGCAGCCGTGGGTAGGTTCCTGCTCGAAGAATTCCAGTCCGCTACTTCTTCCTCCAGTTTGTTCCACCTAGATCAAGGGTACGCCGTTAGTGAGGATCTATCGCCTGTAGTTGTCCCGTGTCTGGCGGAAGCGTCAGGGCTCAGGTCTGGGTTGGCCCGGAATCTCGACGAAATACGCGTATGATCAATAGGGCGGAATGAGGCTAAGAGTCGTGACTAAGTACACAATTTCATAAAGACACTAACGTATCTAGGCCTTGAAAGTTATGTTCTGATGTGGCACAGTGGCACGAGGGAGGTTACCCCACGTGCCTCGCAAAAGCCCTTACCACATCGTGCTCTCTTCCGCCGAAGCCCGTGAGTTACAGCGCCGTACCTCGAAGTATACGTTATCGTATTTTCAGGTCGTTCGGGCCCAGATGATCTTGCTTGCCGCCCAGGGCCTTTCCAACCAGGAGATCGCCCGCCGTCTGCGGACACGACGCGAGGTCGTCTGCCTGTGGCGCAAACGTTTCTACCAGCAACGTCTCGAGGGTCTCGAAGAGCGTCCGCGGTCCGGTCGGCCACGGGCCTTTCCCCCCGGAGCTGGTCGTCGAGATCAAGGCACTAGCCTGTGAACTTCCCGCCAGCCAAGACCGCCCCCTGTCTCGTTGGAGCAGCGGGGAACTGGCCCGCTATGCCTGCCAGGCTGGACTGGTGGCCAGCTTGTCGGGTAGCACCGTCTGGCGCTGGCTCCACGAAGACGCCATCCGCCCCTGGCAGCATCGCAGTTGGATCTTCCCTCGCGATCCGGATTTCGCCACCAAGGCGGGGCGTATCTTGGATCTCTACGAGCGGCAGTGGGACGGCAAGCCCCTTAGCTGCGATGAGTTCGTGCTTTCGGCCGACGAGAAGACCAGTATCCAAGCACGCCGTCGCAAGCACGCCACTCACCCCCCGCGATCCAGATCGGCCATGAAGGTGGAACATGAGTACGAACGATGTGGGGCGTGGGCCTACCTCGCTGCACTCGATGTTCAGCGTGCCAAACTCTTCGGTCGTTGCGAGTCGAAAACGGGCATCGAACCTTTTGACCGCTTGGTGGAGCAAGTCATGTCTCAACCCCCCTATGACCAGGCCCGCCGGGTGTTCTGGATCGTTGACAACGGCTCGGCGCATCGGGGCCAACGGTCGATCGTCCGTTTGAAGCAGAAGCATCCCACCCTGGTATTGGTGCACGGGCCAGTGCACGCCAGTTGGCTCAATCAAATTGAAATCTACTTTTCGATCTTGCAGCGCAAGGCCCTCACCCCCAATGATTTCGCATCGCTCGCGGCGGTGGAAGACCGCCTGTTGAGCTTCCAGCAACACTACGAGTCGATTGCGAGACCATTTGAATGGAAGTTCACTCGACGCGATCTGACCGATCTATTGCACAAGATAAAAAGACAGCCCCACAACTCGACTCCGCTCGCCGCATAGCTGAAAATAATACGTGACCGTACTTACGAAACGGTGTACTAAGGAGGGCTACTATGCATCTCGTTGTTGGAGCAACAGGCTTGTTAGGCGGGGAAATATGCCGCCGTCTCGCCGAGGAAGGCAAACCGGTTAAGGCGCTCAGTCGGGCGACATCTGATCCGGCAAAAGTAGATAAGCTCAGGAACAACGGCGTCACAATCGCCGTCGGCGATCTGAAGGATCGTTCCTCGCTGGACGCCGCCTGCAAGGGCGTTACCGCTGTGATCTCAACCGCGTCCGCGACACTGTCCCGCCAGGAAGGGGACACCATTCAGACGGTCGATTCGGAAGGCCAGACCCACCTCGTAGATGCGGCCAAAGCCGCCGGTGTTGAGCGGTTTATCTTCATTTCCTTTCGCAACCGCGAAAACCCTTCCCTTCAGTACCCACTGAAGGTTGCCAAGCGTGCGGTTGAAGAACACCTGACGAAGAGTGGGCTTACTTACACCGTACTCCAAGCCGGCTACTTCATGGAGGTGTGGCTAAGTCCGGCCTTGGGCTTTGATTTTGCGAACGCCAAGGCGCGACTCTACGGGGCAGGCCGCAACCCGCTAAGTTGGATTTCCTTCGCGGACGTGGCACAATTCGCCATCGCTTCTCTTGACAATCCCGCCGCACAAAACGCCATTCTTGAAGTGGGCGGACCTGAGGCGCTAAGTCCCCTGCAAGTAGTGCAAATTTTCGAGGAAATCAAGGGTCAAAAGTTCGCCGTGGAGCACGTGCCTGAAGAGGCATTACAGGCTCAAAAGGAGGCGGCGACGGACGCCTTGCAGGAATCGTTCGCCGGTTTGATGCTTCAGTACGCCAGCGGCGATGCGATCGACATGGAGGCGACGCTGAAAACGTTTCCCTTGCACCTGGCTTCAGTAAGAGACTACGCCGTGCAAGTTGCGAGGAGCGCCTAGTTATGGACGAAACGATTTACCGCTTCAAGCTCGGGGACTTCGAGTGTCTCATCGTGAACGATGGCCGGTTCACTTACCCCCATCCCGGTGATCTTCTCGTCGTCAACGCCCCGAAGGACCGCCTCGATCCCCTTTTGAAAAAATACAGTCTCGGTTCCGAGTACGTCAGCCCCTACCCGAGCTTGGTGGTCAAAACAGGAGATCACGTTGTGCTGGTCGATACCGGGGCGGGCGACTTCGGGCCCGAGACCGGAAAGCTGATCGGGAACCTCGTGTCCACCGGCATTGCGCCCGGGGACATCGATACCGTCATCATCACCCACGGCCATCCCGACCACATCGGTGGAACAATCGATCCAGCAGGGCGTCCCGCCTTCCCCAACGCCCGCTACATGATGTGGAAGCAGGAGTGGGAGTTCTGGACTCGCGAGCCGGACCTTTCCGCGCTCAAGATTCCCGAACACCTTCGGCAAGTACTTCTCGAGTGCCCAAAGAAGTATTTGCCGCCGATTGAAAGCCGAATCTCCCTAATCGAGGAGGAGGGCGAAATCCTCCCCGGAATCAGCGCGATCGCCGCGCCGGGACACACTCCGGGACACATGGCGCTATCGATTTCGTCCGGCGGCGAGCAGATGTTCGACTTTGTTGACGCCGTGCTTCATCCCATTCACGTCGAACAGCCGGATTGGTATCCTGCTGTCGATTTACTGGGGAGCATACGGTCGCCAGCCGTCATCGCCTCCTGGACATGGCCGCAACGCAAGAGCGCTCGTCAAGGTTTTCCACTTCCCGTTTCCGGGTCTCGGACACGTCACGCGAAGCGCTTCTGGATGGGGATGGGAGCCCCTGCCCGCTTAATCGCGCGCAGAGGACTGGGATGCACTGGTTCATCACCGGCGGAACCGGCAACATCGGACACAAGCTGGTCCGCCTGCTGTTGCGCGACGGGGAGCAGGTAACGGCGCTCACGACTTCGGCGACGCGGGCCGACTCGTTGAAGCAGCAGGGGGCGCGCGCAATCGTGGGCCAGATGGACGAGCCAGGGACCTGGAAGCAACTCGTCGCCGATGCGGACGCCATCATCCATCTCGCCCAAAAACATGCAGACCGATTCGGCGCCCGCCAGATGGCCAGTATTGCCAAGGCTGACAACGCCTGTGTCCACGCCCTGCTCGAGAACGCCGGCGATCGCTGCCAGGCCTTTGTCTATTCCAGCGGCGCTCTGATCTACGGCGACTGCCCCGAGCCGATTCGCGAGGAAGATCCCTTCCTCTGTCCCCCGGCGGTGCGCGCCAAGCTTGAGCACGAGGCCTTGGCCGAGCGCCTCGGCCGTGAGCGCGGCATCCGCGTGATCAGCGCCAGGCTGGGTCAGGTCTACGGAGACGGCCCCGGCTTCTTCGAGAAATACTTCATCGAGCCTGCCGGGAAGGGCTCGACCGTGCGCTATCTCGGCGACGGCGCAAACATTTTCAGCTACATCCACAATGAAGACGCCGCGGGGGCCTACGTCCACCTCGTGCGGAACAGCAAATTCCAGGGGCCCGTGAATGTGGGCTCTGTGGAGCCTCGGACCGGCCGCTGGATGGCCGAGGAAGTGTCGAAGCACTTCGGCAGCAAGCCCCCGCGCTCCTTGCCAAGACTCATGGTGCGTCTCGTCATGGGTTGGGGCTTCGGCGGGCTCGTATGCCTGGATCATGCGATGTCGTCGGAAAGGCTGGTGTCTGACGGCTTCGTCCACAAGTATCCGAACACTGCCGATGGTGTCAAAGCTGCGTGCGACGCATGGAAGAACGGCCATCCTTAGAGGAGAATGGGCGTGCAGCACCCTGTCGATTCGATCGGGGTCCCGGTCTTGTGAGAGGCAGACCACACCGACGACGACAGAGCCAGAACCCTTTGTCGCTCGGTCGATAGCTGTCGGAAACAAGCGATGTCATGAATGACCCGCTCAGCACCCTCAAACCCCTTGCTTAGAGCGCTCCAAGGCCCTCCAGACGGCGGTTTGAGCCTAACGCAGGGCCTCGTCGTTCGGCGGGAAATTATTTTTCAACATCTTTGCGCGGGCGGCCGAATCGCTTGCCGCTCAGCACGAAACCGCCTATCGGAAGTCGAGCCGGCCGAGGTGCCATGCGGCTAAATCCTCCCTTGTCGGCATCTGTAGATCCAGGGCAGAAGCCGCATCCATCCTGCTAGATCATGAGTTCGCCGTTAGGGTGGATTTATGTGGCATAATCTACGCGGCCCTGTCGGAACCACTGGGTCTCCCGGGCTCGGGTCGCTGAAATCATGATCTACACCCTCATGCTGAGCTGCGGTCGACGGGCTGCCGACCCATCGACAGTTTTAGCAAGGCCGTATCCAGTGGCGGCTGCGTGATTATCCGGACCGGCCGGCCGGCATAATACGGAGAGGGAAGTTCTTGAGGGCGCCGGAAGCCATTCAAAACAATGTGGTTGCCGTCCGGGTTGGCGTCGGCGACTTTGTCTTAGGCCGACCAGGACGGGTTTTATCCAAGTCAGCCTAAACAAGAGTTAGGCCCACTGAACGTGATGTCAGAAGCTGACGAAAAACTAGCGAACATCCGCACTCAGCTCAAGAAGGGAGTGGCTCCACCCAGGGAGACTGTCCGTTCCTTTCTGCTTTGGTTTCGAGCCAAACGCAGGGGCTGGCACGTTGTACGCGGGATCCGGTCGAAGCTCGATAAGAATGGTTTGAAGACCGTTCCAGATTTCGAGTACGCATATATCGACGGGCAGATTGCGTTTGCAGAGAAGAAAGGAGACGCTCCGGGCCCGGAGCTCACAGAGGTCGACCCGACCTACCGAATCGGTCGATTGGAGCCCGCAAACATACGACCAGTCTCGACCAAACCTGACAGTACTCTTCAACAAGCGATCACTCTCATGCTCACTCATGATTTCTCACAGCTACCGGTCATGACGACTGATCGTGATGTAAAGGGAGCAATTAGCTGGAAAACGATCGGGAGCCGCTTGGCGCTAAAGAAGGACTGTAAGGTCGTTAGAGAGTGTATGGAGGAGGCGCAAATCGTTTCCGTAGAGGACTCGCTCTTCTCCGCGATCTCTGCGATCGCAAAATACGACTATGTCTTAGTCCAAGCGGGCGACAAGACAATATGTGGAATGATCACGGCGGCAGATTTTAGTGTTCAGTTTGGTAAGCTCGCCGAGCCGTTTCTTCTTGTGGGGGAAATCGAGAACGGCATTCGTCGAATGTTGCACGGTAAGTTCACAGTGGCAGAACTCAAGCAAGCTCGGGCGCCAGGCGAGGATGGTCGAGAGATCGAGGGAGTCACCGACCTTACTTTCGGCGAGTACGTTCGACTGCTTGAGAACGAGAAACGATGGAAAAAGCTGCGCGTCGAAATTGACCGTGTCGAATTCATCTCTCGACTCAACAGGATTCGAGGCATAAGAAACGACGTGATGCACTTTGACCCGGATGGACTGGAAGAAGCCGACCTTGACATTCTGAGGGAATTCGCGCAGTTCCTGAAGAGGCTTCGTGAGGCTGGCGCAATATAGAGCGGCCTAACACTTGGCTGAGCTTAGCTCAGTTGGGTTAGAGCGCCTGCCCTCACAAGCAGGAGGTCCCCAGTTCGAGTCTGGGTGCTTGCGCCGATGCGTATGTGTCATCTCACTGCTGTCCGGTTAAAAGTCGAATAGAATCAATTGGTTGGGGTCATAGGGGGATTCGTTTGGGGAGTCGGATGGCTGGAGTGCCTGTAAAAGGGGCATTTTTTCGAATTGCGTAACGCTGAGAATCTGTAGAATCTGGTAAAGACTCGCTTCCAGCCCGAGGCGTTTCCGGACGATGGCGATGAGCACGTAAATCGAGACAGCGATCCAGATCTGCGTCTTGACGGCGTTCTCGCTGGTGCCGTAAAACGAGTTGATTCGCAGATGTTGCTTGATCCACTTGAAGAACAACTCAATCTGCCAACGCGACTTGTAGATGTGGGCGATGGTCAGCGCCGGGAGCGCGAAGTTGTTGGTCAGAAACTTCAGCCGCTTGTTCGTCCGGGCGTCGAAGTAACTGACCCTCCGCAACGGGTCGGGATAGGCTTGGGCCGATTCGATGGCAGCCAGTATGACGGTCTGATCCGAGCGCAAGCCCGTGGATTTGTCGACGGGATGCGAGTAGCGCCGTTGGAGCAAGATGTTCTTCTTGGTTCGCACGACGAAGAACGACGAGCAGAGAGTGAACACGAAGAGGCGTTCGAAATCGACGTAGGCCCGATCCATGACGTAGAACGCGCCGGCCTCCGGGCCGATCTCGTCGAGGATGTTGATGTCGTGCACTTTGCCTCCAGTAATGCGGATGAACGTGGGAATATTGCCGTGCAGATCCAGCAGCGTGTGCATCTTCACGGCGGCTTTTTGCTTGCGGAATCTCGCCCACGGAAACAGCGACAGGCAGAGGTCGATTGTTGTCGAGTCGAGAGCGTACAGAGTCTGGTCCAAGTCCACACCGATCGGGTCGTGGGCATATAACGGCCGTGCCATGCCAATCAAGACCTGCGCGAAGTCCGCGTAGATCCGCCAGTCGCGCGACTCGTTCGCGTCGGCCAGTGTCGAGCGCGCTACCCTGCCGCGGAATCCCATGTGGTAGAGTTTGCCGTGCATCGAACGCAGGCACGTCTCGATGTCGCGGAGGCTTGCCCGATAGGTCAGCTGGGCGAATGCCATCGCAAGAAACTGATCCCAGCAGGAGAAACTTTTCAGATAGGAATCGCCGCGGTAGCGCGATACACATTTCTGAAACTCTTTGCTCGGTAGGTGCTCGATCAGTTGGGAGAAAACCGTACGGCCAAGGTTCATCCCTCATTGTGCCGCGTCCGGATGCTCCGTTCAGGCGACCATTTGCGGCCTCGGGATTTCAAATCGTTCCCGGGCAAAACAGGCCATAAGACATTGAACGGTCGAGACTTACCGTCCGATGGCGCGACTTTCCCCGGACAGCACTGGTGTCATCTCTATGTCAGCAGCGAAGTAGGTCCCGAGTGGCCACCATTGGCACCAGGTGACTGCGGGAAAGTGGCGCGTTTTTCTCTGTATCCACTCATCTGCGCTCATCTGCGCTCATCTGCGGGTACTCTCGTGCTATGCGGACGCCATAGCGAAGCTCGAACCTTATCCGTTTCTCCGCACGGGCTCGCCCCCGGGGGCATCCCCTCAGTTTTGCTGTCAGCACCTGGTCGGAATTCAGGATTCAACGACGCTTTTTTAGCAGCTCAATAGCTAAAGCCCTGGTGAGTAAAGAACGAAAATACTGGCCATCGCATCGACCGGCTTGCTACGACGCGATCGGCGTCGACCTGTATTTCGTGCTCCTGTCCCTCGCTAATGATCGCGAGACTCGGCGTTGCCCTAGCGCAACGTTCCATCGGCTCGGAGGTCTCCTTCACCCCGGATTCCCGCGCCGATCCCGCTACGTAAGAATCTCGTGGATCGGCTTGCCGTAGTCGATCTTCAGGCGCTGGTGGCCGGGAACATCCAGCTTGCGGGGGTCGAGACCAAGTTGGTGCAAGACGGTGGCGTGAAGGTCGGTGACGTAGTGGCGGTTCTCGATCGCATGGTAGCCTAGCTCGTCGGTGGCGCCATGGACGATGCCACCTTTGATGCCGCCGCCGGCCATCCAGCAGGTAAAAGCAAGCGGGTGATGATCGCGGCCTTCCGTCTGACCTTGCACACCCGGCGTGCGACCGAACTCGGTGCCCCAAACCACCAAGGTCTCGTCGAGTAGGCCTCGCTGCTTGAGGTCCTTCAGCAACCCGCCGATGGGATGGTCGACCTGAGAACAGGTGAGTCCATGCAGTCTCTTCAAGTAACGGTGAGCGTCCCAGCCGATGTCGTCGGTCGAAAAACCGTGAATGATCTGGACGAAACGCACGCCGCGCTCGACCAGCCTGCGGGCGGTCAGGCAGATCTCGCCGAAGGGCTTGCTGACCTTGTTGTCGAGTCCATAGAGCCGCTGGGTCGCGGGGCTCTCTGCTGAAAACTCTAACAACTCGGGAACGGAAGTCTGCATCTTAAAAGCCAGCTCGTAGGCTTTGATGCGGGCACGCATGGCCGGGTCCTCGGGATACTGCATGGCCTCCAGATCATTGAAGCGCCGCAGTAGCTCGAACTCGGCTTGCTGCTCTTCTTGGTAGATGCCTTCGACGGGTTTGGAAAAAGGAAGAGGGTTCGCCGGGTCCACGTCGATCGTGATTCCGTTGTGTTGCGGCCCGAGGTAGTCGGCTGACACCGCGGCGGGACCCCCGTCCTGCGGCTTGATCCGCCCGCCCAGCACGACGAACTGCGGCAGGTTGTCGCTCAACGAGCCGAGTCCGTAGTGGACCCAAGAGCCAATGGACGGGAAGATGCCCTGGAACAAGTGCCGTCCGGTGTGGAATTGCGTTTGGGCGGCATGACGGTTGTCGCTGGTCCACATGGAGCGGATGACGGCGATATCGTCGATTGACTCGCTCACGTGCGGCCACCAGTCGGTCACCTCGATGCCGCTCTGGCCTCGTTTGCCGTAGCCCACCTGCAGGGGGAAGAGTTTCGGGAACAAAGTGCGATTCTTGCTAGTCGTATTCTTGTTGTACTTCGAGTCGAGGACGTGCTTGTAGGGCGTCTCGTTGATGGTCATGCCCCCGTACTTGTTGAGAGCCGGCTTGGGGTCGAACGTTTCCATCTGGCTCGCGCCGCCCTGCATGAACAGCCAGATGACGCTCTTGGCCTTGGGGGCAAAGTGAGGCTTGCCGTCGGGGGGCGTCCAGATCTCGTCGCCGGTCTTGGGCTTTGCGATGCCGTCACGGTGGAGCATGGCGCCCAGGGCCATGCCGGTGACACCCATGCCGAGATCCGCAAGGAAGGTCCTGCGGTGGACGCTGCCGCGACAACAGCCCGGCAACTGCGTTTTTCGTTTCATCGACTGTCCTGTAAGCGGCTTTTCGACCGCCTGCTCCTCTCTACCTTAGCGAATCGTGACAAACTCATTCCGATTGAACAAGACGTGCACCAAGCTTTCGCGGGCCCTCAGAGAAGGATCCGTCGAAGGCGGTACCTCGCCTGGCGTGCCCCACTCGAATCTCGTCAGCTTCTTGGGATCCGTCAACAGGCGTGCCTGTTGCCGCAGGTATTTCAAGCTCTCAGCCTCTTCCTCCTTCGAGGGCTCTCGCCCGAGAATTCTTTCGAACGCATTCGCCACGAATTCGTCCGCGTCGTCACCCACCTTGTCTGAGAGCTTGCGCGCGAGCAAGTGCGACTGGGTGAAGCTCATTTCGCTGTTCGACAAGGCAAGGGCCTGTTGGGGGACGATGCTTTCGTAACGCCGGTAGCAGCCGAAAGGGTCGGCCTGGTTAAACAGCTTCAGAAACACCATGCTCTCGTTCGGCGTATGCGTGAAGTACAGGCTGCGCCGGCGAGACCTCTGACCCGTGTAGTGATCCAACTCGGGCCCACCGATGGTTGGATCCAACTCCCCTGCCACCGACAAGACGCTGTCGCGTACCATCTCGGCTTCCATGCGCCGCTGATTCATTCGCCAGAGATAACGGTTCTCAGAATCGATTGCGAGATTGGGATGGTTCGGTCCAGTCGGCCATGACTGCATGCGGTAGGCGCTGCTGGTGACCATCAGTCGATGGATGTGCTTCATGCTCCAGTTGTTTGCCGTGAACTCGACCGCGAGCCAGTCGAAGAGTTCCGGCTGAGTGGGTGGCGCCACTCTCACTCCGAAGTCGTCCACCGAGGCCACGAGCGGCTCTCCGAAATGGCGCATCCAAATGTGGTTGATAGCGACTCGGGCGGTGAGCGGGTTATCCTTGCGCGTCATCCAGCGGGCTAGCGCCGTGCGGCGTCCAGTGCTTTTCTTCGGGTACAGCTCGCCTACAGGCGAGTATTCATTCTTCGCCTTGCCGAGCGCTTCCTGCGCGGTGCTGAGCTGGCCGGTCGCGACGGTGACTCTCTTCTCCCGGGTATTCTTCAACGTCTCGTTGGTCGAAGGAGGCGCGCGCAAGGCGTCGGCAAGCTTTTGTTGCGCCTCGAGCAAGTTCGCCTCGGCCTTGAGCAACTCAGCGGCTCGCTCCGCCTTCTGTGCCGCCTTGGCGACATCTTTTGCCTTAGGGTCGGGCGGATCTGCGTATCGGGCCCGGTCTGCCGCAACGCGGGCCTCCATCGCCGGCAGGGCCGCTTCGCGCCAGGCCAGCTTCTTCTCGACCAGGGCAAGCGCTTCTTGCACCTTTCGTAAAGCGACTTGCGGCTCTTCAGGCTGCAAGCCATCGATCCATCTCGCGATGCGGTCGATTTCGGACTTCGGCAGAGGGGCCGCTTCGGTGGGCATGCGAGGCTCCGTCTCTCCACGCAGCCGCCGGATGACGGGACTCTTGGCGCTGTTGCCCGGGATGATTCCGGGGCCGTCCTTGATGCCGCCTTCAAGAAGCGTATCGAAGCTGATCAGGTGAAACTCGTTGCGCCCCAAGGTAAGGCCGTGGCAGACGACGCAGTGCTTGTCAAAGAGAGGTTTGACCTCGGTCGCAAAGGTCTTTCTCCCTGCTTGCAAGGCTTCCTCGTCTTGCGGCGCTGTTGCGCGCTGCTCGGCCAGGGCCAGGTCTCGCTCGGCTTCAGCTAGCGCGGCTTCCGCCTTGCGGATCTCCTGTCTCGCTTGCTCGATTAGGTCCTGCTGAACAAACGGCTGGATCGACGGATAGTAGGCCTCGATCGGTAATTCGACCGGCTCGATCGCTTCTCCCAACTCACCCAGGATTTCCGGGACAGCGGGGGTGAGCGGGTTATCTTTGTCGGGGTTCTTCTCATCGCCCTGGATGAAACGATAGGTTTGGGCGTAAATGGCCGGGCCGCGCCGGCCGCGCCGGGTTGCGTCGCGAGGCTCGGAGTCAAAGACGCGCGGAATGCCGGCTTCAAGGACGTTCGGCTGTCCGGGTAAGCGGTCGGTGCGAACATCGTGGGGCTCAAAGAACGCCCGGAAGCGGTAGTACTCTTCTTGGGCGATGGGGTCGAACTTGTGGTCGTGGCAGCGGGCGCATTTCAACGTCGTGGCCAGGAATCCGGCTGCTGTGTGCTCAACAGTCTCCCGCAACCACACGTTGCGGTTCGCACCGAACCAACTTCGGACGAGGTAGCCGGTGGCTCGCAGGGTTTTGGGGTCGGTCGGAGCAAGCTCGTCCCCGGCGAGCATTTCGAGGATCATGCGGTCGTAGCCCTTATCTTCGTTGAGCGACTCGATGATCCAATCGCGCCAGTGCCACACGTGCCGCTGGCTGCTCCGGACACTGCCCATCGCCCGCAGACCGTACCAATCGCTGTAGCGCCACACGTCCATCCAGTGCCGGCCCCAGCGTTCGCCATACTGCGGGCTGTCGAGCAATCGATCGACGGTTTTCTCGTAGGCTTTGCCGGAGCGGTCGTGCAAGAACGTCTGGATCTCGGCGGACGTTGGTGGAAGACCCGTCAGATCCAAATAGAGACGTCGCAGCAGGAGGCGCTTGCCGGCCTCAGGCATGGGTTGGAGATTGCGCTTCTCGTGTCCGGCGGCCAGAAAGGCGTCGATGGGGTTGCGGACCCAGGCTTCGTTCCTGACTTCAGGCACGGGCGGCCGCTGCGGTGGCTGGTAGGCCCAGTGATCGCTGCCGTGGAGGAACGCTTTTTGCTCGGTTGAAGTGTCGAATCGGAGTTCCTCGGAGTACGGCGCCTCGGCCTCTACCCAGGCGACGATCTTGGTGATCTCTTCGCCGGAAAGCTGCTCGCTTTGGTAAGGCATGCCCGGCTCGTGCTGGTGTTTGATCTTCTTGACCAGCAGGCTGCCTGCAGGGTTCCCGGGGATGACGATATCGCCGTGCTCATCGCTGCCCCTCAGCAGCTTTTCTCGCGAGGAAAGGTCGAGACCGGCCTGCCTGAACTTGCCGCCATGACACTTCAGGCACTTGGTCTCTAAAGTGGTGCGGACCTTCGCGAAGACGTCGCCGGAAGCAGGAGAGTCACGGTCGGGAGAAACATCCGTAACCGTGGTGGCGGCGGAGGCAAGAGGGCCGTAAGGCGCCCCGAGATCGATCCACAGGGCGACGAGGGCAGCCGTCTCGGCAGGGAGTTTTTCCCCTTGGAATGGCATCGCCGGTTCCCGCGCATGCGTCATGACCTTGTAGAGCAGACTGTCCTTCCCCTGGCCGGGAACCGCTGCCGCACCGCGGCTGCCTCCCGCTTGCAAGCCGTCGCGAGTGCTGAGGTCAAGCCCGCCCTCTTTGGTGGAACCCGAGTGGCAGGCCAGGCAGTGTTGGTCGAACAGAGGCCGGATGTGCTCGGTAAACAGCCTGACGCCCACGGCTGTTGCGGAAGGGTTCGAAGTGCTCGGACTGTTGGCGGGTTGCTGAGCCGAAACCGACCCCCCCACGAGCAGAGCCAGCGCCCAGCGCGTTAGGACAGAGACGTTCCGATAGCTGTGCTCGGAACCGTCGGCCACTTCACAACTCCTTTGTGCCCTGAGAGATAAGTACCTTACAATAAGATACAGGGGGTATCGGCGGCTGTCAATACGGGTCGTAGCGCCTATGGGACTTGTCTGACCTTAGGATCAAAGGAGCAGTAAGTATGGAATTCAGTGGCTATACTTACTGGCGGGAGCCGTGCGTGCGAATACAGCCTGTTTGCGCCGTCGGGCAGCCGTTGACTGCCGGGTGATCCGACGACCGGAGCGGGTTATGCCAGCTTCTTGCTGGGCGAAGTGGATACCGCCAGTGTGACTTCTGATATTGACACGAACGAGTATACGGCCCGCGTGGGCTTTCTACGCCCAAGATCAGTGGCGCCTGAACAACAAATGGACCGTGACGGCGGGGTTGCGGTGGAATATTTTTCAGCCCCTTTGCGCGAAACAGGGCAAGATTGGCGCCTTTAATCCCACCATCCCAAATCCGCGCGCGGACGGATTTCTGGGGGGGATCGAGTTCTATGGCGAGGGCGCGGGGCGAAACGGGATACGCAACATCAACGATACGTACTACAAGGCTTTCTCGCCGCATTTTGGTTTGGCCTACCGCTTGAACCCCAAAACGGTTATCCGGGCCAGCTACAGCCTTTCCACTTTGCCGTTTTGGACGAAGCCAACGTTCCAAATTCCCACACCCGGCTGGAACACTACGCTAAACCCCCAGACCCTGGATAGTGGCATCACGCCCGCGTTTAACTGGGAGGGGGAGTTCCCGCAACAGTTTCCTACTGCATTCCCCATCCTCGATCCGAGCATAGCCAACGGCACCTCGGTCAGGGTGATCGACCGGAGCGAGAATATTCCTGCCTACAGTCAGAACCTTAGATCTTGGGCAAGCCAGGAGAGCGCCATCCGCGGGCCCGCCTCGGTCAGCTTGCGGCCCCCGACAAGGTAGCGTGATCCCCACCTAGCCAGCAGTGGCCCGCCGATGTAGCGTCCCAGATCGGTCCGCGTCCACTCGTGATAAGGGGGCCGCGCCCGTACCAGTTGGGCGCTGCGTCGACCGAGGCCGCGGGCCACGGCGAGGATCGAGCCGTCGGGCTCGAACAGGAAGGCTGTCTCATTCCCGTAGCTCTCCTGAAACAGCCCGATCTTCCGCCAAATAAGTCCGTCGTCGCTTTCGAGCAAAACTGATTCCACAAGTGGGTCGCGCTCCTCCCGGGTCTTGGTCTCGGCGAACTCGTGCTTCCGACGGCCGCACAGATAGGCCTTACCGCCGAAGGCCGCCGCCCGCCAAATATAGTGGCCGTAGGTGCCTTCGAGCATTTGGGGGCCTTCAGAGTCCGAGCATACTCTGGTCCAAACTTCCGGCACCAGGATCGAATGCCTTCGTAGGATACGGTGATGCCCCGCTCCGCGAGAAGGTCCTCGACATCGCGGAAGCTCAGCGTGAACCGATGGTACAGCCAAACGGCCTGGCAGATGATCTCGGGTGGAAAGCGGCGGTGGCGTCGATACAGCGATTTCATGAGCCGATTGTCGCCGACCGCCGTTAACTTGACAATGCCTTCCGGGTTCAATTTTCGTCCTGCTCCAACACCGTCACCGGAGTGCGCACAAAAAACAAGCCTGGACCACCCGCTTGATTCGCGTCAAGATCGTAGAACAGTGTGCCGAGCGTCCGATTGTCAATCTGGACGGTACGCGGCCAACCGCGACCCTTGATGCGACGGGCGGGATTGTAGATTTCTACAGCGTTGCGATGGTCCCAAGTGAGACCGTCGTCGCGCGAGACGATCAACTCGTAACTCCACTCACCGTCGCGGCCCACGCCGTACACGATCGAGGTCAGGACGATCCAGCCGTTTTCAAGCACGGTCAGGTCGTAACCGGCCACACCGAAATACGGCAGCGCGTGCAAAGCTTGCCACGTCTTGCCGCCGTCGGTCGAACGGAGACCTCGAACTGTCTTTCCAGGCGGGCCCACCACTCCCGCCGGCGCATCGGCTTGCGGCGCGCCGCTGATGATCGTTCCCTTTGACGTTCGCACAATCGGAACCATGCCGTGGTTGCGACCGTCCCCGAATTTCGTGATCGTATCCGTGCGCGGATTGTAACGGATCGTGCGATCGTACAGCGGACAGACCCATTGGCCGTCATTGAGTTCGAGGATCGGATGCCGCAAGCAACTGTGGTTTGTGTAGTCGTCGATCGGCAGATCGCGCGACTGGCTCCATGTTTTGCCCTCATCCGCACTGATGCAAAACTGCGGCACGCGCCAGCGTCGATATGCTGCGACTGTGGCTTTGCCCCCCGGGGGCCGACGGTATTTGGGATCCTCCGACTCGTTCCCGACGCCTTCGTGGCGGTAGCACGACCAGTGCAACACAACCCGCCCGTCGCGCAGAGTGGTCAATGAACCGGGATAAATCGAACAATCTTTGATGACTGGAACCGCGGCCGGCGACGACCAAGTTCGCCCGCCGTCGCGCGAACGGCACAACAGTAACTCTTTGCCTCCTCCACCGCTCTTGTTGTACACCGCCAGGAGGTCGCCGCTCCCCGTGACACCAATCGCCGGATGTACGTGTCCGCCAATCACATCCGCGACGCGAATCGGTGGCGAAACTGGCTCGGCTGCGGGGCTGAATTGGATGGCGACAAGGCAAACAACGATATTTACGGGCAGTCTCACCCAGGATTTCTGTTTTCGCACTGGCACGGCCACAGTATACACCCGAGCTGCCCCGAATCGAATCATGACGGTTCGCTCCAGTGAGCTGGATAGCCAGTGGAACGCCCCGGCCGTCACAGATCAGGTGGCGTTTGCTGCCTGGCTTGCGCCGGTCCGTAGGGTTAGGTCCACTCTGTGTGCCTGCGAAGACCGCCCTTACCGAACTGCTGTCGATGACCACCTGAGCCCATTCAATCCGGCCATCACGAGCCAGCCAATCCAGCGAAATAAAGTGCATCTGCCCCCAGATCCCGGCTGCCTGCCAGTCGCGCAGGCGACGCCAGCAGGTCATACCTGACCCGCAACCCATCTCATGAGGCAACATCTCCCAGGGAATACCGCTGCGGAGCACGAAGAGAATGCCGGTTAGACAGGCGCGGTCTGGGATGCGCGGTCTTCCACCGTGGGGTTTTGCCGGTTCGGGAGTAAGAAGCCCTTGAATGACTTGCCACAAACCGTCAGGGACTAGCTCTAACGACCTCATATCGAGTCGAGACTAGTCGACCAATACGGTGGTCGCGATCAAAGGGAGGTTTTGTTAGAGACTCTTTTCATAAGGGGGTGGGGTCGCTACATAGATGTCCCGAAGTTCTTTGAGATGGTGGAGGGGGACCTAGTCGGGTTGGTCACGTTTGCCGCGCCAAGAAATTTGGAGAGCCGTAATAATCGCAGTGAAGACGATGAGGCTGACGAGGGCGGCGACCATGAAGCCTGCCTGAAAGTGAGTTGGGCGAGAGGGTACAAGCTGCTGGTGAATGACGATCAGCAGTGACAGGTCGTCGGCTGCGTCGAGACGATTTCGGAGCGGCACCTGATGCCAGTGCTGGAAGTGATGCTGCACCAGTTCCCCTTCCGCCTGCAGGGCTTCGCCCAGCGGATGCAGAAAGCCAAGCTCGCCCTGCTAGCCCGCTGGAAAGGAGAACCCCAGCGGCACCGCCCTTCCGATCCTCCTCTTCAGGCTCATTCTTGGATTGGAAAATGCTCCAACCCAGGATTTCCATGTGCGCCCCAACGGCGCAGATCACCAGTCGCGCACCCGAACGTCGTCGGTAGGGGCGACGGTCCGCTTGGGCGTCGGAGAGGGCCACGGTACCTCCGAAGCCGGGTAACGCCGGCCGAGGGAAGGGCCCTCACTTCGGACAGGTTTTCGAAGAAGGGAAGGCGAGGTGATTGTCGAATCGGAAGGGCTCGAGGAGTGGTTGCGAGGCCTACGAGCCACCGCGCCAGTTCCCGACCCTACCGCGAGCGCTCTATCTGAAACGGGGCGGAATGTTTCACTGAAGTTACCGTCAGGCCCCGCCGTGGCACCAACTTTGGCAACATAGAGTGACATGAACCTGAAATCGCGCCTCTTGCTATGTCTTCTTCTGGTTGCCGCGCTGTTGGGACTCGGATGCGGCCCTGCGGCAGACAAAGAACCGTTTACGATCGTCATGTTGCCGGACACTCAGTACTATGCCGAAAAATACCCCAAGTACTTTCACGATCAAACGGAGTGGGTTCGGCAGAACGTCGAAAAGGAGAATATCGTCTTCGTGACCCAGGTGGGAGACATTGTGCAAAACGGCGACGCGGCACCCAGCGAATGGAAGGTCGCCGAGGAAGCGTTTTCACGGCTCAATGGGATTGTGCCGTGGGGCGTTGCCATCGGCAACCACGATTACGATCTGGGCGAGCCGCCGGGTCGGGCCGGCGCATTTCGACAAACCTTTGGCCCGCAGCGCTTTGATGGCAAGTCTTGGTACGGAGGAAGTTCGCCGAATGAATTGAACTCTTACCAGTTGTTTATCGGAGGTGGCACGCAGTTCCTGATTTGTCATCTTGAAGCCGATGTACCCGACGAGGCTATCGCGTGGGTCGAAGGCGTCCTCGAGCGTCACCCAGGAACACCTGCGATCGTCTCGACCCATATCTACATGAGCGACGTCACCAAGAGCCGCACGCAAGAGGAGTATTACCGCAAGGATGTCGGCAATTCCGGCGAGGCGGTCTGGAACAAGCTGATCAAGAAACATGCGCAGATCTTCATGGTGCTGTGCGGCCACTTGTCCTCGGCCGGCGGCGAATGGCATCAAGTCTCGACCAATAATGCCGGCCAGCCTGTTTTGGAGCTCTTGGCTGACTACCAGGCCAGGGAGAACGGGGGCAACGGTTGGTTACGGATTCTCACATTTGTGCCCAAAAAGAACCAGCTACGAGTCCAGACATACTCTCCCTCGCTGGACCAATATGAAACCGATGCGAATAGCCAATTCACGCTGGAGCTCGATTTCGGTGAGCGGTTCTAGCACTCAATACTAAATCTACCGCGCAAAACCCTCCTGGCTTGATTTCCAGAAGGGTGAGGCCACCCCAAGCCGCGAGACCGCAAGCATAAGTCCGCGCCTTGCTCCAATACAAGAACGTCTCGTCGCCACCAATCTCTAGGCTTGAAGGTCGCTCTTGCCTCTAGGCCTACCCGGAATTTCTTTTGCGTCTGTTGAGGAATATAGAGCAACTCGACTCGACAACCATCCCCGAGGCAAACGGGCGTTGAGGGATGCTCGGGATCAAC
Organism: Bryobacterales bacterium; assembly: GCA_965248205.1. Lineage (GTDB taxonomy): Bacteria > Acidobacteriota > Terriglobia > Bryobacterales > UBA6623. The sequence goes on from CBDFIS010000006.1 coordinate 2,265,171, forward strand.
CAGCCAGTTGGTTTCATGAAGCTGTCTTTTGACGACGAGAACCTCATCTCCTTTGGCGGGCCGGGACTCGCCTTCTGCGGAGTAGTAGCACATCGTCCACCTCCTGATCGAAAGCGATAGATGCTACCCACCATCGTCACCTTGCAACCCAGCCGCTCACAACTAGTCGATTCCCCAGTTTTCAGGAAAAGCTTCCCCAGTTTTCTCAAGCCCCTCGAAGTACGAGGTAAAAAGCCTTGCGGTAATCGTCTTATTTGTCAGGAGGATCCTCTGCGGTCCACAACCGGCTTTGCGGTGTGGACACAATCCTCCTTCCGAGATGCCGCCGAAACCAGAGCGGCACCCGGTCAGCGGGCGCGGGGGGTTGCCCACCGCATTAGGCCCACCCATCCTTCTGCGCGCCTCCCGCACCCCACGAACGTGAGCCGTCCGACACCGACAGCTGAGCCGAGCTATGAAGGAAACGAGATTCCACTGGGGCATAGCGCTGCTCCCCCTGGTGGGAGCCTTCACCACTTGCCAGCCTGCGCCGAGCCGCTGAAGCCCCAGGCCATCGGTACCACAGCCAACGTCGAGACCATCAACAAGCTGCGAGAGGAGTATATCGCAGCCCTCAACGCCGCCAGCGCAGCAAGCGTTATGAGCTTCTGGGCCGACGATACAGTAGCGAAGCCACCCAACGAGCTGGCGGGGACTCACTCGGGAAGTGGTATCAGCCCGCATTTCCAATTTGATTTCGGCATCCCGACCTTGCAGCGGCCTTCAGCGTCTTTATTTATAGGGGTTCAAGCCCTGTCAGGACGCACGGAGGCCAACACCCAATGGGTGAAAAAGAAAACAAGCCGTTTCAGCTCACCTTCAACGGATTTCTGAAAGTCGATTTCCAAGGATCGCGCGTCACCTCGGATGGTGGCCTGATTCTCATTCGGGAACTGGACGAGCGGCTCGGACTGGGCAAGCTGATCGACGAGCATCTGACGGATTCGCGGCAAGGCACAAACAAGAAGTTCCCACTGGCCGACCTGGTGCGGCAATCGGTCTACAGCCGCCTCGCCGGCTACGAGGATCTCAACGATGCTGCCCGTGTCTCGGCTGACCCGACTTTTCGTCTGATCGGCTCGAAGAAGAACTGGGATCGCGGCGGGGCGCTTACGTCGCGTCTACAAAGCTTTGAGGCAGAGCTGCTGGCCAGTGAAGAGAACCTGCTTGGGCTGATGGCGGTGAACCGCGAGTTGGTCGCTCAAGCCCAAGCGCAGGACGAGTCCGAGCGTGTCGTGCTCGATATGGACTCCACGGAAAGCCCGGTCCACGGTCAGCAGGAAGGCAGCGCTTACAACGGCCATTTCGAGTCCACCTGCTACCACCCGCTGTTGCTGTTCAACCAGCACGGTGATTGTCTGGCGGCGAAGCTGCGAGCGGGTAACGTGTCCAGCGCCGAGGACTGGGACGAACTGCTGCTGCCCGAGATCGAGCGCCAACAGGGAGAAGGCAAGCAAGTGACGTTCCGCGCCGACGCCGCCTTCGCCAAGCCGGAGATCTACGAGGCGTTGGAGGATCGCGGAGTGGACTACGTCATTCGCATCCCAGCAAACAAGAACCTGGAGTTGGAGATCGAAGAGATTCTGTTCCGTCCGCCGGGCAGGCCGAGCCTGAAGCCACTAGTGCGCTACAAGAGCTTCCGCTATCAGGCCGCGAGTTGGTCGAAGCCTCGGCGGGTTGTGGCCAAGGTTGAGCACCACCAAGGCGAGTTGTTTCCTCGCGTCGGGTTCATCGTCACGAGCATGAGCTTGCCCAGTCGGTCGCTGGTGCGCTTCTACAACAAGCGCGGCACGGCCGAGCAATGGATCAAGGAAGGCAAGCAGGCAACCCACTGGACACGGCTGTCCTGTCATCGTTTCCGGGCAAACGAGGTGCGTTTGCAGTTGAGCGTGTTGGCCTACAACCTGGGGAACCTGTGGCGGCGGCTGGGGCTGGCGCAGAGGATCAAGAACTGGTCGCTGACGAGCTTGCAGCATCGGTTGATGAAAACCGGAGGACGGCTGGTCAAGCATGCCCGCTATTACTGGCTGCTGTTGGCCGAGGGGCATCTCAACCGCAAGCTGTTCGCTGAGATGCTGGGGCGGATCTGGGCGCTGCCTGTGCCAGGCGGGTAACGGGCGACGGCTGCGACGGAGAAGAGACGCTGGGTTGCTGAAGAGGGAACTACTCGGAGCCGTGTCGGCGAAAAGCCCTCCAGCGAGCTGGAACGCGGCGATCGAGCGGCATTCAGCGACCCAAACGGGAGCGAACGGAGCATCGATCGTGAGAGGAAGACGAAGACCTTGCACCCGAGCCGCGGATCGGAGTATCCTGACCATCGCGGGATGGCCAAAACGGAAATTCCAGATCAGAAGAACTTCGACCAGTTTGAGGCCGAGCTCACTGCCTCCTCCAATGAGGTCGAGGCAGGTGGCGACTGGGCCTTCGACCGCGGTATGTACACGATCACTGCTGTCCGGTTAAAAGTCGAATAGAATCAATTGGTTGGGGTCATAGGGGGATTCGTTTGGGGAGTCGGATGGCTGGAGTGCCTGTAAAAGGGGCATTTTTTCGAATTGCGTAACGCTGAGAATCTGTAGAATCTGGTAAAGACTCGCTTCCAGCCCGAGGCGTTTCCGGACGATGGCGATGAGCACGTAAATCGAGACAGCGATCCAGATCTGCGTCTTGACGGCGTTCTCGCTGGTGCCGTAAAACGAGTTGATTCGCAGATGTTGCTTGATCCACTTGAAGAACAACTCAATCTGCCAACGCGACTTGTAGATGTGGGCGATGGTCAGCGCCGGGAGCGCGAAGTTGTTGGTCAGAAACTTCAGCCGCTTGTTCGTCCGGGCGTCGAAGTAACTGACCCTCCGCAACGGGTCGGGATAGGCTTGGGCCGATTCGATGGCAGCCAGTATGACGGTCTGATCCGAGCGCAAGCCCGTGGATTTGTCGACGGGATGCGAGTAGCGCCGTTGGAGCAAGATGTTCTTCTTGGTTCGCACGACGAAGAACGACGAGCAGAGAGTGAACACGAAGAGGCGTTCGAAATCGACGTAGGCCCGATCCATGACGTAGAACGCGCCGGCCTCCGGGCCGATCTCGTCGAGGATGTTGATGTCGTGCACTTTGCCTCCAGTAATGCGGATGAACGTGGGAATATTGCCGTGCAGATCCAGCAGCGTGTGCATCTTCACGGCGGCTTTTTGCTTGCGGAATCTCGCCCACGGAAACAGCGACAGGCAGAGGTCGATTGTTGTCGAGTCGAGAGCGTACAGAGTCTGGTCCAAGTCCACACCGATCGGGTCGTGGGCATATAACGGCCGTGCCATGCCAATCAAGACCTGCGCGAAGTCCGCGTAGATCCGCCAGTCGCGCGACTCGTTCGCGTCGGCCAGTGTCGAGCGCGCTACCCTGCCGCGGAATCCCATGTGGTAGAGTTTGCCGTGCATCGAACGCAGGCACGTCTCGATGTCGCGGAGGCTTGCCCGATAGGTCAGCTGGGCGAATGCCATCGCAAGAAACTGATCCCAGCAGGAGAAACTTTTCAGATAGGAATCGCCGCGGTAGCGCGATACACATTTCTGAAACTCTTTGCTCGGTAGGTGCTCGATCAGTTGGGAGAAAACCGTACGGCCAAGGTTCATCCCTCATTGTGCCGCGTCCGGATGCTCCGTTCAGGCGACCATTTGCGGCCTCGGGATTTCAAATCGTTCCCGGGCAAAACAGGCCATAAGACATTGAACGGTCGAGACTTACCGTCCGATGGCGCGACTTTCCCCGGACAGCACTGGTACACGATTAAGGTGACGCCTAGGGCCATCGTCGCTTCGTGTTCTTAGTTTAAGAAATTTGCACTTCTCGCAAATCTATCAAGTTTCTCCAAGGTCTGTTCTACTTACTTGGGTATTCCGAATTTCTTTTCCCACTCCTCTGTCCATGACACAACCTGGTTTCGCTTTGCCCACTCTTCATAAAGGTCTGCCAGACGTCTTACCTGATCTGGAAACTTGGATGCCAGATCTCTGGTCTCCGTCCGGTCAGTCTCCAGATCATACAACTCCCAGTCCTGACGAAACCCCGCAACCAGTTTCCACTTTCCTTCTCGTACGGCCCGATTCCCTTCGTGCTCCCAATATAGAGATCCCTGTCCGGGTCGCGATCCCCCTCGAAGAACCGGCAGGAGACTGTTTCCTTCGGCGGGAAGAATACCGTGCTCCTGGAATGAAGTAGGGTACTCGACTCCCGCGGCTTCCAAGCAGGTTGGAAGGATGTCGATGATGTGACCGACTTGGTGCGTGACCCTGTTTGCCTGCCGCATGACAGCAGGCCAGTACACAATCAGAGGTGTCGCGATTCCGCCCTCGTGCACCCAGTGTTTATAGAGCCGGAAAGGAGTATTGCTTGCCTGAGCCCACGGAAGGCCATAGCTCTTGAAGGATCCCGGAGTTCCCGCTGGAGAATCAGCCTTCCCCCGATCGATGGCTTCGGCACAGCCACCGTTATCGGAAAGAAACAACACCAAGGTATTGTTTTTGACCCCCATCGCCCGGATCGCCCGGAGGATGCGACCAATGGCTCGGTCCATACTCTCCACCTGTGCTGCGTACACAGCCATCGCCAGATCTTGTGCAGCTTTGTCCGATGTAGTTTCCCATGCGCTGGCATATTCATCGCGCGGGGCCGAGCGCCAGCGTTCGTCTATAATGCCGAGTTCGATCATGCGCGCATGACGGGCTCGTCTCACTGCATCCCAACCCAAGCTGTATGCATCCCGGTATTTGGCGATATCCTCGGGAAGAGCGTGAAGTGGAAAATGAGGAGCCGTGAAAGCAACATAGAGGAAAAACGGAGTCGCTCCTCTCGGATGATCTTGCAGGAACCGGATAGCCCAGTCGGCGATCGCATCTGTATAGTAAAAGCCCTCCGCAGGCTCGATCGGTCCACCATCTAGAGTCAAATCCGGCGGCCGGAAATAGCTTCCACCTCCCCTAGTCGTGCCGAAAAACCGCTCGAAACCTCTAGCATTGGGAAGGTGTTCTTTTGCAGTGCCGAGATGCCACTTGCCTGACATGTACGTCCGATATCCGGCTGCTCGAAGTAGCTCTGCAATGGTGACACAACGGTCGTTTAGATGGCCACGGTAGGCAGGCAGCCCAAAGTCGCGCCACATGTGGCCGAGTCCGGTCCGGTGAGGATAAAGACCAGTCATGAGCGAGGCCCGGGAGGGACAACACCGCGCCGCGTTATAAAACTGGGTAAAACGCATTCCTGTGTGGGCAAGTCTGTCCAAGTTCGGCGTCGCAATCTCGGATCCGTAGGACCCCAAATCTGAGAATCCGAGATCGTCGGCCATAATCAACAGGATATTGGGACGAGTAGGGCCCGGCTTCGCTTGGAAGCTCTCTTTAGAAAATAGGCATGCTCCGCCAAAGCCGATAGTGCGTAGGAAATCACGTCGCCGCATAAACTCCAACTATTACCCTCCGAAATACACGAAATCTGTCAGGCTAGCCACAATCCGGTGCGAGCAATCTTCTCGACACGGTTGCCTCTTCTCGGCCGATCATCAGCGGGTGCCTCGAACATTCCTTTGGTTCCTCGCGGTTCCCGGACAATCTATGCCTTCGCCACGTTGGAAGGGGCTCGGACCCGCGAACGAACGTTGTTGCGGTCATGATGTTCATTTCTTCGGAGTGGGGACGGGCACTCTTGCCTGTCCAGCACCACGCGTCGTGCGCGTACCATTCCTCCTATACACTGTGATTCTTCACCAATTCCTCGGTGACCTCGGTTCCAAAACCCGGTTTGTTGGACGGATAGTAGTAGCCGTTCTCAAAGGGGGCGCTCATCGCGTTCATAAGATCGGTGCCGGTATCCCCGGTGCCGAAGCTCTCCGCCAACGGGCAGTGCGGAGTCGAGAGAACCAAGCTGAGCCCGTAGAGACTGCCGCCGCGGTGCGGGATGATCGGCAGGTCGTGCTCGGCCGCCATGGCCGCGATGCGCCGCAGCGACGTCAGCCCGCCGGACCAGGTGATGTCGGGTTGCAGAATCTCGACGGCATTGTGGCGCAGCAGGTCGGCGAAGCCGAAGCGCGTATATTCGTGCTCGCCGCTCGCAATGCGCGTGCTTTTCACTTCCCGGACCAGCTTTGCGTAGCCCATCACGTTGTCGGGCGATAGCGGTTCTTCGATCCAGTAAAGCCGCACTTCCTCGAGTCGCTTGGCCATCTCGATCGTATAGTCGACGTCGTCCCAGCGCCCGATGCAGTCGATCATCAGCGAGTTTTCGGACCCTATGGTCTTGCGCGCTTCGGTCAGCGTCTCAACGATGCGCTTCTTGCCTTCACTGCCTTGGTCGACCCCGATACGCATGCCCATCTTGAAGTGGCGAAAACCCAGCTCGAGGCCGGCCTTGGGGTTCGAGCTCGTGTAGTAGGCGGGGACCTTCTCCTTCGTCGTTCCACCGATCATGCGATACACAGGCTGACCCGCGTACTTGCCGGCAATGTCCCATAGTGCATTGTCAATGCCGCTGAGGGCCATGACGAAGACGCCGCGGCGCCCGTAGAATTGGCCCGACGTGTACATCTGATCCCAAAGCAGCTCAATGTTTCGAGGGTCGGTTCCGACAAGCAAGTTCCGGAGATGACCGTGGATGATCTCCGCGGCGACCGTGCCTCCCGCGCCGAGTCCGAACCCGGTAATGCCCTGGTCGGTTTTGATGACAACGATGATGGCGCTAACGAGCTGGGAAAAGGGCCCCGTGTAGCGCCGGCGCCGAGGGTCGAAGTCCGACGTAAACTTGGGCAATCGTCCCTGATCGGGCCGCGACCATAGGCGCACCGGGTAGGCGCGCACCGAGGCAATCTTGATCTCGCCGGATTGCGTCGGGGCGGCTTGGGTAGCTCCAGCCCGGGTTCCCGTGGTGGCGAGAGCCGCACAGCCGGTGGTTCCCCCCAGACATTTGAGGAAGCGGCGACGGCTTGAGGCGTGCGGCAACCGCAGAGTACCTTTCAATTCCATGTCGCGAGTTACGGTGATTGGGCTTGAAACAGTCTATCAGCGAGTCGCTGTGTCCCATCGTAACGATTCTGGCCTGTGCGTCGGGGCCGTGCTCTCGAGCATGAATATCATGATACGTAGGGAAAAAAGGTTTCCAAGATTTTGTCCGTTCGATTTCTCCAGCTTGCCCAGCCCGAACGCTCCTTCGCCTCGACTGTGGACATGGACAGTGCGTTGTTTGGTCGCCCGCAGTTCGATATGGGAAATCACTGCTGTCCGGTTAAAAGTCGAATAGAATCAATTGGTTGGGGTCATAGGGGGATTCGTTTGGGGAGTCGGATGGCTGGAGTGCCTGTAAAAGGGGCATTTTTTCGAATTGCGTAACGCTGAGAATCTGTAGAATCTGGTAAAGACTCGCTTCCAGCCCGAGGCGTTTCCGGACGATGGCGATGAGCACGTAAATCGAGACAGCGATCCAGATCTGCGTCTTGACGGCGTTCTCGCTGGTGCCGTAAAACGAGTTGATTCGCAGATGTTGCTTGATCCACTTGAAGAACAACTCAATCTGCCAACGCGACTTGTAGATGTGGGCGATGGTCAGCGCCGGGAGCGCGAAGTTGTTGGTCAGAAACTTCAGCCGCTTGTTCGTCCGGGCGTCGAAGTAACTGACCCTCCGCAACGGGTCGGGATAGGCTTGGGCCGATTCGATGGCAGCCAGTATGACGGTCTGATCCGAGCGCAAGCCCGTGGATTTGTCGACGGGATGCGAGTAGCGCCGTTGGAGCAAGATGTTCTTCTTGGTTCGCACGACGAAGAACGACGAGCAGAGAGTGAACACGAAGAGGCGTTCGAAATCGACGTAGGCCCGATCCATGACGTAGAACGCGCCGGCCTCCGGGCCGATCTCGTCGAGGATGTTGATGTCGTGCACTTTGCCTCCAGTAATGCGGATGAACGTGGGAATATTGCCGTGCAGATCCAGCAGCGTGTGCATCTTCACGGCGGCTTTTTGCTTGCGGAATCTCGCCCACGGAAACAGCGACAGGCAGAGGTCGATTGTTGTCGAGTCGAGAGCGTACAGAGTCTGGTCCAAGTCCACACCGATCGGGTCGTGGGCATATAACGGCCGTGCCATGCCAATCAAGACCTGCGCGAAGTCCGCGTAGATCCGCCAGTCGCGCGACTCGTTCGCGTCGGCCAGTGTCGAGCGCGCTACCCTGCCGCGGAATCCCATGTGGTAGAGTTTGCCGTGCATCGAACGCAGGCACGTCTCGATGTCGCGGAGGCTTGCCCGATAGGTCAGCTGGGCGAATGCCATCGCAAGAAACTGATCCCAGCAGGAGAAACTTTTCAGATAGGAATCGCCGCGGTAGCGCGATACACATTTCTGAAACTCTTTGCTCGGTAGGTGCTCGATCAGTTGGGAGAAAACCGTACGGCCAAGGTTCATCCCTCATTGTGCCGCGTCCGGATGCTCCGTTCAGGCGACCATTTGCGGCCTCGGGATTTCAAATCGTTCCCGGGCAAAACAGGCCATAAGACATTGAACGGTCGAGACTTACCGTCCGATGGCGCGACTTTCCCCGGACAGCACTGATGGGAAATGTAGAATTATATCATTGCCAGTGTGTTCGCAGAGAGTTGAAGAGAGAGGAACCCAAACTCATTAAGAAGGGGCAAGAACGATGAGAAGATTTTACGCAGCACAGTGGTAAAATTCGGCGCTGGCGTGACTCTCACTGGTTGATCTTGGTGGAGGACCCGCCTTTCCCATAGAAGCGGAGATCTCTACCGCCGCTCAAAGTCCTCCAACGTGAAGTGGGCGGCATAGAGGTGCCCAACGGGAGGTCGGTCGCCTTCGTTAGTGTAGTCAACCATGTAGATGGAACCGTCCGGCAATTCAACCCATGAAGAGTATCCGTTGTCCGGTCGTTTGCCAGGGACCGGTGGATTCGCACGTACTTCGAGCATGTGGTCGATCTGATATTGATCTGGATAGCGACCGAGCGCCGCTTGCCAGTTCCACACGAACTCCGGTTCGGACTCGTTCTGTGCGTGGTAGCTCACATGCCGAAACCAGGCATCACCGGCACTACCGACTAGACGCCCGAACCAGGTTTGCTCAAGCGGCCATTCCTGAATCATCACCCCATGAATCACGCGTTCTCCATCCACTGCTACCCACATTCTGCCTTTTCTGGCTTCTAGCCGAATGGTGTGATATTTCGTCATATCAACACTGTGACGAGCATCAGAGCGAGGCCGATCAGGATGGGCCGGATTCATCATCCCCCCACGCCTGAAGTCACACCAGATTTCGTGGCGCAATAGGTCCACCCGGAGACCCAAACGGCTGACATTCAGCGTGGCCAACACCCGATCAGCGGGACCGTCTACTCGGACACCCGCCTCGAACAAGATGCCACTGCGGAAATCCTCAGGGGGCATCAGAAGATAACGGGTTTCGGCATTCGGCCTGTCGTGAATGTGTAAAGCCTCAGGCTCAAGAGTGACGTGATCGCCGTAATGCACGCCGGCAATTTGGTAGCCAATATCCCTGCTCAGGTCGCCCACCCAGGCGTGCGTGCCGCGGTTACCAGCTTGATTGCGGTATGTGACGAGAACGCGACCGTCTGACAATTCCTTCGCGTAAGGGCGGTCTCCAGCGAAGGGAAGCGGTCGAGGATGGGTCCAGCTTTTACCCCAATCGTAAGAAAAACTGACATGCGAGGGATAACCATTATGATTATTCTCTCTCATCACACAGGCCAACGAACCATTGGAGAGTTTCGCGATCGCTCCCTCGCAATGGTTATGGACCCGATCTTTGGCAATGACCACCAAGTCCTTCCAGGTCCGCCCTCCATCGGTTGAGCGCATTATGAACTCAGCCAGCTTGTAGTTATCGCGAAATACCATCTGCGCTCCCATGAGCAACGTGCCGTCGTCCAGCTCTATGACGCGATCTGGTTCGATTCCGGGAACCCCTGTGAGACGCGGTTTGGACCAAGTACGGCCTTCATCATCACTGAACCAGATCCAGATTCCCGAAGGCTGGTCTTCGTGCATGTGCATGTAATCATCGTGATCGCAGACAATGACCAGCCGCCCGCTCTTCAGACGGCTAAGCCGTGGTGTGACCCAGCGCTCTTCCCCATTTCGCACGTCAGCTTCCGCGACAACCCGAGGATCACCCCATGTTTTGCCGTTGTCGGTGCTCTCTAGTGTCGTAATTCGACTAATCTCTTGAGGCCAGTGTTGATCGGCGTCGTTGAAAACCAGCGTCATCTTCCCAGATGGGGACCGGATCAAATCCGGGTTCTTCGTGAACCGTCCTGGAGTCCGCCAGATGGCCCATACTCGGTGCGAACCTTCTAGACTCCGCATCCGAGTAGCCGGCTTAGTTTCTGCCCAGCCCGGGCGCGTAATGGACCCCAGCGCGATGCCGGTGACTCCCAACCCGGCATATCTGTTCAGAAAATTGCGCCGACTGACTTTCTTCACCTAAACCCTCAGAGCCCAACTAGGCTTGGCGTAGCCTATCGGCCGTGGTTTTTGGGAAACTGGAAGCAGGCTCCCCTGTCATCAATTCCCCATCGACTGCCTGTACCCCAACTTGTGGCCTATCCGGCTATTCTCCTGTCCCAGAGATAAGTTCACAAAGTCTGCTAATTTCTTCAAGCATCGCATCGGCAGTTGCAGTCCATGCAAAGGGGCTTGAATTCTGGTTATGAGATTGGACGAATTGAATGGCTAAATCAGCTCCTTAATTGGCTCTCCTGTCTTGTCTTTAAGCGAGTTCGCGATTTTGATGGGGCGACCTATTGGATGCATGTATTCTTTACGCCAATCGATCCCCAAAGCTTTATAGATGGTGGCGAAGATGTCTCCCATTGACACCATACGTTCGGCCACATAGGCGCCCCTTTCATCACTGGCACCGACAACCTGCCCACCGCGAATGCCACCGCCTCCCAAGACCGTTGACCAGCACTGCGGCCAATGATCGCGCCCGTTTTCCGGGTTAATATGTGGGCTCCGACCGAACTCACCCAGTACAATGACCACTGTCGACTCCAGCAGTCCTCTCTGGTTGAGATCCTCCAACAGCGCTGAAAGGGAGCGATCCAGGTTTGGTCCGAGGTCCTCCCGGTGCCTTTTGTCGTTATCTGTGTGAGTGTCCCAAGCCTGAGATCTGTAGCCTCCAGCCGTCACCAACCGGCTACCCGCTTCTACCAGTCGCCGCGCCAGGAGTAAGCTCTGACCAGGACTATCGTGACCATAGGCCTCTTTTGTCCTTTCGGACTCCTTTGAAAGATCGAATGCTTCCCGGACCGCAGGAGAAAGAAGGATATTCCAAGCCTGTTCCACAAAAATATCCACGTGAGAAAACTCAGCAATCTGCACCTTCTGGCGATAAACGCGATCGACTAGACGGAGAAAGGACCGCCGGTCTTCAAGCACCTTCATCGATAGAGATTGGGGGAGGCTCAGATCAGGTACTTTAAAGTCCTCCTTGCTGGGATCCGGTATGATCATCGGATCGTACTCGGAGCCAATGAAGTGCCCCTTGAAATATTCATCAAACCTCACCCCTTTCGGCATTGGCGGAACGATCACATGAGGCGGAACATTGTTGCGAGGGCCCATCTCTTTGGTAACAATCGAGCCAAAACTGGGAAACTTCATAGCAGGGTTGGGCCTGTGCCCCGTTGCGACATAATGGCTACCTTGCGCGTGATCGTTTTCTTCGGTGTGGAGCGAGCGGATAATAGCCAGTTTATCCATCTGCTTGGCCAGTTGAGGCAGCAACTCGGAAATTTGAATCCCGGGAACGTTGGTGGGAATCGGCCTAAACGAACTGTTGGGCTTGGGGTCCCACGTGTCCATCTGACTTGGTCCGCCGTCCAGCCAAACCAAGATGCACGACTGGGCCTTTGCCTTCTGATCGACGCCCCCTACTGCGGCCATGGCATCCTTCAGCGCAAGGTAGTGACTCAAGCCGATCCCGAGGAAACTCAAAGAGCCTATTCGGAGAAAAGCGCGACGTCCAAAATGGTGCCCGCTGCAACCCCAAGAATTACTTTTTTTCATAAACCCCTCATTTCGTTTTCTTTGCATCGTCTCCTTATCCGGCGCAGAATCCCTTCCTTTAGTGGTTATAAGCAAATTCCCGAGAACTGATTAACGCCCAGAGCAGATGTTCGAATGCTTCCCGACGCGAGGATTGCTGAGCGATCATCTTTTCCAGCTGGGTCCGTTCCTCATCCGTAGGAAACCGTGAAAGGGCAGCCAAGTACAGCTCTTCCGTCACCTCGCGGTCTGAGGTTCCGTTTTCCAGCAGCCGGTTTATACGCCCCTCTTTTTTGATGAGCTTTTCTGTATACGTGGAGCCCACCAAAAGGTGTAAGGCCTGGGCTAGATTCGGCTTGCCCTCTCGTTCCGGAACCGACTGTCGAAGAGGCCGCCCGTGGATCTCCAAAAACCGATGTGGCCAACTATAAGGTTGCCTTATATGAATCGCCCGCGTCCCGAACGGTGCTTTTCCTCCCGCCTCGTTTTCGAAAACTTCCGGTACTCCAGTCGCAGCCGAGATCACATCCAAAAGCACTTCCGCATCTAGAGGTCGGGGTAGTGCATGAGAGTAATTAATTTCATCGTCTTTATCTGGAATTTCCGTTTTGGCCATCCCGCGATGGTCAGGATACTCCGATCCGCGGCTCGGGTGCAAGGTCTTCGTCTTCCTCTCACGATCGATGCTCCGTTCGCTCCCGTTTGGGTCGCTGAATGCCGCTCGATCGCCGCGTTCCAGCTCGCTGGAGGGCTTTTCGCCGACACGGCTCCGAGTAGTTCCCTCTTCAGCAACCCAGCGTCTCTTCTCCGTCGCAGCCGTCGCCCGTTACCCGCCTGGCACAGGCAGCGCCCAGATCCGCCCCAGCATCTCAGCGAACAGCTTGCGGTTGAGATGCCCCTCGGCCAACAGCAGCCAGTAATAGCGGGCATGCTTGACCAGCCGCCCTCCGGTTTTCATCAACCGATGCTGCAAGCTCGTCAGCGACCAGTTCTTGATCCTCTGCGCCAGCCCCAGCCGCCGCCACAGGTTCCCCAGGTTGTAGGCCAACACGCTCAACTGCAAACGCACCTCGTTTGCCCGGAAACGATGACAGGACAGCCGTGTCCAGTGGGTTGCCTGCTTGCCTTCCTTGATCCATTGCTCGGCCGTGCCGCGCTTGTTGTAGAAGCGCACCAGCGACCGACTGGGCAAGCTCATGCTCGTGACGATGAACCCGACGCGAGGAAACAACTCGCCTTGGTGGTGCTCAACCTTGGCCACAACCCGCCGAGGCTTCGACCAACTCGCGGCCTGATAGCGGAAGCTCTTGTAGCGCACTAGTGGCTTCAGGCTCGGCCTGCCCGGCGGACGGAACAGAATCTCTTCGATCTCCAACTCCAGGTTCTTGTTTGCTGGGATGCGAATGACGTAGTCCACTCCGCGATCCTCCAACGCCTCGTAGATCTCCGGCTTGGCGAAGGCGGCGTCGGCGCGGAACGTCACTTGCTTGCCTTCTCCCTGTTGGCGCTCGATCTCGGGCAGCAGCAGTTCGTCCCAGTCCTCGGCGCTGGACACGTTACCCGCTCGCAGCTTCGCCGCCAGACAATCACCGTGCTGGTTGAACAGCAACAGCGGGTGGTAGCAGGTGGACTCGAAATGGCCGTTGTAAGCGCTGCCTTCCTGCTGACCGTGGACCGGGCTTTCCGTGGAGTCCATATCGAGCACGACACGCTCGGACTCGTCCTGCGCTTGGGCTTGAGCGACCAACTCGCGGTTCACCGCCATCAGCCCAAGCAGGTTCTCTTCACTGGCCAGCAGCTCTGCCTCAAAGCTTTGTAGACGCGACGTAAGCGCCCCGCCGCGATCCCAGTTCTTCTTCGAGCCGATCAGACGAAAAGTCGGGTCAGCCGAGACACGGGCAGCATCGTTGAGATCCTCGTAGCCGGCGAGGCGGCTGTAGACCGATTGCCGCACCAGGTCGGCCAGTGGGAACTTCTTGTTTGTGCCTTGCCGCGAATCCGTCAGATGCTCGTCGATCAGCTTGCCCAGTCCGAGCCGCTCGTCCAGTTCCCGAATGAGAATCAGGCCACCATCCGAGGTGACGCGCGATCCTTGGAAATCGACTTTGAGAAATCCGTTGAAGGTGAGCTGAAACGGCTTGTTTTCTTTTTCACCCATTGGGTGTTGGCCTCCGTGCGTCCTGACAGGGCTTGAACCCCTATAAATAAAGACGCTGAAGGCCGCTGCAAGGTCGGGATGCCGAAATCAAATTGGAAATGCGGGTTTATTGGTGTCGCTGGGAATACTGGACAGCTGATAGGTCCTCGAACTTACGATGATTCTGATCAGGCGCTTGAGATCGTATCCGTGCTCCCTGAAATCCCGTGCCAGTGCCTCCAGCAACTCTGGATGCGTCGGTGGATTGGTCGATCGGAAGTCGTCGACTGGATCAACAATCCCTCTTCCAAAGAAATGGCTCCACATTCGGTTGACGATGGCTTCGGCAAAATAGGGATGAGAAGTCATCCATTGCGCTAGTTCGCTTCGGGGGTCCAGTCTCTCGTCTTCGAGCCCGGTACCGTCGAGGAACTTCGGTTGGACCTCTTCTTTCGTACGCGGATGGATCACCCTTGAACTCTCGGCAGTCAGGTCATTGGCCGTCACGCCATAATCAACCTCCTGTCCCTCAGGGTCATCGAAGACCACCTGCGTCGCCTTTACAAGGCTCGACGCCCATTCCGTGGCTTTCATTCCACCGAAGAAAGCCGCCAAACCCCAGAACTGATCCTGGCTCCAAGTCTCGAAGGGATGGTTGTGGCACTGGGCACAATCCAACCGCCGCCCCATGAACACTCGAACCTCTTCGGCTACCAACGTCTCCACTGGGGGGACCTTTGAGTACAACAAGTAATGACGTGAAGGCCCGTCGAACCCTTGTGCCGCGATGCGTTCCCGGGCAATCTGATCGTAAGGTTTGTTTTGAGCGATACTGTCTCGAATCCATTCCGCATACGCATTGGTATTTGGACCGGAAACTCCCAGTCCCACTCGAAAAAGGTCGGAAAAACGGAAGGTCCAATAATCCACATACTCAGGAGTGTGTAGGAGAATCTCAATCAGCTTCTCCCGTTTTTGGGGATCCTTATCGGCCAGGAACTCCCGGACTCGTTCCGGCGGCGGTAAGGTCCCCGTCACATCCAGACACAGCCGGCGCAGAAATTCCTCATCACTGGAGAGCCCCGAGGGGATGATGCTAAACTTCCGCAGTTTGGCAAAGACATACTCGTCAAGGAAATTGCTCCGTGGGACCTCTGGATAGTCTGGGACGGGCTCAGCGACTACCCCAAGGCGCGCGCTCACGGCGTGTCCCGCCGCCCGAATCATCACCGCCGTCTCTCCCGTCCTCACCGCTTGCGCCACGCCTCCCAGCGTGACTTTCACCACCTCCGGGTTATTCGACACGTAAAGCACCTGCTCGGTGATGTCTTCCCGTCGACCGTTCGAGAGATGAGCGCTCACCAAAAGCTGCTGTTTCCCCTTCCCATCCAGCACTGCATCTCGGGGAAAGACTTCGATCCGCTCAATCCTCACCCTCTTCTCTTCACTCTCCTTCCCGTAAGGCGCCCCGTTGCGAATCCAGTTCAGCATGGTTTGATAGTCCCGAGAATCGACCTTAAGAAGCTGGCCGCCTCCGTGGGGCACGCCGAAAGTCGCCTTCAGCAACAGCAAACTCTTTTCTGGCTCTTTCAAATTGATCCGAGGCTTCTTGGGCCCTCCCGACTCGGGGGTCAGGACCTGATAAATCCCCCCTTCCACAATCCACTGGTAGTCTTCTCGCGGGTAGAGCGCGTCTAAGGAAAGTTTCAGTCCCCCTTTCCCTTTCACACTGCCGTGACAGTCGCTGCTGTTACATCCCCTCTTGGTGAAGACCCCGCCGATATCCCGCACAAAACTAAAAGACCTTTTCTCTTCCGAGCCCTCGACCCGAACCTTCGTTTTCGCCACTTGATCCCCGAATTCAGCCGCCAATACCGTTTCCCCATCCGCTCGTGGTGTCACCTTTCCCGCTTCATCGACGGTCGCCACCTGCGGATCGAAAAGCTCAAAAAGGCTCCGGGACGTCACGTCTCGCTCCAATCCGTCCGCGTATTTCGCGAGAACCAAAAATCGCTGGGAAGCCTGGGCTCCCCAAAGCGTCGTATTGTGGGGAACCAAACGCACCGACAGCAATTGCCTCTCCCTCTGAACAGGAGCACCGGAAAGATTGGATGAACCCCAAAAGCCCGAAAAACTTGAAGCAGCCGTCACCCCCAGGATCAGCAACTTTCTTCGCTGGCTACCTGGGCTTAGCCCCCATCGGGATTTCGAAGTTCGTTCATGCTTGTCCCCCGTTTCGGCTTCCATATCCCCTGGCTCTCTTCTTGCGTTTTCTGCTCACTACTCACTATATAACAGGTGATTTAAATGTTAGTTTATTTAATTGCTCGGCGGAACGACCATCAAGGCGATCTGGCGAACGAAAAGCGGTGCACCCGGATGTCCGTCCACAATAGGCTGGACTTTAATGTCGGCGAACGTCGGTGCTCTGGTGGCTGGGGCATTTGCGCTCGCAACCAGCACAATCGTCACCTTTTGGCTTTCAGGACGAAACCTTTCTTTGTTCATGGCTGGCAGTGGAGGTGCACTCTTGGGCTCGGTCACGGCGGCCGGAAAGGCCTGCACGCCGGCCGGCAGATTCTCGACGAGGACAGCCACCTCTCCATCGAAGCCTTCCTCCTTGTCGGTAATAACGGTCAGCTTTGTGGCTCGCCCGATGATCAGGTTGAGATGATTCTCCTCTCCGATTACCCTCCGACTGGGGCCTAAAATGGGATTCACCTTGACCTCGCCGACATGAGGTATCTGAGGCCGAATCAGAACTTTATAGGTGAAGTCGGCACTGCCATATCGAGAAGTTAGGTCGTGAATTTTCAAATGGTATTCCCCGCCCCTCTCAAAAGTATAAATCACTTTCGGTTCAACTTTCTTGATCCAATCATCCCCATCGCCTCCAACTTCCTTGTAGAGATTCGTCAAAACTTCCTTTCCATGGCGGTCCCAAACTTGCGTCCAAATGTTGAAAAGGGAAGAATGGCTGCCGGTTTCGATTTCAAAAGCCAATTTCTGTCCACCCTCGACCAGAAATTTAAAATAATCCACATCGCCTGGATGTTCGATGGCTCCTTCGATTAGTGTGGGAACTCCAACCTCCAAAGCCTGACTTGAAGTCTCATTGGGCTCCCTTTCGACTACACGGCTCACAGTTCCTGTGACGATCGGAAGATCAATACTTTCTTCGTCTGCCGGAGCTCTCCTTGAACGATCGCCCGGGCTACTACCGTCCTTGATACTCGCAGACTCCTGCTTCTCCGGGACCCTCACCGTTCTTGACCAGAGTGTCCTTAGCCGCTGTGAGTCTATCTTTCTTGCCAGGTCCCGTTCTCGCCAGCGGGGCTTCGAGTGAGCACGGGCCGGCCATGGTTTCCCCCCCGAAGTAGTGGAGCGGTCGACAGGAACGATTCGAAGCTGGTAGGTGTAGTCAGGTCCGCCTTGTCCGTTCAACTCACCGACCTCGACCAAATACCGCCCCTCTTTATTAAACGCGTAAGTCAGTTTTGGAGTGTGGAGGATGGATTGAGTGTTGGAGGCCAACCGGGTAAGTCGAGCTGCATCAAACCAGCTCCCGGTGGGTGCGTACAGAGCCAGCAGTGGGACGGGCGTGGGCCAGGTGCCAGGCAAGACCTGAAACAGCAGGTTTTGACCCTCGAACGCATCAAACGCATAGTAATCCACCTCTCCCTTGCGACTGATCTTGGCGTTGATGACCACGGGGAAGTTCACCAGCTGCGCCTCGGCCGGCGTATTTAAAGCAACTTCCGTTTCCCTGATTGCGGGCTCCGAATTGACCTGTAACCAGAGCGCATTCGAAACCCCTCGCCGGGAGACCACTCGCAGCGAGTAAGTCCCAACTGCGGCGCTGCCATCAATTTCCAGCTGCAACAACACCCGATGACCGGGTTGGCTTTTCCAGGTCCTCGTCTTCCTGTCGAAGTCTTTGAATTCGATCTCGTCGACACCCTTGACGCGAGCTTTAAGACCCTCGGTGTCAAGCCAGACTGCATAGGCTCCATCCAGGCTTTTCCCTCGGATTTCCACTTCCAGGATCGTACCTGGCTGCCCCCCGAGAGGAAAAAGGGAGATCAGTTCCGGATCGGCTGGGGGCTTGTCTACCCCATCTTGTGTCCCCAACCGGACGGAGGGAAGTAGAAGAAGAAGAAAAAAGACCAAAGGCGAAAATCGTGTCTTGGGCATGTGCAGCATGGCGGTTCGTCTCAGCCAGACTATAATATGATAGCTTGAATCCGAGTCTCGATGGATCAGCCGGAGACCATCGAAGAGACGGCGGAGATGGTCACCGCAGAGGGAGGCCGTGGCATCCACTTCCGGGCCGACCACACCGACGAGGAGCAGGTCAAGGCCTTTCGTTTCAGAACACTGGCCTGTGTGAGCTGTTCGTCTTGCGCTGACCACCGAGTGCCGCTGGAACCAGGAGGTGATCTTCGTGAGGTTTGCAATTTCGATCGCTGCGCTCGTTTTGATTGGGGTTTGGGGCTGCGGCAACGGCCAACAGCCGGTTCAGCGGTACACCCCTCCCGAGACACAAGCGAACAACGTCACCATTGAGCGCCCCCCCCTTGCCGAGGAAGACGCAAAGAATGTCATCCTATTCCTTGGCGACGGAACAGGAGTTGCTACGGTCCACGCCGCCAGCGTCTTTGGTCACGGGAAACCGCAGGCCCTCTACATCCACTCCATGCCTCACGTTGGTTTGTCGGAAACATCAGCGGCGTCCACCTGGAACACCGACTCGGCTGCCGGCATGACGGCCATCGTTGCGGGCCAAAAAACTCACACCGGTGTTGTTTCGCAAGGCCCTGACAGCGAGCGCGGCATCCGCGACGGGACACCGCTGAAAACGATTCTGGAGTACGCGGAAGAGCGCGGCCTGGCTACGGGCGTGGTCTCCAACAGCCCCATTACGGATGCGACACCGGCGGCCTGCTATGCGCACAGCAACGATCGCAGAAAGTGGGGAGAGGTCTTCTCTCAGATCGTCCACCCGCGCTTCGGGGATGGAGTCGATGTTGTGATCGGTCCCGGACGTGAGCGCATCATGACGCAGACCTCGGAGATCGGATTCGACGTTGCGGCTAAGCTCGCTGCGCGGGGCTACAAGTTCCTCGACCGTCCCGACAACCTAGGTGGGGCCGACGCGGGGACGGACCGCCTGGTGGCTCTATTTGGGAAAGAGCCTCAGGACTTTGACCTCGCCCAAGCGGCTGGGACGGCTCTTACAATCCTCGAACGTAACTCCAACGGGTTTTTCCTCATGGTCGAGTCGAACAACCACTACACTGACATCCGCAAGTCCCTCGATCTGATGGTGCGTTTCGATGAGATCATCCGCCAAACCGCGGAGCGCATGAAAGGGACTCAAACGTTGATCTTGTTTACGGCTGACCATTCGTATGATCTGCATTTCCCTCTTAGCGCAGTGAAGGGAGAAGACATTCTGCCTTCCATGGCCGTCGCGGGGAAACACACCGCCGAAGAAGTGCTGGTTCTCGCTCAGGGCCCAGGTGCTGAAAGAGTGCACGGGTTTTTCCCGAATACCCATCTGTTTCACGTCATGATGTCTGCTTACGGGTGGGCGCCGGACTAAGTACTCCATTTCAAAACCACATTCACGTTTCGGACGAATGCACGAGGACACAACACGCTGTAAGGCTTGTCCAAACATAGGTTGCATGGCGGCGAGGGAACCTGGTTTTTGAGAGGATGCTGAGCCGTGCGGATAGGTGGCTCTGTTTTCCAAAACCGCGTCCACGCAGTTTAATCTTCGACCCTAGAGATTGTGCTGCTGGCGAATAGCTGTTGGTAACAAGCCTCCCGTCCAACAAACCGATCTTCTCAGGTCCAGGGCCTTGAGCTGGCTCGGTTTCCGTCTGCTTCGACCGCCGACCCAGGGCCCCTGGGATCGAACGATTGTTGGTGCGAAACAAATTTCTCAGTGGCTATCTGCAGTCGAAGTTGTCCAGTGAAATTGTAGGCCGACGACGGCGTATCGCAAAGGCCGAGAGGAAGGATCTCTAACCGCCGCTTTCGCATTTTGGCAGTCGTAGGCAAGTTGTCGCTGTCCTGAATCCTCACTTGTCGGCAAGGGTTTACCTATGTTGCTTGGAAGTCCCATTGGACCTCGCTGGCACGTCCTGGTCCAGTCAGCCCAGAGCGCGGCGTCCCACTACCCTGAAGACCAAGCCTAGTCCGTGCCATTCGTGAGATAGGTTGACAGGTCCTAGTCTCCCGGCAACCAGGGCTGGGGCGACTTCACCGCTTGGAATCCTAGTTCTGCGAAGGGAGTTAATGCTATTCCCTGGCCCGATATGGTACCTCGGTTCTAACTTAAATCGGTACCAGGGCTCCATTGGAAAAACAGGGAACTTACTCACAGTTGCGCACGCAACGGGCGCGTGCTGGCCTCGCGCGCGCGTGGTGCGACAAAATGGGCAAAATGGCCAACCGAAAGAAAACCAAAGAGCAGTCTAAACCCCGCCTTGGTCTAGGCGACTGGTTCCAGCCGGCCGATCCAGAAAACCACGTCGTCGCGACAGCACGATCACTCTTTCTAAACGTCATTGAAGAGCGGGCGAAAGCCCTAGAGGTACTCAGGGCCTTGCGCTCTGACGTCTTCCCCTTGTACCAGAGACACTGGCCACCAGGTGGCGGACCACTCGATAGAGTGATGTCCCCTTCCGACTTTCGCAAGCTGCCTTTCACGATTCGTCACGATTCGTTCGCTTGTGCCGCGGAGTCAGGCGCACTAGAATTGTGATTGTTCACTGCATGCCTTGGTGCGGTGCCTAGGTTCCAGGAGGTGTGCGCAATGTTTTGGGATGATCTTCCGCAATACATCTCCCGCCGCGAACTGTTGGAAATGTCCGGCCTCGGCCTGGGCACGGTCGCCCTTGCCAGTTTGCTGAGAGCCGATGAGGACCGCCGCTTCTACAACGACCTGAAGCCGCGGAGGGGCCACTTCCCGGGCACGGCGAAGGCTGTGATCCAATTTGTGCAGAATGGCGGCCCCAGCCAGATGGACCTGTTCGATCCCAAGCCCGAGCTGACGAAATGGTCTGGCAAGCCGCACCCCGACGGGGTCGAAATCCATCAGCCCAACAATGCCAACGTGCTGCTGGCCAGCCCGTTCCAGTTCAGCAAGCAGGGACAGAGCGGCATTGAGCTGGGCGAGACACTTCCACACTTGGCTACAGTCGTCGACGACATCTGCCTGATTCGCTCGATGCAAACCGAGCACAACAACCATCCGGAAGGCCTGAACATGCTGCTGACCTGTCGCATCTTCCCTGGCCGTCCGGTGCTGGGGGCGTGGGTGTCGTACGCGCTCGGCACGGAGAATCAGGATCTCCCCGCCTTTGTGGCGTTGCGCGACCCAGAGGGGTACCCGACGCTGGGCAAGCAGCTTTGGACCAGCGGTTTCCTACCGGCGCTCTACCAGGGAGTGGAGTTCAGCTCCACCGGAACGCCGGTCCGCCACTTACATCCCACGGTGCCGCCGCCGCCCGGCGCGCAGCGGGAACGGCTGGACACGCTGGCTAAGCTGAACAAGATGCACCTCGGCCACCACACGGGAGACTCCGAGCTGGAGGCGCGCATCCAGAACTACGAGCTGGCAGCGCGCATGCAGCTGGCCGCGACGGATGTCTTGGACATCTCCAAGGAGTCGGAAGCTACTAAGAAGCTCTACGGGCTGGACAACCCTGTGACCGCCGGCTACGGGGTGGCACGCGTGACAGAGACGCTTGGGTTCGCCGTGGAGCAATAAAGCTCGAACATCTCTCACCCGTGAACGCGGCACGCGAACGCTACTATTTGCCAGTTTCCAGCAGAGCGAGGGTGGCCCAGGCGGTTGTCGAGATGTGTTGGGCGTAGCTTTGAGAACCGGGAGGCCGCGTACAAGGTCCGCGCAAAGGCCTTGAACTCGCGCGGTTGATTGAGCGGCGCAAACCGCCCGTGGAAACGCAGCTCGCCTTTGGCGAAGGCCAACAGCCGAAAGCCCAAAACCACCTACTGTTTGACAGTCTCGACTTGCACCTCGATGCCGCCGTCGGACGTCGGTGTAGGTTTTCCGCCGCTCTGCTTAGCCTTTGCAATGTCGCGCCTCAAACCTCGGACTACGCTTGCTGGGATCCCGCCGTCCTGCATGGCCTTGTCGGAGGCTTCCTCCGCCTCATCAAGTTTCCCCTGCGCCAAGAGAGCCTGCCCGAGGCGAACGTACGCTGTTCCGCGCGGCTGGGGAGCTGTTACGAGGGATTTTCGAAACGATTCCTCCGCGCTGGTGTAGTCGTCGCGCAAGTAGGTCACGATGCCCAGAGTTTCGTGAACCTGAGCCATCATCGTTTTTCTCTCCGACAGCCAAAGCTCATCGGTGACTTGAGGGTTTGGCTTCGGCATGGTCGGGATGATCCTCAAAGCCCTTTTGGCAAAACCTTCCGCCTTGGCGAGTCTCTCGGACTTGTTGAGGTCATCTCGGCTTACTTGCCCCGCAATGAAGTACCCTAGGTCAACAAGCACCCAACCGTGTTCAGGATTCACTTCGAGCAGCCTGTCCCCGTAAACCTCCATCTCTACATAATCTTCCTTCTCGCCGGCAGACGCCACTATCGCGAAGAGCAACCACTCTTTGAACTCCGTTTTCTTGAACTCCATCAAGACCTTCTGGGCCGCTTTGATGCGAGCGTCGGCGTCCGTCGCGTTCTGGACCGCCATCAACGCCTCGCTTTCTTCCGTGGACTTCGATCGTGGACCCTGCTGCTCCGGCTGGCCACACAGCAAGCCGCAACAGATCAGCAGCGAGACGGAGACGCGACTGCACATGCCGGATGAAAACCCGTCTTAATTCTAACCCAGTGTTCGCTCCCGGAATCGGGTAATCGATGACATCCGTCGCATGATGGCCGCCTTGCCAAAGCGCCTGCTGGGAGTTCGAGACCGGGCCCTACTGTTGGTGGGCTTCGCCGGAGGATTCCGTCGATAGGAGCTGGTCAGCCTAAACGTCGGGTTGGGCCATCGATCTTGAAACCGCTGCGCCCACGACCGACTCACAGTACACCGTGGAAAGGATCACCCCGGCCCAACGGCATCGCGCAGAAGGAGAGCTAGCTCCAAGCCGAGCACGCCTCCTACCATTTCGGACGGAAGCCGCAACCTGGGTCCTCAACGGGGTAGTGGGGTCATTGTGTGGATACGGAAGATTCTGCTACGATGTGGGCCGAAGGGCGAAGTGATTTCTCGTCTTTCCCCCAAAAGAAGGTTTGGGCGTGGTGCTGCTCACGCGGTTCCACGCCTTTTTTCAGTTCCATCATCTTGCGGCAATTAGCTCTCCGAGCGTCCACACGTGGTCCGTGATCCCCGTTTCCATCGCTGGCGTCAGTACCGCTGCCGGGAGAGCATGCTGCTTGGGCCGCGTATACTATTAGGAGTTCGTAGATCGCGAGGTACTAATGTGGGAAGAAAAAGAGAACCCAGCTGCGCCAACGACGAATCCGTCAGCAGGACAAGTTGCGTCCGAGGAGCCATTGCCACGTCGTGCGGCTCCGAGTTCGTCTACCCTGCCAGTTGAGGCGTCGGGAGGGCGCGAAATGGTACAGATCGGTGAGTTTCTCCAGCTGAAGGGTGAGATAACTGGCAGCGAGGACCTGCTTATTGACGGTGAGGTCGAGGGAGCCATTGAACTCAAGGAAAACAAGCTCACGGTTGGCCCGAACGGAAAAGTGAAGGCGGACGTATCGGCGCGGTCCATTACTGTAATGGGTCACTTATGCGGCAACGTGCGGGCAGACGAGAAGATCGAGATCTGCAAGACCGGCTCGCTCGAAGGCGACCTACTCACTGCCCGTATCGTAATCGAAGAGGGTGCGGTGTTTCGTGGAAGCATCGATATCGTCAAGCCGGGCCAGGCCGGTGCCGACGTGAAGCGAAAAACCGTGCATAAGAGTTCAGCGGCCGTTGCGGGGTCGGGAGCGCTCATTGCTCCCCAGGCTGGTACGCTGCTCTCGCGCAACCCGTAATTTCAAGTCGAGAATCCGAAGGGCTGGCGAACTCGCGCAGGGCACGGTGGAAGCACGGGCTCTACTCGGCGGAAAGAAAGCGACTGCGGCGACAGCTGAGATGGGTAGGCGAGTTCGCCCGAGTTCTCAGCGCGGCGGTTTGGCGCAGGGGGACGGCCCGTCGGTGGGGGGGCAGCGCGTGCGCCAGAACAACTTTACCGTCGAAGGCGTCGACAACAACCCCACTACCAAAATCGTCATCGACAAGAATCAGCCGCTGCTCATCTTACGGGCAACCATCATCGCCATCTCGAGGGCTTGCTCGTAATTGAGGCGGGGATCGACTTGGGAAAGGTAGGCTTGGTTCAAATCACTTTGCTGCAAGCCGTATAAGCTCCCTCCCGGCTGGACGGCCGCACCTAGACCCACGAGAAGCCGGCCGACCTCGCAGATGAGCGCAGATGAGCGCAGATGAGTGGATACAAAGAAAAACGCGCCGCTTTCCCGCAGTCACCTGGTGTCAATGGTGGCCACTCGGGACTTACTTCGCTGCTGACATAGAGATGACACAGACGCATCGGCGCAAGTTGATAGATGCTGTAAATTACTGAAACTATTGATGTTGGCTGGCACGCCTAGACTCGAACTGGGGACCTCCTGCTTGTGACGCAGGCGTTTGGGCGGGGAATTATCTGCGGGACCTGCGGACCCTCGTCTTGAGCCAGCGAGCCACGCTGTCCGACTTGGCGTTCAAACGCTGTGCGATCTGTTGCAGCGACACTCCTTGATCATGGAGCACCCTAGCTTCCCGCATTCTGCGGCGGCGGCGCTTATCGGCTTCTCGCTGGGGTTCTTTAGCGTTGCGACAGGAGGGGCAGTAGTTGTTTTGGCTCGCATTGGGGTGTCTAATACCCTCGCGCGTATAACTCTTCTCGCAGCCAGAGCAGACATAAACATCCTCCCCCGACTCGCACACTTCCAACAGTAGCTGTACGACGAGTGCGCCAAACAGATTCAGCCAGGGCCCGTAACGAACACGCACAACCCATTGCGCCGGCTGTTCAAGCCCCCTCGAGCGGGCGGCCCGCTGCCACTCGAGTTGGAGTCTGACATCAGCGAGCTCCAACAGGCTGTCCATTTCCGAAGAAAGGTAGGACCTCGCATGCAAAAGCGCCTGCTGGTGCTTCCGTGCCCGCCAATTCCTCGCCGTCTCGTCCACCCAGATGTTGGAGAAAGGCTGATTCTTCTCGAAATGTGGGTCGAGCACCCGCCAGTCCGAGTCCTGCCCGAGCCGCCCCGCTCGTAACTCTCTCGCAATGTCATGTACTGCTCGCATCCTAGCGGCGTACTGTCTCCAGTGCCTGAGTGGTTCGTGGCAATCGTCGGCGAAACCCAGCGGTGGACAGCCTTCTTGGTGTGAGACGGGGAGACCGTGCTGCTGGCAGATGGCGAGTACACCGAATCGTTTCGCAAATGTCTCGATGTCTTCGGCGCGAGCGTCCGCCAGCTTGAGGAAGCGCTGCAGGAAGTTCCTGGTGGCTCGCACGCGCCTCCACTGCTGCCGGTCGAGATCGATCGGGCCGCTGGCGCTGCCCGTATCGAAGCCCCAATGTAGTTGCTCTTCGCCGTCCCGGCATCTGAGCTTGACCCAGGTCGGTGCACAGACGAATCCGGGCGTGAGCTGCTTCCCCATGCGCCACAAATCATCCGCAAGGCTTTCGAACGTCACAGCCTGTATGTCCACCATATAAACCACCATAACATTTTCTTGGCCGCCCCCCCACACCTGGAGCATAATGACGTTTGTAGAGGCATCACAACAGACATGATTCACCTTCCCAACGCCGATTTCCTCTCTGCACGGGAGTTCGCAACCTTGATCGGCAAGTCCCTGCGCACGGTCCGCCGCTGGCATGTCGAACGACGCGGGCCGACCCGGATACTGTTGGGACGATCGGTTTTCTACAGCAGGCAGGCCATTGAGAACTTCCTGCGGCGTCAGGAGCAGCGGGACCAGCAGTCATGAATGGGCACGGAGAAAAGCGAAGCCGCAAAGAGGAAGCCGCGATCTCGGCGCTACTCACCGAGTCAGGGATCGCAGCGGCTGCGATGGATGCCGTGAAGGCCCTCCGAGCGATTGTGTCGAGTGAGGACTCACCACCATCGACTCGAGTCTCGGCGGCGCGGACCATCTTCGACATGGCCTATCGAGCCGTCGAAGTCGATGAGCTGAGCGAGCGCCTAGACAGACTCGAGATGACGACGGAGCAAATGAAATTGTGACCCGTGGGATGACAAGAAGGGGCATCGCCGAGCGAATCCGGCGTTTAGAGCGGCGGCTCGGATTGAGCGATATCCAGTTACAAGGCGACCAGCATGCCTGGCTGCCCATGCAATTCGAGCAATTTTGCGCCCTTTGGGGACAACCTGCCGGTCCGGGGGAACAGGACCCACCGCCACGTCCGGTTGTCGTCCTTAAGGAGGCCCGCTTGGTTGGATGGCTTCACCAAGTGTATCCGGAACGGCTCAGAGCCTTGAAGCAGGCTCACGCTGCCGGGGAGCCTGCACCGCCGTGGCAAGACGGTCCCCTTCTTCCGGGATCCCTCCAGGGAGAATCGGGATGACGGAGACGATCCAGATCGGTTCTAATGGGGGCGTCGGTAAGCGGCTCCTGACCCCGAGGGAAGCGGCCGCGTATCTGGGTCTGGCCGAAGACACCATTTACAAGAAGGCCCGGTTGCGGGAGCTTCCCTCGGTCAAGGTGGGCCGGTCGTTGCGGTTCGACCTCAAAGCGCTCGAACGCTTTGTCGAGCAAAACACGATCGAAACCTTGGAATGAAAGGAGACTGCAACATGTCGATTCACAAAGAAGGAGAAGGAATATGGAAAGTTCGCTGGCGAGAAGCCGGACGCCACCGCAGCCTGCGGGTCCATGGGCCCTATGAGCTAGCCAAGAAGATCGAGCGGAAGAAGCTGGCGGCCCGGGATGAGAACCGCCATCTGGATGTCAAAAAGGAGATTAGCTTTCGGATGTCGGCCCTGCTCGATCGCTACGAGCAGCAACATGCCCGGAAGAAGAAGTCCTACGATCGAGAGAAGAGCATCCTGGCTGGGATCCGCCAAGCCCTCGGCAACCGCTTCGTGCGGGAGGTGGACGCCACGCACCTGTACCGTCTGTGCCCACCCCGAACGGAACGAGATCGAGCATGCCCTGCTTGGTGGTGAACCCTTTCGTCACATAGCGGCACGAACCGGCACGTCGACCACTGCTCTCCAGCGTCACAAGCAGCAAAGGAGGTCCCTGCCGCAGGATCACTTCTCAGGGACCAAGCGACGCGCGATTTCGCGCCTCCGCTTCGCATCTCAGGAATCAAGCTCAACGGGATCTGATGCCCATCATCGAACGTAAACTCTCTGAACTCAAACCCGTCAAACAGACCCAGCCCCGCCAGAGGATCGATCTCGACGTGGTGGCCGATTACGCCGACGCCTTGCGAAACGGCGTGAGGCTGCCGCCGATCGACACGTTCGGGGACATCGTGGGCGACGGCTTCCACCGCTATCTCGCTCATCAATCGGGCCGAGCGCAAGACGATCCGCACCGTCCCCCACCCCGGAGGCCTCCGCGAGGCCATCCTGTACTCCTGTGGGGCTAACGCCACTCACGGACTGAGACGGTCGAACGCCGACAAACGCCGGGCCGTTGGGAAGCTGCTCAAAGACCCCGAATGGTCCCAATGGTCCGACCGCCGGATTGCCCAGCAGGCGGCCGTTTCAAAGACCTTCGTCTCGAACCTGCGCCACGAGCTATCTGGCAACGGTTGCCAGATAGAGCGCCGTGTCAAGCGCGGCGAATCCGAGTACCTACAGAGGGTCAACCTGCGTCCCGAGCGTACTCGGAAACCACCGTCGTCCTATGCGACACCGATTCTGCGGGCCATAGCGCTACTCGCGAAAGCCGATGCCGGCAAGTTTTCCCCAGCGCTCGACGAATCTCAACGCGAGCGCCTTCTCCATGACTCACTGGCCGCCAGAAGGTTCCTCGACTCGCTGTCAGACGAACTCGAAAGCTACGCTGTCCCTCATCTGGTTGCTGGCACTGCCAAGCGGTCGCCTGGATTGTCGCCCGCAACGTCGAACCATCTCCGATAGCTGAGCCACGACTGTGCCGCGGTTGCTGTTAATACAGGAACGAACTCCATAGCCGAGCACAATCGAACCTGTTTCGCTCAAGGACCTTCTGTCTAACAGCGAACTAGCTACGAGAGGAGACAGAGCATGAGACCCCAGAAACGCAGTGGAGTGTTTACTGAACCGGAGGAAGAGATCTGGAAAGCGTGGCGACCGATGATGTTTTTCCCACTCGATCGAGAGACTTCAAGCTCGTGAGACGCCTGAAGCGATTCCTCGAAGAGAGGTGTTTGGATGGGTCTGAAGCGGCGCATGGTGGCCATGAAGCGCTTAAAGAGGCCCTTGGAGAATCGGGATGACAGAGGCGATCCGGATCGGTTGTAATGGGGTCGTCGGTAAGCGGCTCCTGACGGTGAAGGAAGCGGCCGCGTATCTGGGTCTGGCTGAAGACACTGTCTACAAGAAGGCCCGGTTGCGGGAGCTTCCCTCGGTCAAGGTAGGCCGGTCGTTGCGGTTCGACCTCAAAGCGCTCGAACGCTTTGTCGAGCAAAACACGATCGAAACCTTGGAATGAAAGGAGACCGCAAGATGTCTATACACAAAGAAGGAGAAGCAATATGGAAAGTTCGTTGGCGAGAAGCCGGACGCCACCGCAGCCTGCGGGTCCATGGGCCCTATGAGCTAGCCAAGAAGATCGAGCGGAAGAGGCTGGCGGCCCGGGATGAGAACCGCCATCTGGATGTCAAAAAGGAGATTAGCTTTCGGATGTCGGCCCTGCTCGATCGCTACGAGCAGCAGTATGCCCGCAAGAAGAAGTCCTACGATCGGGAGAAGAGCATCCTGGCGGGGATCCGCCAAGCGCTCGGAAACCGCTTCGTGCGGGAGGTGGACGGCGCTGCCGTGCAGTGTTGGTACTTGAATCTCAGCGAGGAGAAGAGCCTCGCAGCGAGCACGGCCGTGAGGCACTTCAATGTGATGCACCATTTGTTGGGCCGGGCGGCGACGATCTGGTCCGAGGAAACCGGGATTGACCGCAATCCAGCCGATCAGGTCGAGGTCAACCATGCGGACGATCAGCGGGATCGCTACCTTTCGCAGGAGGAGATCCCGCGGTTGAAGGAGGCTTTGGATCAGCTGGCCTTTGGCGCCAACGCTGCGGCAGGGTCGACACGAGTGATCAGTTGGGTGTTCTACCGCTTACGGCTGATCGTGTTGATTGCACTGACAACTGGAATGCGAATCTCCGAGATCTTTGGCCTTTGCTGGTCCGATCTGGACTACGCCCATGGTTTGATCGCGGTCAGGTCGCGTTTGAAGAAGGGCCCGATCCGCTATGTACCCATGGCGCGGGAGTTAGCGAACCAGTTCCGGCGCTACCCGGCGGTGATCGGGGAGCAGCGGATCTTTGCTCCGCCAGGCGGCCGCACGGGTCGTCAGAGGGTCGATCAGCCCTTCCAAACGGTACGGGAGCTGGCGGGCCTGGAGAACTTCCGCTTCCATGACCTTAGACACACCTTCGCCTCGTGGTACATGATGAACGGCGGGGATCTGTATGAACTGGCCAAGATTCTCGGTCATGCGAACATCAAGATGACCGAGCGCTATGCCAAACTGGCGAAGCAGCACATCGCAAAGACCGGCCACACGGCGGGCGAGATGTGGCGGCTGCTGGAGAACGGGGGCGCGAGCGGCGCGGAGGAGGCGCGTTGACCTCATTCGATGTGCCCGTATTGTTCCCCTGCCATGCGGCCAAGTTTCTGCTGATCCGTAATCTATTGATTCTGTGACAGTTAACAATCTAACCGAACTGCTAATGCCGGCCGTTTTACGGCTGGTAGGCGGCCTATGCCGGCCCAGGCTGGGAGCCCGTTTTCAACGGGCTTCCCGCGAAAGCCTGGAATCGGGAGAGCGTTAAGTTACGGTATTATCGGCGCACTACACTAGCGACCGAGCGGGGTCTGGGGTGGGGCAAGAAATCGGCCGTGCTAACGGCCGATCCCCTCTTTGCAGCCACTCGCCCCTCACACCTTCCACCCTGTCGCTAGGCGGCGTTTTCCTCCCTCTAGGACTGCGCTACGACACGGTTTTGGCACCGAAAATCGGGCCTCGAGGACGCTTTTCACTACCCCCGTAAACCTCCGTCACAGACTTTTCGCATTTTTTCTCCTCGCCATTTCAACGACTTGTGCCGCCGCACCCGTTCTAACCCCCAATCCGTCCCTTATTCTGGTACGGGGCCCGGAAACCGAAATCGCGGGGGGATGACCCTGGTATTTCCGCCACTTTCTGCCACCGGCTCTTGGCCTGGGCTCCTGGAAATGCTGCTATGTCTCGCAATTCAGAAGACTTAATCATCAAGCGGAAGACCCCCATTGCCGCTCCACTCGACTGCCAAACCACCGCCAGGTGACGAAAATCGCCCGCTAGCCAACTCCTGGGCCGTGTTTTCTGCCCGCGAGGCGGCTTTTTCTGCCTCTTCCCGGTCGATCGGCATGGTTCCCAGCTCGACTCGAAGTCACCCGTTGACCGCCCGACGAAGGTGCTTGACACACTCGCTGTTCCAAGAAAGGGGAGACCGGCATCACTCTCACCAGAAAAAACGAAACAAACCAAATTCCTTGCAACCCATTTGCAATCAATGGACTACGGCTGGTCCTAGTGTCGCCCGCCAGGAGTTCGCCAAGTTGAAGTCGCGTTTTGCGACATCAAGCTGCGGCTGGAGAGGCCGGAGGAAATTGCTGAGAACTAGACGGCCTACTGCTAGGTAGTAATGGTCGCGTAGCCCGCCGGTGGTGACTCCCGGGCTTTCGTTGAACAGCGCCCGCACCG
This sequence comes from Bryobacterales bacterium, assembly GCA_965248205.1. Lineage (GTDB taxonomy): Bacteria > Acidobacteriota > Terriglobia > Bryobacterales > UBA6623. The sequence goes on from CBDFIS010000006.1 coordinate 2,296,373, forward strand.
CAAACGGGAGTCGCGATGAGCAGGTCGTCTTCTTTGACGAGATTCTCGGGGTTGGCCCAGTTCCTGTAGAGAAGTGCTGGGCCGTCGTGTGGCCCAGACCTGCGGCCTTTTTCTAGCTCGTTGCTCTGACAACGATTTGGCTCGGCCCCAGCCACGATCGCGCCGCAACAACCGGCTGGAGCGCGCAGGACTTAGGCGGGCGGGCTCTCGCTTTCGCTGCCGGCTGTAGTTCTCCGCACGCCAGATCGGAGACGGCGCGCGGTTTCCGAGGGTGAGCAGCTCACCGAAAGCCCCGCAACCCTCGTGATACACTCGGAACATTCGTCGTGGAAACTGATTTTCTCGTCGTTGGCGCGGGGGTTGCGGGTTTGATGGCGGCTATCGAAGCCGCCGAGGCGGGACGCGTTCTGGTTCTCACCAAAGACCGCTTGACCGAGTCAGCTTCCGAATACGCCCAGGGAGGCATTGCCGTCGCAATCAGCGATGAAGATCAGGTCAGCCTCCACGAGCAGGATACGATCAAAGCCGGCAACGGGTTGTGCGATCCCGACGCGGTCCGGATTCTCGTCGAGCAGGGGCCACGGGAGATTCAGCGGCTTATCGATTGGGGAGCTGAATTCGACCGCGAGGGTGCACGCCTCGCTTTCACGCAGGAGGGCGCTCACAGCCGGCGGCGCGTGCTTCACGCTCACGGAGATTCCACCGGCCGCGAAATCGCCCGGACATTGTTCCAGAAGGCCAAAACTCTCTCGAACATCACTTTCCAGAGTTTTTCGGCTGTGGTCGATCTACTCACTCACGAAGGCGAGACCTGCGGCGCCCTCGCCTGGAGCGACAAGGAACGCCGATTTGTCCCCATTCGCGCGCGGGCCGTTCTACTCGCCACGGGAGGTCTCGGCTGCGTCTACCGCGAAACGACTAACCCCGATGTGGCGACGGGCGACGGCGTGGCCATGGCGTACCGCGCCGGTGCCGAGATATCCGACATGGAGATGATCCAATTCCATCCCACGGCCTTGTTCCTGCAAGTTGCCCCTCGCTTCCTGCTTTCCGAAGCGCTACGGGGGGAAGGAGCCTACTTGCGCAATGCAGTCGGCGAGAGGTTCATGAGCCGCTATAGTCCCGAGGAGGAATTGGCTCCGCGCGATGTGGTGTCCCGCGCCATCGTTGACGAGCTTCATCGCACGCAGACAGGCCCGGTCTATTTGGATCTCACTCACCTCGATCCTCAATTCGTCCCACGACGGTTTCCTCGCATCTACGAGACTTGTCGCCACTACGGGGTGGATCTCACCAAGCAGCCGGTGCCGGTCCATCCGGCTGCTCATTATGCGATGGGAGGAGTCCGCACGGACTACGAGGGACAAACCAATCTGGCGGGGTTGCTGGCGGCGGGTGAAGTAGCCTGTACGGGTGTCCACGGAGCGAACCGGCTGGCCAGCAATTCGCTGCTGGAAGGCCTCGTCTACGGCGCACGCGCGGGTCGCAAGATCCGCAAGCGAGCCGGTGTGGCGCAGCTCGAGCCTGACATCCCCGATGCTCCCTCGCCGGTCGCGCTTACCGCTCATGGCGTGTCCCTGCTTCGTCGACTCGCCTGGAGGAACGCCGGGATCAGTCGCTCGGCTGCGGGTATTCGTGCAGGTTTGGACGAGCTCGAGAAACTTCAGCCTGCTTTCGAAAAAGGCTGGGCCAGAAACAGCAGGCAGGGATTCGAAGCTGACAACATGTATCAGGTTGTCTCGCTGATTGCGCGCTCCGCTTTGGCCCGCGAAGAAAGCCGGGGAGGGCACTACCGAACCGACTTCCCCGACAAACGCCCGGAGTTTGAGAGGCACTCGCTCGTGTCTAGGGGCAAGGACGTGAGTTTCGTCTAGTTGGTGGAGCGCTCGCTCCGAATCTAAGTAGCGTCATGGACTGGTGGATCATAATCACATTGATCACTGCCGCGGCACTGGCCTACGGCTATTGGGACCACAATCATCAGCGCCGGCACCTTCGGAAATCATTCGCTCTTCTGGCTGAAAAGTACGGAGGGGAAGTGAAGCCGGGCAACCTACTAGTGTTCCCGCAGCTACGCTTTCAGATGAACGACCGACGCTACCTGGTTGCGGCCATGGCAACCAGCGGCTCCGATTCAGGCGAAAGCGGGCCCTTCACGTTCGTCGATGTGGATTTGCCGTTCGACACCGGCCAGAAGATCCGAGTCAAGAGGGGCCACGGCGGCACACGTCTCATGGATGCCATTGGGTCCGGCGGGCGCCCAACGACGGGGCACCGGGAATTCGATGAGGCCTTTCGGATCGAAGGAAGCAACCAGGTATTCGCATCTTCTCTCCTCGAATTACGCGTCCGCGAAAAGTTGCTTGGCTCTCAGGCGCGGCGCCTCGAGGCAAGAGTGGAAGGCAAAAAGATCAGCGTCTTTAGGGACGGGGTCGCCAAGGCGACAGCCGACCTTCAGGAGCTGATCGATATCGCTAGTCTAATAGCCGGCCACTGCCCAAGGAACCTTTGAAAAGCCCAAACGCTCCCCGTCGGACCCTGTCGGGCCTGGCGGACATGAGCGCGAAACGCTTGCGATAGTCCTACGACCCCCAACTAAGACCCCACGTAACATTTATTACGGGCCGGGCCAACCCGTCTGAACACTTTCGACCCTCTCGGCGTCATTACAAGATGTAAGTTCGTTGGCGGCCGCCGCGACGACCTAGACCGAAGGAGATCAAGATGAAGTCACTGTGGATTAGTGTGTTTGCTATCGCGGCGCTGGTGTTTTGCGGGATCAATCTGGCACCTGACGTCGTCCAAGGAGAAACGACCAAGCCGCAACAGGTCGCACCCCACAAACCCAAGCCGAAGCCGACAATCTCACCCCAAGCAGCCGTTCGGCGCGGCATCGATTGGTTGGTGTCCGTACAAGGAAACGACGGGGGCTGGGGACAAGACGGAGGAGAAACCTCGTTCGTTCGCCAGGGCGAGCGGCTGGAGACATCCGGCAACGACGTTGCCAACACAGCTGTCGCAACCATGGCTCTTATTCAGGCCGGCCATACGCCAACCAAGGGAAAATACCAAGCCGCCGTGCGGCGGGGATTGGATTTTATCCTCCGGCGCGTGGAGGAAAGCCCTCAGGAAGGACTAGCCGTCACCTCGACCACGGGAACCCAAATCCAGCGCAAGCTGGGTCCCTACATCGACACCTTTCTTACGTCAACGCTGCTCGCCGAAATAGACGGCGAAATGCGCCTGGCGAAATCCAACGAGCGCGTCCGCCTCGCGCTCCAAAAATGCGTCAACAAGATCGAGAACAACCAGCAGTCTGACGGCAGTTGGAACCTCGCCGGTGGATGGGCCCCGATCCTGGGGACCGCCATGGCCTCTCGAAGCCTGTTCGAGGCCAAACAGAAGGGCCTCGACGTCGACGGCGAGGTCCTCGCTCGGGTCGACGACTATACGAAGGCCAGCGCCAAGTCGTCAGTAGTTGGCCCCGGTGTCGCGGGAGGTCGCGGTACGTTTGCCGCGGACGCCAGCTCTGCCGGCGTCGCGCTATACAAGGGCGCCCAGGTACTCGAACAGCTCAGCCGAACCGAAGAAGACCGCAAGAGGAACGCGGAGGAAATCGCCGCCGTAAGCGGCGAACTTTCGAACGCACGCTTCGTGCGCGGTTTCGGTTCGATGGGCGGCGAGGAGTTCTTCTCGTACCTGAACATAAGCGACAGCCTGCACCGTACGGGCGGGAAAGAATGGCGGGAGTGGGACGGCAAGATCAAGACGCAGCTCGTCCGTCTGCAAAACGGAGACGGTTCTTGGGCCGGTCATCACTGCATCACGGGCCGTGTCGCCGTGACCAGTGCCGCTATCCTTACCGTGCTCGTCGACCAATCCCCTGTCGAAACACCCAATGAGTCAACAAAGGGCTAAGTCCCGGCCTCTGGCTGGCTTAGCTGAATTCATCCGGCGCGAGAGCACTCTCTCGCGCCGTGATTTTTTCGCCGCGGGCCTTGCTACCGCTGTTGGCCTTTCGTCCACCTGCCGGCCGACCCCAGCCGAATGGGCGGGCCCTTCCGGTGAGCTTGCCCTGGCAAAGGCTGCGCGGTACCTGTGGTCCCAGCAGTCAGAGGATGGTGGCTGGCACAGCACTACCTACGGACTGCTTAGCTCCGGCCAGTCTTTGACTCCTTTTGTACTTGACGCTTTGACCCGCGTGCCGACGGATCTCGTAGTTCCACCTCCCGAAAAACTCGACCGGGCAATCGAGTTCATTCGCCGTCACACCGACGACACCGGAGCGGTGGGTCGAATGGACCCGCTTCTCCCCGACTACCCCAACTACTCGACGGCGCTGGCCGTCACGGCTCTCTGCCGCGCCCAGCCTTCCGGATGGGAGCAAGAAGTTGCCGCCATGGTCAAGTATCTGCGAGGCCAGCAGTTCACCGAGGCCAATGGCTGGGGCCGAGACGGCGCGCCTTACGGTGCCTGGGGCATGGGAGGCGACCGGCGAGTCCCGCCCAACCCCGGTCATGTCGATCTTTCGATGACACGCCATGTGCTGGAAGCCCTATCCGCGGCGGGGGTTCCGCCCGGTGACCCGGCATTCCGGAAGGCCGCCGTGTACGTCGAACGCTGCCACAACTTCGATCCTTCCCGTCCGGAAGCCCAGGACGGCGGATTCCACTTTTCGACCGTCGTCCTTGATGCCAACAAAGCGGGACCGGACGGCGAAGGCTATCGGAGTTACGGAACCGCCACGGCCGACGGAATCCTCGCGCTCTTGGCAATGGGCCGCTCCCCAGCCGATGAGCGCGTGCAGGCCGCAAGGCGTTGGCTAGGGTCACATCACCTGCCAGACCGAGCAACGGGCTTCGTCGGGGAAGCCTACAAGCGTTGGCCCGGCGGCCTGCGCTTCTACTACGCCGCCTCAGCGACGAAGGCCTTCCGGCGCTTGAGCGCCGGAAGGTCGGAGTCTGTCGCGCGGTCTCTTCAACCGGAACAAAGTCCGGATGGAAGCTGGTCCAACCCCGAGAACTTAGTCAAGGAAGACGATCCCTTGATTGCGACTCCGTTCGCGGTGCGGGCCTTGGTGAACGAGAGGGCGGGGTCAGCACCAGCAGACGACGTGACCAGAGTACGTGGCCCTAGGCCATTTGGTTCTCAGCAGTTTCCTCCGGCCTCCCCAGCCGTAGCTTGATGTCGCAAAACACGCGACTTCAACTTGGCGAACTCTTGGCCAGTCGGAAGAAACGCGAAGTCCGACGGAAACAGATAGCGGTGTCGACGAACCTGCTCGCCGAGTCGTCGGGGAGGCTTGCCCGTAGATCGGGGATCTCCTCGTATCGCGGCTGGAGCGATCGGTGAGGTTTTGTTGAGCTGGGCCACACTAGGACCAGCCATAGCCCATTGATTATAAATGGGTTGCAAGAAATTTGCTTTGTTTCGTTTTTTCCCGTCGTCGAGCGTGATCCTGGTCTCTGCGGTACCCCTTTCTTGGAAGAGCGAGTGTGTCAAGTGTCCCCTTTGGGACGGTGAACAACTGGCTTCGAGCAGAACTGGAAACCATGCCCCTCCGCCATCGTGGTTTCCTCTTGCCGAGGCACACGGTCAGAAAGGCCGCCGGGCGGGGTCAAAAGATGGCCTAGGGGTGGGCTAGCGGGCGATTTTCGTCGCCTGGCGGTAGCTTGGCAGGCAAGTGGGGCGATGATGGAGGATGTCCGTTTTTCCGTTGAAAGAGAGCGACTCTCCCCGGTTAATTCAGGCGGCACAGGCCTCCTGGATGTTACAACGCAGACGATAAGCCGACTCAAGGGCATGGATGAGCATCGGTAAGTGGCGATAGCCGCGAATCCGATTCCAGCGACTCTCGGCATACAACAGCGCCGAGCCCACCCAGCGTAGACGATGGTCACTGCCTTGCCAGCGCTTCACTTGCCGGCATATCTCCTGCACCATCGCAAATCCCGATTCGATTGCGTTGGTGCTCGCCAGCGCTTGCCCTAGCCTCGGCGTCACCCGCAACTCCAACAGCGCCAGTGTCTCCTCCAGGCCCTCGGCTAAGCTGCCCGCCGCGCTCGGATTCTCCTCCATCAACTCGTCGTGCAGTTTGTAGAGAGCTTGCCGCGCATCGGCCGCTTCGTCCTTACCGTACGCCGCCCGCATCCGGAACTTCATCGCCGGGCGCTGCTGTGGCGGCAAATGCTCGCACACGTTGCGGATCTTGTGCACCTGGCAGCGCTGCAAGAAGGCGGCCTCGCCAGCGTAGCTGTAGATCGCCGCGCGGATCGCCTTGCTGCCATCCACCAGGTACAGCCGCGGCTGGTTGAAGTCCACCCCGCGCTCGGCCAACTCGCCCAACAACGCCCGCACCACCGTGGCGTTTTCGGTGGCCCCTTGCCGTACTCCCAGCACCAGCTTGCGCCCACTACGCTCGATCCCGATCGCCACGATCAGATGCTGGCCTTGGAAAATCGTCCCGTCGATGATGATCGCCGCTAGCGACACGTGCTCCAGGGAACGCTTCATCAGCTGCTCGAGTTTGCTGCGGCTGGCCCGTACGAAGTGCTCGCTGATGGTGGACTTCTCCAGCCCATAGGCGTCGGCGAATTGCTTCACGACCTCTTTGTAATGCCGCATCGTCAGCCCGTGCATGATCTTGTGCCAGACGGTTTCCTCGATCAGCGAGGCCTTCTGGAACAGTGCGTAGCTGCCAAGCGGAATCTCGTGGTTGTGCTGGCGGCTGCGCACCCGCGGCCGATCGATAGCCACCCGCCTGCCCGTCTATGATGCAGAAGCCGGATTCGCGGCCCCAGCGGTAGGCTTGGCGGGCGCGGTTGGGTTGGGAGCGTTCTCCGACCAGTTGCTCGACTTCGTCCTCGAGAACCGTTTCAATGAACACTTTTCCCACCCTGCGCAGCAACTCGCCGAGGCTTTGCTCAAGCAGTTCGGCGACGTCGGCGGTAGGGAAACTCAACTGCATGGGTTCCCTGCGAGAGGCCGTCCAGGACTGAAACCTTTCGACCGCTCGTTGCTTTCGGATCTGATATCGTTTCTTCATGCGACTCTCCTTATATGGGATTTCAGACATCTCGGAGCCTACCACGGCTCCCGGGAGAGTCGCTCCTTTCTACGATCTTCCGGACATCCTCACCTCCGTCACAGACTTTTCACTTTTTTTCTCCCCACCATCTCAATGACTTACGTCCGCTGACCCCTTCTAACCCTCAATCCGTCCCCTATTCTGGTACGGGGCCCAGAAAGCGAAATCTCGGGGGGGGCGACCCTCGTATTTCCGCCACTTTCTGCCACCGGCTCTTGCCTGGGAGGCTGGGGACGCTACTATGTCTCACAATTCAGAAGACTTAACCATCAAGCAGAGCGCTCCCATCGGCGCTCCCCTCGCCTGCCAAACCACCGCCAGGCGACGAAAATCGTTCGCTAGCCCACTCCTAGGCCATCTTTTGACCCCGCCCGGCTGCCCTTTTCTGGCCGAATACGGGGTCAAATTGGTCTCGGAGGCATTGTGATTCTTGGCCAGACGCGTAGCCCGCTGCTGGGGTCGTTTGGCCCGCGCGTGCGGCTGTTTTCAACCACTTGCAGGGGGTAAGAATCGCGAAGGGAGGCCGGCGTCGAGTGGGGAAAGAGCCGCGCCCCTCAGGGTGTGTGAAAAAACCCGGGACACTGTCCGAAGCGCCATGCACGGACGGGGCGCTTTATCAATGACTTGCGAGAGGCGCGGGGACTGGAAGGTGTGAAAAAATCAGGGACTGTCACAAGCGGCGTCCTAGAAGTCGCGTAGAATCAATCGCAGCTTCCGCTGCGGGCTGACTGTCCCAGCATTTTTTCACGCCTTCCTCTACCCAGGGTTTTTTCACAGACCCGTCAGGGCGCGCCCGCTGGATGGGCACGGTTCCGGCTCGGCCCGAACCCATTCGTTCACCGTCCGACGAAGGTACTTGACCCACCGGCCATTGTCAGGGAGACCGCCAGGACCGGCATTCACTACTGGGGCACTGAGGAAAAATACGAAACAAACCCAATTTCTAGCAAGGCAATTGCAATCAATGAGTTACGGTTAGTTCTGCGCGCCGCGGTGCAAGATTGGCGAAGGAGGACATTCTGATTCATGGGCAGATCCGGTAGCACATGGCTCGGCGGTTGTTTTGCCGAGACTTGCGGCCGTTGTTGACGGTCAACACGCTAGACGACGTCGCCCGCTCCCAGTAGGGGCAAACACTCCTGTTTGTCCCAGCCGCCGCCAGGCGGCTCCCGCGGCTCCCATAACGTTTGAGCCGCGAAGCGGCACCGGAATCTATCCTAGGGTGGAGCCGGAACGGCGGAACCCTAAGTACACAATTTCATAAAGACACTAACGTATCTAGGCCTTGAAAGTTATATTCTGATGTGGCACAGTGGCACGAGGGAGGTTACCCCACGTGCCTCGCAAAAGCCCTTACCACATCGTGCTCTCTTCCGCCGAAGCCCGTGAGTTACAGCGCCGTGCCTCGAAGTATACGTTATCGTATTTTCAGGTCGTTCGGGCCCAGATGATCTTGCTTGCCGCCCAGGGCCTTTCCAACCAGGAGATCGCCCGCCGTCTGCGGACACGACGCGAGGTCGTCTGCCTGTGGCGCAAACGTTTCTACCAGCAACGTCTCGAGGGTCTCGAAGAGCGTCCGCGGTCCGGTCGGCCACGGGCCTTTCCCCCCGGAGCTGGTCGTCGAGATCAAGGCACTAGCCTGTGAACTTCCCGCCAGCCAAGACCGCCCCCTGTCTCGTTGGAGCAGCGGGGAACTGGCCCGCTATGCCTGCCAGGCTGGACTGGTGGCCAGCTTGTCGGGTAGCACCGTCTGGCGCTGGCTCCACGAAGACGCCATCCGCCCCTGGCAGCATCGCAGTTGGATCTTCCCTCGCGATCCGGATTTCGCCACCAAGGCGGGGCGTATCTTGGATCTCTACGAGCGGCAGTGGGACGGCAAGCCCCTTAGCTGCGATGAGTTCGTGCTTTCGGCCGACGAGAAGACCAGTATCCAAGCACGCCGTCGCAAGCACGCCACTCACCCCCCGCGATCCAGATCGGCCATGAAGGTGGAACATGAGTACGAACGATGTGGGGCGTGGGCCTACCTCGCTGCACTCGATGTTCAGCGTGCCAAACTCTTCGGTCGTTGCGAGTCGAAAACGGGCATCGAACCTTTTGACCGCTTGGTGGAGCAAGTCATGTCTCAACCCCCCTATGACCAGGCCCGCCGGGTGTTCTGGATCGTTGACAACGGCTCGGCGCATCGGGGCCAACGGTCGATCGTCCGTTTGAAGCAGAAGCATCCCACCCTGGTATTGGTGCACGGGCCAGTGCACGCCAGTTGGCTCAATCAAATTGAAATCTACTTTTCGATCTTGCAGCGCAAGGCCCTCACCCCCAATGATTTCGCATCGCTCGCGGCGGTGGAAGACCGCCTGTTGAGCTTCCAGCAACACTACGAGTCGATTGCGAGACCATTTGAATGGAAGTTCACTCGACGCGATCTGACCGATCTATTGCACAAGATAAAAAGACAGCCCCACAACTCGACTCCGCTCGCCGCATAGCTGAAAATAATACGTGACCGTACTTACGAAACGGTGTACTTAGGATAGGAATTGAACAGAGTCGAGCCCTGAAAGGGCGGAAGGAACGATGGGGGAAACCGGGCGGGAAATCGGGACAGCCTCGACCGAAACCGGGAAACTGGGGGGGGACCGGGACAGCCTCAGTTAAAAAGATGGGCAGAGGGCATCTTTCGGGGCCTGCACTACACAACCGCTGGCAACATTCCACTAATGCTGGCCCGGGGCGTCAGCCCCGGCTGGTCGCATCCTGGTCCGCTCCCTTCGGCGCTCGGTTGCTCCTAGCGACCGAGCGGGGCTTGGGGTGGGGCAGAGAATCGGCCGTGCCAACGGCCGATCCCCCTCTGTCTAGCCACTCCCCGAAACCAGTCACGGCAATTCGAAATTTCTAACTCGCACGCCATCACTAAGATCGCCTTGCCCTGAACATCTGACTCTCCCTCAGCCATGTTACTCTGGGCCCGTAAGAGCGCCAGCCCTTCAGGGAGCGACAGACTGGCGCACCCCGGCCGGGACGTAAGTCCTCCCCCATGGCCTCCGTCGGTGAGCCGATCAACCGACCGCGTCACACAGAACAACGGGATCGATCCCAAACCGTTTTGGCGGCTCCGCGCGATACCAAAGGAGCCGCACCCTATCAAGCCGCCCCCGGGGCGCCCCTCGCGGGTCGCCCCGCTCGCCCCGCCGGCTGCAACTGTCTTCCACGCATCGGACTACGCTCTTGGTGCGCCATGGACAAACGGGATCGCTTGTCCCTACTTGAGTCGTCACAAGCTCCGGCAGTAGGGACCGGCGATCTCGCCGGTCCGGGGTCCGACACGTCGCCCCCTGGGACGCGCCTGTCGCAACTTCCGGGTCCCTTCACCTTTGTCGGACAGCCGGCATAGCAGGGCCCAATTCGGGCATCCGTGGCCGCTAAGTGAACAGTACTAGCGTGAACGCGCCTCGAAGGTTGTGAGAGCCGCCTGGCGGCGGCTAGGACAAACAAGAGTGTTTATCCCCACTTTGGGCTGCGCTTCGCGCCTTGTTGATGAGTGCGGCGAATTCACCTGGCGACAATGCCACTTACCGCGCCACTTCCCACGCCAGGTGCTCCAGTTCGGGGGCAATCAACTTTTCCCAGGCGAGGCGAACCGCCGCGGGCGACCCGGGAGTGGAGATCACGACCTTCCCGCCGTAAACGCCGGCCGTCGCTCGCGACATCATGGCGGCTGCGCCCACTTGCTCGTAGCTCAGCATGCGGAAGATCTCCCCGAATCCCGGCAAGGTTTTCTCCAGGCTGCGCTCCAGCACGTCGAAAGTCGTATCACGCTGGGAGATCCCCGTCCCGCCATTGAAGATCACGACCTGCACGTTCGAAGTCGCCGCCTCGCCAAGAGCTGCTTCCAGCTCCGCCGGCTCATCGCGAATGATCCGCTGGGAAGGGACTTGGTGACCAGCCGCCTCCAACTGGTCCCGAAGGTAGTTTCCACTGACGTCGGTTTCCGGAGTACGGGTGTCGCTGACCGTCACGACCATCACCGATACAGGCCCCCGCTGGGAAGCCTTCTTCTTGTGTTCGCTGCTACTCTTGGAGAACATGGCAGATCTTTAAGGCGGCTTGCTGATCCAACTCACTCTATCAAAGGGCTGGCAGCCAACGGCCGCAAGTCTCGGCGAAACGGCCGCCGAGCCATGGCGCTACGGGATCTAATGGGTCGGGGAAATGTCGGTCTCGAAAGCCCGACATGGCACGCTGGAAGCATGCGCCCACGAAGATCAGAAAGTTTATCCAGGACAGCATATTAGACGGAGGGATTGCCAGTAGCTCGGAGATCCTCAGTCGTGCCGGGTGAAGGATGATTTTAGTTGACGCGGTTGACCCTCCGACCCTGAAACACCACGATGCAAGAGCGGCTTCAAAAGATCTTGTCGCGAGCCGGGGTCGCCTCCCGACGCAAAGCGGAGGAGCTGATTGGCGCCGCACGCGTGCGGGTGAACGGAAAAGTCGTCACGGAGTTGGGGTCAAAAGCCGATCCCGATCACGACTTCATCAAAGTTGATGGCAAGCTTGTTCGGCAGGCTCCCCGCGTACTCCTATATCTGATGCTGAACAAGCCCAAGGGCTGTGTCACGACCACCTCGGATCCCCAGGGGCGACCCACCGTTATCGAGATGCTTGGCCGCTACCGTTCGCGGGTTTACCCCGTAGGGCGACTCGACTATCAGAGCGAGGGCCTGCTTCTATTCACCAACGACGGCGAGTTTGCCCATCAAGTTCTCTCCGCCAAAAGCCGAATTCCGAAAACCTACCGCGTCAAGATCAACGGCAACCCGAGCGAGGAGGATCTGCAGAGGCTCCGAGCAGGTGTTCGGCTGGACCGAAAGGACACCGCCCCGGCCAAGATCCGACGCATCAAGGCCGGCGACAATCCGTGGTTCGAAGTGACTCTGATTGAGGGACGCAACAACCAGATCCGGAGGATGTTTCGCCAGCGCGGTTTCTTGGTTGAAAAGATAAAAAGGATCAAGATCGGTCCCCTGGCGCTGGCCAAGCTGCCGGTGGGCAAGACCCGGCCGTTGACTGAGGCGGAGGTCCAGCGTCTCCGTCACCGTTGGGAACGCAAGCCGGCTACCGCGGCGCAGGGACTACCCTCATGATGGGCGACAACGAAATCTCCGAACTTCTCAGATCCGCCAAAACGATTGCCGTCGTCGGTCTCTCCGACAAGCCGTGGCGTCCGAGCTACGGGGTGAGCCAATACATGCAGAGCCAGGGCTATCGCATCATTCCCGTTAATCCGCACATCAAAGAAACGCTGGGCGAGACTGCCTACGACCGGTTAGAAGACATCCCCGAAAAGATCGACGTCGTCAACATTTTTCGCCGCCCCGACTGCTGCGCGGAGGCGGTAGACGCAGCCATTCGGTTGGGCGTGCGATGCGTGTGGATGCAAGAAGGCGTGATCGACCACGAAGCAGCCCGCCGTGGCGAAGAAGCGGGGATCGGAGTGGTCATGAACCGCTGCATCCTCAAGTACCACCGCCGGCTGCTGGGGTGATCGGGTGTTGCTCTTGCCGGGACGTGAACTCGCGAGGCCGCCTGACGGCGGCTAGGAAAAGCGGGGGTGTTTGTCGGTACTGGGGTTTTGCCACTGGTCAGGCCGGGTATCTCCGGCGGAACCCACCGCGGCCCTGTCGGGGGATTGGCGATCGGCCGGTCCTGCGGCGGCCGAGGCGTCTTGCTTCGCACGGCGGGGTGCGTACCACGCAGCACGCTTACATGAGCAACCAACGCGCGGCTCGCCCGTCTAAGTAAGAGGGTCGAAGTGGAAGTGACAAAACGTCCCCCTTGGCGCAGCGGCAGGGCAATCTACGCGTTACACTTGTTGGAAATGTCCGCAGACCCGCCGAGTGCACAAGCCCTGAAGTCCATCGCTGGTGGGCTGTCCTGGAGACAAGTTCAGCATAGATTCGGAGATGTCGGGCTCGAAAGCCCGACACGGCACGCTGAAAGTGTGCGCCACGTCGCCAGGACGATCAGGAAGTCTTGTCTGGGACAGCTTACCCGTGTCTCCGCCGCGGTTCTCTTGACTCTCTGCTGCGGTTTGCTGGTGGCACAACAACCGGTCGAAGGTGACCCCGAAAACGGCTCCATCTCGGGTGTCGTCGTGGATGCCTCCGACGGCGAGCCGCTGGGCAAAGCGCGGATATTCTTGCGAAAGCCCGATAGCCGTAGTCAGCCGCAGGTGACGAAAAGCGGACCCGACGGCAAGTTTTTTCTCGTCGATATCGAGCCGGGGCGCTATCGGCTGTCCGTGCGGCGAAATCGATATGCCCGGCAGGAATACGGCCAGCGCGGACCGAATCGGCCCGGCACGACTTTAACTCTGCAGCCCGGCCAGGATCTGGGGGGCGTGGCTTTTCGCCTTGTCCGTGCCGGCGTGATCGCCGGGCGCATCGTCGACGAAGACAACGAGCCCATCGCCAACGTGCAAATCGAAGCGATGGGTTATCGCTACTTCCAGGGAAAGCGCCAGTTGGTTCCCGTGGGTCGGGGTTCGACCGACGACTTGGGTGAGTATCGTGTTTTCGGTTTGGCGGCCGGGCGCTACCGGCTGCGCGCCAACTACCGACCAGGATTCAGGCGTTGGGGCGTCGTGAACATCGGCATGACGCTGGGTGGCCAGCAGAGCCAAGAATACATTCCGACCTATTACCCCGGCGCTTATGAATCGGACCAAGCCATCCCCATCGAGGTCACAGCCGGCAGCGAGATCCTCGGCATCGACATCAAGATGAGGCCGGCGCGAACGGTCCGCGTTGCGGGGACTGTCCTCAACGGGGTGACGGGCCGGCCCGTACGCCAGGCAATGGTCATGCTAATGCCGGGTGGTTCCGGTCGATCCACTTTTTCAAACAGCAAGCGGGCTTTCATGCGCGATGTGGAGGGAAAGTTCGAGATCCACGGTGTCACTCCAGGGGAATACACCCTGGTTGCACGATTCTTCGATCAGTCTGAGCGCCTTGGGGGGCGCCGTTCGGTTAACGTGGGCGACCGGGATCTGGATGACATCAGGCTTGTACTACGCCCGGGTATCACTTTGTCCGGCGAGCTCCGTGTGGAAGGTGGTCCGGAAGTTGACTTTCCTGAATTGCAGGTCCTATTACGGCCGCGGGAAGTCACGATGATGGGTGGCGGCTTGGGCCGTGTGAAAGAGGAAGGTGCGTTCGTTCTTGAAAACCTATTCCAGGATGTCTACGACGTGAGTGTCACCGGTGCTCCGGAAGATTTCTACATGAAGGCGGCACAGCTCGGCGACGAGGAGGCTCTCGAGGGTGGCCTGGATCTGACCGGTGCGGAGACCGCTCCGGGAACGCTGAAGTTACTGCTGAGTCCGAATGGGGGACGCGTCGAGGGCGTCGTCTTGAATGACGAGGGGCAACCGTTCAGTGGCGCACAGGTGGCGCTCGTTCCAGAGGGGCAGAGACGCAGAATGAAGTATCTGTTCAAGACGGCCACCAGCGACCAGAACGGTGCTTTCTCGCTGCGGGGAATCGCCCCCGGGCAGTACAAGATCTTCGCCTGGGAAGAGATCGAGCAAGGGGCCTGGCAAGACGACGATTTCTTGGGCGACTACGAAAAGGAAAGCGAAGATTTCGAGGTCAAAGAGAACGACGCAATCGCAGTGGAACTCGATCTGATTCCATCCGAAGACGGAGCTAGTTGATTGTCGGTCTCGCTTGGGTGCAACGTCGGTAAAGGTCGGCGACCCGTGACCACGTGCCAGGGCGTCGCTACGGAAATGTAGCCAGGCAACGCATAACCCTGGGCGAGAGACTCCAAACGAACATGAGTACCAAAGCTGTTCCTGTCGAGCGAGATTTTCCGGAAGGTCCCGCCGTGCGTGGCCTCTTGCACCGCGCGGAGGCCGCCGGCGGGGACTCGCTCGTGCTAACGCACGGTGCCGGATCGAGTTGTGAGGCGCCCTTACTGGTGAGGCTCGCCGAGGAGTTCGCCGACGCCGGACTGACGGTCCTGCGTTGCGACCTACCGTACCGACAGCGGCGCCCCAAAGGGTCGCCTTTTCCTTTGGGCGCCGCGGAAGACCGAGAGGGATTACGGCGTGCGGTTGCAGTCGCGCGCGACTTTGCAGCGAACCGAGTCTACCTGGGTGGCCAGTCATACGGGGGACGGCAGGGTACGGTCTTGGCTTCCGAGGCCCCCGACCTGGTGGCCGCTCTGCTGCTGATTTCCTATCCCTTACACCCGCCTGGCAAGCCGGAAAGGCTGCGTACCGATCATTTCCCGCGCTTAGAACCGCCGGCTCTCTTTGCACACGGCTCGCGCGATCCGTTCGGCTCACTTGATGAGATGAACGAAGCGCTGCCGCTTATACCCGCCCGTCACCGACTGGTCGAGTTTGAAGGCGCCGGCCATGGACTGGTGCAAAGGCGCGAGGGACCTGCTGCACTGAAGGCTGTGGCCGGGAAGGTCGTTGCAGCCTTCCAAGAGTTCGTGGTGTCTTGATTGCTGTCGACCGGGCGCACACGCGGCCAAGTCGCCACTCACTACAATTTGCCGGCCTGTCACCTCAAGGACTTCTGAGACCGTGACTACTGCGGATGAGTCCTCGGTCTACCCGGTGGCTCACTCGATACCCCAAGCATTCTTTGCTTGCGTCTAAGGTCATTGTCGTTCAGACCTCGGCTGAAAGCCCGATGAATTTTGGGACTTTGGTACTCAGAGGTTGTGGCCCCTGTACCATTGACCGTCAAGCCTTACGTTCCTATTATCAACGTTAGACGTAACCCCTTGCGTACTCCGGTCTGAGCCTAAAAGGAGACTTCACATGACAACCGTCCCCTGGGTACTAGGTGTTCCGGCGGCCGTTGGATTGTCGGTCTATTATGTGCTTACACAACCTGATCTCATCAGTGATCCAATCAGGCGAATGGTGAGTGAGACTCTGTATCCGATTTTCCAATATACGGCTTGGCTATTCGGTCGTTAGGACTAATAGGGCAACTCAGTGCTGTCCGGGGAAAGTCGCGCCATCGGACGGTAAGTCTCGACCGTTCAATGTCTTATGGCCTGTTTTGCCCGGGAACGATTTGAAATCCCGAGGCCGCAAATGGTCGCCTGAACGGAGCATCCGGACGCGGCACAATGAGGGATGAACCTTGGCCGTACGGTTTTCTCCCAACTGATCGAGCACCTACCGAGCAAAGAGTTTCAGAAATGTGTATCGCGCTACCGCGGCGATTCCTATCTGAAAAGTTTCTCCTGCTGGGATCAGTTTCTTGCGATGGCATTCGCCCAGCTGACCTATCGGGCAAGCCTCCGCGACATCGAGACGTGCCTGCGTTCGATGCACGGCAAACTCTACCACATGGGATTCCGCGGCAGGGTAGCGCGCTCGACACTGGCCGACGCGAACGAGTCGCGCGACTGGCGGATCTACGCGGACTTCGCGCAGGTCTTGATTGGCATGGCACGGCCGTTATATGCCCACGACCCGATCGGTGTGGACTTGGACCAGACTCTGTACGCTCTCGACTCGACAACAATCGACCTCTGCCTGTCGCTGTTTCCGTGGGCGAGATTCCGCAAGCAAAAAGCCGCCGTGAAGATGCACACGCTGCTGGATCTGCACGGCAATATTCCCACGTTCATCCGCATTACTGGAGGCAAAGTGCACGACATCAACATCCTCGACGAGATCGGCCCGGAGGCCGGCGCGTTCTACGTCATGGATCGGGCCTACGTCGATTTCGAACGCCTCTTCGTGTTCACTCTCTGCTCGTCGTTCTTCGTCGTGCGAACCAAGAAGAACATCTTGCTCCAACGGCGCTACTCGCATCCCGTCGACAAATCCACGGGCTTGCGCTCGGATCAGACCGTCATACTGGCTGCCATCGAATCGGCCCAAGCCTATCCCGACCCGTTGCGGAGGGTCAGTTACTTCGACGCCCGGACGAACAAGCGGCTGAAGTTTCTGACCAACAACTTCGCGCTCCCGGCGCTGACCATCGCCCACATCTACAAGTCGCGTTGGCAGATTGAGTTGTTCTTCAAGTGGATCAAGCAACATCTGCGAATCAACTCGTTTTACGGCACCAGCGAGAACGCCGTCAAGACGCAGATCTGGATCGCTGTCTCGATTTACGTGCTCATCGCCATCGTCCGGAAACGCCTCGGGCTGGAAGCGAGTCTTTACCAGATTCTACAGATTCTCAGCGTTACGCAATTCGAAAAAATGCCCCTTTTACAGGCACTCCAGCCATCCGACTCCCCAAACGAATCCCCCTATGACCCCAACCAATTGATTCTATTCGACTTTTAACCGGACAGCAGTGAGGGCAACTGCATACAGGTGCGGGGTGCAATCTACCACCCCCCCAGCGCCCCGCACCTGCAACTCTCCGGGTGTAAGCGCCCGGTCAGGCGCGGGGCGAAGCCCCTTTGGGGGAAGTTTAGCTCACTCTCCGCTGATGACGAGCCTACTCAGTCCATCTCAGTTTGTTGCTGTCGCATAGCCTTCGGATGGGCGGGCCCTCAGCCGCTAGCGCTAGAAAAGGCCGCAAGTCTCGGCAAAACGGCCGCCGAGCGCGAAGTGGTGCGGAAAGGACGCCCATCGTTGTTTGCGTGCGCGCAGAAGGGCGGCGGCCGAAGGCGACAGTCGTGAAGTGTGACAGCCCCGAACCGCTCATTGTCGAGGGTGTTCAGGAGTAGGAAACTGAGCTTGGAACGCCAGTGACCGTCCAAATCTAGTTTCCTCGAAGTGCATGATATACTGGCAATTAGCGTCAAACGACCGCGGGCGGCTAGCTCAGTTGGGAGAGCGCGGCGTTCGCAACGCCGAGGTCGTGGGTTCGAATCCCATGCCGTCCACCAACCTCCCCGGCCGCTGAAAACTGGCCCCAGCAGGAATCAAGAAAGGGCACGGAACGGCTACTCCACCAGCTGTGCTGGGAAGCTCGGATGAGGAGGTCGCCCGTGAGACCAGCCATCATTGTTGCGCTTGTCGGCGTCGTCGTACCCGTTGCCGCTCAGTCGTCCGTAGAATCGGGTACCGCGGCTCCGAATCTTACTCTGGACCAACCGATGCAACTCGGCGATCACGCGGACCATCAGTAACTCGCGCGTGGAACGGCGACAAGGGTCTTCGTCTGCGTCGCATTCTTTCCTAGTTCAACTCGTTCGCAGGACTTATCCACCGAGCTCAAATACGATGGGTCGTCCTCAGCCCCAGCTTCGTGATTGATCACAGCACAGGCAACATATTCTCCAGGAACAATGCCGCTTAGGGAAAAGTTGCCGTCCTGATCGGCCTGGGTCGTTCGAGTGAATCTTGAATGGGCCGCGCGCTTTGCCCGGTTGGAAGAAAAAATCAGAACGGTCGCGCCAGGCGTCGCCTCTCCGGTTTCATCGTCTTCCACCACTCCCGCCAGTTGGGCGCCCTCAGGCGAAACGACCACTTCGACCCTGCTGATTCGCTCGTTGCCGCTCACGCTGAAGGCTTGATCGACCACTTCCATTCCTCTCAAACGGATCGACTTGGGATAAAAGTTGCCCGGGGGAAGAGTGATAGTTATCCGTGCCGAGCCAGGCGGAATCTGGCCGATCTGAAAAGTCGAGTCCTCGTTCAGCTCGGCAATTTGCTTGTTAAAAACCGGGGGAATAATCTCCTCCGGCACAACATGAACCAAAACTTGGCGAGGATCCAATTCAGCATCAGAACCCTCAGCGACTATCTTGCCCTGGATTTCGGCGCCATCCCCTAAGGCCAGCAGGGCTCCCCGCACATCTCTGTTGCTCACGGTGTAGGCGGCGCTGCCCAGTAAGGTCCTGCCTGCTTGATCCGCATAGCCGGACAACAGGTACTCGCCCGGGACCAGGTTCATCACTTCGAAGTTTCCGGCTGAGTCCGTCGTCGCGCCACCGGCCGCCTCGCCGGCCCATCCCTCGCTGGCCGGTTTGCGGCAGTGGACTCGCACGGACGCGAGCGGGCTTCCCTCAGCGTCCACCACCGTTCCGCCGAGGCTGTAACTGCGGGCTTCCACCAGAACCATGTCTGCTCCCGCATGTTGGGTGCCGGGATGGACGTCGATCTCAGTGGCCTGTTGGGGGCTCGGAACCCCCGGGTAATAGGTTGGCACGGGCGTTGCCTTCTCGCCTCGGGGCATCTCGAAAGGGCGGTACGTCGCACTAAGGTAGTACCGGCCGGGAGGGATGCCAAACAATCGGTAAAGCCCGCGATCATCGGTCGAAGCATTGGCCACCGAAGCCAGCGTTCGTCTGCCTCCGACCGTTCTGACGCGTTGTAAGCTAACCTTCACGCGAGACAGCGGGTCGTAGTCGGTGTCGAAAACCTGGCCTTCGATAACACCTCCCGGGATCAAGTAAAAATCAATGTCAGGGAGGACTTGCCCGGCACGCACCGCAACCGGAGTTCCCGAAGAACTCCTGCCTTGGCTTGGGTTGCGACTAAAGGACTGGCGGACGAACCCGGTTCGAGTCCCAAAGATCCGATACCGCCCCGGCGGCACATCCGCAATCTGGTATTCGCCCTCCTCATTCGTTTTAGCCGCCAAGGGACGCCAGCTTCGCCGCGTA
This sequence comes from Bryobacterales bacterium, assembly GCA_965248205.1. Lineage (GTDB taxonomy): Bacteria > Acidobacteriota > Terriglobia > Bryobacterales > UBA6623. Next base: position 2,316,066 of record CBDFIS010000006.1, read on the forward strand.
TTCATTGAGTAGAGAGCGACCGTTGCCTTGGGCAGGCCGAGCCCGGTCTCCGCGCTGAGAACCCTGCCTGCAATAACCGCAAACTCCGGCTCCTCGTCGGCTGGGTCTTGATCGGGCCGGGACAAGTTCTGGCCAAAAGCAGGCCACAGGAATCCAACAAAAGCTGCGGCTACAAAGACGCCTCGGAAGATCATCTTGCTTTGCCTGTGCAGTGTCTTCGAGATAAGCAGAGTGTAGATGAAGGGGTCACCGCTCGTGAGGTTTGCTCTGCCGGCGCCGTATAGGTCAATGCATCTGTGACAACGACACTTATATAGTCTTCAGTATAGTCTTCGCTTGGTCACTCGGATGCCGGCCAAAACCCTATCCAACTGCGCGCTGTTCGGACGTGGCGATAAGTCGCTCCCCGTTCCCTCTAAAGGCGCTGATCCAGCCCAATTCGACTGATCGGCAGGACGGCCACCCACAGCTTGGTCAGTTTGGCTCTTTACCCTTCGGGGACTGTCACCTTTTTTCGCGCCCAAATGAAATCAATGAATTACGAGAGCGTTCGCGCGCGAAAAATGGCTGACTGTCCCCCAGAGCACCCTTGGTTGTTTGGAGACCAGCGCACAAAACACGCCTGAAATCAACGGCTTCTGTTATCCACGGGCCGTCACAAGCTGTCGAATCGGCGTGCAGGTGGGTACGCTCTGAATCCAGTGGTCAGTTTGGCTTTTGTAGGTAGTATTACCTACTCCCCCTAGGTAGTATTGTTTTAGTACTTGGGCTGTGCTATATAGGTCCCTAGCGCCTGAATCTGTCAGGCATACCACAAAGGGGGATTCAAACGATGAGAAAAGTACTCGTGTTGTCCGCGGTGGGGGCGTTACTATTGGCCGCCGCCGCGTTGCACAGCGTTCGGAAACCGGTGTGGAGTAAGGCGCACGTGCCGCTGGAAAAGGCGCAGCTGTGCCACAATGGCAGGGTCATTGCCGTTGACGCAAGTGCCGTGGACATGCACGTGGAGAAGCACGGCGACTGTTTTTTGCCGGTTTGTGACTTCAACAATGTTTTCGGACCCGGGGATGAGTGCGACGGCGGCGAGCCGGGGGAGGCGTGTGATGGTGTCAGTGGACGGGACGATGCCTGCGGAGATACGGATGCGTGCCCAGCGGGCGGCGACTGCCCGGACAACCCCTTGTTCGAAGACTAGTCGGAGCTGAGAGTAAAAGCCGGTGTTTCTCCAGGTGACGGTCTTCTTACCGCCTGTTGGCGGGAAGCTTCAGTCCAGCCGGAAGCTGTAGGCGCTCCAATAGCTTTGCCAGTCGATATCGGAGCAGTCTACATCAGGGGCAGCGGAACACGGCTGTAATAGAACCAGGCGGACTAGCCAAAACCCGGCTCGCTCTAACGTGAACCGGGCGATGCCGCGGGAGTCCGTGCGCTGTTTGGACGTAGCGATGAGTTGATCCCCGTCCCCGTTAAAGGCGGTGACGAGCTGATCAGATGCTGGCTTGCCGTCGAATAGAACTTTGACGTCCAGTTCCTCGCCAGGCTTGAGCGTATAAGGATTCTGCTGCAGCAGGATCTCCAGCCGCTGTCCCAAGACCTTCTTGTGAAGGTCCTCACTCCCCGCCTCGCCGACCTGAAATAGGCACTTGAGAGTTCGTGCGTAGCGCTTGCTCTGCTCCGCTCTGTTCCCCAAGTGCGGCCGGAATTCTTCCAGCTCGAGATCTTCGTGCTCCAAATATTCGAGAAACTTCTCTCGCGAAAACGCCCCGTGGATGAAAGCGTGGTCCATGGCGAGAAGCGCTGGCCCCTCAAAATCCAGCTTTCGTTCAAAGACAGGTTTGACAACCGGCCTGGTCCGCATATCCGGCAACTCTTTCATTAAGTCGACAGACCCACTCCGTGTAATCAACTCAAACCGCGGTGTCATACGGCGCAGCACCTCGAGTTCCATCTCGACCTCGAGTTCCGAGCCGACCACCTGTCGCACGACGAGCGTGTCGCCCTTCGAAAGACTAGAGCGGTCAGGCACTAGCCAGATATCGTGCGGATAGGCGGCGGTCGCGGCGAGAAGCAGCAACGCGAACCGTCGGACAGCACCTAGTAGACCGTGGCAAAAGTCGCACGGGAGTGAAAAATGGGGACTGCCACCAATTCGCCCCCCGGTATGGCCCTTGAAAAAAAGCGCTCGGCCTGAAGCGAATTGGCTGGCTGTACCCGATTTTTCGCGACCTTCACTTCTACGACGGGCCCCTAGGACTAGCCCGCTCCGACCCCTCATGTTTCGTCCGCTCGATTTCTCATTCTTCAATGGGCCAGCCGATAGTTGCTATCGGACGGCTTCCCGAACCATCGTAGGCCGATAGGCCGACTAAGTCCTCTTCCACGTTCTGTCCGAACGCACGGCAACGGAGCGGCTTAACACTAGAATAAGTTAACAGCTTTTCGCCGACGTATTCGCGGAACGATATCGTGTGTCGATCCTGAGCCCAGCCAGCGGCTTCGCGCGGAGCCGCCAAGCGCCGGCTGTGGGAAGCCCTCCCGTTCGCCCAAAAAACCTGTGTCCGAGGCAAGCCGAGTTGACCCAGCACGCCGGGGCTCGATCAAGTGTGAGGCTGTCCTCACTTCACGATGACGAGGGTCGCCGGGTCACTACTCCCTGATAGGGTTTCGTCCCACCGCCCCCGAAACCTGATCCAGATTTCTCTGCAGCAGATCCACCTGTCGCTTGAGCATGTTGACCATGTCCATCAGCAGATACAAGTCGCGGCCATTCCGCGCGATCCCTGCATAGTTACTGCCGTGCAGCTGGCCGCGCATTTCCCCACCGGGATTCGTCGGCGTGTGAACGTTAACGTAATGCCCGGCGGGATCATCCAGAATAGCTTGGACTGCCGCAAGGCCGTCGGAGTCGACGTCAGCCTGGCTGAATAGGGAGCGGCCGCCGGGGCCGAGGCGGACTGGCCCCATCACTCCCACTCCCGAGCCGATGACGACACCACCGTTTGTCCCGATCGCCCCCCTGTGGATGTGCAAGCCCGAAACCATCAGTTCACCCACCGATACGAGAACGGTGTAATCGACGATAGCTCTGACCAGCGCTCCCTCCGCGTCGCGCCAGGTGTGCACCAGAATGGTTGCTTCCCCGCCGGATGTACCCTCGATGGGCCCAACCTCCGCAGAGGGACTCAGGTGCGCTTGGAAAGTCCACAAGGCGTGGCTCATGAAATCTGGGGGGTCTCCCCCGCCTCGGGCCTGACCGGCCAGCGGCAGGGCCGCCATCATCAAAAAAGAAGCTACAGCAAGTGTTTTCCTCATTCGTTTTCCTCTCCTCTAGATCCCCAGAACGGGGTTTGCTTTGGTTTTTTCGAGCGGCAGTCTCGGATCAATCTCCGCGGAGACTCCAACTAAGGTGCCTATCGCACAAGGCGAGGCTAGAATGATAACACGCACCGAGTAAACGCGATACAGGCTCGCGTGAGTTAAACTCCCCATCAAGGTTAGATCAAGTCCATGTGCAGAAAGCATCTCATGAAGAAAAGCTCGGTCCGGTTGTTGGACTCCGTCGCCCACGCACTTGTCGCAACGTTAGTCGCCGGTTTAGGTGCGCTGGGGTTGGCGAGTGAGCCTGTCCAACATCCGCTGGACCGGCTGACCGCCAAGGAATACGCCACCGTCGTCGAGGTACTGAAAGCAACCGACCATGCCGATCTGAAGAGTCGTTATTCGCTCATCACCTTGGAGGAGCCGTCGAAAGACGACGTTTCGAATTGGAAGCCGGGGCAAGAGTTAACGAGACAAGCCTTCGTCATTATCAAGCAGGGCGCTGAGACTTTCCAGGGTGTAGTCGATATCCGCGCCAGGAAAGTGATCTCCTGGGAACAAATCGAGGGCGTCCAGCCAGGCATCCTTCCCACGGAGGAATGGAGTTTCCCCGACTTCATCGTGCGTAAAAGCCAGGAATGGCGAGAGGCTGTTCAAAAGCGAGGCATCGAGAATCTGGGGGATGTCCTCTGCCTTCCGCTAACCGCTGGCTACTACGGCATCGCCGAGGAAGAGGGACGGCGTCTGGTCAAGCTGAGTTGTTTCAAGTATGGGGGAGCAACGAACTTCTGGGGCCAGCCACTTGAGGGTCTCATCGTTCTCTTCGACCTCAACAGCCGCGAGGTTGTCCAAGTCATCGACACCGGAGTTCGCCCTATTCCAAAGGGACCGGTAGACATAGACGAGGACTCGGTCGGCGAGCTGCGAGAACCAACGAAGCCCATCACAATGGCTCGGCCGGAGGGGCAAAGCTTTGAAATCGATGGGCACACCATCCAGTGGCAAAAGTGGAGATTTCATTTCGGGATTGACCCACGCTTGGGGCCGGTCGTTTCCACTGTTCACTACAACGACGACGGAGAATGGCGGTCGATTCTGTACCAGGGGTCGCTGTCGGAAATGTTTGTCCCCTACATGGACCCCGACGTCGGATGGTACTTCCGGACTTTCATGGATGCCGGTGAGTACGGTGTGGGCAAGCTCGCTGCACCGCTACAACCGGGCACTGACTGCCCGCCCAACGCCGTGTTCTTCGACGCCGAGTTCGCCGACGATTGGGGAGACCCTCAACAGCTGGAACGAGCAGCCTGCGTCTTCGAGCGCTATGCGGGCGATGTGGCCTGGCGGCACTACGAATCGGGAAGGGGCAGCAATGAAGCTCGCCGGAGGGTCGAACTGGTGGTTCGTTTCGTCGCCGCGATCGGGAACTATGATTACATCCTGGATTGGGTATTTCGCCAGAATGGAACGATCAAGGTCGCGCTGGGTGCGAGCGGCATCGAGCAGGTTAAAGCCGTTAAGAGCCGTACGATCGCGGATGACACCGATGGGCGTGACACGGCCTATGGACGAATGGTTGCCGAGCACACCGTCGCGGTGAACCATGATCACTTCTTCTGCTTCCGGATCGACCTTGATGTCGATGGCCGCGAGAACAGCTTCTTGCTCGAACGTTTGAAAACCAAGCGGCTGCCGGAGCAAAGCCCTCGCAAAAGCGTCTGGGTGGTTGACTCGCGGGTCGCGGAGACCGAGCGACAGGCAAAGCTACGGATCAGCTTGGAAAAGCCCGCTCTTTGGCGGGTGATCAATCCCGAATCAAAGGGCCCCCTCGGCTATCCCACCAGCTACCAGTTGAAGCCCGGAACCAATGCTATTTCACTGCTGACCCCGGACGATTTCCCGCAGCGCCGTGCCGGTTTTACGGACTTCCATCTTTGGGTGACACCCCACGACCCCCGGGAACGTTACGCGGCGGGAACCTATCCTAACCAGAGCAAGGGCGGCGATGGCCTCCCCTCCTGGACGAGCAATGATCGTCCCATCGAGAAGACGGATATCGTGCTCTGGTACACGTTCGGAATGCATCACGTCGTCCGGGCCGAAGACTGGCCTGTACTCCCCACGGTTTGGAGTGAGTTTGAGCTGCGACCGTTCGACTTTTTCTCGCGCAACCCCGCCCTCGACCTCCCGAAATAGGCACAGGGGTCCCGCTCCCACTAGCTCCGATCCTTTTCAACCCGCGAACGAAACCAGCCCTAACATGAGGAAGGGGCGACGTGAACTTCGGACATGGTATGTGGCGCCCCAGTCGAACCGAGCAGCGTTCCTTGCCAGATTCGGGCGGCCGCCATGCCACACAGAGCTACGGCTAGCGGGACTACTCTGAACATCGTCATCTGCTGCGGAGTTTTCTCAGCGCCGTGTAGCCGACCAAGGCTATCAAGTAGGCAACGAGCGGGGCGCCGAAAATGTGCAACGGGCCCCAGATAGCCAGCCAGAATGTCAGCACTACGGCGAGTGGCCACATCAGGGCTGCTTCACGATTCAAGGACGGAGCGCCTTTCCCGGCCCCGTGGCGTTCGATTCCGAGTCTGGGGAATAGGACAAGCTCCGCGGCGACGAACGCGCCCATTGGCACGAGCACCGTTCCGTACGCGGCCACGTAGTCCAGCAAACGGAGGAAGATGATTGGGAAACAGGATACAACGCTCGTAATCACACCGGCGAGCAGCGTTATTTTCCAGCGCGGCCAATTGGGGGTGACACACTGTAGTGCCAGACCCGATCGATAGAAATAGGGGTTAGCCGTTGTCCAACCGGTGATCAGAACCGCCAGCAAACCGGCGAGGCCCATTGCTTCGTAAGCCATCAGGCCGGGGTTCATCTGCCGCTGGACCGCGGCCACCATGATGCCTGAGCAAATCCAGGCCAGCGTATGCCCTGGGTACATCCCAAAGGCTGAAAAGAGGCCATAACTCCAATGCCTGGCATAGCGAAAGATCGCCATATCGTTCAGTCCGAAATGCAACGCGGCGTTACAAAACCAGGCGAAGAAGACAACGTGCCAGAAGGTGAATTTTTCTTGCCCCTCATTCGGCACGCCCGTCCAGATGCGCGTCTGTGCGATCTCCCAGAAGTTGCTTAGATCAGAGTGGACACCCAATCGCGGCAGCATGGCCACCGCGCCGGCGAGGAAGGCGACAAAGATCCACGGCGAGCAGAGTTCCGCGAACTGACTCAGCCTTTTGAACCCCAGAATGGCGATGATCGTCATTACCATGCCGATGGTAAGGGTGATTAAGACCCATCCCAGGCTGGTAGGGAACACGTCGTCTAACTCAGGGCTAGGTACGCCCAGGCCGAGACCCACCGCGGTGGCGGCGACCGAAACCATAGCCCCCGCGATCACACACAACATCACTGCACTGGCCACGTTATAGATGGCCGTCGGGACCGGTCCGGCGATTTCACGCAGATACCAATACAAAGTGAGTCGAGTTGAAGTCGCGATCGGAGCGCAGATGAAAGTCCAAGACGCAACCGCCAGCAGGTTACCAAGCAATAGCGCCCAGATCAGCTCCGTCGCGCTAACGCCGTGAATGACGAAGAAGGCGCCGATCACGAACTCAGTCGCCGCAACGTGCTCGCCGGCAAACAAGCCCGCGAATCTAGCGGGCCCGTGTAACTTGTCGGGCGTGACCGGCTCGCGGTCGAACTCGTAGAGCTGGTCCATCTGGGAGGTTAGGTTGCTGAGTTTCACAGGTTGCGGAGTGGGGTGATCCGCGGAAGGGGCGTTTTAGTTGGAGGCGTCGGTGACTCGGACTACGCCGAGTTATGGTAACGCAGTTCGGCTCTGCCCTGTAGTGTGCGTTGGTCTGGCGAGAGGGCGGTGCACCTTGAGGGAAGGAGCTCCTTAATTGCCTTGCCGGCTCGAAGCCCTGGCTAGGATGCGGTTTCGTGGTCCGCTTAGCGCCAAGCGGGGCTGCGGCTAGTAGCGTAGACGTATTATTTGCGCACGACAAAGCTCTTTTCGGGATCAGCGCGCGGACCGTTCAGAGTGCCGGCAGTCCGCCATCGGAACACCACGCTGTTAACTGTCACATCGTCGTTGCCTGGAGCACGCGGAGGAGCGCGCTGGTCTTAGCGTCAAATGGAGCAGCGTCCGCCGGCTTGGCCTGTAGAGATCCGCAGGCAGCCGGACGGAGTTTTTCGTACTCTGATGGTGATGAAAAACACATCCGAGTTGTTCGAGATCAGGGCGGGAGTTCAAGAACGTTACGCCGACGTCGTGACGCCGAGGGCTCTTGAGCTTCTAGCCGAGCTGGCCGGGCTGGACAGCGATCGCAAGGCTGTGATGCAGGCCAGACTGGACCGCCGACGTCGGCGAGCCGAGCGGGGTGAACGGATCCACTTCCTGGACCCCGAATCCACAATCCCTCGGACTGGGATCAAGGTCGCCGACGCCCGTGCTGGGCAGTTTACCGGCTCCGCGATCCCCGAAGATCTGAAGTGCCAGTGGGTGCAAGGTACCGGTCCCGGCGCCAAACCGCGCGCGCCGTTGGAAAGGAGCATCCGCAACGTTGCCTACGCCCTTCTCTCCGGCGCTGACGGATGGATGTTCGATGGCGAGGATGCCCTGGGTCAGATCGAGACGATGTCTCTAGACAACCAGCGAAACCTTCGCCTGGCGTTCGCGAAGGACCCGACCTTTTTGCAAGCGGCTGAGTCTGTGGCAGCGGAAATGAACTCTTGGGGGGAGGCCTTTTTCGGACGGAAGATTGTGGCGGACTGGCGCCGGCAACTTGACTTCACGACCAAAATCTTTCGGGCACGCGGCCTACATTTGGATGATCGTCACATTCGCAACGCTGACGGCAGTGGCTTTTCGGCGTCGATTGTTGACGCCGCCCTCTACGTCGTCAATAACCACGAATCATTGGAAAAACAGGCCACGAGCCTCGTGCTCTATCTGCCGAAGATTCAGACGGCGGAGGAAGCCGCGCTATGGAGTGACATTCTCAGCGGCCTGGAGACCTGCCTGGGGTTGGCGAGCGGGGCGATCAAGACATACGTTTTGGTCGAACAGATTGAGGCCTCGTTCCAGTTGATGGAGATTCGCGCGGCCCTAGGAAGCCGGTTTGTCGGATTCAACACCGGCCGTTGGGACTACATCAACAGTGTCGCCGATGCCATGGCCTGGGAGCCGAATTTCATCCACCCGAACATCAACGCCGTAGTCATGACCTACGGGTACATGCGGAATTACGAAGACCGAGTACGGCGGGCGACCAACACCCCCGACAACAAGGGGCAGTGCGCCCTCTGGCAGGGCGGCATGGAACCTAACATCCCGGTCGGATCCGAAGCGGGTGTCTCCGAGAGCATGAAGAGAGCGGTTCTGGGCGCCGAACGGGAACAAAGAGAGGGTGCTAGCGGCAAATGGGTAGCCCACTGGAAGATGGTGCATATCATCCGCCCGGTTTGGGAGAAGGCCGGTCAGGCGAACCAGGCCGGCCGGTCTTTCCCGCCTCTCTCCTACACGGATTCCGACGCCGACGGTTTGGTTCTTCTCGAGCCCGCTCCCCGGACGATCCGCGGCGCCAGGGACCTGATTAGCGTGGCTGCCCAGTACGCCAACGCCTTCGAACAAGGATTCCAAGCGGCGGCCCTAAAACCGGCGGATTTCTTCGGCAACGACGATGTTCTCTACCTGATGGAAGATATGGCGACCGGCGAGATCCGGCTCAGCATCCTTTGGGAGTGGCTGCACAAGACGGCCGCGCTCACGGCACCGGATGAGGAAACCGGCGCAAAAGAAGGTGATCCGTTTACGGAGGAGATGTTTTCCCGGCTCCTCTCCGAAGAATACGCAAAGCTTCAACGCGCCAGAGACGTGGATGTCCACGACGACTCCAAGCGCACTACGCTCCCTGTCGCGAACGTGGTTGTCGACGCTTACGTGAGATTCGACCAGAAGGCACCCTGGATGGTTGATCTGCTGAACGTCAATCTAGGCATCGAGCAGGAACAAACAGCACAGCAACGGACACGCAACTTCCTGAAGCTCTTCGCCTCAGAGGGCGTTCGCATTACGAAGAATCTCGATTTCGCCGGCCCGTAGTGCCCACCGCCGATGCGGCGAGCTACTCTGCGTTGGGGTTGTGCAGTCGGGTTTCTGTTATACGCGAGGACGGGCCGTTGTTTTCAACGCGTTTAGCAACCGAGTTCAGTGAGGCCCAGCAACCGCGAGGCAGTTAGTCGATGCCTCGGGAGAGCGTTCGGCCGGAAAGGCCCACTATGATCGGGGACCCAGAAACGAATCGCGCGTCCTTGTTTGATTCTATGGCAAGCACCTGAGCTGATTCCACGAATTACCCCTCGGACGCCAGATCGGACAAGAACGGCGACTTAACTTAGATGAAAGAAATGGTGAGCGTTTCGCAAATGCGTCGCATATAGGCTTGTATATGCTAGAATGGCTCCCGATCAAGACCAGTAGGGTTATCCGGACCGGCCGGTTGGCATAAAAGTGGGAGGGGAGCCATTGGGCAGGCAGGAAGTCGTTGCAAACAACTTGGCTGCCTCCTTGTGTTAGCGTCGGCGAATTTGCGCTAGGCCCACCAGAACCGATTTTATCCAGGTCAGCCTAAACTGAAACTGAACGGACGTGCGATGCAGCTTCTCGGGGATTTAATCAGACTCCCAAAGGGAATCAACGATCTGCCACTTCCTTGGTGGCATCGATCTCCCCTCGGCTTAATTCATGGGACGTTCGTGCACTTCGCTCTTGTCAAGACCAGCGACCGGCCCGTGGGTGACCTCGTCCTCAGCGTCATTGATCCCGATAAATGGGATCACCTGATTCAGATAGAGTGCAGTGAACGTGATAAGCCAGGTGTTATTCGCAAAGTGTTCGCCGCTGTAAAACCGTTGAATATTGCTCTTGCAGAAACGGCGACCCTAGAGACGCGCATCACGCACAGGGCAACACTCATCTGCGAACCGGTGGCCTCTGAAGAGACGGGGTTGTTACGGAAACGAATACGAGCGACTTTACAGCGGGATCGCTTCAAGAACATAGTTGTTCGTCGACATCCTCTTAGAGCGCACAATGTAGTCTGGAGTGATGCGCGCGAGATTGAGCACGGATGGGTGCGCGGTTGCAATCTCAAGGAAGACATAACGGAGCAGTTTCCGCAAGCAGCTGGCAGCGGTGTTGATTTGACGCGCGCGGTAGTGTCAGCCGATACGGAGCAACGCGTACTGAGATTCATTTTCCCCAGAACGGGTGCAAGAACAATTACGATACATCACAAGGATGTGCCCGGAGCTTTGGAACGCCTCACCGACGTTCTGGCGGATTGTAACCTTAATGTGCTCTCCTCACTTCTTCGCCGTGGAGGGGCGGGCAAAGGGAAAGCGATATTCATCGCCGTGTGCGAACCAGACAAGAAACTGCCTATTGAGCCCATCATCGTGAAGGTGCGTGAAAAGCTCCGCAAATTGCCCCGCAATCTTTGGGTTCATCGCCCCAAGGTCCGAGATGGCAGAGACCCGCGAAACGTAATTTATCCATCAAGCTGGAATTTCCGTTTTGGCCATCCCGCGATGGTCAGGATACTCCGATCCGCGGCTCGGGTGCAAGGTCTTCGTCTTCCTCTCACGATCGATGCTCCGTTCGCTCCCGTTTGGGTCGCTGAATGCCGCTCGATCGCCGCGTTCCAGCTCGCTGGAGGGCTTTTCGCCGACACGGCTCCGAGTAGTTCCCTCTTCAGCAACCCAGCGTCTCTTCTCCGTCGCAGCCGTCGCCCGTTACCCGCCTGGCACAGGCAGCGCCCAGATCCGCCCCAGCATCTCAGCGAACAGCTTGCGGTTGAGATGCCCCTCGGCCAACAGCAGCCAGTAATAGCGGGCATGCTTGACCAGCCGCCCTCCGGTTTTCATCAACCGATGCTGCAAGCTCGTCAGCGACCAGTTCTTGATCCTCTGCGCCAGCCCCAGCCGCCGCCACAGGTTCCCCAGGTTGTAGGCCAACACGCTCAACTGCAAACGCACCTCGTTTGCCCGGAAACGATGACAGGACAGCCGTGTCCAGTGGGTTGCCTGCTTGCCTTCCTTGATCCATTGCTCGGCCGTGCCGCGCTTGTTGTAGAAGCGCACCAGCGACCGACTGGGCAAGCTCATGCTCGTGACGATGAACCCGACGCGAGGAAACAACTCGCCTTGGTGGTGCTCAACCTTGGCCACAACCCGCCGAGGCTTCGACCAACTCGCGGCCTGATAGCGGAAGCTCTTGTAGCGCACTAGTGGCTTCAGGCTCGGCCTGCCCGGCGGACGGAACAGAATCTCTTCGATCTCCAACTCCAGGTTCTTGTTTGCTGGGATGCGAATGACGTAGTCCACTCCGCGATCCTCCAACGCCTCGTAGATCTCCGGCTTGGCGAAGGCGGCGTCGGCGCGGAACGTCACTTGCTTGCCTTCTCCCTGTTGGCGCTCGATCTCGGGCAGCAGCAGTTCGTCCCAGTCCTCGGCGCTGGACACGTTACCCGCTCGCAGCTTCGCCGCCAGACAATCACCGTGCTGGTTGAACAGCAACAGCGGGTGGTAGCAGGTGGACTCGAAATGGCCGTTGTAAGCGCTGCCTTCCTGCTGACCGTGGACCGGGCTTTCCGTGGAGTCCATATCGAGCACGACACGCTCGGACTCGTCCTGCGCTTGGGCTTGAGCGACCAACTCGCGGTTCACCGCCATCAGCCCAAGCAGGTTCTCTTCACTGGCCAGCAGCTCTGCCTCAAAGCTTTGTAGACGCGACGTAAGCGCCCCGCCGCGATCCCAGTTCTTCTTCGAGCCGATCAGACGAAAAGTCGGGTCAGCCGAGACACGGGCAGCATCGTTGAGATCCTCGTAGCCGGCGAGGCGGCTGTAGACCGATTGCCGCACCAGGTCGGCCAGTGGGAACTTCTTGTTTGTGCCTTGCCGCGAATCCGTCAGATGCTCGTCGATCAGCTTGCCCAGTCCGAGCCGCTCGTCCAGTTCCCGAATGAGAATCAGGCCACCATCCGAGGTGACGCGCGATCCTTGGAAATCGACTTTGAGAAATCCGTTGAAGGTGAGCTGAAACGGCTTGTTTTCTTTTTCACCCATTGGGTGTTGGCCTCCGTGCGTCCTGACAGGGCTTGAACCCCTATAAATAAAGACGCTGAAGGCCGCTGCAAGGTCGGGATGCCGAAATCAAATTGGAAATGCGGGTCAAGAGAAGATGAAGTGGTTGCGCGCGTTCCAGACGACCTCCTACCGACAGTGCGAGCAGCGAAAGGGCGATTGCGGCGAGGTCGACTGCCGGTTTTCATTTCCCGGCGTTTCCTCGACGAAGATTCACGAGCAAAAAAGGTTCTCACAAGAATATCGGAGGTACTCGAAGCCAATGGATGCTTTCCAGTGCAAGCCCTGCCGGAGCCAGGTGGATTGAAGCCAACGCCCTATGTAGTGGCTTCAAAAATGTGGATCTCTAGGGCTGGAATCGTCCTAGTTCTTGATGCCAAAGACAGCGACCAAGCTGCATTCAGCAAGAATCTCGCGCACGAGGTTGGGTTCTTGCAAGGCCAGGGTAAACCAATCCTTGTACTTGTCGAAGACGGCTGCGAAGATCCCCTAAAGGATGTAGCCAATCTATTGGGAGTAAATGCGCCTCGGCTTGCGAAGGGAGAGAGCGTGTTCAATCCTAGTCATCCAGGGTCGATTGATCAACGAATTACGCGGTGGTCGAAAAGCCTCAAAAATCCCGACTTGGTTTGACACTGAATTTGCAAGCCGTGCGACGTTTCGTCACGAACGTCGGATCGAATTTGCACATTGGCCGCTGCTGACAAGCCAATCAAGCTGAGTTGCTGGGCTGTCGAGGTTGAACCTCCGCCTCGGGTATAGACGATCGTTCGAGTGTTTGTTCTGCCGCTGCCGCAGGAGGCACTTCGCCCGTCCCTCATGCCAGATATCGTTTGAACAATCCACAAAGATAGCGAGATGATCGGGCAAAGCTATTTCCCGAGGGCGTTCGCATTACGAAGAATCTCGATTTCGCCGGACCGTAGCGCCCACCGCCGCTGCGGGTCCTCGTTTGGGCCAGCGAAGGCCCAAAGCTATTTCGTCTTCGAGCGCGCTCTTGCGGCGAAGGCATCGTCTGTCGCGGTCACCGGGGCCCAAGGTGCCGCGCGGATCCGATACTGCCGGGCGGTCCCGGTTCTGAATGAGAAGTCGGCCCCCTTACCAGCGAAGGTAGGGCTTATCGAAAGCGGTCCGAAGAACTTTGCAGCGTGGCTGTGGCTCGGCTATGCTGTCCGTGCGGGAATGGCTTAGGACCGTTCAAAGAATCCAAGGTGTCGCCCGCTAGGAAAGGAAGAACTCGCTGACATGAGCTATGGAAGAGAGGTCGTTCGATCCGGAATCGGATTCGGCACTGCGCTGGCCATCGTGATCTCTTGGTCGCTGAACCAGTCCGTTTTCTGGGCTATTCTTCACGGGGCCTTTGGTTGGATTTACGTGGTCTACTACGTGATTGCGTACTAGGCCAGAAGTTTCACCAACTGACCTCGACGTAGACGGAGCTTCTCAGGTGATGCGGTGCTCGAGATAGCTGAGCCGGCCACGTTCTTGGTGTTCCTTGCGCCTTCGCGAGAAACACCTACCGCAAACCGTTCTCGTACCAGACGACGTTCTTGCTCGCCTGGCCGGCGATGAGCACGTCGAGGTCGGTGTCGTTGTCCATGTCGACGAGGCGAATATCGTAGGCCGCCTGATCTTCGTGAATGTGGTGGGTGGTGAAGTTGCCGCTACCGTCGTTTTCGAACCAGGCCGCGATGAAGCTGTCTTTAGCGCAGGTCGTGGCGTCGATGTCGCCGTCTTGATCGATGTCCCCAACGGCGAGAGTGTGCGGACCTTCGAGATCAGGGTTGATCTCTTTCAACGTGAACTCGGGCGCTTCGAACCACAAGACGCCTCTGCCATGCCCCCGACTGGCGACGAAATCTGTCTTGCCGTCGCCGCTCAGCTCGGCGATTAGTATGTTGGTCGCACCCTCTTGCTCGGTGGCAAGAACGTGCTTTGTCCAAGGCAGGCTGCCATCGGCGGGCTGCTCCCACCAGGCAAACCAGTTACCGCCTTCCGGGATCTTGGCGGCGCAGGAAATGTCCGTCTTGCCGTCGCCGTTGACGTCGCCGACGCCCATATAGTGGCTGAGTCCAGGTGCGTCGTTTCTTGCAAAGACGTGGCGGACCCAGCGCTCGGCCTGGCGCGGGTTGGCTGGCACCTTATACCAGGCGATGGACTCGGGGTGCGGTCCCTTGGGCTGCGCGCTGTTGGCGACGAGGTCGGGGCCGCCGTCGCCGTCGATGTCGCCGAGGATGAGCCCATGTGTGCCGTCAAGCTCGTCGTCCACCAGGTGGTAAGGCCACGGGTCGGTCAGCGGGTTGTCGGGCCGCTCAAGCCAGAAGACCGGGCCGGGGCTGTAGACCGCGCCGATGTAGTCCGGGTCGCCGTCGCCATCCACGTCCATCACTTCGCTGTGGACGGCCGTCTTGCCGGGCTGTTCGCTGATGACGGTTTGCTTCCAATCGGGGGCCGTGTAAAGGCGGGCTTGGTTCTCGGCGTGGACGATGACGTCGGGCAGGCCGTCGCCGCTGAAGTCGGCGGCTACCGCGGTCTGGTTCGCAAAGCCTTCGGCGACTACGTGCCGCGGCCAGTTGGATTTCCAAGAATCCCCGCCGACCTTCGCTCCGGTTGTCTCAGACTCGGACGCGCAGCCGGTGAAGAAAAGGGCGAACGTGAGTGCAAACGAAAGATGAGTGGTCATCGGTCTCATAAGAGTGTCCCTCGTGTCATCGAAAGATAAACCAATCTTGTCCAAATCAGATCTTGCATGAGTGGTCGAGCTTCCTTCACGCTGCGTTCACTCCGCCCGGAGCGACAGCCGGCGAGAACAAGCCTAACACTTTCTTTCGAAAATTAGCGTCCGATGCTAAGACCGCAATCGAAGAACCGCTCCCTCACGGTCGCGGCTCGGAAGTAGGTTCTCGCGAGTCGGCTGGGCTACCCTTCGGTTGCCTCGGACGAAACCCCGTAAATCCGGGCCGCGTTGCCGCCAGCACCAGACCGCGGTCGTCGTCGGTCATGAACTCCGTGTGGAGCCGAATGGTGTCGAAGCATTGCTTGTAGGTGCACGCCCGCAGGAGCCAGGGCAGGTCGGCGCCCCAGACCATCACCCCAGCCCCGAATTCCTCGTAGATCCTCCGAATCAGCTCCGTGTGCCGCGGGTAGGGGTATTCGGAATCCCGACCCCAGACAGCTTCGTTCTCCCAGGCAAGGACGTAGCCGACCTCGAGGTAGAAGTTGCCCAGCTTGAAGAGGCCAAAGAACTCCGTCGGGTTATCGACGTAGTTGGGATCGCTCGGATGCAACACGTTGCTGCCCATGTGGTTGTTGGTGATCTTCAACTCGGGGAAACGCCGGGAAACGCTCTCAAGGCGCTGAATCTCCCGCAGGTAGTCGGCCTTCGGGCTGAACCCCGTGTTGAGAAAAACAGGGATCTTCAACCGCGTGCACTCTCTCCAAAGCGCGTCACAGCGGGGGTCGTCGACGGGCTGGCCCCGGGGGATGTGGGAGTAGAGCCCGCGGTAACCCAACCCCTCGACCGCTCTGGCGAGTGTTTCCAACTCGGCGGCGAGGTGTTTGTCGCTCTTGGTCAGGTCGTAGTCGATGTCCGCCGCGCCGATGAAGCGGTCGGGCCAACGGCGGATGCAGTCGAGGTAGTAGACTTCGCGGCCCCACACCGAATTCACGTAACCCGTTTGAATGACCGCCATATCGACGCCCACGAAGTTCATGTGGGCCAGCATCTGCTCGGGATCGTGAACGGGGTCGATCATGGACTCCGCCCCCCGACGCAGCCAGACCTTTTCACCGTGTTTTCGCCAGCTCCAAATGTTGTATTTCTCCATGGTGAACCCCACGTCCTCACCGGGCTCCGGGATGTATTTGGGGTCTGTGTGGCTGCTCACGAATCGTCCCCAGATCGTGCTCACGCCAGCTTGCAAGCGGCGCGTATGGGTGGTCGGATCGTCGTATCCGACAGCTCCTCTTTGGTCTGGGAAGACGTGGGCATGATTGTCGATGACGAGGCGGCGTTAGCCGGCTTTGCCTGCCCACTTTGGGCGGCGTTAGTCGCACCTCCCGCGAATCCCGACACCGCCAGCGCCGCCGTGCCCCGCAGAAAGTTGCGTCGGTTCACTCTGTTGTTCATCCGTGTTCCCTCGTGAATCAGGATCTGCCGAAGAGCCTCGGCGGCCTTTCCGGTAGTGGTTAGGAAGACTCGCTCGAGCCGGTCTTCGAACGACAAGTATACATCCAGGGTGGAAACAGTCGAGATCGGCGCTCAGAACACGCGAGTCAGGGATGATCGCTCTTCCGGAAAACCCGGGTCGACTGCTTACTCGACGTGATCCGCGGATTCCGCCACGGGACCGCCAGCAAGCGCCGCGCGTTGCGAAGGGTCACTGGCGTACCAGGTTCGTTTGATCCAGTTCGCAAAGTCGTCGAAGAGAGTATAGAAGGTGGGCAGAACAACAAGTGTGAGGACCGTAGACGCCATCAGCCCTCCCATCACCGTACGGGCCATAGGAAAATGGCGCATATCGAACATGCTGCTGTCCCCATACGCCAGGGGAATCAAGCCGACAACCGTCGTGCCGGCGGTCATGATGATCGGGCGGAAGCGTTCGCGGCAGCCTTCCAAGATGGCCTGTTGACGGGCCATCCCCTTGCGGCGCAGATTGTTGACGTGGTCGATCAGCACGATTCCGTTATTGACCACGATTCCGACAAGCACCAGTAGACCAATCTTGGCCATCAGATTGAAGGGCGTGCCGGTCAGCCATAAGAACCCGGCGATGCCAACCACCGCAAACGGGAGCGAAAACATGATTGCGAAGGGGTGAGCCAGCGACTCGAATAGCGCGGCCATCACGAAATACACCATGAACAGCGCCAGCAAAATATTGAAAAAGAACTCGCGGTCCTCGTTTTGCCTGCGGTCAGTCCAAAAACCGTAACTCCAACCATAGCCCTGGGGATAGTCCAGGCTGTCCATAACCCCGCTGACAGCTTCCATGCCCTGGCTTCTCTGGTCGCCTGAGTAGACGGACCAGAGCTGCGTGAACGTCCGGCGATTCTCGCGCGAGAGCCTCGCGGGGATCTTCTGAATCCGCAGATCGGCCACCTGAGAAAGCAGGATCTCCTGGCCATTGGATCCACTACCCACGACTACGGACTTCAAGTCTTCCAGGCTTTCGCGGTCTTCCGGCACCAACCGCACAAAGACATCCACCTCGCCGTCAGGCGTCCGATATCCCCGCACTTGTCTGCCGCGAACCGCAATGGAGAGAATGCCCGCGACCGACTGCGGCGAAATTCCGTATTTACGGGCCAGCGGTCGATTAAGCCGGATCTGCACCTCCTCTTGGGCGCGGTCGAGATCCGTGTAGACCTCCGTAAAGTCCGGGCGCGCCAAGAGCCGCCGCCTAGCCTCTTTTGCCAGCTGCTGGAGGATCTCTGAGCTGTCACCGTACAGACTCGCACTGATCCAATCCTGGTTCTCCGCGCCTTCCTGCCTGCCCAGGCGGATCTCGGCGCCGGGGATCACCGGGAGACCCTCGGAAATCTGCTGGCGGATCCCTTCCAACTCATCGAGATCGATCCTCTCGGAATCGAAGTAGACCCAAGTGTTCGCCCGGTCATTGCGGTACTCGCTCTCGACGTCGGAGATCTTGAACCGCTCCTTGTTGGCAAACAGAAACTGCTCGACAGGGTCCACGTAGTCTCGTTCGATCTTGGCGTAGTGGAAGTTTTCCGAAAACTCGTACTGAATCCCGAGGTCTCGTAGCTCTTGTGCCTCCGCCGTATTGTCGGGAACTTTCTTCAGCAACAACCACAGCGATCCGCCGAAGATTGCGAGGAAAGCGAGGCAGGCAAGGAAACGGTGCCGCAGGGGCCAGGAGACAACCCTGAGGTAAGCGCCAGTTATGCCGGCGTCGAACCGCGGTGCTCCTCCACCTCCGGGCGGGCGGACTTTGGCATCACTAGGAGGCCGAAAGATGAGCCTCCCGATGCGCAGGAAAACGGATGCAGTCCGGTCTGCAATCCACTGTTGCCAAGGCGATCGCTTGCCTACATCGATTCGCAAAAGCCGCGCCATCGCGAGCGGGATGAGCGTCAGGGAAATAAACAGTGAACATAGCAGCGCGAAGACGATTGCCGTTCCCGTGTGGCCCAGCCAAACCGACAAATTTGTGTCCGCGCCGAAAATCAGCGGGACAAAGATGATGATCGACGTCAGCGTTGCGGCGCTGACCGCCATAGCCACTTCGTGTGTACCAACTCGTGCCGCCGTCACGCGGTCCATTCCCTTTTCGAGCTTTTGGTAAATCGACTCCATCACAACCACGGCGTTGTCCACCAGCATGCCGGCGGAGAGCATGAGCCCCAGCATGGTCATGGTATTGAGCGTTTTGCCGGACAGGTGAAGAAATCCCACCGCCGCGACAATTGAAAAGGGGATGGAAAGACCGATGACCAGCGTGGCGCCAACCTTCCGCAAGAAGAAAATCAGGACAAAGACGGCCAGCACGGCGCCGAACGTGCCCGAACTCAGAAGCCCGGTAAGAGACTTCGTAATCTCCTCCCCCGCGTTTCGCCACACCAGCAGCTCAATGCCTTCCAGGGCCGGATCCTGGCCAATCTCCTCGATTTTCGTCAGGACACGATTGACGGTATCCACGGTGTTGGCCTGAGACGTCTTGCGCACTCGAAAGCCGACGGAGTACTCTCCGTTGAGGTGCTGTCCGAAGTTGACAGGCGGGTTATCGTACTCGATGTCGGCGACGTCGCCCAGCCGCAGACCGCGCTCGTTCAGCGGGTAGTTCTCGATCTCTTTTACCGACGAAATCGATCCTTGGGCGATCGCGGCGTAGCGAACGCCTCCGTCCATAACGCGTCCGAGCGAACGGTTCAAGTTGATGCTGTCGAGACGGCGGAAGAGCTGGGAGACGTCCACGCGATAACGCTTGATATCATCCACCCGGAGATAGATATCGATCTCTTGGCCCTGGACGCCATGGAGCTCCACTTCGCCGACGCCCGGGATGCGCTCCAGGGGTCTCTTGACCTTGAGCTCCAGGAAGTCGCCGGAAGTACGCAAGTCCCTGCCCGAAGCAATAAGTCCTCGGACGATAGGCCAGTCGCTGGTTCCGAAATTGCGAATCCAGATGTGCTCGACGTCGTCGGGAAGCTCGTTCCGGATCTGGTCAATCTTTTCGCGCAGTTCTGCTCGAAGCACATCGACGTCCCGACCCCAGTCGAACATGAGCTGGATGCCGGTCGAGCTCGTATCCGCGTTGGCACTCATCCGCCTGACGCCGGGCACCGTACTCATTACTTCCTCGAGCGGTTTGGTGATCGACTCTTGGATCTGCCCCGGCGTGGCATTGCGATAGGGTACGTGGACGAACAGTCCCGGGAAGTCCACATCAGGCATGAGGACCAAGGGGATCTTGAAGACTGAGATTAATCCCAGTGCTACGATCGAGACGAAGATCATGCAGATCGTGACGGGGTAGCGAACCGAGAAATTCGCCAAGCCGAGCCCCGACTCGGCACGGGCCGATGTTTCCTCCCGATTCAAGCCTCGAGGAGGTTTGTCTCGGCTACCTGAATCTTCCATGGATTCATCCTACCGCGCGCCGTCACCAGCCACGAACACTTTGCGATCGACTAACTCGTAGACCACCGGAATAAACACCAGCGTTAGTACGGTCGAGAACAGTAAGCCGCCTATCACGGTGATCGCCATGGGTGTACGCACTTCAGCGCCCTCGCCCCACCCCAGCGACATCGGGATCAACCCCAACACCGTGGTCAGCGTTGTCATAACGATCGGCCGCAGACGTACCTGTCCTGCCTGCAGAAGCGCCTCGCGTCTCGGCAAACCCTGCTGCCGAAGCCGGTTTGTGTAGTCGATCAAGACTATGGCGTTGTTGACCACGATGCCGGCTAGGATGATGACGCCCAGAAGCACCATCACGCTGACATTCGTCATCGTCAAGAATAGCGCCAGAATCACGCCAACCAATCCAAGCGGAACCGAAAACATGATCACGAACGGGTGGACGAACGATTCGAACTGCGATGCCATCACAAGGTAGACCAGGAAGACAGCGAGTCCGATCGCCATCAGCAAGCTGCGGTATGAGCTTTCGAACTCCTCATTCTGGCCTCCGAGCGCAATCACGGTATTGGCCGGCATCTCACCGCGCAGTTGTTGCAGCTCGGCTCGGATCTCTTGCGTGACGCTATTAAGGTCTCCGCCCGTCAGGTTTGCCGACACCACCGCTGCTCGCTGCGAGCGAATACGCCGTATCTCCGCGGGACCTCGCGCAATAGTGACGTCAGCGACCGCGTCCAGTCGAATCGGAATTCTGGGGCCGCGGCTCTGCTGCTGGGTCCGATCACTCGAGTCGCGCAGGCCGTCTTGGTCCGCGACCTCGCCACGGCCGGCGGTGTTCGGACCCGAATTCTGCTGTGAATTCTGATTCCCGAAGCCAGTTCCCTGCTGCGCGAGACCGGCACTGCTCACGTTGTTGATGACCAGGTTCTTGATGTCGGCGATGGTGTCGCGGTGCGACTCCTCGGCACGAACGAGGATGTCTATCTGCTTATCTTCCTCGCGGTAGCGAGACGCCACTTCACCGCGGATCTTGTTGCGCAGTGTGTTCGCAATCTGGCTCTCGTCGAGCCCTAAGCGGGAGAGGCGTTGGCGCTGGAAGCGGATTTGGATCTCGGGGTAACCTAGCTCGGTCGTCGTTTGAATGTCGCTCAGTCCCTCCATTCGGGCTAATCGCGCCGCCACAAGGTCGGCGGCTTTACGCTGGCCTTCGAGGTCGAAAGCGTAGATTTCAACTTCGATCGGGGTCTTAAAACTGAACAGCGTCGGGCGGCTGAAGGTGTAGGTCAGGTCCGGATGCCGTCCCAGCTCTTGCCGGATCTTGTTAATGGTGCCCCGCTCAGCCTGCTTGTCGCGACGGTCTTTCATGACGACGTACAGCTGCCCAATGTTTTCTTCCAAAGCGCCCCGCGCGAACTGATTCTTGTTGCTCCCGCCCACACTCGAGAACACCGTGGCCACTTCAGGAATGGCCTTGACTCGCGGTTCGACATCGCGGATCACGCGATCGGTTTGCTCGATCGGTCTGCCCTCCGGCAGCCTGACCTCAAACGAGAACTCCCCTTGCGTAAGCGGTGGAATAAGCTCAGCGCCAACTTGCTGGTAGGCGGCGGCCGCGACGCCCACCAAGGCAACCGCCAGGGCAAACACCCAAACCTTGTTGTCCAGCGACCAGCTCAGCGCTCGGGGATAGACTCGCTTCAGAGCTTCGAATCGTGATTCGAAGCGGTCCAAAAGTGGGTTGATAGCGACGAGAACTAACCGACCCGTTGCCCGGAACAGACGGCGGAGGTCACCCAGAACGACCTGGACAAGGTCCTCGAAAAGAAACCGGCCGACTGTCTGACCGGTGCGCGCCGCGAAACGCGAGCCGCGCTGCAAAGTACTTGGTGCCGGGGCGCCGCTTGACTCGTCTACGGGGTTCACTCGGCTCTGGGGGCTTTTCTCGAATGCCCGAGGATTGACTCGCAGCCCCAAAACCATGGGAATGAATGTTATGGCCACCAGCAAAGACGCCAGCAACGAGTAGGTGATCGTCAATGCCTGATCCTTGAAGAGCTGTCCGGCAATGCCTTCGACGAAGACGAGCGGCACAAACACAGCCACCGTGGTCAACGTGGATGCGCTCACCGCCAGTCCGACCTCTTGTGTGCCCCGATACACGGCCTCTTGGAGCCGGCCGCCGCGCTGCTTGTGGCGGTGAACAGATTCGAGCACGACGATCGAGTTGTCGACGAGCATGCCGACACCCAGGGCCACCCCTCCCAACGACATGATGTTCAGCGTAATGCCGGTCTGGTACATGAGTGCGAAGGCCGCCATGATCGAGATCGGGATAGAAAGGCCGATGATCACTGTGCTGCGCAAGTCCCGCAAGAAGACGAACAGAATCATGGTCGCGAGCAGACCACCCAAGACGGCCGCCAGGAGGACGTTCTTGACGGCCTGGCTAATGAACGTGGCCTGGTCAAAAACAACCTGGTACTCTACTCCTTTAGGAAACGTCTTGCCGCTTGTCAGATCCTTTAGCTTTTGATGTACAGCTTCCGATACCGTGACTGTATTGGCGTCCCCCTCTTTGTAAACCGCCAGCTCAACGCTCTCCTCGCCGTTGAGTCGGGCGATCACATCGCGGTCCTTAGCGCCGCGCCACACGCGCGCGACATCGCCTAGCACAATCTTGCGTCCTTGCTGATCGCGGATGATGATGCGTTCGATCTCCTCCACCGAGCGGAACTCGTTGAGCATTCGTACCAGGTAGTTGGAATCGAGGTCGTACAGGCTGCCACTTGCCTGGTTGAGATTCTCCTGACGCAGAACTTCAGTCACTTCGGTAATCGGAACGCCCAGTTCCGCAAGTTGTTGCTCGTCCAGCTCGATGCGTATCTGCTCTTCCCGTCCGCCGATCACTTTGACCGCGGCCACGCCCTTGGTCGACTGGAGGCCCTGCTTGACCTCTTTCTCCGCCAAATACCGCAACCGGCTGAGGCTCAGTTCGCCGTAGAGCTGGAGCCGCATGATCGGGTCGTACGAGGGGTCGAATCGCAGGAGAGTAGGCTTGTCGACGTCGCGGGGCAGATCAATCAGGTCCAGCTTTTCGCGAACGTCCATGCTCGCCAGGTCCATGTTCATGTCCCAGGTGAACTCGAGCACTACTTCTGACTGTCCGGAGCGCGAAACCGAACTCAACCGCGTCAAGCCCGCAACAACACCCACCGCCTCTTCGATCGGCCGCGTGACCAGGGACTCGACTTCTTCCGGGGCGGCGTCTTCGTAGTCTGTTTGAATCGTCAGCGAGGGATAAGAGATATCCGGAAGCAGGTTGAGCGCCAGGCGGTCGAGCGAGACTACGCCGAACAGAATAACCGCCACGACGAACATTGAGACGGTTACGGGACGGCCAATGGCGATCTCGGTGACCTTCATGGGTCTTGACTAGCTTGTTCCTTGTATTCCGGTATTGGCGTCTGCTTCCTATAGAGAGGCGGAAACCGGCGAGCTTGCCGAGGGCACATCTTACCGCTGGCCGACGGCGCCGTCTTCGAGGAACTCCCGCTGAGCAGCCCGAGTGCGGAGATTCGTCTGTGTCGAGTAGGAACCCGCCCCCGGTGTCGCTGCCAGCTCCCAATCACTGCTCCCGGTGAATGACTGGCAAGCGCAGACCATGGACTCAGCTAGGCGGGCCCAACTCAGGTTTCGACTTCTCGGATTTTGGCGCCCTCTTTCAAGTTTCCCTGACCTGCCACAACGACACGCTCTCCGACCGAAACACCCTCCCGCACCTCGACTTGATAGTCGTTCTCGTACCCCAGCGTGACCGTTCTGCGTTGGGCGGTATCACCGTTGGCAACAAACACCGAAGTTTGACCATCCTGTTCCACGACGGCTTGCTTGGGAATAAGGACAGCATCCTCGCGAGTCGCAGTCTGAATCTTGATCCGGGCGAAGGCGCCAGGCTTGAAACCGGGGCCGGAAGCCTTCAACTCAACCGTGACTTTTACGGTGCCGGTAGCATCATCGACGACCGGGCTGATCCGCAGGACGCTGCCCTCGGCGATCCCTTCCTCACTCACTCCCAAGCTCACCATCGCGGCCTGCTCTGGTCGGACCTGCCGTGCCTCGCGCTCCGACAAATGCACATCAGCGTAGAGCGGCGAGAAAGAGGCCAGCCGAAACAGCGAGTCCAAATTGCGAACGGTCTGGCCCAATTCAACGGTCCGATGCGTGATGTTGCCGCTAAACGGCGCCCTAATCCGAGTGTGAGCAAGGTCAAGCTTCGATTGAGAAATCTCACCGTTGAGCTCCTCGACCCGGTGTGCGATTTCTTTGGCTTGCGACACCGCTACGCGCTGGTCATGTTCCAACTCAGCGAGTTGATAGCGGAGCCCGGCAACCTCTTCCTCGCTGACCAATCGCTCGTCGAGGGCCGTCTGATAGCGCTCCAACTCGAGCTTCTTGTTCTTTGTTTGAACCACAGCCTTCTGGCGCTGAATCTCCGCCTTTTCGAGTTGTATCTTGGCCTGCTCGAGCTTTTCTTCAGCCAGCTCCAGTGCGATACGCGCTTTCGCGTCATCCAGCAAACACAGGAGTTGGCCACGATTCACGTAGTCACCCTCTTCCACCGAAACACGTTTTACGACGCCTTCGGCTTGGGCAGTGACATCGACGACGCGCAGGGCCCTGAGGTTTGCCGTCGACGAAAGATAAGAGGAAATAGGTCCCTTGGTGGCGATCGCCAGCTCGACCGGTGTTGTCGTTTCGGCTTTTGGCCCGCCGGGGTTGCCCGCCGTGGGGTCACCAGGGTTTGGGGAGAGATAGCGGTCCTTTAGGAAATAGCCGGCTAGGGCCAAAAGGACCACGGCCAAGAAGCCATACGCCTTTACGCGCGAGGACACGGTGTTCTTGATGATGATTTTCACGGCGGTCGGTGGAATGTCGGTCCGACTAGCGTTTCAGTAGCGCCTCACCGCCTACACGATTAACTTGGAGGAGAAAACCGTGATGATCCGGAGGTGTGTGGGTGCTACGTCATGAACCGGAGCTCCGGGAACCCGTCCAGGGATACCCCTCAACTTATCTTAGACGCCGGTAGTACGTATTTGTTGACGAAAACGTTCCAAAAAAGTTCAGAGTTTCCATTCCGGCCTTGGACATCGGGTGCCCTATGCAGCAGAACGACCGCCGGACAGGTCTCGCGCGAAGCGCCAAAAAGGGACCGGGTCGTCGCCTGTAAGAGGCCATCCGGAGATCAGGCAAATGCCTCTGGAGAACGTTACGAAAGAACCCGATCCTCCACGGATATGGCTAGTCACCTATTGGCGCTGGACCTCGGCCTCCAGCTCGGCAATGTCAAAACGGTAGAACGTGATCTCGCCGTACCTGACACCCTCATCCTTCGCTGTTTCTACCAACAAGGCGATGGTGCCGTCGGCCAAACGCTGCATGACCGAATACGCGGCGAATCCGTTGTTGAACTGAACCGGATTGGTGAAAGTCTTTCCTTCGTTGTAGCTGGTCCAGACGGCGATGTTATTGCGGTTGAGGCCATTTTCCCCACGCGGTCCGGAGAACAGGATCCGATTGCGGTCATGCTTGGCGCGTTTGGCGGAGAGGCGGACCAAAGAGCCGTCTACCGGCGTGATGGCTATGTCGTCAGGACTGTCGGGACCCCACGTCACGCCGCCATCGGCGCTGAGATGGCGGCGGCGGAAATCGCCGTCGTTCTGCCGCGCGTCCAGCAGCAACCTGCCGTCGATCAACTCGACGACTTCATCCTCGTTGGCAACGGGCCCGGGTGTGACGTTGCCGACCTGCCAAGTCTTACCGTGGTCGTCGGAATAGTAAACGAACGGCTCGACACTAACCGGTCCGTCTGGTGTGCTTGAACCGCTGCGCTTGGCTGGAATAATCAGCCGGCCGTTGCGCGATCCCTTGGGGTCCTGCCATTGAAGTTGGATGCCGCTGCCCGGACCGGGCTCGGCTTGCCGCCAATAAAGGCCGTCACTGGTCTCGTGCGGCTCGTCCGGATAAACAACTTGCTTGCGGTCCGACCAGGTCTGGCCGTTATCGGTACTCGAACGGACCCACACGACATGGTTGCCATCACTGGAGTCGGCGTTCTGACCGTACGCCACGGTGAGGGGCGCTATGTCCGGCCATTGCCCGTAGAACAGGAACACCGTCGCGGTCTTCGCGTCCAGCACCGGGGTCGGGTCAGCGAAATCGAGCAGGTCACCGTTCGGGCGGAATCCAGGATCGATGACCACCATCGGCTCCCACGTTCGACCGTTATCGGTGCTCCGCCGCATGACGAGATCAATGGGGGCGTTCTCATCGCGACGCGGGTCACTGCCGTCTCCGCGGCGCCCCTCGGCAAAGACCAAGACCGACCCATCCTGTGTTACAACCATGCCCGGAATGCGAAAAGCGTGGTAGCGGTCTTGCTCGGTGACATAGCTTCCCTTGGGAGAAACGAACGGTACCGACACCGAAATGACTTCGGCGGCCGCCTGGAAATGTAAGCCCCACGTCGCCAGGATCAGAAACATAACGACACGACCGGCGCGTGCACTCGGATGCGACATGTTTGCCTCCCTGGTGGTGGTTCACACCGCCGGAGCCTAGTCTCTAAGAAAGTGCGGTGCTCTATAGGTTAAGCCTTCACGATCTCAGCAGCAAATGTCGACCAGCCCAAGCGCTGTGGATCTAAGCAATCAACCGTCGGACGACGCCGATCGACTACCGCCACCCGCGCGTGATAGTGGGAGCTGCCCTGAGGTGGTCGCGGCTAGGGTAAGATGTTCGACGTCAGGAGAATCCACATGAAGATCCGTTTGTCTGTAGTCCTGCTTGCTTCGGTCGTACTGCTAACAGCTCAGACGAAGAAGATCCTTGTTTTGGGCCAGGATGACGATGTCGTTCGCGACTGGCAGACGGCCTCCGACGAAGTGAAACTCGTCCGCGTGACCAATGAAACCGTCATGAGCGAAATCGCCGACGCTCACGCGTTCATCGGCACCATCAAACCGGAATGGGTGCGCGCCGGTAAGCATCTTGAGTGGACACAGATGATGAGCGCCGGTGTCGAGAAGGTGCTTCACTTGTCTGGGTCGAACGATCTGCGCGACAGCGAGATCGTGCTCACCAACGCCCAGGTCGTACAGGGACCCGAAATCGCCGACCATGCCATGGCCATGCTGCTGGCGCTCACTCGGGAAATTCCGAAATGGCTGAAGCTGCAGGGTGAACAACGCTGGCAAAGAAAGCCACGGAATCTATTTGAGTTGAACACGAAGACGGCGCTGGTGATCGGGGTTGGCGGCATAGGGAGACAGATCGCTTTAAGGGCATGGGCCCACGGCATGAAGGTAATCGGCGTCGATCCCGAAGATATGCCCTACACGCCTTACATCGAGCGCGTCGTCAAGCCGGACCAGCTCGATGAGGTGATCCCCCTCGCCGACGTTGTCTTCATGGCCGCGCCGCACACGCCGGAGAGCCACAAGATGGTCGGCCCGGCCCAGTTCGAGCGAATGAAGAAGGGTTCGTACTTTATCGTCGTCAGCCGGGGCGGAACCTACGATCTCAATGCCCTGGTTAAGGCGCTCGACAGCGAGCGATTGGCCGGGGCGGGTGTAGATGTGACCGACCCGGAGCCTCTGCCGAAAGGGCACGCATTGTGGCAGTTCGACAACGCAATCATCACGCCGCACATCGCAGGTCGTTCGGACCTGGACGCAGCGCGCATCCGCGGCACGGTGAAGGAGAACATCCGGCGCTTTGCCGAAGGCCTGCCGCTGATAAACGTAGTGGACAAGCACAAAGGCTACTAGTAACCTGGGATCTCGAATCCGCCTATCCGCGATTACGCGGAGTCGAGGCTTGAATGGGTGCGGGGTCCAACGTGCTCCGACCCCACCCACGGTGAGTTTTGCGGCCTTGGAGGAGTCTGACCAGGGCCGCCGGGGCGACATGTCGTGCCCCTACATTGGCAAGGGAGATAGAAGAAATGGCGAGTAGTCGACTCGAAGGCAAAACATGCGTGGTCTCGGGGGCGGCGCGGGGCATCGGCAAGGACATTGCCATCCGCTTGACGGATGAAGGGGCCGAGGTGGGCGTCGTGGATCTTGATCTCGAGGGCGCACAGAAAGCCGCCGACGAAATCAAAGGCCAAGGGGGCAAGGCCCTAGCCTGCCGGTGCGACGTTTCAAGCCGGGCCGACGTGAAAGCGATGATCAAGGCCGTCGTCGATGAATTCGGGGCTCTCAACGTCATCTTCAACAACGCCGGCGTAGCCGAAATCAGGTTGTTCATGGATGTGCGCGAAGAGCATTGGGACCGCATCATGAAGGTGAATGCCTTGGGTGTGCTCATTGCCATGCAGGAGGCGGCCCAGCAGATGATCGATCAGGGCGAGGGCGGAAAAATCATCAATACCGCTTCGATCGCCGGCAAAGAAGGCTATGACCTTCAACCCCACTACTGCGCCAGCAAGTTTTCTGTCGTTGCTCTTACGCAGGCGGGCGCCCGCGCCCTGGGCAAACATGGGATCACGTGCAACGCGTTTTGCCCCGGTGCGGTAAAGACCCAACTCTGGGACCAGCTCGACAACGAGTTCATGCAGTTGGGCTTGACCGAGAAGCCTGGCGAGGCGCTGGAAGGGTTAGCATCGCGTGCCGTGCTGGGTCGGCCATCGACACCCCAAGATATCGTCGGACTGGCCGCCTTTCTGGCCTCCGATGATTCCAACTACATCACCGGCCAGTCGATCATGGTCGACGGCGGCTTGGTGCTGCTATAGGATTTCGGTACTGCAGGCCGCGGGGAGCGCGGAAACCGTGGTTCGTTCGAGATCGTGCTCTCCCGCCGCGACTCGACGCGACACTCGCAAACGGAACCCCCGGTGAAATAGCACCGGCGGAAGCCGGGGGAGGTTGCTACTTTATGAGATCCCTGGGCAGCTGGTGCGCCAAGGCACGCTAGCGCTTTCTCTGCTTTTGCTGGCCTACGCGGACTTTCGCCGAAGCGTTCCTGGCCTCTTCCCAGGCCTTCCAGTCGAAACGGGCCGCCGCATCTTTCTTGTAGGCTTCGACGTCGGCGTTTTTCGGAAGCACAGCCACGATGGTGGTTTGACCAGGGCCGTCGGGGTTCTGTATGCGGTACTTCTTCGTGTGTGGGATGCCCATTTTTCTTCACTCTATCACAGCAGCTGGGATTCCTAGCAGCGGGATGCCGCCCGACGTTCGACCATCCTCGCACGGCGTGAGTCCTGTTTGACCACTCCCTAGGCGGCTGATACACTGAGGTTTTTGTGGTCGGGGCGACGGAGAACGGTGACGTTCCAGTCCGTTGTTCTCTCCATCGCGAGATCCCATGCCCAAACGAACCTTTCAACCGAATCGCCGCCGCCGCGCCAAGACGCACGGTTTCCGGGCTAGGATGAAGTCTCCGGGGGGAAGGAGGATACTGGCCCACCGGCGGGCGAAGGGTCGGCATGTCCTCACCGTCAGCTCGGAGAAGTAGCCAGCCCACAGCTACCCCCGCACGGCCCGAACGCTTCCCGCGGTCCAAGCGGCTGAGGAAGAGGGCCGAATTCCAGCGGGTTTACGTTGAAGGACGCAAGCTGGCAAGCGCCTACTTTCGGGTTTTCTTCAGACGGACCGGTGATCAGCAGCCCCCACGGGCCGGTATTTCGGTGTCCCGCTCGGTAGGAAACGCGGTTGGCCGGAATCGAGTAAAACGGCGGCTCCGAGAAGCCCTGCGGCGTAACTGGGCCGAGATCCCCGATGGTTGTGAAATAGTCATCCATGCCCACCCGAGAGCGATCGACGCTCCCTGGAAAGACCTTGAGGCAGAAATCCGACGTGTTTCCCGCGAAGTTGGGCGATCAGTTCGTCCCCACAAACGCCGTGATGAATGAGCCCGCTGCTTCTCAAGGCTTTGGCCAGCGTGCGGCGGTCTTTGGTCTGCTGGTCTACAAGAGCATCCTTTCGCCCCTCCTGCCCTCCTGCTGCAAGTTCTACCCTTCCTGTTCCTCCTATGCCAAAGACGCCGTAGAAAGCCATGGGGCAAAACGGGGTCTGTGGTTAGCCACCAAGCGGGTCATTCGCTGCCGGCCGCTTGCGCCGGGCGGCTACGATCCAGTCCCTGATGCCTGAAGACGACCAATTTGTTCAGAAGCGCCTACTGCTGGCCTGTGTCCTGTCGGCCGTTGCAATTACGGTGTACACCCTTGTCTATCGCCCGGTGGCGCCTGTCGTACCTCCTGAAACTGGCGCTGAGCCTGTTACCGCGGCACCTGTTCCCGATGACCCCTCGGAACCACCCTCAGAGCCGTCCGGGATGGAAGCCTCTTCCGAGGAGTCCGAGCCGGCGGATGTTCCCGAAACCCACGCGGCGGACTCGGAGCAGGAGATCATTGTCGAGTCGGATACTTTTGTCGTCCGCTTCTCGAATCGCGGGGCGGTGGTAACGAGCTGGTTGCTCAAGGAGTACGTTGCCGCCAACCGTGAGCCGCTTGACTTGGTTCATGCGGACGGCGCCAAGAGCCACGGGTATCCCTTTGGTTTGTCCCTGCCCGGCGGCCAGCCGTTAACAGCGCTGAACGACGCCCTTTTTGTTGCCAACGACGGGCTGTCGCACCGCTTCGCACCCACCACCGTCAGCTTCGAATATTCCGACAGCGTCCACACGGTCCGCAAATCCTTCAGTTTTCAGTCCGAGGGGTATTTGGTCGAGGTTACCACTGAGCTGGCTGAGAGCGGACAAACTCGATCTCACTTAGTGACCTGGCCCGGGGGCTTCGGCGATACCGCCCAGCCGGACGATCAGCTCTACAGCACCACGTTCTACTACGATCCATCCCAGCTCGAGCTGCTGCGCAATGAAGCCGGCGATCTGGAGGATGGCCGCATAACTAATGTCGGGCCTTACCCCTACATCGGCATCGACGACCGCTTCTTCGCGGCCGCATTCATGCCGTTAGGGTCGGAGATGACTGTGCAGCTTGAAAGCTCGGGGGTAACCATCGAGCCGATTGCCACCGGCACGGAGGCAACGTTTCCAGCACTCGCGGTGGGGGGTGCTGAGAAGAATCAACTGCAGTTGTTCGTGGGCCCCAAGAGCTACGACACGCTGGCATCCGTGCGGTCCGAACTGCGCGAAATTGTCGATTTTGGATGGCTCAGCTTTCTCGCCGAGCCGATCTTCTGGATGCTGCGATGGACCCACGACCACATCGTTGAAAACTACGGCTGGGCCATCGTATTGGTCACCATCTTCATCAACTTCGTCATGCTGCCGTTGAAGTGGAAGAGTTCGAGATCGATGAAGAGAATGCAGGCCTTGCAGCCACTTATCAAACAGATCAACGAAAAGTACAAGGGCCTCGGCCTACGGGACCCCAAAAAAGCGCAGCAAAACGAGGAGTTGATGGCGCTTTACAAAAAGCATGGGGTGAATCCCATGGGCGGCTGTCTGCCGATGCTGCTGATGATGCCCTTCTTTTTCGCCTTTTACTCAGTCTTGCCGGTGATGATCGAAGTCCGCCAGGCGTCTTGGTTGTGGGTGGGCGACTTGTCGCTCCCTGAGCAGATGACGATTCGTGTCTTACCACTCGCCATGATGGCATCACAATTCTGGATGCAGACTTTGACGCCGACCCCCGGCACCGATCCCGCTCAAATGCGGCTGATGAAGTTCATGCCGCTGATGATGGGCGTCCTATTCTGGGGGTTCTCAAGCGGGCTGGTGTTATACTGGTTGACTAGCAATGTCGTCGGCGTGTTGCAGCAGATTCTACTAAACAAGTTGCCGTCTGAGCCGATTGAAATCGAGCAGCCCAAAGGGCGCCGCAAGAAGAAACGGCCGCGCAACTGACCACTGGATCATCCCTTTTCTTCGAACATGCCTGAGCTGATCTGGACGGTGGATGCTCTGCGTCCAAAAATAGAGGAATTCCTGGACCCCGTCTTGAGGGCGTCCGGACTTGAGCTCCGTTTTGACGTTCGCGACGCCGGCTCCCTTCAGAATCCGGACCTTGTCTCTCCCGATTTGATGGTCGCCTTCGAGGGCCGGGACGTTGATTTGTTGTTGGCTTATCGAGCCGAGCTGCTGCTGGCACTCGAACAACTGACCATGGAGGCCCTCAGGGTTCCACACCGCGAGCGCTACAGGCTCGTTTTTGACGCCAGCGACTACCGCATGATGCGGATCGAAGAGTTGAGATTGAGCGCCATCACAGCGGCTGAGAAAGTCAAGAGCGCCGGCGCGCCTTTCCGCTTCCATCCGATGACCTCCCGGGAGCGCAGAATCATCCACTTAGCTTTGCGCGACGACCCGGACGTTACAACCCTCTCAGAAGGTATGGCGCCAAACCGGCACACGGTCGTTTACTCCGCTGAGCGCAAGTGAGACCATGTCGTGCGGCTGCGTTTGCGGCTCCGATTCGCTCGTCGCGAGGGAAGCCAGCAAGATTGCCGGCGCGACTCGAAACTAGGACCGGCAAGAGTCACGGTCGCTACCCGAGTTCAGCATAGAATCGGAAATGTCGGGCTCGAAGCCCGACACGGCACCTGGAAGCGCGCGCCACGTCGCGGTGACGACCGTAAAGTCCTGTCCGGGACAGCTTTCTAGGCTCTGACGACCGGCGCACGGCGGCACGCGGGGCAGAATTGGCTCCTATCCATCCCGAAGACACCATTGTTGCTGTCTCGACTCCGCCGGGCAGGGGCGGAATCGGAGTCGTGCGGCTTTCGGGAACGCAGGCTCTCGACTTGACGGAGAAGCTCGTCTCCACCAAGACCCCAAAGACGTTCGAGCCGCGACTAGCTACCCGCGGCGAGCTCGTGGACCACGAGGGCCGCGGCGTTGACCAAGTGCTGGTCACCTTCTTCCAAAAACCGAACTCCTACACCGGAGAAGACGTAACCGAAATCTCTTGCCACGGGGCGCCGGTCGTTCTAGCGTTCGCTGTGGAGCAGGCGATTGAGCTTGGCGCCCGTCTCGCCGAGCCAGGTGAGTTTACCCAGCGCGCGTTCTTTAATGGCCGCATCGACCTCGCGCAAGCAGAGGCCGTGCGTGACTTGATCGAAGCCACCACGGTGTATCAGGCTCGCGTGGCGCTGCAGCAAGTCGAGGGTGCGCTATCTCGTCGCCTGGCCCCAACCAAGAAGCAGCTCTGTGAGCTGATCGCGTTGCTCGAAGCCGGCATCGACTTCGCGGAAGATGACGTTCCGGTAGCCACGGACGAGGAGATCCTGGGACGCCTTCGGCCGTTGATGGGCGACGTCGAGAAGCTAGCCGAGAGCTTCCGCTTCGGCAAGGTTGTCCGCGGAGGCATCACGCTTTCCATCCTGGGGCGCCCGAACGTTGGGAAATCCAGTCTCTTTAACTGCTTGTTGGAACAGGACCGGGCCATCGTCACTTCCACGCCGGGAACCACGCGGGATCAGGTGAGCGAGACCCTCGTGATTGACGGGCTGCCTGTCAGGCTGGTTGACACCGCCGGAATTCGAGCGACCTCTGATGTCGTGGAAACTAAAGGCGTCGAGAAGAGCTACGAGGCCTTGGCGGACGCCGACTTGATCCTTGTCGTACTCGATCTGTCCCAGCCACTGGAAAACACCGATAGAGAATTGTTAGCTCGGGAGGAAAAAGGCGACCGTAGCCTTCTGATTGGGAACAAGAGCGACTTGCCCGGGAAAGCAGAGATTGGCCAACCGTATTTGGCCGTCTCGGCAGCGACTGGACAGGGAATTCCAGAGCTAAGGCAGCTCATTTACCGGCGCGCCGTGCCCGACCGTACCGAGGGAGAAGAAGCTGGCTTCATCACAAATATCCGCCACGAGCGACTGCTGCGAGACTCGCTCGAACAGTTGAAACGTGCCGAACAAGCTGTAGCTGCCGAAGTGCCTGACGAAATGCTGCTACTCGACCTTTACACAGCGCTCAAACCAATCGATGCTATCACCGGGGCGACAACTGTCGAGGACATCCTGGACAACATCTTCTCCACCTTTTGCATTGGAAAGTGACGATACAATGAAGCCATGCAGGCTGTGGTCCACGTTACGTTGAAGAAGACCGTCTTGGACCCCCAAGGACGAACGATCTGCTCCACACTTAACGGGTTGGGGCATGAAAGCGTCAAGGATGTTCGGCAAGGCAAGTACTTCGAAATCGAGATTGACGATACTGCTTCTCCCGAAAAAGTCCGTGGGGAACTGGATAAGATCGCGCGGGAAGTCCTTGCGAACCCCGTGATCGAGGAGTACCGCATTGACTGGAAAGAGTAGCTTGCTTTCTCACGAGCGCGAGGGGACGGGCAAGTGAGGGCCAGGTTCCTTCGAAGCGGCGGTTGCTTATGGACGTCGGTTCTAGAGCGAAACCCAACCGCTTCTCAGGTGCCTGTCCCGGACGCCGAAGTCAAGGCGGGCTTGTCGCGTGCTTCGGCCGTCAGGCGGCGAGAAAACCAGGCTAGCGAAAAATGTGCGGCATCGTAGGCTATATCGGTCCCAGGGAAGCGGTCCCGGTCATCATCGACAGTCTCAAGAGACTTGAGTACCGCGGGTATGATTCAGCGGGGCTGGCGGTAGGGGCCGACGGCAATGAACTGGCGGTGCGGCGGGCGGCCGGCAAGCTCCGCAACCTCGAAGAAGCTGTCCGCCTCGACCCGGCCGAGGGCACCTACGGCATAGGCCACACGCGCTGGGCCACTCACGGCCGGCCCACCGAAGAAAACGCCCACCCCCATCGCGATTCGACCGGTGACATCGTCGTCGTACACAACGGCATCATCGAGAACTATCTCACTCTAAAAGCCGGTCTTGAAAAAGAAGGGCATCGGTTCCTCACCGACACGGACACCGAGATCATTGCGCACCTGATCGAGAAGTTCAGCGGCGACGGAGAGTCGCTGGAACAAGCTGTATGCAAAGCGGTGCCTCATTTGCGAGGTGTCTTCGCGATGGCGGCGATCTCGCGTCGCGATCCGCGCAAGATTGTCGCGGCCCGCACGGGTCCGCCGGCCGTGGTGGGCTTAGGTCGGAACGAATACTTCGTCGCGTCCGATGTTCCCGCCATCCTGCACCACACTCGCGACATCTTTTTCCTGGATGACGGCGACATCGCCATCTTGACGGCGAACGGTGTGCGTGTGACTGACTTCGAGGGACACAGCGTTAACCGGCCGGTGAAACATATTCTCTGGGATCCGGTGATGGCCGAGAAGGGTGGCTACAAACACTTCATGCTCAAGGAGATCTTTGAGCAGCCGCGCGCCGTCCGTGATACCACTCTGGGGCGAGTCGGCCGTGAAAGCGGCCGGGTGTTTCTCGACCAAATGGAGATCACGCCCAGCGAGTTCGCCTCCGTCCGCCAGGTTCGTGTCGTAGCCTGCGGCACCTCGTGGCACGCAGCGCTGGCGGGGAAGTTCATGATCGAGCGGTTGGCCGGGATACCGGCCGAGGTCGACTACGGCAGCGAGTTCCGTTACCGCGACCCGATTCTTCCCGAGAACACCCTCACCGTTGTGATCAGCCAGTCCGGCGAAACTGCGGATACATTGGCCGCCCAGCGCGAAGCCATCCGCAAGGGAGCCAAGACCCTGGCGATCTGCAATGTCCTGGACTCCATGGTGACCCGAGAAGCCGCCGGCACGGTCTACACGCACGCCGGACCGGAGATTGGCGTGGCGTCGACGAAGGCATTCAGCGCACAACTGACGGCGTTATTCATTCTGGCTCTTCACCTCGGACAGGCGCGAGACAAGCTTTCGACGAAACAGTCTCGGCAACTCGTGCAGGAGCTGCTGAGCGTCCCGACCAAGTTGGAAGGCGTGCTCGGCCAAGACAGCCAGTGTGAAGAGCTGGCACGGAAGTTTTACCGCGCCGACGATTTTCTCTTCTTGGGTCGCGGCATTCACTACCCTATCGCTCTCGAGGGTGCGTTGAAGCTCAAGGAGATCTCCTATATTCACGCCGAGGGTTATCCGGCCGGTGAGATGAAGCATGGACCCAACGCCCTCATCGACGAGGATCTGCCGGTGGTGATCATCGCCACCCGAGATCCCTCCAGCGAAGCGTCCCAAGTACGCTACGAGAAAACGCTCGCCAACATCAAGGAAGTGGAAGCTCGACAGGGCCAGGTTCTGGCCGTCGCGAATCAAGGGGATGAGGCAATCAAAGAGATCTTGGAAGACGTGATCGAGATTCCACCCGCCCACGAGTTGCTGCTGCCGATCATCGAAATTGTGCCGCTTCAGCTTCTCGCCTACCACATCGGCGTGCTTCGCGGTTGCGACGTCGATCAGCCACGCAATCTGGCAAAGAGTGTGACGGTAGAGTAGTACGCCGAGGGGACTGGCAACAGCGCAACGCTTGCTCTTTAGCCTTAATACCCGTCACGTAGTGAGCTTCAGCCCCCGCAGGGGGCGCAGGACACTAAGTGACGAGTATTGGGGGCTAGGCAGCCGCATTCTCATCAGGGCGCGCAGGGGCGGGCCGCCGTGCCCGCCCAGTAGTATCACTGTACGGTCTTTTGCACAAAACTCGGAATCAACAATGTGTATAAATCGGCAATGGGCGGATACGATGGTCCGCCCCTACAAATAACGTTCGTTCAACACCGGCTGTCTAGACTCTCGTGAGAAAAGGCGTTTACCCCCGGCCGCAGCAGGCGCGTTTCCTCTCGGCTGTCGCTGTTCGGATCAAGCCCTAACGGGGTGTGAGGGTGCGCGTGATCGTAACCGGGTCTTCGGAAGGAGCGATCTCCACTTCCTCAATTACGGGCCGATGCCCCTTCAAAGTGAAGGCTACCCGGTAGGCGCCCGGGGCTAGCTGGATTTCTACCGGAGCGCTGCCCTTCACCCGGGTTTTGTCGTTCAGTGTTACTTCGGCGCCGGGCGGCGTGCTCTCAAAGCGCACCGGAATCCGCGAAAGGCCTCCGCTTTGCAGCAAGAATTGATGGGTGGCCAGTTCGTTATGTCCGATTTCTATACTCCGCTCGGCGACCGCTCCGTCCTTTTCGACTCTGACCAAGTGATAGCCGGGCGGCAGCTTGAGCATGGCGTTGGTTTTATCCGCCCATTTCTTGTCGTTGACATAGACGTCAGCGCCACTGGGATCGCTGCTCACCATCAGTGTTCCCGTGATCTGGCGAAGTTCGAATTCGAGGTCCATCGGTTCGGACGACACCTTGAACGACCTGCGGTGCGGCTCGAACCCGGCCAGAGAGGCCATGGCCTGGTGATTCCCTCGCGGGAGTTCGAGCGTGCAAGGCGTCACGCACAACCACTGGGTCTTGCCGTCGATAACGACCGTCGCTCCAGCCGGGTCGCTGACCAGAGGGATCTCGACCAACCGAGACACGGTCTTGGGCGGCGTGGGCGTGGGTCGTGTGGAGGCGGTGGTTTTCGGTTTCGGAGGCGGCGGAGGTGGAGAAGGGGTTACGGACGGCGGGGGAGAGGGTGCAGGTTCGCCGGCTGGGCCACTGTCTCCAGTCCCGCCGGTAGTCGCAGCTGTCGGAGATTCACCTGACGGCCCCTTGTCAGCAGGCGCCGGCGGCTTTGCGGCGCCGGCCGCAGGGCTGCTGTCGCTAGTTGCAGAGACTTGCCCCGACCCTGATTCCCCAGCTTGCCCGCTGCCCTCGACGCCCGGGCCCTCGCCTCCTTCGGAGCCCGGCAACGGATCCAACTGGGGACCTCCCGCAACCTCCCCGCCGCTGGATGGGACCAGAACACCAGCCATCTGAAGCAACATGTCGCCCGGGTTCTCCTGCTGCGACAACCACACGCCACAAACCGCGATCAGCACCGCCAGCAGCGCAGCCGGCCACATCCACCACCGGAGGCGGCCGGGGCGCTCCTCGAGATCCGTCGAACGTTCGGGTAGGGGCGGCAACGATCTAGGAGCGTCCGCCGGGGCCGTTTCGTCCAATTCACGCAGCGTTTCGACTCTCTCGGCGTCCTCAGTTTCCACCGCTCCCACGGCAGGTGTTTCCGCCGGCACCGGCTTTTCGAGTCGCCGGGTGACCGGGCCTACGTCGACGACGGACGCACAGCCTTTTGCAGCTGCTGCAGCGAAGGCGCGGCAACTCGTGTATCGCTCCGCGGCATCCTTAGAGAGAGCCCGCAGAATAACTGCGCACAGCTCTTCCGAGACCCTTGGATTCAGATCACTCGGAGCCGTAGCTTCCGCGGAAACGATCTTGAACATCACCGAGGTTAGGCTTTCGCCGGTGAAGGGCTTCTGTCCGGTGACCAGTTCGTAACAGATCACGGCAAGGGAAAACTGGTCGGACCGACCATCGGTAGGGTCGCTACGCACCTGCTCGGGAGACATATAGCTCGGTGTACCCATCACCGTGCCGGTCTGCGTAAGTTTGGAGGAGCTAATTCGTGCAATCCCGAAATCCGTAATCTTGACGCCGCCGTCCGGCGTCACCATGATGTTGGCGGGCTTAATGTCTCGGTGCACAATCTCTTTGCTGTGAGCATAGTCCAGCGCGGCGGCTGTCTGATTCAGCAGGTCGGAGATAAACTCGAAATCATGGATGGGAGTGGCGCCCATTTGGGTTTCAAGTGTCTTGCCCTCCACGAATTCCATCGTGATGTAAGCCACACCGGCTTCTTCATCGACGTCATAGATGGTGACGATGCCGGGGTGGGAAAGGCGCCCGGCGGATTGAGCTTCTCGGAAAAGCCGCTCGCGCAGTCTGTCGGTTTCGGATTCAGCCGCCTTGTCGGCCAGCTTGATGGTTTTGATGGCGATGGTACGGCCGATCTTAGGGTCGCGAGCCTTGTAGACCACGCCCATGGCGCCACGGCCTAACTCCGCAAGTATTTCGTAGCGTCCAATGTGGTCCATGCGACCGACCGTTCTTTGCCGAACCCTATAATTTAGCACGCGGCGGACACTCGGCCTCGGACAGGCAAGACAGGCAGGTCGACCGACCGCCGTTGCGTTGTACCTCGAGGGGTCCCTGGCGCTCGACTCAACGATCGAGCCGCAACCACTAATCTCTACGATTCAAAGTCAGAGCCAGTCAGTGCTCTGCGATGAGCAGCGGGAGCACGAGACTGTAGCGTAGGCGAGGAGCGACCCGGCAAGCGCTTTGGTAACCTGAGAAGCTCCAACGTTCCACCTGAGGGACGGCAAATCATGACGCGGGAAGAGAAGTCGGCCGATCTCGAAAAGCGAAACAGAGCCGCCCGGGCCGGAGGCGGCAAAGAACGGGTTGAGCGTCAGCACAAGGCGGGAAAGCTTTCGGCCCGCGAGCGGATCGATCTGCTGCTGGATGAAGGCAGCTTCGAAGAGTTGGATCGTTTCGTAACTCACTCGTGCACCGACTTCGGGATGAAGTCGAAAACCATTCCAGGCGACGGCTTCGTGACCGGCTACGGGCGCATCGACGGACGCTTGGTCTACGTTTTTTCCCATGACTTCACGGTTTTCGGGGGATCTCTGTCGCTGGCGAATGCTGCCAAGGTCTGCAAAGTCATGGATCTGGCCGTGAAGACGGGCGCTCCTGTCATCGGGATCAACGATTCCGGTGGAGCGCGAATCCAAGAAGGCGTAGCGTCGCTCGCCGGTTACGCGGATATCTTCCTCCGCAACACATTGGCAAGCGGGGTAGTGCCCCAGATCTCAGCCATCATGGGACCTTGCGCCGGAGGTGCGGTCTACTCGCCGGCCATCACCGACTTCGTTTTTATGGTGGACAAAACGAGCTATATGTTCGTGACAGGACCCGACGTTATTAAGACGGTCACCCATGAACAAGTCACCAAGGAAGAGCTCGGGGGAGCACACACCCACAACCAAATCAGTGGCGTGGCGCATTTCATCGCGCCCGATGACGGCGAGTGCTTGCGTGCCATCCGCGAACTGCTGAGCTTCTTGCCGCTGAACAACGTCGACGATCCGCCGCGCAGGTCTGCAACTGATCCCGCTGATCGCTTGGAAGAGAAACTCGATTCGCTGGTTCCCGATGAATCCAATCAGCCCTACGACATTAAAGAAATCATCCGGCTGGTCGCCGATGAAGGATATTTCTTCGAAGTGCAGGAGCACTACGCCAAGAACATCGTGGTAGGTTTCGCCCGCTTCGACGGACGTCCTGTGGGAGTGGTTGCGAATCAGCCGGCCGTGCTGGCCGGATGTTTAGACATCAATGGCTCTCTGAAGGGTGCCCGATTCGTCCGCTTTTGCGACGCTTTTAGTATCCCGATCGTGACCTTCGAAGACGTCCCCGGCTTCCTGCCCGGTACGGACCAGGAGTACGGGGGGATCATCAAACACGGTGCGAAACTGCTCTACGCCTACGCCGAAGCGTCGGTGCCGAAAGTCACGGTGATCACCCGTAAGGCGTACGGCGGAGCGTATTGCGTGATGGGATCAAAGCACGTTCGCACCGACATTAACTACGCCTACCCGACGGCGGAGATCGCCGTCATGGGACCCGAGGGCGCTGTCAACATCCTCCACCGCAGAGAACTGGCCGCTGCCGGCGACGACGCCGAGCAGTTCCGCCGGCAGAAGGTTGACGAGTTCCGCGAACGCTTTGCCAATCCCTACACAGCGGCTGAAAAGGGTTGGATCGACGAAGTGATCGAGCCGCGCTTCACTCGCCCCAAGATCATCGCCGCGCTGCGAATGCTCGAAAACAAGACCGACACTACGCCACGGAAAAAGCACGGGAACATTCCTCTTTAAGTACATCATTTCGCAAATAGGGTCACGAAAGGTGGCCGACCGCGGGCGCGATGAATCGCGCCCCTACTGGTGGGCTTGAGCACCTCGCATTCAAAGGTAGGGACGCAATTCATTGCGCCCGAGCTGATCAGCGCAATACCTTGACAAGCTGATTGATACGTAACTGTATTGCGAAATGATGTACTAAGGCAGAACGGCGCAACCGTTCCACGAGACGGAGGTCAACGAACACGATGGTAGCGAGCGGCGTTCTCGCCAAGCTTAAACAGCTCGGCACGGCGCAGAACCGCAAGGTCTACGGCCGTCACGGCGTCGGCCTGCGACTATCGCGACCGAGGTTGCGGAAACAGAGCCGCTGTAATTCCCTGGGGAAAGCGATCCAGACCCTACTCGGCAGTTTCCAGTTTCTCGATCTGATAACCGCCGCGCGACTTGAAGTACAGAAAGATCAGGGCGAAAGCCACAGTGGTGACAATGGGCAAGAAGCCCACGTAGCGGAAGGCGGCCGCAGCCCCATAGTTGTCATACCAGCCGCCCATAACCGGCAGGATGAAGGCCACCGCGAGATTCCCGGTACCGCCCAAGATGGCGAGCAAAAGGGCACCGCCTTTGGGAAAAAGCTCTGAGCAGACGCCCAGCATCGTCGGCCAGAAATAGGTCTTGCCGATCCCGAAGATCGTCGCGGCCGCAAACGCCTGCATGGGCGTGGAGACGTTGCTCAGACTGAACAGCCCGATCGCGGAAAAGATGGACGCCAGACACAGCAGACCGATGGGCGAGAAGCGGTGGGCTAGCGGCCCGCCAAAAAACCTCAAAACAAACATGATCCCTGAGGTGTAGACCAAGATCAGGATTCCCTGCATGCCGACCAGGTTCGTAATGAGCGAGGCAATCCACTGATCCGGACCCAGCTCAGTGCCAGCCGTCAGCCACATGCAGCCCCACAAGATCAGAAACATCGGTCGCAGGCTCTCGCGGAACATGTCTCGTGTCGAAACTCCCGCCGCCACGCGCTCCGAGAGTGGAAACTCCAACCGGACCGTCATGATTCCGTATATGACCGCCGGAACCAGCAGCGTCCCCAGCTTGATCTGCCAGCCCAGAGTTGCTTTCGCGGCAGAGATTCCGGCGGCGTCAAGCCCCAGGACCTTCGTCAAGCCGTAGGCCAGCAGTCCTCCGATGATCAGTCCGCCCGGCCACCAGGCGTGAAGCACGTTCATCTTGTGAGTTTTCTCGTTGGGGTAAAGCGCCAAGCCCAGCGGATTGATAACCCCCTCCACCAATCCCTGCGACAGACCAAGGGTCAACATGGCCCCGTAGAGAATGACAAAGCCCGGGTCTGAATAGTAAGGATCAACCGGTCCGGAGGGGGCGGGCGCAAAGATAATGGTCAGCACCGAGACGACATAACCTGCGCTCGACAACAACATCAGCCGCTTCATGCCGAAGAAATCAACCAGCGACCCACCAATGAAGATCGAGAGCGTAAATCCAAGGAAGGCCGGACTCAGCAGTACGCCGATCTGCTGCTTGGTCAGGTGGAAGTCAGCGCCGAGTATGTCGAGAATGTCCGCCCGGATGGAAAACACCATCGAGGTGGTGACGAGCGCTACGCAACTGGCGAGGAAGAGTTGGCTGCGGTTAACAGACATAAGTAATCTGCTCTAGAGAATCACTGACGATAACACCCAGGAAGGCCGATTTCAATCGAGCGAGGTCGGACAGGCCACCAGGCGAGCTGGGCAAAATAATGGTACAGTCACCGATTTTCGTCCTCTAGCCCCACTGGAAACGAAACAGTTGCAGAGACGAAAATCGGATGACAGTCCCTATTTTTTGCCGCGCCTAGCTTCCACCACAGGCCTCGAACGCAGAGACATCTGGGGCGCCCCCCCGCCCCCGTCACTCCAATCAAGTCTGCATGGCGCCCAGGAACTCGCCGTTGCTGCGGGTCTTGCCCATACGGTCGAGAAGCAACTCCATGGCCTCTGTGACGGAGAGCTGGCTGAGAACCTTACGCAGAACCCAGACGCGGTTCAAGTCTTCTTTGCTTAACAGCAGCTCCTCTTTGCGCGTGCCGCTGTGGTGGATGTCGATTGACGGAAACACTCTCTTATCCACCAACTTGCGGTCAAGATGGATTTCCATGTTCCCGGTGCCTTTGAATTCTTCGAAGATGACATCGTCCATACGGCTTCCGGTATCAACGAGCGCCGTCGCCATGATCGTCAAAGAGCCGCCCTCCTCGATGTTGCGCGCCGCGCCGAAGAATCGTTTCGGCCTCTGCAGCGCGTTCGAGTCCACGCCTCCGGAAAGAATCTTGCCTGACGGCGGCACGATCGTGTTGTACGCCCTCGCCAGCCTTGTGATCGAATCCAATAGAATGACGACGTCTCTTTTGTGCTCGACCAGGCGCTTGGCCTTCTCGATCACCATCTCGGCGACTTGCACGTGGCGGACGTAGGGCTCATCGAAAGTAGAGCTGATAACTTCGCCCTTCACGTTGCGCTGCATGTCGGTCACTTCTTCGGGGCGCTCGTCGATCAGCAGGACGATCAGAGTCACGTCGGGATGGTTGGCTGTCACCGAGTTGGCAATCGACTGCAGCAGCATGGTCTTGCCGGTCCGAGGCGGCGAAACGATTAAGCCGCGCTGTCCTCTGCCGATCGGCGCCATCAGATCCATGACGCGGCCACTGAGATTCTCTTTTGTGGTCTCGAGTTGGATGCGGCTGTCGGGATAAAAGGGCGTCAGATTGTCGAAGAAGATTTTGTTACGACCTTGGTCCGGTGATTCGAAGTTAATCGCTTCGACTTTGACGAGAGCGAAGTAGTTCTCACCCTCTTTTGGCGGCCGCACTTGTCCGGAGACCGTATCACCGGTGCGCAGATCGAAGCGCCGGATTTGCGTCGGCGAAACGTAGATATCGTCGGGTCCCGGCAGATAGTTGTAGTCGGGTGAACGCAGAAAGCCAAAGCTTTCGGGAAGAGTTTCGAGCACGCCCTCCGCGAAAATCAGACCTTCCTTCTCGGCCTGGGCCTGAAGGATGCGGAAGATAAGCTCTTGCTTCCTCAAGTTGCCGGCGCCCGGCAGGCTAAGATCTCGAGCGACCGCAGTCAGCTCGGTAATATTCTTCTCTTTAAGATCCGCGATAGTCATGGATGCTATACGGGCGACAAACGTCTCAAACTGTGATTTGGGAGGGGGAGACAGCCCGAAGAAGATTACTGCCGTTAGCATACCTCATGAGGGGAAGGCATGCAAGGCGAAGAGGCCCACTTGAGTTTTTGGGCCCCCGGCCTAACGACCGCGGCTCAGTTCTGGGAAAGTGCGCAAGCTTCCCATGGCGTGGGTTCCCGCAGTGTGGCACAGCATCACTGGGCCGCTTGCTGACGGTCGCGACTCGAAACGGGTTTGGTTCGTTTCGACTGCGGGTCGAGCTGCGGGCCCGGCAGGCTGCCTTAC
Organism: Bryobacterales bacterium; assembly: GCA_965248205.1. Lineage (GTDB taxonomy): Bacteria > Acidobacteriota > Terriglobia > Bryobacterales > UBA6623. Next base: position 2,360,322 of record CBDFIS010000006.1, read on the forward strand.
GCGTATGGGGCGGCGCGAGGTGAAGCGCCATGGACAGCCGGCGGCGGAGTGGGCTAGACTAATTTGAAAGCCCGACACTCGCCAGAGAGGTTTCCCTCTGGGTGTGGGGTGTTTTCGATCCCATACCCCCGGTTCCATTCATTTGGGGTTTTCCGGTAGTCGGAGTTTGTACGATGGCGACATTTGTCCCGCGTGCGTCGCAGCTGGAAAGCAACTGGTACCTGCTGGACGCTGACAATCAGGTTCTGGGCAGGCTTGCGTCCCGCGCGGCTGTCGTGCTGATGGGCAAACATAAGCCCGACTATACGCCGTTCCTCAAGACCGGCGACCACGTGATTGTCGTCAATGCGAAAAAAGTGCGGCTGACGGGGAAAAAAGAGGATCAAAAGATCTATCGGCGGCATTCGGGCTATCCGGGTGGTCTGCGGGAAATCGCCGCGCGTCATCTGCGAGCCAAGTTTCCCGAGCGATTGATCCAGCAGGCGATTCACGGGATGCTGCCCAAGAACAAGCTGGGGAAACACTTAGCGCGACGCCTGCGGGTTTATGCGGGTCCGGATCATCCCCACGAGGCCCAAAATCCTCAAGTATTGCCATGGTAGAACGCAATTGTGGGCGACGTCTGAAGGTCGCCGCCCTCTGAGCCTATGAGCGACACCCTGAACACATTTCCTACACAGGTCCAATATCTGGGCACTGGGCGGCGAAAGACTTCGGTTGCGCGGGTATTCTTGCGTCCCGGCGAGGGAAAGATCACGGTGAATGGTCGAGCATTGGAGACCTATTTCGCGACCCCGGCGCAGCGGCACACCGCGCGCCAACCGCTGTTAGCCACTGAAACATCGGGCAAGTTCGACGTTTTGGTTCTGGCGCACGGGGGAGGATTGACCGGTCAGGCCGATGCCATACGTCTCGGCGTAGCGAGAGCGCTTGAGAAGTTCAATCTGGAGCTTCGCCCCGTTTTGAAAGAGCATGGGTTCCTGACACGAGACCCTCGCAAGCACGAGCGCAAGAAGTACGGACGTCCCGGTGCCAGGAAGCGCTTCCAGTACTCCAAGCGCTGAGGTGAACTCGTAGGGATGAGAAGTGACGTCCGGGGCAGCGTAGGTTGGCGAGCGAGTGGGGCCAATGGTTGCCTCACGGTTGGCGCGGTGGCGCAGATGGAGCGGCCTACGCGAAGCGATACGACTGAAGGAGGTTAGGTGCCGCAAATTTCGATGAAGGAGTTGCTGGAATCCGGCGTCCATTTCGGGCACCAGACGCGACGCTGGAATCCGAAGATGAAGCAGTATATCTTCGGCGAGCGCAACGGCATCCATATTATTGACCTTCAGAAAACTCTGAAGATGTTCAAGGAAGCAGCCCGATTCGTCGCCGATGCGGCGGCCGAAGGAAAGACAATCCTTTTCGTGGGAACGAAGCGGCAAGCGCAGGAGGCGATCTCGGAGGAAGCGGCCGGCTGCGAGATGTACTACGTCAACAACCGCTGGCTGGGCGGACTGTTGACCAACTGGACGACGGTTCAGAACTCGATCAAGCGTCTCAAGGAGCTGGAGCACCTGGCCGAGGAAGAGGGCTACGAGGGGCGCTCCAAGAAAGAGGCGGCACGCCTCGAGCGCGAGCGCAAGCACCTTGACCAAAACCTTCGCGGCATCAAGGAAATGGCCGGACCGCCGGACGTTCTGTTCGTCATCGACAGCCACCGGGAAGAGATTGCCGTGCGCGAGGCCAACAAGCTGGAGATCCCCGTAGTCGCGGTGGTTGATACCAACAGCGATCCGGACCCCGTGCAGTACGTGATTCCCGGCAACGACGACGCCCTGCGTGCCATCCGGCTATTCACGGGTAAGGTCTCCGAGGCCATTAAGGAAGGGCGAGCGCTGGCAAGCGAGCAAGACTTTGTGGCGGAAGGCGAGGCGCCAACGGAAGGCGGCCTCGAAGGCGAAGATGTTGCAGCGGGCGCCGGTACAACTACGGACGGCCAGGACTTGACGGGGGAGCAGGCCACGGCGCCCGCGCCAGACCCCCTGGACTTCGAAGCCCTCAAGCCTGACCTTAAACCCATCGCGGCAACCGGCGAAGGGGAGTAAACCGGGCGGCCCCCTCAAGCGAAACAGTAACGGAATTTGGCCCTATGGCGGAAATCACCGCACAGATGGTGAAGGAGCTGCGCGAGAAAAGCGGCGCCGGCTTCATGGACTGTAAGAAGGCCCTCGTCGAGACCAACGGCGATTTGGCCGAGGCCGAACTTTACTTGCGCAAGCAAGGGATCGCTGTGGCGCAAAAAAAGGCGAGCCGAGAGGCTAATGAAGGATCGATCGGCAGCTATATTCACGCCGGGAGTAAACTGGGCGTGATGGTGGAGGTCAATTGTGAAACCGACTTTGTCGCCCGGACCGACGAGTTCCGGCAGTTAGTACACGATCTGGCCATGCACATCGCGGCGACCGACCCGCAGTTTATTCGCAAGGAGGACGTCAGCTCCGGCGTTCTTGATAGGGAGAAACAGGTTCAGCGAGAGCGAGCCTTGCAAGAGGGCAAACCCGAGCGTGTGATCGACAAGATCGTCGAGGGCCGGCTGGGAAAATTCTATCAAGAGATCTGCCTGCTCGAGCAGCCTTTTGTCAAAGAAAATTCGGTGACCGTCGGCGAACTGATCACTTCGAAGATCGCCAAGCTGGGAGAAAAAATCGCCGTCAGCCGAATGGCGCGTTTCAAAGTAGGCGAGGACGCCTCGTCATCTTCGTGACCATTCGCGAGGGTTGTCGCGCCTCCATCCGATGCCCCAGTCCAAACGGGTAGTCCTCAAACTAAGCGGCGAAGCCTTGGCTGCTTCCGATGGTTTCGGCATCGACCCCAACCGGGCGCGGCCTCTGGTCAGTGAAATCAAGCAAGTCGCCGGCCTTGGCGTTCAGCTCGGCATTGTGGTCGGCGGCGGTAACTTTTTCCGAGGTGTGCGAGCGTCGGGAACGGGCTTGCGGCGCATCTCGGTCGACTACATGGGTATGCTGGCAACAGTCATTAACTCTCTCGCCCTGGCGGATTTTCTGAAAGACGGGGGTCTGGACGCCCGCGTCATGAGCGCCACCGAAATGCAACCCTTCGCCGAGCGCTTCACGCGGCGTGGTGCACTGGCGTGCCTGGAAGCCGGCACGGTTGTGCTTTTCGCCGCCGGTACGGGAAGCCCCTTTTTTTCGACCGACAGTGCGGCTGCGCTGCGGGCGGTAGAGATCGAAGCCGACCTGGTGGCAAAGGCGACCAAGGTGGACGGCGTCTACGACCGAGACCCGGTTCGCTTCCCCGAGGCGCAGCGCTACGACAAGATCTCCTACCTAGAAGTGCTCTCCGGACGTCTCGCTGTGATGGATGCCGCAGCCATTGCCCTCTGCCAGGAGAACAACCTTCCCATTGTCGTCTTTGACATGAACACGCCTGGGAACATGAAAAGGGTTGCCATGGGCGAAAAGGTGGGTACCCTAATTAGTTGAGGGACAAGTTATGTCACACATCGACGGTGGAACTGTCCAAGAAGTCAGAGCCCAAAGCCAAGCCCGCATGCGCAAGACGCTGGAGGATCTTCATCATGAAATGGCTACGATCCGCACGGGTCGCGCGTCGCCGAGCATCCTTGAACCGATCCGTGTCAACTACTATGGCACCCCAACGCCACTGAACCAGCTCGCTAATCTCGGAGTGCCCGAACCTTCGCAGATCCTGATTCAACCCTGGGACCTCTCGCAAATCGGGGCCATCGAAAAGGCTATTCAAACTTCAGACTTGGGCTTGAACCCGATGAACGACGGCAAAGTGATCCGGCTGCACATCCCACCGTTGACGGAAGAGCGCAGGAAGGAACTCGTCAAGCACCTCCACCACGTCGTCGAGGAGCATCGCGTCGCCGCCCGCAACGTGCGTCGCGAAGCCAACGAAGCTGTCAAGAAGTTGCAAAGGGACAAGAAAATCTCCGAAGACGAGCAACACCGCGCCCAGGACGACATCCAAAAACTCACCGACGATACGATTGGCCAGCTCGACGAGGCCGGCAAAGCCAAGGAAAAAGAGATACTCGAGATCGGATAGGCGACCGGTGCGCGGCGCACAGGGCTGGCGGCTTTTCTCCTCACGATCCCGAACAGGTTGACCCTCGGCACCGGTCCGAACGGGGGGGGGCGGATTCCGGGAACGTTTCAGGCCCGGATTCGTAACTCCATGTAGGATTGATCGGGTGAATCAACATGCTGCCGGACCAGCCCGCGAAGAAACCAGACGACGTTGGCGCAGCTGGCGAAGGCGTGTCTGCTAACGAGCCAGACAGCTCCGTGGGAGCTGTGCCAGAGGGTGGGGCACTCCCGGATGAGCAGGCGCGGCATCGGGTTGGCGGGGAGTCCGACCCCCGGGATCAAGAAACTAAAAGAAACTACTCCGGCCGACTCCACCGCCGTGCGAAGCACGGAAGGCGGCTCGCCGTCCGGACGGCCTATCCTGGAAGGGCGGGCTCCGGGCGGAGACCCCACGCCGAGCGGTAGTTTCCAGGGAGACGGAGAGGGCACCTCAGAAGATCAACCCGGGATCGTCTACTGCGTCCGCTGTGGAAACGGGATGGAGGCAGGTGACCGCTACTGCCACGGCTGCGGCTGGGAGGCCGACCGGCCGCTTCCCTCGCCCGCCGAACCCGCCATTCCTAATCTTTCCGGGCACAGCCGCCTGACGGCTTTCCTGCTGTGCATCGTACTGGGCTGGGTGGGCGCCCACCGTTTCTACGTCGGCAAGATCGGCACCGGAATCTTGTGGCTCTGTACGTTTGGGGTCTTCTCCGTTGGCATCATCTATGACGCCGTTCTGATCGGAACCGGCGAGTTTCGGGACTTCGACGGGCGGCGAGTCTATCGGTGGCAGTAGTGGAGGCTGCGGATGGTGAACTGGGGAACCGGCACTAAGTTCATCGGGCAGCCACCTAGGCAGCGTCTCTCGGTCTCCGCAGAAAGATTGTCGCCTGGCCGTACGCACAGCCAGGAGGAAAATCACCCAGCAACTTATCGTGCTCTATCACTGCTGTCCGGTTAAAAGTCGAATAGAATCAATTGGTTGGGGTCATAGGGGGATTCGTTTGGGGAGTCGGATGGCTGGAGTGCCTGTAAAAGGGGCATTTTTTCGAATTGCGTAACGCTGAGAATCTGTAGAATCTGGTAAAGACTCGCTTCCAGCCCGAGGCGTTTCCGGACGATGGCGATGAGCACGTAAATCGAGACAGCGATCCAGATCTGCGTCTTGACGGCGTTCTCGCTGGTGCCGTAAAACGAGTTGATTCGCAGATGTTGCTTGATCCACTTGAAGAACAACTCAATCTGCCAACGCGACTTGTAGATGTGGGCGATGGTCAGCGCCGGGAGCGCGAAGTTGTTGGTCAGAAACTTCAGCCGCTTGTTCGTCCGGGCGTCGAAGTAACTGACCCTCCGCAACGGGTCGGGATAGGCTTGGGCCGATTCGATGGCAGCCAGTATGACGGTCTGATCCGAGCGCAAGCCCGTGGATTTGTCGACGGGATGCGAGTAGCGCCGTTGGAGCAAGATGTTCTTCTTGGTTCGCACGACGAAGAACGACGAGCAGAGAGTGAACACGAAGAGGCGTTCGAAATCGACGTAGGCCCGATCCATGACGTAGAACGCGCCGGCCTCCGGGCCGATCTCGTCGAGGATGTTGATGTCGTGCACTTTGCCTCCAGTAATGCGGATGAACGTGGGAATATTGCCGTGCAGATCCAGCAGCGTGTGCATCTTCACGGCGGCTTTTTGCTTGCGGAATCTCGCCCACGGAAACAGCGACAGGCAGAGGTCGATTGTTGTCGAGTCGAGAGCGTACAGAGTCTGGTCCAAGTCCACACCGATCGGGTCGTGGGCATATAACGGCCGTGCCATGCCAATCAAGACCTGCGCGAAGTCCGCGTAGATCCGCCAGTCGCGCGACTCGTTCGCGTCGGCCAGTGTCGAGCGCGCTACCCTGCCGCGGAATCCCATGTGGTAGAGTTTGCCGTGCATCGAACGCAGGCACGTCTCGATGTCGCGGAGGCTTGCCCGATAGGTCAGCTGGGCGAATGCCATCGCAAGAAACTGATCCCAGCAGGAGAAACTTTTCAGATAGGAATCGCCGCGGTAGCGCGATACACATTTCTGAAACTCTTTGCTCGGTAGGTGCTCGATCAGTTGGGAGAAAACCGTACGGCCAAGGTTCATCCCTCATTGTGCCGCGTCCGGATGCTCCGTTCAGGCGACCATTTGCGGCCTCGGGATTTCAAATCGTTCCCGGGCAAAACAGGCCATAAGACATTGAACGGTCGAGACTTACCGTCCGATGGCGCGACTTTCCCCGGACAGCACTGGTGCTCTATATCAACAGATTTCCCTAGCTTGCTTGTCCACCTCCCTTCTCGGAGGAGACGAGCTGCATGCGTCGGCTTCCCGGTACCGTCAGTGTAGATTGCCACTTTGTCAAAGCCGGATTCTAGCTGGCTGTCGTGGCAGACTTCGTACCCAATCGTTCTGTAGGCTTCAACGAATGCGCCAACCGACTCTTGCCTGGGGATACCTTCCGGCCAATACCCCACCCCCATCGAGTCTGGCCACCAGAAGCGATCGGACTCGCCCGCCGCCCATGCAATACAGTTATATTCCTTGGTCGCCGCGCTTACTACAGTGAACATCTTGGACCTACCAGGCGTATCCTTGCCGGCTCCCCCAGGCAAGCCAAGCTTGCGCCATTCCTTTAAGTCTCCCACGCTGTTCGGATGGTACAGGGTCATCACCAGTGATCGCCTTCAAGGCCCAAAACCAGTGATCTGGGCGGTCCTCAAGCTCTCGTAGGAGCAGGGGTATTGCATCCGTGCCCATTCCTATGATTCGTTGATAGGCGGGATGCATCGCCATCTCAGTCATAGAGGAGGTCATCTCGGTCTCCCTCTTCCATTGCGAGACGAGTGCACTAAACGTCTCTTGGGTAATCCTCGAAGCAAAGGCGGAGCTCGCCCAGACGATACCCGGCCGTGATAGAAGAGATTGGGCGGGCGCTTCAGATGATCCAAAGAAATGCAAATAGTTCACATTCAAGGCACTTGTCGGTTCCGCCCAAGTGGCACCCCTCGAGTACCCACCCGGCACGTTCTTGACCGAAACCGAGACGCGCAGCCATTGGCTAGCTACTCTTCGCAGCAACGCGGCATAAAGACGGTGTGAAGCATGGCTCTCGAAGATCGTATTCGGAGGACCTAGTGGCTGCTCAATGTCTAAGGAGCTAACGGCAATGTCCTCGCTCTGTTTCCAGATATTTTGGAACTTCGAAACGCTGATCTCATCAGCTGGTTGCGTATCGCTAGATCCCGAGATCTCGATTGGCTCGACGCTCAAATGTGCGCTCCCCTCACTTAAGAAAGTGGCTGTTAACTAGCTGGGTAAATGCCTCAATGTCTTCTTTCCATATATCGATAATCCCGAGCAGGTTCCTCATCCTTTCACTCGGATTCTCGCCCCCGATCTCCCGGTGAAAGTTGCCTGCAAAAACTACGTTGGAGATACCGGTCGCCTCGGGCCCCTCAGATGACGTTCCTGAACCGACTGCTAGGTTCAATGTTGCTTCGCCAATGGAATACACGAAGTCTGCTTTTACAACTGGAGGGCGGTCTCCAAAACTCTTCCATGGCCCGTCAGCAATCAGTCTCTCAGCAACAAAGTGCCTAGCCTCATCATCGGAATCGGCGATAACAAGACCTTTCGGGTTAATTCCCACTGCCCGGTAGTCTACGTGAGGCAGCGTCCCAACGTAGCTTTTCGCAATCTGTGGCAGTCGTAATTCGTGAATAGTAGTTCCACCAACTCGCTCGAAGAAAGTGATTTTATCGAGCTGCGCCGCGATGCCAATGCCATTCTTATACTTCACCTGCGCGATGAGTTCAACGTTGACAGGCGGTTCCGCCAGTTCCCATTCCTCCGAAACGATGTGGTTGAGCCTTAGGAAGTCCGGATTCAGAATCGAAGGGTTGTGGTTCTTCGCCACGATCGTTACCGTTAGTTCCCGTAGCTCCACCTCCCTTCGCATTCCGCTGGCCCCTATGGAATCATTCTTCTATAGTCAGTATACCCACCCCGTCTCTGCGTACTATACAGTTCAACAGTGCTGTCCGGGGAAAGTCGCGCCATCGGACGGTAAGTCTCGACCGTTCAATGTCTTATGGCCTGTTTTGCCCGGGAACGATTTGAAATCCCGAGGCCGCAAATGGTCGCCTGAACGGAGCATCCGGACGCGGCACAATGAGGGATGAACCTTGGCCGTACGGTTTTCTCCCAACTGATCGAGCACCTACCGAGCAAAGAGTTTCAGAAATGTGTATCGCGCTACCGCGGCGATTCCTATCTGAAAAGTTTCTCCTGCTGGGATCAGTTTCTTGCGATGGCATTCGCCCAGCTGACCTATCGGGCAAGCCTCCGCGACATCGAGACGTGCCTGCGTTCGATGCACGGCAAACTCTACCACATGGGATTCCGCGGCAGGGTAGCGCGCTCGACACTGGCCGACGCGAACGAGTCGCGCGACTGGCGGATCTACGCGGACTTCGCGCAGGTCTTGATTGGCATGGCACGGCCGTTATATGCCCACGACCCGATCGGTGTGGACTTGGACCAGACTCTGTACGCTCTCGACTCGACAACAATCGACCTCTGCCTGTCGCTGTTTCCGTGGGCGAGATTCCGCAAGCAAAAAGCCGCCGTGAAGATGCACACGCTGCTGGATCTGCACGGCAATATTCCCACGTTCATCCGCATTACTGGAGGCAAAGTGCACGACATCAACATCCTCGACGAGATCGGCCCGGAGGCCGGCGCGTTCTACGTCATGGATCGGGCCTACGTCGATTTCGAACGCCTCTTCGTGTTCACTCTCTGCTCGTCGTTCTTCGTCGTGCGAACCAAGAAGAACATCTTGCTCCAACGGCGCTACTCGCATCCCGTCGACAAATCCACGGGCTTGCGCTCGGATCAGACCGTCATACTGGCTGCCATCGAATCGGCCCAAGCCTATCCCGACCCGTTGCGGAGGGTCAGTTACTTCGACGCCCGGACGAACAAGCGGCTGAAGTTTCTGACCAACAACTTCGCGCTCCCGGCGCTGACCATCGCCCACATCTACAAGTCGCGTTGGCAGATTGAGTTGTTCTTCAAGTGGATCAAGCAACATCTGCGAATCAACTCGTTTTACGGCACCAGCGAGAACGCCGTCAAGACGCAGATCTGGATCGCTGTCTCGATTTACGTGCTCATCGCCATCGTCCGGAAACGCCTCGGGCTGGAAGCGAGTCTTTACCAGATTCTACAGATTCTCAGCGTTACGCAATTCGAAAAAATGCCCCTTTTACAGGCACTCCAGCCATCCGACTCCCCAAACGAATCCCCCTATGACCCCAACCAATTGATTCTATTCGACTTTTAACCGGACAGCAGTGACAGTTCAACATCTCTACAACCACTTATCGTCAAACCACATTGAAAGACGAGGCTCGTCCCTGAACCGTCCGCAGACCCTCATACTTGCTAGCCACCAATCTCGTCGATTTCTCGAAAGTACACTTTACGCTCTTCGTCCATCGCGTGGTTCGCGAGGATGACCGCGATGGAGTCCTGCAGGCCGATCTCAACGTCGGCCTTGGGTTGGCCGCCATCCCGAACGGCCAGTAAGAAGCTCTCGAGCTCTTTGTACTCGGGATCCCGATCCTCTCGGGGCACGAGAATGCCCTTCTGGTAGAGCCAGCGCTTGGCAAACTCGACCTCCTTCTCAACGAAACCGACCCCCTCGGCATCGAGCTCTCGGAAGCCTGGGACGATCGGCAACCCTTCCCCCTGCTCGAGGGCATCCGCCACGGTAGCTCCGGCGGTCCACTCTTCCTTGGCGGCGTCTGGGGCGCCCATTCTCACCTTCATCGGGTCTCGGAACCACATTCCGTCTCCGTAGGGGATCAAGCTGATCTCGATAGCGCCATCGGTTCCCATGATTATTTCGCGGCACCCGTCGCCGGATACGCGCCGGCCTTCCAGATGCCGATTTGTGCCGATGGCGCTGTAAAGGAGCTTCTGGCCTCCCGGGTATTCGAAGATAAGCTGGATGTTGTCGTAGATGTCTCGGCCGTCCTTCCAGTAGTCCAACCCGCCGACACCTATCACGGACTTCGGGGTTGCTCCGATCATCCAGTCGGCGACGTCGACTTGGTGAGACATCAGCTCGGCGGCCAGTCCACCGGAGTACTTGCGGGACAGCCTCCAGTTGAACTGCTCTTCCAACTGGGGGTCCTTGACCGCTCGCCGCCAGTTCTTGTTGCGATGCCACTGGGCGTAGACGTGGGTTACCTTGCCGATCACACCTTTGTCGATCATCTCCTTAGCCGCTGCGTAGAAAGAGCTGTAGCGCCTTTGGAGGCCGACCTGAATGATCAAGCCCGGGTGATCCTTGTACACCTCGCGCGTGCCAAGTACCTCTCCCGGCCGGAAGACCAGTGACTTCTCACAAAAGACGTGCTTGCCGGCATCGAGAGCGTCCCTGAGCATCCGATAGTGCAAATGCAAGGGTGTGGTGATGAAGACGGCTTCGATGTCGGTTTGCTCCAGCAATTTGCGGTAGTCGGTGTGGGCCGTGGGCTCACCACCAAAAAGTTCTTGCGCCTTGGCGAGATTCGGCTCGTAGATGTCGCACAAGGCCACACAACGACCGATGCTGATATGCCGTAGGTGTCGCTGCAGGAGCCTGTAGCCGCGACTGCCTGGTCCGATCAAGCCGTAGTTGACGACCCCGCCCGCTGCCCTAGCCGGCAGAACGGCGGGAGCCGCTTTCATCCTCGGAACGACAGCGGCTGTAGCGGCCGTCGCCACGCCCGCCGACTTAACGAAATCTCTTCGGCTGACGTCCTCTTTCTTGGCCATGACATCACCCCCTGAACGTGTCGCTTCATTCGGTATTCTAGCCTGGTTTTCTCGCTGGGGTGGCGAGCCGAAGTGGATTACTCGCTCGAAAGGGGTAGCGTGCTACGCCTTGGCACTCTCATCTCCATTTTCTTGAGCAAAGCGGGCGTCTCTTACAGCATCAAAGGAATAAGCGGAGCTATTTCAATATCTTACAAGGAAACGAAGCGCGGCCTACTGCCGTTTCTAGGAGGAACGATACTGAAATCAGAATATTTCAGCGGTCGCGGCACTGCAGCGTTGAATCTTTCACGCAGGCGAACTAACTGGCACTTCCGCGGTCAAAAAAGCGGCACTCTGCGGGGAACCAAGTTTGAGTCGGCCGCCGGGTTTCCAACGGGCAAGGCAGCGGAGCACTTCAGTCGTAAAACACATAATGGGGAACGATCCGAGCTGGGCTAGCGCTGGTTATTTCGCAACGCCCGCAAGTCATTTCGTAATTAGGGTTGGCCCTCAAGATGATCTCCGGTAGCAGCTCCATATCATCTTCTCGGTGGTAGGTGTCGATGAAGAGGCGGGGCTGATATTCAGCTAAAGTGACCCCGGCACCCTTAAGCGCTTCACGCTCGGCCCCTTCTATATCCAGCTTGATGTAATCGACCCGGGGAAGCCCCAACTCTTCTACCAGCTGATCGATTGTTGTAACGGCTACTTCGATCTTTTCGCGCCCGGTATCCTCGACAAGGCTGCTCACGCCGGAATGACTCTCCCCTAGCGATAACGTCATCGTACCGGGCCGGCTCCAGACGCCCTTGGGAACGACGATCACGCGGTCAGCAGCGATCTCTTCACGGAAGTTTCGGCGCAGACACTCAACCTGGGTCGGATCAGGATCGATGGCCACCACTTTTCCAACTCCAGGGCTTTCGACGTAAACACTCCCACGTGGGCGCCGCAGTCGAGAACGATGTCTCCGGGCCGCACCCTCCGTTCGGGGTGCAACACGAGAGCCCGCGCGTGGTCGGCCATGAAATAGGCTAGAATCTCCTTGCCATCCTTGCCATGGCCCTGGCGTCTAATCCAGAAGCTTCTGCCAGGAACAGAAAGTAGCTCGATCCCGAGCGCCTCGTCGTAGTTCTCGACCGTTATGGCCCGTTTGTACGCTTCGACCGCATCGAATGAGTCCAGCAAGGATCGTGGCAAGCTCAGCACGCGCGGCCACGGACAGTCCGGTGCCCCACCTCGCAACTTCAGGCTGGCCGCCCAAACCGTTGGGACCCAGACGTCAACGCTATACGCTACCGCCAAACCGACACCAACGGCGATCACGTACCCGAGCGACCGGGGCGGCAAGGCGTTGAATCTCTCGCTGCCCGCTCTCAAGAGCCTCTCTCCATCCTGTTTACCCTCGAACTCGAAAAGACACGAATCATCGTAGCTTACCAGTGATTGCCAAGTTGCAGCAGATACGTTTCGTACCTTCCTGGCCCAGAGCCGGCCGGACGGAACAGGACTCGTCGGTAAAGCGCAAAACCGAAAAATGATACAGGCCCACGTGCCGGATGTACTCCTCGACCCGGATAAGGTCTTCCATCGATAGACGCACACGTACCCGCGCCTCATAGAATGAAACCATGCCCAGATTGGCCAACCGTCAGATTCCCCTTTATCCCCTTTATATAGCGGGTGTCGCTGTGGGAGCGATGCTGATCGTGTGGTTGCTGCTCCAACTGGCACACCACTGGCGGCCTGCACAAGTGCTTACCGTGAGGCTTACAGGGGGGAGCTCCCCATGCTGTGGCTGGTCGAAGACGATGGAGAGCTACCGCCTCCGCGACCGAGACTACGAGACTTTCGAGCAGCGAAAAAGCCAAAGTCGGCTAGTCCGGACAGACTCGTTGGGCCTGCAGCTTTGGGAGCTGCCGGAGGGAGAGAAGTTTTGGGTTCCCGAAAGGGGGGCTTTTCACATTGGGTCGCAGGTTCGCTGGCACCCTATCGAAGGCCAAAGCGAGCCTCCTATCAACCAGGGTGACGTTGTGATTGACTGCGGCGGGTCACTCGGCGCCTCCACTCAGAAGGCCCTGGGCCTGGGGGCTAGTCTCGTCGTGACCGTCGAGCCTGACCCCGAGAATCTCATCTGTCTGAAACGTAACCTGGCCGGGGATATCGAGGCCGGTCGGGTGATCGTCTACGAAAAAGGAGTTTGGGATCGCGAAGACGAGCTCTTCCTGCAGCGGCACGGTCATGCCGGGGACGCGACCGTAGACCTCGAAAGCGGCATACCCGTGGAGCTTACAACGGTGGACAAGATCGTTTCAGAGTTAGACCTGCAGCGTGTCGATTTCATCAAGATGGACATCGAAGGCTCTGAGCAGCGTGCCCTGAAGGGTGCGCAGGAAACGATCAGGCGCTTCAAACCCAGAATGGCCATAGCCTCCTACCATTTGATCGACGACAACGACAAGATCCCAGAAATCGTCGGCCGGGCCCGAACCGACTATCAGATCGAATACACGCGCTGCCTTTTGCTGACCCACGGGACCATCGGGCCGCACCTGCTGTACTTTCACTGAGAATTTGTTGGGCAGCACCTCTGTGGCGGCACCGCGAGCGGCGGCCGCTACCGGTGGTGACAACCATTCATGCTTGGCCTGGTGGGGCGTGCTCGATCTGACTGCCGGCCGCACTCCCGCCGCGGCCTCTGGGTCACCGGGTGAGCTATGGTGGAGTTATTGTGATCACTGAGACAAAGGTTTCAAGAATACATCAAAGCTACCTGGACAAAACGCGGACCTCGGCCCAGCGTTATCAAAAAGCTCTGGAGCTGTTTCCAAGTGGTGTCACGCACCAGGCCCGGTATCTAAAACCGCACCCGGTCTATGTTTCGCACGCCAAAGGCTCGAGAAAATGGGACATCGATGGAAACGAATACGTCGACTACTTCGGCGGGCACGGTGCGTTGATCTTGGGGCACTGCCATCCCGCGGTCGTCGAGGCCGTGGAGCAACAGATCGCACGCGGGACCCATTTCGGGGCTTCCCATGAACTGGAGATCGAATGGGCGAGCCTTATTCGCGACATGGTGCCTTGCGCGGAGACGATTCGGTTTACCTCCTCCGGCACGGAGGCGACTCACTTGGCGTTGCGGGTCGCCAGAGCGCACACCGGCAAATCCAAGGTCGTGAAGTTCGGCGGACATTTTCACGGCTGGCATGATTATGTCGCCGGGGGGACAATCCCTTCGAGTGCAGGCGGGCCGCCGGGCATCCCCAGCGAAGTTCTCGATCAGGTTATCGTCGTTCCACCGAACGACCTGGAAGCACTGAACACAGTTTTTAACGAGCGAGACGACGTTGCCGCGGTGATACTTGAGCCCACGGGCGCGACGTTCGGGACGGTTCCGACAGGCGTTGAAACCTTGCGATCCCTTCGCGATCTAACCCGCCGGCATGGGGTCGTTCTGATCTTCGACGAAGTTGTTACGGGTTTCCGCTGTTCGCCAGGCGGCGCGCAGGCCCATTATGGGGTCACTCCCGATCTGGCGACGTTTGCCAAGATTGTCGCCGGTGGGTATCCGGGAGCGGCGCTCGTCGGGCGGGCCGATATCCTCCGCGTCATGGAGTTCGGCGAGAGCGAGCAGGGAATTGTCGATCCGGACATCGTTCATCAGGGTACCTTTAACGCTTCGCCGGTCTCCGCCGTCGCCGGCATTACGACGTTAAGGCTCCTCCAAACGACAGACATGATCCCCCGCGCCAACGAGACGGCAGCGACGATCCGCGAGGAAATGAACTCGGTGATTCGAAGACTGGGCGTGAGTTGGTGCGCCTACGGAGAGTTTTCCGGGTTCCACACATTCACCAATCCGAGTAGCCAGCCCGTCAGCCCCGAAGAGATATACGCCGGCAAGGTTCGTTGGGAGAGTCTGAAGAAAAGTGCCCCGGCGGAGCTAGCTCACAAGATCAGACTGGGGTTTCTCTGCGAGGGTGTCGACGTCATGCCCTGGCCGGGAGGTTTGGTCTCCGGCGTACATGGCCCGAGTGACATCGACCAAACGGTGACTGCTTTTGAAAACGTGCTCAAGCTGCTGGCGGAAGACGGGGATTTGCCGGGGTGTTGATGAAGGGCAGCCCCCAGGTAACAGCCCATCTGATCCGGCCCCGTCCCTTTTCGAAATGACCGGCCATGCCCTGGGCCCGCCGCGAGCCTACATGGTCTGATCCAACACATCTGGCACCCAACGAACGCGGATCTCACGCTGATTCCGCCCGCAACGCCTGTAAGATACTAGAGGGCTCAGGCTCACGGCTCTCCTCGACCTCTCCTCTATGCGTGCAGCTGAAATCACCCTGATTGCGTCCGTTTTGCTTGCCTCTTCGCACCTAGCTGGCGAGGAGCCTCCCTTTTTTCGAGATCGCACTGAAGCAGCAGGCATCGACTTCCTGCTGAATAATTCCCCCACCCTTAAGCGCTATCTCATCGAGACAATGACCGGAGGTTGTGCGTTTCTCGACTACGATGCCGACGGCCTAATCGACATTTTCTTGGTGAATGGAGCAGCGCTTCCCGAAGTGACGGGCGATCAACCGAGAGTCGATAAGTCCAAGCCGAAGTACTGGAACCGGCTCTACCGCAACGTCGGGAAGGGGCGCTTCGAAGACGTTACCGCGAAAGCGCGAGTTCAGGGAAGGGGCTACGGGCTGGGCGTGGCCGTGGGTGATTACGACAATGACGGCTACCCTGACCTCTACGTCACGAATTATGGGCGGAACGAGCTCTATCACAACGAGGGCGACGGTACCTTCCGCGAGGTCACCGACAAAGCGCGGGTGTCGGGCGGGAGCTTTTCCTCAAGCGCTGCTTTCCTTGATTACGACAAAGACGGATATCTGGACCTGTTTGTCGTGAGGTACGTGGATTGGTCGTTCAGCAATAACATCCGCTGCGGGACGTCGGAGATGAGGGATTACTGCCACCCCAAGCACTTCAAGGGAGTCCCCGATCTCCTGTACCGAAACAACGGCGATGGAACGTTCTCGGATGTCTCGTCGGAGCTGGGGGTTGCGCTTCCCTCCGGAAAGGGATTGGGCATCGCGCTGGGCGACTTCAATCGCGATGGCTGGGCGGACGTCTATGTGGCCAATGATTCGGTGGCGAGCTTTCTGTTTCGCAACGAAGAGGGAAAAGCTCTCGAAGAGATAGGTTTGCTCTCAGCATCGGCCCTCAACGAGCACGGCGAGACGTTTGCGGGCATGGGTACGGACTTTAAAGATTATGACAACGACGGTTGGCCGGATATTTTTGTGACGGCGCTGTCGCTCGAAGGGTTCGTGCTGTTTAGAAACAACAGGGACGAAACGTTTTCTGATGTCTCGGCCGCGAGCGGCGTTAGGAGAGCCAGCTTTTATCTTTCCGGATGGGGGACGAAGATCGTCGATTTCGACAATGATGGCATGCGGGATGTGTTCGTGGCGAACAGTCATGTCATGCGAGGGATTGAAGATACTGTTCGGACGCTTCGCTACGCCCAGCCGCTGCTTATGTTGAGAAACGGCGGATCTCGGTTTGCCGATGTAACTCAGAAAATGGGGCCCGAGTTCCGCCGGGACTGGGTTGCGCGAGGAGCCGCATTCGGCGACTACGATAGTGACGGCGACGTCGACATCTTGGTGCAGGTTCTGGGCGGTCGCCCTCTCCTGCTTGAGAATCTTCAGGGAAATCGGAACCAGTGGGTAGGGTTCGGGCTAGAGGGTACAGCGAGCAACCGTGACGCGATCGGAGCCGATGTCAAAGTCGTCACGAAGGAAGGCAATGAGCAGCACTTTTACGTCAGCCGGGCCTCTAGCTATCTTTCGAGCAACGACGTGAGGATAACCGCCGGTTTGGGGAAAGAGAGCCCCGCCTCTGTCGAGATCACTTGGCCTTCGGGCCGGGTGCAAGAGGTGGCTCCTATCCGGGTTGGGGAGTACGTCAAGATTCGTGAAGAGCAACCTTGAAAGAACCTGGAGTCCTGGAGTCAGCTGTTCGGTCATTCCTTTGAGAGTTTCCGGTATTGCGCCAAGGCAGCTTTCGCCTTTTGATCTTGCCCCAGCCTGCGATAAGCAATTGAAAGCAAATAGAACAGCCGTCCACTGTGGGCATCAATGGCGATGGCTTTTTCATACGCCTGGGCTGCTTCCGCCCATTGCCCTTGCCGCGCAAGCAGTTGGCCCCAATCTCTCCATCCCGCGGCGAAGCGCGGATTTAGCTCGATGGTCTTGCCAAGGTAGTCGGCGCTTTCGGGTAACCGGTCTTCGTACTCCAGAAGCCACTTGCCGTAGTAATAGTTGCCGAGGTAGTGGTTCGGAGCGAGGTCCACGGCCTTTTTGGCGGTGGCTCCCAAGTTCTCTCCATCTCCAAGTAGGTAGAAAAGTTCGGCGAGGACGGCGTGTGCGGGGCCGCTGCCGGGCTCGACCCGAACGGCCTCGCGCAGGGTTCGCTCGGCTTCTTGGTAGCGCTCGAGCTCGATGAGCGTCTCGCCGAGGCCCTGACGCAGAGCCGCAGTTTGGGGGAATCGACCAATCGCCCGTCGGAATGCTTGTTCCGCTTGTGCGAAATCCTTCTTGTTGAAAAAGATCAGCCCGCCGTTGTAGGCGTAGTGGGCGTTGCCGGGATCAAGCTGTTGGGCCAGCTTGCTAGCGGCCATTGCCTCCTTGTAACGGCCCAGTTGCGCCAAAGCGACAGCCTTTAGATTGTGCGGCGCCGGCCGGTTCGCTTCGTCCGCCGGCAGCTTTTCGAGCAAAGCGATCGCCTCCTCAACGCGCGCCTCCCGGAAAGCCGCGACGGCCTGTTGGTAGTAATCTTGGGCCGGTAGCAGGGGAGCGACAAGTAGCCATGCTGCAAGCTGAAATGTCAGTTGCGAGATGATCGATAGTTTGTACCGAGGCGATCTCACGGGCAACCTGCTCGTATTGTAGGGGAACCTCGCGGAGGATCTCGTGCCGTCTTGACGAATAGCTGCCTTCCTGACAAGCGCGTGGCGGGTTACAATCAGTTGGCGGCGAATGGGCCTTACCCTAGCAGCCCGTAATGAAAGTCCTTCGTCGCAAAGAATGGTACAGTCCCCGGTTTTCGTCCTCAAGCTCATACTGGAAGCAAAGCAGTTGCGGAAGCGAAAATCGGATGACAGTATTTCTTGCTGACCCGAACTTCTACCACGCGCTGCTTAGCGTCGATTCAGGAGGTCACGCCCATGGCAAACGTCCTTTTTACGAACGTGAGGGTTCTCGATTGTACAGGAGCCGAGCCCTACTCGGGTCAAGTGCTGGTTGAGGACAACAAAATCAAACGAATCGCCGAGACACTTGATTCGGTGCCGGTCGACGGTGCACGGGTTATTGACGGCGCGGGCGCTTTCCTGATGCCGGGTTTAATCGACTCGCACACTCATTTGAGCATCAACAACACGGCCGATCTTGTCGAACTAGCACTGATTCCGCCGGAAGAGCACACACTGATCACGGCGCACAACGCAAGGTTCTATCTTGATCACGGCTTTACGGGGTGCATTAGCGCAGGTTCAGTCAAGCCTCGTCTTGATCTGGTGATTCGCAATGCTATCGACGCGGAAGAAATCCCGGGCCCCCGGCTGATTGCCTGCACGCCGTGGATGACGGTAACCAGTGGCCTTGGTGATGTGAGAAAGCTCCATATACCCCACCTTGAATCCCTGGGACTTGTTGCCGACGGGCCCGACGAGTTTCGCCGGTTGACGCGCGAGCTGATCCGGGAAGGCGTTGACATCATCAAGCTCGTGGTATCCGGAGATACCGGCATTCCGCATGCCAGAGACACTGACACGGTGATGACGGAAGCTGAAGTTGCGGCGGTGGCCGAGGTCGCCCACGCGCACGGCAGACGCATGAACGCCCATGCCCGAAGCGCCGAATCGATCAAAAGGTGTGTGTGCCACGGGGTCGACATCATCTACCACGCGAACTTCGCGGACGAAGAGGCGCTCGATATGATCGAGGCCAACAAGGACACGACATTCGTCAGCCCCAACATCGGCTACCCCATCGTCGCTGTCTACGAGGGCGAAGCCTGGGGACTCAGCGAAGAGGACGTGACGAAGCTCGCTTTCCGTCAGGAACTCGACGGCGCCTGTAAGGTCATGAAGGAGCTGCACAAACGTGGCGTGCGGATTCTCGGCGGCGGCGACTACGGCTTCCAGTCGACCCCACACGGCAACAACGCCAGGGACATTGAACACTTCATCAAGTTCCTAGGGTTCACGCCGATCGAGGCCATCATGTCGATGACCAGATACTGCGGGGAAGCGATGGGCCACGATGATCTTGGTCAGATCAAGGAAGGTTTTCTGGCCGACATGCTGCTGGTGAAAGGCGACCCGCTAGCCGACCCGAAGATACTGCTCGACACCGACAACCTCATCGCCATCATGAAAGACGGCAAACTGCACAAGGATCCGGCGGCGGTAGGCTGTTAGGGCGCTACCTCATTCTAACGGGCGCCTGGCGGTGCTCCCCGAGCAGCGGACAAGTCGCATGACAAGAGCGCGACAGGCGCCGGAAGATGATCTCCATGGCAGGTGACTCTGAAGCCGATATCCCTGTGCTCGGAGCCGGGCAGAGGGTTGAGCTGCTGCCTGACATCGAAGAATCGCAAGGTGACGCCTTCCTGGTTGTGGATTTGGACGGCACTCTGGTCCACACCGACCTTCTCCTCGAAGGGCTCGTCGGTCTAGTGAGGATAGTGAGGATAAACCCCTTGCTTTTCTTCCTCGTGCCGTTCTGGCTATGGCGTGGTGGGCCGGCGGCGCTGAAAAGGGCTGTGGCACAGAGAGTGGCACTCGACGCGCGATCGCTTCCTTACAACGAAGATCTGCTCACGTATCTGCGCCGCCAGAAACAGCGGGGGAGAGATATCGTTCTCGCCACTGCAGCCGACCGATTATACGCAGACGCGGTCGCAACCCACTTGGGGTTGTTCAAAGACATCATTGCCTCCGACGGAATCCTTAACGTGCGCGGCCAAGCGAAGGCGGATGCCATTCGGGATTACTTGGGCGCCGAACGATTTGTATACGTCGGAAACGACCTAAAGGACCTACCCGTGTTCGACCACGCAGCAGGCGCTATATTGGTGGGCCCGCCTCACTCCTTGAAACAAAGCATCATCTCGAGTAAGAAGCTGTTAGGAGTCGTTGATCGGCCCGTTGACCTTCGGGCCGCTGTCCGAGCCCTGCGTCTTCATCAATGGTCAAAGAACCTGTTGGTGTTTTTGCCGGCCGCGGCGGGCCATCAGATTTTCAGCCCAGACGCGTTTCTTCCGCTCGGCATGGCCTTCCTTGCCTTATCGCTGACTGCCTCCTCGGCTTATCTCTTCAACGACTTGCTCGATCTGTCGGTCGATCGCCGCCACCCGACCAAGCGCCGTCGGCCCATGGCAAGCGGAGCACTTCCCGTTTGGGCCGGGGCGACCCTCTGCCCGTTATCGCTCTTCGGGGCGATCCTGATCGCAGCCTACCTACCAAAGCCCGTCTGGTTGCTCTTAGTCATTTATACCGTAGCTTCTACCCTGTATTCCTTGTATTTCAAACGCAAGCACCTGCTTGACATTGTCGTACTAGTCGGTCTTTATCACTTACGATCAGTGCTGTCCGGGGAAAGTCGCGCCATCGGACGGTAAGTCTCGACCGTTCAATGTCTTATGGCCTGTTTTGCCCGGGAACGATTTGAAATCCCGAGGCCGCAAATGGTCGCCTGAACGGAGCATCCGGACGCGGCACAATGAGGGATGAACCTTGGCCGTACGGTTTTCTCCCAACTGATCGAGCACCTACCGAGCAAAGAGTTTCAGAAATGTGTATCGCGCTACCGCGGCGATTCCTATCTGAAAAGTTTCTCCTGCTGGGATCAGTTTCTTGCGATGGCATTCGCCCAGCTGACCTATCGGGCAAGCCTCCGCGACATCGAGACGTGCCTGCGTTCGATGCACGGCAAACTCTACCACATGGGATTCCGCGGCAGGGTAGCGCGCTCGACACTGGCCGACGCGAACGAGTCGCGCGACTGGCGGATCTACGCGGACTTCGCGCAGGTCTTGATTGGCATGGCACGGCCGTTATATGCCCACGACCCGATCGGTGTGGACTTGGACCAGACTCTGTACGCTCTCGACTCGACAACAATCGACCTCTGCCTGTCGCTGTTTCCGTGGGCGAGATTCCGCAAGCAAAAAGCCGCCGTGAAGATGCACACGCTGCTGGATCTGCACGGCAATATTCCCACGTTCATCCGCATTACTGGAGGCAAAGTGCACGACATCAACATCCTCGACGAGATCGGCCCGGAGGCCGGCGCGTTCTACGTCATGGATCGGGCCTACGTCGATTTCGAACGCCTCTTCGTGTTCACTCTCTGCTCGTCGTTCTTCGTCGTGCGAACCAAGAAGAACATCTTGCTCCAACGGCGCTACTCGCATCCCGTCGACAAATCCACGGGCTTGCGCTCGGATCAGACCGTCATACTGGCTGCCATCGAATCGGCCCAAGCCTATCCCGACCCGTTGCGGAGGGTCAGTTACTTCGACGCCCGGACGAACAAGCGGCTGAAGTTTCTGACCAACAACTTCGCGCTCCCGGCGCTGACCATCGCCCACATCTACAAGTCGCGTTGGCAGATTGAGTTGTTCTTCAAGTGGATCAAGCAACATCTGCGAATCAACTCGTTTTACGGCACCAGCGAGAACGCCGTCAAGACGCAGATCTGGATCGCTGTCTCGATTTACGTGCTCATCGCCATCGTCCGGAAACGCCTCGGGCTGGAAGCGAGTCTTTACCAGATTCTACAGATTCTCAGCGTTACGCAATTCGAAAAAATGCCCCTTTTACAGGCACTCCAGCCATCCGACTCCCCAAACGAATCCCCCTATGACCCCAACCAATTGATTCTATTCGACTTTTAACCGGACAGCAGTGACTTACGATTATTGGTAGGGCACGAGTCGGCTGGCATAGGATACTCTTACTGGTTCGAGGTGTTCTTTGGGTTCATGTTCACGAGTCTGGGATTCCTCAAGAGATATGACGAAGTTGAGCTCGCGCGCGAACAGGGAATGGCGGCGATCCGCGGTCGCGCCTACCGGGTATCCGAGGCTCCAGCGCTCTCCGCTCTCGGTGTCGGCTGTGGAATCGCCGCGGTTGTGATTCTTACTCTCTATATTCACTCGGACGACATCCGCCTTTATTACAGTAACCCGCACTATCTGCTGGCATGGTGTCCGATTATGCTTTTTGCGTTTGCCCGACTCTGGATGAGCGCGACACGGGGCGAACTCCATCAGGATCCGCTGATGCACCTGCTCAGGGATCGATGGACATATGGTCTGGCCACGATCGGAGCGGTCGTGGCGTACGTGGCAGCGTGAGACCGGGCTGCTCCCCCACACCCCCTGACGAGCGGTTGTGACGGTATGGGCCTCGGCACGAAACCTCAATTGGGGGATGCGTTGAACCCGCATTTCCAATTTGATTTCGGCATCCCGACCTTGCAGCGGCCTTCAGCGTCTTTATTTATAGGGGTTCAAGCCCTGTCAGGACGCACGGAGGCCAACACCCAATGGGTGAAAAAGAAAACAAGCCGTTTCAGCTCACCTTCAACGGATTTCTGAAAGTCGATTTCCAAGGATCGCGCGTCACCTCGGATGGTGGCCTGATTCTCATTCGGGAACTGGACGAGCGGCTCGGACTGGGCAAGCTGATCGACGAGCATCTGACGGATTCGCGGCAAGGCACAAACAAGAAGTTCCCACTGGCCGACCTGGTGCGGCAATCGGTCTACAGCCGCCTCGCCGGCTACGAGGATCTCAACGATGCTGCCCGTGTCTCGGCTGACCCGACTTTTCGTCTGATCGGCTCGAAGAAGAACTGGGATCGCGGCGGGGCGCTTACGTCGCGTCTACAAAGCTTTGAGGCAGAGCTGCTGGCCAGTGAAGAGAACCTGCTTGGGCTGATGGCGGTGAACCGCGAGTTGGTCGCTCAAGCCCAAGCGCAGGACGAGTCCGAGCGTGTCGTGCTCGATATGGACTCCACGGAAAGCCCGGTCCACGGTCAGCAGGAAGGCAGCGCTTACAACGGCCATTTCGAGTCCACCTGCTACCACCCGCTGTTGCTGTTCAACCAGCACGGTGATTGTCTGGCGGCGAAGCTGCGAGCGGGTAACGTGTCCAGCGCCGAGGACTGGGACGAACTGCTGCTGCCCGAGATCGAGCGCCAACAGGGAGAAGGCAAGCAAGTGACGTTCCGCGCCGACGCCGCCTTCGCCAAGCCGGAGATCTACGAGGCGTTGGAGGATCGCGGAGTGGACTACGTCATTCGCATCCCAGCAAACAAGAACCTGGAGTTGGAGATCGAAGAGATTCTGTTCCGTCCGCCGGGCAGGCCGAGCCTGAAGCCACTAGTGCGCTACAAGAGCTTCCGCTATCAGGCCGCGAGTTGGTCGAAGCCTCGGCGGGTTGTGGCCAAGGTTGAGCACCACCAAGGCGAGTTGTTTCCTCGCGTCGGGTTCATCGTCACGAGCATGAGCTTGCCCAGTCGGTCGCTGGTGCGCTTCTACAACAAGCGCGGCACGGCCGAGCAATGGATCAAGGAAGGCAAGCAGGCAACCCACTGGACACGGCTGTCCTGTCATCGTTTCCGGGCAAACGAGGTGCGTTTGCAGTTGAGCGTGTTGGCCTACAACCTGGGGAACCTGTGGCGGCGGCTGGGGCTGGCGCAGAGGATCAAGAACTGGTCGCTGACGAGCTTGCAGCATCGGTTGATGAAAACCGGAGGGCGGCTGGTCAAGCATGCCCGCTATTACTGGCTGCTGTTGGCCGAGGGGCATCTCAACCGCAAGCTGTTCGCTGAGATGCTGGGGCGGATCTGGGCGCTGCCTGTGCCAGGCGGGTAACGGGCGACGGCTGCGACGGAGAAGAGACGCTGGGTTGCTGAAGAGGGAACTACTCGGAGCCGTGTCGGCGAAAAGCCCTCCAGCGAGCTGGAACGCGGCGATCGAGCGGCATTCAGCGACCCAAACGGGAGCGAACGGAGCATCGATCGTGAGAGGAAGACGAAGACCTTGCACCCGAGCCGCGGATCGGAGTATCCTGACCATCGCGGGATGGCCAAAACGGAAATTCCAGTTGAATGGCGAGACCGCTGAGAGGCAGTATACGAGTGTCAACACAGAGGTCGAGGCGCCAATGAAAAAGGGGCCTCTGGCTTCGATAATGCGGCGTCTTCACGCACCCATATACGACGCCCGAATTACTGAACTGGTGCGACTCATTGTTCCGCATTTGAAATCTGGGGATCAGATCCTGGATGTGGGCTGCGGTTTCGGAGCGCTGGGTCACGCCATCTCGAAGGAACGATCGCGACCAGATGGCATCGGGGTTCGGGGGCTGGAGCGAACGAGGAGGGGCGAAGAGCTGATTCCAGTTGACGGATACGACGGCAAGAGGGTGCCCTATGACGATGGAGCTTTTGACGTCGTCATCCTCGCGGATGTCTTGCATCACGAGGAAAAACCCGCCAGGCTACTGTCTGAATCCGTGCGTGTTACCAAGCGCCTACTTGTCGTCAAGGATCACAAGGTGGACGGGCCGCTTGCCCAGCTGCGGATTTCTTGTTTAGACTGGGCTGCGAACACACCGTACTCCTCGCGCTGCCTATACATATACAACTCTTACGGGCAGTGGCTCGATCTTCTCGAGATACAGCCCCTGAAGGTCTTAGAAGAGCACCGTTTTATGCGACTGTATCCTCCTGTTGTGAATCTTCTCTTCGGGCGACGCCTTCACTACATGGCCTTCTGCCTGAAAACCGAAGGCGCGCTGCGTTCCTCTTCGACGCCCGAGTGAGTCCGGAGCCGGCCCGCAGAGCGTCGCATCTTTCCACGTTACCGTAACCGTGTGTCGCCTTCTGGTTCAGGCATTTCCGCAAAAGGGTCGCGCAATCCGTGATCTCCCCCTGCCCCATTTCGTTGGGGGCATCTGTTCCCCAGTCCCTCGATTTGCACGCGGTCTTTGTGGGCGGGCTAACACTCGAACGCTTCATATTTCCTTCTGCCGTCGTGTCCGAGAGCGCCCGATTCGAATCGAAGTCGATCAAGCCGACTGCGTGGGCGGCCACCACTGGGCCCGATCCGGGTCGCGCACGACCAGGTCTTTCACAAACGCCAGGGACTTGTGGAAACCCTCGGTGGCCGAAAACAAGCTATCTTCTTGTTCGATCGAGAGGACACCGTCGTAGCCAACAAGCCTGAGCGCGCATACGAAGTCCTTCCAGAAGCCGACGTCGTGCCCGTATCCGACGGTTCGAAACGTCCAAGTCCGGTGTGCCTCGTCACCGAAGGGTTCGTGTCGATCACGCCGTTACGGTTTTTGGTTGCGGGATTGATCTTGTTGTCTTTCATCTGAACGTGGAAGACGGCGTCTCCCAACTGTTGGACGGCATCAGCGGGATTCATTCCTTGCCAAACGATGTGACTCGGGTCGACGACGGCCCCGATTGCCGGCCCGACCGCCTCGCGTAGCTTGAGCAAAGTCTCGGTGTTATAGACCACGAAGCCCACGAACATTTCGAGACCAATTTTTACGCCGTGGTCGCGGGCGTATTTGGCTTCCCTCTCCCAGAAAGGGATCACTTCCTCTTCCCACTGCCACTTCAGTAGTTGGGTGTTTTCATCGGGCCACGGGAAGCTCACAAAATTAGCGTACTTCCCGGTTTTGCTGTCGCCGGGGCAACCCGAGAACGTGGTGACGGTTGGGACATCGAGTTTCTCAGCCAGTCGAATCGTCTTGTGCTGGACCGACCGGAAGCGCGTGCGTTTCCCGGGGCTCGGATGGAGAACGTTGCCGTGGCACGTCAACGCGCAGATCTCGAGACCGCGGTCGCTGAACTTCCGCTTGTACTCCCGGCAGCGGTCGTCACCGGCCAGCAGCTCGTCCACGGGACAGTGTGCCGAGCCGTTGTAGTTTCCCGCAGCGATCTCGACCGCCTCGATGCCGGTTCCGGAAAGACGTTCGAGGCAGTCGTCCAGCTCAAGGTTGGCAAACAGGTTCGTGTACACCCCGAGTTTCATGATGGCTCCTTCGTTGGCCGGGCTAGGTGACCCGCGGCAAGAGCTGGTGGCACGGACAATCTTGTCTGTGGGCTCTTCAATCCCGGATCATCGATGGACTACAGCGCTCGAGGCGTTCGCAACCGCAAAGACTTTGCCACGGTACCTACGGCAGCAGAACCCGTCCCCCGCTGGCAACGACGGTCTGGCCTGTCATAAAGCTGGATTGCTCGCTGAGTAGAAACAGAACGGCGTTGGCGATATCCTCGGGAGTTCCGATCCGTTTGAGCGGGGTGTCTTGAATCTGCTTCGCGCGTGTGGCCTCGTCGAGATTGGTCGCCATATCCGTGTCGGTCAAACCCGGAGCTACGGCGTTGACTCGTATGTTGTGGGCGGCGACGGCCTCCGAAAGGCCTTTGGTGAACGCGGTGACCCCGGCCTTGCTCACCGAGTAAGGAATGCACCTCGGCCGCCCGCGCAGTGCGGCGACCGAAGTGATGTTCACGATGCGGCCGAATCCGCGCTCGACCATACCGCCCTTGACCGCCCAGGTTACGAGATACGTCCCGGTCAAGTTGATGTCGAGTGTCCGCCGCCACACCTCGAGCGTCGCCTGTTCGTGCGACACAGGGTCAAACACAGCAGCGTTGTTGACCAGTAGGTCGATCGGTCCCAGCGCCGCACTGACCTCCGCAACCATCGACTCAACTTGCTCGGGTGAGGAGACATCGGCGCGAACGACGTAGGCCGTGGCGCCTGCCTCTTCCACGAGATTGGCTGTTTCCGCCGCGGCCTTTTCGCTCGATCGATAATTGATGGCTACTTTCGCTCCGGCCTTAGCGAGTTGTTCACAACAGGCTCGGCCAATTCCCTTGGCGCCTCCGGTGACAAGGGCAACGCGTCCTTCGAAATCAGATGAAGCCATTATTCGCCTTAGAGCGGGAACCCTTTGACGAGTGCGCCTAATCTCGCTTGTAGCTGAGCGCGGCGAATGGTTATCATCACTGCTGTCCGGTTAAAAGTCGAATAGAATCAATTGGTTGGGGTCATAGGGGGATTCGTTTGGGGAGTCGGATGGCTGGAGTGCCTGTAAAAGGGGCATTTTTTCGAATTGCGTAACGCTGAGAATCTGTAGAATCTGGTAAAGACTCGCTTCCAGCCCGAGGCGTTTCCGGACGATGGCGATGAGCACGTAAATCGAGACAGCGATCCAGATCTGCGTCTTGACGGCGTTCTCGCTGGTGCCGTAAAACGAGTTGATTCGCAGATGTTGCTTGATCCACTTGAAGAACAACTCAATCTGCCAACGCGACTTGTAGATGTGGGCGATGGTCAGCGCCGGGAGCGCGAAGTTGTTGGTCAGAAACTTCAGCCGCTTGTTCGTCCGGGCGTCGAAGTAACTGACCCTCCGCAACGGGTCGGGATAGGCTTGGGCCGATTCGATGGCAGCCAGTATGACGGTCTGATCCGAGCGCAAGCCCGTGGATTTGTCGACGGGATGCGAGTAGCGCCGTTGGAGCAAGATGTTCTTCTTGGTTCGCACGACGAAGAACGACGAGCAGAGAGTGAACACGAAGAGGCGTTCGAAATCGACGTAGGCCCGATCCATGACGTAGAACGCGCCGGCCTCCGGGCCGATCTCGTCGAGGATGTTGATGTCGTGCACTTTGCCTCCAGTAATGCGGATGAACGTGGGAATATTGCCGTGCAGATCCAGCAGCGTGTGCATCTTCACGGCGGCTTTTTGCTTGCGGAATCTCGCCCACGGAAACAGCGACAGGCAGAGGTCGATTGTTGTCGAGTCGAGAGCGTACAGAGTCTGGTCCAAGTCCACACCGATCGGGTCGTGGGCATATAACGGCCGTGCCATGCCAATCAAGACCTGCGCGAAGTCCGCGTAGATCCGCCAGTCGCGCGACTCGTTCGCGTCGGCCAGTGTCGAGCGCGCTACCCTGCCGCGGAATCCCATGTGGTAGAGTTTGCCGTGCATCGAACGCAGGCACGTCTCGATGTCGCGGAGGCTTGCCCGATAGGTCAGCTGGGCGAATGCCATCGCAAGAAACTGATCCCAGCAGGAGAAACTTTTCAGATAGGAATCGCCGCGGTAGCGCGATACACATTTCTGAAACTCTTTGCTCGGTAGGTGCTCGATCAGTTGGGAGAAAACCGTACGGCCAAGGTTCATCCCTCATTGTGCCGCGTCCGGATGCTCCGTTCAGGCGACCATTTGCGGCCTCGGGATTTCAAATCGTTCCCGGGCAAAACAGGCCATAAGACATTGAACGGTCGAGACTTACCGTCCGATGGCGCGACTTTCCCCGGACAGCACTGGGTTATCATACTTCAAACCGCAGAGGGTACGCGAGTGAAAAGGGCGGCACCAGGGCGCATTGACGATCTGTGTGCGCTCGTTCTGCGAAGTTGCCTTGCAAGTCTGAAAAGTGTTGGGCCGATCTTTACCTTGCAAGAATGAGTCCGCCTAATCAGAGTCTTTTCTGAAGGAGTTTGACGGACAATGGGTCACGTCCTTGTCACGGGTGCCACCGGCTACGTCGGGCGCGAGCTCGTTCGCCAGCTACTGGAAAGAGGGGATCAAGTCACCGGCCTGGGCAGAAGCGAACCCAAGGGCGATATCGAGTACGTTCAGGCGGATTTGACGGATGGTCCCGGCTTGCACCGAGCACTGAACGGAAAGACCTACGACTGCGTCATGCATCTGGCCTCGTTCCCCGGGGATACGGGCGACCCGCAGGAGATGATCGGACTCAATGTCAATGGCTGCCTGAACATCCTTGAGTTTGCCCGCCAATCGAAGACGCCGCGCGCGATTGTCGCTAGCAGCATCTCGGCCTACGAGTGGTACCCCGGCACGAAATTCAATCCGCCCGACTACGCCCCTGTTGACGAGAACCATCCTTGCCGGCCCAGGGATATGTACTCCGTGACGAAGCGAATGCAGGAAGAGCTTGCCGAGACGTACTTTCATCAATACGATATGGCGACCACCGTGTTGCGGCTGACGGCGGTAGTTGGGCCTAGGGGCAGCGGTGGAGGCCGCGGCTGGCGGGAAATCGCCGAGAACCTCGCCCAGGGAGAGAAAGTTCAAGTTCCTCACTTTTCCGCGGAAGAAGTCTGTCACTACATCGATCTCAGGGACGTGGCGAGAATGTTCATCGCCGCGGCTGACTCGATGGAAACAGCAGGTCAGATTTTCAATTGCTGCGGGCCGGAACCGACGAGCGGTGCGGAGTTTCGGGAGTCGGTCGAAAAACTCTTTCCCGGCATCAAGGTCGAATTCGGATTTCCTTGGAGCATGGCCCAAGGGCAAGCGATTTCCTTCACCATGGAAAAGGCGAAGAAAGTCTTCGGGTTTGAGCCGCTCTATTCCCTTGAAGACAGCCTGCGCAGCATCAAGGAGTGGATCGACGCCGACGGTCTCGAGGAAGCCCAGAAGGCCGACGCCAGCTACGAATCAGGTGTGAGTACTTCGGAGTGAAAGGGAACTACTCGTTCCCGTTGTGGCGATTCCCGACGGTGCGCAGACCGATATGTGGATAAACCACATGAGTCCGAGCACATAGGTAACCGACTCGTCAGCTATGGCGGGCTAAACCTGTTGACTGGCGCGCTTGCGACCCTCAAACTACACGGAGGGCCTGATGGCCAAGAGACAGCGACGAGGAATTCATAATTGTCCGAAAGAGACTTCGCAGGAAGGACCGCCCTCATCACCGGAGGCTCGCGCGGCATCGGTCGGGAGATTGCGATCAACCTTGCTCGTCACGGAGCCGATGTCGCCATCATCTACCGTAGCCGTGATGCTGATGCCCGGGCTACGAAGGAGTCTGTAGAGCGGGAAGGCGTGAAGTGCGTCTTGGCAAAGGGCGATGTGTCCAATCCGTCCGATGTAGAAGTCGCCGTCTCGAAGACTCGCCAGGAGCTAGGTCCCATCAGCCTGTTGGTAACAAGTGCTGCTGTTCTCGTTGTGGGATCTCATCAGGAGGTCACTTGGGAAAGTTGGAAGAAGACCTTGTCCGTCAACTTAGACGGGGTCTTTCTCTCCATCATGGCCGTTAAGGACGAAATGCTGGCGACCGAGGACGGACGAATCGTCTGTCTGTCTTCGGTTGCCGCGTTGCGCGCGCGTAAGCTGGAGATTCCCTATGCCACGAGCAAAGCTGGGATCGTCACCATGGTGAGGTGTTTTTCCGAGGCACTTGCTCCGCACGTTCGAGTCAACTGTATTGCCCCGGGTCTAGTCGAAACGGAGATGAGCTCCGCCCAGCCTCCCGAAAGAAGGCAAGCCATCATCGACGCCACGCCGCTTGGCCGGTTCGGTCGGCCGGAGGAAATCGCCAACGTCGCGTATTTCCTACTTTCCGATAAGTCGAGTTTCACGACCGGACAGACTCTGGCGGTAAGCGGGGGGCGAGTGCTGCTGCCGTGAGTGTGCGGGGATCTGGAGCGAGTCGGGTCATCCCTCGCGGAGAGCACTCGAGTAACAGCCTGCCCGCGAGCAATCACCCGTAAGCCTCAGTTTTTTGTTGGTCCTGTGCTAGAATAGTACGAAATGATCGAGTTGTACAATTCGATCAGCACAGCGAGCACAACGGGACAGACTCGATATGACCAGCCTGAAAGCATCCGACACCCGAATTCCCCCGGACACCTTCAATAGAGTGGCCTACAAGGGAGAGAGAATCCGTGTCGAGCGTCGCGGAGGGGCTAGCGTGGTCCTTATCTCCGAAGAAGACGCAGATCTCCTCGAGGAGCTTGAGGATCACTACTGGGCGGAAACCGCCGACAAAGCTCTTGCTACGATGACGGCCGAAGGCGAGCGGCCGGTTCCGCTGGAAGAACTGAAGAAGAAACTAGTGTAGCGCGCCAATCAGACTGTAACTTATCATGAGGTCCTTCCTTGCCCGTTGGTAATGCAGAAAAGATCTTTGCGGTCCAAATGCACATGTTTCGGCGGTGATTCGGACCATGTTAGCCGCGTTCACGCGGCTTGTCTTCGCAAAGGCCAGTCGTCTTACGGCTGGTACGCGGACCGTGCCAACCCAGGCTGGCAGCCCGTTTTCAACGGGCTTCTCTTAAAGCCGGGACCGATTACGTTACGGTATTATTGGCGAGCTACACTAGCGCCCTAGCCCCGTCTAGCTCTAGACCGTGGCCTACCGAGTCCAACTGCTACCCAGAGCAGCAACGGAACTAAGCGAACTGCCAGCGGCGGTCCAGAAGCGTATCATCCGTTGGCTGGATCTTCTTGGAGAAAACCCGCGCCGACCAGGAACTGCGAAGCTCAAAGGTCGCGAGGACTTATACCGCGTCCATGCGGGCAAAGACTACGTGATCATCTACACCATCCGAGATGATGAAGTCATCGTGCTCGTTCTGCGGGTAGGTCACCGAAGTGAAGCGTACAGAAGGCTCCCCTCCGATTAAGCAAGCGGGGCCGACCGGCGGCTTATTCAGCTAGGCCTCCCGATTGTCCGTCTCTTCCGGCCCGCTTGCCAGCTCGCCACCAGCGCCGGCCTTCCGCGCTATCGGCTGGCCACGACCTCCGGCACGAGATTCTTGATGATCTCGATGACTTCAAAAATCCAGCCGCTAGGGGTGCGTAAGAAAGCCACTCTGCGCTCGCCGAATCCGGCGGTGGCTCGGACCGGCTCTCTGATCGGTACGGCACCGCTGGCGACAAACTTCTCGACGTCTTGATCGAAGCTATTGCTGACATAGACCAGATGAGCAATACCGTAAGGCAGCGGCTGGTCCAGCAGGTGCTCGTAGACCATCTCTTCGGCCAGGTGCAGGTACTTGTCGCCCATCTTGACGAGCGGGACCCGGAAGAACTTGTTGTTTAACTCAAGTTTCTCATCGAGTTTGATTTCGTTTCCGATACTCTTTTGAAACTCGAGTTCTTTCTCGATGTCGGGGACCTTGATCCCGACTGTCCAAAGTCCTGTCAGCATCGCTGGGTTTCCTTTCTAACGCCCGGGTGCATGGGGCTCCCAGGGGCTCCCGTTTGCCGCGGATGGGGACCGTAATCCACTAATACCCGTCTGTGTTGCAAGCACGTGGACAATCTTCTCGAGGTCTGGCGTGCGGCTCGCTCAGACGGGCAGCTCGACTCATTCTCCCGACACCCTTACGAGCTGCTTGCCGATGTTTCGGCCGGATAGCATCTCCATGAAGGCGCGGGGCGCGTTCTCGATTCCCTCGGCAATTCGTTCACGATACTTGATCTTGCCACTTCTCACCCACTCACTCAGCTTGCGCAAGCCCTCTTCACGCCGCGCCGCATAGTCGATCACGAGAAAACCTTCCACTTTCGCCCTTTTGACGATCAGCTGCCAAAGCAGCCGCGGCCCCACTTCGGGCGTCTCCAGGTTGTACTGAGAGATCTGGCCACAAATGGCTACCCGCGCCTTCACATTGAGCAGAGGAAAAACGGCGTCCGTGATCGTACCGCCTACGTTGTCGAAATAGACGTCGATGCCGGCTGGACAAAGCTGTCGCAGTTCCACGGAGTAGTCGTCCACTACCTTGTAATTGAAAGCAGCGTCGAAGCCTAAATCTTGAGTCACATACTCGACCTTCTCATCAGTCCCGGCAATACCGACCACGCGACAGCCCTCGATCTTCGCGATCTGTCCCACTGTCGAGCCGACCGCGCCGGCTGCGGCCGAGACCACCACGGTCTCCCCGGACTGGGGCCGGCATATGTCAAGCAGCCCGAAATACGCCGTCAGACCGGGCATTCCCAGAACGCCGAGCGCAGTAGAAATCGGCGTGGCTTCAGGATCGATTCTTGTGAGCGCATGCCCCTTGGCGATTGGGTACTCTTGCCACCCCAGATCACCGAAAACAACATCTCCTTGCCGATAATCTTCGTGGCGCGACTCCAACACGCGGCCAACCACGCGGCCCACCATGACCTCACCGATCTGAACCGGCGGAGCATAGGATTTGACGTCCCTCAACCGGCCTCTCATATACGGATCCACCGAAAGGTAGATCACTTGAACGAGGCATTCTCCCTCTCCGGGTGTACCGATGGGAGAGCTGCCCAATTGGAAGTCCGACTCCTTAGGAAACCCAATCGGCCTCGCGGCCAGCGTGATCTGTCGGTTCAAGTTCGCCATGGCGGTCCGCTCTAGATTTCCTCGGGTTTGGGTTCGGCTTCCTTGAGGAGTTTCTTCACATAGGCGAGCGAGGCTTCAGCCAACTCCCAGGCACCGGGGAAAACCATGTCAATCGTCCAATAATCGATGCCGGGCAGCGCCAGCAGTTTTGGCGTAATCTCTCGAAAGTTCACGTAGCCCGTGCCCAGGGGGGAGTGCGTGCTGGTCCGGTTTTCATGGAGGGTGCCGTCCGAGTCGTTCACGTGAATGGCACCTACCTTGCCCTCCAGTTTCGAAAGTAGCTCCTCGACGCCGCCGGCAAGAGTCTGCTTCTCGCCATGTTGGCGTGTGCCGACAACAGCGCACATGTAGGCGTGGCCGGTGTCGAACATGATTCTAAAGTTGGGATGGTCGACTTTGTCGTGAATCTCAACCACCTCGGAAGGCTTGTTGAAAATAAATCCGGGCTCGAATTCCCAATGTACCTTCACCCCGGCATCCTTCGCTTGCTCGGCAGCGGTCCGGAAGGTCTCCGCGAGACGTCCTTTCGCGGATTCGTAATCGCCGTCTTCCGTGTACTTATCAGGTGGTGCGACCGTGTCAACGCGGATGTCGCGAATTCCCAAATCGTTCGACATCTCGAGATTGCGGGCGAAAAGATTCAGGTATTTCTCGCGGTTGCCCTCCTCCGTAGGATCAGCCGAGCGCTGGTCGCATTGGTAGCCCGACGTCTCGAGCCCTAGATCCTCCAGCATCTGCTTGACCTCTAGCCGTGACTCTTTCGTGGGGTAAGCATCGAGGGTGATGTGTTCTTTCAGACCGCAGACCTCGATGGCGTCGTAACCGGCTTCAGCCAGTCGTTTGGCGCATTTTTCAAAGGGAATTGGGTCGGAAGAATACGATCTGAACGCAAAGGCCCAACTGCCCGCTGAAATTTTCTTCATCTGCCGACTCCGGTACCGCAACCTATTCTTGAACCGAAAAGCATACCGCAATCTTGAGGATCGACTTGCTCCGTTCCGCGAGCAGCTACCTTGTGCCCCGCCGAAGCTCTTGCGGCAAGGCGTAGTCGGGAAGCGAAGCCCTACACCGTTAGCTCTTTGGCTCGGTCCTCGTCCCCGGGGCCACGATCGAAGTGGCTTGCGAGTGCCATTGTGGCAAAGCCGAACACAAAAGACGCGACGATCACCCACACGAATGAAATATTGCGCTCTAGCCCAAACCATTCCCTGCCAAAACAAATGTAAAGACTCGTGCATACACCGACCGCGAAGCCCAATAGGGCCGACCGCTTTCTCGCTTTGCGAACCAGCACTCCGCCAAAAAACAGAGCCGCGATGGGCCCCACGAAAATGTGATTGACGCGGCTCGTGAGCTCCGTTAAGTTCCAGTCA
Organism: Bryobacterales bacterium; assembly: GCA_965248205.1. Lineage (GTDB taxonomy): Bacteria > Acidobacteriota > Terriglobia > Bryobacterales > UBA6623. Next base: position 2,394,881 of record CBDFIS010000006.1, read on the forward strand.
GTGTGCCGCGTAGCGGTCATGATGCCGATCGCCACGCCGACACCCACCAAGCCCGCGACGAAAGCTATCACTTTTTCCAACCAGAGGGATTCGGTCCGCTTGCCCCCCCAGCCGAACCTCTCGACGAAGTCGCTGCTAATGACACTCGAAATAGAGTTGATCCCCGAACTCAAGCTCGACATCGCAGCCGCCAGCAGAGCCGCCAGCAGCAAACCGGAGAAGCCCGAGGGTAGCACCTCCACAATAAACCGCGGCATGAGCCGATCTGCTTCTGTTGTTAGCTGTGTGTGGAAAGCCTGAATCGGCAAATCAGATTGTTCGGAGTAGAAGACAAACAGACCCAAGCCACAAAGCGCCAGAAAAAAGGGCAACACTAAGTTCGCTCCCGTGTAGAACCAAAGCGACCGGCGGGCGGATTCAAGCGAAGGAGTGCTTAACAACCGTTGCACCGCCAACTGATCCGAGCCTTGCGTACACGCGTTCCAAAAGAAGATGTTCAGAAACGTTCCCACGATCGTGACCCGTACCGTGGGATCCCAACTGAAGAATTGAACGTCCGCTCGCCCGGCTTGTGAAAAAGTCTGCCACCACGTTCCCGGCCCGCTTCCCAATAGGACTCCGATCAAAACCGGGATCGCAATCGCGCCTCCAAACAAGATCAGCATCTGAAAGTTATCGGTCCAAATGACGGTTCGCATACCGCCCACGCTGGTATATACCGCCGTCAGCACTCCCGTCACGAGAATCGTGACGTAAACGTTCCAGCCCGACATCTCCACCACGGCGAAGCTCGTCATGTAGATCACGAGACCCATCCACAGCAGCGTTCGGACGATGAATGCACAGGCGCTAATACTTCTCACGCTGACGTCGAACCGTCTCTCCAAATATTCGTATGCGCTTGTGATGGGCAGGCGCTTGATCACCGGCAGCACAGTCCTGCTGACGAGAGGCACAACGAGTGGAAGTGCCAGATAGCCGGTAGACATGCCGATACCGTAGCGGATCATCTCTCCCGGCACGCTCAAATACGAAATGGAAGAAAAAACCGTCGCGAGAAGACTTCCCCCGGCGAGCGCCCAGTGCGTCTGACGGCCGCCAAGGAAGTATTCGCTGCGGGAAGTCTGGCGCTTGGAAAAGTAGATCCCTACCAGTGCGAGAACACCGAAATAGCAGAAGACAACGACGAAATCCAGGATTCCTAGGTGCATGCGGAAATTTCTCTAGCAGTGCTGGTGAAGTGCCGGGTCATTTCATCGGGGGAAGACGACAGGTCGGACTGAACCAACCGACGACTGGCTACATTTTCAGGGACCCAACATCAAGGTCAGAGAGCAGGCGGGCACAGCATGCTGTGCCCCTACGAATCGATCGCGCTCGGGCCGTGTTTTCATGTTTCGGTTCATGGCGACTCACCACCTGCCACTAGGAACCCGCCCGAAGTTCCCGCCGTGATCTTTCCACTTGTTCTTGGGCCCTTCGCTGGACTTCCTTCACCGCTTCGACCGTCGGCGTGTTGGCGTCCATGTCGCTCGGCTTCCTCCCCGTTCCGTCGAATATCTCAGTGGCATTCCATTTCGAGTAGAAGTGGGGCGGCAGGGCAGGGTCCGCTTCTTTGTAGAGCCTCTCTGGAATCTCGCTCCACTCCGTAATCCGGGGTAGGCCGCGGTGCGCGTAATAGAGATGCAACGTTCGCCGCTGCCTGCTATTGGGCTTCAGCCTACCTGAGTGGATGCACCGAACGTGGAAGATGACGGCGCTGCCCGCCGGCGCTTGGATTTCACGTCCTTCGTCCGGTTGAACTTGCTCGACCCTGAGATCGATCAACCGGCTGTGGCTTTCAGGAACGATCGTCAGGCAGTGATCACTCTGTGACACATCGGTCAAATAGTAGATGACCTGGATCGCTTGGATCTCCTTGCGTCGGCTGTGGTCGCGCGTCAGGTCGCGATGCCAGCCTCGCGGGTCGTGCAGATCTTGTGTAGGCTCGCGAATCATGATGCCGAAGTCTTCGTAGGCAAGATCGTCTCCGTACACTCTTGCCAAGATGCTGAGGATCCGCGAATTCTCGATGACGAAATCAAACTCGTCAGTCCAAGGCAAGACGTTGGGTGCCTGGCGCTGTGAACAACTCAGCTCGACCCACTGTTCGGGATGCTCTTCGCAGAAACGATCCACCGCGCGATTGAGAGTCGATATCTGCCCAGGCGGAAGAGCGTCTTCAATAACCGTGAAGCCGTCGACGTCAAGTTCTGCGACGGCCTGCCTGTGATTCTGGGCTGTGTCCGGCATGTCCGTTGATCCTAATTACTAACCTGTCAGTTGGTCACTGCAATCAGCCTATTAAGTTTCGCAAAATATGGTGACGAGCTCGGCCTTCGGCAGAGCAGTGCGCGTTCACAACGCGGGTCAGCGAATGCGTTTGTTTGTACGGGCGCATCATGTCGCGCCCTTTCCAGCATCGCGAGCTTCCGACCGGCGTCAGTCACTATATCTTGCGACTCAGTAGAACAATTACCCGAGGCTGTCAAGTTACCTAAAGATTCATTTCCTCAATCTCATCTTGCCCAACCAAGATCAACGGGCGGAGGGAGAATCCCCCGTCTACAATGACGTCACACCCCGTGGCGTAGGATGCCTTTTCCGAAGCCAAGAACACCACAGAACACCACAAAAGAGGCCACCTCCTCCGGCCGACTCAAGCGCCCAAGCGGGATACTCCCGAGCAAAGTCCGCTCGTTGCCGGCATCGGCCCCGAAGAACGCCCCAAGGCTTGTCTTCGAGAGAGGCGTATCCGTGATTCCCGGTGAGACCGTGCATGCTCGAATTCCATAAGGCGCCATCTCCAAGGCCAGCGTACCGCAATAGGCCCGCACTCCGGACTTGGTGATCCGATAGACCGCTTCTTTGTAACCCGGATTGAGAACGATAGTTGAGGCAATTAGGATGATGACGCCTTGGCGTCTTGGGATCATGTGCCGGCACACTTCTCGACAGCCCCATATCGCGGGGCTGAGGTTGGTGTCAAGTGAGTCTCGATACGCATCCGTGGTTATCTTCGTTACCGGGTCATGTCGAACGGCCCCGGCGTTATTAACGAAAACGTCAAGGTGACCAAAGGCCTTGATCGTGTCCTTCACCATTTGGATGGTCTGATTCTCCTGTCTCACATCCACGGATAGTGCCAGGGCTTCTACACCCTTGGATTTCAGTTTTTCCAAAGTCGAGTTGGGACCCTTTTCGAGACGATGATCCGCAATCGCCACTCGACAGCCTTCCTCCGCCATACCAAGAGCGATAGCTTGGCCGATGCCCCTCTCGCCGCCCGTAATTAGGACAGTCTTGTTCCGTAGTCCCAGGTTCATAAGAATCGATTTCGTTCAGGTGTTTCGTTCAACTACCGCTGAGGTCCGGGTTGAGCAGTTTGTGAACTTCCGGGTCCTCGAGGTCAGCGGCCGTTATCACTCGCGCGGGGGAATGAATGATCTTTGCAGGCGTTTCGCCGCCGAGCTTCTGCACAATTGTTTCTATGCCTAGATAGCCAATCTGGAAGGGGTCCTGCACCACTAAGGCATCAATCACGCCGTTTTCGAGCTCGTCTTGCAGCGTCGGGCTCGCGTCGAACCCAACCATTTTGACCTTGCCCGCTAACCCCCGCGTGCGTATCGCGCGAGCTGCCCCGATTGCCGCGGCCTCTCCCGAGGCGAACATGCCGTCCAAATCAGGATGGGCCGTCAAGATATCTTCCGCGACCGCCAACGCCCGAGATCGGTCAGACATGCAGTATTGCTCGGCGACAATCTCGATTCGCTGGTATTTCTGGGCTACGCTTTCCTTGAACGCATCTTCGCGCTCGTCGGTCGAGGCGCTGCCCCTTACATGGCTGACGAGGCCCACGCGGCCTTCACCCCCGAGCAGCTCCGCCAGCGTGTCGGCCGCCATATGGCCGGCTGCTGTGTTGTCGGTGGCGATGTAGGAAACGTAGTTGTCGGTCTCAATCCCCGAGTCGATGATCGTTACCGGTATGCCGTCGGCCATAGCGCGCTCGACAACTCTGACCAGGGCTGTCTTCTCAGTGGGACCCAACACAATAGCATCCACTCGCCGGTTGATCATCGCGTCGACGATCTGAATCTGCCGCGCGAAGTCGGTGTCGCGCGAGGGGCCATTCCATAAGATCTCGACGCAATCCCGCCCGGCGGCGATTACACCCGCGTGAACCGTTTCCCAAAAGACGGATGCTGTGCCTTTGGGGGCCACGCCTATGATCTTCTTTCGAGACAGCCGGCACCCCGCCACCGCGATGAAAAGCGGCACCGCACCAAGAAAAGTTCTTCGCTTCATAACGTCCGACCTCGCCGCAACGGCGCCTATGACAGGGGCCCCGTTGCTGGCCACCTTGCCTGCCTGTTCTACTTATGCTATCTCTCGTGGACGGTATCCGGGCCGCTCGGGCAAGGAGATCGTTCAGCAGCGCTCATGCAACGGAGGACACAACCATGCTCGGGGAAATCGCTGTCGGTCGCTCTGCGGCTGGTCGACGTGCCGCACGAACCGCTGCTTGGTACCACTGCTAGAATGGTGCCGGGAGAGGCGAGGCCCACGCTTTCATCAAGGAATAGAGCATGGCAAACAACCGTATCGTGCACTTTGAGATTCCCGCTAATGAGCCGAAGGAATTGACCAGGTTCTACGGAGACCTGTTCGGCTGGAAGTTTCAGCAGGCCCCGATCCCAGGGGTGGAGTACTGGCTGTGCGAGACCGGCTCGGACGGGCCCGGCATCAACGGAGCGGTGATGCAGCGGCAGAACGCCGAGCAGCCGTGGATGAATTACGTCGACGTGGCAAGCATCGACCTGGCGATCGAGAAGGCGACGAGCCTGGGCGCGACCGTGGCGCTGCCGAAGACGCCGGTGCCGGGCGTCGGCGAGGTCGCGGCCGTCATTGATCCGCAGGGCAACATCTGCGGGCTGTGGGAACAGGCTACGCCGTAGACCCCTGGGGTTTTCGTCCTGTGAGTGGGATTCATGCCGTTCTCTCTTATTCGGTTGCCGCGGCGGGCTCACTGGTACGGCGGGAAGTTATTCGCGTATTTCGTAAACACATTCACCTTTCGCGCGAACGCTAGCGGGCTCAGCGTGCTGTGCCCCTACGGTCTGATAGGTACCAAAAAGGAGTCGCCGGCGCTATCCAAACGGCGGAAAACCATGATGCGAACCCCTTTTCTACAGACCTTCACGGCAACGATGCTGGTTTTCAGCGGTTGCTCTCAGCCTCCCGAGGGCAGCATCGAAATCCCAACGGCTCTTGCCGCTGACGTCGGAGCGATCGCGGCAAAAAGCTTCAGGGTTGTTGATCTGTCAGTTCTCGTCGACGAGAATGTCCCCGCTCACTTTGGAACCAATCCGCCTTTTCAGCGCTGGACCTTCAATTGGTTCGAGCCGAAGAAAAGCGAGTACGGCAGTATTGCTGAGCCGAGCGAAGCGGCCTACTACGGACAGCGATACGTGATCGACGAACACACCGGCACGCAAATCGATTTTCCCGCCCATGTGATTCCACCCCCGGACAGCGGTCTCGAACACGCGGGCCCGGCCGGCACCGTAACGGGAGACAGGTATCCCCTGGAGCGGCTGATGGGCCCGGCGGCCGTCGTTGATGTGAGCGCAATCCGGGATGTTGCCGAACCCGGAATGAGTCCTCGCATTACCGTCGCCATGATCGAGGAATGGGAGACCACGCACGGCCCCATCCAGGCTAGTGACATTGTTCTGTTTCGCAGCGGTTATAGCAACGCCTACTTCAAGCCGCTTCCCGAAGGCCGGCGCTTGACGTTTGAACCCGCCGTCGAAAAATCAAAGCCCGGCTGGCCGGCGCCTACGCCCGAGGTCATGGACTATCTCCATGGCAAGGGCGTTTGGCACTTGGGGACGGACGGTCCCAGCATGGGTTACACTGATGGCGGCCTCCCGACTCATGCGGCCGGGCTCAAGCACGGCATGAGTTGGACTGAGCTGCTGATCAATCTCGACCAGCTACCTGCGCGAGGAGCGTACTTCGTCTCGCTACCGCTCAAGATCGCGGATCAAAGCGGCAGCCCCGCTCGCGCCATCGCCTTCGTGCCTGTAGAAGAGTAGCGGGCACAGTGGCCCGCCCCTACGCGCTCCTCGTGAGAAAAGCGGGCTAATCGCCTGACGCTTTGAGGGAATCGAGCAACACCCGGCATGAGTCGTCGGCTGCTTTTCGCATGAGCCCGATGTCAGATGCGATCGAGACCCACTGCACTCCCTGCTCGACCCACTTGGCGAGCTGCTCTAGATCATCTCCAAACGCGACGCCGGCGAAGACGTCAGTCTGGCGTGTTTTGTCGATGACCCCTTTGATCGTGCTCAGCACGTCGGGATGGCGAGGGTTACCGCTATGGCCCATCGACCCGGCCAGATCCATCGGACCGACGCAAATGCTCGCCAGCCCCGGCACGGCTAGGATCTCGTCAAGGTTGTTGACGGCTTCGATGTGCTCGATCTGCACGATGGCGATGATCGTCTCGTTGGCCGTGCGGCAAAAGTCCGGACCTTCGAGGTCGCCGAAATTGGATCCTCTTCGTGGCCCGTAGCCGCGAATCCCATCCGGCGGATAGCGGCACGCGGAAACCGCCAGACCTACGTCATCGGCGGTACGGATCATCGGCACAATCACGCCCGCCGCGCCAATATCGAGCACCGGCTTGATCAAGACCGGGTCGTTCCAAGGCACGCGGACAAGCGGCGTTGTCCGGCTTCCTTTGGTTGCCATGATGTGCCCTTGCACCGTTTCGAGGGACAAAGCGTTGTGTTCCATGTCGATCCAAACGTAGTCGAACATGCGGCACAAGGCCTCGGTCGCGGTCGGGTCCGTGAAGGTGATGTTCGTTCCAATACAAAGCTCACCACTGCGAATCTTGTCTTTGAAGTAGCTGGCGTTTTCCATAAGTCTTCAGTTATACAACGGTTTGCCGTCCCGGCGCGGGCGCCAAGCCGATTCCCTGTGTTTCAAGTCGATTATTCTCGGAGGTTGCTGCTGGACAGCCTCTGCGAACGCACCCTATAATCGAGCAGGCCCATAGCAGCCCGTGCTAGAAGTCGCGCGGGAGCGAAAATCGGGGACTAGAAGGCGTGAAAAAATCAGGGACTGTCACAAGCGGCGTCCTACGAAGTCGCGGTAGAATCAATCGCAGCTTCCGCCGTGCGCTGACTGTCCCAGCATTTTTTCACACCTTCCTGCCACCAATTCGCTGCCTTTCACGGCACTCGAAACGAAGCACTTGGTCTGAGGCGAATTGGCTGGCTGTACCCGATTTTTCGTGACCTTTACTTTCACCACGGGCTGATAGGGGGCGAGCAGTCGAGGGAAGACTGCCTGTGTCTCGCATTCTTTGCTCCGGGACGTGTCAAAAAAGCGGGGGCAGTCCCGGACTGTTTTGATCCCTGTTCGGGCAAGATTCTCAATGAAGCGCACCCCTCAAGCTCTGCTGTTGTCGTTGTTCCTCCTCACCGCGTTTAGGGGGCCCATAGCTGCACAAGAGCCAACCGATTCAGAGTCCGCGGAAATGACCCCCTCGGAGCTCGCCGCCGTAACGGAACAGTTCTACCACGACTACGGCCCTTTTGACCTAGAAGCGGACAAGCTGCAGCAAGTCCCGCGCAGGATGGAGTTCAACTTTCCCGAAGACATTTGGATAGTCGGCTATCGAACCCGCATCCTCGACGCGGACGGGAAGCGTCTCGACAGGGAATTCCAGTGCCACACCTTCCTCGGCACCTCAACGCCTCACCACACGCACAACAACGAAGCGATGGTCGGAATCTTCTCGGACGGCTACACCGAGTCCCTTCGATTGCCTTCCGGGTACGGTCTTTTCTTCAGGGCGGGCGAAAAGATTGTCTGGGACCCCATGTTCAACAATCGTCATCCGGATCAAACGGTGGCCAGCATCAGAATGACGATCGACCTGATTCGCGCTAAGCATCTGCGACATCCGCTCCAAAAACTGTCGATGGCCTTCCGGTCAGTCCAAGTCCCCGACCTCTACTACGTGGATCCCGGCCAGGACGTCCGCGAAGCGGCGATCCAGCTGCCGCCGGGCAAGATTCGTGCCATCGGAACCCACATCCATCCCTACGGCGTGTCGATAGAATTGATCAACGCCACAAAAAACCGGGGGGTGTGGAAGGCAATCGGGGCGAGAGGGGACGACGGCCGGCTTCTCTCGATGCCCACCTACAAAAACCCTAACGGCTATGAGGTCGGACCCCACGACCGCTTCAAGCTCGTCGCGACCTACGAAAATCCTACCGCCGAACGCGTTGATGCGATGGCCGGCATCTTTGTGTTCTACTCGGCGGCACCGTAGCGCTGGCCGCAGAAGATCCCTTCAGCAAGCCCGGACCGCGATCGCCTGCGCTGCCCGGTTCAGCTACAGCGCGTCAATTTCAGCACTGGTCCGCCTGCGACAGCCGCGCTTCCGATCACTCGTTGTAGTTGTGTACGAACTCGATGACGTGGCCGTCGGGATCTTGGCAGAAAACTTGCCCGATTCCGAGTTCGAAGTTTTCGCCTTCGTGGAACTCGAGGCCGGCTCCCTGAAGCTTCTCGCGGACCACTTCTAGGTCCTTCACTTCGAGAGCCACGTGATCGGAGCGAATGAGGACGTTCTCGCTCTCCTTACGGCGGTAACTACCTTCGATCAGATGGATTTGCCGATCGCCGACCGCGAGCCAGGCGCCCCGAGCCTTCAGATCGGGTCGAGGCAGCTCTGCTAGCCCCAACACATCGCGGTAGAAGTACTTCGAGGCCTCCAAGTCCTTGACGGTGAAAGAGACGTGATGTAATTTCAGATGCTCAGTCATGGAATCCCTCTCGTCGCTTTCGTCGGTTCAAAGAGCATAGCAGCCCGAAGCCGGCGAGCGGGCAAGTGCCGCGGAACTCTTGCGCCCGCGAGCTCTTTCTTGCTCTCGCATACCGACGAGCGAATCAGAGCCGCAAACGCGGGTGGACCGCCATAGACTTCAAGCTGCGTGCACTTTCGCTTTCTCTTGCTGCGCCTCTTTCAATTTTTTTTCGAACTCAGCCTTGTTCTTCTCGACCGTCTCGGTCGAATTGTCGGGGTCCGGGGCCTTCGTGCGCGGGTAGTTCCAGCCGTACCCCCAGCGCCATTTCTCAAACGGCAGCCAGCCGACGCCACCAACGCGCACGCCGAACCACCGAATTCCAGCGAGAAACTTGTACTTGCTGGATCTCTTAATACACTGGTAGTACTCCCGGTCGGCTTCTGCCCGGTCGCGCCAAGTTCCTCCCTGCCAGTAGGCCCAGTCGTGGACGAGGCAGCATACCTTCATGTCAAGGTCCGCCACGACGCTGCAGAAGTCAGTGCGAAATTGTCTGTCCATCAAAACCTCCTCGCCCGGAATTTGGAATCTGGCAAGCTGGTCCAATCGTCCGGGTCGACGTGCACTTGGTTGAGAATGCTACAGAGTGCCAATCGGGATTTCTCTCTTGTTGGAAACGATGGCGGTGTCAACCGTCCGCCCGCCCTTCGAGCAAACTTGACACGGCTCCCTGTTTGACTGGCCTATAACCGATCACGATTCATGCAACCAAACGCTAGTGCCACATGCGCCAGGCTTCAGATACCCCGATCCACATGTTGACCAGGCCGATACCGGAGATGGCGCCGCGGACGTACGTGCTGAGCCAGAGGGGATTCCAGGCCGGCGTCAGGGAAGAAAAGTAGTTGCCATCCCACAGGTTTGTCCACGGCAGGAGTAACAGCACAAGACCGATTTCTAGACAGAAGAGGACAAAGAAAACGTGGGTCAAGGTGTGCGACCGACGCCCCTTTCCGCGTCTGTTCGACTGCGTCCCCGGGCCTGAGTGGCGCTGTAGTGACTCCATCATGCTTGAACGTTTGACGAGTCTCCAAGATCAAAATCAGGGAACAAGGGAAGCGTCTCAGGGGAGCGCTTGCGCAACTCGGGTGAGAACCGCGACTGGGCGGCCACCGGGCGGAAGCTCATGCGGTGTAGTGGCGTGGGTCCGAAACGCCGTAGGGCTCGGAGGTGGGTGGGGCTGGCGTAGCCCTTGTTCGAAGCCAAACCGTACTCGGGGAAAACCATGTCCCAGGCGCGCATCCAGCGATCCCGCTCCACCTTGGCGACAATCGACGCTGCCGCAATCGAGCGGCTCCGTCTATCGCCCTTGATCAGTCTTTGTTGGGCCACTTCGAGATCAATCGTCATGGCGTCGACGAGCACGTAGTCGGCTGAGACGGGCAGGGCCAGCACGGCGTCACGCATCGCCCGCCTGGCGGCTTGATAGATGTTGATGCAATCGATGCGGCCACTGTCCGCCGCGCCTACTGCCACGGCGACGGCGCGTTCTCGGATGCGGTGGCTCAATGCTTCCCGCGTCTTGGGATCCACACGTTTGCTGTCGTCGAGGCCCCGGATCGGTTTCTCAGGGTCCAGGATCACCGCGACCGCGACAACGGGGCCAAAAAGGCACCCTCGGCCGACCTCGTCCACCCCGGCGATGTGCTTCGAGCCTTGTTCGCGCGCTCGGCGCTCCCAACGACTTGTCGGTCTGGTATACAGGGCTCGGCGCTTTGCGTTTGACGTACGCGTCTTGGCCCGACTCATCCGAAGGTCATCGAGATTCGGAGCGGCGGCGGTCGCGAAGCCGTGCCGCCTTGCCCCGTAGTTTGCGGAGGTAATACAGTTTCGCCCGGCGTACCCGAGCCTGCCTGAGAACCTTGATGCTGCTGATCGCCGGCGAATGGATGGGGAAAATCCGTTCAACCCCGATGCCGAAACTCGTCTTGCGGACCGTGATGGTCTCACTCAATCCGCTATTATTGCGTGCGATCAGGACTCCTTCGAACGCCTGAAGCCTTTCTTTGTCGCCCTCGCGAATGCGCACCTGTACACGAATCGTGTCACCCGGCTCGAGCACGGGGATCTCTTCCTGCTTGTGCTGTTTGTAGATCTTCTCGATCACCTTGCTCGTCATCGGAACCTCCGGTTGTCTATTGCCCCTCGTCGGCGACCTCGCGCAGGAGCAAGCGGTCCTCGTTTGAAAGGGCAGCGGACTGCAAAAGGTCGGGGCGGTTACTCAATGTCTTCTTGAGCGCGGCTCGCTTTCTCCAACGCCGGATTTCTTCATGGTTGCCACTCAACAGAACCGGCGGAACCGCCCAGCCTTGGAAGGTTGACGGTCGAGTGTAGTAGGGAAAGTCGAGCATTCCCACGCCACCCTCGGGCTGCGGAGCAAAGGACTCGCGATGCGTCGAAACTTCGTTTCCCACAACACCCGGAAGCAATCGAGCCACGCTGTCGAGCACGACCCCGGCGGCCCATTCACCGCCGGTCAGTACGAAGTTGCCGACGGAGATCTCCTCGTCGGCGAGATGCTGGTTCACGCGTTCGTCTACCCCCTCGTAGCGGCCGCATATCAACGCCACCTCATCGTGGCCCGCCAGCCGGGCGGCACTTGTTTGATCGAACAAGCGCCCCTGCGCCGACAGTACGACTGTCCGGCTTTTCTTTCCTTCCGAGCCGGCCCGGATCTTCTCTAGAGCCCGAAAGATGGGCTCCACTTTCATCACCATCCCCTCGTCGCCCCCAAAGGGTCGGTCATCAACCGTACGGTGTCGATCGGTCGCATAGTCGCGCAGGTCGTGAAATCGGATCTCAACCTGACCAGCCTTTAGAGCCCGTGCGATCACCCCGCAGTCAAACGGGCCTTCGAAGAATTGCGGAAAGATCGTAAGAACGTTGAAAACCATCTCACGAATTTAGATCCTCCAGACCTTCCGGCATCCGCACCCGAATTCGCTGCTGCCCAGGGTCAATCTCCACGCAGATGCTGCGAACAAAAGGAATCAAGATCTCCCGCCCTTCGGCTTTGACCTGCAATAGCACTTGGCCGCCCGGCTCCAAAACGTCCTCTACGCGGCCGACGCTGCCGCCACTCTCTGCGTCGAGCACCTCGCATCCGACCAGGTCCCGGAAGAAAAACTCTCCGGCGGGGGGAGGGCCTATTTCTTCCTCAGGAAGCTGCACCGGGCAGCCTCGCAACTCTTCCGCCTCAGTGATCGAATCGATCCCGGAGAACTTGAGAACCAATCGACCCTTGTGGTGCCAAGCGCGCTCGATCACCATCTCGCGCCGGCCCCTGACGGCATCTTCGACGAGCACACGACCGACCCGGGTGAAGCGATTCAGGTCGTCACTCACGTCTTCAGCGACCAACTCGCCTCGATTGCCCCGGGGCCGAACGAGCCGCGCGATCGTCACGTAACGCTTTTGGCTCCCGGCCACCAACCTACTCTAAGATTTCGAGCGTAAAGCGTTTCTTCAGCTTCATACCGGCGGCGCCAAGCAATGTCCTAATGGACTTGGCGGTTCGCCCCTTCTTCCCGATCACCTTGCCCAGATCACTCGGGTCAACGCTCAACTCCAAGACTTTGACCTGATCGCCTGCCACGAGTTTGACCGAGACTTCCTCCGGCTTATCGACGAGAGCTTTGGCGATCAGTTCGACCAACTCTACAATCGGATCCACAGACGCATCCACGATCCACCTCCTACCGACAGCGATCAGTAACCTTGGACGTCTTCAGCCTATGTGGAGATTTGTGCTCGGAGGCGTCACACGAGCCACCGTCGGACCCGCGTTATTCCGATATCACGCTATGAAATCTTCCTCAATTATATCAGGCGGTTTGCCGCCGCTTAGGACGTAGGCTCGGTTTTGGAATCAGGCTTCTCCTCAGCCGTGGCTTCCTCCGCCTCGGAAGGTTTGTCGTCAGCGGAAGACTCGTCGGCGGGAGCTTCCGCTGCGGTCTCCGCCACCGCCGCGGGCTGCGACTCCTCCTCGCTCTTCACCTCGGCTTGGCTGTCGCTCGGTTCCGCCTTCTCGACCTCGGCTTGAACGACGCTGGGTTCTTCCGCCGGAGCCTCCGCTTGGGTTTCGGTCTGTTCAGCGGCGTCGCTGCCGGCTTCGGCGGCGGGCTGCCCGTCGGTGGCAGGTGGCGTCTCGGCTGTGGGGGCGGGCTGCTCGTCTGCCGCGGGCGGCTCCTCGGCTCTGGGGGCCGGCTCGAATTTGGGCTTCCGTTCGGTCGTGACCACGTCTTCCGGCTTCAGGGTCATCAATCGCCGAACCGTTTCGGACGGCCGCGCCCCCTGCCCGATCCAATACTGGATGCGCTCCTCGTTCAGCGACAAGACGATGGGGTCTTTCGTGGGATTATAGTGACCCAGAGTCTCGAGTGATTTGCTGTCACGGGCGCGGCTCTTTTCCGTCACCACGACCCGATAGGCAGGTTTTTTCTTGGCTCCGAAGCGGGCCAAGCGAATCGCTAGCATAGTCCCTCCAACGTCAATCTAGTAAGGCCATTACCTACGGGCGACCGCACAGACCCCCAACCCTAGTGTAGTTGTTGCTTGAGCAGAGCGTCCAGGTTCATGTTGCCGAAGCGCTTCTTCTTCCTGAGTCCACCGGACAACGATTTCATCATTTTACGCGCTTGGCGGTACTGCCTCAGCAGCTGATTAACCTCTTGCACCGACGTCCCGCTGCCTTTCGCAATCCGTCGTCGCCGTCGCCCGTTGATGATTTCGTACTTCAGCCGCTCTTTGTGCGTCATCGAGTTGATGATCGCTTCCACTCGCGCCAAGTGCTTGGGATCGACCTCCACGTCCTTCATTTGTTGCAGCGGGCCTACTTGCGGCAACATTCCTAGCAGTGACTCCAGTGGTCCGAGTTTCTTTAGCTGCCGCAACTGCTGGCGAAAATCCTCCAGGGTGAATTCATTGTCCAGGAGCTTCTGCTGGGTTTCAAGTGCCTGCTTGTGATCAATCTGCTCCTCGACTTTTTCGATCAGCGACAGAACGTCGCCCATGCCCAGAATCCGCGAGACGATACGGTCGGGGTAGAAGGGCTCGAGCGCATCAAACTTCTCTCCCGTACCGACAAATTTCAACGGGCAGCGCGTCACGTGCCGAATCGACAGAGCCGCCCCACCGCGGGCGTCGCCGTCCATCTTCGTGAGCACCACACCCGTGATTCCCAGCCGTTCGTGAAACTCGGAAGCGGACTTGACCGCATCTTGCCCCGTCATGGCATCGGCAACAAACAGGATCTCCGTGGGCTCGAGCTCGTTGCGCAACTGCTCGAGCTCGGCCATCAGCTCGTCATCGATGTGCAATCGGCCAGCCGTATCGACCAGCACGACATCGCGTCCCGTCTGGTTCGCCTCTCGACGTGCACCCTTGGCCAACTCCAGCGGTGTAGCGTCGGCCTGTCCGGCGTAGATCGGCAACTTGATCTGCTCGGCGACGATTCGCAATTGTTCTCGGGCAGCGGGCCGGTAGACATCCGCCGACACCATCTGCGGCCGGTGACCGTTCTTAGAAAGCCAGCGCGCCAGCTTTCCCGTTGAGGTAGTTTTCCCTGAACCTTGAAGACCAACGATTAGGAAGGTTGCCGGTGGCTCACTCGAATACCGTAGTTTCGATTCGACACCGCCAAGAATCCCCACTAGCTCGTCTCGAACGATCTTGACGACTTGCTCCGTCGGTGAAAACGAGGTCAGGACCTCCTGGCCGATCGCCTTCTGCCGGATGTTTTCGATGAGTTGCTTGACAACCTTGAAGTTGACGTCGGCTTCCAGGAGCGCCAAGCGGATTTCTTTCAGGGCATCCTGAATATTCTGCTCCGTAAGCTTGCCTTCTCCCCGCAGGTTCTTGAAGACACGCTGGAGCTTGTCTGTAAGATTCTCGAACATAGGAATCAACGCGCAAGCGCGTCGGGAGAGGTTAAAGGAGGAGACGGCTCCCCGGAGTTCCTGTTCGTTATTGTAGAGGTGGGGTTCGAGTATCGTCAAACAAAGGCGGGTGAGGAGGCGATGTCAGCTTCCGCCCAGCAGCAGAATCAAGCGTCTTTAGGGGGCAACACCAGCGAAGGTCACCGCGCGCTCAGCGTACACGTAGGCGCCCGGCTCCCGATTGCCGCCAAGGTCAGAATAGACGACCTTCCAAAAAGGGCCGAGGTCCGAACTTCCGCCAAGCCGGCAACTGTGTCCCGAACCTCAGTGACTCGGACGAGGTCGCATGGCCCAAGAATCTCTGCAACAGAGGGGAGGTATGCCTTTGGTCCGCAACGTTACTTCCACATGTTGCGCTTCTTCGCTTTCAGCTTTTCGATGTCTGAGCCTTGCAAGCGGTCCCACAACTGCAATCCCGCTCTGGACTCGACCTCCACGGTCGGAACCAGAAAGCTAGAAGGGTCCTTCGTCGTCTTTTTGTTGGGTATCAGAAAGGACCACAGCTCGAGCTTCCCGAGTCTTTGTTCAGCGAGCACCGACTTAAAGAAGGCGTGCGGAATGACCACCTTCATCTCGGTCGGGTCACCGATCGCTTCGAGCTTCGAGTCGATATCGAACACCGGGCCACAGATCACGTAAACCTCCGCGTACTTCCACACCTTCTTCTTTACCTTCCCGACCTTACCCATGATCTTTTTCTGTGACAGTTTTCGCACGGCGCTTTCGAGGTTCTTCCACACACCTCGATTGACCCCCCCCACTTGGGGACTCATGTTGCTCAGGAGAAAAGTCTCGCTGTTGATCAGGGCGTCTTCAAGCCGGTCGGCGCTCGATATCAGGTGCCCGCGGTCGTGGTCTGAACCCCTGAAGCTGGCCTTAGTGGAACGAAACATCTCGGGAATGCGGGGATCTTCCCGGAAGTTGTTCAGCCGTCTCAGATCTTCATCGGCCATTTGCCTGGTGTGCCGGTTGATGAGCTCCAAAGCCCACCGCGGCTGGCGAAAAAGGTAGGAGTATCCCACCACGTACCGGCGGTTGAATAGCAATCG
The DNA here is from genome assembly GCA_965248205.1 of Bryobacterales bacterium. Lineage (GTDB taxonomy): Bacteria > Acidobacteriota > Terriglobia > Bryobacterales > UBA6623. The sequence continues at coordinate 2,410,793 of CBDFIS010000006.1, forward strand.
ATCGGCAGCCGGCATGCCGTAACGAGTTTCGTCTCGAAGGCTTGGGAATTCGAACATTGTTTGATTCTCTTTTTCTGTTTCTTTGTGGAGTTGGTTGATCGGACTACGGCGGGGTCCGATCCGCCTTGAGAGTACCTAGCCCCTTATCGCCTCCTAGTTTTGGCCTGCCTGCACGCCCGATTCTACACTCACCGTCGCTGGAATTCAACAATTTGTTGGCATTGAACAGCTATTTCGTCAATCCATCGTCAAAATGCGTGGGATCACAGCAGACAAGGGGACCTTGCTCAGGTCAAAAGGTTGGGGCGGGAAACATTCACAGCCCGTGGTAGAAAAATCGGGTACAGCCAGCCAATTCGCCTCAGGCTAAGCGCTTCATTTCACGGGTGACGATGGGAGCGCATTGGTGGCTGTCCCCATTTTTCGTGGCGGCTCAGCTTTTGGCGCGGGCTGCTCGGGGCCTTCCTGGTGAAGGAGTCGCGAGAGATTTGGGGGTGCGCGGACCCGCTTGTCGGGATGAGAGTCAGCGTGAGTGCCCCTTCGACCGTGGGGAAGGTGATTGTTCGCACCCCGAGAGCGCTAGCGCTTTTAGAGACAGGGTTGCTCCCATCTCTCACCGCCGGTATGGTATGCGAGCATTGGTTAGCCAAGACGCCTTTGCGGTTACCTACTACGATGCTGGCTACTTCGGTCAGCGCATCGGCGATGTTTTCGGCAACCAGCTCCTCGGTCTCGGTGCCAAAGAACTGGGAAGCGATTTCCGTCGCGAGACCGTTTTCACAATGGATGCTGACAACCCCTTCCCACGCGCCTCTCAAACGACTGGAAGCCATGATCCCCTGGTTGGCCGGAGTCGGGATCCGGGTGGATGGGGGATGCAGCTCTAGTCCCAGCATGCTCCCCAGAACGTTATCAATTACCTGAGGTGCCGCGGTCAGCAGTCGCTCGGTGTTGGGATTAGGCGCTACCCCGGTTGTCGGAGCGAACCGTTCTTTCTCCTCCACTGCGGCGGTCTTCATCGGCTGGTCCTCCCGTTCTAGCCATCGACGGCTAGCGTGAATTCCATTACCCCGCTGAAGCGCAGGACACGGGCATCCCGTGGCGAACTCGAACCCAGCAATGCGCTCGTCCGACAAGGGCTGACACAAGGCTGTTAGGGATCCGCGGTCCGGGCCGCCAAGGCCTAGGATACTGTGGCTGGGTTCACGCCCTGTCAGCCGCGCGGCTGACCAGAGAGAGGAACTCTTCGCGCGTCTTGGGATTGTCGCGGAACGCCCCCAACATGGCGCTGGTGACGGCGGAGGAATGTTGCTTTTCGACTCCGCGCATGATCATGCACAGGTGCTTCGCTTCGATTACGACCCCCACGCCTTTCGGATCGATTGCCTCCTGGATCGTCTGCGCAATCTGGTTCGTCAAGCGTTCTTGGATCTGCAATCGGCGGGCGTACATGTCGACGAGGCGAGCTACTTTGCTGAGTCCGATCACTTTTTGGTTGGGTAGATAGGCGACATGGACCTTGCCGAAAAACGGCAAAAGATGATGTTCGCAGAGACTGAACATTTCGATGTCCTTGACGATCACCATTTCGTCGTACGTGACATCGAATAGAGCTCCGTTGAGAATCTCGTTCGGGTCCATCTGGTACCCGCTCGTGAGCTCGGCCAGGGCGCGAGCGGTTCGTTGCGGCGTTCGCGCCAACCCGTCTCGTTCGGGATCTTCGCCCAGCTGGGCCAACAACTCCCGAACGATTCGGGACAGCTCTGCATACCGGTCAGATGACGGATCCGGAAACTCGTCGATCACATCATGAAGGTTGCGTTTCGTAGCCATAAGCCTAACCGGCGACCTCGAAGCTGTTACGATCCGTCTCCTCCACTCGAACCTTCGCCAGCCGGACAGGCTGGTCGCCGAACGAGTCCGGCCAGGATTTCCGGAGCCATCGGCGGATTAGCAGCGACAGATTTTCGGTCGTGGGAACGACTGCCGACAGCTCTGCCACATCGGTATTTAGATTCGCATGGTCGAGCCTCGACGTCACGGCCTTTTCCACCAAAGTGTCCAAAGCCTTCCGCGAGACGATCATTCCGGTCCGCGTGTCTACGGGACCCTCTACACAGATATCAAGCGCGTAGTTATGCCCGTGCCCCCAACGATGATTGCACTTCCCGAATACCCGGGCATTCTCCTCATCACTTAACTGCGTCGTATGCAGCCGGTGAGAAGCCGAAAAGAAATAGCGTTTCGTTACCCGAACCAACAGCTACCTCCCACGCTACGGCTGCTGCCGAAGCGATCGAGCCTTACCGCGATGCGATGGCCTCGAGCTGCGAGCCAGACGTCGCGATCGGCCGAAACCCGGTTCCCCGACAGCCGTGCCCCAAAACGAACCTTATCTTACCCTTTCCGATAGGATCAAGACCCGCCGGGCCGGCCCTCGCCGAAGTATTCGACGTACAAGTCCGGCGTTTCGTAAAGGCGCACGCTGTGAAGGGTGCGTCCGTCTGCATTGATTCCCGGTTCTAACCGCCGCCAGATCTCTTGTGCGATGTTCTCGGGCGTTGGAATCACGCGGTCAAACGGCGCGACTTCCCGGTTCAAGAAGCGGTGATCATAGGGCTCGATGACTTCCGCTTCGATGATACCTTTCAGTTCTTTCAGGTCGATGATCATGCCGTCGACCGGATCGACCTCCCCGGCCACCGTCACCTCGAGAACGTAGTTATGGCCGTGACCACTCTCCCGGCTCGCTTTTCCGAACAGCTTTTCGTTCTCTTCGGGGCCCAAAGACGGGTTTCGACAGAAGTGAGAGGCCGAAAACTCGGCCCGCCGGGTAACCAAAACCATTTGCCGTAGCCCCTGACTGCTAGCTACATTGAGAGTACTCTTCATTATGTCATGGTCGAAAAAAGAGCTTGTCTATTGGGCCCTTCTCATCGGGCTCACGACAACGTTGATCTCCCGAGTCGTTCCCTATCTGGAGATCCACGACGTCCAGATCGGCGATCGCGCTCCGGACTTTGACCTCACCGCGGAAGACGGCAGCGGCATTCGGCTCCAAGACTATCGGGGCAAGTTGGTTTTGCTGAATTTCTGGGCGACATGGTGTCCGCCGTGCGTGGACGAGATGCCGTCGTTGAATCTTACCTACGAGCACCTGCGCGAAAGAGGGCTGGTGGTGTTGGGCGTCAGCGTCGATGAAGAAGAAACTGCCTATCGCGATTTTCTCCAAACCGCGAGGGTCCGTTTTCCCACCGTCCGTGACCCGGGACGAACGGTGCCCGCCCGTTACGGCACCGTCAAATATCCTGAAACGTACCTGATCGACCGGGAAGGGTATGTGCTCCGCAAGTATGTTGGCGCGGAAAACTGGATGCGCCCGGAAATCAGAAACTACCTGTCATCGCTTCTTTGAGCCGGCCTACCGGCGGCCGGCAGCAACTTCTACGGGATGGCTCGAGCAAATGCTTTCAGCATGCTCGCACTGTACATGTTCAAACTGGATGGTCGTGTGATGGATGTGGAAGCGCTCCTCTAGCACGCTGTTGATCTGCCGCAGGATCTGATCACTGGCCGAAGGCGGAAGGTCATTGATCAGAGCATGGCAACTGAGCGCGTGGGAGTTCGAGGACAAACTCCAAGCGTGCACGTCATGCACATCAATGACGCCGCCGATCTCCTTCAATGCCCGACAAATGTCTTCTCGCTTCATGCCGCGTGGCAGTCCTTCCAGCAGAATGTTGAGCGACTCGCGGATGATGTCCCAGCCGCTCCACAGAATAAGCAGTCCGATCAAGACCGACAGTAGTGGGTCGATCCATAGGAGTTCGGTGTAGGCGATCACGACCCCGCCGATGATGATGCCGATCGACGAAAGCGCGTCGCCCAACATGTGCATGAAGGCGCCCCGAATGTTGATGTCGTGGCGGCGCTCAGCGCGCAGAGCCACCATCACCCCGATGTTGACGACCAACCCCAGGGCGGCCACCACGATCATGATGTTTTCCTGCACCTCGCGGGGCGAGAGGAACCGCAAGTAAGCCTCATAGAAGATGAAAAGGGCGAGCAAGACAAGCGTAGCGGCGTTCAAGAAGGCCGACAGCACGCCGGCCCGGTGGTAGCCGAATGTTTTCGTTTCGTTCGGCGGTTTCGACTGCAGATAGAAAGCAAACCACGCCAACGCCAGGGCCAGCGCGTCCGTAAAGTTGTGCCCGGCGTCCGACAGCAGCGCCAAGCTCTGGGCCTTGATCCCCGCCGCAAACTCGACAACGATGAAGGCCGCGGTGATCCACAGAGAGAGCTGTAGCTTACGGCCTGTCGCGGGGCTGACTGAGTGAGAATGCATTGCGTTTCAGCGCGACCATCACACGCTTCCTGGCGCCGTGGCGCGCGCACTTTCAGCGTGCTGTGTCGAGCTTTCGAGCCCGACATTTCCGCATCTACGGTGAACCCGTCCCCAGGACAGTCCGCTAATCAGGTGGGCGGGCCAACGATTTCTACCCTTACTGTAAAGGGGGGTGGGGATACCGTCAACCGCCGACAAGACGCCCCCCACTAATGCTCACCGGGATTTGCGACCCCCCTTTCGGGGCCGGCCCTTTTCACGCGACGGCGAAGCGTGTCCCTGACTAACCCCTTCGGGACTCGCGGCAGCCTGCTGCCGCCAGTGCGATATGACGAGCGCCGCGGGCATGAGTGCCAAGGGCGCAATCTGAGCGAGAATCCGGTCCGCCGATGTTCCTAGCCACCATTCGATGTCATTGCGTCCCGTGGCATAAGCCAGCAGCGCCCCCACGAACTGCCACAACACGAGCCCCGGAATGATCCAGAACGACCTAGCCGGTTTCAAACGCACTGCGGCGGCAACGCTCGCGATAAACAGGTAAAACGTCAAGTTGTAGGACCCAAGCTCACCGGCTTTGGCCGCCAAAGTGCGCAGCGAAACCCAAAACAGCTCAGGTCTGAAGTCGATGCCCGGCGTGAATCCAGCCGCTTCGATGCCGTTCATCTGGCGAACCGCCCACCAAGGAATCAAGACACCCGCCGAGGGGAGCACCAGCCAGTACCACCCGGCCAACGACGATCGTCGCTTCACGAGCCCAGCGGCCCCGAGGAGGATAACCGCCAACAAGAAGAACTGACCTTCGTTTTTGGTCCACGCGGCCGCGGTCGCCGATAAGGCGGCGGCAGCCAGGTCACTGAGTTTGCCGTCGCGATACCAGCTGTACAAGAACCCTGTCGCCGCGACGAGGTAGAGCGACAGCGCGGTGTCCGCATAGCCTGCCAGTTTGAACGCCACGACGCCGAACATGGGCAGGCCGGCCAGAATCACGGTGAATACCATCGCCGCGGTCTTCCATCCCAAGCGGCACACAAAGTGATAGAACACGCCCAGCGTGGCCAGGAAGAAACAGGGAGACATCAGCTTCGCGGCTTGGTCCGCCACGCCGCCGTTCCATACGTAGAGAAAGGTTGCGCAAAGAGGGACCAGCAGGGGATACCCCGGCTGCGTAACGAACTCGCCGCTGCGCTCGAGAAACGGATGGATGGTGCCGTCCAGGTAAAAGGCTTTGGCTTTGAAGAGCCAGATCGCCCAGGTGTCCCAAGCCTGACTTGTCAGCGGCATAGTCCTCTCGTAGGGGAGCCAAACGGAAACCGGCACAAGCAAGCCCGCCAAGAAAAGGCCGTGCCGCCAACCGATGTCTCGCCATCGGCCCAATTGGAGAAGCAGCCGGCGGCGATACAGTACCCACACCAAGGCGATGATCCACGGCGCGACAAGGCTCAGACGGCTCCAGCCAAGCCCGACGAGATCGTAGGCGAACATCTGTATCGAGATCGCAGCAGCCCCGGCGGCAAACGAAAAACTCAAGCGGGATAGGATACTGCCCTCGATCTTGGATGCAACTAGGAGCCAGCCGAAGAAGCAGGTAAGCGCGAGTCCAACTAGGATCATGGACAAACGCCTCAGGGTATTCGGAAGATGTCCGCGAACTTGCCGTCAGAGACCGGATCGAGCGAGGAGAGGCGGCGCTCGAGTTGCTGCTCGTCCCACTTGCCGCGGAAAGGTTCGGCGGCCAGGTTTTGCGGCGAGTCTCTGAACACAGCTATATACTCGCAGCCCTTGGCCGGAGCTGATACGAGGTCGACAACTCGCACTCGGCGCGGGTACAAGTAGTAGGCCATTCGCGCCCGATAATAGTCAACGGCCGCCGGGCCGGCGTACGCCAGGACGAGTACACAACCGTCGGCCGGCACCGCCAGTTCGATCTCTTCAGCGACACGAAAACCAGGATTGTCGAGCAGGGCCGTTCGTTCGTCAAGCGAGCGGCCGCCCAGCATTTCTCTAACTTTGGCTGTCTCGGAATACTGGTCTCTGAGGCCGGGAGCTGCGATCGCCAACCAGGCGATTAGCAACGTGGCGAGAGCGAATTGGGGCAGCCTCGGATTCAAGGCCGCATCATAACACGTGAACCGAGCCAAACTGCGGAAGCTGAAGTCTGCCGCGACTGAACGGCCACGGGCACTTGAATGCCAGTCACGCTCCGATCGGTTGCCCGCAAGTCCGGCACTCGCTCCTTCGCTTGGCGTTGAGGCTGCCGCACCCGGAGCAGCGATTGTAGGCGCGGCGGGTGTAGGCGTTTGTCAGGAGGGCGCTCGATCCAAGGATGAGCACCAAGAGTCCGGCGTTGATCAAGAGATCCACGGCGCAGTCGCTAAGATTTTACTAGGATCGCATGGGTTCAGTTCACCACGGGCTGCTAAGCCTGCTGGGAGAACCCGGTCCTTGAAAGTGTAAGATTAGACTGTCTGCTAGCAGAAACTCCCCTGAGTTGAGCTGGAAGAGAGATGCATAAGGACCTGCTACATGCGCTCTTCGGCGTGCTGGTCGCTCCTGTCGTGGCAATCGCCGGCACAACAGACTTCGGGCGGGATATCCAGCCGATTTTCGAAGCGCGCTGCTACGGCTGCCACAGCGGCGAAACCCCACAGGGCGAGTTTCGCCTCGACAGTCGAGAACACGCGTTTGGCGGCGGCGGGTCGGGGGTGCCTGCGATTGTTCCCGGTGCCAGCGCCAATAGTCTTCTCTACAGATATGTAGCGGGTCTCGGCAAGATCGTGATGCCTCCGGTCGAACCATACTTGACTGCCGAGCAGATCGAGCAGATCCGCAAGTGGATTGACGAAGGCGCCCACTGGCCCAAGGAGGAGGGCGCCGGAGACGCCGGGCACGAGATCTCCAAGTTCGAGCGGGCTCGTGAACATTGGGCCTTCCAGCCACGCACTAGGCCTTCTCCTCCCTCGCTGAAGGACCCTGCTTTGGCTGGGCGGGCGCGCAATCCAGTTGATGCGTTCATCTTTTCGAAGCTCGAAGCCCGCGGTTGGAAACCGTCGCCGCCGGCTCGTTCTCATCAGCTACTGCGGCGCGTTCACTTGGATCTAACAGGGTTGCCACCGAGCCTTGACGAACAGGAGGCGTTCCTTCGAGATCCCACTCCCGAATCCCTTGATCGCGTGATCGACGATCTTCTCGCGCGCCGAACCTACGGCGAACGTTGGGCCCGTCACTGGCTGGACCTCGTGCGCTACGCCGAGACGAACGGCTATGAGCGCGACGCGATTAAGCCCAATGTTTGGCGCTACCGCGACTACGTGATTCGGTCCTTGAATCAGGACAAACCGTTCGATCGTTTCGTGATCGAGCAGATTGCCGGAGACGAACTTCCCGACGTTTCACCGGAAACCCTCATCGCCACCGGCTTTCATCGGCTCGGGCCCTGGGATGACGAGCCCGCCGACCCGCTCACCCATCGCTACGACCAGCTCGATGACCTGGTGCGCACGACATCGGAAGTATTCCTCGGTCAGACGATCGGCTGCGCGCGGTGCCATAACCACAAGTTCGAACCCTTCACCGCGCGCGATTACTACAGCATGGTAGCGATCTTCAACCCCCTCACGCGGCCGCGAAAGGGACGCACCGAGCTGCTTCGTCCCATTGGGATGCGGCCTGAACTGGATGCCTACGAAGTGCGCGACCTGAAAATCGAAGCACTTGAGAAGAGGATCGCGGCCTTCGGCAACGGGGTCCAGGCTGAATTACTTGCCGCCGGCCGGAGCAGCCTGCCCGCGAGAGCTGTGAAGGCGTTCCAGACACCCGAAGCCGACCGGAGTGCCGTGCAGGAATCGCTCGTCAGAGAGTTCGCGAAACAGCTCGCCGCCGAGATCCGCGATGCGATGCCATCGAGCGCCGGGCGCGAAATCCAGGACTTGGAAGAGGCGATTTGCGAGCTGCGTGAGCAAACACCAGCCCGCGACCTCGCTTACATCATGCATGAACCGAGGAACAAGCCCCCTGCCTCGTTTCTTCTGATTCGAGGGAAGGCGACCAGTCCCGGACCAGAGGTGCCGGCAGCCGTTCCTGCTGTCTTGTCGGATACCACGCCGCCATTTCCCGACTGGGCTGAGTCCAGTCGCACCAGCCTTCGCCGTTTGGCACTCGCCAAGTGGATCGCCAGCCCCGACAACCCCCTGACAGCGCGCGTCATCGTGAACCGCGTATGGCAGTTTCACTTCGGCGAAGGAATTGTAAGAACGCCCAGCGACTTCGGTTTGATGGGCGAGCCGCCGACCCATCCCCACCTTCTCGACTGGCTCGCGAACCGGTTCGTCGACAACGGCTGGTCCATCAAAAAACTCCACCGGCTCATCATGACAAGCAACACCTATCGGATGAGCAAGGAGTGGAATCCGGCCTCCGGTGCCGAGGATCCGGCGAATCGGCTGTTTTGGCGTGTCCCTTATCGCCGGCTTGAGGTGGAGGCCATCCGCGACTCGATGCTGGCCGTCAGCGGACGCTTAAACCCGCAAATGTACGGGCCCAGCATGTACCCCTATGTCCCTCCGGCCGCGCTCGAAGGCTCCAGCGACCCCGACAAGATCTGGAAGCCTTTCGATGAGCAGGACGCTTCCCGCCGCACGATCTACGCTTTCGTGAAACGCTCGATGATCGTGCCGATGCTTGAAGTGCTCGATCTGTGCGATACGACGAAGTCGTCCGCCAAGCGTATCAACACCGCCGTCGCAACCCAGGCTTTGACTCTTTTCAACGGCGAATTCGTGAACCGCCAAGCACGACACCTGGCCGAGCGGCTGATGAAAGAAGCGGGCCCCGATCCGCGCGATCAGATCGACCGCGCCTACCGCCTCGCATTCGCCAGGCCTCCAACCGAAGACGAGCAGAAATCTCTGCTCTCGTTTCTTCGAGACGAAGCAGCACGGCCCGCCAAGGAACCGAGCGCCACCGCCGATTCCAGTTTCAGCGCCGCCACCACCCCCCCGCACCCGGAAGCAGAAAAGCACGCACTCATCCAGCTCTGCCGCGTCATTCTTAACATGAATGAGTTTGTGTATACGGACTAGGCCGAGGGTAAAAGGCTGGCGGCAAGAACGGACAGCGCCGTGCCCGTAAGGGCGCGGGCGCGCGGCGAGTCGTAACGGATTCCCGTCAGGGCGCGGGCCCGCTCTGAGTTGCGCAAACATACTCGTAACGGATACTTGGCCTGTCACTGGCATTCCAGGCGCAGTTCCTTGCTCTCGCAGGCTTTCGCAACGAGCGAAACAGAGCCGCGAACGCCAGTGAGCGGCCCTAGGCCTCCCGCCCACCCAACGCGATGAAGCCGCTGGCCTTCGACCCAGAGGTCATACCCTGTCGGCACCGATCGGCGTTTCTCATTGTCGCGGGCCTCCGTGAGAACCGGACTGAGCCGTGCCCGTCAGGGCGCGGGTCGCCAAGCGTCAACATCACTCCCGGCCTCAAAGCTACCGTAACCGAAAATTCACGTCGATTTGGGTAATGACCGCTACCGGACGCCCGTTCAGCAGCGTCGGCCGGTAGAGCCATCGCTTGACCGCTTCCAGCGCGCTTCCTACCAACAGGGGATGACCGCTGAGCACCTCCAGCCTGCGGACAAACCCGTCCTCGCTGATGATTGCCCTCAGTCGAACCACGCCGCTGATCCGAGCCTGCCGTGCAAGCGAGGGATAAACGGGAGTGACGCGACGAAGTAATCTTGCTGCTTGAACGTCCCCTCCTACCTCGACTGGCTCGCCGGGCACTCCCGGTTCGCTTTGCCCAGCGTGCTCTGCGATCTGCGATCGGGCGAGCAATCCCGCTATTCCTTCCCCACCCATACCAACGCTGTCCAGCACGCCCCCCGGCACTCCCACTGCGGGGGCGCTTCGCGGCATTTGCATAAAAGGCAGAAGCTCAGATTCCTCAGTGATCAGAGACACTCGCTCCGGAATCCTCGTTGGTGTGCGGAGGCTTTTGGTATCGAATCGTTCAGGTACGCGCCCCTTTGGTCGCTGGGCGGGGTCCAGCTCGGGTGATGCCCCGAGTGCTGGTGGAGGCTCCGCCAGCGACCGACTTTCCCAGCCTCGGAGCGGAAGTGCGTTGGTGTATACCAGGGGAAGCAACGTCCCGAGGCACACGAACAAGCTTTGGGTTAATAAGGAGACCGCTATCGCCCAGGGTCGCCTCGACATGTCGCCGTTTTCGACAAATGTCCTGTCGAACATCTTGATCTCTCCTTCTCCGGCCGGATTCCCGCTTGACGAACGGGAACCCGATCGTTGTGTCGGATTGTCGAAAACAAGCGCTTGTTTCCTGTCTCTCTGCCATCTCTAGACACCGTAGGCGCTCAGATAGTTCCTCCGCCGGGCAGTTCCGCGTTGGTTTTGCCAAACTAAACAGTGGGAAAAAGCGCGGGCCAGTAAGCTGTCCCAGACAAAACCTTGTGATCACCCCGGCGACGTGGCGCACGCTTTTAGCGTGCCGTGTCGGGCTTTCGAGCCCGACATCGCCGAGTCTATTGTGAACTTGGCTCTCGGGCGGTCGGCTAGCCGCCGCCATGAAAGGCCACCGCCGATGATCAAAGCCGTCCTGCTCGACCTGGGAGAAGTTGTCGTGGGTTTGGACTTCCCCCGCGCTTATCGAGCGGCGGCCAAACTTACCGACCATACGGTCGAAGAAATTCCAGCGGTCATAAGCGCCTCAGGGCTGGCGAGCGTCTACGAACACGGTCGGATTTCGAGCGAGACGTTTTACGAAAAACTTTCGGCGGCCCTAGGCCTGAGTGTCGACTTTTCAGAGTTCCGCGGCATCTGGGAAAACATGTTTGATCCCGAGCCGCTTATTTCGGACTCGTTTCTCGAAGGTCTTGCGCGCCAAACGACGCTGCTGCTGGTATCCAACACCAACGAGTTGCATTTCAATTCCGTACGTCAACGCTATCCTCTGCTACAGCATTTCCACGATTCGATACTTTCCTACAAGGTTGGTTCCATGAAGCCCGAGGAGGGTATTTATCAAGAGGCGATCCGAATAGCGGGTTGCCGGCCCGGCGAATGCTTCTTCACCGACGACAAGGTCGTCAATGTCGACGCGGCCCTTGAATTAGGTATCGACGCTACGGTCTTTCGCGACGAGGCGACACTCCAGGGTGAATTGCGGGAGCGAGGTGTGGAATGGAACTAGGCTCAGTTCCTTGCGCTCGCAGACTCTCGCGACGAGCGAATCGGAGCCGCGAACGCTAGTGAGATGCCCACCCAATGGGATGAAGCCGCTGGGTTTTCGATGGACCGGCCCCCACTCTATCGTGAATTTACACAACCAACCACTCGTTCCCACAAAACCGACCTGCACGCTTTGGCGGCCTGAAACGTATTAGCTAGTGGAGGGTATTATGCGAACTCGTGTGTTTGCCTCTTTGGCCATTCTGATGCTTTCGGGCCTCGCCTTACAGGCCGCCGATCTTTCTGTCAGCAAGGTCGTGCTCTATAAGCATGGAATCGGGTTTTTTGAGCGGTCGGGAAACGTGCCGCCCGGAGATTCAGCTCAACTCCAGTTCAAGGCAACCGAGATGGACGACGTGCTCAAGTCCTTGACCGTCGAACAGCGCGGCGGGGAGGGCGTCTCGGCCATCCGCTACGATTCGAGCGACCCGCTTTCGAAACGTTTGGAGGTTTTCCCGTTCCGTATCGGCCAAGCTATCACTCTCAGCCAGATTCTCGATCAGTTCAAAGGCGCCGAGGTGGAATTGCGGCTCAGCAGCGGCAAGACACGCGGTTCGATCGTCAGTGCGCGCACGATTCCGGCCAGCGAACGCCAGCCCCAGCGCCAGGAGCTCATGCTGCTTACCAAGGGGGAGCTCCAGACGGTCGATCCGGCGGCTGCAGCTGGGCTCCGATTCGTCGATCCCAAGTTGCAATCCCAGTTTGCCGACTATCTGGGCGTCGTGGCGCGGTCTCGTAATCTCGAGAAGCGAACGGTGACCATCGAATCCTCAGGAGAAGCGAGCGAAGTAGCCGCCAGCTACGTCGTCCCCACTCCGATTTGGAAAAGCAGTTACCGGCTGGTCTTCGACGCGAAAGAAAAGCCGCTGCTCGAGGGCTGGGCGATCGTAGACAACACTTCGGGCGAGGACTGGACGAACGTCCGCCTTTCGCTCGTGTCGGGATTGCCTGTTTCCTTTATCAGCCGGCTCTACGAGCCACGCTACCTGAGCCGCCCGGTCGTTCAGCTCGCCCAAGACCGCGCCTGGCGTCCCGTGATCCACGGTGGCGCGGTCGAAGACCTATCCGAGTCGAAGAATATTGAGATGGCGCTGGCGCCGCCTTCGCCAGCTACGAAAGCAGGCGCCTACTACGACCAACAGAAAGGCCGCCGCGACAACCTAGAGCGGAATCGCTCCTTTCGCCAGCAGGTCGCCGGTGGTCTAGGAGGGGGTGTAGGAAGGGGTGTAGTGGGGGGCCTGGTCGGCTCCGACGAGCGTTTTCAGCGCCAAGCCGTGGCTTCCACCGTCGCGGCTACCGCCGTCGGTGCCGAGCTTGGAGAACTGTTCGAATACAAGATCGATCGCCCGGTTAACATTCGCAAGGGTGAGTCTGCCATGCTGCCCTTCTTCCGGGAGCGCGTCGAGGCCCGCCGCTTACTTATCTACGACCACTCCAATGCTTCCCAGCACCCGCTCAACGCCGTCGAGCTGACCAACTCCGGCGACACCACGATGGACGGAGGCGCCATTACGGTCTACGACGTCGGAGCCTATGCCGGCGAGGCTCTGATGGAGACCGTCAAATCGGGTGACAAGCGGCTGATTAGCTACGCCGTCGATCTCGGAACTCGCATCACCCCGGCCTTCGACAGTGAAAGCAAACTGCTCAGCGAGTTCCACTACCAACGCGGCTTGCTAACGACCAAAACCGCTCGCCGTGAGACGAAGACGTTTACCATCCGCAACGTGGATTCGAAATCCAAGACCGTGATCATCGAACATGCAGTCCGGCCCGAGTACAAGCTGATCGACATGAAGCCGGAAGAAAAAACCGCCAACTCCTACCGCTTTGAGGTAAAGGTCGATCCCGGAGCCACAAAGAAATTCCCCGTAGTCGAGGAACGGGTCTATTCTCAGCAGATCGCCGTCACGAACATGACCCCGGACCAGATCTTTGCCTATGTGCGGAACGAGAAACTCGACGAAGCCGGCCGCAAGAAGCTCGAGGAGATCGCTGACCTAAAGCGCCAGATCGCCGACACCGACCGTGAACTCGGGAGGGTCAACGAACAGATCAACAACCTCGGGCAAGATCAGAGCCGGCTGAGGAGCAACATTTCGACGCTTCGCTCCGTTGCCGGGCAGCAGCAGCGGGTCATGGAGTACGCCGACAAGCTTTCCGCCCAGGAAGGGAAGTTGGTTTCTCTCCGGGATCAGCAGAACGAACTCCGCCTCCAGAAGGACAAGCTTCAAAAGGAGCTGAATACCCTGATGGAAACGCTGAAGTTTTGAGGCGGCGCGGGCCGGCAGCCGAAACTCTAAAAAGCAAGAAAGGGCAGGCGCTTCGCCGCCTGCCCCTAGGATGTTAGGCCGCGCTAGCTCTCCAGAACGCCGAGGACTTCGTCTTCGCGGAGGATGATCAGCTCCTCACCTTCCACGGTGATGTCCGTGCCGGAGTACTTTCCGATCAGTACCTTGTCACCGGCCTTCACATCTAGCGGGACGATCTTGCCGTCGTCCAGGCGCTTGCCGTTGCCCGCCGCGATGATTTCCGCCTCTTGAGGCTTTTCTTTGGCCGAGTCCGGGATGATGATTCCTCCCTTGACTTGCTCTCCTTCTTCGACCCGGCGTGCCAACAAACGGTCGTATAAGGGTTTAACCGTCACTTTCCTCTCCTCCTAACTCCGTTGAGAAAGCATTCTAAGACTACAGCACCCCGCCGAACCGGACGCCGGCGAAGAGCCGATTACGCAGGCTAACAAGTGCGGAAGAAGGCTGTCAACCCGCATTTCCAATTTGATTTCGGCATCCCGACCTTGCAGCGGCCTTCAGCGTCTTTATTTATAGGGGTTCAAGCCCTGTCAGGACGCACGGAGGCCAACACCCAATGGGTGAAAAAGAAAACAAGCCGTTTCAGCTCACCTTCAACGGATTTCTCAAAGTCGATTTCCAAGGATCGCGCGTCACCTCGGATGGTGGCCTGATTCTCATTCGGGAACTGGACGAGCGGCTCGGACTGGGCAAGCTGATCGACGAGCATCTGACGGATTCGCGGCAAGGCACAAACAAGAAGTTCCCACTGGCCGACCTGGTGCGGCAATCGGTCTACAGCCGCCTCGCCGGCTACGAGGATCTCAACGATGCTGCCCGTGTCTCGGCTGACCCGACTTTTCGTCTGATCGGCTCGAAGAAGAACTGGGATCGCGGCGGGGCGCTTACGTCGCGTCTACAAAGCTTTGAGGCAGAGCTGCTGGCCAGTGAAGAGAACCTGCTTGGGCTGATGGCGGTGAACCGCGAGTTGGTCGCTCAAGCCCAAGCGCAGGACGAGTCCGAGCGTGTCGTGCTCGATATGGACTCCACGGAAAGCCCGGTCCACGGTCAGCAGGAAGGCAGCGCTTACAACGGCCATTTCGAGTCCACCTGCTACCACCCGCTGTTGCTGTTCAACCAGCACGGTGATTGTCTGGCGGCGAAGCTGCGAGCGGGTAACGTGTCCAGCGCCGAGGACTGGGACGAACTGCTGCTGCCCGAGATCGAGCGCCAACAGGGAGAAGGCAAGCAAGTGACGTTCCGCGCCGACGCCGCCTTCGCCAAGCCGGAGATCTACGAGGCGTTGGAGGATCGCGGAGTGGACTACGTCATTCGCATCCCAGCAAACAAGAACCTGGAGTTGGAGATCGAAGAGATTCTGTTCCGTCCGCCGGGCAGGCCGAGCCTGAAGCCACTAGTGCGCTACAAGAGCTTCCGCTATCAGGCCGCGAGTTGGTCGAAGCCTCGGCGGGTTGTGGCCAAGGTTGAGCACCACCAAGGCGAGTTGTTTCCTCGCGTCGGGTTCATCGTCACGAGCATGAGCTTGCCCAGTCGGTCGCTGGTGCGCTTCTACAACAAGCGCGGCACGGCCGAGCAATGGATCAAGGAAGGCAAGCAGGCAACCCACTGGACACGGCTGTCCTGTCATCGTTTCCGGGCAAACGAGGTGCGTTTGCAGTTGAGCGTGTTGGCCTACAAC
Organism: Bryobacterales bacterium; assembly: GCA_965248205.1. Lineage (GTDB taxonomy): Bacteria > Acidobacteriota > Terriglobia > Bryobacterales > UBA6623. Next base: position 2,426,360 of record CBDFIS010000006.1, read on the forward strand.
CTGGGGAACCTGTGGCGGCGGCTGGGGCTGGCGCAGAGGATCAAGAACTGGTCGCTGACGAGCTTGCAGCATCGGTTGATGAAAACCGGAGGGCGGCTGGTCAAGCATGCCCGCTATTACTGGCTGCTGTTGGCCGAGGGGCATCTCAACCGCAAGCTGTTCGCTGAGATGCTGGGGCGGATCTGGGCGCTGCCTGTGCCAGGCGGGTAACGGGCGACGGCTGCGACGGAGAAGAGACGCTGGGTTGCTGAAGAGGGAACTACTCGGAGCCGTGTCGGCGAAAAGCCCTCCAGCGAGCTGGAACGCGGCGATCGAGCGGCATTCAGCGACCCAAACGGGAGCGAACGGAGCATCGATCGTGAGAGGAAGACGAAGACCTTGCACCCGAGCCGCGGATCGGAGTATCCTGACCATCGCGGGATGGCCAAAACGGAAATTCCAGGTCAAGATCACCGCAGCAGGTGTTCGGGCTGACGGGGCGCGTCTGCGGAAGACGAGACTCCCCCCAAGACGCCGGCTGTTGACCCCCAGCGCGGTTCGCTGTCGACACCGCTGGACGGGTCGCATCTGCTATCCTTTTTGTTTTTAAGGCCATTCGGGTCGGCTCTTGCTCCGCGGGGGAGCGCCTCATAGGAGCACTGCGGTCCCGAAGGGGCTAAGGTCTTGGCCCCTAATGCTTTAGCGAGACGATCGACCTCCGCATCAGCTCAGGCTCACGCGGAGGTAGGAGGTACCTTTGGATTCAGCAACCCTAGACCTCAACGACAGCCGGACGTCGAAAGCTTACAAGCTTTCAATCGAGAACAGCACGGTTCGGGCGATGGACCTGCGTTCGATCAAGGTCAACGCCGACGAATTCGGGATGATGAGCTACGACCCCGGATTCACGAATACCGCGTCGTGCACGAGCCGCGTCACGTTTATCGACGGTGAGCGGGGAATCTTGCGCTACCGTGGCTATCCGATCGAGGACCTCGCCGAGAGCTGTTCTTACACCGAGGTAGCCTATCTCCTTCTGCACGGAGAACTGCCTACGGCCTCGGAGCTGGCAGGCTGGGACGACGAGATCATCCGTCATACCATGGTGCACGAGAACATCAAGAAATTCATCGACGGATTTCTCTACGATGCTCACCCGATGGGGATGCTTGTCAGCACGGTCGCCGCGCTTTCGACCTTCTACCCCGACGCCAAGAACATCGGCAGCCGCAAGAACCGCCGCATGCAGCAGCTGCGCCTTATCGGCAAGATGCCGACTTTGGCGGCCTACGCCTATCGCCATAGCTTGGGGCTGCCTTACGCCTACCCCGACAACGACTTGAGCTACACCGAAAACTTCATGAACATGCTTTGGAAAAAAACCGAGCTGAAATACAAATCCAGCCCGGTACTTGCCAAGGCGCTCGACGTTCTGTTCATCTTGCATGCCGACCACGAGCAGAACTGCAGTACCAGCACCATGCGGACGGTTAGCAGCTCGAATGCGGACCCCTACGTCGCGACAGCCGCCGCGGCTGGTGCTCTCTATGGTCCGCTACACGGCGGGGCAAACGAAGCCGTGCTGCAGATGCTGGATGAAATCGGCTCTATGGACCACATTGCCGAGTTCATCAAGGAAGTCAAGGCCGGCGAGCGTCGGCTGATGGGATTCGGCCACCGCGTCTACAAAAACTATGACCCTCGCGCGCGGATCATCAAAAAGATCGCGGATGAAGTTTTCGAAGTCACGGGCCGGAACCCCAAGATTGATCTGGCGATCGAGCTCGAACGCATCGCGCTCGAGGACGACTACTTCATCAAGCGGAAGCTCTATCCCAACGTGGACTTCTACTCCGGAATCATTTATCAGGCCATGGGCTTCCAGCCCGAAATGTTCACGGCGTTGTTCGCAATTCCTCGAACCTCCGGTTGGCTGGCGCACTGGGAAGAGCTGATGGAAGACCCGGAGAGACGAATCGCGCGTCCCCGGCAGGTTTACCTGGGACCGTCGCAACGTGATTTTGTTCCGATCGGAGAACGCCTCGGCAAGCTGCGGAGCACCCGGGCGTAACGGCAGCTCTGCGTTCCAGGCCCGGTTCCTTGCCCTCGCACATGCTCGCGACAAGCGAATCAGAGCCCCGCGCCAGCAAGCCGTCCAGTCGTGTCTTGCGTCACCGGTGGGAACTACGTCATGCGAAGACCTCGCACCCCCGCAAAACAGAGCCGCGCGCGTCAGCAAGCGGTCCAGTGATACCGTGCGACACCCCGAAACCTGCGTCATGCGAAGACCCCGCAACCCCGTGAAACAGAGCCGCGAACGCCAGTGAGCGGTCATGGCGCTTGTGCAACGGATCGGGCACGAGCAACCGCAGAGCCGCTGCGGAAGGTGCGGTCACGACGCAATGGTTGCTCAGATACCTGACCAGTCACTAGTGTTCCTTGCCCTCGTACATGCTCGCGACAAGCGAAGCAGAGCCGCGCCCGTCAGGGCGCGGGCCCGCAGCCTCACGCCCGCGGCCCTGTGCGGTTATTCTCAATAAGCCGCACCCGGCCGGACCTTCGCCACAACTGGAGTTGCCTTCGGTGCCGGCACTCTTCCCGCTGCTATGATGGGATTGCGCTATGGCCGGGAATGGGCCGCACTCCCTCACCGATTTACGTGTCGGGCAAAGACACCAACGCCCGCCCCGGCGTCAGCACCCTGCCCCGCCGGCGGAATAGGTCCATCGCCTTTGGCTGGTACGGAGGTAAGTTCAGCCACCTCAGCTGGCTCTTGCCTCTGCTCCCCGAATGCCATCACTACTGCGAGCCCTTTGGCGGTTCGGCGGCCGTCCTCATCAATCGCCTCCCTTCGCCGGTCGAAACCTATAATGACATGGATGGGGAAGTCGTCAACTTTTTCAGGGTGCTGCGTGACCATCAAGATGAGCTCGTTCAAAAGATTGCGCTGACGCCATTTTCACGAGAAGAGTTTTTCTTGGCGATCGAGAAGAACGGTGCTCCCCTCGTCTCTGATTTGGAGCGCGCTCGGCTATTCTACGTGCGCGCGCGCCAGGCTCGGACGGGACTCGCCCAAACCGCTTCGCTTGGTCGCTGGGCGAACTGCAAGAACACCAGCCGCGCCGGCATGTCGGGTGTCGTCTCGCGCTGGCTCGGAGGCGTCGAGGATTTGCCCCAGATCGCAATGAGGCTCCTTCGCGTACAGATCGAGAATCGCCCGGCGATCGAGGTGATCAAGCTGTACGATGATGAGCAGACTCTGTTCTACTGCGATCCTCCTTACCCGCACGACGCCAGGGGCGACAACAAAGCCTACAGGTATGAAATGAGCGACGAAGAGCACCGGGAGCTTGCTTTGATCCTCGGCACCTGCCACGGATCGGTGGCGGTATCAGGTTATCGGTGCTCTCTGATGGAGGAACTCTACGCCGGCTGGCGTCGCGTGGATGCTCCTGCCAAGCAATGCCATTCGGTGAAAAAGGCACGGAGCGAGGGGCTGTGGGTGAATTATTGAGGGACGAGTTGGGCGAGCAACCGTCCGAATCCGGAGCGCGGGCGACGGGGCATGATTACCATCCGGCTCAGAGTGCAGATTCGGACTGGCCTTTTCGAATCCAAGAATGATTCTGAAAAGGGGTTGGTCGGACAAGGGAACAAGCGCGGGGTGTGGATCTGCTTTCTGAGGTGTTCGAGCGGGGAGGGGAAGCGCCGCTGGGAGGGGCCCTAATCAGGGGCGTCGGTTGAGCTTCCCCAGCTCCCCGGTGCCGAACCGGCAGGGACGGTGATCGTTTCCGTAGGGGTTGAAACAAGCCGGGTAGAAACGCTGGAACTGCGCGGCGTGTTCGGCCGCGATCGGCTCGTGGCCGATGTGCTTGCGAACCATGCCGCCGTTCTTGCCCTCCCCCGGGCGGTTGTCGGTGTTGCGATGCGCCCGTGACTTGGTGAACTCGGCGACGAGCAGCTTGTTCCGCAGCTTCGTCAGGCCGTGGTTGCGAAACTCCGAGCCGTTGTCGGAGTAAGAGCCGCGGAGGTGGAAGGGAAACTGGTGCAGGAGACACTCTCCCCTCAGGATCATCTTGCTTCGGATAACTCTTAGCAGCGTTGGGTCGGGGCTGACTTCTGTATAATGTCAGCATCGTTGCTCCGCTGTGAGTCTTTCCCTGGGTCCGGTCGCGGCCCGTTTTTTTCCTAGAAATCAAATCTAAAGGGAGTTGAACCCGCTGTGTTTGAACGCATTGTGGGGATGTTGCTGGTGTTTGGCTTGTTAGTGATCTGGTCGCTTTACTATCGACGGTCGGTTACGAAGAAGTAGAAACCCGGGATGAGCTGGGTTTTGGTCTGGCCGAAACTCTGGGCCGTTAGGTTGCCCAGGTGGGGGCGTTTGACCCTTCGGTTGGGGGAGAAAGTCTATGCCTTTGTTCAGAACCCGGAGCGCCGCGATCTACGGGGTGGACGCGCTGGTCATTGATGTGGAAGTGGACATGTATTTAGGGTCGGCGCGGGACTTTGTCACGGTCGGCCTTCCGGACACGGCGGTCCGCGAAAGTCGAGAACGAATCAAGTCGTCGCTTATCAACTCCGGCTTTGGCTATCCGAACAAGGCGGTCACGGTCAATCTTGCCCCTGCGAATCTGCGCAAGGAAGGGGCTGGCTTCGACCTGCCGATGGCGCTGGGGATCATGGGCGCGATGGGAACGATTCCCGCGGACGCGATGGAGGACTTTCTTGTGGTGGGGGAGCTTTCGCTGGATGGAGGGCTTCGTGCGGTGCGAGGTGCTTTGCCGGTCGCGGTTTGCGCTAAGGGGGCGGGAATTCCCAACCTGATCGTCCCCACCGACAACGTGGCTGAGGCCGCGGTTGTAGAAGGAGTGAATGTGTACGGAGTGCGGCACCTGACGGAGGTCGTGCAGCTGATTGAGAACTCCGGGACTTGCGCGGCACACAACGGGACAACAAAGAAGTGGGAGGCTCCCGAGCCGAGGCCGACGTATGACTTCCGAGAAGTAAGAGGTCAGGAGACCGCCAAGCGCGCACTTGAGATCGCGGCGGCCGGGGGCCACAACCTGTTGATGGTCGGCCCTCCGGGGTCAGGGAAAACGATGCTCGCGAAGCGCCTGCCGGGAATCCTTCCGAAGCTGATCTTCGAAGAGGCGTTGGAGACGACTAAGGTACACAGCGTGGCCGGCATCCTCGGGGAGCAACAAGGTCTGGTGGCGGAGCGTCCGTTTCGGGCACCGCACCAGAGCGTGTCAAACGCGGGTCTTGTAGGTGGCGGCGTCGGGATGCCGCGACCCGGTGAAGTGAGTTTCGCCCACAACGGCGTGTTGTTTCTGGACGAGTTCCCCGAATTTCCCCGCAATGTCTTGGAGCTGTTACGGCAGCCTCTCGAGGACGGCGACATCACGATTGCCCGCTGCAACTTGAGCTTGACTTTCCCCTCCTCTTTCATGCTGGTGGCGGCCATGAATCCTTGCCCGTGCGGGTATTTTGGGGACCAGAGCCGGGAGTGTCGCTGCACGCCGCTGATGATCCAAAGATATGTGGGGAAGATCAGCGGGCCACTGCTCGATCGCATCGACATTCATGTGGAAGTGCCACCGGTGAAGTACCGAGAACTGAGGTCGGAAGAGGAAGCGGAATGCTCGGCCGACATTCGCGAACGCGTCGAGCGGGCACGCAAGGTTCAACTGAAGCGGGGTTATCCCAACTCGCGGATGCCGTCGAAGATGATCCGTGAGCATTGCCGACTGGATGAGGCGGGAGAGCGGACGCTGGAGATGGCGGTGCAACGGATGGGGCTGTCGGCGAGGGCCCATGATCGGATCTTGAAGGTGTCCCGAACGATAGCTGACCTCAACGGTGAAGACCGGCTAGGCGTGAAACAGCTGGCCGAGGCAGTGCAATACCGCAGTCTAGACCGCACGTATTGGGCGTAGGGGTGGGTAGTGTTTCGGCGGCGAATCGGGGGGAGTGTTTCAGCCGGGGCAGCGGCCTCGCTGGAGGGCCACCGGAGAGAAAGCTCAAGCATGCATCGCCCGGCGTACGGGATGTGGGACCAGCGGGCGCGATCATCGCGCCCCTGCATCCCGAGCTGCGGGGCCTTGCTTACACTGCGGTCGGTTGCGGGTGAGAAACCGGTTCTAGGGGCTGATCCCGACGATCTTGCCGAGCCGACCGATCTCGAATTCGGCTCGGACGAGGTTGCGTTTGGCCCTGCCGGCGTCGGGGACATCGAGCGCCGCCGCCGCCTCTTCGAGGAAGATTTGGAGCCTCGCGAGGTACAGGACTGCTTCTTTTCTGAGACCTCCTTCAGCGGAAATGCGTTCGTGGAGGTCCTCGGCCGCCATCCAGACTTGCCCAGCTTTCCGCTCGACGGTGTGATACCGAATCTGCATATCCTGCAGATCGACGCCTACTTGCGAATCAGCTTCATCGCCAAAGGCGGCGAGGATCTGTTCGCCCTCCGCCCTGAGGATCTCGTCGACTAACTCGCCTAGGGTCCCTACGGCTTTAGTCGCTGCAGGTTGGTCGTAGTCCCGGCGTTCTCCGCGAGGAGGCGTACCGGGTTCCCGTTGGGCACCCAGGTCCAACAGAACAAAGACTTCGGGACGAAACCAGGGGTAGCGACTGTAAGCATAGACTGAGCTTCGAGCTTGGGAAATCAAGCTCCTGCCGCGAGCGTACTCGGGGGCCAACCGCTGGACCCGCGCCAGGATGCGAGTTGCCTTGGCGTACGTAGCCGCTGACTCGCGGGTGTAACCGAGGTTGGGATGCGAGGGATGGCCCTCGACTCGGGCGACTGCAAGATAGGCGGCGGCCACCGAAGACGCTAGCTCGTAATCGTCCGGGTCCACGAGCGCGGCGCGGTCCAACGTACCAAGGGCCCTGTGCAGCTCCGAGCGGTTGTGTCCGGCTCCCGCAGTAGCCGTAAGGAGTGAGGGGGAACCTCTTTCGAACAGGATGGAGAAGCGATCCAGTCGACGTCCGAGTCCGAGTTTCAAATCCCGCCCCTCGGCGCTGTCTGAATCGCGTGAGAGGTGATGCCACCGATCGATATCGCCGTCTACCTCGGTGAGCAGTGAAAAGACCTCGTGAGGAGGCTCGGTCGCAGGAAGCAACCCCGCACCAAGGAATCCAACCGAAACGACGGCAAGCCGACAGAGATTCATTTCAGATTTTGGGGATCCAGTGTCCCTGAAGCACCGGGGCGGTTTACGGCGTTTTGACTTGGTAACCGACCTGCACGTCGGTACCTGTGAACGTGCCGAAGGAGATCGAGTCGGATACCCGTGACACCGTGAGATCGCCAACTTTCTCGGTGATCGTCTCCAACGCCTCACCCGTCACCGGGTGTTTGACTTCATCGATGATCTTATGCACTTCGAGCTTCTGACCTTCGTAGACGCCGTTGGGCTTGCCGGCAGTGAAGATCACTTGCTGGCCGGTCACCTTGGCGACCAAAGCCGAGACCTCAATCTTAGCCGGCTGGACTTTAACCGCCTGCTCGTCCAGTGCCATTCCCAGCTTGTCCACGCACTCCGTAACGGCCTCGCCGATGATAGTTTCAGCGAAGTTCGAACTCTCCATGCCGGCGCCACCGACACCGAAACCGCGACCACTCGCGCCGCCGAGTTTGAAACTCTTACTGTTCCGCTGAGACTCACCGCGGGCTTCTGAAGTCACGATCACCTCACCCGTCGTGGCGTTGATGAGACGATAAGCAATAGCGACGACAGCTTTCGATTTCTTCTTTTTCATACCGAAGCCGCCGATAGCAGAACCAAAGGCCCCACCGACGCCGCCGACTTGTTTGCTTTGATCGTCGCGGCCAAAGGTGGTGATATCGCCCATCAAGAAGACATCGGCGCCCTTTATCTTGCCCATCTGGGCACCGCTGCCCTGCTGTGCGCGGTTGCTCTGCAGGAACTCTTGCTCCTTCATGATGACGTCGAGGTTCGCTCGCTCCACGATGGTGTACTTGCCGCTTTGGTTCAGACGGTTTATCAGCAGAGCCTTGATGCCCCTCCCGATGTTGTAGTTGGTACCGAAAATCGCCTGGACACCGGTCATCACCGTGGAATAGTCAAAGTCCCGCACCACGACCGTCGGTTTTTGGTCGGGCTGCGCTAGGAGCAGATGCGCCCCAAAAATTAACAGAATGGCGGTTTGAACAGCTCGACGACAAAGCATTCGGACCTCCTGGTAAGACATCGACCCTATCGTGGCTGCAGTCCAGCAAGACAGTCTTAAGGGCAAGACCATCATAAGGCTCAGTGCGGAGAGGAGTCAAAGACGCGCCCGACGTCACCGGCGCGGGTTATCGCGCAAGACACTGTATTGGAAGGCGTTATGAGAAATTGGCTTTGTTTGGTCAATTCGCTGCTAGGCGGCTCCGCCTGTCTGTGGTTCGCTGCCCTCATAGTTCGTTGTCGACCCGCTGCGATTCCTTGGGCCCGTCTGCCGTATGGTCAAGGTCACATGGTTTCCCGGCGCTCTGGGACCTGTTCCGAGGAGCCTCGGTGACGGGATTCGCTATCTAAAACCGCTCCCGCTAGACCGTAGCTGGGCCTTGCCACCAAGCGCTTCCTCGAGCAGCCGGCGAAATCGGTGAAGCGCCGCGGCGTCCGTGAAGCCCCGTTTCGGCAGCAGGACGAAGTGGGCCTTAGAGGGAAAGAGTACGAAGGCATCATCACGCTCGATAGCCGAGTGCAGCGCGGCCCAGCGGACCTGCGCGGCTGCAAACTCGGACTTGTATTCGTAGGTCTGTTTATGGAAGCGATAGCGCAGCTCCCCGGACAGTTCCTTGGATGTCGTCAATTGACGGCGAGCGTTCAATTTGGCGACAGCGGCGGTAAGCGCAAGGACCAGGGCCGCCAAAGCGGCGACACCCAGGACGAGATTACTCATCCGCCTCGCGCTTGGAGCCTCGATTAGGCTCAGTAGAACCAAGAGAGCAGCGGCGAGAGCAAAAAGCACACCGATGAGAGCCCAAATCCAGCCTTGGCTGCGGAACATGTTGCGCAGCATGTGCCGTGCCAGCTCGCTCTCACGGTGGCAAAAGCGGACTTCGATAGGCTGATCGTCCAAGTGTGTCGGGAACCCCTTTACAGCAACGGCTCGCCCGCCGTGATCAGATACTGGCCCAAGGGCCACAGGGGTCGAGAAGAGAGAAGGACCATCGAGGGGGGTCGGATCCTGAGTCGAAGCGCGAGGACGACCTCCTGTACGCTGGGACAGTGCCCAGGGATGTTCAGGTACAGGTGGTCTGCGCCCTGCTCCATTGACCTTGATACGGCCCAGAGCAGAAGGGTCCGCATCAACGGCTCCGCCGTTGCCGCCGCTGGGCCTATCTGTCCGTCCTTGGAGACGTATACGTAACCAGCCGGTCTGCCGTCTACCGAGAGTATCCCGCACTGCAGTCCAGGTTGGCCCAGCCAGAACTGATGCTCCCTCCTCCGGAGCAGGCCGATAACCTTCCGGTCGATTGGGTCCAGTTCCTCAGGGTCAGCCCCGACGTGGAAAGATGCGTCACCCGGCAAGTCAGGGACAGGGCCGGCGATCGGTCCCTCCCATGTCAATACCGGCAGCCATGGCAACATGCCGGCGCGAATATAAAGGGCAGCGGACACGGGCTGGACCGAGTCGATGCGCACACACAATGAGTCAGAAGGCTCGGCCGACGAAAGGGTCAGCTCCAGAAGACGCCGGCCGATGCCCTGGCCCTGGTATTCGGGAATCACATGAAGGGCTCCCAGGCACCAGCGGCCATCATTTCGGGTGGCTATTGTGAAGCCGACCTGCCGGGTAGCTTCTTCCGCCATCCAATATGACTCTCGGTGGAACTCATACGCGTACTGCCGAAAGGCAAGGTCCCGCGGCTGAATCTCCGGGGCGCGAGGAAAGGGCAGATTGTGTCTCCTCACCAGTAAGTCTGTCATCGCTTGGGTAACGATGTCGTACGTGGCCGCATGGTCCCCAGGTTCAGCGCGCCTGAAATCGATAGACAAGGAAGCCTCTCTCAGCCGTATTGACCGGAATCAGCCGTTCCAGGCTAACCGGATGCAACCGGACTCATCCGTGAATGTCCCGAGTCATTCGTCAGAAAATGTCGAGCTTTCACACGGTACAGGAAGAATGGTCACCCTGCAAGCGGGCTAGCCCGTATCAGGCGAGCAATTCCGCCACAACTTGCCCGTGCACGTCGGTGAGGCGAAAGTCGCGGCCGGAATAGCGGTAGGTGAACTTCTCGTGGTCGAATCCGAGCAAGTGCAGGATGGTGGCGTGAAGGTCGTGGACGTGAACCGGCTTGTCGACGGCGCGATAGCCGAACTCGTCGGTCGATCCGTGGACGAAGCCGCCCTTGACGCCGCCGCCGGCGAGCCACATCGAGAAGCCGTAGGAGTTGTGGTCGCGTCCATTGACCCCGGGATTACTGCCGAACGCGGTCAGCTCGACGGCGGGGGTGCGGCCAAACTCACCGCCCCAAATAACCAAGGTATCGTCGAGCATGCCGCGCTGTTTAAGGTCCTGGAGGAACGCCCCGATTGGCTGATCGCATTCTTTCCCCAGGTTGCCGTGATTCTTGGCGATTTCGTTGTGGCTATCCCAGGGCTGACCTGCTCCGTGGTAGACCTGAATGAACCTTACGCCTTTCTCGAGCAGACGGCGCGTGATGATCATCTGGCGGCCGTGTGCCGTGTCACCGTAGGCACGCTTAACGTATTCCGGCTCTCCGCTGATGTCAAAGACGTCCGAGGCCTCCATCTGCATGCGGTAAGCCAATTCGAACGACTGAATGCGCGCCTCGAGTAGTGCGTCTTCCCCTCGATCCTGCTGATGGTCTCGGTTGAGTTCGGCAAGCAGATCCAATTGGCGCCGCTGGCCCTCCGGCGAGACGGAGCGATTCTTGATGTTGGCAATCAGCCGCTCCACCTCGACTTCCGAGGTGTCGATAAGGGTTCCTTGGTAGGCGCCGGGCAGGAAAGCCGATCTCCAGTTGGGCGCCCCGCCCGTGGGGCTCCCGCCGGGGCAAAGAGCGATGAAGCCCGGCAGGTTCTGATTCTCCGACCCAAGTCCGTAGGTAACCCAAGACCCGAGGCTGGGCCGCGGCTGAGGGAATGAGCCACAGTTCATCATGTAGAACGACGGTACGTGATTCGGCACGTTGGTGTGCATGGACCGGATCACACATAGGTCATCGGCACAGGACCCAATGTGAGGGAAGATCTCGCTGATCTCGATTCCGCTCTGGCCGAGCTTGATGAACTTGAATGGGGAGGGAAAAGCTGCTCCGGTTGCCCTCTCCGTGCGGAGATGGATCGGCAGCTTCTTCCCGGCATACTTTTCGAGTGCCGGCTTGGGATCAAATGTATCGACTTGAGAGGGACCGCCATTCATGAAAAGGTGGACAACCCTTTTCGCCTTCCCGAGCCGCGGCGGCGGTTTGGGCGTGAGCGGATTGTTCGAGGCAGGCGAGGAGCCCTGCCGCCCGCTTGCGCCGGCTAACAATGTCTGGCATCCCAGCGCCGCCATCCCCATCCCGGAAAGACGAAGAAGTTCGCGGCGACTCCAGCGTGCGCGGTCGAATGAAGCTAGCTGATTAATCATGTGGGTCAGTCCAGAAACACGAATTCGTTGGTTTCGAATAAGACCTGAACGTATTGCTCCCAGGGGCCGAGACGTGTCGGGACCGGTCCGCGAAAGTCTTCCTCGGCGCTCCATCGGCGGAGCTTCTGCCCAGTTTCTGCCGCGTTTTCGTCGAGCGCCTCTTCAATGATCGGAGCCCACGAGAAGGAGTCCCCCTCATAATCGCCGCGCGAATCCACGACGAAATCGAGGATCTCACCTCGTTCGACGGGTAACCTGCTCAACGCCGTTCTCGCCTCCAAATCCCGCAGAGTCCAGCCTGCCAGGGTGCCGGTGCGATTCGAAACAATCCACGCACGGATCCCGTTGCTGGGGTTGAACCGTTCTGCAAATTGGTCTATGTCATGGTTAAGGGTACCGCTGATGTTGACCTTGCCACCCACGGGAGAGACCCAGCGTCTGATCACGCTGTGCCGCGGGTTGTCTCCGGGTGCGCCCCCCTTTGCCGTCAGATGTACGTCGCCGGTCTCAACGTCGGGGAGCACCGAAGAAGGTTTCCAGGCATCCAAGAGACCGTCATTGAATCCCACCGACAATAGGGATGCAAAGTACTCAAACGGCACAAAGCTCTTGACGCGTCCCGCGGAAAGGTCCAACTCACCGAATCCGTATCGCCAAGCGGAGCTCGGTGGCGGCTCGGGGGCTTGTGATTGCGCTTCGGTTATTGTGCTTTCCGTCTTGCCTACGAAACTGAGACCGAGTTCGACCTCTCGTGGCGTGGCTCGTCTGCCGAAAAGACGGCCGTGGATGGCCTGAACCCGTTGCTCGGGGGACTCGTCGGTCTCTGTCTTCAATCGGTTGACCACATGGCGCGCCTGTTCGGCAACGAATGAGCTGTTCATCATGAAGAGCGCCTGCTGGGGTACGGTCGTGAGATGCCGCCGGGGCGTATGTTGTTCGGGGTCGGCTACATCGAAGTTCCTGAAGCCGGGCAAGGACCTCTCTCTTTCGATAAACGAATATAACGTCCGCCGAGGGACCGAGGGAATGGCCCCCAAGAGAAACGAACGCCCGCCAACCCGCGGGTCAAGCCGTCCGGCGGTGGCAAGCATGGAATCTCTCACTGCTTCGAAGTCGAGTCGACGGCGATTCGCTCGCCACAAGAGATCGTTCTGCGGATCAATCGAATGAGCCTCAGCGCGGCCGGCACTCGATTGTTGGTAGACATTCGAGAGAACAATGCGCCGGATGAGTTTCTTGATGGACCAGCCGTCCTCCACAAAGGTAGCTGCTAGGAAGTCGAGCAATTCAGGGTGAGTGGGTGCCGCGCCCCGAGTGCCAAAATCGCTTGGCGTCTCGACCAAGCCTCTTCCGAAAAGGTGGTGCCACACCCGATTCACGATCACGCGAGCAAAAATGGGGTTCCGCTCACCCGCGATCGCGCGTGCAAGCTCCAACCTTCCGCTTCCCTGGCTAAACGGACGCCGTTCCGGCCCGGAGAGCACTGCAAGAAACCGGCGAGGCACCTCGGAACCTAGGTCGTTTTGGTTTCCGCGCCGGAAGATGTACGAGGGCGTCATTGTGCCGGCATCGCGGAGGCCCATGGCATGCGGCGGCGCCACCCGATACGCGTAGTCGGCCACAACGGCCTGGTAGCTCCCGGTCAGGCTGTTTACGGTGTTGGAATCTCCCTCGGTTTGGACCTTCCAGAAATCTTCCAGAAGGATATTGGGAGCCGACTCCTCCCCTCGAAGCACCAGGCGCAACGCTTCACGGTCAGGGTCCGCGTGGGGTTCCCGCGCATCCGCGCTTGCTAAAACCTCAGCAAATCGAGAGGCTACTTCTTCCATCGACAAAGGAGGGCTCGCCCGGAAAGCAGCTACGACAAGCGGGTTGCCCAAGCTGCTGTGCCCGTCTTGACGCTTAGCGGCAAGCAGCTCATATAAGACGCGAACGAGATCCCCCTCGGCGGCCGAGGCGAGACGGGTCCAAAGGGCAAAGTTGGGGTCCTCTTCTTCGGCGGCTCTCAACAGATACCTCCTCCATCGCTCGAGGAGGTAGAAGTTGAGATTGCGCTCTTTCGAAAGGTTCTCTAGCTGTGGACTGGTAAGCTCACGCCCCTGCCAGGCCGCAAGCAGATAGCGCTGAAGATTCTCCGCCTTGCGCGCGTCCTCCAAGTGTTCAGCTATCCGCTCGAGTTTGAACTGTAGGAGAGTATCCTGCCACTTTTGGAGACGCTGTTCGTAGAATCGATTCAACGCCTCTTGACCTGGGGAGCCGGCCGAGACCGCAATGGGCGTAGCCTCGAAAGGCTCCTCGGAGTTGGCAAACACGCCGTACAACGAGTAATAGTCCTCGGTCGGGATGGGATCGAACTTATGGTCGTGGCAGCGCGCGCAACTGACGCTTAGTCCCAGCAGGCCGCGGGTCACGACATCGATCCTGTCGTCGATCTTGTCAGGCAGATTGACGCGCCTGAACGGATTCACTCCTAGAGTCAAGAATCCCAGTGCCGCCAAATGACGCTTTTCATCGCCTGGTAGGTGATCGGCGGCCAACTGCCGGATGACAAAAAGGTCGTAAGGCATGTCTTCGTTAAGTGCCCGAATCACCCAGTCACGGTAGGTGTAGGCGAACGCGAACCGCACGTTGGAGTAGCCCGCCTCAGCGTAGCGAGCCACGTCCAACCAGTGACGCGCCCAGCGCTCGCCAAAGTGGGGCGAGCGAAGCAGGCGATCCACCGCGTGCTCGTAAGCCACAGAGCTGTTTCCTTCGGAAAACGCCTGGATTTCTTCGAGCGACGGAGGAAGGCCGTTTAGGTCGTAACTCAGACGCCGTAAAAGCGTGCCTGGCGAAGCGCGCTCCGACGGCGGGACACCCGCCGCCCGCATCCTGCTGAGAACGAATCGGTCAATGGGCGTGACCGTCCAGTCGTCATCGTGGACGTCGGGGGGAGGGACCGCCGCGTACGGCTGAAAGGCCCAATGTTGGCCGTCTTGGCTGAGGTTCCTTTTCGCTGCGGCAAGCGGGGTGGCAGCGGCGCTCTCCGGCCAAGGCGCGCCCATCTCCACCCAATGCTCCAAATCGGCAATCTCGGTTTCCGCCAGTTCACCGTTGGGAGGCATCATCAGCGTCTGATGACGCACGGCCTGAATCAAGCGGCTCCGCGATGGGTCACCCGGAACGATGGCGGGACCACGATCTCCGCCTTTCAGCAACGCCTCACGGCTGTCGAGCCTCAGCCCGCTGAGAGGCTCCGGGGCTTGCAAGCTGTGACAGCCATAGCAGTTGTTCGCGAGCACCGGCCGCACCCGCTTCTCAAAAAAGTCCACCTGCCCTGGGGTTTGCGCGTCAGCGGCCCTAGGGCAAACCGTGAGCCCCAACAGGATGGCAACGACGCTACTGATGGCGGGTCTCATTGCACAGGATAGGACCATAATACACCGAGAACGGTTCTTCGACCAGTCATCCAAGCGACCTTCACAAAAGTGCCACTGGTTCTGAAACTTCGCCAGCATACTCATGTAGTATCCTAAACCGCCCCGCCGTGATGTGCGGGCGGGGCTGCTGGCGAGGTCTCAAAGTTCTCCGGTGTGCCATCGCGATTAGGGGGTACAGAGATCCCGTCTTCCTTTTGACGCCCAGTTGGTTCGTGTAGCCTTCGATCGTTGGTTTGTGTTCCTGGTTCCTGGTGATTGCTCCGCGTGAACCTGATGGTAGCCGGGGCCGTGTAGGGGGCAGGCATGCGCAAAGCGGTAGAATGCGCGTGGGGCTCGGCGGAACCGCCGGCCAGTCTACGATCGAGTGTACCCGTCCCAGGCGGCATCCTAATGGCGGCTGAGCCAAACGGGTCATTGATAGTGACTCGGAGGTGTAGAACGTCGCCACTACCCTCTCAGGGAGTTACGGTAATTTGTTTCGGCCTGTTCACGACTTTCGAACTCAGAGCCGCGAGCTAGTGCTGGGCACAAAAAATAGCACCGGCGCACCCGAAAGGAACACCTTGACATGAGAATCACCTTCGCTCATTGGCGCCAGGTACGCATACTCCTGCTTTTAGGCTTCGCGCTGTTGATAGGCTTCGCCCAGGTGCGCCAGTCGCTGCGGCCTGATTTTTCAGCGCATCTGGAAATCGTTGTCCAGCGCGCCGACACAGGAGAGGTTGTTCCGGCACGTGTCTATCTATTTAAGGCGGACAAGCCTTTCCGGCTCAGCCCCGTGGACTCCCACCTGCCGCTGCGCTCCGACATGTTTTACCGCGAACGTGTCTGGCACCGCAGCGACAAGCCGAAAACGCTCGAGGTGACGGTAAGTGATGAATCGCATTTCATCCTGCTCGAAGGTAGAGCGACGTTTGATCTCCCGGCTGCCGAGAATTATCGGCTGGAAGTGTATCGCGGTTTCTTCTACAAACCGGTCGTCGAGGAGTTTTCTCTCCAAGCAGAAAAGACGCGCCGTATCGTGGTGAAACTCGAACCCATCGCACCCGGCCGCCAGGAAGACTGGTTGGCCGCCGATGGCCACATTCATCTGATGCGCGCCAAGGAAGATGACGACGTTTTCTTGGGTTGGCTCCAGGCGGAAGATCTCGCCGTAGGAAACTTTCTTGAGTTGCAGCGCCAGCAGCACGCCGCGCTGCAATACGCCTATGGGCGTGAAGGGGAAGCTCGTTTGCCGCGCTACGCCATTCGCCCGGGACACGAATCGCGCAGCGCTTTCTACGGACACAATCTCTTCCTTGGTCCTAAGCGGATGATCCGGCCCCTGAGCATCGGCAGCGAGCTTGCCAACTCGCCCGAGGCGTATCCGTTCCCGACCATCCTGTTCAGGGAGGGCCGACGCGTGGGAGCTGTCATGGGGTTCGCCCATTTGCGCAATTACCGCGGCGACTTACCTCACGCTACGCTGTTGATGAACCTGGCCCGCAACACGATCGACTTTGTCGAGCTGTTTCAATTCGGGGATCTCGCCCTGGACAAGTGGTATGAGCTGCTCAACGCCGGCTTTCGCGTCGTGGGCCTGGCCGGCAGCGACTTTCCCGCGAACCACTATGGTCCTTATCCCAGATCGACCGGCCGTCAGGGGCCGTGGCTGCGGGAGATTCCCTTGCTGGGCCCGGAAAGGGCCCTGGTCAAAGCCGCTGCCGGCGAGTCTGCTTACGAAGCCTGGGCGGAGGGAGTCCGCCGGGGAGCCGTCCTGCTAAGCAATGGGCCATTGCTTGAATTTTCCGCCAACGGCCACTCCTCCGGCGCCGTTCTCGAATGGAATGACGAGACCTACACGGTACAGGGGACCGCCACGGCGGTTTTCTATCGTCCGATCGAAAAGGTGGAGATCGTCGTCAACGGCGAGGTAGTCGCGACGAGAGCGGGGGACGGGGGAAGCACTGAAATCTCATTACCCTACAAGGTGCGGATCGATGCGAGCTCTTGGATTGCCGCTCGCGCCAAAGCCGTGAGTGATCCCGAAGGACCTGAGATGTGGGCTCATGCCAATCCCGTTTACTTGCTTAGGGAAGGAAAAGCGGTGTACGTGGCAGCGGCCCGAAAGGCGGTTCACGATCTTTGGGAGAAAGAGACTGCCTACTACAAGCGTCCCTCGCTGGTTTTCCAAAAAGTGGAACAGCGGCGGGAACTGCTTGAGCTCGTCGAAGAGACCCGCAAGATACTGCGTGGCCCACAGCCTAGCTGGATCCGCAGCGGCCATGGCGCCGCCGGTGGTTGAGGCGCTTCGCACCGGAGGATCAGCGGCTCGACGTCGTGGTGCTCAAAGCGCCTGGATTCGTATAGGCGCATGCCCAACTAGCGGGTCTGGCTAGTGAGATGGCACAGGTGGTTGCTACCCGATCGCGGGGTGTGCGAACCAAGTACCGAACAGCCCTCTCCGTCACGACGCTGCCTCTTGGATAGCTTTAGCGAAGACGCGCCGCATGCTTTCAATGTGGCTTCCCATGCTGAACTTCACCTCAGCCTTTCTGACGACTTCGCCGGCCAGAGTGTGTTCGGGGAACGCGGAACCGGACGCGATCATTCGAAGGCAGTTCAGGAGAGCCTCTTCGTCGTTGTTGGGAAACAACAGTCCGCTGACTCCGTGCTCGACAATCTCCCCTAGCCCGCCGGCGGAACTCGCAATAACCGGTACTCCCCGAATGATGGCCTCCACGGCGACGAGCCCTTGGGGCTCGGCCCATACCGAAGGAACTACCGACGCCCAGGCATGCGACCATGGGCGTTCGAGTTGGCGAGGCGACATCCAGCCGAGGAAGTCTACCGATTCGGCGACGCCGAGCGAGCCTGCCAGATTTTCCAGCTTCGAGCGTTCGGCCCCCCGCCCGGCCACGACCAAGCGAGTCGTCGTAAACTCGCGGTGGAGCCGTGAGAAAGTGCGGATCAACAGGTGTACGCCTTTCTCAACCTCCAACCGGCCGCAGAACAAGATTGTAGGTTCCGTACTCGGCCGGCGCACAAAGCCCCGTGGGCGGGCCGGCGCCGACAGGTACAATACCTCGGACTTCAGTCCCGCTTGCGCCAGTTCGCGCTGGACTGAGCGGCTGCACGCCAAGATACGATCCGTTTTTTTCACTACCGACCGAATCAGTGCGTAGCGGGGCTGATCGCGGAACCAGTGCGGCAGGCTCAAGCAGCCGTTGCGAGTACAGATACGACCAGCGGGGTCATGGCACAGCGAACCGTCCGGTAGAAGCTTCGAGCCAATCGGACAGATAAGCTTATAGTCCGAAACCATCAGGACCTTCGGTATCCTGGCCAGGGCGAGGAGCGCGGCGGGGGAAAGGTGGTGGGCGAACATGTTGATCCAGACGACTTCGGGGTGGAATTCCCTCACCGCGCGGCGAACGGTCGACACGGCGAACGGGTTGGCGATCTGCAGAAAAGCCTGAGCCGCCTTGTTTTCGGTTCCGTAGGCGACGTAATCGGCCGCTCCATCTCCAGCAGTGCCGGCGCTGCTGGTGAGTAGCCGCACCTGGTCGCCCGACGCCCGCAGTCCATCTCGCAGCCAGGAAGCGTAAGCCTCGGCGCCCCCCCTTCCGCGGTTCCAGTCGATGATGAGAAGGATTCGCATCAGGATGGTTCCTGCGCGGGTTCCCTCGGAAGGCCGGTTCGGAACGACTCCTCGGCGGCAAGTACGATATTCAAGCTTCGCAGTCCATCGGTCAGCCCCGCGACGCGGGATGATCCGCCGCGAATCGTCTTCACGAACTCCTCGAGTGCAATCCGGTAGGACGATTCGTAGGACGGAAAGGCGAGCCTCTTGATGCGCGAGGCGAGGACCTTGCGGGTTGGCCACACAAACTTGCTGCGAACGCCGTAGCCGAAACGCCGCGCGACCCGCAAAGAAAGGGAAGAGCGGTGGCGGTCTACGCGTAAGACGCCATGTTCTCCCATAAACTCGATGAAGTCGGCACGACCGGCACGGAAAGAAAAGTAGCTTTGCGCCCGAGCGCCGCCGCGCATTGTGACGCGCATCCACGCCTCGTCGTCTTCGGTGACCCGCGAGCGTATCTGTGCGTCTACTTCGGCTACCTCATCATTCAGGAACCAGCGAAACAAGTCCGCGTGATGCGAAGCAAGGTCGAGAAGTACACCGCCTCCCATCGAGCGAATGCGCTTCCAGGCAGGCATCGCGTCGTCGGGTTTAGGCTCGTTAAAGGTGCTGGAAAGGGACCGAATGCTGCCCACGGCGCCCGCGGTGATCAGATCCCGCGCCTGCAAATAAAGCGGGTGGCAGCGGCGGTTGAAGCCGACGGCGACCAGGATGCCGGTCGCCCGCACGGCCTCCGCGAGTTTGCGCGCACCGGCGGCGTTCATCGCTACCGGCTTCTCCAGATAGATATGCTTTCGAGCCCGCGCAGCGGCGATGCCGAGCTCCGAGTGAAGATGTGTCGGAGCACTGATCACCACGGCGTCTATATCCGATCGCTCTAACAGCTCGGAAGTATCCGGGTAGACCGTTATTCCTGTCAGCCGCTTAGCTCGCTGCCGAGCCGTTGCGTCGGGATCCGATGCGGCGACAAGCTGCACGCCGGATAGGTTCTTAAGCTCGCGGAGATGAGTCCAGTAGGCAATTACCCCGCATCCGATCACTCCGAAACGAACTTTAGCGACTCTCGCAGTCATGTTGTGCGAGGTCCGGCGTACTCCAGCTTGTGCAACTCATACTGGTGCATACCGCGGGCGGCACGTCCACAAAGCAGGCCGGCGTAACCCAGCGCTTCACCCGCGGCCCGCAAGATGAGACCGATAAGGATGGCTGGGAGCGTCCCCAACGGCAGCCTCTTGCCTCGGACGGTCTGCCGGATCCCCAGCAGAAGCCGTCGGAGAAGAACAATCGGAATCAGAAAGGCGCCTCCGACGTAGGCCACGCGCCGCGCCACCGACCATTGGCGGGAGCGGTTGGCGGCGATGAGATTGCCACCCAGCAATCGATTCATCACCCAGGGCCAGGGGCGGCTCACGTTCACATGACCGATCCGCGCCCTGGAATCGAACAGGGTTCGCTGTCCGAGGGCGGTCAGCCTGCGCGCCAGCTCGTCCGATTGTCCGAGTGCGGAGGAAAGTTCGTCACCGAGGTCCAGCAGAATTGGGCTTCGGTAGGCGGCGTTGTAAATAGGCGCGGTCTTAATCTCCCCGGCTGGCAAGCCTTCAGCCCATCGACCGTAGTCTAGAATGTATCCCGGCCAGCTTAGCGCTCCCTGTGGATTGGCATTGTAAAAGGCAGGAACGACACAGGCCGAGCCGGTATTGGCAAATGCATCTAGGATAATCTCGGCCAGTTCTGGGTGCGGAAACGAGTGGGTCTCTCCGATAAACAGGAATGGTGCTGTCACAGCGCGAACTCCCGCCGCTCGTGCTGTTGCCAAATCCGCTACAGGGTCTTGGACGATGTTGATGGCAGCAAACTGCTCACGATGAGCCAACGCAGGACTCATGTCTTCTGCAGAGGGTGTCACGAGGACAACTTCCAACAGTTCTTTCACAGTTTGTCGCAGCAAGCATTCGATTACTGGACGGATTGTCTCGTAACCATTGCTCGCCAGAACGAACGAGATGAGCGGCTCTTTTGGCACGTCCCTGTTCCTCTTCGTAGAGATTGATCCGCGTCCGCAAGTCGCGGAGTCACCAGCCGCCTCACACTCAGGGGGAAGGCCCAGCATACCTGAGCTTATGCGCCTCGTACTCGTACATGAGGCGCTCGGAGGATCTCGTGGAAACGCCGAGGTAGCCGGCCAACTCGCCCGCCGACTGCACAGTCAACCCGAAGCCGATCCAGAATACTAAGGAGAGCGGCGCCTTCTTCGCCCGCAAGGTGCGCCAGACCCCCGGCGAAACCCGCCAACTCAACACGAGCGGAAGCAGCGGGGATCCCAATATGTACAAAGCGCGACGCCCTAGGGGCCATCGGCTCGAGCGATGGTTTGCGATCAAAACTCCGAGCGCGAAACGTTCCCTGACCCAATGCCGTAGGGACGCCACATTAACGTGATCCAGTTTGGCGGCCGGTTCGAAATAAGCCTTGTGACCGGCAGCTCGAAGGGCAATGCACAATTCGTCTCCGTGGGCGAGGGCCGGCGCTAAACGATCACCCAGCGCCAACAACACGGAGCGTTTGAAGCCACCATTATGGATAGGGAAAACCGAGATTTCGCGGGCGGGCATGCCCTCTAGCCAGCGCCCATAGTCGGAGAGGAATGCTGCCCAGCTCAATACTCCGTTCGGGTTGGCGTTGCCGAAGGCCGGCGCTACTGTGGACCACGGGCCTGAAAAACCTGCGATAAGAGTCTCGACGAACCCAGGATGTGGATAGGAGTGCGTCTCCCCGACGAATACGAACGGCGCCGTCGCCGCCCGGATTCCGACCGCCCGGGCTACCAAGAGATCCGTCGCCGGGTTTTCCAGGATTCGAATTCCGGCAAACTCTTCTCGATGGGTCATGACGCCGCCAACCGCCTCGGCTGACGGGGCCACCAGAATGATCTCAAGCTGGTCTCTCGCCGTTTGCCGCCGCAGGCGGTCGATGACCGGACGAATGGTCGGATAAGTATCGGTTGGCAAGACTACGGTCAGTTTGGGTTCAGACAAGACCGGCTGCTCCGGATTTCATTTGGGATACTTTCGCGTTAGAGATCTCTCAGCCATGGTAGCCAAGCGTTCCGTGGGATAGAGAAGACGCCGCAAATGCGACGTTTCGTACCAGGTTAGAATCTGGTCTTGCCAGCGGAGGTTTGCACGCTGGTCTGCCCAGGCCGTTTGATTCAGATAACGCTGATAAAGGGCTTGGTAGGGACCGTTCCCCGAGCGATTCCAGGGTTTCAGATGTCCGCTAAAATGGACGATCGCGCTGACACAGGGTGCATGCTGATCGAGTCCGCACGCCCGACGTAAGCTCTGCCGCCCAAGCACGTGATTCAGCGAAGGGTGCCGGTTCCAGCATGCGTCGAGTTCACCCCATTTCCCCACCAGCACCGCGTTCAATGCTTCTTGATCCCAGAAGTAGATTCTATCTCCGTATGTGCCTAGGTAGTCTAGAGCGCGGCGACACACTTCTTCTTCGCGCCAATGTGCCAAGTCAATTACGAGGACGCCCGCATTGAAATATTTCGCTTCGGCCGGCAGTCCGAGTTCGCGCCAAGCCGCCACGCCAAACTGCGAGGAAACCAGCGGAACGCGCTGATCCGGGACCGCTAGGACAGCATGGTTGCCCGATTCGGCACTCCACAAAGGCGAGATATCTTCCAGGATGAGAAGATCGCAGTCAAGCCAAATCGCACGGCTCGTTCCTTCCGGAATCCAGTCCCCGACTGTAAGTTTCTGGTACGGCGTGAGGGGCATTCGGCCCCAAGTCGGAAGTCCAGTTAACGTGGAAACCGGTTGTCTCCATTTGAGCTGTACGTTTGCCGGGACCGAGGCGGCTACTTTGAGTTTGTCTTCGGCGCTCACTCCATCGTCAAGAACATACGCTTCGATCCTGACGTCCGGCCCGGCGTGGGACCCTACCGAATTCAGCATGACGGCCAGTGGCAGCGCGTACCGGGCGTCGGCGGCGCTGGCGACCGCAAGTGTAGAAGGGCTGCGATTCACGGGAGCAATTGAGGTGCGTTAAGCGAGCTGATTACGCCTCGAGGTCAGCTAGGAGGCACCGCGTTTCGGCGGTCGAGGCGGGTTTGCGGGTGTGAACAATTGCCTGAAGGACTGCAAGTTGCCCGATAGGTGTCTATGGGAACGATCTGTGTGAAGCCCTGGTCGGGCCGGCTATCTTGGGACGAACTTTTGCACGCGCATCCCGAAGCTCACGTCCACGACGTAAACGCCCCCGTCGGGCGCCACAGCCACGTCGTGCGCCCAGTAGAGCTGGCCGTTGTACTTACCAAAGGAACCCCATTTTGCGAGGACGTTGCCTGCTAGATCCAGCTTCAGAACGCGGTTTCGGCCCGGCGGGGTGTGATGCAGATCTCCTCCATCGGCCACGTACAGGTGGCCGTCATCTCCGACTTCCAGCCCCCACGGACGCCCGAGTTCGCTGCTTTGCCACTGCTTGAGGAAGTTGCCGTCAGCATCGAAGACCTGAATGCGCGAGTTCGCACGATCAGCGACGTAGACCCTTCCTTCATCATCGACGGCAATTCCGTGGGGCGTAGCGAACTGACCGGGCTCGTCACCTTTGTCGCCCCAATCGAGAAGGAATTTCCCATCGGGGGAGAACTTGGCCACGCGGCTGTTGCCATATCCGTCCGAAACGTAGAACTCTCCGCTTGAAGCCACCACGATGTCGGTCGGCTTGTTGAAGTGGTTGCCGTCCAGGCCGGGGACTCCCTTTGCTCCCAGGGTCAACAACAGCTCTCCGTCGTGGCTGAACTTCGTGATCTGATGGTGTACCGTATCGGTGACCCACACGTTGTCCTGGGCGTCGACATCCAGCCCATGGGCGCTGCCGAACATCCCATCGCCCCAAGAGGCGACGATCTTCCCGGTGGCTCCGTCCAGACACAGAATGGGTCGTGATCCGCGGTGGAAGACGAAAACATGGTTGTGGGAATCGACTCCTACTCCGCCGACCGCGGCGAGAAAGAATCCATCCGGCAGCTGTGGCCAGTCGTGGACAACTTCGTAAGACGAGGAACTGCCGTCGGAAATCAGCGGCGACAACCCCAGGCCGCCGATCAAGATGAATGCAGCCAGTAAGTAGATCCTTCGCATGTTCTACACTCCTTCTGAACTTCGCTAGCGGATACGCCCTCCCGTCGTCGGCGACATTGCGGGGGCCGGCTAAGCGGGCGGAACCTGGTCAAGCACGCGCCCGGATGTTGACCCAAGTATGCACGTGTGGAGAGCCGCGAAAATACCAGATCATCGTGGGGCTCTCCAATTGCCACACATCCCACATGCCGTCTTGGCCGATGTCCATGTTTTTGTAGAACGACATGGAAAGCGCCTCGACTCCGCCGTTGGCGCGAATGAGTTTCATCGCCTCGTCCGTGTCTTTCTTGCGGAAGGGCAAGAGCAGATCGGCCAGGACCTTTTCAACGAGTTCTTGCTGGTCCGAAGTCATCTCGGATACCGGTATGCCGGCAAGGTGCCCGGATGAGCTTTTCAGCGAGACCGTAGCGGTACCCTGCTCCTCTCTGGGGTCTCCGAGCAGGGCGATGTCACGCTGCTTGCCATCGAGGGCCTGGAACACTTCGTTGGCCCGCTTGGCTTGGTACCAGTAGACATTCTTGGGGTGGTCGGGTTTCTCATTAAACCCCCCGGAGGCATGTCCATAGAAGATCGGTCCGCCAAAGGCTGCTCCCTCAACCGAATCGCCGTCGCATCGGCTCGTGCAGTGTCTTCCTGTGAGGACGAACTCGAACGCGCCGGTTCCCGGGGAACCAAACAGAGCTACCGAATAGTTCTCGAGGCCGCCGCCGTCTTCCTGAACGTGATAAAGAACCTTGTCGACGAACTCCGGGTTGTGCAGGCCCCGGAAGATCTCACGGATCATGGCCTGCTGGTCTGGGCGGAAGAACTCGCCGATCTTCATCGGCGTGACGTACCAGTTGTTGTCCACTTTGGAGCGCAGTGGGTGGTCAAAGGGGAAAACGACCTTTTGCCTCTGCTCGCTTGACAGAGTTTCGTACAGCTGCGCAACCACGGTTTCCGAAGTCTTAGCCTGGTCCGCTCGAAGGGACCCGGTTGCTAGAGCGGCACCGCTGAGAGCAGCCGTTCGAAGAAATCTCCTTCTGTTGATCCCATCGCAATCGCTGCAGGTCATCATGGGGGAGGCTCCTTTCTTGAAGCTTTATCGCACGTTAGGCAAACAGAGTCAACCGTTTTCTCGGCCAGCCAGGGTGAAGTTCGCGTAGTGAGCCGTCCGGCCGATAGCCTGGTCGGCCCCGCGGGTCCTCCTCCGGACACTCCGAACTCTGGTCCACTCGCTAATCCACTTCGCGTCTGGCCAACTCTCCGCGCCCTCGACCAGCGGCTCTCGCTGCCATAGGGCTTCAGCGTAACCCTTCAGAGGCGGAGAGATCTCTGCGTATCACGTCTCCCGCGGATTTTGTCGATCAACAAACAAAGACGGCGATTCCTTGCGTCACACCAAGAGCATGTTCGGATTAGGGCAGACTGCCGCTTATAGTAGGTCTGCCGGAGTGTCTCGGTAGGTTACTGGCCGCTGTGTGGGAGGCCTCTCGTTTCACCCTACTCCTCCTTCCTCACCGGTTTCATCTTCCGACACGGCTGCCCTAACTCTTCCAATTGTCAATGAGTTACAATGAAATAGTCGAGTGTCCCCTCAAGTCGTCTCGCTTCGCTACAGGGCAAACTCCTGTCCGTGCAGGTGCTTGGTTTCGAAATCAGGAACGTCTTTCGGCAGGGTGACTCTCTAGCGGGTTCGGCCTGCTGCAGGGCAAGAAGACCCCTGTGGCGCGGGAGCCCAATGAACCCACGAGCCGACTCTCCCTCCCCGAGGGCGAAGCTGTGTGCCGGAAATACGCATCAATCTGGGCTGCCGCTAAGCTATACTACTCGGCGGGGTAAGCTCGATCCGTCAGTAAGGCGTTCGCAAGGACGGAAGAAACTGGCCCGGGCGTAGCGAGTTTCTGCGCCAGGCTCAGATGGGAACCAAGCAGCAAAGCGACTGGGAGTCGGAGACAGTGTCTGTGGGCCAACCAGAGTTCCACGAGGGAGCGGTGGTGAAAGGCGAACCTGGAACCGAGCAACACCGGCCCGAGGAGCGAGGCTGGAAGCTTGTCAAAAAGAGCGCCCCGTCTGCCGACCCAGGCTCCGACCCGGGCAAGAAGGATTCCACTCTCGCAAGCGCTAGCGCCCAGTTGCTGGAAACTGAACGTCAACTCGACGAAACCCGGGAATTGCTGGCCGAAGAGCGTGCCGTCGGACTCGAGAGGCTGCGCCAAGCCGACGAGATTCGGGAACAAACAGCGCTGGGGGTGCGCGCTTTTCAGCGAGACCTGGAGACCAGTTTACGCCTCTATCGGAGCCAGCGGGCGTGGAAGGTCATGCTGTTGCTACGCAAGGCGTACACCTTGCTGTTTCGCCAGGGGCTTCGAGGCATTCCGGCCATTGTCAAGTGGGTATCTTCGCTCACGCGGCCCAACGGAGGACTGGCCGAGTTGGAGCTTGGCTTTCCCGACGTGAGGAACTACGTGCCGGTCGAACTACAGCGATCGTCTCTCGACGACTCGCTCGCCAAGGCTGCCGGTGCCAAGACGGCAGCGCTGAGGAAATACGACGTCATTATTCTCACAATCTTTGACTTTGACTTCCGATTTCAGCGGCCCCAGCAACTTGCCTGTCAGTTTGCGCGGAACGGGCATCGAGTGTTCTGGGTGAGCCCCGGACGCCGGCTCCCCCTTTCGGCGCCGCATGAGTATGAAGCGCTAGAGATTCGAAAAAACCTGTGGGAAGTCCGACTTCGCGCGGAATGGCCCGATATTTTCGAAGACCGGCTAAGCCCGGAAGAAGCGACAGGTATCGTTGCCTGCCTGGAAGAGCTCTATCGTGGATGGGCTATTGCGGAATCTTGTGTGCTGCTGCAGCTGCCTTTCTGGCGGCGTATCGGGCTGAGTCTGGGGGAGCGTTTCGGCGCTAAGGTTCTCTACGACTGTTTGGACGACTGGCGGCACATGCCGAGGATAGGACCCTTCAATCTGGCCGAGGAGAAGCAGCTGTTTTCTGAGTGTGACGTTTCGGTGGTCACCGCGAAGGGAATGACCGCCGCCCGCCACCGAGACGGAAACCCTCCGGTTCTTGTTCGCAATGGCGTGGACTACGAATTCTTCTCGCGGCCCCAGAGCAACGAAGAGATGGTGAGCATTGCGAAGCCCACCGTCGGGTACTTCGGCGCACTGAACGACTGGTTCGATTATGACTTGATGTTCGAAGTCGCACAGGCGAGGCCGCAATACTCCTTCGTGCTGATAGGCGGATACGAGATGGAACAGACGCGGGCGACGAACTACGTCTCGCGGCTAAGTAGGCTACCCAACGTCCACTTCCTTGGCCACCAGGCCTACAGCGAACTTCCTTCCTATCTCAGTCACTTCGATGCCTGTATCATTCCATTCCTCGTCAACGACCTCACACGCACGACGGACCCCGTAAAACTGTACGAGTATCTAAGCCAAGGCAAGCCCGTCGTAGCAACAGATATGGCCGAACTGAGGTACTGTTCCGACCTGATATACATCGCCGATGACTCGCGGGATTTCACTCACAAGCTCGACCTCGCCCTGAGCGAAGACGAGGCGAGTCTCAGTCTCAAACGAAGATCCTTTGCCGCGGCAAACAACTGGACACAGCGTTTTCAGGCGATGGACGTGGCGCTGTGCGCGTCCTTCCCGCTAACGTCGATCGTCGTCGTCACTCACAACAGCCAAGACTTCATCGCACCCTGCTTGGACTCGATCCGACGAAACACCAGCTACCCTAATTACGAAATCATCGTTGTTGACAATGGGTCCCAGGACCGCACTCGCGATGTGCTTACGACGTACGTCGAGCGGGAACCACGTCTTCGAGTGATCCCGCAGCACGACAACCCCGGATTCGCACGGGGGAGCAACCTGGGAGTCGAGCAAGCCCGCGGTGACTATCTCGCGCTCTTGAACGTCGATACGATCGTTACCTGGGGCTGGCTGGAGCGCCTCTTGCGCCATTGCCGGCCAGACGCAGGTGTAGGGGCCGTCTTGCCCGTAACCAACTGGGCGTCCAACGAGGCCAGAATCAACGTCGCGTACGAGCACATGACGGAGATGGAAGAATTCGCCGCCTCGTTAGCTCGGCGCCACTTTGGGCTGTCTCTCCCCCTTGAGACGGCGGCGCTTTTCTGCGCTGTTATCCCCAAGGTGGTTTGGAACGAGCTGGGTCCCCTCGACACGCGTTTTCAGGTGGGAATGTTCGAAGACGACGACTACTCGTTGCGGATCCGCAAGGCCGGCTTGCGCATCGTGTGCGCGGAGGATTGTCTGGTACACCATTTCGGCTTGGGATCTTTCGGCGCCCTCCCGCCCGCCGAATACGATCGAATCTTCAATGAGAACCGCTTCGCGTTCGAACAGAAGTGGGGCGTAGAATGGAAGCTGCCGCCGAGACGCGCGGGGGTTCCTGTCCATTGCGTGAAATTCGACCCGACAAGTTTCGTTTCTGAATCCTCGGCGTAGCGCCCGCGCCGCTCCTGTCGGTCTCAGCATGGCCGCGCACCGGCGTTCGCGGCTCTGACCCGCCCCTCGTAAGGCTGTGCGCCGGCAAGCAACTGAGCCTGGAACGCTAGTCACAGGCCAAATCTCCGTAACGACCATGGCGCCATGACCGCTCAGTAGCATTCGCGGCTTCGATCCGTGCATCGCGACGGGGGGCAGATAGGCCACACCAAAAAAACGGGGATCTCGGCGCTCGCTGCTAATCTTATCGAAACGGTCCGCCGATCTTGGTGGGATTCCCCTCTACCGTGGTCCAAGCGCTCGCGTCCCCCGATTCGAAACCGTCGGCGAAGATCTCCAGGGGATCGCTTCCCACGTAGTTCGTCCCGTCGAGAACCTTCTCGAGGAGGCTCTTCCGGGTTTTAAGTGGGCGAAGGAGCCAGATCGAGTTTCCCACAGTGGAAGTAGATGGCGTTGATGAAGTTCTGTTGATTGCGGAAACCGCGCGCCGTGGCCTTGACCCATTGAATCCTTGAGTTCAACCCCTCGCTGACCGCGTTCGTAATGCGGTGTTTCAGATACGTGAGTATGTTTTCGAGGCGAGCCGTCAACATCCGCGCTACGGTGACCATCGGCGTCAGCCGGCTGCGACTCGCCCAGCCGCGCCATTGCTCGAAGAAAGCTCGCGCCGCCGATTCGCGACGATAGTCGAACAGCCGCATCGCCGTTTCCTTCAACGCCCACGCCCGCGCCGTCTTCAAGTCGCTTTCGCGCAGCGCGCGGAACTCGCGCCAGGCGTCCTCGGAAAAGTTCGCTGGATGCCGCAGCCAAGCGTACTTCGTGCCTGTCAAACGCTCGTCGCCGAGAGCCAATAAACGCTTGTTCTCCGCCCGCCGCACCTGGTCCACCGCCTTCGCCAGATGCGCCGCGATGTGATATTTGTCGTAAACGATCTTTTTCTCCGATTCGTCGAGATGCTCCCGGGTCGAGGCGACATAAGGATCCCACATGTCCATAGCGACGGCCTCGACTCGGGCGAGTTGCTCTGCGCTCAACGTCTTCCAAAAGCCGTCCAGGCTGGCCTGGCGGCGTCCCTCGGCGACGAACAACACGCGCGAGCAGTTGAGATCGTTGACGACGGTGAGATAGCGATGGCGCTTGCGGAAGCTCTTCTCGTCGACGCCCAGGTAGGGAATCGGCTCTGCCGCGCGACGTTCGAGCCCACGTTGCACGCCGCGTTCCAGGATGCCGTGAATCTCGTCCCAGCTCAGCGCCAGCAACTCGGCGATGCCTTGCTGGCTGGCTTCCTTCAGCCACGAGATCGCGAGAGCTTCAAACAGCGCGGTGAAGCGGCTGGAAGCCTCGGCCCAGGGCAGTCGCACGACGCGCGGCCCGTGCTCGGAGCAGTCGCTGCGCGGCGGCCGGGCGTGCAGGATCGTGCGGTACTGACAGGTGTCGAGGTGACGCCAGCGGCGTTCGGGCTGATGATCGTGGAGTGCGCACACGGCGCTGCATTGGCGGCACGGCCAGCGGACTTGCTCGTCGTGTTCGAGGAAGACGTGGACTTCGCCGTCGGCTCGGCGCAGCTCCACTCGCACGACTTTCCAGGGACTTTCGATGCCCAGAATCTGGCGGTATAGCTCGCGGTCTTGCATCCCGCGAGACTACCACCGAGCCCCACTCGCCCACTAGAAACCCGGAAGAACCCTCGAAGGATTCCGGGCGACCCTAGAGGATCCGAAACAAGATCGAAAACCCAAAGAGTTTCGCCGTCCGGGCCGTCCTTTGTAATCCTAACGGCCAGCGGATTCGTGACGTTGAAGTTGCAGCCGAATTGGAAACCCGCTAGGATCTGCAACATCTTGCAAAAGCCGCTGGCGTCCGTCGGCTCGAACGGCTCAACCAGCTCCAAGTTATCGTCAATCAGGTTGGCGGTGCGAGGCCGCGCCTCGCTTGGCGAGCCGGGGCAAGGCGTCCCCAGGTAGGGGAACGCATCCTCAAACTGGCTCGCCCTTGGTAGGCGCCGTCGGTATAGGGCAGCAGGCCGTCGGGCGCGTCGCCGGGGTCGCACATGCCGAGCGATGGCGGTGCGAGCGGGTTAACCTGCCCACGGACTTCTCCGTTCGGATTACTGATGGTGTTGAGCTCGATGTACGTGCCGCCGTCAAGCAGCGCTTCCAGTTCGTCCTGGTCGAGGAAGCAGTCAAACCCGACCGGCGTCGGACCAAAAGCGTCTCTCCAGATTTCCGGACCTTCCTGCCCGGCCGCACCTAGGCGGTAGGAACCGCGTATGACGTTCGGGACGTTGTGAGTGCAGACAATCTGAAGCAGGTTACCGCTGAGCAGTTCACCTACGCAGTTCCCGGTCCTTGTGGTATCGACCGGCGGCACGACGTTGGAGCCCAAGAGGGTGGCGGTGTACTCGTCACCACCCCCGGACGGCGCGTTTGGGTCGGGCAGGTGGCACAAGAGGTGAGGATGTCCGGAAGATCGTAGAAAGGAGCGACTCTCCCGGGAGCCGTGGTAGGCTCCGAGATGTCTGAAATCCCATATAAGGAGAGTCGCATGAAGAAACGATATCAGATCCGAAAGCAACGAGCGGTCGAAAGGTTTCAGTCCTGGACGGCCTCTCGCAGGGAACCCATGCAGTTGAGTTTCCCTACCGCCGACGTCGCCGAACTGCTTGAGCAAAGCCTCGGCGAGTTGCTGCGCAGGGTGGGAAAAGTGTTCATTGAAACGGTTCTCGAGGACGAAGTCGAGCAACTGGTCGGAGAACGCTCCCAACCCAACCGCGCCCGCCAAGCCTACCGCTGGGGCCGCGAATCCGGCTTCTGCATCATAGACGGGCAGGCGGGTGGCTATCGATCGGCCGCGGGTGCGCAGCCGCCAGCACAACCACGAGATTCCGCTTGGCAGCTACGCACTGTTCCAGAAGGCCTCGCTGATCGAGGAAACCGTCTGGCACAAGATCATGCACGGGCTGACGATGCGGCATTACAAAGAGGTCGTGAAGCAATTCGCCGACGCCTATGGGCTGGAGAAGTCCACCATCAGCGAGCACTTCGTACGGGCCAGCCGCAGCAAACTCGAGCAGCTGATGAAGCGTTCCCTGGAGCACGTGTCGCTAGCGGCGATCATCATCGACGGGACGATTTTCCAAGGCCAGCATCTGATCGTGGCGATCGGGATCGAGCGTAGTGGGCGCAAGCTGGTGCTGGGAGTACGGCAAGGGGCCACCGAAAACGCCACGGTGGTGCGGGCGTTGTTGGGCGAGTTGGCCGAGCGCGGGGTGGACTTCAACCAGCCGCGGCTGTACCTGGTGGATGGCAGCAAGGCGATCCGCGCGGCGATCTACAGCTACGCTGGCGAGGCCGCCTTCTTGCAGCGCTGCCAGGTGCACAAGATCCGCAACGTGTGCGAGCATTTGCCGCCACAGCAGCGCCCGGCGATGAAGTTCCGGATGCGGGCGGCGTACGGTAAGGACGAAGCGGCCGATGCGCGGCAAGCTCTCTACAAACTGCACGACGAGTTGAGGGAGGAGAATCCGAGCGCGGCGGGCAGCTTAGCCGAGGGCCTGGAGGAGACACTGGCGCTGTTGGAGTTGCGGGTGACGCCGAGGCTAGGGCAAGCGCTGGCGAGCACCAACGCAATCGAATCGGGATTTGCGATGGTGCAGGAGATATGCCGGCAAGTGAAGCGCTGGCAAGGCAGTGACCATCGTTTGCGCTGGGTGGGCTCGGCGCTGTTGTATGCCGAGAGTCGCTGGAATCGGATTCGCGGCTATCGCCACTTACCGCTGCTCATCGCTGCCCTTGAGTCGGCTTATCGTCTGCCTTGTAACATCCAGGAGGCCTGTGCCGCCTGAATTAACCGGGGAGAGTCGCTCTCTTTCAACGGAAAAACGGACATCCTCCGGAGGTTTACGGGGGTGGTGAAAAGCGTCCTCGAGGCCGGATTTTCCGTGCCAAAATCGTGTCGTAGCGCAGTCCTAGCGCAAGGAAAACGCCGCCTAGCGAATGCTAGGAGGCGTCGGCGGGAAGAAGGGAATCGTGAAAAATCGGGTACAGCCAGCCAATTCGCTTCAGGATGAGTCCTTTGTTTCGAAGGCCATGACAGCGAGCGAATGGGTGGCAGTCCCCATTTTTCGCTACGGCCGCAAGTCTCGGCGAAACGACCGCCGAGGCCTGCGCTAAGGGACTACACGACTTGCCCCAGCCCAACCCCGCTCGGCCGCCGGGACGGGCCGAGCGCCGAAAGGAACCACCGGGGGGTGCAGGGGCGACCAGCGGTAAAACGGCGGCCTTTGGGCACGGCATGCCGTGCCCCTACGGATCGAAGAACGAAGTCCCCACCAGCTGTAGAACGGCTGGCCTTTTTCAAGTGAGTCCGTTGGACGGAGAATGAACTCGTGCGGTTGTCGAGTAGCAGCCACTAGCTGGGAATTGACGGTGTTCAACCACCGAGGACTTGGACGGCGACTGACCGTTACCGCGAGATGCGGGAGCCCGCCCGCTCACACGTCCGCTGCTACAAGCTGACGCTCACGAACTCCGTTGCGGCAGAATGCGGGTCGGACCGCTGCTCGGACTATGTAGAAACGTCAGCTGCGGCCGCTTCAGCACCGTTAAGCTGCGCGGATAACTGCTTGCTGGGCTTGAATACCACCACCCGCTTGGCCGGGATGAGTAACGCCTCGCCCGTCCTTGGGTTCCTGCCCTGCCTGGCCTTCTGGTCGCGAAGCTTGAAGCTTCCGAAACCCCGCACGTCCAGGCCCTCCCCCTGTTGCAGCGCTTTGCTGATTCCTGCAAACACTAGATCGACGATCTGCTCGGTTTCACTCTTGCTGCGCTGTCCGCCTTCTGTCAGTTGGTCGACAAGCTGAGATTTGGTCATGGGATTCCTTTCTTACAGATGAGTCAGCGAAGAGATTGCCGTTGGCTCATCAGCATCCCTTCGGCACTTGCCGGAGATGCATTGCCCCGATTCACTGCTGTCCGGTTAAAAGTCGAATAGAATCAATTGGTTGGGGTCATAGGGGGATTCGTTTGGGGAGTCGGATGGCTGGAGTGCCTGTAAAAGGGGCATTTTTTCGAATTGCGTAACGCTGAGAATCTGTAGAATCTGGTAAAGACTCGCTTCCAGCCCGAGGCGTTTCCGGACGATGGCGATGAGCACGTAAATCGAGACAGCGATCCAGATCTGCGTCTTGACGGCGTTCTCGCTGGTGCCGTAAAACGAGTTGATTCACAGATGTTGCTTGATCCACTTGAAGAACAACTCAATCTGCCAACGCGACTTGTAGATGTGGGCGATGGTCAGCGCCGGGAGCGCGAAGTTGTTGGTCAGAAACTTCAGCCGCTTGTTCGTCCGGGCGTCGAAGTAACTGACCCTCCGCAACGGGTCGGGATAGGCTTGGGCCGATTCGATGGCAGCCAGTATGACGGTCTGATCCGAGCGCAAGCCCGTGGATTTGTCGACGGGATGCGAGTAGCGCCGTTGGAGCAAGATGTTCTTCTTGGTTCGCACGACGAAGAACGACGAGCAGAGAGTGAACACGAAGAGGCGTTCGAAATCGACGTAGGCCCGATCCATGACGTAGAACGCGCCGGCCTCCGGGCCGATCTCGTCGAGGATGTTGATGTCGTGCACTTTGCCTCCAGTAATGCGGATGAACGTGGGAATATTGCCGTGCAGATCCAGCAGCGTGTGCATCTTCACGGCGGCTTTTTGCTTGCGGAATCTCGCCCACGGAAACAGCGACAGGCAGAGGTCGATTGTTGTCGAGTCGAGAGCGTACAGAGTCTGGTCCAAGTCCACACCGATCGGGTCGTGGGCATATAACGGCCGTGCCATGCCAATCAAGACCTGCGCGAAGTCCGCGTAGATCCGCCAGTCGCGCGACTCGTTCGCGTCGGCCAGTGTCGAGCGCGCTACCCTGCCGCGGAATCCCATGTGGTAGAGTTTGCCGTGCATCGAACGCAGGCACGTCTCGATGTCGCGGAGGCTTGCCCGATAGGTCAGCTGGGCGAATGCCATCGCAAGAAACTGATCCCAGCAGGAGAAACTTTTCAGATAGGAATCGCCGCGGTAGCGCGATACACATTTCTGAAACTCTTTGCTCGGTAGGTGCTCGATCAGTTGGGAGAAAACCGTACGGCCAAGGTTCATCCCTCATTGTGCCGCGTCCGGATGCTCCGTTCAGGCGACCATTTGCGGCCTCGGGATTTCAAATCGTTCCCGGGCAAAACAGGCCATAAGACATTGAACGGTCGAGACTTACCGTCCGATGGCGCGACTTTCCCCGGACAGCACTGGCCCCGATTATACTCTGAAACATTTGCCCTGACAAATGTTTCAAGTCAGAATCCGGACAGGAAAAAGCGATCTGCACCTCGACGGGAGGTCGTCCCGGCGGGCCGGTGGCCCGCGCAGAGTGCCCAGCATGGGCTGTTTCTTGTGAGTTGGAAGGTATTCACTGGGGACCGAGGAGCGGCAAGGCGTAAGGCGCGGGGCCGACACGGTGATCCGCCCCGACCTGTGCGGGGGATCTCATCTGGCGCAGGCCGTCGGCCCCGGTTATGATGGTGATCTCAGGGAATGCGCCAGATTTACCGCACCAAAAGCATTGACCGGCTGGTGAAGGAGTCCGAGGACCCGGCCCGACGTTTACGGCGGCTGCTGGGTCCCTGGAGCCTGATCGGTCTGGGAATCGGGGCGGTCATTGGTACGGGAATCTTCGTGTTGACGGGAACGGCGGCGGCTGGAGAATCAGTCTCTGTTCCGTCAATCGTAAAAGCGCCGCTGCTGGATTTGATCCTCCATGGTAGCGGCGCCGTTTCGACCTTCGGACGGCCGGGTGCCGGTCCCGGCATCTCGCTGTCGTTCCTACTGACGGCGCTCGTCTGCGGCTTTGCCGCGCTGTGCTATGCCGAATTGGCTTCGATGATCCCGGTCGCGGGCAGCGCTTACACGTTTGCCTACGCCACGCTAGGTGAGCTGGTTGCTTGGATGATCGGCTGGGACCTCATTCTCGAGTATGCGGTCTCGAACATGGCGGTCGCGGTCGGCTTCTCCGCTTACTTCAACGATCTTCTCGATAGCCTGTTCGGTTTTCACTTGCCCGCAGCATTGAGTCGGCCACCCATTGAGTCCGGCGAATACACCGGAGCCATCTTCAATCTGCCCGCTTTTGTGGTCTTGATGGTTCTCACAGTCCTGCTCGTGCGCGGGGTGCGAGAAAGCTCACGAACGAACAACGTCATGGTGCTGATCAAGGTGGCTGCGATCCTGATCTTCGTCTTCGGAGCGGCACGAGCCATTGATCCGGCGAACTACGATCCGTTCCTCCCGAATGGCTTTCAGGGGTTGCTCACAGGATCGGCGATCGTGTTCTTTACCTACATCGGCTTCGACTCGGTCTCAACCGCCGCCGAAGAGTGCCGCAATCCGCAGCGCGACCTTCCGATCGGTATCGTTGCCACGTTGGTTGCGTGCGCCGTGCTCTACGTTTCGGTTGCCGTGGTTCTAACCGGCATCATGAACTGGCGAGAGCTCGGGAACGCGGCCCCGGTCGTCAATGCTTTGAAGGCGCTCGGATTCACTTCGATTCGGCAGGTGGTGGGGGTAGGAGCCGTAGTCGGGATGATCTCGTCATTGATGGTCTACCAGTACGGGCAGGCCCGTATTTGGTTCGCGATGTCCCGTGACGGCTTGCTGCCTGCC
This sequence comes from Bryobacterales bacterium, assembly GCA_965248205.1. Classification (GTDB taxonomy): domain Bacteria; phylum Acidobacteriota; class Terriglobia; order Bryobacterales; family UBA6623. The sequence goes on from CBDFIS010000006.1 coordinate 2,462,301, forward strand.
AAATTTTCGAGTGTGCACCCCAAGTACAAAACGCCGCACGTCAGCACCTGGGTAGCGGGGCTGTTCGTCGGCATTCCGGCTGGGGTGTGGGATATCGGTACGTTCGCGGACCTGGCGAGTATTGGAACGCTGTTCGCCTTTGCGGTCGTATCTGCGGGCGTCCTTATCCTTCGCAGGACCCAACCCGAAAGGAAGCGCTCGTTTCGCGTACCGGGGGTCCCTGCTGTTCCGCTGTTGTCGATCGGCGCTTGCTTTCTGTTGATGCTGGGACTGCCGCTGGAGACGTGGATTCGTTTCGTCGTCTGGCTAGGAATCGGACTGCTGATTTACTGGCAGTTTGGCAGGAAGCACAGCGAGTTCGCGCGACGGTAGGAACGGCGAGGGAAGTGCCCGAGGCTAGCCTACAATACTTGTCAGGTAGGACAAGCGAGCCCGCGAAGCGCTGTAGGAGAGTAGCCCAGGCTGGAGCTGTCGGGCAGAACCCCGGGCGGGAACCAACACACTGACAAGCCCTGGTAGGAGTGAGGAAAAGCTGTAGAACCCGTGCCGTGATGAGTATTTCCTGCGCCCCTCCGGGGCTTGTTCACTTGTGCATACCGAACCCACGGTTTCGCCTAACGGCTCCACCGTGGGCTATTATCCTACGCCCCCTGCGGGGGCTAAAGCACACTAAGTGAGCGGTATTGAGACTAGCCCTTCCGGAAGGAGATGATTAACAGAACTGCTGCGAAGCGACGCTAGCTACTTTCCGGCGCAAAAAGGGAAAACTGGGTGGTGTGACAGTCCCCACCGCAACCCGAAGGCGTATCTTCAGAACCACTGTGAAGCGACGCTAGCGCCGCTTCAGGGTCGGGCGATCGTCGTCTTCGTCTCCCTCGGCGCCGGTCTCATCTTCGCTATCTTCGGTGGGAATCGTGCCGCCCGAGGTGGTTCTCCGCAAGCGCGGGCGGTTGGGGTCTTCTCGTGCTTCCTTCGTGCGGCGTGTAAGGGCGAATAGTCGCTCTTTGACGTCGAGGAACTCCGACGTGCTGACGACGTATTCCGACTTGCTCGGCAACAGCTGGTCGATGTGCTTTTGCGTTTTCGTAATGCGGGAGCCGTGCGGCGGGTGACTGGCGAAGAGCTTAGCCATCGTGCCGGGCTTCCGCTTCTCATCGGCTTTCATCTTTTCGAAAAAATCGATGAAAGAAGTCGGATCGTAGCCGGCCTTGTACAAGTACTGCAACCCGAGGAAGTCAGCTTCTTCCTCAAAGCCACGGTTGAACTTCAGGAACCCCATGGGGATCGCGAAACCAGCCGCCTGCCGAATGCCGAATCCCGTCCAGCCCCCCATGAAGATGAGGGGAATCGTCGCCAAGCTGACGACCTGCCCGCGCGTCTGTTGGCGGGTGCCGTGCCTCGCTGCAACGTGTGCGATTTCGTGGGCCATAACGCCGGCCAGCTCTGATTCGCTTTCGGCTCGCAGCATCAAACCCGAATTGACGAAGAAGAACCCCCCCGGCAACGCAAAGGCGTTGACCTGCTGGCTGTCGATCAATTTGATGGTAAAGGGCACCTTGGCGTCCGAGTTCCGGACGAGGTTCTGCCCCACGCGGTTGACATACTCGGCGATCGTCGGGTCGTCCACGATTTTGGCGTGCCGCTCGATCTGTTGGGCCATCCGCTTGCCCATGGCGATTTCCTTCTGGAGCGAGTAGAAGTTCATGCCCTTCCCGACATTGCGGTCACCGATCGCCTCGACGTCTTGCTTTTTGTTCTTGGGCTTTTTCTTGGTTGTCGTTTCGTTTGTCTTGCCGGCGACGGAGAATGGGATCACCAACGCTAGGACGAGCATTAGCGCAAAGGATCTTGTACGGGTCGTCATTTTCAGAACCTCCCTGCAAGCGGACAGCTAGAGAACTACGCTCCCAGTTTCAGTATACCCCCACTGAGTCCCAGAACAACATCTAATCGAGCGGGCGAACGCCTCCGGATCTCGCTTCCGTTACCCTAAAACACGATGGACCTGTCTGTCTACCGCTCGGAATTCCCTATTACTGCAAAGTTACATTTATCTAAACCACGCTTCCGTTTCCCCTCTACCGCGACGCGTCGTTGGGGCCATGAACGACTTCGCCGAGGATGTCATGCTCAACGGGACCGCCCATGCCTCAAGCTGGTCGCGGTGCTACAGCGGTCTCCGCTCGGCGGCGGCGCGATTGCTGGCGGCCGGTCCGGATGAGATAGCCATTACGAAGAACACATCCGAGGGCTTAGCGATCATCGCCAACGGCTTGCCGTGGCGCCCGGGAGACGTTGTGGTCGGGATCAAGGGTGAATTCCCGGCCAACTATTTCCCCTGGCTGCAGCTCGAAGGCAGCGGTGTCAAGCTTCGCTGGCTTGAGCTTCATCAAGGCCGAGTGGAGTTAGACGAGCTCGACCGGGCCTGCCAAGGGGCGCGGCTACTGTCACTGAGTTTCGTGCAGTACGTGAGCGGGTTCCGCGTCGATCTGGATGCGGTGGGAGAAATTTGTCGCCGGCGCGGGTGCCTTTTAGTTGTGGACGCCGTCCAAGGACTGGGGCCTTTCCCCGTTGACGTCAAGCGAAGCGGGATCCACGCGTTGGCAGCGGGCGGGCACAAGTGGCTCCTAGGGCCGGAAGGCTGCGGAATCCTCTTCGTCGATCGGGACCTGATTCCCGAGGTCGCACCTGTCGAGTTCGGCTGGAGCAATGTCGAGGGCTGGCAGTCCCATAGCTACGATCCAGCTTTGCGACCCGGGGCCTCGCGCTATGAGTGTGGCACCCTGAACACCCTCGGCTGCCGCGGGCTACAGGCGGCGATCGAGCTCTTCCTCGAGATCGGTGTGGAGGCGGTCGAGCACAAGCTCCATCGAGTAGCGGCGCAAATCGTCACCGGTGTGGGTTCGCGAGGGTACGAGCTAATGACGCCCCGCGAGGACAGAGATGGCTCAGGGATTGTCAGCTTCCGGAAGCAGGGCGTGAGCTCCGAGTCCGCTGTCGCGGCACTGGCGGACAAGGGAATTGTGGCGGCGCAGCGCGTTGGGTGGATCCGAACCTCGCCTCATTTCTACGCCGGCGAAGAGGAAATCAGCCGCTTGGTTGACTCACTGCCCTGAATCCGGAGTCGGTTCGGTGGGAGGCGATCTAACCGGCAAGGTTTCCAGCGCCAGCCGTTCCTGCTCGGTTAGGCCGGCGAACGCCGCCACGAGGGAGTCTCTGGTAACGATGCCTTGCGGGGTAACGGCATTGGCGCGCATTGCTTTCAGGGCATTGCCGAACTCGGTGCCGGTGCTGAACTTCGGGGCTTCGGCGAACGCCAGAACCTTCATCGCGTCGGTCAGGCGTTCCGCCCAAACCCGCGCCAGCCGCTTGGCGTCGGTTTCACCAGCCAATACCATATCCGCTGGAATCATTCGCAAGAGGACTTGCTTGTCTGTACCGTCGGATTCTGAGAGTACGATCGCCGGCAGCTCGTAAGACTCGGCGTCGATCGTAATTGTCTTTCCGGGATCCTCGGCGGCAGCCGTGAGGGCCGGCTGGAGCTGTTCCACGATGTTTTTCGCCCGCGTTGCCCCCGAGCCTTGTTTTAGCGGGTCGCTAATCATGAAGACCGCGAGTTGGTTGAGTTTGATTGCGATCGGCAGCCCGTCAGTCTTACCTTCGTTGGGGAGCAGCATGTAGGAAACGGTGGGGGGAGGAAGCTGAAGTTCGAAGCGCCCCAGCTCGAGAACGATTAGCCCGGTTAGGATCGCCGCTCCCAGGGTGAGTGCCGCGAGCGTCGCCGGACGCATCAGCCGCTCCTTCCAGGTAGCCGGCTTGACCCTTTCGTCGAAGGTCAGATTGTCTTCTTCTTGGCGCCGAACTGGATCTGGCAGCGGCTGGTCACTCATCGCGCGTTGAAATCCGGTTCCCATTGTACAACGCTCAAATTCTTAGACGGATGGGTCGCCGGCGAGCGGTACGTGAATTAGTCGGTCGCGCTCAGCACCTTGAAAGCTGGGCCGGAGGCGGACCCAACAAGGAAGCTCTCTCAATGAAGGGATCCCGGCGGGTTGACGCCAAAGGGATGAGGAAACCGCGGAAACGTCGCGGGGCGCTCTCGCTTGAGCATTTTCCAATCCAAGAATGATCCTGAAAAGGGTTGGTCGGGCAAGGAACAAGATTCCGTCTCAAACGCCTTGACCTCGGCCCCCAGGATGTAGCGGCCTGACTCGATGACCCGTTTGTAGGCCGCATAGCGAATCATTGACGTTCTCTGCGCGGCGCGGCAGTCCGGCGGATTCGGTATACCGAGAAATTTCGATCGGTATGAGACAGATCGAGAGCGTGGGTGCCGTTCAACGCTTGGACGATGTTTTTTCCGAAGTCGGTCGGAACAATCAAGAAGGAGTAACTTCGCTCGCGGAGCTCGCGTTGTACAAAGTCCGTCCGGTCTTTCCCGAGACCGCATCGGAAGCGTCCGGGATCTGGGGCATATCCGCGGGCGCAATCCTTCACGCTGAGGATCAGATCATCTGGTCCGGCGCGATCGTGCAAAGATTCCAACGATCTATAGCTGGCGACGGCGTCGCGGAGGTAACCTTCCTCCTCCAACTGGCCGGCAAACAAGCGCAGCAGTGGTGCAGGGATCTCAATTAACATCACGACGAGCATGGCGAACAGGAAAGTATAGGTTAGGGCTGCCTGCAGGGACGCCCGAACGAATCGCGGCGAACGATCGTAAAAGCCCATCAGCCGGGCTGTCGTAAACAGGCACAACAACAGAAAAGGCACGATGGCGAAACGCACAACCCCCCAAATATACCCCCAATAGAGCAAGTACACAGCCACGAACAACAGGCAGGCCCGCTCTTGCCACTGTCGACTTCTTCCGCGGACCAAGAACCAAAGAGGGCAAAAGACGATGAGAAAAATCCCGCACGGATTCGAGGAAGGAGATTCAAACGACATGCGCCCAGCGAAATGAACGATCCAGGGGTATTCGAGGTACAAGAGCGGAAGAGGCGAGCGCGTTCCTCTCAGGGGGGGCCATTGTTGTGTCGCCGATTGGAGGCCTTGGGGGTAGATCGGGTTTCCTGTAAGCAGAAACGTTCGGACATGCCAAAAGAGTCCAAAGGTCACGAAGATCAGCGTCAGGGAAGCGGCCAACCGCCAAGGCCGGGGTCGGTGGCGGACAGCCTCCAGATACAACAATGCCAACGGAATCGCCCCAAACAAGGCCACATGTTTTACGCTGAAACTCATAGCCACAAAAAAGACGCCAACTCGCAGCCAGTTTGGGTTTTCCGAGCCTCTTCCCCGGAGATAGCAGAACAGTGCAGCCAGCTGGAAAAAGACCAAGCCAAAGTCGTTCTTGGACACGCTGCCGGACCAATGGAGAAAGGGAATCGTGGCTCCCAGGATCACGCCGATGGTGGCGGGCAGGGGGCCGATCTTGCAAACACGCGCCACTGCAAACGCCAACAGGAGGGTGAGTGCAAAGAAAAGGGGGTTCACGACTTGCGCAGCGGGCTGTCCGCCTAAGGAGTAAGCCAAGGTCATGAGACTTTCCACGGATTGTGGGAAGTAAGAGTAGTCGAGAAAGGGAACAGGCAGCAGGGCGTGCTCCGAGGCATAGTAGCGGATCGCCGGTAGATGGGAACGCATTGCATTAGGCGGTGCCACTGCTGTCCGGTTAAAAGTCGAATAGAATCAATTGGTTGGGGTCATAGGGGGATTCGTTTGGGGAGTCGGATGGCTGGAGTGCCTGTAAAAGGGGCATTTTTTCGAATTGCGTAACGCTGAGAATCTGTAGAATCTGGTAAAGACTCGCTTCCAGCCCGAGGCGTTTCCGGACGATGGCGATGAGCACGTAAATCGAGACAGCGATCCAGATCTGCGTCTTGACGGCGTTCTCGCTGGTGCCGTAAAACGAGTTGATTCGCAGATGTTGCTTGATCCACTTGAAGAACAACTCAATCTGCCAACGCGACTTGTAGATGTGGGCGATGGTCAGCGCCGGGAGCGCGAAGTTGTTGGTCAGAAACTTCAGCCGCTTGTTCGTCCGGGCGTCGAAGTAACTGACCCTCCGCAACGGGTCGGGATAGGCTTGGGCCGATTCGATGGCAGCCAGTATGACGGTCTGATCCGAGCGCAAGCCCGTGGATTTGTCGACGGGATGCGAGTAGCGCCGTTGGAGCAAGATGTTCTTCTTGGTTCGCACGACGAAGAACGACGAGCAGAGAGTGAACACGAAGAGGCGTTCGAAATCGACGTAGGCCCGATCCATGACGTAGAACGCGCCGGCCTCCGGGCCGATCTCGTCGAGGATGTTGATGTCGTGCACTTTGCCTCCAGTAATGCGGATGAACGTGGGAATATTGCCGTGCAGATCCAGCAGCGTGTGCATCTTCACGGCGGCTTTTTGCTTGCGGAATCTCGCCCACGGAAACAGCGACAGGCAGAGGTCGATTGTTGTCGAGTCGAGAGCGTACAGAGTCTGGTCCAAGTCCACACCGATCGGGTCGTGGGCATATAACGGCCGTGCCATGCCAATCAAGACCTGCGCGAAGTCCGCGTAGATCCGCCAGTCGCGCGACTCGTTCGCGTCGGCCAGTGTCGAGCGCGCTACCCTGCCGCGGAATCCCATGTGGTAGAGTTTGCCGTGCATCGAACGCAGGCACGTCTCGATGTCGCGGAGGCTTGCCCGATAGGTCAGCTGGGCGAATGCCATCGCAAGAAACTGATCCCAGCAGGAGAAACTTTTCAGATAGGAATCGCCGCGGTAGCGCGATACACATTTCTGAAACTCTTTGCTCGGTAGGTGCTCGATCAGTTGGGAGAAAACCGTACGGCCAAGGTTCATCCCTCATTGTGCCGCGTCCGGATGCTCCGTTCAGGCGACCATTTGCGGCCTCGGGATTTCAAATCGTTCCCGGGCAAAACAGGCCATAAGACATTGAACGGTCGAGACTTACCGTCCGATGGCGCGACTTTCCCCGGACAGCACTGAGGCGGTGCTAGGAGCCAGAGCAACCATCATCGTGAAGACCAGAAAGATCGTGGTAAACACAATGACGATCCCTATGACGGGGCTGCGCAGGGCCGTGCAGGATGCCCACTTCAAAAAGACGCCACGTATCTCGTAAGGCAAGAGACGAGTTTGGCGATGAAACAGCACGCAAGGAGCACTCAAAAGTGCTACGAAGACCCACCAGTAGTATCCGTGGATCAGACCCACTACGAAAAGAATGCAAACCAAAGCCCCGAAACCAATTCCTGTGGAAAGAGTGATGGATACGGTGTGGGATTCCGTGTCAAGGCCTAAGCGGCTGAGCCAGAATCGGCCGAAGGAATAGCAAGCTGCAAACAACCACAGGGCAATCAGTGTGGCTAGAGGCTCATAGACGAGATAGCCGGTGGCCAAAAGAGCGGCTAGCAGGACTGGTTCGTAACGCCATAGCCCTCTGCGTCTTACAAATTGGTAGAGCGAGGCGGCGATGCCCAGAGTGGGTACAACCGCCAGAATGAGCCTGGGGTAATTGGGGGCGAGTTTATTGAAATGGTCCAGGTGCCACAGGAACGGTCCCCAAGTGAGGCAGACGGAAATCCCCAGCCAGAAAAACCAAACGACCGGCGTGAAGTACGATCGCCAGCGCAACTCTAAGTCTGCGTCCGCAGGAGCAGACACGTTCACTTGGGTTGCTATTGATTTGTCGGCACTTGTCGAAGCGCCCATCCAGTTCATCGTAACCAATCAGTCATCCCGAAGATGATTATGTGCGACACGGAACATACTGTGAATGAGCGTGCGCATCAAGAGAAATCGTCAGGCCGGACCCTCTGATCTGAAGTCAGTGCTGTCCGGGGAAAGTCGCGCCATCGGACGGTAAGTCTCGACCGTTCAATGTCTTATGGCCTGTTTTGCCCGGGAACGATTTGAAATCCCGAGGCCGCAAATGGTCGCCTGAACGGAGCATCCGGACGCGGCACAATGAGGGATGAACCTTGGCCGTACGGTTTTCTCCCAACTGATCGAGCACCTACCGAGCAAAGAGTTTCAGAAATGTGTATCGCGCTACCGCGGCGATTCCTATCTGAAAAGTTTCTCCTGCTGGGATCAGTTTCTTGCGATGGCATTCGCCCAGCTGACCTATCGGGCAAGCCTCCGCGACATCGAGACGTGCCTGCGTTCGATGCACGGCAAACTCTACCACATGGGATTCCGCGGCAGGGTAGCGCGCTCGACACTGGCCGACGCGAACGAGTCGCGCGACTGGCGGATCTACGCGGACTTCGCGCAGGTCTTGATTGGCATGGCACGGCCGTTATATGCCCACGACCCGATCGGTGTGGACTTGGACCAGACTCTGTACGCTCTCGACTCGACAACAATCGACCTCTGCCTGTCGCTGTTTCCGTGGGCGAGATTCCGCAAGCAAAAAGCCGCCGTGAAGATGCACACGCTGCTGGATCTGCACGGCAATATTCCCACGTTCATCCGCATTACTGGAGGCAAAGTGCACGACATCAACATCCTCGACGAGATCGGCCCGGAGGCCGGCGCGTTCTACGTCATGGATCGGGCCTACGTCGATTTCGAACGCCTCTTCGTGTTCACTCTCTGCTCGTCGTTCTTCGTCGTGCGAACCAAGAAGAACATCTTGCTCCAACGGCGCTACTCGCATCCCGTCGACAAATCCACGGGCTTGCGCTCGGATCAGACCGTCATACTGGCTGCCATCGAATCGGCCCAAGCCTATCCCGACCCGTTGCGGAGGGTCAGTTACTTCGACGCCCGGACGAACAAGCGGCTGAAGTTTCTGACCAACAACTTCGCGCTCCCGGCGCTGACCATCGCCCACATCTACAAGTCGCGTTGGCAGATTGAGTTGTTCTTCAAGTGGATCAAGCAACATCTGCGAATCAACTCGTTTTACGGCACCAGCGAGAACGCCGTCAAGACGCAGATCTGGATCGCTGTCTCGATTTACGTGCTCATCGCCATCGTCCGGAAACGCCTCGGGCTGGAAGCGAGTCTTTACCAGATTCTACAGATTCTCAGCGTTACGCAATTCGAAAAAATGCCCCTTTTACAGGCACTCCAGCCATCCGACTCCCCAAACGAATCCCCCTATGACCCCAACCAATTGATTCTATTCGACTTTTAACCGGACAGCAGTGATCTGAAGTGAAGCATTTGCCGTTCCTGCTCCCTGGCCTGCTGCGCGAGACCCCAGATCGCCTTTGATAGCGATGCCAATCCGGCAAAGTCGATTGACTTGAGAAATTAGAAGAGACCTTGTAGGATTTTTGTGAGTTTATTCTGATCAGTTGGACTCTACGACTTGCAGGTTTTCTTCGGAGCTATGAAGATGTGGACATATCGCTGCGGCTAATCGTCAAGGGTTATGCGTTGTGCTGTGCGCCGCGCGCGTTTTGTTATCACACTCGTAGAGACAATCTGCGATCTCTTCTAGCCGGCTGTTGGAGCTGGAGCTTTTGGCCTGGTAGTTTTCAAGAAAGCTACAGTTCAGGACGTGCAGTTCTGTTGAAAATCAGAGGTAACATCTCCGCTTGTGCGCAACTTCTAGGGTGGCATGTTGCCGCTCGAGAGGATTCGCTCCTAGGTATCGACAGCAGTTTACTCTCGGCAAGTTCTCTATGGGATATTAATAGTACCTGAGTTCCCGCTTTTCTTCGGCTCGCGCTGTTCTAGACTCCAGTCACTTAGGGAATGTACGACTCCCCGACTGAGGCAATGGCTGAAGGGGATTGATTACCCCTCTTGGAAGCGTGAACATTGACGGAGAAACGATCAATGGCTTGTTCTACAAGCACATTTTTGGACGTTCCGGCCTACTGCACCGGCGTACCTCGGATCTTGATGCCGTCGATAGTGAATACCGCGGGCGAATACAACGGAGCGTCCACAGTGACACGAGGCCTAGTGGGAGCGCTCGCCGAGCGACCTATTGCAGCGCAAGTGCAACTCGTGCCTGTGCGAAACAAGACAACGAGATGGCGGCATATCAGACAATTGAGAAGCCTCCTCGGCGCTGCGGTATCGACCCTTCCTTCGAAGGCTCTGTTCATGCACTCGCGCCGGTTCCTTCGAGAGGTGAAAGAGCGGGTTAGGAACGATGTATTCCAGCTCGTCATACTGAATGGCAATGACCTGCTCTGGTTGATGGACTACCTACCGAATTCGATTCCTCGGCTTCTGGTGGCACACAACATCGAGCACAAGCTGTTCGAGTCCCAGATTCATGCCCTCCGCTGGAAACCGCGACCACTACAAGCTCTGCTGGAGTGGGACTGCCGCCGACTGCACGACCTGGAACTGGGGGGATTCCGCCGCGCGACCAATGTGCTGTTCCTCTCGCGGGATGATGCGACGTACGCAGCGCGGTCGCACGCAGGATTGAACGCGCTGACGGTCCCACCGCTTTTCGAATATACACTTCCCGAACGACCGAGTCGCATACGAGGAAGGATCTTGGAGCTGGGCTATGTTGGCAACTTCGCATGGTGGCCGAACCAGGCAGGCTTGCGCTGGTTCCTGCAAAAGGTATTTCCGAGCACGAATGGTGCGATCCGACTGCACCTGTTTGGGCAGCACAGCAAAGGCATCGCACCGAACCATCCGTGTATTCTCAAACACGGCATTGTCGACCCAATCAGCGAAGTCTGGCGGCGATGTGATATCTTGATCTGCCCTGAGTTCTCGGGGGGCGGAGTTAGTGTGAAGTTCGCGGAAGCGATCTACAACAGAATGCCGGTGCTGGCGACCGGATACGCCGCGCGTGGCCTCGCGCTGGACGATGATCCAGCCATCATGCTGCTGGACCGGGCGCGAGATTGGGTGGAGTTTCTCAATTCCTCGGCGGCAACAAGGCTCGTAAGCAGGCGACCATCAACTAAGGCGGCGGCGACGTTTTCTATCGAGACACACAAAGACGCGCTGCATCGGTTTGTGCAGGGAGTCCTCTCCCCGTGTAGAGCCTAGCCGGATCTGACCAAGCAGATGGAGAAATACGATAAACTCGGTCACGACGACCAAGCAATGTCTTCGCAGGTGATCTCTGTTTCACGCAGGATGCGGCGCGACTGGAACCGGAGAGCGCGGTCCGATGTGCAATTCTACGTCGCCCTGGGAAGACGGAGCCAGTCTTGGGAGGACTTTTTGGCTGGTGCCGAGGAGGTCGTCGTCGGTCTGGAAAAGGAACTCGGCAGGTTGTCCCCCGCAGCCGGCAGCAACGGGCGCCGCGCATTGGAGATTGGCTGTGGGCCTGGCAGGCTAATGCTGCCGATGAGCCGGCATTTTAGTGAAATCCACGGAGTCGACGTGTCCACCGAGATGGCGCGATTGGCGGAACGTAACCTCGCTGGGGTCCCTCACACCTACGTCCACGTCTCGGACGGCACGAATTTGGCGCAATTTGACGGTGAGTATTTCGACTTCGTCTATTCTTACGCCGTGTTTCAACACATTCCAAGTAGCGAAATTGTCCTGAATTGCGTTAAAGAAACGCGCCGTGTACTCAAGACGGGCGGTGTTGCCCGCCTACAGTTCAACGGCATGCGGAAAACGATCGGTAAGTATGATACGTGGGCCGGCGTCCGCCTTGAAGCAGGTGAGATTGCCGCGTTTGCGCGAGAAAGTGGCCTACAGTTGCTTGCCCTTGAAGGAGTAGGCAGGCGGGATATGTGGGCAACGTTTGTCAAGCCGTCCGCTAGGCGGCAACAGACAATTTGTGAGATCGCCACCCAATCCGTGCACATCGCGATCCGTGAAATCACCGCGGCAGGCTCGTCGTTGCCTGAGGTGCCCGCTCGCGGACGTTTCGCATCTGCTGCGCTGTGGCTCGATGGGTTGCCTCCTTCTGCTGACCTGAATACCCTACAGGTTTTCGTAAGCGGGCGAAAAGCGACGTTGACTCGCATCGATCCGATGCCGGTAAACGGGCTTCAACGAGTGACCGTATCTTTGCCAGCAGGCCTGTCGGTTGGCCGGCATCCGGTCAGATTGACCTGGCTGGGTACACCGGTGGAGCGCGAGGGCGTCGTTCGAGTGGTCCCGCCAGGAGCCGAGAATCCAAAAATCGTTTCGGTTAGCGACGGCATCTTTTTGGGCTGCGGACGGACTGTCTCCTCGAAAATACTGAAAGTGTCCCTGGAGAATTCGAATCGGCCAGAGGATCTGCGAGTCACAGTGGGCGGGCAACCCACGCGGTACCTCTCGTCTTGGTGCCCTGCGCCCGACATTCCCCGTTTTGAGGTCTCGTTTCGACTTTCTGCTGCGTGCGCACGAGGAACAAACAATTTGGAATGTTGGCTGGGCCCTAGCTTTCTCGGCTGCTTTGAGATCTTCGTCACTCGGGACCGATTGTGGTGGTGGAGAATGTGCCACCCAGCAGAGTTGTACCAAGGGTTTCGGCGCTCGCGTTGGACCCGTAAGGAGAAGCTCTTAGCGAAAAGCTATGAAGCGAGTTAATCGCACCAATATAGCCATGACGGGTAACGGTTTGCCACTGTATTCGTTTTTAGCCCCACCGCGTAGACACAATCTTCTCGTAGTCGCGTAATTGGCTTAAGCAAAGCAATGGCCTTGGTGATCCATTTGTACGCACCCATTCTTTCACCGTAGGCAGATGTGTCCATATTGTCCATATCAGTGCTGTCCGGGGAAAGTCGCGCCATCGGACGGTAAGTCTCGACCGTTCAATGTCTTATGGCCTGTTTTGCCCGGGAACGATTTGAAATCCCGAGGCCGCAAATGGTCGCCTGAACGGAGCATCCGGACGCGGCACAATGAGGGATGAACCTTGGCCGTACGGTTTTCTCCCAACTGATCGAGCACCTACCGAGCAAAGAGTTTCAGAAATGTGTATCGCGCTACCGCGGCGATTCCTATCTGAAAAGTTTCTCCTGCTGGGATCAGTTTCTTGCGATGGCATTCGCCCAGCTGACCTATCGGGCAAGCCTCCGCGACATCGAGACGTGCCTGCGTTCGATGCACGGCAAACTCTACCACATGGGATTCCGCGGCAGGGTAGCGCGCTCGACACTGGCCGACGCGAACGAGTCGCGCGACTGGCGGATCTACGCGGACTTCGCGCAGGTCTTGATTGGCATGGCACGGCCGTTATATGCCCACGACCCGATCGGTGTGGACTTGGACCAGACTCTGTACGCTCTCGACTCGACAACAATCGACCTCTGCCTGTCGCTGTTTCCGTGGGCGAGATTCCGCAAGCAAAAAGCCGCCGTGAAGATGCACACGCTGCTGGATCTGCACGGCAATATTCCCACGTTCATCCGCATTACTGGAGGCAAAGTGCACGACATCAACATCCTCGACGAGATCGGCCCGGAGGCCGGCGCGTTCTACGTCATGGATCGGGCCTACGTCGATTTCGAACGCCTCTTCGTGTTCACTCTCTGCTCGTCGTTCTTCGTCGTGCGAACCAAGAAGAACATCTTGCTCCAACGGCGCTACTCGCATCCCGTCGACAAATCCACGGGCTTGCGCTCGGATCAGACCGTCATACTGGCTGCCATCGAATCGGCCCAAGCCTATCCCGACCCGTTGCGGAGGGTCAGTTACTTCGACGCCCGGACGAACAAGCGGCTGAAGTTTCTGACCAACAACTTCGCGCTCCCGGCGCTGACCATCGCCCACATCTACAAGTCGCGTTGGCAGATTGAGTTGTTCTTCAAGTGGATCAAGCAACATCTGCGAATCAACTCGTTTTACGGCACCAGCGAGAACGCCGTCAAGACGCAGATCTGGATCGCTGTCTCGATTTACGTGCTCATCGCCATCGTCCGGAAACGCCTCGGGCTGGAAGCGAGTCTTTACCAGATTCTACAGATTCTCAGCGTTACGCAATTCGAAAAAATGCCCCTTTTACAGGCACTCCAGCCATCCGACTCCCCAAACGAATCCCCCTATGACCCCAACCAATTGATTCTATTCGACTTTTAACCGGACAGCAGTGTGTCCATATGTTGAATCGAGAAGCCCGAGTCCGCAAACAGACGAAAGAGTTCCTTTGGTGTATACTCTCTCGCGTGCCTGGCTGCCGGCAACAATGTGGGGATAACATACTGGCTGAACAAGTTCGGGTGATTGCCGTGAAGGATCGCGCGTAACGCTCGCAAAGACACGGCGTTCGGGGTGGTAAGCACGAGGGTGCCATAGGGCCTTAACACCCGGTTGATCTCGCTCATCATGTGTATCGGATCCCTATGCAAGTGCTCAAGCAGTTCGCAACATAATACCGTTTCAAAGAAGCCGTCCGGGTAAGGAAATCGATCCACCTCACAGTTGAATTCATCAACGGTGCAAGAGAACTCTTCACTGTCGTTCGCAGTGACGTTCGAGCGTTTCCATCCGCCGAGGCCTCCCATATAGGCGCCCCGGACCTCACCATAGCCGAGCAAACCTCGCAGTGCAGGTGTGATCTGCATGTAGCAGCCAAGCTCCAGGATGCGACTGTTGCTGTCCCCGCGAGGAATCAATTGCAACGTTCGGAGCAGGCGGACCGAGTGTTTTGCAAAATACTCGCCGGCCGGCGACTCGGAGTTGATCCAGCGAGACACGTAACTCGAGACAACAGCGTCCGAAAGCGGAGGACATTCGCACCGGGGATTCTTGGTGCCTTGGCGGTTACTCCCCATCGTCCGGCTAGAAGATCCTCGATATACGTGCTGAAGAAACTCCACATAGCGATGCGCGACGGTGTTCCAAGTGCATTCCGCTGCAACCCACTGCCTAGCGCTCGCGCCGATCTCAGCCGCCTTCTCCGGATTGGTCACCAGCCACTTCAGACATTCCGCCATCACTTGTCCCTCATGGCGATCTCGCGGAATCTTGATGCAAATGTCATCCGACAATTCCTTCGCACTGCCGATGTCAGAAACGACTACTGGTCTCGCCAGTGAAAAGGCCCGCATCATGGTGCCGGAAGTCTCTCCAAATGTCGTTTTCCGAAGATTCAGCACGGCGGTACAGGCACCGAGATACCCCCATCGAAATCTTCTAGGGTCTGATGTCCCCGGACGACGACATGATTCTCGAGACCGAGATCGCGGATCCCCTCCTCGAGGGGCACTTGTGGACTTGGCTCTCCGAGAACTAGAAGGCGAGCGTCAGGCAACCGATCCACCAACTCCTTGAACATTAAGAGACATTCCCATACTTGCTTGTCGGGTCGCTGATAACCAAAAACCCCGATGAGCGGTACGTGGACGTCCAGCTTGAGGTTCTGGCGGTAGCGCCGCGCATCTATAGTGCGGAGGGTGACCCCATGAGGCACAACACCAATCGGACCGCGAAACTCCTTGAGCCTGACCAGCCGTTCGGCGTAGTGGCTGTGAACGATGCAAGCCCGGCTCTTCTTCACCAAAGACCGCAACATCAGGAATTCCTGAGGCTGTGGTGATTCGATGGGAAAACGTTTCGCTGCAGCGTACCTCAAGTCATCCCCAAAGATTTCGTATGCCACCTGGCGAAGATAGCCTCCGTGGTTGCCCCTGTTTACCCGCATTTCCAATTTGATTTCGGCATCCCGACCTTGCAGCGGCCTTCAGCGTCTTTATTTATAGGGGTTCAAGCCCTGTCAGGACGCACGGAGGCCAACACCCAATGGGTGAAAAAGAAAACAAGCCGTTTCAGCTCACCTTCAACGGATTTCTCAAAGTCGATTTCCAAGGATCGCGCGTCACCTCGGATGGTGGCCTGATTCTCATTCGGGAACTGGACGAGCGGCTCGGACTGGGCAAGCTGATCGACGAGCATCTGACGGATTCGCGGCAAGGCACAAACAAGAAGTTCCCACTGGCCGACCTGGTGCGGCAATCGGTCTACAGCCGCCTCGCCGGCTACGAGGATCTCAACGATGCTGCCCGTGTCTCGGCTGACCCGACTTTTCGTCTGATCGGCTCGAAGAAGAACTGGGATCGCGGCGGGGCGCTTACGTCGCGTCTACAAAGCTTTGAGGCAGAGCTGCTGGCCAGTGAAGAGAACCTGCTTGGGCTGATGGCGGTGAACCGCGAGTTGGTCGCTCAAGCCCAAGCGCAGGACGAGTCCGAGCGTGTCGTGCTCGATATGGACTCCACGGAAAGCCCGGTCCACGGTCAGCAGGAAGGCAGCGCTTACAACGGCCATTTCGAGTCCACCTGCTACCACCCGCTGTTGCTGTTCAACCAGCACGGTGATTGTCTGGCGGCGAAGCTGCGAGCGGGTAACGTGTCCAGCGCCGAGGACTGGGACGAACTGCTGCTGCCCGAGATCGAGCGCCAACAGGGAGAAGGCAAGCAAGTGACGTTCCGCGCCGACGCCGCCTTCGCCAAGCCGGAGATCTACGAGGCGTTGGAGGATCGCGGAGTGGACTACGTCATTCGCATCCCAGCAAACAAGAACCTGGAGTTGGAGATCGAAGAGATTCTGTTCCGTCCGCCGGGCAGGCCGAGCCTGAAGCCACTAGTGCGCTACAAGAGCTTCCGCTATCAGGCCGCGAGTTGGTCGAAGCCTCGGCGGGTTGTGGCCAAGGTTGAGCACCACCAAGGCGAGTTGTTTCCTCGCGTCGGGTTCATCGTCACGAGCATGAGCTTGCCCAGTCGGTCGCTGGTGCGCTTCTACAACAAGCGCGGCACGGCCGAGCAATGGATCAAGGAAGGCAAGCAGGCAACCCACTGGACACGGCTGTCCTGTCATCGTTTCCGGGCAAACGAGGTGCGTTTGCAGTTGAGCGTGTTGGCCTACAACCTGGGGAACCTGTGGCGGCGGCTGGGGCTGGCGCAGAGGATCAAGAACTGGTCGCTGACGAGCTTGCAGCATCGGTTGATGAAAACCGGAGGACGGCTGGTCAAGCATGCCCGCTATTACTGGCTGCTGTTGGCCGAGGGGCATCTCAACCGCAAGCTGTTCGCTGAGATGCTGGGGCGGATCTGGGCGCTGCCTGTGCCAGGCGGGTAACGGGCGACGGCTGCGACGGAGAAGAGACGCTGGGTTGCTGAAGAGGGAACTACTCGGAGCCGTGTCGGCGAAAAGCCCTCCAGCGAGCTGGAACGCGGCGATCGAGCGGCATTCAGCGACCCAAACGGGAGCGAACGGAGCATCGATCGTGAGAGGAAGACGAAGACCTTGCACCCGAGCCGCG
The DNA here is from genome assembly GCA_965248205.1 of Bryobacterales bacterium. Lineage (GTDB taxonomy): Bacteria > Acidobacteriota > Terriglobia > Bryobacterales > UBA6623. The sequence goes on from CBDFIS010000006.1 coordinate 2,479,448, forward strand.
GATCGGAGTATCCTGACCATCGCGGGATGGCCAAAACGGAAATTCCAGATCAGAAGAACTTCGACCAGTTTGAGGCCGAGCTCACTGCCTCCTCCAATGAGGTCGAGGCAGGTGGCGACTGGGCCTTCGACCGCGGTATGTACACGATTAAGCCCGCATTTCCAATTTGATTTCGGCATCCCGACCTTGCAGCGGCCTTCAGCGTCTTTATTTATAGGGGTTCAAGCCCTGTCAGGACGCACGGAGGCCAACACCCAATGGGTGAAAAAGAAAACAAGCCGTTTCAGCTCACCTTCAACGGATTTCTCAAAGTCGATTTCCAAGGATCGCGCGTCACCTCGGATGGTGGCCTGATTCTCATTCGGGAACTGGACGAGCGGCTCGGACTGGGCAAGCTGATCGACGAGCATCTGACGGATTCGCGGCAAGGCACAAACAAGAAGTTCCCACTGGCCGACCTGGTGCGGCAATCGGTCTACAGCCGCCTCGCCGGCTACGAGGATCTCAACGATGCTGCCCGTGTCTCGGCTGACCCGACTTTTCGTCTGATCGGCTCGAAGAAGAACTGGGATCGCGGCGGGGCGCTTACGTCGCGTCTACAAAGCTTTGAGGCAGAGCTGCTGGCCAGTGAAGAGAACCTGCTTGGGCTGATGGCGGTGAACCGCGAGTTGGTCGCTCAAGCCCAAGCGCAGGACGAGTCCGAGCGTGTCGTGCTCGATATGGACTCCACGGAAAGCCCGGTCCACGGTCAGCAGGAAGGCAGCGCTTACAACGGCCATTTCGAGTCCACCTGCTACCACCCGCTGTTGCTGTTCAACCAGCACGGTGATTGTCTGGCGGCGAAGCTGCGAGCGGGTAACGTGTCCAGCGCCGAGGACTGGGACGAACTGCTGCTGCCCGAGATCGAGCGCCAACAGGGAGAAGGCAAGCAAGTGACGTTCCGCGCCGACGCCGCCTTCGCCAAGCCGGAGATCTACGAGGCGTTGGAGGATCGCGGAGTGGACTACGTCATTCGCATCCCAGCAAACAAGAACCTGGAGTTGGAGATCGAAGAGATTCTGTTCCGTCCGCCGGGCAGGCCGAGCCTGAAGCCACTAGTGCGCTACAAGAGCTTCCGCTATCAGGCCGCGAGTTGGTCGAAGCCTCGGCGGGTTGTGGCCAAGGTTGAGCACCACCAAGGCGAGTTGTTTCCTCGCGTCGGGTTCATCGTCACGAGCATGAGCTTGCCCAGTCGGTCGCTGGTGCGCTTCTACAACAAGCGCGGCACGGCCGAGCAATGGATCAAGGAAGGCAAGCAGGCAACCCACTGGACACGGCTGTCCTGTCATCGTTTCCGGGCAAACGAGGTGCGTTTGCAGTTGAGCGTGTTGGCCTACAACCTGGGGAACCTGTGGCGGCGGCTGGGGCTGGCGCAGAGGATCAAGAACTGGTCGCTGACGAGCTTGCAGCATCGGTTGATGAAAACCGGAGGGCGGCTGGTCAAGCATGCCCGCTATTACTGGCTGCTGTTGGCCGAGGGGCATCTCAACCGCAAGCTGTTCGCTGAGATGCTGGGGCGGATCTGGGCGCTGCCTGTGCCAGGCGGGTAACGGGCGACGGCTGCGACGGAGAAGAGACGCTGGGTTGCTGAAGAGGGAACTACTCGGAGCCGTGTCGGCGAAAAGCCCTCCAGCGAGCTGGAACGCGGCGATCGAGCGGCATTCAGCGACCCAAACGGGAGCGAACGGAGCATCGATCGTGAGAGGAAGACGAAGACCTTGCACCCGAGCCGCGGATCGGAGTATCCTGACCATCGCGGGATGGCCAAAACGGAAATTCCAGTCAATAGCGAAAGGCCTGTTTGACCGCGGTCCGGAGTGGGGCGATTCCTACGTTCGGTCTCTACCGACCCTGATAGAATGAGCGGCGGACGCAACTCTGTAGGCGGGAGGTTCACCATGAAACACATTCCAAGGCGCAAGTTCCTTTTTGAGTCTCTCGGCGGCGCAGCGGCGGTCGGAGCCGCGGCGGGTCTTGCCATTCGAGCCTCCTCTGCATCTCCGAACGACCAATTGGGTGTGTCGATTATTGGTGTTGGCGGGATGGGGTACGGCCACGTGAAGCGGTTGCTGCTCCGCCCCGATGTCCGCTTCGTCTCGCTGTGCGACATCGATCAAGCGAGACGCGAGCGTGCCGGCCAGACGGTCAACCGCGACAGGCGGACGACACCCAAACTGCAAGAGGACTTCCGCGATGTCTTAGCCGACCCGGACGTGGATGCCGTGGTGGTTGCCACTCCTCACCATTGGCACTGCCCCATCGCGATCCCGGCCATGCAGGCGGGCAAGGACGTCTACATTGAGAAACCGGCTAGCCACGTCTTCCGCGAAGGGCGGCTACTGGTGGACGCCGCCCGCAAGTACGACCGCGTTGTTCAGCACGGCACCCAGATGCGCTCGAGCGAAGTGACGAAACAGGCCGACGAGCTGCTCAAAAACGGCGTCATCGGTGAAGTGAAAATGAGCAAGGCTTGGAACTGCCAGAAGCACAAGCCTCGCGAAGCGGTTCCCGATGCTCCCGTACCCGCGGGTGTCAACTACGACATGTGGAAAGGTCCTGCCGCCTACGACGGCACGTTCAACCCCAATCATTTTCACGGCAACTGGAATTGGTTTCCCAAATACGGCAATGGCGATATCGGCGGCGACGGGATCCACGATCTCGACTTGGCCCGTTGGGGACTTGGCGTCGAAACCCACCCCGTACGCATCACCGCCCACGGCAGCCGGATCGCGCTAACCCGCGAGCGCGGGTTTCCCGACAACATGATGGTGGCCTACCAATACGAAGAGGACAAGGTCCTGCTTTATGAGGAGCGCGGCTGGACGCCCTACGGCATACACGGTTTCGACAGCGGCAACACTTTCTACGGCACCGAAGGGCGTATGGTCTTCTCGCGCCGTGGCTATTTTCAGGTCTACCTTGGCAAGCAGGACGAAAAGGGCCCGGGCATAAGGGGCGGCCCCAGGGGGCATCCCGAGCACATGTACAACTTTGTCGACTGCGTCCGAAGCCGCAAGCAGCCGGTCGCGAATGCGGAGGTCGCGCACCTTTCGTGCGGTCTCGTTCACCTGGGCGAGATTGGCTACCGGGTCGGCCGGGTGCTCCACTTCGATCCCGAAAGCGAGAAGTTCGACGGCGACGCAGAAGCGAACTCCCGCTTGACCAAGGAGTATCGGGAACCCTGGAGCGTGCCCGACCCGGTCTAGGGTTAATACTGGCCCGCGGGCGCCAGGATTTGGCCGGATACCGTGCCGATCAGGATGAGGGCCCACGACGAGAACTGAACAGAGCCGTGCCCGTGAGGGCGCGGGCCCGCAGGCTAACGCCCGCGGCTCTGTGCTGTGATGTTTAGCAAACTAGCGACTCGCGACAAACCACGGTTCCCCATTCCCCGCGGCCTGCTGTGCCCCCGTCCTATAGCAGCACCATCCCGCCATCGACCATGATCGACTGGCCGGTGATGTAGTTGGAATCGTCGGAGGCCAGGAACGCGGCGAGTCCGACGATATCTTGGGGTGTCGATGGTCGACCCAGCAGCGCACGCGATGCGAACCCTTCCATGGCTTCGCCGGGCTTCTCGCTCAAGCCCAGCTGGATGAACTCGTTGTCGAGCTGCTCCCACAATTCGGTCTTTACCAGTAATAACACGCCGACATGTTCCACGCTTTGTCGTTCTCGCTCTACTGGATCTGTGCGTTTTCGTTACCCTATGGTTTCGGTTTCCGAGAGCAGGGCAAAAAAAAGACGATTCCCATTAAGGTGACGCCTAGGGCCATCGTCGCTTCGTGTTCTTAGTTTAAGAAATTTGCACTTCTCGCAAATCTATCAAGTTTCTCCAAGGTCTGTTCTACTTACTTGGGTATTCCGAATTTCTTTTCCCACTCCTCTGTCCATGACACAACCTGGTTTCGCTTTGCCCACTCTTCATAAAGGTCTGCCAGACGTCTTACCTGATCTGGAAACTTGGATGCCAGATCTCTGGTCTCCGTCCGGTCAGTCTCCAGATCATACAACTCCCAGTCCTGACGAAACCCCGCAACCAGTTTCCACTTTCCTTCTCGTACGGCCCGATTCCCTTCGTGCTCCCAATATCAGTGCTGTCCGGGGAAAGTCGCGCCATCGGACGGTAAGTCTCGACCGTTCAATGTCTTATGGCCTGTTTTGCCCGGGAACGATTTGAAATCCCGAGGCCGCAAATGGTCGCCTGAACGGAGCATCCGGACGCGGCACAATGAGGGATGAACCTTGGCCGTACGGTTTTCTCCCAACTGATCGAGCACCTACCGAGCAAAGAGTTTCAGAAATGTGTATCGCGCTACCGCGGCGATTCCTATCTGAAAAGTTTCTCCTGCTGGGATCAGTTTCTTGCGATGGCATTCGCCCAGCTGACCTATCGGGCAAGCCTCCGCGACATCGAGACGTGCCTGCGTTCGATGCACGGCAAACTCTACCACATGGGATTCCGCGGCAGGGTAGCGCGCTCGACACTGGCCGACGCGAACGAGTCGCGCGACTGGCGGATCTACGCGGACTTCGCGCAGGTCTTGATTGGCATGGCACGGCCGTTATATGCCCACGACCCGATCGGTGTGGACTTGGACCAGACTCTGTACGCTCTCGACTCGACAACAATCGACCTCTGCCTGTCGCTGTTTCCGTGGGCGAGATTCCGCAAGCAAAAAGCCGCCGTGAAGATGCACACGCTGCTGGATCTGCACGGCAATATTCCCACGTTCATCCGCATTACTGGAGGCAAAGTGCACGACATCAACATCCTCGACGAGATCGGCCCGGAGGCCGGCGCGTTCTACGTCATGGATCGGGCCTACGTCGATTTCGAACGCCTCTTCGTGTTCACTCTCTGCTCGTCGTTCTTCGTCGTGCGAACCAAGAAGAACATCTTGCTCCAACGGCGCTACTCGCATCCCGTCGACAAATCCACGGGCTTGCGCTCGGATCAGACCGTCATACTGGCTGCCATCGAATCGGCCCAAGCCTATCCCGACCCGTTGCGGAGGGTCAGTTACTTCGACGCCCGGACGAACAAGCGGCTGAAGTTTCTGACCAACAACTTCGCGCTCCCGGCGCTGACCATCGCCCACATCTACAAGTCGCGTTGGCAGATTGAGTTGTTCTTCAAGTGGATCAAGCAACATCTGCGAATCAACTCGTTTTACGGCACCAGCGAGAACGCCGTCAAGACGCAGATCTGGATCGCTGTCTCGATTTACGTGCTCATCGCCATCGTCCGGAAACGCCTCGGGCTGGAAGCGAGTCTTTACCAGATTCTACAGATTCTCAGCGTTACGCAATTCGAAAAAATGCCCCTTTTACAGGCACTCCAGCCATCCGACTCCCCAAACGAATCCCCCTATGACCCCAACCAATTGATTCTATTCGACTTTTAACCGGACAGCAGTGTCCCAATATAGAGCTCCCTGTCCGGGTCGCGATCCCCCTCGAAGAACCGGCAGGAGACTGTTTCCTTCGGCGGGAAGAATACCGTGCTCCTGGAATGAAGTAGGGTACTCGACTCCCGCGGCTTCCAAGCAGGTTGGAAGGATGTCGATGATGTGACCGACTTGGTGCGTGACCCTGTTTGCCTGCCGCATGACAGCAGGCCAGTACACAATCAGAGGTGTCGCGATTCCGCCCTCGTGCACCCAGTGTTTATAGAGCCGGAAAGGAGTATTGCTTGCCTGAGCCCACGGAAGGCCATAGCTCTTGAAGGATCCCGGAGTTCCCGCTGGAGAATCAGCCTTCCCCCGATCGATGGCTTCGGCACAGCCACCGTTATCGGAAAGAAACAACACCAAGGTATTGTTTTTGACCCGTTTAATGTCATTGATCGGACCAGGTTATGCACAGTTGCTTCATGCAACACGACCACTCCCGGATGCCGAAGCGCGGTCTTATAGATTGGTGTGTGATACGGGTTGTTCCCAATCTGATAGACTACGCTGTCAAAACTCTCGGGAGCGAAACCGAACGGCTCCTTCTCATAAACCGATAAGGAAACGAGCTTCTCCATTTCCTCTGCCAACGAAACGCCGTAGTCGGCAGTCCCTGTCTTGCAGGGTGGGAGAGGAGTGAAAAGCGCTACGCGAGGTTTTTTGAAAGCTGCTTTCATGATGGAGTGCAGCGTTTAAACAATCGGGTCGCTCATTCAGCACGTCGCCCTAGCAGGGCGTAGTCTTGGGGTCCATACAGCAGGTAATTCAGCCGGTGGACCGGTTCCAGTTCCTGAAACGGAAGGTGCTCCGACTCAGGTCGAGGATTCACTTCAAAACGATGAACCACACCAAGGCCACAATACTCGAAAAGACACTCCATCAACGACGACGGAATCGGGCGCTGATGAGTCGGGTCGATCCAGAATTGCTCGGTTGCCATCAAAAGATTACCGGGATGCGGCGTCTCTATTATGAGAGCTCCTCCTGGCTTGAGCGTCCTCGCAATTTGGTAGACGAGATTCAAGTTGTATTCGAATGCACAATGCTCTAGCACCTGGAACGAGCTGACTACCGCCAATGACTTATCATCGATGGTTCGCAAGAATTCGAGAGCATCGCCTTCTGTGGCCTTTACGCTGGCCTCCCGACAGTGTTGTATGGCGGCGGGGTCGGAATCCACGCCAACGCCCTCGAATCCCTTGTCGCGGACAAGCCGAAGCCATTCTCCACGACCACATCCAACATCCAGCCATGGCCCAGCTGGCACACTTGGGTCGAGATTGCCGAGAACCGATTGATACATCTCAAGACGGCTGGCATCTGACCGGACACAAGACTGTAATCGCCTCTGAAGCTCTGAGTAAAAGCCCCTTGCGTCAATATTGGATCTTGTATAAGGGAAACTCTGTGCATGCTCGGGTATCTCGACCTGCGGTCTTGATCCGTCTGGCGCAATTGTGGATCTCGCACTATGTTGGCTAGCTTTGAGTAAGCGCGCTTCTCGTTCTACTCTTTCCAGCCTATCGGCCACAGCGAGAAAGGTCCGGAACTTTCGCTCTTCGAGGGCGCAGATCCGATTCAAGACAGTGGTGGTGGCGTCGTGAAACTGTTGGATCTGAGGGGTATACCAGAAAAGAATCCTCTGAACGATGCCTGTCACCCAACCGGCGACAACACCGAGCAACGTGTCCGGCAACTGAGGAACACTGCCGACCAAATTGCGGGTACTGTACGCGGTGTCGTAAGCACTGTTCCCGCATTTCCAATTTGATTTCGGCATCCCGACCTTGCAGCGGCCTTCAGCGTCTTTATTTATAGGGGTTCAAGCCCTGTCAGGACGCACGGAGGCCAACACCCAATGGGTGAAAAAGAAAACAAGCCGTTTCAGCTCACCTTCAACGGATTTCTGAAAGTCGATTTCCAAGGATCGCGCGTCACCTCGGATGGTGGCCTGATTCTCATTCGGGAACTGGACGAGCGGCTCGGACTGGGCAAGCTGATCGACGAGCATCTGACGGATTCGCGGCAAGGCACAAACAAGAAGTTCCCACTGGCCGACCTGGTGCGGCAATCGGTCTACAGCCGCCTCGCCGGCTACGAGGATCTCAACGATGCTGCCCGTGTCTCGGCTGACCCGACTTTTCGTCTGATCGGCTCGAAGAAGAACTGGGGTCGCGGCGGGGCGCTTACGTCGCGTCTACAAAGCTTTGAGGCAGAGCTGCTGGCCAGTGAAGAGAACCTGCTTGGGCTGATGGCGGTGAACCGCGAGTTGGTCGCTCAAGCCCAAGCGCAGGACGAGTCCGAGCGTGTCGTGCTCGATATGGACTCCACGGAAAGCCCGGTCCACGGTCAGCAGGAAGGCAGCGCTTACAACGGCCATTTCGAGTCCACCTGCTACCACCCGCTGTTGCTGTTCAACCAGCACGGTGATTGTCTGGCGGCGAAGCTGCGAGCGGGTAACGTGTCCAGCGCCGAGGACTGGGACGAACTGCTGCTGCCCGAGATCGAGCGCCAACAGGGAGAAGGCAAGCAAGTGACGTTCCGCGCCGACGCCGCCTTCGCCAAGCCGGAGATCTACGAGGCGTTGGAGGATCGCGGAGTGGACTACGTCATTCGCATCCCAGCAAACAAGAACCTGGAGTTGGAGATCGAAGAGATTCTGTTCCGTCCGCCGGGCAGGCCGAGCCTGAAGCCACTAGTGCGCTACAAGAGCTTCCGCTATCAGGCCGCGAGTTGGTCGAAGCCTCGGCGGGTTGTGGCCAAGGTTGAGCACCACCAAGGCGAGTTGTTTCCTCGCGTCGGGTTCATCGTCACGAGCATGAGCTTGCCCAGTCGGTCGCTGGTGCGCTTCTACAACAAGCGCGGCACGGCCGAGCAATGGATCAAGGAAGGCAAGCAGGCAACCCACTGGACACGGCTGTCCTGTCATCGTTTCCGGGCAAACGAGGTGCGTTTGCAGTTGAGCGTGTTGGCCTACAACCTGGGGAACCTGTGGCGGCGGCTGGGGCTGGCGCAGAGGATCAAGAACTGGTCGCTGACGAGCTTGCAGCATCGGTTGATGAAAACCGGAGGGCGGCTGGTCAAGCATGCCCGCTATTACTGGCTGCTGTTGGCCGAGGGGCATCTCAACCGCAAGCTGTTCGCTGAGATGCTGGGGCGGATCTGGGCGCTGCCTGTGCCAGGCGGGTAACGGGCGACGGCTGCGACGGAGAAGAGACGCTGGGTTGCTGAAGAGGGAACTACTCGGAGCCGTGTCGGCGAAAAGCCCTCCAGCGAGCTGGAACGCGGCGATCGAGCGGCATTCAGCGACCCAAACGGGAGCGAACGGAGCATCGATCGTGAGAGGAAGACGAAGACCTTGCACCCGAGCCGCGGATCGGAGTATCCTGACCATCGCGGGATGGCCAAAACGGAAATTCCAGCTGTTCAGCTTGGCCAGGTGGTCCGCCCAGTCTTCCAGCACCACTGGGGTTTCATAAGACGCTGACTGCTCTCGGACCCTCTTGTGGATGGCCGAGACTACGTCGAATACTTTGCTGCTTGGCATAGTCTGATTCCAGGCCCGAGCTGGTCGAATCAGCCGACGCTAAATGGGTTCACTGGCGCATTTCTAAATACTGTGCGGAGAGCTACGGAAAAAGAGACTCCAGTGCAACGTCACCAGGATTTCTATCTTGGCTGCGCTGCGTTTGGCATTGTAGCCGAACCTCGCGTTCCGATACAACAGTTCTCGTGTTCCGCTCACAACCGGCGGGCGAGGTCGCGACAGGTGGGAGAGTCACTTTTTCATGCGTTTGACCGCGCTATGCGGAGGTGCGGGGAGCCTCGGCCGCCAGGGCATGGCCGGCTAACGAATCCGGCAGACTGCCGTACCGGGCAGAGATCGTCAATGATTCGCCACGCGGCCTACAAACGGGTCATGGATTCAGACAGCTACATCCTGGGGGCAGAGGCCGAGGCGTTTGAGACGGAATCTGCAGCGATCCGAGCGGCTCGAACCGACCCTCAGCTCAGTTCAGCAGGCGTCGATAGTGTCGTTCAGGGGGTCACGGGTTTTGGGTGACTGTCAGGGTAGGGCCTCCCCAAATCCCCTCGTCAGCGTCATCATTTGCGTCCACAATGGGGAGCTGTTCCTTAAGCAGGCGCTGGATTCCGTATTCTCGCAGTCGCTCAAGAACTTCGAGGCAATTACAGTCGACGACGGCTCCCGAGACGGGTCAATGCGTTTATTGCAAAGCTACAACGACCGGCGGCTGCGAGTGATCCGCCAGGAGAACCAGGGTGCTCCCTCCGCTCTGAAAACCGGTCTTCGTGCAGCGCGAGGCGATTTCGTGGCCATTCTCGACCAGGATGACCTTTGGCTCCCGCAGCAGCTCAGCGTATGTGTTGGCGCGCTGGAGACTCAACCCGAGGTTGACCTGGTCTTCAGCTGGTACCGAGTCATCAACAGGCACGGCCGCGAAATGGGCCTCCATTCCCATCGCTATCACGGCACGATCGATTTCAGAGGTTTGCTGGAGGACTTCGTCATTGGGGCTACCTCGAACATCGTCGTGAGGCGTTCGGCGCTCGAGTCCGCGGGCAACCTCGATGCCGCGTTTCCGCGTTTCTATGATCTGGACTTCTGCCTTCGAGTGGCGCTTTTGAGGCCGCATAATATACTGGCGGTCCCTCAAGAACTGACTCTCTACCGCCGGCATAGCAGTCAGTTCACCAAGAACCTTTTCGGGATGCAAGAGGAGTGGGAGGCGATCGTCGCCAAGTTGAACAGGTTTGCGCCGAGAGAAGTCGCGAGCGTACTCGATCACGCCCGCTGTAACCGTAACCGCTTCTTTGCGCGCATCGCATATGAAAACGGGGAGTTTCTTCGAGCATTGGGACTTCTCCTTGAGGGGTTTCGGCATTCCCCGTTGCGCTTTCTACTGGATCGACGGAATTGGACCACGACTGCGGCGAGCGTCGCTGGCGCGCTGCTTCCGACCGGGGTGCTTCTAGTCCTCGAACGAATCGCGGGGTTCGATCGAGGTTAGAGGAGACACCTCGGACACCTGGATAGCGGGAAGCGAGAAGTGATTTTCGAGGGCCTCAGTCCGTTGCGTATCGGTTCTTGATCCTCTCGAAGCCCCAATGGAACTGGTACAGGTAGACGGATTTCCATAGGGAGTGTAGGCGGTCCGTCTGGAGCAGATCCATCACGGCCGGGGCCAGTGGTACGCGGGAGTAGTTCTTCCGGATATATTTCAACGGACGGTGCGTCTGCTGGCGTGCCGCTAGCGGCCGTGGGTCCAGGCGGCGCCGAATGTTCTCCGGGACCTCGGACTGCAGAAAGGTCTGAAAATCCTGCTCGCTCTTGCCGCTAAGACCATATTGAGACAGGTCTGAACCACCCTGTTTTTGCTGTCCGAAATACTCGCGCGGGACGCCGGCTTCTTCCGCGATGCGACGGGCGATTGGCCTGTCGTAGTATCCCTTGCCAAGCTTCCAGGGCTCCATCTCTTCAGAATGAGTGATCCGAAAAATGGCGGGGCTGTGGAGACCTCCAACGTACGGGACTGGGAAGTGCAGAAAACCGGCCCGCAGCCGAAACTCTCCCAAGTTCTGCCCGGAGAGAATAAGGTCGTCACGTGACCGAAACTCCCTGCGGCTGATCCCGCTGCCGGGAAACCATTTCACTCCGACACCCCAGAAACGCTCTCCGTGCCGTCCGGAGACGAGCAAGCTACCGCACAATCGGTCTTCCATGACGCACATCGAAGCATCGGTGACGGCGAACGGGCTGAAGTAGAACTCCGCCTTGGGATGTCCAGGAAGTTTCCCGAACTCAAACCTGTCGTACTCTGTAACATTCATCCCCAGAGCGCGCAGAGAACGGGCGCCACTATCATTGACAAGTTGTTTATCGACGTCGCGGCCGGGATGGGGGACCACACGGCCGCTCTGGGCGAACGTTACGCCCTCACGGCAGCCAGCCAGGCTCGCCAGGGCGGCGGTAGCTGTGGAGTCGTAGCCTTGCGAGCACGCCGCGATGAGCGGGTAAGTTGTCCTGCGTCCCGGCGCCACCGCGTTGGCAGCGAGGTCCTTTGTGGTTTCGAGCAGCGATCCGAGGTAATCCGCAAAGCAGGTCGGTGGCGGGCTAGCCGGTTTTGGAGTGCGGCGGAACGTCAGGTCGGAGTGCAACTCCAGATTGCAACAAGGGAACAATTCGACCGCGCTTCCCCCAGCCGTGCGCAGTCGAACCGCGGGCGGCGCGATTCCTCTTCTAACATGCGCAATGAGATCGAAGAAGTAGTTCGGGTAGGAGAGGTCGAGCTTATCTCCGGCTTCGCGAAGCAAGAACACTAACGAGTTTGAGACGAGGATCTCGTCGGGGCGTCGCAAAACGAACAAACGCTCTAGCGGGTGGAACGGAGCGGCTATCACGAAAACACCGTCGCGCAAACGTCCACCGGTGCCCGCCAACGTTTCGGCCCGGTCGAAGTCAAAGGCTTCGAATTCGCCGTTCCAGGCGCCCTCGACGAAACCCTCGTCATTCGTCTCGACTCCGGCGCCGTGTCGGAGGGTCACGGAGCCACCCCGGCGCACGCGGGCACACCAACTCAAGGGCGGCAGGGTTGAAAACGGCTCAAACTCAAGGGTCAAGGCTGATCTTGTGGAGCCTGGTACGAAGGCCCGTCCACATCCCTTAGGGAAACCGGCTCGTTACCCGCATCGAAGTCTGACCGGTCTTCTGCGCCGTCTCAGGACAAACTTCTAATGTAATTCCGTCTCGGCGTCATTAACTTGACAACGCCGGATTCGACGGTAGCAACCAGCCGTACCTAGCGAACGCGTTCTCGGCGGACCTTGGGGTTCCAGTCCCTTGGCGTCGATCTCACGAATAGTCCGGCGGAGCGAGAGCACGAGCCACGATTGTACATGATATACATGGGCCTTTCGTCAGTCCGAGCGAGGTCGGCGCTATCCAACCAGCCAGTTCCAGATTGGCACCTCGATCAGCTCGGGTCTCGATGTCAGGAGCGACAGGGAATAGATCGCCACGGCGGTCGTGGCGGCCCCGACAACCGCCCGAGGCCACGACTCCCCGCCCCGGATACGAAGGAAAAGTAAGGTGTGGACGGGAATCGCCGTTAGGAAACCGAGCGGCGGAAGCATGGCCGGGAACAGCAGGATCCACAGGAATCCGGCCCTCTCACGCCCAGACGGAGCCGCCCGATCATCGCGCGCGTCCTGCTTAACCTGATCTTGCCGGAGTTGATACGACATGATCGCCAGGGTGGGCGCCGCTACCACGATCGGCACCAGCCGCGTCACCGGCCCGAGTCCCAGAGCGGAGATCAACACGAACAGAACGAAGGCCGTCAGCAGGAGTGTGAATCGCGCTCCGCCAGCGAATCGCATCATTCGTTCCCGGTCCTTCTATTCTTGCGTAGGGCCCCCACGATGGGACGGGCCAGAGTGATGAGGGTCAGGGCCACCAGAATGACGGTGATCGGCCGGGTCCAGAACTGAACGCGGTCAAGTTCGATTAGCCTCAGCGAGATATGGAAGTTCGTCTCGAGTAAACCGCCCAGCACGAGTGCCGTCACGAGGACGACCCGCGGCCAGCCATGCTTTTTCATGTAGTAGCCCAGGAAGCCGAACACGTAGGCGACCACGACGTCCTCGATGCGGCCCTTGTAGAGGAACGCGCCGACGCTGGCCAGCAGCAGGATCGGCGGGGTCAGCAGATGGGTCGGAATCACTGTCAGCCGCGCCAGGGGGTTGACGAACGCCAATCCGAGAATCGACGTGAGCCAGTTCGACAGGAACAGAGAGTAGATCAGCAGGAACACAAGGTCGATATGGTTCGTCATCAACTCGCGGCCCGGAACGAGGTTGTGCTGGGTGAGGACCACGAGCAGGAGGGCCGTACCGGAGCCGCCCGGCACTCCGAACGCCAGGGTGGGCACTAGCGCCCCGCCATCCTTGGCGTCATTCGCGGCCTCAGGAGCCAGTACGCCGCGAATGTCGCCGGTCCCGAACCGCCCGCCGTCTTGACCAGCGCTCTGGACGGCGTGACCATAGGCGACGAAGCTCGCGATGGTGCCGCCGATGCCGGGGATCATCCCAATCACCGTGCCCAGAACCGAGCTGCGAAAAAAGAGTCCCAGGTTCCTGGGAATCGTCAGGCAGCCTTCCCAAACGCTGCCACCCAGCTCTTCGAGGCCGCCCCGGCCGGATATCGTCGAGCGTCCGGAGGTCGCCATAGCGGCGACTTCAGCCAGCGCGAAGATGCCGAGAAAAACGGGCACCAAGTCCAGGCCGTCGCGCAAATACAGGATGTCCAGGGTGAAGCGGAACTCTCCCGTGCGAGGGTCGGAGCCGATAAACGTAAGCAGCAGTCCGCAGCCAGCCACACCAAGCCCTTTGACAACTGAGCCGCGCGTCACCACGGTCACGACGGTCAAGCCCCACACCGCGAGCATCAGGAACTCGGTAGGTCCGAATAAGAGGATCGCGTCACGCATCACCGGGATCAGGAGGATCAGCACGAAGACCCCGAAGCTCGATCCCAGCGCCGACGCGGCCGCCGAACAGCCTAGGGCCGTCTTGGCCATCCCTCGCTCCGCGAGCGGATGACCGTCCAGAACCGTCGCGGCATTCGATGCCTTGCCCGGAATCCCCAGCAGGATCGCCGTTGCCGATCCCATGAACGTAGCGCCCCCGACAAAAGAGCCGAATAGGAGCATTGTGGGAACGGGATCAGTTTCGAAGAGGAAAGGAATGGCGAGCGCCATCAGAGTGACGCCGCCGACGCCGGGCAGTCCGGCGAAGAGCATAGACAGGATCGTGCCAGCGACCGGATAGAGGATGTAGGGCCAGGAGAAGACGACCGAGAAACTGTCGGATGCAGCTTGGAAAATCGAGTCCACGCTTGTGCACGGCGGAGAAGACTTCAGGATCTCACAGACCCGTGCCGCGGGCGCGTTTTCTTTCCTCCAGCACTATCGGCAACAGCTCTCGCGCAGGCTCGCGGGCCGCCAGGACTTCCTCTCGAACGGTTTCCGCGCAGGCGGTGTCGGTCTGCCGCGCCGGCCCGGCTTGCGTCAGCGTGCCGAGCGCCTCACAGACTCCTTGGCCGAGGCAATGTCCTAACCCGGGTGCGAGCTCGTGGGGAGCGGCAACGATTCTGCCGGTACGCATGAAGTCGACCAGCGTAGTGGCTTCTTTTTGGACTCGCGAGAGTTGGCGGCCCGATGCCGATGCGCGGCGGTGAGCCAGGCCGTTCGGGCCCCCCAGGCAGGGCACTTCATCCGACGCTGGGAGCCCCACAACGGGCTGCTCCGAGATCTGCAAGAGCGGCCGAAGATCACCGGCCTGAATGCGGTCCAGAATCGAATCGAACGAGGACGAGACCAGATCCACTTCGCCGCGGATGGCAGCCAAACTGGCATGGCGAACACCCGGATATCCGGCTACGTAGTCGGCCCGGACACCAAGCAGCGAGCACGTGACGGCGATCCCAGCGAAACCGAGGGAGTTGACCGTGTTGATGGCGAACACGATTCCCCGGCTATCGGCTGTCCGGAAGACATCTTCCATCGAGCGGATGCCCGACGACGCGCCCGTGGCCCAGACATGCTGGCTGCGAGCGACCCGGCCCAGAATCGTGAAGTCCTCCGCCGGATTCGGCACGGCGGAGTCGGACAAGGAGGCCATCATCAGGGCCGGCGCGTTCAGGATTCCCACCGTCCGGCCATCGGGAGCGGCGTCCCGCAGCACTCTGGAACCCCGGACCCCGCTCGCCCCGGTGACGTAATCCACTCGGATCTCGGCACCCAATGCCTGTTCCAGGTGAGGCACCAGCAGGCGGGAGTAGACGTCGTACCCTCCTCCCGGGGCGTTGGGCACGATCCACCGCATCGAGCTACCCTGCAGCCGGGCACAGCCGGCCGGTTGCGCCAACGCCTCGCCGGCCCACAAGGCGCCGCTCCCGGCGATCGTACGACGGACGAAACTCCGCCGGGAAATCGTCAGGCGCTCGGCTGAAATACTGGCCATGTCTGCCCGGTCCGGCCGTGGGGTGGTCGGCAGTCTGCTGTCAACACTACCAATACCACGGCAGCGCTATCAGGTTGCTGTACGAAAGCGAAAGGCCGAAACATCACGTATCCTACGAGAGAGGAGACCCCCTTTTTGAAACTGCTGTTGCCGCTGACGCTGGTGGTGTTGGTGACGTGCACAACGCTCTCCGCGCAGAGAACCAGTGGCGTGATTGGCGGCCGGGTGGCGGATCAGAGGGAAGGGCTGATCGCGCGCGCATCGGTTGTGCTTGTTCAGTCGGAGACTCAGCTACGGCGCGAGTCGCGGACCGATGATCAAGGCCGCTACCGATTCTCGGGCCTGCCCTCCGGGACCTACGAGGTGCGCGCGACGGTAAGCGGATTCAAGACGGGGGTTAAGACCGGCCTGATCCTGACCGTCGCCCAGGAGTTGGTCGCGGATTTCGTGCTCGAGGTCGGCGGCGTCACCGACGAAGTGACGGTCGTGGCGGAAGAGACCCCTGTCTCCACGCAAGGCGCGGCGATCGATGAGATCGTTTCGGAACGGCAGGTGCGGGACCTGCCACTCAACGGCCGCGACCTCACCCAGCTGATCTTCTTGCAGAAGGGAGTCGTGGAGAGCCGGGGCAGCACCCGGGATGTCAATGTCGGGTTTGGCAAGAAGGTTTCCGTCGCCGGCGCGCGTCCGGACCAGAACCTGTTCATTACTGTTCATTATTGACGGAACCGACGCCAACGACGCATTGAACAACACTCCAGCGGCAGCCACAGGCCACGTGACCGGTGCCGAGACCGTCAAGGAGTTCCGTGTTTCGACCAACACGACGAGCGCCGAGTTCGGCCGGTCGGTAGGCGGAGTGTTCAACGTGATTACCAAATCCGGCACGAATGACATTCACGGTTCCGGGTTCTGGTTCCATCGCAACGACAACTTCGACGCGCGCAACTTCTTCGACGCGCAGAAGCCCGAGTTCCGGCGTAACCAGTTTGGCGGCACGTTGGGCGGCCCCATAGCGCGCAACCGCACGTTCTTCTTCGGAAGCTACGAGGGGCTGCGTGAGAACAAGGGCGTGACGCAAGTTGCTTTTGTTCCGGACATGGGCATCCGTAAGGCCTCCGCCGGTGACCAGATCCACTTTCCCGCCAGTGGCGAGACGGAAGTTTTGAGATCCGAAGCACTGCCCCTGTTGAGCCTCTATCCCCTGCCCACGGGCCCGGCTGTCGTGCCCGGAACGCGGGTGGCGGAGTACCGCGGTGTGCTCGACCGGGCCGGCGACGAGGATTTCTTCACCGGGCGGTTCGACCACCAGCTCTCGGGTAAGGATTCGTTGTTCGTCCGCTACTTGTACACCGATTCGGAATTTCTGCTCCCGGTTCTGTTCCCCGACTTCCCGAATCTGAACACCAACCGGCGGCAGATCCTTACCGCCGGAAACACCCACGCGTTCAATGCGAACACAGTGCTCGAGCTGCAGTTTGGCTTCAATCGGAGCACGCCCGCCGAGCAGGTTCCGACGCCGTCGGCTGAGAAGAACATCCCATTGATCGCGGGCCGTGACCTGGGTTCCGTACGGGTGACCGCCGGGGACGGTTTGCCCGGTCTCACCGAAGCCGGCACGGACCGCACGAACCCGAAGGCCTTCTTTAATAACACCTTTCAGCTCAACACCAACCTTTTCGTACACCGCGGTCGGCACAGCATCAAGCTCGGAGCGCTCTTCGAGCGTTTCCAGTTCAACGCGTCGTCCGAGAGCCGCACCCGCGGGCGACTGGAGTTTCGCAGCTTGCAGCGGCTCCTCGGCGACGACCCACGGCGGATCGAAGGGGCTTCGGCGCGGTCCGATTTCAGTCGCGGCATCCGGCAGTCCCTTGTCGGTCTGTACCTTCAGGACAATATTCGCCTGAGCGCGGGCTTGACGTTATCCGCCGGGGTTCGCTGGGAGTTCGTCACGACGCCGCATGAAGTCAACGGCAAGATCTCGAATGTCACCGACTTTCGAGACCCGGACGCAGTTGTGATCGTTGAGGATCCGCGGTTTGCCGATCCGGACGCGGCCGTCCCGGTGATGTGCTGCCGGCGGCTGTTCGACAATCCGACGCTGGGGAATGTCAGCCCCCGGGTGGGGTTGGCCTGGGACCTCTCGGGCAATCATCGTACTATGCTGCGGGCGGGCTTTGGCCTCTTCAACGAGCAGCCGCTGTTTCATATCTACCGCGCGCCGCAGTTCCGTTCCCTGCCGTTTGTCGAACGGTCCCGGGTAAACGCGGGTGATTGGCCAGGCGGTCCCTCGATTGGATCCCTGCCGGTCGATTCGGGCATCTTTGGCTCGAGCGGCTCCGGCCAGTCCACCCAGGCCTTTCAGCACGACCTCCAACGCACGTACGTGATCCGGCAGAACATTCACATTGAACAGGACGTGGGCGCCAACAACGTTCTGACCGCCGGCTACGTGGGCTCTCGCGGCGTGAATCTGGCAGGCGGGGGAGACACGAACACCGCCTTCCCTGAGATCCGGCCGGACGGGAGTGAGTTCTTTTCCGACAACGACCGACGGAACCCGAATTTCGACTCCGTCTTGACGGTGCTCCAGGGTTTCAACTCCTGGTACCACTCGTTGCAGGCGGGCTTTCTCAAACGACAGCGTGACGGCCTGAGCCTGCAGGGCTCCTATACCTTCTCTCGCTGCCTCGATGAGCGGTCACAGGTCAGCGGACGTCTGTCCCAACGCTTCGGTCAGACGCGCACGTTCGATCCATACAATCGCGGCCGCGACAAGCTGGAATTTCCGTTTTGGCCATCCCGCGATGGTCAGGATACTCCAATCCGCGGCTCGGGTGCAAGGTCTTCGTCTTCCTCTCACGATCGATGCTCCGTTCGCTCCCGTTTGGGTCGCTGAATGCCGCTCGATCGCCGCGTTCCAGCTCGCTGGAGGGCTTTTCGCCGACACGGCTCCGAGTAGTTCCCTCTTCAGCAACCCAGCGTCTCTTCTCCGTCGCAGCCGTCGCCCGTTACCCGCCTGGCACAGGCAGCGCCCAGATCCGCCCCAGCATCTCAGCGAACAGCTTGCGGTTGAGATGCCCCTCGGCCAACAGCAGCCAGTAATAGCGGGCATGCTTGACCAGCCGCCCTCCGGTTTTCATCAACCGATGCTGCAAGCTCGTCAGCGACCAGTTCTTGATCCTCTGCGCCAGCCCCAGCCGCCGCCACAGGTTCCCCAGGTTGTAGGCCAACACGCTCAACTGCAAACGCACCTCGTTTGCCCGGAAACGATGACAGGACAGCCGTGTCCAGTGGGTTGCCTGCTTGCCTTCCTTGATCCATTGCTCGGCCGTGCCGCGCTTGTTGTAGAAGCGCACCAGCGACCGACTGGGCAAGCTCATGCTCGTGACGATGAACCCGACGCGAGGAAACAACTCGCCTTGGTGGTGCTCAACCTTGGCCACAACCCGCCGAGGCTTCGACCAACTCGCGGCCTGATAGCGGAAGCTCTTGTAGCGCACTAGTGGCTTCAGGCTCGGCCTGCCCGGCGGACGGAACAGAATCTCTTCGATCTCCAACTCCAGGTTCTTGTTTGCTGGGATGCGAATGACGTAGTCCACTCCGCGATCCTCCAACGCCTCGTAGATCTCCGGCTTGGCGAAGGCGGCGTCGGCGCGGAACGTCACTTGCTTGCCTTCTCCCTGTTGGCGCTCGATCTCGGGCAGCAGCAGTTCGTCCCAGTCCTCGGCGCTGGACACGTTACCCGCTCGCAGCTTCGCCGCCAGACAATCACCGTGCTGGTTGAACAGCAACAGCGGGTGGTAGCAGGTGGACTCGAAATGGCCGTTGTAAGCGCTGCCTTCCTGCTGACCGTGGACCGGGCTTTCCGTGGAGTCCATATCGAGCACGACACGCTCGGACTCGTCCTGCGCTTGGGCTTGAGCGACCAACTCGCGGTTCACCGCCATCAGCCCAAGCAGGTTCTCTTCACTGGCCAGCAGCTCTGCCTCAAAGCTTTGTAGACGCGACGTAAGCGCCCCGCCGCGATCCCAGTTCTTCTTCGAGCCGATCAGACGAAAAGTCGGGTCAGCCGAGACACGGGCAGCATCGTTGAGATCCTCGTAGCCGGCGAGGCGGCTGTAGACCGATTGCCGCACCAGGTCGGCCAGTGGGAACTTCTTGTTTGTGCCTTGCCGCGAATCCGTCAGATGCTCGTCGATCAGCTTGCCCAGTCCGAGCCGCTCGTCCAGTTCCCGAATGAGAATCAGGCCACCATCCGAGGTGACGCGCGATCCTTGGAAATCGACTTTGAGAAATCCGTTGAAGGTGAGCTGAAACGGCTTGTTTTCTTTTTCACCCATTGGGTGTTGGCCTCCGTGCGTCCTGACAGGGCTTGAACCCCTATAAATAAAGACGCTGAAGGCCGCTGCAAGGTCGGGATGCCGAAATCAAATTGGAAATGCGGGACAAGGGGTTGTGTGACTTCCACGTCGCACACAACCTGGTCTTCAATCACCTGTACGAGATTCCCGCGCCGGCGCATTGGACCGGCCTGCGCGGTGCACTGGCGAAGTGGCATCTGAACGGAATTCTTCACGCCGCTTCCGGCGTGCCGTTCACTCCCATCGTGGAGGGCGATCCCGACAACGACGGTTCGGACAGCAACGGCGCCCGGCCAGACCTGGCGGGCGATCCAACCAGCGGGCTGTGCCCCAACGGCGCGGCCGTCGGCACGGCGGATTGCTGGTTCGATCCCTCCGCCTTTGCTTTCCCCGGATTCGGAGTCCGCGGCAACCTGGGCCGCAATACACTGCTCGGGCCCAAGCTGGCGACCTACGACCTGGCACTGGTCAAGCAGGCTCGCCTCAATGAGCGGTTCCGGCTGGAGTTTCGCGCCGAGTTCTTCAACCTATTCAACCGAACCAACCTGAATCCGCCCACCAACACGGAGGACGGCGCACGCATCTTTTCCGAAGACGGGACACCAGACCCGACCGGGGCAGCCATCAGCGAACGCTCCGGCACCGCCACCAGCTCGCGCGAACTGCAGTTCGGCTTGAAGCTGGTGTTCTGAGGCAGGCAAATGCACCCGCGGTGAGCGATGGGCCCCAAAGCTGATCGATCAGGTTCTCATCATTGACACCCGGGCAGGCGAGGGTGTGTGGGACGAACGATTTGGTGGGAACTGCTGCAGCACTTAACGAGGGACGGCTCAACCGAACGTAGGTGGTCCCTGGCCAGCAAAATGCCCATAATCGGCACTCTATGTGGACATCTGTGTGGACAAGGGCTGCAGGCTAGCCCTCCGACCACCTGTAAGGTGCTGAAAGAAGTGGTAGGCTCGGCGCGATTCGAACGCGCGACCTGCCGCTTAGGAGGCGGCTGCTCTATCCAACTGAGCTACGAGCCCACATGTCAGAGGTTTTCAAAAGGGCAAGGTCTAGTGTAGGACCTGGCCTGGTCGTTGCCGCGCCTTATTCTACCGCAGCCAGAAGCGGGCAACCGCCGGCGCGGCATCCGCGGGGACCCACAGAATCAGGTGTTTTGGCCTGCTGGAATAGCTGGATGAACCGCGAGGACAATCAGTGATTTGAAGCAGCGGGTCTAACGCCAGGCTCGAACCAAGACCGGGTTGGAGACAAGGCGAACGGCCGGATTCCCACCGCAAGGTCGCCACTCGCGGCGGCCCTTCACTTGGGGCGAGGCGGCGGGCCTGTGGCGCTGAGAACGTTGCCGAACGGGATCATCAATTTCGGTCTAGTAGCTGCGATAGGAGGCGTCATCTATGGACGGAAACGCACGACCGGCAAACCACGGTTTGGCGTGACGTTCCGCGACATCGCATAGTGCCTGAAACCTCGGCACGACCACTTCATCGACCACCCGTGCGCGTTCGTTCTCCGCCGCGATGACCTCTCGCCACACCGCGCGGCCTGCCATGAAGCCTGAGCATCCTGCCCGGCAGGCTACTTCGAGCTGAGCCTTGAAGACATCAAACGGATCCCCGAACGAGAGCAGCGCCCAAGGCACCGGACAGGCTGCCCCGAGTTTTTCGGCTGTCTGCCGCCAGACCTCCTCCGATGGCTCATAGCCCGCGTCGACGGGAAACGGCAGCTTTAAGACATCGGGTCCAAGGGCGCCCAAACGCCTCGCCGTCTCGATCGTGACGTAGGGACGGTCTCGCGCGTACTCAGCGCTGTCCGCTTTGATCGCAGGGTCGAGGGGATATCCTAGCGGTTCGAGGAACAACGGAATGTCGTGCTGCCTACAGTCCTCGACGACCGCCGTGACCAGTTCATCTTGGCGAACAGTCGCAGCGCCCGCGTCCGGGTGATAGAAGATCAGCAGCTTGATGCCCGAGGCTCCTAGCCTCACAGCCTTCTCGACACTCCAATCGCTAAGGAGGGACGTTCGTCGGGCATGGGGGCTGCCTTCATAGCCCTGCTCCTCGAGGGAACACAGGAATCCAATCCGGCCCGAAAGAGTTTGCGATACGATCGCTTGCGCGGCGCCGTACACGGGGTCAATAAGTATCCCCGAGGGCATCGTCCCGGCGCCTTGTAAGATCGACAGTTTGATGTCGGTGAGCGTGGACGACGGTACCGCGGCAGGCGCATCCGGGTCGATCAGCACGCGCATCGAGTCGCGATGGTCGAGTGCCAGTATCTTGAAGCGGCCCTTATCGTCGGCCAGCGATTGAATGCGGCGGATCTTGCCCGGAGTCAACGGGGCACTCACGGATCAGGGATCCTCCTGGAAGAGAGGCAACGGCATCGGATTCGCCTCCCAGTCCTGGCGAATCCAGGCGAACTTCGGGTCGTCATGGGGCGGCCGAGCGCGCTCCTCGTCGAGCAGGTCGCCGGCCAGGTAGTTCAGAAAGTAGAGCTTACTGTTCGGCGCCGCCGCCGTCGCGTGGAAACCCTTCGTGACGAGTACGAGGTCACGGTCTCCGACGGTAAAGGTTTCGTCGAAGTCCTCGTCAATGCGGTAGTTGCGATGGAAAGCGAAGCTGTAGTCCGGATCGACGCGGAAGTAGTAGGTCTCTTCCAGATAGGCTGATTCCTGGAAGCCGTCATGGCAATGGGGCGGCCATCCCGACCAGATGCCGCCGGGTACGTAGACTTCGAACAGGATCAATCGCTCAGCAGGCAGCCGGTCCGCCAGCACGTGGCCGACCTGGCGCAACGCTGCACCGCCGCCCCGGATCTCTGACTTCATCTCGTCGGGGCGAAACAGCCGCAGGGGATACCTACCTTCAGCCGGGGCCCCTCCGGTGGCCACTTCACAATCCGTGACAGCTTCAATACGCACGTCGTGCCCGGGCGGAACATACAGGATGTCCGGCCTCTGCTCGAAGACGCTCGTGCGCGACACGTCGAACTGATGATCACCGACGGAAGCGGAGTAGGAACCTTCGAGAGGAACGACCGCAACTTCTGTGTTCCCGGTAGAGAACTCAGACGCCTGTCCCGCCTCGAGCCGGCTCACGCGAAAGCTCAAGTGCTTCCAGTTGGCGGACTGCGGTGTCACGTCGAGAGCGATGGCGGCTTGCCGGTTGAAGTGGATTAGGTGACTCATGGATGTCCCTCTGGTGTGTCGTCGTTCAAGGCCATCTTACCGGATAGCGGTGATGTGAAATCGTAGGTCGCTTGGCATCGGGTGGCTAGCACCCCACCGCCGTAGCTCTAGGAGCGTGGAATCCAATCCGCATCTCTGAAATAGCGGCAGCCGGCGACGGTTGGAGCTATACAGGGATCACGACTGCTCACGGATCATGGTTTCGACTTCTTCGAGTGTGGGCATCGCGTCCGAACAGCTCTGGCGGCTGACGACGATCGCGGCCCCGGCGTTGCCGAAGTGCAAGCACTCTTCGATCGACTTGTCTTTGAGCAGTGCATAGAGAAAGCTCGATGCGAAGCCATCGCCGGCTCCGATCGTGGACAAAACTTCGACCCGATAGGGCGGCATGAACACAGGCCCGTCGTCTGTCCACACACGGGTGCCTTCAGCGCCCAGCTTCGAAACGAGCATCGGAACACGCGGACGGAGCACCCGCACGGCTTTGTCAAGATCTTCGACGCCGGCGACAAGCTTCAGTTCGAGGTCGTTGCCAATAAGCACATCCACCATCGGCAAAGCCAAGCGAATCGCCAAGGCTGCATCTTGCGGCCTCTGCCATGACATGGACCGGTAGTCGACATCGAGCACGACTTGGCTGCCCGCGGCCTTTGCGCTCTCGATCGCGCGATAGGTGGACTCGCGGGAGGGAGATGCGCACAGCGAGGTGCCGTTCGTGATGAAAATTCGCCCGGTACCGAGGAAGGCTAACGCTTCTTCGTCTAGGTCAAGCTGCACGTCGGCCGGATCGTTGCGGTAGAAAACCTGCGGAAACTTGTCCGGCGGAGAGATCTCGGTCAAACAAAGCGAAGGCAGCGCACCGGGAACCCGCTTGATGTACTGTGTGTCGACATTCTCGGATTTGAGATAGTCGACCAGAAAATCGCTGAGCGCGTCGGTCCCGACAGCCGCCACGATGCCGACTCGGGCGCCGAGCCGCGAGAGGCCCACGGCCATGTTTGCGCTAGATCCACCGAGATAGCGGGAGAACTTGGAGGCTTTAGCGAGCGGAACGTAAGGTTCCTCGGAGTACAGGTCGTAGCCGATACGACCAATGATGGCGACGTCCATCCCCGCCTACCGCTCGGCGTGTGCCAGGACCGGTTTCGAAACAACGGAGAACGGTCGGCTTCCCACCGCAAGGTCGTCGCTCGCGGCTGCCCTCCGCCCGGGGCGAGGCTGCGGCCGCATGACGCTCATTCCCGCCGGCGTGAACACCACCCTGCGAACTTGACCCCTTTCGCCGATCGGCGGCATGGCCTGGCCGTTAAGCGTCAACTCGACACCGCCGGCATTGCCGACTATCAACCCGATCGACTCTTGGGCGGTGATCAGCTTTCTTTGGCCGGCGCGCAGCGTATTCTCCCAGGCACGTCTGCCGTCTTTTGTGGCCCGAACCCAAACCGTATCGGTTATCCTTAGTCCCACTTGGACCGCTACGGCCTGCTTCGCTGGGACGGAAGGTTTCGCCGGCAGGGTGCGAGATTCCTCCTGAGTGACAGGAGGCGGAGACACTGTACGATGTTCTAACTCTACTTGGTGAGCGCTCTCGAACGAAGAGCCGACATCGGCTTGTTGATCGGATTCAGCGGGAGAGTAGAAAACTGCCAGCGACAGCAGCACCAACCCGAGAACCCCAAGGCCCGCGGACAGCGATACCGAATTTCGTCGCAGATAGTCGGTCAGGCCTTCCGCAAACCTCGCTGCCATCTCTCCTCGGTCTTCACCTTCCACCGCAAGGGCCGAGGCGTAAAGGGGGAGCTGATCGGGTTCAACGTCAACGCTGGTTGTGGGACAGACATTGGCGAACGCATCGACTACCTCGTCTTCGTCCAGTCCGACCGCCGAGGCGTACTGACGCATAAAGCTAACGTTGAAGATTCCACCTGGAAGTCGATGAAACTGATCGTGCTCAATGGCCTCGAGTACATGCACTGGTATGCGCGTGGAGGCCGAGATGTCCTCCAGCGTAATGCCACGAGCCTCGCGTTCCGATCTAAGGTTTTCGCCGAATGACTGCACGCTCTGTCCTAGTACTTAGTAAGGTTATACTATCCTCTTCAGCAGCACAAGTCCTATGCCTTCAGTTAAGGGAATCGACCAACCGGGGTCCTAACATCTCCAGAGAACCGGCCTACGATTCCTGACCTCCGATGTCATCTCTCGGGCCGCTGGTCTCCACTGTCGTGGTCAACTGGAACCGCGCCGATCTGATGGCTGCCTGCCTACGGTCGCTGGCAGCACAACGGTTTCACGACTTTGAAGTCATCGTTGTGGACAACGGATCGACGGACGGTTCCCGCGATCTGCTACGCAGCCAGGAATTTAATCAGGTCCGGCGGATCGAAAACACCGAGAACCGCGGCTTCTGTGCTGCCAATAACCAGGGGCTGGCGATCGCCCGCGGAGAATACGTTGCGCTGCTGAACAACGACGCCGAAGCCGAGCCCCCATGGCTAGGCGAGCTGGTCGACGCCATCCGAAATCGAGAGGACGTTGGTATGGCGGCCTCGAAGATCCGTGTCTTTGAGGACCCGACGACCATTGACAAGGCCGGCCATTTGATCTTTCCGGATGGGCAGAATCGCGGTCGCGGAACCGGGGAACGTGACCGCGGACAGTACGATCAGTTGGAAGAAGTCGCGTGGCCCGACGGCTCGGCGGCCCTTTACCGAAGAGCCATGCTGGAGCAGATCGGGGGATTCGATGAGGATTTTTTCGCTTACGCGGATGACGCTGAGCTGGGGTTACGGGCCCAGATAGCGGGCTGGCGCTGCATATATGTGCCGACGGCCGTGGTCAATCACCACCATGGCTCGACCCTTGGGCGGTATTCCGAGCAGCGGCTGTTCCTCATTGAACGCAACCGGGTTTGGTTGGCCGCCAAGTTGTTCCCCTGGCGCCTACTATGGCTGAACCCGTTTTATTTCATGGCACGGATGGCCGCCAGCCTCTGGGCGGCCCTGTTAGGACGGGGCGAAGCCGGTCAGGCCCGCGAATCGGTAAGTGTTATGGGACTGTTAAAATGCGTGGTCAAGGCCAACATAGCAGCCCTCGTCGGGCTGCCGAGGATGCTTCGCAAACGAGCGGGCATCGAGGCCTTCCGTAAGCTCTCACCAGCGGAAGTCGCCCAGCTCATACGACGATTCCGCATTCCGCTGCGCGAGCTCGTCTCGAGGTCCCGGTAGGTGTCAGCTGTGATCTCCCCACCGCTAGCGGCAACTGACCGGCAGGCCTGTCCGCGCTGTCAGGGGGAAACGTATCTCACGTTGTTCCGCGCCTCCGACCGGCTTTACAGAACCACCGAGCGGAACTTCCACCTCGTCGAATGCAGCCGCTGCGGGCTGGTTCGTCTGCACCCGATGCCAAGCCCCGCGGAACTGCGCCGCTTTTACCCGGAGGCCTACTGGTGGACGGCAGACGATTCCGCCTCCGGCAGGCTGGCGGAAATGTATCGCCAGTTTGTGCTCAACGACCATGTCCGCTTCGTCACGCGTACCCTGGACGGCGTCGCTCCCGTACTCGACATCGGCTGCGGCGGGGGATCATTTCTCCACGCGCTCGGGAAACCACGCCGTGCGGCAGTCGGCCTCGACCCTTCTCACACAGCAGCTTCCACAGCCCACGCCAACTACCAGTTGCCCGCGGTCTGCGGGAGCGTGCCAGCCCATCCTTTTCGCCCTGGAAGCTTTGGGGCCGTCACGCTTTTTCACGTCTTGGAACACCTCCCGGACCCCAGAGGGTGCTTGCTGGCCATTCGCGATGTTCTGATTGCCGACGGCAAGCTGTTTCTCCAGGTGCCGAACGCCGACTGCTGGCAATTCTTACTGTTGGGATCCAACTGGAGCGGGCTGGACGTTCCGCGTCATCTCATCCACTTCCGATCGGAAGATTTGGAGCAGCTACTCGACGACTGCGGCTTCGAGGTCGTTCGTCGCAAGTTCTTCTCACTACGGGACAACCCCGCCGGGCTGGCCACGAGTCTTTGCCCTCAGTTGGAGCCGGTCTCTCGGCGCGTCCGCAAGGTCAAAGAATCGAATACAACGCGGCTGCTCAAAGATCTGCTCTACTTGGCGCTCGTGTCCGCTGCCGTGCCCTTCACCTTGCTCGAGGCAGCGTCCGAGGCGGGATCGACGATCACCGTCGAGGCCGTGCGAAGAGGGGAAGCGTAAGTGCTCCAGACGCGCTATGGCCGGTTTCTTCCGTCGTTCCTTAGGCGCCGCCTGATGATTGTAGAAGCGGCCATCGACTCCAGCGTTCGTTCGCTCGCCAGCCAAATCCCAGACGGAACGCGCGTATTGGACGCCGGTGCCGGAGAGGCCCAGTACGCGGATCACTTTGCCCATTGCCGATACACGGGAGTTGATCTGGCGATCGGCGACCAGCAGTGGAGTTACTCGGGCCTCGACGTCATCGCCGATCTCACTTGCCTGCCCTTTCAAGATCGCTCGTTCGAAGCCGCCATGAACATCGTAGTACTCGAACATGTCCGGGAACCGGCTCGAGCACTGCGAGAGATTGCAAGAGTCCTTGAGCCTGGAGGCCAGCTTCTGATCGTGGTTCCCCAGGAGTGGGAGGTCCACCAAGGCCCCAACGACTTCTATCGTTACACCCGCTATGGTTTAGAGTGGTTACTGGAGGGGGCGGGATTCTCCAAACCGAAAGTCCAGCCCATCGGCGGTTATTTCACACTGCTCGCGCGGCGGCTGCTTAATTCCATGAATTTCTTCCAACAGGGACTGCGCTGGCTGGTGTTCCCTTTCGTGGCCGCCGTGAGCGGCTTTCTCGCTCTCATCCTGCCGGGGCTGGATTTCCTCGACCGAGAGAAGAACTTCACGCTCGCTTACGTATGCCTGGCCGAAAAAAGCTGATCTCGGTTCTTGCAAGCTTGGTGATCGGGTGGCTGCCCTCCCACGCTGCCCCTCTCCCCTGGACATACACCGCGGCGGGAGCGGAAGCCTTAGCCTGGGCACGACAGATCGTAGCGCTCGGCCCGCGGTACCCCGGCAGCCCAGGCCACGGGCAGCTCCAACAGCTGCTGCTCGGCGCGCTCGACAAAACGCGGGCTGAGGTCATCGAAGACGATTTCACCGCTCAGACGCCGCTAGGTCCAATCGCGATGAAGAACGTCATCGCTAAGTTTCCTGGGACATCGGATGACGTAGTGATCGTCTCGGGACACTATGACACCTTTCATCGTGAAGGCCTTGATTTCGTGGGCGCCAACGACGGCGGGTCGTCCACAGCTTTTCTTCTTGCCTTCGCCGGCTTCCTCGACGCGCATCCGCGGAAGGATCACGTATGGCTCGTTTTCTTTGACGGGGAGGAAGCGATCGTCCGGTGGAGCGGGGAGGACAATACTTACGGCAGTCGTCACTTGGCGGAGCGTTGGAGCAACGACGGCACAGTCGCAAAGATTAAGGCTCTCATCAACGTTGACATGATCGGTGACGCCGATCTGAGCCTCACGTCTGAACAGCTCTCGACCCGCTGGTTACGCGAGCTGGTTTGGGAGACCGGGCGCGGGCTCGGCTACGGCGCTCTGCTTTCGGATACACGGCTGGCTATTTACGACGACCATGTGCCCTTTCTAGGGGTCGGCGTCGACGCGGTCAACCTGATCGACTTCCACTACGGCCCTCAAAACCGCTATTGGCACACAGAAAACGATACCGTCGACAAACTCGGCTTTCGCAGCTTCACCGTGTTGACGCAGCTGGTTGATAAGGTGCTTGATGAGCTGGAAAGCGTTCATTGAGACGCTGGGCTGATTCCCTTAAGGGTGGAGCCTTTCAGGGCAACGGCCCCATTCAGACAACGCGCGGCGAACGGACGGAGAAGATCTTGCGTCCCTGCAAGATCGCCTCGTTGATCAGCAGCGGCACGGCCCAGCAGAACCAGCTCGCGGCCGCCAGCCGATCGGGAAGGGTTCCGACGCCGGCCGCTTCCGTGGCGCCGACGAATATACGGAAAAATACGAAGCCGAACGTGACAACGTAGCTCCGGATCATCCACTCCTTGTGTTGCTCAAGAAGTCCCTTACGTATCGAAATGTAGGCCAGACCGGTGGTGACGACCCAGGCAAGGCCCAGGCCGCCAAGACCGGCGGCGAATACCCAACCGACCTGCGTGGTGAGCGCGAGATAGAAAGCCGCGAGCGAACTTACCGCGACCGCAGCCATGTAAACCTTGCCCAAGGAGCGGTGGAGTCGCATCCGCCTTCCGGTCAAGCCCATCCATAGCTGGAAGGGACCGGTCATGAGCCCAACGATGCCGCCTGCGATGTGCACCAGAAGCCGGCCGCGGCGGGGCCAGAAGTGGGGCCCGAAATGTTCGGAGTCCAGCGCGAAATAAGGCAACGCGAAACCAACGACGAATACCAGACCCGCGAGCCCGGCTACGCCGAGCAGAGCGATGAGGCCCCAGCGCCGACCTGGCGCCGCGGGCTGTGTGTGCAGTGTCGTCGTAGCCATGTGGATGATCCTCTCCCCCGTGTCTTACCAATCTTGCCGAAGCCGGCACGGGTAGTATAGTCGCGCTAAGCCCACGATACAAGATCGCCGCAAACACCCTTTTCCTGTGGCGCGGGCCTATGAACTTAGGAGCGACCACAAAGAAGCGGCGAGTGACGGCATCCTTAAGGTGCGGGCCTTCATTCGCGATTCGCCTGGAAAGAGTCCCTTGACACGGCATAGTGCAGCAACTCGGTGTTGTTCACGCGAGTCCGTTTTTCAAACTTCATGCCGGCCTTCGCCATAACGCGAAACGATGCTGCGTTGTACCGGTCGGCGCAGGCCACTATACGCTTCAACCCACAATTAGCAAACCCCCAAGCGAGGACAGCTCGCACAGCCTCTGTCGCCAGACCTTGGCCCCAGCAACTCGGCGCTAAGCCGTACAGCAATTCGACCTCCGGTATGGCTCCCACAAACCGTAGTCCACAGAAGCCAATGAGCTTCCTTCCGCGGAACCGAAAGACAGCCCACTGGCCTAAACCGCTCGATTCGAAACTGCCGATGCTCCGTTCGATCTCAGTTCGGGCACGCTCTCTCGATATCACCCGATCGTCCCACAGATAACGGCGAACGCCGCGGTCGGTCCACAAACGGTAGAGATCGTCCAGATCCTCGAGACGCAAGGGACGCAGGCGCAGCCGCGGAGCGCGGATCTGATGCCGAGTGGTCATCTGGTTCGGCGATTATACCCTCGTCCTGGGCGTCGCCTTGAGGACCATTATTGAACCTCCCAAAGTTCGTAAACGGCCCGGCCCTGTAGATCTGAGACCGTCGTCCTGAGTCTCGGGGCGCGTCCATGGTCCGCTGCGACATCGAAGAACAAATCGCGAACCTTCGGATACGGCGCCACCTCCGAAGAAGCGTACGAAACGAAAACGGTCCCGGGCTTCGGAATCCACTTGCCGATCACCCTCAACGTGTTCGACGTCCCCGGGTTGGGCTGGGGCACTTCGGTCAAAGGGAGACGATTCTTCGAAAGAAACCGCAACTGGTTCGCAATCCCCCATGGCAGCACGACAACCTGCCGAGCACTGATCGAGCCCAGCGACTCGTGCAGTGCGTAAATGGCCTCCGACCAATATGGCGTACCACCGAATCGTTGGAGTTGAACATGCTGCTGAACCGTCGTGCGGCAGTTCGCCACAGCCAGCGTCAGAATGACCAAGGGAAGCAGAACGCGCCCAGCAGTCGTGGTTCTTCGCAACTGGCTCTCCACTTGCTCAATCGCACCAGCCAAACTTGTAGCCACGAACAGGCAGGGGAACGGATACACCAAGACTACATGGTGCACTGACCCAGCCGATTGGACCAGGAACATTGGAATAAGTGCGAACAGGCAAAACAGCAGAGAGAATAAGACCGGGTGCGTGTAGCGGGATCTCAGTGACAACGGCAGAAGCAGCAGCGAAGCCAGCACGGCGGACGCCATCCAACTCCGACTCAGCAGTCCTTCGCCACCGACTTGATAGGCAAGTTGTTCCAACGCGTCTTGTGGTTCGGTGGGTCTCTCAGCGGATACACGTGAGGCCCAGCCCTGGAAGTTCGTCCCATCCAGCGTGTCTTGCAACATCGCGTATTTAGAGTGATACCGATTCCAGTTCGTTTCCAGAGTTATCTGCGGAGGACGGGAGACAGGCTGTAAGAAATACAAGAAAAAGGGGGCTGCACCGAACAGGAATGCCAAACCAGCAGCGGCTAGGTGTGGCGCTTTGAAGGCCGCGATTGTCTCTTTGCGAAACACAACTACCACCGTGACGGACAGCGCAAAGAGCAACAACAGGAAGTGGGCTTTGTCGAAGACACCGAGTCCGAAGACAAAGAAGCCGACTGCGAGGTTCCACAAGCGTCGGTTTTCCCACCATCGCAACACGAGTAAACATCCCAGCACCAAGCACAGTCTTTGGATGACCACCGGGCCCCAGTCAAGCCGCGACGTCCACAAGAAACTGGGGTCGGTGGCGGCGAGCACTGCCGACGCAAGTGCTACCTTCCAACCACAAGCCCTGCGCGCAACCGAGAAAAACAGAACGATGGTTAACCCCGCCAAAACCAACATCGGTACACGGGCAGCCGCCGCCGATGCAGGAATCAACTCGAACAAACCGCGGTAGAGCCACCCCTTTAAACCGCCAACGTAGGGCATCACCATCAGGCACGTGTCCGCACCGAGGAGACGCTCCGTCCAGGCGCAACCTCCCGCTCCCGGGTAGGAGGAGGCAATAAACAGCGCTTCGTCGTAGTAAAGCCCGGGATGCTCGATCCACAGACATCCAAGAAACAGAAAAACCCCAACGGCAAGAGCGAGGGCGAGCTTGGCCCAAAGTGGTGGTCGCATCGAAAGAGCCGCCCTAAGTTCCCACTACGTTGTGCCAGCACCCTCGATTGCTGCGATCGGTGGGGGACCTTTCCATGTCCAGGCTGCCCTTCCTATTCTCCTGGTTAGCCTCGCCCTCCGCTCTCAGGATTGGCTCTAACCATAACTAGATGGTAAAATAAATCTTACCAGCTCAGCGTGGTTACGATTCGGGAGTACGAGGACCCCGAAGGTCGACGACCCTTCGGTCGCTGGTTCGACGGCTTGAGTATCGAAGCTGCAGTGAAACTAGAGACAGCTCTCGCCCGGATGGAGGTCGGGAACTTCTCGAATGTCAAAAGTGTCGGACAGGGTCTTTTCGAGACTCGCATCCATTTCGGTCCGGGCTACCGCGTCTACTCGGTAAGGACGGCGATCAGGTTGTCATCCTGCTCGCTGGTGGTGCCAAGAAGACGCGGGCGCGGGATATCCGGACGGCAAGGTTGCGCTGGAAGGACTACAAAAATCGCCGAGAGCAAGCACGAGGATAAATACAATGCCTCTTTCCCGCGATTTTACTGAGACCATACGGGAACGGGCCCTTCGTGAGCCAGAGTTCCGGCGAGCGTTGCTGCAAAACGCCGTCGAGGCTCTGCTGAGCGGCGAACTGGACACTGGGAAAGCTTTGCTGCGCCGTTACGTCAATGCGACGATCGGGTTCAAGAGACTGGCTGACGAACTCGACAAGCATGAGAAATCGCTTATGCAAATGCTCGGACCCGCGGGCAATCCGCAGGCCCGCAACCTGTTCGCCATCATCGAAACCTTGCAGCGGCTGGAGGGCGTAGAGCTGGGAGTGGTGGTCATGAGCTGAGGCCGAGTGGCGTGAACCCGCATTCAATGTGTCCGACCCGCCAGCAAGCCAATGGCTGAGCCCGCCTACGTGGTCTTCGAAACGGGCGGCACCAAGTTGGTTGCCGGCGTCGCCGGTCCTGATTGCCGCATCCTTGAAACGACGATCTTACACCGTGAGGCAAATGACCGCGCGGAGAAAAGCTTCGGCCGCTTGATCGAGTCAGGCCGCCGACTCGTGCAGAAGCATGAGCAGCAGCACCGCTCCTTTCGTGCGATCGGGTTCGGATTCGGGGGCACTGTTCGACGCTCCCGTCGCGAGCCGCACCGCTGCCTTCATGAGCAAGGCTGGGAGGGACTCCCCATTGCCGCCACTCTCGAAAAAGAATTCGCTCTTCCTGTTTCGATGGAGAATGACTGCAACCTGGCGGCGCTCGCCGAAGCGCACTTCGGGGCCGGCCAAGGCCGCCGCACGGTGTTTTACGTGACGCTGGGAACCGGCGTCGGCGGAGGGATAGTCCGCGACGGTCACATTCAGGCGTTTGGCGACATCGGCGAGGCCGAAATCGGACACATCGTCGTCGTCCCAGAAGGTCCACCTTGCTGGTGCGGTGGCCGAGGATGCGTGGAGTCTGTGTGCTCGGGTCCGGGCATGAGTCAGTTAGCGGCCTGGTTGACCGAGCAAAATCCGGATCTGTGGACGCAAAGCGATCTCGCACAGACCTACTCCTCCGCCGGCGAAGTTTCCAGCAAGACACTGATGGAAAACTGGGCCGCCGGCGAGCCGTTTTCAAGCGAGGTCATCGACCGCGCAGCGGGTTACTTGGCCTCGGCGCTGGCAGCCGCTGTGAATCTACTGAGTCCCGAAGTCATTGTCGTCGGAGGCGGCGTGGGCTGGGGCAACCAGGCTTTTCTCACCCGGGTAGGAGAAAAGATGCACCATCTCGTCGTGCCCTACTTCCGCGATACCTACACAATTCTGCCGTCGGCCCTCAGAGAGCAAGTGGTGACCCAAGGGGTGGCCATTCTAGCGGCGCAGTCGCTAGAAGGAAGCTCGGCAAGGTTAGCTTGACTGGCAGCTACCGAAGGCCGCCCCACTGCCCGCCATTCGACCCGCAAAAAGGATCTGTTAGGATCGTAGTGTCGCTGTGCCTCGCCGAACTGGCCCTCAAGCTCCCCGCATCGGTGCTCACACTTCGATAGCCGGCTCGCTGGAGCGGGCGGCCGAACAGGCGGCGGCGCTCGGTTGCGACACGTTTCAGATCTTCTCGCGCAGTCCCCGCATGTGGCGCGCGGGGCAGCTGGATCCAGCCGCGGTCGAACGGCTGAAAGAGGCGCGAGAGCGCTTTGGCCTTGCCCCGCTAGTTATTCACGGGAACTACTTGGTGAATTTGGCGGCGGCCGACCCGATCGTTCGCAAAAAATCAATCGCGGCCTTCCGCGACGAAGTCAACCGAGCAGTTGCGCTGGGAGCTGAGTACTTAGTCATCCACCCCGGCAGTCATCGCGGACAGACACCGGCACGGGCCATGAAAACCCTGGCGAACTCCGTCGCCAAGGCGGTCCGTGGTATTCGATGGAATAATCTGGAGCTACTTTTGGAGAACACCGCCGGCGGAGGCACCTCGATCGGACGCGACTTTTCGGAACTCGCCGAACTACGAGACATGATTCAGAAGAAAGCATCCGTGCCCGTCGGTTTCTGCATCGACACAGCACATTCCTACGAGGCAGGCTTCGATGTGTCGACGTCTCGCGGCCTAAACAACACGCTACGGCTCATCGATGACACGATCGGGATCGAGGCTGTCCGAGTAATCCACGCCAACGACTCAAAAACCAGCCTTGGCTCGAACGCTGACCGCCATGAGCACATCGGAAAGGGCAAGATCGGTCGCGAAGCCTTCCGGCGGATGCTTCATCATCCGAAGTTGCGCGGCAAGCCGTTCATTCTCGAAACGCCTCAGGACGCGGGTGGCGGCCACCAGCGGAACGTCAAGGCCCTGAAGACCTTGTTGAGACGCCTTCCCGGCAACGGCAGAAACTGATCCGAGAGTCTATGCCTGAAAAGTCTTACAACCCGAAAGAGATCGAGCCTCGTTGGCAGAGCGAGTGGGAGAAAGCTGATGTTTTCCGCGCTGACGCCCACCCGTCGCGGCCGAAGTACTACGTGCTGGAGATGCTCCCCTACCCGAGCGGCACGCTTCACATGGGGCACATAAGAAACTACTCGATCGGCGATGCGCTGGCCCGCTACAAATGGATGCGCGGGTTCCGCGTCCTGCACCCGATGGGCTGGGACTCTTTCGGTCTGCCGGCTGAGAACGCCGCCATCAAGAACAACCGCGATCCCGGCGAGTGGACCAAGTCAAACATCGCCAAGATGAAGCAGCAGCATCGGCGGTTCGGGTTCAGTTACGACTGGTCGACCGAAATCTCGAGCTGCGACCCCGAATACTATCGCTGGAACCAGTGGCTTTTCCTCAAAATGTACGAACGCGGCCTGGCCTATCGCAAAGAGGCCAACGTGAACTGGTGTCCCGTGTGCCAAACCGTGCTGGCTAACGAGCAAGTAGTGAACGGCTGTTGCTGGCGTCACGAAGAGACGCCCGTCGAAGGCCGCTCCCTGGAGCAGTGGTTCCTGAGAACGACCGACTACGCGGACGAACTGCTGAGCGATCTCGAGCAGCTGCAAGGCGACTGGCCCGAGCGCGTGCTCACGATGCAGCAGAACTGGATCGGCAAATCGATCGGCACTCGCGTGGACTTCCTGTTGGAAGGCAGCAAGGAAAAGATCACCGTTTTTACCACTCGGGTGGACACGATCTTCGGTTCAACGTGCGTGATCCTGGCTCCCGAGCACGAGCTGGTCAGCCGCTTCGGTTTCGAGCAGCAAGCGAAACGGATGATCCGGTCGCGTGACGCGAAAGACCGGGCCGACGTCGAGAAAGAAGGCCTAGACACCGGCCACTACGCGATTAATCCCTACAACAACGAACGGGTGCCGATCTGGATCGGCGACTTCGTGTTGATGGAATACGGCTCAGGCGCCATCATGGCGGTGCCCGCCCACGATCAGCGGGACTTTGAGTTTTGCCGCAAGTACGGTATTCCGATTCGGCCCGTTATCCGCCCAGTCGACGGGCCTCTCGCCGACGAGCCGACGATGGAAGAAGCGTTCGAGGGCTATGGCGTCGTCGAGAACTCCCCCCCGTTTAGCGGTCTCACGAGCGAAGAGGCCAAACAGAAGATGACCGCCTCGGCACAGGAGCGCGGATTCGGCGAAGGCGCAATCACCTACCGGCTCAGAGACTGGGGTATCTCACGGCAGCGCTACTGGGGCACGCCGATTCCCATTATTTACTGCCAGCAGTGCGGTGTTGTGCCGGTGCCGGAAGACGAGCTTCCGGTACTATTGCCCGCGAACGTCAAGCTCACCGCAACCGGGCAGTCGCCGCTGCGAAGCGTCCCGGAATTCGTGAATGCGAACTGTCCGAAATGCAGCGGTCAGGCGGAACGCGAGTGCGACACGATGGACACGTTCATCGATTCGTCGTGGTATTTCTATCGCTACTGCGACTCGAAAAACGATCGAGCGCCTTACGACGCCGAGAGAGTCGCCGCCTGGTTTCCTATCGACCAGTACATCGGTGGCATCGAGCACGCGGTCCTGCATCTGATCTACGCACGCTTTTTCACGAAAGTGATGCGGGACCTCGGATTGATCACCTGGAACGAACCCGCGACGCGACTGTTTAACCAGGGGATGGTTATCCGAGACGGCGCCAAGATGTCGAAAAGCAAAGGCAACGTCGTGGATCCGGACTCGGCGGTCGAGCAATACGGCGCCGACACCGTCCGCCTGTTCTCTCTTTTTGCTGCGCCGCCTGAGAAAGACTTAGACTGGCAGGACGCGGGCGTGGAAGGCATGTATCGCTTCCTGGGCCGGGTCTATCGCTTCGTTACCCGCAACGCGACCGGCAAGGGATCACTGAACGGCGAGCCGTTGAACGATGCCGATCGGGCGCTGCTGCGCAAACTTCACCAGACCATCCAAAAAGTCACCAACGACTTCGAGACGCGCTGGCACTTCAACACATCGCTGGCCGCGATCATGGAGCTGACGAACGACCTCTACGCTCGCGAGTCCGAACTCTCGCCCGCCGTACTGCAAGGGACCCTAACAAAGCTGGTTCTCCTGCTGGGACCCTTTGCGCCCTACATGGCGGAAGATCTCTGGCACGAGCTTGGGCAGGAAGGAACACTCCTAAGCAAAGGCTGGCCGGACTTCGATACCGAGTTGGCCAAGGAAGAAAAGGTGGAGGTCGTCGTCCAAGTTAACGGAAAGCTTCGCTCGCGCTTGTCGGTTGAACGGGGCACCGATCGCGCCGAGCTGGAGCGACTAGCGACCAGTGACTCTAAGATCGTGCCCTACGTCGAAGAGAAAACGGTCCGCAAAGTGATTGTGGTTCCCGACAAGCTCGTGAACGTGGTGGTGAACTAGTCACAACTCGGAGGCAGACCGCGACAAGTGACGCTCGCGCTTTTGCAGCTGCCACCTCAGCAGTCTACAATTCGGAAAGGGCGTCAAGTCAGAGGTGGGCCGGCTGCGGTCGGACCCGAATCGGCTGCGGACAGTGTGCCGGTACTTGTCCCACCGGCTGACTTGCAATCACCGATGGCGTTGTTCGACACATTTCGACCGAAGTGGAAACACAGCAACCCGGATGTTCGAGTAGCCGCAGCCGGCGAACTGGACGACCCCATGATCCTGCGAACAATGGTCATCGAAGACGGGCACTGGCTTGTTCGACACCGCGTTTTCGACATCCTGCGGGAAAAGTATCCCGATCAAGAAATGTACGCCGAGCTCGCCAGAAACTCCGACGACGAGGAGATTCGGCGCAAGGCCGTCAAGAAGCTGCTCGACGAATCAGTTTTAGAGGACATCGCCAAGAACGACAAGTACCGCTATGTTCGCGACGCCGCCGAGCACCGCCTGGAAGAGCTGCGCACCAATCTTTGGGGTGAAAAGTCGGTGGCCAGCGAAACGCCGAGCTAGCAAACACTACCGCGGGCTGCTAGGGGATCCCACTGCGCGCCCGGCGACCTTCTCACTACCCGCCGAATTCTGCCTGTAGGCAGGAGTTCAGATTAGAGTATTGAAAGTGATAACCCGTACGCTGTGCGACATCCGGCAGCACGCACCTGCTGGCCAGTAACTCGAAAGAGAAACCGCCCAGGACAGCTTTCAAGGCGAAAGCCGGCGCAGGCATGAATGCGGGCCGGTGCAACGCGCGTCCGAGAATGCGCGCGAACTCCTTCTGACGAACCGGCTCGGGCGCCGTTCCGTTCGCGGCGCCACGGTAATCACTATCCAGTAAGTGAACGATCAGCCCGACGAGATCGTCTCGATGAATCCAGGACCACCATTGCCGGCCCGAGCCGAGCGGCCCTCCCGCACCGAGCCGAAACGGGGTAAGCATCTCCGCCAGCGGGCCACCTGCTTTCGCCAGCACCAAGCCGGTTCGGAGCCGGACTAACCTTATCCCCAGCGATTCCACACGCAGGGTCTCCTGCTCCCAAGCTTGGCAGACTTCCGACGTAAAACCTTCTCCCGCGGACGACTCTTCGGTGAGCTGCTCTTCACCGCGATCGCCGTAGTAACCCATGGCACTGGCCGAGATCAGCGCCCTGGGCTTGGCATCAAGCTCGGAGATCGTCCCCACCAAGTTGCGGGTTCCCACAACACGGCTGTCGAAGATCAAGCGCTTTTTGGCCGCCGTCCAACGCCCTGCGACCGGTTCTCCGAGCAAGTGAACGACTGCGTCGACTCCGGCGAAGGCATCGGCAGGAGCCGGCTCATCCAGAGGATCCCAAGTGTAAGCCTGTTCGAGGGCAGGCACCCGCCGCCGGGCCGAATCCCCGTCCCGCGAAAGGGCAACGACCGTATCTCCCCGCTCCCTGAGCCGCTCCGAGAGTCGGGATCCAACGAACCCAGTTGCACCCGTGACCATGATTTTCATCGCTCCTCACAATCCCCCACGCCCGAATCCATGGGCCCTTGCAAACATAGTGGCAAATCTCGCCCGAGTGAGGGTGGGGGCATGCACCCGTGGCAACCTTTATTAACAGATTACTGTAATTTCTGTCTATTCAGATAATACAGTAATTGTGATCTGCTCGTCAAATGCCGACGGCGAAAAGTTCGACCGCGACCAACAGGGTTCGGGTAATAGCTCATAACGTCGAAACCCAGGGGACACCTCCCTGGAGTTCAGCGGTCGGCACCTACCCCGCTCGGCAACTAAAGTCCTCCTTACGCGGAGGTCGATCTAGCGAATGTGGAGTTTGTGACTCGCCCGACCCTGCCGACGACCGTCGTTCTTGATCGATGAAGCTCCTACACGTGGTCAGCTCGCCGCTGGCCGTCCGAGTCATGCTGGCCGGACAGCTCCGCTTCTTACGCGAGTCAGGGTTCGATGTCACGGTGGTCTCCTCACCGGGGAAGGATCTGAGGGAAGTAGCAGTTACAGACGAGGTAGCGTCGGCCGCCACGGTCATAGATCGCGACATCGCTCCTTGTCGGGATCTGGCAGCTCTATCGTGCTTGTGGTGGTTGATGCGCCGGGTGCGCCCCACGATCGCGCACGTAGGCACACCAAAAGCCGGCCTGCTGGGAGGTTTGGCAGCCTGGCTGGCGGGGGTGCCGTGCCGAGTCTACACACTCCACGGACTGCGTTTTGAGACGATAGCTGGCCCGAAACGTAAATTATTAATCCTTTGCGAGTGGGTGGCATGTGCACTGGCACATCGCGTGGTCTGCGTGAGCGGCTCGTTAAGACGACGGGCGATTGACCTGGGTCTTGTCGGCACCGAAAAAGCGATCGTGCTTGCCTCGGGTAGTGCAAACGGCGTTGATCTCTCACGGTTTTCCCCAACCCCCGAGCGTTTGGACGCTGCCAATGGGAAACGACACGAACTTGGGATCCCAGATGGTGCGCCGGTCGTGGGCTTTGTCGGCCGGCTGACGCGCGACAAGGGGATCGTCGAACTGGTTGAGGCCTACTCAGAGCTGAAAACGTCTTTTCCCTCACTCCGACTGCTCCTGGTTGGATGTTTCGAGCAGGGAGATCCCCTGCCCCGGTCTGTTCGGCGGGCCATCGAAGAGGACTCGCAAATCGTTTGCACCAACTTCGTAGGAGACACCTCGGTTCACTACCACATCATGGATGTGTTGGCGCTGCCTAGTTACCGTGAGGGTTTTCCGACCGTAGCGCTGGAAGCTGCCGCGGCCGAGAAGCCGATAGTGGCCGCGGCCGTCACAGGTACGCTCGATGCAGTGGTCAACGGTTCAACAGGAGTCCTGGTTCCCGCGGGCAACTGGAGAGCTTTGGTGAAAGCGTTGGCGAGCTTACTGGAAGACGGAGCCCGCGCCGCGGCTATGGGGCGCGCCGGGCGGAAGAGAGTTGAAACAGAATTCTCTAGCGTCCGTGTCTGGTCCGCACTGCTCGGCTGTTATCGAGAACTGATATCGGCTCGCGCGGTCAGGCGCCCGGCCCGCGGCGTAGCGTTCGCGCAATCCACGTTGAAACGGATGGTTGACATCGCAGGTTCGGTTATTACGCTCTTCCTGCTCTCCCCTTTGATAGTAGTGGTCACGGCGGCAGTTGGCTTCACTCTCGGTCAACCAGTA
The DNA here is from genome assembly GCA_965248205.1 of Bryobacterales bacterium. Classification (GTDB taxonomy): domain Bacteria; phylum Acidobacteriota; class Terriglobia; order Bryobacterales; family UBA6623. The sequence goes on from CBDFIS010000006.1 coordinate 2,519,939, forward strand.
CTTTTCCGACAGCAGAGGGTGGGCCTGGCCAACGAGCCCTTCACCATGCTCAAGTTCCGAACGATGACTTCGAAACACGGGGCCTGGGGTCGCCTACGGCCGGACAGCGAAAGGCTCACTCGTTTGGGCAGGTTTCTCAGGCACTTCAGTCTCGACGAGCTACCACAGCTTTGGAACGTACTGAAGGGGGATATGAGTCTCGTTGGTCCTCGCCCCCTTGTTACGGACTACTTGACTCGCTACACCACTTCGCAGAAGAAACGGCACGACGTCAAGCCCGGCATAACGGGCTGGGCACAGGTTCACGGCCGTAACGACATTAGCTGGGAGCGAAAATTTGAACTCGACATTTGGTACGTCACGCACACTAGCATCTGGCTTGATCTGAGAATCCTGGCCTCCACAATTTGGCAGGCGCTTCGTTGCGTTGGGACTCGCCGCCAAGGAAGCATGTCCGCTCCCGAGTTTCTCGGCCGCGCAGAGTCTACCTCCGAATGACAGACGGCGAGAAAACTGCCAGTGGCGGAGGCTCGGCGCCCAAGGGATCAAGCCCGAAAAACCTGGTCGTTCTCGGCGCGGGAGGTCATGGGAAGGTCCTCGCTGACTTGGTCCAGCAGACACCCGACTTTCGGCTCCTCGGCCTGTTGGATGACGATCCGGCAAAGATTGGAACCTTGGTGCTTGGTTCGCCCGTTCTCGGACCTATTCAGCAACTGCAAAGCTTGTCGCCCGAGGCCCATATTAGCTCGGTGGCGTTCGGTGCGGGAGACAATTGTATACGCAGCAGTTGGTTTGATGCGGCGCGGAAAGCCAAACTGGAAGCGGCTACACTTGTCCATCCGTCCGCGGTCATCTCGCGCCACGTGAAACTAGGAGTCGGTGTCGTCGTCCTAGCCGGCGCCGTCGTCAACGCAGGAGCCGTTATAGGCGAGGACGTTTGTCTCAACACCGGCTGTCGTATCGATCACGACTGCAGACTGGGTAAGCACAGCCACGTCTTCCCGGGTGCTACGCTCACGGGTGGCGTGGAACTAGGTCCCTACGCAACGGTCGGAGCTGGTGCAGTTGTTCATCCCAACCGAAAGATCGGCCGCAACGCCTACATAGGGGCGGGGGCGGTTGTTACAGCGAACGTCGGCGATAACGAGGTTGTGGCCGGCAACCCCGCTCGGCTCCTACGAATCCTGATCCCTGATGCACCCTTGCCGAGTCCTAGTTCGGAGAAAATCCCGGACTGGAAGGTGTAGTCCCCGCCCCTTTTTGCGCCGCGACGTGAGGGTCGTGCCGGGCTTCGCTACCATCTCTCCCGTGACTTCGCCATCATATCCTAGCGAACGGAAACCAGCGCTCCATTCGAGACGCGGCCGTCTACAATGATGACGAGCTCATACTCTCCTTCGGCTAGCTCCAGGGGCACTTCGATGTTCGCCTGGGCGAGGCCGACAAAGCCGGATGCCAAGACCAGCGATACGATTCGCGCCGCGGCACCGCCAATGGTCGCCGATGACGGGGCTGTAACAACACGTAACGGACTTGGGGGAGCTGCTTGTCCCGTCTCGAGTGCCGGATCGACCTCGCCGACACCGGTCAGGAAGGCCATAATGACACTGCCTCGGTCCGCTGGCATGGCGGGCGAATTCAGCGCAAAGTCCGGGTTCAATACCGCCGCGCGATTTCCGTCCAGGGTGAACAATCCCGGGCCGGTCGCCGCTAGCGGTACGGTTTCGGGATTGCTGGCGATTCCGTCCGCAACAACAACTACCTGAACGGCGGGAAGGCCGGCAGCTTCATAGGGCATTTGGAAGTTGACCTGGAAAGGGCCAACGTAGAGTAGCGGTGCCTCCGCAATCAGCTGGCCGCTTTGATCGAGGATCAGCACCCGCAGGCCGAGAGCCTCGCGTGGCAGCAGGTTGCTGCCTGCCGGGAAGCTGACTTGAACGCTGGACGAGGCGAGATTGTGGCCAAACAAGCTGGCGAGCACGCCCGGCGAAAGGGGCAGCTCCGCGGCTACGGTGTGCACAACCCCCCCTGGATTCAACCCGGGAGTGCTCCCTTCCTCCGCGAGGACGAGGGTCACGTGAATCGTCTGGCCAGGTACCCTAAACTCTTCTGCCTTGATAACGACATCCGCGGAATGCGTACCCTGTGAGAGACCTGTCGGGTCGGCCGTCAACGCCAACACGGAAGGCGTCTCACCAGCCGCCTGCGAAAGCGTCAGCCATGTGGCGGAACTCGGCTCAACAAGTGCCGTCCACATCACAGGACCGCCGGTAGAAGTGACATCTATGCGCTGCGGCGGTAAAGCAGGGTCACCAGCGCTTCCGCGTTGCATGATCTCGTTGCGGTTTACCCACATCGCCCGTCCCACCGGCGGTGTGAACTCGGTCCGCAAATGAAAGTTGTCAAGGGCGTTGATTTCGGGACCTGAAGCCAGGTCCATGCCGATTTCAATGCGTTCGACATTGGCCAAGACCTCGGCTACGTCGGCGGTGCCGCTATAACGCAACAAAAACGCAACATATAGTCGTCGTTTAGCGGCAGTCGAAGATGTTGCCAGGTAGAACGAGCACGCGCCCCGGTCAAAACATAGACCGTCCCGGAGCCGATCACCCGGACGTGGACCGGCACGCGGGCGAAAGCGCCTTCCACCTGCCGGTAGTCAAATTCGATCCACGGCCGATCTAGGGCGGCGAGATTCCCCAGGTACTTCGGGGGAGCGACAGTATAGTCCTGGCCCTCCCCGTCCGGGTCAATCAATTTAAGAAACTGCTCTGAATCCCTGCCGGGGCTTCCCAACACGACCCCCGCGTGCGGCGTGCCGGACCTGGCACCCACGATCCCGACTGGTGGGTAATTCCTCGCCCAACCGTCTAGTCCACCCTCGAACGTGGACGAGAATGGCCCTTCTGGAGGTCCGACGGGCGGGAGAGGCGGCTCGCCAATCAGCGCGAAGTTGTCTAAGTCATTGAACTCGCTCAGAGGGAATTGATCCATGCTTAGCTCGATTCGCTCCGTCTGCCGCAAAACGTCAGTGAAGGAGGCGGCGCCTTCGACTCGCGTCCATTCGGCTTCCTCCAGTGGCGCAATGATGTGAATCCATTCGTCGTGGGGAGGCACCGGACCCTGCCACCGATACCCTGAGCCACCACCAACAATCCTCATTTCCACCGGCAGGAATGCTCGCTCCAACTCGCTGTGGTGGCGGTAATCAAACTCGAAGCGAGCGTCGCTTGGTGCCGACAAGTCGCCAAGGAATTTTGGGGGCGCCACGGCAAAATCCGCAAGAGGCCCCCCGAGTTCATCGACTCGCAGGAAGCCGGTCGCGTCGACAACCAAGGGTGGCCCGGGGTCACCGACGGAAGCACCGGGCAGGAGGGACTCGGGATAGTTTCGAGTCCAGCCCTCGTCGTCGAGATGGTCAAACGTGGAGATAATAAACGTAGTCGGGGAGGCCCCTGATTCAGCGGTAGCGATGATCGTGCCCGAAATCTCCGTGCCTAGCGTTTTGACTCTCAGAGCCATGTAGTAAATACCGGTCTGGAGAGGCGGAGAGGAACTGGGATCGACTTCAATCTCTTCGACCCCGCTCCCCGGCGTGATGCTCGAAAAATCGCTGCTGGTGACCCCGTTGTCTTCAACGACAGGCCGTGCGAAACGAACGAAGAGATCGAGATCGTGGGATGGATCTTCTGTCGCTAACTCGACCGTCAGCCGCAGAGTGCCGGGAATGACGGGGAAAGTTAGATCATGGATGAGAATTTCTTCAGACTGGGGCGAAATCTGGAATGAGTGAGCGACGCCCGAATATAGCTGCGAGGCTTCGACACCAGCAGTGGCCGCTAGGCCAGTCAGAAGAACCGCTGCCAGTGGACGCATCGCGTACCCCCTGTAAACTTACCACCCCAGCGTCTGCTGCGGAGTGCTGCAACACTCCCATAGTAGGGCCGTACACGACTACATGTTCTTAGGGTCTAGCACGAGGTCCGATCTCGTCCGCGCCGCCGGCGGATGACTCGATCCGTGCTCTGCTACACTCAGCATCGCCGAATGGTTGAACCTCGCGACAAAAACTCCCGTCTCGTAGGTGACTCAAGCAGCAGGGCTAACGCGATTGTGGATCTCGTGCGCGGTCTCTTGCTCGATCTACATCCCCATCGAAAAAGCTCTGTCGTGGTCCGGCTGGAAAGCACGTTGGACCGCGACCTGGGAATCGACAGCTTAGGCAGAGCCGAGCTTCTTGTCCGGGTGGAGCATGCCTTCCAAGTCCGGCTTGGCAAGGAATTGGTCTCGCAGGTGGAAACACTTCGTGACGTGCTGGCCGCCCTGGAAGACGCCGGCGGGGGCGAGTTGCCGGCCCCGGAACGTCCACCGGCTCTGAAGCCCGATCCGGTCGAAGGCACTCCGGCAGACGCGAGAACCTTGATGCAAGCGCTCGACTGGCACGTCGAATTCCATGCGGAGCGCACTCACATCCTGCAATGGGACGAACCAGCCGATCGATCTGAGATCTCTTATGGGCGCCTCAGAGACGGCGCTGCGGACGTGAGTCGGGGCCTGAACGAGTGGGGCCTTCGTCCCGGCGAACAAGCAGCCATTATGCTGCCCACTGGCGCGGATTTCTTTCGGGCGTTCTTCGGTGTTCTCTACGCTGGGGGCGTTCCGGTGCCGATCTACCCTCCCCTGCGGCTCGCCCAGCTGGAGGACCACCTGCGACGTCAGGCTGCCGTCCTCAACAACGCTGAGGCGGTGGTCCTCATCACGTCCACCGAGACGGGGACCGCAGCGAGACTGGTTCAGCCCCTAGTCACGGGGTTGCGTGGAGTAAAGACGGTGGAGCAACTAGCCTCCGCGGCGAAGGGGCTCCGGTTCAAACAGCAACAACCGCCCCAAACCGCGCTCATCCAGTACACATCCGGCAGTACGGGCGATCCGAAGGGCGTTGTATTGAGTCACGCAAATCTCCTCGCCAACTTGCGGGCGATGGCAGAACGCCTCCAGGCGGACTCCACCGACATATTCGTGAGTTGGCTACCTCTCTACCACGACATGGGACTGATCGGAGCCTGGTTGGGAGCGCTGTACTTCGGCTTTCCACTCGTTATCATGTCCCCTCTGACGTTCCTGACCCGGCCACAGGAGTGGTTGTGGGCGATTCATCGCCACCGCGGTACGCTCTCGGCAGCACCCAACTTCGCCTTCGAGCTGGCGAGCCGTAAGATCGAAGACCGTGACATTGAGGGCCTCGACCTAGGCTCACTCCGCATGCTACTCAACGGGGCCGAACCGGTGCCGCCCAGCACGCTACGAAAGTTCACCGACCGTTTCCAGAAACACGGATTGCGCCGCGACGCACCGGTTGCCGTGTATGGCATGGCGGAGAACTCCGTGGGCCTAGCCATACCCCTGCCGGGACAATCCTCGGTGATCGACCGAGTCCAGCGAGGTCCGTTGACGGGCCGGGGGCAAGCGGCGCCGGCTCCTCCCGGGGATCCAAACGCCATCGAGTTTGTAGGCTGCGGCCGGCCCTTAAGGGGACACGAGGTTCGCATCGTGGACGGAACCGGACGCGAAGCCGGGGAACGAAAGCAAGGCCGCCTGCAATTTCGCGGGCCGTCGGCGACGAGCGGCTACTTCCGCAACCCAGCCAAGACCAATGAGCTTTTCGACGGTGAATGGCTGGAAAGCGGGGATCTCGCCTACGTCGCCAAAGGGAATATATTCATCACGGGACGCTCAAAAGACATAATCATTCGAGCCGGAAGAAACATCTATCCGCACGAAGTAGAGCAAGCGGCTGGGGAGGTCGAGGGTATCCGGAAGGGGTGTGTTGCTGTGTTTGGCAGCACCGATCCAAAAGCCGGAACCGAGCGTATCGTGGTCGTCGCCGAAAGCCGAGAGAATAACCGGGAGGCGGTGGTTCGAATCCGACAGGCTGTCGAGCAAGTGACGACCGATCTCCTCGAAGCGCCGCCGGACGAAGTCGTGATCGCACCCCCACACACCGTTCTCAAAACGTCGAGTGGCAAGATCCGCCGGGCCGCCACCCGCGAGATCTACGAAAGCGGCGCCTTGATCGCCGGGCGCCGGGCAGTGTGGTGGCAGTTCGTCCGACTGATGATTTCGGGAGGTCGTCAGCGCGTCGGGCACGCCGCCCAAACCACGCTCGTTCTGCTCTACGCAACCTACTGGTGGCTGGTGGTGGCTCTGGCAGTAATCTCCGGTTGGATGGGCGTGGTATTGCTCCCGACCCCGCGCTCCCGCTGGGCGGTCGGGCGTCGGGTCGCACAACTTGCGTTGCGACTGACCGGCACGTCTCTTTCGGTGGAAGGACTGCACAACCTTCGGGACCCGGGCGGCATCGTAGTAGCGAACCATGCCAGCTTCATTGACGGCCTCGTACTCGTGGCAGCCCTCCCAGGCGAGATGGCCTTCGCCGTGAAGGGGGAACTTCGTGAAAACTGGTTGGCAGAACGCTTTCTAAGCCGTGTCGGCTCGCTCTTCGTTGAACGGGTTGACCCCGCCAGGGGTTTGGAAGACAGCCGCCGCGCCGTGGACCTCGCGAAGGCTGAACATCGCCTGGTTTTCTTCCCCGAGGGCACCTTCACGCGCATGCCGGGTCTATTGGAATTCCGCCTAGGCGCCTTCGTTGTGGCAGCGGAGTCGGGCCGCCGAGTGATACCCGTGACCGTACGAGGTACGCGCACGATCTTGCGCGACGAGCAGTGGCTTCCTCGCAAGGGATCAATACAAATAGAAGTCGGAGAGCCACTCGTGGCGGACGGTAACGACTTTCAGGCCGCCATCCGGTTGCGGGACGCCGCAAGGGCTAGAATTTTGGAGTGCTCGGGTGAAAGCGACCTGGCGGATGAGCGACTATTCATGACCGAGGCAGGGGCCGAGCGCGTCGATCTACGAGACCGATAGTTCGGAGCGCACTAGCGGGGCTAATCGCTTTGTTCCGCAAGGCCCGCAACCCTGAGTAAATGGCTCAGCAAACCCTTCTTGAGAGACTGATTGCCATGAATAGGAATGGATATTCGAGCTATGCTGCCCGCCTTTCCGTAAACGTGGTGGCTGCCATGAACGCGCAAAAGCTTCCAACCCTGCCGTTCCAGTTTCTTGGCGAGCTGCTTGCCGGACACGGATCGCCTCAGACGGCAATCTCGATAACGCGATCATTGTCCGCGGATTTCGGCGGTTGGACGGTAACAGACAAGCAGCCTTCGATTGCTTCGTAAAGGTTTTGTAGCAGCTCTTCGAAGGTTTCGCCTTGTGTGGCGCAACCTTCAATGGCGGGAACCTCGGCCCAGTAGCCACCTTCCTCGGCTTCGTGGACCACCACTTGAATCTTCAATACACTACCCCTCTGTCTAGTATACAGTGGCTATGCCCGTCCTCAGTTAGCATGCCATCTGGTTGTGGTAGGCCTGCCTGAGACTCCGGGAAGATGCTGATGCGCGAACCCGGTCAGTGATCCCACCGTCCGCCTGCAATTAGCCTCACCTTGCTCATAAATCGGAGCATCAGTCCAAAACCCGGAACAGCTTCTCTGGTAGGATGGCAGCGCCGTTGCACTCTGGCACCGCGACTAGTTGTTACCCGAAACTGCTGTGGGATTGAACGGTCCCGAACCTTCCAACCACCCCCGCGTCGAGCAATGGCTCCTAACCCTCGGCCTTCACCGTCGGGAGCTGCGCGCCTGGGCGATGTACGACTGGGCCAACTCGGCCTTTGTGACGACGATCATGGCCGCCGTGCTGCCCATCTACTACCACGAGGTTGCGGCCGTCGATCTGCCCGAGAATTTACGTACGGCCTATTGGGGATACACACAGACGGTAGCGCTTGTCGTCGTCGCGCTACTCTCGCCTGTGTTAGGAGCTGTCGCTGACTACCTGGGTGCGAAAAAGAAGTTCTTGGCTTTCTTCGCCGGTGTGGGCGTCTTTGGCTCGCTCTTGCTGTCTTTCGCCGGAGAGCGCGAATGGCTGTTCGTCTCCGCGGCGTTCATCGTGGGCAACATCGGATATGCCGCCGGCGAGGTTTTTTACGAGTCACTGTTGCCACACATTGCCGGGCCCGAAGAGATCGATCGAGTCTCGACAGCAGGCTATGCGCTCGGCTACGTCGGCGGTGGACTTCTCTTGGCCCTTCAACTCGGTTGGATCACTGCTCCTCAGACGTTCGGAATGGAGGACGCGTCGCAGGCTTCCAGAATGGCCTTCGCCAGTGTGGCAGTGTGGTGGGCCGCTTTCACCGTTCCAATCCTTCGGCGGGTCGCGGAGCCAGGCGGACAAGCGAACGGAAGTGGTCCCCCAAGAAGTGCCGTTCGCACCGGGTTCACGAGGGTCGTCAAAACCCTCCAACAAATTCGACGGCACCGGCAAGCGTTCTTGTTCTTGATTGCTTTTTGGTTCTACAACGACGGCATCAACACGATCATAAAGATGGCGACGATCTACGGTGCGGAAATCGGCATTGGCCGCACCCACCTCATCGGCGCCCTCTTGCTTGTCCAGTTCCTGGGGATTCCCTGTACCTTTGCTTTCGGAAGGCTTTCCCGCTCACTGGGAACGAAAAAGAGTATCTACGTGGCCCTTTGGGTCTATACTGCGATCTCTGTCTTAGGCTATTTCATGACCGAGCCGTGGCACTTCTGGGTTTTGGCCTGCGGGGTGGCGGTGGTGCAAGGAGGAAGCCAGGCACTGAGTCGATCACTGTTCGCACGGCTGATCCCGCTCAGGAAGTCATCTGAATTCTTTGGTTTCTACAGTATCAGCGGCAAGTTCGGGAACATCGCCGGGCCTTTCCTCTTCGCGCTCGTCAGCCAACTAGCCGGCGGAAGCCGCCTGAGTATCCTGGCCTTGATTGTTTTCTTTCTAGGAGGAATGGTTCTGCTCAGACGAGTTGACGTCGAAGCCGGCCGCCGTGCGGCCCTAGCGGAAGATGCGAATCCCTAGGGCGTCGCCTTGCCAACCCACGACCAACCTGCTTCTCACCAAAGTCCATGGATAGCCGGCGTTACGCAGTGGGCCACCCTACGCGCCCCTCGTGCGAGATGCAGGCTAAGCCCGCCGACGCTGGATGCGGAGTGTCTCGTCCCCTGCTTTGCAACCAAAGCAAGCAACGCGGGCAAAGTTCAAAACGAAACCTTCAGTGCGACTTGACCGATGCGGGGATCGTCCGCCACGGTTACACCTCCGAAACGTGGGTCGCGGAGAGTGTTGTGCGGACGTCCCAAGCGCACGTTATTGAAGATGTTGAAAAACTCCCAACGAAGCTGAACGTTGAACTTCTCGCTCGGGAAGTTTTTGAACAATCCCATATCCCAAGTCCAATCGCCCGGGCCTCGGAAGACGTTCTTTCCTTGCGGCGAGAAGGTATTGGTTGCGGGCCTGGCAAACGCGTCGGGATTGAGCAGAGGCTCGCAGAAAGGGGAACCCCCACATCCTCCGGGAGCTGTTCGATAAGGGTCTACATCATCCAAGACAAGTGCCCGCTGGCTGATCAGACCGGTCCTCATGTCATCCCGGCCGGTCAGGACGGTGAAAGGCGCGCCAGTCTGGATACTCAAGATGCGGCTCGATTGCCAGCCTCCCAGTAAGCGACGAGCAAGTTTGCCGGATCCATGGGGCGACGGTAGATCCCACACCAGTGCTGTCCGGGGAAAGTCGCGCCATCGGACGGTAAGTCTCGACCGTTCAATGTCTTATGGCCTGTTTTGCCCGGGAACGATTTGAAATCCCGAGGCCGCAAATGGTCGCCTGAACGGAGCATCCGGACGCGGCACAATGAGGGATGAACCTTGGCCGTACGGTTTTCTCCCAACTGATCGAGCACCTACCGAGCAAAGAGTTTCAGAAATGTGTATCGCGCTACCGCGGCGATTCCTATCTGAAAAGTTTCTCCTGCTGGGATCAGTTTCTTGCGATGGCATTCGCCCAGCTGACCTATCGGGCAAGCCTCCGCGACATCGAGACGTGCCTGCGTTCGATGCACGGCAAACTCTACCACATGGGATTCCGCGGCAGGGTAGCGCGCTCGACACTGGCCGACGCGAACGAGTCGCGCGACTGGCGGATCTACGCGGACTTCGCGCAGGTCTTGATTGGCATGGCACGGCCGTTATATGCCCACGACCCGATCGGTGTGGACTTGGACCAGACTCTGTACGCTCTCGACTCGACAACAATCGACCTCTGCCTGTCGCTGTTTCCGTGGGCGAGATTCCGCAAGCAAAAAGCCGCCGTGAAGATGCACACGCTGCTGGATCTGCACGGCAATATTCCCACGTTCATCCGCATTACTGGAGGCAAAGTGCACGACATCAACATCCTCGACGAGATCGGCCCGGAGGCCGGCGCGTTCTACGTCATGGATCGGGCCTACGTCGATTTCGAACGCCTCTTCGTGTTCACTCTCTGCTCGTCGTTCTTCGTCGTGCGAACCAAGAAGAACATCTTGCTCCAACGGCGCTACTCGCATCCCGTCGACAAATCCACGGGCTTGCGCTCGGATCAGACCGTCATACTGGCTGCCATCGAATCGGCCCAAGCCTATCCCGACCCGTTGCGGAGGGTCAGTTACTTCGACGCCCGGACGAACAAGCGGCTGAAGTTTCTGACCAACAACTTCGCGCTCCCGGCGCTGACCATCGCCCACATCTACAAGTCGCGTTGGCAGATTGAGTTGTTCTTCAAGTGGATCAAGCAACATCTGCGAATCAACTCGTTTTACGGCACCAGCGAGAACGCCGTCAAGACGCAGATCTGGATCGCTGTCTCGATTTACGTGCTCATCGCCATCGTCCGGAAACGCCTCGGGCTGGAAGCGAGTCTTTACCAGATTCTACAGATTCTCAGCGTTACGCAATTCGAAAAAATGCCCCTTTTACAGGCACTCCAGCCATCCGACTCCCCAAACGAATCCCCCTATGACCCCAACCAATTGATTCTATTCGACTTTTAACCGGACAGCAGTGATCCCACACATAGGACGTCACAAAACGCTGTCGTCGGTCGAAGTCGGAAGGCCCTCGGTTATAAGGCCGGTAAAAGGGATGATTGAAAGGCAAAGGGGCAACATTCTGTCCCAGAGTTCCGTTCTCTGATTCGTTGAACGACTGGTCGTCAATGCTGTGGCTCCAGGTGTAGTTGGTCAACAAGCTAAGGCCGTCCAGCCAGGCAGATCCCCTCGAGAACCGCTTCTCAAAAGTAACCTGCAAGGAGTTATAGCTGGAGTTCTTGGAGCTGCTTTGCATGCCTATCGAGGAGTACCCCGAAAAGAGGTGTATCCCATTGTCGGCCGGGTTGATCTCCAAACCTCGGCCCATCAGATGGCTGCCATGAGAACCAACGTAGGCCAACCGCAACAAATAGTTCGGCAGCAACTGGCGCTCGACGGTGAAAGGCGCATTTCCAATTTGATTTCGGCATCCCGACCTTGCAGCGGCCTTCAGCGTCTTTATTTATAGGGGTTCAAGCCCTGTCAGGACGCACGGAGGCCAACACCCAATGGGTGAAAAAGAAAACAAGCCGTTTCAGCTCACCTTCAACGGATTTCTGAAAGTCGATTTCCAAGGATCGCGCGTCACCTCGGATGGTGGCCTGATTCTCATTCGGGAACTGGACGAGCGGCTCGGACTGGGCAAGCTGATCGACGAGCATCTGACGGATTCGCGGCAAGGCACAAACAAGAAGTTCCCACTGGCCGACCTGGTGCGGCAATCGGTCTACAGCCGCCTCGCCGGCTACGAGGATCTCAACGATGCTGCCCGTGTCTCGGCTGACCCGACTTTTCGTCTGATCGGCTCGAAGAAGAACTGGGATCGCGGCGGGGCGCTTACGTCGCGTCTACAAAGCTTTGAGGCAGAGCTGCTGGCCAGTGAAGAGAACCTGCTTGGGCTGATGGCGGTGAACCGCGAGTTGGTCGCTCAAGCCCAAGCGCAGGACGAGTCCGAGCGTGTCGTGCTCGATATGGACTCCACGGAAAGCCCGGTCCACGGTCAGCAGGAAGGCAGCGCTTACAACGGCCATTTCGAGTCCACCTGCTACCACCCGCTGTTGCTGTTCAACCAGCACGGTGATTGTCTGGCGGCGAAGCTGCGAGCGGGTAACGTGTCCAGCGCCGAGGACTGGGACGAACTGCTGCTGCCCGAGATCGAGCGCCAACAGGGAGAAGGCAAGCAAGTGACGTTCCGCGCCGACGCCGCCTTCGCCAAGCCGGAGATCTACGAGGCGTTGGAGGATCGCGGAGTGGACTACGTCATTCGCATCCCAGCAAACAAGAACCTGGAGTTGGAGATCGAAGAGATTCTGTTCCGTCCGCCGGGCAGGCCGAGCCTGAAGCCACTAGTGCGCTACAAGAGCTTCCGCTATCAGGCCGCGAGTTGGTCGAAGCCTCGGCGGGTTGTGGCCAAGGTTGAGCACCACCAAGGCGAGTTGTTTCCTCGCGTCGGGTTCATCGTCACGAGCATGAGCTTGCCCAGTCGGTCGCTGGTGCGCTTCTACAACAAGCGCGGCACGGCCGAGCAATGGATCAAGGAAGGCAAGCAGGCAACCCACTGGACACGGCTGTCCTGTCATCGTTTCCGGGCAAACGAGGTGCGTTTGCAGTTGAGCGTGTTGGCCTACAACCTGGGGAACCTGTGGCGGCGGCTGGGGCTGGCGCAGAGGATCAAGAACTGGTCGCTGACGAGCTTGCAGCATCGGTTGATGAAAACCGGAGGACGGCTGGTCAAGCATGCCCGCTATTACTGGCTGCTGTTGGCCGAGGGGCATCTCAACCGCAAGCTGTTCGCTGAGATGCTGGGGCGGATCTGGGCGCTGCCTGTGCCAGGCGGGTAACGGGCGACGGCTGCGACGGAGAAGAGACGCTGGGTTGCTGAAGAGGGAACTACTCGGAGCCGTGTCGGCGAAAAGCCCTCCAGCGAGCTGGAACGCGGCGATCGAGCGGCATTCAGCGACCCAAACGGGAGCGAACGGAGCATCGATCGTGAGAGGAAGACGAAGACCTTGCACCCGAGCCGCGGATCGGAGTATCCTGACCATCGCGGGATGGCCAAAACGGAAATTCCAGTGAAATGCCAGTTGTAGATGGTCGGTGTAACAAACTTATTCCCCGGGTCATAACTCGAAACGACAGCCGGACTGGGGAAGAAAGAGTCACGGTTCGGCACATCGCCGGTGGGAAAGGGATTCGTCGAGTTGCGGTAGGGATCGCTTAGCGGTGCCGCCGGGGAACGTATCAGGACAGCCGATCCCCAAGGGGCGTTCTGAAAAACACCCCCTTGTTGCTGCAAAGGCACTCGCTGGTTAAAGAAAACACCCCCGGCTCCCCGGACGCTGGTCTTGCCGTCACCCGTCACATCGTAGGCGAAACCTACCCGGGGGGCCCAATTGTTCAAGTCGCCCTGGTGACCGTGATGAGGAATCCCTGCGTCTCCCCGGAAAAAAAGCCCTGGCGGAGCATTGAGGAACTGCGTCGAGGCCTCGCCGGCTCGAAAGCGGTCGGGATCGAACACGTGGAACTTCCCACCGTCCTCTTGAAGAGGAAACAGCGGATCCCATCGAACTCCAAAGGTCAGCGAAAGGCGCCGACTGGCGCGGAAGTTGTCTTGAACATAGATGCTGGGGATATTCACCACGTTCGCCTTGTCGCCCGGCGCGTCTTGTTGGAAAGCAAACAATCTGCCGAGTAGAAAATCGGACGTCGCATGGCCAGTGGCCTGTCCCAACACGAACCACGAGCCACCGGAACGGAACTCGGTTTCCTGGTTGAACAGGGAACGCTGATACCTACCACCAAACGATAGGTTGTGGCGACCCGATGTCCATTTCACACCTTCCGTCAACGTGTAGTTCCGACGAAGAATAGTCAAACGGTCCGAAGCGGTGGTAGCGAAGAACCCGAAGACGAACATCCGCATGCCAGACAGATCGTTGGGGTTGTGTACGTTGGCCCCTAGGTCCACAGAGTTGGGGGCATCGGACGGGCCATCACGGTTGGTAATGTAGCGCGAGTGGCTGAAGCTAAGTTCGTTGACGGCCCGGGGTGAGAAGATGTGAGTTTCGCTTAGATTGAAGTCCTGTACCCGATTGTCCGCAGAGTTCGTGAATAGCAGCAAGTTGCGGCCATCCCAGCTAGACCGATCGAGGTAGTCATCGAGGAAATAACGGAAGGTTAGGCGATCCCGAGGGGTCATCTCGTGATCGGCCCGCACTAAGGTTTCGTCAAAGTCTTGGCTGCCTGGTTGCGGAACGAAAACCTGCCCACTGCCGGTGGCGGCGGGCAGAAAATCTAGAAAGTTCGTCGCGACCGGATCGAAGCGGTCCGCTGGAATACCATTGCCGGGGAATGGATCCCCTGTTTGAGGATCGACTATCGGGTACGGTAGATCAGAGAAATCACCCCGTCGTTGGGCCTCGGTGGGCACTAGCGCGGTCAGCGCATTGTCCTGTGTTCGCCGGCGGGTTCCCTGGTATCCCAAGAAAAAGAAAGTTCCGTTCGATCCACGGTAGAGCCCCGGCACCGAGAGCGGTCCCCCGAGCGTCGCACCAAATTGCGTCCGCTTGAGTGGATCGCGCTCGACCGCAAAGACGTTGCGAGCGTTGAATACCTCGTTGCGTTGAAAAGCGAAGGCATTGCCATGAAACTCGTTCGTGCCGCTTTTGCTAATCACGTTAACGACTGCGCCGGCGTTCGATCCGAATTCCGCGTTGTAGTTGCTGGTTTGTACGCTGAACTCCTCAAGGGCGTCAGGCATCGGGAACGGAGCATTGACCTGCGTCATGCTGTCATGGTGCACTCCCCCGTCGAGGTTGTAGCTGATTTGATTCTGACGCGCACCGGTGGCCGAGATCGCCAAAGATCCCGGGAACTGCACGGCGCTGTCTCTGATGGTGCCGGCGGCCGGTGCTTCATAGGCCCCCGCCACCAACAACGTGAGTTCCGCCGCATTGCGGCCTTCCAACGGAAGGTCAACCAAACGGCGCCGTTCGATGACCTGACGGAGAGTCGCCGTCTCGACTTCGACCTGCGAGACGTCTCCCTCAACCGTGATCTGCTCGGTCACCCGGCCTACCTCTAGACTGAAGTCCAGCCGAACATTCTGGTCTGCCGATAGAAGGATCCCCGAGCGGTTCACAGGGACGAAGTCGTCGTGTTGGACGGAAACTCGATAACGTCCAGGCGGCAGCAACGGCACAGCGTAACGGCCTTTCGCGTTGGATGCCGTTTTTCTCTCGAGGCTAGTCTCGAGCCGAGTGATGGTGATGTCGGCCGTCGCGATGACCGCTCCTGTCGGGTCGGTGATCGTGCCAGCAATCTGAGCAGTCTGAGCCCACGCGACGGATAGGCCCGTCACGAGAAGCGATGCCAATTTTACCGCGGGGCGGAAGAAGAACATTCGGCTGTTTTTCGCTTTTTGGGTCAAGTCATTACGCCTGGCTCGTTCGCTCTCGCGCGGCGCAAAGCAATCTGAAGCCGCACCGAGGGATTCTGTGACTTCTTAGGTCCTCGGCTGTTGCCCCCGCCTAACTGGCAGTGACCCCTCTCAGTGCCCCAAATGGTACAGAGCCATCATAGCGAAAGAATCAGGGCTTGCGCTGAAGCAAGCTGGTCTCGACCGGAAGTTTTGCAGAGGTTTTACACAACTTTTCAACAGAATTTCATAACAAATGAAGAGTTTAGCGGGCTCTGAATGAAAACACAGCGTCAGCTGATCTAATCCCGCCGGTCACGGCGGGATTCCCCGGTCTCACGACTCGAGCTAGCCCGACAGAGACAGCGCGACGCGTTCCCCCCAACAGGCCAGGAAAAAGGGGCGGCCACTAACGAATACCATCCCGAGGAGCTTTTAGGAGGTAACCGTTCCTTGTTCAGCTCTAAACCGCTCTGTGATTCCAGCTGCGACTGGGGCGCCCTGGCACGGTCCAGGTGAGCGAGACATGTGTTTCCACTGCATTCCGCCCGGCTAAAGTTACCGCGTCGCGACCCGCGGTTACTGAATCGTAAGCATCCGTTGGATGGCGGCTTGGGCTTTGTCGCGGATTTGGTCGTCCACAATGACCTCTACGCGATCGTCTCGAAGCGATCCCAAGAGTTTCTCGAGGGTGTTCATCTTCATGTACTCGCAAACCGCGTTTTCCGAGACCGGATGAAACGTTTTTTCCGGTAAGGCTCGCCGCAGCCGGTAGAGCATGCCCATCTCCGTGGCTACGACAAACTCTTGGTTCCCTGAACTCTCCGCGTGACGCAGCATGCCCTCGGTAGATAGATAGTAAGCCCGCTTGTAAGGCGACGTGCCGTGAACCGTTTTCGACATGCAGGATGAAGAGCAGCCGCACTCGGGATGAATCAGCAGGTCCGCATCCGGGTGACGGTCGAACGCCTCTTCAATGGCCCTTTCGCCGATCTTCGCGTGAACGTGGCAGGCGCCGTCGTAGAGGTCTACGCGCCCCGGGTCCACGTTGGTCTGGGACAACGCAACGGCTCCCAGGTACTTGTCCGGCAAGAACAAGATACGTTGGGCGGGATGGTCACGAGCAGCGGCCTCGAGCACCTGAGCGGCGTTTCGGGAGGTACAAATGTAGTCGCTCAAAGCTTTCGTTCGGGCGTCGGTGTTGATATAGGAGACGACCACGCCACCCGGGTTTCGATCGACCCATGACTCAATGCGCAAATGTTCAATCGACTCCACAAGAGAACAGCCAGGTTCGTCCGGCATGTAAACTTTCGAACGATCGCCGACGATCGTTTTCGCCGTCTCGCCCATGAACCAGACCCCGCAAAAGTCCACGCGCTCGCTTTCTCGGCTCGCAACGTACTGGCTCAGCCCGAGCGAGTCGCCCACTTCCTCGGCGACTTCCTGCAACTCGGGATACTGGTAATTGTGGGCGACGATGAGTGAATTCTTCGCGTGGGCCAGCGAGAGAACCTGCCGGCCGATCTCGACGAGGTCCGTGACGTAATCGCGAGAGTAACGATTGGGATAGAGGTCGCCCGAGAAGCGGTTGAATCTCTCGTGCCAGGTTCCGAACTCAGGCTGGCTCTGCATGGAACCTCAGACCAAGAATGACTTCCCGCAGCCGCAGCTTTTCGTCGCGTTGGGATTGTGAAAGACGAAAGCCTGCTCCATCAGCGATTCCTGGTAATCGAGCGTAAGACCGTTGAGGTATTCGTAACTCTTAGGATCGACAACCAGAGTAACCCCGTCAACCTCGAAAACCGTGTCGGCGGGACGCAGCGTACTCTCGAACTTGAACTTATAGCTCAACCCGGAGCACCCACCCCCCACCACGCCGAGCCGCAGTCCGCCCTCGGCTTGATTCTCCGAGAGCATCTGTCGAATCCGATCGACAGCTTTAGGAGTTACCTCGATCATCGTATGCTCGTCTTACCGTACTCGCCTTACCAAACACCGACCGCCTGGCGGCTGCCCTTATTATACGCAAATGAGAACGCGACAACTTGCTTCGTAAACGGATGTCGCCCGAGCCGGTCGACTTGCTGGAATGTCCCCCTTCGGGTGAACGACAGGGGTGCTACGGCACTGCTATGCCAGCAAGTTCCGCGAGTAGGCGAAAGCCTGTCCCATGACCTCGTAGGGGTCATCCGGGCCTTCATATTCGGGTGAGATGAGCCCCTTGTAGTTGAGCTCTTTGAGTCGCCTGACGGCAGCGGCCAGCGGGACGATCCCTTCGCCGAAGCGACAGGCCTGAAACCATTGCTTGTTGTGCCCGCGAAAGGACGCGCCTGGATCCTCTTTCGGCAGAATCACCCAGTCCTTCAGGTGCACGTGCATCGTGTAGGGGAAGACCTTGTTCAGAGCCTCGATCGGATCCTCGCCGGCCATCACGAAGTTGCCTACGTCGTACACGGTTTTGACGTCAGGCTCGAAAGTCTTGCAGGTTTCCACCACCCAATCCGCTTGGCCGTAAATGTCGCCGCGGAATCCGAGGTTGGCGACCATCGGCGTAATACCAAGCTCTTTGGCCAAGGGCAGGGACTCCTCAATAGCAGTGTTGAGCCACTCCTGGCACTCGCCTGCGCGAAAATCTCTGTCGTAATCAGGAAGGAAGGGAAGAATCAGCACGCCCGCCACGCCCAACTTGTGGGCCACGGCCAAGCGCTGGTGAAACTTCTCCGTCCCGGCTTTGCGCGCATCGGGGTCACGCGAGACGACGAGACATTCCACATCGCAGATGCACGGCCGCATCTCGGCCTCCGCCAGGGCGTCGCTGATCACCTTGACTTCGTCATCGTCCTTGATCCAAGGATCATAGAGCTCGATCGACCTGATCCCTTGCTCGCGGAACCAGCGGACCACCGCCAGGTGATCGACCTCCCTCGGCCCGGTGATCGGGCCCCAGGTGTAGCTATAACCTGCGATATCCATATCAAGCCTCCTTTCTTGACGTTAGTCAAGGTAGCCATAGGCCAGGGAGAACCCCAGGCCCGTTGGCGTCATCCCTCTCTCGCTCCGCCCGGCTGTTCTTTTCCATCAAAGGCCGGGGAACAAATCGCACCCCCGCACCCCCCCCGGGCGTACACTATCTCTCCGCCACATCACGTCTGGGAAGGACACCGGCACGCACATATACTCCCGACATATCCCGACATGTATTCCTGACATGCACTCTCGCCATGTACGAGTCGAGAGCCGTCGTTGCGACCTTATTTGTAGCATCGCTGCGTTAACTACCATCTCACAGAGCGCCCCCACGCGAGCTACCTCGACGTCCCGCGTGGTCGACGTCAGGCATGTCGCGCTAAACGGAACCGACGTGAAACGCTCTCGGGGCTGCGCCACAACTTGTATCTGGGAACTCCCGGCCTGAACCCGTCTAGCGGGAGTTGCCGCTCCCGCGTTGTCCGGATTCGCGACTAGTACGGAGGGCAGGCCGCGCTAGAATAAGCTGTATCTCTTCGGGGGACTACAATCACTCCGAGCTCTTAATGGCAAAAGACACCCTCCAACGGCCTCTCAAGGACCTGCGAATCTCGGTCACTGACCGCTGCAATTTCCGCTGCACCTACTGCATGCCGCTCGACGAGTACGAGTGGATCGAGCGCGCTGAAATCCTGACCTACGAGGAGATAGCCCGGCTTGCCGCGCTCTTCGTCGGGCTCGGTGTCGACAAGATCCGGTTGACCGGTGGGGAGCCCTTGCTCCGCAAAAACTTGGATCAATTGATTAGCAAGCTTTCCCTTCTTGCTGGGATTAAAGATCTTTGCCTGACTACGAATGCCGCTCTGCTGGCTTCTCAGGTGGCCGCACTGAGGGCCGCCGGGTTACGGCGCGTCAATGTGAGCCTCGACACCCTTCAGCCGGAGAAGTTCCGCCGGATGACGAAACGCGGTGATCTCGACAAAGTCCTCGAGGGCCTTTTCGCGGCCAAGAGCCAGGGGTTTGGACGTATCAAGATCAACGCTGTTATCGAAAAAGGCGTAAACGATGACGAGATCATCAACTTGGTCGAGTTCGCCCGGGACAACGGCTTCGCCATGCGGTTCATCGAGTACATGGACGTCGGCAACTCAAACCAGTGGACCTCGGAGAAGATCGTCTCCAAGACCGAAATCCTCGAACGGATCAGCACCCGTTACCCACTCCGGGAGGTCGGCAGAGACCAAGGGAGCGCTCCTTCCATCGACTACCAGTTCGTTGATGGAGGCGGAGATATCGGTGTTATCGCTTCGGTAACCAAACCCTTCTGCACAAGCTGTACGCGGGTACGGCTCACCGCGGACGGCAAGATGGTGACCTGTCTCTTCTCGCAACAGGGGCATGATCTCAAGACCCCCATGCGCTCAGGGGCAAGCGATCAGGAACTCTGCGATTTGATCGAATCGATTTGGAATGCCCGAGCCGACCGCTACTCCGAAGAGCGATTCCTGGCCATGAATTCCGGCCAAGGCTACCAACCCGACCTGCATAAGAAAATCGAGATGATCACGCTGGGTGGGTAGCCGACGGCCGGGTCGAGGCTTTCAACCGGGATCTTTCCACTTCAACTCGGCGTCAGGTCGCCGGATGTAGTTCGCATCTATCGCTTCCGGTGGAACTGCTTGCCCCTCCGCAAAACGTCCTGCCGCCACCCTAGCGACAGCTTCGGCCAAACAAGTTGATACCGTGGCGGTCCGGTAGCGAGCGTGGCGTTGTGTTTCGATCGGCGCCAACCCACCTGGTTGGAACATCGCGGGGTCACGAGTCAAGAAGCTGACCTCGCGGTCTCCCACCAATCGTAGGAATTCCTCCCATAGCGTCACGACTTCATCGACTACCGGCCGAAGCTGATCATCGTAGACAGCCGCGTACACCTCGCCGCGGCGGGCGTCGAGGATTGGCACGCGATAACGTCCACTCCCGGCCCAAGCCAGCGCCGCCAAGTTCGATACGGGAACGACCGTCTTTCCGTGCACTTCCGCCAAAGCCTTGACGACGGCTAAGCCGATTCTGATTCCCGTGAACGACCCCGGACCTGCCGCCGCCGCATAGCAGTCAACATCGTGAAGATGCAGACCGTGTTTCTCAAGCAGGGAACGGATCTCCTGATAGATAACGGTGCCGAATCCATCCGGAGCGTGGATGAGCCTGGTCTCTAGAATCCCGTCGTCGCCGGCTAACGAAACGCCGCCGTGAGCGCTTGTCGTGTCGATCGCGAGCAGCAGCATGAGCGGAAGCGGGAACGCGCTTGCCTTAGAGGATTATTTCGCAAATGCGGTTACGAAAGGTAGCCGACTGCGGACGCGATGAATCACGCCCCTACTGATTGGCTTGAGCATCTCGTGTTCAAGGTAGGGGCGCAATTCATTGCGCCCGAGCTGATGAGTCGCACTACCTTAACAAGCTGATTGATACGTAACTGTATTTGCGAATACCGCACTTAGTCCGGCAGCTGCTCTTTCACAAGCCGGTACGCTCGAAAAGCCTCGAAAACGCGGCCGTTGCCGTCGACACCGAGCAGACGCAGCTGCAGCGTGGCCGGATACCGCCTGGCCATATGCGGTGGAATCTTAGCGCGGCCGAACTGCGTCGTCCCGAGAACACGCGGGCCCAAGGACGAACCGGACACCTCAAAAGTCCACAGCCATTGCATCTTCTTGGCCACCCTGCCTTCCTTTGTCAGCGTCGCGTTGAAATCGAACTCGCGGCCCACGACCAGCTCCGCATCGTCGGGCAGTTGTATTTCAAAGGGAGTCTCCGATGCGGCGGTTTCCACTTTTTTGGTGGGCGGTCGCCGTGACTCCAATTTGTAGGACTGGTTCATGCTTTGCTTCTTGCCTTCCCGGCGCACATAAAGAATCCAATCGTGAGAATCGTCCGGTGGCCCCGGGGCCCTAAAGCGTTCTCCCTTGAACTTTTCTTTCTGGTCCAGCCAGCTCCCGTCCAGAGGATTGAACCAACTGACGTCGTATTTGCCCTTCGGCACTAGCAGTTCAATCGGTACAGGTTTTTCTACGTACACAACGTATTCAACACCGCGAGGTATATCACTGCGATAGGGGTAGACTTCCAGCGACAGGGCCGCCCCCCCCTCCACTCGGAAGTAGGGCAGGAGGTCCCAGTAGCGAGTCTGGTCGAAAAACTCGTAGAGATGCGTCATTTGCCTGGCGGCGGGCGAGTCAGCGTAACGCAGTTCGACGGG
The DNA here is from genome assembly GCA_965248205.1 of Bryobacterales bacterium. Taxonomy (GTDB): domain Bacteria; phylum Acidobacteriota; class Terriglobia; order Bryobacterales; family UBA6623. The sequence continues at coordinate 2,541,586 of CBDFIS010000006.1, forward strand.
GTCGCCCTCCCCGCCCCAAGTGCCGCTGTTGGCGAAGACAGGGTACTGGCCTCGAACAGCGGCATTCCACATCCTGCGACGCACGGTATCGCTGTCGACGCGCGGTGACCCCGGCGTAGCGGTCTCATTGCCCTCTGGAGCAACTCCAGCGTTCACAAACGGCACGGGAAAAATCGCGAACTCGACCGTCGCGAGACTGCCGTCCGAGGATCGTTGAATCGCGTAGTTCATCCACCCGTCCCCCAACAGAGGGCTCGAAGTAGCAGCGGTATGCGTCGAGCGAGGGTGTTTATAGGGATCAAGCCGTTCAATGTAGGTGTTGATCTCCCGCAGAAACTTGCGGACGTTTTCGTATTCCTCGTATTCCTCGACGCCTTGCCAAGTGATGTTCATAGCTGCGTAGCGGGCCACAAGGTAGCGGACATAGCGTTCCCGTTGGCGACGGCCGGGCAGTAGAGTGGCCAACTGATTCTCGTCATCGCCGAGGATCAGGTCGTAGGTGATCCCCTTGCTGTTCATATAGGCCACTCGACGGTCGACTTCCTGAAAGTGCTCGGGCCTTACCTGGTCGGGATCGGCGAACAGCTCGGCTGCGTTCTTCTTGTCACTGAGAACGAAACCCCGAATGTGGTTGAACTTTTGCTCGGCGCGAATGTCGATCAAGCCCTGGAAAGTCTGCCAAGGGATGGTGGCAAAGGTGTAGCAGGTGTCACCCATCCAAAAGTGTGGGGTTTCAGGCGCGTCGTACCGAAAATAGCGAGTATTGAAGATGCGTATGAATCCCCGCGTCCGAGGCGCGGATGCTTCGAATCCTCCCGTCTTACGAGAGACACTCGGAAGGTTGGAGATGATGCGGAAATCCCAACGGCCTTCATCAAGCGGGGAGAACCGGATCTTGAAGCGGCGGCCGCCATCCCAAAAACCTGGCATCACCTTAGTGCGGCCGCCCTTCGGGGAACGAAACTCAGCCCGCAGCTCGACACTCAGATAAGGGTTGGGATGCTCCCCCGCCTCGGCCTCGGTCATCTCGAATTCGATTTCGCAAGGCTCGTAAACGGGGACGGACTGGCATGCGTTGAACCCCTGCGCGGCCCCACAAAAGAGAAGAGCAACTGCCGTGGCGAGAAAAGCCCTCATACGCTGAGCATAAAATGGTGGGGCCCGGCTTGCAACGAGAAGTGTGTTAAGTCAGTGAGATTGATCTCGCGCGGCGCCTCGGGCTTTCGACCCTTCACGTACTCTTTCTTGGACGCAGGTTTTGCACAAAGGTTCCCACGTCTAGAGTTTCAGCAGCCGCCTGTTAGTCGCGGGGCACGACTACGTCCATGCCGATAGGGTCGTGGTCCGACAGCGGCACTGCCCGTCGTTCCCGCAGCTCATGGATGATGACAGGATTCTTGCTGCCCAAGCCTCGCGTTGCGAACCAGTCGATTTTTAGGGGGCACTTGCCTCCATGATTGCGCAACGCCCAGCGAATGAAAGAAAAACACCAATCCGGCACCCACTCTCTGAGATTCTTGTAGGTTTTCGGATCCTCCACATCGTACGACGCGGTGCGATCCCCCAGCCGATTACAACGTCGATAGTCGAGGCCATGCGATTCGAGCAGTCGGAAGAGGTCCTTCTCGAAACGGTTATAGGGGTGCAGGTAATGATTGCGGATCACGTTGTCGACACCCATGAAAACACGCAGCCAGAAACCCAAGATAGCGTACACGGCTCGCGACGAATTGTACGTCATCGTGTTCCAGTCGCCTCCGATGACGACGGGGCCATCGGCATGAAGTCCGTTGAGCACATCGCGCATCTGATCATGACGGTGACGCTGGCTCGATTGAGCATCCAAGTGTACGGAGGCGGCGGTCAGCGAGTAGTTGGGAAACTCGATTTCGCCGACGAGGGATACCTGGCGGCCCAGACGCTTTTCGCGGCCCGCCATCTTGTCTTTGCCATTCTTCAAAGGAATCGCTCTGACGCGGCGAATGGGGTAACGGCTGAGAATTGCGTTCCCGTGCAGCCCCAACCTGTTCTTCCCGTCCATCTCATGCTCGACTCCGGCACCCTTGCTCAGATTCAAGTAGCAGGGAGCGAACGCATAGTGCATCCCGAGCTCACGTGCCAACTCGAGCGCGACCGCGTGATTTCCGGAGCGGGCCATTCCGAGGTCGGTTTCCGTCAACAGCAACACATCGCAGGTTTTGAGGTAGGAGTGGTCGCGCAGAGCTTCTAGCTGTCTCCCAAACTGAATTCCGCGCTCCACGTTCCACGCCAACAGACGGTACTGAGATCGGGGCGGTGCCGGTTTGCGTGTGAAGTCACCCGTGTCGCATGTGCTTAGGACCTCGGACAGCGTGTCACGGATCGAGCGATACACAGGATGTTCGGAAATCTCGCCCGTCGACCGACAACGCGCTAACACGGGTAGGCAAGGAGTGAGTTGTGCGGGAATGAGCCGATAAGTTTCTAGGGCCGAAGAGGCAAACTCCTCTCGCCCGGGATGCTTAGACCGAACGTAGGCGCCTTGCGGATTTCGAGCAGTTCGCGTTGGTGCCATTTCTAGTGGAACGATCTGGGCCTATGTCGCACCGTGAGACTCCGTGGCCCGGATTTGGAAGATTGCCCCCGCTCCTGTGGAGTGCTCTGCGCACCGCGCCCCCGGCGACAGAAACGCTTGGCGCAATCCCGCTGCTTGCCGCTGAGTGTCAGAGGTATGTGAATCATTCTCGCTAAGGCTATCAAATTCTGACAGCGGGGAAAACTCTCAGAGGACCCTACCAAAGTGCGTATGACTCTAAGGCAAACCCCTCATGGTGCTGCTTTCCGGACGTGGCTAAGATCAAGGCCTATGTTACAATCGGACGCTTTTGCGAGCACCCCGTCGGTCTTAGAATTGAACGAACCTTCCGCAGCGATCCTCCCGAGACGGGAAGCCCAGTCGACTAAGGTTGGCTCCATCGGACTCGTTGTGCTGTGTACCGTGATCGGCGCGGCGGCGCAAATCTTGATGCGAAACGGCGCCGCTCTGATGGTGAACACCGGTTGGGCGGGCGCTCTCTCGAATTGGGCTTTGATCGCCGGTTATGTCTGCCTCGCCGCGAACACAGCACTTTTAGTGTTGGCGCTCCGCGACGGCCAGTTGTCCGTGCTCTATCCCATCATCGCCCTTACCTATGTTTGGGTCACTATTCTTTCGCCAATGTTCTTGACCCGCATTTCCAATTTGATTTCGGCATCCCGACCTTGCAGCGGCCTTCAGCGTCTTTATTTATAGGGGTTCAAGCCCTGTCAGGACGCACGGAGGCCAACACCCAATGGGTGAAAAAGAAAACAAGCCGTTTCAGCTCACCTTCAACGGATTTCTGAAAGTCGATTTCCAAGGATCGCGCGTCACCTCGGATGGTGGCCTGATTCTCATTCGGGAACTGGACGAGCGGCTCGGACTGGGCAAGCTGATCGACGAGCATCTGACGGATTCGCGGCAAGGCACAAACAAGAAGTTCCCACTGGCCGACCTGGTGCGGCAATCGGTCTACAGCCGCCTCGCCGGCTACGAGGATCTCAACGATGCTGCCCGTGTCTCGGCTGACCCGACTTTTCGTCTGATCGGCTCGAAGAAGAACTGGGATCGCGGCGGGGCGCTTACGTCGCGTCTACAAAGCTTTGAGGCAGAGCTGCTGGCCAGTGAAGAGAACCTGCTTGGGCTGATGGCGGTGAACCGCGAGTTGGTCGCTCAAGCCCAAGCGCAGGACGAGTCCGAGCGTGTCGTGCTCGATATGGACTCCACGGAAAGCCCGGTCCACGGTCAGCAGGAAGGCAGCGCTTACAACGGCCATTTCGAGTCCACCTGCTACCACCCGCTGTTGCTGTTCAACCAGCACGGTGATTGTCTGGCGGCGAAGCTGCGAGCGGGTAACGTGTCCAGCGCCGAGGACTGGGACGAACTGCTGCTGCCCGAGATCGAGCGCCAACAGGGAGAAGGCAAGCAAGTGACGTTCCGCGCCGACGCCGCCTTCGCCAAGCCGGAGATCTACGAGGCGTTGGAGGATCGCGGAGTGGACTACGTCATTCGCATCCCAGCAAACAAGAACCTGGAGTTGGAGATCGAAGAGATTCTGTTCCGTCCGCCGGGCAGGCCGAGCCTGAAGCCACTAGTGCGCTACAAGAGCTTCCGCTATCAGGCCGCGAGTTGGTCGAAGCCTCGGCGGGTTGTGGCCAAGGTTGAGCACCACCAAGGCGAGTTGTTTCCTCGCGTCGGGTTCATCGTCACGAGCATGAGCTTGCCCAGTCGGTCGCTGGTGCGCTTCTACAACAAGCGCGGCACGGCCGAGCAATGGATCAAGGAAGGCAAGCAGGCAACCCACTGGACACGGCTGTCCTGTCATCGTTTCCGGGCAAACGAGGTGCGTTTGCAGTTGAGCGTGTTGGCCTACAACCTGGGGAACCTGTGGCGGCGGCTGGGGCTGGCGCAGAGGATCAAGAACTGGTCGCTGACGAGCTTGCAGCATCGGTTGATGAAAACCGGAGGGCGGCTGGTCAAGCATGCCCGCTATTACTGGCTGCTGTTGGCCGAGGGGCATCTCAACCGCAAGCTGTTCGCTGAGATGCTGGGGCGGATCTGGGCGCTGCCTGTGCCAGGCGGGTAACGGGCGACGGCTGCGACGGAGAAGAGACGCTGGGTTGCTGAAGAGGGAACTACTCGGAGCCGTGTCGGCGAAAAGCCCTCCAGCGAGCTGGAACGCGGCGATCGAGCGGCATTCAGCGACCCAAACGGGAGCGAACGGAGCATCGATCGTGAGAGGAAGACGAAGACCTTGCACCCGAGCCGCGGATCGGAGTATCCTGACCATCGCGGGATGGCCAAAACGGAAATTCCAGTCAAACAGATTCAAGTACCACCATTTCGAGAAGTAGAAATCCGCCTGAGTGAGGTCCGCGTTGTAATACACCGTCGAAAAACTAACAATCGAGTAGCCCCACCGCTGTAGGAATTCCGTCAACCGGTTCTTCCGCAGCAATCGCCTCACCGGGCGCCAGTCAGCCTTGTCCTTCAAATCGGCGGCCACGAGGCTGTCTATGTATTCGGCGTTTAGAGTGGCCGTTACCGAGAGAGCGGTAAGAGAATAATTCGCCAGGCTGCCCTGGGCGACGTAAAACCCCTTCTCTTTGAGGCCTCGAAGAAAGTCGGAGTTGTCATATTCATAGAATTCCTTCAGAACGTCGCTGCGCCCGTACCCATCCAGAACGATAAAGTAAATGTCCGTTTAACGATGTCATCAACGCCTACAAAGTCATCGGTGTGGGTCTCATCGTTGTTGGGGTCTCTTTCATCGGGCTGGGAAGTCGGTCATGAAAACACCCTTCTCGTCCATGCTGCTTGTTTTTGCCGCCAGCGTGATCGGCTCGATCGCAGCCGTGTTGCTGAAGGCAGGCGCAAACCGGCTTCGAAGTGGCTGGCGACATTGGACGGGCAAGATTGGTGTAGGCATCGTGCTCTTCCTGATCTCGTCGTATTTCTACATCGAGGGACTAAAACACGGTAGCCTAACCGTCCTCTACCCCATGGTCTCGCTGGGGTACGTCTGGACTCTGATTTGGTCTCGCATCTTCTTTGGGGAATTATTCAACCGCCACAAGGTCGCCGGCCTAGCGCTGGTTCTGCTGGGCGTGTTCTTTATTGGCCTCGGCAACCAGTAGCAGCTCCCGTCCTGGAACCGCCTTACATTTTTTTTCCGCCAGTCGAACCCTGACCCGAAGGTTCGTGTTCAACGCCCTTGCGCTTCGGTAACAGAGCGATCGCTGCTGCACCAGCCATTGCGAGAGCGAATACCGCCACGAAAGCGCGGTCGTAGCCACCTAACCGCGTTCGCAACACGGAGACGAAATACGGGAACCAGGTTTGTCCGATCGTGTCAAAGGGCAGGATCACGCCCATGGCACGCACCAGCGTGGGTACCCCGAATTGATCGGCCGCCATGAGAGGAATCAGCATGTAGTCGGCGCCCAAGGCGAACCCGAACATGATCGCGAAGATGTAAACATAGGCCGGTCGCTCCGGGGTTACCAGCAATAGCAGGGGAATCGCCAAAGCGACCAGGACGTAGGTAACGACCATCACGTACTTTTTGGAGAACCGGTCGGCGGCCCAACCCATCCCAAGTCTCCCGGCAATGCTCGCCCAGAGAATCAGAATCGAAGCGCTGCGCCACACTGAATTCAGGACCTCTTGCTCCACGAACCCTTGGTCCTTGAAAACCAGTTTCATGTGCTGGTTCACGGCGCCGATCGACCCAATAGAACAAAAGCTCCCGATGGCCAGCAGGTAGAAAGCAGGTTGCCGCAAAAGACGAGCCAAGCCTTGAGGTTTTTCCGCCGCCTGAAGTGACTGCGGTTCCTCGCCGTCTGGCTGGAGGCCCTTGTCGGCGGGCCGGTCACGCAAGATGAAAATCGCGAAGGGCCACGCTACGACGAGCAATACCCCCATGATCTGAAGGGCTGTGTGGAACCCCATGCCTTCAACAAGCGGCTTGACAAGGTACGACCCCGCTGACCCGAACACGGCGACACCTACGTAGGTAAGCCCCATCGCCCTGCCGCGCAGCCGCCGAAACCATTGCGAAATGATGACCTGGTGCGGGATAGGTCCCGAGAAGATATAACCGACAGTCGAGACAAACCAAAGCAGATAGTACAGCCAAATCTCACCGCCCATCCGCCCGAAACCGATCAAGGCCAAACCGATCAGGCCGGTGCCGAAGACAATCGCCTTCCGGGGGCTGAAACGATGGACAAGCAATGGTCCGACCCACAGGGTCAGCAGCGCCGACAGCGGGAAACCAAGCGTGACTTGCTCTCGCGACCAGCCGAAGCCGCCCTGCTCGGGCTGGCTCTCGAAGTAGTCAAAGAAGAAAGGAATGTTGTAGTAGGGAAACCCGACGCTAATTCCGAACGTGCAAAACGCGGCTATGGTGATGAACCATCCATAGAAAACCTTCTGTTTGGATCGTAAGGACGGCACAGGCTATAAGGATCGACGTCGCTCGGTTTCCGCCGCCGCTTAGACAAGCAGAGGCATTCGGTTTGGCAGGGACATCTTACACGAAAACAGGCACCCGCTCCCCGGGTAACAGTAGGACAAGCAATCCTGCTTGTCAGACTTTCAGTAGGGCGGCCAATCGTGCCGGTCGGCTTTCGATAGCACAGCAACCTTGCCGATCAGTTCTCAGCAGTACCGGCAATCGCGTCCGTGTTCTCTCAGTCACGCCGACCAACCCGTGCCCACCGGCCTTACGTAGCGCCCTCAGTCGCCTCTCGGCCATCCCACGCAGCAAACCACTGCTCCTCTTGCGAAGCCTCCGTGATACGCTACCCAATAATGGCGAAAGAAAAACCGCACACGGGATCCGAGTCTCGCTGTGCGAAACTGCAATCCCAAGCAATCTCAACCCGCCGTCGGACGCGACTCCGTTGCTTAGTTGGCATCGGCTTGTTAGCGTCGGCCGCCGCGGTGGCCGACGCTCAGTTCGTCGATCTCGTTGCCAGAGTTCGCCAACTGGCCCTAACAGGTGAGCTCGCAGCAGCGCGGCAACTGGTCGAGCAAGCACGCCCCGCCGAGGGACATCCGACTTCGCAATGGCTCGCGGCGGCCACTTGGCTCGCGCGCGGCGCTAGCTTCGCCGGCCAGTGGGCTCTGGCAGAAGAGTACGCCGCGGAAACGCTTGCGGCAAGCGCGGAACGAGCTGGTGTTCAACAGCTCGACGCGGACCCGAACCTCTCGACGGCTCTCGGTGCATCCATCGAAGTTCTCGGGAAGACTTACGACGCTCGCGGTGATCGCACGGCGGCTGTTGAGTTTCTTCGCGAGCAGCACAAGAAATACGTCGGGACTTCCATCGAGACCAGGATTCAGAAGAACGTCCTCTTGCTCTCTCTGGAAGGCCAACCGCTTCCCGAACTCGAAGTGTCGGAGCACCTCCTCAACAGACCCGCCACCCTAGTAGACACCAACGGTAAAGTGCGGCTTCTCTACTTCTGGGCGCACTGGTGCTCCGACTGTAAACGACAGGAGCCCATCCTCGAGTTGCTCCACAAGAACTACTCGGACCAAGGACTAGCCTTCCTAGGCCCGACCAAACTGTACGGTTACACCGCGCAAGGACGAGAAGCAACCCAGTCGGAAGAATTGGATTACCTCAGGGACGCCTATCAAAAAAGCTATCCGACCCCTCCTTGGATGCCGGTACCCGTCAGCACCCAAAACTTCCTCCGCTTCGGAGTGAGCTCAACCCCTACGCTCGTACTCGTCGACCGCAGAGGTATCGTCCGCCTGTATCACCCGGGCTATCTGGGCTACCGCGAGCTGAAGGACCACATCGAACCTCTGCTCATCGACCCGGAGAAGTAGTGTTCTTGGGACGGAGGTTCGTAATCGAGGTCATTCGCGAGCTTGACCGCGGACTTCCGTCCGCGGCTGTGTTGTCTTTGCACGAGGCCGATGAGGTCGGAGGCTGAGCCGCACGGCGTTGTTGCGCAGCAGCCGCGAAGCCGAACTGCCCCAAGCGTCGAGAGAAGTCTCGACGCGGCACACTGAGAGTGTGCGCCACAAAAAGAGGGCTCTCCAACTCCAACAAACTACAGCTCTTCTGCTCCTAAGACGCGCAGGACCCACACCACTCCCTCTGTTAAAATGGTCCTGTGACGGTGCCGCAACAGCTTCAAATCGGTGGGGTTGCGATCAAACCCGCCGTTGTCCTGGCTCCGATGGCGGGAGTGACGGACACCGTTTTCCGCCGATTTATTCGAAACTTGGGCGGCTGTGGGCTCATCATGACCGAGTTTACGAGCTCGCATGGGGTGATGCGGCATGTCAACGGCGAACGCCGAGCGCGGAGGAGTTTTCGCTACCTCCACTACGAGCCTGATGAGCATCCGATCGCGGCGCAGTTGTTCGGCTCCGACCCTGATGTGATGGCCGAGGCGGCTCGCGTCGTCGAGGATCACGGTTTCGATATCGTTGACTTGAACTTCGGCTGCCCGGTGAAGAAAGTGGTCAAGTGCAACGGCGGGTCGGGGCTTCTTCGGGATCTGCCTCTGGTGGAGAAGATTCTGCGCCGGGTTCGGTCGGCGGTCAAGATCCCTTTTACGTGCAAGTTTCGCTCCGGCTGGAACGAGAAAGAAATTGTCGCCGTCAACATGGCGCTCTTAGCCGAGGACTGCGGTTTGCAAGCCGTCGCACTGCACGGGCGCACCCGAGAACAGGGGTATGCTGGCAACGCGGACTGGCGCCTCATCGGCGAGGTCAAGCAGGCGGTCAAGATTCCCGTGATCGGTAATGGCGATGTGTTTGCGCCGGAAGACGCTGTTCGCATGTTTCAGCAGACAGGCTGTGACGGCGTGATGATCGGGCGCGCGGCTTCGTCGAACCCCTGGATCTTCCGACAGATCGAGCAGTATATCCACACGGGGCGCTACGACCAGCCTACGGAGCAAGACCGCTACGAGATGATCCGAGATTACTATGGCGCGTTGATCGAGAATCCCGATAAGGTCGCAGGCGAAGTCTGTGGCAAGATGAAGCAGTTCGCCAGCCATTTTTCCCGTGGTGTTCGCAACGGGTCGCAACTGCGCCAGGAAATCTACCGCGCCAAGAGCCCGGACCAGGTACGCGCCAAGGTGGACGAGTTTTTCGCCGGGGCGCAGGTCTGCGCTGCATGAAGGCCGTCACGCTTGTTACCGACGGCTCCTGCCTTGGTAATCCTGGACGGGGTGGCTGGGCCGCCATTCTTCGCTTTGGAGATCAAGAAAGAGAGCTGTGGGGGTCGGCCGCGCAAACGACCAATAACCGCATGGAGATGACCGCGGTTATCGAGGGTCTCTCTTCGCTGCAAGAACCTTGCCGGATCTTGGTAGAGATCGACTCCGAGTACGTCAAGAATGGCATTACCAAGTGGATGGACGCCTGGAAGAGGCGAGGTTGGCGAACCGTCTCGAAACAGCCCGTCAAGAACAAGGATCTATGGCTGAAGCTCGACGAAGCACTTTCCCGGCACCACGTGAAGTGGGAGTGGGTGAAGGGGCACGCCTGGCACGCGGATAACAACCGCTGCGACGAGCTCGCCCGGCAAGCAGCCATCGAGCAGAGCAGGTCGTAAGACCGCTGCCAGGAACAATGCCCCTCCACCTCTTCAACACGCTGAGCAACCGCCTCGAACCATTCACGCCGCTTGACGGAAAAACAGTCCGCATGTATTCCTGCGGGCCGACGGTCTACAGCTACGTCCACATTGGCAATCTCAGGTCCTTTACCTTCCAGGACATCTTGCGCCGCTACCTGCGGCATTGCGGCTGGGAACTGTTGCACGTCATGAACATCACCGATGTGGACGACAAGATCATCGCGGCGGCCGGGGAAGCCGGCCAGCCGCTCGAGGATTACACCGCCGAGTACATTCGCGCTTTCGAACAGGACGCGGCCGCGCTTCGGCTCGAACCACCGACGCGCATGACGCCCGCCACCGAGCACATTGACGACATGATCGAGCTGATCCGTCGGCTTAGTGAAAACGGCTGTACCTACGAAAGTGACGGCTCGATCTATTACCGCATCTCGAACTTCGCCGAGTACGGGAAGCTGTCGAAACTCGACGTCAAGGGCATTAAGGCTGGGGCGCGGGTCGATCAGGACGAGTACACAAAGGACAACGTCCGTGACTTTGCTCTGTGGAAAGCCGCCAAGCGGGACGAGCCGCATTGGGAAAGCCCGTTTGGGCCGGGACGCCCCGGCTGGCATATCGAGTGCTCGGCCATGGCGATGAAATACCTCGGTGAAAGCTTTGATATTCACACCGGCGGGGTGGATCTGGTTTTCCCGCATCACGAAAACGAGATTGCGCAGGCGGAAGGGGCGACCGGGAAGCCTTTTGTGCGCTTTTGGGTTCACGGCGAACATTTGTTGGTCGAGGGCAAAAAGATGTCGAAGTCGCTGGGCAACTTTTACACGCTCCGCGATTTGCTCGACCGTGGTTACGCGCCGGCCGCGATCCGATATCTTTTGGCGTCCGTCCCGCACCGCAAGCAACTCAACTTCACTTTTGAAGGACTCGCCGCCGCCGCAACAGCCATCGAACGGCTGCGCAATTTCCAGCGCCGCCTCGACGAGGGGTTTCCCGACGGCGAAAACCCCAAAATTGGAGAAATAGCCGCTGAGGCCCGCAAGCAGTTTGAGGCCGGGATGGACGACGACCTCAACACGGCGCAGGCGTTGGCGGCCGTGTTCGACTTCCTGCGACAAGTCAACACGGAGATGGACGCCGGGGAGTTTCGTGTTGGTAACGTAGCGGATGCGAAGGGCGTTCTCGAACTTTTTGACTCGATTTTTGACGTGTTGCAGGCTGACGAAGCTGCCCGGGTGCCTGCTGAAGAAGTGGAGCGGCTAATCGCCGAGCGCACCGCCGCCCGAGAGGCCCGTGACTTCGCCCTTGCTGACAAGATCCGCGATCAGTTGAAAGAGAGTGGCGTCGTGCTGGAAGACACTCCTCAAGGCACGCGCTGGAAGTACGCGGGCGCATGAGCGGAGGTCACTGCTGTCCGGTTAAAAGTCGAATAGAATCAATTGGTTGGGGTCATAGGGGGATTCGTTTGGGGAGTCGGATGGCTGGAGTGCCTGTAAAAGGGGCATTTTTTCGAATTGCGTAACGCTGAGAATCTGTAGAATCTGGTAAAGACTCGCTTCCAGCCCGAGGCGTTTCCGGACGATGGCGATGAGCACGTAAATCGAGACAGCGATCCAGATCTGCGTCTTGACGGCGTTCTCGCTGGTGCCGTAAAACGAGTTGATTCGCAGATGTTGCTTGATCCACTTGAAGAACAACTCAATCTGCCAACGCGACTTGTAGATGTGGGCGATGGTCAGCGCCGGGAGCGCGAAGTTGTTGGTCAGAAACTTCAGCCGCTTGTTCGTCCGGGCGTCGAAGTAACTGACCCTCCGCAACGGGTCGGGATAGGCTTGGGCCGATTCGATGGCAGCCAGTATGACGGTCTGATCCGAGCGCAAGCCCGTGGATTTGTCGACGGGATGCGAGTAGCGCCGTTGGAGCAAGATGTTCTTCTTGGTTCGCACGACGAAGAACGACGAGCAGAGAGTGAACACGAAGAGGCGTTCGAAATCGACGTAGGCCCGATCCATGACGTAGAACGCGCCGGCCTCCGGGCCGATCTCGTCGAGGATGTTGATGTCGTGCACTTTGCCTCCAGTAATGCGGATGAACGTGGGAATATTGCCGTGCAGATCCAGCAGCGTGTGCATCTTCACGGCGGCTTTTTGCTTGCGGAATCTCGCCCACGGAAACAGCGACAGGCAGAGGTCGATTGTTGTCGAGTCGAGAGCGTACAGAGTCTGGTCCAAGTCCACACCGATCGGGTCGTGGGCATATAACGGCCGTGCCATGCCAATCAAGACCTGCGCGAAGTCCGCGTAGATCCGCCAGTCGCGCGACTCGTTCGCGTCGGCCAGTGTCGAGCGCGCTACCCTGCCGCGGAATCCCATGTGGTAGAGTTTGCCGTGCATCGAACGCAGGCACGTCTCGATGTCGCGGAGGCTTGCCCGATAGGTCAGCTGGGCGAATGCCATCGCAAGAAACTGATCCCAGCAGGAGAAACTTTTCAGATAGGAATCGCCGCGGTAGCGCGATACACATTTCTGAAACTCTTTGCTCGGTAGGTGCTCGATCAGTTGGGAGAAAACCGTACGGCCAAGGTTCATCCCTCATTGTGCCGCGTCCGGATGCTCCGTTCAGGCGACCATTTGCGGCCTCGGGATTTCAAATCGTTCCCGGGCAAAACAGGCCATAAGACATTGAACGGTCGAGACTTACCGTCCGATGGCGCGACTTTCCCCGGACAGCACTGATCCTGAGCATACACCATGAGTCAGGGGGGTTCGAGCCTATGAGCTCGTATGTCGTTGATTTTAAGGGGTCGGGATGTTGTGACTGGTAGATGCGTGTCGGCAGATAGCGTAGCGGGCGGGTAATGGCCGCTCACTTCCTGAGCAGGCGGTTCCGCACGTGACGCCTACCTCCCCGTCTCCCATTTCGGGCCGACTCTCATCATTAGCCTTGTGCGTCGATTCCGAGCCGCGCGCGCGAGCAAGCGGCTCCTCAGGTGGAGCCCGCTTTTCTCACCAGCGGCCATGATAGCTATTTCTGGTGCTGCCAACAGTGTGCGCTGCCGGCTGAAGCCTTTCTCTTGCCCTGAGCACCTTTCTTCGTGGTGGCCGCGCAGCGTTGCGACACGCGCGAAGACTTGGATTCGGTTTTTGCCGTGTCTCTCGACGGAGTTGCACTCTCGTCGCTGTTGCCCCTTGGCGGGCTGCAACGGCTACAGGCCGTGTAGCCTTCAGCGAGCGCCGCCTTTAGATCCTTGGGAACGCGGCTTTTCCCAAGATATCGGCACCCATCCCGGTGGTACTTCTTGCCGGTTTGTGTTACGTAGAGCGTTTGTTTGCTCGTTTCTTCTGCCTGTAGACTCGCGAAAATCAAGAATGTAACGCAGTACGCAACCACCGTTAGCCGAAACACCCTCATTTTTTCCTCCGAGGATCGAAATCAGGTCTGTTCATAATCACTTGATCTCACCGTCAAGCTAAGCGAGTTACCTCCCCGTCTCCCACTTTAGGCCGACTCTCATCAACCGCGGCGCACCCGTGGTCGGAGTAGGAACAAACCCAACCAGGAATCGTCGGTCCAGCAAATTCTCCACCGCCAGCAGTGCCGAGACACCATGTCCCAGCCGCTGCTGTAGCATGACTTGCAACGTCGCAAACCCCGGCAGCAGGAACAAATTCAAGTCATCTTCAAACTGTGCGGCCGAAGAGCGAATGCCGCCACGAAACAGTGTCTTGCCGGCCGCGTAGAGCAACTGAAACGATCCCTGGTGTCGAGGGACCTGCGGCATCCAGACGTTGGTGTCGAGTTGCGAATCGACATAAAGATAAGCCGCCTCGGCCCGAAAGCGGCCAAAGGTCTTGAGGACTTCCAGCTCCACGCCCCGGCCGGTGGCTTTGCCTAGGTTCCGACGCTGCCTGAGGGGTGAAGGGTCCAACCTAATCGTGGCATTGCCGATCAGATCATCAATCTGTTGCCAAAAAAGAGTCGTGCGAAAGATGGCGTCGCCCTTCCGCCAGTCCAAGCCGGCCTCTGCTCCTAGCATCGTTTCCGGACTGAGTTCCGGATTGCTCAGTGTCGTGATGTTTCCTACACGGAACTGACGGAAGAACTCGTTCAGCGTCGGAGCCCGGAAACTGCGATAAACGGAAGCCCGCCACCGGCGCGGCCCCTCCGAAAACGCCAGCCCGGCGCGTGGACTCCAAAAATCGTTGCCCCGGTCGGTGAAGTCATGGCGCAGGCCACCGTAGATTTGGGTGCAGGGCCCGGCAGCAAAATCAGCTTGCACGAACAAGCCCTGCTGCCACAACCTTCCACCGGGCCGGCGCACAAACCCGGTGCTCACAACTGTATCGCGGCTGATGCCGCTGGCGCGGTGAGCATCGGTGCCGAGGATCAGGTTCATCTTGTGGAACGCGCGGTTCCACAGGATCGATCCTCCGCTGTCTTCCGAGGTGACACGCTGCAGCAGCGTCTGGCGCTCGAAGTTGCGGGCTTCGTTCACGAAGGAAAAACCGTTGCGCAAGACTCCTCGCGAATGGTAGCCACTGAACGAGAGACGCTCTCGCTGGTAGTGAACACCCGCGGTTCCGAGCGAGCTTGAATTGGTCCGTAACGAGGTGCCGTTCTGTCGGCGTTCGCTGATAACGTTCGCCTTCAGCATTAAGCGGTCTTGCTTGCCGAAATAGTCGAAGCGCAGGTCCCCAACGACGAAATCGGCGTGGGCCCTGCGATCGACGGGACCGCGGTTTTCCTCAGGCACGACAAAGTAGCCTTCCGAGCGAAACCCGCGAACGAGAGCGGATAGGCCGACCTTCCCGAACAGGTCCGCATACCCGCCGCGAACATCCGCGATGCCGGCGCCCCCTCCTTCGGTCGCGGCCCACGCACGGCGCGACTCGGGGGCCGGCGTGAGCAACGAGATAACTCCACCCATCCCGCGATCACCGTAGACACTCGTGGTCGCCCCACGCGATATTTCAACCGCGTCGATCGCGTCCGGGTTCACGCGGGACCAATACACCCACCCGCCGAAGGGATCGTTCAGCGGCAAACCATCGTACAAGACCAAAGTGCGGCCGGCCGCGCTGCTGCCGATTCCCCGCAGTGAAATCCCCTGCGTGGTCGGATGCGCGACCAAACTGGACGAGCGCCGAAAGAGTGTGAATCCCGGAATCTCCCGTAGGCGGTCGTCCACGTTGACTCCCGGGTGCGACTCGAGCGTCTCTCTTGAAACCGAAGTGATGTAACCCGAGGAGGGGGAGTCCAAGGTCTGTCGGACCGTGATCGTGGTCTTTAGCGGCTCGAGTTCAAGCCGCTCGTCGTCGGCCCACAGCACGCCTGGAAGCACCAACAGGAGCAAGTACCGCATTAGAAGTATACGGACGTGAACGCAGGACCCTCTGCAAAATTGTAGCGCGGGCCATCGGTATGGTGACGCTATTCGCAAGAGAACAAAAGCCCGCCGCTCGCGCCGCCGTCTTTCGCCACACCTGACGGCTGCGCTACATTCTTTATGAATGCCCCGTACCGTTCTAGCGTTGTGGCTGCTCTCGGTCCCGTTGCTTTCTCAGGAGCCGACAAAGCCTTTCGATGTCTGGGCGCTGCATCGACTCGCTCGAATCTCCGACCCTCAGTTGTCGCCCGACGGCTCCACGGTAGCGTTCGTCGTCACGAAAGCCTACGTTTCCGACAACACCAAGGAGAAGCACATCTACACGATATCGATTGAAGGCGGCACCGAGCGGCGCATCACCTTTAGTGGCAAGCAAAACGAACGCCCGCGCTGGTCACCGGGATCAAATCAGATCGCCTTCATTTCTGATCGCTCGGGCTCGTCACAGGTTTGGCTGATGGATTCCGACGGCAGCCGAGCCCGCCAACTGACCGATTTGGCAACCGAAACCTCTGGAGTAGTGTTCTCGGGCAACGGGGAGCACCTGCTCTTTACGAGCCCCGTCTTCCCTGAATGCGGCGCTGACAATGCTTGCAACGCGGAGAGGCTAGAAGTTCAGAAAGAGAGTCCCATCAAGGCACAGATCTTCGACCGCCTTCTCTACCGCCATTGGGACACTTGGAACGATGGCCGCCGCACTCACCTACTGGTCGCGAGCATCGACAGCGATGAGGTTCGTGATCTAACTCCGGGGCCTTACGACGTTCCACCCTTCTCCCTCGGCGGACCCGACGGCTACGACGTCTCGCCCGACGGATTCGAGGTGTGCTTCACAATGGCCGCCACGCGTTCGCCGGCAACCGAGACGAACAGCGAAATCTACGTCGTGCCGATCGGGGGCGGACGGCCGGTCATGATTACCTCCAATCCGGCGGTCGACACTTCCCCTCTCTACTCCCCTGACGGGCGCTACATCGCCTACCGGGCACAGGCAAGACCCAACTACGAAAGCGACCGTTTTACGCTCATGGTCTACGATCGAACCACTGGGGATACGACCGACGTCACGGAGACTTCCGACCGCTGGGTGACGAGCATAGCCTGGTCTCCGAACTCTTCTCGGCTCTTCTTCACCGCGGAGGATCGCGGGCGCGAGCCGATCTACACCGTCCCGGCAGCCGGCGGGGGCATTCGACCGGTCGTTTTTGGGGATGCAACACACGGTGATGTCCAACTCACTCCCGACGGCAAGTCCATCATCTATAGCGGCCACAGCGGCTCTCACCCGACCGAGATTTTTCGTGGCTTCTCGACCGGCGGGCGCCCGCAGCAGCTCACCCATCTCAACGACGAAATCCTCGGGGAACACGAAATCACTCCCCTGGAGCAAGTCTCCTACGAAGCCGGAGACGGTACGCAGATACATGGTTTTCTTGTTAAACCGCCGGGGTTCGATTACGAAAAGAAGTATCCGCTCCTGCTGCTCGTGCATGGCGGCCCTCAGGGGGCTTGGGGAGAAGGCTGGAGTTATCGCTGGAACGCCCAGGTCTTCGCCGGAGCCGGATTCGTTGTCTTCATGCCCAATCCCCGAGGATCGACCGGGTATGGTCAGGCGTTCATCGACGCCATTAACGGGGACTGGGGCGGAATGGTCTACGGCGACATCATGGCCGGCGTGGACCACTTTCTGAAACAGCCCTACATTGACAACGAAAAGCTCGTCGCCGCAGGCGCCTCTTACGGCGGCTACATGGTCAACTGGATGCTCGGTCACACGAGTCGTTTTCGCGCCCTCGTCTCGCACGCCGGTGTATTCGATCTGCGCAGCATGTTCGGATCAACCGAGGAGCTGTGGTTTCCGCTGTGGGAGTTCAGTGGTCCTCCCTGGGACAACCCGGAAATGTATGCCAGGTGGTCGCCCAGTAACTTCGTGCAGAGCTTTAAGACTCCTACCTTAGTTGTTCATGGACAAAAGGATTATCGAGTTCCTGTAAGCCAAGCCATGCAGCTCTTCAGCGCTTTGCAACTGCGGAACGTCCCGTCTCGATTCCTCTACTTCCCCGACGAAGGTCACTGGATCCTCAAACCTCGCAACAGCGTCCATTGGTACGAGACCGTCATCGACTGGCTGAAGCAGTGGATGAACACAGCCTACCGCCACCGAACACGATCGCGAAAATACGGGCCAGTTGTGGAACCCCCAGAAGCCGAGGCCGCGACAACACCCGGCAAGATCAAGATTCAGCGGTAGCGGCGCGTGCTCGTGGAAATTGGGCGCTAGTTTGTAGATAGCGGCGCACGGGTTCGCGCCAGTCCGTTAGGCAGCGAGTTGCGCTCCTCGTGCGTCTCGGCGCACCATGGGTACTGCCGAATCCATGGAAACCGCTGAGCTGATCGAGTTTCTGCTGCTTCTATTGATTGCCGCCTCGCTGATCGCGATGGCGACGATTCGGCTGAAAATCCCCTACACCGTCGCGCTGGTCGTCGGCGGTTTCTTGATCGACCTCTTCCACTTCCGCATCGTCGAACAAGTTGGTGAGGGCGAGGGCTTGCTGACGCCCGAAGTCATCATGATGTTGTTCCTGCCTGCTTTGCTCTTTGAAGCCGGCATTAACATCCACATTCAGCATCTGCGGCGAAACCTGGTTCCGATTCTGTTGTTCGCTGTGCTCGGCGTCGTTCTGGCGACCCTCGTAACAGGGTTCGCCGTTTACGTGGGCACCGGCTTTCCTTTGATGGTCGCCATGTTGTTCGGCGCGCTGATCGCCGCCACCGATCCGATTTCCGTGCTGGCCCTTTTCAAAGAAATGGGTGTTTCCAAACGCCTGGCTGTGCTGGTGGAGGGAGAGAGCCTCTTCAACGACGGTACGGCTGTCGTCGTCTTTGGAATCTTGCTCGAGGCCGTGCGAACGGGCCATCTTGATCTAGCGACGGGTGTCGGGGAGTTTATCGTCGTCGCCGCGGGCGGAGCCGCGCTCGGAGTTGCTCTGGGCTACGTTGTCAGCAAGATTACAGAACGCGTCGACAACCCCCAGATTGAAATCACGCTCACCACGGTCCTTGCCTATGGGTCGTTTCTTATCGCGGAGCATCTTCACGTTTCAGGTGTGATTGCCACGGTGGGGGCGGGGGTGATGATTGGAAACTTCGGCGCCGAAGTCGGCATGAGCTCGCGCACGCGCGTGGCGCTTTGGTCGTTCTGGGAATACCTGGGCTTCGTCGTCAACTCGCTGGTCTTCCTGCTCATCGGCATCGAAGTTCACATCAGCGACCTGCTCAGCTCTTGGCCCGCCATTGGATTGGCCGTCGGGGCCGTCCTTCTGGGGCGTTTGATTTCGATCTATGCACTGACACCGATCGCAAATTCAGTCACTGATAAGATTCCACGTTCCTGGCAGCACGTACTGTTCTGGGGTGGTATCCACGGTAGCGTTTCGATCGCGCTGGCCCTAAGCCTTGCCCCGGACTTTCCACACCGGCGTGAGATTCTGGCGATGACGTTCGGCGTCGTGGCTTTCTCAATCATCATCCAAGGCCTTACCGTGAAACCGTTGGCCCGCCGGCTAGGGCTCGAAGAAGGTGAGGAGGACGAATACGATCGGGTGAAAGTCCGGCAGATGGCGGCGACGGCAGCTCTTTCCGAGCTCGACGAGCTCGAAAAGGGGCACGTCGTCTCTCCTCAGGTCTGCGATCAGTTGCGCACTGAATTGCAAGAACAGATTCAGCAGGTTCACGGTGAAATCGACGCCCTCCACGGACGCTACCGCACCTGGGCGGAGGAAGAGGTCAAGCTGGCTCGCACGCGAATGATAGCCGCCGAAAAGGCCGTGATTCAGCGCGCCGCGGCAGAAGGATTAATCTCACTCCATACGGCGGAAGCGATGCTCGCGCGGGCTGATGACGAACTCGACGGACTTGGGGGGACAGGCACCGTAGGAGCACCTGGCTAGTGGACTGTCCTGGAGACAAGTTCACTATGGATTCTGAAATGTCGGGATCGAAAGCCCGACACGGCACGCTGAAAGCGTGCGCCACGTCGCCTGTACGATGGTAACGTTTTGTCTGGGACAGCTTACTAGTGCGAGCGTAAGGCACCAACCGCCGTCGTGGCGCAGGTCCCCGCACCTGTCGGTCGGTACTCTTACCGGCGCCTGCTTCCGAACTGCCCACAGTAAACGACGCAGGTCACGGTGACCACGCCGCTTACCGACCAACCCCCGTGATGGCACTTCATCCGGCCGCACTCGGCCGTGTGCGCTTCGATTGTGGACTTCCTACTTGTCGGCGAGGTGGTGACTGCATTGCAGTGCTGGGAATAACCAGCTAAGTTCGACGGAACAGAACCTTCAGAAGCGGTGGCGCCGCCAACGTCGTCACCATGACCATCACCACCATCGCAGAGAACGTGTCGGACGAGAACACGGGCTCGCCGCCCACCATAAGACCACTGCCGATCCCGGCAAAGATCAACCCCACTTCACCGCGAGGAATCATGCCCACGCCGACAGCGAGCCGGTTGATACCTTTCTCCAGTACGCCGAGGGAGCAAACCTGCTTGCCTATGATGGCGGCCAGACTCAGCGTGGCCGCAAACTGGAGAACCCGCCAATCGGCAAACGACTGCAAATCGACGCGCAGTCCCATTAAGACAAAGAAAACAGGTACGAGGATGGAGCTGATTGGGGAGACAATGTGCTCGAAGCTCTCGGATCTCATCCTCGTATAGCCTTGGTAGTGCTTCTCGTCAAGCACCAGGCCTGCGGCAAAAGCGCCGACGATCGGAGCCAATCCGAACACCTGGGCCAGCCCGGCCAGCGAGAAACAGTGGCAGATGCTCAGAACAATGGGCATTCCACCTACCTTGGCCGTAGCGCCGATCTGCAGGATTTTGCCGCCGACGAAGCGCCCGGCCACGATCGCCACGGCCAAAAAGATGATCGACTTACCGATGATCTCCAGCACCGGAACGATGGAGGCACCGCCAACAGCCCCGGATCCGACCGAAGTGATGAGGCTGCTGGCCACAGACAGGATGATCAACCCGAGCACATCGTCTACCACCGCCGCTCCCAGAATGATACGGGCCTCCTTGGTGTCCATCTTGCGAATATCTTTGAGCACGCGGGCGGTGATCCCAACACTCGTCGCGGCCAGCGTGGCGCCGGCAAACAGGTGAACATACCAGCCTGACTCTGGCAGAAAATACATCGAGGCCCCGTAGCCCAGCAGAACGGGCGCAATCACCCCTAAGATGGCTACCAGCATGGCCGAGGCTCCTACCGCCAACAGCTCGCCCATGTCGGATTCCAAACCCACCTCGAACAGCAGCAAGATCACTCCGATCTCGGCAAACAGCGCCAAACCAGAATCACTCTTGAAGGCTTCCAGACCGGTGATCCCCACCAAGTAAATATTCCCTAAGATCATCCCAAGGACCAGCTCCCCCAGGACTGCCGGCTGATTCCAGGTCTCGAAAAGCTCCCCTCCGACCTTGGCAGCCAGTAGAATCGTCACGAAGTAGAAGAGGAAACGAAATACGCTGACGTGCCCACTATGCTCATCTTCGGCGTGAGCCTCCGGGGCCAGCGATATCAAGACGATCATAAAGGCGAGCATGCCCAAGAGGAAAATGACGCTTTTCATTTGATCCAATTTGATCCTCATCCCGGGCATCAGAGCCACGATTCTTGCGCTCTTGTTACGCTGCAACAACATATTTGCCTTTGAGGGAAAATGTTCCGCTGACTTCGCCCTTCGCCCGCGAACCGTTTTGACCCATTACCCGCGTCCGGCCGGACATCGGGATGCACAGAGGTTCCAACATTTCTACCTTAGCACCCCGCGGTCTCCCGGCACTTTCTCGTTGGCGATCCAACTCCCGTCCGCCTCCAGAGCGACGCCAACCAAAAGCTACGGAGTCCCCAGACCGAAAGGCGCGCAGTAGGTCTCAGCTGAAACACGAGCCGGCTAGGCCGCCTTCTCGAGCACTTCCTCCGTACTGAGCTTGCGATGTTCGCGCGCAATCGCCACCGCGACGCCAAGCCAGATCAACACGAAGATCACATTGACGACTGCGTAGTGTTGCACAGCAAAGGCGAGCTGGACACCAACAAACACGACCCCCGCTTGCAACATATCGCCGGTACGCCAGAAAAACGTATCTATCGCGGCTTTGGCTTTGTACTTCGCTTCCCGGCTGGTGGGCAAGAACAGCGCGTGACGCGTCGTGTTCTGGATCGAATAGTCAGTGCTATTCTCAAGAACCTTGGCAACTCTGATGACAGCCAAGATCGGGATGAAGATGATCAGGCCGTAGCTCCCCAGCGCGATACAGGGCAGGATGAACAGTGCGCCCCGAACGCCGATGTACTTGAAAATGCGAGAGACGAGGAATAGCTGGAATAGGAAACCGAGCAAGTTCACCCAACTGAAGAAGTCCCCGTAGAATTTCCCAATCACCGCCCCCTTCTCGGCTTCGGCTATCTCTCCGGCGGCCACGGCGCGTTCGGCGTCTGTGGTCACGATCTTGCCCAGAATAAACTCGCCTGTAGTGTTTACGCCATTGAACAGCAAGATCAGAATCGCGATCAACAACAAGTAACGCTCGGAGAAGACTAGCTTGAAGCCCCCTTCTTTCCCCAGCGGCGCCTCCTCCGCCGCCGCGTCGTCCGCCGACGCAGCCTGCCGCTCGAGGCGATTGACGCCTTGACTGATCAAGATGCACACCAGCAAACCGCCGGCTGCCATCAGCATCATCAGGTAGGGAGCCGCCACTGGGTCGAATTCCTCGAAGAGTTGACCCGCCGTCTTCGAGCCCACCCAGGCGCCCAGGGAGCTGCCCACACCAACCAAAGGAAACAGCCGCTTGCCCTGTTCTTCGGTAAAAACGTCGTTCGCAAAGGCCCAAAACTGTGCGATTACCAAGACATTGAAAATGCCAATCCAAAGAAAAAAGGCTACGCCGACCTGTACGCCCGAGACGCCCAAGATATAGAAGATTCCGAGGTGAGAGATGAAAAAAAGCGTCACCCAAGTAATCAGGCGAATGCGATTGACTTTGCTGGCAAACGCTCCGTAGGCCGGCACGACGGCAAGCAGCAGCAGAGCCTGGCCCGCCGCGGCGTAACTCTTGACCTCAGCACCGCTTTCGCTAAGGATGAGGGCTTCCCTTACGGTCTTAAGCAGATAGTAAGAAGCCAGTAGCAGGAAGACGTTGGCGGCCAGCAAAAGAGCGGAAGCGCTTTCACCCGGTTTGACCTGGCTGAAGATCGATAGGGTCCTGTCTAGAAACCCTTTCTTCCCTTCCGAGATGGGCTTAACAGCCTGTGACATGTTAGATCTCGGGCCTTGCCGACCGAAACAAGGAACCAGTGTAACAGTATGCCGAGGCCCTTCCGAGATGGAGAGTTATCCAAAGCCGGATGATCCTGAAGGGGGGTGTTTCCAACCTCCGGCGGCCTCAGCTTTACAGGCGCCGAGCGCAAGCAGATCGATGGCCTCGTCGAGCGCACTCTGCAGGCGCAGGAGTACCTGCGGACAAAGCCGTCGGGCGGCGCTATCTGGCCAAGACCAGCGGGCGCAGCTTGGCGCAGATCACGCGGCAGATCCGGCGCTACCGCCAAAGGGGGGCCGTCCAGCCCGCGACTCGGCAGGGAAGGGGAGGGGGAAGCTCAACCTGGACTGCACCCGCGCTTGCTCCCTTGCCCGACCAACCCCTTTTCAGAATCATTCTTGGATTCGAAGATGCTTGGCGACCCGCGCCTCGGTTAGCGGGTTCCGCCGGTGGCGACCCCGCGCTCCGCTACCGGCGATTCTTCCCGCACGAGATCCTTCGGCAGGGTCTTCGCTGCCGTGCTGCGGCTGGAGCAGTTGCTTTTATCCTGGTGGCCGTGAACTCGCCCCCTGTGAGCCCTGAAAACGCATTTGAACCCCATCTTCCCGCGGGCTGGCGTAGTACCCCCCCCGACGCCCGATTTCGGAGAATCCTAGTTGTCGATAGAAGCTGATCGCTCCGGCGTTGCTGGCTCTAACTTCTAGGAACACGCTCCCGGGGGTTTGGTTCAGCAACTGGCCCACGAGCGATCGCCCAAAACCTCTGCAGCGATGCTCAGCAGCTACGGCAAGATTCAAGATCTCGACTTCGTCAGCGCCCAGGGATCGATAAATCAGGAAGCCGATCACCTCCTCACCGACCTCTGCTACCGTGCCCGCTAGGCCTAATTCTCCGTTCACAATCTGCCGACAACTCTCTGCCTTCCATTGCCCAGCCTGTGGAGAAGATGTTTGGATCTCCAGCATGCGGGGTAGGTCGGCAGGCGCGATGGGGCGTAGGACCAAGGGATGGTACTAGTGTACCGGTCAGACCGGGGGTGGAAACCTGGTCCCTCGAAAGGGCTGTGATATGCTGGGGGGTGGAGTCGCCCTTTTCGGCCCTTGAGGGGCTTGAGAAGGGCTTTTGGGGACCGGTTTCACCATACAACCTTTGCCGGAAAGGAGGGCCCGGATGCTGGTTAAGATCCCCCCCCGATGGGAGATTCCCGAGCGGGAGGCTGCTCCTGAGTCCACCTACCACAGTCGCCGCACCGTTCTCAAAGCCCTTGGTTTTGTGGGGCTTGAGTCTCTCGGTCTGCAGGCGAGAGACCCCCACGGCCCCTATCCGGCCAAGCGAAGTCCGAAATACCGACTTGACCGGCCCATTACGCCTCAATGGGCGGCCACCGGCTACAACAACTTCTACGAATTCACCCTCCGGAAAGAACGCGTCAAGGACATGGTGGGTAGATTCACGATAGACCCCTGGACAGTCGAGGTCAATGGCCTGGTCAACAATCCGAGGAAGTACGATTTCGATGACCTCCTACAGCGCTTTCCCCTGGAGGAGCGCCTCTACCGCATGCGCTGCGTCGAGGCCTGGTCAATGGCGGTCCCCTGGACCGGCTTTCCGATCTCGGCTTTGGTCAAGGAAGTGGATCCCAAACCAGAGGCCCGCTACGTTCGCATGGTTACCGCCCACAGGCCGAGTGAGATGCCAGGTATCAGGTCACAATCACACTATCCCTGGCCGTACTTCGAGGCGCTGCGTTTGGATGAAGCCATGAACGAGCTGGCGTTGTTCGTCACCGGCATCTACGGCAAGCCGCTACCGAAGCAAAACGGTGCGCCGATTCGCTTGATCGTTCCTTGGAAATATGGGCTTAAGAGCATCAAGTCGATCGTCAAGATCGAGTTCACAAAGAGTAAGCCCCCTACACTGTGGAACCGGGTCGCAGGTCGGGAGTACGGTTGGTATTCTAATGTGAATCCCAAGCGCCCGCACCCGCGTTGGTCGCAGGCGACGGAAAAGGTGATCCCTGCCATGGAAGTGCGCCCGACTCTGCCTTACAACGGCTACAAGGAGTTCGTGGCTCACCTCTACCATGGAAAAGAGTTTTGAGGGCGAAGCCTGCCCGGATCGCCGGAGTTTCTGGTCCCCCTTTTCGAAGAACACGGTAGGTCCGGCGCTTAACCGGCAGGTAGAATAGACGATGAAATCAAGATTCGTCGATTAAGTATTCAGTCAGCATGGCGACAGGCAGCCAAATCATCATCGTATCGCCGGACGAAGGCTTGGCACGGGATCTCCGTGAGGCGCTTGGGTCCGGCGACGTCGCATACGAATCGACGGTCCTATCGTCCTACCCGACCCGTGGGCAACTTCGGACTCTTCTTGAGTCCCGGGCCGGAAAGCTCGGGGCGATCGTTATTGACGTAGGGGACCAGGCCCGCGCGCTGGAACTGATTCGTGAGGCCAAGGAGTCTCAGCCCGAGTTGGTCGCCGTTGCCGCGGACACCACGTCGAGAGCCGACTCTATCCTAGCCGCCATGCGAGCCGGTGCCTCGGAGTATTTGGTGCCGCCCTTCGATGTCAACCAGTTGCGACAGAGTCTTCAGGCGCGGCCCAAGGCTGACCGTTCCTCCAAGACCAAAGGTCGACTGATCTGCTTTCTGCCGGCGCAAGGCGGCAACGGCGCTTCGACGGTCGCACTGCATGTGGCAGACGCTATCTCACGCC
Source organism: Bryobacterales bacterium (assembly GCA_965248205.1). GTDB lineage: Bacteria > Acidobacteriota > Terriglobia > Bryobacterales > UBA6623. The sequence continues at coordinate 2,567,192 of CBDFIS010000006.1, forward strand.
AGATCAAACAGAAGGTTCTGCTGGTAGACTTTGATTTTCATTCCGGCACCGTCGCGTTTCGTCTCCGTCTAAAACCTGAGTTCACACTCGCGGATGCCCTCGCCCGAAACGACGTGATCGATGAATTGTGGCCCCGCATCGTCACAACCTGGAATGGCTTGGATGTTCTACCCTCTCCGGATTTCGCCCACATCTCGCCCGATCGGCTGGATAGAATTCCAGAAGTATTCCGTTCGGCGAGCTATCTCTATCCCTGTGTGATCATCGACCTGCCTAGCAGTGTGTATTCTTCTTCCCAGGACGTCTTTCGGCTGGCCGACAAGATCTATTTGGTTTCCACGCCAGAAGTCATGTCTCTTCACCTGGCCAGGCGGAAGATCAGCCAGTTCCTGGATTTGGGGATCTCCAGCGAAGATGTGAGGCTGATCTTGAATCGGGTGGGATCCAAGAAAGCACTCGAAACCAGCGATGTCGGAAAGGTGGTGGGCGTGCCGGTTGACTGGACGATCAGCAATGAGTACTCCCTGGTCAATGACACGTACTTGAAGGGAGAGTTAGTGCCCGGCAACTCCGCTCTAGGCCGGGAACTCCAAAGGCTCGGCTGTCACATCATGGGCATCAAGGAAGTTTCACCGACTGGCGGAAAGAAGTGGAAGTTCCTATAAGAGATGATGATCGATGTGCTGGTCAAAGAGTTTAGTCACTGCTGTCCGGTTAAAAGTCGAATAGAATCAATTGGTTGGGGTCATAGGGGGATTCGTTTGGGGAGTCGGATGGCTGGAGTGCCTGTAAAAGGGGCATTTTTTCGAATTGCGTAACGCTGAGAATCTGTAGAATCTGGTAAAGACTCGCTTCCAGCCCGAGGCGTTTCCGGACGATGGCGATGAGCACGTAAATCGAGACAGCGATCCAGATCTGCGTCTTGACGGCGTTCTCGCTGGTGCCGTAAAACGAGTTGATTCGCAGATGTTGCTTGATCCACTTGAAGAACAACTCAATCTGCCAACGCGACTTGTAGATGTGGGCGATGGTCAGCGCCGGGAGCGCGAAGTTGTTGGTCAGAAACTTCAGCCGCTTGTTCGTCCGGGCGTCGAAGTAACTGACCCTCCGCAACGGGTCGGGATAGGCTTGGGCCGATTCGATGGCAGCCAGTATGACGGTCTGATCCGAGCGCAAGCCCGTGGATTTGTCGACGGGATGCGAGTAGCGCCGTTGGAGCAAGATGTTCTTCTTGGTTCGCACGACGAAGAACGACGAGCAGAGAGTGAACACGAAGAGGCGTTCGAAATCGACGTAGGCCCGATCCATGACGTAGAACGCGCCGGCCTCCGGGCCGATCTCGTCGAGGATGTTGATGTCGTGCACTTTGCCTCCAGTAATGCGGATGAACGTGGGAATATTGCCGTGCAGATCCAGCAGCGTGTGCATCTTCACGGCGGCTTTTTGCTTGCGGAATCTCGCCCACGGAAACAGCGACAGGCAGAGGTCGATTGTTGTCGAGTCGAGAGCGTACAGAGTCTGGTCCAAGTCCACACCGATCGGGTCGTGGGCATATAACGGCCGTGCCATGCCAATCAAGACCTGCGCGAAGTCCGCGTAGATCCGCCAGTCGCGCGACTCGTTCGCGTCGGCCAGTGTCGAGCGCGCTACCCTGCCGCGGAATCCCATGTGGTAGAGTTTGCCGTGCATCGAACGCAGGCACGTCTCGATGTCGCGGAGGCTTGCCCGATAGGTCAGCTGGGCGAATGCCATCGCAAGAAACTGATCCCAGCAGGAGAAACTTTTCAGATAGGAATCGCCGCGGTAGCGCGATACACATTTCTGAAACTCTTTGCTCGGTAGGTGCTCGATCAGTTGGGAGAAAACCGTACGGCCAAGGTTCATCCCTCATTGTGCCGCGTCCGGATGCTCCGTTCAGGCGACCATTTGCGGCCTCGGGATTTCAAATCGTTCCCGGGCAAAACAGGCCATAAGACATTGAACGGTCGAGACTTACCGTCCGATGGCGCGACTTTCCCCGGACAGCACTGGAGTTTAGTTGGAACCCCCAAACCTTGGCCGAAGCGGTTTTTCCACTAGGCGGCGGTATCCTTTCCGGCGATGGTCTAAACTGGAATTTCCGTTTTGGCCATCCCGCGATGGTCAGGATACTCCGATCCGCGGCTCGGGTGCAAGGTCTTCGTCTTCCTCTCACGATCGATGCTCCGTTCGCTCCCGTTTGGGTCGCTGAATGCCGCTCGATCGCCGCGTTCCAGCTCGCTGGAGGGCTTTTCGCCGACACGGCTCCGAGTAGTTCCCTCTTCAGCAACCCAGCGTCTCTTCTCCGTCGCAGCCGTCGCCCGTTACCCGCCTGGCACAGGCAGCGCCCAGATCCGCCCCAGCATCTCAGCGAACAGCTTGCGGTTGAGATGCCCCTCGGCCAACAGCAGCCAGTAATAGCGGGCATGCTTGACCAGCCGCCCTCCGGTTTTCATCAACCGATGCTGCAAGCTCGTCAGCGACCAGTTCTTGATCCTCTGCGCCAGCCCCAGCCGCCGCCACAGGTTCCCCAGGTTGTAGGCCAACACGCTCAACTGCAAACGCACCTCGTTTGCCCGGAAACGATGACAGGACAGCCGTGTCCAGTGGGTTGCCTGCTTGCCTTCCTTGATCCATTGCTCGGCCGTGCCGCGCTTGTTGTAGAAGCGCACCAGCGACCGACTGGGCAAGCTCATGCTCGTGACGATGAACCCGACGCGAGGAAACAACTCGCCTTGGTGGTGCTCAACCTTGGCCACAACCCGCCGAGGCTTCGACCAACTCGCGGCCTGATAGCGGAAGCTCTTGTAGCGCACTAGTGGCTTCAGGCTCGGCCTGCCCGGCGGACGGAACAGAATCTCTTCGATCTCCAACTCCAGGTTCTTGTTTGCTGGGATGCGAATGACGTAGTCCACTCCGCGATCCTCCAACGCCTCGTAGATCTCCGGCTTGGCGAAGGCGGCGTCGGCGCGGAACGTCACTTGCTTGCCTTCTCCCTGTTGGCGCTCGATCTCGGGCAGCAGCAGTTCGTCCCAGTCCTCGGCGCTGGACACGTTACCCGCTCGCAGCTTCGCCGCCAGACAATCACCGTGCTGGTTGAACAGCAACAGCGGGTGGTAGCAGGTGGACTCGAAATGGCCGTTGTAAGCGCTGCCTTCCTGCTGACCGTGGACCGGGCTTTCCGTGGAGTCCATATCGAGCACGACACGCTCGGACTCGTCCTGCGCTTGGGCTTGAGCGACCAACTCGCGGTTCACCGCCATCAGCCCAAGCAGGTTCTCTTCACTGGCCAGCAGCTCTGCCTCAAAGCTTTGTAGACGCGACGTAAGCGCCCCGCCGCGATCCCAGTTCTTCTTCGAGCCGATCAGACGAAAAGTCGGGTCAGCCGAGACACGGGCAGCATCGTTGAGATCCTCGTAGCCGGCGAGGCGGCTGTAGACCGATTGCCGCACCAGGTCGGCCAGTGGGAACTTCTTGTTTGTGCCTTGCCGCGAATCCGTCAGATGCTCGTCGATCAGCTTGCCCAGTCCGAGCCGCTCGTCCAGTTCCCGAATGAGAATCAGGCCACCATCCGAGGTGACGCGCGATCCTTGGAAATCGACTTTGAGAAATCCGTTGAAGGTGAGCTGAAACGGCTTGTTTTCTTTTTCACCCATTGGGTGTTGGCCTCCGTGCGTCCTGACAGGGCTTGAACCCCTATAAATAAAGACGCTGAAGGCCGCTGCAAGGTCGGGATGCCGAAATCAAATTGGAAATGCGCCATAAGTGGAAGGTTTGCGTGGGGGAGGAGGGCAGGCGGGAGGTGGTGAGAAAAGCGGCCTAGGCGTCCGGCTCGCGTACTTCGATTAGGTCGCCCACCTCGGTGCTCGTCTGCTCGATCACGCCAACCGGCAACTCGACGACGCTGCGGGCACGCCAGCTTACCGACAAGCGTGACGACTTCATCCGCCTTACGAGCTTCGTGACGCGCTTGTCTTTGTTGAGGAAAACGACGTCGATCGGGAACCGCATAAAGAAAGTGTGAATCCCCTCGCACGGCACGATCCACAGACCTTCCCCGGGACCCAGGCCGTTCCGCTTCAGCAGGCCCTGGCGCCGTTCGGTGCTGGTCTCCGCCAGGCCGACCGCATCTCCCAGCAGTGTTTTCTTGGAAACGTTGTAGAAAGCTAGCTTACGCAAGGGCGAACCCGCTGGGGAGGCCCGGATCTGCGCAGACCAGGCCAGGTTGCCTATTACGATACCACGAAGGATTTGATAGAACCTTGCTGGCGCTCAAGATCACTTTCTTAATCGCCTGATAGACGGACTGGGTCAGCGACAATTCATATCAGAATTGTTCGCGACGCGCGGTAAACCGAAAGGGTTGGCGAACCGACACCTGCTGCTGCACCAACGGCGGAGTTCTGACCCCGACCGGCGGAGTCACGCTCCTTGGCCGTGTCTCAAGCCGGCACTCTCTGCCAGGAGCGAGTAGGGGTGGGCTTCGCTCCGCGAGTAGTCCTGGTGGGAGCGGCGGAAACCGATGGGCGGCAAGGTTCCATGGGTCCGGGCAAGCGCAGCACAAAGTAGTCCCTGGGTGGGTACAGGGCATAGGGTTCGAGCTGGTAGAAGGCTTTCCCAAGTTGCTCCTGGATTCGGTAAATGGCGTGAAAGAAGTTACCACGACTGAGGCCGAGCTTGCGGGAGCAGAGCTTCCAGTCCGCGCCCAGCAAGAAATGAAGGCGGAAGAGCCGATAGTGCCACGCCAGTGCTGTCCGGGGAAAGTCGCGCCATCGGACGGTAAGTCTCGACCGTTCAATGTCTTATGGCCTGTTTTGCCCGGGAACGATTTGAAATCCCGAGGCCGCAAATGGTCGCCTGAACGGAGCATCCGGACGCGGCACAATGAGGGATGAACCTTGGCCGTACGGTTTTCTCCCAACTGATCGAGCACCTATTGGGTTGCCCATACATCTATAGATGCTCCCAGGAACCAAAAGGTGCCAGAATATTATGCGGGATTCAGTAGGTCCGGAGTCACCCCTCACCGCCAGTTCTTGAGTGAGGCTCGACGTTTTCAGGCCTTCCAGCAGATAGTCGGGCGGAGGCGGATGGCACGTGAACTAGCGACTCTTGCCGGGGCTGGACCCAGCTCCCTTTCACGGCCCCGATCTTCTTCCCCAATGCGTTCGTTCCGGTCGCAGCCACTAGTCCTGGATGCTGGGCGCGGGTTCACGACTGTAGTGCGACCTTGCCGTCAAGCCGGATTCGCTTCGCGAATCCCCTGTGGATCTGTCCGAGCGAGCTAAATCCACCGCGTGACCTCCAGAAAGATCCGAAGAATGGACCGAAACCCGTGGCCGTGAAACGGGAAAATAGTCCGCTGATTGGGAACAACCGCCTACGGTTGTTCAGGAGGGTTTCTTGCGACGCTTCTTGGTTTTTCTGACTGACTTCTTGGGGGGTGTCTTGCCGGGTTTGGAGGCCGCTCGAAGTTGTTGAAGTAGCTTGGGCGGCCTACCTCGTCGCGGTCCCGTGTGCAACGTATCGAGGGCCAGAATCAGCCTGTCAATGCGCTCGAGCTCGTTTCTTAGTTCTCGTATGATTGCCGCAATGTCCATAAGTATGCACCAGGTCTAAGAAAACTATGCCCTATTTGTACCTTCCCAACTACGCTGCAGCAGCCAATTTTCGGATGTGCAGAGGCCTGGTAGCAGTCTCGCAGCATCCGGACTACAGCTTATCAGTTCGAACATTATGCCACAAGAACACATACTGCAACACCCGTCGAACACCCTAGAAACACCTGACGAGGAAAAACACAGTCCCACCACGGGACAAACGCCAGAACAAGCGATTTCGACTAGCCCGACCTTGAATCGGTGCCGGCACCAGGTCGAACCGTGCAAGAAGAGCCGGCCCTAGCTCGCAAACAGGCGTAAACGGCCGTGGACGCGACCAAGCCGGCGAAGATCGGATGGACGACTTCAAGACCCAAGACGCGCTGCAGACCAAGGGACCAGGCAACAACGGCGGATCCTCCGGCCACAATCGATGCCAGAACAGCCCCGTGGTCTGCTCCCTTCCACCACAGACCGATGATCAGCGCGGGGAAGAAACAACCTCCGAACAAGGCGCCGGACATTGCCGTCAATGGCACGATGTCCCCCGGAGGATTCAGGGCGGCGATCGCCGGCACCGCCGCCACCGGGATCATCACGGCCCGCTGAAGCCGTGCGATCACCGGACCAGCGGTGCGGGGTCTCCAGTTTGCCCAGATATCGATCACAACCGCCGAGCCGGCGACGTGTAGAACCGAGTCTATCGACGACAACGCCGCGGACAGAAAACCAGCCAGGACCACGGCTCCCCAAAAGCTGCCGAAGAGCGTTTCCACCAGGTAGGGCACAAGTTCGTCCGTATTCTGAAAGTAGAACTGCGACTCCGATTGGGGAACAATACCGTGAGCCAGGATGCCCAGCACAAAGAGCATGGGTATGGTCAAGCTCATCAGTGCCACCGTGACCCACTTGGCTCGGCGAATCTCGGTCTCCCCAGCGTGACGGAACAGCAGGAAACGGACCACAAGGCGCGGCGCGACCATGAGCTTGATGCCGGTCCCCAACGAGAGCCCCACGATCAGTAGCGGAGACATCAGGGTGTCCCATTGCAGCAAGGCGCCACCCAGCGCCTCGCCGGAGGCGTCCAAGTCAGAACTTTCGACCACCAGCGCCCAATCAGCCCGATCTACACAGGCAAGAAAGAGAGCCAACACGCCGACCACCATTACGACCCCCTGCACGACATCGGTGTGGAGGATGGCTCGGATCATGCCCCAACTCGTATAGGCCGCGACCAGCACCAGGACACAGAGAATCGCTGTTTCGTACGAGATATGAAGGATCCGGCTGAAGATATGCCCGATCCCCTTGAACACCGCCAGCATGTAGAGAAGGGAGGCAAAGAACACTATCCCGGCACTGACATAGCCGATGGCAGGACTGCAATACTTTCGCCTCAGATACTCGGGGACGGTGATCTGATCGAGATCTTGTACGTCGCCCAAGACGCGGTGCGCATCACGAATCATCGGGCGAGCCACGACAAACCAGGCCACGAACGCACACGAGATGAATACGCCGCCGGCAAGCAACCAAGCGACTCCGACTTTGTAACCGAATCCCGCCTGTCCGAGAAACGTGTTGGTGCTAAGAAACGTGGCGTAAAAGGAAACGGCGATGACGATCGGCCCCGGTCGGTCGACAGGCCGCCGGTTCGCGGCCCAAGCCGAGAGGATCATCAGTAAAGCGAACCCAACCAGGACGGCGAGCGGCGTCCAGTTCTGAGTAAACCAACCGGACGTATCGCTCATTCGGGAGCAACCCTGGCGGGACACAGGTTTCCGTAGTGGGCACAACGAAAGCAATGTTTTCCCACTTGCAGAGGAAAACTTTGTTGCGACTGGGCGGCGAAGAAATCTCGCACGCTTTGTTGGGCTTTGTCGAGGGCCGGCTGGCTGACATCGACATCCACCGCCGCATTGGGTCTCAAAAAGTAAAGAACACCGCGATTCGGGCTCTTGCCGCCAACTTGCTTCAACGCCTGCGCATAGAGCTGAATCTGCAAAGCGTAGTCTTGCGCTCGGCCCTCGACTTCGTCGGCGGTCACCTGATCTGTCTTGTAGTCAATGAGAACGCGTTCGGCTCCGTCGTCGAACCAGAGGTCAATTTGGCCTTGGAGCAGATGATGGTCGAGGGCGAACAGCAAACTCTGTTCCCGCACCGCGTTGGCGCTTGCCCTTTGTCCAAATTCACTCTGCTGAAAATTCCTCGCCAGCCGCATCGCTTCCGGGCCCGCATCCTCGGGGGCAAGCGACCCAGCAAGGACCTTGTGCACCCGGCCGCCCAACTCGCTGGCGTCCGTTTCGTCACTCGGCGACGCGAGCTCGTCTTCGGCTGGAATCGTTACCTGCGAGCGCAGCGGTTCGAACCCTAGGTATCGCGAAAGGTAGTACTTGCGCGGGCAGTGGGCGTGCAAAGCGATCGACGTCACCGCGGCCGAGGTGTCGATCGACTCGCGGGGTTCCAACGGATCAACTACGTGGACCTCGGGCTGCGCTACCTCGGTCGGGTCGGCCCGTGCCGGCTCCGCGTCATGGCCGGTCCGGAAGAGGCGGAATCGGAGCCCGTTTTTTTCTTCCTCACGCGGGACTTCGTCCGATTGATCCAACTTTAGTCCCAGCCTGTCTCTTAGCAGGCGAGCCGACCCGGTTACATTCGTCCCCAGAGCCGCACTCAGAACTAGATGCTCCTCCGCCCGTGTCATGGCGACGTAGAGCAGGCGGTTGTTCTCTTCCTTCTCACGTTTTTTGCGCTGCTCGCGGCTTGACTTAAAAACGGGATCGGGCGCTTCCTCGCCGGCCTGAGGGTCGATCCACTTCACTCCCATGCCACCCGCGGGAAGATAGGCGAGAGCATCGCTGCTCCCTCGGCTCTGGTAGTCCAGCGCAGGCAAGAAGACAATGGGGAACTCCAGGCCCTTGGCGTTGTGCATCGTCATGATCTGAACGGCGTCTTCCGCATTCTCCCGAGGTTCCGCTTCGGGTTGCTGTGGGCGGGAGGCTTGCCACTCCGTGAGCCGCTCGACGAGCTCCCGGAAGGTGAAACGCCCCGAGTCATGGAGGTCTCGCGACAGCTCGGCGAGCTTTCGAACGCCGGCAGCTTTTTGGGAGCCGTCGGACTGGGACAGCGTGAAAGCCTCGTAACCCGTCTCTGCGAGGATGCGCCAGATAACCAGATCCGGGGGGACGCTGTCTAAACTCTCCCGCCAGCGGTCGAGCCGTTCGACAAAAGTGCGCAAGCGTTCCCCGTCCTCTGCGGGAACGATGTGATCTTCGCGTAGCGTATCGGCGAGGTTGCCCGTGCGAAGTTTCAACCGCAGGAGCGTTTCGTCCGAAACACCGACCAATGGCGAACACAGCACCGCGGCGAGCCGAATCTCATCACGAGGATTCGAGAGCACTTCTAGCAAACACATGAAGTCGCGCACTTCGCGAGCTTCGAAAAACCCGGTACCCCCGGCGACCTGACAAGGAATGCCCGCCTCGCGTAGGTGCGTGTAGAATTCCTTGACCAGGTTGTGCGTCCGCACGAGGACCGCGAAATCCTTCCAAGCAGGTGTTTTCGCCGGGTTGCCGGTGCGGAGTTGACCGCGTAGCTCAATAACCCTTCTAGCGACATGCCGAGCCTCTCGTTGTCGAGCGACCCACTTTTTGTGATGGCGAACGACGGTCACTTCGACACTCGGATCGTCTTTTCGGGGCAAACCACGCTGGGCGACGAGAGGGCGCGTCTCGAGACCTTCCGCCCCCACCAAGAGCCGTTCCGCGGCCAACAGAATCTCGGGGCGACTGCGGAAATTCTCTCGCAGATCCACCACTTCACCTCCGCCGGCCCGTACCTCCTCCCGAAAGCTGCGAAATACCTCCGGATCCGCATCGCGAAACCCGTAGATCGATTGATTGATGTCTCCGACACCAAACAGAACACAGTTAGCGTCCGCGGCATGCTTTCGCAGCAACGCAATCAGATTCGCCTGCAGCGGGTTCGTGTCCTGGTATTCGTCAACGAGGATATGCTGAAACGGTAATCTCCGAACTCGGCCCTTCTCGAGGATCCGGACAGCGAGCTCGCCAAGATCAGAAAAATCCACCAGGCCCGCCGAGCGCTTCCAGCCACGATACGCGCGGTCAACCTTCTCGAGGACCTCCGCGATCCACGCCCTTTGCTCCTGAAACTCCCCGGAACTCGGACCTTCCTTCAACTTGGGAGGGCGTGGCGCAACACCCGCCACGCGCATCGACCGATAGAGCCGGAGGACCTGTTCATGCACGCTCGAGAGGCTGATCTCTTCGCTCCGGGAACGCGAACCGGCGAAAGACTTGAGGAAACCAAGGGCAGACGCCGGATTGTCGGTGTAGCAAACATCGAGGACTTCGCCGATGACGTGACGCAGCTCCATTTCCGCCTGCCAAGCGTCTATCACTTGAAACTCCGGGTCTATGGGGGCCTCCAGAGCGTGCTCGCGAAGAAACCTGGCGCAAAACGCATCGACGGTCGAAATCCGGGCACGGTGATAGGCTTGGCGCCGTTCGGGTGATGCCCCCTCCAGCAAGCGTTCAAGCATCTGCCTGGCAGCCTTTTCGGTAAAGGTGATTGCGAGAATGTTCGCTGGGTCGATGCCTTTGCTTTCGACCAACCACCGTAGGCGTTCCACCAAAACAAGCGTCTTGCCCGATCCGGGCCCTGCCACAACGCAAGTGTCCCCCTTGCTCCCACTTTGAACGGCTCGGTGCTGGCTTTCCGTGAAAGTCACAATTCAATCCGGCAGACGTCTCGAAACAAGCACACTCTCTTGCAGAAATCACGATCCGCGGGTGCGACCTCGATGCGGCCTCCGCGAATCTCATCGATCGTTCGAACAATACGGCCCTCACCCTGGGCCAACATGTCGCGGAACTCGGTTTCGGTCAGTTGCGTATCGTTTTCAAGAATCGCTATCGAGGGGAGAAGATCCTTGGCGACCCATCCCCGTACTGTCGTCTTGTTTCGGAGGCCCCAAAAGCGCATCCCGGCAGGGCGAATTCCTTTCTCGCGCTCGAGACCGAGCAGGTAAATCTGCGCTTGCACGTTTGCTCCCCCAAGGCGGTCACTCACCAGCTTGCGAATCCTCCCTTCGCCGGAGTATTTGTAATCCACGATGAGACCGAGGTTGCCTTCGAGCACGTCGTATCGGTCGATCCGACCGCTAATGCGGAACGGTACATGCTCCCCGTCGTCCACCATGTACTCGAACTTCTCCTCCGTTTTCCTCTCCTTGAGCTCCAGCTTTGAGGCCTCCGATTCCTCCCGAGCGTAGCGCTCGAGATCCGCGAGCATGTTTGTTCGGATGAGCGCGGTGCGAAAGTTCTGCCACACGCCGGCCTTCTCACACGTTTCGTCAAAGACACGGTCGAAAACGGCCGAGATAGCTTGTGAAGAGTCGCCGGTCCATTGGGCGATCGTGCGATGAATGATGGTGCCCATCAGGAGCGGATCGATGCGCTGATCAGGAGGAGGAGGCCGAGTCTCCAGCTCCAAGGTCTGCTGGGCGAAAAACTGATAAGGACATTGAAGGAAATGCTCCAGCGAAGAAGGGCTGAAGTGATCGTGCTTTTCGACGACAGCTTCGAGAAGCTCGGGCGAGCTCATGCGGGCAGGGCGCTGTGCACGATAGTCAGCGGGGCGCTCGTGCACACGCACCGTGGGAATGGATACTTCCTTCTCTTCGAGACCATCGAGAAAGAATGACCGAAGCAGGGGGCGCCCATTCTTATCTGCCCTCGGGTAAGTAACGAACAGTTTTGCCGTGGCCCGGCTGGTGGCTATGCGAAACAGTAGGAGTTCTTCCTGATCTAGGTCCTTCGCCGCACGCAGGTGGAGGCCCTGGCCTTGGAGTCTTTCCCGATCGGAGCTCGAAAACAGCAGGTCTTCGGAATGGTGTCGTGGGAACTGGTTCTCCACCAACCCGCAAACGAAAACCAAGGGCAGCTCCCACTGTCTGGCCTCGTAAGCCGTGAGGACATGCACGACATCCCGCCGCTGATCAACTGGCTCAGCGAGAGTTTGGCTCAAGACCGCATCGAGGGCCCTCAGGTAAGGCACTAGGCGAACGTTTCCGGCACCGCCCAACTTCAACAACTGGGCGGCTTCCACCGAGGCCGCGTCGAAACTCGAAAGCGCCAGCGCCTGACGCCTGAGCTCGCGCACGGCCGGGACACACTGTCCATCCTCAACCTTCGGAAGTCTCACCCACTGGCGGGCAACGCTTCGACAACGCTCCGCCCATTCTTCCGGCGAGAGAACTGCGGATCGCCGGCGCGCGAGTGCCGACAGTTCATCAAGTTGCTCGCGAACGACCGGGTAGTCCCTGGCGCGTGCGCGGAGAAATCCGAGGCCGTCGTCGCGCAAGCCCTCCCGCTCTCGGAAGTCGAAAGCGTCCATTTGAGGGTCAAGCCCTGCGCGACAGATGGGACTGCTCAGCACCCCGAGTGTTTCCTCAGCGGGAAAGCCTTGGGCGATGCACGCAAGCAGGCTAGTCAGGAAGCGGATAGTGCCGTCGCGATCCAGCGGCTCAGGCATTCGCAAGTGAAAGGGAATATGGAACCGCTCAAAGACTCGGCGGATCAAAGGTCCGTAAACCTCCGGCGCGCGCAGGATGATTCCGATTTGCTCGAAAGGGCGTCGTTCCGCAATAATCCGTCGCGCAATTTCTTCAATTTCCCTTTCCGGTGATGGGGCCTGCGCAACAAGAGGTTCCACCGCCACCCGAAAGAGCTTCCGAAGATGGCGCCGGCGCTCCCCGGGAAAACCAGGGTCAACGTCAGGCCAAGCCGTGATGACCACGCGTTCGGCGAGTTCAGCAAGCGTACTCACGAGCTGCCGTTCCCCATGGGAAAAGTAGAAGAAGCCGTCTACGTACACCTCCCGTAGATCCCCCAGGCCACGACGGCGAACCTCGGCTGCGGCTAGTGCGAACCGCCCTGCCGCGTCGATGTATCCGTGTTTATCAAGGAGCTTCTCGTACTCGAAGAAGACGGCAGCGAAAGCAGCTTGCTGGGGAGTTCTTGTCAGCCGCCCGAGAGTCGTAGCATCGCAGCCTGCCGCCTGGAACTCTCGGACGGTTCTTTCGATGTAACGACGAAACCCTGGTGTCTCGCTGATCGCTGAGAATTCCTTGCGGTTCGCTGCCTGCGTGGCGCGCTCGATGAGCCAGGAGTTGGCCGCCAGCGTCGGCTCCTGCGAATCCGGGGTCAGCCGGCGGACGAAGTCGCGGACGGTCTGAATCACATCGACGGGGACTACCAGGCCCCGGCGCGCGAGCGTGTGCAACAAGTGCCGGGCCATGCTCGCGGTGGGAACAATTAGCTTGGTCTGGGAGCCTCGAGCGGCGCGGATGGCAGCTTCGAGGCGCTCCAATAAGTAATGAGTTTTCCCGCTGCCTGGAGGCCCGATCAGAAGCATCTTGGTTATTGAGTGTGGATTGTAGCAAGGTGACCCGTCCGCTAGAATGAAGCTGATGGACGTTGAAAAAACCATCCAGTTTCTGCTGGAGCAAGAGGCTGTTTTTGCATCCAGAATGGACGAGCTGGCGACCAACCTAGTCGCCATCGGCAAGGCCCAGGCACGCTACGACCAATACCAAGAGAACTTCGAGCGCCGGCACCGACGTCTGCAGGACATGCAGGTCAACCATGAGGAGAGAATCCAGCGGTTGGAGGAGGCGCAACGGAGTGCCGCTCAAGAGGTCCGAGACCTTGGACGGTCCGTCAAGCAGCTCGTCGACTTAGTTCGAGGCGGCTTCGAGACGAACGGCAGTGGCTCCTAGCGCACAATTGCGAAAGCCATCACTCCTGTATAGGGCCATGCAAGCCCCACCAGCCACTTTTCACCAGAGGATCTCCCGCTCTAACTAGATATGGGCACACTCCCTGCCAAACTGATGCGTTCCGCGGGGTCCTGTTGATCGCAAGGGATTGTTGATGACCAAAGGTCTTCTCACCCTTTTGTTTATTGTCCTCGCGGCATCTCCGAGCTTTCCTCAAACGGTTCGCACCGTAGCCGGTACGGGCGAGGCAGGCTTTGCCGGAGACGGCGGCCCAGGTGCTCGTGCACGGCTGGCCAATACTTACGGCGTTGCGATTGGGCCCGACGGCGCCCTCTACATCTGCGAGGTCGATAACCATCGCGTACGAAGGCTCGAGCTGGACACAGGAACCATCAGCACCGTGGCGGGAAACGGCGAGCAAGGCTACTCGGGCGACGGCGGCTCAGCGCTGAAAGCGTCGCTCAACGAACCTTACGAAGTGCGCTTCGACCGCGCGGGCAACATGTACTTCGTGGAAATGCAGAACCACATCGTCAGGCGGGTGTCAGAGAAAACCGGCACAATCACGACTCTCGCCGGGACAGGCCAGCCAGGTTACGGTGGAGACGGAGGCCCGGCTACCAAAGCTCTTCTTAGGCAACCACACAGTATCGAGCTGGACGGCGAGGGGTCACTTTACATCGCCGATATTGGCAACCATCGCATTCGCGGAGTTGATTTAGCAACGGGTACGATTGAGACCTTTGCAGGGACCGGCGAGCAAGCCGCCACTCCGGACGGCGCGCCGGTTCAAGACACCCCGCTCAACGGCCCCCGCGCGATTGCGTTCGACAGTCGCGGAGACATGTACGTAGCTCTTCGAGAGGGCAACGCCGTCTATCGCATAAACATGAAGGCGATGACACTTCACCACCTTGCCGGCACGGGCGAGAGCGGTTACGACGGCGACGGCGGACCCGCAAAACACGCACTCTTGTCGGGCCCCAAGGGCATCTCAGTCGGCCCCGACCGCGGCGTCTACATCGCCGACACCGAAAGCCACACCATTCGCCGCATTGACCAGAAAGAGGGAATCATCACGACGGTTGTCGGCGATGGAACCCAACACGACGGACCCGACGGTGACCCCCTGAAATGCGGCTTGGCGCGCCCTCACGGTGTTTATGTGGACGCAAAGGGGAGGGTTTACATCGGCGACAGCGAGAATCACCGGGTGAGGGTGTTAGCCCGCTTCTCTCACGAAGGTACGGATGGCCCGCGTTGAATGAACGTTATAGCGTGATCCCGGTTGCGATCCTTGGCAGCGCGACACTTGACGTGACCCAGATCGATGCGGGATCGGTAATGCTTCAAGGCATGGCCGTAAAGATGGTAGGCAAGAGCAACAAGTTGCTGGCTACCATCGAGAACGTCAACGGTGACGCCTTCGATGATCTGCTCGTTAAGATTGAAGACATGGACGGTGTATTTATTCCCGGCGACACCATGGCCGAAATCACTGGAAGTCTCGTCGACGGAAACATGATTAAAGGCACCGACTCCGTTTGCATAGTGCAATAAGATCTCGAGGGCCGACCGCACGGGTGCCCTGTCGTTAATACGCAGGGCGCCCTTTTTTTTTGCTCTGGTCGCAGAATGGACTGGTGAGTCCACCAGTCCCCTCCATCGCAACGAAATCTGAAGCACAGGCATGAGGGTCGTTGGGTAGGGTCACCCAGAGTCCCCGCCAGAGGACGGAATACCTGGTGGGTAGGCTTGTTACTCGCGCACTACAAGATCACCGAGAAACTCGGTCAATTTGCGATGGGCCTGGTCTGTAAGGCTATCCGCCAATTCTTCTGGGAAAGTAGGTAACGTAGCTTTCAAACTCCCCGCAACTTCACTCAGTTGTTGCAGAGTGGTCTGACGTTGTTTCTCCACTTCATAAAGCGAGTGCAAAGCTTTCGATAGAAAGTCGAGCCGGCGAACTACCGCATCTAGCTTCCCCGAGAGATCCTCGATAGAGTCCTTCAACTTTGGCAGCTCAGCTTCCTGCACCGGCAGACGCTCCAGTATGGAGTCGACTCTATTGGCTTGCAGCTGCTGGGCTGTTTCAGTCTCCGCACGCAACTGCGACAACGTGTCCTTTGCGGCCGCAACCCCAGCTTGTTGTTCGGACACATTTGCCTTCAACTCCGCGATTTGCTGCTGGGTCTCGGGCCACCTCTGAAGAATTTCATTGAGTTTTGAGCCTCCCAGTTCCTGCTTTATGGCCTTGATCTCGTTCGCCCGATGCAGTTCGAGATTCAGGAGTGCAACCTCCACGCCTTGAGACATGGTTTTCGCCATCTCGGAAAGTATTGCTGAAGGCTCCCCTTCTCTATCCGGCACGCCTGATTGTCCGGCACCGTCCAGAGCCCTTTCTTCTTGTATACTCTCGCCAGCAAGTTGAGATATACTCGTCCCCGAACCGTTGGCCTGAGATTCCTCCTCACTTGAGTCCTGCGTGTTGTTGAACTGCACTTCTTCACCTCCTTTGACAAGATTATCCGTAACCTGGCCTTTCGGCTCCCCAATCGCACCTGCATTGAGCAATCGATCACGCGGGTCATGCACCGGGACGGTTTCGCTGGGGAGCACCCGGCTAGGGACATCGAGTTCGCGGAAGCTGACTGCTTCAAGATTGAATCCAGCACGAAACACGTCGTCGTCGCTTCTTCTGCAGTGCTTAACTTGTGCGCGACCTCGAAGTCCAACACCGGCGAACGAAACGAACGAGTTGACCTCCAGTGGTGCGGGTATCTCCACTCCCAGCCCGTGATCGCTAGAGTCGACCACCTTAGCGGCCAGCACTCCCCTGCGGTACTCAATCCACAGCTTCCTGCCACGGAAAAACTCGCTACGGAGCCGCTCGCGCCGCTCACGCGTCCCCGTTTTCACACCCTCTCCAACCGCCGGTAGAGCACCCTCGACCGCTCTCGGAACCTGAGAATCTTGCGAGTCAGTCCTGCCCGGAATCACTCTGCCAACCCCCTCAGTCTCGGCTTGCGCTGAACCCGAACCTCTTTGCCCGGCGCTCTTTGCGCTCGCTCACTTTCACCTTGACCACTCATCCATCTCTGCGCCTGGTCCCGATACTTCCCTGGTCCACCACCCAAATCGTCAAGGGCTTGGAGAGTACCGCACCCGGCTGTCGCCTCGACGAACGTTCAACACGCGGCTTGTTTGGAGGATTTGCCGCGTGCGTTTTCCTCAGCAAGATGCTCATATTCTGCGGCAGGAGCCTTTGCTGGGTCAATTGAGAATCGGTCACGATTTCACTGACAGAGATGCCGTAGATGTTCCTAATGCAGAGCACGTAGAGACGCAGTACGCGAAGTACCATTGACTGCGGGGCGAAGACCTGCGTTCTGGCCTTGAGTTCCGGCCCGGAAGCGGGGAGTGAGGCTGAAGAGGCACTGCTTGGTGTTCGCCCGCGGTAAATACCTTTACACCAGGATTTCCATTTTGGCTGACGCCGAACGGGACGGTCAGGTCGCCAACTCGCTCTATCGCATCAAAATCAAAAGCGCCGGCACACCTCCCGAAATCAAGACCATGAGGGTCGTTGAGTTGAGTTCGCCGGCAGTCCCCGCCTGATCGGCTGAGCGGCCGGGAAGATGTTTATCCTTGGCGCCCCTCTTGCTAAGATTGTCCAGTAGGAGAAGACGTAAACATGCCTGCCAAACTGACACCTGGAAAAATCAACAATCTCACTGCCCTCGCCGACGACCGAGGGGTGATCGCAGCCGCGGCCATGGACCAGCGCGGCTCCTTGCAAAAAGCCATTGCTTCCAACAAAGGCATCGAGCGAGCCGACGTGACCGACGAGATGATGAGCGAATTCAAGACCGCCGTCTCGAAAGTCCTGACGCCCTACGCCAGTGCCATTCTGCTCGATCCTGAATGGGGTCTGGAGGCGGCGAAGGCACGCGCCTCGAATGCCGGCTTGCTGCTTTCCTACGAAAAGAGTGGGTATGACAATACCCGCCCCGGCCGCCGCGCCGACCTTCTGCCGAATGTTTCGGTGAAGCGCATCAAAGACATGGGAGGAAACGCAGTCAAGATCCTGATCTATTACACACCCTTTGAAGAAGAGGCGGTCAACGACGAAAAGCACGCTTTCGTCGAGCGCATCGGGGCCGAATGCGTGGCCTATGACATTCCGTTCTTTTTGGAGTTCATAGGCTACGACCCGGCGGGTCTCGACGAAAAGGGATTCGAATTCGCCAAGAAGAAGCCCGAAGTCGTCATCGGCAGCATGAAGGAGTTTTCCAAAGACCACTACCACGTCGATGTGCTCAAAGTGGAGATCCCCCTCAACCTTGCCTACGCGGAAGGAGCAGCCGTCTACAAGGGAGAAAAGGCCTACGGCAAGGAGGAAGCGCTCGACATCTACCGCCGGGCGGAGGAAGCGGCCTCCAAGCCCTTCATCTATCTGAGTGCCGGCGTCAGCAACCAGCAATACACGGAGTCGCTGCGCTGGGCTGCCGAGGCCGGGGTCAAGTTCGCCGGCGTTCTCTGTGGACGCGCGACGTGGAAGGAAGGTATTCCCGTGTACGGCAAACAGGGACCCGCGGCCCTTGAAGATTGGCTGGGTGGCGAAGGGGTGCGCAATATCCAGGCCGTCAACGAATGCCTCAAAGCTGCGAAACCCTGGTACACCATCTACGGCGTCGATAGCGCGGATGAACTCGCGGCGTAGTACGAGGCTGTGCAGCTCGTAGCTCGGACCCGCCGTTCCGGCGGGGTCCGCGTCAAGCTTTTGCGCGAAAACAACGAACAGAGCCTGGCGTCAGACCGTTTTCGTCAAACTGAGCCAGCACTAGCTTCCGCGTTGATAATAATACAATTAGGTTGTAGTTTAGAACTGGACTTGGGTCTCTGACGGTCGTCTGCGACCAAGAAGAACGGGGGCGTGTGCCCTATCATTAGGGCAGAAGTTGCCGGTCCCAATGCCATCGAAAAACGGGCTGATCGGCTCAAGTTCCCGTTCCTGAGTCTCGCGAATGATACTGACAGGGCGAGTGTTCAGATTGTAGGGGCACGGCATGCCGTGCCCGGTTTCCAAGGGCACGCTCTTTCGCGAGCCTCAGTGGTCTAACTCTCGGCACTTTCACTATGCATCTACTTGAGGTAACGATCAAGATTGGGATGTAGGAAGGCATGCACTTCCGGGTCGGTGAGGTTGGCGGCGCTGATCACACGGATCGGCGTGTCGATGCGCTTCGGGGGTGTATCGCCGTTCAGCCGCGAAACGATGGTTTGGACGGCGACGTAGCCGATGCGGAACGGGTCTTGCACCACGACAGCGTCGATCACGCCGTGCTCTAGGTCTCGCTCGATCGTGTCGCCGTAGTCGAAGCCGACGAGCCGGACCTTGCCGGATAAGTTCCGTCCTCGAATGGCCCGCGCGGGCCCGACCGTGGCCGGTTCCGTGGAACCGAAGATACCGTCAAGGTCGGGGTGCGCCGTCAGGAAGTTTTCCGCGATCTCGAGCGCCTTGGCGTGGTCGGCCATGCAATAGTCCTCGGCCACGACTTCGATCCCGGGAAACTCTTTCGCCAGAGTGTCCTTGAATCCTTCTTCTCGCAAGTTCGTGGAGTTGCTGCCGGGCACCATGCGCACTAGGGCGACTTGACCGGAGCCGTCGAGCAGCTCGGCCATCTGGCGAGCGCCGAGAACGCCGCCTTGGTAGTTATCGGTCGCGACAAACGAAACGTAGTTATCCGTGTTGATGCCGGAATCGAAGATGACAACCGGAATCCCCGCCGCTTGGGCACGTTCAACCACGGAGATAAGCGCGGTGGCGTCGGTCGGAGCGACAACGATGCCGTCAACGCGGGAGTTGATCATCGAGTCGACGATCGTGATCTGACGAGCGAATTCCGTCTCGGTCGCCGGGCCTTGCCACACGACCTCAACATCCGCGTCGAGGCCGCCGGCAATAGCCCCGGCGTGGACGCTTTGCCAGAAAATCAGGCCTGTCGCTTTGGGGACGACCCCGATGCGTCTGCCGGCCGAACGCTCACAACCGCTTATCGCGGCGGAGCTGAAAAGTAGAAGAAGGTCCCGTCTTGAGATGACTCGACTTACACTCACGGGGTAGCGATCTGCTTCTTGGGTGGGCTAATCATAATGTGGGCGCCCGGTGTTCCCGGGTACATCAGCCACGGAGCCGTGCCCGGTTCGAGCGAAAGCCCCGTCGACTCCGGGGTCGCATTGGGAGTGTAGACGACCCATCGCAGATAGGGATTCGTCACGGTCCCGCTTCCGGCGTCAAAGTTCTTTCCCGTTAGTACGTAGAGCATGCGTGGCGCACCGGGCATGGAGAGGTCGCCGTCGTCGATTTCCTTCCACCGCGCTTCGTGGCGGTCGCGTCCTTTCAAACCCTGGGCAGAGAGTTCGCGTCCGCGGGCCATGAAGGGTTCAAGATCTTTGTGGTAGCATGCGGCACTGAAGCCGTCCTTTCGCGGGTCATCGGCGAGACAGATGAGATCGCCGCCGCCCTTCTGCAATGTGATCAGGGCACCCTGCGAGTCGTATCCCAGGACCGTGGCGTCGGCGCGCCGCTCTTCGGGTCCTGGCAAGACGGCCGACTGGATCTGTTCGGAGGCCGGCGGAACGTCCAAGGTCACGGCCTTTACGACGAAGTAGACCACCAACTCAGGCACTTCCTTGAACCAGTGGGGAGTCCCTTTGGGAATCACAATCACATCGCCCTTCGAGAGCGTGTGGCTCTTGCCCCCTTGGATGCCCGTGCCCAGAATCTGCCCGGGCCCGGCGGTTCTGCCCCCCGTCACCGTTCCACCCGTGACGAAGGTCGCCGAGCCCTCCACCACGTAGAAGATGTCTGTTTGATCCGCGTGTACTTCGGACTGACCGGGCCCATCGCGGCGGCTCATGATCACCAAATGATCGCTTCCAGCGCTCATGATGCCGGGTTTCGTCATCGCTTCCGACACCTTCTCTTTCGAAAAGTAGACGACTTCGTCCGCGAGCGCGCTGTTGGCTAACGGCCCAAGACACATCAGAAGCAAAGCAATCAAAGAAGAAAGGGAACGCATCGGAATCTCCTTAAGCAATCGAAAGGTGGACCGCAGAGTCGGTTCGCTCCGGTATTGCTGTAATATGTGCCGCCAAGTCCAGCTTCGATCACAAGTTGTCTAAGCACACGGGCAACGTCTTACCTAGCTTACGATACTCCATCTCGGAGCAAAGACCCTGCTCGGTTTCGGCGGGAAGGGACGTCCGTCTCGGCCGCGTCGGCTAATAAAGAGGAGGCAAGCGTTGGGTCAACCGAGTGTTCGGCTTCAAAAGTAGGAGGATGGACCCGCATAATAGAATCATGAAGGTGCCGGTGCGGAAGCGATGCTCAGCTATTCTGCGCGTCGTGCAAACGCGGGTCTGGTTACTCGCATTGGCCGCGCTCGCGACCGCAACTTGTTGGGGGCAGACGTCTTCCGGGCGACTTTCAGGAACCCTGCTCGATCCCAGCGGTGCTGCCATTGTCGGCGCCCAGATCACGATCCGAAGTGAATCGTCAGGAGCCGTCTCACTGCTTGTAACCGATGCCTCAGGCGCGTTCCATGCGGTGAGCCTCTTACCCGGCCTCTACACCGTCGAGGCCGACGTCGAAGGGTTCCGTCGACAGGTCGTCCAGGGGGTGAAGGTCAACATCGCGAAAGAGACCTCAGTGCCTCCGATCCAGTTAGAGCTGGGGCCCTTGACCGAAACCGTCGTCGTCGAAGGCGGAGTTTCCCAAGTCCAAACAACGAACGCTGAGCTAAGCTCGACGGTCACGATGGAGCAAATCGAGCACCTGCCCTTGATTGGCCGGGACCCGCTTAACCTGATTCATTTGGAAAGCGGAGTGGCTTTTCAAGGCCGAACTCCCACGGTTATCAATGGCCAGCGAACTTCGTTTAGCAACGTCACGCTCGACGGAATCAACATCCAGGACAACTTCATTCGGGGCAATGGCCTGAATTTTATTCCCAACCGGCTCCTACTGAACCAGGTCAGTGAGTTTACGATTACTACACAGAACGGCAATCCCGCTTTTGGCGGTGGTTCCTCTCAACCCGCATTTCCAATTTGATTTCGGCATCCCGACCTTGCAGCGGCCTTCAGCGTCTTTATTTATAGGGGTTCAAGCCCTGTCAGGACGCACGGAGGCCAACACCCAATGGGTGAAAAAGAAAACAAGCCGTTTCAGCTCACCTTCAACGGATTTCTCAAAGTCGATTTCCAAGGATCGCGCGTCACCTCGGATGGTGGCCTGATTCTCATTCGGGAACTGGACGAGCGGCTCGGACTGGGCAAGCTGATCGACGAGCATCTGACGGATTCGCGGCAAGGCACAAACAAGAAGTTCCCACTGGCCGACCTGGTGCGGCAATCGGTCTACAGCCGCCTCGCCGGCTACGAGGATCTCAACGATGCTGCCCGTGTCTCGGCTGACCCGACTTTTCGTCTGATCGGCTCGAAGAAGAACTGGGATCGCGGCGGGGCGCTTACGTCGCGTCTACAAAGCTTTGAGGCAGAGCTGCTGGCCAGTGAAGAGAACCTGCTTGGGCTGATGGCGGTGAACCGCGAGTTGGTCGCTCAAGCCCAAGCGCAGGACGAGTCCGAGCGTGTCGTGCTCGATATGGACTCCACGGAAAGCCCGGTCCACGGTCAGCAGGAAGGCAGCGCTTACAACGGCCATTTCGAGTCCACCTGCTACCACCCGCTGTTGCTGTTCAACCAGCACGGTGATTGTCTGGCGGCGAAGCTGCGAGCGGGTAACGTGTCCAGCGCCGAGGACTGGGACGAACTGCTGCTGCCCGAGATCGAGCGCCAACAGGGAGAAGGCAAGCAAGTGACGTTCCGCGCCGACGCCGCCTTCGCCAAGCCGGAGATCTACGAGGCGTTGGAGGATCGCGGAGTGGACTACGTCATTCGCATCCCAGCAAACAAGAACCTGGAGTTGGAGATCGAAGAGATTCTGTTCCGTCCGCCGGGCAGGCCGAGCCTGAAGCCACTAGTGCGCTACAAGAGCTTCCGCTATCAGGCCGCGAGTTGGTCGAAGCCTCGGCGGGTTGTGGCCAAGGTTGAGCACCACCAAGGCGAGTTGTTTCCTCGCGTCGGGTTCATCGTCACGAGCATGAGCTTGCCCAGTCGGTCGCTGGTGCGCTTCTACAACAAGCGCGGCACGGCCGAGCAATGGATCAAGGAAGGCAAGCAGGCAACCCACTGGACACGGCTGTCCTGTCATCGTTTCCGGGCAAACGAGGTGCGTTTGCAGTTGAGCGTGTTGGCCTACAACCTGGGGAACCTGTGGCGGCGGCTGGGGCTGGCGCAGAGGATCAAGAACTGGTCGCTGACGAGCTTGCAGCATCGGTTGATGAAAACCGGAGGGCGGCTGGTCAAGCATGCCCGCTATTACTGGCTGCTGTTGGCCGAGGGGCATCTCAACCGCAAGCTGTTCGCTGAGATGCTGGGGCGGATCTGGGCGCTGCCTGTGCCAGGCGGGTAACGGGCGACGGCTGCGACGGAGAAGAGACGCTGGGTTGCTGAAGAGGGAACTACTCGGAGCCGTGTCGGCGAAAAGCCCTCCAGCGAGCTGGAACGCGGCGATCGAGCGGCATTCAGCGACCCAAACGGGAGCGAACGGAGCATCGATCGTGAGAGGAAGACGAAGACCTTGCACCCGAGCCGCGGATCGGAGTATCCTGACCATCGCGGGATGGCCAAAACGGAAATTCCAGCTCAAGTCAACTTCACCACGCGCTCGGGCACGAACGATTTCCACGGGAACGCTTATTGGCACAATCGAAACTCGAAACTTTCTGCCAACCAGTGGTTCAGCAACAAAACAGGCACGCCCAAACCGTTCCTCAACCTCAACCAGATTGGTGGTTCGTTGGGCGGGCCGATCATCAAGAACAAGCTGCTGTTCTACACGAACTACGAAGCCTACCGGCGGCGCGCTGAGAGTTTGGCCAATTCGGTGATCCTGACCCAGGACGCGCGGCAAGGGGTCTTCACCTACCGTGACCAGAGGACAAACCGCGCCCAGAAAGTCAACGTGCTGAGGGCTACGGGAACCCCGGTGGACCCCGGGGTCGCCGATCTGATGGAGAGTGTTCCGGACGGCGACAACATCAACAACTTCGATGTGGGCGACAGCGATCGGACGCTGCTGCGGAATACGGCCGGGTATCGTTTCAATATCAGTGCTGTCCGGGGAAAGTCGCGCCATCGGACGGTAAGTCTCGACCGTTCAATGTCTTATGGCCTGTTTTGCCCGGGAACGATTTGAAATCCCGAGGCCGCAAATGGTCGCCTGAACGGAGCATCCGGACGCGGCACAATGAGGGATGAACCTTGGCCGTACGGTTTTCTCCCAACTGATCGAGCACCTACCGAGCAAAGAGTTTCAGAAATGTGTATCGCGCTACCGCGGCGATTCCTATCTGAAAAGTTTCTCCTGCTGGGATCAGTTTCTTGCGATGGCATTCGCCCAGCTGACCTATCGGGCAAGCCTCCGCGACATCGAGACGTGCCTGCGTTCGATGCACGGCAAACTCTACCACATGGGATTCCGCGGCAGGGTAGCGCGCTCGACACTGGCCGACGCGAACGAGTCGCGCGACTGGCGGATCTACGCGGACTTCGCGCAGGTCTTGATTGGCATGGCACGGCCGTTATATGCCCACGACCCGATCGGTGTGGACTTGGACCAGACTCTGTACGCTCTCGACTCGACAACAATCGACCTCTGCCTGTCGCTGTTTCCGTGGGCGAGATTCCGCAAGCAAAAAGCCGCCGTGAAGATGCACACGCTGCTGGATCTGCACGGCAATATTCCCACGTTCATCCGCATTACTGGAGGCAAAGTGCACGACATCAACATCCTCGACGAGATCGGCCCGGAGGCCGGCGCGTTCTACGTCATGGATCGGGCCTACGTCGATTTCGAACGCCTCTTCGTGTTCACTCTCTGCTCGTCGTTCTTCGTCGTGCGAACCAAGAAGAACATCTTGCTCCAACGGCGCTACTCGCATCCCGTCGACAAATCCACGGGCTTGCGCTCGGATCAGACCGTCATACTGGCTGCCATCGAATCGGCCCAAGCCTATCCCGACCCGTTGCGGAGGGTCAGTTACTTCGACGCCCGGACGAACAAGCGGCTGAAGTTTCTGACCAACAACTTCGCGCTCCCGGCGCTGACCATCGCCCACATCTACAAGTCGCGTTGGCAGATTGAGTTGTTCTTCAAGTGGATCAAGCAACATCTGCGAATCAACTCGTTTTACGGCACCAGCGAGAACGCCGTCAAGACGCAGATCTGGATCGCTGTCTCGATTTACGTGCTCATCGCCATCGTCCGGAAACGCCTCGGGCTGGAAGCGAGTCTTTACCAGATTCTACAGATTCTCAGCGTTACGCAATTCGAAAAAATGCCCCTTTTACAGGCA
The DNA here is from genome assembly GCA_965248205.1 of Bryobacterales bacterium. Lineage (GTDB taxonomy): Bacteria > Acidobacteriota > Terriglobia > Bryobacterales > UBA6623. The sequence goes on from CBDFIS010000006.1 coordinate 2,592,097, forward strand.
CTCCAGCCATCCGACTCCCCAAACGAATCCCCCTATGACCCCAACCAATTGATTCTATTCGACTTTTAACCGGACAGCAGTGTTTCAATATCAAGAACGACAGCGACCGGGATGCGGTGACCAACAGGGTCGATTACATCTTTTCCGACCGCCACCTATTCAGCGGCACCTACCAATATGCGCGCGACCAACTCGACCGGCCCGACGCGGGAGTTGGCTTCCACCGTTTTCCCGTAGTCAAGGAGTTCAGCCACACCCAACTGGTGTCGATTGGGTGGAACTGGTCTGCTAGCTCGCGTTGGAACAATGAACTTCGTGGGGGTTTCAATCTGGCGCCGGGGGAGTTCAGAACAACGGAAAACTTTGGAGAACGGCTGTTCGGAGGTTTCGTTTTTACGAATCCCGTGGTTAGCTTCCTTCCTGAGGGCCGCTACACCGACACTTACAACTTTATGGACAATGCTGCTTGGCAGCACGGCACGCACCTCATCCGCTTTGGAGGTTCAGCGCAGAAAGTCGACAGCGAACTGTTCTTTAGCGCGGGCACGATTCCGAGCTTTGCGATCGGACTCAGCCTGAGCAGCCCACTGGGGCTGACTCCGTCGATGTTTCCGGGGGGGATTGCGGCTCAGGATCTGGACTCCGCCGAAGCGCTTCTGGCTAGTATCGGAGGCGTAATCGGAAGCGGATCCCAGAGCTTCAACATTACTAGTCGTGACTCCGGCTTCGTCCCGGGCGCCGAATTCCGGCGCCGGTATTCGCTTAATAGCTACGCATTCTATGCGCAAGACACGTGGCGTATTCGCCCTCGTTTGACGCTCGCCTACGGATTGCGGTGGGAGTACACGGGACGTTTCGACGAGGAAGACGGGTTGATGCTGAGTCCGGTTGTGGGTCAAGACGGGGTTATTTCGACTCTGCTGTCCAATGCGACGATCGACTTTGCCGGGAGCCGAGTGGACCGCCCACTGCACGACAGGGACTTCAACAACGTTGCGCCGAACGTTTCTGTTGCCTACGACGTGTTCGGCAACGGCCAGACCGCCTTGCGGGTCGGCTACAGCGTGAACTACGTCAATGATGAGGTGATGTTCACTGCCGACAACGCCGTCAGCGCCAACGATGGACTACAGTCGCTAGTGGTAGAGCCGGACCTTGTCGCGACCATGAGCGGTCCGCTCCCCTCGTTTGATCCGCCGGATTTTCGTGTTCCACGGACCGCGCGGGATAATTTCCTGCTGGATCCTCTCTCGGCGCTCTTCGCGATAGATCCGAACTTGCGTTCACCCTACGTTCAGCAGTGGCACATCGGCATCCAGCACGCGTTGTCGCCCGGCACCGTTTTCGAAGTCCGGTACGTGGGTAACAAAGGAACAAAGCTGCTACGAGGCTTCGATTTCAATCAGGTTCGGATTGAGGACAACGGCTTCCTCGACGACTTCCTTCGTGCGAGGTCCAACGGCTTCCTGGCCCTTGAGCAAAGAGGGGTATTTGATCCCGAGTTTGACAGTGGCCTTGCCGGGAGCCAGCCATTGACCGTTTTTCCGAGGTTGGACGACGGGGGGCTGCTCAGCAATACCGTGATCCAGTCATTGATCCAGCGTGGCGAGGTTGGGGAGCTGGCGTTCATCTACCATGTATTCCCCGAGATCTTCGGCGCTCCTGGCCAGACAGGGATAAGCTTTTCTCCGAACCCGGATACCGCAGTGGCCGATCTGATCACCAACTTTTCGAACAGCAGCTACAACGCGCTGCAAGTTGAAGTGAGACGGCGGGCCGCTAGTGGCATTCTATTTCAGGCGAACTACACATTTGGCAAAGTTCTGACTGACTCCAGTGGCGCCGCGGTAAGGTTCGACCCGTTCTTGGACATCAACCGTCCACAGCTCGAGAGGGCGCGGGCTGACTTCGACCTGAACCATGTCTTCAACGTGAACTTCGTTTGGCCGCTTCCATTGGGCAAGGGATACAAATGGGACAACCCCCGGCTAAACCCACTACTGGGTGGCTGGACGATGTCATCCATCATTACCTGGCAATCGGGTGCGCCGCTCTCGCTTCTCTCGTCGCGCGGCACGTTGAATCGGACCGCCCGGTCCATTCAAAACACGCCCGTGACGTCTTTCACCAAGCCGGAACTCGACGAGATTGTCAAGCTTCGAATGACTGACGATGGCCCATTCATGATTGCCGAGCGGGCCATCAACCCTCGGGATAACACCGGCGTGGCGGCAGATGGTGAACCCGCGTTTCCGGGTCAAATCTTTTCCCATCCTGAACCGGGTCAGCTCGGTGTACTGCAGCGTCGAATGTTCAATGCGCCCCCGGCTTTCTCATTTGACCTAGGTTTGGACAAGACTATCCGCCTTCCGGAGAACCAGTCGATACTCGTCGGCGCGAAGGTCGCGAATGTTTTGAATCATCCGGTGTTCTTTTCAGGCAGCCACTTTCTCGACGACAGACAGTTCGGTCGAATCTCGAGCGTTCTGGTAGGAGCGCGCGTGATTGAATTCCGGTTGCACTACAACTTCTGACAGGAGTCGTCACACGGCTAGCCGCACTTCTCACGAAGGTTTGGATGGCTGCGTTGGACGAACTCGCAACCGGTAGTGACCGCCACTCCTGGCGGTCCTGAATTCGAGTACCGGTCGGCATATGGTGCCGGCCGGGCGCGGGTAAACCCAGAGCGCTTGTTCAACGCTCGTGACCCAACACCTTGAGAGAAGGCTGCTCTAAGGTGGCAGCAGGACAACTCGAGGGTCGCGCCGGCGAGGGGGCTGCCGGGCTCCCACGGCGCGAACCTCCGCGACAGGCCCGGGCAGGCCCTGTACCTCTAGTGTCATCAGGTTTTCACCAGGTTTCGAATCGAGCTTCCAATCAACCGTTATAGAACCGTCGACGTCAGTGACAGGCTGCGCGGGGATGGCGGATCCGTCTCCGGTGACGGTAATCTTGATCGGGAGTTCCGGGTACGGGACAAAGTTTTCGTCTCGCAAGCGGAAGCGGAGATTGTACGGAAGAAGGGACCCGGGTCTCCAGGTTCCGAATAGCTCGATCACATCTTGGAACAGCCGCTCCATTTCGATCTCGGAGCCACCGGCTCGCACTTGAATCCTGCTTTCTGAAACCTCGTAGGTGGGATCGTCCACCTGAGCAGTTAGCGTCGAGACGCCATCTTGCATTCCGGTCAAAGTGAACTCCGCCGAGCGAGCGCCAACCGGGATCATCACCGACGACGGCACGGAAACATTGCCGTTGTCGCTGGAGAGGTTCACCGTTAAGGGCGATGTAGCGTCCTCACCGAGGGAAACATTGGCAGTTACCGTTCGTCCTTGTACTACGCCCGAGGCGGGCCAAGTTGAGAGATCTAACTGCCGGACCAGCGCGGTCTCATTCTGTCCCAGGCTATCAACCGCACCCTCAAAGTAATCGCCCCACTCCGTCCGGATACGGTCCATCTTGTCGATTTCCGCTACCGAAGCCATCTCCCCAGTGCGTGTAAGCAACACGAAAGCGGAACGGAAATTCTTTTGAGAAACCGTGTGGTCTGGAGCACGCCGCCCTTCGGCATCGATGATCGCTTGTATCTCTATATCCTTTCGTTCGCCGTCGAAGAGGACTCCAGGCTGCGGTTGGTGCCCACTGGGAAAATCGATCGACGGGTTCGTTACCAGGAATGTCGGTGGTACATCCCCGGCGGGTATTAACCCCATCAGATACCGATCGAGCATGCTATAGCGTTTTACGATTTCCACTGTTTCAAATCGCGGCGAGACGCCCTCCCCCTTGTCCTCGATGTCGTTGCCCTCCATCACGGAAGCGTCCGAGTCCAGGTAGAAACTCCAGTGAGCAAAGTCCCGGCCCAATAGTTCTGTTGAAAACGAACCGGTGTCGGGATCGATAAAGAAGGGAAAGGCGAGGAACCGGTGGCCGAGCTCTTGTCCAAGGATACTGAGGGTGCTATTGAGGCCGACTCCCAATTGCAGGGACAGTGTGGAGTTCGGGTCTTCAGGATAGCGGTCGAGCCGCCCCATGTAGACCAAACACTGTAACCGCTTCGGCGAACCGAACGAGTCTCCAAAGTCGAATTCCTCGAAGCCGCCGAGGAAGAGCCCAATGCCGCGAACGAAGTTGCGGATGGGAAGGTGAACTGCAAAAAACGGTAGATCCAAGCCGGCGTCAAAGTTTTGAAAGACCACCAGGAAATCGTAGGCGTCTCCATGATTGCGGTAGAACTTCTGGCTGAGCGCAAGTACGTCCAGTGCCTGCAAAGAACTGAATGCCTCCATGATCGCGTTGGAGGAAGGGTCGCCCGGATCGCCGGAGAAGTCCACCATGGAAGTTTCCTCGGGCATATTCCCGGGAGCAATCCCGACGATCGCGTCACTAGCCGTTATTCCGCGATAGGAGAAGTCGATTTGGCCATCCGGGTGAAGGGTCACCTGAAACGTCTGCCGCAGTCCTGACCCGGCGAAATCGAATTCCGGAACATCGTCCCAGGTAACTTGAGATAGTCGCCGGAGGTGACGACTTTCTTACGCCGTTGGAGGGATTTTACCTGCTGCCCTACGCGAAACCGTCCATCAGCATCAAGCCCGCGCCGCGACGAGCGCACGTTGAATACAACAAAAGGCCGCTCGTCGAGCACCGCTTTCTCATTGTTTGACAGCCGAACACGCCGAAGTTAGCATGAGAGTCACGAACACCGCGCGCTCGTAGCTCAGTTGGATAGAGCGTCTGGCTACGAACCAGAAGGTCGGGAGTTCGAATCTCTCCGAGCGCGCCACCTGCCTCGGCCCGCGCACACGGCGTTCCTTTGACGGCTGACCTTCATTCCTGCGCCTGGTCTGCGAAAGAAGCACGGATGTCTTCCACAAGTTGTGGAACGTTGAGGGGCTTGCGAACAAAGCGCGTAGGGCCCAATGCGAGCAGATCTCCGAGTTCCTCCGGACCCATGACCCCGGAGACAAAAATCGCCGGAAGCTCCCTGAAGCGTTCATCGCGTCGAACAGATTGAAGGAGTTCGCGGCCGTGCATCCTAGGCATGGCGACGTCGGTAATCAGCAAGTCGAACTCGGGGTTGGCGTTGATCGTTTCCCAAGCTTCCAGGCCGTCGTCGCATCCGACGGCTGTACAACCGGCTTCCTCAACGGCTTTCAGGAGAATCGCTCTGCAAGTCGGGTCATCTTCCGCAACGAGAACCTTTCGGGACATGGACGGATACCTCCACGGGGAAACATGCTGGAAGGGGACCGCAAGACAGACAGTTGCGCTTTGGAATATGGGGGTCCCGGGAAGGTGCCGTGAATCAGGTGGATCAGCGTTGCGTAGCTTGGAATCGGAGCCTGCGGGGTTGGAGCTAACATGGGCCTGAACTGTCCGTCACCCTGGACCACTTATCGGCGGAAGCGGCCGCACGCATAAGGGCTTGTAGTAAAGGGTGCACGGTCACGGCAAGGGTCGCACTTGGTCTTGTCGATCCGAAGGACCAAGGGGCAGAAGGGGCGGCATCAAGTCGCTACCGCGTTCACGCCCACCTTGACAAGGTTTTCAAGGACACGAGCCACCCCCTCGCTTCCGATGTATTCAGGCAGGATTGTTATCCCGAGCAGCGGCGGTCTCTCCCGGGTTTCCTGCGCGGAAAACGCCCGGGCTAGTCTTCAGGCGAAGTAGATCATTATCCAGAGCGCTAGGCCACAGAGCAGCCAGGCCCAGGGGCGCTCGCTGCGCCAGAAAGGACGCGAGGGTTCGCGAGCAGGATCCGCACGATAGGCCCACCAGGTGTAGCGCTCCGAAGCTTTGTCACGCCGGGTGAATAGGCTGACGACAAGGACTAGCACGGCGCCGAACAAGGCGGTTAGGGCCACCCGGTGGAGGAAGTTTAGTTCAGATCCGAACGTCAGTTGCACCCATTGGGCGATTCCCGGTGGATCGACCATCAAATGGTTGTACGCCTGTTCGATGAAGATCGAGAAGAAGGGTGAAAGGAGGATGATCAAGAAACCACCGGTGGCCGTCGCCCTCGGCCATAGCGCCCCGACCAGGAATGCGACCAAGATCCCCGGCAGAAGGTGCGAAGATTGGTCAGCCATTCGCAGAAAGAAATTGTCGCCTTCCGTTTCCGTGTAGCTGATGGCGGCCAACCATCCGGGAATCATGACCAAGAACACAATGCAAATCCGGCCGACAAGCAGCAATTCCCGTTCGCCGGCCTCGCGCCGAATGTATCGCTTGTAGAAGTCGAAAGTGAGGATGGTCGCGCCAGAGTTCATCATCGAGTCGAGGCTGGAGAGAATTGCACCGATGACCCCGGCTGTAATGATGCCCGCTATGCCCGCTAGTCCGTACCCCGCCGGCACGACGAGGCGCACAAGCATGGAGAATGCGTCGTCGGGTTGAGGGAGCGCTTCGAGCTCCCCGGAAGCAACGCGCGCCTGGAATAGATGGCCCGCCGCGATTCCGCCGGCGACCGAAAAGAACGGTATGAGCAGCTTCAAGTAGCCCGCCGCGACGATCCCCATTCTGCCATCGAAGCCGGTGCGGGCGGCCAACGTGCGCTGCACGATGAATTGGTTCGTGCCCCAGTAGGAGAAGTGCAGAATCATCAATCCCGTAAAGATCCCGGTCCAGGGAATCTCCGGATGATTCGGCGGCAAGTAGAGGTGAAATTTCTGTTCGGCCAGCGGCAAGGCCGCATCCTTCGCCATCAGCCCGGTGAACCCGCCGATTTCGGGTTGCGCGAAGACAAACAGCGCTACCAGAATCCCTGATGTCAGGAGCAGCAACGACTGGATCGCGTCGGTCCAGATGACCGCTTTCAATCCTCCTACGATCGTGTAACAAGCTGTGACCAGCGCGAAGACGACGATGCCTGTCGTATAGCTGACTTCCAGGGGCGTCCCGCGTAACAGAAAAAGCATCGACCGTGAACCGATGTAGAAGGCAATGACCATATGGACCAGAACGATGAAGACGAGGATCGTAACGGCGTAAGCCACGCGGCTTCTCTCGTCGAAGCGACGACCCAGGTATTCCGACAGGGTGTAGATCCCCATGCGTCGATAGAGCGGAAGAAGGACATAGCAGAGCAGCATGAGCCCAGCAACGGCCCCGATTTCGAAGTGCGCTTGCGCGAAACCAATCGAGTACCCGATGCCCATCATTCCAACCAAGTGGTTGGCGCTGATGTTCGTGCCGAAGATGGAGGCTGCGACGCCCCACCAGGGCACGCCGCGCCCGGCCAGGAAGAAGTCCTCGGTGTCTTTCTCCCTGCGGCCGGTCCACAACCCCACGGCCATGACCAAAACTATGCTGGCCAGAAAAATTCCGATGTCGAGAGTTGACAGAGTGACGTGCGTCATGTCCCTAGGCGACGGGTCTTAGCCCGCATTTCCAATTTGATTTCGGCATCCCGACCTTGCAGCGGCCTTCAGCGTCTTTATTTATAGGGGTTCAAGCCCTGTCAGGACGCACGGAGGCCAACACCCAATGGGTGAAAAAGAAAACAAGCCGTTTCAGCTCACCTTCAACGGATTTCTGAAAGTCGATTTCCAAGGATCGCGCGTCACCTCGGATGGTGGCCTGATTCTCATTCGGGAACTGGACGAGCGGCTCGGACTGGGCAAGCTGATCGACGAGCATCTGACGGATTCGCGGCAAGGCACAAACAAGAAGTTCCCACTGGCCGACCTGGTGCGGCAATCGGTCTACAGCCGCCTCGCCGGCTACGAGGATCTCAACGATGCTGCCCGTGTCTCGGCTGACCCGACTTTTCGTCTGATCGGCTCGAAGAAGAACTGGGATCGCGGCGGGGCGCTTACGTCGCGTCTACAAAGCTTTGAGGCAGAGCTGCTGGCCAGTGAAGAGAACCTGCTTGGGCTGATGGCGGTGAACCGCGAGTTGGTCGCTCAAGCCCAAGCGCAGGACGAGTCCGAGCGTGTCGTGCTCGATATGGACTCCACGGAAAGCCCGGTCCACGGTCAGCAGGAAGGCAGCGCTTACAACGGCCATTTCGAGTCCACCTGCTACCACCCGCTGTTGCTGTTCAACCAGCACGGTGATTGTCTGGCGGCGAAGCTGCGAGCGGGTAACGTGTCCAGCGCCGAGGACTGGGACGAACTGCTGCTGCCCGAGATCGAGCGCCAACAGGGAGAAGGCAAGCAAGTGACGTTCCGCGCCGACGCCGCCTTCGCCAAGCCGGAGATCTACGAGGCGTTGGAGGATCGCGGAGTGGACTACGTCATTCGCATCCCAGCAAACAAGAACCTGGAGTTGGAGATCGAAGAGATTCTGTTCCGTCCGCCGGGCAGGCCGAGCCTGAAGCCACTAGTGCGCTACAAGAGCTTCCGCTATCAGGCCGCGAGTTGGTCGAAGCCTCGGCGGGTTGTGGCCAAGGTTGAGCACCACCAAGGCGAGTTGTTTCCTCGCGTCGGGTTCATCGTCACGAGCATGAGCTTGCCCAGTCGGTCGCTGGTGCGCTTCTACAACAAGCGCGGCACGGCCGAGCAATGGATCAAGGAAGGCAAGCAGGCAACCCACTGGACACGGCTGTCCTGTCATCGTTTCCGGGCAAACGAGGTGCGTTTGCAGTTGAGCGTGTTGGCCTACAACCTGGGGAACCTGTGGCGGCGGCTGGGGCTGGCGCAGAGGATCAAGAACTGGTCGCTGACGAGCTTGCAGCATCGGTTGATGAAAACCGGAGGACGGCTGGTCAAGCATGCCCGCTATTACTGGCTGCTGTTGGCCGAGGGGCATCTCAACCGCAAGCTGTTCGCTGAGATGCTGGGGCGGATCTGGGCGCTGCCTGTGCCAGGCGGGTAACGGGCGACGGCTGCGACGGAGAAGAGACGCTGGGTTGCTGAAGAGGGAACTACTCGGAGCCGTGTCGGCGAAAAGCCCTCCAGCGAGCTGGAACGCGGCGATCGAGCGGCATTCAGCGACCCAAACGGGAGCGAACGGAGCATCGATCGTGAGAGGAAGACGAAGACCTTGCACCCGAGCCGCGGATCGGAGTATCCTGACCATCGCGGGATGGCCAAAACGGAAATTCCAGTATAACGGCCGTGCCATGCCAATCAAGACCTGCGCGAAGTCCGCGTAGATCCGCCAGTCGCGCGACTCGTTCGCGTCGGCCAGTGTCGAGCGCGCTACCCTGCCGCGGAATCCCATGTGGTAGAGTTTGCCGTGCATCGAACGCAGGCACGTCTCGATGTCGCGGAGGCTTGCCCGATAGGTCAGCTGGGCGAATGCCATCGCAAGAAACTGATCCCAGCAGGAGAAACTTTTCAGATAGGAATCGCCGCGGTAGCGCGATACACATTTCTGAAACTCTTTGCTCGGTAGGTGCTCGATCAGTTGGGAGAAAACCGTACGGCCAAGGTTCATCCCTCATTGTGCCGCGTCCGGATGCTCCGTTCAGGCGACCATTTGCGGCCTCGGGATTTCAAATCGTTCCCGGGCAAAACAGGCCATAAGACATTGAACGGTCGAGACTTACCGTCCGATGGCGCGACTTTCCCCGGACAGCACTGTAGGGTCGTATGGTCTTGACGGCCGGCGCCGGTTTTGAGGTCTAAAACTTAAATAGAAGATGTCTTCAATATAACGATTCCGCGTAGAAGAACGTGCAGCGGGTCCGAGTTCATTCGCCGCCAGTGAGTCAATGAGCTTGAAGGCCAGATGTTCACGATGGTCGGCACACCGTTCGCAAAGCGGGCGAAACAGATCGTAGACTCGGGTGTGCTCGGGGAGCTGAAGGCCATCCATTGCGACCTGATGTTCGCCAAGGGATACCCCGGCAGCGCTCCCCTTGGAAAACCCCGCAAGGAGCACTATCCCCCGAAGCAGTTTACGTTCCCGGACGCCAAACGAGAGATTTGGACAACAACGGTCTATTCTCTGACGTTGATTCGCTGGCTCACCGGCCGACGGGCTTTCCGCTCCGTGTACGCCACCTCAGCCAACTACTTTTTCGAAGAGCATTACAAGCGAGACGTCGAGGATTTCGGCGCTATGGCGGTAACGCTTGGTGGCGGATTGACGGCGACGATCACGGCCGGACGCATTGGCTGGCAGAGCCACCGGAGCTCCGGGCCGAATTTCACGCGACTGTTCGGCACCAAGGGAAGTGTACTGATCGACGGGCACGCTCCCCGGTTGGAGGTGACCTCGGACCAGCCACCCTGGACGCCGCCCCCGCGCGATCCCGATGACCCTATGTCATTTTGGAGCAGCACCGGCAAGAAAGCCAGTCGCCGTCCCAAGATGGACTGGTATAAGCCTGAAACTGTCCCCACTCGTTCCGATCAAGCCCTGTTTCTCGACAGTATCGAGCAAGGGAAGGAGTCGGAAGTGACGGTAGCAGACGGGGCCACAGCCACAGAGGCGATGCTGGCCGCCTATAAGTCAGCGGCTACGGGGAAGCTTGTCAGCTTGCCACTGGCTGGTTGACTCCTAAGCTACGTCTCTTCCTCTATCTCGCGAATGAGTTGCTTGAGATTCGAGTAATTGATGTGCATCGCTTCGACGCGGGAACCGCTGGGAGGACGAAAGTGCGTCGCCACCGAAAGTACAGCGTCGAGACGGTGTTCACGCACCTGGCGCAGAATCGTTCGGTAGTCGACGTCGCCGGCACCGAACCGGCGGTATTCAAACTTGAGTCGAAGGCCGTCGATGACGTGTAGGTCTTTGATGTGAAGCCCATGCAGATAAGGGCGTACGTTTTGAAACCCGCTCGTCGCCACGTCCAACTCGCCGGAGTTGAAGTTGTCAGCCGGACCCCACATGACTTTGATCCGTTTGGAGCCGACACTTTCAGCGATTCGCCGGAAGTTGCCGGTGGTGTTGGTATAGTTCCAGGGCATCATCGATAGAGCAACGTCGACCTCGTAGCGCTCGGCCTCCTCCGCCACCATCGAAAACGCCTTCACCAGCTTCTCCATGTCGACGTCGGCGATGTGGCCCCCGCGCGTAAGCCAACGCATCGGCCAGGTTGGCTTGCCCGCCTTGTACTCGCCCGGCCAGGCAAAGGTGAACGACCCGACGGCCGACACGCCAATTCGCTTTGCGATCTGCATCGATCGAACCAGGTTGTTGAAGTCGCTGCGAAAGGCGGGGTGGTCCGCCATCGTCTTCAGGTCGAAATCGGTCAAATGAATCTTCTTGAAGGGATTACCCGCATTCAGGAGGAAAATATCGAGGTTGTGCCGGGCCACACGCTCGGCCATGCTATCCACTTGGGCGTCGCTCATCTCGGCGATTCCCGGTTCGTTGGGAATCCGGCTGAACCAAACACCCCCCGCCCCGATCTGCTTCGCTGTGGCCAGCGCCTCGTCAAACGGCAGCCCTAACTCGGGCAAATACATCCCGAGCTTGAATTGATAATCGCTAGCGCCACTTTCGCCGGCCGGCACAGTGCCACCTGTCGCAACCGACTTCTTGGCCGCGGCATCGGCGGCATGAGCCGCGGGGGGATACAAATACGCTGGGCCCGCTACTGCCACGGCGGCGCCCCCAGCCGCCGCCAAAAACTCCCTGCGTCTCATGTTGGACATTTGTTTTCCCTCCTCTGCGCCTCAAGCTGGAATTTCCGTTTTGGCCATCCCGCGATGGTCAGGATACTCCGATCCGCGGCTCGGGTGCAAGGTCTTCGTCTTCCTCTCACGATCGATGCTCCGTTCGCTCCCGTTTGGGTCGCTGAATGCCGCTCGATCGCCGCGTTCCAGCTCGCTGGAGGGCTTTTCGCCGACACGGCTCCGAGTAGTTCCCTCTTCAGCAACCCAGCGTCTCTTCTCCGTCGCAGCCGTCGCCCGTTACCCGCCTGGCACAGGCAGCGCCCAGATCCGCCCCAGCATCTCAGCGAACAGCTTGCGGTTGAGATGCCCCTCGGCCAACAGCAGCCAGTAATAGCGGGCATGCTTGACCAGCCGCCCTCCGGTTTTCATCAACCGATGCTGCAAGCTCGTCAGCGACCAGTTCTTGATCCTCTGCGCCAGCCCCAGCCGCCGCCACAGGTTCCCCAGGTTGTAGGCCAACACGCTCAACTGCAAACGCACCTCGTTTGCCCGGAAACGATGACAGGACAGCCGTGTCCAGTGGGTTGCCTGCTTGCCTTCCTTGATCCATTGCTCGGCCGTGCCGCGCTTGTTGTAGAAGCGCACCAGCGACCGACTGGGCAAGCTCATGCTCGTGACGATGAACCCGACGCGAGGAAACAACTCGCCTTGGTGGTGCTCAACCTTGGCCACAACCCGCCGAGGCTTCGACCAACTCGCGGCCTGATAGCGGAAGCTCTTGTAGCGCACTAGTGGCTTCAGGCTCGGCCTGCCCGGCGGACGGAACAGAATCTCTTCGATCTCCAACTCCAGGTTCTTGTTTGCTGGGATGCGAATGACGTAGTCCACTCCGCGATCCTCCAACGCCTCGTAGATCTCCGGCTTGGCGAAGGCGGCGTCGGCGCGGAACGTCACTTGCTTGCCTTCTCCCTGTTGGCGCTCGATCTCGGGCAGCAGCAGTTCGTCCCAGTCCTCGGCGCTGGACACGTTACCCGCTCGCAGCTTCGCCGCCAGACAATCACCGTGCTGGTTGAACAGCAACAGCGGGTGGTAGCAGGTGGACTCGAAATGGCCGTTGTAAGCGCTGCCTTCCTGCTGACCGTGGACCGGGCTTTCCGTGGAGTCCATATCGAGCACGACACGCTCGGACTCGTCCTGCGCTTGGGCTTGAGCGACCAACTCGCGGTTCACCGCCATCAGCCCAAGCAGGTTCTCTTCACTGGCCAGCAGCTCTGCCTCAAAGCTTTGTAGACGCGACGTAAGCGCCCCGCCGCGATCCCAGTTCTTCTTCGAGCCGATCAGACGAAAAGTCGGGTCAGCCGAGACACGGGCAGCATCGTTGAGATCCTCGTAGCCGGCGAGGCGGCTGTAGACCGATTGCCGCACCAGGTCGGCCAGTGGGAACTTCTTGTTTGTGCCTTGCCGCGAATCCGTCAGATGCTCGTCGATCAGCTTGCCCAGTCCGAGCCGCTCGTCCAGTTCCCGAATGAGAATCAGGCCACCATCCGAGGTGACGCGCGATCCTTGGAAATCGACTTTGAGAAATCCGTTGAAGGTGAGCTGAAACGGCTTGTTTTCTTTTTCACCCATTGGGTGTTGGCCTCCGTGCGTCCTGACAGGGCTTGAACCCCTATAAATAAAGACGCTGAAGGCCGCTGCAAGGTCGGGATGCCGAAATCAAATTGGAAATGCGCCTTTACACGTTTCAAGGTTGGCCTCTCCGCTTTTTCGCATTGGAGCCGGTAACGTTTCGGAAGCACGGGAGAGAGTGGCTCGGCCGGCGTGACAGCCCGGAGAGAAACTGTGGGCAAGTAGTAGCCGGTTGGTGCTTCAAATCGGCTGACCGGTTACGGGAACTGTTTTCGTATTACTATGTGAACGGAGGAAAGAATCATCATGGCAGACGTGGTGCTGCGGCTACGTAACTTCGAGGATCAAATAATCAAGAACGTTCCGACGAGGCTTCGGTTCCGGCGGAATCAGCAACCTACTGGGAACGCCATCAACCGGATGTTCACCTCAGGTCAAGAGGGCTTCAACATCCCCGCGTTCCCGCTCGCTGTGTGGGATTGCTCAGTTGCCGCCCAACGTTACGAGATCCGAAACACGGGCTTTTTCCGTCCAAATGACGGACGGCGCATCGAAAGGGAGATTTGGTTGCCGCGCAACGTCCGCGCAGCTTGGGCAACCAAATTCGCCCACTGGAACCAACTCACTGGGAAATTCACCGCCCTAAGGAACCTGCCGGCAAACTCTCCAAGTTTGATGCTGAGAATCAGAAACGGAAGCTCGCGACCGCTGGGGAACTTTACGGGGAATACTTACGACGACGTTGATGATCACCAGCTCATACTGGGCAAGGCCGGCCTGCTGAATATGTACGCAAAGCTGATGGCCACGCCCGTACCGGGTGCTCCTGGTTTCCCCTGGTTCGCCGGTATCCAGCGGCTGCTCGGCATTCAGCGGGACCGCATTGTAGGAGTTGTGAAGCCTGGGATGGCGAAAACCGTTAGGCGGATTCGCGAGAACACGTCGGCGTTTCCCGGGTACCAAGGCGCACCTCCAGGAGCGCACTTTGAGAAGAACATCAAGCCGTTAATTCCGCCAGCATTCTCGGCGGTAAAGGTCTATAGCATCAAGAGCCGAGAACGAATCGGAGTCCTACAACTGGTGATCGCAGAGGTGACATATCCGCAGGGGCAGACTGTATACGCGTTGGATGCCGATGTCGACGAGAATGGGAATCTCTTGAAGCATTTCGGTGACTTCATAAAGCATCAGTTCAATGGTGGCACCCACCCATTTCACGTCTACGACATTCTCCACCGGACGCTGAAAACGCCACGCTTGGCGTACAGGTTGGGCTAACTATGCCTAATTGTCCTCTTTGATGGTTCGGGACATGGTCAATTGCTGACAGCTATTGGACTCGACGCGGAACTGCGAATCTAGCCTAACAACCTACACCTTCGGTGAAGATTCGTGTTCAGGGCTGGTTTTCATCACTCGCGGTGCATATAGGGCTAGCCCGGAACTTTCGCGTGACGGCTGCCCCTTACCCTTCGCCCCACTTCATTTTGCTGCGGAGGACTTGGAAGAACCGCACCCGTTGGGGCTGGATAACCTTCACGCTGTGATCGGCTCGGCGAGCACGAATACGATCGAACTGATCGAGGGCGATGCCGACTTGGCCATCGACAGTCAGGTAGGCATCCTCTCCATGGCGAAGAACCGCCTCGACCGTCGAGCCTTCAGATACGAGCACGGGACGGTTGGTCAACGTGTGCGGACAGATGGGAGTCACGCAGGTAGCCGAGACGGAGGGCAACATGACAGGACCGCCCGCCGAAAGTGAATAGGCTGTGGACCCCGTCGGGGTTGAGATGACAAGACCGTCCGCGCGATAGCTGCAAACGAAATCCCCGTCGACGAAGGCGTCGAGCTCAAGCAATCGGGCCACGGCGGCCTTGTTGATCACGACATCGTTGAGGGCATTGTAGGTTCCGACGGACTCGCCGCCCCGAACGATTTCAGCTTCGAGCACCGATCGGGACTGAACGGAGTAGTCGCCCGCGAGGACACGCTCTAGGAGCGGTACGAGCTCTTCCGGGCCGGTCGTCATCATGAAACCCAGTCCACCAAGGTTCACCGCCAGGATCGGCGTTTCACGCGCCCCGACGGCTCGCGCGGCCGACAAAAGCGTCCCGTCTCCTCCGAGCACGATCATTAGATCGAAACCTTCCGGCAACTCTTCGCGCCGAAAACCTCCATCGCGGCCCAGATGGCTGGCGGTCTCAACATCATATTCCGCGTCTACAACGTGCTGATCGAGCCAGGCGAGCAGTTCGGTCAGAAGCGGGGGAATGTCTTCCCTGCCTGGCTTTGACACGATTCCGACTTTGCGAATCATCTCATCTCAGCCTTTCGCGCCCGTGGAGAAGAAACTCCTGGTTGCCCTCCGCCCCCAGAATCGGGCTCGCTATCTCTTCGAATCGACTGAATCCGCACGCCTCTAGAGCCCGCTGCACCTTCCCCACGGCTTGCTGATGCAACTCGGGGTTACGAACGATGCCGCCTTTGCCGACGTCGGCTTTGCCGACCTCAAACTGTGGCTTTACCAGCACGATCACTTCGCCGTTGGGCTTGAGCAAAGGGGCCAATGCGGGGACGATTAGCGTAGCAGAAATGAAGCTCACATCACAGCAGGCCAGGTCGATCGCTTCGGGAACGATCTCGCTGGTTAGATAGCGAGCATTGATGCCTTCACGGATGACAACCCGGGGATCCCGGCGAATGTTCCAGTGCAGCTGCCCCTTACCGACGTCAACGGCATACACCTTGCGAGCACCCTTCTGGAGCAGGCAGTCGGTGAAGCCACCGGTCGAGGCGCCGACATCCAAGCAGATTCTCTCTGTGACTTCGACGGAAAACTCTTCCAAAGCCGCTTCCAGCTTCGCCCCAGCGCGACTGACATATTTAGGAGTCCCGCCGAGCACTCGGATGCGCGCTTTCGATGCAACTTGGTGGCCCGGTTTGGTGACTTTCTGCTCGTCCGCAAGGACCTCCCCCGCCATGATGATTGCCTGCGCCTTTTCCCGAGACTCAACAAGTCCCCGATCGACCAACAGCCGATCGATGCGCACACGCGATTTCATGCGGTCCGGTTCACGATCTTGTCGGCAATCTGGCGCAACCTATGGGCCCGGTCGCCGAAGGAGTCGAGGGCATCGCAGGCTAGCGTGAAGTATTTCACGGCGCGCTTGCGGGACTCGTCGACGCCGTAGAGCGCCGGGAACGTCGCCTTCTGTTGCGCAGCATCTTTGCCGACCGTTTTGCCCAGCGTCTTCGAAGTAGAAACAACATCAAGAATGTCATCGACGATCTGAAAAGCCAGTCCGATACGCTCGCCGTAGCGGCTCAGCGCCTCGTACTCATCCTTGGGAGCGCCGGCATAGATAGCACCCAAACGAACGGAGCCGCGAATCAGGGCTCCGGTTTTCGAGTGATGAATGTAGTGGAGCTGCTCCTCTTCGACCGGCTTGCCTTCGGCTTCGAGGTCGGCTACCTGTCCGCCGATCATTCCTGCGACGGTGCCCGCCGCCCGGGAAAGCTCTTGCGTGATGCGGGCCCTTCGGTCCGGCCCGACACCGTTCATCTCGGAGAGCACTTGAAAAGCGAGCGTCAAAAGGGCATCGCCGGCCAAGATGGCGGTGGCTTCACCAAACGCTTTGTGGCAGGTCGGTTTGCCTCGCCGGTAGTCGTCGTTGTCGAGCGCCGGCAGGTCGTCGTGGATCAGTGAGTAAGTGTGGATCAACTCGACCGCGCAGGCCGCGGACTCTATCCCCGAAACGGTTCCGCCCACGGTTTCAGCGCTGGCGATCGAAAGGAGTGGCCGAATCCGCTTGCCCCCGGCGAACACACTGTGGCGCATCGCCCGGTGGATCGTTTGCGGGTAGTCAGTTTCGTCAGGAAGGAGCCGGTCAAGAGTTCGGTTTACCCGCTCGCGGCGTTCGGAGAGATACTCGTCGAGCGTCACGCTTCGGGTTCACCGTCGTCGACGTTGAAGGGTTTCGCTTCGACCCGCCCATGCTTCTTGAGCAGGATTTCCACTTTCCCTTCCGCCTCCTGCAACTGTTTTCGGCAGGCTTCGCTCAACCGCACGCCTTTTTCAAAGAGCTCCAAAGATTTTTCAAGGGGCAAGTCCCCATCCTCTAGCTGTTTGACGATCTTTTCGAGCTGGTCGAGGCCCTCTTCGAAGGCCGGCGCCTTGGTTCGCTTTTCGGGCTTCTTCTCGGGCATGTAGTGCTATTGTAGGCGTCGCATCGCGCTTCTGCCAACGGCGCGGTTAGCCACGGGGTTGGGCGCAGTAACTCGAGGGGTGGGCCCGCGGGCTCGCGCCTGCGGCTCTGTTTGGTAAAAGCGGGTTTGGTTCCGAGGGAGAGACGAGGGCTTCTCTCGTCCTTAGTCTTACATCTGCCGCAGCTCCTCGACAGCCGCCTTCAACGCCAGCTCGTAGACGGCCAGGTCGGCTCCCCAGGAAATGACGTTGAATCCGAGATCGATCCATTCTTTCGCCTGGCTGGGGTTCATAGGTTGGGCCGCAGCGGCCTTTCCGTGACGCTTGGCGGCTGCGGTTATCGTTCGGAGTGCCTCGATAAATCTCGGATGCTGATATTCGGCAACGATGCCCATAGAGTGCGAAAGATCCTGCTGGCCAAGAAAGAGAACGTCGACACCGTCGAGCGCCGCGATGGCGTCCACGTTATCGAGACCCGTCTGGGTTTCGATTTGGCACATCACGAGGTTGTTTTTATTCGCCTCGGGCATGTACTCGGCCGGCGACGTATAGACGTAGTCCGTCACGGCCATCCCGATGGCGAGGCCGCGGCGGCCTTCGGGGGGATAGCGGGCTGCTTCGACGGCTCGTTGCGCTTGCTCGGGCGTCTCGACCCGCGGCACCATGATTCCCAGCGCCCCGGCGTCGAGCGCGCGGGCGATGAAGTGGTATTCGGTGTCGGGAATCCGCACCATCGGTGTCACCGGAGTTGCTCTGAACCAGGCCACCAGGTCCGCCACCGTCTCGATGCCGATGGCACTGTGCTCCATGTCGATGATCACGAAGTCAACTCCAGCGGCTTCGGTGATCTTGGCAATTCCACGGGTGGCGAATTCGCTGATCATGTGCCCAATGGGAATCTTCCCTTCGGCACGCAGCTGCCGGATGCGGTTTATCCTCATTGCTTCCTCCAAGCTGCCAGTTTGGCCTTCATTCCCGGGCGATCGGCGACTTTCGGGTTGGCTAAGAAAGGCGGCAACCTGCCTTCATATATCGCCCGAACGTTTTCGCATGCCTCTAGGCTGACGTCCCGAATACACTCTCGCGTGGTCGCGATGGAGTGGGGCGTCAAGCCCGCATTTCCAATTTGATTTCGGCATCCCGACCTTGCAGCGGCCTTCAGCGTCTTTATTTATAGGGGTTCAAGCCCTGTCAGGACGCACGGAGGCCAACACCCAATGGGTGAAAAAGAAAACAAGCCGTTTCAGCTCACCTTCAACGGATTTCTGAAAGTCGATTTCCAAGGATCGCGCGTCACCTCGGATGGTGGCCTGATTCTCATTCGGGAACTGGACGAGCGGCTCGGACTGGGCAAGCTGATCGACGAGCATCTGACGGATTCGCGGCAAGGCACAAACAAGAAGTTCCCACTGGCCGACCTGGTGCGGCAATCGGTCTACAGCCGCCTCGCCGGCTACGAGGATCTCAACGATGCTGCCCGTGTCTCGGCTGACCCGACTTTTCGTCTGATCGGCTCGAAGAAGAACTGGGGTCGCGGCGGGGCGCTTACGTCGCGTCTACAAAGCTTTGAGGCAGAGCTGCTGGCCAGTGAAGAGAACCTGCTTGGGCTGATGGCGGTGAACCGCGAGTTGGTCGCTCAAGCCCAAGCGCAGGACGAGTCCGAGCGTGTCGTGCTCGATATGGACTCCACGGAAAGCCCGGTCCACGGTCAGCAGGAAGGCAGCGCTTACAACGGCCATTTCGAGTCCACCTGCTACCACCCGCTGTTGCTGTTCAACCAGCACGGTGATTGTCTGGCGGCGAAGCTGCGAGCGGGTAACGTGTCCAGCGCCGAGGACTGGGACGAACTGCTGCTGCCCGAGATCGAGCGCCAACAGGGAGAAGGCAAGCAAGTGACGTTCCGCGCCGACGCCGCCTTCGCCAAGCCGGAGATCTACGAGGCGTTGGAGGATCGCGGAGTGGACTACGTCATTCGCATCCCAGCAAACAAGAACCTGGAGTTGGAGATCGAAGAGATTCTGTTCCGTCCGCCGGGCAGGCCGAGCCTGAAGCCACTAGTGCGCTACAAGAGCTTCCGCTATCAGGCCGCGAGTTGGTCGAAGCCTCGGCGGGTTGTGGCCAAGGTTGAGCACCACCAAGGCGAGTTGTTTCCTCGCGTCGGGTTCATCGTCACGAGCATGAGCTTGCCCAGTCGGTCGCTGGTGCGCTTCTACAACAAGCGCGGCACGGCCGAGCAATGGATCAAGGAAGGCAAGCAGGCAACCCACTGGACACGGCTGTCCTGTCATCGTTTCCGGGCAAACGAGGTGCGTTTGCAGTTGAGCGTGTTGGCCTACAACCTGGGGAACCTGTGGCGGCGGCTGGGGCTGGCGCAGAGGATCAAGAACTGGTCGCTGACGAGCTTGCAGCATCGGTTGATGAAAACCGGAGGGCGGCTGGTCAAGCATGCCCGCTATTACTGGCTGCTGTTGGCCGAGGGGCATCTCAACCGCAAGCTGTTCGCTGAGATGCTGGGGCGGATCTGGGCGCTGCCTGTGCCAGGCGGGTAACGGGCGACGGCTGCGACGGAGAAGAGACGCTGGGTTGCTGAAGAGGGAACTACTCGGAGCCGTGTCGGCGAAAAGCCCTCCAGCGAGCTGGAACGCGGCGATCGAGCGGCATTCAGCGACCCAAACGGGAGCGAACGGAGCATCGATCGTGAGAGGAAGACGAAGACCTTGCACCCGAGCCGCGGATCGGAGTATCCTGACCATCGCGGGATGGCCAAAACGGAAATTCCAGCTTAAACTTATGATCGACCGCCGATCCTCGAAACCCAGTGCCAAGCTGATCCGCTCCAGCTTTGGTCTTGTTCTCATCGTGGCGTGGACATTAATGTCGGCGGCGCAGACTCCTCCTGCCACCGGGTGGAAGTGGTACAAGGGCAATCTCCACACGCACACGATCAACAGTGACGGTGACAGCGCGCCCGATGCGGTCACGCGCTGGTACAAGGAGCATAGGTACAACTTCCTGGTCCTCACCGACCACGACTTTGTCACCCCAACCGCAGGGCTGAGTGCAATCTTCGCCGCCGAGGATCGTTTCTTGCTGATTTCCGGAGAGGAGATCAGTCCAAGATTCGGCGACAAACCCATCCATGTTAATGGTCTCGATATCCA
Source organism: Bryobacterales bacterium (assembly GCA_965248205.1). Taxonomy (GTDB): domain Bacteria; phylum Acidobacteriota; class Terriglobia; order Bryobacterales; family UBA6623. The sequence goes on from CBDFIS010000006.1 coordinate 2,612,607, forward strand.
TCGAACGATCCAGCCGATAGTGGGTACGAGTGTCGTCGATACGTTACAGAAGAATGTCGACGCGGTTCGGGCGGCGGGAGGCACCCCGTCCCTGAACCACCCCAACGTCCGCTGGGCGGTCACGGCCGGCGAGTTGGGTCAGATCCACGGATTAAAGCACTTCGAGGTCTACAACGGTCATTCAAGAACCAATGATGCCGGCGGCGGCGGCTTTCCAAGTCTTGAGGAGATGTGGGATGCCGTTCTGTCAGCGGGGCGCGAGGTGTACGGAATAGCAGTCGACGACGCGCACAAGTTTAAGGTGTTTGGACCCGAGTATTCTAACCCCGGACGGGGCTGGGTGAGCGTCAAAGCCCCGGAACTTTCCACCGAAGCCATACTAAGCTCGCTGAATTCAGGTGAGTTCTACGCGTCAACCGGCGTCGTGCTCGACGATGTGAGTCGCGCGCCCAACGAGCTACGCGTCTATCTTGTAGAAGACGAACAACAGGAATTCACCACGGAATTCATCGGTCAGGGAGGCCGCCTCTTGAGCACGTCGTTCGACAACCCTGCCGTCTATACCTTGAAACCCGGTGACACATATGTGCGAGCAAAGGTGACTTCCTCGAACGCAGAGTACGCCTGGGTGCAGCCGATCTTCGCTGCCGCCGCCGGGTCGCGCTGAGCGGCAGCGTCCCTGAGGAGGGCGCCGACGTTTGCCTATTCGGCCCGCTCCCGAATCACGACTAGAAGCCATCTCATAAATGGCGGTTAATAACATCGACATGCATGTGCTCAGCAGAAAAGAGCTGGTTTTCGCGGGAACAACTCTCCTCGTATGCGCTTCGCTGTTCTCGTGGAATCTGCGCTCCGCCGCCGACTCGCTTCCGCGACTGCGGGTCGAGTCAGTGCGGCGTGTCTTCCACAACGGCGAGCACAATGCCTTCACTGACCTGATCCGCTACAAGGGCCTCTACTATCTCACCTTCCGGAGTTGCCCCGATGGGCACATGGTGCATCCGACCTCTTCGATCCGGGTGCTTGCGAGCCGTGACGGCCGAGAGTGGCGCCAGGTGCACCGCTTCAATGTGCCCAAGCGAGACACGCGAGACCCCCACTTCCTGATTTTCAAGGGCAAGCTTTTCGTCTACAGCGGAACGTGGTACTGCGGTGAGACTTCCCCCGAGCCTTACAACATGAACCAGCACCTCGGGTACGCCGCGTGGACCGAAGACGGTAGCCGCTGGCGAGGCCTCCAAATGCTCGAAGGCACCTATGGCCACTATATTTGGCGGGCGGCGGCTTTCGGCGATAAGGCCTATCTGTGCGGCCGTCGGAAGCACGAGTTCGCCGAGACCAAGACGCGGGAGGAGCGCAACCCACTTGTGGAATCAGCTTTGCTCGAAAGCGACGACGGACTTATTTGGCGGAAGATCGGGCTGTTTCAGGAGAGCTACGGGGGTGAGACGGCCTTCCTGTTCGAGCCCGACGGCTCGATCCTCGCCGTGGCCCGCGGCGGCGGACGACGCAACGCCCAGCTGGTACGGGCGCGGCCCCCTTATCAAGAGTGGACGCGGACCGATCTGGGCCGCTACATCGGCGGGCCACTGCTGGTTAGGTGGGGGGCACGCTACCTTGTCGGGGGCCGCAAGCTGACCGAGGCGGGGCCGCGGACCGCCCTCTCCTGGCTTGCCCAAGATCGCCTCAACGAGCTGCTCGATCTGCCCAGCGATGGCGACAACTCCTATCCGGGATTTGTCGCGCTCAGCCCGACCCGCGCCTGGGTCTCCTACTATTCGAGTCACGAGAAAGACAGTGCCGGCAACCCGATCACGGCAATCTATTTGGCCGAGTTGGCGATCGGAGGGCGCTAGACGAATCCACCCGTAAAATTTGCAAGGCGAATTACTTCGCGACGCCCGGAAGTCTCTGGAGTTCTCCCTCGCCCAGTCGTCTGAATGAGGCAAGAACGTCACAAAAGTGTCAAGTTGCGAATGTTAGGTTCGGGACGGCTTCGGTAAACCCTAGCCGACAAGGCAGGATCTGAGCCAAGGGGCTGGGCCCTTGATATCCCACAGCGTCGAGCACCGGGCCGCCCCTCTTGATCGAGACGATGCTGAAAGAGGAATTGGCGTGGCTGTGATGGACAGCACGCTCCCGGGAGCGGCGGCCCGGCCCGGCTACGCCAACGCTTTTTCAATGACGTGGCCGCCCACGTCAGTTAAGCGGAAGTCTCTGCTGAGAGGTGTTGCCAAAAAGCCCTCTGCGGTCAGTGGAACGGCACGATCGGGCAGCATTCGAAGGCCGGAGCGGCAGCGAAAGGAGTACCGAACACGGCAGTAGTGCCAAAACCGTTGCATCGCGGCTGTGGATCGGCTAGCCTATCCGTACCAGAGCGGCCAAAAAGGAAATCCTGGTTAAGTATGAGCGACACAAAGCTTGTTGCCGAAAAACCACCCCGGTACTCTCCCAACCTTCACCGCCGATGGCGGTTAGGTAGATATCATTCTGTTCGGACGGTATATGTAGTTTACGGTGAGCTCGAACCCGTGCCTTCGACGAGGGTTCTTGGTGTCGAAGGTCTATGCACTGCGGTCACCTCTTAGCGCGGAAGACCGGTCTGGCCGCCGAACGTGGCGTGAGCGTCCACGCTTGCCGCAAACCGATTCGTCGGTTGGTAAGGCCCCAGGGCACGGCATCCGGCGTCGGGCGATGCGGCGCCTTGGCCAAGCAAGGTCTCGACGAATCGAGGCGAGGCAAGGTTGGGAGTCCTCAAATGAAAAAACTCATTGCTATCGCGACCGTTATCGCAGGCCTGGGAGCGGTCGCCATCGCCGAGCACAACGGCGCCAGAACCATCAAAAACGTCATCGTCTACCAGCAGCAAGGGCGCTTCGGCGGCTGGCCGGCCAACCATGGCATGTGGGCATGGGGCGACGAGATCGTGGTCGGGTTCGAGGCGGGCCACTACAAATACAGCGAAAGGGGTCACGCGATTGACTACTCGCGGCCGGCCGAGCACCTTCTCGCGCGCAGCCTCGACGGCGGCGAAACGTGGAAGCTCGAAAAGCCGAAAAGCCTGCTGCCTCCCCCTGGCACCAAGATGGCCAACGTTCCGACCGAGAGTGGGGGAAAGCCGGCGACGGATTGTCCTGGAGGAATCAACTTCACGCATCCCGACTTCGCGATGACAATCCGCATGGCAAGCCACCAGAACGGGCCGTCGCGCTTCTACTACTCCTATGACCGCGGCAAGAGCTGGTCGGGGCCCTTCAAGTTTCCGGACTTCGGGGAAGCCGGGCTCGCGGCTCGCACAGACTATCTCGTGAACGGCAAGCACGACCTGACGGCTTTCGTCACCGCGTCCAAACCAAACGCCCGAGAAGGCCGGCCGATTTGCGTTCGCACACGCGACGGGGGAAAAACTTGGAACCTGGTTGCCTACATCGGTCCCGAGCCGCCGGGGAAAGACTACGCCATTATGCCGTCGTCTGTGCGTTTGTCGAAGGACAGCATCCTGACCGTTTTCCGGCGGCGTCATTGGATCGAGGCTTATCGCTCCGATGACGGGGGCCGCTGGTGGACGTTTAAAAACATCCCTGTACCGGACACAGGTCGCGGCAACCCGCCGAGCCTCGTCAAGCTCAAGGATGGGCGGCTGGCGATCACCTACGGCTTCCGCGATGAGCCGTACGGGATCCGCGCCAAGCTGAGCAGCGACAACGGAGAGACTTGGAGCGACGAGATTGTTCTGCGTGACGACGGGGGTAATTGGGACCTGGGGTATCCCCGCACGGCTCAGCGGGCGGATGGCAAGATGGTGACCGTCTACTACTTCAACAACACGCCCAGCGCGGAGCGCTACATCGCGGGGACGATTTGGGATCCAGGTAGCGAAAACTTTCGGTTTAAGCGATGAACCCCATGCAAAGCGGGGAAGGCTGACCTGCCCCCGTTAACTGTACGAGCGAAACGAGAGGCCTCGGACCTCGTCGTCCCTTCCATCCTTAAGCAGTTCCGTAAAGAATGCATTCGGTAAGGATGGAACGCTTGTCCATCCCTGAGACGGTTGCCGTTCCGCAGCTTCTCCTTGCAGTTCCGCAGCTTCCCCACTTTGCATGGGGTTCATTGCTCAAACTGAAGATTTTCGTCAGCGGGACGACGATGGCCTCGTGGCGTTCGAATCAACCGACGGCAAATTTGTGTACTACACGAAAGATAACCAGGTCAGATCGAGCCTCTGGAAAGTTCCCGTAGGCGGAGGTGAAGAGACCCAGGTGCTTGAGTCAGTACGTGTCCCCAACTTCTCTGTAACGCCCCAGGGGATCTATTTCATTCAGGCGCCCAATCAGGATATTCCGGACTCGAGTTACTCAACCCGGTTTTTCGACTTCGGGACTGAGCGTGTGGAAACTATCACGTCAATGCCGCCTAGCGTGTCCGTCTGGGGCGGCCTAAGCATCTCTCCCGATGGCCGGTTCATGTTGTACTCGCAACTCGATCAGTCCCAGAGCGATCTGATGCTGGTGGAAAACTTCCGGTAAGGTCGAAATCGTAGCGGGTCATTTCACTCAGGTAGACAGCTCAACTTCCTGCGAACTTCTGCGAGTGCATCCGCCAGCCGCAGGTTATTGGTTCATAGCATCCTCCAGCAAAGCCACTTAGCCCGATTTCGCCGGCTGGTGCCCGCGTAGTCCCCTAGTCCATTGGGACGACCGTGCGGCCCTGATCTGGCCAGATCTTCCCTAACGTTAGAACCTTATCTGGAGTAACCCGGCGCTGGGAGGCCCGAGTCGGGTAAGATGCCGATCGCCGGGTTGCTTTGGATAAGGGCGTTTGAAGGAAGTCGCCTGTGCCTGGCGCGGACGCGGCACTTTACCTATGGGGATTAAATAGATCTCTTTTAGAATCAGTGGGTTGAAGGTGGGCTGCACTGGCTCGCTGTCGCGGGTCTTGCGACGTTTTCGGGCCGTGCATGGTTGCCCCTATCGTAGCCTGTTTCAAGAGCTTGTTCAAGTGGTCGAGTTATCCAATACAAGATGAGCCTGAAGCGGGGGCTTGTTTCCAACACAAGATGATCGTGAAAAGAGTGCGGCCACGGGGTTTGCCCACGCGTAGCGTCCGTCGCCGCAGGCGACTTCGTTCTAACGGCGAAGGCTTGATCCAGGACGCTGGCTCACCAGATGCCGACATCCCGAACAGAGCATCAGCTCATGTCTTTGGAGCAACGAGTTAGACTACGGGCTAAACGGCTTGCGGCGCAACAGCTCCAGGGGGCAAAAGGCAGAGCCATCATTCAGGGGGCAGGATATGAGGCGCAAAAACCGACTGCTTACGATCCTGATCCTCTTGGCGTTGGTGTTGGTGGGTTATTCCCTGATCAACCTCCCCGTCGACATCCGAACGGAGAAAATGCTTCAAACTGGGGTGACCGCCCAGACTGTGCAGGAGGGGCGGGCCATCCTTGCGGCGGCTATGGAGGCCCACGGCGGACGGGAGCGCTGGAAAGCCCACGGGGTCGCCGCAGTGACAATGACCGACGAGTGGCCCAACCCGGTTTTCCGAGCTCTCTTGATGCCCTGGAAGCAGAACAGACAGCTCATGAGAGCGCATTATCTGCTTGGCGCCGACGTCTCCCGCATCGAGTTTCTGGAAGGCCCGAGCCAAGGCGAGATCTGGGGGATCCAAAACTGGGCCACCTACAAGCAGAAGCCGGGAGAGCCTGTCCGATTCGTGCCCGATGGCGACATCAAGTTCCACCTCCCCACTATGGAATACTTCTTCGAAATGCCCTTCCGGTTTCCATCGGCGGGGATCATTTCCTACGCCGGAGAAACAGCTCTCGGGGAAGTCCCCTACGACCTGCTGTTTGTTTCCTGGGTTTCCTGGAACTCCCCGGAACCGCAAGAAGACTTCGATCAGTACGTTGTGTGGGTCAACCAGCAGACGAAGCTAGTCGATTACATGCGCTACACCGTCCGAGAGAAGGCTGGTTTCATGACCGCCTTTCGACAGTTTCAGGACTACCGCACAGTCCAGGGCATCCAGGTCCCGTTTGTGCAAAGGTCCATCATGGGCGGCGATCCCAGCGGCTCTATGGTGATCCAGCAAACGCGCTTGCGTGACATTCGATTTGGGGTCGAAATTCCGGAGAGCTTTTTCTATCCGGATCCCACCGTACGTTCCAGCAAACATTGAGCACGTCGCAGTCCGGGGCCGCGTCCCGAAAAAAAGTGGCCCACAGAAGAGAACGGCCCGTCAGCTTAAGGCATTCTCATGCCTCCGCTCGCTTCGACTCGGAGACCCGCAGTTCTTGGCCAAGACGCTCCACGAGGTCCGTCAAACGCGCAATGACCAGGAGCCGTGGAGACTGTCAACTAGCTTTGGGCTTGACTCCGGAAGTCGGCTGAAGGAGAAGCTGCTTCTTCTCTGCCGCTTCGCGCCAGTCACGACTGTCGTGCGCGAGCACAGGCTCCCGCAGCATGGGATGACCGTGCTCCCGCCGCCAGCGATCCAGATCCGGCGCGCGGGTCAGCATCATCTTGACCATGAAGGCGAGAGCCTCGAGCTTCGTGCCGGCGCGCAGGCCAGGGAAGATCAGATCAGGCTGGGCGATGTATCGTCGAGCAATCGTCTCGAAAGACTCCGGTGGCCTGCCGCAGATCTCTTGAACGTGATCGGTCGGCGCTCCGACCGCATAGGTACCACCACGAATCTCCTCGAAGTAGAAACCAATATGGGCGATCTCGAAGGCCGAGACTCCCTGCGCCGTCGCTGCCTTGAGAAACATCTTGAGCGACACGTCCTGGTACTTGACCTTGCGACCGACCACGTCGGTGAGAATCTCCGCCATGTCGTGGGGCGAAATGAGCTTGGGTCCCGTCGGACGGTAACATTTGCCAATGTGAGGAGAGGGCTCAGCGAGCACTCCTGCCGCCACACTGCCAATGTCTTCGCCGGAGGGCGGAGCGTTGAGCCCATCACCCCATGGCCCAACGAGCATGCCAAAGTGCACGATCGCGGGCAGACCCAACAAATACATAAATGCAAAAATACCGGGGTTGACGTAGATGACGTCGACTGTCGGCATCCATGGGTAGATGTTGTTCGCGATCCAGTGTTCGCGGGTCACAAGGGCTGGGTGAGCTGGATGTGGATTCCACCCACTCATCAGGGCCACGACTTCCAGTTTTGCTTCTTCCGCGGCGAGTGCGAAAAGCATCGTTCCATGGAGGAGGTTGGGGACAAATGGCGGACAATGGTAGGCACGCTGGACATCGACGAGCGCGCTTCGCAGATCACTCAGATCGAACAGGTTGCCAACAAAGATGTCAGCGCCCGCTTTGCGCAACGTCTCCGAGCGAGCGTCATTTCGCCGCACGAATGCGCGGACAGGGAATCCCATTCCCAGAAGCTCCAATACGGCGGCAGAACCGTTTCGGCCAGCCGCCGACGTGACAAGAATTTTGGGTTTGCTCATCCCCGACCGCCGCGCTTCTGCACGTGGGTGTAGACCTTGGTGGTCTAGTTATACCAGATGGATCCACCCTAATCCCGGCGGCGCTACGATCGGATAGCTCAACGAAGGGCTTGTTCCCAACACCAATCCGCGAAACGGTAGAATTGGACCGTCATGGTCGGGTCCACCATCGGGAAAGGAGTCAAGTGCAGTGCTGAAAACTCGCCGCGATAACCAAACCTGGTTGGTCAGTCAGCCGGATCATGGGGGTGTCGCTGGGTATCTGGCGGCCCACTGGGGAAATGATCAGTTTGCAGCTCCCGGGCACTTTGCCGAGGCGCACTATCCCGAGCAGCTTTGTGCGGAGACGGTGTTGGCTATTGCTGAACACGACAACGGCTGGTGGGAATGGGAGGCAATTCCAGAGCTAGGGGATCTTGACGATCTTCCGCTGGATCTTGCTGACGTGCTGAAGAACCAGCAGGCGGGAATGGAACGCTGGCGGCGGGGCATTCCCCGTTTCAGCGAGAAGCATCCCTATGTCAGTCTGCTGATCAGCTTTCATGCCTACTGGCTCTACGCCGCCACGACTGAACCTGACTCCGATCCGGCGTTTCTTCATCCACTGTTTTGGAAGCGTCCTCCCGACGAGCTCGTCGCGGGATCTATCGACGAAGCCCGCAAGTTTGTCGCTGATCTCGAAGCGCAGCAGGCCGATTTCACCGCCCGGCTTCGGGGGAACCCGGTCACCGCATTGTGGGTCGACCCGGAAAACCTGAAACCGAATGTCCGGCTGCTTCAACTCCTGGATGGGTTATCGTTGTCGTTGGGTTCCCCACTCATCCCGCCCTTGTCCGGCGAAGCCAAGGGACCTGGTGAGGATCCATTCGACCTGCTGGAAGTCCCTCGTGGAAGCTGGCTGGATAGGGTGACGATTGAGGTGCGGCCTGCTGGTGACCGACGGATCGCTTTGAAGCCGTATCCATTCGACGAGGATCCACTGCGAGTCGTTGTTCCCGTGCGAATCATCGATTCAGCTACGAAACGCTCGGGCGCGTTTCACACATGGTGGCACTCGCAGCAGGCACAATGGATTCCGTTCGAGTTCTGCGCGGCGTAATCAATGGTCCTAGAGTGCTGGAAGTTGTCGATCCCGCTTGCACCCGGAATACCGGCATGAAAGTCTTTGTCGCTGGCGCTACAGGGGTGATCGGCCGACGCCTGGTTCCCCTGCTTATCCGGGACGGTCACCAGGTGACCGCGATAACTCGTTCAAAGGAGGGAATCAGTGTACTCCGCACAGAGGGAGCTAATTCGGTTCCGTGCGATGTGTTTGACAGTGAAAGGCTCAATAAGGCTGTCCAAACAGCCCGGCCCGACGTTGTCATTCATCAGTTGACGAGCACACCCAGGTGACTCGATGCCCGCCGCATCGAAGAGGAGCTGGCGACGACGAACCTGCTGCGAACGAAGGGTGCTTCCCACCTGATGCATGCTGGGATAACTAGATTTTGCTTTCGATGATCGGAGGTCCTACTCATGACGCAATTGAACGATACCTACCTGAGATGTATCCGGGCCTGCCAGGAATGCATCCTGCGCTGCGAGGAGTGCATCAAGAGCATGGCGAGCGAGCCGAGCCACAACGATTGCCCGGTGTGCTGCCACGAGTGCGCAGGTTTGTCAGCTCTGCGTCAGCGCAATGGCGAGAGATACCCGAAACGTAAAGGAGATCTGTGCTCTTTGCGCTCAGGTGTGCGACTGGTGCGCCGAGCAGTGTGGAGACCACCACCATGACCACTGTCAGCGATGCGCCGAATCCTGCCGCACCTGTGCCACCGAGTGCCGCAAGATAGCCGCTTGAGGAGGCAATTCGTATATGGCTGCATTCGGGGATTGACCGATCCGTCTGCTACAACTTTCATTGAGACGAGAGCCCTATGCCCCTGCTCGTCGACGAGAACTCGCGCCTGTCAAAGGCCCTCTCGCTCCATCCGGACGTGCTTGACTACATCGTCAGCCTGAATCCGCATGACTTCCAACGGCTGCACAATCCGCTGATGCGGCGTCTCATGCCGCCACGCATCAGCCTCAAGCGCGTTGCCAAGATAACCAACAGGCCGGCGGTCGATATACTTGCCCGCATTCATGAGATCGCCGGCCAGCCACTGAGCGAAGAGGACCGGAAGGAGATTGCCGCCCGAGCCGGACTCACCGCGCCTGACGACGAAGCGCCGATTCGGGAGCCGCCGGAGTGGACGAGCCAGGAGCCTAAAGAAGTCGTCGACCTGCTTGCCTCCGACGAGCGTTTGGACTCCGACCCTATGGTCCCGATCCAGCAGGCACTCAGGCGGTGTGGTCCGGGGGAGTTCATTATAATCAAGCACAAGTGGGAGCCCCAGCCCCTCTACGACATCTGGGATAACCAGGGAATCCAACACTTCGCCGCTCAGCAGACGAGCGACCTGTGGTGGATCTTCGTGCGCAAGCCGGAGTGAGGCGCGCCGGTGTAGGAGATCGAGCGTTCCAAGAGTCTGTTTGAAGCGTTTGCAGGTGGTCTTTCGAGAGTTGACGGTGGATTTGACGACCCACATAAGCATAGAAGAGGTGGTTCTGTGTCGTTGCCCTGCGAAACCCAAGACCGACGTAGTCGTTGACGTGTGCGGCGCCACTCAGTGTTTTAACCAGAAAGAAAAAGGAGGTCAGTCAAATGAAAGCAGCAGTCATACATGAATTCGGTGATTTCGATGTACTCAAGCACGAAGAAATCGAACGGCCAAGCCCAAAACCTCGCCATGTATCAATCAAAGTGCTCGCGGCTGGGGTCGAGCGTTTGGATCATTATATCCGTGAAGGGTCCATTGTGCCGGAACTGCCATTCCCTCATATCCTAGGAGCAGACGCTGCTGGCGAGGTGGCTGATCTTGGAGAAGGAGTTACCGGTTTTGAAATCGGTGAGCGAGTGATTGTAACCCCGGGATATCCGCAAAAAGAAGACGAAACCAACATTCGTCCTGCACTTACCGCCCCAAGTTTTGCTTTGCCAGGATTGCACATTTCAGGAACTTATACTCAGTTTATGGAAGTGCCTGCTTACGCCCTTGTCAAGGATGAAACTGGGCTAAAGCCCGAAGAGGTGGCCACACTCCCGGTTCCTCTAGCGACGGCTGTTTATTCTCTTAAGGAGATTGGCGAAGTGAAAGCTGGCGACAAGGTTCTGATTCATTCAGGCGCCTCCGGTTCTGGCAGCATGCAAATTCAGGTCGCTAAAGCATTGGGCGCAGATGTCGCTACGACTGTTCGCAGCGATGCCAAGGGCGAATTTGCCAAAACGCTCGGTGCAGACCTTGTGGTCAACACACGCAAAGAGGATTTCGTCGAGCGCGTCAAGGCATGGGCGGGCGGGGCCGGTGCTGATGTTGTGATCGACAACTTAAGCGGAGATGTTTTGGCCAAAAGTATTGAGGCCACAAAGCCAATGGGTGTTATTGTTGCCTTTGGCTTTTCGGCCGGTCCTGAAGTCAAGTTCGACATTCGAAGCTTATTCTTTGCTCAGAAAAGGCTACGCGGTTCGATGGCTAGCGATATTGAGGACTTCAATTGGGGACTGGAGCAAGTCCGTCTGGGTCGTATCAAGCCATTGCTCGACCAAACGCTGCCACTGAGCAAGGCGGCAGAGGCGCACCGCCTGATCTCCACCGGCCGGGTCACTGGGAACCTCGTATTACTACCGTGGACTGAATAACACCTTCGCTTGACAAGGGCATGCAGCCGACGCCGTAAACGGCGCGGTTGATGAGTGGCGTTGAGCCACGAGTATCGGGAAGAGTGCCCTAAAGTAAGGAGTGATATGACTGAAACCGGTCTCGCAGTTTTCGTCCTCGTGTCGTTCCTGCTGCCCGTTCCGATCCTGGCATGGCTCGATCGGAGCAAATCGAAAACGGACTCGGAGTAGACCTGATGTACGCCGGCCATTTCGCAGCGGCGCTGGCTCTCAAAGCGCAAGTGCCGAGAGCCCCCACCTGGGGGCTCCTCGTGGGGGTGGGTGTTCTGGATATCCTCTTTGGCCCGTTTGTCCTCGCGGGTATCGAGCAAGCATCACTGACCCCTGGAATCTCTCCCGGATTCTCGCTCGATCATATCGATTGGTCTCACTCGCTGGTCATGTCCGTGGTGTGGTCAATTCTGTTCGGAGCGGCTTTCCTCCGTCGGGGGAGGACCGTGGCGGCCGCAATGGCTGTCGCCGTTTTCTCGCATTTCGTACTCGATGTCGTGATGCATCCGCCAGACCTGGCGCTGTGGCCCCACTCGGTAACTCATCTGGGCTTCGGTCTGTGGCGGGCTTTGCCGGTCGGCTGGTGGTTTGTTGAACTGGGGGCGGTCGCAGCTGGCTGTTGGTACTACTGGCATCGTTCACGAAGCGACCGTTCGTTTGGCGGTCGTGCCTTGACGGTCGTGGCCGTTATCCTTGTACTGCACCTGCTCAATTCCCCATGGCTCTCAGCGATGTGATCGGTTCGCGGCGCGCACCCGCCGCTCGGCGAGGTCGGCATAGGTTTCGTTTCCAAGGCGGAGGACACGAAACTGGATCGCGTAATGATCCACATCGTCCAGAACTGGTACGAAGCCTTCCGCGCGCGGAAGCAGGACTAAGTCCCGCGAAACGAACTGCATAGTGCTCGGTCGTAGATTGATGATCGCGGTGCGACAAGCTGCACCCGGGGTGGACGGCGTGAGGTGGCGGGAGTATGAGAACGGACTGACGGATCGACTCGTTGATCTGCACAGACGGATTCATCGTGGAGCGCGGAGAGATGTTGATTTGTAGAATTCGCGCTAGTAACCAGGGATCTTTGATCCGTAACACACTCTAACAAAGCCACTTAGGTCTGATCTTGCCTGACTTGGCCGTGGAGCGCTGATCTCTAGATCCTGACTGACGGCGAAGGGTTTACCCACCAGGTCCTTGCTGACCTTCGGCATCAGCTGTTTGCGAGGTCACCATTTGACTTTGAGGCATCTCCGCCATCGTCATGCCGATCTCAGTTCTGGGGCAGCCGGTCGTGCCAGGTTTTCTGCCGCCTGCAGCCCTCTTCCTGCCGACGAGATCTCCCAGCTTCTTTTCAGCTCCAGCGGGTTCCTGGATCATCTTTAGGAACTCGGGTGCAAATTCCTTCCAGACATCACAGCGGAAAGGAATATCGTGGCTAGCGTGCGAGAGCGCGACCTTGCATCTTGCGTGGAGCCAGGCGTGTTTGCGCCGAAGGGCGAGGCTAGGGCGCGACGTGCCGCGCGTCCGTACGGCTAAGTTTTCGAACTCTTGAACGAATTCGCCCCCATGCGCGAACTTCTTGCGAGCTCTCGCTCGGCGCGCGCCTTGCCAGACGCAGGGTCGTTCTGCAGTTTCGCGATGGAAGAGGAACCGCCAGTCCAGGCAAGTTCGTTCTAAGGTTTCATCGATCATGTGGACCTCACTGCCAGTTCCTGGCAACAGTGGGAAGCTTATTGCGGTCCTGATTGCCTTAGCGATGCAGCCCGGCGGTTGTCGGGCAGGTGCCAATAGGCATCAAGCGACTGGATTCGCTGATCCTCGACAGCTCCGCCCATGGTGAAGTGGTAGAGGCTCTGCCAGGAGTGGTCGTTGATCCCTAGGATCCGATGAACCTCGTCGTCGTGGAAGCAGCCGATGCCGGTGGCCTGGATCCGAGCCGCCTCTGCTTCCAGATAGAGCACTTGGCCAATCACGCCGGTTTCCCAGAACATACGGGAGTACATCCCTGGGCCGGCTGCCGAGAGAGCTTCGTCAAAGGCTACGAGCATCCCAGCCGAGAAGACTCCGTCCGCCGCGATATCCTGACCGCAGCTCACAGTGCGGGCAACCGCCCTTTCATCACCCACTGAGAGCAAATAGAGTGAAAGGGATTGAGGGCATCCATCGGGCTTCTTCCACATCAGATCAGGACGGAAGCTCCGGCGAAGAGATTCCAGTTGTTCTGGATGACGCACCAGCACGTACAGACCTTCAGCCAGGCCCCTAACCCGGTGCACAAACAGCACTAGAGAAACGGTAGGCTGCCAGGGTAGGGCGGCAAACGGGATGGGATTCGCTTCCGGCATGACGCTTTGCAGTATCCGGCAGAAGGTTGCGCAAGAGATCGCAGTCCGTCCGTCCAGAGCGACGGCACTGCGGCGCTGGCGGATCAGCCGGTGGGCCGAAAGGCCCCGCTCGCCAGACAAGCAAAGTCGCGAGGGGACCTCAGAAGCCTCTGCCGGGGCAGCGCCGGGCCAGCTGCAGGCCTCCGATACCTCGTCAATCACCGGCCACGGGTAATGTTCGGAGCTCAGCCGGTTCGGTTCGCCCAACCACTCTCGGTCGCCAAGCTTTGCTAACAGCGTCTCAGGCGGAGCGAAATCCAGGACGTCCTCTCGACTCGGATGAAGCAAGAGCAGGCAGTCCCCGTGTTCCGCCTCGATGCCCTGCTGCTGGTCGATGCCGAGAAGGCGTTCGAGAGCTGGGGTGCTCACTCGTTCGAGCAAGCGCGTGCGCCATCCAAGGCTACCTGCAGAAATCGCAACGGCTCCGATGGCGTGCCCCGCGTCGTGCTGGCAGTAGCGAAAGGCTCTCTCGCCGTACTTCCAAGACTCCCGCCAATAGATGGATGTCAATCCGAGGAGGCAAGCCCCCGACGCAAGAAGCGGCGAAAGGATCTGCCATTCGTCAATGGTCAAGTGGCGGCGCAACTCCAGACCATGTTCGAAAGGGGCGTAGTGGTAGATGCCCGGGAACTCGGCCAAATCCGGCGCGGGCCCGCAAACCAGGTAGCCTTCCGTCGGGTGCAGGTTCCCGCTGGAAGGATTCACGCGCAGCGACCATCGTGACGCGACTTGGCCATCAAGTCCCTCCACCTGCTTCCAGGCTGAAAGGGCCAGGCTGAAGAAGAACAAGTCGCTGATGGTTTCAATGCCGATCGGAGCCGGCGCGGCTGCCGCCGCCAAGCTCGCGTCGTAGGTTGGTTCCGCTTCAATCCTGGGCAGGGGCAGCGGGATCAGCCGGGCGCCCTCAAAGCGCCGGAACGGGTTCGGCTGGCTCGCCCAGTCCATGTAGCCCAACGACCGAGCGTAGCGGTGCAAGTGATGCTTCGTACGATCATGGTAGCGGTAAACCGTCTCTAGTTTTGATTCACACGCAGCAACGACCGAGAATGGGTGATTCGTCATCAGGCCTCTGTGCCGGCCGTTTCTTCACTCTCTAATAAGAACCTGCACCTCCCTCGACAAGAGATCTTCATTGCAGAGGGACTATGGCGGGCCCACGAGGTCGACAAGTGCCCGTTGCAGTTGCACAATTCCTTCCCCAACCTCTTCAATATACTCGCAGCCCGGGTTTCTGGAATGAGGCAGGTGGTCCGCTTGTGGCTCAGCAGTGTAGCACCCCCCCGTTTTCAACGTTGCGGATGCTTCTTTCCAACGTCGCGCGCGGTTTGGCACCGGGACCGGTCCCTTGGACCCACTGGCACTTCAGATCTTCGGGGACCGCGGAGCCGGTAAATTGCCCAGCACGAGCGTCGGCGACCTTGATCCCACTCCGAGGGATTGTGGATTCAAGGTCGAGAAAGTGGATCCTACCCTACTGAGATCGCCGACGTCGGCGTTCCAGTCTGGCCTGCATCACAGCTTTGCGATCGCTGTCCAGCCCGGCCACTTCGGCCAGAACCTCAAGAGCTCTCGGCGTCACCACGTCGGCATAACGTTCTTGAACTCCCGCCCTGACCTCGAACACGTCGGATATCTTCTTCATCACCATCGGACTACGAAAAACTCCGTCTGGCTGCTTGCGGATCCCTACAAGCCAAGCCGGCGAGCGCTGCCGCAGTCCGTTGTTCAGGCACAGCGAGAGTCACAGTGTGGTGCTCCCAGACCTGGACACGGGCAGTGGCTCTAAAGCGTAGTCGGGCGGCTGGCCTATGACGGCAACCGCTCCTTGCTCGAGGTTCCTGACCCTGAGGCGGACGCTTCCCGGTTACCACTATCTAACGCCTGCTTGAGCCGCTCAGAAGTCAATCGGACGAGCCGGAAAGGCAGCGCTACGATCGGATAGCTCAACCCGGCGGACTCCATCAAGGCGGTTTCCTCCGCCGTTCCCTGGATGGGCTGGCGCACTACTGTTCGGCGATGCAGTAGAGGCTTCGCTCCCCGCGCAGAAACAGCTCGCCGCCAACGACGGCGGCCGAGGCGCTGAAGCTTTCGTCGAGCCGGTTGACTGCCAATATCTCGGGTACGTCAGCGTGACTCATCACGAGCGTTGTCCCCTGGCGATCGGTGATGTAAAGGCGGTTGGCCGCGCCCACCGGTGAGGCGTACACGTTGCGGATGCCGCCGAGCCGAAACGGGCCGGTCCGTTCTTCACCGGTCTTTGCGTCCACCCGTGAAAGGATCCCCTGATAGTGGTGCAAGAAATAGAGCGAGTCCCCATACAGCAATAGCGATGGTACGTAGGGCGTGCCTCGTCTGCGGCTCCACACGACCTGCGCGGTTCCGGTGATGTCGCCCTTGGCGCCGTCGAGGCGTATGGCGAGCATGGCCCGCCTGTCGTAACTGCTGCCGGCGTACACCATGCCGTCCGCCGAAACGGGTGACGCGACGACATTAGCCGACAGGCCGCCACATTCCCAGATGACGCCGCCGGTGGCGAGATCGTAGCCTCGAACGCGATTGGTACCGCTGACGACGAGCTGCCGCGTGCCGCCGTGCTCAACGACAATCGGCGTTGCCCACGACGTGACCTCGTCACGCCCGACCCTCCACCGCTCTTCACCGGTGCGTTTGTCGAAGGCAATCACAAATGACTGGCCTTCGTGATCCCAGTTGATGATCAGCGTGTCGCCGTGGAGCGCTGGTGAGCTACCCTCGCCGTGCGCGTGTTTGGTCTGCATCTCACCGAGGTCTGCTTTCCACTGCAGCTCGCCGTTCAGGTCAAGAGCATAGATCCCACGCGAGCCGAAGAACGCAAAAACGTGCTCGCCGTCGGTGACCGGCGAGTGGGATGCGAAGGTTCCGCTGTAATGGCCACCTTCGTGCGGCACTCCCGTATGCAGCGTCCGCTGCCAGAGGATCTTCCCCTCGCGGCGGCTGACGGCGAGCACTATGAACCGATGACGCTGGGTCACCGGCACGCTGTCATGCGCGCCATGGGCGCTGTCGTACCTTGGTTCCATAGGATCACCGTAAGGTACGGCCGCGGTGATCAAGACGCGATCGCCCCAGACGATGGGGGTCGCATGGCCGGTGCCGGGCAGTGCGACCTTCCAGCGTATGTTCTCCACCTCGCTCCATTTCACTGGTGGGTTGGCGTGTGGTGCCACTCCCGTCCCCAACGGGCCGCGCCACTGTGGCCAGTAGTGATCGTCGTCTTCTGCCGCCACTGGCAGCACCAGCAGACTGCAGTACGCCAGGAGGACTAAGCGCGCTCTTACCATGGTGTCCCGGAGCTATCCGTCGAAGAACGTGCTGCTGCACACACCACGCAGTCAGTACTGCGAGGACGAATCAGCCTTAAGAGAGATCGACAAAATAACCTCATCTTAGCGCTAACCCGGAGGTGGCCTGCGACCATTGTGCCAATGCCAGTGGGTCGAAAACTAAGACAGATCAGGCGGGCGGGAACGTCAGCATTGCGTGGGATGGTACTTGACCACTACCCCGCTCCAGGCCAAATTGGGAAGCGAGCTGGATAATTCTCTAACCGGCTAGGGTTAAGCTCCTCAACTCCCGAGTTGTCGCCCACTCGGAAGCAATCCACGTCGCCGTATAACGCCCTAACCACCTTTCTTGACTTGAAGTCGAGATAGCCCGAGTATCAGACCAGCGGCAAAGGGGGCCGCTGCAGTTCAGCCGACGGAGAAGTACCTGGGGATGAAGGCAGCGATTCCGCGGTGCGGTGAACGACCGAATTGGCATAGAGCCAACTACGTGAACACGCCGCGGCAGTTCAAGGTCGCCACAAGGACGGTAAGCCGACTATACAGCCAAGTGGAACAGCGGTGGTCGGGTTCGAGGTTGAAAGCCCATCACTGCTGTCCGGTTAAAAGTCGAATAGAATCAATTGGTTGGGGTCATAGGGGGATTCGTTTGGGGAGTCGGATGGCTGGAGTGCCTGTAAAAGGGGCATTTTTTCGAATTGCGTAACGCTGAGAATCTGTAGAATCTGGTAAAGACTCGCTTCCAGCCCGAGGCGTTTCCGGACGATGGCGATGAGCACGTAAATCGAGACAGCGATCCAGATCTGCGTCTTGACGGCGTTCTCGCTGGTGCCGTAAAACGAGTTGATTCGCAGATGTTGCTTGATCCACTTGAAGAACAACTCAATCTGCCAACGCGACTTGTAGATGTGGGCGATGGTCAGCGCCGGGAGCGCGAAGTTGTTGGTCAGAAACTTCAGCCGCTTGTTCGTCCGGGCGTCGAAGTAACTGACCCTCCGCAACGGGTCGGGATAGGCTTGGGCCGATTCGATGGCAGCCAGTATGACGGTCTGATCCGAGCGCAAGCCCGTGGATTTGTCGACGGGATGCGAGTAGCGCCGTTGGAGCAAGATGTTCTTCTTGGTTCGCACGACGAAGAACGACGAGCAGAGAGTGAACACGAAGAGGCGTTCGAAATCGACGTAGGCCCGATCCATGACGTAGAACGCGCCGGCCTCCGGGCCGATCTCGTCGAGGATGTTGATGTCGTGCACTTTGCCTCCAGTAATGCGGATGAACGTGGGAATATTGCCGTGCAGATCCAGCAGCGTGTGCATCTTCACGGCGGCTTTTTGCTTGCGGAATCTCGCCCACGGAAACAGCGACAGGCAGAGGTCGATTGTTGTCGAGTCGAGAGCGTACAGAGTCTGGTCCAAGTCCACACCGATCGGGTCGTGGGCATATAACGGCCGTGCCATGCCAATCAAGACCTGCGCGAAGTCCGCGTAGATCCGCCAGTCGCGCGACTCGTTCGCGTCGGCCAGTGTCGAGCGCGCTACCCTGCCGCGGAATCCCATGTGGTAGAGTTTGCCGTGCATCGAACGCAGGCACGTCTCGATGTCGCGGAGGCTTGCCCGATAGGTCAGCTGGGCGAATGCCATCGCAAGAAACTGATCCCAGCAGGAGAAACTTTTCAGATAGGAATCGCCGCGGTAGCGCGATACACATTTCTGAAACTCTTTGCTCGGTAGGTGCTCGATCAGTTGGGAGAAAACCGTACGGCCAAGGTTCATCCCTCATTGTGCCGCGTCCGGATGCTCCGTTCAGGCGACCATTTGCGGCCTCGGGATTTCAAATCGTTCCCGGGCAAAACAGGCCATAAGACATTGAACGGTCGAGACTTACCGTCCGATGGCGCGACTTTCCCCGGACAGCACTGAAAGCCCATTGTTTCCGAGTTCACCGTCACTCGGGAGGAATGCCAATCCGGCGCTCTGGCCATCGGTAAGCCTTGGCCGACTCGGGAGAATCTATCGCCGTGCTTCGTTCAGTTCGGTTATGCCAATGTCCGAGAAGCCCGTTTCTCAGGCACCAGCACACCCTGCAGCTGGTGGCAGCCGCTCAGCGGTATCAAGTTGCTCAGGGTGTAGGATGTACCCGGTGATTGGCTAAACCTTCACCAGACTACAAGACTAACGAGAAGCTTCGTGAAAAAAGGACGGGCGAGCCTTGATCCCGGCTGTCTGCATGCCGCGAAATCAGGCGTTGCGTTTCAGCAGATGGGGGTGTACAATTGCGCCGGCAGAAGACTGAAATCGGAGAATTCCACTGCAAAGCAGAAGAGTCAAGATTCGTCTAGTGGTGGCTGCTGTTCTTGTGTGCTGCGCGGCGCACGCTCAGGTTTCGCCTCCGCTTTCTGACTTTGACGATGGGACCTTCCAAGGGTGGGGTCCTGTCGAGCTCTTTGGCGGGGAACTGCAGATATCTCCCACCGGGGGTAATCCCAGCGGGTTCATTTTTGCGATAGATAATGTGGCCGGGGGCGGTGGCCTGGTCGTCGAAGCGCCAGCAGAATTCACAGGAGACCTGGCCCTCTTTGCTGGGGTCCAATGGGATGAGTTCCTTTTCCCCAGCATGCCGGCACCGATACTAGGGACGTTCGTCGTTCTGCGGGGTGCGAACGGGACGGTTTACGAAACCAGTCGAGACCCAGGTCCGGTCGGCATATGGAGGACCAAGGCGGCTTTGTTTGACGATCCGGAGGCTTGGACGCTGATCTCAGGCTCGGCCCCGCTGGCCGAGGTCCAACAGAACGTGGCATCGCTGCGCATCTCGATGGACGTTTCCACCGGCGGGGAACCACGCGAATCAGGGGTCGACAACATTACACTTCCTCCTGAACTGGAGCCGGAACTCAATGTGACGGCAAACCGTTTATCGTTCTCATTCGTTCAGCAAGCCCGAGCTGCAACACAGAGGCTGCTCATTTCGAACGGAGGGAGTGACCCCCTCACGTTCCAGGTTGGCTTCTCCACGCAGTCAGGGAGGCCGTGGCTGTCGGTCTCGCCGCTTGTGGGGGAAGTAACTCCGGGGACCCCGGCTACTCTGAACGTGGTCGCCGACCCCACCGGCTTGCCTGCTGGGACCTATCTCGGCGAAACGATCATCTCGAGTCCCGCCAACGGCGCACCCGAGACCACATGTCGTACGTGCCACATTGCCCCCGTTTCCATGGCGATCAGCAGCCGTCGGCAGCTGTTGCAGCTTTCTCAGAAGGGGCTAACGTTCACCGCGGTTGCGGGTGGCGGGGCGGTGCCGGGACAAAGCTTCCGAGTCTTGAACGGCGGATTGGGAAGTATGGATTGGGACACGTTGACCTCCACGCTCTCAGGTGGCAATTGGCTATCGGTGATGCCCACAAGCGGTACGAGTGACGCTTTGATGAGCCCGCCGGTCGATGTAATCGTCGATTCCACCGGGCTGGCGGCTGACGTCTATTACGGGTTAGTGGAGGTGACGGCTCCCGACGCGGCCGGCTCACCGCGGTTCGTGACGGTGGTCTTGAATCTATTGGCGGGCGAGAGCAACCCGGGGCCGCTTGTCATACCAACGGGCTTGGTTTTCTCGAGCGGCTTCGTCGGCCTCGCGCAGGCTTTGACACATCAGATCCAGATCTTCAATTTGGCATCCACTCCGCGGTCTTTCACCTCTAGCCTGTCGACCTCGGATGGCGCTGATTGGTTTGGGTTATCCCCCAGTGAGGGAATTGTGGTTTCCAGCCAGCCGACGACGATTGACGTCGGAGTCGATCCAGCCGGTCTGGCGCCTGGCATCTACCGTGGTGCGACGACTTTTTCGTTTGATGACAACTCCACACGGACAGTGAACCTCGTGTTAGCGGTGGCTCCGAACGGCCCGCTGACCCTGAAGGCTTCTCAACGCCGCCAGAACGGCTGCGCCCGGTCGGAGGTGGCGCCGGTGTTTCAGCTGCTCGGAGGTACCGCCCCGATTCCTGCCGGCTGGCCGGCCGCGATCGAAGTAGCGGTGGTCGATGACTGCGGCGACCCCATGGCCGCAGGGTCCGCTGTGGTGGATTTCACCAACATCAGTTCACCGAGCCTGGCGCTGGCGTCTTCCGGAGACGGTCTGTGGACGGCGACTTGGAACGTCCCCAACGTCGGGCAGCAGTCGATGGCCGCTGTTACGGTTACCGCCACTGACCCGGGCGGGATAAGCGCCAGCTTGACGCAGGCGGTTTCGGTGGCGCCCAACCCGACTCCGGCCCCCAGCGTCAACCAAGGCGGTATCGTACATGGCGCTAGCTTTGTGCAGGATCCTCTGGGACCCGGCACAATCGTTTCGATCTTTGGACAAAACCTCTCTACGGAACCAATTTCAGCGGGTCAAGCGGCGCTAGGCCTTCCTCTCCCCACGGAACTGGCGGGAACGGAAATCAGCCTAGGGGGACGGCGCCTGCCGTTACTGTTCTCCCGGGAAGATCAGGTCAACGCGATTGTTCCTTTCGAATTGACAGACCGGCTCAACGAGAGCTTGCCGCTGCTGGTTCGTCGCACCGACGCGCAGAGCGTCTCGGTGTCCGAACCCGTGTCTGTGATGGTGGCCCGGCCGGGAGTGTTTACGCAAAATCAATCCGGCATTGGGCCCGGCGCGATTCAGAATGTAGACTTTCAGACCGTCACCCAGGCGAATCCCGTGAAAGAGGGTGATGCGGTCATCATTTACTGTTCGGGACTAGGCGAGGTCACCCCGCCCGTCGCTAGCGGAACGGCCGCACCGGGATCGCCCTGGGTGACGGTGACGATCGGGGGATTGGCGGCCCAAATTCTGTTTGCCGGGCTGACGCCAACCTTCGCCAGTCTCTATCAAGTCAATGCGGTCGTACCCCAAGGCGTCGCTCAGGGTGAGGTGGAGGTAGCGGTCTCGATCGCCGGACAGACCAGCACCCTCGTCACCGTCGCCATCGAGTGAAAGCCCAAAGGTGTTATCTCAGGGCACCGAACTTCAATCTCGTGGCATTCTACAACCCCCGAAGGGGCCGGTCATTAGATGGCAGCATGGGGATCTATCCTTAACCACTCGAGCTGGTGTCCGGGAAGCCCGTTTCCCAGGCATTGGCACGGTCTTCCGCTCGCGCAGCATTTCGGCGGTTGTCCGAGAATTCGTCTACGCAGAAGCCAGTTGGCCTTGTCGGACGCTGAGCCTGCCGTCTGGAGGGTCCCGCAGTAAATTCGTTGTGTTCAGGAGAGGAGAGGGTGTACCATGTAGCAGCCGAAGGCCCAAATAGGAAATCCCTGCTAAGGCAGGTATGGAGTGTGGCTATGCCCGATGAGATCTTAGGTTCTTTGGGTCAGGGTGTCCCTATTCTACAGGCGTTTTGCCGGACGGGCGAGTACTATCGTGAAAAGGGCGACCTGGAAAAAGCGGAGGCCCAGTTGCGAGAGGCGCTACAACTGGAGTCCAACCACCTAACCGCGAGGTTGATGCTGGCAAGCATCTTCGTTGACAACGAGCGGCTTGACGAGGGGCTCCAAGAACTGGAGGAAGCTTGTCGCGTCGACGAGCAGGCGGCCCGGCCCCCGATGGTGAAGGCGCTGCTGAAGAAGGGTGAGGATCTGGATCAGGCGGGGCAAGAAGAGAGAGCCTTGCACACGTACGAGAGAGTGCTGCAGCTTTCGCCGGGGGACGTGACAGCACATCAGCGTATCTCGGTGATCTGGCAAAACCGTGCTGCAGAGGCGCTGCAAGCGGAAGACCTGGAGTTGGCGATTTCAGCGTATGAGCGGGCGGGTTTGTCGGACGAGGTTGCCAAGGTCAAGACGGAGCGTCGACGGCGAGCGATCGAGCAGGCAGCCGCTGCGGCCCAGGTCCAAGAGCAGCGGGAGGATTGGCAAGAAGCTTGTGCCAGCTACCGATGGTTGATCGATGAGGATCCCCAGAACGAGAGTTGGCCACTAGCACTGAAACGAGCCGAGCTCGAGACCAAACTGCAGGACCGCTATGCCAAGGCCACCGATGCCCTCCAGGGTTCTGAGTGGGCGTCGGCCATCGATTTGCTCCTCGAGGTCCTAACCGTCCGACCGGACTACAAGGATTCCGCGAGTCGACTGGCCAAGGCGGTGAACAAGAGTCGAAAAACGACGATGCATGCAATGAATTATTCGAGCCGCTGGGCATTAGCTCTCGCGGCTGTTTATAGGTTTCTTCTGAGGCGTCGAAAACGAGGGAAGGTCGCAGACAACAAGGGAAATGGGCCTAGCTTAGAAGAGATGCTACGGCGTCTCGAAGGGTAAGATGTGTGGCGGGTCCGGACTCTCGTCATGACCAGCGCGGTGCGCTACCTGGCCGGGCTTGAAGTCTGCCCCCGTCCAGCGAGCTCCAATTTTCTGAATTTAAAATTTTGCTTAGACGGGAGTTGCCCCAAGCCATTCACCGCCATGAATCTGGCCAAGCGTGAGTCATCCCCATTGTTCTAAGTCCGTGCAACTGGAGCCGCCAGAGCTTCGCCGGCTACTGGGCATGGGGCGCTGCAGTCTTCCAGAAGTGGCGCCCCTGATCAGCATGAAGTTTCTTGACCATGCAGTTGGTCGAGCGTGGGATCCCCCTCATAGTCAGACTTCGAACTAGCGACATGCTGACCCGGAAACTTGGTGTTGTGTGGGGGTCACTGGTGCTGGCTGTTGCGGGCGCGCCTGTCTTGGCTCAGCCGTGTTCCTACTCGGTCTCAAGTACCACGCAAGCATTTCCAGCGATCGGCGGCATGGGAACCATTTCAGTCGCAGCGCCGAATGGATGCGGATGGACCACATCGGTGTCAGTTGGTTGGGTCAGCATTCGGCGGGCCAGGAAGTCGACCGGAAGCCAGGCTCCCCCCGGGCCGCCGGCCGCTTCACCGGGATTTCCTGAGTCCGTACCGCCTATGCCCTGTCCCCTGGAGGTCCATCAGGGGCCCATAGAGCCTCTACGACGTGCTCAATC
This sequence comes from Bryobacterales bacterium, assembly GCA_965248205.1. Classification (GTDB taxonomy): domain Bacteria; phylum Acidobacteriota; class Terriglobia; order Bryobacterales; family UBA6623. The sequence goes on from CBDFIS010000006.1 coordinate 2,636,502, forward strand.
TCGAATCCGGTTCCCTGGGTGCCCCCCTAGCGAAAAAATCATCCTGGCCGACTACCTGGCGGGTTGCAGATCCAGCACTTCCTGAGAAGTCGTCCCCACTCGCGTAGGGTCGGACCGCCGGGCATGCCGGATTTACCCGGTAAATCCCTCCTACACGTGAGGAGACCTCTGGTGCCGCACGGCGTTGAGCATTGCCCAACCCTACTGGGTGTTTACCGGGTAAACACGTGAGGAAACACTCTGGTGCCGCAAGGCGTCGAGCACCATGCGCCCGGCGACCCCAGCGACAAGCGAATCCGGTGGTCCTTGCTCGGCCTTGAGTGCAAGCGGTCTGCGTGATGGTTCAACCCTTCGCCGTTAGGCAGGATTTGGCCCCTTCAAGCGGACCGAGTGGCGTCCGACAATCCCAAATCGCGGAAGTAACTTGGACGGGGCGGGACCACATCTACGCCCTTTCTTGACACAACCCCTGGAGGCAGGAGGTCGCCTAGATCCAATCCATGGAAATACGCCGCGATGCGGTGTACGGACTCGTGCATCTGGCCGAAGGCGGCCACAGTGCGCTGCCTGCTGGCGCTGCGGCGGTCGAGCTGTTACGATGAACTTACTACTTCGTTGGCCGCCGTCTCGCGGCCCGCGGCGCACAACAGGACTCCTTCCAGGATCGCGCCGTTTCTATTCGTCTCTGCCTGTCACTGTTGTATAGGTTCGAATGATCGCGGTGCACGCGTATGTGTTTCGTGCATCCGCAGGAGGAATTCCTTCTTTTTATGTCACCGAAAAATTTTAGCCCCGCCGCCGGGTTCCCCCAATTCTCTCTGGCGCCCCTGGTGCAGCGAGGCATTGCCGAGGCCGGTTTTTCCGAGCCGTGGCCAATTCAAACAGGGACTATCCCGGCGGCGCTGGCGGGCTCCGATATTCTCGGCCTGGCACAGACCGGAACCGGCAAAACCGCCGCGTTCGCACTGCCGATTATCGAGGGGTTGCTCTCCGAGCGACGGCCCGGTCCGCGCTCTCTCATCCTTGCTCCCACTCGGGAACTTGCCATGCAGATCCACAGCGATTTCGAAAAGCTGGCCAAGTTCACTCGCCTCAAGGCCGTCACGGTCTTTGGAGGTGTGTCCGAGCGCCAGCAAGTCCGCGCCCTGCGCAATCAACCGGATATCGTCATTGCCTGCCCCGGCCGGCTGCTCGACCTGCTGCGGCAGGGCAAGGCGATGTTGGGGCAGATCAAGATCCTCGTTCTCGATGAAGCCGACCAGATGTTCGACATGGGCTTCCTCCCCGACATCCGGAGCATCCTATCAGCTCTGCCGGACAGGCGCCAGAACCTTTTGTTCGCGGCCACTATGCCGGACGAAATCCGCGTATTGGCCAATCAGCTCTTACAGCGCCCCCACGTCGTCGAACTGGCGCACTCCACGCCGGCTTACACGATCGAACACGCCCTCTATTTCATCGCGGCGGATCGGAAGATCGACTTGCTCAAGCACTTGCTGGCTAACGACGGGTTCACTTCCGCTATTGTCTTTCTGCGAACCAAGCACCGCGCGCGGCGGCTGAGTGTCCAACTCATCAGGATGGGCCATAATGCCGTTGCACTACAGGGAAACATGTCTCAGGGGCAGCGGGACCGCGCCATGGGCGGTTTTCGAGAAGGACGCTTCAACATTCTCGTGGCGACCGATCTTGCGTCCCGGGGCATTGATGTCGCCGGGGTCTCGCACGTCATTAATTTTGACGTTCCGAACACGCCCGAAGCCTACACACACCGCATCGGGCGCACTGGCCGTGCCAAACGGAGCGGCCGGGCCTACACGTTCGTCTCGAGGGAGGACACCGGGGCTGTGCGAGCCATCGAGCGCAGTCTGGGCTCGGCCATCACTCGACGCCGGATGCCCGGATTCGACTCGGTAACCGATCTTTCCACAGAACCGCGCCGGCCCCCTTCCCGCAGACGGCGTTCGGGCGGCGGTAATGTGAAGGGTCCTGGAAAAGGAGAAAGGCATCCCAGCCCGGGCGGTACCCGGAGACCCAAGGGTCCGGAGTCAACAGGGACGGATCCCGGTGGCCGGGGCGGGTCACCGCGCGGCAGGTCGCGACGATCTTCCTAAACGCTTTCCGGGGTACGGGGGTTGCCCAGCGGGCCGGGCCCAAAATCACGTACTTGGAGGAGCTGAATCCTCCCTTGTCGGCCAGTATAGAGTCAGAGCCAGCCAGAAGACCGGATAACGCCCTACCCGTGGAGTGGCCGGCGAGGCCCTCGAAGCCTTCGCTGGAGCGTCCTTCTCCAATTAGCCCGGGGCGTGGTGTGCCACTGCCCTGAGGACCAAGCCTCGTCCGTGCTATCTATGAGATAGCTTCTAGTCAGGAATCCGTAAGGCGGCCTTCGGCCGCAACCAAAGCAAAGCACGAAATACGAAACAAATTCGAAGCACGAATGTTCAAAACCTCTGCTGGGCCAAGTCGTTTCGATCATTCGGATTTCGGAATTCGAAAACCGCTGATGGCGCTTCAGAATTGCGCACGCTAATTCACCGGCCGCGACGCTAGAAGCCCATGGCAAAAGTGAACTTCGCGAAAAATCGGGTACAGCCAGCCAATTCGCTTGAGGCTGAGTCCCTTGTTTCGAGGGCCATGACGGCGAGCGAATTGGTGGCAGTCCCCATTTTTCGCGCTCGGCAACCTCGGGCACGGCGGGCAAGCGCAACGCAGTAATTGCGGGCCTATTGCGTGCTTCGGCCATCAGGTGGTAAGAAAAGCAGTCTAGAAAGGTTCACTATGCGACTGCTCGGGTATACCGATCGACTGAGCGTGGCTCCGGGGGAGTCCATCCGCTTTATGGTCAGCTGCGATCACCCCACCTATGACGCACGGCTAGTGCGGCTCATTCATGGCGACACCAACCCCGAGGGGCCGGGCTTCAAGCACGAGGTCGTGCCATCGGCGATCGACGGATCGAAGCCCGGCAAGCACGAAGACATCCGCAGCGGCTCCTATGTGGAGTTTCCGCTCTCTGGCGTCACGCTAGAGGGGGCAGTCACCTTCTTTGCCTTTGTCCAGCCGACGAACCCTGACGCCGGTGAGCAAACCATCGCGAGTATGGGCAATCCGTACGCCGGTGCCGGCTGGGCCCTCGCCGTTTCGGACAAGGCGACGCTGGAGCTCGTCCTAGGAGCAGGAGACTCCTCGGAACCCGTGCGCGTTTCCGCCGGGCCACTGCGACGTTGGGAATGGTATGCCGTTGCGCTCACGGTCGATGCAAAGATCGGCACGGCGACTGTTTGGCAGCAACCGGTTCGCCCCTGGCCCGGCGACGAGACACCGCCGGTGTCGATCTCGCTGGATGGGGGTATCGGCGCTCCCTCGGACGTGCCGCTCGCCCTCGCCGGTATTCTGGACGAGGATGGCCGCACCAGCCGCCATCTCGACGGTCGCATCGACCGACCGCGCCTCTTCAAGCGTTCACTCAGCGTCGCCGAGCTCGCACGACTCGCTGCCGCCCCGGACGACCTCGACGGCCTGGGAGCGGACGTCGTCGGCGCTTGGGACTTCAGCCGCGATGTCGACTCGGACGTCGCCAAAGATGTGTCAGCCAACGATCGGGATGGACGCGTCGTGAACATGCCCGGCCGTGCCGTTACCGGCCACAACTTTAGCGGCAAGGAGACCTGCTTCCGGCTCGCTCCGGAGGAGTACGGAGCGATCCACTTTCACCGCGACGACCTCGAGGACGCCGGCTGGGGGGTCGATTTCGAACTCGAGATCCCCACCGACCTGCCGAGCGGGGTGTATGCCGCCTGGCTTCAAGCCGGTTCCGACGAAGATTATCTGCCGTTCATCGTGCGACCGCCCCGCGGCGTCGCCGGCTCGAAAATAGCGGTTCTCATGTCGACGATGACGTACGTTTGCTACGCCAATTTCACCGATATCGGAGTGGGTGCATGGCAGGAAGGCGCGACCGGGAGTTGGGCGTCGGCAACGCCTTACGCCGACCCGACTCTGTTTCGCGACGTCTACCGTTACATCGACGAGAACGCACTGTACGGCCTCTATGATCGCCATCTCGACGGTTCCGGGGTGATGTATGGCTCCTACCGTAAGCCAGTCCTCACCATGCGTCCCAAATTCCGCTACCGGGTCATGGCGACCCCACCCCGTTTCCCCGCCGACCTCTATTTGGTCGACTGGCTCCACGCGAAGGGCTTCGAGGCCGACTTCGTTACCGACCACGACCTGAACGCCGAGGGGCCGGAGCTTCTCCGCGGCTATAACGTCGTCATCTCCAGCTCTCACCACGAGTATTGGACCGGAAGCATGCTCGACTCGCTCGAGAGGTATCTCGACGAGGGCGGCCGCTTCATGTACCTATCCGGGAATGGCCTTTTCGGTGTCGTGAGCGTCGATCCGGCGCGGCCGCACAAGATGGAGCTGCGCCGCTGGGGAACGAGCTGGCCGTTCGAGGTCCATCCGGCCGAGCGGTACCACAGCATGACTGGCGAGCCGGGCGGGACGTGGCGCAACCGCGGTCGACCCCCGAACCGGCTCGTGGGCGTGGGGATGGCCGGGGCCGGGTTCGAAGATGGCGTCCCCTTCAAGCGGATGCCCGATAGCCACGACTCGCGCGTCGCTTTCATCTTCGAGGGGATCGGTGACGAAGAGCTCATCGGCGACCACCCGTCGCTGCAGGTCCGTTGGGGCGCTGCCGGATACGAATTCGATCGCTACGAGCCGGAGCTCGGTTCGCCTCAGGCTACGCTCCTGCTGGCATCGTCGATCGGTTTCAAGACCCAATTTGCGAACCCCTCGATCGACGAAGATCTCTGGTTCGCCGGCGGACGCGATGGTGCACACGTCAGCGACCCGCAGCGAGCCGGCGAGCCGCACCGCTTCGTGCGGGCCGATATTACCTACACGGACTATCCGAGGGGAGGCGCGGTCTTCGCCGCCGGATCGATCTGCTGGCGCGGCTGCCTGTCGTGGAACGGCTACGACAATACGGTTTCCAGGGTTACCGAGAATGTCCTCCGGCGATTTGCCCAGGACCGCGGAACGCCGCCTTCCGCGGGTCGCACATAGCGCCGGGACAAATCCATGCCCAGATCCCTCTCGAATTGGATGGGGATCGACCTGGACACGCAGAAACCAGATCCGTCCTCTTCGCATCAATCCAATGGAGGGTTCTCATGAGACTAGTGCGCTTCGTTGCTCGATTTACCTGCCTTGCGGTGCTGGCTTCCGCGGCTGTGTCAGCGCAACCGCTAACGGCGGTGGAGGATGACGGAGAAGGAATCAGCTACAAGCTGCTTGCTACGAACAAGACTAAGACGATGCAGAAGGAGATGAACGAAGCCGCGGCGCTCGGCTATGAGTTCTCCGCCACGATGACCGGCCCCACGTTGGGCGGAAATGAAGTGGTCGCCGTTATGCGCAAGTCCGCCAAGACCTTGGCCAATCAGCGCTACGAGTACAAGCTGCTTGCAACGAGCAAGACATCGACCATGTAGAAAGAGCTCGGTCAGGCCGGCGCCGACGGGTTTCGCTATTGCGACCAGTCCGTTGCCGAAACGGCGTTTGGAGGCCGGGAAGTCGTCGTCATTCTGCAGCGCGAGATCGGCAGCCCACACAAGACCTATTCCTATCAACTCCTCGCGACGACCCGAACAAGCACCATGGAGAAAGAGCTAAACCAAACCGGAGAAGAAGGTTTCCAACTGATGGGCCTCACGGTTTCAGAAACGGCTTTCGGTGGTCAAGAGCTCGTCTCGATCCTAATGAGCGCCGGCGACTAGCGACCGATCAAGATCGATCACGTGCGATTGCCATTCGGTCGAAAGGCGCGGATTGATCACACGGCCGCGGATCTGGCGAGGGCTAGGACAAACAGGAGTGTTTGTCCCCCCGGGACACACCGATAGGAAGATTGTCCGGAAAAACACACGAAACGGCCGCAAGTGTCGGCAAAACGACCGCCGCGCCACGCGCTGGGGGCTACTGCTCTAACTTGACGTGCTCACTATCAAACCGCAAAGCGCTCACGGATGCAAGGGACGTTAGTTATATGACCGCCGCGCCCGCGCCCTAACCGGCGAGCGACCATCAGTCCAACGCCACAAAGCGCACACAGACTGGAGAGTCGATCTCGAGCACCTGACCGTTAGGCGACAAGCGCCCCGTCTCCTCGTCGATGCGGAAAACGACTACATTGTCAGTACTCTGGTTGGCGGCGAACAGATAGCGGCCCGTTGGATCAATCTGGAAGTTGCGCGGCCGTTCACCCTGCGTGGAAACGTGCTCGACGGGCGTCAAGGTTCCCTTGCCCGAGTCCACGGCGAAGACGGCAATGCTGTTGTGGCCACGATTGGAGCCGTAGAGAAAGCGGCCCGAGGGATGCGCGAGCACCTCGGCGGTGGAGTTGGTTCCCGCGAAGTCCTTTGGCAAGGTCGAGATCGTCTGCAACTCGTCAAGCGCACCGCGCTCAGCGGCGTAAGCGAACGCGGTCACCGTGGATTGCTGCTCGTTGATGACGTAGGCGAACTTCCCACCAGGATGAAACGTGAAGTGCCGCGGCCCGGCTCCGGGAGCCACTCGTGCAAAGGGCGGGTCGTTCGCTACTAAAGACCCTGCTTCCGCGTCAAAGCGGTAGACGAGCAGCTTGTCGAGCCCCAGGTCGGCCGCGACCACAAAGCGGTTATCGGGAGAGAAGTTCACCGAGTGCGCGTGCGGGCTTTTCCGGCGTTCTGGATCCACGCTAGAACCGGTATGCTGCACAAATGCCGAGGCTTCACCGAGCCGCCCGTCCTCATCCACGGGCAAGGCTGAGACGCAACCGCCAACGTAGTCCGCTAGGACCACGGCGCGCCCTGTCCGATCCACGTTCAGATGAGTAGGGTCCGGACCGCCGGAAGATACCTCGTTTAACAAAGCAAGCTTACCGGTGACTTCGTCGATCGCAAAACTGATGACAGTGCCGATCGGCTGGCCGCCTTGACCCTGCGTTCGACTGACTGCGTAAAGAAAGCGCCGGCTGGGATGAACAGCGAGGAAGTTAGGGTCAGTCGCTTCCGCCGCCAAGATGGGAGATGTCACCTCGCCTGTCCCGGCATCGAAGCGTGAGACGTAAATTCCCTGGCTCTCCTCCCCCGTATAGGTGCCGAAATAGACCAGGTACTCTTTTTCGTTGGACTCCGCCATGTCCGCTTTCTCCTCGATCGTCCCGCAGGCACTCAGCAAAAGTACGGCGGTGAATGAACCGGCAACGAATGCCGCTCTCCGCAGTTTTCGCATGCTCCACATCAAACCGCACTCGCAGCAGAAATGCAAGCGCATGGCATGCCGCTGGGTGCGCTCTAAGTTAATGAGTTTTCGCGATCGTGCGTCGGCGTGATCGGCCCGCTACGAATGGCCCGTGTACGCCGAACTCGACGGCAGTCGTAGCGAGCGGTGTGCCATGAGCGCAATGGAAGACCTGGCCGCGCTACGAGAAGCAACTGCGTAGCTGTCCCCCCAGGCGTCGAGAAGAGTCTCGACGCGGCACGCTGAGAGCGTGCGCCACAAAAGCAAGCGGCCGTGGACCTTGGCGGGTGCGTACCGAGTCCAGGAATGCGGCGTTTGTGGCCCCGCCTAGATCGGGCGACGCAGGCTCGGGGATCCGCTGATCTCCGCCGACCGCGGATTTCCATCCGCAGCTCCGCTTCTTTCTTTGCGAGGAGCCACGATCTCAAAGAATCATTGACTCTCGGGTCGCCAAGGCGGTTTAATCGGATTGTCCTGCCGCAGGCGAAGGGCGTTCGAGGAGGCCGGATGGGCAATGACTATTTGTAGGAATAGCCAAGGCAGAGTGATGGGACGCCCGGACCGTTTCTAGCAAGGAGGGTTTCAGCATGGCAGTCAAAGGCGGAGTGGTTGTGAAAGAAAAACTAGCGGTGTTCGGCGGCCCCCCGGCCATGCCCGAGGAAATCGAGCGGACGCGCTGGCCAAGGTACAGCGAGGAAGAGCTCGAGGAATTGTGCCGTGTATTACGAGAGGAACAAGTGGGGGGTAGCGACGCTCCGCAGGTGGTGGGCCTCGAACAGGAGTGGGCGCAGCGGATAGGCGTCGACTATTGTTCCGCCGTGGGCGCCGGCTCTGATGCCTTGCACATGGCGCTGTGGGCCGCGAACGTAAGCCCGGGTGATGAGGTCATCGTCCCCGCCTACACGTTCATGGCGGGCGTGCTTGTCGTTCTCCATCAGGGAGCCGTACCGGTTTTTGTGGATGTGCAGCGCGATTCCTACAACATGGACCCGGCCCAGATTGAAGCGCAGATCACTCCCCGCACGAAAGCCATCCTCCCAGTCCACTTAAACGGGTTACCAGCTGATATGGACGAGATCAATGCCGTCGCCGGGCGACACGGCATCCCAGTGATCGAGGACGCAGCCCACGCGCCTGGCGCGGTCTACAAGGGCCGGCCCGTCGGAAGCCTGGGGGATGCTTCGGGACTCAGCGTAAACGGCATGAAGAACCTTCCGGCAGGCGAAGCCGGTCTCTTCAGCACTCGCCATCGAGAGTTCTTTGAACGCGCGGCCGGTCTCTGGGTTCACGTCAGGTTTCACCAGCCGCGGGAAGAGCTGAAGTTCCCTGAGTTCACCTTGGGCTACAACTACCGCTGCAGCATTCCCTCTGCCACGCTGGCCAGAGGGCAACTGGCAAGGCTCGACGAGTTGAACAGTGAAAGACAATCCTTGTGCGAGCGCCTCAGCAAGCAGCTCGAGGAGATTCCGGGCGTGACCCCGCCGCGAGTGCCCGCCGACAGAAGCCACGTGTATCACCTCTATCGGGTGCGTTTCGATCCCCGAGAACTCGGACTTGATGTTGCCCCTTCGGAGTTTCGGGCCAAAGTGGTGGCCGCACTCGGCGCCGAAGGTGTACTCTGCCGCCGATGGGTGAACTTCACAATGCCCTCAATGCCCATATTCACAAGGCCCGAAGAATTCGAAGCCCGGCATCCGTGGCGGCGCCCGTGGCCGGCTGATCACGTCTACAACCCCGAAGACTATCCGGAAGCCGCCAAAGTGGTGGACGAGACCTCCGTGGTCATGGAGGCGCCGACGGCCACGAGCGAGCAGATCATCGACTACATGAGGGAAGGTTTTCGGAAGGTGTTTTCCGAGATCGACGAGGTGATGAAACTGGAGTTGCCGCCCGAGCTGATGGACGGCAACGCCGCTAACCTCGATGAGATACGAAGGCTGCTGCCCAGGGCGTCGAGCACCGAGCGGCGAGTGTGAGCGAGCGGCCCACGGATGACGCCGCTCGGTACCGACGAATCCGCGTGATGCCTCAACGCCGGCTTTCCTTGGAACGGATAGGCGCCAAAACGCGATGGCGGAAACTCTGCGAGTAGGGATCGTCGGAACTGGCCGGGCCGGCCAGTGCCACGCCGCAGCCTATTCACGTCTACCAGACGTAGCCGTGACCGGGCTCTGGAATCGGACACGATCTCGGGCCGAGAAGCTGGCGGCGACCCTTGACGGGCCGAATATAGAGATCTATCAGGACTGGCGCGAGCTGATCGAGCGGGGCGGAGTCGACATCATTAGCATCACGGCAGACCCGGTGGTCCGCCAGGGTCCCTTTGCCGAAGCGCTGGCGCAGCAGCGCCATGTCCTCGTTGAGAAGCCGCTTGCTCTCGATCTGCCCGAGGCTCGGGAGATGGCATCGCTGGCCAGGCAGGCTCGCACCGTCACCGCCATCAGCTTCAACTGGCGTTATTCGCCGGGCTGCCAGACAACTTGGCGGGCCATACGGGAGGGCCAGATCGGGCGACCGCTGGACATCCGCAGCGAGTGGCGGATGCGAGAAAGCCCCGGGTTAAGGCCCTGGTCCCAGGTGGGCGGATCACTCCGGGAGGTTGGCAGTCACGAATTTGATCGAGTGCGCTTTCTCACCGGCTGGAGCTTCCAGCGCGTGGTTTGCGCTTTGAGGTCGCGGGCCGGCGCACCTAAGGAGAAATCGATCCCTTCCGACAGCTCCGCGTTTGTCCTAACACATATGACTGGTGAGGGGCTGGCGGCTTTTCGCTTGACTCTTACTCCAGGGGAGCCGGAGCGACGCATCACGATTTGCGGCGAGGAAGGCACACTGATTCTGAGCAGCGAATGGGTGACACTCCGACAAGGGGGAGATAAGGACAGAACAGTGACACTGTCGAACGAAGTGAATGTTTTCAGGCAGCGCGCTGACGATGCCGATCCGGTGAGGTTAGAGATCGAAGCGTCGGACCGCCAGCCCCCCTCGCTTCTGTCAGGGCAGCATACTTGGAACCGGCTGATTGCTGACTTTGTGACTGCCGTCCGACGTGCGGACGTGAGGCATGAAAGTGTCCCCCACCTTCCTCATATCTCTGATGGCCTGGCCGCGCAGGAGGTCATCAGTGCCTGCGAACTGTCTCACGCCGAGCGACGCTGGGTGGATCTGAAAGCGAACTTCGGCTGAAGACCAACACGCGTGGCGCCAAGGCGCGATAAAGGCCGCGGATCTGGCGGGCGGCGACACGGTAGCGGGAAGGGGGGAGGATCACGCCCGCCTAGATCCGCGCTACACAGGCTCTCCTAAGGACAATCGCAGTCGAGCACCGCGTCCAGCGATGCGTCTTCGTCGATCGCGTCCTGAGCGCCGTCAAGAGCCTCGCAGGCGTCCTTGTAGGGTTGGGCGGCGGCGAGCGCGGCGTCCACCGCCTCGTCCAGCTGCTTCTCCTGCGCTTCGGAGAGGTTGATCTGTCCCTCCTCGACCTCGCACTCGCCCTCTAAGGGGACGTCCAGACCGTCGATTGCCGCCTTGGCTGCCTCAAGTTTCATGGGCATGTGCTCGCGACAAACGTCGGCGTGCGCGTCTTCGTGCCGCCTGAGATCTTCGATGAACTTGTCGAAGCAGCGGGTGTCAGCGCCTTGGGGTGCATCCCACTTCGGTACCCGGATCCTGATGGTGTAGCTGGTGTCCACGTTGCCGAGGGTGAGCACGCAGTTGCCATCGGTGTCTGTCCTAGCCGAGAAGCCGAAACGCGGAATCAAGGGCTCGCAGTTAATCTTCCCGGGGTGGCTTCCGTCCTCGGGAAACAGCGCAGTACGGACTTCGTCGCAGTCCTCGCCCTCGACCGCGTACTCCTCGATCGTTGCGTCCACCCTCTCGGGCTCGGGTTGTGGCGCGGGTGCAGGATCATCGGGCTCCGGGTCGCCATTGCATGCTGCGATCGTCAACACCATCGCGAGCACGACGAACCATGGCTTCAGGACCCTGGAGTTCATGAACGGAATTTGATCCGGAATTCCCGATTTGGACTTCCGGCTCACACAGGATACAAAAGGGCTTCCTCCAGAGTGTCGCCTTCGGTCACTAAACCAGGGAGAGCCGGACAGGTAACAACATACCCTCCTTCTTCGGCTGGTTCAAACAGCACAGTGAAGTCGTAGCTATATTGAGATCTGCTCATAAGGTTAGGGTAGCAAGCTGGTGGAGTGCGCCAAGGTTAGAGAGTTGTCCAACACAAGACGATACTGAGGCGACGGCAGCCGGGAGCACGGATGGCGACGAGTAACGCTGCTAACACGATCGCCGGAAAGCCCGCGCGGCGCTATAGGGACGCCGTCACGGGGGCAAGCTCAGGGCGCCGATGTGGCCGCGGAGCCCTGGACCGGCGAGATCGCCGGTCCCTACTGCCGCAGCTTGTGATGACCTTGGTCGGGCGCCATCACGCCACGATCTGTGGGATCAGCTCACCGTGAACGTCGGTAAGGCGGAAGTGGCGGCCGTTGAAGAAGTACGTCAAGCGCTCGTGGTCCAAGCCCAACAGATGGAGCAGCGTGGCATGGATATCGTGGTGGTTCACGACCTGCTCGGCCGCCTTGTAGCCAAACTCGTCGGTGGCGCCGATTACCTGTCCGCCCTGGATGCCGGCCCCCGCCATCCATAGCGTCATGGCGCCGGGGTTATGGTCGCGTCCGACGCCGCGTTGCGAGATAGGCATTCGCCCGAACTCGGAATGCCAGATGACGAGTGTGTCATCGAGCAGACCTCGATGTTTGAGGTCCTTGATTAATCCCGCGATGGGCTTGTCGACCTCCTTGGCGTGCAGCGTGTGGTTCTCGACGAGGTTGGTGTGCGCGTCCCAGGTGTCGATATTCTGCATCACCATCGCACCGTTATAAAGCTGCACGAACCGCACTCCGCGCTCCACCAAGCGGCGCGCCAACATGCACTGTTTTCCGAAGGGCTCGGTAGTAGGATCATCGAGCCCGTAGAGCTTTTTGGTCGATTCGCTTTCCTTGGACAGATCAACCGCCTCGGGCGCACACGTTTGCATGCGATAGGCGAGTTCATAGGACGCGATCCGCGCCGCCAGCTCCGTGCTACCGGGATAGCGGTCGGCGTGTTCCTGGTTGAGCTGGTGCAGGTGGTCGAGGCGGGCGCGCTGCTGCTCGGGGGAAACGTATTCCGGGGGTGGGTGAAGATCAAGAATGGGATCGCCGCTGGCGCGGAACACCGTGCCCTGGTAAGCCGCCGGCAAGAATCCACTGCTCCAATTCGCGGGGCCGCTGAACGGGCCTCCGCGGTAGTCGTAGATCACGACAAACCCCGGCAGGTTCTGGTTTTCGCTACCCAGTCCGTAAGTCACCCAGGAGCCGACACTCGGGAAACCCATCAGCAGCGAGCCGGTATTGATCTCGTAGTGCGACAGCACGTGGTCATTGGAGCGGCCTTGGGCGGAGCGGATGAAGGCCAGGTCGTCGACCATCCCCGCCACGTTGGGGAACAACTCGGATACTTCGATGCCGCTCTCGCCATGTTTCTTGAACCCAAACGGACTTTTCATGAGCGGCCCGGGATACCCCTGACGGACCCGAACGGGCCCTTTCCCGGTCAAGGGCTGACCGTGATACTTGGTGAGCATCGACTTAGGGTCGAAGGTATCAACGTGGCTGACGCCGCCACTCATAAAAAGCGAGATGACGGCCTTGGCCCGAGGGTTGAAATGACTCGCTCTCGGGGCGATGGGTGAATCGACGGTCGGCGAATCCGCGCAGGGCGTTCGATCGGCGGCCAGCAGCCCGTTCTCGGCCAGCAAGGAGGCCAACGCCAAGCCGCTGATACCCTCTCCGGCTTCGAACAGGAAGTCCCGCCGCGAGACAAACTGCCTCTTGTTGCCTCGGTGATCGCTTTTCGGGAGTGACCGCATGACTTGGCTAGTTCATGTAAACAAACTCGTTGAGGTTGAACATCACATCACAAAGGTCGGTCAAAGCAGCCAGATCGGGGGATGCGTGTCCACGGGTGTCATGATAGGTTCTTTGGCTGGTTAGGAACGACACGTTCGCTTCCAGTTCTTTGGGAGTCGGCTCGCGACTGAGCGCAATGCGATAAGCCCGGGCAATAGCGAGCCCCGGATCTTGACCAGCCTCGCGGTCAACGCGCTTCGCGAAGTAGCCGGCCTGCAACAGAACGAATTCGTTGTTCAGCAACGTCAAAGCTTGCGTGGGGACGGTCGTCGTGTTCCGACGCTCGCACGTGACGTTCGGGTCCGGCTGATCAAAAACGTCAAACATGGGGTAGCGCAGGCCTCGTTTCCAGTAGGAATAGACGCTCCGACGCCAAACCGCGGGGCCCTCTTTGGTCAGGACCCACTTGCCCATGCCGAACGATCGCCAGACGCTCTCCGGGACAGGCGGAAAAAACGGTTTACCTCCCTGAGCCAAATTGAGATTCGCGCTGGCCGCCAGGATGCTGTCGCGGATGGCTTCTCCCTCCAAGCGGCGCTGGGGGAAACGCCATAGCAGTGAATTGTTGGGGTCGGCTTTGGCGTTGGTTTCCCGATGGTAGTCGGATGCCATGCGGTACGTCTCGGAGCTCATGATCAGCCGGTGCATCTGCTTGATGCTCCAGCCTTGACGGACAAACTCCGTGGCCAGCCAGTCCAGCAGCTTTGGGTGAGTCGGCCGCTGACCAGTGCGGCCGAAGTTACCGGCGGTTGAGACGATGCCCTTCCCGAAGTGATGCTGCCAGATGCGATTGACCATGACGCGCGCCGTCAGCGGATGATCGGGTGAAGCGATCCACTCGGCGAGCGCCCGACGGCGACCAGTCGAGGCATGCCCGCTGGACTTCGGACCGGTGGTCGGAGGATCACCACGGGTAACCACCTGCAAGAAACCGGGCTGCACTTCGGGACCCTTCGTATGGTAGTCGCCAGTCGGTAGAAAGTAGGTACTGGGAGGGTTGTAGGGTTTGCCCGGTTCAGGAAGGAAGGTGCCTTCCACGTTGTAGACCTCTCGATTCCCTTTTCCCGGCAGTGGCTCATCGCCGGGACCATCCGGCGCAAAACGATAGTCGCCATCCCGAATGCCCATCGCCATCGGGACCGCGTCGCGAAGACTTTCCTGCAGCTGTTCGATGCGATTGTTGATCTCCTGGACTTCGGCGCGATGCTCGTCATCAAGCAGGTCGCTCACGTCGTGCACCCGAAACGTGAGCACTTGCTCGGCCAGCAGCTCTTGGCCGGGTGTCCTATCGGACTCTGGTGTCCGCAGGGCTTCTCGGATATCCTCGGGGAACTCTGCCACCATTTTTTCGAAAGCTGCCTCCTTATAGGGAGCTTCGATTTCCGCAACTCGAGCCTTGAGCGGTTCGATCTCAGCTTCGAGCGCGGCTTTTCGGGTCTGATAGGCTGAGTCTTCGCCGCGCGGGACCAGAGGATAGTCGTACTTCACGAACGGAAAGAAGACGGCCATCATCCGGTAGTAATCAATCTGTGGGATCGGATCAAACTTGTGATCGTGGCAGCGAGCGCAATTGACGGTAAGCGCCATGAAGGCCCGGCTGGTCGTACCGATCATGTCATCGAGATACTCGTAACGATATTGCGGGTTATCTTTTTCGCGAAAGCCGACGCGGGGGCCGATGCGGTGAAAGCCGGTGGCCGTCAAGCTGTCGAAGGTGATTTCGTCCAACTCGTCCCCGGCAAGCTGTTCGCGAATAAACTGGTCATAGGGTTTATCTTGGTTGAACGCCCGGATGACGTAGTCACGGTAGCGCCAGGCGTGAGGGTAGTCGAAGTCGTGCTCGTAGCCGTGGCTGTCGGCGTAACGCGCGACGTCGAGCCAGTGGCGTCCCCAGCGCTCCCCGTAGTGCGGAGAGGCTAGCAGCCGGTCGATGAGCTTCTCGAAAGAGTTTGGCGAGCGGTCGGCGATGAAGGCATCAACTTCTTCAGGCGGGGGAATGATCCCGATCAAATCGAGATAGGCACGACGGATCAGAGTCCGCTTGTCGGCTAGTGGTGCCGGGAGAAGCCCGTCTGAGTCGAGTCGGTCCTTTATGAACGCGTCGATCGGGTGGCCCCTCCATCGCGGATTTCCGACACCGGGTACGGGATGCCGCGCGGGTTCCTGAAAAGCCCACCACTGGCGATCTTCCTCGGTGATCTCGGTTTCGGGTATGCTCGCCTGCCGAGCAGTCACTGCCGGGCTTGGGGGCGAGTCCGGTTCGGTCTCGGGACCATCCCACTTCGCGCCTTGATCGATCCATTCACGAAGTACGTCGATCTCTTCGTCGCTGAGGCTGCCGCCCATCGGCATGACCGGCGCCTCCATTCCCGATACGCGAAGATACAGCGGGCTTTGCTGGGCGTCACCCGGAACGAGCGCGGAACCGTGAACGCCGCCCTCGAGCATTCCGGCCCGCGAGCTGAGGTCGAGATCGGACACCTTTTGCCCCTCACCATGGCACTGGAAACACTTCTGCTCGAGAATGGGTAGAACGTCTTTTGAAAACAGGGGTTCGGCTGAGTCGGGCGCGCCGAAGGCAACCCCGGCCGGCAAAAGGACGATCGCAGCGAGAGCGGCCAGCGCCCGGCTTGTTCCTCGCCAGACAGGGCCGGCTTTGAGAGAAAGCAGCATTTTCTAACGCCCGCGGCCCCGCGGGTTCACTAGCAAGTCTAGGAATCGTGCAGGCACATGTCAATGAGTCGACATCGACCCATTCGTCAGGCGAGCGCTTTGCGGATGACTTCGCCACGCACGCCCGTCAGGCGCTGGTCGAGCCCTTGGTAGAAGTAGGTGAGCTTGGTGTGGTCAAGACCCATCAAATGCAGGATGGTGGCGTGAAAGTCGGAGACATGCCAAGGGTCCTCGACGGCCTTGAACCCCAACTCGTCGGTCGCGCCGATCGTTTGGCCGCCCTTCACGCCGGCGCCGGCAAGCCACATGCTGAAGCCGAGCCAGTTGTGATCGCGGCCCGGTTTACCGACACCTTCGCTCGTGGGCGTGCGGCCGAACTCGCCTCCCCAGACCAGAAGCGTCTCTTCCCATAGGCCCGTGCGTTTCAAATCCGAGATCAGCGCGCCGATCGGTTGGTCGGTTTCTCCGGCGTGGAGCGTGTGGTTTGAGATGCAGTCGATATGACCGTCCCACGTGTCTTCGATATGACCTCCGCCTGAATAAAGCTGGACGAATCGCACTCCGCGCTCGAGCAGCCTGCGGGTGATCAGACATTTGCGGCCGAAGTCTTCGGTCAGCTCGTTGTGGAGGCCATACATTTCTCGTGTCTGCCGGCTTTCGGCGTCGAGGTTGACGACTTCGGCCGCCGTGGTTTGCATGCGATAGGCCAGCTCGTAGGAGTGGATACGTGCCTCGAGTTCCGAATCCCCCGCGTACCGCTGCTGGTGTGATTCATTCAAGTGCTTGAGTAAATCTAGCGAGTGGCGCTGGGTTCGCTCGCTGACGCCTTTCGGCGTCTCGAGATTCAATAACGGCGAGCCCCCGCTGCGAAACAGAGTGCCTTGATAGGCGGCCGGCATGAAGCCGGCCGTCCAGTTCGACGCACTGCCGATCGGACCTCCACGGGGGTCGGTCATCACGACAAAGCTCGGCAGGTCCTCGCTCTCGGTCCCCAGGCCATAACTGAGCCAGGACCCCAAACTCGGCTTGCCGATCACGACACTTCCGGTGTTCATCTGAATGCAACCGGAAGCGTGCGCGGCCGTGTCGGTCTGAAGCGATCGGATGACGCACAGGTCGTCGGCGTGCTTCGCGGTATGAGGGAAAAGACTACTGATTGGGAGACCGCTCCGACCGTGCTTGGTGAATTCAAAGGGCGACTGCATCAGGTGGCCGATGGGGCGGTTGTTGGAGCCGATCACGGCGTCTCCTTGGTAAGGAGTGCCGTCGTATTTCGTCAGCGCCGGTTTGGGATCGAACGTATCGACTTGGCTGGGAGCCCCGTTCATGAACAGGAACACGACGTGCTTAGCCTTGGTGGGGAAGTGCGGTTCACGGGCCGCTAGTAGGCTTTTTGCCCGCGGACCCGTCTCCGCTGGCGCAGCAAGAGCCTGGGATCGAAAAAACCCGTCCCGGGAAAGCAGATCGATGAGCGCGAGCGCCGGGAACCGCGCGCCCGTGTTCCAGAGAAACTCACGCCGGCTGTGGGGCCGGCGCCGGGGCGTCGGGTTAGGAAGGCTTTCGTTGTTGCCCATTTGCTGATGGGAGCGCAGTGACGTCACATGTCGGGCCCGCGGTCACAGGATGCTGTGCCCCTACATTCCCGACGGGTTGGCCGAGTGTCCCAGCGCTTGCCTGGATGCCGCCGACTTTCACATGATAGCGCCTCGTCAGGCTCTGAATGGCAGCAAACCCCATTGCGCCTGGGCAGGCTAAAGGACGGAAGAAATATCTGTCTTCGAAAAATCGTCGCCCTTATACAACAGCGGCTCGTCGGTTGCCTTGGCAAGTGCGTATGAGAAGCAATCGCCGAAGTTTAGCCGGGCGGGATGGCTACGGCCCTTGCCGTAGCGCTCGAAGGCATCGAGCGCGAGGTCCGCTTGCTCTCGGCTGACGGGTTCGACTTGTACGCCGGACTCTTTCAGGAAATCCGCGAAATCTTTGCGGGCACCGATCGGCTGGCGAGACAGGAGTACCGCTCCGACTTCGACCAACGTGGCCGCCGAGATCAACGGGGAGGGGGCAGCTTCGATTGCTGCCGCGAAGACTTCTGCGTCCGGCTCTTGCAATAGAATCGCCAGGGCGGCAGACGAATCAACCACCATCAGCGCGGCAGTCCGTCTTCGTCGTACAGGATTTCATCTGGAGACCGCAGGTCGGCGACCGGTCTCGACGCACACCGGCGTCCGATTCTCATTAGCTTCTCGGCTATGCCCGACCGCCCGCGTTTTCCCTTCTCGCGCTCGAGTCGCTCGCGAATGGCCTCCGTCACGGCACGAGTCAGGCTCTCCCCGGTGACGTCGGCTAGCTGGGCAGCCATGCGACGCGCCTCTTCGTTTTTGATGTTGAGCTGCATGGATCGACTGGTAGAATTTACCAATAATTCTACCATATACTGCTGTTTGGGCGACGAGCCGCGAATCTACAGAGAGGCAGAACTAGCCGTAAAACGGCTGGTCTCGATTTTGGAACTTACCGCTCGCTCACGCGCGCGGCTCCGCAACAATCGGTTTCCGTCCGCCGGAGCCTCAACCGTCGCACTCGCGGCTCGGTGCTCGGCGCTCTGGACCTCGCGGGGCGAAGATCAGGTCCTTAAGCGGGTACCGCTACCCCTTTTCCCAAGTGGATCTTGGCCTGCATGTCGTCGGCATCGGCGAGAACCACGTCACCCTCGCCGAAGTCGCCGTTGAGGATGGCCAGGGCCAAGGGGTCCTGAATCAACCGCTGAAGAGCCCTCTTCAACGGACGGGCGCCGAACTGCTCGTCATAGCCTTCCTTGAGGACGAGGTCCTTGGCCGCCTCAGTCACTTCAAGATCGATCTTCTTCTCGGCAAGTAGTTCCCGTACATAGTTGAGCTGCAGTTCGAAGATTCTGGCGAGATGCTCGCGATCCAACCTGTTGAAGACGATGATGTCATCGACCCGATTCAGGAATTCGGGGCGGAAGGTGCGGCGCAGCTCCTCGAACAACTTTCGTCTCATCTCCTTGTTCGCATCACCGCTATCGTGGGTCAGCGAAAAGCCGATCGACCCGTTGATGTCACCTGACCCGACATTCGACGTCATGATGATCACTGCGTTGTTGAAGTTGACCGTTCGGCCCTTGCCGTCGGTCAGCCGACCGTCATCGAGTACCTGGAGCAGCACGTGGAAGACGTCCGGGTGCGCCTTCTCGATTTCGTCGAGCAAGACGACCGAGTAGGGTTTTCTTCGGATGTGCTCGGTGAGTTGGCCTCCTTCTTCATAGCCGACGTATCCGGGAGGCGCTCCGATCATACGCGCCACGGCGTGTCTTTCCATGTACTCGGACATGTCGATCCGGACCATCGCCTGTTCGTCGTCGAAGAGGAATTCAGCGAGGGCCCGGGCGGTTTCGGTCTTTCCGACACCGGTCGGCCCTAAGAAGACGAAGGTCCCGATCGGACGCTTGGGATCGCTCAGCCCAGCACGGTTACGCCGGATGGCGTTGGACACGTGGTTGATGGCCTCTTCCTGCGCAACCACTCTTTGGCTCAGGCGATCCTCCATGTGGACCAACTTCTGCATCTCGCCTTCGAGCATGCGCGACACCGGAATACCGGTCCACTTGGCGACGATGCGGGCGATGTCCTCTTCATCGACCTCGCCGCGAAGCAAACTACTGTCGGTCGTCTGCTCCTCTAACTTCTTCGTGGCTTCGTCAAGCTCCTTTTCAAGCCGGACCATTTCTCCGTAGCGGATCTCGGCGGCTCGCTGTAGATTGCCCTGACGAGTCGCTTCTTCTTGTTCGTTGCGGAGCTTCTCCTGTTCCTGCTTGATGGCTTTGACCTTGTCGATGGCTTCTTTCTCCCGTTGCCAGCGTTGCCGGAGGCGGCTGGATTCCGAGCGCAGCCCCTCTAATTCGTTTTCAATCGTTCGCAGGCGTTCCTTGGAGGAACGATCCGACTCCTTCTGCAGAGCCTGCTTCTCGATTTCGAGTTGCATGATACGGCGGTCGATTTGGTCGACCTCGACCGGCACGGAATCCACTTGAATTCGCAGCGCCGCGCCAGCCTCGTCAATCAAATCGATCGCCTTGTCGGGAAGAAAACGATCGCTGATATAGCGGTGTGACAAGGCAACCGCGGCGAGAAGCGCTGAGTCCCGGTAGCGGACGCTATGATGAATCTCGTAGGTCTCCTTGAGCCCGCGCAGGATCGCTATGGTGTCCTCGACACTGGGCTGATCTACCAGAACAGTCTGAAAACGCCGTTCCAACGCGGGATCCTTCTCGACATACTTCCGATACTCGTTAGTCGTCGTGGCGCCGACGCACCGCAGTACGCCTCGGGCGAGCGCCGGCTTCAGCATGTTGGCGGCGTCGATCGCCCCTTCCGCCGAGCCCGCGCCGACAAGGGTATGCAGCTCGTCGATGAAGCAGATGATTTCACCCTTCGACTCCTCGATCTCCTTCAAGACCGCCTTGAGGCGGTCCTCAAACTCGCCCCGAAACTTCGTCCCCGCCACCATAGACGATAAGTCGAGCGCCACGAGCCGTTTGTTCTTGAGGGTCTCGGGCACGTCGCCGCCCACGATGCGCTGGGCAAGCCCTTCGACGATCGCCGTTTTGCCGACCCCCGGCTCACCAATCAACACGGGATTGTTCTTCGTGCGCCGGGAAAGCACCTGGATCAACCGGCGGATCTCTTCGTCGCGGCCGATCACGGGATCGAGCTTCCCTTGACGGGCGCTCTCGGTCACGTCGAGAGCGTAGCGATCGAGCGCCTGATACTTCGCCTCGGGATGGGGATCCGTGACGCGTTGTGTGCCTCGTACCGACATGAGCGCCTTCAGGATTACGTCGTGGTCGGCCCCGGCGCGGTGCAACAGTTCCCCGGCCGGATCATGTTTCTGGCGGCTTAGGGCGAGAAGCAGGTGCTCGGTCGAGATGTATTCGTCCTTGAAATGGTCGGCTTCCTTTTGCGCCTGTTGGAACACCTCGTTGAGGGAGGGAGCCATGTACATGCCGGCCTCCGCCCCGGAAACCGCCGGGATGGAGGAGAACTGCTGACGCCCCTCCTGGGAGATAGCAGCCGCTTGGACGCCGGCCTTGGAAAGAACAGACTGGACGACTCCCTCCGGCTGCTCGGCGAGCGCGACCAGCAGGTGCAACGGGTGAATTTGCTGGTGGCTGTTCTCGGCGGCAATCACCTGACTCTGCTGTACCGCCTCTTGAGCCTTTTGGGTGAACTTGTCAAAACGAATCATGATGTCTTCTCCTCGGGAAGAACTTACGAATAGCCCGGTCGGCCCTCCGAGTACTGTCCCCCCGTGGGACGGCGGAATCGGCTGCAATGAATCGCACCCCTACATGGGTGAAACGGAGTCCCGTCTGAGGAGCCATTCGCCAGGTCCGGTTTTCCAGGCCGACTTTCCAAGGCCACCTACGTTAGCCGTCAGGTGCGCCAAGGGATGCCGGAGTTCTACGAATTCGGACAGGGGCAGGCAGTCGGCGACTGCCCACCCCCTCGAGCGCTTCACTGCACGTCGATCACGCGACCTTTCTTGGGCTTCTCCTCGCGCTTGGGCAACGTGACCTTCAGCACGCCCTTGTCGTACTTAGCGTCAATCTTGTCGACGTGTACCGTCTCGGGCAGTTGGAAGCTGCGATGGAAGGAGCCGTAAGAACGCTCGACCCTACGAAAGTTCTCTTCTTTGGCCTCCTTTTCGAACTTCCGCTCAGCATGGACGGTGAGCAGGTCGTCTTCGACCTTAACCTTTAGGTCCTTCTCGTCTACCTCTGGGAGATCGGCCTTGAGAACGATTTTCTTGTCGTCCTCATAGACATCTACCGCCGGTGACCATGAGCTTCGATCTGCCCGATCGCGAAGCGGTGGCAAGAAGCCTTCGAAGAGCCGATCGAAATTAAACCGCGGCGTACATCCGCTGGGTCTGTATCTAACGAGATGCATGGGGTTATCCTCCTGGGAACTTTTTTCTTATCACAACTAGATTATAAAATATTAGTGTTTAGTTGTCAAGAACTTTCGTTTTACCAACAAGTCGTTGCTAGTCAATCATATAGAGCCAACAAGGAAAATATATGAGTGTTATACTATAAGAAAATCTGCCTGTAATGACTCGTCAAGGGGCCGGTCTTGGCGGACTGTCCCTCCAGTCGCTGGCGTGGTGGGCCAAGGGGCAGTGGCGGTCGGGATACTGGCGGTTTGCTTTTCTGCTAGCAGTATGGTCGCTTCACGATGAGTGATCGAGGCAGAGGGCCGCTCCGCTCTAGAGTGGGAAGATCGCTCGTCGGGCCGGCGCCTAATCTTGACATACTGGTCTCTGGCGCCACGAAGCACCGGCCAGGACACAAACGGAGACAGTTGATGGGCAACAACGAATCTAGTTCACAGGCAGCCGGGTGTGCACCGAAGGTCGCCCGAGGCAGATCCACAAGGGCAGGGGCGCGGCTACAGCTATCCGTTTTGGGACGCGCCTCTTTCCTGGTTCGCCGAAGATTTCCCGCTCTCGACAGACCTCTTCACGACTTCGTTGGCCGCCTTGGCTTCGCCCTATTGCCGGTCCCGCCGGCGTATTACGAAGATAACCTGTGTTCGTCGCATGACCACAGTTTCGTCGACGACGACCGCTTTCGACAATGCTACGAACGAGCTGTGAAGGCCAGCAAGGGCGTAGACCATCGCATTCGCTGGCGAGTCCACATCCTACTTTGGGTGGTTGGACAAGCCGCCAAGCTCCGGGGCGACTTTGTCGAATGCGGGGTCAATACCGGCTTCATGAGTTCGGCGATGTTGACCTATTTAGACTGGCCGTCTCTGAGAAAAACGCTATACCTGCTGGATACCTTCGCAGGACCTGCGATCGACCAGTACTCCGATGATGAGAGGGCCGAGGGCAAGTTGGAACAAGTGGCGGAACTGCTGCGCAGGGGAGCCTACGAGATGGACGTGGGGACGGTCCGCGCGAACTTTGCGGAATGGGAGTCTGTCCGGATCGTCCAAGGAGCTGTGCCTGAAACGCTCTCTCAGGTTCAGTCGGCATCCGTGGCTTTCCTGCACCTTGACATGAATTGCGCCGGACCCGAAGTGGCGGCGGCTGAGTGTTTGTGGCCGCGGGTTGTGCCGGGAGGTTTCGTATTGATAGACGATTACGCTACCGCGGGTTACTCCACCTTAAAGCGCGGCTTTGACGATTTCGCTTGCCGAAACGGCGTAAAGATCCTCTCACTTCCAACAGGCCAGGGTCTGATGCAAAAGAGCCCCTAGCCCGCTCCCCGGACGAAAAGTCGTGCCTATGTGCCTGGCATAAAGTGTTACCTGTGTCCCCGGTTTGTACCCGCGCGCCGGGCCGGCAAGATTGCCGGCCGGTACTCGAACCAAGGACCGCCAAGAGTGGCGGTCGCTACCCGTTGCGAGTTCAACGCGGACCATCCGAATCTTCATGAGAGAAGCGGGTTAGCCGCAAGTCTTCCAAGACAAACGATACGGGGTACTTCTGGGATCAACTCAAGGATGGTCTACACCCGGCCTCGGACCAGGTCGCGGATTTTCCGCAGCGGCCAACTCATCAGGCGCGCGAATCGAAACGTAGGAGATCCCCCAATGCCAGCAATCGTCGAAGAGAAAAGGCTCTGTCTTTCGTAGAGGTATTCGATCTGTTTGTCGCGCCGATCGATCAAGGTGCGGATTTCGTCAACATCCTCTTGGGACAATCTGTGGCCCCGTTCTATGTGCGCCGGCAGTGGCCGCTGCACATAGACTGTGCTGTGGGTGCTGGCAGTCTCTTCGGGTGGCCGCTCCCGGGTATAAAAGTAGATCGCGATGGACCGCCTCGAGAGGTGTCTCTTTTCGGGAGGAAGCTGAATGTGTCGAAATCCGTGCCAAGAGTGTTCCGTAGTTTCGAACAGGACGCAGCGGTTTTCGATAGGGACAACCGCCTTGACGGCATTCTCCTCTGGCGCAAGACGCGGGTCACGGTGGAGTTCGAGCAGGCCTCCCCAATCGGGGTCCCACTCGGTATTCAAAAACAGCAGTAGGTTGACCCTGCGGTGCAGGTTGCTTCGCGGGTGAAAGTTGAAGTCGACGTGCGGATCAAGCTCCTGGCCATCGAGGTTCTCATGAGTCCCGCCGCCCACATAGCGTGGATCGTAGAGAAGCTTCGGGATGCCGGTAATCTCGCCTACCAAACCAAGAAACTTTGCCTTTCGCAGCATGCGATCGAACCTGCGGTAGGTGGGACCCAACTTCCGTAGGTTTTCATGTACGGCCTTGCGGCCCACTTCCCCGAACTCGTTACCGGCCCGGTTGGGATCAAAACCAGGAAACTCCTCTACTAGGCACCGGCAGTATCCCGGAACTAACAACTGATCGATCACGACGTGACGAAACGGCCTGGCGGACTGGAACTCGTCTCGAAAGTCGTCAACTCGCTCGAGGACAAGGGGGTTGATCAACTCCAGCACCAAACCTAGCTTTCCTCAGGCTATCCGAGACTGTCAACTCAAGAGTTCGTCCGACCCAGTGTAGTCCGCCAATGGCACCCCAACCTATAGATTCCCAGCGCAGATTCCCATTGTGGAGAGGGAATGCCCGTTGGAGCGGGTTGACCAACCTTGAGCGGCGCGGGCCTACCAGCGTTAAAACGGCTGGGCTAACAGCACAAAGCTGCCTGAACGCCAAAACTGTTCACTTAGCGGCCACGGATGATCGAAATCGCTCCCTCCCATGCCGGCTGCACACCAAGGCTGAAGGGACACGGAAGTTGGACCAGGCGCCCCCCGGGGGCGACATATCGGACCCCCGGACCGGCGAGATCGCCGGTCCCTACCGCCGCAGCTTGTGACGACTCAAGTAGGGACAAGCGATCCCGCTTGTCCAGGGGCGCGACGTGTCGCGCTACGCTTGCATTGTTCAGGGATTTGGGCGCCAACCGGCGCACGCCCCGTACTGACAGCCTTCTCACGCACCTTGTGTCGCCACGTGGTGAGGAAAGCGGGCCATACTTCTGTGAGACGTTGCGACAAAGTAGTTTCGCCGAGAGCGGCCTATTGGATGTTGACCGTCACGGTATTGGCGGTTTGGCCGTCGACCGTCAGAAGGATGTTCACCTCACCGCGGCCGATCAATGATCGTGGCAGGGGGCCGAGGTTGGCCTGGTCGAGCCCCACGAATTGCGGTTGGGCCACGGGGCCGAACACGCCTACCGGCTCTCCACCGACGTTGGCCGTCGCCTCCGTCGTGAAGCCTCGCAGGCCGGCCCCGAACAGTAGCAGGAAGACCTGATCCCCCTCCGGGCCGAGGTCGATTGGGAGGGCAGCCCGGCTCCCTTCAGGGGCAGTACCGTCAAAGATGAGCTGGCTCGTCTGGGTGCCGTCGTCAGCCACTCGCAGGGCTACCGCGGCCGCAACACCTTGACCGCCGGCGTTGGCCGCGAACAAGCTCGGTGCCACTCGATTGATCTGTAGAATTCCCCGGGCGACTTCTTGCCCGTCCGTTTCCACGACGACGAGGGCCAGACCCGGCGCAGTGTCTTCGGGGATGAGGTAGTTGATTTGAAGGGGCGCCACGAAAAACAGCTGTGCCAGAATCTGGGTCCCTTCGCTATCGGTGATTCGGACCACTGTCCCCGCCAGCGAAGTCGGGAGGGGTAGCTCCGTGGCTACGACAATCTCAGAGGCCAGCCCCTCGCCGAAGCCGCTGGCAATCGATTCAGGCGCGGCACCGAATTCGCCGCTGAAACTGGCGGCCGAGACGCTCGTCAGCACAGGCGGCGGCGTCCCGGGCTCGATCTTGGCGACCAAGGCGTCGGCAAGTCCCTCGCTACTCGTCTGAAACGCCCCAAAAGTCACCGGCGAGTCGGCTGAGAGGCTCAATCCGGTGATATACACCTCGTCTGACCCATTCAGTGCCACAGCCTGCACGGAGTCATAGTCGCTTCCTCCAATGTAAGTCGAGTATTCCGCCGTCGAGCCCATGGGACCCAACTTGACAACAAACCCGTCGCTCAGGCCTGCGTTTGCGTCTTGGAAGGCACCCATCATAGGAAAGTCCACGGAATCGGTTTCCCCCGCCACGTAGGTGTTGCCCTCCGTGTCCACGGCGATGCCGTATCCGATCTCCATGCCGGCGCCGCCGAGGTAGGTGGAATAAACCAACTCCGAGCCGTCGGCGTTCAGCTTGGTCACAAAGGCGTCGAAGCCGAGCAGGTCGTCGTCTCCGAATTGCTCTTGAGCAGCATTGAGCAGCGGAAAATCTGCTGACCCGGTAACTCCTGTCACGTAAGCGCTGCCCTCACCGTCCACGGCGATGTTCAGGCCCCACTCATAGCTCCCACCGCCAAGGTAGGTTGAATACATCAGGGCAGAGCCGGCAGCATTAAGCTTGACCACGAAAGCCTCGTAGTCCTCCTCTACCGCCGGACCATCGATATCAAACGCACCGGCTGTGGTTGGGAAGTCCGGTGAGTCGGTGGACCCCGAGACGTAAGCGTTGCCATCGGCATCCACAGCAATGCCCCGAGCTCCGTCATATTCGGCGCCCCCCAGGTAGGTCGCGTAGACGATCGCTGTCCCCATCGCATCCAGCTTGGCCACAAAAGCGTCGAAGGCATAGAAGGGTTCTCCGCCGCCGTGGGTCTCTTGGATCGCGTTCCTGACCGGGAAGTCCAGGGAACTCGTTGCACCGGCGACATAGGCATTACGCTCCGCATCCACCGTGATCGACGTCGCTCTGTCGTCGCCGCTCCCGCCGAGGTAGGTGGAATAGGTCAGCCGCGAGCCTGACGGATTCAGCTTCATCACGAAAGCGCTCCGTTTTCCTAACTCCGGGAGAGTGTCGCCCAAGCTGGAGCCAGGGGGCCGGGTGACCAGATCCCACCAATCACCACCAATCATCTAACCCCAGTCGGTAGGTCCTGACCTCCTCGACGGCCCACTGCCCACCGCCAGGCCGTGCTGGAACCAGTTGAAAGGGATCCGGCGCCCGTGCTCCCGTGATCTGCTCGTAGAAATAGTTCCACTGCCACAGGTTCTTGGCGTCATCACCCGCCCGCTGCCGAATCGCATCTTTAATGCTCGGATCCCGGCTAAGGGACGAAGGCGCTTGGGTCCCTCTGGCTGTCAGAGCGGGTTGCACCGCTCCGACAATCGGGAAATCCGCGGACTGCGTCGAGCCCGTCACGTAGGCGTTCCCCGCCGAGTCGACGGCGATCGCCGCCCCTACGTCAATGCGGCTGCCGCCAACGTAGGTGGAATAAATGATGTCTGAACCGTTCGGATTCAGCTTCATCACAAAAGCGTCGATTCCCACGAGAGTCCCGCTGGAAGAACCGGGTTGCAGGGAGTTCTGCGTTGGAAAGTCGGAGGAAGTCGTGGCACCGGTCACATAGGCACTGCCGTCAGAACCCACCGCAATGCCCAGACCGGTGTCATAGTTGCCTCCCCCGGCGTAGCTGGAATAGGAAAGAATGGGATCGATCACCAGCGGCAGCGAGGAGTCGTAGTCTTCCAC
Source organism: Bryobacterales bacterium (assembly GCA_965248205.1). Classification (GTDB taxonomy): domain Bacteria; phylum Acidobacteriota; class Terriglobia; order Bryobacterales; family UBA6623. Next base: position 2,663,959 of record CBDFIS010000006.1, read on the forward strand.
TTCGAAACCGACCAAATCCGCTTCTCTCAATGCGTAGCGGCCAGCAACCTCTTGCCGAACGCCAGCGATCTCTTGGTAGATGAATGGCTTCTTGAGCCGAAAGTGCGAGCCTCCCGTGTTCAAGACCAAGTCACCGCGGTCGTCGAGCTGTAGTCCCTCGATGCCCTCGAAGCCAAACGAGATCCTGTCGGGACTGGCACCCGGAGCAACGACGAAATCGTATTCGAGCTGATGGTGCTTGCCGTAGTAGATCAGGTCTACTCCCGGATAGATTCCTTCGTACTTGACCCTCGCGAAATGGGGAACGTCGGTATGCCAGTTCGCAGGATCGTTGCCTAAGAAATAGTGGCTCCTGCCGGGCAGCTGATTCGTACCCGTCACCTTCGATCGAGGTTCGGTACCACGAAGCTGAATACGCACAACCGATGGTGGACCGCTGGGTCCGTGAGCCGCCAGACCACTGACCACCACAGCTTCTTGCGGCAGAAGGTAGAGGTTGTACCCGGGACCTCGGGCCAGATAGCGGACATCGCCGGCGGCCTGACCCTTGTTGGCCTCGAAGCTCAGCCGCAGCTTGTCGTAGTCCGCTCGGATCGGTGGGCCGGCAGGGGCGGTCGTCTCCGGCTGCCTCGTTGGCTGCGGAGCCGAGCGTGTCCGCTTGTTTGAGGAAGGCGGCCGGATGTTATCGGCGAACTTCGCGCGTTGCCGCACCCTGGCCAGATACCCCTTCACTTCGACGACGGCCTGCTGCAGCCCGATACCCCCTGCGGGCTCCAGATAGCCCAGCAGAGCCTCCATGTCGTCGAGGGCGCCCGTAGTTGCCGTCACGGGTTCGCCGGCTGCCATCCGCTCCAACAGTGGCCGGTGCTCCTTCACGCTTTTCCGCAGCCGGGAAAGAAAAGCCGGGTTCACCCGGGCAATCCGCTCGACTTGCTTCGAGAATGCAAGCGAGAGTTCAGTAGCGTACTCATCAAGGGTGGCTCGGGCCAGCAGCGTATCCCACACCTGCCGTAAGAGAGCTACCGAATCTTGCACATCACGCAGCCCTTGGTAGGAAGCTGTCAAGGCTCCCAGGCCTGTGACTACGGTGCCTAGACAGCTGAAGGCAACGTCATTCACGGAACCACTGACTTCAAAATCGGTCCGGTCGAATGGCCCCTGGGAGGGAGGAATGTACTCGAAAACCGCCCGCCCATCGGCGTCGGTCTGCAGGCTCATCTCTATCAAGGTGGGGTTGCCCGAGGCATCCAGCAGCGCCGGCTGGGTCGTGACGAGGGAGAAGTCCACATTCGCGGCAGGAGCGCTCCCTGCCATAACCGCCACGCCCAACTCATGCGGCGGATGCCCATCCCGATTAAATAGATGGGGTGCAAGAAAGCAAGTTGGCAGGTAGGTGTTCCCCGGCTGAATTTGGCAGATCGGGTCGCCAGGGGGAAGCACAGTAAAGGGAAGACTTCTGGAAACGCCGGCGACGCCGACGCGGAAGTCACCTGGCTCGGCAATGAACTCGGCCGGAACTTCCGCCCGCAACTGTCGGCTGCTGACCTTGGTCGTGCGAAGCCGTCTCGCCGCAGAGGCCGGCTGGCCCGCTCGGCGCCAGGTCAGCGTTTTCTCGTCAGAATCAAAAGGCGATTGGTCCGCGAAGCCCCTGAGCGTAAACATTGGCCCCCCGGCCACGGCTTCTGTCGGCGAGATCCTCGACAGTGCCTGAGCAGACACTGTGAGAAGAACCTGGAGTAGCGCCAGTAAAACAGCTCGTTCACGCATCAGCATAATGGCTCCCTGTGGGCGAGGTCTTACCCGGTAACCGCCTGTTAGCTATCTTGACGCTTCCGAAGTGTCCTTGCCACGGTTTTCTCGTAGGGTTTTTTCATTCGGTAACGAGAGGTGCGGAGCGGCGGGAGTGCCGTCCAACGTCACCGCCACGCTCAACCCATTCAGCGAATGCACATCCGGATTGACCAAATGGGATTGAAGAAAACGAAGCGGTCGCCAATCGCGACATTCAAGGCATCCCGACGTCGGTTGAAAGTATAGCCTCTGCCCAACATAAGTTCCAGCTAAAGATCTACGGTTAGACGATTCGGCGAAAGATTCGTTCGAAGAGTCCCGGGACAGGTGCCTCAAGGCGATGGTTGCCTCGGGTCGTGGAGTCAGTCGGCGGCGGTACAGGCTCAAGGCTTCGCCGCGAGCTTGCACGCGGATTGCGGCCTCCGCTACTCTTCAAGGCATGAGTGAGCTGTCGCGGATCGGGGTCGCGATAGACGCCGGCCTGCTCGAGCGTTTCGACGCCCTGATCACGAGTCGTGGCTACGCCAATCGTTCGGAGGCTTTTCGAGACCTGATTCGAAACGAACTGGTCGAGGAGTCCTGGAAGTCGCCCGACACGGAGGTCGTCGGCTCGGTCACGCTGGTCTACGACCACCACGTCCGGATGCTGCACGAGAAGCTCCTCGAGCTGCAGCATCAATTCCACGAATCCGTCCTTTCGACACTTCACGTACACCTGGACCACGACAACTGCCTGGAGGTGCTGATTGTTCGGGGACAGGCCGCCGAGGTTGAGCGGATTGCGCACAGTCTGATAAGCACGAAGGGAGTGAAGCATGGCCGGCTGACGCTCTCATCGGCCGGCAAGGACCTGTGATGATCGTCGGCTCAGGAGTGGACTTCGAGGAACCAGACCGCGTCCGGGCGGCGATTGAGCGCCATGGCGATTTCTCGGGCGAGTACACACGCCCGAAGAGATTCCTACGTCGAGCAACGAAGGAACCGCTTTGAAGGCTATGCGGCGCCCAGCCGCGCGCGCTCATCGCTCGGCTGCCTCCGATTTCGCCACCTGTACAGCAGCCCTCGACGAATCTCCAGTTCCTTCGATAGCGCTGTCACCCGGACCGGACCTCGGTCCCCGTCCCAGTGTTTGTGGTAAACCTGGGTCCATGCTTCGCGACGGCAGAACCCATTCCCCTGGGAGCCTGGAATCCTTGGTGAGAAAAGCGCACTAGCGAAGCGAGCGAAACTCGTCTCACCCGCAAGTGCATCAAGTCCTTTTCCGAATTCGACACGTGGCTCAATGAATAGTCCCGATCCCGGGAACACAAGTTCGCTTCGTAGGCGGCGCGTAATCTTGGTCGTGCTCCTGCTCGCCGCTCTGGCGCTAGCGATCTTGTTTGTTTGGAAATCCGGCCTGGCAATAGACCTCCGCGACCGCGACGACATTGTGGAGTGGATGCGTCGGCCTGGCCCCGCGGGACCGCTTATCTGTATCGGGATTCAATTCCTCCAAGTCGTGATATTCGCTATACCGGGCGAGATCACGCAGGTGGCAGCCGGCTATGTCTTTGGCGCCTGGGAGGGATTTCTTTACTCCCTGATTGGGATCATGCTAGGAGAGGCCTTCGATTTCGTGTTCGCGCGACTCGTGGGACGTCCTTTGATCAACAAGCTGATGGGGCCTCGCGCCCTGGCTCGGGTCGATAGACTGCTCGAATCGCGCAAGGGGCGCTCAGCCCTTTTCCTGCTTTTCCTGACGCCCGGCATGCCGAAAGATACTATGTCCTATGGAGCAGGGTTGACGCAGGTCAGATTTCAGGAGTTCATGATCATCTCGGGCCTGGGGCGAACGCCGGCGCTATTGTTTAGCACCCTTTTCGGTTCGCAGCTTTACGAGCGGAACTGGTTTACGCTGGCACTGATCGGTTTGGTGGCGGTTCTCGTGACTGTCGCCTTCTACTTGTTCGAAAAGGGGCAGCAGCGAAGGGGGACCCCGGAACCCCCTGCCACAAGCTCCGGGGAGCACTGAGTTGGCGACAGGTGTCTACACAGAGTGGGGAATATGAAGGTGCAACGTGATCGCTACCCATGGAAAATCAGGGGGCGCGATCTGGCCCTTGGTGTAAAGACCGCTGTGATAGGTGTGCTGGATATCGGAGCGATGTCTTCGCCCGATTCCGCAACGTCTGTCGAAGAGGCCGTCGAGGGGGCGCTGAGGATGCAGGATCAAGGCGCGGATCTGATCGATCTGACTGCCGAGCCTAGCTTTGCCTCGCCGGCGATTATTTCCTCGGATGACGAACTTCGTCGCCTTGTTCCGCTGCTTCGGAAGTTGCTACGCCGCTTAGCCATCCCGGTCTCGGTGACGACCTGCCACGCCGATACCGCGGAAAGGGGCCTCGCGCTTGGGGCGAGCGCTATCAATGACTGGAGCGGCCTTTCCTTCGACGCAAGGATGGCTGAGGTCGTCAACCAGCACGACGCGGGCCTCGTGATAGGCCACGTTCGGGGGACTCCGGAGAGCTGGCCGCGACAGCCGCCGCTTTCTAACGTCATGCCAACCATCAAGCGGGATCTCGAGTCGGCATTGGGCCGCGCCCGCGGCGCCGGGATCGACCGCCGCCGAATTGTTGTGGACCCGGGCCTCGAAATGGGCAAGCGAGGACAGGAAAACGACCAGATCCTGGCAGACTTAGACCGTCTCAGGGCGCTGGGCCAGCCGATCCTGGTAAGCCCGTCCCGCAAGAGGTTTCTCACAGAAAGCGTTCGGTCCCCCGCCCGTGTTCGGTTACTTGCTACCCTGGCGGCTGTTGCCGTGGCGGTTGCCGCCGGCGCGCACGTGGTGCGGGTTTACGAGGTGGAAGAGATCGCCGTGGTGGTGAAAGCGGCGGACCGAATACTTGAAGCGGCGGCGGGGCAATCGTGACCTCCGAGCGTACCCTGCCGTTCGAAGGATGCTCTGGCTGAAACTCTACTTGCGACTGATACCGTGCGCTTCGGTAGTGGTGGGAAACTCCAGCGGCGTCAAGGCAGCCGTTGAATCCATACTCTCGTGCGACTGGATGCCGGCCGCCCGAGCCATGGCGTGGATTGGCAGATTCTCGCTGACGCGCTCGAATGTCATCTCGCTTTGGTTCGGGTCGAGATCTACCTCGACCAGGTCGCCGGCGCGAATCTGCTCGGTGGCGATAAGGTTGGCCATCGGATAGACCAGGGTCTTTTCGATCGCTCGCTTAAGGTGGCGTGCGCCATATCGTGCGTCGGTCCCTTCGTTCAGCAAGTGATCCTTCGCCGAGGCGGAAAGCTGGAACAAGAACGGCGTACCGTGAAACACCCGTTCGTGAACTCGCGCGAGTTCAAGGTCCAGAATCTGACGCAATTGCTCATCGCCAAGGGGCTTGAAAACGACGATCTTGTCAAGGCGGTTCATGAACTCCGGAGTAAACTTGCGGCGAGCGGCCGCGATGCCGGCGCCGGAAATACTGTTCGTCATCTTCTCGCTGCGAGGATCTTTTCGAGCAGGTCGTGGACCGCTAAATCCCAAACCTGGGCTCATCAGCGAGGTTATTTCCCCGGCCCCAAGGTTGCTGGTCATGAAAATCATGCTCTCGGAAAAATCAACCCGGCGGTTGTCGCCCAGCGTCAAAGTAGCTTTATCAAGGATACCGAGCAGCAAGTTCCACAACGCGTCGCTGGCCTTCTCAATTTCGTCGAAAAGCACGAATGAAACCTTGAACTTCTCGGTGTGGTGTTGGCTCAGCACCTCCTGGCTCAGCAGGGGGTGGGTCTCTCGATGGCCGAGGTAGCCGGGGGGCGACCCGATCAGTTTGGCGATCTCGTGGCTATGTTGAAACTCGGCGCAATCGATCTTGACCACCGCCCGGGCAGCGCCCAACAGTGTTTCGGCAACGGCTTCCACGACCCGTGTCTTACCGGTTCCTGTCGGGCCCAAGAACAGGAAGTTGGCAATCGGCCTGCCCGGGCTGTTGAGAGAAGCAACGTAAGTCTGATAAGCGTTGACGATTTGTTCAATCGCTTGCTCTTGTCCCACAACCCGGCTGCGCAACCCGCGCTCTAGCTGCTCGGCTTCCCGGCCTGTCAGGCCCGGGTCGAGTCGCTTTCGTATCGTCGCTTGTGCCACTTCATGACTCCTCAATCGTCTGGCAAAATTCACGACTGAGCCGGCTTCAATCATAATTACTTATCGGCACTGGGACAGTGCGGCTATAACCGCACTTTCCTACAACAGCTCAGCCTTTCAGACGGCAAAGTTCCTACCTCCAGTGTAGCTGCGCCTGCCCTACACTCAAGCGGGTGGCGAACATCATCCCACTGAAAACAAAAGAGATATTTGCCGCGTAACTGCTGTGACTGAGTTTGTCGACTGTAGGTCCCTAGCAACATTTCTGTCTTTTTGGACGTTGGCGGCGACCGCTGGGTGACAGCTAACTTACGATTCGCGGGAGGGAACGTGTCGAATCGATTACACTTTCCTTGAAAAGTTTTTGTGTCGCAGGCCCACTCTTTTCGAAGCAGCGTTCCCTGAACGCGTCCGCGGTTGACGAATACCCGGCGATTGTTGCATGCTTGCCCGAAAGTCGATGACTGCTCGAACTGTTCACACTCGTGGGCGTTGCCTCTTCTTCCGCGCCCTGAATGAAGCCTACTTCGTGATCCGCAACACACGTCGGTCGACTGTTCGGGATCGCATTCGGTTGACAGCGAGTTGATGTCCGCCATGGCTCAAGAACCTTCGCTGCCGCACAGCTTGAACCTCAACGTTCGCGGGCTGAAGCCCTCGGCAACATTGGCCATCAACGAGCGCTCTGACGGGATCCGGCAACAGGGCCGAAAGGTTTACAAACTGGGCTTGGGACAATCTTGTTTCCCGGTCGTTCCCGTGGTGGTCGAAGCGCTCCAGGCGAATGCCTTTCAAAAGGACTACTTGCCGGTCAAGGGTCTCCCTGATTTGCGCGAGGCTGTGTCGCGTTATTACTGCCGGGCCCGAGGGGTCGAGTGCCGCGGGGACGATGTGTTGATCGGCCCGGGTTCTAAGGAACTCATGTTTCTGTTGCAACTGGTTTACTATGGCGATCTTGTCATCCCCACTCCAACTTGGGTGTCTTACGCGCCCCAGGCGCACATCATCGGGCGTCACGTTCGTTGGCTGGAGACGAATGCGGAGAACGGATGGCGGTTAACGCCGGACGAGTTGGAAAGCCTTTGTCGTCGAGACCCCGGTCGTCCGCGCATTGTGGTTCTGAACTACCCGGCTAACCCCACCGGGGGCACCTACGAGGCGGAAGAGCTGGAAGCCCTTGCGGAAGTCGCCCGAAGAAACAATGTGATCTTGCTTTCCGATGAGATCTATGGAGAGCTGCACCATCAAGGCCGACATGTTTCCATCGCCCGCTTCTACCCGGAGGGCACGATTATCAGTGGCGGTCTCAGTAAATGGTGCGGCGCGGGCGGCTGGCGCCTGGGAGCTTTTGCTTTCCCACCGGGTCTGCGGTGGCTATTGGATGCTATGGCCAACGTGGCCAGTGAAACTTACACGTCCACATGCGCGCCGATTCAATACGCAGCGGTTCGCGCTTTTTTGGGTGGACCACCGATCGAACGCTACCTAGTTCAATCGCGCCGCATACTCTCCGCGCTGGGAAAGGAGATCGCGCGCAGATTGCAACAGGCCGGCGTCAAGGTCGAACCGCCGCGGGGAGGGTTCTATCTATTCCCCGATTTCGGTCCCAGGGCGGACCAGCTTCTGAAGCGAGGTATCAAGACCAGCGAAGAGCTTTGCGAAAACCTGTTGCAGGACACGGGCGTCGCCATTTTGCCGGGAAGCGAATTCGGCCGGCCCGCCAGCGAACTCACCGCACGCCTCGCCTATGTGGACTTCGATGGGTCTCGAGCTCTCGAAGCCGCTGAGAGTTACGCGCTCGACAAACCCCTTGACGCGGAGTTTGCCCAGACTCATTGCGAAAACGTTATTGAGGCCATCGACTTGACTTGCGAATGGTTTAACCGGTGAGACGGGCGATTCTCCCAGCCGTGGAGTATTGCAGCGAGCCTGGATTCTTGTAGAAGGCTAGCTTCGATAGCATCAAGCCCGAGCTCATCAATCGCAGCCATGGCGAAACCACTCTGGAACCCCACGCCCGAACAGATTGAACGTTCGAACCTGAAGGCGTTCATCCAATTCGTAGAGCAAAGCTACGGCCTCTCGCCGTTGTCGAGCTTCGACGACCTCTACCGCTGGTCGACTGACCATATCGAGGATTTCTGGCTCGCCGTGTGGCGGTTTTGTAGGATTCGAAGTGACCACGACCCGGACACTGTCGTCGCGGACCTCGAAAAAATGCCTGGCGCGAAGTGGTTCCCAGACGTCCGTCTGAACTTCGCGGAAAATCTTTTGCGCTACCGAGACGATCGAGAAGCGTTGGTCTTCTGGAACGAAAACGGTCGGCAGCAAGCCCTGACGTACGCCGAACTTTACGACGAAGTCGCGCGACTGGCGACCGCGCTACGCGGTGCCGGCGTGACGAAGGACGATCGAGTCGCTGGATACTTGCCGAACATGCCGGAAACCATCGTCGCAATGCTGGCGACCACCAGTCTGGGCGCCGTTTGGTCTTCCTGCTCGCCGGATTTCGGTCTCAAAGGGGTCCTCGATCGCTTCGGACAAATCGAGCCGAAAGTCCTCTTTGCGGCCGACGGCTACTTTTTTAAACAGAAGGCTTTCGACTCGCTCGAGAAGATCAACAGCATCAGCGAGAGCATCCGGTCGCTCGAGCGAATCGTCGTGGTCCCCTATACGCGCGCGGCTCCGCCCCTCGAGGGTCTGCGGAACGCGGTTTTGTACGCGAACTTTCGGGATTCCGAAAGCGGAAGCAAGATCCCCTTTGAACGTCTACCGTTCGATCATCCCGCGTACATCATGTACTCGTCCGGGACGACGGGCCCTCCCAAGTGCATCGTGCATGGGGCCGGGGGAACGCTCATCCAGCACTTGAAAGAACTCACGCTCCACACCGACCTCAGGCGCGAAGACCGAATCTTCTACTTCACGACCTGTGGCTGGATGATGTGGAACTGGCTTGTCAGCAGTTTGGCCGTGGGAGCAACGGTTGTCCTCTACGACGGCTCGCCGTTTTACCCCGAGGCGAGCTGCCTGTTCGATATGGCCGAGCAAGAACGGCTGACCGTGTTCGGAACAAGCGCCAAGTACATTGCGGCGGCTGAGAAGGCCGCCCTCGAGCCGGCCCGGACTCACGACCTCACGCATCTGCGCGCCATGCTTTCCACTGGCTCGCCCTTGGCCCCTGAAAGCTTTGACTTCGTCTACCGCAGGGTCAAGAAGGATCTTTGTCTTTCGTCGATCTCAGGCGGCACGGATATCATCTCTTGCTTTGCGCTGGGCAACCCGATTGGCGCCGTCTACCGCGGAGAGCTGCAAACGCGCGGTCTCGGCATGAAGGTCGAGATCTTCAACGATGAGGGCAAAGCCGTTCGCGGGGAGAAGGGTGAGCTGGTTTGCACGGCACCATTCCCCTCCATGCCGGTGGCATTTTGGAATGACCCGGACGGCGAAAAGTACCGCACCGCCTACTTCGAAACGTTCCCCGGCGTTTGGCGCCACGGAGACTATTGCGAGCTGACCGAAAACAACGGCATCATCATCTGGGGCCGATCCGATGCGGTACTTAATCCCGGCGGCGTTCGCATCGGGACCGCCGAGATCTATCGGGCCGTCGAACAACTTCCCGAGATAGTCGAATCACTCGCTGTCGGACAGGACTGGGAGGACGACGTGCGGGTCGTCCTGTTCGTCATCCTGAGGTCTGGGGTCAGTCTCGACGAAGCTCTGACGAAACGGATCAGGCAGCAAATCCGAAACAGTGCCAGCCCGCGCCACGTGCCCGCTAAGGTTATCCATGTTGCTGACATCCCTCGAACGCTCAACGGCAAGATTGCCGAGCTTGCCGTCCGAAACATGATCCACAGCCGACCGGTAAAGAACCGCGATGCACTAGCTAACCCTGAAGCGTTGGAGCTGTTCAAGGATTTGACGGAATTAGTGTCCTAACGATGAGTGTTTGGGCCGGCGGAGGAATCGGGACACACAGTGGTCCGGGAGAAACGAAGACCTAGCCGACGAATCGTCGACAGGCCCCTACCGCTCCCTAGCTGCCCTGACGCCGCAGGCCGACGGTTGGCGAAGTAGGGCTTGAGTCGGTGATTCCCCTTGTCTAATGTGGTGGATACACCTATTGCTTGTTTCCCAGTGCATTCCCTAACGTAAGAATGGGACGCCGAAGACAACTCCGCGGGCAGACGTTGATATCTTGACGGAACGAAGCCCCGGGCATTCGAATGGTCTTGCCGAACACCCCGGCGTGCCGGAGGGCTCTGCGCTGATGGATCCTAGACAGCGAAAGCCGCAGGAAATGCTTGACGTGCAAGGCCCGCGGGACCACCGCACAACCCCGCGAGACCTCGCGTCACTACCGGGCAACAACAACGGTGGTGCGCCAGTCGGCTCACCGCCAACGTCCGACGTTGCCCGGGAGTTGTGGGGTGTCGAAGCTTTGGCAGCGGACCGCGAAGCCAAGCGCAAGCTTCAAGCCGAATACGCAGGGCGAAGAGAAAGTTGGATCGAAGCGAATCGCTACTACTACGAGAGCGTCAGGCGGCTGTTCCGATTCATTATTGAGCCCGGCAAGCATGTGCTGAACTTGCGCTGCCACACCGGCCACTTTCTCGAAGCCGTCCGGCCATCCCGGGGCGTGGGGGTGGAGATCAGCCAAGAAATGGTGGAGATTGCGCGGCGTAAGTATCCGCACTCACTGCTGTCCGGTTAAAAGTCGAATAGGTCGAATAGAATCAATTGGTTGGGGTCATAGGGGGATTCGTTTGGGGAGTCGGATGGCTGGAGTGCCTGTAAAAGGGGCATTTTTTCGAATTGCGTAACGCTGAGAATCTGTAGAATCTGGTAAAGACTCGCTTCCAGCCCGAGGCGTTTCCGGACGATGGCGATGAGCACGTAAATCGAGACAGCGATCCAGATCTGCGTCTTGACGGCGTTCTCGCTGGTGCCGTAAAACGAGTTGATTCGCAGATGTTGCTTGATCCACTTGAAGAACAACTCAATCTGCCAACGCGACTTGTAGATGTGGGCGATGGTCAGCGCCGGGAGCGCGAAGTTGTTGGTCAGAAACTTCAGCCGCTTGTTCGTCCGGGCGTCGAAGTAACTGACCCTCCGCAACGGGTCGGGATAGGCTTGGGCCGATTCGATGGCAGCCAGTATGACGGTCTGATCCGAGCGCAAGCCCGTGGATTTGTCGACGGGATGCGAGTAGCGCCGTTGGAGCAAGATGTTCTTCTTGGTTCGCACGACGAAGAACGACGAGCAGAGAGTGAACACGAAGAGGCGTTCGAAATCGACGTAGGCCCGATCCATGACGTAGAACGCGCCGGCCTCCGGGCCGATCTCGTCGAGGATGTTGATGTCGTGCACTTTGCCTCCAGTAATGCGGATGAACGTGGGAATATTGCCGTGCAGATCCAGCAGCGTGTGCATCTTCACGGCGGCTTTTTGCTTGCGGAATCTCGCCCACGGAAACAGCGACAGGCAGAGGTCGATTGTTGTCGAGTCGAGAGCGTACAGAGTCTGGTCCAAGTCCACACCGATCGGGTCGTGGGCATATAACGGCCGTGCCATGCCAATCAAGACCTGCGCGAAGTCCGCGTAGATCCGCCAGTCGCGCGACTCGTTCGCGTCGGCCAGTGTCGAGCGCGCTACCCTGCCGCGGAATCCCATGTGGTAGAGTTTGCCGTGCATCGAACGCAGGCACGTCTCGATGTCGCGGAGGCTTGCCCGATAGGTCAGCTGGGCGAATGCCATCGCAAGAAACTGATCCCAGCAGGAGAAACTTTTCAGATAGGAATCGCCGCGGTAGCGCGATACACATTTCTGAAACTCTTTGCTCGGTAGGTGCTCGATCAGTTGGGAGAAAACCGTACGGCCAAGGTTCATCCCTCATTGTGCCGCGTCCGGATGCTCCGTTCAGGCGACCATTTGCGGCCTCGGGATTTCAAATCGTTCCCGGGCAAAACAGGCCATAAGACATTGAACGGTCGAGACTTACCGTCCGATGGCGCGACTTTCCCCGGACAGCACTGATCCGCACTACGTATTTCTTCAGTCTGACCTGGAAGACCTACAGCTTGACGGGCAGTTCGACTACATACTTTTTAGCGACGTGGCTGACACTATCGATGTGCAGCAAGCACTTGAGCGGCTGAAGCCACTATGCGCCAACCATACCCGGCTATTAATCTACACCTACAGCCATCTTTGGGAGCCGATTCTGCGGCTCGCGGAACGTCTCCGGTTGCGGGTGCCGCTGAAAGACGTCAACTGGCTGTCGAAGCATGATTTGCTTACTCTGCTGAAACTGGCGGGGTTCGAGTGCCTTTATGTTTACCGCATCATCCTTTTTCCGAAGTGGATTCCCTTGCTCTCCGAACTACTGAACCGCGTGCTGGCTCGCTTGCCCGGGTTACGATCACTTTGCATGGTCACGGTCTTGGTTGCACGACCCAGCCCGGTTCGGAGGAACCCCGACAGCAAGAAAGTGTCAGTTATTGTCCCTTGTAAGAACGAGCAGGGCAATGTGGAGGCTGTGGTCCGGCGCATTCCCGATATGGGAAGCCACACAGAAATCATTTTTTGCGATGACCAATCGACAGACGGAACTGCCGAGGAAGTCCGCCGGATGATGGAGAGGCATCCGCTTAGGGACATCAAGCTGGTCGAAGGTCCCGGGATCTGTAAAGCCGATAACGTGTGGACAGGTTTTGACGCCGCAAGCGGAGACGTGTTGATGATTCTGGACGCGGACCTGACCGTCATGCCAGAAGAGCTGCCGAACTTCTTTCGCGCACTTACGGACGGAACAGGAGAATTCATAAACGGGTCCCGCCTGGTGTATCCCATGCAAAGGCTGGCCATGAAATACAGCAACATGCAGGGAAACAAGTTCTTCAGTATGGTGTTCTCCTTCCTGCTAGATCAGCGAATCAAAGACACTCTGTGCGGCACCAAGGTGCTATGGCGCACCGACTGGGAAAGGATTCGGCCGCTCCTGCGAACCTGGGGAGTCAAGGACTACTGGGGTGACTACGAACTGCTTTTCGGCGCAGCGCGGCGCCACCTACGAATCATCGATCTACCGGTTCACTATCAGGAGCGCCTTTACGGAACCACTAAGATGGTGCGGGTCTTCTGGAACGGCATGAACATGCTGCGCATGTGCCTGGCCGCGTGTATCAAGCTAAAGGGCGGTTACTGATCACAGCATCCCGGGCCGCTGGGCAGAGTCTCTGCGTCTTGAGCGACGGCTTCCCGGAGCTACGCTATCGGTTGCGGCGCTAACTTTGGGGAAACAAGACCGGACACCTTTTATGGCCGAAGCTTTTGCACGACAACCGTTTGGAACATGCCAATGTAGTTGCTGAGAGGAAGGGTCAAGCGTTCCAATCGGCGCACCCAGCGGTAGCTGAACGACGGCAATAGCTGACGATAGCTGACGCCCCCGCTGAATAGGTAGCGAAACGGTGTGTGCTGATGGATGCGCCGGATGGCCAATGATCGGAAACGCTTTTCAAACTGCTGCCGGTCGCGAACGAAAACCATCCATGGGAGGGCGCCGTTAGCACCGGAGAGGGGACCGTCGCTCTCAAAACTCCAGCCAGCTGACGGATCGAACCTTTCATGATGGAAGTGCTGAAAAATGAGCCGCGAAAACCAGGTGTTGGCGGGCTCAATCATGACGATCTTTCCTCCGGCTTTGAGACATCGGTCTAACTCAACTAAGAACCGTAACGCGTCCGGCACGTGGTGGAAAACGTCGATCATGAAGAATGCGTCCACGGACCGTGACGCAAGCGGCATATCTGTACCGGAGAATTGAGTGTCAAGGTTGGGCAAGCGCAGTACGTCGGACGTAATCGCCTCCGGGATGATCTTCTTTATGAATCCGCCCCCACTTCCCAGCTCAACCACAACCTTGCCTTTGGCCTCGTTCTGAATCGCACCCCTTAGCTCCTTGTAGAAGTCAACATAGAGATTCCTCAGGAACGGTTTCTTGCGGATGATCGAGGCATGAAGGACGGTCGTTTCCGGGGCATCGAGATCGACCATTCCGCGCACCTCCGGCATCTTCAGCATCTGGAGGAATCGATTCACGCTACCGCACCTCGGCGCAAGCCCGCATCAATAAAGGCGGAGTGTGTTCTGCGAAAACGGAAGCCAGCATCCTAATCACGGTGTTGAGGTGCGTGCTACCAGGCACGCCTCCAAAACGCGTTCCACTTGGGGCGTGTAGCTGACTCTGAATTGGCCGACTGCTGCTTCCTTCAAGCCCTGGTCGATCGTAGACGTCAGCAACTGATCGCAGTCATATCGAAAGTATTCGTGATCAAGCCTTTGCCCTTCGTCACACACCACGATTTCAGGGGCTTGCCAGGCATATTCCGTCCGGTTGGGCCATACAATCATCTGCCGATGAAATTTGCCGAAGACTTCGCCACTAGCGGCGACGTGCGTCTCTTCCGGAAGCCTTGCTGCCAGGCAATCTAAGAACCTAACCTCCTCTTTCGTGAGCCGATCGAGTAAGAGCCCCTGCGTGGAGACGGCGGACACTCGTTGCCAAACCGGATAACCGCGAACTAGCCAGAGAGCGAACCCCTGGTAGCAAAGAAGACATAAGACCGCGGCGACCATGTGCCATTTTTTCAGCTTCACCATCGCGGGAGCCTCTTGATGGGTTGCCTTTACTAGGATTCCGGCGAGTCCTATGGTCCAGATCAACACGAAGCGGGGCTCCCAAGTTATGCCATGCATGACGTCGAGATAGATCAGCCCAGCAATCCCCTGAACGGCAAGCACGGGTGCCAAAGCCAATCCCAGTCCAAAGACCGTCGCGCGCACACGACCCCCGTAGAGCGAAACAATAACCACGGGCGCTACGAGCGTCCCGCACAACAAAAGGTTGAGCGAAACATACTGCCCTAAGATTCCTTGATCAAACATCGTTTCGAGTGCCCCTGTCGCCTCCCCGAGGCGGGCGCTTCCAATTCCGCGGTGCGCGAGGATCAATGCTAGTTCCGCACCGAAAAGAACCAAGTATCCGAGGGACATTCTGGCAAGTGGGACAAAGAAGCCCTTCCACTGCCCCCCCCCGGCGGAATGCGACCGTTCTCTGCGCAACCACCAAACCAAGACGTGAATCGACCAGGCAAACAGGGGGCCCTCTTCTCGAGTTAGACAGATCAGCGCCAGCCAAAGCCACCGCCACCGAGACCCATCAATCAGCGAAAGCGTATAGAGGATACCCAGCGGTAGAAAGAGAAGCTCCAGATGGAACCCGTATACCGGATGGTCCCAGAACCAGAACCCGACTGGTCCGAGCATCAGGCTGCCGAACACGATCCTGGCGTGGGTCCATCCGGACACGCCTGGGTCCAGATAAAGGAGACTGCTTCGCGCGGCCAAGAAAAGTAGCAGCAAGAATCCAGCGAATAAACCATAAGCACCGAAGAGCTTCGTTAACGGTCCAAAGGCAAGAATCGTGTAGTAGTTATGGGCTCCTGTGATGACGCCGTGCTGGTTCTCAAACAAGAGGGGCCGGCCATGCATCCAACTGTTGGACGCTTGTAGAAATAAAAAAAGGTCCGAGGTGTACTCCAACCCCTGAAACAGATGATGCTTGACCACCCACCAGTAGGCAAACAGGACCACGAGCACCAGAGTGACTTTATCGGCCCTCAAGCCCCACCATGGGGAACTCGCTCTGGAACCTTGTGGCAGAGGGACCTCCCGAGAAGACTCTTGTCCAGAAAGAGCGCACAACTCTTGGTAGTCGCGGGTCACAGTGGTTGTGCGGTGGGATATGGACGGACCCCTTGCGTTACTAATAAACGCCATCCCGTCTACTGCCCGCGTCTCCCGGCCTGACCTAACCGACTTGCGCGTCGAAGCTATGGAGCCGCGGGACTGCAAAGTGCCCTGAGATAATCAACGCTCCGATTGGCCTGCGCCCTACCGCTGCGTGCGTCGATCCCCAAGATGACGTATATTGCTAATTCTACGGTGCCAAGTGGCTGAAAGGAATAGTCCGAATACCTTACGGCGGATGGGTGATGACAGGGACCGGCTATGTTTCGCTTGCCTAGGCCGGCTGCCGAAGCATCGAAGTGCCAAGGCCGAAAGTCGCGGCCCGGAGACTTCGGAATCTGTTGCGAACCCCTGAAGTCCCAAAAATCCACGCCTCTGGCGCGTTTTCGTGGAAAAAGGGCTGTCGCCTTTCGCCTAAAGGTTGCGATACCGCCGCGGTTGATCAGTCCGGCGACCGCTTTAACTAGAGCGGTGCCGGACTTGTCTGAGGAGTCTGTAACCCAAGGACTAACGGGGCGCTCCTCGCGCTGGCACGATGACGTTGTGGCCGGCGGCGGGCCGGCGGCTCTTTCCGAACCGGTGCACTAGGTCTTGCAGCGACTTGTCCAGCCGGGACTCCTCCTTGCCGCGGAGGAGGTTCGAGAGGAGGCTCACCAGTCGCCAGGGCCGCACCAGGTACTGCACGCCGTAGAAGGTGGCCATCCCAACCATGCGGTAGAGGTTGACCTCGAAGCCCGAAGTCTTCGTCGCGTAGGACGTGCTCATCGAGAAGTCCTTCATCATCCCCAGCGAGAGGAAGAAATCGTCATTCATTTCCCCAATCCCGCCGCTCTCCACCAAGTCGTTGAAGATCTCCGACCCTGGATAAGGCGAGAAGAGGGACACACTCGCATCGTGGATCCCGACCGCTCCCATGCGGGCCAGGAAGCGAATGCTTTGCCAGAGCTCACGCCGGGCTTCATCCGGGAATCCCATGATGATGTTGAGCTTTACGTTGACGCCGTTTCTGACCGCCGCCTTTGCCGAGCTCTCCAGACGGTCGAGCTTGACCTTTTTCTTGACGCGTCGGAGCACCGCGACGGAGCCGCTCTCGGGGGCGTAGCTCATATTCCGGCACCCTGCCTGATACATAAGCCGAGTGACCTCGCCGTCCAACGCCTCGGAGCGCGTCCCGCTGGGTAGCTGCCAGGTGATGTCGTGGCCACGCTTGAGGATGAGGCGGCAGAAATCAACAATCCAGTCGCGCTGAACTACGGCGGTGAGGTCGTAGAAGTCGAAGTTGGTGGCGCGGTATTCCTGGATGTACCGCTCCATTTCCTCCAGGACCAGTTCGGTCTTACGCGCTGTCCAGCGGGTCGTCCACATGAGGGGGTTAGAGCAGAATGTGCACTCGTAGGGACAGCCGCGGGTAGCAAGCATGGGCATGCTCCTTCCGTGGTTCACGCCATATCCGAGCTCATGGTCGAGGTAGTTATCGATGGGAACGAGGTCCCAGGCAGGTGGCGGGATGCTGTCCAGGTCGCGGATCCGGGCCCGGACACTGCCCCGGCGGATCCCGCCCTGGGCGTCGCGGGAGACGACACCGGCCACGGCGCCGGGATCGCAAGGAACGGGGCCACAGGGGAGTCCCTCACCCGCTACGCGATTGCCCTGGGGCCCGTCCCCGCCGCCCCGAAACAGCGCGTCAACTAGTTCGACGAGTGCCTGCTCTCCTTCTCCGAGGACGCAGTAGTCGACCTCGGGCACCGTCGCCAACGTGAACTCAGCAACGGCCGTGATGTGCTCACCCCCAGTCACAATGGGCACGTCCGGGAGCCGTCGCCGGATCATGCGGATTAGGCGCCTCACCTCAGGCCAGTCCTGCGAGAACATGCAGGAAACCCCGACCAAGTCGACGTCTGAGGTCTGCGCCACTCTATCGGCGATCTCCTGACTGGTGAGACCAACCCCAGCGACACGGCCGTCGAAGAGGGACGTCACCTGGAAGGGGTTCTCTCCGACCCCGTCCACGATGCGGACCTCGTGGCCAGCCTCCCGCAGACTGGAGGCGAGATAGGCGGGACCGATCGGAGGCGTGATGGGACCGGAGTCCGACCAAGTGGGAACCAGAAGCGGGGGACGGACGAGTGTCACTTTCGTCATAGGAGAGGGTCTCCCGACCGGCCTAGACGTTGCCCTTTATGGTCACACATAGGAGTCACCTTTGCCAATCGAACTACAGTGCTCTTTTGAGCTAGGGCTATTCGACTAGCAGTGCCTCCTATATGTTTTCAGCATCTTGGCGTTTCCGATGAATCCTGGTTTGTCTCAGTCTGCGAGCGACACGACTTCCTGTTTCGTTGCTACCCTAGACCACCACCCACCGGCGAAAGCAGCGCCTCTGAGGGGCGTTTTCCCTTTTCCGGGTACTCGATCTCCTCCTTGCCATCTTGCTGGGCAGTTCCTACCTAGTACTCTGTGTCAAGGTCCGAAGATGAGCAATTGAGCAGGGTTCATATTTTTGTGTGGTTTTCTTACCTAAGTCGCTCGCCAACAAAGCCCCTAGAAGTATGGCCTGGCTGCCATGTAAGTGTCCCTAACATGTGTCGACGAACTTTACGACTCTCCGATAGGTCCCGCCCTAGCCAAACCTCCTGCGAGCCTTTCGGCGCTAGGCCAGCTTGGGCGTGCTTCTGGTCCAAGTCCAACGAAACTACCCCCCCGCCTACGTGTCACCCACAGGTCCCGCTCCAAACGAATTTGCTATCGTGAGACTCAACCTCGCCCGCGCACTTCGACCCCAACCGTGACCCCGCGAAGTCGCCACTTCGTTCCCCCTATTCTCCTCTTGATAGCGTGCTTGGCCGTCCCGGCCAATCTCCTGTCGCAAACCTTCCTGGATGACCTCGTGTTCGAGCAGCTCGCCACCGGGCTGCTCAGACCGGTGGCCATCACGCACGCCGGTGACGGCTCGGACCGCCTATTCATCACGCTGCAGGATGGACAAATCGTTATCTACGACGGGGAGAAGGTGCTTGATCCACCCTTCCTCGACATCACCTCGCGCGTGAGCTGCTGTGGCGAGCGAGGTCTGCTCAGCGTCGCCTTCCACCCTGACTTTGAGAACAACGGCTTCTTCTACGTTGACTACACTGACCGAAGTGACGATCCCGGCGACGTCATCGTTTCGCGATTCAAGGTTTCCGAGGATCCGAATATCGCCGATCCCGACTCCGAGCAGCTCATCCTTCGGGTGGACCAGCCCACTGCCGAGCACAACGGGGGACAACTTGATTTCGGACCCAACGACGGGTTTCTGTATATCAGCCTGGGTGACGGCGGCAATCACGGTCTGCCGGTCAACCCGGCTCGGGAAGTTTCTTCGCTCTTTGGAACGATCTTGCGTATCGATGTCGACCAGGGCGATCCCTATGCGATTCCTGCGACGAACCCTCTTTTCGGACAAGAGGGAGTGCGCCAAGAGATCTGGGTCTATGGCTTGCGAAACCCTTGGCGTTTCAGCTTCGACCGCTTGACGGGAGACTTGTTTATCGCGGACGTAGGCCAGGGCCAAAGAGAGGAAATCGACTTCCAGCCGGCAAACAGCATGGGCCTCGAGAACTATGGCTGGGACGTCATGGAGGGGACTCTTTGTTTCAACCCCGAGGTCAACTGCGATACGTTCGGTCTCGAGTCGCCAATCCTTGAATACTCCCACGACGTCGGATGCGCGGTCGCGGGGGGCTACCGCTACCGGGGATCGGCTGTCCCGGAGCTTGACGGCGTCTATCTCTACGGCGACTTTTGCTCGGGCATCCTGTTCGCGGCCACGGACAACAGCGGCCAATGGAGCGTCCTTGACACGCTTGAGACGGGTTTCTCGATAACCGCCTTCGGGGAAGACGAACAGGGCGAGATCTACCTGACCGACTACACGGGGAAAGCCATCTATCGGATCACGAGTCAGCAGTCGGCGCCGGAGGTGACCTCTTTCCAGCCCCAACAAGCTGTGGCCGGAGGTGCCTCGCTCGATTTGCTGATCCTAGGATCGAACTTCGGCGCTGGAGTCGAAGCCCGTTGGAGGGGCGAACTGCGGCCTTCGACGGTCATCAACACAAACCGATTGCGCGTTACCGTCTTTGAACAAGACCTCGCCGTCGAAGGAACCGCCGAGGTCACCGTGGCGAACGCCCGGCTTCAGGGGAGCGTGCCTGCTCGATTCGACTTCCAAGTCAACCCGCAGCCGAATCTGTCGCCTCGGATTAGTCCGGGCGGTGTTGTGAATGCCGCTACCTTTGCTGCCACGCGCCTCGCTCCCGGAGTTATCGCCTCCGTGTTCGGCCTCGACCTGGCGCCGGAGACCGAAGGGCTCATCGCCGCACCGCTACCAACGACTCTAGGGGGAACGACGCTATTGTTTAACGGCAACCTCAAGGCGCCCTTGTATTACGCATCACCGAACCAGGTCAACATCCTGGTTCCCCGGGAGCTGGCGGGTGAGGAACAGGCCGATCTTAGTGTCCGTATCGGCAGCGAGACTACCCAACCGGTCGTTGTCCTTCTGGCTCAATATAGCCACGCCATATTCACCGCCCCGGACATCAGACCAGGCCAGGGAGCGATCTTGATCGCAAACACGTCGGGAGCAAGACCCGCGCCCCTCGGACTCGCTCCTAACACTCGCCCGGTTCGGCGCGGCGAGATCCTCGAGATCTTCGCCGTGGGTCTGGGGCCGGTGACCAATCCGCCGGCCAGCGGCAGCGCCGCGCCCCGGTTCCCCCACGCCGAAACCGTAATCGAGCCGCAGGTCACCATTGGCGGCGCTCCGGCTCGCCTGTTCTTCAGCGGCTTGGCGCCTACGTTGGTCGGTCTCTACCAGATCAACGCCGGCGTGCCGGATGAGGCCCCCAGCGGAGACGACGTGGTGGTCAAGATTATCATCGAGGGCCTCGAGTCGGACCCCGTCACGATAGCGGTCGAGTAGGTGATCTGTCTGTCGGTGCTTGGGTCCCCCGGGGTTCGCTTGGTCGGTATTTCTCACGACAGAACCTAGGAGCAGGCCACAGTGCCCGCCCAGAGAGGTTTTTGCCCGGTTTGGTCGAGTGATCGAATGCGACGCAGTGTGAATCTCGCTGAGCAGACCGGGGACATGGGTTCAACACCGTGCGGTCCGCTTGCGTCTCCAGCGAAGCAGGCTGGACGGGGTTCAGCATCTCGGGCAGGCGCAGTCCCAGCTCCGCTAGGCGTTCGGCGTCCGTGCGGTCGTCCTTCGACAGCGATTGCGTGATCAGCGCCAGTCGATGCGTGTCGGCCATCAGCGGCTCGTGCTCCAGCCGCCCCAGCAAGCGGTATACCCAGTTGGCGTGCGTGCCGGCCTCGAACACCACCCGCATCCCCGCCCACTCCCCCAAGTAGCGCTCCAAGGCCGCCAGCGAGGTGCGCAGCTTCTTGCGCTCGACCACGTTTCCGTCCAGATCGATCAGGCAGACGAAGCTGTGCTTGTCGCCCAGATCCAACCCCGCCACAACGTTCATTCCTTGTTCGATCATCTACTTCTTCGACAAACTCTCGTTCCTTTTGCTATGGTTCTTCATGGCTCGTCATCTGTCCTTTCTTTTCCTAGTAGGAAGATTTTTTTGGATCGTCCCGCCCACTCAGGCGCGGGGCGAAGCCCACGGGGGGCCGTTTAGCTCACTCCCCCCGATGACGAGCCTCCTCATTTCATCTCTGTTCGGTGCTCGACGTGGGCCCCTCATCCTGACCGGCACAGTATCCAAAACAACCTCGGCACCCTGACCGCTCCCTCGCCGGTCTGTGAAAAAGCCGGGGGCTGTCCGAAGCGCCATGCGCGGACGGGGCGCTTTATCAATGACTTGCGAGAGGCGCGGGGACTGTACCCAGGGTCTTTTCACAGACCCTCTCGTTTGCGGGTCCGATTCTTTCGTCGCGAGGGTATGCGAGAGCAACGACCTGAGCCTGAAACGCCAGTGACAGGCCAGATTCTGACACTCCGGGCCAATATTAAATCCACACCGGGTCGGGCACGCTCCAGGGTTCCCGGTATTCCTTCGTCAGGCGCGCGTCTGCTTCCTCGTCGCCATTGAACTTCTCTCTCTTGGGATCGAAGTGCACCGACGGCCCAGGCAACCAGCGGCCCCGATAGTGTTATCTTTTATGCAGCCGACGAGCCGGCCAGTATGAGACAGTCGGCACCAAGCCGACGACGTTCGTACCCGTTGATTCTCGTGGACGAGCGTGTCGTTCGGTTCCGAATTCGCCCGAAAGATCGGCCATCGATCCGGCAGGATTGCCGCCCGAACTCGAAATTAAAGACCGCAACAAACGGCGGTCGCCACCCGTAGTGCCGTCTCACCCCCACCCCCCATCCGAGGCAGCAACCGGCGAGCGCTCGAAAAGGTCTTCCGGGCAGTCCGCATGATTGGATCACAACGGATCCGACCCTCCTACCTCGCTGGGATCCGGCTGGGTGTAAGCCTGGCTCTGGTTGGGGCGCTCTTCGTGTTCTTGCCGCTAGGCGAGTTAGCGGCGGTGGTCGGAAAAGTTCCCGTCCGCGTTTGGATTCTGGCGCTGTGCTGTTACCTTCGCACGCACGGGCTCGGAGCCATGAAATGGTGGCTCTTGATCGGCGTGTCGAACACAAACTTGCCGTTGAGACACGTCCTTCGCTGCTACTTTGCCGGCCTCTTCGGCAACCTCTTGCTTCCGGGCCTCGTGGGCGGAGACATCGTCAGCGTCGCCATGGCCGTTCGGGTAACGAAAACAAAGACCGGAGTGATTCTTGGTACGGTGATGCATCGGACGTCGGATGTAATTGCGTTGTTGATCTTCGCCGCGGCGGGACTCATCCTCTTGCCTGCCAACCTCGCAGTGGAGTTCACCCCATTGGCCTGGAGGCTCGGCCTGTTGTTCGCGTTGCTGGGCGTTGGTTCGTTGGCTCTCGTAGCGGCGATCCGTTTTCGCCGGCTGCCCTTCAAGCTGCGACGGCGCCTGGCCAGATTGAGACGAGTCCTTCGGTCGATTGCTAGACGACCAAAGTCGATGCTCCTTGCCCTCGCTCTCGCGGTCGTCACGCAGGGTCTGTTGGTGGCACTGATCAGCTGGACAGTCGGCGCATCGGGGCTTGAGCTGGACTTCAAAACTTGGCTCGCCGTCTGGCCGTTGGCGAAGCTTTCCGCTTTGGTGCCAGTAACTCAGGGCGGTATCGGAGCAAGAGAGGTAGCCCTGGTTGTGCTTCTTAGGCCGTTCGGTGAGAGCGCGGTGGATGCAGCAGCCGCGGGGTTCATCTGGGACGCGCTGGTGGTTTGTGGCGGTCTAGTTGGAGGGGGACTGTCGTTCATGCTCGGCCGCTTCGCCAGGCGAAGCTTGAATGCGTGACTCTAACTTAGTGCATCATTTCGCAAGTACGGTGACGAAGGTGGCCGACTGTGGGCGCGATGGATCGCGCCCCTACTTATGGGCTTGAGCACCTCGCGTTAAAAGGTAGGGGCGCAATTCATTGCGCCCGACCTGATGAGCCGGAATACCTCGACAAGCTGATTGACAGTCACCGGATTTGCGAAATGATGCACTTGGGGATAGTCTTTTGTGCATGTGCGGCTTGACAGCCCTGGGAAGGGTGCTACTGATCTTCATGCCGGGCTGCGTTGCGCGCTGGCGAGCCTGATGGCTATCTGCATCCACACCGGCACCCTATGGCCGTGGGGAGTGGTCGTTCACGAGGACGGGCGCAGGACATTGGCAGAAACCGTCTTTTACTTTGAGCACGCCACCCGAGAACTTCCCATCGATCTGCTGTTGAGCGTCGCGGTAGCGGGTAGCGTGCTGAGGTTCTACCCTGCCGCTCCCCCGACGTCGACGGTGCAAGGGCGTCGTGCACGCCAAATGTTGTTCTGCTTTCTCGTTCTGTCAGCCGCAGTCATTGGAGCTATTTTGGTCGGCGCAGCAAAGCAAGCGGGACCCCAGGGGGTGACAGCGAATTGATGCGAATGTACACGCGAGAGGGAGCCGTCCCCGCGCCGGGTGCTCATTGGCGCTATCACCTGTTGAGCCGGTTGGGAGTCATGTTGTTCTGCTACACCCTAGTCGGATTCGGCCGCGTTTTTTCGGAGCGAGATCCCGCTGCGGGTCTGAGGGGAAGCACCAAAGTTTTCCTGATTGCGGTCGTCGCGCTGTTCGCACCCGGCGTTTTTTGGGGTTACACGGCCGAACCGTTTGCTTCGTCCGTTTACCTCGGCCATCAAGCGAGGGAGCTCGTCACTCACACGCTCGTGACGGTGCCGTGGGCACTGGGCGTGTGCTGGTGGCTACAACAGAGGGTAGTGGCCGAGACGGGTAGAAGCGGCTCGCGGCGAAGTACCCGCGATCTCTGGGTTGTCGCGGTTAGCGCCGTTCTGATCTACGGCTACCTGATTGCCGGCGCGTTGATCACCGGGGCCCAAACCGAGGCGCAAACCGACAGCCTTGTTAGGCTCGTCGCGGTCCATTTTCTGGAACACAGTTTTACCTACGTAGTGACCCCCTTGGCCGCGGGCTCGATTTATCTTTGGTCGGTCAGCCAGGCTTCACTGAAGCGAAAACAAGGAACTGCATGAGCGGGTTGCGTTCCTTTCTGGAGATCGCTTCACGTCGCGGAGTTTCTCAGCAGCCATTGCGCATCGTCTTATGGTGCGCCTTGCCGGTCTTATTCTGGCTTTACTTCGAATCTCCCTTTACGCGACCTGTTCCCATAAAAGATCTACTTCCTGCCTACGGGTCCACGATCCTTCAGATAGGTCAGGCCTTGTGGGCCGACGGGCTAGGTCTCGTTTCTCATGCCGCTCTGAGCTATCTATGGGCTGTTTTGGTCATTGCGATCGACCTGACGTTTGGGTTGGCGTTGCTCCGCTGGATCTCTCGCAGGACTTCTTGTCGCCTGTCCCCCGCGCTTAGGGCCGGCACTGCTTTGGCCCTCGGTTGCGGATTCGCCGGCATGGCCGTGTTTGGTTTGGGAGCCGGCCACCATCTCACGAGGAATGCCGTTGTAGGGATCGCGGCGCTCATGGCCGTAGCCGGTGTGGGCGGGCTGATTAGGCAGCAGGCTTGGCGCTGGGGGTTTTCATTTTTGGCTGCGTTTCGACCGTCGCGTGGCAATCGCAAACTCATCATAGCTTCAACTTTCTTGTTGCTGCCCGCGATCGCTTTCCACGGCTTTGACCTGTTGTTGCCCGTGCTGGAGTTCGACAGCACGATGTATCAGATGAGCGCCGCCAAGCTGTATCGGGAGCAGCAGGCACTTGCCTATCACCCAGGCATTCGTTTTAACGGGCAGCCCCAACTCCCCGTGCTCATCTATCTTCGCTACTGGTTCCTCTTCGAAAGCGACAGTCTCTTAAAGCTGGCGAACTTGGAATTCTCGATCATCCTACTGCTAACGCTTGTCGCCGTGGCACGGCAGCTCCGCTGGCGAGATTCGTGGTTTCTTGGGGTCCTTTACCTCGCAAGCATGCCGATCGTCTGTTCTCTAGCGAAGGTGGAGTACGCTGATCTTGCTCTGACAGCTTTTTCGGGTCTCGGAATCTCCCTGGTTCTGCACCAGCTGCGCCACCCCCGTCTGCAACTCCAAGTGCCGACTGGATTAGTGTTTGGCTTTGCGGTCTCGTGCAAGCATCTTGGGCTGATGCTGTTTGCTGCTGCTCTAGTAGGCTACGGCGTAGCGGCCTGGGTGGCGGGGATTCCGTTCCGGAGGTTCGTGCGGACTTCCATTTTTTTGGTCTTGCTCGTCGGCCTGGTCGGCTCGGGATGGTGGCTTCGGTCGTGGCTTCACACCGGAACGCCACTGCATCCCTTTCTCACACCTAGGGGCGAGTCGGCAGTAACGACAGAGTCGTTCACGCTAACGTCGGCTTACCAACACGAACGTAGCCTCAGTTACGTGGCCGGCGCCGCTTATTCTCTTGTGGCCATGCAGCCGGACATGAAGGGCCACCCGGATGGGTTCGGCATCTCCCTAATCCTGATGCTCATTGCCGGCGCGTTCTCTGTCGTTCAACGCGGTGAGTGCAGAAGGGTCTCGGGTGCAGAGTGGGTTTTCCTCATTGTTGCCTCTACGTCGTACTTCCTTGTCTGGAGCTTTACGAGTATCCCTCATCGTCACTTGGTTCCCTTGGCACCGATACTTGCGATGCTTTTCCTCATGTCGACTTGTCAGCTCCTCGGGGCAAACGGCCGCCTACCAAAGATCCTCACCATCTTTCTGGTGGCGATCTCGCTTCATACCTCTTTCTCAACGAGTAAGACAGGGGTGCACCGTATCCCCCCACCGAAGAATCAGGAAGAAAGACAGATTTGGTTGCGGCGAGCGCTGCCCTACTATGGAGCCGTCCAAGCTATTAATGAAACGGCTCGGTCCTCGGATCGGACGTATCTGTTGTTAGCTCCGCGAACGCGCTTCTACGTCGACACGGTCAGCTTCGGAGACTGGTTCGGACACTACAACTACGACTGGCTTTTCCAGGGCGTGGATTCCGATCGGTCTCTCGTGGCGAAACTGAAAGATGCGGGATTTCAGTATCTACTGGTGGACCACAGGAACGTGCGTCGGTCGAGTGATGAGTACCCTCAGGCCTTGCGCCGTTCAGCGTTCCGCAATCCCAAAGGCGAACCGGCTGGAGTGAAGCGGGTTTTTTCTGACCGCGGATACTCCGTGTTCAGGCTTGAGTAACTGCCAATTAAGCTGTAGGGAATGAAGTCAAATGGCCGGTACAAAAACCGCGAACGTGATCAGATTCACAAGGAGCTAGCCCGCTTTTCTCACCAGGAGCCGGTAGGAGCGGAAGCACATGCCCGTGGTCAGGGATGTAGGGGCGCGATTCATCGCGCCCGCTTGCCGACATACTGTACGCTGGGCGATGTATATACACAAACTGTTGCCATGAGCCGTGGCGGGCGGGCCTCTCAGCCTCATACCACCGCGGCCGTGGTGAGAAATACGGCTAGCGGGAAGCGATATCCGGCGCGAGGCTATTGCGCTCTTGTGCGGTCCGCATTCGCTCCATCACATGTGCTCGTGTCCGTTTGCCCTGAGCGCGGGTGAAAAGCAGTTCACCCGTCGAAGCAAGCTGGGCGTCCTTCCTCGTCCAGTTGGCGCGCATGATGCCGTTGCGCGAATGGCGGTCTGCCCCCAGCAGTAGATGCCCCATCTCGTGGGCCATGATGTGTCCCAGGATCACCGCGGGAGAGAAAAATACCCCGGCTACCTCAGCACCTACCTGCCCGGCTATCTCGTCCACCCGGTGGGCGAAGACAAAGGCGTAGACGCCGAACTGATCTTGGGGAGCTGACAAGGCGACCCCGAAGGCGTTAGTCGGCAGGGACAGTCGTTCGGCCATGATGCGGGGAACAACTCTGAGCTGCAACTGTGTGGGCCCACCTTCAGGCTGGTCACAGGCAGGAAGTTGGGAGATTTCCGCCTGGCTGCCGGGGCAGTTCAGCCATCGGAGTTCCGCTCCGGCCCTGCGAAAGATGCGTGCCGCGTGTTCTTCCGCTTCCATCAGCATCTTGGGGGGAATCTCGGCGTAGTTGTGGACGAGTACGCTGATTACCGGCCTGTTCTCGGAATCTTTGCCAGCCCCTCCCTCGGCCAAGCCGCTCGTCGTCGACAGAAGAATCAAAGTCAACCCCCAGATATTTCTGAAATTGGTGTTCATGGCGCTTGCCTCCTCGTTTCGGCAAGCGCCTTTTTTGTTGAAAACCGATCATGAAAAAGGAAAAAATCCGCCTAGAAGCTGGCGGGCCGGTTCCTGGAGTGTCAAAAGAGCGGTAGAATTTCGTTGTCAGCTACAGCCAGAGATGAGGGGAACGACCGCACCATCCGGCGAGGTCACCGCCTTGCTCAAGCAAGTGGCAGGGGGCGATCGGCAGGCTCGCGACCGCTTCACGCGGTTGGTCTACCGGGAGTTGCGGCGGCTGGCAGGCTACTACATGGGCAGGGAACGGATGGACCACACGCTACAGCCCACGGCTCTGGTTCATGAGGCTTACCTGCGTTTGTTTGGGCGGGACCAAATCGACTGGCGGAACCACTCGCACTTCGTTTGTGGGGCGGCCAGGGCGATGCGCCAGATCCTGGTCGATCA
This sequence comes from Bryobacterales bacterium, assembly GCA_965248205.1. Classification (GTDB taxonomy): domain Bacteria; phylum Acidobacteriota; class Terriglobia; order Bryobacterales; family UBA6623. The sequence goes on from CBDFIS010000006.1 coordinate 2,691,805, forward strand.
CGCCCGCCGGCGGGCAAGGGCCAAGCGTGCTGGTGGACAAAAGAAAGTCTCGCTTGAAGAAAGCGCTATCGTCGTTTCCGACCAGCAACCGGAGATCCTACTAGCCCTCGACGAGTCCCTAGCGAGGCTCGAATCGCTTGATCCCCGGCAGGCTGAAATTGTCGAAATGCTCTACTTCACCGGCATGACGCAGCAAGAGGCGGCCAAAGCCTTGGGTTTGTCAGAAATCACGGTACGGCGGGAATGGCGCCTAGCACGCGCCTGGCTGCGGGGTGAGATGCGAAAGGGGTCTTCGGCATGACGCCCCAACGCTGGCAGCGGATCAAGCAAGTCGCTTTAGCGGCCCTGGAGCTGGAAGCGGAACGACGCGCCGAGCTGTTAGAGAAGGAGTGTGGATCCGATAGCGAGCTGCGAGGGGCTGTGGAGGCTTTACTGGAAGAGGATCGAAAGCCGGAAGGGAGCGTCGAGAGGGCCATCGCGGCGGTCGCCGCCGAGGTCCGCGGGAAAGCGATTCCCAAAGACGGTGACGGCATGCTCGGCCAAACCATCTCACATTACAAGATTACCGACAAGTTGGGCGAGGGCGGCATGGGAGTGGTCTACAAGGCCGAAGACACGAAGCTGCGGCGCCCGGTAGCTCTGAAATTCCTCCGTTCCGACGTCCTCGAAGACGAGTAACACAAGGAGCGTTTCCTGCGCGAAGCCCAAGCTGCGGCGGCGCTCGACCACTCCAATATCTGCACTGTTTACGAGATAGACGAAGCTGACGGGCAAACCTTCCTCTCGGTGGCTTATCTGGAGGGGGAGACGGTCAAAGAGAAGATCAAGAATCGCCCCCTGAAACTAGAGGACGTTCTCGACATCGCGATTCAGACTGCGCAAGGACTCCAAGCTGCTCATGAAAAGAGAATTACCCACCGCGATATCAAGAGCGCCAACCTGATGGTGACCGGCCAGGGTCAGGTCAAGGTCATGGACTTCGGCCTGGCACAGGTCGGGGATCGCAGCCAGCTCACGAAGACTGGCAGCACATTGGGCACCCCGGCCTACATGTCGCCCGAGCAGGCCCAAGCGCAACCCACCGACAGCCGGACGGATATTTGGTCGCTGGGCGTGGTGCTCTACGAGATGCTCACCGGGCAGCTTCCGTTTAAGGGGGGAGTCGAAGCGGCGGTGGCGTACGCGGTGGTGAATACTGAGCCCGAGCCGCCGACGGCGCTCCGCAGCGGGTTGCCCGTCGAGCTAGACCGCATCGTCGCCAAGGCGCTGGCAAAGAAGCGGGAAGAGCGCTACCAGCACATCGAAGACATGCTGGTCGATCTGCGGGCGCTGCGCAGGGAAGTAGTGCCGGGGGGCCGGGGAGCGCCCCGGAACGACCTAGCGGCGCGCCAGTCGCGCCTGGAAGCTTTTGACTTCCGAGGCGTTTTGCGCAAGCGAAAGGTTGCGGTTCCCGCGCTGCTGGTTCTTCTCGCCCTTACGGCGGCGGGAACTTGGTTCGGCGTGCGTAGCTACCGCACGAACTGGGCAAGGACTGCGGCGCTTCCGGAAATCAACCGGCTGCTGGAACAGGAAGACTTCGACGCGGCTTTCCGGTTGGGCCAGCAGGCCGCGCGCTATATCCCCGATGACCCCACCCTGCTGGGAGCACAGCAGCTCTATGCACTCGACGCCTCGGTCAGCTCCACTCCGCCCGGCGCCGACGTGTATGTGAAAGGCTACCGGAGCACCGAGGCAGACTGGCTGTACATTGGCAAGACGCCGATCGATGGCGCTCCGGTTCCCGGGGATTATGTCCGGTGGAGGGTGACCAAGGAAGGGCTGGCGCCCGCGGAAGGCGCCGATTATTCCGTCGTCCCCAGGCGATTTACGCTTCACCCACCGGAGGACAATCTGTCCGGCATGGTCCCGGTGCCCGGAGGTGACCTTGACTTCCGTGACCTTCCACGAGTCAAGCTGGAAGACTACTGGCTCGACAAGTACGAGGTCACCAACGAACAGTTCCAGGAATTCGTCGACCAGGGCGGATACGAGAAACGCGAGTACTGGAAGCATCCGTTTGCGAAGGACGACGAAGTTCTTTCCTGGGAGGAGGCGATGGCCGAGTTCCTCGATACCACCGGGCGGCCAGGACCCTCGACCTGGGAGCTGGGAGTTTATCCCGAGGGCCGTGACAACTTTCCGGTGAATGGTGTCAGTTGGTACGAGGCGGCCGCTTACGCTGAGTTCGCGGAGAAAAGTCTGCCGACCGTGTATCACTGGTTCAGAGCCGCTCTGACGCCGCAGAATTCCTACATAATCCAGCTCAGTAACTTTGGCGGGTCAGGGCCTGCTCAAGCCGGCAGCCATCAGGGTTTGAGTCCTTATGGCAGCTACGACATGGCCGGGAACGTGCGGGAGTGGTGTTGGAATGCGTCAGGAAACGCCAGCGGAGCGGCGCGTTATATCCCGGGCGCCTCCTGGAGTCAGCCGCCCTACATGTTTTCCAATCCAGTTGCGGCGGATCCGTTTGACCGTTCCGCAATCAATGGTCTTCGCTGCGCCCGCTATGATGCTCCGCCGCCCGGCGTCCTGACGGCTCCCGTGGAGCGTGTGTCCCGCGACTACACGAGAGAGAAGCCGGTGGACGACGAGATTTTCCAGGTCTACCGGAGCTTCTACTCCTACGAACGCACCGACCTCGAGCCGGAGGTCGAGGAGGTGGACGACAGCGCCCTGCACTGGCGAAGGGAAAAAGTCACCTTCAACGCGGCATATGGAGGCGAGCGCGTGATCGCCCACCTGTTCCTTCCTAGGAACGCCCAGCCGCCCTATCAGACCGTCGTTTATTTCCCCAGCGACATCGGCCTTCATTACAGGTCCAGCGACGATCTGGGGATGGAGTTGCAGTTTGTGAATTTCCTCCCCCGGATCGGACGAGCGGTCCTTTTCCTCGTCCATAAGGGATTGTATGAGCGCTACCTCGACCCTTCCCCGCCGTTCCCGTTTCCGAAAGACCTCGTGATCAGTTGGTCGAGAGACTTCAGCCGCTCGATTGACTATCTGGAAACCCGCCCGGACATCGATCACCAGAATCTGGGCTATTTCACCTTCAGCACGCCGTTTGCGCCAGTGATGAGCGCGATTGATGGCCGCATCAAAGCCGCCGCCCATCTCGGCACCGGGTTTTCCCCGACGAGCGTGCCGCCCGAGTACGATCCTCTCCATTTCGCCCCACGAGCGAAGGAACCGACGTTGATCCTCGGGGGCCGCTACGACTTCATCCTTCCAGTGGATGCCTGCCAGAGGCCAATGCTCCGCCTGCTGGGCGCCCCGGAGGAAGACAAACGGCTCGTGCTGTTCGACCGGGGCCACGTGGTGCGGCCCGGCCCGGAGGTGATCAAGGAAGTGCTCGACTGGTTCGATCGCTATCTGGGGCCAGTGGAAACGAAGTGAGGGCCATTACCGGGCGGCCCCCATGGGTTTCGGCGTCGGCCTTATCGCCTTGTTATGACAACAGAGCCAACGGCCGCAGGCAATAACCAAACAAACCCAATTCCTAATAACCCCTATTAATTCGGCAAGTTACGCGGTTTGGAAACGGCACCAGCTCGGCGCTACGGACTTGCCGAGCACCAGGACTCGCCTTGGCTAACCGGGCTACCCCCCCTCGGCCGCGCGGTCCGGAGGGTTGTGTTCGCTGTGCGGAGGGACGTTGAAGATCTCCCCGGGGAAGAAGGAGACAATATAGGCGACGACGTCCCGCATGGGGAGTATTCCGACCGGTGCTCCCTCAGCCGTGACCAGTGGGACGTGGCGGTAGCCTCCCGCCACCATTCGGTTCAGCGCAAAGGCGATGGGATCATGTGGCGTAAGGCATTCCGGGTCGGGCGTCATGAAGTCCCGTACCGGTCTGTCCAGGCCCTTGCCGTCGAAAAGCCGCTTAATCAGTAAGTCCCGCTCGGCGAAGATGCCGACGACCTTCCCTTGATCCACAACAAGTACCGCTCCGATTCTCTTTCGCGCCATAGTCTCGAGAGCTTCGGCCAGCCGTGTAGCCGGCTCAACGACAACGGGGCTTCTCGCGTAATCTATATCGCTAATGGGGCGCAGCAGGGCTCGGTTGTCGAGCTCCTTGCTCTCGGGGCCCTGGGCTTCGTCGTACATATCCAGGTCTTCTTCAAATCCATCACTCATGGCAGCCTCCAGGGAACTACCGCAACAGTCAACTGACTTGCTGTCGAGGCCTACGTAGCACGCTCTCTTTGCTGCTCCCCCCAACAACCAAAGGCCAACTGTTGGGCCTTAGTCAATGGCAGCTTACCCCACTTCCCAGGTATCACCCTCCCGCAACAAGGCGTCTAGATCGGTCGGTTCAGACGCCTCGCGGGCCTGTCGGATCTGACGGTGCACGGCCTCTTCGTAGGTCTCCTCTTCGATAGCCCGAAAAACCCCCATGGGCGTCGGGAACTCGGGTGGTCCGAGCTGGCTGAGAAGATAAGCGAGAGACGAGTCTGGGGCGTTCTCGTCGTGATGCAGCAGCTCGGCTTCCGGCACCCCCTTTGGTCCGACGTTTACAATCTCAGGCCGAAGACAGCCCTGCAGTCGGATGCCCCGGTTTCGCTCGACACCGAAAACAAGCGGTTCACCATGCACCAGGTCGACCTTCACGTTGTCGCGGTTCTTGCGGTCGGTTACATCCGCGAACGCCCCGTCGTTGAAGATGTTGCAATTCTGCAAGATCTCGACGAAGGTGGACCCCCGATGGGCCGCGGCGCGGGCCAGCACGTCGCGAAGGTGCGGCCCATAGACATCGACGCTGCGGGCGACGAAGGTCGCTTCAGCGGCTAGGGCCACGGAAATCGGCTGTATCGGACGGTCCACCGACCCGTAGGGAGACGTTTTCGTCTTCTTTCCCACCTCCGAGGTGGGCGAATACTGCCCCTTCGTCAGGCCGTAGATGCGGTTGTTGAACAGCAGCACCTTGATGTCGACATTCCGCCTCATTGCGTGAAGGATGTGGTTTCCGCCGATTGACAAAGCATCCCCGTCACCGGTCACCACCCAGACCGAGAGATCCGGACGGGAGACCTTCAGCCCGGTGGCGAAGGCCGGAGCTCGACCGTGGATGGTATGAAAACCGTACGTGTTCATGTAGTAGGGAAACCGGCTGGAACAACCGATGCCCGAGATAATCACAAACTTCTCCCGCGGTAGGCCCAACTGCGCGAACGTCTTCTGCACGGAGTCGAGAATGGCGTAGTCGCCACAACCGGGACACCAGCGCACCGTCTGGTTCGAGACGAAGTCCTTCTTTGTGAACTGGGGAGCTTCGCTTGTCGATGGGGTCTCGGTTGGCGTGGTCACGCTCATTGCGTTTTCTCTTTCAGCGCCTTCTCAACGGCCTCGATGACCTCTCCGACCGCGAAGGGCTGTCCCTGCACCTTGTTGAGCTTGATTGTGTCAACGAGGAAGCGGCCCCTGAGCAGCAGATCAAGCTGACCTAGATTCAATTCGGCCACCAGCACCCGTCCGAACCGGCGAAGCACTTCGCCCAGGTTCGATGGGAAGGGGTTGATATGCCGCAGGTGGAGGTGCGAGACCTTGAGACCTTTGCTGCGTGCGGCCAGCGTAGCGGAGTGGAGGGACCCATACGTCCCCCCCCAACCCACCAACAAGAGGTCTCCGGCATCGTCCCCGAAGGGCTTTGCCGGTGGAAGGTCGAGGGCGATTCTGGCGATCTTCTCCGTGCGCAGGCGGGTCATCTTCTCGTGATTTTGGGGGTCGTAGGAAACGTTGCCGGCTCCGTCGGTGTGCTCGAGCCCGCCAATGCGGTGCTCCAGCCCGGGCGTACCTGGTTTGACCCAGGGTCTGGCTAGGGTCTCCGAGTCCCGCAGGAAAGGCTCGAATCCATCGGGATCGGTCCGAAAACTCACCGGAATTTCAGGAAGATTTTCGGACCGCGGGACTCGCCACGGCTCTGAACCGTTAGCGATATAGCCGTCGGTTAGTACAACCACTGGGGTCATATGCTTGATAGCAATATGGACCGCCTCTACGGCAGTGTCGAAACAATCCGCGGCACTGCGCGCGGCGATGACGGCCAGGGGCGACTCGCCGTTCCGTCCCCAAAGCGCTTGCATCAGGTCGGCCTGTTCCGTTTTCGTGGGAAGCCCGGTGCTGGGGCCGCCTCGCTGGACATCGACGATAACTAGCGGGAGTTCGGTGGTGACGGCCAACCCGATCGCTTCGGCCTTCAAGGTCAGCCCGGGACCGCTGGTCATCGTCAGGGCGATATGGCCCCCAAACGAGGCTCCGATAGCCGAGCAAACGGCAGCGATCTCGTCTTCGGCCTGCATGGTCACCACACCTTGCGGCTTGAACCGAGCCAGCTCCGCGAGAATGTCGGAGGCCGGCGTGATGGGATAGGAAGCTACAAACAGCGGCACGCCCGCTTTTACCGACGCCGCGTGAAACCCCAGCGCCAGAGCCTTGTTGCCGGTGATGTTACGGTACAGGCCGGGCTGTTGGGGCGCCGCAGGGACTTCGTAGCGTACTTGGAAGAGCTCGCTCGCGTCGGCGTAGGCGTACCCGGCGCGCAGCGCTGTCAGATTCGCCTCAACGACATCCGGGCTCCTGGCAAACTGCCTTCGAATCCACTGCTCCGTCGTTTCGAGAGAACGAGAATACAACCAGTACATCAAGCCGAGAGCGAAGAAGTTCTTGCAGCGCTGTCTCCCGCGATTCGGCAGAGGCGACTCTTTCAGAACCTTCAGGGTCAGAGTGGTCAGCGGGACGGGAATCGATTGGTAGCCGTCAAGCGTTCCGTCCTCGAGTGGGCTCGCTTGGTAACCCGCCTTCGAGAGGTTGGCGTCGTTGAATCCATCTGTGTTGACGATAACCGTGCGACCTTTATCCAGTGACGAGAGGTTCACCTTGAGGGCGGCCGCATTCATGGCGACCAGCACGTCGGGTGCATCACCGGGAGTAAAGATTTCCTGGGACGAAAACTGTAGTTGGAAGCCGCTTACGCCGGGGATGGTGCCCATGGGGGCGCGAATTTCAGCCGGAAAGTCCGGCAAGGTCGCAACGTCATTGCCCGCCAGCGCGGACGTAGTGGTGAACTGGTTGCCGGTGAGCTGCATCCCGTCGCCGGAATCCCCAGCGAACCGGATGACAACGGCATCTCGCTCTTGGGCCTTCGCGATGCTCGGCTTCCGAACTTCCATACGTTGCCGACCTTCCTGCCCTCATTACAGCAGACGAACCGGCGGCAGTGCAGTATGGCTGCCAACCCGGCCTATTGGACACCTAGCTTGCCCGTAAAAGGCATGACTGCTCGGAGGATCCCATGAAGGCTAGGTGAGGATCGATCTGTGCCCGCCCGGTTGATGCTAGGGCAGTGCCGGGACACGTTCGATCGAACCATTGGTAGGATCATTGTCCTGATACTCGGCGGCAACCTCCTCCCATACTGCCATGGGTATCTGTTGGAAGGTTCGCACCAATGCAGGGTCAAACTGCTTGTTGGAGTGTTTTTCAACCTCGGCGAGGGCCGTTTCGATCGGTTGGCGAGACCGATAGGGCCGGTCGGAAGTGATGGCGTCTACGGTATCGACAATGCTGAAGATTCGAGCTCCCAAGGGTATATCGTGAGCTTTGAGTCCTCGCGGATACCCCTCGCCGTCGAATCTCTCGTGGTGAGAGTACACGATTTCGGCTTCCTCGCCCAGCTCGGGAAACTCCGACAGCAGCTCCCACCCGATCTGTGGGTGGAGCTTCATCACGGCCCATTCTTTGTCGTTGAGAGGTCCGGCCTTCATGAGGACGTTGTGTGGAATGGCGATCTTGCCAATGTCGTGGAGAAGCGCGCCAAGCTCAAGGTGTCGCAGTTCTTCAGTGGACAGCTTCTTCGCTTCGCCGAGCAGCACAGCGTACGCCGCCACGCGTTTGGAATGTTGCAAAGTCTCGTAGCGTTTGAAGCCGAGGGCGTTAAAGACTTCTTGAACCTGCTCGCCAGGTTTGTGATAGCGATCGCGGGACGAGAGAAACTTGCGCAAGGCGCCACGCATGGTTTCCCGCTGGCCCTCGTGGTCGGGTTGCAGGTGTCTGGCGACCAGGTTGGCTACTTCGTCAGGCTTTGCCGGCTTCAGGAGATAATCTGCGGCCCCTCTCTTCAAGGCCTCTATCGCTAGCCCCACCTCGTAGAGACCAAAGATTAAGATTACCGGCAGCTCAGGCGACACCATCTTTACAGTTCGTAGAAGGTCAACCCCCCCCATGTCAGGCATGTTGATGTCTGTGAGGATGAGGTCGGCTCGATCGGAACTGCTAGCCATATAGGCCAGTGCCGCCAAGCTTCCGGTAAAACACCTGCAATGGTATCCCTCGTGAGCCAGCACCTCGCGCAGGTAGTCGCGCATCGGTTCTTCGTCGTCCACAATGACGATTGTCTTTTCCGCGCTGCGTTCCATCGTCCCTCGCTCATATCGGCTTTGCCAGGCCCGAAGGTGAATGAGTTTACGGAAAGGATGTCGCTGCACCCCTACTCATCAAGAAGGTCGAACCCGAATACTCCGGGGAAGCTCGCAAGGCGAGATTTCAAGGCACAGTTGTCCTGTTGGTCGAGATCCGGCCCGACGGCAGGGCTCACAACATTCAGGTGCGCCGGAGCCTTGGACTCGGGCTGGACCAAAGAGCCATTCAGGCGGTTCAGCAGTGGCGGTTTGAGCCCGGTCGTAAAGACGGCGCTCCCGTAAAAGTTGCCGCTACGATCGAAATGAACTTCCGCCTTCTGTGAGTATCGACCGTCAAGGCCCGGTAAAGACAGCTACTGCAGGCGGTATTTCTCTTGCATCAGCCGCTGGAAGCGGGGTCGGTAGATGAGGTCATAGGCCAACTCTTTGCCGGGGAATAGGTGAAGAGCGGCGCGGCGGGCCGAAGCGATCAACTCACTGGCTTCTTCGACCGGCATGCGGGCATCCTGACCGATCACGTTCATCACCATCGACATCATCAGTTGCAGTTTGCGAGTACGCTTGCGCTCGGCCTCGATTTCCATCGCGTTCGCCATAGTCGCCTTCGCTCCTTCGATTATACTGGTCAGCAGAGCGATAGCCTCGCACGTCACTGTCCCTTTCTAAGCCATGTCTGGCGAATTCTCCGACGATCGCTTCGTAACGGTCTTTTCTTCTCGCCGGCACAACGCCGAGGTCGAGGCGGAAACCGTTCGCGGCCTACTTGAGTCGGCCGGCTTACAGTCGCTGATCGTGCGAGAGAACGTGCCGGAACTCCCCGTCGGCAAAGTATGGGTCCGCGTTCTGGCCTCCGACGCTGAAGAAGCCAAGGAGCTGATCCGCAATGCCCTGGACGCCGGGGAATCTCATTCGTCCGGGGACACCGCCAAATGAGGCATCGCCCGGCGCGGATGGGCCTAGGGACGCTGTGCGCACTTGCCCTGGTTGGACTCACGTGCGCTAAAGACACCCCCTCGGCTCCCCGGTTGATTGTGGTGATCGTGGTCGACCAAATGCGCTACGATTACCTCACTCGCTTTCAGGATCTCTATGAGGGCGGCTTCCGCACGCTGCTCGAGGAGGGCGCGGTTTTCACGGAGGCGCGCTATCGTCACGCGCTGACCCTCACCGCTCCAGGCCACGCCGCCATCATGACGGGTCGCCATCCCGCCACCTCGGGGATTACCTCCAACAACTGGTTCGATCCGGATCTCAATGCAGAGCGGACCGCCGTGGCCGATCCTGTTTACAGGCCCGTTGGAGGGGCCGGTTCCGGCGCTTCTCCACGGAGCTTGTTGGTCGACACCATCGGCGATCGTCTTAAGCAAAAGAATCCCGCCAGCCGGGTGGTCGGCATCTCGATCAAGGACCGTTCGGCGATTCTCATGGCCGGCCGTGATGCCGATGCGGCCTACTGGTACTCCGCCAGTTGCGGGTGTTTTGTTACCAGCAGCTATTACACGGAGCAGCCCCCTGCGTGGCTGACGGCATTCAATCAGTCGAATCCGCCGGATCGATTGGAAGGCAAGCTTTGGGAGCGCCTGTTAGACGACCTAGCCATCTACGAAAAATACTCGCGCGCCGATCAGTTCGAACATGAATTTGATGGCAGGCGAGTCGTCTTCCCGCATGTTCTGAACGGCACCGAGTCCCCAACCGACATGAGCCCCAATGCCAGACGCTCTCCCTTCGGGGACCAACTTCTTCTCGAAGCCGCTCTCGCAGCCATGGAAAGCCACGAACTGGGTTCGGATGAGGTCCCGGATCTGCTTGCCGTTGGCTTCTCTTCTCCTGATGCCGTCGGGCACCTGTTTGGACCTTTCAGCCAGGAGGTGATGGACGCCCACCTGCGGCTAGATCGCGTCCTGGGGCGATTGTTCACTGAGCTCGATCGGAGAGTGGGACTGGATCGCACGCTGATCGTTTTGACCTCCGACCATGGGGCCGCACCGGTTGTCGGGGAAGCCCAGAAACAAGGACTGCCCGGGAAGACCATACCGGCGACGGCGGTGCCCGATGCGGTGACGGCCGCTTTGAAAAAACGGGCATCGGGAATCGGCGACCCGGTCACCTTCTTCGACGCACCCCACTTCTACCTCGACTTCCCCCAGCTCGAAAGACGTGGCATTACCCGCGCCGAAGCCGAAGAGATTGCCCGGAAGGCACTGCTGAATAATGGCTCGTTGGCGGCCGTCTACACGCACAGAGACATGCTTGGCCGGGCACGGGACGATGATCCGTTCTGGCAACTCTACCGCAACTCGTTTTTCGAACCCCGCAGCCCGCATCTGATGGTCCGCTTGAGAGAGCATCATTACATCCAGGCTTCACAAGGGGCGACGGGACACGGTACTCCTCACGACTACGACCGTCACGTTCCCATCATCTTCTTGGGAGAGCGGATCCCTCCCGGCCGGCACGCGAAGGCCTGCGGTCCCGAGGACATAGCACCCACCCTCGCTAAGCTGTTAGGTGTCCATTTGCAACCCATGGTAGATGCGCGGCTTCTGGCCGAGGTCTTGAACTAGTCCGCATTTCTCACGAAGGTTCGGATGGCCCGCGTTGAACGAACGTTGTATGTAGGGGCGGACCGCCGCGTCCGCCCATGCGCGAGATTCACACCGCGTCGCATTCGATCACGCGACCAAACCGGCAAAAACCCTCTCTGGCCGGGCACAGTGGCCCGCCCCTAAAGTTCTGTTGTGCGAATGCGGGCTTGGCATCGTACGCGAATTTTCGAAAGAAAGCACTAGGTGACCCGGCCACTTCCGCCGCTCCGGGAGGAATCGGGCGCGGGTCTCGAACGGCCAGCACTCGCCTCTTGCTCCCCACGCCGAGCTATAGTCTGATGAGAGTGCATGGCAAAAGGTAAACCAAATGCGAGCGTCGCGAACCCAGCAGCCCCGAAGCGGTTTACCACCCTCTCAGGCCTTCCCGTCAAGCGGTTCTACACTCCCGCTGATCTGACGGACTTCGATCCCGCCGACGACCTGGGCGAGCCGGGCCAGTTTCCCTATACGCGCGGCATCCACACCGACATGTACCGCGGCAAGCTGTGGACTATGCGGCAGTTTTCCGGGTATGCGACGCCGGCGGAGACGAACCGCCGCTACAAGTATCTGCTCGATCACGGCCAGACCGGTCTATCCGTGGCCTTCGACTTGCCGACTTTGATGGGCTACGATGCCGATCATCCGCTCGCGGCCGGTGAAGTCGGCAAGTGCGGCGTCGCGGTTTCTTCCCTCGCCGACATGGAAGAGCTCTTCGATGGCATCCCTCTTGCCGACGTCACCAGTTCGATGACCATAACGTCATCGGCCGCGATCCTTTGGGCCATGTACCTTGTCGTCGCCGAGAAGCAAGGAGTGGATTGGAACAAGGTTTCTGGCACCATCCAGAACGACATCCTCAAGGAGTACATGGCTCAGAAGGAGTACATTTACCCTCCGCGGCCCTCCATGCGGCTTGTGATCGACACGCTGGAGTTCGGCTCCCGGCACGTGCCGCGATTCAATCCGATCTCGATCAGCGGCTATCACATTCGCGAGGCCGGAGCGACCGCCCTGCAGGAGCTTGTTTTCACTCTCGGGGCAGGAATCGAATATGTGAAGTGGGCGGTCGAGCGCGGCCTCGACGTTGATCAGTTCGCTCCCCGGCTGAGTTTCTTCTTCGACGCCCACAACGATTTCTTCGAAGAGATCGCGAAGTTCCGCGCCGCGCGAAAAATCTGGGCCAAGGTCATGCGCGATCGCTTCGGCGCCGCCAACCCGCGCTCACAGCGATTGCGCTTTCACACCCAGACAGCGGGGGTGTCGCTGACCTGGCAGCAGCCGCAAGTGAATTTGGTTCGCACGGCGCTGCAGGGGATGGCGGCTGTCCTCGGCGGCACCCAATCGCTACACACCAACTCCCTCGATGAAGCTTACGCCTTACCTACGGAAGAGGCGGCTCTACTGGCCCTTAGAACACAGCAGGTGATCGCACATGAAACAGGCGTGCCGGAACTCGTCGATCCTTTCGCGGGGAGTTACTTTGTCGAGCGGCTGACGCTCGATCTGGAGAAGTGGTTCTTCGAAGAGTTGGAAAAGATCGATGCCATGGGCGGCATGGTCAGCGCCGTCGAAGAAAGCTACCCGCAAGCCGAGATCGCCCGCTCCAGCTACGAGTACCAACAGGCGGTCGAGCGCAAAGAAGAGATCACGGTAGGCGTCAATGCGTTCGTCGAGCCCGAGGAGAGGCCCATCTCTACGCTGTACATTGATCACGAGGTTCGCGAGCAGCAATTGAAAAAACTCGTCCGGCTGCGGCAAGAACGCAACGGCAGGGCGGCGGAAACCGCGTTGGAGGGCTTGCGCGGGGCGGCGGAAGGCGCCGACAATCTAATGCCGCCGATCCTCGAAGCCGTCCGCGCCTACGCGACGCTGGGCGAGATGTGCGGCGTTCTGCGCAGCGTGTTCGGCACGTACGAAGAGAAGGCGGTCGTGTAGGGACGTGTAGCTCGCTTTAGGGCGACAGAGACTAGATATTGAGCACAGGTTTGACGGGCGCAGTCCAGGCAGCCTCGTAGGCACTAAGTAGGTAAACGACTGCTTTCTCAGGCTCGGTCGGGAGGTATAGAACCGTGGCCACCTCCCCGACTAGCAAATCGTCTTCGGCTGACTCACTTACGACCTTTAGCAGGCGCCCCCCACCTAGGTATTCGACTGTGAATTGATACGCACTTTCGCCGACATTTTTCTTCTTCACAACCCTCCCGCACGTAGGTATTCCTGTTTCGACCAGTAACTTCTTGAGTGGCACTTGTTGCCGGCGCCTGTAAAGGAAAAAAAGAGCAGCAACAGACGTCAAAAACCATGTGGCTCCTGGGAGCGGATCCTCACGCCAAATCCATAGTCCGAACCAGCCAAGTAAGCAAAATCCCCCCGTAACCGCTATCACCGGACATTTACTTTATCGTTCTGGATGGGTACGGGCGCAGCGACGTTCTGAAGGAATTCTATGAATATGACAACTCCGACTTTCTTCGAGGCCTCAAAGAGAAGGGGTTTTACGTCGCCCAGGGCAGCCTGGCGAATTATTCTCTTACCGCTCTCTCGGTAACGGCCACTCTAAACGCCGAATACATAGACAGCCTCGTGGCCGCCGATTTGAAGGACAAGGCTGACTGGCGCCCGGTGAGGCGATTGCTGCGGAAGAACCGGTTGACGGAATTCCTACAGCGGTGGGGCTACTCGATCGTTAGTTTTTCGACGGTGTATTACAACGCGGACCTCACTCAGGCGGATTTCTACTTCTCGAAATGGTGGTACTTGAATCTGTTTGACTGGAATTTCCGTTTTGGCCATCCCGCGATGGTCAGGATACTCCGATCCGCGGCTCGGGTGCAAGGTCTTCGTCTTCCTCTCACGATCGATGCTCCGTTCGCTCCCGTTTGGGTCGCTGAATGCCGCTCGATCGCCGCGTTCCAGCTCGCTGGAGGGCTTTTCGCCGACACGGCTCCGAGTAGTTCCCTCTTCAGCAACCCAGCGTCTCTTCTCCGTCGCAGCCGTCGCCCGTTACCCGCCTGGCACAGGCAGCGCCCAGATCCGCCCCAGCATCTCAGCGAACAGCTTGCGGTTGAGATGCCCCTCGGCCAACAGCAGCCAGTAATAGCGGGCATGCTTGACCAGCCGCCCTCCGGTTTTCATCAACCGATGCTGCAAGCTCGTCAGCGACCAGTTCTTGATCCTCTGCGCCAGCCCCAGCCGCCGCCACAGGTTCCCCAGGTTGTAGGCCAACACGCTCAACTGCAAACGCACCTCGTTTGCCCGGAAACGATGACAGGACAGCCGTGTCCAGTGGGTTGCCTGCTTGCCTTCCTTGATCCATTGCTCGGCCGTGCCGCGCTTGTTGTAGAAGCGCACCAGCGACCGACTGGGCAAGCTCATGCTCGTGACGATGAACCCGACGCGAGGAAACAACTCGCCTTGGTGGTGCTCAACCTTGGCCACAACCCGCCGAGGCTTCGACCAACTCGCGGCCTGATAGCGGAAGCTCTTGTAGCGCACTAGTGGCTTCAGGCTCGGCCTGCCCGGCGGACGGAACAGAATCTCTTCGATCTCCAACTCCAGGTTCTTGTTTGCTGGGATGCGAATGACGTAGTCCACTCCGCGATCCTCCAACGCCTCGTAGATCTCCGGCTTGGCGAAGGCGGCGTCGGCGCGGAACGTCACTTGCTTGCCTTCTCCCTGTTGGCGCTCGATCTCGGGCAGCAGCAGTTCGTCCCAGTCCTCGGCGCTGGACACGTTACCCGCTCGCAGCTTCGCCGCCAGACAATCACCGTGCTGGTTGAACAGCAACAGCGGGTGGTAGCAGGTGGACTCGAAATGGCCGTTGTAAGCGCTGCCTTCCTGCTGACCGTGGACCGGGCTTTCCGTGGAGTCCATATCGAGCACGACACGCTCGGACTCGTCCTGCGCTTGGGCTTGAGCGACCAACTCGCGGTTCACCGCCATCAGCCCAAGCAGGTTCTCTTCACTGGCCAGCAGCTCTGCCTCAAAGCTTTGTAGACGCGACGTAAGCGCCCCGCCGCGATCCCAGTTCTTCTTCGAGCCGATCAGACGAAAAGTCGGGTCAGCCGAGACACGGGCAGCATCGTTGAGATCCTCGTAGCCGGCGAGGCGGCTGTAGACCGATTGCCGCACCAGGTCGGCCAGTGGGAACTTCTTGTTTGTGCCTTGCCGCGAATCCGTCAGATGCTCGTCGATCAGCTTGCCCAGTCCGAGCCGCTCGTCCAGTTCCCGAATGAGAATCAGGCCACCATCCGAGGTGACGCGCGATCCTTGGAAATCGACTTTGAGAAATCCGTTGAAGGTGAGCTGAAACGGCTTGTTTTCTTTTTCACCCATTGGGTGTTGGCCTCCGTGCGTCCTGACAGGGCTTGAACCCCTATAAATAAAGACGCTGAAGGCCGCTGCAAGGTCGGGATGCCGAAATCAAATTGGAAATGCGGGATCACAGGGGCCAGACGTAGAATCGAGGACAGGCGCCCGCCCTTAAACTGCGCCCGGCGGGGCGGTGGTATTTCAAGCTCCGGCTCGGCCTTCCAGGGCGGCCACGCGTCAGTTTGGCCGATGTCTATCATTTGGTCGACGGGCTGGATGCCACAATGTTGGGCGTCAGCTATTCCTCGGGCAGATAGGAATTCGCCTCGAATCGCCGTTGCTTTAGAAGTGTACGGCAAGTTGGAATGTTCGTCAAAAATCGCGCGGGTTCGCTTACCTCTATGGCCGCCAGTGTGTCAACGCAAGGAGCCGAGGGGCAGAGTGTGTCGCTCATGAATCAAGTCAGAACGGTATGATCGGGACAAGGGGGAAACGCATCTTGCCTCTGCCACTAACCGATATCGAAGTCCGCGTTCTCGGGGCCCTGATCGAAAAGGACATGACCACGCCGGAGTACTATCCTCTCTCGCTCAACGCCCTCGTCAATGCTTGCAATCAGAAATCGAACCGCAGCCCTATCGTGGGCTATGACGAGCCGACGGTGGCCCGTGTGATCGAGGGTCTGCGAGAAGCAACTAGCCCGAGTGCTGACCGGAAGGGATCATCGGGTGCCAAAGTACCGCCACTGGGCCTGGGAGACGCTTGGTCTCGGTCCTCGCGAGATGGCGGTCGTAGGCGTGCTGATGCTGCGCGGACCGCAGTCTGTCGGTGAACTCAAGGGCCGTACGCAGCGCATGTACAACTTCGATGACCTCGCCTCGGTAGAGGTTTGCCTCGACCACTTGATCGAGCGCCGGCCCGAGCCGCTGGTTGCAAAACTCGCCCGCCAACCCGGTGCGAGAGAACCGCGCTACGCACACCTCCTGTCGGGCGAAGTCCGGCTCGCGGAACCGGAAGCTCAGCCCGCAGCCGTTCAGACACTCGCACCCCACGACACATCGACTGAGCGCATGGCGAAGATGGAATCCGATATCGACGAACTCCGCAGTGAAGTCCTCGAGCTACGAAAGCAATTCTTCGATTTTCGCAAACAGTTTGAGTAACTCCGGCGTTTGCGACTCGACAGAGCACCCGGCGACTCCTGCCTACACGGGGGCAAAGAGGGGTACAGAGGCTCGCGGGTCCTCCCGATCTCCCGCACATCTGTCGATTGCCCGGCCTTACCGCTGATTCACGCGGTCTCTCTTACTCGCTAGAATTGTAGGGGCACGGCATGCCGTGCCCACCATCGCCGCGCAAAAGCAGATCCGCGAATTATTCGCTCAGCAGCCCGTGGTAGAAGTTAGGTTCGGCGAAAAATGGGGACTGTCAACGATTTTCGCATCCGCAACTGCTTTGTCTCCAAGATGGGGCAGACGACGAAAATCGGTGACTGTACCCACTTTTCGAGGCAAAGGACTTTCACAATCTCTCAAGGATAGACTTGCCAAGCTGACATTCGGACAGTAATGCCGCTAAAAAGCCCTTCATCCTCAACGCCAATCCGTGTCTTGATCGCCAAGCCGGGTCTCGACGGCCACGACCGCGGAGCTAAGGTGATCGCGAGGGCGTTGCGCGACGCCGGCATGGAGGTTATCTACACCGGTCTGCGCCAGACGCCGGAGCAGATCGTCTCGGCGGCCTTGGAAGAAGATGTCGAGTTTATCGGGCTTTCGATCCTTTCAGGCGCCCACACAGTGATCGTGCCCCGCCTGATGGCCTTGCTCACTGAAAAAGGCATGCACGACGTCAAGGTGGTTCTCGGTGGCACCATCGTCGACGAAGACCTGCCCGCCATGGAAGAGCTGGGCGTCGCCGCCGTCTTTCAGCCCGGCGCCTCTCTGGAATCGATTATCCAATTCATGCGCGAGAACCGCCCCAAGCGAGACTTGCTGCAAGGCTAGTCCGACTTACCTACTACTCCCTCGAGGGCAGGCGGTCGGCCTGGTAGCGACCGCCACTCCTGGCGGTCCTAGTTGGAAGTGGCCGCCGGCACTCCTGCCGGCCAGGAGGCAAAAGACCTGCCCGCCATGAAAGAGCTGGGCGTCGCCTCCATATTTCAGCCCGGCGCCTCCCTCGAATCGATCATCCACTTCATGCGCGAGAACCGCCCCAAGCGAGACTTGCTGCAAGGCTAGTCCGACTTACCTACTACTCCCTCGAGGGCAGGCGGTCGGCCTGGTAGCGACCGCCACTCCTGGCGGTCCTAGTTGGAAGTGGCCGCCGGCACTCCTGCCGGCAGGAGGCAAAAGACAAGCTGAAGCTTGCCTCAACCTTCTACCAGGACAAACACAAGTGTTTGTCGCCACCGGCTCGCCAAGGAATCAGCACGCAAACGCCCGAAACCCATCACGACGATCGCTGAAACTAGCCGCCGGTCCACCTGCCGTCTAAAAGCAGTCGTGCCTCTGGGTCAGGTCGCCCCATGACGTACACCCAGGCAGCTATCGGGTTTGAGGGAGGGTTTCGATGGACGCAGGCCAGAACGCGGCTATAGATACTCGGTCGGCCAGGCTTGAAGTCCTCCAGCCGGTCGATGGAGGGCAGGCGTCGGGCGGGGTCGTCGAAGACGAGAATCTCGCCCCAGACACGCAGCCACTGCCCCCCTTTGGCTTGGGCTTCCGCTGATCCCTCGGGCCGAAACTCCGGCAAGACATGCTCGTCCATCGCCGCATCGTGAAGCGGATCGGCTGTCCCGTCAGCTAGGACATCTCGCTCGGGGATCACCAACGCGGGATAGCCGGCCGGGAGTTGGTAGAGTCGCCCGCGCAGCCATCCTTCTTCGACCGACAAGACACCTTCGCAGAACCGCCGATGATTGTCGAACCCTCGCTTTAGGGTTCCGTAGACGAACATCCGGAACTCGAGACCTTCGTTGCTCATCAGCTGACGATCCAGCAACCCTTATCTCGGAGAACCTGGATCTGGGCGGCCTCACCAGCCCTTGTTAAAGCGAAAGGGCCTTCCACTATAATATGGGGCGCTGATAGGCCCTTATTACAGTTCATCGCAATAAGCGGGACGCCCGGTGACCGCTGGGCGAAGGATGATCCAGGGGTATCGAATAGCTCATCGTCACGGTTGACCACTCACGGAGGTTCCCACGCGAGTCGTATCTCCACCTGACAAACCGCTGCTGATCTTCGACGGGGACTGTAGTTTCTGCCGCTATTGGATCGCACGCTGGCGAGCGCTGACCGGAGACCGAGTAGACTACTCTCCCTCTCAGGATGCCCAAATCGCCGGGCGGTTTCCAGAAATCCCAGTCCAATCGTTCAAACAGGCGGTTCAACTCGTCGAATCGGACGGCCAGGTTTACGGAGGCGCCGAGGCTGTCCTTCGCACCTTGGGTGCCGGCGGAGAGCGACGGCGCGCGCTGTGGCTCTACGAGCATGTCCCCGGCGTGGCGGCCGTGCTGGAGTTCGGTTATCGCTTCGTCGCAAGCAACCGGTCAGCACTGTGGAACTTGACACGTTGGTTCGCGCCGGACGTTGCTCACAAACCTTCGTACATCGTCACTCGCTGGGTATTCCTGCGGATCATCGGACTGATCTACCTGTTGGCATTCGCTTCCCTCTGGGTCCAGATCGACGGACTGGTTGGAAGCAGCGGGATCTTGCCGGCAGCCGACCTGATGGCTGAGGCCCGCCAGAGTATCGACGGGCGCTACAGCGTTCTGCCGACGTTGGCTTGGCTCAGCACATCGGATAGCTTCCTCCACGCCCTGTGTGCCGCCGGTTGTCTGCTCGCGGTTCTACTGATCATCGGCTTCGCACAGGCCTACATCCTATTCGGGCTTTGGGTGCTGTATTTATCGTTGTGCATCGTTGGGCAAACATTCTTTCACTTCCAGTGGGACGTATTGCTATTGGAGGCAGGCTTTCTCGCGATTCTTTTTGCGCCGCTCAATTTCTCGCCCCGACCCACCCACGAGAGACCGCCATCGACGATCGCCCGGTGGCTGCTGTGGTGGCTCTTGTTTCGGCTCATGTTTCAGTCCGGGGTGGTGAAGCTGCTCAGCGGCGACCCGACCTGGGCTGACCTCACAGCGCTCACCTACCACTACGAGACACAACCTCTGCCTACGTGGCTCGGCTGGTATTCCCATCAGCTGCCCCTCGCGTTTCAGAAGTTTTCTTGTGCTGTGATGTTTGGAATTGAACTCGTCGTGCCCTTCCTTATCTTCGCTGGAAGAAGGCTGCGGCTCGTTGCGTTCTGGCCGCTGGTGATCTTTCAGGCGCTGATAGCTGTTACCGGAAACTATTGTTTCTTCAACTTGCTGGCGGTAGGACTGTGCGTGACTTTGTTTGATGATCAGGTGTGGCCCGATCGGCTCCGTCTAATCGTTTATGGGTCGCGGAGCGGGCAACAAGCTAGCCTACCGGGAAGCTCCTTGAAACCATCGCGAATCCGATGGCCTTGGTGGGTGCCGGCTCCTGTCGGCTTGGTCTTGTTCGTTCTGTCCCTGGTGCCCATGGCACGCACGTTCCAGATTGAGGTCGGCTGGCCCGACACCGTGTTGAAGGTCTCTCTGTGGTCACAGCCGTTTCGCACAGTCAACAGCTATGGCCTCTTTCGCATCATGACGACCGAGCGCCCAGAGATCATTGTGGAAGGCAGCCACGATGGCCTGAACTGGAAAGCATACGAGTTCAAGTACAAGCCCGGAAACCCTGAACGTCGGCCGGGGTATGTCGCTCCCCATCAACCGAGGCTCGACTGGCAGATGTGGTTCGCCGCTCTGGGTGCTTACCCGCGGAGTCCTTGGTTCTTTTCCTTCGCGAAACGACTGCTCGAAGGGTCAACGTCGGTGCTGGCGCTGGTAGAAAAGAATCCTTTCCCGGAGTCGCCGCCTCGTCTGGTGAGAGCTGTTCTGTACGATTATCGTTTCACGAGTTTCAGTGAGCTGGGATCGGCCCGGGCATGGTGGCATCGGAAGAAAAAGGGACTCTACTGCCCTGTGCTAACGCTCGATGCCGACGGCCGGCTACAGGTCTACACGCGGGGCGAGACGCGGCAAGAGTAGCCCGCTTTTCTCACAAAGGTTTGGATGGCCCGCGTTGAACTCGCAACGGTGAGCGACCGCCACTCTTGGCGGTCCTTGGTTCGAGTACCGGCCGGCAATCTTGCTGGCCGGGCGTGGGGGGTTTGAGCAGACCGGGACATGAGGTAACACTTTATGCCAGGCACATAGGTAACACTTTTCGTCCGGGGAGGGGGCTGGACGGAGGGATAAAACGAGTCCACGGCCAGGTCGCCGCCCTAGCCCCGCTGTCGGCGGCCCACTTCACGCACGCCGGGGACTCGGCGCATGCCGGCCGTGATGCGATCAAGCTGTTTGACGTCGTGGATGTCGATTGTCAGTTCGACAATGGCGAGCGGATTGGGCCCTTTGGTGCTGCGCGTCTCGACGCTTCCAATGTTGACATTCTCCTCGGAGAGGACACTTGTAAGCTCGTTAAGCACGCCCGGACGGTCTTCGACGTAAATGATCAGCCGGATCTTGTAGGCTACATCCGCTGACTGGGTCCACTCGACCGCCATTCGCCGCTCTTCCTCGTACATCAGGTTCTGTACGTTCGGACAGTCTCTTGAGTGGACGGAAACACCCTTGCCGCGGGTGACGTAGCCGACAATGGGCTCGCCGCGGATCGGATTGCAGCAGCGAGCCCGATAGACAAGGATGTCGTCAATTCCCTTGACGGTCAGCACGGTCGTTCCGTCTGCTGCGGGACGCGGCTGACCATCGGAGGGAGCAACCTCAGGCGTCGGGCGGCCTGCACCCGGCCGAGCCGCTTCCGGCGCGAGTTTCACGACCACGCTGCGGGCGGAACACTTGCCGTAGCCCAAGGCGGCATAGAGATCTTCGGGCTCGGCACAGCCATAGTCTTGGCAGACCTGCCGAAGGGCTTCCGGGGCGACTTTCTTGAGTGAGACGTTCAGCCGGCGCGCTTCTTTCTCGAGCAGCTTCTCGCCGATCTCTTGAGCCTTCTCCCGCCGGTTCGCATTAAGCCACTGCTTGATCTTCTGGCGGGCGCGGGACGTCTTTACGAAGCCCAACCAGTCCTGGCTCGGGGCATGCTTCTGCTGGGTGATAATTTCTACGATGTCTCCGTTTCGAAGATGATACTTGAGCGGCACGATGCGGCCGTTGATCTTGGCGCCCGAGCAACGGTGGCCGACCTCCGTGTGAATCAGATAAGCGAAATCGACCGGGGTGGCTTCCCTCGGAAGGACGATCAGCTTCCCTCGCGGCGTAAAGACGTAGACCTCTTCCGGGTAAAGATCGACCTTTAGAGTGGAGAGAAAATCGCTAGGGTCCTTGACATCCCGCTGCCATTCGACCAGTTGGCGCAGCCACGCCATCTGGCCCTCATCGACATCCGGGCCTTTGAGACCCTCCTTGTACTTCCAATGGGCACAGATGCCTTGCTCGGACTTGTAGTGCATCTCTTCGGTACGAATCTGCACTTCAAAGGTCTGGCCCTCTTCGGCGATGACCGAAGTGTGCACGGCCTGGTAGAGGTTCGGCCGCGGCATTGCAATAAAGTCCTTGATACGGCCGGGCACGGGACGCCATTGGCTGTGGATGATCCCGAGCGCGGCATAACAGCTTTTTTCCGAGTCGGTAATCACGCGAAGAGCCAGCAGGTCGTACACTTGGTCCGCGGCTATTTTTTGGCGCTTGAGTTTCTGGTGAATCGAATAGGCTCGCTTGATGCGGCTTTCGATGCGGGCCGGCACACCGTTTTCGGCAAGCTTTTTCTCGAGGGCGGCCTTGATCGTCGCGAGGAACTCTTCGCTGGCTTCCCGGCGGAATTCGATGTGCTGGGTGATTTCCGCGTAGGCTTGCGGCTCAAGATAGTAGAAGGCTAAGTCTTCCAACTCCCCACGAACTTTCCCCATTCCTAACCGCAACGCGATGGGTGCGTAGATCTCGAGCGTCTCGCGTGAAATGCGCTGCTGTTTGTCGGGATCGAGGTAGCCGAGGGTTCGCATGTTATGAAGACGGTCAGCAAGCTTGACGAGAATGACCCGCACGTCCTCGACCATGGCCAGCAGCATTTTTCGAAAGTTTTCGGCCTGGCGCTCTTCCAAGGAATAGTAGTCAAGCTGGCTCAGCTTGGTGACGCCATCCACGCAACGGCCGATTTCTTTGCCGAACCGTTTCTTGATTTCGGCGATGCGGACCCCGGTATCTTCGGCTACGTCGTGCAGCAGCCCGGTTGAAATGCACACCAGATCGAGGCTCATGTCCGCCAGCAGGTGCGCCACCTCCACAGGGTGGGCGAGGTACGGTTCACCCGACTTGCGTGTCTGTTCGTGGTGCCGGTCGGCGGCGAACTCGAAGGCTTTTCGCAGGATCACCAGATCGTCGGCACCCCGCGAGTGGCGAACCTTTTCTTCTAACTCTTTAAAACGAAGGGAGATAGGGTCGGAAAAGGAGGCAGGGAGAGTGCTCGCTGGATTGCTCGACATCTCGACACCGGTCCCTGCCAGGGCTGGCTTTTGGACAAAGAAAAACCCTGAGGGTCGGGAGCACAGGCCTCTCAGACAGCCCTCAGGGTTATTATACGGGGTCTACGATTCCTGTTGGAAGGTTTCGATTGTAGCTGCCTCGGCTTTCTTCTTCCTGGTGGCAAGTGATTTCAGTGACCATTCGTTCGCCATGGCAGTGTATTTTTCGTAGTCTTCCTTCGTCTCGCTGATGTCGGCTTTTTCGCGGTAGAGCAGGTTGATGTAGGCCATCGCGTTGTCGTGCTCGGGATCGATCTCCAGCGCCTTATTAAGGTTTTTCAGGCCTTCTTCGACGATCGGCAAGTTCAATTCGGCCAGTCCGAGTCGGGAGTCATCATCTTTGATGGGTCCTGGATCATCAGGTTTCATTCCCAGGCTGGCTCGAACCATCAGCCGCGGCTGGTACGTCTCGGTCCAGGCGATGACACCAAGCGTATAGTAAGCGTCCTTGTTTTCCGGGAACTTCTCCAGCAGCTTGGCGTACCATTCCCTGGCGTCCTCCATCCTTTTCATGTTGAAGTAAATGATGGCAATGCTGGCTAGAGCAGCCTCGTTGTTATCATCCCTACTGAGCACGTCCAGGAAACCTGCAAGAGCATTCTCGGCCACCGCTTCGTTCTCTAGTGATTCGGCGCCCGGGACATACTGCATCATGTACGAGCTGGCCAGATACTGCCTGGCTTCCAGGAATTCCGGATCGAGCTCGATCGCCTTCTCAAAGTGCTCGATGGCAAAACTGTAATCGGAGCGACTGAAGGCGTTCACCCCTCGGTTGAGCTCATTTCGCGCCTTGAGGTAGTCGATGTATCCCTGGCAGCCAAAAGAACCCAAGCCGACCACTAAAGCAGCGGAGGTTCCACTCTTCCAAAGAAAGTTCATAGTTCGGTTCATTTTTCTAGCTCCATGGTACGAAGAGGCCCCAGAGACCAGGGTCAGGTCAGGGGCATAAGCCACCCGGCCTAGAATCCGGCCTCTATGTCCTCCGTGAGTAAGCCTACCTTGTCGAGGCCCGCGCCCTTGGCCATATCGATGATTTCAGCCACGTCTTTAAACTCCAACCCCGGATCGCCTCTGACGAACATCACGCGCTGGGCTCGGGTCTTGAAGATGTCCCGCAGCTTATCTTCCAGAAGGTCCTTGGTGGTCGGGTCCCGATTGATCATGATTCTGCGGTTGTTGTCGATGGAGACCACTACCGTACGAACATCCGATTCCTGGGGTTGATCCGGTTGGTTCGGATTGGGATGCGGGACCATCGCATCCAGCCCTTTCGGCGTCAATGGTGTGATCACCATGAAGATGATTAACAGAACAAGAAGCACGTCGATGAGCGGCGTCATATTTATGTCGACCAAGACGCTGCCGCTCTGTCCGACTCCCATTGCCATAACGATTTCCTCCCCTAGACAAATTAGGTGCTGGGTGGCCCGCGCCGGTCTACTCTACGGTAACCGCCGGTGCCCCTCTTTCCTGGATCTTTTCCGTCAGAAGTCCAAGCTGATCCACTCCTTCGGTGCGGAGTACGTTGATCACATCCACCACGCGCGCGTAGCGTGTCCGTGCGTCACTTTTGATGTAGACGGTCTTATCGAGCTTGTTTTCAATGATGTCGCCCACGAGCCGCCCCAACTCATCGAGATTAGTTTTCCCTCGGCCCAAGAAAACACTGCCGTCTCGCGTCACAGCCACCACAACGGCGTCGTCCTTGTCCGCGTCCTCCATGGCAAGCGGGTTGCGAGTACGGACCATGTCCACGCTGACACCTTTGCTCAGCATGGGTGTGATGACCATGAAGATAATCAGCAACACCAACATCACATCCACCATGGGCGTGACGTTGATCACTGATATAGTGCCGCCTGACGCTCGTTTTGCCATCTCAACGCTCCTGTCTGCAACGGGCGAGCCGGGGCCACCCGAGTCGATTTGGCGGCTTAGTTGGCCGCGGCCTTCTGGGTTTTCTTAAGGAAGTAGTCGATCAGCTCGGAACCGGCGTTATCCATTTCGACGTCGAATCCCTCAACCTTGGAGTTGAAGTAATTGTACATCCAGACGGCGGGAATGGCGACGAACAGGCCGATCGCAGTCGCGACCAGAGCCTCGGAGATTCCGCCGGCCACAGCGCCCAGTCCGGTCGACTTTTCCGTTGAAATTCCCTGGAAAGCGTTAATGATGCCGATCACAGTCCCGAACAGGCCGACGAAGGGAGCGGTAGAGCCAATGGTCGCTAGGCCGCTCAATCCTCTGTTCAACTCCGCGTGGACAATCGCGTGCGCGCGGTCAAGGGCGCGTTTCGACGATTCGATCGTTTCCCCAGGGATCTCCGTGCTCATCTGGTGAGCCTTGAACTCCTGAAGTCCGGCGACGACGACCTTGGCCAGATGGCTTTTCTTGTGTCGTTCGGCGATCTTGACGGCTTCTTCGAGTTTGCCGTCCCGCAGGGCGCCGGCCACGGCGGGCGCAAACTGGCGGGACTGCTTTCGTGCCGCCGAAAACGCCAACTGGCGGTCGATCATGACGCCGATCGACCAGGCCGACATGATGAACATGACGACGACGACCGCCCGGGCGCCCCATCCCATCTGGTTCCACATCGACATGACGTCAAAACCGACTTCTTGCTGCAACAGCAACATACTCCAAACCGAAAACTGAGTAAGCATCAATCCTTCCTCCTATGTCTCTTCATGGTCGACGGGCCTGGCACCGATGGTACCGAGAAGCAAGCCCGAGCGATTTCGTTACTCGTTATATCAAGCGCTGTCACCCACTGAGAGTGAAGTTAACATCGATCTGGGTGACGACCTCCACCGGCTGACCGTTCAGCAGAGTGGGCTTGTAGCGCCACTGTTTGACGGCCTGTAGCGCCGAAGGAATCAGCAGCGGATGGCCGCCAAGGACCTCCAGTTTCTCGATTGATCCGTTTTTCGCGATGATGGCGGTAAGCCTTACTGTGCCCTGAATACGGGCTTGGCGGGCCAGTGCCGGGTAGATCGGCCTCACTTGCTTAATCAGGTTGGCCCTCTGCACCGCTCCGCCCACACGAATCCGCTTGGGCGTAGGGGGTGGCTTCTTCTTGGGCGGCGGCGGCGGCGGCGCGATCATGGGAGCGTTCGAGATGATGCCTCCAATGACGCCGCCGATTTGCCCTCCCGGCGTGCCTCCGATGACTCCGCCCACCACGCCGGCGATAGTTTGGGAGGGTGCGGGGATCGCTTCCTCGATGATCGCCACCTCGTCGGGGATCTCTTTTGGAGCGGCTAAGGGGTCAAACTTCTCGGGGGCGATTTTCTGCGGCGCCATGTCCGGGGGTGGTGGTGGTGGCGGCGGCGGTGGCGGCGCCACCAGGAACGTCATCAACTCTGCCGCCGGCAGTTCGTAGTAGTTGAGCAGTGGAATAAGAATAAATACCCCTAGAACTAGGCCCTGCACCGCGCCGGACAGCACCATGGCCCACACACTACGTCCTTTTTTCATGTTAAGTTCTATCAGGCTTTGTTCGAACATCGTGTGACCTCCCTTGCGTCACAATCGTAGATGCTAGCAAATTCTTGTTTCTCTTGCCTACGTCTGTTCTCCCTTACCTCGAACGCCCTCTCCCACCGGCGCGGGCGGACACAACGCCTTGCCACCACAGCAAGATCGGGCTGGCGACGAAGATCGAGGAGTAAGTCCCCACAATCACGCCGACCACCAGCGCGAACGAGAACCCTCTCAGCACCTCACCGCCAAACAAGAATAGACACAGCACGGCGATCAGTGTAAGTCCCGAGGTCAACAGGGTGCGAGCCAACGTCTGGTTCACGCTCCGATTGACGAGAACTTCCAGCGGCTGCCTCCGGGTCAGCTTTAGATTCTCGCGAACCCGATCGAAAATGACGATTGAGTCGTTCATCGAATAACCAACCAACGTCAGCAGAGCCGCAATCACCGGCAACTCGATCTCCCTGTCGAACAAGGAGAAGAACCCCAGCGTGATGAACACATCGTGGAAGACCGCCACGACCGCCGCAACGCCGTAAATCCATTCAAAGCGTAGGGCGATGTAAATCAGCATCCCGCCCAACGCCGCCAAAGTCGCGTTGCGAGCTTGGCGTTGAAGGTCTTTCCCGATCTTCGGTCCAACGGCTTCCACGCCCCGGATCGCGAACGAGCCGAGGTAGGCCTCCTGCTGGAGCGCAGATATGATATCAGGATTGACCCCCTCAACGGAAGTCAACTGAGAAAAATCTTTTACCAGCCCCGACTGCGGCGATTCGTCCCGAAACGCGATCAAAGCGCTCCCTGCCGATTCAATCTCCGTATGTTCGAGCGCGGATAGTGTCACGTTGCTTTTTAGGCGCTCAGAGATTTGTTCCGCGGAGCTGTTGTTGAAATCGAGCATGTCGCCCTCGCCGGGGTAGATTCCTCTCAGCGTTTCAACGACTTGGGAGCGCCCGGAAGTCAGGGCTGCGTCCTCCGCTAGATCGAGGTCGATCTTCAGCTCATGGCTGTCGGCTCCCTCGGTAAACGGCTGCAGAGTCGCGACCGTTAGCCCCTTGCTGGTCAACGTTTCCCGAATCTGGCTCAGCTCGGGGGCGTCTTTGAACTTCACATACACGAGCGTGCCACCCTTGAAATCGATGCCCAGCTTCAATCCGCCCTTCAGAACAATGCTGGCCGCACCGACGACCAACAACACCAGCGACAGGCCGATAAAGTATTTCCGCCGACCGACGAAATCTATGTCCGAAGACTTGAACAGCTCCATGGCCTATATAGGCCGTCGATGTCGTAGACACCGGCGGCTCCCCAAAAGTTCCCCCGGGCGTGACTTCAAGCAGCAGCCCGCGCCCGCTTTTCTCGTGAGCGTTTGGACGACCCGCGTTGAACGAACCGTAATTTGTAGGGGCGGACCGCCGTGTCCGCCCACTCGATCACGCAACCCAACCCCGCGAGACCCTTCTCTGGGCAGGCGCAGCGGCCTGCCCCTACTGTTTTCGTCGTGAGACATGCGACCCTAGATACTCAACTCCTTAACTTGCTGCTTGCGGACCAACCCCACATCGAAGATCAGCCGGGACACGAAGATAGACGTGAATAGGTTGGCCAACAGCCCAGTCGCCAGCGTAACGGCGAACCCGCGCACCGGCCCCCGCCCGAAGGCGAACAAGAAAGCCGCCGCGATGATCGTCGTCAGATTGGTATCGATAATGGTGAGAAACGCCTTCGCGAAGCCCGCATTCAGCGATGCGATGACACCCTTCCCGGCTCGTAGCTCTTCCCGAACTCGTTCAAAAATAAGGACATTGGCATCCACCGCCATTCCTATCGTCAAGACAAAACCTGCCACACCGGGCAGGGTGAGCGTAAAGCCGAAGTAGCTCAGAATAGCCAGCAGAATGATTAGGTTGAGGGTCAGCGCCACGATCGCATTCACGCCGGCTCTCTTGTAGTACACCAGCATTAAGGCCATGATCAGCGCCAAGGCCAGCAAAGAGCTGTTGATGCCCTGTCGAATCGAGTCAGCTCCCAGCGAGGCGCCTACGGTGCGCTCCTCCAGGAATTCGATCGAAGCCGGCAGCGAGCCGGCCCTCAGAACAAGCGCCAGGTCGCTCGACTCCTGCTGACCGCCCATCCCTTCGATAACGCCCTCCGTATCAATCCGATCTCTGATCGAAGCAACGTTCTTTATGCGATTGTCAAGCACGACGGCCAGAGAGTCACCAACGTGGGCTTGGGTGAAGTCACCGAAACGCCGTCCGGCTTCGCGAGACAGACTGAACCGCGTTTCCCATTGGTTTGTCTGTGGGTTTCTTCCCGGCTGAGCGTTTCGCAGGTCTCGACCGCTGACAACCGCCGTTCGGTTGAGAAGGTACCATTCGTTGATCAGCTCGCCCGAACGGCGCTCGCTGTAGTGCAAGATCTCGCTGTTTTGAGGCAGGATGCCGCCCCGGGAGGTTAGGGCGCCCTGGCGGGAAAGGTACGGGCCGTCGATAACTTCTTGAATCTCGAGCAGCGCGGTCATTTGAAGGATTTCCATCACCCGCTGCGGGTCGCTGACCCCCGGTAGTTGGACTAGGATCTCGTATTCGGCGTCCGCCCGCCCGTGCTGCTGAATCACGGGCTCGGTCAACCCCAGCCCGTTGACCCGGTTTTCAATCGTGGCAATCGACTGGGTGACGGTATTGCCTTTCAGGGCGGACAACCCCGACGGCCGCATTCGCAGCCTCCAGGTCGCTGAATCTACAGGGGAGAGGAGCCAGTCGGGGTACGTCCCCTCGATCGTCGATCGGAAATCACTGGTGCGATCAATGGGAACTCCCGCGATGGTGATCTCGATCGAATCCGCCTCCTCGACGGCTTGGGGGTCGTTGCGCTCGATCGTGGTGTATTCGATCCCCTGGGCACTGAGATCCGCCCGTAAGCGGCCAATGGTCTGGTCAGCTTCAGAACGGACGGCATCCTGAATCTGGACCTGGAGAATCAAATGCGAGCCGCCCTTCAAGTCCAGTCCCAACTTGATGCTCTCCCGCAAGTTCGCCCGCAGCTCGTCCATCGAGCCCGGCAGCCCAATCACCCCATAAACGCAGACCAGGGTGACGGCGAGCGCCAAGAAAAATTTCTGCCAGAGCTTTCGAGTCATAGGGATTGGCGCGGCAAGGTTGGAAAAGAGAACTACTTGCTGTCGTCCTTTTCGTTGACCAGCGCAGTGACGGCGCTACGGGCGAACTGCAGCCTTACGTTGTCGGGTTTGATTCGCAGGGTCACGGTATTGTCATCGCCGATAGCCACGAGCGTACCGACGAGTCCGGCGCCGGTCATTATCCGGTCACCGTTTTTCAGATCCTTAAGCATAGCGTCCATCTTGCGCTGTTTTCTCCTCATGGGCAGAAACAGCACCAAATAGAAGATGACCACCATCATGATGATGGGGACTAGGGGGTTTTGTAGCGGACTCGAAGACTGTTGCAGCAAAATCGCCAAGCCGATCCCGTTCGTGTGCGGAATCCCGGCCAAGTGAGTCAAGTCAGGGAGCATTGGCTCTCTACACAATCACGTAACGACGCCCGGTGGAGGCCGATCCGACCTCGTAGCGCTTGTATTCCGATCGGGAGTCCTTGAACCTTCTGAAGTTCACCCAGTCCCCTGGGAGGAGCGAACACGGGCTAAATAACTGGGGAGCTCACCAATCCCAATAGCTTGCCGGATATCCTTCATGGTGTCAAGGTAGATATAAAGGTTGTGAAGCGTCGCTAGAGTCGAGTAAAGAATCTCGCCGGCAAGGAACAAGTGGCGCAGATAGGCTCTCGAGTAGTGAGAACACGTGTAGCAGGAGCAGCTCTCATCAATCGGTCGGGGATCCGCGGCCCAGGCACTGTGTTTGATGATCAACGGCCCCGTGGAAGTGAATAGATACCCGTTGCGGGCGTTACGGGTAGGGAGGACGCAGTCCATCATGTCGACTCCAGCGGCTACATACTCTCCGAGTTCTTCGAGCATTCCGACGCCCATGAGATAACGTGGCCGATCACGAGGGAGAATCCCTTCCACGGCTTCCATCATTTCGAAGCTCAGTGACCGCGGCTCGCCGACCGACAATCCTCCCACGCCATAGCCCGGAGCTTCGAGTTCGGTAAGTCGGCGGGCGCACTCCTGCCGCAGGTCGGCGAACATCGATCCCTGAACGATGGGGAAAAGCATCGGATCGGCGTTCGTGGAGGGGGCTTCTGCCCGCTTCCGCAGCTTTTCCCAATGGCTCACGCCCCGACCGGCCCAGTCGATCGTGCGCTCCATCGACGTCCGCGCGTACTCGTGGCTGACAGGATACTCGGTGCACTCGTCGAGCGCCATCATGATATCGCTGCCCAGCGCCCGCTGGATATCGACCGCCGACTCGGGCGTGAGCTTATGCTCCGATCCATCCAGGTGAGAGCGGAAGACCACGCCTTCGTCCATGATTTCGCGGAGCGAGCTGAGGCTGAAAACCTGGAATCCCCCGGAGTCGGTCAGGATCCCTCTAGGCCAGTTCATGAAGCGATGCAGCCCGCCGAGGTCGGCGATCGTCTGGTGCCCGGGCCGCAGATAGAGGTGATAGGTATTAGCCAGGATGATCTGGGCCCCAAGCTCGTCCTCGAGCATGCGGCCTGTTAGACCCTTGACGCTAGCCTGAGTCCCCACCGGCATGAATACCGGCGTCTCGATCACCCCGTGTGCGGTGTGGAGCCGCCCCGTGCGGGCACGAGTGTGAGGACACTGGGCTACGATCTCGAAGCGGGGAGTGGGGCTTGCCATACGCTAGGTGGGTCGCTGACTGCAGAACCTAGCCCGCTTTTCTCACGAAGGTTCGGATGGCCCGCGTTGAACTCGCAGCGGGTAGCGACCGCCACTCTTGGCGGTCCTTGGTTCGAGTACCGGCCGGCAATCTTGCCGGTCGTGCGCCGTGATTTGTAGGGGCAGACCGCCGCGTCCGCCCATGCGTCAGATTCACACCGCGTTGCATTCGATCACGCGACCAAACCGGGCGAAACCTCTCTGGGTCGGGTGCAGTGGCCTGCTCCTAAAGTTCTGTCGTGAGAAGTGCGGGCTAGGTTCTGCCTGAGGCCCTCCATCATGCCCAGGACCTCTTCCCGTTCGCTATGGTCAAGTGTTCGGGGTGCAAAGATCATACATCATTTATTACCTAATCATGTCTTCAACACATATTGAACATGTATGCCAAACAGATTAAAAGGATATTCGAATCATCTGCTGACGCCAATCCCTTCACCGCCGGCCCGGCCAGGCGTCTAGCGAATCGGACCGCGAACGCGGGTCTGTGCGGTCATGTTCAACAATCCGGGGCAGGTCCCTGGACGTAACTTCCCATGGGTGCCTCGGCAACGTCCGCCGAGGCAGCGAACAACTAAATAGGATAAGGTCCCGCTCGGTAGGTTCTTAACTGCTTGCCTCGGCCGCTGAACATCACCACGCGAAAGCTGACGGCTCGGGGCACCTCGTCGCAATTGAGATAAAAGTCGATTTCGTCGCCTTGTTCGACCGCGTCTTCTTCGATGGTTTGATTGAGAATGTTGAGCAGTGCCCCTGTCGAATCGAAGAATTCGAGCTGCATGACCAAGCCGGGGATCGGCTTCTTGCGATGGCTGGCCACCGAGCCCTCAAACCGCATGTCGCCGTCGTCAAAACTAGTCTCAATCGCTGTGATCTCAACGCCGGACTTTTTCGTGGGCTCCTGTGCTATTAGCGCAGTGGAGGCCGCAACCAGAAGGGCGACGGCCAAAAGTCCCGCGGATAGGTGGAAAAACGAGAGCTTCAAAGCAGTGACCTGGCGGTGAACGGGTTGAGCGCCGCTAGCTACTTTCCTGTGCAAAATACGCTTGCGGCTCGCGGCGGGGACTGTCACCAATTTCGCGCGTACGAAGAATCAACAAGTTGCGGAGGTATCCGGTCGCGAAATTGGCTGACTGTCCCAAGCCACCACTCACTTTCCCCTTTTTTGCACCGGAAAGTAGCTGTAGAAGCGGCGCCCAAGACCTGCTACGACTGCTTACAAGTGTAATTTCTATGCCGGGATGCCGCAAGCGCGTGGTGCGTGGCAGGGAGCGCGAGGACACGGTCACCGCCAGCCGCTGCTGCCGTAGGCTAGTCCACGACCTTGGCCGTCAGGACGAGAAATATTCCGCGGGTGGCCCCTGCGGTTCCCGCTTTGCCTACAACGACGGTCTTGCCCTCGGGCACGCTCACGTTAGCCTGTATCGTGAGACTCCTGTGTTGGTATTGGGGGAGCCGATTTTCGCTCGCTGGGAAGCTTTCCACAGAGAGGTCGGCTACAAAACTCAGCTGCTCTAACTGAATAATGCGCGACCCCTCGGCACCGGAAACCCCTTCCACGTGAATTTTTAGCTTATAGGAGTCCGGGCCAGTGCCAGGGCGAGAACCGCCGGGGAAAATACCGTGTACCTCGGCGATTGCCGCTACCCGAGTCCGCACCACGGCTGTTTCGAGCAGTTGATAGTTCTTGTAGGGAAACGTCCCCTTTAGTTCCCGCACCACGTCCTTAAGCAGGTCCGGGATGGGCTCCGAAGGCACTTCGTCAGTAACCCCCAACAGATGGAAGATGATCTGGACGTCGTTCTCGCCTGTTCGGTGGTGTGCCTGGCCGGGGCCTTGAGGGACATCGAATTCTCGGACGGTGGCCTCGAGTTCAGCCGCGACGCTTTCGGGGCCCACGAACATGATGAGTTTCAAGTCGGGGCTGTATGTCATCCGCCCGAGTCCTGCGAAGAGAGGAACAAGTTCGTCGATGTCAATGTGCTTCACACGAATCAGCTTACGGACCGTATGCTCAACCGGCGATCCCTGCTTAGCAGCTTCGCCCGCCTGTTTCTGTGGGTCTGCCTCCTGCTTCTTCTCCTGAGCTCGCAATCCGGCGTTCGGCAGCATCCATGCCAAGACAAGCACGGCTGCCAGGATCTTTCGAGTCCGGCTATGTTTCCTCATGTCTAACCTCCGTTCTCTTCCATCACCCAATAAATGAGAATGTCCGGGTTATTTGATGCAATCTTGAGCATCACGCTTTCCTCCCCTGGGTCAGATGGATCACCCGTATTTCCCACAGAAACGATCTCGATCCGGGGGGTGCTCGGGTCTGAGTCAGGGGGCTGCGGAGCAGAATCTTGTGGAGCTTTCTCGGGCGCTTCGGAGTTGCCCGCGCCAATTCCCTCCCCGCCCGACTTCGGAGCAGCGAAGGACGGTTGCGAGATCCGAGCAGCCTTCTCTGTCGTCGGGTGGTCGACCGCTCGCTTTCCCGTCGGGCTGACGGACAGGAACGGCTCATCCGAGTCCTCGGGATCATGGGTGCCCTTATCCCGCGAAGCCGCGGGGTCTTCGGTTATTCCTGCCGAGAATTGGTCCCTGTCTTGCCGCTGTTCGAGCGGTGAGTTGATCGCCACTTGTGACTCATTCGCCGACCGCGCCAGCCACCAGCCGACTCCACCCAACATCAGAACGACCCCGATTCCCGCGGAGGCGTAAGGCCAACTCCAGCGCGTGGGCAGGACCGAGTCAAACCACCGCCTCGGGTACCGTCGATCAGCCTGAACTTCACCCATGACGCGCCGGCGAACCTCTCTCAACAAGGCTGCGTCCACCGGTCGCCGATAAACGGTCTTTACGAGTCGCTGATTCTCACGCACCTCTTCGGCAAACTGAGAACAAACAGGACATGCCGCCAGGTGGCCTCCTAGCTTGCGCTCTTCTCGTCCCGATAGATCACCTTCCACGTACAGAGCGATCAGTCTTTCGAACTTCTTGCAACTCATCTTTTGCTCCCCAGTAGCTTGTCCCGGGACTTCTTCAACTTCACCCGTGCGGAACTCACCTGGGAACGAACGGTCGTCTCGGACGAGCCTAGTATCCGCGCGACTTCTCGCGTGCTGATTCCTTGAAGATCACGGAGCACAATTGCCGCCTTTTCTTTATCCGGCAAACGGTTCAGCGCCTCTACCATGAAGCGCTGGTCTTCGAGTAGGGATAATTCCTTGAGCGGATCTTCCGGTTTGGCGGCGACGACGGTGATTCGCCCGGCGGCCAGCAGCTCGTCCAGGGAAACCTCTGCTTGCTTCCGTCTCCGCCGATTGATGGTGCGGCAGACGTTGACCGTGATGCGATAGAGCCACGGTGCAAGTTGGCGGGCCTCATCAAACCGATGCAGATATCTATAGAACCGCAAGAAGACTTCCTGGGCGGCGTCTTGCGCGTCCTCCGCTCGAAGCAGCAAACCCAGCGCCGTCTGGAATACACGGCGTTCGTGCAGTCCGATGATTTGTTCGAACGCTGCCAAGTCTCCTGCCTTCGATCGACGCAGCAGCTCGGTGACGTCGTCGGCTGCGGCGCTGCCGGAGCGGGCGTCGGTCATCAGGATCAGCCCGAGTTCCGCCGCCTTTCCGCCACCCTCGAAACTACCCATACTGTTGGTCTCTACAAGTTATATACTCCCGCGGCGCCCAAAGCGTTGAGAAGAAATTGAGAAGAATGTGATCTCGCTCGGGCCGCGCCTTGACGGAAGGTGGCCATGAGGCCTTGTCTGGCCGGTCGCGGGGGGGACGCTATTCTCCGTCCTGGAGAACCGCGCGCCCGGGCATAATCAACATCAGGATCGCTCCGAGGACAAAGGCGATCACGTCCATCCACCAGCGGCTCCCTTCGATCATCCCAGTAGGGGCAAACACTCTTGTTTGTCCCAGCCGCCTCCCTGGGGCCTCGCCTGACTGGTGAGGTGCTGAGACGCTTCGATCCCCGGACGCCGGGCGTTGACGCTTCACCGCCCACGGTCTATGATGCAGTTGTCCAGTTCGTTCCACGATGCGAATTGCTATCAGCATTAGCGCTGCGTATCTTCTTCTCGGTGCCTTGACGGCGCTACCGGTTCCTTCTTTTGGAGCCGTGCCGCCTAACGATTGCGATCGCTTTGGGGCCTCGCCTCTTGACCCCAATGCAGTCGTCGAAGGCGTGGCTTTCAAGGACATCGATACTGAGAAGGCCCTCGCGGCGTGCGAGCAAGCCACGCGTCAGTTCCCCAACGAAGCGCGCTTTCACTTCCAACTTGGGCGAGCCCTAACGATGGCCAAACGTAATCGGGAGAGCATCTTTGCTTATCGGCGAGCGCTCGCGCTGCATCCCACCTATGCAGTCGCCATGACGAACCTCGGGATAGTCTATCAGCAGCCGCCGGTGGAAGACGCGGAGGCCTCGATCGAATGGCTGACGCGGGCAGCGGATCTCGAGATGCCGATTGCGGCATTTAACTTGGGCACAAAGTACGCCAGGGGTCTGGGAGTGGAACAGGACGTGGCTTTGGCCGCCCGCTGGCTTGAGAAAGCCGCGTCGCAGGGCTTTACACCCGCAAAAACCCAGCTCGGTCTTCTGTTCCTCGATGCTAAACCGCCGAACCGCGAACGAGCTCGGTCGTTGCTGGAAGAGGCGGCGGCCGAGGGAGATGGCTGGGCCCATTTCGGACTGGGGCGGATTCATGAGGGAGCCGCCGGCGGTCCGGTCGACCTGGCGAAGGCCGCCCATCACTACCTCAGCGCTGCCCAACATGACATCGCGCCGGCCATCCAAAGACTCGCCCGAATGTATGAGCGCGGCCAGGGGGTCGGCAAGAACGAACAGGCCGCCCTTCAGTACTACTTGCGGGCAAGCAAGCTTTCCGGTGACAAGGAACGTGGCCCCCTGACTCTTGCCGCCGCGCGGCTCGGCCACGTCGAATCGCAGATCAAGACCGCATCCAACTACCGATACGGCTATCAAGGCATGAGCAAGAATGAACGCGAAGCCCTGCGGTGGTACCAGCAGGCGGCAAAGAGCGGCAATCCAAAAGCGCTAAACGAGTTGGGTGGCTTCTATCTGGACGAACGTAACGATGTCAAGGACCCGAAGCGCGGCCTCAAACTCGTTCGCCAGGCCGCCAAGAAGGGGTTGGCCGAGGCCCAGGTTAGACTTGGCAGCTCTTACGAAGGTGGATACAACGGCGTGAAGCGCAACCCGCGCGAAGCCGAGAAGCTTTACCGCAGGGCAGCGGAAGGCGGCGACTCGACCGCCATGGTGTTCTTAGCCAAGATGCTCTACAAACAACGCAGGACGGAAGCCACCGTATGGGCTCAGAGGGCGGTAGCGGCCAACTACGTTACTTCCCATGGCTTCCTCGCGAAGCTCTACGAGGAGGGGTTCGGCGTTCCGCGGGACTATCAGAAAGCAGCCGACTTGTACCTCCACGTCAGATACGACGGGTTTGGAGCGCTTTCGCACAAATCCGCCAAGAAGCGGGTTGGAGAGCTCTACGCCCAGGGCCTAGCCGTACCTCCCCCTCCCGAGAAGAAAGAGCCGTCGGCCGCCCCGCCGCGCACGCCCGCCCCGGTTTCTCCCCCCTCCCCCGCGGCCAAGCCGGCTGCGGCCACTGTGCTGTCATCGTCAGCGACCGCGGAGCCCGTCAAGGTCCGCCGCGGCGAAAGCGTCCATCTTCTCTTGGGCTTCGAGATCTCGACCGGCGAGGGTCAAACCCAGTGCTGTCCGGGGAAAGTCGCGCCATCGGACGGTAAGTCTCGACCGTTCAATGTCTTATGGCCTGTTTTGCCCGGGAACGATTTGAAATCCCGAGGCCGCAAATGGTCGCCTGAACGGAGCATCCGGACGCGGCACAATGAGGGATGAACCTTGGCCGTACGGTTTTCTCCCAACTGATCGAGCACCTACCGAGCAAAGAGTTTCAGAAATGTGTATCGCGCTACCGCGGCGATTCCTATCTGAAAAGTTTCTCCTGCTGGGATCAGTTTCTTGCGATGGCATTCGCCCAGCTGACCTATCGGGCAAGCCTCCGCGACATCGAGACGTGCCTGCGTTCGATGCACGGCAAACTCTACCACATGGGATTCCGCGGCAGGGTAGCGCGCTCGACACTGGCCGACGCGAACGAGTCGCGCGACTGGCGGATCTACGCGGACTTCGCGCAGGTCTTGATTGGCATGGCACGGCCGTTATATGCCCACGACCCGATCGGTGTGGACTTGGACCAGACTCTGTACGCTCTCGACTCGACAACAATCGACCTCTGCCTGTCGCTGTTTCCGTGGGCGAGATTCCGCAAGCAAAAAGCCGCCGTGAAGATGCACACGCTGCTGGATCTGCACGGCAATATTCCCACGTTCATCCGCATTACTGGAGGCAAAGTGCACGACATCAACATCCTCGACGAGATCGGCCCGGAGGCCGGCGCGTTCTACGTCATGGATCGGGCCTACGTCGATTTCGAACGCCTCTTCGTGTTCACTCTCTGCTCGTCGTTCTTCGTCGTGCGAACCAAGAAGAACATCTTGCTCCAACGGCGCTACTCGCATCCCGTCGACAAATCCACGGGCTTGCGCTCGGATCAGACCGTCATACTGGCTGCCATCGAATCGGCCCAAGCCTATCCCGACCCGTTGCGGAGGGTCAGTTACTTCGACGCCCGGACGAACAAGCGGCTGAAGTTTCTGACCAACAACTTCGCGCTCCCGGCGCTGACCATCGCCCACATCTACAAGTCGCGTTGGCAGATTGAGTTGTTCTTCAAGTGGATCAAGCAACATCTGCGAATCAACTCGTTTTACGGCACCAGCGAGAACGCCGTCAAGACGCAGATCTGGATCGCTGTCTCGATTTACGTGCTCATCGCCATCGTCCGGAAACGCCTCGGGCTGGAAGCGAGTCTTTACCAGATTCTACAGATTCTCAGCGTTACGCAATTCGAAAAAATGCCCCTTTTACAGGCACTCCAGCCATCCGACTCCCCAAACGAATCCCCCTATGACCCCAACCAATTGATTCTATTCGACTTTTAACCGGACAGCAGTGGGTCAAACCGTTGAGGTGAAAGAGAGCCGAACCCTGAGTTTCGCGGGAAAGCCGCTGCCGAACTTTCCGATCGAGAGCTCGTCGACGCGCCCGACCGGGCGTCATGAGACGGTGTTCGAGCAGAGAATACCGGGCTCGGCGCCATACGGTCAGTATCGGTTTAGGGGCGAGGTCTGTGTAGCCGGCGACTGCATCGCAAGGGTCACCGTATTCGAGATCGTTCCCTAGCGAAGGACGTTGACGCCTATCGGCGACGGGTTGGGGCACAAGCGCTTGAGACTGCTCTGGGCGGCGTTGTAGTCTCTAAACGGACCGTGCATACGACCCCTCGACCCTTGGGGAGCGGACCGGCTAGGGCTCCAGATGAGCTGGTAGACTGTCCCTTGCGCCTCCGGGGTCGAAAAGCTGTTCTCCATGATCCAGTAAGATTGTGCCTTGCTGTTCGTGCCTTCGAACTGCGTCCAGCACCATCGGGCCGAGCCGGCCACCGGCGTTGGGCCTCCTGACTCCCTCGTACCCGGGGAGCTTTTGCCCGTCGAGCTCGAGGCTCCGCTTGACGCCGTTTTCCGCCCGTATATTCGCGCCAGGGTTTCATCCGCGTTCTCACTCCTCGGTCGCGGACGATTCAACTCACCCAGCAGGCCGGCCAAACCCTGCTCGAGAGACCCCCAACGGTTCGCATTCCCGGAGGTACGTTGCCGCCGAGCCTGCATCGCTGCGAGCTGGTCATCGCGCTCGCGGTGTCTGGCTTCCTGTAGTTTGGCCAGCTCATCACGGGACACGTCCTCGCGGGTGGCCGCGGCGGCCCGCTGATACAGATCCTCGATGGCCGCCTGCGCGCACGGGGTCGGATTGAACCGAGCGTCGCTCAGGTACGTAACCGCAAGGGCATTTTCTCCCTTCTTCATCTCCCCGAGAGCTCGCTCGAGGAGTCCCCGCTGGCGCTCCGCGCGCTGCTGTTTCGACTGCAGCTCGGCCAGCTTGGCCGGGACCCCGGCGTTGAGCGGGTCGTGCTGCTGCAGTTGGTCGAGAAGACTAATAGCGCCGCTGTAGTCGCAGGTTGAATCAGCCTGCTCGATCAGGCTGACCAGCGCCGCCGTCGGGTCCGCCTCAACGTCCTTGGTCTCACCGTCCCCCCAGCCGGCTTCGCCTCCGAGCTCGGTCGGCGGCAGAGGCGCACCGAAGCTCCGCTCCTCCGGTTCCCGAAACGCCTCCTCCGGATCAATGGCGAATATGTCGGAGTCAACTTCGGGCGCCTTTGAAAGTTCCTTGCCTTCCATCGAGTCGTCTTCGGAGCCGCTCTCAGCCTCGCCCTTCATGTCGGCGGACTCATCGGTTGGGAACTCCTCACTGGAACCGTGGCCGAGCGTGACCGGGTCGGCTTCGCCCACGCCCACATCGTCGGTGTCGGGAAGAGGGTCTGCTCCGGTCACCAGCGGATTTGCGCCGTCCGGATCCGGCAATGTCTCCTCTTCAGCTTCTTCAACCACAACCGGCGCCGTCCAGTAATGAAGCCGAATGATAGTTCCCGGAGGAACTTTTGTGGCAGGAGACCGGCTTTGCCTGTAGACCAGACCGACCTTGGATTGGTCCTTTGCGGGAGCACCCTCGACGCCGCTTCCCCGCAACCCCTTTCTGCGGAGGATCCCCCTTGCCTCCCTAAAGCTCTTAGTCCTGTCGGCCACCAGGGGCACCTCGACCCGATGCTCGCTCAAGATCTTCCCCTTGCATTTCAATTTCGCGGAGAGATTCAGATACTTGCTCACCACATCTCGCCATTTGGCCAGATCCACGCTCCCAGCGAGGCACTTCTCACTTAGGACGATACGGCGACGCGCGACCCCGAGCCGCCTCTTTGCTTCGACGAGGTACGGCACACAATTAGATTCTTCCTTGGCCTTTGAAGCTTGTTTGTAAGAGGACTTTCCCCCTTGGATGGTTTTCAGAATCTTTTTCTGTAAGCTGGGGAGTTTCGCGGAATGGGTCTCGACCTCCTTTTTGGCCTTGGCGTACCCATTCCCCGCTGCCGTCTTTTGGCCTTGCAGGTTTTGCTTTTCGCTCTTGAGTTGGGTGACTTTTGTCGCGGGATTGGGATTCGCGGCCCGCGCCGCCTTGAGATCTTGGTTCTTCTGGTCGAGAACCGTCTGCGCCGCCTTCAGCTTCTGGCCCAGGTCTGTCACCTGCTGCTGCTTTTCCTGAAGGAGCTTGTCGTGATCCCGGGCTTTCTTTAGCGCGGCCTCGTAGCAGTCACCTGCTGTTCGGCAGCATCGACAGCCGCCAGCTCGGGCAGCGTGTCTTTGACGGCCTCCTCGGCGCGTTCGAGGGTCATGCGGGCGATGTCGATCTCCTTGAGCAGTTTGTCAATTTCCTCGCGTTGTTTGCTGACGTTCTGCGCATCTTTCTCAGCCTTGGCGACGGTCGAACTAGGTTCGGTACCCTGGAGGTTCCAGCTATCCCTTTTTTTGACCAACTTGTCCAGTCTGCTGCCTGGGTCTCCGGGAAAGGGTTCTTTGTTTTGTCTCGGGTCCGCAATCAGCGTCTTGGCTGAGATATTTCCGACCAGGCCGGCCAGTTCCCGCTTTTTTTGCTCGTGAGCATTACGTTTCCCGCTCGTTTTGCGTTTCAACTCCGCCTGCGCCCCTTTAGTTTTTGGCGTCTTCGCCTTTTGCAGAGCTCTCCGCTTCTCTTGCAGAGTCTCGTCTCGCGATTTCGGCGTTCCTATCGCGACGGCGTCCTTCTCGAGTTTCGAAAGCTGCTTTTTGGCCCGTCGTGCTGACTCTTTGGAATCTTCAAGGCATTTTCCGCTGCCGTCACTGCGTCCTGAGCAGCCACGACCTGGGGCGGGTCCACGTAAGCGGCCACGAGCTGTTGGGCAGCCTCGATCTCCCTTTGCTTCGCGGCGATCTTGATGTCCAAATCGATGTCCAGGTCGAAGAGCCGATCTCTCTCTGTCTTCAGGTTCTGGATTCGCGTGCAAAGGTCTTCCCCTTCGGCGATCGCCGGCAGCAAGGGTACCGCCAGCACGATCAAAAGCAGTCTCAACGATAGTTTCATGACACGCCCTCGCTTGGGGATATTTTGGTGCGCAAGGCCAGTACGGACACGTCCCCTAGTGTTTCCAATTGTAGTTGATTCGGGGTGCTGAGGCCGACTCGGAAAACGATGGTGTCGGGCCGGATCAAAACGGCAGAATCGGAACAAGATTCGTGGTCGCTTTGCGGGTCCAATACGACCTCGATCAAGCGATAAACATCGCGTCGTTCATCTGCCTCACGGATTTGGACTTCCTCATCGGCCGGCTCTCCCTAGCAGCACCGTAGAGCGCATGGCTCGGCGGTCGTTCTGCCGAGACTTGCTCGCCGTTTGCCGTTGTGACGCTACTACGCCTTGGCGCTCCGTTCAATGGCCACCCATGCCGGCCAAACACTCTTGTTTGTCCACTCGCCGCCAGGGCGGCTCGCACGACGTTCGAGCCGCGTTCAACGCGGCTTTTCTGCGGAGCCACCAGGCCAGCCGTTTTACGGCTGCACCAAAAAATCAGCCATGGACGCTCGACATCGCGGCTCCGAGCGTATGGCATCAAGCGTCCTGGTGGCGCAGGTCCCCAGACCTGCCGTGTCGGTACTCCTACCGACACCGGCCGCCCCCCGTGCAACGGCCGATCCCGCTCTCCCTGCCCACACCTCCCACCATTCGCTAGGCGGCGTTTTCCTTGCGCTAGGACTGCGCTACAAGACGGTTTTGGCACGGAAGGGGGGAAACCGGGACAGCCTCAATTAACACCATGGGCAGCGGGCATCTTTCCGGGCCCGCACTACACCCCCGCTGGCAACATTCCATCAATGCTGGCCTGGGGCGTCAGCCCCGGCTGGCCGTGCCCGGATCCGTTCCTTCGGTGCTCGGCCCCCCCGGCGGTCGAGCGGGGCCTGGGGTGGGGCACCGTGCCAAAGGCCGATCCCACTCTCCCCGCCCACTCCCCCACCATTCGCTAGGCGGTGTTTCGCTTGCGCTAGGACTGCGCTACAAGACGGTTTCGGCACGGAAAATCAGGCCTCGAGGACCCTTTTCACTACCCCCGTAAAACCCGGTCACAGACTTTTTCACATTTTTTCTCCTCGCCATTTCACCGACTTACGCCCCTGGGGCCCTTCTAACCCCCAATCCGTCCCCTATTCTGGTACGGGGCCCAGAAAGCGGAATCTCGGAGGGATGACCCTCGTATTTCCGCCACTTTCTGCCACCGCCATTTCTCCGGGCGGCTGGGAACGCTGCTATGTCTCACAATGCAGAAGACTTAACCAGCAAGCAGAACGCTCCCATCGCCGCTCCCCTCGCATGCCAAGCTACCGCCAGGTGACGAAAATCGCCCGCTAGCCCACTCCTAGGCCATCTTTTGACCCCGCCCGGCGGCCTTTTCTGGCCGAATACGGGGTCGAATTGGTCTCGGAGGCATTGCGATTCTTGGCTGGACGCCTAGCGCGCCTGCGCTGTCTTTGTCTGGCGCCGCGGCTGTTTTCAGCCGCTTGGACGGGGTAAGAACCGCGAAGGGAGGCCGCCGTCGAGCACCGGAAAGAGCCGTGCCCGTCAGGGCGCGGGC
Organism: Bryobacterales bacterium; assembly: GCA_965248205.1. Classification (GTDB taxonomy): domain Bacteria; phylum Acidobacteriota; class Terriglobia; order Bryobacterales; family UBA6623. Next base: position 2,734,743 of record CBDFIS010000006.1, read on the forward strand.
CCGCCGGATGGGATGGTTCGGGCTCGAAGCTAACCGTTCACCGCCTGCCGAGAATACTCGACCCACCCACCATTGTGGGGAGACCGCGAAGACCGGCGATCACACTGAGGCACAGAGGGGAAATACGAAACAAACCCAATTGCTCACAAGCCAATTGCAATCAAAGAGTTACAGTTGGTTCTATGCGCCGCGGGCAAGATTGGCGAAGGGGGGCACGGGTATAGAATCGCGCAGGGAGGCCCACGTCGAGCACCGAACAGAGATGAAATGAGGAGGCTCGTCATCGGGGGGAGTGAGCTAAACTGCCCCCCGTGGGCTTCGCCCCGCGCCTGAGTGGGCGGGGATGCGGGTGGTGTTCGAGGCCGGCACGCACGCCAACTGGGTATACCGCTTGCTGGGGCGGCTGGAGCACGAGCCGCTGATGGCCGACACGCATCGACTGGCGCTGATCACGCAATCGCTGTCGAAGGACGACCGCACGGACGCCGAACGCCTAGCGGAGCTGGGACTGCGCCTGCCCGAGATGCTGAACCCCGTCCAGCCTGCTTCGCTGGAGACGCAAGCGGACCGCACGGTGTTGAAGGCGCGCGAGGCGTTGGTCGAGACGCGGACCAAATTGATCAACTCGGTGCGCGGCACGCTGAAGAGCTTCGGGGTACGGCTGGGGGCTTCGAGCGGCCATGCGTTTGCAACGAAGGCGGGGCCGCGGCTGCCCGCCGAGCTGCGGGAGACGCTCGGCCCGCTGTTGTTGGTGATCCAGCATGCGACGGACGAGATCCGCCGCTACGACAAACGGATCGTCGAACTGGGGGAGAAGAAATATCCCCAGACGAAGCGGATGCGCTCGGCGCGCGGGGTAGGGCCGATTACCTCGCTGGCGTTCGTGCTGAACTGGGACAACAACCCGCAACGATTGCGCCGCCGCCGCGACGCCGGCGCCCGGATGGGACGGCGGCCCAAGCGACGCGATTCGGGCGAACGATCTCCCGAGCTGAGCATTACCAAGGCGGGCGATCCGATGTTACGACGCTTGTTGGTGCAATGTGCGCAGTACATGCTGGGCCCCTGGGGCGAGGACTCGATGCTCAGGCGTTGGGGCTTGCGGCTGGCCGCCCGCGGGGGCAAGAGCGCCAAGCGGAAAGCAGTAGTCGCGGTGGCCCGCAAGCTAGCCGTCGTGCTGCACGTGTTATGGAAGCGCGACGTGGATTTCGATCCCTTTTACGGCATGCAGACCAAGACGACGTAAAGACGCCCTGGTAACGAGGAGCGATTCGAGTTAGCGATGGAAAACGGAGAGCAACGACAGCGACCCAGAACGTCGGACACCGCGTTCGCCGCGACTGCGTGGGCACGGCCGGCCCTCGAGGCCGAGACAGAGCGAGCAGCGCCGCCACGACCGAACTTCATAGAGCACCGCGTCTGGAAGATGACGCCGCCGAGAGTGCGGATGGAAGCCGGGTCGGACGTTCGCCGATAACTGAAGTTCGCTCCGGCTTTCTCGCTTGACAATGGCGACCCTCCTCATGGAAGCCCTGCCCGTTAGGGCGCGGGCCAGCGGGCTAACGCCCGCGGCTCTGTGCGGTTATGTTCAGCAAGCTAGCGACTCGGGACAAACCACGGTTCCCCGTTCCCCGCGGCCTGCTTTGCCCCCGTCTTACCCCGCATTTCCAATTTGATTTCGGCATCCCGACCTTGCAGCGGCCTTCAGCGTCTTTATTTATAGGGGTTCAAGCCCTGTCAGGACGCACGGAGGCCAACACCCAATGGGTGAAAAAGAAAACAAGCCGTTTCAGCTCACCTTCAACGGATTTCTCAAAGTCGATTTCCAAGGATCGCGCGTCACCTCGGATGGTGGCCTGATTCTCATTCGGGAACTGGACGAGCGGCTCGGACTGGGCAAGCTGATCGACGAGCATCTGACGGATTCGCGGCAAGGCACAAACAAGAAGTTCCCACTGGCCGACCTGGTGCGGCAATCGGTCTACAGCCGCCTCGCCGGCTACGAGGATCTCAACGATGCTGCCCGTGTCTCGGCTGACCCGACTTTTCGTCTGATCGGCTCGAAGAAGAACTGGGATCGCGGCGGGGCGCTTACGTCGCGTCTACAAAGCTTTGAGGCAGAGCTGCTGGCCAGTGAAGAGAACCTGCTTGGGCTGATGGCGGTGAACCGCGAGTTGGTCGCTCAAGCCCAAGCGCAGGACGAGTCCGAGCGTGTCGTGCTCGATATGGACTCCACGGAAAGCCCGGTCCACGGTCAGCAGGAAGGCAGCGCTTACAACGGCCATTTCGAGTCCACCTGCTACCACCCGCTGTTGCTGTTCAACCAGCACGGTGATTGTCTGGCGGCGAAGCTGCGAGCGGGTAACGTGTCCAGCGCCGAGGACTGGGACGAACTGCTGCTGCCCGAGATCGAGCGCCAACAGGGAGAAGGCAAGCAAGTGACGTTCCGCGCCGACGCCGCCTTCGCCAAGCCGGAGATCTACGAGGCGTTGGAGGATCGCGGAGTGGACTACGTCATTCGCATCCCAGCAAACAAGAACCTGGAGTTGGAGATCGAAGAGATTCTGTTCCGTCCGCCGGGCAGGCCGAGCCTGAAGCCACTAGTGCGCTACAAGAGCTTCCGCTATCAGGCCGCGAGTTGGTCGAAGCCTCGGCGGGTTGTGGCCAAGGTTGAGCACCACCAAGGCGAGTTGTTTCCTCGCGTCGGGTTCATCGTCACGAGCATGAGCTTGCCCAGTCGGTCGCTGGTGCGCTTCTACAACAAGCGCGGCACGGCCGAGCAATGGATCAAGGAAGGCAAGCAGGCAACCCACTGGACACGGCTGTCCTGTCATCGTTTCCGGGCAAACGAGGTGCGTTTGCAGTTGAGCGTGTTGGCCTACAACCTGGGGAACCTGTGGCGGCGGCTGGGGCTGGCGCAGAGGATCAAGAACTGGTCGCTGACGAGCTTGCAGCATCGGTTGATGAAAACCGGAGGACGGCTGGTCAAGCATGCCCGCTATTACTGGCTGCTGTTGGCCGAGGGGCATCTCAACCGCAAGCTGTTCGCTGAGATGCTGGGGCGGATCTGGGCGCTGCCTGTGCCAGGCGGGTAACGGGCGACGGCTGCGACGGAGAAGAGACGCTGGGTTGCTGAAGAGGGAACTACTCGGAGCCGTGTCGGCGAAAAGCCCTCCAGCGAGCTGGAACGCGGCGATCGAGCGGCATTCAGCGACCCAAACGGGAGCGAACGGAGCATCGATCGTGAGAGGAAGACGAAGACCTTGCACCCGAGCCGCGGATCGGAGTATCCTGACCATCGCGGGATGGCCAAAACGGAAATTCCAGCTTACAGCAGCACCATGCCGCCGTCGACCATGATCGACTGGCCGGTGATGTAGTTGGAATCATCGGAGGCCAGGAACGCGGCCAATCCGACGATATCTTGGGGCGTCGATGGCCGACCCAGCAGGGCACGCGATGCGAACCCTTCCATAGCCTCGCCGGGTTTCTCGCTCAAGCCCAGCTTCATGAACTCGTTGTCGAGTTGTTCCCACAGTTCGGTCTTGACCACGCCGGGGCAAAACGCGTTGCACGTGATCCCGTGTTTGCCCAAGGCGCGGGCACCCGCCTGCGTGAGAGCAACGACAGAAAACTTGCTGGCACAGTAATGGGGCTGCAGGTCATAGCCTTCTTTGCCGGCGATCGAGGCGGTATTGATGATTTTTCCGCCCTTGCCTTGATCGATCATTTGCTGGGCCGCCTCCTGCATGGCAATGAGCACACCCAAGGCGTTCACCTTCATGATGCGTTCCCAATGCTCTTCGCGCACATCCATGAACAACCTGATCTCGGCTACAGCGGCATTGTTGAAAATGACGTTGAGAGCCCCGAATTCATCGACGACGGCCTTGATCATCGCTTTCACGTCAGCCCGGCTTGAGACGTCGCACTGGTAGGCCAGGGCTTTGCCGCCTTGGCCTTTGATTTCGTCGGCGGCTTTCTGAGCGCCTTCGAGATCAAGATCCACGACACCAACCCGGGCCCCTTCTTCCGCCAAGCGGACGGCGATGCCCTTGCCGATCCCGCGCGCCGCTCCTGAGACCACGCATGTTTTGCCTTCAAGTCGTCCACTTGCCATGCTTTGTTACCTCCCGTGCGAATCTGGGACACGACAGTCGTGCCCCGTTTGTCGAACCCAAGCGACTGACCTCATCTAGTTCTTTACTCCCGGATTCTCACTACTATCAGCCCGTGGTGAAAGTTAACTTCGCGAAAAATCGGGTACAGCCAGCCAATTCGCTTCGGGCCGAGTCCTTTTGTTTCGAGGATCATGACGCGAGCGAATTGGTGGCAGTCCTGGCAGTCCTCATTTTTCGCACGAGGACTACTTTTGCCACAGGCTACTTTGCCCGCGTCTCACGCAAGCACTTCATCTACCCGAACCCAGCGTTTCTCGTCGACAGAGCGGCTGGTCGCCTCTAACACGGATTGCACCTGAAGTCCCTGACGGAAATCGGGCTCGGCGGATTTGCCCTTGGCCAGCCCATTCAAGAAATCGGAGATCGTGTGCACAAATGCGGCATCATATCCCAATCCGAGCCCTGTTGGCCACCAGTTGCCGACATAGGGATGCTCGCTCTGGCCAACGACGATCGTACGATAGCCCTGCTCTTGCGACGAATCGTCCCAGGAATAATACCGCAACTCGTTCAGCCTCTGGAAATCGAAATACAAGCTGCCTTTGCTTCCGTTGATCTCAAAGACAAAGCGGTCGCGATTGCCTCCGGCAAAGCGTGTCACTTCGAAGCTGCCCATCGCTCCGCCGTCGAAACGCACCAAAAATAGGGCCCCGTCATCGACGGTCACCGGCCCCCTCGTCTTGTCCGCGGTCCGGTCGGCCGGAAGTAAAGGACGCTCCTTGATGAACGTTTCCGTCGCGCCGATTGTTTCTTTGATCGGACCGACAAGATAGTGCGCAAGATCAATCAAGTGTGACCCCAGATCGCCGAGCGTGCCGCTGCCGGCCTTGTCACGCTGCAAGCGCCACACCAGCGGGGCTTCGGGGTCGATGGCCCAATCTTCCAACCAGGTGGTGCGCCAGTGGTAGATTTGTCCGATCTTACCCTCATCGATCAGCTGGCGAGCGAGCGCGATCGCCGGGACGCGACGGTAGTTGAAACAGACGGTGTTGACGACGCCCGCGTCCTCCACCGCCTTCACCATTTGTTGAGCCTCGGGGAGTGAATTGGCCAGCGGTTTCTCACAGAAGATATGCTTGCCTTCACGAGCTGCGGCAACTGCGATCGGAGCGTGCATATGACCCGTGGCGGCAATGTCGATGACGTCAACATCGTTGCGCGCCACAACATCTTGCCAGCGGGTCGAGTGCTCGGGCCAGCCGTAACGCTCAGCGGCGGCGCGGACGCCGTCCCCGTCTTGCCCGCAGATGACTCGCATTTCAGGCTTGGCCTTCGGGTCGAACAGCGACACGGCATCGCGGTAGGCCCGCGAATGCACTTTCCCCATGAATCCGGTGCCAATCAGCCCTATTCTTACCGTGCGCATGTTCCTCTCCTCCTTCCCGGCTTCACGGTTCCGGTTGTAGGATGTGTCGCGCGCTCACCTGAAGTCATAACAGAGACCGCTTGCCTGCCTGCTCTTTGAACGCAAACCCGGCTAGTGGAATAGACAGCCGCCGTTGACGTTGATCGCCTGACCTGTCACGTAGGCCCCGTCGTCCGACGCCAGGTAGACCACGGCCGAAGCGATATCCTCCGGCCGTCCCTGGTTGCCCAGTGGGATCACTTTCTTGACCATCTGGTCCATTTCCTCGAACGTGATGCCACGGACCTTGGCCTCTTCCCGCAGGGCGTTCCAATGCATATCGGTGTCCATATTGCCCGGGCAGATGCTGTTCACCCGAATGCCCGACGGCGCTAACTCCAGGGCGAGACTTTCGGTGAATCGAATCACGGCGGCCTTCGAGGCGCAGTAGACGCCGAAGTAGGCGAATCCCTGCTTGCCGTACCACGAACCGAGATTGATGATACAGCCGCTCTTTTGCTTGGGCATCACGCGGGCGGCGGCGCGACAGCCGTTGAACGTTCCTCGAAAGTTCACCCCCATGACCCGGTCAAAGGTCTCGTCCGTCAATTCCGCAACCGACGTCATGGGGTGGTTAACTCCTGCATTGTTGACCATCAGGTCGAGGCGTCCCAGCCGCTCGACGACTTCGTTGATCGTGCGCTCGACCTGCTCAGCAGAGGTGATGTCGACGGTCGTCGCGTATCCGCGATTTTCGGGGAAACGCTCCCGTAGTTCGTCTCCCGTTTCTCCCACGGACGCAAGAATATCCGCCACGACCACATGCGCCCCCTCTTCGGCCAGGCGAAACGCGGTGACTTTGCCGATGCCCCCCGCGGCGCCGGTAATCAGGGCAATCTGCCCCTCCAAACGATTGCTCATGAAAGATGCTTCTCCTTTCGGTCTTTACACGTCGACCGTTGCGGTGGGCGAACTAGCGGAATCCGCCACCGAGAAACAAGAGTTCATGATCTACGATGGACGGGAAACGTGCAAGTCCGGTAGCGCTGTTGCTGTGCGGTGGGGGGTCTGCTGCCGCCAAGTCAGACGTTCGTGCCGGCCACCATTGTCCACGCATTTCCGACCGTGGTGACCTGTTCGAAGCCATGCTGCAAGTACAGGCGCTGGGCAGGGTTATCTTTTTCCACACTGAGGCTGAGGGATGCTATGCCAAGATCGGAAGCGAGCTTTCCTAAGGCATGCAAGAGCCGCCCACCGACGCCCTGGTTACGCAACCCGTTCACAACCGCTATGCCGAGTTCGGGGACGTCGGCGCTAACGTAACCATAAGAGTGATCGTGATCGGACCAGAAGCGGTACCAACCTGCGCCAACCGGGCGATCGTCGGCACTTTCCGCGATCACAGAAGCATCTCCTTCACGCCCCCAGCCGTCCAGGAGCTTCGCAAGCCCGGGACGAGAGAGCCCCTCATCGATGGGTGGCCGTGCTGCACCGGGCCGCCAGAAAGCCGCCTCGAACAGCATCTCTCGTAGGAAGGGTAGGTCCCGGACTGTTCCCTGCCGCAAGCTGGTTTCCACGCCCCGAACCCTGAGTCTCGCTGTCAGCCCGGTCCCCCATGCAAGGGAATCGTTACCGAACTTCCGTCAGGATGGAGCCACCGCTCGTGGCTGCCGGTCTGGCGCCGGCGTTCGAAGCCGAGCTGTCGGGCCGCCCGCTGAAACTGCCGCGCGGTCGCGCTAGGCATGCAGGACTTCAGTGGTGTCCGCGGGCAAAAGCTCGCCCTTCTCGGCGTACTCCTGTTTGATCAACTCGAACACCCGTGCCAGTTCCGCAATGGCCTCTTGCCTGGTCGACATCAGTGCGTAGCAGCCACTGATCGCAGGAACCTCTGCCACCCAGCTGCCATCTTGCTGGCGATAAACAACTGCGCGGTAGTCTTCTAGGCTCATCGGCATACCTACAGCCTACCACCAGGCTCAGCCGAGTCAGAACAGGAAGAGGTGCATGGTAAAAGCCAAAAAAGCGGCAGAGTAACGTCCGGCGCCTAGTAACTCATCCCGAAACCAGCTCTTCCAGCCGCCCGAGGCAGCCGTTCCAGCCTTGGTTGTGCTTGTCACGATTTTCGGCGTCGGGGAATCGCTCGTGCGTGAGGATAAGCTCGGTGGCCGATCCCAAGTCCCGAAACTCCACCGTCACGAGGGTGGCCTCGGCAAAGCCGTCTTCCCAAGACCAGGTGTAAACCAGCTTCTCAGGCGCGGATACTTCTTCGTACTCGCCGTACGCCGTGTGGACGCTACCGTCGCTGTGCGTCATTTGAATCCGGTATTTTCCGCCGACGCGCAGGTCGACGTCTGCAACAACCTCATAGTCATCGCCGGGCGCCGCCCAGTTCTTCATTTCTTGCGGGTCGGTCCAGGCCCGGTAGACCCTCTCGCGCGGCGCCTGGAAGGTCCGTTTGAGCTGGAGCGTTGTGTCGGGGCTGATGCTGGGTGTGGCCATGATGAGCTTTCCTCCTGTTTGGATTCTTCAAGATACGTGGCGAGCGCGTCGAGTTGCTGTTCCCAGAACCGGCGGCACTCCGCGATCCATTCTGTTGCGTCTGTCATCGGCGTTGGATTCAGGCGGCAGCGGTGAACGCGCCCCTCCTTTCGACGTGCCAGCAGTCCGGCATGCTCGAGCACGCGCAGGTGCCTCGAGATGGCGGGCAGCGAAACATCGAAAGGCGCCGCCAGGTCACCGGCCGTCGTTTCTCCATGGGCGAGCTTTCGCAGGATACCGCGGCGAATGGGGTCCGCCAGGGCAGCGAAGGTGGCGTCGAGAGACCCGGCCATATGCTTAACCATTACGTTAAATATAAGCTAGCGGTAGCGTCCATGTCAAGCCGAGGGAAGTGTATAATGATCGATGGATCATTACATCATGAGTCACAAGTATCAAATCACTCTTACCCGAGGATCTTTCGGCCGAGTTAAAGCGGGAAGCGACCAGGCTCAGAGTCCCACTAGCGGAGTTCATTCGGCAAACAATGAAGGAGCGCCTGCGACGCGCGGCTCCGGATCAAACGGACAATCCCCTCGCCTCCATCACCGGCTTGGTCGACTCTGACGAGCGCGACCTAGCATCCCGAGTGGACGAGATTCTCTATCGATGAGGATCTTCATCGATACCAGTTTCTTCATAGCCCTGACAATGAAGCGTGACCAGTGGCACGAGCGGGCACTGGGAGCGATGCCGTCCGAGATGTCATTGGCGACCTCATCACTCGTCGTGAATGAAACAATCAGTTTGCTTCAGGCAAGAGGGTACTTCTCCGATGCCCTGGTCTTCCTGCGAGAGATCAGAGGGAACGAACATCTGGAGATGCTCTATGTCGATCCGGCGGTGCAGTCACTGGCCTGGGACCAGTTCTCGCGTTGGGGAGCCATCGGAGCGAACGCCGTCGATTGTGTGAGCTTCTCTCTCATGAGGAACTACGGGATTCGGCGCGCGCTGACATTCGATCAGCACTTTCGCCTGGCAGGATTCGAAGTCGGGCCCCAGGAGAGCCCGTGCGTCGAATCAATTGGCGCCTGACCGCTCGCTCGCGCTCGGGGCTCTCATTCGCTCGTCGCAAGGGTGTGCGAGTGCAAGCAACTGAGCCTGGAACGCCAGTGACAGGGCCAATCCCCGTAACGACCAGTGCGCCACGGCCACTCGCTGGCGTTTGCGGCTCCGACTCGTGCGTTGCGGGGGGATCGGGAACTTCGGGCACGGCATGCCGTGCCCCTACATTTCCAGGCGCCCCGTCGAAAACCCACCGGTTTTCATCCCCTTGACTGGCCCCAGTCCTATGGGGACTCATTTGATATTCCGTTCCGACGGATCGCGCTTCGGCGGTTCACGTCGCGAAGCGGCGTTTGCGGGCTTCGTCGAGGGCGACAGCGAGGATAATGACGGCTCCAATGATCGCCTGTTGGAGGTAGGGGTTGATACCAAGCAGGTCGCTGCCGTTGGCGAGCAGGCCCATGATGAAGGCGCCGATCAGCGTCCCCACGACGCTGCCCTCACCCCCGGATAAACTGCCGCCACCGATCACGACCGCCGCAATGACTTGCAGCTCGTAAGCCTGACCGGCGGTCGGCTGGCCGGTCATTAACCGCGAGGCTTCGATCATGCTGGCCACACCGCTCAACATGCCGCAGATCGCATAGACCGCTACCGTGTACTTCGCCACCGGAATGCCGGCGTAAACGGCAGCTTCCTTGTTGCTCCCCAAAGCGTAGGTGTATCGCCCGAGTTTCGTGGAGTGCAGGACGACGTACATGACACCCGCGCAAGCCAGAAGAACCAACAGCACAAACGGCACCCCGGCGATCGAGCCTTCGCCAAGGTAAGCGAATGCCCGCGGGAGGCCAACCACCGGCAGCCCGTTCGAGATTATCAGCGTCAACCCGCGGGCGATGCCGAGCGTCCCCAGGGTCACGATAAATGGCGGGATTTTCAAGCTCGTGATCAGAGTGCCGTTGGCAAGGCCCCATCCCAAACCGCACAAGATTCCGACAACGATGCCGGCCGATATTCCACCTCCGCTGACCATAGCCATGGTGCCGATGGTGCCGGAGAATGCCAGGATGGCGCCCACAGACAGGTCGATGCCGCCGGAGACGATGACCATGGTCATCCCGAGAGCCATGATGTTGATGACGGCGGTTTGGCGCACCACGCTCGAGAGGTTGGTGGCTGTAAAAAAGTAGGGAGAAGCAAGGGACAAGAAGACAAAGAGGGCAATCAGGCTGAAAAACGGCAGTAGTTTCTGAAGCATCCCTGAGCGAAGCTTCATTCCCCTACCGCCGCGTAGTGCATGATTTCCTGCTGCGTGGTCTGCCGAGGAAGCTCGGCGACAAGGCGACCGTCCCTCATCACCAGAATGCGGTCCGCCACCTGAAGGAGTTCGGGTAATTCCGAGCTGACCATGAGCAGGGCCTTTCCGGATCGGGCCAGCTCATCCATCAAGGCGAAGACTTCCGCTTTGGCGCCGACGTCGATTCCGCGGGTCGGCTCATCAAACAGCAGGACCCGGGCGTCGCGGTACAGCCATTTGGCGATGACGATTTTTTGCTGATTGCCACCGCTCAAGCGACCGGCAAGCTGTTCGATAGATGCGGCGCGGATCTGGAGACGTTGTCGAGAATCCTCGGCTACCTTTTCTTCCCGCGAGCCGTTGACCAAGCCTGCCCGACAGACGCCGTCGACGTTGGCCAGCGTGATGTTGACCCGCAGAGGCAGCCGCAGCGCGAGGCCGGTTTTCTGCCGGTCTTCGGTAATCAGCGCAATACCGTTATTCACAGCGTCCCGCGGCGAGCGAATCTCCACCTGACGGCCTTCGACGTAAATATCTCCTTCGGTAGCAGGAGTGATGCCGAAGATGGTCTGGCAAAGTTCCGTGCGTCCGGCGCCCATCAGTCCCGCGACGCCGACGATTTCACCGGCGTGCAGGGTCAGTTTCACGCCATCGAGATCCACCCGCAGCATCTCGTCCCCCGGCGGCTGCGGCTCGCGTTCGTAGATGGCCGAGACCTCGCGGCCGACCATATGGTGAACGATTTGTTCAGTCGTTACATCGGAGAAAGGGCTGCTATGAACCGTCTCCCCGTCTCGCAAGATGGTGATGCGATCGGCCACATGGCGCAGTTCGTCCAGGCGATGCGTGATGTAAATGATACCCATGCCACGCTCGCGCAGGCTTCGTACGATACGGAACACCTCGGCGGTTTCAGCTTCCGACAGCGAAGACGTCGGTTCGTCAAAGATCAGCAGACTCGACGCGCTGTGAAGAGCGCGACAGATTTCGACCAGTTGCTTTTGTGCCGGACTCAGCGCCTCGGCCCGCCAGCCGGCCCCCAAAGGAAAGTTGTGCTCTTCGATGAGTGCCGCACATTCGCGCTCCATGCGGCGTTGGTCAAGCACCGGCCCCGTCTCGAGCTCTCGTCCGAGGAAGATGTTTTCCGCCACGGTCAGATGAGGTGCCAGAAGCGACTCTTGATGGACCATGGAAATGCCGTTAACGTGCGCGTCGGCCGGGCGTTGAAAATTGACCTCGGAACCTCGCCACAACATGACGCCGCCGTCGCGCTCCAGCATGCCGGCAACGATTTTCATCAGCGTGGACTTGCCCGCGCCGTTTTCTCCGACCAAGGCGTGGACCTCTCCGGCTTCTACTTGAAAATCGCCGCGCCGGAGCGCCGCCACGCCGGTAAAGTATTTCTCAATGCCTTGAAGATCCAGCAGCATGGCTTAAGGATGGACTAGTGCTTGGTCGCGATTGCAGTGTGCGGTCGGGCCCAATGTTGCAAGGTATCACAGCGAACCACGTCGGCGCGAACCTCCGACGAGGGTTGCGGCGCGGATTTTCTCGTCGCGAGCGTGTGCGACGGCGGGAACCAAAGCGACTAGTTCGGCATGACCGCTCACTCGCGTTCGCGGCTCTGATTCGCGTCTCGCTAGGCTGTGCAAAGCAAGAAACTGAGCCTGGGACGCCCATGCAGGACAAGTATGTAAGAGACTATTCCGCACCCGACAGTCTACCCGCTTCCGCACTCACTTCTACTGCTCGAGGATGCTTTTCAAAAACTCCCGAGTGCGAGGTTGTGAGGGATTGGAAAAAATCACCTCCGGCGCAGCGTCTTCGAGGATCGTTCCCTGATCCAAAAAAACGACCCGATCGGCAATGTCTTGGGCGAAACGCATATGATGCGTAACGATCAGCATGGTGGTGCTGCTTTCGCGCGCGAGTTTTCGCAAGACGTTGAGCACTTCGCCGACCAGTTCCGGATCGAGCGCCGAGGTGACTTCATCGAAAAGCATGATCTTCGGCTGCATGGCGAGGGCTCGGGCGATCGCCACGCGCTGCTTCTGTCCTCCGGAAAGGTGCGAAGGATAGGCTTCGATCTTGTCAGTCAGCCCCACCATGGCTAGAAGATCGACCGCCCGGTCGCGCGCTTCCGCTTTGGAGAGCCGCAGCACGCGGATCGGCGCCTCGGTCAGGTTTGCCAAGACATTCTTGTGCGGAAAAAGGTTGAACTGCTGAAAGACCATACCGACCTTGCTTCGAATGGTGCGTAAGTGCTTGGCATCGGCTGGAGCACTGCGGCCATTTTTCGACATAGTCCACACGCTTTCGCCATCGATCTCGACTGCGCCGGAATCAACTCCCTCAAGCGTCATTAGAATCCGAAGGATCGTCGATTTACCCGAGCCGCTGGGTCCGATCAGGGCGATTCTTTCGGAGGGGGAAACGTCGAGTTCCAAGTTCTTCAAAACCAGCAGGTCGCCGTAGGACTTGCGAACGTTTCGCATCCGAACGACCGGGCGAGCAGCGAGTTTGTCTCTATGATCGGACCGCAAGACGCAACTCCAAATGTTCCACGAACCGGGCAGACACCAGGCTGACCCCTAGGAAAACGATTCCTACGAGGGTGAGCGGTTCCAAGTACCGAAACGTATCAGCGCCTATGAGCTTCGCTGCCTGCAGCAACTCGTTGACCGTTATGGCCGCAAGAATGGGGGTCTCCTTGAACATCGACACAAGATAGTTTCCCATGGCCGGAATCATGGGAGGAATCGCTTGCGGCAGGATGATCGACTTCAGCGCGTCGAAGCGGCTCAGGTTTAGAGCCATCGCTGCCTCCCAGTGCGCTTTGGGCACGTTGTCGATGCCCGCCCGGTAAACCTCGGCCGTGTAGGCGCTGTAGTGGATGCCGAGGGCAACCACGCCTGTTACCAGCGGAGAGAAAGTAAGGCCGAAATTCGGCAGCACGTAAAAGAGGAAGTAGATTTGCACCAGCAGGGGCGTGCCGCGGATGAACTCGACGGAAGAAGCGGCGAGCCACGAAATTATCCGGATCGCCGAACGGCGCAGGATCGCCCAAGCCAAACCCAGGACCAAGGCCAAGAGCATGCCGAGAACCGTCGCCTGCACAGTCACCAGCGATGCTTCCAGCAGCGCCGGCAGCACTTCCCAGGTTAACTCCCAGTCGAACATCAGCCGACACCACCGTAATCTCTGCCGAGTGCCAGTCGGGTCTCTAGACGCTTCGTCGCAAACGTTATAGTCAGAGCGAGCAGAAAATACAAAACCAGGATCAAGCCGAAGATCTCACCGGATCGCAATGTGGCTGCCCGCAGGGTTTGTCCCTGGAACGTGAGCTCGCTCAACGTGATGAGAGAGACAAGCGACGTCCCCTTAAGTAGTTCAATCATCAGATTCCCGAAGGGCGGGATCATGGGAAGCACGGCCTGCGGCAAAACGATGCGCCACATCGACTGGCGCTCGGTCAGGTTCAAGGCGAGCGCCGCTTCCCGCTGCTCCCTGGGCACGGCTTGAATTGCACCGCGCACGACTTCCGACCCGTAGGCCCCAACATTGAGTCCAAGGACTAGAATGCCCGCCGTCATCGCCTCGAAGCTCACTCCAAATAGAGGAAGAGCGAAGTACACCCAAAACAACTGCACCAGAGCCGAGGTCCCGCGAAAGACGTCGACGTAGAAGCGTGCGGTGCCCCGGACAAAGCGATTCGCGGAAAGCCGCCCTAGACCACCGAGGAAGGCTGCCAGAAGCCCGACCACAGCGGCGCCGAGCGTGATCTCGACGGTTACGACCAGGCCCTTCAGCAAGCTGGGAAGAAGGTCGAGCGGCGGCATGGCTCTACCGAGGCAAGGGTGAATGCGATCTTATCGAGTGCAGGCGGGACGCATTCGTGAGGCCCTGCGTGCGAATCAATAACCGCACGACGTTTATCATCGCGCACCGTATCGACGGCTTGCTGGGCGGACCGGATCATCTTGGTACAGCAAGGACAAATCGTTGACCAAGGAACACACGAAGAGCTGCTTCAAAGCCGTCCGCTTTATTCCGAGTCCTGCGATAAGCAACGCTGGGCGTGACGACGCGACATGGGCCATGGGCTTCCGGGGTCGCTAGAAGCACACCGCTGCCTGAATGGAAACTCGAAGATTGTGTGTATCATGGAAACCTTGGGCTCTAGAATCACTTCTGGAAAAACCGTGGGGCGAAGTTTCATGCCCGGCCGAAACACCAGCGTTGCCACCTCATGGCCCTGTGCTCCAGACAAACTCGTCCTGGGGAGTAGTGAAGTACACATCTGGCGCGCCGCGTTGGATTTGAGAACGACACAGTACGCCAAACTGAGCACGACGCTAGCCCCGGAGGAAAGGGTGCGTGCGGCGCGATTTCGCTTCCGGAAGGACCGCAAGCATTTCATCGCTGCACGTGGGGCGCTGAGAGATATACTCTCACGATACGTAAGTCATGAGGCACCGCAGTTGGAGTTCTGCTGCGACCGCGGAGGGAAACCCAATCTGGCGGCCAGTATCAATGCCTCCGGTCTACGTTTCAATTTGTCGCATTCTCATGGGCTTGCTCTTTACGCAATTGCGCGTGGTCGGGAAGTCGGAGTTGACGTGGAGCTTATCCGACCCAGGGTTGCGGACGAGCAGATCGCGGAAAGGTTTTTTTCACCGCGGGAAGCTTCTGATCTCAAATCGGTCCCTGTAGGCCTACGGTCTGAAGCTTTCTTTAGCTGCTGGACTCGCAAAGAAGCCTACCTTAAGGCTAGGGGCGACGGCTTGGCTGTACCTCTGGACAGCTTTGAAGTGTCACTAGTTCCAGGCGAACCAGCTGCGCTGCTGAGCAGCCGATACGAACCCCTAGATACTTCTCGGTGGACACTGCAGGCCTTGACTCCGAGGACAGGCTATGTAGCTGCCGTTGCCGCCGAGGGCAAGAACTGGAATGTCAAATTGTGGCAGTGGGAATCACCATGGCGCGAGTTCAAGGCTTACTGATTGATACAGAAGTGTATTTTGCGAAATACTGCGCCTAGAAGCGAAGGCCTCGGCGGCCGTTGGCCTTGACACCCTCGCTATTCCTAGTCCCGGTCACGGTACGCCTTCGGCTTCGGATCGAGCCACTCGACAAGCTTATTCTTTAAGGCCCAGGCGCAGAAGAAGTTTCCGGCCGGGCCGTAGTGTCCGATGTAGTAGCGCTTTAGGTACGCATCCGCATCCAAATTGAACGTCTTGAATTCGGCCCGGTGCGCTTCTCTCAGGTCAACCCATGGATACGCCCGCGTCTTCAGATAGTCAATAAGAACCTGATCGAATCGATCTTCCCCGAGCAATCGAGGCCTCACGCCTCCCGCACTGTAGGAAAGAACGACGAAGAGCTTTTTGCCGGTCTCGTTGATATAACGCTCGACCATTCCAAGGATTTTGATAGTGGAGAACAATGCTGCTCCAGTATGCACCTCGCGCAACTCTTCCGGATCAACCATCGCTCGTCGGCCTGCCGAATACGGCACCCCGAACTTGGCGGCCACTTCTGAGACCGCTTGGGCGGGGATGCGGCCTTCCACCTCCCCGAGCACGGCGATGAGCAAACCCGGGTCGTCTCCGAAGGTTTCGACGACCCAGTCGAGGTCTCTTAGCTTGTGCACATCTTGTATTGTTGGGCAGAGGTTATCAACCTCGACCACTTCATTTTTTTCGACGTTAACTCGAACATGCGGTAGGGGACCTTCTCGGGCGGTGGGCAGACGAATATTACGCCAGGAGTCGAGATTCCGATAGTGATCGTCGTCATAAATGTTGAGGACGATGTATTCGGCTGGATGCCTCTCCTCGACAAGCTTCATCCGTCTAAAGGCTTGGTAGACGCTGTATCCACCGACCCCGAAGTTCTCGATCGGCTCTCCTAAATGGGCAGCCAGGTATTCCTGCCAGGTCTCCCCGTCACTGACTTGGTCGCAATGCGTGAAGCTGTCCCCGTAAGTATGGATACGGGCCACGGCGTCGGGAAAATTGATTCTCTTGCGGGCGCCGCTGGGTTCGTAACGATAGAAGGCCCTCGAGCCGTTGATGCCGTCGTGGCGGATCGTGTCTTGAATTACCCAGCCCAATTCAGGATGAAAAGTCCAACCGGCGTTCGGGTGGTAGCCCTCGGCCCGCGACTCCCCTTCTCCCATATAGTTGCGGACCTTCTCGACCGAGGGAAGCAGCCGTTTCAGGTACTCGATCTTTCGCTGGTCGAAGCTTGTAACTTCGGTGGGCTGCGGAACAGTTTGACCGCAAAGGGGCACGTCCCCGACGAGCGCGCAGAGAGTGATCGATCCGGCAGCCGCGGCTGTGAGAAGAACTCTCATTGAGGGAGGTTCGATAGTCTACCTTGTCAGCCTGTTCCCTAACCAGCGTAGAGACTTATGTCGGGACCCCGAGTAAGCTGTCCAGACACGGTTTCTCTTGGCGACGTGGCGACGTCCCGGTCGGCCCCCCACCGCCAGCCCGGGGCAGCCATGCTTGGCGCCTACACCCGTGGTGGGACGGTATTACTGTCGGTGCTACCAACTGGTCGAATGGCCTACGCGGCGGAGACAAAGACGTTGAACGAATCACGCGGAATATTCTGGACCGGCTCTCCCGGTAAGGTGAAAACAGGCCCCGCGAGCCAGTTTCGCTCAGCACGGAACCCGAGGGGATGTCGGCTTACTGCTTGACCCTCTCGAGCTCAAGCCTCGCCACTGAATCCGTTGAGTCGTGTGTATGTCTATACGTACCCAGGAGTCGTTCCCGGGACATAGTGAGTTCGAGGATCCGGTTTCCCTGCAGGATTTTAAGACGGTCGCCCTCAACCTTTCCTTCGTCAATCGGGAACTGCTTGTCCGTTGAGGGGCCGATGGTACCGGAGACTTTGCTGCCCTGCTGAGAGAACTCCATGTATATTTCCTGCGTCTGACGAGTCTCGCCGCTTGGAAGGGTATTGATTATGCCCCCTTTCCACTTGCCCGAGAAGTCGGCAGCGGCCACCACAATCACCAACAAGAGCGAACAGACTGAGATCCTCAGTAACGTGCCCATACCCCTTGACCCCATTCATTGGCAATTAGTTTCGAACACGGCGTGAAGTGCCTGTCGGCAGCTCTAAACCTCAAGTCCTGCGAACGCCTCTTTCACCTGCTGAAGAGCTCCGACGATGAGCGATTGTTCGTTGACCGCTTGCATGATGCGGGCGCCGCGCTTGAGCGCCTTCTCGCCTTCTTCCCGGCTGCTCACGGGCGTTCCCCACCACTTCCCGTGCTTCGCGCACGCCTCAGCGACTTTGTCGGTCGCCCGCTCAATTAGCTCGTGCTTCATCTGGCCAATGATGCCGTAGCTTTGAGATAGGTCCCCCGGACCCATCAGCAGCATATCGAGCCCCTCCGTCGCGGCGATGGCATCCACATCGTCGACAGCTTCTTTGTCTTCGATGATCCCAGCTACGAACGTCTCAGCGTTCGCATGCCGCAGGTATTCCATCCGGTCCGTCATGCCGTAGTCGGAATCTGTGCTTCCCCCCGATCCCCGCATCCCCAAGGGCGAAAACTTCGCTTCGCGGACGATCGATCTCGCGTCCTCGCCACTCATACAGTGAGGAGCGACGAGTCCTGTTGCGCCGGCTTCGAGCGGCTTGATGATATCGTTATATCCCGTCCGCTCCACGCGAACCACCGAATCCATATCGTGCGCTCGGGCGGCCAGGATCATCTGTGACAGCTCCCCGTACGTGAAATCGCTATGCTCGTGTTCGATCCAGACACTATCAAACCCGACGAACCCCATGATGTCTACAATTTTCCAGTGTGGAATGACCCACGACTGCGCCATGGTGACGTACTCCCCCCGACGCAACTTTTCGAGCACTCGGCTTCGCCTCATTAGTTTCCTCCCAGTGATTTGTGAGTCGTTCTTCGCCTAAGAATTAAGCGTGGCCAGGTCTCTTTGGCCGGTCCATCTTAGCAGTTCTTCGCCCAACGCATACTCAGGCCCGTCCGTCGGCATCTGAACATGACGGAACGTCTAGAAACCGGCCCTCTTGTTACACACGTTCAGGAGGGGCTCGCCCGCCAAGTAGCGACGCAAGTTCTCTTTGAAGATATCTTTGCGGCGTTCCCACAGTTGTGGCGAGTCGGCCGAGACATGGGGGGAGAGCAACAGGTTGGGTGCGTCCCACAGGGGACTATCGGGGGCAGGAGGCTCCTCCGCCGTGGCGTCCAGCGCTGCTCCCGCGATGTGCCCGGAGCGAAGCGCGTCTACCAGAGCGTCTTCATGGACGATCGATCCCCTTGAGACGACAATGACAACTGCACCCTTCTTGAGTCGTTCAAGGCGGCCGCGGTCAATCATGCCCCGGGTCTCAGCCGTACGCGGGGCGGTGACCACCAGCCAGTCAGAAATCGCCATCAGATCGTCGATACGGTCTATGCCCCAGACTTCGCGCACGCCGGGGGGCGGACTCATTTCCCGGATATCGACGCCATAGACATCCATATCGAACCCTTGAGCCCGCTGCGCGACCCCTTTGCCGATATCTCCCATGGCTACGATGCCCATCGTCGTGCCGGCGAGTTCCTTCATTCGGCTGAGGTACTTCAGCGTGTCCCAACGGCGCGCTCGCTGGTCCTCGATAAATTCAGGAACCTTGTGAGCAAACGCCAGTATCATGGCGAAAACATGCTCGGCCATAGGAATCACGTGGGTTTCCCGAGCGTTCGTAATGACGATGTCGTCTTCGACGACTTCGGGGATGTTTCTGACAATGTGGTCGAACCCAATGCCTATGAACTGGAACCACCGCATCTTCTTGGCCGCCAGGTAGACGTCCCGCTTAAGCTCGCCGAATTGAACCTCGGCGTCCGGCGCTTCTCGCAGCTGCTCTTCAATCGTATACGCCGGCCGAAAATCTACCGCCGGAAACATCTCCCGCAACTCGCTGACGAACTGCTCGCCTAGGTCGCGGTCTAAGACAACTTTCATTTCTTCTCTCCTATGGCTTCCAACTCACCCCACCAGCTCATCCAAGTTGTCGAACACTTTACGAAAAACAGCGACGTAATGCTCCATTAACTCCATATCCTGACCAAAGATCGGATACCGCTCGCTATTCACAATTATGGATGTGTCCAGCACTTCGGCTGCCTTTGGGTACTCGTCCGGGTTGTAGCTGATCTCCCTGCCGTAGTGGGAGGAGCGCCAAGGATAACCGTCGCCAAGTCCCACATCGAGTTTTTGGAAAATCGGATTCGACGGCAGGGGCTTGTAATGCCAAAGGTTGGCGATCATTCCCTCTGCTCGGACGGCGTCCAGCAGCTTGTCCCGGAACTCAACCGCGGGCATGCTCAGCCCAAGTGCCTTCAGGTCGAAGCGGATCCGATATTTGTGATAGACCGTGGTGCGGTCGGAGGGAATGTGCGGCGGGACCAGCCCCTCGATTTTGCTCAGTTCCTGAGTCAGATAATCCCCATTGCGTCGGGCGTTGTCGTTGCTTCCCTGCAACCTCTTCAGCTGGCTGCGAGCCAACGCAGCGGGCATCTCCTGGAGGCGGTAGTTCCAGCCGATCGTGTAGCAGTAGTAGGGGCGAAATCTGTCGGTTTCCTGTCCCACTTTCTCGCCGAACGTGCGGATCAGCTTCGCTCGCGCGAGCAGTTCCTCGTTGTCGGTATTGGCCAGCCCTCCCTCACCGCCGGGAAGGTTCTTGGTCGCATTGAGGCTGAAGCAGCCGAAGTCCCCGATGGTCCCCGCCATCTTTCCCTTGTAGGTAGCCCCATGAGCTTGGCAGGCATCTTCGATCACTATGAGGTTATGCTTCTTAGCCAGCGCTAGAATCTCGTCCATATCCGCGGGAAGCCCGTGGATGTGGACCGGCAGCAGCGCCTTCGTCTTGTCGGTAATCTTGCTCTCCACCTGGCTGGCATCGATGTTATAGGTGCGGGGATCAACGTCCACGAAGATGGGGATCGCATGTTGTTGGAGAATGGGTTGGAACGATCCCGCGAAAGAAAAAGCACTCGTGATGACCTCATCACCCGGGCCGACGCCGGCTGCGAATAGCGCCGTATGAATCGCCGCCGTGCCGCTGTTGAAGGCCATTGCATATTTGCTTCCGTTGAACTCGGCCCACTCTTGCTCCAGAACGTTGGCCTCGGGTCCGTGCTCCTCGCCGGTGAAGATATTGCGCTCGAGAACACCGAGGACTGCGTCTTTGTCTTCTTGGGTAATCTTGGGCCAGGTCTTCTTCAGACCTTCGGGAACTATAGGCTCGCCGCCGTTGATCGCCAATTTGCCTGTCATGGTGAAGTTGCCTCCAGTTGCTATGCGTTAAGCCGGGATTCCGATCGCGCCCCGCCGACGCGGTTTGTGAGTGAGAGAAGGCCTCACTCCGTGTAGTTGTGAGTAAACATGGTACCCAACGAGCGACACCGGTGGGTAGCTGGCCACTGCCCTACTTGAGTGAGAACAGAGGCTTGGAGTTATCCATCTCCTCTCCCCAATCTTTCATTAGCGCGCGTAGTCTAGCAAACATCTCGGGGTGTCGATAACGCAAGTCCTGTCGTTCGGAGATATCCTGCTCGAGATTGAACAGAAGGTCCCGGCCGCTGTCTGAAATCACTGCTGTCCGGTTAAAAGTCGAATAGAATCAATTGGTTGGGGTCATAGGGGGATTCGTTTGGGGAGTCGGATGGCTGGAGTGCCTGTAAAAGGGGCATTTTTTCGAATTGCGTAACGCTGAGAATCTGTAGAATCTGGTAAAGACTCGCTTCCAGCCCGAGGCGTTTCCGGACGATGGCGATGAGCACGTAAATCGAGACAGCGATCCAGATCTGCGTCTTGACGGCGTTCTCGCTGGTGCCGTAAAACGAGTTGATTCGCAGATGTTGCTTGATCCACTTGAAGAACAACTCAATCTGCCAACGCGACTTGTAGATGTGGGCGATGGTCAGCGCCGGGAGCGCGAAGTTGTTGGTCAGAAACTTCAGCCGCTTGTTCGTCCGGGCGTCGAAGTAACTGACCCTCCGCAACGGGTCGGGATAGGCTTGGGCCGATTCGATGGCAGCCAGTATGACGGTCTGATCCGAGCGCAAGCCCGTGGATTTGTCGACGGGATGCGAGTAGCGCCGTTGGAGCAAGATGTTCTTCTTGGTTCGCACGACGAAGAACGACGAGCAGAGAGTGAACACGAAGAGGCGTTCGAAATCGACGTAGGCCCGATCCATGACGTAGAACGCGCCGGCCTCCGGGCCGATCTCGTCGAGGATGTTGATGTCGTGCACTTTGCCTCCAGTAATGCGGATGAACGTGGGAATATTGCCGTGCAGATCCAGCAGCGTGTGCATCTTCACGGCGGCTTTTTGCTTGCGGAATCTCGCCCACGGAAACAGCGACAGGCAGAGGTCGATTGTTGTCGAGTCGAGAGCGTACAGAGTCTGGTCCAAGTCCACACCGATCGGGTCGTGGGCATATAACGGCCGTGCCATGCCAATCAAGACCTGCGCGAAGTCCGCGTAGATCCGCCAGTCGCGCGACTCGTTCGCGTCGGCCAGTGTCGAGCGCGCTACCCTGCCGCGGAATCCCATGTGGTAGAGTTTGCCGTGCATCGAACGCAGGCACGTCTCGATGTCGCGGAGGCTTGCCCGATAGGTCAGCTGGGCGAATGCCATCGCAAGAAACTGATCCCAGCAGGAGAAACTTTTCAGATAGGAATCGCCGCGGTAGCGCGATACACATTTCTGAAACTCTTTGCTCGGTAGGTGCTCGATCAGTTGGGAGAAAACCGTACGGCCAAGGTTCATCCCTCATTGTGCCGCGTCCGGATGCTCCGTTCAGGCGACCATTTGCGGCCTCGGGATTTCAAATCGTTCCCGGGCAAAACAGGCCATAAGACATTGAACGGTCGAGACTTACCGTCCGATGGCGCGACTTTCCCCGGACAGCACTGGTCTGAAATATACTTCCAACTCCCTTTTCGGACAGCTTCTTGTCTTCGGCAACCATCCTCCTCTGACCGATGAGTGCGCCAAAACAAAGTGCGTTCTCGAAGGGGTTCTTTTTCAGCCAGAATCGGGAGAACATCGATACCGTCAAAGACTCCCTCAGCAGCAGGACTGCCACCAGCCGCCGATAATATGCTTGCGGTGAAGTCCATGGTTATCGTCGCCTGCTTCGACGTCTTTCCGGCGGGCAAGGTGTCGGGCCAGGAAACGAGGCAGGGAACTCTTATGCCGCCCTCCCAGAGGGTTGCTTTTTGATGAAACAACGGAGAATTGCGTGAGAGATGATCACCTCCGTTATCACTGGTAAAGATGATCAGGGTATTGTTGGTGAGCCCTTGACGATCGATGGCATCCCGTATCTTCCCAATGCTTTGATCAACGGACTCAAGCATGTGAGCGTAGTCTTCCCGAGTGCCTTGGAACCATGTTGCCAATGTCCGAACATCGTCTGGTTCGTGCGGGCGCTGCCACGGCCAGTGTACCGCCCCATACGAGACGTAGACAAAGAAGGGGTCGTCCGAACGGCGGTTAATGAACTGGACGGCTCGATCCGTCAGTAAGTCCGTCAGATAGCCTTCCTCCTCAACCGGTCGCGTGTTCTCGTAGAGGTCTGCGGGACCTGTCCTCTCCTTGTGGGAGTATTGATCGATGTTTCCACTGAGGAACCCGAAAAAACTGTCGAAACCGTGGGCGTTCGGTCCAAACTCCTCCTTGTATCCGAGATGCCATTTGCCAAAGAGTGCCGTAGCATACCCGTTCTCTTTGAGAAGCTTGGCGATCGATGTTTCAGACACAGGCAGTCCCGGATCCCTTTCCCAAGGGGGTATAGCCCGCTCGAAGCCGGCCCGTTGCTGGTACCTTCCGGTAATAAAAGCGGCACGAGTCGCCGAGCAGACGGGACCGTTAGCGTAGCAATCAGTCAGTTTTACGCCATCTTGAGCTAGTCGGTCGAGCTGCGGCGTGCGAATGTCGGTCACCCCATAACCGCCAATGTCGCCGTATCCGAGATCATCTACAAGCAGGAATATGATATTCGGCTTGCTCACTTCGGCGCGGGGTGACGAAGACGCCATCAATCCCTGCACCAAAGGACTGAGCAATGCAAGGACTATAAGCGACCAGTGCTGTCCGGGGAAAGTCGCGCCATCGGACGGTAAGTCTCGACCGTTCAATGTCTTATGGCCTGTTTTGCCCGGGAACGATTTGAAATCCCGAGGCCGCAAATGGTCGCCTGAACGGAGCATCCGGACGCGGCACAATGAGGGATGAACCTTGGCCGTACGGTTTTCTCCCAACTGATCGAGCACCTACCGAGCAAAGAGTTTCAGAAATGTGTATCGCGCTACCGCGGCGATTCCTATCTGAAAAGTTTCTCCTGCTGGGATCAGTTTCTTGCGATGGCATTCGCCCAGCTGACCTATCGGGCAAGCCTCCGCGACATCGAGACGTGCCTGCGTTCGATGCACGGCAAACTCTACCACATGGGATTCCGCGGCAGGGTAGCGCGCTCGACACTGGCCGACGCGAACGAGTCGCGCGACTGGCGGATCTACGCGGACTTCGCGCAGGTCTTGATTGGCATGGCACGGCCGTTATATGCCCACGACCCGATCGGTGTGGACTTGGACCAGACTCTGTACGCTCTCGACTCGACAACAATCGACCTCTGCCTGTCGCTGTTTCCGTGGGCGAGATTCCGCAAGCAAAAAGCCGCCGTGAAGATGCACACGCTGCTGGATCTGCACGGCAATATTCCCACGTTCATCCGCATTACTGGAGGCAAAGTGCACGACATCAACATCCTCGACGAGATCGGCCCGGAGGCCGGCGCGTTCTACGTCATGGATCGGGCCTACGTCGATTTCGAACGCCTCTTCGTGTTCACTCTCTGCTCGTCG
This sequence comes from Bryobacterales bacterium, assembly GCA_965248205.1. Lineage (GTDB taxonomy): Bacteria > Acidobacteriota > Terriglobia > Bryobacterales > UBA6623. Next base: position 2,759,026 of record CBDFIS010000006.1, read on the forward strand.
TTCTTCGTCGTGCGAACCAAGAAGAACATCTTGCTCCAACGGCGCTACTCGCATCCCGTCGACAAATCCACGGGCTTGCGCTCGGATCAGACCGTCATACTGGCTGCCATCGAATCGGCCCAAGCCTATCCCGACCCGTTGCGGAGGGTCAGTTACTTCGACGCCCGGACGAACAAGCGGCTGAAGTTTCTGACCAACAACTTCGCGCTCCCGGCGCTGACCATCGCCCACATCTACAAGTCGCGTTGGCAGATTGAGTTGTTCTTCAAGTGGATCAAGCAACATCTGCGAATCAACTCGTTTTACGGCACCAGCGAGAACGCCGTCAAGACGCAGATCTGGATCGCTGTCTCGATTTACGTGCTCATCGCCATCGTCCGGAAACGCCTCGGGCTGGAAGCGAGTCTTTACCAGATTCTACAGATTCTCAGCGTTACGCAATTCGAAAAAATGCCCCTTTTACAGGCACTCCAGCCATCCGACTCCCCAAACGAATCCCCCTATGACCCCAACCAATTGATTCTATTCGACTTTTAACCGGACAGCAGTGATAAGCGACACAGACCGGCACACGTGCGAATCGCTCATGGCTCTCCTTAATAAGGATCGGCTGACTCTGTCCAGTACCGGCAAGACGTCTCCTCTAGTCGATCTTCTCTCAGACTAGGTCGGGCAGCGCCTCATCTCGATGGTCCTGTCGGCCGAAGATTCGTTAGCTCAAGCCCCGATCTGCTCGAGTTGTTGCCGGTACTGCGCGAGCCCTTCGCGGAATCCGACGTTCGTGCGCCCCAGCCGAGCCTCGGTACTCGATACATCCACCCGGCTGTCTCGCGGCGCCGGAGGCCCTTCCACCTTCGAGAGCTCCATTTCTTCGGGTGATGCTGCTCGCACCAGATCCTGATCGAAGCCAAACGCGGCGGCAACCGCCTTGGCTAGCTCGAGTCGACTGGCCCCCTCCCGCCCACAGCAGTGGAAGGTGCCGCGCTGGTCCTGGTGAGCGATCGTCAGGAAGGCATCGGCAACGTCACTCGCTAGGGAAGGGTTGGCCCTCACATTGATGTGATCGGTCCAGACCGCAACCGGCTCGCCGCGTCTCAATCGAGAGACGTAGTAATTCGCCAGCCAGCCGAAACCGGATCCCTCTTCCGCAGGCTCGTAGTCGGGATACGACCAGATCGGTCCGTATACGCCCGAGGTCCGTGCAACGGCGTAGTTCGGACATGTGCTCGATACAACCGTCTCGCCGACGACCTTCAAAAGGCCAAAGTAGTTCGCCGGGGACGGCGCGCTGTCTTCGCGGAAAGGCGGATGCCCTCCGCTTCCGAAGATCCAATCGCTCGATACAAATATCAGTTTGGCGCCTATGTCGCGGCATGTCTCGGCTAACACGCGGGTGGCCGTGATCATCAAGGCCCAGTTCCATTCGCGGTCAACTTCCATGCGGGCTTCATCTCGGGGTTGGGCACAGTGGATCACGGCGTCCGGCTTGTGTCCCTCGACGGCTTTGCGAATGGAACCAAAGTCCTCGAGATCCATAGACACCGTCTCGCAACCCCAGTCGACCGCTGGTCGGCGCTCGAATAAGGCGGCGACTATCTCCGCATCGTACTTGTCGCGCGCCACCTTCAAGACGTTGCTGCCGACGATACCCGTCCCGCCGGTGAGGAAGATTTTCAGCGTTACTCTCCTGCCGTAAAGAGCGCACGAACCGCGGACTCGGTATGCGCTAAGTGGCTGGCTCCTGGGTCGTACCGTTCCCGGGCCGAAGCTGCCTGCGCCATCGAAATTGTCATGCCGGTGGGCCCGCGGCAGAGGTCATGACCACATTGCCGGCACGGGCACCGTCCGTCCAAAACGCGAGGCGAGTTCCAGTCCGTCGGCCAATTATAGGCGTGTTACCTACGAAACGCAAAAGCTGACAGCGCGGGGCAAAAGTCGTGCAAGAGCGAAAAATGGGGACTGCCAGGACTGCCACCAATTCGCTCCCCATCATGACCCTCGAAACAAAGCACCTAGGCCGAAGCGAATTGGCTGGCTGTACCCGAATTTTTCGCGACCTTCATTTCTACCACGGGCTGCTAGGCCCAGGGAATCATTTGCATCCCGCTGAGATGCCGGTGTAGACTCGGCTACGATCCGCAGATTCATAGGAGGCACAAACGCAAATGCTCGTAATCGACACGCATGCGCACATCTACTCTCCCGACGAGGAACGATATCCGCCCATGCCCGGTCCGCTGCGGCCTCCGGAGGGAAGAGGTTCGCTCGATCGTCTGCGGCTTGAATGCAAGAACAACAATGTGAAATCGGTGTGCGCGATCCAAACCGGGACGTTCTACCGCTTCGACAACCGCTACATACTCCACACGAGCAAAGCCAACCAGGACTGGGTAGCCGGCGTCTGTACGCTCGACCCGGATAACCCCGACAGCCCGGGCCTGCTTGAGCGTGCCGTGCGCGACTACGGTGTGCGAGGCATGCGCAGCATCGCGTCTCCGAAGGGAGGGTTCGATCACGCCGGGATCCGAGCGCTTTGGAAGACCGCTCTCGACGAAGGCATTGTCATCAACATCCTGATCACAAATCGAGACGCTGACACGGACAAAGGCACTGAGTTCGATGAAGTCTTCGAGCCTTATGTGCTCGGCGAGATCAGGGAACTAGTCGACCAAGCGAAAGTGCTTTTGGACGAATTTCCCAGCCTGCCGGTTGTACTTGACCACTGCTTGAACCTGGAAGCCGGTCCGGATCTTGAATCGTGGCTGGCTGAGGTCATTCGCCTGTCTGAACACCAGAATCTGCACGGCAAGGTGAGCTTCGTGGCCACGGGAACGAAGACCGGTTACCCCTGTGACGACATGCTCGAGGTGTGCCTCAAAGTCATCGACGCCTTTGGACCGGAAAGGTGCGTCTGGGGCAGTGACTTTCCCTGTGAGCTGTGGGCCCCAAAGATCAACTACACGGACCATCTTCGGATTTTCACGCACGACCTCGCTCTCAAAGAGAGCGCGAGGGCCCAGATCCTGGGGCTGACCGCTCAGAAACTATGGTTTTCCGAGAGTGGAGTGTTCAGCCAAGGCTAGCCGGAGCCCTGTCAGGGGCCCCGAGCAACGAACCTGCCTGGTCAGGATCTCGCGGGTGTGGAGCCGAATGGTATCTCGACAACCTCTTTCTTCAAATCAGACGGACAGGGAAAACTTGCGTTCGAATCCTTTCTTTTAGGGGCGGGATTGCGACCCATTGCGATAGATTCTCGTGTCCTGCGGCAATACGAAACCTGCAAGGCAAGAGTGGTGGCTTTCATTCCGAGCGGTTCTGCTACTCCCCCAGGCTCGTAGATCCTCTAGCGGCTCTTGCGCAACGCCGCAAGGATGTTTCCCCGCTCGCGACGCTTCCATTCATCGGCGTGAATGAACCTCTACTCGTCTCGTTTCTCTAGGATCCCCGCTGGAGGGCCATGTCTTCGGTAGCCTCGGCGTTCGCCCTTCCGCAAACCGCACACACCGGCGAAGAAGGCCTGGACAAGGTGCTGTGAGAAAATGGCCGCTGAGGCGGTGCCATCCAGGGCTAAAGAGTCTGCCAATCATGGGGCCGGTGATTTCACAACTTACATAATTTTTACAATCTCCTTGCGAACACCTGACCATTCCAGAGGGTATCGGGGCCTACCTTGGAATCAGACACAGCGTCGGCGAAGCAAGACAGATCCGAAACGGCCGACGTACACAAGGAGAATTCGATGGAAATAAACTCGACGATCCAGAAATCGGCTCCGATGGCGCTTCTGGCCACGCTGGCCATTTCGGCAATGCCTGCCGCACGCGCGGCATCCGTAGAGCTCGACGTGCAGATGTCCACTCCTAAGGTGCTGACCGGCGGGCGGCAGAAGGCCTACGTGAGAATCGCTCTGACGGGCCTCAAGCCGCGAGTGAGCCGGCGAGCAGCCGTCAACGTGGCCATCGTGCTCGACCGCTCGGGATCGATGTCGGGCGCCAAGATCGAGGAGGCGAAGCGAGCCGCGCTCATGGCGATTGGTCAGCTCAGGGACGATGATATTGTCTCGATCGTCACATACCAGAGCACGGTAGACGTCTTGCTCCCGGCGACAAAGCTCTACGACCGCCAAGCGATCCGGGATGCCATTCGCGGCATCCGTGCGGGGGGCAAGACGGCTCTATTCGCCGGTGTGAGCAAGGGAGGGCGTGAGCTGCAGAAGTTTCTGCACCGCAACCGGGTCAATACGCTCCTTCTACTTTCCGACGGGCTAGCCAACGTGGGCCCGAGCTCGCCCGGCTCGCTGGCCCAGCTCGGCACTTCGCTTGCGCGTCAGGGTATCACGGTGACCACAATCGGTCTTGGCCTGCAGTACAACGAAGACTTGATGACCCGGCTGGCGATGGCGAGTGACGGCAACCACTTCTTCGTCGAAGACGAGGCCGATCTCGAGGCCGCGTTCGCCACGGAGTTCGGCGATGCACTGTCAACCGTAGCCCAGGGTGTGACCATCGACATCCATTGCCCGAACGGCGTCCGGCCGATCCGGGTGGTCGGGCGCGAAGCGGAGGTCATGGGGCAGAAGGTGCATGCCTCCCTGAACCAGCTCTACCGGGACCAAACTCGCTACCTGCTGCTTGAAGTCGACGTATCGCCAACCGCCGCAGGGCGAGCTCGGCAGGTCGCCGACGTCACCGTCGGCTATTACGACCTGCTTACAGGCTCCCAAGCCACCCTGCGCGGCGGTACATCCGTGACGTTTACCGACTCCGAAACCGTAGTCGAGCGAACGACCAACCGTGACGTCATGGTCGCGGTCGTGAGCCAGATCGGCAACGAACGCAACGAATTGGCGACGGCCTTGCGGGACGAGGGTAAGGTCGAGGACGCCCGCGCCCTGTTCCAATCCAACTCGGCGTACCTCGATACCAACGCGCAAAAGCTCGGCGATTCCAGTCTGAAGCGAGATGCGGAAGCCAACTACGAGGCCAGCCAGAACCTTGACGAAGAGAAGTGGAATCGCGAACGTAAGAAGCAGCGGGAAATGCAGTACAAGACGAAGACGCAGCGTGCTGTCATCTCAAAGCCCAAGTAAAGATTGAAACCGAAGCTCACCATCATCCTGGTGCTGATCGTGATCGCGCCCCTCGCCATCATCGGATGGCTGGGGGCGAGGATCGTCCAGGATGAGCAGGTTGTCGTCGAGCACGGGATCCGCGAGCTGATGCTCGGCCAGTTGCGTGCGGTGGACGAGGCTCTGTCGCGGTCGTTGGAAGACTACGAGCAATGGGTGCTGGACGAGATGAGCCCCTTTTCTGTTGATCGCGGCGAGCTGCGGCAGCGTACGCGACAGTCTCCCTATGTGGTCCAGTACTACGTGCTCATCGCAGACGGACGTTTGCTTTTTCCCCCTGTCGGGACACCGGCCCTCCTCACTTCAGCCGAGCGCGAAGCGCTCCGGCGCACCCGCGAGATCTGGGACAAAGGCGTACTCGCGGATCCCGATTCAGCCACGGAGGGTTCGGTAACGCGGTCCCGGTCCCCACAGCCCACGACGACATCCGCCTCTCGGGACGCCTCTGACGCGACGCGGTCAGGGTTGCGAGAGGTTGGGTCCCAGGACGCGTCACGGGCGCCTTTGCCGAAGGGTTGGCACGCCTGGTACTGGGGCACCGGCCTGCAGTTGATGCTCTGGGTGCGGGATGGCGAGAAGATGCACGCCGCGGAGATCAACCGTACGCGCTTGCTTGCGGAGCTTATCGCCTCGCTGCCCGAGACGGACGCGCTCGCTCCCGAGCTTACCGAAGGGCGGATTCGGCTCGTCGATTCTGGGGGGCGAGCGCTTTACCAATGGGGAGCGTTTCAAGCCGAGGAGAACTCGAGGCCCGCCGCCTTGCTCAGCCTCGGCGCGCCGCTGGGCGCCTGGAGCCTCGAATACCACTCGTCGAGCGCGGTCTTCGGATCGGCGCTGACGAGTGGCTTCCTGATCAACCTGGCGGCAGGGCTGGCTCTACTGGGGGCGACAGTGATCGGCCTGACCTACTACTTCTACCGCGAGCAGTCCCGCGAGATGCGCCAAGCCGTTCAGCGGGTGAGCTTCGTAAACCAAGTATCCCACGAGTTGAAGACGCCGCTCACCAACATCCGTATGTACGCCGAGCTGCTGGAGAAAGACACCGATGGGAAGAATGAGCGCTTGCGTCGGCATATCGACGTGATCGTTTCGGAAAGCCGGCGGTTGAGCCGCCTAATCGGTAATGTCCTGACCTTCAGCCGCAAGCAGCGCCGCACCCTTGAAATGCACCCGACGTTGGGGGTCGTCGACGATGTTCTGCAAAATGTCCTCGATCATTTCAGACCTGCCCTGGACGCCAAAGAAATCCAGGTGGAGTTCAAGCGGGGCGCCCCGGAGTCTGTCTCCTTCGATGCCGACGCCCTGGAGCAGATCGTCGGGAACTTGATCAGCAACGTCGACAAGTACGGAGCCGCCGGAAAGTACATGGAGCTTGCCAGCCGCCGGCTGGGTGACCTCGTCGAGATTACGGTGACTGATCGCGGCCCAGGCCTTCCCCCGCGCGAGAAGCAGCGGATCTTCGAGCCTTTCTACCGAGTCAGCAGCACCCATACGGACGGCGTCGCCGGAACAGGGATAGGCCTCGCGATTGCGCGCGAACTGGCCCGGCTTCACGGGGGTGATCTGGAGTTGGATCCGACGGAGGTAGGGGCACGCTTTCGAGTCACGCTCCACAGTCCGTCCCCGGCGGCCGGTGGTTGAAACCATGAAAGTGCTGATTGCGGAAGACGACCGGAACATCCGCGCTGGGCTGGAGGAAATCCTCCAAGACGAGGGTTATGAAACCGTCGTCGCCGAAGACGGAACCCAGGCGCTCGCACTGTTCCGTCGCGAGTCGCCGAACTTCATCTGCCTCGATATCATGATGCCGGGTGTTGACGGCTACGAGGTCTGCCGAGAAATCCGCCGAGCCGACCCTCAAGTGCCGATCATCTTCATAAGCGCCAAATCCGAGGAGGTCGACAAGGTTGTCGGCCTCGAGCTGGGGGCTGACGATTTCATCCTCAAACCGTTCGGTGTGCGTGAAGTCCTGGCGCGCATCCGGGCGGTTACGAGGCGCTGCATGGCGCGCGGACGCGGCGAGGCGATCCAGGATCCTTTCCACATGGGCGACCTCGAGATCCTTCCGGGCGAGCTACGGGCCCGCCGTGGAGAGCGGGTCATCGACCTCAGCTTGCGAGATGTGAAAATCCTGCGGCTTCTCCATCGGATGCGCGGGCAGGTTGTCGACCGCACGAGGCTTTTCAACGAATGCTGGGGGCTGTCGCACGTCGCGAACAGCCGCACTCTGGACCAGCACGTCTCGCAGCTCCGCAAGCGCATTGAGCGTGACCCCAAAAGCCCGCGGATCATCCGCACCGTCCACGGCGTCGGCTACCGGTACGAGGAAGAACTGTCGTCTGATTGAGCCAACAACCTAAAGAAGTGTGAGCCCGACGCTCCGGCGGCAAAGAAAGAACAGGCACCGCCGTGCTAACGCGACCGATCCCCCTTTTCCTGGCTCCATCTATTCGCTAGGCGGCGTTTCCCTTGCGCTAGGACACGATTTTGGCACGGAAAACCCGGCCGTGTGGACGCCTCCCACCACTCCCACAAGACCCCGTCACAGACTTGTCACATTTTTTCTCCTCACCATCTCAACGACTTAGGCTCCTGGGGGCCTTCTAACCCCGTATCCGTCCCCTATTCTGGTACGGGGCCCAGAAAGCGGAATCTCGGAGGGATGACCCTCGTATTTCCGCCACTTTCTGCCACCGCCATTTCTCCGGGCGGCTAGGAACGCTACTATGTCTCACAATTCAGAAGACTTAACCATTAGACGGGACAATCCCATTACCGCCTCACTCGACTGCCAACTGACCGCCAGGTGACGAAAATCGCGCGCTAGCCCACGCCTAGGCCATCTTTTGACCCCGCCCGGCAACTTTTTCTGACCGCGAAAAATGGGGACTGCCACCAATTCGCCTCCCGTCATGACGCCCGACACAAAGCACTTGGCTTTGAGGCGAATTGGCTGGCTGTACCCATTTTTCGCGACCTTTACTTTCACCACGAGCTGGTATGGGTGCAATTGCGCCCGGGCAGGCAAATCTGGTCCGTGGGACCACGCCCCAGGGTTAGCTGTCCGGGGCAGAGGGAGGTTCAGCGGCTCCAGCGGAGCTCGCCAGCGACAAATGACGAAACAAACCCAATCTCGCCGAACTCCAGTGGAATCAAGCGCGGACAGCAGATCGACGAAGGGCAGAGCCGCGGGCAGCGAGCGAGCTGTTGGTTGGTGAGTCGGCCAACCGCTCCCTCACGGTCGCGGCTCCGGCAGACTGGAACCGATCGCTCGGGAGCCGCGCGCGTGACGGTGCGTGAAAAAATCAGGGACTGTCACAAGCGGCGTCCTAGAAAGTCGCATAGAATCAATCGCAGCTTCCGCCGCGGGCTGGCTGTCCCAGCATTTTTTCACGCCTTCCTAAACCTAGGGTTTCTTCACAGACTCGTCAGGGCGCGGGCCTGCGGGATGGGCATGATTCCGGCTCGGCCCGAAGCCATTCGTTCACTGTCCAACGAAGGTACTTGACCCACCCGCACTGTCAGGGAAACCGCGAAGACCGGCATTCACACTGGGGCACAGGGGGAAAAATACGAAACAAACCCAATTCCTAGCAAGCCAATTACAATCAATGAGTTACGGTTGGTTCTGCGCGCACCGCGGGCAAGATTGGCGAAGGGGACATTCTGATTCATGGGCAGATCCGGTAGCGCATCGCTCGGCGGTCGTTTTGCCGACACTTGCGACCTTTTCCAGGACTCGCTCATCCGAAGGCCACGCGACAGAGGAAACAGAGCCGCGAACGCCAGTGAGCGGTCAACGTGAACGCGGCCAGGCCATTATCGATCGAGCCCCGTAGGGACAAACACTCCTGTTTGTCCCAGCCGCCGCCAGGCGGCTCTCACGACGTTTGAGCCTCGAAGCGGCGCCGGAATCTATCCTAGGGTGGAGCCGGAACGGCGGAACCCTAGGATAGGAATTGAACAGAGTCGAGCCCTGAAAGGGCGGAAGGAACGATGGGGGAAACCGGGACAGCCTCAGTTAACACCATGGGCAGCGGGCATCTTTCTGGGCCTGCACCACACAACGGCTGGCAACATTCCATTAATGCTGGCCCGGGGCGTCAGCCCCGGCTGGTCGCATCCTGGTCCGCTCCCTTCGGCGCTCGGTCGCTCCTAGCGACCGAGCGGGGCCTGGGGTGGGGCAGAGAATCGGCCGTGCCAACGGCCGATCCCCTCTTTCTCGTCACTCCCCCGAAACCAGTCACGGCAATTCGAAATCTCTAACTCGACCGCCATCAACAAGATGGTCTTACCCTGACCATCTGATTCTCCCTCAGCCATGTTAGTCTGGGCCCGTAAGAGCGCCGGCCTTCAGGGAGCGACAGACTGGCGCGCCCCGGCCGGGACATAAGTCCTCCCCATGGCCTCCGTCGGTGAGCCGATCAACCGACCGCGTCACACAGGACAACGGGATCGATCCCAAACCGTTTTGGCGGCTCCGCGCGATACCAAAGGAGCCGCACCTCATCAAGCCGCACCCGGGGCACCCCTCGCGGCCCCTGGTAGAAGCTAGGTCCGGCAAAAAATCGGGACTGTCATCCGATTTTCGCTTCTGCAACTGCTTTGTCTCCCGTTCGGGATCTGGAACGCAAGTGACAGGCCAGGTCTCGTCTCCAGCAGGCACTCGGCACCATCGCCACTCGGCCGCTCCCAGCAACCGAGACGGACTCCATGAACCGTATTCGGGCCGATTTCTTGCCCCACCCCAGGCCCCGCTCGACCGCTGGGGCGGGCCGAGCGCCGAAAGGAACCACCGGTGTGCGGGGCACGACCGGCCGTAAACGGCTGGCCTAGCGACGGGGCAGAAAAGCCGCGTGAACGCAGCTCGATCGTCAGGCGGCCCCCCGGGGCGCGACAGTGTCGCGCCCGTACATGACGAACGGCGCGATGAGGGAATAGATTCGCTGTTTCCATCACAGCTTAAGTGAACAGTATTAGCGGTGAACGCGGCTCGTCCGCAGGCTCCCGCCTGCGGCTCCGCTTGTGTCGTTGCGAGAGAGGCTGAGAGGTGGAGGAGTGTCAAGGCCTCGGAGCCGAACTGCCCCAAGCGTCGAGAGGAGTCTCGACGCGGCACGCTGAGAGCGTGCGCCACGAACGGAAATTGTCTCTGCGATGAGAACCGCCCGGCGTTGCTCGGAGCCTTGGCCGCGGACTTCCGTTCGCGGCTCTGCTTGTGTCTTTGCGGGAGAACAAGGCCGCGGATCTGGCGGGCCGCGCACCGATAGCGGTGGAGGGAAGCAAGATCCCGCCCGCCTAGATCCTCGCTACGGGACTTCAGCCTCATGACCACGTTCAACATCGGGTTCCGAGAGTTGAACTTCGGGCGCTGGATTCGGATGATCCAGCCCCGCGAATTCGATATCCAAGCACGTGGCTGGCCCCGCGTGGTGTCCGGCGTGCAGTCGCTTCTAAGCGTGGGCCTCGTAGCACTCGCGCTGCTGAGTTACTTTGGGAGGCCCTTTGAGAACTAAGCAACCGAGGCTCCCGAACTGACCAGCGTATGCATCGTCACCAAGTCTGCTGCGCTTCTGGGCGGTGGGCAGAACGGGACTGCAATCCGTCGCGTCTAACCAATAACTGGAGTGTTAAGCTAACCCGACGACGAAAGCTTGCGACCCCGGTGGCCACCCCTCCCAATCGGCCGGCTAACGGAGTAGCACGATAGGGGGTCGATCGGGGCGGCAAATGGCATCGCAAGCCTGCTTGCGTAACATTTTTCCGTCTCAAAGAGCGGGAACCCACACTGAGGCTGGCTCTTTGAAGGAGATTTGGATATATTCATGGGAGACGGGTCGATATCCGGTAGGCCACAACGGGAGTTTGCGTCGATAGGGGTTGAACAATGACGGCGGTCTTTAAAGCTGCTCGGGTCGTGCTTGTCGTTGGGCTCTTACTGTTGCTGCCCGACGCCTGGGCGCAAAAGAAATACGATCCGCGCAGCATGGCTCCCTACGTGCCGACTCCGCCCGAGGTGGTCGAGCGGATGCTGGAAATGGCCGCGGTCAACAGCGACGACATGGTCTACGATTTGGGTTCCGGGGATGGGCGAATCATCATAGCGGCGGCGCGGAAGTTCGGAGCTCGGGCTGTCGGGATTGAGCTTGACGAGGATCTAGCCAAACAAACACAGGGTCGCGTAAGAGAGCTGAACATCCACAACCGTGTTCGGGTCGTGCAGGGTAATCTGCTCGAAGTTGACCTGAGCCCGGCGTCCGTTGTCACTGTTTACCTGCTGACCTCCTCGAACATGAAGCTGAGGCCGAGACTCGAGCAAAGCCTAAAGCCAGGCTCACGCGTCGTCTCGCACGACTTCCAAATCATGGGATGGACACCGGTTAAGACGGAATCGGTTGGGGGCCAAGGCCGTTCCCACACCATCTACCTCTACCAAGTGGGAAAGCAATAGGGCCTGGCCGGCTCCTCATCTAACGCGGCGTTCCTGCTGACAACTGCCTCGGAAACCCCGTCGCCGACCGGTCGCCAACCCGCAACTCAACCCGATATTGGACCCATCGTAAAGCCCTACCGCCGTACCAACTCGATAGGAATCTCCATGGGTTCCGGGGGCAGGCCGTCCCAAAGGTAAATCAGTCCCTTTCGCTGGATAGCTACGGGGCACTCCGGGCAACTATAGGCCTGCAACTGTTCGATTCGGCCCTTCTGCTCGGCCAACTGGGCTTGCAGCCGCTTGACGAGGTCCGCCTGGGAAGTACCCCCTGGAGACCCCCCTCCCCGGCCTGCCACCTGCGCTCGAAGCTGGGCGACTTCACGCCTCAGACGCTCAAGCTCACCCTGGGAAGCACCGCGAGACCGTGAGCTTCCAGCGAGATTGTCTTGGGAAGAGCCAGCGGACCGACCCGCCCGCTGGCCGCTACCCGCCCCCCGCGAGCGCGTTAGCCTGCCGCCGGACCTCCCGCCGCCTTCGAGCGCCTCCTCGACGTCGAGGGCTTCGTCACTGTTCCAAAGATCGCGGACCAACTTCCACGAGCCATCCGACTGCCGGCGATACACGCGGATGCCCTTGCCCCGAGCCGTTGTCGGCTCGCCGCCGCCAGTCGGTGTCATTGTGTGCCGAAAAGAGAATCTCTCGTAGGCCCAATCACCGGTCACTTTGACCTCTTCGGCCGAGGTATCGAGATCGATCGAGAACTCATCAGTGAGTCTCAAGAACCACGACCGCAGTGCCGCTTTGCCGACGATAGGCGGTTCGTGGGGCGGCATCACCACCAGATCACTGTCGAAAAGGGCCAGTAGACCGTTAGCGTCCTTTTCCTCGATCGCCCGGGTTTCCCGCAGGTGAACCCCTTTGATGGCCGCCTCGTCGGCCCGGGTCGCCTGGCTCTCAACGGCGGCAGATTCCGGCGCCCTTGTTTCAGAACCGCACGAGACTAATCCAAACCCTACGCAAAGTAGCGCCACAGTCCCACATCCGAGTTTCGTATCGGTCACGGCTAGCCTCCCATCCAGGTAACTTTACAATGAGTTTACTGATTGGGCGGGGAAGGATGTGGTTTATGAACAAGAGATAAACAGGGTCGCGCTCGGATGGCGTCCGGCCCCCGGGGCTCACGTCCGTACCGGGGTTTATGCTTGCTGGTACTTGGGTCCTATCGGGTCCACCGAATGGGCCAACGGTCCGACAGCGCCCGGGGGGCGCCGGCAAGGAATCTCCCTAAAAGGACACGCCAGAATCAGCACGTGGGCCTACGGCGTGCGATATTCCTAGCCGATGGAATACTTCGAGCAGTCGCTTGAAAGCCGGGACGGCATCAGTCATGAAGTTCCGGGGCCCAGCCGTAGACCTTGATCATCGTCTCCCGGTCCAACCGGCGTGCCGTTGCCCGCAGGAACACCTCTCGCTCGTCAGCGTCAGGATACATTTGTCGCACCCCTGCCTTGGCGGCCTGCAGGATGAGGTCGCTCAGTTCGAAGACTCGAGTGATTTTTTCAGAAGCTGTCATCCGGCGCTGGCGGGAAAGGAACACTTCGAGCGCACGCGGGTCGGTGTCGGAGAAAAAATCAGATCGCGACATCAACTTCTATTCTATGAGCAGCATCTGAGCCCAAGCAAAGGCCCCAACTTAGCTACTATGTATGGGATGAACAGGAGGTGGCGGTCTTGAAATGGTTTAACTATACACGGCCCAAAACCCTGCAGGAGGCCGCGGGGTTGATGGCTCAACACGGAGAGCAAGGGCGGCCGCTGGCGGGCGGCACGGACTTGTTGGTCCAAATGAGGGTGGGCCGCAGGCAGCCTGACTGGGTCATAGACGTTAAGGACGTTCCCGAGCTGAATGAACTTCGCCTCGACGCCCAGAGTGGACTCACCTTGGGCGCTGCTGTGCCCTGCCACGCGATCTACGAGAACACAGAGGTGACTCGCGCCTACCCGGCGCTGAACGACGTAGCCTCCATGATTGGCGGAACTCAGATACAAGGCAGGGCGTCGATTGGCGGCAACCTCTGCAACGCCGCACCGAGCGCGGACGCGATCCCGGCCTTGATTGCGATGGGCGTACGGTGCAGGATTGTGGGGTCCGGCGGCGATCGCGAAGTTGCTGTCGAGGATTTTTGCACCGCGCCCGGACAAAACGTGCTTCAGCCTGGCGAGTTACTGGTGTCGCTGCACTTCCCGCCGCCGGTTGCGAATTCAGGCGCCCACTACCTGCGGTTCATCCCGCGTAACGAGATGGACATCGCGGTAGCGGGGGCTGGCGCATCCGTCGTTTTGGAGAACGGAAACTTCCAATCGGCGAGAATCGCATTGGCATCCGTGGCGCCGACTCCGCTGTTTGTCAAAGAGGCAGGGGACGCCCTGAGCGGGCAGCCGGTGACGGACGAAAGTATCCAGAAAGCAGCCATGATCGCCAAGGAAGCGGCGCGTCCCATCACCGATATGCGCGGAACGATCGCTTACCGCAAACACCTCTGCGAAGTGCTCACGCGTCGAGCGCTCAACGTCGCGGTCGAAAGAGCCCGGCAGTCAGCTCAAGGAGAGAACTAGATGCCAGCAAAGACTCATGTCCAGACGACCATTAACGGAGAGCCGGTCGACTTTCTGTGCGAGCCGCGGCAGAGCCTGCTTGAATGCCTGCGGGATATCGTCGGTTTAACCGGCTCCAAAGAGGGCTGCAACGACGGCAACTGCGGCGCTTGCACCGTCGTCCTGGACGGACGAATCGTTCCGTCGTGTCTGGTCCTCGGAGTTGAAGCCGAGGGCCAACGAATCACCACCATCGAGGGCATCGCCTCCGGCAGCCAGCTGCACTCGATTCAACAAGCCTTCCTCGAAGATGCGGCGCTGCAGTGCGGGATTTGTACGCCGGGCTTCATCGTGGCCGCCAAAGCACTCCTGGATAGGGAGCCCGATGCCTCGGAGGAGCGTATCCGGCTCTGGCTGGCGAATAACCTTTGCCGCTGTACGGGCTACGACAAGATCATTCGAGCGGTGCAGCACGCCGCCACCAAGATGCAACAGGAGCAAGCATGAGCCAACAAGACTACGAACCGAACGTTGTTCTTTCGACCACCGAGTTTGACGTCGTCGGGACGCGGCCCATCCGTCACGATGGAGCCGACAAAGTCACCGGAAGGGCGCTCTACGGCGCTGACTTCACGATGGCCGGCCTGATTCAGGGGGCGATTCTTCGCAGCCCGCACGCGCACGCCCGTATCAAGTCGATTGACACGAGCAAAGCCGAGGCTTTGGAGGGCGTGAAAGCGGTCGTCACCGCTCAGGATCTCGCCGATCCCGGTGACCAGCTCGTCGACCTAGGAGAGGGCGCCACCCGTCTGGCTTACATCCTGGGCAATGTCCTTGCGCGCGACAAAGCGCTCTACAAAGGACATGCCATCGCTGGCGTGGCGGCCGCGAGTCTCCACGTCGCTCAAGAAGCAGTGGCGCTCATCGAGGTGGACTATGAGCTGCTCTCACCGGTCTTGACAGCACCTGACGCCATGGGAGCCGACGCCCCTCTGCTTCACGAAGACATGAAGGGGAAGGAACTCGGCGAGGAGGCGGATCAGCCGAGCAATGTCGCTGATCACTTTCGACACAGCCTGGGAGACATCGACAAGGGATTCGCGGAAGCCGATCTTGTCGTTGAACGGGAGTATAACACGGCCAGCGTTCACCAAGGTTACATCGAGCCGCACAACGCAACAGTTCTCTGGAACAACGACGGCCGAGTGCTGATCTGGTGCAGCACCCAGGGATCGTTTGTCGTCCGCGACACGACGGCTTGTATCCTGGGCATTCCTCAGTCGCAGGTCAAAGTAACGCCGATGGAGATTGGCGGCGGCTTTGGTGGAAAGATCCCGGTCTACTTGGAGCCGGTGGCGGCTCTTCTTTCGAAGAAAACCGGGAATCCGGTAAAGATCGTCATGAGTCGCCAAGACGTTTTCGAAGCCTCGGGTCCGACGCCGGGATCCTATATGAAGGTCAAGATGGGCGTCACCAACGACGGCAAAATCACGGCTGCTCAGGCTCATCTGGCGTACGAGGCGGGCGCTTACCCCGGTGCGATGGTCGTGCCCGGCGCCATGTGCGTCTTCGCGGCCTACGATATCGAGAATGTCGTCATCGACGGCTATGACGTCGTTGTAAACAAGCCCAGCACGGCCGCCTATCGTGCTCCGGGTGCCACGAACGCGGCGTTCGCTACCGAGCCCGTTGTCGATGAGATCACCGAGAAGCTCGGCATCGACCCCCTCGAGTTCCGGTTGAAAAACGCCGCCAAGGAAGGCACGCGCCGCGCCGACGGTCCCAAATACCCCCGCATCGGCTGCGTCGAGGTACTCGAAGCCATGAAGAACCACCCCCACTACACGGCTCCGCTCGAGGGGCCTAACCGTGGCCGCGGTGTGTCAATTGGGTTCTGGTTCAACGTGGGACTGGAGTCGAGCTGCAGCATTTCGGTGAACGCCAACGGTACGGTTAACCTGGTCGAAGGATCGACCGACATCGGCGGCACGCGGGCCTCTGTCGCCATGCAGGCCGCGGAGGTCTTGGGTCTCGCCGCGGAGGACGTTCAGCCTACTGTCGTTGATACGGATTCAGTGGGATACACAGCGGTCACCGGCGGAAGTCGTGTCGCCTTTGCGACCGGCCTGGCGGCTTACGAGGCCGCGCAGGACGTCAAGCGGCAAATGATCGAGCGCGCTGCGCGCATTTGGGAGGCCGACGCCGAGAATATCGAGTTCCGCAAAGGGGTCTTCCACCACAACAACGGTTCCAGCGATCAAATGACCTTCAGCGAACTGGCCGAACAATTGGGATCGAGCGGCGGACCGGTCATCGGCCGGGCGGCCGTCAACCCTCCGGGAGTGGGCGGTTCATTCGCAGGAGTAATCACGGATGTCGAGGTCGACCCGGAAACCGGAAAGGTCACGATCCTTCGGTTTACCTCTGTGCAGGACGCCGGAAAGGCCATTCACCCCAGTTACGTCGAAGGCCAGATGCAGGGGGGCAGCGTGCAGGGCATCGGGTGGGCCTTGAACGAAGAGTACTTCATGAGCGCTGACGGTGTTATGGCAAACTCGAGCTGGCTCGACTACCGCATGCCCACCAGCCTCGATCTTCCGATGATCGATACGGTGATTGTCGAAGTGCCGAATCCCGGACATCCGTTCGGGGCTCGGGGAGTCGGCGAGGCCAGTATTATCCCCCCGCCGGCCGCTCTTGCCAACGCGATCTACCGTGCCGCGGGTGTCCGAATGAACCGGCTTCCCATGAATCCCGGAGCCGTCATGCAAGCCGTCTGGGACAAACAAGAAAACTAACGGCATGGCCACGGTGTACATTCCCTCGATGATGCAGAAGTTCACCGCCGGCGCTCAGAAGGTCGAAGTCGAGGGAGCGACCGTACGCCAAGTCATCCAGAACCTCGACTTGATTCACCCCGGCGTCAAGGGATGGCTGGTGGAAGGCCACCGTCTGAAGCCGAATATCTCCGTCGCCATCGACGGAACCGTAAGCAGTGTGGGCTTGCTGGAACCGGTTGGCAAAGAGGCCGAAATCCACTTCGTCGCCGCCATTAGTGGGGGCGCAACCGGAAGGGAGGACTCACGCCCTCGCTTCACAGAGGAGCGGCTGAGCCGAGGTTGGCGGAGCTAGAAGGCCGCAAGCGACCCTTCATGCCCACGAATCTCTTGGTCGGCACCGATGACGGCATACACCAGCTCGGCAACAGCGGGAAAGTGCATCTCCCCGGCCGCAAGTGCACGTCAATCTCGAACGGCCCCTCAGGGATCTGGACTCTCGTCGATCGTCGCGAGCTGTGGCACTGTCCGCCTGGCGGCAGGTGGAAGCAAATCGCGCAACTCGACGAATTCGAGGCGCAATGTGTGATCCCGACTCCCGCGGGGGTTCTGGTCGGGACATCCGAAGCTCACCTATCGAAGCTAGTTAACGAGCGCTTCGAGCCGGTTTCGTCGTTCGATCGTGCCGAAGGAAGAGACAGCTGGTTCACTCCCTGGGGCGGCCCGCCCGCGGTGCGTTCCCTGTCGACTGACCCTGACGGCGCGATATACGCCAATGTTCACGTTGGGGGTGTCTTGCGGTCGACGGACCGAGGGCGATCGTGGCAGCCGACGATCGACATCCACGCCGATGTGCACCAAGTTGTTTTCGACGCCGGTTCGGGTCTCTTGCTTGCCGCTTCGCTGGAAGGACTCGCCGTCAGCGAAGATCGCGGCGAGTCGTGGACGTTCAACGCCGAAGGACTACACGCCAGTTATTGCCGCGCGGTCGCTGTTGCGGGGGAAACCGTTCTGGTCACCGCCTCGACCGGGCCTTTCACGGATCGAGCCGCCGTGTACCGCGTACCGCTTCCCGCGAGCGGGGCCTTTGAAAAGTGCGCGGCGGGTCTGCCGAAATGGTTTCCCAAAAACGTCGACACATATTGTCTGGCGACCTCGGGCGACGAAACAGCTTTCGGCACATCCGACGGACAAGTCTTTCGCTCCTCCGACGAGGGCCGGACCTGGGAGACGGCGGCCGATGGATTGCCTCGGCTGCAATGCGTGAGCTTCGTGTGATCTCACAAGGGGCCCGTTAGCGACCGGCTTCCAACGGCGACATCGCCAACACCCGGTCAGACGCTGGACTACTCACCAGCCTGCTCGTCGCCGAGTTCCTCTATCTCCCGCTGGATACCACGCGCCTCCCTTCCGCTGCCGAACCAAACGACCGCCAACAACACCACGAATCCGATCAAGGGCGCGGGCGACTCCTGATATCCCGTCAGCCAAGGAAGGTCTATCCCCATCCACTTCGCGACCGCCACTGGTCCGCCCCCCCACCAAAAGGCAAACATGCCGGGCAAGAGCAGCCACACTGTCCAGCGACCCTTTAGCAGTTCTTCACGCTTCCTCGCAAGCTCAGACCGGAGGAAGTTGACGCAGGTATCCGGCTGCGCCCCCGCCCGCAGCCGGCGCGGCGGTCCGCTTCGCGTCCCCCTCACGCCCATATACAACAATGCGGCGAGGATTGAGGAGATTCCGATCCTCATCATCGGCTCTGAAAATCGAAACAGATAGAGAATCATCACCGCGACGACAGACCCTAACAACACCAGCCCTACCCAGTATTCACGCACGCTCTTTTTCTCGAATGCTCGCGCCCTCACACAAACCTCGTCGAATGTCATCTGCACTTTCTCTCCCTCCTGAGCCTTCCACAAGCTCTCGTAGCCGCGGCCGTTCCCTTCCTCGCCCATAGCTATTGCCCCTCATCAAACTGCCTTCTCAGCAGCCTTTTTATTCGGTGAATCTTCGTCGCAACGTTACCCGGTGACAATCCCGTTACTTCCGCTGTCGATACTGCGCGCTCTCCCTCGAGATAGAGCAAGATAATCTGTCGATCCAGCGGCTTGAGTCTTCGGATCAGGCGTAGCAGCCTCGCCACCGAGTCCCTGCGGTGCGCCTCTGCCTCGCCACCGAGTCCCTGCGGTGCGCCTCTGCCTCGCCGTCAACCAATCCGGGCTCCGCCTCCAGAGCCTCTAGACCAACAAGCCGCGCCGAAGCTCGGCGGCTTCGCAGGACATGTGTGGCCGCGACATTGTGGGCGATGCGATAGACCCACGTACGCAAACTGCAGCGTCCGTCGAACAAGCGAAGGCTTTGCCAGATGGCGATATGAATGAGCTGAAGCAGGTCACGCCGCCGGTCGGCGTCAGCCTCATATCCCCGCGCCAATCGGCTGAGGGCCGCCCCGTGCGTCGCGACAGCGTCTTCGTACAGCTCTCGGTAGTCACCCACAGTCCGAGTCGGTCAGGTCCTCTACTTGAGATCACTGCTGTCCGGTTAAAAGTCGAATAGAATCAATTGGTTGGGGTCATAGGGGGATTCGTTTGGGGAGTCGGATGGCTGGAGTGCCTGTAAAAGGGGCATTTTTTCGAATTGCGTAACGCTGAGAATCTGTAGAATCTGGTAAAGACTCGCTTCCAGCCCGAGGCGTTTCCGGACGATGGCGATGAGCACGTAAATCGAGACAGCGATCCAGATCTGCGTCTTGACGGCGTTCTCGCTGGTGCCGTAAAACGAGTTGATTCGCAGATGTTGCTTGATCCACTTGAAGAACAACTCAATCTGCCAACGCGACTTGTAGATGTGGGCGATGGTCAGCGCCGGGAGCGCGAAGTTGTTGGTCAGAAACTTCAGCCGCTTGTTCGTCCGGGCGTCGAAGTAACTGACCCTCCGCAACGGGTCGGGATAGGCTTGGGCCGATTCGATGGCAGCCAGTATGACGGTCTGATCCGAGCGCAAGCCCGTGGATTTGTCGACGGGATGCGAGTAGCGCCGTTGGAGCAAGATGTTCTTCTTGGTTCGCACGACGAAGAACGACGAGCAGAGAGTGAACACGAAGAGGCGTTCGAAATCGACGTAGGCCCGATCCATGACGTAGAACGCGCCGGCCTCCGGGCCGATCTCGTCGAGGATGTTGATGTCGTGCACTTTGCCTCCAGTAATGCGGATGAACGTGGGAATATTGCCGTGCAGATCCAGCAGCGTGTGCATCTTCACGGCGGCTTTTTGCTTGCGGAATCTCGCCCACGGAAACAGCGACAGGCAGAGGTCGATTGTTGTCGAGTCGAGAGCGTACAGAGTCTGGTCGATTACCGATAACGCCTTCGATCTCGGCATCTTGCTTCTTTTCTTCGCTCACTTCAAGCGACTTTGCCCGTATAGTGCCGTCGGCTCCCACCGTGCCAGTGATCTCAACCGCCGTGCCGACCTTCATGTCCGAGATGTTGATAGAGTTTTCGTCGTCTGTGTCGATCTTCGCGCCGTGGACCTCCACGCTGACAAGACCGTCGAAGAGTTCGATTTTTGAACCGTTTACGTTCGTAATCGCTCCTTCCAGCTCGATTTCCGACTGGGCCCACAGCTGGGCCGACAGGATGAACGCGATGCCGGCCAGGCTGTATATTAAGAATCACTGCTGTCCGGTTAAAAGTCGAATAGAATCAATTGGTTGGGGTCATAGGGGGATTCGTTTGGGGAGTCGGATGGCTGGAGTGCCTGTAAAAGGGGCATTTTTTCGAATTGCGTAACGCTGAGAATCTGTAGAATCTGGTAAAGACTCGCTTCCAGCCCGAGGCGTTTCCGGACGATGGCGATGAGCACGTAAATCGAGACAGCGATCCAGATCTGCGTCTTGACGGCGTTCTCGCTGGTGCCGTAAAACGAGTTGATTCGCAGATGTTGCTTGATCCACTTGAAGAACAACTCAATCTGCCAACGCGACTTGTAGATGTGGGCGATGGTCAGCGCCGGGAGCGCGAAGTTGTTGGTCAGAAACTTCAGCCGCTTGTTCGTCCGGGCGTCGAAGTAACTGACCCTCCGCAACGGGTCGGGATAGGCTTGGGCCGATTCGATGGCAGCCAGTATGACGGTCTGATCCGAGCGCAAGCCCGTGGATTTGTCGACGGGATGCGAGTAGCGCCGTTGGAGCAAGATGTTCTTCTTGGTTCGCACGACGAAGAACGACGAGCAGAGAGTGAACACGAAGAGGCGTTCGAAATCGACGTAGGCCCGATCCATGACGTAGAACGCGCCGGCCTCCGGGCCGATCTCGTCGAGGATGTTGATGTCGTGCACTTTGCCTCCAGTAATGCGGATGAACGTGGGAATATTGCCGTGCAGATCCAGCAGCGTGTGCATCTTCACGGCGGCTTTTTGCTTGCGGAATCTCGCCCACGGAAACAGCGACAGGCAGAGGTCGATTGTTGTCGAGTCGAGAGCGTACAGAGTCTGGTCCAAGTCCACACCGATCGGGTCGTGGGCATATAACGGCCGTGCCATGCCAATCAAGACCTGCGCGAAGTCCGCGTAGATCCGCCAGTCGCGCGACTCGTTCGCGTCGGCCAGTGTCGAGCGCGCTACCCTGCCGCGGAATCCCATGTGGTAGAGTTTGCCGTGCATCGAACGCAGGCACGTCTCGATGTCGCGGAGGCTTGCCCGATAGGTCAGCTGGGCGAATGCCATCGCAAGAAACTGATCCCAGCAGGAGAAACTTTTCAGATAGGAATCGCCGCGGTAGCGCGATACACATTTCTGAAACTCTTTGCTC
The DNA here is from genome assembly GCA_965248205.1 of Bryobacterales bacterium. Classification (GTDB taxonomy): domain Bacteria; phylum Acidobacteriota; class Terriglobia; order Bryobacterales; family UBA6623. Next base: position 2,780,769 of record CBDFIS010000006.1, read on the forward strand.
GGTAGGTGCTCGATCAGTTGGGAGAAAACCGTACGGCCAAGGTTCATCCCTCATTGTGCCGCGTCCGGATGCTCCGTTCAGGCGACCATTTGCGGCCTCGGGATTTCAAATCGTTCCCGGGCAAAACAGGCCATAAGACATTGAACGGTCGAGACTTACCGTCCGATGGCGCGACTTTCCCCGGACAGCACTGATTAAGAATCTACTCCGTAAGTTCATTAGAGATACCCCCATGGGATCGTTTACGGTAGTGACCACTACCTAACAATGAAATCTATCAACAGATTGTGACCGTTTTGTGAAGGCCCCCACTATTTTCGGCAGCCACAAGCGAACGGGCTTAGGCGCGGAGCAACTGGCATCCCTCGATGATGCTCGGGAAAAGTGCTTCGACGCGCCCGCGGGAACACGTGAGCCCTTCACTCGTTTGATCTCTTCTCCGCCTGCTCGGAGGTTCGGCAGAGAAATCGAGTACCCTTGTTAAGGCCGCTAAGCGTTCTTCAGAGATTCTTCAGGGATTTTTGTTTTGATGCGTATCATGGTCCGTGCTCACCGGCCGCGGCTATCGCAAGACCGTCGCGATTACCACCCGCGGAGGGTTGTCTTGGCCGGACTCACTGCTAAGGCGAAGCAGTGTCGGCTTGCGATCGTAGTATTCCTCATCTCCAGTTTTCCGCTTGCGTCTCAGGACGGTCCTGTAGAACCTCAGGCGGAGCCGCTGATGGGCCAGCCGGCGGACGCCGCGCCGCCAGTCAAGGAGTTTCACAAGGACCTAGCTCGCAACTTTGGCGCACTATTCTCCCGCGACAATCTTCCTCCGCTTTTGATCGGAACAGCGGTTACCGCGGCAGCCATTCCCGCGGACGATAGGGTTCGCGATTTCTTCGAAAACACATCGCGTTGGCAGGGGTTCGACAATTTGGGAAAGGTGATCGGCATGTCTCAAGTGCTAGGTCCCACAATCGGTCTCTCTTTTCTTGTCAGCCGAACAACCGAGAACGCGGACTTCCAGAGGTATACCTATTCGCTGGCGCAAGGCTTCATCGTCACGAACACCGTCACGCACAGCGTGAAGGTGATTACTAACCGAGAGCGCCCTGACCAGACAAGCCACACCTCATTTCCCTCCGGACATACGTCGAACTCGTTCTTGTGGGCCACTGTTACGTCTCAACACTATGGCTGGAAGGTGGGAATACCGGCCTATGCGCTCGCTTCCTACGTCGGCGTCACTAGGCTGAAGAGCCGGAAACATTACTTGACTGACGTCCTCGCAGGGGCAGTAGTGGGATACATCGTGGGTCGAACAGTTACAAGAGATCGTAGAAGCCGGGACGATCGTCGGCTCCAATGGGGAGTTACTGTGCCCCCCGGAGGTGGTGCCGCGCTCAGCCTCGCGATTCGACCCTGGTGATGCCCCAGGGGGCGACCCTAGCAGCCCTTGGTAGAAGTCGTCCAGGAGCGAAGAATGGGGACTGTCAACGATTTTCGATTCCGCTAACTGCTTTGTTTCCAACGCTAGCCTGGACGACAAAAATCGGTGACTGTACCCGATTTTTCGCGATCTTTACTTTCACCACGGGCTGCTAGTGGTGTTTTCGGCCCGTTACGGCGTACACTAGTCCCGGTCCGGCGTTACGAGCGCTGGGCAACTACCTATAGGGAGGTGACAGTGCGATTCTTGATCAAGATTTCATGGCCGGTAGAGGCAGGCAATCAAGCGGCGAAAGACGGTTTCAAAGCCGTGCCTGCAATTCTAGAAGAGACCAAGCCTGAGGCTGTCTATTTCTACGAAGAGAACGGCAAGCGGACAACGTTGCTCGTCGTTGACCTAGAGGATGCGTCCCAGATGCCCGCGGTGGCAGAGCCGTGGTTTCTCGCGTTCAACGCGGCTATCGAGTTTCATCCAGCGATGGTGCCGGAAGACCTTCAGAAAGCCGCACCGGCCATCGAGCAAGCCGTCAAGAACTACGGCTGATCGAAGGGGTCCGAGTACCACAAAAGGGAACGGCCGAAACCGTCCGTGCCAGATTTGTGTGCGCGCGCACGAATCGGCGAGCGAGCGGCAGAGCCCTGTGTGCAGCCGATCGCCTTCCGGTTCAGCGTGGTGCCCCCCCCGGGACGCCCACTTGCCAGGGACATTCCAAGCTCGGTGTCATCGGGTTACAATGAAATCAAGGCAATGGATACGAAGACTAGCACTAGACCGCCCGAGTTCCCCTCGCCGGTCCCTAACTTCAGCGACGAAATCAATCGCAACATCATCCAGTCGGAAATCGAAGGCGGTGTCCATCTCAACGATCTTCCGGAAGGAGCTAAGCTGGAAGTCCGGACCGAGAACAGGGCTTACCAGCTAGTTAACTGTGGCGGTCGCCAGATGATGATCGCTGGTCATCCCGAGTTTTGTCCGAAGCCTGTACGCGTGCAAGTCCACGGTTCCAGTTGGGGAGGCTCGATGCTGAAAGTCGCCTTCATCGGCCGTGGCATGCATTTGGAATTTCGCCATCCTGAATTCAACACCGTCGTCACTTCGCGGATCGTGGAGATCCGTGACGTCGCCTGACCGAGTGCCAGCCCTCTCGTTGCCCCCTGCTTTCGGTCGCTCCTGGCTGGACGCTACTCGCTTTCAACCGGTCCGAGCACTATAGGTTTGTCGTACCCCGTCATTTCCAGGTACCCGACCCCGCGGATCTCTCCGCCTTGGGCGGTGCCCTTGAAAGTGACTGCCCCCTCCCAGTAGTTCGGACCCACCTGCCGTCCGCTGACGATCTCTTGTGAGCTGAGGTCTGTTTCGCATTCCAGTTCGATTTCGAGGCGCGGGACCGACACGCTCCAGTGGACCGGATAACGGCCGCCGGTCTCCGGGCTCCGCCAGATCTCGCCGGGATCCATGACGAAATCTTGCGCACCTAGATGTTGTGCACGCCCTCCATCGTCAACGTACGTTCCCGATGAAAATGGGTCCACCGTCCCATCTCCGCGGCGTAGGCGATAGAGCATCAGCTCGGTGTTGTTTTCCAATTGGATGCTCATCCAGTCCCAGCCGACCTGAGAGGCCGCCAAGCCCTGGCTGAAGAACTCGTGGTCCATCCAGGCGGAGCCGCTGACCGAGTGAGTCTCCCCTCCCACCAGGACGTCACCCGATACCTCCAGCCGAGTGAAAGAAATATAGTGTGAAGCGTGCCCGGCTTCCGCTGACTTCCGGCTCACACCGTTGAGGCCATGAATCACTGCGGGCTTGAGCGGAATAAGGTCGAGGTCGAGGGCAAAGTCTTCACTGGTCGCCTGGAGGTGTTGTCGCCCGAGGGGATCTTCCGGAGCCAACGACCGAACTTGCCAGTTACCGTTCCAGATCCGGCCCTGCGCCAAGTCAGCGCCCGCGAGTCCTGGCCCCGAGCGATTGAGTCGTTCCGCACGGTGGAACTCACCACCCTCTAGGTCACTAAGTGCAAAGTGAGCCAAGTGAAGGTCACGGATCGCCCATGACCCTTCGCCCGTCTTCTCCTCCTCAACCGCCCGGCGGAAAAACGTAAGCTCGAATCCGAAGCGTCGTCCCGCGGGGGAGGTCACGTTTCCGGTGTAGTACCACCACTCCGATCGAAACTCCGGATGCGCGAAGTGGTCGCGCGGAAAAGAGTACTCATAGTTGGAGCCGACCGGCTCGAAGGATAGACCAACAGTTGATAAGCCAAGTGCAACCAATAAGATCCTTATCATTCCTCGTGTATTACCTCAATTGGATTCAGCCTCGCTGCGATCGAAGCAGGATAGATTCCCGCAAGGATGGCCGCAATGTACACCAAACTGAGAGCCGGTATGACCAACGCAGCCGGCCAGTGGAATTGGATCGTCCAGCCGAACGACTGTTTGTTTATGACGAAGATAAGAATCAGTGAAAGCACCGTGCCCACCGAGACGCCCAGAACGTTCGACAGTAGACCCAGCAGGCCGGTCTCGCAGAGGATCAAACGCCGGATCTGCTGAGCCGATGCGCCCAGGAAGCGTAGGACGCTCAGTTCGCGTCGCCTGTCGATTACCAGGGCTAGCAGCGCTCCCGCCATGCCAAGAATCGCGACTAGGACCGCGACCGCTTCCAAGGCGTAGGTTATAGCGAAAGTGCGGTCGAACACCTTCAACGCCTCCCTCCGAAGGCGCCGGTTGGTTGCCATGAAGAGGTTGCGGCCGGCCGTGGCCGCCTCAATCGCTTCCCGGGATCTCTCGGGGTCGCTGCCGGCCGTCAGGTACACAGCGAGGTTCGTCGGAGCGGGGTCCGGCAGGTATTTAAGCAGGGTAGAGCGGTCGGCGATCACGAAGCCACGTTCGTTCGAGTAGTCGTAGTAAATCCCGAGGATCCGGAAAGCGACCAGTCGACCGGCGAGTGGGAGTTCGAGCGAGTCGCCTACCGAAAGTCCGTGCTTATTTGAGAAGGGTTCGCTGATGATCACGTTGTCACCGCCGGCTAGCTCGCGGAGGATCTCCTCTCGAGGCGTCCCCGAGAGAAATCGCAAACTCCCCAGGCGGGAGATCACACCGGACTGTCCCGCGCCAAGCGTCGCTGGTAAGCCGTTGTAAGTGATTTCGTAGGTCCTGAATCGATCCACCGCGGCCACGTCGCTGAGCGCTTCGATCGTATCGGCAATAGCGGGATCCATCGTGGGGCGCCTGTCGACGGCCGGGCGGCCCGCCGGACGCAGGTAGAAATCCGCCCGCAAACGATTCTCGAGCCAAACGGTAACCGTTTCGCGAAAGCTTCCGACCATGACCGCGATGCTTGTCATCATCGCTACGGCAATCGAAAGGGTGGCGACCAGGACGGACGTTCGGCTCAGCGATCCCACCAGGCCCCGGGAGGCTAGTAGGCCAGGAGCGGCCAAGATACGTTGAACAGGCCGGGTGAGCAGTTTTGCGCCACCCGCGACTACCGCCGGCGCGAACAAAGCCGAGCAGACGACCAACAGCAGAGCAGCGAAGTAGCCCATCACGGGTTTTCCATCAATCGGCTCGGCCAAGGATGCGCCAAACGCTACGACCGCAATTGCTGAGGCATACAGCAGGTTTCGGCCGACGCGCAGCCTTGCTTTGTATTCACGACGCCCACGAGCCATCGCTTCGGTGGGCGGAACACGGGCGGCTTCCCGGGCTGGGCCAACCGCGGCGACGACGGATACGCCGACCCCGGCTAGGAGAGCGACGATAACCGTTCCGAAAGTTACCGTGATCTCTCCCGGGTTGCTGCTCACGTAGAGCGCGTCTACCGTTGCGGCCATCATTCCGACGGCCAAGTCCGCCATCACCCGGCCCAAAGCCAGACCACCTGCTGCCCCTAGCAAACCGAATAGCGCTCCTTCGGCAAGGAACGCGGCGAGCGCGCCGCGTCTTGTGGCGCCTAAGGCTCTGACGATTCCGATTTCCGTTTGTCGACGTACCACCGATACCGAGATCGTGTAATAGATCAGAAACGCTCCGACGACGAGCGAAATATAGCTTAGAATTCGCAGGTTCCAGCGAAACGCGCTCAGCATCTTGCGGTTCTCCTCGGTGCGAGAGCCGCTCGGCTTGAGTGTGACACCGGGAGGCAAGGCGGCAGCGAGAATAGCCTGCCAATCCTTTCGCAAACTTTGCCTAGGAAGCCGAACATCAATGCGATCTACTCGACGGCCGCGTCCCAACAACCGCTGCGCGGCGCCAATGTCCACGAGAACGAGGGTTTCGCGGCTTACCCCTTTTATCCCTTGGTCGCTGAAGACACCGCGAACCGTGAACGTGTGGACAGTATCGTTCAGTATTAGCGTCAGGGTTTCGCCCAGCTTTTGCGCCAGGCGAGCGCCAACCCATACGGAATCTTCGCGGGTCAGCAGCTCGATGTCGGCAGGCGTTTGTCCGAAGAGTTGTTCCAGGGACGTGTCGCCGATGAGATCCACCCCGACGAAAGGGACCGTCTCCCCAGTGGCGTGAACCACAGCGCTGTCTTCGATGCGCGGCGCGAATTGAAAAGGGTAGGGAAGCGAGACGAGTTCGGCGAGGAGACCTTCGTCTAGACCTCCGATGGCGCTGATTTCGAGATCCGCGTCGCCGGCCAGCGTTTCCAGCGACGAACGAAACGATCCCGTAGCAGCCTCCCCGGCCAGGTGGATCGCTACCACCACAGCGACACCGAGTCCCACCGCGACTATCGTCAGCAGGTTTCGAACGGGCTCCTGCTTGAGCGGTCGAACCATGAGGCGGTAGAAGACCACCAGCGACGCCATCAGCTTTGCCGAATCTCCGCGACCTGCCCATCGCGCAATCGCACAAGCGTATCGGTGCGTTCGGCCGCCTCAAGGCTGTGGGTGGCCATCAGGACGGTGGTGCCGAGTTGGGAAGCCGTGCGAGCGAGCAAGCCGATGACCATATCGCCGCTGGTGTTATCGAGATTGCCGATCGGCTCGTCAGCCAGCACGAGTTTTGGAGAGTGGACGAGCGCTCGCGCGATCGCTACGCGCTGCATCTCGCCGCCGGAAAGCTGGTGGGGCAGGCGGTCAGCATATTCTTCCACGTCGACCCAACGGAGGCATTCAAGGGCGCGATCCCGGCAGGATATTTGGCCCGCGAGCAATAGTGGGAGCTCAACGTTCTCTACCACCGTGAGGGTGGGCAAAAGTTGAAAGAATTGGAAGATGAATCCGACCTTGCGACGCCGTACTTCCGTTAGACCAGCGTCATCCAGCCCGGCTGTGTCGCTGCTGTCAAGGAGCACCCGGCCTGAGGTTGGAAAATCCATGGCCCCAGCAAGATTCAGCAGAGTCGTCTTGCCACAGCCGCTGCGCCCGACGATGGCGACAAATTCCCCTTGCCCGATATCGAGAGACACCTCCTCGAGCGCACGGACCACCGAACCGTCGGCATGGTAGTGCTTCGATACATTCTCCAAGCGGAGAAGCGCCATGGTTCTCAGGATACTGTGGGTGAAGGGGGGTGTGGCGAGCAGTAGGAAGGGGTCCGTCTGTCCCAATCGAGTGTAGGGGCCGGTTTGGAACCGTTTCAAACCGGCTCGGTAGGAAGCGGGTGCTGTTCTTGGGCGTGCTCCCAGACGAGTAGCTCCTGCATCTACGACCGCATCCTCAATAGAAACCACACCACTCCCACGATACCCAACAGTGTGGCTCCGATTTGAATCGGCCGCAACGTGCTCGCCACTCTGGTGACACGGGAAAGAAGCCAGGCGAAGAGCATCAACACTGCCGCTTCCGTCACCGCCACGCCAGTCAGCACGTAAATGCGGCTCATTTCCGATTGCTGCATGAAGGTACCGAAGTAGAAGCCGTGAAAGACACCCATCCCGGCAGCGATAACCCAGCGATAGCGCGCGTCCGGTAGCAGGAGGATTTCGACCGCCAAATAGGCGACCGTCAATGCGGCTGCCGCTTCGATAAACCGCGGCGCCGGCTGCCACGACTTCGCGGCTACCGCTACCGCCGAGACGGTTTCGGCTCCGATAAACGCGAGCGCCAGGTAGAGCAGCTCTTTTCGGCTGCGTCCCGCGAGCGCCAAGGCCACGAGGAACAACAGTTGAACAGGGCCTCCGATGACGCGTGTTGCGCCGGTCCACAGCTCTGAGACGGCGACTTCCGCTTCGGTGGGCGGAGTGAAACGAATCGTCGTGCGGGTGGAACTGAAGTCGAAGACAGCTTGCTTCGTGACGTCGCCTCGCGTCGCGCGTAGCAGATGCACGTGATTCGGGACGGTCACGGCTGCAAAGGTACATTCCACGTCAAGCTGTTCGACAGGGACAGCGAATTCGAAAATGGAGTGGCAGCGATACCACCCGGAAGCCGCGTCGGCCTTGCAAGATCCTTCCAAGCGGCGGGCCTCTTCGGATTCACTCGTCAGGCGGATGCTTTCAAGCAGCGTGCGCTCAGGCTCTTCCAGGTGGGTGATTTCATAAAGAGGCATCCTCAATTCGAATGTCGCACGGCTGTCTACAACCTCCAGCTCGCCGCTGCTCATGCTCATGACGTGGGCTACCGCACTCGGTGCCAAACCGAACAGGATCGCCGTCAATGTTGCGATGCCGGAAATCCCGCGTCCCAACGATTGCTCCGTCGAGGCTCGCATCATTCCTGGCCGCGGAAACTAAAAGATTCCCTCACGACGCGGTAGTCCTGGTCCAGCGTAATCCTGCACAAAAAGCCCGCCGAGCCATTGGTTCTGAAGCGGAAATCCGTCAACCGAACTACGGAACCCTCGGGATCCGAGTCAACCTGGGCGTACGCGAACTGCGAAAAGCGAGCGTAGGCTCGACCGGTTTCGCTGTTCCAAGCCGACTCGAGCGCCGGCCCCGGCTGTGCCTTGTAATAGAGCCGGCCGGCGGTTGGGTCATACGGGACAGAGTCGAGAAAGTCGACGCTCGAAACTTGGTAGTAGCGCTCCGTTTCGACGAAGGTCCTCCAGCCGAGTGGTTTGAGAAGCTCTGGAAATGCCGCTACCCGGACGGCAGGATCCCCGTCGTAGAGGTGAGCATCCATCGTTCTCAACACTTGCTGATGAAATATGGCTTTGACGCTGATGTATGCGGCGAGCGCAATCAGAGAAATCAATGCTACGCGACCACCCCGATTCGTGGCCGCGCCGATTTCGCGATGAATCAACGCCATGATGACCGGCGCGAGCGCTGCCACCAGGAGCGCCACCCAGATCCAGGGGTCCACGATGAAAAGCACGTCCCACTGATACCAGCGCTCGGAAAATGGCAGCCATGCGCGAACTCCGTAGGGGTTGCACAAGTCGAGGAGCGGGTGAGTCAGGGCGGCTATCGTGGCTAACAGCCAAGTTCGCAGCCATGGCGGTGAGTCAGCTCCCTTGCGCAGCCACCAGCGCGGTCCTTCCACCAAAGCCACCGCGAATGCCGCCATCAGGGGCACCGCCGGAATGGAGTGCGTGATGTGTCGGTGATAGTTCAAATAGTTGATCGAAGAGGTAGAAGTGACGATGTCAATGTCCGGAATATTGGCCGCCACAACGCACACCAAGGTAGCCCGTGGCGCCAGCCGGCCTAGCTGGGTCCGGGCCAGAAGAACGCCTACCAACGTGTGGGTCAAGTTATCCATTACTCACCGTTAGGTAGAGGATGAGAAGCCTTGCGATCAGCCTCTCCCGCAAAGCGTTCTGCGTACTCGGGTGGGAGCAGAAGGCGGACTCTTTCGGAAGCCATCTCGACAGCGGCCGGTAGGCGGCCCGCCAGCTCGCCGTCTACCTCGACGTAGATCGGTTTCGCATCGCGATCCAAGAACTCGACTCGGCTCGCGCGGTGGAAGGAAACACCAGTAACACCGTCCAGGGTGCGGGTCGCCACTCGGGCTAGATAGCCCACGTAACGGAGTGGAGATTCGCCACGGAAGATGGCCACCTCGAATTGTTCCGACAAAAGGTGCGCCTTGGGCGTAATTACAAGGCGTCCACCGTACAGTTGGCTCTTGCTTACGAGTACAAAGGTGGCTTCGTGAACTTCGCCTCCGACTCGAACTTGGAAGGGATCGAATCTTCGCGTAAACTGCTTGATCGATCCGAGCCAATACGCCGCCTCGCCCAGGTACGCTTTCAACCGGGTGTTCAGGTGATATATGACGCGGGCATCGGCGCCCACCCCACAAAGAAGGAGAAAATGTCTCGCGTCAGGTCTGGGATGCTCGAAACGAACCAAGCCCAAAGGAACCGAGCAGGTAGTCAACATCGGCAATAACGCCGCTGCCTTTTCTGGACTGACCGGGATCCCGGCCTGCCCGGCAAGCACGTTTGCCGTGCCGGAGGGCAGCGGGAGCAGGCTTGCTTCCGATCCCGCAAGAGCACAGACCGCCTCGTTAAACGAGCCGTCGCCACCACTGATCGCGATGAGATCGCAGCCACGCTCCAGGGCTTGCTTTGTCAAAGGGAGGACGTCCCCGCGCTTGGTGGTGGCAACTAGGTCGACCCGCTCGATCCACTCCGCCAGAATTTGTCGGGCCGCTTCGACTTTACCTTGGCGCTGGCTTTGACGACGTCCGGAAACCGGATTGTATATCAGCGCGGCCCTCTGAAAGGTCATTCGAAGTAGTTTCTATAATAGAACGGCCATGCCGGAGTCAGTTTCTGCCGCCGACGCTTCGCTCACGCTCACGCCTCTGCGTGAAACAATCCGGCGCCACGAGCACCTCTACTATGTCCTCGATCAGCCCGAGATCAGCGACTCCGAGTACGACGCACTCATCGCTCGTCTGAAGGAGATCGAGAACGAGCACCCCGAGCTGGTAACCGCTGACTCCCCGACCCGGCGTGTCGGCGGCGGCCCGCGTGAAGGCTTCGTTAAGGCGCCTCATCGGTCGCCGATGCTGAGTCTCGACAATGCATTCGATGAAGAAGCCCTGCGAGACTTTGACCGGCGCGTCCGTGAACTCTCAGACCTGGAAGTCGTCGACTACGTAGGCGAGTTGAAGCTGGACGGAGTGTCCATGGCTGCGCATTTTTCAGGTGGCGGGATGATCCGCGCACTGACAAGAGGTGACGGGATCACCGGTGAAGACATCACGGAGAACGCGCGTACCATTCGATCGCTTCCCCTCGTTGCCCAGCAGGGAGGAGACCAATCCTTACCCGCTGAGTTTGAAGTCCGCGGGGAAGTCGTGATGAACCGTAAGGCGTTCGAAAGGCTCAATTCCGAGCGCTTGAAGGACAACCAGGCTACCTTTGCGAATCCGCGCAATGCCGCCGCGGGATCCCTGCGAGTGCTTGACCCTCGAATCACCGCCTCTCGGCGTCTCGAGTTTTTCGTGTACGCCCTTCTGGCTGAAGGTCGTCCCTTGCTGGAAAGCCACTGGGCTATGCTCGAGGCATTGGCGGCCCTTGGATTCAAGGTGAATTCCCACCGGGCCAAGCTTCGTGGCGCCGACGAACTAGTGACCTTTGGGTCCCATTGGAAGGACAAGCGAGAGAGCCTTCCCTACGAGATAGACGGCTTGGTTTTCAAAGTCGACTCGACTACGGTGCAGTCAACGCTCGGAAGCACTGCCCGTGCTCCCCGCTGGGCGACGGCCTATAAACTGGCGGCTGAGCAGGCCGAGACGAAGCTCCAAGACATCGAGGTGCAGGTCGGCCGTACGGGCGCATTGACGCCTCGGGCCCTGCTTGAACCTGTCCGTGTCGGCGGCGTCACAGTTTCCCGCGCGACACTCCATAACGAAGACGAAATCGAACGACTCGGCTTGTGGATCGGTGATACGGTCCTGGTCGAGCGCAGCGGCGATGTTATCCCCAAGGTTGTGAGAGTGACTGCACAGGGTGAGGACCGCCGACCTTTTCTCGTCCCACGGGATTGCCCGGTTTGCGGCACGAAGGTGGTTCGTGAGCAGGGGGAGGCCATCCGACGCTGTATCAACACGAACTGCCGCGCGCGGCTGAGGGAATCGGTTCTACACTTTGCGTCTCGCCGAGCGATGAACATTGACGGGTTGGGAGAAGCTCTGGTCGAGCAACTTGTCGGTCGAGGGATGGTGAAAAGCGTCGCCGACCTTTACGATTTGACCGCCGAACAGTTGGAAGCACTTGAGCGCATGGGAAAGAAGTCCGCGGCTAACTTGGTTTCGAGCATCCAAACCTCGCAGTCGACGCCTTGGCCGCGGGTGATCTTCGCGCTGGGTATCCGCTACGTTGGCGAGCGCACGGCTCAGATCATCGCGAGCAGCTATTCTAGTGTCGATCTGCTGGCCGCGGCTTCGATTGAAGAGCTGGAAGAGATCGAAGAGATCGGGCCGCGGATCGCCGAGACGGTGCGCGACTTTTTCGAGGAGCCCAACAATCTTTCCCTAATCGAGCAGCTTCGGGCGGCCGGGCTGCATCTGAGACAGGAGACGACCGGGCAGCCCGGCGGAAAACTAGAGGGCCTTACTTTTGTTCTGACAGGCACGTTACCGAACCTTACTCGGGAGGCGGCTACCGAACGCATCGAAGCGGCCGGCGGAAAGGTCACGAAATCGGTCAGCAAAAACACCAGCTACGTGGTTGCCGGGGAAAGCGCGGGATCGAAGCTCGAAAAAGCAAGGAAACTCGGGCGCACTGTCATCGGGGAAGATCAATTACTTGACCTGCTTGGTACCTACTGAGTCTCGCAAATTATGGTGACATGGATCGTGTTCAAGCCGTAGGGGCACAGCATGCTGTGTCCGTGTTCCAATGTCACTGTATTTTGCGAGCCTCAATAGTTGCGACTGTGACCCGGCAGAGTTTGAGTGTCACCTATGTGCTGGGCCGGGCGTAGATATGGCGCTCGCAGGGGGTTATCGTTGATACTACGAACAGCAAGGGAGGTGAGGTCGTGAATCGTAGAGACCTGTTGACGTTGGGTGTCGCTTCCGGTACGGCGGGGGTTGCCGGCATTGGTCTTGGCTACCGGTACCACGGACCATTGCGGCGCTTGCAGGATGAGCTCGAGGCGGGGAAGAAGCCTCTCGCTAACACGCCGCGCGAGAAGTTCCGCGCGCGATCCAGAGCAGTCAACGAACTTCACCGCAGGCAGACGAAGGAGGACGTTCAAGCGCTGAAAACAAAGTACGAAGGGGCCGTCCTTGGGAAGTTTCGCGTCTGGGACTTGCTTCAGAAACTGGCCCTGTGTGTCGATCCGACGGACATAAGTTTGTTGTGTACCAGCCAGTATATGCACGTCTGCCAGGTGATCGGGGGCATGGAGCGCGACGACGAACTGGATGACACGATGCTACTGACGGCTCTGCTGCACGACCTCGGGAAAGTGGCCATGCTGACGGGCGAGGTTCCCGAGAACGTCGTCTGTCTCATCGAGCCTCTTGAGGCTGTCGAACCAGGATCGGGACTCGACAACGCAATCTTTCAGTTTGGGCACGACGAAATCGCCTACTCGCGATTCAAGGATCATGTCCCGGAGCACGTAGCCTGGATGATCCGCTACCACAGCATGATCGTGGGCAAAGCCGAAGAATACATGAGCCCGAAGGACGAAGAATACTACCGGAAATACCTTTCCCGATTTAGCAAACACGACCACGGAACGAAATCAACGGCTTTCCTGCCGGATCACGTCACGCTGGACCGCTACCGAGACTTCGTGGAGACGCACTTTCCGCAACCTATCCTTTTCTAAGTCTGTAGCAAGAGTCAGCGATCTGGGCCATAACGGGTCCCGTTACTCTCGCCACGCAGCGGGAACCACAAGTTCATGCCGAGCAACGCCCCCTCAGATCTGTCGACGTCGCCGGCCCCCGAGCGTTCTGGTGAGCTTCGGCTCTTGGCCGCTTTCGCTGGTCGAGTCCAGCAGTTTGCGTGCTGGCTTCACAATAGGCTTGACCGGAGTTCGTACATATTTTGGGCGCCCTTTTCCCTCGTGTTCATGATCCAGGCCTACTTTATGTGCCGCACGAAACCCTTGTGGTACGACGAGCTCCTGAGCCTTCATGGAGCCCTTCTGCCGGATATCGGTTCAATTTGGGAGATGACGCGATCAGGAGCACTTGCGGAACCTCCCTTGTTTGCGGTTGTAGGACATTTGGTAATGAAGGTCGTGCCGGATCCGCATTTCGGCCTTCGCCTACCCGCCGTGCTGGGGGTTTGGGTTCTTTGTCTCTGTGTGTTTCGTTTCACGCGCCGGATCGTAGGTGCTCTGGCTGCCTCTGTAGCAGTAATGGCGATTTTGTCGACGAAGGTTGCGAGCTACATTCAAGAGGGCAGGCCGTACGGTCTCCTCTTGGGTTGCCTTGGGGTTGCCCTGGTTCACTGCTGTCCGGTTAAAAGTCGAATAGAATCAATTGGTTGGGGTCATAGGGGGATTCGTTTGGGGAGTCGGATGGCTGGAGTGCCTGTAAAAGGGGCATTTTTTCGAATTGCGTAACGCTGAGAATCTGTAGAATCTGGTAAAGACTCGCTTCCAGCCCGAGGCGTTTCCGGACGATGGCGATGAGCACGTAAATCGAGACAGCGATCCAGATCTGCGTCTTGACGGCGTTCTCGCTGGTGCCGTAAAACGAGTTGATTCGCAGATGTTGCTTGATCCACTTGAAGAACAACTCAATCTGCCAACGCGACTTGTAGATGTGGGCGATGGTCAGCGCCGGGAGCGCGAAGTTGTTGGTCAGAAACTTCAGCCGCTTGTTCGTCCGGGCGTCGAAGTAACTGACCCTCCGCAACGGGTCGGGATAGGCTTGGGCCGATTCGATGGCAGCCAGTATGACGGTCTGATCCGAGCGCAAGCCCGTGGATTTGTCGACGGGATGCGAGTAGCGCCGTTGGAGCAAGATGTTCTTCTTGGTTCGCACGACGAAGAACGACGAGCAGAGAGTGAACACGAAGAGGCGTTCGAAATCGACGTAGGCCCGATCCATGACGTAGAACGCGCCGGCCTCCGGGCCGATCTCGTCGAGGATGTTGATGTCGTGCACTTTGCCTCCAGTAATGCGGATGAACGTGGGAATATTGCCGTGCAGATCCAGCAGCGTGTGCATCTTCACGGCGGCTTTTTGCTTGCGGAATCTCGCCCACGGAAACAGCGACAGGCAGAGGTCGATTGTTGTCGAGTCGAGAGCGTACAGAGTCTGGTCCAAGTCCACACCGATCGGGTCGTGGGCATATAACGGCCGTGCCATGCCAATCAAGACCTGCGCGAAGTCCGCGTAGATCCGCCAGTCGCGCGACTCGTTCGCGTCGGCCAGTGTCGAGCGCGCTACCCTGCCGCGGAATCCCATGTGGTAGAGTTTGCCGTGCATCGAACGCAGGCACGTCTCGATGTCGCGGAGGCTTGCCCGATAGGTCAGCTGGGCGAATGCCATCGCAAGAAACTGATCCCAGCAGGAGAAACTTTTCAGATAGGAATCGCCGCGGTAGCGCGATACACATTTCTGAAACTCTTTGCTCGGTAGGTGCTCGATCAGTTGGGAGAAAACCGTACGGCCAAGGTTCATCCCTCATTGTGCCGCGTCCGGATGCTCCGTTCAGGCGACCATTTGCGGCCTCGGGATTTCAAATCGTTCCCGGGCAAAACAGGCCATAAGACATTGAACGGTCGAGACTTACCGTCCGATGGCGCGACTTTCCCCGGACAGCACTGGCCCTGGTTTCATGGCAGGAAGCGGTTGAGGGAAGACATCGCCGGCTGGGCCTGCTGGGGCTCGCGGTGAGCCTGTTCTGCGCCATTCAGACGCATTACCACGGAGTTCTTTTGTTGTTTCCTTTTGCGCTAGGCGAACTGATTCGCACGGTCTCGCGCAAGCGGATGGACGCCGCCGTGTGGGGCGCGTCGGCCGCGGGGAGCTCTTCCGTTTTCATCTTGCTGCCTTTGATTGGGGCGGCAAGCGACTACACGCGGCACCCATGGAATCCAGTTTCTTTGGAGGGTTTGCTTCGCTTCCACACCGAGCTGTTCGAACAACTGGTTCCGCCGGTTCTGCTGATTTTGGGCCTGCTGGGCATTTTGCGGTTGGGAAGAAACAGGTTGCGTGAGGACGAGGGCCCTGGCGCGCACGTGTCGGAGCACGAACTTGGGGTTATCATCGGACTT
The DNA here is from genome assembly GCA_965248205.1 of Bryobacterales bacterium. GTDB lineage: Bacteria > Acidobacteriota > Terriglobia > Bryobacterales > UBA6623. The sequence continues at coordinate 2,796,298 of CBDFIS010000006.1, forward strand.
TGCGCTTTCCCGATAGTTGTGTTCGCGACTTCCCTTTTTGTAACGGACTCGCTCTCGTTGCGGTACCTGCTCCCTACGGTTGTTGGCTACTCGATACTCGCGGCGGTGCTTGTACTAGCGTCAGGCGGGAGCCGATCCGTGGTCGGCACCGTGGCACTTATTAGCCTCTCTTTGTGGTTCTGCCTCAACATTTGGCGCACAGGTAATCTTGTGTCGCATCAGCGCGACAGGATTCCGCACCCCGACGCGCTGCGGCCCTATGACAGCGAAGAGCGGCTTCCAATTGTCGTTGCGAACTATCTTCGATTCTTCGAGTTGGCATACTATTGGCCTCGCGAGCTGCGAAGCAGGATGTACTACCTTACCAGCCGTGAAGCTGCTCTTCGGTTCGGAAAGGCGGACACGGGTGAAGTTGCAGCAACTCGACTGGCCCCGTGGGTGCCCTTCAATATCCGAGCCAATCCGAGCCTATGACACATTTGTGTCACAACATCAAGAGTTCCTTCTCTTGCAAATGGGGTTTTGGGGTTGGCAAAAAGACCAGCTACTCGCCGACGGCGCTCAACTTGACCTGCAGGGTACTTTCAAGGCCTACCGCGTTTATGTGGTGCGCCTGCCAGATGGGCGGGATCGTGATCCGGTCGAACGGGATCTCGTTGAAGGCTCATGAGGGATGATATCCCTCACCGCTGGTCTACTCGATGAGAGACCGAAGCGCCGGCCGCGGCTCTCCCGGCGCTTGGCTGGCGGGCTAAGCCCCTCGCGCATCCTCGAAGAACATGGAAGTGGATCCATAACCAAACGTTCGCAGGGCTGTTTCCATTTTCTCCAATGCTGTTTTGTGAATCTGGGAGACGCGGCTTTCGTTGACGCCTAGATCAGCGCCGATTTGCTTCATGGTCTGGTCCTGGTCGTAGTAGAGTCGGATCACCCGCTGGTAACGGGGCGGCAGGGTCCCGATGGCTTCGTTGAGGATCTCTCTGAGCTGCACATTGGCCGCAATCTGGTCCGGACGCCGCTCAGCCGTCTCGGCCGCCTCGGCAAAGCTGCTGTGGTCGGGCCGCTCGACGCGATGGGGTTGGCCCGCCGTCAGACCGGCGTTGAACAGCTCCGACTTGAGTTTTTGATATTGGGCTTCCGAGATGCCCATCTTCTCGGCAACCTCTGCGTCGGTAGGTGCTCGACCGAGCGATTGAGCAAGTTTCTGGGCCAGGGCCTCGATCGACTTGAAGCGCTTGCGCAGATCACGAGAGGCCCAATCAAGCTGGCGCAGGCTGTCGAGGATTGCTCCTCGAATCCTGTGCTTCGCATAGAGATGGAAGACTACCTTTTTCTCGGGGTTGTACTTGTCGACGGCATCAAATAGGCCCAGGATGCCCGCGTGCACCAGGTCATCCAGCTCCACTTGAACAGGGAGGTTGTCGCGGATGCGGTTCGCAATCGCTTTCACCAACGGCAGGTGTTTGACGATCAAAGCATCGCGGTCCCCCATCGACGCGGACGGACCGTTAGAAGGTTTTCGAGCAGCAGCAGTAGCAGCGGTGGCCATTAAAGTGGGTTCCTCCAGTGGGTTAGCTCAAACTCGGCTTAGGGATGTGAACCGGAAAACGCTGGCGCGCGGGCCGCACCAGCGATGTGACCGCCGTATCGGTGTTCCATACCCAGTGCTCTCCAAGCGAGTCGGCTGTGTAACATCGTCGGCGTGCTCTATGCACTGCGACTGCCAACGGCAACGACTTCGTCTAAACCCTTGGGAAAAGGAGGCCATGTTGCTGCGAGCGCTCCTATAGCCGTCAATCGCTTGACGGTAAGTGTCGGAAAAACTGCTGCCGCGGCCTCCAGTGCTTGCGGGGTTCAATCTATTCCCGACAGGGCAATTCACGGCCCCTGCCGGCCAAGCGGCGGCGCTGAGACCGGCAACAGCGTTCCGAACGCTGCCAATTTGGAACTCGCGTCCCAAATCGGTACCGCCTTCGGTTTCTCCCGAACTGCCTGAAACAGCAAGGCTTAACGCCCGCAGGCCTGACCGCGGGTGTTCCATTTCGGAAAGAGCGCTTCTGCTCAGCTCGGCGGCGAAAGTCACCGGGCGGTGTTAAGCACATTTGTTTTCAACAAATCGAACCTGCTGTCAGCCTCTTGGCACTCCAATTGCCAAAAAGACGGTTACCAACCTCGTGACTTCAACCGCTCCCGTCCGAATCGCCTCGGCAAAACCTGTCAGGGACACTCGCAGGATCCTACTGATCAGCGCTGACCGAGCCTTGCACGCCACTCTCGGAGGGGTGCTCGAGGCGAACGGGTTTCGTGTGGAGCCGGTGGCCCGGTTGGACGAGGCCGAGCGCCGCATGACGATCTTAGGCCCGGACCTAGTGTTGATAGATCTCGAACCAGCGTTGAGCGGCAATCTGCGGGATGAGTGTCAAAAACTGCTCACGCGGGCTCAAGCCTCTAACGATGCGGTAGTCGTGATCGTATTGACTGAGCCGGAGCGGTTTGAACTTGCGGCTGAGATAGTCTCTCAAGGCGCATCGGATTTCTTGACCAAACCTTTCGCCCCGCAAGACCTCGTCCGTAGGATGGAGTTGGCACTAAGGCTCGGCGTAGCCTCCGGGGACAAGAGGGGTGACGGTCAGGCCACGACGCCGCAACCAAGGGTGCCGTTCACCCGCCCTAGTTCCCCCGCGCGCCAGATACATCCGCCGGAAGCGGCGAGTGACCTGCTACCGGTGGATCTCATCCTCGGACGGACCTCGGCAATCAAAAATGTCATTGAGCAAGTGCAACTGGTCGCGCCCAAAAACACCACTGTACTTATCACGGGCGAGACCGGTACCGGCAAGGAGCGCGTGGCGCGCGCGATTCATGCCTGTAGCGACAGGCATAACCGGGGGATGGTCTCGGTAAACTGTGGCGGCATCCCGGCCAACCTTTTGGAAGATGAGTTCTTCGGCCACATGAAAGGCGCTTTCACCGATGCCTATCAAACGCGGGTCGGTCGCTTTGAGCAAGCTCACCGCAGCACGATCTTTCTGGACGAAGTCGGTGACCTGCCCCTCGAGCTGCAACCCAAGCTGCTACGGGCCATCCAGGAGCGGGAGATCCACCGCATCGGTGGACTCGAGACGGTGCGATTCGATGCCCGGGTCGTTGCGGCAACAAATGTGAACTTGCGGAGACGGGTCGCTGAAGGACGGTTTCGCGAAGATCTCTTCTACCGCATCAATGTGTTCCCGATCCACTTGCCGCCCCTGCGCCAGCGCCGGCAAGATATACCTTTGTTTGTAGAGCACTTCTTCGAACGCTTCTGCCGCCGTGACGGCCTGGCACCGAAAAAGGTGCACCCGAGCGCAGAAGCCGACTTGATGGCGCGCCACTGGCCGGGAAACATCCGCGAACTCGAGAACGCCGTCGAGATCGCCGTGATCCGCTCCCGGGAGCGGCGGGCCGTTGAACTCCCCGATTTCCCCGAGCCGGGCGACGGCGTTAGTTTGGCGGCCGATCCTCCAACCCTCCCTCGTGAACGGCCGCATGACTTCAAACAGCTGGTCTCTCAATTCGAACAGGACTTGATCCACCGGGTGCTCGAGTCTACCAACGGCAACAAGAGTAAAGCTGCCGAGATGCTGCGCATCAAGCGAACCACGCTAATCGAGAAACTCAAGAGGTTCACCTATCCCCCGGTTTTCGCCTGAGACCCTTTGCTGCCCGACTGTGTCGCAGAAATACCGTTTACCTAGTCGCCGTGGACAAGCGAGATCGCTTGTCCCTACTTTGAGCCGTCACAGGCCGCGGCAGTATGGACCGGCGATCCCGCCGGTCCAACCCCGACCAGCGGTCGGCGCCGGACGGTTCGAGCGCGAGTTGATCGCATTCGATTTGGCGCGAAGGTCAGGCGTTACCACCGTTTTCAATCATCTCGTTCCGATTCGTCAACAGCCAGCCTTTCCGGCTCTGACGGGATGACCCCCTGCCTGCCTTCGAACACCACTCGCGGTACAATCGCTGGCCTTCTTTTTCGGCGACAATAACAACAGTTCCGACACTCTTCCGCATGTCGCTCAAGGACTATCGTCAGAAGAGAAAGTTCAAGAAAACTCCTGAGCCCTCGGGGCAACCGTCTGAGCCTCCCCTTAGAAGGAAGTCATCGCCAAGGCCGGGGACGTTCGTCGTGCAAAAGCATGCTGCCCGTCGTTTGCACTACGACCTGCGTCTTGAAGTCAACGGCGTGCTCAAGTCGTGGGCTGTGCCTAAAGGTCCCTCGTTGAATCCCAGCGACAAGCGGCTGGCGGTCATGACGGAGGATCACCCACTAGAGTATGGAGGCTTCGAGGGCGTTATTCCCGAGGGCAACTACGGCGCCGGCACCGTTTTGATCTGGGACAACGGTACGTACGAACCGGAAGGGGATCTCGATGAGCAGCTTATTCGCGGGGATCTCAAGTTCTCGCTGGCGGGCAAGAGGCTTCGCGGTAGTTTTGTGTTGGTCAAGACGAAACGTCGCACGAAACCAGGAGTAGAAGAATGGTTGCTGATTAAGCACCGCGACGATCACGCGGACACAGGCTGGGACATCGATGCCCATAGTGAGTCCGTTGCCAGCGGCCGCACGCTGGGTGAAGTGCGCGAAGGATACCCCGTCGGGCAACTTGCCGGCGCGAAAGGGCCCGTGGCCCTGGAAGGAGCTGTTGCAACCGCGATGCCCACCGCGGTGAAGCCGATGCTAGCCAGTCTCGTCGAGAAGCCGTTTTCCGCGTCTGATTGGATCTTCGAATTGAAATGGGACGGTATTCGAGCCTTGGCTTGGGTGCGCGGCGACGAGAACCGATTGTATACGCGCACCGGGTTAGACGTGACGAGCCACTACCCGGAGCTGTCCGAACTATCGAGAAACCTCGCTGCGAACGAGGCCATTCTGGACGGGGAGATTGTTGTTCTTGACGGGGACGGCCGCGGTGACTTTGAGCGCCTTCAGTCGCGCATGAACGTTGCCGAGCCTTCGAAGAGTCTCCAGCGATCAGCCCCCATCACCTACTACCTCTTCGACATTCTCTATGCCGACGGCTGTGATCTTAGGGGTGTCCCGCTACTAGAGCGAAAACATTTCCTGAAGCAGATTCTGCGGCCCGGAAAAGCTCTGCGTTTCTCCGATCATGTCGAGGAAAAGGGCAAGGAATTATTTGACTTAGCCGCGGATCGCGGCGCTGAAGGGATAGTCGGCAAGCGACTCGACAGTGCCTATGTCGAAGGGCGGAGTAACTCTTGGGTCAAGGTCAAAACGGTCCGGGAGGTCGATGCCGTCATCGGTGGATTCACGGCGCCACAAGGAGGTCGGAAGTATTTCGGCGCCTTGCTCACAGGCCTCTACGGCGGACGCCAGCTCAGGTTCATCGGAGGAGTGGGCACCGGCTTCGGTGAAGCCGTCCAGGCGAGTCTGCTCGATCAACTGGAAGCCCGCGAGGTGAAGCGATGTCCTTTCACGGAGACCCCAAAACTCAAACAGGCCATGCGCTGGGTCAAGCCCGAACTTGTGGCGCGAGTCAAATTTCACAATTGGACTCAAGAGCAGCGCCTGCGACAGCCGGTCTTCGTCGGGCTTCGTACCGATCTTGATCCTAAGCAGTGCCTGCTTGAAGATTCGAAGCCGCAATCGGATACGCGGCCGGAAATTGTCCGCGTGACCGCGACGCCACAAGTGCGGGGGCGGAAGAATCTCGAACGCGAGCTCGAACGGGGCAGAGAAGAGAACGTGGTTGTGGAACTCGACGGCCGGCGGCTGCGGTTGACGCACCTCAATAAGGTCTACTTTCCCAAACAGCGCTACACCAAGCGGCGGCTGCTCGCTTACTACTACCGGGTCGCCGACTGCATCTTACCGTTCCTCAGGAATCGTCCCCTTGTTCTTCACCGCTACCCGAATGGCATTGAAGGCGAGTCGTTCTATCAAAAGGAGGCTGGATCCGATGCCCCCGAGTGGGTGGAAACCGTCGCCATCCCGTCGGAAGAAAGAAAGGCGGACATCCGATACTACGTTGCCAACGATCTCGCGGCGCTGCTGTTTCTGAGTAATCTTGGCTGCATCGAGCACCACCCCTGGTCAAGTTCCATCCAGGATCTCGAGCGCCCGGACTACGTTTTTTTCGACCTCGACCCATCCGAAGAAGCGGATTTTGCCACCGTGGTCGAAATCGCCCGCGCCATCTGCGATTTAATGGACCGTCTGGGCCTCGAAGTTTTCCTCAAAACGTCGGGAGCGAGTGGCCTTCACATCTATCTGCCGCTCGAAAGCGACTATACCTACGAGCAGGTGCGGGCCTTTGCGGAGATCGTGGCCCACGTGATCGCCGAGAAAATGCCGCGGCAAGTTACTCTCGAACGGCATGTCGATAAACGTCCGAAAGACAGAGTCTACTTCGACTATTCCCAGAATTCCTACGGACGCCCGTTGGCGGCGGTCTACGGCGTCCGGCCGGTCGACGTAGCCTCTGTGTCAGCCCCGATTTCCCGGCGTGAGTTGCGCCGTACACTCTCGCCAAGGCGTTTTACCGTGGCGAACATGTCGGCTCGGTTGAAGAAGTCCGGCGATCTTTGGGCCGACTTTTGGCGGCGGCGACAGCGATTGGAGCCGGCACTAGAACAGTTGGGGAACGAATTGAGAAGTAATAGTTGAAACTAGTTGAAACAGGTCGACGAGTAACAATCATGAAGAGAACCCGCTGATCTTGGCCAGATAGCGCCGCACGATGCCTTTGTCTTTCTTCGACCGCCGCAGGTGCTCGTGCGCCTGCAGAGTGCGCTCGACGAGGCCATCGATCTGCTTGCGCTCGGCTCCCGTAAAACCGAGGCCGCCGCTGGCGGACACAAACTCGCGCCTCTCGACCAGCGTGAGACCTGAGCCTGCTGCCTGGCATTCACCCGCCGTGTACCTTCTCCCGGCTGCCGTCGTTTCAGGATCATCTTGTCTTGGAAACACTCCCCACCCCTTCAGGATCATCTTGCTTCGGATAACTCTAGCAGCGTTGAAATCGTTCTGAAACTCTGGTAAGGTTAGGTCGGCGGGGTGAATGAGGACATGAAGCAGCAACTATGATATTAGTGTCCCCAGACCCACTCACCTGTTGTCCGCCATCCCCCCTAATCGCACCCGACTCACAACCCCAGGAGGAACTTTCATGGGAAGCATCCCGCGAGAGAATCTGTCTGCCCAGCTGATGGAAACCAGCGAAGAGTACCGCAAGCTCGCAGAGCAGCACTCAAACTACAATCGCCGGATTGAGGAACTTAGCTCTCAGCGGTTTCCAACGCAGGAGGAGCAGGTCGAGGAAATGCGGTTAAAAAAGCTCAAGCTGCACCTTAAGGACAAGATGTATGATCTCGTGCGGCAACACCAGCAGGAGTCCGGCTAGGCTCCTTCTCATCCGCCAGCGGCCGGAGGCCCGAACAAGCAACCGATAGGATTGTGAGTCCCGCAGTACAAATGCGGTCGCTCCCACTGACGATTGAACCCAGCCGCACGCGGCCTTCCCCAGGCTGACCGGTACCTTCGCAGGCGCGGATCTGATGCGTTCGGGGGCTGGTACAATAGCCTGCGGAACGCGGCTATCGATGGTTCGTGACGGGATCCACTACGGTGTTGGCCTCTCGGTTTCGGGGCTTCTGGTAAGCGTATTTTTATCAGCAGCTTGGGGGCTTCCCTTTTTCTTGTTAGCTGGTTTCTGCTTGTACTTTTTCCGTGACCCGAAGAGGGAGATTCCCCGTGGCGCCGTCGCTGTTTCACCCGCCGACGGGAAAGTGGTCAGCTTGCAGCCGACTGGAGACGGCGGTCGGCGGGTCAGCGTGTTTCTCAATATCTTCGACGTTCATGTCAATCGCATACCTGTCAGCGGTCGCATTACCGCGTTGGAGTACCAGCCGGGGAAGTTCAGGCTGGCAAATCGAGAAAGCGCGTCGTTCGAAAACGAACAGACGAGCTTGACGATCGAGTCCGGAAGCGCGACAGTGGTCGTCAGGCAGATAGCCGGGTTGGTAGCTCGCCGGATTGTGTGCCACAAATCCAAGGGCGACGTCGTGGAGAAAGGGGAGCGATTTGGCTTGATCAAATTCGGCTCGCGCGTCGACATCTTGCTGGGACCGGAGTGGGACCTGCTGGTGCGACGCGGGGAGCGCGTCAAAGGGGGAAGTTCGATTCTAGCCCGTCTTCGGGATTGACAGAATGAGCGAAATCCAAACTACCAAGCAACCCCGCCGAACTTTGGCCCTGCCCACGGTTTTCACCGTAGGCACGCTGTTTTGCGGCTACTACTGCCTAATGAAGACGGTCCAGGCGATCTCGCTGCCGCCGGGCATGGCGGATGAAGCCGCTCGCCTTTACGACCACGCCGCTTTGGCCATTGGTCTGGCGGTGTTTACTGACGGCATGGATGGCCGCATAGCTCGGATGACGAATGCCGTCAGTGACTTTGGACGTGAGATTGACTCGCTGGCCGATGTGATTACCTTTGGCGTTGCGCCGGCGACGTTGGCAGTCGCTTGGGGGATCCGCTCTCCTGAGCTGGCCGCCGGCCTCTGGTTGGCTGACTGGCTGCCCGCCATCGGGTACTTGATGACGTTCCTTTACCTGACGTGCGGCGCCGCCCGCCTGGCGCGCTTCAACGTGCAGGAGAATCCGACGCCGAAGAACCCGGGCCGCCCGGGGCGCCGCTACTTCGTCGGTCTGCCGATTCCTCCCGCCGCCGGGATGCTGGCGGCGGTCGTGCACTTTTGCGGAGGGTACCCGATCCCGAATTGGTGGCCGTGGGGCGCGTTGTGGCTGGTCCTTCTCGCGCTGCTTTCGTTTCTGATGATCTCGACTTGGCGGTACACGAGCCTCAAAGACATCGGTCTTCTCCAGATACCGTCGTTGGTGATGGTCGTTTTCTTCGCGACCTTGATTTATCTCATCTGGAACTTCTCTCAGCCGGTGTTGCTGGCAATGGCCTCCGGGTTCGTGCTCAGCGGCATTGTGACGCGCATCGGGGGGCTGCTTCGGCGTCGAGCCCGGCGCGTCTCGCGGTCTGAACACACAGTCAGAGAGTCGGTTGCCGACCCGCGCTAATGGCTGACGCTCTGAAGCCTAGTAAGCTGTCCCGAACAACAACGTTACAGTCGTACTGGCGACGTGGCGCACGCTTCCAGCGTGCCGTGTCGGGCTGTCGAGCCCGACATTTCCGAATACATAGGGAACTCGTCTCTAGGACAGTCCACTAGTCCCGGCAAAGGAATCGTACCCCTTGTATCCTCGAGAGCACGCTAGCCGGTCGTACCGTCAAGCCGTCGTCTGGTTGGTCATTGCTTTCTCTGCGGGTTCTTGTGGCTATCACCTGGCGGGACGTGCCGATACGGTACCGGATACCGTCCACACGATTGCCATTCCCACCTTCAGAAACAACACGACTGAATTCAAAATCGAGCAGCACTTGACTAGCGCGGTCGCCCGGGAATTCATGACGCGCACGCGGTATCGGATCGTTGCCGACCAACTGGAGGCCGACGCCACTCTGACCGGCACAGTGCTGAACTTCTTCGTCTTTCCCGCGGTGTTCGACCGCAGGACAGGCAGGGCAACCAGCGTGGCCACTCTTACGCAAGTACACGTCGCTTTGGTCGAACGGAACACGGGCAAAGTGATTTACCAGAACCCGGCCTTCGAGTACCGTGAGCGCTACGAGGTCACCACCGATGCAGAAGCCTATTTGGAGGAGAGGCCGGCCGCCCTGGCACGGACGGGCGAAGGGTTGGCGCGGAGTTTGGTTTCCGCCGTGCTCGAAGGGTTCTGAATCGAGATGAAGCCCAAGCAATTCCTGGCAAGTCTGGGCCATTCCGCACCGGCCCCGGCCTACCTGTTTCTGGGCAACGAGGGGTTCTTTCGAGACCGCTGCCGCCAGGCGCTCGTGGAAGCCGTGTTGGGCGGTCGAGATCCCGAAGGCGGCCCCCCGGAAGGTTTGATCGAGATCGATCTCAGCGAGCAGCCCCTGAGCCGGCTACTGGATGAAGCGCGGACGCTATCGTTGTTTGCTCCCCGCCGGCTTCTCATCGGTCTGAATGCGGAAGCGGTGTTGCCCAAGCGAGTCGCGGCGCGTTCAGGCGGAAGGTCCTCGCATACTGACCCGCTTGCGGATTACCTCGCCGACCCTGTGACCGGCGTCGCATTGTTGTTCGAGGCGACCCGCTACGATTGGAATGATCGGGGCGACAAGGCCAAGCTCGAACGAGTAGCGAAGTTCTATCCAGCCGTTCCGGCAACAGTTGAGCTAACGCGGCTGACCCCACAGGAAGCGGTTTCGGCCGCTACGCAATTAGCAAAAGAGCTGCAACTCGACATCAAGCGGCCCATCTTGTCCGAACTCGTTGAAATGCTGGGGAACGACATGGCCCGCTTGGGCAACGAGTTGGAAAAGCTGGCACTCTACGCGGTCGATGGGCAAGAGATCACCGCTCAAGACCTCGAGACTTTGATTCCCGAAGCCCGTCAGCGCGGGGTATTTGAGTTCTCTGATGCCCTCGCCCGGAAGAACCGGCTGCAGGCGCTTGATGTGCTCGAGACTCTGGCTAGCAGCGGCGAGTACTGGCCGATGCAGGTCAACCTTCTGGCAGGCCTGTTCCGGCAGGCGCTGGCGGCGAAAGAAGCGAGTACGCACAACAGTGCGGAGCTGATGCGGCAATTCCAACAAAGCGGGGTCCGCATGTGGCCGTCGAGAGCAAGGCAAGTGCTTGATATGGCCCGCCGATTCTCCCAAGACGAACTCGAAGGCGCCCTGATCTCCCTATTCCAAGCCGACAGAGATCTTCGACGCGAACGGCCCGAGGACCGCATCATCATGGAGCAACTCGTGGTGCGGCTGACCGGCTAGCCGGGCCGGATTCAGCCGGCTTTTGACGCGAGGGTTTTGGCGAGGATAGTGAGCCGGGACTTCATACGCGAGGCGGTGTTTTTCTTCAGCACGCCCTTCTGTACCGACTTGTCCACGATGCTGAGAGTAGGGTTCAGTAGCTGCTGAGCGGCGGCGGCATCTTTATCGGCAAGAGCTTGTTCGAGCTTCTTGACTTGGGTTCGCATCCGACTCCTGTTGCGGCGATTGACCTCCGTTTGCCGCGCCGTCTGACGGATGCGCTTGATCGCGGAACGCGTATTTGCCAAGAGAAATCCCTTCGAAGATTTACGACTCTTATCCAGGATAGCCGCCCGTCTGAGGGGTGTCAATTGAAGCGGTGACGTCGAACTGGCCCCGCAATGGGCGACACAACGGCTGGCCGCACCCGAAACAGGCCCCGGACACGTTTCGAGCCGGCGACCTCGCCCCCGCCGCAGGGAGATCGATTACCGACCACCGGATTGCCTGTCGCCTCGCCAATAACCTGACCGGCCGGCTGGCAACAGTTGACAATGGACCTCGAAGGCAACAATCATTAAAGGCTTGTTCCGCCCTACTCACAGCAACGAGGGTCCCCGGAAGCATCATCGAACTGGAGGTGAATTGTGACAGCCGCTGCCCGTTTCAAATTGTTTGCAATGCTTGTTTCCGCGATCGTCATTGTTGGCATTTCGTGTGCTCCGGAACCGCCACCCGAAGTTGCTGCCCCGGCGGCGAAGCCGATCGGGCAGCCCATTGAAATCTCTGTTCCGCTGGGGCTGCCGCCGTTGCCAATCCCCGACGACAACCCGCCGACGGCGGAGGCCATCGAGCTGGGACGGCGCCTCTACTACGACACGATGTTGTCGGCGGACGGAACGATCGCATGCGCCTCCTGTCACCGGCCTGATGCGGGCTTCGCTGATCCAGACCAGTTTTCGAGTGGCGTCGGCGGCAAAAAAGGCGGACGGCAGGCGCCCAGCGTGATCAACGCTGCCTACTACACGACCCAGTTCTGGGACGGGCGAGCCGCGAGCCTCGAAGACCAGGCCGGCGGACCGATGCAGAATCCTATTGAGATGGCGCACACCGCCGAAGCCGTTGTGGAGAAACTCTCCAGTGACCCTGGCTACGTCGCGCAGTTTGAAAAAGCCTACGGGCCGGGTCCCGTGACGTTCGACAAGGTCGTCAAGTCGATCGCTTCTTTCGAGCGAACGGTGCTCAGTGGCAACTCGGCTTTCGACCGCTATATGTACGGCGGAGATGAGTCGGCGTTGAGCGAGTCCGCCAAGCTCGGTCTGGAAGTTTTCCGCAACGAGGAAAAAGGGAACTGCGCGGTTTGTCACACCATCGACGAAAAGTCAGCCCTGTTTGCCGACAACAAGTTCCACAACTTGGGCGTCGGCGTGGATGACGAGGGTGAGCTGACCGACCTCGGTCGTTATGAAGTGACCAAGCACGATGCGGACCAGGGCGCCTTCAAAACTCCCACGCTGCGAAACATAGCGCAGTCGGCGCCCTACATGCACGACGGTAGCCTGAAGACTTTGAAAGACGTCGTCGACTTCTACATCGGCGCCGGCAACTCTAACCCCTGGCGCGACAAAGAGCTCAAGGAGCTGGACCACCTGACTCGAAAGGAGCGCGACGCCCTAGTGACGTTTATGGAAGCGCTGACCGCGGAGCTTCCCGACAACGTCGGCGCTCAGTAGGGACCGGCAATCTTGCCGGTCCTTGGCCGCCTAGCAGCGAACACCCTGCAGCCGTCACAGCAAGAAGTTCCTCCTGAACCCCGGGTCTCACAAGCTAACGTAAAGGCGGTCCCGCGGAACGCCCGACGTTGCCGCTACGAGTTGGCCGGCAAGCCCCCCCGCAGCCGGCGCTCATGCGCTTCGGCGCGATTCTCGCCTATCGACCGATAAGAGTCCCAATGCGATCTGGCCGTGGTTGCGGGGCCGCACAGACAGGTGTTTCGTTGCAGGTTTGGCTAGGGCTTGGTCTCACAAGTTCGCGTTGTTTGAGAAGTCCTTTCTCGCAGGACCATACGATCGTCCGTCCGGCCCGGAAGTGATTTGTTCGCAGAGTCTTTCCGAGCCGCGGCCGTGAGGGTGTGTGAAAAAACCCGGGACTGTCCAAGCGCTATGCACGGACGGGGCGCTTTATCAATGACTTGCGAGAGGCGCGGGGACTGTACCCAGGGTTTTTTCACACACCCGTGAGGGGGCCGCCCAGGGTTTGTCGGCCCATAATCTATCGTGAATCTATGCAACCAAGCACTCCGGTGCATCGGCGAACTCTGGAGACAGACGCAAAGCTTGCGAGCCACCATTGTCTTGGTAGGCTGCGAACACAGCTTGCAGCCCACGGCCAGCCTCGGTATTGGCGACGTCGAGATCGAACGCGGTCAGAAGCGTCATTTTTCGCGGATGTTGGAGGGGCTGATCGACAGCCACGCTATCGATCTGATCGGTGAGGAGACACGAGCCTTCGAAAAAACCGTCGCTCAACGACTCGCCGAAACCCACGGATGCGAGTACGTCAACATCAATGCTGTCAAGAAAGACAGGCGCGAGCTGGGAATCCCGGCCGACTATCTCAAACCGAACGCGCACTACCTTTCGCGGCAAATCGCTCACTGGCACGCGCGCCGAGAGCGATTCATGTACGAAAAGCTGAGGCATCACCGCGGCCGGAGGCACAATGCGCTCGTGATTTGCGGCTGGAGCCACCTGAACTCGCTGGCTGGCCTTCTGCGGGAAGAGGGTCCAAACCTGCGGCTCTGCGACGTTCGAGAGACGGAATGGTTCATCAACCGCTGGTGTTCCTAGCCTGCAATCCTCCGCGGCCGCCGGTGACCGAGCGGGAGGGGCAGGAGCGCCTTCCACCGAGCCCCTGAGCCAGCCGTTCGCGAGCAGCCGTCGATCCCAGAAAATCGCGCTCCGCCTTACCGCAGCCAGCCTCTCCAATTGCTAGGAATCCCACGAACAAACAGCAACGCTAGGGGAATGCCCCAATTAGGCCAGCGCTCCACGAAATCCCAAATTTCCTTGCCTGAAAGAGGGCGCGCCAGTCCCGTGAGCAGCCCCCAAATAGCTCCCCACAGCAGCACGGCTCGGATCGGTTTGACCAGAACCAGGGCTGCGATCAAAAAATCGATGGTCCCGATCACCGGGAGGACCGTCGCCGCCGTTTCCTCAGAGACTCCCAATGATCCCATGATCAATAACCGGAAATGAGGAGCGGCTTGGTAGGCGAAAACGCCGTGGCCGAGAAACTCCCCGCACATGGCAATCCGGAGTATCCACTCGATCCTTTTCACAAGTCGGCTTAGACCGCTTTCTATCGGGGAGTGTGTTTTTGGCGGAAGGAATTCTATACTACCTGAAAGACGTCGCGGTGGAAATCTGAGCGCCGCTCATACTCGCGGTCCAAGGAGAGCACCAGTTTGCGGACGGTTGTGCTAGGAGCAGGAGGGCAGCTCGGTACGGAGCTAGTTGCTGAGTTGCGGCGGCGCGGCCAAACTGTTGTCGGACTAAGCCGGCAAGAGCTTGACATTACCAAGGAGCAGGCGATCGAACGAGCCTTTCAAGACCATTCCCCCGCGTGGGTCATCAATGCCGCCGCTTATAACCACGTGGATCTGGCCGAACAGGAGCCCGAGGTGGCGATGCGGATCAACGGGCTGGCGGTGCGTTCCTTAGCCGCGGCCTGCCGCCAACACCGCGCCGTGCTGATGCACTTCTCGACTGATCACGTCTTCGATGGGAAAAAGGAAGACCATTACGTTGAAGAGGATCTTCCCAGTCCACCTTCCGCGTACGGGGTTTCAAAGTTGGCGGGTGAGCTTTATGCCCAAGCTTGCCTCGAAAAGTTGTACGTTGTGCGCGTGGCTGGTGTTTTTGGTCCGGCGGGACGACATACGAGTCGCGGCAATTTTCCTGAGCTGGTCCTCCGGAAAGCGGCCGAGGGTAGCTCACTGCGGGTGGTCGAAGACTTTTTCGCGACTCCCACTTACGCACCGGCCCTGGCCTCCCGCTCGATCGACTTACTCGAGGCTGGTGTGTTCGGTCTCTACCATTTGGGCGGAGGGACGCTTATCTCTTGGTATCAATACGCTTTGAAAATCCTCGCCGCAAGTGGTTTGGAAGCCGACATACAACCTACCAATCACCGTGAGTTTTCCACGCCCGCGCGGCGCCCCATGCGTTCGGGCCTGTCAAACGCGAAGATCGAGCGACTGGGCGTGGCGAAGATGCCACCCTTGGACGAGGCTCTCGCGGACTACATGGAACGGCGGAAGCAGGTGAAACCTCCGCGGGCGCATCACTCCTAGTTACTTTCCGGTGCAAAATACGCATACCGCTCATGGCGGGGACTGTCACCAATTTCGCGCCGTCAAAGAATTCAACAAGTTACGGGCGTATCGGGACGCGAAATTGACTGACTGTACCCAGCCACCACCCAGTTCCCCCTTTTTGCACCGGAAAGTAGGTTAGCGCTTCTACCACCCCAAAAGCGTAGCTACGGCGCGACACAAACCGCGAAACCGGCCTAGATTATCGCGAACAGTTGGCGTCACAGCGTTGCGGGTCGCCACCCGCGGAAGATAGAATTCAATGGCAGACCAAGCCCGACCTGGAGACACTGAGTGATTCGGTAGGAATACGTCCCGAGCCACTCTAACTCACCAGCCTGACGGAGAGAGAGTATGGAAATCACCAAAGAACAGTTACTCAAGGCCTATCGCAACATGAGAACGATCCGTGAATTCGAGGAGCGCCTCCACGTCGAGTTCGCGACGGGAGAAATTCCGGGGTTCGTCCATCTGTATGCCGGTGAGGAGGCGGTTGCCGTCGGTGTTTGCCTGCACCTCGACGACAACGACAAGATCGCCAGCACGCATCGCGGCCACGGCCACTGCATCGCGAAAGGTTGTGACATCCATGGGATGATGGCTGAGATTTACGGCAAGAAAGATGGCCTGTGCGCGGGCAAGGGCGGGTCCATGCATATTGCTGACCTCGAAGTAGGCATGATGGGAGCCAATGGTATCGTCGGCGGCGGCCCGCCCCTGGCGTGTGGCGCGGCGCTGGCCGCCAAAAAGCTCGGCACCAAGGGCGTTGCCGTGGTGTTCGTGGGTGACGGCGGATCGAATCAGGGTACAACGCTCGAAAGCCTCAACCTGGCTTCGGTATGGCAACTGCCTTGTGTTTTCGTTGTCGAGAACAATGGCTATGCCGAGGCCACCTCGAGCAAATACTCGGTAGCCGGCACCGACGTGGCTGAAAGGGCAAAAGGGTTCGACATGCCGGGAGTGACGGTTGATGGACATGACTTCTGCGCCGTTTATGATGCGGCACAAGAGGCGATCGGCCGCGCCCGCGAGGGAGGCGGCCCGACCTTGATTGAATGCAAAGTCAATCGCTACTTCGGCCACTTCGAAGGCGACTCCCAAACCTACCGCGGCCCTGACGAAGTCAAGAATCTTCGGGAAACCCGGGACTGCATTGAGAACTTGGCTCAGTCCCTCACCTCATCCTCATTGGTGACTTCTGAGGAGCTGGCGAAGATCGACGAGGAAGCGAAAGCTCTGATCGACGACGCCGTCACGAAAGCAAAGGCCGCGGCTGAACCCGGTGTTGAGGATCTAGAGACCGACGTTTATGTAGAGTACTAAAGCCGGCCGCGCCGGTCTGGAAGCCACGGGCAACGCCGCCGGGCTCCCTAGTTGGGGCCCTAGCAGCCCGTGGTAGAAGCTAAGTTGGGCAAAAAATAGGGACTGTCATCCGATTTCCGCTTCTTCAACTGCTTTTTTCCCCGTATGGCTTAGAGGACGAAAATCGGTGACTGTCCCATTTTTTGCCACGACGGTGCCTGTCCGCAGCGGACCGTAATAACTACAGAAGGGAAACATGCAATGGCTAGGAAAATCACCTTTCAACAGGCCATAAGGGAAGCTCTGGCCCAGGAGATGGAGCGCGACGAGTCGGTCATCATCATGGGTGAAGACGTCGCGGGCGGTAGTGGCGCCGACGGCGAGATGGACGCCTGGGGCGGTCCGCTCGGAATCACTAAGGGCTTGTGGACCAAATTCGGCGACCGTGTCATGGACACGCCGATCACCGAATCGGCGTTCGTAGGCGCCGCCATCGGAGCGGCCACGGCCGGCTTGCGCCCGGTTGCTGAGCTGATGTTCATCGATTTCATGGGTGTTTGTTTCGACCAGATCTTCAACCAGGCCGCGAAGTTCCGTTATATGTTTGGCGGCCGGGCGGTCACCCCGGTTGTTATCCGCACCATGTTCGGGGCCGGCCTTCGCGCGGCGGCGCAGCACTCGCAGTGTCTCTACCCCGTCTTCACGCATATTCCGGGGCTGAAATGCGTGGTTCCCTCGACGCCGTATGATGCCAAGGGCTTGCTGACCCAAGCGATCCGCGACAATGACCCGGTCATCTTTTGCGAGCACAAGGCACTGTATCAGACCGAGGGGGAAGTGCCCGAGGAATCCTATGCCCTGCCTTTCGGGGAAGCCAACTTCGTGCGCGAAGGCGGTGACGTCACGGTCGTAGCGCTGGGACGGATGGTGCACATGGCCTCTCAGGCTGCGGATGAGTTGGCCAAGGACGGCATCGAGTGCGAAATCATCGATCCCAGAACTACTTCGCCGCTCGATGAGGACACGATTCTCGAAAGCGTGGAGAACACAGGCCGGCTCGTCATCGTCGACGAAGCGACACCGAGGTGCAACATCGCCACCGACATTTCCGCGCTGGTCGCCCAAAAAGCGTTTGGCGACCTCAAGGCGCCGATCAAGATGGTAACTCCTCCTCATACGCCGGTGCCGTTCAGCCCAGTTCTCGAAGACAGCTACATTCCCAATTCCGGCAAGGTCGCAACGACCGTTCGCGAGGTGATGGCGTACGCAGCATGAGCGCACCGCCCATCCATAAAGTGACGATGCCCAAATGGGGGCTCTCTATGACGGAGGGCAAGGTCGTCGCTTGGCTCGTCGAGGAAGGGACCGAGGTAAGCCCCGGTATTGAGGTAGCGGAGATAGAAACGGAGAAGATAGCCGGCGGTCTCGAGGTTACCGAATCGGGCGTCTTGCGGCACGTTGCGCGAGTTGGCGAGATGGTGCCCGTGGCGGGGCTGGTGGCAGTGATCGCTGACGCCTCGCTTACGAGCGCGGACATCGAGACTTTTGTCACTGATTTCCAGGCAAGTTTCGTGCCCCCGGAGGCCGACGAGGATTCGGCCGGCCCGGCGCCCGAGACTGTCGAAGTCGAGGGCCGCACCCTGCGCTATCTCCGGCGGGGTGAAGGCGGCGATCCGGCGATTCTCATTCATGGTTTCGGTGGCGACCTAAACAATTGGCTCTTCAATCACGAGGCTCTCGCCGCAAATCGCACCGTCTACGCTCTCGACCTCCCCGGACACGGCGGTTCGTCCAAACAGGTTGGCGGCGGAACCCTGGGCGAGTTCACAAAGACCCTTAGAGGATTCATGGACGCCGTCGGCGCGGAGAAGGCACACTTGGTGGGCCACTCCCTGGGCGGCGCTATTGCGCTGGACTTTGCGCTAGCCCATCCGGACCGGGCGCTTTCGCTCGCCTTGCTCGCGTCCGCCGGACTGGGTCCGCAGATTGACGGCGACTATATCGAAGGCTTTATCACCGCCGGTCGCCGCAGGGACATCAAGCCGCACCTCGAAAAGCTATTTGCCGATTCAGGGCTTGTAGGACGGCAGCTCATCGACGACATTCTCAAATACAAACGCCTCGACGGGGTGGACTCAGCCTTACGCACCATCGCCGATCAGTTTTTTCCCACGGGCCGGCAAGCAGCAGTGCTACGCGATCGGCTCGGTGAGTTGTCGATGCCCATGCAAGTCATTTGGGGCTCGGAAGACCGAATCCTACCTGCCTCCCACGCCGAGGGACTTCCTGCCAACGTCAAGACCCAGATCATTTCGGGAAGCGGCCACATGGTCCAGATGGAGGCCGCCGCCGAAGTCAACCGGGCCATCGCTGATTTCTGGGGGTAGGGTTCCTGGACGCCCCCGAACTCGGTCCATTGTTGGATCACGTTCCAAGGAGGAATTCATCGATCGGCTGACCAAGAAGGGGGGCCTGCGGCGGGAAAAACTAGGACGCAGCTATGTTTACTCACCGCTGCTGAGCCGCCAAGACGCCCCCGACTTTGCTCTCGACCGGTTGGTACCTCCGGCTCCGCAACCCGACCCGGTGGACCCACTGCTGCGGTTCGGCGGCGAGCTTCAGCCCCACTACGAGGAGTTTCTGTGAAAAAGGAAACAAATACACCGGCGCGGGAGTACGCAACGACGTTCTTGGAAGCAGCACACATTGGAGATAGGTGCCATTGGTGTAAACATCCCAAAGAAAAGATTCGCGCAAGGGCCCTCTGCGGCCATTGCTACCGAATCCACTCGAAGTTGGAAGCCCTAAAGGATGATGCGGCAGCATTGAAAGCGCAAGGTAAAGCCATCCACCCCGAGCTAGACCTCGACCTCAGAACATACAAGCAAATGGCCCAGTCTGCCAAGGTGGAGGGGCGCAAGTACGGCGAGATTCACCTCCGAGAGGTGAAAGGTCTAAACCTAGAGCATGAATTCTCCCATCTCAGCAAGCGTTTTGCAAAAAAGGACCTTTTCCATGGGCTTGCAGACGTTTTCGACTGGTCTTTCAGTGAGGATCAGAAACGACTCCTGTACTACCTGTTGTCGTTGATACTTCGCGAGGATAATCGGCGTCGCAGAAAGTACCGAGCTAGTAACCAAGCGATCCTTTCCGAGCGCGGGAACCCTGCCGCGAGCTAGTGGTCATGCCGCAGATCACCACCGAACTTCTCGATCGCCTCACGGCGCAACTGAACAAGCCCGTGGCGCTGGCCTACGGGCGCCACCTGGTCGCGGGCAACATCGTGCTGCGCGATGACGATACCACAAACAACGTCACGATCCTGATGGTGGCACTCGGCGAGGGTGAGTGGGATAGCGTGGAAGAGCTTCGCTTGAACGGCCTGGTGCTCGACGCCTCGAAGTTCCACTTTCATCCCGGCAAAGACGGTGAGACGGGTACTAGATTCTTAACGAACAACAACGGTTTACGAACTGTCACGCAGAAAGTTTTGGAACTCAAAATTCGGATATTTCGCCCCACTCATGACCAAGTTCATGAATCCTGAATATTTGAGTGGTGCTAGGGGACCCTCTTGTTCTGAAAGAACGTCGGGTAGGCCAACCGCCTCTCGATAGTTATGCTCTTCCCAAGCGCACATGGCTTCAACGAACGGCCTGTACCAGTCCTTCGCAGGGTCTGGATGACAGTCCTTCAATGGAACTCGTAGCGCTTGAAACACCCCTGCCTTCAAATGGGATGACCAGCACAGAACCCAGCAGGCTTGATCAATGTCTCGTTCTGATGTCAGACTCGAAGCGAGTTTTTTTAGTTCTTCGTCCGCTTTTACTATGTCTCGGAGATGAGCTTTCAACTCGCCTGTTATACCAGGCTTTCCCCTCAATCCTGTTACGTCCTCTTCGTTTTCCGAGGGTAAGATCAGGACCTGATACCTGGCCCACAGCAGCACGCTCTCAGCCAGCTTCTCCCGATTGGCCATAACGGGGTCTTCCGCCAGCCCGACCTCTTCCACACTCTTCAGAATGTCAGTGGCCTGGACTTCCTTGTATTTCTGACTTTCGTATTCGCTCAGTCCAAGACTCGCGTCATTCTGGGTGTCTCGCCGAATGACCTCGCGGGCCGCCCGGTAAAGGGGATTCGTCGATAACAACCATTTGTCTATCAGGCTGTCTATCAGGCGCCTAAACATTGGTGGTCCCACTAGTGTCCCATTTTAAGCTACTTCTCGGCTGCGTTCGTCAGCTCGTCTGGGTCCTTTTCTCGGGAAAGAAAGGAACTTCTTGTTTGTGCCTTGCCGCGAATCTGTCAGCCCCGTAGCGAGGATCTCGGCGGGCGTGATATCACTTCACTTTCGCGCTATCGGTTCATCGCCCGCCAGATCCGCGGCCTTTTGCCGTTGTGGCGCACACTCTCAGTGTGTCGCGTCGAGACCCTCTCGACGCTTGGGGCAGTTCGGCTCCGCGGTCGTTGATACTCCTCACCCCTCGGCTGGCGGTTGCTACTTCACGACGCCGCCCGTCAGCGCCGTTCAAGGCAATCGTCAAATGAACAGTTTTAAACGTGAACCCGGCTAGCCGTGCTGTGCTGGGTCATCTTTTACGAACGGAGTGTGACCGCTCGCATGATGTTCGAGCCGCGTTCACTCGGCGTTCACTCGGCTTTACTGAGCCGTCGCCAGGTCAGCCGTTTCACGGCTGGTCGCCCCACGCACACCGGTCGTTCTTTTTGGGCGCTCGGCCGCCTCCAGCGGCCAGTCGGGGCCAGGGGTGGGGCCTAAATCGGCCATCGACCGACCGACGCTTACGACATCGCCCTCTCGCAAAACAGAAGCGGAGCCGCGGACGGCAGTCCGCGGTCAAGGCCGCGAATGACCTTGGTTGCTGGCCCGAGACCCTGTGTAGCGCATGGCTCGGCGGTCGTTTTGCCGAGACTTGCGGCTGCCGTTGTCTCTGTTGTGACGACAAGGCGCGAAGCGCCGCGCGGATCATAGCCCAGGGTGAAGCGAAGCGAAAGCCTGGGTCGGCAGGGCCCTAGGCCAGCCCTGAAAGGGCGCAGGACCAGTCAGCGTCGCGCCTGTTTGCCGTGTCCGGGGCCGCACAAAACCTCCACCAGTCACGCCACTTCCAAAATCTCATCTCCCTCATTCCACGGCACTTACCCCACCCGACCCCTTCTAACTCTGGAACCCCACCGTACGCTGGAATCGGAGCACCCGGTCACCAGACCGGCCGCCGCTCGCAGGGGACAGGCAACGTTGAAAACCTTCTCGCCCGCCAAGCCTTCGCTACACACGGACTCTTGTTGCTCGTGGGGTAAGTCGTTCCCCGGTGCCTGTCTCCACCGGCCCAGCGCCCCACCGAAAGGAACAATCATCATGTCGACAAAGGCACAAATCACCGCTAATCGAAATAACGCCAAGAAATCCACCGGTCCACGCACCGAGGAAGGTAAGACCCGGGTCGCAACGAACGCCCTCAAACACGGACTCCTCGCCCGCGACACCGTCCTGCCCGGTGAGGACCCCGCCGACTTCGACAGCCAGCTCTCGGCCCTCGAAGCCGACATCCAACCCACCAACTCACTCGAATTCGAACTCGTCCGCCAAATCGCCGACGCCCAATGGCGCATGCGCCGCCTCACGCGCCTGGAAACCGGCTTCCTGGCCGCTTCCCTCGCCGAAAAGCGCCGCGTGATGGAAAGGCTTCATCCCGAGAGATTGCAGCCCGGCTACGACGGCGAGACCCTACTGCTCGGCTCGGCGATTATTGATCGGACCGACTCCCTCGGTCACCTAGCTCGATACGACGGACATCTCAGCCGCCGCTTCTTCCGCGCCGTCAAGCAACTCCGCGACCTGCGCCGCGACGAGCGTGAGGCCCACCAGGCCCGCTCCTCTGCCGGCTCCTATACCCGCGTCGATCCAGACCCCTACCGCGGGAGATACGTACCCGCCCAGGCCCCGCCCCCGATCGATCCTCCAAGCCCGACGGCTGCCCGCATCGGCTTCCGAGCCTCTCGTGATTCGGTCCCGCGACCCGCCCTCCGACACCACCGATCACCCAAACCCACAGGCCGCACTCACGGAAATGACCAAACAAACCCAATCTCGTCGAACCGCTATGGAATCAATGGCTTCTAGCGACGAAACCCGTAGCGCGGATCTCGCTGTTGAGATCCGCGGCCTTTGCTCCGTCCCGCCCCTAACCGCTAGCACCAGTCTCTCGGGAGCCGCTTCTTCGCACCGCGCCGGGAACCAACATTCCCGCCAAGTGCGAGAGTCCGACCCTTCTGTGGCGCACGCTCTCAGCGTGCCGCGTCGAGACTCATCTCGACGCCTGGAAACACTTCAACCACAAAAAACCAAACAAACCCAATCTCGTCGAACCGCCATGGAAACAACAACTTCCTGGCCAACGGAGACCATGCCCGCACAGCCGCTCGGCCAAGATCAACCCCCCGGTACAGCCGGCCTCGTTCGTTAGGGTGCTATGATCTGCGTGCGACGAAGGCGCTCCGACCGCAGGTATCTAAATCCTGAACATGAGCAAACGAATTTTCGAAGGTCGCACGGCGGTTGTGACGGGGGGCGCCCGCGGGATCGGACGAGCGATCTGCGTGATGCTGGCCGAAAACGGTGCCAAGGTGGCGATCAACTACGAACGGAACGAAACGGCGGCTCGCGAAACCCTGGCCTTGCTCGGCGAAGCTGCCAACCAAGCGATCATCGTTCAGGCGGACATTTCCCAGTACGACCAGGTCGAGAAGATGATGTCCAACGTGCGCGAGCGGCTAGGCGGTATCGACTTGCTGGTGAACAATGCCGCCATCGCAGAAAACACGCCGCACTCCAAGCTTACCTTTGCCGATTGGAAGCGGATGTTCGAAGTGAACGTGGACGGTCCCTTTCTCACCACCTGGTCAGTCAAGGACGAAATGATCAAGCAACGCTATGGCCGCATCGTCAACGTGTCTTCGCTGGCGGCTATCGCGCTCAAGAAAGACATGATTCACTACGCCACGACCAAAGCGGCTGTGATTGCCTTCACAAGACACTGCGCCGAAGCGTTCGCGCCGTTCAACGTCCGCGTCAACTGCGTCGCTCCGGGATTAACGGATACCGACCTGGCTCGCTCGTCCAACCCGGGGCTTGTGGAGCAAATTATCGCCGTCACGCCGATGGGGCGCATGGCCGAACCGGGTGAGATCGCCTCCGTCGTGAAGTTTCTGTTGTCGGAGGATTCCGGGTTCGTGACGGGCCAGACCGTTGTAGCCTGCGGCGGGCGTACTTGAGGGGAGCCGCGATGCAGTGGGACAAATGCCGGCTTGATCTCTGCCGCGCCGGCGCTGATTCTTTTGCTAAGGAGGTATCCCCGTAAATGCCAGACAGCGAGAAATTTCGAATCGGTCTCTCAGCGGATTTTTTGGATGCGGACCGGCAACTCGTGTTCCCGGATCTTGGCCTGTCGCTGCTCGATAACGATCCTCGCGTTTCCTACGAATTTATAGACGAATACAAGCCCGAGTATGCGCCTGGACAGCTTACGGCCTACGATGCCGTGATCTCGCTCAAGCCGCGTGTCACCGCCGCTGCGTTGGTCGGGGCGGAAAAGCTCACGGCCATTGGGCGCTGCGGTGTCGGTTACGACAACGTGGACCTGGCGGCGTGTACAGCGGCCGACGTCGCAGTCTTCATTACACCGTCGGCCGTGAGACGCCCGATGGCCGAATCGATTGTCCTCTTCATTCTCGCCCTGTCCCATAATCTCGTTTGGAAAGACCGCCTGATTCGCCAGGGCGAGTGGACCCAAAGCACGCGCAGGCTAGGAACGGAACCGCGAGACCGCGTGGTGGGATCGATTGGTCTGGGGAATATTGCTTCCGAGGTGGTCCGGCTTCTTCGACCATTCGACGTGGGCAGTTTTCTCGCCGTCGATCCCTGTGTGGATCCCAGCCGAGGTACGGAGTTGGGCGTTGATCTCGTCTCGCTCGAAGAGGTGCTCCGGCGATCGGACTATGTGCTTGTCAACTGCCCTTTGACGGAGGAGACCCGTCACATGGTCGGGGAGCGCGAGCTCCAAATGATGAAACCCGACTCTGTGTTGATCAACACCGCACGCGGTCCCATCGTCGACGAAGGGGCGCTCGTCAAAGCTTTGCAGGATGGTGTGATCCGGGCCGCGGCGTTGGACGTTTTTGAAAAGGAGCCCCTCGATCCCGATTCCCCCCTAGTAGGTCTTGAAAACGTGGTTCTGACGTCCCACTCAGTGGGTTGGACCGAAGAACTATTCCGTGATATGGGCCGTGCTGATTGCGAGGGCGCTCTCGCCGTCTCCCGGGGAGAGATCCCCGTCAACGTGGTCAACCCCGAAGTGCTCGAGCGCCCCGGCTTCCTGCGCAAAATCGAGAGGCATCGAAAGGCGCGTTAGTTGGCCGTGGCAAGTCTGAGCGGAAGCATCAAGCTGTCGGAATGCTTCATCGGTTTCCCCGAGCGCGGCCCTCTCTCGACTGCCCGATGGAGATACGCCAGACCTTGCTTGATTCCTGTGATTGCCGCCCTCTGTCAGAAGTTACCGCCCGTAGGTAAGCGAGGCGTACTCTTCGGGCGGCCGATGACCCTCGCGAGCGTGAAAGCTGCCGCCGGTCAGGCCGTTGCCTGCTTCGATATAGTCAATCAACTTCGCCGACAGATCGTTGACCACATCCGGATACTGGTCCGCAACATTCGTCAGCTCCTGCGGGTCTTTCTCCAGGTTGTAGAGCTGCGGCTTGTATTCTTTTTGGTAGCGCTCGGGGTCGACGACCCGGCTGAAGTTCCATTCGACGGTTCGGACCGCGCCGATCCAACCATACCCTTGGACTAGATAGTCGTGAAAGCTGTTGGTCTCACCCTTGACCAACGGCCAGACATTGTTTCCCGTGGCGCGCGGCGGCGGGTCGAGTCCCAGCAGTCCCATCAAGGTCGGCACGATGTCGGGATGGTGAACAAAGCCCTTCACGTGCTTGCCGCCCTGTTCTTTGTTCGGGAGCCGCACCAACAACGGATTGTGCGTTACTTGACCTCGGATGCGTTCCGGCCCCTTGAGAAACTGACCTTGCTCTCCTAGTAGGGCACCGTGATCCGACGTGAAGACAACGATCGAGTTGTCGTAGAGGCCTAGCTCTTCGATCGCTGTTAGAATCTCTCCCACCCAATAATCAACGCACATCGACTCGCCGGCGTAGTTGGCGCGGAGCCGCTTGACGCCGTCTTCCGGGACCTCGATATCCGCGTACGGCGGCTCCCACCACGCGGGCCCCTCGGCGTTGGGCAAATAGGGATCGAGGAAACGCTTGGGCGGATCCCACGGCTCGTGGGGATCAAACGCTTCCATATGCAAGAAGAATGGGCTCTCAGCATGGTTGCGCTTGAGCCAGCCGATGACATTCTTCGCGGTAAGCTCGATTAGGGCTTCGCACTCTTTCTCGTAGCGCCGCCGGTTGGCGTTGTACTGGTTCAGAAACCAGCGGGTCCGCGGGTTGTCCAACTCGGGCAGCTTGAGATAGCTCTCCGGGAAGATGTGGCCGAGGTCCGGGGTCTGGTGGGGGGCCTGGGCGTAGTAGTCTACCTCGTGCCCACGGACCCACTCGCAATACCGGTAGCCACGGTGGAAGTTCTTCCCGGGCCGCTGCAGGTGCGGAATATCCGCGATGAGAACCGTGTGGTAGTCCGATTCATGCAGAGTCTCGGCCAGGGTCTGGTCTTCGTAGAACAGCTCGTGCCAGCCCGGCAATTGAACCGGCTCATGTTGGTGGTAGTAGGAGAGGGGGAGGATACGGCGGCCCGTCCACAACACACGGCGAGTGGGGATGGTCGGCATGCCCTCTGGGTAGACGTCGTCAAAGATGACGCTGTCTTCGGCAAACCGGTCTAGGCGAGGGCACTGGACGAGCCCATTCCCTCCGTAGCACTGCAGATTATCCGCCCGGAAGGTGTCGACGTTGAGCAGGATCAGGTTGCGGCGGTTCCCCCTATCGCGCTGGTCGGGCGGTCTTTCCCAGATCCCGCCCTGAGGTTGCTCAGCTCGATCCGGGCCACCCCCCTCCGCGCCGGACGCCGCCATGCCCGAAGCCGCAGCTGCCCACGAGCCCGCCAAGAGCTTGCGCCTTGAAACTTTGTTTTTTGCCATAGTCCGAGCATAAGCGGCCCGGCGCGAAGCGCGCAACGCCGGAGAGCGTGCGAGCAACGGAGAACTGACCGTTGCCCAAGCTGGTCACGCACCCGATCACTCGTTTTTCAGGGGTTCAATCGGACGCGTGCGTCCGGGGCACGGTTCACTATTCAGAAACCGAATCGCATCTGCAGACGAACCGTACGGTTCCCGGCGCCCGAGCTGCCTCGCCCAAAGCCTGCCGAGGCATTGGACTGTCCGAACAGCTCTGAGGTCAAGTTTCCGATCGGGGCGGCCGGGTTGGTTGTGTTGAGAATGTTCCGAACGGAAATGGAAAACGTAAGGCTGTAGCGTTGTTCGGAACTGCCACCTCCGAAGGGCCCACCGCGTCCTCTACCGTGGCGACCGCCGCGCCGGCCACGCCGAGGGCCTCCAATCATGATCCCGTCGCCAGGCCTGCGACCTCCCGATGCGTCCGCTGAGGCGGCTGCCTTCTTTCCGAAGCCGAACGTCCTGCTGATTCGGAAGTTAATCGCTGAGTAAGAAGGCCCCTCTCCAAAGTTCCGCGCAATGACGGCAGCGCCCGGGTCGGGAGTCGGGTCGAAAATGCCGAAGCGAGTGGCAATGACGTTTGGGTCGTTCGGGTCGGTCGCCAGTGCCGGACGGTCGGTGAACATCAGATCCGCGTTGTTGTCCCCGCCGGTGGTGATGTTGAAGGGTATCCCGGAGCGCAGGATGATGAACGGGCTGAATCGCAGCCCGCCGGGCCCGGTGATCGATCCACCCATTCCGAAGCGGTGTCGGATGTCCAGGGCGGAGCGGCCATATTCGGTGCTGAGGTCGTATTGGTTAGCCGGAAAGCTGCCCACGCCGTCGGTGTCGCTCTTGGCCTTGTTCAGGGAGTAGAAGCCGAACAACGACACGCGGGAGTGAAAGCGGGTTCGGACATTGGCGATCAATTGGTTCTGGCGCATAAACCCGGTCGTTTCGAACTGGAACAAGTCGTCACTGCCGAAAGGGCGTTCCCCGCTCCCCGGCAGGGGTGCGTTGATGTTGCGGCTGCGCAGCAAATTCACGCCGCGCGTGTGCGTGTAGGTGGCAGCCGCCGTGGTGCGGCGCGGGAGCTGCCGTTCGATGCCGATGGCCGTCTGCATCAGGTAAGGGGCCCGGGCATCCGCTGCCAGCCGCCGGATGGTCTGCGGCGCCAGCAGATCGGCGAGGGTGTCGGTCGAGGGAACGAAAGGGTAGAAGTCGGGATTGCGAACAATGTATTGCTGCTGGGTGAGACCATTGAAGCGGAGCGACTGCAAGGTCAGGTCCTGGGAGACGCGGTCGTAGAACATCCCGAAGCCCCCGCGGATAACCGTCTTGCCGCGGCCTGACGCGCCGGCTCGCGGGGCCCAGGCCACCCCGATTCGCGGCGCGAAATTCGTCCCCTGACTGATATTCGTTTGGACCTCGTAGCGCAGGCCCAGGCTCAAGGAAAGGTTGGGGCGCGCGCGCCAGTCATCGAGTACGAAAACACCAAGATCCACCTGATTGACGCCGGCATCAGGGTTTCCCCCGGCGATGGAGAATTGGGTGGCGCCCCCGCCAAGACTACGAATCTGCTCTCCGGTCAACCCCTCCTGCTCGAAAAGAACCGTTCGGCGATAGCGCTCGACGGAGGTGATCGGGATCATCACGGGTTGTCCCGAGGCGTCGACCACGACCTGGCTGTTCGCGTCGAGCTGAGGCGCGAAGCCGCCGCCAAAGGTAAACGTTCCGCCAAAGTTCTGTGGCGAGAGGTCCGAAACGCTAGCTGTTCGCAGGCGCACGCCGAACTTCAGGGTATGCGCGCCCAGCGAACGGGTCGTATAGTTTTGGATCTCCCAGCTATCGACTTTGTTTTCCGCTAACCCAACCTGCGCGCCGCCGTCCTGAAACGCCTGGAGGACGTTCGTCGTAGGGATGGAGTTGTCTCCCGACCGATCAAACCGGTTTCTCCGAAACTGAAGCCGGGTTTCGTTCACCGTCTCCGCGCTGAGCACGGCCGTCTCGGTCACCTGGACCGTGTGCCCTGATCGGAGGGTGTCGTAGGCAAGAGACGGCAGGGAGAATTCTCCGACCCCTCTGTCATCAAGGTCGTCTCGGAAGTGACGGTAACGCATCACCAGGGTGTGCTTCTGGCCCAGTTGGTAGTCGAGGCGCGGGCCGATCGATGTGCGGCGCCGCGGCGTGACCACCGCCAGACTAAACGGGACGATCGACAGGCTTGGGTCCAAAACGGTTGCATTGACAACCGCGTTGTCGTCGATTTCCCGGCGCTCGACATCAAAAAAGAAGGAGGACTTTTTGTTGATCGGGCCGCTGAGATCAGCTCCGTAGAGTCTTGATTGGTAGGGCGCGCGGTTCGGAGCGAACGGGTTCCGGGAGTTGAGGCTCTCGTCGCTGAAGGTGAGGAACGTGTTGCCTCGGAACTTGTCGCTGCCCGGTTTGGTGAACACCTCGATGCGCCCGAAGCCCAACTGATCGTATTGAGCGGAGAAGGGATCGGAATTGATGCGGATCTCCCGAATCGAGTGCTTCGGGGGCAGGCGGGCTCCGGAAAACCCGTCGACAAAAATCTGGCCGCCGCTCGGGCCGGCGGAGGGCCCGGCGAGGGCCTGGAGGTCGGCAGCGAGATCGTCCGGGTCATCCGAAAGGGCGTCAAGATCGTCTCCCCGCAGGATGATAGCTCCCACACCGCTTTGAGGGTCGACACTGATGCCCTCTGACGACTCATCTTCCACGGCTACTTCCTGCTTCTCGAAAGAGACGCGCAAGGGAAGATCGATGCTCTGGCCCGCGCCGGCTTCGATCTCCGTCCGAATTTCCTCAGACTGCACATAGCCTGGGGCAACCGCGCGGACCGAATACCGCCCCGGAGCAAGACCGCTAACCTCATAGGTGCCGAGGCCGTCTGCCGCAGTGGTCCGGGTATCGCCCTTCTGGCTCCTCACCAAGACCGTGGCGGCGGGAATGACGGCTCCTGTCTCATCGAGAACACGTCCGCTGATCGTGCCGGGTTTCGTAGGTTCGTCGGCTGCCGGGCAGGTCAGGCTAAGCGCCAACAGAACGGCGAACCCTACTATCGAGGCTCGCAAAATACAGTGGCTTTGGAACGCGGGCACAGCATGCCGTGCCCCTACGGTGTGAACACGGGCCCTTTCGCTATAATTTGCGAGACTCACGAGGAGTCTCCCTGGCACGTTCAGGTTTCGAGCTCGAGGCTTTGGTTCAGTCATGGCTTTACTGGGGTACGTTGATACTCATGCTCCAAGGACCGCCGAGCGGACCCAGTCCCCCGGGGGAGGCAGCGAGTAGTGGCTCTACACCGGCTACCACCGTGATGGCCCTGATCGCGGTATCGCCCTCGCCCGTGGTGCTTGACACAATGAGCGGCTCTCCGGGTTTCAGCTCCTCGAGGGGAAACCGGGGCGCCCGCTGAAGGACTTGCTGAAAGTTCACGTCCGGGCGACGCCCGCCCATCCGGCCCTGTCCAGATCCCCCGCCCGCGCCACCGCCACCTGGAGGCGATCCGCCGCTCCCCGATCCGCCGCGGCGAAAGTTCCGCGGAGGGTCTCCTTCACCGGCATTCGATCGCTGTAGCGCCATGCCTAGAAACCACGCCATCCGCTCCGGGAGGCGTCGCAGCTCGGATTCTTCGACGACTTGGACCGCGAAGGTTTTGCCTGTCTCGAGGTCTTTCACTTTCACCGTGCCTTCGCTTGCCTGGACGGCCTTAACCGTAGCCGCGAAGTTACGGAACGCTCCGGCTACGAGCTGTTCCGCCGCGATCCGCGCCCCTTCGGGATTCTCTTGGCTTTCTCCCAACACCCAGAGTTGATCGCCTACCGTCAGTGCCTCGAACGAACTTAGGCGAGCGTCCTGGAAGCGAATCGATCCGGGTGCGTAGCGACGGATGCCGGTCTCACGCTGAACGGCAACAATCGTTGTCTTCGTCTCCCGAAGAGACCGCGTTTCAAGCTGGATTTGCCTTGCCACGGCATCAACGGCAGCGATTCTCCCGACGACGCCGCGAGCCTTCCAATCGTCCAGTTCCTGCCGCCGCTTTTCCTCTAAGTCGGCGCGGGGCATAACCAGAACCATGCTCGCGGCGGCGGGTGAACTGGTCGTAGAGGCAGGAACCCGGGCCAGCACTCGGTCACCGACGTTGATGTCAGCGATCGCCGCGGGGACCGCATTCGCCAGGTCCGTTTCGCCGGGAGGAACGCGCATACATCGAGTCGAGGTGTCGATCCCGACGTTTACAGTTTCGCCTTTGTCGGTTTCGACGGTTAGTTGCCCCTCCTCGACGTCTGTGGAGGTCACCTGTCCGATCAAGCGACTCGGGGCAATCCCGGTCCCTGGCGTTGTCGATTGAGCGGCGAACAGGGATCCGAGGGCCGCTGACAGGCCGACCGCTGCGACTGTGGAGAGTCTAACCACGACAACTTCTTATCCGGGTACCCCTAACCTCTTCAGGATACCGGGATAATGCGAACACGATGTTGCCTCAAGGTTAAAGCTTTGTGAAGCTTTGTTTAGAAAACTTTACGGTCCACACTTGTCTTCCCTGCTACATTCGAGGTAGTGCAGGTACTGCTGATCGATGACGACGTGGAGTTGGGCGTTCTCCTGGAGAAGTTTCTCAAACAGGAGGGCTTCCACCTTGACTGTGAATACGAAGGAAGGCGTGGCTTGAGGCGGGCTGTCGAGGATAGTCACGACCTTGTGGTCCTCGATGTCATGCTGCCAGGCCTGGACGGCTTTGAGCTGGAATTTCCGTTTTGGCCATCCCGCGATGGTCAGGATACTCCGATCCGCGGCTCGGGTGCAAGGTCTTCGTCTTCCTCTCACGATCGATGCTCCGTTCGCTCCCGTTTGGGTCGCTGAATGCCGCTCGATCGCCGCGTTCCAGCTCGCTGGAGGGCTTTTCGCCGACACGGCTCCGAGTAGTTCCCTCTTCAGCAACCCAGCGTCTCTTCTCCGTCGCAGCCGTCGCCCGTTACCCGCCTGGCACAGGCAGCGCCCAGATCCGCCCCAGCATCTCAGCGAACAGCTTGCGGTTGAGATGCCCCTCGGCCAACAGCAGCCAGTAATAGCGGGCATGCTTGACCAGCCGCCCTCCGGTTTTCATCAACCGATGCTGCAAGCTCGTCAGCGACCAGTTCTTGATCCTCTGCGCCAGCCCCAGCCGCCGCCACAGGTTCCCCAGGTTGTAGGCCAACACGCTCAACTGCAAACGCACCTCGTTTGCCCGGAAACGATGACAGGACAGCCGTGTCCAGTGGGTTGCCTGCTTGCCTTCCTTGATCCATTGCTCGGCCGTGCCGCGCTTGTTGTAGAAGCGCACCAGCGACCGACTGGGCAAGCTCATGCTCGTGACGATGAACCCGACGCGAGGAAACAACTCGCCTTGGTGGTGCTCAACCTTGGCCACAACCCGCCGAGGCTTCGACCAACTCGCGGCCTGATAGCGGAAGCTCTTGTAGCGCACTAGTGGCTTCAGGCTCGGCCTGCCCGGCGGACGGAACAGAATCTCTTCGATCTCCAACTCCAGGTTCTTGTTTGCTGGGATGCGAATGACGTAGTCCACTCCGCGATCCTCCAACGCCTCGTAGATCTCCGGCTTGGCGAAGGCGGCGTCGGCGCGGAACGTCACTTGCTTGCCTTCTCCCTGTTGGCGCTCGATCTCGGGCAGCAGCAGTTCGTCCCAGTCCTCGGCGCTGGACACGTTACCCGCTCGCAGCTTCGCCGCCAGACAATCACCGTGCTGGTTGAACAGCAACAGCGGGTGGTAGCAGGTGGACTCGAAATGGCCGTTGTAAGCGCTGCCTTCCTGCTGACCGTGGACCGGGCTTTCCGTGGAGTCCATATCGAGCACGACACGCTCGGACTCGTCCTGCGCTTGGGCTTGAGCGACCAACTCGCGGTTCACCGCCATCAGCCCAAGCAGGTTCTCTTCACTGGCCAGCAGCTCTGCCTCAAAGCTTTGTAGACGCGACGTAAGCGCCCCGCCGCGATCCCAGTTCTTCTTCGAGCCGATCAGACGAAAAGTCGGGTCAGCCGAGACACGGGCAGCATCGTTGAGATCCTCGTAGCCGGCGAGGCGGCTGTAGACCGATTGCCGCACCAGGTCGGCCAGTGGGAACTTCTTGTTTGTGCCTTGCCGCGAATCCGTCAGATGCTCGTCGATCAGCTTGCCCAGTCCGAGCCGCTCGTCCAGTTCCCGAATGAGAATCAGGCCACCATCCGAGGTGACGCGCGATCCTTGGAAATCGACTTTGAGAAATCCGTTGAAGGTGAGCTGAAACGGCTTGTTTTCTTTTTCACCCATTGGGTGTTGGCCTCCGTGCGTCCTGACAGGGCTTGAACCCCTATAAATAAAGACGCTGAAGGCCGCTGCAAGGTCGGGATGCCGAAATCAAATTGGAAATGCGGGTTGAGATACTGCGTCAGATCCGCCAGAAAAGTCAAATTCCTATTCTGATGCTGACCGCTCGCGGGGAGGATGTAGATCGAATCGTGGGATTGGAGCTCGGCGCCGACGACTACCTATTGAAGCCGTTTAACCCCCACGAGTTGGCTGCGCGCATTCGAGCCATCCTGCGACGGGTCAAATCGCGGCCGGCTTCCGCGCCCCGCCGCTTGGAAGTGAATGGGGTCGGACTGGACTTTGCAGCTCGACAGGGGTTCGTCGACGGTCGCATGGTCACGCTAACCACGTTGGAGTTCGACATCCTCGAGATGCTCATGCGATCGGCCGGTGCAGTGGTCTCGCGTGATGCTATCACGGAAACCCTATGCGACAGGAAAGCTTCGGCGTTCGATCGTTCGATTGACGTTCATATCAGCCACCTGCGTAAGAAATTGGAAGCGGATCGAACAGTGATCAAGACGATTCGGGGCGTCGGTTACCAGTTTTGCTTGGCCGTGGAGGAAGCGGTTCGATGAGATCGTTGTTTAGCCGAATCCTGATCTGGTTTGCAGCTACCATTGCCATCACGTTCATTGGTTTTTTCGTGATTACCGCCATGACGATCGACTCCTCTTCCCGTCGGCTCCGGCGCCCGAGCTTTCTCTTGCAAGAAGCGCGGCACACTTACGAAACCGGCGGCAGGACAGCTCTTGCCGCTTTCCTGAGTCGCCGAAAGGGCGGTATGGGGGCGGACTACAGTCTCACGGATTCCGCTGGGCAAGACCTCATGACAGGGGAAGACCTGTCACATCTGAAGTCGACCGAGCCCAGTCCTTGGCGGTTTTTCTTTCGAACGGGCGGGCCCTGGACGTTTGTTTCGACCGACGGTGCATATCGTTTCATCGTGCGCGTACCGCGGCAAGATTCAGCTTTCTGGTTCTTCCACCCCCAGCATCTTTGGGTTTTGGCGGTAAGCATCTTGCTGTCCTCCGCGCTCGCGTTTTATCTCACGTCACCGTTGCGGAAGTTGGAGAAGACGGTGGAACGATTCGGGCAAGGCGATCTTTCAGCCCGAACCCGGTCAAAGCGCGGAGACGAGTTGGGGAAGGTGGGCCGATCGTTTGACCGCATGGCGGAACGCATCCAGCTCCTGCTGGCGGCGGAGCGGCGGCTCCTACAAGACGTATCGCATGAACTTCGCTCACCGCTCGCGAGGTTGAATGTCGCCGCCGCCCTTACGCAATCGGAGACGGATCGTCCCGCGGCGCTGGAGCAGATTCGCAAAGAGTGCGAACGCCTCAACACCTTGATCGGAGAGTTGCTTCAACTGACCCGCGCGGAAGGGGAGGAAGGCAACCTTCAGAACGTGCCGGTCGACTTGCGCTCCTTGCTTGCGGAGGTCGTGGATGACTGTTCCATTGAGGCCCGGGCAAGAGACTGCAAATTGGATCTGCGGGCTTCTCCCAACATCGCCGTCCTCGGTGATCCGGAACTCCTGCGTCGAGCCGTCGAGAACCTAGTTCGCAATGCGATTCGCTATGCCGCGGAAGGCACGTCGGTGGAGGTCACGCTGGATCGCAGGAACGACACCGCGGCGATTGCGATTCGGGATCGCGGGCCGGGTGTTCCGGCTGAAGATCTCGACAAGATCTTCGATCCCTTCTATCGAGTCAACGGAGATCGCGATCGGTCTAGTGGCGGCACCGGGCTTGGACTATCCATTGCGCGGCGAGCTGTCGAGCTTCACAAGGGTGATCTCCGGGCCCAGAATTCTAGTCCGGGGTTGACAGTGGAAATGAAGCTGCCGGGACTGCTGCCGGATACGGCGACGGTTGCGTAGAATCGTTGAGCGGCTCCAGGGCCGTTTCGCATGAGGAACCAAAACTCAAAGCACCCAGAAACAGGAGAATCCAGGAGCGGGATCAAACGTGGTTAACTGATGTCAGGGGCGCGCCGCGGGGCCGGTGCTTTTTGTCGCGCATCGTGCCAGCTACGAGGGTATGTCAATGATGAAACCGGGATTCAAAACTTTAGGACTTGGTCTGATCGGGGTAGCAATCCTTTCGGCCGCGAACTTTTGGGAGACCAAGGATTACACGCACTGGAGCGCGAAGGAAGTTCGCAAGATCCTTAACGATTCTCCCTGGGCGAAGAAGGTCACCCTCACCTTCGGGGGCATGGGCGGGTCCGGCGGACAGCGGCCTCCCGGCGGGTTTGGGGGCGGAGCCGGCGGCGGCCCTGGTGGCGGCGGCGCTGGCGGTGGGGGATTCGGTGGTGCCGGTGGCGGGGGTGGCGGCGGTGCCGGTGGAGCCTCGCGTGGTGGAGGCGGCTATAACCGCGCGGGTGGAGGCCGAATGCCTTCCGGACCCGAACTTACGATTCAGTGGTCGAGCGCCCTGCCCATCAAGCAGGCCCTGATGAGAGGCCGTTTCGGCAGCGAGGCCAACACGGCCGCGGAGGCCAAGCAGTTCCTGCAGAGGCGCGAGACCCACTACGTCGTAGCGGTGGCCGGGTTCTCGGGCCGGATGGCCGGCATGACGAAAAACACGGATCGTTTCAAGGAAACCACCTCCTTGAAGCGTAAGAAGAAGGATCTCATTCGGCCTGAGATCGTCGAAATGCATCGCCAGGAGGAGTCTGTCACCTTGTTCGTCTCCTTTCCGCGAACCGATCCGATCACGCTGGAAGACAAGAACGTGGAGTTCGAGATGAAGCTCGGGCCGATGACCGTGAAGCGCAAGTTCAGGCTGAAAGACATGCTTTTCGACGGCAAGCTCGAGCTCTGAGCAGCTCTTCGCTACCAGGGGTTGAAACGCTGTTCAAAGGTGCGCGATTTGCTCGACGACGGGCCAGAAGTCTAGCTGATCGACCGCGTGGCTGCGGTAGATTCCGACGGCGTCCGCTCCGCTGGCTCTGGCCCGGCGGGCGGCCTCGACCATCAGTTTCGGGTCCTGGATGCTCCCCGGGTGGTAGCAGGAAATCTCGGCAACCAGAGGGGCGCGGCCGGCTATGATTTCCGCCGCCTGCTTGACGTGGCGCTCCACGGTTCCCAAGTCAGAGGTAGTTCGGAACCACACGTAATACTCGTCGATCAAGCCCTCCTCCACCCAACGAGCTAAGTCCTGACCGACTTTGATGTCAGTGCTGTCCGGGGAAAGTCGCGCCATCGGACGGTAAGTCTCGACCGTTCAATGTCTTATGGCCTGTTTTGCCCGGGAACGATTTGAAATCCCGAGGCCGCAAATGGTCGCCTGAACGGAGCATCCGGACGCGGCACAATGAGGGATGAACCTTGGCCGTACGGTTTTCTCCCAACTGATCGAGCACCTACCGAGCAAAGAGTTTCAGAAATGTGTATCGCGCTACCGCGGCGATTCCTATCTGAAAAGTTTCTCCTGCTGGGATCAGTTTCTTGCGATGGCATTCGCCCAGCTGACCTATCGGGCAAGCCTCCGCGACATCGAGACGTGCCTGCGTTCGATGCACGGCAAACTCTACCACATGGGATTCCGCGGCAGGGTAGCGCGCTCGACACTGGCCGACGCGAACGAGTCGCGCGACTGGCGGATCTACGCGGACTTCGCGCAGGTCTTGATTGGCATGGCACGGCCGTTATATGCCCACGACCCGATCGGTGTGGACTTGGACCAGACTCTGTACGCTCTCGACTCGACAACAATCGACCTCTGCCTGTCGCTGTTTCCGTGGGCGAGATTCCGCAAGCAAAAAGCCGCCGTGAAGATGCACACGCTGCTGGATCTGCACGGCAATATTCCCACGTTCATCCGCATTACTGGAGGCAAAGTGCACGACATCAACATCCTCGACGAGATCGGCCCGGAGGCCGGCGCGTTCTACGTCATGGATCGGGCCTACGTCGATTTCGAACGCCTCTTCGTGTTCACTCTCTGCTCGTCGTTCTTCGTCGTGCGAACCAAGAAGAACATCTTGCTCCAACGGCGCTACTCGCATCCCGTCGACAAATCCACGGGCTTGCGCTCGGATCAGACCGTCATACTGGCTGCCATCGAATCGGCCCAAGCCTATCCCGACCCGTTGCGGAGGGTCAGTTACTTCGACGCCCGGACGAACAAGCGGCTGAAGTTTCTGACCAACAACTTCGCGCTCCCGGCGCTGACCATCGCCCACATCTACAAGTCGCGTTGGCAGATTGAGTTGTTCTTCAAGTGGATCAAGCAACATCTGCGAATCAACTCGTTTTACGGCACCAGCGAGAACGCCGTCAAGACGCAGATCTGGATCGCTGTCTCGATTTACGTGCTCATCGCCATCGTCCGGAAACGCCTCGGGCTGGAAGCGAGTCTTTACCAGATTCTACAGATTCTCAGCGTTACGCAATTCGAAAAAATGCCCCTTTTACAGGCACTCCAGCCATCCGACTCCCCAAACGAATCCCCCTATGACCCCAACCAATTGATTCTATTCGACTTTTAACCGGACAGCAGTGCTTTGATGTAATCCTCCCGCTCCCGGTCAATGACCGTTACCGATAGGAGCGCCTTGGGGAACTTGTCCGTCAGGTTTTGCCGCAGTTCCCTTAGGCACGTCGTGACCTGGTCGGCGCGGAACTGCACCCAGCTGGGTTCGTTGTTGGCCAGTTCAGAGGGATTCTTCCCGAACTTCTCCTGATACGCCGCGACCATCGGCTGCTCGTAACCGAAGATCGCAACACCGTCCTCATCCTTGTTCTCTGAAATGAACTCTACTTGAACACCGTCTCCGCCGGTGTCTTCGAGCAACGACAAGTACTGTCTGTTTTCATAAGCTCGCACTTCGGGCACGGCTAGGCTCATGACGCGCTTTCGGCCGACGTCCAGTTCCTTGGTTAGTTGGCGGTCGAAAGCCCACCATTCGGGATGCTGCTCCGCGAATTCGCTCACCCCCGCTGAATAGCGCCGATGGGCCCAGATCGGGCGATGGTGATTGAGGATATCCTTGGCCTCGGGCGTCCCTATTGGCGGCCCAACGTAGTTGACAGACCACGTGTACCTCACCGTCTTTCGACCATGAGAGTTGAAAGCCAGGTACGGATGGACCTCGATGTTCTTTTCGCGAGCAACATCTACCAGCACTCGCGACCCGGTCCACGGGAATAGCCTCGTCACCCCGTGGTCGGCGCACTTGCGAACGAAATCCCTGACCTCTTTTTCGCCCCCAGGTTCGGTGGGATCAATGAGCCCACCCTTGTCGCACCACAGGGGGAATCCGATTTTCTTGTGCGTTGTACCCGGTGCCGGTGGCTGCGCGGCCGCAGCGGCGTTGCGTGCAGCCTCAGTGGTCAAAGCAAGCGCGCCGCCAAGGAGTGTCCTGCGGCTGATGCTTGGGGATTGGGGGTTGTTGTTTCGCCCGGAGTTTTCCATTTCGCTCACCTACCGAGGGGATTGTACGCCTCCTGTTGTTGGGACGCAATGAGTTTTCCGCGTAAAAGCAGGCGGCAGCCAAGGTCAAGGCTCACTCCGGGGTCCCTAAGCCTTCACCCCGCAAGCCTCGAGCAATGTTCGCTGGACGGCCAGATCGTGTGCCGGGGTGAAGTGCTCGACCAAACGGCGCTGGCGAATGGCGCCCGCCAGGTCATCGAGGTCCGGGATGTAACGGACTGATGGGCCCACGTCCACTTGGTGCGTTCCGACGGAAAAATCGCCGTGCGGGGACGTCAAGGCCAGTCGCACCTGCGGACGGTCTGGGTTGTCGATCTGAATCGAGCCGGCCTCGCCGAAGACGTAGAAGTAGCGTTCGCCGTCCCGAGTGTTGCTTTTGAGAACCGCCAGCGCCGGTTCGAACTCGAGCGTGGCCTGGACGTCGTCCTCCAACTCGTCGTCGTCGGGGTCGCTATGGCGCAGGACCGAGCTGACGCGCTTCGGTTCACCGAGCAGCCATATGAGGGCGTCGAGCATGTGGCAGCAGATCTCGTAGAACTGCCCTCCGGGGTAACGGTCGAGACGCCGCCGGCCGGCCGGCCCTAGCCGGTCGTTCATCTGGCAGGCGGCCGAGCGGATCGGCCCCAGCCAGCCTTCTTGAATCGCGCGATAGGCAAGACGGAAGGCCGGGTTGTAACGATAGACGTACCCCATCTGCACGAGCAGATGCTTCCGCTCGGCTTCGTCGAAGATCTTTTTCAGCAGCTGGAAGTCGATGCCCGGCGGCTTGTCGATCTTGACGTGCTTGCCGGCTTCGATCGACCGCAGCGCGTGAGGTAGGCACTCCAAAGGGTCGGTCTCGACGCACACCATCTCAACGCGGTCGTCGGAAAGCAGCGCATCGACCGAGGTCCATGCCACGCCATCCCAGCGGGTATTGGCTTTCGCTTTGGCCAGTAGTTCCGTATTCGGTTCCGCCGCCGCGATCAAGTTCCAGTTCTTCGACTCGCGGATGGCGTTGAGGTGGCCGATGGCGTGTGAGTGAGCGGTCCCGATGATAGCCGCGCCGGAGGGTTGATTGCTCATGCGGCCAATTGTACCGCCCCTGTCCTCTTTGACGTAACGGTAGCGTGTCATTTCGTCGGTTCGCGGGCCGGTATTCGAACAAGTTCGTGGTAGGGTCGGAAACCCATCCATCGTCGATTCCCGCTTGCGAGCATCCAACGCTCAGCCCGCCCAATCCGCCTGGCCATTCCCTTCAAGAACTCAAGATCCCAGCCGATAAGCATGGCAAATTGTGAACACGTCGAGACGAGAGCGCCGGAAAGTGACTCGCCGTCGCGCGGACAACCCGCTACAGGTGAGGATCGCCGTTTACGAAGACGGCGAGAAGCGGCGGGAACTCAACTGTGAACTCGCCGATTGCAGTGAATCGGGGATGCGAGTCCATACACCGGAACCCCTCGGTGTCGGGTCGATAGTCTCTGTGGCAACCCCAGGCCTGGGTTCCGACAACGTGGCCGACCTTAGGCGGTCTGCGTATGTCGTCCATTGCCGTCCGCCAGGTAACGGGCGTTTCCGCGCGGGATTGGTCTTCCAAGAAGCCGCTGCCGAGGGATCACAAACCACGGACGGCGACGCCACACAGCACGGCGGCCCCCCGGACCTTTACGAGGTTCTCCAAGTCAGCCCGACGGCGGACTTCGAAACGATCCGGCGCGTCTACCGAGTGATGGCGCAACGATACCACCCAGACAACCAGGAGACCGGCGACGAGGAGGCTTTCAAAGCTGTCTTGCATGCTTACCGGGTCCTCAGCGACCCATCCCGACGATCAGCGTACGATGCCGTCCACCGCCCGCAAAGCCGTCTGCGACGGAAAGTCGTCGACCAGCACCAAGCAGCGCTATCCATCGAGACTGAGAAAAGCAAGAGGTGGGGAGTGCTCTCCTTGCTTTACAGCAAAAAGATGATGGGCCCGAGTCAACCGGGTATGACGATTCGGCAGCTGGAAGATCTGCTTGACTGCCCTCGAGAGAAACTGGAATTCAGCCTCTGGTATCTGACGGAGAGCGGTCTGATCACACGCACGGATAACGCTCGCCTGGCGATCACGGTGAAAGGCGTGGACGCGGCCGAAGGCTCGGGCTCCGGGGAGGTACCCAGGCAGCAGTTATTAGGTCCATCGGAATCTACTGAACAGAGCTATGAAGAGTCGCATGCGCCATCAACACGGTAACGCCGTTTGGCGAGCGGAACTCTAGACTCACAAGCCGTTGAGGCACAGCATGCGGAAGCGTACGGTTCCCGCATGCCATTAGACAAAAAGCGGGAGTTAGTTGGTGCACGGTCCCCTACGGCTAGTCGACACAGAGCGCCATCCCCTCGGCTCCCGCGTCAGCGGCGCCGGTGAGGCGCCCTTCTTCATCGACTGCGACCGCGTGAACCAGAGCGAGGCCACCGTGGCTCTGCGGCAATCGAACCATGTTGTGTTTCTTGCGGACCTCGGCGCAAACATACTCTGGAATGCGTCCCTGACCGTAAATCGTATCTCCTTGGCAGTCGAAGCGAGGCGCCAAAACGGCATCGGTAATCGACATGCCAAAGTCAATTCGATTCAAAATGACCGAAGCCACGGCAGTAATGATGCGCGTCGCCCCCGGCGCACCGATCACGAGGACTGGTCGGTCGTCCTTTAAAACGATGGTGGGGGTCATGCCCGTTGTGCGGCCCTTACGCGGAGCGATGCTGTTGGGGTGCCCGGCATAAGGATAGAAGTTGAGCATCGAATTGTTGTGCATAAAGCCGAGCCCCGGAGGAATCACACCCGAGGACGAGCCGAGCGAGTGGGTCAGGGAGACGCAGTTGCCCCAACGATCGACGACGCCGACGTGCGTGGTGTCGGGCGCTCCGGTTGGAACGACGGGGGCGCTGAAGGGTTGGCCCGAATCGATGATAGCCCGCCACTCCCCCGCTCTTTCCTTGGAGATCATCCAATCGAGCGGTACGTCCACGAAGCGTGGATCGGCAAGCTTGGGGTTGCGGTCGGCAAACGCCGCCTTCATTGCCATCGAAACCAAGTAGATGTATTCCGGCGAGTTGTGGCCTAACGGGGCCAGGTCGTAGCCCTCGAGGATGTTGAGAATAGCCGCTAGCGTCGGCCCGCCGTGCGGCGGCTGGGTTGTTTGGATCACATAATCGCGATACTGAATCACGACGGGAGCTTCCTCCCGAATCTCGTATCCCGCGTAATCCTCCGGGGTGACGAAGCTGCCGTTGGCCGCCAGATCGGAGGTAATCTCGACCGCCAGATCACCGGAGTAGAAATCCTCGGCGCCATGTTTTGACAGTCGTTCGAGCGTTCGTGCATAGCCGGGGTTGTGAATCTTTTCGCCGGCTTCGTAGGTAGAGCCGTCGGGCTTCAAGTAGATGCGTTCCGCCTCGGGCGTGACCCGCAGTTTCTCGCTTAGGGGTGCGCCCTCGTAGTAGAGAGCCTTTTCCTTCCAGCGGGCGGCTTGGTGGGCGCCGACACTCCAACCTTCCGCCGCGAGTTCGATAGCCGGAGTAATCAGATCCGCCCAGCTCTTCATGCACCAACGAGAGTGAATCGCCTCGAATCCGCGCACGGCCCCGGGTGTGCAGATCGACAGATACCCGTCCTCATTGACGCGGTTTTTGAGAAAGAAGCCCCAGCCGCCCGGGTTCGGACCGATAACGATGTCCTCCCACATGTCGGGACGGACTCGCGATCCTGCTACTGCCGGGGCATCGAGAATTGGACGCAGGTCGGTGCTTTCGGCCGGCCAGTACGTCAGCAGAAGATAGCCACCCACGCCACACGAATGCGGATCGATGACGCCCTGCGTGAAGGCACAAGCGAGTGCGGCGTCGAAGGCGTTTCCGCCTCGCAGGAGTACCTTGGCGCCGTGTTCCACAGCCCGCGGTTGCGGAGCCACGATCATTCCAGGCATCTAGCGAACCCTCTCTGCCACCAACGCTGCTGCCCAGCCAGCCACGGCGATCTGCCGGTCGGAACGCGGCGATTGAAACGACTGACAGACTTGGTATGTCGAGTTTCGCACTTCCACGGGAGCTCGATTCCCGTCGATTCTACCTCACAACCGTAAAGCCGCTTTTTAGCGGTGTTCCGGGTTGGGGAAGTCGAATCTGCAGCCCGCGTCCCACTCGCTGCGTTGGTTGCCGTGGACAGGGATGCCGCCGGAGTCTTTGAGCAGGCGCGCCAGGTGGAGTAGATTCCACGTCATGAATGTGGTGTTCCTGTTCGTAAAATCGTTTTCCGGACCACCTGAACCCGGGTCAAGGTAGCTCGGTCCTGGGCCGGCCTCGCCGATCCAGCCGGCATCGGCCTGTGGTGGAATGACATAGCCGAGGTGTTGCAGCGAATAGAGAATGTTCATCGCGCAATGCTTGATGCCATCCTCGTTCCCGGTGATCAGGCAGCCTCCGACGCGGCCGTAGTAGGCGTACTGGCCGTCCTCGTTCAGCAGGTGACTGTTTCCGTAGAGCCGCTCGATCACCTTCGTGCAGACACTCGACTTCTCGCCGAGCCAGATCGAACTCGTGAGCACGAGGATGTCTGCCTCCATGACCTTTTCGGAAATCGCGGGCCAGTCATCCTTCTCCCAGCCGTGCTCCGACATGTCGGGCCAAACGCCGTAGGCGATGTCATGATCGACCGCGCGGAGCACCTCGACGCTGACATGGTTCTTCTCCATGATCGCTTTTGAGATGCGGATGAGCCCGTCGGTGTGCGACATCTCCGGCGACTTCTTGAGGGTGCAGTTGATGAAGAGCGCCTTCAGGTCTGAGAAGTCCCACTTGCTTGACTCACACATCTCAAGTTGTTTCTCGCTGAGTTCCATGAAGCTAAGCTCCTTTCTCCTTCGCTAGTTTAGCGCCGAGCCATGCTCCGGCAGGCGTCCCTCTCGGACGGCACCGACGTACCGGGCTATGTTCTCGACACCTCTCACCATCAGAGGGAAGTGCTCCTTGATGAATGCCTCCCCGTCATCCGCGCGGGGCGGATTCGCCCGCCAAGCTGCCAGCGCCTTGTCTCCTTCGAAATCGACGTAGCTGCACCGGACGGAAAAGTCGTCTTCCGGCAGAAGCAATGCGCCTCCCGGAAGCAAGGCGGTATGCTCCATTTTTAGCAGGTGCTCGCAGA
The DNA here is from genome assembly GCA_965248205.1 of Bryobacterales bacterium. Lineage (GTDB taxonomy): Bacteria > Acidobacteriota > Terriglobia > Bryobacterales > UBA6623. The sequence goes on from CBDFIS010000006.1 coordinate 2,839,993, forward strand.
ACTCAACACAGGTGTTCATGCCAAGGCTCTGCAGTTGGTCCTTCTGCTCATTGAAGTCGACGTAGAGATAAAAAGCGCCCTCGGGGGTGGTTGACCTCACCCCGGGGATCTCGTTCAGCATTGACGAGACTGTCCTTCCCGCCAGTGCGTTCACCGCTGTGCAGTCACGCATGTAGTCGTCTATTTCCCGGCTACCCGAGTAAGCTTCCAGGGCTGCGTGCTGGATCGGCGCCGAGACGCAGGAATAGGTTGAGCCGGCAATCTTCACCGCATTGTCGATCAGGCGTTTCGGTTCAGTGGGAAAGATTCCCACACCGAAGCGATACCCGCCACAGGACCGGTCCTTCGAAAGTCCGCCCGTGACGATAGTGCCCTCCGGATAGACCTTCATGAGGCTCACGTATTTCTCCCGCTCGAAGCTGGTCAGGGCGTAGATCTCATCCGAAATGACAACAACCCCGTGCTTGCGGCAGACCTCCGCCAGGTCCTTCAGCTCGTCTTCGCTGTAAACCACCCCGGTCGGGTTGTTCGGGTGATTCAGGATGAGGATTTTCTGCCGGGCATGAAGATGCTCGATGCCGTGCTTCAGAACAGCCGGCGTGAGTTTGTAACCGTTCTCGCGACGCGTGCGCAGGCCGATGATCTCCTTTTTGAGGATCTTCGCCTGGGGTAGATAGCTGACCCAGGACGGGGTTGGGACGATGACCGGGCCCTGTAGGACCGCAAGTGCGACGGCAAGCATCTCCTTGCTGCCCGGGCTCACGACTACCTGATCGCCCGAACATTCGACGCCAAAGCGGCTGCGGTGAAACTCAGCTATGGTTTCCCGGAGCTTCGGGATACCCGCCGTCGGCAGATAGGAGTGCTCCTTCGCATGGCGTGACAGCGCCTCGGTCACGCTCGGAGGCGGCGAATAAGGGGATTGACCGAACGCGAAGTGATGGTACGAGGCATGGCAGCCCTCTTCGGCACAGGCCTCACGGAACGCGTTGATTTGATCGTTGATCCTAAGATTCGCCGGGGAGGCGATGTCATCAAGGTGATATTCGACTCGAATGTCCATGGTGGATCTCTTTTTAAAACTATTGCCCGAATTCCGGCTGGCCGCGGATCCAATCTCCACGCCCGCTCAGGCACACTAGCCGTGCCTCGGTGGGAACAAGGTGCTGTAACCACGACAAACAGGCAGCGAAGACCATCAGCCGGCGGCCGCGACCCGCGCCTCGGAATTTGCAAGGTGCGTCGTGAACTGTTGCAAAATTCCGGTTCGGCTCACTGTTTGCGCGGGGTGACTCCGCCCTCCAAGCCTCTTCGGCTCCAGGGGCAAGAAAACCGTAAACGTCGAGCCTCTGCCGACCTGGCTCTCCACCTCGATGCGGCCTTCGTGTTTCGTCACAACCTGGTGGCTGATGAACAAACCGAGGCTCGTCCTGACGCGGGTGCCTTCGGTCTTGAAGTTCGGTTCGAACAACCGGTCCATTTTTTCCAGGGGGATGCCCCCTCCCGTATCGGCGATCCGTATGACCGCCTGATTCTGATCGGCGAATGTTCGAATCGTGATCTTCCCCTCTTCCTTAGTGGCTTCGACGGCATTAGCGATCAGATGCATGAAGACTTGGTTGAGCTCAGCCGGAAAACAGGGGACTCGCGGAACGTCTCCGTAGTTCTTCTCGATCGTAATCCTTCCGCGAAAGGAATGCTCAAGAAGCGTCAGCGTATCGTCCAAACCTTTGTGGAGATCGACGACCTTATAGGAGGCCTCATCCAGCCGGGCGAAGCTCCTCAAGCTTTTCACGAGCTTGGCGAGACGGGCCACGGCGGAGTTACCAATCTGGGTGTTCTCTCGCAGGAGGGCCATGCCACGTTGAAATTGCCGGTCATCTTGGACCTCCTTCGTGTTTTCGTGACGGTTAACGGCGTTCCTTATTCCCTCGGACGCACTACACGCCAAGTTGACCAAGTTTTTGACCGCGCCAAGGGGAGTGTTCATTTCATGAGCGAGTCCGGCGACGAGCCCGCCCAAGGACGCCATCTTTTCGGAATGAATCAGGCGCGCCTGTGTCTTCTGCAGGTTCTGGTGCGCCTCCTCGAGCTTTCCGTAGGCGGCCGCCAGCTCTTCGGCTTTTTCCTGCGCTTGCTTGCGGCGCGTCTCTTGGTCTCTTTCGCTCTCCAGCCGCTCGCACTCCGCCGTGGCCCGAACGGCGAAGACCTGCATCATCTTGACGAACCGATCGTCCGCTTCCATCGGCTTGGTGTCAATGACAGCGAGGTGCCCGAAATGCTTTCCCGTGGCGCCGATGAGCGGCACCCCACGGTAGCTTTCCGCCTTGAGCTGGGCAAGGTCGCGATCGCTCGGGAAGTGAGACTGCACCGACCGGGGACAGTGGTAGAGATCTCCCCGGATCACCCGGCTGCAAGGCGTTGGGTTCACCTCGTACTCGATGCCGTGCAGGACCCGGCCGTTCTGATAGTAGGCCAGGATCCGCATCCGGCTTTCCCGGTCGGTAAAGACAGAGACGAAGGCGTAGGCGACGCGCAAGGCCTTGGCCATATGGCAAACGAGGGCGTCAAAGAACTTCTCTCCCGTCGCATCCGCCGTCCCGGTGAGGATCTCGTAGAGGGCGGTCAACTCTTCGGAGTCTCGATGCGTCTGGAACACTTGTCACCTCCCGTCCCACGGCGCCGTGTTCTCGCCGGAGAGCTGTGAAAGTAGCGAAAGTAGCAGGGGCCAGGCCGAAAACGATACGACTATGATCCCGAGCAAGATCTCAAACTTTTGGGTTCTCATGAGTACACTCTCTTTCTCTAGCGCGGCCCCGTGCCGAGCGCGGGGCCCCAGCTAGCGTTTGTTCTACTGCAACGGGAAGCTCGTCAGCACGAAATCCGCACCAACCGAATGGCAGCCGAAGCAGCCGGGTACGCCGTTGCCGCTGGCGACCACTTTCGCGGCGTCGCGCGTGTTGGTCGTCTCATACCAGAACCAGCCCTTGCCGCCGGCGCTGTCGGCACCTGTCTTGACCATCACAGCCCAGCCCATTAGTCGATCGCCTTTCTCGTTGTACATCTCCTTGACGATCGCCGCGCCGGCTGGGTGGGAAGCATTAGCGGCCTTGAGGGAGGCTTCCATCTTGGCGTCGAGAAACACGCGCACGGGCCAACCGAACTTCGCGTGCGGTCCCCGCGAGGCGTGAACGGCGGATTCCTTCGCCGGGAACTCCTTGTATCCGCCATCTTTCAAGAATCGAAACAACGCCGAGGTTTCGGTCGGTACGGCGCTTGAGACCGCCGGCGTGTCGGCTGTCCCTTCCAATGCGGACGTCGTGGCGGCGGACATCGTGCTCGCCATCTCTTTGAACGGCTTCGATCCTTTCGCCATCATTTTGCCGCTAGAGGCACGTGCCGCCCGCAGCACCGGGTAGTACTGTGTGAAGACGAAATCCAGCGCCGCGGACGCCTCGTGGCAGGCGTTGCAGGCTGCGGCTGGGAAGGCATCAGCCACGTCCGCGAGCGGATATTCGTGACCGAAGCTGAAGTAGGCCCAGTTACCGGGCTCTTTCGCAAAGCGCTTGGCGTCTTTGATGGTGGCTTCCAGACCGATGAACTCGCCCATGAAATAGCCGGTTCCGCTGACGGCCTGCTTTGAACCGACGCTGACGAGTTCCTTGATGATCACCGTTCCGTCGCGGAACTGCCCGGTCTGTCGAAAGTGGCGATAGTCGCCTGGGTGGATGTAGACGTTGTGGAAGTCCGGAAAGGGCGCCGCGGGCGGGTTCATATCATTGGGCGTGATCGGCGTTCCTATATAGATCCACTCGCGATAACCCTCCGGCCGGATCAACTGTCCCTTATCGTTGAACTGAGGTTTCGGTGGTTCGGCCCAGAGCGTGGCAACCGTGACAAAGCCAGCGGCCATTAGGAGCAAGCCGCCAAGGTAGCGTCTGTTGGGGAATAGCATTTGTTTTCTCCTTAATGTTCCTTTCGATGGTGTCCGTACTCTTTAACTGATCGAAGAACCAGTGACAAGTCTAGACAATTTGATGTCTTCAACGCACCAAACCGCGATCGGTCCGGTGGGGGCCGAACGGCGTATCGCTCGGCCCCAACGCGAGGCGCCCCCGGAACCAGCCACTTGACGGACTCGGGAAATCCGCCGCCATCCCATTGACGATGTCATTCGACAATGTCGGGTTTGAGCCTGCCGATGATCGAGAGCAGCTCCTCCTTCTCCCCGGCGGGTACCTTGAATGTGTCCAGGGTATCCACCAGGTGGTTCACAACGACGTTGAAGTCGTCTTCCGTGATGCCCAGCCCCGCGTGAACGGTCTTGGCTTCTCGGCTAATGACCTTGCACGGCCCACCCGTGACGTTGCAGACCAGATTGATGTTCTTCTGGATAAACGACTTCCGGGTGTCCGTGCCCATTCCTTTGAAAAAAGCCCCGACCTCGGGATCGGTGAAGAGCTTCCCGGCGAAGTCGTTGACGACCGCCGAGATCGCACCGTAGCCGCCGAGTCGTTCGTAGAGCGACTTCATATTGCCTTCGGCTTTTGCCACAACCGGTACCGAGAGCAAGAAGAGAAGCGCCGCCACCGTCACGCGGATAGAAGCAGAGTTTCTTGATCTTTTTCGAATAGTGTGCATGTCTTTCTCCTTGGTGTGAGTGATTGGTAGTACCCGAAATTTGTATTGCCCTGCCCATTCCGACCTCGGGTCCAGCCTCCACGAGAGAACATGCCATGTCCGAGGATGCGTGTCCATGAACAGCGGCTTACCTCTGCATGAAATGTGGGTTACGACGTAATCGACAGAAAGCACGCCAGATAGGGGACTGCCTAATTGACCCGGCGCGGGTTTCCGATGGACTCGGTTGGTGCTAAACTCCTACTGCGGAAGGACGCGATGCTTCGGTTTGGGACATTCGAGGTCGACCTCCGCGCGGGCGAGCTGCGCAAGAGCGGCGTAAAGATCAGGATCCAGGAAAAGCCGTTTCAGATCCTCGAGGCGCTGCTGGAACATCCTGGGGAAGTTGTCACGCGCGAGGATCTCCACCGCCGGCTGTGGCCGCCTGATACCTTTGTTGATTTCGACGGGAGCCTCAACGCCGCTACGAACAAGCTCCGAGAAGCTCTGGGGGACTCAGCCGATAATCCGCGGTTTATCGAAACACTCCCGCGCAGAGGATACCGCTTCATCGCACCGGTCGAGAAGACTGTTCCGGCGGCGGCCGCGGCGGCAATTGGATCAGGGGACCCGCATGGTCCGACTCCTTCCGCGGGGGGCGGTGTGGCTCCTCTCGAGAGCATTGCTCCCATGGAGCGCGTAGCGGAGGGCGTCGGGACCCCCAGGCCGGTTCACCGATACGGGACCCGACGCTGGCTTGCCCTGGGTGCCGTGGGGGCCGCGGCGGTCGCGAGTTACCTCCTGCTACCCAGGTTCTGGGAACCCTCAGGCAGTCCAACACCGCCACCGCCTTCCGGCCGCGTTATGCTCGGCGTGCTGCCTTTTGACAACTATACGGGAGATCCGGAACAGCAATACTTTGTGGGCGGCCTGACCGAAGAAGTGATCGCACAGCTCGGCCGATTGAACCCCCGACGCTTAGGCGTGATTGCTCGAACGTCAACGGCTGCTTTCGGGGCCAGTGCGCGACCGATTGCGCAGATGGGCGAGGAGCTCGGGATCGACTACGCCGTGGAGGGGAGCGTTCGACGCGAGGACGACCGTGTTCGCATCACCGTTCAGATGATTGACGTGCGCGACCGCACACACACGTGGGTCGAAGACTACGAGCAAGTGTTGGGCGGGGTCCTGGAGCTTCAGACAGAGATTGCGGGCTTCATCGCCCGTTCTCTGGCGCTCCAGCTTTTCGATGACGATGTACCGCAGCCGGTCGCGGGGAAGACCACCAATGCAGCCGCCTACGAGGCGTATCTCAAGGGACGTTATTTCCGTGAACAGATCACGGAACGGGGATTCCGCAAGGGCATTGAATACTTCGAGAGGGCAATCGGCGAGGACCCGCGCTATGCTCGGGCCTACTCCGGATTAGCCGGGTGCTACTGTCTACTGGGCGGACACGGAATGGAGGTAGAGCGTCCCAGCGACGTTCTGCCGCGAGCCAAAGAGGCGGCGCAGCGGGCCTTGGAACTGGATGGCTCTCTCGCCGAGGCTCACGGCGTGCTCGGCATCATCGCCTTAAAATTTGATTGGGACTTGGAGGAGGCGCGGCGACGATTTCGCCGAGCGACGGAGTTGAACCCAAGTTACGCGCAAGGCCACTTGTGGTATTCCCTCTATTACGAAGTCACCGGACAGAGTGGAGAGGCGATCGCGCAGGCCACGCGCGCTCGAGATTTGGATCCGCTGTCGCTGGCAGCCAACGTCAACCTTGCCCAACAGTACTACCGGGCCGAACTCTACGACGAGGCGGCCGAGCAGGTAGAAAAGGCGCTCGAACTGAACCCGAACTTTTGGGCCGCGCACTGGGTGCTTGGCGACGTCGACGAGCGTAAGGGATCTTACGACGAAGCGGCCACGGCATTGTCGAAGGCGGCGTCGCTTTCCGACAAAAACCCTGCTCCCTTGGGATCACTGGGTTTCGTCTATGGTCGGGCTGGACACCCAAGCCAGGCGCGTCAGGTCCTTCGAGACCTCGAGAAACTGGCAGACGAAAGGTACGTCTCGCCCTTCAATATGGCGATTGTTCACCTCGGCCTGGGCGACAAGGATAAAGCCATGGAACAGCTCGAAGCAGGTTACCAAGAGCGTTCACGGTCGATGATCTGGCTCAACGTCGATCGAAGGCTCCAGCCGCTGTACGATGATCCTCGGTTTCAGAACTTACTGAAGCGCCTCGGCTTCCAGGTAACGTCCACTAGGGATTAGCCTTCGTTTTTCCCCCAGATACGTCGACTCCGAGATTCACCGAAGGGCTTCTCTCTAGCCCGCATTCCCCACGAGGTGGCGAGGCGAAGTGCGTGAGAGGCTCGTCGGTTACGAGGCGCGTGCCGCTTGGCCCTCCGTTTCTTGAATCGTGCGGGCGCAGTTGAACCCTACGTTGGCCACCTGGTGGTAGGTCATGGTAGGGTCCTGGCAATCAGCCGATCGTTCGGACTGTGAAGGTGGCTCGATGGCTCCGCCTAGATTGCCGACCCTGCTTTCAACTACGCGAGAGACCCTCAAACGGTCGAGGTCTGTCCGCACGGCGCACGCTTCAGCTCCCGACGGTGAAAGTGGGTCTCGCGAAGATCCCCCTTATCGCGATTACGCTACAACTCTATGAGTGGCACGAATCTAAGATTCGTGCTAACGTGGAAGCCCTTCCTGATGCATATTCCCGACGGATTCCTCTCGACCGCTGTCTGGGCCGGTTCCGCCGCGGTTGCTGCCCCTGCTGTAGGCTACTGCTTGCGCCGAACTCAGCGTTGCTTCGAGACCTCGAGGACACCCTTGCTGGGCGTCATGGGCGCCTTTGTGTTCGCCGCGCAGATGATCCATTTCCCGTTGGGGGTTGGAACGTCCGGGCACCTAACCGGGGCCGCGTTGCTCGCAGCCACACTCGGTCCCAGCGCCGCCACGGTCGTGATGACCGCCATCCTGGTCGTACAGGCCCTCGTTTTCCAAGACGGGGGAGTACTCGCGCTTGGGGCGAACGTCTTAAACCTGGCGGTTGTCGGTGTCTGGGTTGCGTACCTCCCGCTGAGATGGTCTCGTACATCGAGTGCCCGCACTCGTCGCGCCGCGGCTTTTCTGGGCGCGTGGATGTCTCTGATGGCAGTGGCGTTGCTGGCGTCAACTGAGTTGAGTTTCTCGCGGGTGGCTCCTTCGGCCTCGGTCTTCACAATGATGTTGGCCATTCACGCCTTGCTGGGAGTCGCCGAGGGGTTGATCACAACCGCCAGCTTGGCCGCCATGGAGCGGTTGAATCCCGCTTTTGCATACGCCGGCGAACTGCCGGGAAGATGAAACAGATTGCGGTTTTGTTCGGCTGCTTGTCCGTTGCGATCCTCGCACTGCGGATTCTGCTGGTTCCCTGTGGTCCGGACGGGCTCGAAAGCGTCGCTGCTTCGCTCGGGTTCGCCGATCTTGCTGTTGAGGGGGGAGGCTGGAGTCCCTTTGCGGACTACGAAACTCGATTCTTCGAATCTGTCTGGTTTGCCCGGCTCTCCGCCGGGCTGCTGGGTGTGATTCTCCTGGGCGGGCTGGGGGTGTTGTTGGGCCGCTTGGTCCCCAGGAAAAAGGAAGACGGCTAAGGGTGCACGGCCTCACTCTCGAACTCTGGGCGCAGGGAACGAGCCCTATCCACCGGCTGCACGCTATTACCAAAATCGCGGCGACGATGAGCCTCTTGCTGTCGCTGTCGCTTGCCGATCCTGCCGATCCAATTCTTTACTTGGCCTGCGTCGTCTTGTTGCTCGCCGGGACAAAAGTGGCGAAGCTGCCGTTGGGACGCCTTCTATTGCGCGGCCTGATCGTGGCGCCGTTTGTGGCGGGGGCGGTCCTATTGAACTTGTTCGGCGGCGACCCCACTCGCGGTCTGACAATCTTTTGGCGCGCTTACTTATCCGCCTGCACCGTAACTTTGTTAATGGCCACTACACCGTTTCCCACACTGTTAGACGCACTTGATCGGCTCCGGGTGCCTCACTTCTTTCTCGCGGTCGTGCATTTCCTCTATCGTTATCTCTCTGTCGTCTATGAACAAGCCAAGAGCATGCGGCGGGCCAGGCAGTGCCGCGCCCCCCAAACTCGGCGACCGTTGTGGGCAGCGGCTGCCGGAACAGTCGGCTTGCTCTTTCTTCGCAGCTATCACCGCGCGGAACGAGTTCACCGGGCTCTACTAGCGCGTGGATTTCGGGGCCGTTTGATCGCCCTTGAAACATCGTCTTTCGCGCGAGAGGACTGGCTTTTCCTGCTCGTGTTCTTTGCTCTGCTCGGACTCGTGCAGCTAGCCACCCACACAGTAGGGCCGCTGGGCTTTTCACCACTATGAAACCTTTGCTGGTCGAGGTTTCCGGACTCAGCTACCGATATCCGGACGGCGCCGTCGGTCTGGACGGCGTCGACTTCTCGCTCGGCAGTGGTGAGACCGTCGCTTTAATGGGTCCCACCGGATCCGGCAAGACCACTTTTCTGCTCCGCGTTCTTGGACTTCTCGACGGGGCCGGGGAAGTCACGATCTGCGGGGAGCGCCTGGAAAAGCGAACCCTGGCCTTCGCTCGGCAAAAGCTTGGGTTTCTGTTCCAACACCCGGATGACCAGTTAGTGATGTCCACCGTTCTGGAGGACGTTGCATTCGGGCCCCTGAATTCTGGGGTGAATCCAACCGATGCGATGCGGCTCTCCCGCTCCGCTTTGGAACGAGTCGGCATGGAGTCGGCGGCTGAGCGCCAGCCCCAAAACCTTAGCGCGGGCGAGAAGCGTCTGGTGCAACTCGCCGGTCTGCTTGCCATGAATCCGGCTGTCCTACTTCTTGACGAGCCGGACACGTTCCTCGACCCCCCTTCCCGAGCCAACTTGCTTTCCATCTTGCGAGAGTTGCCACAAGCCCAAATCCTCGTTACCCACCACGCGGACTCGGCCCACGCCCTGGCGGACCGGGCAGCCTTCTTCGACCGAGGCCGCATTGTTGCCGAAGGTAGTGTGGCTGATATCGTCGAAAGGTTCCAGTGGGATGGTCAACCAGTAGAGCACCTTCGCGCCAAAGCTTCCCACTAGCCAATTTCGTTTTGCAACAGCGGATCGCCGGCTCGATAACTTTACCTCGGCTCACTCCGACACTACCGGGGCTCCTCCGGGAGTCAGGTGCGACAACAGCAACTCGCGGTGACGCCGTCCGTAGCGGACCGTTCTCGAGAGCGTTACCAGATAGAGCGTCCCCCCCCCGGTAGCCGCCAAAACTAGCGCCGCGACATATCCCTCGAGACTGTCGTATCGATAGCGGCTAATGTAGGCCGCCAATAGTGGCAGCAGCGAGAGCGGGAACAACATGAACTGCACAGTTGCCCGCAGCCCGTGCCCAGGACCGGCTCGGGAGATGCGATCTGGGTTGCTGGCCACAGGGTGGCGAACGGACATATGATTTCCCACCGACATCAAGTAGAGGAGCGCGATCAACCCGACAGCAAACGCTTCCAGGCTTTCGGGTATCCCTACGGGGAGGCCGATGAGCAGACAAACTCCGCACACCAGGGCTATTTCGAGCAGCGCGAAGACAAGCGTCGTGAGGTTTTTCGCTACCAGCAAAGTACGAAACGACAGCGGCAACCAGAAGTAGAAGCGGGCGGCGTCTCGGTCAAATCCAAAGCGGTTGAGAAACATCACTGGTCCCAGCAACAAGAGCGCGTAGAGACTAACGAATGTCACCGCGCTCTGTTCCAGCCAATTCCCGATCGATGGTTGCCAGTTCTTCATGATCGGAATCCACGCGATGACCCCGAACGTAAAACCCATAAAAAACGGCAGCCGAAAGCGTGGGCTGCGCCACAGGTAGCGAAGTTCCTTTTCGACCAGCGCTCCGAGCGGGTCGGGCAGGATGTAAGAGGGTAGCCGAACGAGTCTTCCCTGTAGCTTGACCCAGCCCCGGGTCCGTGGCATGACGCTGCTGGTCGCGCTCGAGCTGAGTTGTGACATTTGGCGGAACTGATAGAAGCCGAACCCGGCCGCCGCGAGGACCATGGCGGTCAGAATCATCCAATCCTCAGCGTCTCCGCCGCCTACGCTGATTCGCGCCGCCAGACCTGGTGGGGCCACCCAATAAGGAATGCCCAGCCCACTCGTCCATACGTCCCGGGCCAGATTCCGCACCGTCTCGCTCCAGATCAATACCTGGGGAAGAATGGTACAGCTGACCAGCAGCACCAAAACCACTTCGCGCAGTCGCCGCCTCCTGAACACGCGCTCGACGAGGTTTCTCATCCCGGCTGAGAAAAACACATTGAAGGCGACGAACAGCACAAACGCGCCCCCGAGCTCGGCCAAGTAGGGCGAATCCGCGTACGCCAGCCCTCCGAACAACCCCATCAGCAAAAGCACCATCTCCGAGCCCGTGCCCAGTCGTAGCAAGCATTCGACAAGAAATAGGCTCCCAATCGATATGGGGTACATCCTGAGCTTGCCCATCTCGAGAGAGACGCCGAGCGAAAGTGTGACCAGGGGGGCCAATTGCCAGTAACCCATCATGAACAGCAGGACGCCCGGTAGCGCGGCCTCCACATCCTCGCGCCCGATCATGCTTGGTACAAGTGCGCAGCCAACCGCGGCGGCGGTCCAAAGCAGGTACCACAGGGTCCCTAAAACAATGGAAACCAGCCGCCCGCGTAGCCCCTGTTGCTGACGCAGGGCGTTGATCACAGAAAGGAGCTGGGCCTTTAAAAGCGCATAGATTTGCTGCCAAGCCCGCATCCTAGAGCCACTCCAGCCGTTGCAGTGCCTTTTCGCCACCCACTACCCGGACGAAGATGTCTTCCAGCGTCTCCTCCGCCGATCGCAGCTCGGGCACCGACCCTTCGGCGACAATCCTGCCCTTGTCGATGATGGCCACCCGATCGCAGAGCCGCTCGACGACCTCCAACACATGCGAGGTCAAGAACACGGTGGCGCCCTGTTCCACCTGCTGGATCAGGATCTCCTTCATCAATCGAGCGCCCATCGGGTCCACGCCTTCAAATGGTTCGTCCAGCAAGAACAGCTTCGGCCGATGAATTAACGCCCCCGCCAGAGCCAGGCGCTTCTTCATGCCTTTGGAATAGTCGGCGATCAAAGACGCCGCATCGGCATCGAGCTCGAACAGCCCCAATAGTTCGCGTGACCTGGCCAACGCTGTTGCTCGCTCGAGGCCGTACATGCGCGCCACGAACTCGAGGAATTCCAGCCCGCTGAGGCGATCAAAAAGCAGCGACTCGTCAGGCACCACGCCGATCGTCTGTTGAATGGCCGTCATTTCGTCGGGAACCTTCATTCCCAAGACCTCCACTTCCCCCGATGTCGGGGGCAGCAGGCCGATTAGGATGTGGATAGTGGTGGTCTTCCCAGCGCCGTTTGGGCCTAGAAACCCGAAGAAACTGCCCGCGGGGACTTCCAAATCCAGCCCCTGCAGAGCCGCTTTGGTCCCGTACAACTTGCCTAGGCTATTGGTACGGATGGCGGGCTTCATGCGCCTAGTGCTTGGCCGCAAGAGTTCGCGTCATTTGAGAAGTCCTTCCCGAACGACCGTCCGATCGTCTGGCTGGCCCGGAGTGGTTGGTTTCTAAAGTCTTCCGAGCCGCGACCGTGAGGTGTGTGAAAAAACCGGGGACTGTCACAAGCGGCGTCCTATGAAGTCACTTAGAATCAACGGCGCCTTGAGCCGCGGTTGACTGTTTCAAGGTTTTTTCACAGACCCGTGGGGGAGCGGTCCAGGGATTGTCGGTGTGAATTTGCGCAACCAAGCACTAGTGTAACCCATCCTTTCCGGCCGGCCCGTTCCTACGAATGTTGACTTGCTTGCCGCCGCCCCTTAGCATGGGAGTATCGCTGGGAAAGGAGGTGATCGAGAACATGAATGATTGTGATGAACCTATGTCTGGCGAGGTGGCCGACTGTTAGACCGGCTGCTCGAACGTTCCGTTTCCCGCTTTTCAGCGAGCGGGACGTGACTCATGTGGACCGGCCACTTGCCGGACGACTGTTCCACACGTAAGCTCTAAGGATTTGCAGTCCTTAGGCTACCTTGTTGCCCCCGAAACGCTTCCGGCCTTTCGGGGGCAACTTCCCTTCTGTATCCCGCCAATCACCGTGTACGTCCTGGGTATCGAGACGTCGTGTGACGAAACAGCCGCCGCGGTCGTCCAATCGGGTGAGCGGCTTCTCTCCAACGTCGTAGCGTCTCAATTGAGTACCCACCAGCGCTACGGGGGCGTTGTTCCTGAACTGGCTGCACGAGAGCACGTACGCGCCGTAGTCGTTGTCGTGCGCGAGGCTGTCGAGCGAGCGGCTATCCAATATCAAGACTTAAGCGCCGTGGCCGTAACGAAGGGCCCCGGGCTAGTTGGGTCGCTGCTTGTCGGTGTTACGTTCGCCAAAGGGCTGGCCATGTCGCTCGACATTCCTCTGCTGGGGATCAATCATATTGAGGGACATATTCACGCTGTCGTGTTGGAGCAGAAACAAGACGGTCGCGAAATCGAGTTCCCGGCTCTGGCGCTTGTCGTCAGCGGAGGGCACTCGCATCTTTTCTTCGTCGAGTGCCCTGCTCCTGGCAAATACGACTATCGCCTGTTGGGCCGAACGCGGGATGATGCGGCGGGGGAAGCTTTCGACAAGGTCGCTAAACTGCTCGGCCTGGGGTATCCGGGAGGCCCGCTGATCGACAAGCTGGCGCCACTGGGCGACCCCTCTAAGGTGAAGCTTCCGTCCTCCCGCATGAAGGGGAACCCGCTCGACCTGAGCTTCAGCGGCCTGAAGACAGCTGTCTTGCGCTACGTCCGCGCCGCCGGTATGGAGGAGGAGATAGCGCGTCGTCGTCGCTTGTTCGTTTCACCGCCGACACCGGCGATCGATGAAATCAAGGCGCTCACTTCGCAGCACACACTTGATCTCATCGCCTCATTCCAAAACAGGGTGGTGGAAGAACTGATGCGCCGCGCGATTCAAGCGGTCGAGAACGAACCCGTGCGATCCGTCATTGTCTCGGGAGGCGTGGCCGCCAATTCGGGTCTCCGCAAGCGCTTTCCTTCAATCGGGTACCCGCTCTATTTCCCGAGCCTCACGCTCTCCACCGACAACGCCGCGATGATCGCTGCGGCCGCCCATCCCCGCTTGTTGCGCGGCGAACACTCTGACCTCGATCTTGAGGCTCAGCCTTCGCTGGCGCTTTCCGCGGGCTAGTTTTCGCCGGGATCCACCCCGACCCTCCGGCTGCTTGTGCCTCGCGCACCGAGCGACGTCGGCGCTGACGTGGTTGGGCAGCAGGGCCCCCCTCCCACGCTCGGGCCATGACTAACCCGATAAGGACCCTGCCGCCCTGTGGCGCGGGCCCTCCGACCCGCAGCGGCGACCTCTGTTCGCCGCCGGGCACACCATGCCGTGCCCTGAACTTTGATTGAAAAACCACCACCGCCCTAATGCGCCGCCGCATACTCGTACGTCAGTGACACGGTTATATCAGCCACGCCGGAACCGACCGTGCTGAAACTCACTCGAAGCTGGTCGCCTGCGTTGGCGGTCGTCGAGGTCGGCGTGCCTGCGGTCACAGTGCGATCGCCCAGGGCCAAAGTGATGTCGGACGCATAGATGGAGCTAAACATTGCGGAAGCCTTCGTGCAATTCAACGTGCAGCGTTCAATGTTGAAGTCCGTCTGACCACCTGTCGTGTTGACGACGATGCGCGAGTTGGTGAGAGAACCTCCGACGACACTTTCCGGAATCATCAGCGTCATCGGCTGACTACCCGTCGTTGGCGTGCCCGCGAAGTGCCATTGCAACGACTGCGTCACCTTGGCGCAGGTCTTCGGCTCCCACTGGTTCGAAGACGACGTCCATACTAAGCATTCGCCGTCCGATGGCGCCGAGGGCGACACCACGGCGCCCCGAATTCCCGCGACGACTGGGTTGGGATATGTACCCGTCAAATCGCCGCCCGCATTAGACCCGTCACTGCGATACCAAGCCAGCAGGGTATCGCCGGTTTGTGGAATCGCGCCGGCCAGGAAGGTGATCACACTCGTGCTCACCGTGTAGTCTACGCCGGACTCTTGCACGATGCCGTTCCTGGTCAGTTCAAGACTGGCGGCTGGATTGGGTGCTGTCACAAGGGTGAACGTGGCGTTGACGCCGTTGATCGTGCCGGTCGGTGTCTCGGCGTCGTGGAACAAAGCAAAAGTGCTTCCCGGCCCGCCGGTGCCTTGCTCCAGCGAAATCACCGACCCCGTGTCTTTTTTAACCGACAGTTCGCCGCTAGCGGAATCAACAAACAGTCTTACCCGGTTGGTTGCCGGAGGCAGGGGAGCCGTCATCTGGTCAAAATCGATGTAGTGGCCGTTCATCTCCAGGTTGCCGATCTCATCCACACTGCTCAACACGGTGCCGGCGTTGTTCTGCCACTCTTGCAGTTTCGTTGTGGCTTGGCCTTCGCCGGCCTTTACGGTCAGCGTCGTCGTTCCCGTCACCGGGGTGAGACTCCTCACCGTAAACGGCGTGTTGACGAACGTTCCGCCGTCGCGGAGGATCTGAAATCCCGTGTCCTTGAAGTTGCCGGCGTCATCGTAGCGGGATATGTTAAGCGCCGTATCAAAGGCCGAGAAGGCAAACTTGTTCTTGCCGTCGATTTGAAAGAATTGGCTTACGACCGTGCCGCCGAGTTTGGTGGCCAAACCCATTTCGCGGAAGAATGCGCTCCCGTCGGGCGTGATGAGTCCCAACAGATCATTGTTGCCGTCTCGCCACTCTTGCACGGAAGCGGCTTGTCCGGTGATACCTCTTACGATCAGGACGGGCGCGCCCGGCGAAGCCCCATTCATCACATCATTCGTATTCGTCAGGGCGCCAATACTGCTGGGTGTCACCGCATCTGACCCCCCGCTTGCGTGCGACGGCGCGTGGGCCAGGGGCGTCCGCGCGTCTGACAATCTCGCATCGTTGCCTTCTGTGATGGTTCCGGCCGTTGTGCCATAGACGGGCTGAACCTCCGTGCGCGTGGACCCCACGTTGTCGAAGGCCGTCAAGCCGCTCGAAAAGTTCGCTACCGTTCGTTGTGCCACTGCCGTACCTGAGTCCTGGAAAATCTCATACGACGTTCCCGTCGCCCCGCTGCCGGCGGCCGACCAGAAGAGGTTCGCACCGCCATCGGTGGTGAGCTGCTGTCCGGGAAGACCGTCGGAAACCGGCAAGGTGTACAGCGTGCTCGTGGTCAACGTTGGGAGGTTGAAACCGATGGAGTTCGTGCCGCTGTTATCGCGCAACGTCAAAAGAGTCGAGGCAGGGCTACTTTCCTGAATGACCTGTTCCGCGGTAAACACGTTGGTTTGATCGACGTCTGCTTTGCCGTCGAGGGCCGCGACCAGACCCGAAACCTGGGACATACTGATCACGCCCCCGGTCGGAGGAGGCTGGCCAATGCGAATGTCGCTTACCGTCACCGGCGTAGCGCTTTCCGGCACGGACCAGGTTTCGACGAACCGTGGCCCGTTGTCGAGCAGATAGGTCACCGTGTAACTCGTTCCGGGCGGCGTCGTGTTGTCGTTGGGAACAAGGTCCACGATCAGCACACCCTGCACGATTTTGACCTTAACCGAGCTCGTTGCCAGCGTCGTGCCGTCTGAAGCGGTGAAACCCTTCCACTCAATCGTCAATCTTCCTTTCACCTTGGTTCCGTCCGCGTTGAACAGCGTGTCTTGAATGCGTGTCGTCGTGATGGCTTGCGCATATCCGGCGAGCGCGACAAAAACCAGGGCCGGGGGAAGGAGCCTGCTTCCCCAACCTTCCTTCATACCCATATGAATTCCTTTCAAGAGAAAACAATCGTTATTTAAAGCGTCGGAATAACTACTTTCTGAGAGTTTTCAGGCAGTTTCGGCTTCAGCATAACGCGGGAAATCGGATTTTCAGCCTCTCTGTGACGCTACCTTGCTGATATTAAGGGAAATAGATTTCCTGTTTTCTTGTGACTGCTCGTATCCGGACACTGATCTGGAGGCATTGTTCCCGTCTGCTAAGTCCAGCGCATGGCTCCGCGGTCGTTCTGCCGAGACTTGCGGCCGCTGTTGACCGTCAACACACTAGCCCGGTTTTCTCACCAGCGTTGAGACGACGGGCGTTGAATAAACCTTGCTTTGTAGAGGCGGACCGCCGTGTCCGCCCATTCGTCGGTACAAACCGGGGACATGGGTAACACTTGAGTCCGGGCACATGGGTAACACTTTTCGTCCGGGGAGAGGGCTGGACGGAGCGGGCCCGGAGGGCGAGCATAGTCCGGTCCCCGGACGAGCAGCCGTGGCGGCGGCTCTCTTAGCTGCGCGTTTCGACCGTGGTAACCCGCAAGCTATTGACGTTCGAGCCGCGTTCAACGCGGCTTTTCTACGCCGTCGCTAGGCCAGCCGTTTTACGGCTGCACCAAAGAGTCGGGCATCGACGCCCGACATCGCAGCTCCGAGCGTATGGGCAACAACCGTCCTGGTGGCGCAGGTCCCCAGACCTGCCGTGTCGGTACTCCTACCGACACAGACAAGCCGTTTTACGGCAGGTCGCCCACCCACACTGGTCCCTCCTTTCGGCGCTCGGCCGCCCCGGCGGCCGAGCGGGGCCTGGAGCGGGGCAAAAAGTCGGCCGTGCTAACGGCTGATCCTCCTCTTCCTGGCCACCCCCACCCTTCGCTAGGCGGCGTCTTGCTTGCGCTAGGACTGCGCTACGACATGGTTTTGGCACCGAAAATCCGGCCGCGAGGACGCTTTTCACTACCCCCGACAAACCCGGTCACGGACTTTTCACATTTTTTCTCATCGCTATCTCAACGACTTACGCCTGCGGACCCCTTCTACCCCCCAACCCGTCCCTTATTCTGGTACGGGGCCCAAAAGCCGAAATCTCGGAGGGATGACCCGGCTATTTCCGCCACTTTCTGCCACCGGCATTTCTCCGGGCCGCTGGAAGTGCTCCTATCCCTCACAATCCAGAAGACTTAACCGTTAGGCGGAACACTCTCATCGGCGCCCCGCTCGCCTGCCAACCCACCGCCAGGTGACGAAAATCGCCCGCTAGCCCACTCCTAGGCCATGTTTTTTGCCCGCGAGGCGGCTTTTTCTGGCCGAATGCGGGGTCAAATTGGTCCCGCAGGCATGGCTATTCCTGGCCAGACGCGCATAGCGCGCTGCTGAGGTGTCGGTTGGCCCGCCGTGCGGCTTTTTTCAGCCGGTTGCACGGGGTAAGAATCGCGAAGCGACGCCTGGGTCGAGCACCGGAAAGAGCCGTGCCCGTCAGGGCGCGGGCCCTTTCCAACGAGCAGTCCCGCAGCGGATGGCTCGGCGGCTGTTTTGCCGAGCCTGTGTAGCGCGGACCCGGTGCATTTCCGGTGTTCGCGTCCTCGGGCCTACATCGGATCCTGTAGCGCATGCCTCGGCGGTCGTTTCGCCGAGACGTGCGGCCGTGGGCTATCCGTGAACGCGACGAGGCAATTATCGACCGACCCCAGTAGGGACACTCCTGTTTGTCCTAGCCGCCGTCAGGCGGCTCTCACGTACGTTCGAGCGGCGTTCAACGCGGCTTTTCTGCGCCGTCGCTAGGCCAGCCGTTTTACGGCTGGTCGCCCACCCACACCGGTCCGTTCCTTTCGGCGCTCGGTCGCCCCCGGCGGCCGAGCGGGGCTTGGGGTGGGGCGAAAATCGGCCGTGCCGACGGCCGATCCCCCTTTTCACCACTCCTCCGAAACCCCGTCACGCCAGTTTGAAATTTCTAATTCGCACACTATAAACGAGATCGTCTCGCCTTCACCATCTAACCCTCCGCCGCCAGGTTACTCTGGGCCCATAAGAGCGCCAGCCCTTCAGGGAGCGACAGACTGGCGCACCCCGGCCGGGATATATGTCCTCCCCAGGGCCTCCGTCGGTGAGCCGATCAACCGACCGCGTTACACAGGACAACGGGATCGATCCCAAACCGTTTTGGCGGCTCCGCGCGATACCAAAGGAGCCGCACCTTATCACGCCGCGCCCAGGGGCGCCCCTCGCGGGCCGCCCCGGCGTCGGCCAACATCTTCCGCGCATCGGACAACGGTTCTCGGGCGAAAAATGGGGGATGGAAGGTGTGAAAAAGTCAGGGGCTGTTACCAGCGGCGTCCTAGAAGTCGCGTGTAATCAATCGCAGCTTCCGCCGCGGGCTGACTGTCCCAGCATTTTTTCACACCTTCCTGCACCCGATTCTTCCCCTCCTCATCGCCGATTTGGGCCAAAAAATCCGGCCATTCCTGCCACCAACTGCCGCCAATCATCGCCTATGGGGCACCTTAAATAACACGAACAAAAAGACTTAAGGCGCAAGCAGGCGAGTGGCAGTGCCCCCCCCGATTCCTGCCAAAAACCCCCTCGAAATGGCCGCTAGACCCCCGCTAGAGGCCGGAAAATCGTGTTTTCCTTTCGCTGGACGGCGTTTTTCGCACGCTACATTACCGCGAATCACTAGCTGCGCCCGGTCCAGAAGCAGTCCCGCGACGCCGCGCCAATACCGCGGGGCCCTGCCCTAGTTCCCGAATCACCCGAATCAAATGACACGTTCAGCCGCGGCTAACTTCTCTGCATTGTTGACTCCTTCCAACTTCCACTCTCAGCCCGCCCAAGAAGCAGGCTTGTGTCGATCGTCGTGCTACCATCTCAGCAAACCGTGAGACCGCTGCCGGGGACCATCGCCGTACTGCTCGCGCTGTCTGGTTGTGCGTGCCAAACAACCACCCACCAGCCCAGGGGGGACCGGTTCATGAGGGGAGAGCGGATCGCCGCTCACGTCAAGTTTCTTTCCAGTGACTCGCTCGAAGGCCGCGGTGTTGCGACCCGCGGGGAAGTGCTGGCCACCGAGTACATCGCAACGCAATTTGCACTTGCCGGGCTGCAGCCGGTCGGCGACGGCGGAACCTACTTTCAAAAAGTCTCGCTCGTGGGCGTGGAATCACTCCCGGAGACGAAACTCTCTTGGGTCCGGCAGGGTCCGGCCATCACGATGAAACTGCTGGATGACTTTGTCGCCGTTAATCGACGGCAGCGGACCGACGAAGCTGTCAACGCTGAAGTGGTGTTCGTCGGCCATGGAATCTCGGCCCCTGAGTATGAGTGGGATGACTACAAAGGCGTGGACGTCAAGGGAAAGGTGGTCCTGTTGTTTACCAACGAACCTCCCTCGGATGATCCGGACTTCTTCGCGGGCAAAGCGCTTACTTACTACGGCCGATGGACTTTCAAGTACGAAGAAGCCCTGCGACGTGGAGCCCTCGGTGCGATTATCATCCACACTCCAGACACGGCGGGCTATCCCTGGGAAGTTGTCCGCAACTCTTGGGGCCACGCGAACCCCTACGTGAGACTTCAGCCTGGCGAACCGGCTCTGGCGGTCGCTGCCTGGGTAACGGCCGAAGTGGGTGAGCAGCTTGTTGCCTCGACCGGTAGGAATCTCGTTGAGCTGCTTGAGCTAGCTAATTCGAGCGACTTCCGGCCTATAGCGCTGGGACTTCGCTTGCAGGGGCGCATCGCGAGCAGGATTACGACCCTCAACACTCATAACGTCCTGGGCATCGTGGAAGGTAGCGATCCGGATCGGAAGAGCGAAGCCGTTCTCTACACCGCTCACTGGGACCACTTGGGAATGGGTGTCTCGGTCGAGGGGGACGACATCTATAACGGCGCTGTCGACAACGCCACAGGCTGTGGAGTGATCGTGGAGCTGGCTGGTGCCTTTGCTCAACTGACGCCGCCGCCTCCCCGGTCGATCATCTTCGCCGCGGTTACGGCGGAAGAGGGAGGTCTGCGGGGCTCGGAATTCTATGCTCGCCACCCCGTAGTCCCCGCCGGGATGACGGCTGTGAACCTCAATTTCGACGGCCTGCTACCCCTCGGACCCAGCCAAGACGTGACGTTGCCGGGTTACGACCGCACCACCATCAAGCGCCTGGTCGAGCGGACCGCTGACAAACTCGGGCTGTTCATTCTTCCCGAAGCTCACCCCGAACAAGGCTATTACTACCGCTCGGACCACTTCAGCCTGGCGAAAGCCGGCGTGCCCGCCTTCTCGTTGCGACTTACCGGCGACTCCCTAGGCCGGTCGCCGGGATCGGGAAAGAAAGCTCGCGAAGCCTACGTCGCCAACCACTACCACCAGCCTTCGGATGAGTTCGATCCCTCATGGGACTTTTCGGGACTTGAGCAACTCGCCCGCTTCGGCTTCGAAATAGGGCGGCGCGTAGCGGAACTACCAAGTCTGCCCACGTGGAACCCCGGTGACGAGTTCCTTGCTGCTCGAGAGAAGTCATGGGGCAACGAAGAGTAGCCCCAACCGGTCTGGTGGAAAGTCTGATCTCCGTCTAAAACCGTGGCGCTGGCCTCCGGGCCGCGGCGACCTCTGGTCGCCGTCTCGACCCCTCGCTCGTGTCGACTCTTTCGCCGTTTCTTGAGCCGTTACCTCTATGTATACGGGTCTCCTAGCAGGGCCCGACCGCGGTGAGCCGACCGCCACTTTTGGCGGCCCTAGTTTGGTATGAACCGGGGACAAGGGTATAGCCGTTATCTGTTGCGCTGTCACGGGTTGTGCCACCTCGACGGCGAACGCGTGCGGCGGCTGATGGAAGCTTCGTTCGGGAATACGGCTTGCCGGCGGTGTGGCGCAGAGACAACGGGCCGCCGTTTGCGACCGTGGCCGTGCACGGGTTATCGCCGCTGGCGGTATCGTAAGTCACGTTGGGAATCTATCCTGAGAGGATCGAACCGGGACACCGGGAGATGCCGACGGGTCGCTACCCGAGCGCCGATCGCGCCAGCGCTAGCGGAGGCAGGAAACATGATGACGGCCACCCAGACCTCGCTGGGCTCTTTGCTGACAACGAATCGAGCACAGTCGGTACGGTGCAGGATCCAGCGAGTGCTTTTCCCCGACCTCGATAAGTGGCTCAATGAATAATCCTGACACCGGAAACACAATTTCGGCTCCATGCCAGCGGACGCTCTGGGTCGGGCTCTTGCTGGTCCGGCGCTAATCGCCTTTCTTCCCTGGGCAATCCGGCTTTGGAGATCACTTCTGTCAGGCTTACCCCCTAACCTTCAGTCATCGACTGGCAAGTCCGTCTGATTGTGAAGCTCGTGAAGCAGTTCGACGACCAACGCCTTCTGACCGTATTCGAATTCACCACTGGCCGGTTCCGGATCGTGAGCGGCAACCCAGACTTTGAGCATCTCGATGACTGGGCCGGCAACTGACTCCTCCGCACCCGGTTCAAAACGAAGTGGAATCTCACTCTGTCGGATCGTCTCGATCAAAAGCTCTGAGAACTTCATAGAGGATCACAGTTCTCCTGGCAAGGATCTAACTGTAGACTGGCTACCTTATCACGACTGGCGCCTGCCCAAAGTGCCCCCGGTGCACGAGAAACTGACGCTCGCTTGCCGGGATAACACCGGAAAGGTTTGGGCGCATGCCAAAGAAAAACAGGTCATTGCTTCCCGTGTACTAGGAAAAACTACTTGGTTCTTCCGGGTTTCTAGTGGGCGAGTGGGGCTCGGTGGTAGTCTCGCGGGATGCAAGACCGCGAGCTATACCGCCAGATTCTGGGCATCGAAAGTCCCTGGAAAGTCGTGCGAGTGGAGCTGCGCCGAGCCGACGGCGAAGTCCACGTCTTCCTCGAACACGACGAGCAAGTCCGCTGGCCGTGCCGCCAATGCAGCGCCGTGTGCGCACTCCACGATCATCAGCCCGAACGCCGCTGGCGTCACCTCGACACCTGTCAGTACCGCACGATCCTGCACGCCCGGCCGCCGCGCAGCGACTGCTCCGAGCACGGGCCGCGCGTCGTGCGACTGCCCTGGGCCGAGGCTTCCAGCCGCTTCACCGCGCTGTTTGAAGCTCTCGCGATCTCGTGGCTGAAGGAAGCCAGCCAGCAAGGCATCGCCGAGTTGCTGGCGCTGAGCTGGGACGAGATTCACGGCATCCTGGAACGCGGCGTGCAACGTGGGCTCGAACGTCGCGCGGCAGAGCCGATTCCCTACCTGGGCGTCGACGAGAAGAGCTTCCGCAAGCGCCATCGCTATCTCACCGTCGTCAACGATCTCAACTGCTCGCGCGTGTTGTTCGTCGCCGAGGGACGCCGCCAGGCCAGCCTGGACGGCTTTTGGAAGACGTTGAGCGCAGAGCAACTCGCCCGAGTCGAGGCCGTCGCTATGGACATGTGGGATCCTTATGTCGCCTCGACCCGGGAGCATCTCGACGAATCGGAGAAAAAGATCGTTTACGACAAATATCACATCGCGGCGCATCTGGCGAAGGCGGTGGACCAGGTGCGGCGGGCGGAGAACAAGCGTTTATTGGCTCTCGGCGACGAGCGTTTGACAGGCACGAAGTACGCTTGGCTGCGGCATCCAGCGAACTTTTCCGAGGACGCCTGGCGCGAGTTCCGCGCGCTGCGCGAAAGCGACTTGAAGACGGCGCGGGCGTGGGCGTTGAAGGAAACGGCGATGCGGCTGTTCGACTATCGTCGCGAATCGGCGGCGCGAGCTTTCTTCGAGCAATGGCGCGGCTGGGCGAGTCGCAGCCGGCTGACGCCGATGGTCACCGTAGCGCGGATGTTGACGGCTCGCCTCGAAAACATACTCACGTATCTGAAACACCGCATTACGAACGCGGTCAGCGAGGGGTTGAACTCAAGGATTCAATGGGTCAAGGCCACGGCGCGCGGTTTCCGCAATCAACAGAACTTCATCAACGCCATCTACTTCCACTGTGGGAAACTCGATCTGGCTCCTTCGCCCACTTAAAACCCGGAAGAGCCAACTACTTAGGGCCATCGCCCAGGTATTGGTTACAATAGGAGAAGCATGTCCGGCTATAACACCGAACTCGAAAGCATCGTTCGCGAGCTCAACAAGTCTCCGAAGCCCGCAACGGACGGGCCGGGGGACGAACCAACACCGGCCCGCCCACAACTAGAACCATCTGCCTCGCTGTCTTCACTCGACCAGCTGCTGGCCTATGCCACCCGTCACGAAGCGTCCGACATCATTCTCGTGGCCGGCTCGGGTTTAGTGTTGCGCGTTAATGGTGGTCTTACGCAACCTAGCGGTCGGCCTTTCAGCGACGATGATATTCGCTCTCTGATGCTACCGCTGCTGACCGCGCAGCGCCGCAAGGAACTCGAACGAGAACGCTCCACTGATTTCAGCTTTGTGCGCGACGGGATTGGGAGGTTTCGAACAAACATTCACTTCCAGCGGGGCACATTGGGCGCGGCCATCCGGCTCCTCCCTGAAGAGATCCCCACGCTTGAACAGTTGAATCTGCCATCCTCGCTGGGGCGGCTCACTGAACGCAAACAGGGCTTGGTCCTGGTAACCGGGCCAACCGGTTCAGGCAAGACGACCACGCTGGCGGCTCTGATCGCGATGATCAACGCCAAATACCCTTATCACATTGTCACGATCGAAGACCCTATCGAGTATCACCATCTCAACCAGCAGTCCGTATTTGAGCAGATGGAAGTTGGGCACGATGCGGTTGACTTCGCCAGCTCTCTGAGAAGCATCGTGCGGCAAAGCCCCGACGTCATCCTCGTCGGTGAGATGAGGGACCCGGAAACGATGGCCGCCGCCGTGACGGCGGCTGAGACCGGGCACCTAGTTTTTTCTACCCTGCACACGGCTGATACGATTCAAGCGATCGGGCGAATCGTGGACGCGTTTCCGGCCGCCCAACAGAATCAAATCCGGCAGCAGTTGTCTTTGGCGCTGCTTGCGATCATCTCGCAGCAACTAGTGGCGGGAGCCAACGGCAGCAGTCGCTACCCCGCGGTCGAGATCTTGGTAGCGAACACCGCTGTGAGCCACATCATCCGTAAAGGGGAAGACCACATGCTGCGATCGCAGCTTAGTCTGGGCCATTCCGACGGCATGAGGATGATGGAAGAATCTCTGGCCAAGCTCGTCAATAGGGGCCTCATCACGCCAGAGACAGCAGCCGCCCACTGTTTCCGCGAGGACGAATTCCGCCGCTACATGGCACAGTAGCAGCCTGACGCGGGAGCTGGGTTCGGCAAAAAATCGGGACTGTCATCCGACTTTCGCTTCTGCAACTGCTTTGTTCCAGTATGGGTTGGCGGACGAAAATCGGTGACTGTACCATTTTTTGCCACCAAGGACTTTCACCACGGGCTGCTAGCCCTCGACAGGTAGTTTCCCGCCCACCTCTGGTCTCTATTCGATTAACCCGGGACGTTACCCGGTTCTACAGGCCCCCAACCCCACTTTGCCCGTGGGCAGAGGCCGTACTGGCATGCTGCCTGCTGTGCGGTTGGTCACTTGGTCGAGACACAAGATCTCAATATCTGGTACAAAATGATTGGATTCGCTGAATCACGAACCGAAAGGGTTTTCACAAGGGAGAACAACTATGCCATCGCGATGCTTTGCAAAGGCCGAACGACTGGGCGGCGCCTTATTCGTAACGGTCGTGCTGCTTTCCGTAGTCCAGATTCTGGGGGCTGGCGAACTGACGGGACTAGCTCGCCAGGTCAGACATGAGCTCGTCATGTTGCCCTACCACGGTGTCTTTGACAGTCTCGGATTCAAGGTTGACGGTCCAAAGTCACGCTACTGGGCCAAGTACATCGTCCTTCACTAAAAAAGTCTGCTGAAGAGTGGTCAAGCGACTCGAAGGCGTAGAGTCAGTGGACAACCAGATCGAGATTCTGCCCACCTCATCGAATGACGACCGCATTCGCGGCGCAGTCTACCGATCCCTCTACTACCACCCGAACTTCACTCGCTACGCTATCCGCGCTGTGCCGCCGATTCACATCATCGTGAAGAATGGTGACGTGAAACTAGTCGGCGTAGTCGCCACCGACGGCGACAAGAACATCGCCGGCCTACAGGCGAACGGTGTCTCCGGCGTGTTTTCGGTCATGAATGAGCTGAGGGTAGAGAACCCGCGGGAGTAGCCGGTAAGAGTATCCGAGTGAATCAGGTCTACATAGCTCGCGCCATCAACTCATAGGAATTAGAATGAGTACATCGGATCAACTCCCTTTGAAACCTGTCCGCGCAGGCGCTTATGAGAAGGTTAGCCGTTTCGTCTCCGAGCAGCGGTAGTTTGGTGCCGCGTGGGGGTAGGCGGACGCGCAACTTCGCTTTCAGCGGCCTAAATCCGCTTCAGCCTACCGAGCCGCCTGAGAGTCACCTTTGGATTCAATAATCCGCCACTTTAGAGTCGCTTTGAATGCTGAAATCGACAATCCTTCTTCCAATTACAGCGGCCACCGGCCCACACTTAAGGAGCGAGCGCGGGAACGGCCGGAGACATTCCTGCGCCTGGCTATTTTGATCGGAACGCTCCGGCGGTTCACTCTTGGACCGTTGCTCATCCTGGCGCTGTCAGCCGGTCTCCTCGTCACGAGCAGTTGCCAACGGAGCGACGGTTTTCGGATCGGGGTTGCGGGCGCTTCGACGGGACCTTACTTCATTAGCTGGGACCAATTCTACCGGGGCGTACGCCTGGCGGCTGGCGAGATCAACGGGCGGGGGGGCGTGTTGGGCAAGACCATCGAGCTCTTTCCTACCGACGACCAGGTGAAGGTTGACATCGGCGTAAGCGAAATGAAGAAGCTGATCCTCAGAGATCGCGTCCACATGGTCGTCGGCGGATCAGCGAGTCACGTAGCCGCGGCCCAATCGGAACTGGCTCGCCGGCACAAAGTGCCCTACATCATCGGCATGTGCAACAGCGCGGTGCTGGCCGAAGACAAGGGTCATCCCTACTTGTTTCAACTCACGCCCAGCACACGGATGGAGGGCTACGCCGTAGCGCATTTCGTCGCCCAACAGGGTTGGAAGAAGGTCTGGTATTTGCTGCCCGACTATGAATGGGGGCACACCATCAAGAGAATGATCGAAGGGAAACTGAGCGAACTCTCGGTTGGGCACGAAATCAGCGGTGAATCCTGGCCCAAGCTCGACGAGACGGATTTCGGCCCCTACATCACGGTCATACAAGCCGCCGGCCCCGACGTCGTAATCAACGGAATGGGCGGCGGGTCCCTGATTAGCTTTACCAAGCAGGCTACCGCCTATGGGCTGTTTGAATCGACGCCGATCATCGCTCAATACGACCTGAACAACCTCAAAGCACTGGGAGAGGAAATGCCCGCGGGAGCCGTAGGTTTCAATCGCGGCGCGTTCTTCTGCGTGCCGGGACCACGCATGGATCACTTCGTTCAAAGGTTCAAGGAAGCATACCAGGATTTTCCGACCGCCTACGCAGTGTTTGGTTATGAGTCCGTCTATATCGCGAAACACGCTGCCCAGAAGGCGTCGACCTTTGAGGATTCGGAAAAGCTGGTTGCGGCTTTGTCCCGATTGGAGTTTGAAAGCCCTCGTGGAAACATGTACTTTCGCGGCTATCACAATCAGGTCAATGCCGCGGTGCATATCGGCTTCACCGCCAGGGATTCGAGATATCCTTTCCTGACCTACCGTGACGTTTTGACGATTCCCGCCGAGCAGACTTGGCCCGCGATCGACACCATCCGCGCGCTGCGCGGAGCCTTCAACAACCCCTAGCTCGACCACCCACTGATGGACGACTTGCTGACATTGCTGGTCTCGCAGTTCCTTAGCGGTTTGACTCGAGCGATGGTTTACTTCCTAATCGCGTCGGGACTTTCGCTGGTCTTCGGCGCCATGAATGTTCTGAACTTCGCACATGGCGCGTTTTACATGCTCGGCGCCTTCTTCTGCTACTCCGCTCTGCAGTGGTTGCCGGTGACCTCGGTCTCGTTTTTCGCGGCCGTTGTCGGGGCCGCCCTGGCACTGGCCGTGTTGGGCGGTCTTATCGAATCGACGCTGCTGCGCCGCACGTACGCGCTGGGGCATGTCCCTCAGATCTTGATGACCTACGGCCTCGCCTTGATCCTGGCCGATCTCGTCAGGCTGATCTGGGGAGGCCGTTTCTATAGCATCGGGCCGCCGACCTATCTTGCGGGGATTACCTCCGCGGGTCCGCTCAGCCTTCCCACTTATCATGTCTTCCTCATTCTTTTCGGGTTCTTCGTTTACGGAACTCTTTGGCTGGTGCTCTATCGAAGTGACCTAGGCCGAGTGATAAGGGCCAGTGTTTATAGTCGAGAGATGGTCAGCGCTCTAGGGATTGACCAGCCCCGTCTTTTCACCGTGGTTTTCATGATTGGGATCTTCCTGGCCGGCATCGCCGGCGGCTTGTCTGCTCCCCTGAGTGCGATTGGATCCGGCATGGACATCAGCATACTTATTGAAAGCTTTGCCATTGTCATTATCGGAGGCGTGGGCAACGTCACCGGAACGCTGCTGGCTTCCTTGATTGTTGGCGAGGTGTTCGCCTTCGCTATTCTGTTGCCTCAGCCGATCCCTCAACTGGCTCAGGGGTTTCTGTTCATTTTTCTGATCGCGATCTTGGTCGTGCGTCCGTACGGCCTTAGGGGCAGCATGTTGAGACTATGACTCCGACTGGTCGGGGCCGCAAGGGCGGATATACCGGGCGAGTTTGGTGGCCGCTGGCCGGGCTGCTGCTTATCTTGAGTCCGCCTTTTCTGTTGACCGAGTTCTACCTCGATCTGCTGGTTGTCATGCTCATCCGTGGCCTGCTGGCGCTCAGCTTTAATTTGCTTTACGGATTTGGCGGCCGCCTATCTTTTGGTCACGGCGCTTTTCTTGGCACGGGCGCCTACGTCATCAGCATCCTTCTCACGCGCACCGAGGTGCCTTTCCCGCTGGCTTTTTTGGCGGCGATAGTGGGCAGTACGCTCGTAGCTGCGTTCGTCGGCTACTTTTGTGTACGCTTCTTGAGCTTCTACTTTTCCATCATGACCCTGGCGTTCGGCCAACTGCTTTTCCTGGTCGTCGACAAATGGTACGCGGTAACGGGCGGAGACGATGGCATTCAAAGGATCTTTCCACCCGACCCCCTATCGGGGATCACCGCGCAATACTACTACGTCCTCATCCTGAGCTCGGCGGCGGCGCTCGCCCTTTGGTGGGTTGTCCGTTCGCCCTATGGTTCGGTCCTTCGCGCCATCCGAGATAACCGGAGGCGAGCCGAGTTTATCGGTATTGACGTCAACAGATACGAATGGGCGGCTTTCGTTATCTCCGGCGCCTTTGCAGGTGTAGCCGGCGCCCTGCTTGCTCCGTTTAACCAGTCCGTTTCCCCGCACCTGCTTCATTGGACAAAGTCAGCGGAGCCCGTTTTCATGACCGTTCTGGGTGGGCCTTACCTCTTCTGGGGGCCTCTGTTGGGCGCCGCCATTTTTAGCATT
The DNA here is from genome assembly GCA_965248205.1 of Bryobacterales bacterium. Lineage (GTDB taxonomy): Bacteria > Acidobacteriota > Terriglobia > Bryobacterales > UBA6623. Next base: position 2,868,992 of record CBDFIS010000006.1, read on the forward strand.
CTCGAAAGCACGATTCCCGACTTGCTGTTCGAGGCCTGGCCTTTGGTGCTGGGAACGATCCTGGTGTCGGTGGTCCTGTTCTTCCCGGAGGGCGTCGCGGAAATACTGTTGAAATCGAAAGATCCCGACCGAGGGGAGCGCGAGCCTTGATTCTTCGCTGCGATTCCCTGGCTAAGTCGTTCGGCGGCAACCAGGCTGTCGATAACGTGACTCTCACGATCGAGCGCGGTGAGATCAGCGCTATTATCGGGCCTAACGGCGCCGGCAAAACCACCCTCTTTCATTTGATCACGGGTTACTTGCCTGCTGACCGCGGGCGCGTTTGGTTTCGCGAGTCGGAGATTACGCATTTGCCTGCTCACAAGATCAGCCGTATCGGCGTCACGCGGACTTTTCAGGGAAGCAACCTGTTTCCTCGAATGACGGTGTTTGAGAACGTGCAGGTCGCGCTGTTTGCTCAGCGCGGACAAAGCGCAAGTCTGAGGACGAGCGCGCGCGACCTTTTCCGTCACGAGGTGGAGGAAATCCTAGGAAGTGTCAGTCTCCAAGACAGCGGCAGTAAGCAAGCGGAACTTTTGTCAGGCGGTAACAAGAGAAGGCTGGAGCTGGCGATCGCCATCGCAGCGGGAGGCGAACTACTGCTTCTCGATGAGCCGACTGCGGGAATCGACCCCAAGGAGACGGAGTCCATGACTCGCCTGATCGAAGGACTGGCGCGTCGGCGAGGCCTGACGGTCGTCTTTATCGAACACGATATGGACGTCGTGTTCGCGATTGCCGAAAAAGTTCGAGTGATGCATCGGGGAAAAATTCTTGCCGAGGGCTCGCCCGAAGAAATTCGAACTGACGAACGGGTGCGCGATGCCTACTTGGGTTGGGGCGCATGAGTCTTCTTCGCATCGAGAATATCGAGACGTTCTACGGCAAGACTCAGGTTCTATTTGGGCTGAGTCTCCATGTCGAGCCGGGTGAATCGCTTAGCCTTCTCGGACGAAACGGCGCCGCCAAGTCGACAACCCTCAAAAGCATCATGGGCCTTGTCCCTCCGAGGCGCGGTCGAATCCTATTTAAGCAAGAGGATATTACGGGAAAACCTCCCCACCGCATCGCTTGTCGCGGAATAGGATACGCGCCTCAGGATGCGCTCATCTTCCCGGACTTGACGGTAAGACAAAATTTGCTTCTGCCCCGGAGAGGAAGAACCCGTGGGTCGGGAACCTGGAACCTCCAGAGGATCTATGAAACTTTTCCGGAACTCGAAGAAATGGAATCAAAACTGGGGTTTGCGCTGAGTGGCGGTCAACAGAAACTGCTTTCGATCGGGCGCGCACTCATGACCAACCCCCAACTGCTGCTTCTCGACGAGCCCGGAGAGGGGCTATCTCCGGCTGCGGTTACCTCTCTAGGAGGCATCCTTAAGAGAATCCAAGCCACGGGCGTCGCCCTTGTTTTTGCCGAACACAACCTGAGGTTTGCCCTCGAACTGAGTAATCGCATTGTGATCATCGAGCGTGGAGCCATCCGATACCAAGGACCTTCATCGGAAGTGAGAGAGAACAGTGACATACTCCGCAAACACCTAGGTGTCGAACCGTCAGGGCTGTCATCAGAACGGCTTTAACCTGACGGTGCGGGCCCGGCAAGGAAAGCTGTGAGCTACTTGTAAAACCGAAGGAAAACGCGATGGCAAGAATAGGCGGAATGCGGACCTTAGCCGTACGCCCGCAATCCCCTCGTCGTTGGGTGGGCCTATAAGTGAACGCTGCCCCGTCAGGGCGGATCTATTGAGTCCCGCATAATACCCCGTCAATCGAAGCAAAGAGCCCCGTAGCGCGGATCTAGGCGGGCCCGCGCACGCTAGATTCCCCGCAGGCGGTACGCGCCCGCCAGATCCCGCGGCCGTTTATCAAATCCGCGCCTTAGCATCGAAGGGCAATCGCACAGAGTCGATCTTGATCGGTCCGCTGCTCTCGGCCAACCACCGAGCACGCGACCACTTTCACGCAAGGGGATCTTGCACAAACCCCTTGCGGACCGGGTTCATGTGCATGTAGTCGAGCGCCTCGTCGAACTCGCCTCGTGTCCGCAGTGCGTGATCGTAGAATCGACTCTGCCAGAAGGGCTTGCTGCGGAAGCCTGCTGCTCGGAGACGTTGAAATGCCGTCAGTTTGAACCGCTTCATAACGTTGGAAATCGTTGTCTCCTCGTGAGGTAACACGATGGCGTGAACAGGGTCTCTCATCAAGCAATATCCACAAAGAGAGAACGGTAGACGGTCACGGATGCCACCCAGTGTGAGCGCTAGAACGTCGAGTTCACCATCGCGAAAGGGAGGTCGATTTCTCACTAGGTTCGTTGTGACAAACAGGAACCGCAAGTGGAGAATGGGACGCCGCAGGCGTGACATTTACCGATTAGGATCGCCGGTTTCGCACAGTGGTGCAACCAAACGGCCGCGGATCTGGCGGGCGCGTACCGCGTACGGGAATCCAGCGTCCGTGGGCCCGCCTAGATCCGCGCTACGGGATTCCAAGCGAGTGGATTTTGACGATGCGGGCCGTTGCAGAGCCTTAGTGTTGGAACCCGTTACCGCCGAAGTGGCGGTGGTCATCAGGGATAGGGGTTAAAATGAGATCGTGTCTGGCGCGAGAGCAGCTGCGGACGTCGTAAGTCGTTCGCCCGATGTATTGAGCGGCACCCCGGTTTTCAAGGGGACGAGGGTGCCCGTCCAGGCCCCGCTAGACCATTTAGAGGCTGCAGACAGCCTCGATGTGTTCCTGAACTCGTTTCCTAGCGTGACCCGCGAGCAGGCCATCGCTTTCTTGGAAATGGCAAAGGAGGCGGCATTGGCGGACTTGACTGAAGGTACTTCTTGACGAGTCGATCCCAAAGATCTTCGGGATCACCTCCCTGATCATGATGTCACGACAGTTCGCGACGCGGGCTGGCAAGGCAAGCCGAATGGCGAGTTGCTCGAGCTCGCCTCGCCACGCTTCGACGTTCTGATCACCGCTGATCAGAATCTACCCCATCAGCAGAATCTCGCCGGGTTCGACGTCGGTGTCGTCGTTCTCGTGGCGCAACGAAACCGGCTGTTGGAATATCTTCCGTTGCTGCCGTCGCTCAGAACCGAGCTAACGCGGGTGCAGCCGGGCGAAGCAGTTCGTGTCGCGCTCTGAGAGCCTTCAAAGTCCCCTCTTGTCGTCCTCCAACATACTCTTCCCCAACCCCACGGACGAAAAGCACTTGGCGGGAAGCTGATCCCAACCTACAGGTGAGTAGCAGTGGAAATGATGATACAGTTGTCCAATCGGAGGAGGACTACCGTACATGGCTGAGAGCATCAGGCTTCGCCAAATTTGCCACTCGAGGGCGGGCGATAAGGGGGACATCGCTAACGTAGGTCTTGTCGTCTACGATCAAGCCCACTACGAGTGGGTGAAACAGCACGTTACTGCCGACGCGGTTGCCAAGCACTTTGAACCTGTGGCGCCGGGACCCGTCGAACGCTACGAGCTTCCGAAGATAGGCGCTCTGAACTTCGTAATACACAACGCGCTCGGTGGGGGCGTGAGCCGCTCCCTGAAGATTGACGCTCACGGAAAGGGTTTCAGCGCCATTCTATTGGAAATGGAAATCAAAGCCCCGCCCGCGGTCCAACAACAGCGTCCTGTGAAAGCAACCGCGAAAACCGCGGATGAGAAGTCCTCTATTCGCCTGGGATCGGGTTCAGCGGCTTTCGTGGAGCGCCTCGATGCTTCCCTCGAACTGGCTGAAAGCGGGAAGGTCGATTACTTAATCTTCGATTCTCAGTCCGAAAAACAGTATGTCGAAGCCGCCGAAAGGAAAACGCGAGGCGGTATCGGTTACGACGTACTTCTCGAGGCGAAGCTACGAGCCGTACTCCCGGCGTGCGTCAACAACGGGGTCAAGATTATCAACAACGGAGGAAGCGCGGACTTGGAGGGAACGGTTCGTCTCATCGAGAAAGTCTGCGGCGATTTCGGAATCAAAGGTATCAAAGTAGTTTATTTCCTGCCCGACAGTATCCTCGACCTCATCAAAGAGGTTGACCCTATTGTGGTTGAGACGGGCAAGCCCGCCTCGGCTCTCGGCGACAAGCTTGTAGGGGCCCAAGCCTACCAGAGCGCGCCACTCATTATTGAGGGGCTGCGGCGTGGCGCGGACATCGTGATGACGAGCCGGGCCGGCGACGCGACCCAATTCATGGCGCCGATGGCCTACGAGTACGACTGGCCGCTCGATGACTGGGATCTGGTAGCGAAGGGCCTGGGCATCGGACATCTGATGGAGTGCGCCGCCCAGCTCTCGGGCGGCTACTACGCGGACCCCGGATGGAAGGAAGTGCCGCATCCGGAGCGCATCGGCTTTCCGATCGCCGAAGTGCAACCGAACGGAGATGCCACCATCACGAAGCTTCCCGGAACCGGCGGAGAGGTGTCCGAGCGCACCTGCGCGGAGCAACTTCTCTACGAGCTTCACGATCCGGCCAACTACAAACACAACGATGGCATCGTCGACTTCACCACGACCGAGTTCAAGCAGGTTGGGCCGGATCGAGTCAGTGTCACCGGAACAACGGGCCATCCCAAGCCTCCCACGGCAAAGGTCTTTCTCGGGGGACTAGAGGGTTTCGTGGCTGTGGGGCGGGTTTGCTACGGAGGAACCGGCGCGTACGCCAGAGCGCGGCTGGCGGCCGACGTGATCGTCAAAAGGATGACGTCGGTCCACGGTGTTCCCGAGTCGGATCTGCGGGTCGATTTCATCGGCGTCAATGCTCTCTACCCCTGGGAAACTGGAATTGACCCCTCTCTGCTCAAGGAAGTGGAGTTGAGGCTGGCCATCTATTCCGAGGCCCGCGACAAGGCTGAAGAGCTGCTGCATGAGGTGGAAAAGATCTCCACGAACGGCCCTGCATCGGTGAGCTTGGGGCTGCGCCTCGACTATCAGGCGGGGCCTGACAGAGTCGTGGGCCTGTACACGACTTTTCTCCCGCAAGAAATGGTGAAGTATGATGCCCACGAGTTTGTCGTAGAGTGAGGATCTCCCACTCGAATTCCTTGTCTCTCCGCGAAAGGGGCTGTCCGTGAAACTAGGCGTGATTTCACAGAACCTGATGCAGTTCGAGTTCGAGGAGGGGTTGCGGTATGCTCGCGACCTGGGGTTCCAAGCGATCGAGGTCGGAGCGTGTGGACTCTGGGGCAGGAACTTCTGTGACGTTGAGAAACTCCTCGCGGACAAGGGCGAAATGGACCGTTGGCTGGACGCGTTCGCTCGGCACGACCTCGAGATCAGTGCGCTTGGGGGCCACGGTGCGCCGTTGTTACCCGACAAAGCGGTCGCCGAAGAATACTCGCGCGAGTTTCAACAGACCTGCAAGCTCATGGAGCTGGCCGGCATCAAGCGGCTAACGCTGCTGGCGGGTCTCCCGGAAGGCGCTGAGGGAGACACGGCCCCCAACTGGGTGACATTCGCTGAGTGGCCTTTTTTGCGCGACACGCTCGAGTGGCAGTGGGAAAAGCGCCTGATCCCCTACTGGCTGGAGCACGGCAAAATCGCCCACGATCACGGAGTAACGCTGTGTTTCGAAATGCATGGCGGCGATCTGATCCACAACCCGGTGGCGCTGATGAGGTTGCATAAGGAACTCGGACCCGTCGTTGGCTGCAACTTCGACATTTCACACATGTGGTACCAGGGCATTGATCCGATCGAGGCGCTGCGCTACCTTGGTCCGCGGGTCCAACACGTCCACGCCAAAGACGTTCTGATCCACCGGCACAACGTTCGGGTGCGCGGCATGATGGCCACCATCCCCGAGGAGGAGATCACGGAGCGCCCCTGGACGTATACGCTGTCCGGCTGGGGTCATGACGAGGTGGCCTGGCGCGAGTTCGTCACGACCCTGCATCTGCTCGGCTATGACCACGTGCTCTCGGTCGAGATGGAGAGTGAGTACTTCGACGTGGAGGAGGGCCTGGCAAAGTCCGTGGCGTTCCTCAAGCCATTGGTGCTTGAGAAACCGCCCGGCCCCAAGTGGTGGGAAATCGCCGGGATGGGGAGAGCCGGGAGCCTGACGCAGGACCGCGGTGAGAAAGGGTGAGTCCTTCTCTGGAGTGCGTGGGTGACCCACCTGGTTCTCAACTTCGGGATTCGGGTTGATCACAGGCTCACTCGCACCCTTCCCTGATTCTGACCGCTGTTCCGGTCTGTGTGAAGATTCCCTGTATCAGGCCTTCACCGCGCTCCAGTTCCAGAAAGAACTTTCGACACCTTGCCCGATCTCTTTGTACCGGAGCGCTATTCATTCCCAGCCGGGTTTCCCTCGCTTGTAAGCAGCATCGCTCGGCGTGGAACGGCTGCGGCAGAAAAGGGCGGACGCAGAACTCGAAGTAACTGTTGGATAATGAAGTTCGAAGTCGAGGTCGCGGCTCGACAGTCTCGGGATTTCTTGACGGCGGCCCGTGGGAGGGAGTCGCAAGGTTTTCCGTGCGCACCGCCCGGAAAGGCCTAACTGCAATGCATCAGCGCGTCCGCGAAGGGAGAAGCTGGCTGGCACTTGTCATCCTGCTTTTGGTGCTGGCAACGACCGCCGCCGGCGAGACCCCGCTGCCGGAGGTGGCTCCCGTCGTTCAGTCGGTCATGCCGGCCGGTGCTCAGCGGGGTACTAGTATTGAGGTAGAGATCCGCGGCAAAAACCTCAGCGAGGCCACAGAACTTCGGTTCGCTCGCCAAGACATCCAAGCCGACATACTCTCCAGCGAGTTCTACCAAATCCTGGCGCGCGTCAAGGTAGGGGAAACCGTGTCGCTGGGGATTCACGACTACCGGTTGCGAACGTCGCGCGGCAGTTACGTCGGCGTCTTTCACGTGGGGTCACTCCCGCAACAGGCTGAGGTTGAGCCGAACGACGATCTCAGCCACGCGCAGAAGGTATCCACTCCCTCGTTCGTCGACGGCTTTCTCGAGGCCTACGCGTACGACTTGTTTCGGTTCCGCGCGGAGGCCGGCCAAACACTCATCGTCGATTTGATGGCCGCGCGCACGGCGTCGGGGCTTGACGGGTCGCTTGCGATCCTGGATGGGGGCGGTAGAGAGTTGGACTATAACGATGACTACTACATGTTCAAAGATCCACAGTTGACCTTTACGGCGAAACAAGGGGGCGAATACTTCGTGCGGGTCGGGACGAGTCGGGTATTCGCTTTTGCGGACCCACTTGACGGCAGCTACCGACTGATGATTGGCGAACTGCCAATGATGCGCAAAGTGTTGCCGGTCGGAGCGCGCCGGGGTCACACAGCGGAATTCGAGCTGAGCGGCGTCAACCTTGCTGACGTCCAAAAGGTTGTGCTCGGGGACTCGTTGGCCGAGGGCAAGGTGCTCGAAGCAAGCCGTGACCGGCTGCGTTTCCGGATGTCCGTCCCGGCTGACCTAACACCGGGGCGCTACCTTCTACGTGCGCTTGCCGACAGCGTCGAGTCTCCCCTGCCGCTGCCCATTGTGATCTCCGATGTGGATGAGCAGCTTTCTTCCTCGGCAAGCGTTCGAGCCGATCCCCAGCAGATCGAGCTTCCGGTTGGCGTCAGCGGGATCTTGGAGAAGCGCAAGGCGGCCGACTTCTTCGCCTTTGAAGCGGAGGCGGGCCAACGGCTCGCGTTTCGAGTAGACTCGATGCAGCTCGGTTACCTTTTGGACGCGGCTCTGTTTATCTACGATCTCGACGGCCGGCGGCTTGCCTACCAGGACGAGCCGGCGCCGAACAACGCCAAGGAAATGCCGAATCTGGACCCCTATTTGGTCCACGAGTTCGCTCAGGCGGGACGATACATCGTCATGATCCGCGACTCAGCCGTGCGCGGCCACCCGGACTACGTCTATCGGCTGCTGATCGAGCCCGTCGAACCCGATTTCGAGCTGATGGCCCTTACCCCGAGCCCGACATTATTCCGGGGTAAAACAAACAACCTCGTGGTCCGTGTGAAGCGCCTAGGGGGATGGGACACGCCAGTGGACGTCTGGATTGAAAACCCGCCGCGGGGCGTTCAGGCTGAAAGAGGCGTAGCCGAACCGAAGAACACACCGTATAAGGGCACCTGCGCGGAAGACATGTGGACCGACGGCACGAACGTCGAGTTGCGTCTCACCGTAGCCGACGACGCCCCCGGCGGCTTCCATCCGATCCGCGTTCGCGCGCGCGGAGTTTCCGGCGGCAGAGTAGTCGAGCGGGAAGCCGAGATTCTCTTTCGCTGGGGTTCCGTAGGTAAGATCTACGGTCCAACCACAGACCAGGAACTGCTGGCCGCGGTGACGGATCTCCCTCCACTGATCCTTGAGACTCCGGAAAACATCTCCGTAGCGCCCGGAAAGACCGGACGGCTGAAAGTGATCGCCACGCGGTTCGCCGAGCCCGATGGCGCGATTTCGTTAACGCCGCATTCGCTCCCGAATGGTGTAACCATAGCCGACAGCACGATACCGCCCGGCACGCCGCGCGTCGACCTTCTTATGAAAGTCTCGGAAACAGCCGCGCCTGGCAAGTACCCCTTGACCTTGCGAACCGGTAGCACCAGTTCCCCGCCGATTGAACTGACGATTGCGGGTGCCGAGAAAAACTGATGCGGGTCTTGGTTTTGGCTCTTTGGCTGTCGACTGCGGCCTTCGCCGTGGACGGACCGAGGGTCAGCTTTCTGCGGGACGTGGTACCCATCCTGACTAAGTCAGGTTGTGCGGGGTCCAATTGCCACGGCTCCATCCGTGGAAAAAACGGTTTCAAGCTTTCGCTATTCGGGTATGACCCGGACCTCGACTACGTTGCCATCACCCAGGCTAGTGACGGTCGGCGGATCGATCGCGATGAGCCTGAACAAAGCCTTATTCTGCGCAAGCCGACTTTTCAAATGGCCCATGGCGGCGGAGTGCGTTTCGAGGTCGGATCGCTCGAATACGCGGCCATATTGGAGTGGATCGAAGACGGGGCCACCTTTGACCGTCCCGATTCTCCTCGCCTTGAGTCGCTGAGGGTCGAGCCGCAAAAAATCACACTTATCGGGATCGGCTCCAAGGCACGGCTATTGGCAATGGGAGGCTATACCGATGGGTCACGGCAGGACATCACTCGGAAGGTGCAGTACAACGCCAACGACGAGTCGGTCGTCGAGGTCAGTCGCCAAGGCGAAATCACAAGCTTGCGGGCCGGTGAGACCGCCATCATGGTGCGCACGCTTGGTAAGGCTGTGGCGGCTCGAATCGAAGTGGTCGCCGAACCGCCGATGCGGAACTATCCGGAAATCGCGCGCCATAACTTCATTGACGAGTTCGTGTTCTCCAAGCTTCGGCGGCTGAATGTAATCCCGTCAGGTCTCAGTACGGACAACGAGTTCTTGCGGCGCGTATACCTCGACACCGTCGGCGTGCTTCCGACTCTAGAGGAAACGGAAGAGTTTCTCGCCTCCGACGACCCGCAAAAGCGCTCCAAGCTGATCGATCGCCTGTTAGATCGGCCCGAGTTCGCGGAGCTGTGGGCGACCAGGTTCTGCGACCTCTTCCGAGTTGGATTCATCGATCAGGGAGTGAAGGGCAGCCGTCTGTTTTATGACTGGATCCGGGAAGCCATCCGTGAGGACAAACCATACGATGAATTCGCCACGGAGCTTGTCACCGCCACCGGGAACCTGTGGTTTAACCCGACGGCGAATTTCTACTACATCACCGAGAACGCAGAGCCGGAGAACCTCGCCACAAACATCAGCCAAGTTTTTCTTGGAATCAGGCTGGAATGCGCGCGCTGCCACGATCACCCCTGGGAGAGGTGGAAGCAGGATGATTTTTGGGGCTTCGCGGCGTTCTTTGCGCGTATGGCCGAAAAGGACACCTACCAGGGAGACGAAACCGAAATTTTCCTGAAGGATCAGGGAGAGGTCGTCCACCCGAAGACAAAGGAGCCAGTGAAGCCGAAGTATTTGGACGGACCGACAGAGACCGAGGGACCGGATGAAGACATCCGTGAGAAGCTGGCGGCCTGGGTCACTTCACCTCAAAACCCGTGGTTTGCCCACAATATCGTCAACCGTTTATGGAAGCACTACTTCGGCCGAGGTATTGTGGAACCGGTGGACGACTTTCGGATCACGAACCCGCCCACCAACGAGGTCTTGCTCGATGCTCTGGCCAAAGACTTCGTTGATCACGGCTATAGCCTTCGGCACACCATACGACTCATCCTCAATTCGCGCGTCTACCAACTTTCGAGCGAACCCAACGATACCAACCGCACCGACCACCTCAACTACGCTCGTTACTATGTCAAGCGCCTCCTAGCTGAGCAGTTGGTCGATGCCTTGTCGCAAGTGACCGGCGTTCCCGAGGAGTACCGTGCTTTTGTCCCCGGAACGCGGGCGATGACCATTCCGGCCGGAGCGCCCACCTACTTCTTGGAGACGTTCGGGCGGCCGAACGATAGGGACAAAATCGCGGAGCGGGAAAGCCAGCCGAACATCGTGCAAACCATGCACCTGATCAGTGGGGATACAATCGATAAGAAGATAACCGCGAAAGGTGGAACTCTCGACCGCTGGATGGCAGACGGCTCCCTACACGATGGTGAGATTGTGAAGAGGCTTTTTCTAGCGACTTTGGTCCGACCTCCAACCGAGGCTGAACTTTCCCTCACGCTTGCACCGATTCGCGCCGAGGGGCCCGGGGCTCGCCGCCGGGCCTTCGAGGACACGCTTTGGGGGATCTTTAATTCGAAAGAGTTTCTTTTCAATCACTAGCAGAGTGAGTCATGGAACATTTCGACCGTAGGGCGTTCATCAAGTTAGGCTCTCTGAGTCTTTTCGGGTTCATGACCTACGCTGACATTCTGCGCCTGCGGGCGCAGTCGCCTGCCCAAGATACCCCCAACAAGGATATCTCCATCATTCACTTGTGGCTGAGTGGGGGCATCAGTCACCTCGATAGCTTCGACCCCAAGCCGGATATCGATTCGCGCTATCGCAGTCAATTCAAGAAGATTCCGACCAACGTCTCCGGCATCGAGCTTTGCGAGCATCTTCCGCGCACTGCTCGCCACGCCGACAAGTACGTGATCATCCGTTCCATGACCCACAAACAGGCCGCCCATGAGGCGGCTTCCGGTCTCGTCCTGAGCGGTCACGATCCGTTGCCGACCATTAACTATCCGGCAATGCAGACGGTTGTGGCCAAGGAGCTTGGCCCCCGAAACGAACTGCCCCCGGTCATCACCATTCCCGCTCCCACCGGGAACTGGGAGAAGGCCGGGTTTTTGGGGCCTCGTTACAACCCATTCAGTGCCGGTAACCCTAACGAGGAAAACTACCAAGTACGGGATATGAATCTACCGATGGGCGTGGATTGGAGCCGCGTCGACCACCGCCGATCACTGCTCTCGTTGCTCGATGAAAAGTTCCGGCGCATGGACACGACAGGTATCTCGGAGACAATGGACTCCTACTATCAAACGTCTTTTGATCTGATGCGGTCGGAAGGAGCGAAGAAGGCGTTTGCGATAGCTGAAGAGCCGGAGAGCCTTCGGGAGAAATACGGACGCACGTCGTTGGGCCAAGGGGCGTTGCTGGCGCGGCGACTGGTTGAGTCGGGAGTGCGCTTCGTTACGATCTCCCGTGGGTTCAACACGTGGGATCATCATGGCGGTGTTTTCCGATTCCTGGCAAACGAATTCCTCCCGGAACTCGACCGCGCCTACGCGACTCTGCTCGAGGACCTGCAACAGCGCGGCATGCTTGACTCCACGATCGTCATCGTCACGGGTGAGTTCGGACGCACGCCCGAAATCAACAACAACGCCGGCCGTGACCACTGGCCCAATGTTTCTCTCTATCCATGGCGGGCGGCGGCATCACCGGCGGACGCGTACTAGGGGCGTCGGACGAAGACGGCATGTTCGTCAAGGACGATCCGGTCGAAGTCCCCAACCTCATCGCCGCAATCTACAAGAAGCTCGGCATCGACTATCACAAGGAGTATCTAAGCAACATCGGCCGACCGGTCAAGCTGGTGCGCGACGGCAGCACCCCGCTGGATTTCCTGATGGTCTGATGCGGGGCCAGTCTCCCGAACCTGACCGTGATATCGAGAGCGGCAGGGTAATTCACCGATTACGGTGCCGCCCAAGGGCGTTGCTCCGCACCGTCCCAACCAATAACAGGAGCCCCTCAGGAAAACCATGGTAGGCTGCCGGACCGGCGCTTGACATGCCCCACCGTGAGAAGTCGGTCTGAGAGGCAGCTCTCCTGTGACCCGGGCTCTCAGGTGCCGAGCTGGGATTCCTATTTACGTATGGGGCGGTGGCAACCCGGTTAGGACCCGTAGTGCAGGACTCGCAATTACTCCGCCGGCGGACCCTTCGGCTCGCCCGCAACAGCGAAGTGCGAGGGGTGCACGTCTCGAACGATCACGCGCACCGTTTCCGGCCGTGCGTCCAGTGTTCGAATGGTAGCCTCGGTGACTTCCTTGATCAGAGCGCGCTTCTTTTCGTAGGGACGACCTTCGAGGATGGTGATATCAATGATAGGCATGCCGAATTCTAGCAGGCCCGACTACAGGTTCGGTCCGGTTAAAGGAAAACCAATCGCTAGCTGACAGCTTCCACCCAGCCGGCAATCCTCGCGGCCAGCTCGTCCGGGGGCGCAATCAAGTCCGAAATGACGGCAACCGAATCCGCCCCTGCATCTAACACCTGGCGGGCGTTGGCACGGGTAATCCCGCCGATTGCCACGAGCGGTTTCGCCGTTAAGGGACGAAGACGCGCCATTTCCGCGAGGCCCAACGTAGGGTCTGGGTTTTCTTTCGAGGCAGTTCGGAAGATCGGCCCGATGGCGAGGTAGTTCACCGGCTCCTGGTCGCCGGCGCTCAGCTGGTCCTCGTTGTGTGTCGAAAAGCCGATGATGGCTGCGCTTCCGACGATCGAGCGAACCCGGTCGGGGAAGAGATCGTCCTGCCCAACGTGGACGCCGTCGGCGCCAAGCATCTTTGCCACGTCAGCCCGGTCGTTGATAACGTAGGTGACACCGGCGTCCTGCAAAATTCGCCCAACTCTTTGAGCCTGGGCGAAGACCTCGCGCGTAAACGGGCTTTTGTGACGGAATTGCGCAATTTCGACGCCCGTCTTGGCCAGCGCCTCAGCCATTTTCTCGGGCGCTATTCCGGCCTTGTCCAACAACTGCGTGTCGATGATCGGATAGAACGCGGGGAGCTTCACGATGACAGTTTCCTACGCAGTTTTGACCTTCCTATGCGTAACGATCGCATATCGCGCGGCACGGGTAAACTGACCATTGCACGTCGACTGCGGACGCAGTGTACAATAACGACTCTTCCTGAAACGATTCTGGGTGCTTTCTCACCCGGCTACGACAATTCCACATGGAAAGACCATTCCGCGTAGGCATCAACTCCGACTGGGAGGTAGTCGCCGCCGAAGGTTTCCGGCAGGCTGCCGCCGAGGTTCTTGATCCCCTCCCAGGCCTGGAATGCGACTACATGGAGGATCACGGCAACACTGCGATTCCCGATGCCCTTAACCAATATGACGCAGTCGTCGTCTTCACTCACCGTTTTCCTGTGGAAAGTTTCCGCGGTATAAAGCGGCTGGCCTGCATCTCGCGTTGGGGCGTTGGTTTCGACCGAATCGACATCGAGGCTTCCACCGAGGCAAACGTTGCAGTGACGTTGACGGCGCTGGGCGTTCGACGGCACGTGGCCGAAGGTATCATCGCACTTATCTTCGCGCTGGCGAAAAACATCCGGCGGCTGGATCAAGACACACGGGCCGGCCGTTGGCGAGAAGGCCGCCATGGCGAGGCGGTTTCGATCCGGGGCTATACACTCGGCTCGGTTGGCGTCGGCGGCATAGCGAGTGAGATGTTCCGGATGGCACGAGGTCTCGGCTTCGGCCGGCTATTGGGGCATGACCCCTACGTTTCGACCGATCAAGCAGCCGAGTTGGGGGTCGAGTTAGTGGACCTCGACACCGTCATGCGAGAAAGCGACTTCGTAGCCGTCAACACGCCGCTCAACGCGGAAACCCGGGGCTTGATCGGCGCCCACGAACTCGCCCTGATGAAACCCTCGGCCTATCTCGTCAACACCTGCCGTGGGCCTGTAGTCAACGAGGCGGCGCTGATTGACGTACTTCAAGGGCAGCGTATCGCCGGCGCCGGCTTGGATGTTTTCGAACAGGAACCTACCCCGGCGGACAACCCCCTATTCCAACTTGATAACGTCGTCTTGACCAGGATTTCCTTTTTGGCCGCTCTGGTACGGATAGGCTAGCCGATCCACAGCCGCGATGCAACGGTTTTGGCACTACTGCCGTGTTCGGTACTCCTTTCGCTGCCGCTCCGGCCTTCGAATGCTGCCCGATCGTGCCGTTCCACTGACCGCAGAGGGCTTTTTGGCAACACCTCTCAGCAGAGACTTCCGCTTAACTGACGTGGGCGGCCACGTCATTGAAAAAGCGTTGGCGTAGCCGGGCCGGGCCGCCGCTCCCGGGAGCGTGCTGTCCATCACAGCCACGCCAATTCCTCTTTCAGCATCGTCTCGATCAAGAGGGGCGGCCCGGTGCTCGACGCTGTGGGATATCAAGGGCCCAGCCCCTTGGCTCAGATCCTGCCTTGTCGGCTAGGGTTTACCGAAGCCGTCCCGAACCTAACATTCGCAACTTGACACTTTTGTGACGTTCTTGCCTCATTCAGACGACTGGGCGAGGGAGAACTCCAGAGACTTCCGGGCGTCGCGAAGTAATTCGCCTTGCAAATTTTACGGGTGGATTCGTCTAGCGCCCTCCGATCGCCAACTCGGCCAAATAGATTGCCGTGATCGGGTTGCCGGCACTGTCTTTCTCGTGACTCGAATAGTAGGAGACCCAGGCGCGGGTCGGGCTGAGCGCGACAAATCCCGGATAGGAGTTGTCGCCATCGCTGGGCAGATCGAGCAGCTCGTTGAGGCGATCTTGGGCAAGCCAGGAGAGGGCGGTCCGCGGCCCCGCCTCGGTCAGCTTGCGGCCCCCGACAAGGTAGCGTGCCCCCCACCTAACCAGCAGTGGCCCGCCGATGTAGCGGCCCAGATCGGTCCGCGTCCACTCTTGATAAGGGGGCCGCGCCCGTACCAGCTGGGCGTTGCGTCGTCCGCCGCCGCGGGCCACGGCGAGGATCGAGCCGTCGGGCTCGAACAGGAAGGCCGTCTCACCCCCGTAGCTCTCCTGAAACAGCCCGA
The DNA here is from genome assembly GCA_965248205.1 of Bryobacterales bacterium. Lineage (GTDB taxonomy): Bacteria > Acidobacteriota > Terriglobia > Bryobacterales > UBA6623. Next base: position 2,884,271 of record CBDFIS010000006.1, read on the forward strand.
TCTTCCGCCAAATAAGTCCGTCGTCGCTTTCGAGCAAAGCTGATTCCACAAGTGGGTTGCGCTCCTCCCGCGTCTTGGTCTCGGCGAACTCGTGCTTCCGACGGCCGCACAGATAGGCCTTATCGCCGAAAGCCGCCGCCCGCCAAATATAGTGGCCATAGGTGCCTTCGAGCATTTGGAGGCCTCGCCAGCGGCTACCGTCTTCGGTCCACGCGGCGTACCCGAGGTGCTGGTTCATGTTGTAAGGCTCGGGGGAAGTCTCACCGCAGTACCACGTTCCGCTGTAGACGAAAAGCTTGCCCTTGAAAATCAGGAAGTGGGGGTCTCGCGTGTCTCGCTTGGGCACATTGAAGCGGTGCACCTGGCGCCACTCTCGGCCGTCACGGCTCGCAAGCACCCGGATCGAAGAGGTCGGATGCACCATGTGCCCATCGGGGCAACTCCGGAAGGTGAGATAGTAGAGGCCCTTGTAGCGGATCAGGTCAGTGAAGGCATTGTGCTCGCCGTTGTGGAAGACACGCCGCACTGACTCGACCCGCAGTCGCGGAAGCGAGTCGGCGGCGGAGCGCAGATTCCACGAGAACAGCGAAGCGCATACGAGGAGAGTTGTTCCCGCGAAAACCAGCTCTTTTCTGCTGAGCACATGCATGTCGATGTTATTAACCGCCATTTATGAGATGGCTTCTAGTCGTGATTCGGGAGCGGGCCGAATAGGCAAACGTCGGCGCCCTCCTCAGGGACGCTGCCGCTCAGCGCGACCCGGCGGCGGCAGCGAAGATCGGCTGCACCCAGGCGTACTCTGCGTTCGAGGAAGTCACCTTTGCTCGCACATATGTGTCACCGGGTTTCAAGGTATAGACGGCAGGGTTGTCGAACGACGTGCTCAAGAGGCGGCCTCCCTGACCGATGAATTCCGTGGTGAATTCCTGTTGTTCGTCTTCTACAAGATAGACGCGTAGCTCGTTGGGCGCGCGACTCACATCGTCGAGCACGACGCCGGTTGACGCGTAGAACTCACCTGAATTCAGCGAGCTTAGTATGGCTTCGGTGGAAAGTTCCGGGGCTTTGACGCTCACCCAGCCCCGTCCGGGGTTAGAATACTCGGGTCCAAACACCTTAAACTTGTGCGCGTCGTCGACTGCTATTCCGTACACCTCGCGCCCCGCTGACAGAACGGCATCCCACATCTCCTCAAGACTTGGAAAGCCGCCGCCGCCGGCATCATTGGTTCTTGAATGACCGTTGTAGACCTCGAAGTGCTTTAATCCGTGGATCTGACCCAACTCGCCGGCCGTGACCGCCCAGCGGACGTTGGGGTGGTTCAGGGACGGGGTGCCTCCCGCCGCCCGAACCGCGTCGACATTCTTCTGTAACGTATCGACGACACTCGTACCCACTATCGGCTGGATCGTTCGATGGATATCGAGACCATTAACATGGATGGGTTTGTCGCCGAATCTTGGACTGATCTCCTCTCCGGAAATCAGCAAGAAACGATCCTCGGCGGCGAAGATTGCACTCAGCCCTGCGGTTGGGGTGACAAAGTCGTGGTCGGTGAGGACCAGGAAGTTGTACCTATGCTCCTTGTACCAGCGCGTGACCGCATCGGGCGCGCTGTCACCGTCACTGTTGATCGTGTGCGTGTGGAGATTGCCCTTGTACCACTTCCACCCGGTGGCAGGAGGAGTCTGCGCCGCCGACATTAATGTCCACGCCACGATGAGAACAAGACCAAAGCTGGAGCGGATCAGCTTGGCACTGGGTTTCGAGGATCGGCGGTCGATCATAAGTTTAAGCTGGAATTTCCGTTTTGGCCATCCCGCGATGGTCAGGATACTCCGATCCGCGGCTCGGGTGCAAGGTCTTCGTCTTCCTCTCACGATCGATGCTCCGTTCGCTCCCGTTTGGGTCGCTGAATGCCGCTCGATCGCCGCGTTCCAGCTCGCTGGAGGGCTTTTCGCCGACACGGCTCCGAGTAGTTCCCTCTTCAGCAACCCAGCGTCTCTTCTCCGTCGCAGCCGTCGCCCGTTACCCGCCTGGCACAGGCAGCGCCCAGATCCGCCCCAGCATCTCAGCGAACAGCTTGCGGTTGAGATGCCCCTCGGCCAACAGCAGCCAGTAATAGCGGGCATGCTTGACCAGCCGCCCTCCGGTTTTCATCAACCGATGCTGCAAGCTCGTCAGCGACCAGTTCTTGATCCTCTGCGCCAGCCCCAGCCGCCGCCACAGGTTCCCCAGGTTGTAGGCCAACACGCTCAACTGCAAACGCACCTCGTTTGCCCGGAAACGATGACAGGACAGCCGTGTCCAGTGGGTTGCCTGCTTGCCTTCCTTGATCCATTGCTCGGCCGTGCCGCGCTTGTTGTAGAAGCGCACCAGCGACCGACTGGGCAAGCTCATGCTCGTGACGATGAACCCGACGCGAGGAAACAACTCGCCTTGGTGGTGCTCAACCTTGGCCACAACCCGCCGAGGCTTCGACCAACTCGCGGCCTGATAGCGGAAGCTCTTGTAGCGCACTAGTGGCTTCAGGCTCGGCCTGCCCGGCGGACGGAACAGAATCTCTTCGATCTCCAACTCCAGGTTCTTGTTTGCTGGGATGCGAATGACGTAGTCCACTCCGCGATCCTCCAACGCCTCGTAGATCTCCGGCTTGGCGAAGGCGGCGTCGGCGCGGAACGTCACTTGCTTGCCTTCTCCCTGTTGGCGCTCGATCTCGGGCAGCAGCAGTTCGTCCCAGTCCTCGGCGCTGGACACGTTACCCGCTCGCAGCTTCGCCGCCAGACAATCACCGTGCTGGTTGAACAGCAACAGCGGGTGGTAGCAGGTGGACTCGAAATGGCCGTTGTAAGCGCTGCCTTCCTGCTGACCGTGGACCGGGCTTTCCGTGGAGTCCATATCGAGCACGACACGCTCGGACTCGTCCTGCGCTTGGGCTTGAGCGACCAACTCGCGGTTCACCGCCATCAGCCCAAGCAGGTTCTCTTCACTGGCCAGCAGCTCTGCCTCAAAGCTTTGTAGACGCGACGTAAGCGCCCCGCCGCGATCCCAGTTCTTCTTCGAGCCGATCAGACGAAAAGTCGGGTCAGCCGAGACACGGGCAGCATCGTTGAGATCCTCGTAGCCGGCGAGGCGGCTGTAGACCGATTGCCGCACCAGGTCGGCCAGTGGGAACTTCTTGTTTGTGCCTTGCCGCGAATCCGTCAGATGCTCGTCGATCAGCTTGCCCAGTCCGAGCCGCTCGTCCAGTTCCCGAATGAGAATCAGGCCACCATCCGAGGTGACGCGCGATCCTTGGAAATCGACTTTCAGAAATCCGTTGAAGGTGAGCTGAAACGGCTTGTTTTCTTTTTCACCCATTGGGTGTTGGCCTCCGTGCGTCCTGACAGGGCTTGAACCCCTATAAATAAAGACGCTGAAGGCCGCTGCAAGGTCGGGATGCCGAAATCAAATTGGAAATGCGGGCTGAGTAGCACTTAGGGTGAAGCGGTACAGCGCCGGGATCGCAATCGCGCCGAGCAGAGGCAGGAAAAGGCCTCCCCACAAAGCCGCAGCGCCTTGGCCAATGACGGCCAGCCAGAAAAAGTAGTACAAGATCGGCCCCGGGGGGTGGGTCTGGGTGTGGCCGACCATCGAGCGGAGCCGGCGGTGATAGCCGTCCAACCACTCCAAAGGATGCTCGATCTTCCGCGCTTCCGTGTAGTAGGAGGTGATGTCAGGGTGCTTGACGCGATTCTCAACGGTCTCGAACGAGTCCTCAGTGAGCGAGAGGAACGAAAACGACAGAAAGATCTGAACCAGGACCAGCACGATCAGTGCTAGGGCGGTCTTGGGTCGGTCCGCCGAAAACAGCCGCTGGGCGCACAAGATGCCCGCACCGGCTAACGAAACCAGACCGAGGAAAGGCAGAATCGAGTCGTCTGAGTAGTTCCATTTCCAATAGAAAGGCCCGTTGAACCCCTCAGCCTGGAAATAGACCATGATCGCCGGGATTAGGCCTACGAGAAGCGCGAGCGGGTATTTCCACAGGTCCGGATCGGCTGGAGGAGCTTCGGGCGGGGAGGCGCTCGCCCGCCGAGTTCGCCTTTTTCCGGCTTTTCGTGACGGCTGGGTGGTCGAGGGAATAAGCGGCTCCGGAATCTAGTGCAGACGCAGGCGCCGGGGACAAGCACCCGAGAAGCGGTTGGCTTCGGAGGAGGCTGGCTCTCAGTTGCGTGTCCCTTTGGGTTCGAGCCCTCTGATTCTAGGGCAGTGGGGAGGTTGGCGTCAGGGTGGCTGTGGCACTGCGGTGGGAAACCACGGCGATCAAGAGAGCTGCCGCATTCGTCGTGGGGGTGTGAGCGGTTGTCGACGAGGTCTGGGCAGTCAACGGTACTGAGAGATGTTAAGCCGAGGTGTTAGGCTATTTGTGTCGCTCGGACGACGCATTTAGCGACGAACCGAAAAACTGGGAGGCTTACCACGAGACTTATCACGAGTCTTGCGGCAGTTGTATTCGCAGCACTCTTCCTGCCGGCTGCCACGCCTCAAGGTGTACCCGCGGCGTCTCCGGGGGCGCCGTTCTCCATCACTCCGCAATTCCAGGCCTTTCAGAAGGGCGCGCCTGTTCGCCTGGTGGGGGGAGGGTCGCACGCCACGCAGGGGTTCATGAAAACGGTCTACCTTGTCAATGTGTCCGACAAGACCGTTGTGAAGTGCCAGCTAGGCTGGGTGGTCAGGGGCGCGGAAGGCGCGGGCACGGCGTTCCTCGGCCTCCCGTTTGACAGGGAGATTCCGGCGGGAGACCTGAAGCGCGTGGACTTGCCGGGTTTCAGCATGAGCACGGTGCGGGAGGTCATGGACGCCAATAAGATCAGCCACGGTGTTGTCTCGGCGGGCATAGTCTACGCGAAATTCGAAGACGGCACCGAGTGGTCTTATCCACTCGCCATCAAGCGGCGTTTCGAGACGGAAGAGGATCCTGAGATATTCCAACGTATGCAGCCGGCCCTTGAGGAGCTCAACCGTCAAATTCGCAAAGACATGGAGGAGCACCAGAAGAAAGCGGGATAGCCGATTGGGTATGCGGCCTCGGCTACGTGGACCGGTAGGCTTGCCGGTCTGTACCGCGGCGAAGGACCGGCAGGAGTGCCGGTCAAACTCGAAACTAGGACCGCCAGGAGTGGCGGTCACTACCGGAGCCGGCCGAGCTTGAAACTACGGCCGCCAAGAGTGGCGGTCGCTACCTGCGACGCGGCGGAGTTGCCTCGGGCACGGCGTGCCGTGCCCCTACCTTTCTAGGCAGCCAACAGATCTGTAGGGGCACAGCATGCTGTGCCCGCCTGCACTCGCGCCAAACGTGGTGCATTCATGAAACGGGTTCTTAGGCTGGATCGAGATCTAGTCCTCTTGTTGACACCTCTTTTCTGACTGTGATACGAGATAGATTCACCTCGTGACGGCGGCAGAGCGAGTTTTGATCCTGTCCGCGCCCGGTGGCAAAATAAGAGTATGGCGGAAGAGAGCAAACCGAACGCTGAAGAACCTTCCGATCCCGCCGCCAAGCCAACCCCGAAACCGGACGGCGAGACACCTGCCAAGCCGGCCGCCAAGCCGCCTCCTAAGAAGAAGGTTCCCACTGAAATGGAGGTGAGCCCCTGGGAAGGCGCTCTCGTCGACAGCCTCAAAGAACGATTCGGCGACCGGATCAAAGAGTTTTCCACTTATCGCGACCAGAGTTTTCTTGTCGCCGAATTGTCGGTCGCGGTTCCTATCATTGAGTTTCTGAAACTCGAACAGGACTTCGACTACCTCGTCGATCTCACGGCGGTTCACTACCCCGAAAGAGAAAAACCTTTCGACGTCGTCTGGATTCTCTATTCCTTCGCGCATAACACACGAATCCGAATCAAGGCCCAGGCGGGGGAGGGCGATAGCCCGGCAACGGCTACCAGCGTGCACGAGACAGCCAACTGGCTGGAGCGCGAGGTGTTCGACATGTTCGGAATCGCGTTCGACGGACATCCGAACATGACCCGCATTCTGCTGCCGGACGAATGGCAGGGTCACCCCTTGCGCAAAGAGCACTCAATCATCGGACAGGATGAAGACTGGGTCCGTGAAAACCTCCGCATCGAGAGCGCGCAGTAATGGAACAAGCGACCTTCCTCGACACCAACGAACTGGTCCTCAACATGGGACCGCAGCACCCTTCGACTCATGGCGTGTTGCGGGTGATTCTCAAGCTTGATGGGGAAAAGGTTCTCGGCACCGAGTGCGTGATCGGCTACCTTCATCGCGGTGTGGAGAAAATCGCCGAAAACCGCACCTACGTTCAGTTCGCACCCTACGTCGACCGCATGGACTATGTCGCTGCGGTATCGAACGGGTTGGGGTACTGCATGGCCGTCGAGACCCTGATGGCGGTCGAGATTCCCGAGCGCGCACAGGCCGTACGGGTTATCTTGTCGGAGTTGAATCGTATCGCCAGCCATCTGCTGTGGCTGGGCACGCACGCCCTCGACATTGGTGCGATCACACCGGTTTTCTACTGCTTCCGAGAACGCGAAGAGATTCTCAAAATCTTCGAGAAATACTGCGGCGCGCGGTTGACGACCCACGCGTTTCGGATCGGCGGGCTGCTGTATGAGACCTACGACGGTTTTGAAAAAGATTGCCTGACATTCTGTGATTGGCTGGAAGGCAAGGTCGACGAATACGAGGAACTGCTGACAACCAATCGCATCTGGCTCGGGCGCACAAAGGGCGTGGGAATCCTCAACGCTGAAGACTGCAAGGATTGGGGAGTAACCGGCCCTGTGTTGCGTGCCGCCGGCGTCAAATGGGACATCCGCAAGGCGCTGCCCTATTCGGGTTACGAAAAGTACGACTTCGAGGTGCCCACCGCCGAGAACGGCGACACGTACGACCGTTACGTGGTGCGCATTCAAGAGATGCGGCAATCGGTCCGCATCATCCGGCAAGGGGTCGAGAATCTGCCCAGTGGTCCCATCAAAGGCAAGGTCGGAAAAGTTCTGAAGCCGCCCATCGGTGAGGCCTATACCTCGATCGAGGCGCCGAAGGGCGAGCTGGGCTATTTCGTCGTGAGTGACGGCTCGACGCAGCCGTACCGGCTTCGGGTGCGTCCGCCGTCGTTTGTGAATCTGCAGGCACTCGACCGAATGTGCCGCGGGTCGCTGGTGGCCGATGTTGTCGCCATTATCGGCACGATCGACATTGTCTTAGGAGAGGTGGATCGCTAAGGTTCACAGCCAAGGGTTCGCATGGAGGAACTGCTCAACCATCCCTATCTGCAGCCGTTGGCTCCCTATCTGGGGCCGTTTGTCGCCACGGCCTTGATCGTGGCTTTGTTCCCGCTCGTGGCCGGCTACATCGTCTTGCTGGAGCGCAAAGTGCTGGCGGATCTGCAAGTCCGCCTGGGCCCGATGCGCGTGGGCCCTTACGGATTCCTCCAGCCCCTCGCCGACGCTGTGAAGCTGCTGCTCAAAGAAGACATCATCCCGGCGCAATCGGACAAGTGGATCTTCTGGTTCGCTCCGGTCTTGTCGACCTTTACGGCCCTGACGGCGTTCGCTGTCCTCCCATTGAGCGACAAGTTTTACGTGGCTGACGTCAACATCGGCATCCTGTTCGTGCTCGCGATGTCTACCGTCGGCATTCTGGGATTGATCCTCGGCGGGTGGTCGTCCAACAGCAAGTATTCGTTGTTGGGGTCCCTGCGCTCGGCGGCGCAGATGGTGAGCTATGAGGTACCGCTGGGCTTCGCCGTGATCACGGGCCTGACGGTAGCGGGAACGCTCAGCATGCAGGGTATCGTCCGCGCGCAGCTCGAACAGGGAGAATGGATTGCCTTTTCGAACTATGGGTTGATGCTCATTCCGACGGCTCTGTTCTTGATCGCGGGGGTAGCCGAAACCAACCGCGCTCCCTTCGACTTGCCCGAAGCTGAGTCGGAGATCGTCGCGGGTTTCCATACTGAGTACAGCGGCTTCCGCTTCGCTCTCTTTTTCTTGGCGGAATACGCGAGCATCTTCGTAATCTGCTCGGTCGGGGTGACGGTATTCTTCGGCGGCTGGCTGCGCCCGTTCCCGAATGTTGCTTTCTTGGAGATGCCGCTGAACGTTGGGTTCCCGGTCGTTTTGTTCGCGGCGATCGGCCTTGGCTGTCTAGTAGGTGTCAAGCGCTTGCTGCTAATCGAACAGCGCATCGTGATGCTCGTGCTGGCGGGAGGGATGTTCCTGTTCGCCGCCCTGTTCGCCGTCCCAGCGGTTAACACACTTATCGTTGGTCTGTTTTGGTTCTTGCTGAAGGTGGCTCTCCTTCTCTATACGTTTATCTGGTACCGCGGAACCTTCCCGCGATACCGCTACGATCAGCTTATGAGAGTCGGTTGGGTCTACTTGGTCCCAATCAGCATTGGCGCACTGATTGTCAATGCGGCTGCCCGGCTGTTACTCTCGTGAGTAGGGAAGCCACGTGAAGAAATTCCTCCGCACTATCCTACTCGTGGATCTGCTGAAGGGCCTTTGGGTCACCTTCCGTAACCAGAAGCCCTCGTTGGTCTACACCGAGCAGTACCCGAAGGAGCGGCCCGCTGTCGCGGAGCGCTATCGTGGCGCCCCACGACTGAACGTCCATCCGGACAGCAACGAAACGCTGTGCATCGCCTGCAATCTGTGCGCGCTGGCGTGCCCGGAGCTGTTGATCATTGTGGGAGCTGAACGCAACCCCGAGACCCGCCGCAAGGAGTTGACCCACTTTACCTACGACCTCTCGCGTTGCATGTTTTGCGGCCTATGTGAGGACGCCTGCCCGGTAGACGCGCTGGAGCTGACGCAGGACTTCGAATTGGCCTACTACACGCGAGAAGGCGCCATCTGGGATCGCCAAATGCTGGAGGAAGGTCCCCTACCGGCTCAATACAAATTCTGAAATGGTCGCGGCCGCTTGGGTCGAGACGCCGCCGAGGAAGTTGGTAAGTCTCTGGAACCTTTGGGGCAGGCTTTTGGTGTATCCTGGTAGACTCTTTGCGCGGCCTGTGAAGTTTGATCTCTGCGATGTGGCTTGACTCGGTCCTTTTCTACGCGTTCGCGGCCTTGATTCTAATTAGCGCCGTCCTGACGATAACCCGTCGAAACGTTGTCCACTGCGCCATCTTTCTGATTGGGGCGTTGCTAGGCGTCGCGGGGCTGTTTCTGCTGCAGGGCGCTGAGTTTCTCGCGGGAGTCCAGATCATCCTCTACATTGGCGGGGTCGTAGTTCTCTACTTGTTCGTCATCATGCTGGTTCCGGTGAGCGAAGAGGCGCGGCAAAGACGGTTCGCGAATCAGAAGTGGCTCGGCCTACTCGCGGGGGCCGTGCTGATCGCGGAATTGGGTGTCCTATTGTCGCGGGGGGTCGGCGCGTTTCGACTCGCGGAGCCTGTGGCGCCCGCCGCGCTTGGCGAGGTCGGCAACAACTCAGAGCTGGTTGGTCAGGTCCTATTCTCCGAGTATCTGCTGCCGTTTGAGTTAGCTTCCATCCTGCTGCTGGTTGCCATCATAGGCGCGGTGGTGATGGCCAAGGTGCGTCCTGAGACAGGCTGATAGCGGGAAAGCGCTCGCGAGCCGGGATTTCGGGCCCGCTCATCGTTGTTGAGATGTTTCCAGTAACAACAGCACACTACCTGGTCTTGAGCACCCTTCTGTTGGTAATCGGGACGATCGGTGTTCTTACGCGCCGCAATATCATCGTCATCTTGATGTCGATTGAGCTGATCCTCAACGCCGTCAACATCAACTTGGTGGCCTTTTCCAACTACGTGCAGAATGTGAACGGCCAGGTTTTCGTCATCTTCGTGATTACGGTTGCCGCCGCGGAAGCAGCGGTAGCCCTGGGAATCCTAATTGCGCTGTTCCGCAACAAGGAGACGGTTCACGCCGACGAGGTAGATATTTTGCGCTGGTGAGCGAGTAGGTTTCGCTATCCGCGGCACATAGAGACTGCTGGCATCCATGTTCTTCCTCGATAGTATCTGGCTCATTCCCTTGTTCCCCCTCTTGGGGGCCGTGTTGATGCTGCTGTTTGGCCGGCGGCTCGATCCGCAAAACGGCGGGGGACACGGCGACCACGGCCATGCTGAGCCATCGCAGGGCAGACGGCTGATCGACTTGCTGTGTCCCGGAATGGTGCTGGTCTCCTTTATTTTTTCGCTCGGGGCCGTGGTCCAGTTGCAGGGCATAGAGAATCGCAGCCACGAAGTCGTCAAATACACCTGGTTGGCCGGCTTGGCGTCCAAGACGGATTCCGGGCTCGCGCCCTTCACCGCCGACTGGGGGTTTTTGCTCGATCCGCTGAGCGCCGTGATGGTGCTTGTGGTCACCGGGATCAGTTTCGTGATCCATGTCTACTCCACCGGATACATGGCGCACGACGGAGGCTACTACCGCTTCTTCGGCTACCTCAACCTGTTCGTTTTCTTCATGCTGATCCTGGTGCTGGCCAACAACTACGCCCTGATGTTCGTTGGCTGGGAAGGGGTTGGACTATGCAGTTATTTGCTGATCGGATTCTATTTCCACCGTAAGTCTGCCACCAACGCCGCGAACAAGGCATTCTTGGTGAACCGCGTCGGGGATGCCGCGTTCATCATCGGGATGCTGCTGATTTTCACGACACTCGGGACACTGCAGTTCACCGAGATCGGACCGGCGCTTGAGAAGGGCGGCTTCAGCGCGGAAACGGCCGGCTTCGGGATGCTCAGTGTGATCACGCTGCTACTTTTCGTTGGGGCGACCGGGAAATCGGCGCAACTTCCCCTATACGTTTGGTTGCCGGATGCCATGGAAGGCCCGACGCCGGTGTCAGCACTTATTCATGCCGCCACGATGGTGACCGCGGGGGTCTACATGGTTGCCCGCTCGAGCGCCCTGTACGTGCTGGCGCCACAGACGATGCTGATCGTTGCCGTCATTGGAGGGCTGACGGCCATCTTCGCCGCGACGATCGGCCTGGTGCAAAACGACATCAAGCGCGTACTGGCCTACTCGACGGTCAGCCAACTCGGCTACATGTTTCTTGCCTGCGGAGTGGGTGCATTTTGGGTGGCCATCTTTCACCTCTACACCCACGCCTTTTTCAAAGCGCTGCTGTTCCTCGGTTCCGGTTCGGTGATTCACGCCGTGTCGGGTGAGCAGGACATGCGCAAGATGGGGGCCTTGAAAGACAAGATACCGATCACTTTCCGGACGATGTGGATCGGGGCCATTGCCATTGCCGGCATTCCGGGCCTGGCGGGCTTCTTTTCCAAGGATGAAATCTTGTGGAAGACGTGGTCCTCGCAGGGAGGCGATCATCGCTGGCTGTGGGTTTTGGGATTCGTTACCGCGGGCATGACTGCCTTCTACATGTTTCGGCTGATGTACATGACCTTCTACGGGGACTCGCGCGTTGATCCCAAAGTTGCAGGCCATGTGCACGAATCGCCCCGCAGCATGACCTTCCCACTCATTGTGCTGGCCGTCGGCAGCGTCGTCGCGGGCTGGGTTGGAACTCCGATTGTCTTTGGCCCCATTCACGACGCCTTGCCTAGCCTAGAGCATTACCTGGCTCCCGCGGTCGCGATAGTCGGGGGGCACGGGGCGGCGGCCGAGCACCATGACACGAGCTCTGAGTGGCTACTGATGTTGTTATCGGTCGCGGTTGCCGTGGGCGGCATCTTGCTGGCTCGCAGGGTCTTCGCTCGCAAACTCGAGGGGGAGCCCATGCAGCGTATCCTCGGCCCAGCCTACGGCTTGTTTTATAACAAGTACTACGTGGACGAGATCTACGGAGCCGCGTTCGTGGACGGATTCGCCAAGGGAGGCGGAACGGCCTTGACTGAGTTCGACAGTCGGGTCGTGGATGGAGGCGTGAACGGCGCCGGCTGGCTAACCCGCTTCACGTCGAGCATGAGCATCTGGTGGGACACGTGGATTGTAGACGGCTTGGTCCGGCTTACCGCGTTTCTGGTTAAGTTTTCTTCGTACCCGTTCCGCATGCTTCAGACGGGGCTGGTGCAGAACTATGCCTTTATCATTGTTCTCGGCGTCTTGGCGTTGCTGACCTACTACGTGTTTCGATGAGAGCGGGTGCCCAGTGAGCCCAAGATTGAAGATTAGCCACTTATGTGCGTTGGAACGAGAATCTTGTTCTCGTTTCAGGTGGCGGCGTTGAGGTAGACGCGGATTCAACGGTGCTGAGCCGCGCCATCACTGGACCGCTTGCTCACGCGCGCGGCTCGGTGCTCTGGGATATGGAGGGCGGAGCCCTTGGCTAGTTAGACGGTCTTACATCGCAGTTTTAACAAATCGGTAACGACTATGAAAGAGCACATTCTAAGCATCGTTTGGCTCACCCCGCTTGTCGGGATGTTTCTTTTGCTGCTGATCCCGAAAGAGAAGAAGCAGTTCATCCGCTACGCGGCGAATATCGTGGGCTTCATCGGGTTCTTAGTGTCGCTGCCGCTCGTCTTCTGGTTCGACAAAGCAGACGGTGGGTTTCAGTATGTAGAACGGCTGACTTGGATTCCTTCCCTCGGCGTTCAATATTACTTGGGTATTGACGGCATCTCCCTCTTGTTAATCATGCTGACGACCGTGGTGGGGTTCTTGGCCGTCCTTTGTTCATGGTCCGCGATTCAAGACAGAGTGAAAGAATACTACGCCTTCTTGCTATTTCTCCAAGCTGGGATGTTGGGCGTTTTCATGGCCCTGGACCTGTTCCTGTTCTATTTCTTCTGGGAAATCATGCTGGTGCCGATGTACTTCCTCATCGGTATCTGGGGCAGTGATCGGAGATTGTACGCCGCGATTAAGTTCTTCCTCTATACGTTGGCCGGGTCGGTGCTGATGTTACTGGCCATGCTGGTCCTCTACTTCCAGCATCACGAGCAGTTTGGAGTCTACACGTTCGCCATCGAAGAGTTGATGAAGACGAACGTCCCGGTCGACTTGCAGATCTGGCTGTTTTGGGGGTTCTTCTTTGCTTTCGCGATCAAAGTCCCCATGTTTCCGTTCCACACGTGGCTTCCCGACGCCCACACGGAGGCTCCGACGGCCGGGTCGGTCATCCTGGCCGGCATCCTTTTGAAGATGGGGCTTTACGGGCTCGTCCGTTTTTCCATTCCGTTGCTGCCGGAGGGGGCCAGTGCTCCGTCCACTGTCCAAATAATCGCAGCCTTGTCGATCATCGCGATCATCTACGGCGCTCTGGTGTCGCTGATGCAAAAGGACTGGAAGCGGCTGGTGGCGTACTCCTCCGTCAGTCACCTAGGCTTTTGCACTCTCGGTCTCATTGCGCTCAATCCGAACGGAATTGCCGGCTCGGTGCTGCAGGGAATCAATCACGGAATATCGACGCCGTTACTTTTCTTGGTTGTCGGCATGATTTACGAACGGCGCCACAGCCGCCTGATCTCTGAGTACGGCGGGCTTTCGAACCGCATGCCCGTGTATACGGTCTTGTTTGCCATATCGATGCTGGCGTCCGCGGGGATGCCCGGACTCAACGGCTTTATCGGTGAGTTCGCAATCCTGCGGGGCGTGCTGGAAAAGAACGTCTGGTGGGCAGTTTGCGCGGTGCTGGGTATCGTGTTAGGGGCGGCTTACCTGTTGTGGCTGTTCCAGAGGACCATGCTGGGGCCGATCACCAACACCAAGAACGAAGGCTTGAAGGATCTGAGCCTGCGCGAAATCTGCGTTATGGTTCCGCTCGTCTTGTGGTGTTTCTGGATCGGACTCTATCCCAAACCGTACTTTGAGATTCTCGACAAGCCCGTCGCCAAAGTTGTCGAGCGGGTTGATCCCGGATACTTCGCGCGAAACGGCTTGCCGAACCCGCTAGCAGACGACAAACAAGTCGCTGAGCTAATCAAGCAATGAATCAGGCGTTCGACATCGGCAGTTTTTTCACGGTCACGGACTTCTTTGCCTTGAAGCCGGCGATCTTATTGTGCCTGTTCGGATGCGGCATCTTGATGACGGATTTCTTGATCCGCGACAACCGTTTTCGCCGACTCAATGCCGTGACAGCACTCATCGGCGAGCTCTTTCTGATATTTCCCGCGATCTCATTGCCGTACGCGGGTGAAATAGCTGGGGCGATCTGGCAGCACTCCGGTTATCTCGCACAGGCCAATGCTTCAGAGCTGATGGCCCTCAACGGCGCGCTTGTCGTGGACGGATTCTCGATCTTCTTTAACGCCATCTTCTGCGTGTCAACGATCCTCGCAATTATCATCTCCGCCAAATACCTCGAGCAAGAGGGCGAGCACCGTGGCGAATACTACGCGTTGATGCTGTTCGCCCAGGCGGGCATGTCGATTCTTGCCGCCGGGCACGAGCTGGTGACTTTGTTTGTCGGCCTGGAGCTGATGTCGCTCAGTTTCTTTGTGCTGGTCGGATTCCTGCGCTCCGACAAGCGCTCCAACGAAGCTGCCATCAAGTACCTGCTGCTAGGCGCCTTTTCGAGTGGATTGCTGGCTTACGGGTTTTCGCTGTTCTATGGGATGAGCGGCTCAACCTTGTTGCGCGATGTGGCGACCGCGGTCGCAGGACGTGACGCCGACGATCCGATGCTGCTGCTGGCGATGATCACCACTTCCGTCGGGCTTTTGTTCAAGATCTCCGCAGTGCCGTTTCATATGTGGGCGCCGGACGCCTATGAAGGAGCGCCCACCCCGATCACCGCCTACGTTTCCGTGGCCTCGAAGGCTGCTTCGTTCGCGCTCCTTATTCGGATTTTCCTCGTGCCGTTGGCCGATGCGCGGGACCTCTGGATGCCGATGCTGGCGGCAGTGGCTCTGCTGACCATGACATTAGGAAACATTGCGGCGATTACCCAGGAAAACATGAAGCGCCTGCTGGCGTATAGCTCGATCTCGCACGCCGGCTACATCTTGCTGGGGCTCGTCGCAGCCAACGAGACCGGGTTGAAAGGCATTTCCGTCTACCTTTTGGTCTACATGTTCATGAACTTCGGCGCGTTCGCCCTGCTCGTCATGATGAGGCGCGAGGGCCAGGCAGCCGAAGACGTTGACGACTTGTCGGGCTTGATTCGTACGCATCCCGGATACACCATCCTCATGCTGATTTTCCTGTTGTCTCTGGCCGGCATTCCGCCGACGGCAGGCTTCTACGGAAAATACTTCATCTTCCTGGCGCTCATCGAGACCGGTCACTACGTGCTGGCCGTCTTTGCCGCTTTGTACGTTGCGGTGGCGGCCTACTATTACTTCCGTATCGTGAAGGTGATGTTCTTGTCGAGGGACGTCGAACCCGCCTCGGTCTCGGTAGGATGGGGTGCCAGGGTCGCCCTTGTGGCCAGCGGCGTATTTACTCTGTGGATCGGTCTCTATCCGGAGCCATTCCTTCAACTGGCCGCCGATTCGATCCTGTTGGCGCTGCGATAGCGCAGGCGGGAGCCCTCAGGCTCGCCCGGGCAATGAGGTCTGAACGTGGGAGATACAGGGAATGGAGCCTTAAGGGTACTCCTCCAGCTCCTCCAGAAAGTTTAGGACTTTCCTGGGAGTGTGAGGCGACGACCAAAGACCATCCTCGATCTCATCAGTGAGTTGTTCTGTGCAGGGATCATGGTTTTGGATACGCGCGTGCTGGATCTCCACGTCGAGTCTAGTCCCATCCAAGATTCGTGCGTCGCCAAAGTGTACGCATGACTGATGCCGAATAAACGAGTGGTCGCTAGGACCTAAGACAACTGTCTGTTCTGCCGCGTGGCGAAGGGTCGTCACACTCACAACAATAGTCTCTCCTGTCGGAAGTGGATCTGTAACCACGATCCAGAGATGTGGACGGTTCCCCGGTCCCGCCTGCATCAAGAACGTGTCTCCACGCCGCATTCATTTACTTGGGGCGCAAAGACGATCAAGTTTGCTTGTTGCGGCGAGTTCGCCTTCTATGACCGCGATCTCCTCGCTATCCTTGCCGAGGGCCTTCAAGATGTCTGCATACTCGATGGGGACGGATGTTGTGCCGGGATCTTTCCATTCAGGAAGATGATGAACAAAGTTAACCAAGCTCCGTGGACTCTTCGACCCGTGTTCCGCGAACACCTCGGCGATCAGGTCTAGTTCGGCTTGCGATAGTTCGTCGTCTGGAGGGCTTTCTGCAGACAATACCGAGACGGCATAGTTACGAGGTTTAGATATCATTTGAGTCCAAGGACTCACCGTGTCCGCCTCGGGGTCTAGTCTGATCAAGTTCAGAATCCTACTCAAGACGGGACCATGTCTCATCGACACATAATTATCGGTAGTAATGGGCCTACCCCAATTGTCAAGCGCTTTCCTGTCAGCGAGATACAGCAGTTTGATGAGCTTCATGTAGTTCATCTCACCGCCTCGCAGACGGAGGCAGTACGCTGCCGCTTGCGCCGCCTTGGCTTCGTTGAACTCTAGGTGTACTGGCCGATGGAATGGCACACTTTCATGGTACACGTGGACCTGTCAGCCTGCAATGCAAAGCGCCCGCTGCCCGCAGGTTGTCCCATCTCCTTGAAAAAGAATGGTTGGCCTCGTGAACCGCTTGCAGTGCTGCCGCGGCGTTCCATTCTGCCCTTCTACGTGGCGCGTCCATACGCGTTTCAGATTTGGCGCGCTTTGTATTTCGGCCCGAAATCGACACCTCTATTTGGCGGGACGATACGACTCACGGCCCGCATGAAACAATCAGGCTCGGTTGCATTGCGAATGGAGGGTTGATCTCATCTACACGCTGAGATCCCCCTTTGCTTGCCCAGCCTCGGAGCGGTTTGTTATCGTAAACTTTTGGGCTGTTTACCCCTGGGAGTTTCCAACCTCGCCGACCGGAAGCCGGATCCAATCTGAGTGGGAAGTGTCACCTGTTCGTTGGGGGACCATGAAAGACCCTACTGGGCGTGACTCCTGGGACAAACGAATCGGGCCGGCAGCGGACGCGGGCTGGACGCTGAGCGGCAGCGTGATCGGCTGCCTGCTGATCGGTTACTTGCTGGGAGAGTATTTTGACGCGAACCCGGCCGCGACCGTGATCGGGCTGTTTGTCGGCATCGTGGTGGGGCTTTGGAACCTGGCTAAGATTATGTGGCTGAGCAAATGAGCGCTGCGATCTTGGGTCTCCTAGCGGGTTTGGCCACGATCGGTTTTTCTGAAGCGCTGCTGCGGGTTTGGGCCGCCGGGGGCAAGCTTGAAACCTATTGGAAGCTGTGGCTTGCGGGTATCGCCTTGCGGACGGCTTGGATCCTGGGGATGCTCGCTCTCGTGGTGAGCAACAGCTGGCTCGAGCCGAGGCCGTTTATTGTCGCCTTGTTGGCAGGTTACCTGATGGCGCAGATCATTGAGGGCTTCCGGTACCGCCAGTTCGTCCAGAAACTATGATTGTTTCGATCCCTTTGGCGTTGCTGGCCGCCTCGGGCGGTGAACACGGCGGTGAGCAAACGCTTGTGGGCGTCATTCTTCATCACATTGCCAACCAAGACCTGGAGGACCCGGTTCTGGCTTCTTGGGGAATGTCGAAAGCCGTCGTCATGATGCTTCTGGCAGCGGCCTTTCTGATTTTGTTCTTGGGATGGTTCCTACGCAGCTCGCGGATTTCGAGTGGTGCGCCGACTGGTGTAACCAACGCCATCGAGGCCTTGGCGGTGTTTGTGCGCGACGAGATCGCGATCATGCATATGGGCCACAAGTATGGCCGGTTCTTCGCTCCCTATTTACTCACCCTGTTCTTCTTTATTCTTACCTGTAACCTGGTGGGGATGGTCCCGGGCGGCTATTCGCCCACCAGTAACTTGAACGTGACGGCCACGCTGGCGGCTTTGACCCTGCTGCTGATCGTGGTCTCGGGCATGATCGTGCTCGGACCCATTGGCTACGTCAAGCATATGGTTCCCCCCGGCGTGCCGATGGCTGTTGCGCCGTTGCTGATCGTCATTGAG
Organism: Bryobacterales bacterium; assembly: GCA_965248205.1. Classification (GTDB taxonomy): domain Bacteria; phylum Acidobacteriota; class Terriglobia; order Bryobacterales; family UBA6623. The sequence continues at coordinate 2,902,217 of CBDFIS010000006.1, forward strand.
GTGCTTGGCACGCTTGTCAAGCCGGTTGCGCTGACGATCCGACTCGGCGCCAATATGACGGCGGGTCACATCGTAATCCTCGTGATGCTTTCGTTCGTTTTCATATTCAAGAGCGTCCTGGCGGGCATCTTCCTGTCCGTACCCATGGCGGTCGCGATCAGTCTTCTGGAGATTATCGTTGCATTGATCCAAGCCTACGTTTTCACTTTGTTGTCGGCAATTTTTGTTGGGATGGTAGTTCACTCTGCCCACTGAGTAATATGAAACTCTTTTTGGAGGTCGATCTTCGAATGAAACAGAACTCACACCGTGCCGCCCGGACCTTGCTTTTCACGCTCGTCGTATTGCTGCTGAGCCCGACGGCCGCTCTGGCCCAGCCGGGCCCCCCGGGGCCCTCGGGCCCTGACGTCTTGCACTATTTCGGAGCCGCGATCGGCGCGGGCATTGCAGTGATCGGCGCTGGCATCGGCATTGGGCGCTTGACGGCAGCAGCGGTCGAGAGCATCGCCCGCCAGCCTCAAGCAGCCCGCGACATCGTACAGGCCTTTCAGCTTCCTTTGTTCCTGCTGGAAGGCGTTGCCGTCATCGCGCTCGGCGTGTGCTTTGTCGTGATCTTCATGAAATAAGACGGTTCCGTCATGACGGCAGAGAACCCACTGCTGCGTTTCGAACCAGGATTGATGATCTGGACGATCATCGTCTTCGTGGTCTTGTTGACGGTCCTGCGTCTATTTGCCTGGAAACCTCTCCTCAAGGCGCTCGACGAACGGGAGAAAAAGATCCAGGATGCCCTCGCCCAGGCGGAAGAAACACGGCGGAAGACCGAGACGGTGCTGGAAGAGAATCGGCGCCGCATCGATGAAGCCATCCGGAAGTCCGAGCAGATTGTCCAGCAAGCCCGCCAGGACGCCGAGCAGGTTCGTCAGCGCATGGTCGAAGAAGCAAAAGCCGAAGCCCGTCGCGTTGCCGAACAGGGATTGCGGCGGCTGGAGGCAGAGCAGCGCGCGGCCATGGAGGAGATTCGCCGGGTCGCGGCGGACTTGGCCATCCAGGCTGCCGGCCGGTTGATCGAATCGTCGCTCACCGAACAGCAGCAGCGAGAAATCGTCGACAAATTCCTTCGCGAAGTTCCCGAAAAACCCCTTCAATAGAAGCAAGACGGTTCCATGCTACGGTCGGCAGACGAAAGGCCCGAGGCTGCTTGTTCTCAGAGCAGTGGCCCTGGCCGGCTCCGATGCTGACTGCGGCGCTTCTGTGGTCCGAAACGAAGTAGAAGAAACGCCCTTTCGGTCATAAGGGAGTCGTTGGCCTGGAGCGAGGATTACGGGCCAGACGGGGCTTTCGCGGGGGACCTTGGTTCCCTAAAAACCCGTATCCGGCTGTTACAGTCTTAAGCCCCCGTAAGTGATCAGGGGTCGCTCATCTCTCCGGTTTTCGACTGTTGTGCCTCAAGCCTCCCGACCATGCCCTATCTGATTGAATCAGCTAGAGATAGCGTAGGCCCGAAGTGAAGCGGCCCGGTGGGGTCAAACGATGCCGAGCGAGCGACTAGGGAGACAGCGGTCGAGGCCTGCCGACACTTAGCAGGGCAGGGGGAATACGAAACCAAGTTGTACTCTCTTATGACTAAGGGTCGTAGGTTACTTTTGATTAGGGTTTAGGGCCCGCTGCCGATCGCAAGTCTGTGCCTCGTAGACCAGAATGCATTATGGAGGGCGTCTCCGCCAACCCGGCTAGGTGACCGGCGACGCTCATCGTGCGCCCATGCGGTGTCTCGTATGTCATAAGCGAGTTCCTCGCCTCAGAGCCTGGCGAACAAAGTCGGAGTTCTGCTCCGACGCACACGCCGAAATCTACCGCAAGCAGACATTGGCGCGACTCTTGGACGAGCGTAGCCCCGCGAGCGCAGCAGACCTGCCCCTGCCTGCGGACGAAGTATTCGAGGAAGAACAAGCACCGTCGCCGATTGGCGCCCCTGCTTCCACCGAAGCGTCCCTTGAACCTTTCCAGCAGCCGGACCCCGTCTACCCCGCCGAGGCCGGGCCTGTCCTGACGGATGAATCTCGCCGGACTTACGCTCGGAAAGGCGATGAATCTCGCCGGACTTACGCTCGGAAAGGCGAGGACCGTGTCGGGGACCGCCCCGATCGTGAGGTTGCTGAAGAGGCACGAATGCCCGCTGAAGAGCGCGGCTCGGCGTCACAAGATCCCGGAGACGCACTCATCCCGTCCTTCTCCGAGCTAGAGGCGACGGAGGGCGTTAAGGGCGCGGACGCGGTGGACCGATTACTCTCGCTGAGCGCATCTCCCGTCTCAGTCGAGCAGATTGAGGCAGTAGCAGAGCCGCCAAGCGACATCTTGCATTTACTCGGAATCCCGGAACAAGACCAGGCTGAAGCTACCAAGCTGGCACAGGTCGCGAAGGATACTGACCTCCTCGCGCAGGGCGACCGCGATCCCGAGTCGAGCCAGGTTCAGGACGAGCAGCCGATCGACGAAGAGGCCGTGATCTCAGCGGTGCCGCAAAGCTTGGAGGAGGGCGAAGTCACGGACCCGGTATCAACGGACAAAGCCGACGATGGTCTGGACGCGTTGCTGGACATCCTAAGCCGGCCCTCCAGCTCCGACAGTGGCGTCGAGCCCGAGCCACCCCAGCCGGAGACTGACCAACCGGCGGAGGACGATTCCGAAAGTTCCTGGTCACCTAGTGAGTGCCGCCCGTTTACCGAATTGGTCAGCATCGACGAGCACGTTGACTTCGCTCCGGATCAGGACCATGACGTGCAGGGGACGCCCAGCCTAGGGAGCGGCCACCTCGAAACTGGGACCTCGGAACCAGAAGATGCCCTCGGAGTCGAACGTGCCCCCTTTGTGCCGGAGCCACCCCCCGCGCTGGAGGCTGACTCGTCGTTTGGCTTTGTTTCTCGTGCACCACTCACCCACCCGCAGACCTTTGAAGTTGTGGAAGGATCTAGTAGCTCGCGCGACGCGTACGGAGAGCTACAGGCCGGCGCGCCTCGGGCGACTGCGCTGGTCACGCCGCAACAAGGCCCCTCACTGACTCTTGGATCTCCTGGCCTACGAAGGAATCGCCTGGTGACCCTGTGGCCCGCGGCCGCCGAAGGCGCGAAGCAGCCGTCCGAGGTTGTCGACTTCGAACTTCGCTCACATCCCTATCGCTGCTTGCCGGCAGAAGGATCAAGGGTGGCGTCTTTGTACCCCGCACAGGGCTCTGCATTCTCGATACAGCCCTCCCCTCAGGCAACCGGCGGGCTGCGTCGAATCTCTTTAGAATTATCGCCGGCAATCGCTGACGTACCGGGGCGTCGGCCCGTCTACTCCGAGGTGGCAGCGGCGGAAGAACCGCCCGCGATAAGAACAGCAGTTGGCAGTACCCCGGTGCCAATTCCACTGTCGGCCGCTCGACAGGCGACCGTCAGCACGCGTGAGCTTCTGCCTGAGTCGGCCGACCTAAGCTTGAACCGCGGCACTTCGAACTCTTCTGACGAGGAGTCCGCGGACGCATTCGGCCCCCAGTGGACGGCTTCGCTCACACCCTCCCGTAGGGCGATAGAGCTGAAAACCTCATACCGGGAGACACTGTGGCTTCCGGGGATCGCTTGTGCCGAACCTACCGCCCAGGAAGGGGTTCCGGAGTTCACGCAGGAGCCGAGATACGGGACCGCGTTGACAACGCTAGAGCCCATGATCAGCGGGCTGGCGAAGCCGATTGCCTCCACCTTCTCGGTCGCCACCCTGGGATCTGTGGTGCTCGAGCCACAGGATTTGCCGCTGCCGGATCTTGTGCCGGTGGACCTGGCAGAAGCGGTCGGCACCTACGAATTAGGCGCCGCGGCAGCCTTGACCGAAGTCTTCCCCGAGAGTATCCGGTGGATCTCGTTGGGACCTTCGCTCGCGGCGAAGGACACGTTCTCCGGGACGGTGCCAGAAACCAAACACGGGCTGCCGCTGACGTTCGCTCCTGAAGCTCGCTGCGATGCCCGTCAAATCGCGACCGGAGCAGAATGGCAGTCCACGCTGCGAAAAACCCAAAGCTCGATTCCCTTTGCATGGTATGTGATTCCCGCCGACGACTTAACGATGGCGCTTCCCAAGCCGCTGGAGGAAACACTTGAGGGAAGAACTGAATTTCATGCCGATGTAATCGTTTCTAAGGTGGAATGCCGATTGCCCAACATCGGCGAACTCCGATACCGTTTATCCGGGTGCTTCCCTGCGCACGTTGAGCATCTAGCAAGTGAAGATTCATGGTCCGTTCACCTCGATTTGCCCGAGGCAACTGTTGAGAATGCGTATCGCGCGGAGGCTGAGGTCATCTCGAAGTCGACAATGGACGACGTGCGGTCGTGGATACCCCCGGAAGTTCGGGTGCCCGTCGAAGAGTTTGTGCAGTTCAACAGCGGCTTCGAATTGGTTGGAGAGATCTTACCTTCGTCGCTGTTCGAGGTCGGAGTAGACGTGTTGGGAACCGAAGGGCCAGTTCGCTCGAGGGCAGCAAGCCAGGCGGGAGGAACGGCCCCCGGGAATGGAGAGGGACCGGACGTAGTGTCCACCGAGCTAGTCGGCCCACTGCTGAAGGTCCGGTGTCCGTCGGATCTGGAGTTCTGGGATTTCTTCTAGCCTACTGAGTCGGTCGATGAGCGAAACGTAACGGCGAGTGCGATGAGAGACGAAAAGAAGCACACCGTCCACTGGAGTCCGTCAGTAACCGCTGCCTTTATGGCAGATCGTTCGAGAGGCGGTTGCACGACCTTCAAGAGCTCGCTTTTTAGCTCTTGCAAACCATGCATAGCGATTTCGGAGCGACGAGGCCAGGTTCCGACAATGAATCGAGGAAGCTAGCGATGAGACTATTTGGCGATTTTTTAGAGACGAAGGACAATGATTCCAAGGAGAACGGGGCTGATCAGTCGATGCCTACCGAGGAGGAGCGTCCCACCGTGAGACCGGAGACGAGCCAGAAAAAGGCCCAGGCGAATGGCAGCGCCGTTGCTGATCCCTATGCCGCCGCGGTCCGCCACTATTTGCGCGGCCAGCTGGACGAGGCGTTGGAGTGCCTCGAAACGGCTCGCGAAAACGGCAAGGACCTCACCGAGGTCTACACCGTTATGGCACAAATCTATCTCGAGCGAACAGATTTCGGCAAAGCTGCCGAATCCTACGGTGAGCTACTCGCACTCGAGCCGGAAAACGCCGCCGCCCAGTTCAACGCCGGCTTCGCACTACAGGCATGTGAGAAATTCGGAGAAGCCAAGGCGTCGTTCCAAGCGGCTGCCGAGCTCGACGCTGAGCTCGGCGAGGCAAATCTCGGAGTGGCGGGTTGCTGCCTCAAGCTCGAAGACTACGATGGTGCCAAGGCTGCCTACGAGGCCTATTTGGAAAAAGATCCCGATTCCGAAAGTGCGATCTTCGGGCTGGGTGTTGCTTGCCAACTGTCAGAGGAATGGGGAAAGGCCGTGCAACATTATGTTGCTGCCTTGGACAAGAACGAGAAGTCGGAAGGGGTGCTGACCAACCTCGGCAGCGTCTATCTCCGGCAGCAGGAGCACGAGAAGGCGGCAGAGACTTTCCGAGCACTTCTCAAGGTTCACCCTGAGTCGGCAGCCGCCCATGAAGGGTTCGCGTACTCTAGTTACCGCGTGGAAAACTTCGACGACGCAGCCACGCATTACAAAGAACTGGTGGGAATCGCCCCAGATTCCTATGAGGGTTGGTTTAACCTGGGTCTTTCCTGCCAGAAGATGGAGTGCCATGAGGAGGCTGTCGAAGCCTACACCGAAGCTCTGCGGATCCAAGATGACTCGGTTGGTGCACATCTGAATCTGGCGGCCTGTTGTCAACAGCTTGGAAAGGATAAAGAAGCCAAAGCGCTCTACGAGCGGGCATTAAAGCTCGAACCGGAATCACCTCCTGCCTTGTACAACTTGGCCGTGTTGCACGAAAAAGCGGACAAATGGGACCGGGCGGCCGAGTGCTACGACAAACTCGCCGAGGTGACTAGCTCCCCCGAATCGCTATTCCGTCTTGGTGTTTCTTTGCACAAGAACGGCCAGTGGGAACAAGCGGCTATGGTCTACGAGAAGTGCGTACGCCATAAGGAGGACTGGCCCGAAGCTTGGCTCAACCGCGGGGTTGCCCACCTCAAACTAGAGGACTACGACAAGGCTCAGGAGGCCTTTTCGAAGGCTCTAGAGTACAAGGACGACGATCCGGAGGCACTGCTTGGCCTGGCCTCAACCCTCGCAAAGCAAGAGAATTACAACGAAGCACGCGGAGCGTATGCCACGCTTGCCGGCTTGAAGTCTGACTCGGCCGAAATCCAGTTCAATGCCGGTCTCCTGGAGCAAAAGGCCGACAACGCGAAAGAGGCGATCGAGTACTATTCGAAGGCCGTCGAGATTGATCCGGAATTCGCGGAGGCCTACCTTAACTTAGGGGTTGCGCTTACTGGTACCGACCGGGAAGCCGAGGCTGTTGAGTGCTTCGAACGCGCTCTGGAAATCAAACCGGAACTAGCGCGTGGCTATTTCACGCTGAAGTCTTTGCGCGCTACACGAAAAGTCAACTAGGCTTTGCGGTTCCCGACAACGCCCGGCCTGAGAACCCTCATCCACGTACCGAGATGACCTTCTCGGCCGTGGCCAGGTCCTCGGGACGCCCCACGTCCCGCCACAGACCGCCGATTGGGTGCCAGTGCAGTGAGGCGCCCCTAGCCAACATTTGCCGAATGGCATCGGTCAGTTCGTACTCGCCACGTGGCGACCGCTGGATCGTCTCCAGCTCTTGAAAAACCGAGGGCCGGAAGCCGTAAACGCCGGCATTGTTCCATCGTGTCGTCGAGGTTCCTCTAGGAGGCTTTTCGACGATCTTGGTGATCCGGTCCCCTTCCACATAGACCGCGGCCCCTCGGCAGGGATCATCGACTTCGTTCAGAGCGAGGACGGCCTCCGCACCATCTAGAAGTCCCGCTACGGCCCCATATGAGGTCGAATCAACGAGAATGTCCCCGAAGGTCAGTAGAAAAGGCTCTTGGCCAACGAAATCACGTCCCAGAAGAGCGGCCGATCCCGTACCATCCTGAGTCGACTGCCGGCAATAAGCGAGTTGGGCTCGTACCGGCCGATGAGAGTCAAAATAGCTCTCGATCACCTGGGCTTTGTAGCCGGTGACGATCATGATCTCGGTGATTCCGGCTGCCTCGGCACGCTCGATCAGGTGGGCCAGCAGAGGCTTGTCTTGAACCCTCAACATCGGCTTGGGGCAGTCGTCGGTCAGCGACTTCATCCGGGTACCCCGGCCCGCGGCCAGGATCACAGCTTTCGACACCTTCACCGTTTCATGATATCGCCTCGGCACTGCGGAGGATGGACGCCAGCTTGATGGGTGGATCGGATCGGAGGACGCGACGGAGCGGTCTCCGTCGAGCGGTCGGCTGGCTGAACCGGCTCGGCTGGTATGGACTTGCCAATCGGCGCGGCTACTTGATCTCGGGATCGTTCTCGGAAGCCGGTTCGTTGCCCGGATGCTGTCGGATGATGTTGCTATGGTCCGTGTAGAAGGAACGGCTCCCGGTGACCTCGTATACCTGGGGATCCGCGTTGATCGTATACCCGCTGGGCGTTCCCACCATAGTGAAGATGTATCCCGACTTGAGGCCTATCGCAAGGTCTTCGCTGATCAGGTCGGCACCGGTCGCCGAACGCGTAGCGCCCCCGGGAGCCGGCCCCATTTCCATCAAGGTGGCCGCAAAACGGCCATAGGTGGAGAAGAACTGCACCTGACCCGTATTGAGCGTCTGGAGCGTCCTGATGGCGGCCATCTCGTAGGCAGTCATGCGGGCCGTTGTCAGCTTAGGAATGGCAATCGCCGCAATAATCATGATGATCGCGATTACGATGAGAAGTTCGATGATCGTGAAACCCTTGTGCCTGCGCACACCCATGATTACCTCCCGACGACTCTATTATACGGTGACGCTGCGGCGCCGCTAAAGGTGCAGAGAAAATTCCGGCTGGGTCTGCTGGGCCGGCTCACGGTTCCCACCCCCTGACGGCCGAAGCGCAAAGTCTCCTGCCTCAGTGGCGGGCTACCGCCCCACAGCTCGGTCTCCCGCGGGGCGCATTTGATGTGAGGGCAGTGCTCAGGGGTAGGCGGCTCTGAATGAGAGTGGGACGCCTGAGCGTTACGCGGCTTTCTTTTCGGCGGCTTCGTCGCCCGCCAAGACCTCGAGCGCCTTTTTCAGGTAAGGGTCCTCTTCGTCGCTCTCGGCCGCACCGGGGGCTTCGGGGGGAGCCGGCAACACGCCGCCTGAACCGATGTATTGTGACATTCGGTGGCGTCTGATGGTTGCCGGCGAAAGCGGAAAACTGGGAGTCAAGCCGCCGTCCTGTAGCGCTTCGCCGGTGGGTCGCTGATATTTGGCAACCGACAGGATCAGCGCGGCACCGTCCTCCATCGTGATCGTTTTTTGTACAGCGGCCAAGCCGTAGGTGCGTTCCCCGACAACCTCCCCTCGTTTGTTGTCCAGGATTGCGGCGGCGGCGAGCTCCGCGGCGCCGGCCGTCGCCCGGTCCGTAATCACGACCAGCGGCAGGCTCGTTATCTTCGACTCCGGACCCGCATGGAACTCGTTTGCCGGGTACTGTTGCCCCTTCAACGAGGCAATTAAACCGCTGTCCAGGAATAGATCCGCCAGCCGAACTCCCTCTTCCGTTTCACCGGCGGCATTCCCACGTAGGTCGAGAACGAGCTTGGTTGCTCCTTGAGACTCAAGCCTTTTCACGGCACCTGCGAGTTGGTTGACACTCTCGCTCGCTACCGCATCCAGAGCCACGTAGCCGATGTCGCTTTCGAGCATCTTCTGCTCGACAACGGGAGCCTCGACCGGACCTCGTACGAGCGTGTACTCTTCCGGCTCTTCGGAGCGGCGCAGCGAACGGACCAGAACGGCGACACTCGATTCCGGAGGCCCGCTCAACATCGCGAGCAAATAGGCGGGCGGCATCAACTGCGTGCTCAGTCCGTCAATCGCTTCGATGAGATCAAACGGACGGATGCCGGCTCGGTCGGCGGCCGACCCCGGCACTACATGCAACACGGTCGCATAACCATTCCGCTTACGGACTACGAGGCCCGTCGATAGTCCGGTTCCCCGATCAGGGTAGTCGAGGTGCTCAGTTACCTTCTCGAACTGTTCCGCGGTCAGATAGCTCGATTGCGGATCGAGAAACTCGACTAGGCCCTGCAGAGCCCCGTTGGTGACCTTATCCATGTTGGGCTCTTCCACGTAGTCGCTCTTGATCTTGGCGAGAACTTCGGTGTAAACCGCCAGCGGACGGTAAGCGCCGTCGCTTTCTTGCCCTCTTCCGATCAGGGACCCCACCACCAGCATCAAGGTGAGTAACGTGGACACGAACACCACGCTGAGCTTGAATCGGGGAGTCATCAGATACGATCGTCGCCGCTAGTAGTGGCAGCCAAGCTGCCTTCGTTCATCATACTACGTCCACCTGTTAGGAAAACCGCCCGGCCGTCGCGCGTCAGCTTGCCGATTCGGGGCTTGCGAGCATTTTCGGGTGGTTCGGGTGCTCGTCTCCCAACGCCGGAAGTCTCCGGCCAGCGGCCTAGCCGCTTTCTTTCGAAAATTAGTGTACGATGCCACGACCGCAATCGAAGAACCGCTCCCTCACGGCCGCGGCTCGGAACAAGGTGCTTCCGGGCCAGACAGATGGTCGTACGATCCTCGGGAAAGGCTTTTTCAAATACGCAAACTTATGAAAGTTAGCACTAGCCGCGGGATTTCGTTTTTCGACTCTTCTGGCGTGTCACAATCTGTTTGACGTACTCGGGGTAATTCCGGTACACCATGATGTGAAAATTCGGCTGCTGGAATTCCTCGACCGCGAACAAATACCCTTTGCGTTTCAACGACGTCAGCACCCGTCTCAGCCACTCCCGTTGAGCCCGCGTCATCCCTTTCTTCGAAATGTCCAGGCTGGCTCCCGTCAGGTGGCTGGAGCGTTTCTCTCCGAAAGCGGACGCAGCGTTGGAGTTCCGCCGGCCCAAGGACTTCTGATACGCGGCTGTCCGTATGAGGCTCGTGATCCGCAGCTGCTTTCCGAATCGCGCACGGAACTGGTTGCTGAGCCGATCCAAGAAGAGTCTTGACCAAGGGCGCAGATAGTGAAGGCGAGCCGGGACACCGTGCACGTAGTAGCCCCTAGTTTTGGCCGGAACCGACACCAATAGCCGCAGACGCGCGAAACGCTGGAGCATCTCTTGGTCGCTCAGCCGAGAGAGCTTGTCGTGATCCGCCCGTCTATTTTGGATCACCTGCGAGTCTGATTTTGCTCGCAGGCTGTTCGCCAAGCTGGCTTGGGGCGAGAGGATGCCCAGAACAAGAACAACACAGATTGTTCTGGCTAGTACCACTGCGACCAGCGTAACATACCCGCTTGAAACGAAGGCCAAGGTCCTGCGCGAAAGGGCGGCGGTGGGCAAAGGCTTCATTCCTGTTACATCGTCCGGAAAAGAGACGAGCTACAAAGTGATTCGGCTAAACCGGTCGACTCCCCCAGCGGGCGAGTCGGAACGTCCGTTGCAGGTTGAATGGTGAGCGCTCCCGATCTCTGCCAGGGCGTTCTTTCGTGCTTAGAATGCGTTGATTCCACGGGGGTTCGGCGGCATTGGGTTTGTTTGGTTGTTTGGGATTGGAGCGTTCCTTGGGCGTCGAGATGAGTCTCGACGCGGCACGTGCGCCACAAGCGATTCTTGGTCGTGCTTGGTGCAGCCCCCGCGATTGCGAGAACTTGCGCTGTTGCTTTGCTTGTCGCGAGGGTATGACCGCTTGCTTCCGTGCGCGTCACTGAACGGTTCTCGCCCGGGCCCGCGCCCTGACGGCCAGGGCTTTGCTAGTCGATTCGCAGAGGATTCGGTGACAAAACCGAAGCGGAAACCGGCGGTCCAAACTACTTTGCGGGGGCTCGAAGAGACCCGCGACCATGGCGGTTGAGAATAAGCAGAGCGAGCTACAGAGCGGCGCAAACGCTGCCCCGATATGGCCTGCGGTTGCCTGCAGAGTGGGCGCGAGCCAGGAACCTACTTCCCTAAAATGTCGAAGGTGGTCGTCCCACGCTGACGCACTTTGAAGTAGACTTTTTCCCACTCCCGATGCGCCACGTGATCGGCATAGGTTTCAAGTGCCGCCTCGTCATCCATCTCCATGCAAACGCCGTTTTTGCGTTCCTTGGCCTCACCGGTCTTGCCGTAGATCGTCTGCGTACGGCGTAGTTTTCCGAGCCACACCTTATTGAGGCCGTCAATCTTGCTCGGCAACTCGTCGGTCGCTTTTTGGAAAGCGTCCCAGTCCGCGTCCGTGGCGTCGTCTACCGGCGTGAACGTAAAGCAGTGCATGAGTTTCTTCTCCCCGGCCAAACCCACGCTGCAAAACAGGGCTACTCCCACAACTAGTGTCGTCAAACGAGTCCATCGGCGAAACATGATGAGTCAGTCCTCCTTCTATTCAGTCAGATCGGATACCCACCCAGGGCACGGTTTCTGATTGTAACAGCTTCGGCGGGGCCGGCATCTTGCTTTGGGCCGCGCCAGCGAGTAGGAGTTCAACCCGTGGCGGGTCGTCGTGCTGCGATCGGAAGGGGTTTGAGTGAAGGGCAACTTGCAACTCCGCCGAAGCATTCCCCGGCCGTGTGAGCGGCAGCTGCGCCGGCTTTCCTTTTTCTCTTCTCGCGGTTGACAATAGGGACTTGAAGTCCGATCAATTCTTTCGTTTGAACACCGGACACGCGTCGGATCGTTTCGGGCCGGGCATCCTTGATTCGTCTCGCTCGAAGCGCGCTCAAGAGGTTCTGCTTAGCCTGTCCCGCGACCCATGAAAGCTGATCCCTCGGAAGTAGCCCAGGAGTTCCGCCGCGAAATCGAGGGAGAGGTGCGCTTCGACGCTTACTCGAAGATCCTTTACAGCACCGACGCCAGCATCTGGCAGGTCGAGCCGATCGGCGTCGTCATTCCTAAACACGCTGCCGATGTTACCGCCGCCGTGGGTCTTGCCGCGCGCACCGGAACGCCGATCTTGCCACGGGGCGGAGCAACGAGTCTCTCGGGGCAAACGGTCGGACATGCGGTTCACATCGACTTTTCGAAATACATGCACGAGATCTTGGAGTGTAATACCGACGAACGCTGGGTGCGAGTACAGCCCGGGGTGGTCCAAGATCAGCTGAACAACTTCCTGCGGCCCCTGGGATTCCAGTTCGGTCCCGACACTTCGACGAGCAACCGCGCAACCATCGGCGGCATGATCGGCAGCAACTCAGCCGGCGCGCACTCGATTCTTCATGGCAAGACCATCGACCACGTCTTGGAGCTCAAGGTCGTGCTTTCTGATGGATCCGAGGCCTGTTTGGGACCGGTGGAGGCCGCGGAACTCGACCGTCGCGCGCGCGGCGAAGGGCTTGAGAGCCGGCTCTACGAAGAGACAGTCAAGTTCGGACAGATCTACCGGGAGGAAATCCTCGAGCGCTTCCCTCAACTTTTGCGGCGCGTAAGCGGCTACAACCTTGACGAGTTGGTCGCCAAGGGCACGGAATTCGGCGCCGGCTACTCCAGCAAACCCGGTCCTTACAACCTCGCAAAGCTTGTCGTCGGGAGCGAGGGTACGTTGGCAGTGGTAAGCGAAGCCAAACTCAGGATTGTTCCGCTTCCACAAAGGAAGGGTCTGCTGGTCATTCACTTCCGCTCGTTGTTCGAAGCGGTCGACGCCGCGCCCCAGATCGTCGAGCGGAATCCGGCAGCGGTCGAGATCGTCGACGACTTCATCTTGGGGCGAGCGCGAGCCAATTCCAGTTTTCGGGACCGTATGAGGATTTTCGACCCCGAAGCCCAAGCCGTGCTGCTCGTAGAGTTTTACGCCGACACCGAGGCGGAGATTCGAGCCAAGCTAGACGAGCTACAGACGCACTTGATTCGCCACCGGATCGGTTTCAACTACCTTCCTTTAACCGACCCTGACCAGCAGAGGAATATCTGGCAGGTTCGCAAAGAGTCCCTGGGCCTACTGATGGGCGTCAAGGGTGACAAGAAGCCGGTTGCTTTCGTCGAGGATCCGACCGTCCCCGTGGAGAAGATGCCTTCGTTCTTGCGCCGTTTCGACGAGATCCTGAAGAGCCACGACGCCCGGGGCGGCTACTACGGACACGCCTCGGTCGGATGCGTGCACGTGCGCCCGGCGATCGATCTCAAGCAAGCTTCCGAAGTAGACAAGATGGGCAAGATTGGAGAAGAGGTCTGTCAGCTCGTCATGGAATATGGTGGTGCGATGAGCGGCGAGCACGGTGACGGTCTCGCGCGTGGCAAGTTCAACGAGGTCCTGTTCGGGCCCAGAATCTACGAAGCGTTCCGCGAGACAAAGGCCCTCTTCGATCCCCATAACATCTTTAACCCCGGCAAGGTCGTCGAAACACCCGAACCCACGACAAGCTTGCGTTTTGGTTCGGACTATCGAGCTGTTTCGATTGATACGCACCTCGATTTCTCGTCCGAAGGAGGCTTTGCTCGCGCCGTAGAGATGTGCAACGGAATGGGCGCTTGCCGCAAGCGCGACGTCGGAACGATGTGCCCCTCCTACCACGCCACGCTCGAAGAAGAACACTCCACGCGCGGTCGAGCCAACGCCCTGCGCGCGGCGCTCTCGGGCGCTCTGGCGCCGGAGGAGTTTACCTCACCGCGGATGTACGAAGTGCTCGACCTGTGCTTGGCGTGCAAAGGCTGCAAGAGAGAGTGCCCGTCTAACGTCGATCTGGCAAAGATCAAGTACGAGTTTCTCGCCCACTATTACGAAAAGCATGGGACCCCGCTCCGAGCACGGCTGTTTGCGAGCGCCCAAGCCCTCAACAAATGGGGCAGCCGCTTTGCGCCGCTGAGTAACGCAGTCACGCGGGCCGCTCCGGTGAAGTGGCTGTTCGAGCGCTGGCTGGGCATCGACGCCCGCCGCCAGTTGCCCCCTTTCGCCAGGCCTGATTTTGAAACATGGTTTTCCCGCACCCACCGAAAGCCTGCCGGCAACTCCCGATCGAAAGTTGTTCTCTTTCACGACTGCTTCATGACCTACAACTACCCGCGGGTGGGACAGGCAGCGACCGAATTGCTCGAGCAAGCCGGTTATGACGTCATCCTGGCCGACAAGAAATGCTGTGGGCGGCCGATGATCTCGCATGGCTTGATTCAGCAGGCCCGAGACGCGGCACAGCACAACGTCCGCGTGCTCGAGCCGTACGTCGAGCAAGGGATTCCCGTGCTCGGCTGCGAACCAAGCTGTCTGCTCACTCTCCGAGATGAGTATCTGGATCTCATGAAGGGGTCCGCGGTGGAAAAGGTTGCCGCGGGGTCTTTTCTGGTGGACGAATTCCTGATCCGCCTGAACAAGCAAGACAAACTAAAGCTGCGTTTTCGACCTGCCGCCAAGGAAGTCCTATTCCACGGCCATTGCCACCAGAAGGCCCAGGTGGGAACGGTGGACAGCTTGGAAGCCCTGCGCCTCATCCCGCAATGCAAGGTGTCGGAGGTCAGCTCCGGTTGTTGCGGCATGGCGGGGTCATTCGGTTTCGAGAGCGAGCACTACGAGCTTTCTGAAACGATCGGCCGGCAACGACTGATCCCTGCTGTCGATACCGCGTCCCGCGATACCGAGATCGCCATTGCCGGAGCCTCTTGCCGGCAGCAGATCGGCCACTTCACGGACCGCGAACCGCGGCACGTCGTCGAAATCCTGCGTGACGCGTTGGCGGAATAGCGGCGGCGTGGTTCTTTTCTGCTGCACACGCTTTGCCGGGCGTCGAGCGGCACCCGGTGAGCCGGTTGCCCGGCCAGGTCTGTTTTCAGGATCATTTTGTGTTGAAAACACCCCCTTTAGGACAATACCGTTCACTTAAACTGTAATAGACCCCCGAGTTTTTTCCGCATTGCACCGTTTGTCATGTACCGGCGCGACATGTTGCGCTCTGGACAAGCGGGATCGCTTGTCCCTACTTGAGTCGTCACAAGCCGCGGCAGTAGGGACCGGCGATCTCGCCGGTCCGGGGGTCCGACACATCGCCCCACAGACTCCTCCGGGGCCTGTTCGCTTGTGCCTACGGACCCCCGGTTTTGCTGCAGCATGTGTGGGAGCTGTGTCGCCCTCTCCGGGGCTTCCCGCACTGCCACTTTTTCCCACGGCTGAAGCCGTGGGCTGTGATTGTTGCGGCCCCCTGACGGGGCCAGACTCGTGGTTCATCTGCCACTGATTGGGGTGATTTATAGTAACTCTGTAACCCGCAAGGGCTGAGGCACACTAAGTGACGAGTATTGCCCTTTAGGATCATTCTGCACCGGACGACTCTGCCTGGCACAGCCACTCGTACCAGAGGTACCATGGCGAAAGTTCTGTCGAAAATGAACCGAATGTTCCGTTGGTTTTTTCACGGATTATGAGCGAGAATGCATGTGGGTGAGTCGACAAGCAGCGGCCAGGCAAAACCTGTCCCGGGTAAGCGTCGCGGCCGCGACTGTACATTCCCTTCTCCTTGTTGAGTTTGCCCCGATGGTGCAGCCGGTCACCGCCGGCTGCACCTGGTCTTGGCCCAGCCCGGTGTGCTAACCTGCCTCTCACACGCCTTTTAGGGGACGCGCCGCGTCGCCACCGGCCTCGGGGCAAAGCGCAGTGCCGCCGATGTCCCCTCCACCCTAGCCGTATTTCTCGCCGGAGATCGAAGCGAAGGGCAGCAGAAGCCCGCGGATACCTGGCACGCGGAGGGTGATTGACCACTACGTTGGCCACGGTCGCCGAGCGCTACGCGCAGACACAGGTTCGCGCGGGGCAAGCCGATTATTGACGGGAAGCGCGGCAAGTGGCCGGTCTTGGGGATGGACTCTAGGAGAATGCGCCTCGAGCGTTTGGGCTGGTCCAGCTTCCTGCTGGCGCTGGCGATTTCGGCCCTGTGGGGCGGCAATTTTGTGGCCCTAAAAATAGCTCTCACAACGATCCCCCCTATCTGGATGGCCTTCTGGAGGATGCTGCTCGGCGCGGCTGTCGTGGCCGCCTGGGCGTGGAGCCGCGGGACCAGCCTGAGTCCGGCGGCAGGGGAGCGGGGGCCGCTCGCGACCCTAGGCTTTATGTTCACCGTGCAGATTGCTCTGCTCCACATCGGCGTGGATTTCACCTCGCCGGCTTATAGTGTGATTCTGTTGAACTCTCACCCGATCTTCGCCAATGCGATCAGTCACTTTTTCGTCCCCGGAGACCGACTGAACCGGCGGCGTGCAACCGGGCTGCTCATTGCCTTTGCCGGGATCTGCTTAGTGTTCTTTGGGCAACCGACCGCCCGCTTGGCCGAACATCCTGTGGCTGGGAATCTGATCATGACGATCTCGGCTGCCCTTCTTGCCGTTCGTATTGTTTACACCAAGCAGGTGGTGCAGCACGTCGAGCCGGTGCTGGCCGTCGTCTGGCCGATGCTGCTGTCGCTGCCGGCCTTTCTTCTGATCGCGGCGTTCACGGAACCCCTCGTCAAGCAGCCGTTTAACTGGGAGGCCGCGGGCGCGCTCTTCTACCAAGGCGTCGTAATCTCAGGCTTCTGCTATGTCACCTGGACAAGACTACTCAGGCGCCACAGCCCTGGGGTCTTGTCGACATTCGGGTTCACCACGCCCGTTTTCGGGGTGGTGCTTAGCGCTTTGGCCTTTGCCGAGCCCATCACGCCTCGCCTCCTAGTCGGCATGGTGGCTGTTGCCGCCGGGATTCTGGTCGTAACTCGCGAGCCGGATCTCAAAACCCGAGAGTCGATAGGCTCCGAGGCCCCCGGGGCGCTGCCGTGACCAAGGGCCGCGACACCCTTCGCCCGCTGGGGCTCGGCGGCGGCCTGACGGCCCTGTTTCTGTCGGTGCTGTGGGGCGGCAACGTCGTTTCCGCCAAGATCGCTTTGGGGACCTTCGCGCCCTTTTGGACCGCGTTTTGGCGCATGTTCGTCGGACTGGCGCCTGTGCTGCTGTGGGCCTGGAAGAGAGGCACGCGCCTGCGGCCGCAACGAGGGGAACGGCGGTGGCTGACCTACTTGGGGATCCTAATGACGGTGCAGATCTCACTCGTTTACCTGGGTGTGAATCTGACGTCGGCAGGATTTGCCTCGGTGTTGATGAATAGTCATGCCATCTTTACGAACTTCATCTCCCATTTCTTCGTGCCGGGTGATCACCTATCGTGGCCTAGACTCATCGGCTTGGTCACGGCTTTCAGCGGTATCTCAGCCACCTTTCTCGGAAAGCCCGAAGCGCGTTTGGCCTCGCACCCTCTGGCGGGCAACTTGTTTTGCACGGCGACATCGGCCTTGTTTGGGGCGCGGACGGTCTTCACGTCGCGGATCGTTGCCCGCATCGACTACGTCCGGACCGTTTTTTGGCAAACCGTGATCACCATACCCTTTTTCCTGGTGACGGCCCTCTCACTGGAGCCAATGACGCTCCAGCCCGTGACGTGGACGGCGGTGGCCGCGATGGCCTACCAGGGATTCATGTCTAACGGTGTTTGCACCATCCTTTGGATTCGGCTGCTACGACACCACCGCCCGGGTGAAGTTGCTATTTTCGGGTTCCCGGCTCCGCTCTTCGGCGTGACCTTCAGCGCGATTCTTCTTTCGGAGAAGCTCTCGCCGGCCCTGCTCGTGGGTGTCGCGGCTGTGGCCGCCGGCATTTTCGTTGTGACCCGCGACCGAGCACAGCGCGAAATTCCTTCGCCACCCTCCCAAATTCGGGGAGCGCCTTCGTGAAGGCGGGCGCCGCAACTGCTCGGCCGCTAGGGATTAAGGGTGCTCTGGGAGCCATCTTGCTCACCTTGCTGTGGGGTGGCAATGTCGTTGCCATCAAGACAGCGCTGGGAACTATTCCGGCTTTTTGGGGCGGATCTGGGCGCTGCCTGTGCCCGTAGGCTGACGTGACGAGCGCAGAGCAGCCGGAGCGGGTTGTTGCCGAGAAGCAAGGTCGGAGCGGTGTCGGCAGGGTGGGCGCGAATGGTCTTTCACTTGGCACGGTGGTCGTGACAGAGAATGGCTGCCAGGTCCTCACGACGACATCTAGAGAGCTGACGGTGAAGTGAAGCAAGCGGCTCGCCGCTGGGCTGTCAGTCGGTCAGGCCCGTGAGCCACCAACGCCGAAAGGCACTGCGCAGCCTCGCCGTTGCCGGTCTGCAGCGGGCCGGCTTCCTGGCCGCGGGAAAACCTAGACGTTAGCTGTCTGGAGGAACAAATGAACTACTCAGTGATTAACTTTGAGGATAAACTCGCCAAGTTCCCAGACCATTGGTCGCCCAAGATCGTCGCTCAGATGAATGATTACGATTTCAAATTGGCCAAGCTCCAGGGGGACTTTGTCTGGCACAATCATGCTGAGACGGACGAGGTGTTCATCGTTCTTGACGGAGAACTAACCATCGAGTTCCGCGACGGCAAAGTGACGTTGAAAACAGGGGAGATGTTTGTAGTGCCAAAGGGAGTGGAGCACAAACCATTCGGCGAAAAAGAATGCAAGATTATGCTTGTCGAACCGGCAGGGACGATAAACACCGGTGATGCCGGCGGTCCGTTGACGGCGGAAAATAACGTCTGGGTATAGCCCGCAGCTAAGCAGGACCAAGCGCTCCCGTCGCAGGGGACTCTCGGTGCAGTCAGCTAGACTTGTAGAGTGCCCGCTGTCCTGAGGGTCGGTGGATACCGGTTCTTTTTTTTCAGCATGGAGGGGCGTGAGCCGCCCCACATCCACGTGGCTCACGCCGGACGTTACGCGAAGTTCTGGCGCGCCGGTATCAGTCGCAGACGCGAGGGGCTTTCGCGGGCATGAGATGACTGAGATTCGGCGAGTCGTTGTCGAGAACAGCAAGTTCTTTCTGGAGAAGTGGCCTGAGTACTTTGGTCGAAAAAACTGAGGCCCTGGCGGTCGAGGTGTCGTGCTCGAACGACACGTTGTCCGTGACGTTGTCGGACGGGCGCGTCGTTTCTGTGCCCCTGGCGTGGTTCCCGCGGCTGGCCGACGCGACGCCCCGAGAACGATCCGATTGGGAACTGGTCGGAGGCGGCATCGGCATCCATTGGGAGGCAATCGACGAAGATATCTCCGTGGAGAGTCTCCTGCGGCCCGAGAATTTCATGAGGCCGCCTGACGAGGCGCGGCAGCCGACGAGCCGCACCCGACCCCGGAAGGGAAGGTCGAGCCGACGGCCCCCCGCTCGCGGCTGATCGCCAGAGTTATGTGGCAGAGAACGAATGTGGACAAAGCCGCGGTAATCCGTGAAGTCTGCGAATTCCTCATAGCTGGCGACAAGGACGGTGCTGCGGCGATTGTGCAGGCCAAGTACCCCTTCCGGCCCATCGAAAAGACGACCCGAAGCTATACGGAATACGAGTCGATGCAGGTGTTTGTGCGCGATGGGTTTGTCGACCGCTACGGCGGCACTCGACTGGTTTTCCCTGGGACATTGCGACTGCTCTCACCCGTTCTGTCTAACGAGTTTCCAGCCCATCCCAACTGGAAAATGAGCGAAACCCATATCGCCTTTTGGGAACTATTTCCCACCATCGACCACCTCGTGCCCGTTGCCCGGGGCGGCGCGGACGAGATGTCCAACTGGGTCTGCACCTCAATGCTCAAGAACCAAGCCAAATCCAACTGGACAGTCGAAGAGCTAGGATGGGATTTGCACGACCCAGGTGATATCAGTCAGTGGGACGGCCTTACTCTCTGGTTCCTGAGCTATGTTGCGTCGCACCAGACACTACTCAACAGTGGGTACCTCAAGCGTTGGCAGAGTGCAGCAAAGCGCTGTTTGCCTGCTGGCTAACCAATTGCTACGCCGGACACGCACCGGTGAGATCAGTGTCGTTGGCCCTGGACGTATCGCCAGAACAGCCGTTCTGCCACACGCACCTCAATCAGGCCGTTGTCAAAGAGCGGTGAAATCACGTCCTGCTCAATCGGGTGGAAAAGGAATTGAAAGCCGACTCTCCATCGCCAAGTCCGCACTCGGCTTCGCCGGCTGAGAACGCGCTGCCTCCCTTGCTGGCGCTGTTCGCGGGCGCCATGCTTCTGGCCACACTGTACCTTGTCTTCATGTGGGTGCCGACGGAGCGCACGATGGGAATCGTGCAACGAATCTTCTACTTCAAAGTTGGATCGGCCTTTGTCTTTATCATCGGGTTCGTCATCGGAGGTGTTGCCGCTATCTTGTACCTCGTCAAACGCGAGGACCGCTATGACGACTTGTCGGTAGCGTGCAACGAAGTGAGCCTTATCTTCGCCGTCACGGTCATGATTATGGGTGCGCTTTGGGCCAAGCCGGCCTGGGGGATCTATTGGGCCGTCCGCGATCCGAAGTTGATGGCCACACTGATGCTGGCGCTTATTTACACGGCCTACTTGATTCTCAGGCAATCGGTCTCCGAACCGAACCAGCGGGCGGTCGTGTGTGCTGTCGTCTCGATCATTGGGATGGTTGACATTCCGTTCGTCTATAAGGCGAACGAGTGGTTTCGCACCCAGCATCCGGCACCGGTCCTGACCGGAGAAGGGTCGATCGATCCTTCGATGAGGTTTGTCCTTTACTTCACAACCGTCTCGCTGCTTGTCCTGTTTTGGTGCCTTGTGCGGGCCAGACGGCGACTCGAGCGGGATCGCCGTAGCGTGGAGGGCCTACGCCGGCGGGTGCTTTCGCTCTGAGGCGGGCGACAGACTCTCAAGCGCGCGGCACGACAAACCGACGGGTTACGGTGCCGTCGATACCCGGATCCAAACAGAGCCGCGCCCGAAAGGGTGCGGTCGAGCCCTCGCATCGGTGCGGAATCGCGATAGCCAGGTTAATATCATGAGCTTGACCGCGGCCTCGCGGGTCTGTGAAGAAACTTCGTTGTTTAGGCAACCAAAAGGGATTTTGGAACTTACCGCTTGCTCACGCGCGCGGCTCCGCAACAATCGGTTTCCGTCTGCAGGAACCGCGACTGCGGCTCTGTTTGGATTCGGCTAGCCTGGACAGGAGCCACCAACGCCAAGTCGGCAGGGTCAGGTGCGCTAGGGGAACGGCTGTTTCGAGCTCGGGCGACAATAGGGGGCTGACAGTTAAGGATCGCGGGAAGAATCGCGCTTCTTCTCGAATCGCTTGGGCAGGGCGAGGAAGAATTGGCCGCCACCACGTCCCGAAAAAGACGCACGCCTTGTTTCGTTGCCGTACAAACGGTAGCGTTGCTGCTGGTGAGCTGCGCGGGAAGTGATCCTTCCGACAGCCGTCCCGCCGAGTCGGCGTCCGGGTTCGGAGAGGGTGGAGTCGTTCGAATCGGTTACGCCAACGAGGCACCCTTTGCGTATTACGACCACGCTACGGGAAAGCTCACCGGCGAGTCCGTGGAGGTGACGCGTCACATCCTGAAAGAGGCAGGCATCTCACGCGTCGAGGGTGTCATCACGGAGTTCGCGTCTCTGATTCCCGGCCTCAAGGCCCATCGGTTCGACATCATCGCGGCCGGAATGTACATCAATCCGAGGCGTTGCGAGCAGATCAGTTTCTCGGAACCGATTTCGTGTGTCGATCAAGGTTTCATGGTCGAAGCGGGAAACCCTCTGGATCTCCACGGCTACGAGGACGCGGCCCGCCACCCGACGGCCCGGCTCGGCGTGATCGCCGGCGGCGTGGAGTTCGGCTTTGCACGGGCGGTCGGTATTCCCGACGAGAGACTCTCCATCTTCCCCGACGTGCCGAGCTTGATCGCGGGCTTACAAGCCGACCGGGTGGACGCTGCCGCCGCGACCGTACCGACTCACAAGGATATCCTGGCCAAGGCCGACGACCCCGGCCTCGAAATCGCCCAGCCGTTCACGCAACCGATCGTTGAGGGCCGGCCAGCCGGCCTGTGCAGTGCGCTCGGTTTTCGCAAGGAAGACGCGGCGTTTCTCAGAAAATTCAACCGCTCGCTCACGGCGTTCATCGGGTCGGAGCGGCACCTTGCCATCGTAAGGCCTTTCGGCTTCGGGGAGCAGAACATGCCGGGCGGGCATACTACGGAGCAGTTGTGCCGGCCCCTGTTGCGATGAATTCTCCAGGGTTCTCGCATGGCCAGGCGTCCGGAGAGAGGCTGCGGATCTCAAAATCGGGTCCGCGCCACACGAGCTGGAGCTGAGCGCCGCTACGTCGTCCGTTTCATGAGTTCGGCCACGTATGTTTAGCGCGCATTTCTGACCCCGGCTCGGCGGATGAGGCGAAAGCCCCGGTGGCCATGGCTCGCGGCAACAGTTTGTGTACATTAAAGCCGATAAGGGAGACTACCGAAAGCACACCGTACTCATAGAACGCGGCGAGTACCCGCTCATACCTAATAGCCATAGTCTTCGGTCGGGAAAACCTGATCCTTCACTTCTCGAATGTATGTCTCAACAGCCCCGCTTATTATCTCCCCCACGTCCGCGTACCGTTTTAGATACTTCGCCCCGAACCCCGTAATGCCCAACATGTCAGGGGTGACAAGTACTTGACCATCGCAGCGAGGTCCGGCGCCGATGCCAATCGTGGGGATAGTCAACGATTCGGTAACCTCCCCTGCCAGGTCGGTTGGGACGGCTTCGAGCACGATGGAAAAACAACCGACGTCCTCCAGTGCCCGGGCGGCCTCGCGCAGCCGCTGTGCGGACTCGGGATCTTTGCCTTGGACGCGAAACCCTCCGAAACGATGGACGGACTGGGGTGTCAGACCAAGATGTCCCATTACCGGAATCCCGGCGCGCAAAATCCGCTTGATGACTGGAACCATCGCCCGCCCACCCTCAAGTTTGACCGCTTGAACTTTGGCATCTTGCATCAGCCGACCAGCGTTTTCGACCGCGCGGTCGATGTTCACCTGGTAGCTGAGGAATGGCATGTCGCCGACGATCATCGCTCGCTCAGCGGCCCTCGAAACCATCTCCCCGTGGTAGACGATGTGGTCGATTCGTACCGACAGGGTGGTGTCATGACCAGCGAAGGCCATACCCACGGTGTCTCCGACCAAAAGCATGTCCACACCGCACTGATCTAGGACTCGGGCAGTGAAATAATCGTACGCGGTGAGCATCGTGATTTTCTCACCGGCCTGCTTCATCTGGCGCAACACCTGTACGGTGACTCTGGCCTTTCGTTTCATTCGGTCACTCCCGGCCTAACCGCGACTCGCAAGGGCAATCACCTGACTTTGTCCGAGAGTTCCTCCTCAGAGTAACGGTTCTTGTATTTCTCCGCGCCGTAGGGCAGAAGAGCCTTGGGCCCTGAAGCGCTCAACACGCCTCTTGTTAAGGGTTCAGGCTCTCTCCGGCGAGCACCCGCTTATACCAAAACAGCGCAACATTGAGAACAAAGCACTTCGCGCTATTACCGGCTACTCCGAGCGGAGAGGCATCTGAACCGGCGGCTGTTCGGTGACATGCTGCACAGGATCTGGGCGCTGCCGCTGCCGAGCGCGTAGGACGGTTCGTTACCGGTGGGAAATTATGGTCCGGGAGATTACTGTCGGAGGGGTGTGCGACAAATCGACTGAGCAGCAGCGAGACAGCCTTGTCGGACAGCTAAAACAGGCTGCTGGAACGCTTCGCCCCTCCCTGGACCGCCGTCGGGCAAAAATTTCTTGCGTTCCGGGGAGCCGGTCTCGTATCCTGTGTGAGCCGGATATCCAAGTCCGAGACTCCGGCTTAACCCATACCGGAAACCAAGCAGTTGCGGAAGCGAAAACCGGATGACAGTCCTCGTTTTGGTCGAGCCTAGCTGCTGCCACGGACTCTCAGAGAAGCCACAAAGGGACCTAGATGGCGATGGCCGAGTATGAACTGATGGACGAATCCGAGGTTCAAGAGGGATCGAGTAAGATCGTGACCCTTGATGGAATAGAGATTGGAATCATCAAATCAAACGGCCACTACTACGCCTTTAGAAATCTATGTCCTCACGAAGGCGGACCGGTTTGTACAGGTACGATCACCGGCTGCCTCGCACAAGGCCCCGAGACGGAATGGAAGCTCATCTGGGAGAGAGAAGGAGAAATTCTGTATTGCCCTTCGCACGGTTCCGACTTTGACATCACGACAGGGGAAGCTATTTCGAGAAAGGGGCTGCGTCTCCAGACATATCCACTCAAGGTGGTACAGGGCAAACTGAAGATCACATTGTGAAAGTCGGTTCAAATCATTTGGCCTCTTCTGGTGCTGATTCTCGTTAGATCAGCTTCGACTTCTTCTCTAAGTGACTTCTAGGACGCCGCTTCTGACTGCCCCCGGGTTTTTCACAGACCCTCACGCCTGCAGCTCCGTTGATCTCGACCGCATCGTAAACTGATTCATTGCCTCCCAGTGCAAACAACTTGAAAACGGAACCGATTGGCTGGGCATCAGCGCTCATCGTCCTGGCGCTGTCCTTTCTCCGGGGCGGCCATATGGTGGCCATGAAGTTCACGCTGACGGCGTTCACCCCGCTTGGGACGGCCTTCGGTCGCATAGTGCTCGGCACGGCGGCCGTGGGAATATGGGCCTATCGGCGGCCAATCCCGCTTCGACCCAAACCCGAAGAGTGGCGCACCCTGGGGATTTTGACGGGTCTGTTTATCATCCAGATGGCGATGCTGAACTACGGCGTTGACTTGACGTCGCCCGCCTACTCAGTCGTCCTCATCAACAGCAATCCCATTTTTGCCAACCTAATCGCTCATTTCTTCGTTCCCGCCGATAGGCTTTCGTTCTCGCGCGTACTTGGTTTGGCCATCGCCTTCGGTGGCATATGCATCGTTTTTCTGGGGACGCCCGAGCCGCGGCTGGCGCGCGATCCTCTGGCGGGCAACCTGGTTATCGTAGCGACGGCTGTCTTCGTCGCCGCTCGGACCGTCTATGCCCAGCGTGTTCTCCAGTGGATCGAGCCGGGAAGATACGCTTTCTGGCAGACGGCACTTTCTCTACCTTTCTTCGCGACTGGCGCACTCGTGGCCGGCTCCGAGCAGCGACTGCCGGTGACCTGGGTGCCCTTAGCCGCCCTTGCTTATCAGGGGATCGTGATCGCGGGCGTTTGCTTTACGATCTGGGGTTATCTGCTTCGCAAGCACAGTCCGGGCGCCCTGACCGTTTTTTCGTTCACCGTGCCGATTTTTGGGGTGATCGTGAGTGCCTGGCTGTTCGCCGAGCCCATCACGGTCGACCTTCTCATCGGGGTCGCCGCCGTCGGGGCCGGCATCTGGCTTGTGGCTCGCAATCCGAAGCCACTCCGCCCACTAACCATATTGCCCGAGGCCTAGGCCGCTTTCTGCTTTGAAGTAGGCCCCGTCTCGCGCGATTTTTGGGGGACGGCGTGACGGCTTAGCCCGTCGTGGCAACTGAGGTCACTTGCGATCTCGACGCAGGCTACCGAGGGTGTGAAGAATCAACTAAGCAATGAGATTCGTGCGAGCGGGCGCAATGAATTGCGCCCCTACTCGATTGAAACGAAGCGCCTTGGTCGTTTATCGGGGCGGGATTGATTACCCTCCCTCTTTCGAGACCGGGGTCTTTTCACAGACCCTTACCGGCTGCGGCTCCGTGTGACCCGACGCTTTACGCCCCGGCGGCGTCGGACAGCAGGCGCTCGGCTTCTTCGTACCCCGGTTTGTAGTAGTGCGGTGGGCCGTCGCAGTAGGCGTAGTCCTTGGCTTTTTGGGCGTGGTCGCGGGCTTCGGCGGGCTTGCCCTGGTCGAGGGCGAGGCGGGCCAGGAAGTTGTGGATGTCGGCTTTATCGAGGCGGTACTCGCAGCGGTCGGCGATTCTCAGGGCGTCCTCAGCGTAGCTCCGGGCTTGGTTGTGGTCGCCACCCCCGTGATGCCGGCGCCCCCAGGCCAGCAGGATGGAGGGTTCGAGGTCAACCATATTGATCCGGCGGCAGCGGGTGAGGGCTTCGTTGAGGTGAGGCTCTGCGGCGGTCGTCTCGTCCAGGGCAGTGTGGGCCCAGCCCAGCAGCCACTCGGCCCGGATGATGTCGCGCTCGTTGCTGTCGACCTCGGCGAGGCGGCGGGACTCGCGGGCGGCCGCCAAGGCGGCCTTGGGGTCGTCTCGCAGCAGACCAAGCAGCGCGCGGTAGGCCCAAACCACGCACTCGCCCTGGCGCTGGCCTTGGGCTTGGAACGAGCCTAGCGCTGTCTTCAGATCGCGCTCGCTCTGGGCGAAGCGGCCTTCGCAGCCGAGTACCCAGCCCAGCTCGCCATGGCCCCTCGCCTCCTCGCGGTCGTCCTCGATCTCATGGCACAGTTCGATGCTGCGCCGAAAGGCACCCTCCGCCGCCGCCAGCTGGCCTAGCTTGAGCTGATCATCGGCCAGGTTTTGCAGACCGGTGGCGAGGTTTTTCTTGGCGTTCTGCTTCTCGCGAATTGCTATCTGCATCTCAGACAGCGCGACCGCCCGGCGCGGCTGCCCGGACAGGCTGTAGGCGTTGGCCAACTCGTTGAGCGTCCAGCCCTGGGCGTTTTCCGAGGACAGCCGCGGCGGCCGGTCTTCGCCCTCGGGAAACAGTGCTCGCAGCAGCTCGATGATCCGCTCGTAGGCCCCGAAGCGGAAGTAAAGTGGGTCAGGTGTCAGCCGGTCGCGCAGAAGCTCCTGAGCTGCGTCGATGCGGCCGGCGCCGACAGTGTGCCAGTAGAGCTCGATCGTGGGGGTCAGGTCGGCCAGGGTCTCGACCCGCTCCGGCGCCGGGCGGGCCTCGAAATACTCCCGGAGGCGGCCGTGTACGCCTGCCTTGTCGGCCAGCCGGTCGTAGGCGTACCGCCGCACGATCGGGTGCAGGTCGTAGCGCTGGCCGTCCTGGTCGCGCAGCAGTAGCCCTCGGGCCTCGAGCTCGTCCAGAGCCGCGTCCAGCTTGGCGCCCTTCGCGGTGGCCACGGCCTCGAGCGCCTCGTAGTCCATCGGGCTGCGAAAGGTGGCGATGCGGCTTAGCAGCTCGCGGTGCGCGGATGACATCTCGTCGTAGGCGACCGCAAGGATTTCCTGCCCGTGCTTGCCCTTCAGCTTGTCGAGCACCGTGTGCCGCCCCGACGCCTTGATGTCGCCTCGCATCTTGCGGTCGTTGACGATCGCCCGGGCCAGCAGGCTCACCGACAGCGGATGCCCGCCGTAGGGCGCGACCGCCTGGGCGATCTCGGCCCGCGTCCCTTTCACGCCCGTAGCCTCGAAGAAGCTCACCACGTCGTCGCGCGAGAGATTTTTGAGGTGCTCGTGACAGCAGCCGGCAAGGTCGGTCAGCTCGTTCGGGAACAGCCGCGACGTCACGAGAACACGCCCGGCGAGCGCGAGCGCGGCCGCGGATTCGAGGAACTCGGCGGCGCGGGGGTCGACGCAGTCGTTGCCGTCCTCGCCTCCGGCCTCGTCGCCTTGATACGGGGCGCGGTAGCCGGCGTAGGCGCGCAGCTCGCGCTCGAAGCCGTCGAGGATGAGCAGGATGCGGCGCTGCTCTAGCGCGCGGAGCACGACGTCAAGCTTTTCGCGGTCGGAAGTGTCGTCGGTCGAGCCCTTCTTCGCCCCGACGTAGCGTGAGGCGCGGTCGAGGAAGGCGCCGAAGTGGGCCTCCCGCTCGTAGAACGACCAGAAGAGCACGCCCTCGGGGCGCCGGTCCTCAGGGACGCGGAGGTTTTCCGGGTCCGCCTCGGGGCAACCGGCGGGCGGGTTTCCCAGCACGTCAGCGTGCAACCAGACCCAAGCCAGGGCCGACTTGCCCATGCCTCCTATGGCTTCAACCACACAGACCGGCCGCGAGTCGGCGGTGAACCATTCCGTGAGCAATTTGCGCTCGGCGATGCGGCCGGTGAAGTTGGGTTGCAGCGGGTAGGGGTGGGCGAGGTCGGGGTTTCGCGGCCACCTTTCTTTGGGCTCGCGAGGTAAGGGATTCTCGCGTTCCCAGTTCCCCAGGTCTACGACGACCCTCTTGGCGAGGTTCTCAGGATTCTCGAAGTCGTCGCGGATCTGCTGAGTGTCGATAGCTTCCCGGAAGGCAGCCTGCCGGTCTGGGTTGCCATCCGCGAGCAACACTTTCGCTTTGACTTCGAAGTCGTCGGGAGCGACATACATCAAGCGCGGCTTATTGGTTCGAATTGCCTCGTCGTACTCGCGCTCGGTGAATGATTTCCCGCTCTCCTCGTGCACGCTCCCGTAACAGAAACCCGCGATGCCCACGAAAACATCGCATTCGCGGACCTTCTTCAGACAAAAGTCGTCGGCTGTCCAGGCGCGGGCGCCGAACCGCTCCATGTGGATCACGTCCCAGCCGTCGAGGCCTTGGAGAGCGTCGATGACTTTTCCCCGATGCTCCGCGAGCTCGTGCGAGGTGGAGCTAAGGAAAACCTTGCGAATTTGTTCCATGCCCAGCGGTAATAACAGCGAGTTTCGATTCTACCCGGTTTGGCGCGTTCGGCGTGCGATGGGATCTAAGAAAACGGTCGCAGGTCTGGGCCAAACGGCGGCCCAGGCCTGCGCTACGGAACTTCCGACTAGGACCGAGTGGCAGTCGCTACTAGGTGATACTTGGCCTGTCACTGGCGTTCTAGGCTCTGTTTCCTGCTTGCGCGCACCCTCCCTATGAGCGAATCGGGGCCGCAGCCGGCGAACGGACGAGCTGCTGCGGGGGACAGGTTGATGGGGCGTCCCAACCAGCCGTTAAGCGGCTGGCCTAGCAACGGCCAACAAGAGCTGCGTGAACGCTAATACTGTTTACTTTGGCGGCCACGGATGCTCGAATCGGCCCCTGGGATTCCGAGCTGAAGCCGAAGGCTGTAGGGATACGGAAGGTGGCAAAGAACGGTCCCCAGGGGCGCGACATGTCGCGCCCGTACATGACAAAAGGTGCAATGCGGAAAAGATTCGATGTTTCCATCAGGGTTTCGCTCCTGCACGACTTCCGCCACGGGCTGCTAAGGCTCTTTCGCGATCTTTCTAGGGCACGGGTCTCATGGTTTACCGACAGACTTCCCGCTTAAATGAATGTCATCACTGCTGTCCGGTTAAAAGTCGAATAGAATCAATTGGTTGGGGTCATAGGGGGATTCGTTTGGGGAGTCGGATGGCTGGAGTGCCTGTAAAAGGGGCATTTTTTCGAATTGCGTAACGCTGAGAATCTGTAGAATCTGGTAAAGACTCGCTTCCAGCCCGAGGCGTTTCCGGACGATGGCGATGAGCACGTAAATCGAGACAGCGATCCAGATCTGCGTCTTGACGGCGTTCTCGCTGGTGCCGTAAAACGAGTTGATTCGCAGATGTTGCTTGATCCACTTGAAGAACAACTCAATCTGCCAACGCGACTTGTAGATGTGGGCGATGGTCAGCGCCGGGAGCGCGAAGTTGTTGGTCAGAAACTTCAGCCGCTTGTTCGTCCGGGCGTCGAAGTAACTGACCCTCCGCAACGGGTCGGGATAGGCTTGGGCCGATTCGATGGCAGCCAGTATGACGGTCTGATCCGAGCGCAAGCCCGTGGATTTGTCGACGGGATGCGAGTAGCGCCGTTGGAGCAAGATGTTCTTCTTGGTTCGCACGACGAAGAACGACGAGCAGAGAGTGAACACGAAGAGGCGTTCGAAATCGACGTAGGCCCGATCCATGACGTAGAACGCGCCGGCCTCCGGGCCGATCTCGTCGAGGATGTTGATGTCGTGCACTTTGCCTCCAGTAATGCGGATGAACGTGGGAATATTGCCGTGCAGATCCAGCAGCGTGTGCATCTTCACGGCGGCTTTTTGCTTGCGGAATCTCGCCCACGGAAACAGCGACAGGCAGAGGTCGATTGTTGTCGAGTCGAGAGCGTACAGAGTCTGGTCCAAGTCCACACCGATCGGGTCGTGGGCATATAACGGCCGTGCCATGCCAATCAAGACCTGCGCGAAGTCCGCGTAGATCCGCCAGTCGCGCGACTCGTTCGCGTCGGCCAGTGTCGAGCGCGCTTACCCTGCCGCGGAATCCCATGTGGTAGAGTTTGCCGTGCATCGAACGCAGGCACGTCTCGATGTCGCGGAGGCTTGCCCGATAGGTCAGCTGGGCGAATGCCATCGCAAGAAACTGATCCCAGCAGGAGAAACTTTTCAGATAGGAATCGCCGCGGTAGCGCGATACACATTTCTGAAACTCTTTGCTCGGTAGGTGCTCGATCAGTTGGGAGAAAACCGTACGGCCAAGGTTCATCCCTCATTGTGCCGCGTCCGGATGCTCCGTTCAGGCGACCATTTGCGGCCTCGGGATTTCAAATCGTTCCCGGGCAAAACAGGCCATAAGACATTGAACGGTCGAGACTTACCGTCCGATGGCGCGACTTTCCCCGGACAGCACTGGAATGTCATATAAGGAGATGTGGTGCCGCGATTGCTAACGATCATTCTCAGCGGCCTGGTTGGCTTGATTTTTGTGGCGGGCGGAGTGCTAGACGCTCACGAGGGGCATGACCCTCCCGGCGAAGAGCGCACCGCATCCGTTGACATCTGGATCGAGAACACGGGAAAGGTCTACGCGTACCTGTTCCTTGGTTTCAGCCCGACGGGCGATCCGCCGGTTGCCGAGGCCCTAAATGAAGCTCTTGGATGCGTGCTTCAAGACATCGACGTCAGGCACCCTGAGGTTGGGTGGTCGGTGGCCGGCAATTGTGAGAACGGTTTTCCAAGAGAGGACTTTGTCGTCAAAGGGCAGGTGGACCTCATCCCCCTGAAAAGTGCTCTGGCTGACTTGCAGGTGGACTCGTTTGAGCTGGCACTCGGCCACGTTGGAGCGGGGTTCACGCGTGCCAGTCCTGTCCTCGGGGAATTCAAGTCCAAATGGGGCTATGGCAGCTACACCTACGAAGGCTGCCCCAGCGACGGCATCGATTCGCTGGAACTGAGTTTTGGGTATCGTCCTGGCGAGCCCACGCGCTACGCATGGATGTTCATTCTCGTAGTTTTGATTCCGCCGATGCTTGTTCTAGCGCTGAACCGCCGTGTCATGCATAGATTTGAATCCGCCCGGGCGGAGGCGTGGTTCTCTCATGTGCGCGCTCTTCAGGGAATCATGCTGCTGACCTGGGTGGTCTGGTGGGGGCTTGTTTGGCATTACGACCTTGACTATGTGCCGGCCTTCTTACTTCAAGGCGATCTTTACGGAGATCTACTGTTCGACCTGCTGCGAAATAGCCTGTGGGTCGCCGCTCCCAGCATGGCAACAATCCTTTGCACGGTGGCGTCCCATCCCGCAACCCAGCGGGTCGGGGGCCAGGAATGGACGCGGTGGGAACTGACCCGCCAGACGGCCTGGTTGCTCCTGGCTTTGATGGTCCCCACGATCTGCATCTTTACGGCCATCAACGCCTTCGTGGGCCACAACTATCGCAACAGTGTCTTGCTGTTTTTCGCGGGGTTCTTGTTTCTCTTGCTGTTGGGCACTCGGGCGAGGAAGTACCAGGAAATAACCCCCCAGGCGCTGACGACAGGTGCACTACGTGATCGCATCTTCGAGCTGGCCGGGCAGGCCGGCATCAAGCTCCAGCAGCTCTACGTCCTGCCCGCCGGAAAGGGGCGTTTGGCGAATGCCTTCGCGGTCGGCAGCCGGCAAGTCATGATCTCAGAACTCGTTCTCGAGAAGCTCAACAAGCGGGAAGTCGACTCCGTACTTGGCCACGAACTTGCTCATCTCAAAGGCCTTCACGCCTGGCTGCTGCTAGTGGTACCAATCGGGATCTTGAGCGTGGGCGGCGCGCTGGTGCTGCTGTTCGTAGACTGGCTCCCTGGTTGGGCATACGGGGGGCTGCTCGCGATTTCGACCATAGTGGTCCTTGGCCTTGTTTCCCGTCGCCTGGAGCGCTCGGCCGACGCCGGCGGCGTCGGCATGACCGAGGACCCTGAGGCCTTTATCACCGGAATGGCGAAGATCACGGCCCTAAACCACTTCCCCATGGATTGGAGCAAGGGGACAGAGTTTCTGCTGACACATCCCTCTTGCCGCCGACGCATCGAGGCGGCGGCGAAAAGGGCCGGCATCTCCAGTGAACGCGTCGAGCAGATCCTCAGTGCTCCAGGCACGGAGCCGGAGGAGCACTATGCCCTGCCTGAGCCGCACACCAGCCACGAGCGGGTTTTCTCGACTTCCACCACAACGGCAGCGCTCTTGCGCAAGTGGTGCACCGACTTCGCTGTCATCACGCTTCTACCGGCCTTCGCTGTGTACGTGAGTAAGGTTTGGGCGCTCGACGGTTTGGCATCGGTCGCCTTCTTTGGGCTGACGTTTGGGTTGACGTTGGGTGCGGTCTTGCTGTTCGACAAATGGGAACCGCTGATGGGCCTGGGCGGCCTGGCGAAAAAGTTGGCAGAAAAGCTGAAGTTGGAAGGCATTTCCGTGGCCGAGTTGGAAGGTCTCGGAGTCGGGTTTGGTCCGCATGAGACGCCGCGTGTCTACGAGAACATTCATTATTGGGACGCCGGCTACCTGTTCTTGACCCGCGACCGCCTGATCTATGTCGGCGAGCAAACTCGCTTCGCCCTGCGACGGGATCAAGTGATCGGCATAGAGTGGGTCACCCACATGCCCCACCTGTGGCCCGACAAGATCGCGCGAGTCCGCTGGCAGGACGCGGATGAAGACCGCAGCGGCGTCTTCTACGTCGGCCGCTTGACACCAACTCCATTCCGACGGCTCTTCGACAAGGAAAGCGAACTCGAACGGCGAACACGGGCTTGGAAAGAAGAGACCGTGACGGCTGGCACTCCAGCTCAATTAACTGGGTTGGCTTCGCCACAGATTCCCGCAGTAACGAGCCAGTCGCTGCGGGAGATGTTGAGTTGGTCCACCATCACGGGCGGCATTCTGGCGACAGCTTTCTTCGCGATGGTTGTGGGCT
Source organism: Bryobacterales bacterium (assembly GCA_965248205.1). Classification (GTDB taxonomy): domain Bacteria; phylum Acidobacteriota; class Terriglobia; order Bryobacterales; family UBA6623. Next base: position 2,935,131 of record CBDFIS010000006.1, read on the forward strand.
TCCTTTTCGATTTCCCTTTTGCTTGGACTTTGGGAGCGCAGGGCAACGGGTGGAAGATCGTCTTGCTCGCAACCGTGGCCAGAACCCTTTTAATCACCGTCGACCGAATTCGGATTCAATCAGCCGAATAAGCGCCAGGCGCGGGTACCGAAGAGACCTGGGGCTTCGTGAGCCATGGCAGGTGACGCAAGCATCGCGATGCGAAGTACCGATTTTCGGCTCAACGAGGGCCCGGACGTGCTGCGTGACGGCTAAGCGTTGTTTTCGAAGAATTCCGTGACGAGCCGGCGCAACAATCCGATCGATCCCAGCACCGCGATCAGATTCGGAATCGCCATGAGGCCGTTCATCGTGTCCGAGACGCTCCATATTGTTTGGAGGCTGCCGGTCGCGCCCAGGTACACGAAGACGACCCAGGCGATGCGGTACGGCATTTGTGACCGCGCCCCAAACAGGTAGGTGATGGCAGTTTCGCCGTAGTGAGCCCAGCCGACCACCGTCGAAAACGCGAAAAACATGATGCCGAGGCTGACGACGTAGCCACCCCACTCGCCCGGGAGCCCGATCTCGAACGCCCGTGTGGCCATGGAAGCACCCTCTTCGCCCGACTGCCACGCCCCCGTGACCAACACGGCGAAACCGGTGACCGAGCAGAGAACAATCGTGTCGACAAAGACTCCCACGATGCCGTAGCAAGCTTGTCGCACAGAATGATCCGTGCGAGCGCTGGCGTGGACCATCGGCGCGGAACCCAGTCCTGCTTCGTTCGAAAACAGGCCCCGAGCGATGCCGTACCGGACGGCCGCGGCAACAGTGGCTCCAACGAAGCCGCCCGCCGCTGCATGGCCGTTGAACGCCGAGGAAAAGACGAGCATGACGACTTCGGGGATTCTGGTTAGGTTCGTCAGCACGATCCAGAGGCCGCCCAAGAAGTAGGCGCCGCACATGAACGGGACGATGAACTGCGCGACTCGCGCGATGCGCCGGACGCCGCCGATCACCACCAACATCGTCAGGACGCACAGCACAATCCCGGTCGCGATCGGCGGAGTACCGAAGCTGGTCTCGGCCACGTCGGCAACCGAGTTGGCCTGGGTCATGTTGCCGATGCCGAAGCCGGCTAAGGCGGCGAAAATCGCGAAGAGAACGCCGAGCCATTTCGCGCCGAGGTGTTTCTCCAGCACATACATGGCGCCGCCCCGCATGACCCCCCGCTCATCAGGCTCGCGGAATCTCAGCGCGATCGCGATCTCCGAAAACCTAGTGGCCATCCCAACAATCCCGGAACCAAGCAGCCAGAGGAGCGCCCCCGGCCCACCCAGGAACACGGCTGTGCTGACGCCCGCGATGTTCCCCACGCCGACGGTCGCAGCGAGCGAAGTGGCCAACGCCTGGAAAGGCGTAACGGTTCCTTCGTGGTCCGAAGCGGGGCGGGCAAGAACCTGCCGCAGCGCGAATCCGAAGCGGCGAAACTGGACCCCCCGGGTTGCAACAGTCAGAACCAGGCCGGTCCCAACGAGAAGAGGAAGCATCACGGGGCCCCAAACCAGACTGTTCAGTGATTTATGAAGTTCGGACAGGGTTTCCACGTACAGCCTCCGGCGGCGTGTGCCGACTCTCGACGGGGTCTATGGAATGATCGAGGCCTGGCTTTAGTGTCTATTTTCTCGCACAACCGCCGAGAAGACATCCTATAATAGAGCCGAGTAGCGTTGACTCCTCCAACCGGGCCCCAGTCCTCGAGCCCACTTTCGTAACTTCACAAACCGTGTTTGCTTAAGCTCGTCGCAGCCAGCGGTGAAGCTCGCCTCTAAACGGGGCCTTGCCTCCGTGGCAGCCGCGCCCATAGGTGCTTCGCCGAGCGGACGACTTGTTGTTTTCAGGAGGCCGCAAACGCCCAGGCTCCAAACTTTAATGCCGGTTATCGCACTACAGCACATCAAGGGAATGCGCGGCGGAGCAAGCGCTCATCTCATGCTCGCCGACGACGGCCATTACTATGTCGTCAAGTTTCGAAACAACCCGCAGCATCCGCGCATTTTAGTCAACGAGCTTTTCTGCTGCGTCCTGCTGAGCTATTTGCAGTTGCCCGTGCCAGGTTGGGATATCGTCGACGTCCCGCAAGAGCTGATCGACGCTACACCGGAGATGACGATGGAGGCGGGTCGAGAGAAACGGCGCTGCGAAGCCGGACTGCATTTCGCGTCCCGCTACCCGGGAGACCCGACGCGGCGCGCCGTCTACGATTACGTGCCGATGTCTCTGTTAGGATCGGTTCTCAACATCGATTCTTTTTGCGGCATGGTCGCCTTCGACAAGTGGGTCAGCAACGCTGACGGTCGCCAGGCCATCTTTTTTCGGGATCGAGCGAAGAATTGGCTGCCGGGAATCAGCCGCGGGCGCGAGGAGGTGTCTCCGAGATCACTCGTGTATGTGGTGAACATGATCGACCACGGATTTGCCTTTGACGCCCAAAACTGGGCCTTCTCCGACTTGGCTGAATGTGGACTCTACTGTCGCCGGGAAGTCTACCGTGGCGTATTGGGCTACGAAAGCTTCGAACCTTGGCTCGAGCGCATTTGCCACTGCTCGAGCGAAATCTTCGATGACGCCTACAAAAAGGCGCCGCCTCAGTGGTATGACGGCGATTGGGATCATCTGGAATCCATGCTCGAAGAGCTGTACAAGCGGCGCGGCCAGGTGCCGGAGTTGCTGCGGGGTGCGAAACGAGCGAATCGCGACCCGTTTCCCCGCTGGGATCCCAAGTCGACCTCTGGGTTCACCGCGGAGGGATCGATACAGTAAAGGAAAAATCGGTCGGGACCCCGGAACGATGCCGTCTTACTGATGTTCGCAGAGTATAGTGACCTATACCAGCCAAACACTCGGGGTGCTGGAGAGGGCGCGACACGTCGGCGCCCGTACAAACAAACGCTATCGTTCATCCGCCTTGTGAATGCGCGGCGGTTTGCCGAAAGCCGAGACCATCACTATATTTTGCGAACCTCAATAGAGGAAGGATTCCCATGGACAGCGCGTCAATGACTCGCTATGTGTTCAAATTGTTGAGGTATGTGCCGAACATCGTCTCGGCTGAGTTCTTCAACATCGGCGTGTTCCTCTACGGAGAAGAGGGTGGCATCATCGATGCCCGCTTTGCGCCTGATTTCCGCCGTCTTCGCTGCAACCCGCTCGTCGAGCTGGATTATCTCGCCGCTCTGCGCGACGAGTTTGAAGAAGAGCGCCCGCGGGGCGAGGCCTTTCGGCAATACGTCGACCGAATGCAGCAAAACCTCTCGAACGATTTGCAAATCTCCGGCGCGAAAACCTTCTGGGGACGGGATGCCGCGACCGAGATCGAACGTCTTTGCCAAACCTACCTCGTCACGGCACCCGGAGAAGATACTCGCCGAGAACCCCGCGAACCGAGAGCCGGAAGTCGCCGAGCTCTTCGGCGCCGGATGGAAGAGACCTTCCGGCATCACCACCTGGTCGGAAACGGCGGCGGCCTGAGAAGCGAGATTGGGGTCAACTACGGAAGCGCCCGCCTCCGGTTTACCTTTGACTACAGTTACCAGCCGAATGGCGTCGTCAACTACCTACACGGCCTTGCCCTGCGAAATGACATCAACGAGGCCTCGAAACTTTGCTTCGTCTTCGAGCGCCTGGGCGGCCTCGAGAAGCAGCCGATCAAGCTGACCGCGGTGGTCGATGACGAAGTTCCCAACGACACGCTTGACTTGCTCCGAGAAAGCCACATCGCTGCGTGGAAAGCGTCGAAGCTCGAGCAACTGGCGGTAGGCATACGGCAGGAGTTGGGGGCGTAGACAGCGCAGTTTGCACCGGAAAGCAGTTAGACGCCCGTGGTGAAAACCGTTCGCCTCAAGAAACGGGTCTGCTCACCGATTCTCGCCCTGTGATCGGTACTTCGTTGGCCCGCAGGCTGATGTGCACAGGATGGATTCATCACTGGACCGCTCCCTGGCGGTCGCGGCTCTGAATGAGAACACTCGCTCTGGATCAAGGTTGGTCGCGGACCTTGGAGCTTTCTCCTGAGAGGCTATTTCGGCTAAACTGATCCCCGGTACAAGAAACAATGAGACACAGTCGGCTGTTGATCTTACTGCCGTTTCTGGTCCTGATGTCGATCGCGCTTTGGGTTTCCCGCGGAGAGGCTCAGCCCGGGACGGTAAAGGAAGTGGCGCCTGGCGTATGGTTTCGCGAGGGAGAGCTGGAACACAAGGGCTACTGCAACAACATCGTCATCGAGATGAAGGACTATCTGATTGTTGTGGACGCCAATTTTCCCAGCGGGGCGAGGTTGTTGATGCACGATATGAAGAGGTTGTCGTCCAAACCTGTCAAGTACGTTTTCGATACCCACCACCACGGCGATCATGCCTATGGGAATCCCGTTTGGACCCAGCAGGGCGCCAGCACGTTGGCATACGTTGGCGTCGCCGAGGAGATGAGACGCTACGAGCCCAAACGGTGGAAGGAAGCGGCTGAAGAGCGAGAGGATATCGCGGCATTGAACCTCGAGACAGCGGAACCTCCGCAGAAGACATTCACCGAGAGCCCGTTCGTGGTGGAGGACGAGACTCGCCGCGTCGAGTTTCACTTTTTCGGATGGGCGCACACCCGCGGGGACGGCTTCGCTTACCTGCCGAAAGAGAAGATTATCTGCACCGGCGACGCCATCGTGAATGGCCCTTTCAACTACACCGGTGACGGAAACACGCTGAACTGGCCGAATGTGATTCGCAGCGCGCAGGAACTCGACGTTGATCACGTCCTACCGGCACACGGAGCGCCCGGGGGATCGGAGCTTCTCGCAGGGCAACTGGAGTTCTTCGTAGAACTTGAGAAGGCGGTCCGTGCAGCGGTCGACAGCAAGAAAAAACTAGACGACATCGTCACCACAGAGGGCGATGAGGCGGTCTCTACCTCGATCAAAATGCCGGACTCGGTCAGCAACTGGGTGGGCGAGGGGCTCCCTGGTCAAGTGCTCGCTGCGTACAAGGAGATCACGCTAGGCAAACCCCACGGAGAGATTCTGGGCGGGAAATAGATCGATAGCAAGACCTGGCGCAGCGAGACGCTAGCTGGAGCCGGTTTCGAGGCGGGAAAGACCGTTGTCTACCTCGGCGAACTTGGTCAGCATTTCGCTGTGGTTCTTTGACATTTCGGCCCGCAGGGTGTCCCGCAGCTCTCCGATTCGGGCGTTCATCTCGTCACGGAGATCTTCGAAGCGGGCGTTCATGTCTCCCCGCAGATCGTTCACTCGAGCGTTCATATTCGTGTTATTCAGCAACACACCGATCAACACGATAATGATCGTAACGGTCGGCATCACGGCGACCGATATGTAGAACTGCGTCTCACTCATCGTTGCTTTGATCCTAACACGCTCGACTCCGCCACAGGCTGATTCCCCGCCCTATTGCTTCACGGGAATCAGCAATGGCAGGCTGGAGGCTCCACCAGCCGTTACCACGATCCTCAAGTTGCCCGACGGCGCCGCGGCTGGAATCACGAAGTTGACCTGATAGACCGCGACCAAAGTCGGGGCATAGAAGCTGCCCAAAACCTCCGCAGGCAACCCGCCTACCTCAACTGTGGGTTCGACTACGCTGGCTGCCGCTGGAACGGGACCTGGCACGTTGGTGCCGACGGTGGGCTCGGTGGGTCCTAACCCGGTGAGGAAAAGTAGAATCACCTCGTTGGTTCGTGCTGGGTTGTCAGGCGTAACCAGACTGAAATCGGAGTGCAGCGCGGCGGCGAAAAGACCCTCCGGCAGGGCGACCTGGAAGATTCCCGGCTGAGCCAGATGAGTCCGGATACCCGAGAACGACGCCATGGAGCCGTTGTTCTCAATCGTGACGGTAACGTCATCCGCCGGGGCGGGAACATCGATCGGAACCTGAATGTTGATTTGCTCCTGGCCGCTGACGTTGGCAAGAGAGAGAATAGGCGCCGAGAGACCATTGACGGTGACGCCTACACCTGCGAGCTCATTGGGGAGTGGAGAAGTGTTCGCTTGCAGAACGCCCTCCAGCCCCGCGGTAAGACCGGTTCCGAAAATCGACCCCAGGCTTCCCGGAACCCAGCCCGCGGCAAAGCTGGCCCCGTTGACGAATCCGACAGAGCTCACAAAGGGAGTGCTGCCCACCACAGTGAGACCGAAAACAACCGCCACCTCCCCAGCCCGCGCCTCCACCGCGAGGGCTCCGACCGTCTGACCGGCGATGACGCTCGTTGAGGCCCGCCCCAGCCCGTTGGTTTCGACGACCGCGGATCCTAGTGTGGCCGCTCCGTCAAGCACTAAGAAGGACACAGCGACGCCCACAGCGGGCAGTCCCCGATCGTCCCGCAGCTCGACGACCAGGGGCAGAGCGGCCAGCTGGCCAACGGCAACAGCTTGGCCGTCTCCATCAAAGATTGACATCTGCGTCGGGACGGCGATCACGGAGACCACGAAACCGACACTGACAGCACCAACCCGCGCCGTAATGGTGACGGGCCCGATCTGGTTGCCGAGCTTCACCAGCGCCGATAGGTCACCCGATCGCGAAGTGGTTTGACCCGCGTTCTCCAGGGTGGCTGCGCCCGCCGGGCTCACCTGCCAGGCCACCGGCGCTCCGCGTATCGGTGTGCCGCAGACGTCAGTCACCCGCGCTACCAAAGCCTGCCCGGGACCATCAAGCCGTTCTCCAGGACTTCCCGCCAGCCCATCCCCCTGTCTTTTTTCGATTCTCGCTAAGGGCCCTTCGCCAGCCATAAAGCTGACAGCAACGCTTCGGGGTTTCGAGCTCAGCACGGTGGCGTTGATGACCCCACTGCGCATACAGCCTAGCGTGACATCGGCTCCGGCAACCCCATCCCAATCAGTGACCGCTTCGTTCGGGGCCAGCGTCACATCTTGCATCGAATTAAAAGCGACACCGACATTCGTCATGGGAGCGTTGTCCTTTGCGCCTATCCACACGCGGACTGCGCCAGTAATCAGCTCTCCGACGACACCCGTGATCGTGTCGGGCGAAAGAAGGACGGCTTGGCTCGGTAACTCCTCTTCGATCGGCACGATGGTGACATGAAACGGATCCTTCAGGGAGCGACCAGCACTATCTTCCACCCCGATCTCAAGATTCGTTGGAAGCAAAACGTTCCCGGTGGAGCATGCAAAAGCTCCCAAGCCTTTGCTGTCCGTGACGGACGTGGCCGGGCATGATACCTCGGACCCCGTGGCATCCAGGGTCAGGCTCAGGCCGGGTAGCGGATCTCCCCCGGCGAGGGCACTTACCACCAAAGGACGCGGAAACGCCTCCTCCTTGAGGACGATCTGGTAGTCCCCGCCAGCCTTGCTTAGCCCACCCAAATCCTGTCCCACGACGTTGAGGTCAAAGACCGCCTTGGGAGAGCCGGAGAGAATGCGAGCCTCCGCTTGAAACGGGTCCGCAATAGGAGGTGTAGCTATCGTGTGAGCCACCCCGGAAAGGTTTGTTTCCGCCGTGAACGGATCGAAGCCAACACCGGGCGTCGCACTGCTAAAGGTCACCGGCGCCTTGAAGACACCACGCCCGTCGCCGCTAAGAGCACGGACGGTCAGCGGCTTACCGAAGGGTACCCCGACGGCAGAGAGTTGTTCGCTGCCGCCGTAAACTTCCAGAGCCGAGGCGGTGGCTCCGGGAGTCGAGACTACCGCGATTCCGGTCAGTGACGAACCAATCTCCAGCTCGCCGAGCACTTCGCTGGCCTGCGCGTTCATGCGAACGATCTTTCCTGGAGGGCCAAAAGCAAAAAACACGTCCTGCGCGCCGGAGCCCACTTCCATGTCTACGGCGGCCCCTGGGAAAGCAGCGCCGGTCCGGGGATCTTCCAACACCGACAGGCTCTGCGCACCGCGCTCCGCACGAAATACACCCGACCCTTCGACGATCGCGTAGGCCAACTCTTGGCCGGGCGACACTGTCTTTTGCACCTTGCCGGGCGCCGCGAGTGTGACCTCGAGATCTCGTTTTGCTAAGTCGACGAACAGGATTTGCGCGCCGGCGGTCAGAAACGCGGTGCTCAAAGGCGCATCCGGGTCGAAACCAATCGAGGACACCGACGCCGCCAGCGTGTCAGTCGTAGAAAGTATCTGCCCGTTTCCGGTGTCGATTTCAAACATCGCCTCGGCAGCCAACGCGTACAGCGCCGAGGCATTTGGCGCCGCTGCGATCGCACTGGGTTCAGCGGGTAACGCGACCGCGAAGTCCCCGAGTTGCGGCGGGAGCGTGAGGAGATTGACGACCCGAACCTCGTCAGAACCAGAGATGGCCAGGTATGCTCGTTTGGCGTCGGGCAGCACGGCCAGTCCGGTTACGTCCGACTCGAACCCCAAAGCCTTTGGCACCGGGTTGCTGACCTTCGATGCTTCGAACGCATGCAAAACGGACCCACCGATGACCAGCAACTGCCGTCCGTCTGCGGTCAAGACGGCACTTCCGTCCCCCATTTTGATGGGCTCGATCAAAGGGTGTATAGCAAGAGCTGCGAAGGGTGACACCGGGCCCAGAACGACTACGGAGTGAGACGCGACCACGTAGATCTTCAGAAGTTCGTTCGGGTTCAGAGGGTCGGGAACACCAACCGCATGAATTGCGCCCTCGCCAACCGTCGGCGAGCCGAGCAGCTCAAGCGTTCCGGCGTCGTAGATACTGGCCGTCGCTCCCTGGTCAAACACCACGAGATAGTCGGCTGCTGCCAGCGGCAAGGGGAGAGAGCCGCCTATGAGTAAACACAAGAGCCTCCAAAATCGACACTTCATTTCACCCTCAGCCTCAAGAGAACATTCCTTTTTAACAATATCTAAATATCGCTATAAGCAATATCGTTTGACATAAATCATCAATAAAGAAATAATTTTATGAATCTTGGATCGGACAGCATACCAGGCTGCTCTCGTTATGTTCCGAGTTGCAGGCATCTCACGGCGCCTGCCAGGGTTGTGCGGCCAAGACATAGAGAGGGTAACCACATTGAGCCGCGTTCACGCGCATTTTGTGGGCCGCTGCTAGGCCAGTCGGTTTACGGTTGGCGACGCCCCCGCATGCCGATGGTTTCCTTCGGCGCTCCGCGGGTGGAAGCGGTCGGGCGGGGCTTGGGGTGGAGTGACAGCGTGCCGGGGGTGTTGTATCATCCCCAGTTATGTACAAACTTAGGGCGCTCTTCCTGCGCGTTTCGATCATGGTCGCTGTGATCGCGACAGCGGCCCCTCGCTCCGCAGCCCGGGACGAAGGTCACAACAAACCTAACGTCGTCGTCATCTTTACGGATGATCAAGGAACGCTCGATGCGAATTGTTACGGCTCGACCGATCTCCACACACCGGCTATCGACTCGCTGGCACGAGAGGGAGTACGTTTCACGCAAGCCTACGCGCACACGGTTTGCTGCCCCGCGCGGGCGATGTTGTTGACCGGTCGCCATCCACAGCGGTCGAACGTGAACACGTGGGTGCAGGAGAGGATACACGGACGGGACGGTCTCAACATGCTCGCGAGCGAAGTGACGCTCGCCGAAGCGCTCGGCGCCGCCGGGTATCAAACGGCCTTGTACGGTAAGTGGCACTTGGGCGCTCACCGCGATCACGAGCCCATGAAACAGGGGTTTGACGAGTTTTTCGGATTTCACGGTGGTTACATCGACAACTATGTCCACTTTCGCCTCCACCGCCTCGGATTCCACGACCTTTACGACGGCAGGCGTGAGGTGTTTCACCGGGGACAGTATTTTCCCGACCTGATCGTCGATCGGGCTATCTCATTCATCGAACGAAACCAGGACGTTCCGTTCTTCCTTTACTTTGCCCTGAACATTCCTCACTACCCGGAGCAGTCTCTCGAACGACATCGCGAACGATACCGCGCGATGGAGGAGCCTCGGCGCTCCTACGCCGCAACCATCTCGACGGTGGATGAATACGTGGGACGGATTCTGACTCAACTCGAAGGGCGCGGCCTGCGAGAGAGGACGATCATTGTTTTCATGAGCGACAATGGACATTCTGAAGAGGATGTTCAGGTCTCGGTGGACAACCATCTGAGCGGCTATCCCAAGGGCCACAACTTCGGTCCCAACCGGGGAGGAGGGAACACCGGCAAGTGGATCGGCGCAAAGGGAAGTTTTCTCGAGGGAGGAATCCGAGTCCCCGCGATTCTGAGTTATCCGGAGCGCCTCCCGCGCGATGTGGTTCGCGACCAGGCCGTGACGGCGATGGACTGGTACCCCACGATCCTCGATCTGGCGGGAGTCGAGCCGCCCAAGGGAGTCGAGTTGGACGGACATAACGTGTTGCCCCTAATCGAAGACCAGAACGCACCCAGCCCTTACGGGCTGATGCATTGGCAATGGCAACAGACTTGGGCTGTTCGGGAGGGCGACTGGAAACTGATCGTCAACGGCAGGTTAGGCATAACCTCGCCGCCTCTGGCTGATGTCCATCTCGGAAACCTCGCCGAAGAGCACCCCGAACAGAAGAACTATGCCAAGGACCATCCCGAAATCGTCGGGCGACTGAGGCAGTCCCACGACGTATGGGCCGATCGCGTGACCTCGAAAGATCGGCCTCGAAGGTAGGGCGCTTATTGTGGAAATCGCGAAAGTCCTTGACGTGAATCAGCGAACGAGAGTTCGTCTATGAAACTTGGCTTCTTCATGATGCCGCTGCACCCCCCAGAGAAACCGCGGACGGAGTGTTTCGAGGAAGACCTGGAGTTTGTGGTCCACGCCGACGAGCTGGGGTTTACCGAGGGCTGGATCGGCCAGCACCACACCCTGGAGTGGGAGCCGATTCCGGCCAACGACGTCTTCATCGCCTACTGCCTAGCGCAAACCAAGAACATCCGTCTCGGCACCGGTGTCTCGATCCTTACCCAGCACCATCCCGTCAACGTTGCCGTCCGTCTCGCCTTTCTTGACCATCTCGCGCGTGGGCGGTTGAACTGTGGCTTCGGGCAAGGGGGCACGCCGACTGATTGGTCGCTGTTCGATCTGCCTGACCCCAAAACGCAGGGGCTGATGACGCTGGAAGCGATCGATATGATCCTCAAACTCTGGCAGACTGACCCGCCCTTCGACTTCCAAGGCAAATTCTGGCGCATCAAGGTCGAAAACCCTGACCACGAGTTGAAGATGGGGACGCTGCTGAAGCCCTACCAAAAGCCACACCCACCGATCGCAATGAGCGTGATCCGGGGCGAGTCAATGGCGGCGCGCTTGGCCGGGCAGCGGGGCTACATGCCGATCAGCCCGAACTTGCTGCACGCCAACATATTGCCGGTTCAGTGGAGGACTTATTGCGAGGGCGCCCGGGAGAAGGGGCGCCCCGAGCCGGACCGCTCGATGTGGAGGGTTCCGCGTAGCATCTACGTTGGCGAATCGAACGATGAGGCATGGGACCACGTACTCAACGGCACATTTAAGACTTCGGTTGAGTATCTGGTTGGAATTTTCCGGTCGGCGAACGTCATCGCGTTAGTGAAGGGTGAACCTGGCATGCCTGACGAGGACGTGACTACCGAATACATGTTGAAGAAAGTATGCATTATTGGGGACGTCAAATCCTGCATCCGGCAACTAGAAGAAGTTTGGGAAGTGAGCGGCGGCTTCGGGACCCTTCTGATGGCTTCCAAGGACTGGGACGACGAGGCTAAATGGCGCCGCTCGATGGAGTTGCTGGCCACGAAGGTGTTGCCGGCGCTTCCGACTGTGGAAGCCAAGGTGGCGTGAGCACTTTTCTACTGTAACTCACGGTCGCACGCCGGGGTCGTCTGCGGAATCGCCAAGCTGTGACCGGCCGGAACATTTGCGTGCCCGAGCCGACCGGCTTGACACAGCCCACCCACACTCACGTATCCTGAGTCGCTTTATCATGCCGCATCAAAGCTCCGAAGACCCTTACGCACTTCATGCTGAAAGCATCGAGGTCCCGCCAAAGACCTTTCTCGGCGCGTTCCGACGAATAGGACCGGCGCTGATCATCGGCGCCGGCGTGGTCGGGACCGGTGAACTGATTGCCACCACTTTACTGGGGGCCGAGAACGGCTACCGCCTACTCTGGTTCATCCTGGTGAGCTGCACCATCAAGGTCGTTGTGCAAAACGAACTCGGCCGTTACGCCATTGGCACGGGCGAAACCGGGCTCCAGGCTATGGACCGGGTGCCGGGCCCGCGTTTTCGGGTTTCGTGGCTCGTCTGGTTTTGGTCCCTGATGCAAACGATCTCCCTAACGACACACGGCGGCATATTTGCGGGTATCTCCGAAGTCCTCAACCAGATTATCCCCGCGGTGTCGGTTGGGGCCTGGGTGTGGATCGTAATGGTTGTTACGCTTGTGTTGCTCTTGATCGGCCGCTACAGCTTAGTGGAGAGGGTTTCGGTGGCTATGGTCATAGCCTTCACGGTGACGACCGCCAGTGCAGCCGTATTGCTGTTGACCACGCCGGCTTACTTTTCGTGGTCCCGCTTGCTCGACGGCCTTGCGTTTCACCTGCCGGAGGGTAGCTTGGTGACCGCAGTGGCGGTGTTTGGCATCACGGGCATGGGATCCAATAACCTGATTCAGTATCCCTATTGGTGCATCGAGAAAGGATATGCTCGGTTCGCGGGGCCTGGCGACAGCACGGCGGCTTGGGTGAGTCGGGCTCGGGGCTGGATCCGAGTCATGGGCATCGACGTTCTCTCCGCGATGGTCATCTACACCTTTTCGACGGTGGCATTTTACTTGCTCGGAGCGGGCGTCTTGCACGGCCTGGGCGTCGTCCCTCAGGGATCGGAAACGATCAGCATCCTTTCGAGCGTCTACACCGAGACGCTCGGAGACTGGTCACGGTACGTTTTTCTGGTGGGTGCGATCGCGGTGCTGTACTCATCACTTTTTGCTGGAACCGCGGCTACGGCTCGCATGTTCGCGGACTTCGCCGCCTTGCTGCGAGCCTACGACGGGCGGAACTACCAAGCACGGCTGAGAGCGACAAGGATATTCAGCAGCATTCTGCTGCTTGGACCCGTGCTCGTCTACATGGTCTTGCGTGACCCGGTTCTGATGGTGATAATCGGCGGTGTGGGGGGGGCTTTGATGCTGCCGGTGGTCAGCTTTTCTACACTGTATCTGCGTTATGTCCACCTACCGAAGGCGATCGTTCCCAAGGGCTGGATCACACTTGCTCTTTGGGTTGCCTCCCTCGTCATGCTCGTCATGATGGGCTATTCCGTCTTGCGGCGGTTGGTGTAAGTCCGTCTTTCGAGGGTGGCTATTGGCGGGCTCAATGCGTGCTTCGACCGTCAGGTGGTGAGAAATGCGGGCTGGCCCAGGTGGTGTGAAGCTGCGCTAGAAGGAAAAAGTCAGCCCGACGGCGTAAGAAACGGCTCTATCGTCCGTGCGCCAGGCGGTCTGCTAGAGCCGGTGGCAGGCCTGCTTCCCTGATTTTCCGCTGAGCGGTCTCCAGATCGTAGCCACATCGGCGGAATTCAACGACTCGCTGTTCGGAATGGTAGAAAACGTAGCCACTCTTCCAGTTAAGGTCTCGGGGCTGACCGACCGAACCGGGGTTTAGCAAGGGCGTGTCACCCACGACTATCGACAGCGTAGCGGTGTCTTTGCCGGAGTGGTTCTGGATCACTCTGCAATCGTCAGCCGAGAGGAGAAATCCACCCTGGAGATGCGTATGGCCGAAAAACGCCAGGCGACCCTGGAGAAGGGGAAATTGAGCCGCGGCATCGCTAGGATCGATGACGTATTCGTCCTCATCCTCGATGGAGCCGTGGACCATCACGAAGTCGTTCAGTTCTACCGGCCCTTCCCTTAAGTTGTACAAATATTCCCGGTTCTGGTCCGTGAGATTCCGAAGCGTCCATTCAGCAGCTTGCCGTGCGACTGGATTGAACATGACGGGGTCTTCGAGCCCGCAGCAGGCCTTGTCGTGGTTGCCCCGGATCACCTGCTTTACGTTGTTCCGAACCCATTCCGTGACCGCGTTCGGATCGGCGCCGTACCCGACCACGTCACCGAGGCAGCAGATTTCGTCATAGGATCCCTCGGCATCCTGCAAAACCGCCTGCAGCCCTTCCCAGTTGGAGTGAATATCGCTAAAAATCAGATACCGCATGGTTCAGGCGCCCCAACTTGACGGTGCCGAAAGCGCAATTGAAAACTTCAAACTCGGAATTCACGATCATAACCTAACAGCCCTCATTCTCAGCGTCGGCTGTATGGCCGCGGGGCTGGCCGCGGTGGCGACCGCCACTCTTGTCGGTCCTAGTTTCAAGTTCGGCTGCCAATCCTTCCGGCTTCATACCCTGAGCAGACCAAAGACGTCGCGAACTTCTTCCGGTTTCGCTTCTTGTTAGATACGCGAGACCCATCCCCGACCAGTCACGACTCGCGGAGTACCCGTCGCTCGATCGACGAAGCTTGGCCTGTGGTCTCGTCTACTTCGACGATAACAGACGCTAAACGCACGTCCCCGGTCGCCGGCTCGAAGCGGGTGGGAACACCGTGAAGGAAACGCGAAATAGAGGCTTCTTTGTTCATCCCGATAACGGAATCGTAAGGCCCCGTCATTCCCACGTCTGTGATGTAGGCCGTTCCCTGAGGCAACACGCGCTCATCCGCCGTCTGCGTATGTGTGTGGGTGCCAAGGACGGCGGTCACCCGGCCGTCCAAGTACCAGCCGAAAGCGATCTTTTCACTGGTCACCTCGGCGTGAAAGTCCACCAGGCGGACTTTGACGCTGCCGTCGATCTCTTCCAGCAGCTCATCTGCCTTCCGGAAGGGGCAGTCGATTGTGGGCAGATAGACTCGCCCCTGCAGGTTCAGGACAGCGTAGGGTACACCAGTGGATGTTGATGCTTGATAGACACCGCGGCCCGCAACGCCGTCAGGATAGTTGGCGGGCCGCAGCAATCGCGTCGTGGCTGCAAGGAATTCATCAGTGCCCTTGCGGTCAAAAATGTGATTGCCTGAGGTCAGTACATCGATTCCCGCCTCGAACAGTTGATTCGCTAAATCGGGGGTGATCCCGAAGCCGGCGGCTGTGTTCTCGCAGTTGGCAACGACGAGGTCGAGATCCAGGTTTTCCACGAGGTTAGACAATCTCTCGCGAACGATCCGTCGCCCCGGTTTGCCGACGATGTCTCCGATGAAAAGAACTCTCATCCCGTTTTTCTACCGTGGTTTTGCTTGGCTGGCAACTGTCCTTGTCGAGGCAGTTCTCCCAGTCGTGACGGGGCCGAGGGCGCGGCTTGTGACGCCTTCGAATCGGTCAGTCAGCCGCGGGGAAGACAGACTCCGATTCTTTCTCGTTGGTGATCTTGTCCAGGAGGGAAACGAGGTGATTGCTCTTCGCGGTAACCTGCGACTTCAGCTCGTCGTGATCCTTCTTTAAGTGGAGGTACTCGTCGGCGAGGTGAAGCGCGGTTAGCACGGCTACACGGAAATTGTCCGGGACGCGGGTCTGGGCGGCGACCCGGTTCATTTGTTCATCGACCAGCTTGGCGACAGCCTGAGTGCGATCGGCGTCGTTGCCCCCTTTAAGGTGATAAACCTGCCCATAGATATGTACTTGGGTTCGGTCGTTTGTGCCCATGAGAACCACCTTCAGCTCGGCGCTTGCCGCCGGCTCGCGAACCGCCGAGTTCGGGAATAGCTACTCTTCGATTGCTTCCAGCCGTTCGAGCAAGGCCTCGATCCGGGACCGCACTCGGTCGCGCTCGGCTTGGGCCTCCGCAAGGTCTCGTGTCAGCCGAACGATCTCATCTTCCTTCTCCGATACGATGTCTTGCAACCGGCTGGCCTCTTGCTCGGCCGCCTGGTGCCCTTGCCGAGCCGAGTGGTAGCGCTCGATCGCGTCTTCAATACGGCTTTCTAACGCTTCGAGAGGTTCGAAACCCTCGGAGACCGACTCCGAAACAATCAGTTGTTGCTGCATGCTGGCATCCCGACTCCGCTTCGTTTTCTCTATCCTAACGCAGATCGCCTAAGAGACAAGTGAAATTTCAGACGTAGGCGCAAACTTGTGATGGTGTTGCCCTACGGCACGTCAGAGGTCCGCTCCTCGGTCCCAAGCCGGCCGCTGCCAAAGAGCGTTTCCAGCCGGACTGGAACGGCTTCAAACACGCTGCTCAATTCCGAGCTTTTTTGAAAGGCGTTCGACGATCTGGCTAGCGTAGACGTTGACTTGCTCGTCGGTGAGGCTTTCCGCCGGTTTCTGCCAACTGGCTCTCAGCAGCAAGCTGTAGCGCCCGGCGGGCACTTGCGACCCCCGAAAAAGTTCAGCGGGTTCCAGTTTGACGAGATGGGCTTGTTGGCCGATCGCGGCGCAAATCTCGGCAAAACTGATCCCCTCGGGTACCAACAGAGAAAAATCGCGATCGACGGCCGGCACGCGCGGCAAAGTCCGGTGGTGCAGGCGGCGCAGGCCCACCTCTTTCAAGCTTTCGAGGAACAACTCCGCCACAAAGACCGGCTCACGAATCTTCCGCTCTTGGGCCAGGACAGGATCAAGTTCCCCTACGTATCCAAGTAGATTGCCGTCCGCCACGACTCGACTGGATCGGCCTTGTGCGTAGTACGACGGCACGCCTTGCGTGTCGAAGGCAAGCGCTTCGAAATCGAACGGCTCGAGAAGCGCCGTCACGTCCGCCTTGACCTCAAAGAAATGGAGCGGCTTGGAGTGCTCGTCAAGCGCAGCCGGGTGGGCGCTTCCCGTCGCTCCCAAGGTCAACACAGAAGGTTCTATGTAAGACTCCTCCGCTTTGCGATACAGGCGGCCGATTTCCACGAGGCGCGGGCTCGGTTCGTTGCGGTTCAAGTTGTGCTCCAGCGCCTTTAACATCGACGGGACGGCAGTGTTTCTCATCACGTCCCACTGCTCCGAAATCGGGTTCTTCAGCGGCACGGGGTCCCAGGCGCCGTATCGTTCCGCTTCCTCCGAAGAAATGAACGAGTAGCTGACAGTTTCGTGATAACCAAGGGAATGTGCGATCGAACGCAAGCGAGCTTCTTCTTCCGCGAACGGCGCGCGGGTCACGCCACCGGCCGACTCGGGCAGGCTGCTCGGGAATCGGTCGTAGCCCCAGACGCGGGCGATCTCTTCCAGGGCGTCAATTTCACGCTCCAAGTCCAGTCGGTGCGATGGGGGCTCGAGTTGCCAACCCCACTCCTCGGCCGAGACCGTCACTCCCAGCGCTTTGAGAATCTCCTCTACTTCACCGTCGGGAATCTCGGTCCCCAGCAAACGCAGAATGGACGAGCGTCGCAACTTGATCTGCGGACGGTTGACGACGTTCGGGTAAGCATCCAATACGCCTCGTAGAATCGCCCCTGGGCTGACCTGGCCCAGCAGGTGTGCAATGCGGCCGGCTGCCCGAGTTGGAGCTTCGATGTCAGCGCCGCGCTCAAAGCGATGAGACGCCTCAGTGTGCATGCCGAAGTGCCGGGAGGTTCTACGAATCGAACCCGGCTGGAACCACGCGCTTTCGAACAGCACATTGCGGGTGGAATCAGAAATCTCGCTTTCCAAGCCCCCCATAACGCCGGCCAGGGCCACGGGGCGCCCGGCATCGGCGATAACCAGGTGATCGTTCGACAGCGTTCGGTCGACGCCGTCGATCGTCCGCAGCGATTCCCCTGCCTCGCCGCGGCGAACGATGATTTTCGACTCCTCGAGCAGGTCCAGGTCGAAGGCGTGGGTCGGATGTCCCAACTCGAGCAGGACGTAGTTCGTCAAATCGGCCAGATTGTTGATGCTGCGGATCTCGCATAACTCAAGGCGCCGTCGCATCCAGTCCGGCGCTGGTTTGACCTCGACGCCGAGCACAACTCGAGCGGCATACCGCGGGCAAAGCTCCGGGTCAGCGATTTCGATAGACGCCCGCTCCCCGGCGGGTGGATCTCCTTCCGGTACGTCGGTCGCGGGAAGCTGTAGAGGGCGGCGGTAGATGGCTCCTATTTCGCGGGCGATCCCGACATGATTCAAGGCATCCGGGCGGTTGGCAGTGATGTCCAGCTCGAAAACCGTCTCACCGTTCTGTTCGGTCACGGTGTCGACGGCCATGCCGGCCATCGTCAGCGCCTCGGCGACCTCCGCGGGCGGTTCGGAAATCTCAACGAAGTCCCGCAGCCAGCTTAGGAGAATTCGCATTATTGAAACTGGCGGAGGAACCGTACGTCCCCTTGGAACAGGAGCTGGATATCGTTGATGTCGTAGGTCAGCATGGCGATCCGGTCCAACCCTACGCCAAACGCGAACCCGGAATATCGCTCCGGATCGTAGCCCACGTGACGGAATACCGCGGGATCGATCATGCCGCATCCCAGCAGCTCGATGAATCCTGTCTGCTTGCAGATCCGGCAGCCCCGGCCGGCGCAAAAGATACAGGAGATGTCCACTTCGGCACTCGGCTCCGTGAACGGGAAGAAACTCGGTCGAAAACGGAGCTTGATGTCGGAGCCGAAGAACTCCTTCAGGAAATAGTCCAACGTTCCCTTCAGATCGCAGAAAGTGATCTTTTCATCGACCGCGAAACCCTCCATCTGGTGAAACATCGGACTATGGGTAGAGTCGGGAGTGTCGTGACGGTATACCTTGCCGTACACCTGGTAGCGCAACGGCGGCTTTAGCTGTTCCATCACCCGAATCTGAATCGGCGAGGTGTGTGTTCGCAGCAGCATGCGGTCTTCGACGAAGATGGTATCCATCTCATCAACCGCCGGATGGTCGGCGGGGAAGTTCAGTGCTTCGAAGTTGTGGTAGAAGGTTTCGATCTCCGGACCCTCGGCCACCGAGTAGCCGAGGCCGTGGAAAATCGATTGGACGCGCTCCTCGACCAGCCGGACCGGATGCGTCGCCCCAATGGCGCGCGCCGGCCCCGGTAGCGTCACATCAATTCCCTCCCCGGCTTGGGATCCCTGTACCGCTTGAGCGGCCTCCTCGAGGGAAGCTTCCAGGTGCTTACGGGTCTTGTTCTGCAGTCGTCCGACTTGTGGTTTCAGCTCTCTTGGCGCCGCCTTGAGCCAATTGTTGTTCGACGCCGATAGGAAGCCGTTCTTGCGTCCCAGCCAGCGGTCCCGGAGGCTCTTGACCTGCTCCGCCGAAGACGCCGCTTTGCGCTCCTGGTCAAACGCCGAACACAGCTCGGCATAGAGTCCGTCGACCGACTCGTCCGCCGCGAGCAATGCTGCCAGCTTTTGGGAGGTTTTCTCTGCGATGGACATGCCGAGGCTTCCGGCTAGTCGGACGAAGTGGTGTCAGGCGGTGTCTGTTTGCTTTTGGATTTTGGCGATGCCTTCGACGGCTTGGCGGCCTTCTTCTTCGCCCCCACCGAGCTCTTGCGTGGCTTCGCAGCCGCGGGCGGTTTGGCTACCGGCTTGGCGGCCTCTGATGAGGTAGCTTCTTCTTCAGGCGCTGCCTTTGAAGCTGGCTTCTTCGCAGCCCGCTTGCGCACCTTCTTTGACGGCTTGGCTTCGGCGGGAGGGGCTGCGACAGCCTCCTCAGGTTCAGCCTTCGGGGGTTTGGCTTCGGCGGGAGGAGGCGGGGAGGCTTCCTTCGCCTCGGGCTCCGTGGCCTTCGGGGCGGCGGCTTCGGCTCCCGCAGCTGCTTTGGCCTCAGCTTCCTCAGCCTTCACAGCCTTCGCGGGGGCGGCTTCGGGCGACGGCGGGCTTTCGTCCGCCTTCGCCTTGGCCTTTGCCGCGGCCGGTTTCGCTAGCGGCGGCGGAGCAGCTTCAGGCTCCTTAGCTCGGGGGGCCTTCAGTGCTTGGCTGACTTGGGCTACGAGTTTTCCGAACGTGTCAGGATCGCGGACCGCCATCTCCGCCAACATCTTGCGGTTGATCTCGATCCCGGCCAGCTTCAGCCCGTGCATGAACCGGCTGTAGGAAAGCCCGTGCTGCCGCACGCCCGCTCCGATGCGGATGATCCACAAAGAGCGGAAATCGCGCTTTTTCAGGCGCCGGCCGATGTAAGCGAACTTCAGGCCTCGATCGACCGCTTCCCTGGCGTAGCGGTAAAGCTTGCTTTTCGCTTGGTAATAGCCCTTGGCACGGGCGAGGATTTTCTTGCGTTTCTGGCGGCGACTGCTGCCGCGTGTGACTCGGGGCACGGTTTCCTCCTAAAGCACTCTGGCTAAGCCCAGAAGGCCTTTCGGCCAACCGCCGCTCGCGGGGCGGTTCCACCCTGCTTGGCAGGTCGCTCTTTGGTGGGCTAGGCAATTCCGGTGGCGATTCAGGCACGTGCCGTTCAGCGCTGTTCGCTCACCTTCTTTTCACGTTACTAACTCATGCAATCATGGCCTTAATGGCCTTCGCCATCGCCGGG
This sequence comes from Bryobacterales bacterium, assembly GCA_965248205.1. Lineage (GTDB taxonomy): Bacteria > Acidobacteriota > Terriglobia > Bryobacterales > UBA6623. The sequence continues at coordinate 2,955,488 of CBDFIS010000006.1, forward strand.
CTGACGATGGCGCCCTTCCGCAGGTGCCGCTTCCGCTTACTATCTTTCTTGGTCAAGATATGGTTCTTCATCGAATGCCGGCGCTTCACTTTTCCCGAGCCCGTCAGCGTGAACCGCTTGCTGGCGCCACGATGAGATTTCTGCTTTGGCACAACAAAATCCTCCCCGGGCCCGAGCATAGAGTCGCCGAGCCTGTAATCCTCCGTCTGCGGAGAGATCCCTGATCTAGGGACGGCCGGACAGCACCGTAGGAAGTGACTCCAGTATACCATCGGCCCAACCCAACGGACCAAGAACCACCTACTGAGTCTCGCAAATTATAGTGACATGGATCGTGTTCAAGCCGTAGGGCCACAGCATGCTGTGGCCGTGTTCCAATGTCACTGTATTTTGCGAGCCTCAATAGTTCCCCGCGTCGTCAGCGCCTTTTGCCGGGCCTGGCGCCCGACGAAGCTCGCCCCCAATGATTGCATTTCGTGTTTCGAGGATCATCCCGCATTGGACGACTCTTGAGCAGTGCGAGCAAGAGCGAGACTTGCAGCCGGAAAACGCTTGACCTAAGCCGGCGACATGGTGTATATATGAACTAATACAGTAGGCAGCGACGAGCCTCATGCTGATCTCGATTGACCATCACAACGGAGTCCCCGTCTATCGACAGTTGATGGACCAGATCAAGTTCCACATCGCGAGCGGACTGCTCAAGCCAGGGGACGAACTGCCTTCCACCCGCGTCCTTTCGGCACAACTAGGGGTGAATCCGATGACCATCAGTAAGTCATACAGCTTCTTGGAGAAAGAGCAGGTGGTGGAGCGGCGGCGTGGAATGCGGCTGGTCGTTCGGGCGCTCGACGCGGGTGAGGCCCGCTCCAACAAACTCGATCAGCTCCGTCTCAGCCTTGCGTCTTCGGTCACCATTGCTCGTCAGTGTGGCATCGAGAGTACGGAGGCTGTCGGCGTGTTTAAAGAACTTCTTCAAGCACCCGAGGCCTCTGAGGGGAGGGACCAATGAAACAAGCTTTCGAAGTGAGGAATCTGACGAAGAAACTCGGCCAGACAACCGCGCTCGACGATGTAAGCCTCTCGATTCCGGAGCAGTCCGTAGTCGGCCTCATCGGACGAAACGGTGCGGGAAAAACGACGCTGCTTCGGCACGTCGCGGGTCTCTACCTGCCCACAAGTGGGGAGTGTTTCACGCTGCGGTGTCCCAGCGGCAACCTCGGACACGAGGAGTTGTCACGTATCGGGGTCGTCCATCAGGAAAGTCAGCTCCTCGATTGGATGACCGTTGAGCAGCACCTGCGCTATGTCTCGTCGTTCTACAAGCGGTGGGACAGGCAGCTCGAGGAGCGGTTACTTCGGGAACTGGAACTCGATCGCTCCAAACAGATATCAACACTTTCTAGCGGCAATCGGCAGAAGCTGGAGATCGTGCTGGCCGTCTGCCATCACCCGGATCTTCTCCTGCTCGACGAGCCGGTGGCTTCGATGGACCCGATCTTGCGGGAGCAATTCCTGCTGTTCCTGCTGGAGCTGTTTCGAGAGGACGCCAACACGACGGTGATCTCGTCCCACCTTTTGCAAGATGTCGAGAAATTGGTCGATTGGGTCGTCTGTTTAGACGAGGGTCAAGTCAGGGTAAGCGCGCCCTTGGATGAGTTAAGGGAGAGTTATGCGGAATGGATGGTCACCTCCTCCGCGGGGACCCTGCCGGAGCCTATCAACGACGATTTTGTTCTGCAGCACGAGGGGAATCGCTTGAAGCGCACGTCATGGTGCGGGGCGGCGCCAGCGAGTTCGGTGAGTTCAAGCGGAGATACCAAGCCGAGGTCGTCAGCAGGCCCTTGAGCCTGGAGAGGATGTTCCCGCTTCTCCTCAAGGAGAAGGCGTCATGAACCTCTACGCGCTCTTCCGGTTAGTGTGGCGCCCGGCCAAGATGCGCACCCCCATCGGGATCGCCAACTTTGCAGCGTTTTTGGTCTTGGCCCACCTGATCGGGATCGTCATAAACACGGGTCACCGCGAGCGGGCGGACGGGGCCGACGCGGCGCTGTTGTTTGCTGCGTTTGTAGGCCTCTTGATCGGGCAGGCGGTCGGAGAGTTGGAGCAATGTTCGTTCTCTTGGACGCTCCCCGGCCTCCACTGCAAGTTGGCGCCCGCGGTGGTACTGACCGGCATTGTCGTGGCGTTGGCAGGCGTGGGGTTTCACATCAAAGTGGGCGGATCCTACGGGCCGGCGATTTTTGGCTTGGCCGCACTCGGATTCAGCGTGGGCCTAGCGGCGGCTACCCCGTACGTTCTGGGAGATCCCTCGGCTCGGTTTGGCGCTTTCACTCTGCTTCCTCCGGCTGCGATTGTACTGACTGTAATCTTCATCGATCGGATCGCAGCACTTTGCCAGGCTCACCCCATCCCCTGGTTCTTCGTTGGGGTTACCGGTGCGGCGTCGTATCTCTGGCGACGCTTTGACCCTGTCGCGGCTAAGGCAAGACTTTCTCCGGCGGACTCATCGTCTGAGCTGTTTGCTTCCGGACCGAGTTGGGAAAGTCCCTACTTGGGGACGTCGACCGCCAACTGGATCCGGGCTGGAGTACATGAGAACTTCGGGATGAAAAGGCTCCAGTTGCTTCGCGTGTTCATGGTTCATGCCCTGGCTGGGCCGATTCTTATCGGCGCGATGGTCTGGAGCCTTGGAGCGGGCTCGGAAACCTCAAAGCTCGAGCTTGATCAGGTCCTGTACTGGCTCGTTTTCGTTCCCCCCGGCCATGCCACCCCGCTGGTTTCGTTGGAATCCGCCCTTGCCGAGCCGTCGTTGCCTGCAATCGTCTACTGGTGCGGGGCCTTGGGGTTCGGTTTCCTAGTTGCGTCGTTCACGTTTGAACCCGCTGTTACCCTTGCTATTTCCCTGAGGCGAGGCTGGCTCTACCCGCTTTCCCGGACTCGCTTGGCGGAAGTTGCCTATTGGGGCGGTCTGATGCAAAGTGCCGCTTCCATTGCATCGGCGGTTATCGCCCATTGCCTGTTGGCAATGTTGAGCCTCTGGATAGCAGGCCAACAGTTCGGCTTCGACTTTGTACCGAGTTTTGTATTGGCTTTAGCCCTGGCGTTTGTCCTGATGCCGGCTGCTCAATGGATGGGCCTGAAACATCTTCCGAAACTGAAGGCGGCGCAGAAGAGCTTCAGGCTGGCCAAACACGCTCTGCTCGGGCCTTTTCTGGACCGGCAATCCTCTTTGCGCTTGCCGTCGGAACACTGTTGGTTCTTTGGCGGTTGTGGATTCCCGCAACCAGTGCTGTCCGGGGAAAGTCGCGCCATCGGACGGTAAGTCTCGACCGTTCAATGTCTTATGGCCTGTTTTGCCCGGGAACGATTTGAAATCCCGAGGCCGCAAATGGTCGCCTGAACGGAGCATCCGGACGCGGCACAATGAGGGATGAACCTTGGCCGTACGGTTTTCTCCCAACTGATCGAGCACCTACCGAGCAAAGAGTTTCAGAAATGTGTATCGCGCTACCGCGGCGATTCCTATCTGAAAAGTTTCTCCTGCTGGGATCAGTTTCTTGCGATGGCATTCGCCCAGCTGACCTATCGGGCAAGCCTCCGCGACATCGAGACGTGCCTGCGTTCGATGCACGGCAAACTCTACCACATGGGATTCCGCGGCAGGGTAGCGCGCTCGACACTGGCCGACGCGAACGAGTCGCGCGACTGGCGGATCTACGCGGACTTCGCGCAGGTCTTGATTGGCATGGCACGGCCGTTATATGCCCACGACCCGATCGGTGTGGACTTGGACCAGACTCTGTACGCTCTCGACTCGACAACAATCGACCTCTGCCTGTCGCTGTTTCCGTGGGCGAGATTCCGCAAGCAAAAAGCCGCCGTGAAGATGCACACGCTGCTGGATCTGCACGGCAATATTCCCACGTTCATCCGCATTACTGGAGGCAAAGTGCACGACATCAACATCCTCGACGAGATCGGCCCGGAGGCCGGCGCGTTCTACGTCATGGATCGGGCCTACGTCGATTTCGAACGCCTCTTCGTGTTCACTCTCTGCTCGTCGTTCTTCGTCGTGCGAACCAAGAAGAACATCTTGCTCCAACGGCGCTACTCGCATCCCGTCGACAAATCCACGGGCTTGCGCTCGGATCAGACCGTCATACTGGCTGCCATCGAATCGGCCCAAGCCTATCCCGACCCGTTGCGGAGGGTCAGTTACTTCGACGCCCGGACGAACAAGCGGCTGAAGTTTCTGACCAACAACTTCGCGCTCCCGGCGCTGACCATCGCCCACATCTACAAGTCGCGTTGGCAGATTGAGTTGTTCTTCAAGTGGATCAAGCAACATCTGCGAATCAACTCGTTTTACGGCACCAGCGAGAACGCCGTCAAGACGCAGATCTGGATCGCTGTCTCGATTTACGTGCTCATCGCCATCGTCCGGAAACGCCTCGGGCTGGAAGCGAGTCTTTACCAGATTCTACAGATTCTCAGCGTTACGCAATTCGAAAAAATGCCCCTTTTACAGGCACTCCAGCCATCCGACTCCCCAAACGAATCCCCCTATGACCCCAACCAATTGATTCTATTCGACTTTTAACCGGACAGCAGTGTCCCGCAACATTGTTCCAGGGGCTCATCATCCTCGCCGGTCTGGCAGTGATCTCGCAGTGGATTTATCGCCGTGCGGTAAAGAGTCACTTTGCACACGGGGATCTGGTGTGACCTTCGCGAGCATGGAAACTACCTTGGATTGACGGAGAGGTAGGCGTTGACGAACTGGTCAATCAGATCGCCCACCGCATCCTGAATCGCTTGGTTCAACTTTCTTACCTCCACGACCCCTATCAGCTCGGTGTGCCATGTTCTCATGGGAAGGAAGATCGTCGAGTCGCGCGTGAGCGAAGCGGCTTGGTTGAGTTCGACCTTCACTGAATAGACACAGTGGTCGGTTGTTTGGAGTTGAAGAGGTTGCACGCGGATATGCAGGTGCGAATCGCGGCCCGCTTTCACTTCGAGACCGGCCAATCGCAGTCTTAACTCGACTTCCGTCTGAAGGGTGCTCGTGGGCAACTCGCTGGTAGCATCCGTGGGGGCGCTTTCAACGATCACTTCGACGGTCTTGAGCCCACGCAGACTCGACCGTTGAATGGCCCCATCGCCCGTGCCGAACCTGGCGGCTCGAACCGATAGAGGGGCCCCCTGCCGGGCCCCGAATAGCGTGTCCCGCGCACCGGCACCGGCAACCCGCGGAGCGGTCGTGACTTCCAGGACGTTTGATTCTTCGGATCGGGATTTCTTCGCCAGTGTCGTAAGGTCGATCAGGAGCTCCGCGGCACTCTGGTAGCGTTCGGCGGCCTGTTTGGCGAGGCACTTGTCAGCGATCCACTCCAGCTCCATCGGTACGCCGGTGCGAAGGCCCGTCATGGGCTCAGGAGCCTCGCTGGTGATGGAATAGATCACGGCTTTGTCGTAGTGGCCCTTGAAGGGCGGTTGGCCGATGATCATTTCGTAGATAACGATCCCTAACGACCAGATGTCGGTTCGGTGATCCAGTTCCGCTCCATAGGTCTGTTCGGGTGACATGTAAGTCACCGTCCCTATGGTTTCATCGCTGCGAGTGAGCTTGGATCGGTCCGTCAGCAAAGCCAGCCCGAAGTCTGTGATGGTGACGTGGCCGTCCTTTCCGATGATGAGGTTGGCGGGCTTAATGTCGCGGTGAACAACCTTCTTGCCGTGGGCCGCCTGGAGGCCCCTTGCTGTCTGTATCGCGATATCCAGCACCTCTGTCAACTTGAGTGGCCCGGCTTCGATCTTCTTCTCGAGCGACTCGCCTTCGATGAAGGCCATGGCGATGAAAGCCTCGCCTTCGATCTCGGCGATCTCGTGCACCGGACAGACATTGGGATGGTTGAGGGAAGCGGCCGCCTCCGCTTCTCGCCGGAAGCGGGCTCTGATCGATTCGTCGCCGAGTAGACGGGCGGCAAGAAACTTTAGAGCGACAGGACGCTTGAGGTTGACGTCCTCGGCCTTGTAGACAACACCCATCCCACCCTCGCCGAGCTTCTCGGTGATGCGGTAATGCGAGATGGTCTGGCCGATCATGAAGCCCAGATTGTACAGCCGCCGGACAGCGGGCGAATACAAGCCTTCCGTTGAGCTATCCGATCGTAGCACCGCCGGCACCCTTATCCAGGCTGGGGGCTACCTTTGCGCCCATTGTGCAAGCCTCACAGCGCTTCCGCTTACCGTTGTTCAGCTTCAACACGACCCACTCCAAGCAAGGGTCCGTGCTCATGGTGGCACGCGATTACTACGATGGCGGCCGCGAGGCCGGCATCGTGGCGGCTCGAGTCATGCGCGGTGAAAACCCCGCCGAGATTCCGTTTGAGTTGGTAAAAAAACGCGGTTCATCATCAACTTGGACAACGCTCGGAAGGTTGGATTGAGAATCCCGGCCCACCTAATCGGGCAGGCGGATGAAGTCATCGGCCGCTAAGCGCAGAGCAGGCGAGGACGGGACGGGGGAAACTTCCGCCCTTGCGCCTGCTCACACCCTTGGGATCGTGATGATGAATTCGGCGAATTCGCCTTCTTCGCTCTCCACCCGCATCTGCCCCTGATGTGCTCCGACGACAACCTCGTAGCTGATCGACAGACCCAGCCCGGTTCCTTCGCCCACCGGCTTGGTGGTGAAGAAGGGCTGAAAGACCTTGTCTAGAGACTCGGCCGGAATTCCTCGGCCGTTGTCACGGACGCGAACTTCCACGGCGCCGTCCAGGTTCTTCGTACTCACGTGGACGATCGGAGAGAACTGTTCGTCCGCCGATTCCCTTTTCTCGTCCGTGGCATAGCAAGCGTTGTTGATGAGGTTGAGAAACACGCGGCTCATATCTTGCGCGACCACATGAACCACTCCAACCGCGGGATCGTAGCGGCGCTCGATCGTGATGTTGAATCCTGTGTCGTTCGCGCGCATTCCGTGATAGACGAGGTCGACGTACTCATCCAGCAGCTTGTTGAGATCGGTGGGTTGTCGTTCACTGGGTACGCCCCGTGAATGGAGAAGCATCCCGTCAACAATACTGTTCGCGCGGTCCCCGTGCTCTTTGATTTTCCGCGCGTTGTCCTCGATATCGGTGAGCAGCTCGCCCATGTCCTGATCCGCACCGGGTCTGAGGTTGTCGCCAGATCCTGTGACGACCTCACGCAGCTCTTCCGCTAGTCCGATGGAAAGCTCCGCGAAGTTCGTCACAAAATTCAAAGGGTTCCTGATTTCGTGGGCGACCCCCGCGGTGAGCGCCCCTAGGGATGCCATCTTCTCCTGCGTCACGAGTGTTTGCTGGGCGGTTTGGAGCTTCTGCATTGCTTCTTCCAGCTCGTGATTCTTTTGCGTCAACTCTGCCGTGCGCACTTCGACCAGCGCGTCCAGATGCTCGATGTGATGCTTCAAGCTGTCTGACATCGTATTGAAGGACGAAGTGAGTCTGCTGAGCTCTTTATTGGACCGGCTGCTGATTCGGCCCCCAAACTCGCCCTTGGCAACACCTTCCGCGGCACCGGTGAGTTCCTGGATAGGCTGGGAGATCGATTTCGACAACCGCCATCCGCCGCGAACGACGAGCGCCGCGACAGCGAGAGGCACAAGAAAGAAAAGGATTCGCATGCGGTTGACATCCGCGAACGCTTCATCCGCATCCACCTTCACGCAGCTCGGGCACGAGATCCGGCAGTCGCAGACGCTGGCCGAGCTGGGCGAGTTGCGGCCCTTGGCACTTCGGTTCGCCGCACAGTCCCTCACCGAACCGTCGACCCTGGTGTGGGTCACCGAAGCTTTTACCGAGTTGAACCGCTTGATCGTGAGCCGCGCGATCGAGCTGACCGAGGGCGCTGCCGATGGCCCGCGAGGTACAAACTGGTGCTGGGTGTTCTTGGGAGCCGCTGCTCGCGGGGAGCTAGTCACCGGCGCTATGCCGGACATCGGGCTTGTTTATGAAGACGGAGATGGCGAAGTTGCTCGGCGGCTCGGGGAGCAGGTTTCCGGGGCGCTTCGTCAGCGCGGATACCACTCACCAGACGATGCGATCACGCCCAGCAACGAGAGAGCGTGCCGCTCCCTGGCCGAGTGGAAGGATAGCTATTCGCGGTGGATTTCGGATCCGGTACTCTCGGGGATCTATGCAGCCCTGCTGTTCTTCGAGCTAACTCCGGTGCGGGGGGACGCCGCGCTAGCCACGGCACTCCAGCAGCATATCCAAGAGGAAGTGAAAAAGGACGAATCCTTCGTTCCCATCCTCGCAAACGACTCGATGGCGAACCTGCCGCCGATTACCTTCTTTCAAGGGCTGGTGGTCGAGGACGACGGGGAGCGCACGAGTCGATTCGACCTGCGGCGCAGCACGCTTCGGCCGCTTGCCGATGTTGGCCGGGTCTTCGCCCTGGAGCGGGCCGAAACATCTCAGACTCCGACCGTCGTCCGTCTCGAGGCGACCGGCGCGCTCGAGTTCAGCAGCGCCGGCCACCAAGCACCCTACCTGCTGCGGCCGCCGGCACAGTGTGGTGAGCTTGAGACCGACCCAGGCATCGTGCTCGGCATACTTGAACAGGCTAAGTACCAAACGCAGAGCGCCCGCCTGGTCGGTGGCGACAAGCTATTTCTTTTTACCGACGGGGTAACGGAAGCGATGAATGCCCATGAGGACTTTTATGAGGATGAGCCTCTTGCTCGTACGCTCGCCGGATTGCAGGAACTTACCCTCGATGAATTGGTCGACGGAGTCGTGCGCTCTGTTCGGGAGTTCTCGACTGGTGCGACCCAGTCTGACGACATCACCGCGATGGCCGTTTCCTACCGACAGGCCTAACTCTTTGTCCGCCGGCATGGTCGAGCAAACCCGCCTCGTGCTACGAAACGACACGCCAGAGCTGCCCACGGCGAACGCGGCCCTGAGCTCTTTCTGTCAAAGGCACGGGATCGACGAAGACGTTGTCTTTGACCTGACTCTTGCTCTGGAAGAGATCCTCACCAACATCATTCGTCACGGGTACGACGACGGAGGGGTGCACGACATCGACATGGTAATCCGCAAGCAGGGTGACTTGCTTACTCTTCAAATCGCCGACGACGGCCGGCCTTTTGATCCTTCAACAGCGGCTCCCCCGAATCTCGATCTGCCGACTGACAAGCGCCCTGTCGGTGGCCTTGGAATCCATCTTGTTAAGAATCTGACGGACTCCCTGGAGTACCGAAGGGAAGACGGCAGGAACGTCGTTACGGTCGAAAAGAAAATCACCAGCGCCTGAGCGCGAATAGGACCACCAACCAGTCCTCCACCCCAAGGCACTATAGACGATCTTGCGGCTGGTCAAAGCACACTTCGCCAATCAGCCTCAACATGATTGCCTGCATGCATCTAGAACTCAAGTAGTTGAAAATAAGCAGGTTGCGGCGCTCGCCGGAATCTGTTCCACAGGCAGGTGGTCCCCAGTTCGGGTCTGGGCCCGCCCACCAACGTTTTCAGGGATGTACTGTCGTTACTGCTCGTCGGGGTATCGCTGCCCTGCCTTGCCTAGACTTCGGCCAGAACCGAACTGCCAATACCGGCCGTTTTAGGGCTGGTAGATTGGGGACCCCGCGGAATGTCCGACCGCTTCGGCGGCCTAGTGCCGCTGGCTTCAGCCGTGCTGGTCCCTCGCCAGTCACAGAACCGCGACCCAGTGAAATCAGTCACTTAAGAGCCGCAGGCCGCGAAAACCCTCGACACGTGGTGTAAACTCCAAATAGAAGATGAGCTTCGTGGGTGGGACCGGGTTTTTAAGGAAGATTTGGCCAAACCCGTGCAAAACGCCCTCCAAACTACCTCGACTCGGGGGACCGTCACGAACATGTGAAAAAAACCCGGCGCGACTGGATTCTCTCCTCGCCAGCAGCGCGGAAGATGACACACGAGGGGCGGGTGCCGGCGGGGAGCAACCTCTAAACGTGTGGGGGGAGGCCACTCCGACAGGCGCTTTTGTTTGATCCGGTCCCCTGACGATGCGCGTGGTTCAGCCTCGAACCCGGCTAGCGAAGGTCGCCCTATTCTTAGGAGCCGTCCTTTTGGCCCTGTCGACGGCCGAGTTGGCCGCCCGCTACGTTTTTACGGCGCCCCTCCTCGACCTGCCGATCTACCGGCGCAACAAGCAAGGCAACTTGTTGCTCAGACCAAGTCTGCACCGGCGTCACGTTACGCGGCACTGGGACGTGACTGTCGCCATCAATGAGCAGGGCTGGCGCGACTCGAGCGATTCGATCCCTAGTGAAGGAACAACGTTGCTCGGCCTGGGCGACTCGTTTGCTTTTGGCTGGGGTGTCGAGCTGGAGGAGTCGCTATTCTTTTTGGTGGGGGAGCCGTTTCGCCGTGTCCAGGCAACCCGTTTCGTCAAAGCCGGTGTGCCGGGCACAGGGCCGAGCGACCAATGGAAGCTACTCCCGGCGTTGTGGGAACACTACCAGCCGAACATCGTCGTGCTGGTCTTTTTCGTCGGCAATGATTTCACGGATGTCCAAATGGGGGGCTCTTCTCAGTTTGAGGTTCGAGACGGTTACCTCAGGCGTCGGTCTCCCCCCGGACAGCCTGACTCCTGGCTACGCGATGTGCATTGGGCACTTGCCCGAGGTTCCCGACTCACGCAATGGCTCCGCGCTGCGCAGCTGAACTTGGCCCGGTCCGAGTCGAATTCGGCCGCTTCTCCCAGCTCTGTACCAACCACATGGGACGCCTGGCGGCGCGAGTTCGCGCAGGTCCACCTGAAGAGCTTTCCAGAGCGAACGGAAAGGGCGGTCGACCTCACCCTCGACTACCTGGGGCGCCTTTCTGACTTTTGCCGAGCCCGGTCCACGGTCTTCGCCCTCGTCGTAGTACCGCGCAGCTATCAGGTCTATCCCGACGAGTTGGTGGAACTCAAGAGTGCCTTGGGGTTGACCGACGCCGAGCTCGATCTCGACCGGCCTCAGAGAATCCTCGGTGAGTGGGCCCAACAGAGGGAGGTTCTCATGCTCGACTTGCTTCCCTGGTTCCGAGGAAGCTTTGGAGCGGAGCCGGATAAGCCCCTGTTTTACTATCCGGACGCCCACCTCAACCCGGCCGGGCACCGCGTGGCCGCCGAGGCACTATACTCCTTCCTCACGGATACCAGGCTCACGCGGGCTGCCTTGACGTCAGATGGCTCTGAACATTAACCTGTAGCACGGTGGGAGCAGCCGTCGCAGCCTCCCGCGGGTCTCGAACAGACGCGCTTCGCTAACTTCCCATGATTCTCGTAACAGGCGGGGCCGGTTACATCGGAGGTATCGTCGCTGAGCGGCTGATAGCACGGGGCGAAAAGGTTTGCGTGTATGACAATCTGGGTCGCGGACATCGTGACGCGGTACCCCCCGACGCGCTCTTCGTGGAAGCCGACCTGGCCGACCGGGATCGGCTCCGCAGGGTACTCGACGATAACTCCGTTCAAGCGGTTATTCACTTCGCGGCCTTCGCACTCGTGGGCGAGTCGATGCAGGAGCCCGGATTGTACTTCCACAATAACCTCACAAACACCCTAGGCTTGCTGGAGGAGTCGCAGCGCGCCGGAGTTGATCGCTTCGTGTTTTCCTCTAGCTGCGCCATTTTTGGCGACCGCAACCCTTCCCCTCTCTCCGAGACAGCGCCGACGAACCCCATCAACCCCTATGGGGAGTCGAAACTGGCGGTCGAGAAGGCGCTCCATTGGTACCGTGAGGTGCATGGCATGAGCTACTTCGCGTTGCGTTACTTCAACGCCTGTGGCGCTTCGAACGGGCGCGGCGAGCGTCACGATCCCGAGACTCACCTCGTTCCCCTTGTACTGAACGTAGCGGCGGAAGAGAGTGATTCCATTAGTATCTTTGGAACCGATTATCCGACTCCCGACGGCACCTGCATCCGCGACTACATCCACGTGGAAGATTTGGCAGATGCTCACATTGAGGCAATGCGAGCGCCGGCCGAACTTAGTGGATGCTACAACCTCGGCACCGGTCGAGGGCATTCTGTCCGCGAGGTCATCGACACCGTCCGCGCCGTCACCGGCCGGCCCGTGAAGGATGTCGTCTCAGCCCGACGTGCCGGCGACCCGCCTGAGTTGGTTGCCGATCCTCGGAAGATTCAGCAAAAGCTCGGATGGCGGGCCAAGAACGATCTCGATTCGGCGGTTCGCGATGCCTGGGAGTTTAAGATGCGGTTGCGTTAGGGAGCCAGCCGACCCCGGGACTTTCTTCGAGCAGCCTGGGCCCGATTTCAGTCGAGTGCGGATGCCCTCCGGCGGCCCCCTCCTTGTTCTCAAACAAGGCTCAGATTCTTGTCTGCGAGCTTACCGTTTCTCGTGAAACCAGAAACCAAAGCGCCCGCCCGTCCGACAGGCAAGGTTCAATCGTTCTACGAGGATTACGTCCGCCACCACGTCCCCTACCACGAGAGTCCGACGGGGATCAAAGGCTTGATCTTGCGAGTGCTTCCCTATTGGTCGTGGCGAGAGTGGCGGTTCTGGCGTCGGTATGTTCCGAAAGGGGGCCGTTTGCTTGATATCGGCTGTGCCCGGGGACGGGAAATCTTCGTCGAGAGGGCCGGGGCGTGCGTCGGCGTTGATATTGCATTGACGGCGCTGCACGACTGCCGGAAACACTACGACCTAGCCCTGCACGCAAAGCTGGCCTCGATTCCGTTCGCCGACGGGTCTTTCGAATGCGTCGTGAGCTCGCACGTGATAGGCCATGTCCCGGAGGCGGAGAAGGACGCGGTGTTATCGGAAGTCGCGCGGGTTTTAAAGCCTGGGGGGATGAGCCTGCACGTCATCGAAACCGACAGCGGCCATCCTCTTGTGCAGTTCGCCAAGCGAAGACGGGATCTCTACGAGCGCTTCTTCATCGACCCGGATGGTCATGTCGGTTTGGAGGCGCCCGCCAGAGTTCTCGGTCGCTTCGCGCGGCTGGGATTGCGGTGCAAGCGATGCTATCGTATGGACGTCGGGCCCTTCCACCCGAGGGTCTTTCTCAAGCATTTCGATAACGAGTACCGTCAACTTTCTCGCGGCATCGATCGTCGGGCGCGGTTGTGCGGTTGGATCATGGATGCTCCGGTCGCGCTGGCCGTAGTCGAGGTTGCGCTGGGCATTTTCCATTACACCCTCGGCCAATGGTTTTATGGGCTGGATCGCTCCACGTTTCTGGCTGTGGTGTTTGAAAAGGACGCCGGGCAACAGCAACGGCACTTCGTCCAGCCTGTAAGAGCGATCATGGCGTAATGTAGATCGTTCCATCGCTCCTGTCCGAAGATTCCTCCCGCTGTTGTCTTGTCTACCGAAGGCAACAATGTTTGGTAGTTCGCATCGAGAGTGGATTCGTGGAACTCGCCGTCATTGGGCACCGCCTTTGCGAACCTCTTACGGGGGTTGGCCGCTATCTGGAGGCCCTGCTCTATCAATGGTCTCGCGTCGAAACGCCCTTCCGCCGAATCATCGTCTACTGCCCAGGAGAACCGAACATCGCGCCGGATGCGATTGGCCCTCCCGTGGAACTGCGGGTCGTCAGTAGTCGCCTGTATTCGCTTTTATGGGAAAACCGGCTTTTGTGGGAGAACCTTGCCCTGCCGCCGGCGATGGATCGCTGTGACCTGCTTTTTGCTCCCTACACTCTGCCGTGGAGTTGTTCGGCGCCAAAGGTCGTATCCAATCTGGGCATCTATGAGTCCCGGCCCGGTGATTTTCCTATCGGCCGGCGGCTTCGGTCGTTGGCCGGTTTTCATCACGCGGTCCACGAGGCTCACATGGTGATTGCCAATTCCGAAGCAACCCGCCGGGACCTGGTTCGCTTTTATGGCATCAAGTCTTCGAAGGTGGAAGTCATTTATCCGGGCGTCGACGAACCGTTTTCGCCCACTCTGTCGCCGGATGGGCCTCGTGGTGACATCCGAGACACGCTTGGCATCCCGAACGCGCCTTTCTTTTTGTTCGTTGGCAAGTTGTCCCGGCGCCGGAACATCCCCCTGCTCTTGCAGGCCTTTCGCCAACTGACGGATTCCGGAAACGTTCCTCACTCGCTCGTGATTGTAGGGCCGGATCCTCTCGGCGTCCACGTGCCGGAGCGTGTCGCGGATATGCTGCTTTCAAGAAGAGTCGTGTACTTCCCGTACCTTGACAGCCAGTCGTTGGCCGATCTCTATCGGCAAGCGACGGCCTTCGTGCTGCCGACTATGGGGGAGGGCTTTTCCTTCACGGTTCTAGAGGCGATGGCGTGTGGTGCACCGGTCGTGGTCTTCGATCACGCTGCACTCGAGTGCGGCGTGCGAGAGGCGTCGCTGGTGGTCCACGATAGGAGCGCGGAAGGCTTGTCCCTTGCCCTTTCGGACGTTGCCCACGAAGCTACCCAGCGCCGGCTTCAGCAAAAATCCCTTGATTGCGCTAGAAAGTTCAGCTGGCGAAAGACAGCTCAACAGACAGCCGCGGCTTTGCTAGCTGCACTTCCACCCATGGGAAGATAAGATCGCCCGTGTCTGTTCGGCTGAGACAGCTGCCATTTTGTTTGAGAAGAGTGCGGTCGCTCTCGCTAGTTTTCGCTGCGTTCCTATTCGCGTCACCCTTGGCGGGCCATCGCATGGAAGGCGATCTTACGATTGTCGTCCGCGACGCTACCGGTTTGCCTCTTTCGGCCAAGGTGGAGCTAGTGAGCCGCGTGTCGCTTTTCCGGGCTGGTGCGCGCTGCAATGCCGCCGGCCAGGTACGGTTCAAGCACATTCCGTTGGGCGTCTACAGGTTGCAAGTCAGCCACCAAGACTTTCAGGCATATTCGGAGCAGCTCCGCGTCCCCACTGAACTTCCGGTAACTCGGCGGATCACGCTCGATGTCGCCGAGATCGAGACTTCTTTGACGATATTGGATTCGGCTCCACTTCTCGACCCCGACCAGGCCGGTACGATCTTTCGGGTTGGTCGCGGCCAGTTGCGGGAAAACCCCTTCACAACGCTAGGCCGCGGCACAATCAACCTCGTCGACTCCCTGCCGGGGTGGCTGCTCGAAGCCAACGCAGTACTTCACCCGCGCGGTTCGGAGTACGACACTCAGTACGTAATCGACGGAATTCCGCTGCTCGATAACCGCTCTCTTGCCTTTGCCTCCGCTTTCGAAACGGATGAGTTCGAGGCCCTCAATGTGATGACGGCGACGATCCCGGCGGAGTTCGGCCGCAAGTTAGGCGGCGTGGTCGAACTATACACACGCCGCTCGGGTCAACCAGGCCATCGCCCGGAATTCAACCTTCAGGGGGGAAGTTTCAACAGCACGCAAGGGGCGTTTTTCGACCAGTACGTCCGCGACAAGACAAGTGTTGCTTTGGGGCTGCATGCCGGCCACACTGAACGATACCTGGACCCGCCGTCTCTCGAGAATTTCACGAACACAGCAAACTCAGCCGGCTTCAACGTTCGGTTCGAACGCGACGTAAGCGACCGCGACCGGGTGGGCTTCTACCTGCGTTCGAGTCGAGTCAACTTCATGGTTCCGAATGACATCGTGCAGCAGGCTCGCGGTCAACGCCAAGATCGTCGTGGGGCTGAAACGTTGGGCCAGGTCCACTTTCACCGTACGCTTTCTCCTCGAGCGCTTGCGGCCGTGCGCGGGATGTTCCGCGACGTCAGTTCGAAGCTGTGGAGCAACACTTTTTCGACCCCCGTCTTCACCCAGCAAGACCGCGGGTTCCGGGAAGGGGTCGCGACGGGTTCCGTAACGGTTGAAACCGAGAACCATCGCCTCAAGTTTGGCTCCGACTTTCGCCGGGCGAGTATTCGGGAAGAGTTCCTTTTCTCCGAAACGGAAGCCCTACAGGAGATCGAGTTTCGCTTCCGTGATCGCCGGCAAAGCACGGACGTAGGAGCCTTCATTCAAGACCACTTGCGCTTCAGCAATCTTGTCGTCGACTTGGGGGTTCGTTTCGACTACTACCGGCTGCTGGTGAAAGACTCAGCGATAAGTCCTCGGGTAGGGGCAGCTTACTATTGGGAGCCCGGACACCTCGTCATCCGCGGCGGGTACGACCGCGTTTTCCAAACCCCCGCGATTGAAAACCTCTTGTTGAGTAGTTCCGAGCAGGCTCAAAGTTTTCGGGGTACTGCCGGAGGCTTGCCGCTGCCCCTTAGCCGCGCTGACTTCTTCGAAGTCGGGCTGCGTAAATCGTTTGCCGACATGCTACGCGTCGAGGTCAACCACTTCTGGAGGAACCTAGAAAACTTTTACGACGACGATGTTTTCTTCAACACCGGCGTCAGTTTTCCGATTAGCTTCGAGCGTGCCGAGATCGAGGGAACGGAGGTACGAATCGAGCTTCCCCGCTATAGACAGCTTTCGTCCTTCATCAGCTACTCGAATCTGCTTGGCCGGGCAACTTCTCCGGTGACCGGAGGTCTCTTCATTCAGGGAAGTGAGGCTGAAGGGCTGCGTGACGCTGTTACGACCTTCCCCATCTCACAGGATCAGCGAAATACGGTTAGCGCACGATTTCGGTTCGAACCGCACTCGCGGATTTGGTTCGCCCTTGGGGGCCGTTACGGAAGCGGCTTGCCGGTCGAACTGCAAGATGACGAGAGCGAGGCAGTGGATCAAGAGCCCATTCAGCAAGCGGGCAGCGGCGAAGACGGGTCCGTCATGATTACCCCAGCCGTTTTGGATCGGGTCGATTTCGCGCGCGGCCGCGTTCGCCCGAATTTCAGTCTCGATCTTTCCCTTGGAGTTGGGCTTTGGCAACGTGACCACCGTTCGCTGAAGCTACAACTGGACGTGCTGAACGCCACCGACCGACTGAACCTTATCAATTTCTCGGGCCTGTTCTCGGGAACTGCGATAGCCCCGTCGCGAACGATTGGCGCTCGCTTGCGGATGGTGTTGTGATCGGCGACGCGGTAGCCACAAAGAGTCATCATCCCGTCACTCGTTTCGGTCGTCAGGTGGCGAGAAAACGGGCGAGCGTGATAGATCGCGCTCGAGGGTGGTCCGAGTGTACAATTGAGGCCTTCGCGCTGCCCAGCGTCGATGCCAATGCACAAGCCGCCCGTAACGCCGACTGGCTCCGTGGTCGTGGCGTTCCGCGGTTCTTGCAATCCTTGCCGCGTCGCCGTGCCGGGCGGCCACTCTTGGAGGAACCGTGGAAATATCTCAGTTGTCCGAAGCTGATCTCGGCCTACTTCGCAAATACGACACCCCGACGATCTGTAACGTCATCGAGCTTTTTCAGATCCGACCGCAAACAGAAGGCTATATGGATGCCCGTATCCGGGCTTGTTATCCGACGTTGCCGCCGATGGTAGGGTACGCGTCAACCGCTACGCTGCGATCGTCCGCCAAGCCGGGAAAGGAGGACGTCTATTCTTCACTCGACGCCCAGCTGGCCGGCTTTGCCGGGCTGCCGCAACCCGTGGTCGTCGTTTTCCAAGATCTTGACGACCCGCCGACAGCCGCTACGTTTGGTGAAGTGATGGTGAGTACGTACAAGGCTTTCGGCGCGGCCGGTCTCGTGACTAGTGGAACAGCCCGGGATCTCGAGCAAGTGCGCGCGCTTGACTTCCCGTGTTTCAGCGACGGTGCGATTTGTTCCCACGGATATCCCCGAATCGTTGATCTCCATGTGCCGGTGCGCCTTGGCGGATTGATGGTCCATCCGGGTGACCTGCTTCATGGCGACGCGAACGGCGTCACGAATATTCCTCACGAAATCGCTCCCGAAGTCGCCCAGGCCTGCGAAGAGTTCGTTGCCGCCGAGCAAGTGACTATAGACTACGTCAACACCGGCAACGTCACGCCGGATGGTTTCGCCGAGGCTCGGACGGAGTGCGTTCGCCTGATTGGCGAGTTGGGGAAGCGAGTGCGAGGGAGGCGGTAGCCCGAGAGGGAGTTCCTGCTGCGACGTGCGTCCGATCCGCTGCTTATACCAAGAACGGCAGCTCGATCAGAATCTCATCTTGCGCCGCGAATGGCGCCCCGCAGTGGGGACAGAACTGGAAGGGGTACTTGGTGGGCTGCTCGTACTCTCCGCCGCACTCGCCGCACTGAATCTCGTCGTTGCCGTAACGCTCGTGCTCGATGATCTTGCGAGACTCGTCTATCTGGGCGTCACGTCCGTTGATCGAGAGAGAGCACCAGGGGCAAAAATAGTAGGCTTCGAAATCGTCTTCCGGGTAGGGGAGCAGGCAGCGTGTACAAAAGCGCGTATCTTCCGCTGTGCGCTCTAGGTGGTCGAGCATTTCGGCCCGCAGCCGCAGCAGCGTCCGGCGAATCTTCGCCCGGGTGTCTTCGTTCACCTGCGGCTCCCCAAATGCCTAAACCTCATATCGGTTGACTTTTGGAGCGGGTGCGAACCCATTGTCTTCCATAGTGCCGCTTGGGCTCCTAGATCATATCACCGGATATCACCGCTCCAGAGCACCGGCGGTCTTTGTCGGCAAGTTGGGGCACAGTCATTAGGCTGACGCGTTGGGCACGGTCTAGGGATGATAGAGCAGCCGGCCTCTGTTACATTGGAAGGCCACTTATGGCCAATCAGCAACATCTCGATATTCTCAAGCGTAGCGTCGATGCGTGGAACGAATGGCGGCAGGAGAATCCCGGTGTGTCGCCCGATCTTGCCAGAGCCGATCTCAGGCAGGCTGACCTCGCGGTAGCGAATCTCTCCGGGGCGGACTTGGCCGGGGCGAGTTTGATTATGGCGAACCTCAATGCGGCCGACTTGCGCGGCGCCAACCTGACCGGTGCGAATCTTGTCGGCTGCCGCATGCTCGGGGTGGACTTGGTGGGCGCAAACCTCAGCGGCGCCGACCTACGCACCGCCGAGGACCTCACCCAAGAGCAGATCAACGAAACAAGCGGCGACGCTGACACAAACCTGCCGGAGGGCCTGGAGCGGCCCAAGGACTGGGCGCTGGAAACAGAGCGCGAGTAGCGAGAGCGATGGATTAAACTGGGAATATGCTTCGGTACCATGTGGCTTTTTACCTGCCTCCAAAGACCGACCGAATGGTCGTCGCAAACGCCCTGGATTTTCCAGGTGCGCTGACTCAGGGGTTTGATCTCGCCGACGCGCGCCGGATGATCGCCAGTGCGATGGAAGATCTAGCGGAGAGTTATCTCGAAGAAGGACGTCCGCTTCCTGTGCCTGACCCTAAGGCAGGCGACCCTGAAGCGGACCTCATCGAGTTAGTGCCTCTCTCGATAAATGTTGGAGCCGGCTCGCGTTGAAGCGGCATCAACTGATCCGGCATTTGAAAAAGCAAGGTTGCCGGCTTCGAAGAGAAGGTTCCAAGCACTCCGTCTACTGGAATCCCGCCAATCGAAAGGAAACTGCAGTTCCTCGTCACATCGAGGTCGATAATCTTCTGGCTGCTGAGATTTGCAAGCAGCTCGGCATCAAACCGATTCAGTGAGGCATCCTAGTCCGAGGAAAGGAAGATGCTTTCGTATGAGGCATTCGGGCGACGGCTGGTCCTGAACCTGACAATTCCTTGCTTCAATGAAAATCATGACTTGCCATCTCTAACGTTACGTGCTTCAGTGGCTTGATCACCCTCGCTCGCACGTGAATGACCCCGTCTTGTTTTTGCAAGACTCCTTCGACAAGCAAGAACGGTTCGCTGGTAACGAGTACGCGGTTGTCTTGAAACTTGTCCGGCGTGACGATGACGTTCGACACTCCGGTTTCGTCCTCTAGCGTAAGGAACACGAAGCCTTTGGCCGTTCCCGGACGTTGTCGGGTGATAACGGCGCCGGCGACTCGCACCCACCGTCCATTGGGATGATGCTCGAGTTGCACCGCCGGCAGAACGCCAAGGGCATGCAACGGTTCTCGAAGATAGTGCATGGGATGGGGTCCCGTGGTCATCCCTGAGCCACGATAGTCGGCGTCAAGCCGTTCGAGGGGATTCATCGGCGCCAGCGGGCAGGGCTCTTGCTCGTGAGCCGTAAACCGTGAACCGCGAGCCGGGGATCCGTTGGTTTGTTGAACCGTTGAACCATGGTTCTTTCTTGACCCCTGAAACTTGTCACCTAACGACTGCTTCTTCTTGGCAGTGGCGCCCGGTGGTGGCGCAGACTTTCTTGCCTGCTGTGTAGGTGCACGGCATGCCGTGCCCATTGGCAGGCTAGAGGCCTGCTCTCCCATTCGACCGGCGGGATTGCCTGTCTCACTGGTTGGTTCTGGCGTTTGAAACCTGGGCCCCGACACCTCCCAGCTTTGCTCTGATGGACCGGCAGGATTACCGGTCCCTACTTTCTTGTCCCTTGTCCTCTTTCCCTTTTCCCTTTCTTCAAACAGTGGCCCTGTCGGACGCCAGGCTTTTTCGATTTGCCAAAGAGCTTTGCGGCGGTGCAGACCCTTGCCAAGCGAGTTCAAAGCGCCCAGCTCGGCGAGAGTGTCGAGTTCGGGTTTGCGTAATTGGATTCGCCCCACGAGATCGTCGATCGAGGCGAACGATTGCTTGCGTCGTTCTTGCTCGATAGCCTCGGCGGTTCCAGCACGCAGGCCGGAGACGTACATCAATCCCAGCCGGATGGTGCAGTCGTCCGTTGCTGTAGGGGCACGGCATGCCGTGCCCTTCGGCAGGTTAGAGACCCGCCCTATCTTTTGACCAGCAGAATTGCCGGTCCCTACCTTCTTGTCCTTTGTGCCTTGTGCCTTGTCCCCAGCTTCGTCTTCCACCTTGCAGCGAAAATCGGAAAATTGCACGTCGATCGGACGCACGCGGATGCCGTGTCGCTGGGCGTCTTTGACCAGCACGGCCGGGCTGTAAAAGCCCATCGGTTGGCAGTTCAGTAATGCTGTATAGAAGGCTGCCGGATAGTGAGTCTTCAGGTAGCAGCTAGCGTAGGCCAGAAGGGCGAAACTGGCGGCGTGTGATTCGGGAAATCCGTAAAGCGCAAACGATGTAATCGAACGGACGATATCTTCAGCAGCCTGGCCATGGATGTTATTGGCGGCCAAGCCCCGGCGCAGTTTCTCTTCAATGGCCTGCATCCGCTCGGCGGAGCGCTTGAACCCCATGGCACGGCGCAGCTCTTCAGCTTCACCGCCCGTAAAGCCGGCTGCCACCATCGCCAGACGCAGCAACTGTTCCTGAAATAGCGGTATCCCGAGAGTACGTTTCAGGATCGGCTCCAGCGAGGGATGCGGATAGCAGACCGGCTCGCGTCCCAGGCGGCGGTTAATGTAAGGGTGAACCATGTTTCCCACGATAGGCCCCGGGCGAATGATCGCGACCTCGACCACCAGGTCGTAAAAGCACTTCGGCTTTAGCCGAGGCAGGGTAGCCATCTGCGCCCGGCTTTCGATCTGGAAGGCGCCGATCGTATCAGCTTTCTGGATCATGGCGTAAGTTTTCGGATCATCCGGAGGCAAATGTGCTAAATCGACCTCGCCTCCCCGCGATCGGATAATCTGAATCGATTCTTCGAGCGCCGCCATCATGCCCAGCCCCAATAGATCAACTTTGATAATGCCCAGGTCGGTGCAGTCGTCTTTATCCCACTGCACCACCACGCGTCCCGGCATGCGGGCGTTTTCGAGCGGCACAATCGAATCGAGATCGCCGCGGCAGATGACCATGCCGCCCGAATGCTGCCCGAGATGCCGCGGCAAGTTCTGAATCTCAAGACATAGTTTGACCAGTTTGACCAGTTGCTTGACCCGCGGATGGGAAGTATCAAAGCCGGCCGTCCGCACCTGGTTCGCTAACTTGTCGGCATCGTCGGTGTATTCAAAGCTGTGAATGCAATTTGATAGACGGCCGACCATCTCCTCGGGGAAGCTGAGCACTTTGCCGATTTCGCGGACAGCGCTCTTGCCGCGGTAGGTAATGACATTAGCCGTCATGCCGGCGCCGCGCGGGCCATATTGCTCGTAGACGTGCTGCAGCGCCTTTTCGCGCTGGTCGCCGCTGGGCAGGTCGATGTCGATATCGGGCCATTCGCCGCGTTCTTCGGAAAGAAAGCGTTCAAACAGCAACTCCATGCCGACCGGGTCGACAGCCGTGATGCCTAGGCTGTAGCAGACGGCGCTATTGGCGGCCGAGCCGCGTCCTTGCGTCAGGATGCGATTCTCGCGGCAGAAACGCACCATGTCCCAGACGATCAGGAAGTAGCCCGCCAGGTTCAGCTTGTCGATTACCCGCAGCTCGTGCTCGATTTGGCGGCGGGCCCGCTCGTGGTAAGGGCGGTAACGTTCGCGAGCCCCTTGGTCGGTGATCTTGCACAGGTACGACATCATCGTCTCGCCCAGCGGAACCGGATAGTTGGGGAACTCGTAGCCGAGATTCTCCAGTGTGAACTCAAGCCGCGCAGCGAGATCCTTTGTGTTGCGTATTGCTTCGGGGAGGTCGCGAAAAAGCCCGGCCATCTCGGCCGGACTTTTTAGATGCCGCTCGGCATTGGCATCGAGCAGCCGGCCGGCTTGGTCAAGCACTGTCTTCTCGCGAATGCAGGTCAGCGCATCGAACAATCGACGGCCGGACTTTTTGGTGTAGCGAACGCCGTTGGTCGCAAGCAGCGGTAGGCCGTAGTAACGGGCGTAGTCGATCAAGGCGCGATTGTATCTTTCTTGTTCGCGCCGGAAGTGCCGCTGGATTTCGACATAGAGATTCTTAGGTCCGAAAATCGAGCGTAGCCGATTGGCGTCGTGGAGATTGTTCGTCAAGGCAATCAAGCCCGCGGAGTATCTTTCAATGTCGTCCCAGCTAGCACGGCCCTCACCCTTCGGCGCCCCCAAATGCATGCGGGTCAACAGCCGGCAAAGATTTTGGTAGCCGCGGCGGTTTTCGACAAGGACGGTGAGCCGTGAATCGTGAGCCGTGGATGCGATGCCCTGTTGCTTCGTTGCTCGTATTACCGGCTTGCCTAACTTGTGATTTTTGATTTTTCGAGCGTCACGGCTCGAAAGGTTTGGAGGACCGGCAGGAGTGCCGGTCGCTACCAAGTCCAGCGAAATCTCACACCCCACCAGCGGCCGCACCCCGGCCTCGGTTGCCGCCTTGTGGAAACGTGGTGCTCCGTAGACGCCATCGCGGTCGCACAGCGCCAGCGCAGGATAGCCGAGGCGAGCGGCTTCCGTTACGAGATCCTCGGGCAGGGAAGCGCCTTCGAGAAAGCTGAAGCTAGTGGCCGTGTGGAGTTCGATGTGCATGGTTAGGGATCAGGGACAGGAAAAGCAGGGTCAACGGCTGCGAACATGAATACCCCACTGGGGTGCCCAGTTTTATGTTTTTATGCTAAGCTGAGATTATGCGTACCACTGTTGATCTGCCTGATCCTCTGTTCCGCCGGATGAAAGCCACGGCCGCGCTCCGCGGAATCAGTCTCAAGGAGTTCGTCACCGGGGCTATTGAATCTGCAATCTCTAAACAGGAAACCTCCCGTGACTACTCGGTTCAGCTTCCCTTGATCCGATCCAAGCGACCGGGCACGCTCAACCTCACCAATGCTGAAATCGAAGAGCTGCTTACCTGACATCAACGTCTGGATCGCTCTCGCCTGGGATCGCCACATCCACCACCCCATTGCAAGGGAATGGTTCTTCTCCTTGGAACGGAACTCAGCTGCTTTTTGCCGCATCACGCAGATGGGTTTTCTCCGACTGATCAGCAACCCCAAAGTCATGGGGGAAGATGCCATGAGTCAGCGGGAGGCTTGGAAGATCTACGAAAGGCTGTCTCGCGACCACCGGGTCTTTTTCGCCCCCGAGCGGCCCGAAGTTGAAGGGGTATGGAAGCAGCACTCGCTGTCTGCTTTTGCCGGCAAAAATCTCTGGACCGACGCCTATCTGGCGGCCTTCTCTGGGGTTCGCTCTTGGAGATTGGTCTCCTTTGACAAAGGATTTCGGCGTCTGAAGACCACAGGATTCGAGTTGACAATCCTGGCGTAGCCACCTGAGCGCACCCGCCGGCAGTTAGGCCTTTTTCACTGGAGAGCCGCTCTCTTATCCCGACGAGCCGATACCACACAGGACGGCGCCACCACACGAGTTGATTGCGTTCCTGGCAGCAACCGCTCCGTCGAAAACCCGCTCGCGTTCATCCCTTTGGGCGGAGCACAGGCCTGGCCGTACGCCTGACCGCTCACTGGCGTTCGCGGCTCTGATTCGCTTGTTGTGAGGGAGTGCGAGAGCAGGCAACAGAGCCTGGAACGCCAGTGACAGGCCAACTATCCGTAACGACATTTCGAAAACCCGCCGCTCCCATGGATGTGCGCAGGCCAGTCGCCGGTCCTATGACCCGCTCCGTCGAAACCCGCCAGTTTTTTCATCCCTATGGGTGCGCCGCAGGTTCATCGACACTCTCTCACGGTCACAGCTCGGAAGGGCGTGGCACGAACCCGGATCACCCGACACCCTCTTGTCCCTCGACACCTAGTCATACATCCCCGTCACATACCAGTTTTGCGTCGACCGCTCGCAGCAGATGCGATATAGCCGGCCATCGACTTCAACGTCCCACTCTTCGTAGTCCCAGCCGTTTTCCGTCCACCATTCGCCGCAGATCCGCCATGGGCCGGCGCGAGCGTGAACACGGCCTTGAATCTCTGCCGCGGTTACGTACACAGGCTGTGAACCGCGTAAAAAGACTTCCGCTTCCGGTGATGGACGGAAGCATCGGAAAGCCGACGACTGACGGGATTGACCGTGAACCGTGGAAACATGAGCCGTAAGCCGTGAACCGTGAGCTGGGGATTCGTTAAACCGAGAGGGAGTGGCGCCGGTTTGTGGCGCCGGTATGCTTGCCTGCGTGGCGGTAGCCGCGGTTGTGATTGAGGGGGGAGGCTTCTCACCGCTCGGTGGTGAGAAGCCCACTGTCACATCGCTTTCTTGGATTCCTGTAGGGGCACGGCATGCCGCGTCCTTTCGAGGGATATCGGCGTCCATCGGCTGGACCGCTCCCTTACGGTCGCGGCTCGGAAGCGGACCGGCAGGATTGCCGGTCCCTACCTTCTTATCCCTTGTCCCTTGTCTTTTGCCCTTGCCGTTCACCGGTGCGAAGGCGGTGACGGCAAACGCGCCTGGGCGGTGTGTATCGACAGCGACCGGTGCGCCGACACGGCCGGAGCCGACGAGGTTTGACAGTCTGGCAAGAGTGACTGCGAGCTTTTCCGGACTCGGCAACGGCGGTTCGAACAAGCAGAACTGTACCATCCGCCTTGGGGTGGGTTGCGCGGAAACCTTTGCCCCTTCAATGGCCTCGCCGGGTGGATGCGCCGCCAAATCCAACCGCAGCAGCGTCAGCAAGACCCGCGGATCCGTCAGGGGAGAGGACAGCGACACCGCGCGTTCAAACCAGCTTCCGTCAGCCAGCTTCAGCGAAAGGCGAATCTCTTCGGCGGCTAGACGGTGTCCTTCGAGCTTCCAGCAAAGGCGGTTTAATAAATCTGAGAGTAGAAAAGAAAGTGATTCAAGCTCGGCTACCTGCCAGTCGAAGTCCATTCTTTCTTCCAGTGCCGGAGGCGGTTCATAAGGACACAGCACGGACTCTTCCTGCCCCCGGGCCAGCTTCACGAGTTGCCCGCCACGCTCTCCGAAACGGGCCACTAGGGAATTTTCCGGCAGCCGGGCTAGCTCGCCTACCGTGCGAATTCCCCACCGCTCCAGAGTTTCTTCTTCCTTGGGGTCGAGTGGTAGGACGTCGAGAGGCAGCGCCTGCAAGAAGCCGGCTTCTTCCCCAGGAAATACATGGGTGAGACCCGGCTGTGTGCGAGCGGCGCAAAGGGCCACGAAACGGTTTTGGGAGACAGCGACATGGGCCTCTAGTCCTAGTTTCTCGGTGCCCAGGGAGAAGTCGCTTGCCGAAGCATGAGGGTCAGGCAGTCCAGCCATGTCGAGGATAATAAGTCCCGGCGCAGTGTCTTCTGCTCGCGGGGAGATGGTAAGTGCAAGTTCGAGCAGTTCCTGCTGAGCCAGTCTTTCGGCCTCAGGATCGCGGGGGTAAATCCGCAGTGTGTCGTTGAATTCGTGAACGGTGAGCCGTGAACCATGAAGCCGTAAGCCGTGAGCCGTAAACCGTTGATCGGGTGACCTGTTGATCCGTTGAGCCGGTGTTTTCCTGTGGTCTTTGATCCCTGGCGCGTGGGGCAGCTCTCCGCCTAGCGGAGAGCTGCCCGCTGTCACACCGCTTTCGCGAGTCCTTGTAGGAGCACGGCATGCTGTGCCCTTGGGCATGATGTTGACGCTAGTCGGCTGGACCTCTCTCTCACGGCCGCGGCTCGGGAGCGGACAAGCAGAATTGCCTGTCCCACCAGTTTCCCCAGACTCCTGGAACCCGGCGCCTGACGCCTCTTCGTTATGCCCTGATGGACCACCAAGCGTGTCGGCCGCTATCTCCTTGTTCCTTGTCCCTTGTTCCTGATCGCTGGTTCCACCCATCGCGGCCATGGGACTCGCCGGCCGCAGCCGGTAAGGACGAATACCCCTGCTCTTGCCGTCGTCGCGCTGCTTTTCCGCCTGTTGAGCAGGAGCTATTTTCGAAGCCGCAAAACGTGCTTTGGCCTCTGCCAGGGGCATGCCTTCTTTGACCCCGCCGGTACGTGCAACTCGATTAGCGGCATAGACGAAACAGTTCGGCGCCATGCCGGTATAGACAGCCACTGGTGGAATGCATCGATTCCGCTCGTGGCGCAGCAGTGCCGCCACGGGAAAGTCAGGAATGTAGAGACAGGTGTAGAGCTGCTGCATGGTCAGGTGTTTTCCAACTTCATCAGGGAACTGCTAGCTCGCGTTTCTCACGACAAAACTGTAGGGGCAGGCCGCTGCGCCTGCCCAGTAATGTCGATGTACGATCTTTTCCATAAATTCGCACGGGACAATATGTACCCATCGGTAGTGACCGCCACTCTTGGCGGTCCTGGTTTCGAGTAGCGGCCGGCAATCCTGCCGGCCGGGCAAATGACAAGCTGAAGCTTGCCTGCACCGCCACCCAGGACAAACACGAGTGTTTGTCGCCACCGAAGCACTCGGTAGTGCTACCGAGACAACCGCCGCTGATGCAAAATTCGCCCTTTGCTCGTGATCCCGTTCAATAGAAAGGAAAAGCCCTGTTTCTCTGCCCAGTCTGTTTTCTCGCGTGATAGCTCCAATACCAAGCCCGAAACGGTGGAAGTCAGATGCTGGGTGGAGATAATCAGTAGTGCGGTTGAGCTGTCTTCCATCACACGCAGAAGCCGCATCCACTGGCGGTTCCGCCATGGCCGGAGTTTCCACTGCGAAAGCCCGCTCAAATCAAGGACGATGGGGCCAAATCCTCCGGCCGCGGCCACCAGGTTGACGGCCTGCCAGGCTTGTCGCTCGTGAACCGTGAACCGTGAACCGCAAGCCGTTGATCGGTTGAACCGTTGATCGGTCGAGCCGCGGATCGAGGAGGGCGATTTTTCTGTTGTAGGGGCACGGCATGCCGTGCCCTCTTCGGGAATATCGACGTCCACCGGCTGGACTACTCCCGCACGGTCGCGGCTCGGAAGTGAACAGCCAAGGATGCCTGTCCCACCGGTTTTTCCTGATACCTGACCCCTGACCCCCGGCGTCTTCTCGTCTCCGCAGCGCACCCACAGTAGCCGATCCAGCTTTACCCCCGCTCTTTCGGCTGACGGCGGATCAAAGCAATCCGCAGCGTCAATGTAGGCCGCTACTTCCTGGCGAGCTGTCGCTTCCGCCAGTAGCGACAGCACTACGCTCGTGCAACCTGAAGAAGCTTTTCCCACTAGCTCGGTGATCTGCCCGCGTGGAATCCCACCGCCTAGCAAGGCATCCAGCTCGGCAAAACCGGTCGCAGCGGGTGGATATCGCTTAGCCGAAACCGACCGCAAAGCAGATCCTAAGCCCTGTTTGCGGAGCAGAGTCTGAAGGGCATCGAGCTGAGTAGAGGCAGACAAGGGGATCTCTGTATTCGTCTTTTGTTCGCCTCGTGTATTGTGTCATGGGTGGGGTGGAAAATGCAAATACAAGAGAGGACATAAATGTTTTGATCTGTGGGCCACCGGCAGGGAGCGTGTTCCACTGACACGCGATCCTTCTGCTTCTAACCCATTGAGACAAGCTACTTGGGTTGTCTACTACAGCAAAGCGTGAGGTTAACTGCGATGAAGCGTGAGAAGCACTATCCCGAACGACATCCCCAAGGCAGTGTTGGCCCTGCAGCCCTCAACTTCTTAGACCATTGATAAGACGACCGCGATAAGGCGCTAGCTTGTGGCTGCAGTTCCTTTGGGCAGTCCGGTCATCTGGCGTGCCTCGTCGGGCGAAGCGATCGCTCTCCCCACCTCTTGCGCGATGCGGACCGCCTTTTCCACGAGCAGGGCGTTGGTTGTCGCAAACTCTCCGTTCTCTAGATACGGACAGTCTTCCATGCCGATGCGTACGTGACCACCGAGGGCGATCGAGTGGGCCACGACGGACCAGTAGACGGACGGGTCCATGCAGCTCATGTTCCAATTGGCGCGCGGCGGAAGATTGTCTACCAGGTACTGCAGACCGGCGGCCGTAGGCGGCGTCCAAGATCCTCCCGGCCAGCCCAGGAACAAGGTAATCCAAAGTGGGTCGGGCAAAAGTCCCGGCTCCTCGCGCAGCTTGTTGATATTCCAAAAAGCTCCGGTATGGAAGGCCTCGATCTCCAGCTTGACCCCGTATTCGTTGGCGAGCTGGGCGTATTGTTTTAGCTCTGAGACCGGGTGAACGGCGTAGACCTCATTCGGAGGGTAAGCCGGATCCGGATGGAAGTATTCGTCGTGGGAGTTGAAAGCGATGGAGCTCATGTCAGCGCCGAGGTCTTTCCACAGCTCCAGTTTTTGTTCCAGACGCATGCTGGCCAGCCCGAACTGAAGGATGGGATCACCCGCCGACCGGATCCTTCCGACGATATCGTGCCAGCCTTCGACCACGGGGATTTGCAGCTTCCGGCCGTCAGGCTGTATCTCCGGGTCGCTGGTGTAGGAACCGTGCGTGTGAGCAATAGCCGCTCCCGCATTCATAGCTCGGATGTACTCGTCGGCCACGGCCTTTGTGTCGCTGGGCTCCGGACAGTGGGGATTGCCCGGGAACGACATCTTGGAGTCACAGGTGACGGTGATGATCAGTTTATCCATGAACCAGCTCCATTCCTTTTGGTGTTCCGGTCTGTAGTGGTGAACCGCGCCTCGAGTATCCTGCTTCGGCGACGGCGGTGGTCAGCATCTTGAACTCTTAGCCAACTATGCACGTCGGAGGGAAAGTTTCGTTTCCATTCCGGGTGGCGGCATTGAGGTATACGCGAATTCATCCGCCTTGAGCGACGTCATCTCTGGACCGCTCGCTCACACTCGCGGCTCGGTGTTCGACTCACGCCCGGCTGACAGCCTCTTGACCCGCGGGAGTCAGCAGCACCGCCCGCCCGAGAACCTTCCCCGCTCGCAGCGCCCCCATAGCTTCGTTGATTTCCTCGAGCGGATAGACTTCGGTGACGATCGACTTTATCTTTCCGTCTGCGACGAGTCGCACAGCGTTGATCAAGTCTTGCAGCCTCCCGCACCGCGTGCCAATGATCTCCAGCTCATTCTGAGCCAGCCTCTTGCCGTTGACCCCGTAGAGTTCAGGCGTGTAGCCTAGCACGGTCAGCCTTCCCCCCGGGCGAAGAGAGTCGATGCCCGCCGCCAAACTTTGCTCCAGTCCCACGCAGTCGATCACACAGTCGGCACCGAGTCCCGCCGTGAGATCCTGGACAGATTTTGCAACGTCCGTCTCGGCGTTGTTGATGCCGACGTCAGCTCCCATGTCGTAGGCGCGTTCGACTTTTTCAGCGGTTCGGTCTACAGCGACCACTCTTGCTCCCGATAGCTTCGCAATCTGGACGGCCGATGAACCCACGCCGCCCACCCCGATGATGACCACCGTCTCACCAAGTTGCACTCTCGCCCGGTCCACGGCGTGCAGCGCGGTGATTACCGCATCCGGGATAACGGCAGCGTCGAGCCACGAGACGTTGTCCGGGAGCGGAACGAGCTGGCGTGCTGGAACGCCGACGTACTCGGCGTGGCCTCCGTGCTTGTTCCGAGCGCCCATGACGCCCGCCATATCCACGCACAACTGTTCGCGATGAGTGAGGCAGAATCGACATCCGCCGCAAGTGAAGAAATTGTAGGCAATCACCCGGTCGCCCGGCTGAAGCGTGGTTACCCCAGATCCGACCTCCGCCACGACGCCGGCTATCTCGTGACCCAAGATGAACGGCAGTTCGGGCGTGTAGCCGAACCCATCGACCATCTTTAGGTCAGTCCCGTCGGTCCCGCAGGCCATTACCTGAACCAGTACTTCGTCTGACTCGATCGCTGGGTTGGGAACCTCCTCGATTTGGAGAGGACCACCCAGCTCTTTCAGAATGGCTGCCTTCATGGGATCTTTCTCCAGATTCACCGCCGCTGATGGGACCCCCTGGCTACGGAGCCAATCGGCTGAGGGCCGGCCCATCCCGCTTGGACGCCTAGACCGGACTCGGTGCGCGCAGCCAAGTGTATGCGATAATCTCCGCGGTGTCAAACAGTTGCCGATTTGATGTTTATTCCGAAGACCTGCCGACACAGGGCCCTCCCGAGAGGCTGTTTCCCGAGAACGGACGCCGCTTAGGGAACTGATCGAAATAGCTCGCAACTGAGACCACCTTGATGAAACCGGGACTGAGTTTCAATTCCACGCTGTTGAGCAAGCTTCCTGTTCAAGAAGCGATACGCGTCGCGGCGGAGGCCGGCTACGAAGGCATTGACATCAGCGCCGAGACGGGCGGCCCTCCGTTCCTGCCCTTGCCTCCGCCTCACCTGACCCCCGAGGCTGACGGATCCCTGCGCCGAGAGGTTCGCAAGTGTGCCGAGCAGGCAGGTATCCCTATCGTCGCCCTCAACGCACACAATTCGCTGATCGATCCCCGGCCGGAGAAGAGACGAGCCAACATTGACTACGTTAAGGGCGCACTACAATTGGCCTCCGACTTGGGAGCTCGTCATGTCGTGATCGGCGCCGGCAAAAAGGAGTTCTACGGGTGGGAAAGCGTCTACTGGGACCGCTTCATCCAGGCTCTGCGGGAACTGCTCCCCGTGGCGGATTCACTGGGCGTGACGATCGCAGTCGAAGCAGCCTCACAGCCGGGTGTTCTGATATTCGGCACCAGTGGTGTGCATCGCCTGTTAAGCTACGATGGTCTGGACTCGCTGGGACTGCTGTTTGACTCGGCTCACTTTCACATTCGAGGCGAGGACGTCGCGAGAGCTTTCGCGACGTTCAGTGACCGCATCGTCCACATCCACCTGAAAGACGCCCGGGGCCGACAGGAAAACTTCGAGTGTCCTCCGCTCGGCATGGGCGACGTGGACTTCAAGCGACTGTTGTCAGTCGTGCGGGAAGTTGATTACCAGGGATTCCTTTCCGTCGAGGATGAGTCGCCCGGATGGGGGTACGAGATCGAGCCCCGTAAGGCGCTGGCCGACGCCAGGGCCTTTGTTGATGGCCTGTTCGAGACGGAGACTGGATTGTGAGCGCGATGGTCGGCAGAAACGATCCGCGGATTGCTTGAGGACAAGCGCGAACCATGAGCGAAAAGCCAGTGAAATTAGGAAGCGGCAAGTTCATTTACGAAGAAGTCGAAGGGTGGGCGCAATTGCCGCCCGATTGGGAGCTGGGAGAGGTTCCCGGGATCGCCGTTGACTCCCAGGACCGCGTCTATGCTTTCTGTCGGTCCGAGCATCCCGTTGTCGTTTTCGACCGAGACGGCCGTTTCCTGGGATCGTGGGGAGAAGGTATGTTCGTGCGTCCTCATATGATCCTGATCGGTCCCAACGATGCCGTCTACTGCGTCGATGACGAGGGGCACCGAGTGCATAAGTGCACCACCGACGGCAAGCTCCTGATGACCATTGCACCAGAGAATGGCGTGGCGGAGACGGGCTATGTCCCGCCCGACTGGAAAACCGTGCAGCATGGGGGACCGCCGTTCAATCGGCCGACGGACGTGGCGCTCTCCCCGGAAGGCGACATTTATGTCTCGGATGGCTATGGGAACGCCCGAATCCACAAGTTTACTGCTGAAGGTCGGCTGCTGCGTTCCTGGGGCGAGCCCGGGGAACAACCGGGCCAGTTCCATCAACCTCACTGTGTCTTCGTCGACAATCAGGGACGGGTCTACGTGGGCGATCGTCAGAACCAGCGCATTCAGATTTTCTCTCCGGAGGGCGAATTCCTAACGCAGTGGAACGACATCTGGTGGCCCGACGCTATTTGTCAGGACCCGGAGCAAAACCTATATGTTGGCGAAGTAGGCGGGATCTTCATGTTTGGAAAAGAAGCGAGGCTCGATCAACACGGCGCGCGCATTACTGTCCGCGACCTGGAGGGGAATGTGCAGTCTGAATGGGGCGAGGAAGACCCACAAGGGGCAGGCCGTTTTTTTGCTCCTCACGGCATAGCGTCGGACTCCCGCGGCGACCTCTACGTAGGTGAAGTTACGTTCTCCTACTCCCATCGTCAGGCGCCGCCGGACGCGAAAGTTCTGCGCAAGTACGCTCGGGTTTAAGAGCTAAAAACTTCTACAGCCCCGCGCGGATTCTTACACTTTCATGGGGCTAACCGGATTTGACGCCTATCACTTCTTGAGAAGGTCTTGAGCGTCGCTGACCAGCTTCCGAATGATTTCGGCGGCTGGTTTCACCTCGTGGACCAGCCCGACTCCCTGGCCAGCGTAGAGGGCCATGGAGTCGATGTCTCCGGTGGTTTCCTGGTTCGGGGTATAGCCCATGAATCGACGCACCGGGGTCTGTTCGCCGCCAACACAGGTTTCTCCAATGATCGGCTCATCGGGACACGCTTCGTTGCCGCGCTGTTCTTGATGCAGCCACTTTTGTACGAATGGCGTGTTTAAGACACGGTGAGGTGCGTTGGACCAAGTGTATCCGAACAGTGTGGTGCGAACCGTGTCTTCCTCCCCCGCCGCCAGGATTCTTTCTTGGTAGACGGGGTGTGTCCGCGCCTCGGTCGCCGCCAGAAAACGAGTACCGAAAACCACTGCCTGTGCGCCAAGTGCTAAGGCCGCCACGAGGCCGCGGGCGTCCGCGATCCCTCCGGCAGCAACGACTGGTGTAGGTGCGACAGCGTCGACGACGCGGGGAACCAAGGCGAAAGTTGACACGCCACCTCGGACATGGCCCCCAGCCTCTACTCCCTGGGCGATGATAACGTCCACACCCGACCGGACAGCCGCCTGAGCTTCCGGTACCGAACCCACCTGGTGAATAACTCTGACTCCCGCCGCATGGGCGGGCTCGACAAAAGGTGATGGGTCACCCCAGAAGAGCGACAACAGGGGTACGCGTTCTCCAAGACAGACTGCAACGTGCTCTTCGACCCCGACGGGGAGCAGCATGTTAACGCCGAAGGGTCGATCGGTGCGCTTCTGAAGAGAGCGGATCTCGCGGCGAAGGACCTCGGGCGGATTCCGGCTGAATGACATGATGCCCAAGCCTCCTGCCTCGCTGACAGCCGCCGCCAACTCAGGTCCCGTTACGAAACCCATTGGAGCGCAGAGGACGGGCAACTCGATTTCCAGTAGATCGCAGAGCGGCGTATGGAGTGTCATCGTATCTCTCCGGATTCCCCTTCTCCCTTCCGTTGTAAACGTGATCTTCTGGATTTCTGGTTTGTCTCGTCCTTCTCATTGATTATTCGCACCCCCCTGCCCAAACTCGCCCAACTCCCCGCATAGCTGAAAATCGCTTCCCAGTCATCCTCACAAGTATCCCACCGCACAAACTTCCAGCCGAGTCCCTGCCTCTTAGTTAAGTGCGCCCGTTCAAAGCTTGCCAAGTAAACGTCGGCCCATTCGCTCTTGAGTGGTCTCCCCGATCAGAGGTCCCTACTCTTGCCGTAACATCTCCTCGACTACGTCAGTCACTACCTCCACCGCCTCCATCAACGCCGCTTCCTCAATGATCAAGGGTGGCGCGAACTTGATGAACCCCCTGCCGGTGACGAACAGCATGACTCCCCTGCGCACACACTCCATGGCCATCTCATCGCAGAGTTCCCCCAAGGGCTCACCGCTGTCAGGATTTTTTAGGTGCAGGGAGTAAAACAGCCCGCGCCCCTCCAGCCGGCCGACGTAGCGGTCATGTTTCTCCACTTTCTCCACCTTCTTACCGAGGACATCACCCAACTTTTCACCCAACGAAGCGGAACGCTCGACGAGTTTTTCGTCCCGCAATACGTCGAGATTCGCCAGTACGGCCGCGGCGCTTAGCGGATTCCCTCCAAAAGTACTCGACATTTCCCCCGGTTCGGCGAGATCCATGACTTCGTTGCGGCCCATGACCGCCGAGGCCGGAAGGCTGGAACTCAAGCCTTTACCACAGGCGATCAGATCAGGCGTGATGCCGTAGTGCTCAAACGCAAACCAGCGGCCGGTGCGACCCATGCCTGCCTGCACTTCGTCTACCGCGACGAGGGCACCGTGTTTTTGCGCCCAGCGCGTCAAGTCGCTTACGTACTCCCTTGGATACAGGGTCGTCGACCAGCCGGGGATTGATTCGAAAATGATGCCCGCCGTGGTCTCAGGGTTGACCCCACGTTGCTGCAAGTCACGCTCAAAGCCTTGGGACTCAGGGCTGCCCGGCAAAGGCAGTTGCGTCTGCGAGACGGACGCGCGATCGAGGCCGTCCGCCGGTCCGGGGGAACCGCCGGCGAACTTCGCCGACAGCGTTCGGCCATGGTAGGAGCTTTCGATCGAGACGATGCCGACCTTCTCAGCAGACTGTCTCGATCCATGTTTTCGCATCAGGCTGATGCAACATTCGGTGGCTTCGGTCCCTGAGGAAAACAGAATGGCTTTGTCGAGTCCGGGTGGGGCAATCTCTACCAAGCGTTGTAGGACCTGCTCACGGACGCGCGTTGGAAAGGCGTAGCTGAAAATAAGCTGCGACTCCAACTGGTCCCGGATGGCTTGCATGACCCGCGGATGACCATGCCCCGAGTTGGCCATGACGATGCCGCTCGTCAGATCGATCCATTGATTGCCGTAGGGGTCGCGGATCAGAAAGCCTTCGGCTTGTTCCCACACGACTGGCGGCATCCCCAGCATCGAGCGAGGCTCCACCCTCCGCAAGCGTTCGATAAGGTCGATCGATTCCGGGACCGGGATCGCGGTGCGAATGCGGCGGTATTGGGTCTCGACCGGCGCCGTCTCAACTGGTGTCAAGCGACTGACTTGGATGGCCATGGAATCAGTTCGTCGGCTCCCGGCGCCCCCCTCCAGATCCCAAGGGAGCGCCCATGGGCCTCGGGGCCCACCCAAAGGGGCGAAAACCGGCGGGTTTTCTACCCTGTGGCCACGGGGCCACGGCCGCGCCGGATACTTGGCCTGTCACTAGCGTTCCAGGCTCAGCCCCTCGCTCTTGCACACTCTTGCCATGCGCGATTCGGAGCCGCGAACGCCAGTGAGCGGTCAGCTTACGGCTGAGCCTGTGCCCCACCCACCGGGATGAACGTGGGTAGGTTTTCGACTGAGCGGGGAAACGCCTTGCCGTTTCGTTCTTAACAACAGCCTGCCGGAAACTCAGATGCAGAGGCACTGAAGTCGACGACTCCCGCTACGGATTCACCTTTTTCAGACTGTCGTTTCCGTCTGTCAGCCACTCCAGGTTGAAACGGGCCAGGGCCAACCTGGAATATTGGTCTGCTTCGTACAGGGACAGTACGGTCATGTCGTCGGCGATCGCCAAGTCAGAATAGGCCGCCGAACCCTCGTGAACGACCTTCGAGACCGGCCATGTCTTGCACTCGTCGTAGCTCATCCTCACGGTGAACTGTTTTCGCTCCGTCTGGCTAGAGGGGTGTGCGAGAAGCACGCGATTCTTCGAGAATTGTTCTTGGTCGGTGAAGCGAATTACACTTCCCTGAACCGAGGGCTCGGGCAGGCTTTGATCGAACTCAACGGGCGACCAAGAAACGCCGCCGTCTTCACTCCAGGTGAAAGCCCGCATCCTCTTTTCCTGGCGGCTGCGCATGTTCATATAGATAGAACCGTCTGCGGTTTCGACCGCCATAGCCTCGTCCGATAAGTCCATATCGAGTGACTTTCCTCGCTTCCAAGTAGCGCCGTGGTCATCGCTATACATCACGTAAGAAAACTGCTCGCCACCCCAGCCCGGCCGCGGCCAGGTTGCGGGGCCGGGGCTCACGTCTCCCCAGCTAGGAATCAGAAGCCTACCGCTGCTCAGTTGAATTCCGTGGCCTGGACCGCTCCCGAGATAGCTCCACGCCGGGTCGACGACGTCATTGGTAATCTCCGCCGGCCCGGACCACGTTACGCCGTCGTCCGAGGTTTTCGTAACAAAGACGCGTTGGTTATTTCTACAGAAGACCAGCACAACCTCCCCGGTCTCTCGATCAAGCACCGGGGCAGGCTGATTCACGGAGTCGGTTCCGTAGTCAAAAAGCACTTGCAGGTCTTGCCATGTCTTACCTCGGTCGAAACTCCGTTTCAGCACAAGGTCAATCTCCGCGTCATCGTGACAGGTTAGTTTCCTCGCTTCCGAGAAGGCCAGTATAGTTCCCTCGGCCGAGACGACGAGCGCTGGAATCCGAAAGCAGTAGTAGCCGTTCTCGCCGGCCGAGAACACCGTGAGCTTTTCGAAAAGAGGGTCGGCCTTGGCGGGAGCCTCGTTACCTTGGGTCCCCAAATCGCTGCAACTTTGCAGGGCGCAGACAAGTAGGAACGCAAATACGAAAGCGGTGGTTTTCAAAGCGGACTCCCTCCCTTTTGGGGTTTAACGTAGGACTTGAGCGCTTCGCCCGCGTGCAAGTAGGCATGCAGATTGGTTTCCGCGGCTCATGATCCCTCCCGGAGTCCCACCACGACTCCAGCGAGAAGCACGCTGACTCCGGCGACTTCCCCCGCGATCAACAGGTACATCGACCACGTCGTTGTGAAGTTGCGTTCCCGAAACTGGTTCTCGGTGTCCTGTTTGAAGCCGTGCCCGATGTAGTTCACGAGCGCCGAGGCAAACAGAAACAGAGTAACGCCCGCGGCCCACAACTGAACCGTCTGCGTAAAGGCGCAGTGCTCCGCCAGAGTCATCAGCACAATGGAGGCGAAGCTATACCATAGCGCTGCTCGATGAGCCTGATCGACGTAGATGTGCGCTCGGTGGTCGGGGCGAGTCATCATGCTGTGATATTTCCAGACCCCGAGGAGCATGCCGGTGAGCAAAAAGCCCCCGGCGGACAGCAAACAAAGGGTCATCGTGGGCGTCATTAGGTCTAATCGCTCAAGGGGCCGTTGGCCGGCGCTTCTCTCTGCCCGTTCTGAAGGAACCTTGCAACAGCGTGGTCACCCCAACGAGTGGATTGCTGCCGAACGGCAGCGCCGCTTACGGCCGACTCATTCGCCGCCGTGCCGCTTACCTACGAATTCTGTGGTGATATTCAGGAGGCTCGCTGCGCGGCCTCCTCCGGAGTCGGGCTGCCGACAACTCCCGGTACTCCGCTTTCGACCAGCATCTGGCGTACCCTTTCACGATATTCACCCCGAACGTCCCGAGTGGGCGGGCGGCAGCGGCTGGAGGGCAGCCCGACCAATTCCATGCAGAGCTTGTCGAGGTATCCATCGCCGCCGGTGTACTCAAACATCTCCTTCCACAGTGTGTAGAAGGGCATCGCGACATGCACAAGTTCTTTCTGCGCCTCAATGTAGCGCCGGCTCTCGAGCAGCTCCCACAGCCGCACGCCCCACTGCGGCCAGTAATTGCAAGTGTGTACTTCGATGCCGCGTGCACCAAGGATGTGGCTGGTGACAAAGCGGAGTTGGTTGTCGATGATGCACAGCCGCTCGGCGAAACGTGAAACGACCTGTTCGGATTCCATGAAAAGCGCCGTGGGAACAGCCCATTTGAGGCCAACCACGTTGGGCAACTCGCAAAGGCGCTCGACGACGTCCAACGAAACGTTGTGGCTTGTCCAGAAGGTGTTGTAAACGACAACTCCTATATCCGCGGCTTCTGCCGCGGCTATCGCATATTCGAGAAAATCTTCCGCGGTGTGCATGTAATAGTACGGCGGTGAGACCTGGACATACTCGGCGCCGAGTGTTTTGGCGGCGCGTATCAGTTCGACCAGTTCACGGGTATTCGTTGTCTGAACGCCCATCACGACGGGAATCCTACCGTTGGCCTCCTGGATAATCGCTTCGGCCACGCGCAAGCGCTCTTCGAAGCTCATCGTGGGGAAATCACCCGCCGCGCCGACAGCCAAGATCACGCCGTTACTTTCGTTGATACCGGCGTCAATCAAAAACCGCACGTGCTGCCGGGTTGCTTCGAGATCTACCTCCAGATCCTCGTCCCGGAACATCGTCGGGACCGTCACGTAGCAGCCAGACAGGCGACTTCGAGCTCTCTCTCGATCCATCAGACTTCTCCCTTGTAAGCGAAGATTTCGCTGTCGCTCTGTGCGAAGGACCGGCGGTCAACGGCGAAGTTGGACCCCGACCGCCAAATCGCAGGGACATTGTAGCGGCAATCGATAGCGGGGGCAAGCCAGAGAGTTGTCCAATGCAAGATGATCCTAAAAGAGGGAGTGTTTCCAACACAAGGTGATCCTGAAACACGGTCGCGCATTCTTTTAAGCAAAGCGGGCTAGGTGAAGTCACGCCGGCTGCGGTATCTTCAGAAACGATGGACCCACTGTTCCAGGGAGTGGCGTTCCGAGACCCAGCCGGGGCGCGGAAGAACGTCAGGAGCCTGGAGCCTCACCTCCCCGAGAACGGTCTCGATACTCTGGAGCGTCTCATTCGGCAGGTTCCCGATCCCGATTCGGCTCTCAACCACCTAGAGCGCTACGGCAAGACCAGCGGTCAACCCCTGCGGGATCTATTCTTTCCGGTTAGCCGCCTGCGGGCGGCCCTGGCGATTTTCTCTCATAGCCATTTTCTAGCGGAAACTCTCTACCGCCACCCCGAGCTACTCGAGTGGGCGCTCGGGGAAGAGAAGTTGTATCGAGTACTGTCACGCGAGGAGATGCGCTCAGACTTGGGCTGGTTGGATACATCTTCGAGCGAGGTGGAAGTCGCTCGGACTCTGGGGCGCTTTAAGAGGATGCATGTTCTGCGAATCGCGCTGCGCGACCTTCTGGGTCTCGCAACCCTGGCCGAGGTCACCCTGGAATTATCCAATCTCGCGGACGCGATCTTACAGGGCGCGCAAGAGCAGCTTCAACAGCAACTCTCGCAGCGGTTTGGGCGGCCGTTGGGACCGCCTGAAACCGGGCCGATCGAATGCGAGTTCGCCGTCGTGGCGCTGGGGAAACTAGGTGCTCTCGAGCTCAACTACAGCTCTGACATCGACCTCATGTTTCTCTACACCCACGACGGTGAAACGGCCGGGCCGATCCGGGTTTCAAACCGTGACTTCGCCACCCAGCTTGCCCACCGTCTGACGTCGGCGCTGTCGCACCCGACCGTGGAAGGGTCTTGCTACCGGGTCGACTTGCGGCTCCGGCCGGAAGGAAGCAGCGGCGAACTCGTGCTCCCGCTTAAGTCGATGCTGCAGTACTACCACGACCGCGCTCGGGATTGGGAACTGCAGATGCTCATCAAGGCGCGCCCCGCCGCGGGATCGTCACAGCTGGGGCACAGTTTCCTGAAACTGGTCGAACATTTGATCTACCAGACAACCACGGACTTCTCGACCGTCGAGCGAATGGCCCAAACTCGAGACCGGATGCGGCGAGATCTAGGCTTGCGCGGCAAATCGGACCTCAACGTCAAGTTGGCTCGCGGCGGCATACGCGATGTTGAGTTCCTAGTGCAGTGTATGCAACGGCTCTACGGCGGGCGCGATTCGTGGGTACGAAGCGGCGGAACACTTTATGCACTCCACAGGCTCAGGGAGAAAGGGTATCTGTCGACGCCCGACTACTCCAAGCTCAATGCCGCCTACCAATACTTGCGGGCTCTCGAACATCGCTTGCAACTGGAGCACGATCGCCAAACGCACACGATTCCCCACAAGGAGGAAGCCCAAATGCTGCTGAGCCGTAGAATGCACGGCGAGGCTTCCTCCTGGGATGTTGGGCCGGGATTGCTGGGCCGGGTGAAGTCTCACTTGACCAATGTCACCGAAATCTACGACCGCGTGATCGGCGCGCAAAAGCCTGCCGACGCCCTTCCCGTCTCAAAGGCAGCAGAGTTGCCGGAAGCCGAGGAGCGCGTCGAAAAACGGGCCGGCCACAGCTGGCGGAGCCAACTGCGCCACATCGAGAAGCACCTTCCGGATCTGGCGGCAACCATTTCATCGCTACCCATCCGATGGGGCAGCCATCACTTCGAGCACTTCATCAACAAAGTCATCTCCCTGCCGACATTGCTCGCCGAGTTTGAAGAGCAGCCTCGGCTCATGAGCTGCGTGGGCGACCTGATCGAGCACAGCCCCTTCCTAGGGGAGCATCTCATCCGCCACCCCTCCGATGTCGGATATCTGAAGACGATTGCGAGCGCGGCCCGTGAACCAACTCCGGGGGATGGGGCAAGCTCGGGAGTAGGTCGCGGGACGGAGAAGGGATCGAACGAGACCCGGGTCCCCCCCGAGTTGGCTGACTTGCCCCAGAGTGACCAGGCGCTGCTCGAGAAGTCCGAGGCGCTGCGACGATACTATCGCCGTCGAATGCTACAAATCCTTGGCGAGAGCATCCACAACCGTCATCCGATCTTTTCGACACTCCGAAGGACGAGCGACCTTGCTGACGACGTGATCGGGGCGGCCTACGAAATCTCGGTGCAAGAAGTCTGCCGAGGCCGGAAACAATCGCGGCCCGACCATCAGCTCCACGTTATAGCGTTGGGTCGGCTCGGGATGCGCGAGTTTGACCTGGGATCCGACGCCGACCTGGTTTTCGCGCTGCCCGACGATGCTGCCCCGGAAAAGCCGTTTTGGACATCCGTGGTTGAGCGGATGATCAACGTGATCAGCAGTTATACGCAAGAAGGCGTCATTTTCACGGTCGATACGCGTCTGCGGCCCATGGGACGGGATGGCGAACTCGTCCAGACCGAGTCGTCCTATAAGCGATATTTCACCGAGCGGGCGGAAGCCTGGGAAGGCATCGCCTATATGAAGGCGCGCGCTGTTGCTGGAGACCCTCAACGGGGAACGAGATTCCTGAGCGAACTACAAGAGGTTGATTGGCGCCGTTACGGGACGAGTAGCGATCTCGGTCCGATGCTCGTGACGATGCGGCGGAAGCTTGAGAAGGAACAGGGCCGAACTCATCCATTCAAGGCTGGGCCAGGTGGCTACTACGACATCGACTTCATCCTCATGTACCTGCGACTGCGGGACGCGGGGTTGTTTTTCCCTTCGCTCAACACCCTGGAGAGAATCGAGGTGTTGCGGACAACCCGCAGCCTCACGGCGGGCCAAGCTGACACTCTAGCCAAGTTAGCAATCTTCTTCCGCTCGCTGGACCACGGCATTCGGGTCTCCGCCGGGCCGACTAATAGAATCCCCACCTCCCGCTCGCAGCGCGAATTGGTAACTGAACTTCTCAGACGGTGGAGTGGTGTCCGGCCAAACGAAAAGCCTTTGGCGGACGTCGTCACGCAAGTACGCAGAGAGACCAGGCAGTTGTTCTCGGAGGTTTTTGCTGAAGCGGATCGGCCCGCAGGCGCGGGTTGAGAACTTTACTGTACAGCTGGAGAGGTAATGATCAGGACCGCGAGGTTGTACAGAACTACCATGGCGAAGAAAATGTTCACCTTTCGCAACAGCCCTTCCCGGTGCCTGTACACGCAGACTATTGCCATAGCGACAGCGACAGCCTTCATCAAGAAAAGCGAGCCGATGGGATGTGGCCCGTGGTGAATCACCCATCTGACAATCGGATTCCCCTCGCCCACACCTTGCAGGAGGAAGGCAATCGTGGTCAGCACATCGAGAAGCTGAAGGTAGACAAACTCAGCAAGAATGCTCACGGCAACTCCTTCTACCCAAACCGGATCCTCCTCTGGCTCGACCTTCGATACGCATACGTCTCCGGCCCGGGGAGTTTCAGCTAGGATCTACACACGGGCAGGCATCTGGTACTAAGTACTTTATCTTAACATGAATCGGTACTTCTGAACCACACCTGGGTCAGGAAAAAGTCTTAGGGAGGCAGTCTACTGGAAAACGCCTCGAATCGACTGAAATTCGGACTCGAAGCGATCGAGCAATTCAGGAAGGCGCTCGCGAAGGCCGATCTGCTCGAAGGCGCGATCGGGAGATTCAGTCGGATGTTTCTCATAAGAAAGGACTTCTAGTCCGTAGAAGCGGGCATAGAGGTCAG
Source organism: Bryobacterales bacterium (assembly GCA_965248205.1). Taxonomy (GTDB): domain Bacteria; phylum Acidobacteriota; class Terriglobia; order Bryobacterales; family UBA6623. Next base: position 2,997,874 of record CBDFIS010000006.1, read on the forward strand.
CGGCGTGAACCAGATGCGCCAGCGAAACCGATTGACCCGCGACGGCAGGAGAGGAGTCGGGATCGTGGTGACACTTTACAGCCTGTTGGATACTGTCCGGCAGCTTCCACTTGGCCAGAACCTCACCAGAAAGTTTTGAATGAGTCACACCGAGAATCTCCTGCTCGGAGTCTTCTAAGGATCCGTCGCTATGCTCCCAATGGGCGACTATTTCCGGGATCATCTCAGGGAGGGTAACGATGATCAGTAGACGTCCGATGTCGTGAAACAATCCAGCGGCGAAGGCTGCTTCGATCTCCTCCGAGCGTGTGTAGTGCGCCAGGAACTGGGTCATGATCGCGCATCCCAAGGCGTGTTGAGAATACTCGGAATACAGCCGCCTCGACGCCATTTGGGGCTTGGCGAGCATCTGGCGCATGGAAAAGGCCAGTGCCAGATTTCGGACGGTGGCGAAGCCCAACAGGGTGACGGCGTGGCGAATCGAGGAAACCCGGCTCGGCAGTCCGTAGTAGGCCGAGTTGACACTGCGTAACACGGCTCCGCTCAAGACGCTGTCTTTTTCGATGATGACCGCGATTTGGCCGGAAGATGCGTCCGAATTGTTCAGCATCTGCAGGAGTTTGTTTAGGACTACCGGAAGCGGAGGCAGCTTCTCCACCGAGGCCAGAAGTTTTGACCGGTAGTCGATCTCCAAGTCCTGCGACTCAGGAGCGGGTTTTTTTATCGCTAGATGACGAGGTGAGCGCACAGTCCCCCGAATACCGATATCGGCATTGGAGCCGACATTTTTAGCGGTAAAAGGCTCCGAGGTGGGATTTTCGAGATGGTGGACCCGGTGAGGTGGCCGCGGAGGGGTCGTCAGCCCTGTGGTGGTTATACTTCGCGGATCTCGCTGCCCATCACGAGAAAATGAAAGCGCTCGGGCGGCAGAGAGATTTCCTCGGCCGCATCGGCCCAGGTGTGGTACGCCTTTTGAGCCAATGAGGCATTCAGCAAGTAGAGGAATTTATCGGACAAACAGTCAATGGGAGGAGGCTGGCGAAACGTGAGTCGGGCGCCGACAGCACTCTGCAAGTTGATCTGCCCGCTGGGTATCGCCTTGTCCGACAACAGAGTCACGAAGCTGGCATGGTTGGCGTGGGGCCAAACATCCGGACGAATCAACGGCCGCAATATCGGTTGGGCCTCGAACGTAATCTCGCACTGGTGAATCCATTCCAAAATGGATTCGCCCCACTCCCAGTGGTGCAAGAACTGTGAGTATTGCTCGGCCAGCGTCAGCGCTAGAGTGAACCGTCGTTGGTCCACCGACGCCTCTGAGGAGGGCGGTTCACCGACCTCGTCGGGGATGAGAGATTCCGAGCTCACGATCTCCTCAGCGAGGTGAATCATCTCCTCGTCCGAGGCGGGATTCGCGGCTTCCTTGAGCAGCAGCGGCGGCAGCTCGTGAGTGCCGCCACCGGGGATGTCGAAGTATTTTCGATTGCCGATGATCTCCATCCGAGGCTCCATCCGCGACGGCTTTACTAATCAGTTGGACGAAACCCGTCAGCATAGGTTTCAGGCCGCGGGTTTCAGAAGATCATAAGTCAATTCTCGTTCACTGGGCAAGCTGGGCGCCTAGGTTCTTCCGCCGAGTTGCGAACTCGGAGAAACCCTAGGGCCGTCAAGGGTTTACCCTCCTGTCGCCAGCCGCTCTGCTAATCTTATCGGACGTTTGGGCTGTTGGGCCGCATTGGCCTCGTGTCTCGGGTTAGCCGGCAAGAGAGCCCCCCCAGCGTGAAGAGGGTCTTGTGAGAGTGCTCACGACACCCCGTTTCAGAATCTAGCGGGCGCCAGGAATCAAGGCGTGGATGATCATATAGCCAAGGGCGCCAGCGGTGATAGTCGTGGGAAGTGTAAGTACCCAGGCCCAAAGAATTTCCCTTGCCTTGCCCCAACGCACGGCGCGTACGCGTTGCGCTGTTCCCACACCCGTGATAGCTCCCGCGATCGTGTGGGTCGTGCTGGCCGGAATCCCCAACCTGGCAGCCAGCAAGACGGTAAAGGCGCCGCCCGTTTCGGCGCAGAAACCTCCGACCGGCTTCAGCTTCGTAATACGATGCCCCATGGTTCTGATGACCCGCCAGCCTCCCATGAAAGTGCCAAGTGCGATCGCCGCATGCGCCGAGAGAATGACCCAAAACGGAATGTAAAACGTTTCCAGATGACCGAGCGCGAACAGAGCGCTGGCGATGATACCCATGGTCTTTTGGGCGTCGTTGGTGCCGTGGGCGAAGCTGAACACGGCGGAAGAGAACAATTGTAGACGGCGGAAATAGTAGTCCAAAGTGGAAGGGTGACCGCGACGGAAAATCCAGGCGACCGCGATCATCAGCAGCGATCCGGCAACCAAACCCATTAGTGGGGCAACGAAGATGAACGTGATCGTCTTCACCCAACCGTCGGTGACAATCGCGGTCATCACCTGAGACCACCCCCGCGTCAAGCCAACGTAGGCCATTGCCGCCCCCCCATAGCCTCCGACGAGGGCGTGAGATGCGCTGATGGGCAAACCGAGGTGGGAGGCAAGCCAGGTCCAGAAAATGGCGCCGAACAAGCCGCCGATCACGACGTACTGTGTGACCGCTTCCTGCGCAACCATGCCCCGGCCGATTGTCTTCGCCACAGCCGTCCCAAAACCGAAGGCGGCGATGAAGTTGAAAAAAGCAGCCCAGAACACGGCGTGACCCGGGCGAAGGACACGAGTGGCGACGACCGTCGCGATCGCGTTTGCGGCGTCGTTAAACCCGTTGAAAAAGTCGAAAACGAGCGCCACGAACACGATAACAACGATGAATCCTAAGTTCTCCATTCGCCTCCGGGTAGCGTTGTCTCGCTAGCTTCTGGAAGACCGTACTGCACCGGCTGAGCCTCGTCTCCGTTCAGGCGTTGGCGACCAAGACGACCGCAGAATCGTACAAGGGTCCTAAGTACTCCAGCAGGCGAGTGCCGGCGGGCACAGCATGCGGTGCCCCTACAGATCTGATGGGTGCCCGGAAATGTAGGGGCCCGGCATGCCGTGCCCGAAGTTCCCGATCGTCCACCTGGCTTCTAAACATAGGCAACCGAATTTACGAAACAAGCTGCCCAGCTGCCGCCTCAAGCATTCTTGAGGACGGCCGCCTCGAGGACATGCGCCACCCCTTCGAATGAATCGGCGGCTTCCTCCAGCAGCTCAAAAATCTCCTTGAGCTTGATCAAGCGAATGGGGTCTTTCTCGGTGTCGAATAGATCCGTCAAAGCCTGGTGGTTCACCTGATCGGCTTCGTCCTCAAGGTCGTGGATCTTGATGAGCAGCGCGGAGACATCTTTCCCTTCGGCCACGGCCCGAACCGCCGCGGAGGTCGCATGGCTGTTGGCGACCAGGTTTTTCGTCATTGTCTGAATGGAGCTCGGAAGGCTCGTAACCTTGAAGATATGGAACCTCCCGGCTACCTCATCGATCATGTCGAGGACATCGTCGAGCCTGAGACAAATATCGTGGATGTCCTGAGGCTCGAGTGGCGTAATGAACGTCCGGTGGAGCCGCGTTAACGCTTCGTGGGTAATGTCGTCGCCCTTGTTTTCGATCTGATGAACCTGAATGCGCAGTGTGTTCCAGTCGGTTTCCTCGGCTGCTACGCCTTGATGCAGCAACTCAGCGGCCTCCGCAATCAGCTGAGACTGCTTCTCAAACAGGTCGAAGAATTGTTGGTCTTTGGGGAGAAATTTCATGTTGGGCCTTCCACGTTGGTCCCGGTGCGGTCAGTTTTCTGCCCGGCGCCTCTCCGTCGGACACTCGGCGGTGGAGGGAAACCATCAGTGGCCTTTCGTCAAGACCGGCAGCAGCTCAGGCGTTTGGGCAGTGGGTAACGCCCCCTCTTGGTCGAAATCGAGAAATCGCCGGTCGAGCAGTCGGGGCGTATCAATGCGACTCATGGCCGAAAGGATATTTTCAAGCACGTGGGGGTGTTCTTTCTTGGCTTCGGCTAGAAACTCCCGAAGCGATCGTCGGACGGTGCCGGTGCGATGGGAACACGCACAAGGGGTGATGGGCATTGCCCGTTGGTCGGCGTAGGACGAAGTCACCTCTTCGGAGACGTAGACCAGCGGCCGAATAATCCGAAAATCGCCGGAACGAGAATAGGTTACCGCCGGCAACGCGCTCAGCCGACCGGTGTAGAGGGTGTTCCTGAGCAGCGACTCGCAGAAGTCATCGGCTGTGTGCCCTAGAGCTACCACGTTCGCACCCAGCGTCGCGGCAATCTCATACACCGCTCGGCGTCGATAGCGGCTGCACAGGTCGCAGCCGTGGTCCGGATCATCGGCGAGTAGCTGAAACGAAGGCTCATCGCGATAGTAGGTCCAGGGAATCTTCCGCGCTTTCAGGTAGTCCGCGAGCGGCTCGATCGGACGTGTGAACTTACCCTGTTCTACTGTGAAGGCGTACACGGTGTATTTCGCCGGAGACTTTTTCTGGAGCGACAGCAAAGCATCGAGAAGCGTCAGTGAGTCCTTGCCCCCCGAAACGCCCACGGCGATACGGTCGCCGTCGCGAATCATGCGGAACTCATGGATGGCCTTGCCAACCCGTCGCAGTAACGTTTTCTCAAGAGTCATGGAGTGGCGGTCTCTTCGTGGCTGCAGCACGACGAATCGAAAGGACCAGCTTTGGAACCGGAACTCCGTGCGATCGTCAGATCAATAGCTTTGGGCCGCCCGGTTCAGAACCATTATAGCCAGCACAGAGAGAGCGTTTTAGAACTTCGAACCAAGCTATTCGGATGGTCGCGGCTCGGGAACGCAGTCGAACCGCGAGTGTCCCTTTTTCCGTCTGGGTCACTTCCTGGGCTTTCGGTGGGTTCGATGAGAGACTCGATGGCACCCTCCAAATCGGCCGTACTGATCTCTAGCTCATCGTCATCACCTTGCAACCGATGGCGCAAACGCCCCTCGGCATCGTAAACCATGACGGCCGGGATGCTCTCCAGGTCAAGGCTTTCAAGGGCCCGTGTGATGTCGTGGGCTAGCAGGTAATGAGGAAAGTCAGCGTCCTGGTCGTCGAGAAACTGCTGTGCCTGCTCCAGGGCGACGGAGTCGTTCAAGTCGTCAATCGAGAGGGAGAGGACCTGTATCTGGGTCGGTTCGTACTGCTTCGTGAGATCGACAACAGAAGGAAAGAGCTCCAGGCAGCTCCTGCACCAGCTCGCCCAAACATTGACGACCAGCAAACGGCCCTTGTGTGCCTCAACGACGGCGGCCCACTCTTCGCCGGTGAGCGGCTCGAGGTCACTGTGGAACCAGGAGCAGCCGACAGCGATCAGGAGGAAAGCAACTAGCATACACTTCCATTCCAGCCATGACTTTCGTCTCACGGATGGGTTCATGAGGTGTTTCTCGACCACCACTCCTCAATTTTATCCGGAGATGGGCGGCCAAGGGTTAGCCATAGGGCCACGTTGGTAAAGGGCCGAGATCGGTTCCGTCCGTACGCTTCGTTCGGAGGTCATATTCATTATCAGGCGTCGGAGCCCAATGTGGGAAAATCAGCGGCAGGGGATTCTAACCCCCGCAGCAAGCTGTGGCGAAATCGACTAGAAGTCCAGCATACAGATAACAATAGGGAGACGGGCAAACGTGAGCGACAGCGACCTGATTCAGGGCCTCGAGGAGCTATTCAGGGAGACAGGCCAGGCGCATCACCAGGCGTTCCTGTCCACGGACGGTGCGGATCCTGAGTGGCCGATATGGTACGCCGCATACCTTATGGACAGGATCGGCGAACTCCAGAAGGTCGAATTCACAAAGAGCGAGCTGGTTTACCTGTTGGTCCTCGTCAGCAAGGAACAGGCGGTGAAGGACCCGGGGGCAGATTGGACCGAGTATTACGCCCGGTTGACCAATGGCCGGACCACTCGATCTCGCTTCCACCGCCCAGCGGGCCGGCTCGGCGACGCATCCATTCATAGCCCGCCAAGAAAACCGGCAAGGTAATCGCCTCCTCCTTGGCCAGCAAGGCAACCACGAAATAGGCTACGGCGCGCCACTGGTTGCCGTTGTTCCACGCTCGCCAAGACAAAAGGCAAAATAAAGCTGCCAGCAGCGTGGCTCGGCCGAACACGTACGCTATCGGTTCTGTCTGAACGGGGTGGACTGCGAACACCACGGTTGCAGCTATCGCCGCCCGCCTCTCAACCAGCCGGTTGAAAACGGACCAAGCCAACCAAACCACTATCAGGTGGCAGGCGAGGTTCACCGCGTGATACCCCCACGCTTCGGCTCCGCCAAGCTGGTAGTTGAGCCAGAACGTCAGGTAGGTGAGCGGCCGCGTCCGTTCCAGCCGAAAAACCTCCCACCAACCCGAAGGGGAGGTCACTATGGGATCAGAAAACAGTGAATAGTCATCGAAGTGAAAGGACGACGTAAGCGTAGAGCCAAAGGCGAGCAACACCAGCAGCAGCAACAGCAACAGCCACGGCATTCGGGAGGTCACGGTAACCTGGAGCGGGTCCCGGTTGTTCAGGTTTGGCTCCGTTCCTCGCTTCAGTGGTTGATTTCGCTCAACAGTAGGCGCGGTCGGATCTCAGGCGGAATCTCTTGCACAACGCTGCAAAAACTGGTCGTAGTCGCGAATATAATCATCGGCATCATAGGGCTCCGAGGCGAACACCAACAACACCGCGTCACGAGAATATTTGTATTGGATGCTCCAAACCATGGGAGGCAGATAGAGACCCGCATTAGGCTGCTGCAAGTCGAATTGCTGTCGATTCGCACCGTCGTCGGCAACTACGGAACAGCGGCCCTTGATGCAGATAAGGAACTGCCGACATTCAATATGGGCATGTTCACCACGCGTTTCTTCACTTGGCACCTCGAAGACGAGGAAATATCGCTTCACGGTAAATGGCACATGATGCTCAAATTCGCCCGCACTGAGATTGCCGCGTAGATCTTTCACCAGCGTCAAGCGATGCAATGTAACACCCTCGACCAGTGCTGTCCGGGGAAAGTCGCGCCATCGGACGGTAAGTCTCGACCGTTCAATGTCTTATGGCCTGTTTTGCCCGGGAACGATTTGAAATCCCGAGGCCGCAAATGGTCGCCTGAACGGAGCATCCGGACGCGGCACAATGAGGGATGAACCTTGGCCGTACGGTTTTCTCCCAACTGATCGAGCACCTACCGAGCAAAGAGTTTCAGAAATGTGTATCGCGCTACCGCGGCGATTCCTATCTGAAAAGTTTCTCCTGCTGGGATCAGTTTCTTGCGATGGCATTCGCCCAGCTGACCTATCGGGCAAGCCTCCGCGACATCGAGACGTGCCTGCGTTCGATGCACGGCAAACTCTACCACATGGGATTCCGCGGCAGGGTAGCGCGCTCGACACTGGCCGACGCGAACGAGTCGCGCGACTGGCGGATCTACGCGGACTTCGCGCAGGTCTTGATTGGCATGGCACGGCCGTTATATGCCCACGACCCGATCGGTGTGGACTTGGACCAGACTCTGTACGCTCTCGACTCGACAACAATCGACCTCTGCCTGTCGCTGTTTCCGTGGGCGAGATTCCGCAAGCAAAAAGCCGCCGTGAAGATGCACACGCTGCTGGATCTGCACGGCAATATTCCCACGTTCATCCGCATTACTGGAGGCAAAGTGCACGACATCAACATCCTCGACGAGATCGGCCCGGAGGCCGGCGCGTTCTACGTCATGGATCGGGCCTACGTCGATTTCGAACGCCTCTTCGTGTTCACTCTCTGCTCGTCGTTCTTCGTCGTGCGAACCAAGAAGAACATCTTGCTCCAACGGCGCTACTCGCATCCCGTCGACAAATCCACGGGCTTGCGCTCGGATCAGACCGTCATACTGGCTGCCATCGAATCGGCCCAAGCCTATCCCGACCCGTTGCGGAGGGTCAGTTACTTCGACGCCCGGACGAACAAGCGGCTGAAGTTTCTGACCAACAACTTCGCGCTCCCGGCGCTGACCATCGCCCACATCTACAAGTCGCGTTGGCAGATTGAGTTGTTCTTCAAGTGGATCAAGCAACATCTGCGAATCAACTCGTTTTACGGCACCAGCGAGAACGCCGTCAAGACGCAGATCTGGATCGCTGTCTCGATTTACGTGCTCATCGCCATCGTCCGGAAACGCCTCGGGCTGGAAGCGAGTCTTTACCAGATTCTACAGATTCTCAGCGTTACGCAATTCGAAAAAATGCCCCTTTTACAGGCACTCCAGCCATCCGACTCCCCAAACGAATCCCCCTATGACCCCAACCAATTGATTCTATTCGACTTTTAACCGGACAGCAGTGCCCTCGACGTTAGTCCTTTCGACGCTCGGCTCGCCGAGCTCGTCGGGATCAAGCACTGAGGTGTCTGGTCGCAACGAGCCCGTATTCACATAACCGGAGATTCTTGCCGGATTGCCGACCACAATCGCATTCGGTGGCACCGAACGTGTTACAACCGCGCCGGAACCAACCATGGCATTCCGGCCGATCGTCAAACCGGGCAGAATGGTCGCATTGGCCCCAACGGATGCCCCTTGGCACACCGTGGTCTTGAGATAGCGATCCAGGTGCTGCCGGCTGCGAGGAAACGGGTCATTCGTAAAAGTCGCATTCGGGCCGATGAAAACATCGTCTTCAACCGTGATTCCATCCCAGATTTGGACCCCCGATTTCACAGTGACGCGATTTCCGATGACCACTTCGTTTTCCACGAAGACGTGATCGCAGATATTGACTTCCTCTCCGATGCGCGCCCGGGGCAAGACGTGAGCAAATGCCCAGATCCGTGTGCCCTTGCCCACGTGGTCCGTTTCACAGCAACCTAGATGATGGACAAAGTAAGTTTTCTCACTCACCCGACTGTCTCTCCACTGAGCCGGCCATCCGGGCGGGGAAAACGTCCTCGCGCATCACTACGGCCGACGGTCTGCCCTGAGTGTTACCGTAAGTCCGCCATACATAAGCCCCTACAATTCCAAGTCCCACCATATTCAAGCTGCCGAAGAACAGAATAATGATCACAGTCGCCGCGTACCCGGGCACCTGCAGCCCACCGGTGATACGCAGGGCACCAACCAGTAGAGCGAAACACACGGAAAACAACAACCCAGTCCCACCCACCGTGATCAGCATCTTTATTGGCAGATCGGAGAAAGCAAACACACTGTCCATGACGTAGTCAAGCTTCTTACGCAAGGTCCAGGCCGTCGTACCGTGACGGCGGCGGCGGCGTTGATAGGGAACCTCCCTGCGTCGAAACCCTAACCAGAAAATCAAACCAATGAGCGAGTTGTGGCCCTCCTCCAGTTTCAGGAGGGCCTGGCGAAAGGGCTGGTTGCAACCGAACATATCGACGCCGCCCTCGGGCACCTCAGGAATCACCATCCGGCGGTAGAACCACCAAAACGCTCGCGAGGCGAATCGACTCAGCAGAGGATCCTCACGGCTTTCCCGCACACCAATCGCCACGTCACACTCGTCGGATTTGAGACTGCGAAAGAACTCCAGAACCAACTCCGGCGGCTCCTGAAGATCCGCGGCCATCACCGCAAAGTACTCACCTTGGGCGGCCTGCAGCCCGCTGCGAATACCGGCTAGAGATCCGTAGTTGCGTGAATGCAATAGCAACTGTGAGGCGAAGGGCATCTCCGGCAAACCGTCCTTCAGCAGCTCGTGACAGCGGTCCGGGCTGCCGTCCACCACAAAGACCACCTCCAAACGGGCATCGAGTGCCGCTTGGATCTGCTCGAGCGCGTGCAGCAAATCTGGTATCGAGTCCTCATTCTTATAGACGGGAATGACCAGTGAATACATCAGCGCTCCCAGCGATTGATGATGTCACAGCCGCGCCTAACGTCATCGAGATCCAGTTCCGGATAGCAAGGTAAAGTAACAACTTCACCCACTGCCTGCTCGCTGATCGGCAAATAAACCTGGCGATAGTCTCGTTTCATGAGGGGCTGTTGATAGTCGAGCAGGGGATAGTGAACGTCTGTAGCGACACCGTGCTGCTTGAGGTAATCACGTAGGGAGTCCCGCCGGGCGCTGCGCGCCACGTAAAGGTGTGCCACATAATCGTCGCCGTCGACGGGAGGGGTCAAGATGTCCGGGTGCTCGAGTGTCGCACTGTAACATTTTGCTACCGCCCTGCGTTGGGCATTCCAGCGATCGAGAAAACCCAGCTTTACCCGCAACAGCGCTGCCTGAAGCTCGTCGAGGCGACTGTTTCTGCCGCCTCGATACGGGGCGATATATTTGTCCTCCCAGCCATATTGACGCAGGTTTTTCACGCGCCGGGCAAGGGCGACATCAGAAGTTACCACCGCACCAGCATCTCCCAGTGCACCCAGATTCTTAGTGGGATAGAAACTGAATGCCGCCCCGTCACCCCACGAACCGGCGCGCTTACCGTTCAGGGAAGCGCCGTGGCACTGGGCACAGTCCTCAACCAGGGCCAGACCGTGTTGTTCTGTGAGGGCACGAAGCGCCGCGACATCTGCCATACGTCCAAACAAATGGGTAGTGATCACGACCTTCGTGCGCGGTGTAATGTGCGGGTCGACCGCCTGCGGGGACAGCGTTAGCTTTGCCGGATCCACGTCGGCATAAACCGGCGTCGCCCCCACCGCTAGTATTGCCGTAGTCGAATACATCCCGGCATTGGGGGCGGCGACGACTTCATCCTGAGGACCCACTTCGAGCGCACGAAGTAAGAGCTCCAGGGCATCAGTGCCACTGGCGACGCCGACGCAGTGGCGTGTGCCACAATACGCCGCAAATTCCTCTTCGAACGCTCGCACCTCTGGTCCTAGCACAAACCAACCACTGCTCACCACGCGTTGCATTGCCGCGATGAGAGCCTCGGCCAAAGGAGCCGTGTGTGCCCCGAGATCATTGATGGTGCCCAGTTGCATAACGGTACAGCGGCTCCTAGGCCGAGATACGAGCCGCGTCGCGCGTTTCGCTACTACTTCTGGAGTCTAGACGACGCGGCCTTCGCCAATCGGTTTTCGGGATCGATCGCCAGAACATCCTGGTAGGCACCCGAATGAAGCGGCCGTTCGCGGCTGCGCTCGGAATCGGAATGCTTGCTGCAGCCCGGCTCTTCTACGCCGCTCTCGTTACGAAGGGAGCAGGCATTGGAGTCGGGTTGGGTGAGATCACACCCCGAACTTACTTGCTGACTCAAGGGAGGGCTGTTTGGGAGTACCTACGGCTCATCGTTTGGCCCGTGGGGCTTAATTTCGATCGCGACTTTCGGCTCTCCACCGAGTGGGACGCGGTCGCGCTGGGGGCATGGGTCACACTGACGGCGGTCGTCATAGCATGCTGCTGGTTGCTACGCAAGTGGTCGGGAGCGTTTTGGCTGCTCGGGGCTCTGGTGCTGCTGGTTCCGACGTCGAGCATCATTCCGCTGGCGGACTTGATAGCGGAACGCCGGCTCTATCTGCCCTTAGTGAGCCTGAGTCTCGCGATCGGGATCGTTCTCTCTCGCGCCCCGCGATATTCGGTCCCCGTGTTAGCTCTTCTGCTCAGCGGGCTTAGCTTTCAAAGAAGCTGGGCGTGGCAAAGCGAAGAGAGCCTTTGGCGGGATACGGTGGCTAAATCTCCGGCTAAGGTTCGCCCCAAGATTCAGCTCGCGAGAGCTCTGGGAGCGAAGCAGCCGCCGGCGCGCAAGGAACAGCTTCGGCTGTTGACGGAGGCCCAATCTCTGGCGCCGCACGATCCCGATGTCGCGACCGAGAGGGGTGTCGTCTATCTGGAGCTGGGCCGTCCGTCGGATGCTTCGCGCGAGTTTTCGATAGCGGTGACCGCATCGCCCGACGATCCCCAAGCGCTGGCGAACTACGGAGCTGCCCTGTACGCGCTTGGTCGCGGCGAGCAGGCCGCCGAGACTTTTCGAACCGCGCTTAGAATCGATCCCTGCAACTTCGATGCCCGCAACAACTTGATCCTCGTTTACCGCAACCGACGAGATAGGCTTGCCGCCCAACGCACCGCGCGGTCACCCGTTGGCTGCCGGTTTACCCCCGAGCAGCGGCAAATGATCGAAGCAGTGAGATAAGGCGTTCGCTGGCCCTACCAGGATCGCCCTTTGAGGCTCGCGGCTGATCTCCTCGCGGGAAAAGCAGGTTAGTCAGCCACTTCGGCCAACGTTAAAGAGAATGGGCCCCGGCTCGAGTCAAAATCCATGCGCAACGATTTGTTGCCTCCGCAAACCCTCAGTGTGAATTGACTACCTTCCACGACTGAGGGCATTGATAAGTGGGTTCCCGCGGGGAGCGAAGACTTCAGATTCCCAGCGATCATGTTCGCGATTTCGCCCATCGTGTCGCGGACATCGTCGTCCAATGAATCCGGTTCCTTGATCGACATCAATTGTGCCGTCAGGGCAAATGAGAGCGGGCGTTCACATTCGAGCAGGACAGCGCCCTTCCAATTGCCGGCGAAATAGACGGTGCCTACGACGGGGTGGGAGAGTTCTCGAACCTCCGAACTTTCGAAGGGCGTCACCTCGGTGCCAAGCATCGTAGAGAATACTTCCTCCACGACCGCGGCCGCGGTGTCCTTGTAGTTATGAAGCTCTGTTGTCGTCTCACTCATGAGGGCCTCCGGTTCAGTATCCGCTCCCTTCCGATAACTGACGGCTCGCGCTGTGAGAGTTAGGATCCTGGATTCTCGTACATGATTCCGCGCCCGACCTGCCGGCGGATCAACTCGTCATCGAGGTTGAGTGTCGTCTCGCTCGAGCCGAGGATCAGATATCCTTCCGGACGGATATGCCGTCGAATCCTGCTTAAAATGTCTCGCTTCGTTTCCATATCGAAATAGATCAGCACGTTGCGGCAAAGGACAACATCGAACCGCCCGAGAGCCGGCCACGTCGATTTAAGGTTCAGTTTTGACCAACGAACCATCTGCCGGACCTCGCGTTTGATTTCCCACTCCATGTTGTGACGGGTAAAGTACTTCACGAGATATTTGGCCGGAAGCCCACGGTTGACCTCTAGCTGCATAAAGCGGCCTTGCCTTGCCTTGTCAAGCATCTCGTCGGATAGATCCGTCCCGAGGATCTCGATTTGCGATGGCCCGAGTCCCATTTCGAGGCCTATGATGGCCAACGTGTAGGGTTCCTGTCCCGAGGAGCAAGCGGCTGACCAGAAGCGCACCGGACGCTTCCCGTTGGTCCGTTCAAGCAGTTTCGGGATCAACTCCCCTTGGAGACTTTCGAACGGCGTGACGTCGCGGAAGAACAGAGTTTCATTGGTGGTCATCGCCTCGACCACCTTGTGGCGCAATCGCTCTCCACCCATCGCGCGGATTAGTCGGCATAGGTCGTTGAGCGACGTGGCGCCCTCGCTCTTGACGACCGGCAGCAAGCGAGACTCCAGGAGGTATCCTTTTGACTCATCCAGCACGATGCCCGAGTCTTGGTAGACCGTGCGGCACAAGAAGTCGAGATTCTCTGGCTTGAGACTTTTCAGTTCGTCTTGCTGAGCACTGATCCGGGCCATAGTCGTCGTCTCAAACGTGCAGCAGGATCTCGGGGGCGATCTGATCCAGACCCGTCACTGCGTCGGCCAGGCCTGCTTCCACGACGAAGCCGGGCATGCCCCAGACGACACTGGTCGCCTTATCCTGGGCCAAGATACACGCACCCTGAGCTTTCAACTGCTTCGCACCTTCCAGGCCGTCTTGTCCCATTCCGGTTAGGATCACTCCCAGGGCCCTGGACCCATATATTTCGGCCACCGAGCTGAAAAGCACGTCGACCGCCGGGCGACAGGAATTGACCGGCGGGGACTGATCAAGTGTTGCCACTACCTGGTTGCCGGTCCTCTTCAGGCGCATGTGGTAGCCTCCGGGTGCGATTAGCGCCCTGCCGGGCTCGACTGCCGCGCCCTCCGCGGCTTCCTCGACCGGGATCTTACTGTGAGCACTCAGACGTTCCGCCAATAGGCGGGTAAACATCGGCGGCATGTGCTGGACGATCAGAATCGGGCAGGGAAAGTGGCTGGGCAGGGACGGAACGATCTCTGCTAGTGCATTCGGCCCGCCCGTCGAGACCCCAATGGCGACTAAGCTTCTCTTTCTCCAGGGCAGGCTGCGTGGTTGAATGCCTGTCCTTTCCGCCTGCGGCTTGCCTGAGGCGAGCGGCGCCGACTGCACCTCCAACTCGAAGAACTGCTTAATCTTGGGGATCAACTCCGAGCGCAGCGAAGCCATGGATTTGCTCAACGATCCAACGTCCGTGGCTTTCGTCACATAATCGTTTGCGCCCAGCGCTAGTGCGTCGAGCGTATGGGTGGCCGCCCGCTCCGTCAGCGTGGAAAACATGATCACGCACAGAGTGGGATACAACTTCCGAATCCGCCGCAATGCTTCCAATCCGTCCATCTCTGGCATTTCAATGTCGAGCGTGACAGCGTCAGGGTTCACTTGCGGGATCTTCGACAAAGCGATCGCCCCATTGGCCGCCGCGCCAACCACCTCGACTGCCGGGTCTTCCGTGAGTGTCTGTGTCACCAGACGCCGAATTACAACCGAATCGTCGACGACCAAGACTCGGATCTTGCTGCCAAGCGGAATGCGCTTTTGCGTCCCAGCCCGCATGCCCCTGGTTGGCTCCTTGATTGAGACTTCCTCTGGCCCAAGCCCCGATGGGGGGCCGGGCTAGTTCAGCAATCCTAGGAGCCGCAACTTGTCTTGAATGATCTCCTTGGTAAACGGCTTCATCACGTATTCGTTGGCGCCGGCTTCCAATGCATTCACCATTTGATCGACCGCCGTCTCTGTCGTCACCATGACGATGAGAGATGCTTGGAACCTCTCGTCCTGGCGAAGTCTAGTGACAAATTCGAGTCCGTTCATTTCCGGCATGTTCCAGTCGACAAGCATCAGCCGCACCGGCGGTCCCATGTCGTCGAGCTTCCGAAGAGCCTCGCGACCGTTAGACGCCTCGCTGACGTCGAATCCCAATTCGCGCACTGTGTGACCGAGGATTCGCCGCATGGCGCGCGAATCGTCTATGATCATGGCCTTTTGCATATCTGTTTCTCAGCCAGTGGTCTTGACGGACCGATCACCCCTTAGCCCGCATTTCCAATTTGATTTCGGCATCCCGACCTTGCAGCGGCCTTCAGCGTCTTTATTTATAGGGGTTCAAGCCCTGTCAGGACGCACGGAGGCCAACACCCAATGGGTGAAAAAGAAAACAAGCCGTTTCAGCTCACCTTCAACGGATTTCTCAAAGTCGATTTCCAAGGATCGCGCGTCACCTCGGATGGTGGCCTGATTCTCATTCGGGAACTGGACGAGCGGCTCGGACTGGGCAAGCTGATCGACGAGCATCTGACGGATTCGCGGCAAGGCACAAACAAGAAGTTCCCACTGGCCGACCTGGTGCGGCAATCGGTCTACAGCCGCCTCGCCGGCTACGAGGATCTCAACGATGCTGCCCGTGTCTCGGCTGACCCGACTTTTCGTCTGATCGGCTCGAAGAAGAACTGGGATCGCGGCGGGGCGCTTACGTCGCGTCTACAAAGCTTTGAGGCAGAGCTGCTGGCCAGTGAAGAGAACCTGCTTGGGCTGATGGCGGTGAACCGCGAGTTGGTCGCTCAAGCCCAAGCGCAGGACGAGTCCGAGCGTGTCGTGCTCGATATGGACTCCACGGAAAGCCCGGTCCACGGTCAGCAGGAAGGCAGCGCTTACAACGGCCATTTCGAGTCCACCTGCTACCACCCGCTGTTGCTGTTCAACCAGCACGGTGATTGTCTGGCGGCGAAGCTGCGAGCGGGTAACGTGTCCAGCGCCGAGGACTGGGACGAACTGCTGCTGCCCGAGATCGAGCGCCAACAGGGAGAAGGCAAGCAAGTGACGTTCCGCGCCGACGCCGCCTTCGCCAAGCCGGAGATCTACGAGGCGTTGGAGGATCGCGGAGTGGACTACGTCATTCGCATCCCAGCAAACAAGAACCTGGAGTTGGAGATCGAAGAGATTCTGTTCCGTCCGCCGGGCAGGCCGAGCCTGAAGCCACTAGTGCGCTACAAGAGCTTCCGCTATCAGGCCGCGAGTTGGTCGAAGCCTCGGCGGGTTGTGGCCAAGGTTGAGCACCACCAAGGCGAGTTGTTTCCTCGCGTCGGGTTCATCGTCACGAGCATGAGCTTGCCCAGTCGGTCGCTGGTGCGCTTCTACAACAAGCGCGGCACGGCCGAGCAATGGATCAAGGAAGGCAAGCAGGCAACCCACTGGACACGGCTGTCCTGTCATCGTTTCCGGGCAAACGAGGTGCGTTTGCAGTTGAGCGTGTTGGCCTACAACCTGGGGAACCTGTGGCGGCGGCTGGGGCTGGCGCAGAGGATCAAGAACTGGTCGCTGACGAGCTTGCAGCATCGGTTGATGAAAACCGGAGGGCGGCTGGTCAAGCATGCCCGCTATTACTGGCTGCTGTTGGCCGAGGGGCATCTCAACCGCAAGCTGTTCGCTGAGATGCTGGGGCGGATCTGGGCGCTGCCTGTGCCAGGCGGGTAACGGGCGACGGCTGCGACGGAGAAGAGACGCTGGGTTGCTGAAGAGGGAACTACTCGGAGCCGTGTCGGCGAAAAGCCCTCCAGCGAGCTGGAACGCGGCGATCGAGCGGCATTCAGCGACCCAAACGGGAGCGAACGGAGCATCGATCGTGAGAGGAAGACGAAGACCTTGCACCCGAGCCGCGGATTGGAGTATCCTGACCATCGCGGGATGGCCAAAACGGAAATTCCAGGTTGAGGAGCAAGCTATGACTAACTACGCCTCGGCAGCTAAAAGCCTGACAAACGCTTTGCACATGAGTTGGCCGCCAATTGCTGTCTGCCTGGCCGACTCGGTGCCCGAGGGGGTTCCTAGCTATTCAGGACCAAGGCTGCCCGCGGGTTGCGTCTTTTGGCAGGAGGCTTCCAACGGGGCTTTCGCCACTTCCGCCGACGACCACAATCTCTGCGCTATTGGTATGCATACTCACAATCTTGAGACCAGCCCGACAGAGGACACAGATCGCGAAGATGCCCTCAAGACGTTCGCCGATCTCGGCTACCTCCGCCCTGAGCAGATCCCCAGCATTCCAGTTCTAGCGAAACGGCCAAGACACATCGTCTACGCCCCCCTGGCTAGCACTCCGCTGCCCCCGGACGTCGTGCTCCTGTTTGTAGAAGCCGATCAAGCTTTGGTGCTATCCGAGGCATCCCAAGCCGTGGAAAATGGAATGCCGCCGGCTATGGGGCGACCGGCGTGCGGCGTCGTACCTGCGGTGAAGAATAGCAGCCGCGCCGCCCTGAGCCTCGGATGCTGTGGTGCCCGGGCTTACCTCGACACGATGACACCGAACCTATCGCTGTGGGCTCTTCCCGGCCCACGGCTAGCCGAATACGCAGATCGCGTCTCGGAACTCAGTCACGCCAACGAGGTGTTGACCAGCTTCCATCGACTCCGACGAGCGGACGTTGAAGCCGGCCAGGCTCCGTCGATCAAGCAGTCCCTCGTTCGCCTCGAAGCACAGGCTTGAGGTCGCTACGCCGTCCCTTCAACTTCCGGCAAAGCTCCCGTCGCATCGCGGCGCAACTGGGTACACTATGCTTGCCGATGACTAGGACGTCTGGCTTGCGCGGTCGGGGGGCCTACGGGGGCGGAGTTGAGTTTGAACAACGATGGGGTCTTAGAGCTTGAACTGGCTGACCAACTCTTGCAGTTGTCTCGCCATGTCGGACAACGCCTCGGCCGCCTTCAAGGTGTCGGTGGCTCCTTGGGTGGTGCTGTCGGCGGCCGTGGCGACTCCGGAGATATTCTGGGCGATCTCGGACGAGCCGCGCGACGCCTCTCCTACGTTGCGGCCGATTTCGTTCGTCGTCGCCGTCTGCTCTTCGACCGACGAGGCAATCGTGTTGGAGATATCGTTAATCTGGTTAATAATCGTGCTCACCTCTCCAATGGCTTCGACGGCGCCTTTACTACCGGTCTGAATGGCTTCGATTTTCTGGCTGATGTCCTCGGTGGCCTGCGCCGTTTGCTTGGCGAGTTCCTTTACCTCATTTGCGACAACCGCAAAGCCCTTGCCCGCCTCGCCGGCGCGAGCAGCCTCGATGGTGGCGTTCAGGGCAAGCAAGTTCGTCTGCTGGGCAATCGATGTGATGACCTTGATGACTTTGCCGATCTCAACGCTGGCGTCACCGAGCTCGCTGATCGTCGAGTTGGCCGAGTCGGCAACCCCAACCGCCTGTTTAGCCACCCGTGCCGCTTCGTTCGAACTCTTGGCGATCTCACGAATCGACGTCGACATTTCTTCCGTGCCGGTTGCTACCACCTGCACATTCTTGCTGACCTCCTCACTGGCGGCTGAGACGACGCCGGCCTGAGCGGAGGTTTCCTCGGCGTTGCTCGCCATCTGCTGGCTGACGGCGGTCAACTCTTCCGACGAAGCTCCCAACTGTTGTGCGTTTTCCGACAAGCGGCTCAGGGTTTCACGCAAGTTCTTGAAGAAGTCCCGCAGACCTTCACCCATTTGTCCGACAGCATCTTCGCCCGCCACTGTCACGTCTGTTGTCAGGTCGCCCTGCATCGCCGCCTGGACAACTGTCAGCATGCTGTCGACCTTTCCGCGCCACTCTTCTTGTTGCACGCGTTCGGCCTCGGCGGCGTCTTTTGCACGCTGTTCGGCCGCCAGTCTCTCGGTGACCACCTCCCCGGTGACCACCGGGCCGAGGTAGTTGCCCTCCTCATCGTTGATAGCGGTGGCCAGCAGGTCGAGCTTCTCCGGACCGACCTCGACGACGGCCCGGTGCGGCAGGTTGTCGGGGTTAGCCAGCACCCTGCGCTGATCCTTGTGGAAAATGTCGATCGAATTGCCGAGGACCTCCTCGGCCGTACAGGGCAGGTATTGCTCCAGTTTCTTCAAGGCGTTGAGCGAAGCCGGATTCATGTAGCTGATGACCAGATCCGTGCCGGCGAGAACGATGGCCGTCGGCATGCTCTCTACGATCGACTGCATCCGTTGTGTTCGGAACGAGCCGACGGCCTCCCCTTCTTCCAGGGATGGCGGTGGTGGCTCGGCGATTGCGGCGCCAGCGCCCCGCGAGCGGTTGCGTTGCATGGTTGTTTCCTTTCCTTGTTTTGAACTCGTCAAACGTCTTGCTACGGCTCCGCCAGGCTCGGATTCCTGATTCGCCTACCTTTGCTGCAGCACTCGATCCGTCGAAAGCACCAGCAACAGGCGATCGTCCAACTTGTAGACCCCCTCGAGGGTTTCCCGAGCGACCTGGGTGATCGTCTCCGGTGGCGGCTCGAAGTTCTCATCACTTACTTCGATGACGTCACCGATCTCGTCCACCAGTAGACTCACCGCGCCGTCCTCGCTCCGGACGACGACGTTCATCGGTGTCTCGCCCGCTTGCCGCTCGCCGAGCTGTAAACGGCTTCGCATGTCGAAGGCCGTCACGATCTGGCCCCGCAGATTGATCAGCCCCTCGATGACATCGTCGGCGCGGGGAACTCGGGTCATCTGCTGATAACGCAGCACTTCTTGGACCTTGAGCACTTCCACTCCGAAGAACAGATCGCTGACGAAGAACGTAGCGTACTGCCGTGTCTTTCCATCGCCCCGTTCGCTTCTTGTCCCCGGACCGTCGCTCATCGTTAAGCTAGCCTCTTCGTTCCATCCGCTGCCTGTCAGCCACCGCTGCTGCGAGCTTTTCCACCGAGCGCAGCATCGAATCCCGATCAAACTTCAACTGGCAGTCGTCGAAGTGATACTCCGCGTCCGATTGAGCTTGGGTCTCTTCAGCGGTGTTGGCCAGGCCGAGAATCGGCAGGCTGCACAAGTCCGGCGCCGCCCGAATATTGGCAAGAAAGTCGGAAGGATCGTCGCCAGGTAAGTCCAGGCTTGAAACCATTACATCGACGCTTTCCTGCTTGAGCCGGTCGAGGACCTCGAGGGTGGTACCCGCCTCGATCACTCGAAAGCCGGCCATCTCGAGGGAGTTTCTCATTAACCCGCGCGAGAACGGAGAACCTTCGGCCACCAACACTCTCGCTCCCGCGGCCCGTTCATCGCGGCTGCCGCCAAACCAGTTCTTGTCAACCGCTTCGATCAGATGATGCAGATCGATGAAGTCGGTTACGCTACCGCTCACCACCGCCGAGCCAAGAATGCCGGGCTGGCTGGCCTGACTGCGAATCGAGATGCTTTCCTCGACGATGTCGACGATCTCATCGACAACAACTCCCATCCGCCTCGTGCCTTCGCTGAAGACGATCACCTGAACGGGGTCCTGCTTTTCCGCCACCGACTCCCCGAGGCTCAGCAGTTCCGCCAGCGGGATCAGAGGTAGGATCTGCTGCCGGTACTGCACAACCCGCCGGCGCCCCGACTGTTCGATCTCGGCATGCGGAAACTCCTCCAAACGATCGACCAGCGCCAGAGGAACCGCCAAGCGCTTGGCCGATCCGCTGCTGAACAGCAGCACGGTTTGTCGTTCGGCGACAAGGTCGGCCTGGTGCTCCCGCGCCAGGTGGGTTTGGTCGCGCGTCTCACTGATGACGCGCGCCAGCTGGCCGAGTCCCATCACGTCGAGAATCAGCGCGACTTTACCGTCGCCCATGATCGTGGCCCCGGCGTAGCACTTGAGACCTTTGAGCAGCTTGCTCAGCGGCTTGACGACAATTTCCGCTGTGTCGTTAACACCATCAACTACGAGTCCGACCGTCTTCTCATCCGCTTGTAGCACGATGATGTTGACGGATTCCTCGGTCCTTTCGGGATCCTTTTCGTCAAGCCCCGCCCCTTCCAATTCCAGGATCTTGTTTAGGTATACGAGCGGTAACAGCTTGCCCCGCAGCCGGTAGACGGGTGCGCCATGAATCCACTCGATTTGCTGTCTGCTGGCGCCGGCCTCCAGCCGTACGAGTTCGACTAAGCTGACCTGCGGGATGGCGAAGCGCTCCCCGGCACAGCTCGCGACCAGGGCCGGGATGATGGCCAGAGTCAGCGGAATCTTGATCTTGATCGTCGTTCCCTGACCCACCGCGCTCTGTAGATCGATCGAGCCGCCGATCTTTTCAATGTTGGTCTTGACCACGTCCATACCAACGCCGCGTCCAGAGACGTTGGTCACCTTCTCTGCCGTCGACAGGCCGGGGAGGAAGATGAGATTGTGCATCTCACGCTCGCTCATGCGCTCGGCCTGATCGACCGGAACAAGTCCCTTTTGAAGCGCCTTCTGTTTCAGTTTTTGTGGATCAATGCCGGCGCCGTCGTCAGCAATCTCGATGTTGACCTGCCCGCCCTCGTGGTAAGCGCGCATGGTGAGTTTGCCGCGGGCCTGCTTGCCCTTCGCTGAGCGCTGCTGGGGCGTCTCGATACCGTGGTCGCAGGAGTTGCGAACGATGTGGGTGAGCGGGTCTTTGATGGCCTCGATGATCGTCTTGTCGATCTCGGTCTCGGCCCCCTCCATCTCAAGATCGATCTGCTTGCCCGAGGCGATCCCCAGATCGCGCACGACGCGAGGAAACTTGTTCCACACCACCCCGATGGGCTGCATGCGGGTTTTCATCACGTTTGCCTGCAGCTCGGTGGTGATCAAGTTCAGCCGCTGTGAGGTGGCCGTGAAGCCGGCGTCCTCCTGTGTGCCGGTGTGCTGCAGGACCTGATTGCGGGCCAGCACCAGCTCACCCACCAAGTTCATCAATTTGTCGAGGACACCTACGTGAACACGGATCGTAGAGTCAGCGACCGAACTGCGGGTCTCCGCAGGGGTTTTGCGGGAGCTTGCCGGAGCTTCCTCGGCAGGGGCCGCGTCTTCGGGTTGGCTCGCTTCCTGCAAGGCTTCGCTTAGCGCGGATTCCGCCGCCGTGGCTACCGGCTCGGCCGGTTCTTCCGCGTCTTGAGAGGTTGGCTGCGGCTCGCCCGGGAGCGTTTCATCCGCCACCGTCTGGTCAGCGGCTTCTCCGCCGGGCTCGTCGGGAGCGGCCTGATCTTCGCTCGGACCCGCGGCGGACGCTTCCTCGGCCGCGGGTTCCTCGGGGTCCTGTCCGTCGCAGGCGGCTTGCAGTCTGTTGCGTAGCTCGTCGTAGGTCTGGGACCCCTCGGCGCCGGTCGTCTCGATCTCCGCCAAGATCGTCTTGACGATATCCACCGTTTCCAGCAGCAGCGTCGTCAGTCCCGGCATCAATTGGCGCTGGCCGTCGCGCAACTGGCTGAGCATGTTCTCCGCGCGGTGGGTGATCGCCTCGAGGATCCCGAATCCCAGAAAACCGCAAGTTCCCTTAATGGTGTGGATGGTGCGGAAAATGCTTGAAAGAAGGCTCTGGTCGTCGGGTCGTTGCTCAAGCTCGACGAACTCTTGATCGAGCTGAGCCAGGTTCTCATTGCTCTCGATCAAGAACTCTTTGATGATTTCCTGCGTCTCGTCCATCTCTTATTGGCGCGCTACTCCGGCCTGCTAAACTGAT
This sequence comes from Bryobacterales bacterium, assembly GCA_965248205.1. Classification (GTDB taxonomy): domain Bacteria; phylum Acidobacteriota; class Terriglobia; order Bryobacterales; family UBA6623. The sequence goes on from CBDFIS010000006.1 coordinate 3,020,393, forward strand.
CGTCGTTTTGGCGACCAGCTTTAGCTTCCCGGCTATGCTCAGTGCGCGGTTCTGGACAGCGGATGACCAGGCGCGGGCTGACGCTCGGGCAACGGATTCCCATGACGCCGCCGATTCTCGGTGGCCGACTGACAATTGTGGCTTTCTGTGAACCTAGGGGTCCCTAGTTAAAGGACCAAGGGTGTGGAAAAAGCGACAGCGCGATTCGAGGCCCCCTGTTTCCGCAGCGGGACCCGGAGATGGCGATCGAACCACGCCAGTCCGAAAAAGCCTAAGTCACTCGGAGGAATAGAAGGACTCGGGGAGAAGGTCATTGCCCCGATCCGCCAGAAATTCGAGGTGCGCGTCCGCCCAAAGTCTGTTGCCGTTGGGATTGAGGTGCATATCGCCCAGATAATAGTAGCGGTGTCTGGGCGCGCACCCAAAGTGGGGCTTCAACTCCTCAAAGGCATTCAGGTACGGCACCCCGATCTCACTGGCCAATCGCGAGAGTTCCTGGTGGGGACGAGAGGACCAGAGCGGGGGCCCCTCCCCTTGATCGTTACTGGCGTACTGCTCGTAGTGCGGTACCGCTGTTAGCATGAGCTTGACCCCGTTTTTCCGACAATGTTCCGCTAGTCTTCGAAGCACGTCGAACGTGAGGTCTACGTTTTCCTTCGTGAACGAGTCCCACTCGTCTTCGAACCAAGCCCCTCGCTGGTAGATCCGCTTATCGGAACCCGGTGGGAGGGGCGTGTTCACTTCGGTAGCAAGCTTTTCGGCCCCCAGGTAGGAGAGATACGCGAAGAAATGGGACTTACTGAACAGAAAGAGCTGCAGCCGCGTCCAAAAAGTCGCTTTGACAACGCCCCTTCTCGTGTCAATGAACTCAGAGGCAAAAATGTCACGAGGCGGGGCCGCCGCTGGGTTGCCGTCCGAATCATGGATCACGGTGAGGCGATACTTCCAGTCGTCAAAGTCGTCAGTCATATCCACGACGACCACGACGAGGTCCGGGTCGAAATCCATGATCTGATAGCGCAACCGGATGTAGTAGAGAACCGGAGAGTAGCTTCCGACCCCCGCATTGATCACTTCGAACCGCAGGTCTTGTCCCAGCACTCGCTGCCCGAGCTCTTGCTCCACGAAACTGGGAAGCGATTCGTCCGTCGCAACATTGCCTTCAACAAACGAATCCCCGAGATAGAAGATCCGGTATGTGGTGTCCGGCTTGTTTGGCTCCACGTCGTAGGTTTCCACCCAGCCCTGCTTGTTCCAATTGCGTTCAAAAGGAGGAAAGTCGGGGTTGAGGGAAACCAGCTCGTTCGTGACTACCGAATTATTCACTTTTGGAACGTGGTTGAATCGCCAGGATGGTACATAGTAGCCTGCCAGTGCTGTCCGGGGAAAGTCGCGCCATCGGACGGTAAGTCTCGACCGTTCAATGTCTTATGGCCTGTTTTGCCCGGGAACGATTTGAAATCCCGAGGCCGCAAATGGTCGCCTGAACGGAGCATCCGGACGCGGCACAATGAGGGATGAACCTTGGCCGTACGGTTTTCTCCCAACTGATCGAGCACCTACCGAGCAAAGAGTTTCAGAAATGTGTATCGCGCTACCGCGGCGATTCCTATCTGAAAAGTTTCTCCTGCTGGGATCAGTTTCTTGCGATGGCATTCGCCCAGCTGACCTATCGGGCAAGCCTCCGCGACATCGAGACGTGCCTGCGTTCGATGCACGGCAAACTCTACCACATGGGATTCCGCGGCAGGGTAGCGCGCTCGACACTGGCCGACGCGAACGAGTCGCGCGACTGGCGGATCTACGCGGACTTCGCGCAGGTCTTGATTGGCATGGCACGGCCGTTATATGCCCACGACCCGATCGGTGTGGACTTGGACCAGACTCTGTACGCTCTCGACTCGACAACAATCGACCTCTGCCTGTCGCTGTTTCCGTGGGCGAGATTCCGCAAGCAAAAAGCCGCCGTGAAGATGCACACGCTGCTGGATCTGCACGGCAATATTCCCACGTTCATCCGCATTACTGGAGGCAAAGTGCACGACATCAACATCCTCGACGAGATCGGCCCGGAGGCCGGCGCGTTCTACGTCATGGATCGGGCCTACGTCGATTTCGAACGCCTCTTCGTGTTCACTCTCTGCTCGTCGTTCTTCGTCGTGCGAACCAAGAAGAACATCTTGCTCCAACGGCGCTACTCGCATCCCGTCGACAAATCCACGGGCTTGCGCTCGGATCAGACCGTCATACTGGCTGCCATCGAATCGGCCCAAGCCTATCCCGACCCGTTGCGGAGGGTCAGTTACTTCGACGCCCGGACGAACAAGCGGCTGAAGTTTCTGACCAACAACTTCGCGCTCCCGGCGCTGACCATCGCCCACATCTACAAGTCGCGTTGGCAGATTGAGTTGTTCTTCAAGTGGATCAAGCAACATCTGCGAATCAACTCGTTTTACGGCACCAGCGAGAACGCCGTCAAGACGCAGATCTGGATCGCTGTCTCGATTTACGTGCTCATCGCCATCGTCCGGAAACGCCTCGGGCTGGAAGCGAGTCTTTACCAGATTCTACAGATTCTCAGCGTTACGCAATTCGAAAAAATGCCCCTTTTACAGGCACTCCAGCCATCCGACTCCCCAAACGAATCCCCCTATGACCCCAACCAATTGATTCTATTCGACTTTTAACCGGACAGCAGTGGTAGCCTGCAATCAGCTGCACGTAAAAGCTACTGTACACTTCCAACGACACGAGCAAAACCAAGACTAGGCCCAAATTGAGAAAAGCGGTAAAGACCCATTTCTTGGTGCGTGGCTTCATTTCCTCTTTTTGAAACTGCGATCTGAGCAGCCTGGCTGGCTAGCCGGCGTCAAATTCCACCTGTAGCGCATGCCGTCCGCCCTCAGGTCAGGACCGTCAGTAGTGCGCTGCGTTGTCTTGCTGCAGGTTCCCTTTCTTATGAATACAGTGTCAGTTCTCGAAGCGCCTATCAGTGAAGACCCTACAACAGGCAAGGATCTCTCCTAGCATGTAGCTGAAAAACACATCGAGAAACACAACGCGATGCTTCCAACTCCTTGCTTGGGATCAGCAACCTAACTTCTTCCTTGTCAATGGCTTTCCAGCGTCGAGAGGGTGCGTACATAGAGTCCGACGTTTGCTCCGCAGTTAACTGGCAATTCCCCGGGCCGACCACTGCGGTCAAGACCACCGTAGATCTTTGTGTCCTAGTGAGCAAGCAGCACGGTAAGCAGTGCCCCGACCCCGCTTTTAGGAATCCAAAAAGACCGCCGGGATTTTTTGCAGCTCCAGTTCGCTGGCATCCCCGACCCCGAGAGTCGGCCTGTACGGCTATACCGCATGGCGTAGTGGGCCTTGGGTGCGGCCGAGCACGAACGCCAGACGAGCAGGCTAAACTGCATCTAATACCCTACCGACCCTACCGAATCGTCGTACTAAAACCCTGGTCGCCGATCCGGCTAAGAAAATGTACCTTCCGTGTCATGTGTTTGTCTTATCCTTTGCTCCAAGCTAAGACAGATAGGCCTACAGGCCGCAGCAACGAGTTCCCCCAGCTTCGATTCGGCTCAGCGGACTCGGCCAAGGAGCAGGGATGGGAACATTTCATTGTCATATTTGGTCCGTTGCAGGTAGCTTCTTAGTTCTTCTTGCAGTTTGCTTGAACAGTACGTCATTGCAGGCCAAAGAACCCCTGGCGGAAACCTTCGGGCTGGAAAGTGAGCCGCTGTACACCTCTTCGAACTTGAGATATGAATCTCCTCGCGCGACGGACTACCCAAGGAAGCAGAAACGATGGAAGAAGGCCTGGATCGCCTCGTGGATCGCCTTCGCGGCAGTGAATCTCCTAGATGCGCACTCCTCGGCCGGAAAGCGGGAGTTGAACCCGCTTCTAAGCAATAGCCAGGGCAGGTTCAGCGCCCGTAAGGCCGCGATGATCAAATCAGCGGTCGGGGGAGGTTTTTTCGCTGTGCAGTGGTGGATGGCAAGGAAGAACCGGGACGCTGACTATTACCGGACTTTCACGATTGCCAATAGCGCCATGACGGCCGGTCTGGGGACGGTGGCCGTCCATAACTACGGGGTACCGAAAGCTGGAGCGGACCTGACCTCGACCACGGGCCAATATCTTCAGCGGTTGCCGCAGTAGCCTTGCGAACGCCCGCCGCTCATGGCGGTCCCGGTCGGAAATGTTTACCCCTGCCGCGCAGGACGATGCAAATGGGCAAGCTTTCGCCAACTTCGTCCTGGCTAGGATCAAACGAATGTACAAGCAAAGGGCGGCACGCCGGCCCGCGGGGCTACGCCGAACCAAGAGAGAGCGGGTCACGAAAGGGGGCGAGTGAGGTAATTGGGCTGTCCCGGTTTTCCTCCAATTCTCTCATCTTCCCTAGTTACTCCCAGGCAACAGTCCTGACGCGATGTGGCTCACGTCGAGTGGCTTCATCGGGTTGTACTGGTGGCACGTGAAGCAGTTTTGACGCGGTTGCTGGAAGAACGTCTCCATCGTCAGATTGGCTAGCTCGAGCGAACCACGCTGGACATCATCGCCTTGGGATCCCACCCCGCCATTGGTCCACAGGCCCCCGATCAATTCGTAGTTCTTCCAAACAGCCATCGGGTTACTGGCCGGCAACTTGGACAGATAGCCGCTCGGCCCCACGAGTTTGTCGTTAAGCGCATTGATGTTGGCGCGATTTGTGTCATTGTTGTTGCCCCCAGTCATCTGCTCCGGGTCGGTCCCGTCGGGGTAAACGCGGCAGACCTCCGTCGGGTCCGAGGTCAGCGGGGGAGACTTCTTAACGATGCCCGTGTTGAAGTTGCATTCGGTGCATTCCGAGGGCGGCTTCGTCTTCAGGCAATCCGCGCAATCCGCGCTCGTGAACGACCAACCCCCGTCCGGTGCGGCTTGCGGGTTGGTGCAGTCGGGCGCATTGGTCTTGTGCTCAAACGTAGCCCAAACGAACTCCGGATGGTTCTTCGTGCTCATCACCAAGTGGAAGCCCACCAAGCCCAGCGTCATCGGGTCTGGTGAGACCTCGGGGATCGTGGCCTCAATGATGTAGTAGCTCGGGTCGGCCGCGGCCAAAACCCTCCAGGCGGCCTTGATCTCGGTGGTATTCGGTGGGAAGCCTCCTTCGGCGGTTCCCTGGCATTCAGAGGGGCTGTATTGGATGGTGTAGTAGACGACGTGGCGGCCCTGGCCGTAGAGCGCTTGGCCGGTGGCCTGTTCGATATCCTCCGGCAGGGTCGGGTCGAAGCTCGCGTCGTCCTTGCTTAGGCGCACCGCCAAGACTCTTGCCAGGTTCTCCCGTCCGGTGGCGGGATCGGAGGCGCACTGATCCGCCTTGCCGGGCTGGTAGATCGGATACGTCTCGAAGACCCGCTCGCCGGGAGCGCCAGTCGAGGGTTGCACCAAGGCAAGAAACCACTGCCATTCGAACTGGTGGAACTGGCAATTCGTCTCGTCGCCCACTGGAACGCCGCCTCCGATTTCCGTCGGCGGATTCGGAGAAGTGATCCAGCCTTCGCTGGCCTCGCAGGCGATTTCAACTATCGTGTCCATGCCGTCCAACTCGCCTTGCGGCTCTCCGCACGCGCAGATTAGCAACGCGAGGCAGACTGGGAACAGAGTGCAAGTCCGCAACGGGTTTCTTCTTTCCTCCATGCTGTGGCTCCTGGCAATCCACCCGAGGCTAGCCAACCACGACGAGAAACGCAATCAAAGCCCTGAGACTACCCCGGTTTAGCCACCGTGCCCCCCCGTCGGACACCAGCTACAACGGCGGATACCACAGCCGTCCCTGGCGATCGGTGCGCGTGCGAAACAGATGGCCTTCCGTGCTGGTGACGTAAAGCGTCTTGAGATCGTCGTCACCAAAGGTGCAGTTGGTCGGACGTTGGGCGTCTACGGGGTGCGTCTCGACGACGTCGCCCCGCGGCGAGAAGACGTAGATCATCGGCCCGGGTCCACCGTTCTCCCAGCCCGCAGTCGCGACGATGTTGCCAGTCGTGTCGAGGCACATTCCGTCGACCCCTCGGTTTTCGCCAAAATCATGCAGCACCGATGTCTCCCCTAAGGTAGCGTCTTCCTTCACCGGATAGGCCCGAAGCTGGCGCTTTTCGTCCGGTCCCCGCCCTGATTGAGCAACGTAAAGAGTCTTGTAGTCGAGTGAAAACAGGATTCCATTCGGCCGTGTGGTGTCGAAGGTGACGCGCTCGATCGACCAACTCCCGTCGCTCTGCGGATCTAGGCGGTAGACCGAATCGTGATCGAGTTCCTTGTGGCCGCGGTCTTCGCTCCAGGCGCCGGCCGCTCCTTCGTAGAAAGGGTCAGTGAACCAGACGCAGCCCTGCGGGTCAACGGCCAGGTCGTTGGGAACGTTGAAATGCTTTCCCTCGAATCCATCAGCTAGCACGGTCGGCTCTCCTCCGGCTTCGTAGCGAACGACGCGCCTCGCATCGCCCTCGCAAGCGTAGAGACGCCCTTCAGGATCGAACATGAGACCATTGGCGTAGTTCGTACCCTCTCGGTAGACTGCGGAAGCCCCCTCTCGAGGATCGAACCTCATGATTCGGCTGCTAGGAATGTGGGTGAAGAGTAGTCCGCTGCCGTCCCACGCAGGGCCCTCGGTAACTCCACCGTAAGGACCGTCAACGAGTTCAAATTGCCAACTCATCAAGTCACCTCTTTTCCTGAAAGCCCTGTTTCCGGGCTGATCCGGAATTCGAAGCCCGCGCGACCGCTCGCCCTATTGTAGTGCCTCCGTAGGCGGCGGGAGGCCCGAGCCTTGAGTGCCTTCGGCTCGACAATGGCCGTGAGGGATGGAATTGTGATAAACAAGAATGTCCAAAGGAGGCATGCCTGAAATGACCGTAGACGAGCTCAAGAACCGCTTACGTGGCGAGATTATCCAACCCGGCGACGACGGCTATGACGACTCGCGGAAGGTCTATAACGCGATGATTGATCGCCGGCCCGCCTTGATTGCGTATTGTGCGGACGCAGCGGATGTGATAGCCGCCGTCAATTTCGGGCGGGAGAACGATATGCTGACCGCCATTCGAGGCGGCGGCCACAACGGCGGTGGCCTTGGCATATGCGACGACGGGCTGGTCATCGATCTCTCGGGGATCAAGTACACCAGAGTTGACCCCTCGGCAAGGACTGTGCGGGTTGGCGGCGGGTGCACATGGGGCGACGTCGACCATGCCACGCACGCTTTCGGGCTCGCGACACCTACCGGCATTATTTCGACGACCGGTGTCGGCGGGCTCACTCTGGGAGGTGGGATCGGCCATCTAACACGGAAGTGCGGTCTTACGATCGACAATCTGCTGGCCGCCGATCTCGTGCTCGCCGACGGGAGTTTCGTGACCGTCAGCGCCGACGAAAACGAAGACCTCTACTGGGCGATTCGCGGCGGCGGGGGCAACTTTGGCGTAGTCACTTCTTTCCTATTTCGCTCGCACCAGATCAGCACCGTCTATGCCGGGCCCGTGCTTTGGGATCTCGATCAGGCAACCGAGGTGATGCAGTGGTACCGGGAGTTTTCTCTCAGCGCACCGGAAGATGTCAACGGCTTCTTTGCATTCTTGACTGTGCCGCCCGGCCCGCCGTTCCCTGAACATCTGCACAACAGAAAGATGTGCGGAGTCGTTTGGTGCTACGCGGGCCCTCTCGACCAAGCGGAAGAAGTGTTCAAGCCGATTCGTGCATTCGGGCCGCCGGCCCTCGATTTAGTAGGGCCGATGCCGCATCCTGTGCTCCAGAGCATGTTCGATGGACTGTACCCGCCGGGCCACCAGTGGTACTGGCGGGCAGACTTCGTCAACGAATTGAGCGATGAGGCGATCGCACTCCACGTCAAGCACGGTTCCGAGATGCCGACGATGCAGTCATCGATGCATATCTACCCTATCAGCGGGGCTGCCCACAGGGTCGGCAACGACGAGACTCCCTGGGCCTACCGCGATGCGAATTGGGCGGAGGTCATCGTCGGCGTGGACCCCGACCCAGCCAACAACGACCGCATCATCTCGTGGACGAGGGACTACTGGGATGCGCTACACCCCTACTCGGCCGGGGGGGCGTACGTGAATTTCATGATGGACGAGGGACAGGAACGAGTCCAGGCAACCTACGGTGACAACTACGGGCGACTGGCCGCTATCAAGAACAAATATGATCCAACAAACCTGTTCCGCGTGAATCAGAACATCAGGCCGAAAAGCGAAGATTGACACCTGGATTGTGGGGGCAGAAGCCTACTACTCGCGGCTTGGTTTCACGTAACCTCGCCAGCCAGGAAGCTCGGCAGGTGACCGACGCTTTCGAGAAACTCAAGGACCGAATAGCCGCCGAGCTCGTCCCGACTTGTTACACCCGAGAGAACGGCCAGGAACGGAACCCCTGCCCGGTGCGCTGTTTCGGCGTCCGCCACGTTGTCGCCCACGTAGAGCGTGGAGCCGGCCTCAGCGCCAAGCTGATTGATGGCAAGCAGCAACCCCTCCGGATCGGGTTTGAACTGCTTTACGTCATCCCCACCAATGATTGCGTCGAACTTGGCGAGTAGATTTTCCCGCTCCAGCACAGCTTGAATCGGGGAATGAAACTTTGTCGAGACGATGCCGAGGCTCAGTCCGCGATTCTTTAAGGCCTCGATGGCGACTCCCACTCCGGGGAGCATTGTTGTCCAGTCGACCATGACGTGCACGGATTTCGCGCGCCACAGGCGGCGAAACTCTTCCTTCCTGTCGCGATGCTGCTCTCCGGCGAGGCGAACAAGCGTTTCCGGAAGTGACAACCCGATCGTCCGCCGTATGGCATGCTCGGATGCGGTCTCAAGCCCCATGCCTTTGAGTGCTGTGTTCGCACACTCAATCACGGCTCGCGAGGAGTCAGCCAGCGTGTAGTCGAAATCGAAAATGACGGCTTGAAAGGTTTTCACTCTAGCCCGCTTTTCTCACGAGGGTTTCGATGGTCGACGTTGAACGAACTCGGTAGCGACCGCCACTCCTGGCGGTCCTGGATTCGGGTACCGGCCGGCAATCGTGCCGGCCGGGCGCGCGGATGTATAGGGGCAGACACACCGTGTCCGCTCAGGCGTGAGATTCGCAGTGCGTCCCATCCAATCACCGACAGTGGCAGGGACTCCCGCCTGTCACTGTTGAAACAAAGCCGACCGCTTAATGCGCTCGCCTTTGAAGACCACGAGAGAGATCCGCTCGGTCGCGCTGATGTCTGTGAGCGGATTGCCGTCAACCAGTAGCAAGTCGGCGTCGTTGCCGGGTCGAATGGAACCGATGCGGTTCTCGGCCCGCAGCAAGATGGCGGCGTTATGGGTAGCCGCTTGAAGGGCGACGTGAGGCGGGATGCCGGCATCGACCCAAAGCTGGAGTTCGCGGTGGACAGTCGGCCCGTGGATCACAAGAGGATTTCCGGCGTCGGAGCCTGCGACCAACGGAACGCCGGCCTCGTAGGCCCGTCGAAGGTTTTCCTTCGCCAGATCAAGCGCCCCAGCCCAGTTCTCGACCCGCGCAACCCGCTCCGGCACCTCTCCTCGCAACAAACCTTCTCGCGTGCCATCGAGCAGTCCACGGGGACCGACTTGCTGCACCAGCGTGCGGCCCAGGAGCCGATCGCTTCCCGCGGCAAGCTCGGAAAGGGCCTCTATCACGCTCAGCGTCGGTGAATACGCCAGCCGCTGCTCGGCCATGCGAGCAAGCAACTCATCGGGAATCGCTTCGCGGTAGGTTCCGTGCTCTATGCCTTCAGCTCCGGCGTCGAGAGCGTCCGAGATATCCGCCGCGCTGCCTGTGTGGACCACCAGCGGCAATTCCTCAGTCCGAGCTTGCTCCGCGACCGCTCTGAGCACGGCGGTATCCATCCGTTCGAACAGCATGCCCGCTTGGCCGGTCTCGAGGACCGCCTTGATTCCGTTTGCCCCTGCTTGCCTTAGCTCACGCACCTGACGGCGCGCCTCCTCCGGATCCCCGGGCAGCCGCAACAGTTCTTTCTCGGCGATGTCGCGCCAAGGGTCCGGCAGGTCTTTGAGGTACTCGGTTCCGTGGCCGCCGGGAGTTGTGAACAGAGGTCCGCAGGCGAACAACTCCGCCCCGAGACGCTCGGCACGGCTCACTTCCCCCCGCAAGCTGAGGGACATGCCGAGCGGGTCGCCGACGCTTTTGACAGCGGTGATCCCGCAATAGAGATAGGACGCCAAGGCGCGCCCCATCGCTTTTTCGGGCGACGCTGTCCGCGGCGGCTCGGAATAGGACCCTCCCGGTGCCGCGAGGTGAACGTGCATGTCGATCAGCCCGGGCAGCAACGTTTTCCCGGACGCTTCGATGACCTTAGCGTTGAGGTGTTCTGGGTCGGGAGGCTCGTCCTCGAACACTCGGCCGATTTTGCCATTTTCAATGAGGACCGATCCGGATTCAATGACTCGGCCATCGCCGGTGAAAATGCGCGCATCGCGAATGAGCAGCTTTTCAGAGCGCTGCAGGCTGCGCCACAGTGTTTCGGATTTCTTCATGTGTTCGCGGCTGTAGATGTGGTAGCTCCCCAGTAAGAAGAACGGGGCCAGCACGGCCAGCACCCATAGCTTCGCGGCCGGACGAATCTTTTCTTCCTTATCCCAGCGGAAGAGCTGTCGCGAGAGAAACAAACCGACCACGAGCGTAATCGCTAAGGCGGCCGCGGAAGGCCAAATGTCGCCAAGCGACTCGCCGCGCAAGAAAATCCCTTGGAAACCGCTCACCAGATACGACGCAGGTACAAACTGCGCGATATACTGCACGACTTCGGGTAGGAGTGTGATCGGGAAAGTCGCTCCGCTCAGCAGCAGCATAGGAAGGTAGAGCAGATTTATGATGATATTGCTCTCTTGCATCGAGTTGACGACCGACGCCACAATCAACCCGATAGCTCGGAATGACATCACGCCCAACGAGACCAGAACCAGCAGCGACATCGTGCTGTCGGGAGCCGGCATCTCGTAGATAAAGTGGGCCAGCAACAAGATCAGCAACACAGCCGGCATGTAAATAAGCCAACCGGTAAACGTCGACGCCACCAACAGGGGAGTCGGAGTGATGGGCGCCACCCGAAAGCGCCGCAGGATGTTGTTGTCTCGCTCCTGAACCGTTCGCATGCCGGCGCCGAAAAGACCGTTGCCCAGGATCCCCAATACCAGAACCATGCTCACGACGTAGGAGATCGTTCCGCCCTCTTTGACGCGTAGTAACTCGGCGAACCCAAAGAAAAACACTAATGGAAACAGGTAGGTGAAAAAGATCACGACCGGTTGACGGTAGGCGAGCTTGAGGTCGACCTTGATGAGAGCCAGATAGGGTTTCACTCGCGCAGGCTCCTTCCCGTCAGCTCGATGAAGACGTCTTCTAGTGAGGGTCTCTTCAAGCGAACATCTGCCAACTCAACGCCGTGTTGGTCGATCCAGCGCACGATTTCGACCAAGGTCCGAGCCGGATGGTTGGTAGCCACCGAAAGATGAGTTCGATCTTCATTGAACGAGGCGGCGTCTGAGTCGGGCCAGTGAGGGAGGTCCCCGTCCGGCAAAGGAGTCTCGCAACGGATCTCTATAACACTGCCGCCCAGCGTGCGGTTCTGGATCTCCTGGGGGGTGCCCGCGGAGATGATTTTACCGTCATCGATGATGGCAACTTGATCACACAGCTTCTCGGCTTCCTCAATGTAATGGGTAGTGAGTAAGATCGTGCGCTTTTCTCTTCGCAGTTCTGAAATGAGACTGTGGATTTCGCGGCGCGCTTGCGGATCGAGGCCCGCGGTCGGCTCGTCGAGAAAAAGAACCTGGGGGTCGTTTAGCAAGGCCATGGCTAACACGAGTCGCTGTTTCTGTCCGCCCGACAGTGTCGAATAAAACTGACGGCGTTGCTCCCAAAGTTGCAACCTTTCCAGCAGCCCGCGAGTATCGACGCTTCGGCTATAGAAACTGGCAAATAGCTCGATCGCTTCGGTCGCGCGGATCTTATCAGGCAAGTTGGTGGATTGTAGGCAAACACCGACTTGGTCCTTGAGCTGGGCGCTCTGCGTGGCGGGATCGAATCCCAGGACGGCAACCTCCCCGGAAGTACGTGCACGCAGCCCTTCCAGGATCTCTACGGTTGTTGTCTTGCCGGCGCCATTCGGACCTAGCAGCCCGAATACCTCGCCCGCGCGGACCTCGAAGTCGATCCCTCTGACCGCTTCGAGGGAGCCGTAACTCTTCGTGAGGCGACGGACACGAATGATTGGATCGGAATCTGCCAATTCTTCAGGAAAGCTTCACCGACGGGGGCTTCCGTCTTCCTCGCCGCTCGCCGCGCCCGATCGGGGTTGCCACTACCTCCAGCCGCGGAGTATCTCGTCCCTATTGCGAAAACGCTTCGTCGAAGACAACCGCGGAAGGCTCGAAATCGACTTTCCTTACAAACTCGCAAGCCTCCTTGGCGCCGTGCTCGCGATTCATCCCGGTATCTTCCCACTCGACCGACAACGGACCGTCGTAGCCGATGTGGTTCAAGTGACGAATGATTTCCTCGAAGTTGACGCCGCCGTGGCCCAGCGAGCGGAAGTCCCAGCCGCGATCAGGGTGACCGAACTTGACGTGGGATCCCAAGATCCCGGTCCGGCCATCCAGCTGCAAGGCCGCGTCCTTCATATGAACGTGGTAGATGCGATCTTTGAACTCCCGCAGGAATTGAACCGGATCCACCATCTGCCAGTGCAGATGGCTGGGATCGAAGTTGAAACCGAAGACTTCGCGGTGGTTGATCGCTTCCAGCGTCCGGTGAGACGTGACGATATCGTAGGCGATTTCGCCCGGGTGAACTTCCAAAGCGAAGCGGACGCCGCACTCCTCGTAAACGTCAAGGATCGGGTTCCACATCTTGGCGAAGTACTCGTAGCCTTTGTCGACCATTTCTACCGACACGGGAGGGAAGTCGTAGACCAGGTGCCAGATCGAGGATCCGGTAAAGCCGACCACCACATCCACACCAAGATTCTTTGCGGAGCGGGCAGTTGCCTTCATGGCCTCGACGGCATAGGCACGCTTCTTTCCGGCTTTGCCCGCGCAATCGGCGGGGGCATATATGTCGGAGCGGCTGTCGTTGTTCGGGTCGCATACCAACTGGCCCGCCAAGTGGTTCGAGATGGTGAATAGCTTCAGATTGTGTTCCTCGAGGATGGCCTTTTGCCGCCGGCAATAACGGCGATCTCGAGCGGCTCGAAAGACGTTCAAGTGATCTCCCCAGCAGGCGAGTTCAAGGCCATCGTAACCCCAGCTCGCTGCCTTCTCAGCCATCACCTTCAAGGGCAAATCGGCCCACTGTTGCGTGTATATCGTCACGGGTCTGCTCATAGGTCTTTTCTCCTCGCGGCAATTGTTTGGAAAGGCGCTCTCTATTATCCGCCCCCAAGGGCCGGCTGATCCAACCGTTTCCCCTTCCGCAGGCCCGCCGCAGCCAGGGCGATTGTCCGTGCCTCAAGCGTACCGCAGCGAACGGCGCTCGGCTACCCCTTGGGGAAACCGGTGGTTGACTCGGGGGGCGCCACGTTTCGGTCGTGATGAGGTTGCCGTCGGCATCGTCCCAATCACGGCGAAAGATGGTCAGAAGTGATAACCTTTTCGGAGTTCTTCACCGAGTCGTCAACTTTCAAACGCGCGTGGGCGCTAGCTTCGAAATTAAACCTGACCTAGTGCATCATGTCGCGAATACGGGTTACGAAAGGTGGCCGACTGCGGGCGCGATGCATCGCGTCCCTACTGATGGGCCTGAGCATCTCGCATTCAAATGTAGGGGCGCAATTCATTGCGCCCGAGCTGATGGGCCGCAGCCTGTCGACAAGCTGATTGATACGTAACTGTATTCGCGAAATGTCGTACAAAGTCAGGTTAGCAGTGCTTATTGGCCGGCTTTGGGAACAAGGAGACTGCCATGGCGCGTGTTATCGAAAGTTTCGACCAACTGAGGCAAATGGTAGGCCAGGAGGTCGGCGTGAGCGAGTGGGTTGAAGTGTCGCAGGAACGCATCAACGCCTTCGCCGACGCGACCGACGACCAGCAGTGGATTCACGTTGATCCCGAGCGCGCCAATGTGGATTCACCCTACCGCAGTACGGTTGCGCATGGGTTCCTCACCCTTTCGCTGCTGTCTTCGTTCTGGCGACAGGCAGTGAAGATGCCGGCGGGTTCCGAAATGAACATCAACTACGGTCTCAACCGTGTACGTTTTCCCGCGCCCGTTCCGGCCGGATCAAGGATCCGGGCGCACTTTGCCCCCCAGTCAGTCACCGATTTCGATAGCGGTGTTCAAATCACCTGGAAGGTCGACGTCGAGGTCGAGGACACGCCTAAGCCCTGCCTGGCGGCCGAGTGGATAGTCCGCGTCTATCGGTGAGAAACACGTAGAGCCGTCCCGAGCGAGAACCCTACTCGCCAAAGGCCGCGTCGAACTCGACCCGGGAAGCCTGGAAGTCCACGTTCCTTACAAACTCGCACGCTTCTTGAGCACCTTGTTCACGGTCCATCCCAGTGTCTTCCCATTCGACCGACAGCGGACCTTCGTAGCCGATGTTGTTGAGTTCGCGGATGATTTCTTCGAAGTTGACATCCCCGTGCCCGAGCGAGCGGAAGTCCCAGCCGCGTTTTCGATGTCCCCAGGGCAGATGCGAATTCAGGATGCTGGCGCGGCCGTTGAGCCGCACCACGGCGTCTTTCATGTGGACGTGGTAGATGCGGTCCTTGAACTCCGATAAGAATTCGACCGGGTCGACCATCTGCCACTGCAAATGGCTGGGATCGAAGTTGAACCCGAACGCCTCCCGATGCTCGACTGCCTCCAGCGTCCGGTGAGCCGTCTCGATGTCATAAGCGATTTCGGTCGGGTGAGGTTCCAGCGCGAACCGCACGCCGCACTGATCGAAAACGTCGAGGATCGGGTTCCACATCTTGGCGAAGTATTCGTAACCCTTCTCGATCATGTCGGGGGGAGTTGGAGGGAAATCGTAGACCAGATGCCAAATGGAGGAGCCCGTAAACCCAGTCACCACATCGATGCCGAGTTTCTTAGCCGCCTTGGCCGCCGCTTTCATGGTTTCAACCGCCCAGGCGCGCTTCTTGCCGGCTTTGCCCTTGCAATCGGCGGGGACCAGCGCATCCGACCGGACGTCGTTGTTGGGATCGCAGACTGACTGGCCTATCAAGTGTGCACCGATGGCGAACACTTGCAGATTCTGCTCTTCGAGGATTCCTTTCTGTTTCTCACAGTAGCGACGGTCTCTGGCACCCCGGCGGACATTGAAATGATCTCCCCAGCAGGCCAGCTCGAGCCCGTCGTACCCCCAACTCGCCGCTTTCTCGGCCAGCACTGTAAGAGGCAAGTCCGCCCACTGCCCGGTCACTAGTGTTACGGGTCGACTCATTTCGCTCTCCTCCTCGTTGCCGCTCGACGCAGCCAATACGTTCACTGTAAGGCGTGAAGGCAGCCTCGCTCGACTTAACCGGATCTCCGCCGCGCACTGTCTCCGGACTCAGCTGGCTAAGGTCCCAACTACCGTACTACGCGTTCCCCGCCAAGCCAAGAGCTGCACCTAGCAAAAACACAGCTTCGGAGTTTACCAAATGCCGCCGGCGGAACGGTGATGCCGGATGAGCTCACGCGCGGCGCCCGTCGCGCGACGGCAGAAACGCACGGCACTAGGCAAAGGACCGCCCCGTCCGCGCGCTTAGATTCTCGGCTTGGGCTTCCGCTAGGGCGCCTGTTCCACAGCTAACTCAGTCCCAGCGGCTCACCCGCCTCGGCGCATACTCTTGAGATCGATGAACGGAGTGCCACCCGAGGTCACCTGCGGCAGATGTCCGTCCCATTTCTCGATCGCTCGGAGCTGCAGCAACGTTGGTGTGATCGTCTCTCGTTGCAGTCGCTGTCCCTCAGCTTCCGCTCGCGCACTGGTAATCTTCTGCTCGGCTTCAATTTTTATTCGATCGAGGTCGCGCTGCGCCTTCAGGGCCGACTGCTCCGCGGTTTGCTTGGCTTCGATGGCGTCATTGAACACTTTCGAAAAGCTGAAATCTATAATGTTGAACTCATCCACAAGGATGTTGTGCACGCTCAGTCTTTCGGAAAGTGTCTCTTTGATTTGAGTCGACACTTCCGCTCGCCTCGTGATCAGTTCTTCCGCCGTAAACTGCGCCGTAACCGCCTTCACCGATTCCTGGACGGCCGGGTCGATAATGCGGCTCTTGTAACCTCCCCGGGTTTCTTGATACACGGTATTGGCTGCTGCCGGGTCAACATGGTGGTTCAGCGCGATGGTAGACGAAACCATCTGCAGATCCTTCGAGGAAGCTGTGGCTTGAGTCTGGGACTTTTGGATGGTCACATCCATCCTGATGATGTCCTCTACGAAAGGAATCTTGAAGCGCAGACCTTCGTCGAGAACACCCTCTAGAATGCCCCCAAACTTGCTGAAGACGACGCCTCGTTCGCCGGCTCCGACGGTTTCGAAGCAATTGAAGAGGATCGCCAAGATAACGATGGCGCCGACAACCAGTAGGATGCTTTTCGGCGCTCGCGTCGAGAAAGCACGGAAATCGTCATAAGCGCTTGAACTGCCATAGTTTTTAGCCATTTCTGTCTCCTTGGGCTGGATTACCGACCCTTAGTTCGCACGGGTCGGCAGCCTCTATTCTTTCACAGCCGAGCGCGCCCGAAGCGCCGGGGGTCCGTCACCATGGCCACCCCGGACAGGCAAAGGTAAGACGGGTTACACACCGTTTGCGCCGAAGGACATCGTTTCTGAGGACTGCCTCAGTGTGGATGGCACATTAGATTCGAAGCTCGTCGGGAAGCTCGCGGGCCCGCCGATCGCGAGATTGTTTCTGTCCGCAAAAGCACTCTATCAGGTAATGTTTTCATATACTTGCGAAATGGTAACTTCCGTTTAACCGAGAAAACTGCCATACAGGTTACGATTAGACCCGTTCAGCTATTTCTGGTAGGCAGTCCTAAGCAATGTTCCGTATGCTATCGGGAAGGCCAAGTGCACCCCGCCGCCCGTTGTGGTAGTGTCTTCGCGAGCATCGGGGGTGCAATCTCCGGTCTTCCAGAAACGACTCGATCGAGGAGCTAGTTTCGAATGCAGAGGCCAATCAAGTACGTAGAGAAGGGCATGACGAGGGCCGCGGCGGGCATCTGGCGCGGCTTGCAGTACGTTAATCAGAAAGTAGAAGCCAACCCGTCATTCAAGCCCAACTGGTCTGACAAGACCATGCTGAAGTCGTGGGAGAAGAGTAAGCCACCCTTGGGCTGGCCCCGGCAAACCGACTCCCTGTGCCCCAAGTGTGTCAGGGAAGCGCGTGAAAAGATCCTCAACGGCGAGGTGCCGTACACGGTCCTCAAACAGGAGAAGGTCGGCGAAGTCAAGGCCACCATCTTGGAGCGGGACGGGCAGATCTGGATGGTTAAGGACTGCCCCACGCACGGCCGCATCGAAGATATGATGGCCATCGACTCGAAGTTCCTCGAGCACATCGAGTCGAACTTCCCGGGCCGCGATATCCGTGCTCACAACGACCGGGATCTTCACAATCACGGCAGCAGTACCGTTAAGTACGGTCGCGGCGCTGTGCTCACTGTCGATTTGACGAACCGCTGCAACATGATGTGCGACCCATGTTTTATGGACGCCAACCAGGTCGGCTTCGTCCATGAACTTGAATGGGACGAGATCAAAACGGTCCTCGACAATGCGCTGAAGATCAAACCTCGCCGTCAGTTGTCGGTTCAATTCTCCGGCGGCGAGCCGACAATGTCGCCGTTTTTTATCCAGGCGGTTCGCTATGCCCGCTCGATCGGATTCAACAGTGTACAGGCGGCCACCAACGGCATTGAATTCGCCAAGAACAAGGAGTTTGCCGAGGCAGCGGCCGACGCCGGCTTGCGTTACGCCTACTTGCAGTTCGACGGCATTGGGAATGCCCCTAACTCGCACCGCAAGGTCGGCAACCTCTTCGATGTCAAGCTGAAGGCCATTGAGAGCCTGCACAGTGCAGGCACCGAGGTCGTCTTGGTCACCACGTTGGTCAACAACGTAAACAACGAAGAGGTTGGGCCGATCATTGACTTCGCCCGCAATAACCCCGGCAAGATCGCCTTCATCTCTTTCCAGCCGGTGTCGTTTACCGGGCGTGACGAGGAAATTACCGACGAGCGGCGGCTGCGGCAACGCTACACTCTTTCGCACCTAGCTCGTGACGTCAAATCGCAGTTAGGCATTACCGAGCCCAATCGCGACTGGTTCCCGATTTCAGTGATGTCTTCCTTCGTTGATGCGGCGGATGCTGCCCACGGGCCTGAGGCGCAATGGGGACAGGTGAACTGCGGTTGTCATCCGAACTGCGGTGTAGGGACCGCCTTGATGATCAACAAGACCACGAAGGAAATGGCGCCCGTGGCGGAGTTCATCGACGTGCCGCAGTTCGTCCAAGACATTCGCAAGGTGACAGACTCGGGGCGCAAGCCATGGCTCAGCAACCTGCAGATGGGTTTGGCCTTACTGAAGAACTACGACCCCTACAAGGCTCCCAAAACCTTTGACCTGTTTGCCCTGCTCAGGAAGTTTGACAAATCGTTTGGGTTGAGCGGCAAGAACTATGGTAAGGGCGTGGCGCGTCGCAACGATCCTTGGAACTTCTTGTTTGTCGCCGGCATGTGGTTTCAGGACCTGTTCAACTACGACTTCCGGCGGACGGAAATGTGCATCATTCCTTACGGCACTCAGGAGGGCGAGATTTCCTTCTGCGCCTATAACACCGGCGTCGGCTGGCGTAACATCATTGAGAAGATGCACATGACCGCCACCTTGAGCAATTGGTATGAGCAACATGGCCGGCACAAGATCTACGCCGGTGGCCGCAAAGTCGAACTTGACGCTCCTGCCACCTATCTCGATGTCAACGCAGAGCACGCTGCGCGCGAGGCTCAGCAGTCCGCGGGTCCGCAGAATACCCGCGACGAGAAGATTCTCGAGAAACGCAAACTAGCCGAAAGCTTGAAGCAACAGAGCAACGCCGACAACGGTTCCCATGGCAACGGGAACGGCAAGGGCAACGGCAAGAACGCGATTCTCTCACCGGAAGAGGAGGCCCGCTTGCTTAAGATGTACCGCGAGCAGGTTCTCAAAGAAAAGCCCGCTCCGAAATTGGTCCAGCTCGGCGGGCCGAATGGAAAAGACACCGTAGCTTCGCCGCAAGAACAGCCGCTCGTCGGTTGTAGCGGCGACTGAGTCTCGCCTTCAGTCGGCAATTCTTCATCCAGCAGACCCGCCCCAACAGAGCGGGTTTCTTGTTGTTTCGGCCCGGTCAGGCCAATCCGATCCAGCTCCCTCGTAGCCCGCGGACACAACCAACACCTAGCGTACTGCCGTCCCCCCAAGCTGTTTCTAAGGCCTTTCTCCAAGGACCGGCTGTCCGCTCTGTGGTATAAAATACCCTTCAGATTCCACCCATCAGATCGCTACTGCGAGTCGCGTAGGTTTCCCTGGCCTCGTGGGCCGTCGGCATCGAAGGTTCGACAGCTCGCACAGCCGGAGGTTCTCGAGCGGGTGGTGCACATCTGACCCATGCCGACCGCAACCTTTAGCGGAGAAATCGCTCTCCGAAGTCGTCGGTTTTCCCACCTGGCGGTTCTCCGTCTGCTGCTAGCGCTGGCCTACCTTTTGGTGGAGGCTCGCATTGATCTGGGCGCTGGTGTAGTCAAGGTTTCGGCCGCCGGTCTATTCGTCCTGTATGCGGCTCTCATCCTAGCCTTTCGATCTCGTGCTCAGGTTCGAAACCTTGCCCTCGCTATTCAGTTTGTCGATCTGATCCTCGCTGTTGTCCTGGTCGCGGGTTCTGCCGCGGGTGGCGTCGCGTTCCCACTTCTCTTCTTTTACTTCCTGCTGACCGAGAGTGTCCTGCTGCACGGAGCGCGTGAAGTTCTGGCGGTCACTACCTTAAGCCTGTTCTTCTACACGGCGTGGATCACAGGCGGCCCGACGACGACTTTTCACTTCGACTACGGGTCGTTCGCGTTCTTGCTGGTCGTGGGCGCCGCCATGGTCTACTACTTCTCGGACCAGATCCATCGTAGGGAGCGGCGTATCGCAAGCATCCTGCGGGAAGCGGCCGGCGAGAGCGAGGCCGAGATGGTTCGCGCTGTAGAAGCCGCTCTGGAGCAACTGGCGGATTGGCGCAATTGTTCGCGAGCCATTCTCGCGTTTTGGGACAAGGGGCTCGAATACGACGCCGTTTGTCAATACCCGCCCACCCGGGCGTCGACGGAGGATCCGCCCGAGCGCTTCGAAGCCGGTCGAGAATGGGCATGCCTACGGTCGGAGCGATTAGACTTTTACGCGGACAGCGTCACCATGGTTGGTCGCGACGCAAAAGCCGCCACCCGCGAGTTTCATGTTCACCCGTACCTGATCCAAAAATTCGAGATCTACAACGCATTGAGCTGTGGCTTGTTTGACGGCGAGCAAGCGATCGGCCGACTCCTACTTATTAACAGTGTCTCTCAGGTTCGGCGCGCGGACTGGAAGCGCCTACGCGATGTGGCGCCCTACTTTCGAGAGGTAGTTCGTCACCTGCTAGTGGTCAAAAAAACCGAACACGAAGCCTACGAGCGAGAGCGGGGCAGAATCGCTCAAGACCTTCACGACGGCCCGCTGCAAAGCATCATTAGTTTTGAAATGCGGCTTGAGATCATTCGCAAACTGCTCCAGCGCGATGTTAAGGCTGGAACCCTCGACCTGGAATCCCTGCAACAGTTTTCGCGCAATCTCGTCACCGAGATGCGCGCGTTTGTGCACCGAGCTAGGCCGTTGGAGAGTACCGATGCTTCTCTGGTTGCCTCAGCGCGTCGGTTGGTGGAGGGCTTCCAACGCGAAAGCGGTGTCTCGGTGACCGTGGCAGGCGGCGAGAACGGCGACTTCAACTTGCCCGGCAAGCTGAGTGCTGAGATTCTGCAAGTTCTTAGGGAGGCACTCCACAACGTTTACAAGCATGCCGAAGCGACCCACGTAGTGCTCACATTCGAGAAGCGGGGCGCGGACCTGCGGATTGGAGTCGACGACAACGGCCAGGGTTTCTTCTTTGGCGGGAGCTACAGCCTGGAGGAACTCGATCTGCTTCGCATAGGTCCACGCAGCATCAAACAGCGCGTGCGAGCGCTCGGGGGAGACTTGACTCTCGAGTCGAACCCAGGGCACGGCTCGAACGTGCGCGTCGCCATTCCTCTCTACTAATAAGCGGGCTAGTCGCGACGTCGTGTAGGCAGCTCCGCCTGATTTTGCAGCTTTTCGGCCAACCCGTCGACTAGCTGCTCGATTCGATCTCGAGACTGCCGATAGTGCTTAGCGGATTTCCCAATTGGGTCGCCGACGTTCCACATCAGATTCAGGCCGGAGAATCCGGGTAACCGGTCGAGCACGGACGCGCCACTCATATTCACGAGCAGGTCCATGGACTTCCAGTCAACGGCGTCAAGGCCCTTCGGAGTTTGGCCGTCAAGAGAGATCCTTACGTCGTCCATGCATCCGATCGTTTCGGGCTGGACGATGGACGCGGGAAACAGCCCAGCGCTACTGGCCTCCATCACGTCGGCGTACTTATGCCGGGCGAAGCCCTCAGCCATCTGGCTTCGACACGAGTTGCCGATGCAAACGAACAAGACTCGTATCGGGAGCTGCACGGGTCTTTTCTACTCTACTAAGCTCGGATCTTCTGAAGGAAAAGTTGATGCACGCGTCGGTCTTGAGACAACTCAGGGTGAAACGTCGCCGCTAAATGACGGCCTTGCTCAACCAGAATCGGGTGGCCGCCTTCTTTGGCGAGAACGTGCACCCCGCCTCCGACAGTCCGGATGATAGGGGCGCGGATGAAGATCGCTTCGAGTTCTCCAGGACCGGTGCGCGCGAGGAATTCCGCTCCCGGCGAAACGCGGCGGATCGAACTATCCAGCTGTCGCCCATAGGCATTGCGTTCGATCGAAATATCAACGAGAGCGAGGCCCGGTTGCCGCGGAGACATAACGTCGGCCGCCATCAGGATCGAGCCGGCGCAGGTCCCGAGCAAGGGGCGCTGTCCGGCGAACACGACGAGTGGATCCAGCAAGCCTTCCTCACGCACAAGCTTCAGCATGGTCGTACTTTCCCCGCCCGGGATAATGAGCCCTTCGACGACTTCGAGTTGCTCGGGGCGACGGACGAAAATCGGGTCGGCGCCCAGTGCCTTCAAGACCCCGGCGTGCGCATTGAAGTCGCCCTGGAGCGATAAGATGCCTACCCTCGGACCACTTCGACGCGGACCCGCCGACGTCCGCGGGAACCCGTTACCAGCCACGGGTCTGAAGCAGTTCCTCTTCGGGCAGCTTGGAGACATCGAGGCCCAGCATGGGCTCGCCCAGCTCCTCGCTGGCTTTCAGTAGTTGGTCGGGGTCGTTGTAATAGGTGGTCGCCTTGACGATGGCGCGCGCGCGTCGGTCGGGGTCTTCCGACTTGAAGATGCCCGAGCCAACGAAGCAAGCTTCGGCGCCAAGGTGCATCACCAGCGCTGCATCGGCGGGAGTGGCAATCCCGCCTGCCGAGAAGTTCGGCGTAGGAAGTTTGGCATTCTCGGCAACGTATTCGACTAATTCCAGAGGAGCCTGCAGTTGCTTGGCCGCCGTGGCACGCTCCTCCTTGGGCGTTACCGTCAGTTGCTTCATTTCCCGCTGAATCGCTCGCATGTGCCGCACCGCTTCGACGACGTTGCCCGATCCGGCTTCGCCTTTGGTGCGGATCATGGCAGCACCCTCTCCGATGCGCCGCAGAGCCTCTCCCAAGTTTCGGGCGCCACAAACAAAGGGCACCTTGAACGGTGTTTTATCGATATGGTGTTCTTCGTCCGCGGGCGTGAGCACTTCGCTTTCGTCGATATAGTCAACTTTCAGTGCCTCGAGAACATTGGCTTCCGCGAAGTGTCCGATACGGACTTTCGCCATCACGGGAATACTCACCGTCTCCATGATCTGACGCATCTTGGCGATGCTGGCCATGCGGGCGACACCGCCTTCCTTGCGGATGTCGGCCGGAACGCGCTCGAGGGCCATGACCGCCACCGCGCCCGCCTGCTCGGCAATCTTGGCCTGCTCGGCGTTGGTGACGTCCATGATGACGCCGCCTTTGAGCATTTCCGCCAAACCGACTTTAAGCCGAAAATCTTCAGTGAGGTACATAAGCCCTCCTCCCAGCAAACACAGCCACGGGAAACTTCACGGACGTCGCGCTCCGAGGTGGTCGACAACTTAGGCGACTAGGGAAAGTCGCCGCAATCAGCGACGATTTCTTAAGTCCAAGAAACGAGCCGGCGTCAACACGCCAGGTTTGCTCAGACTCTAGGATGGACGCAGCCGGACTGTCTCGCCGGAACCGTTTGTCTCAGTTGTAAGAGACGTTCGCACTGTCATGATAACGCTCGCTCGACGCTCCCAGCAAGCGGGCGACGCACGTGAACCCGCCTCCCTGTCCCGTCCGCGCCCCCCCTGGTTCCGCGGTCGCCCGCCTCTTATGCGACCCCACGACCAAGCAGGCCGCCAATTGTCATTCTTCGACCGCCGTCGACTCCTTGGCTACAATCGAGTCATGCCAGACCCCGGTTCTCTTCTGCGGCCTGAGTCGACAGCCCTTGTCGTCATCGATTTGCAGGAAAAGCTGGTCCCGGCTATCGCCGGCGCTCAGCGAGTGTTGGCCAACACCGAGAAATTGCTGTGCTTGGCAAAGATCATGAATCTCAAAACGATTCTCACGACGCAGTATCGAAAAGGACTGGGAGAGACAATGCCTGCAATCGCCGAGCTGGCGGCAGTTGATCCCATCGACAAGGTCTCGTTTGGCTGCTTGGGCGATGAGGGCTTTTGCTCCGCACTAAGGCAGGAGATTGCTCCCGGAGGAACGGTCTTGCTCGCGGGGATCGAATCCCATGTATGCGTCATGCAGACCGCGCTCGGTGCTTTGCAAGAGGGCTACCAGGTCCATGTGGCAGCTGATGCAACCGGCTCCCGCTCGGAAGCAAACGCGGCACTCGGAATCGAACGCATGCGCAGTGCCGGCGCCGTTATTTCCTCGACCGAGATGGCCGTCTATGAGTTGTTGGGCAACAGCCGCCGTCCCGAATTCAAGCAGATGTTGCCGTATTTGAAGTGACCCCTCTAGGTGAGGTTCGGAAGGGAAACGAAGCTGCAGGTCGACAAGCTTTCGGGCGGCGGCGGACGGAAGGTTAGCTTCTTTGCGGTGCAAAATAGGCTTGCGGCTCGAGGCGGGGACTGTCACCAATTTCGCGGGTACGAAGAATCAACAAGCTACGAAGGTATCCGGGCGCGAAATTGGCTGACTGTCCCAAGCCATCACCCAGGTTTCTCCTTTTTGCACCGCAAACTAGTAGAGTGGGCGCACCGAAAGTCCCAGCGACGGGGGGGTGCAGACGGACTACACTGTATATAATGAGAATACAGTTGACTACAATGTAGTCGCTGGACATGCCAACCAAAGCTACCTCAGTAAGACTGGATCCCGATACGATCTCGCGCCTCGACACCATGGCGAAGGCCATGGACCGTCCCCGAGCATGGTTGATGGCACACGCGATTCAGCAGTTTGTAGAGCAAGAGGAGTGGATCGTTGAGGCGGTCAAACAGGGGATACGATCGGCAGAAAAAGGCCGGACCGTCCCTCATGCCGACGTGGAAGCCTGGGTAAATAGTTGGGGATCCAAACGAGAGAGGAAACGCCCCGGCTAGGTGCGGTTGATTTGGACGGACCTAGCGGTCGAAGACCTCGAGGAGCTGCGCCGTTACGTTGAGGCTGATAATCCCCGAGCAGCCCGGGATACCGTGCTGCGCATCTTGTCGAGTGTCAAGCGTCTACTGAAGCATCCGCGTCTGGGCCGCCCCGGAAGAGTGGAAGGCACACGAGAGCTGGTCATTCCAACGTTGCCTTATCTTGTCGCTTATAGGCTCCACGGCGAGACCCTAACCCTGCTGCGTGTCCTACACACGTCGCGGCAGTGGCCAACGCAACTGTGAGCATTGAGATCGAGGAGCCTGTCGCCTCGGGGAAAACGCTCTACTGAAAGCTAAGCAGGGATGACATCGCGCTTACAATCCCCGCAGAAAGTAGTTCAACTCCCGTTCCCGGCCGATCGTCGTTTCCGGCCCGTGGCCGGGAATCACGATCGTTTGGTCGTCGAGCGTCAGAAGTTTCTCCTTGATAGACACCAGAATCCGATGGGGGTCGCCTCCCGGCAGGTCGGTCCGGCCGATGCTTTCGCGGAAAAGCGTATCTCCCGCAATCACCTTGCCCTGGCTCGGGATGTGTAGGCTGATGCTGCCCGGCGTGTGTCCCGGTGTGTCGAGCACATCAAACGACTGTTCGGCGAGCAGAATCGAATCCCCCTCCCGAAGCTTCATGTCGATTTCGGGCTTTTCCGGCGGCTCGACGCCGATCCATCCGGCCTGGACGTCGAGCTGATCACGAATCACAAAATCCTGCTCATTCATGTAGACAGGCGCGCCGGTGCTCTTTTTGAGCTTTGCCGCGCCCCCGATATGATCGATATGAGCGTGGGTGACGACGATCGCCTTCACGCGCAGCCTGTGACGCTGTAACATCTTCGTGATTTCATCCACTTCGTCACCGGGATCGACAACGATTGCCTCAAGTGTTTTTTCATCTCCGAAGATCGAACAATTGCACTGCAGCAACCCGACCGGAAGGATCTCGTGAATCATCGGGGGGTATAATAGCAAGTTCCCAACCGACCTCTTGGCCAGAAGTTGCCTCGGGGGTGAGCGTTGGAGGTGAGGAGGGTTCGTGGTCGATATTTTCAGCCGTTGGCTGCACATACTGGCGGCAGCGGTGGCCGTCGGCGGTCTGATTTACGCACGCCTAATCGTAAGCCCTTCGTTAGGGATTCTTGATGCGGACCAGCGCGCAAAGGTTTTGACCCAGCTCTCCGCCCGTTTTCGGCCCATCGTCGTTGCCGTAGTCGTGATCTTAGTGGCCACGGGAAGTTACAACCTGCTCAGTGTTCTCCAAGGCGGGATTGTCACCTCCTACCACATGGCTTTCGGCATCAAATTCCTCCTGGCGCTACACATCTTCGGCATGCTTTTCCTGATTTCCAGTCCGCCGAGCGGAGATGCAGCTCGCGACGCTAAACGCTCCCGCTTGATGACCGGCGCGGTCATTTCGGGGTTGATCGTACTCGCCCTCGGGGCCTACCTAAGAACCCTCCACAGTTGAGATGATGAACGGGTACGAAGCGCTGCATGAGTCGGCGGCGTGGCTCGACGTCTCCTCGCGTGGCAGGATTCGCGCGACAGGCGAGGATCGGGTTCGGCTGATCCACGCCATGTGCAGCAACGACATCGAGAGTCTCGAGCCGGGCGAGGGCAGCTACGGTTTTTTTCTGAACGCACAAGGACAGATTCAGACAGACAGCCGTATCTACGTATCCGAAGATCACCTTCTACTCGATTGCGAACCCGAGCGGGGACAGGACCTTCTGCGCCACCTCGAAAAGTTCATCATTATGGATGATGTGACGCTGGAAGATCTGGCGCCCCGATCGACGGTGATTGCCCTGGAGGGTCCGCGCGCGGAATCGATAGCGCGCGAAGTCGTCACCGAGAAGGTTCCGGCACTGGCGGCCCACTCCCACAGCTCTTGCGGTGACGCGCGGCTGCTGCGCAGCTCGATCAGTGGCCAACCGGGGCTTTGGATCCTCGTCGATCCGGAGCAAAAAGCCGATCTAATCACAAGTCTTCAAGCGGCCGGAGCGTCGGCGGCAACGCAGGAGGACTACCGCGTAGTGCGCGTCGAAAACCAAATTCCACGATGTGGAAGCGACTTTGACAATCACCTGCCGCAAGAGACGCAGCAGCTTCACGCGTTGTCGTTCACAAAAGGTTGTTACCTCGGCCAGGAAATCGTGGAACGAGTCCGTTCGAGAGGCCAAGTCAACCGATTGCTTGTAGGCCTGGCCCTCGACGGCGATGCAGCGCCGCCGGAAGGGTCACCCATTATCGTGGAGGGCAAAGAAGTAGGCCGGCTGACCAGTGCCGCCGTTTCACCTCGACTCAGGCGCGTCGTCGGCCTTGCCGTAGTGCGGCGGGAAGCAGCATCTCCGGGAACCCCTGTGCGGGTAAACGGGGCCCAGGGACAGGTTCGGCAACCTACTGCGGCGTAGGGGGATCAGGAGCCAACTTCAAGCTACTGCAGAGATGCCCGCACCTCCCATCATCGACTCTTTCGGTATGTCACATGTGGGATTGGTGCGTAGCAACAACGAGGATCGTTTCGTTACCAAGCCTGAATCGGGCCTGTACCTCGTGGCGGACGGCATGGGGGGCGCGCAGGCTGGTGAGCTCGCTTCCCAGATTGCGACGGACACGCTAGTATCCGAAATCGAATCCGCTGGGGAGCGGACGTCCGCCGAGTCCCTGCCACGGGCCATCGAACTGGCCAACGGGAGGGTGCGGGCGAAGGCCCAGGAAGACTCCGCCTATACCGGCATGGGAACGACTGTGGTCGCGGTGCTGATCAAACTCCCGAAAGCGCACATTGCGAGCGTGGGAGACAGTCGAGTATATCTGCGAACGCACGGCGAACTCTACTGCGTTACCACCGATCACACCTGGGTCAACGACGTCGGGCGAGGACTCGGCTTGACCGAGGACCAACTCCGCACGCATCCTTACCGCAACGTCCTCACCAAAGCCGTCGGAGCCGCGGATGACGTCGAAGTCCAGACTCACGAGATCGACTTCTCGCCTGGCGACCTTCTGTTACTCTGCTCCGACGGTCTCCACGGCGTCACCCCAGAGGAGCACTTAGCCGCCATTCTCGCTGAACCCGAACCGGTGCAGGCTAAATGTGAAGCGCTGATCAGGGCATCGCTTGAAAAAGGCGGGCCCGACAACACCACGGCGGTCCTGGTGGCTAACGTCGAGACGACCGACGCCAATCCCAAGTAGCGCACGGGACCTGCTAACAACTTGTTTCGTCAGAACCGGAACCTCAACTGTCCCGAAAACCGACGTCGCCCCGAGTACTGAATCGGTGTCGTTTCGCTCTCCTTGGCGATTCCAAAGATGCGGTTGCCGACGTTCTCGACATTAAATTCGAGATCAACTGATTTCGATTCTGACTTCCAAACCGTTGCTCCGCCCCAAACGTCAAAAGTCCAGTGAGAAGGGAGTCGCACAACGGCTGTACCGCCCGCCCCCTCGCCTGCGCCACTAGCGAGCACGTGACCCGGTAGCAGAAGGTGGGCCGAGCTTTGAAATCCATGGATTCGCTCTCCGTGCCCCAGCTCGGCGGGGGTTCCACTTCCGTATCCGGTCGCCAAGCCGACGTTAAACCCGCTTGGACGATGCCGATAGCCAAGGGACGCCGAGCCCGTATGGCGCTGGTCAAAAGCAGGAGTGATTTGCTGCCCGGGCAAGGCTCCTTCGCCCGACAAGCCTCCCGATAAGGGCCCAAAGAAGTTGGTGACCATGTGACTGTAGTTGAGGTATCCGAATAACCCCAGCCTGCCCACTGGCTTCAGCCGCAACGAAAGGTCGTTGCCCCAAGTCCGTTCGCGGTCAAACGTTGTCGGGAGGAACACGCGCGCGCTGGACAACTCGACGTTTTCGTAGGCATTGCGACCCTGGTGATGATAACTGGAAACGTCGAGGACGATACTCGGATTGAGCGGCTGCTGAATGCCGAACTCGAAATAGTGCTGGGTTAGCGACCGAACCGGCCCGAATAACTCTTCGCCTTCCTCGTGAAGTTCACCCCCGGAGAAAACCGCGCCCGGGACCAGCGCCGCAATCGCGTGCTCCGCTCCGTGGGATTCCTCAATGCCGCCGGTTCCGAAAGCCGACGCCAGCTGGATGTATTCGAGCGGCGGGGGCACAAAGTAGCGGTTGTAGACTGCACGGAACACGGTGCCGGTCCGCGGTAGATGATAGCTCAGGCCGAGACGCGGACTGACCATGTCGTCGGTCACCACCAGACTGTAGCGGTCGTAGCGCACCCCGGCATGGACGGTGAAGTTGGGAAAGGGCGAGAAGCGGTCCTGTATGTAGATGCTTCCCTCGCCGCCCCGCCGTCGGCCGCGGAAGTTGAGGGCTTCGACCTCCACTCCGGTGAAGACACGGGGCGGAAAGCTAGGGCTAGCGGCAAAAGCCGCGTGCCCCGCCAAGCCGAAGCCGATCTCCGAATGAATGCCTTCGCCTTCGTGATCCTCAGTATGCTCATCGCCATGCTCGTCAACCAGCTCACGAGGATCAAACACAAGATCTTCGTTGGGACTGAACATTGCCAAGTCGACACCCATCTTGATGTTGTGGTTACCCGTATGGACTAACGCATCTACCTTCACACCTTGCGTCAGAGTTCGTAGGAAGCCCCGCGCAAACGGGCTTACCGGGTCACTCGTCGGGATCAAGCGATTGGAAGCGTATCGCTGGTAGAGTGACGTGCTCAGCAGCGCCCGCGGAGACAGAGTCCGCTGCCAGCGCAAGATGGCCGAGGTCTCGCGGGTACGACGCGAAGAGTCGCGTCCGACAAGCCATTCTTCTGTTGTAGCCGGGAGCTGAAGGTTCGCGCCCCCTGCTGATATGGCGAGACTCAAACGGTCCTTCTGACTGGCCAGGTAGCCGATCTTCAAGAAACTTCGTGACCCGTAGGCCAGGTCGTGGATCTCCCTTGGTTGCGGCGGGTTCAGAAATCGTCCATCGCTGAACGCGGAGGAGAACAAATAGGCGTCCCACTTGTTTCCGCCCGTTCCGTACTCAACCGCCCCGCTCCGGCCAACAATTGTGCTTCCTCCCAGACTCAAGGACCCGCCCTGGAAGGTCCTTCCACTCTTGGTGACGATGTCAAGCACACCTCCCAAGCGGTTGCCGAATTCGGCCGGCATGCCACCGGTAATAACATTGACTGATTCGATGGCTTGGGTGCCGTAGCCCGGCGAGAAATGGTGCTGCGGGTTGTCGAGGAAGGCTACGCCGTCGAGGCATTGGTGCAGAGAGAGTTCGTTGCCCTTGAGGTGGACCAAGTTGTCGTGACCCAGGATAGCGCCAGGTACAAGGCTCGTCACTAGCTTGGGTATGTCCACTCGCTGGTTAGCCGGGAGTTCCCGAAAGTCCTTTTGATTGAGAGCAACCGATGTCTGTGCTCGTCCCGGATCGAGATGGGTCGTTGACGCAGTCACTTCTATTCTGTGGCTCTCGACTTTCGCCGCCGAGAGGCGGACGTCCAGATCGAGCACTTGGCGGGGGATCAGCGTGATGCTAAAACGCTCCGTCAGATAACCTTCCCTGGAGACGGTCACTTCATAATCTCCAGGCGGCAGTGCGACCAACGAGAAGTCCCCAGTTGTCCCCGATGTCGCCGCCTCCTGGACGGCCCCCCCTGGCTCGTTGATCGTGATCGAAGCTTCCGCTAAGGCTTTGCCCGTTGCAGCATCTTGAACCTTTCCAACTATGGACTGCTGTCCCGCGGCGGTGCCGAGCGTGCCACATACTGCGATGACCACCACACTGCAGTTTCGGACCGACCGCGTCAGTTTCCTCGGCAAACGTAAGCTCACTGCGATTTCTCTTAGATCCTGTAGATACCTGAAGATCTCAGCGCGACAAGCGATCCTCAGCGCTGCATTAATCTCGAAACACGAGCTTCACACGCCAAACACCGACCGGAGATAACACACGGCCTTAGCTCGGGGCACGGAAAAGCCCGCCCACTAATCCAGTATCAATAGGTGAACTTCAGGCTCGGGGAGGGGGTGACGGGGGGCCGGTGGCGAGTAAGGCGGCAACGGCACTGGACTCGGGGCCCACGGAGTCGTAAATCTTGAGGAAGGATTGGATCGACAGCCCGGCCATGAGATAAACAGTCTCGTCGAGCGCCGTCGCGTCGATGTCGGGACGGCTGCACGTTGTCCAAACAGCCGTGTTCTTCGAAGGCACCGAGGCCTCCTCGCTCAGGTGGGAATCCTGTCCGCCCGACTTGCGGTGACAGCTCGGCCCGACTTCGGGCTTTGGTGCGTGCTGATGCTCTACGCGGCTGCAAGCTAATACGCAGCGGCAACCGGTACCGTGTTCGTCACAGGTCGCCGGCGAGCCACCGAACGACAACCACAGAGAATCCACAGGAAGTAGGGCCAGGCACACTAGAAGCGGTGCGAGTTTCTTCGACCTGGCTGCGAGGGGGCTCACGACCCTACCTGTTCTCATTCGCAACAACCGGGCATCTCGTTACGGAGCCAAAAGAGATTTCTGTTGTGCTCAAAAAAGGGACGCCGGCACTAACGGCCCAACAGCTACTACCGTACCAGCAGCCCGGAGCAAGCGCAACCAAGAGGGTGAGAGGTAGGGGAGTTCACGCACACGACGGGAAATAGCAGCCCGGGCCAGTCAGGGGGCAAGTTTCGGTGCCGGGCGGCCGCTTTTCGCCGTTTCGACTCTGTAACCAAGATTCTCTAAAACGTACGCCGCGCGATGAGACCACGTTTGTTGTCGTCGATCAGCAGGATTCGCGGGACGGGCTTGGGACACTTGATCTTTTCGGCTGGCAGTGTATTTCTTGTCATTGATCAAAAGTACTCACGGGGCAGCCGGCTCCTCTGGTGCCGGTGCGCCCCGTAGCAAACCCTCGGTGCTGAGATCTTCGTCGAGCTCGGGCCAGTGGATACCATAGCCCCCCCCGGACACAGTCCAATTCGCCCGCTCCTTGGCCGTCGCGTGAAGTAACTTCGGGTACCAGGCGAGCGGAGCCGTTATGGTGCGCCCGTCCATCAGGTCCACGCTGATTGTGTCACGGCGAAAGCGCACATCCTTCACGCGCTCATCGGCCGCCACGGCCAAAATACCCATGCCAAGCCTCCAACAATTCTATCTGATGTTCCTCTACCACTGATTGTACTGTCTCAACTCGTGAGCGCTGAACCCTAGGTTTCGCGCAAGAGTCACTGTCGCGAGCCAATATTTCGCCGAGTAGTCGTTACGGTCGATGTGAACGTGGGGCGGCTCGTTCGGTTCGTGACTGTAGAAGTACAGGCGATACGGTCCGGCTCTGGCCACAGTGGGCATCGGCTTCTTGAGCAATTCCGGGCTGCTCTTACTCCGCGGGGGCGACCGCTCCCGGTCCCCCTACCACCGATACGGCTGGCCTGGCTTGAGAGCAACCACTTCGGTTTCCGGCTGGTCCTTGAGAATGCTCTCGTAGCTGCTCGGGCGTCCCGGTGAGTACCGGAAAAGTTCCGTAGTGGATGGGGATAACTTTGGAGGGCTGGAGGAAGCGGCAAGCGAGGGCTGCTTCGCGAGGATCCATCGTAAATAGATCTCCAATGGGGAGCATGGCCAGCTCAGGCTGGTAAAGTTCTCGAATGAGCTGCATGTCGCTGAAGACGCAGGTGTCGCCAGCGTGGTAAAAGCTACGGCCGTCAGGCGGCTGCACGACATAGCCCGCGGCTTCACCGCCGTAAACCAGCCGCCCGTCGTCCTCGATGATGACGCTGCTGTGTTGAGCGTGAGTCATCGTGACCCTAACTCCGGCAACGGACTGGCTCCCTCCCTTATTCATAGGCAGCGCGTCGCCCACATCTTTGGTCCCCAGCCACTGGCAGATCTCGTACATGGCGACAATGGGCGCCTTGAAACGTTTCGCGACTTCCAACAGGCCGCCGATATGTCCGGGTGGCCGTGCGTGACCAGCACAGCATCCACGCGGTCTAGTTGGTGATCTTTGGGATAGGAAGGATTCCCGTCAAACCAGGGATCGATCAAGATCACCCCTCCGGTGGAAAGACGAACCTCGAAGCTCGAGTGCCCCAACCAGATAATGTCGAGGGTCGATGACATGCGCCTCCTTCCCGCTAGGAGATGCCGCCGGACGCGCGATGCGGCCTGTTGCCCGCAAGTGCCGACCGGGGTTTCCTCTTGAGCAGTCTCGCCACGGCTCGGACGAGATCTTGAGCTTCAGTGGGACCTTTCGCCAGAACCGCGTCGGCCCCGGTCGACTTCTGCGTCAAGCCCAGCTTCTCGGCGTACCCGGAAAGGATCACCACCGGGACTCGCTTGTTTCTCTCGCGAACCTTTTGCAAGACCTCGAGGCCGGAGACCTCGGGCATGCGATAGTCCGTGACCACCAAGTCGAAAGGTTCCCGGTCGAACTTTTCGATCCCTGAGCGGCCGCTTTCCGCGGTCTCGACTGCGTAACCAAGATCCTCTAGAACATTACGCCGCGCGATGAGACCATGTTTGTTGTCATCGATTAGTAGAATTCGGGGAGGTTGTTGTTGCTTCATCCACAGAGCGCCCAGCCTTCGTACAGTTTCAATCGGCGGACAGAGTATCAGTGTGCGGCAAGGATGTCAACACGCCTTCGATGTCACTGGAAAACCGAAGGATCGACAACGTGACAACGGGCGCGTTCCGCGCTTTCCGGTGGACAGCAATTCGTCCGCGCAACAGAAACCGCGCGTTTTGATTTGAGAGAGGCAGGCTATCAGCCGGTGGCGAAACTGAGTTCGGCGCTATTCCACTTCTCGAGGAGCCGTGTAGCCGCGCTTGGCCATGATCTGGTACTTGAGAGACTTGCCCTTTTGGTTCGTTACCCGCAACGGCTTGTTGGTTTTGGGATTGATCAAGCGCACTTCGATCTTCCGCCACTGGCCGTCGCGCTTCGTGTTGGTCGGCTGATACGTCATTGAGTACTGCTGCCGCATGGAAATGCGGATATTTTGGAAGATGGTAGGAAACTCCCCGTAGAAGCGCGGGAAGAAAGACATGCCGCCGGTCTCGCGCGCGAAGGTTCTCAGCTGGTTGTCGGCCTGCAGGAAGTCCATTCGCTGGATCGGCCCCATGTACCCGCGGGAGTCGTAATATATCCGCAAGGCCTGCATCAGGCCGATGGCGTAGATGGACACGTCACCGTCCTGTATGATGCGACGCGCCTTGCCGTAGGTCAGCTTGCTGAAAGTATCGACGCCCGAGGAAATCAACACGATCGCCTTGCGTCCCTCGATGGCTTTCATGCGCGTGATTGTGTCGGTCAGCGCGTCATAGAGGTTCGATTCCGAGAATCCCGCGACGCGCAGCCGCCGCATCGCCTCATAGGTTTGGCGCCGGTTCTGTGTGAAGTCGCTGATGATTTCCGGTCGCAGATCATAGGCCACCACCGCGACCCAGTCCTCCGGCTGCAGCGTCTCGACGAAACCGTAAGCTGCTTGCAGGGTCTGATACCAGCTTTCACTCCAAAAACGCTGGTAGAGGTTGCTGAACTCGATGACCAAGGCGACGGTCATCGGCGCCTCGGAGTGGCCGAAAGTGAGGACCTTTTGAGGCACGCCGTCCTCGAGAACTCGAAAGTTGCCCTGGGGAATGTTCGGAATCGGTTGGCCGTTCTTCGTCACGACGGCGACGTGTACCTGAACGACGTTCGTGTCGGCGGTGAACAGGGGCACATCCTCGGGGATTTCCTGACGGGTTCGCGCTTCGATCGGCCCCAGGTCTTCCGGGTCGGATGTGCGGGGAGCGGTGGGTCCCGGTGCCCGGCGCGGTCCTTTCGAGAGCGGCCCTGCCTTCTGGGGAAGCGCCTGGTAAGCCGCGCCCAAGAGAAAGAAGGCTCCGACAGCTAATGACAGTGGTACGCTCAATCGCCGGCGTATCATCTTTTCCCCCTGGTTCCAGCTGAGGTTCCAAAGAACCTCTCCACGATGTTTGGACTCTCGCGGGCCCGCTCCGGTTACTTATATCCTATAGCGTTTCCCACAGCAACGGCAGGGCTTTTACATCCGGTTCCACCCGGCCAGCAGTCCTTCCACCGTGGTCATCGATTCCACGATCCCGTTATAATACCCTGGCCGATGAAGCAAAAAGCCGCCTTGGCCCCTAGGACCGAGCGTCAGGGTTCAGAGTCTGCCGCCTCTCCGAAGCCCGACCTCCCCACGGGGCGTTACGTTCGTCACATCTTGCTTTGCGCGGACCAGACCAAGCCTAAGTGTGCGCCGCGCGAAGTCACCAACGGTTCTTGGGACTATCTCAAGAAGCGTCTCGCCGAGTTGGGCCTCGCCTCCGGCCAAGGATGTGTCTACCGTAGCAAAGTCAATTGCCTCAGGGTCTGCGAGCAGGGGCCTATCGCGGTGGTTTACCCGGAGGGCGTTTGGTACCACTCGGTAACGCCGGCCGTTGCGGAGCGGATTCTCGACGAGCACATCATCGGCGGGCGGCCTGTAGAGGAGTTTGTCTTCGCACGTAATCCCCTGGGTGCGGGAGACTCGTCCGAGAAAGCGGGGAGAGAATAGCCGGTTCGCCTACAGGCGGACCGAGTGCACCGGTTCAGGCTCGGGATCCTCGGGTTGAGGCTCCTCTTGCGCGCCTGGTTCGCAGGTGCCGGCGCCAGTGGATTTCGCCGCATCTGTCGCTTTGCTTTCGAGGGGTTGCAAATAGAGAATCTCAGGCTGGGAACGACTTTCCAGCTCTGCCGTCCAGTAGCCGAGCCAGAAGAATCCCGATAGCAGCAAGGCCAGGGTTCCGACAGTTGCCAGAATGCCTTTCATAGTCGGTCCAGGGACACTTTCCGGGTGCACATCTATATTGTCGGTCCTCGGCTATCCCTGTGGAATGGGCATCCCGCTGCATTTGTCCCCGTAGTTCGCCGTAGACCGCTGTAATCATTGGGGCTATGTCCGCCCATCAGCCGGTAATCGACCTTAGAACCGGCTGACAGCCGGTGGAAGAAGTGGTCCGGTAATAGATTGGGTCGGCCATCTGATTCTCGTTCGTCGAAGTGCTTTGTTTCTAATGGATATGGACCGCGAAATCGTTGGCTGCTACCACGGGCCGCTAAGCCTTGACGACAGCTGCTCCTCAGCCGAGCCAGTTCGGCTATTTCCCGTTGCTACGGAGCCGTAACGGCCGTGGGCTCCAGCGCGGTGCGGCACGCTCCCGTGCCTCGCCCGGGGGGTCGGCGCATCGACCTGCCGGAGAAGAAGAGAACTCCTTCAAATCTCTTTTTGACCGTGGGGAGATCGAGTGGACCGATGGTGTCGAGCCGCTGTCCCAGGTCCTTATCAAGCCGATTTGCACTGCGTCGGGCGGGCGCACCACGCATTGGGCGGCAACCTTACCCTTGGATCGCCTTTTCGATGAGTGTCCGCAGGGGTGCGGGAAGCTCGATCTCGAGGGCTGCCTGCTGTCCTCGCGGTGACATCTTTTTCCACGTGCGGCGCAGGATGTTGATAAGCTTCGCCTCGTCGTGCTCTTCGGCGAAATCCGCAAAGTAGTGGCGAAGAAACACCAGGCAGATCACGTCTTCGAGCAGTTGGCAGTCAGGATCGGCCTTGAGCTGCTTCTTCTGGAGTAGGGATTGTACGCGCCTGATTGTCTCGGGGCCATATCCGACCTCGCGAAGAATCGTCGCTGCCGTTTCAGCGTGGAAGCGGCCTAGTTCGGTGCGCCATGTGCGATAGCCCTGACGGTCCTTGGGGTATTGGGTTCGTGCAATCTTCCACCGCTGGATATGCTGTGCTCGGACCGCCAGCCGCACGACCTCGGGAGCGTCTGGCACGAGATGCTCCAGCGATTCACTCATCCGTTGCCCGTAGAGAAGCTCTTTAGGGTGCTTTTGCCCTTCCCAGACCTCGCGGTTTGGGTCTTCGCTGTTGGCGGCGTCGATGCGCTCGATCGCCGCCCGGAATCGCTGTTGATTTTCAATCATCGGCGCTGCCGGGTAGTGCTTCCGTTAATCTTAACTCGGGGCTGACGCCCCCGGGCTAGTAGTAATAGAATGCGCGCAGAGGCACCCCGACAGGATGCGCGGAGCCAACGCATCGAGTACCAGCGCTTCCGTCGCCTTATGCCTCGACTGGTGTGAAGAGGATGGGACCTGAAAAATGAGCGGGGAACTTGCTGGTAAAGTCGCGGTCGTGACGGGCGCGAACCGTGGGATCGGCTATGGGACGGCGCGGAGCCTGGCGGAGCTTGGATCGCGGGTTGTGCTATCTGGGCGGGATGGAGGCGCCTGCGAAAGAGCCGCCCATGAGCTTCGAAACCACTTGGCGGGAGAGGGGGAAGTCACCTCACTGGAGCTTGATGTTTCTGACTTCGGGCGGGCGGCCGCGTTCTGTGAAGCGGTCGAGCGCCGGGTGGGTCCCGTGGATATTTTGGTCAACAACGCGGCTGTGTTCTTGGATAAAGGCGTGAGCGTATTCGATGTCGAGGAGTCTACGATCAAGGAGACCCTAGAAGTCAATCTCTACGGGCCTCTCCGGCTATGTCGTGGGTTGGTTCCCGGGATGGTCCAGCGAGGGTGGGGCCGGGTGGTGAATATCTCCTCGGCTTACGGCTCACTCTCCAAGCTGGGAGGGCACAACGCAGCCTACAAACTCTCGAAAGTGGCCCTTAATGCACTGACGCGCATCGTGGCCGCGGAGATCCGAGGCGACGTCAAAGTGAACTCGGCGGACCCGGGCTGGGTGAGGACTCGAATGGGCGGGCCAGCGGCTTCGCGTGAGGTCGAAGAGGCGGTCCCAGGGATCATCTGGCTCGCGACGCTACCCTCCGACGGGCCGAGCGGAGGCTTCTTCTTCGACGGTAAACCGGAGCCTTGGTGAAGCTATGGTTCGCCAACGCTGACAAGGGCCGCGCAAGCTAGCCTGCATTCCTCATGAGGAGCGCGTAGGGGCTGGCCACTGTGCCCCCCCCCAGTTTTTGCACAAATCCCGAGGCTCAGGTCCCGACTTCGGAGCGGATGCCCTTCCAGACGTGCCGGCAGCCTCGGCATTCCAGCTCGTCTTTGGGACGAAGAAACAAGAAAGCCAGACGGACAAAGGAAAACAATGACGGTTGAACGTTGAGGCAAAACTCTACGTCCCGGTTTCCACATCTTGGACAGATGCCCCAATCCGCCTCGGGTTCGGTGCGCCTCGCGCTTGCATCCGGAGCGGATGCAAGGATCTCGCGAGCGGCTGCTAGCTCCGAGCTTGGCACTTGCACTTTGACGCCACCAAGAGCGTTCGAGTAGAGCCGATAGATTCGTATCGTATGCTCGTCTTGCAGGAAGACCAGGTGGCCATGAGACTCCAGGAGACCTTTAACGATCTGAGCTTCTTGAGCAGTAGCGTACGAGGCTACAGTGACCAGTTCTTCAGGCAAGTCTTTAGCCCACATTTCTTACGAGGGTTTGGGTGGCCAGCGTCGAACGAACGTTATTTTGTAGGGGCCGACCACCGTGTCGGCCCGCTACCGATCAATACATATAGTCCAGTGCGAATTTGTGGAAAAGATCGTACATTGACACTACTGGGCGGGCACGGTGGCCCGCCACTACGCACTCCTCGTGATAAATGCGGGCTAAAAAACCTCCACTAGCCGCTCGTAAACCTGCTGGGCTCCCAGGTAGGCGAAAAACAATAATGCCGCCACCAGAATCGCGTTGGACAGCCAGCGATTCAGGAAATCGGACCCCACCCAACGCCGGCGGTTATTGAGCAGTAGTAGGGTCAGCGCCAGCAGGGGCAGGAAGAACGCGCCAATGATGCCGTATGCCAACTGGATCTCCCGGACCGATACCCAAAGAAAGACCAGCGGCACCGTTGCGATGAACACCAGGTACGCGCGATAGGGCTTACTGCCCCGAAGGTCCGTCTGCCGCCGGAGACCCGGCGCCTTGCCGGCCCCTAACTCCAGAAAGTCGGCAAACATGTAGGGGATGCTCTGCCACACCCCCAAAAGACTTGAAAACACCGCGCCCCAAAACCCCGCCAGGAAAATCCAGTAGCCCCAGGGACCGATCTCGGCCCGCAAGAGATTAGCCATGCGGATGGGCAGGTCCGCCCCTCCACCCTCAAGCTGAACTCCGGAACCGATGATGAGCGCTGCCATTCCGAATAGCGCCGTCATGCCGTTTCCCACGGCCAGGTCGATGCGGCAAACCCGGACATCCTCCAGGCCGCGACGGCCAACCTCCCGCATCCAGTAACCGTAGGAGAGTAGCGTGACCGTTCCTCCGACACCCCCGACTACCGCCAGCACCCAGCCCCCGTGGCCTGCCGGGATAGACGGGATTAACCCCTGCGCGACCTCGCCCCAGTCCGGGCCGATCGTGACCGCAGTCGTAATCACTGTGACGAACATGATCCCGACGAGATACGTCATCAACTTTTCGAACAGCGCGAAGCTCCCATACCAGACCAGTGCCAAGCCCAACATCGAATGGAAGATTCCCCAGACGACTTTTGAGGTAATGGGGTCTCCTAGGGGAACCAGCCCGCCGCCGGCCACCCCGCAGGCCGTGACCAGCGCCCCGCCTACAACCAAGGTGAAGAGCAAGAGATAAGCGAAGAATACCCACTTGATCCAGCCGCCCAGGCGCCACGCCCAACCCTCGAGCGGTGTCGACTGCGTGGCCAACCACCAGCGCGCGATCCCTTCGGTCAAGGCAAACTTGAAGACCACGCCCACGACCGCTGCCCACATGAGACCAAGCCCCACTTCTGAGCCGGCCAAACTGGTGGTCATCAGGTCGCCGGCGCCAACTCCCGTAGCCGCCAGCAGAATTCCTGGTGCAATGATCGAGAACAGGGACTTAGTCGCCCGGCTCGACCCGGCGTTCGTTCTATCCCTCACAACGCTACATCTTAGCGGCTGCTGCAGTCGTGACACATCAGACGCTAGTCGCCACCTTGGAAAAACCCAGGAGCCCGTGGTAAGAGTAAACTTCGCAAAAAATGGGGACTGCCACCAATTCGCTCGACGTCATGGCCCTCGAAACAGAGGACTCAGCCTGAAGCGAATTGGCTGGCTGTCCCCATTTTTCGCTCCTGCACCACAGGCTGTTCGCCCGTCAGTCCGCCGATTCTTTCGAGTGCACCGGGGCCCACCGTCGTCGCTTGTCGCTTGAATCAGTCTCCCGCGGCGGCTTGAGTCATCTGGGGAGTATCAGGCTGTGCTTCAGTGCGTCCGACCAGATAGTTATAGTTAGTGGGGGTGATGAGTAAGAAGGTGGGTGTCAAGGAGGAGTAATTCGAGACCGTTTGTTTAGCCGACTCGGTCGGGAGCTCTGGGCTGGCCAGCCATAGCCTATCAGACCGATCCACCCGGAAGGGGACAACTCGCAAATCGGAGGCGACATGGGATGGCAACGACACCAATGCCTGGTTGTCAACGTCCGCGGTGCCCAGTAACGAGCGGAACGGCAGGCCATACTGCTTGCTGAGACTCTCGTATAGTTCGAGTTCACTGATACGACCGCTTTCGACAAGGTGTTCACCGAGGCGCTGCGCGACCTGTTTCTTTCGCGCCTCCTGCTCGACTTCCGATCGGCTAAGTCGACGGCTCGCGACCAAGACGTCCCCCAGCCTTCGCCGGTATTTCATCAATACTCGGAGGCTCGGATAGGCATGAGACGTCTTTGCCCACTGGAGAGGACGGTTGTGCAGCCGAGAGACGGCAAAGCCGACGATTGCTTGCCAGGTGGCACAGAATTTGATCAGGTTGGCCCAGGGAGCGCGGACGGGCGTCGTTAGGGCCGATCCCCATCCGTAGATCATGCCGCTACAGACCGAGCGGACCGCCAGGCGCCAAGTTAGCGTCCCGAAATTGACGAGTAGCAGCCAGACGAAGATGGGTTGCGACAAAACGATCGCGCCGAAGTGCCAGGGCGTGCCCGTGCCGTGTGCCCAGACCCAGCGCGCCAAGCCATAGCAAAAGATCGCATTCGCCAACAGTGCCACCGGATGGCCGACCAAGCCTTTTCGGTCTCTCCAGAGCCAGTACCGCGGCCCGCCCGCCATCCGAAACGCTGCCAAGATTGCAGCCCGATCCCCGTAATCCAGCGAGCTCGCTGGCGTATCGCGTTTCGAAGGCTTCGTGGGAAGTAGGATCGTACGGCGAAAGGGCCCGACGTTGTTGGTTTTCCGGTTAGGCTCTGTTCGGCACTCGTGCGGGCGCCGCCTCCGGAGGGTAGGCGAAGGAATAGCTGCGTGCACCCCAAGCGGTGAAGCTCGAGGCCGGTGAAGTAATCCTCGGTCAAGCTCGAAGGGTCGAACAGTTGGTCCCCGTGGGCAGCCAGCAGTTTCTCGAGGGCTTCCCGCCGATAGGCTGTGCCCACACCGGCCGACGGCAGAAAGCCGCCGAGCCGTACCCGTATAGGAAGCTCTTTCAGGTGGAATTCGGCGAACTCGTCGCCGTAGGTCCCATGAGTGATGTTCCACAGGGGGGTGGCTAGAGGAAAGACAGGGAACTGAACCATGTCATAGCGCGCCATGTGGTCGTTGATAACGCGCAGCGAGCTCGGTGGAATCACGTCCTCGGCATCATGTTGCACGAAGATTTCGTAACGCCCGCCAGTAGCCTCCTCATGACGCCGGATTCCCCTCATGATCGAGTTCAGGCAATCGGCCTTGGTCGTGGGGCCGGGCTGGGGACAGATGACGTAACGAATGCGTGGAAACCTCGCCTTGCATCTCACGACTTCACCGATCGTCGCCGTGTCGTTCGGATAAAGCCCCAGCCAGACCTCGTAGTTGCCATACTTGATGGCCGTCAGGTTGTTCTCCAGCATTTCGCGGACCACGCCCGCCTCTTCCCAGCAGGGAATCGCGAGCGCGATCTTGCGCTCCCGCTGCACCGGAGGGGAACTGAGGGAGAAGCCGTAGAGCGGTGCCTTCTGCCAACGAGAACGCAGCCAGACGACGAGGAAGGAGATGTCTAGGAAAAGATCATCCAGACTGCTCGCGAACACCCACGCAGCGAGGGGAAGGAGCATCTCGGCTGCCAGCCGATCGAGCCATAGCATTTGAGAAAGGCAGCATCTAGAGTGAGAACTGTTGATAATATAACACGAAATGTAAATGTTTTCGTTGCATTTGATACAAACCTGAGGTGTTTTGCGTTGGCTGTTAGCGTGGTTGACCGGTGGGTGTCCAGCTGCTCGGCGCTACAATTCCCAGAGAGGGGCGATCATGAGAGTTTCATGCTGACGCCTAATCGCTCACAGCAGACGCGGGAGGCAGTGCGTCTGTAGAGCGTGAACGGGCGCATGTGTCTCCCCCGGGGGCACGGGGGGGGTGCCCGTATTCACCGTGGCTCGTAGAAGGGCAGTTCGAGCCACGAAACCACAAAAACATAGAGGGCGAAGACCTCGACGGCGAAAACAGGAAACCCCAGATATCCCGCTACGGGCATCTCAAAGAGAGTCCACTGCTCGAGGATGGGGAAGATGTAGAACCACTTGCCTTCCGCCCAATAGTTCCAGAACTCCCAAAAGATTCCGCATATGCCCCCCGCCAGCATCAGCGCCCACAGCCGGCCCCAAGACCCTTCCGAGATATCGCCCCACACACTTGGCCGCCGGGCACGGTAGTTCAGCGGATCGATCAGCAGAATGAAGCCCAACCAGACCGATCCGAATAAGTAAACGCCCCAGTCAGGCGGAACGAGCACAGGGATCGTTACCATGGCCAGCCCTATTACGATCCACGGAGCCGTTGTTTTGCGCGGAACGGGAGGTTCTGGGGTGGAGCGGCGCCCTTTAAAGCAGGTGGCTAGCAGAAACTCGGTTGTTTCGAGCAAGGCCGGCCAGATCGTGGCGAAAGACCACCCGTAGCCGACGTAGCGGGCCACGAAATTCCTGGGGAGTCCAGCGTAGTACCAATTCTGCAGCCGCATGTTGTAGCCCTCGAACACGAACCACAAGAAGATGGAAAGGGTGGCCATCCAGACGAAGGCCTGGGGCTCGGTGCGAAGCAGTGACTGTCCGCGGAGGCTGAAAACCGCGGCATCGACGGCCATGATATAGCCCGTCCAAACGATGGGAGTGAAATAGACGGCGACCGGTTTTACTTCCAGGTAGAGTGCGATCTCCGCCGCGGCGATTATGCCGAGGCCTATCCATCCGTAGGCGGAATAGGGCTCGGTTTTCGGACTTCGCCGGTACGCAGCAAATAGATAGACGGCCGCAGCCGCTGTGATCGCCACTCCCAGCCAGAGCATGCTGTTACCTTAACCGGAAAGGAAATGCAACTTCGACCTCAGCCTATTGAATGACCGATTCTACTTGCCCCGCCGCAGCTCCTCCGGCGCGCGTATACGATCCAGTGGCTGGACCCTGAACCTCCACTCCAAGGGCACGGTCGAAGGTAGATAGCACATCTTGTCGTCGCAAGCTTGATAGCGGAAGGATCCGTTGACAACAAGGTCGCCGTCCGAGTCGAGGAGGGGTTCCAGGTCCTGCTGCATTCCTAACGTCAGATCGGCAACGATCCGAAACGAGCCTTGATAGACCGGAACCGTCTCATCGATGGCGGGCAAGTATAGCGTCTCCGCTTCGGGATATTGCGCCGAGAAGTTCACCAGTCCCTTGGCTGCCTCTATTTCCCATTGGACCGGGATGTATCCCCCCTCCACCCCGGGCGCGTAAACGTGCATCTCGGGCTTGAGATCAATCGCGGCCACCAGGGCGACCCGGTTTCCTGGTCTTACCAGCTCGTCGCTCGCCGAGCTCGTTAGATAGAGGTGGTCCGTCTCCTTCTCGGCGAGGGAAGCATCGGCGTCCAGGCCGAGTGCTCGCACCAGGAGATGACCGGGCGAGAAGCGGTCGCGGAATCTCTCCTCGAAGAATTTCTCTTGGACGACTCCCTCTTCGTCTATGAGATAGGCTCCGGGATTGGGAATCCCGTGGAAGGGGTGATCGGCCGGAACGGTCTCGTTCAAGATGCCGAAAGCGCGAATTACCTTGGACTCCGGATCCGAGAGCAAAGGATAGCGGATGCCCACTCGCTCGGCGAAGTGCCTGAGCGTCTCCACGGTGTCAAAGCTGAGGGCGGCAACCTGGAAGCCTTGCCTTTCGAAATCTTTGCGCCGGCGTTCCAACTGAACCAGTTGGCCTTTGCAAAACGGTCACCAGTCCGCAGAGCGGTAGAAAAGGAGCAACAACCCCCTTTTGCCTTTCAGTCGGTCGAAAGTCTGCGGCCGTCCCTTGTGATCAACAGTCTCAAAAGCCGGGATCCGTTCGCCCACCTCGGGTCCGGTCGGGAAGGGAGGCGCTGATGTTGAACTCTGCTGGCCCCAGGCCACGAAATGGAGCGTTAAGACAAGATGCAGCGCCAACAGCCTGATGCCGCATGCACGTGGAATCCT
Organism: Bryobacterales bacterium; assembly: GCA_965248205.1. Classification (GTDB taxonomy): domain Bacteria; phylum Acidobacteriota; class Terriglobia; order Bryobacterales; family UBA6623. The sequence goes on from CBDFIS010000006.1 coordinate 3,064,652, forward strand.
CATTGTCTATTGGCCCTGAACAGTTTCGCCTCGACAGCAACGTTTGCAATCGAGGTGCTACTTGTCATTTTCGCATCAACGATTCCCTAGGCTCGCATCAAAGACGCCGGGCTGCCGGTGGGAGCTTTCGAAGATCACGTAACACGAACCTCGGCGCTCTGCAAGTCTACGGGTGTTGTTACGCAATCCGGTCATCGAGCGCACGGCGGAAAGCCTAAGAACAGAAGCCACGGATTCTCGAAAGGCTCAGAGCCGCCTTTCCAAGGATCCCCTGATTCTTTGGGACCTACTTTTGCCACTGCCCCAATCACTGCCTGTTATTGGACTGCTCGGGCACCTGGCAACAGCGGTGGCAGAAAGCGTCCCATCAGGAAGCCGGCAACGGTTCCGGCCAAAGGGACGCCCAGGTGCGCTATCGAGATGTGCGGAGCGGTGTGCATCCCGCAGCCAAAGTGCAGAACGACGACGCCTACGAGTCCAGCCAGCAATCCCGCGCCGGCTCCGACAGCGCCGAGCGACAAGACAGCGCCCCGCCGCAGGATCATCACGAACAAAAACGCTGCCGGCAGCGAGGACATAAACCCGTGCCTAAAGCACTTCCAGCTAGCCGGGAAGAAGTCCTGCGTCCAGCTCCACGGGAAGAGAATCCCGACGACGGCGAAAAGGGCGAGCAAGGTCAACAGAGTCAGTCGTACCGGCGGTATCCACGTCTTCTCGCCGGGGACCATTCCCCGACTGAGTGTAAGCGCGGTGAGAACCGCCGCTGCCCCGACGATTCCCAGGGCACCCGCGAACTGCATGGTGTCCATGCCGACCGCACCGTGCCGCAATCCCGTGAAGCCGATCACAGCGGCTGAGAGACCTCCGAATATCAACAGAAACATTGACGTAATCACCCCGGCGCCGGGCAAGGGAGACACCGCCTCGAGAGAACCCGACACCGTATCCTCGATTCTGGATTGGACTTGCGCCGAAACCTCTCCTGGGTTATCCCGGCTAGCCGAAAACTCCCATACCGAGCGGCAATGGGGGCAAGTCCCCAGGTGTTCGCGGAGGCCCTCGGGCGATGTTCCCGACGATATGTCCCCTGTTTCGGCGAAATGGCTGTTAGCCTCGGCGCACGTCATGTCTTCGCCTCCGGTGCCGGCGAACTCTGCAGCATGGCTCGCAGTTTCGTGTACGCCCTGTGGGCCTTTTGTTTTACGGCACCGATCGTCGAGCCGGTCGCGTACGCGACTTCTTCCAGGCTCATCCCGGAAACCTTCAGCATCTCGATCACTTCCTGCTGGCTGGGCGGCAGCTTGCGAACCAGTCGCCAAAGGTCTAAGTCCGGGATGCGCGGCGCGTCCGGAGCCGGGGCGGGCAGTTCTCCAAATTCCTCCACCGCCGATTCTCGGGACTGGATTCGCCGCCTTCGTCGGAAGGCGTCGATCCGGGTGTGTCGAGCGATCGCAAAGATCCAGGGCAAAACCGGAGTGCCGGGACGATGCGTGTGGCGCGCCCGGTGGATGCGAAGCCAGCACTCTTGCAGCATGTCCTCCGCGTAGGCGCGAGTGTAGAGTGGCCCGGCGAGATAACGAATCAGCTTCGGCGAAAGTATCCGAACTAGCTCTGTCACCGCCACGCGATCCGCCTGCTGGTAGCGATGCATCAACAGTTGTAGACGCTCTGCCTCACCAACGGCGGGCACCGTCCGAGTTCGCGCCCCAGAATCCACCGTCTTCACCGCCCTCATATCCAGCCATGGCAGTACCCCCCATACACTATACCCAACGGTCACACTCGTTACTTCGTGCCAGTCGGTGGCAAGGTTACGGTCATTGCGGAGGCCGCGCGCCGTGTCATGGAACGCCTCCAGAACGACAGTTTGGCACCCGGCAGTATGCCCTACCTGGAGCCGACCCGCCCTTTGAGGATTTTTCTTGCCCAATAGGAGATTTTCCCCTTGCCAACTGCGCCAGTGGTGCGTATAATACGTTACCCAAGCAAAACGCTTGGTTGAGTTGGAAGTGACTTGGTGGGTTCTCCGGGCTGCGGGGACATAAAAAGGGGCTCTGACTTCTTCGGGACGGATCGGCCGCCTACTTGGCACAAGCCAAGGACGCGGTCGGGTGGGATTAGCTTAAGTTGCGCCCGCAAAAGTGTAACGCAACCTGTGCCCGGAGCAGTCTAACACAGCTAGGGCAAACGGACGATATAGTCACAGGTTTACCTCCCCACCGGCTGGGAGGCATTGAAGGTGATTCATGGCAAGGACGATCAGTAAAGGGCTGACAAAAGCCCAACGCAATCGCTTCCGGAAGCTCATGGAAGCAAAGGCGAGCGAGGTTCGCGCCAGCCTACAGTCGTCATCGGCTGCGAAGGCCCTGGCTCGGGGTGGCGAGCCGCTGGATCTCGAAGAGCTTCCCACGCAAAGCCACGAAGAGTGGATCTTCCTCAACCGCAACAGCATCGATGTCATGTTGTTGCGGGAAATCGACGAAGCCTTGGGCCGCATCGAAGACGAAAGCTACGGTGTCTGCATGGGCTGCGACGACCCGATCTCGCTGAAAAGGTTGGAGGCCGTCGCCTGGGCCAGGTATTGCGTTCCGTGCCAAGAAGAGATCTCTTCTCACTCCGAAGAAGAGCCACGTAAGCCTTTCAGATAATCGCTGACCATCGGCGATCTCGGCTCCCTCTCAGGAATCTTTTCAGTCCGTACCGCGAATCACGCCCGCCGGAATCTGCGTCTGAAACTGTCACTCGGGCGGTGGTACACGCAGATTCCTTTGGATCACGGCTAATCGGGCCAGATCGAGGCTGCCGGTATAAATCGCCATGCCCAGTGCTGCGTGGATGCCGAGCCGGGCAAGCTCGCGGACTTCTTCGAAGGTAGTGATTCCACCGGCGGCGGTGAGCTCGTGGTCGGTAGCTGCACGGAGGCGGCGAAACCAATCCAGGTCAGTGCCTTCCAGCATGCCTTCCTTGTCGACATAGGTGCACAGAAACCCTCCGCAGTAGCGCTCCAGCCTGTGAATCACTTCTTCGGCGGAAAACTGGATCGCTTGCCGCCAGCCTCTGGTGACGATCTTCCCCGCTTTGGAGTCGAGTGCAAGGATAATCCGCTCGGGTCCGATAGACTCCCCTACTTGCCGCAGGAGTTGCTCGTTGACACCCTCGGAGCCAAACGCCGCCGTGCCGATGATTACCCTGGATGCCCCGGACTCAACCAAACGTTGTGCACGCTCCGCCGTACGGACGCCACCCCCTACGCGGGTCACGGCGCGCGAAGTCAGCTCCCGCACCACAGCGTCGTTTGAACCTTGGTCCATAGCGGCGTCTAGATCGATCACTTGAATCACCGGGAAGGCGGAGAACTTCTCCAGCATCGCGAGTGGTTCGTCGCCCTCCAGGGCCTTTTCGCGGCCACGCACAAGCTGGACCACTTTGCCTCCCATCAGGTCGATACACGGGATGATCACTGGCTTATCCTCGCTGTGCTCCGCGCGAATCCTCCGCCACGAGATGCGCTTTAGTAAGCGTTTTTCACGAAAGAACTGTGGGGGCGGACCGCCGTGTCAGCCCAGACGTGAGATTCACACGGCGTCCCCTAACCGGTAGTGACCGCCACTCTTGGCGGTCCTTGGTTCGGGTACCGGCCGGCAATCTTGCCGGACGGGCGCTCGCGCCGGGGAACTCCCGCGGCGGCCGCTCACCGCAAAGCTCAACCGCAAGACCGCTCTCCTCAGCGACTTCCCGCAGCGCTGCTTGCTCAGGATCCTCCCAGGTTCGATATGCCCTCCCAGTGGCAACCATCTATCCAGTTGCCGGTGATCGGCGAGCAGAACTTTTTCTCGATAGACGACAAAGACCGAGACCGTGAAGTCGAGGTAGTAGAACAGGTGAGGCATGCCATGCTCTCTTGCCGCAAAACCGGTCAATCGGTCGGGGAACGGTCGCCAGTCCTCACCGGAATACCGTGCTTGCCGAGAATCTCTTTCAGGCTGTCAACAATGTAGGTGCCGTAGTGAAAAATGGAAGCGGCCAGCGCTGCGTCGGCCTCCCCGGCGGTCAGCACCTCCACAAAATCTTTTGGTTGGCCGCCACCCCCGCTGGCAATGATCGGGATGCTGGTATTCCGCGAAATCTGCTGTGTTAATTCACAATCGAAACCGGCCTGAGTGCCATCACAGTCCATCGAGGTGAGTAAGATCTCGCCGGCTCCCAGCGACTCGCCATGCCTGGCCCACTCGATCGCGTCGATGCCGGTATCCTTGCGGCCTCCGTAGGTGAAAACGGTCCACTTGCCCGGCGAACCGCGGCGGGCGTCGATCGCCAAGACGGCTGCCTGCGAGCCAAATTCCTGCGAAAGCTCAGTAATCAGTTCCGGGCGTTCCACGGCGGCGGTGTTGACGGACACTTTGTCGGCGCCTACGACGAGGAGCTTTCGGGCGTCCGGCACCCCACGAATACCGCCACCCACGGTCAAAGGAATGAACACCTTGCGGGCTGTCCGCTCGACGACATCGACCATCGTGTCCCGGCGATCGCTCGAGGCGGTGATATCGAGGAAGACCAACTCGTCCGCGCCATCCCGGTTATAGACCTCGGCCAACTCGACCGGATCGCCCGCGTCCCGCAAGTTGACAAAGTTGACGCCCTTGACGACCCGGCCTTCCGTGACATCAAGACAGGGAATGATTCTCTTGGCTAGCACTCTAGGAAGTTCCGAACTACTTGCTGTCCGATGGCGCTTGATTTTTCCGGATGGAATTGCACGCCGAAAACGTTATCAGCTTCCAGCGCAGCCGCGTATCTCACTCCATACTCACACCAGGCCGCCGCGCGGTCGCCGGCAACTGTATCCGGCACGTAGTAGCTGTGAGCGAAATAGACATACGGTTCGCTTGAAAGGCCTTTGAAGAGGCGCGGTCGACCGTGCAACTCCAAGTTGTTCCAGCCCATGTGCGGCACCCGGGTCCCCGCCGGAAAACGACGGATCGTCCCGGGGTAAACGCCCAGACCTGCCAGTTCCGGCGCCTCCTCGCTGCTCTCGAACAGCGCCTGCAAGCCGAGACAGATGCCGAGAAACGGGACCCCCGACCCGATCCGCTCCCGAAATGTATCGCGGACGCCTAATGAGTCCAGTGAGCGGATGAGTTGCCCGAAGTGCCCTACACCCGGAAGAATGATTTTCTCGGCTCGCCGGAGACCCTCGGCGTCACGAACCAGTTCATAGCGCGTACCGATGGCCGCCAGGGTATTCTCCACCGAGCGGAGGTTGCCGGCACCGTAGTCGAAGATTGCAATCATGACGCTAAACCCACGGACAAGCGCCGCGGAGCGATACCGGCGTCGCGCGGCGGTTCATCTTGTCTCTAACCCCTTGTCCGTACCGTTCCCTCCAGCAAACCCTTGGTGCTGGGAAGCTGATTCTTCAGTCTTGAATCCTTCGAGCACGCGTACCGCATCGCCCGTCCGAAACACTTGAAGATCGCCTCGATCTTGTGATGGTTCGAGCGGCCATACAACAAACGGGCGTGCAGATTCGCGCCGCAGTGGTGGACGAAGCCATCGAAGAAGTCGGGCAACAGCTCGACTTCGAGATCCCCTACAGTGCGAAAGCGCGTCGGCGCGTGGTAGACCAGCGCCGGACGGCCCCCAAGGTCCACAGCCGCAACGGCTAGTGATTCATCCATAGGCATTACGAAGTAGCCGGCGCGGTTGATACCAACGCGTTTGCCCAGAGCTTGGGAGAAACATTGTCCCAGTACGATTCCCACATCCTCGACGGTGTGGTGCTGGTCGACGTCTAGATCCCCTTCGGCTTGGATACTTAGATCGAATCCGCCATGTTTCGCAAACAACTCCAGCATGTGATCGAAAAAGCGGATGCCGGTGGACACCTCGTACCGTCCCTTGCCCTCGATCGCGAGCTTGGCACGGATCCGCGTCTCTTTCGTAGTGCGCTCGACCGTCGCTTTTCTCATCGCGTTTCCAGGCATCGGCCCACGGGCCGCACGGTTCACTTGGCCCGGCTAGCAACCCGCGGCGAAAGTCTCGCAGCCAAAAATGGGGACTGCCACCAATTCGCCCCCATCATGGCCCTAGAAAAAAGGTACTTAGCCTGAAGCGAATTGGCTGGCTGTACCCGATTTTTCGCGACCTACACTTCTACCATGGGCTGCTAGAGCACCTCTCGCAGGCAGGCCAGCAGTTTTCGAGCTTGCGATTTCTTGCCGGCGGTAATTCGCACCGTCCCAGGAAGTTCGTGGCTGCGGTTGCGAGTCAGCAGACCTTTTTCACGCAAGGAGTCGCAGACTCGCCCGGCGCTATCCCCGAACTTCGCAAGGACGAAGTTCGCCTGGCTCGGGTAGTATCGAATCCCCAGCCGATCCAGTCCCCGACACAACATGTCCCGAGCTTCCAGTACCTCTTCGACATAGGAACTTATGTAGTCCTGATCCTTGATGGCCTCCAAAGCGCACATCACGCCGACCGAGTTGACACTGTAGGGCGACTGCCCTTTGCGCACCAATTGAATGTTGTCGGTCTGCGAGAAGAGGCAGCCCATCCGCAAACCGGCCAAGCCGTACACCTTCGAGAACGTTCGACTCACGAAAAGGTTCGGGAACCGGGAGAGCCGCTTGAGAGCCGTGATTCCACAGAATTCGTAATAGGCTTCGTCAATCAAGACAGCGGCGTTGCGCGCTTGGCGCAGGATGGCTTCGATCTCCTTCAAACGAATCGCCCCAGCCGTGGGGTTGTTCGGGTTGGCCACGAGCACTAGCCTCGTCTTTGCCGTGATCGCGGAAAGTATCTCCTCGAGCGGGAACGCCAGATCCTTGCGATAAGGGATGAGCCGAAGCGTCGCCCCAGCCAGTTCCGCATAGAAGCGGAACATAGCGTAGGTTGGAGAGGGAATCACCACCTCGCCGCCGTCATCCACGTAGGTGCTTACGAGCAGGTGAATGGCCTCGTCGGTACCGTTGGTGAGCAAAATCTGGTCCGACTTGACGCCGAAAAACCCGGCCATTTTCTTCCGAGCCTTCTCGTATTCCGGGTAGACCGCCAGAAAGTCAGGTGCAACTCGACTTCTAAGCAGGCGGGCGACACGTGGAGAGCAGCCCACGGTGTTTTCGTTGAAGTCGAGGCGCACCTTCCCGTAGCGGTCGCTGGTCGGTGGAGAGTAGGGCTTCATCCTTTGAACCGCGCGGCGAGGTCGAGGCCGTCGAATGGATACCGCTTTAGGCATGCAGTCGCACCTCGATCGATCGGGCGTGGGCCTCGAGCCCCTCCGCGCGGGCCAGCGTCAAAATCGATGGCGCCAAACGCCGCAACCCTTCCGGCTCGAGCTGCTGCACCGAGATGATCTTCAAGTAGTCGAACACCGACAGCCCGCCGCGTAGAACCGCGGACCCGCCCGTTGGCAGAACGTGGTTGGGTCCCGAGGCGTAGTCTCCGGCCGCTTCCGGACTCCAAGCGCCCACAAACACGCTGCCCGCGTTCTCGACCTTCGAGACCAGCGATTCCTCGGGAATCCACAGGTGCTCGGGAGCGAAGCGATTGGCGATCTCGAAGGCCTCGTCGATACTTCGCGTCACCACGATGGCGCCGTTCCTGGCGATCGACTTGGCAGCCGTTGTCCGGGTGGGCAGGCTCGAAAGCTGCCTTTCTACCTCGGTTGCGACCTTGCCGGCCATCCGCTTGGAGCGGGTCAACAAGATCGCCGAGGCATCGACGTCGTGCTCGGCCTGCGCCAACATATCGGCCGCCAGCAGGCGCGGGTCGCCTTCGGGAGCAATGAGCACGATCTCCGTCGGCCCCGCAACGAAATCGATGCCCACTTCCCCGGCCAGTAACTTTTTTGCTGCCGCGACGTAGATGTTTCCCGGACCGACGATCCGCTGCGCGCGCGGCACGGTCTCGGTTCCGAACGCGAAGGCGGCAATCGCCTGCGCGCCTCCCATGTGGAAAAAGTTTTCGAGCCCGAGTAAGCCGGCGGCACCGAGCGTTTCGGTAGGCGGCCGGGGCGAGGCGACGGAAATAGTCTTTACCCCAGCCACTTGGGCCGGGACCACCGTCATCATCAAGGTCGAAGGCAGCGGATATCGGCCTCCCGGCACGTAGGCCGCAACCGACTCGAGCGGGCGGACGAGTTGGCCCAGCTTCACGCCACCGAGCACGCGCTTCGTCCATGAGCGAGGCATCTGAAGCTCAGCGTAGCGGCGTACCTGCCGGCTGGCCGTGACGAGCGCCGTCCGGAAATCCGTTGGCAGATCAGCGGCCGCCCGTCGCAAGACTTCCGGCTGCACGCGGACACCCGGCGAGGCTAAGCCATCCATTTGCCGCGCGTATCGGACGAGGGCCCGGTCACCCCGTTTGCGGACCGCTTCCAGAATCGGGCCCACGACCGCCTCGGCGCGTCCGAGTCGCTGCCGGCGGCGCCTGAAGATCCGGTTCAACGCCGCCCTGTCGCTGCTGGGAATAATCTTCAGCATCGGGAACTAGCTGTTTTCCGCCTTATAGACCCTGTCCGGGTCGTAAGCGCGATCCTCGAATTGCTCCCAATCGTCGTTTTTCAGACGGCGGTAGAAGCAACTTCGGAACCCATTATGGCAAACGCCCGGACCAAGGGCTTCAGCCTTGATGAGCAGCGTATCTTCGTCGCAGTCCACCTGGATTTCCTTTACTAGTAGGTAATGGCCCGATGTGCCGCCCTTCGTCCAAAGCTCGTTCCGGGACCGGCTGAAGAACGTCACCTTGCCGCTTTCCCGCGTTCTTTGAAACGATTCTTCGTTCATAAAGCCGACCATCAGCACCCGCCCGTCATCGACATCTTGAACGACTGCCGGCACTAGGCCGTCGAGTTTGGCGAAGTCGAGTTTCATAAAGCCCCCAAAAGAAAAAGCCCGCTCGGCCTTTCGCCGGCGGGCAGGATTCGAACGATGCTACTTACTTCTGTGCGGATCCCCTACCGGCGCACAACACCGCCATGATGGCGATGGCTATGCCGGTGATGGAGGATCAACCGCATGAAATTCCAGTATATCGGCTAAGCTGCGAGCGGTCAACAACGGGTGGGGGGATCATCCCGTGATTGACAAAAGGAAGGCTATTTTCAGCCCTCGATCCTCCAATTCGCCTGGCGCAGGACCGCCCCCGCCAAGTGGTTCGTCATCTTGAACCAAGCTTCGTCGCGGCCCCGAGTGGTGTAGTGGGCCAGATCAGCCGGCGGGCTGTCCATCAACTCGTACCAGACTGTCAGCAGCGAACCGTCGTCAAGCTCCACGGTCGAAGGGTAGCCGATATCGCTCGACGTTCCGTCGTCGGAGATGATCATCGCTCGAGACCAATTCCGGCCATGATCTTCGCTAATGCGGGCCTGGTTTCCGAGAGGGTCACGGCGGTGGCCGTAGCTCATCACGAGGCGATCGTCGCTGAGCCGCAGCAGATGCGAAGGATAGCCCCAGACGCCGATAGAATGGGGTGCCGACCAGCTCTTGCCTCCGTCGCGAGATTCGCTCTGCAAGGTTTCGAGCCGATTCGTCTTGTTGTGGTTCCGGATCTGAGCGACGATACCGCCGTCGGCGGCCTCGACCGCATGCAGCTCGTGATAACCGTTGAAGTCGTCGCCGGCGCGGGCCGGGATCTCGGCCAACCAGCGCCACGTTTCGCCGTCGTTGGTTGATTCCCAAAAGCCGACACGCCCTTGGTTTTGGCCTGTCCACCCGTACCAAGAAAGCTTGCCGGCGTGGTCGTGGCCCGCTCGCCCGTACCAAAAAAGCTTCCCGGCGTAAAGCAGCCGCCCGTCAGAAAGCTGAATCGGCCCGTGGGGGCTATTTGCCGGGCAGCGGTACGGCGCTGACCACGACCGCCCTCCATCGGTGGATCGAATCATCCAGCTTCCGAGCTCCAGTTCGCGCTGGGCGGCGTCGACTCGATGGTGGGCGGCTTGCCAGCGACGGATTCTTTCTGACGGCCAAGCGTTTTCGTCGTCCGGCTTCATGTTTAGCGCTTTGTTCAGCCGGTCTTCGTAAGCCAGCGACGTAAACGTGGTCATCAGGATCGAACCCTTGGCTGTCTCCAGCACACCCGCATCGCGATCGTCGATCGGACCGTCGATCAGCACGCGGGGAAAGGTCCAAGTTTCGCCATCGTCGCCCGAGCGCATTAACTCCACGCGACCGAAGGGGCACACATGGGCTTCGCGGCCTCCCGAGCAAACGACCAGTAGCTCGCCGTTTCGTCGCCGAGCGAGTGTCGACGACATATGGTACAGGTGCGGCCGATTGGTAATGACCTTGGTGGAATCAACAACAGCTTTCGGAGCATCCCCGGCTCGTAGTCCCTTGCCGACGAGCAAACCGGCGGCGCCCGCCCCCGCGCAACGCAGGATCTTCCTTCTTGTCATGAAGCCAAACATGTTTCTACCTCGCTGGCTTGAGATGAGAGCCTTGTCGCTGACTATGCGCATAGCAGCCCGTGGCAAAAGTCGGGTGGGAGCGAAAAATGGGGACTGCCACCAATTCGCTCTCCATCCTGGCCGTCGAAACGAAGCACTTAGCCTGAAGCGAATTGGCTGGCTGTACCCGATTTTTCGCGACGTTCACTTTCACCACGGGCTGATAGGGAAGGAAAAACGGTTCCTGCGGAACCGGGATCTACCCCACCCAGCGTCCGAAGGTTTCCCGGCCCGCGTACCGAGCCCTGCTGCCGAGCTCCGCTTCAATTTCGAGCAGCCGATTGTATTTCGCTACCCGTTCACTGCGGCAAGTCGAGCCGGTTTTGATCTGACCTCCGCCCGCCGCCACGGCCAAGTCCGCGATGGTGGTGTCTTCGGTTTCCCCGGAGCGGTGCGAAATGATGAAGGTGTAATTGTTCTGTCGAGCAATGTCGATGCACTCCAGGGTCTCGGTGACGGTGCCGATCTGGTTGAGTTTGATCAAAATCGAATTGGCCAGCTCGTCGGCGATGCCTTTCTTGAAGATTTCCGTGTTCGTGACGAATAGGTCGTCCCCGACCATCTGAATCCGCTCGCCCAGCTTGGCCGTTCCTTGCTTCCAACCTTCCGCGTCAACTTCGGAAAAGCCGTCTTCGAGTGAAACCAGAGGGTAACGCTCGATCCACGACGACCACAAATCGCTCATCTCGGCGGCTGACTTGCGGCTACCGTCGCTTTTCTTGAAGACGTACATCCCGTCCTCGTAGAACTCGCTCGCCGCAGCGTCCATCGCAATGGCGATGTCTTTCCCCGGTTCGTAACCGGCTCTTGCGATCGCTTCGACCAGCAACTCCATGGGCTCTTCGTTAGATTTGAGGCGAGGGGCGAATCCTCCTTCGTCTCCTGTTGCCGTCTCGTAGTCTCTGGAGTGGAGGATCGCCTTCAGCGCGTGGAAGGTCTCAGCGACCGCCCGCAAGGCCTCGCTAAACGTGGGCAGCCCCAAAGGCAGCACCATAAACTCCTGGATATCGACGTTGTTATCGGCGTGCTCACCTCCATTGAGGACGTTAAACATCGGTACCGGCAGTGTGTACTCTTGCCGCTCCGCGAGCCAACGGTAAAGCGGAACATTCTTGTCCGCGGCTGCCGCTCGTGCTGTGGCGATCGAGACGCCGAGCAGTGCGTTGGCCCCGAGTCGGCCCTTGTTGGGTGTGCCGTCCAGCTCAATAAGCTTGCGGTCGAGCGCCGCTTGATCGGAAGCGTCCAGGCCGCGGACCGCGCCTAGAATCTCGCCTTTCACATGCGCCACGGCCTTCTGCACACCCTTGCCCTTGTACCGGTTCATGTCGCCGTCGCGAAGCTCGACGGCCTCGTTGATCCCCGTAGAGGCGCCCGAAGGGACGCGCGCCACCCCGTGCGCCCCGCTCTTGAGGGTCGCTGCCACCTGGACGGTCGGATTGCCCCGTGAATCCAAGATTTCGAGCGCTTCGAGATTGACGATTTCCGACACAAGTTCCTCGGGTTCTGAAGAGGTTTTGTTTTCCCGCTGGGTAGGAGCGAACGCCGTGTTCCTCGGGCGTCAGCTGCAGAAATTCAGAGTACCATGGCGGTCCGGCCGAGGCGGTCGGTGGTGTCCCCTCCTGCAGCACGCAGTCAGCAAGCCCGGTTGCGAGTTCTGCCGATAGGTAAGCGCTGCGCCGTTTGAACGAAGTCGCCTGCGGCGACGGACGCTACGCGTGGGCAAACCCCGTGGCCGCTCTCTTTTCAGGATCATCTTGTGTTGGAAACAAACCCCCGCTTCAGGCTCATCTTGTATTGGATAACTCGACCACTTGAACAAGCTCTTGAAACAGGCTACGATAGGGGCAACCATGCACGGCCCGAAAACGTTGCAAGACCCGCGACAGCGAGCCAGCGCAGCCCACCTTCAACCTACTGATTCTAAAAGAGATCTATTTAATCCCCATAGGTAAAGTGCCGCGTCCGCGCCAGGCACAGGCGCCTTCCTTCAAACGGCCTTATCCAAAGTAACCCGGCGATCCGCATTGCACCCCACTCTGGCTTCTCAGCGCCGGGTTACTCCAGATCAGTGCTGTCCGGGGAAAGTCGCGCCATCGGACGGTAAGTCTCGACCGTTCAATGTCTTATGGCCTGTTTTGCCCGGGAACGATTTGAAATCCCGAGGCCGCAAATGGTCGCCTGAACGGAGCATCCGGACGCGGCACAATGAGGGATGAACCTTGGCCGTACGGTTTTCTCCCAACTGATCGAGCACCTACCGAGCAAAGAGTTTCAGAAATGTGTATCGCGCTACCGCGGCGATTCCTATCTGAAAAGTTTCTCCTGCTGGGATCAGTTTCTTGCGATGGCATTCGCCCAGCTGACCTATCGGGCAAGCCTCCGCGACATCGAGACGTGCCTGCGTTCGATGCACGGCAAACTCTACCACATGGGATTCCGCGGCAGGGTAGCGCGCTCGACACTGGCCGACGCGAACGAGTCGCGCGACTGGCGGATCTACGCGGACTTCGCGCAGGTCTTGATTGGCATGGCACGGCCGTTATATGCCCACGACCCGATCGGTGTGGACTTGGACCAGACTCTGTACGCTCTCGACTCGACAACAATCGACCTCTGCCTGTCGCTGTTTCCGTGGGCGAGATTCCGCAAGCAAAAAGCCGCCGTGAAGATGCACACGCTGCTGGATCTGCACGGCAATATTCCCACGTTCATCCGCATTACTGGAGGCAAAGTGCACGACATCAACATCCTCGACGAGATCGGCCCGGAGGCCGGCGCGTTCTACGTCATGGATCGGGCCTACGTCGATTTCGAACGCCTCTTCGTGTTCACTCTCTGCTCGTCGTTCTTCGTCGTGCGAACCAAGAAGAACATCTTGCTCCAACGGCGCTACTCGCATCCCGTCGACAAATCCACGGGCTTGCGCTCGGATCAGACCGTCATACTGGCTGCCATCGAATCGGCCCAAGCCTATCCCGACCCGTTGCGGAGGGTCAGTTACTTCGACGCCCGGACGAACAAGCGGCTGAAGTTTCTGACCAACAACTTCGCGCTCCCGGCGCTGACCATCGCCCACATCTACAAGTCGCGTTGGCAGATTGAGTTGTTCTTCAAGTGGATCAAGCAACATCTGCGAATCAACTCGTTTTACGGCACCAGCGAGAACGCCGTCAAGACGCAGATCTGGATCGCTGTCTCGATTTACGTGCTCATCGCCATCGTCCGGAAACGCCTCGGGCTGGAAGCGAGTCTTTACCAGATTCTACAGATTCTCAGCGTTACGCAATTCGAAAAAATGCCCCTTTTACAGGCACTCCAGCCATCCGACTCCCCAAACGAATCCCCCTATGACCCCAACCAATTGATTCTATTCGACTTTTAACCGGACAGCAGTGACTCCAGATAAGGTCCTAACGTTAGGGAAGATCTATGTGGCATAATCTACGCGTCTCTGTCGGAAGCACGGTGGATCATGGGCCAGACAAGCGCAAGGACCCAACACCCAGGTATGTTCTAAAGGTTATGCGGATCCCAGCGCAAATCACTCGGAACATGATTTCGGGAGAATTACTATGCAGATACGAACCAAAACAGCCGCCGCGGTTTTTGCTCTATTACTGGTGTTGGCACCGGCAACCGCGCAGTCGGCGCAGCATCCGCTTGACCCCTTGACGAAGGACGAGATTGCCCAGACCGTGGAGGTGCTGCGCGCGGCCGGCCATGTGGACGACGCAACGCGATTTCCGTCGATTAGCTTAAAGGAGCCCCCCAAAGCCGCGGTGTTGGCCTGGCAGCCCGGCGACCCGATTGTGCGCTCGGCCACCGCCATTGTGCGCCAAGGCCCGAAAGTTTATGAAGCGGATGTGCATCTCAGCGGCGATAAGGTGACACGCTGGGAACATATCGCAGGCGTCGAGTCATCAATCATGCTGGAAGAATGGAGTGCTGCACAAGAGATCGCCCTGGCAGATCCGCGCATGGTCAAGGGGCTCGAGAAGCGCGGGATCACCGATCTCGACAAGCTGTTTTGCGCGCCATTCAGCATGGGGTTTTTCGATATTCCGGAGGACGAAGGCAAGCGCCTCTTCAAGGTCGGTTGCTTTGACCTCACGCAGACGACCAACAACATGGAGATGGCCCCGATTGAAGGCCTATATGCCGTGGTGGACTTGCATTCAGAAACCGTCGCCAGGATCTGGGACCACGGCGTCGCGCCGGTCTCCAAAGCGAATCTGAACTTTACGGAAGCCTCGCAGCCCAAACTGCGTGCGCCGCTCAACCCGGTCGTGCAACACCAACCCCAGGGTAAGAACTTCACGATCGACGGCCACCAGATTCGCTGGCAGAACTGGTCATTTCACGCGCGGATGGACCGGCGAGTGGGCACCGTGATCTCACAGGTGCACTACTCCGACAAAGGCAAGCCACGCTCGGTGCTGTATCAATGAGGATCCGCGGTTTGCCGATCCGGACGCGGCCGTCCCGGTGATGTGCTGCCGGCGGCTGTTCGACAATCCGACGCTGGGGAATGTCAGCCCCCGGGTGGGGTTGGCCTGGGACCTCTCGGGCAATCATCGTACTATGCTGCGGGCGGGCTTTGGCCTCTTCAACGAGCAGCCGCTGTTTCATATCTACCGCGCGCCGCAGTTCCGTTCCCTGCCGTTTGTCGAACGGTCCCGGGTAAACGCGGGTGATTGGCCAGGCGGTCCCTCGATTGGATCCCTGCCGGTCGATTCGGGCATCTTTGGCTCGAGCGGCTCCGGCCAGTCCACCCAGGCCTTTCAGCACGACCTCCAACGCACGTACGTGATCCGGCAGAACATTCACATTGAACAGGACGTGGGCGCCAACAACGTTCTGACCGCCGGCTACGTGGGCTCTCGCGGCGTGAATCTGGCAGGCGGGGGAGACACGAACACCGCCTTCCCTGAGATCCGGCCGGACGGGAGTGAGTTCTTTTCCGACAACGACCGACGGAACCCGAATTTCGACTCCGTCTTGACGGTGCTCCAGGGTTTCAACTCCTGGTACCACTCGTTGCAGGCGGGCTTTCTCAAACGACAGCGTGACGGCCTGAGCCTGCAGGGCTCCTATACCTTCTCTCGCTGCCTCGATGAGCGGTCACAGGTCAGCGGACGTCTGTCCCAACGCTTCGGTCAGACGCGCACGTTCGATCCATACAATCGCGGCCGCGACAAGCTGGAATTTCCGTTTTGGCCATCCCGCGATGGTCAGGATACTCCAATCCGCGGCTCGGGTGCAAGGTCTTCGTCTTCCTCTCACGATCGATGCTCCGTTCGCTCCCGTTTGGGTCGCTGAATGCCGCTCGATCGCCGCGTTCCAGCTCGCTGGAGGGCTTTTCGCCGACACGGCTCCGAGTAGTTCCCTCTTCAGCAACCCAGCGTCTCTTCTCCGTCGCAGCCGTCGCCCGTTACCCGCCTGGCACAGGCAGCGCCCAGATCCGCCCCAGCATCTCAGCGAACAGCTTGCGGTTGAGATGCCCCTCGGCCAACAGCAGCCAGTAATAGCGGGCATGCTTGACCAGCCGCCCTCCGGTTTTCATCAACCGATGCTGCAAGCTCGTCAGCGACCAGTTCTTGATCCTCTGCGCCAGCCCCAGCCGCCGCCACAGGTTCCCCAGGTTGTAGGCCAACACGCTCAACTGCAAACGCACCTCGTTTGCCCGGAAACGATGACAGGACAGCCGTGTCCAGTGGGTTGCCTGCTTGCCTTCCTTGATCCATTGCTCGGCCGTGCCGCGCTTGTTGTAGAAGCGCACCAGCGACCGACTGGGCAAGCTCATGCTCGTGACGATGAACCCGACGCGAGGAAACAACTCGCCTTGGTGGTGCTCAACCTTGGCCACAACCCGCCGAGGCTTCGACCAACTCGCGGCCTGATAGCGGAAGCTCTTGTAGCGCACTAGTGGCTTCAGGCTCGGCCTGCCCGGCGGACGGAACAGAATCTCTTCGATCTCCAACTCCAGGTTCTTGTTTGCTGGGATGCGAATGACGTAGTCCACTCCGCGATCCTCCAACGCCTCGTAGATCTCCGGCTTGGCGAAGGCGGCGTCGGCGCGGAACGTCACTTGCTTGCCTTCTCCCTGTTGGCGCTCGATCTCGGGCAGCAGCAGTTCGTCCCAGTCCTCGGCGCTGGACACGTTACCCGCTCGCAGCTTCGCCGCCAGACAATCACCGTGCTGGTTGAACAGCAACAGCGGGTGGTAGCAGGTGGACTCGAAATGGCCGTTGTAAGCGCTGCCTTCCTGCTGACCGTGGACCGGGCTTTCCGTGGAGTCCATATCGAGCACGACACGCTCGGACTCGTCCTGCGCTTGGGCTTGAGCGACCAACTCGCGGTTCACCGCCATCAGCCCAAGCAGGTTCTCTTCACTGGCCAGCAGCTCTGCCTCAAAGCTTTGTAGACGCGACGTAAGCGCCCCGCCGCGATCCCAGTTCTTCTTCGAGCCGATCAGACGAAAAGTCGGGTCAGCCGAGACACGGGCAGCATCGTTGAGATCCTCGTAGCCGGCGAGGCGGCTGTAGACCGATTGCCGCACCAGGTCGGCCAGTGGGAACTTCTTGTTTGTGCCTTGCCGCGAATCCGTCAGATGCTCGTCGATCAGCTTGCCCAGTCCGAGCCGCTCGTCCAGTTCCCGAATGAGAATCAGGCCACCATCCGAGGTGACGCGCGATCCTTGGAAATCGACTTTGAGAAATCCGTTGAAGGTGAGCTGAAACGGCTTGTTTTCTTTTTCACCCATTGGGTGTTGGCCTCCGTGCGTCCTGACAGGGCTTGAACCCCTATAAATAAAGACGCTGAAGGCCGCTGCAAGGTCGGGATGCCGAAATCAAATTGGAAATGCGGGATCAAGGAATGATGTCAGAGATGTTCGTGCCCTACATGGACCCAGACTATGGTTGGTACTCACGCACATTCTTTGACGTAGGCGAATACGGCGCCGGCATGCTGGCGTCGAGCTTGAAGGCCGGCGTCGACTGTCCGAAAACGGCCGAATTCATGAGCGCGGACTTCAACGACGATCAGGGCAAGCCTTACCAGACGCCCGACACGATCTGTGTGTTTGAGCGGGCTTCGGGCGGGCCGGTATGGCGTCATGCCGAGCTCCTCAACGAGACCTATGAAGCTCGTCCCAATGTGGAACTCGTGGTACGGATGGCGAGTGTCATCGGCAACTACGACTACCTCATCGACTGGGTCTTTCAGCTTTCCGGCGAGATCGACGTGTGGGTCGGCGCCACCGGCATCGACGCGCTCAAGGGAGTCAAGGCCGCCTCCATGAGCAGCCCCACCGCGGCTGTGGACACCGCTTACGGCAACTTGGTTGCGCCTCATCTGGTTGCCGTCAATCATGACCACTATTTCTCTTTCCGGCTGGACTTCGACGTCGACGGCCAGAAAAACAGTTTCGTCAAATACACGCTGAAACCGAAGTTGCTGCCGGCCGACAGTCCCCGACGCAGCATCTACGTCTATGAGAGCCAGATACCGAAAACAGACACCGAGGCACGGCTCGACCGCCACCCGGGCCCTTCGATGTTTGCGGTGTTCAATCCTAATACAAGCAATGCGGTGGGTAACCGCCCGGGTTATCAGATCGTGCCGCTCAGCCACGCGACGATGGTTTTGCATCAAAGCGAACCATCCGTACGCCGCGGCGAATTCGTGCGCCACGATTTTTGGGTTACTCCCTTTAACCCCAAAGAACTCTTTGCCGGTGGCGACTATGTGTTCCAATCCAAGGGCGGCGGCGGTCTGCCGGCATGGAGCGCGCATAACCGGCGGGTGGAGAATAGGGATATCGTGGTTTGGCACACCGTCGGCATGCACCACCTTACGCGGGCGGAGGATATCCCCGTGATGAACGTGAACTGGAAAGGCTTCCGACTGCGACCATTGAATTTTTTTGACCGTAATCCAGCACTTGATCTAAGGCGGGAGTTCGCTGGCCAAGTCTCCCAACGTTAGCGCGACGATACGGGAATCTGGCTCTCCACAAAAAATAGCCAGATGCTCCATGCCAGTGGTCGAAAAACGGGCTTCTCGTCTATTGGCATCGAGGTCAGCTAAACAAAGCACGGCGATAGATCCTGCCTTGTCGGCATGTGGCGATCTATCCGCGGCGGGCATTGCGTAAACGATCCGAAAACACTACCCAGTCTGTCCCTAAACCGCCACCGGCTCGCCGCCAATCTCGCGCGACGCTCGCATGGCCAGCGTCATTCTTGTTGCAAGCGCTGATTCTTCGGGACGGCAGTCCGCGGGCGGCCGTCCGCGCTCGCAGGCATCCACGAAGGCTTGGAGCTCGGCCTGGAATCCGTCCGTTGGCGGCAGTTCGAGGGTCTCCGCACCACGATCGGCGCGGTAGAGGCTCAACGGCCGGGAGGCCGAGTGGAAATCGAGCACGCCACCGTCCAAGGCGATCGAAAAGGCCATCGAAAACGGATAATCGCTGGGCTGCCAGCCTCCCGAGATGGTCACCGGCACGTTGTTCTCGTAGTGAAGCCGAGCCTCAGTCTGGTCAATTCCTTTGTCGATAGCTTCGACGCCCACGGCGGATATCGATTGCGGGCGTCCGAAAAGCTGCAGGCAGTAGTCGAAGTCGTGAATCAACAAGTCAAAAACTCCGCCGCCGCTGTTAGCGGGATCGTGCATCCACTTGCTCCAGCTCGGTACTGCACACTTTCGTGACAGAGAAGCAGCCCGAACGGCGCCGAGCTTGCCCGAGCGGATGATCTCTCTCGCGGCTCGGTACTCGGGCCAGTAGCGGATCACCTGCGCCACCATGAGGACGCGCCTATTTTTTTGAGCCGCCGATATCATGGCGTCGCACTCGTCGCCCGTTAACGCCATTGGCTTTTCGACCAGAACGTGTTTTCCGGCAGCTAACGCGGCCTGTGCGAGCGGGGCGTGTAGAAAGGTGGGCACACACAGGTTGACGGCGTCCACGTTCGGGTCGCCGAAGGCTTCTTTTGGTTTCGCGTAGCGTGCGATTTGGCTGAAATCTATGGTCTCCGTGGCTACGCTCATAAACTCCAGGTTGCCGCCAATCGCGCTAAGATCGCCGGACCGCTTCTTGGGATCACCGCTGACCACAGCCGTGATTTCCGCGAGACCGGTTTTCTGGTAGGCGAGCAGGTGGGTCGCGCCCATGTAGCCTAGCCCGACGACCGCGACTCTCACAGTGACCTCCCCGGGTCTGACCCCAATACCGTTCACTTAAGCTGTGGCGGGACCGACGAATCTTCCCTGCACGGCGCCGTTCGTCATGTAACGACGTGTCGTGCCCCTACAGATATGTTGGGTGACTGGAACCGTAGGGGCACGGCACGCCGTGCCCAAAGTTTCCGACCATCCACCTGGCTCCTGGGAACTAGCGCACCACGAACCGGTCGTTAAGCAGCTTTTCCTTGTTGTACAACAACTCATCTTCGGTGCCGTAGCGAACTACTCTTCTCCCCGCTGCGGCGGCGACGGCGTGCGCCGCGGCCGTATCCCATTCCATGGTTGGTCCCAGGCGGGGGTAGATGTCCGCGCTGCCCTCGGCGACCATGCAAATTTTCAGCGAGCTCCCCATCGCTACGAACTCGACCTCCGAGTATTTTTGGCGTTGCTCAGCCACGAAGGCATCCATTTCCGGGGTGGGATGTGACAAGCTCCCGGCGATCACCAGGCGGCTCGGATCCCGCGGCTGTTTTGCCGCCAAAGGGACCGGCGCTGCCTTGCCCTCCACTTTGAACGCACCTTCACCAACCTTGCCGGAGTAAAGCAAATCAAACGCTGGAGCATAAACTACACCTGCCGCCGGCTGCGTCCCTCGGATCAGCGCGATGTTAACCGTGAACTGGCCGTTGCGCTTGATGAACTCCTTCGTTCCGTCGAGCGGATCCACCAACCAAAAGGCGTCCCAAACCCGTCGGACCTCGTACGGTGCGTGTTCGGCGCTCTCTTCCGAAAGCATCGGGACTTCGGGATACCGCTCCTTCAGTCGCTGTGTGATGGCTCGGTGGGAGCGTAGGTCGGCTTCGGTCAGTGGGGATGCATCGCTCTTGTGGGCCACTTCGAAATCGGTTTGATAAACCTCCAGGATGGCTGCCCCGGCTTCGCGGGCCGTTGCGACAAGGAACTCCATGTCGGGGAAGCTCGAGTCAGCCATGGATTGAGTTTCGGTAAGACACCTCGAAAGGCGCTAGCAGCCCGCGGTAAAAGTCAACGTCGCGAAAATCGCATACAGTCAGCCAATTCGCTTCAGGCTGAGTCCTTTGTTTCGAGGGCCATGATGGGCGCGAATTGGTGGCAGTCCCCGTTTTTCGCTCCCGCGCGGCTTGAGCCCCAGGCGCTAGCCGAACCTCTTGGATCGAATGTGCTCGAGAGCTGCGCGAGCTGTATCCGCGTCCAATTTACCCCGCGACGCAAAGTAGTCGATCAGCTGAGAAATCCTGTAGAGGCTATACACCGGGCAGCCTATTTCTTCCAGGACTTTCTCGCCACCCTGCTCACGATCGACCACCACGAGGACGCGCTTCACCGCGAGGCCGTCTTTCTTGAGCTCCTCGATCGCCCAGAGTTTGCTTCGGCCTGAGGCCATCACGTCGTCGATCAGAGTGATTTCGCGCGCTGCATTGATTGACCCCATATAGGCGCTTACGCCGGACCGGCCCCCGGGGTAGGCCGCCGGCTTCTTCCTCATTTGCCCGTAGGTAACGGGAGACGACGACGACCGAGAACCGAGTGCGGTTGCTAGGGCCAGAGGCGTCGCTGTGTCGGGAATACCGATGACCTGTTGTGACTTGGAGCGCGCGTCCGGCTCGGCGGCAACGATCGAAACAAGTCTTTCATGTAACGCCTGGCCGAGAGCGGCTAAGACCGCCAGGTCGTCGTAGAGCTTGTGCCTGAGGTCGATAAAGATCGGCGTGGCCAGCCCGTATTCTTGCTGGACACGCTGGCCGAACAAGACGAGACCTTTTTCCCAGAATCTCTCCAGCAAATCGTCCGGCACGGCATCACTTTCGGAAAACATGCGTGGGTCGGCCATGTCGGTTTCTTTTTGGGTCTCTGTACTCAAGATGTGATTGGCTAGACAATTCGTAGGGGCGGGCCACCGTGTCCGCCCACGCGAACGGTTAACGCTTGAAGCTGGTTGTATTCAGTAGCCCCGGGCTCGGGCGAACGCTGATTCTCCATTATAGATGGGACCTCTGCGCAACTATCCTGATCCGCCTCCGTGAACGCCTCTCCCCGTATTCTTCCAGTAGGGTTCGCGCAACACGCGCTTGAGGATCTTCCCCGTCGCCCCCTTCGGCAACTCTTCATGAAATTCCACGCTCTTGGGAACCTTGAAGCCGGCTAAGTGTTCGCGAACGTGCTCCTGGATATCGTCTTCAGTTGCGGTTGAGCCTGCCTTCACCACGACGAAAGCCTTCACCACCTCGCCCCAATTCTCGTCCGGAACCCCGACGACGGCCGCTTCGTACACCACCGGATGCGACGCAATGACGTTCTCCACTTCCACCGACGAGATGTTTTCACCGCCGCTGATAATGATGTCCTTCTTGCGGTCAACGATGAGGACGTAATTGTGCTCATCCCACCAAGCCATATCGCCGGTGTGGAGCCAATTGTCAACAACAGCTTCGGCGCTGGCTTGCGGCTCGCTCCAGTAACCGTCCATGACGACGTCGCCGCGGATAAGGATTTCGCCGATCGTCTTTGAATCCTTACTGACTTCGGTGCCATCCGGTCCCACTACCTTCACCTGCACCCCCGGGAGAGCATAACCGGTCATCGCCTGGCGCCGGTTCCTTTCGTCGTCGGAGACTTCTCCTAAAGTCTCTTTTAGGTGAGCCATCGTGGCCACCGGCGAAGTCTCGGTCAGCCCGTAGCCCGCCAACACGCGGCAGCCAAGCTTTTCTTCCAACTGCCGGGTTAGCGCCGGCGACGAAGGAGAGCCGCCGATCATGACCTCTTCAAGACTGCTCAGGTCGTACTGAGCGAGTTCAGGAAAGCTCAGCAGCATGTTCGCCATAGTCGGCACCATGGAGAATGCCGTAACCCTCTCTTGCTCGATCAGCTCGCACACCGCAACCGGATCAAACCGTTTCAGCATGATGTGCCGGGCGCCCATGAAGGTGACAGTGTGTGGCCGGCCCCAACCGTTGGCATGGAACAGCGGGATCGAGTGCATTTCCACGCCGCGGTCGGCGGCACTTCGTCCTCCCCGTCGAATTGTCCCCAGCGCCGTGTAGAGACCGTGCAGATAAAGCGTGCGATGAGACAGCATCACGCCCTTGGGCCGGCCCGTGCTGCCGCTCGTATAGAACAACTCAGCCACCGCATTCTCGTCGTATGTGGTGAAGTCGGGCGGTTGCGGCTCGGCCGACGCGATCAACTCCTCGTATGTTTCCTGATAGACCCAATCAGGGAGTTCTTCGTGAGACGTAAGACTAATCCAGCGTATGCCCGGCAACTTGGCATGCAAACCAACTGCCAGCGGCAATAACTCTGGGTCGAACAAAACCAGCTTGGTCCCCGAATGCTCAAGGATGTAGGCTTGCTCCTCCGCCGACAGCCGCACATTGAGCGACAGCAAGATCGCCCGGGCGATCGGCACCCCGTAATAGGCTTCCAAGAGTTGATGGCAGTTGAGGCTTAGGCTGGCAACACGATCCCCGGGCTTAACACCCAATGCTCCCAGCGCTGCCGCCAAGCGGCTTGAGCGGTCCAGCAACTCGCCATAGGTCAGTCTCCGGTCACCGTCGACCACGCCGACCTTGGAACCATACTCGTTAGCAGCCCACAACAAAAAACGGATCGGTGTCAGGGGAAGATTCATCGCCTAGCCGTGCCCTGGTGACTGATTAGTGAATCAGATTGCTCCCCGCTTGTCTACTTTTTCGGGCCGGGCAGTCGTCCGATCCTAGCCTGCTAGACTGAAATTACTTTGGGGGAGGACTGGTCTCGGTCCAGTGCAGCGGATGAAGTTCTCGCGGGCGCAAATCGGTCTCTACGTCTGCTCGGTGGCTTTGGCGATGCTCAGCGCCGAGGGGCGCCTGAATGCGCAGGCTCCCGGCTGGGAGCAGGCCATCGCGGCCGGAGACCAGGCTCTCGCGGAGCGTGACTTCGAGCGGGCGGAGGCAAAGTTCCAGTCCGCGCTGAAGCAAGCGGAAGCGGTCGGTTCGGATAATCCCCAAACGGCTGAAACGTTGATGCGCATGTCTCGGCTTTATCGTGCGCAAGGTGATTACGCGAAGCCGGAACTACTCTATAAGGAGTGTCTTAGAGTTGCCCGTACGGCGCTGGGTCCCGAACACCCTGACTACGCGGGTTACCTCAACGAAGTTGGGCGCTACTATCATGCCCGCCGTAAGTACGATCGCAGCGAAGAATACTACGTCAAGGCCTTTGCCATCCGCGTGGAAAAGTTTGGGCGCGAGCACCCGCTCGTGGCGGAAAGTATCAGTAACTTGGCCGTTCTCTACGAGAATCTGGGACAACTTGCCCGCGCGGAAGTCTACTACGAGCACGCTCTTGAGATCCGCGAGAAGGCTCTGAGGAAAGACCACCTTGACACGATCACCACGCTGGAGCATTTCTCCCGCCTGCTGCAGAAAATGCAACGCAGTGTCGAGGCGAAAATGATGGAAGATCGCGCCCGCGCCGTCCGAGAGAAACGAGTTCTCGAGATCGGCGGGGATTCGAGCGTGGAGATTGGTGAAGTCTACACCACCCGGGAGGTCCGCAAACTCCCGAGACTCGCGGACAAAACAGAGCCCGAATACACCGACGAAGCCCGCATCGCCCGCCGGGAAGGAACTGTCGTTTTGCGGGTTGCCATTGCCGCCGATGGGCGTGCGCGAAACTTCCGTCTGCTGCGCAGTCTTGGACTCGGGCTGGACGAAAAGGCCGTCGAAGCCGTCCGCCAATGGAGATTCAACCCGGCGCGCAAGGACGGCAAGAAAGTCACCATCGTCGCCAACATCGAGATCAACTTCCGCCTGCTGTAACAGGCCGCGAAGCTTCCGCCGTGTTTTCGGATCGATCCCTACCCCCCCGAACAAAACTCGAACCGAATCTGCCGCCGCTCCAAACTCTGCCACCAGGCTTGAAACTCGGTGGGCCGCTCGAACGGCTCTTCCAACACACGAGCCCGCAGCACAACCGGCAACGGGTCCCGGTCAAACGGGTAAGGGCGGCAGACGATCTTCGACCCAACGGGTTGAAGCTCCAGCGTAACCCGGTCCTCCCAGCTCTTGCGCGGGATTCCGGCTAGCGTCCGCTCTACCTTGCCGCCGAAACACAACGAGAGCGAGAGCGCGTCCGCTACCTGCAACAGCCTCACATGCGGGTTCAAGTTCTGGGGATCGGCAGCGGATGCCCAGCCCGCGTCGTTGCGCAGGCGTGCAATAAACTTCCCTTGCAAGGCCTTTTGCTCTGCGACGAACTGCCTGGCCTGCTCCAGCTCGTCACCGCTCGCGGGCGGCCACGAGTCTGGATCGCCGAAAAGCGGATGCGCAAACGACGCATCCGGATTCGACTCCACGCGGTAGGCATGCAGCCAGTAAGCATGGAAGCTGATGAGCAGCGCCACATAGGGGTGGTTTTCCGCGAAGCGGGGAACACCCAGTCGCCAGCGGGCAAAACCTTGCTCTTGCGTTAACTGCAAAAGGTCCAAAGGAAGGCCATCGTCCGGGTCCAGTTCCGGAGCGGCTTCCCACTCCCACCAGCCGTTGTCATGCTCGGCAATGGCGAGAACCACCTCCGACCGGACTAGCTCAGCGTCATGGCAATCGGCGTAACCACCCGCTGCGCTGAATTCCCGGTTGCCCCAATGGGCTGCCAGGTAGCCGGAGACGGCGGCGTGGTCGGGCTGGCTGATCAGACGGATCTCATCATCGACGCGGCGCTTGAGCATCTCGCATTCAAAAGGTAGGGGCGCAATTCATTGCGCCCGAGCTGATGAGCCGCAACGCCCCGACAACCTGATACGTAACCGTATTTGCAAACCGCCCTACCAAGTCAGGGAGCATTGGTGAACGCCCAACGCGGCGCACGAAAATCCCGCCGAAGAGGCCTAGAATCACCTCACTAAGGCCCGGTTGAGCTTTCACGAATTGTACCCTTTCGTCCCGCAAGTGCGTACTTCTAGATAGAATGTGAACAGCGTACAGACAACTTCCCGGAGATCTCGAGTCCTGCTCAGGGGATTGTCGACGGCTTTCGCGAACCTGGAGAGCCCGCCACCTACACCGATCGCTGGTCGCAAGATCACCTGACTACCAAAGTCGCCTTGTAGGTGCCGCCCGATACCCCGTTCCTCGCTAGAGATCTCCTACGATCTACTTTTTCGATTTGCCACGGCAACTCACACGAAGAGAACTGGCGGTCCTGCTGCTCGCGGCGACGAAGCTTGACGCGGCTCCCGCCTACGCAGCCGGGATGCGGGACATGCTTTGGCAACGCCTGTTGGACTACATCCAGCTACTCGACGAGAGGCGGCAGCGGCGGTTGGCAGGCGCGCGGTCGCCCGCGGCCATTGAGCAGTTGCAAGCCGAGGTTCGGACAAATCTGGCCGAGATGTTGGGGCCGCTTCCCGAAATCACCCCGCTCAACCCCCGTCATGGCGGCTCACTTCAACGAGAGGACTACGTAGTCGAAAAAATCGTTTACGAAAGCCGCCCTCGGTTCCTGGTGCCCGTGAATCTCTATGCACCAAGACACGCCGACGGCCTGCTGCCGGCGGTGATCCTGGTGCCCGGCCGTGTCCGGGAAGGCAAAGCCCACGAACCGTACCAGCGCTTTGGTGTTCTGCTGGCACGGCTAGGTTTCGTCGTGCTTACCTGGGACCCGATCGGCGCGGGCGAGCGTCAAGGGCCGGAAGCGACGACAACGTCCCGCCTCCCATCACTCGGCGAACACGAGGTCCTCGGGCGGCAGTGCTACCTGCTGGGATTGAATCTGTTGCAGTACCGCATGTGGGACGCGCTAAGGGCCATCGATTACCTCGAGGCTCGTCCCGACGTCGACCCCAGTCGAATCGCCGTCGCCGGCCACGGTGGTGCTGCCATGGAGGCACTGCTGCTTGCCTGCTTCGACCGGCGAATTCGCGCTGCCGTGTCGCTGTCTCCCGGTCAAAGTCTTCGCGGCCGGGCCGAGAGTCTTGTCGATCCGGACCCGGAGCGGATCCTCTTCCGAACCTTCGAGCACGGAATAGATTATCCGGAAATCCTTGCCGGGATCGCACCACGTCCCCTGTTGATCGGTCTCCCCGCCCAAGATCCTGATGCCTCGGCGTGGAGCCTCACCGACTTTCAACACGTCACCGAGATCTACGAGTCGTCGGACGCCGCGGACAAGCTCGGACTTGCGCCATCCGCGGAGCAGCCGGCCTTCACCCAACAGCAACGTGAAATTGCTGCTCGCTGGTTAATTCGGTGGCTGGCGGACAGTGACCGAGCTGTCTCGGAAAAGCCGGCGGTAGTTGCTGCCGACCAAGACCTGCGGTGCATCCCATCGCTTCCGGCGGGCAGTGTGGTCACAGCCGAAACCGTTAGCCGCCTGAATCAAGCCTATGCGGAAAAGATTACGCCCCAGCGAAAGCCGCCGACCCGTCAAGCTGAATACGCAATCTACCGCAGCGAAATCTTGCACAAAGTCCGGCAGATCAATCGGGTCGGTATCCCGAGACGGGAAGCCGGCATCTTCCTGCCCGACCGTGTCTTTGAGGTAGGGGCTTTCGCGCGGGGTGTGGCCGTCGTGGTCGCGGAAGCCGGCAAGGATCACCCCGCCGTCCGCCGAGCCGTCATCGACCCCTTGGTCGCCTCAGGCTACCGGGTGCTCGCCCTCGACCTCCGAGGATGGGGAGAAACCGCGCCTATGCCTCCGAATGGCGGCATCGGTTTCTCCTGGGATGACTTTCTGGCTTATCGCGCCTTGGAAATTGGGCGCCCGCTATTGGGCCAACGCGTAAAGGACCTATTGGCCGCCGCCCGCCGCCGTACGAATCGTCGTGAATGGCTCGTCGTGGGCGTCGGGGTGGGTGCCTTGGTGGCCGCACAAGCCGCCGTGCTCGAGCCGCGCATCAACGCCGTAATCAGTATTGGCGGCCTGCTTTCGTTCCGTTCGCTGCTCGACGACGCTTCCCCCCTGCACCCCTTCAGCAGCTTTCTTCCGGGAATCGTCGGGGCCTATGACATGCGCGACGTCTATGCCGCTATCGCTCCGCGAAAACTTCTCGTCGTCAACCCGCAAGACTCACAGAGGGAGGTGGTGGAACCCGGTGTTGCCAGAAGAGAACTGCGATGGACCACCCGCATCTTCGAAATCCTTGGCGCCCGGAGCTCTTTTTCCCTCCAATCGAAGGTGCCCCCAGGCAAAATGCGAAAGGTGCTGACCGAGTGGCTGAGGAAAACGTAAGCAGCTTCGGGCCTGCGTCGTATCTGTTTGCCGCAAGGAATCTCAACACCCGAGCTATGCAACTCCTGTTTGCGCGGGCAGTGCTGTCCGGGGAAAGTCGCGCCATCGGACGGTAAGTCTCGACCGTTCAATGTCTTATGGCCTGTTTTGCCCGGGAACGATTTGAAATCCCGAGGCCGCAAATGGTCGCCTGAACGGAGCATCCGGACGCGGCACAATGAGGGATGAACCTTGGCCGTACGGTTTTCTCCCAACTGATCGAGCACCTACCGAGCAAAGAGTTTCAGAAATGTGTATCGCGCTACCGCGGCGATTCCTATCTGAAAAGTTTCTCCTGCTGGGATCAGTTTCTTGCGATGGCATTCGCCCAGCTGACCTATCGGGCAAGCCTCCGCGACATCGAGACGTGCCTGCGTTCGATGCACGGCAAACTCTACCACATGGGATTCCGCGGCAGGGTAGCGCGCTCGACACTGGCCGACGCGAACGAGTCGCGCGACTGGCGGATCTACGCGGACTTCGCGCAGGTCTTGATTGGCATGGCACGGCCGTTATATGCCCACGACCCGATCGGTGTGGACTTGGACCAGACTCTGTACGCTCTCGACTCGACAACAATCGACCTCTGCCTGTCGCTGTTTCCGTGGGCGAGATTCCGCAAGCAAAAAGCCGCCGTGAAGATGCACACGCTGCTGGATCTGCACGGCAATATTCCCACGTTCATCCGCATTACTGGAGGCAAAGTGCACGACATCAACATCCTCGACGAGATCGGCCCGGAGGCCGGCGCGTTCTACGTCATGGATCGGGCCTACGTCGATTTCGAACGCCTCTTCGTGTTCACTCTCTGCTCGTCGTTCTTCGTCGTGCGAACCAAGAAGAACATCTTGCTCCAACGGCGCTACTCGCATCCCGTCGACAAATCCACGGGCTTGCGCTCGGATCAGACCGTCATACTGGCTGCCATCGAATCGGCCCAAGCCTATCCCGACCCGTTGCGGAGGGTCAGTTACTTCGACGCCCGGACGAACAAGCGGCTGAAGTTTCTGACCAACAACTTCGCGCTCCCGGCGCTGACCATCGCCCACATCTACAAGTCGCGTTGGCAGATTGAGTTGTTCTTCAAGTGGATCAAGCAACATCTGCGAATCAACTCGTTTTACGGCACCAGCGAGAACGCCGTCAAGACGCAGATCTGGATCGCTGTCTCGATTTACGTGCTCATCGCCATCGTCCGGAAACGCCTCGGGCTGGAAGCGAGTCTTTACCAGATTCTACAGATTCTCAGCGTTACGCAATTCGAAAAAATGCCCCTTTTACAGGCACTCCAGCCATCCGACTCCCCAAACGAATCCCCCTATGACCCCAACCAATTGATTCTATTCGACTTTTAACCGGACAGCAGTGTTGCGCGGGTCTTCGTGCCAGCCTCGGCCGCCCGAGTGGAGCCGCCGCCCTTGCCAGCGAGCCTGCGATTGAAGAATTGCTTCACGACGCCCGAGAGTGCCTTGATCGACTAGCGGCCGACAAAGAGAATCGTAATCTCGGGAAACACCCTGCTCGCCCTGGAGGCCATCACCGTGCGCCTCTAGCACGCTATGGGTATTGTCGGTCACCGCGAGTCGCAAGCCGCTTGAGATAGAATAGGACGGTCTGAGAGGCGGCGACGGCGGACGCAGGAAAGACTTGGAAACGCAAGCGGAAACGCACGCGAGATCTGCTTGGGAAAGGAATGTGCGATGCGAAAGGTGATCCCGATTGACGACTTTACAAGGTTGAAGGAGGCGGAGTTCTACGATATTCCTCGGTTTACGGGCAACACTGGGGCGACCGTGGGGAAGGTCGTGATCACCGGCAACCCCAGTAACACTTGTGGCATTACCACATCGTTCTCGGGTAATGCGGCAGATCCGGGCAATGGGTCGGGTTGGTTTACGGGCGGAGATCAGAATCCTCCCTGCTCGCGCGTGGTGCTGGATTTCAGTGAGCCAGTGCGGGCCTTCGGTGTCAGCTTTCTCCATTTCAACGACGCGGGCATCAACGCCACCAAGCCGGGGAAGGTCGGCGTGTTCGACCAGGCGGGCGGCCAAGGCGAGATGATTGGCGAGGTCACGTCGGAAGGCGGGACTAATGTCGTAGATTTCGTCGGGATCGCGAGCCGATCGCGTCCGATTCAGTCAGCCGTGGTTTGTTGCGAGGACGAGAGCGCTTCGTTCTGTGCGGGCGGATACGCGGTTGTCGCAGGCCCGTCCGAGTAGCCACCGCCGGTTGCCCTCAGGCCACTCCCGCGTTCCCATTCGCGCATCGCAAATCCCGTAGGTCACACCATATCAGCGCATGGCCCGGCGGCCGTTTTGCCGAGACTTGCGTTGGCTCCGCTGGTCGCAAAGGCTGCGCGAGAGCAAGAAACAGAGCCTGGAACGCAAGTGACAGGCCAAGTCTCGTCTCCGCCGCTGCTGTCCCGAAGACCTGGGGGTCACAACGTAGCTGTCTCCAGCGGGGACCTAGTGTCCTGTCCGTTATAACTATTGACAATATAGCGGGATCATGATGTAATGGGGCATGTTCACCCCAGCGACTCCGCTTGCCATCAATCCGGCGCAGAAACAGGTACTGGAATCGATGGCCCGTGCCGGAAGCACGCCGCAGATGTTGGCGCGGAAATGCCAGCTGATCTTGCTGGCTGGCGAGGGAGTGCCCAACCACGCCATTGCGCAGCAGATCGGCTTGTCGCGTCCGACCGTGATCGCGACGCGAGCCGCCTTCGCGCGGGGCGGGGTGGAGGCGATCCGGCGGCGGCAAAAACGCCAGCGCTCGCGACGTGTGTTGACGCCCGAGTTGGAGCAGAAGATTCTCGATACGACCTTGAAGACCAGGCCGCCGGATGCGACCCACTGGAGTGTGCGCACCCTGGCCCGGCATCTCGGTGTGAGCCGCACGCTCGTGCATGGGGTTTGGCAACGTTACGAGGTGCAGCCCCATCGGGTAGAGAAATTCAAACTCTCCCAGGACCCGCAGTTCGAAGAGAAGGTGCGGGACATCGTGGGCTTGTATCTGCATCCGCCCGACCGGGCTTTGGTGCTGTGCGTGGATGAGAAGAGCCAAATCCAAGCCCTGGACCGAACGGCTCCGATTCTGCCGTTACGGCCCGGCTTGCCACAGCGACAAACGCACGATTATAAGCGCCACGGAACCACCACCTTGTTCGCTGCTTTCAACATCCTGAACGGGAAAGTGATTAGCAGTTGTCTGCCTCGGCATCGCGCCAAGGAGTTCGTCAGGTTTCTCAACCAAGTGGAAAGAGAGGTGCCGCTGGATCAAGAAGTTCACCTCATCATGGACAACTACTCCAGCCATAAAAGCGCGGCCGTCCAGCGCTGGTTGCAACCCAAAAAGCGGCGCCGCTTCCACTTTCACTTCACGCCCACCAGCAGTTCCTGGCTCAACCAAGTCGAACGTCTCTTCGGGCTCCTCACCGACCGCATGATCCGCCGAGGAACCTTCCATTGTGTGGCAGAACTGGAGCGAGCGATCTATCAGTGGCTGGCCATCTGGAACCACGACCCCCAACCGTTTGTTTGGAAAGCCACTGCGGATGTCATTCTCGACAAGGTGCGCCGCTGCAAAGAAGCTATTGTAAAGAGTTAGCCCGGACAGGAGACTAGCGCGGTCGGCGCTCGGCCGCTCCTAGCAACCGATCCCAGTAGCGACCGCCACTCTTTGGCGGTCCTAGTTTCCCGGTAGGGGCCGACACTCTTGTCGGTCCTTCGACGCGCCGCGACGGAGCCGTTGGCCGTTGCTACGCCTTGCCGGTTAGGCCTGTTCGAGCAACCGATCCCGATCCGGACAAACAAACTGTTTATCTTAGGGGCACAATTCATGGCGCCCGAGTTGATGAGCCGCAACACCTCGACGGGCCAATTGAACCGTATCTGCGAAATGCTGTACTAAGCTGGTAGCACAGCGCAAAAAGCCAGAATCCGGGGGCCGTTACTCCGGACGGAGCCGCAGCGGTTTGATAACGAAGGTCGCACGACTCGCAGGGGAAGTCCTATTGAGTGCAGCCTATGCAGCCTATCTAGGTCTGCACGCGATGCCGTTGCTGCTCGTCTACAGCATGGGCGGTTCTCTGGATCCGATCGATGACTACCGTTCCTTTTACTATTCCCTCATTGGGGCGGGCTACCTGGCTGGCTTTGTGACGCTCTTTGTCAGCGCGGCAAGGGGCTGGAAGATCATGGGAGTGAAAATCCCCGTTCGCGTACAGTTCGACCTCTGGCTGGGCGCGTTCCTGTGCGCTTGCATTCTGGTTGTCGGAATGATCTACTTTCAGCTTCCGATTCGCCTTCGAAGCTGGGACGCCCACGGGTTCGGCGCGAGCGGAGGCGAAGCGAACGCGTTATTCCTCCCCTGGCTCCACTACGCCATATGGCTCCTGCTGCTACTGCGCCTCAAGAACCGGGAAGGACTCCTCCGAGAAACTAACTCATCAGCCGGAACGAGCTCCGAAGGATCTTCTTGATGGGTTCCGTCGTTTTCCGATCGTACTCCCTGATCGCAAGCCAGCGGTTGACGCGGGCGGCCGTAGGGTAGGCGTAGACCTTCTCGAGTAGCTTTCGGATCGGGATCCTATTCTGCTTGGCGAGAACCAGCTCCTGGAAGAGCTCACCGGCGTTCGGCGCGACCATCGTTCCACCGAGTATCTGCTCGCCTTTGAGATAGACGATCAGCTTGGATTCCGGGTAGTGATCCGTCGTCGCGCGGTTGACGTCTTCAAAACCCTGGACGACCTTGCGGTAGCGAGTCCCACGTTCGCGAAGCTGTCCTGCGGACAACCCGAAAGTGGCGACTTCGGGATCGGTGAAAGTCACCCAGTTCAGATTGTCGTAGTTGATTCTCCTCTTGATAGGAGAAAACAAGTTCCAAAGGATAACGTTGGCGTGGAGCTCGGTGGCATGGGTCAAATAGACCTGTCCCGTGGCGTCCCCCGAGACATAGACGCGCTTGTTTGTCGTGCGTAGGTAGGAGTCGAGTTTGATGCGACCATCCTCAACTGCAATCCCACCCGCCTCGGGACGTAGTTCGCTGTAGTCGAGGTCCTTGCCGATCGCAACGAGGATTTGGTCGAACGTCTTTTCGGAAGGGCCGTCTTTGCCTTCAAGGGTGGCGACGTTGGCGGCAGGGAAGCTAAGGATACTCGTATTCAAAAGAACCGTCACTCCTTCGCTCTCCAGCCGTTGTTGAACTAAAGTGCTTGCTTCTTCCGGGTCACGGAGCAGCAGGCGCCGCCCCATTTCCACAAGCGTGACTTCGGAGCCCAGCCGCACAAAGGCCTGCGCCATCTCGACCCCGATCGGCCCGCCACCGAGGATGAGCAGCTTTCCGGGCAAGCTTTTGAGTTGGAACAGATTTTCGTTGGTCAGATAGGACACTCGGTCGAAGCCCGGTGTGCTGGGCAGCCGTGGTCTCGAACCCGTGGCAATAACGAAACGGCGAGCCGAATGCGATTCCCCCTCCTGTTCGATCTGATTTTTGCCGGAGAAACGCGCGGTGCCGAACGCTAGGTCCACGCCGAAGTCACCCAGGACTTCGGCGCTCTCATGTTGGCGAATCTCCGCCTGCACATCTCGAAGGTAGTCGGATACCTTCTGGAAATCGAGCGAACCTTGGGTAGTGATTCCGAAACTCGCCAGTTGTTCGGCGTCGTGCTTTCGTTTGGCCACGTGAAGCAAAGCTTTGCTGGGAACACAGCCTGTGTTCAGACATTCGCCGCCAAGGTTTTCAGGATTCTTTTCGACAAGCAGAGTTTTGAGGCCGAGTTTGGAAGCGGGGATCGCAACGTTGAGTCCAGCCGCGCCCGCTCCGATGACGATCAGGTCGTAGTGCATAGCTGCCACGCCAGTGGAAGTTGAGTTTTTAGGGTAGCCGACGGCGTGTGCGGTCGGCAGCCGAGAGACAAGAGGCTAACGGTCGAAAAGATCTACTGAGTCTTGCAAACTATGGTGACCTGGCTCGCAGTTCAAACTGTAGGGGCACCGCATGCCGCATGCTGTGCCCGGGTTCCAAAGTCACCGTATTTAGCGAGCCTCAATAGTGCACGATGTCATTTCCAAGAGATCCCGCGCTTGGTCGAGCAGCGATCGAGCTAAAATTAAAGGGCTCGGCGCCTTTCCCGAGACCCGCGGCCGTTTCGTGTACGCTTTCCGGACGCCCCGTCCCATTAAGCAGTCGATTTCGGTGCGCCGGCAGGCATTTCCTTCGAGGCTGCGAGCGTCGACGCAAGCACCCCCTTGATCTGCTGGAAGATGACCCGCGTGGCCGTCGACCGATTCAAAGTGTAGAAGTGCAGACCGGCGGCGCCACCCCTTAACAAGCCCGCGCACTGCTCGGTTGCATGATCAGTGCTGTCCGGGGAAAGTCGCGCCATCGGACGGTAAGTCTCGACCGTTCAATGTCTTATGGCCTGTTTTGCCCGGGAACGATTTGAAATCCCGAGGCCGCAAATGGTCGCCTGAACGGAGCATCCGGACGCGGCACAATGAGGGATGAACCTTGGCCGTACGGTTTTCTCCCAACTGATCGAGCACCTACCGAGCAAAGAGTTTCAGAAATGTGTATCGCGCTACCGCGGCGATTCCTATCTGAAAAGTTTCTCCTGCTGGGATCAGTTTCTTGCGATGGCATTCGCCCAGCTGACCTATCGGGCAAGCCTCCGCGACATCGAGACGTGCCTGCGTTCGATGCACGGCAAACTCTACCACATGGGATTCCGCGGCAGGGTAGCGCGCTCGACACTGGCCGACGCGAACGAGTCGCGCGACTGGCGGATCTACGCGGACTTCGCGCAGGTCTTGATTGGCATGGCACGGCCGTTATATGCCCACGACCCGATCGGTGTGGACTTGGACCAGACTCTGTACGCTCTCGACTCGACAACAATCGACCTCTGCCTGTCGCTGTTTCCGTGGGCGAGATTCCGCAAGCAAAAAGCCGCCGTGAAGATGCACACGCTGCTGGATCTGCACGGCAATATTCCCACGTTCATCCGCATTACTGGAGGCAAAGTGCACGACATCAACATCCTCGACGAGATCGGCCCGGAGGCCGGCGCGTTCTACGTCATGGATCGGGCCTACGTCGATTTCGAACGCCTCTTCGTGTTCACTCTCTGCTCGTCGTTCTTCGTCGTGCGAACCAAGAAGAACATCTTGCTCCAACGGCGCTACTCGCATCCCGTCGACAAATCCACGGGCTTGCGCTCGGATCAGACCGTCATACTGGCTGCCATCGAATCGGCCCAAGCCTATCCCGACCCGTTGCGGAGGGTCAGTTACTTCGACGCCCGGACGAACAAGCGGCTGAAGTTTCTGACCAACAACTTCGCGCTCCCGGCGCTGACCATCGCCCACATCTACAAGTCGCGTTGGCAGATTGAGTTGTTCTTCAAGTGGATCAAGCAACATCTGCGAATCAACTCGTTTTACGGCACCAGCGAGAACGCCGTCAAGACGCAGATCTGGATCGCTGTCTCGATTTACGTGCTCATCGCCATCGTCCGGAAACGCCTCGGGCTGGAAGCGAGTCTTTACCAGATTCTACAGATTCTCAGCGTTACGCAATTCGAAAAAATGCCCCTTTTACAGGCACTCCAGCCATCCGACTCCCCAAACGAATCCCCCTATGACCCCAACCAATTGATTCTATTCGACTTTTAACCGGACAGCAGTGTTGCATGATACGTACCGAGCTGGCGCACGGCTTCGGGATCGTCCTCCACGGCTTCAATCTTCGAAAGCAATTCAGTGGGAATCCGCGCGCCGCACATCTGGGTGAAGCGTTTGATTTGCCCAACGCTCAAGATAGGCATGATACCCGCCAGAATGGGAACCTTGATCCCCCGAGCCGTGGCCCTGTCGACGAAGCGAAAGAAATGGTCGTTGTCGAAGAAGAGCTGGGTGATCAGAAAATCTACTCCGCTATCCACCTTCCGTCTCAGGTTGTCGAGATCGGTTTCCCAATTGGGCGCTTCCGGGTGGACCTCGGGATAGCAGGCTCCAGCGAGGCAGAAGGAGTAGCGTCCACGGATGAACTCCACGAGCTCATTGGCGTGTTCGAACCCTCCCTCGGTCTTGACAAACCTTTCCTGCCCCTTTGGCGGATCGCCTCGCAACGGCAGCACATTCTCCATGCCGCCAAGGTGCAGATTGTCTAGCGTACGCTTGATGTCTTCCCGCGTCGCGCTCACGCAGGTGAGATGCGCCATTGGCTCCAGGCCGATCTCGTGCTTGATGCGCAGGACAAGATCGACGGTTTTTCGACGCGTACTGCCCCCGGCCCCGTAGGTAACCGAAACATAGTCGG
This sequence comes from Bryobacterales bacterium, assembly GCA_965248205.1. Taxonomy (GTDB): domain Bacteria; phylum Acidobacteriota; class Terriglobia; order Bryobacterales; family UBA6623. The sequence goes on from CBDFIS010000006.1 coordinate 3,100,890, forward strand.
GCTGGAGCGGCTTCAGGGCTGCGATTGTCTTGAATAGCTCCTCGAAGGCGGCGTCGGTTCTGGGCGGGAAGAACTCGAACGACACGGTACGCTTGCCGCCTCTTAGGACGTCGATGATCTTCATCGATGTAGTTTCACTAAAACGCTCGGGACTCGCCGACCACTCGGTTTCCAGCTGCCCACTAACCTCCATCGGCGGGGAAAGGGCTAGGGCTGATAGAAGGATAACTCGCAACCTGACTTAGCCATAGCGCGAAACGCGGGTCGAGCTGCCTATCCAAAGCCTCGGCTTGTCACTCGTAACGCAAGCAAACAATCGGGTCCAACTGAGCGGCCTTGCTGGCAGGATAGTAGCCGAAGAACAAGCCCACTCCCGCGGCGAAAGACAATCCAGTGACCACCCAAAAAGGTGACACGAAGATGGGTAGTATGGGATAGATTTCGGACATGAGCCAGGCCAACCCACCCCCCAACAGGATGCCGAGCACGCCTCCAGCAGACGTTAGAGTCAAAGCCTCGATCAGAAATTGCGTACGAATGTCTTGGCGCCGCGCGCCGACTGCCTTGCGAATTCCGATCTCGTGAGTTCGCTGCGTCACCGAAACCAACATAACGTTCATGACGCCGATACCCCCGACCAGAAGAGCGATCGAGCTGATCGAAAAGGTCAGTATGAAGAGAGCTCCTGTCAACTGTTGCCATAGCCGGGTAAGGTATTCCGGCAAGATGAGGTCAAAATCGTTCTCTGCGGGGGGGGGCACCTTCCGAACGCGGCGTGCCGCGGAGATCACCTCATCCACGGCCTTGGGCAAGTCCGCTGTGTCTCGGACGGAAACCGCAAGGAAATGCTCCTCGATCTCGGGGTACAGCTTGTGGAATGTCCCGTAGGGGATGCAGACAAACTGATCGACTCCCGGACCGCCGAAAAGGCCTTCATCCTTGAAGAACACCCCGACGACGTCGAAGGGTAACCCGTTAAGGCGTATGGTCTTGCCGATAGGGTCAACCTGAGGGAACAGCGCGACCGCGATGCCCTGGCCGATGACGGCTACCGCGCGGGCGTGATCTTGATCGTAGCGAGAAATGGTTCTTCCTTCAGAGACGTCGAACATGGGAATGGCCGCGCTGTGGTTGTGATCTACGCCGCGCACAATCACGTTTGTGACTTGCTCGTTTCGATAGCGCACCTCATTCAAGTCGCCGAAAAAGGCGGCGCGGTAAGCAAAGGCGGATACGTATTCGGCTGAGGGGCTTGACTCCTCAATGCGGCGAGCGTCGCTGAATCGAAAGTGTTTCCGCAGCCGAATGTCCTCCCGCGGCCTGCCAAACGTGCCGGCCGGGAGACGGCTCAGGATGAAAACCTTCGACCCCAGCGTCTGAACGCGTCCTATGACGCCTCGGTTCAGGCCTTCGATAATGGCGGCCACGCCGATCACGGAAGACACGCCGATGACCACTCCCAGCAGGGTCAGCGACGAGCGAACTTTCTGAACCTGAATAGAGTGAAAAGCCACTCGTACATTCTCGCGGAGCTGAGACGACGTCATTTTGACCTTGATCCTATTCGGCTCGCAATGCTTCAACCGGGTCCAAATCGGCAGCCTTCTTCGCCGGGTAGATCCCAAAAAACAAGCCCACCGCCGAGGCTACGCCCACGCCCAACACGGCCACCCACCATTGGACGTCGGCGGGGAAGGAAGCGAACCGCCGCAGCAGCAGCGCCACGGCGAAACCAACGAGGACCCCGAAACTGCCGCCCACGATGCACTGCATCATGCTTTCAGCTAGAAATTGGCGCAAGATATCGCCCCGGCGCGCCCCACAGGCTCGTCGCACACCGATCTCTTTGGTGCGCTCCGTCACGCTGACCAGCATGATGTTCATGATGACAATCCCGCCCACCACGGCCGCAATCGAAGAAATACTGATGAAAACAACAAAGAAGGACGAGCTAATCGTCTCCCATAGCTCGATGTAGCTGGCCGACGTTCCCAGGTAGAAGTTTTCCTTCTGTGCTCCCTTAATGCCGCGGCGCGCCCGCATGAGGGCTCGCGCCTGGTCCTGCGCTTGTTCAAATAGGAGGCCGTCGCCTGCCGCCTTAACTTCCAGCGTCAGGCTGTGACGCGAACCGCGCATTCGAAGGAAAGTGCTCAGGGGAGTAACGAGATAGTTGTCCTGGTCGCGCCCCAGAATAGATCCGATCTCTTCGAATGTCCCGATGACGCGGATCGGAGCTCGGCCTACACGAAGGATGCGGCCGACCGCGTCGACGGTAGGGAATAGCTGCTGAGCCAAACTGGAGCCGAGCACGCACACTGCGGCGGAATGACGCTCCTCGGCCTCGGTAAAATATCGACCGCGGTCGACGACCTGGCTCCCCATGTTCGCGATGTTCGGCGTGTTACCTCGCAGCGAGACGTCGCGCAACTCCCGATTTCCATAGCGCACCGCCAGGCGGGATGAAACCGAGGCTCCTACCATCTCGCACAGTCCACAGGACTCCTGCAATGCCCGTAGGTCATCAATGCCGAGGTCCGGATGACGGCGGGCCCGAAACATTTCCTGAAAATCTGTTGTAGCGAACGGCGTCTTGGCGATCCGAAAGACGTTCGTCCCCATGTTGGCGAACTTCTCAGCGACGAACGTATTGGCGCCCTGAATGAGTGTGATCACCGCCATGAGCGCCGCCACGCCGACCGCCAAGCCGAGAATCGTCAGGAAGGCTCTCAGGGGATGGGTCTTGATGGCGTCGAGCGCCAGGACCAAGTCTGTTCGTACTTGATCCACTTTCGTTCGGGCGGCACGCATTGTCCGTATTATCTCGCAGCGTTCGGGCAGGGGCGATCGTGCGTCGATGGGCGGTCGGAGGCAGCTATTGGACCGCCAGTGCCATTCCACCTGTTTCCCGAAAGTCATGAGACCCTGCTTCGGATAGCCCGAAGCGACGGCGAACCTAGCAGCCCATGGCAAGAGTGGTGCGGGAGCGAAAAAATGGGGACTGCCATGTTGGCTTGGAACGGGCGTGTCCTGATTGGGCTGACATTTTTGTTCGCCACAGGCTGGAAGATCATAGGAGGAGAGTTTCTGGACGGCAGCTTCTTCCACTTCGCGCTCCTTACGGATGAAACTATCGAAAAGCACGTCCTGGTCCTCGGCGGTTTGACCCCTGATGACCTCAGCTATAACCGAGAGTTGCTAAGGTCGCTGATGGCGTCGCCGCGGGAGACGCTGGCTCCGGCATTCCTCTCAACCTCCCGGACCGAAGGTCTCAGTTTGCTGTTCTCGTATTTGACGATCTTCCTGGAAGGGGCCATTGCGGTGACGTTTTTGCTGGGGACTCGCCGCTCGTTTGCGGCGGCGAAGGATAACTTGCTGATTCTGTTTTGTCTCCTGACCTACTACGCCCTGCCGATTGTGGGCTTCGCGATCACGCTCCTCGCGATGGGATTTGCCCAGTGCACGGTGGAACGTCGCGACCCGCGGACACTCTATCTGTGGGTGCTCGTCCTCGTCCAGACGACTCTGTTCCCTTTCGCGGAGTTTTTCTCCTAACCAGCAGTTGTGAGCTACGGATGAGGGGATGAGCCGTGCTAGCTACTTTGACTTTGCGGTGCAAAATACTCGTCACTTAGTGTGTTTCAGCCCCCGCAGGGGGCGTAGGACAATAGCCTGCGGTGGAGCCGCCAGGCGAAACCGCGGGTTCCGTATGCACAAGTGACCAAGCCCCGGAGGGGCGCAGGAAAATGCTCATCAACGCACGGGTTTCTACGTTTTCCTTCGCACCTAACCGGGTCTTTGTGAAATCTGTTGTGGCGCAGGCACTCTTGCCTGCCGCGTCGAGACTCTTCTCGACGCTTGGCGTCTGCCGCCCATTGCCCGCGGCTCGGTGAACGAAGGGGCGCGGGCGCTGAAGATGGATCCCAGTGATGTGCGCCGTTGGCGGCGGGAGTTGAGTACGCATGGCGAGCGAGCCTGGCTGCGTGTCGAGGAACAGCACCTGCTGCGGGCTCTGCCTGGCGGCGCAACGTCTACGAACAGATCGAGAAGGAAGTGAGCGGCGGGACGAAGTTGACCGTGCGGAGGATGTGCGCTCTCGCCCAGGTGAGCCGAGCCGGTTTTTACCGTTCGGGCAAGGCGTCTGAGCCAGCCGAGCGAGAGCGGGAGCTTGGCCACCAAATCCGCGCGCTGGGGCCACAATGGCGCAGCTATGGCAGCCGGGAATTTGCTTCCGCCCCTGCCGACCGCCGGTGAGAAATGCGGCTTACCGGGAAGTCACGCTCGTCCCGCGGACGGGGTGGCTCGTCGGTACCCCGCTCTTCTGGTCGCCGGATCGCGACTTGTCCCCAGCTATTCGGCAAGCAGTTGTTCTATGAGCCGCTCGATCTCGCGGTAGTCGCGGTGGCAGGAAGCATGGTTTCGCTGGTGCGGACCACCAGGCTCCAGATGATACTCTCCGCCCGGATGGATATAGCGGATCAGGCCTTTCTTGTCGAGCAGGAAAGAAACCGACGTCCAACCGCGCGGGCTGTGAGATAGCCACCAGCGCTCGAGTGCGGTCCAAGCGGGGTCCACCGCCGTGGGGAACGTAAAGCCTAAGCGATCAACAGCTTGCTGGACGCGCGCCTGAGGCGCCTCGCCCGGCGGTTTCGGGTGGAAGACGCCGATGACCTGCAGGCCGCGGTCACCATATAGTCGCTGCCAATTGTTGAGGGCCGGGGCGGAGGTCGAGCAAAATGGGCAAGTGTCGGTCCACCAACGGACAAGCACCACCTGACCCCGCAGATGCTCGATCTCAATGGGAGAGGCATTCATCCATCGATCAAGTTCGACGGACGGAGCGCGGACACCGATGAGTTCCCCACCTTCCCGTGCCGCGGGAGACGCCCAACCGTGGTGCTTCAACACCAGCGGAACCAGAAGCAAGCTCCCAACCAAGGTCAGCCGGAAGCAAATTCCCAAGGCGGGGCGCCGCGGCCTTCGGAGGGATGTTTTTGTGCCGGCCATGCTCTCAGCCCTGGCTTCGTTACTTGGTCCGGCGGTCATGATGGGGCGCGCGCAACTTGCGGTAATGGTGCAAGTCCATGCGCACTCGTCGGCCCGAGAATCGTACGCCTTCGGCCTGTAGCCGAAGACGTTGGTCGAGGCCGCTAGCGCCGGGGAGAGCGATGCGTCCGCCGGCGGCTAACACGCGGTGCCAGGGCAGGCCCAAACTCGCCGGCGCCTGGCGCAATGCCCAGCCCACTCGGCGCGGCGTCCAGGACCGACCGACCGCGGTGGCTATGTCCCCGTACGTTACGACCTTGCCCTGCGGAATGCTCCGAACTACACCCCAAGCACGAGCCGCCTCTTGGTCATGCGCCGGCGTCTTCTCTCTCTGAGCTTGCATTCGCAGGGCCCGCGACGGACAAGATCCGGCTGACATCCTCTGCCGTGAACGGCTTACGCAACACCGTATATCGCTCGGACGACATGACTTCCACGCTATCCACGGACGCGGCGGCATCCTCTACGAGGACGAAGTTCCCGGCTTGGCGATGAACCCTCTCGTAGATCTCCAGCCCCGTGAACCGCCCGATTCGAGCCGCGCAGAAGACCCAATCGAACCACATTCTTTCGCACAGGTCCATTGCCTCCTCGGCTGTCGAGACGGGAATAACGCGATAGCCGCTCTCCGCGACATGCTGCAGTAGCGCGTTCTGGGAGGTTTGGTCATCGTCGATGACGAGAGTCGTAGACGCTCGGCCCCGCGATGTGCTGGGGCGCGATGGCGGCAAATAGGTCCGCCTCGTTGAAAGCGTGTCCACGCTCAGCGGATACTCCAAGTCGATCCGGAATCCCCCGCTTGGTGTCCTCTCCACTCGCAGGTTACCGCCCACTCCTTCTACCAATGTCCGACAGACCGACAAAGGCAAACCGTCGCCCCTAGGAACGGGAGGTTCTTCTGCCGGCTCGTCGGGACCCGGGCGCGACGTCGCCGGCGGGTCGTCCGAGCGAATAGAGACCAGAATGTGTTCCTCGAGCCGGTTCGTGGAAACCTGGAGGAGCTCACCGTTGAAAGGCGCGAGCAGGCCCGCGGAGTGTTTGAGAATGTTTAGTAGTATCTGCTCCAGATGTTCGGGATCCGCTGAGACCTCCGGCGCGACTTTCAACAGCGCTAATCGCATCTCGAAGTGTCTGGCCGGCGCCCACTGTTGTCGGGAATCCGCGAGGCGCTGCAATAGCACGTGAATGTCTACGTTCAGCCGAGCACCCGTGCGCGGTCCCGCGAAGTTGACAATGCGTTCCACTGCCTCCAAAGCGTCGCCCGTCTCCTTTTCCAAGCTCTCTAGCCGACCGAGCAGGGCCGGCACGGTCTCCTCTTGTTTCCCCTCCCCAGCCGCTCGCTTCATCGCTTCGAGGGGGGCTCGCAGTCGGTTTCCGATTTCGTGTACCAGCTCTCGGACCGCCGCGAGCTTCTCCGCTCGATGAACCTGATCTTTGATCGAGCGCTGCTGGCTGATTTGAAGACCCAGGCAACCCAGGGTCGCTACCTGCTCGATCACTGTTTTCTGCTCGACGGTGAAAGTGCGCTTGCGATCGCGGTCTTCTACCTCGATCACGCCCAAGCACGAGCCGTCGACCATGAGCGGGGCGTAGAGCAGTGACTTCTGAGCAAATCTCCTGACCGTTTCATAGTCCACAAAGGGACAATCTTCGGCGTCGGGCACTTCCGTAAGAGACTGATTTCGGAAACAGGTTACGGCTCCGCTTAAGGCGCTGAGCGAAACGGCCGAAGTAGGCATGCGGTCGCTGCCGGCGCGGTACTCCAATTGTTGGGTGGCCGGGTTCAGAACCAGGAGGAAACCAGTGCTGTCCGGGGAAAGTCGCGCCATCGGACGGTAAGTCTCGACCGTTCAATGTCTTATGGCCTGTTTTGCCCGGGAACGATTTGAAATCCCGAGGCCGCAAATGGTCGCCTGAACGGAGCATCCGGACGCGGCACAATGAGGGATGAACCTTGGCCGTACGGTTTTCTCCCAACTGATCGAGCACCTACCGAGCAAAGAGTTTCAGAAATGTGTATCGCGCTACCGCGGCGATTCCTATCTGAAAAGTTTCTCCTGCTGGGATCAGTTTCTTGCGATGGCATTCGCCCAGCTGACCTATCGGGCAAGCCTCCGCGACATCGAGACGTGCCTGCGTTCGATGCACGGCAAACTCTACCACATGGGATTCCGCGGCAGGGTAGCGCGCTCGACACTGGCCGACGCGAACGAGTCGCGCGACTGGCGGATCTACGCGGACTTCGCGCAGGTCTTGATTGGCATGGCACGGCCGTTATATGCCCACGACCCGATCGGTGTGGACTTGGACCAGACTCTGTACGCTCTCGACTCGACAACAATCGACCTCTGCCTGTCGCTGTTTCCGTGGGCGAGATTCCGCAAGCAAAAAGCCGCCGTGAAGATGCACACGCTGCTGGATCTGCACGGCAATATTCCCACGTTCATCCGCATTACTGGAGGCAAAGTGCACGACATCAACATCCTCGACGAGATCGGCCCGGAGGCCGGCGCGTTCTACGTCATGGATCGGGCCTACGTCGATTTCGAACGCCTCTTCGTGTTCACTCTCTGCTCGTCGTTCTTCGTCGTGCGAACCAAGAAGAACATCTTGCTCCAACGGCGCTACTCGCATCCCGTCGACAAATCCACGGGCTTGCGCTCGGATCAGACCGTCATACTGGCTGCCATCGAATCGGCCCAAGCCTATCCCGACCCGTTGCGGAGGGTCAGTTACTTCGACGCCCGGACGAACAAGCGGCTGAAGTTTCTGACCAACAACTTCGCGCTCCCGGCGCTGACCATCGCCCACATCTACAAGTCGCGTTGGCAGATTGAGTTGTTCTTCAAGTGGATCAAGCAACATCTGCGAATCAACTCGTTTTACGGCACCAGCGAGAACGCCGTCAAGACGCAGATCTGGATCGCTGTCTCGATTTACGTGCTCATCGCCATCGTCCGGAAACGCCTCGGGCTGGAAGCGAGTCTTTACCAGATTCTACAGATTCTCAGCGTTACGCAATTCGAAAAAATGCCCCTTTTACAGGCACTCCAGCCATCCGACTCCCCAAACGAATCCCCCTATGACCCCAACCAATTGATTCTATTCGACTTTTAACCGGACAGCAGTGGGAGGAAACAGTGCGTGGCGTCAGCGAGAGAAGGCACTGCTTCGGTGAGCTGCTGCTCAATTCGACTCGCATCGCTTGACGTTCCCAAGTCGTCGGCAATGTCACAAAGCACCGCTAGTTTCTCCTGGTACAGAAGGATTCGGCGTTCAAACAGCCAACGAAAGAGAAAGACAATGCAACCCGCGGACAGGAGGATCGCGAGAGCCGTCCAGAAGATCGTTAGGCGGTTAAGCTCAGCGACGAACTCGACCAATCCCGAGAGCATGGGGTGCACTTGCGCGACAGGAAGAGCCGCCAACGTCCATCCAAAAACGCACGGGCCAGGACGCCCACCACGGCGGCGGTTGCCCGGTGTCCGGATCAGCATCCTGCCACTCATGAACAAGACTGATTGCTCTCCCCGAATCTGCGGACCACGGCTTGTGGGCAGTTGTCACTGCCCTCGTTACTGGTCACCATACCCGCCACGGCCCCTTGAGTCAATCCGTACGAGCCGAGATTGCTATCTCCCGTCGTTGGTCGGGCGGTCACAGCAAAGGTTTGGGGTAGGATTAAAAAGACGGAACCCGCCTATGACGCGACCTCTTCTAGTGATGAAATTCGGGGGGACGAGCCTGGGATCCCCGGAGCGAATAGAGCAAGCCGCCGACCTCGTTGCGGCAGCAGCCTGCGACCACACGGTGACTGTCGTCGTCTCGGCTATGGCGAAGGTCACTGATAGCCTTCTTGACACCATGCGCTATGCCGAATCGCGGGACGATCCCGCAGTGGAGCGCCACGTGCGAGAGCTGCAGGAGCGGCACGCGGACGCCTGCCGGACGCTGCCGGCATCCCCGGAACGAGACACCACGATGCGGCGGGCGGATGAGTTGATCGACGGCTTCGAACGCGTCGCCCGAGGGATGCTGATGCTCGGGGAACGGCCTCCGCGGTCAGTAGATGAAGCCGTTTCGACGGGCGAAAAGCTCTCTGCCCTGCTGCTCGGCGCCCGACTGGTGTCAGAGGGTGTGGCGGCCGAAGCGGTCAACGCCGCCGAGATGATCGTGACTGATTCGGTCTTTGGCAGCGCCTCTCCGTTGATGGACGAATCGGCGCCCAAAATCCGCCGCCGGCTCGCACCACTTCTTGAAGCAGGCACGGTTCCCATCGTCACGGGGTTCAATGGAGCCACCCCCGACGGCCAACCTACAACGCTCGGCCGCGGCGGATCCGATTTCTCGGCTTCGATCCTGGCGTCGGTTTTGGAGGCGGCCGAACTATGGATCTGGACAGACGTCGACGGCATCATGACAGGGGATCCGCGAGTCGTCGCGGACGCCAGAGTTTTGAGAGAGCTCAGTTACAACGAAGCCGCTGAGCTCGCTTATAACGGCGCCAAAGTCCTACACCCGAGAACACTGGCGCCGCTCTTGGAAAAAGGAATCCCCGTTTGGATCAAAAACAGTTTTGATCCCGGCAAGCCGGGCACCCGCATTGTTTCGAAGATCGACGACCGACCTGGGGTTCGGGCGATCACGTCGCTTGGCAAGGTGGCGCTGATCACGATCGAAGCCGTCAGCGCCTCGATCTCCGGTGCTCAACTGATGGCTCGTGCGCTCGAAGCCGCTGCGAGAACCAACGTCGAAGTTCTGCTTATGACACGCTCGAGCTTTCGTCAAAACTTTTGCATGCTGGTGCGAAGCGAAGAGCTGGATGCTGTGACGGAAGGCTTGCGGGCCGAGCTGGCGCTCGAGCTGGCCCACGCCTACGTTCATCCGATCCAAGTGGATCAAAGCGTTGGCTTGCTGGCAACGGTCGGTGAGGGAATGCACGGCACGCCGGGACTGGCCGGCAAAATCTTCACCGCGATTTCCCGCCAAAACGTCAACATCATCGCGATCGCGCAGGGCTCCAGCGAATTGACGATTGCCATCGTCGTGAAACAGGACGAGCTTGACGACGCCGTCCGCGCCGTGCACGCCGAATGCAAGCTGGGCGAGACGAAGCCTCAGCCGGCCCCGGTTGGCTGAGCGGACAATGCGCTCCACCCATGTGAGCGAAGGTACGCCGCCAACCAAAGGAGGGAAAGGCCCCTGCGTTCAGAGCGGCTTTGCTGATCCGTTGGTAGCCCAGTCGTTTTCCGGCTGGGACCGTGCCCCTCCGGCCCGTCGTTCTCTCCGGTGAGCGGTCGACCCAGCGGCCAAGTCCCGTAGCTCACTGCTCGGCGGCCGTTTTGCCGAGGCGAGCGGTCGTTTGTGGTTCGCGCCCGGCAAGAACCACCGAACCCGTGCGGCGACCGAGAACACTCGTCACTCGAAGGCCTGCGACGTCGACGCGAGTGTCGACGAGGAAGAAGTATGCATCTGCCCCCTGCATCGGTCACCGAAACCAAACGTTGCCGTTCCGAATGATTGTGATGTACAACACTAGACGAATAGGCTCCGTGGGACGTCCATCTTACTAGCGCTGTCGATGACCTTTCTGACTCCGTTGTTCCTGTTGGGTGGGCTGGCACTCACTTTGCCGCTATGGCTGCACTTGTTGCACCGGCAAAATCCCATCAAGCTACCCTTCAGCTCGCTGATGTTTTTTGAGCGGCGGCAACAGAGCTCCCTGAAAGAGAGGCGCCTCCGGTACCTGTTGCTGCTGGCCGCGCGCTTGGCGCTCTACGCGCTGGTGGCACTTGCCTTCGCCAGGCCGATCTGGGAGCAACCTCCCAAGGTGGCGTTCGGCGACGTGCCCACCTTGCACTTGGTGATTCTCGACACTTCGCTGAGCATGAATTTCGGTGATCGCTGGGAGCGGGCGGTTCGCGAGGCGGAAGGTGTCGTGGAGGGAATGGAGACGGCCGATCAAGCTCGGGTCATCGCCGGGGGCGCGAGTGTCCGGCTACTGACGGAAGCCATCGGGGATCGGGAAAGTCTCAGGAGCGCAATTCGCTCCCTCGAACCAGGCTACTCACGAAACTCCTTCGGTGACGCGGTAGAGGCCGTTCGAAACCTGATTGGCAGCTCCGTAGGGCCGGTCGAGGTTCACCTGGTCTCGGACTTCCAACAATCGTCCATGCCAGGGCGATTCCAGGACGTCGCCCTACCCACCACGGCCGCCCTGAAGATTCACAGCGTCGCTGAACCGTCGTCGCCTAACTGGTGCGTAGAAACGATCAGAGGGACGACCCGTGTTTACACGGGTACGCCACGACTCGAAGTGACCGTTGCAGGATTCGGGACTGAGAAAGCCCGCAAACGAGTAATCCTAACAATCAACGGCAGGCAGGTGGCTTCTCAAACTGTCGAGGTGCCGGCGTCAGGACGCGCTTCGGTGGTGTTGGAAGACTTCGAAGTCCCCAAGGGCGATAGCCGCGGCGTCATTAGTGTCCAGCCGAACGACCGGCTCGCCAAGGACGATCAGCGATTCGTGGCGTTCCACCACTCGGAGCCAACCCCCATCCTGTTTGTCTCCGGCCATCGGCGCAAACGGGACTTGCTCTACTACAAGTCGGCTCTTGAGTCGTCCACGGAAGCGACCTTTCGAGTGGAGGGCGTCTCGGCGAACAAAGTCAGCAGCCGGCACCCCGAGCGGTTTGCGTTTGTGGTCGTTTCAGACGTCCCTCGGCTACCCTCGCCCTTCGGGGAACGTCTTACGAAATATGTTGACGCCGGAGGCTCGGTCTTGCTGGCTCTAGGGCCTAAGACCACCCTTGCCGCTGAGGCGCCGTTCTATTCGCGGCAGATTGGTGAGGCACGCTCGGCGGCTCGGAATCGAGATCGTTTTCAGTTGGTCGGGGAAATCGACCGCTCTCATCCGGCGCTCCGTCCATGGGAGCGTCTACCGAAGGTAAAGTTTTTCCGCTTCGCACGATTGCGGGTGGGGGAACAGGACCAGGTCTTGGCCCGCCTTTCCGATGGCTCTCCGCTGCTGGTAGAGCAGCGGCTAGGCGAGGGGCGGGTGATGGTCCTGGCGTCGTCGCTCGACAACGTTTGGAACGATCTCCCGCTGCACCCCGTCTTTGTCCCTTTCGCAATGGAATCCGCGCGCTACCTTTCACGGATCGAAGAAGAAAAGCGTCAGGCGCTCGTGGACTCCGTGATTGAGCTAAGCAAACGCCGGGAGGCCGGCTCAACCGTTCAGCTGTTCGACCCTCAGGGAGAGCGGGCTCTCTCGCTTTCTGAGTCGGTTTCCGAGAAGGATTTTCAGCTCACCCAAGTGGGCTTCTACGAGATTCGCAGACCGGGCCAGATGGAGCTCGTGGCCGCGAACCCAGACGCGCGGGAATCGAACCTGCGTCCTATCGACGCTGATCTCATGTCCCTCTGGCAGGCAACGGGGCAAGAAGGGGCCAGTGCGAGCCTCCGAGGCAGTTCCGACACAGTCGCTCAGCTCCCTCCCATAAAGATTTGGCGCTGGCTGCTGGCGCTGTTGGTGATCGTAACGTTGCTAGAATCAGTCCTAGGGACTTGGCATTTGAAGGTCCGACGCGAGGTGGAAGTCTAGTGCTCAGCTCCTCTACTCCCGGCCCGTTCCAAAGCATTCAAGGGTACGTTTCCCGCGTCCACCGTCGGCTGAGATTGGCGCTGGCCTCTAGGGGACTGGGCGCCACGGTGGTGGTGGCGCTGCTCCTGACCCTGGCCTGCGTCTACGTCGCAAACCAGTTCGCTTTCTCGAACTCCAGCATTGTAAGTTCCCGTGCGATCCTGTTCGGATCTCTGATCGCGGTCCTCGTCTGGGTTCTCATTCGGCCTATTTTGCGCCTGAACCGCAGCCGGACAGCGGCTCAGATTGAGAAATCGGTCCCGGCTTTCGATGGTCGAGTCGAAACGCTGGTGGATCAGACCTCCGGCAACAACGGTGCGGACGCCAACCCCTTGCTCGATCTGCTGGCGGAAGACACCTGGCGCATCGCGGAGACGGCGCCTACGCGATATGTTGCCGGCGTCGGGCGGGTCTTCGCCTACATGGGGGTTGCGGTCGCCGCGTTTGCCTTCCTGTTTTGGCTGGGGCACTCCGGCCCCGGCTACTGGGGCTACGGGGCCTCCCGCCTTTGGGCTGGCTGGTTGGAACCGGGCGGGCCGCCGCTCTACCAAATCGTCGTCGAACCGGGCGATACAACGATCCGTCAAGGTACTGACCTGCTTGTCACTGCGGAGACGATCGGCTTCGAGTCCACCACAATGCAGCTCGACGCCAAGTTCGCGAGCAGTGTTGATTGGGAACAAGCTTCGATGCAGCGGCAACTCGAGGGCAGTGGATTCGAATTTGCCTTCGTGGGCGTACGGGAACCGCTTCGCTACTACGTCACGGCAGGTGGAATCCGCAGCGAAGAGTTTGAGGTCAACGTCGTCGAGATGCCGCACGTCGAGAACCTCAAGCTGACCTATCACTACCCCGCGTGGACCGGGATGAAACCCCTGGTTGAAGACCCCGGAGGTGACATTCGAGCCGTAGCGGGGACAGAAGTCGAGGTCGAAATCCAGACGGACAAGCCGCTAACGGACGGCATCCTTCGAGTCAATAACGAGGAATCTCTGCGACTAGACGCGGACGGCCTGCAAGCCACCGGGCGACTGAAAGTCGGCAAGGAGGGAGAGTACTTCATTGCGGCCATGTACCAGGGAGAAATCGTCCGCCTGACGCAGGACTTTTTCATCTCCGTGGTCCCCGACAAGAAGCCGGTTGTGAAGTTTCTTCGGCCAGGCCGCGACGCGAAGGCGACCAGCATCGAGGAAGTCGCCACGGAATTCCAAGCCCATGATGACTTCGGCCTGCGGTCGTTCGACCTTCACTACTCGGTCAACGGCGAGGAATTTCAGAAGGAACCTCTGCTCGAGCGGCGTGGCAGACGAGAATCGAAGGCCTCGCACACCTTCTACCTGGAGGAGATGGGCTCCGATTACAGCGAGGCCGAAGACGTCATAGACGCGCAACTGAGCCCCGTCGCGAATCTGGAACCGGGCGATCTCGTCTCCTACTACGCCGTGGCCCGCGACGGCAAGACCGCTGTTCAGACGGACATGTTCTTCATCGAGGTTCGGCCGTTCGAGCTTGAGTTCTTCCAGCGTCAGGCTGCCGGCGGAGGGATGATGGGCGGGGCCGAACAGACGGAAATCTCGCGCCGGCAAAAGGAAATCCTGGCGGCCACCTGGAACCTGATTCAAGAATCGAAAGATCCCGACGGACAGTCGAAGGCTGAGATTCGCGAAAACAGTCTGCTCTTGTCGGAGTTCCAACTGAAGCTGCGCGACCAGGCCGAAACCCTGGCCCGGCGAGTCAAGGCTAGGCAACTGCTCGGGACGAACAAAGATTTCGAAGCATTCGTCGAGAACATTGAGAAGGCCGCCGAGTACATGGGGCCCGCGGGTCTCCTGCTCGAGGAGCAAGAACTAGAGGAGTCGCTTTCACCCGAGCAGAAGTCCTTGCGGCACTTGCGTCGGGCTGAATCCATCTTCCGCAGGATCGAGCTGTCCTTCGGCCGGGGCGGGGCCGGGGGTCAGGGAGGTCGCGACCTAGCCGACATGTTCGAGCTCGAGATGGATCTTGAGAAAAATCAATACGAGACGGGCACTGGGTCTCCGCAGCAATTGGAGCGCGAAATCGACGAGGCGCTGGAAAAACTCCGCGAACTGGCGAAGCGGCAGGAAAAGTTGGCCGAGCAGCAGCGCCCGTCCCAAGCCCAGACTTTCTCCCAGCGGTGGCAGCAAGAGATGCTGCAGCGGGAAGCCGAGGAGCTTCGTCGCCGGCTCGAAGAATTGCAACAGCGGCAGAAGGCCGCGCAGCAGCAGTCGCAGCAGTCGGGGCAACAGTCGCAGGGACAATCCGGGCAACAGTCAGGGCAGCAGTCGCAGGGACAATCCGGGCAACAGTCACAGCAGCAGTCGGGACAGCAATCGGGGCAACAGCAGAGTTCGCGGCAAGGCTCGGGGAGCGTCAGTAGCTCACGATTGCAAAGTGCAATTCGTAACCTTCAACAGGCCGCCCAGGATATGCAGGCCAGCCAATCCGCAAGCGGGCAGCAGAACAGCCGGCTCACCCGGCAGCAGAGCCAAGCCTACGCCCGTCGTGCCCGCGACGAACTGGCAGAAGCCCTCAGAAAGCTCGCCGGTCGACGACGGCAGCAGACTGACAGTGCTATTTCCGACATCGCGAAGCGCGCCGCTCAATTGACGCAACAACAGAAGGAAATCGCGGGAAGATTAACCCAAGCACTGCAGGATGCCTTGCGAGAAATTCAGAAAAGCGGAGGCACCGTGCGGGGCAGAATCCCCAGTGGCATGTCGCCGCGTGAAGAACTCGAACTAGCGGAACGCAAAAGAAAGATGCAGGAGGAAGTCGAAGCGCTGGAAAGAGAGATCCAGCAGACGGCCCGGCGAATGGAGAATGGCGATGCTTCCCGAAAACTGAGGGAAGCTCTCGGTGACCTACAACAATCAGCCGTCGAAACTCGGCTGGGAAAGGCTGCGGAGTATATTCGTCAGGGTTATGCCGTCCACATCGCTCAGAGTGAAGAGGGCGTCACCCGAGCTTTGGAAAAGTTGGAGCAGCAGGTCGGCGAAGCCGAACGCTTGGCGGCCGGGGAAGGACAAGGCGGCGACCAGGGTCTGGAACGTTATTTGGCCGAGCTCGAGGAACTGCGCCGGCAACTCGAGGAAGCGGCCGGCCTGGGACGTCCAACCGGCGGCGAACCGGGCCAAGGCAGCCAGCGTGGCCAAGATCCGCAAGGCGCTCAGGGGGCAGAAGCCCGCCAGCCAGGCTCGGAGAGCGGCCCCGGCCAACAAGGTCAGCGTGCGGGTCAACAACCCGGAGGGGGTCGACAGCAAGGATCCCAGCACGGAGCGAGGCAGTCTGGCCAGCGGGAAGGTCAGGGCGCTGGCCAAGGTGAGGGGGAGCAGCAAGGGCTGAGACCGGGTCAAGGGGAACGCCTCAGCGCCGGCGGACGCGAGGGACCCAATTTCACCCGCGGCGAGCGCGAAGGCGGCCCGATGCAGTGGAGCGGCAGCGCAAGCAACTTCGGCGGCCGGAGGCTCCAAGGCGGCGTTCGCGCATGGGATGCGGGCACTCTCGCTGACGTCCAGCGTGCCCTACGGCAAGCCGTTCAAGAATTACCCGGCCTGACACGGCAACTTAGAAGAGAAGGTATCGACGAACAGGAGCTCGCGGAACTGCGGCGCTTCGTCGCGGGCCTGTCCCAATCTCGGTTCCCCGGCAACCCTCAGCTGCTCGAAGAAGAGCACCGCAAAGTGTTGGCCTTGCTCGAGCAATTGGAGCTCCAGGTAAGGCGCCAAGTCGAGCAGGAAAAAGGCAACTTCCAGGTGCGAGTTACCGGTACCGATCCCGTCCCCGAGCAGTATCGCGAAGCGGTAGCCGAATACTTCCGACGGCTAAGCCAGGGCAGATAGCCAACCCGAATCCAGGGGCGGTTGGGTCGCGCTCACCAGGTCGCGAGCGACTTGGGCACGTTGGCATGCCGTGCTCCCTACGAATCGAAACCGAGGGGTTTCTTCGTGCTACGCGGCGCAATGAATTGCGCCCCGATAGTGCTGCGGACGGATGGGCCAACAGTAAATCCTTCTCAAGCGCGCAGTCACGATACGCAGTATCCTAGGAGCCGTGAAAGTAGCGAAGTCCGAGCACGTCGCCTTTCGACTTACAACAGCAGCCGATCTTGAGTTCGTTACAGCAATCGAACGCGAGGCGGCGGACGACAGACTTGTGGCGGCTTGGGAGCTATCCAGGCACGCGCAGACGCTAAGCGAACCCGGTTCGTTGCATCTTATCGTCGAGTCCCTTAAGGTTGGCGAAGCTGTGGGTTTCATCTTGCTGGCTGGGATCGACTCACCCGACGGCAGCCTTGAATTCAAGCGCATTGTCATCGGTCCAAAGAACCGAGGTCTCGGCCGGCAGGCCGTTGGGCTGCTAAAGAGATATGTGTTCGAGGACCTTGGGGCACATCGGCTGTGGCTCGACGTCAAGGACTTTAACCATCGAGCACGAGCGCTTTACCGTTCGGAGGGCTTTGTCGAGGAAGGGACGCTGCGGGAGTGCGTGAAGGCCCCCGGTGGGTACGAGTCATTGGTCGTCATGTCGATGCTTGGGTCTGAGTACAGGTCTGTCTGAACCGCGCGCGACCTCTCGGGCGCAATGAATTGCGCCCCTACCTTTCTGCCTAAACCGGATCGGGGGCCGTTCAGTGCTTCGCCAGGAGCGAGAGGATGTCTCGCAACTCCTTCTTAATGGGCGCGAGGGCTCCAGGGGGAACTTTCGACTTGAGGCTAAAAGGGAGCGCCGGTTGTCGCTTCGACTGCGTAGGAGTGGGCCGCTTCCTTTTGGGCCGCTGGCGGAGCGTCTTGCGCGCCCCCGCTATCGTGTAGCCTTCGTCGTAGAGAAGGCGCTTGATCTCGAGAACCGTCTCGACGTCCCTGCGGCGGTACTGGCGTTGGCCGTTGCTGGCTTTCTTCGGCGCCAGCGTGGGGAATTCGGTTTCCCAGAAGCGTAAAACGTAACTCTCAACACCTGCCAATTCGCTCACATCTCCAATTCGAAAAAACAGGCGGTCAGGGATCTTGAGGATGGACGCCTCGGCCATTCGAGGGATTATGGTAACAAACCCTCGGCCACGATGCGAACAGAATGCTCTCCTCGAGGTAACATAACCGCCCAATGGCTTCGGGCCTTCAACACCCGACCGCGTAGAGTTTCCCCATCCACCGAGATTCGCTTAGGGGCGTCGCTCAGCAGAGCTATTGCCGGACTGGCGGAAGCGTAGCCGAACTCCAGCGCGTCACCCTCGATTCTCCCCCACTTCCAGTCCGTGTTCATATGGAGCACCCGCATGCCGGGGAACTCAGGTGCCGGCGAGACTCGGTGTTGGCCCGCCGGCAGCCAAACCGTCGAGCCGTCTGTGAATGGCCATGGCTGGCTGTTTACCAGCGCCGGGCCGTTCCAAGCCACGCCAACAGGACGGTCGCACTTGACCACCAGAGAATCCTCCTCGCGTTCGGCACGAGCCGCCCCGGATGCGTGAGGCAGTAGATTCCAATCGGGGCGAGATATCGACTGCTCGAAGTAGACCAACACGGTGGGAAAGACCTTACCGGCGAGATGAACTAGCTGGAACAGCTCCGATCCCACCTGCTTCTTAGTCGGATAGGTCATCTGGTAGCGCTCGACAATATTGATGTCGATGGCGAGCCGTTCGGGATCCGGCGCCAGACGACGATACTTCTGAGCTATCTCGACATATCGCTCCGGTCCCCGATCCCAAAGCGTCGCGGGGTCCTCCACCACCAGCCGAAAGTCATACTGCTCGGCTAGGGGTAGCAAAGCACTGGTGTCCGCGCCGAGGAACTCCCGCATGCGGCCATCAAAGCGGTCATCGATTTGGGTGACGACGAGGTCGAGGCTGGGCGCCGCCGACCGAATCACTTGCAGAAATTGTTTCTGTAGCCGCAGCACCAGACGCGCGCGATAATCGACGAAAGCTTCCCACTGCTTGCGATCCCGCTGATGGAAGTGACTCGACGCCCTATCAAAAAACTGGATCGGGTCAACCCCAGATTGCTCTCGATAGTCTGCGCGCACCCAATCATTCAAGGGTGTGAAGCGCTGGGCGTTCGACGGCCCGTGGAGGGACTCGAAGTAGAGCTCGGCGAAGTTTACGCCGTCCCAATCGTAGTTCGATAGAAGTCTCTTCAAACCCCGAACTACGGATTCGAAGCAAGACGGTTCGGCAAGGTTGATGAGTTTGCGCCAATCAAGGTGAGCATCCTGGAGAGCAGCGGTCTTCTCCCGGCACTCAGGGTTGGCTTGCCAAAAGTCCTCACTGACATGAGGAAACTCGAGCCAAGCGTAGACCAAAACGCCCTCGCGATGGCAGGCCGCGATCAGCTCGGTCAGGTAGCGCTTGCGCTCCGGCAGCTCATCGTAGAAATGCCAAGCACTAGCATGAATGGCGGCCACGCCGGCTTCCCGCCAGTGACGCGCGAGATAATCGGGATCGGCGCGCGTACGGTAGGAGTAGTCGAAGAACGCCCAGGTCCTCGCGCCTCGGAAAGGAAGAACCAACCCCAGATCAACAAGGGCATGGACGAGATAGGGAAAACGCTCGTACCCTTTAGCCCCGGGGTCGACAGCGACCCACAGCAGACCGCCGTCAGGGGCCGTGAGACCGGCCATAAGCGGAGCCCCCGTCCATTTTTCTCGCATAAAAACCTTGGCGCGCGAGGGCAAGGCGTAGACAGGAAGCTGGTGGGGATCTTCCCACACGATCTCCTGCTCGGGCTCCCGCTCATCGACTAAGCTGGCGACACGAACCGTTTCTTCCGTTGGCCGAAAGCCAGCCTCTTGCGCCCAGGGCGAGTCCCCGACGGCGATGCGGAAACGCGCGGATTCCAGAGTCGCCCGAACTCCCACGCTCGAGAGCACCGGCTTCCACCGCTGGGGTTGGGCGACTTGAATGGCCAGATCAGCGGTTGTGCTGCCGGAACCGGCGGACAACGGGCAGAGCCACCCGAGCCAGATGAGGACTAGCCAGGAAAGAGCCTTAGCGCCCAAACGAGTACCAGATCGCAGCACGGATGTCGTAGTAGTTGGGTCGGCGCGGATTAAAGTCATTGACGAGGTGAACACCCCGCAGAAATTGAACGGTAAAATTCATGGGGGGAGAAACCCCGGGGACTCGAAACCGCACCCCGAGCCCGAACTCCACGAAGTTGGCCCAATAGGCGCGCTGACGGTCTACCGTGACGTTCAGAACGGCGAACACCTGCATCTTCAAACGGCCACGATCGGGCAGCCGATAGCCCGGCCGGAACCGCCAGTAGCCGATCACATTATTGTCAAAGCGGCTGATGAAGACCCCGTCAAAATTGATCTCCGCGAAAGGCCCTCGAAGACCGCCCCCCAGCGTGGCCCCGAAGTTCCGGAACCAGTTGATCCCTCCGCGGTAGTCGGGGCCGGCTCGAGGCACGCCGGGAGGGCGGTCGCCCAGATAGTGAAAGGATTCCCCGGCCTCCGCCCAAAGTGTAGCTCCGCGAAACGTCGGGGTCCGAAGACCAAATCCCGCGATCAAAGAGCTTTCCGACAGAAACTGCGGCGAAGGCCCACTCGTTCGTTGCCTCAAGTCACCGACGAACCGCAAAGACACATAGGGCCGAATGGGCACGTGGTCCAGCCGAAATTCGGTTTTGAGCTGTGCGTATTGGAAAAGGTTCTTGTAGCGGCTCGAGAAGAGCGGATATGTCCATAGCGTCGTCGTCACTCGCTGAAACTGAGGCGCGAGGTTTCGGTACGACTGCAGGCCAAGCTCCGCGACCGCGAGATCAGGGCTCTCTGAAGCGATCCGGAACCACCGCATAGCCTCCCGGTCCCGCTTCATGAGGTTATGCACCACCCCGAGTTTCAAAGCCACGGAATGATCGTGAGGGTTGGCTTCGTAGGCGCGAAGAAAGAGCCGGCGCGCTTCATTCAAATAGCTTAGTTGCAGGCTTTTCTCGGCCAGGCGCCGGTGGGGCCGGGCATGAGCCTCTTTCAGGCGGCGCAGCATTTCCTCCGCCTTCCGGACGACCTCGTCATCGTCACTCTGGCGCGCTTTCTCCAGTAGCTCAACCGCGTCAGCAGCGTTGCCACGCTCGAGGTACAAGAACGCTAGCTGCGCGGCTGAAAGTAGGTCATTTGGGTCTTGCTCAACGACGATTTCAAACTCTCGGAGCGCCGCCTCGCGCTGCTTCACTTCCAGCAACAGATACGCGAGTTCGCGCCGCAACCGAGCGTTTCCCGGGTCGAGTTCGAGAGCCTGTCGGAACTCAGAAGCGTAAGGATGGCGGTCAGGAAGCTCCGCCCGGGCAGATTCGGCTATGCGTGTTTCTTCTGACCGGGATGCTAGGAGCCAAGCGCCCCGGGCCCCCTCCAGGTCTCCTGTAGTCCGGCGGACACGCGCTAGCTGCAGCAGAATCTTCTCGCGGCGGGGAGGCTGGATTCGCCATGCGGCTTCGTAGTGCCGAGCGGCCTTTTCCGGCTCGAGGTGTCTTTCGTACAACTCCGCCAGCTCGAGCTGCGCCGACCAATTTGTAGGTTCTTGGCGGACCGCCTCCGACCAGCGAGCGATCGCAACCCTCAGTTCCTCGTCTATGCGGTTGAACGCGTTTTGGGCGGTCCCGCGCCAGTCGGAATCCGCAGAGTCCTTGATGGCCTTGAACAGTTCGAGTGCGCGTGCGTGCCTGCCAGTCTCATAACTGAGAAACGCCAGCTCGAGCGTCGCCTGGTCGTCGGTTGGATCCAACCTCGTAACTTGCTCGAACATCTCGCGAGCCCATTCCGTCTCACCGATCTTCAAATACGCATAGCCAAGCTCTTTGCGAATCGCGGCCCTCCTTGGCGCCACATCAACCGCGTCCCGAAGCTTGTGAATGGCGGCCTCGAAGTCCTTGTCCGCCAGTGCCACGTAAGCGCTGTCGAGCAAAGCATAGGCGGGGTCGGAAAGACCCGCCGCCCTGCTCCGGTTCTGCTTCAGATTCTCAAGGACTTCGCGGGCCGTTCGCTTCAACTCACCCTCTGCCTTGGCCCGCACGTCCCGGAAGAGCGCGATCGCCTGAGCAGTTTCGCCTGCCTTCTGATAGACAAAGCCAAGCTGTAGGGCGGTATGGTGGTCAGTTGGGTCGAGCGAGAGGGTTTCCTCGAACATCCTCCGGGCCGCGTCGACATCGTTGAGCCTCAGATAGACGTAGCCCAATTGTTTGCGGATCGACGCGCGGCGGGGAGCAATCTCGACCGCCTGCTTCAAATGGTCGACGGCCTCGCTGTACTCGGTCGCTCGAATGGCCTGGTAAGCTTTATCGAGAGGATCGTAGGCGGGATCTTGTTGTTGCGCGGCTGACAGGGAGGACAGAGCCAGCAGCAGCACGGCGCGCTTCACGGAGGGTGTCGGAATGAGTCAGTATCACCCATCTAAGCACACCGTCCAGTCTCGCCGCAAGAGACCTGCCTGGTGTTTCTACAGTATGTCTCGATATTTTTGGCTATTTCTAGAAAAACTATGGGATATTACGGGCCACGATGAGAATTCGCCCTTTCAGTACGGAGTGGCGCCCTCTCACGTAGTCCGGCAATAGCGCGACCTTTGCTGTCACCATGGGCTGTTAGATTTCGGTTTTGGAGACGGAAGCCCATGGTGTGGCGGGGTGTGAGAACGTATTCGAGGTCCCGGTGAAGGCGCTAATCATTGTTGACTTGCAGAACGATTTCATGCCCGGCGGAGCCTTGGCCGTTCCCGACGGCGATGCCGTTGTGGAGGTCGCTAACCGGCTTACGCCGCTTTTCGGTTTCGTGGTAGCGACACAGGACTGGCATCCCCCCGGTCACGGCAGCTTTGCGAGCACGCACGAGGGCAAGAACCCAGGTGACGTCATTGACCTGAACGGCTTGCGGCAAGAGCTTTGGCCCGTCCACTGTGTCCAAGACAGCGAGGGAGCCTCTTTCCATCGCGACCTCAACCTGAAGCCGGTCGCTCGTGTTTTCCAGAAAGGAGTCGCCCCCGGCATCGACAGCTACAGTGCGTTCTTCGATAACGCGCACCGCAGATCAACAGGCCTGGGCGAATACTTGAGGGAAAACGGTGTCACCGAAGTTTACATCATGGGTTTGGCTACCGACTACTGCGTCAAGTTCAGTGCTCTCGACGCCATTCAGCTAGGGTTCGAAACCTACGTCATCACAGACGGTTGCCGGGGCATTGACCTCAACCCCGGCGATATCGACAAAGCGTGCGATGAGATGCGTCAGGCAGGCGTCAAACTGGTCGATGCCGGCGCACTCGAGGGACTGAAGGAATCCGTGGAATAATCACCTCTAGCCAGGTTTTTGCCCGTACACGTAGCGCAAGGCATGATCGTGGGGACCGTGGGGCGGGTGGTCTTCTTTTTCGCGGACAACGCCGATGTCGAGTATCTCAAAGTTCCGGAAATGGTCCCGCAGGTCCCGGTCAGTGAAGTAGTGTGCCGGCCGGCCTTGAAGACTCTCAAACGTGTTCGGTTCGACTTCAGTTCCCCGGCCGTAGCCAAGGTCAGTATCGGAAAAGACAACGAAGAAGACCACACCGCCAGGAACTAGCCATTCCGAGCATCTTCTGACCAGAGATCGCCTCTCGCGTTCGAAGAACAAATGGAGCAGGTTGAAACAGTAGAGGCCTTCGAACTGGCGTCCGCCGAAGTCGAATTCCAGCACGGATCCTCCGATCCACTCGCCTTTGGGATCCGCATCACGTGCCCAACGAAGCGCGGTGTCGCATGACTCGAGACCAGTGATACGAAAGCCACTTCGAGCAAGCTCACGAGCGTTCCTTCCATAGGCGCACCCCGGGACAAGAACGTGCTCCACCTTCGCCCGGCGGAAGTGCTCAACGGCGAGCTTGACCGTGGTGCTTGGTGTCTCTCCCCAGATCTTCCCTTCCCGGGCAAAGCGGTTGTGCCAGTAGCGGTCGGCTGCCATCTCAGGTCCTATTCTAACCGCCATCTGGGCCCGACAAGCACACAGGAGCAAACACTTGCCTTTGCTATCATCGAACCAGCAGTTGAAGTCTCCGGGCGATCCTGCTCGAGCACGCTTTTACCTTCCTCACGATGAAGAAACTTCGGATCCTGCTGTTGTTGGGGGTCACAGCGATGCTGGGGGCCGTCGTGTGGGACTATTTCGATTCCCAACCCACTGAAGAAGAGGTTCAAGCCGAGCAGCCCAAAGTCATTCCGTCCGACGTTAACTCGCAGGCGACCCGCTGGGCTTGGTCCCAGTCGGCGGGCGATCGCCGCAAGGTGGAAGTGGTCGCGGATTCTTTCCGGCAAGCGAAAGAGACGTTCCTGTTCGACTTGGGGGAAGTGGAGCTGAAGATCTTCCACGAGGACGGGGCTAAGTATGACTACGTCGTCACCAAGGCAGCACAATTCGACACACGCTCAGAGACCTTGTTCAGCGAGGGCGAGGTACGGTTGTCACTGGGGATTCCGGCGGATGATCCCGATCCTTGGTCCAGCGAACACACGAAGATTCGCAGCTCCGGCGTCACTTTTGAAACCAAAACGGGAGTTGCAACGACCGAGCAGTACACGGAATACGAGTTCGAAGGCGGAGTTGCCCATTCCGTGGGGGTTCACTACGACTCGCCGCACCGCTATGTCCGCATGGAGTCCCAAGTCTATGTCGAGCGTTTTCCCGGCGGTCCGCATCGTCCCGCCCTGAAGATCCGATCAAACAAGCTGCACTATTACGAAAAGGCGCAGCGGGTTCATTTGGTTGGCGGAGTATCGCTCGAGCGGGGATCTCAACAGATGCAGTCGACGGAGGCGATCGTATTCATGGAGCGCGGCGACATTCGTCGCATCAAAGCATCCGAGGCTCAGGGCGTTGAAAAACAATCTCGCCGGACGATCGGTTTTCGCGCCCAACAAGTAGACGTCTTCTATTCGCCGCTCCAAACCATCGAGCGAGTGACGGGTTCAGGCGACGCCGAAGTCAGCTCCAGCGCCGAGACATCCCGCATCACGGCCTCGGGAGGAAGAATTGAGCTGCGTTACGTGACCCCAGCGGGCCGCGACGAGAGCGTGCTGCGGGACGCCCACATTCGCGACCAAGCTGTCGTCGAGTCTATTCCCACCGAAACCGGTGGTCGCGGAACGGATATCCGCCGAGTACGGTCCGCTTGGATCAAGCTCTCCATGGATGAAGACGGCCGCGACATGCAAGCGTTGAGGACGCTAGCTCCGGGAACATTGGACCTGGTCCCAACCGGCCCCAGCCGCCGAAGACGAACACTTCAAGCCCGCCGAATGACAGCCCACTATGCCGCGGGCAATCGGTTGCGCGAGCTGAATGCAGAGGGTGACGTCCAAGTCAAAAGCCACCCGCCGATGAAACAACAGCCGGCGGAGGAGCCTGGGGCGATTCTAAAGACCTGGAGCGAAACTTTGACGGCTGAGTTTGACCCACAGTCGGGAGAGATGCACCGGTTGCAACAGAGGTCTGGTTTTCGTTTCGATCAAGGGGGGCGCCGGGGCCGCTCAGGCGAGGCGGAGTTCAATTGGCAAACGAACGAAATCGAGCTCCGACGTGAGGCGCGCGTTTGGGAGTCGGCGGGCTCGATTTCGGCGGATCGCATTCTGCTCGACGAGAACACCGGGGATTTCCAGGCATTCGGGGGAGTCTCGTCTACCCACCAGGAATCACGAGGGGATCGCCTTAGCGGAGGGGCGCGGACCGGGGGTCCTTTCTCTTCGGAAGAGCCGCTGTATGCAACGGCTGACCGCATGTTGTCGAACCAGGCGACCGGGCTGCTTGACTATCGTGGCAACGCACGGCTCTGGCAGGGCCAAAATCGAGTAGAGGCCGACCACATTGAGATCCATCGCCACTCACAGACTCTTTCCGCGAGCGGCAAGGCGGTGAGCTTTCTTCAGCCGTCGGGGGGCCAGCGAGACGGACCGCCGCTACAAAGCAGCACCAGCGCCCCACCGGTTCGAGTCAGCGCGGATTCTATCTTCTACGAGGAAGACGGCCGGCGTGTTGTCTACCGCGGCGGAGTCGAGTTGCAGCGTGGTCGGCTAAGAGTGCGCTCCGACGCGCTCGAAGCCTTTCTCGAGCCTGACGAATCGACGGACGACCCTGGACAGAGCAGACTGAACAGGGCCGTTGCACGGGGCCAAGTGCGCATCTTTGAACCGTCGGACTCCGGGGCCCCTGGCAGGCGTGCGTTCGGAGTTGAGGCCGACTACGACCCGACCACGGGAAAGGTCGTCCTCAGCGGAAACCCTGCTCGGCTGACGAGCGACTCGGGCCGGCAGACCAGCGGAACGGAATTGACCTACCAAGTAAACGATGATAGGCTGCTGGTTCTGGGAAGTGGCGCGAACCGCAGCTACAGCTATCGCCCGCGCCCTCAGCAATAACCACCCACCATCCGCGTCCTAATGAGTACCCTCCGTACCGAAGAGCTGCGTAAGAGCTATCGTGGCCGCCGGGTGGTGAACGGCGTGTCGTTATCCTTGCGGCAGGGGGAAGTCGTGGGGCTTCTGGGGCCGAATGGAGCCGGCAAGACCACATCGTTTCACATGATTGTGGGCCTGATCAGCCCGGATTCAGGTCGCGTCATCTTCAACGACGTAGACATTACGAATGACCCGATGTACCAGCGCGCACGACTGGGAATCAGCTACCTTCCCCAAGAACCTTCGGTATTTCGGAAGCTCACGGTCGAGGAGAACATTCTCGCGATTCTGCAGACGTTGACACTTTCTCGGCGGGACCGCCAGGACCGCTTGGACAGCCTGATTCAAGACATGGGACTGGAAACTGTGAGGCGCAGTCTCGGATACCAGATCTCCGGCGGGGAGCGTCGGCGCGTGGAAATCGCACGCTCGCTGGTCATCTCGCCGAGTTTCTTGCTTTTGGACGAACCGTTCTCTGGAATCGATCCCAAGCAAGTGGTCGAACTGCAGAGAATCATCTCGGAACTCAAGGACGACGGCATTGGCATTCTCGTGACGGATCACAACGTCCGCGAAACTCTGCGGGTCACTAATCGAGCCTACATCATCCACAACGGGGAGGTTTTCCGCTCCGGAAGCCCTGGAGATCTGGAGTCGGATCAAGAGGTGCGGCGGGTGTACCTCGGCGAAACGTTCGACGCGGCCAAGCCGCTGCGGTAGCTCGGCTGCACCCCGCGAACCCGCCGGCGTTCATCCCTTTGGGTGGGGCGCGGGCTTGGCCGTACGGCAATGGCCGCCCGCCGGGCCTTGCCCTGACCGGCACGGCTCCATCCAGTTCACGCCGCCGCCGATGAGAAACGCTCGTCGTTTCCTATAGCGCGATGACCGCTTACTCGCGGATCTGTGAAAAAACCCTGGGTAACAGTCCCCGGTTTCTTCACACACCATCGCGTTCACCGGTCTGTTTCGCCTGTCGCGAGGGTGTGCGCTAGTCTCCTGTCCGGGCTAACTCTTTACAATAGCTTCTTTGCAGCGGCGCACCTTGTCGAGAATGACATCCGCAGTGGCTTTCCAAACAAACGGTTGGGGGTCGTGGTTCCAGATGGCCAGCCACTGATAGATCGCTCGCTCCAGTTCTGCCACACAATGGAAGGTTCCTCGGCGGATCATGCGGTCGGTGAGGAGCCCGAAGAGACGTTCGACTTGGTTGAGCCAGGAACTGCTGGTGGGCGTGAAGTGAAAGTGGAAGCGGCGCCGCTTTTTGGGTTGCAACCAGCGCTGGACGGCCGCGCTTTTATGGCTGGAGTAGTTGTCCATGATGAGGTGAACTTCTTGATCCAGCGGCACCTCTCTTTCCACTTGGTTGAGAAACCTGACGAACTCCTTGGCGCGATGCCGAGGCAGACAACTGCTAATCACTTTCCCGTTCAGGATGTTGAAAGCAGCGAACAAGGTGGTGGTTCCGTGGCGCTTATAATCGTGCGTTTGTCGCTGTGGCAAGCCGGGCCGTAACGGCAGAATCGGAGCCGTTCGGTCCAGGGCTTGGATTTGGCTCTTCTCATCCACGCACAGCACCAAAGCCCGGTCGGGCGGATGCAGATACAAGCCCACGATGTCCCGCACCTTCTCTTCGAACTGCGGGTCCTGGGAGAGTTTGAATTTCTCTACCCGATGGGGCTGCACCTCGTAACGTTGCCAAACCCCATGCACGAGCGTGCGGCTCACACCGAGATGCCGGGCCAGGGTGCGCACACTCCAGTGGGTCGCATCCGGCGGCCTGGTCTTCAAGGTCGTATCGAGAATCTTCTGCTCCAACTCGGGCGTCAACACACGTCGCGAGCGCTGGCGTTTTTGCCGCCGCCGGATCGCCTCCACCCCGCCCCGCGCGAAGGCGGCTCGCGTCGCGATCACGGTCGGACGCGACAAGCCGATCTGCTGCGCAATGGCGTGGTTGGGCACTCCCTCGCCAGCCAGCAAGATCAGCTGGCATTTCCGCGCCAACATCTGCGGCGTGCTTCCGGCACGGGCCATCGATTCCAGTACCTGTTTCTGCGCCGGATTGATGGCAAGCGGAGTCGCTGGGGTGAACATGCCCCATTACATCATGATCCCGCTATATTGTCAATAGTTATAACGGACAGGACACTAGCAAGAACTGACCCGAGCACGCTAGCGACAGGCGAAGTCCCCTTAGCGACCGTGGCAGAAAACCACTCGGTCGAACCCCACCGGTTTGAACGGCGCGACTCCATCTCCAACGAGAGGAAAACTTCTTCGCTGGTATACTGATTCGTAGAAAGCTTGAACTTCAACCGCCGCCATGTTGATGCAGCAGCGCCTGAGCCTGAAACTCGCGCAAAAGCCCGTTTTGACGCAGAGTTTGCGCCAGCTTGTGAAGCTGCTGGCGCTCAACAAACTGGAGCTGAAAGAGGAGATCGCCCAAGAGCTGGTCGAAAACCCCTTGCTCGAAACTGCGGTCGACGG
Organism: Bryobacterales bacterium; assembly: GCA_965248205.1. Lineage (GTDB taxonomy): Bacteria > Acidobacteriota > Terriglobia > Bryobacterales > UBA6623. Next base: position 3,129,489 of record CBDFIS010000006.1, read on the forward strand.
AGATGGTTCAGTCGACGAGGCTTCCACTCTGGAAGACGCATCCCTGGCCGACGAACAGACGGAGCCGGGCCAGTCGAAGTCAAAAGATGAGACCGCACCGCTCGACGGAACGGGTGAGGCCGGCTCTGGAACCGACTCCGTTGCCAAGGAGGAAGCTGCACCCTCGGCGGACGACAATAGTTCCGACCCTTTTGACGAGATTGACCTCCACTCTTTTTTCGACGACTACCTCGATGCAGGCCACCACACTCCATTCGGGTTCGAAGTCATCGAGAAACCTTCTTTTGAGACCTTCCTTGCTAAACAGACGACCCTGACGGATCATCTTTTGTGGCAGCTCAGCTTGTCTCATGCCTCGGGCAGATTGGCGGAGACAGCGGAGAGTATCATCGGCAACTTGAATGAAGACGGCTACCTCACGGCCACGCTGGAAGAGATCGCCGCCGGCACCGCCGTTTCGGAAGAGCAAGCAGCAGAAGCGCTCGGCTTGGTGCAGGAGTTTGACCCCCTCGGCGTCGCCGCTCGTGACCTAAAGGAGTGTTTGTGGATCCAACTATGCGGCTGTGACGCCGACAAGGGCGTCGCCGGCCAGATCGTCACCGAGCACTGGCAGGAGCTCCAGGACGGGAGGTTGACGGAGATCGCCCGCGTGATGGGTCGTCCGCTTTCTCACGTTGAAATCGCTGTCCACTTGATCAAGCACCTCGAACCGCGACCGGGTGAGCACTACGCTGTTTCGCGTACCCGCGCTGTCGAACCGGATGTCTTCTTCGTCAAGACGCAGGAGGGCTTTCGTGTCGTCTTGAACGAAGAAGATCTCCCGGAACTTCGTTTGAACCGCCAGTATCGCCGCCTCCTGGGAAAAGGCCGCGCCAGCAAGGAGGTCCGCGGGTACATCCGTGATCGGTATAGTTCAGCGATGCAGCTAATTCGCAACATCCAGCAGCGGCGGCATACGATCCTCAGCGTCGGTGAATCGATTGTCGGGCGACAAGAAGCCTTCCTGGCCCACGGACTCGACCACTTGAAGCCCATGATGATCAAGGAGGTCGCGGAAGAGATCGGTGTCCACCCTTCTACGGTGAGTCGAGCGGTTGCCAATAAGTACGCACACACACCGCACGGCGTTTACGAGCTGCGGTTCTTTTTCTCCGAAGCGGTCCAGGGGCCCGCGGGGAGTTCCATCCCACTGATGTTGCTAAAACGCAAGGTCAAGAAGATGATCGCGGAGGAAGACTCGAGCACCCCCCTAACCGACGATCGCATTAGCGGGCTACTGAGGGAAGAGGGGATCTTCGTTACTCGCCGCACTGTCGCCAAGTATCGCGAGGACATGCACATCCCCTCTACCCACCGCCGGAGGCGGCGAAACTAGCCGCCGCCGTTGGAGACAGCAATGAGAGTTCATTACACGGGCCGGAAGACCGACATTAGCGACAAGCAGAAGCAGAAGCTGCAGGTGAAATTCGATAAGATCCACCGAATTCTAAGTCCAAAGGGTAGTTTGGAAGCCCATGTCACCCTCTCTCGTCAGCGGCACCTTTGCGAGGCGGAGGTTACCTTGCGCGCGTTGAGCCACACGCTTGTGGTCACGGCCACCAATACGGAACCGCTCGCCGCCTTGCTTGCGGCGGTCGACAAGCTCAGCAAGCAAGCCGTGAAGAACAAGCACAAGCTCATTGACGTTCGACGACACGAACGGCAACATGGGGAGCGTTCACCAGCGAGAGAGGCAACCTCGCCCGAGACCGCGGGCGAGGAGCAAAAGCCTCGACGACGCAGCGAGAACCGTCGCGCACAAGTTGCCCGCAGTCGTCGTGTGGCGCCAAAGCCACTGACCGTCGAAGAGCAGTGATGGAGCTTGATGATCTCGACCGCGACCAAATCACCTTCCGTGACGCGGAAAGTGGCGAAGTGCGAGTGCTGCTCCGGCGGGGAGACGGCGACCTAGAGCTGGTCGAAACCGCATAGATCTTCGGTTCCCCGCTCGGCCGGACCGGGACGATGAAGAAGTCAAAGCGAGCTGTGGCGGGCCGTTCACGCTCCCGAACCAAAAGCTCTTCCCCGAAAGAACTTCCCGCGCGGGAGCCGACACAGAACCCGGAGCTGGTAATCATCACGGGACTGAGCGGTTCCGGCAAGGGATCCGCCCTCAAAGTCTTTGAAGATATGGGGTTCTATGCGGTGGACAACCTGCCGATCGATCTGATCCCGACATTCGCACAACTCTGCCGCCAGTCCCCCGAGATTTCGCGCGCGGCCCTGGTCGTCGACATCCGGGAGGGCCAAGCCCTCAAGCGATTCCCGGCCATTTTTCGCAGCCTGGGGGAGAAGAATCCAGCTTTGTTGCTTTTCCTGGAGAGTGTTGACGCGGTACTGCAAAGGCGTTTTAGTGAGACGCGCCGCCCACACCCGCTTGGGCGTAAGGAGACGATCCTCGAGAACCTTCGGGCGGAACGCAGGGTGCTGGCTCCGATCCAGAAGCTCGCCGACCTAACCATCGATACATCGGAATTTAACATTCACGATCTGCGCCGCCTGATCACTTCGCGCTTCAGCGGCTCCGCTAACGGACCTTTATTGCTAGTCACGGTGAGAAGTTTCGGCTTCAAATACGGGGTGCCGAGCGACAGCGATCTTGTCTTCGACGTTCGCTTCCTACCGAACCCGAATTACGTCCCCGGCTGCCGTCATCTGAGCGGCAAGCACCCCAAAGTCGTCGGCTACGTGCGGTCCTTTCCACAGACAGGCGAGTTCATTGGACGCATCTCCGATCTTTCCATTTACCTCATCCCGCACTACGGGCGGGAAGGCAAGAGCAACCTAACGATCAGCTTTGGCTGTACGGGAGGCCGGCACCGCTCAGTAATGATTGCCGAGGCTATCGGGCGAAACCTGGAAGCAGCCGGTTGCACCACCAAGATCGTGCATCGAGACATCCATAAGAAAGACTGAGTGGAGCTCATAGGGTCGGCTGCCTCAATCGAACAGCACACTTGGCTGGTATAATTCGGAAACAGTTTGCTATGAATGCCATCACGAAACGTGCAGCACGTTTGCCGCTACTGACCCTGATGACGGCGGCGGGTCTGGCGTGGGCGCAGGGCCCCTTCGATCAGCCCCCTCCCTCCGAGGTTGAAGAAGCCCTGCGGTCTCGCATCACCCAGTTCTACGACCTCTTCCAGAAAGGTAAGTTTCGAGAGGCGGAGCAGTTTGTCGCCGAGGACTCCCGAGAAAGCTACTACCGCGTGCAAAAAGGTCGCATTCTTGGCTTTAGCATCAAGGAAATCTACTTCGGCTCTGAGTTCAAGACTGCCAAAGCATTGTTGACTCTGAAGACGATAGTTCCCTTCGTAGGTTCCACTCCTGTCGATGTACCAATGGGAACCCAATGGGCCTGGACAGACGAGAATTGGTATTTGGTTCTGCCAACAGCGCGACCAGGTGACCGGATTCAAACGCCCTTCGGTCCCAAGACGATCGGGCCTGAAACATCCGGCTTGCCCGGGTCCTCCGGAGGGCAAGTCGAAATGCCCGACATAGCGGCGCTAAGGAAAAAGTATGTTGACGAATTGCCGCTAACGCCGGCCGCCCCCGGAAGCAGAGCGCCTCGCGCCCAAAAGAGCATCCTCTCCTTGTCTCTCGTCCAGACGCAGTCCAAGGCTCGTAAAGAGTTTATCGTCTCCATGACGGGTAAGAATATACCGATCGTTCCTGGTGCTGTCGATGGCTGGGTGTACGCGGTGCAGCAGCAGAACGGGAGTACCCACTTCGTCGGGTGGGCGTCCGATGGAGCCCATCGGAAGCTAGCCCAATTGGTCACGGTGTTCGTGGACGGCGAGGCGAATCATGAACGTCACACCTCTTTGCGCCGACCAGACGTTGGCAAGTTCTTCAAGTTCCTCCATCTGCGGAGCGCGGGATTCCAGGTCGAAGTGCCCGGTTCCGTCTTCGATCAAGACCCGGCGCCTGTTGTGCGAGTGTTCGCAGTCTCACGGACTAGGGAGGCTTCGGAGCTGCATTATCTCCAACAGTACGTGGATGGTCCTAGAACAGCCTAGAACCATCAAACTTGGTAGAGAGAGTACAGCTCTCCGCGCCCGAAAGAGCACGCTCTCCTACTCTCTCGTGCCGGCGCACCCCAAAGCCCCTGAAGAGTCCATTGTCTCCTTGACAGGTGCAACTATCCGGATCGTCCCTGATGCGATGGACGGCTGGGTGGACGCGGTGCGGCAGTGGACGGGGGGTACCCTCCTTAGCGGGTGGGCGTCCGATGGGGCCCACCGTGAGCCGGCCCATCAAATCGTGGTTTTCCTAGACGGTGAAGCGAACCAGGAGCCTCACACAGTTTGGAGCCGACCAGGCCTTGCCAGCCACTTCCAGGCTCCGTTGTTGTCGGACGCCGGATTCCGAGTCGTGGTACCCGTTTCCGTCTTCGATCGAGACCCCGCTCCTGTCGTGCGAGTCTTCGCGATCTCAGGAACCGGGGTAGCTTCGGAGATCCGTTATCATCGAGAGTACGTTGACGGTACTAGCGCCATTAAACTTGGCAAAGAGAGTAAAGCTCCGCGCGCTGGAGAGAGCAAACTCTCCTACTCTCTCGTGCAGACCCAGTCCGGGATACCGGAAGAGTCTATTGTCTCCCTGAGCGGTACGACCATCCGGATCGTTCCCAATGCTGTCGACGGCTGGGTGGACTCGGTGCGGCAGCGGGCGGGGGGTAGGGGTACCCTTTTTAGCGGGTGGGCGTCGGATGGGGCCCATCGCGAGCCAGCCCATCAGGTGTTGGTGTTCTTAGACAGTGCGGCGGATCATGAACGTCACACCGTTTGGAGGCGACCAGGCGTTGCCAAGACCCACAAGGCCCGGTTGTTGTCGGACGCCGGATTCCAAGTCGTAGTGCCCGTTTCCGTCTTCGATCGAGACCCCGCGCCCGTCGTGCGAGTCTTCGCCATGTCACGCACCGGGGTAGCTTCGGAGGATGACTCTAGCGGTAGCCCCATCGATGTCCGCCGAAGTGATAAGGGAAGCTTCGCCTTCAACCACCGCCCACGACGCCTCCGGGAATGGGACCAAACCCCCTGTCTCGTTGATGAACCGTGCCCGCAACATGTTAGGCAGCTCGGTTCCCACGCGCCCGCTTTGCCCATTGCCCTCAACTTCAAAACTCACTGGAATCCCGCCGGTGGCCGTGATCGCGAAAGCCACGGAAGGGAAGTCCGGCAAGGAGGCCACTGCCTCAATAACGACGTCCCCTGCGTTCGGACCCAGCGTGACGGACACAAGCTGATCCACGAAAGCAAACGCCTTGATAAAGCTAGGCATAATGAGCGCGGGCGGGCCGGTGACTTGGCGAATCTGGACCCCCAACCCACTTGAACCAACTCCGATCAACGATTCAACCCGAAATACGAGCGGACTTGGCAAAACACTCCCCGCCGGGGCCGCCTGATCACCGGATACCTTGATCAGCTTGATAGCGGTGGGACTCACAACGATCGCGAATTTGAAGAGGGCCGGAGAAAGCTCTCCACGGCTATCAATCGTCACGGACATGTTGCCGTCTTGGGCGGCCCCTCCCACCGGACTGACCTCTTCGCCGATACAGACTACTTCGGCGAACCCATTGGAATCAGCGGGGACAAAGAGATCCGCACACCTGGCCAAAGACGGGCTGAACCGCACCACGGTTCCCTCCGGTAGGGGGTTGCCCGTTTCGTCCGTCGCCAGGACACGAAAAGGCTCGGCAAACGGGAGCAGCGGCCCCGTGATCTGAAAATCCCCACCTACCTTGATAACGCCGCTTGTTGTAATCAGGTTGACCTGAAACACCGCGGGCTCCAGCCCCGGCGTACTTGCGGCGACTTGGATCGGCATGATCACGTCTTCGTCTTGCTCTACGGCGGGAGGCCCGAGAGAATGTATAGTTTCGCCTACTTCCGGTGAGGGCAACTGGACAGCTTCCTCTTCGGAAGTCGCGGGAAGGGTGGCGCTCGCAGCCGCGCCGGGCAGGGGGATTCGCACTCTAGTGGCTGCAATGCCACGGCTATTAGTAACGACAGGCTGCGGGTCTAGGAATTCGACTTCCACATCCTCGTCAGGGGTTGTAAAAGAAACGGTACGCCCGAAGAGCGGCACGCCGTCACTGTCCTCAACCCTTACGGACAACGGTCCACGCAGATCGCGACCGGCCGGGGTGAACTGGTTGTCACCGCCGGCCACCAGAATGGCTTCGGGAGGAAGCACAGAAGGGCCGTAAACGACCGATTCTCCCGCGGGCGCCGACTGTGCCGGCGTAGTGACCTCGATCATGCTGGTGGCGATATCGAAGCGGCTGATTGTCGAGTCGCCTCGGGAGACAAGAAAAAGCGTCTTGCGGTTGGGAGAGAGCTCCATATCTTGGATGCCGGCGATGCCGTCGACCGGGGTCGCCGGCACCTGCCCAACAGCGGACAAGTCAAGTTCCAGCAGCTCGCCTGTTACCTTCTCAATCCCAAAGGCCGTATCACTGTCTGGTATGACGACCTGTTGCAGCCCCCTGACGCTGAACGCTTCCACCGGCCTCGCGGTTCGGGCATCCAGGTCGAAGACCTGGGAAATGTTGGCCGGAAACTGTCCCTGGTTCACTACAAAGACCTCCGACCCTCCCGGGATCGGCAGAAGGGTACCATTCACAATCGTGTGCGTGCCTGGGATCACCTCGATTTCCGACAGGTCGGCTGTTCGATACTGAGTAACACCGTCCGCAACAAGAACCAGGACCCGAGAGTCATCCGGTGTAATCTCGATCGAGCTGGCGGCGGGGATGAGGTCCACCGTCGCACTGACTTCGAAACTCTCTAGATCGACGGCGGCGAGAGTTTTCCCCGTGTCAGCTAGGGTGTAGGCGGTCGTCGAACGGTTATTGACGACGACCGCGCTTGGGCCTAAGCCAACGTCGATTCCCGAACCGACGGGTTCGTCGGTGTCGGTCCTTAGTACCCGAAGATTGCCGGCTCCGGCCAACAAATACTCCCCATTGGGCGTAATGACCGCGCTAGTTACGCCCGCGCCAAACCCGATACGTTTTATCTCCATCAGGGTCGCGGCATCGAGGACTATGACGGAATCGGCAACGCGTCGGCTTATCACGTAGTATTTTTGGCCATCTGGAGTTCCCAGAACTTTGAAAGCAGTCCCATCGGCAGCGATCGTTCCCGAAGGGGTAAGGTCATCGGCCGCGAAAACCTCGACCCTCCCGGTTCCGGCGGGGAACGTGAAGAGGCGGTCCACTGACCAGAGCGGCATGGCCGCTGGAAAGAGCACACACAGGGAGAACAAAAGTGCTGTGACTCGAATCATGGTAATTCCTTCTGAGCTGGTTAAGCCCAGTCCAATCGGCGCCTAACCCTCATTCCCTTCATCACCGGCGCCTATGGCGTCGCCAACCAATTCGGCGCCACTAGAAAAGCGAACAGCGAAGAAGGGCCGGCCCCTCTACACACTCAATGCGTCGCGCGCTTTCCCACCGGCAATGCTAGCCCGCTTTTCTCACCACCTGACGGCCGAAGCACGCGATAAGCCCGCCATTACTTCGTTGCGCTTGATTGCCGTACTCAACGTACTGTTCAAGTACGCCTCCGCGCGCCAAGCGGCCCGCGCCTCGTACTGACAGCCTTCTCACGCACTTCGTCACGCCACGTGGTGAGAAAAGCGGGAAAGAGAAACCAGTACCTCTGAAGACGCAGTATCGAATGATATCAGTTTTGCGAGCCTGAGGAAAAGGGTATACGTAGCAGATCACTGCTGTCCGGTTAAAAGTCGAATAGAATCAATTGGTTGGGGTCATAGGGGGATTCGTTTGGGGAGTCGGATGGCTGGAGTGCCTGTAAAAGGGGCATTTTTTCGAATTGCGTAACGCTGAGAATCTGTAGAATCTGGTAAAGACTCGCTTCCAGCCCGAGGCGTTTCCGGACGATGGCGATGAGCACGTAAATCGAGACAGCGATCCAGATCTGCGTCTTGACGGCGTTCTCGCTGGTGCCGTAAAACGAGTTGATTCGCAGATGTTGCTTGATCCACTTGAAGAACAACTCAATCTGCCAACGCGACTTGTAGATGTGGGCGATGGTCAGCGCCGGGAGCGCGAAGTTGTTGGTCAGAAACTTCAGCCGCTTGTTCGTCCGGGCGTCGAAGTAACTGACCCTCCGCAACGGGTCGGGATAGGCTTGGGCCGATTCGATGGCAGCCAGTATGACGGTCTGATCCGAGCGCAAGCCCGTGGATTTGTCGACGGGATGCGAGTAGCGCCGTTGGAGCAAGATGTTCTTCTTGGTTCGCACGACGAAGAACGACGAGCAGAGAGTGAACACGAAGAGGCGTTCGAAATCGACGTAGGCCCGATCCATGACGTAGAACGCGCCGGCCTCCGGGCCGATCTCGTCGAGGATGTTGATGTCGTGCACTTTGCCTCCAGTAATGCGGATGAACGTGGGAATATTGCCGTGCAGATCCAGCAGCGTGTGCATCTTCACGGCGGCTTTTTGCTTGCGGAATCTCGCCCACGGAAACAGCGACAGGCAGAGGTCGATTGTTGTCGAGTCGAGAGCGTACAGAGTCTGGTCCAAGTCCACACCGATCGGGTCGTGGGCATATAACGGCCGTGCCATGCCAATCAAGACCTGCGCGAAGTCCGCGTAGATCCGCCAGTCGCGCGACTCGTTCGCGTCGGCCAGTGTCGAGCGCGCTACCCTGCCGCGGAATCCCATGTGGTAGAGTTTGCCGTGCATCGAACGCAGGCACGTCTCGATGTCGCGGAGGCTTGCCCGATAGGTCAGCTGGGCGAATGCCATCGCAAGAAACTGATCCCAGCAGGAGAAACTTTTCAGATAGGAATCGCCGCGGTAGCGCGATACACATTTCTGAAACTCTTTGCTCGGTAGGTGCTCGATCAGTTGGGAGAAAACCGTACGGCCAAGGTTCATCCCTCATTGTGCCGCGTCCGGATGCTCCGTTCAGGCGACCATTTGCGGCCTCGGGATTTCAAATCGTTCCCGGGCAAAACAGGCCATAAGACATTGAACGGTCGAGACTTACCGTCCGATGGCGCGACTTTCCCCGGACAGCACTGGTAGCAGATGGTACGTCTGGGGTTGCGTCACCCGGCTTGAGGCTTCGCAGCGACCGCGGGGAGGAGACCAAGAACAAAACGAGGGGGGCCGAACCCCCCCTCGGTTGAACTCGTTGAAGTTAGTGCTGAGACTAGTGGCCTAAGGTCTCAGCCGCCATACGCGCCCCATCATTGTCGTAGTAGTGCAGGATCAGCGCCAGGTAACCCTGGGCCAACGTCTGCACACCACCAAATCCGTCGGTGATGAACGCAAAGCCGTGCGCGAATTGGAACTCGCACACGATTATGATATAGCCCTGGAAGTCAGGTGCTAGTGCTGACACCACGAAGAGGAACTGCTCACCGGCACCAATGACACCGGACGGGTACTCTAGGAAGGTCCCACCCGCGCTATCCGTGCCATGCCAGTGGACGGTGCAGATACCCGCCTGGGGATCCGTCCCAAGCCAATCGACTGAGGTGTTGGAGACCGCAACCCCGGTGTCAAAGCCGGACTGGTTCGTGATCCACGGGAACAGCAACGTGGTCGTACAGCGCCGGATCGCAAACGCGTCCTCGGGACTTCCGCCCGCATCGATGAACCGTGGCCGCGGCGAAACATCGTCCGCTACGAATCCATAGTCCCCATCGCTGGTGGCGAGTGGAGCAAAGCCTACTCGGACCTGGCTCGTACCAGGGCTCGGCAAGTCCGCGGTTGTGTCGGCCTCCCATTCGTACCAAACCCAGAGGTCAATCGACTCCTTCGCAACCGGATTGGCGTCCATGACTTCGTAGACCACCATCCCCATGCCATCGGAGTCGATAGAGACCGAAGCGGTTTCGGCTACGCCTTCCTCGTCCTCCGTGAAGGCAACCCCCGAACCTCCTGCGCCCCATTCGTCCTCGTTCGAGATCAATTGCTGCAGGCACAGAGCGTCGCCATCCCAGTTGACGATGTCACCGCAGTCCATGCTCTCGAGAGGATATGCGCTATTCACATGTTTATGCACTGAGACGTCCACGCCATCGGGAACGTTCGTGAACCAGATCTTGAAACGCGTCCCTTGGGTCGCGCCACCACCGGTAGCACCGGAGCCGGGGCTATAATTTTACTTTATCGTTCTGGATGGGTACGGGCGCAGCGACGTTCTGAAGGAATTCTATGAATATGACAACTCCGACTTTCTTCGAGGCCTCAAAGAGAAGGGGTTTTACGTCGCCCAGGGCAGCCTGGCGAATTATTCTCTTACCGCTCTCTCGGTAACGGCCACTCTAAACGCCGAATACATAGACAGCCTCGTGGCCGCCGATTTGAAGGACAAGGCTGACTGGCGCCCGGTGAGGCGATTGCTGCGGAAGAACCGGTTGACGGAATTCCTACAGCGGTGGGGCTACTCGATCGTTAGTTTTTCGACGGTGTATTACAACGCGGACCTCACTCAGGCGGATTTCTACTTCTCGAAATGGTGGTACTTGAATCTGTTTGACTGGAATTTCCGTTTTGGCCATCCCGCGATGGTCAGGATACTCCGATCCGCGGCTCGGGTGCAAGGTCTTCGTCTTCCTCTCACGATCGATGCTCCGTTCGCTCCCGTTTGGGTCGCTGAATGCCGCTCGATCGCCGCGTTCCAGCTCGCTGGAGGGCTTTTCGCCGACACGGCTCCGAGTAGTTCCCTCTTCAGCAACCCAGCGTCTCTTCTCCGTCGCAGCCGTCGCCCGTTACCCGCCTGGCACAGGCAGCGCCCAGATCCGCCCCAGCATCTCAGCGAACAGCTTGCGGTTGAGATGCCCCTCGGCCAACAGCAGCCAGTAATAGCGGGCATGCTTGACCAGCCGTCCTCCGGTTTTCATCAACCGATGCTGCAAGCTCGTCAGCGACCAGTTCTTGATCCTCTGCGCCAGCCCCAGCCGCCGCCACAGGTTCCCCAGGTTGTAGGCCAACACGCTCAACTGCAAACGCACCTCGTTTGCCCGGAAACGATGACAGGACAGCCGTGTCCAGTGGGTTGCCTGCTTGCCTTCCTTGATCCATTGCTCGGCCGTGCCGCGCTTGTTGTAGAAGCGCACCAGCGACCGACTGGGCAAGCTCATGCTCGTGACGATGAACCCGACGCGAGGAAACAACTCGCCTTGGTGGTGCTCAACCTTGGCCACAACCCGCCGAGGCTTCGACCAACTCGCGGCCTGATAGCGGAAGCTCTTGTAGCGCACTAGTGGCTTCAGGCTCGGCCTGCCCGGCGGACGGAACAGAATCTCTTCGATCTCCAACTCCAGGTTCTTGTTTGCTGGGATGCGAATGACGTAGTCCACTCCGCGATCCTCCAACGCCTCGTAGATCTCCGGCTTGGCGAAGGCGGCGTCGGCGCGGAACGTCACTTGCTTGCCTTCTCCCTGTTGGCGCTCGATCTCGGGCAGCAGCAGTTCGTCCCAGTCCTCGGCGCTGGACACGTTACCCGCTCGCAGCTTCGCCGCCAGACAATCACCGTGCTGGTTGAACAGCAACAGCGGGTGGTAGCAGGTGGACTCGAAATGGCCGTTGTAAGCGCTGCCTTCCTGCTGACCGTGGACCGGGCTTTCCGTGGAGTCCATATCGAGCACGACACGCTCGGACTCGTCCTGCGCTTGGGCTTGAGCGACCAACTCGCGGTTCACCGCCATCAGCCCAAGCAGGTTCTCTTCACTGGCCAGCAGCTCTGCCTCAAAGCTTTGTAGACGCGACGTAAGCGCCCCGCCGCGATCCCAGTTCTTCTTCGAGCCGATCAGACGAAAAGTCGGGTCAGCCGAGACACGGGCAGCATCGTTGAGATCCTCGTAGCCGGCGAGGCGGCTGTAGACCGATTGCCGCACCAGGTCGGCCAGTGGGAACTTCTTGTTTGTGCCTTGCCGCGAATCCGTCAGATGCTCGTCGATCAGCTTGCCCAGTCCGAGCCGCTCGTCCAGTTCCCGAATGAGAATCAGGCCACCATCCGAGGTGACGCGCGATCCTTGGAAATCGACTTTCAGAAATCCGTTGAAGGTGAGCTGAAACGGCTTGTTTTCTTTTTCACCCATTGGGTGTTGGCCTCCGTGCGTCCTGACAGGGCTTGAACCCCTATAAATAAAGACGCTGAAGGCCGCTGCAAGGTCGGGATGCCGAAATCAAATTGGAAATGCGGGATAATAGCCGGACTCCCACTGGGTGTTGCCCGGGATAAAGGTGGGCACGCCGATGGTCTTGAATGACGTAGCGAAGCCCTCGTTCAGAGTAACGGTGACGTGCTTACTGTCGTCCTCACACTGCAGACCGATAAGGGGAACATCATCTTCTGGTCCAATCTCCCAGGTAAGCCCTATCAGCGGAAGAGCGATATTCAGCACGTTGGGGAATATTGGGATATTGGTCGGCCCCGTCATGCTCACGATGACGCTAACCTGCGCCGGAGACGCCAGCCCGGAAACATTGTTCCGAATGTTGCCGATCTTGATCGTAGTAGTTGTCGGGAAACAGCCAAGGTCGCTACTATCGTCAAAGCCGCCCAGGCAACCGCCACCTATAGCAGCTGCAGGATCGTTCGGGGCGCCCGGAACCGGAAACTGCAGCCCATTCGCCGTCAGCAAGGTGTCGCCTGACAGTGTCAAGAACTGTGGCCCCGGGAAACGGCTGTCGACCTCATCGCCGCCCGAGGGAGGCACGTCCGAGGTTGCCGAGGGGAACATACTGTGGTTCGAGTTGATGATCACCACGGCATCCGTCGTGTCGTCACCTACACCGGGACCGGTTACGAGGCCGATCGGGTTGGTGAAGTTCGTGTTGGTCGCTAACACGTTGAGGTTGGTAATCAAGTACAGTTCGACATCTTCGCTAACCCCAGGGGTATTGGAACAGGTTATGTCGATGTCGCCTGAGGCTTCAGCCACGCCTTCGGCCCGCACGAGCGGCGTGACCGGCGTAGCAGAACACTGAATGACGCCCAACGGAAGCTGGGCGTTCGCAGTCGACGTAAAGGCCAGCACCATGAACGTCAGTGCCAGCAAAAGTCAAGTTTTTTTCAAAGCTGCCATTTTCCTCTCCTTCTATCCACAAGAAGTGTGTGTAACTTACGTAAGTTTGTTTTCACTTCCAAAAATGTGCCAGGTCAACTTCCTCGAGAAAAGCCAGCCTGACTGGACTAGATGGAGGAGGCGCCCCTGATGATCCGTCACCCCACAAGAGATGACAAAAAGCACCAGCGATGAAACCCACCCATCCGATTACACTTTTGGAGTGTAACTTGTAAATTTTTAACACACCCACCAAGTACTAGTCAAGTGAAAAACCAAAGAAATATTCTAGCGAAACCAAAGACCTATGCCAAACGGCCTAGAGGGCTCATCATAAAAAGTTGTCCGACCTACTCCCTAGTGAGCCACAGTGTAAGGCATCCTACACTTTATCGGCTTTTGGGCAATTCTGCCGATTTGGGCCATCCCGTACGCTCTTTCGCGGCCAAGCCGACCCCCCGAACGCCCTGCGGAGAGCCTCCCTTGCGCGACCTCACCAGGTCTCGACAGAAGGACGCCCTTGCCGGACCTCCCCTCGTTGCTAGGCTGTGCTTGAGACGGCATCGGCTTCCTGAAAAGTTGCAGCACAGAACGCCTAGGTCTTGAGCCAGCCTTCGAGGAAGGTTACTGTCTCGGGCAGGCGTTAGTCAAGGCCGCGCCCTGATTGGCCCGGGTCGGAACAGGCCAAACGGCGCCAAGCAGCCCGTGGCAAGAGTCGGGTGGGAGCGAAAAATGGGGACTGCCATGGACTGCCACCAATTCGCTCTCCATCCTGGCCCTCGAAACAGAGCACTTAGCCTGAAGCGAATTGGCTGGCTGGAAGCTGTGAAAAAATCAGGGACTGTCACAAGCGGCGTCCTATGAAGTCGCGTAGAATCAATCGCAGCTTCCGCCGCGGGCTGACTGTCCCAGCATTTTTTCACAGCTTCCTGTACCCGATTCTTCGCCACCTTTATTCTCGCCACGGGCGCCAAGCCCGCGGGTTCTCTCGGGTCACTATCGCATGACCTTGCGCAGGCCTCGCAATCTGGATTTTAGCTCCGCGGTGGCGGTGACGATTTCATGCTCGTCGTAGATCACTCGGGGCGTAATCAAAATGATGAGTTCCGTCTTCGATTTCGAGATACTTGTACTGTCAAACATGCCCCCCAGAAACGGAATCTTGCCCAAGAACGGAACACGGTCGCGGGAGTAGATGTTCGTTTCCTGCATGACGCCGCCCAGTGCCACGGTGTCGCCGTCAGCGACCGTCACTTGAGTCTGAACATTACGGCGGTCGATGGTTGGAGATCCGATCGCGCCCGTCGGGGGCAAGGGAGAGCTGACCTCCTGGTTGACTTCCATGGTGACAATGCCCGAGGCGTTGACCCGAGGCGTAATGGACAGGGTGATCCCCGTTTGGATGTTGCTCACGGTATTCGTGAACAGCGATGAACCATCCGCCTGAGCTCCTCCGGCCAATGCTTGCGAGGACAGGGTGGGGATGGACTGACCCGACGTAATGGTGGCGGGGATATTGTCAGTTGCGATGATCGAGGGCGCGGATATAATCTTCGTCCGACCGTCACCCTGGCTGGCGCTGAGGAAAACAGCGAGCTCCCGGGTCGTTCCGACTAGTGCTCCCATCGACAGATTCAAGGCCCCACCGCCGAATTCTCCGAGGAGCTTTCTTTCGTTCAGCCCCGTACCTCCCTGGGAGCGCAAGAAGGCCGAAACTCCGCTGGCGAGCGCCCCCGACAGCGAGACTTCATAAACGTTGGCGTCGATAAGGACTTGCCGCGGGGGAAAATCCAGCTGTCGGAGAGTCTTGCGAATGATCTCCCACTCCTGTTGAGTGGCCTGAACGACAATCAGATTGTTGATTACGTCAGGCACGATTCGAATTCCGATCGCGGCCCCGGGAGCAACGCCTTCGGGCCCCAGCAGAGCGCCGGTCTCATCCGGCATGGCGCCGGGTCCGACAGCCCCACCCTCACCCCCAAGCAAAGATCCAGGAAGGCGGATAATTCCTCCGCCGCCGCCGAACCCGCCACGGCCGCCCCCGCCACGGCCGCCACCGCTGCCGCCGCGTCCACCCATACCACTGGGACCAAAACCACCCAAACCTCCACCGTAGCCGCCACCGTAGCCGCCTCCGTAACCGCCACCGTAGCCACCACCATAGCCGCCGCCGAAACCACCTCCTCCGTAGCCGCCGCCACCGTACCCGCCGTAGCCATACAGCGACAGCAGGGTTCCGGCGAGGGCGGGGGCTAAGCCGTACTGCACCCGGTAGACGAAGTTTTGGACGCCGCCAACCGTCACCGATTTGTCAAGCTTCTTGATCCACGTTTCGACTTCGTCGAAGACGCGGGTGGCGCCGCTAACAACGAGGATGGAATTGATCCTGTCGATCGGGACGAATTGAACCGCCGACTGGTCGTCCGAGATCGAAAAGGCCGTAAACACCTGTTTCAGCTCATCCGCCAGCGTCTTAGCGAGACTATTCTTGACCTCGAACAAGCGAATGCGCTGCAGGACCATCTCCTCGGTGTCGAACAGCTCGATGAGCTCGATGGTGCGCCGCATGTTACGGCTGTTATCGAGCAAGATCAGGATGTTGAGCGGCTCGATGACGGAATACTTTGCCCCTTCGCCCAAGAAGGGCTCCAGCACCTTGCCAAGGTCGACAGCCGGAGAATATTGCAGTCGGATGACGTTGAGAATCAACCGTTCGTCATCCGGCAGGTCACGACCGGCGTCCAACTGTGGAGAAACGGGCAACTTGGGCGCCTCCGCGGAGGGGACGATGCGGTAGAGGTTGCCTACTTGGACGGCAACTGCTCCGTGGATTCTTAGGATCTCCTGCAGGAGCGGCAACAAGTCATCGCGGCGCAGGCTGCCGTAGGTATTAATCGTGACCGCGGCGTCCCCGACGGTGGGATCAAGAATGTAGTTGATTTCCAAGGACCGGGCCACGACGTCAATGAATTCATGCAAACTGGCCCCCCGAAAACGGAATGAGAGACCCCTGGGCCGTGATGCGGAAGAAGGCTGCGCCTGGTTGGACTGCGGAGGTGCTTGGGCCGCGGCGCCTTGGGGCGCGGGCGAGCCGGCGGCCGCCGGTTGTTGAGCGGGGGGCGACGCGCCGCCCGCCGGGGAGACCTGAAGAGCGGCCGGAGTTGCCGACGGGCTTGCCTCAGCCTCATCTGACTGAGGAGCAGGCTCAGCAGCCGGAGCCGGTGACGACTGGGTGCTTGTCTGCCCGGCCTCGTCCGTCGGTTCCGACGGCTGCTGCGGTGACGCGGGGTTCTGTTGCTGTTGCGCTAATAGTGCGGACGCGAGAAGCAGCGTCAATAGACAAACGTATCGCATGATTTTACCTTTGCTCTCGGTCGCCCCGGAATCACTGGGTCTTCTTCCGAGCGGGTTCCTTGTTCCGGTCCCGAGTCGTGGTAGCTTCCCGGGCCGGGTCGGAAGCGGGTGGAGCGGTTGAATTGCCTTCGCGAGTCGCCTGCTCGGCCTTATTGCCGTGCTCCCGCTTCAGCAGTTGCTTCTCGACTGCATCAAGTTCCGTCAGGCGCTTCTTCCAGGTCTGAACACCGAAAGGCGTCTTCCGCGTGAAGACGGCGGTGTCTCCCTGTTGCTCGACGGTGATCATTGGGTCTGCCCGCAACGAGTGTGGCTTGCGGGGTTCGGCCACCACTTTGACCGGACCGAACGGCGTCTGCTTGATCTTGCCTTGACCCTCCGGCGATGACTTTTTGGCCGAGTCTTGCTTTTTGTCGGCCGCATTCTCGCCGGCCACCAACAAAGTCGAAAGCGCTAGAACAACCGCGATGCCGATCATATTCGTATTCCCTTTCTATTGCTGCTGTTTTTTCGTCCACCAAGACTGGGTCCCAAACGGTGTTTTCTTTACGGTCTTGACGAAACCTTCGTGCTCGGTGCCGTGCCGAGACGTGTCTTTCGGATCGGACGAATGCACACCCGGCCGCCCCGCCAGTTCGGGACCAATGTTGTACTGTCCGCCGACCTGCCCTTCTCGCTGGGGATCAAGCCTTGCTGTAGACGCCGCTTGGGGCCGCACTGCCGCAGAGCGGAGTGGATTCTGCGACCCGGTGGTGGCCTGGTCCGGTGATCCTTTCAGTTCCGCCTGCGAAACCTCGATGGTTTCGTCTTGCCACTGAAAAGTGATGGAATCCCCCTGAGCTTCCACGAACGTGAACTCGCCTACCTTCTCGCCGCGGGCAACAGGTTTGGGCGTTGCCTTCGAGTCGGAAGCCATTAAAGCGATCGGGCCGTCTCCCAAGTCCATCAAGCCAATGAAACGTGGCAGATCGGGGCGATCGGCCACTTCAGGCGACGGCACTTCCACGGTGACAATCGGATTACGATCCTTGGAAAACAAGAGGCGATCGACCACCGCTATATAATCGGAGGGGCGCATCGCTGCCCGCTTGTCCGGTCGAGAAAAGGCGTGTGTCCCCTGACCGGATCCTGTTTTTTCGAAGATGTCGTAGCGCTGCCTGGCGTCCTTCGTCCGGCTATAGAGTTCCGCCGCACCCGCAACGAGGACCGCTAGTAAGGCCAAGTTCAGGAGAACCAGGTTGCGACTCATGGCAGGCCCCCTGGGGTGGAGGTTCGTCGCTGCTCCACAAGTTCGGGCGTTCTAGAAACCGGGAGGTATCCCGAGACTGTAACTTGGGCGCGCACGGCCTTCGTTTCCGTATTAGCCGGGCGGAGGACAATGCGGCGTGTGGTTAGAAGGCGGTCGCTGTTCGACAGAGTCGTCATCCAGTTCACGAACTGCTCGACGCGGCAGTCAAAATCGACGGTCAAAGGCACCTGCGCGAAGTGATCCTGCTCGAGTTCGACATTGCCAAAACGCGAAGCCTTCATCGTGATGCCTTCCGCGACTAGCAGATTGCCGACCACTTCTCGCATCTCGGCCTTGGCCAGTTCGGCGCTCTCGGCCTGCAACAGGCCGCTCTCGAACCCGGCCAGCACCTTGGCCGCCTCCTGGGACTCGGCCTCAACCAGAGGTTTCTGCCGCGCCTTAACCTGAGCATCCAAGAAGCGTTCCTGCGCATCGTCGATCGAGCCACCCACCAGTGGTGACCCTGTTGACGGAAAGAAGAAATCCAGCTGCATGATGGCGAACAGCGCCCCCGCAGCGAGCAGGATAGTCAAAGCACGCCGGTCACGGCTTTGGATCTCGAGGGCCATCACCGCTCCTCTTCAGCGTCAGGGGCCGGGGAGGGAGCTGACTCCTCGACTATCGGACTCGGAGCTAACAAACCGGCCGCCGCGCCCGCGGCTTCGACATCCGGCTCTGGCATCGTGAGACTTCGTTGCACGGCAATCTGAAAGCGCTCGCCGTTGTCGGTCTTGACGAGCGACGTCGTGAACGCTGCGCTCTCGAGTGCCGGAGCTCCGTTAATAGTGGCCAAAAGGGGTGCAGCAGCGACCGCCTCGCCGTACATCTGAACAACCTCATCACGGATCTCCAGGTTCGAGAGCCATGCCGTATCGGGCAACTGTTGAGAAAGCTCGCTTACGATCCTGAGGTCCGCTTCAGAACGTGCGCGGAGGGACTTCAACACCTCGATTCGCGTTGCGGTCTCTTGCCCCTGTGATCTCGCAGCCGCAACTCTGCTCACGTCTTGCTCGAGCCGCGCGGTTTCGGCTTCCAGCGCCTGGAGGTAGCTACGATCCTGAATCACCCGTCGAAGAGGGTAGGCAAACACTAATAGGATCAGCGCCGCGACGAGGACCGCTGTCGGCGCGTACAACCAGTGCGAATTCCGCTTCCTTCGTGCCGTAGGCAGCAAGTTTGCTTGCCAACCAAGTCGCGGACAGGCTGAGTCCAGCGCGACTGCCAGGGCCGCAGCGTCCCTTCCTTCGTCAAACTCGGGTACGGCGGCCGCCGGACACGGCAACAGCTCTGTCGCCGAGCGAAAGCTGAAAGTGTCTCCGAGGTCCTGTGCAATCTGAGGGGGGGCAGAGTCATCTTCGCCCCCATCAGCTCCGCAGAACACAACGGAGGCGGGCTCGCTTTCCTGTAGTCGCAAATCAGCCCCGGCTAGACCTAAGACTCTCTCTGGTGACTGCGACTCAAAGGCGCCACTGAATAGAGGCCGGTTCTTCCCCTCCCCGTATATCTCGATCCTGGTTCGCTGGAAATCCGCAACCAGGAAGGGGACAGGTGGCGAGTCCCAGCGCACTCGTACGCCCGTATAGAAGGCGGCAGCCCCCGCCGTGAAAGAAGCCACGGCGACACCGGCGGACTCAAACAAGTCCGCGTAACCGTCCACGATCGTCTTTTGGGCGATCAGAACCGCCACCGGCACCCGGGTGACTCCTTCGGCGGTCTCTCCCAACGGGGCAAAGGCGGTGTAGACCTGATCGGTCTCGTAGGGGTGCAAAGTCTCTAACTGGTACCCAACGGCAGCACCAAGCTCTTTGCGATTCAGGGGAGGCAGGCTCAGTTGCCGAACCACGATCTCCGACCGCGGCAAACTGACGGTGGCGGCTAAGTGGGATAGTTTCAGGTCCTTGAGGAGAGTGGCATATTCGGCGCCCCACTCGGCAGGCGGTCGCCTCCGGAAGTCGGCTATCTCGATCCGTCCCAATACTTTGAAGCTGCCGGGGCGAGACTTGACCGCCACCACGCGCAAATCCGACCCGCGCACTTCAATGCCGCATCCGGCCCCCCAGCGAAGAATGTGTTTCAACTGCATCGCCTAAAAGCCTGTGTCGTACCACCGAGTGACGTGCATTCGGAAAGCTCGGTTTGTCGACCCCTGTTGAACCAAGGCGCCAAGCAGCCGCTTGGCGCGGCCCCTGCCGACGCGAGCTGTCGCCCACAAAGTGTAGGCTTGTGCCGTGCCGGCGTGACCGAGCCGGATGTCCGGGTTTAGGTTCGCCAGCCCCGCCAGAAGCCCGTCCTGGGCTTGGATGGGCCGCTGGGAGCGTATCCTGACAATTGTCTCGATCAGCGATTCGCTCAATCCGGCCGCCCTAAGTAACTCAATCGAAGCGTAGTTGATATCGACCGCCCCCGATCCCCACAGCGTCACATGGTGATACAGGCCACCTACCCGAACCAGTTGACCCATTCGATTCCGTATGAAGGTGCCGTATAGGACTTGGGGATCGATGCCCGGCACCATCAGCAAATCTTCCAACTGCTTGAAGGACGCCCGAGAGGACGAGAAAGACGAAAGGGACGCCGCGTCCGGGGATCGCGAACGGCCAGTTCGGCTGTCCACGATGTTAAACGCCATCGTTAGGGAGGCCGCCGGATCAAGACCGCTGGCGGCCAACACTCTTGCCAATGCCTGAGGCGGAGCCCGGTTGAGGTCAAGCTTACCGGCCTCACCGATGATCTCGACCTCTACCTCTCCTGTAGGAAAGACAATCCGGAGAAAGCGTTGGCCGGGACGAAACGCACTGAGGCCGTCGAATTCACCGCGCGAGGAGCGATCGGCCAGCTGCATCATGGCCGCTTCGATCGCTCCGTGGGCAAGAAAGTAGGCTCGAGCATCGTCCATGTTGAGGGCGGCGCGGTCCATTTCGGTTCGCACCGTCATGGAAAGCGTGAAGGCAATGGCTGACAGAGCAGTCGAGAACCAAAGCACAGCCAACAGTGCGCTGCCCAAGCGCGAAGATCGTCTAGCGGAGGCCGTCACCCGCGACCTCCTGTCGGTCCGCGGAAGAAACCCGTTCCTCGAGGTCTCCCATCGGGATAGTTCGGGAGAGTGTTCTCCAGCGGTTGTACATACTCGGCGCGGACGGGGGTCGTTATGGACACCGGCAAGAGCCGCGTTTCTCGGGAGGCCGGTGTCATGTTGATCGTGATCGCACCCGGCAGCCGGTCTGGATCGTTCCATACCGAAACCCATCTTGAAGGCAGATCGCGACTACGAGGCCTTTCGAGATATCGGAAGCTGCAATCGGCCAATTGGTCGGCGATGATCAACGATACGTTGGGCAGGAGGCGGATCGGCTCGAAAGCGAGTTGACGCCCCGGTGGCTCCGGGATGGGAACCCATCCGATGACGAAACTCCCGGCGCTGAGCGGCCCGCGATAGGGCAGTTGATTCAGCAGCACGCGCTGTCCTTTGTTCGGTGCGGCGACAACTTGGAGCTCTGTGATTCGCAGGCCTCCCCGCGCTCCGGCCGTGATCGAATGCGAAGTAACGAAACGCATCGATTGCGGCTCGCCTTGAAAAAACCGGAACGGACGCACGCCAATCGCCCGGTCGGGTGGAACCTCGGCCTCCAGCGGAACAATTCCTGCCAAGAGCGCGTGGAAGCGTTGATTCTGGCCGGCAATGTTGCGGTCAAGCATCAACCGCTCACGCGTCGTGAGCCAGGAAGAAGCACCGACCTGAAAAGCAGTGAACAAACCGACGGAAAGTAACCCGAGCAGGCTCATGGCCACGATGACCTCGATAAGCGTCATACCGGACCGTGAGCCGCGAGTCGTTAGCCGTGAACCCCTAGACCGTTGAACCGAAGGGCCCGTTCGCAGCTCTAGAGAGGAGGGGTTTCCGAGAAGAGCAGTAGGGGCACGGCATGCCGTGCCCTCCTGTCGATCCGACTCCAGGCTCATTTCAGGGCTTGCGGCCAATCTGTTCACGGCTAACGTCACCATTCCAGTCCATGCTCCGGCCGGATGATCATTCGCCGGAAACTCTCTAACTTGAGCCGCTTGCGCCGCCCATCGGAATCCCACCAGACGCTGAGCCTGATCCGAACCAGCATTGTGCTTCCGGCTTGGGGAGGGGTTGGCATGAAAAACGGCTCCACTCTCGCTTCCCAACCCAAGCCCGATTCATACGTCCCAGTCAAATTCCTTCCTAGCGGCAAAGGTTCCTCGACCAATAGTTGGTTCATTGTGGTGCGGGCCAGCATGGCCGCCCGATCGTACTCGCGAATGCGCGCGGCGTTCGCCAACACCGTGGTGGTAAGCGTCATCAGCCCGATAATGGCGATGCCGAGGATGGCGGTCGCCACAATCATTTCGAGCAGGCTGAAGCCTCGAGTCGTGCGCCGCAAACCTTGGGCCGCCGGAGAAAGGTAGGGCGCCCCTTCGCCGAGCCGCGAGTGTGAGCGGGCGCAAAGCGAAATCCGTGCGAGGCGTTGTGTAAGACCGTAGGGGCACGGCATGCCGTGCCCATTAGAGTCTGTGAAAAAACCGGGGACGGTCCTAAGCATCATGCACGGACGAGGCGCTTTATCAATGACTTGCGGGAGGCACGGGTACAGGAAGCTGTGAAAAAATCAGGGACTGTCACAAGCGGCGCCCTAGAAGTCGCGTAGAATCAATCGCAGCTTCCGCCGCGGGCTGACTGTCCCAGCATTTTTTCACAGCTTCCTGTACCCAGGGTTTCTTCACAGACCCATTAGCGGATGGCGTCTTGGCTTCAAGAACCGCAGCGCAACTTCCCCGCTTCGCTCTCGTCACACGTGTCCCCAACAAAGAGACGCTTGGGCTGACTGGAAAGACGACCTGTCCTGGTCCGCAGTTCTCACGGGGGTCTGGATGGACCAGCGTTGAACGGAAGGTTACTTGTAGGGGCGGACCGCCGTGTCCGCCCAGGCGTCGGATTCACACCGCGTCCTATTCGATCACGCGACCAAACCCCGCAAAAACCTCTCTGGGCGGGCACGGTGACCCGCCCCTACAGTTCTGTCGTGAGAAATACCGGTTAGTGGCCCCCGTGATCCTCGATCCAGCGCGCGAAGCGCTGCAAAGCCGCTTTTCGAAACCCGGCTTCACAGGTCACACCATATCAGTTGGACGAAACCCGATTTCGCAACATCAATCCGCGAAAGAGCGCCTATGTGGTTCGTTTCGTGGAACTTAGTCCTGCTGCCGATCTTCAAACTCGGTGAACCAGTTTTCGACGACACGTATAGTCGGCTGAGGAGCTTCCGTTTCTTCGTAGCCGACCGGCTCGGCCAAAATGAACCTTTGCCCATCCAGCGAAACATCGTAGTTCGGGTTGTTAAGGCCGCCCCGCAGTCCCGGATGCTCGAACAGTTCCGTCGGCAAGCCGGCCGAGAATTCCCCTTCCGTCGAAACCGCCACCACCATGAGTTTCTCCCCTTGCACATAGAACAGTTCTTTCCCGTCTCGGCTCCAGCGCAATTGGCTCCCGTCGCCGCTCGACACCGTCACCTTGCGGCCACCCTCGGGAAACGGTTGTACATAGACTTCCCGCTGACCTGATTCGTCCGAGACGTAGGCCACATACCGGCCATTGGGTGAGAATTTGGGCGCAGCTTGCGCCGAGGGTTCTTGCAAGAATGGGTGCGGCTCCCAGCCGCTGCCGTCCTCGCCGCGCTCCAGGTACCAGAGATCACGCCCGGTTTCGGGGTCGGATTGATCGTATTGATCGTAGAGAAGATACTTCCCATCCTTGGACCAGTCGGATGGCCACTCGCTTTGCGACGTGACCGCCACCGCCTGCTCCTCCCCACCGCCGTCGGCCCGCCGCAGATAGATATCGGGATTGCCCGCCCGAAGGGACACAAACGCTACCTCGTCGCCTCCGGGCGACCACACCGGCATAGCGTCCCAGTCCGGGGCGCTGCTCAAACGTGTGCTGACCCCCCGTCGGGCAAGATCCCAAACCCACACGTCCGGATTGGAGGCCTCCAGCACCGCAACCGCCACCCAGCGGCCATCGGGGGAGAGTGCTGCCCAACGTATTCCGTCCTGTGCTTGACCGATCTCTTCAACTTGCTTGCCATCGCGGTCAACCCAAACCAGTTGCTGTTGCCCCGAGGAGCCGGAAAGGTCGAGGTAAACCAGCGTTTCATCCGTTGCCACCGTAGCGTAACGGCTGTTCTCTGAAACAGGGAAGGCCTCCCCAGTAGCCCGTAGCGTCTCCAAAGAAAAGGGCAGCGCCCACAGATCGGTGCTTGTTGGACTTGTCGCGTATAACAGGTGGCCGGTGTTGGAATAGACAGGAGCCGCACCGGGCCCCAGAAGCTCTCTCTGACCGGTTTCCAGATCCAGATCCTTGACCACCATGGTCTGTTCGCTCTCGGTTCCGAATGTGAACACCAGGACGCGAGCCCCGGCTTCCGAGGGCAGGAAATGGGACCAGGCCGTATACTTAACAGCCCCTTCTGAAGCCTGATCCAAATCCTCCGGCGCCAACAGAAGGCCGGGCGTGCCGCCGCGCGCGGGGACCTGGTAGAGGCTGTGGGGTTGGGCTGAAGGGCCAGAGCTGAAGACGATCACCTCGCCGTCGGGACTCCAGGTTCCTCCGTGGAAATGCTCGCCGGGTAACTCACAAACCCGGCTGGCCAGACCACCTCGAACGGAGACCTTCTTGACTTCTCCACCGGCGGCAAAGCCGATGACGGTGCTGTCCGGCGACCAGAACGGACTCCTTGCCCCTTCTGTACCCTCGATCGCGCGCGGTTGCTGCTGGTCCAGATCCTGAACCCACAGCCTTCCTTGCCCGCCGCCCTCGATAAAGGCGATGTGCCTTGCGTTGGGTGAAATCGCGAGAGAGTTGTCGAACATACCATCTCCCCATACGTCCGATGTGACGCTTGCCGGCGGCGCAATGGCGAAGCGGCGCAGGGGAGTTTCGGCGACCGGAGCCGGGGAGAACAGCGGGAAGAAGGCGAAGATCAGGGCGAGAAGCATGGCCAGCGCTGTAGTCGCCAGGAGCAGCGTTTGTTTGCGGCGTTGCGCGCGCTCGATCTGCTGCTCCGAGGACTGCGGCAATACTCGGATCGCGACAGACCGATGCAGCTCAGTGTCTTCCGCTAGGTATTTGATCGAGTCATCCGCTTCCTCTATGTCCTCGATGACCCTGTATCGAGCCAGGGGACCTGGGGAGAATTCCTCCGTTGCTGTCGGCTGCGTTATCACCGTCTGACTCGCAGCCTGCGCTCTCAAGATCGTGGGCTTGCCGGATTCGAGTTTCTTCCTTAGCGTCTCCAGGTCCACGACCATATCCGCAGTACTCTGGTATCGCTCGCTGACTTCCTTCGCCAGGCACTTTCCGACGAGCCACTCCAGCTCCATCGGGACGCCCGTCCGCAGCGCTGTCATTGGCTCCGGCTCTTCGTTGGTGATCGAATACATGACGGCTTTGTCGTAGTGACCCTTGAACGGCTGCTGGCCCGTAACCATTTCGTAGAGCACGACACCGAGGGACCAGACGTCGGTACGGTGATCCGTGCCCGAGCCCTGGGTCTGCTCGGGGCTCATGTAGGCCGTCGTGCCCATGGTTTCATCGGTGCGGGTCAGCCGAGAAGCTTGGGCGAGCTGAGCCAAGCCGAAGTCCATGATGGTGACGTGGCCATCCTCGCCGACCAT
This sequence comes from Bryobacterales bacterium, assembly GCA_965248205.1. Taxonomy (GTDB): domain Bacteria; phylum Acidobacteriota; class Terriglobia; order Bryobacterales; family UBA6623. Next base: position 3,154,931 of record CBDFIS010000006.1, read on the forward strand.
GATGTTTTGCGGCTTGACGTCGCGGTGGAAGACGCCCTTCTTGTGAGCGGCTTCCAAACCCTTGGCAATTTGCCGGGCGATGTCGAGGGCTTCCTCAAGCTTTAGCGGACCAAGCTCGATCTTCTTGTCCAGGGACTCGCCTTCGATCAACGCCATCGCGATGAAGGTCTTTCCTTCGGCCTCGTCAATCTCGTGGACAGTGCAGACGTTCGGATGATTCAAGGCAGCGGCGGCTTTGGCCTCGCGCTCGAACCGCTTACGGATTTCCTGATCTGAGACAAGATGGGGTGCCAGGAACTTTAGCGCAACGGGACGATCTAGGGACGTGTCCTCGGCCTTGTAGACGACGCCCATGCCACCCTCACCGAGCTTGTCGGTGATGCGGTAGTGGCTGACAGTTTGACCGATCACGACGGTCCAATTCTACCTCTTCGCGGATAGATGTCGCGAACAAGCCGTTGGGTCGGGAACTGGCGCGATGGCCCGTTAGGACGCCTGCTTGGCTGTATCCGGGGTTTCCCCCCTTCGTGCCCGTTTAGCAAAGTCCGTAGCTCCGTTTCCAGCCGCCACCACTTCGCACCCAGCGTGCGGATTTCCCGCACTGCGCGCCCCTGCACACTTCTCGACTAGGCTTATGGGACCTATTCGCACAGCGCGGCTGCCGAGTCCCGTAGGGCGGGGCTGGTGCCGTTTCCAGACCCGTGGCTTTTCGCCTTTCGCCGGCGGAATGGCGTTCGCGGATAGTAGGGCCTCCCGCAGCGAGCCCGATTCAGAAAGAATTATGATTTGGACCTTCACCACCGCCCCCAACCCCTCCTGAGCGTCACCGACGGGAACCTCTAGAATTTACAATGACTTAAGTCCTCGCGTCGAAGAAAATTTGGCCTCGCCGGGTAAAATGAAACCAGAAGCTTGGGGGGCCAGGTTCGGGCCGGGCCAAAAGGCCGGAAAAGGAAATTACGAAACAAACCCAATTGGGGAGCAACTGCCTATTTTCAAATAACTTATGATATCGAATATGGGCCTGGCGCTCGGCCATGGACGGGGCGCTTTATCAATGACTTGCGAGAGGCGCGGGTAGAGGAAGGTGAGAAAAAATCAGGGACTGTCACAAGCGGCGTCCTAGAAGTCGCGTAGAATCAATCGCAGCTTCCGCCGCGGGCTGACTGTCCCAGCATTTTTTCATACCTTCCTCTACCCAGGGGTTTTTCACAGACCCGTCAGGGCGCGGGCCCCGCGGAGGCGCACGGTTCCGGCTCGGCCCGAAGCCATTCGTTCACCGTCCGACGGGGGCAGTTGATCCACCCGCATTGTGGGAAACCGCAAAGACCGGCATTGACACTGGGGCACAGGGGAAAATACGAAACAAACCCAATTTCTAGCAAGCCAATTACAATCAATGAGTTACGGTTGGTTCTCCGCCCGGCTCAGGCAAGATTGGCGAAGGGGGACATTCTGATTCATGGGCAGATCCGGTAGCGCATGGCTCGGCGGTCGTTTTGCCGAGACTTGCGGCCTTTTCCAAGACTCGCTCATCCGAAGGCCACGCGACAGCAGGAAAAAGAGCCGCGAACGCCAGTGAGCGGTCAACGTGAACGCGGCCAGGCCATTATCGATCGAGCTCCGTAGGGACAAATACTCCTGTTTGTCCGAGCCGCCGCCAGGCGGCTCTCACGACGTTTGAGCCGCGAAGCGGCGCCGGAATCTAGCCTAGGGTGGAGCCGGAACGGCGGAACCCTAGGATAGGAATTGAACAGAGTCGAGCCCTGAAAGGGCGGAAGGAACGATGGGGGAAACCGGGGAACCGGGACAGCCTCGGACCGAAACCGGGACCGCCTCAGTTAACACCATGGGCAGCGGGCATCTTTCCGGGCCTGCACTACACAACGGCTGGCAACATTCCATTAACGCTGGCCCGGGGCGTCAGCCCCGGCTGGTCGCATCCTGGTCCGTTCCTTTCGGCGCTCGGCCCGCCCGTGGCGGCCGAGCGGGGGTTGGGGTGGGGCAAAAGAATCGGCCGTGCCAACGGCCGATTCCCCTCCCGAAACCTCGTCACCGCATTTCGAAATTTCTAACTCGCACACGATCAACTAGATCACCTTGCCCTCACTCATCTACCCTCCCCGTGCGATGTTACTCTGGGCCCGTAAAAGCGCCGGCCCTTCAGGGAGCGACAGACCGGTGCACCCCGGCCGGGATTGAAGTCCTCCTTTATGGCCTCCGTCGGTGAGCCGATCACCCGACCGCGTTACACAGAACAACGGGATCGATCCCAAACCGTTTTGGCAGCTCCGCGCGATACCAAAGGAGCCGCACCTCATCAAGCCGTACCCGGGGCGCCCCTCGTGGGCCGCCCCGGCGTCGGCAACTGTCTTCCGCGCACTTGGCTACCGCGGCGGTTTTCCGGGACTTGCGTCGAGCACCTGTCAGGGCGCGGGCCCGCGTGTGGCCGTTGGCTGAGCCTGAACACGGCCGGGGCGATTAGGTCCTGTAACGCATGGCTCGGCGGTCGTTCTGCCGAGACTTGCGGCCGTTTGGCACTGCCACTAACCCTGTTTGCGAGTTAAGTGGCGTTGTTCGTGTTAGATAGCGTGCCGTCCAGGCGCGGAATTGTCACAGTCGGTGGCGGGAGTGGCCGGATTTTTGGCTCATACGGACCCTGGGGATGGTGAAAAACCGGGTAGAGCCAGGCCAATTCGCTCCAAGCCCCCCGGATTCTTGCCCAAAACCCCCTCGAAATGGCCGCTCGACCCCCGCTAGAGGCCGCAGAATCGCGTTTTCATTTCGCTAGACCTCGTTTTTCGCACGCTACATAGAGTAAATCGGTCGCCGCAAACGGAAGGGTCGGATCCTGGAAGACAGAGCCGTGGGCGTCAGGCCGCGGACTCATTGCGGTGCCAATGCCGCAGGGACCACGTTGTTCGGCGACTTCGAGCGATCCGGGTGCGGCTCATTGTGCGAGGTCTCAGGGACCGTCCCACTCCTCCGGTACACCCGTGAAGACGTTGACCTTGAGGCCGGCGCTCGCGCCATCGGGACTCTTCAGAAGAAGCCGGAACTCAGGCGGCGGGTCACCTGGGTAGAGGATCAGGCTTTGCATCTTGGGGGGGAAAGCCATCTTCGTGCTCTTGTCCAGAACCAAATGATCTTCCCAGGCTCCGTCCGCGGAAAGCGTGGTCAGCTGGTTCCGGTTGGGATCAACCGTGAACTGCACAGGCTCCTGGCGGCGGTCGGCCGCCTGCCGCGCGGCATTGAAAAACGTCCCGGCACGGTCAACCGCTGTCTTCAGGCGGATGCCGTCCAGGCCCCTCGTCATCGTGGGATACGAGATGCTGACCATCAGCGCGATGATCGCCATGGCGACGAGAAGCTCGATGAGCGTGATGCCGCGCTTCTCTGAGCCGTTGAGCCGTGAACCGTAAGCCGCGAGCCGATGATCGGTCGTTCCATGAGGTCGCTGAGGCGCGAGCTGCAACCCGCAAAAAAGCGCCGTAGGGGCACGGCATGCCGTGCCCTTCTGCGAGTTGAGACCGTGGCTCATCGCCTTGTTAGAAAGGACGCTAACGAAAGAAGAAAGGACGGACTTGAGACGGGAAGTCCGGTTCACGCCTCACGGCTCAACCGTCATCACTTCCAACTGACCACGTCTTCATCGGGACCCTCACCCCCAGGGGATCCGTCCGCGCCATAGCAAAGCAGGTCCGGCTCGGGGCCATGCTCGCCGGGATAACGGTAGACGTAGGGCCGCTTCCAGGGGTCGCTGGGGATGTCTTTGGTCAAATAGGGGCGCAACGACTGGAGCCCTTCCTCCTGGGACGGGAACCTTGCGTGTTCGATGTTGAACCGCTGGAGGGCGCCGGCGAAGCTCTCGATTTGCGCTTGGGCAGCCGTCCTGCGACCCTGATCAAGCGCGGGTGTCAGGCGCTGGTACGCGATCGCGGAAAACAGCGCGATAATCGTGATGACCACCAGCATCTCGATCAAGGTGATGCCAGCGTTTCGAGGCTTCGTTGGTGGGGTTGTTTTTAGTTTGTTCCTCATGGCTAGAGCCCTGTCTGCTGGATGCTTGTAATCGCCAACATGATACTTAGAATCATAGCGCCTACGATCACTCCCATAAAAAGAATGACGACAGGCTCAAACAGTGCGGTAAAACGCTTGACGGCCTCGCGGGTGTCCTTGTCGTAGATGTCCGCCATGCGATCGAACATGCGGTCGAGGCTGCCTGTCTCCTCCCCGACAGTCAGTAAGTGTCCGGCCAGCGGCGGAAACTGGCCGGTCTTTCGCAGCGGTGCGGCGATGCCTTCGCCGCGCTTGACACCTTGGGCAACCGCATCCAGGGCGCCCGAAAGGATGCGGTTCGACAAGATTCCGCGTGCAATCTTGATCGCTTGAACCAGTGGCACCGCGCTTTGGACGAGCGTCGCCATGGCCCGCGCGAAGCGAGCGGTGTCGGCCTTCTGCAGCGCACTCCCGAGCAGCGGGATTCTGAGCTGGAAGCGGTCCCAGGCAAGCCCGCCCGCGGGTGTACTGATGTAGTACCGAAGTCCGACAACACCCAAAACCAACAACGCAATCACCGGTACGCCGTAAACGCCCACCGCGTCGCTCACGCCAAGCAGCATCCGCATCGGTGTCGGCATGATGATATTCGATTGCGTAAAAGCCTCGGCAAACTTCGGGATCACAAACCGAAGCAACACGAAGATGGAGCCGGCACCCACAACGCTCAGCAAAGCCGGATAAGTCAGTGACGAGATGATATAGCCGCGCAACTCGTCCCGCGAACGCTCGAACTCGGCCAAGCGGTCCATGGTGAGCGGCAGCGTTCCGCTCACTTCACCCGCCCGGACCATGCTGAGGTAGAGTTCCGAGAAGCACTCGGGGCGGGTGCCCAAGCTATCGGCGAAAGACGATCCCGAGCGCAGCGCACGCAGGACGTCGTCTATGACGGAACGAAAGTGTTTCCGCTCGGTCAATTCGGCGGTGATCGACAAAGCGCGGTCGAGCGGAATGCCGGCGTCCAGCAGAGTGGCAATCTCCTGCGTGAAGTGCAGTACGTCCCCCGAACGGTGCCGCGTAAAACTGGGGAGTTTCAGCGACAAGCCACCCGGCCGAGACGTCCCGATGAACACCGGCGTCATTCCCTGCCGGCGTAGCTCGCGCACGGCGGCTGCTTCGTCACCGCTTGACAGCGTGCCGCTACGGACCTTGCCGTCGGTGGCTAGCGCGCGGTAGTGGAAGGTGGACATGATCGGTTGGACCGTGAACCTAAAACTCCTGCGTCACGCGCATCACTTCCTCGACGGTGGTCACTCCGGCGGCAACCTTTTCCCAACCGTCTTCGCGCAAGTTCCTCATGCCGTTGCGCCGTGCCTGCTCGGTCAACCGGGAGGCGTCTGCATTGGCCATGATCAGCCCGCGCAGGTCTTCATTCAACTCCATCATTTCGAATATCCCGACCCGTCCGGAATAGCCGGTGCCCGCACACGAGTCGCAGCCTTCGCCTCGCCAGGATTCGACCCGGGTTCCGTCGGGAGCATCCACGAGACCGTCCTTGGCCCGGCAGTCGCGGCAGATCAGGCGGACAAGCCGCTGCGCCAGTACACCGACCAAGGAAGAGGTCAGCAGATAGTTTTCGACCCCCATGTCGGTCAACCGCGTGATGGCGCTGGGGGCGTCGTTGGTGTGGAGGGTGGAGTAGACGAAGTGTCCTGTCAGGGCCGATCGAATGGCGATGTCGGCCGTTTCGCGGTCCCGGATCTCGCCGACCATGATGACATCGGGGTCCTGGCGGACGATATGGCGCAACCCAGCCGCGAAAGTCAGACCGATTTGCGGGTTGACGTGGATCTGGTTAATGCCATCCATCTGATACTCAACCGGGTCCTCGATCGTGATGATCTTCTTTTCGGTACTGTTGATTCGCTTCAGAGCCGAATAAAGGGTCGTCGACTTTCCACTGCCGGTCGGTCCGGTGACCAAGAAGACGCCGTGGGGCAGCGAAGTGTAAAACCCCATTCGCGAGAGCATCTGATCGTCAAAGCCGAGCCGGGTCAAATCATAGAAGTCGGTCGCGCTACGGTCGAGCAGACGCATGACCACGCTTTCCCCATACAAGGTGGGTAGCGTCGAAACACGTAAATCGACTTCGTGACCGACGACCTTGATCTTGATGCGGCCGTCTTGCGGGAGGCGTCGCTCGGCGATGTTGAGCTTCGCCATGAGCTTGATCCTCGAGGTCACGGCAGACCGCAACTCCCGGGGAGGCGGTTCCTGTTCGTGTAGTACGCCGTCGACCCGATAACGAATGTGGAAGTCTTTTTCAAAGGGCTCGATATGGATATCGCTGGCCCGCTGGTCGATCGCCTGCGAGATCATGTTGTTGACCAACCGGATCACCGGCGCTTCACTGGCCATGTCGCGAAGTTGCTCAATCTCTGCTGCGTCGTCGCCTTCCGAACCCGCCCTTTCGGATTCCGGCTCCTCCTCCTCGCCGAAGTATTTGTCAATCGTGTCGAGAAGATCTTGCTCGGCGGCGAGAGCCGTCTTCACTTCGAATCCCGTGAAATTGCGGATTGTCGCCAAGGTTTCAAAGTCGAGCGGGTCGCTCATGGCTACCGTCACGCTCGAATCTTCCTTGGAAACCGGCAGAAACCGGAACTGCCTCATGTAGCGAGGGGCAATCCCTTTGAGTTCGGGAAGCACAGCCGGAAAGTCGTCGCTCGTTAATAGGGAGATTTCAAGCTGCTCCGCCAAAGTCTGCAGAACGTCCCGCGGTGCGACGAAGCCTAGGTCGATCAAGATGCGTCCCAGTTTGTCGCCGCGCTCTTTCTGGAGGTCCAGGGCCCGTTCGAGGTCCGGAGCCTCAAGAAGGCCTTTCTGGATCAGCCTTTCACCTAACCGCAGCGACATGCTTCCGTCCTCTCGCCTGTGTTTCTGCTTTGAAATAGGCCGTGCCGTGAGACGCTTGGGCTCTATTTTCATGCCCTGGGTGTAGGGGTTCATGGCGACTCATGACGATTTGCCTTTGCAAAAGTCGGTGGCACAGGCGATCCAGCGTACCTTCATCTACAGTAGATGGGCTGCCCACTAGAAGCGGGACGTCACCTCGACTTGCCGGTTGAACTCTGAATCAGTCAAGCGTCCAGCTCCGCGGTCGAGCAGAACCTGCTTAGGAGCCTGAACAACAAGCTGGAAAGGCAAACCGCCGATGTCTTCCCAGTTGTAGTAGAACAGCGAGATCGCCAGCGCAACCGCCTCATCGGCCGGCAGCGCTTCGACCTTAGCCACCTCTTCGGTCAAGATCTCCCGCGCCCGAGCTTCTAACGGCTTGAGCTGTTCCTTCTTGCGGCGATTGAGATTCCGCTTTTGCTCCTCGTTGTATCCCCGAAAGAAAGGGCTGATGTTGGGTGTCGGGACGACGTTCACTTCGAGCGAAAAGACGGCGCCGAACCCCTGTAGATAGAAGCCGCGAGTTACACCGACCAGAGCCATCGGCGACGGGTGGATGGCTTGCTCAAACCGGCCGTCAATCGAACGCTCGACTCTTTTGAGTTGTTTCCCCAGGTCGCTTTCGGCCTCGGGCGGGGCGCCGGACAGCATCGCGGCGCCTAGTAGCAGCAAGCTCAATGATCGTCGAAGCATGGTGATCACCAATTGGCGGTCTGGTCAAAGTGAGCTGAGCGAGTGATAGATCGAAGCCGGTTGCGGCGCATTCGCCAAGCTTGGTACCAGTCTTCCCCGAGCTCCGCGACTGCGGCCTGCCACTCAGAGGCGGATTCCACCCCCTGCCAGGCGGCCAGCCGGGCCATGATCTCTTGCTGGCGGATCTCACTTTCCTCCAAAGCTTGCTGAACCTGGAGGACTAGTTGTTCGGTCGCGGCGGGATGAGCCTGCTCCCCGAAAGCGAGAGTCCATCTGTCGCGGTCTACTGTGAGCGAAGGCTGGACCCACCAGAGCCCGGCAAACATCACGAGCAAGATCGCCGCCAGCCCGAAAGCGAGTCGCGGCGCGGCGCCCCAGAAATCTCTCCAAAGGCGCAAACTGAGCGAGGGCTCAAAAACCTTGTCCGAGACAAACGCAATGCGACGGGGAACTTCCTCATCGGGAATGCTGAGCAGTGCGCTCTCGGTAGTTTTGAGCTGCTCGAGCTCTTCCCGGGCCTCGCTAGAGGTCTTCAGGCAGTGTTCGACCTCCCGCTGTTGCTGGGGAGTCAACTCGCCAAAAAGATAATCTCTTAGGTCGTAGGGTGAGTCTGACATAGGGCCACCTCTTCGTTTTCCTCAGTTCGAGTTCTGGGCCGTTGGCCCCGCTACCGGGGCGATCACACCCCGGAGCAACTCGAACGCGCTGTAGAGCCGGGACTTGATCGTCGAAACCGGGCAGTCTAGGATCTCCGCGATCTCATGGAACTTGAAGCCCTGATAAACCTTTAACACCACGGTTTCCCGCTGTTCGCCTGTGAGCAGTTCCAACGCCCGCCGCACTGCCAGGTTCAACTCGACCGGGTAGGTCGATGAACCGGCAAACGAGATAGCGCTGCCCTCAATCGTCTCCGGCACTTCCTCATCACTGAGCCTTGCTTTGCGCCGGTAGAGCGAGACCATCTCGTTGTGAGCGATCCGAAACAGCCATGGCGAAAAGCGGTCGATCTCCTGCAGTCGGCCCAGGTTACGGTAGACCTTCAAGAAGGTCTCTTGTGAGAGGTCTAGGGCGTCTTCCCGCCGCTGCACCTGCCTCAACAGGTAGTTGTAGATCGGCTTTTCCCAACGGGAGACAAGCATGTTAAAGGCGTCCACGTCACCTCGACGTGCACGCAGGATTAGGTCGCGGTCCTCCACTTCTCGGAAAATCAATTCCAGCTCCGAGCAATAGTAAAGACGCCGAGCAGCGTCTAAAAGTCGGTGACCTTCGTTCTCTGTCTGAATTGTAACACGACGGTGAAAAACAACACCCTTATTTTTCAACTACTTAGAGTCGAATTCACAATTTTGTCGCCGTCCGTGACGAAAAAAACCGTCTGTCGGACGTCTTACATTGCGAAACTGCCAGACAATAGACTGCCAGTTGCTTCTCTTTGCGAACCCACAAGAGAGATTGGTGGCATGAGAGGTCGGCTCATGCCACCTTTTCTTTTGCCCTCATTTTTCAATAAGTTCCGGCGTTGACACACCAGCGCCTCTCCGCTACCCTCCCAAGGGATGGGTCCCAAAACTCGATTCCCGGGCTTCTACTTCTTGACGTTGCTGTTCCGCAACCGAAGTCTGGTCTACCAGCTGGTCCGGCGGGATTTCGAGCAGCGCTATGTCGGCTCAGCGGTCGGCTGGGTATGGGGTTTGATCCATCCGCTGGTGCTGTTGGCGGTCTACACGTTCGTTTTCCAAGGGTTACTGCGATCCCATCTGCCGCGTGGCGAAGTTACTGACAAGTACGCTCTGTTCCTGTTCGCTGGAATGTTGCCTTGGCTGCTGTTTTCCGAAACCCTGCAGCGCTCAGCATCCTCGCTGATCGACTACGCGAGTCTAATCAAGAAAAGCGTTTTCCCGGCCGAGATCGTGCCGCTCAGCATCTACCTCTCGACCCTAATCAGTCACGTTCTGGCGATGGTGTTGTTGGTGGGAGCCGTTGCCGTGTGGGAGCAGCGAGTTAGCGTAACTCTGCTCGTCCTACCAGTCTACTTTGTGCTCGTTGGTATGCTGAGCCTGGGATTGGCTTGGATCGCCGCGGCGTTGCACGTCTACCTCCGAGATACGGCGCAGGTGCTCGCCGTGGTGCTGATCGTATGGTTCTGGCTTACCCCCATTTTCCTTTACGAGGCGGTTTACGAGAACGTGTTTGGCGAGAAACTGCGCGTTCTGCTGGCGCTCAATCCGCTGGCGTACGTCGTACGCGGCTATCGCGACAGTGTTCTCGGAAACCGGTTGCCGGACGGTAGCGATGTGCTTGTCCTCGCTACTCTTGCGGTCTGCTCTCTCGTCATCGGAGGCTTGTTTTTCCGCTACACGAAGCGCGGCTTCGCCGACGTGCTGTAGGCTGTGCGCTGCGGGAGCAAGCCGGCGGACAGTAGTGTTGGCTGAGTGCAGGGTTGCCCGGTGCCATAGGGTTAGGTTTCTACAGACATGACCTTCCATAGGCCAAGCAGGGCGGCTCACGGCTCGCGGCTCACAGCTCACGGTTCACGGCTCACGGACTGATGACTTCCCTCGCCTTTCACTCGGTCTCGAAGGGCTATCCGCTCTATGCCTCGCCTGGAGACCGGCTCAAAGAATTGGTCTCCTTCAACCGCCTGCGCCGGCACCGCGATTTCTGGGCCCTGCGGGACGTTTCGTTCGAGGTTGAGAAGGGAAGTACTTTCTGCTTGATCGGGGAGAACGGTTCGGGCAAAAGCACCACTCTTCAGCTGGCGGCGAACATCTTTCCGCCCACTCAGGGCGAGGTTGAAATGTCCGGTCGACTTTCTGCCTTGCTCGAGCTTGGAGCGGGGTTCAACCCTGAGTTCAGCGGGCGGGAAAACGTTTTCCTTAATGGGACGATCCTCGGTCTGTCGTCCAAGGAGATTCAGCAGCGTTACGGGGACATTGAGGCGTTTGCTGAAATCGGCGACTTCATCAACCAACCCGTCAAGACCTACTCCTCCGGCATGCTGGTGCGGTTGGCCTTCGCCGTGGCGATCAACGTGGAACCGGAAATCTTGCTCGTCGACGAGGCGCTCGCCGTCGGCGATTACTATTTTCGGCAGCGCTGCATGCGTAAGGTTCATGAGTTGCGGCGTCGTCAAGTGACGATTCTTTTCGTCTCGCACAGCATGGCCGACGTTAAAGCCATCGCCACCGAAGTGATGTGGCTCGAAAACGGCCGCATCGTCGAGATCGGCGACCCGGAAAAAGTCGTCCGTCAGTATCTTGCGCGAATGATTGAAAAAGACGCCGAGTACCTTCAGCTGAAGCAGCCGCGCCGCGGAGAGCACCCGGAACGATCGGCAACAACAGCTCCGGAGGTCGTCGAAACTATCCCCAACATCGACTTTCGTCACGGCAACGGGGCCGCGGAGGTAATCGGAGTCGCCGCCCTCGACGAACACGGTGAACCGATTCAGCTCATGGACCCGCACAGCCGTCTGACCATCCGGATTAGCGTGCGGGCCCGCCAATCGTTGGCCACTCCTAACGTTGGCTTCATGATGCGTAACCATCTGGGCATTGACTTTGCCGGGACCAACACGGCGCGCGAGAATGCCACTCTTCTTCCCATGGCGCCGGGCGACATTCACACGGTCGACTTCCACGTCGATTTGCCGGAACTCTATCCGGGCAACTTCTCCATCTCCCCGGCCGTTGCCGATGGCCCCCTCGACGGCTACCGCATGTGTGACTGGATCGACAACGCAATCACGTTGCAGATGGCCCACGGTGGCAGTCCCATCTATGGCTATATGCATCTTCCTTGCCGTGTAGCGGTCAACAGCCGGCTGCCCCAGCCTCGGGCAAGCTAAGCGGCGATACCTTCATGCGAGTTCTGAGCGCGGCACTGAAAACCGCCGGCGAAATCGTCTTCCTGGCGGCAGTCACCCCGCTACTGTTGTCGGGGACGATGCTGCTGTTCGCCGTCTGCGACCTGGTGAATCGGGTGCGACCCCGCAAGCCACATCCGCCTGAGAGCAAGCCCTCGACGAAGGCGGTCAGCATAGTGATACCCAGCTGGAACGGACGGCATCACCTGGAGAGAAACCTGCCGTCGGTTCTGGCCGAGATCGAAGGAACGCCCGAAGGCGAAGTCATTGTTGTCGACAACGGCTCAAGCGACGGAAGCGCTGAATTCTTGAAAGCAAACTTCCCGTCGGTGCGAGTCATCGAACTGGAAAGCAACCAAGGATTCGGTGGTGGGTCCAACGCCGGCGTCCGGGCCGCCCGCAACGAAATCGTCGTGCTGCTGAACAATGACATGCATGTGGCGGAAGGCTTCCTGCCGCCCTTGCTGGAAGGTTTTCGGGATCCGCGGGTCTTTGCGGTTTCGGCTCAGATCTACTTCGAAGATCCGAATCGCACGAGGGAAGAAACCGGCCTCACCCAAGGTGAGTGGCGCAGGGGACGTCTGCACGTCGAGCACGTTATCGACGATCGAGTGACCACGCTGTTTCCCACGTTCTACGCCGGGGGGGGGTCGACGGCCTACGATCGCGACAAGTTTCTCGAACTGGGCGGTTTCGACCCGCTCTTGGAACCGTTCTATCTCGAGGACGCCGACGTTAGCTATATGGCTTGGAAGCGGGGCTGGTTTGTTTTCTACGAGCCCCGAAGCGTCGTTTACCACGAACACCGGGGCACAATCGGCAAGCACTCTTCTGAAACAGAAATTCAGCAAGTGTTGCAGCAAAACAACCTACTCTTCACATGGAAGAACATTCACGAATGGAAACGCCTGGTGGGGCACTTCGTTTTGCTTCACACGCGGCTTTGGCTGCGGTTGGTCTTGGGACCTACTCCGCTTCGCCCCAGTCCCGAAACTCTGCGAGCGGCTTTCCGGCGGTTTGGGCGGGTTCTGCGATCTCGAGCTCGCGCGCAGCGGTCGGCGTTGATCGACGACACGGAAGCCTTCCGAAGGCCGCTGGGCGGGTATTTTCGAGACCGCTTCGGCAAGGTCGATCCAAGCCGAGAACAGCTCAATGTGCTTTTCGTCTCACCCTATCCCATTGAGCCGCCTCTTCACGGTGGAGCGGTTTTCATGAACCAAACTGTGCGGCATTTGCGGCGCTTGGCCAATCTCCACCTGCTCTGTCTGCTTGATGAAGAAAAGGACCTGATCACGAATCAAAAGCTGTCAGCGATCTGCGCCAGCACAGAGTTTCCTGTGCGAAACAAGAACCGGTTTCACCGATTCGGGCTGCTGCCCCACGCCGCGAAGGAGTTCTACAGCCCCGATCTCGTATGGCGACTGCACCGCAGCATCTACGTCAACGAGATCGACGTCCTGCAGCTCGACTACACGCAGTTCGCGGTCTACAGCGCCCCGTTTCGTCGGATAGCCACGTTCTTGTTCGAGCATGACATTTACTTTCAGTTCGTCCGGCGGGGAATGAAAGCTCTCGACAACCCTCTGGTGTGGGTCCACCACTTCTACGAGTATCTGCGCGCGCTACGGTTCGAGAGGCGGGTGGTGCGAGAATTCGACGCGGTTCAAGTCTGTACGGCAGCCAACCGCCGTTATCTGGAAACGTACGCCTGGAACGCGGCTCCGATCAAAGAGGGATTGCGGGCGGGCATCGACGTGACCCGTTACGAATACGTCGCGGAAGGAAGAGAGTCGGAAACGCTGTTGTTCACCGGAAACTTCAGGCATCCGCCCAATCAGGAAGCGCTTACCTTCTTCGCACGGCGAGTGTTGCCCAAGGTGCGGCAGCATCGTCCGGGCAGCCGCTTGATTGTTGTCGGCGCCGAGGTTACCCCTCAGTTCGAACGGTCCCTCGAGGATACAAAGATCGAGTTCGTCGGCCGAGTGGCCGACATTCGTCCGTCTCTGTATCGCCATACGGTCTTTGTTTGCCCCGTATTGAGTGGGTCCGGCGTTCGGGTCAAGCTGCTGGAAGCCTTCGCGTCGGGAATCCCTGTGGTCTCGACGACACAGGGGGCGGAGGGACTAATCTCGGGTACCGAAGAGAACCTGGAGCTCGCCGACACGGCGGACGAGTTTGCCAACGGAGTCCTGAAGCTGCTGGACAACCCGGAACACGCGCGCGATCTCGCGCGCCGGGCGCGCCGCGAGGTCGAGGAAGCGTGGAACGTCGAGACGCTCACCCGCAAACTAGAGCAACACTACCGCAACGTGCTGCGTGACAAAGTGAGCCGCTTCGAGCAAGGCAACTCTGTCAGCCCGCTGCTCGACAACCCGCCGGAAGAGGGGCGCGGCGCGGCCAGCGAACTCTTGCCCTCACGGAACGCGGTCTGAATCTGAATGGCAGCTGCATGAACCAGCGCTAGCGTGCAAACGGAGCCGCCGGCGTGAGCCTGCGGGCCTGCGCCCTCAAGGACGCTCGGCTGTCCACGTCATGGAAAGTTTCCTAGATGTGCTAATGATTTCTCTGATACACGACGCTAGAGCCCAGGATTAAGCTGCTTCTTCAGCCTTGAAACGACATCACGCGCTTGGTCATGGAGTTTGTTGGGGCTAGGCTGAAACTCCTTGAGGAAGGTAGACCATAGCACGCGCCGAGAGCTGACATCGACGAGAAAGAGCGTCCCTTTTGGGCTACTCAATGCCCGATTGGCGGGCCGCCGCAGTTGGACACCGGCTTCGATGCTGTCTCCAGACGCCGATTCATCTCCCTCCGCCTCATCCTCTTCGGCTTCGCCGCTCTTTTCCAGAGGATAAAACTCTTCCAGCGCACTCAGGAAGGGAGCATCAATTCGGTCGGTAAGAACCGCGGTGGCGAACTCCGGATCCACGACGACCTCAAAGACATCTTCGTCGGCAATTTGCTCAGCTAGATACTGATCGAACGAATTGTACATTGGCCAAACATAGACCGAGCGAACGCGAGACAACTGGGACAGATCGGTCGCGACAAGCAAGAAACACGAGCTCATCGCCGTCGCCGCAAGCCATCTCACACAAGCCTTTCGCATGCCGCGATTATAACATCGGGCGACCGGCATGACAGACGCGCGACGGTCTAGCTACGATCAGTAAGCAGGCGGTCAGCTTCCCCAATTGATTGCCGTCCATAAAAAACCCGACCCTCCTGGAACAATGTACAGAGACCTGACCATCACCGTGATCATTCCCTGCCTGAACGAAGAGCAGGGCATCGACGAAGTCCTGACTCGCATGCCCGACTATGTCGATGAGGTCATCGTGGTGGATAACGGCTCGACTGACCGCACGGATGTCGTGGCGCGTTCGCATGGAGCCAAAGTTATCCGAGAGGATGTACGCGGCTATGGTCGAGCTTACAAAAAGGGCTTCGCCAACTCCACCGGTGACGTGATCGTTACCCTCGACGGCG
This sequence comes from Bryobacterales bacterium, assembly GCA_965248205.1. Classification (GTDB taxonomy): domain Bacteria; phylum Acidobacteriota; class Terriglobia; order Bryobacterales; family UBA6623. Next base: position 3,169,932 of record CBDFIS010000006.1, read on the forward strand.
ACCACTCCTACCCGGTCGACGCAATTTCGTACTTGCTGGAAGCCTTCAATCACCACGCGGTCGACTTCCTGAACGCTTCGCGATTTCCCGTGCGCGATCGCCGTGCGATGAGCCTGAAGCACAAGATAGGCAACTTGATCCTTTCGCTCACGATGTCCATCCTATTCTTTCGGTGGGTGCGGGATTCTCAGTCAGGCATGTGGGTTTTCCGACGATCCATTCTCGAAGACATTCGGCTGGATTCCGACGGCATGGCATTCTCGGAAGAGATCAAAGTGGAGGCCTTGAAAAGCCCCACCATCCGGTTCGCCGAAATGCCCGTCATGTACACCTCGCGGCTAGGGGAAATCAAGCTTCAACCCTGGCGCGACGGGATCGCCAACTTGCTGTTCCTGTTCAAGAAGCGGCTACAGTTGTAGGCTCTATGTTATACCGCTGAATCTGTATGTCAGAAAAAATGCGTCACAAGCTCCGCCACCTTGTACCACACCCGCGATTTGGGTGCGCAGTTCGTCCTTCTGGGCATGTTGTTTCAACGGAGGCGATTTGTGATTCGTATTGGGGCTACTCGACACAGACCGTTTTCCCTGAATCTGCTATCCCAGCGAACATTTCCAAGCAAAACTACTCCACCTTTCCTCGAACCTACTACGTCGACATTCTCAAGAAATGTCGTGACTGTAATCGCGGATTCCTATTCTTCGCGGAAGAGCAGCAATATTGGTACGAAGAACTCGGGTTCCACATTGATGCTGACTCAGTGCTGTCCGGGGAAAGTCGCGCCATCGGACGGTAAGTCTCGACCGTTCAATGTCTTATGGCCTGTTTTGCCCGGGAACGATTTGAAATCCCGAGGCCGCAAATGGTCGCCTGAACGGAGCATCCGGACGCGGCACAATGAGGGATGAACCTTGGCCGTACGGTTTTCTCCCAACTGATCGAGCACCTACCGAGCAAAGAGTTTCAGAAATGTGTATCGCGCTACCGCGGCGATTCCTATCTGAAAAGTTTCTCCTGCTGGGATCAGTTTCTTGCGATGGCATTCGCCCAGCTGACCTATCGGGCAAGCCTCCGCGACATCGAGACGTGCCTGCGTTCGATGCACGGCAAACTCTACCACATGGGATTCCGCGGCAGGGTAGCGCGCTCGACACTGGCCGACGCGAACGAGTCGCGCGACTGGCGGATCTACGCGGACTTCGCGCAGGTCTTGATTGGCATGGCACGGCCGTTATATGCCCACGACCCGATCGGTGTGGACTTGGACCAGACTCTGTACGCTCTCGACTCGACAACAATCGACCTCTGCCTGTCGCTGTTTCCGTGGGCGAGATTCCGCAAGCAAAAAGCCGCCGTGAAGATGCACACGCTGCTGGATCTGCACGGCAATATTCCCACGTTCATCCGCATTACTGGAGGCAAAGTGCACGACATCAACATCCTCGACGAGATCGGCCCGGAGGCCGGCGCGTTCTACGTCATGGATCGGGCCTACGTCGATTTCGAACGCCTCTTCGTGTTCACTCTCTGCTCGTCGTTCTTCGTCGTGCGAACCAAGAAGAACATCTTGCTCCAACGGCGCTACTCGCATCCCGTCGACAAATCCACGGGCTTGCGCTCGGATCAGACCGTCATACTGGCTGCCATCGAATCGGCCCAAGCCTATCCCGACCCGTTGCGGAGGGTCAGTTACTTCGACGCCCGGACGAACAAGCGGCTGAAGTTTCTGACCAACAACTTCGCGCTCCCGGCGCTGACCATCGCCCACATCTACAAGTCGCGTTGGCAGATTGAGTTGTTCTTCAAGTGGATCAAGCAACATCTGCGAATCAACTCGTTTTACGGCACCAGCGAGAACGCCGTCAAGACGCAGATCTGGATCGCTGTCTCGATTTACGTGCTCATCGCCATCGTCCGGAAACGCCTCGGGCTGGAAGCGAGTCTTTACCAGATTCTACAGATTCTCAGCGTTACGCAATTCGAAAAAATGCCCCTTTTACAGGCACTCCAGCCATCCGACTCCCCAAACGAATCCCCCTATGACCCCAACCAATTGATTCTATTCGACTTTTAACCGGACAGCAGTGATGCTGACTGTGTCCGGTGCCCTGAATGTCGAAAGAACGACCAAACTACTCGTCAGCGCTTTCAGCGCTACTCAGAATATATCGGTACTGATGAACTCTCCGACGATTCACTTGCGATTTTGATTGATGACGCCGTGTTTCTTTGGGAACACGGTATGCTCAAGAATCAACACAACTTGGGGCGACTTAAGAATCTTGCAAATCGGCAGATTCCGAACCACCCAACAACTGAAGCTATTAACAAATTGGGTTCTTCCGGGTTTCTAGTGGGCGAGTGGGGCTCGGTGGTAGTCTCGCGGGATGCAAGACCGCGAGCTATACCGCCAGATTCTGGGCATCGAAAGTCCCTGGAAAGTCGTGCGAGTGGAGCTGCGCCGAGCCGACGGCGAAGTCCACGTCTTCCTCGAACACGACGAGCAAGTCCGCTGGCCGTGCCGCCAATGCAGCGCCGTGTGCGCACTCCACGATCATCAGCCCGAACGCCGCTGGCGTCACCTCGACACCTGTCAGTACCGCACGATCCTGCACGCCCGGCCGCCGCGCAGCGACTGCTCCGAGCACGGGCCGCGCGTCGTGCGACTGCCCTGGGCCGAGGCTTCCAGCCGCTTCACCGCGCTGTTTGAAGCTCTCGCGATCTCGTGGCTGAAGGAAGCCAGCCAGCAAGGCATCGCCGAGTTGCTGGCGCTGAGCTGGGACGAGATTCACGGCATCCTGGAACGCGGCGTGCAACGTGGGCTCGAACGTCGCGCGGCAGAGCCGATTCCCTACCTGGGCGTCGACGAGAAGAGCTTCCGCAAGCGCCATCGCTATCTCACCGTCGTCAACGATCTCAACTGCTCGCGCGTGTTGTTCGTCGCCGAGGGACGCCGCCAGGCCAGCCTGGACGGCTTTTGGAAGACGTTGAGCGCAGAGCAACTCGCCCGAGTCGAGGCCGTCGCTATGGACATGTGGGATCCTTATGTCGCCTCGACCCGGGAGCATCTCGACGAATCGGAGAAAAAGATCGTTTACGACAAATATCACATCGCGGCGCATCTGGCGAAGGCGGTGGACCAGGTGCGGCGGGCGGAGAACAAGCGTTTATTGGCTCTCGGCGACGAGCGTTTGACAGGCACGAAGTACGCTTGGCTGCGGCATCCAGCGAACTTTTCCGAGGACGCCTGGCGCGAGTTCCGCGCGCTGCGCGAAAGCGACTTGAAGACGGCGCGGGCGTGGGCGTTGAAGGAAACGGCGATGCGGCTGTTCGACTATCGTCGCGAATCGGCGGCGCGAGCTTTCTTCGAGCAATGGCGCGGCTGGGCGAGTCGCAGCCGGCTGACGCCGATGGTCACCGTAGCGCGGATGTTGACGGCTCGCCTCGAAAACATACTCACGTATCTGAAACACCGCATTACGAACGCGGTCAGCGAGGGGTTGAACTCAAGGATTCAATGGGTCAAGGCCACGGCGCGCGGTTTCCGCAATCAACAGAACTTCATCAACGCCATCTACTTCCACTGTGGGAAACTCGATCTGGCTCCTTCGCCCACTTAAAACCCGGAAGAGCCACAAATTGGTGGAATCACTCTAGCTCCACTCGAAGGTAGCTCAGCGACGGGCGGCTTGATCTCGGCTAAAGACCATGTCCTGTTGACCGGTCCTTGATCCTTTTCCGCATACCCAATAACGCGACTACATCGCGCGGAAGAATTCGATCGGCCGGAGTTTCACAATTTTCCACTTGTCCTTCACTCTCTCGAACCGAAGCTTCAGCAACTTGTGGCGCGTGTCCACGTTTCCAAGCCCGCTGATCGGTCTGAGACGCAGTATCCAGTCAACTTCGACCAGGTAAGCATCACCTTCGGCTTCGACCTTCGTGACCTCGGTCGAAGAGGCGATCTCGCTCTGGCGGGTTAGCGCGTCCACGTCGGACTCCAGCGCGGAATAGCTGGCGAAGCGTTTCCGGTCAAAGTAGAAGAGAAAGGAAGCAGCGTTGCCGGCTTCGAGAGATCGCCCGGCATCCCGCAGGATCTGAGCGATCTTGCCGGCGTCAGATTCAGAGGGCTGTGGCGACAAACTGGTAACTAATCCGAAAAGCAGCGTGAACAAACAGGCTAGTCCACATCTCATGCCACCCCTTACGTGCGATACTCGGCGTTGATCTTGATGTAGTCTTCCGTCAGATCGCAGGTCCAAAAGCGCGCCGTTCCGCGGCCGCCACCACGAATCTGAAAACCCAGAACCGAGTCGTCGGCTTCCATCGTGGACTGGACTTCCTCTTCCGCAAAGTCAGCTCTCACGCCGCGACGGCAAACCAGATGCCCATTCAGCGAAACGTCCACCTTGGAGGGGTCGAACGAAACGCCGCTGGCCCCGGCCGACGAAAGAATCCGTCCCCAGTTCGGATCCGCGCCCGCCAAAGCAGTTTTGACAAGGGGGGAGTTGGCAATCGCCCGCGCGAGCTTGTTAGCGGCGCTGTCCGTCGAGGCTCCGCGAACTTCGATAGTCAACAGTTTTTTCGAACCTTCTCCATCAGTCACGATCGCGACAGCCAGCTCTTCAGCCAAGTGACCCAGAGCCTTCTCGAACAGTGCACGATCCTTCCCGCCGAGCCGAACACCGGACGCCCCGTTCGCCAATAGATACACCGTGTCGTTTGTCGACGTGTCGCCATCAACCGAAATGCAGTTAAAGCTGCGGTCGACCGCGCGCTTCAGCATTCCCCGAAGCGTGGCAGCTTCGAAAGCAGCGTCCGTAAGAATAAAGCTCAGCATCGTCGCCATGTTGGGCTGGATCATTCCAGCGCCTTTCGCCATACCCGCCAGGCGGACGGTGCCCCGCTGTGTCTTTACTTCGGCGACCGCGATCTTGGGAAACGTGTCGGTGGTCATGATGGCGTGAGCAGCGGACTGAAGGCCGTCAGGCGCCAGGCTCTTGGTTAGACCGGGCAACGCCGCCGAGATCAGTTTCTCGTCGAGCGGCTCACCGATGACGCCAGTCGAAGCGAGAAGGACCTGGTTGCTGGGGATGCCTAACCGTTTGGCGGCCGCTTGAGCCGTCGCGCGCGCTACCTTTCGCATCGTGGGCGTGGCGCAGTTCGCGTTCCCGGCATTCGCTACAATCGCGCGGCAGACGCCCCCGCTCTTCCTCAAATGTTCCGCCGAGACGGTAACGGGAGCGGCCACCACGGCATTCTTCGTGAATACGGCCGCGGCCGCGGCCGGCACGTCCGAGACGATCAGCGTGAGGTCATCATCGGTCTGCTTGCGAATGCCGGCGTACGCCGATGCAAAACGATAGCCCAACGGGACGCTCACGAGAGTGCTTCTCCTAACACTTCATTCGGTGAAATCCGATAGCCGCGAGCGAATTCGGCGGTCGACATTTGTTTCTTTCCTTCTAGCTGGATCTCTTCGAGAACCAGTGCTGTCCCACCACCGCAACCAACTTCGAAGCTGCCGTCGGCCACGGAGACCGCACCCGGCGCCGCGGGCGCCCCTACCTTCTGATGCGCCTGGCGAACATGAAGCCGCTTCCCGCGCAGGCTCGTGAAGGAACCAGGCCAAGGAGCGAACCCTCGGATGCGGTTGAGGACTTCGCCGGCCGTCAAATTCCAGTCTATCCACCCGTCTTCCCGCTTCAACAGCGGTGCGTAGGTTGCCTCAGTCTCGTCCTGCTTTTCACCGACAAGAGTCTCTCGCTCGAGACCGGCCAACGTTTCAACCAACAGCTCGGCGCCCACCCGGGCCAGCCGCTCAGCTAGCTCAGGAGCGCTCTCAAAAGGCCCGATCTCCACATCCCGCTTCAATAACATATCACCGGCATCGAGGCGCTTCTCGATGCGCATCGTCGTGACACCCGTCACCGTTTCACCATTTGCGATCGCCCAATTGATCGGCGCGGCCCCGCGGTATTTCGGCAACAACGATGCATGAACATTAACACATCCCAATCGAGGAACATCCAGGATAGACTGCGGCAAGATCTGCCCGTAACCAACGACAACAATAACTTCAGGGTCGAGTTGCTGAAGCCGCTCAAGAACCTCCGGGGCTTTGATGCGGGCAGGTTGCTCGACCGGAAGTCTTAGCTCGAGCGCCCTGCTTTTGACCGGCGATGATGTCAGCTTGCGTCCGCGCCCGGCGGGGCGATCGGGCTGCGTAATGACTGAAGCAACCTCATGCCCCTTTTGCAGGAGAGCTTCGAGAGTGGGTACGGCCAGCCCCGGAGTGCCCATGAACACAGTGCGCATCCGTCAATCCCACTCTCCGTTGCGCCTTAATCTGCGGATCTTGCGCTTGATGATCTCCTGCTTCAGACGGCTCACGTGCTGAAAGAAGAGTATGCCGTTGAGGTGATCGATTTCGTGTAGCATGGCCCGCGCAAGAAGTTCATCGCCGGTCACTTCAAACCATTCGCCTTTAACGTTCTGGGCGCGAGCCGTTGCCTTGAAAGCACGCTTTACCTGTTCACGGAACCCCGGAACGCTGAGACAACCTTCTTCGCCGACCTGTTCGCCTTCCGTGGACGTGATTTCCGGATTGATGAGAACCAGCTTCTCGTCTTCATCTTCACCCGCGGAGCAATCGATGACCGTCAGCCGTTGGGAAAGGCCAACCTGGGGCGCCGCCAAACCCACGCCCGTAGCATCGTGCATCGTTTCAAACATGTCCGCGATCAACTGGTGTAACTCCGGTGTATCGAACTCCGTCACCGGATCGCCTGGAGTCTCCAAGACCGGGTCGCCAAATTTGACAATCTTGCGGATCATAGCGTCGGTTCGCTCGCCAGACTGGGCACAGTCGCGTATTCTCAGCGTTCTGGTCCTATTCTAGCGAGCAGGCAAAGAGTGAATCCAAGTGTTGGTGGTTCGCGAAGCGCTCAGGAGGAACGGACCGCTTCTCGGACGCGAAAGAAAAGCATTCCTTGCTCGATCGCATCGTCGAGAGCATCATGGGTGTGCGGTGGAAGCCCTTCGAACCACTCGCGCGGCATGGTCCGCTTGGAAGTTGTCAGATAGGGTACTCCGAGAGCTGCCACGGCGAGAGTCTTGATGTCCAGAGCCTGAAAACCGAAAGGACTTTCCTTGGCGAAAGACATCAGGTACCAATAAACGAACAGGAAGTCGTAGTTCGCCGGATAGCCGACGAAAAGCGGCTTGCCGGGAAGACCCTTCAGCCACTCGGCATATTCCTTCATCACCGTAGCCGGATCGCGCGGGTCTTCGGTGGCGCGGGCCCAGGCCTCGGGTTGATCCTTCCACCATTCCATCGTCTCGGGATTGGGCTTGCTGCCGGGAAGCGGCTTTAGGTTGGCCCGAAAGGTGTCCAGGAGATCTCCTGAATCTGTGAAGGCGGCTGAGCCAAGCGACAGCATCGAATGCGGTCCCGGCAGGGGGCCGTCAGCCTCCATGTCGGTCGATACGTAGATCTCATCCATAAGAAATCCCTCCAGATGGGGCGAAAGGTCGAGAGTGCGGCCTGGTTGCTAGGCCAGTGCGTCATTCCGAGAATACGGTTTCGGATGTGGCCGATTGCGGACGCGATGAATCGCGCCCCTACAGAATTAGGCTTGAGCATCTCGGTTTAACCGTAGGGGAGCAATTCATTGCACCCGACAGGATGCCACGGTAGACATCTTGAGGCGGATAGCGCGACTTCACGCGTTCGGCGCGTGCCTGTAGACGCACATCACGGCCCAACCGCCCTGGGCAAATCCACCCGACGTATCCTCCCCAGCGCTTCGGACCGCCTGCATGACACCGTCCAAGGTCAGAAACGTCAGAATCGCAAGTTCTCTCATGGCGAGTCGACCTCCGGTGTCTACGCGGCTGCGGACCACCCTTGAATCAAAACTCCCGCAACTGTTTCTGAAAGCCCTCGAAGTTGCGTTTGGTTTCGCCCAGCGAGTCGCCGCCGAACTTTTCTAAAAACGCCCCGGCGAGAACGATCGACACCATCGCTTCCGCAATGACCCCCGCCGCCGGAACCACGGCGACGTCGGAGCGTTCGTAGGCCGCCATCGAGGGTTCACGCGTATCAAGGTCGACCGATTCGAGTGGCCGTCTCAGAGTCGAGATCGGCTTGATGTAGCCGCGCACGATGAGGTCTTCCCCGTTTGTCATCCCGCCTTCGAGGCCGCCGGCCCGGTTGGAGCCCCGGTGGAACGCCCGCCTCTGCTTGTCGTAGTGAATCGTATCTTGGACCTTGGATCCCGGACTAAGGGCTGCGAGCATTCCCCGACCGATCTCAACGGCCTTCAAAGCCTGCATCGACAAGATGGCCTGGGCAAGGCGGCCATCGAGACGTGAGTCCCAAGTAATGTGAGATCCCAAACCGACGGGGACGTTGTGAGCAACCACTTCAAAGACTCCGCCGCGGGTGTCGCCGGTCTTAAAGGCCTCGTCGACTTCGGCCTTCATGCGCTGCTCCGTATCCGAATCAACACAGTTGAGCAAGACTTCGTCCTTCTGATAGAGCCCTTCGAGTTCTTCCCAGCTCGCGTCCCGTTCAAGAGCGGCGCCGCCCACCGCGATCACGTGGCTGAGGAACTGAATGTCAAACTCGGCCAGGAACAACTTGCACAGCGCCCCAACCGCCACCCGGGAAGTGGTTTCGCGGGCGCTAGCCCGCTCGAGGACATAACGCGCGTCGTGGAAGTTGTACTTGAGACTGCCGGCGAGATCGGCGTGCCCGGGGCGGGGACGCTTCACAGGTTTCGCCTTCCCCTCGCTGCCTTCGGCGTCCTCAACCGGCAGGGCATCGCTCCAATTCTTCCAGTCCCGGTTCTTGAGTAGGATGGCGATCGGGGAGCCGATGGTTTTCGAATGGCGCACGCCGGATACAATATGAGCCTTGTCGCTTTCAATCTTCATCCGTCCGCCACGGCCGAACCCCTGCTGCCTGCGCCAGAGCTGGCGGTTGATGAAATCCAGGGAGACGGGCACACCCGCTGGAAGACCCGTCAGGGTCGTCACCAGCGTTTCTCCGTGTGATTCACCAGCCGTTTCGAAACGAAGCATGTTAGCCTTGCAAGGCGAGTTTTAGACTTAATCATAGCGAAGCCCAGACAAGCGGCCTCAGCGTTGGGGAGGCCAGTTGAAGGCCACTGGTGCCATCCCGTGACACGAGACCAGCCGGATCAGGAGGATCGAAGGTGAGCACGACTCGGCTGATGGGCATCCACGCCGTCACCGAAGCACAGCGCGCCGGGAGGGATCTAGAACGAGTCCTCATCGCTCGAGGCGCGCGGAATCCCCGGCTCAAGGCCATTATCGAAGAGTGCCGCCAGCGGAAAGTACCGTTGCGCTTCGAGCCTCGAGAAGCGCTGGATCGACTAGCCGGGGGCGAAGCTCACCAGGGAGTGATTGCAATCGTCGTCGCAAAACGATACGGCAACCTCGAAGAGGTCGCCGAAAAGATCAACCATCCCGGCCTGATCGTGGTCCTTGACGGCGTTGAGGACCCGCATAATCTGGGGGCAATTATTCGTTCTGCCCATGCGGCCGGCGTAGACGCCGTCGTTATACCCTCGCGGCGCTCAGCGGGAATGACTCAAACCGTCGCGAAGGCGGCAGCCGGGGCGCTCGAATACGTGGAGGTTGTTCGCACACCCAATGTCAACCGGGCACTGACTACGCTCAAGGACAAGGGCTATTGGGTGATTGGCCTCGATGAAAGGGCCGAAGAAAACTATGACGAAGCCGACTACCGCCGCGCTACCGTTCTTGTTTTGGGGGGCGAGGGCAAGGGACTCCATCAGCTGACAGCCAAACGGTGTGACATCCTAGTAAAGATACCCGTTGCCGGGCGAATCGCCTCGTTGAACGTCTCCGTGGCGGCGGGTGTTGTGCTGTTTGAGGCGCTGCGTCAGCGTCAAGGGAGAAAGAGGTAGCGCTTGGGCTCGCACCACGAGCAACGGCTCCTCCGGCAGCGCGCTAGCTATTCGCCGGAAGAGGGAGCTTCCCTAGGTCGTAAGCTCCCGTCCGGGTGCATCTTTATTGTCGTGGTTTCCACCTTTCCAGCATCGGGGGAGTGACCATGTTCGGACGCGTTGGCGCCGGCCATCTGCATAGAGTGTTGTTGTTATTCATCCTCGGCTGGTCGATGGTCGGTGCGATCGTTGTGTGCGCCCAGACCCGCGAGCAGATGGACAAATACGAACGGTCTTACTTCCCCGGCACTCTCTTTCGGAATCAAGAGTCCAGCGCCACGAGCGCATTCACCGGCAAGTGTCCGGAGTTTGAATCACGAGCGTGCAACTACGACACAGAGGTTTCCCAGGAGTGTCAAGTTGTTGGTATGTCGCCTCTAGGAACCGTTGGCGAAAGGCAGTTTTTGCTGGTCCGTTATCGAAGGACCGTCGCGGTCCACGAAGCATCGACGTGTGAAACCGACGAGGCGCTAGTTCTTGAATCCGTCGATGAAGACCGCTCCCAGCCTGTCTGGTACGACGCCACCGAGCGGAAGTTCACGTTCCTCAAGGACGTGTCACTCGTACACTCCGAGAAGCACGCTTTTCTCATCGTCGAATACTGCGTCAACGGAACGGGAGGGTGCTGGCAATCGGCATATGTTTGGTCCCACAATCACTGGAAAAAACTCAAGCATGACCAGACGTGGGATGACGTCTACAACAACATGCCCGACGGCTATTGGACCCACCAGAGCCCTCCCATCGATTTCCACAGTCTGCGCTGGGAACAAAACATTGCCACCAGGGGAGATGCGAATTGCTGTCCATCAGGCAAGATCCTATTGAAACTCCAGATTGTCGAAGACGAGCTTAGTGTCGAGAACCACAAGTTCGTTGTTGAGGGGAACCCTTAGCGCGACCCGGTTGAGAAATGCGGGCTAGTGCGGGCTAGTTGCGCTCTAGTGCATGCAACAGCGGAACAACCGGTTTTCGCGGGAAATGTAAGCCGGTTCGGCCGCTACCTCGCCGGAGATTGCCTGGGAGCAGGAGCCTTCTTCAACGCGGTCACGGTTGGGGCTTTGCGGCGCGGAGATCCGTTTGAGGAGGACCCAGACCATACCTGGGCGCTTTTCACCGTGACGCTCGAACCGTTTGTTCGGCCGTTGCGAGCTTGATTCACAGTCTGCTGGTGCCCGTTCGCAACTTCGGGGACCGCCGCGGCCATGGGACGCTTGGGACTCTCCACTTCCCTCGGTGCCGGCAGCATTCTGTCTTCGCGAAGTGGTTGGCCTTGCTCGTCACCCGCATCCACTCCCTCGGCGGTGATCACAAAACGGGCGTCATCCGCGCGCCGGATGAGCCCTTTCTCCAACAGATACCAGAGACTGAATTCAAGGTGCTCGAGGGCACAATCTAGAAGCGCTTCCATCTCCGCGGGGGTCATGCCGGGTTTGTTGCCCCCGCGGATTCTTTTCGTGTACAAGAGCGACAAGATACCCGAACGCTGCCGCTTTTCGATCTCCCGCGCATCCAGCGAGGTCGACTGATCAAAGATCTTCCAGCGCAGCCTCTCCCGCTTGGAGTGCTTGACGTCGTAAGCGGCCCGAGCCGCAGGATCGCTTAAGACTCGATAGGCCTTGAGCACGGCCTCAAATGTTGATTGATCGCCGGTTTCGCGGTTGTCGGGGTGGTACCGCAGCGCCAGGAGCCGATAGACGCGATGGATCGTCTCGCCATCGGCCTTGGGGCTGATTTGGAGGGTTTCGTAGAAGTCGATAAACGACCCGCTGGTATTTTCGTTCATGTCCTAGGAGCCCAGGGCTAGTATCCATAGTGGTATATAACTCTCAAACTGCCAAGAGAACTAGTGTACTGTTCGTGTCTCGCCGATGCCCTTAGGACTTACCTAGGACGAGCCTTACGCCCCAACGGTGAGGATATCCAAGACCTGAGGTTAGCGCCGGCCATACTGGGTGCGAGTCCCATACGCCGGGGAGGGATAGATGTACTAAGGAATAGGAAACAGTACCCTTGTAGGTGGTGTTCTAGGTTGCATTCTCACACGGATTCAGGGGCCGCCTTTACTGGCAAAGATCGGCCTCGGTGTTACTGTGAAGTCAAGTCGTACCCAGAACCTTCACTCTTTCGCAACCCGCGATTATCGTGTTTCATACTCCGCTATCTTGGGCCAGTCTGCTGTTAGCACCCGTGTGCATCGGCGCAGGGACACTGTTTTTGCTTCACGTTCTGGACGGGTCGACAGGTTGGTTGGGCCTGCGCGGAGGGGTATCGGACCTGGTGCTGATGGCCGCAGGCTTTGCGTTCTTGCTCCGAGGGGCGAAACCGGGGACAAGGCCCCGCCGCCAACCCGCGGCTCCCCAAGATAGTGAGGACAGTCCCGACCTCGAATCCCTCGTAAGGTGGCACGAGAACCCCGAGCCCCCATCAGCTGACGCGCGGGACCTGTTCGACCGAAACTCACCGACAGCGGCCCGTGAAGATTCCCAACGGTTCGGCAACCGCCCGAACTAGCAGTCCGTGGCAAACGTCAGGCAAGAGCCAAAGATGGGGCTGCCACCAATTTGCTTCCCGTCATGACCCAAGAAACCCAAGAAACAAACTTAACCTGCAGCGAATTGGCTGGCTGCACGCGATTTTTAGCGACCGTCACTTGTACCACGGATCGGTAGCCTGCTCTTCTCGCCAGGTGTCGAGGAGTTCGCACTCCCTATGGTGACGAAAGCGTAAGCACCACTTGCTTGATATCTGGCATCGAATCGGCGGAGCTGCTGTCAGATGGCAGAGTAGTCGCGGGCATGTGTGGTGCCGACGCGGTAAAAGAGGAGCAAGTCCCCGTTTCTAGCTCGAACGAGCCGCGGGAACCCATAGTGGACCTTCCGGCTGACGGCCACGCCACGCGGTTCGGTCACCTAGAGCCGCAACGTCGAATTCGTATTGGACGGTGGAGCGGTGGGCGGTTTCCCGGCAGAGTCCTGTCACGAAGCCGGGGCGGGTTGGCCAGTCGCGATCAGCAAGATTCCGCACAGCCAAGCACTACGCCGGAGGGCACTCAAGATCTGGTTTATGGGTTTTCCATGAGAACGGATGAACCGCGTTGTGGGCAATGCCTGGCGCTCGAGGTTCGCATCTAGCTTTAACGGTTGGCCGTCAACGGATTGAACCAGCGGAGGCGAGGGAAGCGCATGAAATCAGTGTCGGTAGAGGCCACCTCCGCCTGGTATTCGATCGCCAGAGCCGCGAGGTGGGCGTCCGTCGTCAGATTCCCAGCCGTCCCTAGCCCCGCGAGCAGACCGAAGAGGATATCCGCGTGGCCCTCGCCAGGGGTAATAATCTCTACGCGAGGGTGATCCAGCCACGAGCGGACCCGTCGCGTTGCCTCAGGGGGACGCATCGGATTTTCCAAGATTCGTGGGTTCGTCACGATCCGGATGAAACCAAGAGCAGTTGCCCAAGTCAAAGCGACCGGCCGACGTTCCGACAGAGTTGTCTCCCACCAGCGCCGGGCCGCGTCGTGCCTCGGGGAGTCCGAGTTGTAGGCGTGGACCAGGATGTTGATATCAGGCAGTATCATCGCGTCAGCTTGTCACGGACGGCCTCACTCTCGAGTTCATCAACAAGTTGGTTTAACTTGTCCAGATCGACACCCGGCTTGAAGCGGCACGAGTGAGGCTCAACCTGGAAGTTAGGCAATCCCTCGGAACCTGAGGATTCCAGCCCACGGCGCAACGTTTCGTTCACCGCTTGCTTAAACGTTATCTTACGGTCACGGACGCGCCGCTTGAGGCGCAGAGCAACATCGGGGTCCAACGTGAGAGTGGTACGCACTTAAACATCATAATGTACTTTAATATTGATGTCAAGACATCATAGGTATGCGACCAGCTAGGTGGCTTTTAGGACTTCCAAGCAAGATAGGTAAACACCTGCCGACAAGGGTAGATTTAGCCGCTTGGGACGTAGTTTGGGGGGCTTTAGAGTTGCATGCTCAAGACCCTCTAGCACAGCCCGACCTCGACGTGAAACACTATGGGGGGGAAGGGTTGCAAGGCTCTGGGCGAGACTGGCGGCTCGCCTGGCTGAGGGGCCTACTTCCTTAGCTGCTAGGCTTGTTGCACGTGAACGCCCGGCGTCTCTCTGTACATGATGTAGGGGCCCCCGGTTTCGGCGTAGGCCCCTCAGCGCCCGGGGGGACCTCTGCCTGCCTGTTCTTGCTCGGCATCACTCCTGGTGCGCTCATGGACACCACGCAGCTCCGTTCAACGAATCCACCGCATCGAGGAGTCATCAGATGACAGCCGTGACGCTCCAGAGTTTCTCCGGTCCCGAGGCCGTTGCGATCGCCGATGTCGATCCACCGTCGATTGGCCCGAACGATGTCCTCGTGAACGTTGAGGCCGCCGCGATCGGGCCATGGGACCTCAAGACCGTCAACGGCGCATTCGCCGTGATCACTCGACAGATCCCGTTGCCCCAGGTCCTCGGCTGGGACTTCGCCGGAACGGTCGCCTCTGTGGGCGCGAACGTCACCCATTTCGCCGAGGGTGACCCGGTGCTCGGATTCAGCCCGCAACTCTTCACAGGCGTCGGAGCCTTCGCCGAGCAAGTCGCCGCCGCCGCGAGTCTCGTCGCTCCACGGCCACCGGAGCTTTCGCCTTCCCAGGCAGCAACCGTGCCCGTTTGCGGACTCACTGCCCAAAAGCTCATCGACACGGCCGACCTTCAGAGAGGCGACCGGGTGTTGATCCTCGGTGCGGCAGGAGCCGTGGGCGGTTTCGCCGCACAGCTCGCCCTGGATGTGAACGCTCACGTCACGGGAACGGCAAGCACCGCCGATCTCGATGTTCTGCGCGCCAGGGGTATCCAAGCGATCGACCGAAAGACGGATCTTGAGACGCTCGACGAGGAACCGTTCGACCTCGTCATCGACCTCGTCGGCGCCCAGGCCTCCCAAGCGGCCATCCCGCTGGTCCGCGCAAACGGCAGACTGATCTCCGCCGTGCCCGACGACGTTCCCCACCCAACGAAGGACGACGTCGAGATTTCCGCCATCAGTGTCCAACCCAACCCAACCGCTCTGGCACGTTTCTGCGCGGCAGCGACCCGCGGCGCCATACCGCTGCCGAAGGTCGGCGCCGAAGTAGCACTCGACCAAGCCAGAGACGCCTTCATCGCCCTCGCGCGCGGAAAGCTCAGCGGCAAGGTCCTGCTCCTCCCCTGACGTCTCGGGCTTGAGAATGGGCTGGTTGGTGGCGTATGCGTGCCAACCATGTGACAACGGGCGGTTGGCAGCACCTGCGGTTCAGCATCTGCCACCAGGAGATCAGAGATGAATTTCCGCAATTCCACAACGATCGACGCGTCCCCCGACACCGTGTGGGCGATCCTGGCGACCGACTACAACAACATCGGCGACTGGACGACCGCAGTGTTGCATTCGGAGCAGGACCCGGACCTTCCAGAGGGTGAGGGCCGCGTAATCCAGGTGCCCAGGCTGGGCGAGGTGCACGAGCCGATCCGGCACTTCGACGCCGAGAAGCGCACGTTCACGTTCGAGGTGATTGCGAACGGATTCCCGTTCTTCGTGAAGTCGGTCCACAGCACCTGGACTGTCCAGCCTCTGGGCGCGAATCGGTCGGAGGTCACCATCAACTCACAGTTCGAGATGCTTCCCGTGATCGGAGCGCTCATGTGGCCGCTGTTCAAGAGGAACAGCCGGAAGACCACCACAATCCTGCTCGAGGAGCTGAAGCACTACGCCGAGACGGGTGAGATCCACGCCCCGGAAGGTGGCGAAGGTGCAGAGGGCCGCGCAGCCGGCGGCGATGGCTCTTCGGATCGTCGACTCCGAGACCTGTAGGACCTCGGCAGCCTCTCGGATCGTCACGAACCTACGTAACTGTGTCATCGAACACCTCCTGGTGTCCGACCCTACGCCTGACCCGCCGTCTCCCTCCGGTTACCCGCACGCGAAGCGTCTGCCGCAGGCTGCGTTCAAATCGCGATCCAACGAACAATCTCGCCCCTGATCCCGTCTGAGGTCCTGGTCCGATTCCAAGCGCGAACCAAGGTTGACGGACAGTCCGTTCCAGTGGCCTGGTCCGACCTTGATTTACTAGACGATAAAGTATATTAGCGTCTAGTACAGCACACTGGCTGTCATCCGCACTCTACCACTCCGACATCGAGTATTCGCCGATCGACCGGTCCGCAGGGCGCTCGGACCGAGCCGCTAGATCCTCCCTGACGGCGTAGCGTTTACTTGTCGGCCCACCCAACCACGAGGGCTTGCGGCGTACTTAAGGTCCGCACTCATCTCTTCTTGCTATTGCGTTCCTTTGGCATTTGTGAGATAGCGGCTACGCTTCCACCGACCGGAGAAATCCGAAATCACACCCTTCGTGAGCCTGGGTGACGTGTTCGAGAAAAAGCCTGCGATAGCCGCGGTGGTAGGCGTGGTCGGGCGGGCGGTAGTCAGCCAGACGGCGTTGGATTTCGTTCTCCTCGACCCGGATCTCGATCTTGCGATCGGGAACATCCAGCTCGATTTCATCTCCTGTCTGGACTGCGGCCAAGGGACCGCCCACGGCTGCCTCGGGAGAGACGTGAAGGACATCGGTCCCGAAGCTGGTCCCGCTCATCCGCGCGTCGCTGATGCGCACCATGTCCTCCACGCCTCGCTTGAGCAGCTTAGTGGGAATCGGCAGGTGGCCCCATTCGGGAAAACCCGGACCACCCTTCGGACCGGCGTTCTTCAATACGAGAACGGAGTTTTCGTCCACGTCGAGATCTTCATCGTTGACGCGCGCTCGCATTTCCTCATATCGCTCGAAGACTACTGCGCGTCCGCGGTGCCGTAGCAGATGAGGGGAAGCAGCCGTTTGCTTGAGCACTGCGCCGTCGGGCGCAAGATTGCCGTGTAGAATGACCGTGCCGCCTTCCGAGTAGAGTGGCTTATCGAGGGTGCGGATAACTTCGGAATTCATGCAGTGGGCTCCGCGAACATTTTCCTCGATCGTCTTGCCGTTCACGGTCGGAGCGCCCTTGTGAAGGAGAGGCAGGATCTCCTTCAGCACGACGGGCACGCCACCGGCGTAGAAAAAATCTTCCATCAAGTATTCGCCGGAGGGTTTGACGTTAGCGACACACGGGGTCTCGCGGGAGAAACGGTCGAAATCAGAAAGTTTAAGATCGACGCCGGCACGTCCGGCGATCGCGATAAGATGCACCACGGCATTCGTCGAACCACCAAGTGCCATGTCCGCACGAATGGCGTTGTCAAACGCTTCTCTCGTCAGGATCTTCGACGGGCGCAGGTCCTCCCAAGCCATTTGGACAACATGGCGTCCGCTGGCCTCGGCAATTTGATAACGGCGGGAATCCACCGCGGGGATCGCCGCGCAGCCCGGCAGAGTCATGCCCAGCGCCTCGGCGACCGAAGCCATAGTGGAAGCTGTCCCCATCACCGTGCAGTGGCCCGCGCTGCGAGAGATGCAGCTTTCCACCTCGCACCACTGTTCTTCCGTGATGCGCCCGGCGCGAAACTCTTCGTGAAGCTTGCGGCCATCGGTGCCGGAGCCCAGCACGCCTTGACCCCACCGCCCCGTCAGCATCGGACCTCCGGTGACCATGATCGCGGGTACGTCGGCGCTGGCGGCGCCCATCAACTGAGCCGGAATGGTCTTGTCGCAACCACTGAGCAGCACCACGGCGTCCATCGGGTTGGCGACGATGGACTCCTCGACATCCATCGACATCAGATTGCGGAAGAGCATCGTGGTGGGACTCATAAAAGGCTCGCCGAGCGAAATCGTAGGGAATTCCAGCGGAACACCTCCGGCGGCCCATACGCCTCGCTTAACGGCCTCGGCTAGCTGCCTGAGGTGAGCGTTGCAGTTCGTCAACTCGCTCCACGAGTTACAGATCCCGATAATGGGTTTGCCCTCGAAAATCTCGGGCCCGAAGCCTTCCGAGCGCAGCCAGGCTCGATGAAAAACGTGCTCATATTCGTGGCCAGTGAACCAATTATGGCTTCGAAGTCGATTCGGATCCCGCATGGAAGATACGATAACAAAGGGAAGGAACTAAGAAGCGTCGGCTATGAGGTGGCGTGGGTCCGGGTAAGCACTGTGGCAGCAAGCAACCTATGTCACCACGCCGTCCTCCACTAAAGCGATCGGCCGGAGAGCACGATGGTATAGCGGGGCGGGCCCCAAAAGTCCAAGATGCGAAATCCGCTTCGCGATCCAGAATCCAATCCCTTCGTCCAATGCTATCTCGATGTCGCGCGCGAAGTAGATCACGAGTTTACCCGCGCCCGCCGCTTGCACGGCAACCGGATTCACTGCCGACAAGGGTGCACGGATTGCTGTCATCATATATTTCAGATCAGCGAGGTCGAAGCAGCCTACGTCTCAACCGGCTTCCGCGGGCTTCCTGACCAGCAGCGAGAAAAGCTATCCCAAAACGCCAAGGCCCACCTGCGGGCTCGGGACTCGATCATGCAAGAACACGGCTACATAGAAGCCTGGGGGAATCTGCCCCGGCCCGAGACGCGGCTTGCGTGCCCCGCCTTAGTGGATGGTCTGTGTAGCATTTATGAGTTCCGGCCCCTGATTTGTCGCAAGTTCGGTGGACCGCTCCACCACCCGGACAAGCCGGGGCGCATCTTTGCTTGCGAACTCAATTTCAGCCCCGGTGAGACCATCGAGGACAGCAAGCTGGTACAAATCCAGACCCGGACGGCCGGGCGTTGGAGCGGTCTACAACGCGACTACGACCGTGCCGGCGGGCGCCGCCACGAACTTCCCATCACCGTGGCCCACGCGATCCTGCACGACTTCCAAGACCACTTGCCGAAATGAACGAAGTCAGACCGCTTGGCACGACGGGGCTATACTGCCATCCGTTCGGATTCGGATGCTACCGCGTTGTCAACGGCAATGCCGGGCACGAGGCCGCCCTGCGTCACTATCTGGACCTCGGCGGAAATCTCATCGACACCAGCGCAAACTACGGGGACGGCGCTTCCGAAGAGTTGGTCGCTAAGGTGCTGCCCGATTACCCCCGAGAAAAGGTGATCGTCGTAACGAAGGGGGGCTATATCCAGGGACAGAACATGGCCCTAGCCGAGCAGCGCACATTTCCGGAGGTCGTCCACTACGGTACTGGTATCTGGCACTGTATTCATCCCGAGTTTCTCGAGACGCAGATTGATCTATCCCTAGCCCGTTTGCAGCAGGACCACGTCGACGTCTATCTGCTACACAACCCCGAGTACTTCCTCGAGGACATCGCACACCGGCGAAAACTTACCGCCGTCGACCACGATGAATTCTACCGCCGGATCGCCGAGGCCTTTCGGTTTCTGGAGGAAAAAGTCGCTGTCGGAAGAATTGGGTGGTACGGCATCAGCTCCAATAACTATGGTCAGCCGGCGTTCGATGCAAGCCGGGGGTGCACAACGGCGACCAGCGTTAGCCGCACGCTCGAGCAAGCTCAAAGTCTGTCGGCGCACCACCATTTCCGGGTTGTGCAATTGCCCCTGAACCTCTACGAGGGCGGTGGTGCGACGGAGAGAAACAACGTAGGCGAAACGGTTCTAGCGTTCTGTCGCGAACATGGCCTCGGTGTGTTAGCCAACCGCCCTTTGAACGCATTTCACCGCCATGAAATGATTCGGCTGGCGGATTGGCTCCTGCCTGGCGCGGCTGCTCCAGGCGCGGAACGCTTGCAAGGGCTCGTGGATCCCCTGCGCCAACTCGAAGAGAAGTTTGCGCGATCCCTGGACGATCGGGTGCAGTTAGCCGGCGGCGAGTCCATGAGTGAACTCTTCTTACGCGCGATTCCTCAGGTTGAGTCGATTTCACACTGGCAACAGATCGCCGGGCAGAATGTGATCGATCCGATCCGTGCCTGGCTCATCCAAGCCGGCGAGAAGTTTCGGGAGCATTCCGGGTGGGACCCATGGCAGCAGGACCTCGTCAAAACCCTCAACACGTTGCTCGAAGAGGTTCAAGATTATCTAGCGACGCGCCAGCAAGACGTCTCGGATCAAGTGCGAGCCAAACTACTAGCGGCCGGTTATCCCGAGGGGGACGAATCCCTGAGCCGAATGGCCCTACGAGTTCTTACAGACCTGGAGGGTCTCTCCTGTGTTTTGGTTGGGATGCGAAAGCCCCGCTACGTGGACGACGTCTTGGGCGCGGCCAAGCGGGACAGACTCGACAGCCCGTCAATCCTGGAGCGATTCAGTTGACCGTGTAGTTGATCTCTTGGATCAACCCCATCACAACAGGGTCTTCCGGCTGAAACTCGAGGGCCTTCACAAACTCGTCGAGCGCACGCATTCGTTCTCCCTTGGCTAAATAGACTCTTCCTAAGTTTAGGTAGGGATAGTGGCGCGGGTCGTACCGTTTGGCCTTCTTAGCGGATTCCAACCAGGGGATGGCGTCGTTCAGCTGTCCCTTTTGCATCAGGTACACGCCAATGTCGTTGTAGGGATTGCCGAACTCGGGGTCGATGCGGATAGCTCTCTTACAGTCTTCGATGGCTTCGTCCAGCTGTCCGAGGTAGGAGACGGCCCACCCACGGTAGGTGTAGCCCTCAGCGGTCGGCTTTGCTTCGATGCTCTCTTCGTAGAGCCGCACGGCTTCAAGGACGTCACCCTGTATCAGGCTTTCCGTGCCTTGCTTCCAAAGCCGCTTCGCGCGTTGAAGGACGTCACCCTGTATCAGGCTTTCCGTGCCTTGCTTCCAAAGCCGCTTCGCGCGTTGATCGTCTTTCATGGGCTAACCCTGCGCGGATCTTTCACCGACCTGGGTAAGTTTCTTATAGCGCTTCACTACGGCGTTTTGAAAATCCCAGACGAGGGGTGTCTCGCGCGGTGGGGCGTTTTCAAAGTTCACGACGAAGGCGCCTCCTTTGAGCAGAGGGCGCCACTCCAACGCTGGACCGTGCGTACCGAACTGAGGGAAGGCTTGCAAGGCTTCTAGCAGGGCCTGCTTGGCTAGGTGGGAGTCGATCTCCAAAAGAGTCCCTACGAGTAATTCTACCACCGACACGAATCGCCTCCGGGTTCGACAGCGCGCCCTATTGAAAAGCTCCCTGTAACCGCGAACCACCAAGTTCACCCCTGGGCGACCCATCCGGACTGCAGCCCGGTTCAGAAACGTGGCAATGTGGAAAGAGAACCATGCCTCGGCACGTCCAGAGTCGAATCCTTGCTGATCCTGGCTGGAGACTCCGAGATCGGGAAACGGCGCCCCACTCGCAGGGTCGGAATTGGTTCTGACGATGAGGAGCTCCGGACTGCCCTCCGCGCCATTTCGAGATCCTACCCGTCGCGGTCCGAGGACGGGGCCCGAATCTTGACCAGTCGACTCTCACTACCGGCCGCTGTCGCCGCCCTCACTTTCATTGCCGTGGGTTGTTTCTACGTCAGCAGGCTGCTTTTTCTAGGCCTGCTCTACGGAATTCCGGTCGTCACGATCGCGTTCATGACCATTGCGATCCCGAGGTTCTGGCGAATCAAGAACCGTGTGGAACGCAAACAAACGCGGTGGGCGTTCCAACTGCACACGATTCGAAGCGTCCTGGTGGCCTTGGCTGCCATCGCGTTGACCTTGATGATGCTGGATAGCGCTGAAGGATCATTCATCTTTCTTTTCGCCGCGGCGGTTCCGTATCTCTTCTTTGGTGTCCCAGCCGTGGGCGCCCTGATCGGGAATCTGCTGACAGGACAGCCCGACGCCAGGCTGTTTCAGAAAGACCGCTTGATTTGGGTTTCCCGACTGCTGACGAGTTTTTCATGGGTCACCTCTGCCGCCGTGATTGCGCTGGCAGTTGCAGTCTTCCAACCGTGGCCGCTTTCGCTGCGCGAGGGACCCGACACGGAGTGGTCCCGGTCCGGTTTCGAGGCCACGTTCGGCTTCGTCGCGCCGGGAAGCGTGACCGAGTTGTATTACCGGAAGTTTTCCTTCCGGCGGTCCGAAGAGGTGTACGTCAAATTTCGATTTCGAGAGCCCGCGGTGGTTGACGAAATCATGGAGTCTCTCCGATTGGAAGAATCGGGTCGGCCGCAAACTTACGCGGTGATCCGGGACCATTTTCGAGATCGTTGGTTCACCGAAAACAGGCCGGCCGCGGAAAAGCTCACCGAGTGTTACGAGTCGCACCGCGCTCCAGAGGCAGACCAATTCGTTTGGATCGACCGACCCGCCAATTTGTTTTACTACATGGCGGTCGACTTCACGGCCCAGCGGAAATCAAATGACGAAACAAAGCCAATTCTCGATAACTAGCTTCGATCCAGCACCTTACACGATGCTTCTGAAGCTGTCAAAGCTTGCAGCGCGGATCGAGACGGGCCGGATGAACTCTTCCGGTTCGGGCAATCTGGGAGACACTCAAAACAACCGACATCCTCAGGAGGGAGGAACCCGGCACCCAGCATCGCGGCTCGCCGAACGACAGGAAAAATGCGAAACAAAGCCAATTTCGCACAAGCGGTTTGTAATCAATGGCTTACCGTGATACGGTCGGGCGCGGGGACGGGTACCCGCGAAGATACCTGCCCTTGGGCAAACTTCTCCAACCAAGAGCCAATCCCAGCGATACCCGAACCCGGTGGAACGCGGCTAGGATGAAGCAATGAAGCCTCAAGCGCCCATCGCCGTCGTACTCGTAAGCGGCGGCATGGATAGCTGCGTGTGTGCCGCCATCGCCGCTCGAAGCCATCGGCTGGCGTTTCTTCACTCTTCCTACGGGCAGTTGACGGAGAAGCGCGAGCGGCGGGCGTTCAAAGACATCGCCGACCACTTCCAGGCGCCCCACCGCCTACGGATTGAACAGCGTTATATGACGGCCATCGGAGGCTCGGCGCTGACGGATCGTTCGCTTGAGGTCCCGAACGCCGATCTCGTAGCAGCCCAACAAGGACACGTCCCGATCACTTACGTACCGTTTCGGAACGCCCACTTCCTGTCGGCGGCGGTCTCATGGGCAGAAGTTCTGGGGGCGGAGAGGATCTTCGTTGGTGCGGTCGAGCAGGACAGTTCCGGCTACCCCGACTGCCGGCCCGCCTACTACGAAGCCTTCGGGGAGGTGATCGACCGCGGCACCCGGCCGGAGACGAAGATCGAGGTTTCGACGCCGCTAATCGGTTGCTCGAAGGCAGAGATCGTGCGCCGGGGGGTCGCGCTTGGAGCGCCCCTTCACCTCACCTGGTCGTGCTATCGTGCAGAGGACGTGGCTTGTGGTATTTGTGACAGTTGCGTACTCCGCCTGCAGGCGTTCAAGGAGGCCGAGGAGCGGGACTTGATCCCCTACGCGGCTCAGACATTAGAAACGTGATGGGCTTTCCGCACGTCAGCTACAATAATCGTGCAGGCAAGCGTTGGCCTCCGGGGAGGACATGTTGTATCCTGCTAGAAGAATCCGTTCCACGACAAGGAGTTGAGAATGCTAACTCACACCCGTATGGCCGCCTCGCTGGCGGCGGGAGTCGTATTGTTCAGCGGTCTTTCGCTGGCTCAGACCGGCGCGGTCTTCGGTCAAGTTACGGGCCCGGACGGCAACCCTTATAAAGGAGCCCTGGTTAGAATCGAGCGCATAGAGGTCCGTGGCAACTACAAGGTCAAGTCGAACAAGAAGGGGAAGTACTACCACGGGGGACTCCCCCTGGGCTCCTACAACGTTAGCGTGGAAATCGACGGCAGGATCGTCGATACGGTCCAAAACGCCCGCGTTGGCACCGAGGGAGCAGAGCTCGATTTTGACCTCGCCGCGACGGCTCGGAATCAGCAGCAGATGCGGGACCAAGGCGGGCCGAACCAACGGCAGCTCGAGCAAATGACCCCGGAAGAAAGAAGGGAGTGGGAGAAGTTCAACCAGGAAAAAGAGGAGATCCTCAGCAAGAACAAGAAGCTCAACGCAGCCTTCAACGCGGGCAAGCAGGCCTACCGTGACAAGGATTACCAGACGGCGGTCAATTCTTTCAATGAGGCAGCCGCGCTTGAACCTGAGCAGCACGTCGTATGGGCCAATCTAGCCCTGGCGGAAGGAAATCTCGCCTTGACCAAGGCCGGCGACGAGCGCGCGAGGATTCTCGAGTCATGCTTGTCACACTACCGGAAGGCCATTGAACTGGATCCGGAGAGCGCCAACTACCACAATAATCTCGGGCTTGCGCTCGCCAAGAACGGCCGGTTGGAGGAAGGCGCCGCGGAACTGGAAAAGGCCGCGGCGCTCGACCCGCTCAAGGCCGGCACCTACTACTTCAATCTAGGCGCGGTCATGATAAACACGGGCAGGACTCAAGATGCGGTATCCGCCTTCAAGAAAGCGACGGAGGTCCAGCCCGACTACGCCATAGCCTACTATCAACTCGCTACGGCCCTGGTCGGTTCGGCAAAGATCAAGGAAGACGGCTCGGTGGAGCCCGTCGCCGGAACTGTCGAGGCCTTCCAGAAATACCTCGAACTGGAACCGAACGGCCCCTACGCAGCCGCTTCCCAGCAGATGATTCAGGGGCTGACCACCAAGGTGGAGACTGAGTACGAAGATCCAGAGAAGGGAAAGAGAAAGAGGCGCAAAAGAAAGTCGTCGTAGCGGCACAGAACCGGTGAGCGGTCCCGGTCTAAATGTTCCAGGAGCGCCGGCCATGCCGGCGCTCCTTCTGCTTTAGCTCCTATGTTGCGCAACCTTCTTATCCTGGTCCTGATCGCGGTTGGGCTGGCGCTCGCGCGTTGGCTCATCAAAGACGTCGTTCGGGCGGTGTCGCAAGCCCTAGGTCTTTCCAGCAACTCGCCGGCAGAGGCAGGCAATAGGGAATCGGCGCCAGGTTCGGGCACGACCGCGGGTCACATGGTTCGCGACCCGGAATCGGGAACCTATATCGATGAGAAGCTGGCTATCAAGGAAGTCGTCAACGGCGAGACACTCTATTTCGAGTCAAGGGAAACCAGGGACGCCTACTTGAAAAAGGTGCGGTCGTAGGCAAGGAGGGGGCCGCTGGCTTCGGACCGGAAGTCGAACAGGCAGCAGGAGAAGAATCCGACTTCTACCTCTCTAGATCCCGTTCGACGATTCCCAACTGATCGACCAGTTGCTGGGCTTGCGCCCGTAGTTGCCTGAGACGCTGGGCAAGGGCGCGAAGGCGCCCCGCGCGTGGGTCCGCAGTTGCCGCCTCTACGGTTCCCACGTCCCCCTCAGGTTCTCCGGTATCCGACCCCGCGGACGCCAAATTGGCCAAGAACTGCCCGCCGCTAAGGCGATCAAGGGCCTGCGCAAAGGTGTCTTCGTAGATCAAACGATTGCCCATGGCCAGCACAACTTTCTTGAGCTGGGGCATGCGGGCCGTCTCAGCCTGGATGTAGATCGACTCCACGTAAAGGAAGCTGTCTCCTACCGGCAAGGCGATGATATCACCGCGGAGGACTCGTGACCCTTGCTGGTTCCACAGCGTTAGGTCCTTGGCGATGTTTTGGTCCTGGTTGATGCGCGATTCAATCTGGTTCGGCCCGAAGACCAATTCCTGCTTCGAAAGTTGATAAAAGATCAGTTCCCCCAATTTGTCCCCGTCACAACGGGCGGCCATCCAGCCGATTAGGTTGTCTTTGTTACGCGGGGCAAACGGCAGCATGAGGATGAATTCGGGTTCGGTTTCGCCCGGCAGCTTCGCCACGATATAGGTAGGCTTCATCGGCGCCGCCGTTCCAGTGTCGCCAAACAAGCTTTTCGCCACGTCCCAGACGTCTTCCTTGTTGTAGAAGACCTCCGGGTCCCGCATGTGGAAGGTGCGGTAGATCTCGGCCTGGATCTCGAACATCAACTCTGGATAGCGAGCATGTTGCCGCAGCGAGGCGGGCATCTCCGACTCGCTCTTGAAAAGCTTCGGGAAGAGATTTCGATAGGCCTGAATGATGGGGTCTCCCGGCTGGAAGATGTAGATGTCGACCGTGCCATCGTAGGCGTCGACGGTGGCTTTGACCGCATTCCGGACGTAGTTGGTCCGCCCACCGAATGCGGGAATATTGAGCTGGGTGGAATAGGGGTGTGCACTCGAGCTTGTGTAGCCGTCGACGATCCAGACCAGTCGGCCGTCATCGGTGATGACCAGATAGGGGTCCGGCTCCCAGTGGAGAAAGCCCGCCAGATGCCCCAGCCGTTGCCCCACATTGCGATAGAGCATCATGCGGCTTTTTTCGTTGGTCTGGCCGGTGAGCAAAATATTGTAATCCGCCTGAGTGATGGACGCCGCCAATCGAAGCGGCAGGGAGTGGATCGGAAACCCTCCCTGTCCCGCGTAGCTCGAGGTGATGTTTTGGTCGCCCGACGGGTAATCGAACTCTTTTTGATCCGTCGTAACGAACACGGGGTCGTGGGTAAACTCCCCGTAGTAGATCTCCGAGCGGTCCAGTTTGATGTCCGCGATCTTGACCTCGGGGGGGGCGTCTTGGATTAACAACACGGGAAGGCCGTCGTCGGTCGTACGGTTCACCTCCGACATCACCACGCCGTAGCCGTGCGTGTAGACGAAGTGTGGATTGATCCAACTGGCGCGGGCCTCAACAGGCAACTGGTTGACGTCGATCTCCCGTGGCGAGAGCAAAACCTGTTTGATCTTGCCGTCGATGATGTAGCGATCGATGTCGACGTCGGCGAAGCGGTAGTAGGGACGCAGCGCTTGAATCTGAGTGATGGTATCGGAGAAAGCCCGCCAATCCCAGAGGCGAATATTATCCACTAGGGTCGCGTGCGCATTGACGTCCAGCATCTCCTCGCGGGAAGCCGTAAACGGCTGCTCTGTTGCCCGTGCCTGCAGGCCGAAGGCATGCGTGGTCGCTTCAATGTGCCGCGCGATGTAGGGCTTTTCAAGCTCCAGCTCATTAGGGCGTACATAAACCGAACGAACCACAATGGGAATCAGGACATTCGCCCCCAGTGACGCGGCCAGGACGATCAACAGCATTTTGTAACGGGCGGCGGCCACGAGGGGGATGGCCACCAGCGCGCCCGCGATCGCTACCCAGCGCAGCGGCAGCGTGAAGTTTTCATCCACGTAGTCGATACCGGTCATGAACGAGTACTGATTCATGGCCAGGGAGTACCTCGACAGGAATAGCCATACGGCCAAAGCCAGCAAGGCCAACGATCCCAAGACGCGGGCAAACCCCGCGCGGGTCGCTCCGGGCAACAGCAAAGGGTTCGGACCGGGGTCGAATTCCTCGACAGAACCCCCTGAGGCGCGAAACTGGCGTACACGCTCGAACAGTTGCCAGCCACGGCCCGCCGCCCAGAAGATGACCGTGGAAAACACAGCGACTACAAAGACCACTCGCAACAGCAGCGAATAAAACGGGAGCTCGAACAGGTAGAACGGCAGTTGCAGGCCGAAGACGGGGTCCGTCCAGGCATCGGGCGCAGAGTCAATTCCTCGCGAGCCGACGTAGGCCATCACCGTCCAATGATTGACCGACGTCCCGACGAAAACGATGGCGACGACCAAAAGCACCACCGCAACCAACTTCGAGTACCACGAGTAACGCTCCACGGGCGCCCCGGCGAAAGCGGTCCCGCGGCCGTGCGCCCAAAGCAACGTGAGCCACGCGATCAGGGACACAGCCGCCGCCGGCAACACCTTGTAGAGCAACATCCGGAGCCACGTTTCGAATTGCCCCAGCGCGCTCCACCAGTTGTATTCGATCGTCAAGCTGGCGATCGCCCGGGAGCTGGCAAGAAGAGCGAGCACCAGAGCGAGGAGGATGATGTTTCGGATTTGCGAACGATTCATGGCTTTGTCGATTCTCTAAGTTAGTCGATTCAAGGCGAGGAGGATGCCGGCGCGGTCTCCAGCCCAAGGGCGGGGACGTGCGATGACGAGTCCTGACGGTGGTCCCAGACTAACTCGCCGGCGACGATGGTAGCAATGGGCCCGCCTCGGAAACTGTGCTGATCAAAAGGTGAATTCTTGCTTTTCGACTGCGTCTGATTCACGTCAAACGTCCACTCTCGTTCAAGACTGAAGACAGTGATGTCGCCGGGAGCACCCACGGCGAGCCTTCCTCGATCGAGTCCCACTACCTGCGCCGGTCCGGTTGTGAACAGCTCGACCATGCGCCTCAGGTCGATCCTGCCCGTGTGAACCAGGTGCTCAAGAGCTAGCCCGACTGCCGTCTCTAAGCCCGTCACGCCAAACGGGCAGCGCTCGAACTCGTGCATCTTCATGTTGCCCGTGTGTGGAGCATGGTCGGTGGCGATGGCGTCTATGACCCCATCAGCGAGCGCATCCAGTGCGGCGTCTCGGTCGC
Source organism: Bryobacterales bacterium (assembly GCA_965248205.1). Classification (GTDB taxonomy): domain Bacteria; phylum Acidobacteriota; class Terriglobia; order Bryobacterales; family UBA6623. Next base: position 3,198,241 of record CBDFIS010000006.1, read on the forward strand.
GGCCGCCCCGCAAAGGAGGCTTCATTTTGTAATTGCTGTCGTAGTCAGGAATTTCGGCATCGGTCAGCACAAAGTGGTGGGGGGTCACCTCACAACTCACGGGGATGCCGAGCCGCCGAGCATGGCGAACAATCTCGATCGAGTTGCGAGTGGAAATGTGAGCTATGTGGACTTTAGCCTGCAACGCCTCGCTGAGAATCACATCCCGCGCAACCATCACATCTTCCGAGCCGGCTGGGATCCCCCGCAAGCCCAGGCGGACCGCCCGTTCGCCCTCGTGGATATCCCCACCGACGCTCAAGTTGAGGTCCTCACAGTGGTCGATAACCGTCATCCCGAACGAATCAGCGTACCGCATGGCTCGGCGCATCACGCCCGAGTTCATGACCGGCAGGCCGTCATCAGAAATCGCGACAGCTCCGGCGCCTTTCATGGCGCCGATCTCCGCCAGCTGCTCGCCCTCGCTGCTCTTGGTGATCGCGCCGATCGGGAATACGTTCACCGCGGCATAGCGGCGTGCGCGTTCCACGATGAAACTTGTCACCGTTGGGCTGTCGTTGACAGGAATGGTGTTCGGCATACAACAGACGGAGGTAAATCCACCCGCCGCCGCTGCCCGAGCACCGCTCTCAATCGTTTCTGCGTGCTCGATGCCCGGTTCCCGCAAGTGGACGTGAATATCGACAAACCCCGGCGCCACGACGTACCCGGAGGCGTCGAAAACCTCCGCTTCGCCGACTTCAAGACGTGGCTCGACTGCGGCGATCAGCCCATCCTCGACGAGCACATCACGCTGCGCGTCAAGACCCGATTCCGGGTCGATCACCCGGCCGTTTTTGATCAGCAGACGACTCATGCATTTATTCGCCAGAACCCAGCCGCGGCAAGAGCACAGTCGGCGTCCGGCCGCCTTCCTCCGAAACCGAAGCGTTTATCAGCACGCTTCGCACACCCGCTCGAGCACCGCCATTCGCACCGCCACGCCGTTTTCGACCTGATGCAGGATCACCGAGCGCGGGAAGTCGGCCACTTCCGACGAAAGCTCCCTGCCCCGATTGATGGGCCCGGGGTGCATTACGATCGCATCGGGACGCGCCAGTCGCAAATGGTCAAGTTCAAGTCCATAAAACTGGAAGTACTCATTCTTGGGGAATGTCGGCACGTTTTGGCGTTCCAGCTGCACCCGGAGCATCATGATGACATCCGCGTCCGTGACCGCTTCTTCGATGCTGTTGGTCAGCGTGATTCCAGGAGCCAGGGAAACAAGAGAGCGAGGCAGCATGGTGGCCGGTCCACACAGGACCAGCCGCGCCCCAAACTTCGACAGCAAGTGAACGTTCGAGCGAGCCACCCGGCTATGCGAGATATCGCCGATAATCGCGACCCGCAAGCCTTCCAGAGAAGGCCGATAGTCGAGAATCGTGACGGCGTCGAGCAATGCCTGCGTGGGGTGTTCGTGCCGGCCGTCCCCGGCATTCACAATTGGCGTTTTGAGAAACCGGGAGAGAAAGTGCGGCGCCCCCGACGCCGAGTGCCTCATCACGATGACATCGGGACGCATCGCCGCTAATGTGTTGAGCGTGTCGACCAGCGACTCACCTTTCGACAAGCTGGATCCTTGCTCAGAGATCGAAACCGCGTCGGCGCCCAGACGCTTGGCCGCAATTTCAAAGCTTGTCCGCGTACGCGTCGAAGGCTCGAAAAACAAGTTGACGATCGTCTTGCCGCGGAGAGTATCGGATTTCTTCACCGCCTGCAACTGCATCGGCTGGTGGTAGCGACCGCGCTCCAGCAGCCATTGGATCTCCTCGCGACTGAGATTCTCTATTCCCAAGAGCCCCCGGGACAGCTCCCGCCCAACGGCCCCTGACCCCGTGGGCTCGGCGGAGCCGTCCGAACCGCTCGATGGTTTGCGAGTCAGAGTGCTCAATCTTCGTCCGCCCCCTCCACCAACAGCACTCTTTCCCGGCCATCGATCGAGTCTACGTTAACCTCGATGGACTCGCTCTCTCCGGTAGGAACAACCTTGCCGACAAAGCGCGCCTCGACGGGCAGTTGACGATGACCTCGATCGATGAGCGTACATAGTTGCACGGTGCGGGGCCTGCCGTGGTCAAATAACGCGTCCAACGCAGCCCGGGTGGTGCGGCCCGTGTAGAGCACGTCGTCCACCAGAATCACGTCTTTCCCAGTGATTTCGAAAGGGATATCGGTACTGTTGACGACCGGCTTGTCGCCGACTTCGGAACGGTCGTCGCGGTAGAGTGTAATGTCCAAGCTTCCGACCGGCAACGGGCGGCTTTCGAGCCGCTCGATTTTATCCGCCAGCCGCTCACCCAGGACAGCCCCGCGGCGGTGGATCCCGATAATCGCGAGCCGATCAAGGCCCTCGTTCTTTTCAACCACCTCGTGCGCCAAGCGGACCAGCGTACGATCGATCTCCGAGGCGCTCATCAACTGCGATTTGAGTCGCGTGGCGGGCATGTTTGCTCGACAGGCGACCCTTACGATAGCATACCCCGGCGAGTGTTCCCCCTAAGGTTACCCTCGCAGAGACGACCGTCCGCCGGCCGGTTCCCACCACAGTGTGGGACCCCCCTCAGAGAGAAAGGCAGCAGTCGGCAAACAGCGCAAGAGTCGACGCGTGTGTCGGTTCCATGTCGCCACGAATGGCCACACGGTACGCAGGAATGCGTGCGCCAGGTGGGTGCGACCGCTCGATCCGAACTGGTCGATTAAATTGACTGGACATCTAAATTGACCATTTGTTACAGTGAGGCCTGATGCGACAGGTGAACGCTTCCAAGTTCAAGGAACAGTGCCTTGCCTTGCTTGATCATCTGGGACCCGAAGGGATCGTAATCACCAAGCGCGGCAAGCCCATCGCCAAGCTTCTACCGATCGCTCGGGAGTCCGCCCGGCTGATTGGCAGCATGAAAGGTAAAGTCAAACCCAAGGACGACCTTCTTTCGACAGGCCTGCGCTGGGATGCTAAACCTTGACACACACATTCTCCTTTTCGCACTCGAGGGGGATCTAACCCAGCGCGAACGCCGGCTACTGGTTCAGAACCGTTGGGGCATCTCCGCGATCGTCCTTTGGGAGCTTGCGAAGCTTTCGCAACTCGGGAGGGTGGCGCTCGATGTCGAGTCCCCGGAGTTCGCCCGAACGCTGTCGGGAATTGACATCTGGCCCATCGACCTGGCAGTCTGTCGCCAGATCAAGACGCTCGACTTCCGGGGCGACCCGGCGGACGAAATCATCGCCGCGACCAGCCTGGTACACAACGTGCGCCTGATTACGCGAGACCGGCAGATCAAACGGTCGAAGCGAGTGCCCTTGGCGTAAACCCTTCGTGCCCCGCCCGGCGGATACAGCGACTGGCCCAAAAAACTTCCCCTCTGCCGGAATCGGCCGATTCCAAACATCCGGGAGTCGAACTGTTATCTCGAAGAGTCATTCTCAAACTGCGATGAAACGTAGAGATGTCCTAAAAACCGCGTTGTTTGGTGAGGAGCAGCCCTGGCAGGGGAAGCTAACGCGGCTCGCCCCAAGCCGGCGTCCCCAGCAGCGGCTTCCGCGGCGAGTTCGGCGGAGACGGCCCGACGAGGCGATTGGAAACCGCTGCTACCCGACGAGCACCAAAACGAGACCGTGGTCGAGCTCAGCGAACTGATCATCCCCGCGACGGACACGCCCGGAGCTAAGGAGCTCGCGTGAACGAGTACATCGACTTGATCTTGCACGATGGCGACGCCGAAGACCGACACCGCTTTCTCGAAGGGCTCGGTTGGCTTGACGGCTATGCTATCCGCGAGCACAACTCCCCGTTCGCGAAGTGCAGCGTCAGTCGGCAGGTTGCGCTAGTTCCTCGATCGCGCCAAGGGTCCTGAGCTGGAACCCGGTGCTCGATTCTTTAGGCACGTCAAGCGACTTACCATCGAAGGCTACTACACGCCGAAGATTGGGACCGCCGAGATCAACAAAGATCAGCAAGTTCCCGACACGTTCGCCTGCCGCCACGAAGAGCACGGTTGAGGTTTCGGCGGTCGCGGGACTCCAGCTCGCCTACCCCCCAAGAAACGAATTCCGCTTCAGGCAGCCGTCCGAAGTTGTGAGTTGATCGAAAAGGAACCATCAGGCGTTCGGGACCTCCTAGGGAGGGTCTCGGCGACCGCCTTCCAGCACTTGACGCACGACGGCGATCAGTTTGCCCGGCTGGAAGGGCTTCGCAACGAACCCGGCTAGTTTGTGCCGCCCGAATTGACGGGTTGCGTCTTGTTCGTTGTATCCACTTGTCAGGATCACCTTAACGTCTCGACGGAGGCGACTCAGCTCCCGAAACGTTTCTTTCGCATCCATCACTGGCATCGTTAGGTCGAGCACAACAGCAACTATCTCGTCGTGTCGCAACCGGAACACGTTGAGGGCCTCTCGACCGTCCTTCGTGGTCACCACGGTGAAGCCGTGTTTTTCCAGTACTTTCTGGACGAAAGTCCGCACACTCTCTTCGTCGTCAACCGCGAGGATCGTTCCGCTCCCGTGCCATCCCTCCGCAGCCTGTGCCGGCGGCTGCCGATCATCCTCAAGTACGGTCGGTGAGGTAGGGAGCAGCACCCTGAAAATGGTTCCCCGGCCCGGTTGGCTGTCGATTCTGATCGCTCCCTTGTGACCTCTCACAATCCCAAGCGCCGCGGCCAGGCCCAGGCCGCGGCCGGTGAACTTGGTGGTGAAAAAGGGATCGAAGATTCTCTCCAGCGTCGAACGGTCCATCCCACAACCCGTGTCAGCTACCTCCAAGTAGGTGTAGTCGCCCTCGGGGAGATCCTCATCCAGATACGTCCTAGAGAGATAGTCGCGATCCGCCGCCATGGCGCCAGTGCGGATGGCAACTGACCCGCTGCGGTCTCCGATCGCCTCCGCGGCGTTGGTTACCAGATTCATCACGACCTGTCGGAGCTGGGTGGCGTCGGCCTCGATGGGAAGAGGCCCTTCGGCAGTATCGTATTTGAGTACGACTTTTTTGGAGATGGAAACCTCTAGCAGATGTGCCATCTCCTCGACGAGTTTGGAAAGGTCGAGTGATTCCACGGCGAAGCGCCCTTTGCCGGAATAGGCCAACATCTGCCTGGTGAGTTGTGCCGCGCGCTCCGCTGCCGTGACCACGTCCTGGACGTAAGGCCTTGCGGGAGATTCAGGCTGCATTTCCAGCAGAGCCAGCTCGGCATTACCCATTACGCTTGTCAACAGATTATTGAAGTCGTGAGCGATACCTCCGGCTAACACTGCCAAGCTTTCCAGCTTCTGGGCGTGCTGAATCTTTGCTTCGAGTTTCTGCCGCTCTTCCTCGGCCCGCTTGCGCTGGGTTATGTCCGTTACGAAAGCAAAATAGCCCTTCGTCTCTCCTTGCTCTCCGACGTGGGGAACGTAGTTCGCGAGCACATGCCGCTCTTTGCCTCCTAGGAACAGACTCGTTTCGTAGCTCACCGCTTGCCCGGATAGTGCAGCCTCAACATGTCCGCGGATTACCTCGTAAGCGGAGACACCCAGAACCTCTTTGATGTGTCGTCCTTTGAGTTCCGTGCGGCTCCGGCCAAACCACGCTTCGTACGTCTTGTTATTGAATTGGTGCCTCTGTTCCGAATCAGCATAGGCAATACATACCGGCAAGGCGTCGGTGACGAGACGGAGCTGCTCTTCACTCACTCGCAGCGCCTGCTCACTCCGTCTTCGCTCGGCGACCTCTTTCTCCAGGGTCGCGTTGGCCTCCGCAAGGGCCATCGTGCGCTCCTTCACCCGTGTTTCTAGCTGAGCATGCGCTCGCGCTAGGGCTTCCTCGGCCCGTTTGCGTTCGGTAATGTCCTCGAAGATGTACAGCCGTCCGAAGTAGCGATCTGCGACGTCGCGAATCTGTGTCGAAAACCGTCGGACAGTCCTCCCGTCGACGAACTCCACTTCATCCTCGACGACAGCGCGACTCTCTTCACTCTGCAGCGGCTTGCAGGACTCAACGAATGCTGGGACATCCTTCACCAGCGGAAGGCAGTCAGGAATGATGTCACCGTTTTTTAGTTCACCGTGGCGCATTGCCTCCTCCAAACTCTCAATGCTCCACATTTCACAAAAAAGGTGGTTGAAGTAGAGAATAGCGTCGGTCCGGTTGTCGACGACGAAGAGGCCTAGGGGCGAGCTATCTGCCACGGACCGCAGCACAGGTTCGGTCCAGTCCGACGACTTTTGTGCGCTCATCTCAGCTGTCGCTCCGCACCGGGAACGGCGAGAACGAAAAACTGGCTAATCTCGTCCGCTTTCGAACCCTATTGTACAGATTGCTCTTGTTTACCGGCTGACATCCCAGGGAATGTAGTGACTCTTCCGTGATTCCTTGCTTTGCGGTGGGGCCGGTGGAGAAAGAGAGTTACTAGGGATTTCGCGATTGTGCCACTGTTACATCGTGGACTGTTACGGCAAGCGAGAGTTGTAATCGTCGCCACTATCGCTGGTCCCAGCTTCGGAATGGCCGCCCTCTTGGCGGTCGTAGTTTCGAGTAGTGGCAGGCAATCTTGCCGGGCACGCAGAGGACAAGCTAAAGAGCTCGATTCTCAACCAAACGATTCTCACCCAAAACGCACGACAAGCTTGAAGCTTGTCTGCACTCCCCGCCGCGACAAACACGGGTGTTTGTCGCTACCGGGCCTGCCCTCCCGTTGGATCTGACCCCACTAGCGAGGCGTCACCGCTGGGTTTCCTTTCCCGTCAGCTCCTGAACCCTCAACCCGAACTGCTCCGCCTAGGTTCGGCCCTTCTGGAAACCTCCAGCGCCTCGCTCGCTCTTGCCTTAGAATGACCAAGACAACAGCGGCGGCCGGCGGAGTTGCGACGCGGGCCGACTGGCGGCATACACACGGGGGTGTCCTATGGATCCGATTGGAAATGCGGTGCTTGGTGCGGTGTTTCTGCTGCTCGGTGCGGCGGGAACCTTCCTGATGTTTCACTTGTGGAAGTACCCATTCGACCACGAAAAACTCAAGAGCGAAGCGCCTCTTTGGCTGATGTTACTGCATCGAATCATCGGCTATCTCTACGGCGCCATCTATATCTATTTCATGACGCAGATGGTTCCGCGCATGTGGGAGTATCAAATCGAGATTCCAGCTCGCACGGTGGCGCATTTGACGCTCGGGATGGCGATCGGGGCCATTCTTATCATCAAGATCGCTATCGTTCGCTACTTCAAGCACCTGGAGTCCGCACTCGTGCCGGCGCTAGGAACAGTCCTCCTCGTTTGCACCGTTCTGCTGCTCGGATTGTCGGCGCCTTTCGCCTTCCATGAGGCCTATTTGCGGAAAACCGTCCTCGCCGGGGATTTGTTCGGTGCGGAAAACATAGCTCGTGTCCACGAACACCTAGCAACGGCCGGGCTTGAGGACCAATCGGAGTTGAAGAGTTTTTCCTCGCCCGAAAGTCTTCAGGCGGGCCGGCTAGTTCTCTCGACGAAATGCATCGAGTGCCACGACCTGCGGACTGTGCTGGCGAGGCCCCGTACACCCGACGCCTGGCGGCAAACCGTGCGGCGCATGGCAGAGCGCTCAAGCCTATTCGATCCCATCAGTGAGGATGAGCAGTGGGCGGTCACGTCGTACCTGATTGCGATATCACCGGACTTGCAGCGCTCTGCTCGCGAGCGGCGGTCTCAGGAACAGGTCAATCAGGCGTCGAAGGCAGCGGCGGAACACCTGGTCGAAGCGACCGCAGAGGAACCGGCCCCTTTCGATCCCCAACGTGCCCAGCAGCTCTTCCAGGGCCGCTGTTCCTTGTGCCACCCAGTGGAGATGATCGAGGTCGCCCCACCACAATCAGCGGACGAGGCTCGCCAACTCGTCGCCCGAATGGTCAACAACGGCATGCCAGGTTCGGAGGAAGAGCTGGCGCAGATCGTGCAATACATCACACACAACTACGTCAGGTAGAACCGATGTCGAAGAGAGTGTCCTTGGGAGATCGGCGGAGGCGCCAAAGGCATTCTGGACAAGATCCTCGAATGATGCGATGGGACCGGCAATCCCTCGCGACCGGACAATCGACAAGCTGAAGCTTGTCCGCACTGCCAGCCAGGACAAACACGAGTGTTTGTCACCACCCATGCGACCACCTCGCGGCTACGCTGTCTTTGAGCTAGTTCGCTCGGCCATTTCCCGGAGCGAATCCTCAAAGGGCGCTCGCGCCACCCCCAGCTCGGTGATGATGGCCGTGACGTAGCGGTTCGGGGTGACATCAAACGCGGGGTTCAGTACAGCCGTTTCGACTGGCGCCACGGCTACACCTTGAATGTGCGTAACTTCCAAGGGACTGCGCTCCTCGATCGGAATCTCCTTACCGGAAGCAGTATCGAGGTCGACCGTAGAGAGGGGAGCGGCTACGTAAAAGGGGACCTTGTTCTCCTTGGCGAGGACAGCCAGGCTGTAGGTGCCGATCTTGTTGGCAACATCACCGTTGGCGGCGATGCGGTCAGCGCCCACCACGACGGCGCCCACTCGGCCCGAAGAAAGAACATGGCCGGCCATGTTGTCCGTAAGCAGAGTGACCGGGATGCTGTCTTGCTGCAACTCCCATACCGTGAGCCGCGCACCTTGCAGAAACGGTCGCGTCTCGTTGGCAAACACAGCGACAGAATTGCCCGCTTCCACCGCGGCGCGGATCACCCCCAGCGCCGTCCCGTAGCCCGCGGTCGCCAGGGCACCAGCGTTGCAATGCGTCATGACGGTCGCCCCTGCAGGCAGCAGTTTCGCCCCATGGCGACCCATGGCGTGGTTGATTTCGATGTCCTCTCGATGAATCGTGAGAGCCTCTTCGGTCAGTCCCTCCCGTATGGCTTCAAGGTTGGCTCCGCTCGCTCGCAGCTCACGATAGCGGCGCTTCATGCGATCGATCGCCCAGAAGAGATTGACCGCCGTGGGACGCGTGGCGGCAAGCGTGGAGCAAATCGTTTCCAGTTCGCGGTCGAGTCGCTCGGCGGTTGCCGCGGCCAACTCAGCCGCGGTCGCATCACTTTCTCGCCGGTCATCGCTCTCCGGTGAGGCGCCTTTGACACCCAGGGCGACACCCATGGCGGCGGCTACACCGATCGCCGGTGCACCGCGGATGACCATCGATCGAATCGCATGGGCGACCTCCTGATACGTCCTACAGGTGACGTATTCTTCCACGCTGGGGAGGCGCGTTTGGTCAATCATGACCACGCCGCCCGGTGTCCATTCGATCGTCCTGACCATATTCGACTCAGCGCCGACAATAAGCCGCCACGGCAGATTCGGGAATCCGAAGCCGCTTCCTACCGAACAGCATCACTTTTTCTCCTCGCCGGATCGTCATCGGCTCACAACACCGGCAATCGGGCTATTGCATGCTCTGAAGCGTATCTCCCCCAACGATCAGCGCCGCGAAAAGTGTGGCGTTGTAGGCACAATGGACCAGTGTAGAGGGCACTAGCGATCCAGTCCTAGCGCGAAGCAAGCCAAACACGATACCGACATAGAGAAGCAACAGGAGGATTTGCCAGTGCCATCCGTACTGCCATCCGTGTAGTGCCGAGAAGATTGCGCTTGTCAGCAGGACGGCGGCAGCCTTGCCCCACGATCTCTCAACCACAGGGTAGAGAAAGCCGCGAAAGGCCATCTCTTCGACAGGAGGCGCGATCAGAACGCCGAAGACCGCGAGAACAAGAACCGCTTGAGGATCCTTCAGCAGTTGCTCAATAGGAAGCGGTTCTGTGGGCATGGAAATTACGCTTGCGATTGCGCCCACGGAGAACGCTAAAGCAACGCCCCCCCAACAGTAAAGGACCGTGTCTAACCCCGGCCTGCCAAGTCTACGCCAGCCGATTGAACCCCAAAAAGGAAGACGGTACTTGACCGTAATGACCGCGTGCATGAAGCTGAGGAGAATGGCCCACCACACAAAGTGGGTGACGACAGCGACCAGAGGGCTGCCAAGGACTCCCCCTAACTCGACTTCTGACCCCGTGACGTACGCAACAGCGTAAAAGCCTGCTACCGAAACAACGATCGAGAAGATCAGCGCGGGAACCGACAGCAGCACAAGAAGCAGCACGTCCCAAATAGTCCATCCGCTGGGTAAGGGTTCGGCGCTTGGCGAGGAGGCATCCGGAAAAGCGGGGCCCGGTATACCGTCCGGGCTCAATGGCTCGATAGCGGGCTGCCCAACTCCACTCGACCGCGGTTCGGGGGATTCCTCTGACACGACTGGACTTTTATGCTACCAGTACATGACGCATGCTCGTTGCTTCGGAGATCCGCCCGCGGGAAGTTGCCTGCGGAGAAGACTAATTTGCGCGGGTTCGCTTTCGACCGCGCGGCCGTTTAGGCTTGCCCACAACTTTTGCCAGCGCCCTCCCGGTGTAGCTTTTCCGGCACTTTACAATTTCTTCCGGAGGGCCGCACGCCACGACCTCGCCTCCTTTTTCGCCCCCCTCAGGGCCGAGGTCGATGACCCAGTCGGCGCACTTGATCACGTCCATGTTGTGTTCGATCACGATGACGGTATTCCCCAGCTCTGCCAGCCGGTCGAGCACCTCGAGCAGCTTTCGGATGTCGTCAAAGTGAAGGCCGGTTGTGGGCTCGTCCAGCAGATAGAGCGTCCGCCCTGTCTGGCGCTTGCTTAGCTCGCGGGAGAGTTTGATACGCTGGGCTTCGCCGCCCGAAAGCGTGGTCGCTGACTGGCCAAGATGTATATAGCCGAGTCCGACGTCGGATAGCGTTTGCAGCTTGGTGCGGATCTGAGGAATGTTTTCCGTCACGGGCAACGCATCGTCGACCGTCGACTCCAGCAAGTCGGCAATAGAGGAGCCTTTGTACTTGACTTCCAGAGTCTCGTAGTTGTAGCGGCGTCCGCGACAGGTGTCGCAGGTGACGTACACGTCGGGAAGGAAGCTCATTTCGATCCGCCGCTGGCCGTCGCCTCGGCAGGCCTCGCAGCGCCCCCCTTTGACATTGAAACTAAACCGCCCCGGTTTGTAGCCGCGTGCCCGGGACTCGGGAAGCATGGCGTAGAGTGCTCGGATAGCCGTGAATACACCGGTGTAGGTGGCGGGATTCGAGCGCGGAGTCCGCCCGATCGGCGACTGATCGATTCGGACAACCTTATCGATCTCGTCGAGTCCGTCGATGCCTCGATGGCGTCCTGGGTGCCCTCGAGATCGATAGATCTTCCTGGCCAGCACAGGGTGGAGAATGTCATTGACCAGCGTCGATTTGCCGCTACCGGACACGCCGGTGACGACAATCAACATCCCGAGCGGAAATTCTACGTCAATGCTCTTCAGGTTGTGATGCTGAGCGTTGCGAACCGTCAGGAATTTCCCATTTGGTGAACGGCGCCTCGCCGGGGAGGGAACTTGTTTCTTGCCACTCAGGTACTGCCCCGTGAGGGATTCCGCGCAGCTCCCGATTTCGGCGGGAACGCCGGTTGCAACGACTTGGCCGCCCAGCCTTCCGGCAGCAGGACCCAGATCCACAACGTAGTCCGCCCGCTGAATCGTTTCGAGATCATGTTCGACAACCAAAATGGTGTTTCCCATGTCTCTCAGTCGGGCCAGCGTGTTAAGCAGACGGTCGTTGTCGCGGGCATGCAAACCGATCGACGGCTCATCAAGCACGTAGAGCACGCCACGCAGCTGCGACCCGATTTGAGTAGCCAGCCGAACCCGCTGAGCTTCACCGCCCGACAGTGTTGCCGCGGATCGATCCAGACTCATGTATTCCAACCCCACGGAAACGAGGAATTGCAGCCTTTTTCGAATCTCGTCTACCAGACGGCCGGCGATCTGCCGCTGGCGATCATTTAGTTTCAGGCCGTCGACGAAACGCAACGCTCCCTCGATCGGCAATCCAGCGACGCCGGCGACGGAAACACCGCCGACCTTCACGGCGAGGCTCTCCGGCCGTAAACGCTGACCCCCACATGCCTTGCACGGTACCGGCGAAGTAAACTGATCTAGCCGATGCTGGTGGCGTTCCGACCAATCTTCCCCATTCCATTCGTCATTCCAATCGTCGAGCAATACGAGCAACCCGGGAAAATCGGTGGCAGATAGGGCACTGCGGGCACCCTTGCTGGTCCCGAAGAGCATCACATTTTGGTGGCGCTCGGAAAGCTCATCGAACGGTTTCGTAATCCGGATGCGAGCTTTCCTCGCGGCGGACTTCAGATCCCTCTCAATCGCGGGAGAAAGCAAGCCAGTCGCTATCCCTCCCTCGAGAAGCGGCTTTGATGGGTCAACAACCACCTTCTCCGGGTCAAAGCCCCAAAGACTGCCTAGGCCGGAGCAAGTCCGACAGGCGCCGTAAGGACTGTTGAAGGAGAACGACCGCGGCTCAAGAGCAGGCACACTGGCGCCGCAGCGAGTGCAAGCCAGCTTTTCGGAATACAGCTGTTCGTCGCCTCCCGGTTCCGCCACCAGGACCAACCCACCAGCGAGCCGGGTCGCCGTGTTAATGGAGTTGGTCAGTCGTCGCTCCAAGCCCTCGCGCACGCTGAGGCGGTCGATGACGACCTCGATCGTGTGATTCCGCCGCCGGTTCAAACGAATCTCTTCGTCGAGTTGCAAGACCTCGCCATCGACTCTCGCCCGCAGAAAGCCCCGTTGGGCGAGTCTCTCGAACTCCTTCTTGAACTCTCCCTTCCGGCCGCGAACGACGGGGGCTAGAATCATCACGCGTTTGCCCAATTGCCGCTCGATGATTTGGGCTACGATCTGATCACTTGATTGGCGGCTGATTCGGGTACCACAGGTCGGACAATGTGGCGCACCGATCGAGGAATACAGCAGACGGAGGTAGTCGTAGATCTCCGTGATTGTCCCGACAGTTGACCGCGGGCTGCGGCTGGAAGTCTTCTGTTCGATCGACAGCGCCGGGCTAAGTCCTTCGATCGAATCGACGTCAGGCCGCTCCATTTGATCGAGAAACTGTCGGGCGTAGGGAGAGAGTGTCTCGACGTAACGCCGCTGTCCCTCGGCGTAGATCGTGTCGAACGCCAGCGACGATTTCCCGGAACCGCTTAGGCCCGTGATGACGGAGAAGCTATTGCGGGGAATCTCGAGATGAATGTCCTTGAGGTTGTGCTCGCGGGCTCCGCGTACGGTGATCCGATCCAGCATGATTGTGGGAAGGATGAAGAAGGGTGCTTCGCTTTTGATTCTAGTGACCAGGCGAAAAACGCGTCAAATGGCCGGCTCGGTGATGGGCTTCTCTGCGTGTCTGGGGGTTAAGGATCACAGGCGAGACCGGTGGTGCCGGAGACCTTGACAGGTTTAGCTCTGCTTTCGTACAAACTAATCTCCAGGAGCGTACCCGACAATGAAAACCCTGACCGTCTCACTCCTTCTGCTGGCTGTAACCCTGTCGACTGTCGCGGCCGAGAAAAAGATCGTCCATCCGCCTGAATTCCCCACCGGGAGGCCCTACAGTCCAGGCGTTCAGTTCGGCGACACACTGTACTGTTCCGGACAGACGGGTCCTGACCTCAAAAGCGGGCAATACCCGGACAAGTTCGAAGACGAGGTTCACAATATCTTCAAGCGCATCAGGATTATCTTGGAGGCTGCCGGCTACGGCTATCCCGACGTCGTCGACGTGAAGGTGTTTCTAGCCGATATTTCCCTCTACTCCCGAATGAACGCCGTCTACACTCAGTATTTCAAGAAGGACCGCCCCGCCCGGACGACGGTTGCCGTTGCTGCTCTCCCAGGTAACGCCAGAATCGAAATCACGGCGGTGGCCCGCAAATGAGGATCAAGCGCCGTCACCATCTAGTTGCCAAAGTGCTGAATACGATATTACCGGTGATACATCGACATGAAACAAGGAAGTGCGATTTGTAGAGAGCCTCGGAACATGTGTTTTGTTTGGCCGCATCGCGTGGGCCGCCCGATACGGTTTCGAAATCGGTTTGTGCTGGCGGTTTCCGTTTTCGGCGCTCTCGCCGGCAATAACCTTCCGGCGCAGCAGGAATTCCCACCCGAGATCGCCGCGGAGTTCGCCAAAACGCCGCCGGAGCTCCCGCCGAACCACAAGGTCGGGATCGACATCGACCGTTTTATCGGCAACTCCTTTCAGTCCGCCGTTCGCAAGTCTCACGCCACGATCTTTGTCCGTTCGATCCTTACCCCGGGAGACCCCTACCAGCCCGGCGAGCCCGGGGCCGTGCTCGAATACAGGAACGACCTCGCCGAGGCAACGTTGCTGGGACGTAACCGGACTCCCCTGGTCGAAATGCCCGACCAGATCGTTTTGTTCATCACCGGGGGCGAGGGCCGTCTGGACAATGGCGGGGAATACTGGGACCTCAAGGAACGAACGGGGGTATTGATCCCACCGGGTGCCAAGCACCGGCTGGCGAGTACCTCGGACGCCCCCTTGCGAATGATCATGGTCAAGTGGACCCCCGCGGAAGGGGCGTCGCCGGCGAAAACAATCTTGGTTCGCGATCTCGATGTACTGCCTTTCGAAGCTTGCGGCGCCGACCTCTGTCACTGGTCCTATATGGGGAAAACCGTATTTTCGGGCGCCGCTCATGGACTTCATCCCAACGAGGGATTCTTCTTTGTCTCCGTCGCACCGATGTCGATGGGCGGACCCCACGCCCACGTCCCGAGCTGGGAAGAAGTCTGGATCAAGCTCCCTCCCCACGATTCCTACATGATGTTGGGCAGTGAGCTGCGAGAGATGCCGCCCCATACCGCCTTTCTGGCGCCACCCAACTACAAGACCACGCATTCCGTGATCAATACCAGCAAGGATCAAGTTCAGACCTGGTTGCTGACCGCCAGGTTCATCATCGAACTGCCCGAGATCACGAAGGATCTCCTGGTGCCGCCAACGCCGCTCGAGTGAGACGATTGAAGCGGAATTCGGTGACGACAAGCTAAAGCTTGTCTAAACTTTCAACCAGGACAAACACGAGTGTTTGTCACCACCGAGGCGCCGGTAGTGACCGCCACTCTTGGCGGTCCAGTTTGAGTACTGGCAATCTTGCCGGTCAGACAAGCCTAGGCTCGTCTGAACCTTTCACCAGGACAAACAGGAGTGTTTGTCGCCACCAAAGCGAACAATAGCGCCCATCACTCTGTGGGGTCCTTCACAACGGAGCGGGGACGACGCTGAACGCGCCTTGGTAGTTCCGCTACCATGGGAGGATCGAGCCATGAAAAAGGTAGTCATTGCTGTCGTTGTGCTGGTTGGGATCGGCAGTGTGGCGTTGATGTTTGCTCCGCCCTCGGGACCGAAACTGGACCCGGCCCAGGCGGCAGAGCTGCAGCGGCTTCGGAACCTTGGCAAGGCATTCTACGAAAACCCGGGCACACAGACGCAAGCAGTGGATGAGTTGCGCAAAGCCCTGGAGCTGAACCCTGGTTCCGCGCGGGAGCACTTGAATTACGGGCTGTCCCTTTTGCGTGTCGGTAAGCCGGAAGAAGGAATCACGCAGATCGAAAAGGCGCGCGAGATCGACCGGTCAATCCCGCACACGTATTTCAATCTGGGCATCGAGTTCAAGAGGCTTGGGGAGGCCGACCGGGCCATCCAGGAATTCAGCCAGATGCTGAAGCTCGTTCCCGACGAGCCAAAGTCGCACTACAACCTCGGTGTTCTGTATCGGTTGAAGCAGGAGACCGACAAGGCCATCGCGGCGTTTGAGCGGGCGTCGGAGCTCGACCCCAGCCTGGCCGCGCCCAATTTCCAGCTCTATAACGTTCTGCGGCGTATCGATACCGAGCGCGCGAAGCAGAAACTCGACCGATTCCGCGAGCTCAAGGATCTGCAGGCAGGGGCCGCGGTCAGCGAAGACATCAACTGGAGTTTCTACTCCGAGCTGTACGACCCGATTGACCCTGGGCCTCCGGTGGCGGAAGCGGCGAAGACGGAGTTCCAAGCCGTGGAGTTGGCTTTGGGGCTTGAGGGACTGCCGATAGGATTGACCCTTCTCCAGGCGAACAGCGACAGCACCGTGGATTTGGCCGTGTGGTCTCGCGAATCGATCGCGTTCAGCCGCGGTGACGGCTTCACCGCAAAGAAGGAAGTCGGGGGAGGGATTCGGTCTCTTGCGGCCGGCGACTTCAACAACGACGGATTCCAAGACCTTGGCCTTATCACGCGTGATGGGGTTTACCTGGCCGAAGTCCAGAAAGGTGCGGTTAGCGGCGACCCGCGACTGCTTGCAGAAGGTGATTTTCAATCGGCGCTTTGGGTCGACTACGACCACGACTACGATCTTGATTTGCTGGCGGTCGGGGCGCGGCAGGTTTTGCTCCGCAACAACGGCGACGGAACCTTCTTGGATGTTTCCGACAAGTTCCCGTTTGTGACAGGCTCACGCGGGCTGGCCACGGCGGCGCTCGAGCTGTGGGAGAACAATGGTTTCAACATTGTCGTGGCCTACACCGACAAGGTCGTAGTGTACGAAGACCGCAAGGTCGGAGAGTTTGCGGCTAAGACAATTCAAGGGGTCAAGCCGGCGGGTGACGGCGTGCGCTTGGATGTGGTTGACCTCGACAACGATGGGTTCCTCGACATCGCGATGTCTTGGGGAGAAGGGGTTGACAGGCGCACGCGAATCCTTCGAAATCATGACGGGCACCTCCGCGCGGGCCCGGGAATGCCCGGCGTGCTGGCGTGGGGAGATTTTCAGAACCGCGGCTGGGTTGATGCAATCACGAGCAATGGCCTGTTGCTCAACCGCGGGGGTATGAAGTTCGAAGCGGGCCAAGTGTCGGGACTCCCAGATGGAATCGTTGCCGCCGTAGCCGCGGATTTCAACGGGTCCGGACGCGAGGACGTGGTGGCCCTGGTCGACGGCGGTCGCACCTATCAGCTTGCTAACGCTACCGAGACCACAAACAAGCACCTTTCGGTTTACCTGAAAGGTGTCAAGAACAACGTTCTCGCCGAAGGAGCGCGCGTGGAAGTAAAGGCCGGGCGACTCTATCGCAAGCAGGTCTATCGGGGCGTAGTCCTCACCTTCGGTCTGGCCGGGGCCGAGAGTATCGATACGGTTCGCATCACTTGGGCGAACGGGCTGATCCAGAATGAGTCCCGGCAGGCGGTGGGGCAGCACTACGTTTACGAAGAAAAGCCGCGACTGTCGGGATCGTGTCCCATGATCTTTACCTGGAACGGGCGGGAGTTTGAGTTCATCAGTGAGATTTTGGCGGTGGCGCCGCTGGGGACAAGTTTGGGCGAAGGCAAGTTCTTCCCGGTTGATCATGACGAGTACGTGTGGATTGATGGCAGTGCTTTGAGACCGCGCGACGGGTTTTACGAAGTTAGGATTACGGAGGAGTTGCGGGAAGTCGCCTACATCGACCAGCTGAAGCTGCTGGCGGTGGATCACCCGAGCGAGGTGGATATTTTCAGCAGCGAGAAATTCAAGGGGCCGCCGTTTCCGGAGTTTCGCTTATACGGTGTGGACGAACGCCACTATCCCCAGCGGGCAGTTGATCACCACTCGCACGACGTTCGGGAACGTCTATTGAAGAGGGACCGTCGGTATCCGGACGATTTCGAGCGTGACTTTGCCGGGCGCGCCGAGCACCATTCGCTGACACTCGATTTCCCTTCTCTTAGGGGGCGAGACGACGTTGTACTGTTTCTCCATGGCTGGGTCGATTGGGCGGATGCAAGCATCCTAGTTGCCAGTGGGCAGAGCAAGCTTAGCGCGATGCAGTTGCCCTCCTTACAGGTGCGAGACGCTCAGGGTAACTGGGTTACGGTTGTCGCAGACATGGGCCTGCCGGCAGGACGACCACGGACGATCGCCGTGGACTTGCGAGGTAAGTTCCTCTCGGATTCTAGAGAAGTGCGAATCCTCACAAATATGTGCCTTTATTGGGATGAGGTGTTCGCTGGGGTAGACACGGGATCGCCGGAGACGAGATTGTCGAGTATCCAACCTCATCAGGCGAACCTGCGGTTTCGAGGATTCTCGGAGCTCAAGCTCCATGCGGAACGCAAACAGCCGGAGCGCTATGACTACGCGCGGGTACATCTGACGTCGATGTGGAATCCAACGCCGGGGATGTATACACGTTTCGGCGAAGTGAGTGAATTACTTGAGACAATCGACGATCGCTTTGTAGTTCTGGGTGCGGGCGACGAGTTGGCGTTGAAGTTCCCGACGGCGGGTCTGCCTGATCTTCCGCCTGGCTGGCGGCGCGATTTCTTGCTCTTCGCCGACGGCTGGGCGAAGGAGAACGAGGCCAACACAGCCTTCGGCGACAGCGTCGAACCTCTTCCCTTTCACGCCATGACGGGCTACCCTTACGGTCCTTCGGAGCACTACCCCGACGAACAAACCCATCGCCGGTATCTGCGAGAATATAACGTAAGAGGGGCGTTGAGGCTGATCCGGCCGTTGAGGTGAGCTGTTGTCAAAGTCCAAAGTAGTGGCAGCAGGTTTCCTGTTGCTACTGCTCAACACCGGTTGGGTCTGGGGTTTTCCAGAAGCCAGCGTCTTCTATCTCGCCAACGTTCTACTTCACATCGTCTTGGGCCTGGGGCTGCTTCTGGCGCTTTGGGTTTGGAGGGTAGACGCCGTCCGCTCGTTTCGAAAGCATGCGCGGGCAGCGACGGCGGTATTGTCGGTGGCAGGCGGGCTGGGCATTGTCCTGTGCTTTGTCGGCGCGACGCGACCGCATTTGTGGATTGTCGTGGTTCACGGGTCTTTGGGCTTTCTCGGGGCTGCTTTGGTTTGGGGCTACACGCGGAGCCACCTACCTCGTTTTTCTCGGGCGTTGGGCGTAGCTTTCCTCGTAGCGCTGGCTTTACCGTCGAGTCGCTGGCTGCAGCTGCGCTGGTTCCCGAGCGCGGATGATCGGATCGTCAACCCTACGACAGCTCCCGTGAGCATGGAATACGAAGGTTCCGGCGCCGGGAGCCCTTTCTTCCCGTCCTCGGCCCAAAGCAATACCGGAGATCTTATTCCGTCGGACTTCTTCTTGGACTCGAAGGTCTGCGGTGAATGCCACAAGGATATTTACGAGCAGTGGAACAGCTCGATGCACCACTTTTCGTCATTCAACAACCAGTTCTATCGCAAGTCAATCGAGTACATGCAGGAAGTGACGGGTGGCGTAGAGGCTTCGAAGTGGTGCGCCGGCTGCCACGACCACGCCATGTTTTTCAACGGCCAGTTCGAACGCCCGGTCAAAGAACAAATCGATACCACGGAAGCCCTAGCAGGGTTGGGGTGCATGTCCTGCCATTCGATTACGCATGTCGCCGACACGATGGGCAACGGCGGGTTCACGATCACCTACCCCCCGCTACACGAGATGTCGAAGAGCGACAACCCTATCGTCAAAATCATTCACGACTACTTTGTGAACACCGCTCCGGCGGCGCATCGACAGGCGTTCATGAAGCCGTTCATGCGGCTCGACCAATCCGAGTTTTGCGCGACGTGCCACAAAGTGCATTTGGACGTTCCGGTCAATGACTACCGCTGGTTTCGAGGGTTCAACGAGTACGACAACTGGCAAGCTAGCGGCGTGTCGGGCCACGGGGCACGTTCGTTCTACTATCCAGAACAGCCGGCCAATTGTGTCGATTGTCACATGCCTCTGGTGGAGTCAAGTGACCCCGGGAACGTGGACGGAATGGTCCATTCACATCGTTTTCCGGCAGCGAATACCGCTGTGCCCTACGTGAATCGGGACGAAGAGCAGCTCCGCGTCACCAGGGAATTCCTGGAAGACGATATCGTTTCGGTCGACATCTTTGCCGTCTCCCCGGTCGAAGAAGGGGCTGACGCGCCGGCCATGAGGCGCCGGGTGGCCGACGCTCAGGTGCTTTCCACCGGGTTCGCCGTTGGCGAGGAAGCAGAAGCCGGAAGCGGGACCGTACTCATCCGAGAAGTAGGCAAGATTGCCGCACCGATCGATAGGGCGTCCCCGAAGGTCGAAGCCGGTGACACGATCAAGGTGGACGTCGTGGTAAGGACTCGGAAAGTAGGGCACTTCTTCCCTGGTGGAACGGTGGATTCGTTCGATGTTTGGCTCGAGCTGCAGGCGGTGGATGCGGATGGGCGACAGATTTTCTGGAGCGGCGCGGTCGAAGACGACGGCAAGGGTCCGGTTGAAAGCGGAGCGCATTTTTATCGTGCGTTCCTACTGGACGAGCATAGTAACCCCATCAATAAGCGCAATGCTTTCCAAGCTCGAAGCGCCCTGTATGTGCGGCTCATACCGCCTGGTGCCGCCGATGTGGCGCACTTTCGGATGAAGATTCCTGAAAACGCGCGCGGGCCGATCCGTTTGCTGGCCAAGTTGAACTATCGGAAGTTTTCGCATTACTACACGCAGTTTGCCTACGCGGGCCAGCCGGACCCGACGGATACCGCGAGCTTTAGCAAGGGCTACGACGATCGTCGCTTTACGTTTTCTCCCGCCGATATTCCGCATAATGTTGCCGGCCAGATCAAAGACCGTATTCCCAACTTGCCGATCGTGGTTTTGGCTCAAACGGAAGCGAAGCTGGAGATTAGTCCGGGCGAGACGAATTGGGGCCCGGCCGTGCAGCCGGAAGACGCGAAGCGTTGGAACGACTA
Source organism: Bryobacterales bacterium (assembly GCA_965248205.1). Lineage (GTDB taxonomy): Bacteria > Acidobacteriota > Terriglobia > Bryobacterales > UBA6623. The sequence continues at coordinate 3,218,860 of CBDFIS010000006.1, forward strand.
CGGGATCGGTTTGCTGCTGCAAGGAGATCTGAAAGGGGCCGAATACGCTTTTCTGCGTGTGACCGAGGCCGATCCTGTCTTCGCCGACGGGTGGTTGAACGTAGCCCGAGCGTTGATCCAGGAAGGCCAAATAGACGCGGCGAGGCCCTTCATCGAGAAAGCGTTGGCAGTCAACGATAGCTTAGGGCGCATTCACTTTTTCTATGCCAAGATTCAGAAGTCGGAAGGGGACTACGACGGTGCGCTGGCTTCTCTGCGGCGTGCCGAAAGCCAGTACCCACGTGATCGCGTTGTGCTGAACGAAATCGCGAACATACTTTTCCTCAAGCGCCAGTACGGAGAAGCGATTCAGGTCCTGGACCGCGTTGCCCGAATCGACCCCGAAGATCTCCAGATGCACTATCGCCGAATGCTCTGTTACCGGGGCTTGGGGGACACGGAAAGCGCGGCGCGGGAAGAGAAGCTGTTCCGGCGCTTCAAGGCCGATGAGTCGGCGCAGACGGTCACCGCGCGCATCCGCAGGCTGAGTCCGGAAGACAACAACGAGCGCCAATCGATTCACGAGCACGTCTCGGTCGAGTTGCCGGTTCAGGTCGCGGCGAGCCCGACCGGCGCGGCAATGGACGAGCTCGGGGGCCTTCCGTGAGGGCCGACGAGCCAAGTGCAGCCGGGCTGACGCATGGCTACCCAGTCCAAACTGTTTCTCCAACGAAGTTTCTTGCGCTGTCGAACCGCGAGTGCAAGAGCTTTCACTCTCCCCAGGCGGCAAGCCTGCTGGTGCTCTCGGCAGTAGCCGTGTGCCTGCTCACAGGAGCTTGTGGGCCGAGGGATTCCCAGGACGGGAACCCCACCCTTGTGACTGCGGCCGCCGACGTGGTTTTCACTGATGTGACTTCGGCTGCCGGCATCGAATTCGTGCACCACAATGGGCGCTCGGGCAAGAAGTGGCTGCCCGAAACGCTAGGCTCCGGCTGTGCCTTTCTCGATTTCAACAACGACGATTGGCCGGACATTCTGCTCGTCAACAGCAAGAGTTGGGAATCCGACCCGAAGCAGAAGACCACCATGGCCCTTTATCGCAACAGCGGTAAGGGGACGTTCACCGACGTTACGAAGGAAGCCGGGCTGGCGATCGAGATGTACGGCATGGGAGTTGCGGTCGCGGATTACGACAACGACGGGTATCAGGATTTCTACATCACCGCTTTGGACGGCGATCGCCTCTTTCGCAACCAAGGCGACGGAACGTTTCGGGACGTCACCGAGCAAGCAGGCATTGACAATGCGAATTTCGGAACAAGCGCGGCCTGGCTTGACTACGACCGCGACGGGCTCCTTGACGTGTTCGTGGCCAATTACGTCGTATGGAGTCCGCAAAACGATCTGTGGTGCTCGCTCGACGGCGAGACAAAGTCCTACTGCACGCCGGAATCCTATAACGGTGTCTCATCGCGCCTGTATCGTAATGTCGGTGGCGGCAAGTTCGAGGATGTCACAACCCCTGCCGGGATTCTCGACGACACCAGCAAGGCCCTCGGTGTGGCGCTTCTCGATTTCGACAGTGATGGATGGCTCGATATCTTCCAAGCGAACGACACGCAGCCCAACAAGCTCTATCGCAACAATAGAGACGGTACGTTTACGGACAAAGGTCTGGCTTCGGGGGTCGCGTTCGCCGAGGATGGCAAGGCACGCGGGGCGATGGGCGTCGATGCCGCCGACTACGACCGCTCGGGACGCCCGCACCTGCTGATCGGAAACTTCTCGAATGAGATGTTGTCGCTCTACCGCAACGAGGGCAACGGGCTGTTTGTGGATGAAGCTCCTACGAGCGCAGTCGGTCGCGCCAGCTTGCTGTATCTGACCTTCGGAACATTTTTCTTCGACTACGATCTTGACAGCTACCTGGATATCTTCGCCGCCAACGGACATTTGGAGCAGGAGATCAGTCGGGTCCAGCCGAAAGTTCAATACCGGCAAGCGCCCCTGTTGTTTCGGAATACGGGACAAGGGCGGTTTGAGCTTGCCAACGAGAAGGTTGGAGCGGATTTTGTGCGCCCTGTCGTCGCGCGCGGCGCCGCCTACGGTGACTACGATCGCGATGGGGACCTCGATGTCCTGATTTCGACGAACGATGGTCCGGCCTATCTTTTGCGCAACGACGGCGGCAATGCCAATTCATATCTGCGATTGAAGCTAGTAGGCCGCGAGTCGAATCGCAGCGGCATCGGGACGGTTGTCAAAGTGCGGAGTTCCTCCGGCGAGCAGTGGCAGATGGTTCGAAGCGGCTCGAGTTATTGCTCCCAAAGCGAGCTGCCCCTCACGTTTGGCTTGGGAGGTGATCTTGTCGTGGAACAGATCGAGGTCGTCTGGCCTAGCGGCAAGAATCAGAAGTTTGAGAAGATCGAACCGAATCAGTTCTTCGTAGTGTACGAGGAGGCCGGGATTCAGAAGGGACCCTGAGCAGGCTTACCGGGCAATGCCACGGCGCGCGATTCACTGGGAGTCAATAAGGCGTATCGGCCATAACACCAGCCGATGGTTTGCTGTTTTGACGCTGTTCTGCGCCACCTTGGTCGCCCAGCAACCCAGTATTCAAAACCCCTACACGTCGGCCGACGATGAAGCGGCCGGCGCTCGGCTTTTTCGCCCCTTCTGCGCAATCAGTGCTGTCCGGGGAAAGTCGCGCCATCGGACGGTAAGTCTCGACCGTTCAATGTCTTATGGCCTGTTTTGCCCGGGAACGATTTGAAATCCCGAGGCCGCAAATGGTCGCCTGAACGGAGCATCCGGACGCGGCACAATGAGGGATGAACCTTGGCCGTACGGTTTTCTCCCAACTGATCGAGCACCTACCGAGCAAAGAGTTTCAGAAATGTGTATCGCGCTACCGCGGCGATTCCTATCTGAAAAGTTTCTCCTGCTGGGATCAGTTTCTTGCGATGGCATTCGCCCAGCTGACCTATCGGGCAAGCCTCCGCGACATCGAGACGTGCCTGCGTTCGATGCACGGCAAACTCTACCACATGGGATTCCGCGGCAGGGTAGCGCGCTCGACACTGGCCGACGCGAACGAGTCGCGCGACTGGCGGATCTACGCGGACTTCGCGCAGGTCTTGATTGGCATGGCACGGCCGTTATATGCCCACGACCCGATCGGTGTGGACTTGGACCAGACTCTGTACGCTCTCGACTCGACAACAATCGACCTCTGCCTGTCGCTGTTTCCGTGGGCGAGATTCCGCAAGCAAAAAGCCGCCGTGAAGATGCACACGCTGCTGGATCTGCACGGCAATATTCCCACGTTCATCCGCATTACTGGAGGCAAAGTGCACGACATCAACATCCTCGACGAGATCGGCCCGGAGGCCGGCGCGTTCTACGTCATGGATCGGGCCTACGTCGATTTCGAACGCCTCTTCGTGTTCACTCTCTGCTCGTCGTTCTTCGTCGTGCGAACCAAGAAGAACATCTTGCTCCAACGGCGCTACTCGCATCCCGTCGACAAATCCACGGGCTTGCGCTCGGATCAGACCGTCATACTGGCTGCCATCGAATCGGCCCAAGCCTATCCCGACCCGTTGCGGAGGGTCAGTTACTTCGACGCCCGGACGAACAAGCGGCTGAAGTTTCTGACCAACAACTTCGCGCTCCCGGCGCTGACCATCGCCCACATCTACAAGTCGCGTTGGCAGATTGAGTTGTTCTTCAAGTGGATCAAGCAACATCTGCGAATCAACTCGTTTTACGGCACCAGCGAGAACGCCGTCAAGACGCAGATCTGGATCGCTGTCTCGATTTACGTGCTCATCGCCATCGTCCGGAAACGCCTCGGGCTGGAAGCGAGTCTTTACCAGATTCTACAGATTCTCAGCGTTACGCAATTCGAAAAAATGCCCCTTTTACAGGCACTCCAGCCATCCGACTCCCCAAACGAATCCCCCTATGACCCCAACCAATTGATTCTATTCGACTTTTAACCGGACAGCAGTGCTGCGCAATATGCCATGGCCTGGACGGCAGTGGCGTGCCTGGAATAGGCCGTCAGATCAAGATCGGATCGTCCGGCCATATTACGGACCTTGAGCTGTACGAAACGATCAGAGACGGAATTCCGGGTACCGGGATGCCACCTTTCACGTTTAGCGAAAAGGAACGTTGGCAGGTCGTTGCGTTCGTTCAGTCGCTCCGACGGACTGTTGGAGCCAAGGAAAGCGCGAGCGATGCTGCCGCGGGCGCGCAGCTTTTCCGGGGTAAGGGCGACTGTTCGCGGTGTCACACTGTCAGCGGTAAAGGCGGGCGTCGCGGTCCTGATCTGAGTCGTATTGGACGGGACAGATCTCTCGATGAGCTGAGGAGATCTATCCTCAACCCGAACGACAAGGTTTCTCCTGCCTACTGGGAGCTGCGCGCTACCACCAGGGAGGGGATCACCGTCGCGGGGCGGCGGTTGAATGAAGACACTTTCTCATTCCAGCTCCTCGATTCGCGGGAGCGCCTTATCTCAGTCATGAAGAGCGACCTCGAAGAATATGAGCTGGACAAAGATTCCGCGATGCCTTCCTTCGAGCAAAAGTTGAGTCAGCGCGAAATTGATGACCTTGTCGCTTACCTCGCCACTCTAAAACCAAAGGGAACGCGGCCATGAGACCTCTCGGCCGCACCGTCCTTTTTGCGCTGTGGGCGCTTGTGTTGACCGCCCAGGTCAGCTACGAGGATCTTCTCACGGCCGAAGCCAAACCCGAGAATTGGATGACCTATTCGGGGACCTACAAGAGCCAGCATTACAGCGGGCTGAAGCAGATCACCCGCGAGAACGTTGGTGACCTCGAACTGAAGTGGATAGAAGTGGATGTTTCATGCCGGCACGGAAGGCAAGCTACAGGCGACGCCACTGGTTGTTGACGGCATCATGTACTTGACCGAAGGAAATAACAATGTCGTCGCGCTCGACGCCAAGACCGGCCGCAGATTCTGGACCTACGTCCACACTTTGCCCAAGAGAGTCAACACAGTCGCCCGCTCGAACCGCGGGGTAGCCCTCCTCGACGATCGGGTATTCACAGGAACGCTCGATGGCCGGCTGCTGGCGCTCGACGCCAAAACGGGGAACGTTCTCTGGAGCCAACAGGTCTGTGACAACACAAAAGGCTATACGGTGACCGTGGCTCCCCTAGCGGTCAAGGACAAGATCATCGTCGGAACCGCAGGCGGCGAGTACGGCATTCGCGGCTACCTTGACGCCTATGACGCGAAGACCGGAGAAAAAGCTTGGCGCTTCTACACCATACCCGGCCCTGGCGAGCCAGGCCACGAGACTTGGGAGAGTGACGCTTGGAAGACGGGCGGCGGCTCGGCTTGGGTGACGGGATCGTTTGATCCTGACCTGAACCTTATCTACTGGGGCATTGGGAATCCCAGCCCTGATTGGAATGGCGACATACGGCCCGGCGACAATCTCTACACGGGTTCCGTCGTGGCCCTTGACGTTGATAGCGGCAAGCTGAAATGGCACTTTCAGTTCACACCGCATGACGTTTGGGACTGGGACTCGGTTCAGATTCCGGTGCTGGTGGACAGAGAGTTTCGCGGGCGGCCGCGCAAGTTGATGCTGTGGGGCAACCGCAATGCTTTCTTTTACGTGTTGGATCGCGAAACAGGCGAATTCTTGCTGGGAAAACCGTTTGCCAAGCAGACTTGGGCCAAAGGCCTCGACAAAAACGGTCGGCCCATCAAACTACCGGGGGTGGAACCGACGAAGGAAGGCGTCAAGGTTTACCCGGCCGCGCAAGGAGCGACCAACTGGTATGCACCCTCCTACAGCCCGAGGACCGGTCTCTTCTACTTGTCGGTCTGGGCGGATTACTGGGGCATGTTTTACTTGGGCGAACCGATCTTCACCGCCGGCAACCGATACGATGGCAGCCTCGTGGAAAGAATCTATCCTAACCACATGGCGGAGGAGGATGCGGGCTACGGGGCCATCCGCGCACTCGATCCCGAGACAGGAGAAAGGAAGTGGGAGTTCAAGATGAGGGAGGTCTCCGAATCGGGATTGCTGACGACCGCCGGCGACGTCCTCTTCTCGGGCAGCATCGAGGGTAATCTCGTAGCCCTCGACGTCGAGACCGGCGAGTTGCTGTGGAGAAAAAACCTCGGCGCTCGAGCGGACAATTCACCTATTACCTACCTTGTCGATGGCGAGCAATACTTGTCCGTGAAGGCGGGCCTTACACTTCTTACTTTTGGCCTGAGAGAGTAATACGTCACCCCTCATAGCGCAGTGTGTGCGCACGCGGCTGAAGCTACGAATTGCCGCTCTTTGCGGACCCGCCACCACACGATCGAGACACGATGAAACTAGCACAGATTCGAGATTCTTCAGGAGCGCTGATGGCCGCCATCGTGGAGGACGGAAGCTATCGGCCGATCCCGGAGCAGACCGTGGCTTCGTTGATTCAAAAGGCCGAAGAGCAGCGGAAAAGTCTCGGCGAAGTCGCCTCCGAGATGACGGTAGGGGAAACGGTGAGCACTCGGCCGGCAATTCCCGTGACTCCGTCGGAAGTTTGGGGTTGCGGCTGTACTTACGCCCCGAGCGCCGAGTTTCGTGACGCGGAACTCGGCACCGGCGAAGGAATGTACGGCTACGTGCACAACCCGGCCCACCGTCCGGAGATCTTCTTTAAGGGGACCAGCCGCTACTGCGTCGGCCCCGGCGAGGCGATCGGCATTCGCGCGGACTCTAAGTTCACCGCTCCCGAGCCGGAACTGGCGATTGTGATCAACAGTCGCGGCGACATCGTGGGTTACACGCTGGGCAACGACGTTTCGGCATGGGACATCGAAAAGGAAAACGCGCTCTACCTGCCGCAGTCAAAGGCCTACGAAGGTTGTTGCTCGCTTGGCCCGGTGATCGTAACCTCGGAAGAAATCGAGAATCCATATGATTTGCAGTTGAGCTGTACGATCACTCGCAACGGAGAAACCACGTTCGAGGGATCGGCTTCTACCGCGCTGCTGCGGCGCAAGTTCGAGGAGTTGTCCGAATACCTGTTACGCAGTAACCCCGTGCCCGCACCCGCGGTTATTCTCACCGGTACCGGAATCATCGTGACGGAGGATGCGGCCCTGCAGCCGGGCGATGTGGTGACGATCGAAGCCGCCGAGATCGGGAAGTTAGTGAATCCAGCGAAGGTGGTGTAGGGGGCTTTAGCAACTCAGCTAGAAACGACTTCGATCATTTCTTCTTGAATCCCCGGTGGGATGGGGTCGCCGTGCTCTTCGAGGCTCTTCAGATAGCCGGTGATCGCTTCCTGGATGTTGCGGCGAGCGTCTTCGCGCGTGGCACCTTGCGAAACGCAACCGGGTAACGACGGGCAGGTCGCGACGAACGGCCCGTCTTCGTCCTGCTCGATCAGCACCCTGTATTTCATACCTGTTTCGATTCTAACACCACTAATCGAACAGACAGACATCGGGGCGGCGCACTCACCTCCTTCATTGACACCCCTCTTGCCCCCGTGATACAACCTCTACACGTTTGAGGTTGAGATGCCGGGAGACGTCTCTAGAAGAGGCTTCGTCAAGACAAGCGCCGCGCTGGCGACGACGGCGTTCGGGTTCGATCTGCGGCCCGCTCAGGCCGCCGCCCGCGAGCTGAAGATCGCGCGGACGACCGAGACCCACAGTATTTGCCCTTACTGCGCGGTCGGCTGCAGCGTCGTCATCCACACGCTCGGCGACAAGGCGAAAAACGTCAAGCCGACGGTCGTTCACATCGAGGGCGATCCGTCGAGTCCGATCAATCGCGGGACGCTGTGTTCCAAGGGCATTTCCCTCAAAGAATTCGTTGTCAATGAGCGGCGGCTGACGCGACCGCTCTATCGCGCGCCGGGCGCGACCGAGTGGAAGGCGATTTCCTGGGACGAGGCCATTGGAAAGATGGCCCGACGGATCAAAGACTCGCGCGACCGGGGGTTCGAGGCTCGCGACCCCCAGGGCCGCACGGTCAACCGTCTCGCCAACGTCGCCATGATCGGCGGCTGCACCGACACGAACGAGATCAACTATCTGCTCGGCAAGCTGCGCTTCAGCCTGGGCGTATTGGCTTACGAAAACCAGGCCCGTCTTTGACACGGTCCCACGGTGGCCAGTCTGGCCGCCACGTTCGGCCGCGGCGCCATGACGAATGGTTGGACCGACGTGGCCAACACGGACGTCGTGTTGGTAATGGGCGGCAATCCGGCCGAAAACCATCCCGTCGGCTTCCGTTTCGTCATGGAAGCCAAACGCCATCGCAAGGCGAAACTGGTGTGTGTCGATCCGCGCTTCAATCGCACAGCGGCGGTTTCCGACAGCTATGTGCAGATTCGCTCCGGCAGCGACATCGCCTTCTTGGGCGGACTGATCCACTACGCCCTGTCCCACGACCAATACCACGCCGACTACGTGCGCGAACATACGAACGCAACGTTCCTGGTAGGGGAAGGCTTCGCCTTTGAAGATGGCTATTTCTCCGGATGGGACGCAGCCAAGAAGCGCTACGACAAGTCCACATGGCGATACGAACTTGACGGGCGCGGCTTCGCCAGAGTGGATCGCACGCTAGAGCATCCGCGCTCCGTTTTCCAATTACTCAAGAAGCACTATACGCGTTACACGCCCGACAAAGTGGCCGCCATTTGCGGCTGCTCGGCCGAAGCATTCGAGAAGGCCGCCGAGGTTATCTGTTCGACGGGACGAGCCGGACGTTCGGGCACCATCCTTTACGCGCTCGGGTGGACGCAGCACAGCCACTCGGTACAGTTGATCCATACCGCGGCGATGCTGCAGTTGTTGTTGGGCAATGTCGGCATCCCCGGCGGAGGCGTCAACGCCCAGCGCGGCCACTCGAATATTCAAGGCGCTACCGACCTGGGCGCGTGGAACATGCTTCCCGGCTACCTGAAGCTGCCGAGGGCCGATTGGACCACGCTGGCGGAGTACGTAAGAGCAAACTCGCCAAAGCCTCTGCGTCCGAACTCACTCAACTACTGGGAAAACACGTCGAAGTTCATGGTCAGCTTGCTCAAGGCCTACTACGGCGAGAGTGCGAGCCGGAAAAACGATTTCGGGTACGACAATCTGCCCAAAATCGCCGAAGGCGACGATCACAGCTGGGGCTTTCTTTTCGACAAGATGTACGCCGACGAAGTGGAAGGGATGCTCTCGTTCGGCATGAACCCGGTCGCGAACGGGCCCAACACCGTCAAGATGATCGAGGCGCTCGGGAAATTGAAATGGTTGATCGTCGCCGAGAACTTCGAGACCGAAACCGCGGCCTTTTGGAAAGCGAAAACACTGGCGAAGGAGTACTATCCCGGAGTCACCGATCCCGCGGACATCCAGACGGAAGTTTTCCTGCTGCCGGCCTCCTGCTTCGCGGAGAAAGACGGCACGTTCGTAAATTCCTCGCGCTGGTTGCAGTGGAAATATAAAGCGCTCGACGCCCCCGGTGAAGCGAAAGACGATCAAGAAATCATCGCCCGCCTGTTTTTGAAGATCCGCGAACTCTATGAGAAAGAAAGCGGCACAGCGCCCGAGCCATTACTGGCGATGGATTGGAGCTACGCGAATCCCGTGGCCCCTTCGCTGGAAGAAGTCGCAAAGGAAATCAGCGGCCAGGAGATTTCGAGCGGTCACCAGGTACCTGGGTTTGGCGCGCTCAAGGACGACGGCTCGACCTTGTGCGGTAACTGGCTGTATTCGGGATCAGTCACGGAAGACGGCAACCTGATTGCTCGCCAGGGACAGGAGGACCCGACCGGGCTCGGCCTCTACGCCAACTGGGCGTGGAGCTGGCCCGCAAATAGACGAGTGCTCTACAATCGCGCCTCCGCGGACGCGAGCGGAAAGCCCTGGGACGAAAGCCGCGCGGCGATCCGTTGGAAAGACGGCCGCTGGACGGGCGACGTACCCGACTACAAGGCCGATGCGCCGCCGGACGCCAACGGCGCGTTCATCATGTTGGCGGAAGGCGTGGCGAAGCTCTTTGCGTCGGATTTCGTGGAAGGGCCGTTCCCCGAGCACTACGAGCCGGCCGAGTCGCCGGTCGAGAACCTGCTGCATCCCGAAGTCGGGAGCAATCCCGCGATGAAGGTTTTCTCAAGCGACCTCGACTCGCTCGGCGATGCCGCGAAATATCCCTACGTAGCGATCACCTATCGGCTGACCGAACACTTCCATTACTGGACGAAGCACGTCAGCGCAACTTCACAGCTGCAGTCCAACTTCTTCGTCGAACTACCAGCGGAGCTGGCTGACGAAAAGAACATTCGCAGCGGAGACGCGGTGCGGGTGAGCTCGGCGCGCGGCAGCGTGGAAGGGCCGGCGCTGGTCACAAAGCGGATGAAAGGCCTGCAGGTCGCCGGCAAGACGATTTACCACGTCGGCTTGCCGATCCATTGGGGTTTCCTGGGACGCGTCAAAGGCCCGTTGATCAACAACCTGACACCGTCGGTGATGGACCCGAATTCAGGTACACCCGAATACAAGGGGTTCTTGGTGAACATGGAGAAGGTTTGAAAATGGGGCTTGGGAAATGGGAACAGTCAGCCAATTTCCTTTTCGCCATTCCCTGCTGAATAGCTAAACCCAAGCATGCACACCGTTGCCAAACTGATCGATACGACGACTTGCATTGGCTGCAAAGCCTGCGAGGTCGCCTGCCAGGAGTGGAACGATCAGCAATTCACCATCGGCACATTCGACGGTACCTACCAGACGCTACCCGATCTCGAACACAACTTTTGGAACTTGATCAAGTTCAACGAGTTCGAACGCGAAGACGGCGAACTCACCTGGAACATGGTCAAGTACCAGTGCATGCACTGCATTGACCCGGGCTGCCTGAAGGCCTGCCCCGCGCCGGGAGCAATCTTTCGACAGGAAGACGGCATTGTCGATTTTGACCACGACAAGTGCATCGGCTGCGGTTATTGCATTACCGGATGTCCTTTCGACGTGCCGCGGCTGAGCCCCAAGACGAAAAAGGTCTACAAGTGTTCGCTTTGTTCGGACCGTACAGCCGTCGGGCTCGAACCGGCGTGCATCAAGGCCTGTCCGACAAACTGCCTGAGCTTCGGTACACGCGAAGACTTGATCCAGATCGCAAACGCTCGGGTGACCGAATTGCGGGACGACGGGCACGTCCAAGCCGGTGTCTACAACCCGGAAGGCGTCGGCGGGACGCACGTGCTCTACGTCTTGCGAGACTCCTCGGATCCGGAAAGTTACGGGCTTCCCAAGGACCCCAAGATCCCTTGGACCGTGGCGCTATGGAAGGGTCCGCTCAAATGGCTTGGCAACTTAGTTCTTGTCGGTGGGATTTTGGGAACGTTCTTCCACTACTTGCGGTATGGGCCGCGGACTTATGAGGATGCCGGGCCAAGCGCCGAGATCCAGCCCATCGAACCTGACCCTGACGATGTCAAAGTCTAGCGAGAGAAGAGTTGAGCGATTCTCGTTCAACGAACGGGCTATCCACTGGATGGCAGCGATCAGTTTTCTCTACGCTGCGCTCACAGGGCTGGCGCTCTGGACTCCGCACCTGTTCTGGCTGGCAGGAGTATTCGGTGGAGGCGAAACGGTTCGTTGGGGACACCCTTGGGGCGGAGTGATCTTTGCCGTCGTCCTGGGTTTCATGTTCCGTAACTGGGCGCGCCAGATGCGACTTGATTCCGACGATAGGGTCTGGCTGCGGAATGCTCACAAGTACGCCGTACACGACGACAAGGGACTGCCCGAGGCCGGACGCTTCAATGCCGGCCAGAAAATGCTTTTCTGGGTGCAAACCGGATGCACGCTTCTGCTATTCGCCAGCGGTATCGTGCTGTGGTTTCCCGAAGCAATGCCCCGATCCTTACGCCTGGCCGCAATCCTGATCCATCCCGCTGTCGCCGTCACTTCGATTGGCGGAATCATCGTCCATATCTACATGGGCACCGCAGCGGTTCCTGAAGCCTTCCGAGGGATGATCCAAGGATGGGTGAAGCCGGGCTGGGCTGCTTCCCACCACCCCAAGTGGTACCGGGAGATCTCGAAGAGATAGCGTTAGGGCTACTGCGAACAGGATCAGCTAGCAGCTTTCTTTAATGCTTTGCGGGTCGCCGCCCGCTTCTTGGTTTGCGTGCGTTGCCGTGGGTTCACCTGAGCTGCATCCACTGTCAGGTTGCTCTCATTTTCGAACCGCTGAATACCAATATCTAGGACCGGCACGATAGCAGCCGGACTTAAGTCTCCCGATTGCTCTCCGATGTTGGCGCCTTTGATACCAAACCTTATGTAGATACCCCAAATACCTTCATGGATGCCCTGCTTTTTCACAAGGGCCTCAGTCACTTCTCCGTAACTGAAAGTAATCTGCTTCGTTTCAGCCATAGATGGACCCCGCGGAACTTCCGACGTTGGAAGCGTGGTCGTCAAAGAAGCGAGCACCTGAAAGATTCTCCCCTGTGTTGAAGTTTTCCCGGTTGTCTGGCGACGGAAGAATAATGGTGTACGAAGTACCATCATTCAACGAGAAAAAGTCGGCAGGCTTTCCAGCACGCTCCCAGCAAGAAAGAAAGATCTCAGAGTTGACAGGACCGTTATGGTTATCAGGGTCACCGTCATCATAGGCAACAACCGATACTTTCTTGCCCAGCGCACGAGCGTAGCGGACAATGTTCTTGAGGGTGACATTCCCAGGGTTGCTCAAAACCTGTGAAACCCGCCCTCTGGAAACGCCCAGCTTTTCGGCAAGAGCTGCCTGAGTGGTTTCGCCTGAATCTATCAATTTCTCAATTTGCGCAACGAAATCCCAGCCAATCTTATACAGAAAATCCTCGACGCTCCGTTCAGTCCAATGCTTTAGTTCACCCACTGTTGGCTACCTCCGCTATCTGGAAACGCTATTGTGATAGCGTCACGCACCGAACTATCAACGCGCAAACCGTTGACCGCATCCAACTCGGTTATATCTGTCGCTTCCTGACTTTTCTTGGCGTGTGAGACGAGAACACATAGCTGAAATCTCCTATTGGCGTTTGGTGTAGGGTGACAAAGAAAACCCAGTGCTGTCCGGGGAAAGTCGCGCCATCGGACGGTAAGTCTCGACCGTTCAATGTCTTATGGCCTGTTTTGCCCGGGAACGATTTGAAATCCCGAGGCCGCAAATGGTCGCCTGAACGGAGCATCCGGACGCGGCACAATGAGGGATGAACCTTGGCCGTACGGTTTTCTCCCAACTGATCGAGCACCTACCGAGCAAAGAGTTTCAGAAATGTGTATCGCGCTACCGCGGCGATTCCTATCTGAAAAGTTTCTCCTGCTGGGATCAGTTTCTTGCGATGGCATTCGCCCAGCTGACCTATCGGGCAAGCCTCCGCGACATCGAGACGTGCCTGCGTTCGATGCACGGCAAACTCTACCACATGGGATTCCGCGGCAGGGTAGCGCGCTCGACACTGGCCGACGCGAACGAGTCGCGCGACTGGCGGATCTACGCGGACTTCGCGCAGGTCTTGATTGGCATGGCACGGCCGTTATATGCCCACGACCCGATCGGTGTGGACTTGGACCAGACTCTGTACGCTCTCGACTCGACAACAATCGACCTCTGCCTGTCGCTGTTTCCGTGGGCGAGATTCCGCAAGCAAAAAGCCGCCGTGAAGATGCACACGCTGCTGGATCTGCACGGCAATATTCCCACGTTCATCCGCATTACTGGAGGCAAAGTGCACGACATCAACATCCTCGACGAGATCGGCCCGGAGGCCGGCGCGTTCTACGTCATGGATCGGGCCTACGTCGATTTCGAACGCCTCTTCGTGTTCACTCTCTGCTCGTCGTTCTTCGTCGTGCGAACCAAGAAGAACATCTTGCTCCAACGGCGCTACTCGCATCCCGTCGACAAATCCACGGGCTTGCGCTCGGATCAGACCGTCATACTGGCTGCCATCGAATCGGCCCAAGCCTATCCCGACCCGTTGCGGAGGGTCAGTTACTTCGACGCCCGGACGAACAAGCGGCTGAAGTTTCTGACCAACAACTTCGCGCTCCCGGCGCTGACCATCGCCCACATCTACAAGTCGCGTTGGCAGATTGAGTTGTTCTTCAAGTGGATCAAGCAACATCTGCGAATCAACTCGTTTTACGGCACCAGCGAGAACGCCGTCAAGACGCAGATCTGGATCGCTGTCTCGATTTACGTGCTCATCGCCATCGTCCGGAAACGCCTCGGGCTGGAAGCGAGTCTTTACCAGATTCTACAGATTCTCAGCGTTACGCAATTCGAAAAAATGCCCCTTTTACAGGCACTCCAGCCATCCGACTCCCCAAACGAATCCCCCTATGACCCCAACCAATTGATTCTATTCGACTTTTAACCGGACAGCAGTGAAGAAAACCATATAACCGATGGTGTTGGCGCCGTACCTTCCACTTGAACACGAAGCACTCCCTATAGCCTTCCTGATTGAAGCCATGGAACCATTTGGCATGTTTGCCACCCTCAATCCAATTCTCAAATCGACTCCTAAGTTCCCGCTCCTTCTTATCGTCCAGGCCTGCGAATACTACAGCCGCGTCGATCCCGCTGTCTTCCCGGCAGCACAAAAAGACGACGCCTCGTCGATCTGACATCTTCAGCAGCCCTATGCGCTTGACGACGTATGTTTTGCTGGGCATTGCTGGAGACCAAACCGCAGAAGTTTAGGCATACGTATACCCGGCTGCCTCTAAGTTTACACATATCTAAACAATTCTGCAAGCAGTTTGTTGTCCCGGCTGCCCCGGTCCTAGCTGCTGAGGGTTCCTAGAACTCTGCCGCCAACCTAAACCGTCAAGCCGGCGCTCCCCGACGCCTGGCCATTGGCTTGGACGTTGAACAGCCGGTTCCGCACGGCCCGCGCGCGGTTGCTACTCTCCCCGGCAGCGCCGGCGGCGAGCGTCACAACGCCCGTGACGACGGAGCTCGGTGTGACGCTGCTTCCGTCGGAGCGGCCCGTCAATGCTACACCGGCGGACAACTGGGCCTCGGCCTGAGCGCCGCCGTGGGCGAATGCCTTGAGGTCCACATCCCCACCAAGAGGCAGAGGCTCGGTCAGGGTCGAAGTCGCCGAGCTCGTCCCCCCGGCAAGGCCGATAAGCAAGTGACCCGCCGGGGGGTTGTTTCGCAGATCGAGCGCAACACCCAGAACCGACGGACCGGCAGCCGCGCCGTCGCCCTGACCGACGAGAGTGAGATTCAAGGCGATGCCGGCCGCACCCGTCGCGGCGGCGTCCGCCTGACCGCTAAGAGCCAGGCTGAGTTGCGCGGCTCCGGTGCCCGTGGCCGCGCCATCGCCTTGGCCAACTAGATCAACCAGCGGCACGTTAGTCCTCGGTCACTTTGAGGCCGTTGACGGCAAACTTGGGTTGATCGTCGAGACCTACGGTCTTGGAAGGCGTAACGTCTCCCCAATAGAGCATATTGCCGGCCGTGGCGGCGTCGAACATCGCCCAGCCGACGATCGTGCCCCAGGCGGCGGTCGCCACCGGGAAAGTAACGACGGCCCCATTTTTCTTCTCCGTTGGATTGGTGCCGCTCGCCGCCGGAAAGTTCGTTGCGTCGTTGGTGATCCCTTGGCGGGCGTATGCGCCTCCTGACGGCTCAGTGATTCCACCGGTGTCGGTCGGTGTAGTTGTTGAGAGCGCTAAGTAAACGCTCACTGGCCGGACAAAGTCGGGGCCACCTAAGACATGGTCAAGTATCTGTGCTTCTAGGTAATCGGATTTTCCACCTGGCATATCTCCTCCATTGCCTTCAGATGTTGTTGTAGGGCTATCTCCCGGTGCCACCGGGTACTGCTACCTCTCGCGCGCGCGAATCGGGAGTCTCAAACGTCGTAGGCTCCCCGCCGCCGCACACGGCAAACAAGTGGGGATAGCAGTGACTGTCGATTCCAGGGTAACGGTCGTCTTGTGATGTGACCGCCGGCCCGGAGACTAAGTGCTTGATAAGGTGCGGGATAAATTCTTGGAACCGACGTGACCGAATGGACGCGCTGCGGCACTGGTCGCGAGACGGACCCGGCCGTTGAGGAAGCGAAGAGGCGTCCAGCAGGCAAAGTCGGCATGACGTGAGGCGACTCGGCGGAGTCTCAGATTTCAGAAACGCTAGATAGGTACAGCCGTACTCCCGCGCGCACAAAAAACGTACGCCTGCAAGCCGAATACTCATCGATCGGCGCGAGCGCGGGAGTTCCCGCGGAGTCCTTCGAGTTATCATCTTGGCGTGGGCGTTCTCCCACCACGCCAGTGGTTCCTCGAGATTTCGAAAAACTAAGCATCAAGCGGGTTCAGCGCGCGAGGGTTTTGTCCGAGCGCCATCCCGCTTCTCAAGACGCACTCCTCTTCTACAGCGAGATCTGCGGTTTTCAGCAAACTCTTGCACGGACCCTAGAAACGAGCGCTAGGGCATCGACCTCGGCGGGTACGTCTCAGAGGCCATGTCTTGACTTCGGGGCCGTTGTCTCGTTCCGCCAACCGTTGGTCGACCTGGTGCTTGCCAAAGCCCCCGATCCTCTTCAACGGTTAGCCGAAGATCTGGACGATGCATCCTGTCGAGCAGCGCTCGAAGCCTACCTCTGCCAGCGCGACACGATATCCCCTCGCAGCTTTTTCGCTCGGGTTTTGCTGCAACCGGCTGTTGCGGTTTCGCATAGGGATCCCCCTAGTGAGGCCCTCCAACTCTGCCCCCACTGCGGTCATCCTCCCCAGGTAGGCTGCCTGCGGCCGCAAGGTGACGGTACCTCTCTGTCACTTGTGTGCTCGCTGTGCCTGACCGAGTGGCCCTTCGCGCGCGGGCGTTGTCCAGCCTGTGGGTTAGCGGACGAGAAGAAGCTCGTCTACTATTCGGCCCCTGAACTCGAACACCTACAGGTGCAGGTTTGCGAGTCCTGCCGACAGTACCTGCACCAGGTCAACTTCGCGAAGGACCCGCAGGCCGTCCCCGATGTGGACGAAGTTGCCGCCTTGCCGCTTGACGTTTGGGCGGCCAAGCAGAGTTTCCGAAAACTGCACCTGAACTTGGTGGGGATGTGAGGACTAAGAGCCTGGTCCTTTGGTGAGCCACTGGGTCTATGAGCCCTCAACTACGGCCCAGGTAGCTTCCATCGGCGGTGTTGACGCGGATCTTTTCACCCTCTTTGATGAATGGTGGAACCTGGACCACCAGGCCGGTTTCGGTTTTGGCAGGTTTGGTGACGTTGGTGACGGTTGCTCCCTTGATCGCGGGGGTGGTCTCGACGACGGTCATCTCGATCGCGGCCGGCAGGTCGATGTTGAACGGACGCCCCTCATAAAACTGGAGGTTGAGCGTCGCGTTCGGAATCAGATAAGACACCCGCTCTCCCAGATCGTCGTTGCTGAGGTGAATCTGCTCGTAGGTCTCCGTGTTCATGAAGTAGTGGAGGCCGCCATCTTCATAGAGGTATTCCATCTCCTGCTCGTCGAGGGACACTCTTTCAACGACATCCTCTGAGGAGAACTTATGCTCGATCATGGCGCCGCTCGACTGGTTCCGCATCTTGGTTTGGACGAAGCCGCGCTTGTTCCCCGGCGTTCGATGCGACACGCTGAAGACCGAAAATAAGTTCCCGCTGAACTTGATCAACATTCCTGGGCGGAGTTGTGTGGCTTGAACATCCAAAGCGAACCTTCCTTAGGCGATATGGATTCGTGTGGTGGCCTGCGTGACGGGCGTTGGGTCAATAGCGAGGCACCCCCGCCGTCGGCCGGATAGGCTCTTACAAGCTTTCGCCAGGCGCTGCTAGATCTCATTATATCAATAGCTTGGGGGCATTTCTTAACGAAGCCTCTCTGAGGCTGGGGTAGCCGTGTATGTTCCTCCGTCGTGTAGGCATCGTTCGATCGTAGTGTTGCCCAAACAGCGAAACCTGGCCCGGCACGATCCGCGCTAAGGTCTTCGTTCGATTCCGCGACGATCGTTTTCGTCCTATCATAAGGCGGGGAGACTGGCATGAAAAGGATTCCATATTTGTTGCTCTTGGCAACCGCGGTACTATCGCTACCGTTGTACGGCGCAGATCCGAACCTTGTTGGTTTGGCGCGCGCTGACGTCAACTTGATGGTTGGGATTCAGTTTTCCGAAATGGCGAATTCGCGCCTGGTCCAGTCCGCTCTTGATGCAACGAAGAACTCGAGCCAGGAAGTCGGTGCGCTCTTCGAACTGATGGGCGCGAATCCGTTCCAGTATCTGGACGAGGTCCTGATTACAGGGAGGCTCGACTCGGGCAGCGCTAACAGCGAACCGAAAAATGTGGTGATCCTTGCCCGCGGGAACTTCGAGGACGGGGTGTTTGCCGACATGCTCTGTGGCACTGCCTGCAACGGTGAACCCTACGGAGGCCATCAGATCTTTCCGGCCAAGGGGTCGGGCGAACCTCGTCACTTTGTCGCATTGGATAGCCGATACGGTGCGCTGGGTGAGCTGGCTGGCGTCCGCGAAGTAGTCGATCGCTACTCGACGCAAACGAGGTCCGTCTTCGCGGATTCCCTTCGCCAGTCAGTAGAACGTTTGAGCGACCATCACATTTGGATTAGCGCCCAAGGTCCCTTCAACCTGCCGACGGGCGGCGACACGGCAGGTACGCCGGACATCGCTTCCAACCTGGCTTCTAAGGTCGACGCCTTTGGTCTGGGTGTGTCGCTAGGAAGCGACGTTCGGTTGGCGTTGGAAGTGGCGTCACCAACGGAAGCGGACGCGAAGCAGCTTTTCGACACGGCCCAGGGCTTCCTCGCACTAGTCAAAGCAGGTGAGCAGAAACCCGAAACCACGGAGTTGTTGAACAACCTCACATTCGTCCACGACGGACGGGTCCTCGAAGCAAGTTTGCGGATCCCTGAGAGTGAGGTTCTCAAACAGATTCAACAACAGGCCGCGCAGCGTCGCCAACAGGCTGCCGCTCCTCAGCAGCCACCACGTCCAGTCCGTCCGACCCGCCCACCCAGGCGTGAGGGCGGCATCCGCATTTACGGCCTAGAACGGGACCCGGTCGAGTTTCCCTCCACTACTCCCGCGCAGTAGCCGGCAGCCGCCCGCGACCGCTCCAGACGGCCCGTTCCACGGATATCCATCCCAGCGTTAGAACCGCTGTGGCGCGAATGGCGCACCTACGAACGTTATCGAACGCCTGTTCGTCGATGTCCCGCGACGGACCCGGCCGGTGGTCTGCTTTGTGAAAAGCGTAGACCCTACTATCTACTCGATCTTCCACCGCTTCAACCTGGAGTAGAAGAATCGTACCCTTCAAGTTCTTACGCAAGCTGCTTGACATCAGCCCACATTCGATATAGTTGTAGTACTTTTTCCTATCTGATACACTCGAAACTGGATTGAAGTACTAGTATTATCCGGTGAAAACGTGTCCAGGTCCTGGCGACTAGCCGGGCCCGGGAATGCCTCTGCCGGTCATTGACCGTGGGCGTCCAGAGCTTCTCCGCAGTCGATGCTAGCCGGAAGTTGGGAATCGAATGGCTTCACGACTTCTGGAATTCCGCAGCTACCTGGTACTGTTTGTCGTCTTTTCGTATCTGCTCTCGGTAATCCTGCTTCCCGCGGCACCTGACCGGCAACTGGGTGCGGCGGCTCTTTTCGTGCTCGCCTGTCTATTTGCGGGCACGCGGCTTCGTGTGCATCGATTCCGGGGGGAGCTACCGACATCTGATCTGTTTGTCGTTGGAGTCTTGGTTGCGGTCTCTCCTCTGCCAGCCGCACTGTTGTCCGCCGCTGCCACGGCGATCCGGTGGAGCTTCGAGCGCAGAGTTCGTCTGCAGCCGGTTCAGTACGCGGTACGGGTCCTGTTCGCCGCTATGGCGGGGCTTTGGACTTCCCTAGTCTATAGCTCGATCGCGTCCTCCGAGGTGGCCGAATGGGTCCCGCTTGGTGGTGCGGCGATCCTATACCTCCTGATAAGTGCTTGGGCGGAATCAACGGTCAACCGTCTGGCGTATTGGCACCGGTTGGTAGGCCGTAACCTGCCACCGGCAGTGGGGATGTCATTGTTGTTCGCGCCCGCTGCCGCGTGTTTAGGGATGGCGTCGGCGCACAGCCAGGAAGCCGTGTTGTGGACTGTGCTCGCCATAGCCACGCTTTTCTACGTGTTTGTCGAGTGGCTGCTGGGCCCGCTGTACGAAGATTTATCCCGGCAGTCTGAGACCGACCGCATCTATTCCCGCTCCGTCGAAGCTCTGGCGCTGGCGGTAGACGCCAAGGATAGTGTCAGTAGCGGCCACCTCAAGCGGGTTCAGATTTACAGTACTGAGATCGCCAAGGCTTTGAACTGCTCGGAATATGAGATCCGCACGCTTGAGTTCGGCGCGCTCCTTCACGATATCGGCAAGATTGCGGTTCCCGAAAACGTTCTCACAAAGCCGGGCCGGCTTTCGCCCGAAGAGTTCAGCAGGATCGCCAGTCACGCTCAGATCGGTGCGGAGATACTCTCGGCCGTTGACTTCCCGTTTCCCGTAGCGGAACTAGTGCTTTCCCACCATGAGAACTGGGATGGCACCGGCTACCCGCGCAAACTGAAGGGCGACGAAATCCCGCTGACCGCGCGCATCCTGACGGTCGTCGATGTCTTTGACGCGTTGACCACTGACCGGCCCTACCGGCCGGCCATGACGGTGGAAAAGGCGGTAGAGCTCATCCGGTCACGCCGCGGCAGCGCCTATGATCCCAAGGTGACCGACACCCTGATCGAACTACTCCCCCGTCTGGAAAAACAAATCCAGCGTGACCCCAGCACGAACCGTCGCAACTCGTCAGGCCGCTTCTCCATCAAGAGTCCTCGTTCGGTCCGCGCAGATCAAACATCGCTAACCCCCGAAGAGCGAATCGAGAGTCTGAAGCAAAGCCGTGAAGTGGCCAAGCGGGAGTCAGAACCGGACAACTTTTCGCATTGGTCTCGGCTGCTTACGACCTTGGGATCCAGCTTCTCCGTCAAGGAGATTCTCGAGTTCGTCATTCCCAACTTGGCGAGGCAGCTGCCTTTTGACGAATGTGTCGTATTCAGTGCTGTCCGGGGAAAGTCGCGCCATCGGACGGTAAGTCTCGACCGTTCAATGTCTTATGGCCTGTTTTGCCCGGGAACGATTTGAAATCCCGAGGCCGCAAATGGTCGCCTGAACGGAGCATCCGGACGCGGCACAATGAGGGATGAACCTTGGCCGTACGGTTTTCTCCCAACTGATCGAGCACCTACCGAGCAAAGAGTTTCAGAAATGTGTATCGCGCTACCGCGGCGATTCCTATCTGAAAAGTTTCTCCTGCTGGGATCAGTTTCTTGCGATGGCATTCGCCCAGCTGACCTATCGGGCAAGCCTCCGCGACATCGAGACGTGCCTGCGTTCGATGCACGGCAAACTCTACCACATGGGATTCCGCGGCAGGGTAGCGCGCTCGACACTGGCCGACGCGAACGAGTCGCGCGACTGGCGGATCTACGCGGACTTCGCGCAGGTCTTGATTGGCATGGCACGGCCGTTATATGCCCACGACCCGATCGGTGTGGACTTGGACCAGACTCTGTACGCTCTCGACTCGACAACAATCGACCTCTGCCTGTCGCTGTTTCCGTGGGCGAGATTCCGCAAGCAAAAAGCCGCCGTGAAGATGCACACGCTGCTGGATCTGCACGGCAATATTCCCACGTTCATCCGCATTACTGGAGGCAAAGTGCACGACATCAACATCCTCGACGAGATCGGCCCGGAGGCCGGCGCGTTCTACGTCATGGATCGGGCCTACGTCGATTTCGAACGCCTCTTCGTGTTCACTCTCTGCTCGTCGTTCTTCGTCGTGCGAACCAAGAAGAACATCTTGCTCCAACGGCGCTACTCGCATCCCGTCGACAAATCCACGGGCTTGCGCTCGGATCAGACCGTCATACTGGCTGCCATCGAATCGGCCCAAGCCTATCCCGACCCGTTGCGGAGGGTCAGTTACTTCGACGCCCGGACGAACAAGCGGCTGAAGTTTCTGACCAACAACTTCGCGCTCCCGGCGCTGACCATCGCCCACATCTACAAGTCGCGTTGGCAGATTGAGTTGTTCTTCAAGTGGATCAAGCAACATCTGCGAATCAACTCGTTTTACGGCACCAGCGAGAACGCCGTCAAGACGCAGATCTGGATCGCTGTCTCGATTTACGTGCTCATCGCCATCGTCCGGAAACGCCTCGGGCTGGAAGCGAGTCTTTACCAGATTCTACAGATTCTCAGCGTTACGCAATTCGAAAAAATGCCCCTTTTACAGGCACTCCAGCCATCCGACTCCCCAAACGAATCCCCCTATGACCCCAACCAATTGATTCTATTCGACTTTTAACCGGACAGCAGTGTGTCGTATTCATGAAGGACGGGCGTGAGCTGAG
The DNA here is from genome assembly GCA_965248205.1 of Bryobacterales bacterium. Taxonomy (GTDB): domain Bacteria; phylum Acidobacteriota; class Terriglobia; order Bryobacterales; family UBA6623. The sequence goes on from CBDFIS010000006.1 coordinate 3,241,314, forward strand.
ACCGGCGTACTGCACGGGGCCGAAGGCAGACTTGATCAGCCAACTAAGTATGCCGGTTGACAATAGCCCTACCGGCTGGGTAGCCGGCCACGGCCAAACCTTGGTGAACGGCAATCCGGTGGGCGAAGCTTCCGAGCTGGGGCTGATGGCGTGGATGCAGGGGCTCAAGGCCGCTCTCGTGACTCCACTGTGGGTCGATGACGAACTCGTGGGCACGTTTAACCTCTACTCAAATACGCGAGCCGCCTACTCCGGAGACGATGCCGCGCTAATCGAAACCCTGACGCGGCCGCTCGGCTCCCTACTCGAACAGGCAGCTCTTTACCAGACGAGTGGGATCGGCAACGATTTGCTGACCGGGCTGCCGACGGCCAGAGCAACTCTCAAGTACTTGAGATCCGAAGTTCAACTCGCGCGTAAAGAACGAAGGACGACTTCGATTGTCTATTTCGACGTCGACCGTTTTCGGGTCATCAACGCCCGTTTCGGGCACGCCGCCGGCGATCAACTACTCCAGTCACTCTCCCACATTCTCGAAGGGTCCCTGCGAGACCTCGACTTTCTTGGGCGTCTGGGAGACGACCGGTTCTTGGCTGTTTTCGGGGGAATCGGTCCCAAGGAACTCAGGGCGTTGATAACGAGACTCGACGGGCACCTCAAAGACAGCCTCACCTTGCGTGTCGGCGATGCGGAAAGGCTTATCGGTGTGAGCATGGGCACAGCTGTTTTCCCCAGCGAAGCGGCTTCGGCTGAGCAACTCCTGGTGCTAAGCAGTCAACGCTCGTACCTCAGGAAAACTGGGAGGGATTCCACTTCCGGAGCTGCCCCCGAGAATTCGCCGGCTCCTGTAATTCCCATCCGAGCAAGCTAGTCCCGACCGCCCGTCATCGCGCCTGCTGTTTGTTCCCGGCCCCTCCTGGGCGGCTCTTCACGATCTGTAATAATTAGCTAGGCGAACTCCGCCGCGCCCGGCGCGTCAGTTCGTCACGGGACCCCAAACGTCCTCTTCGGGGCAAACAACCCTTAGGTATCTAGTCCCGAGCCCCTGAATACTCTCTGCTCAAGGAGCCACGCATGAGTTCTTCCAGCCGCCGCCATTTTCTCAGGACGTCAGCTGGCCTGACAGCCGGCGCGGGAGCTGCCCTGGCCGCCGCAAAACCGTCAACCGCAGCAACCGCCGCTTCCGCGAAGCGTGTCGTCGGCGCCAATGACCGCATCCGAGTGGGCCTCATCGGCTGCGGAGGAATGGGGCGGACGGATCTCGAGGATTGTCTGAAGATCGAGGGCACCGAGTGCGTCGCCCTCTGCGACGTTGACCCATCTCACATCGCAGGGGCCCAGGAAAAGGTTCTTGATCCCGTCTCTCAGAAAGCCGAGCTCCGCACTCAGGACTTCCGCCATGTCTTGGACCGCAAAGATATCGATGCCGTTATCGTCGCCACACCCGATCACTGGCACGCGATTCCCACCATCATGGCGTGCCAGGCCGGCAAAGACGTTTACGTCGAGAAACCACTCGCACTGACCATTGCCGAAGGTCGAGTGATGGTGGAAGCGGCGCGAAAACACAACCGCGTGGTTCAAATGGGAACGCAGCAACGCAGCGCGCCCCACTACCGGGATGCAGTCGACTTCGTCAAGAGTGGCAAGCTCGGGAAGATCCGCCTTGTTCGCACCTGGGCGTATCTCGATTGGAAGGGAGAATTGCCCAAACTGGCCGACTCTCAGCCGCCGGCCGGCGTCGACTACGACATGTGGCTCGGACCTGCCCCGAAACGGCCGTTCAACGAAAACCGCTTTCACTTCTCGTTTCGCTGGTATTGGGACTACTCCGGTGGACTGATGACCGACTGGGGTGCTCACATGATCGACATAGCCAACTGGGCGATGGGCATCAAAGCCCCGAGTTCAGCGATGTCGGTCGGCGGGAAGTACGGCTACCCTCACGATGGCATGCAAACGCCGGACACGCAGCAAGTCTTCTGGGATTTTCCCGACTTCAGCATGATCTGGGAGCACGCCCTCGGCGTCGGGCGCGGGCCCGAGGTTCGAGAACACGGTGTCCAGTTTCACGGCAACGACGGTGTGCTCGTTATTGACCGTGCCGGCTGGCAAGTGTACCCGGAAACGGACAAGATCGACAAAGACATTCGCGAATACAAGTCGCCGGGGCTGCCCCGCCAGAGTGTCTCGAAGAAGGAAGACTACCATCTTTTGCACGTCGAAAATTTTATCGATTGCATGCGTTCCCGGGAGCGTCCGAGATCGGACGTCGAGATCGGACACGACTCCATGATCGCCTGTCATCTCGGCAACATCGCCTTCCGCCTGGGTCGCCGCGTCGATTGGGATGTCGAGAAGGAACGAGTCATCGGCGACTCCGAAGCCCAAAAGTACGTCAAGAAGAAGTACCGCTCGCCCTGGAAGCTGAAAGCGTGAATCCGGTCCATCCGACGCCGCTCGGCAAGTCGTTTTCCCCTCATGGTCGCGACCGACACCCGGTAGGACCGGCACTCTGCCGGTTAAAGGCCACATATTCCGGGCACGGTAGGACGGCACTCCTGCCGGTCAAGGGAACGGACTAGCGCGCTTTTCTCACCACATGGCTAGCCGCGCTGTTAGTGCCGCGGGCGCACCGTTGCAGTAATACTGACGCACCGTTGCAGTGGAGCGGCGCAAGCACCGCGTATTCTAGCACTTAGACGCACGAAATGGGTCGCGTGTCACTGGCACACACGGCCCTAGAATGTTTTAGGCTGGAGGGCGCGGAGCCGTCATGCAGCCCCTCTCAGCCTCCCACAGCTTCGGGCTGGACTCGACCACCGAAATACGGCTCGAAAAGCACCCCGGCAAGACACTCATTGGCAGGATTGAAAAGGGCTTTGACTTCTTGGGCTACCACTTCAGCCCGCGGGGGGGCTGACGCCCGGCCCGGCAGACGATGGTAAACTTTCTAGAGCGTGCTATCCGGCTTTATGAGCAAGAGCCGGGCGAGAACTTGGTAACCGCCCGGCTTGGAGCGTACGTTCGGCGGTGGGAGGGTTGGGCGCGTGCGGGCCTAGCTGGCCGATGGTATCGTATGTGCCTGTACGATCGCTTCGCCGGTGGGCACCTACGGCAACGCGTCCCTGCATTCGGAACGTATTAAGCTCGCCCAGGCCGCCTGCTCCTTCCGTGACAGGTTATTGATTACTGCATTCCCGCAGCCTGAAGCCGCGCCTGATGTGAGGATTACACATTTTAAATTCAGACTTTGGGGTTGGGATTTGGACTCCTGAAAATCGGCTTGGAGTGTTAGGGTTGCGGCTGGGCCAGTTTTTTGAATCGTGCATTCAAACTGGTTCGCCGGAACGAATCTGGTGACCGAAACCGCCGTTACGGGCCCTAATGCATCGAAACACGTCCTCTTAGCAGCCAATTCCTCCACGCACTCACATAGGGTACCGGCGTAAATGGGCCCTTGGGCTACAGTCAAGCCCAGGACACCGGCCATGATCAATAAGAACCTGGTGGCATACGTTCGTGGGTTCATCAGTACATTCGCATTTCGTAAGATTCGTACCGCGTCTAAGTGCTAGAATGCACTGCGCTTGGCTCGCTCCACTGCAACGCTGCGTCACTCCACTGCAACGGTGCGCCAGTATTACTGCAACGGTGCGCCCGCAGCACTAGCTGTTCGAGATGTAGGGGCGCGATTGATCGCGCCCGCTTGCCTCACAAACTGTAAGCCGGACGATGTACACAAACTGTTTGCCGCGAGCCATGGCCGGCGGGCCGTCGGCCCCAATCGCTGCCCCAGCTGGTGAGGAAAGCGAGCTAGCCCGCATTTCTCACGACAAAATTGTAGGGGCGGGCCGCTGCGCCCGCCCAGAGAAAGGTTCTCACGGGGTTGGGTTGGGTGATCACATGGGACGGAGTGTGCATCTCACGAATGGGCGGACACGGCGGTCCGCCCCTACGAACAAAGCCTGTTCAACGCCGGTCGTCCGAACGCTCGTGAGAAAAGCGAGCTAGCAGCGCAGGCCAAGGCCCAAGATGTTCGAGCACTGCACGTGGGCTTCGATCCCTCGCTTGCTCTCAGCGGGCCCTGGTCTCTTCCACGAGATCCGACAAATCCATGCGATAGACGGCCGGCTTACCTTCTCTGTCGGTGACGAAGTATACCCACCGGCTGTCGGGGGAAAACACCGGTTCGGGCCAAGCGGCGAAAGGGTCGAGACGTCGCCTGCCGGCGATCGGATAGGGTTTCGCGGTACTAAGGTGTACGGGCGATCGTGACTTCCCGCTTGAGCAGCGGAAAAAGCAAATAAATATTCCGCCCGGCAGCTCGGCGACTCGCGCCCACGAAGACAGAGCCGTCCGCGTTGGGCGACATCCAGGCGAACTGGGTGGAACCTGAAAGCGTAAATCCGATCCATCCGACACCGCTCAGCAAGTTGGTTTCCCCGCACGGTCGCGACCGACACCCGGCAGGACCGGCACTCCTGCCGGTCAAAGCTGCCTACTTTTCCCGGCTGCGCGATGACTCACCGACGGCGCTCTCGAAATAGCAGATATTCCCGTAGGGCCAAGTCCAATGGCTTCGAGGTATCCATCAGCCGATAGTCGGCTCCCAGGCTTCGTGTCTCCGTGCTCATTCTTTGGGTGTGAGCTTTCATACGACGCCGGTATTCACTAGCGTATTCCTGGGCGACTTCCATCCGTTCGCCGGTTTCCATGTCCTCGAGCAACGCGGCCTGCTCCAGTTGCGGCTCGATTTCCGCCGGGTCGAGAACTTGGAAGAACGCCAGGTCCTGGCCTTGGTGGACAAGGGGACGGACGCCGCGAACGATCGTTTCCGGATCGGCGTAGAAGTCCGAGATCACCGCGACGAGTCCTCGCCGGCTCAAGAATTGCCGAAAGTGCTCGAACGCCAGCTGAAGGTTCGTACCGGTAGAGGGCTCAGCGTGCTCGAGAGCGTGAAGCAAAGCCTGCAAGTGGCCGGGTCGGGTCGAAGGCCTTCGGAAGTCGCGTATCTTCTCGTCGAAGACGATCAGGCCTACGGCATCGTTCTGGCCCAGCGAAAGATAGGCCAGTGAAGCGGCTAGAAAGCGAGCGTATTCGATCTTGCTAACGCCAGTTGATCGATATCCCATGGAAGCGCTGGCGTCGAACACGATCATCAATTGTGTATTGGTCTCGCCCAGATAGCGCTTGACGTACGTGCGGTCCGTGCGAGAAAACACATTCCAGTCAATGAAGCGCGGATCGTCGCCCGGAACGTAGGGACGGTATTCAGCGAATTCGAGGCTAAAGCCGAAGAACGGGGAACGGTGCAGCCCGGTCAGAAATCCATCCACCACCGTTTTCGCGACCAGTTCAATATTCGCGAGCCGCGAGAGAACCGTCGGGTCGAGCAATTGCTGAAGGGCCATGAGTGAAAAGTTGCACGGAACGGGAAAACAACGGCGCTTTCGGGGATCGCAGCGCCCCGGCTAATCCCCAGGGGTAGGGACATCCTTCAACATCTGCTTCAAGATGTCGTCCACGTCCACCCCGTCCGATTCGGCATGAAAATTCGTCAGCACCCGGTGCCGCATCACCGGCAAAGTCAGCGCTTGGATGTCGCCATAGGTCACGTGGTAGCGGCCTTCCATCAAGGCTCGCGCTTTGGCCGCCATGACTAGGAACTGGGTGGCGCGCACGCTGCAGCCGTAGTTCACGTATTTCCTAACGATCTCAGGGGCGGCGGGATCTTTCGGGCGCGTCGCGCGCACTAGGTCGACCGCATAGCGGGCGGTATTGTCAGAGACGGGAACCTGTCGCACGAGCCGCTGATACTGGAGGATCTCTTCGGCCGAGGTACAGACGTCGACATCCGGTAGCGGTCGGGTCGTGTTGCGGCTGACGACGTCGATTTCTTGATCCGTGTCCAGGTAATCGAGAATAACTTTGAAAAGGAAGCGGTCCAACTGTGCTTCCGGCAAGGTGTAGGTGCCTTCCAACTCGATCGGGTTCTGAGTTGCCAACACAAAGAAGGGCGGTTCCAACTGGTAGGTGACGCCACGAACGGTCACGCTCAGCTCTTGCATGGCTTCCAGCAGAGCGGCTTGGGTCTTCGGAGGCGTGCGGTTCACTTCGTCCGCCAACAAAACGTTGGTAAAGATGGGACCCTCGACGAAGGTCCATTTGCGGTGTCCTGTAGTGACGTCTTCTTCGATGATGTCGGTGCCGGTGATGTCGGTGGGCATCAAGTCCGGCGTAAACTGGATTCGCTTGAACTTGAGCCCGAGACTGGTGGCGAGCGTCCGCACCAACAGCGTCTTAGCCGTTCCAGGCATGCCGGTGATCAGGCAATGGCCTCCGACCAGCAGCGTCACCAGCAGGTGCTCGACCACGTCGTCTTGCCCGACGATGATCCTTGCCACCTGCTCCCGGATGCGGGACTGAGTCTCACGGAACGAGCCCACCAGCTCGCGATAGTCTGAAGTTTCAAGGTTTGTAATTGTGGGCAAACTCATAGTTAGTTAGTTGGTGTAGGAGTGCGTCAGCGGATGATCTCGAGTAGCAGTTTCTGGGCGGGCCGGTAACTGGGGGCGGCTTCCAGAGCCATGAGGACTTGTTCCCGAGTCCTTGCGGGGTCCTCCATCTTATGATACGTGCGAGCCAGGTTGAAGTGTGCGCCCGCCAGATCAACAGGCGTCAGCGCCAATTGCGTTTTGAACTCACGAAGCGCCTCGTCCAGGCGGCCGGCTTCCAGCAACCACTCTCCCAGAGGTCCATGCAGCTCTTCGTCCCCGGGAGCAATGTAGAGCAAGCCTTCGAGCGCTTCAACCGCTTCGGCTCGGCGCCCCAATTCATCCAGTAATTTGGCTAGCTTTTTAATCGTCGTGGGGCTGCGCCCGCCCCGCTGTTGGTAGCTCCGGAGTTGGTCGGCCGCGGCCTCTTTGTCGTCGTCGGCCAGGTAGGCCTCCGCCAAAAGCGTGTACGAGTTGCCGGACTCAACATATTCCGGGTAGATTGCCTGCGCCTCCGTGGCAGGTGCGATCACCTCCGGCCAGTTCTTCTCCCGTGCGGCAGCGATCGCTTGCTTCGTTAGCTTCCGCCACTCTGGGAATTGTTTGACCAGTTCGCCGGTGCGCTCCTCCACGAATTCGCCGAAGAGGTCGTCGAACTCGGTGCTCGAAATGTCCAGCACGGCCCGGATGTTGTCAGTTGTCGATTTCCCTTCGCCAAACCCTGTCAACAAGTCGTGGAGCTTCGAGAAGCCCCACCGCTGGGCAATGAACGTACAAACCAGACCCGCCTGGTAATAGGAGATCGGAATTTGCTTGGGGTTTTCGGGCCGGATGAATCCACGGTCCAGCTCCGCGATGGGCAAGAACGCATCGTCCTCGATGGCCTTGATCACGTCCGGCGAGATGCGATCTCCCCAAGCCGGGTCAGCGACCCACTCCTCGTATACGGAGATTCCCTCGCTGAACCATCTCGGAACAAGGTGATCCGTCGCCTCCAAGGTGACTACGTGCGCCATCTCGTGCCACAGAGTGGTACCCCAATGGAAGCTTCCGGGACGTCTTCCGGAAGGGCTATCCATAGCGACGACATAACCGAACGTTACACCGAGCAGACCAACGCCCGGCAACCCCACCGTTCTCACGGCAAAATCTTCGTGGTCGGGATACAGCTCGACTTGCACCGGTCGCTGCGGCTTGAAGCGATACTTCGCGGCGAAAGTGCGCAAGCTGCGCTCAGCCAGCTCGAGGACGTAGGGGAGCAACGCGGCGGCTTCCTTCTTATGGAGCTTGGCGACAATCCGGGGGCGATCGAGTGATCGCTCGATCTCTTCCGGACTGCCCAAGACGATATCGTCCAGGTTGGAGTACGACCGAAATTCGTCTAGGCTGTCGAGCAGACGTAATGTGTTAACCGTCTTCGCGCTGAACGGGTCGGCTTGGTACGCGGCTTCTAGGTGGCGCCGGGCCACCTCGATCTCACCCGCGCGCATCAGGTTGATGGCAAGGTCGGCGTGCGCCGACCACAGTCGCGGATCGATTTCGATCGCCTTCTCGTAGAGCGAAGTGGCTTGGCGGTAACGTCTGTTGATGACGAAGAAATGAGCGGCGTCCGAATAGATTTGGCCGTATGTGGGGTTGTAAGCCAAAGCGCGCTGAACCCATTCACTGTCGCTCTCCCCTCGCAGCATGTCGATCGAGGCCTTGAGCGAGTAGATATCGAGCGGCGATTGACTCGCCTCTTCGGCTTTATCGAGAGCCTTGTCGAGATTCTCCTCCGCTTCCGCAAGCTTCCCCTCCTCCATCGCCATCCTGGCGAGCAGCAGGTAGGCTTCGACGAGGTCTGGATCGGCATCGAGGACTTCCTTGGCCATCTTCTCTGCCGCTCCCTCAAAGCGATTAGACAAAACCAGCGCCTTAGCCAACTTGGCGGCCGCGTGGGTCTCGTCGATCTTGAGAGCTTCGTCAAAAAGCTTCGCCGCTTCCGAGGGGTTGTGCGTGGCGAGGAACAAATAGCCCCACCTAACCCGGGCGTCCGGGTCTTCGGGCCGGGCTTTGACCAACGCCCGAAAGTGATCGTTGGCCGACTTAAAGCTCCTCACAGCCCAGTAGACTTCCGCCTGCGTGGCCGGATCTGAACTGGAATTCAGCAGCTCGAAGTAACAGCGGCGTGCCTGGCTCCGCTGTCCGCGGTCCATGAGCTCATCGCAAGGTCTAAGCTCGGCGTTGCGTCTGCCATGCCCCGGCCCTCGCTGGGAGAAAGCCAATGCGGGCGCGATGAGCGACACCACAATCATTGAAGCCGCCAACGTGATAGCCTTCCCGGCACGACGAGGTGCCGCCTGCTCGTTCCGCCGGCGGCTGCTTCCTTTATGTTGTGGACTAGCGGTTCTCAATAGCTTCCTCAATGGCGTTTTGCGTTTGCGCCAATCCGACGAACAGCTTTTCTAGAGTGCCGTAGTACTCCTCCTCCGGCATGCTGTCCTTATTCGCTTTTATTTCGCTGATTCTCCGCTCGATCTTCTCGCGGGCGGCAAACAAGGTACGCAGTGCCGGATCGTCAGCCGCCTGCCGCGCTTTTCCTAGCCTGGCTACGGTGAAGCTCCCCGCCGCATCGCCTTGCAGCCGTGGGTGTTCGGTGGCGAGCTGTTTGCTCTTCTTGTAGTAGTCCTTCACTTTTCGCTGCGTGTACTGGAAAGCTTCCAACGCCGTAATCACTTCGTTCTTGTCACTGTCGGCCGCCGGGTCGCCGAGAGCCTCGACCCAGAATCCCGCGAATACCGTCGAGTTTCGCTCCCGGCCACTTTTCGTTGCCGAAATGACGACGCGACCCTCGCCTTTGAGTGTTTCCAAGGCTCCCCCCGCCGCGCTCGTCGTGATAACGACCAATTGGCGTTGAGCCGGCGTCGCGTCAAGCAACCGGCGCAGCTCGCTCGCGCTCAAGTCCGGCCCGGGAAGGTTGAACTTGTAGTCCCGTCCATCGTAGCTCCCGTGCCCTATGAGAAAGACCGCCAGGGAGTCGCTGGACCCGGATTCCCCGCTCAGTTTGTCGAACACGTCACTGACCGCCTGGCGAGTCGCACTCCGACCGAAAATCGCGTGGACAAGCGACGCGTCACCAGCAGTTGACTGACAGAGTTCCTCCAACTCGCGGACGTACCCGGCAAAACTCTCTTCGTACCCGGCCTCGCCTCCCAAGCCCCCGACAACCAAAAAATGCGTACCCCCGGTGTCAGTCTTGGGGAAGGCCGTTGCCAGACAGGCCAAGCAGGCCAGCACGACCCCTACCTTTCTCATACGAAGCCCCACCTTCGTCTTAGGAGCCACTCGGCCGCTCGCAGCGACAGCAGTATGATGAACAACACCGGCATATCCCACAAATCCATTATCTCGCGAGAGGTGATGCCCGCCCGCGAGAAACGAATTTCATCCGGGAGGCCCGAGACCTGATCGAGTGTCCAGTAGCGCCCGCCCGTTTGTTCGGCCAGCTTTTCGAGGAGTTCGCGGTTCTGTTCGGGACGGAAGTTCTCCGCGACACCGTCTTCGCGGCGAAAATGCCGCGTGTCGGAACCGAGAGTCGTGTCGCCGAGGTGTGCGGCGGCCTCCACTCTGTACGATCCCGGTGAGGCCACAGTCAAATCTGCCTCGTAGATGCCCTCCTCGTCCGGGGAGGGATGCAGCTCCAGACTCAACGGGTCACCCAACTCGGGTGTCAGCGTGGCGGTAACGGTCGCGCTGTTCGTCGGTTGATGCGCTTTGGTCCGGACTTCAGCCCGTAGTTTCACCTGAGCGTTATCGGCGTAAAGCGTCCGGTCTGTTGTCAGCGAGACCGGCCCCGGCGTCCCGGCGACAAGGCTGCGCAGCAGCTGCCGCCAAAAAGTGTGATGGCGGGAGTCGTCATGCGGGAGTCTCATCTTCCAAAGCCAAGTTCCTCCCGAAGCTAGAACCATCGACTTGCCCCGCCCGTAGTTTTGAAGCACTAGGAACGGCATGGATCGTTCCGCCGCCACCAGGTTGAGCAGCGGCACGGCGCCTGGCTTCAAATCTCCCACGCGTTGATAGTCAGCGACCGGAGGAAGATCGCGCCACAGCCGAAGGTTTTCCGCGGGATCGTCATGTAAGCGGCAGATCAAAGAGTCACGCCCCTGCGTCGTCGGCTCGACTTGGGCCCTCTCGCGAGTGAAGGTTTCCGTCGACCCTTCGGGCAGCCTGACCGGCAGCACGTCAGCCACCTTCGAAGCACCCCACCCGCCGTCACCGAGCCCTCGCCGTCCGCCGAGCATCAGTAGCTTGCCGCCACGCCGATTGACGAACTCCTTGATCGCCTCTTGCTGGGCCGGCGTGAAGAAGGCCGCCTCGATACTGCCGATGACGAGCCCGTGATAGGAAAACAGGTCTTCCGCTCGAGAGGGGAACCCCTTCGCAAGCTCGTCGTCGGTGTCTACTCCCTGCCGATAGAACTTGTTCGGGGAGGTGCGGAGCATCGTTACTAACTGGACGTTGGCGTCATCGCGGATCGCCCGGCGGAGAAACTTGTACTCCCAGCGCGGCTCCCCTTCGACGTAGAGAATCTTGCGACGCGCCCGCGGCACCTCGATCACGCGGCTCAACGCGTTGTTCCCGGCGAGTGTTTCCCCCGGAAGCGGCTCGAGCTGGAACGTTAAGTTTCGGATCCCGGCTTCGCCCGCGTCGAAATCGACCGATTCGGTGTGGACGGTTTGCCCTCTTGGAAGCGTGATCTGTTTCGAGGCCAGCACGCGGGAACCGTCGCGAACGCTGAGCCGGGTTGTTTGATCCCCGTCTCCACTGTGGCGAATCCCCACCTGGGCAGCGAGTCGAGAGTGCGGCAGCGCGCGCGGCGACACGCTGACGTCGGCGAGCTCGATGTCGCCGGGAATCTGGGTCCTCCCGATGCCCACCGTGTGGACCGGAACGTTTCGCCTCCGAATCTCGGCCACGGCGCGGCGGTCAAAGTTCCCTGAATTGTCTGAGCCGTCGGTGAAGATGATGACGGCTCCCAGGGGTAGGGCCGCGGACTCCCGCAGCACGCTCGCTACGGCTTGGCCGATGCGGCTGCTGTTGCCCTCCGCGGCGACCGTTTCGACGGATTCCAGTCGCTCCAGCTGCCCCGCGAACCCATAGAGGCGGACCTGGAACTTTTTCTGGATCTCCTCGATCAAGCCCGAGCCTAGGGCGGCTGTCGCTTTCTCCAACCGGGTCTGTTCCTCCTCGGCCAACCCCATGCTTCGGGATGTGTCGAGCAACACAGCAACTAGGTTCTGATCCGCCCGCAGCGATTCAATGCTGCAGGCGGGTTGCCACAGCATGATCAGCACCAGGGCGACTGTGCCGAGCTGCAGCGACCAAAAGGCTACGGGCTGGCGTCCTTGAAGCCGACCACGGTTGCGGTGCAGATACCAGCCCAAGCCTCCCCCGGCCAGCAGCACAAGTGCTACCAGGAGCCACACCGGCCATCCGCTGGCGAATACAAACTCGCCCTTCCGGAAAACCGTCGGAGAGTACTTGAAAAGGAATTCGAACACAACCAGCTACCTGGGAGCCTAGCAGCGTGTGGCGAAAGCGGTGCAGGAGCGAAAAATGGGGACTGGAGGGTGTGAAATAATCACCGATACCGAAGGCGTGCGCGATCAATCACGCCCCTACACCTGGCCAAGAGTTTTCCTTTCAGTCAAGTAGGGGCGCAATTCATTGCGCCCAAGTGTTGGATGGTTTGGCTGAGGTGATCTTTTCACACCCTGCTATACGCGATTTTTCGCGACGACGATCCAAGTAGAACGATTCTTTCGGTGTTGAGCCAATTTCTCAGCCTTCACCCAAAGACTATCACACGCTCTTCGACGACCTTGTGTTTTCGCCCACCGTTCTGAGACGAACCGACTCTCATGATGGGTTGCCGAATGTTGACCCGCCGCAAGCCTGAGACGGACCACCACCGATTAGAAAGGTCCTACTGGTTTGACGTTTTCGCCGGCCAGACATGGAGAAGAATATCGAAGATTCAGCCATTCATCACACCAGATTCTAGTTAGCTAGCCGCCGTTGAACGAAGGTGGTTGGGGACGACCGGTCCCGACATGGGTGGGGGCCAGCCGTCAGCCCAGCGGCCGCTTGACGACTGACGCTTCCGTAAAGCCACTTGACAATTGGCGAATAAAAGGCGAAAATAGAGGCTTGCTTTTTCCGGATCCAGGTCAGCCGAAGCTCGTCGGGATAGCCCGCTTGGCGGCGGCCAGTCGTCACTTGGCGAAGAAGTCCCGTGTCGAGTACCGTGAGCTTCCGAGTTGGTCGATTTTGAATCGCTGCACAAGCCCGCGAATGCCGTTTCGCTGGACGATCAATCCCTACCGAGGTTGTGAGTTCGGCTGCAAGTATTGCTACGCCCGCTACACGCACGAGTTCATGGGGCTCGGCGACGGGCGGCTCTTTGAGCAGAGAATCTACTCCAAAGCCAACGCGGCCCAGATCTTGCGGGAAGAGATGCGGCGTCGTCCGCGTGGAGCGATCGCTATTGGCACGAGCACCGACCCCTACCAGCCGGCCGAGCGCCGCTTCAAGACAACCCGAGCGATTCTTGAGGTTTTCGCGGAGCTGAGCGGCGTCTCGCTGTCGATCACCACGAAATCGAACTTGATTGTTCGTGACCTTGATGTACTCGATCGTGTTCGCCGCAGAAACGTTCTGCACGTGAACATCACGGTGACCACGACCAACGCTCGGGTCGCTCGTAAACTCGAGCCACTGGCTCCCCGCCCGGATTTGCGGTTCGAGGCAGTGAGTCAGCTAGCCGGGGCGGGCCTTTCCGTTGGCGTCTTCGCGAACCCGGTCATGCCGCTGTTGACAGACAGCAAAACCAACCTGGCGGCAGTAGCGAACGCAGCGTCACAAGCTGGAGCAGCCTATTTTGGAGGAGGAACCCTATTTCTTATGCCATCAGCCCAACAGCAGTTTTTTCCATTTCTCGAGAAGGAATTCCCGTCCCTGCTTCCTCGCTACCGCGAGCACTTCGGTAAACAGCCGTACCTGCGCGGGGACTACGCCGCCCGGATTCGGGATCGCATCGCCGAAATCCGGGCCAAGTTCGGCCTGGCTGCGGCACCCGAGCCCTACGAACCCGTAGACGCCGAACCGGAAAGACAACTACCGCTGTTTCCGGTCTCGCCGAGCTGAGAGACGGTTGGTTCAGCCCGGCCGGAACGATTGCCGGCCGGTACTCGATTCCAGGACCGCCAAGAGTGGCGGTCACTACTTGCGCCAGAACGCTGGGGTGAAGATAACAAGAACGGTGTAGAATTCCAGCCGGCCGGCGATCATGCACCCGGCGAGAACCCATTTGGCCAACAGCGGCAGATGTCCGTAGTTGTCCGCGGGGCCCACGCCGCCCAGACCTGGGCCGATGTTAAACATCGAAGCCGCCACGGCGGCAATCGACGTAAAAACGTCAACACCCATCGCCGCCAGCAATACGCAAGAGACGAAGTTCACGACGAAGGCGAGATAGATCAGGTTGAGAAGACTCTGAATCGTTGACTCACGAATCACTTGACTACCCAGCCGTACGGCGAAAACACCGTGCCGCTCGACCATCCGTTTGAACTCGCGGTCCACTACGCGCGCCAGCAATAGGATGCGCGAGGTCTTTAGACCTCCGGTGGTGGACCCCGTGCAGCCGCCGATGAACATGAGCGCCAGAAGCAGCAATTGCGGGAGCGGATGCCAAACTTCGAAATTGTCGGTCACAAGACCCGTCCCCGTTAGAATGGCACTTACCTGAAACCAGGCACGCCGGAAAGCCAGTGACGGGCTGTAGCTGCTATCGATGACTAGCGTGATGAAGATGACGGCCGTCGCCGCGGCGACCAGCAGAAGGTAGTATCGGACCTCGACATCCGAGAAGAAGCTGCGAGGCCGCCTTTCTACCCACAGCCGGTAATGCTGCACGAAGCTGATCCCGCCCAGTAGCATGAACCCGATGACGATGTACTCGATCAGGGGACTTTCAAACGCGCCAATGCTGGCCGTGCGGGTAGAAAACCCGCCAGTGGCAACCGAGGAAAACGTGTGACAGATCGCGTCGAAACTATTCATGCCGGCCCATAGCAGGGCGACAAACTCGGCTACGGTCAAGGCGGCGTAGATCTTCCATAACGACAGGGCCGTTTCGGTAATCCGCGGTTGCAGCTTTTCTGACTTCGCCCCCGAGAACTCGGCACGGTAAAGTTGCATGCCGCCGTGACCCACCAACGGTAAAACGGCAATTCCCAACAACACGATGCCCATGCCGCCGAGCCAGTGGGAGAAGCAGCGCCACAACTGCAAGGGGTTGGGCAAGACCTCGACCTTGTCCAATACAGTGGCGCCGGTCGTTGTAAACCCGGAGGTTGCCTCAAAGAAGGCGTCAGTGAAGGTCGGGAAGACGGGAGAGAAATAGAAAGGAAGGCAGCCGAAAAACGCGACACTCACCCAAACGGCAACGACCATTAGCAAACCTTCGCGCTGAGTTAGGTCGCGAGCAGGCCGCGACCCCAAGCCCCATAGGAGGCCGCCGCTGACAGCGGTAATCCCAATAGCCGGCCCGAACAATTCAAGATTGGGATCCCCGATCGCCAGGCCGTAGGCGAGGGGCACCAGCATCGTGCAGGCCAGAGCTAACAGAAACTGTCCCAAGATGTAGGAGATCGCGCGAAAGCGAATCACACGTATTCCTTCTTGGGCTCAACGAGAAAGGCCGACTCCAGTTTCGGCACGACACTTTCGAGGGTGAAGAAGATGACGCGATCGCCCGCTCGAATCGAGGCATTCCCGCGAGGGACGATGACCTCGCCGTCAGGTCGGGCGATTGCACCGACGATCGCCTCGCGAGGGAAGCGGAGATCACAGAGTTTCGGGCCCACGTATTTGGATCCTTCGGCCGCAATCAGCTCGATGGCTTCCGCCTCTTCCACGCCAAAGGTCGTCACGGACAGCACGTGCCCCTTGCGCACAAACTGCAGGATGCGATCAACCGTCGCCAGCCGAGGGCTAACCGAGGTGTTGATGCCCAGGCGCTGCACCATCGGCAAGTAATTCAGGCGGTTGATGAGGGCCACAACCTTTTTGGCTCCCAGGCGACGGGCAAGAAGGGAAGCGATAATGTTGTCCTCATCGTCGTTCGTTAGTGCCAGGAACGCATCGACTCCTTCGACGTTTTCCTCTTCGAGAGTTGCCTGATCGGTTCCATCGCCGTGCACGACGATCGTCTTGCTGAGGATGCCGGAAATCTTTTCGCAACGGCGGATGTCTCGCTCGATCAGCCTGACGTTGACACCCTGTTTTTCAAGGGTCTCCGCTACCCAGATGCCGACCTGTTTGCCGCCGATGATCATCACGCGATCGAAAGGCTCCTCGACGGTGAGACCCATGAAGCGCATCGTTTCATTGAGATTCGCGGCCGTCGCGACGATGTAGATGTGATCTCCCGGGCGAAGGACTTCCGCGCCGTGGGGAATGATGACCTGTTGACCCCGAAAGATCATCGCGATCAGGGAGTCCCTGGGCGGGCCCGCGCGGTCCAGCTCCTCGAGGGTCTTACCGGCTACCCAACTATCGTCCTCCACGTTCATGCCGAACAGTTTCACCTCCCCGCCGGCGAAGTCAAGGATGTCCGAAACGCCGGGAACGCGCACTACGCGCATGATGCGCTCGGTGATGTCGGTCTCGGGGTGGATGATGAGGTCGATGTCCAAGCCGGCTTGGGCGGTGACGCGGCGCCAGTGCTCGACTTCGTGGGTGCGAACTCGCGCTACCTTCACTCTGACGCTGGATTCCGCCTGGGCGACTAGGCAGGCTAGGACGTTGATTTCGTCCGAACTCGTGACGGCGATCAGCATCTCCGCGCTGCCGAGGCCTGCTTGTCGCAAGGTGAGCACGCTGGCGCCGCTCCCTTGCACCACTTTTGCGTCGAGCGCCTCTTCGAGTTCGCTACAGCGCTCTTCGTCCTTTTCGACGATGACGACTTCGTTGCCTTCTCGAGTCAGCCGGCCAGCGATGAGTGCGCCGACTTGGCCTCCGCCTGCGATCAGAATGCGCATCAGATGCGGACCTCGGGTGGATTCTGTTGGCTCTGGAAACGAGCGAGAAGCCCTCGTCTTTTCTGCGAACGGTGGGAACCTATTGGCGGGTCTTTTTGGGTCGGCGTCACAACCTAACCTGAGACTAACATACGCCGCTGAGGAGTTCTCGAACGCGGTGGACGCGGTGTCTGGGCTGGCTTTCTAGATCAACTTACTTTCGCACCGTAGCGCCGTTGACAGCAACAGATCCTCTTGGTTCGTACCGGCGGCGAGTTGCATCCCGAGCGGCAGGCCGGACTGACCGCGGCCGAACGGGAGCGACAGAGCGGGAACGCCGAGGGCAGTGAAGGGCAAGTTACAGGAGGGGTCGCCGGTCGAAGACAGTCCTTTAGGGGCGGGACCCGGCGCAGCGGGCGTTACCCAGACAGGATAGTTCCGGCAAAGTGCGGCGAAATCAACGCGAGCCTTAACTAGCACCTCGAGTGACGATTCGTATTCGCTGCGCCTCGTCTCGCGGCCTTCGAGGATCAACTCGAAGAGCTTGGCGCCGATTTCCCGCCCGTGCTGTTCGAATGGCTGGCGATGCACTTCGGCGGCTTCAAATCTCATTATGCACTTCGTCGCCCGCGGCAGCTCGCTGAAGCTTTCAGGCAAAGAAACAGGGGCAACGACAAACCCGGCCATACGGAGGCGCTCCAAAGCTTGCCTGAAAGCAGTTTGCATTTCGGGCTCTAGATCTGTGTCAATCGGCCAAGGTGGAGCTGCTAGCCGATCTATGGGTTCTTTCACCTCGGAAGCGCCACGCGTAGCGCGCCACAAGAACGCCATATCGTCAACCGTCGGGGTGAACAACCCCATCTGGTCAAGAGTGGGGGCGAAGGGCATGACACCTTCTGTCGGCAGTTGCCCAAAGGAAGGCTTGAAGCCCACAACTCCACAAAACGATGCCGGGCGAATGACCGACCCTTGTGTTTGGCTCCCCAAGGCAAACGGAATCATTCTGTCGGCCACCGCCGCCGCCGAGCCGCTCGACGAACCGCCCGGAGTGTGGTTTGCATTGTGGGGATTCCTGGTCGGCCCGGGGTCAAAGAAAGCAAACGCCGTGGTATGCGTCTTGCCTAGAACGATGGCTCCTGCTTCGCGAAGGCGAGCCACGAGGGCCGCGTCTTTGGCCGGGACCCGCCCCCGGTAGAGCGGCGAGCCCCATTCGGTCGCCAGGCCGGCAGTGTCAAAAATGTCCTTGACACCGAAAGGGATGCCGTGTAGGTCGCCGCGGGGTGGGCCCGTCTTTAGTTCGTCAGTTAGGCGGCTTGCTTCGCGGCGGGCGCGGTCGGTGTCGAGGCAGACCCACGCTTCGGTGACTTCATCCCGTTCTTCGATGCGCTCCAGACAGCTTTCGACAAGTTCGCTTGGCGTAGTCTGACCGCCGCGAACCTGACGGCTAAGCTCCCGCAGTGGGGCCAGGGTTCGAGCGCCCATCTCAGCGACTCATTGTAGGAAACAGACCAACCCGCCGCAGTCCCCTTTTACGCCATCATGGGACTAGAGTCTCTGCGGCCGCTCCGGTGGCAGTTCGCCGCGAAACCCGCTGGTTGCGGGCCCCACTTTCCAGCTCTTCGATTGCTGATCGAATCTTACCCCTAAGGGCGGAATCGGGATGGCGCGCCAGGAACTCGCGCAGCTCAGCGATAGCTTCCTCCGATCTGCCCTGGATCTCGTATGTCTGGGCCAACACGAGCTGAGGATTCGTAAAGTGCGAGGGGTCGAGGCGCTTCGCCTTCAACAGGTACGGCTCAGCCTCCTCGTACTTACGATGAAAGAAGTAGTTGACGCCGACTTGCGCGTTCGCCAGGGCGTCGTCCGGGCGCATCTCGGCGGCCGCTGTATTATAGGGGAGGGCTTCGCTATAGCGCCCTAACGCCAGCAGCGTACCACCGAGGTTAACGGTAGGAGCGTAGGCCCCGGGGTCCTCTCCCACGGCTTTGCGAAAGTACTCCTCGGCCTTTTCTAACCGCTGTTCCCGATAGGCGATCTTGCCTAGAAAATTCCAAGCGACGACGAACTGGGGGAAAATCTCGACTGCCTTTTCCAAGTGCGCGATGGCTGCGTCGGTATTGTTTTTTGAAAGCTGGCGGCGTGCCTTGCGCAGCTCAATCCAGGCCTTCGAAGAGATGCTCAATTGCTTCGCGGAAACAAGCGTGCGCATCCGCAGCATGCGCTCGCGCCCCTGCTCCGAGCGAGGGAAGGGCACAGTGACGTCGATACGGCCTTGCTCATCAGCGAAGCTGCCCGTGACCTCGATGGTGCGGCGCGTCTCGCCCCAATAGGGATGGAAAAGCGTGACGGAATAAGTCCCTGGTTTCAGCTTCCTAAACTTGAACCGGCCCTTGTAATTGCTGAGAGCGCGATCGGCGAACAAACCGTCGTGGGAAGTCAGGAAGACGAATGTTCGCATGGGCGGAAAGATCTGTCCTCGCAGCTTGAACGCACCCTCCTTGGCTACTCCGGAGATGCCAAGTGACAGGGCGAGCAGAGTTACCTGTAGCCAGGATCGAGCCACTGTTGGCATTGTAGCGCTCCCCCAACGGGCCGGGTTGCCGCGCCCTATATTCCTTCGGCGCTCTCGTGTTCTTCGTTACTCTCGACCTGGCCGACTACGCAGTGATGAGCCTGTTGGGCGAGGGCTATTTTCTGCAGTTGAACACGTGCGCGGGGGGAAGGTTTCGCCAGATTGTACGCGATTGGACAGTTTGAAAATACTGGCGCAGCAGATCGCCTACGTCGTAAAAGCGCAGACGTCTTTCGTGTAGGTGCATCCGATGGACGTATTGAAACTGAGTGAAGACGCTTCGCTCGCTGAGAAAAGGCATCAGCCCGCCGAGGATTGCGTGCTGTTGTGAGTCGGGCATGAAACCGAGTCCCAGCGAAGAGACAACGGCATCAACGCGTTGCCAACCGCGGGCCTGCAACACTTCGGCTGCTGCCTCGGCTCCGGCGTTAACGATTTCGAGGCGGGGGTCCTCCAAATTCTGATTGAGGTACTCGACAAAGCGTGGGCTGACTTCAAAGGCCAACACTTGCGCGTCCTGTGGCACCAGCTCAAGCAGCTCACGGGTCATCACGCCCGTGCCGGGACCGAGCTCTATAACGAATTTCGCGTCGCGTAGAGGAAGCGGCTCAACCATCGCCTGCGCCAGCATTCGGGAGCTGGGAACGACCGCCGCCGTCGACTGAAAGTCAGCGAGAACTTGCGTGGCAAAGGTGGTGAGGCTCAAACTGATTCCCCGGTAGGACGAGGCGCACGCTAAACGGGAAGGACGCTGAATTGAAAGACGATCATAACACACGAGAGGCTGCCGGCCCTTGCGGGAGAGGCACCTGGAGGGGGTAAGCAAGTTGTCGGCTAGTCTCGCTCCAAGTCACCCGTTATCAGACGAGCGGGGCGTTTCAACGTGAAGTAGGACCACGCCCAGTTCAACATCACGGCAAGGCGGCTACGAAAACCGATCAGGTAGAGAATATGCACCAACAGCCAGACCACCCATGCCAAGAAGCCGGAGATCCGCAACCAACCGAGATCGGCCACGGCGGCTTTCCTCCCAATGGTGGCCAAGTTGCCCTTGTCCGTGTAGTGGAAGGGATCACTGCTCCGGCCCGCGACAGCTTTCGAAATGTTCTTCGCGGCATGCTTTCCCTGCTGCATCGCTACAGGCGCGATTCCCGGCAACGGCGCTCCCGTCTGATGAAGGAAGGCGGCAAGGTCCCCGATGACGAACGCCTCCTTATAGCCGGGCACGCTTAGATCAGGCTCGACGAGCACCCGCTCGACACGGTCTAAGGGGACACCCAGCGAGCGGCCGAGTGAGGACGATTCGACACCGGCGGCCCACAAGGTCGTTGCCGCGGGAACTATTTCGTCTCCCAGTTGTACCTCGTCATCACTGATACGGCTGACCGCTGAACCCTTCATCACTTCGACTCCAAGCGTCCGGAGCGAAGCCTCAGCTCGGTCGGAGAGTTTTTCGGGAAAACCGGAAAGGATACGGGGGCCAGCCTCTACCAAGACGACACGTGTCGTCCTAGGATCGATGGAGCGAAAGTCCCCGACCATTACGTGGCAGGCAATCTCGGCGATAGCTCCGGCCAACTCGACACCGGTAGGGCCGCCTCCGATGACGACGAAGGTAAGAAGGCGGCGTCGCTCGGCCTGGTCCGTCTCCCTCTCGGCGCGTTCAAACGCCAGCAGGATACGCCGGCGAATCTCCAAAGCGTCCTCGAGGCTCTTGAGGCCAGGCGCCCGCCGGCTCCAATCGTCGTGCCCGAAGTAGGCGTACCGCGAGCCCGTTGCCAGGATCAAGTAGTCATAGTCCAGCGCCCCGCTCCGCAATTCCACCTTGCGGCCCGCCAGATCGATCGCAACAGCTTCGTCCAGCAGGACACGCGTGTTTCGGTGCTTTCGAAGTACCGATCGAATCGGGTAGGCAATGTCGCCCGGCGAGAGGGCCGCGGTGGCGACCTGATAAAGCAACGGCTGAAACAGGTGATGATTGCGGCGGTCCACCACTGTAACGCGGACTCCTCCTCGCCGCAGTGCCTTGGCCGCATACAGTCCGCCGAACCCAGCCCCGACAATCACGACGTGGGGTTTGCGATCATGGGTGGCGGACATGGGAGGCTAGGGGGTGTGAAGAAATCGGTGGTGCCGAAGGGCGTGATAAATCACGCCCCTACACCTGACCAAAGGTTTCTTTCAGTCAAGTAGGGGCGCAATTCATTGCGCCCGCCTTCGCTACGACTGATTTTTTCACACCCTCCTGTTCTTAGAAGAGCCTGGGAGCGGCTCTCGAAATCGGCTCCGGTAATCATCGGTCCTGGTAATCAATGATACTCACGGACGAGGATCGCGAGAAACTCAAGTCGCTGCTGAAAACCCACTCTGTGATGAAAGGCGACTTCGTGCTGGCTTCCGGCAAACGAAGCAACCTCTACGTCGATGCCAAGTTGACGACACTGCGGGCCGACGCTCTGCCGCTGGTGGGTCGGGCGCTGCTGGCCAAGATCAAAGAACGAGACTGGAATCCCTACGCGGTGGGCGGACTGACGATGGGCGCCGATCCGTTGGTCACGGCGGTTTCCCGTGAAGGCCTTGAATATGGATTCGTGATCCACTCTTTCTTAGTTCGCAAAGAGCCCAAAAAACACGGCCGCCAGCGATTTCTCGAAGGCCTGGCGGATACGGACGGCTACCAAGTCGTCATCGTCGAGGACGTTTGCACCACCGGCGGCTCGGCAATTAAAGCCATCGAGCGCTCCCGTGACACCGGGCTGGACGTCATCGGCGCTATTTCCCTTGTGGATCGCGAGCAAGGCGGCCGCGAAGCGATCGAGGGCGAGCACGGGTGCCCGTTCGATCGCGTGTTTACGATGAAGGAATTGTTATAGGCCGGAGCGAGTATAGAAGCCATAACCGAGAGCCTCTTGCCTGACGTTCCCGAGCGTCGCCTGTTCGCCTGCCCTCCCGCCAAACATCGACGAGGTACACCCACCAGGGCGATGGTTCAACATCCAGAACCATGGTCAGAATCTCTCCGTTCGCGACTAGTGACCCGTCCAATCCGCTGGAAAAGCCACGTCTACCCCGACACCGTAGTTCGATACGCGGAACACAGTTGCCGACGCCGGGGCGGCCCGCGAGGGGCGCCCCGGGTACGGCTTGATGAGGTGCGGCTCCTCTGGTATCGCGCGGAGCCGCCAAAACGGTTTGGGATCGATCCCGTTGTTCTGTGTAACGCGGTCGGGTGATCGGCTCACCGACGGAGGCCATGGGGAGGACTTACATCCCGGTCGGGGGTGCGCCGGTCTGTCGCTCCCTGAAGGCCGGCGCTCTTACGGGCCCAGAGTAACATCGCACGGGGAGGGTAGATGAGTGAAGGCAAGGCGATCTAGTTGATGGTGTGCGAGTTAGAAATTTCGAAATGCGGTGACGAGGTTTCGGGAGGGGAATCGGCCGTTGGCACGGCCGATTCTTTTGCCCCACCCCAACCCCCGCTCGGCCGCCACGGGCGGGCCGAGCGCCGAAAGGAACGGACCAGGATGCGACCAGCCGGGGCTGACGCCCCGGGCCAGCGTTAATGGAATGTTGCCAGCCGTTGTGTAGTGCAGGCCCGGAAAGATGCCCGCTGCCCATGGTGTTAACTGAGGCTGTCCCGGTTTCCCCCATCGTTCCTTCCCCTTTCAGGGCTCGACTCTGTTCAATTCCTCCTAGGGTTCCGCCGTTCCGGCTCCACCCTAGGCTAGATTCCGGCGCCGCTTCGCGGCTCAAACGTCGTGAGAGCCGCCTGGCGGCGGCTGGGACAAACAGGTGTGTTCGTCCCTACCGGGAGCGGTCGAGCGCCAACGGCCAAGGGATCCTCGCTGAGGGGAAGGATGCTAGGCGAAGATAGATGAGTTGTACGCGGTCCCCGCTCGTCGAGAAGAGCACGTGTGTCCAAGTGTCTTGGGCGATGACCGATTCCGTATTGACTCTGGCCATGAATCAGAATATCCCCCTTCGCTATCTTGCCCGCGGCGCTCAGAACCAACCGTAACCCATTGATTGCAATTGGCTTGCGCGAGATTGGGTTTGTTTCGTATTTCTCCCTCTGTGCCTCAGTGTGAATGCCGGCCTCTGCGGTCTCCCTCACCATCGCCGGTGGGTCAAGTACCCTCGTCGGACGGTGAACGATTGGCCTCGAGTCGGGCCGGAACCACTGCCCACGCGCCGGGCCCGCGCCCTGACGGGCACGGCTCTTTCCGGTGCTCGACGCCGGCCTCTTCACGATTCTTACCCCATGCAACCGGCTGAAAACAGCCGCGGCGCCGGACAAAGACAGCGCAGGCGCGCTCGGCGTCCCGCCAAGAATCATATATGCCTCCGAGACCAATTTGACCCCGTATTCGGCCAGAAAAAGCCGCCGGGCGGCGTCAAAAGATGGCCTAGGAGTGGGCTAGCGGGCGATTTTCGTCACCTGGCGATGGGTTGGCAGGCGAGGGGAGCGGCGATGGGAGCGTCCCAGCTAATGGTTAAGTCTGCTGAATTGTGAGACATAGAAGCGTTCGCAGCCGCCCAGGCAAGAGCCAGTGGCAGAAAGTGGCGGAAATACGAGGGTCATCCCTCCGAGATTCCGCTTTCTGGGCCCCGTACCAGAATAGGGGACCGATTGGGGGTTAGAAGGGCCCCAGGGGCCTAAGTCGTTGAGGCGGCGAGGAGAAAAAATGTGAAAAGTCTGTGACCGGGTTTTGAGGGGGTGCTGGAAAGTGTCCTTTCGACCTGATCTACCGTGCCAAAACCATGTTGTAGCGCAGTCCTAGCGAAAGGAAACGCCACCAAGCGAATGGTGGGAGAGTGGGGCGACTGGCCAGAAAGAGTGGGATCGGCCGTTGGGACGGCTGATTTTCTGTCCGACCCCAAGCCCCCCTCGGCCGCCCCGCCCGGCCAAGCGCCGAAAGGAACGACCAGTGTTGGTGGGCGACCAGCCGGGGCTGACGCCCCGGGCCAGCATTAATGGAAGGTTGCCAGCGGGGTGTAGTGCGGGCTCGGAAGGATGCCCGCGGCCCATGGTGTTGATATAAGTGAGGCTGTCCCGGTCTCCCCCGGGGGCCTAAGTCGTTGAGACGGTGGGGAGAAAAAATATGAAGAGTCTGTGACAGGGTTGTGCGGGAGTGGTGGAAAGCATCCTCGAGGCCGGATTTTCCGCGCCAAAATCGTGTCCTAGCGTAGGGAAAACACCGCCTAGCGGATGGTGTTAGGTGTGCGGGAGAGTGGCCAGGAGGGGGATCGGCCGTTGGCACTTCAAAAAACTCAGCGCCGCCCTCCCCACTGCCTTGCTTTATGCTTCCCCTTGAACCTTTTGCCCCTCCTGTTTCCGCCTCGAACTTGCTTTCAAAACGCCAAAGTCAAGGCGTCGACACGAGTGTCGACGCCCGGGCGCAATTCATTACGCCTGCGGATAGGGTCTGCAGCTTAGTTTTCCACAGATCCGCCAGGGAGCAGTTGTCCGCTGTAGTTCTTGGTCAGGTAGGTTATGGTTTTCTTGTGCACTTCGAGTCCGATATTCCGATATAGTGAAGTCCGTTCATGAGCGCGATCTCCCTGGTTGGTTTCCGAGCCGGCCCCACGGCCGGGCTCAGCATGATGCCGATCGAGGATGGCTGTTGCCTTGCTAGTGCTGCTGGGAATTATCACTTCAATGAGTTAGCTCCTCTGGCCTGCATTTGCACTTAAGGTCTCACATGGCCCCCTGGTTGAGCGGTTTATTCAAGAGAGAGCCTTCCCAAAAACCACTGCGAGGGACTCCCCAAGTCCGTCGCGAAAAGGCGTACTCGGCCGACACCGGTTACGTTTATCAGTATTTCTACGAAGGCTACCGCGACGCTGAACGCACGGGAAATCCCGGTCGAGAGTACGTCTTCGAGGTCAGTTCGGACCGTGCATCCCGATTCCCGGTGACCGTCTTTCTGAGTCGAACTGCCATTGAGGCCTGGCAGCGAGCGCACGGGTCCGAGCTCTCGCCCACCGAACAATACGCGGTTGTCAAGATGAGTCTGTTTCAGACGTTCGACGAGAGGACAGACTTCGGCGGTACTGCGGTGGATGTACTTGTTTCCGCAGCCGACATCGAAACCCACACCGCGGCGCTTGCATTGGATTAGAGGCGGCAGGTCTCGGTAAAACAGCCGCCGAGGCCTGCGGTACGGACTCTGTGCCGGTTGATCCGTTCGGTTTCAATCCGCAACTTCAATGTGACTGCGGTGGGTTACCTTCACTCCCGGACTGGCTCCCACGCGCAGGGGGACGCGTCCTCGGATATTTTTGGGATTAGAAATGGTTAGTACATACGAGTGAGTTATCCGCTCCACCTGCCGCTTAAGAGAGGTAGGAATCTCGGAAACACTACTACAGAAAAGTGCCTCCCCACCTGTTGTTCGGGCGAATTGTCGCAAGCCATCTTGGTATGCGATGTCGAGGCTGTTTGTCCGCCTCTCCAAATGTAGGAAGAACAAGGGCGCCCAGGATTTGTGCAGCGCATTCACGATTGTCGTGATTCTCTCCCGAATGACTCTGTCGCGGAAACGGCGGCTGAGATCCGTGCGGTCGCTGGGGTTGATGACGGGATTCGAATAGTCGCCGCGATACTGCCGAATGCTCCCATCGGTAATCGAAAGCACGGCTACTCTTACTTCGGATTCACGGAGCATTCGGTCGGCGATGGTGGAGGCACGCTCGACTGACTCGATCAAGCTTGGGAAACGAGAGACCTGAAGATTCGAAATGATCTCCGTAAGCTTTTCGTAGTCTCTTGTTGGGTCTGCGAGTACCTGTAGGCCGTCCTGTGCCTGGAGAAGCGCGACATACGGGTGTGGTCCCAGGTTGTCGATTGCTTCGATGAGCGCCCGGCGCGCGACATCCACGCGGTTAAGATCTCCCGCCAAGTCCAGAAGCACTAATAGGATCAAGTTGTCGCGCGGGGTTAGGACGCTCGTAACCTCCACTTCTTTCTTGTCCAGCCAGGTTCGGAAGGAGTCCGCCGGCAAATCGTGTCGGGAATTCCCTTGACTGTCTTGGACTCGCACCGAAACTTTGAGCGCAGCTTGGAGGGGAATACACAAACTTAGAATGAGCAACGGTAGAAAGGCGCGAGTGCGAGGAGGAGCCCGCATATCTACCATCGATTCGCCGCGGCGGACCGTGGCGCTCGCTCTTTCTTCAACCACAAAGGGAATGCCACCTGGTGCAGGGGAACTGACCGGCGCGGTCTGACCCTACACAATTCGATTTCCGAGTGCCTCCGAAAAACGTCGCAGAACGAGGGTTACAGCGCCAGTCTACCCCGGTGGGCTTCAAAAATTGAACTGGAGTCCCAGCTGGACGACGCGGCCTCCCCGCGAGCCGATGATCTTACCCGCATTGGCATTTGGTGCGTCCGCCGGACCGATATAGGCATCCGGGTCGTTCCAGTTTGCGTGGTTGAGGAAGTTAAATCCTTCGAAGAGGATGTCCAAACTCCGATCACTCGCCAGCGGTAGACGCTTGCTCACGGAGAGGTCGTGGTTATGGAAGCCTGGATTCCTGAGCGAAGGATGGGCTTGTGGTACGTTGCCGATCGAAAAATCGTCGGGATTGACGAAAGCCGCCGGGTTGAACCAGAGTTCGGGACCCGGGTCATTGACGTGGGCGTCGACACCGGGCACTGCCTGCGCACGCAGGTAGGGCACGACGCCGCCGGTGTTGTTGAATTCGGGCCTCAAGGCGATCGGATCACCGCTTCCCCAGCGCGTGAACCCGCGGACAGACCAATTCCCGAGAATGCCGCTCAGCAAGCCCCGACTGCTCAGGAACGCCTTTCCCTGTCCAAAGGGGACCTCGTAGGAATACGAGAGGGACATGCGATGAGGACGTATCCACGGCGTCAGCGCCCACTCGCTGTCACGGTCGAAATAATCTTGTACTCCCGGCCCCGAGTAGTCGTCGTACTGCCTTCGCAGCCGGTAGGAGAAATCGAACGCCAAGCCTCGTGAGGCCTGTTTCTCGATTTCGATCGATCCGGACTGGGACTGATAGCGGCCCAGGGGGTAAAGGTGGCCAGTGTCAATCGTTTGAAACTGGGGATAGGGGCGAAGCGATCTCCGGAAGCTCTCATCATTCAGCTGACCGCGAAAAGCGAGGGCGTCAAGGGGAACCGCGTTGATTCCGGCGACGTTCCCATTGACGAGCAGGTTGTTAGCTCGCCTGACCCCACCCTCGAGCCTAAGCATGATTCCCAGTGGCATTCGCCGTTCGAACTCCAGGATGAGATAACGGTAACGGGGCAAGAGATCGATGTCAGCAACGTAGTCGGCGTCCGTGTCATTGGCAGCGGCCGGCGACAAGTGGGGCAAAGGGGTGCCTAGCGGCGCCAGGCCCTGGCCGAGAATCACAGCCGGCTGGAGCTGCTCATTCGTAGAGAAGAAAGTCCGCCTAGCGCTGAAACCCTGCGTGGCAAACGGACCGGGTCTTAGAGGAATCGAGCCGTAGCGCTGCGCGACGCTCATTCGGACCACCGTGTCGCGTTTGCGAGAGGGGCTCCACGAGAATCCAACTTGGGGCTCGAGTCGCGCTTGCGAGGGTTGAAAGGCTCTTCCCGCACCGTCACGGCCCGCGAAAACGAGCGCGCCCGGGCGTCCGTTCTCCGGATTGATCGAATCGACGTCGATCGTTGACTGGCGGTCAAACTTTTCAACCCTCGGTGTACCGACTTCGACGCGCACTGACAGGGTCGCGGTTAAGTTCGGGGTCAGCTCATATTCGTCCTGAACTTGGCTGCGCCAAAACTTGCGGCGCAAGTAAGAGGGCTGCAGGAGGTCGGTGGCCTCCGCCCGAGAAGAGTGGCCCAATAGGAAGCTCGCGAACGAATTCCCCGTGTTGATGACGCCTGGCAGACCCGTGAGATCATCATTAAACCGCAGCGACCCGGATGGCGAATCGGGCTCAAAGGTGTTGAGCTGATAAAGCCTCAGAGAGGAAGACAGGGTCCAGGCGTGCTTGCCGCGCCGCAACGCTAGAGAATGTTCGGTGCCGTAGGTCGTCCAGTGATTCCGGAGATACGCACCCTGGGCCCCCCCCAACCCGAAGTACCCGTTGAACCGCACGGTGGGAAAGACCCCTCCACTGACGCCCTGAAGACCAAGCTCCTGCGGGATGTCCAGGTCTGCGTTCCCCAAACCCGGTGTCCGAACACTAGACGAGTTGACGGTAAAGGAAGCCGTGTAGACGGAACGCGGTGAAATAGAAAAGCTATCGGACAGCTCCGCTCGCCGGTTGGAAAAAAGGCGGTCGGGCCTCCCGGGGTTGCCAATCGTCGGGTAGAGGTCAGCGGTGCCAAGAAAGCCGTTCGAATAGGCTAGGTCCAAGGTAAGTTTGTGCCTCTGTGAAATGTTCTGGTCGACTCGCAGAATAAAGCCGTCCGGCGTGCTGACTTGCGGCGAGTTGACCCAGTAATTGTTTTGTAGAAAGGGACCGACGTTCGCGTTAGGCAATGGATAGTGCGGGAGAGTCGCCTGCGCTACCCGGTCTGAGCGACTAGGAGGAATGACATTGTTCGGGAACGGCGTACGCACATACTCAAGGTTGTCGCGCGAGACCGGCTGCGACGGGTCGTAGACGGAATTCAACAGGGTGGTCGCCGGGTCGTAAACCGTGACCGGCTGCCCGGCTTTGTCGACCAAGTCCGAAAAGTCGCCGCCGCGCTGCAACGCTGTAGGCAGGGTTGCTAGCTTCGACCGTCCAACCCTCTCGCGAGTCGCTTCAAAAGAGAAGGTAAAGAAAGTCGACCGCTGCCCGTTGTAAACCTTGGGGATGTAGACTGGGCCGCTAACGCTGAATCCGAACTGGTTGCGACGCAGAACGTTCCGATCTCCGCCTCGCTGTACGACCTGGTGGGGCACAGCGTCAAGACTGTCATTCCTGAGGAATTCGTAGACTCGGCCGTGCCAAAGCTGCCCGGGTCTAACCAGCGTGTTTCTCCGACCGTTCCCGACCCGAGCGCCAAGCCGCTCTGTCTCGCGCTGGAACACTCTGATTGCTTCTCCGACCTCCGTAACAACGGCTTCAGACTGGTTGAAGCCGGAGAAGTTTTTCTCATCGCTCGAACCCTCCGAAGACAAGGGTTTTGGGAGCACGTGATCGCCGGCTCCGGACGGCAGCTGAGCCGAGTCGGAGTCCTCCGACGCCGATCCATTGGGGCCAACGGAAGCATCGGCATCCTCTAATATTTCAGCAGGTTGGGAAGTACTGTTTGAATCTGCAGTCGGGTTGGCTGTAGCGGATACAGAGTGGATGGGTGACTCATCCGCCACCGTCGATGGGACTGTGGAAAGCCAAACCCACAGCCCGAGTGGAGCTAGGTAGTGTCGGAGCCGCAACTAGATCTCCTTAGTTTATATACTACACTCCTCTGGGCGATCTTGGAACCGGTCAGTCGCATCAACGGCAGGGGGCATTCTTACCTAACAGAGAAAAAACTCGAGTGCCTTCTCAACAACCGGGAGGAAACTAGCCCGCTGTGGCAGGTTCCGAAACTCCTCTTGGCATCTGGTTGAACCCCGCCGCAACCAAACGGCCGATCCCACGTCGCCATTCCTTATCGGCCCGGATTGCGGTCAATAAGAGGAAAAAGGGGGCCTGACCAGGGGCTGTTGCGGTACGGCCAAGGTTAACGCGTCGGTAGATTCAGGGCAGTCAAGTAGCGCGGCAGCAGTACCAGTACAAAGGTCCGGTCCGCCACGAGCTCAGCCGGAGGGTTTTGGCATGCGGAACCCCACCGCGCGTACCCAACAGCTCAGGATGTGGCAGGCCGCTGGTCGCCGCCGAAATTTCTTTGCCTCGCTGCGGCCTTTTGAACCTAGGCCTGCCTGCCATACTGAACGTGCTGCTTAGTTCCTGAAAGACGAACCGCCTTGCAGGTCCGCAACGAAGAACACCTCTCGCTGCCCTGGCGAGTGCATCGCTTGGCGATGGACTTCGAACTGCTTGATGTGTGGGAGTTTCCCATTCAGGCCGATTCCGAGGCTGGAGAGGATTTTGCCTTTTTCTACGGTTGCTTCAAGGATGCGATGGCCAGGCACGCAGAACTTCCGGGTGCAGCCGGGTTTCTAGCCTCGTTTCGAGTTTGGCTCGGTCGAGTTCTAAAGCTGGATTCGGCAACCGAGCGTCTCCCCATCCCCGGCTGTAGGGAAACGAGCTTGAGTGAGCGTATGACCGATGGGGATAGGGCTCTGAATCAGCTGGAGCCTAGTGACGAGATCTCTCTGGTGTCGGTCGGCGGGTTTCAGACGGTTTACTTGTTTCCCGACGAGAGCCTGGAAGAGATTTCGAACAAAACCGTCCATGCTCTTCTGCACCTCAGTTGGGTGAACAAGGGAGGATCTCTTCACACCGCTCGCTTGGCAGTATATGTGAAAGCGAGGGGAGGGATTGGCCGGTGGTACATACGCTTGATAACACCGTTCCGCTATTGGCTCGTCTATCCTGCCTTGATGAAACACGTGAGACGCTCATGGGCAGCCTACCGTCTGCGCCGATAACGAAGATTTCACAGCGAAACGCTGTAGCCTCTAAGCACCCGCTACCGTTTCTCGTGGCACCCAGGTAGAATCTACGCACCGGCTAAGAAAAGCTGCCACCGGGCGGGAGGAAGTGAAGCCGATGAAATCGAAAATACTGCGGTATTCCGGAGCGAAGGCGGCAATAAGCTACGACGTCAAGAGATGCGTTCACGCGGCCGAGTGCGTTCACGGCTTGCCCGCGGTGTTCGACCCAAACCGAAAGCCCTGGATCGAGCCTGACCGTGCTGAGCCAGAAAAGCTTCTCGACGCCGTGATGAGCTGTCCCACAGGCGCACTCCATCTCGAGCAGAGCGACGGCGAACACGCCGAGTCCACACCGCCGGAGAATACCGCGACGATCGAGCCAAACGGCCCTATTTACGTTCGTGGTGACGTCGAGATCGTCACACGGCAAGGCGAGGTCCTGCTCAAGGACACTCGGGTCGCGCTCTGCCGCTGTGGTAGCTCCGAAAACAAGCCGTTGTGCGACGGGCAACACGCTCACGTGAAATTTCAAGACGACGGGATGTTGGATGACATTGATGGAAAGCTGATCACTGCTGTCCGGTTAAAAGTCGAATAGAATCAATTGGTTGGGGTCATAGGGGGATTCGTTTGGGGAGTCGGATGGCTGGAGTGCCTGTAAAAGGGGCATTTTTTCGAATTGCGTAACGCTGAGAATCTGTAGAATCTGGTAAAGACTCGCTTCCAGCCCGAGGCGTTTCCGGACGATGGCGATGAGCACGTAAATCGAGACAGCGATCCAGATCTGCGTCTTGACGGCGTTCTCGCTGGTGCCGTAAAACGAGTTGATTCGCAGATGTTGCTTGATCCACTTGAAGAACAACTCAATCTGCCAACGCGACTTGTAGATGTGGGCGATGGTCAGCGCCGGGAGCGCGAAGTTGTTGGTCAGAAACTTCAGCCGCTTGTTCGTCCGGGCGTCGAAGTAACTGACCCTCCGCAACGGGTCGGGATAGGCTTGGGCCGATTCGATGGCAGCCAGTATGACGGTCTGATCCGAGCGCAAGCCCGTGGATTTGTCGACGGGATGCGAGTAGCGCCGTTGGAGCAAGATGTTCTTCTTGGTTCGCACGACGAAGAACGACGAGCAGAGAGTGAACACGAAGAGGCGTTCGAAATCGACGTAGGCCCGATCCATGACGTAGAACGCGCCGGCCTCCGGGCCGATCTCGTCGAGGA
Organism: Bryobacterales bacterium; assembly: GCA_965248205.1. Classification (GTDB taxonomy): domain Bacteria; phylum Acidobacteriota; class Terriglobia; order Bryobacterales; family UBA6623. Next base: position 3,273,202 of record CBDFIS010000006.1, read on the forward strand.
TGTTGATGTCGTGCACTTTGCCTCCAGTAATGCGGATGAACGTGGGAATATTGCCGTGCAGATCCAGCAGCGTGTGCATCTTCACGGCGGCTTTTTGCTTGCGGAATCTCGCCCACGGAAACAGCGACAGGCAGAGGTCGATTGTTGTCGAGTCGAGAGCGTACAGAGTCTGGTCCAAGTCCACACCGATCGGGTCGTGGGCATATAACGGCCGTGCCATGCCAATCAAGACCTGCGCGAAGTCCGCGTAGATCCGCCAGTCGCGCGACTCGTTCGCGTCGGCCAGTGTCGAGCGCGCTACCCTGCCGCGGAATCCCATGTGGTAGAGTTTGCCGTGCATCGAACGCAGGCACGTCTCGATGTCGCGGAGGCTTGCCCGATAGGTCAGCTGGGCGAATGCCATCGCAAGAAACTGATCCCAGCAGGAGAAACTTTTCAGATAGGAATCGCCGCGGTAGCGCGATACACATTTCTGAAACTCTTTGCTCGGTAGGTGCTCGATCAGTTGGGAGAAAACCGTACGGCCAAGGTTCATCCCTCATTGTGCCGCGTCCGGATGCTCCGTTCAGGCGACCATTTGCGGCCTCGGGATTTCAAATCGTTCCCGGGCAAAACAGGCCATAAGACATTGAACGGTCGAGACTTACCGTCCGATGGCGCGACTTTCCCCGGACAGCACTGAAAGCTGATGAATGCCAGCGGTGGAAGAGTTCGCGTGACGACACTGCCGAACGGACCGCTGTTGTTCGAAGGCGCATTGTCGGTGGTAGGCGCGGACGCGCGTGAAGTGTGCGTCGCAAAGGGGGCTCTTTGTCGCTGCGGAGCTTCGGAGAACAAACCCTTCTGCGATGGAAGTCATGGCCGGGTCGAGTTTACTGGGGACTAAGGCGATCTTCTGCAGTTGCCTTGGCGACAAACTCAGCGAAACTGAACAGGAGAGAAACGTGGCAAACCGAAAAGTTAAACTTGTCCGACCTGGTGACGAGCAAACCACATGGCGCGGGGCTGGAGACGAGTACCGTGTGTTGGGGACCGGCGACGATACGGCCGGCGACTATTTCATCATGGAGGCGATTGTGCCTCCCGGGGGCGGGCCGCCGCCACATATCCAGACGCGCGAAGAAGAAGCCTTTTATGTACTCGAAGGGGAGGTGGTCTTCCGAGCTGACGGCGAGCGTATTGTCGCCCCGGCCGGTTCGTACCTAAACATCCCTCGTGACGTCCCGCACCATTTCAAGAATGACTCCGATACGACGGCGCGTATGCTGATATTTTTCGCTCCAGCCGGGATCGAGCGGATGTTCGAGAGGATGGGCGCCGATCCGGACAACTACGCGGCAACCGCCAAGGAGTTCGGAGTTGAGTTCGTGGACGAGGCCTGATACTGCCCGACAACAGAAGTTCGCAGGACTCCCTCTCGCTCGGCCTGGGAGCAAATCGGGTGGGAGGCCAGATGTAATTCACCGCTGCCGCCAGCCGGGGTCAGCAGAGATAAGGGCTAGTCGTTGATCCGGAGAAGGGGAAGCGAAAGTAGGGCGCTGAGATAGATGAGTGCAGCCGAGACCACGAAGGTGAGTCCTCCAACCTGTTGGTAGAGCAGCCCGCCGAGAACGAGGCCAATCACGCTCGCTAGGCCTCCCAGGCTGCCCGCGATCCCCTGTACGGCGCCTTGGTAGCGTTCGCCGGCGACCTTGGAGAGCAACGACAGCACTGACGGCCACATGATGCCGTTCCCGAGGGCGAACAAGGCGGCGGCGGCGTAGATCGTCAGGGTGTCGCGTGAGAGCATCAATAGGAAGTTGGTGCCTAGGAGCAGACCTCCGCCTAAGACAAGGACGGGGTCGGACTGTTTTTTCGCCAGTCGCGTGAGGAGGGGCCCTTGTACGATCACCATCATTACGCTCATTGACGCGAAAAACGTTCCGGTTTGAGTCACACTCCACCTTAGTTCGCCGGCCGCATGCACGGGAAACGAAGTGTAGAAGAAGTTGAAGCCCAAGAAGACGACGAAATAAAGGAGTAGCACCAATGGTACGTGCGTCCGTTTCAGGAGGTTGGAGAGCTTTATCTTGCCGCCTTGCCCGAACTCAACGCAGTCTTTGTGCTCATGGCCGAAGACCTTTCGGACGTTTGCACCCTCTGGGTTTCGAACAAGGACGCAGGGGTTGGACTCGGGCAAGGCAGTGGCTATGACAATCGTGCCGACGAGGGAAATCAACAGCGCCGCCGCTACAGGCAGGGTCTCACCCAATGCAGTCGCTCCGAGAAGAGCCGCTAGAGCGGGACCGAAGATGAAGCCGAGGTTCGAGGAGATGCCCATACGTCCGAAACTCCGGCTTCGCTCTTCCTCGGAAGTGATATCGGCCACGTAGGCATTGGCGACGGAAATATTCCCGCCTGTCAGCCCGTCCAGTGCGCGTGCGGCAAAGATGAGCGCAAGAGGCGTGGTCAGTGTGAAAGTTCCGAGGAGCGAAGATTCGACGACAGCGAGCTTGGTCTGAGGGAGAAACAAGGCAACAGCAAAGACAACCCACGAGAGAAGCGTTCCCGCTTGGCTGAGCAGCAAGATCTTTCTTCTGCCGTACCGGTCGGACCATCGCCCGAGCAGAGGGGCGCCCACAAGCTGCAGCGCTGGGTAGGTGGCACCGACTAGGCCGTAGACGATAGGGTTGCCCCCGAATCTAAGCACAAGAAATACGAGAAAGGGTAGGACGATGCTGAATCCCAGCGAGCCAATAAAGTTGACCAGCAGCACCGGGAAAAGGGGAATTTTCGATCCCATTGCAATTGCCGTCAGTCCGTAGCGGCACTCTCCCCGGAGATTCTAGCGCGATACCGAGATCGACGATCACGGCTGGTTCCGCTCTGAGCGCCTTTTGAAGCTGGATTCCGCGACCAAGCAGAAGCAGCCAGGCCGCGACGCCCTCCGGGATCCCTGCGCGCGGCTTCCCCCTGGACGAATAATGCGACCTATGTGCGTAGCGTAAAGTGTTACCTAAGTCCCGGGTCCGCTCATGTAGTGTCTAGCAGCCGACAACCCTTGGCGGAAAGGAGTCTGCTCGTGGAACAAAGATCAACGCGCTGGTTTCAAAGCCGGAAGTTCAAGTGGGGAGTGGTGCTGCTCCTCATTCTGGTCGCCGCTTCAGCGGCATACATCAAGGCCTTCGGGCCGGATAGCGATCTCGAAGGGGAAGCGGCCAGAATCGCGACAGTCCTCGACCTCAAAGCGGGAATGGCGGTCGGCGAAGTCGGTGCCGGCAAGGGGAGAATGGCAGTGCTGTTGGCACGGGAGTTGGGATCCGGTGGACATCTTTTTGCGACCGAGATCGACACCGGCAACCTGGACGACATACGAGAAAGGGTGGTCGACGCCGAGCTCGATACTGTCACGGTGATCGAAGCAGGTAAGAAGGAGACAAACCTCGCCCCCGAATGCTGTGACGCCATCTTCATGCGAAAGGTTTATCACCATTTCACGGACCCGGCGGAGATCAACGCCAGCCTGTACGAGGCGCTGAGACCCGGAGGCGTGCTGGCGGTGATCGACTTTTCGCCCTCTCTCTGGAACTTTTGGCTGCCTCGACCGGACGGAGTCCCAGAAAACCGTGGCGGCCACGGCATGCCCAAGGACCTGCTTATCGCGGAGTTAACGAGCGCGGGTTTTCGGCTGGAGCAAGTGAGGGACGAATGGTGGCGCTGGCCTGTCGATGGCTACTGCGTGGTGGTCCGCAAGCCGAAGGAGACTACTTCAGAATCCCCCCCTCGGTCATCCTTCTTGGATCGAGAAGGCGCTCCAGTTCCTGGCGGCTGAGATCGGTCTCCTCCTCGGCGACGTCAATCAGCTTGCGGCCCCCGGCGTAGGCTCTCTTTCCCACGGCCGCGCCCTTCTCGTAGCCGATCACGGGATTCAGCGCAGTAACGAGGATGGGGTTTTTCTCGACGAGCTCAGCCGTACGTTTTGGATTCGCGGCGAAATCTGCAATGGCTTTGTCGGCCAGGACACGAGCCGCGTTACCCAGTAGGCGCGCACTTTCGAGGACGTTGCGGGCGATGACCGGGAGCATCACGTTCAACTGAAAGTTGCCGGATTGGCCACCAAGCGTTACGGTCAGATCGTTCCCAATCACCTGGGCGCAAACCATCGTGGCGGCTTCGGGAATCACAGGGTTGACCTTGGCCGGCATGATGCTGCTTCCGGGTTGCAGGGCGGGCAGCGCGATGTCGGCCAGGCCGGCCAAGGGACCGCTGTTCATCCAGCGAAGATCATTCGAAATCTTCATGACGGCCACGGCGGCGGCTTTGATTTGCCCGCTCAACTCGACAATGGCGTCTTGACTCGAAAGGCTCACGAAATAGTTGCGGCTGCTGATGAACGGGAGGCCCGTGACCTGGGAAAGCCGCTTGGCGACCCGAGGGCCAAATTCAGGGTGGGCATTCAGGCCTGTACCGATGGCTGTACCTCCCAAAGCGAGAGGTGACGTCCGCGGCAGGGAGGCCCGGATGCGAGCGGTAGCCTGCTCGATCTGACCGCTCCAACCACCGAGTTCCTGGCTGAGCCGAATCGGCAGAGCGTCCATTAGATGCGTGCGACCGTTCTTGACGACGTCGTCAACTTGTTCGGCCTTACTATCAATCGTCTCCCGGAGATGATCGAGACCAGGGATCAGTGTCTCAGCGACCTCGAGGTAGGCACTGACATGGATGGCAGTGGGAATCACGTCGTTGCTGCTCTGTCCCATGTTGACGTGGTCGTTGGGGTGCACCTTGCGACCGAGCTTTCCCGTCGCCAAGGTGGCGATTACTTCGTTGGCGTTCATGTTGGTGCTGGTGCCCGAGCCGGTCTGGAAGATGTCGAGCGGGAAGTGGGCGTCGTGGTCTCCGCCGGCAACTTCATCGGCGGCTTCCCGGATCGCGGCGGCCATGTCGCCTTCCAGGAGTCCTAGGTCCTGGTTGACAGCCGCTGCCGCTCCCTTGACCAATCCCAGTGCGCGCAAGAAAGTTCGCGGAAAGGGCAAACCGCTAATGGGAAAATTCTCGATGGCCCTCTGGGTCTGGGCGCCCCAAAGAGCATCGACAGGCACCTGGACTGGCCCCATGCTGTCTTTCTCTGTGCGATATTCTCGCTCTGCCATGGTGTAGACTTCCTCCCTCAGGCCATCTTAACGTAGAAGGCCAGGGAGACTCGATCGGCGGCGCTTCACCGGTTCGCGGGTGGGGCGTGGTTTCAAACCGCGTAGCGGGTCCGGTCGCAGGCTCGCCGTCAAGCTGAGGAAAAGTGGGTACAGTCACCGATTTTCGTCGTCCTCCCAATCTTGGAGACAAGCAGTTGCGGATGCGAAAATCGTTGACAGTCCCTGGCACTCCCCATTTTTCGCCGAACCTAAGCCACTAAGCCGGGCTGCTAACTCGGCCCATGTCGACAAAACCGTATCTGATCGGCGTCGCTGGAGGATCCTGCTCCGGCAAAACATCAATAGCCGAAGAGCTGGTTCGGCTGTTTCCACCCGGGACGGCCGCGGCCTTGCAGTTGGATTCCTACTACCGCGATTTGTCCGGCCTCCCTGCCGAGGAACGAAAGCGAACGAATTTCGACCGGCCTGAGGCTCTCGAGTGGGAGTTGCTAGCTGCCCAAGTTCGCAGCTTGGCCGAGGGTACTGCGATCGTTCCGCCGGCCTACGACTTCAAGACACAGACCCGAGGCGAGGGGACTTTGCGGGTCGAGCCGCTTGCGGCGGTTGTTGTTGAGGGATTATTTGCGCTCTACGACAAGAGCATTCGAGCTTTGCTTGGCACGAAAGTCTTCGTAGAACTTGAAGACGAAACTCGCTTCGCGCGACGCCTGGTGCGTGACACGAGAGAGCGAGGCCATTCGACGGAATCTGTCAAGAATCAATACGACCGAACGGTTCGTCCGATGTTTGAGAAGCATATTTCGCCGACCAAGCGATTCGCTGACGTCATTGTTCGAGGAGACGACCCCGTCGGCAGGGCGGCTCAGGCGGTGTTGGAGCACGTTAAGAGATACTGGTCGCTCAATCTCACTTCTTAACTCAGAAAGATCGGCAATACCTGGCCCTGGTTCTACTACGCGACCATCTCACCGGAGGTATCGCGAAGCCCCATTCAACAGAAATCCCCAGTGTCTATTTGAGGTGACGAGCGGACGATTGGACCTGCGACCAATTCTCATCAGTCCTATCTTCCTGGCCGCTCACTGAAACGCCGCGGTGATCCCCTCTTGACTACAGTTTTCCCCCGAGCAGATTTGAATGGGCACGGCGGGGCCCGAAGGAAGGTTCGTAGGAGCGATGTTCCACTGGTTGACGCCGCACACCAATCCGGGCGCCGACCCGCCGTAGAGCACATCCGCATCGACCCCGCCCACCAACGCCCGCTGCCGCAGTTGCAGCCTGGGGAACGGCTCTTGCGACGGACCAAAACCCGCGTCCGGGCAGGGCGGCTCGACCAGGCCGCCGCCTGTACCGTAGACCACGATGAAACCGTCGGATGGGGCCGGGTTGTTGGGCCCGTTGACCGAAAAGTCCGGATTCAGGATAGCGCCCTGCCCTTGACCCGTCGCGTTCAGCGCGAAGATGCCGGGGTTACTCTCGACAATCGGCACGCGCAAGGTGTTGGAAAGGTCGCCGTCGACCTCGAACTGAACAGTCGCAAAAAGTTCCTCTTCCTGAGCCACGCGCTGAAAACGAAGCCGGAGGGGGATTCGTGGCGCCACGAAGCTGGACTGATCCTCTAAAGCGAAGATCATCGGGGCCGGCTCTCCATCGACTAGCGCACGGGTTCCGCCCAGGTTGTCCGTCACCATGCTGTCAGGCCCAATCATCAGGCCAACAATCTCATTCGGCCCCACGTTCGTTCCGAATTGGACCGCGATCTCCTGCGATGAGACGCCGCCGCCGGGGGGCCGAGTGAACTTCGCTGAGTTGACGAGGCCATTGTTGGGCAAGAAGGGTCGCGTAATGACCGCCACGGTAGCGTCCCACGGCAGACCCCCGAAATCCGGCTGGAAGGATCCCGGCGTCGTCAAAGCGCCAGGCCCATTAATCCCGGTTAGGTGAATCTGGCCAAAGTCATCAAAGGCAACGTCGGTCACGTTCGAGTTGCGGTTGCCCCATAGGTAGGTCGAATAGTCGATCTCGGTGAGATCCGGAGAGAACATCATCAAGTACCCGCCGAAGACGCCGTTGAGATTGGGAAAGGCCGCGTCGGGCGTCGTGGGGATCCGCGAGAAAGTCAGGCCGACAACGGCGGGCGCCCCATTGGGGTCGAGGGCCATTCTCGATGCTTGATCGAAGTCGCTCCCGCCGGCGTGGGTGGTCCGGAATTCGACCTCACCCGTCTCCGGGTTGAACTCCATAACACTTACGACGAGGCTCTGGGGTCCGCCTGGATAATTCTCCATGACCACGCCGTCGGATGTGGGCACGTCGTCGGACTCGGTGGAATAGAAGAAAAACACCCTGTCCTTCTGCAAGGGACCTCCCAAGCGGGCTGCGGAGATTTCGAAGGACACCTCGCTTTCGTCCTTCGACCCACCAGGCAGATAGGTGGCGAACGCCACCTCGTCGTCCTCCGCCGCCCAAGTGGGTGCGAAGGTGGGGTCGAGGCGCAAGACGGTAACATGCCCATCGGTTCCGCCGGCCCGAGTCGGGAAGGGCGCGCCCGGGAATTCGGCCAGGTTGTCCGAATCCGTGGTCATCGCGGCGAAGACGTCGTTCTCGTCGAAGCGAAAACCCACGTTTATGGTGAATTTGGAGAAGCTTATCCAGTCGACAATATCCGTGCCGTTCCCACCCAGCAGAGAGGTGGACCGGTTGTCCACGGCGAAGGTGGGACCCACAGTGGTGTCCAGCCGAAGAACGTTCACGTAGCCGTCTGAGCCCCTCCGGCGAACTCCAGCTGAAAACCGTCTTCAGTAACCGGGAAGTTCAGCGAGTCCGTCGTCCCTCCGGTCAACAAGAGCACGTCTTCCTCGAATACGGGGAGCACATCGACCGCCTTGCCTTCCTCGTCTCGGAAGCCTCCAAGAGTACCGGAGTAGAGGAGGTCCCCATCAGGATCGACGGCGATAGTGAAGGCGTCGCGACCTCCGGCCCAACGGCTGCCGTCGGTTGTCGGAAAGTTGGGGGAGTCGGTGAATCCGGTAATGTAGGCGTTCCCATCCCTGTCGGCGACCACGTCAAATGCTTGATCCGTATTAGAGCCCCCGAAAAAGTTTTGCACCAAGCTTTCCCTGAACAAGTTGTCGAATCGGGTGAAGAACGCGTCCCTTCCAGTACCGGGCCGGCCTTGTTGTGGGGAGTTGCCTGACCCGGTCAAAGCGGGGGAGCTTCCCGCCGGGAAGTCGGCCGACTCTGTCCAGCCAACGACGTACACCGATCCATCCGGGCCGACCGCGATGCCGAAAGCTTGATCGTCACCAGAACCGCCGAGGTAGGTTGAGTACTCGACCTTGGGATCGATCACGAGCGGCCGCGAATGGTCGTATGGACCCACCTCAAACGCGACGCCGACGGCGCCCGAGCGCACATAGCGGCCTTCCACCGGGCTTCTCGCGTGCGCGATTTCTTGATAGACAACAGGCCGCTCTTGGCGCACCTCGCCGGAGGCGGTGCGAAGCCGCAGCCCGCCGTCCGGCTCTAACGAGATTTCTTCGGTTCCTTCGAACTGAAGCTCGATTCTCCTCGGGTCACCGCCCGGCTCGACGATGAAGTCGTACTCGAGCTGACGGGCTGGTCCCTCGCCCCGCTCCCGTCTGGCATCGTAGTAGACGACGTCGATCCCGGGGTAGACATCATCGAAGCGTACCCGCGCAAAGTGAGGAACATTCCGGCGCCACCGGTCGGGGTCGTTTCCGATGTAGTAGTGGCTGCTGCCCGGCAGACGACCCACACCTCGGCCCACGCTACTTGGGTCGGCCCCGGCAATTCTGAGCCCCACGGTCTCGTCTGGCTTTCCCGCACTCCCCCTTAAGCGCATCGACATCCCTTCCGCTCGTACGAGGAGGGAATACCCCGTACCTCGCGCGATGAATGACGAAGCACCCTGCTTGGTTGGTTCAAAGTGCAGGGGCACCCGGTCAGTGGAGACGAAGTGAGCTTTCGCGGCGAGGCGGAAGGGGTCCTGCTGAAAGCGGAGCCGCCAGGCCGGAACCGATCAACAGGGCAAGAGCACCCCCTAAACGGCTGTTCGATAGATCACGTGTGATCAATAGTACTCCTTTGAAAGTACGTCATTGGCCGGTAGCGTCGGTGACGGCCGCCTAACTGTGGAGTCCGCCGGCCGGTGCGGAGCCGTCGCCAGGGCGCATCTCATCGTAACAGCAATCAAAGTAACGAAAACTCTGCGTCGGACAAGACTGCTGTAGGAGGTAGTCCATCCCGATGGAAAGGTCTAGCCATCCGCATTGAGAAAGCTAATTGTTTTTGTCGAATTCTTGTTCTATGCTTTTCTCACGAGTTAAGAACGACAGACGATCAATTGGTCGAACGATCGCCATCTTGGGGCAAGTTTTCGACTAGGAACGGCTTTTCTCATGATCTTAACTACTCGGGCCTTTCACGAGCTTAGACGGGACACCCGAGGTCAGGTGCTTGTGTGGGGCGCCGTTATTGTACCGGCATTGGCTCTGTTCTTGGGACTGTCGCTCGACGTCGGCCTCCTCTACGACGTGCGGCGACGAGCGCAGAGCGCGGCCGATGGTGCGGCTGCTAGCGGGGCGATGGAGCTCGCGAGACAGACCACAAGCTATGTGACGTCGGCCGCGCTATACGATGCCGGCCGCAACGGTTTCGACAACGACGAAACCGAGGTGACTGTAACGGTGAGCAACCCGCCCGTATCCGGTCCCAGGCTGGGGGACAGCAACTTCGTTGAAGTCGTCGTCCGTGAGGATGTCGATACCTACTTTATGCAGTTTATCGGCCGAAACCTGGTTACCGTGCGAGCCCGTTCCGTAGCGGGAATCGTCCATTTTGGCGATGCATGCCTTATGGCGCTGGACCCAAGCGCGAGCGCGGCGATGAAGGTGAACGGTAGCCCCACACTCAACGCAAACTGTGGAGTGATGGTCAACTCCTCGGACAGTCAGGCCTTGCAGGTGCCCGGCAGCACTTCAACGATCAACGCGACTTATGTCGGCGTCAATGGGGGATACACCGGTAGTGGGTCGATCAATCCGATACCGCAAACAACCGCAAACCAGTGTTCCGCCCATGGTGGATCCGCTAGCGTACATGCAACCTTATGCAACCTCTGGACCCCGCGGCGTACCCCCCGGGTTCGAAAGTAGGCGATACCTATTACCCCGGAGTCTATAGTTCAGAGATCAAGATAACGGGCAACAAGACCATAACCTTTGAGCCTGGAATTTACATCCTCCGAGCTGGGATGCGAATCATTGGCGGAGACGTTAGTGGTTTCGGTGTGGGCTTCTTCCTTACTGACGAAGGCGGCGTGATTGATATTTCGGGTACTGCAGACGTGACCTTTACGGCGCCTTCGAGCGGCCCGATGCAGGGAATGCTGTTTTTCGCGGACCCGAATGCTCCGAACGCAACAAACAAGATTGGCCGGGGAAACTCGACGTTCACCTTTACGGGTTCGTTCTACTTCCCCAGTATGCACCTCGACTGGGCAGGGACTCCCCTAGGCGCCGGCTCCGACGGAGTCATCATAGCCAATACCTTGGACATCTCTGGCACAAGCGACGTGGATTTCACGAACCCCGACCCCGATCAGGGTGGCGCAACATTGATGAAGGCGACGATCGTCGAATGACAAGCCGGGCGTGGAGCGAAAGACCGATGCGTGAAAACGGCTCCAAAGGTTTGTCAACTGTCGAGTTTGCCGTCCTGGCGCCTGTCGTCATGCTCCTGTTCGTTGGGGCCGCCGATTTGGCTCGGGCGTTTTATCACGCGATCGTGATGTCCGGCGCCGCGGCGGGTGGCTCGTTTTACGGTGCACAGAACAACGTGCACTCGGGCGAATTCACGGAAATGGCATCTCGTGCGTCTAATGACGCCGCTGACCTGCCCGTTTCGGTCACAGCCACGGCCAGCCGCCAGTGCGAGTGCCCCCCGTCAGGAGGTGGCAGTCCAACCGTAGTCGATTGCCTGACGGGGACTTGTACGGGCTACGGATTGCCTCGACTCTACGTGAGCACCCAGGCCCAGCAGACCTTCGATCTGATACTTCCTTGGCCTGGTGTTCCTGACAACTTCGCTATCAGGCGGAAGGTTTGGATACGCGTGCAATGAGAAATCGGCTCAGTGCGGTGTCGGCATGCCCCTCGGTCGCTTTCGGATCGGAGGGAGACACGAAGGTGCCGGCTCAGCACCGGTTCCAGGCGCGCCGACGGCGGCGTGGAGTTGCCTTAGTCGAGTTTGCGTTGATCTTCCTTCTACTGATCGCCCTTGCGGTGGGTTTGATGGAGTTCGGGCGCGTTGTCTGGAGCTACCACACTCTCGTCCACGCTACTCGCGAAGGTCTCCGCGTGGCGATGATCCGAGGGACCGAAAACCCGGAGTCCGGTGGCGAGGATCTATCCGATACGATTTCGGACGCCGTAAAGTCCCGGGCTATCGGTCTTGATTCCACCAAGATCACTGTCACACCCACTTGGCCGGGCGGTGTAGCAAGAGGCGCCGCCGTCCAGGTGCAGTCCACCTACAACTTCGAATTCGTCAGCGGGTCGTTTGTTTCCCCCCAGACCACGATTCAACTGGTAAGCAACTCCCAAGCCATTCTCCTGAACTGATTCACCGCGGCAGGCTGGGTCCAGGTCGACGCTGGTAGCTCCCAGCACGGCTTTTCGCCAGCTACCTCTGACTACTTGCAAGGTTGGCTCGGTAGCGTCCCCTCGCGATCCACCTTCCCGTCCGTGCCGGGGACCCTTCCAGCTCTGATCCCCACGAGTTTCGGTGGGCTCTTGGATGTCGATATTCAACTCTCTGGCTAGTTCTGACGATGAAGGGAGCAGAAGTATTCCAGTTGGCCCGATCAGTTGGATTGAGGGGAGATGATCGAGGCCCGCCGGCGGGACGAGTGACGGGGTCTTATGGCGGCAACCACACACTTCCACGGCTACGGCGATAGCGTTTTGGCAGTACCAGGCCACCGGGCGCGGGAGGCTGGCCGTCAGGGCGTCGGTTCGGCCTGGCCGGAAGACCAGGACCCCGGCCAAGAAGCCCCAGAGGCCGAGGCCGGCGGGACCGAGGACCACGTTCGCCTCTACCTGACGGAGATGGGATTGGTGCCTCTGTTGGACGCTAAGGGAGAGATTCACTTGGCAAGAGTGATCGAGCACGGGCGACTCAAGATCCGGAAAGCCCTGGCCGCCACCCCATGGCTCTGGAAAGAGCTTCTCAAGCTACAGCTTGCGGTGGCGAATGGGGGACTCAAGCTCCGGTCGTGGGTGGAGGTGGAGGGCGGCGAAGAAGAAGGCTCCGCGAAAAAGCGGGCTGCGGCGGCTCTGTTCTCGGGTTTGGCCGAAGTGACTCAGGCCCTTGAGGGCATCAGGACGGCGGCCTGTGCGGTAGGTAGGCAGCCCAGGGGCGCCAAAGCGGCCCGGAGGAAGCGGGCGTGGCGTATGGCTCGACGTAAAGTCGTGCTTTCAAGAGCCATTCGAAGTCTATCCCTGCGGCCGGAAGTTTGGAAAGGCTGGGCCCAGGAGTTCGAAACAATCGCGCTCACCGGTTCCCAACCGGCTCCGGATCTGTCGCTTTCGCTGACCGTTGACAATCGATTCAAGGGCAAGGCGAGGGGTCGAAGGCGAACGACGGTCCGATTCGAAATGAGCAGCGCCGATCTCCAACGCGTGCTGCAACGGATGCGGGAGGGTCAACAGCAAGCTGAAGAAGCGAAGAAAGCCCTTGTGGAAGCCAATCTGCGCTTGGTGGTTGCCGTGGCGAAAAAGTATGTCAACCGCGGGTTGCACCTCCTGGATCTTGTCCAGGAAGGCAATATCGGACTGATGCGCGCGGCGGAAAAGTTCGATCACCACCGGGGTTTCAAGTTCTCGACCTACGCCACTTGGTGGATACGGCAGGCGGTGACGCGGGCCCTCTCCGACCAGTCGCGCACGGTGCGGATTCCCGTGCACATGAATGATCAGCTCCATCGGTTTCTGCGCACGCTTCGTCAACTTGAAAGGGAATCCGGCCGTCCGCCTACGAATCAAGAAGTAGCCCGCCAGCTCGAAACCGACGTCAAGAAGGTTGAAACTCTGAGGTCTATCTCCCGCCCCCCGATATCCATCGATACTCCGGTGGCCCACGAGAGTGAATCAGCGCTCACAGACTTGCTCGAAGACCGGAACGCCAAGTCACCGCTACAGAGAGTGGTTGATGCCGACTTGCGTTCGAAGACCACCGATCTGTTACACCGGCTCTCTCCGAACGAAGAAAAAGTCCTCAGAATGCGGTTCGGAATCGGTTTCGAGCGCCAACACACCCTGCAAGAAATCGGCCGGGAATTCGCGCTTACCCGCGAACGAATTCGCCAAATCGAGACGAAGGCGCTGCAAGCGCTTCGCGATCCACGCCTTGCGCCACAACTGCGCGAACTGCTGGAATCCCAGGTGTGAGTCACCTCGGACACACACCTCGCTTCCCCTAGCAGCCCGTGGTAGAAGCTGGGTTCAGCAAAAAATAGGGACTGCCATCCGATTTTTGCTTCTGCAACTGCTTTGTTCCCAGTCCGAGCCTAAGCCTCGATAGGTTTAATGCGAGACGTCTAGGTGACCAAACGACAGCCCGATTCTAACGCTTCTCGGATTACTGTCGCGAACACATTAGAGCTGTCTCGGCAGTGAGCCGGGCGAGATGAGCGTCGAGGAAAGCGCCGAACTCGTCCGTGCCGTTATACCCGTGGACGCCGTGCGACAAGGAAGGCAAAGACGAGGAGCGCAACGCCGACCAGAACCGCAATGAGACCGGCGAGGTAGACGGGCTTGTCCGGTACCATGAAGTGGAGAAATATCGCGACGCCGACTCCCGCTGACACGGTGAGCATGCCTCCGAGCTTATAGCCATCGACCTCCCTTTCCCGCCGCAGATTCTCCTCCTGACGCGCGGTGGTCTCAGCAGGCTGCGCCCCCCTGTTGGAGGCGGTCGCCTCGGGTTCAGATGGTTGCCGAAACTCCGACGGCCTCTTCGCCATCAGGTATGCGAGGCCTAAGAACGCCGCACCGACCAGCATCGGAATGACACCCGTGAGGAACAGTGGCGTATTGGGTATCAAGAAGTAGAGGAATATCGAGGTGCCAATACCCGACGCAAAGATGATCATGCCGCCAGCTAGGAAGCCATCGATCTGCTTTTGGCGCTTCAGCCGGGCATCGCGATCGGCACCCACGTCATCGATATGAACTGTGCGTGCCGCGGTGACTGTCGCCTGGGTAGCGGGAGCGCTGGCCGCGGTGACCGCCGCCATCGACAGGCCCGACGCCATCTTGTCGGCCAGCGTGCGCAGATCGACGATCAAGTCGGACGCTGTCTGATAACGATCCTCGGCCTTCTTGGCCAGAGCCTTGGAGACGTACTCCTCCAACTGCACCGGCACCCCTGTTCGCAGCCCTGTGATCGGCTCGGGTTCCTCGTTGAGGATCGAGTACATCACCGCCTGGTCGTAGTCGCCTTTGAAGGGCAATTGACCGGTCACCATCTCGTAAATCACGACGCCGAGGGACCAGATGTCGGTGCGATGGTCGGCACCCGAGCCCTGGGTTTGCTCGGGGCTCATGTAAGCCGTCGTGCCCATGGTTTGGTCGGCTCTCGTGAGGCGGGAAACCCCACTGAGTTGCGCCAAGCCGAAGTCCATGATCGTGACGTGACCGTCCTCGCCGACCATGATGTTCTGAGGCTTGATATCGCGGTGGCCCACACCCTTCTTGTGGGCGGCTTCGAGACCCTTTGCGACCTGCTGGGCCAACGATAGAGCCTCGGCTAGCTTTAGCGGGCCCCGGGCAATCTTTTTGTCGAGCGACTCGCCTTCGACGAGCGCCATCGCGATGAAGGTCTTGCCGTCGGCTTCGTCAATCTCGTAGACGGTGCAGACGTTGGAGTGATCAAGCGCCGCAGCGGCCTTGGCCTCACGTTCGAAACGCTTGCGGACTTCCTCGTCACCCAAGAGGTGGGCGGGCAAGAACTTGAGGGCGACTGTCCGATCTAGTTTCGAGTCCTCAGCCTTGTAGATGACCCCCATGCCACCCTCGCCGAGCTTGCTGAGGATCTTGTAGTGGCTGATCGTACTCCCGATCAAGATGCATTGATTCTACCGCTCAGGCGCTACTGCCCGGATACCTAGTGAAAGCAAGCGATCGCATGAACGTTCCCGCAAATCCTGCCAGCAGTGAACTGCTGAGACAGAATCTTCGACTCCAGGTAAATAGCCGTAGCCCGATTTGCTCACGGGCCGACTTTCCCGGTTGACTAAATCGCTGCGATCAACTTCGCCAACAAAGCGGTGCGATCGGGGATGCGGTTGATCAGGACGCTTTCGTTCAGCGCATGGGCGCCTTCACCGACAGCACCTAGCCCGTCCAGTGTCGGCACCCCCAGAGCCGCGGTAAAGTTACCGTCCGATCCGCCGCCCACTTGAGCTTCGCCAACCTCAAAGCCTAGTTCGGAGGAAAATTTTCGTGCCAGCCGATAGAGCTTCAGCCCCGCTCGCGATCGCTCGAGCGGCGGTCTGCCGATCCCTCCTTCTAATACGAGTTCCGTTCTTGGATCGAACGGCTTCAAAGCGCGAAACTTCTGCTCAAGCCGTCTTCCCTGCGAAGCGCGAGGCACCCTGACATCAATATCGGCCCAGGCTTCCTCGGCAACGACATTCGGACGACTTCCGCCATGAATCACACCGGGGTTCAGCGTGATTCCTGTTTTGAGGTTGGTCCACTCCGCAATTCGTGACACCTGGCGCGACAGCTCAACAATGGCGCTTGCTCCGGAAGCGAAATCCAATCCGGCGTGCGCAGCTCGTCCCTTGACCCGCAGCCGCACACTTCCGCCTCCTTTGCGGCCTGTCTTGAGGTTTCCGTCTAAGCCGGCTGCCGGCTCGACAACCAGCACCGCGTCGCTTCGTCGAGCTTCGGCTTCCGTGCACGGACGAGAGCTCGGACTCCCTACTTCTTCGTCGGAGTTAAGCTGCAGGACTAGCCTCTTAGTTATGGGGACTCCGATTTCACGGAGTGCCTCAGCCGCGAAGACGAGCATCGCAATTCCCGTCTTCATGTCAAAAACCCCGGGGCCCCACAGACGCCCATTTTTCCGTCTGAAGGGCATACGGTGAATTGTTCCCGCTTCCCAGACGGTATCGAGGTGACCAAGCGCCAGGAGCTGCCCCTTCTTAGGCCGCCCGGGGAGCTTGAATTCGGCGCGCAGGTGATGGCCGTACCCTTTTTGCCGGTGGAGTTTTACCTTGGCAAGGGGAGAGAGGCGGTCGGCGACAAACTCTCCGGCGCGGTCTACCGCGGCTTTGTCGTTCGTGGGCGACTCTAACTTGACCAGTTGACCGATCCATTCGACGATGGCCGGCAGCCGCTGAGTCGTGTATCGTAGGACGTCATCCATTGAGCTTTAGCGTTATCCGTGGTCCAACCTGTCCTTGGTATAATACGCGGTCTTCTTGAGGGTCATTGTTCGTGACCCGTTTCTAGATTAGCCAGGCAAGCTCGCGTGAACTAGGTGGATTCGTCGGCTTTGACAACGAGGGCGACTACACCAGGGATCCTCGGATACAATACGGCTAACGGGTTCCCAGGCTAGCTGTCCGGTCCCGTTGCCAGAATCCGAATGCTCGATCTCAATCAGATCCTCGAGATCCTCCCTCATCGTTACCCGATGCTGATGGTCGATCGGGTCGAGGAAATCACGGCGGATCGCGCGGTCGGTATCAAGAACGTTTCCATCAACGAACCTTTCTTTCAGGGACATTTTCCCGATTTCCCAGTGATGCCCGGAGTGTTGATCGTGGAATCGATGGCGCAGGTAGGCGCTGTGTGGCTGCTGAGCCAAGTGCCCGATCGCGAGGCGCGATTGCGAGACAAACTGGTTCTGTTCGCCGCCATTGAACAAGCCCGGTTTCGAAAACCCGTATTTCCCGGGGACGAGTTGCGGATCGAAATGCAATTGTTGAAGCGCAAGGCCACGGTCTGCAAAATGAGGGCCAAAGCGAGCGTACGGGGGCAGTTGGTCGCTGAAGCCGTGCTCATGTGTCAGGTTGCTGACAAGTCTGCGATTTTGCCGGAACCTTCCCCTTCCGCCGCTGCCCCAGAGCGTGACGATCTGTAGAGGGCTTCATGGGAGTCCACCCCACAGCGGTCGTTCACGCCAACGCGCGCATTGCGGAGTCCGCGGAAATCGGCCCCTTCTGCGTCATAAAGGAAGAAGTCGTAATCGGCGCCGGAACGAAACTCATGGCACACGTTTATGTAGCTGGGCCGATCTCGATTGGAGAAGACAATACGTTTTACCCTTACTCGAGTGTCGGCGTGGCACCGCAGGACCTCAAATTCCACGGGGAGCGATCGGAGACTCGCGTCGGCAGCCGCAACCAGATTCGGGAGTTCGTAACAATCCACCGCGGTACCGAAGGCGGGAGCAGCCTGACAAGCGTGGGTGATGACAACCTACTCCAGGCGTACGCCCACGTGGCTCATGATTGTCAAATTGCCTCCCACTGCATCCTGGGGCACGGAACGACGCTGGGTGGTCATGTCACCGTCGAAGACTGGGGAGTCGTGGGGGCGCACAGTGGCGTGCATCAGTTCTGCCGGATCGGGTCCCATTGCTATATCGGCGGCTATAGCGTCATTACCCAAGACGTCACACCTTACTCGCTGGTAGTTACCGAGCGGGGGGCCAAGGTTTTCGGGGTGAACAAGGTTGGGCTAGAACGGCGCGGCTTTTCGGACGAGACGATCCAGAGCCTTCACAAAGCGTTCCGCGTCCTGACGAAGTCCGGGTTGAATACAGAGAACGCCATCGAGAAGATTCGAGAGGAGGTTGAAGAAGGGGAACACGTTCGCGAGCTGCTGACGTTCATCGAGAGCTCGGAGCGGGGTATCGTCAAGTGAAATACGGCTTGATTGCCGGGGGAGGCCGTTTTCCGCTACTCGTGCTGTCCGCCGCCAAGCAGCAAGGGCACGAAATGGTGGCGGTTGCGGTCAAGGAGGAAGCGCTTCCTGAAGTCGAACAGCTTGCCGTGCGCTGCCATTGGATCTCTCTGGGCGAGCTTTCGAAGCTGATCAGGATCCTCAAGCAGGAGAACATCAGCGAGGCGATCATGGCGGGACGGGTCCAACATGCTCGCATTTATTCCTCGATTCGCCCCGACTGGAAACTACTCAAACTGCTAAAGTCGCTGGGACGAAAAAACACGGACTCACTCATCGGGGCGGTTGCGTCGGTGCTCGCGGAAGAAGGCATCCAGCTACTCGATTCCACCCGGTTCTTGGCGCCGCATATGGCGGCGGAAGGGCCTAACACCAAGCGGGGACTAACGGAAAGCGAGCAGGCTGATATCGACTACGGGCGCGAGATTGCCCAGGCCTTGGCGGCCTACGACATAGGCCAAAGCGTTGTGATCTGCGAAAAAGCGTGCGTGGCGGTCGAAGCCATGGAAGGAACCGATGCGGTGATCCTGCGAGCGGGCGAGATCAGCAATGGCCGGCGACTGACCGTCGTCAAAGTTTCCAAGCCGAAACAGGATTTGCGCTTCGACGTCCCAGTCGTCGGACCGACCACCATCGCGAAAATGAAGCAAGTGAATGCAACGGCGCTGGCAGTTGAAGCCGGCCAGACGTTGCTGATCGACCGAGACGAACTCCTGACGGCGGCCGACGAGGCCGGGATTGCCATCGTGGGCTGTCGCTCACCGCAGACTACACGGGCGTCATAGCTTCCCTACGGGAGACCTGTAGACTCGGACGCGGATCATCGATTCGTCTCGCCCGCAGAATCGACTCAGAAAAGCGGAGCGCAGACCATGCCCATCACCACCGCCGTTGTCGGGGTCGGAGCGTTCGGCCGCCAGCACGCCCGCGTTCTGGCGTCGGTGCCTTCAGCTGAGTTAGTGGCGGTAGTCGATTCAGACGCCGTCCGGGCCGGCAGTACCGCCGAAGAATTTGGCTGCGCTGCCTTCACCGATTACCGTGAGCTTGTCGGCAAGGCGCAGGCGGTTTGTCTAGCTGTTCCCACCGTTCTTCACGCTGAGATCGGGATTCCGTTACTGGAGGCAGGGATCGACCTGCTGGTCGAAAAGCCCATCGCCGACGATCTGCCGTCGGTGGATAAACTGATCGACGCCGCGGAGCGGCACGATCGTGTTCTGCAGGTCGGCCATCTCGAGCGCTTCAATCCGATCGTCGAGGCTGCGCGCCAACAGGCTAAGCTTCCGCTTTTCTTTGAAGTCCAACGTATGAGCCCGTTTTCGGCTCGCAGCCTTGACGTGGACGTCGTCCTGGACCTCATGATTCACGATCTGGATATCGTCTTGAGCATGGTCGACAGCCCCATTGCCCGCATCGAGGCAACCGGTGTGGCGATCCTATCACCGAAAGCGGACATCAGCAGCGTGAGGTTGATCTTCGAAAACGGCTGTGTGGCAAATCTCACAGCCAGCCGCATTTCCGTTGAAAAGGTTCGCAAGCTTCGTTTCTTCCAGCCGCGCCAATATATCTCCATAGACTACGAGAGCCAACAGGGGTCCCTGTATGAGGTGGGTGAGTCAGGAAAGATCAAGCTTGTAGCGCTGGGAGCCAGCAAAGCCGAGCCTCTGGCCCGCCAGACGGAATCCTTTCTCGAAGCGGTTGAAACTCGTAACCCGCCCCGTGTATCAGGCCGTGAAGGCCGAAGGGTCCTCGACGTTGCGCTTAAAATAGTAGAGGAGATGGACCGACACTCTCGTGTTGTGGCAGCCACGATTGCCGCAAACCAAAAGTGAAACAGGGGGATGGAACAGAACACGAGTTGAACTTGCTGCTGGAGGACTACGGAAAGAGTTCTCGGCAGTGGAAGGAGGCGGTTCATCCGGACGGTCATACCCCGCCGGAGGCGATCCCGGCAGGTCGTCGCCCGCAAGGTTCCGAGGAGTCTAAGTCCTCCGATCTCCCAATCGCCCTACTTCTCGAGGACTTTCCCTCGCGCGCCGAGCGCTGGCTGTCGCAATTCTCACCAGCGAAGGTTCTCCCAGCTAGCGACAGCGACGCGGACCGCTCACCGTTAAACCTCACGTCCCCACAACTAGACCTGCTTCTGGAGGACTACTCCCCGGGGGCACGGTTCCTGTTCCAGCTGCAGGAGAGTTCGCGGAAGGCTTTCGACCCGAATGGGACCCCTGACGCGAGAACGAGGGCACAGTTTCCCGAACAACCTTCGGCATCTACCGCGCCGCGGGGTGTCACTGCTGGTGTCGCCGAGGCAGGACTGGATGGGGAAAGGCAAACCTCCCCTGACGAGATCCAACCACAGACGCAGACTCCCGGCCCCGCGGAGGTATCGAGCGCTCCCTCCCACGAGGAGCCAAGCGTTTCAAGCGACGACCCCGAGATTCGTCTGCTTCTCAAATGGGGCACCTACCTCGAGCCTTCGCGAAGACGAGGCAATGCGATCTCGGCGACCGTCCACGCCTTGGGGGTCTTGCTTGTTCTACTGCACTCCGCCCTAGCTCCGCGAGGAGTATTGCGGTCGACAGATCTCTCAGAACAACAAGAGATCAGTCTCTTTGCGCCAACGGCGGAACAACTCGCTCGGCTGACGCAGCCCCTGGCCGGGGAGGGTCCACCGACAAAAGAATTTCGCGGAGCGCCGGAAGAAGCCCGTCCGCTGCTTGTGCTGCCGCAGATCATCGAACCCGAACCTCCGGTCGCCGAACCCGAACCTGCGCCGGATCCCCAGCTGGAAGTGGAAACTACGCCTCCCGAAGCCGAGCCCTCCGAAGCCGAAGCGGCCACTCCTAAACCTTTGGAAACCGAAGAACCTGTCGAAACTCCCGCCGCGCAGAGCCCCAGCCCAGGGGAATTCCGCAGGGGCAGCGAATTTGCGCGGGGCCCGACCGAACTGCCCGCCCCGCGAGCGCCCTCTCGGTCGCCGGAAAAGCCCAAACTAGTGCTCGAAGATCCCAAAGCCAGCATGCCGAGTCGGCCCGGGCCAGTACAGCTTGGCAGCCTGGAATTGAGTGCTCGAACGGGTAAAATCGCCGAGGGGGCCTTGCAACAGCTTCGGGAGGGCACGTCTCGTCAGGCGGTGGGAGACGGCTTCGGAACTGGTGGCTTCGGCGGTTACCTACCGCCCTCGCCGGGCAACACCGGCAGCGACCTGGAGCTGCTCAGCGACCCCGAAGGGGTGGACTTCCGTCCCTACCTGCTCCAGATTCTCGCTACCGTCCGCCGAAATTGGTTTGCCGTGATCCCAGAGAGCGCCCGCTTGGGGATGAGCCGTGGCCGGGTAGCTATCCAATTTGCGATCGGACACAACGGCTCCGTCCCCAAGCTGGTTATCGCTACCTCTTCCGGTGTGACATCTCTCGACCGAGCTGCGGTCGCGGCCATTAGCGCTTCTAACCCGTTCCCTCGTCTGCCGGCGGATTACTTCGGCGATGACGTCCGACTACAATTTCAATTCCGCTACAACATCAAGGGGCAGTGAGGCAGCCGAGCCTGCATTTCTCATGACAAAGCCGCCGCGCAGGCATCCATCTTTCAGATTCGTGGGATTGTGGGAGTGATGATTAGCTCAGGCACCGTCGCACGGGGATGAAGGGTGGCCGCGAATAGGGCTGCCGCGGCCAGATCCTCCGGTTGCAGCATGTTCTCGCGGGTTGCGGGGGGTGGGACTACCGGGCGATCCTCCATCAGCGGAGTGTTGACTTCGCCGGGACAGATCAAGCAAGAACGGATTCCTCGCGGTCCTTCCTCGAGGTCGATCGTTCGGCTAAGCCCGGAAAGGCCGAATTTTGCCGCGATATAGCTCGCTCCGCTGAGAGTGTTGGCCCGGACACCGGCCGTCGAAGAAATGTTGATGATCAGGCCCTCGCCGCGAGCTCGCATGCCGGGGAGAACTTCGTGGAGGCAATAGTAAGCTCCTTTGAGGTTTACATCGACAATGCTGTCGAAATCATCAGTCGATAACTCCGCAAGCGAACGGCGCGCAACGTTGATGCCTGCGTTATTGACCAGGATATCGACCGATCCCAGTTGTTGCTCGGTCCATTCGACCATCTCGCGAACGGCTTCACGGTCGGCAATGTTGGCGGATCGCGACAGAACCCGCTGGGCGGCCTCGCCCGCGGCCTGTTGGGTCGCGTCCAACTTTTCTCTGGTTCTGCCGACGGCAACCACACGGGCACCTTCCTGAGCGAAACATATTGCAATGGCTCGTCCGATCCCGCTGCCTGCCCCGGTGACGATGGCCGTTTTCCCTTCCAACTTCATCTCTGTTCTCCGTCCATTCCTTTTTCTCCTCCAGCAGCTCGGGGAGTGTTTGCGCGGCTTGTGCAGTCTTGTCGGCGGTGCACACGGAGTGACACCACCCAATTACGGACTTAACGCTTCGAGGAGACAGCCGCCGGCTGTTCCGTGGCGGCTCGCTTCGCCACGACTTCCGCCAGGGCATCTCCCAGGGCCTGAATCCCCTCGACCAAAGCATCAACTGGGATCACCAGCGGGGGACTCGCCTTGAGATAGGCCCCGTTGGTGTAAAACAGCATCACGCCTTGACGGACGGCGGCCCAGATCCAGTCCGAGGCTAATTCGGCGGCAGGCTGCCCGGTTACCGGGTCCCGAACGTGAACTGCCTGAAGCAGTCCCAACCCAGTCACATCGGATATGTATTCGGGAAAGCGGGCCTGCAACTTGCGCAGCTCCTCGCGGGCTAACTTGCCTTTCTCTTCCGCCGCTTCGACCAACCCCTCGTCCTCGATTGCCTTGAGATTGGCTAGGGCAGCCGTACAGGAAAGAGGATGGGCCGCGTGGGTGGTCATGATTTCGCCGGGCGTGAGAATGTCCAGGACTTCGGCCGGGCCGAGGACCGCCGCCAACGGCAAGCTGGACGTCACGCCCTTCCCGATGCAAATCAGATCCGGCTGCACGCCATAGTGTTCGAAGGCGAACCACCTGCCAGTTCTCCCAAAACCGGCTTGAACTTCGTCGAAGATAAGCAGCACGTCATGCTCTTCGGTCCAACGCCGCAGCGTTTTGACGTAGGAGACCGGTAAGGGAAGACCCGTCCTGCCCTGAACGCTTTCAACAAATACCCCGGCCACCTTTTCGGGCGTTACTCCGGAAGCGGCCAGACCCTCGATGCTGCGCTCAAAAAACTCCTCCCAATAGGGCGGGTTGCGGTCCGCCTCGCCGGTGGCGACGCGCGGGAAGGGCAAGTGGTGAATGAACGGGCATGGATCAGGCAACCAGGGCTTGGCGGCGCTGGTTCCCGAGAGCTGATGAGCGCCCAATGTCCATCCGTGGTAGTCGCCCGAAAACGTGAGAATGTGATTTTTGCCGGGGTTCCGGCGCATTCCCCAGATCCGCGCCACACGGAGGGCAGCCTCGATTGCCTCCGACCCTACGGTCCAGAAGTAGACTTTTTCGATGCCCGCAGGCGCCAACTCGAGCAGGCGCTGGGCTAGCTCCACCCGCAGGGACGAGACAAAGTTGAACTGCGCGAGCGTGCCGGACTCAACGTGCTTGGCCAACGCTGCCCGCACTGCCGGGTGCCCATGTCCGCTGTTAGTAGCGACCGCTGTCGAGGTAAAGTCGATCCAGCAGTTCCCTTGTCCGTCGTAGACCTGGTAGCCTTCGGCGCGCTCCCACGCGATCGGGGGCTGAAAGGAGTTGACGAGAGGAATTGTGCGATCCGTGTTTTCGAGTGTTTCCAGTGAACCCGGTGCCGGCAGGTCTGTCACAATCCGGCGGTGTGCGGTTTCGATCCGGGGGCCTGGCTGAGGCTTCTGCCGCAAGGAGTTCCTGAGAACGCTAGGCGGTGGTTGCACGGTCGATTCATTCACGGGTGCCCCTATCGGCTTCAGCATTCGTGGACACTGACCCTGCCTATTCTAGCGGCAAAAGCTGCGGCCGTCGAGTGCATCAAAGGGTGGACCGGGCGAAGAACCCTCGAGTCTCGACGCTCAGACAAGAGTGCCGCGCCACAACAGAATGGAACGTTTTCACACAGACTCCGATGGGCAATTCCGCAACTGTCGCGGCTAAGTTTGGGATTCTGGTGCGCTGGTCTTACACCGGCTTCAGGTCGGCGTATTTGACCATGAGCTTCTTCAGCCCGTGTCCGGGAAAGTGGACGGTCACCTTGGCCTGCTCGCCGCTGCCCTCGCGGCGCATCACAGTTCCCACGCCCCACTTCTCATGACGAACCTTCGCGCCGGTGCGGAAACCTCCGCGCCGCACGGGTCGCTTTGGCCTAGCATGGGCAGCAGCATTGCCAATTCCTGGGCGCGGCTGCCTCGCGGCGGAGCCGGCGGCAGACTCTTTGTCCGGGCCACCCGTTGGGGGAAAAGGAATTCCGCGCTCGGCGAAAAACGATGCCACGTTTTCGACCGAGTTGTAGGTCCGGAGGCCTTGGGGGTCCTTCCCGACCATTTGGCGCACGGTGTTCCGCTCGGCGTAGAGATCGATTTCGTCCTCATCCCCGTCATTGTCATCCATCGCGAGGGGAATTGCGGAGCGATCTTCGATAAGCTCGCTGGGTATCTCCATTAGGAACCTAGATGGCGTCATGCTCTCGGGCGAACCACCGCCGTATCGCCGGCGCTGTTGGGCGCAAGTCAACATGAGTTGCCGGCGGGCACGTGTCATGCCCACGTAACAGAGGCGACGTTCTTCCTCGAGCGCTCCGTCATCTTCGAAAGCCCGACTGTGAGGACAGAGGCTTTCTTCGAGTCCAATGATCGCGACCAGCGGAAACTCAAGCCCCTTCGCGCTGTGAAGCGTCATCAGCAGCACTTGCGCTCGAACGTCGATCTGATCTGTGTCAGACACCAGGGCAGCATGATCAAGGAAATCGCGGAAATCTTCGCCGCGGGAGGTGGCGTCCGCGGCAGCGTTGACGAGCTCCTGAATGTTCTCTATCCGGCTCCTGGCTTCCGGCGAGGCATCTCGTTCGAGCATCCCGCGATAGCCGGTTTCGTCAACCAGCCACAACAAGACCTCGTGGATCGCTTTCGTTCGCATCTCGTGCTTAGCGCCGTCCATCAGGTCGCGAAAATGCACTAGCGCCTTGTGGGCTCTCAGAGATAGGAGCTTCTTCTCGAGCATGTCGCCAATGGCTTCCCACAACGAGAGTCCGTGCTCGCGACCGTGATTCTCGATTTGTTCCACTGTTGTGCGACCGATCCCCCGAGCCGGGGTGTTGATGATCCTCAGGAGGCTGATCGAGTCGGCCGGCGAGACAGCCACATTGAGGTAAGCGATCAGGTCTTTCACTTCGGCGCGCTTGTAAAAACTGACGCCACCAACAACGAGATACTTCCGGCCGTAGCGCCGCAGAGCCTCTTCCATCTGCCGAGATTGCGCGTTCGTGCGATAGAGGACGGCGGCCTTGCTGTCCGGGTTTTGATTCAGATATCGATGCAGATGATCGGCGACGAAGAGCGCCTCGTTTTCGCCATCCAGCCCACGGTAGAAAAGGATGGGACCACCTTCGTCGCCGTCCGACCACAGAGTTTTCCCCTTGCGGTGAACGTTGTTAGCAACCACGGTGCTGGCAGCCTGGAGGATCTTCTTCGTAGACCGGTAGTTCTGTTCCAGTCGAATGATGGTGGCGTTGGGGAAGTCGCGTTCGAAGTCCAAGATGTTTCGGATATCGGCGCCTCGCCAGCTGTAGATCGACTGGTCCTCGTCACCCACTACGCCGATGTTCTGTTCGCGGCCTACGAGCAGTCGCATCAGGTCGTACTGCGGGCGGTTCGTATCTTGATACTCGTCCACCATCAGGTAGCGATAGCGCCGGTTGGCGGACTCGCGAACTTCCCGGCTGTGTTGCAACAAGCGCACGCCTTCGAGCAGCAGATCGTCGAAGTCCAAGGCGTTCGATTGTCGCAGGGTCTGCTGATAGCGGTCGAAAACGACCGCTAACCTTTCGGCTTGTGAACTCGTCGCCTCGCGGTAAAAGTCTTCCGGACCGCGTCCTTGGTTCTTGGCTTGGCTGATCGCCGAAAGGGCGGACCGCGCCTTCATGAACTTCTCGTCAAGGCCGACTTCCCGGTAAACTGCTTTCACCGCGGCCAGTTGGTCATTTTCGTCGTAGATCGTGAAATCAGTAGTAAAGCCCGACCGGACTTCGCTCAACGGAGCACCGTGCGACCTCAGCAGGCGGACGCAGAAGGAATGGAAGGTCGATACCAAGGGGCGCGCAATCCGCTCCCGGCCCTCTTCGTGCAACAGAGCCGCTACGCGCTCGCGCATCTCATCAGCAGCTTTGTTCGTGAAGGTGACGGCGAGGAGAGAGTGTGGGGCAACACCTTGATGCAGAATCAGATGTGCCAACCGGCAGATGATCGCTCGGGTCTTTCCGCTACCCGCTCCGGCCAGGATCAGCAGCGGGCCTTCCGTGTGGAGAACGGCTTCTCTTTGGCGGGCATTGAGGGTTTTGAGGAAGTCCACGGAGAAGAGCTCATTGTAGCCCAGTGCCTTACTGAGACAGATCGGTGGGCGCCAGGGCAAGCTCAGCCAAATCTTACGTCACGCTCAGTGCCCTGAGCAGACCCAGCCAATGCCAAGTCACGACCACCTTGCTGAGGGGCTCCAGGGCGATAAAAGTGTAAGCACCACCGATGTCTGGTGGCTCGACGTATGCGACAATATCCCGTAGTGTAACCTTCCAAAGAATTTCAACTACCGGCTTTAGGCTTAAGGATTCTGCCTCACTTCGGGGAGTCGTCCCGACTGAGGCTTAAGGATGAAGTGTGTAATCATTGCCGCTGGGAAGGGCAGTCGGCTAGGGCGGACGGGTGACAGCAAACCCCTCATTCCCATTTTGGGGGTCCCTCTGATCGAACGCGTCATTCGCTCCGCACGCGCGGCCGGAGCGGATGACTTTTATGTCGTCACCGGATACCACGAGGAGCGCATCCGCAAGTTCCTGACGCGTCTGACCGACCGCACGGGGATTCCTATCACCCCCATCGTTAACGGGGATTGGGAAAAAGAAAACGGCTTGTCGGTGCTCAAGGCGCGGCAACACCTGAGTGATCCTTTTTTGCTGCTGATGGCGGACCATCTCTTTGAGCCGTCGATCGCCCGTGAGATGCTGGAGCTTCCTTTAGCCGAAGGCGAAATCAGCCTTGCCGTGGATAGGGACATTCGTAATTCCCTCGTCGACATGGGGGATGTCACCCGAGTCAAGACGGAAGGCGGGAAGATCAACAACATCGGCAAGGGCTTGACGGATTTCAATGGCTTTGACACGGGGATTTTCCTCTCTACCCCCGCCATTTTCGGCACGCTGAAGCGTTGCGCGGAGGAGTCCGGCGACACCAGCCTGTGCGGAGCGGTGCGGGTTCTGGCCACCGAGGGCCGGGCCAAGGCAGTCGATATTAACGGCCATTTTTGGATCGATGTAGACGATCCCGCAGCTGTCAGGAGGGCGGAGGACGCGCTATTGGCCGATTTGGCGGACAAGCCCAGCGACGGTCCCGTGTCGCGTTACTTGAACCGACCTCTATCGGTGAGGATTTCCCGCCGACTGGTCAACTACCGCATCACCCCCAATCAAATATCTCTGTTCTCGTTCCTGTTTTCCGTGCTGGCGGCTGGCCTGTTCGCGCTGGGCGGTTATCCCGCTCTTTTGCTGGGCGGTTTTCTGGCACAGTTCGCCGCGGTTATCGATGGCTGCGATGGCGAAGTGGCGCGGCTCAAGTTTCAGACCAGCCGCTACGGAGGGTGGTTCGATGCGGTATTGGACCGTTACGCCGATGCCTTGCTGCTTTTCGGTCTCACCTGGCACGCCTATGCCGACAAGACGGATAGCCTCATCCTACTGACTGGATTCCTGGCGATTATCGGTTCCTTTATGGTGAGCTATACGGCGGACAAATACGACCGCCTCATGCTCGACCACATCCGGCACGGCAAGGGATTCCGTCTGGGCCGCGATGTCCGTGTCTTTCTGATATTCCTTGGCGCCCTGTTCAACCAAGGTGTCCTGACGCTGGTCGTTATCGCCGCCGTGATGAACGTTGAAACGATACGTCGCGTCATCATCTGCCGGGACCATGGATAGCATAGAAAGCGCAAAACAAAGAATCAGAGCGACGATCGCCGCCTCCAAGGTCCCGGAGGACCCTCTCCATGCTGAAAATACGCTTGAGTGGGTGTTAAGGCTTGATGCCAAGGCCGGACAGGCATTGCAGATCGCCGCTCTCGCTCACGATATCGACCGGGCCGTTGAGACACGGAAAGTGCGTCGTTGCGACTATGACGACTACGACGCATTCAAGGCTGCGCATGCGCGTAACGGGGCGAACATCCTGCGGGCGATCCTGGCGGAGTGCGGTGTGGCCAAGGCCACCGCCGACGAGGCTTGCCGCCTGGTAGTACGTCATGAGGTTGGAGGCGATTACCGCTCTGATCTGCTGAAGGAGGCAGATAGCATTTCGTATTTCGAGGTCAACATACCTTTCTACTACGAACGCGAAGGCTGGGAGGAGACGAAGCGTCGTTCTATTTGGGGCTATCGGCGTCTCTCAGTGCGGGGCAGAGAGACCGCGAAGAGCATCATATACGAAGACGAGGTATTAACATGTCTGCTAAGGGAGGTGATTCGAGAGGCCGGCGGAGCTAATCGGGGCCGTGATGGAGGTGGAAACGATAGACCGCGCCGTCATCTGGTGGGGGGGGATCGTGGATAGAAATAAGATGCGCCCAAATGGGATAGTTTCCGTATCATTTTTCCCTGAATGAAGTGGGAATGCTCCCGTCCTTATTGAGGTCTTCGCACACCTGTGGCGGCCATTCCGTTTTGGGCCGAAAGTTGTACCTCAACAAGTAGCGGTCAAGAACAGCGTTGTTCCACGATGAGACCAGGACCATCTTCTTCCGGCGAAGGATGCCTCGGACGTCCACGGGCTTAGAAAAGTCGAGAAAGTCCTCCCAGGTTCCGCTAAACCTCTCCGGCCACTTGCTCGCCAGCGGCGAGGATGCCGCTCGCGGCCCAACCCTGGAGAGTTTCTCGAACGTTCCACGGTTGTACTTCTCCAATGAGATTTCTCTGTCGAGCGGGTAATAGTCGCTCTCGGCGTCGCCATTATCCGCCACGATTGTTAGGTTGCGCCAACCGGCGGGCATCGTCCCGTGCTTGCCCCACTGCACTCTAACGGCCGGCTGCCCGCCAGACCGATTGGCCTCTTCGACCGCGGCAGGGAGGGCCCTTAAAATCCGTCCGTGAAAATAAGTGAAGTCACTGCTGTCCGGTTAAAAGTCGAATAGAATCAATTGGTTGGGGTCATAGGGGGATTCGTTTGGGGAGTCGGATGGCTGGAGTGCCTGTAAAAGGGGCATTTTTTCGAATTGCGTAACGCTGAGAATCTGTAGAATCTGGTAAAGACTCGCTTCCAGCCCGAGGCGTTTCCGGACGATGGCGATGAGCACGTAAATCGAGACAGCGATCCAGATCTGCGTCTTGACGGCGTTCTCGCTGGTGCCGTAAAACGAGTTGATTCGCAGATGTTGCTTGATCCACTTGAAGAACAACTCAATCTGCCAACGCGACTTGTAGATGTGGGCGATGGTCAGCGCCGGGAGCGCGAAGTTGTTGGTCAGAAACTTCAGCCGCTTGTTCGTCCGGGCGTCGAAGTAACTGACCCTCCGCAACGGGTCGGGATAGGCTTGGGCCGATTCGATGGCAGCCAGTATGACGGTCTGATCCGAGCGCAAGCCCGTGGATTTGTCGACGGGATGCGAGTAGCGCCGTTGGAGCAAGATGTTCTTCTTGGTTCGCACGACGAAGAACGACGAGCAGAGAGTGAACACGAAGAGGCGTTCGAAATCGACGTAGGCCCGATCCATGACGTAGAACGCGCCGGCCTCCGGGCCGATCTCGTCGAGGATGTTGATGTCGTGCACTTTGCCTCCAGTAATGCGGATGAACGTGGGAATATTGCCGTGCAGATCCAGCAGCGTGTGCATCTTCACGGCGGCTTTTTGCTTGCGGAATCTCGCCCACGGAAACAGCGACAGGCAGAGGTCGATTGTTGTCGAGTCGAGAGCGTACAGAGTCTGGTCCAAGTCCACACCGATCGGGTCGTGGGCATATAACGGCCGTGCCATGCCAATCAAGACCTGCGCGAAGTCCGCGTAGATCCGCCAGTCGCGCGACTCGTTCGCGTCGGCCAGTGTCGAGCGCGCTACCCTGCCGCGGAATCCCATGTGGTAGAGTTTGCCGTGCATCGAACGCAGGCACGTCTCGATGTCGCGGAGGCTTGCCCGATAGGTCAGCTGGGCGAATGCCATCGCAAGAAACTGATCCCAGCAGGAGAAACTTTTCAGATAGGAATCGCCGCGGTAGCGCGATACACATTTCTGAAACTCTTTGCTCGGTAGGTGCTCGATCAGTTGGGAGAAAACCGTACGGCCAAGGTTCATCCCTCATTGTGCCGCGTCCGGATGCTCCGTTCAGGCGACCATTTGCGGCCTCGGGATTTCAAATCGTTCCCGGGCAAAACAGGCCATAAGACATTGAACGGTCGAGACTTACCGTCCGATGGCGCGACTTTCCCCGGACAGCACTGAAGTGAAGTAATCGACGACCCGCTCTCGGCTTTCATCCAGGCGGACCCACATCAGTTCGTGATCGCAAGGGTCGTTGTCGTCGGGAAAGTCGATGTCATCCTCCCAAAAGAAGTGGTAGGCAATCCAGGGCGCCTTGGGATGAATGACAGCAGCTGCGTCTCGGAGACCGAATGGCTCACTCGGCGTGGCGAACACTCGAGGAGCAAATCGCAACACCAGCTTCAGTTCGGCTTCGGAAGGCGCGCGTGGCGGATCTGCGCTGAGGACGCGTTCGTAAGCCCCGCTTGCTTCGTCTAACTGACGCTTTAGGTGCACGTCCAGTGCCTCTCCATTGGCCTGCCGTGCCTCCGTCACCTTGCCATTGCAGGTAGGCTGCAGGTCAACACGCTGTCCGTAACTCAGGGCTACAAATAGGGCCATTCCAGCAATTCCTTTGCCTCCCTCGATAGAACCCCAGAGCAGAAAGGACGTAGGTCGAGGCATCGCGGGTACAATTGATACGAGTGACACGATGCTATTTTATACCTGGTTGGGGGCTTCCGAGCACTGTCCGTGTTGGAGATAGGTGAGGGATTGATCCCATTACCGGAACCGGCCGGGGTGACCTCCGGATCATCACATGCTCGAGAACGCTTTCAATCCAGTGCCTTGCCCGCTCCCAATAGAATATGCACGAGCCACGTTCAGAGGAAGAACGGCACGCTCCGGCAGTGGTGCAGGCGGATGACCCGGCTCACGCATGCCTTCAGTCGGAAGGTGGAAAACTTACGGGCAGCACTCGCGCTACACTTCGCGTACCACAACTTCTGTCGGGACACGGCAGGCTTAGCGTGACGCCAGCCATGGAAGCTGGAGTCGCGGATCACTTGTGGGATTTGTCAGAGCTTAGTGCCGCCTGATACATTTACCATCGTCATGGCTAAATGCACAGTTAGGAACGATCGACTGGTGATCATCGAAGGGATCACCAGCTACGTTGACATTCGAATAGAGCGCCGTGGAGAGAATTGGAACGCTACCCCGCACCGACAAGGATTCGGGAGCGGGTGGGCTCCCACTCGCTGTGGCGCTGTCTGGAAGCTCCTGTCTCAAATCATGGGAGACACGGATCAATCGCAGTCCATCCGCGATGAAGTTGCAGCTGCAATCGTTGAACAGTTCCCTGAAGACTCCCCATCTCCACGCTAAGACCCCACTACCGACGCTCGAGCAGAGCGCAGAGGAGGCGAAATCCTGCTACAATCGTGTATCCTGGTGTGTAATCAGGTTCGTACAGAAACTGCGTCTCTGGAGAGCTCATGAAGATCAGATTTGTTAACCCCCACAACGACTCGAACATGTACGTCGCTCCCAAGGTCATTCGTCACGCGCGGAGGATAACTCCCAATTTGAACTTTCACGCGACAGGGGCGCTGTTTCCGCCACTGAACCTGGCGATCCTAGCCGCCCTCACGCCGCCCGAACACGAAGTGGTCATCGACGATGGCTGCGTTCATCCCGTGAGTGCGACGGGGTCGGCCGATCTGGTCGCGATCACCGCCATGACCGCGCAAGCGCCGGCAGCCTATCGTCTTGCCGACGAATACCGGGCTCGGGGTATACCCGTTGTGCTCGGTGGAATTCACCCCTCGATGTGTCCGGATGAGGCTGGGGAGCACGCTGACGCCGTGGTGCTGGGTGAGGCTGACCGCCTGTGGCCGGATCTGGTCCGGGACTTTGCCAACGGCAAGTCGAAGGCACGCTATCACGATCCCGAGGCTGTTGATCTAGCCAAGATCGCGATCCCCAGGAGGGACTTGCTCGACCGGACGGGTTACGTCTGTTTCAACTCGGTTCAAACAACGCGTGGGTGCCCCTTCGACTGTAACTTCTGCTCGGTGACCACGATGTCGGGTGTCAAATACCGTTTTCGTCCCGTGGAGAAGGTGATCGAAGAGCTGAAGACCGTGGACGGCGGTTCCATTTACTTTGTTGATGACAACATCATTGGGAATCCCAAAAAAGCGAAAGAGTTCTTCAAAGCATTGGCGCCGCTGAAGCGGAAATGGGCATCCCAGGTCACCATCAATTTCGCGCGCGACAAGGAACTGATGCGCCTGGCTCGAGAGAGTGGCTGCCAAGGGGTTTTTATCGGCTTTGAGACCACGTCCGACAAGAGTGTCCGCGATGCGGGTAAGGGCGTAAACCGGCCCAAGGAATATCTGCGCGACATCCGCCGAATCCGCGCGGCAGGCATCAAGGTCTGGGGGTCTTTTATTTTCGGTTTTGACAACGATGACGTGGAAGTGTTCCGGCACACTCTTGAGTTCGTGGAGAAGGCCAAGCTGGAGTTCGCCCAGTTCTCGCTGATGACGCCGCTACCGGGTACTGCGTTGTACCGGCAGTTCGAGGAGGAGCAGAGGCTCGTTCACCGGGATTGGGAGAAATACGATCTCGGTTCGATTGTCTTCAAACACCCTATGCTTACCGCCAAGCGACTGCATTTCGAAAAGAACCGAGCCTACCGCCGTTTCTACTCCATCCGTTCCATGATCAAAAGGAACGGCTTGCCGAAGAACAAGGGCGACCTCTTTGTCTGGATTTCGAACCTCGCTGTGAGGGGTCTGCTCAACCAACGCTGGGGGAAAGACTACTGGACCTGGAAGGAAAAAGATCTGGGTATCGTGACCGACTACACTCCTCCCCCTAGTCGTGGACTTGTCAAAATGACAGAGAGCGACCGCCTCGTGAAGCTGGCGTCGACGGCCCGCTAAGTCACGACCCTATCGTCCTAGGTGAGCAAGAAATCAGCGGCTAGTTTCTGACGAGACCGGTCCGCGGTTACGCTGGCCCCCTATCCGGCGGTACGAAAGGGACGTGGCAAGAATTGGGAGGGGTGCAGCCACCGACTTGTGGCGGAGGACTGGCTTGTCAGTCCCCTGAACAATCGGGCTTGGTTCCGGCTGGGTCTTCCGTGCCGTCCTGTGCCAGTTCGCAAACGCTTCCCGGATCAGATGCAGGATACTGCGACGGTTCTGCGCGATGACCCGCAGCCAGGACCAGGTCGTGGTCTGGGGGAAATAGATGCCGCGGAAAAATATTCGCGCCACCAAATGGCCGATCCTGTACCCCACGGGTTCGCTGTGGATGGAGTCAATGGCTCTTCGTGTCGCCGCGGGACTGTAGGAAGCCGACCAGGCGTGTCTCACCTCCGCCTGCGCCTGGTCGCCGCTCATTTTCAAAGGCGTGTGCGCCATGCGGAAGGGAGCGAAGTCGAGCCAGTGCTTCGGTCGCGTGAGGCGGTTTTCCTTCTCCAGGCGCTCGTACAGTGGCGTTGCGGGAAACGGGGTGAGCAGTCCGAATACGGGTAATCCCGGGGGCCAGTTGCTCATCTCGCTGAGGGTGCGGTCGGCGACGCCCGGAGTGTCGTTGTCCAGACCGAAGATGAACGATGTGATGGCGTAGACGTTTCGCTGGGCCAGCCGGTTGAGCACGTCCGCATACTCGGCGGGTTTGTTGAAGCTCTTATTCACGTCGGCAAGATTGGCCGGGTCGAGGGACTCCATGCCAATGAAGATCCAGCGTCCCCCCGACTCCGCGATCAAATCCACGAGTTCCTGGTCCCGTAATAGATTGGCGCTGATTTGCGCCACCCAGGGCAGTTGCGCTCCCGCCGCGATCATGGCCCGCAGAAGAGACTTGGTTCGCTTGACGTTAATGGCAAAATTGTCATCGACGAAGAACACGCCGATTCGGCCGCGGGTCCGCCCGGCGCGTGATTTCAGGTGCAGCAGTTCTTCCACGATGCTTTCATTGGTCCGGAACCGGATCGTGTCGCCAAAAAATCCCGTGACAGTACAGAATTCGCACCCGTACGGACAGCCGCGGCCGGATTCGATCGGAATCACGTGTAAAGTTTCCCAATCAGCTCGAAACTGCCTCATCAGCGGACGCACAAACCCGGGGATGCGGTTGAACTGATCGAGGTCGAAGGAATCCCAGGCGATCTTCGGATAGTCCTGCAGGGTTGGTTTCTTCTCCTGGCCGAAGGCATCCACCGGCGTGTAAGTGTCTTTGAGCCGGCCGCAGGCTGCGTCCTCGACGATCCGTGGCCACGTCTCATCCGCTTCGCCCAGGGCGACGGCGTCTGCGTGACGAGGCCCTCCGTCCCGGCCTAAAGCTTCGTCAGGCACTTCCGTCACGTGCGGTCCGCCCATCACCACGGGAATGCCCACGGCGCGAAGAGCATCCGCCACGCGGTAGGCTTTGGCGATCATGCGTGTCATGGCGCCAATGCCGACCAGGTCAATCTTCTGGTCGAGAGCAAATTGCACCAGCTCAGCATCGTTCATTGGCTGCGCATTGCCATCGACGAGCTGGACTTCGTGACTTGGGGGCGTCAGCGCCTGTAAAAGAAACATCCACAGGTGCGGCATGAAATTTCGCGTCACGCCGTTGTCGGGGTTATACAGTAGGATCTTCATGAATGGCTGGCTTCTGCGGACTGTTCGCCGCCGTTGGCCGTTGCCCCGGCGAATGAATTCTCAGGGGCGGTTGGAGTAAGCACTTCCAGCTGTTCGAGGAGCAGTCAGTCTCGCGTGTGGCGTCCGTATTGTAGCACTGCCGGCCGTTCCGAACTCACTACGCTGACGCCCATTCCGAAGACGCCCAACCGTTCCGCAGGAGCTACTCCAACCCCAAACGTCGTATCCGGAACGCTAAAGCTTCTCTAGGACACGCCACTAGCAGGGCACCGGCTTGTCAGTCGCCTGCAACCGGCTCACCGGCTTGCTTCTCGGATGGGCTGACGGGTTTGGAGACTGTCCCGTTCCCGCCCCCACAGGCCTGGCCGTTACCTTCAGCCGCCGCGAGGACCTTCAGGGGGCCGACCGACTCCTCTGCGCGACTTGTCCCGTAAACGTTGAAGGGCTGGTTGTCGTTGATGCGGGCCAACTCTTCGAGGGTGGTTTTGCGGTGCTTGCCGATCAGCCTCGGTTTTTTGAGCGGGGGGTCGCTGTCGTTGTCCCAATCGAGATAGAGGTGCTTCTTGAGTTTATCTTCCGGCACACCGGCGAAGCGCATAGCAGGCCACTTGAACTGCTGCCCGTGGACCCACCGTCCCCGCGCGTGGTAGAAGGCTTTGGTGCCCCAGCGGAAGAAAACGCGGGAGCGATCGCGCATGTCGCCGAAGTCCCGGCTTTGCTTCCAGGCGGTCATGATGAATTCCCACTGAAGTTGGGTCAGCCCCTTGGTTTTGAGCGCTTTGCCGTCGGCCATGCGCGTATCTTCGAGCGGTGTAAAGATCGATGGCACGTAAAGAATCTTGTTCTTGCGCAGGCGATGTAGCAGATCGAGCGTCTGCCGCAGGTCGTCCTCCGTTTCGTTCGGCAAGCCGACGATGAAGGTGCAAACCGGGAACCAGTTGTTTTCATTGAGAATCCGGATACCTTCCACGACGATCTCTTGCCAGTCACGGATGTCGAAGGGCAAAGATTTGCCCGACATCGTAAGGGCGCTGAGGCGTGGCGACCCGGTTTCGATACCTATCAACGGGGCGAGGAATCTCTTGTCGGGGTGGTTCGAAAAGCGGTTTCTCAAAGCACTCTTGGGGAGCAAGATCTTCGACAGCTCCTTGACAAGGTCCGGATTCACCACAGCGGGGGCAATGGTCGCGTGCGAAAGCGGCAGATAGTCGATGCCCGGTGCGTTGGCTATGGTCTCGTAAAAATTCACGAGCGCGTTGGGGTTGGGTATGTAGAAGGGAGCCGCGGCGCCGTAAATGAACACGTCTTCCGAGACAGGAAAGATGATGCGGCCGCCGTTTCGTGTGTTTGCGCGAACGGCTTCCATTAGTTGTTCGGGTGGAACCGAGATGCGTGTTTCGAGCGTCGGCGAACAGAACGCACACTGCCGCCCGCAGCCGCGGTTCATCTCGATAACGCCGTAGGTAGTGCGTTTCTGCGGAATCACCAGCTGTTCCATCGTAGGCTCGGGAGCCTGGACCAACTTGGGCAGCTCCTCGCCGGCCTCCGCCTTCTGAAACAACTCGAGAGTGACGGTTTCGGCCCTCCCGTTGATCACGCAGTCGACGCCTAGGCGTTCTGTGGAGCCGGTTTTGTCGATTTGCCACGCCCCCGCGCCTCCCACGATCACCTTCGGCCTGTGCTTCCGGATCGCGGGGTGCAGATAGATACGCTCGCTTTCCGCTGCGTTGATCGGCCTCGCCGTGCTGCCAAAGATGTTGCTGTAAACCCCGGTCGAGAAGGCAGTTCCGATGGGGTTATGAGCGCCGACTCCGACGGCGACGGTCCGGGGCCCGACGAACTTGTCAAGGTCGTCCGGAAAACAGACGGCGACATCGTCGGCCGGGTAATGCTTGAGCAGAATAGCCTCCGCTACCCGAACGCCGTAAGGCATGACTTGTGCCGTTCCATCGGGATAGCGGGGCTGGTCGAACTTGTTCTTGTACGTAAAGCGAGGGGCGAACCGCGCCGGGACCGAAGCGTACACCATCTGCTTCCACGGGCTGAACGCCTGCTCGGTGCTCTCGGTGTCAGGCGCCGTCAGGACGAACTTCACCCCGCGTGGATCGTATGCCATAAGCTCTCTCTAACGAAAACGTATAATTGTACCGTGTTTCGAGGTCGAATACACCATATTTCGCGTCAACGTCGTTCTATCAGGCTTGAAGGGCCGGATGGTACAGCTCTTCGGCAAACAGGCGGATCGCCCGTTATCCCCTTGAAAATTGGCCCTCGTGGAGCGATTCTGTGAAGAGCAAAGGTGGCCGAGCCGGCTTTGCCCGAGTGCTTTTCAGGTTCGCCGAAGCGCCGGCGTACCGGAGGCGCTGCCAGCATCGCGAGCCGCGAGAGAAGTACTACTAGTACTTGCAGGCAGTGCGGACGGGTTAGGTTTCCTTGATCTTCGTGGCGCCTGTTTCCCCGAAGTTAACGCGGCCACGCGCCACAGCTTCGACCTTTACGAGTCCCTCATGCTTCGGTTTCAGAAGTAGGCGCCTGGGCTCCAGTGCTGGCAAAGAACGTCAACCGAAAGAGATGATCCTCTCGCCAAACAAAGAGCTTCTCCTTCTTGTAGAGTACATTCGAGGGCGGGTCCGACGCCTTGTTGGAGATTTCCGGCAAGCCGAGCAAGACATCAATCTTCCGTGTCGCACACGAGTTTTTGATACGCCCGGCGATCACGTTGAGCATCTCTTGGATGCCGCTGGATTCCGATTCTTCGTCGATGTCTCCTTCCTCGCAGTCAAGCATCGTCGTCACCAGTGCGCGAGCGGAACTGCGCTTGCAGTCCATGTACACCGCCAGCCGAAGGTCGTCGCCGTCCGAGTCGAGGGCCATGGTGCCAAACAGGTCAAACTCCGGGTCGTTCTGCGGAGGGTCGGCGTCCGAGGGCTCTTCGCCGGTCATCATGCCCAGGCTCTGGCGTAGGGCAGTGACGATTTCAGGCTCGAGCGACCCTACCCAGGAAAGGATGCCGTGCTTCGGTGGAGCCGCTCCCTCCAATAACTGAACGACGTTAGACAGGAAACTCTCGGGCACGTAGGTATGAGGCAGCCATCCAGCAACATCTTCAGAATCGGGCACCTGGGATTCCGAGTCGACAAGCAGAAACACGCGTAACTCGTTGCTCCCGCCCAGATTCCCAACCTTGCCGAGCATGAACTCCAGCGGCGGTCCTGGTAGTTCAGGCGAGAGTAGAATCACGTCAGGCTTCCAGCGCAGTACCCTAACCAAGACATCCCCCACAATGCGGGTCGTTCGCACTTCGAACTGCACAGACAGGGCAGCGCTTGCAAAGTCGCAGAAATTGGGGTCCGGGTCAGCGACCAGGATGCGCGTCCGCGAACGGTCTTGCCCGCTGCTCTTCTTCTGTCGTGCTTCTATCACGCGCTGCCGGGCCTTTTCCAGCCGGGTGATTACCCGTTCCTGCTGCAGCGGCTTGAGGAGGTAGTCTGAGACGCCAAGACCTATAGCTTGCCTGACCGTGTCTTCGGTCCCTACGCCGGAGGCTATCATTACCTCTAGGTCGGCGTTGGCAGGATCGGCTCGGATAATCGAAAGCATCTCGATTCCATTGAGGACAGGCATCTTGACGTCCGCAATGACGAGGTCTACCCCTTGAGCGGCGATCGATTCCAGCGCCCGCAAGCCGTCTGCCGCCTCAAGTACTTCGGCGGTCATCGACCTGGCTATCCAACGCGCCAGCAAGTGACGGACGGTGGGTTCGTCATCGACGATCAAGATCTTGAAAGTGCTTGACTCGTCCATTTGTACCCCAGTTCTCTCTTCGACATGGAAGCCTTTTGGCTTAGAGCCGTACCGAGGGGGGCGCAGACTTCGAATGGCCTGCCAGCTACTCGCAGCAAGCCCCGCGCTGTGCCCGCTAGCCCGTGGTGAAAGTCCTTCGCCTCGAAAAGTGGGTACAGTCACCGATTTTCGTCGTCTGCCCCATATTGGAGACAAAGCGGTTGCGGATACGAAAATCGTTGACAGTCCCCATTTTTCGCCGAACCTAACTTCTGCCACGGGCTGTTAGACTAGCCCTCCCTGCCTTCACGGTTAGATAGCCTACCCGTGACTGCTTTAGGGGCAACCGAGTGACCCTCAAACACCGGATCGCCGTTAGGATCAACGGCGCCGCGCATAGACGGTCCTGACCGTTTTTACGCTGGGGTCAGCCGCCCGTTTTGTACCGAAGCGCGGCGGAGACGGAATGTCTCAGTCCAGGTCCGCCTTTCGCCCGGGTTCCATTGCGGCCGCGTCTTTGGTGAGGATGACGATAGCTACACGCCGATTCTTGGCCCGGTTTTGGGGCGTATCGTTCGGGGCCACAGGACGATACTCGCCATATCCGGAGACGGCCAGCCGTTCCGAGGGAATGTCGTAGCGGTTCGTTAGAAACTTCAGCACCGTGATCGCACGGGCGGTCGAAAGCCGCCAGTTGGAAGGAAACTCGGGGGTGTGGATGGGAATGTTGTCCGTATGACCTTCCAGACGAATCTGGCCCGGCAGCTTAGCCAAGCTCTGGGCCACTCTCGCCATCACCTCGAGCGATTCCGTTTGCAAAACTGCGTCCCCAGGGGCAAAAAAAGCGGACTCCCGCAGGCTCATCACCAAGCCCCTGGGCTGCAATGATAGTTCGATCTTGCCGCTGTTGATGTCCGGCAGCAGTTCCGCTTCTAGTTGCTCAATAGACTCACTCATTTCAGCCCGCGTGAGGGCTTGATGCTGCAAGGCGACTTGACCAGGCCCTGGTTGTTCACCGGTAGGGCCGCCTGCCGCTGCTCGTCGCGGTGCAACTCCTAGCCCGCATTTCCAATTTGATTTCGGCATCCCGACCTTGCAGCGGCCTTCAGCGTCTTTATTTATAGGGGTTCAAGCCCTGTCAGGACGCACGGAGGCCAACACCCAATGGGTGAAAAAGAAAACAAGCCGTTTCAGCTCACCTTCAACGGATTTCTCAAAGTCGATTTCCAAGGATCGCGCGTCACCTCGGATGGTGGCCTGATTCTCATTCGGGAACTGGACGAGCGGCTCGGACTGGGCAAGCTGATCGACGAGCATCTGACGGATTCGCGGCAAGGCACAAACAAGAAGTTCCCACTGGCCGACCTGGTGCGGCAATCGGTCTACAGCCGCCTCGCCGGCTACGAGGATCTCAACGATGCTGCCCGTGTCTCGGCTGACCCGACTTTTCGTCTGATCGGCTCGAAGAAGAACTGGGATCGCGGCGGGGCGCTTACGTCGCGTCTACAAAGCTTTGAGGCAGAGCTGCTGGCCAGTGAAGAGAACCTGCTTGGGCTGATGGCGGTGAACCGCGAGTTGGTCGCTCAAGCCCAAG
Source organism: Bryobacterales bacterium (assembly GCA_965248205.1). Classification (GTDB taxonomy): domain Bacteria; phylum Acidobacteriota; class Terriglobia; order Bryobacterales; family UBA6623. Next base: position 3,313,799 of record CBDFIS010000006.1, read on the forward strand.
CGCAGGACGAGTCCGAGCGTGTCGTGCTCGATATGGACTCCACGGAAAGCCCGGTCCACGGTCAGCAGGAAGGCAGCGCTTACAACGGCCATTTCGAGTCCACCTGCTACCACCCGCTGTTGCTGTTCAACCAGCACGGTGATTGTCTGGCGGCGAAGCTGCGAGCGGGTAACGTGTCCAGCGCCGAGGACTGGGACGAACTGCTGCTGCCCGAGATCGAGCGCCAACAGGGAGAAGGCAAGCAAGTGACGTTCCGCGCCGACGCCGCCTTCGCCAAGCCGGAGATCTACGAGGCGTTGGAGGATCGCGGAGTGGACTACGTCATTCGCATCCCAGCAAACAAGAACCTGGAGTTGGAGATCGAAGAGATTCTGTTCCGTCCGCCGGGCAGGCCGAGCCTGAAGCCACTAGTGCGCTACAAGAGCTTCCGCTATCAGGCCGCGAGTTGGTCGAAGCCTCGGCGGGTTGTGGCCAAGGTTGAGCACCACCAAGGCGAGTTGTTTCCTCGCGTCGGGTTCATCGTCACGAGCATGAGCTTGCCCAGTCGGTCGCTGGTGCGCTTCTACAACAAGCGCGGCACGGCCGAGCAATGGATCAAGGAAGGCAAGCAGGCAACCCACTGGACACGGCTGTCCTGTCATCGTTTCCGGGCAAACGAGGTGCGTTTGCAGTTGAGCGTGTTGGCCTACAACCTGGGGAACCTGTGGCGGCGGCTGGGGCTGGCGCAGAGGATCAAGAACTGGTCGCTGACGAGCTTGCAGCATCGGTTGATGAAAACCGGAGGGCGGCTGGTCAAGCATGCCCGCTATTACTGGCTGCTGTTGGCCGAGGGGCATCTCAACCGCAAGCTGTTCGCTGAGATGCTGGGGCGGATCTGGGCGCTGCCTGTGCCAGGCGGGTAACGGGCGACGGCTGCGACGGAGAAGAGACGCTGGGTTGCTGAAGAGGGAACTACTCGGAGCCGTGTCGGCGAAAAGCCCTCCAGCGAGCTGGAACGCGGCGATCGAGCGGCATTCAGCGACCCAAACGGGAGCGAACGGAGCATCGATCGTGAGAGGAAGACGAAGACCTTGCACCCGAGCCGCGGATCGGAGTATCCTGACCATCGCGGGATGGCCAAAACGGAAATTCCAGCCTAGAGGGGCACCATCCTGTTGCAAATAAGACTCGAATCTTGCCGCGAAGGATTCCACCTTCGTCTGGTCCACCGTAGAGTAAGCGAATAAGACAACAAAGAAAGCAAACCAAAGCAAACATCAAGGTCACGAAATCCGCGTAGGAGACGAGCCAGCGCTCGTGATTCTCAGCGAGTCGTCTGGTAGCCCTGGGCATAAACAACCCTTCTGACAAAAGTTCTAAGCAATATCGGGTACGGCGGGAATCAAGCCGCTACGGTCCCCGCGCACGGCGTTTGGGACAAGAAGCTGTGAGAAAATCACCTAAGCCTCCGATTCGTGCCCTGGCGCAGTGAATGCGCCCTTACTCGAGTGAAAAGAAAACTCTTGGCCGGATGTAGGGGCGTGATTCACCACACCCGTCTCCTGTACCAGAGATTTCCTCACACCTTCCAGCCCCCGGTTTTTTCACAGACTCGTGAGGGAGTGGTCTACGGTTTGTCGGCCTATAGTCGATCGCGAGTTCATGCGACCAAAGCGCGAGGCGAAGCGGGGCGTGCCCACAACCTACTCTTATCGACAGGAAACGTCATTCCCTGGGTAAGCGCTTTCCCAGGGCCGGCCATTCACTCCCCACTGCCCAAGTGTTCGGCAAGTCTACGGAGCGGCGATCTCAGGAAGGCATGCAGTGAGCCGAAATTCTGGCTTCCAGCCATGCGGCGGCATGCGGAGGAGTCGTCCTCGTTGTTCACCGCGGACCTGCGATGGTCCGACAACACGCGGCGATGCGGGAAACTGCGTAACTTGTTGATAATGTTACTGTTCACAAATAGAGGCGATTTGCTAGGATGGAATCACCTCAAGGGCGTGTAGCTCAGCTGGATAGAGCGTCTGGCTTCGAACCAGCAGGTCGGGGGTTCGAGTCCCTCCACGCCCGCCATCGTTTTCAAATGATCTACAGGGCTTAGGGTAAGCCCGGCGTTTGGTCTGGATGCGGCTCTAGCCCCAATACTCGTCACTAAGTACACCGTTTCGTAAGTACGGTCACGTATTATTTTCAGCTATGCGGCGAGCGGAGTCGAGTTGTGGGGCTGTCTTTTTATCTTGTGCAATAGATCGGTCAGATCGCGTCGAGTGAACTTCCATTCAAATGGTCTCGCAATCGACTCGTAGTGTTGCTGGAAGCTCAACAGGCGGTCTTCCACCGCCGCGAGCGATGCGAAATCATTGGGGGTGAGGGCCTTGCGCTGCAAGATCGAAAAGTAGATTTCAATTTGATTGAGCCAACTGGCGTGCACTGGCCCGTGCACCAATACCAGGGTGGGATGCTTCTGCTTCAAACGGACGATCGACCGTTGGCCCCGATGCGCCGAGCCGTTGTCAACGATCCAGAACACCCGGCGGGCCTGGTCATAGGGGGGTTGAGACATGACTTGCTCCACCAAGCGGTCAAAAGGTTCGATGCCCGTTTTCGACTCGCAACGACCGAAGAGTTTGGCACGCTGAACATCGAGTGCAGCGAGGTAGGCCCACGCCCCACATCGTTCGTACTCATGTTCCACCTTCATGGCCGATCTGGATCGCGGGGGGTGAGTGGCGTGCTTGCGACGGCGTGCTTGGATACTGGTCTTCTCGTCGGCCGAAAGCACGAACTCATCGCAGCTAAGGGGCTTGCCGTCCCACTGCCGCTCGTAGAGATCCAAGATACGCCCCGCCTTGGTGGCGAAATCCGGATCGCGAGGGAAGATCCAACTGCGATGCTGCCAGGGGCGGATGGCGTCTTCGTGGAGCCAGCGCCAGACGGTGCTACCCGACAAGCTGGCCACCAGTCCAGCCTGGCAGGCATAGCGGGCCAGTTCCCCGCTGCTCCAACGAGACAGGGGGCGGTCTTGGCTGGCGGGAAGTTCACAGGCTAGTGCCTTGATCTCGACGACCAGCTCCGGGGGGAAAGGCCCGTGGCCGACCGGACCGCGGACGCTCTTCGAGACCCTCGAGACGTTGCTGGTAGAAACGTTTGCGCCACAGGCAGACGACCTCGCGTCGTGTCCGCAGACGGCGGGCGATCTCCTGGTTGGAAAGGCCCTGGGCGGCAAGCAAGATCATCTGGGCCCGAACGACCTGAAAATACGATAACGTATACTTCGAGGTACGGCGCTGTAACTCACGGGCTTCGGCGGAAGAGAGCACGATGTGGTAAGGGCTTTTGCGAGGCACGTGGGGTAACCTCCCTCGTGCCACTGTGCCACATCAGAACATAACTTTCAAGGCCTAGATACGTTAGTGTATTTATGAAATTGTGTACTTAGTGTGCCTCAGCCCTTGCGGGTTACAGAGTTACTATATATCATCCCAATCAGTGGCAGATGAACCACGAGTCTGGCCCCGTCAGGGGGCCGCAACAATCACAGCCCACGGCTTCAGCCGTGGGAAAAAGTGGCAGTGCGGAAAGCCCCGGAGAGGGCGACACAGCTCCAACACATGCTGCAGCAAAACCGGGGGTCCGTATGCACAAGCGAACAGGCCCCGGAGGAGTCTGTGGGGCGATGTGTCGGACCCCCGGACCGGCGAGATCGCCGGTCCCTACTGCCGCGGCTTGTGACGACTCAAGTAGGGACAAGCGATCCCGCTTGTCCAGAGCGCAACATGTCGCGCCGGTACATAACAAACGGTGCAATGCGGAAAAAACTCGGGGTTCTATTACAGTTTAAGTGAACGGTATTGGCTCTAGCCCGCTTTTCGCACGAGCTGACGGTCGAAGCCCGTGATACTCCCCCTAAAGCCGCGCCTGTAGATTCCTCATCGCGCGAATGGCGGCTTGGGCCACCTTGGAGTCGGCGTCGTGGGTCAGTTTCTCTAGATGAGGCAGGCTTTCTCGATTGCCGCTAACAGAGATCACGTGGCTAAGTTCCTTCTTCTGGTTTTTCGTCCCGTTGGTCAGTGGATCGTATAGCTCGGAAAGAACCGCTGGTTTTCGTGACAGCTCCACCAGGAAGGGCCTTGCCTCCCCGCGGTGGAACAGCGAGTTCAGACCGTCCACCAGGTACCTTACATGTGAGATATCCCCCAGGTGCACCGCGGCGAAAGCCATGGACAGTCGGGCTGACTCGTTGCGTTCGTTGGCGGAAGCGTCCAGGATTGTCTTCAAGTCCTGCTTTTCCCCGGCGCGGCCAATTCCCTCGGCGGCCGCCGCGCGAACCTGATGGTCTTTGTCTTTCAAGTAAAGCAGGAAAACCGAACGCTGGCCGGAGTTGGGCATTTTGGCCAGCGCAATCAAGGATTGCCGCCGGATCTTCTTTTCCGAACTGGTCTTGATCAGGCCCACCAACTCCGGGATGGACTCCTTCACCAGTAACTGCCCCACCGCCTTGACCACGGCCAGTTGGACTCTTTCGTCCAGATCATGCAGCAAAAATGTCAGGGACCGGCCGGCCTTCAGATCGCCGATTTTTTCGATCGCGCGGACGGATTCCAATATCACGATGGTGTCTTTCGACCGCAGCGCCTTCTCGAGTTCCGGAAGGGCCTCTTTGCCGCGAAGCACGCCGGCGGCCCGCGCGGCGTTGGCCCGGGACTCCATGCTGCTCCCGCCACCAATCACCCCGGCGATCGCCTTGATGGCGTCGGGCGAGACGTCGAGGTACGGCTCAATGATCTCTTCGCTGGGCTCGGCGAATCGATTCCGCACGTCGCGGCCGAAGTTTTTCAGGGAGGCTTTGAAGCCTTTTCTGACGTACCCGATTTTGTAGAAGTTCACCAGCCCATCCACCGCGATAATCTGGATCCCGGGAATGGAATCCCGCGTGGCTTCCTTTAGCGGGTCAAGACTATGCTGGGTTCCAATGCGCACGATGGAGTCCACGGCGGTTGCGCGGACGTCCGCGACGGGGTCTTTCAGTAGCTCGCGCAAGGCCGCGATGTGTTCCGGGTCGCCGAGGCCTCCGAGCTTCTCGGCTGCCCTCATGCGACGTTTCGGATCGGAGTGCTTTAGCTCTTCAACTTGGGCCGACAGTCCTACCGTGAACAGTGAAACCAATAGCCATAGAGCGCCCGACCGAAGGAGTTGGCGAATACGCATGACGTTGCCGGGGGGTGCGGCCTTGTCTTCGAGAAGGAGGTGAATCTTGCCGTTATTATACGTACTCGATTTTGACGCGGTGAGGGATGAGTCCGGTTTCATGTCCCAGATCTAAAAGTTTCTGGGCGGACTCGACGACCTCGGCCTGCATGCTCGTCGTGTGGTGGTTTACATACATCCCGATGAACTTGTCGGCTAGGTCCTGATCGATGCCGCGGGCGAATTCCTGGGCATAGGAGAGGGCTTCCTGGCGATGATCGAGGCCATAGCGGATACTCTCTCCGAGGCACCGGCCGCATTCGCGCTGCAGCTCCGGCGTCAGCGACCGCAGAACGGCGTTCGCGCCCAATGGCAAAGGTAGGTTGTGTTTCTGTTTCCACCACACGCCCAGGTCGATTACGCTCCGCAGCCCGGTCTGGTTGTAACTCAGCTGACCCTCGTGGATGACGACGCCGGCGTCCACCTTTTCAGTCTCGACCGCGGCGAGAATCTTGTCGAAAGGGATGATTCGTGCTTCGAAGTCCGGCTCAAACAGCCGCAAGGCCAGATAAGCGGTCGTGGTAATCCCAGGTACGCCAATCTTTTTCCCTTTTAGCTGTGAGGAAGACAGACCATGTTTTGAGACGACGACCGGCCCGTAGCCGTCGCCTACGCTTGATCCCGACGTAGTCAAGACGTATCGATCGGCGACGTAGGGGTAGGCGTGAAAGGAAATCGCGGTCATATCGTAGCGACTTTCCGCCGCCGCTTCATTCAGCGTCTGGATATCGCGCAAGACGTGCTCGAATTCAACGATATCGGATCGTACTTTACCCGTGGCTAGCGCATAGAACATGAACGCATCGTCGGCGTCCGGGCTGTGCGCGACGGATATTTTTCTTGCCCCTGACGGCATCGGGTCGATTTAGTAGCAGCTCGCCGTAGAGTTGGTTCGCTGCCTCAAGCGGCTGATAGAATAGCGGTGCGGAAGGTAAGACACCAGGCCGGCCGACAACGTTCAGCAGACCATAGGGACTTCAGCGTTGAATGCGAGCTAGACTACTGTAGCAGAATTCGCTAGAGCTGACGGGAGCAGTGGACCGCCATCGGGAGATGAGTGCTTCGGATTTGACTACGGGTGGCGAGTGCTTATGAATGATGGAGCCAAAGTAGTCGCCATTGTTCCTGATCTGTTCTTCGCCGCTAAGATCAGCGGGACGGCGAAGCAGGTCGGTACAACCCTGGAATTCGCTAACTCGGAGCAGGATCTTCTGACGAAAAGCCGGGACTGCGCTGCCCTGATCATCCTGGACCTGAACGCCAACGGCTTCGACCCGGTGTCATTGATCGGGAAACTGAAAGCCGATCCGGCTACCAGTAGAACTCCTTTGGTTGGGTTTGTCCAACACGAAATGTCAGAGCTGATCGAAGCCGCGCGCACCGCCGGCTGTGATCAAGTTCTCACGCGGAACGCTTTTTCGAAGGGTTTGCCGGAAATTCTTCGGCACGGCTGAGCGGAGCGCCGGTTTTCCAACACCGTCTCACCCTGACGCTGAAAATGCAGGCTAGGTCGAGGGCCACCGGGGCAACTTCCGACGCCTTCAACTTCCGCTGCTAACGGATCTCCGCGAGAACCTCTTCCGCCTTCTGATAGCGTTCGCTGGGATCTTTCCGCAACAGCCGTTCGACGACCATCGCCAGTGCGTCCGGCACCTCCTCGCGTAGTGTTCTCAAGGGCGCCGGCTCCTCCTGCGTGATGCAGTAAAACACCACCGGCTCGTGCTTCCCCTTAAAGGGCAGTTCACCTGTCAACATCTCATACATGATTACCCCCAGAGACCATAAATCGGTTCTGGCGTCCGTATCATTGCCCAGCGCTTGCTCTGGGCTCATGTACGCCATGGTGCCTAGGATCGTCCCCGTTTTCGTTAAATTCACATTCGCAACCTTCGCCAGGCCGAAATCGAGTAACTTCACGAGGCCATGCTCAGTGACCATCACGTTGGCGGGCTTCATGTCCCGGTGCACGATACCTGTTTCGTGCACGCGTAAAAGCCCTTCGGCTGCTTGCGCCGCATAATCTATGGCTTGCTCGACCGCCAAGGGACCCCGAGCGATCTTCTGCTTGAGCGTCTCACCCTTGTAATAAGGCATTACAAGAAACCACTGCTGTCCGGTTAAAAGTCGAATAGAATCAATTGGTTGGGGTCATAGGGGGATTCGTTTGGGGAGTCGGATGGCTGGAGTGCCTGTAAAAGGGGCATTTTTTCGAATTGCGTAACGCTGAGAATCTGTAGAATCTGGTAAAGACTCGCTTCCAGCCCGAGGCGTTTCCGGACGATGGCGATGAGCACGTAAATCGAGACAGCGATCCAGATCTGCGTCTTGACGGCGTTCTCGCTGGTGCCGTAAAACGAGTTGATTCGCAGATGTTGCTTGATCCACTTGAAGAACAACTCAATCTGCCAACGCGACTTGTAGATGTGGGCGATGGTCAGCGCCGGGAGCGCGAAGTTGTTGGTCAGAAACTTCAGCCGCTTGTTCGTCCGGGCGTCGAAGTAACTGACCCTCCGCAACGGGTCGGGATAGGCTTGGGCCGATTCGATGGCAGCCAGTATGACGGTCTGATCCGAGCGCAAGCCCGTGGATTTGTCGACGGGATGCGAGTAGCGCCGTTGGAGCAAGATGTTCTTCTTGGTTCGCACGACGAAGAACGACGAGCAGAGAGTGAACACGAAGAGGCGTTCGAAATCGACGTAGGCCCGATCCATGACGTAGAACGCGCCGGCCTCCGGGCCGATCTCGTCGAGGATGTTGATGTCGTGCACTTTGCCTCCAGTAATGCGGATGAACGTGGGAATATTGCCGTGCAGATCCAGCAGCGTGTGCATCTTCACGGCGGCTTTTTGCTTGCGGAATCTCGCCCACGGAAACAGCGACAGGCAGAGGTCGATTGTTGTCGAGTCGAGAGCGTACAGAGTCTGGTCCAAGTCCACACCGATCGGGTCGTGGGCATATAACGGCCGTGCCATGCCAATCAAGACCTGCGCGAAGTCCGCGTAGATCCGCCAGTCGCGCGACTCGTTCGCGTCGGCCAGTGTCGAGCGCGCTACCCTGCCGCGGAATCCCATGTGGTAGAGTTTGCCGTGCATCGAACGCAGGCACGTCTCGATGTCGCGGAGGCTTGCCCGATAGGTCAGCTGGGCGAATGCCATCGCAAGAAACTGATCCCAGCAGGAGAAACTTTTCAGATAGGAATCGCCGCGGTAGCGCGATACACATTTCTGAAACTCTTTGCTCGGTAGGTGCTCGATCAGTTGGGAGAAAACCGTACGGCCAAGGTTCATCCCTCATTGTGCCGCGTCCGGATGCTCCGTTCAGGCGACCATTTGCGGCCTCGGGATTTCAAATCGTTCCCGGGCAAAACAGGCCATAAGACATTGAACGGTCGAGACTTACCGTCCGATGGCGCGACTTTCCCCGGACAGCACTGACAAGAAACAACTGGCCGTCGTCGGTTTCGCCGATGTCGTAGATAGGGCAGATATTAGGGTGATCGACCGCCGATGCCGCCTTGGCCTCTTGCATGAAACGCTGCTTTGCTTCTTCATCCGCGCTTAGGGAAGGCGGCAGGAACTTCAGGGCTACCAGGCGACCGAGTCTTTCGTCGCGCGCTTTGTGCACAACGCCCATGCCTCCGGCGCCGAGCTTCTCAAGAATCCGATAGTTCGACAGCGCATGCCCTTCCAGACCCGAAGTTCTTGGCTCTCTTGAAAATGTATCTGGGGGGGTAGCCGTGCCCGACGTGCCGAGAAAACCGAACACCGCCTGCACAAATCGCGGCCATGCCGGTTCGCTTTCCAACAGAATGTGGTTCTTGCTTTCCAACAAAACGAAGCGGGCATTGGGGATCGCGGTCGCCAGTTTGCGGCCGGCCTCAAGGGGCACCCTGGCGTCCTCCCGTCCATGCAATACAAGGGTGGGCGCGCTTACCCTGGGAAGTAAGTCGACTACGTCGATGTTGCCGAACACTTCGAAAAACCTAACCGCGTTTTCCGCAGACGTGGACTTACGTTGGAGCTCATCAAGCCAACGCAATTGTTCAGCCGTTGCTTCGGGCATGAACAGATGCGAGAACACTTGTCGGAAGGCCGGGTTCTCCTTTCCCCATCCTATTCTCGCGAGGGTCATCAGCGCCTGGTGTTGGTCGGCTTCATCCGGTGACAACTGTCGGCGTAGGCGGCCCTGGGCATAAGCGCCATAGAGGACCAGATGGCTCACCTTTTCAGGGTGTCGTACGGCGTAGTCGATGGCGACTGCCCCACCCTGCGAAATCCCCAGCAGGGCGAAGCGATCCAAGCCCACGGTATCAATCACGGTTTCCAAATCCCGCACCCAGGCATGGAAAGAAAAATCTTCGACTTTCCAATCGGAAAGCCCACAGCCCCGTTCGTCGTAACGGATCAGGGTATGGCGTCGGGCCATTTCCCCAAGCCAATGCCGCCAGACGGGGCTATCCCAGTCGTAGTCAAGATGCGTCAGCCAGTTTGCCGCTTTGACCAAAGGAGGGCCATTCCCTGAGGTCGCATAGGCAATGCGGACACCATCACGCGCCGTGCAAAAGCGAATCTCTTGTTCCCACCGCTGTCCGGTTAAAAGTCGAATAGAATCAATTGGTTGGGGTCATAGGGGGATTCGTTTGGGGAGTCGGATGGCTGGAGTGCCTGTAAAAGGGGCATTTTTTCGAATTGCGTAACGCTGAGAATCTGTAGAATCTGGTAAAGACTCGCTTCCAGCCCGAGGCGTTTCCGGACGATGGCGATGAGCACGTAAATCGAGACAGCGATCCAGATCTGCGTCTTGACGGCGTTCTCGCTGGTGCCGTAAAACGAGTTGATTCGCAGATGTTGCTTGATCCACTTGAAGAACAACTCAATCTGCCAACGCGACTTGTAGATGTGGGCGATGGTCAGCGCCGGGAGCGCGAAGTTGTTGGTCAGAAACTTCAGCCGCTTGTTCGTCCGGGCGTCGAAGTAACTGACCCTCCGCAACGGGTCGGGATAGGCTTGGGCCGATTCGATGGCAGCCAGTATGACGGTCTGATCCGAGCGCAAGCCCGTGGATTTGTCGACGGGATGCGAGTAGCGCCGTTGGAGCAAGATGTTCTTCTTGGTTCGCACGACGAAGAACGACGAGCAGAGAGTGAACACGAAGAGGCGTTCGAAATCGACGTAGGCCCGATCCATGACGTAGAACGCGCCGGCCTCCGGGCCGATCTCGTCGAGGATGTTGATGTCGTGCACTTTGCCTCCAGTAATGCGGATGAACGTGGGAATATTGCCGTGCAGATCCAGCAGCGTGTGCATCTTCACGGCGGCTTTTTGCTTGCGGAATCTCGCCCACGGAAACAGCGACAGGCAGAGGTCGATTGTTGTCGAGTCGAGAGCGTACAGAGTCTGGTCCAAGTCCACACCGATCGGGTCGTGGGCATATAACGGCCGTGCCATGCCAATCAAGACCTGCGCGAAGTCCGCGTAGATCCGCCAGTCGCGCGACTCGTTCGCGTCGGCCAGTGTCGAGCGCGCTACCCTGCCGCGGAATCCCATGTGGTAGAGTTTGCCGTGCATCGAACGCAGGCACGTCTCGATGTCGCGGAGGCTTGCCCGATAGGTCAGCTGGGCGAATGCCATCGCAAGAAACTGATCCCAGCAGGAGAAACTTTTCAGATAGGAATCGCCGCGGTAGCGCGATACACATTTCTGAAACTCTTTGCTCGGTAGGTGCTCGATCAGTTGGGAGAAAACCGTACGGCCAAGGTTCATCCCTCATTGTGCCGCGTCCGGATGCTCCGTTCAGGCGACCATTTGCGGCCTCGGGATTTCAAATCGTTCCCGGGCAAAACAGGCCATAAGACATTGAACGGTCGAGACTTACCGTCCGATGGCGCGACTTTCCCCGGACAGCACTGGACCGAACTCACCGCCCATGAACAGCAGTTTCTTCCCGCTGTGACCGTACATGTACCCGTAGAGAAGCCGCAGGTTGGCGAATCTCCGCCGATCGTCGCCGGGCATCTTCGCGATAAGCGAACCTTTGCCACCAACGACCTCATTGTGGGGCAGAGGCAGAACGAAGTTCTCGTTCAGGGCGTATAGCATGCTGAAGGTGACCTTGTCGTGGTGGTGTGGGCGGGCGACAGGGTCTTCCGACATGTAGGCCAAGATGTCGTTCATCCAGCCCATGTTCCACTTGAACCCAAAGCCCAAGCCTCCCAGATAGGTCGGCCGGGAAACCATCGGCCAAGAGGATGACTCCTCCGCTACGGTCATTACGTCGGGGTACTCTGCGTGGACTACCTCGTTGAAGCGCCGCAGAAAATCGATTGCTTCGAGGTTCTCTTTACCGCCGTGTCGGTTCGGCGCCCACCCGTCGTCTTCGCGCCCGCGGTCGAGGTAGAGCATCGCCGCCACAGCGTCCACCCGCAGGCCATCCACATGGTATTTGTCGCACCAGAAAAGAGCGTTGCAGATGAGAAAATTGCTGACTTCACGCCGGCCGTAGTCGAAGATCGAGGTGCCGCACTCGGCGGGTTGCCCCTGGCGCCGATCCGGATGCTCATAAAGGTGCGTGCCGTCGAAAAACCCCAACCCTTGCTCGTCGGTGGGGAAGTGAGCGGGAACCCAATCGAGAATCACACCGATTCCGCGGCGATGTAGCGTGTCCACCAAATACATGAAATCCTGCGGCGTCCCGAAGCGAGAAGTCGGGGCGAAGTAGCCGGTAGTCTCGTATCCCCAAGATGAGTCGAGAGGATGCTCGCCGACGGGCAGCAGTTCGAGATGGGTAAACCCCATCTTTTCAACGTAGTCGGCTAGCTTCGGCGCGATCTCGCGGTAGCTGAGGGGCCTGTTGTTCTCCTCCGGCACTCGCATCCAAGAGCCCAATTGAACTTCATAGATTGAAATCGGCGCCCGATGGGAGTTGTGCAGACGGCGGATATTCATCCAGTCTTCATCGCCCCACTGGTAGCCGCTTAGGTCCGACACCTTCGACGCCGCTCGGGGCTGCGTCTCACTGGCGAATGCGTAGGGATCAGTTTTGTCGGCACGATGGCCGTCGACGCGGGAATGAACGTGGAACCTGTAGAGGTCACCCTGTCCGACCTGGGGAACGAACAACTCCCAGATGCCGGCTTCGGCCCGTAGCTCCATCGGGTGGGAATCGGGGTTCCAGTCGTTGAAGTCGCCAAGGACGGAGACTCGCTTCGCATTTGGCGCCCAGACGGCGAATCGGGTCCCATGTTTGCCGCGAAGTTCCGATAGGTGGGCCCCCAGTTTCCAAAAACTTCGGTAGTGAGTACCTTCCTCTAGAAGATGCAGATCAAATTCGCTCAAATGCGGGGGTTCAACAGGAATCATGGCGACTGACTTCAGGCCGGGCAGCGAGCTGTTGTTTACGCCGGCTTCGGATAGGAATCGCTACTGCTGGAGTTCGGCAAGCTCTTCTCAGAGGATATCGCAGCTTGGACTCCCCGGCGCGCGACGGCTTGTAACAAAGTCGTCGAGGGCGTATTCGCCGCACTCCTTCGAGCGAATAATGTGCCAGGCGACCTCAGTTGGGGCGCTCTGTCACGAGCCCGGCGGTGGATGCTGATGGTAGAATCGAGCTCATGAGGTTCCTTCAGGCCGGAGATCAGGATCTGATCGCCCTGGAACCTGAGCACGAAGTAGTCCGGAACATTGCGTCCGAAGCCGGCTATCAGTGCACGATTCAAGAGGGCGAGCGCCGCCTCGTCGTGCAAGTGAAACCCCAATCGGCGAAAGCTTCGATGCTGCTGTTCGACGCAAGCGATCCGGCCAATATTGGATGGTTCTCGAGGTGTCAGTTCTATGTCGACGGACTCTCGGGCAGCGTCCTGCAAACACCCCTAATCTTGGCCAACTGCCGAGACGGTCAAGGGCGGCTGCTCCCGATGCTGAGAATCTCTATGTCGAAGGAGCTGCCCGCCTCTTTTCGCCTTCCAGGTCACCAGCCTGTCAATGAACAGGTTGTCTATGCGCTGTTCCACAATATCCTGTCGGCTCTCAAAGATGGCGGTGTTGCCATCTGCGGTAAGGGTGCCGTTTCGCCCCTGGCCGGGCGTGGAAAGCTTCTTTCACCACGCAAAGGCTAACTGGAACTAGCGCCAACGGAGGCGGAGTAAGAAACCCTGCTTACGGTTGTAGTACGGCCGTACTGTCCAGCTTTTCGTCAAGACAACGTAGCTTGAGCGGTACATCCGTACCCTCGCAAAATGAACCCAATGTTCAATTGTTGCAACCTGGTTCGCGTGTCAGAATTAGTCTGTACCAGGGACGGCTCACTGGAGTACGCAGGGGGGACAAACTTCAGTGAAGTCTTACGGCTGGCTCGGTAACGGGCCAGCCAGTCCCACTCCTCAAAATCCGCACTTCTAGACTCTTCCCTACCGTCGGCAACTTAACCGCTTTAGACCCTTGGGCTCCTGTTCGTCTGCAAGGCGCGGCAGTCATAAAACTCCGCCGGCCACTAGCCTGATCGATTCTACGGGGATAGCTCGTCCGCGGACCGAAAGAGGTGTCAAGACCACTATGGCGGTCGGCACTCCCATGTTCCCCTTGCCGAACTTTCCGCGAGACCCTGGGAATGCCCCCCGGGTCCTGTGAGTGTGCGCCGCTGAGCTTCGGGATCTCGGAGCTATCCTCGTCTCGCAGATCAGAGGCGAAACCCAGCGTGCAAAACAACGCTCGGGCTGCCGATCAGAGTATCTAAGGGCCTTGCAAGGCCCCTCTTCACACGCCCAACCGACGAGATTGCGAGCCTCATCCCGAGAAAACTCTTCGACAGACCGCTTGCCCCCTGTTGTGACCGGGGCAGTGGTGGGGATCTGCGTGTCTCCCTTCCTGCTGAACCTGCTGGGCCTCGACTTTTCCTCGCCGAAGGTCGCCTTCGACCCCGTGGCGGGCCGCCGGCTGGTCCCACAGCGTGCTGACCGACAGTATGCATCAGTTTCTGGCAGGTGGCTTCGCTCACACCATTCTGGAATGGAGCGCCTTCTGCACGGCGATATTCACGGTTTCGCTGGCCTTCGTCCATTACTCGGCCAAAGGCGATGTGACGACCCCCATCATTGGACTCGCGCTGCTTTGTGCGGGCACCATGGACGCCTTTCATACCCTCGCGGCGGACCAACTGATTGAGGCGGTTTCCGACAACCGAAATCTAATTCCATTCACTTGGGCTATCTGTCGCGTATTCAATGCCCTGATCATGCTGGTGGGAGTGGGTATCCTGCTCTTGCGCTCCCATCGAGGGCAGGCAGCCGGCATGCGTCTTGTCCTGATGACCGGTTTCGCGTTCGGCGCTTCGGCCTACGGGATCATTCACATCTGCGCCACGAGCGGGCGATTGCCGCAGACCATGTTTCCCGATTCGATCCTCACGCGGCCCTGGGATGTCGGCCCCCTGCTGCTGTTCGTCATCGCCGGAGCGGTTGTCTTTCCGATCTTTCATCGCCGTGAGAAGAGCGTGTTTTCCCACGCGCTGGTTGTGAGCGCCTTGCCGCAGATTACTACCCAAGCTCACATGGCCTTCGGGTCCACCGCGCTGTTCGACAACCACTTCAACATCGCTCACTTCTTGAAGATCATCGCCTATCTGGTTCCGTTTACCGGTTTGGCTTTGGACTACATCCAAACCCATCGCGGAAAGGCGCTCGCCGTCAGCCGGCTGGAGAAAGCGCAGCACGGCCTGATCGAAAGAACGACGGAGGTAGAACGAATCAATCGGGATCTCGACACTGAAATCAAAGAGCGAGAGCGTGCCGAGAGCAACTTGCAGAGTCACTTGTTTGATCTGGAAGAGGCCCACCGAACGACGGAGAAGCAGGCCGAGGCTCTAGCACGTCAGGCCGAGGAACTAGACGAGGCCAGCAGGGAGGCCCTGGAATCGGCCCGATTGAAGAGTGAGTTCCTCGCCACCATGAGCCACGAAATCCGTACGCCTATGAACGGGATTATTGGCATGACCGGCCTCTTGCTAGACACGCCATTGAACCCGGAACAGCAGGAATACGCCCGCAGCGTCCAGAATTGCGGGGAAGCTCTGCTTACGATTATCAACGACGTCCTTGACTTCTCCAAGATCGAAGCAGGCAAACTCACTTTCGAAACGATCGACTTTGATCTCCACGATACCGCGGAAAGTGCCACGGAGCTGCTGGCAGAGCGGGCGCAATCGAAGAACGTCGAACTAGTTTGTTTCGTCTCGGCCGAGGTGCCCACGATGGTCGGGGGTGACCCCGGACGCCTTAAACAGATCATCCTCAACCTGCTCAATAACGCCGTCAAATTCACCGACCAAGGTGAAATCACCCTTCGGGTCACAACGCTTGAGGAAAACGAGTCCCACGTCATGCTGAGGTTCGCCGTCAGCGACACCGGCATCGGTATCCGGCCGGAAGCGCAGAAATTACTGTTCGAGTCCTTTAGTCAAGCGGACATGTCAACTACTCGCAAGTTCGGCGGTACGGGCCTCGGACTAGCGATTTCGAAAAGGCTGGTGAACGCACTGAGCGGGGAGATCGGCGTCCAGAGCACGCCTGGAAAAGGTTCGACCTTCTGGTTTACCGCTCGCCTGGAAAAGCGGCCAACTCCCAAAAGAGACCCTGACCCCGACCTGTCTCGCCTCCGAGGTGTGAGAGTCCTCATTGTTGACGACAGCGAGTCAAGTCGTGGGGCACTGTGTAACTACCTTTCGCCTTGGAGCGTGCGGCTTGAACAGGCCTCTGAAGGGGAAGAGGCGCTTCGAGTTCTGCGTCGCGAAGCCGTGGCAGGCGATCCCTACTCTTTGGTTTTGGTCGCTGCAGAGATGCCTGACATGGACGGAGTTTCACTGGCGCGAGCGATACGCAGGGACTCCGGGGCGACCGCTACGCGTGTGGTACTGCTCACATCCTTCGGAGACCGTCCCGATAGTCGGGATCTAGAGCAGTGGGGCGTGTCGGCGAGTCTGCCGAAGCCGGTCCGTCGCTCTCGCCTCATCCAATGCGTCGCCGAGACCCTCGGGTTCCGCAGCCACCGACACGCGTATGGCGAAGGGGTAGGATTGGCAAACGTTGCCACTGAGGAACTCCGAGGTGACCAGCGCATTCTGGTCGCGGAGGACAACACGGTCAACCAGCGATTGGTACTGAAGATTCTTGAAAAGCTAGGATACCCCGCCGACGCTGTCGCCAACGGGCTGGAAGCGGTAGAGGTGGTGCTCAGGGTGCAGACTCTCGGACCCAGGGAGGTCTTTGCAACATTCGTCAGTGGCGCGGTGATCGGGCACGGTCTACAGTCGGACCTAATCGCCGGCGGACTCGACGGGTTGGGGAAGGGTCGGCTGTCGAGCACTGGCCCGCTCCGTCCGCTCTTCGAAGGTCATGTAGACGATCGGAATGAACACCAAAGTGATAAGCGTGGAGGTACAAAGCCCCCCAATGACCACGCGGGCCAGCGGCGCTTGTAGCTCTCCGCCCTCGCCGATGCCCAAGGCCATGGGAGTCAGCCCGAGTATCGTCGTAATCGTCGTCATCAAGATCGGCCTCAGCCGGCGGCTGCCGGCCGTGACGACCGCTTCGCGGACCGAGAAATGCTCCTCGCGACGCAGTCGATTGGTGTAGTCCACCAGGACGATGGCGTTGTTCACTACAATGCCGACCAAGACGATGACCCCCAGGAATCCTTGAATATTGAACGTGGTTGCGGTCAAAAACAGAACCAAGACAATCCCTACGAACGCCAACGGAATCGAGAACAAGATGATGAACGGGTCGCGGAGAGACTCGAACTGCGACGCCATCACCATATAAACCAACAACAAAGCCAGGATGGCGGCGAAGGTCATTTGCAAGAAGGCTTCCTGCTGTTCTTCGTACTCGCCGCCGAATTTGACCTCGTATCCTGTCGGGATTTCGATCTGAGAGAGAGACGCCCGCAGGTCGCCCACGATGCTCCCGAGGTCACGGTCGGCGATGGTTCCATCGACAGTCACAATACGCTGCTGGTCCGAACGAGTGATCTCCACCGGTCCCTCTTGACGGCGCATCCGGACGATGCTTTCGGCGGGAATCGTCCGCCCGTCGGGAAGGGTGATTGGCACCTGAGCCACCTGATCAATCTTCAAGCGGTCCTCTTCCCGCAGTCGAACAACGATGTCGTACTCATCGCCCTCTTCACGGTAGAGCGACGCGCGCGTTCCGCCGATCGCCGTCTCCAGCGTGTCGGCGACTTCGGACACCGACAAGCCCATACTCGTGGCCTTCGCGCGGTCTACCGAAATCAGCATTTCGGGCATGCCCGGACGGCGGCTTACCTGGGAGCTGGTCACGCCCGCGATGGACGCCATCGCCTCTTGCACCCGCTCAGCAAGCTTCTGAGCCACTTCGATGTCGTGCCCCCGAACCTCCACCGAAAGCCGGTCGCCTTCACCCATGCCGCGCCGGAACAGACCGCTGCTGACTCGAGTTCGAACAATCATGCCAGGCTCGACCTGCATTAACCGACGCAGCTCCCTTGCAATCTCCGCTGCCGAGCGCTCGCGGAACTTTTGCTCGACCAAGTCGATGCGCAACTGTCCTCGATTGGTGCCTTCCGCGCGCCATGTGCTGTTGCTGCCGGCTTCGACCATGATATAGCTGGCTTCCGGAACCTTTTCGCGGACGATTCGGCCCAACCGCCTCATGATGGTGTCGGTGACCTCCACTCGTGTGCCTGGCTCCAGTTCGACGTTTACGCGAATCTGTCCTTCATCGACCTCCGGCTGAAGCTCGACACCGACGAACCCCGACAAATAGAATGCGGCTGCGAGCAGCCCCACCGCGGTCAACACAACCGTCTTACGATGGTCAACCGCCCACAAAACAACTTGTCCATAGCGGTCGGACATCCGCTCGTGGGCCTCCGCCACCCGCCGACCCAGCCTACCCTGGGGATCCCCACCCAATTCACGAGCCCGCAGATAACGCGAACACAGCATCGGCACAAGGGTCAAGGCGACGGCCAGCGAGCAAAACAAGGAAAAGGAAACCACCCAGGCAAGCTGTTGAAACGTTTGCGCCGAAACACCGGCCATAAAGAGCACCGGGACGAAGACCGCAATTGTCGTCAGCGTCGAGGCGGTGATGGCCATGGCCACTTCACGACTGCCGACCACGGCTGCCTCTTCGATCTGTTTGCCGCGCTCGCGATGGCGGAAGATGTTTTCCAGTACCACGATGGCGTTGTCGACGAGCATTCCGACACCGAGCGCCAGTCCTCCGAAGGAAACCGTGTTCAGCGTGAAGCCGTTGAAGTACATCAGCGCAAACGTGGCGATCACGGAGATCGGGATGGCCACGCCGATGATCAGGGTGCTCGAGATGCTGCGCAGGAAGAACAGCAGAACGAAGACCGCCAAGCCGGCCCCGATCAAGACAGCGTCCCGCACATTGTTGATAGAAGCCCGTATGAAATCCGCGGAATCCCAAGTCGCCTGCAGCGTGACGCTGCCATGGTCGCGGTGGATCCTGCCCGCTTCCTCCCACACGGCGTCGGACACCTTAACGGTATTGGCGCCGGACTGCTTGTAGATAAACATCCGCACGGCCGGTACGTCGTTTACCCGAACGATGTAGCGGACCTCCTCGTGCGAGTCTTCCACCAACGCAATGTCGCGCATGTAGACCGGCACGCCGTTGCGAGTCGTGACGCCCACATTGAGAATGTCCTCGACGCGCTCGAACTCACCCGTCGTGCGCAGCAACACCTCGTAGCGCCCTTCGCGGACCGGCCCCACCGGACGATTGAGGTTTTCTCTCCGAACCGTCTGTACGACTTGGGCCACGGATAGATCCAAAGCACGCAACTTGTCGAGATCCAGATCGACGTGGATCTCACGTCTCAAACCGCCGCTAACACGGGCCTGCGCCACGCCAGGGAGACGCTCGATTCGATACTGGATGCTTTTTTCGACGAAGTGACGCAGTTGTTTGGAATCCAGATCCTCCGCGGCAACCGTAATAAATATGATCGGAAACTGTGACACGTCGAACTTGAAGAGCGTGGGCGGATCTGCGTCGTCGGGGAGGCTTGTTCTGCGGGCATCGATGCGCGCGCGCAGGTCGTCGGCGGCTACATCCAAGTTGGTTCCGTAGACAAACCTCACCCGTACGCTGGCTCGGCCTTCGGAAGACGAGGAGGTGATTTCCTCGGCGTTGGGTGCGGAGCTAAGCGCTTGTTCCAGCGGACGGGCGATCAGCGTTTCCATTTCTTCCGGTGCAACGCCCTCATAGCCGGTGTTGACGCTGATGATGGGGTATTCGATTTCCGGCATCAAATCGACGGGGATTTGAACGAACGCGATGCCGCCCAAAAGGATGGCGATCAGGCAGACCATCAGAATCGTCACGGGACGCCGAATGGAAAACTCCGCCAGATTCATGCCGCTACCCTATTGAGTTTTGCTTGATGCACCTTGTCCTCGCCGGGCGGATCGCCCCTGACCCGATGGACGGCCGTTTCGGTTCCGGTGGCCGCTGCTTTCTCGAGCGCCGGCCGCTGGGTGGCCTTCGGTTCGTTCCTGTTTCTCGGGAGTGGCGAGACGGTCTCCGTCCCGGATCATGGTGGCGCCCCGACCGACGATTGACGTCCCCGGATCGAGGTCGGAGAGTACTTCGACCGTCTCTTGCCGTGTCATCCCGGTCTCGATGGGCCGGAACACCGGGCGTGAGCCCTCCACAACATAGACGCCGGGTTGTTGACCGCGGTAGACCAAGCTGTCGCGAGGAATAAGGGTAGCTTGCCGGCTCGCGCCGAGGTCCAGTTCGATGCGGGCGAACATTTCGGCCTTGAGTTCGCTGTTCGGGTTGCGGATGTCGATTTCAATCAAAGCGCTGCGGGTGGCGGCATCCAGAACCGGAGCAATACGCGCCACGCGGCCCGTAAACGGCTGTTCAGGGAGTGCGTCAACTCGCACGGTGGCAGGGTTCCCTACTCGCAACCTGGCTATGTTCCGCTCGGGAACATTCCCAAGGGTGACCATGGTCGAGAGATTTACGATCCGTAGGATTGGAGTTGTCGGACTCACAAGAGCGCCCACATCTACATAGCGGCTGGCAGCGACTCCTGTCATAGGAGCGTAGATCTTCGTTTGCGACAAGCGAATCTTAAACTCGCTTAACTCAGCCTCAGCTTGCTTCTTTTGGGCCTTGGCCAACTCAACCTGGGCACTGACGACGGCTAGGCTGGTCTTTTGCGCCTGGTAGTCCTGGGGAGAAATGAGTCCATCTTGGAAAAGGCTTTCGGCGCGCTCCAACTCGGCGCCGGCGTTATCGTGCTCGGCTCGGCGCTGCGCATACGATGCGCGAGCGACCGCGATGGCAGCCTCGGCCCGATGAACCTGCTGCCGCAACTCGTCGTCCTCGAGTTCGGCGACCAGGTCGCCGCTGCCTATCCGGTCGCCGACTTGAAAGCGGATACTTTCGACCCGTCCCGTGGCCTTCGACGTAATGTCGACTTGTTCCTTAGGTTTAAGAGAGCCGGTCAGCAGGAGTACGTCGCTAACTGTGCCCGTCCAGGCTTGAGCGAGGTCGACATTGACTACGCGTCCTCCGCCCCAGGCCTGCCCGCGCGTCTTGGCTCGGGCAGCGTCCTCACGAGCTTCGAAGACGCGCGTAGCGACCAGAAAGACGATCCCGCCGGCGATGAGAATCGCCAGTCCGCGCTTGACCCAGATGCCCACGGTGCGCCTTTGTGACGGCCCCGGCCTTCTGTTTGCGGCGTGGGCGGCTCGTCAAGTCCCCTGAGACGTGATGAAACCCCCGCCCCGGAGACCGCAAGGCCAGAGTGGCTGTCCGTTAGTCTAAAGGTATCTTAGCAGCGAGGCAGACAAGCCGGTATCGTATCAGGATAGGCACACGCCACGGCTGTCAGGAGTTCGGCGTACCGTTGTCAGCTAGAACGGGACATCGTCATCGGTGATGCCCTGACCAGCGTCCCCGCCTGCTGTTGCGCCACTCGCCGCCGCCGACTGGCCTCCAGCCACAGCGGAGGGACCGCCTGCATCCGCCGGGCCTCCCCGCAGCAGGATCAAATTGTCGGCCACCACTTCGGTTCGATAGCGGCGGTTTCCGCTCTGGTCCTCCCAGCTCCGGGTTTGCAGCCGGCCTTCCACGAAGACTTGCTTTCCTTTTTGCAGATAAGGCGCGACGTTCTCCGACCTCCACAGGACCACGTCGTGCCAATCGGTTTCTTCTCGCCACTCGCCTGTCTGTTGGTCTTTCCAGCGTCTTGAGGTAGCGACTGTGAAGATGGTGCGGGCGACGCCGCCAGCAGTGTGCTTCGTCTCGGCATCCTTGCCAAGGTTGCCGATCAACATGACTTTATTCAAACTTCGCGATGCCATGGCTACAAGGTACAACCTATGCTCGGCGAGATCAAGCGGCTGGCCTGGAGTTTGTCGGCGACCTGACGGGAGATAGAGGGTGGTGGCTCAGATTAAGCCTTTACCAGAGGACGCGAGTTCACCAATCTGATTCCTACTGAGCTGCGGCGATCTCAACGCGGTTCTCCACTGATTTTTCCTCCGCTGGCGATCTCTCGGATCGGCGCCACCTTCAGTTCGCGGCTGTAAACTCGTCTGGCCAAGTCCATTCGTCTCTCCATTCAATGTGTTGCCACGTGAACTATGTGCCTCACTTGTGGGGTGTGTAGTCCACGCTCCCACTAGCAAGTGAGGATCCCTAATCAAGCCTCCCGAAGCAGCCGATTCAGCCGATTCTATTCCTTACGCGCCCTTACGCGCCGAGTTGGACCCAGCGCACCCATGCAGTCGCGGGAAGCACGACCGGGGATTCGCCTTTCTCGGAGTAAGCGACAGTCGCTCAGCTCCTACAGCTCGACGTCAAGAACAATCTGCACTTTGATTGCAAAGCGCCGGCTGCCGGATGCGAAGGCCGGTCGCTAGTGGCGATGTGACGAAGGCGAAATCCGAGAGTGATTCAAGAGGAACAGTAGACGCCGTGCGCCAAAGGCCGTTACTGAGATAGGAGACCCTCGTTTTGGCAGGCATCTGGAAGCACATCGCGTTGGTGGTCAGCTTGGTCTTGGCCTATGCCGCTCTGGCGGACAGCACCTGGCGAGGCAGCACCGAGCTGCATACCGACATAGAGATCATTGCCTCAATTCTGGCGCTCATCGTCGGGTTAGTCGCCATCGTTCGATTCTACGCCAAGAAGAACAACACCTATTTGTTTGTCGGCACCGGCTTCATCGGAACGGCGCTGCTCGACTGCTACCACGCGGTAGTCACCAGTTCCTTCTTTGACCAGTTGCTGCCGTCCGCACCGCCCTCCATGATTCCGTGGAGTTGGAACGCGTCGCGGACGTTCCTTGCGCTACTGATGCTGCTAAGTTACTGGGCCTGGAAACGGGAACGGAGGCTGCAGGCGGCCGGCGGGATTGGCGAGGGAACTGTCTACATCAGCGTCTCGGTTCTGACGTTTATCAGTTTCTGTTTCTTCGCTTTCGTTCCCCTTCCAAGGGCCTACTACCCGGAGCTGTTCTTCGGACGTCCGGAAGAGTTCATCTCCGCGGCGCTGTTTCTCATGGCGCTAATCGGCTATCGGAAAAAGGGATGTGGCGGTCAGACCCATTCGAGAACGCGCTGCTGGTGTCGTTGATTATCGGCTTCATGAGCCAAGCGCTGTTCATGTCACGGTCATTCGGTTTGTTCGATGCGATGTTTGACGCGGCCCACCTGCTGAAGGTGGTCAGCTACGCCGTCATGTTCCACGGTCTGCTGAGGAACACTTACACGCTTTTCGTCCAAGCCGAACGCAGCGCAACCGAGCTGTCTCGAGTCAACCATGACCTTCTGGAAGAACTGAGCGCGCGAAGGAAGGCTGAGAAGGCACTGGCTCGCAGCAACGCCGAACTGGAACAGTTCGCCTATATAGCCTCTCACGACATGCAGGAGCCGGTGCGGTCCTTGGTTGCGTATAGCACTTTGCTACGGGAAGACCTGGGCAAGGAGCTACCCGAAGACGCAGCCACGGACCTTGATTACATTGCAAAAGCCGCGAACCGCATGCAGACGGTCATTGCTGACCTGCTCGCCTTTTTGCGAGCCGGAAGGGCAGCCATGAAAGCAGAAACCGTTTCACTCGATGATTGTGTCGACGAGTCCCTCGAAGCGCTCCGATCGCAACTGGAACAATCCGGAGCTCGGATCGAGCGCCAAGCGCTTCCGAGGGTTGTGGGGGACGCGACCCTGCTGACACAGCTCTATCAGAACCTGCTCTCCAACGCCGTGAAGTTTGCCGGTGACGGGCAGCCTGTGGTGGAACTGACGGCCCAGCAAACGGGTGGTGTTTGGACACTGGGTGTTCGCGATAACGGTATCGGGCTCGAGCCGGAACATGCCGAGCAGATCTTCGAACCCTTCAAGCGTTTGCATGGGATCACCGAGTATCCGGGGACGGGCATCGGGCTGGCCATCTGCCGCAAAAGCGTTGACCGCCACGGGGGTAGGATTTGGGTGGAATCGAAACCCGCCGAAGGGGCCCATTTCAAGTTCACCCTCCCAACCCGAGGTAACGAATTGGAGCCATCATGATGCAGCTAGGCGAGCAGGTTCATGCCGCGACCGTTTTGCTGGCGGAAGACAATCCAGCTGACCAGAACCTCACCCGTCGGGCGCTCGACAGGGGGGTGATTCGTTGTGACCTGCGCGTTGTCTCGAATGGCGAGGAGGCGATGGATTATCTCCTTCAGCGCGAGCAGTTCGCGGACCGGGCAGCGTGCCCCAGACCTGACCTCATCCTCTTGGACTTGAACATGCCAAGGCTCGACGGGCGGCAGGTTCTTGAGCGCATGAGGGCTGATCCTAACCTGGACACTATTCCCGTCGTCGTGCTTACCACGTCGCGGCAGGAAGAGGACGTCGTGCGGAGCTACAAGCTGGGCTGCAACTCGTTCATCCAGAAGCCCATCCAGATCCAGGACTTCGTCGCCGCCTTGGAGCAATTGGGCGCCTACTGGCTGAAGCTCGTAGTGCTCCCCACACACAGAGGCGACTAGCCATGAGCAGGCAAACACTGGAGATTCTGCTCATCGACGACAACCCCGCGGATGCCGAACTCCTGCGGCGTCTGTTGAACAAAATTTCCGAATTTCAGGTTGAATTCACTCACTGCCTGGACGGAGAGAGTGGTCGGCAAGCCTTAGCTACCGAGAAAACCGATTGTCTATTGCTCGACTATCGCCTCGGAGAACACGATGGCTTGGAGGTGCTCGCTTCGATTCGCGAGCTCGGCAACGACGTTCCTACCATTGTTCTTACCGGCGCCGGCAACGAGGCAGTGGCAGTCGAGGCGATGAAGAGGGGCGCACAGGATTACATGGTCAAAGATGTCGTAGCGCGCGAGGTTATGACGCCCAAAGCCCTCTATCGGGCTATCACCAACGCCGTGGAAAAGGTCGGACTGGAGAGACTAGTAGCCGAAAAGCAGAGAGAGCTCGAATCTTTCGTTTCGGTTGCCTCGCACGATTTGAAGACCCCCCTGTGCTCTGTAAGAGACAACGTGGAAGTGATACGTGACTTCTATCCAAACAAGCCTCTGGACGCCAAGGCCGATGAGTTTCTTGTAGCGGCTGTTCGGATGGTGGACCGCATGATGAAAATGCTGGACAGCCTTCTCAAATACTCCCGCGCGGGAAGATCGGCGAAGGCCCTCGTTCCGGTTGACCTTAAGCTATGCATGACGTCCGTTATGGAAAACCTGAAGTCTCTGATCGAAGAGACTCAAGCAGCGGTTATTGTGGGGATCATGCCGCGGGCGGTGGCGGGAGACGAAGATGCACTCGTCCCATTGCTGCAGAATCTGATTTCGAACGGCATCAAATTTAGGAGCAGCGAGCCGGTCGTCGTGAGGGTCATGTCCCGTTGCGACGGCGGACGCTGGAAAATCTCGGTGGCGGACAACGGCATCGGCATCGACGCGCAGTACCATTCAGAGGTATTCGCGCCCTTCAAACGCCTCCATTCAAAGCAAGAGTTTGATGGTTCGGGCATCGGCCTTGCGACCTGTAAAAGAATCGTGGACCAACACGGTGGGCGCCTTTGGGTAGAGTCTACGGTTGGGCAGGGCGCAACGTTCTACTTCACACTGGAAGATGCGGCGGCAGAAGGCCTAGATTCCGAGAAGCCATCCGCCGCTCGTCAACCTCAAACCGAAATCCTGGCTACCTAGTCGCGCAAAGACGAGCCCCACCAGCCAACCCGCGCTTGCTTCTCGGTCCCGAGCGAGATAGTGTGGGACTTCATGTCCAAGACCGCGTTTGTTTTTCCGGGCCAGGGATCCCAGGTCCCTGGAATGGGCCGCGAGTTGGCCGAGCACTTTCCCGCCGCTCGTCAGGTCTTCGAGCAGGCGGACCGAGCGCTTGACTTCCCGATCTCTAAGGTCTGCTTCGAGGGCCCGGAGGCAGACCTCAAGCTCACCGAGAACACCCAGCCGGCTCTGCTGACCTGTTCGCTCGCTACGCTCGCCGTGCTCGGTGAGCGAGGAATCGAGGCCGACTGCGTGGCGGGGCACAGCCTCGGGGAGTACTCGGCGCTGGTGGCCGGCGGGTCTTTAAGCTTTGAGGATGCAGTGCGGCTGGTCCGCAAGCGGGGTCGCTATATGCAGGAAGCTGTTCCCGAGGGAGTCGGGGCCATGGCCGCTCTGCTCGGATTGCCCGATGGAGAGCTGGACTCGATTTGCAGCGCAGCTTCAAACGGTGAGGTCGTTTCCGCCGCTAATTTCAACGCACCAGGGCAGGTAGTCATCGCCGGACACGCCGGCGCCGTGTCACGGGCAGTCGAGTTGGCCAAGGCCCGAGGAGCGCGTAAGGCAGTGCTACTTTCGGTCAGTGCTCCCTTCCATTGCGCGCTGATGAAGCCGGCCCAGGAGCGGCTCGCGGGCGATTTCGATGAGGTCGAGTTCGAGGATCTCCGAATCCCGCTCGTCAACAATTACGCGGCCCGAGAGATTCGAAGTGCTGAGCAAGTCCGCGAGGGTCTCAACGAGCAGGTGCCCAACCCGGTTCTCTGGGAACAATCCGTGCGCTACTTGGCCGCTCAGGGAGTCGATCACTTTATCGAGGTCGGGCCTGGGAAGGTGTTGACCAGTCTTTTGAAGAGAATCGACAGATCACTGAAAGGATCGAACGTGGAAGATTTGAAGACTTTGGAGAAGCTAGTGTCATGAAAGATCGGGCTGCATTCGTCACGGGAGCTAGCCAGGGTATTGGTCGCGCCTGCGCCCTGGCGTTGGCGGAGGCAGGCGCTCGGGTGGTTCTCGGCGCGAGACAGCAAGACAAGCTGAACGAACTCGTGGAAGAGATTCGCTCCCAAGGTGGGCGGGCTGACGCGGTGCCCCTCGACATCGCATCGGCTGAGTCGATTCAAGAGGCCTTCGCCAAAGCCAGCGAGACCTCAGGAGGCATTCACATCCTGGTGAACAACGCCGGCATGACCCGAGACGGGCTGGCCCTGCGGATGTCCTCTGAAAACTGGCGGCAGGTGATCGAGACCAATCTTACTGGAAGTTTCCTCTGTATACAGGCGGTTCTACCCGCTATGGTTCGGGGGCGCTGGGGACGCATTATCAACATCTCGTCGGTGGTAGGACAGGCCGGCAACCCTGGTCAAGCCAACTACGTGGCGTCAAAGGCCGGACTGATCGGATTGACGAAGGCTCTTGCCCAAGAGATCGCCTCCCGAAGCATTACCGTCAACGCCGTGGCGCCCGGATTCATTCAGACTGCGATGACAGAGACTCTCGATGAAAAGGTGCGGGAGAAAATCCTGTCGTCAGTTCCCCTCCGCCGGATCGGCGAAGCCAATGACGTAGCGCATGCGGTTCGGTTCCTCGCCAGTGAAGAAGCGGGTTACATCACCGGCCACGTTCTCAACGTGAACGGCGGAATGTATATGTAACGATCGCACCCCGCGATCTGCCGACGGGCCGCACCGCGCCTAACGACCGCCACCCTTGCCCGCCCGAATCCCGCCGGCTTCCCTCGCGATGAGCGAATCGGAGCCGCGAACGCCAGGGTCTGTGAGCGGTCATACCCTGTGGGCAAATACGGGCGTCGCTCACCGCCACCGGCCAGCCTCGAAATCGACATTCCTCTACACGGTCAGTTCAATGTTTGTGTGAAAGCGTCCGACCCCTGTGGTGCACGCTCTCAGCCCAAATCCCCCGGCCCTGCCTAGCCGGCTCGCGAGCCTTATCGTTGAAGGCCAAACCAGGCCGTAGCAAGCCTCACTACCACTCTATTGGGCGGCGCACAACCCCTGGTATAATACGATGCAGCTGGTGTCAACGGGGCGTGCAGGCTATAAGCACGATGCCCCAAGGGCAGGCAAAGCACTTTTGGACAGTCAAATCGATCTGAGGTCTTCCCCGAAGTCCCAAGTCTTGGAGGTTGATCTACTATGAGCGCCAAAGCAAGCCTAAAACCCCAAGCCGTGAAAGACGATCCTGTCAAGACCCAACGGCCCGCGGGTATGCCGGGTGTCAAAACGTTTGTGCGAATCGTTGACTGGATTACGAACGATAAGTTCGAGCTGATCAATGCAACCGATCGGATCAACGAAATCGTGCGCAAAAGCGGCGTGCGAAACGGCACTGTTCACCTGCAGTCGCTGCACACCACGGCTTGTTTGTTCATCAACGAGTGGCAGGACGCGTTGCTACACGACATCCGGACCATGCTCGAACAATTCGTAGGGCGGAATACCTCGTGGCGGCACGACGATCCGGCCTACTCCGATTGTGAACGCAAGAACGCGGTTTCTCACCTGCGGGGGCTGTTTCTAGGCCAGTCCGTCTCGCTTCAGGTGCGTAATACAAAGGTATTGCTGGGGACCTGGCAAAGCATTATCCTGGCCGAGCTCGACGGCCCGCGAAGCCGTTCCATCTCGGTGCAAGTGATGGGCGTTTAGCCCGCACCATCCAGCCCCTTCCGGGGGGATTGATCCAGAGCTTTTTGTCGGGCCTGCTTGGATGTTCGCGTGTCTTGCCCCGCGCCGGGCGAGCCGGCGGACGGCGCAACCACAACCGGCCCCGAGCCGACACTGATGGGAAAACTGTTTACCTTGGAAGAAGCGGAAGAACTCATTCCGAGGCTCGGTGAGTGGCTGCAACAGGCCATCGATGCCAAGAAAGAGGCGGTCGAGGTCGAACGCGAGCTGCGGTCGCTGAGCGCCCGAATCAATGCTCTGGGCGGAACCGAGATCGACCCCACCGCGGTGGCCAAGCGCAAGCTAGCGAGAGACCAAGCGGTCGAGCGACTGCAAGCGGTGGCACGCAGTATCGAGGAATCGGGGGCGCTCGTGAAGGACCTAGACACGGGGCTGATCGACTTCCCGGCTCGCTTGGAAAACGAAGAAGTCTATCTGTGTTGGAAGCTAGGGGAACCCCGGATCGAATACTGGCACCGCGTCCAGGATGGTTTCGCCGGCCGGAAGCGGATCGCCGGTGAGTTCGGTCAAGGCGGTGTTTCGGGCAAGCCCAATTAGCCCGCTTTTCTCACGACAAGCCCGTAGGGGCGGGCCGCTGCGCCCGCCCAAAGAGGACTTCACGGGGTTAGGTTGCGTGATCGCATGGGACGGAGTGTGTATCTCACAAATGGGCGGACACGGCGGTCCGTCCCTACAAATAAAGTCCGTTCAACGCCGGTCGACCGAACGCTCGTGAGAAATGCGGGCTAGGGGTTCCAGCTATCCCGACTCCCCTCGCGCGGCTCAGGAGATCGGCTTTTCGATGATTAGCTCCATGAGTTGGCCCAACGCCGGGTAATACTGGAGCCGCACCTTCGACCCCGCCTTAAGCTCCTCGAGTCTTAGCTTTTTCGCTCCCAGAATCTTGGCAGCTTTCTTCGAGACCTTGATCTGCTCGCGGCCCGCCGGCTGGGGGAACCCGAGTTCGAGACCGGCATCTCGCTTTCCGGCAAGGATCGTGACGGTGCGCTTTTCGAGATCTATCCTCTCGAGAGTGCCCTTGACCTTGAGGACTTTGAGCACCGACTCGGGCCGGTTCAGAGGCGCCTCGGGCCCGCCTTTGAAGTCTATGTCCCGGCGGATCTTGGCACCCGAAGAGGTAGTGGATGCTTTCTGCGCCGGCAGGGCGAGGGTGACCACAAACATGAGTAACAAAAGCCGATAAGCGTGTGCCATTGTCTCCTCAAATCCGGCTCTGGCAGCCTATCGTAGAAGCTAGGTTCGGCAAAAAATAGGGACTGTCATCCGATTTTCGCTTCAGCAACTGCTTTGTTTCCAGTATGGGTTAGAAGATGAAAATCGGTGACTGTATCATTTTTGCGACGAAGGACTTTCACCACGGGCTGCTGGCCGATACTTTCATTCTGCGGTTCGCGCCGGCTGTCGGTCAAGCGATGGCCGTACGTAGCGACACCAGACGTCTTCGTCTGGCCCACTAGTAGTTTCGTCGCGGATTCTTCCGAGCCCCGACCGGGAGGGAGCGGTCCAGCGATTGTCCGCCTATCATCTATCGCCAGTAATCGCCAGTCTATGCCGAGCCCCGACAGAGCCGCCGCAGCATTACTAGCTTGGCCTCTCGAAACACGCCATTACCACGTCTCGCCGTCAGGAAACAGTACACTATAGCGAAGCTGTCTTCCCCGGATCGACTAACGGTTCATGTTCTTCTGGCACGACTACTGGAGCTGGTCTTTCATCTTCCAGCTCCTGATGCTGATTCACTTTTTCCGCAGACGTCCGGAATGGTATTGGTTCTTCGTGATCCTTTTCTTGGATGTGTTAGGAGCCGCGGTCTATTTCGTGATCGAGGTGATACCCGACCTGTGCGTCAAGCCGCCCGTCATCCGCCGATTTGAGCGCAGGCGCCGACGGCAGTGGCTCGAAAGGCTAGTGGTGGACAGCCCTTCTCACGAAGCACTGACCGGGCTCGCCGAAATCCACGCCATCGAGGGACGACACCCCGAAGCTATTGACCTTTACGCCCGTGCGTTGCAACTCGACCCGGAAGACCCCGAGAGCCTCTATGGTCGCGGGCGCAGCTACCTCGAAACCGAGCAGGTTGCCAGTGCCATTGCCGATTTGGAACGAGTCGTCCAAGCCGACCCTTCCTACAGCTTCTACGGCGCCCATCTGTCCCTAGCCGAGGCCTATGAAGCCACAGACCGGGCCGATGAAGCTCTTCGCGCCTACGAAGCCATTCTGGGACGAACGACGGTCTCGCGTGCCTACTTCAACTACGGGCGGCTGCTGGCCCAGCAGGGGGAGATGAAAAAAGCGCGAAAGATGATGGAAGAAATCCTAACCAAGAAAGCTACGCTCCCTCGTTATCTGCGGCGTCAAGAGCGGCCTTGGTTCCGACGGGCGAGGGCCTTTCTGAAAGAAACGGGCTAGCCTGCCCCGGTAGCGACCGCCACTCATGGCGGTCCCAGTCGGAAGTGGCCGCTGGCACTCCTGCCGGCCAGGAATCCAAGCCACAAGGGAAGGCCTACTCAACCTTAGCAGGAGCAGGTAGGGGCGCGATTCATCGCCCCCGCAGTCGGCCGCCTGACCCGCTTTTCTCACGAAGGTTTGGAAGGCCCGCGTTGAACGAACGTTATGTGTAGGGGCGGACCGCCGTGTCCGCCCATGCGTGAGATTCACACCGCGTCGCATTCGATCACGCGACCAAACCCGGCAAAAACCTCTCTGGGCGGGCACAGTGGTCTGCTCCTAAAGTTCTGTCGCAAGAAATGCGGGCTAGCCGCAATACCGTTCACTTAAGCTGTAATAGAACCCCGAGTTTTTTCCGCATTGCACCGTTTGTCATGTACCGGCGCGACATGTTGCGCTCTGGACAAGCGGGATCGCTTGTCCCTACTTGAGTCGTCACAAGCCGCGGCAGTAGGGACCGGCGATCTCGCCGGTCCGGGGTCCGACACATCGCCCCACAGACTCCTCCGGGGCCTGTTCGCTTGTGCATACGGACCCCCGGTTTTGCTGCAGCATGTGTGGGAGCTGTGTCGCCCTCTCCGGGGCTTTCCGCACTGCCACTTTTCCCCACGGCTGAAGCCGTGAGCTGTGATTGTTGCGGCCCCCTGACGGGGCCAGACTCGTGGTTCATCTGCCACTGATTGGGGTGATATATAGTAACTCAGTGCTGTCCGGGGAAAGTCGCGCCATCGGACGGTAAGTCTCGACCGTTCAATGTCTTATGGCCTGTTTTGCCCGGGAACGATTTGAAATCCCGAGGCCGCAAATGGTCGCCTGAACGGAGCATCCGGACGCGGCACAATGAGGGATGAACCTTGGCCGTACGGTTTTCTCCCAACTGATCGAGCACCTACCGAGCAAAGAGTTTCAGAAATGTGTATCGCGCTACCGCGGCGATTCCTATCTGAAAAGTTTCTCCTGCTGGGATCAGTTTCTTGCGATGGCATTCGCCCAGCTGACCTATCGGGCAAGCCTCCGCGACATCGAGACGTGCCTGCGTTCGATGCACGGCAAACTCTACCACATGGGATTCCGCGGCAGGGTAGCGCGCTCGACACTGGCCGACGCGAACGAGTCGCGCGACTGGCGGATCTACGCGGACTTCGCGCAGGTCTTGATTGGCATGGCACGGCCGTTATATGCCCACGACCCGATCGGTGTGGACTTGGACCAGACTCTGTACGCTCTCGACTCGACAACAATCGACCTCTGCCTGTCGCTGTTTCCGTGGGCGAGATTCCGCAAGCAAAAAGCCGCCGTGAAGATGCACACGCTGCTGGATCTGCACGGCAATATTCCCACGTTCATCCGCATTACTGGAGGCAAAGTGCACGACATCAACATCCTCGACGAGATCGGCCCGGAGGCCGGCGCGTTCTACGTCATGGATCGGGCCTACGTCGATTTCGAACGCCTCTTCGTGTTCACTCTCTGCTCGTCGTTCTTCGTCGTGCGAACCAAGAAGAACATCTTGCTCCAACGGCGCTACTCGCATCCCGTCGACAAATCCACGGGCTTGCGCTCGGATCAGACCGTCATACTGGCTGCCATCGAATCGGCCCAAGCCTATCCCGACCCGTTGCGGAGGGTCAGTTACTTCGACGCCCGGACGAACAAGCGGCTGAAGTTTCTGACCAACAACTTCGCGCTCCCGGCGCTGACCATCGCCCACATCTACAAGTCGCGTTGGCAGATTGAGTTGTTCTTCAAGTGGATCAAGCAACATCTGCGAATCAACTCGTTTTACGGCACCAGCGAGAACGCCGTCAAGACGCAGATCTGGATCGCTGTCTCGATTTACGTGCTCATCGCCATCGTCCGGAAACGCCTCGGGCTGGAAGCGAGTCTTTACCAGATTCTACAGATTCTCAGCGTTACGCAATTCGAAAAAATGCCCCTTTTACAGGCACTCCAGCCATCCGACTCCCCAAACGAATCCCCCTATGACCCCAACCAATTGATTCTATTCGACTTTTAACCGGACAGCAGTGATAGTAACTCTGTAACCCGCAAGGGCTGAGGCACACTAAGTGGCGAGTATTGGCAACTAGCCCGCACTAGCCGCACTAACCCGGGCTAACCGAGGGCTAACCGTATTTGTAAGGAACCAAGTTCTAAGCAACTCCCTACACCACCAGCACCTGATGGTCGTGACAATCGGGACTGATCGCCCCGTACAGCCGCTCGATAAAGTCAGGTCCGTGGTGAGCGAGGAACGCAAGGACCGAATAGACTCGCTCCTGCTGGGTCTTGTTGGGATAGACCAAATTCGACAAGGCTTCGGTCTCACGCTGGACGTCCCCATTCCGGCGAAGGCTTTCGCGCACCGCCTTGCCGCGAATCTTTCCCAACTGGTAGAGCATCTTGCCCCGCGCTGTCGAAAGGGCCGAGCTGAGGGTGGAATCGAATGCCGCCAGGCTTTCGTCGATGGCGTGGATCGCGCTTTCGATCCCGGCCTCGCCCTGCTTGAAGGCCGTATCGAGGGCTGACGGGAGCAGCCTTTCACCCACGCGCTTGCGCAATGTCTCCGGACCCTCGAAGCAGTCGGTCACGCTCAGTTTGTGTCGCTGCAGAAAGTCGTGCGCATCGGAATCCAACACGGTGAACGAAGCCCGCGGCAAGATCACTGGCATGCGGCCAAGCAGTCGGGTGTAGAGAACTTCTGCCTGCGCCAGATAACAGAGCTCGGTCGGCCCGGCCACGTAGGCGGCTGTCGGCAGGATGAAATCTTGAACGACCGGGCGCAGCAACGCGTTCGGTGAGAAATTCTCCGGGCGCTCCTCCAGCCGACCAAGTAACTCCGGCACGGTATAGGAGCCGCTGCCGTCGGAATAGCCGGCGTCGGTGCGTCGCAAGACCCGACGCTGCTCTTCATCGATCAGAAACACCAGCGCCGTTTCGTCACTCACCTGAACTTGGGCATGGTAACCGGCCCCTTCAAGGGCCCGGCCGCGTTCGACGAGAGCCGCGTCCAGCTCGGCGTTCTGC
Source organism: Bryobacterales bacterium (assembly GCA_965248205.1). Lineage (GTDB taxonomy): Bacteria > Acidobacteriota > Terriglobia > Bryobacterales > UBA6623. Next base: position 3,347,510 of record CBDFIS010000006.1, read on the forward strand.
TCGATTGCCTTCCGAAACACCGGTGCCGCCACTCGGCGAATCCCCGAGTGCATCGGATCGATCAGGATCAGGCCGTAGCGATCGAACAGACTGCGAAACAAAGCGGCGAAACTCGCACCGAAGCTTGACCCGTCGTGGTAGGTGCTCGCGGCGCGATCCAAAACGCTCTTCGCGTAGGGAGCGTTCGCCAGGGCGGCCGTGAGAGACTCTGCGGCGTCACCCCCCACTGCAACTCCGCCCACTGGCTGGTGCGGGCCGGCCTGGGCAGAAGCCTGGAGGCGGATCGGCTGCTTCTGATCGTCGAAGACCCAAACATGATCGACTTCAGCTAGATCATGATCCTCGGTAGCGAGCCAGAAAACTGGAACGGCCGAGAGTCCTTCCGCTCGTAGCTGCTCCGCAACGCGAATCGCGGTCAACGCCTTGAAGACCGCAAAGACCGGTCCTCCGTAGAGGCCCACTTGCTGGCCGGCTACGACGACGACGGTCCCCTCGCGGCCCAGCATGTCCAGATGAGCGGCCGTCGGCTGCCCAGCTTCGGCGTTCTGTTCACGGAGCGTCTCGACGAGCGCCCGGCGATGTGCCGGGGCGATCTGAACTCCGCTGGCCGCCGACGCGACTGCGGACGGCTGAGGCGCATACCTGTAGTAAGCCGCGACCCGCTCAAAATCGTAAAGAAAATCGGTGAATAAGGGGGTCGAAGAGGGCAGGTCCGTATGCTTGATACAAATGCCGTTGATGCTGCTCAAAACAACGCCTTTCCTTAATCTTTCAGAACTGCAAGCAATGGGGAAGCGGCCTGGGATTTCGGGCCGCTGCACGGCATCAACGACCGAGCAGAGTGGAAAACAACCTCTCGAAATCAGAATAGCAGAACACCTGTTGGGCGGCGGGAGGGCAGGCGGGCACAGCGTGCTGCGCTCTTACAGGTCTGTTGGGTGGAGAAGTAGGGGCACGACATGTCGCGGCCTTTCCAGCATCGCGAGTTTCCGACCGGAGTAAATACACGTAGTAACCGCAGCACGGTCCGAAGCTTCTCAACACCGAAGAAGGGTCCGTCAACTGGCCGAGCCACCCGCGCTCCTTGCCACTCCAATGACTCTTGATAAACTCATGACTGGGCCAGGTCGGCCTGTCGATTCTAAAGGGGCCAATTTGACAGGCGTCTACATTTCGTTCCCCTTTTGCCAACAAAAGTGTACCTACTGTAACTTTTCATCCGGTGTTTTCCCTCGAGATCTCGTTCCGGCCTACCTTGACACGCTGATCGCCGAAATCGAAGCTGCTGAATTCCCCTCCGAGCCGGATACGCTCTACCTGGGTGGAGGGACGCCAAGCCTACTCGAAATCCCCCAGCTTGCCGGCGTTCTCGCCGCGCTTCCCGCGGTCAACTGGCGGGAGGCCACCATCGAGGCCAGCCCCACGACGGTGACCCAGGAAAAGGCATCCGGCTGGGCTCGGTTGGGAATCAACCGCGTGAGTCTCGGAGTGCAGTCGTTTGTGCCCACGGAGGCCGCCGCCACAGGCCGCAAACATACCCCAGAGGTGGTGGCCGAGGAGATCTCCCTGCTGAAACGGGAGGGAATAGAGAACGTAAATATTGATCTGATCGCGGGTCTGCCCCACCAGACGAAGCAAAGCTGGCAAACCTCGCTCGATTGGGTTTCGAGACTCCTACCGCCCCATGTCTCAGTCTACATGCTCGAAGTCGACGACGAGAGCCTGCTCGGCGAGGAGCTGCGTCGAGGGGGCAACCGGTACGCGGCTGGTGACGTTCCCAGCGACGGGGAGACCGCCGACTTCTACTCTGCGGCCGCAGACCGTCTAGCGCAGATGTCAATCTTTCGGTACGAGATTTCTAACTTCGCTAAGCCGGGCCACGAGTCGGCCCACAACCTCAAATATTGGAACATGGAAACATATCTTGGGTTCGGCTCCGACGCCCATTCCTTCGACGGCAAGAAGCGCTGGGCGAATGCCTCTGCGCCAGCCGAATACGTCGACCGTTTCCGGGCTGAGGGAAGTGCAAGGGTCCAGGTCTCACAGATCGACGGGAACCGCAGGGTAGAAGAGCGGCTCATGACCGGGCTGCGGCAAACGTCCGGGATTCGTTTTTCTCCCAACGAGTTTGCTGCCTACGAACTGCAATTGGAAGCCATGGCGGCGAACGGTTGGCTGGAGCTAACCCGAGATAACACCTGGCGTCTGACACCCGCCGGAGTCATGTTCTCGAACGAAGTGTTTCAGCAGTTTCTCCGAGACTAGCCGTGTCCGAAGCTCCTTGACCGCCCTCGACGTGTTGTGGCTCAGCCCCGTCGCCGTGGGTGATAATCAAGTGCTATGAACGAGCTGGTTGATCTTCGAAGCGACACGGTCACTCGCCCTACGCCCGAGATGCGGCGCGCCATGGCCGAGGCGGAAGTCGGCGACGACGTATTCGGTGAGGATCCGACGATGAATCGGCTTGAGGCGCGTGCCGCCGAGATCATAGGCAAGCAGGCCTCCCTTTTTGTGCCTTCGGGGACGATGGGAAACCAGATCGCCGTCAACGTGCATACCTCCCCCGGTCACGAAATGATCTGTGACGAGCGGTCACACGTAGTGCTCTATGAGATGGGGGGGCCGGCGAAGCTTTCGAACTGCGTCACGCGCACGGTTGCCACCGACGACGGGATCTTACACTGGGCCGAGATTCGCGGACGAATTCGGCCGGCCAGCGATCATTATCTGGGAACGGGCCTTATCTCAATCGAAAACAGCCACAATGTCGCGGGCGGCCGAGTTTACCCGGCGGGCGTGATCGAAGAGCTTTGCGAGGGGGCGCACGCTGCAGGAGTTCGTGTCCACATGGACGGTGCGCGCATCTTCAACGCCGCCACGCACTCCGGCCGTCGCGTTGATGACGTGGCCGCCCCGGTCGACTCGGTCATGTTTTGCCTGTCGAAGGGCCTGGGCGCTCCGGTTGGGTCGATGCTCGCCGGCAGCCGCGAGTTCATCGACCAGGCGCGGTTAGTTCGAAAGGCCCTGGGCGGCGGCATGCGTCAGGCGGGGGTGCTGGCCGCGGCGGGTTTAGTGGCGCTCGAAAATTCACCCGCGGACTTGCCGACTGATCACGAGAATGCCCGCTATCTAGCCGAGTCCTTGGCGGAGATGCTCGGCATCGAGATCGATCCGACAACCGTCGAAACCAACATCGTCATATTCGATGTTTCCGGGACCGGCATGACGAGCGACGAGTTTTGCTCGCGTCTCAAGCAGAGAGAGGTTCTCGCCATCGGCCTCGACCAGCACCGAACTCGGATGGTCGCTCACCACGACGTCAACCGCGAAGGCTGCGAGAAGGCCGTAGCCGCGGTTAGCGAGATTGTGCACTAGCAAGGTCCCGGAGGCCGGGAAAGAACCACCTACAGCCGCGGCTGGCCACGGTGTGCTGCGGCCCCTACCCGGTCGGCAGGGGAGCTAGCGCAGCCAGACCCTTCCGCGCATGGCCTTGTAGACCATCCCGATCCCCAAGACGATCAGTAATAGCGGCCACAGATGCCACACGTCGGAGCGGACAATCCCGAAATTGGCAAGTTGGAACCAAATCCCTGCCAAAATAGCGACGACGCCGAATGACGCACCCCAACCGTGCCGGCGTGGGCCCGTGAGTTGATAGAGTCCGATTCCGACAAGAATCAAAGGCCAGTAAAGCTTAAGATCAGCGAGATGGAAGGACAGCAAATCGAGGTTGGAAAGTTGCAACCCGATCCCTGTCGCGAGAACGACAGCACCCAAGCCACGGCCGCGGCGCGACGGGTCCAAGGCCCGATGGATCCCGAAAGCGACGAGCAGCAAGGGCCAATACCTTTCCAGCCCCCCCAATTGGTAGACGTCGAGGTTGTTAAGGACGAGCAAGACTCCCAACCCGGCAATCAGCAAGCCCGGCAAGATGCGGGCCGTAGCGTGGCGACGGTTTCTCAACAGGGGCATGATCCTCTCAGGCCAACAAGGGTTGGGCCCCCGTCATCATATCAACCAAGGCAGTGCGTTCGAACGCCGAGCACGGCACTACGGGGGGGCGTTGAGCATGAAATTCCATGACTATTTAGGGTCGGGCGACCTGCCTTTTCTGCCTGGGTAATACGGGCCGTAAACGTTCCTGTTTCACAAATAGAAAAGACTCAGACGGGGAAGTCCCGCCGCTTGCAAACATTCTCTTTCCAGGTATTGCCTTTCAAGCCGCGCCAGTTGTTCGCCGGTCATTTTGTGGCGATGAGGGGCGAGTTGGCGGTCCATTTCTCGCCGGGCCGACAGCATCGCCTCTTCGGAAGCTTCCTGTATAGCGGCAGCAATGAGCTTTCCTTCGAGCACAGCCAAGCGCTGCTCGACGGCTTCCGTGTCGGACAACTCTTCGTCCGGGGCGGTGGCTAACTGCTCGAGCGCCTGCGATGTTCGATGGTAGAGTGCCGAATTCTCAGGCTTCTTTTGAGCTTGTGTTTGCTCGATCAGGCCGGCATTGCGGAGAAAGTAAGCGCGCAATTCCTGGTGCGGAAATGACTGTTCGACTTCCGCGGACCCCGCCCCGTCGACTTCCTCGGACAGCCGGCGGGCGGCGTCCAAAACCTCCTGGGTGCAATAGGCCAAGGAGTTGACGGTCCGTACGCGGCGTTTGCGAGCGCGCCACTTCTCAAACGCCCGGTCAATGCCCTTGCGAACCGCCGCCAGCGGGATTCCAGCGTCTTTCCAGGTTTCGATCAGGGCCCAATCGAGAGGCGACAGTAGGAACGTTGCGGTGCCGCGGGCGCGCTGAAAGTGCTCTTCAATTTCCGTGAAATAGTTGAAATAGTTCACCGCGCCCAATAGTAGAGACCGTTAAACAGCATCTTGAAAGTCGCGTAGGACTGGCCGCGGTATTGCGGCCGAATACCGAACAGGACGAGGTGGCCCCGGCCGATCGCGACGTCCACCACCGCGGCACGGTTTGAGAGGTGCTCCTGCCCCAGCAGCCAGCCCGATGCCAAGATGTCGTGTTGTGGGAATTGGAGTACGGCGGCAGCCTGGCGACCCTCCCCCGTGTCCCAAGTCTCGAAGGCGGGCCCGGACTGGAACCACACGGCTTCGCTTGGCCTCATGCCAAAGCACAGCGGATGGGAGGTGTCGACGGTGACGTTCAGCAATGATCCGGGTGCGTAGAGTTTTTCGTTGTCGAGGCCGCTCAGCACGTTCCGAACGGGAGGGTTCAGTCGCTCAAGCGCGTATACGGAGGCCCGGTTGAAGGCCAGGATCGTGCCGCCCTCGTCGACAAAGCTTCGCAGTGACCGGGCCCCTTCATTCTCAATGCCCCCGCAGAACTCCGGCGGAACCTCGGCCCCGCCATTGTACAAAGCGCCCTGAAGATAGCCGGCGTGAAGCGTTGTGGGACGGGCATCAGGCAAGATGATGACGTCAAAGTCCTGATTGAGATTCCCTTGCTGGATCCGTTTGCTTGACAGCGAGCTAAAGGGAAACTCGAACTCTTCCAGGACCCACCGTGTCCAGCCTTCGTCGATGGTCGGGGAGTGCCCGCGGTAGACTCCGACGCGAGAGCGGCTGAGAAGCTGATGCTCGGCGGGATCTCCGCTCCAACCTCCGAACACCAAGCCGAGCTCATCCGCTAGGGCCGGAAGCAGCTCGCCGACCGCTCCCTTCCGGGGGACGTAGAAGATACCGTTGCGCCGATTGCGATAGACCTCAGCACCCATCCCGAGTAGCCGATTTACAGCTTTCCAGGAATTGCCTAGCGCCGGAGACAAGGCCACCACTGGGGTGTCAGCCACGAAGCCCGGTTGGGGTCCTACCTTCTTCACGCGCTCCAGTGTGACCTCCACGCGTTCGTCGATCCGGACCGCTTCAACTCCCTTCAGCAGAGGTAGCGAGTGGGCAGTCACATCGTACGGTTTGAGCGGAGGCCCCCCTGGGTATTCCCGCAAGTCCGGGTATTGCTGCTGTTCCAGCAGCGTCGCGGCGAACGAACCGTAGGGCTGACCCATCCGAATCACGTAATCGCCCTTCGGGAACAGCCGCCCGGTCGCTCGAAAGTCCTCTTCGGAACGGTCGATTTCGACCATGCCGAACTCCAGGATCTTTAGCAGCCGCGTCATCGCGTTGGCATCGTGCTGGGAGCGAGGAATCACGAATGCCCAAGGAGAGTCTTCTTCTATCGTTCGCCGGCCGATGCGATAAAAGTTCTCGAGCAACTCGGTACGGTGAAGGGCGGCGTTGTAAAGGCAAGAGTCGAACGTAATCAATTGGTAGTCGATGATATCGCTCAGCGTCCACTCCCCACCGGGCCAGGGTTCAAGAAAATTCCAGCTTCGCTGACGGGCATTGTAGCCACGGTCGCGCGTCTGAAGAGACGAAAAAGGCACCGTAACGGGTGTGGCGTAGCGCACGCTGGCCGCTTCACTGAGCAAACGCATGCCGCCGTGATAGCTCTGATAGTGTCGCGCCGGCGCGAAATAGTCATAGATGCCGTGCACGACGACCCCCTTCTTGCCGGCGGCAGTCAGGTCAACGGCCATCGCTGCGCCGAGCATGTTGACTTGCTGAGCGATGAGCGGGTCGATGTTCGGGTCGATCGGATCCATCCACGGCGGAACGAACATCCTGGCTCCTTGAGAGCCCATTTGGTGGACGTCGTAGACGATCTGCGGATGCCAGACATTGTGAGCCTTCTCTACGGCCAATCGGGTCTCGACTTGCGTAAACGCATACCAATCTCGATTGTTATCGTGGCCCGTATACTTGTGGTAGAGCTCTGTCATGGGCGCGCCTTCGTAAGGCGTTCCGAGGTAGCGTTTGTACCAAGCTGCTACTTTGTCCACGCCGTCAGGATTCAGTGACGGAATCAAAAGGAAGATCGTGTCTTGTAAGATGCGCCGGTTCCGGGTTGTATCTTCGGTGAGCAATTTGTAGACGAATTCGACGGCCGTGTGTGTCGAAGCGACTTCGTCCGAGTGGATAGAGCAAGTAATCAGCACCACCACCTTGCCCTCGGCGATAAGTGCTTCGGCTTCTTCTTGCGATGTGTTACGGGGGTCGGCTAGCCGAGCTTGAATTTCCCGATAGCGGTCGAGGTCGTTTAGCGTTTCGGGATCGGCGATGGTCGCTAGAATAAACGGGCGGCCCTCGGTGCTCTTGCCCAACTCGCGGACCACAATCTGGTCGCTCTCGGTTTCCAGTCGCCGGAAATAGCGGACCACCTCGTCCCACTCGATGAGTTCACGGTCGGCGCCCATGCGGTGTCCGAAGTGGGACTCCGGTGAAGGGATGCCAACCGTCTCCGGAAAGGCAACCGAGGCGAGGGCTAGCAGACCCGTCGAGAGTCGAACCAAAGAACGCATCGCCACTACTCACTATATAGCGAATGCTCCCGGTTGCCTCAGCCGCCAAGCGAGGTTCAGATGAAGCGGCCCCGTTCGACTATTTAGGGCGGCTGGATACCGTCGGAGGGCCGAGGTGTTTCTCGAGTATCCCGAACAGGCCTTCATCTTCGAAGATGCTTCGCTGGAAGGCGTTGTAGCCGTAGTCCTCGACGATCCAGCCCTTAGGGTCTATCAAGAAAAAGTGAGGGACGTTGATTTCGGGTTTGCCGGGCACTACCTTGGGAAAAAGATAGGAGGCCGCAACTTGTCCGCAGTCGAATAGCATCAGTTGGTTGATGCGGTTCCGGGCCTTGTAGGTCTGGACGCTTCGCGGCGTATCGGGAGGGTTGACGATATCGATGATCAGCAGGCGGCCCGCGTATCTCGCTTCAGCCTCGGCGAGTATCTTCGAGAAGGTGCCGCAGTGGGGACAGCCCGTGTTCATGATATTTACGATGGCGTACTTGCCGCGATACCTCGACAATGAATGCTGTCGGCGGTCTTGATCAACGAGGGTGAAGCCGGGCGCCCTGCGGTTAGATAGCTCGCCCGCGGCCCAGCTGGTCGCCGCAAAAGCAACTGCCATGACGAAAGCGGTGAAGCGTGCGCGCATAATTGTCACCTTAGCATAAAGGTTTGGGGGGCTAAGCCAGCGGCGTCCTGGAAGATACGTGTCTTGGGACAGGCAACCAAACGAACCTCGTCCGCGCCGCGAAGATGGTCGGGTTTTCGGGCGTCGGATCCCCGAACGGGGAACCGTCGGGGGTCAATGGACGGCCGCAGACGCGGTTGGCCGCCTCCGAAATCTTCTCACACCTTCCTGTCACCTTTTTTGAGCCCGCGGATTCTCACCACAGGCCCCTAGTCCAGGACATCGCTCTTCGTTAGCCCGACGTTGACCTGGATGTTAGAAGTAGTTGCTTCGAGAGCCCATTCCCTGTTGCGAAGAACCCGCCTTTTGTGGTGCCAGCGGTAGCCGCCAGCCCCTCTGAAGTCGGAATAGATTTCCTCGACTCTGGCTAGCCCCCCCGGCGTGTCGCCGATGAACGTTTTCTTGATTACATCATCGGTTTCCGAGTCGATGAACAACTGCACGGGCATGCCCCCAACGTTATAGATTTCAATCACGTTGGTTTGCCGACCTTCGATCTCTTGTTGCCGCAGAAACCGCACGTCGGTGGGATCCGGCGGGTCAGCGATCAACACGTGAGCGCGTGCCAGATCCGCCCGAAAGCGTTCGACCTGCTCATCCGGCAAGAAGCGGGAGTCGTTCGGCAGCAGCTGAAATCCCCTCGTGCCGTCGAAGACCATGATCACTGTTGCCTGTTCGGTTTGAATTTCCTGTCGAACGAGGTTGGGGATTCAGATAGTACTGCTTGCTGCGGAATTCACCCTCCTGCCCTTCAGCATTCTTGATCCGTGTGACACGCTCTAGACTGTAATCCCGAACAGGGTGGCTGTCAGGACCCGCTCCCGCGGCTGCTCGAGCTCGCTGGTAAATGCTCCAGCCTTGTTCTTTCGCGTCTTCGGACACCAGGTTGGGCGTCCAGGCGATGAGGCCCAGTAGCACTGCCAGGCCGAGAAAGGAATAAGGATGTCTTATCATTAGAGCCATAGAATCATTATCTCCGATATCCTTTTCGCTTAACCGCGGGCGGGTCCGAGTAGTACTTGCACCGGTCGTAGCGGGTTTCTGCTGGGTCGAATTCGGGGCCGATGTCTAAAGGTGGGCCGGATCGGGGGAGTAGGGAAGGTCCTACGACGCATTCGGCGAGCGGGGTCCACTTACAGCTGGGGTTGCTCAGGTGCTCATGGGGTCGATATTGGGGTCAACGGTCCATCGCCCGAACCGTGCTGTTCTCGATTGAAAGCTTGTAAGCTTTCGACGTCCGGCTGTCGTTGAGGTCTAGGGTTGCTGAATCCAAAGGTACCTCCTACCTCCGCGTGAGCCTGAGCTGATGCGGAGGTCGATCGTCTCGCTAAAGCATTAGGGGCCAAGACCTTAGCCCCTTCGGGACCGCAGTGCTCCTATGAGGCGCTCCCCCGCGGAGCAAGAGCCGACCCGAATGGCCTTAAAAACAAAAAGGATAGCAGATGCGACCCGTCCAGCGGTGTCGACAGCGAACCGCGCTGGGGGTCAACAGCCGGCGTCTTGGGGGGAGTCTCGTCTTCCGCAGACGCGCCCCGTCAGCCCGAACACCTGCTGCGGTGATCTTGACCTGGAATTTCCGTTTTGGCCATCCCGCGATGGTCAGGATACTCCGATCCGCGGCTCGGGTGCAAGGTCTTCGTCTTCCTCTCACGATCGATGCTCCGTTCGCTCCCGTTTGGGTCGCTGAATGCCGCTCGATCGCCGCGTTCCAGCTCGCTGGAGGGCTTTTCGCCGACACGGCTCCGAGTAGTTCCCTCTTCAGCAACCCAGCGTCTCTTCTCCGTCGCAGCCGTCGCCCGTTACCCGCCTGGCACAGGCAGCGCCCAGATCCGCCCCAGCATCTCAGCGAACAGCTTGCGGTTGAGATGCCCCTCGGCCAACAGCAGCCAGTAATAGCGGGCATGCTTGACCAGCCGCCCTCCGGTTTTCATCAACCGATGCTGCAAGCTCGTCAGCGACCAGTTCTTGATCCTCTGCGCCAGCCCCAGCCGCCGCCACAGGTTCCCCAGGTTGTAGGCCAACACGCTCAACTGCAAACGCACCTCGTTTGCCCGGAAACGATGACAGGACAGCCGTGTCCAGTGGGTTGCCTGCTTGCCTTCCTTGATCCATTGCTCGGCCGTGCCGCGCTTGTTGTAGAAGCGCACCAGCGACCGACTGGGCAAGCTCATGCTCGTGACGATGAACCCGACGCGAGGAAACAACTCGCCTTGGTGGTGCTCAACCTTGGCCACAACCCGCCGAGGCTTCGACCAACTCGCGGCCTGATAGCGGAAGCTCTTGTAGCGCACTAGTGGCTTCAGGCTCGGCCTGCCCGGCGGACGGAACAGAATCTCTTCGATCTCCAACTCCAGGTTCTTGTTTGCTGGGATGCGAATGACGTAGTCCACTCCGCGATCCTCCAACGCCTCGTAGATCTCCGGCTTGGCGAAGGCGGCGTCGGCGCGGAACGTCACTTGCTTGCCTTCTCCCTGTTGGCGCTCGATCTCGGGCAGCAGCAGTTCGTCCCAGTCCTCGGCGCTGGACACGTTACCCGCTCGCAGCTTCGCCGCCAGACAATCACCGTGCTGGTTGAACAGCAACAGCGGGTGGTAGCAGGTGGACTCGAAATGGCCGTTGTAAGCGCTGCCTTCCTGCTGACCGTGGACCGGGCTTTCCGTGGAGTCCATATCGAGCACGACACGCTCGGACTCGTCCTGCGCTTGGGCTTGAGCGACCAACTCGCGGTTCACCGCCATCAGCCCAAGCAGGTTCTCTTCACTGGCCAGCAGCTCTGCCTCAAAGCTTTGTAGACGCGACGTAAGCGCCCCGCCGCGATCCCAGTTCTTCTTCGAGCCGATCAGACGAAAAGTCGGGTCAGCCGAGACACGGGCAGCATCGTTGAGATCCTCGTAGCCGGCGAGGCGGCTGTAGACCGATTGCCGCACCAGGTCGGCCAGTGGGAACTTCTTGTTTGTGCCTTGCCGCGAATCCGTCAGATGCTCGTCGATCAGCTTGCCCAGTCCGAGCCGCTCGTCCAGTTCCCGAATGAGAATCAGGCCACCATCCGAGGTGACGCGCGATCCTTGGAAATCGACTTTGAGAAATCCGTTGAAGGTGAGCTGAAACGGCTTGTTTTCTTTTTCACCCATTGGGTGTTGGCCTCCGTGCGTCCTGACAGGGCTTGAACCCCTATAAATAAAGACGCTGAAGGCCGCTGCAAGGTCGGGATGCCGAAATCAAATTGGAAATGCGGGTCAACTGCGGATTGCCTTCTGGGAGTTCAGGTAGGATAATTGAAGGGAGTTCCGAACCTGTAGATCCCCCGGCCGGCTTTGTTCTCCTGGGATCTAGCTTCATGAGTATTGTCCTTCGAGGAGTTCGTCTGTGAAACAGAACAGATCGGGCCAGACCCTGCGCTGTTCCTTCTGTCACAAGAGCCAAGAGGTGGTTGGGAAGCTGATCTCGACCCCTGGCGACTACCCCAAAGCCTACATCTGCGACGAATGTGTCGCTGTCTGTAACTCGATCCTCGAGGACGACAAGCCCGACCATACCGGGCCGAACTTGTCGTCTCTGCTGAAACCGCAGGACCTCAAGGAGCGGTTGGACCAATATGTCGTCGGCCAGCACTCTGCGAAAAAAAAGCTGGCTGTTGCGGTCTACAACCACTTCAAACGAGTCTTCATGACGAAGCAGCAACCCGGGTCGGAAGACGTCGAGCTGCAGAAGTCAAACATCTTGCTGATCGGCCCCACCGGCACAGGCAAGACTCTACTGGCACAGACGCTCGCCAAGATACTGGACGTACCGTTTGCGATCGCCGATGCTACGACGCTGACCGAGGCGGGCTACGTCGGAGAAGACGTCGAGAACATTATCCTCAAGCTGCTGCAGGCGGCGGACGGTGACGTACAGCGGGCGCAGCAAGGAATCATTTATATCGATGAGATTGACAAGCTGAGTCGTAAAGACGAGAACCCGTCGATCACACGTGATGTCTCGGGCGAGGGGGTGCAACAGGCCCTGCTGAAGATTCTGGAAGGTACCGTAGCCAACGTGCCCCCGCAAGGTGGACGCAAGCATCCGCACCAAGAATTTACCCCAGTTGACACGACCCATATCCTGTTCATTTGCGGCGGCGCCTTCGTGGGGCTTGAGAAGATCGTTGCCCGCCGGGTCGACCAACGTGTCGTTGGCTTCCGCTCTGCCACGGAGCATGAGAAGGCATCTTCCGGCTCCAGTGAAAGACCTGACCAGGTCGACCTGGGTCTGTTGGGCCAAGTGCAGCCGCAAGACTTGATTCGGCACGGTTTTATTCCTGAGTTCGTCGGCCGCCTCCCCGTTGCCGCTGTTCTTGGGGATTTGGACCAGAAGGCGCTGGTCGAAATCCTCACTCGCCCGAAAAATTCACTCATGCGGCAATACCAAAAGCTGTTCGAGTTCGAGAAGGTCCGACTCGAACTGGAGCCGGAGGCCCTGGAGGCCGTCGCTAATCTCGCCCTGGAACGCAAGGTCGGCGCCCGGGGATTGCGTATGATAATGGAAGAGATGATGCTCGACCTGATGTATTATCTGCCATCCTATGAGCGGGTCAAAGAATTCGTCGTGACCAAGAAAATGGTCGAGGAACATCACCTCAACGAGAACCTCTTAAAGAAGGCCGGGTAGTTTCCCCAACGAATTCGGCCTACGGCAGGCCATTCACCCAGCACTCATCGCCAGAGCGTAACCCACCCATACTCGCATGCAATCGATCAAAGAGAAATCGGAGACGCGTCGGCTACCCATGATGCCGATCCGCGACGTGGTCATCTTTCCGCACATGATGACCCCTTTTGTCGTGGGAAGAGAGTCCAGCGTCCGGGCGTTGGAAGAAGCCCTGGTCGGCGACAAGAAGATCTTTCTGGCTACACAGCATGATGCTTCCGTCGATGACCCTAAGCCTGACCAGATCTATCAGGTGGGCTCGATCGTCAACATCGTGCAGAGCCTTAAGTTGCCCGACGGCAACGTCAAAGTTTTGGTCGAGGGCGTCGAGCGCGCGCAAGTGGTGTCGGTCAGCCTCGAGGAGGGGTTCCACCGCGCGACGGTCCGAACCACGAACTTCCAGGTCGAGAGCAGTCCCCAGCTGGAGGCTCTGATCGGTCGGGTCACCTCGCTTTTCGAGCAATACGTCAAGCAAAGCCAGAACCTGAATTACGAAACCATGATCGCCGCCGTGCGAGTGGACGATCCGGGCAAACTGGCCGACACGATCGGCGCCAACCTGCAGCTTACGATCCCCGAAAAACAAGATTTGCTTGAAATATTCGACCCCATCGAGCGCCTCACGCGTATTGCTGAAGTTCTCGATATCGAGATTGAGAAGTTGGGCGTCGATCGCACCGTCCAAGGTCGCGTGAAGCGGCAGATGGAAAAAGCACAAAAGGAGTACTACCTCAACGAAAAGATCAAGGCCATCCAGAAGGAACTGGGTCGGGGCGAGAAGAGCGAGTTTGACGAACTGCGCAAGAAGATCGACGCCTCCGGCATGAGCAAGGAGGCTCTGGAGAAGGCCACCACCGAACTCAAGCGACTGGAAGCCATGCCTCCCATGTCAGCCGAGTCTACGGTCTCGCGCAACTACATCGATTGGTTGCTGGCGGCGCCGTGGAAAAAGAAGAGCCGAGAAATCCGCGATCTGAACTTCGCCGAGAAGGTGCTCAACGAAGACCACTATAGTCTCGAAAAAGTCAAGGACCGCATCCTGGAATTTCTCGCCGTGCGCCGCCTGGTGAAGGATCCCCGAGGCTCTATTCTCTGCTTCGTCGGACCTCCGGGCGTTGGCAAGACCTCCCTGGGACGATCCATCGCCAGGGCCACCGGCCGCAAGTTCGTTCGCCTGTCGTTGGGTGGAGTGCGCGATGAAGCCGAAATCCGAGGGCACCGGCGAACCTATATCGGGGCCCTGCCGGGCCAAATCATTCAGATGATGAAGAAGGCCGGAACGCGGAACCCGGTCTTCATGCTCGACGAAATCGACAAGATGTCGACCGACTTCCGAGGAGACCCCTCGGCGGCGCTGATGGAAGTGCTCGACCCCGAACAGAACCACATGTTCATGGACCACTATCTCGATGTCGAGTACGACCTCAGCAAAGTTTTCTTCATCGGGACCGCCAATGTCTTGCACACTTTGCCGCCGGCGTTGCAAGATCGGCTGGAGATCATCAGGCTAAGCGGCTATACCGAGTTTGAGAAAGTTGAGATCGCCAAGCGCCACCTGGTTGAGAAGCAGCTCAAGCAAACTGGCCTAAAGCCTTCGCAGCTCGCATTCACCGACGAGGGACTCCAAGCGCTTGTCCAGCAGTACACCCGCGAGGCGGGCGTGCGCAACCTCGAGCGCGAGATCGGCAACGTCGGACGTAAGGTCGCGCGCAAAGTCGTCTCCAAGGCAAAGGGTAAGGCCAAGGCCAAGGCCAAAGCGAAAGACAAAGATAAGGTCGTCATCACTCCGGACAACTTGGCTGACTTGCTGGGCGTACCCAAATACCGCGACCTCGAAGTGGAAAAGACCAACGAGGTGGGCGCTGCGGTGGGGCTGGCTTGGACGGAAGTCGGCGGCCAGTTGCTTAACATCGAAGCCACGCTGATGGATGGCAAGGGCAAGCTCACCAGTACCGGCCAGCTCGGCGACGTGATGCAGGAATCGGCTCAAGCCGCCATGAGCTATGTGCGTTCTCGTTCTCAGGCTTTTGGTCTCCCGAAGGATTTCTACCGGCACCTCGATGTTCATATTCACATCCCGGAAGGAGCTATTCCCAAGGATGGACCTTCGGCCGGCATAACGTTGACGACGACATTGGTGAGCGCATTGACGCGCATCCCCGCCCGCGGCTCTGTCGCCATGACCGGGGAGATCACGTTGCGCGGGAAGGTGCTCCCGATCGGGGGGATGAAGGAGAAGTTGTTGGCTGCACATCGCCACGCCATCCACGAGGTGATTTTGCCCAAAGACAACGAAAAGGATGTTCCTGACATCCCCGAAAACATTCGCGCGGTCATGAAGCTCCATTTCGTTGAACATATGGACGAGGTGTTGATGGTCGCGCTCGAGCGCCCCATCGAGGGCCTAAGTGTTCCAGCGGTCCCGTCGGAGGCTGTAGAATCTACGCGCCCGAGCGCAAAGACGGGCCGGAAAGTCACGCACTAATAGAGCAGAGTTGCGGATTTGGACTTCATTGCCCCCAGCGACACAATGGGGACGGCGTTCCGACCGTAGCCGCTCATGGCTGCAGAGTTCGTTGCTAGCGCCTCCGATGCGGGGCAGTTTCCTCGAGACGGATCAGCCGAAATTGCGTTCGTGGGCCGCAGCAACGTTGGCAAATCAAGCCTGCTGAACGCTCTGCTGCTCCGGGGGAACAAGCGGGCGGGCCGTCACCCCGCCTTGGATCGCAAGAAGCTGGCTCGTGTAAGTCGGACCCCGGGCCGCACGCGGACACTCAACTTTTACCGAATCGAAGGGGCGTTTTACTTCGTTGATCTTCCAGGCTATGGCTATGCCAAGGTCTCAAAGAAGGAGATGGCTGCTTGGAAAACTCTTGCCGAAAGCTACCTCCTCAACCGCCCGGCCTTGCGCTTGGTGGTCGTCATTATTGACGCCCGCCACGGCGCTTCGCCGTTGGACGTACAGATGACAGAATGGCTCGCCGCTCACCGTTATCGCTTTGTGGTCGTCGCTTCGAAGGCCGACAAGCTCAAGAAGGCCGAGCGCCTGCGCGCCGCGCAAGAGATCCGAGAGAATTTCTATTCCCCGCTGGCCTTCTCCGCCAAAACCGGAGAAGGGGTCAGCGCCCTGTGGAGCGAAATCCGTAAGGCCCTCACACCCCCCAACCCCTAAACTGCCACATCCGAGGACATCATGCCTTCCCGCACACAACAGTCTTCACGCTCTCCAAGAGAAGAAAGCGCACCCGTCGACCTGGCGGCCCTCAAAGACATGAACATCACCCAGCTGAACCAGCTGGCGAAAGAGCTGGGTGTCGAAGGTACGGCCGGTCTCCGCAAGCAAGAGCTGATTTTCAAGGTCCTGCAAGGAAAGGCGGAGAAGAGTGGCCTTATCTTTTCCGAGGGAGTACTCGAAACCCTGCCGGAAGGCTTCGGTTTCTTGCGTGCTCCGGAATATCATTACCTTCCCGGCCCCGATGATATCTACGTCTCGCCCTCGCAGATCCGGCGCTTCGATCTCAGAACCGGGGACACCATCTCCGGCCAAGTGCGTCCGCCGAAGGAAGGTGAGCGCTATTTCGCCCTTATCAAGGTCGAGGCGATCAACTTCGAACCGCCCGAAGCCTCGAGGAACAAGATCTTCTTCGACAATCTAACGCCCCTTTACCCCGAGGGACGAATACGTCTCGAAAGCACCAAAGAGAACCTCAGCGGCCGGGTGATGGACCTCCTAACTCCGATCGGCAAAGGCCAACGGGGTCTCATCGTTTCGCCTCCCCGTACCGGCAAGACGATGCTGCTGCAGTCTATCGCCAATTCCGTCACCGCGAACGAGCCCGAAGTCATCCTGATCGTCCTGCTGATTGACGAGCGGCCGGAAGAAGTGACCGACATGAAGCGCTCGGTCAAGGGCGAGGTGATCAGCTCGACCTTTGACGAACCCGCCACCCGGCACGTCCAGGTGGCCGAGATGGTCATCGAGAAAGCCAAGCGGCTGGTCGAGCACAAGCGCGATGTGGTGATCCTGCTCGACTCGATCACCCGTTTGGCAAGAGCCTATAACACGATCGTTCCGCCCTCGGGCAAAATCCTCTCCGGTGGTGTCGACTCGAACGCCCTGCAGCGCCCCAAGCGTTTCTTCGGCGCGGCCCGCAATATCGAAGAGGGTGGCTCGCTCACCATCGTCGCCACCGCCCTGATCGACACCGGCAGCCGCATGGACGACGTCATCTTCGAGGAGTTCAAGGGAACCGGCAACTTGGAGATTCACCTTGACCGCAAGCTGGTCGACAAGCGAGTCTTCCCCGCCATTGATATCAATCGCAGCGGCACTCGCAAGGAAGAATTGCTGCTATCGAAAGAAGAGCTCAACCGCGTCTGGGTGTTGCGCAAGGTGCTGAGCCAGATGTCGGCGGTCGATACGATGGAGCTGCTTCTCGACAAGATGGGCAAGACCGCCACCAACGCCGAATTCCTGAGTTCGATGACGACGTAGTGGCCCGCACTACACACTGCTGGCAACATTCCACTTAATGCTGGCCCCGGGGCGTCAGCCCCGGGTGGCCGTGCCGGGTCCCCTCCTTTCGACGCCCGACATCGCGGCTCCGAGCGTATGGCATCAACCGTCCTTGTGGCGCAGGTCCCCAGACCTGCCGTGTCGGTACTCCTACCGACACCGGTCGCCCCGCCCGCACACCGGTCGCTCCTTTCGGCGTTCGGCCCACTCCTAGCGGCCGAGCGGGGCTTGGGGTGGGGCAAAAAAGTCGTCCGTCCCTACGGCCGATTCCCTTCTTCTTACCCCTTGGCCACGGACGCTACACCCTCGCTAGGCGGCGTTTTCCTTGCGCTAGGACACGATTTCTGCACGGAAAATCCGGCCTCGACGACGCTTTCCAGCACTCCCACAGAACCCTGTCACAGACTTTTCACATTTTTTCTCCTCGCCATCTCAATGACCTACGCCCCTGGGGCCCTTCCGGCCCGCCATCCGTCTCGTATTCTGGTACGGGGCCCAGAAAGCGGAATCTCGGAGGGATGACCCTCGTATTTCCGCCACTTTCTGCCACCGCCATTTCTCCGGGCGGCTGGAAGTGCTGCTATGTCTTACAATGCAGAAGACTTAACCAGCAAGCAGAAGGCTCTCATCGCCGCTCCCCTCGGCTGCCAACCCACCGCCAGGTGACGAAAATCGCCCGCTAGCCTACTCCTAGGCCGTGTTTTTTGCCCGCGAGGCGGCTTTTTCTGCCCGGACACGTGGTGGAATAGCGCTTGGAGAAGATTTGGTAGCGCATGGCTCGGCGGTCGTTTTGCCGAGACGTGCGGCCGTTGGTTAGTCCCTATTGAATGAATGTTATTGACGTGACAGCGGCAAACGCGGGTTGCACAGGCAATCGTGCCCGTGCACCACGTAGCATCGTGAGGAGTCGAGATCTCAGGGCCGTTCTTCCCCAAGGCCCCGATCCGCTACAATCGGTCGCAATATGACTAAGAGTCCCATCTGCCGCGCGTCTGCCACCGCCGCTCTTCTATCGCTTGTGTTGCTGACCGCCTGCGGCTCGTCGCCGGGACCCGGCGACGACAAGCTGTCCATCGCTGTCATCCCCATGGGGACGACCCACGAATATTGGAAGTCTATCCACGCCGGTGCCATCAAGGCCTCCCAAGAGCTGGATGTCGAGATCGTTTGGAAGGGCCCCCAAAGGGAAGACGACCGATCCCAACAAATAGCCGTCGTCGAGGACATGATCTCGTTACGCGTGGACGGCATCGTCATTGCGCCGCTCGATCGGACGGGCCTGCGCAGGCCTGTCGCCGAGGCCAAGCAAGCCGGTATCCCGACCGTCGTGGTTGACTCAGGACTCGAAGGCGACGAGCACATCAGCTTCGTGGCGACCAACAACCGCAAGGGAGGCGTGGTCGGCGCCCAACGGCTCGCCGAGATCCTCGACGGCCGCGGCAAAATTATTCTGATGCGCGTTTTGGTGGGTGCCGAAAGCAGCATGGACCGCGAGGAAGGCTTTCTGGAAGAAATCGGGAAATACCGTGACATCGAGATCCTCAGCGACAACCAATACGGTGGCGCCACCACGGAAACCGCCTACCAAGTCGGCGAGAACTTGCTCAACCGCTTTCCCGAAGTGGACGGTATCTTTTGTCCGAACGAGTCGACAACGTTTGGGATGCTGCGGGCTCTGACGGACGCCGGCAAGGCGGGCAAAGTCAAATTTGTCGGCTTCGACAGCAGTGAAAAGATGATCACCGCTCTCCGCGAGCGGCATCTCTACGGTTTGGTGCTCCAGAACCCGTTCCTAATGGGACAAATAGGCGTCAGGACGATCGTCGACTACGTTCGACATCCCGAGAAACAGCCGCCCAAGCGAATCGACACCGGTGTCCGCATGGCGACCCCGGAAAACATGGATCAGCCCGACATGCTAAGCCTCCTGCGCCCGCCCCTCGAAGAATACTTGGAATAGGAAAGTCGCAGCCTGTCCCCAACTTTTCGTGATTCTTCCCATGTCAAACGTCCACCTTACACTGCGCCTTTTGTTACTGGCTCTGAGTTGCTCGGGGGTCATGTACTGTCAAGACGAAGGCACCGATGCGGTGGAACCCCGGTTAGACTGCGAGATTGTCGCGGGAAACAAAGATTCTAAAAGTACAGATGACATCCCGGAGGTGAGTAGTCTACAACGAATCAGGGTCCGATGCGAACTTGTGAATGCGGGTGTTCGATCGAACCTTGTGCCGCTGGAGGCTCTTAGCATTGAGGTGACTGCGGTAGACGGCGCCGCAATCGCTAGTCTTCCAGTGAAGTTTACCTTCTCGGGAGGAGGCGGCACGCCGGAGAGGCGGCATGTATCAGCGTTGCTCCTTTTGCCCATTCCAGAGGAACAGCGGCAACAGAATATCAGGGCCTACCTGAGTCGAATGGTGGAAGTTCAAGAGTCATGGTTTGAGGAGCTTCGAACCAAGATCGATCAGATTGATCCTGAAAAGCGCTCGATCGTCGAACAATTGCGAGAGCATTGGTCAGCTGGCGCCACCGACGGGACGGTTGAACGGGTATTGGAGGCTCGCTATGTCGAAAACCGAGTGGGCACTTTCGAAATGAGATGCCGATATCAGCCTATGCAAGTTGGTGGACCGGAAGGCGAGAAACTCACATCACGACCGGTTAGGTTTAGAGTCCGAAACGACGGGACTTTCATGGACACTCTGATCGACGAGCTTGAGTCGCAGAAAGCCACTGGAGCCAATGAGATGTTGCGACTTTTTGATGAGATTGAATTAGAGGGACAGGGTCAAACTAAGTACACAATTTCATAAAGACACTAACGTATCTAGGCCTTGAAAGTTATGTTCTGATGTGGCACAGTGGCACGAGGGAGGTTACCCCACGTGCCTCGCAAAAGCCCTTACCACATCGTGCTCTCTTCCGCCGAAGCCCGTGAGTTACAGCGCCGTGCCTCGAAGTATACGTTATCGTATTTTCAGGTCGTTCGGGCCCAGATGATCTTGCTTGCCGCCCAGGGCCTTTCCAACCAGGAGATCGCCCGCCGTCTGCGGACACGACGCGAGGTCGTCTGCCTGTGGCGCAAACGTTTCTACCAGCAACGTCTCGAGGGTCTCGAAGAGCGTCCGCGGTCCGGTCGGCCACGGGCCTTTCCCCCCGGAGCTGGTCGTCGAGATCAAGGCACTAGCCTGTGAACTTCCCGCCAGCCAAGACCGCCCCCTGTCTCGTTGGAGCAGCGGGGAACTGGCCCGCTATGCCTGCCAGGCTGGACTGGTGGCCAGCTTGTCGGGTAGCACCGTCTGGCGCTGGCTCCACGAAGACGCCATCCGCCCCTGGCAGCATCGCAGTTGGATCTTCCCTCGCGATCCGGATTTCGCCACCAAGGCGGGGCGTATCTTGGATCTCTACGAGCGGCAGTGGGACGGCAAGCCCCTTAGCTGCGATGAGTTCGTGCTTTCGGCCGACGAGAAGACCAGTATCCAAGCACGCCGTCGCAAGCACGCCACTCACCCCCCGCGATCCAGATCGGCCATGAAGGTGGAACATGAGTACGAACGATGTGGGGCGTGGGCCTACCTCGCTGCACTCGATGTTCAGCGTGCCAAACTCTTCGGTCGTTGCGAGTCGAAAACGGGCATCGAACCTTTTGACCGCTTGGTGGAGCAAGTCATGTCTCAACCCCCCTATGACCAGGCCCGCCGGGTGTTCTGGATCGTTGACAACGGCTCGGCGCATCGGGGCCAACGGTCGATCGTCCGTTTGAAGCAGAAGCATCCCACCCTGGTATTGGTGCACGGGCCAGTGCACGCCAGTTGGCTCAATCAAATTGAAATCTACTTTTCGATCTTGCAGCGCAAGGCCCTCACCCCCAATGATTTCGCATCGCTCGCGGCGGTGGAAGACCGCCTGTTGAGCTTCCAGCAACACTACGAGTCGATTGCGAGACCATTTGAATGGAAGTTCACTCGACGCGATCTGACCGATCTATTGCACAAGATAAAAAGACAGCCCCACAACTCGACTCCGCTCGCCGCATAGCTGAAAATAATACGTGACCGTACTTACGAAACGGTGTACTTAGGATAAGTGCACGTGGCCGACGGCGGGTTGCTCGAATCGATTGCCCCCTTCAGTGGGTTCTGGGATACTAGGAATACTGCTGGGCTGGAAGGAATCGCTCTTACTATTCGTTCCTACAGCCGGCAAAGCGGTTTCTTTTATCCCTGCGCATCGCGTCAGCGGGTCGCTCACGGGGTTACCAACATCGAGAAGTTGTTAGACCAGTCGTGCGAACAGTTGTTTCCTGCCAGTGGTCTCAGCAGAGCGGCGACGCTTCACCCGCGACAGTCGCCTTGAGGTGCGTACTCCCAAGAGGGGAGCCGGGTCTCTATTCCGATATAACGGGCTCAGGTTCCCTCAGTGGATCGGGCAGAAAGCTAATGGAGAGCAGAATGGAGGGCAGTGGCAAAAGAGGAAGGCATTGAGGTAGTCGGAACTATCGTCGAAAAACACCCCGGCGGCATCTTCAGCGTCGAGCTAGACGACAAGCATAAAGTCCTCGCCCAGATCGCGGGCAAGCTCCGCAAGCACCGAATTCGCATCTTGACAGGCGATAGGGTGCAACTCGAGCTTTCGCCGTACGACCTTACGCGAGGTCGGATTGTTTACCGCTATCGCTGACGAAGCTGGCGAAATCAGCCGAAGGTTCCTTAAGCACGCGGTCCCATCCTGACTAGGACGAGCGTGGCCTGGGACTATTTGGAAGTTTAGTCGGGCTTGGGAAGGGTTGCCGGCAGCTTCTTCGATTCGTCCCAAGATCATGAGCCTGACCGAGGGTCCGCGGCAGCCCGAAGTCGCCTGTGAGGAAGCAAGATGGCAAGAGCGATGTGGGAAGGCACTGTGCTCGCCGAAAGCGACGAAGGCGTGGTGATAGAGGGGAATTACTACTTCCCGCCGGACTCCGTTCGCAAAGAACACTTGAAGCCCAGCGACCAGACATCGGTCTGCTTCTGGAAAGGGACAGCTCGCTACTACGATGTCGAAGTAGAGGGTAAGCATAACCCGGGGGCGGCCTGGTATTACCCCGAACCCAAAGACGGCGCCAGTCAGATCAAAGACCACGTCGCTTTCTGGCGGGGAGTCACGGTCGAGACGTGACGGTGGGCGGTTGGACATCGGCAACGGGAATCAACAAAGAGCAGGTCCTTACGATTGATGTCGCAAGGTATGCCCCCGAGCACCGGTAGCTGGCACTACTGTCTTAACGTTCACACGCTTAGGGATCGGCCACCGTCTCCATGATTCGCGGTTTGCTCTGGAGAGTCTTGTACACAGGACACCGGGTTCCAATGTACGCCAAGCGTTCGCGCTGTTCCTCACTAAGGTCGCCTTCGAATTCAAGACGGACGTTGATGCGTTCCACCAAGCCGTGCTCTTCTTCGCAATCTCGGCAATCCTCCGCATGGATGCGCTCATGAGAGAGTCCCACGCTTACGTTTTCAAGCGGCCAGCCCTTGCGCCGCGCATACATGAGCAGGGTCATTCCGGTGCAGGTCCCGAGCGCACCCAGCAGGAGATCGTAGGGGTTAGGCCCCAGTCCGTCGCCGACACCCTTGGGTTCATCTGAGATCAGCCCGTGGTCTGCGGTCGCCACCAGCATTTGGTAGTTGCCGAGGCCCCTTACGGTCACTGTAGCCATTCGTGTCTCCTCCATGAAACTGATGTGCCGAGACTGAACCAACTGGCGCAGCCTATCGAACTCCGATTACCCACCAGGACTCGACACCGGTACCGTTGGCTGTGCGGGAACTTTGTTCGCCGGTTCCCTGCCGACGAGCCTCAAATCTATCACAGATGTGCCAGTAGCTCCTGCGATGTTGTTGACACAACCTTGTGATTCTGAACCCCGTCGGGAACAGCGGTGCTTGTAAACGAATGTGCGTTTTCGTAGGTTGCGCTTGACTTCGCGGGCCCAGTCGCCGTAGTGTCTCAGTGTATGGTCACACAGCCGTCAGTATGGGAGGTAACCCCTGAGGTAGAGCAGGTGCGCGACCATCTGCGGCACTACTATGGCCGCCACCTAAAGAAAAGCTCTGACCTAAGCCAAAAAGCTTGCTGCACGGAAGAGACGGAGAAACGCCACGCCGAGATCCTCGAGTTGATTCCCGAGGAGGTAAAGCAGCGGCACTACGGCTGCGGATGTCCCATTCCCGACGATGAACTCAGCGGCCTCACCGTGTTGGACCTCGGATCCGGTGCAGGCGTGGACGCCTTTATCATGGCCCACAAGGTGGGCCCCGGTGGCTTCGTTCACGGCATCGACATGACCGAGGAACAACTCGCGATCGCCGGCCAGTATGCCCCCGAAGTGGCACGCCGGTTCGGCTATCGCCGTCCGAACACGGCCTTTCACAAGGACTTCATCGAAGTGGCCGAATCGATCCCGGACGAAAGCATTGACCTCGTGATTTCGGACTGCGTCATTAACCTCTCGCCTCGCAAAGACCTTGTCTTCGAGACGATTCACAGGGTTCTCAGGAATGGTGGCGAATTCTATATTTCCGACATTGCCGCTGACCGCCGCGTGCCTGATACCATCCGCGAGGACGAGGAACTCGTCGCGGAGTGCCTGGGTGGCGCGCAATACGAGCACGATTGGTTCGACACGATGAAGGACTGCGGCTTCACAGATCCCCGGGTTGTGCGCCGAACCATCGTACAAACCGACGCCAAGGGAGAACCGGTCATTTTCTCGTCGCTTACGGTTCGCGGGTTCAAGTTCGGAGGGCCGCTCGATCGCCGCTGCGAGGACTACGGGCAGGTTGCGGTCTACGACGGAAGTTCACCTGGCTCGCCGGCGCGCTTCCCATTCGACGACCACCACGTTTTCGAAACCGGTCGTCCAACCGCGGTTTGCCGCAATACCGCGCGCATGCTCACGGAAACCAGGCTAGGAAAGTACTTCAGCGTGACGCCCCCGGTCAAGCATTTCGGGCTGTTTGCGTGCGGAGTGACAGCGGCGACGGCGGACGGAGCCGCATCTGCCGGCAACTGCTGCTAGGGCAGGCCTCGATCGTTATCGGGTTAGGCGGCCCGCTGAGCGCATCAGCGGTGTGTTCTGAGTTCTCAACCAGATTCATAGGCTGACGCGAGAAACGTCGATGGTTGCACCGGAGAAAGATCAACTCATCAAAGGGATGCTGCAGCACTATCCCTTTGTGGTGAAAAGCTTCAGGGCCTACTTCCGTAACCTCTATCGGCGCAAGGTTCTCAAATCGACGGTCGTTACTCCGTACTCGGCCATCTTCTACGCGACGCACAAGTGCAACCTCGACTGCAGCTACTGCACCCAAAAGAACCCGGAGGTCTTCAGCGAGGAAGTCTCGACGGAAAAGACGATCGACATCTTTCGGGCTATTCGCAGGGACGTTGACACGATGGTGATCACGGGCGGTGAATGCCTGGTGAGGCCTGATATCGAAGAGTTGGTCCGCGCGGCTCGCCAAGACGTCAAATTCCGATCGCTGCTGGCCGTTACCAACGGTGTGTTGCTTGACTCCCGACGCAGCATTCTCGATCACCTCAGCGGCCTCGTCGTCAGCCTCGATGCTCTGAAACACGATCCCTCCGAGCCATTGTCGAAATCGAATGCCGTTCCGAAGGTCATCGAGAATCTCATGATGGTGAAGGAGAAGCTGCCCCCTCAGTCGGTGACGGTTAGCTGTGTACTCGAGCTGTGGAACATCGCGGAAGTTGAAAAGATTGTCGATTTCTGCCGGGAGCATGGCTTCGTTTTCTCGGTGCAATCGGCGCAGAACAACGGCAAGTACCCCAACTTCGCTTTTCTCCGGGACGACCGTTACCGAGGCTTCGTGGACAAGCTCATCGAACTGCGGCGACAACGGGCTGTCAGGATCAACGGGACTCCCAAGCTGTTGCAGACTCTCCTGCTGTTTGAGGAGTTCAAGTGTTACCCGACGATGTTCCCGAGAATCTACCCCAACGGAGACATCTTCTACCCGTGCGAGGTGTTGCGTAAGATTGCAGGGAACTTGCTCGAAGACGGCTCGATCGCGGCGGCCTTCGAGAGGGGACGGCGCTTGTACGGAGAAGTCCCCCAATGCAAGGCGAACTGTTACCTTTTCGGCAACGTCCTATCGTCCTACTACGTGGAGGACTTCTGGGGACTGGCCGGTGACACCGTGCGCTAGCCGGCGAACGCTGTAAACGGCGTGGGCGGCTGTTTCGGCCAGATGCTTACTAAAAGCTCCTACATATTCGAGATGCAGGTGGTCGCTGCCAGCCAACTTAAGCTCAAGAGTGGCAGTTGCTGCTTGATCGACTGAGTCCTCGCGAACAGGGGGGTCTTTCGCCTCAGACACATAGACCGGGCGGTAGGTTTCGCCATTAACGAGGATGCGTGCGATTTGTCGAATCGGAATGATCCAGTGCACGTTTTCAGCTCGGTCACGTGGCACGATGAGCAGTTCATTGCCGCGCAGCAGCAGATAAAGACGTGTTCCCCTTGCCAGAGGCGGCTCGTCGCGCAAGGTGCCCGAGGCATATACTCCACCGTTAAGTAGGTAATCCGCCTGGTGGAGTTTCTGCAACTTCCTTTCCCGCTCGGGATCGTAGGCTGGACCGAGCGCCACCACACACAGGAACGCCGTCGCCGCGAATCCGGCCACCCACCAGTACGAGGCTGGGACGCTCCAGGCGAGCAATCCTAGAGCACCGAGGCCGATCGCGAACCGAATGCGGTTCCAGTCCGTGCGCCGCCGCCAGCGACGGACGAGCGGAACGAGCAGCACGAACCAAAACAGGGTGTAGAGCAGAATCCCAATCCATTTGGGAACACCGAAGGGCCGCAACGGATCCTTGGTGGGGCGTTCCCGGAGAGACGGGCCGGAACGCCGGATTTTGATTCGGGACTCTGGATTACCCACGGCCTGCGAACTCCCTCAAGCGTTGACCTTCAAGAATGAGACAGTAGCGGCAACCGATGGAGGCTGTCAATGACCTCCGCGGGCACGCCGGTCTGTGAAAAAACCTCGGGACAGCCAACCGCAGCTAAAGACGCCATTGATTCTAAGTGACTTCTAGGACGCCGCTTGTGCTAGCCCCCGTTTTTTCACACACCCGCATGCTGGGGTCGGATTCAAGCGCGAAATCCTAAGCGATGCCACCCGGCCCGTTTGGCAGATCAGATTCCGCTTGACTCTGTAGTTCACTTCAGAGTGTATCCTGAGAAAAGGGAATGCGGAAACCGTCGCTCAGACTGGTTGCGCTCTTTACATTGAGCCAAGTGTGTCTACTTTACGGCGGAGGATTGCTCCTAGCATACGATGAGCGATTCGGAACACAGGGAACGAGCTGTGCTCGCGCCTGTTGCCACCTGGCAAAAGCGGGATCTCCCTATGCGAAGTCGTGCTGTTCGCTTCGCTGCGGCGAGGACCCCACCGATCCCACACCGGAACCAGCCCGCGCTAAGCAGTGGTTACCGCCGGGGCTTGCCGGCGTGCAATCAGCGGACCCTCGCCCATACCTTCAAGACGCACTGAGAGGTCAACGTACCGGCCTTGCAGCTCCCGCGGAAGCTCCTGAGCAGGAGCTTTACCTGAGACATTCCATCCTTCTGGTCTAGCGCCAAAGCAAGAGAGGTGAGGTGCGTCCAGTTTCGGACGTAACCCCTCGTTGCGGCGGCTTGCCTTGGAGGATTCGAATGCCTATATCACGACTGTTTCGCTCAGCAATTGCCCTATCCGGGGGTGCGCTGGTGATCTTTGGTTGGTTGCCCAGAGCCGAAGGCCAGGCGATCCTCGCGCCGGGCGGCCGAACTTTGTTCAACCAGCACGTTCTGGTGCGGTCGTTCACCCGGATTGACCGTCGCACCGTACTGCGCGACGGCTCAGCGATCGGGACCACGCGCTACATCCAGCCGGTCGCGCTGGTCTACGGCTTCGCCCCAGGGTGGCACGCAACCGCTGTGACACCCTTCGTGTTCGGGGAGAGCAGCGGTCGCGGCGACTCGCGGTTCTTCGTCAAATACGACGGGCTCATCAAGAAGAATGAGCCGGGCGGGCTCACTCGCCTAGCGGCCGAGTTCGGGGTGCAAACGCCGACAGGGTCCGAGGGCTTCAGTACCGGGGCGGCGAGCTACCTGGGGGATCTGGTGTTCCTGAAGGCCAGCAAGCAACGTCATTTCCTCGCCGACGTGCAGTATGAGGCGGCGACCCGAAACAGCGACGGTGTGACGGCGGGAAACCGGGCGCTCTTCGATGTAGCGCTATCCTATCTGTTCCTGCCGGATTCGGAGAAAAGCCGATCCGGTAAAGGCAAGGGGATAGGCCGGCTCGCTCCGCACGGCGTCTTCGGCATTGTCGAGTTCAATGCCGAGCTGCGTAACCGAGCACGCGACCGCGCCGGCGCGCTGCCGAATTCCGGCGGGGGACTGCTCTACATCTCTCCAGGGATCCAATATTTCATGAAGCGAAATCTGATTCTCGAGGTGTCGGTACCCATCCCCGTGGTTCGCAACCTCAACGGCTTGCAACCCAAGCCGCAGACCGGGGTGCTCTTCGGCTTTCGATACGTTCTCTGAGAAACCATTAGGAGGAATACAACATGGACTGGAAACTGCTTCGGCTCACGGTGCTGGCGCTCAGCACCGTACCGGCCTTTGCGCAGGTGGAGCAGGCCGTCATTCAAGTTGACGGCATGCATTGACCGCTTTGAGCACACGGGGCCCAAAAGACCCTGCAACGCCTGGATGGCGTTGATCAAGCAACGGTGGACTTCAAGGCTGGCACGGCGGTTGTTCGGTCGAAGAAGGAGGAGAGCTTCGACCCGGAGAAGGTGCGTGAGTTCCTGAAGAAATCTGGGTTCTCGACTCCAAAACTGGAATTGGCGGTTCGGGGCCGTGTGGAGAAATGGAAGGACATGCTTGCGCTTCGGGTGCCCGGGCTTGAGCGGGTGCTCGTCCTCGGTGGTGGGGAGAAACTCTCGGAACTGGCCCGACAGGGCCTTCTCAGCCGCGATGTGCGGATCGAGGGCTTTCTCCATCCGCTGCATGGGGAGGAACCAAGCGGGCTGACAGTTGAGGATTTCGTCGTAGAGGAGCTGGAGCCATGAAAGACAGCTCTTGACACGCGACGCTTCGCAATGGGGATCGTCGGAGTGGCAGGTGTTCCAATGCCGGTAAGCTGTCGCAGAACCGCCTTCGCAGTAGTTACGATCGAAGCGATTAGCTCTTAACCTCCGCATCAAAGAACTGAGCTGATTTCGCCGGCCAAATGGAACCACCGAGCTTCACTCGCCCAGCTCTTTCTGGAACACCTCTACCAGCCGGCTCGCGTGCCGCTTGACTAGGACCTCTTCTTCGGCTTCGACCATGATTCTAACGAGCGGTTCGGTTCCCGAGTAGCGGACCAAGACGCGGCCACGATCGCCTAAGTCTTTCTCGCTGGCGGAGACAGCGTCGCGCAACGTGGGAACACCTTCGAACGGCACCTTTCCCCTGACGCGTATGTTCTCAAGGGTCTGCGGGAAGACGCTTAACTCGCTCGCGAGCTCACTCAACGGCTTGCCCGAGGCCGCAAGGATCTCCAGCATCATGCGTGCCGTGAGCAACCCGTCGCCCGTCGAGGCGAAGTCGCCGAAGATGATGTGCCCGGATTGCTCGCCGCCCAGGGCCGCGCCGCTTCGAAGCATCTCTTCCAGAACGTATTTGTCGCCGACTTTCGTGCGGCTCATCCGAATCCCCACCTTCGCGAGCGCCTTCTCTAGCCCCATATTCGCCATCACGGTAGTCACGACTAGGCTGCCGGGGAGTCGATCTCGACCAGCAAGGTGGCGACTGGCGAGCAGTAACACGACATCACCGTTTATCAAGTTCCCCTTTTCATCGACAAACAACGCTCGGTCCGCGTCGCCGTCGAACGCGACGCCAAGATCCGCGCCGCTCTCGGCGACCCGCTGTTGCAGCGTTTCCATATGAAGCGAACCGCAATCGAGGTTGATGTTTCTTCCGTTCGGCTGGTTCGCCATCATCTCCGCTTTGACGCCCAGCCGGTTGAAGAAAGTGGGGGCCAAGCTCGAAACGGCTCCGTTGGCACAATCGACCACGAGCTGGGTTTCGAAACGTGGCGCGGGATCGCCCACGGTTACCAGATGATCGACGTACTTCTCGATGAGGGATCCATCTGCTTCCAGGGCGCCTCGACGAGGCCGGCAGTTTTCGCTCAACGCGCGGAAGATCGCAGCCTCGACGCGCTCTTCTTCTTCATCGGGCAACTTGTATCCGGACGATCCGAAGACCTTGATTCCGTTGTCCGAAAATGCATTGTGCGACGCCGAGATCATTACGCCCCTTACGAAGTCACCCTTCTCTGTCAGATGAGCGACACCGGCCGTGGGCATGACCCCCCCGAATTTGACGACGACGACGCCGTGCTCGAGTCCGGCGGCCAGTAGCTCCGCGAGTTGCAAGCCGGATTCGCGGGTGTCCATCCCGATAAGCACTTCGGGCCGCCGGCCCGCGGAAACAGTTTGGGCTAGGGCCAAACCCGCAGCGAAAACGGTTCGATCATCGAGGGGCGGCTCGCCGGCTCGGCCGCGGATGCCATCGGTGCCGAATAGTTTTCTTGGCATGGGTTAAAGAGCGACGGGCGCTGAGTTATTCGCTAATGTTCACTTCAACCGTGACAGATGCATCTCCATCGAAGCGCAGGTAGGGGTCGGGGAGGTAAGCGGTCGTAGAGACCGTGTGTGTGCCGACCAGGCCTGCAATGGAAATGGGGTCTGTTGTCACCTGAGCGAGCAGGGCTACCCGCCGCTCCGGACCGACGATGACCAACCGAGGAGGCTCGACGCGGAAAGAAGAGACTGCTCGGGAATCGGCCGCCGCTCCCACGAAGATGGGTTGAACCGGCACTTCCCGGCGGCCCTGTCTCTCCAAGGACAGGCGCAACTGGGAAGGGACGGCTCGTATCAGATCAAGACCGTCGGGGAGAGTTAAGCTTTCGCCGGTCACATCGAACGTTTGCTCGCCGGCTTTGCTCACGCCGGCGAAGTCAATTTGCACCGCCGCCCCTTGCCGCTGCAATTCCTCCAGGCGGCCGCGCGGTCCCCTGACGACAACCGTCACATGGTGGGCTTGGTCGGGATTAAACTCCAATTCCGCCGGCACATTGACATAGTTGATACGCGCTTCGAGGACGGTCTCGACTTTCGGCTGGCTTCGAACCAGGCCCCAGAGCAGAACGGCGATCCCGACTGCAATTAGTTTGGGACCGATATTGCGCCCCGGCCGCTTTCTGGTCCACGCCATAGGAAAGTCCTGGGCTAGCGGGTCTCCGCCGAACTGGCACGAGAAGAGGTCTCCGCGTAGGCCACTGCCCGCGACGCTTTCTGGACCTGAGGTTGAGTCGTTTCGATCCCGCGCGGGGATGATACGACGGGGCCAAAAGACTCAATCAGCCTTTCACGAAGCCGATCGAGGGTGACATCTCGTTCAATGCTGCCGGCGGCAGCGACTGAGACTTGCCCATCCGCTTCGGAGACGACGATCGCCAGACAATCACCTTCTTCCGAGATGCCGATCGCAGCTCGGTGACGCGTACCGAGAGAGCTGATCTGACCAGGATTGGTCGTCAACGGAAGAAAGCAGGCCGCCGCGGCGATTCGGCCCCGCCGAATGATAACCGCCCCGTCGTGCAGCGGAGAGCCGCGATCAAAGATGCTCTCCAGGAGGTCAGTCGAAAGGTGCGCATCAAGCGCAACTCCGCTCTGAACGAAAGTCCCCAGGCCGGTTTCTCGCTCCAGCACAATCAGGACGCCCACATGCTGTTGCGACAGATGGCCGACGGCGAGAACGACGTCCTCGTACTCGTGGAACGCCTTCTTTCGTCGTCCCGAGGGCAGGAATTGCAGGGCAAATTGCCGCAAGGCGCGGCGGATTTCGGGTTGAAATATCACGATCAGGGCGATGATCGTGTAAGGGGCCAACGAGCCGATTAGCCTATGGACCATCTCGAGACCCATGGCCCCGGAGACGTAGTAAACACCACCCAGCAAAGCAAGGCCCAGGACGATGGGAGCCGCCCGGGTTCCTCGCAATACCACGATCAGCTGGTAGGCCAGATAGCTGAGGACAACGATCTCGAGTACCGCGCGGGCTAGCGCGACCGGCCCTCCGGTCACGACTTCGTTGACGAGTTCCCACATTGGGGTCGGCCAAAAAAGGCCTCATGAATAGTGTAGCCAAAACCATGGAATGCAACCTGTTTTAGGGGGTGCAGCGGCAGGCCGTTAGGCTGGCGGACACGCTCCCCACGTGGCCCCTGTATAGAGGGCCGGCCTGACCCGCCGCTGCAGGCGGCTTCCGGCGGGTCACAGCGGCAGGCCAATCCTCATTGCCGATGCAGTTTCGTCTCCTGCGGTGTCTAAACCATTAACAGCTGCTCTGGACGCCGCGCCGAAGGCTATCTGTTAGAATGGCGCGGGGTTGGTCCAGCCACAGATGAGTTTCCTTGCCCAACGGCTGAGAATGGTGTTTCTGGTGACGCTGTTAGTCTTGGCGGGGGGAGCCAATCACGCATCCTCTGGGCAAGCGTCTCCACAAGAGGAACCTGGTCCCGTCAAGATCGTCTACAAGGGCGAACCCTTGGTCGTCGAGTTGCAGTGCGACGGAGACCATTTTCAGCGCGCGGCCATTGCGTGTTCGGACGCGATGCCTTGCGAACTGTACCTGGAGCTAACAGACGTAGGGCAGTCCGCGGACAAGGTTTTTCTGATCGGCAACCTTCATACGACGTCAGCGACCGTATCATCGATTCTCCTGGCGAGTGACGACGAAGGCATGAGCTGGTACGAGCCCTATCCTCGCCTCCCGGCTGGTCTCGAGACGATCCAGTTCGCGGACGATGAATACGGCTGGGTTAGTGGGCAGGAAGGTCAGCTCGACAGTTCCTCGAGACCGTTTCTGTTGCGGACCATCAATGGAGGAGTTCGATGGCGCCGGTACGATGTCTGGACCGACGAAGACCGCTCCGGGGCGATTATCGACTTTTACTTTGACACCGAGAAACACGGATTGTTGAGCATTGACCTGCTTACGTTTGGGGCCGACTCTTACGAACTGTACGAGTCGATGAACGGCGGCCTCTCATGGGGCATACGGGAGATCTCCGATCGCCCAGCGAAGCTGAAGAACATCCCCCTCGAAAGAAGACAGCCCGACTGGCATTTAGGCGAGGACGCGAAAAAGAGGGTCTATTCAATAGAACGACTAGGGGAGGAGCGGAGTACCCAGGTCGAGTTCAGCGTACGGGTTGGAACCTGCCGCGGCACACGAGAGACGGCTGACACCAGGTCCGCCGGGAACCCTTGAACCGTCAAACCTGACGGCTTCTAGCTTCTTCGTCTCCGGCGCCTGAAACGCCATCCCCCTAACGGGAAGCGCCGCCCGGGGCGAGTATTGCTTCACGGGACTCGTCGGAAGCTACTGCGTACTTGTTTCGGCTAGCCCCCGCGGCTCTCAGGTCGGGGTCGATCCTTCCGGCGGCAGTTTGCCTCACGGCTGTTCGTGCGGCGGCCCACCTGGGTAGTGATGGTTGTAACGTCCGGTGTCTCCTAGCCGTCCCATGGACAGACCTAGTTGGCCCGTTGGAGGCGATATCAAATGAAATACGTACAGGTTGCGATCCTCGCTTTTCTGGTTGTCATAGCAGGACTTTTGGTTGGTATTTACCAAACGCAGCACTCCACTGCGACATCCGCGGAGAGTCACGATGAAGGGTTGTTCGAGCCAGCTCAGGCCCCGCCGCAAACCGCACGGCAACCGGATTCGGCTGGGATCGCCGGCAAGTCGGTGGAGCCGGTTACGAATCGAGATGCCAGGTCGCCAAAGCCCGACCCTCGTAGGGAGCGCGTTGAGCCTCGCAGCACGTCTGCCGAGTCGCTCGCGACCCAGCAAGCAGCGTCAGAAGTTCAAGATCCGGAACCCGTCCCTGAACCGGAAATCGTAGTGTCTCAGCCGACTTCAGCGCCAGTCCCGACCTCACCCGAACCGGAACCAGAACCGAGGCAACCACGGACAGTGACCCTCCCGGCGAATATGCCCATTGTGGTTCGGCTTGTCGACGCACTTTCGACCGACACTAACTACCCCGGGGATACTTTCTACGCCGCACTCGACGAAGAGATCATGCTGGACGGCTTGCTCGTGGCCCGAAAGGGAGCGAATGTGGAAGGCCGGGTGCTGGAATCACAGCGCGCTGGGCGGGTCAAAGGGGTCTCGATGCTCTCGCTGGAGCTTGTTCGTCTCTCGACCGCCGACGGTCAAACGGTCGAGGTTGTGACCACTCGAGCGAAGGAGCAGGGTCCGCAGTCACAAAAATCCGATGCCAAGAAAGTCGGCTTGGGAGCCGCTATTGGCGCGGCGATCGGAGCAATTGCCGGCGGTGGCAAAGGGGCCGCCATCGGGGCGGGCGCCGGCGCGGGTGCTGGGGCCGGCACGGTTCTGACTACGCGCGGTAAGCCGGTCAAGTTGCCCTCCGAGACCCGACTCGAGTTTCAACTGATGGACCCGGTTCAAGTTGTAGAAGCGCTCTGAACCGAGTCTGTGAAAAAACCTTGGGGCCGTCAACCGCAGCTCAAGGCACCATTGATTCCAAGTGACTTCTAGGACGCCGCTTGTGACAGTCGCCGGTTTTTTCACACCCCCAACCGCGAGCGGCTGACGGCAGATCCGAGCCGGCGGCAGCACAGCCTCTCCAAGCTTCACCAATCCCGTCTGTAACGATCGGTCAACACGCCCGCGATCCCCGGGCCGTGCCACATGGCTAAAATGCAACCATGGGTACCGACCAGGGGGCCGGCACTCGCTGGGAATGCCGGCTTTGCCGAGCCGCTCTCGAAGTCCGAGTCGACTTTAACGGGAAGGTAATATGGACGGTGGATCCGGGTGACCCTGACTTCGGAAACAGGGAACCGGAACTGCGCGGCAAATCCAAAGAGCCGACACTCGTCTGCTCAGCGGACCCCCTTCATGACACCGGGTTCAAGCTAGTTGCAGGCGAGATCGTGGCCGACCCGTAAACGCCCTCCTCCCCCGGGCCGAGCAAGAAATTCTCCTACTTATTAAGGCTCGCAAGATACAGTGACCTGGGCACAGCATAATGTGCCTCTACGGTCTTACTGATGTCGCGAAGTATAGTGACCAATACCGGCTGAACACTCGCGATGCTGGAAAGGGCGCGACATGTCGCTCGTCCAAAGAAACGCGATCGTTTATCCGCCTTGTGAATGCGCGGTGGTCTGCCAAAAGCCAGCCCAGCCCTATACTTTGTGAAACCCAATAGGTTGTCAGGCCGGCGGCCAGTTCCTACCATGGCTATATGAGGCTTTATCTACAACCTGCCCTGCTCATAGCCCTCGGGAGCTTCGGGGGTCTCGCAGCCCAGCAAGGGGGAGTCGCCCCTCGATGGGAAATCGTGGAGGTCACTAAGCGTCTCGACGAAAGCGCCAAAGATATCCAGAGGATACTGTCCCAAGCGCGCCCCAAGGACTGGGTTAAGGAGGGTGCGCCTGATGCCTATATTGGGCAAAACGATGCTCTCCGCTCTGACCTTTCAAACCTGGCCCTCTCAGCACAGGCTCTGCAGCGCAGGCCGGAGAAGCTGTCGATCGCGATCGATACTTTTCTTTGGCTTGATCGCGTGGGGTCGATGCTGAGGTCGATGACAGCCGCCGTGCGCAAGTATCAGAACCCGGCTCTGGGTGATCTCTTGGCTTCAGCGGGGAACCGCGCCGCGGCGTTTGAAGAGACGCTAAAAGGATACCTGCGCCAACTCGCGGTGGAGCGAGAAGCGGAACTGGAGATTTCACATAGCGAAGCACAGCGTTGCCGCGAAACACTGGCCCGGCAGCCGCGATCTCGGAGATAGGGGCCGCGGGGCTAATCTTTTCGAGACGATTAGACGTTAGAACTCAGTCATGACGGAGAATCCACACGAATCGCGCGAACCAGGGTCTGGTCGCGCGTCAACGCCGGGGGCCGCGGGTGCCGGCCCGGACTATTCCTTTCACTGTCACATCTGTCAGGAGCCGTCGTCGGACATATGCCATCGCTGTACCCGCGACACCTGTGGAAACCATGTCTGCGAACGGTGCCTTAACTGCAGCGACTGCTGCCAGTGTCAGGTCGCACGCAAGTAAAGCGCTTCCCGGCAACACCCGCTTCCTAACCGCAAGCACCGGGGGTCTCGCCGGGCTGTCCGCGTCCCCAGCTACACTGGGATGTGCCATGCGGTCCCGCAGAATACCTAAGTGGATCGGGTGGCCGCTGCTGTTGCTTTGGACCTACGTTGTGCTCTCCTTCCTTGCCAAAAAGGCAACTTTTCATCCGTCGAAGTACCCGGAAGGTTTTTGGGATCTTCAGGCCCACTGGAACGCAGAGGACGTCTGGCTCGAGACGACGGACGGCGTGCGCGTGCACGGCTGGATGATCGAAAACGAAACGAGCCGCGGCCTGGTGACTCTCTATCTCCACGGCAATGGTGGAAACCTGACGCACCGCGTTGATCACATCGAGGCGATTGTGAACGTGGGGTCTTCGTTGCTGATCATCGACTACCGCGGTTACGGTCGAAGCGATGGCAGCCCTTCCGAAGAAGGAACCTATCGCGACACCGAGGCCGCTTACGACTACTTGGTGGAGCGCGGGTACGGACCGGAGCGCATCGTCGCACACGGCGAATCGCTCGGTACGGCCATGGCGACGGATCTCGCCTCGCGCCGCCCTTGTGCCGGGTTGGTCTTGGAAGCGCCCTTTCCCTCGGCCCGCGCCGTGGCAGCGCGCGTCCTGCCGCTCCTTGGGCCGTTGGTGACCTCAGGACTGGAAACAGCCCGCAAAATCGCAGAAGTGAAGGTACCGGTTCTAATCATCCACGGCGACCGCGATGAGGTGATCGCCTACCAGCTCGGTCGAGACGTTTTTGATGCCGCCAACGAACCGAAACAGTTTTGGACCGTCGAGGGAGCCCATCACAACGACATCGTCGTCGTGGCCGACGCCGAGTATGAAAAGCGCCTAGCCAAGTTCCACAGCGAATTGCTCGCTCTGGAATAGCACCGGCGACTGTGCCAGCACTTAGAACTTGATGTAGCGTGGACCCGTATTACAGGAGTGTGAGCGGCCGAGAAGGAGTCCGAACGTGACGAAGTTTCTGCTTTGGCTGATCCTGTTGATCCTCTATTGGCCACTGGCGCTGCTGGCGCTGGTTCTTTATCCGTTCGTCTAGCTTGTGCTCCTCCCCTTTCGGCTGGTGGGCATCGTGGTTGGCGGCGTACTCGATTTCATCTGGGCCCTCGTTACTCTCCCCACTCGCTTGATGCGAGGCCCGACACACGCCTAGCGACTTGGGCCGAGATCTGTCGGCAGCCGACCCTTGGTACAAGTCCACAAATCAGACTAGGGATGTTCTTGGCTGAGGAAGCATATCAGGGCCCGTTAGGCACTGCACAAGGTAAAGACACAATCGGTGATGCCCGAGACCATGCGACTGCTAGAATCGGAGATCAGCACGGGATGGACGCGATGACCGCAGGAGATTTCTGATGTCTACTTCCGACGTTGTCAGTACACAAAAGGTGAAAGTCGCTACCTGGAGCGATCTCGAGGAGCACAAGCCTACCTATGCCCTAGTCGCCAATGTCGACCTTGTCGTGATTCGATACGGCGGTCAGGTTTCCGTGCTTTACGGCAGGTGCCTACACCGCGGTGCACTGCTCGCCGACGGTCGCATCGAAGGGGACAACCTCATCTGTGGAGTCCACAACTGGGACTACCGCTGCGACACCGGCGTCAGCGCGTACAACAACGAAGAAGCTCTCCACAAATTCAGTGCCTGGGTGGACACCGACGACGACGCGGTCTACGTGGATGAGTACGAAGTGCGCGCTTGGGAACAGGACAACCCGCAGCCCTACGACCGCCAATCCTACCAAGGACTCTACGCGGACATCCACGGAGGACCCGAGGAGCCTCATACGCCGTACATCCAAGAACTTGCCAAGAACGGCCTCAAGAACTTCGGCCATCACGGCAAAGTGTCGGCGATGGGGGTTCCGCTTACTACGCTGCCGCGCTGGGACGACATCCAGATCCTGACGGGCCAGCTCGCCCGCAAGCCTCTTCTTGACGATGCCGAAGTGGGCACCGACCTTGTCATCGGTCCCAATGCCAAAAAGCCATTGACGCTGAAGATTCCTTTGTTCGTCAGCGACATGAGCTTCGGGGCGCTCAGCGCCGAGGCAAAAACAGCGCTCTCGAGGGGAGCCGAGCTGGCAGGGACCGGCATCTGCTCGGGGGAAGGCGGCATGCTGCCGGCCGAGAAGGAAAACAACTCACGCTACTTTTACGAGCTCGCCTCTGCCCGATTCGGCTGGAGCTTGGATCGGGTCGCCCGCTGCCAAGCCTTCCACTTCAAGGGAGGGCAGGGCGCCAAGACCGGCACAGGGGGGCATCTTCCAGGCGCCAAGGTCAGTCCCGAAATCGCAGCTGTACGCGGACTCAAACCTGGCGAGCCAGCGATCAGTCCTTCGACTTTCCCTGATCTCGAGTCACCGGCGGACTACCGCAAGATTGCCGAGGAGGTCCGCGAGGTCACCGGCGGAATTCCGATCGGTTTCAAGCTGTCAGCGCAGCACATCGAGATCGACATTGACTTTGCGTTGGAGGTCGGAGCCGACTACATCATCCTAGATGGCCGGGGCGGTGCGACGGGTGCGGCGCCCGAGATTTTCAAGAACAATATCTCCGTTCCGACGATGGCGGCCCTCGCGCGGGCACGGCGGCATCTGGACATGCGAGGCCGAAGTGACGTGACGCTGATCATCACCGGCGGCCTGCGCAACGAATCCGACTTCGTTAAGGCGATCGCGGTCGGCGCCGACGGGGTGGCTGTGGCTAACGCTGCCATCCAAGCTATCGGCTGCCTCGGAATGCGAGCCTGCCACACCAACAACTGCCCTGTCGGAATCGCCACGCAAAGAGAAGATTTGCGCGCCCGGCTTATTGTTGAGCAGTCGGCTCAGCAACTCAAGAACTACTTCGAGGCCACGGTCGAGCTGATGCGAATCCTAGCCCGGGCTTGCGGACACCGCCACCTGAAGCACTTCAGCCGCGACGACTTGACGACCTGGAACCGCGACGTGGCTTACTTGACGGGCATTCCGTATGCGGGAGTGGTGCCGCTGTAGAAACCCGTTGACACCGCCCATCTCACGGTTAGCTAGGTCTCGGTGCGTGTTCTTGGTTGGTGGAACAATCGGAACGCCAGCACCCCAGGCAAATAGAACAAAGAAAAGAACCGAAGCGCCCAGTCCGTTTAACGGGTTTATCCCCGCGCAAGTCTTCCCTAAACAGCAACGGAGCTATCCGACCCGCTGGGTTCGTCCGGTTTCGGCGGCTTTGTAGGCGGCAAAGATGGTCTTGAGGACCTGAAGCCCGTCGGCGGCGGTGAGCGGAGGGTCCTCCAGGCCCGCACTGGCCCGCACGGCAGCTTGCACGAACGGCGTGTAGCCGGTCAGGGTCGCCGGATTCTTGAAGCGATGGATTTGGGGGGTGGATTCGGTTGTGCTGTACCACTCCAAAGGAAACTCTTGTGCGTCGCCTCGGAACCGCCGAAGCTCAAGCCAGCCTTTGGATCCCCAGATCTTGATTTGCGAGTGATAGCGGCGATCGAGGTAGTAGCCGGAAGTCATCGTGCCGAAGGTGCCGTTGTCAAATTTCATGGCGATGGCGGCAGAGTCTTCGGTGTCGAGCGGCTGTCCGCCTACGACTCCCGTGAAGCCGGCGACTTCGGTGATTCGCGACCCGGTCAGATACATCGCAAGATCAAGCCAATGGATGCCGAGCCAGATCAGGTGTCCGCCTCCTGCACGAGCCTTTTGCGCCTGCCACCTCTGGTGATAAGACGGCCGCGTTAGGCGCGTCTGGTCGGCGATGATGTAGAGATCCATGCCGTAAATGCGGCCGATCTTGCCTTCTCGAATGAGCCGCCAGGCTTCGGCAATCTCTGGATTCAGCCGGTTGGCGAGGGCCAGCATCAAGTGAAGGTTTTTCTCATTCGCTTTGCCAGCGATTTTTTCAAAGTCCGCCGCGCGGACACATGATGGTTTCTCGGCCAACACATGACAACCGGCCTGCAAACACGCCTCTATGGCAGGAGGTGCGAGGACGGCCTCCATCGTGACAAGCGCCATCCGCGGCTTCTCCGAGCGGAGCATTTCACCCAGATTCGTGTGCGTCGCGGTCAGCTTGTCCCCTAGCGTCTGCCGAGCTGATTCAAACGATTCCCCGCTTGGGTCTGAAAGGACAACAGAGTCACAGTCCTGAGCAGCGGCCAGTGCGGCGAAATATGAACTGAGATGCGCGCCTCCAGGATGCGTGACGACGCCGACCTTGATAGGCTTTGACGGCTCAGCTGGTGCCTGGGAGAGTGGCAACAAAGCAGTGCCAGCCCCGATGATTTTCGTGAACGCTCTGCGATGCATAGGAACTCCTAGACAAAAACGCAATCGTCCCAGCGGCCAAGCCGACGGCAAGCTGAAGCTTGCCGGCACTGTCGGCCGGGACAAACACGAGTGTTTGTCACCACCGGGCGTGAAGTCCTCTGCTCGCAGGAATCTCCTGCCTGCCGGAAGTCGCCCCTCAGCCCTCCGAGAATTTCCCGTGTGCCGCCGGACTAGGCCCTCCGCCCTGCGTGGGTCTCCGGGTCCTCAGCCGGCGCGAATCTCACGCTCTTCGGGGTCGAAGATCATTCGTTGCCCGCTCCACATCGCATCGGTCGTCATGATGCAGGCCACCGAATGGCCGTAGCCGGCGCCTGCGGGGCAGTACAAATCCTGTGGCGCGCGGCGGCGGATGCAGTCCAGCCAGTTCGCCATGTGGTGCAGGGTGCCGGGCTTCTCGGGAATCTCCTCTGCCTCCTGGAGCGCGTCTTCTCCCTCGACGCCGTCGCCGGAAACCCGCCAGACCTCCTCAACTTCGAGAGTGCCCCTTGTGCCGAGGACGCGCGTCGCTCTGCCCGCCGCGTTTGACAGACAGGTTGCGTAGGTCGCCAGGAACTTCCTGCCGCCATGGCCGTATTCGAGGACAGCCTGCATCGTGTCGGGATTCTCGCGGTAATCGTGGAACCGGTGGATTCCTCCGAGCGCGACGACGCTCTTAGGATAAGGTTCTCCCGTAAGCATGTGAATCACGTCGACTCCGTGGGTCATCCACTGGTCGATGATGGCGCTAGAAAAATCGCGGAACAGCCGGAAAGAGCGGTAGATTTTCGGATCGAACGGGCGGTAGGGCTTCCCCATCAAGAACGCTTCCCAATCGACATCGCTCTCTTTGATCGAATCGAGTTCCTCCTGCTTTTTCGCCCAGCGGTAGGGGGAGTAGCCATTCCAGAGGATGTCCACCTTGACGATGTCGCCGATGCGGCCCTCGAGCATGATGTCGACTGCCGAGCGATACCGCGGGTCGCTTCGCCGCTGCGTGCCGACCTGCACGATGCGGTCGGATTTTTCGACGGCGGCAAAAGCTTCGTTCACCTCCGACAGGACGTTGCCCATGGGCTTCTCGACGTAGACGTCCTTGCCCGCCTCAATTGACGCTTTGAGCATCTTCGAATGCTGATGGTCGGGCGTGGCGATGATGACGGCGTCGATGTCTTTGTCTTCGAGCACCTGTTCGTAACGCTTGTGCGCCTTCGGCTCGACACTGTAGGACTCCCGCACCAGCTTCGCCGCGGCGTCGAGGCGCTGATTCCAGATATCGCAGACGGCGGTGACTCGGGCTTTGTAGACGCTTCCGAACTCAATGCATTGTTTCAGCAGTTTGGTTCCCCGTCCGCCGGGCCCGATGACGCCCACGCGAATGGTGTCTTTGGATCCCGCGGCTGGTGCAGGTTTCGGTTTCGCTAATCCAGCCGCGGCCAACGCGGCAGCCGTCCCGGCGGTAGTTGTGAGGAAGTTGCGGCGGTCAAGTTGTGGGTCTTTCATGGCGCTTTTCTCCAGTGACGTCCATGGTGATGGGGGGCGAATTGGTGGCAGTCCATGGCAGTCCCCATTTTTTGCTCCTGCACGACTCTTGCCGCGGGCTACGGTCACTCAGTTCATTTCCCGGATGCAGAACAGCGCCGTCTCGCTGCGCAGGAAGATTTCGTCGTTGGCGATGGCCGGTGATGCAACAAATGTCTGCCCCGTGAGCGTGTTGGTCGCCAGGACTTCATACTGCTCTCCCATCTTGAGGACAATCACGTCCCCCTCTTCGCTCGACAGGTAGAGCTTGCCGTTGGCGGCGACAAGCGAGGCCTTGAACTTGTAGGGTTTTGGAAGGCGCTGCTGCTTGTAGTACGGTGCTCCCGTCGTGGCGTTGTAGCAGCTAATGAACCCGTTGTCGGTAAGCACGTATAGCTTGTTGTCATCGAGCACGGGGGAGGACGTGTAGGCGTTAGCCTTCTGGTTGCTCCACAGGACCCATTCCGAATCGGTAATGTCGCCTTCCCCGCCCAGTCTTATCGCCAGCAGGTTTGGGTCTTTGTAACCACTCATGACAAACACGATGTCGTCGTGAATCACAGGCGCCGGGATAACATTCCGACCTAGCCCCTTGGACTCCCAGATGAGCTCGCCGTTCGTGAAGTCGTAGCTGCGAATCTTGTTCGTGGCACTTGTGATCACCTGTTTGCGGCCACCGTGTTCGACTACTAGGGGCGGCGCCCAGGCAGTTACTTCGTCACGTTCCACGCGCCAGATCTCCCGGCCGTCGTTCTTATCGAGCGCCACCATCAGGGAATCACCTTCATGGTCAAATTTCAGCAAGAGCACGTCGCCGTCGAGCACCGGGGCGCTCCCCTCACCGAATTCCCAGAACGTTTTCATCTGAACGCCGAGGTTCTTTTTCCACGCCAGGTTTCCGTCAAGGTCGTAGCTGTAGACGCCCCGAGAACCGAAGTCGGCGATAAGATGCTCGCCATCGGTGACAGGCGAGCCCGAGGCGAAACTACCATAGTCGGCGTGGTAGCTTTCATGCGGCGTGGCCGATGTGGCTGTCCTCTGCCATAGATCCTTGCCCGTCTTTCGGTCGAGACACAGAACGACGAACTCATGGGCGACCGGTTGCTCGGAGGCCTCTTCGGTCGGAATGGCAGTCGTCAGGAAGATCTTGTCACCCCACACGACGGGAGAGGAACTCCCCCTGCCAGGGATTTCTACTTTCCATTTGACGTTCTGGGTGTCGCTCCATGAGGTGGGTGCATCACCGTCAGCCATTCCGCTGTTGGTCGGTCCCCGCCAACGGGGCCACTGGCCGGACGTCGAGCTCACCGTTGAGCAAGCCAGCAGTAGAACGCCGGCCGTAATGCTCGTAGCTGTTAGTATTGCTGCTTGGTGTAAGGTTTTCATGGTCACATTTGTCGGATAGTCGGTGGGTCTTATGAGATTCGAGCCTGGAGAGCCGCTCCTCTGTCTCGGACTATAGCTGATTTTATCGAGGGGCATGCTGTGCCCGTTCCAGCGCCGCCCCAGCATCCCTTTCAAAACGGCAACCTCGAGCGGCAAGCTAAAGCTTGTCTCGA
Organism: Bryobacterales bacterium; assembly: GCA_965248205.1. Lineage (GTDB taxonomy): Bacteria > Acidobacteriota > Terriglobia > Bryobacterales > UBA6623. Next base: position 3,390,386 of record CBDFIS010000006.1, read on the forward strand.
CTGCCAACAAGGACAAACACGAGTGTTTGTCGCCACCGAAGCGCCCGGTAGCAACCGCCACTCTTGGCTGTCCTAGCTATAGCTAACTTGCTGCGAGGATCAGGTTGCCAAATCGATCAACTTCGGCCTGGTAGCCCGGGTGGATCACTGTAGTGGAATCTAATTCCACAACAATGGCTGGCCCGTTGAGAACGTGTCCGACCGCCAGCCGATAACGATCATAGATCGGACAATCAACGTAGCCGTCGCTCTCGGCAAAGTAGACCGACCGAGTTGCTTTCAGCGCCGAAGCCGGATCCACGGCCCCGCGGTGTGGTTTCAGTTCACGCAGCCGGGGCTTCATGATTTGGCCGATTGCGGTCAGCCTGAGGTTAACAAACTCGACCGGCTCGCCTGGGGCGCTGAAGCCATAAGCCCGATTATGCTCCTGATGGAACTGCTCCAAAACGCGGCCGATTTCAGCAGAACTCAGAGGGTTGTGGGGTAACGACAGCGTCAACTCGTGGCTCTGGCCCACGTAGCGCATGTCCACCTGCCGCTGAAAGCTCATCTCTTCAGGCCGAACACTCTCGCGCTCCAGCGTAGCTCGTCCCCGCGCCTCCATTTCTTGGTAAGCGCTCTCAGCTGCCGCGCTATCTAACCGGTCGATGCGCTCAATCATGGTCGTCGAGTAGTCATGCTTAAGATCGGTGACCAGCAAGCCCAAGGCCGAGGTGGTGCCAGGGCTCATTGGGATGATCGTGGTCGGTATGTCGGTTTCCATTGCCAGACGATTGGCGTGAGCCGGTCCGGCCCCGCCGAAAGCCATCAGCACGAAATCTCTGGGATCGTAGCCTCGCTGGATCGAAACCAGGCGCAGGGCATTGACCATGGCGGCATTGGCAATCTCGACAATGCCATGGGCTGCCTCTACCCCATCCATCCCCAATGGATCGGCGCACTGTTGCTTAATCGCCCGCCGGGCAGCTTCGACATCCAATTCGATCTCGCCACCCAAGAAAAGGTCTGGGCTGAGGCGTCCCAGAACCAGGTTAGCGTCGGTAACGGTTGGCTCAGCGCCGCCCTTGCCGTAGCAGACCGGACCAGGATCGGCGCCTGCGCTTTGGGGGCCCACGCGCAAGATGCCACCGGGATCGACCCAGGCGACGGAGCCGCCGCCGGCACCGATCTCCACTAGATCAATGACGGGCGTCCGGATTGGATAACCTGCTCCCCGATGGGAGCCCACCCCGGCCCTGGCCGCTGCCCCAACTTCATAATCCTTGGTCACCTTTGGCGCCCCGTTCTGGATGAGGCCAACCTTGGCTGTGGTTCCCCCCATATCGAAGGCGATAATGTCCCCGTAGCCGAGGTTGTTGCCCAGATAGGCCGCCGCAATAACGCCCGCCGCTGGGCCCGACTCTACCATGAAGACCGGTTTTCGGCTCGCTTCAGCAAAGGTAAAGACCCCGCCGCTGCTCTGCATCAAGAGCAATTCTGCCACCAGTCCCTCGTCTCGGAGCCGCTTCTCGATCCGCTCCAGATAGCGGGCCACCAGGGGCCGGATGCTGGCATTAATTACGGTGGTGCTCGCCCGAAAGTATTCCCGAAACTCCGGGGCCACCTCGGAGGAAAGCGAAATGATGGCCTCCGGGAAGACTTCCCGGATGATCTCTCCGACGCGTTTTTCGTGATCCGGATTCGCGTAGGTGTGTAGCAAGCAGACGGCGACCGAGGCCACCGCCTCGTGGCGTAGTTGCTCCGCTACGCTCCGCACGGCGGCTTCGTCGAGCGGCGTCAAGACTTGCCCTTGGGCATCCAACCGTTCGGGGACACCAAAACAAAGGTAGCGAGGGACTAGCGGTTTCGGCTTCTCAAATTGCAGGTCATACAAGCTCGGCCGGACTTGTCGAGCGATCTCCAGCATGTCACGGAAGCGATCGGTCGTAACGAATGCCGTCCGAGCAAGCCTGCCTTCAATGATGGAATTGGTGGCGACCGTGGTGCCGTGAACCACGTAGGACACCTCGGCCGGCGCGACGTTGTTCTCGCGCAAAATCCGATGCGTACTTTCCATAAAACCCACAGATGGGTCCTGGGGCGTGGAGGAAACTTTGCCAATGCGGATCTCCCCCGTATCCTCATTGATCAGGGTCGCATCGGTGAACGTGCCGCCAATGTCTATGCCCAGCCTCAGTGCTGTCCGGGGAAAGTCGCGCCATCGGACGGTAAGTCTCGACCGTTCAATGTCTTATGGCCTGTTTTGCCCGGGAACGATTTGAAATCCCGAGGCCGCAAATGGTCGCCTGAACGGAGCATCCGGACGCGGCACAATGAGGGATGAACCTTGGCCGTACGGTTTTCTCCCAACTGATCGAGCACCTACCGAGCAAAGAGTTTCAGAAATGTGTATCGCGCTACCGCGGCGATTCCTATCTGAAAAGTTTCTCCTGCTGGGATCAGTTTCTTGCGATGGCATTCGCCCAGCTGACCTATCGGGCAAGCCTCCGCGACATCGAGACGTGCCTGCGTTCGATGCACGGCAAACTCTACCACATGGGATTCCGCGGCAGGGTAGCGCGCTCGACACTGGCCGACGCGAACGAGTCGCGCGACTGGCGGATCTACGCGGACTTCGCGCAGGTCTTGATTGGCATGGCACGGCCGTTATATGCCCACGACCCGATCGGTGTGGACTTGGACCAGACTCTGTACGCTCTCGACTCGACAACAATCGACCTCTGCCTGTCGCTGTTTCCGTGGGCGAGATTCCGCAAGCAAAAAGCCGCCGTGAAGATGCACACGCTGCTGGATCTGCACGGCAATATTCCCACGTTCATCCGCATTACTGGAGGCAAAGTGCACGACATCAACATCCTCGACGAGATCGGCCCGGAGGCCGGCGCGTTCTACGTCATGGATCGGGCCTACGTCGATTTCGAACGCCTCTTCGTGTTCACTCTCTGCTCGTCGTTCTTCGTCGTGCGAACCAAGAAGAACATCTTGCTCCAACGGCGCTACTCGCATCCCGTCGACAAATCCACGGGCTTGCGCTCGGATCAGACCGTCATACTGGCTGCCATCGAATCGGCCCAAGCCTATCCCGACCCGTTGCGGAGGGTCAGTTACTTCGACGCCCGGACGAACAAGCGGCTGAAGTTTCTGACCAACAACTTCGCGCTCCCGGCGCTGACCATCGCCCACATCTACAAGTCGCGTTGGCAGATTGAGTTGTTCTTCAAGTGGATCAAGCAACATCTGCGAATCAACTCGTTTTACGGCACCAGCGAGAACGCCGTCAAGACGCAGATCTGGATCGCTGTCTCGATTTACGTGCTCATCGCCATCGTCCGGAAACGCCTCGGGCTGGAAGCGAGTCTTTACCAGATTCTACAGATTCTCAGCGTTACGCAATTCGAAAAAATGCCCCTTTTACAGGCACTCCAGCCATCCGACTCCCCAAACGAATCCCCCTATGACCCCAACCAATTGATTCTATTCGACTTTTAACCGGACAGCAGTGGCCCAGCCTATATGCCAGGGTTGGTGTTCCTTTCCGCGCGCAGCTTCGTAGTCTCTGTGGTGTCTATCTGCCAGGTTTTGGGGTCGATGGCCACGCGGTAAACCTCTCGCGCCCGCTCCAGGCTCACTTTGGCCTCGCGCACGTCTCGTAGCACTGCCTGTGGGTCACGTTCCCCGGGTGGCCCATAGCCGCCGCCACCGCAGGTGCGATAGCTCACCACATCGCCTGGTTTCAGTTCGATGGTCACTTTCGAGCCCAACTCGGTGGCTTCACGATCAGGATTCAGAACATAGCTGGCCTTGCGACCAGGCAGTCCACCGAAGAGCCCCCACGGCCCCCAGCGATCTCGATCGGCTAGAACGGTAAAAGAAAGCTCGTGATCGGGAAAGAGGTAATCCCGGCGGAAGCCCAGCCCGCCGCGATGCCGGCCCGCGCCTTCCGAATCTTCTACCAGTTCGTAACAACTGATGCGGAAAGGGTAGTTGATTTCGATCTCCTCAATCGGCGCATTCTCGGTATTCTGGCCGTGGGCCTGGACGGCATCGGGCCCGTCACGCGTTGCCCGGCCCCCGTACCCGCCCGCGAGGGCCTCGTAGTAGGCATAGAGTTCGCCCGTGCGGGGGTCGGTGCCGCCGAGGCCCACCTGGCATATCATCGCCTTGGTACCTGCTGGAACACGGTCGGGGACTGCCGTGGCCAGGGCCTTCAGAATCACGTCCGTCAGCCGAGTCTGAGTTTCCCAGCCTCCCACCACCGGTGCCGGGGCTTTGGCGTTAACCACCGTTCCTTCCGGAGCGATCAGGCGCACCAGGCGATCAAAGCCGGCGTTGACCGGCACATCCGGATCGATCAGGCACTTGAGCACATAGGCGCAAGCCGAATAGGTCATGGCATAGGTGGAGTTTACGGGCGCCCTCCGCTGGGGATCGGAGCCGCTGAAATCGAACAGGACACCGTCGTCGTCAATCACAACCTTCACCACTAGATGGACCGGTTCATCGGTAAAGCCATCATTGTCCACATAGCCGTCGGCGGGGAAGACCCCCTTGGGCAGGTTGGCCAGCTCTGCTCGGGCGCGTCGCTCCGTGTAAGTGATCAATTCATCCATGTAGAAAGTTACTTCTTCACTCCCCCGTTGACTCAATAGTGCGCTCAGCCGGCGCACGCCGGTATTGTTGGCCGCCAACTGAGCCCGAAAGTCGCCCGCCGTCTCGCGTTGGGAACGGATCTGCGCCAGAACCAGTCGAAGGATGTCGGGCACGATTTCGCCACCCTGCACGAGCTTGACCGGAGGAATGATGATGCCCTCTTGGTAGACCTCGCGGAAGGCGCCAATACTGGCCGGCGCTCCTCCGCCTACGTCTACGTGGTGAACCAGGCTGGCCACATAGCCGAAGAGTTCATCCTGGTGATACACCGGCGAGATGAGAGTGATGTCATTGAGGTGAACTCCGCCTAGATAGGGATCGTTCGCAAGAATGGCGTCACCCGGACCCAGCTTCTCGGGTCCGTATTCATTGATGACGCGTGGCAACAGCACCACCAGGGAGCCAAGGTGAATAGGCTGGCCAAAAGCCTGGGCGATGGGCCGTAAGTGGCGGTCGAAAAAGGCGCAAGAGAAGTCGGCCCGGGTCTTGATGTTGGTCGAGTAGGCGCTACGGCGCAGGGCAATCGCCATTTCCTCCGTCGCCTCGATGAGCGCGTTGCGGATAACCTCGAATCGGATGGGATCACGATGGGTGGCAGCGGTCATCGGGATAGCCTCCTAAGCTGGTGGCCGAATCGCGACCACTTGCGACTGTCGCATAGTTGCCCGAGAAATTCAAAGTAGGGCCTATACGCACCGAGGAGCGTCAGGCCAGGGTATGACGACCGACACCCACATTCTTTAAGCTCTTTAAGCAAAGGCCGCGGATCTCAACGGCGAGATCCGCGCTACAGGTTTCGTCCTCAGACGGCGTTGATTCCACGGGAGTTCGGCGGAATTGGGTTTGTTTGGTTTTTTGTGATTGAAGCGCTCCGGAGGCGTCGAGAAGAGTCTCGACGCGGCACGCTGAGAGCGTGCGCCACGAAAGAATGGGCCACAGGAGAATCGGGGGCTTTCACATGGACTTTGCCTGTGCATTCCTTGAGGCCAAGGACTTCGCCCGGGCTGCTGACGCAAAGCGACGATACAGGTGGTGGGCCCTGTAGGATTCGAACCTACGACCGACGGATTATGAGTCCGCAGCTCTAACCACTGAGCTAAGGGCCCTCTGCCAAACTGCTCCCGATTCTAGCACGCAGTTTGCCGCCCGCCCCGAGGAGAAAAGTATGCCGTATCAGGGACGGTGGGGACCGTCGCGGTTTCCCTCGGTTGGAAGGACCTGACACCGGTCAGCCTAGTTGCTTTGGGACCAGCCGCCCGTCGAAGCCTTTGATAGACTGAGCCTTAGTCTTACGTCTTCGTTCATAGTTGGCTTGGCCCGCCCCGGCCATCATCACGCTATGAACCTCGCTCCGCTCCCGGCCTAGCCGGGTACCGAGCGCGGTGGCCCAGAGCCGAAACTTGGGCCTCAATTCAACAACCCATGAGCAGAGGCAGAAAGATTCTGTTGGGGGTCATTGGTCTCGTCGTCGTCTCAGGCGTCGGCTCGGGGGTTTACCGCTACCTCCAACGGGGGGTTGTAGGGGTCCAAACAGGCAAGGTTGCCCGACAGGATCTGGTCTCGGTCGTCACGGCGTCGGGGGAAGTCAAGCCTCGCAAGTACATCAACATAGGTGCTAACAGCATGGGCCGACTTACTGACATCTATGTCCGAGAAGGTGACATGGTCGAGCAGGGCCAGGAGTTGGCCAAGCTGGAAACGGTGCAGCCGGCCGCCGAGGTCGCCGCCCAGAGGGCCTCGCTCGAACTCGCCAGAGCGGAGCTTGCGGCCCGCGACGCCGCCATTGAGACGAACGAAGCGAACCAAAAGACGCAGCAGGCATCGTTGAAACGATCTCAGGCTGAATTCCAGCGCGCCAAAATCAACTACGACCGGGCCAGCGAGCTTCTGGAGGACAAGTTGATCGCCCGACAAGACTATGATCAGCGAAGGGCGGACTACGATGCGGCTGAGGCGGCGGTCGAAGAGGCGGCCGCCCGCCTCGAGCAGCTCCGAGCTCAGCGGAAAGAATTGGTCGCACAGACGAATTCCGCGCGGCGCCGAGTCGACCAGACGGAAGCTCAACTCCGCCGAGTCCGCGACGTGCTTCAGAAGCACTACTCCGTTGCGCCGATCGAGGGTATCGTCACCAACCTTCCGGTGAGGGTAGGTGAAACGGTGGTGCCGGGGATTCAGAATTCGGCGGCGAGCCTGATCATGACCATTGCCGACATGTCGCTGATCACGGCGGAGGTCAAAGTCGACGAGACCGATATTGTCGACGTTACCTTGGGCCAGGCGGCCGAGGTCAGCGTTGACGCCATTCCCGGCCGCACATTCTCTGGGCGGGTAACCGAAATCGGCAACACTGCGATTCTAAGGACCACCGGCCTAGCGGCTTCCCAGAGCGCCGTGGCGAGCCAAGAGGCCAAGGATTTCAAGGTTGTGGTGGCGCTTGACACGCCGACCGACGCGATCCGTCCGGGAATGTCCTGCACGGCACGAATTACCACCGCAACCCGGGAAGGCGCCTTGACGGTACCGATTCAAGCGTTGACGGTGCGTGAGTCCTCGGACCTCGAGCCCCCACAATCCTCGGATACGGCCCGAGCAGCTACTTCCCTGGGAGATCCGGACGAAGAGGTCGAAGGAGTATTCGTAGTTACCGACGGCAGCGTTGAGTTTCGCCCCGTGGGAACCGGTATCACAGGCGCCACCCGCATTGAGGTGATCGAGGGCCTCGAAGAAGACGAGGAGATTGTCACCGGAAGCTACAAGGTTTTAAGAACGATTCGGCCGGGTGCGTCAGTCAAGGTCGGCAGCGAATCGTCCAACTGGCGCCGACCTTCGCGCTGATCTGCTAGCCGCCAGCGCGGGCCGGTCCAGGGTGGAACAAGAGACGGTCGTGTTCTCATGCGGGTTCGGCTTTCATTTGGCAAAAAGGCACGGTTGACACCAACGACGGCCACCGAGAGCTCTGATCGGGGTGAGCCGCTTCCCCCCAACGGGGCCGTGATCCGCACTCAGGACTTGTGGAAGACGTATTTGATGGGCGAGGAACGGATTCACGCCGTCCAGGCCGTGAATCTCGAGATCCAGAAAGGTGAATACGTCGCCATCATGGGACCGTCGGGTTCGGGCAAGTCGACTTTGATGAACCTGATCGGCTGCCTCGACACACCAACCACGGGGCAGTATCACATTTCCGGCCACCCGGTTAGCGATCTGGACGACGATGAACTGGCGAGGATTCGCAACGAAGAAATTGGTTTCGTATTCCAGACCTTCAATTTACTGCCGCGCTTGTCGGCGATTCAGAACGTGGAACTACCGCTTGTTTACGCCGGAGCGCCCCCCGCCGACCGCCTGGAGCGTGCCCGTCACGCCTTGATGCAGGTGGACTTGCTCGACCGGATGGACCACAAACCGAATGAGCTTTCCGGGGGTCAGAGACAGCGCGTGGCCATCGCCAGGGCGCTTGTCAACGGGCCCTCGATACTACTAGCCGACGAACCGACGGGGAACCTCGACAGCGGGACAAGCACGGAAATCCTCGATCTGTTTGATCGCCTGCACGCACAGGGCAATACCATCATCATCGTGACCCACGAGATGGACGTTGCGAAGCACACTCGACGTGTTATCCGCCTGCGCGACGGCATGGTGGAGAAAGATGAGAGAACTCCACTGCTGTCCGGTTAAAAGTCGAATAGAATCAATTGGTTGGGGTCATAGGGGGATTCGTTTGGGGAGTCGGATGGCTGGAGTGCCTGTAAAAGGGGCATTTTTTCGAATTGCGTAACGCTGAGAATCTGTAGAATCTGGTAAAGACTCGCTTCCAGCCCGAGGCGTTTCCGGACGATGGCGATGAGCACGTAAATCGAGACAGCGATCCAGATCTGCGTCTTGACGGCGTTCTCGCTGGTGCCGTAAAACGAGTTGATTCGCAGATGTTGCTTGATCCACTTGAAGAACAACTCAATCTGCCAACGCGACTTGTAGATGTGGGCGATGGTCAGCGCCGGGAGCGCGAAGTTGTTGGTCAGAAACTTCAGCCGCTTGTTCGTCCGGGCGTCGAAGTAACTGACCCTCCGCAACGGGTCGGGATAGGCTTGGGCCGATTCGATGGCAGCCAGTATGACGGTCTGATCCGAGCGCAAGCCCGTGGATTTGTCGACGGGATGCGAGTAGCGCCGTTGGAGCAAGATGTTCTTCTTGGTTCGCACGACGAAGAACGACGAGCAGAGAGTGAACACGAAGAGGCGTTCGAAATCGACGTAGGCCCGATCCATGACGTAGAACGCGCCGGCCTCCGGGCCGATCTCGTCGAGGATGTTGATGTCGTGCACTTTGCCTCCAGTAATGCGGATGAACGTGGGAATATTGCCGTGCAGATCCAGCAGCGTGTGCATCTTCACGGCGGCTTTTTGCTTGCGGAATCTCGCCCACGGAAACAGCGACAGGCAGAGGTCGATTGTTGTCGAGTCGAGAGCGTACAGAGTCTGGTCCAAGTCCACACCGATCGGGTCGTGGGCATATAACGGCCGTGCCATGCCAATCAAGACCTGCGCGAAGTCCGCGTAGATCCGCCAGTCGCGCGACTCGTTCGCGTCGGCCAGTGTCGAGCGCGCTACCCTGCCGCGGAATCCCATGTGGTAGAGTTTGCCGTGCATCGAACGCAGGCACGTCTCGATGTCGCGGAGGCTTGCCCGATAGGTCAGCTGGGCGAATGCCATCGCAAGAAACTGATCCCAGCAGGAGAAACTTTTCAGATAGGAATCGCCGCGGTAGCGCGATACACATTTCTGAAACTCTTTGCTCGGTAGGTGCTCGATCAGTTGGGAGAAAACCGTACGGCCAAGGTTCATCCCTCATTGTGCCGCGTCCGGATGCTCCGTTCAGGCGACCATTTGCGGCCTCGGGATTTCAAATCGTTCCCGGGCAAAACAGGCCATAAGACATTGAACGGTCGAGACTTACCGTCCGATGGCGCGACTTTCCCCGGACAGCACTGAGAGAACTCATTAAGCCGGGGGGCGGCGGCGGGTTTGAAAGGCTGTTGCACGGCAATCGAAGGCAACCCTTCATTGGACGTAGCCCATGCTCTTGAGTTTGCGCAGTAAATCCTCATCCAGGATAGCTTCCCCGGGCTCGAGTGCAGTCGACGGTGCGAGGGCGTGAGCTTTAATCATCGCTTTCAAGTATTTCGCTCGCAGCGGATGCTCGCCGGATAAATTGGTCTTCTCCCTCGGGTCGGTTTCGATATTGAAAAGTTGCTCGTTCGGTCCGGAGACGGAATTCCAAATAAACTTCCATGGGAAATCGATGACACTCGCCCCGGCCTCGGTGCCGTCAGCTACATACGAGAAGATTCTTCGGCTCTGATGACTCTCCTGCTCTCGGAAGACGCTCGGGAGCAGGCTAATGCCCTCTAGGTGCTTGGGCATCTCAATCCCCAAGTAGTCCAAGATGGTGGGAACAACGTCTATGTGTTGCGCCAGATCCCGGCGCCTCTCCCCTTTCACGCCCGTGGAGGAGGGCAACTTCACGATGAGTGGGATGTTCAGGACTTCGGAATACAAAGTCTTCCCGTGCGCCCAGGAGCCGTGGTCATAGAGCTCCTCCCCATGGTCGGAGAGAAAGACGATTAACGCATCCTCGTAAAGTTTCCGCTTCTTCAGCTCCTCGATAAGCAGACCGAAACGCTCATCTGCTTGAGCAACGCCGGCGTCATAGAGAGAAACCATGTCGTAGATCCGCTCTTGGGTAGCGGCAAGCTCCTCGGCCAGCAGCGCGTCCAGCCAAGCCCTGGACCCCGGCTTCGTTGCGGATGGACTCGGCTTACCTTCTCTCTTGGTAGAAATATCTCGCAGTAGAGCTTCCTGTTCCGGCGTGAGATCCGGCTGGCGAAGCGCGCCGGCAAACCTGCGTCGAAAGCGGTCTGGTGCGTCGTAGGGATCGTGCGGTTCACCGGTGTGTACATAGAGGAAAAATGGCTGCTCGTCGCTCTTGTCAGCTAGCCATTGACGGATCCGCTGAGGAGCATCCACGTCACGCATGAACTCGATGCCGACGAAACCTTGGTCAACACCTGCTTGTCTGAGCGCGGGGCTCGTAATGATGGCTGTGCTGTTGTACCCCGTGGCGCCTAGGAATTCCGCCAGCGTGATCGCCTCCCCGGGGAGCGAATCCTTGAGTCGCGTAATCCGATGAGTGGGGACACCAAGTCCCGTCATCAAGGAAGCAACGGACGCCCAGGTGTAGGGAGCTTGGGCGACTGCGGTTTCGAATAGAATGCCGTCGCCTGCCAGGGCGTCGATGTTAGGCGAGATTGGCCTGGTGTAGCCGTAGCACCCCAGGTGATCACCTCTTACGGTGTCGACCAAGTACATGATGATGTTCGGCCGTTTAGAGTGTTCCTCTTCGCCGGAGGGGTCCGCAGGGGTTTCGCGGGGCCCCACCGGCACGGGCTGCGCGGTGTACAGCACTGGCCTGACAAGCGTGGCTCGTCCATCGGCGGATGAGGAGGTCCGAGCGGCTCTCGCGCGGAATGACAGGCGAACGATTTCGTCGCTCCGGCCGCTCACCGCCAGCGTGGACAAGCCCGCGGACTGCTGGAACTTTCCAAGCACCAACTCCCCGTCTTCTTTACGTTCAAATAAAACTTCCAGTTGACCTGGTTCGTCTAGGATCAGTTGATCGAAGGTGAGTTCGCTTTTCCCGGGGAGTCGGAGGTAGTAATCCACTTTGGCGCCGAACGGTATATGCAGCTGCTCGCTTTCGACGTTTGGCCGAGCCTTCGGAGCGGGTGGTTCGTCGCCGGCGGCGAACGCAAGGTGTACCCACCCGACCGACAGGATCCGTTGACCGACAGAGTCTGGCACAACCGCGATCGCCGCTCGAGAGTACGCATAGCGAAACTCGAGCTGATTCAGGCCGGCTTTCAGAGCCGCCGCCGGCAAGACGATCCGATAGAGGTTCCACCCTTCCTGCAGTCGAACCGTCTGCAGGTCAACTCCGTTGACGGCGATCGATATCGCTTGCTGCGGGGAGCCAGGGAATTGAAATGGAAAGCATCTGAACGTGACGGGAACCTCACGGGCTTCGTGGAGGAAGAATTCGAGGACGGATTCCCTTCCGAGACTCCAAACGAATGTCGCCGTACTGGGAGATCCCTCACCGGTTGACCAACCGCTGCGCATGTACTGACGGGCTGTCGGCGTGCCAAAATCGATGAATGTGACCTCATGCTGGGATTCCGACAAAGGGAAACTTTCGACGAAATCGTAGGCAACGATACCCTTCCTGGACGTTGTCGGCCCGCAGTGAGGAAGCAGGCTTACCACCGCCAGCACAGCACAGGATCGGATGAACCTCGAACCTCTACCCGGCTTCATATCGATGAACCCGATCCTGGTGTCCGGTCGCCGCTGGGTTTCGCGCCATCTGCTGGGCCCAATATGAGCGGTGCCATCAGCGCGTACTGGGCTGTCACGTCTACTAGTCGAGGTCCCGAGGCGTCGTAGACGGCTATATTCCGTCGCCGCACCGCCCGCAGCGTGTCCTCCTTGCTCAAAGTGAATGTCTCAATGGGCCTGAACCCTGCTCGTTGCCGAATATTGTCGCTGCCAGGCGCCACATATACGTCAAACAGCCGGGCCAAGCGGAATGCCTCATGAGCGATCGAGAAGTAGAAGACGCTCTCGGGCACATTCGTCAGCAGGATAGTCTTTCCCGGATATTGGTTTCTCGCTCGGGAGACGTCCGAGATGAGATGTTTAACCGAGAGACTCAATAGTTCATAGTAATTCACCTCTTGATAGGCCCTTCGAACCGAGCCCCACAAGAACAACCCGAGGCACAAGACCACTGCAACCCGGTACGCCTTCGTAGCTTGTGCGGCCAACATAGCCGCCCAGCCACCCAGCATGGCCAAGCCGAGAGTTGGAATCACAAGATAGTAGTCCGAGAGATGCTCGCGGGCGGGCAGGTAAGGGGCAAGGCTCAACAAGAACCATGCCAGAAAGAACAGCCCCAGGAAGTTTTTTCCGCGTGCTTGATGGACCGCCACGGCCAGCAAAGGAATACCAACAAGCAGGGCGACAACGACCGGCTCGTAGCCGGCCACCGACGATCTCCCGTAGTACGTCAGGCTACCCACGAGACCCGCGGCGTCGAAATGCGGCTCGTAGACGCCGCTAGCCAAAGCTTGGACCGCCCTCCATTGCAGCCATCCCAGGCTAGCCGAGGCCAGGAACATTAGGGCTACGTGCGGCCAGTGGCGGCGGTCCAGCAGCACCACGTAGGCGAACAGGACAGCAGGATACACCACCATTACTTCGTGCGCGCCGAAGCCGAGAATGAACGTCACCCACTGCGCCAAGTAGTAACGCCAGCGGCCGGTCGTGACGAAGCGCAAGAAGAGCCAAAAACTGAGCAAAAAGAAGAACGCGCAAAGGATTTGATTGTAGGCGGAAGTCCAGGTAAGGCTGCGCGCGAGACCATGGTGCAGTCCCCAAAGCGAAGCCGCCACGAAACCCGCCCATCGCCATCCCGTTAGCCGATGGGCAACCGCCGCCAGCAGCACCAGGTTGACAACGTGGGTGGCGAAAACCAACAACCGATAGGGGAACGCGTCGAGTCCAAACCAGTGATAGAAGTAATAGAAAAAGAGGCGTTCACTCAGGGGTCGCAAGGTCCCCTGGGCGCGTGGCTGCCAAAGTGCGGGCCAGAACTCGTGATCGGGCAAGCTGACCAGGAGCAAGAGAGAGAAGTCGTCGCCCTGAAACCAGCACCACAACCCGCGATAGTAAAGCAGCAGGCTGAGAATCGCGGGGACCGTCCAATAGACGCAGGTCAGGAGACGACGGCCGGCGCGCGAGGAGTCGTCGCTCACTTTAGCGCTACGGAAGTGGCCACTAGCCCGAGCTCGCGTGTCTCTATTTCACCAGCGGCGATCGCTTTATCGAGCCGGAATTCCACCTTGACGATCTTCTGGTCGAGCGCCTCATCTGGAACCGGCTTGCGGAAAGCATAGTCGCCGGGCTTGTCGTAAGTCTCGGCACCTACCGGCACCCCATTCACGGTCGCGGACAGGGTGAGACTTGGGAGTCGTTGGATCGAAACTTCCGGAACAGTGAATTTCAGTTCCAAAGTAACCGGCTCATCCGGTAGCGGCGGTGGCGGTTTCAGGGCTACCGAAAAGTCCTTTTTCGTCCACCTCCAAGCACCCTGCTCTACGTCATAAAATCCTTCGAGCAACTGAACCGCCCCACGAGGGTCGGCCACGTGAACCGTGGAGAGAAGCTCCACCGGAGGCTGCGTGGTGGCGGTCTCATGCCCCGCCGGCGGATTCAGCTCGGGCTCGTTCTTCGGACAGGCTAGGAAGAGAGGTGTCAGGGCCAGCAATGCGACAAGCGCCAGTTTCCTCATAGGGCAATCCCGATCATACTAACCGGCAAAAGGATGGAGCAAACGAGCTCGGACCGGAGCAGGAGCGAGCGCTACTCGAACCTTTCTCCCCCTACAAACACCGCGTGGATCGCGCGAGTGTTGCGTATGTCCTCCAGCGGGTTTTTGTCCAGGACGATGAGATCACCCGCTTTGCCTTTAGCCAGCGTCCCCAGTTGATTCGACACTCCGAGAGCTTCGGCGGCGTTTTTCGAGAATGATTCGATCACCTGCATCGGCGTTAATCCGGCCTCGACGAGCAACTCCATCTCCCAATGCTCGAAGAATCCTTGAAAGCGCCCTGGCGGGCCGCTATCCGTACCAAAGCCGATACGGACTCCGCCGTCGGCTAACGCTTTCACGTTGCGCGCAGCCACTTGAAACCCGTTCTTGTTGACCTCTAGCTTGGGATCTTTGGCTTGCTTCGCCCTCAGTTGCGTCTTTACGCCCTCGACGACCACCGGATCAACACCCTGGCGGAAAAAGGCGTCATCGAGCCAGGTGGGAGGATCGACGTAAGCGAAAGTCGATTGCTCACGAGTCAACGTCGCGACGATCGTAACCTTGTTTCGCTTCATCGAGGAAATCAATGCTTCGTCGACGGTGGCGTCTCGGACACTGTGAGCAAGCACGTCAACCCCAGCATCGGCTAGGCCCTTCGCGTCCGAGAGTTCGTAGACATGAGCAAAAACTTTCAAGCCTCGCTTGTGAGCCTGCTTGATTATCGCGGTGTAAATCGTGGGGGGCAACTTGCGGAACGTACCATGGTAATCGTCCACCCAGATCTTGACGACATCGGCGCCTTTGTCGGCCAGTCTGTTTACCCAGGCACGGGCTTGTGCGGCGCTGGCCACCTCGAGGACGACCCCCTTCAAGCCTGGTATGTGGCTGGGATATCCGCCGAGGAATGTGAACCCTTGCAGGGCCGTGAAAACCCGCGCACCGTCTATCTTCCCCCGCCGCTGTTCGTCCCGAATTTCGAGGATCAATTCTTGGTCCACGCCCAGGCTGGTCGTCGTGGTGACGCCGTAACGCGCGTAGGTGCGAAGCTGAGCCTCGACGTTTTCGCGGGTGTAGTTGTCGACGTCGCTTGTTAGGCCGCGGGCCATTCCCACGTGACCGTGCAGGTTGATGATGCCAGGGATTATCGTCTTGCCGCTCAGATCGACGACCTTGGCCAAAGCCGGAACCTTGACCTTGAAAGCCGGCCCGATGTTGCGAATCTTGCCGTTGGCCAGCACGATCGTCGCGTCGGGCTGCGGAGGCCCGCCGCTACCATCGATCAGCGTCGCATGGGTCAGAACCGTTACTTGGGCCGGTAGCGCCAGAACGGCCAACCAGCCGGCGAGCAAGAGGCGAATCAGCATGTTTTTCTACTCCTGAGCTAGCTATGTCAGGGTCTGTGAGCCTAGCAGCCCGTGGTGAAAGTCCGCCAAAAAAAATGGGTACAGCCACCGATTTTCGTCGTCTGCCCCATATTGGAGACAAAGCAGTTGCGGATGCGAAAATCCTTGACAGTCCCCCATTTTTCGCCGAACCTAACTTCTACCACGGGCTGCTAGACCTTAGTTCGAAACCTGGATTCGAGAAGTGACAGCTTTTCGTCCAGGGAGAGTTTGCCTTCCTGCTTTGCCTCGCGCTGCTTCTGTTTCGTGTCCGGCCCGAACGATCTCTTCGCTAGAGCTGTTTCTCGGTCGGGACCCTTGCGACGTTTGCGCACCGTCTCTTTGGGTTTCGCGTCGCTTGTGCGGCGCGGGCGCGCGGCTGTCCGTGGCTTGCGAGTAGGGCGTCGAGGCTCATTTGTCGACAGGGAGATTCGCTTACCGTTTTCCTGCAGGCCCAGGATATGGGTTGTGATGAGATCGCCGGCCTTTATCGCCGGTTTCGACTCTTTGTCGAGTTTGCCCGAGAGCTCAGAGATGTGTAACAGCCCGTCCTGTTCGGTACCGATATCAATGAAGGCCCCGAATCGCGTGACGTTGGTGACTACGCCATCCACCTTCATGCCGACCTTGAGCTCGGCCGTGGACCGAGGCTCGATGAGCGCCTGGGGAGGCTCGAACTTTCCTCGCGGGTCTCGAACCTCTGATTTGAACTCCCGAACGATCGCGCGCAATACCTCAACGGGGTATTGAGCTTCGGCGAATTCTTCCAGGTTGAGGCTGTCTAGCGCTTGGGGGCGTTCCAGCGCCTCCGCCGCCGTCACCCCGGCTGCCGACAGCATTTTCTCGACAACCGGATAGGCCCGTGGCGAGATCCCCGTCTCGTCCAACGGGTTCTCCCCACCCCGGACGCGAAGAAACGGGACGGTCTGTCGATAGATCTTTTCGCTGAGACCGGGGATGTTGCGAAGTTGGTCTCGGCGCGCAAACGGACCATTGCTTTCGCGGTATTCGACCATCCGCTTCGCAATGCGCTCGGTTAGAGCCGGGGCAACGGCTAGCAACTCGGCGGGAGCGTTATTGATGTCAACTCCCACCTGACTCACGCAAGCTCCGGTCACGATTCGAAGTGCGGTACGCGATCGGCTGGGATCGACAGTATGAATGTGGGGCCCCAGGCCGAGTGCGCGGGGTTCTACCTTCACGAGTTCGCCAAGGGGGTCTTGGAGTCGGCGAGCCAGACTGGCAGCGCTGCGGACAGTGACGTCGACTCCCGTCAATTCCTTTCGAGCGGTTTTCGAGGTAGCGTAGATCCAAGTTCCCGCGTCGCTCACCCGAGTGAAGAAAACGTCCTCGACTCCCGCTTCGCGGATAGCGCTACGCAACGCTCTCTCGAGCTGCCTCACCCCGGGGCCATTGGCCAGCGCGATGGCGGCCGGACTGTGTTTTCCAATCAACTCACGCAGGTTCATCGGGGCCGGGCGAGGCACCTTTGCTTCCTTGTTCGGGGCTGCTTTGCCGGCAGGCACGGATTCGGCCTGCTGCGAGGCGGCGCCGTTTGCGTGCTCGTTACCCGAAGCCTTCCCCGCCTCTTGAGCCTCCCCTAATTCGCCGTCCTTGGAGCCGGGTTTCGCCTCTACAGAGGGACCGGTCTCGCTGGGACCCACCTCAACTGGCGGTTTCACTTCAACGGCGGATGCGTCTGGCTCGGCTTCGAGTGTGGCGGGCGGCTCAACGCTCTCCTTAGGGACGTCAGAGGCGTCCGGCTCGGCTTGCGGGGTGTCCTTGTCCGGTGACTTCGAAGAGGTTGCTTCCTTTTGATCGCCGTCTGCCGCCGCGCTTGCCGCAGGCTGTGTTCCCTTGGTTCCCTGCCTGTCCTGTGACACCATTGCGCCTTCGACAAAGCCACCGTCCGCGCCCACGACGGCAGCGCGCCAACCGCCGGAGCGCCCGGTTTCTAAACCAATGACAGGGATGCGCCCGGCGGCGGGAGTCAGCAACAATTTGCGCAGATTGGTTTCGTAGTGACGAACCGCCTCGGTATCGGAACGTTCTTCAAGGTACTGCGTCACCTCGCTTCGAAAGGCCGGTACCAGTATTTCGGCATAGGCCTCATTGGCTGCCGCCCCCAGGTGCAGGCAGAAGAGCGAGGTTCGGCTCTGGAGCAGTCCATCCAGCAGCAAGCTGATGATGCGTGCCTCGGGTAGCACCACCTCGCATCGCAAGGCTCCATCGCGTACCGCTTGCCGGATCGCTAACTCTCGCCGCCAGGATACCTTGCCGACCTTTGCCCGGTATCCCAACAGTGGATCGATCCGTTTTTTGACCGTAGGGTCCGGTGAAGCCTCCTCAACAGGGTGTACGACGATCTCCGACTGCTTGAGAATCAGGGGGCGCAAGTCGCGCCGGAGCGCGGCATCTTCGCCAAGCCAGCGGGCAACGATGTGACGAGCGCCTCGCAATGCTTCACTGGCGCTACTCACTCCTCGTTCGGGGTTGACGTAGCTTTCCGCGGTGTGATCGACGTTGGCTGTTTCGGGCTCTTGTTCCCGGAGGAATATGGCCAGCGGCTCGAGGCCGCGTTCTATCGCTTCGTCGGCTGCCGTCCTTCGCCTGGGTTTGAAGGGCAAGTAGAGTTCTTCGAGCTCGCGGCGGTCCGTAACCGACTCGATTCGCTCGCGCAGCTCGGGTGTGAGACGGTTCTGCCGGCCGACACTACTAAGGATGGTGATCCGACGGTCTTCAAGGTCCAAGAAACGCTGAAGGCGCATCTGCACCCGAGCTACGCGCTCCTCGTCCAGCCCGGCCGATATGTCGGGCCGGCAGCGGGCAATATAGGCGGGGAGCGACCCGGTCTCCAGCTCTTGGACTAACTTCAGAAGGTCGGCAAGTTGAATCTTCGCTTCTTCGGCAACCTTCAAATAGGCCGGGGTCGGAAGTCCGGTCAGGGCCTTCATAAAAGCGATTGGTCAGGCGAAGAAAACGCCTTACTGTATCATAGTGGAGTGACTTGGCCCCTGAGAATCGGCTCGCCAAGTCGGGCCTTCTTGCTGGCCGCTACGCTGGTTTCGGTGGCTCCCGGGCAGGTCATCGAGTTCTTGTCGAACGGCCTTTCTTATCAGGCCCTGACGCGCAAGGGCCTCACACTGATGTACGCCCCTTTGCCGCTGGCCGTCAGAGACTTTGCCGTCTTTCAGGTGGCCTTCAGCAACGGTAGCGGCCAAGACTGGCTCTTTCAGCCAACGGATTTCTTCTTCGAGTCAGATGACGGTCGACGGCTGCAAGCAGCTTCCGAGTACACCGTCATTTACGAGTTGTATCGCAGCGCGGGACGCAACGAGGTCATCAAGCTGCAAACCGCCTATGAAAAGGCGATCTACCAGAATCAGCGCGTTCGCTCCAACAACGGCTACGAACAGCGCCGCCAAGCGGCTCTTGCCTACGGCCCGAAGGGTGTCAAAGCGGCCGCCGCGGCGTCGGCTATCGCCCTGGTGAGGACCAAGCTACGCTCAGGTGATTCCACCGACGGGGCCATCTTCTTCGCCAAGAAGGGGAAAAATCTTGGTCCCGGGAGGATTATCGCCCGGATCGGCGATGAGACGTTTGAGTTTCTCCCCAGTAGTGCGCAGTCTGTGAGTTCAAATTGATACCTGGAGGCGGCCAGGTGGAGCGACTACCCTTACCAAGCTTCTCCCGCTGTTGCGACTGTCCGCCGAGGTTGTTGGGGCAGCGTTAGCCCTGCTCACACCTCCAATCCAACGGATCGCATCAACTCAATCGCATTGCTCTTCTCCACCACGCCCGGTCGCATCTTGTAGTCGAAACTCATGCGGCCGTCTGCCAGGTGGTCTTCAAAGTGCACGTTGGCGCCTCGGGGACCAAGCGCGTCGGCAATGTGAGCCAGTGCCAGATCGTGCGTGGTGATAAATCCGATGGCGCGGCGTTCGACCAGGCCGCGTACGATGGCCTCGGCGCCAATCCGCCGGTCGTGCGAGTTCGTGCCGTGCAGAAACTCGTCGATCAAGAACAACACGGGCGGAGCTTCGCCGGCCTTTTGCATGATCTGGTGCAGCCGAGTGATCTCGGCGTAAAAACGGGAGGTGCCTTCCTGGAGCGAGTCTAGAATGCGGATCGATGCACCGATGGCCAAGGGAGAGAGCCGCAGCCGCTGTGCACGCACCGGCCCGCCCGCCTGCGCCAGCACGGCATTGACCCCGACGGTGCGGAGCAATGTGCTCTTGCCCGACATGTTGGAGCCGCTCACCACCAGCACCCGCAGATCGCCGTCGATGCGCACGTCGTTGGGAACCGCGCCGTCCTCGGCAAGCAGCGGGTGACCCAGCGCTTCGCCTTCGAAGCAAGGCGATTCCGCGACAAACTCCGGGAACACGTAGCGCGGATGCTCGTAGCGGAAGCTCGCCAGGGACGAGAGCGCTTCCATCTCGCCCACGGCGTTCAGCCAACGGCGCATCGCCGGGCCGGAGGTTCGCCGCCAGTCTTCGATCGAGTAGGAGAGTTGGAGATCCCACAGCAGCAGCGGCGCGATCGCCCCAAAGATCTGGTTGCGGCGGGAATCTAGTAACACGATCAGCCGACCCAGCCGCGCTATCCGCCGGGAGGGAGGCTGGCCTTCGATGTCCAGTTCTTTACGGAGGGCCGTCAGGCGGGGCGAGGCGAAGCGCTCGGCCTCGATCGTGCGGAGCACGCCCGCCAGCAGGTCGAGGTCGTGTGCCGCCTCCTCGACTTCCTCGATGATCCGGTCCGTGCGCTTCTTGAAACGCCACAGGACAGCGCTGTAGACGATGAATACGGATAGGAAGTAGATCCGCATTCCAACCAGGGTCTTATACGGCAGTTCGAGGAAACCGAGCCAGGCCGCCAGATAAGTGATCAACGCAACGGCCGCGATCGCTCCGAAGAACGAAAGCCCCAGGGCTACCACGCGGAACGCGGAGGATTTAAGGAGCGGCTCCCGGTCGCCCCAGGCGGCCAGAGCTTCCGGACGTACCCCGGCCCGGGCGTCTTCTCCCAGCACCGCGAGGTCCTCACGTAGGTCCAGGCGCGGCGCGAGTTCCACGACCGCCCCCTGGCGAGCCAGGACCGTATCCGGCGGCGCGGGTATCTTGAGCCACGCCGCCAAGGTCTCCTCGCCCATACGGGTGCGAGCAGTCGACAGTAGCTCGAACAGCGATCCACTGCCGAAGATGTCAAGGTCCTGGGCATAGAGGTGATGCTCGTCAAGGAATCGCGTGCCGGTCTCGCCAGTTCCCGCCCAATTCCCATTCAACCTCGCGAGCGCCCTTTCATAGAAGGTCACCGCACGAGCAAGGGTGGAGCGCTCGTTCTCGACGCGCTGCAGCCGCCCACCCAGCCACCAGAAAACCGCCGCCGGAACGAACAGCCACCATCCGGCCAGCGCTCCGCGGGCAAAGGCCGCAAAGGCGATGGCCGCCGCCGCGAAAACGACGATTAGTCGAAGGTAGCCTAGCGTACGGTGCAGCTTCTCCCGACTCGCTAGCGCTGTGCGCCGCGCGTCCAGGCGGCGCGCATATTCTTCTCGTGGGTCAGCGGGGGCCTTCCGCAGGTCTTGCATGGGTCCATTCTCCCAAGAGCAGAGCGGCAACTCCGCTCTGAAATGACTTGCTTACACTAACCCGCTCACGGGCTCACCGAGTCGTTGAACGCGGTCCCCGAACTGGCCACTTCCATCCGCACCCCGTCGTGGCTTGGGCCAACGGGTTTTCTGAGCTGAGGCGGGTGCACCGGACGACCGGCGCATGATCTACTAATCTACTAACATGCAAACAGCCAGGACCGGCGCCTGGTGACGAGCGCAACCTAAACCGAAAGGAGTACGGGCTCATGACACGCACTGCAAGGCGGCATTTTCTGTGGAAGATTCTAGCGGGGTCAACGCTGGTATGCGGCATGCTGCGATCGGCGCAAGAGATGCTGCACTCTCAAACGAAATTGTCCTACCGCTACGATCTGCTGGTAAAGGGCGGAAAAGTTGTCGATCCATCTCAGGGGCTTTCCGCGGAGCGAGATGTCGCGATCTCGGGTCATCGAGTCGCTCGAGTTGCCGTCGACATTCCCGAATCAGAGGCGCTGCATGTACTGAAAGCGGACGGCAAGATCGTCACGCCGGGGCTGATCGACGTCCATACCCATGTTTATGACGGAGTGGCGCCGCTGGGAATTCCGGCCGATCCGAACTGCGTCGCGAAAGGTGTCACAACGGCGGTCGACGCCGGATCCTCGGGAGCCCACACCTTTCCCGGGCTTCGCAAATACGTCATCAACGTCGCCGACACCAGGGTCCTCGCGCTGCTGAACATATCCCTGATCGGGCAATCCACGATGTCGCCGGACAACCAATGGGGAGAGCTGCTCGATCTGCGCTTCCTGAACCCCAAGCTGGCTATAAGAACGATCGAGCGCAACCGGGATGTGATTGTCGGCTTGAAGATTCGCATGACCCGTAGCATTACCGGCCCGCATGATCTCGAGGCGCTTGCACTTGCGCGGGAAGCCGCCGAGGCGGTGAACCTGCCGATCATGGTTCACATCGGAGACTCTCACTCGCCGTTGAAAGAGGTTCTGGCAAGGCTCAAGAAAGGCGATGTGATTACACATACGTTTCATGGCCGGGAAAGAGGCATTCTAGACGAGCGCGGCCGCGTGCTGCCAGAGGTTCGCAAGGTCGTCGCGAACGGTGTTCACCTCGATGTAGGCCATGGAGCGGGTAGCTTTTCCTTCGATACCGCTGAAAAGGCGCTGGAGCAAGACGTGCTGCCGGGCACGATTTCGAGCGACCTTCATCAATACAATGTCCACGGACCGGTCTTCGATCTAGCGACGACCCTGTCGAAGTTTCTCCACCTTGGGCTTTCGCTTGACCAGGTTATCGAGCGGGCGACGACGAATCCGGCCCGAACGTTCGGACAGATGAAGGGTCTAGGAACACTGAAGGAAGGGGCGGAAGCCGATGTCGCTGTGTTCTCGCTCGACGAGGGAGACTTCGAGTTCGTCGACGCGATGGGCGCCAAGCGCATGGGCCACCGCAAACTGAACCCGGTTGCCACCGTGAAGGCCGGCAAGCTCTACGGCAGCGCTTCTATCCCGGTGGTGAGGCTGTAGATGCGTGTGATTGGATCAATCGATAGGCTCAGCCTCGCCGGAGCTTTCCACCCAGCGCTTGTAATCGCCCCACTTAGTCTCTCGCCGGCGGTGAAAAGAGCTGAACAAGACCCTGCCATAGACGTAGGTCTTGAGTTCTGTAGGCGCCCAGTAGCCATCGGTCGCCGGTTTGCGCTCGAGGCTGCCTTCGGCTTCCCGGAGCTTCCCAAGGAACCCCCACCAGAGCCTAACCGGCTTGATCAGGCGGAACTCGACACGGGCCACCTCGTACGTTTCTTCGTCGATCATCATGCGACCGGCCGAATTGTTGAGCGCGTAGTCAATTCGACGGTGCACGGGCAGCCGATTGCTCTTGGGCTCGAAGCGAAGCAAGTAGGTCCACCTTCCATGGAGAAGTTCTCGTGAGACTACCTCGGCACGGAAGCGGCTGATCAGGTCTTGATTGAACTCGATGCGGTTTTCGTCGTCGTTTGGTTTTTCTCCCCGCTTGAGCTGCTCCCGCAGATCCCGCTCCTTTTGCTCTTCCCATTCGATCTGCTCAGGTGACAGCGGCCGCCCATTCTTTTCCACGAGTCGCCTAAAGAGAACTCCTTCGACAGGGTAGACCTCGTAACGAGCGCGATCGCTCTCCTTTACGCTCTTGTCGGAGTTCAACTTCTCGGCCAATACGAGCTCGGAAAAACTGTATTTCTCTTCAACCTTTTGCTCTTTGAGCCAATTGGTCCTCTCTAAGGCGCGCTCAATCAGCTCCTTCGCGGAGGGTAGCTCTACCTCCCTTTCTTCCGGCGGTGACCCTATGGCGAGGACCGCACTGGCGACACAGGCCAACAGCCGTAGGCCGGTCTCAATGGCGGGTCGCATGACTCTTCGATTGGGCATCGGCGCTGGGTCGTGCATCGAGGTCAGGTGGACCCCCAAACCCCAACGAACCAGTGCTGGGATACGTGGGCCAGCTTTGGACCTCTTTGTGACGTCACCCAGGAAAGGGACATCATACGGCACCAGTGCTTGGTTGCAAAAGTTCGGCTCGTTGGAAAAGGCCCCATCCAAGGGACCATGCAATTGTCCGTCTGGCCCGGAAGTGGTTTGTTCCGAGAGTCTTCCGAGACGTGACCGCGAGGGAGCAATCCAGAGATTGTCGGCGGATAGTCTATCGCGAATTCAGGCAACCAAGCAGTGGGCGCCCTGTGCGGCTACCTGGTTAGAACAACAAAGCAAGCGGAAGGAACAGCAGAGCCAAACCTACTGCGAACGCTAACGCAATACCCCAAACCACCAGATGAAGGATGCCGCCGACAACGACACCCAGCATCTTCAGGATAAGGCAGCCCAGCAGTACGACCGGAGCGGCCGCCAGGAACAGGAGGGCCAGCGGCGGAGCGGCCATCAGGAAGACAAGTACCAGCGGCCAGGCGACGAACAAGAGGCCGGCGAGGAGAAACAGGCACACCAGAGCCTTTAGCATTTGACAGCCTCCTGTTATGAATACGGGACAGCGCCGGGAAAGTTCCGCCGCACATGGGTAAGACATTGGCCATCGCCCATCTCCCCCGCTCTGCTCGCTGTGGTGCGGCAGCACACACTCGGGAGGAAGCCGGCAGGATTGCCGGCCCAAACTCGAAACTAGGACCGCCAAGAGTGGCGGTCGCTACCCGGCCAGTCTGACCCGTATGGCTAGCGACGCTCTCGTCCGTGTAGCGAGCGGTTCGCCAGAATCCAGAAGCCCTTTCCAGCGCTTTTTGGCCCCTGCACGAGGAACACGATCCGGACCGGAAGACCCCAATCGACAGGGTCTCTGGCGCAGTGCTGGGAGGTCCGAATTTCGGTTGATTTGACGCCTTTTCGATCTGCTATAGTGTTACGGTCTCGCCCGTAAGACAAGGCGCGAGATAGCCACGGAATTCCTCTGGGAAAGGGGGTGTCTGGTGAGTTCGAACAAGACCAAGGAAGGTCAAGAAAAGACTCAACAGCCCAAAAACGATTTTTCCCGCCGAACGTTCTTGCAAGGCGTAGGTGTTGGGACGACCGCTGTCGGAGCGGGCGTTCTGACTACCGAAGCGAAGGCGGATCACCATGGGGCCAAGGTGCACGGTCCGGGTGCTGTCCCGATCACGTTGACCGTCAACGGCAAAGCGCACAAGGTCAGCGCGGAGCCTCGTGTCACGTTGCTGGACGCGTTGCGCGATCGGCTCGACTACACGGGCGCGAAAAAAGTCTGCGACCGCGCAACCTGCGGGAGTTGCACAGTCATGTTGGACGGTAAAGCCGTCTATGCCTGCAGCGTCCTTGCCATCGAGGCGCAAGGGCGAGATATCCAAACGGTGGAAGGGCTGGCGTCGGGCGACAACCTTCACGCCGTACAGTCGTACTTCGTCGAAAACGACGCCCAGCAATGCGGCTTTTGTACCCCGGGTTTCGTCGTCGCCTGTAAGGCGTTTCTCGACCACAACCCCAACCCGACGATGGCCGATGTCGAGCGGGGCTTGAGTGGAAATATTTGCCGTTGCGGTACCTACGTTGGCGTCCGGCAGGCTGCTTTGGATGCCGCCCGCGAACTGAAAGGAGTGCAACGTGGCGACTAACTATGATTGGCCGGCTGCGGCTGACCGCAGCTTGATTGGGAAGAGAATAAGTCGCACCGATGGCCCTGATAAAGTCACCGGGCGCGCAAAGTATTCCTACGACCGCAATCTCGACGGGATGCTGGTTGCCAAGATCGTCAGCTCTCCGCATGCGCACGCCAGGATTACGAAACTCGACACCAGCGCCGCTGAGGGGATCTCCGGAGTACGGGCGGTCGAAATCTTCAACGGTGTGGGCTCAGAGATTCAGTGGGTGGGCACGGAAATCGTCGCCGTTGCCGCTGATACCGAAGAGATTGCCCGCGACGCAGTGGCCGCTGTGAAGGTGGATTACGAAGTTCTGCCGCATTTGGTGAAGGAAGAAGAAGTGGACAAGGCCGGCGACCGAGTGAAGCCGGCGGCGGACAAGACGACAGGCGATCCGGACGCAGCCTTTGGCGAAGCCAGTGCGGTACACGAAGGCTATTACGGGTTGGCGACGATCACACATTGCTGCCACGAGCCGCACGGGCAGGTAGTTGATTGGACAGGAGACGAGATCGTCGTTTACGCCTCTACGCAAGCTGTCGGCCGGATCGGTCCGGACCTGGCCAAGAACCTATCCGCGGACGAGGCCATGGGTGTTGTCAAACCGTCCGACGTCCGCGTTATCACCCCAGTGATGGGTGGAGGTTTCGGGAGCAAATTCGCGATCGATAGTTGGGGAATTGCTTGTGCCAAGTTGTCGAAAAACACAGGCAAGCCCGTGAAGCTGATGCTTGATCGCGACCAAGAGTTGATGATCGCCGGTGGCAGGCCGTCCGATTACGGAAAGATCAAGGTCGCTGCCTCTGAAGACGGCTCGCTCACGGCGTACGAATCGGAGAGCTGGTCGACAGGGGGTGTGACAAGCCGCGGAGCGCCTCCACTGCCCTATGTTATCGAACCGCCGAACACTCGGATCCGCCACGTGAACGTGTCGACGAACACCGGTCCGGCGCGTGCCTGGCGCGCCCCAAACCATCCTCAGGCGGCTGTTCTGACCATGTGTGCCTACGAAGACCTGGCAGCCAAGCTGGGGATGGATCCACTCAAGTTATACAAGAAGAACGTTGGGCTAACGCAGCGGCCCGAGGTTTATCGGACGGAGCTCGATAAGGCTGCCGAGTTGATGGGCTGGCCGGCCAAATGGCATCCCCCGGGCGAAGGAGGCTCGGGCCACGTCAAAAGCGGTGTTGGGATTTCGATGCACACCTGGGGTGGGCGGCCACACGACAGCCAATGTCGAGTGACAATTCATCCCGACGGCGAGGTCGTGGCCGAGTTGGGAAGCCAAGATTTAGGCTCGGGTACCCGGACGGTTATCGGGATTGTCGCAGCCGAGACGATGGGGCTACCGCTTTCGGCTATAAACGTCAAAATCGGTGATAGCAACTATCCTCCGTCGGGTCCGTCGGGAGGAAGCACGACCGTAGGCGGTGTTTCGTCGTCGACTCGGCGGGCGTCCGTCCATGCTCTCGAGCAGCTGAAAGAGGCGGTGGCGCCTTCACTAGGCGCGACCACCGATCAGATCGAAGCCAGCGGCGGCCATCTCGTCGTGAAGGGCGGCTCTGGCAAGCTCAGTTGGAAGGACGCCTGCCGGAAGCTGGGGTCCAGCTCGATTTCAGAAACCGGCAAGCAACCCATGCGGGACGGCGGCAAGCTGGCCGACAGCGGAGTGGGTGGTGTCCAGATTGCTGACGTCTCGGTCGACACCGAAACCGGCATCGTCAGCATGAACAAAATGGTCGCGGTTCAGGACTGCGGTCTGATCATCGACCTCAAGACGGCGGAAAGCCAGGTCCATGGCTCCTTGATTCAAGGCATCTGCTACGCCCTTTGGGAGGAGCGGATCTTTGACGAGGCTACCGGGATATACCTCAACGCCGACATGGAGTTTTACAAACTGGCCGGCATCGGTGACATCGGAGAACTCGTGGTCCATATGATGACCGGCGTTTACGACGACAGGGGCGTCATCGGCTTAGGTGAGCCGCCGGTCATTTCCCCGGGGGCGGCGATATCCAACGCCGTGGCCAACGCGATCGGCGTTCGCGTGCCGACTTTGCCATTGACCCCCGACAAGGTACTGGCAGCGCTCGAGAAGAAGGGAGGGATGGCGTAATGCAAGCGTTTGAACATGCAGCCCCGGGAGATCTCAAGCAGGCGCTAGGCCTGTTGTCCTCCGAGTGGGGAGAAACCGACATCCTCGCCGGGGGTACGGATCTGCTCAGCCTGATGAAGGAGCGCATCCATACCCCGAAGCGGGTGGTGAGCCTTAGCAGCATTAAGGCCCTGGGAGGTATTGAGTCGTCGGCCGACGGACTCAGGATCGGAGCCACAGCCACCCTAGACGATCTGCTGGCGAGCAGCGAGGTTCGAAGCAATTACTCGGCCCTGGTCCACGCCGCCGAGGGTGTCTCGAGTCCACAAATCCGTGCGATGGGTACCGTTGGGGGCGATCTTCTACAGAGACCCCGCTGCTGGTATTTCCGCAACGGCCTGGGGCTGCTGGCGAAGGACTCCAAAGGGAACTCCCTAGTACCGGACGGCGAGAACCGTTACCATGCCATTCTCGGCAACAAGGGGCCGGCTTATTTCGTGAACGCTTCGAGCCTGGCGCCGGCGCTGGTTGCGCTTGGGGCTACCGCAACGCTGGTCTCGGCGGACGGTGAACGCGAGCTGGCGATCGAAAGTCTCTATCTCGCCCCCGAGAACGACGGTGACCGGGAGCTTGCGATCAAGCCCAACGAGATCTTGACCGAGATCACGGTCCCATCTGCTTCCGGATCCAATGCTTCATACGAAGTTCGGGAGCGCCAGCTGCTGGATTGGCCGTTGGCCGCCGCGGCGGTTTCGTTAAACATGAGTGGCGACAAAGTTGAGAGCGCGCGAGTGGTGCTTGGTCACGTCGCTCCGACACCGTGGCGCTCGGCCGAAGCGGAGCAGGCTTTGGCCGGCGGGGCGATCAACGAAGACACGGCGATGAAAGCGGGGGCGGCGGCGGTCGGTGGCGCCGCGCCGCTTAGCCAAAACAAACACAAAGTCCAACTCGCTCGGGTGGCGGTCAAGCGGGCCGCCCTTCGAGCGGCTGGAATGTCGGTCTAGCTATGCGGGATAGAGGCGCCGGATTGAAGGTGCTCAGCCATCGATGCTCATCGCTTCGATGGAAGGGGATGTTCGTCGAAGCCGATGACGACCCGAGCGTGCCCCACTCGAATACTCGTATCTATTGGTGTGTCTACTCGCAGGGACCGCTCGGACCTGACGGTGAAGTGGTCGACGAAGATACGTGCTCCGCGTCGAGGTCCTGCTACGAAGCGCTGTAGTCGGGCGCGCGCCTAGCGTTGATGGGGCTCATGTCGTGGGCGTGCCGCGCAACCGATTCTTCGGTTCCTAGGGCTTTCCGCCCGTAGTAGAATGAGAAAGGGCTTGTAATCAGAACCTACCCACGGACGGAGGGAAAAGATGAAACGCTTTCGATTTGCGTGTTTGATGGTCTTGCTGGTGGCGGCGGCCGCTGTGGCTGGGGCGGCAGACATCAGTGGCACTTACGTCGAAGCCCGAAATGCGGAGATCTACGCTTCACACTGCTTCGCCAACTCGGAAATGGGTTTGCGCGGAGATTTGGCGGTCATGGGCTGGCAGGTGAACGAAGGCAGTTGGAACAATGTTTCACTTGACGGCTTGGGCGTTGTGGCTATTGTGAAGGCTCGCTCGACGCTCGGTGATCCGTTCGGAAACCCGTATCCCACGAAGGCCGTGCTGATCTTCGACGAGCGAGCTTCGGCCGGTCAGCGGGAGGCACTCGCATCCTTCGCGAAAAACATCAGTGGGGACCTTTTGGACGACGTAGTCCGTACGGATACAGCGCCGATCGCCCTAGACGTCCACGGCGATATTCACGCCAAGCGGGCGACGCTGACCGCCGGCAAGCTGGTGCATGTTGAGACGCGAGCCATTGTCGAGTCCGATTCCTTGTGCCACTTGGACGACCTCTATTACACTCCGCTTGCCAGGCTCTCACACGCCATGCCAGCGTTCGCCCTGGAGAACCGCTTCAGCGGTGAGGGACTCGGTGTAGTTTTCAGCGCCCCGAGGCGCAGCAGCGCGTACTTGGGGACCTTTTCGCTGAGCGACGGCGAGTACACGGACTAAGACTCGTAAAACGCTCTGTATATTAAGGTTGGGGAACAGCAGGGGCTGCTATTCGTAGCCCCTGTCCTTTTTAGAAGCCACGTTTGTCGACCAAGAGCAGGCCGGACCCGCGGGCGAGGTTGAAGAAAAAAGAAACTGCTCGTCGCGAGGTTTCGTCAGCACAGGCATGGTATTCCCGATGAGAACGTCACTGCCCAGCCAGGTTTTCTCACCAGCGTTCAGACGACCGGCGTTGAATGAACTTTGCTTTGTAGGGGCGGACCGCCGTGTCCGCCCATTCGCAGGATTCACACTCCGTCCCTTTCGATCAATCAGCCCAACCTCGAGAGAACTTCTCTGGGCGGGCGCAGCGGCCCGCCCCTACTGTTTTGTCGTGAGAAGTGTGGGCTGGGCGGCAGCCGTTGTGTTTCTGCTCGCCCTATGGCTGCCCGTGGCCGCGGGAGAGTTTCAGATAGGGTCCGCCGATCCGCTGCCGGAGGACAAGGTCAGCGAGGCGATTCTTTCCACGATTGTGTCCGAAGGCGTCCGCGTCAACGGGCCTGACGGCAAGTCGGTTGCGGAATTCTGGGGCCGTTCGACGTCTTTCAGCGGCGAGCCGGTCGTGGAGTACGGTGTGCGCTTTGAGACGATCCCTGAGGGGGCCTTCCTCGGGGTAGCGCGATTTCCGGAAAAGGGTTCGGACTTTCGCCGGCAAAATGTCCCTCCAGGCCTTTATACAATGCGTTACGGACTCCATCCCGAAGACGGCAATCACATGGGGGTGGCGGCGAGTCGAGACTTCGCCCTGCTGACCCCGATCGCCGAGGACCCGGAACCGTCGAAAAACCGCGGCTTCGACGAGCTGGTGGCCATGACGCTTCGGGTTGGCAACCCGCACCCGACGGTTCTTCGGGTTGGATTCCCCGAGGGAGAAGAAGCCCCTCACCTCTGGCAAAATGATTACGAGCACTGGGTGCTCGACCTCGAAGCCGGCGGCGAGCTGATCGGTTTCGTCGTCCACGGCCACTCGGAGGAATAGGCGGGCGTAAAGGTCTTTATTCTTGGCCAGATAGGACGGCTTTGCGGTTGACATGGTTTCTCCCGGTTCGATATAGTTGAAGCAGGACTTAGCGCGCGTTCTAATACTGCTGTCCATTTTCCGACTCCAGCAAATTCGGGTTCGGTGACAGCCGACCTAGGGCAAGGCAGTTACTGCCTGGGCGGTCTGTAGTGGGTTTCGCTTGTTGAGGGGTTAGACTCCCCAAGCGAAGGGTAGCTTCTAGCTTGGGATGTCGCCGATAAGATCCGGGCTCTTCGGATCGTCTAAGGCGACAGAGCTCAACCGGGAAGAGAATCGCTTACTGAACCTGTGCTTTCTGTGCCGTTGCGTCGTTCAGGCGCTGGGACAGGCAAGCGCTTGATGTTTCCAAGAAGGTGAACGGTGCCGACATTTAATCAATTAGTGCGCCACGGGAGGAAACGTCCTCGCTATGCGACGGCCAGCCCGGCGCTACAGAAGTGTCCACAGAAGCGCGGGGTGTGTACGCGCGTCTACACGGTCACGCCGAAGAAACCGAATTCAGCGCTGAGAAAAGTAGCTCGCGTGAGGCTGACGAACAAGATTGAAGTCACGACCTACATCCCGGGCGTCGGTCACAACCTGCAGGAGCACTCGATCGTGCTGATTCGAGGGGGCCGTGTCAAGGATCTCCCCGGCGTTCGTTATCACGTCATTCGAGGCACCTTAGACGCAGCGGGAGTCAACGATCGCCGACAGTCGCGCAGCAAGTATGGAGCGAAGCGCCCGAAGCAGTAACCGCGGGAGCCGAATATAAACATGCCCCGACGACGAGAAATCGAGCCTCGAACGCCGCCGCCCGACGCGGTCTATAACTCGACGCTGGTGGCCAAGTTCATCAACTGCCTGATGTGGGAGGGCAAGAAATCAGTCTCTGAGCGGATTTTCTATAGTTCGATGGATATGATTCGCGGACAAGGCAACGAGGACCCCCTCAAGCTCTTCAAGAAGGCCGTCGAGAATTGTAAGCCCGTCGTCGAGGTCAAGTCACGCCGCGTTGGCGGAGCGAACTATCAGGTGCCGATCGAAGTCCAGCAGAATCGGCGTGCCAGCTTGGCCATTCGCTGGCTGATCTCCTACGCCCGGGCGCGTAGTGAGAAAAGGATGGCGGAAAGACTTTGTGCCGAGATTCTAGAGGCTGCTGCCTCTAGGGGGTCGGCCATCAAGAAAAGGGAGGACGTTCATCGAATGGCGGAGGCCAACAAGGCTTTCGCACACTACCGATGGTGATTGGCTTGCCCCAGAGGCTCAACTCACTGAGGAAACCGTCATGCCTGCCGGCGTCCAACTCGACAAGGTTCGCAACATCGGCATTGCTGCGCACATCGACGCCGGCAAGACGACTACGACCGAGCGGATCCTTTACTACACGGGGCGGACGCACCGCATGGGTGAGGTGCACGAAGGCACCACCATCATGGATTACATGGAGCAGGAGCAAGAGCGAGGGATCACTATCACCTCGGCGGCCACGACTTGCTTCTGGCGCGATTCTGAAATCAACATCATCGACACGCCCGGGCACGTAGACTTCACCGCCGAAGTCGAACGGAGTCTGCGGGTTTTGGACGGCGCGATTGCTCTTTTCGACGCCGTGGCCGGTGTCCAACCTCAGTCGGAGACAGTCTGGCGACAAGCCGACAAGTACCAGGTTCCCCGCATATCCTTTATTAACAAGATGGATCGGGTCGGCGCCGATTTCGACCGTGCCGTCGAGACGATGCGAGAGCGCTTGAAAGCCAATGCTGTCCCGATACAGATTCCGATCGGAAGCGAAGATAGTCTACGAGGCGTCGTCGACCTGGTTGAGTTGAAGGCGATCTTTTGGCGCGCGGAGACGCTCGGGGCGAAATACGACGTAGGCGAGATTCCTGAAGAGATGAACGAGTTGGTGGCCGAGCGGCGAGCCCAGCTGATTGAACGAGTCTCCGAACAAGATGACGAGCTCTTCAGCAAGTTCGTCGAGGGTGAGACGATCACCGAAGCGGATCTCAAGGCCGGCATCCGCCGAGCCACAACTGCCATGAAGATTTCGCCGGTGCTCTGCGGCTCGGCCTTTCGGTACCAGGGCGTGCAGCGGCTTCTGGACGCGGTCGTGGACTACCTGCCTTCTCCCCTCGACGTTCCGCCCGTCCAAGGCACCGACCTCGAAGGGGTCAAGACTCTTACCCGCAAAGCGGATAGCCGGGAGCCGTTTTCGGCCCTCGTCTTCAAGATCATGACCGATCCCTACGTAGGACAGCTCGCATTCTTGCGCGTTTATTCGGGTAGTCTCAAGACCGGGCAAAGCGTCTACAACGTGGCCAAAAGCCGCAACGAGCGCATCGGCCGTCTGCTGCGCATGCACGCCGACAAACGCGAAGACGTGGAGGAAACCGGCGCGGGGGACATCATCGCGGCCGTCGGGTTGAAGACCGTGCAAACAGGCGACACCGTTTGCGATGAGAAGGCCCCGATCATCCTCGAGGAAATCGATTTCCCGACGCCGGTGATTTCGCTGGCCATCGAGCCGAAAACGAAGGCAGACGAGCAGAAGATCGGAATGGCATTGGGCAAACTGGCGCAAGAAGATCCCACGTTCCGGGTCGAAACGGATGAGGAAACCGGACAGACGATACTGTCCGGAATGGGCGAGCTACATCTCGAGATTCTGGTCGATCGTTTGTTGCGGGAATTCGCGGTTTCGGCGAACGTCGGCAAGCCGCAGGTTTCTTATCGGGAGACGATCCAGCGTGCCGCGGAAGGCGAGGGACGCTTCGTGAGGCAGACCGGTGGCCGTGGCCAGTACGGCCACTGCAAGATCATGGTCGAGCCGCTTGCGGATGCCGATTTCGAGTTTGTCAACAAGATCGTGGGCGGCGCAATCCCCAAGGAATATATCAAGCCCGTGGAGCAGGGTGTCCGGGAGGCGATGAGCTCCGGCATGCTGGCGGGTTACGAGACCGTCGGCGTGCGGGTGACGTTGTTAGATGGCAGTTCTCACGAGGTTGACAGCTCGGAGCCGGCGTTCAAGACCGCCGGCTCGATGGCTATCAAGCAGGCCATACAGAAGGCCGATCCCGTCCTACTGGAACCGATCATGTCGGTTGAGGTCGTTGTACCGGAGGAGTATATGGGCGACGTGATCGCCGATATCAACTCCCGGCGCGGTCGAATCGAGGGATTCGAACTGCGGGGTGGATCGCAAATCATCCGGACGCTTGTGCCCCTAGCGGAAATGTTCGGCTACGCTACGGACCTGCGGTCGAGGACGCAAGGACGCGGCACGCACACGATGCACCTCAAGGGTCACGAAGAAGCGCCGCTCCAAGTTTCCGAAGCTATTGTGCACAGAGTGCAGGGAGGAGTCTTCAAATAGGGGACTCAGGAGGCGGGCAGCAACGACGGACGTTGAACCGGGGGAACCAGCAAAAGGTCGAGAGCCTCGGGCGGCCGGATCATTCATTGTTCGATCGCATCTGGCGCCGGTGCAACTGCATTAGCCCGAGAGAGGACGAAAGGCATGGCGAAGGAGAAATTTGATCGCTCGAAGCCGCACGTGAATGTGGGGACGATCGGGCACATCGATCACGGCAAGACGACGTTGACGGCGGCGATCACGAAGGTCTTGCAGAAGCACGACGCGAGCGTCGCGTTTCGATCGTTTGATTCGATTGACAACGCGCCGGAGGAGAAGGCGCGGGGGATCACGATCGCGGTCGCGCACGTCGAGTATCAGACGGGGAACCGCCACTACGCGCACGTCGACTGTCCGGGACATGCCGATTACATCAAGAACATGATCACCGGGGCGGCGCAGATGGACGGGGCGATTCTAGTGGTGGCGGCCACGGACGGGCCGATGCCGCAGACAAGGGAGCATATCTTGTTGGCTCGCCAGGTGGGGGTGCCCTACATCGTGGTGTTTCTGAACAAGGTGGATGCGGTGGACGACCCGGAGCTTTTGGAGCTGGTGGAGCTGGAAGTCAGGGAACTGCTGTCGAGCTATGAGTTTCCGGGGGATGACATTCCGGTGATCGGGGGATCGGCGCTGAATGCGCTGAACGGGGAGGAGGCGGCGGAGAAGGACATCGAGAAGCTGATGGAGTCGGTGGACGCCTACATCCCGACGCCGCAGCGAGAAAAGGACAAGCCGTTTCTGATGCCCATCGAGGACATATTCTCGATTTCGGGGCGCGGCACGGTGGTGACGGGCCGGGTGGAGCGAGGGACGGTGAAGGTGGGCGAGGAGATGGAGATCGTCGGATTCGGGGAGACGCAGAAGCGGGTGATCACGGGTGTCGAGATGTTCAAGAAGTTATTGGATCAGGGGGAAGCGGGCGACAACGTGGGGTTATTGGTGCGGGGATTGGAGAAGGACGAGGTGGAGCGCGGGCAGGTGGTGGCGAAGCCGGGATCGATCACGCCGCACACGAAGTTTCTAGGCGAAGTGTATGTATTGAAGAAGGACGAAGGGGGACGGCACACGCCGTTTTTCAGCGGCTACCGGCCGCAGTTTTACTTTCGGACGACGGACGTGACCGGGGTGGCGGAGCTGCCGAAGGGGACGGAGATGGTGATGCCGGGCGACAACGTCACCATGAACGTCGAGTTGATCTCGCCGATCGCCATGGAGAAGGGCTTGCGCTTCGCCATCCGCGAGGGCAGCCGCACCATCGGCGCCGGTACCGTCACCGATATCGTGGAATAACGAGCCATGGCAAAGGAAAGAATCCGGATCCGGCTCAAGGCCTATGATTACCGGGTGCTCGACCAATCAACGGGTGAAATTGTCGCCACGGCGAAGCGGACGGGCGCAACGGTCGCCGGACCCATTCCGCTGCCGACGGTCAAGAACAAATACACGGTGCTGCGGTCACCGCACGCCGACAAACGTTCACGCGAGCAATTCGAGGTCCGCACGCACAAGCGTCTACTCGATATCTTGGAACCAACCCAAGAGACCGTCGACGCCCTGATGCGACTCGATCTACCGGCCGGCGTCGACGTCGAGATCAAGGCGTTCGGAGCGAGTAAAGCTGGGGCTACTTAAACGCGCAAACAGCACTTCGGAAACAGATGGCACCGGGAATCCTAGGAAAGAAAGTGGGGATGACGCAGGTCTTCCGACCGGACGGTCGGGTAGTGCCGGTCACGGCGCTGAAGGTGGGACCCTGTGTCGTTGTGCAGCGCAAGACACTTGCCAAGGACGGATATGACGCCGTGCAGTTGGGCCTAGTCGAATTCGTGAAACCCAATCGGGTAAAGCGTCCGATGGCAGGACACTTCAAGAAAGCTGACGTCGAGCCGGCTCGCTTTCTCCGAGAATTGAGG
Organism: Bryobacterales bacterium; assembly: GCA_965248205.1. GTDB lineage: Bacteria > Acidobacteriota > Terriglobia > Bryobacterales > UBA6623. The sequence goes on from CBDFIS010000006.1 coordinate 3,426,115, forward strand.
CTAGGGAGCAGCAATACCGAGGGTGACCTCAAGACCGGGGACCGAGTCTTGGCGGAAGAATTCAAAGTTGCCGAAAAGGTGGATGTGATCGGCAATAGCAAGGGACGCGGTTTTCAAGGTGTCGTCAAGCGACACGGCTACAGCGGCGGTCCCGCCACGCACGGCTCGATGTCGCACAAAGTGCCGGGGTCCATCGGGCAGAGTTCCTACCCATCCCGTGTATTTAAGGGGACCCGGCTGCCCGGCCGGATGGGAAACAGCCGCGTCACCGCGCGCAATCTCGAGATCGTGGAAGTCAACGTCGATGACAATGTGATCTTGGTGAAGGGGGCTGTTCCGGGCCCCAGCGGTGGCTATGTTATCGTCCGCCGAACGAGGATATAAGGATGCCCGCGGTCGACATCATTGATCTCGACAACAAGGTTGTAGGCAAGGTAGAGCTGGCGGATCAAGTCTTCGGCGTGTCCGTCAACGCAGACCTGCTCTACCATGCCGTGCGCCACTATCAAGCCGGTCGTCGAGCGGGAACCCATAAGGTACAGACCCGCGGCGAGGTTGCCGGAGGGGGCCGCAAGCCGTGGCGTCAGAAAGGCACGGGCCGTGCGCGGGCGGGATCGATTCGATCGCCGCTGTGGAAGGGTGGCGGCACGGTCCACGGGCCCCGACCGAGAGACTACAGCTACCACCTGCCGAAAAAGATGCTGCTGGGCGCACTTCGGTCCGCTCTCACGGTCCGACTGAACGACGGAGCGTTACGGGTAGTCAAAGAGTTTGCCCTCGCAAGTGGGAAAACGAAGGATTTCAACCAGATTCTGGATCGCTTGGACGCCGCGGGATCGGTATTGCTGGTGGATAACAGCAACAACGAAAACCTGCGGCGCTCGAGCCGCAACATACCCGGCGTGCGGCTCATGAACAGCCGCGAATTGCACCCCTATCACTTGCTCGGATCCGAGGTCGTGCTGATTGCCGCACCGGCGGCCAAGCATTGCTGCGAGGTGTTATCGTGAGCCCCTACGAGGTGATCCGGGGGCCGCTGATTTCGGAAAAAAGCGAAGGGCTGCGAGCGCTCGAACGGACGCTGTGTTTCCGCGTGCATCAGAAGGCGACGAAGACCGACATCAAGAACGCCGTGCAGAAGGCTTTCAACGTGAAGGTCGAGAACGTGCGCACGGCGAACTACCGGGGAAAGTTCCGCCGCCGCGGCCGTTCCGCGGGCTATCGCTCTAATTGGAAGAGAGCCTACGTCAAGCTCAAAGCAGGCGGAAAAATGGTGGAGTACGCCCAGATCTAGCGGAGCCAGTCATGCCCATCAAGACCTACCGGCCGACCTCGAGTGCCAGGCGATTCCAGACCAGCGTCTCGCGGGAAGAGTTGACCCGCGATCGGCCGGAGAAGTCGCTCGTGGCCGGCAAGAAGCGGTCCGGCGGGCGCAACAACCGAGGCCGCACCTGCATTTGGTTCCGAGGCGGCGGGCACAAGCGGCGTTACCGCCTGGTGGATTTCAAGCGGGAGAAGCATGGCGTACCGGCTGTTGTGGCGTCGATCGAGTACGATCCGAACCGATCGGCGAATATAGCTCTGTTGCATTACGCCGACGGAGAAAAGCGCTACATTCTCCAGCCGGCGGGCTTGAAGGTGGGCATGAAACTCATGTCTGGGCCTGACGCCGACATCCTGGTGGGCAACACACTGCCCCTGCGCCACATACCGCCGGGGACCGTCGTGCATAATGTGGAGCTGCGGCCCGGCAAAGGTGGACAGATGGCGCGGGCAGCCGGTGTCGGAGTCCGTCTGATCGCCAAAGAAGGCAAGTACGGGTTACTGAAGCTTCCGTCGGGCGAGACCCGCCGGGTGTTAATTGATTGCATGGCGACGATTGGGCAGGTCGGCAACGCAGACCAAGGCAACATTTCCTTGGGTAAGGCGGGGCGCAGCCGCCACCTGGGCAGACGCCCTCACAATCGAGGCGTGACGATGAATCCAGTGGACCACCCACACGGTGGAGGCGAGGGAAAATCCTCCGGCGGCCGCCACCCCGTCACTCCCTGGGGGCAGCCCACCCGAGGTTTCAAAACCCGCAACAATCCTCGGACGGACCGTTATATCATCTCGCGCCGAGGGCAGAAGACGTGACAATAGGGGACTAACGAGGAATAGATAAAATGGGTCGCTCGTTGAAAAAGGGGCCGTTCTACGACGAACACTTGGCCAAGAAGCTTGCTGCCCAGGATACCCTGAAGGAAAAAAAGGTGGTCAAGACTTGGTCACGGCGCTCGACGATCTTACCGGAGTGGGTGAGTCACACAATCGCGGTGCACAATGGACGAAAGTTCATCCCCATCTTCATTACAGAAAACATGGTGGGGCACAAACTCGGCGAGTTCTCGCCGACCCGCACATATCGAGGTCACTCGGACAGGGGGGCCAAGCGCGCGGCTCCGTCGAGGTAATTTGAGGGCATGCAGGCGACCGCTAAACTGAATTACGCGAGAGTTTCGCCCCAGAAGGCGCGGCTAGTCGTGGATTTAATCCGTGGTCGGGCGGCCGGGGATGCCTTGACCATCTTGCAGACGACCGAAAAGCGAGTGGCGTCTCAAGTGGAAAAAGTCCTACGGTCGGCGATCGCGAACGCGGAAAACACGGAGGACGTCGACGTCGATGAGCTGGTTGTGCGAGAAGCCCTTGTCAACGAAGGGCCGCGATTAACGCGGCTCCGCGCGGCTGCCATGGGGCGGGCTGCCCATTATCGGCATCGGCTCTGCCACATCGTAATCACGGTTTCCGACGGGAAAGAAGACTCCGACTAAAAACGACCAACAATCATGGGACAGAAAGTACATCCATACGGATTTCGTCTTGGGTACACCAAGCCTTGGCGCTCCCGCTGGTTCGCCAAGCAAGGGTATGCCACGCTGCTTCATGAGGACTTGAAGCTGAAAGCTTCACTGCGGAAGCGGCTGAAGGCGGCGGGCATCAGTTCGGTTGAGGTTGATCGCCCCGGCAATAGGCTGCGCATCACGATCCGCACCGCCCGGCCCGGCATCATCATTGGCCGCCGGGGTTCGGAGATTGAAAAATTGAAGCAAGAGCTGCAACAGAGCACGCAGCGGGAGATCTACATCGACATCCAAGAGGTGCATCGGCCCGAGCTGGATGCCCAGTTGGTCTCCGAATCCGTCGCCCTGCAGATCATCAAGCGCGTGGCCTTCCGGCGAGCTATGCGTAAAGCGGTGGATTCGGCCCTGCGCTTCGGATGTAAAGGGATCAAGGTCTGGGTGGCGGGACGACTGAACGGTCGAGAGATCGCCCGCAGCGAGTGGTATCTGCAGGGACAGTTGCCGTTGCAAACCTTGCGGGCGGACATCGACTACGGGTTTTCCGAAGCCCATACGACGTACGGTGTGATCGGCGTCAAGTGCTGGATCTATAAGGGTGATCTTCTGGACCAGAAGGCCCTGCTGAAAGGGGCGGCCGGCCAGGAGGAACTCGAGCCTGCTCGTCGTCGGGAGGCAAGGTCCGTGGCCGAGCGGGAGAGAGAAAAAGTTCGTGCCGCCCGAGCAGTCGACCGGACTCGGGCCGACGTTGCTGTCGGATCCGCTCCTGCCGCGCCAGCCCCCCGCCCAGGATCCTCCGGCCCCGCACCGGTTAAGCCGCCAGTCTTCGTGGAATCTGGGAAGGCAGCTGCGTCAGAAGAGCCTTCCCCGGCGTCCTCTGTGGAGGAACCTGCCCGCGCGCCCGTTGAAGAAGAAGCCAGCCAAGCGCCGGCTGCCGAGGAGGCCCCCAAAACAACTGCCGGCGAGGATCCCCCCAAGCCGGCCGCCGGCGAGGATCCCCCCAAGCCGGCCGCCGGCGAGGAAACCGCCCAGCCAGCCGCCGCGGAGGCCACAGAAGAGCCACAAGCTCCTAGTAAGGAACTGAGCCAAGCCGCAACCGAAGAGCAGCAATCTACGGAAGAAGCTTCCAGCGAGGAAGCTGGCCGGGCAACCGCTGAAGAGCAACCGACGGGGGCGTCCGCGGAAGAGGAGCCTCCGCCATCAGGCGGCGAACCATCCGAAGACGAACCGGAAAGCACTACACAACCCCCTGACGAGGCAGAACCCACAGAGGACAAAGGATAGCGCCACAGCGGACCAGCGCCCAGGACAATAGCCCATGTTGATGCCGAAAAAGGTCAAGTATCGGAAGCAGCAGCGGGGAAGACGCGCGGGCAAAGCTTGGCGTGGATCGTCGCTTGCCTTCGGTGATTTCGGTTTGAAATCTCTGTCGACAGGATGGGTGACGGACCGGCAAATCGAAGCGGCCCGGGTTGCGATTACCCGCCACATAAAGCGCGGTGGCAAGCTGTGGATACGAATCTTTCCCGACAAGCCGATTACCAAGAAGCCGGCGGAAACACGCATGGGAAAAGGTAAGGGTGCGCCGGAGCAGTGGGTCGCGGTCATCCGCCCGGGCCGGATGATGTTTGAAGTGGAAGGCGTGCCCGAGAGTCTGGCGAAGCGAGCTATGCATCTGGCCGCTCAGAAACTGCCGGTGACAACCCGTTTCGTAAGCCGGACGGCGGCAGGTTTGGGATGAAAGCGGAACAGATTCGCGATCTCGATCCCGCGGAGTTGACGGCCAAGGAGCGAGAGACGCGGGAACAGTTGTTTCGCCTCCGTTTTCAGATTTCCATGGGGCAGGCGGACGGGGTGAAGAAATATCGCGCACTCAAGAAAGATCTGGCTCGAATCCTAACAGTTCGGGGCGAGCGCAAGCCGACCGATCAAGAGCGAGAAATTTGATGGCAGGCAGCGGGCAGGACGAATCGCGAAGCCAACGGGCCCAGAAAGTGGGGACCGTCGTCTCCACCAAGATGAACAAAACGATCGTCGTCGAAGTGCGCCGACGGGTGACGCATCGGCTCTATCGCAGGATTGTGACGCGCAGGAAAAAGTTTTACGCCCACGATGAAAAGGAAGTCGCGCGGTTGGGCGATCAAGTGCGGATCGTGGAGTGTCGCCCGCTGAGCAAGTCGAAGCGGTGGCGTTTGGCGACGGTGATCCGGCAAGCCGCCTCGGTGGACGAGGAGTCCCCGAAAACGCGTACCACCGCCAAGCCGGGGGAGCAGAACAGCAAATGATTGGTACGCGCTCGCGGCTCGATGTGGCGGACAATTCCGGGGCGAAACGGATTCGCTGCATCCTTCCGCGTGGCGGCAACACCGGCAGGAAGGCGGGTTTGGGAGATGTCGTGACTGCCTCGGTGCAAGAGGCTGCGCCCGACTCTAATGTGAAAAAGGGAGCGGTCGTCCGCGCGGTAATCGTTCGTACGCGGAAGGAAACCAGGCGGCGGGACGGCACCTATATTCGCTTCGACTCGAACGCCGCGGTGCTCATCAACGAGGCGGCGGAGCCGGTTGGCACTCGCGTGTTCGGACCCGTGGCCCGGGAACTGCGGGAAAAGAGATTCATGAAGATTGTTTCACTGGCCCCAGAGGTCTTGTAAGGGGAGCGACTTTTGCCGGCAACGCGAACAAATATTCGCAAGAACGACATCGTCCAGGTCATTGCGGGGCGTGACAAGGGTAAACAAGGACGCGTGCTGGAGGTTGACGCGAAGCGCCAGCAGGTGCTCGTCGAACACGCCCAAATGGTGAAAAAGCACGTGCGGCCGAACCCCCAGCGTCAGATCAAAGGCGGTATCGCGGAGCGAGAAGGTCCCATCCATCTGTCGAATGTCATGCTGATCTGTCCGAGTTGCGGACCGGCAAGGGTCGCCAAGCAGGCAGAAGACGATGGCCCTACCAACAGAGTGTGTCGCAAGTGCGGCAATCCTTTGGAAAAGAAGTGATGGCGAATCGTCAAAAAAAGACGGCAGAACCTAGCGCCGCGGAGAAGACCGCGGCTGTGACCCCGAGGCTGAAGGAAAAATACGCCCAGGAAGTCCGGCCCGCACTTGCCAAGGAGTTTTCCTACTCCAGCTCCATGGCTGTGCCGAAAGTGGCCATGATCCGCCTTAATATTGGCCTCGGGGAGGCGATTCAGAACTCACGGCTGATGGACGCCGCGGTGACGGAGTTGGCGCGCATTGCCGGCCAGAGGCCCGTCGTGACCCGTGCGCGAAAGTCCGTGGCGGCCTTCAAACTGAGGCAGGGGATGGCGATCGGCTGTGCCGTCACGCTACGGGGCAACCGCATGTATGAGTTCCTCGATCGGCTGATCAGCATCGCCCTGCCGCGCGTGCGTGATTTCCGCGGGATATCGACCAAGTCGTTTGACGGTCGCGGCAACTATACACTGGGCCTGCGGGAACACCTGGTGTTTCCCGAGATCGACTACGCCAAGGTCGACAAGATGAAGGGCATGAACGTGACGATCGTGACGACGGCCACGAGTGATCCTGAGGCATTGTCCTTACTGCGGTCTATGGGAATGCCTTTCCGAGACTAGCTTGAAATTGAGAAACGTATGGCGACGACAGCGAAGATTGCCCGAGAGTCGAAGAAACTGAAATTCAGCGCCCGTCACCGCAATCGGTGCAAGCGGTGCGGCCGGCCCCGCGGATACCTGCGAAAGTTCGAACTCTGCCGCATCTGCTTCCGGCAGCTAGCGCTCGAAGGCGAACTGCCCGGCGTGGTCAAGAGTAGCTGGTAGGACGGCCTGGAGCGGAGTCAGGGAGAAACTAGATGACGGACCCGATTGCCGACATGCTCACGCGAGTGCGCAACGCTCTTGGGGCGCGGCACTCCAAGGTGGAAATGCCGGCCTCCAAGACGAAGATCGAGATGGCACGCATCTTGAAGGAAGAAGGCTATATAACCAACTACCGAGTCGCGACGGACGACAACAAGAAAGTCATCAAAGTGTATCTTCGCTACAAGCCCGACCACACTCCCGTGATCAGCCACTTGGAAAGAGTCTCGAAACCCGGAAGGCGCGTCTACACCAGCTCGAAAGCGATACCGAAAGTCATCGGCGGCATGGGGATCAATATCCTCACCACCTCGAAAGGGCTGATGACGGGCGACAAGGCCCGCGAGCAGAACGTCGGCGGAGAGATTCTCTGCGGTATTTGGTAAGAGCGATGTCCAGAATCGGTCTCAAACCCATCCCGTTGCCCGCCGAGACAAAGGTCAGCATCAAGGGCGACGTACTCGAAGTAACTGGCCCGAAGGGTGAGCTGCAATGTTCTATTCCCCCGGGGATTCAGCTGGAGCTTGAGGATTCGACACTCGTAGCACGGCGCAGCCGAAAACAAGACGCCGCGTTCCACGGTTTGATCCGCAGTTTGGCGCACAATGCCGTCGTCGGTGTTACAAAAGGATTCACGCGCGAGCTGGAAATCGTGGGGATCGGGTACCGGGCGCAAGTCGTGGGACGTGTGGTGGTTTTCTCGTTGGGCTACTCCCACCCCATCGAGCTGCTCATGCCCGAAGGCATCGACATTAAAGTCGAAAAGCAGACAAGGATTACCGTTTCGGGTATCGACAAGCAATTGGTCGGGCAGACGGCGGCTAACATTCGGGCGCTACGGCCACCGGACCCTTATAAGAACAAAGGTGTTCGTTACGTAGGCGAGCTCTTGCGCAAGAAGGAAGGCAAGGCTGGCGTGAAGTAGATAGGGAGTTGCCGAGAATATGTATCATCAGGTCTCCAGAGGGCGGCGTCGGCGGTGGGTTCACGAGCGAATCCGCAAGAAAGTCCGGGGGACGTCCGAGCGCCCCCGGCTGGCCGTTTTTCGCTCGCTCAAACACATCTATGCGCAGATCGTCGATGACAGCACCGGGCGAACTCTGATTTCGGCCAGCACGCGTGACAAGCAGTGCGAAACTTCCTACGGCGGAAACGTCGCGGCGGCGAAGGAGGTTGGGAAGCTGGTCGCCCGGCGTGCTGAGAAGGCGGGAATCAAGGCGGTAGTGCTCGACCGAGGCGGCCATCTATTCCACGGCCGAGTCAAGGCCCTCGCAGAGGAAGCCCGAGAGGGAGGATTGGAGTTTTAGCGGCCGATGGCAAACAAAAAAAGAATTGATTCAGCGGATCTGAACTTGAAGGATCAGGTTGTCAACATCAACCGCGTTACCAAGGTTGTCAAAGGCGGTAAGAACCTGAGTTTCACCGCGTTGGTGGTCGTTGGCGACCCGGAAAAACACGTCGTCGGGTACGCCAAGGGCAAAGCGAAGGAAGTGCCCTCGGCGATCCGAAAAGCAATCGAGCGTGCCAAGAAGAACCTGATCAGGGTGAACACTCTCGAACACACGATTCCTCATCAGGTCCTGGGGGTTTTCGGCGCAGGACGGGTGCTGCTCAAGCCGGCTCGTACCGGAAAAGGAACGATTGCCGGAGGAGCAGTTCGCGCCGTGGTCGAAGCCGCGGGCATCCAGAATGTGCTGACGAAATCGATCGGGTCGAAGAATCCCCACAACGTGATCAAGGCGACTTTTGATGCTCTTCTCCAGTTGCGGGACAAAGAAGAGGTATTCGCCATGCGAGGCATCGACGCGCGTACGACGTAGGGAAGCAGCGATGCCTGGCACTCTCAAGATTCGTCTGGTCAGAAGCCCTATTGGGTCCCCGAAGAAGCTCAAGAAAGTGGTGCGGGGACTGGGATTGCGCAAGATGGGCCAGACCGTGGAACGGCCTGATGACGACGCCATCCGTGGCATGATCCGCAAGATTCCCCATTTGGTAAAGGTGTCACAGTGAACTTGAGCCAACTGCGTCCCCCCGCCGGACAAAACCGGAAACGGAAGCGCATTGGCCGGGGCTTCGGTTCTGGGACAGGAAAGACAGCAGGGCGTGGGGAAAAGGGTCAGCTGTCACGGAGCGGCCACAGCCGTAAACGCGGCTTTGAAGGTGGCCAGATGCCCCTGATCCGCCGCGTCCCCAAACGAGGATTCCACAATCTCTTTCGAAAAGAGTTCGCCGTGGTCAACATCGGCCGTCTCGACAAGTTGGAAGGCGACGCCTTCACCCCGCAGAATCTCCAGGAGATGGGTGTGATCAAGAAGCTCAAGCATGGCCTCAAGGTCTTGGGTAACGGGACCCTTACTCGCGCCGTGACCGTATCGGCCCATCGCTTCTCTAAGTCCGGCCGGGAAAAGATCGAGGCTGCCGGTGGAAAGATCGAAGTTTTGACCGATTGATGAAGTTCGTTGAAACCTTCGTAAACGTTTTCCGCGTTCCTGATCTCCGCAGGCGCGTCCTATTCACGCTGGCTATGCTCGCGGTTTACCGTATCGGCGGGCATATTCCCACCCCGGGCGTCAATACCGAAGAGCTGCAACGGTATTTCGAGCAAGCCCAGGGCACGGCTCTGGGCATGATGGATTTGTTCTCCGGCGGCCAGCTGAGTCAGTTGACCATCTTCGCCCTGGGCATCATGCCCTACATCACGGCGTCGATCATCCTACAGCTGCTGACCGTTGTCATCCCCACTCTCGAGAAGCTCAAAAACGAAGGTGAGCTGGGCAGGCGAAAGATCACGCAGTGGACGCGCTACTTGACGATCGGACTGAGCCTCATTCAGTCCACCGGAATCGCCTTCACGCTGCAGCGCGGCGGTCTTAGCGATCCGGGAATCGGATTCATTGCGATGGCCGTAGTCACCTTGACGACTGGGACCGCGTTCATTATGTGGCTCGGGGAGCAGATCAGCGCACGGGGAATCGGCAACGGCATGTCCCTGATTATCTTCGCCGGAATCGTGGTCGGTCTGCCGGGAGCGATCCGAAACCTTTACGAAAATGTCTTCGTCACCGGGCAATGGAGCATGCTGCAGCTGGCTTTGATCCTTGTGGCGATGGTGGGGGTGGTGGCTTTCATCGTGCTCGTCGAGCGAGGCGAAAGGCGCATCCCGGTGCAGTATGCCCGTCGAGTCGTCGGGCGACGGGTGATGGGAGGGCAGTCGACGCACCTACCCCTTAAGGTGAACTCGGGCGGCGTGATACCGGTGATCTTTGCCTCCTCGATGCTCGCCTTTCCGCAGACGCTGCGGCTCGCCTTTCAAGAAAGCCCGTTCCTGACCAGCCTGCTCGATCCGATTCAGTATGGCCGGCCTCTCTACGAGCTTCTCTATGTGGTCGGGATAGTCTTTTTCTGCTTCTTCTACGTGTCGATCATTTTCAACCCGACGGAAGTGGCCGACAACATGAGAAAATACGGCGGATTTGTGCCCGGTATCCGCTCCGGGCGACCGACTGCGGATCACATTAACGAGATCCTGACAAAGATCACGATGGTTGGGGGGCTCTATCTAGCTCTGATCTCGGTTATCCCCGACTTCATGATCGCCGGCGTGCAACTCCACCAACTGTGGGGGCCGGTCGGAGATTTCTTCGATCAGGTTATGCCGCGCACCTTTTTGGAGGGTCTCAATGTGAACTTCTATTTCGGCGGCACCTCGCTGTTGATCGTCGTCGGGGTGGCAATGGACACGGTCAATCAGATTGAGGCGCAGCTGATTATGCGTCACTACGAAGGGTTCACGCCACGTGCGGGGAGAATCCGGGGACGCCGTTCCTTTTCCTGATGTTGTTCCCGAGACCCGATCGAGCGGCGCAGGGGCGACACAACTAACCATGGCGGCGGAGGCGGCAGCAGTAGGCGCTATCGTTTTGTTTGGTCCTCCGGGAGCTGGTAAGGGCACACAGGCACTGAAGATCTCCAAACGATACGCGATTCCTAAGATTTCGACAGGAGACATGATTCGAGAAGAAATCCAGCGCCGCTCCCCACTGGGTCGGCAAGCACAGTCTGCCCTGACTGCAGGCCGTCTTGCCGACGACGAGCTGGTAAACGGAATGGCGGAGGCACGCCTTGGCCGACCCGACTGTCAGGGGGGATTCCTGCTCGACGGGTACCCTCGGACTGCGCGGCAAGCCGAGCGGCTCGAAACGGTGCTGGATGGTTTGGGACTGCCTGCGGTAGTCATCGAAATCCAGATCGGATATAATGAGTTAGCAAAGAGGATTACCGGCCGTCGACTTTGCCCTAAGTGCGGCGCTATCTTCAACATATACTCGCACCCGCCTAAGGTTCCCGATGTCTGTGATGCGTGCCACACCGACTTGGTGGTGCGCGCGGATGACAGCGAGGAAGTCTTGCGCGAACGTTTGCAAGCCTACGAGCAGCAGACGCGTCCGCTCTTCGACGTTTTTCGGAAGCGGGGGCAACCGACACACACCGTGGACGGGTCGTTGCCGGAAGACGAGATCGCTAAACTGATTTTTGAGCTGTTAGACCGAGAATGATCATCCGAAAGAGTTCCTCCGAGTTGCAAAAGATGCGAGCCAGTGGTTTGCTCGTGTGGCGCATTTTGGACGATCTCACTCGAATGGTCGAGCCGGGTGTCACGACACAAGACCTTGAAGTCGTCGCGGAGAAGATGGTCGCGGACGCCGGAGCGCGAGCGGCTTTCAAGGGCTACTACGTTCCCGCCGCCGGCCGGCGATTCCCGTGCGTATTGTGCACTTCGATCAACGAAGAGGTGGTGCACGGCGTCCCCTCGAATCAGAGGGTCCTGCGGGAGGGCGATATCGTCAAAATCGATATCGGCGTCCAGCTCGACGGCTACTACGGCGATTCGGCGACCACCGTGCCGGTCGGTCGGATTCGGCCTGAGACGGAGCGGCTGTTGCGGGTGACGAAGGAGTCCTTGGACTTGGCTATCGAGCACGCGACGGCCGGCCGACGACTCTTCGATCTTTGCGGGGCGGTCCAACGTCACGTCGAGGGTAACGGCTTATCGATTGTCCGGGACTTCGTCGGGCACGGGATTGGGACGAAGCTGCATGAAGAGCCTCAGGTGCCGAATTTCATCGACCGGCGCGCCAGCAACCCGCGCTTGCGGGCGGGGATGGTGCTGGCAATCGAGCCGATGGTTGCCGCCGGCGGCCAGGAGACTCGCGTCTTGTCGGATCGCTGGACGGCGGTAACCGCCGATGGTTCTCACGCGGCGCACTTCGAGCACTGTGTCGCCGTGACCGAAAACGGCCCTTGGGTATTGACAGGCCCTCAGGAGACGAACGGGGACCGAGAAGCCCGCGCGGAGGTAGTAAGCAGTCACCATGGCTAAGGCGAGCTCAGAAACCGGATTGCAACCGCCGCTCGCGGCTACGGTAGTCGAATCGCTGCCGAACGACCTTTTTCGGGTCGAGTTGAACGATCAGTCGCGCCTCGTGGCCCACGTTTCGGGGCGGCGAAGGAACGACTTTTTGCGGCTCCTTCCGGGAGACCGAGTTCAAGTCGAATTGTCATCGCGCGACGATCGGCGCGGGCGGATCGTACGAAGGGATCCTTCATGAAGGTGAGAGCGTCGGTCAAGAAGTTGTGCCGCAACTGCAAGATCGTCCGTCGCAAAGGCGTCTTGCGGGTGCTCTGTACGAACCCGAAGCACAAGCAGCGGCAAGGATGACCCAGGTTCAAAACGGAGTAATAGTTTCGAGGCGATAGATGGCACGGATTGCGGGAGTCGACCTACCACCAACCAAGCGAGCGGAAATCTCGCTGACCTATATCTTCGGCATTGGGCGCGCCCGGGCACGCTCGCTGCTGTATCGTGCCGGCATCGACTTCGGCAAGAAGATGGGCGAGCTGACGGATGACGAGATCACCAACCTGAGAAAGATCTTGGAAGCCGAGGGTGCCGTAGAAGGTGACTTGCGCAAGGAACTCGCGATGAACATCCGCCGCCTGATCGAGATCGGTACGTATCGCGGTTTGCGGCACCGCCGCGGCCTGCCGGTCCGGGGCCAACGAACTCACACTAACGCCCGCACGCGCAAGGGTCCGCGTCGGGGCGCGGTCGCGGGTAAGAAAAAGGTAGGTAAGTAGTAACGCATACCAGCTGAATTAGGGGGGGCATGGCTAAAGCAAAAGGAAAGGGAGCCAAGAAGAAGCGCAGCAGGACGCGAAAATCAGTCCCTGTCGCGATCGTTCATGTCAAGGCTACGTTCAACAACACGATCGTGACGATCAGCGACCCGGCGGGGAAGGTGGTTGCGTGGTCCAGTGCGGGGTCGCTCGGGTTTCGAGGATCCCAGAAGGGAACACCGTTCGCAGCTCAGCAAGCCAGTTTGACCGCCGCCAACGCGGCGAAAGAACACGGTGTGCGGACGGTCAACGTGCGGGTGAAAGGTCCCGGTGGTGGCCGTGAATCGGCGATCCGAGCGCTGGGAACCGCCGGCATCAACGTCAAGCAGATCAAGGATGTAACTCCGATTCCGCACAACGGCTGTCGGCCGCCGAAAAAGCGACGCGTGTGAACCGGAGGGCAACGGCAACCGACGGTTCATCGAAAGCCCGGCACCCGGCTCTGCGACGAGGAAGACAATGAACGGAAGACAAGATGGCAAGATATAGAGGCCCGGTCTGCCGGCTGTGCCGGCGCGAAGGCATGAAGCTGTTTCTCAAGGGCGAGCGCTGCTACGGCCCGAGTTGTGCGATTGAGAAGCGCAACTACTTTCCCGGGCAGCACGGCAAAACGAGCCGTCCGCGACGTTTACTCGGCTACGGCCTGCAGTTGCGAGAGAAGCAGAGGGTACGCCGTATCTACGGGGTCCTAGAGAGGCAGTTTCGCAACTACTACCGAAAAGCCGTGCAGATGAAGGGAGTGGTGGGTGAAAACCTGCTGTCGCTGCTTGAGCGGCGGCTTGACAATGTGACCTACCGCATGGGCCTCGGTACGAGCCGATCCCAGGCCCGTCAGACGGTGCGGCACGGGCACGTCCAGGTAAACGACCGCAAGGTCAACATCCCTTCTTTCATCGTTAAACCGGATGATGTGATCGAGATTCGTGAAAAAAGCCGCAAACACAGTGGGGTTCAGGCTGCAATGGAGAGCACGGCGCACATGCTGACTCCGAGCTGGCTGGAAGTTGATCGGGAAAAGCTAAGCGCCCGGGTTACCGGAATGCCGCGAAGAGACGAATTGGTGCAGATTCCGATCAACGAGCAGTTGATCGTCGAGTTGTATTCTCGATAAGTTTGGGTCGCCCGGGTAGCCGAATAGAAAGACCCGAAACACAAGGCGACTCACAGGGAGATAAGGCGAATGTGGAAAGGATTTCAGAAGCCAAAACGCTTAGCGGCGGACACCGATTCTCTCACCGCCACCTATGGCCGGTTCACCGCGCAACCGTTTGAGGGCGGATTCGGCACCACTATCGGTAATTCCATTCGGCGGGCTCTGTTGAGCTCGATCGAGGGCGCCGCGGTCACGGCGGTTCGTGTTGAGGGTATCTCCCATGAGTTCAGCCCTATCCCCGGTGTCGTGGAAGACGCCACCGACATCATCCTCAACCTCAAGCAAATCCCCTTGAAACTCCACAACGGTGACGTTCGCACCATCCGACTCCGGGCGACCGAAGCCGGCAAAGTGCTGAGTGGAAGCATCGAAGCCGACTCGGACGTGGAAGTTCTGGATCCGAGTTTGTACATCGCCACGGTAAGCGAAGGCGGCATTCTTGACCTCGAGATGCGCGTCAAGCAAGGCAGAGGATACGTTAGTGCCGAGAAGAATTTCGACGAAGACCTAGCTCTCGGTTACATCCCGATCGACTCCGTGCATTCGCCGGTTCGAAAGGTCAACTACACAGTCGACGCAGCCCGCCTCGGACAGGTAACAGATTTCGACAAGCTTAGCGTCGAGGTGTGGACGAACGGTGCCCTCACGCCCCAGGACGCTGTCGGGCTGGCCGCCAAGCTGATCAAAGATCACATGACGATCTTCATCAACTTTGAGGAAGACGCCGCCGCCGAAGAGGTCGAGGCGGAGGCGAGTGCCGACGGCTTCAACGAGCATCTCAACCGCTCTGTCGAAGAGCTGGAGCTAAGCGTCCGCTCGTACAACTGTCTGAAAAACGCCAATATCCAGACTATCGGTGACCTGGTTGTCCGAACCGAGGCCGATATGCTCAAGACCAAGAACTTCGGCCGCAAGTCGCTCAATGAGATCAAGGAGATCCTTACCTCCATGGGACTGTCGTTGGGAATGCGCTTCGACGAGCACGGACGGATGGTGCCGCCGCCTGTTGCCCAAACCGCGGAAACGGTGGAGGTCGGCTCCTAGCTGAAGGGAAACAGCGTGCGGCATCGCAAGGGGGGGTTCAAACTTCAGCGAGACGGCTCCGCGCGACGGGCCTTGCTTCGTGGCCTCACCACGAGCGTTATCCTTCAGGATCGGGTGATTACCACCGTCGCCAGGGCCAAGGCGACGCGGCCGCTGGTCGAGAAAATGATCACTCTGGCGAAGACGGACACTCTCCACACTCGCCGCCAGGCGGCTGCCTTCCTCCAAACACCGGGAGCCGTCAAGAAGCTTTTCGAAACGCTGGGACCTCGCTTCGCCCAGCGGGACGGAGGGTATACAAGAGTGATCAGACTGGGCAGCCGCAAGGGAGACGGTGCTGAGCAAGCGATGCTCGAGGTTCTCGGTTCGGAACTCAAGAAGCGCGCCGAGGAGCGTCAGAAGCGCCGCGAGGACCGCATGAAACAACAAGCCGAATCCGAGGCTACCGAACAAGAGAAACCTCCCCCCGCCTCATCGTAGATGCCGGCGCCCGACCGGCCTCCTCCTGGGCCGGCCTAAGACTCGTATATCAGCCGCAGTTTCTCCGCACTACAATAGGGAAACATGGTGACAGACGTTCGCAAAATCAGTATCTGGGTGGGTTGTGTACTTGTGCTTTGCGGTTGTCAAAGAGGCGCCGACAGCGAAGTAGCCGCCGTCGTCAATGGTTACGAGATCACTTACGCACAGCTTGAGAAGTATTACCAAAACGAAGTCAGCGAAATGGCCGAACCTCCCACGAAAGACCAAGCGGAGATGCTTCGCATGACCGTGCTCCGTGAAGTGATCGACCGCTATGCCATGTTGCAGCGAGCTGAAAAAGCGGGACTCATGGCCGTCGACTCCGACGTCGAGGCTCGCCTGGAAGAGCACCAAGCGCTTCATCCTGACGAGGAGGCTTTCAGAAAGTATCTCGGCGAGCGCGGCATGACCATCGAGGAATTCAGAGAGGAGTTGCGGCGTACGCTAACCATCGAGAGGCTGTTGAACAAAGAAATCAGGTCGGCCGTTTCGGTAAGCGAAGATGAAATAAGGGCCTATTACGAGGAGAACAAGGCCGGCTTTAACTTTCCCGAACAGCAGTACCACATCGCAGAGATTGTTGTGACTCCCAACAGTGAAGTGCCGGTCCCGAATCTGCGGAATGACGACGCCACGGACCGGGAAAGCGCCCTTGCAAAAATCGGCATGATCGAACAGCGGCTCCGCGACGGGGAGGATTTCGATGTTCTCGCGCAGAGCTTTTCCGAAGACCCTGTTTCCACGGCGAACGGTGGCGATCTCGGATTCATTCCGCAATCGAGCCTTGAAAAGGTCGACATCGCGTTGCGACGAGCGGTGGCGTCATTGTCACCGGGTGGCGTATCCCCCATCATCAGAACGAAACGGGGGTATCTGATCCTCAAGCTCATTTCAAAGGAAGCGGCCGGGCAGCGCGAATTCTCGGATCCCAGAGTCCAACAGACAATCCGCGAAACGTTGACCAACCACAAGGAGCAGGTATTGCGGGCCGCTTTCTTGGAGATCCTACGCAATGGAGTCGAAGTCGAGAACTATCTCGCGCGTGAGATCGCGGGAAGGTATGGCTTTGCAGGGCAGTGAAAACTCGCGGTCTAAAGGCGGTCCCCAACCCGCACAGCGATTCTGGCTCAACGACGGCATGACCCCCCACGCA
Source organism: Bryobacterales bacterium (assembly GCA_965248205.1). Taxonomy (GTDB): domain Bacteria; phylum Acidobacteriota; class Terriglobia; order Bryobacterales; family UBA6623. Next base: position 3,442,838 of record CBDFIS010000006.1, read on the forward strand.
ACTCGCGGGGGGTGACTGACGCCGCGGGGAAACAGCAGCCTCGTCGAGGGGAAATGCTACACTATCGTATTGTCGGCCCGGGCCCATCCCCCCTCTCTGCGAACGTTTCCTGATTTAACCTCGCCTCTCCATTCCGTGGATGGCGAACCCGTGACAAAGTGTCTTTTTTCAGTGACTTGAACGTCAGGCAAAGAGCTGGGTCTACGTTCGCCTGGGGGTGACCGTTGACGGCTTGTCCGCCCCCTTAGGCCGGTGGTTTTGTGTTTTTCGACGGTTGAGTCTCGATGAACTTCGGCGTTGTCATCTTCCCTGGTTCCAACTGCGATCACGACGCCTTCTACGCCACGACCAAGAACCTCGGAGAATCGGCCTCGCCGATCTGGCACGAGTCAGAGGACTTGTCGGGCTGCGACGTCGTGGTTTTGCCGGGCGGTTTCTCCTACGGGGATTACCTGCGGGCAGGCGCCATCGCGCGTTTTTCTCCGGTCCTGAAGGCGATTCGGCGATTTGGCGGTCGCGGCGGGTTGGTCATCGGTATCTGTAACGGCTTTCAGATTCTGGTGGAAGCCGGACTATTGCCGGGGGCGCTGATGCGCAACCCGAAGTTGTCGTTGATCTGCCGCACCGTTTACTTGCGTACCGAAACGGTGGAATCGCCGTTCACCCACTGTTGCGAGCGTGGGCAAGTACTCGCGATTCCTATCGCTCACGGCGAAGGCTGCTATTACGCCGATGAGGGGACACTCCAAACGCTTGAACAACAGGACCGGGTCGCCTTCCGCTACGTAACTCCAAAAGGGGAAGCGACTCCAGAAGCTAACCCCAACGGCTCTCTCAGAAACATCGCCGGCATTCTCAACGAAGGTCGCAACATCCTCGGTATGATGCCCCACCCGGAACGCGCCGCGGATCGGGCTATGGGTTCCACCGACGGCCTGCTGATCCTTCAGTCGATGGCTTCGGTTCTCGCCGCATCTCGGTAAAGAATGAGCGCAGCAACTAGCGATCTTGTCGCGCAACACGGCTTGACGGCCTCGGAATACGAGCGCGTCGTCGAACGTCTGGGCCGCGAGCCTAACCTGACCGAGCTCGGCATCATCGGTGTCATGTGGAGCGAGCACTGTTCCTACAAAAGCTCGCGCGTGCATTTGAAAAAGTTGCCGACTTCGGGGCCGAGGGTTCTTGTCGGGCCAGGAGAGAACGCAGGGATCGTAGACATCGGCGGCGGATACGCCGCTGCTTTCAAGATCGAGTCGCACAACCACCCGAGCTTCATAGAACCGTTTCAAGGTGCTGCTACGGGCGTAGGCGGCATCTTGCGTGACATTTTTACGATGGGAGCGCGGCCCGTCGCCGTCATGGATTCCCTACGTTTCGGCATGCCGGACGATCCCAAAGACGGGGTCCGTAACCGCCACGTCGTCAAAGGCGTAGTCGGTGGCATCGGCCATTACGGCAACTGTTTTGGCGTGCCCACGATTGGCGGGGAGTGTGTCTTTGAACCAAGCTACAGCGGGAACCCACTCGTCAACGCCTTTGCACTTGGTATCTTCCCCAAAGATCAAATCTTTTACGGTGCGGCCTCGGGCGTCGGAAACCCGGTTATTTATGTCGGAGCGAAAACAGGCCGCGACGGTATCCACGGCGCCTCGATGGCCTCCGCCGAGTTCGACGCAGAGTCGGAAGAGAAAAGACCCAACGTCCAAGTCGGCGACCCGTTTCTCGAGAAGCTGCTGCTCGAGGCCTGTCTGGAGGCCATGCAGACCGGTGCCGTCTTGGGCATTCAAGATATGGGTGCGGCAGGCCTGACGTGCTCAACCTGCGAGATGGGTGGGCGGGGCGGCAGCGGGATCGAGATCGATCTTCGTCGGGTTCCGCAACGGGAAAGCGGCATGAACCCCTACGAAATCATGCTGTCGGAATCCCAGGAAAGAATGCTGCTGGTAGCCGAGCAAGGACGGGAAGAAGAGATTTCGCAGGTCTTCCGAAAATGGGGTCTCGATGCCGTTCAGATCGGAGCTGTCACGGGCGACGGTCTGCTGCGGGTCCGAAACAACGGCGAGGTGGTTGGCGAGATCCCGAACTCGCTGCTAACAAACGATGCTCCGCTCTACAATCGCCCCGCCGGCGAACCGTGGCGGAGCGCGCCACTCGACGGACCCGATGTAGGTGAACCCTCGAACCGAGAGCTTCGAGAAGGGGTCGAGGCCCTGCTTGCTTCCCCGGACATCTGCTCCAAGCGCTGGATCTACGAGCAGTACGACTATATGGTGCGCACCAACACGACGCAAGGACCGGGCGGTGACGCGGCGGTGATTCGCATTAAAGACGCGGGCATTTCGCTGGCCATGGCACTGGACGGCAACGGCCGTTACTGTTCGCTCGACCCGAGGGAAGGAGCGCGACTGGCCGTTGCCGAATGCTGCCGGAATCTCTCGACCGTAGGAGCAGAACCCATCGCTGCGACCAACTGCCTGAACTTCGGAAATCCGGAAAAGCCTGAGATAATGGCCCAATTTGTAGCCGCGATCGAGGGGATGGGGGAGGCCTGCCGCCACTTTCAAACGCCGATTACCGGGGGAAATGTCAGCCTATACAACGAGACCCTCGGCGAGAGCATCTACCCCACGCCGGTGGTCGGAGTGGTTGGCATTGTGGATCATATGACTGTGCCTCTGGGCATCCATTTCCGGCAGCCAGGGAGATCCCTTGTCTTGCTAGGCGGTTTGCTTGGGGGATCTGACAATCCCGCGCCGCGCCGTTTCGGCAGCTCGCAGTACGCGAAGGTCGTCCTTCGGCAAGTCTGGGGGCTCCCTCCACTCATCGACCTCGATTATGAGAAAAGTGTCCAAACGGCGATGCGTGAAATCGTTCGTCAAGGTCTGGCGGAATCAGCCCACGACGTCAGTGATGGCGGCCTGGCTGTAACATTGGCTGAATCTAGCTTCGGGCCGGCCGGCATAGGGGCCCGACTCGAAGTTCAGTCAGACGCCCCCTGCCACTACCTACTGTTCGGCGAAGCGCCCTCGCGCATCTTACTGTCTGTCCCGCCCAACGACGTTCCCGCTGTCGTGGAGCTGGCATCTCGGTTTAACGTTGAAGCGCCCCTGGTGGGCGAGACTGACTCCGAAACGATCTCGGCCCGTCTCAACGACGCCGAGTTGTTCACAACTCGTCTAAACGAGATGTATGAACTATGGGATACCGCGCTCGAGCGGATGTTGGGGCGGCAGTGAAGATGGAGGGAACAGAAACGGCGACGGGTAACGGTTCCCTTTCCGAATTTCGCCGTTGAAACGGTAACGAAACGTTACACTAGAGAGTAGGCGGTCGCAGAAACATGATCGGGCCAACAAGATTCATGATTGGCTCGACGATAAGAAAGTCGTTGGGACGGATTCCCAGCCGTCATTACCCGCTGATTAAGGAACGTTCGCCTTTGGGTTGACCTTCCCCGCGCTCTCACAAGCACAGCCAAGGCTGGGCAGCTCCAGGGTATTGATGTCGAATTGGGGTTAACGGATCGACGATGAAGCAGCCAACACGTCAGCGCGTAATGGAGTCGACCGACGACCACTTCCACGAGGAATGTGGAGTCTTTGCCATCTACGGCCACCCCGAGGCAGCCAATCTTGCTTACCTGGGGATGTACTCTCTACAGCATCGCGGGCAGGAAAGCGCCGGCATGTGCTCGAGCGACGGCCAACAGATCCATTGTCGGAAGGCTATGGGACTGGTAGCCGAAGTCTTCACCGAATCCGTGCTCAAGGGTCTTCCCGGCCACATGGCTATTGGCCACACTCGCTACTCCACAGCGGGTCAGAGCGCTAGTCTCAATGCGCAGCCGTTTTTCGTGGAGTGCAGTAAGGGGCAAATCGCCGTCGCGCATAACGGCAATCTGACGAACGCCATTGATCTGAGGCGTGAGCTCGAAACCAGCGGTTCCATCTTCCAAGCCAGCAGCGATACGGAAGTGATCCTGCACCTCATGGCGCGGTCTCGGGAGCAGCGCCTCAAGCACGCCCTTCGAGAATCTCTGCTGCGTTTGGAGGGAGCTTACTCCCTCGCGTTGCTCGCCAAAGACCGCCTGATTGTAGCTCGAGACCCAAGGGGGTTTCGGCCTTTGGCCGTGGGAACGCTGACTCACAACGGCCGCTCGGCTTACGTCTTCGCTTCCGAAACGTGCGCTTTCGACCTGATCGGCGCCCGCTATGTTGACGACGTTCGGCCGGGAGAAATGGTGATCGTCGACGACGAAGGTCTTCACCGCGAACACTTCGCGCCCGAACTCGAGAGCTGCCAGTGCGTCTTCGAGCACGTTTACTTCTCGCGTCCGGACTCGATTGTTTTCGGACGCCCGGTGCAGGAGTCGCGAGAAGCGCTAGGTCGCCGCTTGGCTCGAGAAGCGCCGGTGGACGCCGACATTGTGGTTCCGGTTCCCGACTCCGGGGTGGCAGCCGCAATCGGCTACGCAGCCGAGTCCGGAATCCCCTATAGTATGGGCCTCATCCGCAACCACTACGTTGGCCGAACGTTCATTGAACCAAAACAGTCCATCCGAGACTTTGGCGTCAAACTGAAGCTCAACCCCGTGCGCCACCTGATCACAGGCCAGCGCATCGTGCTCGTCGACGATTCCATTGTCCGGGGCACTACAAGCCAGAAGATCGTTCGCATCATGCGCCAAGCAGGAGCCCGCGAGGTACACCTCAGGATCTCTTGTCCGCCCACCATCTCGCCCTGCTACTACGGCGTGGACACGCCCGACAAAGACGAGCTAATCGCCGCCACGCGGCCCATCGAGGAAATCCGCGACCACTGCGAGGCGGATTCGCTTGCGTATCTGTCAATGGAAGGTCTGCGCCAAGCCGTCAACGATCTGCAAGGCGAGTATTGCTACTCCTGCTACACGGGGCACTATCCAACCGATCTAGTGGGAATCGAGCAGCTGCTCGCGGATCACCAGGAAAAGGTGTAGGGGCCCGACCTTTTACGCTGCCCAAAGATTGGCATCAGCAGGCCAACTGCTCCCGCTCCACCGCGAACCCACCTAGGTTGCCGAGCGCGGCCAACGCGACCCGTTCCTGGTGGAACCAGTCGTTGGCAACGTCCCGAAGGTCTTCTGCACTGGCCAGCTCGATGTTTTCATTGACTTCATCGAGCGTCAGAAACCTGGCGAAATACTTCTCTTGGCGTGCCAGATTGGCCATCCGACTGGCCGTTGACTCCAAGCTCAACATGAGGCTGCCCTTCAGGTGATCCTTGGCGCGCCGAAGTTCCTCATCGCCGATGAGATTCTCTTTTAGGTCCCGAAACTCCCCGACTATCTGCTCGATCACCCGCGTCGCCGCCTCCACCGAAGTGCCTGCGTACACCGACAGACAGCCCGTATCGTGGTACATATTCAAATCAGAAAACACCGCATAGGCGAGCCCCTCGTGCTCGCGAATCTTGAGGAACAGCCGTGAACTGATGCCGCCGCCCAGTACCGTGCTCAACAGGTATCCGGCGTAGCGCTTGGGGTGAGCCATCGGATAGGCAGGAACACCAAGACAGAGATGCACCTGCTCGAGCGAGGTCTTGTCGCGAAGAACGATCGTTGCTTGAGGAATAGGAACTCGCGTCCGCGGTGTGTGGTTTTGTTGTTTCAGCCCTCCGAACTTCTCCTCGACCAGGCCCACCAGGACTTTATTGCTCACGTTACCGGCCGCTGTGATAACCAGATTGCCGGGATGGTAAGTGCGGCGGAAAAACTCTTGCAACTGCGAGCGGCAGAACGTATGGATGGTCCTCCTGGTTCCAATGATGGGGCGGCCCAGCGAGTGTTTTTTCCAGAAATTGCTAGCAAACATCTCGTGAATAAGGTAATCGGGATTGTCCTCATCCATCTTCAGCTCCTCGAGAACGACACCCTTTTCCTTGGCAATATCGTCCTCCCGGAACGCCGGATGGAGAACCAAGTCGCCAAGGACGTCCATGGCTCGAGGCAAGTGTTCGTCCAGCACTTTGGCCGTAAAGGCCACGCATTCCTTGGTGGTAAAAGCGTCCAGGTGTCCACCGATAGAGTCGATCGAGCAGGCGATTTCGTCTGCCGAGCGATTGGCCGTGCCCTTGAAGACCATGTGCTCAACGAAGTGCGAAATGCCGCTTTCCCCGGCTCTTTCGGTGCGCGATCCGACATCGACCCAGACCCCGACGGCGACGGAGCGCACATGTGACATTTCTTCGGTGATGACGCGAAGGCCGTTCGGCAGGACCGTATTAACGACGGTCCCCTGGCTGGTCTGCTGCGACTTCAATTCTTAATCCACCGAATGGAGAGAAGGACGATCCGAGGAAAGCTGCCAGGATCGCTGCGAGTATGGACGTATTGTAGCAGAGCCGCCTGAGGGCACTAGAGTGCGAGCTAAAATAGGGAAGTGCTGCAAACCCTTGTGGGAAAAGATCTTGCTGATCTTGCTGGGGTCGTAGCCCGCTACGGCGAGCCGACCTACCGAGCCCGCCAACTCTACGAAGGCCTCTATCGCAAGAAGGTTGCTGACCTTCAAGCGATCAAGACTTTGCCCGCCGCTCTGCGCGGAACGCTGTCGGCCGAGTTCTCCCCGGGTTTGCCCCAACTTGCACAGCGATTCGCGTCTATCGATGGAACCGTGCGCTATCTCCTCAAGCTCGCTGACGGCAAGACCATCGAGACCGTCTTCATCCCCGAGCAGAAGCGCGACACCCTGTGCGTTTCGTCGCAGGTCGGCTGCGCGGTTGACTGTAAGTTCTGCCTCACGGCTCTGATGGGTCTGGAGCGGGACTTGTCGGCGGGCGAAATCGTCGGCCAAGTATTATTACTGCTCCGTAAGCACCAACTGGAACCCCGAGAACGCCCGGTGAACATCGTCGTGATGGGGATGGGTGAGCCACTATTGAACTTGCGAGCTGTCATCAAGGCAACCCAGCTACTGTCGGATCCCCGAGGTATCGCCATCTCTCCTCGACGTGTCACCGTGTCGACCGCGGGTATCACTCCCCAAATCGCCGAGTTTGGCCGTCAGCCGGGCCGGCCAAGGCTTGCCGTATCGCTTAACGCCTCAACCCAGGAAGTGCGGCGGCGGCTGATGCCGATTACGAGCAAGTATCGACTCGATGAGCTGATCGAAGCTTGCAAACGATATCCCCTGCGGTCTTGGGAGCGGCTGACGTTTGAGTATGTCCTGCTGAAGGGAGTCAACGACAGTGACGTTGACGCGCGCCGTGTCGTTCGCCTTCTGGCGAACATCAAATGCAGGGTCAATCTCATCGCGTTCAACCCGGGGCCCGACATCCCCTTCGAGACCCCTAGCGACGAGCGAGTGCTCGCATTTCAACGCATCCTCCGACCCAGCTTCCCGTGCTTCATCCGCAAGCCCCGTGGCCGGGAGATCTACGCTGCCTGCGGACAGTTGAAACGGACGACGCGGTAGGACGAACACGAGTGTTCGTCACCACCGAGGCGGCAGGTAGTGACCGCCACTCTTGGCGGTCCAGGTTTCAAGTAGCGGCCGGCAATCCTGCCGGCCAGGTGAACGACAAAGCTGAGGCGCTCGACTTTCAACCAGGGCAAGGGGACAAACAAAAGGGCGCAGACAGCGTACCCAGCATTTCTCTTCTGCCTCCGGCCACGCAACCGCGCTTGACCGGGCAGCCCAGCAGTGTTAACTTCCAGTGAAGGAGCAGCCTACCCTCCTCCCAACGCTGAAGCGGCCCGGTCGTTGGGCCCTGCCTCATCTGTTCCCGAGGCTTTCGTTTCCCCCGTCCCGAAAGCGGAGTATCCATAGTGAAGTCCCTTCGCGACTGGTTGAGGGCGCGGCTTGACCGCCGCTTGCCCCAGCACCTCCGAGACGCCCGGAGGGGAGAAGACTTGGCCTACGACTACCTGCGCCGCAGGGGCTACACCATCGTTGCGCGCAACTACCGGCCCCGGAACGGCAAGCAGGAGCTCGATCTTGTTGCTTGGGATAAGGAACAGCTAGCCGTAATCGAGGTGAAAACGCGTGCTAGCGTCGAGTTCGGCGAGCCGGCACGAGCAGTGGACGCGAGAAAGCGGCGACATCTGATCCATGCGGCTGGCGAATACGCCCGGCGAGCCGGGGTCGATGCGGCCAGACTGCGCTTCGACATCGTCAGCGTCGTTCTCGGCGACGACGCTCGCGTGCAACTCGAAAAGGATGCCTTTTCGCGACGTTCCGTCGCTCGCCAAAGGCGAAAATGACCACTAGGAGCTGCCTAGCAGCGAAGGGAGTCCCCACCCGATTTCATCATACGGCGCGATTGCTACGACCGACAGATGAAGGCCCTCATCGTAGACCCGCTCACGAAGACGTGCTCACGCTTCGGGCGAGTTAAGTGCGGCCCCAAGCCAGTCACAAGTTATTGATTACAAGTCTGTTGTGCGAGATTGGGTTTGTTTCGTCATTTTCCTTCGCTTGTCGAGCGTTTGGCCGCCCTCGCGGTCTCCCCCTTGGGAACAGTGATCGTAGTCAAGAGTCCCCCTTGGGCGATCACTCCTCTCCTCTCAAGCCCAAGAGGCGAACCTCCCCCGGCAGCGCGCTGTCACCCCACCCCAAGCCCCGATCGTTCGCTGAGAGCGAACGATCGCCAAGCGCCGAGGAAGCCGTCTCCCTCGCAATGGCGGGTGGGTCAAGTACCTTCGTCGGGCGGTGAACGATTGGTCTCGAGTCGAACTGGAACCACGCCGGTCCGCCCGGCCCGCGCCCTGACGGGCACGGCTCTTTCCGGTGCTCGACGCTAGCCCCAATACCGTTCACTTAAGCTGTAATAGAACCCCGAGTTTTTTCCGCATTGCACCGTTTGTCATGTACCGGCGCGACATGTTGCGCTCTGGACAAGCGGGATCGCTTGTCCCTACTTGAGTCGTCACAAGCCGCGGCAGTAGGGACCGGCGATCTCGCCGGTCCGGGGGTCTGACACATCGCCCCACAGACTCCTCCGGGGCCTGTTCGCTTGTGCATACGGACCCCCGGTTTTGCTGCAGCATGTGTGGGAGCTGTGTCGCCCTCTCCGGGGCTTTCCGCACTGCCACTTTTTCCCACGGCTGAAGCCGTGGGCTGTGATTGTTGCGGCCCCCTGACGGGGCCAGACTCGTGGTTCATCTGCCACTGATTGGGTTATTTATAGTAACTCTGTAACCCGCAAGGGCTGAGGCACACTAAGTGACGAGTATTGGGGCTAACCCGCTTTTCCCCATCCCCGTCGGGCCGGCGGCGCACGCTGAAATCACCGTAACTCATTGTTTGTAATTGGCTTGCGCGAAATTGGGTTCGTTTCGTATTCTTGCCTCTGCTTCGAATGTGCCCCCGCATTGGCAGGTGGGTCAAGTACCTTCGTCGGGTGGTGAACAATTGGTCTCGAGTGGAACCGGAATCGCCCATCCGGCGGGCCCGCGCCCTGACGGGTCTGTGAAAAACCCCTGGGGACAGGAAGGCGTGAAAAAATGCTGGGACAGTCAGCCCGCGGCGGAAGCTGCGATTGATTCTACGCGACTTCTAGAACGCCGCTTGTGACAGTCCCTGATTTTTCACACCTTCCTCTACCCGCGCCTCGCGCAAGTCATTGATAAAGCGCCCCGTCCGTGCATGGCGGTTGGGACGGTCCCCGGTTTTTTCACGCGCCCTGACGGACACGGCTCTTTCCGGTGCTCTGACGCTGGCCTGCACCGACTAGGAAAGCTCGTCGTTGCTCAAAGGGATGACGCGCTCTGTGCATGCCCGCGGCTCTTTGGTCGACGCTCTGAAACACTGAGACCGGAGACGCCGGCTAGTTGGGCGATAAACGAATCCGCTTTGACTCGGGTCGGGAATCAAAATGCCACCCTCGGCTATTTGCCCACCCAACCGACGAGAAAGTCGCGGGTCTGGCCAAAAAGACAGGCTAGCCGTCTGCTGCCGAGCGAGGTTCGAGGCCTTGGCGTCCGTCTGGCAGGCGGGCGAGGCGGCGATGGGGGTGTCCCGCCTATCGGTTAATTCTTCTGAATTGTGAGACATGTGAGACATAATTAGCGTTCCCACGAGGCCGGAGAAATGCCGGTGGCAGAAAGTGGCGGAAATACCAGGGTCATCGCTCCGAAATTTCGTTTTCTGGGCCCCGTACCAGAATAAGGGACGGATGGGGGGCTAGAAGGGCCCAGGGGCCTAAGTCATTGAGATGGCGAGGAGAAAAAATGTGAAAAGTCTGTGACCGCGTTTTGCGGGAGTGGTGAAAAGCGTCCTCGAGGCCGGATTTTCCGTGCCGAAATCGTGTCCTAGCGCAGTCCTAGCGCTAGGAAAACGCCGCCTAGCGAATAAATGGGGCGAGGGAACCAGGAAGAAGGGGATCGGCCGTTGGCACGGCCGATTTCGGCCCCACCCCAGGCCCCGCTCGGCCGCCGGAAGCGGCCGAGCGCCGAAGGAACAAGCGGCTACGGTTCGAAGTGTGTCGGGCGCAACCGCGCGGCCACCATGGCCTACGTCGTGCGACGGGGTCGCCTCGGCCTAGGAGTTGCCGCAGCTTGACCGTCCTTCATGGTCTCTAACACTTGGACGACCTCCGGGGCGATCTTGTGCTGCGTGTCTGTCTCAATCATCCGTTGGATCGCAGGCGCCAGCCAGCTCGTATCCATCGCCGGCAGGTTCTCAGGATACTTCTCGAAGTGGGCTCGGAAGATCGGATGGTTGAGGCTACGATCGGCCTCGAAGGCTTGCCAAAGAACGGGCCCGCCGATCACAACAATCTCCGCGTTCTGAGCCGTTGGGAGGGAAGCCGCGTCAGAGAGAAAGTTCATCAGGGCGATGACCGATGTCAGTGAAGTGGCCTCGAAAACGAAGAGCGGGCGCAGCTGGAAGTGGGGGGTCTTGCTGAAACGGGCGTAGGCGCTTCGGAACCAACCCCGCACGTGCTCCCAACGCGGCAGCTTGGGGTCAACGAATTGTGCGTATCGGTCAACGTGCATACGAAGCTGCGTCAAGACCTCCAAATCGTAGAGCAGCTGGTCTTCGCTCTCCATCAGGTCCATCCGTTGCATCTCGGCCGACATTCTCTCGACCTCGGTCACCTCCTCAGCCGCTGTCAACTTTCCGGCCAGCGGTTTGGTAAGGCTGAGCGCGGCTGAGAACTCGGCGCCCTCCTTCTGGGTGCGGGTGGACGATTGGCCTGTCGTCAGCGAACCGCGGGTCTGGAAGTAACTGAGTCTGAGGGACTGCACTGCTTCCCGCAGAGAAGGAACCTCAGCCAGTCCGTGCACTACAGCAGCAAAGTATAGTCGCCTCACCATGCGGTGCATCAATCCGGTCGGATTAATGCTATTCGGGATCGGCACGTCGATCGCAAGCCATCCGGTGACTTGATCGTCCTTGATCTTGGAGTCTTCAAGGGCAAGTTTCTCCACGGCACGGACCACCAGCTTCCTAGCATTCTCTACTTTTTCGTCGAACACCAGAATGTTGGTCTGGCAGTCCTTGATGCGGATGGCCAGTGCCGCCTCGACTGAATCTTCCGGCACCGGGTTTGGGGCTTCAGCCAGGCTGGCCAGCCGTGTGATCCAGAGGTTCATCAGCTCATTCGTCATCGGGCCCAGCCTCCCATTCCGGCTGAACATTCTCTTGTTCCGCACCGGCTCCGAAAGGATGAACACCCTTCGGGAGATCGTCACCGCGCATCACGGCGCGCGCGAGTCGGTCCTCACTCCGCTGCCGGAGGAACTGAGAAAAGGAGCGTTGGAGACGCGGCTCCCGGCTACCCGCCCGGTAGGCGGCTTCCCATAGGCGCCCGGCTCGTTCGGGGTCGCTGCGCAAAGCTCGATGAAGCGTTGCGAGGTTGTGGAGGACCGTGGGCGTCCAGAGTCTGGAGCCCTGCAGAGACTCGTATAGCTCCACGGCCTGCTGGCGGGTCACCGTGCTCCGCTGGCCCGCCAATGCATCCGCCACAAAACGTTTCAGGCGCAGGAACTCGAACTCCTGTCCCTTTGTCTCGACAACTTGCCCACTGATGAACTCCCAGAAGCCGCTCGGGAACGGGTCGCGGGTGGCTTCGATCCTTGCCAGGTCGAGGGCGGCCTGCGGAGTCTTTTCCTCAACAAAACGTTTGTAGTATGGGTCAGCCAATTCAACGAACAGCGGCTCAAGCCAATCCGGTACGCCTTTGTCATGTTGCTTCAGCTTTGCAAGGAGAGTCCCTAAAGTTTGTGTGAGTCGCAATTTGACACGGCTGTCAGTTTTGAGTTTCGGGATCTCTTTCTGAATGTTCCCGAAAAACTCCAGCGCGTGCGCAAGGGGATCAGCTTCCTTGTCGGGCGAGAACTCATCGACTACGAAGAGGTCCAAGTAGTGACTTGCGAATCCGAGACGATCCTCAAGACGGCCCTTCCCCAGCCGACCTTGGTCTTCAAGAGTGTCTAAATACAGTACCGTTAGGTCCGGGAAACTCAGTTGGCGTGCCCGATAAGCCAAGTTGATAACCTGCGGCGTCGCTTGCAACACGGTCTTGCCAGCCTGTTCGCAGATAGAGCTAGCGGCCTCAAGGAGGTCGCGTTGCAGCTCGCGGGGTGGCCGGCTGGACACAATCAGGTCCACCTCCTGCAACAAACTGGCCAAGTCCCGAATTGGTTCGGGGTGATCTCCCAGAAAGGACAGCAGCCGCTCGATTAGCTCCTGTGCCTCGCGCATCAGCTCGTCATCACTCAACTTGCCGGCGAGGGGTGGGTGGCCCGTCTGCATAAAAGTTTCGCCGGCAACAAGCTCTTCGGCGACGACCTCGCCGACATCGTCTCGCTTGTGGGCGAAATCCGCTTCCGGCACGGGCTCTTTTCGGCGTGGTTCCTCAGCCTCACCCGGGCCGAATGTCGTTAGCACTTTCGCCAAGAACTCGCACATCTCTCTCTTGACGGGAAGGGGGAAGGGGGCCCCACCATCCAAGGGCGGGACAATGCGGTCTATCGTCAGCTCAAGCAGAGACTCCGGCCATTTGTTCATGTTCTCGCCAAGAACGGCCAAAGAAGCGACCCGATCCCGGAAGACCTCCGACCCCGGCTCGCAGCCTGCGAGCAGATCCGGCCAGATCTGTTCGCCCGTGACCCTCACGAGCTTGCTGACAAAAAAGTCGCGGTAGGCGTCGTGCGCCTCACCCGTCTGCCCGTCGTATGTGTCCCGGTAGGAGATTCGAAGTTGCTTGAGGGCCTCGCTGTTCCAAAGGCCCAGCTCCGAATCACCAGGGCTTCCATGAATGTCGCTCTCCCGCAGTTGGGCCCGATCGGCCGCCGCTGCCAAATCACTTGCGAGTCGATTGAGAATCAGCTTCAAACGCCGAACAGAGAGGCTATGCCGGAAGACGTCTCCTAGCATTACTCCGATGCCGTCGGAGACGGCGGACCCGCGTGGACCCCGCAAGAGGTCGAAAGTCTCGTCGTTGAAGAGCTTTTTTTGGAGACTCTGAAGGCGCTCCGTCCGATTCGTCTGCTGAACTTCCCCCAGGCCGGGCAGCGTGACTCGGTGGCGAATGTATTTTTCCAGCGCGTCGCTGGCGCGTCGCGTGGCGCTCGCCCCCAGAGACTCCACCGCATCTCGAAAGGCGCCAGTGACGACGGCTCGGTCCGCGGCAATGACGAACACCACTCCAGGGCAGGCAACGTAGGTGCGCACGGCTTCGAGCACCTCGACGACGCGCTCCGGGCGGCAGCGGTCGAGGTCGTCGACGAAGATCAGCGCCACACTCCTTGGCGCCGGCTTGACCTCGATAATCAGTCCCTTCGTCCCAGAAAGGGGAACTCGGAGCTCTTTGGACTTTTCCCCGGCTCGAGTGTGGAGGTCGGGTTGAAGCCATCCCAACTCCCTCCCGGCCCAGTTTCGAAACCCTTCGAGCCGGACCAAGTCGCCCTCGGCCGCCCCGTTCGAGTTCGTGCCCCAGGTGCGCAACACACGCCTGGACTCTTCCGGATCCTGGCCGGTGACCGCGGTAGCCACGGTGTAGAGAATGGCATCCGCAACCTGTGCCCCCTCATCCGAGGCGATGTACCAAGCTGGGCGAACTTCCGCTACCCTCGAAGTGGCATCTCGCTTTCGGTCGTCCTTGGGGCGAAGGCCGGCTAGCTTCCGTTCTAAGAGCTTACAGAAGGACGTCTTGCCCCGGCCCCAGGCCCCATCGACGTGGAGCACCATGGGTCCTAATGTCTTAAGGATGGTATTGGCGTAGAGTTCAACCCGGCTATCCAGATTGAGGACATCTTCCTTGGGCTCCGAGCCATCGATAGGTGCGTCGTCGAGCAGACGAACACGGTTAATCCAGAGCGGCGGCGATGTCTCGTGGGTTGGCAAGGGGCACCTCGCGGATTCTGCGCTATCAGTGGACCATTGTTTTAAATTCGCCTAATTATGGAAGTAAAACGGCAAAGACCGGAACTTCCTTTTTGAGCTTGGCACCGTCCCAGTATACGCCCATGCCACGCGAAAAAGTAGGTGTTCGACGCTGAATCGTGAACGTAGGATGCGGAGCCTGCCGCTGACCTGGCGTGGGACTTGCCGAGAGTAGCCGCCCAACCAGAGAGGGCGATTATCTGACGATCTACGCTAACGGCCTGGGGCCGGTGACACCGTTTATCGCCGATGGGACGAACTCCTGTGATCCGGATGGCCAATGCCTGCCGGACTTTTCAAACCTCGTGGTCCGCGAGACGACGATGAAGCCTAAGATCTTCCTTGGGGGTGTCGAGGTGCCGGAAGAGAACGTCCTATTCTCAGGCTTCTCACCGGCCTTTGTGGCGGTATACGAAGTCATCTTCGAGATGCCGACTGGCCTACCTGTTGGCGATGCGATTCCCATCCTGGTTGAGATCGGCGGTCAACAAAGCCGCGACGACGTGACGATTGCGATTGAATAGTCAACGGCCGTATCTTCCGCGTGATCAGGTAGACCGCTGCAAGGATGGCTGTCTCGAGGACAGCCAAGTGATCTAAACGGATCGCCTCGAGGATCCCGATGAGCTCGAGCCACCCCAAAAGGTGAAAAGGAACCAGCAGGAACACCGTTCCGAATGTGAGAGCTGCCAGAATCCGGTATCGCGGTTCCTGGGACAGCAACATGCGGCCGGCGGCAAGGCTTCCAGCGAGGGCTGCAGCCCCGAAGTAGTAGATCGTAAAGAGCATCGCACCTAGTATCCGATCAAGCGAGCGGCGCTCTGAGCGACGCTCCGAAGAGTCTCTATCGCACGCGAGACGGAGTGACTGCTGAGGACCCAGGCGCCGAAACTCAACCCGGCCAGGGCAAGAAGCACGATCTGTCCCCGGCGGCCCAGCTCGGGGCGTTCATCCGAACCGCCAGCGTGTCGATGGGCGTCAGGCTCAGTCATGAAGAGCACCCCCGCAAAACCTCAAACATCGCCGTTCGTCTTTGCTCATTTAATGTACAACTCTTCGGGATTCGGTCGGAGCGTTCGGTTCCGGATTTGGCAACAGCCGCTTGGGTGTTCCGGATGAAAGAATACCGGCAGCGCCCTAACGAGACGCTCTGGCCCAGACGACCACATAGCTGTTGCGAAATCTTAGTGTCATATCGCAGGCGCCGCTGTTCGCGGTGACACCGACCCAGATCATCGCGCAGTTGGCGATGGGGGTTGGGGGCACTGCTTGCGCTGGCAAACGGCAGGCTGCCCCGAGGCCGAAGGAGAGAGGCATGTTGAGGCACACGAAGGACCTTGATCAAGCGCCGAGAAACGGTCACGGAATGCAACTCCGAAGCGTTGGGAAATTCCTAGTCGCGACGGTGATCGCCATCACGCCGTTGTCGTTGCCGGCGGCAGCCACCTATCCGCCAGCCGGGCTCGACGAGTTCCCGTCCGCCGCCGGGCTGGAGGCCGACTTGAGTGCGATTGGTGGTCCAGTCGTGAGTGCGACCGTAAAGGGGCCAACAAAGATCCGGCGCAGCGACTCCATGAAGCAATCCGATGGCCGGAACGTTATCGACACCGAGATCGTTTCCTTGGACTTGACGGGAGGAACTACTTCCTTTCCCATTACGGTCCGAGAAAGCCCGACCAGGGAGTCCAGCGGGATCATCCGGCAGCAGACGCCGGGGGTGGATTTTCCGGCTGACTCTTTCTTCGATATTTTCGTCGAGATCGATACGCCTCTGGGTGTGGTGCACAACAAGCAACCGGTACGCTTGGGGGCCGTCATCAATGCTATTCCGCCTCTTCAAGCTCAGTACATTCCCGCAGAGACCTTCGTGGGCGTGGACTTGTTCGCGGCGGACGGCACGAGGGTGGGAATCCTGCGCCACGCGGCTCATTTCGTCGGTCAGCACCCTTCGTTCTCCGTCGCGGCGGGTGGTCCGTCAAGCTTGAGTTCGGCCGGCATCTTTGACCTGCCAACCTCGACACCACCTCCCATTCCAGCAATCAACCTGGGCTTGACGGAAGCCGACGAACTCGATGCTCTCGCCTATGGCACCGACTTCATCGCCAGCATCATGGTGATGCGCTTTTCCGTGGACCCTCGCTCTCAAGGGGTCATGGGCAGCGGCGTTAAGCAAGAGTCGGAGAAATCACCCAATGAAGCCCACGGGGACGAGTTCTGGACCTCAGTCGCGAGACTCGGCTCCAACGTGCAGCAGCTAGACGAAAACGGCGACACCGCGCCTCCCTTCCCACTGCTGATTTCGGACGACGTCGACGGTCTGACGGAACCGCCGACACCGTTCGTTGACCCCAACGGCGACGGAGTGCCGGAAAACCCGGTTTACTTTTTGCTCGCCAAAGGATCATCGTCGCTAGACGCCCTGGGTGTGGGGCCAGCCGACATTCTGGTGACGTCCGGGGGCAGCCGTCCAAGTGTCTTCATTCCGTCCACAGATTTGGGGCTGGTCGAGGAAGGTGAGCGGGGCGAAGGAGATGATGTCGACGCGATATGCCTGGGGATCTTTCTCGATGAGGATAGCGAGGAGCAGCGGGTGGTCCTGTTTTCGCTCGCGCCAGGCTCATCCTCGCTGGTGGCCGGGGGTCTGAGCCCCGCCGATCTATTCCTCGTCCAACCGGGGCAGGGAACGGGACCTCCGACGGGCCTGACCCCTTGGGCGCCGGCATCCAGTTTGGGCTTGCTGAACGAAGACAACCTCAACGCGCTCAAATGCTCGGTGCCCAGAGTGCACCGTCCTCCCCACTCCGTCCTGCGGTTCAAGTGCAACGGCGAGGAGATCGATACTTGGGGTCACATAAAAGTCCTGGCGGCGGTGGGCCCCAATGGTGAGGCATTTCGGTCCTCCGGACCCTACGATCTTGTGGCGATAGAGCTTGTCGAGTTGTCGCTTCAGGGAACCGGTTCCCAGGGACCGGTCAACGTGTGGAAGCGTCCGTTCACCAGATTTCCTCACCAGTCCTCGAGAGGGGTCGTTCAAGACATGGACGGGACAGTTGGAATTCTGGACGTTGAGCCCTATGGGGAAGGCGAAGCGTGGTACTTCCTTGATCTGTATTTGGAGATCGAGTACAACGGACAGATTCTCCATCACAGCCAGCCGATTCAATTGCACGGTATCGTCACGCAACTGCCGCCCCGCCCGGATGAAGCCCTGCAGCAGTTCGAGTCGTCAACGCCCGGGATCAGTCAAGAGCCACTGAGCTTGGGCGAGAGGCTACGCCAGTTTGCGTCCGGGGGTCCGGAGGCGCTTGTTCAACGGTTTGCCGCGGGCGGCGAGAAGGGCCAAGACATCCCTGAGATCCCGCTGTTCACCGAGGAGGGGCAGCCCAGTGGGCTTTCCATCTCCGATGTGATCTTTTGGCCCAATCTGCCTCTGCCTACGCCCATCATCAACGCGGGAGGCATCGTCAACGGGGCCAGTTTCCAACAAGGGGCCGCCCCCGAAGCAATCATGTCTCTCTTCGGCACGGACCTGGGTGACTCCCTCGAGGTCGCCACTACAATCCCGCTTCCAACCACCCTGTCTGGAACGACGGTCACGGTGACCGATAGCGAGGGCAACCAAGCCGTGGCTGCGCTGTCCCCCGACCGGGTCGACCTCAGCTCTCTTTCTTCGCTGTTTGCCGTCTCTCCCTTGCAGATCAACTTCTTGATTCCAGCTGGGATAGTGCCCGGTCTGGCGACCGTGACCGTGACCGATGCCAGCGGCCAAAGCTCCACGAACTTCATTGTGGTTTCGACCGTCGCGCCGGCGCTGTTCTCGGCCGCGGCCAGTGGGAGCGGCGTGGCCGCGGCGCGTTTTCTCCGGGCGGCCGCCGATGGCTCGCGATCAGGAGGCCTGATCTACGATCCCAGCACCCTGCAAGCCGTCCCGCTGGACCTGGGTCCAGAAGGAGACATAGTGTTTCTGGAGCTGTTCGGTACGGGTATGCGGGGTTTGACGTCCGGAGCAAGCGCCACAATCGATGGCGAGGGCATACAAGTATTTGGCCCGGTACCCCAAGGCACCTTCGAGGGCCTCGATCAGGCCAATATCGGGGCCATACCTCGGAGTCTGATCGGAGCCGGCGAGGTGGACATCGTCCTGACGGTCGACGGTCTCGAGACCAACACGGTCACAGTCACGATTCAGTAAGGGGCCGATCCTGACGGGGCGAGGCGGGCAGCCTAGCCCGACTTTGCGAAGCGCCGGCAGTAAGTGACTGGTACGCTCCGCTGACCTGATCGCGTGGCGGGAAACAGGCTTGTCCCATCCGGCCGTCTTCACTCGATCTTGGCTTGTCGCGGAATCCTTGCTGCCGGAAATCGATCAAGAAACAGCGACTACGAAACGAGTCCTCGAACGTGTTCCGGAAGATAAGCTGTCGTGGAAGCCTCACGAGAAATCCTTTTCGTTGGGCCAGTTGGCGTTGCATGTGGCGACGGCCCCGGGTCAAGTTGTGGGTTTGGTGACTCCCGACGAGTTGGACCTGGAACAGTCTGGTTCGTTTGAGCAACGTGAAGCCGAATCCAGAGAAGAGGTGCTGGCCGCGCTCGAGGAAAGCGTGGCGAACGCCAAGCAATACTTGAGCGGTCTCGGAGACGAGGCAGCTATGGCTACCTGGAAGCTGGTGGCGGGCGAGAGGGAAGTGATGGCGGTTCCCCGCATCGGGATGATCCGCTCGCTCATGCTCAATCACTGGTATCACCACCGCGGCCAGATGTCGGTTTACCTGCGTCTGCTCGACGTGCCCGTGCCGTCGATCTACGGCCCGAGCGCGGACGAAAACCCTTTCGCGCCGCACTAGCCCGCATTTCTCACCACGACCGCGGTGGACGAGGCGAAAGGCCCGGCGGCCTTGGCGCGCGGCAACACTTCGTGCACATCGCCCAACGTACAGTCTGTCCGCAAGCGGGCGCGATGAATCGCGCCCCTACATCTCTGATGGCGGGCATTTGCTTCCACCCCCGCCGACCGCTGGTGAGAAATGCGGACTAGCGGTAGCGCGCGATCCTGTCATGGGTCGACATGAGCGTCGACCTGAGAGCTCGCGCCACAAACGCCTGATGAATCACCTCGTACGGTAAAGCCCTCGAGCTAGGATTTCGCTCGCGACGGCTTCAGGGACGAGCTGCTCCCACGGGTTCCCTTCCTCGATCGCTTGGCGAACGGCCGAAGAGGACACCTGGTCAAGCGAGATTGGCAGTTCAACGGCGTGGATACGGCCCCGATACTCCTCGGGTGGGCTGTAGGTTCCTTGGCGGGAGGCGACCAAGAGCTGGAACTCCTCGAGCTGGCTTGCGAACGAAGGCCCGTCGCCGTAATCCCAATTGGCGATGCGCAGGGCGGCATCCCGTCCGCAGAGCAAGAACAGTTCGACGGAAGGATGGCAGGCTGCGCTAAACGAGCGGGCGATCTCGATGAAGAGACCGCCTTCTGACGAAGCGATGGCGAAGCTCGGCGAGCCACGGAGCGCAACCTCGAGCAGCGCCAGGCGGTCTTCGAACGACGCTCCGACGAAGTCTTTGTGTGGGAAGACCCGTGGCACGAGAAAAGCTACCTGGTTTAACCGGTGTTGGGTCTGGGCTGCACGCGCCAGGGCGAGGTGGGCGTTGGTAGGCGGATTGAACGCGCCGGGAAGGACGCCGAGACGCCCCCGGGTCACCGCGCTGCCCTTGTGGAATTGGAGCATGCTACGGTTCCCGGAAAAGCGAGCCGACCCCGAACCGAATTGGGCACGAACGGGTACGCGGCGAGGGATCGTTACAGCGCTGCTCCTACCAACGCAGCTACTGTACTAGATCGAGCGCGAGGTCAATCGGTTCGGGCTGAGTGGCCGAGATCCGGAAGGCATCTTCGACCAGTTGGACCCCATCCTGCAGATTCGTCTCGTCGGTGTAGTAAAGAGCGCAGAGGCGAGAGCCTTCCATAACCTCGTCTCCGACCTTCGATTGCAGGATAACGCCCACAGCCGGATCGATATCGTCATCCATAGCGTCTCGACCGGCTCCAAGGAGGGCGGCGGCGTGCCCAATGTCGTCGGCATTAATGCGGCTGACGAAACCGGCTCGGGGTGACGAAATGATGTGCTCGCCGCTGGCGTTCGGGAGCAGCTCGAACTTCTGGAGGACGTTCGGGTCGCCGCCCTGCGCCTCGATGACGGCTTGCAGCTTCGCAAACGCGGAGCCGTCGGCGAGGAGCTGCTGCGCCTGATCACGGGCACTCTCGAGAGAACGAGACGGTTCGCCCAAGTAGATCATGCGAGCAGCAATCTCGACGGAAAGGCCGACCAAGTCGGCAGGGCCTTGTCCTTGGAGGGTCTGCGAGACCTCCATGACCTCGAGAGCGTTACCAATCGTGAATCCCAGCGGCTGATTCATGTCCGTCAGCAGGGCCTGCATCCGCACGTCCATGCGACGCCCGATGGTGATCATCAACTCCGCCAGGCGGCGGGCTTCGGCGCGGTCGCGAATCAGCGAGCCTCGACCGACCTTGACGTCGAGGACCAGCCCGTCGATGCCTTCGGCCAGCTTTTTGGACATAATCGAGGCGGCAATCAACTCCAAACAATCGGTCGTTGCCGTGGCGTCCCGCAGGGCGAATAGCTTTTTGTCGGCCGGCGCCAACTCGTTCGTCTGACCGGTAAACGCCAAGCCGTGGGTAGAGACGGTCTGCCGGAATTCGGCCAGCGGCAACTCCGTCCGAAATCCCGGTATGGCCTGCAACTTGTCGAGGGTGCCGCCGGTATAGCCCATGCCGCGATCGGTAATCGAGGGAACCGCGATGCCGGCGGCGGCGGCGATCGGAGAGGCGATGAGAGTGATCTTGTCTCCCACTCCACCGGTCGAGTGCTTATCAACTTTCGGTTGTGGGATATCGCTCAGGTCCACTTGAAGGCCGCACTTCAGCATGGCCGACGTAAGGGCGGCCGCTTCGGTGTCGCTGAAACCGTTGCAGGAGCCAGCCATCAAGAAGGCGGCCATCTGATAATCCCTGATCTCGCCCCGAGCATAACTGCTCATAAGCTGCTCAAACTCTTCGAAGGTAACCTCTTCGCCATCTGTCTTGCGGCGAATTAGGTCGACAATTCTGGTCATCGATGCACACAATCCCCGCGCTTTCCCAGATGGAGAAAGCTACGGCCACTTGAGCTAATGGGTGTAGATCAGTTCAGCCTAACATTGACTAGGTTAGAGCGCAAGGAATTGCGGGCTGTTTGTGACTGCTAGAACGTTACTTAGGGCGATCCCGAGCGGGGTGCCCGGGCTGCGGCGCGGCATCGAACACCCACTTGCGAGTCCCTTTTCCCGCCGTGGCGCTCAAGTTGGTCAGATCGTAAGGGGAGGGATCGGCACGCGATATCGCCCCGCAAAGACATCCTCGAAAAGTTTCAGGAGCTCCCGCTGGATTTTCCCGTTGGAGGCGGCTAGGTGCGGGCCTGCCAGTTCATAGGGCGCTCCCTTCATGTCCTCATAGGTTCCTCCGGCTTCCCGAATCATCAGCAGTCCCGCAGCGACATCCCAGGCGTTGAGGTTGAACTCCCAAAACCCGTCCAAGCGGCCACTCGCTACCGAGCACAGGTCCAGCGCGGCTGAGCCTGCTCGCCTCACCCCATGGGTGAACATGCACACCTGGTGGAAAAAGTAGACGTTGATGTCAGCGTGTCTTTTGGGGCTCGCAAACCCGGTCGCGATCAAGCTTTCCTTCAGAGATTCGCGATTGGAAACTTGAATGCGGCGGCTATTGAGATAGGCTCCCGAGCCTCGCTCGGCGCTAAACAGTTCCTCGCGCAGTGGGTCGTAGACAGCACCGGCAACCATCTCAGCCCGGAACGCAAGGCCGATGCTGACGCAAAAGGCGGGAAACCCATGCGCAAAGTTGGTGGTTCCGTCGAGAGGGTCAACGTACCACACGTATTCGGACCCGGTGTCTATCCCACTGCCTTCTTCCGCGACGATGGAGTGACCGGGAAACCTCGATCGCAGTTGTTCGACAATCAGCTTCTCCGAGGCACGATCAGCGGCGGTCACGAGATCGAACGACCCCTTGTACTCGGTCTCGAGGGGCTGTTCGAGATACGGCAGTATTTGTGTCCCTGCTTCGCGAGAAAGCTCGGCGGCGGTGGATACGTAGTCGACGTTGTTCATCTGTCGGGAATTTGGAGGGGGGGGGGGCGACCTCCGTTAACCCGCCTGAATTAGACTACGGCCCTGAAACCAAGGGCGCACGTTAGGACCGTGTCTCCGGCTGCTCGTAGAAATACTTGATTTCGGTTTTCAGAACAATCAGATTCTGCGCGCCCGGTCGGCTCAGGCGTATCGATGTCGAATCATGATATTCAATACGCCCGACGACCTCTTCGTTGTCACGCAGCCGCACCAATACGGGAATCTCTTTCTCGATGAGGCGCTTCAGGTGGTTGGCTTCCTTGAAGGTGTACGGCTTGGCCCGGCTCCCCTCGGACTTTGGCCCGGAACCCGAACGTCGGCCGCCGGTTCTCTTGGCCGTGCGGCGAGGCGGCTTCCCGCTGGGACGCTTCCGCTTCAAGGTTGGCTCCTCTTCTCGGTAGTTCCTTCAATGGGCGCCTTTGACTCGGAGTCTTGCGGACCCGGCCTTGGCCGGAGGCTAATCCTTCCGCGCAGAGGGGCCTTCGGGGTCGCGGGGACGAAGTACCCGTTGCGCGCCAGAACGCGCGCATTCGGGCGGTTGACGGTGATGCTTGTCTTCCGAAAAGTTTCCGTGGCGGTCAAGCCCTCCGGGGGATAGTAGGCGATGAGGTATTGCGTCCTTAAGTTGCGCAGAATCTCATTGAAGGCGCGGTCCAAGTCCGCTCCGGCGTGCTGAACGAAGGTTGTGCCCCCGGTACTGGTGGCCAGCGCCTTGAGCGCGTTCTCTCCCCCGACGTTGCGGCCCGCGTCGGCGGTGATGGGCATGACAATGATGCCATAGATCACGGCGTCAACGGCGTGGGCTTCCTGCAAGGCTTTCCGGTAGGGCACATTGCTGGTCGTATCCCCGCCATCGGTGATGATGATCATGACCTTGCGCCCGGGGCGACGCCTGAGCTGCCCGGCGGCCAACAAGATCCCGTCATACATCGATGTGCCGCTGTCAGCTTGGATCCGATTCAGAGCCTTATCGAGGCGCTTCGTTGAGGCGGTGAAACCGGTTAGCAACTCGACGTAGACCGAGAATTGGAAAACACCCACCCGGTCGCTACGATGGGATCCCGGCCCCAACAGGTTGCGGACAAAACGTTTGGCTGATTCCCGCTCGAAGTCGAGCTCCTTGGCCGTACTCAAGCTGGTGTCAAGCATCAGCGCCACCGACAGCGGGCGATTGGTGCGGCGTTCAAAAATGGCGATCCGCCGTTCGACACCACCGTCCAGGACGGTAAAATCCTGCTTCTGGAGATCCGCGATGGGAGCGCCGCTCGGATCTTTCACCGTCACGAGCACGTGCACGAGGCTGACTTCAACCTTGAAGGTGGGGTCGTCAGAGGCTTGCTGGGCCGACAGGGGCGCTTCCGCCGCCAGCACCAAGAGTGCCAACACCGCACTCGCTCGAGCGCTCACTGGGGAGTTCCCACGCTGCGCGGAACCGAGGCCTCCCACTCGCCCTCGACCCAGACTTCGCCGTCCTCGAAGTGTTCCTTCTTCCAAATTGGCACTAGACGCTTGAGCCGGTTGATGGCCTCCAGGCTGGCTTCATAGGCAGGTTTGCGATGCGCGGCCGTGACGAGAATGGCAACACTGGTGTCGCTGATCTCGAGCCGCCCCAAGCGATGTACCATCGTAATTCCGCGAATCGGGTAGGTTTCGAGAATCTGCCGGCCGATTTCTTGCATTTTGCTCAAGGCAACTGGAATGTAGCACTCGTAGTCGAGAAAGCGGGTCGTGCGATCGCCGGAATGGTTGCGTACAACCCCTTCGAAGGTGACAACCGCGCCGTCTTCACCCTTAACCAGGCGCTCCTTGAGAACCTGAATGTCGATGGGCTGCTTGGTGACAGCGTAGAAGCTGGATTCTTCGCCGGCGGTGGCGAGCCATGGGGACGAACCCGCGGCACCTCCGCTTACGGGGGGCATCAAAGCGACCTCGTCCCCGTCGCCGAGTGCCACGTCGGGGTCCGCGAACTCGTGATTGCGCGCCAGCACGATACTGCCGGCCATCTCGTCTAGCCTCGGGAATAGGGACGCATAGTGCTCGAAGACCGTTTCCAGGCGGGCACCCTCGGGGAGTTCCAGATCGTCCTGGGAGCGGCCGATCAGGTCCTTTAACATGCCGAAAAACAAGACAGTAACGTGCATGGCGAGGCCCTTCACATTGTATCGTAGGGGTGGCGGAGGGCCAGGGCACCTCACCGACGCCGAGTAGAGAACCGAGCTTTAAGGTTCCAGATTGGCACCTTAAAGCAGGGGCAGCCAGGCGGCCCCCGGGGGGGGCACGGGCGCGCCAAGAACATCGTCGCAGTTGTCGCCACACGCCGGCGCTTCCCGGTCTGCTCGATAGCCGGGTGAGGGGACTGACTCGTAGGAAGCCATGGTTATCCTAAGGGAGTAAGACAAATGATCTCGCAGCTACGTATCTACACCATCAAACCGGGCAGGATGATCTCTTGGTTGACGCTCTTCCGGGAGCAGATTCGACCGATCCACCGAAAGCTAGGCATCCCGGTGGAAGCCGCCTGGGTCAACGCCGAGCAAAACGAATTCATCTGGGTGCGAAGCTTCGACAGCGCCGAGCTCATCGCCGACAGGGAAGCCGAATACTTCGCCTCGCCGGGGCGCCAAGCTCTGGGCGACCTGCCGAAAGACCACATCGCCAAGATGGAGGTCCGGGTAATCGAGGCGGTGCCTCTCGGTTAAGCCGAGGCCGGTCGAAGGCTCGCCGGAACTCGCAATCTTCGGACCATAAGAGATGAACATCGCGAATCATATGGTACGGGCGGGTCTTGCCGGCGGTGAGCGGCCCGCAGTGGCACTGGGCGATGCCGTGCTCCTCACCTATCAAACCCTTGCGGAGCGGGTCGCGCGGATCGCAGGGGGGCTTACCGTTCGGTTGCGTCTCAAGCCCGGCGACCGGGTGGCCCTCACGATGAAGAACTGTCCTCAGTATCTCGAGATCTTGTATGCCTGCTGGCACGCCGGCCTGGTGGTGGTTCCCGTCAATGCCAAGCTGCACCCTAGTGAGTTCGCCTACATCTTAGAAAACGCCGGGGCGCGACTTTGCTTCTCCACGCCGGATGTGGCGAATACGGTCAGTACGCTGGTCGGTGGCGCGCTCGAGAAGGTCATCGCGGTGCCGGATAAAGAATACGAGAAGCTGATTGCGAGTGAGCCATCCAGCCTCGTGGCGCGAGAACCGGACGATTCCGCTTGGCTGTTCTACACGAGTGGGACGACTGGCAAGCCTAAAGGAGCGACTCTGACCCACCGTAATCTGCTCTCGATGTGCTTCTGTTACTTCGCCGACGTGGATCCCGGCAGCCCGTGGAACGGAATGCTCCACGCGGGGCCGATGAGCCACGGGTCCGGGCTTTACAGCCTTCCTCACGTGACCCAAGCCTCTTGCCACGTCGTTCCCGAAAGCGGCGGCTTCGACGCGAACGAGATCTACGCCCTCGTCCGACGCTGGCCGGGGATCTCTTTCTTCGCCGCACCTACCATGGTCAAGAGGTTGGTGGATCATCCCCGCGACGAGGACACCGCCAACCTGAAGACGATCATCTATGGTGGGGGGCCGATGTACGTCGAGGACTGCCGCGCGGGGCTCGATCGCTTCGGCCCGAAGCTCTCTCAGATCTACGGCCAAGGAGAGAGCCCCATGACCATCACGGCGTTGAACGCCTCGGCGCACGCCGCGACGGAGCATCCCCGCTGGCTCGAGCGATTGGCGTCCGCGGGTGTGCCTCAGAGCGTGGTGGAGGTGCAGGTGGCGGACCGGGACGATCATCCTCTTCCACCTGGAGAGTTGGGTGAGGTTCTGGTGCGGGGCGACTCGGTGATGTCGGGCTACTGGGGCGACCCGGAAGCGACGGCGACAGCTCTTCGGGGCGGTTGGTTGCACACCGCCGACTTGGGCGTCTTCGATGACGATGGCTTTCTCACTCTCAAGGACCGTTCGAACGATGTGATCATTTCGGGAGGCGCGAACATCTATCCTCGAGAGGTGGAGGAGGTGTTGCTGCGGCATCCAGGGGTGGGGCAGGTGTCGGTGATCGGCCGGCCGGACCGGGAATGGGGCGAGGCAGTGGTCGCTTACGTGGTCCCGGCCGCGGGCGGCAGCATCGACGCGAGTGATCTCAACGATTTCTGCCTGCAACACATCGCGCGCTTCAAGCGGCCGAAGGACTATCGGGTCCTCGATAGTCTCCCGCAGAACAATTACGGGAAGATTCTGAAGACCGCCCTGCGTGACATGGAGCAGAAGAACACATCCGGGTAACTTAGTACATCATTTCGCAAATACAGTGACGTATCAATCAGGTTGTCGGTGCGTCGCGGCTCATAAGCTCGGGCGCAATGAATTGCGCCCCTACGGTTGCTCAGCTCATCGGTAGGGACGCGATTCATCGCGCCCGCGGTCGGCCACCCTGCGTAACTGTATTTGCAAAATGATGTACCAACATGAAGACGAAAGGGCCGGACGGTCCAAAGAATGGGTACACGACTCAAAGACACGGTGGCTATCGTATCCGGCGCAGGTTGTGTGGGGCCTGGCTGGGGTAACGGAAAGGCGGCGGCGGTGCTGTTCGCGCGCGAGGGAGCCGCGGTCTTCTGCGTCGACATCCGCCGCGAGGCGGCCGAGGAGACCTGTGACCCCATCCTTGGCAAGGGCGGCCGGGCCGAGGCGTGGGAGTGCGACGTCTCGCGCTCGGATCAGGTGGAGGCCATGGTGGAGGGTTGCTTGGCGAAGCACGGCCGTATCGACGTGCTGCAGAACAACGTAGGCGCCCTGGCGATGGGCGGGCCGGTGGAAACCGGCGAGGCGGACTGGGATCGAGTCCACAACGTCAACCTGAAGAGCATATTCCTAACCTGTAAATACGTCCTGCCCGTGATGGAGCGGCAGGGAGCGGAGCCATCGTCAACATCTCCTCGATCGCAGGGCTACGTGACCTCGGCATCCGCTATATCGCCTATAACACCTCGAAGGCGGCGGTGAGCCACTTCACGCGCGTCGTCGCGGCGCAGTATGCTCACAAGGGGATTCGGTGCAATAGCGTTTGCCCCGGTCTGATGCGGACTCCCTTGGTGGAGAAGTCGCTGGCAGACCACTACGCCGGCGGAGATGTCGAGGAGATGTTCCGAATGCGGGCGGCCCAGGTACCCATGGGAAAAGACGGCGATGCCTGGGACGTGGCTTATGCGTCTCTTTATCTCGCCTCGGACGAAGCCAAGTACGTGACGGGAGCGGAGCTGGTGGTCGACGGGGGGATTACCCTCAAGTGCGTGTAGGGCTAGCTACTTTCCGGTGCAAAAAGGGAAACTGGTGGTAGCCGGCTACAGTCAGCCAATTCGCGACCGGATACGTCCTCAACTTGTTGATTCTTCGTACACGAGAAATACGTGACAGTCCCCGCCGCGAGCCGCAAGCGTATTTTGCGCCGGAGAATAGTTAGATGACTTACTTAAGACGGCGCGGATCTTTCTTTGGAATCGTGGCGACGATAACGCTTGTAGCTTGTAGCGGGCATCTCTTTCGTCGACTCTCGAAACGAGCTACTCCGTGAACTAGGGTGGTTCGATCCGCCTGACCCCCTGCCTGGTTATCCCCGTATTGTGCTGTGGGCTTGGGAGCGCCCGGAAGACTTGTCGTTCATCGACACCGAGGAGGTTGGTGTCGCCTTTCTGGCAAAAACGATTGTCATGGAGGGGGACGCGGTATCCATTCGTCCAAGGCTTCAGCCGCTGAACATCCCCGATGGCACGGCGCTGATGGCCGTGGCTCGGATCGAATCCAAGCAACCGGCACTCACCGATCTACAAAGAACCGACGTAGTTTCAGCAGTCGAAAAGATGGCGGAGTTGCCTGAAGTTAGGGCAATCCAAGTGGACTTCGATGCGGTCGAGTCAGAAAGGGGTTTTTACGGAGCCTTGTTGCGCGAACTACGGAGCCGTTTGCCTAGGGCCATCCGGCTGTCGATTACTGCTCTGGCTTCCTGGTGCATTGGTGACATGTGGATCAAGAACCTCCCGGTTGACGAAGCTGTTCCGATGCTCTTCCGGATGGGTCGAGAGGACGTTGCGATTCGTCACTACCTCAAAGCCGGCAATGACTTTCGACTCGACTTGTGCCGCACGAGCCACGGTATTTCGACGGATGAACCTTGGCCGGCATTGCCTTCAGGACGGCGCGTTTATGTTTTCCACGACCGATCGTGGACCAACAAGGAAACCCGCCTCGTGATCAAACGTCTAAGAGACGGCGCCTGAGGCGCGAAGTAGTGTGGTGGGCCGAAGAATCTATATGCTGCCGCCAAGAACGAGGAGTTTAACAGGCGTTGCGGGGGCGATTGCCTGCTACCTGGCGTTGGTCGAGCTGCAGTTCGCATGTGGGCCCTTCCCGTTGCGGACGATCTTCACCTATCGCACTCGTCCCACGGTCCCGCTCGAGGAGTTCGTCCAGGGCAAACTCGGCGTTTTGGACCCCAAGTTCTCACCGCGTTTTCTCTTTGTGGCGTACCGCCATTTAGCAGATATAGGTCTGACTGACGAAGAGCAACGAAGCATGCTTCGTTTCGGAAGCCGGTGGGGTCCGGCCGAACCTGGCAACCCCGCCTATTGGGCAAAAGCGAGATCGAAGGTTCCGGGGTTGCCGAAGATCCCGAAGATCGAAGACCATAGACAGCTCCCCGAGTCGTATTCCTACTACCTGAACTGCCCCGGGGCCGCTTTTCGCACAGCCGTCGAAACCCTAGAGGAACGGATTGGTACCTTCGGAATCGACAGCGGAGAGGTGAGGGAGTGGGCCCTCGCTCAGGACAAGGTGTTTGAAAACTGTGCGTCCGGCCCGTCGATCCCTGAAGCCGCTCCCTCCGACCTTCCCTCGGTCATTCGAGCCGATCGCGACTACCAGATCGCCGCCGCGCATTTCTACGCTGGGGATTTCGGTGAGGCCGAGGCGCGCTTTCAGGCAATATCCTCCGACGACAGTTCCCCATGGAGAACCTGGGGCCCCTACTTGGTCGCCAGGACCCTCACTCGCAAGGGCACGTTGATTCCGAAAGCTTACGCCGTTGACGACGAAGCGCTCGCCCACGCGGAAGAGCGTTTGACCGCGGTCGTTAACGATCCGAAGCTCAGCCTCACCCATTCGGCGGCCAGGGCCCAGCTCGGTTTTGTCCGGTTCAGGCGGGATCCCGAGGGAAGATTCCAGGAGCTCGCGGATGTCCTCAGCGGGGCGGGTGGAAGCAGCAACTTTGGGCAAGATCTCTATGACTACCTGCGTCTGCTGAGACGGGGCTACGGGAAAGAGACGCCCAGCGAGATGGCCGAGTGGCTGCGGAATTTTCGGAGTAGTTGTCAGTCGTGCGTCGATGAGGCACTCGAAAAATGGCAGCAGACTTCCTCGCTTCCCTGGCTGGTGGCAACGCTAACCAGACTGACGGCGGACCATCCGCGGGCTTCCGAGCTGGTTCAACATGCTCGTAAGGCGGACGTCGATTCCCCGGGCTACCTTTCCCTCTCTTACCACTCCACTCGGCTGCTCATCGAGTCCGGAGCACGGGCCGACGCGCGCGAGGAATTGGATCGTCTACTTACTCTGGAGCAGGTCCGGTCAGACCGCTCCTCGCTGAACCTGCTTCTGGGTTTAAGGATGAGGCTCGCCCAGGACCTTGGCGAATTCCTCGAATTCGCCCAACGGGTCCCTGTCGGCATGGGATGGTCCATGGAGTCTGGCGAGCATCTTGCCGATTGGCGGGGAGCCTTGAAGGAGGATTCGGATGGCCGCCCCTTCCTTGGAGATGACGCAGTGGGCGTGCTCTACCAGAGAATGCCGCTCGAGCTGCTGGCCCTGTCGGCGAGCAATCAGATTCTCGCTCCCCACTTGAGGAGACGCGTCGCTTTGGCCGCTTGGGCGCGCGCGGTATTGCTGGGCCGTCACGAACTCGGGAACACCCTGATTCCAACCCTTGCCAAGCTGGCGCCGGAGTTGGATTCCGACCTGGCCGAATACGCCGGAGCGAGAACGGACGGAGCACGCGCATTTGCCGCCGCGGCTCTCATGTTGAAGTTCCCCGGCATTTTGCCGTACGTCAGAGCCGGCGTTGGCAGAAAGACCCCGGTCGGAAAGATTGACAGGTTCCGAAACAACTGGTGGTGCCAGCTTGGTCCCGCGACAGCGCTGGGCGCGTATTACGAGAGGTTCACCAGCTCCGAAGGGCCAGCTCCCGACTTCCCGGCATTCCTGACCGAGCAGCAAAGAGAAGCCGCGCGGTCGGAGTTGGAGATTCTCTTCAAGATTCCGACCGGTCCCAACTACCTTTGCGAACAGGTCACCAAATGGGCCGGGAAGAATCGCGACGATCCTCGCGTTCCAGAGGCTCTCCACTTGGCGGTCAAGTCCACTCGCCTCGGCTGCACTGATCCCGAAACAGCCGGTCACTCTCAGCAGGCGTTTGCGCTTCTGCATCGCCGCTACCCCGAGAGTGAATGGGCAAAGAAAACGAAGTATTGGTATCGCTAACAGCCGGTGGGAGAATTCAGCTTCAGCGAAAAATGGGGACGGGAAGCTCGGCAACCTGTGTCGGTAGGAGTACCGACACGGCAGGTCTGGGGACCTGCGAAAGGCTGTACTCAGCGAGCCGGCTCAATGCCCTGCTCCAAGAGTCAGTATCACGGGCAATCTTGGATGTGGGCAGTCCAGTAATACTCGCAACCAACTCTCTGCGTGACCTCTCTGCGACGTTTGGTTTAATTGGGATTGGCGGTCTGCGCTCGCCGCTTCCGCCGCTCGGTAGCCTGCCTGCACCACGCCGGAACTCCGTGAGGTCCAACTCCGTGATGATTACTCCCAGGATAGTTTCTCGAACTGCGCTCTGGCTGACTTTTCTCATGTTCGCTGCGACGAGCGCGCGCGCGGACACGGTCGTCCTTACCAATGGTGACCGGCTAACGGGTGAGATCCAGAAACTCGCTGATGGAAAGCTTTCCCTCAAGACCGGGTACGCCGGCGACGTTCAAATTGATTGGAAAGTGGTTGATCAGCTAACGACCGACGGGGCTGTCGAGGTGGAGACACACGCGGGCAAACGATATAGGGGGACGATTCGGTCGTCCTCGGAAGGCTTCGAGATCACTTCTGCCGACGCCAGGAAAACCGTCGCCACGCCGCACGTCGTAGGCCTGAGCGCGGTGAGCGAGGATGGTGGGCCCGGCTTCTGGGAGCGCTTGGAAGGAAACGTCGACGTCGGCTATAACCTGACGCGCGGCAATTCGACATTGACACAATCGTCGGTCGGCCTGGGCGGTGAATACCGCAAACCCGGCTACAAAGTTCAGGCAAGCGCGAGCTCTCTCTTCAGCCGGCAGAACGACGCCGCAGCCACGAGTCGCCAGTCGGCCAATCTTCGTTACGACAAGTTCTTGGGTCCCCGGTTGCTGGCCTTCGCCGTGGGTGGGCTGGAAAGAAATGACCGCAAGCGATTGAATCTGCGCTCCAACGCGGGCGGCGGCGTCGGTTGGAGGCTACAAAAGACTCAAAACTCGGAGCTGTCGGTCCTCGGAGGCCTTACGTATACGAACGAGCAATTCCAAGCCCACGCAGATGGAATCGCTCCCGGAGATTCCTTCGGTGAGGGGTTGCTGGGCCTCGAGTGGAATACAACGCCCTTCGACAGTGTTCATTTCAGCACCAGTGTTTCTTTGCGGCCCAGTCTGGCGGGTTCCGGCCGTTACCGGATCGAATACGACAGCTCGGTCCGAATACCGCTGATCAACCGCCTCGCTTGGAGCCTCAGCTTGTTTGACCGCTTCGACTCCGACCCTCCCATCGCCGTCCAGCGCAACGACTACGGCCTCGTCAGCGCTTTCGGGTTTGCGTTCTAGTGGGCTGTCCTGGAGACAAGTTCAGTATAGATTCGGAGATGTCGGGCTCGAAAGCCCGACACGGCACGCTGAAAGCGTGCGCTACGTCGTGTTACGGACCACGGTTTACCTAAAGGAGGAAACTGCTCTCGCGCTGCGGCGTCTTGCCGATGCAACAAAGCGCTCTCAGGCCGAGGTCATTCGGGACGCCCTACGCAAATATGTAAACCGATACCAGAGGGGAACATGGCTACCGCTGAACGTCTCGGGGTTCCCCGGATCCTGACCGTAGATGAGCGCGACTTTCGTGCCGTCCGTCCTCTGAAAGGCCCTTCGTTCTGCTGCCGAGTGATGCTTAAGGGCGTTATCACATATTTAGTGTCATAGCAGCCTCTGGTAGATGTAAAGGTCGCGAAAAATCGGGTACAGCCAGCCAATTCGCTTCACTCTAAGTGCTTTGTTTCAGGGGCCATGACGGGAGCGAATTGGTGGCAGTCCCCGATTTTCGCTCCTACTCGCCTCCGAAGGGTCGTGACTCTTAGCGCCGCACTATCGAGTCCGGCGCAGCCTCGATCCAGGCCTCTCGGACCCGCTCGAACCCTTCGGAAAAATCCTCATAGAGGCTCTGAGGAGCCAACTGGACAGCCGCCTGAGCGGCAAACAAGACCCAGGGCGCCAATCTGGAGTCCGCGACGGCTCGCTCCGAGCCGTGGACCGGCCCGAAAGCGACCATGGCCAATATTAGGGCGGTGGCCAGAAGCAGCCCCCGCACAGCCCCGAAGGCGGCGCCCAGCAGCCGGTCAAACCATCGCAACCCCACCCAACCGAGCATCTTCGCAAGAAGCCGACCGGCCAAGGTCCCCGCGATGACAGCAGCCACAAGAATCAGTGCGAAGGCTGCGAATTCCGCCAGACGCTCATTGCCGAGGTAAGGCTCCAGTCGAATGGCAACGGGTCCGTACCACCACATTCCTCCGACTATCCCGACTACAAGAGCGAAGAGGTTGACGAACTCCCGGCTCAAGCCGTTGCGGAGCGCAGCGACCACCGAAATGATCAAGATCAGCCCAATGATGATGTCGAGCCAGTTCATCGCCGCTCAGAACAGGTTCGTGCGCGGTCCAGGGTAGGAGGGTAGTCAAGAGGAAAAGTTCTGGACGGAGTATACAACAAATCTGCTGCAAAATGTTTTAGGCTGGTGGCAGGAGGTTGTGACGCAACGCCTCCGAAAGATTAGGCATCCCGGCTGGGAGTATGGCGGTTTCGCACGAGCTCGGCTTTGGGCGGACACGGCGGTCCGCCCCGACAAATGCTGCTCGCGCTTCGTTGCAGCAAGACACAGTGCAAAAAAGGGGGGGCTGAGTGGTGGCTTGGGACAGTCAGCCAATTTCGCGACCGGACACCTCCGCCACTTGTTGATTCTTGTACGCGCGAAATTGGTGACAGTCCCGCCGCGAGCCGCAAGCGTATTTTGCACCGGAAAGTAGTTAGCCGGCGGCCAGACAGATCGAAGGAAGCAACATGATTGAAGTCATCGAAGGGTGGTTCGCGGGGCTAGGGCTGAGCGACACGGGGATTTCCATTGCCAGCCGAGCCAGCGCCGTGGTGGGCCTGTTGGTGCTTGCCTACCTCGCCAACCTGATTACCAAGCGGATCATTCTGCGCGTGGTGCGGCATTTGGTTAAGAAAACCAAGACCGATTGGGACGACGCGTTGGTGAACCGCAGGGTGTTCACCCGCTTGTCACATTTGGCTCCAGCCCTTGTTATCTCGTTTGCGGCTCCATTTGTATTCGAGGGCAACCCGGAACTGGTCACAACAGCTCGACGAATCGCGGATGTCTACATGCTGCTTGCCGGTCTGATAGCGGTCAACGCTCTGCTCAATGCGATCGGCGACGTGTATCAGAGTTTCACGGTTGCCCAGCGCGTTCCGATTACCGGCTATATCCAGATCGTAAAGATCATTCTTACCGTTGTGGTCGTCATCCTTGCGCTGTCGGCCGGCATGGACAAGTCTCCTTTGGTCTTCTTCACCGGGCTTGGCGCTCTGACCGCCGTGATCCTGCTGATCTTCAGGGATACGATTCTCGGTTTCGTAGGCGGAATCCAGCTCGTGGTGAACAACATGGTGCGCCCGGGCGACTGGATCGAGATGCCCAAGTACGGCGCCGACGGCGACGTCATGGAGATCACGCTCAATACCGTAAAAGTCCGCAACTGGGACAAGACCATCACCACCATTCCGACGTACGCACTGATTTCGGATTCCTTCAAAAACTGGCGCGGCATGTCGGAGTCCGGTGGGCGGCGCATCAAGAGATCCGTCCACATCGACGTCAACAGCATTAAATTCTGCACCCCGGAGATGGTCGAGCGTTTCTCGAAAATCCAAATCCTAGGGAGCTATGTAGACCAGAAACTGAAAGAGTTGACCGACCATAATCGCGAGAACAACATCGACGAGACGGTGCCGGTCAACGGCCGCAGGATGACCAACATCGGCACGTTCCGCGCGTACCTAGTGGCGTATCTCAAAGCCCACCCCAAGATTCATCAACAGATGACCTTCCTGGTCCGTCAACTCCAACCCACCGAAAGAGGGTTGCAGATCGAGATCTACGTTTTCAGCAACGACCAGCGCTGGGGTCCCTACGAAGCCATTCAAGCCGACATCTTCGACCACATCTTCTCGGCGCTGCCTGAGTTCGACCTGCGGCCGTTCCAGAACCCCACCGGATCTGAGATCGTTTCAGCGGCCGCGACACTGCGAGAAAGCGCCCAGCCGAGCTAGGATCCGACCCGCAGGCGTACGCCCGCCTGCCTGCTCAGGCACAATAGTTGGTCTCAGTCACCACTTCAATGTGAGGAAACGCGAACATGACAACCAACGCTAGAATCGCGCTCGTGACCGGCGGTGGCAGCGGTGTAGGCCGTGCGGCCGCTCTAGCCTTGCAATCCGCGGGATATAACGTGGTGCTGGCCGGTCGCCGCGCCGCGGAACTCGAGCGGACCGCCGAATTGGCGGAGCCTTCCGGCGGCAAGACGCTCGCCGTGCCCACCGACGTCACGGAACCTGATTCCGTCCAGGCGCTGTTCGCCACGACCAAAGAATCGTTCGGCCGTTTGGACGTTCTCTTCAACAATGCCGGCGTAGGCGCCCCCGGCATTCCGATGGAAGAGCTGACCTACGAGCAGTGGAGCACAGTCGTCGACGTCAATCTGACGGGCGCATTCCTGTGCGCCCAAGAAGCGATCAAGATGATGAAAGATCAGGAGCCGCGTGGCGGGCGCATCATCAACAATGGCTCCGTGTCGGCGCAGGCGCCCCGCCCCTACTCGGCGCCTTATACCGCAACGAAACACGCATTGACCGGTCTCACGAAGTGCATTGCGCTCGACTGCCGTGGGTACGATATCGCCTGCGGCCAGATTGACATTGGGAACGCCGTCACCGAAAGGACCGAGAAAATGCTATCCGGGGTTCCCCAAGCCAACGGCAGCACAATGGTGGAGCCCCGAGTTGATGTGCGACATGTCGCGGATGCTGTCCTTTACATGGCAAATCTGCCCTTGGACGCCAACGTGCTGTTCATGAACGTGATGGCCACCAAGATGCCGTTCGTAGGACGCGGGTGAAGGGGAACGCCTCCCGGCGCACCTTGTCGCCAACTTGGGCAGTACACGCTATGTGCCCCAGCCCTCCCGCTCCGAATCGCGGACCGCCCACGTGGAATCACGACCCCGCCGCGCCATCCGTTGGCGCGAACCCTCGGCGAATCGTGTTTTCGACCACGTTGCGCGGCAGCATGAATTGAAGAAGATAGTCAGGGCCGCCCGCCTTCGACCCGACTCCCGACATTTTGAACCCTCCGAAGGGATGCCGCTCTACCGTCGCGCCGGTGCACCCGCGGTTGATGTAGAGGTTGCCCACCTGGAAATGCCTCTTCGCCTCGGCAATGTGTCGCGGGCTTCGTGAGAAGACACCGCCAGTCAATGCGAACTCGGTACCGTTAGCGATTTCAATCGCTTCACCAAAGGTATTCGCCTTCATCACAGAGAGCACCGGGCCGAAGATTTCTTCCCGCGCCAAACGATGCTCGGGGCGAATATCCTTGAAGATCGTCAAGGGGACGAAATGCCCCTTGGCATCCTGGGGCTTGCGTTCGATCACCAGCGTTCCCTCTTGTTTGCCGATCTTGATGTAGTCTTCGATCTTGCGCTTGGCCGAGGCGGAGATCACCGCGCCCATGTAGGATTTTGGATCTTCCGCGGGTCCTAGGTACAGACTCTCGGCCGCCGCGCGAAGTCGATCCACCAACCTGTCGTGGATTTCCTCCAAGACGATCAGTCGCGAGCACGCCGAGCACTTTTGGCCCTGGTATCCGAATGCCGAATGGAGAATCTCGGAAACCGCTTCGTCGAGGTCGGCATCGTCGTCGACGATGATGGCGTTCTTGCCTCCCATCTCTGCGACAACACGCTTCACCATGGGAGCCTGCTCCGGGTTTTCGCCGGCCAGCCGCAGGATCCGCAGCCCTACTTCCTTGCTGCCGGTGAAGGCGATTAGTGCCACGTCGGGGTGCCTGACAAGAAGGTCGCCGATCTCACCGCCGGGTCCGGGCAGGAAGTTCAGAACGCCGGGCGGAAGGCCGGCCTCCTGAAACAGCTTCGAGACCATGTAACCCGTGATCGGGGTGTCGGAGGAAGGTTTGTAAACCACCGCATTGCCGGTCACAATGGCGGCGGAAACCATGCCCATCGAAATGGCGAGAGGGAAGTTCCACGGCGCGATGACGGCAGCGACGCCATGCGGTTCATAAAAGAGATAACTCGCCTCCCCCGGAGCACGGCCCATGCGGCGCGGTGTTCCGAGCCTGATCATCTCTCGACCGTAATACTCCAGGAAGTCGATTGCCTCGCAGACATCGGCGTCGGCCTCACTCCACGTCTTGCCCGCTTCCAACACTTCTAGCGCGGCTAACTCGTAGCGTTGCTTCCGAGCAGCTTCCGCCGCCTTGAACAAGTACTCGGCGCGGGCTTCGGGACGGACGTCTCGCCACTCACCGAACGCCGCCGTCGCAGCCCCAATTGCGCGCTCGGCTTCAGCGGCATCGGCCGAGGCGGCCACCCCGATCGTCTCGCCGGGAACATTCGGGTTGAACGAGCTGATGCTGCTGCCTGCCTCCACCTCCTCCTGCCCGATGACCAAAGGGGCGGAGATGGGGAATCTCTTGCGAACTGCCTCTAGCGCCTCGCAGAATCGCCCGCGGTGTTCGGCAAGCGTCCAGTCAAGAGGAGACTCGTTTCGAAACGCTTGAAGTTGGCCCTGTTTCGTTTTCCGCGGCGCGGCTTTCCCCGGCCCTTTTTTCGCCGGTGAGGACGCCGTCTGGGGTTGGCCGGCTGCCTCGGTGGAAGCTCCGTTGGCCCCCAGGGAAGATTGCGGATCACGGAGCAGCTCTTGTTTCGAAACCGATTCCCGGAACGTCTGGCGCAGGAAAGACTCGTTCGACGTGTTTTCGAGCAAACGGCGGACAAGGTACGCCATGCCGGGCACCAACTCCCCGACCGGTGAGTAGAGTCGCAAGCGGAGACCTTCTTTCAACAGCGCGTTACGGACGGGCTCCGCCATACCGAAGAGAATCTGAAACTCGAATCGATCCGGCGGTACATGGAGTTCCTTGGCTGTCTCGAGGACCGCCGCAATCGAGCGGATGTTGTGAGACCCGCAGGCCAAACTCAAGAACTCGTCGTTCTTCAAAATGAACCGGGAGACCCTTTCGAAATTGGCATCAGTTTCGCGCTTGTCTCCAAACACGGGGACAGGCCAGTTCCGCTGTTCGGCATACATCACCTCGGCATCCCAGTAAGCCCCTTTGACAAGCCGGACGGTCACACATTGGCTGTGCGCCCGGCACCACTCGAGAAGCTGTTCGATGTCTGCTTCCGTGTCGCGAAGATAGCCCTGCACCGCGATACCGGTGTGCGGATAGTGGCGGAACTCCGGTTCTTCCATCAGGCTGCGGTACAGCCCCAAAGTCAGATTCTTGAGCGCTCGATGCTCCATATCGAGGTTGACGAAGGCATTCATCTTCATGGCCTGGCGGAAGATCGGCCGCAGGCGTTCCTTGGCCCTTGCAATGGAGTGATCGAAAGCGCGGGCGTCCATTTGCGAATACATCGCCGACGCTTTCACAGAAATGTTGACCTTAGGCGAAGATCCCCAGTCAAGGTCGCCGCGGCCATCGCCAAGCCCTGGCCAGCGGGTTTGCTCCTGGGCGAGGACATCCAGCAGCTCGAGGTAGCGCCGCAGAAACCCCTCGGCCTCCTGCTCGGAAACAACAGTCTCCCCGAGCAAGTCGATCGTGACGGCGAAACCGTCTTCTCGCAGCTTCCCGATGACCGGCAAGGCCTCTTCCGGCGTTTCCCCCAAGATGAACTGCCGGCCCATACCTTTGATATTGCTTCCCACGGCGGCGGCCAAGACTTTCTCCACCGAGGAATCCGGCGGCACCGCTTTGATTCCCCACTGCAGCAGTTCGTGGAAGTGCTGCTCGGGACGCGCAAAGTACTCGCGCAGGTGCTGGGTGACCTCCCCTGGCTCGTCCAGAGCCGGAAATACGTCCACGAATCGAAACATCTCGGTTTTGAAGGCCTCGTCGTGCATGGCCCAGTCCATCATCTTGGTTGTCCAGTAGCCTTTCTTGAACAACGACGGGGCCTGCCCTTCGATCAGGTCGTAGATCCTCTGTCCACGCTGCACAATGCGCTTTTCCAGTGCGGTTGCCATGGCAGCCCCCTGTGGTACTTAGTCGTATGGTAAACCCTAAGGTATTAGTTGAACACTGCTACAAATGGTACTCGGCGTTCTGGTGGATGGAGAATTGGTTTGTCAACATCACTCCCGTTGTGGCAACGAGTGTCGTGTACGGGGGCGAGCACACGAAGCTCAGGCGAACGTTGTGTACTTATTGTCTGGTGTCACACCGACTCGGCGACAGTGAGGAAAAGCGCGGTTCCCCGCGTGGCGTTGCAGATATTGCCGACGCGGGCCATCGTGTCATGACTCGATCGGGCGATGCCAGCTATAGATTCGTGGGAGGGAGTCCAATATGACGACTACCGCCATTTTCGCGGAGATATTGATCATCGGCTTGCAGGCGTCAGTGTGGCTAGCCTTATTCGTGATTTGGTCTTTTAGAGTCGAAGTCGGTCGGATAGATCTCAGCCCCCTCAAGGACTGGAGCGCTTTGATCACCGTTTTCGTAGTTGCTTCCGCCTACACTTTGGGCGTCGCCATCGATCGTCTGTCCGACGGGCTGGACGGATGGGCCGACAAGAAGGTGCGCGAGAAAAGGCTGCCGGGCAGCGTGCGGAACTATCAAAAAATGCGGCTCCGTGTGATGGGTTTGAACAACGGCGTGAGCGCGTTCATCGAATACATCCGCAGCAGGATCAGAATCGCACGGGCGACGGTCCTGAATCTCGTCCTGATCCTGATATCGGCGGAGCTTCTGATCGCCGAGCAACCGGATTTACTTGCTGGGACAGAACCCTGGGTGACTGCCGTCGGTTACAGGAGAACAGCAGGAGCACTCCTGGTTGCTGCGGTGGTCACCTCGTGGTACAAATTGACCGGTACATACTACAAGAGAATTAAAGATGCCTACGAATTCTGCGTGGAGAACGATGGGTCAAGGTTGGGCGACAGCGTGAAGAAGCGTGCGGCAGCGATCTGTTACAGGCGGTCCGAACACGGAATCGAATTTCTTCTGGTCCGCACGAAACAAAGCCGTTTATGGATATTCCCCCAAGGCAAGATCGAGACTGGTAAAGACGAAAAAGCGTCGGAAGCGGCTGCGCGCGAAGCGAGGGAAGAGGCTGGAGCGGTGGGCGAAGTGAGACCTACTCCTCTCAGTGCCTTCTCGTACTCCAAAACGGGGAGTGAAAAGTCAGGAGAAATCCCCGCCTTCCTCCTGGAGGTGGAAGATGAAACTGGCAAGCACGAACCGGGCCGCGATCCGACCTGGTTCTCACCCGGAGAGGCCAAAGCGGCGCTGTCCGGGGGGAGAGACGTCACGCTCACCGAGGAACTCCAATCGGTTGTCGGTCGCGCCTGCACCGAACTTACTTGAAGCCGGTCGGCGACGCAAGTCCCCACTAGACGCAAGCTGCGCCTTCTGATGTTACGGGCGTATGCCGGCCTTACCGGCCGAGTCTCGAATCGGCCCGAGAGAAGCGATGCCGAGCACCAGGATCAAGATCGTTGGGGTTCCTCTAGACCTAGGACAGCGACGACGCGGTGTTGATATGGGTCCCTCGGCGCTGCGAGCCGCCTTTCTACAGCGGCAGCTTCAAAGCCTGGGACATGAAGTCGAGGACGCCGGCAACTTACCTGTCGTAATTCCTGAAACACAGCAGGTCCGCGACGATCGTGTTCGCTACCTCGCGGAGATTGCCGATGTCTGTAGCGCCGTCGCCGAGCGAGTCCATCGGTTCGTCGGGCAAGGAGATTTCCCTTTGCTCCTCGGCGGCGACCATTCGATTGCCGTCGGGACGGCCGCCGGATTAGCCCGTGCCTATCGAGCCCAGGGTCAAAAGATCGGTCTGATCTGGGTCGACGCTCACGCCGATATGAATACGCCCGAAACGACCACGACCGGAAACGTCCACGGAATGGGGCTTGCATGCATACTGGGTCACGGCGCGGCGCCGCTCGTGAATCTGGATGGCGCGGGGCCGATCCTCGAGCCGAAAAATGTTGCTCTCATCGGCGCCAGGAGCATCGATTCCCACGAGAAAGAAAACGTGCGCCGCGCGGGTATTCACGTCTTTACGATGCGCGAGATCGACGAACACGGCATGCGTGGAGTGATCGACCGTGCGATCGATGCTGTTTCTGACGCCACGTCCGGCTTCCACCTCAGTCTCGACATGGACTTTCTCGACCCAAGCGAAGCGCCGGGCGTCGGGACTCCCTGTCCAGGCGGGGCGACCTATCGCGAGGCACACTTGGCCATGGAGCTAATCGCTGATTCGGGCCTCATGCGGTCCTTTGAGGTTGTGGAAGTGAACCCGATCTTGGATACCGCCAACCGCACCGGCAGGCTGGCCGTCGAACTGGCCATGTCGGCGTTCGGGAAGCGTATTCTTTGAGGACCCGAGGGAGCCGTGGGGATCTGGCAAATTACTCCAGCAGTTGCCCCAACCTCGCGGCCGGTGCGCCCGCTGCAGCGTGGATCCAATCGGCGGCGGATTGGGCAGCTTCTTTTCTGATCTGCCGCACGGCGTCGATGTGCGACAGAGCGCTGCGCGCCTTCTCGTAGGGTTTTAGGAATTCAGCGGGCACCGGTGAGGGATCCGGCTCGGAGGTCAGAATCGCAATGATCTTCTCCCGGCGCTCGATCAATCGAAGGTGCTCGTCTTGGCAGGCGATCAAGCGCTCGGCGCCGCTTGCGGAGGACTTCGTGATCGAGCGGTCCAGCTTGTCGATAATCTTCTGGAGGCGTTGGATGCGCTCGGCGATGTGGATCCGACACTGTTGCTGGGCGGCGCGGTACAGCGGTTTCTGATAATCCTCGGCGAAGGGCAGCCGGACGAGCTCATACCAGCGATCGAGTGCCCGCAAGTTACCGATCAGCAAAGCCGTTGTAAGGAACTTCGATCGAAGGCCGGCGTAAATCTCGGGATCGAAGTTCTCGATCGAACGGCCCTCGGCATTCTCGAAATGAAGCCGCTTATCCTCGACGTCGCTCCGGACCGCCGACGCCGCTGCCAGCACCGACCCGAAGCCAACCTGGACGGGTGCCACAATGCCGCATTGGCCTCCTACGAAAATCGGCGCGGAACGAAGCAGCAGGCCGCGAACGTCTCCCATCAAGCTGCCCCATTTGTCGCCCCGCGGGTCAAAGTTGAAGTGCACGACCCCCGAGCCAACCTCGCTGTGATTCTCTCGCGAGGTACCGCCGCTCATGAAAAGGTCGCAACAGTTGATGAGCGAACCCGCAACGACAGTAGCGGTCAGAACCGTGTTCTTAAAGGCCACGCTGTGCGCCGCTTCGACCTGCTCCTCAAGAAGCGTGCCGGGCCGTAGCTCGGCAAACCCGCGGATTCTCGCTCCATCGAGAATAGTGGCGGTGTCGTACGTGCCTGCTCCGAGTTCCACGTCGCGACCAATTTGACAGTTCGCTACCTGAGCATGTCCCGAGAAGCCAATTCGCGTCCCGCGGCCGATTCGAAGTTCGGGGCCGCTTAAACTTGCCTGCTGGACGATGGCACCCGCCTCGATGTTCTCAAGTGGAACGTCAGCCGCGATGTAAACTCTTTCGGGTCCCCAGACGTCGACGCCACGATCCCGCAGATCGAAGACGCGCTGGCGATTGCCGACTGCGTCGTAGGATTCGGGGTGGGTCAAGGTAGAATTCCTAGGGGGACAACGGTGTCAGCAGGCTGCCCCGCACAAGACTCCCTGATTGTCCGGGCGACGAGCGGTTGCGCATATTCAGCAGCCAGGCAGACGATCGGGGAACTTCGGGCACGGCATGCCGTGCCCCTACTTTTCCAAGCGTCCTGCCCGACACCGCCGCGCCTACACCATCCGATCAACGAGTTCATAGACGCTTTCCAGTGCGTCGGGGAGTGCACCGCTGTTCTTGCCGCCCGCTTCGGCCATGTCGGGCCGGCCGCCGCCGCGTCCGCCGACAGCCTTGGCAACAGCTCCCACCAGTTTCCCCGCGTGAACCTTTTTGCCGGCGAGGTCTTTCGTCACGGCCGAGATCAGAGCCACGTTCCCGTCTTGCGCCGCCCCCAGTACCACGACGCCGGACTGAATCTTGTTCCGCAGTGAGTCAGCCAGTGACCGCATCTGCGACCGGT
This sequence comes from Bryobacterales bacterium, assembly GCA_965248205.1. Lineage (GTDB taxonomy): Bacteria > Acidobacteriota > Terriglobia > Bryobacterales > UBA6623. The sequence continues at coordinate 3,486,149 of CBDFIS010000006.1, forward strand.
CTAAGCCGTCCACTTTCGCGGCGATGACCTTGACGCCCTTGACCGTGCGTACGTTTTCGGCCAGCGCACCTGTACTTGATTGTGCAAGCTTTGTTTTCAGACGGTCGATTTCCCTCTCGAAGTCGTGGTGCTCAGCGGACAATCTTTCAATGCTTTCGACCAAGCCGCGCTCGGACGAGCGAACGATCGAGGCGATGCGCTCAATCGTTTCGACGCTCTCTTTGTATTGCTCGTAAGCAGTGGTGCCGGTGACCGCCTCCAGCCGCCGCACACCCGCCGAGATGCCGCTTTCCGCTGTGATTTTGAAGACGCCGATGTCGCCGGTAAGGCTGACGTGCGTGCCGCCGCACAACTCCGTGCTGAAATCGGAGACCCGCACCACGCGAACCTTGTCGCCATACTTTTCACCAAACAGGGCCATCGCTTCCGTCTTCAACGCGTCGTCAATTGACATGACGTCGGTCCCGACGGATCTGTTCTGTAGAATCTGCTCGTTCACAAGCCGCTCGACTTCTTCGATCTCCGCGGCATCCATCGCTGTGTAGTGTGTGACGTCGAAGCGCAACCGGTCCGGCGCAACGACGCTGCCGGCCTGCTTGACGTGGGTTCCAAGGACTTTCCTCAACGCCGCGTGCAACAGATGGGTAGCCGTGTGGTTTCGCATCGTTGCCCGGCGCAAGGGCGGATCAACCCGGCAGTTGACCTGCTGACCCGTCTTTAGGTGAGCCAGAGTCTTGATCTTATGGACAGACAGTCCCCGTAACGGCGAAGCAACATCGAGTACGCGAGCCGCCGGGCTGGAGCCGACGAGGACATCCCCTCGGTCGCCGACTTGGCCGCCGGCTTCGGCGTAGAAGGGTGTTCGGTCGAAGACCAATTCGGCTTCCGCGCCGGCGGGAACCTCGTCAACAAGCTGCTGATCGACGAGCAGACCGATAATCGTCGAACCTTCGGAAGAGAGGCCGCTGTAACCGTCAAAGTTGGTCGCACCCTCGTCGCGCAGTTTCTGGTACGCGGGCGAGACGGACGCCGCGTCTGCTCCCTTCCAGCTGGCGCGAGCACGAGCCCGTTGCTTCTCCATCTCCGTCTCAAAGCCGCCCGAGTCGATTTGGAGTTGGCGTTCGCGGGCAAGCTCCTCCTGTTCGTCGAGCGACAGACCGTAGGAGTCGTATAGCTTGAAGGACACCGCCCCGGGGATCACGCGCCCTTTGAGATCGGCAACAGACGACTCAAACATCCTTTCGGCCAGCGCGAAGTTGCGCTGGTAGCGGATTTCCTCTTCTTTGACCACACGGGCGATTCGCTGGGTGGAATCGAGCAGTTCCGGGTAGCCGGGTTCCATCAGTTCGCCGACGAAGCCGGTTAGCTCATAAAGAAAGGGGCGGTCGGCGCCTGCCAACCTGGCGTGCCTCAGAGCTCGGCGGATAATCTTGCGCAGCACATATCCACGCCCTTCGTTGGCCGGCAGAACCCCGTCGTGCACCAGAAACGCCGCAGCACGGCTGTGGTCGGCGATGATGCGCAGCGTCGTGTCGGTTCTAGCGTTGTCACCGTAGGCCAAGTCGCCGAGCAGCTGAGCCGTTCGATCGACGATAGGTCGAATAAGGTCGGTCTCGAAATTGCTGAGCTTCCCTTGCAGTACCGCCGCCGTCCGCTCCAAGCCCATGCCCGTATCAATCGCCGGTTTGGGCAGCGGGGAGAGTTTGCCTTCTTGGTCGCGATCGAACTCCATGAAAACTAAGTTCCAGATCTCGACGTACCGGCTGGCCTCGCTGGGAAACGGCTCGTCCTCTTCTCCGGGTTCCAGCGCCTCAGGACCGTAGTCATAGAAAATCTCGGAGCACGGCCCACACGGTCCCGTGTCACCCATCTGCCAAAAGTTGTCCTTCTCACCGCATCGAAAAACGCGACTGGGATCGATATCAGTTACTTGCTTCCACAACTTCTCGGCGTCGTCATCCTTTTCAAAAACGGTGGCGTAAAGACGGTCTTTAGGCAAGCCAAAGACGTTGGTTACGAGGTCCCAGGCAAGCTCAATGGCTTCTTTCTTGAAGTAGTCGCCGAAGGAAAAGTTTCCCAGCATCTCGAAAAACGTGTGGTGACGCCGAGTGCGGCCGACATTTTCCAGGTCGTTGTGCTTTCCCCCGGCGCGGACGCATTTCTGGGACGAAGCGGCGCGAACGTAGTCACGTGATTCCTGCCCAAGGAAGACCTCCTTGAACTGGTTCATGCCGGCGTTAGCGAACAGCAACGTCGGATCGGCGGCGGGAACAAGCGATGAGCTTGGGACGACGCGATGACCGCTCGAAGCGAAATACTGGAGAAACCTTTCCCGTACTTCGTGGCCTGTCAATCGAAAGCCTCTTCGTCTTCGGGATGCTGGGCTTCAGCGAAGGCCTCGAGCCAATCGCTGTCGGAGGAGAGTTCGCGTAGTGCTTCCACGATTCTACCAGAGGAAAAACCGGCCCTGATAAGCGCTCGATAGAGGCGCACAAGCTGTTTGGGGTCGTCGATGGGAGTCGACGGGGTGGCCTGAGGAACTTTGCGTTCAAGGAAACGCCTGATGAGTTCGGGTTCGTCGCTGTCCGTGTAGGATTCGGCTACCGCCCGGCGCGCAACCGTTTTGTCGACGCCACGTCTGGAAAGCTCGCGCAGCACGCGTTGCCGGCCCAGGCCCTCGTAGTCGTGTCGGAAGTGAGCGTAGGATTCCGCAAGTCGAGCGTCATCGAGGTAGTTCGCCTTTCTGAGGCGTCCGATCACAGCGTTGACATCCGGGGCACGCGCGGCACGGCGCACGAGCCGCTCCCGAAGCTCGTTGACTGTCAACGAGCGCCGTGCCAGTGTCCGGACCGCGTAGTCGTACAACGCTTCGGTGTCAAGCCGCTTCGGATCAAAAGAAGCCACCGGGGGAATTGTAGCGCGGTTGCAGCACCTTGATCCGGACAGCTCGGAGCCTCACCTATACTGAAGATTAACTCGCCGGCTAAGCACCGTTAGGCGAGAAAAACCGGCAACCATGGACACGTCTGAAAAGCCTCGTTGGCAAAGTAAGGTTGGCGGGGGAGCCGCCGTTGTGATGGCCCTGGTTTGGCTTGTCACCGGAATTTGGAAGCTCACCAACCCGACCGGGTTTCAGCTGATGCTCACTCAGATGTTGGTACCTGTTTGGCTCAGCCTGCCGGGCGCTCTGGCACTGGGCATCGCCGAGACTTTCGCGGGCATTCTGCTACTGAGACCCGCGTGGCGCAGGCTGGGCGGGTATCTTTCGGCCGCTCTGCTGATCGTCTTCATGGCCTACATCGGGTACAACTACGAAACGCTCAAGGGCGCGGATTGCAGTTGCTTTCCTTGGCTCGAGCGAACGGTAGGGCCCGGCTTCTTTTGGGTTGACGCCGGCATGCTTGCTCTGACTTTGGTGGCGGCATGGTTTGCGCCCCGCCTTTCCGCTCTGCGAGGCGCCGTGGTAACGCTCCTGGCGGTGGCCTTGTTCGGTGGCACCATGCTGGCGCTGAACCCGTTCGCTCCCCCGTTGGATGCCGACGTGCCGGCCTCCATCAATGTTGAGTCAGGAGAGTACCCGCTTGACCGAGGCCGCATTTTCATCTATTTCTTTAACCCAGCCTGCCCCCACTGTCTTGACGCCGGCCAGACCATGGCGAAGCTCGATTGGCAGGGGGATTTCGTAGGTGTTCCCACACAAGACTATGATTTCGCTCCCGGGTTCATCGAAGACACGGGGCTGAAGAACGTCAAGCTCTCACCTGATCTCGTACCCCTCAAAGAAGCCTTTCCCTTTGAAGATGTGCCGTACGCCGTGGCCCTAGAGGACGGCAAGGTACGCGAGCGGCTGATGTTCTTCGAGGAACCGGAGCTAACCGAAAAGTTGCGCAGCGCCGGCATGGTGAAATAGCCCGGCCCGGAGCATTTGCGGCAACCTATCTGGTAGCATTCGGAGGCCTTGTCTCTTCCCGATATCGTTGCCACCAAAATCAGTTCCGAAGCGGCGGGCTACGTCAGTATCACGCCTGTTAGCCAAAAAGAGATGCCGCTCGCCGAGCTGGTCGAGCAGATCCTCGGGGTCACGGGCAAGGACTCTCGAAGGATTCGCGAAATCCTAGCGCGCGGTAGCTTCGTCGCCGGATCGGCCCGCTATCGCTGGCAGCCGATTGAGGCACCAGAGGCTGAGCTGGGTTCTCTGCTGGAAGGTTTTCCGGATCCCGAGCCCGACCGCGCGTTCGAAGCGAGCAAGTGCCGGTCGGTGACGCTGAAGGGCCGGCGTGGGGCTGTGGAATTGACACGCGGGGTGGCCTCCGAGCGGCGATGGTTGAGGAAACAGAGCTTTTGGGAGATCCTGATTCCAGCTCTCGAAGCATGCTCTCCAAACTGCCTTCGGTATTCCTACTCCGATCGTGCTGACGTCTATGAGGCGTTGCTTTCGATCGAAACCGTGCGCCGCCTGCAAGCACACGCGCGGTTGCTCAAGTATTCGGGTCTTGCCCGTCAGCTCGAATGCTTGGAGGCCGAGACCGCCGAGATCGTGGTCGAGCGGTAGTGACGCACCCCTGCGGGGTCCACGGCAGGAGTACAATGTGGAATCTCAATGGCAGGTCCGTCGCCGCACGCGGCCGGCGGATGGATTCGGGGTGGACGTGAACGCGGTGATCCGGCCCGGCCCGAGCTCGCGTGTCGTTCGGCCGCAATTGTGGTCTGCTCTCCCCGTTGCCTATTTGGCAGGAAGGTCCTAGTGAGTAAATGATTATCAAAGACGCGGCTTCCAAAGCAGTCTTCCATCCAGAAAAGATGGGCAAATCGAACCTGTTGGCCGGAGAGCATCTTTTTGCCGGTCTGAATGCGTTCGAACCCGGCCAAGAACACCAGTTACACACTCACCCGGGACAAGACAAGCTCTATCTCGTCCTCTCTGGTGACGGTGAAGTCCGGGTCGGAAAAGAGCAAACTCGCGTCAGTTCCGGTGACCTCGTGATGGCCCCGGCGGGAGAAGAACACTCGCTGCGCAATTCGGGTCCTGAGCGACTGGTCGTAATCGTGGTCATGGCGCCCCCACCAGCCTCAAAGGGTTAGTTACTTTCCGGTGCGAAAAAGAGGAAACTGAGTGGTGGCTTGGGACAGTCAGCCAATTTCGCGACCGGATACCTCCGCAACTTTTTGATTCTTTGTACGCGCGAAATCGGCGACAGTCCCCGCCGCCAGCCGCAAGCGTATTTTGCCCCGGAAAGTAACTAGACCGGGTAGCGTCTCTGCCGCCGAGCGGCGAAGACAGCACAGTGCATCTTCAATTTCGCACCGGGGGAAACGGCCGGCGGCGTCGCGGTAGGCTGCGGCAGCCGAGGGTGGGTACTTGCATCGTTGGTGCGCCTGTATTCGACCGTAGGGGCGAGCGGGATCGATTGAGGGATCAGAAGAGAAACCACGTATCGCTCCTCGCGGGAGACATAACACCGAAGGTATAATACCGGTAATCAAATAGTCTTCCCTAGTGCCGCCTCGCTGTCGTGGTCGTGCAATAAGCCCAACAGGGTCCAAATAAACCATGAGCAAGTATTGGACCATCGTACTTCCCGCCGCACTCTTAGTGGTTTTCTGGGTCGCCTATAACGCCGGCGGTTTTTGTGGCAAGTGGATACAAGGGCTCCTCGACCCACTCATCAATGTGGGCGCCTGGATTCTGAACCTTATCTTCGGGATCTAACCGCCTCTTAGTCGTAACCCGCACATTCCAGGAATTGCGCGCCTCGTCGTGGTGGCCATCTCACGCACTTCGCCCTGACGCGTGGTAAGACACGCGGCTTAGCTACTTTCCGGTGGGTGGCTTGGGACAGTCAGCCAATTTCGCGACCGGATACCTCCGCAACTTTGTTGGTTCTTTGTGCGCGTGAAACTGGTGACAGTCCCCGCAGCGAGCCTCAAGCGTATTTGCGCCGGAAAGTAGCTAGCCGAGCAGCTTCTTCATCATCGCGTCCATGCGCTCCAACGCCTCCTTGATCTGGTCCAGCGCGGTGACGTAGCTGAAGCGCACGTATCCTTCCCCATAGGACCCGAAGCTGGTGCCGGTAAGGCAGGCGACCCCCGCGTCGTTGAGCACGCGGTCGGCCAACTCGTCCGAGCCAATGCCTGTCTCGGTGATGTTGGGGAAGGCGTAGAAGGCGCCGCCTGGTCTGGTACACCGAAAGCCAGGGATGCGGTTTAGGCCGGCGACAATGACGTCGCGCCGACGCGCAAATTCCTCAACCATGCTGGTCACAGCGTCTTGGGGGCCGCTCAGCGCTTCGATCCCCGCTCGTTGGCTGAAACTCGCCGTGTGGGAGTTGCAATTGACCATCAACAGGCAAACCGGTCCAACTAGCCACTCCGGCATCACGCCGTAGCCCATCCGCCAGCCCGTCATCGAATAGGTCTTCGAGAAGCCGTCGAGGATGATCGTCTTCTTGGCCATTCCCTCAAGGGACGCGATCGAGAATGGTTTCTCGTCGAAAAAGATACGGCTGTAGACTTCGTCAGACAGTACAACTAGATCGTGATCCCGTACGATTTCCGCAATGGCTTCGATGTCTTCTCGGGGGATTGCGCCACCGGTTGGGTTCTGCGGTGAGTTGAGGATCAGCAACTTCGTGCGAGGCGACAGTTTGTCACGCAACATGTCGAGATCGAGCGAGAACCCCCGGCTCTCAACAAGTGGAAGAGGCACCGGGGTCGCACCCGTGTAGCGGATCATGGACTCGTAAATCGGAAACCCGGGATTCGGATAAAGCGCCTCGTCCCCCGGCTCGAGCAAGGCCAGTATCGGGAAGAACAAGATGGGCTTGGCCCCCGGTGTGACCACCACGTGGTCCGGATCGACCGGGATGCCGCGAGTGGTCGAGACGTGTTCGGCAATCACCTGTCGCAGCTCCGGGTCGCCCTGCGTAGGACCGTATTTTGTCCAACCCTCGTCGAGCGCTCGCTTCCCGGCCTCAACAATGTTCAGCGCGGTCGGGAAGTCGGGCTCACCAATCTCCATGTGGATGATCGAGCGCCCTTGAGCCTCGAGGGCGCGAGCTTTAACCAGAACGTCAAAGGCGCCTTCACCGCGGACGCCCTCCATTCGACTAGAGATTTTCATGATCCTAAACCTGTGAACAGCTTGTTTCCGGACGTGAACAACATGCTCCTCGGAGGGGCGTGGGGACCACTTTCAGAGGAATGTCGACAAGCCCAAGATGATACCATCACGCTGCATGGCTCGCTGAAAAGTCAACATTCGAAGGTGGCGGATCATCGGTGAGAACGCTATATCGCGGCCGACGGTGGTGGGACACGTCCCACTCCGAGCCGCCCTGCAATGCAGATTCGCGCCAAGGATTCAGACGCCCGCTAGGGTCCGTGCGGCCCTGGAACCGGATAGTATAGGGACGTAACGCAGGCGCAAGAGGCCCTGCTTGGGTTGAGCGCAGCGGCTCGCGTTCGCGAGGAGTTTGGGGACGATTTCTGGGGCTTCTGGATGCTCGGCGGCATGTCGGGCGGAAGCTCTGGGTTGATATGACGGCGATCCCGGAGCTAACCTGCCGCTACGTAAAGATGTCACGGATGCGCGGCCAGCAACTCAAAGAGCCCGCTCAACTCGACGGCTGGCTCAGGGACGGTTCAGCCGCGTACGTGGAAGCACTTTGCGACTACCCGGAAGCGACTGCCGCGGGTGACCGCTAGCGGCGACGCCGATCTTGACATACCTTCTTTCGCACGGCCTCCTGCCCGGACCCGCTCCCGGGACGCTATTGGTTCAGGCCAGCGAAAGAATCGCAGACCTAGTTCAGGGGTGGCAAGGCCGGCTTGTCAAGCGTGGATCATCCGAGTGGTGTCAGACGGAAGGGTACGCGAACAACTACGTCCACTTCCACGGGAACGCCGCCCTTAACCGCTGGGTGGAACTTCCATCTGGAAAGCGCCGAGATCGCTGCTTCGTCCAGACGTTGGTCCAGCGACTTGATTAGCTCGATGTGATCAACTGCCCCGTCGCTTCGAATGACGCCCGACAGAATCACTTCACCTTCAACACCCTCCTCCATGGCAGACCGCGCGTACTTTGGATCGACCTTGACCTGAGGGCTTGGGGCGAACAGCTCCCCTTTTCTCTCGGAGCCGGCGAGTTCCGAGAAGCGCACGATCCAGCTCCCCTGGGCACTGCTAATAGCAGGCATGTTGATCGAGAGGGTGTGGACCCGGCGGCCCGCAAAGCCGGCTTCCAGGTCCTGGGCCAGCTCCGGCCGGATGTCGAATGGCGGTGCCGTCAAGCTGCGATCGCCGATTCCAGCTAGAAAGACGTCGCGCTCGGATCGCCAAGCGCCACCCCCGGTGCCGGCGTCCGTCCGGGCAGCAAGGGCAGCAACGGATGCGGACGTCGCCCCTTCAGCCCCCGCGATGAAGAGATTTGGTATGCGAACCGGCGCCCACCCGCTGGGCAAGTGGGGATTCCCAGTATCTCCGGACGCGCCGTGCGGGGCAGCGGAGAAACGTCCCCGGCGACGTCCGAAGGGTATCGGTCCCCTGGCGTCCTTCGTGGGGCTCACGCCGACCACAGCCAACTTGCTTCCGGCGATATCGGCCCCTTCGGGAGGAGAGTCACCGGCCCTCCTCGAGTTCGAAGCGCTTCCGTCGTTTGGGGCTTCTCCTGTCCCCGACGTTTGGGAGGCAGGCGGAACGTTGCCCAGCGACGCGTTGGTCCGAACGGTGGCCATCGCGGTTCCCAACGCCTCCTCGTCGCTGTGAGATAACGGATCTGCCAGGGTTGGCATTTGGCCGGGGCTGATCGCCGCCGTAACCGGACCGCGCGCCACCGGCGCTTCCAACTGGAATCGCAGGGGTGCCAACGGCTGGATCTGTTCCAGATTCAACCCCAGGGCCGCTCTACCGCTGACTTGCGGAGCGAGACCACCGGCCAGGGCTCGTTTTTCCGGTGCGGTGAGTTTTCTTTCCTCGGCCCAGTAGCGCAGCGTCCCGACGCGTTGGAGTCTGCTGATATCGAGCTCTACGTTGGGTACCGGGGCCAGGTCCGGAGTGGCTTGAGCTGTGAGCGGCTTTAACTCCGGGGCTTTGGGCTGTCTCGCCTCAGATCGATAGCGCAGCGGAGCAATCGGAAGAACGGCAGCGAGGTCAGCCGCGTTGTCGGCTGCCGTCTCGATCTCGGGAGCAGAGTCGGATTGGATGACCTCGTTCTCGGGTCCTTGTTGCGGATGCGGCTCGATTTCGAAGCGGACTCGAGGCATCTCGGGAGCCGTCCACACGAGCAGATTCGGCGAGGGAACATCGTATTCGATCTCGGGAGCGGGTTCCGGGGTCCAAATCATCTGGCGGTCGCTTCGCGGGTCGGGGTCACTGGCGACGATTGTTTGCGGCGAGATGAAATCGGCCTGCGAGCCCGCAACGCTTTCCTGCTCTTCTTCTTGGGGCGCCACTGGAGGAAGCTCGCTTTTGAATGTATACCAGATGATCTTGTGCTCACCCCGAGCAAGCACGTCTTCGAGCTGCTCAATGTCGGCAGATTGGGAACGCTTCCCCCAATCGACCGCGACCAACAAGGCTACCGCCATCAGGTGGAGGCAAAGCGAAGCGACCCAAGGTCCAGGCGACAGCGAAGAGCTTCGAGCGCCGGCGACGAGTGGTCCCGTCTCGCCACCATCGAGCGGATTGGGAGGCTTTCGGCGCAGCCGCAGAATGGCCCAGCCGAAAACAATGACAAGGGCCGCTACGACAGCTACGACAACCAGTACGCTGAGCGTCATAACATCAATGGAATGTGCCTATAGGCTTTCAACACGCCGCCCGCTCGCCAGCGTGCCATCGCCCGCCGTGCCAATCGGAAAACCGTTGTAACGGAGCCATCCAACAACTTCGATGCTAGCAGAGCTTCGCCATCACCTCTACTCGTGGAGGACCCTAAATCCGCTCGCTACCGATGTACCGACGTGTAGGCTTTCGTCCTACGATTCATCATGAAAACGTCTGCTATGGGAACGGTGCCAGAGGGACCTTGACTCGTTCTTGCCCCCCAAAGGCGCGCCAATAGTCTTATGCGATTTACCCAAGAAGGCTTAAGGTTTTAATCGTGTTGCAAATGAACCAGGAGTTCTATTGGCTCCGACGTCAAGTACCATTACTATAGGTAAAGTAAGTTCTAGTACTTTTGATTCCGATACCAGTATAAGACAGATGAAAGTCGGTTACGACAATAGCTCATCATTCTGGTCATGAGGCCTCCATGCAAAGACCGAGGTTTATGAGTCGTCAATCGTCCGAGCGGTTGCGAGGGTTTCGCCCCGACGATCGCGGGCGACAGCAGAAGGCCGCCGATGCGGGCGCCGTGGGTGCGGCTCACGAGAACGTGCGGGGGCGCACCGATTTGGTGACACTCGGGGCCCGGAACTACGCGTCCGAGAACGGATTCACCCACTACGAGCTTCCGGACCCTGACCCGGACGTAACGGTCACCGTAACTTATTGTAACTTATCCATACACCTACAACGGCGGTACGGACTTCGTCGAAGTGTTCATTGAGGGGAGAAACGTACCACGTATTCTCTGCATGTCGTCGGCACGGGGACGACAACCGTGCAGCCCCGACCCTTGGCCGGCTCCACGACTAGCCTGGGCAAACGAGACAGTGCACGAGGCGGAAAGCCCCGACCGGGCATAAACGTGGCACATCCGAAAAATCTTTCTAGTTAAGAGGACCACCAGGGTGAGATTACATCCACGGAAAGTCACCGCCGCAAACAACCGCAAAGGGATCTTTGTAGTGCTAGCCGCCTTGATGCTGACAGCGCTTTTCGGCTCTCTTGCCGTGGCCACCGACACGGGCTGGCTTTTCCATCAGCGCCGTCTTATGCAGACCGCGGCCGACGCCGGAGCCCTCTACGGGGCGCAGCAGATCCGCCGGGGTGCAAATACGAAGGCGGACGTGGAGAGTCTGTCCGACCATGGCGCTCTCAAAGGCACCGCTGACAATGGATTCACGAGCGGCGTAGACGGCGCCGTGGTCACGGTCGACTATCCGCCCGCCACCGGCAACTACGTGGGTAACAACCGGGCGGTCGAGGTTACTGTTTGCCAGCCGCAGCGGACTTTCTTCATGCCGGTCTTCGGCGTCAGCTCGGCCGATGTGTGTGCCAGAGCGGTGGCGGGCCACCTCGGCGAAGCCGAGGGGTGTATCTACGCCCTGAACCCCACCGAAGAAAAGACGATGCAGGTTCACAGCAATACGACCGCAACTGTAGACTGCGGGGTGATCGTCAATTCAAACAACCCCGGCGGCCTCGATGTGACAAGCGACGGCTGCCTGACCGCCTCGTCCATTTCCGTCACCGCGACGGGGACTTGGACGCCCAGTAACAACAACTTCTGCGGTTATGGCAACAACATGTCCATCAGTGAAGAGCCCTTCTACGAAACGCCGCCCGAACCGGACCCGCTGGCTCACCTGGGCATTCCCCCGGAGGTCAGTGCCGGCTGTTACCAGACGGACTTCGTTCTAGACGACCCAACCAAGATTGCGCAACTGCTGCCCAACAAGAGATGGTGCAAGGGCCTGAAAATCGACTGTGCCACGTGCGGTACGATCACCCTGCCCGCCGGCAATTACGTCATCGCGGGCAACAGGCTGGAAATTGTCGGGGCCACCACGGTTGTGCATGGGAGTGGAGTGATGTTCTACGCCACGGACTTCCCCGCGGAGGTGATAAGCGCAGAGGGCATCTTGATCGGCAGCGGAACGACCGTGAACTTCTCGGCTCCCACTTCGGGCGACTTCGAGGGAATCTTGATGTATGTGGACCGAAATCTTGACCCGGTTGACCATTACTTAAACATTGAGGTCATGAGCGGCGTGACCGCGCAATTAAACGGAGCTCTCTACACCCTCAATGGGTCGGTGGTTTTCCACAGCGCCAGTTCTGGTAGCGTCACATCGGCCGATGGGATTGCCATCGTGGCCGACAAGGTCGAATTTACGAGTCTCGGGAGCGCCGGCGGCGGGCCAATAATGCACGTGACGGAGGACTTTTCGGGTTTTGCAACGGGCTCGCCGATCAAGCGCGTGACCCTTCTCGAGTAACGGCGCGGAGGTCCGCGAGCGGCGGAAGGAAGATCAACCATGAAACGCACCAAACAGTCTAAGGGCACGGCGGCAGTTGAACTGTCGCTCATGATCGGAATCTTGATGCTGATTCTGATGGGGACAATCGACGTGGCCCGCGTCTTTTACGCGGCGGTTACTGTGGACGATGCGTCCCGCGCGGGGGCCCAACACGGTATTCGAAGCAACGGTTTCACCAGTGACATTTCCGGTATCCAAGGGGCCGCGGCGAACAATGCGCAAGATCTCGGCACGGTGACCACGACGCCGGAGCGTTATTGCCGGTGTGAAGGCGGCAGCACCGACGTCAACTGCGTGACAGGAACCTGTCCCGAGGGCGTCCCCCAGGTTTACGTCCGGGTGGAAACACAAAGCGACTTCAACACAGCGTTCGGCTATCCCGGGCTGCCTCAGGCCATCCCACTCTCGAGTGCGACAACTTTCCGCGTCCAGTAAGGAGAACGAAGAAGATGAATCCACGGAACGAGGGGGCGGGGAATCCCGTCCGCGACAATCACCGAAGGCGGAAAGACCGCGGAGCCGTGCTCGTAGAGTTTGTTCTTTCGTTCCTGTTGTTTTTCTTGGTCACCTTGGTCGGCATCATGGACCTAGGCCAGGGGATTTGGGCTCACAATGTCTTGGCCCACGCCTCCCACGAAGCTGCCCGCTTTGCCATCGTCCGTGGCGCCGACAGCTTGTCTCCGGCGACCGAGAGCGACATTCGCGACTTTCTGCGCTCGCGGACCCCTTTTTTGGACTCTAATAGCGTGAGCGTCAGCGTTGAATGGGAGCCCGACAACTCACCGGGCAGCACTGTGGAGATTGAAGCAAGTCACACTTTCCAGCCCCTGGTATCCATGTTCTTGCCGGACATAAGCCTTTCCAGCACGTCGCAATTAGTCATCACCAATTAGTTGAAGGTGAAGTAGTCGATCTGGGTCGCCGACCTCACTGGATGGTGTCAGCCAAGAATAACGAGCTACTATGTTTTAACGCTCGTTCGGCGCCGCTTGGTACCTTTGGGCAAGCACTTTTCAAATAACGCGTACTTTTGCAGTCAAGCACTGGCTGGGCCGCAAAGAGCTTCCGCTTTTTGAGACGCTAGAATACCCCCTCACCCAACCTCCGGAGGTCTTATGCTCTCTCGCCGGAACCTCTTCCAGGCTTCTTTGAGCGCCGCGGCCCTCGCCGGCTCAAGCGGCCGGTAGGAAGGATCTCGTGATCGCCAGCGCGAACGGGATTGCGTGTTGTGACCGTGCGATGGCGATGATCAAGTCCGGCAGCGATACGTTGGACGCCACAATTGCCGGTGTCAACATCCAGGAGGAAGACCCTGAAGACCGCAGCGTCGGCTACGGCGGTTTGCCCAACGAAAACGGAGTCGTGGAACTCGATGCGTGTGTGATGCACGGACCGTCGCGGCGTGCGGGCGCTGTCGGTGCACTCCAAGGCATCAGAACGCCTTCCAAGGTAGCCAAGCTTGTTATGGAGGAGAGCGATCACATCATGCTCGTGGGGGAGGGTGCGCTTCGGTTTGCCAAGGCTCATGGGTTCAAAGAGGAGAATCTGCTGACTGAAGAAGCTCGGCGGGCCTGGCTGCTCTGGAAAGAATCGCGGGGCGGCAATTGGGGTCCCGGGATGGACGCTCCGGCTGGGGAGGGGTCCGGGGCGGCGCTGCCCGAACAACCTGCGCCGGGTGTGGGCATCGGGCCGGTTTGGGCACGGCAGGCCGTCGAACATCCGCCTTCGGGGACGATCACCTGCATGGCACTGAACCGGAAGGGAGAGATCTCCGGCTGTACGACTACAAGCGGGCTGGCGTGGAAAATCGCCGGCCGCGTGGGCGACTCACCCCTGATTGGAGCCAGTCTCTATGTCGACCAGGACGTCGGGGCGGCCGGGTCGACCGGGCGGGGAGAAGAGAACATCCGCATCGTGGGCGCCCACACCGTGGTCGAAAACATGCGTCATGGAATGAAGCCCGAGGAAGCTTGTCTGGACGCGCTCGAGCGAGTTTCGCACAATTACAACGATGAAAAGGATCGACTCCGTTTTGCGCTGTTCTTCTACGCCCTTCGAAAGGACGGCGAATACGGCGCCGCGTCGCTATGGAGCCACGAGCGGCGGCAGGACAAGCGAGGACGAAATCGCTTCGTTGTCAACGACGGCCCCGCCAGGTGCCAACGGCCTATTTGTACGAGTCCGCGTAGTGACAACACTAGCGGTAGCGCCGGTTGCCGCGCCACGATTAGCCGCGTTTCTCAGGAGGAACGCCTGGGGCGGTCCGCAAGGGCCGCCCTTACAAACCCCGCGCCTGGCCGGCAAGATTGCCGGCCGGTACTCGAAACTAGGACCGCCAGGAGTGGCGGTCACTACCGGTTGCAACGCTGGCCGTCGGAACCACTGTGAGAAACGGGGTCAGGGGCACTTTTTGACGATGCGAATAAAACCATCCTCGTCCACCGCCGCGGTGTCGCCGGTGACGAACCAGCCGTCGCGCATGACGGACCTGGTCTCGACGGCATCGCCGAGATATCCCTTCATCAGGCTGGGGCCTTTGACGAGCAGCATGCCCTCGGCATCGCTGGGGAGTGTCTCCCCGGTATCGGGATCGACGATCTTAGTGCTGACGGCGGGCAGGGGGTGGCCGACGGTCCCGGCTTTGGAGCCGATCTGACGCTTCCTACCGAAGATGAAGTTGGGGACGTTGACCGCGACGACGGGCGACATCTCGGTGCACCCATAGCCCTCCATGAGGGGCAGGCCGAACTTTCCTTCGAATTCAGCCGCCAGGGATTCAGACGCCGCCTCGCCGCCGAGCAACGCATACCGCAAGGAAGCAAAGTCTTCCTGTGAAGACTCACGTACGTAGGTCGAATACATCGAAGGTGTTCCCACGATAGTCGTCGCCTGCAGAGAGCGAATCAGCTTCCCGACTGTGATTGGATCAAAGGCGTCGTCGTGATAAATGACTCCGCAACCGGTCAGTAGAGGAAACCAGAGAGTTACCGTGAACCCAAAGGCATAGTGGAAAGGCAGAACGCCGACAACCCGGTCGGTATTCGCCACCCAAAAAAGCTGTGCCATAGAATCAACGTTGGCGAGAATGTTTTGATGCGAGAGGATTACCGGCTTAGAGGTTCCGGCTGTGCCTGCGGTGTAGACGATAGTGGCCATACTGTCAGGACTGACAGCTTTCTCGCGATAGGTGGCTTGCAGCAGGCGGCTCGGTAGCACGAAAAGCGCTATAAACACGAGGGCCCTCAGAGCGGTGGAAGTATGCTCGAGGGCGTCTTCGAGGTAGAGGATCCGCGGCCCGGGAGAACGATCGCGCGGCGGGTAGCGTCGAGAGCAAATGACCGTTTCGATCTCGCATTCCCGCAGCGCCGCCGCCAGCCTCTCGGGGTCTCGATAGTTGAGGTTGATGGGAACCCGCCCCCCCAGTAGCACCGCAACGTTGGCAACAGCGCCCTCGGTGGAGGGGGGAACGAGCAGGCCCACCCGCTCACCAGCCGGCTTTCCCCCGTCAAGCTGCCGGCGAAGCCACCCTGCAGTTAGCAAAGCTTCGACAAGCACGCCGCCATAGCTGAGCCGCGCGCCGCTCGCATCCGTCGCGGCCAGGGAAAACCAATGGCGCTTCGCGGTTCGTATGAACCGCAGGTGCAGTTGGTCTCGCGGCGTGACCCGGTGAGCCGCGGCCTCGCTTCCCAACTCCATCACCGCCTGGCGCACATCCTCCGCCGTCGCCGTGGGGGCCAGCGGCGGTCCGAACGAAACCGTGACGCGACGGGGGAACCTCTCCGGCCACCGGAGTAAGAAACGGCCCTCTTTGAAGCTGAAGATGCTGCCCCAGAGGCGGTCGAGATTGACCGGGATGATCGGAGCGTCGAGTCCCTTGATGATTCGCTCCAGTCCACGCTTGAAAGGCAGCATCCCGCCGGTCCGCGTGATCGAGCCCTCGGCGAAGATGCAGATGACATGTCCTTGGCGCAACTGCTCACGGGCGAGTTCAATCGATTCCGCCACTCGCTCCGGGTCGCCCCCCTGGATTGGGATGGTGTTCATGCGCCGCAAGATCCAGTTCAAGGCCTTCATCTCGTAGAAGGGGCGGTAGACAAGAAACCGGATG
This sequence comes from Bryobacterales bacterium, assembly GCA_965248205.1. Classification (GTDB taxonomy): domain Bacteria; phylum Acidobacteriota; class Terriglobia; order Bryobacterales; family UBA6623. The sequence goes on from CBDFIS010000006.1 coordinate 3,502,403, forward strand.
AAGCGCTGAACGCAACCGCCGACCAGGAAACCGTCAACGTAGGAGACATGATTGCTCACGAGTAACGCCGGCCCACGGAACGGAACATGCTGTTGGCCGATGATGCGGATGTTGTAGAAGGTGTGCGCAAAGAGCCACAAACAAAAGCGGATCAGGAAATCGGGAACGGTGGCGAGGATATAGATCGTGACGGCGAAGGTGACCAAACCGAAGACGAAGATGATTCTGTCCGGGGCCATACGGAATACATCGCTCGAAAGGTACAAGGCGCCGGAGGCTAGCAGAATGCCGATCATGTTCAGGAAGTTGTTGGCTGCGATCAGGCGGCCACGCTCGTCCGCGCCGCTCTTCTGTTGCAGCAGCGAATTCAGGGGGACGATAAACAACCCGGCAGTGAACCCCAGCAAGCTCATTGCGATCCCGGCCTGAAGATATGAGGATCCCGAGGCCGCCAGCCAGATAGCCGCAAATCCCATGCCGATCGAACCTAGGGGCGTCAGACCCAGTTCCACTTTGTCGCCGGACAGCCTTCCGGCAGCCAGGCTGCCAACTCCGATACCGAGGCCGAGGAAAGTGATGAGACGGGCAGTCCACTCGTCGCCGACTGCTAGGACGTCCCGTGCGAATAGGATCGTCACCAGTTGTAACAACGCGCCCAGAAACCAGAAATATGAGATCCCGAGTACCGTGAGCCAAAGGGGCTTGTCGCGATATATGCGGCGAAGGCCATGAAAGATTTCGGCCCACGGGTTGAGCTGAAACGGCTTCTTGGTCTCGGGATCGCGAACCCTGGAAATGCCGAAACTCGTGAGAAAGCCGCCTACGGCGATCACGGCCAGTACGGAACCGATCAACCAGGTTCGTCCTTTCCAGGCAACAAGCATTTCGCCGCCGAGCCAGGTCCCGAAGATGATGGCTACGTTCGTGCTCATCTGAACGAGAGCGTTGGCGCGTGAAAGGTCTTTGTCGGGAACCATCTCGGGCAAGATGCCGTACTTCGCCGGGCTAAACAGTGTCGATTGCAATGCCATCAGAAACAGCACGGCCAGCATGAAACGGAGGTCTTGCACATAGAGAGCGAAAACCGCCAGCAGCATCGAGATGATTTCGAGCGACTTCGTAGCGATCAATACGGAGCGCTTGTTTCGCACGTCCGCCAAGTACCCGGCGTAGCCGGAGAAAAGGAAAAACGGCAGGATGAAAACCGTACCGACCAGGGCGAGGGCCCGGCCTTCCGACCCGCCCGCCGCCAGATTTGCGGCCAGCAAGGTTACAACGATCTTGTAGACACTATCGTTGAACGCCCCTAGGAACTGCGTCCAGAGGAACGATGCAAAGCCCCGGGATTGGAGGAGTGTTCGGAATCGTCCGAGAGGCATGGGATGAGCACCGGAGGATCACACGTTAGCGCACTCGGCGAATCTGCGCTCCCACGGCGGCAAGTTTCTGCTCGATCCTCTCGTAGCCGCGGTCAATGTGGTAGACGCGGTCGATCACGGTCTCACCCCGCGCGGCCAAAGCAGCGATGACGAGACAGGCGCTGGCACGCAGGTCCGAAGCCATCACGGTCGCGCCGCTGAGCGATGTGGGACCTCTCACCGTGGCGCGGTTTCCCTCGAGCGTAATGTCAGCTCCCATACGCGTCAGCTCGGAGACGTGCATGAAGCGGTTTTCAAAAATGGTCTCAACGATTTGAGACTCCCCCCTTGCCTGGGTCATTATGACCATCCACTGCGCTTGCATGTCAGTGGGGAAGCCGGGAAATTCCTTCGTTGCCACGTCGGCGGCCTTCAATGGGCGACCGCCCGAAACCCGTACAATGCCAGTCTCGGGGGAACAAATCTCGGCACCCACCTGGGCCATCTTGGTTACTAGAGAGTCAAGGTGCCGGCTCTCGGCTCCCGTAATCGTGAGATCACCGCCCAGCAGGGCGCCGGTCAGGAGGTAGGTTCCGGCTTCGATGCGATCGGGAATGATTGTGTGACGAGCGCCTTGAAGCCTGGCGGTTCCCCGGATGCGGATTGTCGAAGAGCCCGCGCCGTCGATCGACGCCCCCATTTTCGTCAACAGATCCGCCAGATCGACGATCTCGGGCTCACGAGCGGCGTTTTCGAGGATGGTTTCACCGTCGGCTATCGTTGCCGCCATCATCAAGTCTTCCGTGCCGGTGACCGTAATTCGATCGAAGCGAATCAGCCCGCCTTTCAGCCCCCGCGGAGCACGAGCCTCGACGTAGCCGTGCCGCTGCTCGATCGTGGCACCCAATTCTCGAAGGCCTGCTAGGTGAAGGTTGATGGGACGCGCCCCGATAGCGCATCCTCCGGGCAAGGAGACGCGCGCTCGCCCGGTTCGCCCCACCAGCGGGCCGAGCACCAAGCTCGAGGCGCGCATCGTCTTGACGAGGTCGTACGGCGCCTCGGGAGACGCCAGCGACTTAGCGCGGATCGAGTACCCGCCGTCCTGGTTTCGGACCGTTGCGCCGATGCTTTCCAACAGCCGCGCCATGGTCCGAATGTCCCGAACCTTGGGGATGCGATTGAGGACGACTTCGCGATCACTCAGCAAAGCGGCCGCCATCGCCGGCAGGGCGGCATTCTTGGCACCGCTTATCGGAATCTCTCCGTTCAGCTCGGACCCGCCTTGGATGACGAACTTGTCCACTGGCTTTACTCTACCGGCAAACCACGAGCATAGACTTGCTGCACATTGAGATTTGAATCCATCAGGAGAAGATCCGCGTCGGCGCCTGCTTGCAGGCAGCCCTTTCGATCATCAATGCCCATTATGCGCGCTGGATTAAGAGTAGCCATCTGAATGGCCGCCTCCAGCGGTAGGTTGAGAAAGTCGCGCATGTTGCGGACAGCGCGGTCGAGCGTGAGAATGCTCCCGGCCAGTCTGTCCCCGTAGTAGCAAGCGCCGTCTCGGGCCTCGACCGTGAGCCCACCCACGCGGTACTCTCCCGGCGGCATTCCGGTTGCCGACAGACCGTCGGAAACGAGCGCAATGCCTTCCCTCCCCTTGCAGCGGTAAAGCACTTGGATCGCCACCGGGTCGACGTGGACACCGTCAGCGATCAGCTCCGCTGTCACACTTTGATCCGCCAGCACTGTTCCAATCACCCCCGGATCCCTGTGCCGGAAAGGCCGCATGGCGTTGAACACGTGCGTGGCCCGGCGGACTCCGAGTTCCACAGCCTTCGTAGCCTGCTTGTAAGTCGCGTCCGCGTGGCCGATGGACGGCTGCACACGCGTTTTTAGCATTTCTTCGATCAGTTTCGGAGCGCCCACCAACTCGGGAGCCAGGGTTACGATGCGCAATTGACCCCCGGCCGCCTCAGCTAGCTCGCGGTAGGCATCGAGAGTGGGCTCAACCAGGTGCTCGGCTGGATGCACCCCTCGGCGGGTGACACTCAAATAAGGCCCTTCCATGTGGATGCCGAGAGGCTGGGCCATCGGCCTCGGCCGCGTTTCGGACTCCTGCACGTAGTCGGCCAGGAACTCGAATGCCCGACGAATGTCGGCTTCCGGTGCGGTCAGCGTCGTTGGGTAATACGAAGTGGTCCCAAAGCGGGCCAACGTTTGGCAGATGACATCGAGAGACTCGCGTGAGGCCTCCATGACATCGCGCCCGCCCGCGCCATGGTTGTGCGTGTCAACGAAACCCGGTGTGATGATTCCTTCGTCAAGACGAACCTCCCGGGCGCCTTTTGGAAGCTCAGCGGCTTCTCTAGCAGCGACATCGCGAATGCGGTCGTCCTCGACGACCACGACGCCGTTCGGGATCGGCGCCGGTGTGTACACGGTGCCGGCGACGAACGCTGTGAGGGGCATGATGCGTAATTACAAGAGCGAAGGGAGACGAACCCTAGCCCGTGGTGAAAGTCCCGGCTTCAAAAAGCGGGCAACCCCTGCGTTGTTTCCGAGCTCAGCGCCATTGTCATGGGAGAACACCCTCATAGTCATCTCGCACGTATAGGTGTTCCGAGGCATTATTTCGTGATCGCTTCCGGTTCGTTTGCGCCGAGGAGTGCTTCCACTGCTTTTTGCTTCTCCATGAATTCGCTGAGAAGCGCCTGGTATTCTTGGCTTTTCACCAATGTATTGCGAAAGTACTCTCGAAAGCTCGGCCAGTCCCGTTGATCGTCGTTCCTCTTCCTCAGCGCCGCAACCTTCGCCTCCAGTGCTGCATAGCCGGGATCGGCTACTCGGAGGGTCTGCGTATCTTCGTCCGACCAGGTATAATTGGTGAATCGAGACAGGCCCTTGGTGAGCACAATGCGCGAGGGATCGTCTGCCAGCAGGTACTCAAACTGGGACGTCCTGCGGTCAAGATAGGCCACTTGCAGGTCTCTCTGGGCCGTGGCGACCGCTTCAAAATCTGGCCGTTTCCCGATCACTAATTCCGCCAACCCACGCTGCCACTCGAGTTGCGCGGCGGCGTACGCGGCCTGGGCCTTCCTGGCAGTCTCAGCAAAGTCGGCGGCGGTCGCCGGAGAGATCACAAGAAAAGCGAAAACGGGTATGCTGATTCGTGTCTGAACGTCAAGACACCTCATCAATCCCAAAACCTTTCACCCTTAGGGAAACAGGCGGCTCTCCAAGAAACTATCGCCCGCGCTCCGACCCCATCGCTTGCGACAAACTGTCTCCGGCCTCGGCAAGCCTTTGGCGGGCAGCGCCGGGACCAAGTTCGAACTTCGCCATAAGAATCGCGACCCTGACGTCATGGTCAGCCTGGGCTAATGCTCGCTTAGCAAGGTCGTGGTCACATCCGGCAACCTCGGCCACAATCCCCTGACCGCGAGCGATGAGCTTCTCGCTTTTGAGTTGCAGCTTGACCATCAGGTTCCCAAGAACGTAGCCCATCTTTACCATGACCGCTGTCGAGAGCATGTTGACCACCAGTTTTTGCGCGCTACCGGCCTTCATGCGCGTGGAGCCGGCAATCACCTCGGGCCCGACTACCGGCGTGATCGAGACATCCACGTCTTGGGAGAGCTGACTCTCTGGGTTGCAACTTATTCCCACGGTTAGAGATCCCAGTGACCGAGCATACTGAACCGTGCCCAGCACGTAGGGTGTTCTTCCGCTCGCTGTGATTCCCACAAGCGCATCTTTTGGGCCGAAACCGCGCGCTTCGAGATCCGCCTGGCCAGCCTTCGGATCGTCTTCGCTGCCCTCGGACGCCCGAAATATCGCCGCCTCTCCCCCCGCAAGCAGCCCTTGGACCTGTTCGACCGGCGTGCCGAAGGTCGGCGGACACTCCGCGGCGTCCAGGACACCGAGCCGGCCACTCGTCCCGGCACCGGCGTAAAACAACCGGCCACCCTGTCGAAAGCGCTGGACAATGGCGTCAACCGCCGTAGCAATGCGCGGGATTTCTTGGTTGACAGCGTCAGCGACAGTTTGATCTTCCTGGTTGATGATTTCGAGCAGTTCGACGGTCGAGACCCGGTCGATTCGCTCTGAGGCGCGGTTTTTCTCTTCGGTGAGAAGCTGCTCCATCCGAGGCCAATGGAAGTATAGCAGAGGGTTCCGGGGCTTCCCGCGGGCATCTAACTAGCCAAGGGCGTTGCCCCTGATGGCCAAAGTGCCGCGAGTGTAGGGGGTCTGTGAAAAAACCTGACCGCAGCCCCTCGCGGGTAAGTCATTGATGGCGCTTGGGACCGCCCCGGTATTTCTAACAGACCCGCGGGCGAGTGGTGCGGGGCGCAATGGTCGTTGCGGAATCTTTTCCTGTCACCAACGTTCCTGGCTCAGTTCGTTGCTATCGCACAGCCCTGCGAGAAAACGGAGTCGCACTCGCAGAAGCTGCGGTCAAGGTCGCGATTAGGCTCAGTTGCCGGGACTGAAGAACCAGTTCGGGCGAGCATTCTTCCATCTCCGAACCGACCAGCCCCGGTCGTAGCGTCTCCAAACTGTTTCGGTGTGAAGCTCGCGGGCAGCGCAACCGACCCCGGCAAGCCGGCAAACACGATGGCCCAGGGGCTTTTACCCTGAGCTTGTCCAGGCTCGGCCCCCGGCGGCTGCCCAGTGCCGGCGTTGGGTTGCGACGCGGCGGGCCTTGGCCGCCCGCAGAGCTCCCTCGACAACCCGGCGCAGCTCGCGGTCTTCCCACGGCTCAACCAAAAGGTCGTAGGCCCCTCGCCACAGGATCTCGGACCACAAGCTCTCGTCCGCCAGCGCCGAGCTCACGATTACGCTGGCCTGAACGTTGTTTTTCACCGAGCACTCGAAAATGTCACACCAGCTTCCGTCCGGCAAGGTGACGCCGGTGATGATCACCTCGACAGGCGGACGGGTGGCGAGCAGGGCTCGCGCTTCCTGACAGTTGGCCACCGTCAGGACGTCCAAATTCAGTTTTTTGAGATTCTCAAGAAGCGGCAGGCGACGCTCCTGGTTCATGGCCACCAAGGCCATCGCATCGTTTTTCACACCGCCCTCCCCGAATTGGAATGAGCGGGCTCCGAGACGCGATCCAGGACGTTTGTTAGACTCTGACAACTCCCCTTAGGTCGGCTGGGGGGTCGCCCAAACGCGTGACCGGGAGTCCTCATCCCATTCTCAGACAGAACCTCCGTCGGCGTCAATGATAATCGCCCGTTTACCCCGAAATTGTGTAACAAAACACCGCCGATTTGCCATGACCCCGCAAGGAGTGGGAGAATCACTTTTCCCCGCGGCTTCCTTTTCCCATGAGCAAGGTCAGTCGAGCACTTCTCAGCGTCACCGACAAGAGCGGACTCGTCGAGTTCGGACGTCAATTGGCCGGCCTCGGCGTCGAACTGGTCTCGACCGGCGGGACCGCGCGGCTGCTGCGCGAGTCGGGTCTTGCCGTGCAGGAAGTGTCTGAGATCACCGGCTTCCCGGAAATGCTCGATGGGCGCGTGAAAACGCTGCACCCCACCATCGCCGGCGGAATCCTGGCTGTGCGATCCAACCCTGAACACATACAGGCGCTTTCGAAACACCGCATCCCCCTCATCGACATGATCGTCGTAAACCTTTATGCCTTTGAGAAGGTTGCCGGCCGAGACGACGCGACTTTTGACGAAATCATCGAGAACATCGACATTGGCGGCCCAACCATGATCCGAGCCGCGGCCAAGAATTTTCCCGATGTCGCCGTCGTAACCGACCCGGCCGACTACGGCGAAATCGCTCAGGAGCTCGAAGATCACGACGGCGAGCTACCCCTAGAAACGCACTGGAGGCTGGCGCAAAAGGCGTTCCAGCTGACCGCCGCCTACGACCGCGCCATCAGCACGACTCTTCCTCGGCTTTCGCCCTCCGGTGACGCTGCCTCTGAGGATGAGGCTGAGTCCCTTCCGCCGGCGCTGAACATTGCGGTTCCCCGAAAGCTGACCTTGCGCTACGGTGAAAACCCCCATCAGCTGGGCGCACTTTACGCTTCCGGTGATTCCGGCATCGCGGGCGCGCGGAAGCTCCACGGAAAGGAGCTTTCGTTCAATAACATCGTGGATCTCGACGCCGCCTGGCAGTTGATTCAGGAGTTCAGCCGCCCGGCGGTCGCCATCATCAAGCACACCAACCCCTGCGGCTGTGCGGAGCAGGAAACCCCTGCGGAAGCCTTTCTGAAGGCGCTTGAATGTGACCCCGTCTCGGCGTTTGGGTCCGTCTTGGCGTTCAACCAAGAAGTGGACGCCGACGCCGCCCGGGCTGTCTCGGAGCTATTCGTTGAGGCCATCGCGGCGCCCGGATATTCCTCCGAAGCCCTGACGGTCCTTACTCAGAAAAAGAACATCCGCCTCCTCGAAGTGGCGGGAACCGGATCAGACCTCGTGATAAAGAGCGTCTCCGGGGGCTTTCTCGCTCAGACCGAAGACAAGCCGGCACCAGGCGTCGAGGAAGCCAAAGTCGTGACCGAGCGGCCACCGACTGGCGAGGAGAGGAAAGCCCTCGAATTTGCCTGGAAAGTTGTCAAGCACGTCAAGTCGAACGCTATTGTTTATGCTCGGGCCGGTCAAACCATCGGGGTCGGGGCCGGCCAGATGAGCCGTGTGGATGCCGCCCGCATCGGAGCATCGAAAGCCGTGCTACCGATCGAGGGAACCGCCGTCGGCTCCGACGCCTTTTTCCCCTTCCCCGACGGCGTGGAGGAGGTCGCGCGCCATGGGGTCACCGCCGTCATACAGCCCGGTGGCTCCCGCCGCGATCAGGAGGTCATCGATGCCGCCAACCGTCTGGGTCTCGCGATGGTGTTCACGGGTGTGAGACACTTCCGGCATTAGCCCGCATTTCCAATTTGATTTCGGCATCCCGACCTTGCAGCGGCCTTCAGCGTCTTTATTTATAGGGGTTCAAGCCCTGTCAGGACGCACGGAGGCCAACACCCAATGGGTGAAAAAGAAAACAAGCCGTTTCAGCTCACCTTCAACGGATTTCTCAAAGTCGATTTCCAAGGATCGCGCGTCACCTCGGATGGTGGCCTGATTCTCATTCGGGAACTGGACGAGCGGCTCGGACTGGGCAAGCTGATCGACGAGCATCTGACGGATTCGCGGCAAGGCACAAACAAGAAGTTCCCACTGGCCGACCTGGTGCGGCAATCGGTCTACAGCCGCCTCGCCGGCTACGAGGATCTCAACGATGCTGCCCGTGTCTCGGCTGACCCGACTTTTCGTCTGATCGGCTCGAAGAAGAACTGGGATCGCGGCGGGGCGCTTACGTCGCGTCTACAAAGCTTTGAGGCAGAGCTGCTGGCCAGTGAAGAGAACCTGCTTGGGCTGATGGCGGTGAACCGCGAGTTGGTCGCTCAAGCCCAAGCGCAGGACGAGTCCGAGCGTGTCGTGCTCGATATGGACTCCACGGAAAGCCCGGTCCACGGTCAGCAGGAAGGCAGCGCTTACAACGGCCATTTCGAGTCCACCTGCTACCACCCGCTGTTGCTGTTCAACCAGCACGGTGATTGTCTGGCGGCGAAGCTGCGAGCGGGTAACGTGTCCAGCGCCGAGGACTGGGACGAACTGCTGCTGCCCGAGATCGAGCGCCAACAGGGAGAAGGCAAGCAAGTGACGTTCCGCGCCGACGCCGCCTTCGCCAAGCCGGAGATCTACGAGGCGTTGGAGGATCGCGGAGTGGACTACGTCATTCGCATCCCAGCAAACAAGAACCTGGAGTTGGAGATCGAAGAGATTCTGTTCCGTCCGCCGGGCAGGCCGAGCCTGAAGCCACTAGTGCGCTACAAGAGCTTCCGCTATCAGGCCGCGAGTTGGTCGAAGCCTCGGCGGGTTGTGGCCAAGGTTGAGCACCACCAAGGCGAGTTGTTTCCTCGCGTCGGGTTCATCGTCACGAGCATGAGCTTGCCCAGTCGGTCGCTGGTGCGCTTCTACAACAAGCGCGGCACGGCCGAGCAATGGATCAAGGAAGGCAAGCAGGCAACCCACTGGACACGGCTGTCCTGTCATCGTTTCCGGGCAAACGAGGTGCGTTTGCAGTTGAGCGTGTTGGCCTACAACCTGGGGAACCTGTGGCGGCGGCTGGGGCTGGCGCAGAGGATCAAGAACTGGTCGCTGACGAGCTTGCAGCATCGGTTGATGAAAACCGGAGGGCGGCTGGTCAAGCATGCCCGCTATTACTGGCTGCTGTTGGCCGAGGGGCATCTCAACCGCAAGCTGTTCGCTGAGATGCTGGGGCGGATCTGGGCGCTGCCTGTGCCAGGCGGGTAACGGGCGACGGCTGCGACGGAGAAGAGACGCTGGGTTGCTGAAGAGGGAACTACTCGGAGCCGTGTCGGCGAAAAGCCCTCCAGCGAGCTGGAACGCGGCGATCGAGCGGCATTCAGCGACCCAAACGGGAGCGAACGGAGCATCGATCGTGAGAGGAAGACGAAGACCTTGCACCCGAGCCGCGGATCGGAGTATCCTGACCATCGCGGGATGGCCAAAACGGAAATTCCAGATTAGAGTTCATACCTCGGATCTCTATCCGCGGCTTTTTGACGAACGCGTCCGACTCTGTTGTGACCACATCATGACTAGACCCCCACTGGATGCTGCCCAAGACGGGCGTGATAAATCACGCCCCTACACCCATATTGCGGCTGGCTGTCAATTTTCAACGCCCCGCCGTGTCCACGGACAATTCCCCGCAGGGCAGCCCCGCCCCGTGAACTTCGTGCTGAAGAAGGGGTCGAACGTTTTCTGCTGGGTCTGCTCGTCCATACCACAGCCCGTGCCGGCTACTTCGAGGCTGCCGTAATAGCCTTCCGGCACGTTCTCACCAAAGCAGGTCTCGCTGAGGTAGGAGCGGCCTGCTTCGATCACGTTGGTGCTCACCGTTTTTCGGGCGCTAGAGGCATGCGGGTGGCACGCGACCATCACCTCGGGCAGACCCCGTCGCGGAGATTCGCGGTTGAGATTCTCGGCCTTTTACTAGTGCGACCCTGGACTATCTCCCGGTGGCAATCGCAGGGAAGGGTGTTTGGATGCCCTCGACTATTTCCCGGCGGGAGAGATTTTCTTCAATCTCTCCGCGGCTCAGCCAGGCCCGACGCAGCTTTTTTTGGGAGTAGAGTCCGAGTTGGTCGGTTCGGTGAGGTGACCCCGGCTGCGAAGAGTTTCCATAGCTCAACAGCACCATAGCTCGCACGGGCCGAGAGAATTCGACGAGCGCTACAAAAGAGTCTCCGCCCGCGGCTCGGAAATGCCTGTCGCCGTCGGGCTGAAAGTTCGTGACTCGAAAGATCCCCAAATTACCTGGGCCGCCGTTGGCAGGAAGATCGACATCGTCGATGCGAAGCCGTTGCACATCGCCCCAAGCTACATCGAGCGAGCCGTAGTCGCTCTTGACTTCGGTGGCCGCCGCTTCCAAAACGGCGACGGCGGCAGCGGGATCCGACAAGCCGTCCGGAGTGGTACGCGGGGACGCTTCACTCCACCGGGTTGCGAACAGAGTCGAGTCTCGAAACTTTTCGTCTGCTTTGCCGGCGAACGCCTGGAACAGCACCGCTCCGCGGCTGGCAGCGTCCGCTCGGCGGTCCCACGCTTCGAGAACCGCGGCAGCTCTGCGGGCGTTAGCGTTCCCATGTTTTTTGGCCGCTGAAAGGAGCTCGTCCAGAATACGGTCCGCCAGTTCCATGCGGGTGGAATGCTTGTATTGGACCAACTCTTCGAAGCTGATCTCCTTATCCTCGGCGAGCATGCGAGCCGACCGCTGCGCGCGAACGCTCATACGGCGGGGGGCCATGTAAGGCGGGAACTCCGCCGGGTTGAGTACGCGGGGAAATGTCGTCGTCCAGGGGGGATCGTTCGCGTTCTGGAGCCAGCCGCTCGGGGGGTCCACGACGCGAGGCAGATCGCGGTAGGGGTGAGTAGCGGTCCAAAGGGTTTGATCCGAATCACCGGGAACGGTTCCGCCCCATTCCCACTCCCCCTTCGGCCTGACCGGGACACGCCCGTTGAACAGATGCAGGACGTGGCCGTCGCGGTCGGCATAGATGATGGTGAACATGGGAATCCGCAGCTCCCGTACGGCATCTTCGAATTCCTGGAGGTCGCGCGCGCGACCCATGTCCCACCATTGCTCGAGCGCCCCGGGCTGGTCGAGACCGACTACACGAACGGCAAGGGCACGGCCCTCGCCCTCGGCCACAACCGGCCCGTGGATCGAACGTTTCACGATGAGGTTTTCTTTCTTCCAACCGCCGTCGGGTTGCTTGATCTTGAGAATTTCTTCGTGTTTATCAAACGGAATCGTCTTCCCGTTCCAACGGTAGCCGCCTGCTGCGACCTTCAACTCGTAAAGGTCTTGGCCGTCGAGCGTATTGACCGTATGGGTCCAACCGAGGATTTCGTTGAAGGCGGTTCCCAGAACAGGCGCCCCGACGAGGTTGGCGCCGTAAATGTTCACGTCCTGCGTTTGCAGATGCGCCTCAAAGAATCGGAATCGTCCCAACCAGGGGAGGTGCGGATTTGCCAGCAGCATCGCATGGCCGGACGCCGATCGCGACGGAGCGATAGCCCAGGCATTCGAGCCAATGGAATCGTTGCGCTCTGCGGCGGCCACCGCCTGCTTTTTACTAACGAAAGTGAAATGAATCATCCGCTGCAGGTGGGCGAGGACGTCCGTAGCATGAACCGGCAGGACAACGAGACGGTTTTCGTCGATCTCAGCGATGTTTTCGCTCGCGTAGTCGTTGATTCCTTGGGCAAAGGCATCAAGGTAGCTTCGGAAGGCTGGACTCTGTTGCTCGTACCATCGCTGCGCACGCTCAGGGATACCCATTGTTCGCAGCCAGCGATCGGATTCGAGATGGTCTTCGCCCCAGTACTCCGCTGCCCGCGCGCGGGCTTCGCCGTACAGCCTCAACAAGAGATTCCCATGAGCGCGGGTTTGGGCTCGCCCGAAGGCATAGAACAGTTCTTCTTCGCTGCGCGCGAAGATGTGCGGCACGCCGTAACGGTCCCAGAGGATTTCGGTGCTCGCAGGCCGCGGGTTCGAGCAGGCCAGCGAGAGGGCAAACAGAAGTGCAGAAGCTGAGAGCTTTATGAACTTCGGAAAAATGGTTCCGCGGTTTGAATACGCGACGATAGACGAGGCAGTTGGGCATATCTGGGCGTTTTTCACTACAGCGGCCATAGAATAGAGCTTATCAGTGCTGTCCGGGGAAAGTCGCGCCATCGGACGGTAAGTCTCGACCGTTCAATGTCTTATGGCCTGTTTTGCCCGGGAACGATTTGAAATCCCGAGGCCGCAAATGGTCGCCTGAACGGAGCATCCGGACGCGGCACAATGAGGGATGAACCTTGGCCGTACGGTTTTCTCCCAACTGATCGAGCACCTACCGAGCAAAGAGTTTCAGAAATGTGTATCGCGCTACCGCGGCGATTCCTATCTGAAAAGTTTCTCCTGCTGGGATCAGTTTCTTGCGATGGCATTCGCCCAGCTGACCTATCGGGCAAGCCTCCGCGACATCGAGACGTGCCTGCGTTCGATGCACGGCAAACTCTACCACATGGGATTCCGCGGCAGGGTAGCGCGCTCGACACTGGCCGACGCGAACGAGTCGCGCGACTGGCGGATCTACGCGGACTTCGCGCAGGTCTTGATTGGCATGGCACGGCCGTTATATGCCCACGACCCGATCGGTGTGGACTTGGACCAGACTCTGTACGCTCTCGACTCGACAACAATCGACCTCTGCCTGTCGCTGTTTCCGTGGGCGAGATTCCGCAAGCAAAAAGCCGCCGTGAAGATGCACACGCTGCTGGATCTGCACGGCAATATTCCCACGTTCATCCGCATTACTGGAGGCAAAGTGCACGACATCAACATCCTCGACGAGATCGGCCCGGAGGCCGGCGCGTTCTACGTCATGGATCGGGCCTACGTCGATTTCGAACGCCTCTTCGTGTTCACTCTCTGCTCGTCGTTCTTCGTCGTGCGAACCAAGAAGAACATCTTGCTCCAACGGCGCTACTCGCATCCCGTCGACAAATCCACGGGCTTGCGCTCGGATCAGACCGTCATACTGGCTGCCATCGAATCGGCCCAAGCCTATCCCGACCCGTTGCGGAGGGTCAGTTACTTCGACGCCCGGACGAACAAGCGGCTGAAGTTTCTGACCAACAACTTCGCGCTCCCGGCGCTGACCATCGCCCACATCTACAAGTCGCGTTGGCAGATTGAGTTGTTCTTCAAGTGGATCAAGCAACATCTGCGAATCAACTCGTTTTACGGCACCAGCGAGAACGCCGTCAAGACGCAGATCTGGATCGCTGTCTCGATTTACGTGCTCATCGCCATCGTCCGGAAACGCCTCGGGCTGGAAGCGAGTCTTTACCAGATTCTACAGATTCTCAGCGTTACGCAATTCGAAAAAATGCCCCTTTTACAGGCACTCCAGCCATCCGACTCCCCAAACGAATCCCCCTATGACCCCAACCAATTGATTCTATTCGACTTTTAACCGGACAGCAGTGAGAGCTTATAACCAACGCGAAGGGCGGGTTCTGCAAGATGTTCACAAGATATAGTGACCCATACCGGTCGGAGACTCGCGATGCTGGAAAGGGCGCGACATGTCGCGCCCGTACAAAGAAACCCGATTGTTGATCCGCCTTGTGAACGCTCGCTGGTCTGCCGAAGGCCGAGCCTGTCACTATGTTTTGCGAAACTCCGTAGTCCAGGTTTGCGATGAGACTCAGGTTCGTGTTCGCTTTAGCGCTTGCCGTTCTCCCCCTCGGCAGCTCTCCGCCTCCCGTTCCAATCATTACGGCGATCCGTGCGATTTCACTGAACTACCTTCCTTTCCAGAAGGATGCTCCCCTGCGCATCGTGGGTGGAAGATCAAGTCAAAAGAATTTTGTCGAGGAAGCCTACGTCATCAATGTGACAGACCGCCCAGTCGTCGCGTGTCGGATCGGGTGGGTCGTTCAGCGTGTGCGAATTCGAGACGGGCGAGAAGTGATCGAAGATCGTGCAAGCCTCTCGGCGGCCTTTCAGGGAGCCCGCTTCGAAACGGTCGTGTTGCCCATGGAGGAGCGGACTCTGGGCAAGCCGGTTCTGAGCATGGATGAAGTAGAAGCGGCGTTCGACGCGCAAGGCATCGACGTCGGGGCTGTTTCCCTCGGCATCGTTTACGTGAGGTTCGAGGATGGTGGAGAATGGTCCCACCCGCTCGGCGCTAAGGGCCGCTTCGAGACCAACCGCGACCCGGCTTTGCACCAGAGGATGCGGTGGCCACTCGAACGCTTGGACCCCGCATTTCCAATTTGATTTCGGCATCCCGACCTTGCAGCGGCCTTCAGCGTCTTTATTTATAGGGGTTCAAGCCCTGTCAGGACGCACGGAGGCCAACACCCAATGGGTGAAAAAGAAAACAAGCCGTTTCAGCTCACCTTCAACGGATTTCTGAAAGTCGATTTCCAAGGATCGCGCGTCACCTCGGATGGTGGCCTGATTCTCATTCGGGAACTGGACGAGCGGCTCGGACTGGGCAAGCTGATCGACGAGCATCTGACGGATTCGCGGCAAGGCACAAACAAGAAGTTCCCACTGGCCGACCTGGTGCGGCAATCGGTCTACAGCCGCCTCGCCGGCTACGAGGATCTCAACGATGCTGCCCGTGTCTCGGCTGACCCGACTTTTCGTCTGATCGGCTCGAAGAAGAACTGGGATCGCGGCGGGGCGCTTACGTCGCGTCTACAAAGCTTTGAGGCAGAGCTGCTGGCCAGTGAAGAGAACCTGCTTGGGCTGATGGCGGTGAACCGCGAGTTGGTCGCTCAAGCCCAAGCGCAGGACGAGTCCGAGCGTGTCGTGCTCGATATGGACTCCACGGAAAGCCCGGTCCACGGTCAGCAGGAAGGCAGCGCTTACAACGGCCATTTCGAGTCCACCTGCTACCACCCGCTGTTGCTGTTCAACCAGCACGGTGATTGTCTGGCGGCGAAGCTGCGAGCGGGTAACGTGTCCAGCGCCGAGGACTGGGACGAACTGCTGCTGCCCGAGATCGAGCGCCAACAGGGAGAAGGCAAGCAAGTGACGTTCCGCGCCGACGCCGCCTTCGCCAAGCCGGAGATCTACGAGGCGTTGGAGGATCGCGGAGTGGACTACGTCATTCGCATCCCAGCAAACAAGAACCTGGAGTTGGAGATCGAAGAGATTCTGTTCCGTCCGCCGGGCAGGCCGAGCCTGAAGCCACTAGTGCGCTACAAGAGCTTCCGCTATCAGGCCGCGAGTTGGTCGAAGCCTCGGCGGGTTGTGGCCAAGGTTGAGCACCACCAAGGCGAGTTGTTTCCTCGCGTCGGGTTCATCGTCACGAGCATGAGCTTGCCCAGTCGGTCGCTGGTGCGCTTCTACAACAAGCGCGGCACGGCCGAGCAATGGATCAAGGAAGGCAAGCAGGCAACCCACTGGACACGGCTGTCCTGTCATCGTTTCCGGGCAAACGAGGTGCGTTTGCAGTTGAGCGTGTTGGCCTACAACCTGGGGAACCTGTGGCGGCGGCTGGGGCTGGCGCAGAGGATCAAGAACTGGTCGCTGACGAGCTTGCAGCATCGGTTGATGAAAACCGGAGGGCGGCTGGTCAAGCATGCCCGCTATTACTGGCTGCTGTTGGCCGAGGGGCATCTCAACCGCAAGCTGTTCGCTGAGATGCTGGGGCGGATCTGGGCGCTGCCTGTGCCAGGCGGGTAACGGGCGACGGCTGCGACGGAGAAGAGACGCTGGGTTGCTGAAGAGGGAACTACTCGGAGCCGTGTCGGCGAAAAGCCCTCCAGCGAGCTGGAACGCGGCGATCGAGCGGCATTCAGCGACCCAAACGGGAGCGAACGGAGCATCGATCGTGAGAGGAAGACGAAGACCTTGCACCCGAGCCGCGGATCGGAGTATCCTGACCATCGCGGGATGGCCAAAACGGAAATTCCAGTGGACACCGAGATCTCGAAAAGTGTCAACAAGCGAAGAACGACTGGGTATGGCGAGGAGACCGAGCCAGCCAACGGGGGTCTCCGCGAGCGCCTATCGGCTTGGCTGCGGGAAACATTCGGCAGTAACGCCGACGAGCGGCTTTGCAGACAATGGGCGGCTGTCGAGGGCGGTGGTTTGAAGGTGACGGGTGGCCGTTCGTACTCCTACGCCTGGCTGTGCCCAAGCCAGATTTGTCCGAATCGGAGACCGAATATTGTGACGTACGAATGTCCCTAACCCCGCGGACCGCATGCAGCGACAAGCTGAGCCGGATCAGATCCGAACGCGACGGGGGACCTGCTGATTGGCTTCCCAATAGGTTTTCTTGAGCTTGATTTCGGGATCGTCGGCGGTGGGCTGGATGTTGCCGTCAGCGTCGATCACTCGAGAGACGAGCGTGTGCTCGCCGGGCGCAGGGTTCGGCCAGTCGTAGTGCCAGAAGGTCCAGCAGTAAGGGCTTTCTAAGCCTTCACCCAGAACGGCCCTTTGCCACGGGCCGTCGTCGATGCGGACTTCCACGGCTTTCAGCGCCGTTCGACCGTCGTTCCAAGCCGCCCCGCTGACGCGAAGTTTGGAGTCCGATCGCTGAACGACTCTTGCAACGATGGACTTGAGCTTCATATGGCTCACAGTTTGCTCTCGCCAGATCGTTCTATCGCCCTGTTGCTCCCCGCGGATAGTAACGTAGTCGCGGGCCATGAAACGCCCGGAAAACCGGCGATCGGTGACCTCGATTCGCGTCAGCCACTTGACCCAGGCGACGCCGAAATATCCCGGGACACCGAGGCGAAGCGGAGCGCCGTGGCTTTTCGTCAAGGGCTTGCCGTTCAGCTCATAGAGCAGCATGACTCTGGGGTCGAAGGCATCGGCGACCGACAGGCTGCGGGCGAAGTTCTGCTTGTATTCGCTGCCGCGGATCGTCTCGGTTCCCTCGTCCGCGCCGTAGAAGACCACTTCGGTCGCCCGCTGGTTGAGGCCGACTTGCTGTAAAACAGCCCCCAGAGGAGTTCCCACCCATTTGACGTTGCCGATTGCGCCCATGAAACCGGGGGAAACGCCGTTGCCGCCGCATTCAATGGTGGCGGCGTACTCGCTTCGCGGACGGGCCTTGATCTCGTCCAGGGCAAGAGCCTTTTGGGAGCGAACCATGCCAGTGATTTCGAGTCTCCACGTTTCGGGATCGATCTCCGGCTCACCGTAATGCTTAACAACGAATAGCTGCTCGCTCGGGGTGACCCAAGACGTCAGTTCGCTCCAGCGCAGCATGGCCCGGTCGGGGTTGACTGGCTGCGGATCGAGAAACGGTATGACGGTTTCGCTATCCCCGGGCGGTGGAAAGGCAAACATCGGCCAGGGAGTCTGTCCCAGCGCCAGCCCGGCAGCCGCCAAGCTTCCACGGACCAGATCGCGGCGGGTCGGTGTTCCCGTCTCGTTGCTTACGCGGGTCAGGCTGCTGAGGGCATCTTGGTTCATGAGATTGCCTCGTTACTGGAACGTTCGAGCGACCGCTTCGCCGTCAAATCGCTCGATCTCGCACCGCGCCAGCCCGTGGGTTGGCCCGGAACCGCGAAGTTGACATACTGGGTAGCTTCGATGTCCCTGCCTGCAGCGGCCGCTGCGCCTCCGTTCGAGCGCCCCGACGATCTGAGCCGCTATGCGTTTACCTTCGCCTTTGTGTCTTGCACGGCGTTGCTCGTCTCCATCGCAGTTTCTCACATCTGCCTGGTGATCTCGTTGTTGCTGCTCCTGGCTTCGAAGACCCGGCTCAGGATGCCGCCCGTCGCGTGGCCCTTGGCGGGGTTCCTCGGCTGGACGGTTCTCTCGATACTCGGTTCGGACGACCCTGCGTCGGGCTGGCCGCAAATCAAGAAGTTTTTCGTCTTTTCGATTCTACTGGTTGTCTATTCGCTGTTCCCCAAGACCGACCAAGCGCGTCGGCTGCTGGAAGCGTGGTTCGTTTGCACCCTGTTCGCAAGCCTGTGGAGCATGGTGCAGTTTGTCCAAACCTGGATGGCCGCCAACAGCGAGGGGCGAGACTTCTACCAGAGCTACGTCGGACATCGAATCAGCGGGTTCTTTAGCCACTGGGTGACTTTCAGCGAAGTCACACTGATCGTATTTCTAGTGTTGCTCAGCTATCTGATGTTTTCAGCCGGCGGGGCGCGGAGCACGCGCGCGATCTGGTTCGGTTGCGGGATCATTTTCGGCGCTTCTTTGGTGCTGAGCTTCACGCGCAGCGTTTGGCTGGCGCTAGCCGTGGCGGGTTCCTATCTTGTTTGGCGCTGGAAGCCGAAACTACTGCTCGCCGGCCCCGGTCTTATAATTGTGGCTCTGCTTTTTGCGCCCCCGGCGACTCGCCAGCGTCTGGAATCGATCGTGAGTCCATCGCAAAATCCCGAACGCCTAGTCATGTGGCGAACGGGCTGGGAGATGATTCAAGCGCATCCTTGGTTGGGGGTCGGATCGGAACAGGTGGGGCCGCGGTTCCGCGAGTTCCTTCCCGACGATGTGCAGGAGCTTCCGCTTGGCTACTACGGCCATCTTCATAGCATCTATGTTCACTACGCCGCCGAGAGGGGTGTTCCGGCCGTGTTCATGCTTTTATGGCTGATGGCCGTGGTACTGAGAGACCACCTTCGGGCGCTGCGGAAGCTGCGTTGGGGCCGCAGCGACCAGCGTTTCGTGCTTCACGCCGTAATTGCGGCAACCGTGGGAGTTTTGGTGGCAGGCTGTTTCGACCTAACCCTAGGTGATAGTGAAGTTCTTGGGGTGTTTCTGACCATGGTCGCGTTAGGTTACAGCACGATTGACCAAGTCGAGCGGCAAGCGCGGGCGGACGGTACAACACAAGCGACGGCGGAGTAGCGCGGCAGTCGAAGAGGTTATCGCGGGGTTGGGAATTCGAATGGGACGGAGCGTGATCTTACGAATGGGCGGACAGGTGGTCCGCCCCTACAAACAACGCTCGTTCAACGCCAGCCAGCCGCGGGCTCGTGAGAAAAGCGGGCTAGTTCGCTCCTCGGCCAACGAGCACGCGCGGTATGGATTGCAACAACAGCTTGAAATCGAGCCACAGCGACCATTTGTCTATGTATTCGAGATCGAGCTTCATCCAAGCGTCGAACTCCAGACGGTCACGACCGTGAACTGCCCACAGGCAAGTCAATCCGGGCCTCATGCGCAGCCGCCGCCGCTGCCAAGTCTTATACTCCTGAATTTCAGACGGGACAGCGGGTCGCGGGCCGACGAACGACATATCGCCCCTGAGGATGTTCCAAAGCTGTGGCAGCTCGTCGATCGAAAACCGCCGCAAGTACCGTCCGACCGTTGTTAGGCGAGGATCGTCGGCAATCTTGAATACCGGGCCGTCCTTTTCATTGAGGTGGGCAACGTCTCCCCTCAGTTTCTCGGCGTTGGCCACCATCGAGCGGAACTTGTAGCAGACGAAACGGCGGCCGTTGAGGCCGCAGCGCACTTGGCGGAAGATGCCCGGTCCTCGGGAAGTCAGCCGGATCATGAGGGCCAACAGCGCCATCGGCAGTGCCAGCAAGAGCAGCGAGATCACTCCCAGCGTAACGTCAAGCGCCCGTTTCAAGAAAAGTCGGATCTCGTCGTGCGGCGTGGTCGAAAACGTCAGCATCGGCACATCACTGAAGCGCTCCACGTAAACCTTGCTTTGGATGTGCGGGAAGATGTCCATCACAACCCGGGTGCGAATGCCTTCTTCATCGCAGATTAGAAGCACATCTTCCAGCTCGGCGAGCTTTTCCGCATCGACCACGAAGATGATCTCGTCGATGACGTGCTCGCGGACAGTCGCCACCAGCTCATCCAGCTGCCGCACGGGGTAGGTTTTGGCGAGGTCAATCTTCGAACCGGATGAGCCAACCGGATCCACGAAACCGACGAGCTGCACACCGTATTCCCGGGCGGCCTCCAGCCGGCGGCCCATATCACGCGCCTTGGGGCCGCATCCGACGACGAGGTAGAACGTCTGCGCGCCGAATTGGCGGCGGACGAATCCTCGCAGTCTGCCCGCACTGACGCGATAAACCAGCAGTAAGACCAAGTTGTAGGCGGCAAACAAGCCAATGAACAAACGGCTGATGTCGAGCTGTGGGTCGAGAAGATACTGGAAAGTGACCAAACCGACCACGCCGAAGAAGACCTGCAAGAAGGTGTCGCGGATCGCCGCGCGGGTGTTGTTCCCGTAGAGCTTGTGATAGACGCCCAGCCAAACCCCGATCCCCAGCCAAAGTGCAAGGGTGCCGCCCAAAAGCAGGGCCTTGACCGGCGTGACGATGAAAAATGCCCGCGGCAGGGGCAGCACTACGCGGGTTTGGTAGGCGGCCTCAAAGGCACAGACGGTGAGGATTACGTCCGCCAACGCGAAAAGGATGACCGCTTTTTGCCTGTGACGATCAAACACGGACCCGGCCAAGCCTCCTCTTGAAAAGGATTCTACCCCTAGCAGCCCCGGGGTAGAAACGATACACGGCGCTTTTCATTATCCATCCTTGTGAGGTGGTAGTGCTTGGAAGCGTGGTCCGGCTGAGGTCCCCGAGCCTGCGGGTGACTCTTTTCGCGGCTTAGTGAGTGATGCCCTCGCGATTGGACTCGGTAGGCTCCGGTTTCAACAGATCCTCAATCGGCGGGCCGAGCCATCCGGCCTCGCGCTTCGACCAGTAGAGATAGGGACTGGAAATGCGGAACCCTTGGGCGGAGCGCAGGAAGCGATCGAGGTGGTCGTCCAGGCGAAAGAAGAGACCCTTCCAAGTCGAGATCACGTCATATGCAACGTCGCTGCGCTCGAAGCCCAGGTCAAATACTGAAATCTTGGCGTCCTCGGTTTTGACGTAGTTACCGTCAATGAAGGCAACCCCTTGTCTTTTGGTCATTTTGGAGCCTCGGGAGACCGATGCGCGTTGGTCCTCGCGATAGTCTCTGACAAAAAAGCTTTGAGTCTAGGACGCCAGCGCGATTGTAGACCCCCGGCCGCTGACTTTCAATGTCTGTTCCTCTTGCGCGAAGGCCGGGTGACGAGGGCTACCTTCGGCCACAGGTCGCGGCCCATTGTCTCTTTTCCCAACACTGCGTGGGGCTTACTTCGCCCAATAGGGAGCTGAGGAATACACCCTATAAAGTTTCGCTCCACTCTGGCCGATACGGATTCCGGAGGGAGACATGGGAGCAGAAGTCAAACCAGCCAACGGTTTCGGGGTCATAGAGGGAGGCCGGCTGCCACTCTCGACCGAGCAGCGCCGCGCGGTCTCGTTTTTCGCCGATGTCGTACGTGGCCTGTCGCGAGAGCAAATCGACGCCCTTATCCAACTGATTCATGAATTCCACCGTGACAACTATTTGGAGCGGCTACGACTCTTTGAGGTGCCCGCGATCAAGATCCTGGCTGAAGTCCTCAACGGTTGGGACAATGACGGCGTCCACGAGTTCACTCGCGCCTGGGTCAGCACTCTCGTTTCCCGGCAGGACGGCTTCAACTGGAAGAAAAGTGATTCGCTGGCCAGGTCGGACCACCAGAGCCGCGTCGACGAAGAGATGGCGCGCCGGGGATTGTCAGTCGCAAACGTGGAGTGAGCCTCGGGTTGGGTGCGATCTCAGCGGGGGTAGGGACGGGAAATATCGTGGGCAGTCACAAGCCAGCAACAATAACGTCGTTCCTTCCGCGGCCGGGGGATTGACCGTCGCGAGTCCTCTTCAAAGCTTCGACTCGACCCTCGTTACCCCTCAAGCCGCAGCGTTCCCACCAGCTCAGCCGTTGAGGCGACCTTTTCCCTTTCAAGGAAGCGGCGGAACTCGTTGATCAGGCGGACGGGCGATTGAGGATCCCAGAAATTCGCTGTCCCCACCTGCGCGGCCACGGCGCCACAGATGAGGAACTCGGCGACGTCCTCACCGTTCGCGATGCCGCCCATGCCGATGACGGGAACTTTCACGGTCCGCGAAACCTGATAGACCATCCGCAGGGCGATCGGTTTGATCGCAGGCCCCGAGAGCCCGCCGAAGTGGGCCCCGAGAATGGGTCGTCGGGTGCTGGGGTCGATCGCTAGCCCAACGAAGGTGTTGACGAGCGAAATGGCGTCCGCTCCGGCTTCCTCCGCCGAACGAGCCATCAGCGCTATGTCGGTCACATTGGGCGACAGCTTGACGATCAGCGGCCGCCGCTCGGCCGCCTTCTCCGCCATCCCAACGACCTCCGAGAGCAACGAAGGGTCGGAGGCGAACTCCATGCCGCCATGTTTTGTATTGGGGCAGGAAACGTTCAGTTCGTAGCCGGCCAGGCCGTCGGCGTCTTCGAGAATACGGATCACCTCCACGTAGTCCGCGGGCTGATACCCGAAGACGTTCGCGAAGACAGCAGTGTTGAGGTTGGCCAGCTGGGGCAGCTTTTCCGCGACGAAGGCCCGCACCCCGACGTTCTGGAGGCCGATGGAATTCAACATCCCGGACGCTGTTTCCACCAGCCGCGGGGGAGGGTTGCCCTCAATCGGATCCCGAGAAAGCCCCTTGACAACAAAACCCCCGAGTGAGTTTAGGTCGACGATCTTTTCAAACTCGAGTCCGTAGCCAAAGGTGCCACTCGAAGCGATGATCGGGTTCTTGAGATATAGACCGCAGAATTCCGTTTCGAGGTTAGGCACGGTGTTACTTGGGCTCGGGCGGGCCGATGATGTCCGTTTCGGTTACAGGTGGCGGCGGGGGAGCTAGCGCCTCGGTGAGGACCCTCCCTGTCGCCAGGCTGGGCGCCGCCACATCGAGCACGGACGCGAGCGTGGGTGCCACTGACGTCGCTTCCACGTCCTGATCGAAGCGGCCCGCTTTGAATCGGCGACCCAGAAAAATCAGCGGAACATCGGTATCGTAGCGATAGTAGGAACCGGATGTGGTTCCTCGCCCGTGGCTATAGAATTCGACGAAGTACGGCTCATAGATCAACATGAAATCGCCCGATCTTGGCGCGTACCAGCTTCGGCGAAGCCTAGACAGGGTGGCGGAAGGAGTTGAGAACTGATTCGGCGCATAGTAGCCGGCTACTCCCTCCAGTTGAGCCGCTGCCTCGCCCGCCACGGAGATCCTCTTACGACGGTCCGTCTCGGGGAGCGCGTGGATTTCATCATTGAGATACACAAACGGATAGACGTACTTCGCGACCGACGCCCGCGGGCCGAAACGCTCGGACAATGCGGCATTCATCGCCTCGACGACGTCTTTACCCGCGACCCGACCGGCCTTCAGACCGAGTTTGCGGGCATGGCTTGGCAGCGGGGGAACTCCGTGTGTGGCCGTGAACACGACCGCGACGTTGCCCAAACCGATGCTTTCGTCGAGCGAGTCGAGGAAATTCCCCAGCGATCGATCGAGCTGCAGCAGCAGATCGCGCATGAGCGGAGAGTACGCCCCGGTCTCGAGACCCAAACGAGCCGTCGCGCTCAGGTTGACGATTAGTAGGTCCGTGTGGCTCCCCTGGCCGAGCCCTTCCGCTTCGATAGCTTCTGCAGCGAACGCGAAGGTTTCGTCGATGGCGAAAGGGGAGGCTCGGTACATTAACAGGAAGCTCTCAAAATCCCTCTGTTCGACGCTTCCCAGTATCCGCAGGGGCAGTGCAGAAGCGCCGGCGCCTACCGCCATCCAGGGGCTGCCGAGAAAGCGGAGAGGCGGGTGCTCTTGGTTGAATCGTCCCACCCATTCCGGTACGGAACGGGAGTAATAGCTCGACGTCGTGAAGCTCCCGGCGTGATTCATCCAGTAACATCCGAGTGGACGCCGGCCTGCAAGCACCACCGGGGGCGCCGGGCTGTCGGAAACGGCGACGACGCGGGTGCGCCCTTCCGTCGCTAACCGCAGCTCGTCCGCAAAGGTCGATCCCATCAGATGATCGGGAGAGATGCTGATTTCGTGTGGGCTACCGCCTCCCGAATGGCTCAAGCTCTGTTCGACAGCCCCTAGTAGCCGCCCTTCTTTACGGTCGTACCAACGGTTGCCGACGATCCCGTTCAGCTCCGGATAAGCCCCGGTAGCGAGAATCGCGGCTCCCGGAGCGGCCAACGTCGTGAGGTGATCGTAGCGGCAGCGCCGGAAGACGGCGCCTCGCGTGAGTAGGCGACCCAGGCCCTCAGCGGAAAACTCAGGCTCGTAGAGGTCTAGGTAGTCCGCCCGGAACTGCTCGGCTACCACTAGAACGACTAGATTCGGTCTTTGTGCCGCAGCTGGTTGAGGGTGAAAAACCAGCGGCAAGGCATACGCGAGAAGCGCACAGGCAAGCGGTGCTGCTCGGCGCGATGGGTTCAACACCAGTGATTAGAGTCTATCAAAGGGGCATCCCAGTCCTTGCCGGCACCCTTGCGTCAAACACAGTAGGGACCGGCGACATTGCCGGTTCGGACGCACGCAAGCCGCCCGTGGGTGCTGCTCCCGCGGACAACCGAGCCGCCTGCAGCGGCTAGGACAAGCGAGATCGCTTGTCCCTACTTTGAGTTGTGACAGACTGTGGTAGTAGAAGCGACATGTCGAGTCGGTCCTAACAAACGCGATCCTTGATCCGGCTTGTGCGCGTTGGTCTGCCGAGGGCGTCGCCGATGAACTCAGCCGCGTGTCGCATTAGATGAGCGGCGAAGAGCCGATTACAGACCTCAGCGTGGAGCACAACGATTGAGCCGTGTACTGGTCATTGGCGGCACACTGTTCATCGGGCCCGCGCTCGTTCGAAGACTGCTGGCGCGCGGCGACGAGGTTACCATTCTCCACCGCGGGCGTACCAATCCGTTTGCCGACCGGGTGGGGGAAATCCACTGCGACCGAAACGATGAGAACGGAATGCGCCAGGCTCTTGCGGGCCGGCGGTTCGACTTCGTTTTCGACAACGTGTACGATTGGCAGCGCGGTACGACGGCCGAGCAGGTCAGCGCCGCCGCTACTGCATGCTCGGAAGGCCTGAAGCGCTACGTTTTCGTCTCGAGCGTTGCCGCCTACGGCGAAGGCCTCGATCACGACGAGGACGACCCGCTCGCCCGGCCCGACCATCCCGAACTCTATGTTCGCAACAAGGCGGAAAGCGAGCGCGCAGTGTTCCGTTTGCATCGAGAGAAGGGAATCCCGGTGGCCACCTTGCGCCCGCCTTACATCTACGGTCCCGAGAATCCTTTCTATCGCGAAGCGTTCTTTTGGGACCGCCTTCTTGCCGATCGCCCCATCATCATCCCCGGTGACGGCTCGCGCTTGATGCAGTTCGCGCATGTCGACGACGTAGCTCGCGCGGCGATCCTAGCCGCGGACAAGGATGCTGCCATAGGCCGAGGGTACAACATTGCGAACGATAGGCCGGTGACGCAGTTGGAACTGGTGCAGGCGATTGCGCGGGCGGCCGGTAAGGATCCGAAGGCGGTTCACGTGACCCGGGAACGCATCGAGGCCTCGGGGGGCAACGTGTTCGAGCCTCCCTTCTACTTCGGGCAATACTTCGACATGCCTCCGATTACCCAGAAGATCGATCGGGCCCGACAGGAGCTGGGTTTCGAGCCAACGGGCTTCAGCGACGGGCTGGCGGAAACCTTCCAGTGGTATCTGCGACAGGAAGACCGTCCGGCGGCAGATTTCTCTTGGGAAGAGAAGTTGCTGGCTGGGCTGCGCGGTAGTTGAGCGTGATGTGACGTGAACCCAGCCATCAGCTAGAATGGGCTCCTGAGACGCAAAAGACCAAGAATAGACTTGCGGAGAGGCCAACATGAAAGGCAATGCCAAGGTCATCAGACTACTGAACGAAGTGCTCAAAGCGGAGCTCACCGCCATCAATCAGTATTTCTTGCATGCTGAGATGTGCGAGAACTGGGGATACCACACCCTCGGCAAATACACCAAGAAGGAAGCCATCGAAGAGATGCGCCACGCTGAAGCGCTGATCGAACGCGTCCTATTCCTGGACTCTCTGCCGAACATGGCAGCCCTGTTTCCTCTCAAGATCGGCCACGACGTCAAGGCGCAGTTTGAGAACGACCTGGCGCTCGAGCTCCAAGCGGTCAAACGGCTGAACCGCGCCGTCAAAGCCAGCGTCGAAGCCGCCGACAATGCGTCCCGCGAACTGTTCGAGAAGATCCTCATCGACGAAGAAGAGCACGTCGATTGGCTCGAAGCCCAGCTCGGCATGATCGAAGAAATGGGCATTGGCGTCTATCTCTCCCAGCACATCCACGAGGGCGAAGAGGGGTAGGGGAAGATATCGCCGTCTATCTTTAGCAGAAACAAAAGCGCTTAGACGAACGAAAATCGCATGGCCGGGAGGCGTGAAAAACCACCTACTAGGTCTCAGATTCGCGCCCGTGGGCGCAATGAATTGCGCCCCGATCGCCGGCTCTCAGCCGGGCGTGTCGTAGCTTAGATCCCAATCGCCCAGCCTTTTCAGCATGAGGATTCTTACTCTGATCGTCCTGCTCGTCATGCCAACCTTGGCTCGTGGGCCGCTTTCCGAGCGCATCGCCCACACGGATCCTTCGACGTACCGCATAATCGAGTCGGTTCATCACGGAGCAGGGGAATTACACTACCAAGGACTTCTCGATTCCTTTGACCTGAGCACGAACTTCCTCTTCCTCCACCGCGGAGTGATCCCTCCGAAGGGCGGCATCGGGCTCCATTTTCATCACCAGATCGAAGAGATGTACGTCATCTTCGACAACGAGGCCGAGTTCACGATCAACGGCCGTACTTCCACTCTGCAAGGGCCCGCGGGCGCACCTTGCAAGATGGGACAAGCGCACGGCATCTACAATCCCAGCGACAAGCCCACCGAGTGGATGAACATCGCGGTCAGCTCCGTCAAGGGGAAATACGACAACGTCGACACAAACGATGACCGCGTCGGCGCAGCCAAAGACAAGATTCCTGTTTTCGTCACCATGCGGCTCGAACGCTCCCTGCTGAAACCGATCGGCCGTTACTACGGCGGCAAGGGAACAGTTCACTATCGCCGCGCCCTTTCCCCTGAAGTGTTTACGACAAACTGGGCCTACGTCGACCACTTGGTCATCCCGCCCGGAGCTTCGACCGGCAAGCGCAAACATCAAGAGGTCGAAGAGGTCTACTACGTCATGAATGGCTCGGGTGCCGCGCGAGTCAACGGTGAGTCCGCGGAGATTCGGGAGGGCGACGCGATTCCGATGCGGCTGGGAGACGAACAATCGTTCGCCAACGAGAGCAATGCCGATCTCGAACTGCTGATCATAGGAGTCGCCCGAGTAAAGGGTCGTCTCGATCCACCGGGCTACTGAGAAAAGAGTGGGCTTACAAAGCTGCGACATGCGGCAGTCCGTCGCTTTACCCTTGTGTGCCGCAGTAGAGACGCCGCGGCACGACGCCATTCCACATTGAAAGGAGTCGACCCATGCCAGAACTGGAAGTCCCTTCCAAGATCGACACCGAGCAACTGACGAAAGACGCCTTCCAACACTGCCTGATTCCCCTTATGGAGATGGAAGAGGTCCGAAAGCAGGGGCTCAACATCTACGCCAGAGGTGAGGGCGTGCAGCTTACCGACGTCGACGGCAGAACCTGCATCGACATGATGGCATCTCACACGCGGGCGAATACCTTAGGGTATGGCAACAAGGAGGTCGCCCAGGCGGTCTACGACCAGCTTGCTACTCTCCACCACGTCGGAACCAACAACAATATGGGTGAGCCGACCATTCGCCTAGCGACAAAGCTGGCCCAGCTTGCACCCGGACGCCTGTCGAAGACCATGTTCGTCAGCGGCGGGTCAGAAGCTGTTGAGACAGCTATCAAGCTGGCTAAGCAGTATCACGTCAACCGCGGCGCTAAGCCACGCGCGAACAAGATCATCTCCCGCTGGTTCGCCTATCACGGCGCCACCATGGGAGCTCTCGGGGCGAGCGACTGGCTGGGGGTGCGCCACATCTCCGAACCGGGGGTGCCAGGCTACTCGTTCATTCCGCCGCCGACATGCTACCGCAATCCCTTCGGTATGGACTATGAGGCCTACGGAGATTTCTGCGCTCAGTATCTAGAGCAGCAGATCCAGCACGAAGGGCCCGAGTACGTGGCCGCGTTCATCGCCGAGCCCCTCATGCAGGCGAATGGTGTGCAGATCCCGCCACCCGGCTACCTGCAGAAAGTGCGCGAAATCTGCAGCAAATACGAAGTTCTGCTCATTGTGGATGAGATCATCACCGGCTTTGGAAGGACCGGGGAATGGTTCGCATCGACCCACTTTGGTCTTGAACCGGACATCATGACGTCAGCCAAGGCGCTTACGGCCGGCTACATCCCGATGGGCGCTGTGATCACAAAGCCCGAGATTGCGGACGCCCTGCCTATCTTCCGCCATGTCCACACCTTCAGCGGCCATCTGGCCGCGGTGGCGGCCGCGCGCACCACCATCGGTATCTTAGAACGCGAGAATCTTATCGCTCGCGCCAAAGAAAACGGGGCCTATTTCCTCGATGCCTTGAAGACAGAGCTGGAGAAACATCCCATTGTCGGGCAAGTGCGCGGCCTCGGGATGTGGGTGGCCGTCGATTTGACCGCCGATAAGAAGACGAAAGCTCCTTTTACCGACGACACAGTGAACGCAGTGGTCCGACGCATGCGGGAACTGGGTGTTCTCGTGTGCTCAATCGGGACGGCCTTTGAGATGGCGCCGCCCTTGATCACAGAACGCAAGGAGCTGGACCGAACAGTGGAGGTCGCGGCGCAGGCTATCAACGACGTGGCGAGGGCCCGCATTTGAATTGCTCGTCGCGACGCGTGGGCAAGTAAGGAAGTGCCGACGCTAGGGACAACGGGACGTCCAGCTCGTGGCTCCGTTTGGTGCTCGCACCCGCTTTCGGCACCAGCGATTATTTCATTGCTTCCAGCCATCGATTTTCGCAGCCCGTCTTTACTAGACGCAAAGCGCTTCGACGAAGGAAAATAAATGGCGGGCCTTGGCGGGCCCCTTTTTTGTCCGGGCTCACTTCTACCACGGGGTGTTTGCCCTCATAAGGAGAGAAATGGATATGAAGAGGTTCTTGAATATTGTTTCGGTGGCAGTACTCGCGATCACGCCGCTATTTGCAGGCGTGGTCTTTGAAATCGAGACCAAAGATCACGATTCGTCGCCCCCTCGCACGGAATCGGTCGCCATGCTGGTCGACGGACGCAATCTGAAAAGCGAGCCGGGCACCAGCGGCAAGCGTTCTGAAATGACGATGATCTATCGCGGAGATCGTCGCGAAATGGTGGTCGTCGATCATGGCAAGAAAAACTACTTCGTAATGGACCAGGAGATGATGAAGAAAATGGCCGATCAGATGAGCCAAGCCATGAAACAAGTGCAGGAGGCGCTCAAGAACGTTCCCGAGGGGCAGAGGGCGATGGTCGAGAAAATGATGAAACAGCGCATGCCGGCTATGCAGCCTGCGCAGCGTCCCGCGAGTGTGGTGAGGAAGACCGCTGATCGCGCCGAGTTGCACGGCTACCCCTGTGTCAAGTACGAAGTGTTGCGCGAGGGCCGTAAGATCAAGGACCTATGGGTCACCGACTGGGCGAATGTAGAAGGCGGCAGCGACGTGATGGGCGTTTTCCGGGATATGGCGACGTTCTTCAGCGAGATGATGGAATCGTTTTCTAGTGGCGCCGGGCCGGGTCTTTCACAGACTGCCGGGGACAGCGTCTTCCAGCACATGAATGAGTTGGATGGCTTTCCCGTGGTGACCAAAGACTATGGCGACGACGGCTCGCTGGAGAGCGAATCGGCGCTCCACTCTGCGAAACAACGTACCGTGGACCCCGCTGAGTTCGAGCCGCCCGCCGGCTACAAACGGCAGAAGATGATGGGAGGGCGCTGAGGAAACTCTTTAGCTATTCGCCATCATAGGGAGTACCTACCTGGCTGTGATTTGGAGGGTGACCGCTCACTTGCGTTCGCGGCTCTGTTTGGCTCGTTGCAAGGGTGCACGTGGGCAACAAAAATGAGCCGGGAAACGCTAGTGGGACAGCAACCGTCCAGCTCATCGCCAAGTGATCTGCGGCCTTGACCGCAGGCTTTCCGCCCGCGGTTCTGCTTGGTGTTCGTGCCCGAGCCGGCAGACAAGCGGCCTAACCGCTCGCTCGAAACCCCACCGGTCTTAATCCCGTTGGGTGTCGGTTCTCGCAGGGCGCTTGCTTCCGGGCGGGCGCGCTTACCGCGCGTGTTCGGTTTCAGCTTGCGCTACCAAGAGCGGCTGCAAGACCTCCAGCACATTCTGCGCCACAAGCTGGTTGCCCTCCGCGGTCGGGTGTATGCGGTCCTCCTGCATCAGCTCCGGGTTGCCGCCAACGCCTTCCAGCAGGAAGGGAATCAGCGGGATGTCGAGATCCTTAGCTATTTCCGGGAAGACTTTCTCGAACGCGTCCAAGTACTCGCGGCCGTAGTTCGGTGGCAGCTTCATTCCGCCCAGAATCACTTGGCTGCCACGTTGTCGAAAATGGATGATGATCTCGCGCAGGTTTGATCTCATCCGTTCCGGATCGAGACCCCGCAAGCCGTCATTACCGCCGAAAGCGACGATGACGTATGCGGGATTCAGGGCGCTTACGATCTCCTTGCGAACGAGCCCCCCACTGGTCGTGTCGCCGCTCATGCCTTCGTTGCGCACGACGAACTTCAATCCCAACTGATCGAGCTCTCGCTGCAAGTAGTCGGGGTAGCTCTGCCCCAAGGGGACTCCGTGCCCTGAGGTCAGGCTATCCCCAAACGCAACAATGACCGGATGGGAGCCTGACGATGGTGAGCGCGCGTCGCTCGGGGGAGGCGCCGCCTCGTCGCCCAACCCGTTAACGCCGGGGGGGCCGGAGCCGCAGCCCCAGGCAAGGACTAAGGTCAGCAGAAGAGGCGCCGTACGCACTGCATGCCATAATAAGTTTCGCCCGGGGTCAATGTCGAATCCGCAACCCATCATCGAGGTACGAGATCTGTCGAAAACAATCGACAGCGGCTCTCATCGGGTCGAGATTCTCAAGGGCATCGACCTCGTTGTGCCGCGCGGCCAGTTCGTCGCCGTGATGGGACCCTCAGGCAGCGGAAAGAGCACTCTGCTGGGCCTGTTGGCGGGTCTCGACGCGCCCTCGTCAGGCCAAATCCTGCTCGACGGCCAAGAAATCACGCACCTGAGCGAAGACGAGATGGCGGTGTTGCGCGGGCGCAAGATCGGATTCGTGTTTCAGTCCTACCAACTGGTCCCCACCTTGACCGCTGAGGAAAACGTCTTGCTTCCCCTCGACGTTGGGGTCGACGGCCATGACGGTGCGGCCCGCACCGGAGAACTTCTCGAAAGTGTCGGCCTTTCGGATCGCCTCGACCATTACCCGATCCAGCTTTCCGGCGGCGAGCAGCAACGGGTGGCGATTGCGCGAGCTTTTGTTTGCCGGCCGCCCCTCATCCTGGCGGACGAGCCAACCGGCAACCTTGACAGCGCCAATGGCCGTCATGTCCTCGAAATGCTGCTCGATCTCAACCGCCGCGAGCGGACTACCTTGCTTCTCGTCACACACAATCACGAACTCGCCGGGCGGGCGGATCGCCTGATCAGCCTCCACGACGGCCGGATCGTATCGGACGAGCTCTTGCATGTGGCTTCCTCCGACACAGCGCAGGCTTCGCGGACGGCGCACGATGCGGTTGACCGCCTTGGAGCCACTACACCCCAAGACTAGGGATTCTGTTCCCAGACAATGCCTATCGTTCTCAGCTGGCGCAACGCCGCGAAAGTTGCCTGGCGCGAAGCAAGAGTCTCGAAGGGCAAGTTCTTGTTTGTCGTCTTGGCGGTTGCCGCCGGTGTAGGCGCCCTGACCGGCGTGCGTGGCTTTAGCGGGTCTTTTCGCGACACGCTTCTCAGGGACGCTCGAACGCTGCTCGCCGCCGACCTCTCGGTGAGGATGTTCAATCTGCCCTCGGAGGCACAGCAGGCCGTCTTCGACGCTCTCGAGCGTAAAGGTGCGGAGCGAACCTGGGTGACGGAAACGCTGTCGATGATGTCGTCGCCCGAAACGCGGCGGCCCTTGCTTGTCGGCGTGAAGGCCGTTGATCCCCGGAAGTACCCGTTTTATGGCGTCATTGAGCTGGATCCCACGGGAAGGCTAGATGCTGTCCTCGCCGACGCCGACGCCATGGCGGTCTCAAACGATCTCCTGGTACGCCTCGATGTAGACCTCGGCGACCGTGTCCGTCTGGGGGACGCTGAGTTCCGCATCGCGGCAACTGTCGTCCTCGAGCCCGATCGGATGACAGGAACGATGAACGTCGGTCCCCGTCTGATGATAAGCCGCCAAGGGCTGGACCGGGCCGGCTTGATCCGGCGGGGCAGCCGCGCCTCCCAGCGTTACCTGTTCCGACTTTCCCCCGGCGGAATGACGATCCCCGAAGCCCGACGCGAGCTCGAAACCGAGTTCGAGGGGGCACAAATCGTCGATTTCCGCGAAACCCATCCCACGCTGGAACGTGGCCTTAACCGGGCCACTAAATTCCTGAGCCTGGTCAGCCTGGTAGCGCTTATCGTGGGCGCCCTCGGCGTCGGCATGGCGATGCACTCTCATCTGCAGCAAAGACTTGACACGATCGCCATCATGAAATGCGTCGGCGCTCGATCGGCTCAAATCACGCGGATCTACCTAATGCAAACCCTGGCTCTCGGCGGCTTGGGCAGTGCTCTGGGGATTCTGCTCGGCTACGGCGTGCAGGCCTGGTTTCCCAAACTTATATCCAACTATTTCCCGGAGCTCTCGTCGCTGGAGTGGCAGCCTTGGGCGGCAGTTCAGGGACTAGCAGTAGGCTTGCTGGTGGTTCTTTTGTTCACCCTGCCTACGCTGCTAAGCATCCGGCATGTTCGCCCCGCACTCATCTTTCGGCGTGACCTCCTGCAGGCTGAGCGAACGCTGAAGCAGCGGTTGACGGAGTCGCGCACTTCGCTCTGGGTTAGCCTCATGATCGTGGCCGCGATCGCAGCTATTGCCGTTTGGCTGGGTGAGTCGGTCCTACTGGGGACGTGGTTCGCAGGTGGCCTGGTCGTCAGCCTAGGAGCGCTCGGTGCAGTCGCCTGGTTGCTGTTGCGGTTCCTGCGCGGGCTGCCGCGCCGCTTGCCGTGGAAACTACCGGTGTCGGTTCGCCATGGCATCGCCAACCTGCATCGGCCGGGCAATCACGCGGAGGCGATCCTGGTCGCTCTGGGCATCGGAGTTACCTTCACCCTCTGCATTTACTTGGTTCAATCCTCCGTGCTCACGCAAATGGTGCGAAGCGCGCCGCCCGACATGCCCAACGTCTTCTTGATTAACATCACCGACCAAGAACGGGACGGACTTTTGGCACTACTTCAGCGACACCCGGGCATCGAAGGCGAACCCGAGCTGGTACCGTCCGTAGCGGCCCGGTTAGTGTCCGTCGACGGGAAGTTCGTCGAGCAGATGCAACTGGAGGGGTGGAACCAACGCTTCCGCCGCACGAGAACGATTACCTGGCGGGAAGAGCTGCCCGAACATATGGAGCTGATCGAGGGGCAGTGGTGGGAGGCCGGTGACCCCGCACGAAGCGAGCCGCTGGTTGCCGTTCAGCGGGACGCGGCGGCCATTCTCGGCGTGGAAGTTGGCTCTCGACTCGACTGGCGAGTCGGAGGACGAGGCCTTAGTGCGAAAGTTGTCGCTATTCACCGTGCAGAATCCATACGCCCCGGAGGCACCATCGAGTTCATCCTCAACCCCGAGGCGTTAGCGGATTTCCCAACAACCTACTACGGAGGCGTGCGGATTGATCCTAAGCAGGCGGTCGAACTACAGCGTGTCGCATTCGACGAGTTCCCGACCGTCACCGTCATCAACGCCGCCGACGTCCTCGCGATCGTGCAAGAAGTCGTTGACCAGATCGGACTGGTAATCCGCTTCGTTTCCGCCTTCGCCATTTTGGCGGGCGTTGTGATCTTGGCTTCAAGCGTCGTGGCGACGCGTTTTCGCCGCATCCGCGAGGTCGCCATTCTTAAAACGCTGGGAGCAACGCGTCGGCGCGTAGCCGGGATCTTCTCGGCCGAGTTTCTCGTCTTGGGGTCCGTGGCCGGGCTGATGGGCAGCCTATTGGCCACGGGATTCTCCAGCTTGCTACTCAACCGCGTATTTGACAGCGGTTTCCAATTCGACCTGTTGCCGAATGCCGTCGCCGTCGTTGCTACGGCCCTGCTTGCCAATACTGCCGGCTGGCTCTCGAGCTTCCGCATCCTGGGCAGGAAGCCGATGGAAGTGCTGCGGGGCGAGTAGGTGTATCGGTTCCCGCGTGTGGCCGAGGGCCGAGCACTAGCGGGTCACGGGTCCTTGCGTTTCGGGGGCCGGACCTGTACAATCCCGACCGGTAGTGGGGAACTCCCACAACCACCTTTGGGCCCGGATTGCCGCGCCCTTGAGAATCCACTTAAGGAGAACGCTCGTGAAGATTCTAACATTCGCACTCTTTCTGACCATGGGACTTTGCGGAGGGAGTCCTGACGCCGACGAAGTCACCGAAGAAGGATCCAACATCAGCAACGCTCTGGGCGCCCTCAGCGCGTTGAAGGGGATGGCCGACGAGATCCAGGGGCTCCAAGCGGAGATCGAAAACATGGAGCCGACCGACCCGGTGCACTTCTCCGAGATACTGCCCGTTCTGCCTGACCCACCGGAAGGTTGGAGCGCGGACGACGCCGATGGGTCCACGACGCAGGCCATGGGTGGCTTCAGCATGAGCCAAGGCTCGCGTGCCTATCGGCGGGACAAAAAGCGAGTCACGATCACGGTGGCCGACTGGGCTTACAACAAGGCAATCTACATGCCGTTCATTCTCTCCACGCAAATGAGCCAAGAGACCACGAAGGGGTACAACAAAGGCATCAAGGTGGGAGAAGACCCAGGCCGAGACCAGTACAATTACAAGCCAATGCGGGGCGAGCGCACCGTGTTGGTCGGGAAGCGCTTCCCAGTGACCCTCAAGACCCAAGGCTTGGAGCCGGAAGAGATCGACGAGTGGTGGAAGCGGATCGACACCGCAAGCCTGCGAAGCATCGAGTAGTAGTTAGTAGGAGTTTCCGCGGAGATTGGTCCGAGACTGCCGCTCGAAAAAACCAAAACAAACCCCGTTCTGGGGATTAGAGGAGAGGAAAAACGAATGAGGAAAACACTCGCTGTAGCTTGTTTTTTGATGGTGGCAGCCCTGCCGCTGGCCGGTCAGGCCCGAGGCGGGGGAGACCCCCCAGATTTCATGAGCCACGCCTTGTGGACTTTCCAAGCGCACTTGAGTCCCTCCGCGGAGGTTGGGCCCATCTTGGGTACATCCAGCGGGGAAGCAACCGTTCTGGTGCACACCTGGCGCGACGCGGAGGGAGCGCTGGTGAGAGCTATCGTCGATTACAACGTTCTCGTACCGGTGGGTGAACTGATGGTTTCGGCCTTGCACATCCACAAGGGGGCGATCGGGACAAACGGTGCCGTCGTCATCGGCTCGGGAGTGGGAGTGATGGGGCCAGTCCGCCTCGGCCCCGGCGGCCGCTCCCTATTCAACCAGGCTGACGTCGACGCCAACGGCCTTGCGGCACTCCAAGCTATTCTGGATGATCCCGCCGGGCATTACGTTAATGTTCACACGCCGACGAATCCCCCTGGGGAAATGCGCGGCCAGCTGCACCCCAGTAACCATGCAGGGATCGCGCGGAACGGCCGTGACTTGTATCAGCTGATGGACATGGTCAACATGCTCAAGCAACAATTGGATCTGATGCAGAGGAATCTGGATCAGATTTCGGGGGCGGTGGGACGATTGCCTATCACCGAATAGTGATCCGGCGGCCCTCGCCATCGTAGGGTGAGGGCCGCCACACGGACGCCGCGTTTTATCAATGACTTACGAGAGGCGCGGGTGGACTGTACCCAGGGGGTTTTCACAAACCCTGGCGTTCGCGGCTCCGATTCGCTTATTTCCACCGCTCACCCCCACTCGCGGCTCGGTGCTCGGGCAACCTCAGCGGCGGCTTCCGAGTATCCCGCCGAGCTGCCGGGGTGGATGAGCCTTCAACGCCGCCTCGTTGGGCTCTGTCCCCCAGCCCGGAGTTTTCGGCAGGATCAGGTAGCCGTCCTCGATCTCGGGTGCGACGGTGAACAACTCGTCCCGCCAAGCGACTTCGTCAACGTCCGTCTCCATGATGCGGAAGTTCGGGACGGCGGCGGAGAAGTGCGCGCTCATCATGCTCGAGAGGTGCCCATAGAAGTTGTGCGGCGCGACGTTGACCTCGTGGGCCTCGGCGACAGCGGCGATCTTAAC
Source organism: Bryobacterales bacterium (assembly GCA_965248205.1). Taxonomy (GTDB): domain Bacteria; phylum Acidobacteriota; class Terriglobia; order Bryobacterales; family UBA6623. The sequence goes on from CBDFIS010000006.1 coordinate 3,539,150, forward strand.
CGATTGCCACACTCCGTTCCATACCGCGTCGATGATCGCGACGTCCATCGATTGGCAGTCGAAATACGGCCGGAACTCGCGGATCCCGATCAGCGTTTCACAAGAACTGATCGGGGTCGTCGAGCGCTGCCGGATGAGCGCCAGAGCCTGCGGGTTGTAGCTGTCGATCTCGATCCAGAACAGACCCAACGGGGCAAGCGCCTCGACCGTTTGGAGATAACCTTCCGTCTTCATGTTGAAGTTCAGGTCGAGCAGTAGGTCGATGTCCGGGCCGGCGCCTTCCCGAAAAGCCTCCATTTCGGCCTTCAGGCCGTCGATCACGTCCCGCTCGGCGTTCAGCTCGGGATAGCCGACGGGCCGATTAAATCCAGGCATATAGCCGCTCGGCTCGCGATCGAACAGGAAGATATTGGTCTTGAGAGCCGTGAAGCCTCGCTCCTTCACCTCGCGGCCGAGAGCCGTGACGTCATCGAGAGACTTGACGGGCGGGTATGGATGAGCATCCGGCCAATTGACTCGATAGGTGCCGCAGTGCGACCAATAAACCCGCAGCCGATCTCGCACGGCGCCGCCCAGAAGTTCATAGACGGGAACGCCGTAGCGCTTGGCCTTGACGTCCAACAGGGCGTTTTCGATCGCGCCGACCGCTTCCCCGGCGACCCCGCCTACCGCCGGACGAGTGGCCGCGAAGAGGTCCCAATAGATCTTTTCTGTGTGCCGCGGGTCCTGGCCGACAACCAACGGCCGAAGCCCCTCGATCGCCGCTGAAACACCCGGCGACCCGAATCCCTCTTGGAACTCGCTCCAGCCGACCAAGCCGGTGTCGGTCGTGAGCTTAACGAACGAAAAGTTCCGCCAGCCGGCGTCGCAATGTAGGGTTTCAAGCGCTGTGATGTTCATTTTGGGTTTCCCGATGTGTGTGATGCAGCTAGGGCCGCTGTGGGTGCATGGTGCAACCTATTGGATCAACGGAGGTTATGAGAAATTGGCTTTGTTTGGTCATTTCGTTGCTGGGTTACCGCCCCGCTCCGAATAGTCATCCCGCCCAGCTGCGCTAAGAGGGTGCGTCCCAAAAAAGTCGCACGCCTTTGTCGGAAGGCGGCGGATCTCAAAAACGGGATTCGCGCTACGAACCCGTCGCAACCCATTGATTCCCTGTGGGTTGTGAGGAATTGGGTTTGTTTCGTCATCCCTCTCGCCCGTCGAACGCCCAACGCCCATCGAAGGAATCTCCTCCTTTCAGAATAGCGACGGTGTCAAGTGTCATCGCTGGGCGCGGTGGGTGATTCGCTTTCATCTTTGCTTCGGAGGCTATTTGGGCAACTGAGCGGTGAGAAAAGTCGCGGCTCCGGGCTGAAAAGACGGCCTAGGAGTAGGCTACCGAGCAAGTTTCGTAGGTTGGCGGTGGTTTGGCAGTCGAGTGGGGCGGCGATGGGAGTGTTCTCCTTGATGGTTAAGTCTTCTGAATTGTGAGACATAGCAGCGTTCCCAAGAGCCCGGGCTAGGACCGGCGGCAGAAAGTGGCAAAAATACGAGGGTCATCCCTCCGAGATTTCGGTTTCTGGGCCCCGTACCAGAATACTGGACAGGTGGGGGACTAGAAGGGGTCGGGGGCGTAAGTCGTTGAGATCGTGAGGAGAAAAAAACCGAAAAGGTCTGTGACCGGGTTTTGCGGGGGTAGTGAAAAGTGTCCTAGAAGCCGGATTATTCGGCGCCAAAATCGTCTCCTAGCGCAAGGAAAACGCCGACTAGCGAATAGATGGGGCGAGTGGCCGGCAAAGATGATCGGACGCAAGCTATAGGCGCATACTAGTTCAGAGGGAGTTGCGGGACGGCTCTTCGAACGAACTGAAAGGAAACGAGTCCATGCGCATCGCGGTTGTAGGTGTCGGAGCGGTTGGCGGGTACTTTGGCGGCCGCCTCGCCCAAGCCGGACACGATGTAGTTTTTATCGCCAGAGGTAAAACGCTTGATCGCTTGCGAACCCAAGGGCTAGAAGTAGAAAGCGGCCACGGTGACTTTTCCATAACGAGCCCCCAGGCGGTCGGAGACCCAAGCGACGCGGGACCGGTTGATCTAATCCTTCTGGCCGTCAAGGCGCCGCAAATTCGTGAGGCTGGGCGAGCTGTGGCTCCGCTGGTGGGTCCCGAAACTGCGGTTATTCCGCTCGAGAATGGGGTTGAGGCGCCCAGTTTGTTGGCGGAGATTCTGGGGCCACAACCCGTCTTGGGAGGACTGTGCAGAATCTTCAGCACGAACGTTGCACCGGCCCGGATACGTCACGATGGCCTGGAGCCGACGATACTCTTCGGCGAGTTGGGAAGAGAGAACACGGATCGGGTTCACGAGATCCGGGCCGCGCTCGAATCCGCCAAGGGCATGACGGTGACAACGCCCGACGACGTCGAAGCCGCCTTGTGGGAGAAGTTTCTGTTTGTGGCGCCTCTCGGCGGAGTAGGCGCGCTGGTGCGCGAACCAGCGGGCGTCGTTCGGGCTGTTCCCGAAACCCGGGCGATGCTGCGGTCGGCGATGGATGAGATCGTGGCTGTTGGCGAAAAGCGCGACATCGCCATCGCCCCTGACGCGACGGACAAAGCCATGCGGCTGGTAGACGCTCTGCCTCACAACGCCACCGCTTCCATGCAGCGGGACATCGTCGAGGGCAGGCCCTCGGAGCTCAAGTATCAAACCGGTACCGTTGTGCGATACGGCCAGGACTCAGGCGTGCCGACCCCCGTTAACTCGACCGTCTACGGAGCGTTGCTGCCTTCAGAAATGCGGGCGACGGGCCGGCTGCCGTCCGCGATGGAAACTGAGGGTTAGCGCCGAGCGCGACGCGCCGCTGGCTTCCGACATCCGGGACTTCTCGGAAGTGAAGGCCGCTTGGATGGCAGATCACACTCAGAACCAAAGCTGCCATGAGTACCCCGGACCCCGGGAAACTAGAGGGCTTCGGCTTATCTACTCCAATAGTTTGACAAGATCGGTTCGACGCCTCTCTCGTGCGAGCTGGACCAGCGTAACTCCTGTGGCGTCGGGAATCGAGGCATCCGCTTCTCCATCTAGAAGCCGTCGGACGTTTTCGGTGCGCCCGGATTCGACGGCGTGATAGAGCGGTGTTCGCCCCTTGGCGTCCGGGGCGTCCACCTCAGCAGAAAAAGAGATAAGCACGTCGATCAGCGAGGGATAGGGTCCGGCGGCTGCCACATGTAACGGGGTTCGCGCCTCCAGGTCAGCTACGTTGACGTCGGCGCCATAACCGATGAGCACCCGGACGCCCTCGACGCGTCCATGCTCGACTGCTCTATGCAGCGCCGTCCGACCGTCCGTTGGCTCGGCGCGATCCGGCTCGGCTCCGCGGGCGAGCAAGACGCGCAGCACCTCGACACGTCCGTTGCGAACTGCAGGCAGCAGGGCGGACTCGCCGGAAGCGAGTTGTCCATTTGGATCCCCGCCGAAGTCCAATAGCAAGTCCAGCATCGTGACAAGCCCGCGATTGGAGGCGAGATGTATCGCCCCTTCAATGCTGCGATCAGTGGGTGCTACTTTGCTGGTGTCGAGAAGTGTCCGGACGAGACCAACATGTCCCTTTGCAACAGCTACAAGCAGAGCCTGGGCGACGCCTCGAGAATCGCCCAACACCTTGATTATGGCCTCGACGGTGCGAGGATCGCCACTCTCCGCGGCCGCAGCAATGGGCATCAGGCCATCCTCGCCGCGCTGTCTGGGGTCCGCACCGGCATCGAGGAGCTTCTCAACCACGCCCGACTCGCCGAGGGCGGCGGCCACAGTCAATGCGGTTCGCCCGTCCAAGTCCTTGGCGTTAATCTGCACTCTGTCGTCAAGAAGGTTCTCGACTCTCCCCATGTCACCGTTCTCGACGGCGTCGATCAGATCACTCTGCTGCGCTGCCCCACATAGTGGAACCGCGGTAAGCACGAGCAGGGTCGCCGTCGTCCAGGATCGCATCATTGCCACACATTATAATAGGAGGCCGCCGATCGACGACCATCACGTGGAGACTATCGTCTTCCGAAGATTCGGCTCGACTTCCGACATCGGGGAATGTCGGAAGTCCGGGCCCGAGCCGACACCTGCGGAGTCACTTCCACGAACCGGGACCCTGGGCAGCAGACTACGAACGCCGGTGTGGCAATACACTGGGAAGAAGCCATGAGCCGTGATCCCGACGACGTACCCAGCCCGATCGACCTGCGCAGCATAGCCGATGCGCGTGATTGGGCCGACTCAGCGATGCTTAAGCGTCCTTGGCGCGAGGAGTTCTTTCACCACATCGCTCAGGAATTAGCGGGCTTGGATGGGTCGGGTTGTACCGTTCTAGAACTCGGCTCCGGTCCTGGTTTTCTCGCACAGCGGATTCTAGAAGCTTTGTCCTCGGTCGATTACATCGCGCTGGACTTTTCGGCGTCGATGCACGCTCTAGCGAGAGAGCGTCTAGGCGACCAAGCCCGCAGAGTGCAGTTCGTCGAAGCGGATCTTAAGCTTTCGAACTGGAAAGCCGGCCTCCCCAAGTGCCACGCCATTGTCACGATGCAAGCTGTACACGAGTTGCGGCACAAGCGGCGCGCAGGCTCGCTATACGAGAGCATCAGAGAACTCCTTCATCGAGATGGAATTTTTCTGATGTGTGACCACCTCGTTGGAGATGGGGCATGACGAACACGGAGCTCTACATGACCCCGGAAGAGCACGTGCTATCGCTCGAGGCCGCGGGCTTCGTCAGGGTTGAACTGCTTCTTCGAAAGGGCGGCATGATCCTGTACAAAGCCCACGACCGGGCCGTATGAGAACGAGCGGCAAGGTACCTGGGAGCCGCTCATGCCACGTAGTGGCGCCGAGTGGTTCCGCCACCTTCGGCCCCGGGGCGTTCCTCGACTAGCTCTTCGGGTAGAACGGTGTGAAACGACACGACGATCCAGTTCTCGTCGCCCATGACGGGCTGATGCCACACGCCTGCCGGAATCGACAGCCATCGCTTCTCCAGCGGTGCGTCAGGCTGGCTGACTAGACGGTTGGAGATCCATTCGTCGTCCGGTTTCGTCTGAAGATCAGCGGACCCTCTGTAAGACATAACCCGCTGGATGCTGTTGGGATGTCTCTCCGCTCCCGAGACGGTGTTGGCTCTCAGCACGAAAACCCAACTGGAGCGAATGCCCGGTGGCAGCGGTTTGCCATAGAGCGATAGTTCTACTGGTTGCCAGACGAGAAGGGCGGCCGAGTCAGCGGCCAGGCGCTCCTCCAGCCGCCGTGCGACGGCATCAAGTTCACGGCGCACAGGTTCCGCGTGGACCGCAGTGTCGAGAACTTGAAGCGTTTCTCGTTCCCGCTTGGGAATAGGAGTCATCGGGGAGGGTGAGTCTCCTGATTAGTTTAAGTGTGAAATTCGCTTTCCGACAAAGGGGATTGTCGGAGGCGACGAGGCGAGAACCATTCATGGTGCGACACGAAGCCTCAGTGAATGGAGGGTTTGGTCCTCCCCCCTGCCGTTGTCGCGAACGAGTAGAACCGCGTACTCGTCGTTGTTGAGTTTCGGGCCGAGCGCGATCCCCTCATAGTTGGAATTCGAACCTTCGAATGCCAATTCGATGAGCCGGCGTTTCTCAACGGGCACGAATTTCTTCGCTCGGAGCCCGGCCGCAAACCCGGCTGTCGACACGTCGGTCGCTTTGGAGGGATCGACCTGATATAGGCGAATGCGGGTCTGCGGAAACCCTTCGGTGTTCCCCTGAAACACATTCTCCAGCACGACCAGAGTGTCATCGGGTAAAGCGAGTAGTCCCACGACGCGACTCCCCGAATGTCGTGCGAAATGTTCCGGGGACTCGATCGGACGCGATATCGTATCCGTCATGTAGACATACTGGGCAAGCCCCTTGAGTCCAGCATTCAAGAGCTGCAGCCGCACCGGGCTTCCCGCGTTTGTGTTCGCCGCCTCGCCATCCACTGACAAAGCTCTTTCCGTCGCAACCCAAAACCCTCGTCCGTTTGGCCTGGCAGCGATTGCCTCGAATCCACGGTTCAGGTCGGCGTGTCTGAAAACGCCAAGCTGTCCCCCGGCATCGGTTCCCGTGCGGCTCAGCAAGCGGCCTGTCTCCAGCGAGTGGCGGTCGATGCAAGAGCTTGGTTTCGCGGACCCGCAGCGCTCGTTCACGAAGAGAACGTGGCTGCCGTCAGAACTAATAGCCAAATCCTCTCGATCCTTCTGTTCGACCTCCAACATGGGCAACCCGTCCGCGTCACGAAGCTGGACTCCGTGTTGCGCGTCAACGTGCTCAATCTGGCCGGTTGCGCGGTCGAGTTTGATCGCAAGGCGGTGTAGGTACGTACTGTCGTCGCTGACGGCCAAATACTCGTCTTCACCAACATACGTAATGCCACTCAGGCCGTTGACCGGGACGTTCGCGAGTATGAAGTCGAGTCGGCCAACGTCTGTTATCGAGATTTGCGCGGATGTCCCGCAACAGACTTGGAGCACGGCAACTAGCGAAAACAGTCGGCCGGTTTGCATCACCAGCGAGGATACCGAACTCGATCGCCCGCTGCGACCGCCGCCGACAAAGAGGATTGTCGGAAGTAACTCGTTGAAGATTTGTACTACACTGTTGGTTAAATGGCGAAGTCCGTCGGCCAGTTTGAACAGTTGGTGCTTACGGCGGTCCTCGCGCTTCGGGAAGATGCTTACGGGGTAACGATTCACGCCAAGGTGTCGGAACTGGGTGGCTCGAAAAAGGCTTCGCTAGGCGCGGTCTACATCACTCTAGATCGCTTAGAGGACAAGGGGTTCGTGTCCTCATGGCTCTCTGAACCTACCCCTGAGCGTGGCGGTCGGTCAAAGCGTTTGTACCGGCTCGAGGCGCTGGGTGAGCGGGCATTGCGGGAGTCGGCAGCGACCGCGAAACGAGTCTGGGAGACGATCGCTGAAATCTGGGGCAGGGACTGGGCCCGGGAATGGGGTGAGCGGTGGGGTAAAGAAGTTGGCTGAGAAGCCTGCTCCTCCCAGGTTGATGGAAGCCGTCGTCAGACTCCTGATACCACCGGTCTACCGCGAGCACGTGCTAGGCGATCTTTACGAACGATACACTTCCCCGCTGCAATACGTCGCGGACGCGACTTGGTCCGTGCCCTGTGTTGTCGCGAGCCGGATACGGCGGACCAGCGATCCCGCGGTACTCCTGCTTGAGGCGTTCGCCCTGTATGTGTCGTTCCTCGCCGCGGGCTGGGCGTTGGGCGGGATGATGTTTCTCGAGCAGCAGTCGGGCTTTGTCCGTCTTGCGATTCCCACATTGATTGGTGTAGTGGCGCTTAGGCTGGCGGTCGCCTACGCAGACCCCCGAAAGAATACGGCCCTGAAGCCACTTCTGGACGCAACGCTCGCTGTGGGAATCGCGGTCCTCTCGCAGGCCGTGCTGTGGCTTGGCGAGGTGGAATTACTGGTGCCGAGGACCGTCCTTGCGTGGGGCGGGGTCGCAAGCGTGGTACTGCTCACGGCACTTCGGATGCTCTTCCCGCCGAGCAGCGATCGCCCACGGGGCGCTACTTAGAGTAATGAGCGCGTTAACGCCAGGCCGGTGGCACTCTGCGTGATCACCCCGTTCAGCTGAGTTGGTTCTGTGCCGGCCGGCACTCCCGAGGCTTGCGCTGCGACGGCTATTGCCCTCCTTGGTGACGCACCATCACCCCCTTAGCCACGACTTTGCCGTCGACTACGTCGAGTCCACCCTCGGGCATCGGGGGTCCGTCGTGATCCCGGAAAAACAGGGGGAGGCCTTCGGCGAAGCTGACGGGCCCTCTTGCCGCCGGTTTTTGCCGCTGATGATGGATGTGAATGTGGGGCTCGCTGGTATGGCCCGAGTTGCCACAACGGCCGATCACGTCGCCTTCGGTGACCTGGTCGCCTTCTTTCACCGAGACACTCCCCTTCTTGAGGTGGGCAATGGCAAGGTAGGTTTGGGTGTCGGGAAGCAGCAAGACGACGTGGTTGCCGGAGGGCTGCAAGGCGTTCATCTCCCCCGGCGTCTCGTCGCGGATGCCGTCTTCGGCGGCGGCGACACGCGCGGAGACCGGTGCAACGACAGGCACGTCCCAGCAACCGTAGTCCTCGAGGTTCTTACTGCCGGTGAAGTAGGGCTCGACGGTCAAGTCGTACGCCCACCGCTGATTGGGGACGAGGGCGTGTTGGTTGACGGAAATGGTGTCGCCACCCCAGGCGACCTTTAGGGGAACGTCGGCCGGCAGCCGCACCGTCGCAGAGGGTCGGACGGAGTTCACGTTCGCCGGATAGGCGACGGGCAGGATGCCGAACTGCCAGCATAGCGGCCAGATCGCGAGGAGTGAGACGACAGTGGTTGCGATAACAGGGCGGCTCAGCCGGCGTTTCCACAAGGCGTAGACCAAAGTCACCAGCAGACTCACCAACCCAAGCAGCGGGACAAGCTGCAACAGCAGCAGCCAGGCGACGACGCCGGCAAAGCCCCCGGCCAGCACGAATCCTAAACACGCAAGAAGCGCGGACCCCAGAATCGACAGCGGCGTCCAGCGCAGAATGCGCCTTAGCCTCGACCGGCTATGGTTAGTAGTCGCCACAACTTCTTCTTAAGATCTTAGCCGAGTGTAGACCAAGGCTGACCGAGGCCCAGCCTAGGGGCGCGACATGTCGCGTCCGTACATCACGAACGGTGCAATGCGGGGAAAGATAAGCCCGCTGGAAGCGGGCTAAGACGAGTTTGGCGCATGCCCGGCAACCAGCCGTAAAACGGCTGGCCTAGCAACGTCCCACAAAAGGCGCGTGAACGCGCTTCAAATGACCAAGCGTCGACATGAGTGTCGACGCGGCAGACGTAGGCGTCTGCGCCACAACATCAGCCACAACATCAGCGGACGCCTTAATCACACTAACAGGCGCGAGACGGCCTAATGAGGGTTCCAGGCCGAACTGCTACCTCGTCCGCAGAGTGCGCGGCACCTTGGCGGCGCTTAGCAGATTCGCGAAGATCCGGTAGGCTCCGGGGACTCCGGCCGGCAGTTGGCGAAACCAGGAGTAGCCCGTGTAGATGAAGACGCCTTTGCCGTAGGGCGCGTAGAGCAGTCCTCCAAGTCGTGGAGGCTCACCCGGATCGTTGCACTGCAGGATCGGCTCGTAACGCCTGTCCCACTCACCCATGAAGTAGAGACCGCGCTCTTGCACCCAGTTTTCGAAGTCCCGCTCGGTGATGCGGTTCGGGGCGCTCAGCAAGGGATGGTCGGGGTCGGGGAGAGTTACTGCTGAATCCTCCCGGCTGACACGGTTCCGGGAAGGAGTCATGGGATAAGGTGCTAAGGCGTCTCCGGAAGCCCCTCCCCCGCGCCGAGATGCCGTGTTGTACTGGACTACCAACGTGCCTCCCTGCTCCATATAGGCCAAGAGCTGTTCGCGCGCGGCGAGCAAGTCGGGGCGAGTGTTCAGAGCACGGACGCCCGTCACGATGGCGTCGAACCGCGCGAGATCCCCGGACGCCAACTCGTCGGGCGAGAGCAGCGTTACCGAAGCGCCGAGTTGTTCGAGTGCCTCGGGAACGTTGTCGCCCGCACCCATGACGTACCCGATTCTCTTGGCGAGCAGTTTGACCTCCACTCGGGCCACACGGATCCGGGCTTTCGGATAGACCACCTGGATCGGAATGTGCGAGTACTCGATGGCCCGCACGCCCGAGGAAACGGCCTCTCCTCCCAACTCGGCCGCGGCAACCACCTTACCCGTCGAATCAGCCGCCGGTGGAGTGATCGAAAAGTTGGCCGTCCGCTGTTGCCCGTGCCGCTTCAAGACAAACTCGACCGAGGCGGGCTTCACGGTCCAGCCCTCGGGAACATCGAGCTTGACCCTGCCCGCTGCCTCCCCGGCGTTGTTCTCAAGTCGTACCGAGACCGCCCGTGGGTTCGCGTCGGGGAAGATCATCGTCTTTTCGGCGAAGCTCACCGCGACCGGAGGGACGATTTGCAAAGCCCGCCTCCGCTCGCCGAGCGCCCGATCGACCCAGCGATAGGCGAGGGGTTTTCGGAAAGGCAGCTCCAGGCCCTGCGCGGTTTTCAGATAAAACGTCGCCTCCAAAACCGGCCGCGCCGCGGGACGTCCGATCATCGTGGGATCGTACATGCCGTAGGAATCCCCCTCTACGGGCCTCTCAAGCCATTCCGGCTGCGAGTAGAGCGCAAAGTCGGGAATCCGGAGCGAGACTTTCGTACTTGAGACCTCGTTGTAACCCAGCCCCTCCCCGGTGCCCGGCTCGGTGTGCCCGGCGACACCCGTGATTTGGGTTCTCGCCCAGGTGAGCGGGAACCGGGAGCGGTTCAGCGCCGACAGGGTGATTTCGAGATCGCTGCCGGGAGTCGCGTCCCATCGGTCTGCGGCAGCGTCGATCCAAAGCCCGGCGGCGAGTTGGATCGCGTCCAGCACCTCCTGCTTTTTGACCTCAATCCAAGAATCATCCAGTTCTCGAAGGGCAGCGTAGGCCGTCGTGAGCAGGGGCAGGATCGCCTCGGGGTTGTCGGGACGGTAGTCGCTGCGTGCTTGCTTCAACAGACGCGCGACTTTCTCCGCTCCCGGCACCCGCCGCCAACTGGTATCGATGCCGTCAAAAAGATCGGTCTTGGCCGGATCCCCGGCAATATAGGCAAAAAACGCGGGGGCGGCACCCTTGCGCCGCCGTGTTCCCATCCCTTGGCTTCGATGCAGGCTGCGGCTTTCACCGGCCACCTCCGCATAGGAGCGGCCCAAGAGAGGATCGTACCGACCGGCGTCGATCGTCAGCCGATCGTGACGGGCGGCTTCGGCCGCTTCGCGCTGTCTGCCGAAGCTATACGTATTCCAGTAGAGGCGTTTCGCCCTCCAAGGCTGGAGGCCTTGCCTGAGCTGATCGCGAAAACGGCCGGGATCACCGGCGGCCTCGTAGGCCTCGACAGACAGATGTCCGACGGCGGTGTGTTGTCCGTGGCCGCCGCTGCCCTTATGAGGAAAGCGCGTCACGATCACGTCCGGTCGAAAGCGCCGAATGACGCGTACCATGTCGCTCAACAAGCGTTCACGACCCCAACGCGCGAGCGCCTCGTCCGGAGACTTCGAGTAGCCGAAGTCGATGGCACGCGTGAAGAACTGCTCGCCGCCATCGATACGGCGCGCAGCCAGCAGCTCCTGGGTGCGGATAACCCCCATGAGGGGTCCCTGTTCGGGGCCGATCAGGTTCTGGCCTCCCTCGCCGCGGGTCGCCGAAAGATAGGCCGTTCGAATGTGTCGCCCGCGCGCGAAGTAGGCGATGACCGCAGTATTCTCGTCGTCAGGATGCGCACCCAGTACAAGCAGACTGCCGAGGGTGTTCAAGCGCTCGAGCAGGCCCTGAAGCCGAGCCGAGCCGCTGAGAGTTTCCTGCTGCGCCTGAAGCGAGGTGAAAAGAAGCAGTGTCAGTAGGAGGCTAAGCAGGTAAGCGCTGCGACGTTTGACGAGTGTGGCCGGGGGCGTGTCATTCTGCAAAGGCAGGCCGCCGTGCGGAACGTTTTCCCTGATACGCTGGCTGGGTCGACTTTCAGGGGGAAGTGGAACGCCGGGCGGACGCAGCGGTCCGCCCCTACAGCTTCCTAATAAAGAATGCAGGTTCGGCGACATCGGTGAATCTGGCCTTATCGTATCGAACCACAGAAAAGGCCGTTTCACCTCTTAGTGGAAAGTGTCGTCAGAAGATTTGATTCAGCATCGCCCTCAGAACACCGACCGTTACTTTGACCTTGCGATCGGTCAGAAACCTGCGGTAGAAGACGGCTGCTGCTATATCGCCATCGAATCCGGCTTGAAGTGGCTCCTTGGTCCAGGCTCCGATGACGTTGACAGGATGCGCCAGGCTAGCGCCGGATTCCTCGTTGTGTGTGTAGTCATCTTCAAAGTCATTCAGCGTCAGACCGAACGTGCCGGCACTGCTCCAACGCGCGGTCAGGCAACGCCAACCAAGCGAGGCGTCCGTGAAAGCCTTTTTCACGGTGATCGGTTCTCCGCTAAGCGCGGCCACCCGGAACTTCAGCCAGTGCTTCGTATCGTGTGCGAGGCCGGTCATTTGTTGCGTGATCGCATTCCCGGAGTCGGCACCGAAGATGGCCTGGCTCCCTGCTTGTCGGGTGGATCGAAGGCGATATACGATTTGAGCCGTGAAGGCTTCGGCGTTTTCCAAGATCCCCGGTAGAGTGACGTAATTCTCTCGCTGAAATCCGGCGAAATGTGCGCGCTGCTCGGTTATCCATTGGGGATCGCGGCGGTCCCTCTCCGGCGTCCGTCCCAGGAAGCCATGCTTTTTGCAGGCGAGGTCGTAGACCTTCTGCGGGTTGTTGCGGCGCTCTCGAAACCGATAGAAGGCAACGAGTCCCGTTTGCTGCTTGATGCCATCAGGTATTTCCATTGTGGAGGTTGCTCCTCGTGTTAGCCCCGTTGAAGGTGTTGCAAGCCCTGCGATTCTGCGACCGCTGCTAGGGGGAGTTGCGATCCGAAAAAGAATGGATCTCTAACTTCAGAATAATCGGGGAGTCCAAGAATTCAGGCGGGCGGGCGGAGCTAAGTTGTTGATGGGGAAGCGGTTAGGGTATTTGAAAGTGGCGTGACGGGAGCTGAGAGTCGACGCGTAGTTTCCGCAGAATAGCTATTCTCCGGCTGGCTTCCGACGGAAAACCAGATACACCAGCAATCCCACCACCATCCCCGGCAGGACTTCGTAGACATCTTCCGAGAATCCGAGAGCGTACCGCCAGACGATGACCGCCGCGAGACCGCTGAGCATCATCACCACAGCGAGTCGTGGCGTGACGGGGCGTTCGAACACTCGGACCATCATCAAGGGTCCGAGGCCGGCACCGAGAGCCGACCAGGACATGGTCACGAGGGCAAACACGTTCTGGTGCCCGAAAACAGCGACTCCCAGAACGATTCCGGTGACGAAGATCGTGCCCGCTTTGGCAGCCGTGTAGGATTCCCGCCAGCGCCTGAAGATGTCCTGCGTGAGAGCCGCCGAGCAGGAAAGCAGTTGCGAATCGGCGGTAGACATGGTTGCGGAGAATAGTCCTGCCAGCACCAGGCCCACCAGGACACCCGGCAAGTAGCGGCTTGCCAGCGTCGGCAACGCAAGTTCGGCATCGAACCCTCCTACCTCGGGCAACAAGACCCGGCAGGCCAACGCCACCCCGATGCAGGCAGCGGTGAAGACTACGTACCAGACGAGGTAGATATCCCGTGCCGTCTTGATCTGATCGGACTCTCGAATAGCCATCGCGCGGACCATGATATGAGGTTGGCCGACGACGCCGAACCCGGCGCCCATCCAGCCAAGCACATAAAGCAAGAATCCGAACCGAAGATCGGCCGGTACCGGGTTTGTCAAGCTTGGATCGATGGCTTCCAACCCAGCCCACAGTTCGGCGAAGCCTCCCAACTCCCAGAGCGCGATGCCGAACAGCAACAGCATCGACGCCAACATGATGATCGACTGCATGACGTCGGTCCAGATCGAGGCGCGAATGCCGCCGGCGAAACAGTAGATCAGCACGATGATCGCGCCGACAATCGCACCGACCGAGTAGTCCCATCCGAAAAGTACGTGCAGCGCCTTGCCGCCGGCGTTGAGTTGGGCAGCGGCATACGTGCTCAAGAACAGAATCGCAATCGAGGCAGCCACGATTCTCACGGACGGAGCAAAGCCGTTCGGGCCGGCCGCGAGGAGCGATGGAATCGTACGGGCGTGCTGTTGTTCGCTCAGTTCCCGCAGGCGCCGATGCACCCAAAACCACATTAGGTAGTCCCCGCCGATCCAGCCGACCATGATCCAGATGGCCGACATCCCCATTAGATAGGTCGTCCCAATCAATCCGATGAACATGAACCCACTGTTATTCGTCGCGACCGCCGAAAGCGCCGTGAACCAGGGGCCGATCGTGCGACTGGCTAGTAAGTAGTCCTCGATTGTGTGGGTTCGCTTTCGCGCGGAGTAGGCCCCTACGGCGACGAATAGAAGCAGGAAAAACGAGAAGCTGGCGGCGACGAGATTCATGTCAGCGTGGGAGGCTGGTCCCGGCTAGCGGCGTGTTTGAATGAATTGCGACAGATCATAGGCCACCAATCGCTGGACCGCTGACTCCCGTTGCCATCCAGCAGCCTGCGGTTCCGGCACTTCCCGGACACGCGCATTTTTTGGTTCGAATTTGTCCGAAGGAGCGGGTATGAAGCCGGCAAGATTGCCGGCCGAACTTGAAACCAGGACCGCCAAGAGTGGCGGTCGCCACCTGTGGATCCGAGGTCCACTTCTCTCCCCAGGACTATCTTTAATGCATGCTTTATTGCAGGGTCTCCTCGCGGACGGTGATCGTCTGAATATAGTCGTGGTCCAAGTCGTAGCCAAAGCCCGGTCGGTCGGGCGCCTGGATTGTCCCATTGGGCGTCACCTCAACGGGAGGCTGGACGACATCTCGCTGCCAGTAGCGTTTGCTGGCGGAAACATCCCCGGGCAGTCGGAAGTTGTCAAGCGTGGAGAGGGCAATATTGTTGGCGCGGCCGACGCCGCTTTCGAGCATTCCGCCGCACCAGACGGGAATGTGTTTGGCCCGTGCGACGTTATGGATCAGCAGGGCCTCGGAGAACCCCCCGACGCGGCCCAGTTTGATGTTGATGACGCGGCACGCTTGTAACTCGATCGCCTGTTCGGCGTGACGAGCGTTGCGGATGGACTCGTCGAGGCAGATTGGCGTCTTGAGTTGAGCCTGCAGAGTGGCGTGGTCGATGATGTCGTCGTGCGCCAGGGGTTGTTCGATCATCATTAGGTCGAACTCGTCGAGGCGCTCGAGGTGCTCGGCATCTTGGAGCGTGTAGGCCGAGTTCGCGTCCGCCATCAGTTGGATGTCCGGGAACTGCTCTCGTACCTTCCGGACCACCTCGACATCCCACCCCGGCTTGATTTTGATCTTGATGCGCTGGTAGCCCGCGGCGGTTTCGCGCTCGATCAGCCGGAGTAGCTCTTCGACGGAGTCTTGGATACCGATCGATACCCCGCAGGGGATCTCGGTTCGGGTACCCCCGATGTGCTGCCACAAAGGACGCCCGAGCCGGCGGGCCTCAAGCTCCCAGACGGCTGTTTCCAAGCCGGCCTGAGCCATCTGGTGGCCCCGGACGGGAGGCATCCGTGCAGCGAACTCGGCCGAGCCGACTTGCCGGTGCAAGATCCGAGGAACGACGAAGTCGCGCAGAACCAGCCAGGCAGCATCGACCCATTCCTCGTTGTAGAAAGGGCCCTCTCCCGCCGTGACCTCGCCCCAGCCGGTCGCCCCTTCGCTCTCGACTTCGACCAGCAGAATACGGCGCTCGGTGGTCCGCCCGAAGCTGGTCTCGAAGAAATGGACCAGCGGCATCCGGATTTCACGCAGGGTGACGCGGTCGAGGATCATGGCTTCACAGCAGGCGGCAACGCTCACCGAGCGACAGAGAGCCGTCCGGAGCTCTTCCAAGGCAAAGGATGTCTGGGCGAGGCAGGTCACCCCTATGCCGCCTGCGACGGATAGGACAAGCGAGATCGCTTGTCCCCACGGTACCAATCACGTCGTCAAACAACCTCCGAGATTCGCCCCAGCTCAAACACACCCCCGTCCCCGGTGACGCGATAGCCGAGTACGATCAGACCCGCGGCGAAGCTCTTTTGGAATTTGTGACGAACGCGGGTTTGAATAGACTTAGCCGCCTCGATATCGCTGTGGCGCAGCTCCTCGATCCTGGCCGGGATATCAATGTTGGCTTCCACGTTCTCTGGATCGCGACGCTCTTGCCCGGCGAGAGCCGCTGCGACCCGGGAACTATTCAGGTGCCATTCGGCAACCAGCCGATCGGTGGGCAACGCTCCCTGGAGATGGCTGGTGGTCGTTCCGTAGAGATTCGGCAGGAGCTGGCAGGCAATCACGCCGAGACGCTCCACGTTGAAATACCCATTGCGGATCTCGAGGGGATCAAAAGTCCAATCGATTCGCTCCACTCCTCGCTCGATCGCCTGCTGCCGCTGGTGAAGTTTCAATTGGCGCCCGACGTGGCGGTTCTGATATTCAGGAAGCACTCCGGTCATGTGGCTGTGCCAGTAGGATGCTCCATCGGGATGCCGCCCCGCGAACGCCAAACTGAAACCGATCATGGTGTCGCCGTCGAAGGCCCCGGCCACGAGGCCCCCTGATTCCGTGGCGACGACCATCAGCCGCCACGGGACCAGCTCGACATCGGCGAAGCCCCAGACTCGCTTCTCGACATCCAGGGCCTCGCGGAACTCGGCCTCGGTCTCGAGCCTGCGGATTTCAAGGCCAGTCAGGGATTCTTGGCCTGCTGCCATAGCTGTTCCATTTCCTCCAGCTCAACGCTCTCAAGGGACTTGCCTTGGCGGCGGAGCCCATCTTCCACGTAAGCGAATCGGTCGCGAAACTTGGCATTTGCCTTGCGGAGGGCCAGCTCGGGGTTGACCTTCAGGCGACGGGCGATGTTGACGAGAGTAAACAGCAGGTCGCCGACCTCTTCTTCGAGCTGCTCGGCGCCCGCCGATTTACGGGCGGCCTCAAGCTCCCGGATTTCTTCTTGAAGCTTCTCGACAATATCCTCGACCTGTTCCCAATCGAAGCCCGCGCCGGCGGCTTTCCGACCGATCTTGCGAGCCTCGAGCATGGCCGGCTGCGAGCGGGGGATGCCGTCAAGGATGGATTCTTGCGCGCCGTCCGAGTCACCGCTGGCCTGGCCTTTTTCGCGCTTTTCGTCCGCCTTAATCTGCTCCCAGCGGTGCAAGACCTGTCCCGAGGTCTCGACCGACTCATCGCCGAACACGTGCGGATGCCGCCTGATCAGTTTCTCGTTAATGTGGCGGAGGACATCTTCGATGGTAAACTGTCCCTCTTCCGAGGCGATTTGGGACTGAAAAGCGATCTGCAGTTGAAGGTCCCCGAGCTCTTCGGCGAGCTGGGACCAGTCACCTCGCTCGATAGCTTCGATGGCCTCGTAGGTCTCTTCGATCAAGTAGGGGCGCAGGGTCTCGAGCGTCTGTTCACGGTCCCAGGGGCAGCCGCTCGGGCTACGCAGCCGCGCCATGATCGCGACGAGCCTATCGAATTCCGAGGATGGCATGTGAGAATGGGTCGGGACTCGTTGCCCAATGTAGCATAGGGTCTAGCTCATCTCTCACGAGGAACGCGGAGGGGCGGGCCACCCTCCACCTGTGCGCGCCCAGTCGTGTCGTCGTAGGATCTTTTCCCAGTGTGCTCAGATTCCTGTCCCTCGATCTCCGCGCGTCGGGCTGTGCGGGAGGGGTGCTGTTCGGTCATTTGGGCGCTTTTCTTCTGATACAATGAGCCGTTCCTCGGACCTTGGTCCACGTGACGGAAGCCTTCAAACGGATTTAGCCCTGGGAATCCGGGTGTCCGCGGCTTTGATACTTGCTCTGCATTCTGGAACCGCGACCCCGAACACGTTCGGCTCATGAAAAGCAAACAAAATACGAGGTCACGGTCGGGGGTGCCCCTGGCTGGGCTCGTTCTCGCGTCACTCGTGGCAATTGCGGCGTTCCTCCATGCCCACGACGAGAGCGACGCCCCGCACGGCGGCCATCCGCCGCTACACGCCACTGACACCATGCATGCCTTCCACGACCACGAGGAACCTGAGAGCCTTGCGAGTATGAGCATTACCTCCTGTGTAGGTGGCCTAGCCGGCACCTACCCTTGTAGCAACGTAGACTTGATGGCATTTTTGCCGCTCGACCAGATCGGAGGCGGACAAGGAAACGACATTTGGGGATGGACCGATCCTGAGACCGGCAAGGAATACGCGATCATGGGCCGTACAAACGGGACGTCGTTCGTCGATGTGAGCGATCCCGTCAATCCCGTCTACCTCGGCAACCTGCCACCCCACGCGGCTACATCGTCATGGCGGGACATCAAGGTCCACTTGAAGCACGCCCTCATGGTTACCGAGGCAGTCAATAGCGGCATGCAGGTCTTCGACCTGACACAACTTGGCAATGTCGCCGCACCGCCCGTAACGTTTTCAGAGACCGCTTGGTATGGCGGCATCGGCACCGCACACAACCTGGTCATCAACGAAGACAGTGGCTTTGCCTATGCGGTAGGAACGAATGTCGGCAACTGTGGCCGCGGTCTACACTTCATCAACATTCAGAATCCAACCAACCCGATCGCTGCCGGTTGCTTCGCCGGTGACGGCTACACGCACGACGCCCAGTGTGTGATCTACAGCGGACCCGACACGGCGCATCAAGGCCAGGAGGTCTGCTTTGCCTACAACACAGATACCTTGACGATCGTTGACGTGACCAACAAGTCGATGCCTGCTCAGCTCTCGCGCACTGGCTACGCCAAGGTGCAGTATACGCACCAGGGCTGGCTAACCGAAGATCATACGTACCTACTGCTTGACGACGAGCTCGACGAGATCAACGACCCGAGCATCCCGACTACTCGAACCCACATCTGGGATGTTTCCGATCTCGACGCCCCCGTCAATACGGGTTATTACTCCGCGTCCACCACGGTCATCGATCACAACCAATACATCAAGGGAAGCTACAGCTACCAGGCAAACTATGAGGCAGGCTTACGCATCCTCGATATCAGCGGCATCGCGAGCGCCAGCCTAACTGAAGCGGCCTACTTCGACATCTACCCCAGTAGCGACACAACGAATTTTAACGGCGCCTGGAGCAACTATCCGTACTTCGACAGCGGCATTGTAGTCGTAAGCGGAATCGAGCAGGGTCTATTTATCCTCAAACCGAATCTTGGCGGGACGTCAAATCCTCCCGTGGTAACCATTGTCAATCCGGCGCAGAACGACACGGTTGGCGGTAACATACCAATCGAAATTGACGCCACGGACGAGGATCCAGCCGACTCACTGACGGTCGAGTGGAATGCCGACGGAGGCCCTTGGCAACCGACGTCTTACAACGGGGTCTGGTATGTGGCGGTTTGGGACACGTCGTCGGCCGGCAACGGTCTTGTAACCGTCAACGCTCGCGCTATTGACAGCACGTTGCGCGTAGGTAGCGATAGCGTCGACGTCAATGTCTTCAACGCGCTGCCGGCGTTCCATATCGATTCCGTTCAGGTCGTAGCGGTTCCCGTCAAAGGACCTCGTAACCAGGGTGTGGCGACCGTAACGGTGCTCAGCGAGGGAGGAGCGGCGGTCGATGGCGTCTCGGGGACAGGCAGCTTTTCCGGCGACTGGAGCGGTAGCCGGAGCGGCACCACCGACGCAGGCGGTCAGATGCAAGCGGAAACGCCGCCCGTGAAAAACGGCGCCAATTGGACATTTTGCGTTGACAGCGCCGTAAAGACCGGCTGGACTTACGACGAAGCTTCGAGCACCGTGTGCGGCGCCACGGGCGGGGCAGGCGGGTCGGGAAGCGTCAGCGGCCTTGTGACCGACAGCGCGAATTCCCAGCCGGTCTCGGGAGCAAACGTTTCTGTCGATACCGGGCAGAATGACACGACCGATAGCAACGGGAACTATGCCTTGTCGCCGGTGCCGGCCGGCACACGGACGGTCTCAGTCACCGCTAGCGGGTATGAGCCGCAGAATCAGCAGGCAACTGTGACAGATGGCCAGGATACCCCCGTGAACTTCGCGCTGGTCGCGGAAACGTCGGGCGGTTCGGGAACGATCAAGGGCACGGCGAGGGACACGAACGGAACGAAGCTGGGAGATGTCGTGGTTTCAACCGACACCGGCCCGTCCGCGATCACGAACAAAGGCGGCAAATACACGATCCAAGACGTCCCTGCAGGCAGTCGCCTCGTTACGGCGAGCCTGGTTGGGTACGTCACTCAGCAAAAGGCCGCTACGGTTACAGCCGGCTCCACGGAAACTGTCGACTTCGCCCTTGCGCCCGAGTAGCTCCGCGCCGCTGAGTAGGACCTCGGGCTGGCGGCCATCACGGGTCCGGGTCCCGAAGGGCTAACCATGCGCGTTGCCGGTGTAATTCCCGCCAGGTACCGCTCGAAGCGATTCGACGGTAAGGCTTTGGCGTTGCTGGGCGGCCGCCCCATGATCCAGCACGTCTACGAAAAGGCGCGGCGGGCATCGCGCCTGGCGGAGTTGGTGGTCGCGACCGATGATGAGCGCATCGCGGACGTCATCCGAGGGATTGGTGGCAAAGCCCTGATGACCTCGCCCGATCATCCGTCGGGCACGGACCGCGTCGCCGAGGCGGCGGCTGCGATCGAGGCCGACGTGGTCGTCAATATTCAAGGGGACGAGCCGTTCATATCCGGAAAAGCGATCGACCAGGCGGTGGAGCCGTTTCTCGAGGGAGAAGATCTCCAGATGACGACGCTCATGCGCGCCATCGAGAGCGAAGAGACGCTGCGCGACCCGAACGTGGTGAAGGTGGTGGTCGATCGCGAAGGTTTCGCTTTGTATTTCTCACGCTCGCGGATCCCGTTCGCCCGCCGAAGCGAGCGGTTCCAGGCCTACGAGCACATTGGACTCTACGCCTATCGGAGGGACTTTCTGCTGGCCTTTGCCCGGCTCGCACCGACCGAGCTGGAGTACACGGAAGGGCTTGAGCAGCTTCGAGCCCTGGAGCACGGCTATCGCGTCCTGGCTGTCGCAACAACGCACCATGTCGGCGTCAGCGTGGATACGCCCGCTGACCTGGAGCAGGCGGAGGCGTATCTGACCCAGCAGGGCGACGGTTGATTTGCTTACAGGGGCACGCTGCGAAGGGGTCCTCGGGCGGTCGAAACTCCTCTTTCCGAGCTCGCGGGCAGGTTTAAGGCCCATCTCCTTGTGGGGAACTTCGCGCCTTGATTACAATGGAGGACTGGACCGCGGTTACAGTGGTTAAACAAAGGGATTAGGATGCCTGAACAGAAAGTTGGCTCAAGCGAGGAAGCAGCCGCTTCTGCCCAAGCAAGCGAGCCGAAGCCGTCTAAGCTGGCCAAGCTTCGTCGGCTCTTCGAGAAAGGGCCGCAAGCGGATGCGGTGAAGACCCGGCGCCGGTTCGTGGGCTTCTTTACCGTGAGCTTCCTGGTAACCAACTTCTTAATGTTCCTGCGTTTCTTTTTCCCACGAACCATCTTCGAGCCGAAGAAGGTGTTTCGGATCGGGTCCCCGGATGCGTTCGGCATCGGCGTGGACACCAGTTTCCAGAAGTCCAACCGTATCTGGGTTGTTCGCAACTCCGAGCGGCTGTTCGTCATCTACGCCCGGTGCACCCACCTTGGCTGCACACCGGACTGGAAGGAATCCGAAGGAAAGTTCAAGTGCCCCTGCCACGGCAGTGGCTTTGATCCCGAGGGTATCAACTATGAGGGCCCGGCCCCGCGCCCTCTCGACCGTGCCAAGGTTGAACTGAACCCCGAGGGGCAAATCGTGGTCGACACCAGTGCCCTGTACAAGTGGGAAAAAGGTAAGGCAAGCCAGTTTGATGAGGATGAATCCTATCTGGTCGTTTGACGACGAGCACGCCTTGAAACCGGCACGAGATCGTAGTGAAACCAGCGTTACCCCAACAGTGAAGGCGGGCGTCGTTTCGATGATGCGCTGCGGGTCTGGTCTGGAGAGGAGATAGAATGCCTGAGGAAAACGATGGCGGCAACGGAAAGCGGTCGCTTCTTGGGGTCATCGACCCGGACGCCATCAAACAAAAAGCAGCCGACGACCTCCAGGCGCTGAAGAAGCCCACCAAGACCGAGCTCTACAAGTCGATTTTCCGCGTCAAACACGACGACAAGCCCCGCAGCAGGACCCTCGGCGTTCTTAGCAACGTCTTCCTGCATCTCCATCCGGCCAAAATCAATCGCGATGCCGTACGGTACAACTACACCTGGGGAATGGGCGGCATTACGTTTTACCTTTTCGTCGTCCTGACCTGGACCGGCGTGCTGCTGATGTTCTACTACCACCCGACCAAGGTGATTGCGTTTCGCGACATCCTGTACTTAGAGCACGACGTGCCTTTCGGCAAGCTATTGAGAAACATGCATCGCTGGGGGGCGCACGCCATGGTGCTGACCGTCCAGCTTCACATGTTTCGGGTCTTCTTGACCGGATCGTACAAGAAGCCGCGCCAGTTCAACTGGTGCGTCGGCGTGATCTTGCTGGTGTTGACGCTGCTTCTGTCGTTTACGGGGTATCTGTTGCCCGACGACCAGTTGGGATTTTGGGCGGTAACAGTGGGAACGAACATGGCCCGCGCCACTCCTGTGTTAGGCCATGAAGGTCCGTTCGGTCCCGACATGGGTATGACTCCGTTCAACGACGTGCGCTTTGCTTTGCTCGGAGGGTCGATCGTGGACGCCAATGCGCTGCTAAGGTCCTACATTTGGCACTGCATTGCGATCCCGGGTTTCGCGGCGACGTTCATGATCGTCCATTTTTGGCGGGTCCGAAAGGACGGAGGAATCTCCGGCCCGGCGCCGGTAATGCTGGAACGCGAGATCAAACCGATTCGAAGGATTTAGCAGCGCCGGCGAATTCCGGAATCTAGAGGAGGACTTATGGACTGGGGCCAGCTTTGGGAAATTCTTTCACTCCCAGATAACGTCCCCATCATCGGCTTGATGATCCTGGTGCCGTTCTACACGTGGTACGGCCTGCGCCAGGCTTTCGCCAACGACCGATTGATCCACCAGTTGGACGCCGACCCCGAGATGGCTAAGACCCATCACCGCAAGACTCAACCTTATAAGAAGGGTTGGGCGAAAGAGATCCACGTTTGGCCGTTTCTGTTGCGCATCGAGTTTCTCGCGACCGTGATCGTCACCGCCATTCTGATGGTCTGGTCGATTACTTTGGACGCTCCTTTGGAAGAGCCGGCCAACCCGACCCTGACCATGAATCCGGCCAAGGCGCCCTGGTACTTCCTCGGGCTACAGGAGATGCTGGTGTATTTCGACCCCTGGATCGCGGGCGTCGTGATGCCGACTCTGATCATCATCGGCCTGATGGTGGTCCCGTACATCGACGAGAATCCGCTGGGCAATGGCTACTACACCTACCAGCAAAGGAAGTTCGCCATTTGGACCTTCATCTTCGGGTTCATCATCATGTGGTGCCTGATGATCATCATTGGAACAATGATTCGCGGCCCTGGTTGGATGTGGTTCTGGCCGGGTCAGACGTGGGACCACAACAAGCTGGTCTTCGAAGTCAACCGCGACCTGCACGAGATCTTCGGGATCACCGGGACCTGGGCGATTGGGATTTTCGGGGGTATTGTCACGGCGCTATTCGCTCTAGTGACGGGGGTTCTCGTCCACAAGGTCATGGCGTTGACGGAGTTCAGCCGCAAAATTCTGAACCGCATGTCGCTCATGCAGTATCTGGTGATGATGGTGGTTCTGGTTACCATGCTCAGCCTGCCGGCGAAAATCATTGCCCGTCTTGTGTTCCGAATCAAGTATGTGTGGGTAACCCCGTGGTTCAACATCTAGCTCGGGCCGCGGCGACGGTACCGGGCTTGTCGCGAAACCGTTGAGTTGGCGAACCCCAACGATCCGTGAGTTGAAGATTCTGTTTTGACGGAGCTCTGAATGCCACCAAATCCGCCACCTGACCATGACGATCCTGTCGTGAACAGTTCATTGAGTGTCTCTCTTTTTTCTTGGACCCTCATTTTGATGTTGACGCTCGTCTGGGCGCTCTACGACGAGGTGGTGTCATTGCGGCCGTGGAAGGGTTACCAAGCTCGCTTCGCCGGCCTCTATGCGGCGCATTTGAAGCAATTGAAGCCCCAGCAAGCGACCCGGGAAAAGGAGATCAAGGAGTCCGACGAATACCAGCGACTCCGACAGCAAGTCGAAGAGACCACCCAAGCGGCGGCCGAGCAGATCAGCGCTATCAGGACCCGGATGGCAAGTGGCATCGCTCCCCGCACGAACAGCGTCCGTCAGGCTTTCCAGGGGCTACGCGGCGAGATCGGCGCGCTCACCTACCAACTCGAAATCTCCACGAGCGAAAGCACGAAAGAATCTCTGGCCGGGGACATCGAAGCTGTCAAGCAAAGGCAGCAGGAGCTTGAGTTGGCGCTCGACGACGGCTCCGGCAACACGGAGACGGTCTCTTGGACGTACCCCCAGTTGGAAGCCGAAATGTCCCGCTTGCGGGACTTGCGGGTGGAGCTGCAATCCGAACTGGTTGCTCTGGGCGAGCCGGCGGGCCAGGCCCAGCAAGAGCTCAACGCCTACCTGCAGAACCTCATGTACGGGCTCACCGAGGCCCAAGTCCAGGGCCTTATCAACAAGATGGAGCAGTTCCAGGTCTCGATCAAGCAAATCCATCTAAACGACATCGACTGGGTAGACCGCTGTGAATCCTGCCATGCCGGCACCCGCGAGCCGGTCGAGTTAACGAAGGCCTCGATGGGCGGCGAGGCGGTCTTTACCAGCCATCCCAACCGCGACCTGCTCAAGATTCACGACCCTGAGGAGTTCGGATGCACGCCCTGCCACAACGGCAACGGCCGTGCGACCAGCAGCGTGACAAAGGGCCACGGGCGATACAAACACTGGCTCTGGCCGCTGTTCGAGAAAGAGAACATGGAGGCAGGATGTCATCAGTGCCACACCCGAGAAGTCGTCACCCCTCACGCCGAGGTTCTCAACAAGGGACGGGAGCTTTTCCTGAACAAAGGTTGCTGGGGTTGCCACCGCTTTGAAGGGTTTGACAAGGAATCAGACTTGCTATCGAACGTCAGGAACCAGATCAAGGTCAACCACGATGAAAAGGCCGCCAATGAAAAACAAGTTCGCCGCAACAACGATCTCGGCGACGAAGCGGCTGACGACGAGGAAGCGAATAGGTATTACGCTCGGGCCCAAGCGTTGCAGCTGACCAATAGTCAACTCGACGCTCGGCTAAACACGCTGCAGGCAGAGCGAAAGAGCCTGATGCAGGAGGTGCGAAAGTTCGGCCCGAGCCTCAGGGAGGTGAGGGTCAAGCTTCGCAAGGAGTGGATCCCCGTCTGGCTGAAGAATCCCCACGAGTTTCGACCCGGCACGAAGATGCCTGTTTTCCGGCTGGAAGAAGACGAGATTCAAGCCATCGCGGCCTACGTCTGGCAGAACGGTGTCGAGGGTTCCCTCCAAAAACACCCACCGGGCAACGCGGAGCGTGGCCAGGAGCTGCTTGAGACGCGGGGCTGCTTGGGTTGTCATTCGATCGGCGAAGGCGAGGAGAGGCTGGGCGGCACCTTCGCCGCCAACCTAACCCGTGTCGGAGAAAAGACAAACTACGATTTCCTGGTTCGCTGGATTCACGATCCGGCCGAAGTCACGCCCGAAGCCGAGGCAACCAACGAAGTCCATCTGATCCCGGTGATGCCGAATCTGCGGCTGAACTTCGGCGAAGCTCGCGACATCGCTAGCTATTTGGTGGCGCAGAAAACCGACGCCACCTACGCCGCGGCCGATTACATGGATGATCCGGAGCGCGCGGAAGAAGGTTTGACGCTGGTCAGACGCTACGGCTGTGCCGGCTGTCATGAAATCAGCGGCCTCGAAAACGAGGGGCGCATAGGAACGGAACTGACCTTGGAGGGCAGCAAGCCCATGGAGCGATTGGATTTCGCTCTGTTCACGCACCCGGCCAAGGTAGAAGGCTGGTACCACCACAAAGGCTTCTTCGAACATAAGCTGAAGGACCCCGCCTTCTTCGACCAGGGGAAATCGAAGGAGCCGGCCGAGCGTCTGCGGATGCCCAACTTCAACCTAACCGACGACGAGATCACCGCTTTGACGACTTTCTTGCTCGGAGCGGTCGATACCGCCCTTCCCGCGCACTACCGGTTTGAGCCGGAAGACTCGAGGGCCGACGTTCAGCGGGGCTGGTGGATGGTCCGCCGCTACAATTGCACGGGTTGTCACCAGATTCGACCTGGCGACGTGACCTCATTCATGACGATGGAGCGCTACGAGGATCCGGACTGGGCGGAACAGTTCCCGCCGCAGCTATATAGCGAAGGCGCCCGGGTGCAACCGGACTGGCTAGTCGGCTTCTTGTCGAATCCGGCCCTGAGCGAGACCGACATCCACCGCAACGGCATTCGAGAGTATCTCCATGCCCGCATGCCGACATTCCAATTCACCGAACGTCAGGTGGGAACCCTGATGCGGTTTTTCATGGCAAGGTCGTCCCAGCCACATCCCTACATTGACGATCAGCTGGCCCCGCTTTCGGCCAAAGAGCGCACGATGGCGCGACGCCTGTTCACCAGCCGTGGGGCGCCCTGCCTGAAGTGCCATATGACGGGCGAACCTCGCCACGACCGCACCGCGACCGCGCCGAACTTCCTGGTTGCCGGCGAGCGTCTCAAGCCCGATTGGACCTACCGCTGGATGCTCGAGCCGGCTGGGATCGCGCCCGGGACGGCGATGCCATCGGAGCTGTTCCGTCACGAGCAGGGCCGCTGGATCTTCGATGGCCCCCTGCCGGCCGTCTTCGAAGGATACGAAGGGGACCACGCGGATCTCCTGGTGCGCTACATGTTCCAGTTCACGCCGGAGGAACTCCGGAGGCTGCGGTCGACCAGTGTACAATGAAGGCTTCTCGATCAAGGAAAACGATTTTCATAGAGGAGGGTTTAGTTAGAACGATGACTTCCCGAAAGATTTTCGGCCTCTCGGCCGTAGCAGTGCTGCTGGTCACATTGGGGTGCGGCCCTAGTGGCGGACCGGAGACCGCGGAACCGGAAGCGGCGGCGACAGCCGAGGAATATTTCAAGGTTGATTCGGCGACCGCGGCCGGCGTGAGTGGCAAGGTTAGCTTTGACGGCAAAGCGCCGAAGGCTGTCCGTATCAACATGAGCGCCGAACCCGACTGCAAGAAGCTGCACAAGGCGACTGTTCATGCTCAACAGGTCGTGGTTAATGAAAACGGCACTCTACAGAACGTTTTCGTGTGGGTGAAGACCGGTCTTGAAGGGAAGAAGTTCGAGGTGACGAAGAACGGTTCCCTCAACCAAAAGGGGTGTATCTATCGTCCGCACGTGCTCGCCATGCAGGCAGGGGGGACGATCAGCGTCAGCAACGGCGACCCCCTGACGCACAACGTGCATCCGCTGCCGAAAGTCAACCGCGAATGGAATAAGTCGCAAACCTCGGGCGCTTCAGACATCAAACGCAAGTTCGCTCGACAAGAGATCATGTTGCCCGTCAAGTGCAACATTCATCCTTGGATGAGAGCGTACATCAACGTCGTGAGCCATCCGTTCTTCGCCGTGACGGGCGAAGACGGCAGCTTCGAGATCCCAGGCCTGCCTCCGGGAACTTACACCGTCGAGGCCAAGCATGAAAAGTATGGCGATCAGGAAATGAGCGTCACGCTAGGGGATTCTGAATCCAAGGAAGTCGACTTCACCTTTTCCGCCGGCTAGTAGCTCCAGGCTTGAGGAACGCTTGGGGGGCGTCCGACCGCGTCGCCCCCGACCGGCAGCCAACTCTCTTCGCCCGCTGCGGCCAAGGCACCCAGGAATCGGCCCAGCGGCTGACCGGCAGGATTGCCGGTCGCTACTGGAAACTAGGACCGCCAAGAGTAGCGGTCACTACCTACCTACTCAGGTAGCGTTTACGGTGGCGACAAACACTCGTGTTTGTCCTGGTTGGCTAGTGCGGACAAGCTTTAGCTTGTCGTTCATCCGACAGGGAAGATTGCGTATGTCCCGGGTTGCTCGGAATTTCGTTCTGTGAGACAGGCTCCTAGCGTGGGTTCTACACGCGGAACCGACAAAACTGTTGCCGCCGCGAATACCTGGCTCCACCGTTTTGCGGTGTTCACCGCATTCTCGACGCTTTGCCTGATTGCGGCCGGGGCCCTGGTGACGAGCAACGACGCCGGGCTTGCCGTACCCGATTGGCCTCTCTCCTATGGTCAGTTGATGCCTCCGATGGTGGGCGGCATCTTTTACGAACACGGGCACCGGATGGTGGCGACTTTCGTGGGCCTTCTGACGATTGTTCTCGTAGTGTGGCTCTGGCGCCGGGATCAGCGCAGCTGGGTTAAGAAGCTCGGGCTTACGGCCCTGGCGGCGGTCATCGCACAAGGGCTGTTGGGAGGAATAACCGTCCTGCTGCTGCTTCCAACAGCCATATCCGTCATGCACGCTTGTTTGGCCCAGTTGTTCTTCTGTATGATCGTCTCTCTGGCGCTGTTTACTTCCCCGGGTTGGCGGGAGCGGGAACGGTTCCCGGCCGGGCTTGCAGACAGCGAAGGTTTTTCCGCCCTGGGACGGTTGTGCTTGGCGGCCAGCGTGGGCATCTTCGCGCAGTTGGCAATCGGGGCGGCCTTGCGTCACAAAGGGTTGGGCCTGGTGCCGCATTTGGTCGGCGCCGGCGTGGTAGTGGCACTCGTGGCCTGGGTGGTGGCAAAAGTGATGCAGCGCCATTCCGACCAGCCGGAGATCGTTCGCTGGACACTCACGCTGAACTCCGTGCTGATGCTACAGCTTGTTCTCGGGGCAGCAGCCTACTGGATCCGCCAGGTGACCAACGACGCTCCGCAACCGCTTCCACCCATGGCATGGCTGACGGTAGCGCACGTAGCTGTGGGAGCCCTTGTACTAGCCGCGAGCGTGGTCCTGACAATCCAAGTTTATAGCCGGATCCCGCCGATCGCAGCGGCCCATCGGGAAAGAGTTGCCGCCGCTATATGAGAACCCCTACCCCTGCTGCCCCGGCACTCGTCGCTCCGCAGTCAGCCCTGTGGGACTACCTGGAGCTGACTAAGCCCAGCGTGGTTTGGCTGATCCTGATGTCGACGGCGGTCGGGTATTACGTGGGCGCCGCGGACCCGGTCTCGTATCTGCTTTTGTTGCACACCCTGCTCGGCACGGCACTGCTGGCGGGAGGCACCGGCGCTTTAAATCAATGGCTAGAACGCGAAGCCGATGGGAAGATGCGTCGCACCGAGCGAAGACCTCTGCCGGCCGGCCGCTTGCAACCGCCTCCCGCGCTCGCGTTCGGGGTCACCGTATCGGTCGCCGGCACGCTGTATCTGATCTGGGCGGTGAACTTGCTGAGCGCGTTGCTCGGCCTGCTGACGCTGGCGAGCTACCTGTTTCTCTACACGCCTCTCAAAACCCGCACACCGCTTTCCACCTTGGTCGGTGCTTTCCCGGGAGCGATGCCGCCGCTAATCGGCTGGGCGGCCGCGGGCGGCGGGATGGGAATCGAAGCGTTGGTCCTTTTCGCGATGCTGTTCTTGTGGCAGTTCCCGCATTTCTACGCCATTGCTTGGATGTACCGGGAAGACTACGCGCGGGCCGGGATCCTGATGCTGCCGGTGGTCGAGCCGGACGGTGTTTCGACCTCCCGCCAAGTGATCTGCTACGCCGCGCTGTTGGTGCCGCTCTCCGCGGCCCCGGCCGTTCTCGGCATGGCGGGTTCCTACTATCTTGCGGGCGCGCTCGTGCTCAGCTTGGGCTACCTGTCGGCGGGACTTCTTCTGGCGCGGCGGAGAACCATCGCGCAGGCCCGCCGGCTGCTCCAAGCCTCGATCGTCTATCTGCCCCTGGTCTACATCTTGTTGGTCATCGACAAGGCCTAGCGGGCTTTTCTCACCGACGGCCGGCAGGAGCTGAAGCAAATGCCCGCCGCCAGGAATGTAGGGGCAGCGATTCATCGCGCCCGCCTACCGGCATACCTCTACGCTGGACGATGTACGAGAACTGTTGCCGAGGCGACTCACGCCAGTAAGTCGATGGCGTGCTCGCTGATTTCATCAGCGGTCTTAGCCACTTCGATGGCGGCCTTGTAGGCCGTTCTGGCGGTGAGAAGCTTGACGGCCTCCGCGCTCAGGTCAACTCGGTCGGCCGTCTCCGGATTGCTGCTCGTTGCCCTGCGGATGCCTTCAGCCGCCTCGTCAAACTGCTCGACCGCTGACGTGATACCCGCCAGCGCGATTGCGGATACACTCATCTCTACCTCTCCTTACTTTCCTCTTCGGCCCGAACTCTCGAGAGTTTGACGGGTCCTGACGCGAAGAACACCCCTAACCTGGTTTATCGACGGCAGGCAAGTGGAGAATCCTCCATACCATGCCGGCCACCCGGTGGCCGCCGCCCCTCCGTGTCCACTCCTGATAGCCGGACAACGCGCCCCCAGATCCGCCGCGAGACCCTCCAAACGTTCGCCGGACGACCAGCTGGGTCTCGGACTCCTTGCGCGGGAGCCGATCGGACTAACGATGCGCAGCGCGAATGTCGATTTTGGTTTCGAACAGCCCCATCCCGTTGGAGAGGCTTGAAGGTCCGCCAAACCGGGAGCATCGGCATCTGTCTAGTTCAGAGGCAAGCGGGCCGCGACCCGCCCGCACGATCCCTCGTTCGTCATGGTGATGTGACACCAACCAGCGCCGCGCTCAGGAGATTCTATGGAATCAGTGAATGTCGATCACATCCGTGAAGCGACAATGGGCGACGACGAGTTCATGGGAGAGCTGATCGACCTGTTTCTCGACGACACGCCGGGACAACTGGAAGCTCTGCGAAAGGCGGTTTGTGCAGGCGACGCTGAAACAGCAGCCTCAGCCGCGCACCGCCTGAAAGGTTCCAGTAGCAACATGGGAGCGGAGTGCCTGAGCGCTTTGTGCCTCCACGTGGAAAAGTCGAGTCGCGGACAACAAGAGGAGCTGCCCAAGCTTGTGGAACAGGTAGACGAGGAGTTTAACCTGGTGCGCGAGATCCTCACCAACCTCCGAGGCGAGCTAGGCTGACGGAAGTTTCCGACTGCCAACATGGCTAGAGCAAATCGAGTTGCCCATGGTGACCAACGCAGGAATTCGTGCCGCTAGCGAACCGGCGACGGGGAACGCTATCGCCGAAGGACCCATGAGCCGACCGATCTCGACCAATTCGTCACCGTGGTCAGCGCAATTGAGGCTACTGGTGATGTCGCATAACCTCCACCGAGAGGATAGAAGAATGAGGCAGGGCGCTGGAAGCTTGGCCGCGGGTCCGACGGTCGAAACGGAGGGCGGCGCGCTCACGAAAGTACTCGTCGCTGACGACGACGCAGTGACTTTGCACCTCGTCAGCAAAACTGTGAAACGCTTTGGCTACGACGTGGTCACGGCAAGAGACGGTCTTGAGGCGCAACGTAAGTTCGCCGAGGGTCGCTTTCCGCTGGTTGTCACCGATTGGGAGATGCCGGGCCTCGACGGCGTCGAACTATGCCGTCAGATTCGAAATGCGGCTCTCCCCTCCTACACATACATCGTCTTCTTGACCTCGCGACAAGAAAAACATGACTTGATTGAGGCTCTCTCAGCGGGTGCCGACGACTTTATCTCCAAGCCGTTTCACCCCCAAGAGCTCCAGGTTCGGCTGCGGGCGGCGGAGCGCATTCTTTCGCTCGAGAGCAACCTCCGTGAGGTAAACCGAGATCTGGCCGTTCTCAATCGTCGTCTCGTGCAGACGTCACGCATCGACCCGCTGATGGAGATCGGCAATCGATTGGATTTCGAGGAGAAGATCACCGAGTATCATTTCAGGGCCGTCCGGCGCCGAGAGACGTACGGCGTGGTGATGTGTGATGTCGATCATTTCAAGTCCTTTAACGACACCTTTGGGCACCAGTATGGAGACCGCGTGCTTCAAACCGTCGCCATGGCTATCCGCTCGAGCCTTCGCTCGACAGACGCCGCGTTCCGCTACGGCGGAGAGGAAATCCTCCTCTTCCTCGGAAACCAGAACCTGCACGGAGCTGTGAAAGGGGCTGAACGGGTGCGCAAGTGCATCGAAAGAGAGGAGATCGCCACCAACTCGGCGGGTGACGTCCGACACCTGACCATAAGCTGCGGCGTCGCCTCGTACCCGCTGACCCTAAACTCCTCACTCGGTTGGCAGGGGATCGTAGAATGCGCCGACAGAGCCCTTTACGAGGCCAAGGCCGCGGGCCGCAACTGCGTGGTTGGAGCATGTCCGGACTATGCCGGCATGCTTCAGTTCCAGCCGGCCGAGAAGATCCTTCGACTGCCCCAAATTGAAGAAGGGCCCCACCGTGTTGATCCAACAGAACCGGCCACCGAGAAACACGCGAAGATACCCACGCCGGCTTGCAAGTGGCCTCCCCTCTGAGCGTCCCGATCCCTCTGCCCAACCCTGCACGGCCCTTTTCACTCCAGTGGGTGGCCCTTCCGACCTCGCGGTAGCCTGTGGCAAAAGTGGTCTCGAGCGAAAAATGGAGACTGCCAGGACTGCCACGAATTCGCTCGCGTCATGGTCCTCGAAACAAAGCACTTAGCCTGAAGCGAATTGGCTGGCTGTACCCGATTTTTCGTGAAGTTTACTTTCACCACGGGCTACTCGCGGTAGCCCACTACAATGGGAAAGGACCTGGACCTGGTGAAACTGAACGGTATTTGGGTCGCTGCGACGACCCCTTTTGACGCCCGGGAGGATCTGTATCCAGCCAAGATCCGCCACAACATCGGTCGCTGGAACCGCACCTCGGTAGCCGGCTACTCGATCGGCAGTACGAGGCCGGGTGAAGGGAGCCTCCTTACCGAGAAGGAAACCATCAAACTTTGGGAACATGTCGCCGAGGCAGCTGCTCCAGAGAAACTACTGCTGGCCTCCACTGGAATGGCCGGCGTCCGTGGGACGGTCGCCCGTGCTAATGCGGCGGCTGATCTCGGCTATCACGCGCTTCTAGCTGAGGCTCCAAACTTCAGCGAAGGCCCCGCGCCGCCACGAGACACCCAAACTCTTTTCTACCGCGGCGTTGCCGACCAAACGAAAATTCCGGTTGTTATCGGAAGTACTCCCGAGAGCGGCTCCTCTGCCGTCTCGGTAGAAACCGCCTGCCTGCTCGCCGAGCACCCAAACATCATCGCGATTCATGAGTGCTCAGGAGTCGAGAAGAAAGTCACTCAACTAATCAACGATGTCCCCACCGGGTTCCAGGTGCTTGCCGGCTCGATGGATATCCTGTACCAGTCGCTGAGAGTGGGAGCCGCCGGAGCCATCTTGGCATTCGCCAACGCGGCCCCTTTTCTTTGTTTGTCCCTCGAAGAAGCTGTCCGCACCCGAGAATTCGAGGCGGCACAGGAACTTCAGGAACGCGCTTCGACCGCCGCGCAGGTGGCAGGCCAATACGGCAGCGCGGGACTCAAGTACGCCATGGATTTGAAAGGCTACTACGGAGGACCTCCGCGCATGCCGGGGGTGGCGTTGGTCGGAGAGGCCAAAAGGCAGATCGAAGACGCTTTCCGGGAGATTCAGAGTTAGCTGGCTTACGTCGGCGGTGACCACATCCGGGCCCTCGCACCCGAAACACCCGGACGACGGGTCACCTCTAGTCCTTTCCCGGCCTCACTAAGGTTTCATCGACGCTCTCACTAAGGTTCACCGAGATTGCGCTAGGTGGCGGGGCCAAGTACATTTGAGTTCCAGGGCCGATGAAAAAGGCACGCTTCAACCCTTCCCCGATGAGCAAACCGGCAGCCGTGTACAGCACTCTCGCGCTGTTGCTGAGCTCTTGTAGCTCAGACAGCGGCACCTCAACTGGCGTCGGCGACGCCATGACCGCGGCAAAACTCGCCGACGGGAAGTATATCTCCTGGAGGGAGCACATCCTGGACGACAAGGACACATCGGGGGGGGTTCGCCTGCGGGGATCGCAATCGCTCCAGGTGGCCGATTTCGACAAAGACGGACATCTCGACATCGTATCGGCGCACCGCGAAAGCAGTCACATCCGCATAGCCTTCGGATCAGACGATCCCGACGAATGGTTCCGCCTCTCTCTGGCCGAGGGCCCCGAGGCCGGAGGCGCGGCTGATCTCGCTGTGGCGGACCTCAATGCGGATGGTTTCCCCGACGTCGTCGCAGCCTGTGAAAAGGGACATTTGCTTTACCTTGAGAACCCAGGGGGAACCGTTCGTGGCTGGCGCTGGGGAAGGAAGATTCCGACCGATCCCACGGCCGGCCGCTCGTTCATCAGCGTCTCGATCACCGATCTCAACGGCGACGCCAGACCCGAGATCGTCGCCGCGTACCAGCAGAGTTCCACCGGCACTGATGCCAGCATGGAAAGCAGCGACCAAGGCTCGGTCTCGTGGTATGAGATTCCAGACGACCCCCTCGCCGCTGACGCCTGGCGCGAAAACGTACTATTGACTATCAGCAACCCTCTCATTGCAGAGCCCCTCGATCTTGACTCCGACGGGGATATCGATGTCTTCGGAGTCTCGCAGGGTGAAGAGCCCATCTTTTGGCTCGAAAATCTGGGGGGCGAGGAACTCGCCTTTGAACGGCATCCGATCCTAGTTCCGGATGGCAAGAAACTCGATCAGGTTGGTTCCGCCGTGGCCTTCCCGGACTTCAACGCCGATGGCCGCCTGGACGTCGTCCTCATCAAGCAACCTCACTCACTCGTTTGGCTGGAGCAACCCGCCGAACCGGCCGGACCTTGGAATCTCCACCCCATCGGTACGATCACGCCCGACGAACCCGCGGGCTTCGCGCTCGCCGACGTCAACAACGACGGAGATCAAGACGTTGTCGCCGGCAGCTCGAGCGGTGGCCCCCACGAAGATGACGGCGATGACGTAGGTGTCTCCGACCCGGTCGGCAGGCTGGCTTGGTTCGAGAATCCAGGCGAGGCCACCACTGCATGGACACGACACGACATCTCTCGACGCAAGCGAGGCAAGTTCGCTGCCTTCGTTCCTCGAGACATGGATGAAGACGGCGACGTGGACTTCATCGTGACCCGCGGGCACAGCGGCGAGTTCGATGGCGTCTTCTGGCTACACCAGCTCCACTCGGAGAAGCCGGTCAAAGTGTTCACTCCAGAGCGCAAGTCGGAAAGTGAGCCGTTGCCCTTTGCCGGCCGGGAAGACTAGTCCGCTTCTCTCACAAAGGTGGCGAGGCGCCGAATGCGTTACAGCGACGACTATCCGTCATGTGAGCGAACCTACGCCACCCTAAGGGTCTATCTCCCAAATGGGACCGATCCCGACCAAGTAACGCGTGCGCTCGACGTCGAGCCATCGCACACACAGCGACGAGGCGAGCGACGAGGCGAAACGACCTTCCGCGTCAACGCTTGGTTCCTCACGTCGGAGGGTCAGGTCGAATCTCGAGATGTCGGACGCCACATGGATTGGGTGCTCGACCAGATTGCGTCAGCTCTGCCGAAGCTCGCCGAAACTTCGAGTTCGCAGTGCCGGCATCGGCCCAGCCGGGAATCTACACCTTCAAGGCAACGGTGCGTTCCGGGGCCGGCATCGCCGGCAAAGAGGCTGTGTTCGTCGCCGCTCCGTCGAATTAGGAGGCGAGCAGCGAGAGTTAGGGTGATCCAACCGCGGGGTACGGCTAAGGAGCTCTTTGCTGCAAGGCGAGAGGAAACAGGCAACTACTCAGGGGTGCTCGGGCTGGCGATCTAATCGCTCACGTCGAAGCTGGACTGCTGCTGGGTAGATCTCTTCAGGTATCGGTAGGGGTTCAGCGGCGTGCCGCGGTAGCGAACCTCGTAGTGCAAGTGCGGGGACGTGACTCGGCCGCTGCGGCCCACTCGCCCGATCACTTCGCCGCGGCGAATGACCTGCCCGGGCCGAACATAGGCGTCCGCCAAATGGGCGTAACGGCTCGAAAGCCCATTGCGACCGTGGAGCAGCTCGATGCGCTTGCCGTAACGCCCCTGCCAGCCGGTGGTACGGACGATGCCGTCGGCGGCGGCCACAACCGGGGTCCCGTACGGCGCCGTCAGGTCGACGCCGGCGTGAAACGAACCCTTGCCCAGAAAGGGATCCAGGCGCTTGCCGAACGAGCTACTCAGGCGTCCCTGCACGGGCCACCTAGAGGGTGTGGTGTTCTCTAACCAATACCACGGCGAACTGCTGCCCGGGGACACTTGAACCTGCCGCAAAAAATCGAATTGATTGACGGAGCTGCGGTATCGCGGCACCCGCTGTCCTTCTCCGACCGCATTCGTAGTCTCGCTGAACGGACGTTTGATCCCGAAAGCGATCGAGACCTCCGAGGCTAGCTCACCGAGCGAAGCTAGTTGCGCATCCCGCTCAACGGCGTCTTGCTTGAGCTCGTCGTTCTGCTTCTGCAGCGCTTCCTTCTCCGCTCGAAGCTGGTTGTATTCGGTGGCCTTCCAGAGCATCCGTCCGTAGCTCGAAAGCAGACCGATGCTTATGATGGCGGCGAAAACCGCCAGGCAAGCAACGACATGGATGACGTAGTGCGGGAGGTGGATGCGCCGGATCCGACCATGGACCGAATGGGCCACGACCAAAATGAAATAGCTCTTCCTCATCAAACCTCGTTCTTACAATTCGGTCCTACGCGCCTAGGGGTTCAGTCGCCAAGCCTGGCGACAGCCACTACCGGAGAGGACTCAAATACGCCGTCGTCTCCCGCACGGCCCAAACACAGTATCAACTTCGCAAAGCCGTGTCAACTCGAATCCAGAGGAGGGGGACGCTGCTGGACAAGTTCCGCGGGTTGCCGGCGGGTTGCCGGCGGGTACTACCTTTATTTTCGCGGCTAGCGCCGGAAAAATCAAGTGGGTGAACGAGACGAGCGCTCAAGCATACTGCGCTCAGAGAGTCATTCCCCGAAGGTGTAGTCTGCTGTGCGAAAGTCCTCGATCGAAAAGCTTGTGGTGAACTGCCCTTCCGGGACCCGTTCCAGAAACATCAGCTCGGCCTGCCGAAGCCAAGCATCGGCAAGAAGGCCGCTGGGCTCTTCCCCGCTGAGAGGCTCCAAGCGGTATTGCATCGTTCTTTCGGAACCCGCAACCTGAGGCCCTTGCGGGAGCGAAACGTGGGGCAAGAATCTGTGGTCACTGGACGTCTCGTGGAGCGCTTCCCGGCGGCCTCGATTGACGAGCAGAACCTGAGGAAACGTCTCATTGCCTAGAAGCGACCGAATGTGGCGATGCCGCAATGTGACCAGCAGCCCTGAGTTCCGCCGGGAAATGCCTCGGATGACCGCAGCGGCCGAGCCTTCTTCGAAGCGCGCCCCGACCTTTAGAGGAAGAGTGGATGCAACCCTGTAGCGGTATGCATGCCCGCGAACCCGTGCTCGGTACCGCCCCGTTTTCGCTACCAGCCTATCGAATACGCCAGAATCCACAAGCAGTAGGGTCAACGACGGCGCCTCAGGCTTTTGATCGCCGACCCACTTGAAGGCTCCCAGCACCTCCAGAACTCCATCGCCGGACATTGACCCGACGACGCTATTATCGTGAAACGGAATTCGTTCCCCCGTTTCCAGTTCCAACTCCCCTTCCAAACGGGTAATTCCGAAAGCGTGGCCGGGTGGTCCACCCGAAAAACTCGGTCGTCCGAAAACCTCCACCTTGCCGGCCCCTACCAGTTGCGCGGCGAAGACCTCTCCGTCAGCGCTCACAGCAAGCCGCAGTTCCCTCTTGGGCGAATAACGTTCCCCGAGCGCCCATAACAGATCCCAGGGGCAAAGGGCCGACACAACGGCCAACAGGGCGAATCCGACCACGAGTCCAAAGAGTGAACGACGGGTTGTGCGCGTCAGGTACTGGTGGATAGCCAGCAAACTCGCGGCGGGAATCACCAGGACCATGGAAAGAAGACTCCCTGAACCTGCCCACACCCAACTCGTTATGCCGAAAAACTTCTGGAGCAGT
The DNA here is from genome assembly GCA_965248205.1 of Bryobacterales bacterium. Lineage (GTDB taxonomy): Bacteria > Acidobacteriota > Terriglobia > Bryobacterales > UBA6623. Next base: position 3,576,821 of record CBDFIS010000006.1, read on the forward strand.
TGAGCGGAGATCTGAAGCAAGACTATCGCGGCGATCCAGGCCATGATGTAAATCGGCACATTAGGAGTGACGACGGCAAGGGCTACACCGGCAAGTACCGCCGCCAGGTGTGGGCCAAGGGTCTCCAGCAACGCTGAGAGATACCTCTCAGGCTCCAGGCCGTAAGCGGCAAGAACCCAGAACTTCGCTGCCACAGCAGGGACAATGAGAAAGAACGTTAGAAACATCGCCTTGGCTGCCATCAAAGACAGCCGCGAAATGGGGCGGGTCAGCCAGAAAGCTGTCGAACCTACGAGAGGCTCCTGTTGAATCAACATCGCTACGGCAAGGATCACAGCAAAATGGAACAACGTAACCAGAGAGTGGTAGTAGCCACCCGGGTCTTGTTCGACGGCCAACGGATCTTGAAACTCGCCAACCAACTGAATGCAAAGAAGCGCCAGAATCAAGGCCACCAGGGGCCAAAGCCGCCGAAGGTCCTTCTTGAGAAGATGTAGTGCCTGTTTCATGCTCCGACATCCTTTCCCGGGCTCACACGGGCCAGCGAGAGGAAGATCTTCCTCAACGACATTGGCGAGGCGGAAACTTTGGCATCGGCTGGAAAAAACTCCCGTATCGTGTTCGCGCTAGATTCATTGATGTAGCGGCTGTCGACGAATCTCACGACCCTCCCGTCCGCTTGCGGCAGGAGCCAGGTGTCCGGCCAGACATCTCGTATAATCTCGTATCTTGGCCGGCTCTCCAAGAATCACCTCCATCTCACGAAACCGCTCCTGAAGCGTGCTTAGCTGCTCCGAGAGAACTAAACGTCCCCGGCGAATAAACCCAACCCGGTCGGCGAGGTTTTCGATCTCAGAGATGTCATGGGAAGAGACGAAAATCGTCCACTCGCCCTCGCCCGTCAATTCGAGCATCCCGTGCACCAACTCGTCACGAACTAGCGGATCCAGCCCGCCGAACGGCTCATCGAGCACCAGCAAACGAGGGCGATAGGCCAGTGCGGTCACCATGGCGATCTTCATCTTCATGCCCCGGGAGAAGGTCTTGATCTTCGACCGAACGGGCAGGTCAAACTTCTCGATGAGCTTGCGGCAAAAATCGTCGTCCCAGGAGGGGTAGAAAGGCTTGCAGAAAGACAGCAACTGCTCCGTCGTCATCCAATCCGGCAACTTCTGGTTCTCGGAGACATATCCTATCCGCGCAAGATCCGCCGGTCGCAGCCTCCTCGAATCCGTCCCGAGTGCGGCTGTCCGGCCCGCGGAAGGCTGCAGGATGTTCATCAGAACCTTGATCGTCGTCGTCTTGCCTGCTCCATTGGGACCCAGGAATGCGTAAATGCTCCCCTCCGGGACCTCTAGGGTGAGATCGCGCACCGCTTCCGTACGACCAAATCTTCGAAAGAGCCGCTCGGTCTCGATGGCGTTTTTCATAGCTCCTCCTTGATCGACTCGCCCGTGGGCCTTCGGCCTTCGTCCGCGCCGGCAGACAATCTCCCCCAGTGCTGTTCCAACGCCTCGAAGATCTCTTCCAAACCCAATGAAAGACGTTTCGCTTCCACAAGGACCCGCTCCAAGTCATCCTCGAGTAACGCGGCTCGCTCCCTGGGGGACGCCAGCGGCGCCTTGGCGACAACAGTTCCGATTCCCGGTCTGACCTGGAGCAGACCTTCACCTACGAGCTCAGCCACTACCTTGTGAGCAGTATTGGGGTTGATCTTTAGGGCTTGGCTCAGAGCCCTCACCGAAGGAAACGTGTCCCCGGGAAGCAACTGCCCGCTGACGACGCTCCTCTTGGCGGCATACACAACTTGGCGATAGGCGGAAATCCCGGGCTCGAACTCGACTTGGAAGGGCAACATGTAAGTGTACTATCTATACTAGTACACATGGAATGGCTGGTCAAGAGTCCCTTCGATCAGAAAGAAGGCCTAAAGGAGCTTGCACCAACCTTGATTCGGTCATAATTGGAGGGTTCCAAAGAGGGAGCTTCACGCTGAATGCCTCCTAGCGAAGAAGAAATCGTCGGGGAGATTCTGAGGCAAGCGTCGCAGGTGCCGCAGCCTGGGGTTCGTGTCGGCATTGGAGACGACGCAGCGGTCGTAGCTCCGCTCCGGAGAAGTGAGAAGCTGCTTCTTTCGACCGACCAAGTCATCGAGGGAACTCACTTTATCCCTGATCTGCACCCACCTCGCGCTCTCGGCCACAAATGCCTGGCACGCGGGTTGAGTGACATCGCAGCCATGGGCGGGACAGCACGTCATTTCCTTCTGTCGCTATCTCTGCCGGCCTGGATGGATCGCGACTGGCTTAGTTCTTACCTAGGGGGCCTGCTTAAACTCAGCAAGCGCTGTCGGGTCCCTCTGGTAGGGGGCGATGTGGCGAGCGGAGGCCAGTTCGCGGCGGATGTAACGGTAACGGGATCCGTTGGGGCCGGCCGTCTCCTGCTGCGCAGCGGAGCCAAACCGGGCCACGCGATCTTCGTGTCTGGACGGCTCGGAGGTTCGGCCCTGGGGCTTGAGCGCCTTAGCAGTGGGGCATTCCTCGTCTCGGACGCCGCGATCCGACGCCATCTCTACCCACAGCCGCGGCTGGAGCTGGGCCGATTTCTGCGAAATACGCTCGGCGCGACCGCTGCGATGGACCTGAGCGACGGTCTATCAACTGACCTCGGGCGGCTCGTGAAAGCTAGTGGGGTCGGCGCAGAAATAGAAGAGACCGCAGTGCCACGATTCCGAGGCGCAGAGGCGGCCCAGGCGCTCCACGGAGGCGAGGACTACGAAATTCTGTTCACGGTCCCCCCGAAAAAGAAGGTTCCTAGTAGCTACCGGCACATAAGGTTGACAAAGGTAGGCAGCATCCGCTCCGAACCAGGGGTCGTTCTGTTTTCAAAAGATGGGCCTCGCGCATTGCGACCGGGTGGCTTCGCGCATTTCTCCAAGAGCCGCCACCAAGCTTGAGCTATGGGACCCCGCCCTGCCGCGACGGTAGCGGCGCGGTCCACAAACGGTACGCCAGAGCGTCGAGCCCCGCGCCGCGAGGGTAGCGGAGCGGTCAGCGGATGACGCCGCTGGGTATGGATGAATCCCGCCGGTACCTCGCGGCCGCCACATCGCCAACCCGGGGCGAATCCGCGCTAGACTATTGCCAGGTGGCGATGCTCGTGCCGTCGGGCACGGAACCAACCGGATGCTTCCCACGAGGGTTTGGATGGTCGGTGTTGAACTCGCGACGGGTAGTGACCGCCACTCCTGGCGGTCCTGGGTTCGAGTACTGGCCGGCAATCGTGCCGGCCCGGAGCGGGGGTCCTAGGGGCGGGGGCCAGACGAGAATACCGGGCGGGTCGAGGTAGGGTTTAAAGAAAACATGATCACGCGCAGACAACTCATGACGCTTGTGGCTTCTGCTCCGGCTTGGGTTCCCTCGGTCTCTAGGCTGAACTCGGCGGGCCCTCGCAGCGTTCTCGGAATCGCCTCGGCCTCGTTTACTCAGCGCATGGCGGCCGAGCGGCGTCTCGGCACCGACAAACCTCTTTCCGATCCGTTCCACTTGCTCGACTATTGCCACCGGCTGGGCGCCGGGGGCGTGGAGGTCGCAGCCGAATCCCTTGACCCTGACTCGAGAAAACGGTTCCGGAGTAGGGCGGAATCCGCCGGCATGCATGTGGAAGTTGCCGTCAGCTTGCCGCGAGACCAGTCGGACGTCTCGTCTTTCCAAGACAGCCTTCGGGCGGCGAAGGGCGTCGGTGCTTCCGTCGTGCGAACCGCGCTGCTGGCACGACCCCGCTACCTGGCCCTCGACGACGCAGAGGAACTCCGGCGTTTCACCCAGCAGTCGTGGAAATCGGTGACGCTAGCGGAAAACGCCCTCCGCAAGCGCCGCATGAAACTGGCCATCGAAAACCACAGGGATATGAGCATCGAAGAGCTGCTCGGCATGATGAAACAGATCAGCAGCGAGTTCGTAGGCGTCTGCATCGACACCGCAAACAGCCTGGCTCTGCTCGAATCGCCGCGGGAGGCCGTCGAAAAGCTCGCACCGTACGCCATCGCGGCACACTTGAAGGACGTCGCCGTGAAGGAATCCCCTGACGGCTTTCTGCTTTCAGAAGTCGCTCTGGGCGACGGCTTCCTGGACTTGCGGGGAATCGTCGAGGACCTGCGGCAGGCCCGGTCGAATATTCGCTTCAACCTGGAAGTGATAACCGACGATCCCGTGGAAATCCCATGCTTGGCCAGCCGTTATTGGCCGACGATGGGCCGGGTGTCGGGCTGGCGCCTGGCACAAATCCTCAACCTGGTGAAGCGAAACCAGCAGGCTAAGCCACTGCCCCGGGTGAGCGACCTCAGCCCCGAAGAGCGTGTCAAGCTCGAGGACGAGAACGTCCGAAGGTCGCTGGCCCACGCGAGCGAGGCGCTGGACCTGTAAGCGGGCTAACACTTTCGCTCGTGCGGTCCGGGCGTTCCAAGAGGTCCTCCACGACCCGCTCCGCCGCGAGGTGGGCAACCCGCCTAGCCCTAAGGCCTCAAGCTCTTAGAAACACACAAGTTCTCCATCTGGAATCAAATCACGTAGTGGCAAACCCTGAAGACAACAGGGCCAAGAGTCCCATTGAAAAAAGTACAAAAGATTACCCTAGAAGCAGGAAGATCCCTGATTGTTTGGTCCGTAGCACCGACGTAACATTGTGGACAGGCAAAGGACCCGGGCAAGCACCGCCACGAAGTTCGATACACAACGGCCAAGCGCGGAGAACAGCTATGGATTATCCTGCGAAGGAATTGATGAACGAGTTGGGGGACGCCGTCAATGAGTCACTTTCGGATTCCGAAATTGTGGCCGAAGTCATGGCACGGATCAAGGGGGCCGGCTTCAACGTAACCCTGGTGGTCGAAGCCTCATTTGCGCATGACCCAAGCGGTCTGAAGGAGCCGCGTCCGGTGCTTGCGGCCGGCAAGGAAGGTGGCCCTCCCGCACTGAGGTTGAACGCCAACGACGAAGCGTTTCTGAGAGCTTTGAAGGTTGCTGCAACCGAATAGGCGCAGCGACGAGCGCAATGCTCGGTGCCCATAGGCGCCTGATCACACCCCCTGCCTCCGCAGCACCTCAAAAAAGTCTAAAAATCAACGCTTTTCTGCGATTCTCGCTGCCTCAGCAGCACCTTCGAAATCCTCGTCGCGGTAGAATAAAAGGAGCAGTCCTACTTCCCTGAAACCCCCCTCAGCGAGGACACTTCTTTGGCGGATCAACCCCCTCGGACCCCCATTCAACTACCTCTAGGCGGCAACGGAACACCGGCGAATTGGACACCCATCGACATCGAAGTCGAGATGAAGAAGTCCTATCTCGACTATGCGATGAGCGTGATCATCGGACGGGCGCTGCCCGACGTTCGTGACGGTCTCAAGCCCGTACAGCGGCGCATCCTCTACGGAATGCTCGACCTCGGCTTGCGCTCGAACCGCGGCCACCGCAAGGCGGCCACGATCGTCGGCAAAGTGATCGGAACCTACCACCCGCATGGGGACGCGTCGATCTATGAAACCCTGGTTCGGATGGCGCAGCCCTTCACGATGCGAAACATGTTGGTGGACGGGCAGGGCAACTTCGGCTCGGTCGACGGCGACCCGCCGGCAGCCATGCGGTACACCGAAGCCCGCCTCACCGCCTTCTCGGAATCTCTGCTGCAGGAGATCGAGCAGGAAACGGTCGACTTCCGGCCTAACTTTGACGACACCGCGCAAGAGCCGGAGTGTCTGCCGGCCGCCGCACCGAATCTGATCGTCAACGGCGGTACCGGGATTGCCGTAGGGATGGCAACCAACATTCCGCCCCACAACCTGAGGGAGATCATCGACGCCACGATCCAACTGATCGAGCACCCTAACACGTCGCTAGACAAAATGCTGGAGATCGTGCAGGGCCCAGACTTCCCCACGGGAGGCATGATCTGCGGCAGGGAAGGCATCGTTAGCGCCTACAAAACCGGCCGTGGCCATCTTACGATCCGCGCGCGAGCCCGAACGGAGGAGATCGGCAAGGAACGAACCGCCATCGTTGTCACCGAGATTCCCTACCAGGTGAACAAATCGCGGCTGATCGAGCACGCTGCCGCCCTGGTCAACGACAAGAAGATTGAAGGCATCTCCGATATCCGTGACGAGAGCGATCGCGACGGCATGCGAATCGTCTTCGACCTCAAGCGCGGGGAACAACCCGAAGTCATCCTCAACAATCTCTTTAAGCGCACGCAGATGCAGGCGGGCTACGGGATCATCTGCCTGGCCATCGTCAACGGGCAGCCGAGGGAGCTGGGGCTACTTGAGTACCTGAAGCTGTTCATCGAGCACCGGCTCGACGTCGTCCGGCGGCGAACGAACTACCTGCTGCGCAAGGCTCGGGATCGAGAGCACCTCCTGCTCGGCTTTCAGAAAGCCCTCGAGCACATGGACGCCATCATCAAGCTGATCCGCGCCTCGAAGAGTCCCGCGGAGGCTCGGCAGGGCCTAATGGACAGCTTCACACTGACCGAGCGTCAGGCCCAGGCCGTCATCGAAATGCAATTGCAGCGCCTGACCGCGATGGAGCGGGAGAAGATCCTGGAGGAACTGGCTGAAATCCAGCGCAAGATCGCAGAATATTTGAAGATTCTCGGTTCCGACAAGGTGCTGCGTCGGGTCATCACGCAGGAGTTGCGGGACGTCAAGAAGAAGTTCGGAGACGACCGGCGCACCGAAATCGGCGGGCCGGTGGCGGAGATCTCGATCGAGGACCTGATCGCCGATGAAGACATGGCGATCACGGTAACGCACAACAGCTACCTCAAGCGTACACCGGTGACCATCTACCGGCAGCAGTCCCGCGGCGGCCGGGGCCGCATCGGCATGGGGACGCGGACCGAGGACTTCATCGAGCACCTGCTGATCGGCTCGGCTCACTCCTACGTTCTCGTTTTCACGAACTTAGGACGACTCTATTGGCTCAAGGTGTACGGCATCCCCGAAGTCGGTGTAGCCGGGCGGGGCAAGAATATCGTCAATCTCGTCAGCTTGCAGGCGACCGAGAAGGTGCAGGCCTTCTTGCCCGTCCGGGCATTCGACGAGGGCCAATTTGTGGTGATGGCTACTCGGCAGGGCGTAATCAAGAAGTGCCCGCTGCCGGTGTTCAAACGGCCGATGGCCCGGGGAATCATCGCCGTCAACCTGGATCAGGGCGACGAGCTCATCTCAGCCCACCTGACCGACGGCAAACAGCAGATTTTCGTGGCTACGCGCAAGGGCAAAGCGATCCGCTTCGACGAAGGAGACGTGCGAGGCATGGGCCGACCGGCCCGCGGGGTCCGCTCCATCCGGCTCGATCGGGACGACTACGTGGTCGGGATGCAAGCCGTATCGGCGGATGTGTTGATCCTCAGCGTGACCGAGAATGGCTTCGGTAAGCGAACGAAACTCGAGGCCTACCGAGTGACAGCCCGGGGCGGCAAAGGCGTCATCAACATCAAGACCTCTCGGCGCAACGGGAACGTCGTCTCCATCATGAGGGTCTCCGCGGAGAACGATCTGATGATCATCACCCGAGGCGGCAAGATCATCCGCATTGGGGCCGACAAGATCCGTGCTACAGGCCGTTCGGCCCAGGGCGTTAAGCTCGTGAACCTAGAGGATGGCGACGAGATTGCTGCAGCCTGTGTGATTCCCGACGGCCAACAGGGGCCCAACGGCAAGGCGAACGGCGCTGATGGACAAGGGGTTTTGATACAATAGCGCGGCTGTATTCATTAAGCGAAACAGCAGAGCGGTACTATTTGACAAATGGCAGACAAGATCCACGAGAAGCAAGAGCGGCTCTTCGCGATCCTGCGCTCGATGGACCGTGTCCTGGTCGCCTACTCGGGTGGCACGGACTCGGCTTACCTCGCCTGGGCTGCGAACAGAGTGCTGGGGACCGGCACTCTCGCCGTCACCGCCGACTCGGCTTCGATCCCCGAGTCTCACAAGAGGGACGCCGAAGCATTCGTCAAGCGATACGGCATCCGCCACCAGTACATCGAAACCAACGAGTTCGACAACCCGGACTACGTCCGCAACGACGCCAATCGCTGTTTCCACTGCAAGGATGAGCTCTTCAGCCAATTAACCGAAATCGCAAGTGCGCTGGGCTTCGAGAACATCACCTACGGCGTCAACGTGGACGACACGAAAGACTTCCGGCCCGGACATCGGGCGGCGAAAGAACACGGCGTCCGCGCGCCACTGTTGGAAGCCGGCCTTACCAAAGCCGACATCCGGGAGCTGTCACGTCGTGAGGGCTTGCCCACTTGGAACCGGCCTGCCGCCGCCTGCTTGAGCTCACGCATTCCCTATGGAACGACGGTAACAAAAGAGAAAGTAAAGCTTGTAGAGAAGGGTGAAGAGGCCCTCAAAAGTCTCGGCTTCGAAATCTATCGTGTCCGCTATCACGGCGAGCTCGTCCGCATTGAGATTGGTCCCGGTGAGTTAGCGCGCGCGCTCGACGTTGAGATGGCCAGGAAGATGACGGAAGTGTTCAAGAGTCTCGGCTTCCAATACGTCACCCTCGACCTAGAAGGCTATCGTCTCGGTTCCCTCAACGAAGCACTCCCATCTGCCGACAGACAGCAAGGCCTCCGCGTCATTTCGTAGCTGGAACGGCGTTTCAAAAACAAGTCCGTCGTGCCGCGTTTTTCTTCTACGATTAACCGCGACGCGGCGTCACTTCCTGTGATAAACTACGTTTCTCTAAAAAAAGACTTTTTACTCTTTTTTTCAGCTTCGGCTGTTAGAGAGGCCGCTCAACCCACTGAAATCCGACACCTGGCCGCCGTTAGCCGAGCGATGGCCAGAGAGCTATGGACGTCTGGCAGCAGATCCTCAGAAAACTCGAAGCGCAAGTCAGCCGCGAGAGCTACTCGAACTGGCTTGAACCCATTCGCTTCAGCCATGTCGATGACCAGCGTACCTTGCATCTACTTGTTCCGAGCGTAAGCGCCCAACAGTGGCTCGAGTCCGAGTACCAAGAGCCGATCCTGGACGCAGCACGAAGTCTCTCCTTTTTGTTTGAGTCTGTCGTGTTCACAACCAATGGGGCAGAGAAGGCCCCCGAGTTGGATTGCTCTCCGTTGGCGCTACAGCAGGTGTCCTTTGACTTCCGCGTGCCGGCTAGCTCTTTCAATCCGCGATACACCTTCGACAGGTTTGTGGTTGGATCGTGCAACGAGTTCGCCGCCGCGGCCGCTCGAGCTGTCGCCCGCAACCCCGCACGAGCCTACAACCCGCTCTACCTGTACGGTGGCGTGGGTATGGGGAAGACTCACTTAATGCAGGCGATCGGCCAAGACCTTCAGAAAAACTTCCCTCACCTGCGCGTCGTATATGTCACGAGCGAGCAGTTCATGAACGAGATGATCAGCTCCCTACGCTACAACCGAATGAGCTCGTTCCGCGAACGGTTTCGGTCGGCTGATGCCCTACTCGTCGACGATATCCAGATGATCGGTTCAAAAGAAAGGACCCAGGAGGAGTTCTTCCATACGTTTAATGCTCTTCATCACATGGAGAAGCAGATTGTCCTTTCCTCTGACCGACCTCCCAAACAGATCGCTGGCTTTGTCGACCGGCTTCGATCTAGATTTGGATGGGGACTGCTCGCTGACATCCAGCCGCCTGATCTAGAGACCAAGATGGCTATCCTCGATCACAAGGCTGAGGAATCTGCCGTGGACCTCCCGGACAAGGTCCGTAGCTACGTGGCGATGCAAATGAGGTCCAACATACGCGAACTCGAAGGGGCTCTCATTCGACTGTCGGCCATCTCCTCTCTCACAGGAACTGACGTCTCGCTCTCCATGGCTAAGCAAGCACTCCAGTCGATAACCTCCATTAACGAGTGCAAAGCAACCATCGATTCCATACAGGGGGTAGTAAGCCAAGAGTTCGGGCTCCAGCCTAGAAAACTACGGGAAAGAACCAACGTCAAAGCTGTCTCGTTCCCCCGTCAGATCGCCATGTACCTATGCAAAGAGCTAACCGGGGCTTCACTCCCCGAGATCGGCCGAGCTTTCAACGGCAAGCACCACACGACTGTTCTGCATTCAGTCTCAAAGGTAGAGCGCCTGCGACAGCAAGATCCTAGTTTAAACAGGCTGATCCACAGGCTAACTGACAGATTTAATTAGATATAATGAAGTATCCGCGTCTCCCTAACTCTGTCCCGGTGCATACTGTGGAAACTTGACGATTCGCTCAGGTGAACACCTCCTGAGCACCTAGTTTTTCACAGGGGAGACCATTTCTAGTACAAGTGTTGGCAACTACTTACAATGTTTTCCACAGATTCCACAGGACCTATGACGATTAATAGTCCTCACTATTTAGGATGTAAGAGCTAATTCATCATAGCTGTGGGCTCTTTGGTCAGCATCAGGCGAGCGGACGGTATCCATGGAACTAACAGTGAAGAAGACCGACCTGGTCCGGGAGTTGAGCCTGGGGCAAGGTGTTGTCGAGAAGAAGACAACAATCCCAGTACTGTCGAATGTATTGTTTGAGGCTGGGGAGAGCGGCATTACCCTGACAGTTACGGATCTGGAGCTAGGTGTTCGAAGTGTCTGTCTGGCGGTCGTTAAGAAGGGTGGGTCCACGACGATCCCTGCCAGAAAGCTGCTGGATTACGTCCGTCTGCTTCCTGATGCGGAACTGGCGATCCAGGTTAACGAGAGTCACTCGGTGAGTATAGTATGTGGGCGCTCGCGGACTCGGATGGCTGGTATGTCGAGGGACAACTTTCCAGAGCTACCGCAGATGCCGGCTCCCATCACGCAGATACCGGTGTCTCTTCTTGTAAATATGATTGGCAAGACGATTTTTGCAATCGCCAGTGAGGAATCTCGCTACACCCTCACCGGGTCTCTCATGTTGTTAAAGCCGGACTCTCTAGCGATGGTGGCAACAGATGGGCATCGCTTGTCATACATCAGAGCTGATCACCCCTTTGAGGGGATAGAGGGAGAGGTACAGGCCCTTGTGCCAAGAAAAGCTATGGCTGAGGTACTGAAGATTGCTTCTGAAGCTGATAGCTCCGCGGCGATAGACTTCTCCACGGATGAGAATCATCTCTTCTTTCAGTGTGGCGAGCGGCTCCTGATTTCTAGAAAGCTCACCGGTCAGTTCCCCGATTATGAGCGGGTCCTACCCGAGGCCGGAGGAAATAGCGTAGTTCTGAACCGAGAGGAGGCTGCAGCGGCGATCCGGCGTGTAGCTCAGTTTGCGGATGATCGCTCGCACGCGGTCCGGCTTGAAGTTGGTTCTGGAGAGCTAAGGCTAGAGGCAAGTGACTCGGAAGCTGGGCAGAGCGAAGAGTCCCTGCCTGTTGGCTATGAGGGAAAGGAACTGAAGATTGGCTTCAACTCGCAGTATCTACTGGACTTTATGGGTGTTGCGGAGACGGAGCTAGTCGAGTTTCTCTTTACGGATAACGAGAGCGCTGGGCAGCTACAGCTGAACCCGCCGCCGGAAGGCTATAACTATCGCTATGTGGTTATGCCGATGAGGGTTTGATGAGGAAATATGCCCACTAGTCAGACAGAGACTCGCTATGACGCGGAGAGCATTCGGGTTCTGGAGGGTCTTGAGGCTGTGCGGCTGCGCCCGGCAATGTACATAGGCTCAACCGGGCAGCTCGGTCTACACCATCTGGTCTACGAAGTAGTTGACAACTCTGTTGATGAGGCGCTTGCCGGCTATTGTACGGAGATCTCGGTCACCATCCATATCGACAACTCGCTAACTGTTGTAGATGACGGTCGCGGGATACCTGTGGCCCGCCACGCCGAGGAGGGTATCTCGGCCGCCGAGGTCGTTATGACCAAGCTTCATGCCGGCGGCAAGTTCGACTCCGACAGCTATAAGGTCTCGGGCGGACTTCATGGGGTCGGCGTGAGCTGTGTCAATGCCCTTTCAGAGTTACTGTCTTTAGAGATCTGGCGCGAGGGCTTTACCTGGGAGCAGGAGTACAAGAGGGGTTTGCCGAGGGGCCGGCTCCAGAAGACGGGTAAGGCAGGGCGAAAGACGGGCACGAAGGTCACATTCAAACCTGACACGGAGATCTTTACCACGACGGAGTTCAACTATGACACGCTGGCCCAGCGCCTGCGGGAGATGGCGTTCCTCAATGGCGGGCTGAAGATTCATCTCGTCGATGAGCGGGGCGAGCGTAAGCCGCAGTTATTTCACTTCAAGGGGGGGATCGCTGAGTTCGTTGCCTACTTGAATCGCGGCAAGTCCGTACTTCATCCGAAGCCGATCCGTTTCACCGGCGAGCGTAGCATCAACGGTGGCACCAAGCTGGACATAGAGGTGGCTATTCAGTACAACGATGGCTACGCGGAGAATGTTTTCAGTTTTGCGAATACCATCAACACGATAGACGGCGGAACCCATCTGGCTGGATTTCGCTCTGCACTCACAAGAACGATCAATGCCTACGGTCAGCAGGCCAAGTTATTCAGGGACGTTAAGGAGAATCTATCGGGCGACGACGTCCGGGAGGGCCTGACAGCCGTCGTGAGCGTCAAGCTGCCGCAACCTCAGTTTGAAGGGCAGACGAAGGGCAAGTTGAACAGTGATATCCAAGGCCAAGTCGTCGCCTTTGTGAATGAGAAGCTGGGGGAGTATTTTGAGATGCAGCCCCGGGTTGCCCGTAAGGTCGTCCAGAAGGCAATCGAGGCTTCCCGTGCTCGCGAAGCTGCTCGAAAGGCTCGAGATCTGACACGGCGCAAGGGCGCTCTCGATTCGGGGGGTCTGCCCGGCAAGCTGGCGGACTGTCAGGAGAAGGACCCTCAGCGAGCAGAGCTTTTCATCGTCGAGGGTGAGTCCGCCGGCGGGACAGCTAAGCAGGGGCGTGACCGCCGTTCTCAAGCTATCCTTCCGCTGAGGGGGAAGATTCTGAACGTGGAAAAGGCGCGCTACGACAAGATGTTAAGCCACAACGAGTTGCGCGCCATGATCACCGCTCTGGGAACAGGCATCGGAAGCGACGACTTTGATGCCGGCAAGCTGCGCTATCACAAGGTCATCCTCATGACGGATGCCGATGTCGACGGCTCACACATTCGCACCCTGTTGCTGACCTTTTTCTTCCGCCAGATGCGGGAGCTGGTCGAGCGAGGCCATATCTTCATCGCCCAGCCGCCACTTTACCGCGTCAAACGCGGCCGCGGAGAGCGCTTCATCAAGGACGAGAAGGAGTTTACCCGTGAGATCATCCGCTTGGCGACCGATGGCCTTCAGATCCATTACGGAAGCAATGGCTCCGACGGGAAGGTGATCGACCCAGGTGATGTCGGAAAGTTTCTCCTCCAGGTGGATGAGTATGCGGCGATGTTCGAGCAGCTGGAGCGCCGACTAAGGAATCCCAAGGTGGTTGAGGTTCTATCTGATGTAGCTCTTCCTGTGGACACGAAGGAGGACTACCAGCAGAAGGCTAACGTCAGTAGACTGGCTGGTCGACTGAAGGAGCTAGACGTTACGGCAAAGGTGCTGGCGGACGAAATGCACTCCGCCTGGATGGTTTCGTTTAGGGAGTCTACCGAGCCCGAAAGGTTTATCAATCTGGAGTTGGCGGCGCAACCCGAGTACCGCCGCTTGCGCTCGCTTTCCCGGCAGATCGCTCACTTCAATCAGCCGCCGTTCCTGGTTGTCTCCAAAAGAGCCAGCGAAAAGGTCACCGACTGCGTTTCCCTGCTAAGGCACGTCAAGGGCGTCGGAATGAAAGACGCGACAATCCAGCGATATAAGGGCCTCGGGGAGATGAACGCGTCGCAATTATGGGATACGACAATGAACGCCGAGACGCGACGCCTGCTGCAAGTCCGCATCGACGACGCCGTCGAGAGCGAAGAAATCTTCTCGACGTTGATGGGAGAAAACGTCGAGTCCCGCCGTAAGTTCATCGGGGACAACGCGCTCCACGTCAAGAATTTGGATATCTAAGAGCAGCGCTGTGGCAGCCCTCAGAACGGAGGGTCAGGCATTTTTAGGAATTCGTGGCCGAGGGCTTCCCGGGTTCGGAGGTGAGCGACCTGGCTGCGAAGATCATTCACTATACGGATTGCCGGACGCTTGTCGAGAGCCACTTAGACCCGACAAAAACGCTTATCCTCACCGACGAGCCCCTTGGGTTCGATAAACACTCGACGACGAGCGTCCTGGATCACGTGCCCCATCTTGTGGGCCCTCTTTCCATGGGACTCAACGATCGAGAGGACATCGTCCGCCTCCGACGGCGAAACGATAACGCAGAACCCAATTCCCATGTTGTAGACCTGAAACATCTCCGTATCGGTGACATTTCCGTATTCCTGAATCGCGGAGAAAATCGGCGGTGTACTGGGCAACTTATCAAGCACGAACCCTACCTCTGCCGCCACACGGGCTAGATTGAGAAACCCGTCACTAGTGACATGGACAAAGGCCTTCGCAGTGACGCCACGATCGAGAATCTCGAGGACCTCCGGAACATAGATATGGGTTGGTTTTAGAAGCTCTTGGCCGAGTGTACACGGCAGAGTCGGAATGGTGCTTTCCACCGAGAATCGATTGCGGCTGAAAAGCACGTGCCGCGCAAGCGTCAAGCCGTTGCTATGAATACCGTTGCTCTCTATGCCGACGATGGAGTCCCCTTCCTGAAGGTCTTGCCCCACGAGAATCTTGTCCAGAGCGACGGTGCCGATGGCGGTGCCGGCTAGATCGAGTCCCTCACCTTCTCTATACCCTCTGACTATCTCGGGTAGCTGGGCTGTTTCACCCCCAGATATCGAAATGTTTGCCATCCGGGCGCCCTGAGATAGGCCTGTGGCGATCTGCGTCATCACGTTGGGATTCGGGTCCTGAATAGCGATGTAATCGACCATGGAGACAGGCTTTGCGCCAACGCAAAGTAGATCGTTCACGTTCATCGCCACGCAGTCGATCCCGAGCGTGTCATACTGCTGCATCATCTGGGCTACAAGTGCCTTAGAACCTACCCCGTCGGTGGAGATAGCGAGGCCGATTCCGCCTAGATCGATAACGTTCGCGAAGAACCCGAGATCCAATTTGACGGCTCCGAAGCCTGCTTGATGCTGGGGCCAGGTTCGCAGAATTTGTTCCGTCAAGCCCTTTAGCGCGAGGTCTGCCCGCTCCGTATCGACGCCGGCCTTCTCATAGGTCGTATCAGCCATAGTCGTGCTCACTATAAATCCTCCCTTAGTATAGTAACCACACGCGCGTCACCAGTGGCGGATCGCAGGGATGATTATGGTTTGGCTTTGCCAGGATTGTAAAAAGGGTTCGAAGGATCCCCTGCATACATACGTTGAGACGGCCAGTGGCTTGCGGGTACGCTCCGGATGCCGTGGTTGGACACTGCTGGGCCGACCCCCACCTCCGGCTCCCCTCTGTGTGATCTAGCCTCCCAGCCGACTGCAACCTAACGGCCCATTAGTGCGAAAATAGTAATCTAGAGAGTAGAACCTTGCTTGCCGCCCAGGCCGGAGGCGATCCCTCCGCCGAGAAGGGCCCTCTTGGGAAAGCTACCGTGAAGATCAAAACTTTTGTCGTCGTGTCAGTCGTGCTCGCGTTGGCGTCGTCCGTCCTAGCGAACATCGTCATTGTCGAAGAGATCATCGCCAAGATCAATGGCGACATCGTTATGCGGTCGGAATACGAGAAGAATCTTCAAGACGCGCGCGGCGAGGTTGCGCGGCGGCAGGATCTCAGCGATGAGCAGCGTGGAAAGTTCCTCGAAAAGGCTGAAGAAAACGCCCTGCGTGATCTCATCGACCACCGCCTCCTGATCCAAAAGGCGAATGAGTTCGGCGTTAGTGTCGAGGCGCAGGTGCTACGCCAGCGCGACCGGATGATGAAGGGCAACAACCTCAAGACGATCGAGGACTTCGAGGTCTGGGTCACCGAACAGACCGGCATGACCTCCGAGGACGCGCTGGACCAAATCCGCAGCCATTTCCTGACGCAAGCCATTGTCGGCCAGGAGGTCGGCTCGAGGATCGTCATACCCAGAGACGAGATTGAAGCTTACTACGAAGAGCACAAACAGGAGTTCATGCGCACGGAAGGTGTCCGCCTGGCGGAGATCGTGATCTCCACCGAGGACAAGACCGGAGAGGAGCTAGCCGCCGCCGAGAAGAAAGCAAAGGACACGCGTAAGCGGCTGCTCAAAGGAGAGCCTTTTGCCGAGATCGCCCGTCGCGTCTCCGACAACAAACAAAACTCGGAGCAGGGGGGGGACATCGGCATCTGGCGCCGGGGAAAGCTCCGGAAGAATATTGAGGACTTAGTGTTCGATAAACCCAGGGGCCACATCACGGACCTGATTGAGGTCCCCAACGGCTACCTGATCCTGAAAGTGTTCGAGAAACACCGCGAGGGCCAAGCCACCCTCGAGGAGGTTCGGGACGAGGTCCGCAACCGATTGTCGGGGCCGAAATTCGAGCCCGCGTTTCGAGAGTACCTGAGCAAGCTGCGAACAGATGCCTATATAGAAATCCGCCCCGGATATATCGACACCGCCTCCGTGCCGGGCAAAGACACCTCCTGGACCGACCCCTCCAAGCTGGCGCCGGTCACTACCACCCGCGAAGAGGTGCTGGCCAAGAAAAAGAAACGGCGCCTGCTATGGGTGATCCCCTTGCCTGGCGGCGGCAAGAACAAGAAGGATAAGAATAAGGACAAGGATCAAGCCGACGACACCGATTAGCAGCCCGCGGTAAAAGCTAGGTTCGGCAAAAATAGGGACTGTCATCCGATTTTCGTCTCTGCAACTGCTTTGTTTCCCGTATGGGTTGGAAATCGGTGGCTGTACCATTTTTCGCGCCCGGGTTGTCAGGCGGGTGAGCGCCAACCCAGGAACCCTCAGCTCCCTCAACGATGGCCGCGAAAACTCGATACGTCCGCGACCTGCGGCCCAGTGAGACCATCACCGATTACTTCCTTGTTCAGTCGAAGGATCTTCGTCTAAAAAAGGACGGCGAACCCTATCTCTCCATGGTCCTGTCGGACCGTACCGGCCGCCTCGAGGCCAAGATGTGGGAGGGGATCGAGGACGTCGTCGGCACTTTCGACAGCGCTGACTTCGTCAAGGTGCAGGGCCTGACCCAGGTTTACCGTCATCGCCCGCAAATCACCATTCAGCGGCTGCGCCGGGCCGAGGAATCCGAGGTCCGCCTGGCCGACTATATTCCCCATACCGACAAGAGCGTCGACGAGATGTTCAGCCGGCTGCTGGCCACCGTCGACGAGATGCAGAACCCCCACCTAAAGCGCCTGCTAAAGGCGTTTCTCGACGACGAGGAAATCGCGGCGCGGCTGAAGACGGCCCCGGCGGCTAAGTCGCTCCACCACGCCTTTGTCGGTGGACTGCTGGAACACATCACCTCCCTGCTCGAGTTGGGGAGGGAGGTGGCCGGCCACTACGAGCTTATCGATCAAGACCTGCTGACGGCCGGCATAGTGCTTCATGATCTGGGGAAGATTCATGAACTCGGCGCCCAGCGGACGTTCGAATACACCGACGAAGGACGGCTGCTGGGCCACATCACGATCGCGGTCCGCATGCTGGACCGGAAGTGCAGTGCTATCGAGGACTTCCCCCCGAAGTTGAAACTGTTGTTAGAGCATATGATCCTGAGCCACCACGGCAAATACGAGTTCGGATCTCCCAAGCTGCCTTCGTTTCCGGAAGCCCTGGCGCTCAATTATCTCGACGACCTCGATTCCAAGCTCGAGAGCATGCGGGCCGCGCTCGCCGACTCCCCCATGGAAGACGGTGACTGGACGGCCTACAGCCGCTCGCTCCAACGTTTCTTGCTCGACAAGGGAAAGTTTCTCGCCGACTCGGATGACTCCCCAGAAACTCGGTCTGCGGAGGACTCATCAGAAAGCGGACCATCCTCCGGCAGCCACCTGCCGCCAGTAACTGGAGCTCGGCGAGACACGTCCGGTGATCTTTTCAACGAGAATCCCGGATCGACCGTAGAAGGGAGAGAAGACCGATGACTTCAACCGTTCCCGAACCCGCGCCGAGGCGACTGCTGCCGCCACTGGAGCTCGAGGTCATGAAGTCGCTATGGGATATGGAGAACGCCACCGTCGGCCAGACACAAACCCACATGAGGATGACGCGGTCACTCGCCTATACGACCGTCCTGACGCTGCTCGATCGGCTGGCTAAGAAGGGGGCCGTGCGGCGAGAAAAACGAGGACGCAGCTATGTCTACTCACCGGTCCTGACCCGCGATGACGCCCTCGACATCGCCCTCGACCGGCTGGTGCACGATTTCTTCGAAGACTCCCCAGCGCAGCTCGTCGACTATTTGGAGAATCGCCAACCCCTTGCCCCCCAACCCTCGGCAATGCAACCCATCGACTCCGTTCTGCTCTAGCCTGTATTTCTCACCAGCGGTCGGCAAGACTCGAAGCAAGAGCCAGCCGTCAGGAATGTAGGGGCGCGATTCATCGCGCCCGCGTGCCGACATACTGTACGCAGGGCCATGTACACAAACTGTTGCCGCGAGCCATGGCCGCCGGACCAAGGGGGCGGTTTACCGTTCCCGCGGGTGGAAGGGGCGACGCTAGTGTCACGGCACCCAGCCCAGAAGGAGAAGCTATTCTCGCAAGAACCGCACAGAGCCGCGGGCGTCAAAGGGTGCGGTCTAGGCCGCGTGACCATTGGATGGCGCTGGTCGAGCCGGCGCTACGAACTTCCGCGAACGGGGGACTTGTCGAATTAGCTGGGGGTCTTCGGGACCTTGCTTGACTTATCGTGGTGCTGCAGCCACTTTTCCGGTTAGCCGACTATGGAGCCATGTGGACGGGATTAGCAAACGCTGCGCCGTTACAGAGGATCTAGAGAGACCAGCGGTCCGCCGCCGAGTCGGCGAAATCACACGTAAGTGGCTTTGTTGGAGCGTGTTAGGAATCGAGGGCCCTGATTGCGAGTTCGTAGCCGATGGCATGGGACAGAAGCCGCTGGACTGGCACCGGTGGGTCGGCCCCCCACGGTTCGCATACAGGGCTGAGGCGCGACGTCTGAGGCAACGTCTTGGGAGCTTCTCTAATTTGGCTGGTTCTTGGTCAAAGAAGCCGTTTCGGTCGGTCTGTACTTAAGACGGTGAGTGGCCCGCGAAGATTTTACATGGAGCGGCCGGTACGCTGCTATAGACTTAGCTACAGTGTGGAGGTGCGTTTCGGGCACGGGCCGAAGCACGGAGATCAAGGAACGAGATAGCTCGCCAGCCCGCCCGTGAATTGGGCGATCTGTGTCAATGCCGTGCACGAAGGACTTTCATTGAACGAGTTACGGGTAACGGCCAAAGCGCGCGTCGATCCCCGCTTGCTGTTCGGGGTTGTACCGGTGGGGGAAGCGACGTTCTGCGTGGAGTCACCTAAGGAGGATTCATGCAGGCAATCCGGATGATCCCCTTGGTGTTTGTCCTTCTCATCCCGCTGACAGCTGATGCCGGGGATGTTGATTCAAAGCTGATCACCGCGGCAATTGAAGGCCGTAGCGACACTGTACGAGCCCTGCTGGCCAAGGGCGCCGACGTGAATACTAAGGACAAGTATGGTTGGACACCCCTAATGCTGGCGGCGCTGGCAGGCCGCCCTGACACCGTCCGAACCTTACTGGCGAACGGCGCCCATGTGAATGCGAAATGGAACGAGGGCGCCACAGCCCTGATTTGGGCTGCGACCTCAGGCCAAACTGCCGTCGTGCAAAGATTGGTGGTTGGCGGGGCGGAGGTGGATGCAAAAGACTGGCAGGGGCGGTCAGCCTTGATGTGGGCAGCGCGTAACGACCACGGGTCTACCCTCCAAGCCTTACTAACCAAGGGCGCGGATGTGAATGCGGAAGATAGCAGCGGCCGAATTGCTTTGATGCTTGCGGCAGACAAGGGCCACATCGAGTGTGTGCGAGCGCTATTAGCTAAAGGCACAGACATCAACGCGAGAGACCAGAATGGTTGGACGCCCCTGCTACTGGCAGCGAGAAACGGCCACACCGACTGCGTGCGATCCTTACTAGCCAACGGAGCGGATGTCAACGCCAAAAACACCGCTGGCCAGAGCGCCTTGATGCTGGCGGCAACCGAAGCGCACACGACAGTCGTGCGAGTGCTCAAGGAGGCTGGCGCGAGGGAATAACTGACCGACTAACAGGAGGGCGCTGCCGGAACTGCTCCACGACTGGTCATAGGATCGAAGATCCGCCGCCCCCTGATGGACGGTTGGTGGTGGGACGAATAGAAGTTAAGAAGTCTTTGGTGAAGTGGTGGCTGGTCCAAGCCCCGCCACGCAGCGGCCAGCGTCGCTAGAGATCCTGTCAAGACGAGTTAGGCCCCCGAGAGTGGCTAGTCCAGGATAGGTCAACATGACTCAGAACGATTCCACCCCAACCTCCGACAGTCCCATTCAGGAAGGGAACGATTCAACCTCAAAGGACCGCTTCACACAAGAGGGTTCGAAGATGAGCCGACGTCATCTTCTCGTTGCCGGCACGGGCGCCGCAGCCGCCGTCATCACATCGTGCAAGTCGCCGGCCGCACCGCCTCAGTTGCGGGTGAGCGGCTTTAACCAAGGGGATTCCTCGACTTCTCCACCGTTTAGCCAACCCCCTCCAGTGGTGGTCCAGAATGGTGAGCTGTCCCATCAAATGAATGTAGCGGTCTCGGAATTGAGGGTTGTTTGCAACGGGCAGGAAGCCATCGGTCGAGTTCCGACGTATAACCAGGCCGTTCCCGGGGCTTCGCTTTACGTCGACCCCGGCAGCGTGATGCATATCGACCTGATCAACGAACTTCAGATACCGAACGATAGGTGCGATCCCGCACTTCATAACCAACCTGGATGCTTCTCGCATACCAACCTCCATACCCACGGTCTCATGGTGTCGCCCTGCAGTGTGGACACGTCGGGCAGGCCGCTCTGCACGGGTCCAAAAATGTGCCAGGATATCGCCTTCTCATCGGACGACGTTTTGGTCGATGTTCCTTCCGGGTGCACCCATCGCCACTGCATCGTCCTGCCGGATTTTCATGCGCCGGGCACCTTCTGGTATCACGCCCACCGGCACGGCTCGACCGCCTTTCAGGGGGCAAGCGGCATGGCCGGGGCCATCATCATCCGCGAACCCGCCGGGCAGGAACTCGTCCCCCCACAACTCGATATAGTATGGCTGTTGCAAGAGCTGATCTTTGACCGGAGCGGCGAAATCAACCCTATGCTCGTCTATGGCAGGGGAATTCTCGAACACTCAGCGGGGTTCTTTGTCAATGGGTTATGCAAGCCCACCCTTCAGATGTCGACCGGTCAAACCCAGCGTTGGCGGTTTGTCAACGCCACGGGGTGGCCTCGGGGACTGATCCAGCTCCGTCTTGTCAAGTGCAGCGACGATCCCAGCGCTGTCTGCGACGATTCCGTTCCCCCGCCTGGCAACAACACTCCCATGCACCTGATCGCCGTGGACGGTATTTCGTTCTACGGATTCAAGCCGCAGCCCGTGGAGCAGCACTTGATGACGCCGGGCAACCGGGCTGACTTCCTGATCAATATCCCCCGGGGGGGCAAGGGGAAGTATAAGCTGGTGAAGGACCGCTACCCGGCGGACGCCACCGATCCCAACTCAGGGATTCCCGCCGGGGGATCTGTCGGCTCGGAACAAGTTATTGCTTTTATCGAAGTGCACGAGTCGACCTTCGACGAGGAGCTGCCTTCCGTAATCCCCGGCGTTCGGCCCTTCTATCTGCAGCCCATTACAAATGTGGACGCGATTCGGGAGACGCCTGTCTCCTTCGAGGTTCCCCAACTGCAAATATTCCACATCAATGGGAAGCCCTATGACCCCAACCGGGTCGATATCACGGTGCCGCTGAACACATCGCAGCAATGGACGCTGGAGAATAAGCACCCGCCGAATCTCCCCTTCCCGCTGGTCCACCCGTTCCACATTCACGTGAATCCATTTCAACTCGTGGGTCACAAGATTGATCCGAATGGAGCTGACGAACCTTTCAATTGGATGTGGATGGACACCGTGGGCGTTCCGGCCGGCACATTTGAAAACCCGGGGAGGCTGACGATCAACTCCCGGTTTCTCGTCTATAACGGGGAGTACGTGTTGCACTGTCATATGCTTTCTCATGAGGATCAAGGCATGATGCAGAATGTGTTGGCCGATGGCGAGGGCGTTCACCCGTGCACTCCTCTCTCGGGTCCGACGGACGCGGCGGTTCAGGCGGTCAAGAGGTCGTCGGCGGCCAGGCCGATACCGCCCCGGAGCAGAGCGAGACGTCGTAGCGGGCGGTAATCGGGATCTAGAACCGGGCGGCTGTTAAAGCTCGGTCTGTGACAGCGGGCCGGCTCGTTGTCCGATATGATGATTTGCTCAGGCCTCGTCACTATTGCGGGAGTCAAAGAAGCGTGAGAACGTTCTCCCCCCTCATCCTGGCCTGCCTGGTCCCTTTCAGCGCTAACGGTCAGGTACTCGATGATTCCGCGCTCAATGGGAAATACTACTTCGTGCACATCCTGGCTCAGGTTTCGGGGGGGACAGCTAGCGCACGCAACCTGGGCGGCAGCATCACCTTCGACAGCAACGGGGGATTTTCCTTCGACGGGGAGCTTGGTGCCGGTGCTGGTGCACCTCAAGCAGCAAGCGGATCGGGATCGTATTCGGTCGCCGAGAATGGTTTTGTCGCCTTCACGAATCCTATCGCTAACTCGCTTGAGATCAATGCCCGGCTAGGAGCTAACACCGAGGTCCTGATCGGGGCCTCGACCGAAGCCATCGATGGTTCCTACGACTTGTTCGTCGCCATCAAGGCCCCCACGGGTGGCGTGAGCGACGCCACCCTCAACGGCGCCTATACCGGCGGCACGCTTTGCTTCCCAAACGGCTCGGAGAACGCTCTGAAAACGGCCCTCATATCGTTCTCCGCCGACGGCAGTGGCAACTTCACGTCGGCTACCGCCACGGGGCACGCTGCTGACCAACAAGACATCAACGACCAACAGCCTATTACCAATGCCACGTACTCATTGACTGGGGATGGCTCGGGAACTGCATCTTTGGGGCTAAGCTCTACTCTGTTTTTTGGGAATCGAAATATCTTTACCTCTGCGGACGGTAACTACCTGATCGGGTACTCGACGGAGTCTGGCGGGCGGGAGATCTTCCTGGCGACCAGGAACCTCAGCAGTTCCGCGGATGACTCTGACTGGGTAGACACTTACTGGATTGCCGAGATCGTGATCGACACGGGATTCGATTCAGCTAGCAACTCCTATACCTCTGCCAGCGGTGCACTGCGAAGTAACGGTGCAGGTGCCGTTTCGATCTCCGAGCGTCTACGCCTCGACTTCGAGGCAGTCGATTTCAGTGGTGTCAATTTCTACAGCATCAACTCTGACGGTACGGGCTTTCTCGGAGGCTTTCTCGAGCCCGGTGCCAGCAATATGGCAATCGGCGCGCCGAGTAGCGGACAAGCCCAAGCCCTCAAAACACGGGCGACTGGACAGTCTGGTGTCAGGGAGCAGGGAGGGCCGGCACCGCAAGCGTTTGTGGGGGCGACGATTGGCAGTGAAGGTCAAATCTCGACGCAGCACGGTATTTTCTTTGGTGTACGGGTCCCAGAGATTACCGGCCAAGGGGTCTTTCTCGCTCCTCTGGGGGTGCTAAACGCGGCTTCGTTTGCTCCCCCGACTTACCCCATCTCAGGCGGCACACTACTTTCACTATTCGGCTCGGGCCTAGCCCCCTCAACGGCGGTAGCCGAAACTACACCGCTACCCACAAGCCTGGCTGGTGTTAGCGTCACTATTGACGGGGTGCCGGCGCCATTGTTTTTCGTATCTGTTGGACAGATCAATCTTCAGACGCCCTTCTCCACCTCAGGGACGTCCGCAACGATCGTGGTGAACAACAACGCGGCATTGTCGAACGAAGTCGTCGTACCTGTGGACGCGAGTAGTCCGGGTATCTTTTCAGTGCAGCAAACAGGCATTGGACCTGGTGTCCTTACCCATGCAGATTTCAAGCTGATCACGGAGGCCAACCCGGCGCTACCAGGCGAGACGATCATCATCTTCCTGACGGGTGTGGGGGCGTTGAATCCACCCATCGCCGACGGATCTGCCGGACCGGCCGATCCCTTGAGTTTCACGACGGACCCGAATGTGGCGGTGTTATTCGGAGGCGAAGAGGGAAGAATTTTCTTCTCCGGGGCGGCGCCGTTCTTTGTAGGACTCTACCAGATCAACGTAACGATTCCCGACACCGCGTTCCCAAAACCGGCCGTACCGGTCGCGATCGCCACCAGCAACGCGTTCGCCGATTTCGTGGATGTCGTGATTGACTCTCAGAGCGCCTTGGCCAACCTCGCTGTCCGCGCGACCCCCGGCCTCAAAAGACTCCCGCCACGAATGCGAGCTTACTGACCTCAACCTCGCAAGAGCCACGCTCGGATAGATCGCGATAAGCGTTGACTACCAGGGAAAGCCGTTGGTTACGCCAGAAGCTACGTCAAGCTGCCTGGACCGCCTCCCGGACCAAGACCATACCACCACCAACCCGATCTGCTTAGGTCCAGGTCCTTGGGGCAAACTGGGGACAGTTTCCTATTTCGATGAGAACGCACCCGTTGCTAACGGCGATCCCCTTCTTTCTGGCCCCTCTCCCGCACACCTCCCACCGTTCGCTAGGCGGCGTTTTCCTTGCGCTAGGATACGGTTTTCGCGCCGAAAATCGGGCCTCGAGGACGCTTTTCACCACCGCCGCAAAACGCTGTCACAGACTTTTCACTTTTTCTCTCCTTGCCATTTCAATGACTTACGCACCCGGACCCCTTCTAACCTCCCATCCGTCCCGTATTCTGGTACGGGGCCCGGAAAACGAAATTTCGGAGCGATGGCCCTCGTATTTCCGCCACGTTCTGCCACCGGCTATTCACGGGTACTGATGGAGAATCTTTATGTGTCACAATTCACTAGACATAACCATCAAGCAGGACACTCCCATCGGCGCTCCGCTCGCCTGCCAAACCACCGCCAGGTGACGAAAATCGCCCGCTAGCCCACTGCTAGGCCGTGGTTCTTGCCCGCCCGGCGGCTTTTTCTGATTGCGTGTGTCGGTAAAAAGGGGAACCACGATGAGCGGCTCGCTGGGCAGCCCGTTTCTTCCCGCGTCGCTGCTTCACAGTGACGGACTCCGAGGCGCGGAAGTCCGGGGTCAAGCTTGTCCTAGCCGCCACCATGAGGCTCTCACGACGTTAGAGCCGTGTTCAACGCGGCTTTCTACGCCGTCGCTAGGCCAGCCGTTTTACGGCAGGTCGCCCCCCCCACCGGTCGTTCCTTTTGGCGCTCGGCCGCTCCTAGCGGCCGAGCGGGGTCTGGGGTGGGGCAAAAATCGGTCGTGCCGACGGCCGATCTCCCTCTCTCGTTACTTCCCCCAAACCCCGTCACACCAGTCTGAAGTTTCTAACTCGCGCGCCATAAACGAGATCGCCTTTCCTTGACCATCTACCCTCCCCCTACCGTGCTACTCTAGGCCCGTAAGAGCGCCAGCCCTTCAGGGAGCGACAGACTGGCGCACCCCGGCCGGGATATAAGTCCTCCCCATGGCCTCCGTCGGTGAGCCGATCAGCCGACCGCGTCACACAGAACAACGGGATCGATCCCAAACCGTTTTGGCGGCTCCGCGCGATACCAAAGGAGCCGCACCCCATCAAGCAGCGCCCGGGGCGCCCCTCGCGGGCCGCCCCGGCGTCGGCAACTGTCTTCCCCACATTGGACTGTCGGCAACAACCGCGCGGTTTTTCATCGCCGCCAGACAGCGTTGAGCCGTGCCCGTCAGAGACCTATTCAGCGAAGCCCGGTCGAGGTCCCCTCGACCTCAGGACAGGCCGCCAGAGGAAAAATAACAGCTACTGAGCACAGCCGATTCGTGGGGACCGGCAATCCTGCCGGTCCCACGCCGCGAAGCGGAGACGCACCGCAGAACGAGCAGCTCCACTAGCAGCCCGACTGCGGCTAGGACAAACAGGAGTGATTGTCACCACCGACGAAGACGCCTGGCTATGGTGAAAAGAGGAGGCCGCGAAGACGAGGACACGCGCGAAGCGAGAAAAAGAACGAAACAAACCCAATTTCGCGCAACCAACTTACAATCAACGAGTTGCGGCTAGGTACCGGGCCGGCTGGGTCCACTCCCCGGTCTTCGCAGCCGCTGTGAACTCAGCGCCGGGAGCGGGCGTCCCGAGAACCAGGTGCCGCGTTGCTGTTGTCTTGGGGCGGGGCTGTGATTCCCGGTATCGGCGGCGGAGCCGGATAGGGTGATCCGGGCTGGTTCAAACCGGACCCGGGTGGCTGTCCTTGCCGACCGCGATTCGTTCGAGGGACGTAGGGGTTGGAAGTACCGGGCAAGTTGGGAGTGAATCCCGGCCGCCTCTGACCGTAAGGAGAAGCCGAGCCCCCGGCTCCGTAAGGCGAGCCGGTCCTTCGTGACCCTGAGGGCGCGCTGCTTCCAAAGCCTCCAGCGCCTGTCCGGGCACCTCCGGCCGCGCCGGGTCTAGCGGTCATGAAGCCGCTTGATGTCAAGCCGGGCTGGCCGGCAGCGGGCCGCTGGCCCCCCATGGATCCCATGGCGCCGGCGCCTTGGGGCCCGAAGCCGGTGTCCTGACGGTAGTCGTAGACGAACTCCCATTCGTTGTAGTTTTCGCGTCCCTCGTACACCATGACGCCACGGTCCTCGACCTTGCTGGCCACACCAGCGATTCCCTTGCTGAAGCCGGCCTGGCCCGAGGTTGATCCCCCGCGCCCACGCAGTCCTTGGAGACCTCCGGGCCGCGGCTGGGTCAGGAGTCTGCCGATGACGCTGGCGGCTTGCTGGCTCACGCCCGGGGCTCCAAACCCTTGCGGCGGACTCGTCCGGCGTCCAGGAGCGGGCTGTCGGCCGGAGCCAAAGCCTTGACCTCCAAAACCGCCCCGGCTAGAATCCGTTGATCCCCCGCGGTAGCCTCTGCCGCGTTGGGCCCCGTAGGCTCCCGCGGGCCGTTGCTGGTTGCCGCCCCGAATCCCAGTACGAGGAATCTGGCCCGGCAGCACTCGCGAATAGCCGGGGTATTGGCCCGCGGCGGGCTGACCTCCCACTCCGGGTTGACCCGCCTGGCCGGGATGTCCCGGTTGCCCGGGCGCATTACCGTAGGGCGATGGGTTGGGGTTGTTGGGGTCGAACTCGCCCTCGTACCCCGGTTGCCCCTCACCGGCGCCGGGAGCCGACTGGCCGGGAATCGTGGGGGCGGCGGACTCCCGAACCGCCCTCGCGCGCTCGGCGCCGCGGAAGCGGCCATCAGGCGCGGTGGTCCCTGTCGGGTAGCCTGGGAACCCAACGGACGATCCCAGCGGCACGCTCGAGCGAGTGCCGCCGTAGCCGGAAGAGCCCTCCTGGCCCTCTTCCTCTTCGAGGTCATGGATGAGCGAATCGGTCATTCGCCCGTCCGCTCCCATGTGGATGAGACGCCACTCGTCTTCGCCGGTCAAAGGATCTTTGTAGCGGCGGCGCAAGAAGCGCTGGCCATTGGTCTCTTCGAGATCGTCTATCTTTTCCGGGTACTTCTGGTGTTTGCGGAAGTAGAGCTGCACGGCCCGCTTGTACTGTTTGCCGCGATAGATCAGCCTCTCATCGCGGACCCGCTGGGCTTGCATGGCCGCCTGCGGCAGTGAGATCGCGACCTGAATGGCGATGGCGGCGACGAAAAACAGCAGGCTCAGAAGAACGAAGCCTTGGCGCCCCCCCCTGCCGGGCGGATTAGCTCTCACCGTGCGCAGTCGCATTATCTTCTTTCATGCTAGCAGCCATCGTTCGGCGGGCACCCGACTCGCCCTGAACGACCGAACCCCAGTATCGGGTTGCGTGCGTCGCATCGAGGCCCGCTAGCTCTCCTCCAACGGCAGCTTCTGTTCCTGTTTGAACTGTAGGTCCTCAATGACGATCGAATTGATGCCGATGCGCACAATACGATAGCGCTTCTTGAAAACATCACCTTCTGTGGCAACGAGGATCTCTTCACCGTCCAGCAGAAACGCCCGCTTCCTGGTGTCGCGGCGGGAATTAGCGAATCCGTAGTATTTCCAATCGATGGGAGGCGCCGTCGGTTTTCGAACGACCGGGGGCTTCTTGACTTGCTCCCGCTGCTGCGCCTGGAGCGCCGCTAAGCGCTCTTGGGACGCCTTGATTTCTTCCGCCGAGGGTGAGGCGACCACCTTCTTCCGCTCGCCAAACCGAAACAGATTGCGCTCGACGCCGTCGAACTCCACCGAGCGCACCTTGGCAAGTAAGTCCGTTTGAAGAGTTGGATCGACGGTCATGGGGTCAAGCGGCTCGTCTGAATCCGCCCTGCCAAACGTGGGACGGAAGCTCTGCCCTCGAACTCGGCGCGGTTGGGCCGAGGCGCGCCTTTGACGTGGGGCCCTTTCACGAGCTGAACTGGCGACCGCGACCGGTCGTCGCCTGGTCGGAGTGGCTTCTTCACCGCCGAAGAACTGCACGTAGACCGTCACTGCTGCGACGGCCATCGCCACCGCCAGCACAATGACTTTGTTCCGCTCTGCCCCTAGCTTCATAGCTCTCGTACGAAAGTGTCGATCTTCATCGTTACGTTCAGCTCTTCGGAATCCGCCCGCGGCGCCGCTCCTAGGGATTCGATAATTAGGAAGTTTTCTGAGCGGTCGAGCCGGTTCAGGAATTGCACCAGGTTTTCGTAGCGTCCCCGAAAGTTGGCGCTGATGGTGACCATCCCGTACTGTTCGGCACCCTCGATCGGCTGGACGTCGTAGGCGCCCTCGCGCGCTTCGACGCCCGACTCCTGGGCCGCACCGTCCAGCTCGGTGACGAGGGTCGAGAAAGTGGTTCGACGGACCAACGTGATCTCTTCGATCAGTGCGTCCCCCTGACTGCGGGCTTGTTCCACCTTGTCGACGACCAGCTTCAGTTTCGCGACCTGCTCAGTTCTTTCTTCCACCTGTTGTGACAGAGTCGAAATAGATGCCCGCTTCTCCTGCTCTCGGGCACTGAGGGGCCGTAGAGCGAAGAAATAGAATACAAGATCAAACAGCAGGATCAGCGCTAGCAGCGCAAGCACGTGCGTCGGCGTGACCTGACGCAGTAGTGGAGCCAGCCGCGACATGGAAAGCGGGCTAGAGCTGCTGGTCATAGCTCACCATCAGTTGGTATCGAAACAGAGGTTGGTTCTCGGTTGGCGGCGAATTTCCCCGCAGGTCCGCCGCGCCAAACAGCTCCGAGGATTCGAGCACCTTGAGCAATTCAATGAAGTCTTTGGGAGTCTCCGCACCCACCTGCATCTCGAGCAACACCTTGTGGTCGGCGGCGACTTGGGGACGGATTTGAAACATCTGCACCCGGGGCGGCAGTATCGTCTCAAGATCCGCAAAGGTGCGTGTCCACGATATACCCTTGCGATAGAGCAGCTCGTTGAGGAACAGCGAGCGTTCAAGGACATCGCCATTGGCCGGCTCTTCCAGAGTGGCCCTGAGCTGGCGCTTGCTCGCCGACAAGGTGCTCAATTCCGAGCGCAGTTGACGCTCCTGCGCAAGAAGTTCCGGCGGAATCTCGTTCTCTTGGAAATACGCGGTCAAGAGCCAAACCGCCGTCGCCGCGAGCACCACGCCGGAGACCCCGCTCAGCAGCCAGAACAGCCGCATTCGACCGAAAGGCTGTGTCGCGAGATTGAGTGTTATGCTCATGGCGTAAAAAATCCTACTGGGTGCTCAGGTAACCCCAGATTCCCGCCTCTTGGCCCTCTATCACGCCATCGGGAGAGCGCAGCGGCTCAACATCAACTCCCAACTCGCTTGAAAAGTATGGAACCGCAGACGGCAGAAGCTGATCAAAACCACACAAGACCACCTTCGCCACGGGCGCACCGAGATTGTCGGCCACGAACACGGTGGTGGGGAACAGATCGGCTGTCATCTCTTCCAGGCCAACAGAACTGGATGGATCGGCATCGGGTGCGAGTTCAACGGATCGAACCATGCGCACGACGCCCTTTTCGACCGCGGCAATTGTCAGCGACCGCGCGGCGAGCTTAACGAACAGGACCATTCCGTCGGTCGGGACCAGATTCAGCGCCGCGGCCGCCGATACCGCGACAAAACCGGGCTCGAGTCCCACCTTCTGTAGCGGCGTTTCATACTGCTTGACAACTTCGGGGAGCGTCACCGCGACGAGTAAGGCCCATCCGGCAGTTGTGCGCTGTGCCTGGTAGGCGATCCGCGCCAGCTCAACGTCAAACGGCAGGGTCTTTTTCAAGCGCAATCGGATCAGCTCCAGACGCTCCTTCCCATCTCCGGGAAGTTGGTCGAAGTCGAGTGTCGTGAGGCGCGCGCAGGCATCGGGTAGAAGCAGAGCAGCGTCAGGCCGCTTCGCCGGGCCCAGCTCATGAAACAGGCTCTCCACGGCCTGCTCAAGCTCGTCCGGCAATTGTACGTTCTGCTTTCCTGGAGAAGACAGAATCGTGCCCTCGGGGAGTTCCCGTTCGGCCTTCGCCTCCACATCGAGGCTTCTCGAGTGCCGTCGCACGGCGGCCACAGACCGCTCGCTGATTTCAAAAACCAGC
This sequence comes from Bryobacterales bacterium, assembly GCA_965248205.1. Taxonomy (GTDB): domain Bacteria; phylum Acidobacteriota; class Terriglobia; order Bryobacterales; family UBA6623. The sequence continues at coordinate 3,607,520 of CBDFIS010000006.1, forward strand.
GGCGGCGGCGGATCTTGGACCAGATATTTGAGTTGTTGGAGCATCTACTCGATGAACGTCACCTTGTTGATCTCGCGCAGCGTCGTGATTCCGTCGCGCACTCTTTCGACGGCCGACTCACGAAGCGTGGTCATGCCTTCTTCACGAGCGGCGCGGCTGATCTCCGACGATGGCTTTTTGTCCAGAATCAATTCCCGAATACGGTCCTTCATATCGAGCAATTCGTGGATCGCGGTTCGACCCCGATAGCCGGTTCCGGCACACTCGATGCATCCTTCTCCTTCGGCGAATTCAACATCTCGCCACTGAGCGGGAGCCAATCGTGACTCTTCGAGAACCGAGTCAGGATACTGCTTCCGAACCTTACAGTGTTCACAAATAACGCGGACCAACCTTTGAGCCAGGATGCAGTTGAGCGCCGAGACGAAGTTATACGCCTCGACACCCATGTTGAGGAAGCGTCCCAGTACGTCCACCACATTGTTGGCGTGGACGGTGGTGAACACCAAGTGGCCCGTGAGCGCTGACTGGATGGCGATCTGGGCGGTCTCGGTATCTCGAATCTCACCGACCATGATCTTGTCGGGGTCGTGGCGCAGGATCGAGCGCAAACCACGGGCGAACGTCAACCCTTTCTTTTCGTTGACCGGAATTTGGGTGATGCCCTTGATCTGGTACTCGACCGGGTCTTCGATGGTGACGATTTTGTCTTCGTCGGTCTTGATGTCGCTCAGCGCGGCATAAAGCGTCGTCGTCTTTCCGCTGCCGGTCGGGCCGGTTACGAGAACCATGCCATAAGGCTCCCGAATGTACCGCTCAAATTTTCGCGAATCCTGTTCCGAGAAGCCCACAACAGCGAGTGAAAGCTGGTGAAACTTCTCGCTCATCGACTCCTTGTCTAGGACGCGCAATACGGCGTCTTCGCCGTGGACGGTCGGCATGATCGAGACGCGGAAGTCGATCTGGCGTCCTTTGTAGCGCACACGAAAACGCCCATCTTGGGGAACACGGTTTTCGGCGATGTCGAGCTCCGACATGACTTTGATGCGCGAGATGATCGTCTGGTGCCAGTCTCGCGAGATCGGCGGCATGGCATAGTGCAGGACACCATCAATTCGGTATTTGATGGCTACTTCGTCGGTGCGGGTCTCGATGTGGATGTCGCTGGCCCGGCGTTCGAGGGCGTTGAAGATTGTTGTGTCGACCAAGCGTATGACAGGGCTGATATCTGTGTCGCCCGTCAGCTTCTCGATCGAGATTGTTTCGTCACCGGCCGCGTCCTCCCGCACGACGTCCAGGACGAAACCCTCGGTAACCTCTTCTAAGACCCGCTGCGATTGTTCGGTCTTCTTCAACAGGTCGCTAATCTGCGAGAGCGTGGCGACCTTGATGCGGATCTTCTTCCCCAAAAGCAGCGAGATCTCGTCGAGCGCGGGTAACTGCCGCGGGTCGGCGATGGCGATCTCCAAGCTGCCGTTGATCGACTGCACGGGGACAAAGTGGTGGCGAAACATCAACTCGACCGGGATGGATCGAAACAGTTCGGCGTCGATGTGTACTTCCGCCAGGTCAAGGAACTCGTAGCGGTAGCGCTTCGCTACTGCCCGCGCTTCTTGCTCTTCGGCCTGCGGGTCTTTTTGCAACGGTTGTTCGGGACTTGCCATTTTTCAACAGAGCCTCGTGTGAGGTGCTTTGCAGCGGCGAATCGCCGCCGGCACACCACTTAGTCTCCTAGATCTTTTCCGCCAAGCTGAAGATCGGCAAGTAAAGCGATATCAGCACAAAGGCGACGAAAATACCCATGAAAATCATAATGGCGGGTTCGACAAGCGCTAGAACCGCCGCCATCCGCGTGCTGACGTCGTCGTCGAAGAATTCGGCAACGGAATTCAGCATTTCCGGCAACGCGCCGGTCGACTCCCCAACATGGACCATCTCGATCGCCAGCGACGGGAAGATGCCGGCGTCGCTCATGGCCTGCGACAGGGATTGGCCTTCCTTCACCATCCGACGGGATCCGTTGACCGCCTGCTGCAGCATTTTCGACCCCAGCGATTCGCCGGTCGTTTCGAGCGCCTGCAACAGTGGAATGCCTCCTGCCAACAGTGTGCTCAGCAGGCGGCAAAGCTGGGACACTTGATACTTGATCCAGATGGCGCCAAACAGCGGGATCTTGATCTTGACTCGATCCAGACGAGTGCGTACACTCTTCGAGCGCACCCACGCCGCGACCAGGACTACGACCGCTAGCAGCGCACCCGCGATGAGCAACAAGTTCTCGCTTACGGTGACACCGAAGGCCACGAGCAGCTCCGTCATGTAGGGCAGCTGGGCATCCATACTGTTGTAGAGAGTCGCGAACTCGGGAACGACATAAGTCACCAGAAACACCACCAGAGTCAGCACTAACGTGACCAGGACGCAGGGATAGATCAGCGAAACGAGGATCTTCTTGCGCACCCCAAGCGCGAGCTTTTGGTATTGCACGTATCGCTCGATGACGTCCGGCAGGCTGCCGCTCTTCTCACCCGCCATCAACGACGTCGTGTAGATCGGAGGGAATACGCCCTGGCGCCGAAAGGCTTCCGAGAGCGGGGTCCCGCTCTTCACCTCGCCGCGAATGGCGTCAAGGTAGCCGCCCAGTCGCCGGTTTTTCGTGTTGGCGGCCAGCAGTTCGAGCGACTTCAAAATCGGCAGACCCGCCCGAGTCAGGGTTACGAACTGCCTGTTGAAGATCAGGAACTGCTCGAGATTGAGGCGGCCGCCCCGCCGCCGAAGGGTCTCGAGCTGGAGGCCACGGAGGGCGCGGCGCGGTTTGACGGAGTAGAGCAACAAGCCGCGATCGCCGTATCGCCGGCGCAGCACATCTTCCGATTCGGCCGATTCCACTTGCTGTTGGACTCGTCCGTCGAGGTCGGCGAACTTGCAGACGAACTCGGCCATCATCGAACCTCCCGGTCGCGGAAGTCATTGATGATTTCGGCCTCGGGCGGCGGCTGGAAGTGGAAGCGGCTTGGGTCCAGCGGCACATTGATGCGTTCGTTCTCGAAGCGGAAGGCATTGATGGATTCGTCTTGACCAACCACTCGAAGGTGAAGCAAACGGAAATCCCGCGGGTCATAGGTGAACTCCACCCGGCGATACGCTTCGCTTCCGGACCGACCTTCTCCGACAAGGATGCTTTTTTCGTCCTCCTGTTCGACCCGCAGGTTACGGAAGAGTTTTCGGAACCGCAGACGGCCCAGCAGGAATGCCAAAGGCGCTCTGAGGTCGCCGGTTTCCCTGAGTTTGAGGCGGCGAACCTGGTTGGTTTGCGGGCTGTACATGTGGAGAACCTCGCCGTCACCGACAAGCAACTTCCCGGCCGGCTTTGTGTACTCCCAGCTCATTTTCATAGGGCGGCGCAAGTAAAGAGTGCCTGCTTCCCGCCGCCGGGGCCGGCTTGCGTACGACCAGCTGTGCTCGAACTGTAGAACGAGTGTTGCCAGGCTGTTATAGCGTCGTTCGATCCTCGACAGCACATCCTTCAGCGGCTGTTCGGCACTGGCAGGGACCGCCAGAACGAGGACCGTCGCGAGCGCACGACACCCCTCCCTGGAGATCCGGGCCACACAGGGATGACGCAGAAACCGGCTCAAACGTGGATGTGAGTTGCGTTGGGGGAGAGCGCGGTCACCCCCGGCGGCCCGGGCTCGCCTGGGTCTGAACGGGGTACTTCTGGCTGGAAATGGTAAACGCGAGCCGTTGTGCTAGGAGGCGCGAGCCGATCGGGCCGGCGTCGGTCGGGTGTCCGACTTCACGCCTTTCTTCAAACCGGGCGCGGAGAGGCGCTTGATTTGATCCGATACGCAGACCGAGATCATTGGCTGATTGGCGTCATTGAGGATATCGACGATCCGTCGACGGTCGTCTTCGAGGTAGATATTCTTACCGTCGGTCAACAAGTGGACCTCATGACCATTCTGGACAGACTCGTAGAGGCCTTTCCCCAGCTCCTTTTTCAGAAACTTGAGAACGCGTCGAATCTTCTGCAGCGAAATCCCCTTCCGTCTGAGTTGTGTGATGAGGCTCACTTCGACGACTTCATCGAGTTGGTACAGCCGACGGTGACTGCGCTGCATGGGACTGACGACGCCCTGTTCATCCCACCACTGCAACTGACGTAGGCTGACACCCGTGATGCGCGTCACATCGTGGCTAGTGAAGGTACCGGTGAGCTGGCGACGTTCAGAGGAACTAGGCTTTTTCCCTTTCGGCATGGTCGATCTCATTCGGTTGGAGGCAGAGGGACTATGAGATTGTACGACAACCCGGAGTACTCTGGGAAGTCATTTTTCTGGTGGGAGGAAAACTTTCCGTCTATCCCCCGCCCACGAAATGGACCACTTCGATCGCCGCTCCGGATTTTATCTCTGTTGATTGCCAATCAGGGCGTCGAACGATCCTACGATTGATCTCAACGGCTACCTCGTCTTCCGCCAGTTTAAGTTCAGCCAACAGCAACGAAATTGTGGATCTCTGCTGAACCTTTCGTTCTTCGCCGTTGAGGTAGATCAGGCATGATGGTTCGCCTGCATGCGGCTCATCGACCGGCGGCGGTTTCGAGGTGGCCGGCTCACCCATGCGGTCCGTCACGTCTCCCTATTATAGGAAAACCATCGACGGGTCTCATCAGGGTTCTGCTTGAAACAGGGACCATAATTGAGGTCCGCCGGCTCGGAAAATACCTTAGCGCGCCGGCGAAGGGCTAAGAGGTGCGCAACCGGTAGCCTACTGGTGGTCTGGAAACGCTCGATGCTTTCGGCTTTGCCCCGGCGCAGGCTCATGTGTCGCTGCCAACGCCTCCGCACAGGAGAGCGGCGGCTCCTTTGCGGGCTTCGGGAACAAACGCTTGCTTCCGAATCTGGCAGCGGGATCGCGCTAAAATGGTACGTCCGGTTGGGGTTGGTGACTTTACCTTCCCCACGGCGGGTTTTACTGCCGACCAAAAGGGAAGCGACTGACAGTTGACACCTAGGCCCGCGGGCAGCGGCCGACTTATTATCTCTGGCTGGACCAGCTCTAGCTTCAAGACATATGTGACTGACAAAGCTGGGCTTTGGGATGAGCCCCGGGCGCGGCATAGTCTCTAGCTCTAAGCGGCAAGCGTCGATAGACTATAGGGAGGAAAGCAACGAGGAGCCGATGTCGTCGGACGGGCTGGAGACCCTCGACCGTCTGCGGTCGCATGCCCGAAACCATCTCGTAAACGCAGCCCAGCGCAGCTGGGAGTAGAAACTCCCTGTCGAAGGCTTAAAGGCTGACGTGCTGGTTCGGTCCCCCACTGAAGTGAGTAACCGGTAATCTACCGCCGTAGACGAGGCGGGTGGTCAGACTGACAGACGGTTAGGTCCGGTGGAGTAACGGGTCTTTGACGGCCCGGCAATATCAAACATAGTTGGTCTAATGGGCCTTCACAAAATCAAGAAGGGATTGAACCTTCCGATAGCGGGCGAGCCTGAACAGCGAATCGAGCAGGCTTCCCAACCCCGGCGCGTGGCGCTTATTGCGGAAGACTACATCGGCATGAAGCCCACCATGCATGTCTCGGTGGGCGATGACGTCCAACGCGGACAACTGCTGTTTGAAGACAAGAAAACCCCCGGAGTCCAGTACACCTCACCGGCTTCCGGAACGGTGGCTGCCATCAATCGTGGGGAACGTCGCGCACTGCAGTCGGTCGTCATCCAGTTGGACAGCGCCGAGCTAGCTGGGCGCGGAAGCGCGGCCTCGTTTGGTTCCTATTCGAGCAAGCACCCTGGCTCTCTCTCTCGCCAAGAGGTCAAGGATCTGTTGCTCGAGTCGGGCCTCTGGACATCGTTGCGCGGTAGACCCTTCGCCCGGGCCGCGAATCCCGCCGATGTGCCGCATTCGGTCTTCGTCACGGCAACCGACACGAACCCGCTAGCGCCAAGTCCGGACGCGGTCTTGGAGGGCAAGGAAGCCGATTTCGAGCGCGGTCTCGAGGCGGTTGCGAAGCTAACGGACGGCCCAGTTTACGTCTGCGCAGCCGGGGGCAGCTCGGTGACCACTCCCGCGGGTTCCCAGTTTCGACTCGAGCACTTCGACGGTCCTCACCCGGCAGGTACCGTCGGCGTGCATATTCATCGGCTCGATCCAGTCGATCGAAAAAAGACCGTCTGGCACCTCTACTACCAAGACGTCATCGCGATCGGCAAACTTTTTAACACCGGTGAACTGGACGTCGAGCGAGTGGTTTCGCTCGCCGGACCGGCGGTCCAGCGTCCCCGGCTGCTAAGGACCCGTCTAGGCGCCGCGACCGACGATCTCGTCGAGCGCGAACTCACGCCTGGCGAGAACCGCACTATCTCAGGGTCGGTCTTGTCGGGTCGCGCGGCCTCCGGTGAGGTCTTCGGCTATCTGGGACGGTTTCATCACCAACTTTCCGTCGTTCCCGAGGACCGCAAGAGGGAATTCGTGGGCTGGCTGGCTCCCGGGTCGGACAAGTTTTCCACGATCAACACCTTTGTTTCCCGACTGATTCCCGGCAGGAGGTTTCGCTTCACGACCACCACAAACGGTTCCGATCGAGCGATGGTTCCGATCGGCATGTACGAGAGGGTGATGCCTCTCGACATCCTTCCCACTTTTCTGCTCCGCTCCCTGATTGTCGGCGACGTCGAAAAAGCCGAGGAGCTCGGCTGCCTGGAACTTGACGAAGAAGACCTGGCGCTCTGCAGTTTTGTTTGCCCGGGGAAAACGGAATACGGCCCACTGCTCCGCCAGGTGTTGACCGTCATCGATAAGGAAGGCTGATGAAGGCGCTGCGATCTATTCTTGACGCCCAGTCGAAGCTCTTCCAAAAGGGGGCTGCGCTCGAATTTGCCTACCCGTTCTACGAAGCCCTAGACACGTTCTTGTTCACGCCAGGGAAAGTCACTAAAGGCGCCTCGCACGTGCGCGACGGCCTCGACCTGAAGCGCATGATGATGACCGTGGTGATTGCCCTGCTGCCGTGTGTGTTCATGGCCATGTACAACACCGGCTATCAGGCTCACTTGGCGATCCAGAGGGGCGCGGCGCCGCTCGACACGTGGCAGACCGAGGCCCTAGTGGCGTTGGGGTATGGGGCCTACGACCCCGGCGATCTACTTGCCTGTATCCTCCACGGCGCTCTTTATTACTTGCCGGTGCTGTTCGTAACTTTTTTTGTAGGTGGCAATTGTGAAGCGCTGTTCGCCGTGGTCCGCAAGCATGAGATCAACGAGGGCTTTCTGGTAACCGGCATGCTGTTCCCCCTGATACTCCCGCCGACGATCCCACTCTGGCAGGTCGCCGTCGGGATCGCTTTCGGGGTCGTCATAGGCAAAGAAATCTTCGGCGGGACGGGAATGAATATCCTGAACCCAGCTCTGACCTCCCGGGCCTTCTTATTTTTCGCGTACCCGGTGCAGATTTCCGGTGATCAGGTCTGGATCGCTGCCGATACGAGCATTGACGGCGTCAGCGGCGCGACCTGGCTGGCCGAAGCCGCGGTCCAAGGGCAAGCTGTCTTGGATCAGGGCCTGACCTGGTGGGATGCGTTCCTGGGGCTGGTTCCCGGTTCGATGGGAGAAACCTCGACGCTGGCCTGTTTGTTCGGAGCCGCCGTGTTGATTGCCAGTGGCATCGGTTCGTGGAGGATCATGGTTTCGGTCGCAGTGGGTTCCTTCCTGGCTTCCCTGCTGCTGAATTCCATCGGATCAGAGACGAATCCTCTGTTCGGGGTGCCGTTTTATTGGCATTTTGCTTTAGGCGGCTGGGCTTTCGGCGCGGTTTACATGGCTACGGACCCGGTTTCCGCGACTCACTCAAATACCGGAAAATATGTGTATGGGTTCATGATCGGCGTGTTGGCGATCTTGATTCGGGTGGTTAACCCTGCTTATCCCGAAGGTATGATGCTGGCCATCCTGTTTATGAATCTGTTTGCGGCGTTAATCGACTACTTCGTGGTGCAAGCCAACGTCAAACGCAGGAAGGTGCGCTATGCAGCATAGCGTTGCGTACACGCTTCTGTTTGCCGCCGCGGTTTGCGTGGTGTGCGCCATCCTTGTTTCTTCCTCGGCGGTCTCGCTGTCCGAGCTGCAACAAACTAACGCTCGGCTGGACAAGATGAAGAACGTGTTGATGGCCGCCGGGCTAGCCGAAGCCACGGAAAAGCTCGGCCCGGAAGACATTGAAGAGCGGTTCCGCGCGATTAAGGCGCTGGCGATCGAGCTCGAAACCGGGCTCCCGGCCCCCGATGTCGACACCGCTACCTACGACCAGCGGAAAGCGGCTATGGACCCCGCAACCAGCCGGATCGCTCCCCCGAACGCGTCGGTTATCAAACGAGTGCCGAACTACGCGGTCGTCTATCAGGTGCTCAATGGCAGCGGCGAGGTGCAATTGCTCGTGTTGCCGATCGAGGGCTATGGACTGTGGTCCACGCTGTTTGGCTTTCTGGCGCTCGACGCCGACACGAGAACCATACGCGGGTTGACCTACTACCAGCACCTTGAAACGCCGGGTTTGGGAGGGGAAGTGGACAACCCGAGCTGGAAAGCTCTTTGGCCCGGGCGGATGGCCCTTGATGAGAACGGATCTCCAGTGATTTCGGTGATCAAGGGGCGGGCCGGTTCTCCACAAGATGACCCTTACCGGGTTGACGGTCTTTCCGGCGCGACGATCACAAGCCGCGGCGTGACCAACATGCTGCAGTTCTGGCTCGGGGAGCCCGGCTTTGGACCGTACCTCAAACGGTTTCGAGAGGGCCAGGCCAGTATCATGAAAGCAGAAGAAGAGAGTTTTGATGGCGACACCGGCGAAAAAAGTATTGCTCGATCCGCTTTTTGAGAACAATCCCATCGCGCTGCAGGTGCTGGGAATCTGTTCGGCCTTGGCGGTCACCACCAAGATGGACACCGCCGTCGTGATGTGCGGCGCGGTGATCTTCGTCCTGACGCTGTCGAATTTCTCTATCAGCCTGTTGCGCAATCAGATCCCGACAAGCATCCGCATCATTGTTCAGCTGACGATTATCGCCTCGCTCGTGATCGTCGCCGACCAATTCTTGAAAGCGTATCTCTTTGAGATCAGCAAACAGCTTTCCGTCTTCGTCGGGCTGATCATCACCAACTGCATCATCATGGGCCGCGCCGAGGCCTACGCGATGCAAAACGGACCCAGCAGTAGCCTGATGGACGGCATCGGAAACGGCCTGGGCTACAGCCTCCTCTTGATCCTTACGGCCTTGCTCCGTGAACTGTTTGGAGCAGGAAAGATTTTCGGCTACGTCGTACTTCCTTCCGTCAATGAGGGCGGTTGGTATTACCCCAACGGAATCATGGTTAGCTCGGCCGGGGCGTTTTTTATCATTGGTTTGTTCATCTGGGCCTTGCGAACTTGGAAGCAAGACCAGGTCGAGGAGGAGGGCTAAGCGAAGCGGATGGCGAAGTTTGGACACGGCGGAACTAATCGATCGGAAGCCCGACCGGCAATCGATAGGAGAAAAGAGACCCGATGACGGAGCACTATCTCAGCCTGGCCGTCAAGGCGATTTTCGTCGAGAACATGGCGCTAGCCTTCTTCCTAGGCATGTGTTCATTCTTGGCCGTTTCGAAGAAGGTCAATACGGCAATCGGCCTGGGGTCGGCGGTGATTTTTGTGCTCGCCGTGACGGTTCCGATGAACAACCTGATTTTCCGCTACCTGCTCGAGCCCGGTGCGATGGCTTGGCTCGATCCCTCGCTGGCCGAGTACGATCTGTCGTTCCTCGGGTTCCTCTGCTACATCGGCACGATCGCGGCGATGGTGCAGATCGTCGAGATGACGCTCGACCGCTTCGTTCCCGCGCTCTACACTGCGCTCGGTGTATTCCTACCGCTGATTGCGGTCAACTGCGCCATCCTGGGCGCCTCGCTGTTCATGGTCCAGCGCGACTACACCCTCGCCGAAAGCACGGTGTTCGGCCTTGGGTCGGGCATTGGTTGGTTTCTAGCGGTTGTCGCCCTGGCATCGATCCGCGAGAGGATGCGTTACAGCAACGTGCCCGCGGGCCTCAGGGGCCTCGGCATGACTTTTGTGTTGACCGGGTTGATGGCCATCGGCTTCATGGCGTTCGCGGGGATCCAGTTGTAGGGCTGCAATGTCACACGCTTTCGTCAGCATGGGATCACAAACATGACCACCGTCGCGCTCGGCGTTTTCATGTTCACCCTGGTGATCCTTTCGCTGGTCGTGGTGTTGATGGTCGCCAAAAGCAAGCTCGTTGCCGGCGGCGAGGTCAACGTTGTCATCAACGATGACGCTACCAACGCCATCTGTGTGAAAACAGGCGGCACGCTGCTGGGTGCGCTGGCTGACCGGAAGATCTTCATTCCATCCGCTTGCGGGGGCAAGGGCAGTTGCGGAGTTTGCAAAGTCGACGTCATGGAAGGAGGGGGAGCGATCCTGCCGACCGAACCCCCCCACATCACGCGCGGCGAGTTTCGCGAGGGCACCCGGCTATCTTGCCAAGTCAAGGTCAAACAGGACATGAAGATCCGCGTACCCGCCGAGGTTTTCAGCGTCCGCCAATGGAAGTGCAAGGTTCGCTCCAACCACAATGTCGCGACCTTCATTAAGGAGCTGGTTCTGGAACTGCCGCCGGATGACGAAGTTCCCTTTCGCGCCGGCGGCTACATTCAGATCACCTGCCCCCCTCACACGGTGCACTACAAGGATTTCGACGTCGAAGAGGAGTTTCACGGCGACTGGGATACGTTCCGCATTTGGGATTTGACGTCGACGGTCGATGAGCCTGTGGATCGGGCCTACTCAATGGCCAACTACCCCGAGGAAAAAGGCATCATCATGCTCAATGTGCGAGTCGCCTCGCCGCCCCCGCGCGCCCGCCAGGGGACTCCACCGGGGAAGATGTCCTCTTTCATCTTTGGCTTGAAGCCCGGTGATGACGTGACGATCTCAGGTCCGTTCGGCGAATTCTTCGCCAAAGATACCGACGCGGAAATGGTGTTCATCGGTGGCGGGGCCGGCATGGCGCCGATGCGTTCTCATATCTTCGACCAGTTTCATAGTGTCCACACGAATCGTAAAGTTTCCTTTTGGTATGGAGCACGGAGCCTGCGGGAAGCCTTCTACATCGACCACTTCGACAAGATTCAGGCCGAGAATCCGAACTTCAACTGGCAACTGGCCCTGTCCGAGCCGCTGCCGGAAGACAACTGGACCGGCTACACCGGCTTTATTCATCAAGTGCTCCACGATCACTATCTCAAAGACCATCCCGCACCCGAAGATATCGAGTACTACATTTGCGGACCGCCCCCCATGATGACGGCTTGTTTCAAGATGCTCGATGATCTGGGCGTGGAGCCCGAAAATATCGCCTTCGACGATTTCGGCGGCTAAGGCGCGTTTGGGTACGGGCGCGACATCGTCGCGCCCTGGACAAGCGGGATCGCTTGTCCCTACTCGAGTCGTCGCAAGCTAGGGCAGTAGGGACCGGCGATCTCGCCGGTCCGGGGGTCCGAGTGTCGCGGCGGTTCATGACAAACGGCGTCATGCCGGGAGTAAGTCGACAGCATAGCGGTTAACCCCCCCGCTCTCCGGTGGAGAAACGTGGCCGCTGCTTTAAGAATAAGCGCCTCCATTCGTAGGAGCCGGCCACCGTACGCGCCCTTTGCATTCTCACTAAGGGTTTGTGGGGACGGGCCACCGTGCCCGCCCGTCAGAGCTGCCCGGCGAACGGAGATCATGGCGACTTACCAAAGATCCGTAGGGGCGAGCCACCGTACGCGCCCTTCGCATTCCGCTGGCGCGGGGGCAGCCACTCTCTGCCTGCTGCTAGTCGGGGTCAGTTGCCAACCGCCCGAACAGACGGCCTATGCAATCCAGGGGCCCACCATGGGTACCACGTTCACCGCGAAGGTGGTGGCCCAGGATCTCTCCGACGAACAACTCGATTCGCTGCGCCTCGCCGTGGAGGCTGAGCTCGAAAATGTCAATTCGAAGATGTCGACCTACCTACCCGAGTCCGAGCTGTCGCGGTTCAATGAGTTCCGCCGGACAGACCCGTTCCCCGTCTCCCAAGAGACGCTCGACGTTTTTCTCGAGGCTCGGCGAATCAGTGCCGCAACCCATGGGGCGTTTGATGTCACCGTCGGCCCCCTGGTTCGCGCCTGGGGCTTTGGCCCAGACCAACGCCCACCGGAAGTGCCCACCTCAACCGCCCTAAAGCAGCTAAGAGCGCGAATTGGATGGGATAAAATCGAAATAGACGAGGCATCTTCGGCGATTCGCAAGTTACAGCCTGAAGTCGAATGCGACTTATCGGCTATTGCCAAAGGATACGCCGTGGATCGGGTCTCGGAAGCCGTGCGGGCCCTTACCTACCGCGAGCATATGGTGGAAGTGGGAGGCGAAGTGCGAACCAGCGGCCGGAACGCGGCGGGGCAGCCCTGGCGCATCGGCATCGAGCATCCTGACGCGGGCGGGAGGGCACCTTACCGAACTTTGCCCCTGGAAGGGCTGTCGATGGCGACATCCGGCGATTATCGAAATTATTACGAAAAGGACGGCCGGCGGTTCTCACACACCATTGATCCGCGCACGGGCAGCCCGGTAAGCCACCGATTGGCTTCGGTAAGCGTTGTCCACGAGAGCTGCGTGTCTGCGGACGGTTGGGCCACGGCCCTGATGGTGTTGGGTGAAACCGACGGTTATCAGCTAGCCGTCGAACAGGGGCTGGCCGCCCTCTTCCTCGTGCGCACCGGTGCCCGCGGGTTCTCCGAGAGGGCAACGCCCGCGTTTGCGTCGCTCTTTGGACCTGGGAACGCCGGCGGCGAGCAGGCCGAGCCGGCTGTGGAAAGATAGAACCAAATGACGCTCCTGGCGCTTACCATCGCCGCCATCGCGATCGCCATGCTCATCATGGCCGTCGGCGTAATCTTCAAGCGCCGTCAACTGCGGGGTTCGTGCGGCGGGATATTGTACGGGACTGACGGCGAACCTCTCAACTGCGACGCCTGCCCCTACCGGGACGAAAACCCCGATTGCGAAAGGCGCGCGGCATCCGGCACCTAATCCGCAGAAGCCCAGGTACATTGAAACAAGCAACGAATTTCACACGGCAGGCACGAAACCACTCAGTTTCTTTGGCAGCAGGTACCGGATAATTTCCTCCCCTTTGGGGCTCCAACTGAGGGTACATCCAAAATGTTCTTAGCAACCAAAGCCATTGTTCTCGCAATCGTTTTGTTCCTTGTCTCCTCGGCTGCTGGGCAGGAGCCCATTACGGGCAAACTAGATTCCGGTGACCGTTCAACCTACTATGACCTCACTCTGGACGGTCAGTTCATCAAAGTCGACTATGTGACGGGATCCGCCGAAATCCTCGGAGCGATAGACTGGACCGATGGTCCGATGCTTCCAACCCGCGGGTGGGTATTCGAAGAGGAAAACCGCGCTGTCCTCTTCTTGATGGAGCCATCAGCTGAGAGGGGGTGGTGGCGCAGGTTATACGTCTACTCCCTTGACGGCTCTGTTGGAGAAAAAACCAGCTTGCTGGTCGACAGTCGAGGCGACGTAGCAGTGCTGCCGGCGTCACTTTCGTCTTTCTACGTCCAGTATGATGATGTGCGCCAACGCGACAACTTTCGCGGGCGCCGCTTCGAGTTCAACGCAAACGATCTTTATGTGCGAGGGTCTTTCACTTTCCCGCTCCGGCCCGACAATCTCCATACAATTGGACCAGATTCCAAGTATCTGTACGTCTCCTCACCACAAGAGGCGAGAATCGCTGTAGTCGATCAGAATCGTGAGGAGTTAGTCCGCAGGATCGACCTCAACTCGCTTGGCATTAAAAGGTCTGCAAATGCCGGCCTCTCCGTCAAAGCCCTTTCTCGAACGATGGTACTCGTCGGGGAGCACGAGATTAAACAAGACCGTACCCGGCTTATTCTGCTGGATATCCCCAGCCTAACTGTCAGAGCACAGTCCCATGTGCTCCCCTTCTTTACAGGACGCTTTTGGCTTGCTGACAACGCCGGGTCCGGTCTGCGGATCTATTGTGTAGAGCGGAGAATCATTCGGGCGCAAAGGCAGCCGACAGGCAGGCTTTGGACTCTCGCGTTGCGGGGCGACCTGATCGAGAGAATTGACGTATCCACTTACGATGTGGAATCTCAGATAGCCCTGCGAACACCGGACGATGGGGTCACCATCGTGCCCAAGCAGGACTTCGACTACGTCAGCCGGTTTGCCCTTTTCAGGGAGGTTTCGCCACTGCTTCGCAGCACGTTTACCGGTTCGGACTTCGGTCTGATTGAGAAGGCTGCCGCGGAACTCACACGGGACCTGCGAGCGGAACTTGACAGCGGAAAGGCGAAGCGGAGAAAACTTGTATTTCGGGAGACTGAGCAGAAATACCCACAGTGATGGCAAGAGAGGACAGGTGTCGGGGAAAGTCGGGAAAGTGGGGACACCCTACGACTTTCAGGATGGCCCCCCGACCGTGAGGGTGAGAAGGCGCAGCCCCGCACGGTCTTAGAGAGAGATGGGGTGTAGAATGCCACTACCTGTTGAAGTCTGCCGACGGAGTTGTGGGAGCAACTATCAGCGAGCGATAGGGCTTTGGCTATTGCTTGCGCCGTTACTTGTTTCTGCCGACCCCGCACGGGCGAAGTGCGCCGCTGAACGGTACATCATCAGCGGCGCCGTGAAAGAGGCGTCGGGGACCGGCGTTCAAGGCGCCAAAGTATTCGTGTTTTTTGAATCGAAGAAGAAGCGGGACCGAGCTTCCTGCTACTGGTCGTATGTAGACTGGAGGAATCCCAACAGATATCCCGACTGGTTCCCAACATCCACCGAGGGGGAATTCCAAGGAGAATGCATGTTTGACACCACAAAAGGGTATTACCCTTGGGGTAAACATGCCTGCGGCAAGACTCCGCGTAACATAGTCCTATTTGTGGTCGAAGGATGGCTACCCCGCTTGGAGAACCACGTTGCCCTTCAAGCGCCTGAAGCTGAGCAAAGCTGCGGACGGCAGTCTGGTCGAGATACCGGAAATCAAGATACCAGCCGCCAGTCGGGCAAGCCTGAGCCCGTAGGGCTAGGAGATCGACCCGGCTGCGCGCAGATTCTCGAGCCCGTCGACGAGGGTCTGCTGGATTTTATCGTTGACGCCGCCCTGGTGGAATTCGGCGGCGAGTCGGATGGCGTTCTTGATAGCGTGTGCGTTGGAGCTCCCGTGACAGATGATGCAGACCCCTTTCACGCCCAGCAACGGAGCCCCGCCATATTCGGAATAATCCATCCGCTTGCGAAAATCCTCGAAGGCTTCCCGTACCAGAACGTAGCCAATCTTGCGCGTGAGGGTGGCTTCGAGTGACTCGCTCAACATCGATTTGATCGCTTCGACCAGTCCCTCGCTTACCTTCAACGCGACGTTGCCGATAAAGCCGTCGCAGACGATGACGTCGACGCTGCCGCTGTAGAGGTCGCGGCCCTCTACATTCCCCACGAAGTTCAAGGGGAGCTGTTTGAGCAGCGGCGTCGCGCAGCGGGTCTGTTCATTCCCCTTTCGCTCTTCCTCGCCGATCGAGAGAAGGCCTATTCGGGGCGCGTCCCGATGGTGGATAACGCGCGAGTAGACTTCGCCCATGATGGCAAACTGGGCCATCATCTCAGGGCTGCAGTCGACGTTGGCGCCGACGTCGATCAACACCGCCCAGGTTTTCTGGAGCGTCGGGAACACCTGCGCCAGGGCGGGCCGGTCGATACCCGGCAGCACGCCCATGACGACCTTGGTCGTCACCATGATGGCCCCGGTATTGCCCGCGGAGATCAGCCCGTGGGCACGGCCTTCGCGCACGAGACGCGACGCCACGTGGAGCGAGCTGTCCCGCTTACTTCTGAGCGCCTTGCCAGCGCTGTCTTCCATGGTGATCACTTCACTGGCATGGGCGACGGAGATCGATAGCCCGTCGATGTCGTGGCGATCCAGCTCCGCCCGCACAGCGTCCTCGTTGCCGACCAAGATGACTCCGACACCGTGTTCGCGGGCGGCTTGCACCGCGCCTTCGACTTCGACGCCGGGAGCCGCGTCGCTGCCCATCGCATCCACCGTGATGGTCGTCATGGGGCCCACAAGTTTATCGCACAAAGGTCAACAGTGCGGGATTCTGACGCAAGAGCGGCAGCGACCAGTCCAGAGCTGAACGCCGCCGAGCTATTCGCTTTCTACTTCCACGATCTCGCGGCCTCGATACTGGCCGCACTCAGGGCAAACCCGGTGAGGCTGTTTCTGCGCCCCGCAGTTGGGACAAGCGGTCAACGACCGTATCTTGAGGTGGTCGTGCGCCCGGCGCTTGCTCGTTCGGGCCTTAGAATGCCTGCGTTTAGGATTGGGCATACGTTTAGCTTATGACGGTTTGTGGAATTGCAGCTTTCGAAGGGCGTCCCAGCGCGGGTCCGAAAAGCTCTTCACGCACACACACGCACCCCGATTGAGGTTCGCTCCGCATTGGGAGCATATCCCCTTGCAATCCTCTCGGCAGACGCTGCGCATCGGCAACCAGAGCAGCACCTGCTCCTTCAGCACATCGGTCAGTTCCAGTCCCGGATCTTCGTAGAAGCCGAGATCCGTGTCCGATGTATCGATCGAGATCGCCTCTTTCCGGGCTATGACGCTCATCGGGTAGTAGAAAAGGTCAAAGTCCTCGTTACATCGGGACTCGACGGCGTCGAGACAGCGACCGCAGGTTCCGCCCATCGCTCCCCGGATGCGGCCGCGAACGCGAATCGTGCGCACGCCCTGGGGGTCGAGCAACTCGGCCGAACCCGACGCCTCGATCTCGCCGACCTGCTTCCAGTCGCTGCTGGAGAACTCAATAGTCCCGGGTCGAAAGCGGTCATCGAAGGCCATCTTTCGACGTTCCAGGATGTTGACGTCGAGGAACACGCAACCTCCGGGGCCGACAGTCCCCACTTATTATACCGGGCGTAGGGGTTTCAGGGGTATCGCGTTCCGCGTTCCATAACTACTACACTTGCCGGGTGAGCGGGACTGAATCCGGCCACTCGACAACTGCCACAACGGCCGAATCGTGGCCCCGGAGTTCCCAGAGAGTAACGAAAACGCCCTGGTATAATGCCCATCAAGATCGGCTCGCTAGATGCCCACCAAGGAGGCCTATGGACGTGGTCGCAGTTGGTCTCGCTGACTCTGAAACGATCGCGAAATACGAGCCGGTCATCGGCCTGGAAGTTCATGTCCAGCTACTGACTCGGACTAAGATCTTCTGCGGCTGCGCGACCGACTTCGGCCAACCTCCCAATACGCAAACCTGTCCGGTATGCTTGGGCTTGCCGGGAGCTTTACCGGTTCTCAACCGCGAGGTGGTGGCCAAGGCCATCAAGGCGGCTGTAGCGTTGAACTGCGAGATCCGGCCTTATTCTCGCTTTGCCCGCAAAAACTACTTCTATCCTGACCTGCCCAAGGGCTATCAAATCTCGCAGTACGATCAGCCGCTAGCCGAGCACGGCTGGTTGGAAGTGCCTTTGGAGGGGGCATCGAAACGCGTCGGCATCACTCGGATCCACCTCGAGGACGACGCCGGCAAGACGATTCACGATGGGTTCAAAGACAGCAACAGGTTCAGCTACGTCGATCTGAATCGGACCGGAGTTCCGCTTATCGAGATTGTCGGTGAGCCCGATATCCGCAATCCTGCCGAGGCCTTCGGGTACCTCATCGAGCTGAAGCAGATCTTGCAATACATCGACGTCTCGACCTGCGACATGGAAAAGGGGCACCTACGATGCGACGCGAATGTTTCGGTGCGACCAAAAGGAAGGGAAGAGTTTGGGACGAAGGCCGAGGTCAAGAACCTCAACTCATTCCGATTCCTCCAGAAGGCGCTCGAATACGAGATCGCCCGCCAGGTCGGCGTCATCGAAGCCGGCGGCCGAATCCAGCAGGAAACGCGCCTCTACAACGTCGATACGGGCGAGACCGTCGCTATGCGATCGAAAGAGCACGCCCACGACTACCGCTACTTCCCCGAACCCGATCTGATGCCGCTCATCATTAGCGAAGAGTGGAGGGAAGAGATTCGGGCCTCGATGGCCGAGTTGCCGGCAGCAAGACGTCTGCGCCTCGTCGAACACTACGGCGTCTCGGAGTACGACGCTCGTGTCCTTACCCTTACGCAACAGACTGCGAACTACTTCGAAGCCGCGGCCCAGGCCTCCGGCGAGCCCAAGATGGCGGCCAACTGGGTCCAAGGAGAGCTTGCGGGTGCATTGAACGCTGCCGGCAAGTCCATCGCGGACTCCCCGGTTTCGGCCGAGGACTTGGGCGCTCTCATAAAGCTTGTTGCCGACGGAACCCTGACCCGCAAGTTGGCCAAGGAAGTGTTCGCAAAGATGTTTGAAACTGGGCGCTCGGCCCGGGAGATTGTCGAGGCCGAAGGGCTGAAGCAGATCAGCGACGAAGACGCGTTACAGAAACTCGTCAACGAGGTGATCGCCGGCAGCCCGAAACAGGTCGAGACCTACCGCAAAGGCAAGACCGGCGTTCTGGGGTTCTTCGTGGGACAGGTGATGAAAGCGACCCGCGGCCAGGCCAATCCTAAGGTCGTGAACGAGCTATTGAAGAAGGCGTTGGGGTAGCGGGGCCCGGCGTTCGAACGGGGTGCGAAGGCGAAGTCCCCTGAAGTAACTTCGTGCTTGGATTGAGGGCCTAGCCGAGCGGGAATGGGTAGCTTCACCAAGAGGACTTGACTACAATTCTCAGAGCCACTGCTGTAGATCGTAGTGGCTGCTGAAGCCATTGTCAGCCTCCTGACCAACTGTCGATGCACGGTGCCGACGAATCACTGATCTTCCTACTGCTGCTGGTATTGGTGTGCGTCGTGGTGTTGCCGATCGTAGCGCTGGTGCGCACGATCAGGATCGGCCGGCTGGAACGCCGGATGGCCGGAGTGGAGGCGGCTTTGCGGCGTGTCATGCGCGAGGTCGAGGCCGTGACTACCGCAAAGGGTACCGAGGCCGAGGCACCTGTCCAAGTCGAACCTGAAGCGGAACGAGTGCCGCAGCCCCAGGCTCCTCCGACTCCGCAACCCGTGCAGCCCCCCGTCCCGCCGGAGGACGTCCCAGCTGCCCCCAGAACTGCGCCTCAGCCGGAGTCAACAGAGCTGCCGCCTGTGGATTGGGACCGGCGGCACCCGCAATTGGAGGAAATCATCGGCCAGCGGTGGCTTGGCTGGATTGCGGTTTTCTTGATCTTGTTTGGGGCGGCCTTCTTCCTAAAATACGCGTTTGAGAATCGTTGGATTGGCGAACTTGGCCGCGTCATCATTGGCATCTCCGCCGGTCTTGGCTTTGTCTGGGCCGGATGGCGGCGTCATCTCGCCGGCTGGCGCTATTTCTCGCGGGTGCTTACCAGTGGGGGCGTGATTCTGATCTACCTTTCGATCTACGCCTCCTTCGGCTTCTATCGTTTAGTCGACCAGCGGGTCGCTTTTGCTTTTCTCGTCTTGGTCGTGGTTCAGGCCCACCTAGTTGCCACGGCCTACAATTCCCGCGCCATTGCTCTGGTGGCGCAAATTGGTGGATTCCTGGTACCGATCCTCCTCTCGACCGGACGAGACCAGTACGTTGTCCTGTTTTGCTATATCGCCGTTCTCAACATAGGCGTTGTGATCCTGAGCATCGTCCGCGCATGGCGCTGGGTCGGAACATGTTCCTTCGTCTTCACGCATTTGCTTTTTTGGGCTTGGTATGGCGAACACTATCATTTCGAGAAGCTGGCTGCCGCGATCATCTTTCAGATCGTTGTTTTCGTCCTCTTTCTGATAGCCGACTTGGCCCCGCAGTATCGCAGCAGGGCGTCCTCGGCCGAGGAATGGGCACGGCTGTTCACTAACCCGTTCGTCTTTTTCGCGACGGCATTTCACCTGCTCGAGGCAGACTACCCGGAATGGATGGGTGCATTTGCTTTGGTAATGGCAACCCTCTACGCCGGGATCTGCCGGGCAGGAATGGCGCAGCGATTCTCCGACCGCCGGGCCCTGTTCGTGCTGATCGGCGTGGCGTTGACCTTTGTCACTGTCGCTATTCCGATTCAACTGAAGTCGAACTGGATTACGATCGGTTGGGCCGCGCAGGGGGCGATCATGGCTTGGTTAAGCCCCAAGATGAAAAGCCAGTCTTTGAGAATCTTCTCGGCTGTCGTTCTTGGATTGGCGATCTTCCGACACTTGGCGTTCGACACCCCGTGGTCAGGCCGGGGGCTGTTTAGTCCCGTGGCGAACCGCTATTTCCTGGGCGGCCTCGCCCTGGTCGCTTTGTTATTCCTGGCGGCCTATTTCTACCGGGGGGTGAAAGGACCTTTTGTCCTGACAACCGCCTTGGCTGCTCTTGGGCTTTTCTGGCTCGCGATGTCGGTTGAGACCTATACTTACTACGACGCTTTAGAGGGAGTGTTGCCGCCCAGTCGAACGTTCGATGAAGTGCGACAGATTCGATGGACGGGGCAAATGGTTCTGTCGGTGCTGTGGTCGTTCTATGCCGCTGGGCTTGTGGCGGTCGGCTTCCGTCTTCGAAAAGTGTTTGTCCGCTGGGTGGGGCTCTTTGTGTTCGGCATCACCGTGCTCAAGGTGGTTTTCGTTGACATGTCGCAAGTGCGAGAGCTGTACCGCGTCATCGCCTTCCTAGCGCTCGGCGTCCTGTTATTGGTTGTGGCTTGGGGCTACCAGCGCATCCTCCGCCGGGAGCAACCCTTATGAGCCGCGGCTGTCGAGCGGCGGTGCTCGCGTTCGCATGCATTCTGGTTGCACGAGGCACCCGCGCTCAACAAGTGGAAGCGCTCACCGGCTGGCGGTATTTCAAGGACATCCCACCCGCGGGTGCCAGTGCTGGTCTACTAGACGTGGTGCTCGATCGGCAAACACTCGACCAAGCCCGCCCAGATCAGGCTGATTTGCGGCTCTATACCGCCGCCGGAAAAGAGATTCCCTACGCGCTGCGCATTCGGAAAGCTGAGCATACGAGCGCCACTTTTGATGCGCGCGAGTACAACCGGGGGAGGCAGGGGGATGTAGCCGAGGTCTCTTATGACTTGGGCCGTTACGGCGAAGAACACAACGAACTGGAAGTCGATACCGCGGGACAGAACTTTCGCCGCCGGGTGGAGGTGGAAGGCAGTAACGACAGCTCTCGCTGGTCGACAGTTGTTTCCGGTGGGCTGATCTTTCGTTTCTCCGCCTCGGGAGGAGGTGTCGACGAAGGTACCGTGAAATACCCTGTCAGCCGCTACCGCTACCTGCGGGTGCACGTCCACCCAGATGCTCAAGTCGATGGGTCCGCGCCCATCATTGAAAGCGTAACTATCCGGCGGACGATCCGGGTGCAAGGCGAGGTCCAACAGTTTCCTGGCATTTTGCGGGGTCGCGAACCAACGAGGGAAGCGGGACGTCCGGCCTCGGGCTACCGGATCGACCTTCGCGGGCGAGTACCTCTCCAAGCCCTCAGCGTGACAGTAGCCCAAGCCCCGTTTTCACGGCCCTATCGACTGGAGATCGTTGACGAGGATCCGGCGAATCCACGACACGTGATATCCGGCCGCTTGGTCCGCCGAGAAGCAAACCAAACGGGAGAACTCAGAATCAACTTCGCCGAACAGTTCGTGCGCCGTTTGAAGCTCACGGTCACCGACGATCGGAACCCGCCTTTGTCGATTTCCAACATCAGCGCGCACAGCGTGGCGCGGCCAGGTGATCTTTGAAGCGGAATCGGCGGGAGCAGGCCCGTTCAAGCTTTATTACGGCAACCACAAAGCGGCAGCGCCCGAGTATGACTTTGCCGCCTCGCTCCCTCGTCGACTCCCCCAGAAGCCGCTGCGGCTTCCTCTGAGTGCTCAGCAGAACAACCCGGCCTACCGACCCGAGCCCAAGCCGTTCTCAGAACGCTCTCCCTGGGCGATTTACTTGGTTCTGGGAATTGCCAGCGGGATCTTGTTTGTCATCTTGAGGAACTTGGCCAAGGCAGTGACCGTGAACGGCTGAGCTTGAGCATGTCGAACAAGCGCAACGAAGTCACGGCGGGCCTATCGCGTACTTCGACCTTCCGCTAGAGTGGGATAGTTGAACACAGTGTCATGGAGGTCTTCGACCGAGCTAGTTTGCGGTACATTCGCCAGACCTTCCTCAACGTTAATGGGCTTCCAGCAATTGCTTACGTCGTTTGCTTAGGCGACGCTGGATGACACCCTGGGTGCGCTCGACATTTGGGCCCTTCAGATCGTGTTCCCAGAAACGCCACACAGAGAAGCCGAGCCTGCGAAGCTTCCGGCGATTCGCGGCATCACGGCGAAGGTTTCTAGTTAGCTTTGGTACCCAGTAGCCTCGATTTGACTTCGGCTTGTGCCCGTGCTTCGGACAGCAATGGTAAAAGCATCCGTCTGCGAAAATGGCCAGCTGGAGGGACGGGACTACCACATCCGGCTGGCCAGGAAGATCCTTCCGATGGCAGTCGATGCGCCACCGGCAACCCAGAATCTCGCGCAACATCGCGTGAAGCCTGACCTCCGGCTTTGTCCCCGTACTTCGAATACGGGACATGATCTGGCTGCGCTTCTCTTTTGTGAATATGTCAGCCATCGATCCTGAAAAGTCTAGTTGTTCTTTCAGTCCAGCTCGCCCCTAAGGGCCTTCTCATAGACGTTGGGCGCGCAGGAGGTTCGTTGGAGCCGTGAAGGCGGTTTTCAGACACACAATTGCCAGGCGTTCATGCGTTCAACACCGGGGGGGGATTGCGCCTTTGCACTCGCTTTCGCAGAGTTTCCAGAATCTCGGCAGGTGGCGGCGCTTCTCCTTCTTTCAGTGCGTGCTCGACATTGTCCCATTGGGAGTAGACAACACGCGGCTCTTGAAGCGAATAGGCCTGGCCTTTCTTAGCAATCGGATACACCAGCCACGTAACCTCGCTGTTGGCCAGCTGTGTTTCGGCCCTGAAGGTCGGGAGGCTCTCGAAGAACATAGAGTCCACTGCGACGAAGAATCGCTTGCCCCACCGCCTAAACACTGGCACCTTCAGAGCTAGCTGCGGCATTAATCGCTTCTGCGCGCTAGAACGGTAATCAGCACGACGGCCTTTGAAATCCGGACTCAGCCTTCCATGCCGCAAGAAGTAATCCATGTGGGACCGGATCTCTTCGCCGGAAAAGTAAACCGCTTGGACCTCCAGGGCCGCGAAGTCTACTGGCAGGCCAGCGTCGCCAAGGCGGGCCAGCAAATAGTCGATCTTGCCGACCTTGCGCGTCCCCGACCGAAGGATGCGCACTTCGGGAACTGGGCTGAACATCGCTCCGCGCCCAAACGCAAGGCGGGCCGCATCCTCAAACACCCGGTTCGCTTCCGTGAAGCGGACAGGGCAGATCGCTGTAGCCGCCCGACCGTCAGAGAGAGTACAAACTCCGAGAGGATTCTTCTTGCTGGATTTCGTGCAAGGACCGTTCTTGAAGGGGCATGCTCGCGTACTCCTGTCTCGGTTGGCCTGCCTACTCAGGTTGTCGATGGAGTGGCCGAACACTTCCGAGATGGTGAGCTTCATCACTCACTCAAAGAATGTCTTCCTGATGTGTTGGGCCAGGGTATTGGCGAGAATGGGCGGCACAGCGTTTCCGACCTGGACGTATTGTGAGACCCGGCTGCCGAGGAAGCGGTAGGTGTCTGGGAAGGACTGCAACCTTGCGGCTTCCCGGACTGTTAAGGCGCGGTCTTGCGCGTAGTGGAAGAACGATCCCCAGTGTGGATCGCACTTGGTCAAAATGGTGCCGCTTAGCCCGTCTGGAGCGATTCGTCCGTAACGGCGTGTGTGGTCGCTTCGGCGCGCCCGCTTCATGCCCGTCGGCAGCAAGTCAAACGGAATGTCACGCCAGCTTCCTCCCGGCTTGATGAATCGGAGCCGTTGCAAGTTTTGGTGCGATAACGCCCCGGCAACGTGGTTGTAAAGCCTGCGGCTGCCTTGTCTGAGCTTGCTTTGATAGGCTGACGTAGGCGGTCCGTTGTACGAGCTTTCGTCCGTGCCTTCCTTGAGAGACAGTATGGGAAGGTCATCAATAGCCTGGCGTACGGTTGTAAAGGGCGATAGCTTCCTCTTCCCGAAAAGAACGCGCTGCTGTCCCATGAACTCGATTTGGCGAAGCCATGTAAGGGCTCGACCACCGGTGAAGTTCGCTCGCACCGGAGCGGAGTGGGTCGGTTCAGGGAAGGTTATCTTGGGCTCTTTCAGCCTGGTGCCGATGAGAATAAGCCGCCATCGCTCCTGCGGCACTCCGCAGTGGGCCGCACACAGTATCATGTGCTGCATCAGGTAGCCCGCTTGCTCGAAAAGCGTGTAGATCGACTCCACGAAATGGCCCTGATCCAGAGACAGCATGCCGGGGACGTTTTCCATCACAACGACTTTCGGTCTCAAACCTTCGAGTACGAGCCGCCCGTAGTGCTCGAACAGATAGTTCCTTGCGTCACGGCGGTCGCGATTCGGCGCGTTGATCGAGAATCCCTGGCACGGCGGTCCGCCGATTAGAATGTCAATGTCGCCCCTGCCCAATCCTGTCCGCTTAAAGATGTCCCGCGCAGTGACGCCTTCGATGGAACCAGGGATGAACGTCGTTCCGGGATTGTTCTCAACGTAGGTTCGTTCGCAGTCCTCATCCAAGTCGTTAGCGAAGGCGATTTGGAATCCAGCGTCCTCGAACCCCAAGGAAAGCCCGCCAGCGCCGCAGAAAAGATCCGCAGCGATGAGTTCACTTGTGCTGCGGTTCCTCATCTTGCCTCGGGTCCGAGTCAACGTGTGTGCGAGATGCGGCGAGGGGTTTGACTTCTTGGGCGCGAGGCCGGCACTGAGTCGAGACATAGTACATATCACAGCTTATCGAGTTTCGCCGGGTCATGCGTTCCCAAAACACAACACGACGTCTTTTTCTTTCAACCGCAGCGACGTCCCATTCTCATGCTGCCAGATATACAACCGTCTGCGACTGGGGCGCGGTGTGTCGTGCCCCTGCATCTTCGCCCAGCACCGGGGTTCTCTACACGGCTGTTTCGCGCCTGTGAGAAACGCAGGTTACAGCTTGTTCAGCCCGTCCAGGGCCGCTACCTTGTACGCCTCTGCCAAGGTGGGATAGTTGAACACAGCGTCGCGGAGGTATTCGACGGTGCCCCCGTGGTCGATGATTGCTTGCCCGATATGCACCAATTCGGTGGCCGATTCGCCGATAATGTGAACCGCCAGCAGCTTCAGGTTCTCGCGGTGGAACAGGACCTTTAGCAGGCCGGTACCGCCACCTGAAATCTGTACGCGGGAGAGTTCTCGAAATCGAGCCACGCCTGACTCGTAAGGGATCGCGTCCTTGGTCAATTCTTGTTCGGTCGGCCCGACCATCGCCACCTCGGGAATCGTGTAAACGCCAAAGGGAATCCGGTGCGACATCTTGCCGGGATCTTCGCCGAGGGCATGTAGGGCGGCAAGGCGTCCTTGTTCTCTGGCCGTGGATGCTAGGCTTGGGAATCCAATGATGTCGCCGACCGCGTAAACACCCGTGACTTCCGTCTCGTAGAACTCATTTACCTTGAGACGACCTCGTGCGTCAGGCTTGAGACCGATGGCTTCGAGGTTGAGATCCGCGGACGCGCCCTCCCGCCCGGCGGCGAACATCAGGGCATCCGTAGTCAGCTTCTTGCCGCTCTCCATCGATACCTCGACGCGACCGTCCTCCGCAGGGTGAACCTCTGAGACCCTCTCGCCGAACCGCAAAACGATGCCCTTGTCGCGCATGTGGTAGTAGAGGGAGTCTTCGATCTCGTCGTCTACAAAGTCCAGCGGCCGGTCCCGCCCGTCAATCACCGTCACGCGGACCCCCAGCGTTCGGAAAATCGTGGCATATTCTACGCCGATGATTCCAGCGCCCACGAAAGTCATCTTGCGTGGAATCTGCTCTAGTTTCAGTAGCCCGTCGCTGTCGATGATCTTGCGATCATCGAATTCGATGCCCGCGGGACGCGCGGGTTTGGTACCCACGGCAATGATCACATTGTCGGTCTTCAAGATGCGGGTGCCATTGTTTTGCGTGACGAGAACCTTTTTCGGCTCGATGAAACAGCCTGTTCCGGGAAGGATGTCTACATAATTGCGAAGCAACTGGTCTCGAACGACGTTCACCTCGCTCTCGATCACTCGCTCCGTGCGGAACGTCAGATCTTCGATCGAGACCTTGTCTTTGACTCGGTAGGCGGCGCCGTAGAGTTGCCTTTGGCGAACGCCGGACAAATAGGAGACCGCTTCACGCAGGGTCTTACTTGGGATTGTGCCGTAATGCAAACAGGCTCCGCCGACGGCGAAGCTTCGTTCCACAACGGCCGCCTTCTTGTTCAGCTTCGCCGCTGCAATCGCCGCTTTTTGGCCGGCCGGCCCGCTTCCAATCACGACTACATCGTAGCTCTGGCTCACCACTTCGCCTCCCGAGTCTTGGTACCACGGCGCAATTGCCCCGAGGCGCCAGGGGACCTATCTATCATCACTGCTGTCCGGTTAAAAGTCGAATAGAATCAATTGGTTGGGGTCATAGGGGGATTCGTTTGGGGAGTCGGATGGCTGGAGTGCCTGTAAAAGGGGCATTTTTTCGAATTGCGTAACGCTGAGAATCTGTAGAATCTGGTAAAGACTCGCTTCCAGCCCGAGGCGTTTCCGGACGATGGCGATGAGCACGTAAATCGAGACAGCGATCCAGATCTGCGTCTTGACGGCGTTCTCGCTGGTGCCGTAAAACGAGTTGATTCGCAGATGTTGCTTGATCCACTTGAAGAACAACTCAATCTGCCAACGCGACTTGTAGATGTGGGCGATGGTCAGCGCCGGGAGCGCGAAGTTGTTGGTCAGAAACTTCAGCCGCTTGTTCGTCCGGGCGTCGAAGTAACTGACCCTCCGCAACGGGTCGGGATAGGCTTGGGCCGATTCGATGGCAGCCAGTATGACGGTCTGATCCGAGCGCAAGCCCGTGGATTTGTCGACGGGATGCGAGTAGCGCCGTTGGAGCAAGATGTTCTTCTTGGTTCGCACGACGAAGAACGACGAGCAGAGAGTGAACACGAAGAGGCGTTCGAAATCGACGTAGGCCCGATCCATGACGTAGAACGCGCCGGCCTCCGGGCCGATCTCGTCGAGGATGTTGATGTCGTGCACTTTGCCTCCAGTAATGCGGATGAACGTGGGAATATTGCCGTGCAGATCCAGCAGCGTGTGCATCTTCACGGCGGCTTTTTGCTTGCGGAATCTCGCCCACGGAAACAGCGACAGGCAGAGGTCGATTGTTGTCGAGTCGAGAGCGTACAGAGTCTGGTCCAAGTCCACACCGATCGGGTCGTGGGCATATAACGGCCGTGCCATGCCAATCAAGACCTGCGCGAAGTCCGCGTAGATCCGCCAGTCGCGCGACTCGTTCGCGTCGGCCAGTGTCGAGCGCGCTACCCTGCCGCGGAATCCCATGTGGTAGAGTTTGCCGTGCATCGAACGCAGGCACGTCTCGATGTCGCGGAGGCTTGCCCGATAGGTCAGCTGGGCGAATGCCATCGCAAGAAACTGATCCCAGCAGGAGAAACTTTTCAGATAGGAATCGCCGCGGTAGCGCGATACACATTTCTGAAACTCTTTGCTCGGTAGGTGCTCGATCAGTTGGGAGAAAACCGTACGGCCAAGGTTCATCCCTCATTGTGCCGCGTCCGGATGCTCCGTTCAGGCGACCATTTGCGGCCTCGGGATTTCAAATCGTTCCCGGGCAAAACAGGCCATAAGACATTGAACGGTCGAGACTTACCGTCCGATGGCGCGACTTTCCCCGGACAGCACTGATCTATCATATATCGGCTGGTGATCGGCGAAGCTGGCCACAAGCTACCGGCAGCCCCCCTCCTGCGACCCGGTCGGAATCGAGATGGGCCGTGCAATTCTCGAGCCGCGCTGTTCGTGCTTTTACAGATCTATCGGAACTAGTGCTACGCTCTGGATCTGCGCCAACTATGACTGAAGACGGGGAGATTTCTGTCGTGGTGCCCGTCCGCTTGGCTCCCGAAGCGGCTGTCTCGACCCTGCGTGCACTGCTGGACCGCCAGGGCCTGGAGGTGATCGCTGTCGTTTCCACGGAAGACCCAAGTGCCCTTTTGCTCCACCAACTAAAGGCGCAACGTCCTGGGCTTGAAGTGGTTGAGGTGCCTGGCGCTTGTTCGGTCCCACAGCTCAGAGCTCGAGGCATTCGTCGCGCCCGCGGGCGGCTGGTTGCGATCACCGAGGATCACTGTTCATTCAGCGAATCCTGGCCCGCGGCACTCGCACCATCACTGGACAACCCGAAGATTGGCGCGGCCGGCGGCCCGGTCATCAACGGCCGCCGCGGCGGTCTCGTCGAGTGGGCGATCTATTTCTCCCGTTACGCCAGGGCCATGCCACCGGCCCCGCGAGGCGCGGTGAACTCCCTCACGGGATGCAACGCCTGCTATCGCCGCGAGCTGCTTGAGTCGCTCCCGGACATCTACACAGATGGATTCTGGGAACATGAAGTACACCAGGAGCTGCTCGCCAGAGGAATGGAGCTTTGGCTGGAACCGGATGCATCGGTGGCCCACGGCAAATTCTATGGGCTGGTTGGCTATTGCGCGCTACGGTTTCAACACGGACGCTGCTTTGCCGCTAGGCGGTTTTCAAAACTGCGGTTTTGGGCTTTGCAAGCGCGAATCTTGTTATCGCCTTTGACACCACTGCGGCTGCTGTACCGGGCCGGCCAGGCTGTCTTCTCCAAGCGGAAACGCCGCTGGGAATTCCTTGCCTGTTCCCCGCTGCTTTTGCTGCTCTACGCCGTCTGGGTGGTCGGCGAGTTGAGCGGCTACCTCTTCGGGCCCGGTGGAAGCTGTTCTCAGACCGACTGATGCTACCAACGCGCGCCATTCTAACCTACCATTCGCTCGATCCCTCCGGTGCGGTCATTTCTCTACGTCCCGAGATCTTCCGCCAACATATACGCAGCCTGGTCGTGCAGGGGATCGCTGTCGTCTCGCTCGAAGACATACTTGGCCCTCGCCGGAGCGAGGAAACTCAGCCTGCCGTCGCACTTACCTTTGACGACGGCTTTGCCGATTTCTCTCCGCAGGCTTTCCCTTGGCTTCTCCAATACGCTTTCCCCGCAACAGTCTTCCTGGTCTCCGGTTATTGCGGCAAGACGAACGACTGGCCCTCGCAGCCTCCGGGCCTCGGCGGACGAGCTTTGCTCGGCTGGTCGGAGATTGAAGAGCTGAGCCGGCACGGGATCGAATTCGGCGCCCATTCGGCCACTCATCCCGACTTGACAAAGTTGCCCCTGGCAGCGGCTACGGAAGAGATTCTTAGCTCGCAAAAACGAATCGAAGACCACGTGGGCAGGCCGGTTAAACACTTCGCCTATCCTTATGGCGCCGAATCCAAGGCGCTTCGTGCATTGGTCAGCGAGCACTTCACGCGGGGCTGCTCGACCCGGCTCGGATATCTCCGCCCCGACTCGCCTCGAGAGAGCTTAGAGCGAATCGACGTCTACTATCTGGGCAACCGTTTTTGGTTCCAGCATCTTTTCGGCGCGCTGACGGCCGGGTACCTAGGTTTTCGAGCTGCTTTGCGCCGTGGGGGGAGCAGGGCTTCGGATCACCTTTAGCCCGCGTTTCTCGTCACTATGACAGCGGTTGGGGCGAAAGGCCCGGTGGCCATGGCCCGCAGCAACAGGTCGTGTAGATCGCCCCGGCCTACAGTTTGTCGGGTGAGGTCACCGTCCGTTTGGTTGAAAGTCGAGCGCTTTAGCTTGTCGTTCATCCGGCCGGCAGGATTGCCGGCCGCTACCCGAAACTAGGACCGCCAAGAGTGGCGGTCGCTACCGGGTTTCGGTGGCGGCAGTGCAGACAAGCTTTAGCTTGTCGGGGCGCGATACAGCGGGCTACGGCGAGCGCTCGTCAATACTGCGGATGGCGCTCATAGGTTGGCTTCCTTTGCGGACTGCGCTCCGCGGTGGACCATAGCAACACAGCGCATGACAACACCGCCAGGGCGCACCAACTCAGAAACGGCAAGGCTTCGTGCAGGTACTCCCGCGGTATCGAGAGAACGACTCCGGCGGCATACCCCAAGCTAAGGACTAGGGAGAGCCACAGACCCAGGCGCCTGCCCTTGGCGGTCAACACTACCGCCAGCACCCCCATTCCTGCCAGCAGGATGGCGACCGACTTCGAAGATCCAAGGCGGGCTTGCACCTGCCACCAACTCGACAGAGCGACACAGCTCACGATCAGAAGCCGAAGAAAGAATTGCATTCCGCGCTTTCGGGCAGCTGGTAGCCCTATCTACACGTATCGGCCCTTTGGAGGAAAAGAGAGGGGGAACTTGGAAGATGTAAGAACGTTAGTCGGCGTAACTTCTGTAAGGGTGTCGATCGCGCACAACCGGGTCAGCCGACCACAACCCTTCGCACCAAGGTTGTTTCTAGGAGGATTTACAAGCTAACGGCCTGTCTTTGCCTTCTTGGCCGGTGCGGTGCGCAATCGGTCGATCGAAGGTTTCTTGAAGGGAATCAAAGAAGTAGAAAAACTCGGCGGGGGCTCGCGAGGCAGTGATCCCATTTGTTCGGTCACGTAGGAGGCAAACTCCTGCATCTGGCGTCCCATCTCTTCCATTTTCTCGCGCATATTGAGAATAATCTCTACACCGGCAAGGTTGACGCCCAGATCCCGGGTTAGCGAAAGGATCACCTCCAGGCGCTGCATGTCTTTGTCGGTGTAGAGCCGTGTATTGCCCTCCGTGCGTGACGGTTTGAGCAACCCTTCGCGTTCGTAGAGGCGGAGGGTTTGCGGGTGAACGCCGAATTGACCCGCGACAACGGAGATCGTGTAGCCGCCTTGAGTTCGTTTTCTTTTCGCCATCTTAGACCTGCGCCCAAAGGGCCTTGCGCGGATCTTCGGGGTTAAGCTTGCCAAACTCCTTTATGCTCGCCTTCGACGCCTGGTCCGCGATCGGTGGAACGACGATTTTCACTTCTACGAACTGGTCTCCTCGCCGGCTGGTGCGACGATTGAGAACACCCTTTTCGCGCAACCGGAATCTCTTTCCCGAATCGGTTGCGGGTGGAATCTTCAGGCGTGCTTTCCCATCGATCGTGGGCACTTCGATTTTGCCTCCGAGCACAGCCTCTGGAATGGTAACCGGTACAACGATGTGGATCTCGTCCCCCCTGCGCTCGAAGACCGGGTGAGCGCCGACCTGCGTCGTGATGTAGAGGTCGCCGGGCGGCCCACCCACGCTACCCGCATTCCCCTTGCTCGCCACCCTTAGTCGAGACCCATCCTGAGCTCCGGCAGGGATACGAACCTCGACGGACTCGTTGCGGCCAACTCGACCGTCGCCCCCGCACCCCGGGCATGCGTTCCGGAGCTGTCCTCGCCCTTGACAACGAGGACAAGCAATCTTGAATCGCATGGCGCCGACGCTCTGATTCACCTGACCGCCGCCTCCACACTCGGGACAGACCGCCACGCCCGCGCCGGTGTTCCCCTGGCCCCGGCACTGCGCGCAGGTCTCGTGCCGAAAAACGCTCAGCCGCAGAGTCGTGCCGCGAATGGCGTCCCAGAACCCGATATCGACCGTGTATTCGAGATCCTCGCCCGCCTTCGACTTCTCCGGTGGCTCCGGTCTCTCGGGGCGAAGGAATTGCGAGAACAAATCGGAGAATCCGCCCCATCTCGATCCGGATCCCTGACCGCGACGCGCACCCTGACCGGCCTGCGAGAAAACGTCAGAAAAGTCAAAGCCGCTGAAGTCGAACCCCGCCGGGCCAGCCCCCCCGCCCGCTCCCGGGTAGGCGCCCGTCTCCGAGTAGAAACCGAACTGATCGTACATCTGCCGTTTCTTACGATCGCTGAGGACGCCATAGGCTTCTTGGATATTCTTGAAGCGGTCCTCGGCGGCCTTATCCCCGGGGTTCACATCGGGGTGATGCTTGCGGGCAAGCTTGCGGTAGGCCTTCCGGATCTCATCGTCGCCGGCGTTGCGCTTGACACCAAGAATCCGATAGTAGTCTTTCTGTTCCGTCGAGGTCACAGCATCCGCCCTATCAACTACAGCAAGCAATGCTAAGCGCTCTCCACTGCTGGCCGTATCGATCTGCAGCCGCCAGAAAAAGGTAATGTCTTCTCGTCACCCCTTGGGTTTATCATCGACGTCAACAAACTCGGCGTCGACAACATCGTCTTCTTTCTTTTCGCCTCCCGAGTCACCTGCACCCGCGCCATCCGATGACCCGGCTGTTTCGGCATCTGGCGGTGCTCCATCAGGAGGAGTCTCGGATGCCGTGGACTTGTACATAGCTTCGGCCAACTTGTGACTTGCCTGGGTTAGGTTCTCGATTGCTTTGTTGATCACATCGAGATTACTTCCCTGCACGGCCTTTCGAGTCTCCTCAATGGCAGCCTCGATCTTGCTAGCGTCTTCGTCACTGACCTTGTCGCGATGCTCCTTGAGTGTCTTCTCGGTGCTGTAGACCATCGCGTCCGCCCGATTGCGCGCGTCTACCTCGTCGTGACGCAGGCGGTCTTCCGCCGCATGCGATTCGGCGTCCTTGGCAATCTTTTCGATTTCCTCTTTCGACAAGCCCGACGAGCTGGTAATCGTGATCTTCTGCTCTTTCGAAGTCGCCTTGTCCTTCGCGGATACGTTTAGTATCCCGTTGGCATCGATGTCGAATGTCACTTCGATCTGCGGAATCCCCCGCGGAGCCGGTGGAATCCCGACTAGCTGGAAGACGCCCAGCAAGCGATTGTCCGACGCCATGGAACGCTCGCCCTGATAGACCTTGATCTCCACCGAGGTCTGGCTGTCGGCAGCGGTCGAAAAGACTTCGCCCTTGCGGGTGGGAATGGTGGTATTGCGCTCGATCAGCTTCGTGAACACACCCCCGAGAGTCTCGATTCCGAGGGATAGCGGTGTTACGTCGAGTAAGAGAACATCCTTGACCTCTCCGCCTAACACGCCGCCCTGAACCGCGGCTCCGATGGCAACGACTTCGTCAGGATTGACGCCCTTGTGGGGGTCTTTGCCGAACAGATCTTTGACGATCTGCTGGACTCGAGGGATGCGAGTCGAGCCGCCCACGAGAACGATCTCATCAATCTGGTTGGGAGATAGTCCGGAGTCGGCGAGAGCCTGCTTGCAAGGCTCCATCGTGCGCCTCAAGAGGGGCTCCATCATCTGCTCGAGCCGCGCCCGAGTCAGCTTCAGTTGCAAGTGCTTCGGGCCGCTGGCGTCGGCTGTTATGAACGGCAGATTAATGTCGGTCTCGAGAAGCGTGGAGAGATCCATCTTGGCCTTCTCGGCGGCCTCCTTGAGCCTCTGCAGAGCCATCTTGTCGCCGGAAAGATCAATCCCTTGCTCCTTTTTGAATTCTCCGACGATCCACTCGATCAACATGTGATCAATATTGTCACCGCCCAGGTGCGTGTCGCCGTTGGTGGCCTTGACCTCGACGACACCCTCGCCGACTTCCAAAATCGAAATGTCAAAGGTGCCGCCCCCAAAGTCGTAAGCCGCAATCG
Source organism: Bryobacterales bacterium (assembly GCA_965248205.1). Taxonomy (GTDB): domain Bacteria; phylum Acidobacteriota; class Terriglobia; order Bryobacterales; family UBA6623. The sequence continues at coordinate 3,641,203 of CBDFIS010000006.1, forward strand.
TCTCGTTCTTCTTCTTGTCAAGGCCATAGGCAAGAGCCGCCGCCGTCGGCTCATTGATGATTCGCAAGACCTCAAGCCCTGCGATCTTTCCGGCATCTTTCGTGGCCTGCCGCTGTGAGTCGTTGAAATACGCAGGGACGGTGATCACCGCCTTGGTGATCTTTTCACCCAAGTACGACTCAGCCGCTTCTTTTAGCTTGCTGAGAATGACGGCCGAAATCTCCTGCGGCGGATACTGCTTGTCTTCGATTTTGATCTTGATCAGCTCACCAGTTGGAACAACTTCGTAGGGGACCATCCCGGTCTCCTCGGTCACTTCCTCGGCACGCCGGCCCATGAAGCGCTTAATGGAAAAAACCGTGTTCTCTGGATTCGTGATCGCCTGTCGTTTGGCCGCTTGTCCCGCCAACCGCTCATCGGTCTTGGTAAACGCCACCACCGAGGGCGTCGTCCGCCCTCCCTCCTGATTGGCAATCACTGCAGGCTGTCCCGCCTGCATGACGGCAACGACCGAATTCGTTGTGCCAAGGTCTATCCCGATAATCTTCGCCATTGTGGCTTCTCCTTGTTCCTGAACCATCCCCGCAGAGATCTCGGGCCCGCACTCGGCGATTCAAGTGGGCGAGAGTCCACAGGGGTATTTTCTTAGCCTCTATCTATTATTAAACTTTAGTGTTACATTGTCAATATAGAAGGTGGCCTGCGTGCCAGAATTCTTGTAAGTGATTCTAAAAAAAGTGACTTCTTATCCACCGCATCGAGGATCACGCCTCGGTAGGCTGACCCTACAGCTCGTGGTGAAAGTCCTTCGTCCCACAGAATCGGTACAGTCACCGATTTTCGTCGTCCAGACCAGCGTTGGAAACAAAGCAGTTAGCGGAAGAGAAATCGTTGACAGTCCCCATTCTTCGCCGAACCTACTTCTACCACGGGCTGCTAGGGATCGGACCGCAGATCTCACCACGGGACTCTTAAGCCAATCTGAGTACACCACTAGGGAGGGGGCCTCCGGCTATAATCTCATCTAAGCAAATGTCAATTCTACAGACAGTGGATTGGTTTCCCTTGTGGTTGAGCTTGCGGGTGGCTTGCCTGGCGACGATCGTTTCGATCTCAGTGGGTCTAGCGGTGGCGTATGCGCTCGTTCACGGGCGGTTTTGGGGCAAGAACCTCCTTGAGACGCTGGTCACGCTGCCAATCGTGCTGCCGCCAACGGTGCTAGGCTACTACCTGCTGGTGTTACTGGGCCGCGCGAGTCCGGTCGGTCAGGTCTACGAAGGTGTCTTTGGCCAACCTCTGGTTTTCACTTGGCAGGCGGCTGTCGTGGCGGCATGTTTCCACTCCATTCCTCTTTTGGTTCGAGCGGCGCGGGCTGCTTTCGACTCTGTGGATCACACGTTGGAAAATGCGGCTCGCAGCCTGGGAGCGAGTGAATGGCGGGTCTTTTGGAGGGTTAGCGTGCCTTTGGCCCGGCGTTCGATTATCGCGGCGACGATTTTCGCCTTTGCGCGGTCGCTGGGAGACTTCGGCGTGACGATCATGATCGCTGGAAATCTGCCTGGCAGGACGCAAACCATGTCGGTGGCCATTTACGACGCCTATCAAGCCGGCGACACACTGTTGGCGAACTCGCTGGTGGTCGTAATGTCGGTTCTTGCGGTCAGCGTGCTTTACCTGGTAAACCGCGCCGGTGCGAAGCGGGCGTACTAATGACGACCCTGGAGGCACAGCTCGAAAAGGCGTACCCGAGTGGGCCGGATTCCGCCGGTTTTAGGCTTTCAGTCTCCTTCGAGGCTGGAGACGAAATCACGGTGCTGTTTGGCCCCAGCGGCTCGGGGAAAACACTGACCCTGGAATCTGTCGCCGGATTCGTGCAACCGGATTCGGGCTACGTCCGCCTAGCGGGAGAAACGCTGTTCGATTCCAATCGCGGGACTTTTCTGCCGGCCCGTCGACGGCGCTGCGGCTACGTTTTTCAAAAGGACGCTCTGTTCCCCCACATGAGTCTGCGCGGGAATCTCGAATTCGCCGCCGCCGATCTAGAACCCGGACACAGAAAACGCCGGATCTTGCAGGTCTTGGACTCGTTCCGGCTAGGGGCACTGGCGGGTCGCCGACCGCACGAGTTGTCCGGGGGCGAACGCCAGCGCGGCGCGCTGGCACGCACTCTAGTGAATCAGCCGCGCCTGCTGCTGCTTGACGAACCCGCACGGGGGCTGGACGTTGGGTTGCGCCGCCAGCTGTATGATATTCTGCGCCGAATCCGTTCCGAGTATCGGCTGCCGATGCTGTTGGTCACGCACGACTTGGAAGAAGCTTTCGAGTTGGGAGATCGGATGCTGGTTTTCCGCCACGGACGGATCGTTCAGCAAGGGCCGCCGCGCGAAGTCTACGAGCGCCCCGCCTCGACCGCGGTTGCCCAGCTTCTGGGCCTATCCGACGTGACGGAGGCTGTGGTATCGGAACTCGACCCCGACAAGAATCAGACCCGGCTGCAGGCGGGCGAGCTTCGAATCTTGACGTCCTTCCTGCCGGGCCGGTCGGCTGGAGAACGCGTCCAGCTCTGCATTCGGCCCGAACGCGTGATCGCCGCTCCGTCTAACGGCGCCGTGGAACAACAGCACCTCGCTCTGTCTCTGACTGACGTGATTGAAATGCCCGATCAGGTGCGGTTGGTCTTCCCGGGAGCATTCTCCGCGTATGTCTCCCGAGCGCTTTACGAGAAGGGGAAGAATGCGCGGCGCTGGACGCTCGAGTTCCCTCCTGACGCCGTTTGGGTTTTCCCGCGGCAGGGCGAGGCAGATTCCTGAGATCAAGGGCTGTCGCATGGACTTTACCGGGAGCACGTTCGGCGCGCGGGGACTGTACCCAGGGTTTTTTCACAGCCCCTTCCGTCCACGGCTCTGTTTTGCTTGTCGCGAGGCCGTGACCGCTCACTAGCGTTCGCGGCTCAGTTTCGTGAGCTTGCGAAGTCTTCGCATGACCACAGGTTCCTGGGTGCCGTACGACATCAACGGACCGCTTGCTGACGCGCGGCTCCGGTTGCGACGGGGGAGAGATTTGGGCGAGGGCGCAAAAGTCGGGTCCCGTTAGGAACGGTCGCTGAGCCGAGCGGGTGCCCTCGCGGGCGATGGAAGTTCCCCCATGATGCTCTGCGCCATCACCGACCGCCGGCAGCAGCAAGGCGACTTGCTCGAGCACCTGAGCAGGCTACTCGAAGCCGGGCTAGACCTGCTGCAAATCCGCGAGAAGGACCTCCCGGCGCGAGAACTCCTCCGACTCACTGAGGCTATTCTTAAACTGCCGAACCCCGGCGCGACTCGGATACTCGTCAACAGCCGGGTGGACGTGGCTTTGGCCGCTGGTGCGCATGGAGTCCACTTGCCGGCCGGCGCGGTAAGTCCGTCCAACATCCGCTCGGTGACACCGAAGGACTTCTTAGTCGGTACTTCGTGTCACAGCGCCGACGAAGTGCGGCGGGCGGAGGCAGAGGGAGCGGATTTCACGGTCTTTGGCCCGGTATTTGAAACTGCCTCCAAGGGGCAGTACGGTCCGGCTCAGGGACTGGAGGCGCTGGGCGAGGCTTGCGACCGGGTGAAGATACCTGTTTTGGCACTGGGAGGCGTTCAGCTTGAGAACGCGTCCCAGTGCCTGGGGAGGGGTGCTGCGGGAATCGCGGGGATTTCTTTGTTCCAGCGAAGCCCCTCGGTCACCGAGACCGTAGCGGCGCTTTGGGATCTCCAACGTGCCTGACAATCACGACTAGTAGCTGATGTTCAGATTCACTCCGCCGAGGTGACCGGTGAAGAAGAAAGCATCCGGTCCGGTCCGCAGGTCATCGTCGCCCGTAATGTAGTTCCAGAACGGCGACAGCGTGACGTGATCGCTGATCGGAATATCAAGACCTATCCCGAAAACAACGTCTGAAACGGTGGTCGTGTCGATCCATTGGTGCTGGTTGATGCCCACGGAAGTTGACAGACTCAGGGCGAAGCCATGACCGAGGTCAACGCCATGGCCGATGCCGAAGCTGTAGTACATGCCGTTGCCGTTGTGCGGGTCGCCGTAGACACCGATGCTCGGTTGCAGAATCGTGTCGACGCTCACCGCGCCGTAGATCTCGTTTGAATAGCGCCCGTCGTTGAAGTTCGGGAACGCGTAGTTGATCCAGCCCACGTTGACCGAGACCTTGTCGTTGAGCGCGAAACCGTAGTCCATGGTGAAATCGTGCTCGGTCCAGTGGTTGCCGGCGACGCCGCTGTCGCCAAAGCCCGTGTGCGAGAACTGGCTCCACGAAGAGATCGTCAGACCCTTGTAACCGATCGCGATGCCAGGTTGGAGCGACGCGTTGTCGTTCAGTTTTTGGCCGCGCCAAACGTACTTGTTCACGAACGTTGTGTCGAAAGACACACTCACAGGGCTCTCGTCGTCCTGAGCCGCCAGGTTGCCCACGCCCAGCAGCGCCACCGCGGCGAATGGAATCACAATCCTATGAACCGATGTCATGTTGAACGGCCCCTGCCCTTCCTATAAGTATTACTAATATGTAGACGCTGCGGGATCTCTCCTCTAGCGGAAATCCCCGGGAACGTCTCTCTTCGAAGGCTTACGTCGTCAAGTGGCGTGCCTGACCGCGAAACGCCCAAACACTTGTACGACCCCACCAGACGTCCTGCTGATCGAATCTTTAGTCTCACTCTAAGCGAGGACCGCTACTCATGCAAGAAGATAATTTTTATCGGCCTAATCCAAATTGCTTTGCGTAAGGGGGGGCTACTCATCGCAACCTATCAAGCGTTACGAGGACGGACACTTAGGGTGATCTTGTCGGCCAGCGGGACGGCAAAGTTCGAGGATCGAAAGCAATCAAGGTATGCCACAATGGTCGCGAATGCGTGAATTCTCCGTCGCGATGATTCCCGGCGATGGCGTGGGCCTCGAGGTCATGCCGGAGGCTCGCAGGGTCCTTGACGCCGTGTCCGAGCCGAGCGGCGTCAGTTTTCGGTACACGGAGTTGGAGTGGGGGACGGCCTATTACTTGCGGCATGGGCAGATGATGCCCGACGACGGCATCGACCAGTTGCGGTTGTTTGACGCGATCTTGCTGGGTGCCGTTGGCCATCCCGAGGTGCCCGACCATACGACCCTGAACGGTCTGCTGTTGCCGATTCGCCGTGGCTTTGACCAGTATGCGTGTGTGCGCCCAGCGAAACTCTACCCTGGCGTAAGCACTCCCCTAAGCCGCCCGGACCGGATCGACTTGGTCATCGTGCGCGAAAACACGGAAGGGGAATACAGCCAGGCTGGAGGCTTCCTTTATCGCCACACACCCGACGAGGTGGCGATTCAGACGGCCCTTTTCACCCGCCGCGGGGTCGAGCGCATCGTTCGGTTTGCGTTCGAGCTGGCGCGGACCCGAGGTGCCAAGAAGCGCGTGACGTCGATCACGAAATCGAACGCACAAGGCTACAGCATGGTCTTGTGGGACGACACGTTTGCCGAGGTGGCCCGGGACTACGGTGACATCGAAACCGAGTCGTTGTTGGTAGACGCGGCGGCCATCCACTTTGTTCGCAGGCCGGAAACCTTTGATGTTGTGGTAGCGTCGAACCTGTTCGGCGATATCCTCAGCGATCTGGCAGCGGCTCTTACCGGCAGTCTAGGCCTGGCCCCGAGCGCGAACTTGAACCCCTCCCGAGAATCTCCTTCCATGTTCGAACCTGTGCACGGGTCGGCGCCTGACATCGCGGGCAAGGGCATCGTGAACCCGATTGCGATGATCCTCAGCGGTGCCATGATGCTAGATTTTCTTGGCTTGGGTGAAGCCGCGAAGGCAGTCGAACAAGCCATAGCCGAAACGCTTGCCGAGGGCAAATCCCTCCCGGCCGACCTCGGCGGGCAATCCTCAACCGGAGATGTAACAAGCGCCATTTCGGCGAAGCTAGTGTAGTAGCCTGCGGACTTCGTCCGCCACGCGATCCCTTCGAGAATCACTTCCTCCGGCTCGCTCGTGGTCGTCCTAGCCACGTCTCAAACTCTCTTGCTATCGCGTCTGGCCGGCGCGATGGCGTGCCGGCGTGAGCTGAATCTGAAAACCCAGGCTAATCCGTGGGCCGCTGTCTGTCGATAACTGTTCGGAAGTCGGGACGACGGCGGATGGCATCTTCTCTCCCTCGCGATGTGGTCTCTGTAGGCGGCGGCTATTTGGAACCTGACGCCAAACGCCGCCACCCGGAGATTCGAACAACCCTACGGACCCTTGCCGACCGGCGGGTCCTCGGAGCCGGCCGATTCGAGGGACTGCAGGGGCTCCTCCGAATGCTTAGGCGCACGCGCTACGAGACGCTTCAGCACTCTCAGCGTGTCGCCGCTTACTGCCGCCTGTTCGGACAGCACTGCTTGTTTCCCGACCAGGCGCTTGCCCGCCTCGAACGCGGTGCCCTCTTACACGACATCGGCAAGATTGGTATCCCGCGAAACGTATTACTGAAAGAGGGAAGCCTGACCGACGGGGAGTGGACCGTGATGCGCGACCATCCCCAGATCGGTTACCGGCTGGTGTCGAAAATGCCCGGACTCGCTGACGAAGCGGAACTGGCTTACACCCACCACGAGAAGTTTGACGGCAGCGGATACCCGCGGGGACTTCGGGGTGAGCAAATCCCTCTGGCGTCGCGCCTATTCGCCATCGTCGACACCTTCGACGCCATCACGTCGCAACGTTCTTACCGCGCGGCGCGGCCCATCGAACAGGGTCGCGGGGAGTTAGCTCGCGGTAGCGGCAGCCAATTCGACCCGGAACTCGTCGACGCTTTCCTTCAGATCTCGACGTCCGAGCTCAGCCATATCCGTCCGCGGTACCCGAACTGAGCCCGCCGGGGTCGCCGGTGCGTTTGCGAACAAGATCTATCTCGGTTCGGCCCCCCTTTCACCGCGCGAAGAGACCGCGACTTGCCCGACGACTCTCCTAAGCCCTTGAACGCTCGACATCGGGCGGGCATAAGAAGCCGGCGCCAGCCGGGCTGGAACAATCTTTTTGTGATTTTGATCAGCGGTTAGGGCATCGGCCGACTCATGCCTGGAAGGGCGGAACGATAGAATTCAAATAGTGGTCTGATACAATTAAAAGGCTCGCTATGAGTGATCGGTTGAGAGTATCGGCGGTCAGCTACTTGAACACCGCGCCGCTCGTATGGGGTCTCTCCCACGGCCCGCAACGGGGCTTGTTTGACTTGCGATTTTCGCTGCCTTCCGAGTGTGCTGACGCTTTGCGGGCGGGGGAAGCGGACATCGGGTTGGTACCTGCCATCGAGCTAGCCCGACAGCCCGACCTATTGGTTCTCCCCGGTTGCTCTATTTCGTGCCGGGGGGCTGTTCGCAGTGTGCTGCTTATATCGCTCAGGCCGATCGAAACGATCGAGTCCTTCGCCGCCGACACCAGCTCCCGCACCTCGGTCGCCCTGGCCCAGGTGCTGCTCGCCAGAAAGTACGGCTTGCGTCCCAGGGTGAGACCGTATCCCCCCAAGATCGACGACATGCTGGAGGTCGCCGACGCCGGGCTGATTATCGGTGACCCTGCTCTGCGGCTCGATCCGGAGCAGACTGACTGGCGCGGACGTCCGATATTCGTGTACGACCTGGGAGCAGAGTGGGTCGACCTTACGGGCCTTCCAATGGTCTTTGCGGTGTGGGCGGTGAAGAATCTGGCCGCCAATCCCAATCTGCCCATGCATTTCGTCGACTCCGCGGACTACGGCCGGCGACACCTCGACGATGTCATCGCCGAGGAGAGCGAAAAGCGAAACCTGTCGCCTGAACTGGTGCGCCGCTATCTGACGGAGCACACGAGCTTCGATCTCGGCGAGCGCGAGCAGAAAAGTCTCATCACATTCCTTCGCTCGGCCGCCGAGCTAGGCCTCGTCGGACCGCTCACTGAGCTTGCCTACCTGGAAGAGCCCGCCATCGCTGAGCGGGAGTGAGATGACCAAAGGGCAAGCTCTCGAGCTGCTCGGCAGCGACGACCTAATCGGCATCGGCGTAGAGGCCGACGCGGTTCGGCGCAAGTTTCACCCTGACGGCGTTGCGACCTACATCATCGATCGCAATATCAATCACACCAACTTCTGCAGCGAATATTGCAGCTTCTGCGCCTTCTACCGCCCCATGGGGCATGAGGAAGGCTACGTTTTGCCGAACGAAGCGATCGGCCAGAAGATTCAAGAAACGATCGATCTCGGCGGAACCGGCGTGTTGATGCAGGGAGGTGTCAACCCCGATCTCAAGATCGAGTATTTCGAGGAACTCTTCGGCTGGATCAAGCAGCGCTACCCGATCCATCTTCACTGTCTGTCGGCACCGGAAATCCTAACCATAGCCGAGGTGAGTGGGCTAGCGATTCGCGACACGATTCGACGTTTGCGGGACGCTGGCCTCGATTCGATCCCCGGTGCAGGAGCGGAAATCCTCGACGACGAGGTGCGGCACCGGATCGCCCGCCTGAAGTGCAACACTGCCGAGTGGATCGACGTGCACAAGACCGCTCATAGCCTAGGCCTGCGAACGACGGCGACAATGATGTTCGGTTGCGGGGAAACCTACGAACACCGAGTCAATCACCTGGAGACGCTGCGGCAGCTTCAGGAAGAGACCGGTGGCTTCACGGCCTTCATCCCTTGGCCGTTTCAGCCGGAGAACACCTCGCTCGGCAGATCCGTCAAGGAAGAAGTCACCGCCGTCGAGTTCCTCAAGACACTGGCGCTCTCGCGCATCTACCTGGACAACTTTGTCAACGTGCAGACTTCTTGGGTCACGCAGGGCCTGAAGGTTTGCCAGCTCGGGCTGCGTTTCGGCGGCAACGACGTCGGCAGCGTCATGCTCGAGGAAAACGTCGTCCGCCAGGCCGGCGCTTCTCATCAAGCCAGTGAAGAAGACCTGCGCTGCATGATCCGCGGTGCCGGCTTCGTCCCCAAACAGCGCGACACGCTGTATCAAACTTACTTTCTCAACTAGGGGCAGCTGCGTACCGCGCTGGTTTTTTGACATGTCACGCCCTGGACAAACGGGATCGTTTGTCCCTACGTAAGTCGTTACAAGCTGCGGCAGTAGGGACCGGCGATCTCGCCGGTCCAGGTTACTCGCGAGAAAAGCGGCCTAGTCCGTGGGCTAGTCGATATCGCCCATGAGGCGGCGGACACCGGGGCTCACGGCAATCGCTACTAGACCTGCGGCGCCCACAATCAAGGCGACGTTCCAGAAAAGAGCTGTTGGTGCCAGCTCCTCCAGGCGGCCGGCGACCAAACCTGCTAAAAGGTTGCCCAGAGCGGCGGCTATGAACCAAACACCCATCATCTGTCCGACTCGCCCCCGCGGGGCGAGCTTCGTCATCGAAGAAAGACCCACGGGCGACAGGCAGAGCTCACCTGCGGTGTGAAGGAAATAAGTGACCACTAACCAGGACATGGACACCCGGCTCTCCACCCCTGCGTTCACTGCGCCCCAAGAGATCACAAAGAATCCGGCGGCCAGCCCGAAGAGGCCGAGAGCGAATTTGACTGGGATCGAGGGGTTGGCGTTGCGGCGCGCCAGCCAGGTCCAGAGCCACCCAAACACCGGTGCGAACAGGACGATGAGAACGGGATTGACATTCTGTAACCAGCTGGCGGGCATCTCCCAGCCCAAGACGACACGGTCGGTAAGGTCGCGCGCAAAGATATTCATGGAGGAGCCGGCTTGCTCGAAGCCGGACCAAAACACAGCCGCGAGGAGATAAAGCCAAACGATCACGCCGAGGCGCTTCTTCTCCGTCTTCGACAGACCGCCCGCAGTGAACAGGTATAGGAAAAACAGCCCGCTGAGAATCAAGATGCCGTACCCCAGCCAAGTCGCCAATTGCTGAATGGTAACTAGGATCGCGCCGGAAGTCGCGAGAAACACCAAGATCGTAACGACGGCTGCGATTCCCGCTGCCGTGAGGTAGAAGTTGCGGGCACGCTGTTGGAGGGCGTGCGGCTCGTCGGCCGACCGCAACAGACCCGCCTCACCGAGTCGCTTAGCGCCAAGCTTGTACTGGATCAACCCGAGTACCATGCCGACGCCGGCCAGGGAGAAGCCCCAGTGGAAGTTGTGCACCTCGCCGATAAATCCGCATAAGCTTGTTCCAAGAACTGCCCCGAGGTTGATTCCCATGTAGAAAATGGAGAAGCCGGCGTCACGCCTGGCGCCACCCTCGGGGTAAAGGTCGGCCACCATGGTACTCACATTCGGCTTCAACAACCCGGTGCCGAGGGCAATAAGGATCAGCCCGAGGTAGAAGGTCGGCACCATCGGAACAGCCATAGAGAAGTGGCCGCAGGCTATGATGCAACCGCCCACGAACACGGCCCTTCGTTGTCCCCATAGCTTGTCCGCAACCCAGCCGCCTGGCAGAGCGAGCAGGTAAACCATCGACGTGTAGAGACCGTAGATCGGCGCAGCCTTAGCTGGATCGAAGCCAAGCCCTGGATTGACCCCGGTAAGCGGGGCGGTCATGAAAAGGATCAGGATGGCTCGCATGCCGTAGTAGCTGAAGCGCTCCCACATCTCGGTGAAGAATAGCGTCGTCAGCCCGCGCGGGTGTCCCGCGATGCCACTACCATCAAGCGGTTCACCGGAGGCCGGCTGTGGGTTAGTCGCTTCTTCTACCTGGGACATGGTTCGCGTCTCGCGTTCCGCAACTGATAGTGAAATAGGGCCGGCAGGGCTCGTCCGTCGGCCAATCCCCTGAAATGAACTACCGATTATAGCCCTATCAGGCAGTCCTTCGGCGTGTTGATGTGCTCGCTACACAGTGCTCGTGCCAACCGATCAATCCGTTAGCGCGACACCACCGACCGTGCGCCACAAGGCGCCCGGACGCCACCGCAACCCGCCGGCTCCCCTGCATCGCACGGTCTGTGAGAAGATGGTTCCGCCTGTCTACCACCCTAGCCTGACAAGCCCCACTGTAGAAACCCCGCGGAATGAGCACTTCTTCTCCGAAGGCCAACTCTGACTTGACCGACCCGCCCCCTGCGAAGCCGGGTGTCGTTAGGGCAACCTTTCGCGCCTTCCACTACCGCAACTTTCGGCTGATGTGGGCCGGCGCGTTCACCTCCACGACCGGAGCGTTCGTGCAGGAGGTCGCCCAGAGCTGGCTGGTTTACACGTTGACCGAATCGGCCTTCCTGCTGGGGCTCACGGCGTTCCTCAACGGCGCTCCGATCCTGCTGTTTTCCCTATTGGGAGGCGTGGCGGCTGATCGTATGGACCGCCGCAAGCTGCTGCTGTTTTCGCAGTACGTCCAGACGCTCAGCGCCTTCGCGCTGGCACTGCTGCTCTGGTGGGACGTGATCGCTGTCTGGCACATCATGGCGGCAGCCTTCGTCACCGGGGTCGGCCAAGCCTTCGGCGGTCCGGCGTACCAGGCCCTGATTCCTTCTTTGGTGGACGAGGAGGACCTGCCAAACGCAATCGCTTTGATCTCGATCCAGTTCAACCTTGCCCGCGTAGTCGGACCTGTCGTGGGTGGACTCGCGTTCACTACACTCGGAGCGGCGGCTTGTTTCGGGATCAACGGCCTATCCTTCCTGGCCGTCATCGTTTCGCTTCTCATCATTCGGCTGCGCTTCGTGCCTAAGAAAACCGAGGCTCGCGTCCTCCAGAGCCTGCAACAGGGTCTGTCGTTCGTCTACCGGCATCACAGCCTGCTTGCGCTGGTTTTGCTGTCGACGATCACGGCATTCCTAGCCGTGCCGTTGATCATGCTGTTGCCGGTGTTCGCACGCGAAACGTACGGGCTCGAAGCACAAGGCTATAGCATAATGATGGCGTTTTCCGGCGCCGGTGCTGTGATGGGTGCCCTGTTCGTCGCCTGGCTGGGCAACACGCCTCGCAAGGGTCGCACGTCTCTGTTGATGCAGATGGGATTGGGCGTTGCCACTCTGGCCTTCGCCCTGAGCACCCACCTGTGGCTGGGCTGCGCCTTCATCTTCCTCGCTGGGGGAGCGATTCTGGCCGTGTTCGCACTGCTTAACTCCCTCGTGCAGTTGCTCGCCCCGGAGGAGATGCGCGGCCGCATCCTGAGCGTCTACCACACCGCCTTCCGCGGCGCGATGCCGTTGGGCAACCTGACGGTCGGATCACTGGCCAATCGGTTTACTGCCCCGCTGGTGATCGCGGCAAACGGGGTTATTCTCTTCCTCGTTGCGCTCGTCTACTTGATACGGGACAGGCAAGTGACGCGGCTGTAGCCCGCCGGCGTATGTCTCGCAGCGTCCTAGGGCTACTCTCCGCTGGCCCTGGCATACCTATCGCGTGCTTCGACCGTCAGGTGGTGAGAACCGGCGCTCAGCCTGGTTTGCCGTAAACTTAGATCTGCGACTTGTTCCGCGCTGCCGGCGACGCCCGCGGCGAAAGCAAAGGAGCTGCCTCTATCCGGCTCAGTATCCCCAGTCTCCACCGGCCACTTGGACGCTACTTTCGCCGCAAGCGCTTCCGGAAATTCTTACAGGAGTTCGGAGTGTCCAGGGACACCCGTGTGCTTGACGCGGGGGGGTACGAGTATTACTGGCAGTTCTCGGACCTCGTGCCCCGCGTCACAGTTGTAAACCTCGAGGGGCCTACCCCCGGCCGGAGCCAGTGCAGTTGGGTTATCGCCGACGCGCGAATGCTCCCGTTTCGGGAAAGGTCGTTCGAGGTCGCCTTTTCGAACTCCGTGATTGAGCACATCTCGGACCCCGTTGACCGTCAATCTTTCGCCCGGGAGCTGGGACGCGTCGCAGAGCGCTACTATGTCCAGACGCCGAATTTTTGGTTCCCTGTAGAGCCTCACTTGATGACACCCTTTGTTCACTATTTCCCCAAAAAGCTCCAGCGGCGCCTGTTGCGCAACTTCACGGTTTGGGGCATCCTGGTGCGTCCGACGCCCGAAGGGTGCGACGACTTCCTGCGCGACATCCGAATGATGGATGAACGCGAGCTGAGACAGTTGTTTCCCGAGGCCGAGATCTGGCGCGAGCGAGTCTTGGGAATCACGAAATCGCTGATCGCGGCCTTTCGGTAAAACGATGGCTTCTCGTCAAATTGTCGATCCGCCGGCACTGCTAAGTCGGAGCTTTAGGCGCCGCCCCTGGGCAGTCTTGCTGGTGCTGTTGCCCGTGCTGGTCTTTGTGGCAGGCTCGGCGGCAACGAAGAAGCTTCGCCTGGAAGCAATTGCCTCCGAAGGCGGCCTGACTGGCCCGACGCCCTCGCAGTTGCGCTGGAGTCCCGACGGCCGGCTGCTCACCTACATCCTCCAGCGTGGCGACCGTGACAAGCGAGATCTGTGGGCCATTGATCGCATCACTGGCGAGGAGCGGGTTCTCGTGACCAACGAAAAGTTAGCGTCCCTGGCGCCTGCCGTCAAGCAAGCCACAAAGGACGAGCGGGAGCGAGAACGTCGCATGCGCTATTCGGTCGCTTCCTATCTCTGGTCGCCGGACTCGCAATCGATTCTGTTCACCAGCTCTGGGCAACTCTATCTCTATGACCTGGCGGCCGAGAAGGCGCGACCGCTGGCAGCGGGTAAGCAGGGAGTGCGAAACCCACGGTTTTCGCCCAACGGCCGCTGGGTTTCCTTCCTCTACAAACACGATATATGGCTCGTTCCCCCAAACGGTGGGAAGGAGCGACGGCTGACGTGGGGAGCAACGGACACCCTATTCCACGGCGATCTCGACTGGGTATATCCGGAGGAATTCGCGATCCGTTCCGGCTACGAGTGGTCACCCGACGGACGGAGACTCGCGTTTCTCGAGCTCGATCAGAGCTTGGTGCCCACGTATCCCATCCCGAATTTGCTGGACCTAGCGGCCACGGTCGATCTCCAGCGCTATCCGAAAGCCGGGGATCCCAACCCCAAGGTTCGCGTGGGCATCATCGAAGCGAAGCCCCAGGCTTCAGGCAAACCGAGTATCTACAGGGTCGTCAACCGCCACAGCGAGTACATACCTCGTATTGCCTGGGCCAACAATGACTTCGTAGCCGTGCAACTGCTGAACCGGCCGCAAAACGAGTTGGAGCTGACCTTCGCCGACGCTAGGAACGGCCGGAGCCGGACCGTGTTGGTGGAAAAAGACCCTTACTGGATCAATGTGACCGACGATCTCCACTTCCTTGAAGAATCGAAGGAGCTGCTATGGACTTCGGAAAGGACCGGCTTCCGGCACATCTACCTTCATGGCTACGGCGGCGATCGGAGGAAACAGCTGACTGAAGGCGAATGGGAGGTGAGCAAGGTTGTCGGAGTTGATGCTGAGAACGGCTGGGTTTATTACCTCGCGAACGAAGAAAACCCACTAGGCAACGACCTCTACCGAATAAGACTCGACGGCAGTGGCAAGGAGCGGCTCACAAGTGGTAAGGGAAGTCACAGCATTCTAATGAACGCGCCAAAGAATGGCTACGCCGATACGCGTTCGACGCTCACGACGGCGCCGGAAATCGTTATTCGGGACCCGAACAACGACAAGGCGACGCTTGTCCATGGCTCCCTGTCGCTCGACGAATACGAGCTCGTCAAGCCCGAACTCGTCGAGCTGAAATCCTCCGATGGTGCTCTCGTTCGTATCATGCTGATCAAACCTCAGCCGCTGAAAGCAAAGCGTCGGTATCGGACTCTGCTCTACGTTTACGGCGGACCCCATGTACCGACCATTCGCGATGCTTGGGGCCGGCGCTACCTTTTCCATCAGTACCTAGCGCAAAAGGGCTACGTCGTTGCCTACGTCGACGACCGAGCCTCATCTCTTCGCGGGCACCGTTATGAGGCGGTCGTTCGTCGAAACTACGGTCCGACTGCTTTGGAAGATCATCTGGCCGCCGTCAAGTACTTGCGGTCTCTCGACTTCATTGACTCCGAGCGAATCGCGATCTGGGGTTGGAGTGGAGGCGGCTTCAGCACTTGCTTCGCGCTCACCCACAGTGACGTGTTTAAGGTGGGGGTAGCCGTGGCCCCGGTCACGGATTGGCGGTTCTACGATTCGATCTACACCGAGCGTTATATGGGACACCCTGCTAAGCAAGCGGAAGCGTATCGCAGGACCTCGGCGGTCGAAGCCGCCGAAAACCTAAACGGCCGATTGCTGCTGGCGCACCCCACCTCTGACGATAACGTGCATATCCAGAACACGATGCAGTTTATCGATGCCTTGGTAAGGGCAGGTAAGCCCTACGATTTGCTGGTTTATCCAGGGAAGACACACTCGATCCATGGAGATGCAGCGCGGCTGCACCTGTTCCGGGCGATCGAAGATTATCTACGAAAGCACTTGTAGCTTCGGGAACTACACCACCCCCAGAGCAAGTACCGCGTCGGCGACTTTGATGAAGCCACCAATATTGGCGCCGCGGCCGTAGTCCACGTGGTCCGAATTCTGCCCGTGCTTCACGCATTCCGTGTGGATCCGCTTCATCACTTCTTGCAGCCGCCGATCAACTTCGGCGCCGCTCCAGGTCGTGTATTGAGAGTTCTGCGTCCGCTCAAAGCCGGAAACAGCCACTCCTCCCGCGTTCGAGGCCTTGCTAGGCGCGTGCAACGTCTTGGCGGCACGGAAGACCTCTGCCCCGGCCGGGGTCGTCGGCATGTTGGACCCCTCCACCACAGCGAGGACGTCGTTTTTGACAAGATCGGCGGCATCGCTTTCGTCGATTTCGTTTTGCGTGGCGCAAGGAAAGGCAACATCCGCCTTCACCGCCCAGGGCTTCTTCCCAGCATGGTATTCGCAGCCAAACTTTTCGGCGTACTCTGAGATGCGACCTCGCTTGACCGTCTTGAGATCGATGATGTAGTCCAGCTTCTCTTCACTGACGCCGTCGGGGTCGTAGATAAAGCCCGACGAGTCGGATAGTGTCACCACTGTGCCGCCTAACTGCAAAAGCTTCTCCACCGTGTACTGCGCGACATTCCCAGACCCGGAGACCAGACAGGTTTTCCCTTGCAGGCTGTCCCCCCGCCTTCTCAGCATCTCTCGCAGGAAATACACCACGCCGTAACCGGTCGCCTCTTTGCGTACGAAGCTGCCGCCCCACGCCGGCCCCTTGCCGGTGATGACGCCGGTGAACTCGCCCGTCAGACGTTTGTACTGCCCGAAGAGAAATCCGATTTCGCGGTCTCCGACGCCGATGTCGCCGGCCGGGATGTCCCTGTCCTCGCCGATGTATTTGAACAGCTCCGTCATAAACGACTGGCAGAACCGCATGACCTCGTCGTCCGACTTCCCCTTGGGATTGAAGTTCGATCCCCCTTTGGCCCCGCCCATGGGCAGCGTGGTGAGACTGTTCTTGAGGACTTGCTCGAACCCCAGAAACTTCATGATGCTCAGGTTGACCGAAGGATGGAAGCGCAGCCCGCCTTTGTAGGGCCCGATGGCATTGTTGAACTGCACGCGCCATCCGCGATTCGCCCGCACGCAACCCTGGTCGTCCTTCCAGGTCACGCGGAAGATGATGGCCCGGTCCGGCTCGGTCATGCGCTCGAAAATTTGTGCCTCCCTATACTTGTGATCGCCGAGCATGAAGGGGATTATGTGCTCGGCGACCTCGCGTACCGCCTGGTGGAACTCCGGCTGCCCGGGGTTGCGACGGACCAACCCGTTCATGAACTGATTCAGTTCTGACTCTGCCTCTTGCGTACCGGCCATGCGATCCTCCTTTCCCAGTTCACCTGTTGCAGACTCGGTGGTGACCGAGGTATTCAAAGCTACCGCAAGCGCAGGCCAGTGCGCCACTCCGATGTAGTGGGAGCCCTCTAGATTTGGTCCCAGAAAGCTGAGAGACACCGTTGAGGGAGGCCCCACGTCCGTGGCGCAGGGATATTCAGCGCGCGGGAACTTCTACTGGGAACGGAACTATGAAGAAACCGAATGGCAGGCCTGCTCCCAAATCCTATGTGATCCGAGGAGCTAATCGAGCAACGACGCGAGTTACTGACCCGAGGCGTGACCCCGACTCCGCATCTCTCCAACTTCGGTAGCAGACTCGGATCCGGGCTGCCGGTCGGATTGAGCGTCAGAATCGACCCCGGTGCCTCCGCGCTGAGCCAGTCCCTCGAGGGAATTGATAACCAGACAGCGACGCCGGATTTTAAGACAACCCTGCCGTTGGAGCTTGTTTAGCGAGCTCGAAGTCGTTTCCCGAGTCGCACCAACCAAGCCTGCGAGGTCCTTCTGGGAGAGGCGAAACTGCAGGGTCTGCTGCGAGGGATCGTTCCCTTGAGTGCTGCCGGCCCAACGAATCAGGAGCCGAGCAATCCTCTGTTCGACCTCCAGCAGGCTGAGCGATTCGATTTGCTCTTCCAGATGACGCACCCGTTGGCCAAGGACTTCCGCGAAAGACCGCCAAAACGCTGGGTTCTCGCCTGCGTGAGCCAAGACTGCTTCTCGCGGGATGACGGTTACCGAAGCCCGCTCGAGCACTTCGGCCACCGCCCGACGGATCCGCTCACCGAACACGGCGCCCTCGCCGAAGACTTCTCCAGGCCGAGCGATTTGGAAGATGCATTGTTTGCCGCCTGAACCGGGGACGGAGATCTTCACGCGCCCACTGTGCACCAGGAAAAGTTGATCACTTGGGTCACCAGGGGAATACAGGCGCATCCCACGGTCCAGATTGGACAGCGGTACGGTGCCTTCGAGATTCAGAATCTGACTTGAGAATCCCATGAGAAGGGTAGGCCTTGGCAGTGCGTCAAAGGCCGGCTTCAAGTGTGCATTAAGAATACCAACAAAACGATTTACCCGCCACACGCTGGGATCTACATCTTTCGCCTGAACTTCTGAGCCCTGGCGAAGTACTGCGCCAGCTCTTCGGTCCCAAGCTTTTTCCGAAAATCCTCGAGACTTTCGATGAAGGTCGACAAGCCTTTAACCAGATTTCCGCGGTTCGTCGACACGATGTCTTTCCAGATGTCGTAAGAGCTTTCGCCCAGGCGAGTCATGTCACGCAGTGCCGGGCCTGCGACCTCCAAATCCTGTTGCTGTTTCAGGTTTTCGTCCACACAGGAAGCAAGCGCCGTCGAGACCAGCTGGGGCAAATGCGACGTCCAAGTGACAATCCTGTCGTGTTCGGCGGCCGAGCAGAGCTTGATTCTACAGCCGATTTTCTCAAGCCAGTTAACGAAGGATTCCACCACCGGGTCCTTCGGGAGAACACCATCGAAGGGGGTCAACACATAGGTACATCCCCGGAACAGCTCCGGCTCGGCGAGCTGGACGCCCCTGCCCTCCTTGCCCGCCATCGGGTGCCCTCCGACGAACCATGGTGCTTTGTCAAAAACCTCGCCGGCACGTGCGACGATCGCCTCCTTCGTGCTGCCGCAGTCGGTGACCAAGGCATGCGGTTGAACGAACCGGCGAACCTGTGGAAGCAGATCGAGGATTCGATCTACAGGCTGGGCCAAGTAGACAAGGTCGGCGGCGCTAACGGCTTCTTCGAGCGGGCCGGCGCTGTCTACGGCTCCCAGCGCCAGCGCCTCTTCCAGGGTGCGGGGCGAGCTGACCCCAAGAATCCGGCCCCTAAAACCGTGTGCTCGTAAGGCGAGTCCGAAGGAACCTCCGATCAAGCCGACTCCCACGATCGTTACGGTTTGGATTGCCATCTCTGATGCGTCCGGTCGTTCCCAGTGGCCTGGGGGCCCGACTAAAGTGGATCGGCGGGTTTGCCGCTTGACTCAGCCTCTTCCTCGGACGCCCGCGCCGCCTCCTGGACAGCCCGCATCTCTTTCATAATGGTCTCGAAGATTCGGCGAACGGCGGCGTTATCGAGCGGCCCGTCGTTGTGTGTTTGAAGGTTTGAGACAACTTCGTTCTCGCGGTTAGGCTCGTGGACCGGAACGTTCATCTGCCGTTTGATGGGCGCGAGCCCGAGCACGTAGCGGCCTCGTTCATTGAGCATCGCCAGGATCCTGCGGTCCAGGGCGTCAATCCGCGCCCTCCACTCCCGAAGATCCGACGCTTGCTTCGCCATTAGATCAGGTTACGGTGAACTGCTTTCGACCTTCAGCCCGTCTTTCAACTCGGCTGCGAAGGAGCTGAGCTTATCGGCGAGGCCGGGGTCCTGTTGGTTCTCGGCGATGAGCCGAACAAATGCACTGCCTACGACTGCCGCATCTACGTGCGGAGCCAGTGCCATCATATGCTCGCGTTTCGACAAGCCGAAACCCACAGCCAGCGGGAGGGAGGTTACCGCCCGTGTCCGCTGGATGAGTGGCAGGACCTGATCGGAAAGCGCGGTTCGTTCGCCGGTCACCCCCGCCCTCGAAACAAGATAAACGAATCCACTGCACGATTGCGACAACAATCGCAAGCGCTCGTTTTTTGTGGTCTGCGACACTAGGAACACTGTTTCCAGTCCACGGTTGCGCATTTCGCGTATATAGGAACCCGCCTCTTCAATATTAAGATCCGTCAGCAGTGCCCCGTCGGCGCCCGCCGCAGCGGCATCAGCCGCAAACTTTTCAAATCCGTACCGTAAGACAGGATTTAGATAGCTGAAGATGACGACCGGAATCTCCGATTTCCGCCGCAGTTCGCGGAGCATCTCGACCACGATCTTCAACGTCGTGCCGGCACTCAGCGATCTTTCGGTGGCTCGTTGGATAACCGGCCCATCGGCGATCGGATCTGAAAAAGGCACTCCCAACTCAATGATGTCGGTCCCGCCTTTTTCCAGTCCAAGAATGAACTCAACGGTACGGTCGGGCTCGGGATCGCCCGCCGTCAAGTAAGCGATCAACCCGCGAGTGTTTTCCCGAGCCAGCCGCTCAAAGGCTTTCGCAATACGACTCATCTGCCTGCAAAGAACTTCTCAAATGATCGGGCGGCGATCGCTTTGTACTTCTCTTGTCGATACTACCCTGGCGAGAGCATTGGGGAGTGCGCTGTCCCGCAGCTTGGAAAAATCGGGTACAGCCCCAGCCAATTCGCTTCAGGCTGCGTCCTTTGTTTCAAGGGCCATGACGGCGAGCGAATCGGTGGCGGTCCCCACTTTTCGCTCTTGCGCCGCTTTTGCCACAGCCTGCTAGCCCAGCTCCGGCATGTTTTCGCGGAAGATGGTGATATCCTTGTCACCCCGGCCTGAGAGATTGATCAAGAATACCTGACCCTTCGCCTCTGGCGCGCGCCGAGCGGCCTCTGCGACAGCATGGGCGGACTCCAGCGCCGGGATGATTCCCTCCAGCTCGGAAAGCAGTCGCACAGCCTCCAGCGCTTCTTCGTCTGATCGCGACAGGTACTCGACGCGCCCCGAGTCCTTTAACCACGCGTGTTCGGGACCTACCGACGCGTAGTCGAGGCCGGCCGAAACCGAGTGAGTGAGTGCGATCTGCCCGTCGGCGTTCTGCAAGACGTAGCTGTAGGAGCCGTGGAGCACGCCAGGGCTGCCGCCCGAAAAACGTGCCGCGTGGTCGCCCAACTCCAAGCCGCGGCCACCGGCCTCGACCCCCACCATCCGAACGTTCTCGTCGGCTAGGAACGGATGAAATAACCCGATCGAGTTGCTGCCTCCTCCGACGCAGGCCAGCAACAGATCCGGCAGTCGCCCGCCACTGGCCTCGAGGAACTGCTGTCGCGCTTCTCGTCCGATCACGGTCTGAAAATCCCTCACCATGCGAGGGTAGGGGTGCGGGCCGAGCACCGAGCCCAACAGATAGTGGGTGGTTTCGAAGCTCGAGACCCAGTCCCGCATGGCTTCGCTAATGGCATCCTTGAGCGTGCGGCTACCGGCGTCCACCGCGACCACCTCGGCACCCAACAGACGCATTCGGAAAACATTGAGACTCTGCCGCCGCATGTCCTCCTCGCCCATGTAGACGCGGCACTGTTGCGCGAATAACGCGGCCACCGTGGCCGACGCAACCCCGTGCTGCCCGGCGCCTGTTTCGGCGATAATGCGCTGTTTGCCCATTCGCCGTGCCAGCAGCGCCTGCCCGAGACAGTGGTTGATCTTGTGGGCTCCTGTGTGAAGTAGGTCTTCGCGCTTGAGATAGATCTCCGCGCCACCGAGATGCTCGCTCAGCCGTCTGGCGTGGAACAGCGGTGTGGGGCGACCGGCATACTGGCGTGAAAGCTCCGCAAGCTCTGTTTGAAACTCGGGGTCCTCGACCGCTTCGTCATAGGTGCGCTCGAGCTGCTCAAGAGGCGCAACGAGGATTTCCGGGACATACTGGCCTCCGTAGGGGCCAAAATGGCCCTGTGAATCCGGCAACGTAGCGGTACTTTGCGTAGCCATCCTCTATTGTTGAGGGGAACAGGCAGCTTCCAGATACTGCCGAACTTTCTCGGAGTCTTTGACACCCGGCTTCCGCTCCAATCTCGAGCTGGCGTCTACTCCCCAGGGGTCGACTTCCCGGATCGCTTCGCCTACATTGCCGCCGTCAAGTCCCCCAGCCACGATGATCTTGCCGTGACGTTTGGCCTCCTGTGCCCTGGGCCACGGAAAAGCGCGGCCGCTACCGCCGTAAGATCCCTCCTCTGACGCACCGTCAAGCAGAACGGCTTCGCACGAGTATTCGTCGATCTCTTGGAGTGCGAAATAGGGCCTTACCCGAAAAGCCTTCCAGATCCGCAGTTCACCAAGCGCTCGGCAAACCTCAGGAGTCTCGTCTCCATGTAGTTGCACAACGTCGAGGTTCACTGCCCGTTTGACATTGAGGATTTGCGAAGGCTTTTCATCGACAAAGACCCCGACCCGCAACACGTCCTTCGGTACCGCCGCCGAGATCATAGCCGCCATCTCCACCCTGACGTAGCGGGGGCTACCGGCGAAAAAGACGAATCCCAGAGCCGTCGCGCCGTGTTGAGCGGCGAACAAAGCGTCGGCCAAGCCGGTGATGCCGCAGACTTTAATGACCTCGGGAGGCAAGATCGCTCACTCCTTGAATCATACGAGATAGCGCCTCGCCCGGGTCAGGTTGCTTCATCAGGCTCTCACCGATCAAGAAGCCCCGATAGCCCGCCTGGGTGAGGCGATCTATGTCTTCCGGCGCCCGGATGCCGCTTTCACTGATTGCTAGCACATGCGAGGGAATCCGCTCCGCTAGCCGTAGCGAAGTGTCAAGAGAAACTTCTAGTGTCTTTAGGTCACGGTTGTTGACGCCGACGAACTCAGCTCCGGCCTCGAGGGCTCGATTGAGTTCCCCCTCGTCATGGACTTCCACAAGGGGCTCCAACCCGAGATCCCGGGCCGCCTGCAGCAGCTCCGTTAGCTCTTCACTTGTCAGGGCCGCCACGATCAGTAGTACCGCGTCGGCCCCCGCCGAAGCCGCCTCCACCAGATGGTATCGATCGAGCGTAAAGTCTTTTCGTAGAACTGGTAAGCGCGTCGCGTCCCGAGCCCGGTTGAGGTGGTCCAACGAGCCCTGAAAAAACTGCGGGTCGGTCAACACCGACAGTGCCGCCGCGCCGGCGGTCTCGTAACGGGTGGCAATCCCAGCGGGATCAAAGTCCTCCGCTATGACCCCCGCCGACGGAGAAGCCTTCTTAATCTCTGCGATGATGGCAGGATGCCTGGTCGCCAGCGCCTCTCGAAAAGAGCGCTGCGGGGCTCGGGGACGCTTCTCCAGTTCTTCGATCTTTATCAGTGCTCGCTGCGCGACTAGCTCTGCCCTTTTGCGAACGATGATTTGATCTAAAACGGTTAGTTCCGCAGCCCGCACAGCCTATTCATCCCAATAAGAAAGACTCCGAAGAGCCGTATTTCATCGTACCCGTAGCCCCGGAAGGGAGTCAACGAAAGGGGCATAGATCTACACCTCGGCGGTCCTTTTCTCCGCTGCCAGAGAAGCAGGAATGCCACTTTTGTAGGACGGGTATCGCAGCGTCACCCCGAGTGCTCGCCGGACAGCCCTTCCGTCCACGCGCCGATCCGAGCGCCGCGTCTCGTCCACGTCGGACTCGGTGGTCGACGCGGGCATAGGCAACTCAAGGAGCTTGGCAGAGAACGCTGCGATCTCCCGAGAGGTACACGGGTCCTCGTCGGCAACGGGAAAAGCCCCTGTAAGCTGGGATCCCAGCGCGGCGACGATATGCCGAGCCAAGTCATCCACATGAATGCGTGAAACCCAATTCCCACCGTCGCCGACAAGCTTGAACCGGCCTTCGCGCATCGCAGCGTGCACCCCGCGCCCGGGACCGTAGATCGCCGCCGGGCGCAAGACCAGCGAGGACCACGGCCCGGCGGCGACCTGTTCCTCCGCTTTGACCCGTAGCCTCTGGCGATCGGTCACAGGCCCTACCGCCGTCGCGTCATCGACCTCGCGTGGCTTGCCGTAGACGCCCGTCGTCGATAGGTAAACCACCCGGGAAGCCAGGTCCCCTAATGCTTCGAGAAGCTGAGGAGTGGGATCAAATAGCCCGTTCGCGCCCCGCAACGTGGGCACGGAAAGCAAGACAACAGTTCCCATGGGGAGTTCTTCACCGAGGGCCGCCAAGGTATCGGGCTCGAACACGTCAACCCGCCGCACGTCGGCGCCGGCTGCGTGCAACACTCGAAGCTTGGAATCATCGGTAGTTGTTACGATCACCCGGGCGTCGCGGGACAGCATCTCGCGAGCCACGCGCCGGCCCGTGTAGCCGCAACCGACAATGAGAACCGTCATCGGGTTATTGCGTTGGACCGGGAGCCTCACTGGTACATTGACTGCCGCTCATCGGAAATCAAGCTGCGGCCATGCCGGGCGCGACCAGCGGTGATCAGCCGTATTTCAGAATAACGCCGGGGTCGGGCGGAGTTCAGCGAGAGTCGGCGGTCCGACGGACCTGTGCTGCTCGTTGCAATAATCTCACAGGTCGACCGGAGTACCCCTGCGATCGTCTCCCGTCGGTGCTAAGCTGTTCCAGAATCTCGCTCATTGTCTAAACGGAGACTACATGAAGATGACGGCTGCCGAATGGTTTGTGAAAGGCCTTCAAGAACGTGGCGTCGAGTGGATCGCGACGTTGTGCGGCCACGGACTCGACCCGCTCTACGAAGCCGCCAAGAAGTTGGGCGTACGTCTGGTCGATACCCGCAACGAGCAGGCGGCGGCCTACGCGGCCGAAGCTTTCGGAAGCCTGACGCGGCGTCCCGGCGTTGTCGCCGTCTCGAGTATCGGACACGTAAACGCGATCATGGGTGTCGCGAACGCCTACTACAGCCGCGCGCCCATGCTGCTGATCTCGGGCGCCGGAAACCAAAGCACATCCGGCATGGGTCATTTCCAGGACTACGATCAAGTCGCTCTCGCTGGTTCGCTAGCCAAATATGGACGTGTCGTCGATCGCCCCGAGCGCACTGTTCAGATTCTTGACGAAGCTTGGCGGGCGGCAACTGACCTTCCGCCGGGGCCAGTCCATCTGAGTTTTCCGCTGGACGTGCAAGACACTGAAGTCGACGGCGAACAAATGGTTCAGCCGGCACCGGTCGCGCCTTCTTCCTCAATGCCGGGTGACAACCTGGAGGAGGCCGCGTCTTGCCTAGCGGGGGCTGAGCGACCTGTCATCGTGGCCGGCAGCGGCGTCCATTACGCAGGCGAAGGCGACGCGCTAGCCAAGTTCTCCGAGACGTTCTCCGTGCCCCTCGGTGTTCTGGCGCTAGATCGTGACTCGATCAAACGCCCTCACCCGAGCTTCGTGGGACTTGTTGGCGCTTTGACCGGAGGACCGCGACTACTACCAGACGCCGACTGCGTCATCCTCGCCGGCGTCGACGTTGACTATCGCCTCGGCTTTCTTGGTCCGGACACGATCCCTAGCGACGCCCGTGTTTTGCGCATCGTTCAGGGCTGGCAACCTCTCACCGAGATCTACGAAGAATGCAACGGGAAGCACCATTCGGACTGGCTAGCCGAGGCTCGGCGGCGCTGGATGGAGTTTCGGCAATCCATCGAACACAAGGCCGCCGAGCAGGCGAAGCAGGGCTTGCACGCCGTCCAAATCGCAGCCGAATTGCGGGAGCTGCTGACGGACGAAACTGTGCTGCTAATAGACGCCGGCAGCGCCGCCCAGTGGGCTCATCATCTTCTGTGTGATCAGTATCCTCGCGACCGGCTCAGCTGTGGTCCGAGCGGCGTCGTGGGCTGGGGGCTCGGCGGCGCAATGGGAGCCAAAATGGCGTTCCCCGGTCGCCCTGTGATCCTGCTTTCTGGGGACGGCTCTTTCACGTTTACCGTGGCGGAGATTGAATGCGCCGTTCGGCAGCGTCTGCCGTTCGTCGTGATCGTGGCCGACGATCAGGCTTGGGGTATCACGATGTCGGGTCACATCAACCGCTTTGGGGAACCGATCAGCAGTACATTGGGCCCGATCGATTTCGTCAAGCTCGCTGAGTCGTTCGGAGCTCGCGGTGTGCTAGCCAAAACGTCGGAAGAAGTCCGAAGCGCTGTCGAAGAAGCAAAGACCCTCGACACCGTAACCGTGGTTCACGTGCCGATCGTCGGCGGCAACCCCTAATCGCCTCGAGTTGACGGGGTTGATTGATACTCAGCCCACTCGCGATCGAGATCTTCAAGGTAGCTTTGGATCTCCTCGGGGGGAAGGAATGCATGCCGGAACCCGTTCTTCATGAGCTCAATCAGGTCCTCGTGGCTGATTCCCATGGCGGAGACATGCTTGAATTCTTCGTCAAGCGTAGTCGAGAAAAACGTGGGGTCGTCCGTGTTAATCGTGACCGGAACGCCCGCCTCGTATAACGCCCTCACCGGATGGGCGTCGTAGGAAGGATAAACACCCGTCTTTAGATTGCTCGTCGGGCAAACTTCGAGTGGAATTCGGTGCTCGCTTAGATAGTCAACCAGCCGTTTGTCTTCAATCGCACGCACGCCGTGGCCGATTCGCTCTGCTTTCAGGAGGCGGAGCGCGTCCCAGACACTGTCGGGGCCCAGCCCTTCGCCCGCGTGGACGCTCAGACGTAGCCCGTGGTCGCGAGCAGTCTCGTAAACCTCGACGAACTCAGCCGGGGGGAACTGCTGCTCGCTTCCGCCCAACGTAATCCCAACGACGCTTGAACGTCGAATCCGTAGAATATCTTCCAGCAGGCTCAGCGCGGCCTCGGCACCAATGTTTCGGACGAGGTCGACGATCCACTGAACTCGAATTCGAGATTCTTCGGCCGCTTCGTCTAGAGACGCCAGCAGGTCTTCGAGGGCAATCCCTTGATTCAGGTACTCTACGACCGAGACCGTAATCTCGGCGTAGACGATGTGCTGGGATTCCATGTCCCGGAGCACGGCGGAGACGAGATCCCTGAACCGACCAGTGTCAGGAACGAAATACGCGGTAAAAAGGTACGTCGCAAGAAACTGGTCGAAGGTCTGAGTACGAAACAGCGGGTCAACGCGATCCGTTAACCCTGGGCGGGACTTGAGAAACGGCCGTATATTGTCGCACTGCCGGAACAGCTCGAGTTGGCGGGGCGGCGCTTTCGCTAAGGCCACTTCCGGAGGACGCTGGCGGAGCAGGTCGGCGAACAGCTTGCGAGGCATCGCGCCTCGCAAATGAACATGTAGTTCAGCTTTGGGCGCGGTCCGGATAAAGTCGCTGAAATCCAAGGACGTAGTTTACTTTATCCAACGTCAGGCGCTTCGGCCGGCAGTGGTGATCTGAGCTGACCCGTAAGCTGCCTTAGACAAAACGTCCTGATCGTCCTGGCGACGTGGCGTACGCTTTCAGCGTGCCGTGTCGGGCTTTCGATCCCGACATTTGGGAATCCATAGTGACTCGTCTCAGGACAGTCGCTAGCTTCGCTCGGCGGAAACGGCGGCCTCCGCGATCACCTCTGCGTCTCGCGGTCCCGGCTGCGGTCCCGGCACTCCGTCCGGCCGATAGCCTTTCTCGTAGAGGGCCGCAAGCTCCCCCGGGTCTTGCCCCGCGAGATCCCGAAGCAGGATCGAAAGATTCCTCCACGTCTGGCGCACGGAGCCCATTTGCTCAAAACGTCGCGCAGAGGTGACGACCGTGTGCGGGCTGCGAGTCATCCGTCCCTGCTTGCCGGCAAGCCGCAGCCAGTGAACATCCTCCAACACAGGAATCTTGGGGAATCCCCCGGTGGCGCGGAAGAATTCGCGTCGCACGAAGATACCCTGGTCGCCGAAGCACGTCCACGGTCTAGCCAGCCGGGTAAAGAATGCCAGGAGGCTAGGCAGCCAGACGGGAGGATCGAATCGCAGCCGGAACGCGCCGAAATCAACCCCCCGCGAATCCAAGAGTTCCGGCAAGCCGGCGATCGCACCGCGTGAAGGCCGGGTGTCGCTATGGAGGAAAAGCAGAACGTCTCCGCGTGCAACTTCCGCGCCGCAGTTCATCTGACAACCCCGTCCGCGGTCACTCTCCACCAAGCGAACCGACGGGAATCGGCGAGCGGCCTCGACACTGCCGTCTCGGCTGCCGCCGTCGACCACGATGATTTCCGGCGAACCGGGCTCTTCCATCAGCCGCGGCAGGAGAGCTTCGAGAGACTCCCGGTCATTCCAGACCGGCACGATGACCGAAATCACAGACCCACTTCCCGTTTTGGAGGGCACCCACCTCGAAGCATCGGAACGTACCTCTGGGTAGCTTATCAGAACCCTGCGAAGACCCCCGAAGAAGACGGGGGTCGCTATCCGATGGCCGGGTCCCGGACATCGAGCGATGAGAAGATGCACTGTCCGTGCACAAAACCCAGGCAAACAGGGGGCGAACAGACCCCCGGCCCGCTTTTTCCACAGCTTGTAAGTTGTTGAAAACTTGGTGAGGCGGCTGGGATTCGAACCCAGGACCCACGGCTTAAAAGGCCGTTGCTCTACCGGGCTGAGCTACCGCCCCCTGACGCGAAGAGATGCTTCATCTTATCAGTTAGCTTTTTGGACCAGTCCCAGCCTATACCTGTATGCGACTCTACGCCAGAACTTCCTTCACGACTCGGGCGGGGAATTCGTCGGTGAGGCGTTCGTTGCGGCCCTCGCGCTCGAAGATCAAGTCGCGGTGATTCAGGCCAAGCTGGTGGAGGATCGTGGCGTGGAAGTCGTGAACGCTTACCCGGTTTTCGACAGCTTTGTAGCCGATTTCGTCCGTAGCGCCAAAGACGGTACCGCCTTTGACTCCGCCCCCGGCGAGCCACACAGTGAAGCCCGTCGGCCCGTGATCGCGCCCCGGGGTGGCCCCCCGGGACTGTGACAAAGGCAGCCGGCCGAACTCACCGCCCCAAATGAGCAAGGTCGAGTCGAGCAAACCGCGTTGCTTGAGATCGCGCATCAGAGCGGCGATCGGCTTGTCGGTCTTGCCGCAGGCGTAACTCAGATCCTTGACTAAGTCTTGGTGGTTGTCCCAGATCTGGCTCTCGATATAGAGCTGCACCATTCGAACACCACGCTCGACCAGACGACGGGCCATGAGGCAGCGACGCCCGTACGACGCCGTCCGCTCGTCGTTGAGGCCGTACATCTCTTTGGTGGCGGAGCTTTCGTTCGAAAGATCGAGCGCGTCGCTGGCCGCGAGCTGCATGCGCGCCGCTAACTCGTAATTCGTAATACGGGCATCCAATTCGGGCTGCCCGGGGCGCTTGTCTCGATGGTCGCGATCCATGCGGGCCAACAGGGACCGCGCCAGATCGAGCACCGGCCCCGGATACTCTTCCTTCGGTTTCAAGTTCAGCAGAGGCGAGCCTTCCGAGCGAACCCGCGTGCCCTGATAAACGGGCGGCAGCCAGCCGGACTGCCAGTTCTGAATGTGGTTAACCGGCAATTCCTTCGGGTCGTCGAGGACGACGTAGGCCGGCAGGTTTTGGTTCTCGGTTCCCAGCCCGTAAGGGATCCAAGAGCCCATGCTGGGGCGGCTCGAGAACATCCGTCCACTCTGCATCGTGAAGATAGAAGGCTCGTGATTGAAGTGCGGCGTAAACATCGAACGGATCAGGGCGATGTCGTCCACATGATCGGCAATGTGGGGCAACATCTCGGAAACCTCGATCCCCGATTGCCCGTGCCTGGCGAATTCGAAAGGAGACGGCATAAAGCCGCCCGCTTCGTTGATGAACTCGATATCGTTGGCGAGGTCTCGCCCCGGCGGCTGTCCGGCGTACTTTATGAGCGCGGGTTTAGGATCGAATAGATCGACCTGGCTGGGCCCGCCGTTCATGAAGAATTGAATGGCGGAGGTGGCCTGCGGCTCGAAGTGAGGTTGGCGCGGGCGCAGGTCGTATACACGGTCTTTCGAGGCCGCGAGCGCCTGGTTGGCCGAAAACAAATCGCCGCCCAGCAAGTAAGCCAGAGCCGCGCCGTGCAGCCCATCGCTCACCCGCGAGAAGAACGTGCGCCGGGAAACGCGGCCTTCATCCTCGCGTGTCAGGGTTTTGTTGCCAGGTCCACCGGTGTACATATCCGCAGTCCTCAATCAATATAGAGGAATTCAGCTGAGTTCAGGACGGTGTGGCATAGCGTCGCCAACGCCAGCCACCGGGCCTGCATCTGTTTCGGTTCGGCGGGCACTGCTTTATCCAGATGCGTCCTCCAGCCGCCCGCCAAATTGAGCAAAGTCGACTGGGCACGGTCCGACTCCTCCTGGGAGGGCGGGCGGCCTAACGCCGCCAGGTACACTCTTTCCACCTGCTTGGCGGCATCTTCTCCGACGGCGTCGATCACGCGCCCAGCCATGTAGCGAGAGTTTTCGCGCACCATGTCGCTGTTCATCATCTGCAGGGCTTGCGATGAGACGGTGGAGCGTGCACGGCGGAGACAGTTGGGCCTAAGTTGGGGAGCATCGAAGGCGGTGAGCATCGTAACCGGTGTCTTGCGCCGCTGCAGCAAATAGATGCTCCGCCGGTAGCCTTCCCCTGCCTTGGCCACCACTTCTCCATTGGGCTTGACCTCTACTTCGTCGGGTGGCCCGAACGGCGTGGTATCGAGACGCCCCGCAACGTGCAGGATCGAATCACGAATGGCGTCAGCGTCGAGCCGGCGGAGCGGGAACCGCGAGAGCAGCACGTTGTCCGGGTCCGCAACATTGGCTTCCGGGTCGAGTAGGGAGCTCTGCCGATAGGCTGTGGAAGTCAGAATCAGTCGATGCAAAGCCTTGAGGCTCCACCCGCGCCGGACGAACTCGGTGGCCAGCCAGTCAAGGAGCTCCGGATGTGACGGTGGCGAACCGGTGTGGCCAAAGTTCCCTTCCGTTTTCACGAGCCCGATGCCGAAGTAGTGCTGCCAGACTCGATTGACCATCACCCTCGCCGTAAGAGGATGGTTGGGCTGAGTCAGCCAGTTCGCCAAAGCCAACCGGCGACCGCTGGTCCCGGTCGTCCAAGCAGGTTTTTCCACGCGATAGGGATCGATCCCCAACCTCAGCACGGACGGAACGCCCGGCTCGACTCTGCCACCGGGGTTGCGAAACTCTCCACGGTGAAGGATGTGAACCGGCGTGGGCCTGCCTCCCATATCAAACAGAGCCCGAATTAGTGGCTTTGGTTTTAGTTCCTTGTTGGCTTCGCCAATGACTTGCTTGATTTCAAGAGACTCTTCCTTGAAGGACTCGAATCTGCTCTCCAGCTCGCCTAGCTCGATTCTTATCTTGGCTCCGAACTTCTGCACCAGATACTTCTGAGGTTCGCTGCGTTGCGCCTGCGGCGCATCCAATGCCGCGCGCACGTCGTCGCGGATGGCTTCGGGAACTTCTGTCCATTTTTCAGCGAGAACCTGTTCCCGCAACGGGCGCGCCTTCTCTTCGAGTTCTTCCTCCGATCGCTTGATTCTGGCGTGGATCGGCGCGTTGTACTCTTCGATTTCTCGAATTTCCTCTTCCGGCCATCCTCCCGGCATGATGCGCGTGTTCGTCTCGTCCCATTTGGCGCGGGGGCCGACGGGCAGCTCATTGGGAGAAAGCCAGTCGTAGGGATCGTAGGAAGAACGAAGAATTGCGCTGAGCCGATAATAGTCTCGCTGCGGGATGGGGTCGTATTTGTGGTCGTGACAGCGGGCGCAGGCGACGGTCAGGCCCAAGACCGTGGAGGTCAGAATCTGAAGCTGGTCGGCGACCACCTTCAGGCGCTCGGGAACGAAAGCCTGTGAAGTGCTGTACGTGCCGTCGGGACCCATGCGTAGGAATCCCGTGGCGACGAGCTTTTCGCGCTGCTCGGGCGTAAATTGTTTAGCTGCCTTGTAGTCGAACAGCTCGTCGCCGGCGATCTGCTCGATGAGAAACCGGTCGTAGGGTTTGTCGGCATTAAAAGAACGAATCACGTAGTCGCGGTATCGCCAGGCGTAAGGACGCGGCGCGTCGGCCGAGACTTGCCCTTCCGAATCCGAATAACCCGCGGCGTCGAGCCAGCGCCGGCCCCAATGCTCCCCGTACTGGGGTGATTCCAACAACCGATCAATCAGACGTTCGTAAGCCTTGGGATCGGTGTCGGCCTGGTAAGCTTTCACCTCTTCCGGGCTCGGCGGCAATCCGATCATGTCGAAGTAAACCCGTCGCATCAACGTTGAGTGTTCGGCGTCTTGTGAAAGAGTAAGCCCTTTCCCCTCGAGCTTTCGGAGCAGGAAGGCGTCGATCGGCGTGCGCGCCCGATCTCGATGACGCGCCTTTGGAACTGGCGAGCGCTTCGGTGGCTGGAAGGACCAGAATTTGCGGTCCTTCTTCGTCACCAAGGGATCAGTCTTGGCAACTATCTGCTCCGGTTCTTCGTCATCGAAAGGCGCGCCCGCGGCGATCCACGCTTTTAGCTTTTCGAGCTCCGCGGACGTCACCGGGCGAACCGAGACCCGCGCCTGATCCTTTTCAGGAGGCATGTCTTCGGCTTCGATACGTTTGATGAGAAGGCTCTCGTCGGGCTTGCCGGGGACGATCGCGGGCCCCGACACGCCGCCCCTTAAGAGACCGGCGCGTGTCTGCATGTCCAGCCCTCCCTCTTGGCGGCGCCTGCCGTGGCAGAGCAAGCACTTGACGTTGAGGATGGTGACGACGATTTCCCGCACGCTGACCTCGTCGGATGTCGAGAGCGTCGAAGCCGGCCGCGAGTCCTCGCCCTCGCGCAAGGCTCCGGTCTCGATCCAACGTCGGATCACCTCAATTTCATCGGGACTGAGCTTTTCGTTCCCCATGGGCATCGCGCCGGAGCTTACTTTCTCCAGAAGCAAGCTTTCAACGGCCTCACCCGGGACAAGCGCCGGGCCGGACTTGCCGCCCTTCAGAACAGCGTCGCGGGTCCGCAGGTCAAGCTCCGCCTGCTGAAGGCTCTCGCCGTGACAGCTCAGACATTTGGCCTGAAAGATGGGAGCGATGTGGGATTCAAAGCGGGGGACCTTTGTGCTTTGGCCTGGTAAGAAGTTAGGGAAGGATGCGGCAAGAGCCGCAATTCCCAAAAGCCGCGCCGCAATAGAAGTCGTCCGCGGCGGGTTGTGCCGGCAGTCGAGCTTATGGTGCACCGTTCTAAGCATGGCCTCCGGCTTTCTGTGGGTCATTCTATCGAAACTCTGCTACTATGTCCCGCACGTGACTTCCTCCGACGACAACGACCGCGTAACCAAGGCCGCCCGCTTCATGCCCGCTTGGGGCACGGGCGAACTCCCTTCGGCTCCTCGCCTTAGTTGGGGCCACTGGACGACTTTGATCGGCCCTGGGCTGGTCATGGTCGGAGGCACGATGGGAGCCGGCGAATGGCTTTTCGGACCGATCGTGACTGCCCGCTACGGCGGCATGGTGATGTGGCTCGCGACGCTCAGCATCGCGCTCCAAGTGGTCTTCAACCTGGCCGTCATGCGTTACGCGCTCTACTCCGGCGAACCGATCTTCGTCGGTTTTCTCCGCACGGCGCCTGGTCCCACGTTCTGGATCATCTTCTACCTCATTGCCGATTCGGGTCACATCTGGCCCTACACCGCTTCCAATGCCGCCGTGCCCCTCGCTGCTGCCTTGCTGGGACACCTGCCCGGACCGCTCGACGATGCTCTGGTGCGCAATCTTGGCTACGCCATCTTCCTGGCGGCATTCGTCCCACTGATCTTTGGCGGCAAGATCTACAACGCCGTGGAACGCCTCATGGTCGTCAAGGTCTTTTCCGTTCTGGGCTACCTGCTTGTGATCGACCTGGTCTTGGTAAGCGGCCGGACGTGGCTGGAGATATTCAGCGGGTTTCTCAAATTCGGTTCCCTTCCTCAAGGCGAGATCGACTGGGCGACTCTGGCCGCGTTCGCAGCCGTGGCCGGCGTCGGGGGCTTGGGGAATACTACGTTCTCGAATTACGCCAGAGACAAGGGCTGGGGAATGGGGCCGCTCGTAGGCGCCATCCCGAGCCTGGTTCGCGGAAGAAAGATTTCCCTTTCTCACACGGGAAAGGTTTTTCCTATTTCCGCACCGAACCTCGAGCGCTGGCGCGGCTGGCTGCGGCACATTCGTCGGGATCAGCTGTGGGTCTGGGGTCTCGGCTCGTTGCTCGGCATGGCGCTCCCTTCCATGCTCTCGCTGGAGTTCCTTCGCGGCGCGGACGTCCAGGGGCACGCAGCCGCGGCGATGACGGCGCGAGGAATTGCCGACCGTCATGGTGAAATCTTCTGGTTTTCTACTCTTCTGTGCGGGTTCTTCGTGTTGGGGGTTGGCTTCCCGCAGACCCTCGACTCGATCGTGCGTCGATGGACCGATGTGATTTGGAGCGCGTCAGGAAATCTCCGTTCCTTGAAGGGGCGCCAGGTGAAGAGCATCTACTACTTCGTTCTGCTCAGCTACTGCTTGTGGGGACTCCTCGCCCTGCGGCTCACCCCCGATCCTCTATTCTTGGCCATCGTCAGCAGCGTCATAGGCAACATAGGCCTCGGGACCGCTACGCTCCATACCCTCTACGTGAATCGTCGGCTGATGCCCAAAGAACTTTGCCCCCCGTGGTATCTCCAATGCGGGCTGGTCGCCGGCTTCGTTTTCTTCTTCGGAATCTCCGGATTCGCCCTCTATCAACACCTGGGCAATTGGTTTTTCTAAGCGTCGTCGGTTCGATTGGGGCTGCCAAGCGACACCTTGTGTTCTGGAAGTGTCAACGACACCCCGAAGGCAAGCACGCTTACAGTCAGGGATGTAGGGGCGCGATTCATCGCGCCCGCTTGTCGACAAACTGTACGCTGGGCGACGTACACAAACTGTTGCCGCAAGCCATGGCCGCCAGGCCTTTCGCCTCATCTACCGTGGTCGTGATGAGAAAAGCGTGCTAAACGTCCTCGGTTCGATTGGCGCTGCCCAACAATAGCTTGTCCTCTAGCAAGTGTCAGCGACACCGCGAAATGCACGGACGCTTCCTGTAGAGAGCAAGAAAGTTTGTAAGAAATCCCGGTGGCCGATGACTACCTCTTATACCGAGCAAAGAGTTTCAGAAATGTGTATCGCGCTACCGCGGCGATTCCTATCTGAAAAGTTTCTCCTGCTGGGATCAGTTTCTTGCGATGGCATTCGCCCAGCTGACCTATCGGGCAAGCCTCCGCGACATCGAGACGTGCCTGCGTTCGATGCACGGCAAACTCTACCACATGGGATTCCGCGGCAGGGTAGCGCGCTCGACACTGGCCGACGCGAACGAGTCGCGCGACTGGCGGATCTACGCGGACTTCGCGCAGGTCTTGATTGGCATGGCACGGCCGTTATATGCCCACGACCCGATCGGTGTGGACTTGGACCAGACTCTGTACGCTCTCGACTCGACAACAATCGACCTCTGCCTGTCGCTGTTTCCGTGGGCGAGATTCCGCAAGCAAAAAGCCGCCGTGAAGATGCACACGCTGCTGGATCTGCACGGCAATATTCCCACGTTCATCCGCATTACTGGAGGCAAAGTGCACGACATCAACATCCTCGACGAGATCGGCCCGGAGGCCGGCGCGTTCTACGTCATGGATCGGGCCTACGTCGATTTCGAACGCCTCTTCGTGTTCACTCTCTGCTCGTCGTTCTTCGTCGTGCGAACCAAGAAGAACATCTTGCTCCAACGGCGCTACTCGCATCCCGTCGACAAATCCACGGGCTTGCGCTCGGATCAGACCGTCATACTGGCTGCCATCGAATCGGCCCAAGCCTATCCCGACCCGTTGCGGAGGGTCAGTTACTTCGACGCCCGGACGAACAAGCGGCTGAAGTTTCTGACCAACAACTTCGCGCTCCCGGCGCTGACCATCGCCCACATCTACAAGTCGCGTTGGCAGATTGAGTTGTTCTTCAAGTGGATCAAGCAACATCTGCGAATCAACTCGTTTTACGGCACCAGCGAGAACGCCGTCAAGACGCAGATCTGGATCGCTGTCTCGATTTACGTGCTCATCGCCATCGTCCGGAAACGCCTCGGGCTGGAAGCGAGTCTTTACCAGATTCTACAGATTCTCAGCGTTACGCAATTCGAAAAAATGCCCCTTTTACAGGCACTCCAGCCATCCGACTCCCCAAACGAATCCCCCTATGACCCCAACCAATTGATTCTATTCGACTTTTAACCGGACAGCAGTGACCTCTTATGTGGGGCAGAGTGAGGCCCGGCGGGGTGAAGCGTCCGGCCAGGATGACCTGTACCAGCAGGCGGCAGCCTCTTTTGGGGCGGCGCTCGATCGGCTCGCGCGAGCCTACGAGGCTCACCTTGACAGACGCCGTGACCTTCTGCAGGAGATTCACCTGGCTCTGTGGCGCAGCTTCGAGGGTTACGCCGCCCGATGTTCACTCCGTACTTGGGTTTACCGCGTGGCACACAATACCGCCACGTCGTACGTCATTCGGCAACGCCGCATCGCACAGAACCTAGTAAGCCTGGAGGAAATCGATGTCGAGCCTTATAGGAACGAGGGCGAAGTCGCCGCTGACCAGCACAAAGCTCTAGAACGGCTCCTGGGCCTGATCCAGCGACTCAAGCCGCTCGACCGCCAGATCATGGTTTCCTACCTCGAAGGCGTGGACGCCGCGTCGATCGGAGAGATTACCGGCATCTCGCCGGGAAACGTCGCCACCAAGATTCACCGCATCAAGAGCATTCTTGTCCGCCGCTTTCACGAAGGAGGGCGCCATGGCGAATGATCCTCCCCCGCACGACATGAGCAAGGTTTGGCGGAACCAAAGCGTGGAGGTTGTCCAACTGTCGCTGGACGACGTTCGCCGAAAGGCTCACACGTTCGAGAATAGGATTTCCCGGAGGAATCGCCGTGAGTACATTGCCGCTGCCATTGTGATCGCGGTGTGTACCGGGCGAATCGTCCTCTCCAACAATCTGATCGCAAACATCGGCGGAGGCCTTCTTATTGCAGGCATTCTCTACATCGTGTATCAGATACGCAAGAAGGGTTCGGCTGGAACTATGCCTGCGGATGCGGCCTTCACGAGTTGTATCGCCTTCTACCGATCGGAACTTGAACGCCAGCGAGATCTGACCCGGCGTGTATGGTCGTGGTACATCGGACCGATGATTCCCGGGATGGTGGTTGTCTATTGGGGACTCGCGGCCGCCGGCGAGTACACCCTGCAATCCCTTGCGGTAAGGGGAACGGTTGTCATTCTGGCTTTTGTTTTCGTAGGGATACTGAACCAACGCGCGGCCCGCAAGTTGCAGGGCCAGATCGACGCATTGGACGCTTTGGAGAAGGAGTGACGATGATCGAAGGGCCGGAAGATCCTGCCCCGGTTTGACCTGCCTGCTAAATGTGGGTGATCCTTTCGGTGGGGACCGCTCGTGGGCTCATCGACTGTACTCCAAAGAATCCGTGAATTCCTTGACGCCCACGGCGTGTCGTATCGAGAACTTCATCACGAGCCGACCCTTACCTCCGAGGACTCGGCCCGTGTCCGGGGAGAAGACATCCGTATCGGAGGCAAGGCTCTGTTGATCAAGGTCGGGGACAGCTTTCGACTCTTTGTGCTGAGCGCTGCCCTGCGGGTTGACTCGCAAGCCGTGCGATCCCACTTCGGGGTCCGAAAGACCCGCTTCGCCACGCCCACCGAGCTCGAAGAGCTCACCGGATTGGTGCCCGGTTCAGTACCTCCGTTTGGCCGGCCGCTCTTGCCCTTTGATCTATATGTAGACTCCTCAATTGTGGAGAACGACCGGATTGCCTTTAACGCCGGGTCGCTGACGGATTCGATCTTCATGACGGTTGCGGATTACGTTCGAGTTGCCAAGCCCGCGATTTTCCGTTTTGGTTTAGTTAGTTAGCGGCAACGCCCCCATTGCTCTAAGAGGCTCGTGAAAAGTTAGGTGCGGCCAAACCGGGGACTCGCCACCCGATTCCGGTCGTCGAAGTACTTTGTTTCCAGCCAAATCGAGCTTCTGGAATCGGTCGTTGCGCCGCTTCCTGCCCAACCGAAAACACACCTCGGCCGCGAATCTCTAGTAAACTGATAGAGATTGTAGGATGGACGTATCGGTTAAGGGTGAATACGCTCTCCGTGCTGTGTTCGATCTGGCGGGTCGCGGCGGTTCGGACCCCATCAAGATCGCCGAAATAGCTGCCCGGCAAAGGATTCCCCAAAAGTTTTTAGAGCTTATCCTTTCTCAGCTCAAGCAGGGCGGTTTTCTGGGGTCGCGGCGCGGAGCCGACGGGGGCTACTTTTTGGCGCGCCCTCCGCGGAACATTACTGTGGGGGACGTCCTGCGCCACATCGATGGTCCGATTTCGCCTGGGCGGAAACAGCAGCGCGGAAACTTGCCACCGGACTCCCCGTTTCCGGAGCTCTGGCAAGAAGTGGAGCGCGCACTCTCAAGTGTGATCGACGAGACGACTTTCGCCGATCTTGTCAGTCGATGGAAAGAGAAGAACTCACGGCGAGTCGCCAACTGGGAAATCTAGCGCGGAACCCTGACCGAAACATCGGCGGTGATTCGTCAGAGGCATTCTGTAGGCTGCGATGGGACAGGTATTCGAAGACAATTCGCTGAGTATCGGTCGTACACCGCTGGTCAAGTTGACCCGCGTGACCGATGGCGCGCCGGCGACAGTTCTTGGAAAGGTCGAAGGCCGCAATCCTTCCTATTCGGTGAAATGCCGCATCGGCGCCTCGATGATCTGGGACGCCGAGCAAAACGGGGTGCTGGCGCCCGGCAAGGAGCTCATTGAGCCGACCAGCGGCAACACCGGTATCGCGCTTGCTTTCGTCTCTGCCGCGCGGGGATATGGGCTGACCCTGACGATGCCGGAGACCATGAGTATCGAGCGCCGTAGAGTGCTGAAGATGCTCGGCGCCAACTTGGAGTTGACCTCTGGTGACGAAGGGATGCAAGGAGCCATCGAGCGCGCCGAACAGCTCGTCGCCTCCGAACCCGGGCGCTACGTGATGCTCCATCAGTTCAAGAATCCCGCCAATCCGGCGATTCACTTCCGCACGACGGGCCCCGAGATCTGGGAAGACACCGACGGCGGCATCGACGTGCTGGTGGCGGGGGTTGGTACCGGCGGAACGATCACCGGTGTTTCGCGCTACATCAAGAACGAAAAGGGCAAGCAAATCCTGTCGGTGGGCGTCGAGCCGGCGCTTAGTCCGGTGATCTCACAAAAGCTGGCCGGGAAACGCCTGCGGCCTGGTCATCACCACCTGATACAGGGCGTCGGCGCGGGCTTCATCCCCGATACTCTCGACCTTGCGGTTGTCGATAGGGTGGAGCAGGTCACTGACGAAGAGGCGATCGAATACGCTCGGCGCTTGGCCCGCGAAGAAGGCCTTCTTTCGGGAATCTCGTGCGGGGCCGCCACCGCCGTCGCATGCCGATTGGCCAAGCAGCCTGAGTTTGAAGGCAAAACCATCGTCGCCATCCTCCCCGACGCGGGCGAGCGATATATGAGCAGCTCGCTGTTTGATGGCATCGCGTGACCTAGTGTAAAGGTCCGATTCTTTGGGCGCACGCTCTCGGTGCGCCCCGCCGAAACAGCCTTACTGGACCTGGTCGAGGTGCGGTTGCGGCTTGTAGACTTCGTGAATCTTTCCGATGGCTCGCCGGACATCGTTCGTGTCGCTCGAACTGCCCATCCACACCTGTTGGGGCAGCCAGAAAGAGTCCCGGCAAGCCTGCTCGGCCACCGGACAGGGTTCTACCCGGTGAGGCAGGTCCTCGTACATCGGGTTGTTATAGAGCGGATGCGGATAGAAGGGCCGGCAGGGAATCCCCTCGGCATTCATGGCGCGGACGAACTCGTTCCGCTCGAGCCCGAAGAGCTTCTCGTCGATACGTCCCACCAATAGATGCAGAGTCTGCACATTCGCGCCCTCTGGGGCTTTCTGGAAGTGGACCCCGGGGATCCTGAGTTGCTCGATCAGAATCGTCGCGTTTTCTTGCCGCAGCCGAATCTGCTCCGGTAATCGCTCGAGCTGCGCCAGCAGAATCGCCGCCTGGAGTCCTGTCAGGCGGTAGTTTGATCCCAGCGTAAAGTGGTGGAATCCCCCTTGCTCTTCTCGGCGTCCGTGATTCGCCAGCGAGCGGGCGCGCGATGCCAACTCTTCATCGTTACTGGTGAGGATACCGCCTTCACCGGCGCTCATCGCCTTTGAGTTTTGAAAGCTGAACACACCGCAGATGCCCACGCTGCCGGCGCGTCGACCATGCCACTCTGCACCATGAGCGTGGGCGGCATCCTCGATCAACATGACGTCATGCTCTCCCAGCGCTTTCTGGATGCGGTCCATGTCCGCCATTTGGCCGCCGAAGTGCACCACGATGACGCCCTTGGTCCTATCTGTAATAGCCGCGGCGAGTCGTTCAGCGTCCAGGTTATAAGTGGTGCTGTCGATGTCCACGAATACGGGAATCGCTCTCATTCTTGAGACCGCAGACGCCGTCGAAACAAAACTGTGTGCCGGTACGATGACCTCGTCCCCTTCTCGAATACCCGCCGCTTCGAGCGCCATCTCGAGAGCTAGTGTCCCGTTTGCGGCCGCTACCCCGTGTTCGCAGTCGTGCAATCGGGCGAAAAGCTGCTCGAACTTACAGACGAAGTCGTGGTAGCCGCCCCACTGCTCGGAAGCCAACACCTCTCGCAGC
Organism: Bryobacterales bacterium; assembly: GCA_965248205.1. Classification (GTDB taxonomy): domain Bacteria; phylum Acidobacteriota; class Terriglobia; order Bryobacterales; family UBA6623. The sequence continues at coordinate 3,681,178 of CBDFIS010000006.1, forward strand.
AACTCGTTTTCCCGTTCTCCCACCCCGGACGAGGCAGGATAAGCCTTCTCCCGCACGGGCTGACCTCCGTGGATGGCTAACTTTCTCACCGCACGGACTAGCATACGGCATTCCGGCGAATAACTGCCGCACACACGATGGCTGGGCTCCGCAACAGCGTAAGATTCCGAGGCTTGCCGCGAGACGGAGGCGTGTGACCATCTCTTGTCAGGAGACATCTTCTTGCACGCATCAGAAATGGTCGGGATGTTTTGCTCTGAACGCACTAAGGATTCTCGTGAGCGTCCGAAGAGCATCACAAGATGGCTCCCAGTGGAAGGCTTCTCGGACGTGCTCTTGTTTTTCTGTCGCTTCTTTGCGCACCGATGCTGAATACAATCTACGCACAACGGCCGGCCTATCGCCCCATCAACTATGAGTCTTTCGATGCTAGGTCTACTCTGCCATCGGCGTCCCACGCAGGCAAACGCGCTCGGGCGTATGCTTCGGGCGCGACGCAACAACTCGGCGACTCTCTCCCCCGCTCACTCTTCGATCTGTCGGGACCGATCACGGGCCCGCGCTCCGGCACCCCGGAGAGCATTGCCCGTGACTATCTAAGCCGGAGGATTTCCAGTTTCCGGACTAAGGCGGCCTCCCCCTTCAGCTTGCCCCTAGTGGCTCGTTATGAGAGTGCGGACGCGGGTCTGACCCATCTCACGTTCCAGCCGAGCTATGCCGGCGTTGCCCACTTCGATAGCGAGATCCAGGTGCACGTCGGCAGCAACGGGGAGATCTGGCGCGTCAACCAGAAACCCATTGCCCCGGCTCCAGCAACCCTCTCGGTCACGCTCGATCCACGGACGGCAGTGGAAGCAGCACTGCGCAAGATCGCTCCCGAAACCGAGTCTCAGCTGCAGGTCGTCGACCCCGAAAGTGGTCCTGCTGGCCAAGCCGTGTTTTATGATCCCGGCTTAGCGGGTCCGGTGCAGGTCAACCAGGTGTGGTTTCCTCTGGGAGGTGCTAGCGTCGCCGCCTGGCAGGTGTACCTTCCGTTGGCCCCGTTGCGCACTTACTGGGTGGTGGTTGATGATGATTCCAGCGAGATTCTTTTCAGCCTGAATCTCACTCGCGAAGTTGACCCTCACGGCAAAGTATTCCAGGCGCCCAACCTCCCGCACCCCCAGATAGGCTCTCAAACCACGGAACCGTTCGCTGGCTGGCCGGCCGCGGGCGGAAACTGTCCGATGGACATCTATCCTGCTCATTTTCAGTCGGGGCCGCTAGCGGGGGGTTGCTGGGTCGAGGGCACGGAAACGAAGGGCCCAAACGTCGACGCTTGTCTCGACGCGGACGGTAACAACGTCTGCGACGGGCGTGCCACCGATCCTCAGGCACATTTCGATTTCGACTTCACCGATGCCTACGCTCAGGCGGCCAACCCCGTCGCCGACCGAAGCGCTGCCATCACGAATGCCTTCTACTGGGCAAACACTCTTCATGACTGGTCGTATCGCCTCGGGTTTGACGAGCCGGCCGGTAATTTCCAGGCCGACAACCATGGTCGCGGTGGAGCCGCGGGAGACGCACTGTGGGTCGACGTCCAGGATGCCGGGGCGCTAAACAACGCCTTCTTTACGACACCGCCCGACGGGATCGCGCCTCGCATGGACCTGGGCCTGTTTGCCGGGCTGCGACGCGATTCCGCCTTCGACGCCGATATCATCATTCACGAGTACGTCCACGGGCTGACTACCCGACTAGTCGCAGGGCCCACCAGCGTGATCGGCCTCTATAAGTGGCACAGTGGAGCCATGGGCGAGGGCTGGAGCGACGCCTTCGCGGCTTCGTTCACCGACGATCCTGTGGTCGGTGAGTATGTTTCAGGTGTTTCAGGTAATCCGGCCACAGGCATTCGCGGGGTGGCCTACAGCAACAGCCCTTACACCTTCGGCTATTTTGGAACGCTCCGCCCCAAGGCCATCCCCGGCACCAGCCTCCTACTTGCTCTGCCGCAAGTGCACAGCGACGGCGAGATCTGGGCCACGGTTCTGTGGGACGTGCGGCAGGCGATCGGTCGGGTCAACTTCGAACAGGTCGTCACCACTGGGTTGAAGCTGACACCCTCCCGGCCCTCTATGCTCGATGCGCGGGATGCCATTCTGCAGGCAGCTCTGTCGTTGGGGGTCGACGGACCCAGCGGCTGCACCATCTGGAGCGCCTTCGCTGCCCGCGGTTTCGGCTATTCGGCGGCGCTTAACCCCATCGAAGCCGGGCAGCCGAACGACACGGCGCTAAGCGTTTACGAAGCGTACGACGTGCCGGCGGTCTGCGGTGGAGTCGTGCCACTTGCCGTCGATCAACGTTTCAGCGACGACGCCGAAAGCGGCGCCAATGGCTGGACAGCGACCGGACTCTGGCATCGGACGACCCGCCGCGCCGCTTCGGGACAGTATTCGTGGTGGTTCGGCCAGGAGTCTAGCGGGACATACAACACCGGGGCACGCATCTTTGGCAGCTTAACTTCGCCGGCGATTGACTTGAGCGGAATCACCAGCGCGATCGTCGAGTGGGACCAGGTATTCCTCACCGAGGGGTTCGGCAACGCCGTCGACCTGGGAGGTGGCGTTTCCGCGGCCTACCTAAATGCCGATTCCGGCCGGCTTCTGATCAGCACCGACAACGGCGCCACCTGGAAGACGCTTACCCACTTAACACACAACACTACCGTAATTGGATTCACGCCCTACCGGATCAACCTATCGCGATTCACCGGATCGAGCATCCTTTTGAGGTTCGAGATCGACACGATCGACGATCAATCGAATGATTTCGAAGGCTGGTTCATCGACAACGTAAGCGTTTCACGGCTTTCCAGCCAGCCGAGCCGGCTCGTTGTCACGCCTCAGAGCCTCGATTTCGCCGCTGTTGCCGGAGGTTCCCCGCCAGTCGCGCAAACCGTATCGGTCACCGAAGCACAAGGCGAAACTTTGGGATGGAGCGCGACCGTAACTCAGGGGGCTTCGTGGCTGAGCGTTTCGCCTGGCTCGGGCACGGCTCCTTCGACGGTGACCGTGTCCCTAGATCCGGCTGGGCTGTTGGCGGGCGCGTACTCGGGCACGATTACCATCACCGCGCCGGGCGCCGTTGATTCCCCGTCAAACGTCGATGTGACGTTGACGGTAAGCGCCGCCCCCAACCAAGCGGCGTCGTGGTCGTTTGAAGAAACCGGGGCCGGCCCTGGCGTTCCGGTCTTCGATAGCTCGGGCAGCGGCCAAAACGGCACAACCCACGGCCTCGGAACCGTTGCTACGGCAGGTGTAGTTGGTCTCGGCCGCTTACTTAACGGCTCAACAGACTACGTAGAGGTGCCGTCCTCGGCGGCGCTGACGCCGCAGCAGTTCACGGTCCGCACCTGGGTGAGGCTGCTTTCTTATCCCGAGAAGTTTGGTGTCGTGTTGTCCGCCTTCGGCGGAAGCAACTATCAGGGTTGGTACCTGGCGGTGAAGTCCAGCGGCGAAGTCATATTGATGGGAGCCGCGCCGCCCGACAACACCCCGTGGCTGGTTTCCAGTGCGAGGCTGGAGTTAGGCCGCTGGCATGCCATCGTGGCTACCGTGGACCGCACTACGGGCTTTGCCGGGATCCATATCGACGGAGTCCAGGACGTCGGAGCTCAGTTCCCAGGCATCGCTGCCGATACTAGTCAGCCATTCACCGTCGGACGAGCTTCTTGGTATGACGGCTACTACCTACACGCGGAGATAGACGAAACGGAGATCTACCCCTGGCTGCAAAGCGCCGCCGCGATCGCCGCGGATTTTCAATCCTTCTCGCCTCCGCCTCCGCCCGTCAACACATCGACGGTCGCGGAATGGGATTTCGAAAATGGTGCTCAGGACGTCTCGGGCAACGACCGCGATGGCACTATCACGGGCACTCAGCTCATAACAGCGGTAAGCGGCCAGGGCCGGCGCTTTAACGGCGCAACGGATTCCATCTCGGTCCTCGGCTCAACCGATCTGACGCCCGCTAGTTTCACGCTGCGGGCGTGGGTCAAGTTGCTTTCCTACCCCACGGACTGGGGTGCCATAGTGGCGAACTCCGGAGGCGCAGGTGGCGGCTGGTCAATAGGAATCAATTCCATTGGGCGAGTTCTCTGTAATGTAGGCAGTGCGCCGGATAACGAGTTGTCTATCGCCTCCAACACATCGGTCTCGCTCAATCGTTGGCAGCACGTCGCTGTTACCTACGACGGCGTGAGCAGATGGGTCAACCTCTATCTCGACGGCGTTGCCGTCGGGCAGGGCTACGTGCCCGGGCTGACCCCGCAGACATCCGGCGGCCTCACCATGGGCAAGGCGTCCTGGGCGAACGACTTCTACCTCAACATGGACCTCGATGAGGTACTTTTCCTTCCCGGCCGCTGGACCTCAACCGCAGTCCAGATCGACTTCGCCACCGTCCAGGCGGATCTCGGCCTACAGCCAGTTGCCGATTGGCGCCTTGACGAGTCAGCCTCAGGACCCGGGACCGTCTTGGCCGATAGCTCCGGGAACGGCCACGACGCGGTCACGGCGGGCTTGGGTACGCAGCCCGTACCTGCGGTTTCAAGCAACGGACGCAGCTTTGCCGGTAGGCCGGACTATGCCTACATGAACCCGGCGCCCGACCTGAGCACTTCCAGCTTCAGCTTCACCGCCTGGGTCAAGTTGGACGCGTATCCCGATAATTGGGGCGTTATCTACTCCACCTACGGCGGCGACTACCAAGGATGGTATGTCGGTGTCTATAACGACGGCCGGGTCATACTTTCGGTCTCGGGACTTCCTTCCCACAACCCTTGGTTGCTTTCGACGAGCAGCCTCGAAGTCGGCCATTGGCACCACCTGGCGGTTACCTTTGACGGCGGAACGCGTCGCGGTCTGATCTACGTCGACGGCGTGCTTGATCAGGGAGCAACGTTCCCCGCCTTCACCCCGCAGACCGCCGCTTCGCCGACTCTTGGCCGCGCCTCCTGGTACGACGGCTACTATCTCGAATGTAAGCTCGATGAGGCACGGCTCTACCCCGGGGATCTCTCGGCTGAGGAGATCACCAACCAGATCAGCAGCTTTCCACCACCGCCCGCTCCTGACCTTCCCGACCCGGTCGCCTTTTGGAGATTCGACGACTCGGGAGCCGGTCCGGGAACCATGCTGGCCGACAGCTCGGGAGGTGGCCACAACGCCACGACAGCAGGCTTGGGAACGACTTCCGTCGGCGGGGTCGCCGGGGGCGCTCGCAGCTTTGACGGTTACCCCGACTACGCTCACGTCACGGCTCACCCCGACTTGAGCACTGCCAGCTTCAGCTTCTCTACGTGGGTTAAACTCGACGCCCTGCCCAACAACTGGGGGGTCGTATTCGCCAACTACGGCGGCGATTTCCAGGGATGGTACTTGGGAGTCTTCAACGACGGACGGGTAATCCTCTCTGTGTCGGGCGTGCCGACGTCCAATCCCTGGCTGCTTTCTGCCAGCAGCCTCACGGCGGGTAACTGGCACCACGTCGCGCTTACGTTCGACGGGCCCAGCCGTCGCGGGCTGATCTACATCGACGGAATCCGCGACGGCTCCGCCGTCTTTCCTGCCTTCACCCCCCAAACCGCGATTCAACCGACCTTCGGCCGAGCCTCTTGGTACGACGGCTATTACCTACAGTTACCTACAGTGCATCCTCGACCACGCTCGGCTTTATCCCGTGGAGCTGACCTCCTACCAAGTCACAGCGGACATGCAGAGCGTGCCGTAGCAGAGTAGAAGTGCAGCGGAAACTGCACCGAAGGCAAGCGGGGTCTGTCGACCGCAACCCTGACGCCTGGCTGACGGTCGAAGCGGAACCGTTGGTTACAACTACCTACGCGGCTAACCACACGACACAGCACATGAGAACCGAACAGAGCCGTACTGGTCAGGGCACGGGCCCGCAGGCAAGAAACGTCCAGATTCGCGTTAACCCCAGGCTTGACCGCGGGCTGTGAAAAACCCCCTGGGTACAGTCCCCACGCCCGGCAACTCATTGATAAAACGCCGTGTCCGTGCAGGGGGCTTGGTACTGTCCCGGGTTCTTTCAGAGACCTTTGCGTTCGCGGCGCTGTTTCGCTCGCTGGGGGCGTGGAATTAGTCTTGCAGACGGCGTGACAGTGTCGCGGGAACGCCGCCAGTTTCAGAGGATGCGAGCGGATTTGAGCAGATTTCCCCTAGAATTCCTGCCCGTTGACCGAGCAGCCCCTTCTCTATCTTGAGCATACACCATGAATCGGGGGTTTCGAGCCTGCGAGCACGTATGTCGTTGATTTTATGGGGTCGGAATGTTGTGACTGGTGGATGCGCGTTGGCAGATAGCGCGGCCGGTGGGCCCAGGGCTCTGTGCGGTTAGCCCGACCTCCCCATGGAAGCCGCGTCCGTGCCCACTACTTGATACCCGACAGCGTAAGCGGTCGGAAGAAGTTCCTATGCGAATTCCTACAATCGACCTTGTCTTTTCCGAGTTTGTCCTCGCATACCTCATACGCATGGAAGGCACCCAGACCGAGGCTCCCCTGGACGGCTTCGTCTCGCTACCGTGTCTTGAGGCCAGAATGTGGGATGTACCCTGCCGCTTAAGAAGTCAATTGTGTGGGGTCTGGAGGGATCAGTCATGGATCACGTTTGGCAGGTGACAGCAGGGCTAGCGTTTCTTCTCCGAATAGGGGCTTGGGCTCTACTCGTTGCTTTTGTGGTTGCCCTGGCTCTGACAAAACCTGTTCTGTCGGGGCTTCTTCGGGTTCTCTACAGCCCGGCGGCGGTCTCCTGAAGTAGCCCTCCACCGCCTCCGGCAACTTCCAGAGCTGACGGCCCGCCTTAATAACGTGCTCGATTGCGCTCTAGACAAGCGGGATCGCCTGTCCCTACTAGAGCCGTCACTAGCTGTGGCAGTAGGGACCGGCGATCTCGCCGGTCCACCTGTCAGATATACCGCGCCCGGCTTGGGGCGAACCCGGCCCCCCGACCTACGAACCCAGCGGCAGAAAATACTGGGTTCCGCGAACCGGGCGGCTTAACTCTTCGAGGAGCTCGTCCAAATCTGCCTGCTTGTGAACGAAATCAACCTTGGTGGTGTCGACCACCAGCACGTCTGAGCCCCTGTAATGCTCAAAAAAGTGCTCATAGGCGCGGACGACCTCGTGAAGATACTCGTCCGAGATGCGCGCCTCGGCGGGGACATTCTTGCGGAGAATCCGGCTTCGAAGAACTTGTGGTGAGGCCTTAAGGTAGACCACCAGGTCAGGCGCCGCCAACTGCTCTTTGAAATGGCGATAGTAGTCGTCGTAGACGGACACTTCGGTGTCGTCGAGGTTGATGTATGCGAAAAGCTTGTCCTTCTCGAACAAGAAGTCAGCTACGACGGGGTTGTGCGAGTTTTCGATCTCGGCCGCTTGCAGTTGGCGGAAGCGCGACACCAAGAAATACATTTGTGTTCGAAAGCCCGCCCCTTTTTCTCCGCGGTAGAACTCTTCAAGGAAAGGGTTTTTCTCGGAGTCCAGCAAGGTGTGCGCGTGCAGCCGCTCGGCCAGTGCACGCGCCAAGCTGGTCTTCCCGACCCGCAAAGGTCCTTCGATTGCAATGTAGTGTGCTGGGTTCATAGTTCGGTGGAGTTCATGGTACCCGCACGCGGCGCACCTCTCGGCACTAGCATCGCGTGCATTGATGGGGCAGCCACCGCCGTGGCACTAGCGTCGTTCGTTCGCACGGAACCAAACAGAGCCGCACCCGAAAGGGTGCGGTCAACGCCCATGCCGAGGCGCCCCGGTCGCGACAGGTAGGTTAGCCCGACTTTCGCAGCAACGCACTAGTCTACCTAAGCTGGCCTACTTCCTTTCAAAATTTCAAGCTTGACTGCGGGCCGTGCGGCAGCTCGATCTGGAAGTATTCAAAGGCCCGCCGCGTGCCGACCCGGCCGCGTGCCGTGCGGTCCAGAAACCCCAATTGCATCAGGTACGGCTCGTAGACCTCTTCGATCGTGTTGGCGTCCTCACCGATCGATGCCGCGATCGTGTTCAGACCCACCGGCCCGCCGCTGTATTTACCCAGGATCGTCCGCATCACCTTCTGATCCACCTCATCGAGCCCGTAGGGGTCGACTTCGAGCAGGTCAAGGGCGGTCTGCGCCACGGGCCGTGTAACCTTGCCGTCGGCGCGCACCTGCGAGTAGTCACGCACGCGCCGCAACAGTCGGTTGGCGATGCGCGGCGTCCCCCGGCTGCGCTTGGCGATCTCTTCGGCCCCGTCCTTGTCGATTTGCACCTCTAGAAGTCGTGCCGAGCGAAACACAATCGCCTTCAGATCCGAGGCTTCGTATGGATTCAGCCGCAGGGTCAACCCGAAACGGCTGCGTAGCGGGCCGCTGATCAGTCCGGCCCGGGTCGTCGCCCCGACGGCGGTAAACGCTGCCAGCGGGATCGAGTGGGTTCGCGCCCCGGGGCCGGCTCCCACCATTAAATCCACCCGGAAGTCCTCGAGTGCGGAGTACAACATCTCTTCCACGTCGGGGAACAGGCGGTGAATTTCGTCGACAAAGAAGACCTGCCTCGGCTCGAGCGTAGTCAAGGCGCCTGTCAAGTCCAACTTTTTCTGTAAAACCGGCCCCGAGGTGACATCAATCCGAACACCCAACTCGTTGGCAATGATCGTGGCTAGGGTCGTCTTCCCCAGCCCGGGCGGTCCGTAGACCAGCACGTGGTCCATCGCCTCGCCTCGCCCCGTCGCCGCCTCAATCGCAATCGTCAGGATCTCCTTGACCTTGGACTGGCCCACGAATTCGCTCAGCTTTCGTGGCCGCAGACTGAGGTCGAGTTGGTGGTCTTCCTCCTGCGGCGCGGGGGAGATGACGCGGTCTTTCGACATCCTACACCTAGCGGCTCATCAACTCCAGCGACCGCCTGAACAGCGGTTCGAAATCGCCGGAATCGCTTTCGTTCAAGGCTTTCTGTACCGCTTTCTCGGCGGCGGGGCGCGCGCATCCCAGGTTCAGCAAAGCGGAAATGACATCGTGCTCGATCGGCGATACTTCCGACCCCGGCTCGGCGCCTTCCTCGCCTTCAACCACCGAAATGAGCTTTTCGCGCAGCTCGAGTACCATCCGCTCACCCGTCTTGCGACCGACCCCGGGAATGCGCGTCAGCGTCGCAACATCCCCTTCCCGGATGGCCGTCGCGAGGTGTTCTGTCGGCAGGCCGGAAAGGACCGTCACAGCGAGCCGAGGACCGATACCGCTGACCGTGATGAGCTTCTCGAAGATGCCCTTCTCATGGCGTGTCGCGAAGCCAAACAAGGCCAGCGCATCTTCGCGAACGTGGGTGTGGGTGTGGAGCGCAACCTCCTCACCGGTGTTTCCTAGTTGGGAGTACGTGGAAACGGGGATTGTCAGCTCGTACCCGACTCCGTCGACGTCGACGACAACGAGATTCGGCTTTTTTTCGACCAGTTTCCCCCGTAAATGGGCGATCATCGAGGCCTGCTCGATCGGGAGGCAACCAGAGCCAAATTATGGCTAACCGCTGGCGAGAGTGTCAAGAAAAGCCATGGACCTAGCAGCCTGTGGCTAAAGTCGTGCAGGAGAGAAAAATGGGGACTGCCACCAATTCGCGCCCCATCATGGCCCTTGAAACAAAGGACTCAGCCTGAGGCGAATTGGCTGGCTGTACCCGATTTTTCGCCACGTTTACTTTTACCACGGGCTGCTAGGCGGCATCCTGGTCGCGGAGACCTGCATGCGGAACGCTTCAAACAAGAAGTCTTCTCCCCGCAGGAAGTTATTATAGAGGGATTTCGGAGATCCCCGGCGCAAAGGGGAATTGATCGTGGCGCTTCGCAGAGTGTTCGTAGAGTCCATTCGAGGGACGAGGGCAAAGGTCCGTGGCCCCCGTGCCCATGATTTGCGCCGGGTCGTCCGGCTGCGGGTGGGCGAGTTGGTGGAGATTTCCGACCACCAAAGGCTTTTCTTGGCCGCGGTCAGCCGCTCGACGGGGGAAGAAGTAGAGTTCGAGATCCGCGAAAGCCTGGCCCGGCCTACAAGTGCTCCCAGCATTGTGCTGATGATGGCGGTGATCAAGTTTACCCGGCTGGAATGGGCTATCGAGAAGGCAACCGAGCTGGGTGTTTCTTCGATTGTTCCCGTGATAGCCGCCCGCTGTGAGGCTGGGCTGATCCAAGCTGCTGCCAAACGTCACGAGCGCTGGCAGAGGATAGCGGAAGAAGCCGCTCAGCAGTCGCGACGCTTGGCGCCTCCCAGCATAGAGCCTCTCACGCCGCTGTTGAAGGCGTTTCCGAAGCATGACACTCAGCTGGCGATCATGCTCGACACCGATTGCCCTCCGTTGAAAAAGGCTGTGGCGGAGTTTCAGATGAAGACTCAGCCAGCGCAACTGAATTCAGCCGTGTTACTGGTCGGCCCCGAAGGAGGTTGGACCGATGCCGAACGTACAGCTGGTCACAGCGCCGGCTACCAGCCAGCTTCCCTGGGCAACCTAATCTTGCGCTCTGAAACAGCTGCCATCACCGCTTTGGGCGTACTCGGACACTTGCTCGAGGCCTGAAAGGTCAATCTGCTCCGCGGCGACTCACACCTCAGCCGCCCCCCTTGCCTGCGGTCCCTCTTGCATCGTCGCCAATAACCAAGGCTGAGACGTCATAAAGACGCACCTTTCCCCCTGAACTTCGAAACACAACCGGCAGGTCTTCTAAGAGAAGGTCCATTTGCCGGCTATAGTCCTTGCGGCGGCCGTACCAGAAGAACTCATCTTCACTCCTCACCCAATAACGCGCCCGGATGTGTCGAGCGGTGTCGAGAATGTGATCCAGGTCTCGCTGGAGTGCTTCTTCCCTCTCCGCGTAATACAGCTCCTGCGAGAACACAATCGGCAACATTGCCTGACGGCCCGCGCGCAGGTAGAGGTCCGAGTCGTCGGGTGCGACAATCCGCGCCGATTTGGACGTGTGGTTTCGTATCCACTCGTAGAGCTCGTATTTCTCCTTTTGTATGGCGACTCGACCCTTGGTTAGATCCTCGAGGTTCACACGCGAGTAGTAGATGTACGCCTCGGCGTTTCTCAACACAAAAAGAGACATGATCACGGTGAGCGCCACCGCGCCGGCCCTTTCCAACGCCGGCTTTCCGCGGCGGAAGGAGGCTGATATCGCGCCACCAATGTGGTGAGCCTCCGTCCACGCGCCCAAACAGAAAAGTGGGAGGAACGGCAGGGCAAACCGATCCATAAGGTTGCCATGCGTCCACGGGATGATGGCGCCGGCGTGCAGCAGGTAGATCCAATGGATTACTTTCCAGCCACCGCGCCGAGCATGCCGAACGACCCCCATAAGAATCCCGACGCCCAACGTGACCACGATGGCGTTGTGCGGCAGTGGGCCCAGAGCATCCGTCAACAGAGGGACGTGCAGGCGAACGATCACGAAGTAATTGCCGATGGCAACCACGCTTAGAAACAGATTCTTCCAGACCATCCACTTCAATACTTCCAAGTCCGCTGCATGGAGTTTCCAGAATCCCAGATAGCTGGTGTAGTAGAGCCACGTTTGTCGGAAACCCGCTCCCGCCTGCTCAACCCACGGCGCCAACGCGTGGTTATCCCCCTGTAACAGGGCCCCGGCGACAATCAAGGGAACGCTTGTGCTCAAGAAGACCACTGCAGCCCGGTAACGCTTGTGATAGAGAGCCACAACGACCACAGCCACAAGAATCGTGAATCCAAGCGAGCGCATGAGGACGGTCGTCCCGGTGAGCAGCCCTGCGAGCGCCATGAGACGGTAGCCCCTCTCTTGTTGAACAGCGCGCTGAGCCAGAATGGCAATCGTCATCATGAACGCCATCATGGGAACGTCTGTCATGACCCGCGACGCGTGAAAGAGAAAAAAGGGATTGAGTCCACAGAAAGCTGTTATCCCGACAGCCAGCCATCTGGTGAGGCCAAGGCTCCGCAGCAAGAAATACGAGGCCAGCAAAGCAAGGCAAGCGAAAGCCGCCGACATACCCAAGGCCTGTGTCAAGTTCGATGGGAAGCTGGGGTTATAACTCCAGATCAAAGAGAGAAGCCACGGGTAGAGGACGGGATATCTGGTTTGTTGCGGGGATTCCGGAACATTGGGCATGATGTAGCCTTTGCCCTCCGCGAGGGCTTGGGCGGTGCTCATCATGATCGCGTCGTCATGAGCTTGACCGAACAGATGGAATGGATCCAGCCGGAACATCGACCAAACTGTCGCTCCGCAAATCACCGCCAGGCAGAGGGCTGTCAGCGGCCCCCCCCGCAACGCTCTAGGGTCCAACTTTGAATCTCTGGTCTGCATCATCAGTCAAAGCGGGACGAAATCATTGACTCTGTCGACCCCGTTAAGACAGAGACATCGTAAAGACGGATCTGGCCCCCTGAACTTTGAAAAACCACTGGTAGATTCTCGAGAAGGCTGTCCATTCGGCGGGTGTAGTCCTTGCGGTGGCTGTACCAGAAAAACTCGTCTTTACTTCTTACCCAGTACTTTGCCCGGATGTGGCGTGCTGTGTCGAGGATGTGGTCGAGGTCTTCATCGAGCACCTCTTCTCGCTCGGCGTAGTAGAGCGCCTTGGAAAAGGCGATGGGCCACATGCCCTGCCGGCCGGTGTAGAGGTATAGCTCCCCGTCGTCGTTTGTGGCGAAGCGATCGGAGATGTCGGTGTAGTTCTGAACCCAGCGGTAGAGCTCCAGCCTTTCCTTTTGAATGTCAACTCGATTTTCTTTCAGCTGTCCGAGAATGACACGGGAGGAATAGAGGTGGGCTGCGCCCGTTCGCAGCAGTAGAAAGGCCATCACAAGAGCCAGTCCCCCGGCGATCGCTTTTTCCAGGATTGGCCCCTTGCCACGCAAAGCGCCCAGGACCGTCCCACTGAAATGTTTAGCTTCCGTCCAGGCCCCGACGCAGAATAGAGGCAGAAAAGGAAGGGAAAAACGATCCATCAGATCGCCGTGCGTCCAGACAATGATCGTGCCGGCGTGCAGCAGATAGATCCCGTGAATGATCGCCCAGCCCTGCTGGCGCGCGTGACGGACGATCCCTGCCAGGACGCCGACTCCCAGCGTGACCGCAATGGCGTTGTGAGGCATCTTGCCGAGTGCGTCCGTTAAGAAGGGAACCTCCAGGGGAATGAGCAGGAAATAGTTGCCGATGGTCACTAGGGTTGAGAACAGGTTCTTCCAGACCATGCCCCACAGCACTTCCCAGTCGCTGGCGTGGAACGTCCAGAACCCCACGTAGTCCGTGTAGTACAGCCAAGTTTGCTGGAAGCCGGGGCCGCCCTGCTCGACCCACGGCTGCAGCAGACCATTGTTCCCCTGGATAAGCTTCCCCACAACGATCAACGGAATACTCGTAGCCAGGAACAAGACGGCGGAACGGTAGCGCTTGCGGTAAACTGCCGCGCCCAAAACCGCAAGCAAAATCGTGAACCCGATCGAGCGCATCAGCATGGCCGTGCCGGTCAGCAGTCCGACAAGTGCCATCAAAGCGTACGCTCGCTCCTGCTGAAGCGCACGCTGGGCCACAGCGGCGACGCACAGCAGAAACGCCATCATCGGTATGTCCGTCATCACCCGGCCGCCGTGAAACAAGAAAAACGGATTCAGCCCGCAGAAAGCCGTTATTCCCAAGGCCAACCACTTTCCCAAACCCAGACTTCGTATCAGGAAATACGATGCCACCACGACCAGGCATACGAAAGCCGCCGAAAGCGCAAGCGCGGCCTCCAGATTCGAAGGAAAGTTGGGGTTCGATTTCCAGATGAAGGACAGCAGCCACGGATACAGCACCGGGTACTTCGTCTGCCGAGGGGTCCCCGGAACGCTCGGCATGATGTAGCCTCGCCCCTCGGCGAGAGCTTTGGCCGAGCTCATCATCATGGCGTCGTCATGGGCTTGACCGAAGAAGCTTACCGGATCCAGCCGAAACAGCGACCAGACCGAAGCGACGCAAATCACCGCTAGACAGAGCGCTGTTAACCCGCGCCCGCGCCGCGATCTCGCATCCGGATTTGACTCTGCGTTCTGCGTCATCGATCAGCGCGTGACAAGACCCCTGTCCCTAATTCTTCCCCGACAAAAGTGGTATCGTCTGTCCAAAACCTTCCCGATAATTCTCGCTTGCGAGGGCAACGAGAACCAACAGCAAGGCCGCCGAGGGAATCAACGTGTAGGGGGGGCCTATCACCAACGGCAAGAACGGGAGGGGTGTGAGAAACGTAGTAGCCGCGAATTTTGAGAAATTGTGCGGCGACCGGAACACGACTAGTAAGAGTGGAAGCAACAGGATCCCGGCATCATAGGCGTAGACGTGGGGCGCCACCAAGATCGATCCGGCGATCGCCGCTCCGGGCCACCGCCACAAGGGAGCGCGCCAAATGGCGACGGCGGCAAGCGCGATAACGACGACGGCTAGGAACGCTTTCAGCGCGATATGATCCACCCCGAAATTAGCACCTAAAGCGTAGATGTTGATCATGTTCTGTGGCGCCGGAGCCAACTCGGGCAAGTCGTCCGCCTGCAAAAGGCGTATGTACTGTTCGACTCCCGCGAAACCTCCGAGCAGGGGAGACAGCAGGGCCAAGACTGCCCCGCTGGCCACGAAGCCCGCGAACAACTTCCATTTTCGGTGGAGCACCATCGCGATTGGCACTAGCAGTAGAAGATGGAACTTGAACAGCGCCAGGCCGAGAACGGCGCCGCTCCAAAAGCCCTTCCCACGTTCCGCGAATACCGAAGCCACGATCAGGATCACAGTAAGGAAAATGCAATCTTGACCGACTAGGATCCCTCCCACGGTCGGGAAGTACAGGCAGCAAAAGATCAGCGCGTCGGGTCCGAATCGGCGGCGGGCCCACACCCAGCATGCGACAAGAAGGGCGGTTTGGAGAACGATCCAAAACCAGAACGCCGCATCATAGGGCAACAGCGAGAGAGGCGCCAGCAAAAGTGCGTAGAAGTGGGGCCGTACGAACGGGACAAGCTCGGCAACCTCGCCCAGGAGTTCTCTCTCTCGAGACAACTGCGTATTGATGTCGTAGAGCTCTGTGAAGCGGCCTTCTCGCGCCAGCGACGAACCGGTGTAAAGGTTCAGGAAATCGTGATGATAGGCAGTCTGGAGGGGCCCGATACCCGTAATGGCCCAAAACAAGCACACAATGCCTACGAAAACGAAGTGGCCCGCCGGAACTCTTTCCGGTTGGCTGACCGGTTGAGCGGCGTTGGCCATGCAAAAATGAGCTTAACCGGAATCTACGATTCGCACCTCCGGCGAACACATGGTATGCACCCTCTTTTGCCCTTACCGCGACGCGAGTAATGGTCGTAGCCACCCGTGACCTCGCTAGTCTCGCGCCACATAAGTAACCGGATAATTGTCGCGATAGGAGATCCTTCGTTTGGACGGCTTCGGCGCAAGACATTCTCCTCAAAGTCGAGTGGGCCGCCAAAACCCACGCCATTGTCCAGAAGCGTTAGCGGCACTACACCAGCTAGACCCCCCGCGCGTCGGCTCCCCAGATTATCTTGTGGAGCTGGTACCCCAAGCGGACCTTCTCCAAACCATCCCTGAGCATCCACTCCGCCAGTTCCTTAGGGTCGAGCTCGCCGTGGACGGGTGAAAAGATAACCGCGTTCACGCGCTCGGCAAGGCGATGTTCCCTCGTGAAGTCGCGCGAAAACTCATAGTCGCGGCGCGTCAAAATCACAAACTTGATTTGGTCCTGCCGGGCGAGCTGTTCCAGGTTCTCGATCGCAAAGCTGTTCGCCTCACCCGAGTCGGGACACTTGACGTCTACGATCTTGATGACAGCAGGCGGGATGCGGTCGATCTTCCGTTCGCCGCTTGTTTCGAGCATCACATCGTAGCCCTTCTCCAACAGGCGTTCCATCAACGGGTAGACTTCGTCCTGGAGCAGGGGCTCTCCGCCCGTAATCTCCACCAACTTTCCCTGTAACGACTCGACCCTGCTGATAACCTCCTCGAGGCTCACGTCTTCGCCCCCGAAAAAGGCATATTCGGTGTCACACCAAGTGCAGCGCAGGTTGCAGCCTGTCAGGCGGATGAAAATGCATGGCGCGCCGGCGTAGGTAGACTCGCCCTGTATGGACTTGAAAATTTCCGTGATCTGCATCCGAGGTCGAGAACCTTTCGCCGGGTGAAGAACGAGATTACTCGATCATTGTCCAAGGTAGCAGAAGCCG
Organism: Bryobacterales bacterium; assembly: GCA_965248205.1. Taxonomy (GTDB): domain Bacteria; phylum Acidobacteriota; class Terriglobia; order Bryobacterales; family UBA6623. Next base: position 3,697,448 of record CBDFIS010000006.1, read on the forward strand.
CCCGTCGGACGGCTCGCCCCAGCACAGCGCGGCCGAGACCGTCTTCCATGGCTTGCTGACACTACGAAAGTGATACCTTGAACGGTACAAACCGGAGCTGAAAAGCCAGGCAAGCACTGTTCAAGTCCGGAGCGGGCCAGGCCTCCTGCCCTGCCTGAATCATGAATCCGAGCCGATTACTATTCTCTGGTTCAGTCTCGTACGCCATTGGTCGGCAATGAAAAAAGACGAACGGGTCCTGTCGGTCATGGCGCATCCCGATGATGCGGAAATCTTCTGCGCGGGCACCCTGGCAAGGCTACAAGAAATCGGATTCGATATTCACATCGCCACCATGACACCCGGTGACTGCGGAAGCAAGCACCAGAGCCCCTCCGACATCGCCCGCGTTCGCCTCGAGGAAGCCCGCACCGCGGCGTCCCGAATTCGCGCCGGCTTTTCCTGCCTCGACTTCCGTGACTTGCAAATCACCTACCGGAAAGCCGTCGAGCTGCTGCGTCAAATCGACCCGGTGATCGTGATCACCCACTCGCCTCAAGATTATCTCCTCGACCACGAGATCACGAGTCTCCTGGTCCGCAACGCCTGCTTCGCCGCGCCGGTGCCGAATTTCCAAACCGGACGACTCCCCAGCCGCCCACCGGCGGGTCGAATTCCGCATCTCTACTACGCCTCTCCCGCTGCCGGCATTGACATCTTTGGAGAATCGGTCCCAGCCACCGTCTACATCGATATCTCCGACGTCATGGGTCTGAAAAGCGATATGCTCTCCTGCCATAAAAGCCAGCACGCTTGGCTCCGCGCGCAGCATGGAACTGCAGACTATCTCGATGAGATGCGCCAGTGGAACTCTGCCCTTGGCAAGCAGATCGGGGTAGAGTACGCCGAGGGCTTCCGCCAGCATCTTGGGCACCCCTATCCCAAGGATGACCGCCTGGGGAAGCTACTGGGTGGGGCGCCGAAACACGCGTAACGACCGGGACTGCTCAACGATCCCGACTGCAGAACCACACTACCAGACAGTGCGAAGCTTCTTGTAGTTCCTCATCCGACGGTCTTTGGTGACGAGCTGTGCTCGATGCCGTAGGGCGGTCGCGGCGATGATGCGGTCAGCGGGGTCGCCGTCAAACTCCCCCACTAGACTCGCCGCCGCCACGGCAACCTCTGGGGAAAGAGGAAGCAAGTTCACCCGGGGTCTTGCCAGGGACTGTTTGATCCACACCAAAACATCTCTGTCCAAGCCCAAGCGCCGCTTGGTGACAAGCATCGCAAGCTCCCAACAGCTAATAGCGGATACTCCGATCTCAGGTTCCGATTCCAGGGCCCGGCGTGCCCGGACGCTTAGCCTGCTCGGTGAGCTGATCCACCAGATCCAGCTATGGGTATCGGCTATGATCACCTGTCCGCTTTCCAATCTTCGTCCACCGGCGAAACGATGTCTTTCTCCCACCGAACACTGCCGATTAGGGTGGGAGGCTCGGCCGTCTCGACCGCAGCTACTTTGGCGACCGGTTTGCCGCGCTTGGTGACGATCAATTCTTCTCCGGTCAAAGAGACCTCATCCAATAGCGCCAGGCATTTGGCTTTGAACTCGCCCGCCGGCACGTGTCGAACCTTTGTGTTCATAGTCATTAGTCTATAGTCATCTATGCTATCGTGTCTACTCCCCAGCCGCTCTCCAGTCAGCCCGAGCCGGGTCGCCGCTCCGCCTCTCAATCGCCTGCTACAATCACACTCTTGCCACACCAGGAAAAATGGAGGATGATCGAATTATGACCCCCAAACGAATTCTCTTTCGGCTTCTTTTCCTTCCCTTTCTAGTCGGCGCTTTGGCGCACGCGACGCTCGTCCCCCGCATGACGCTCGAACAAGCGGTCGATGACTCCGTGCTCATCGTCCAGGGCACCGTCGTGCGGACCTGGTCGGCCTGGGGTGACAAGCGGCAGTTCATATGGACTCACTACGAACTCAAAGTGTCGGACGCTCTCAAGGGTCTAGCGGCCCGCAACATCGTCATCAGTGAACCGGGCGGCACAGTCGGCAACACCGGTATGCAGATTGCCGGCGCACCCCGCTACTCCGTCGGGGAAGAAGTGGTGCTGTTTGCCACCCGGACACCCATCGGATACCTGCGGACCGTTGGTTGGGGTCAGGGGAAATATGTGGTCGTGGACGCCAGAGACTCCGGCCGTCGGGTGGTCCGCTCTTCCGTGCGGGACATCACCTTGTTTGATCCGATTTCCAAGACTGGGTCGCCGCCGGGGCAGAAACCAACCATCCTAGGCCGCCTCGATGGAGTGGAGTTGAACGCATTCAAGGAGCGGGTGCGACAGTTGGTCGTTTCTCGTGCCACGAAGGAGGTTCGCTGACATGATTTCTCGAGCGCTCCTCACTCTACTGCTGGCAGCCCTTGTTCCGTCTGCTGAAGCCTATGTCCGCGCCAGAACCTCGGGGGGAATTCTTCTTTTTCGGACCGACAACCAGAGCATCGTCTTTCTAATGAACGATCAGACGGCCGCCGGGATGACAAACGCCGACGGCGAGGTGTTGATCACCGCGGACAGCGATCCCTTCGCCGCGCTCCAAGCTGCACTGAATAGCTGGGATGCAGTGTCGTCCGCGGATGTGGCTTTCGTACCGCTCGCGACAACAACGCTTGTAAATGACCCCCCACTGGATGCTCCCCCCAGCGACCCCGGAGACGGAAACCATGTCTTCGTCTTTCCCGATACTCCCGTGGTCAGGAGCGTGCTCGGCCCCGCGCTGGCGATCACAAACGTGAAATTCAACCCTGCAACGGGGCAGATGTCCGACACAGACATCATCTTCAACCCCAACAACAGAAACCCCAACACCGGCGACTTCGTTCCGTATTCGACGACTCTGGAACCCGGGACATACGACCTCAGATCGATTGCCACCCACGAAGTAGGCCATGCACTGGGATCCGACCACACATTGGTTATGGGAGCCTCGATGTTCCCCACGCTTAGGATCGCGTCAGATTCCTCGTCGTTCATCTCGGCCGACGATGCCTGCTTTTTGACCTCGGCATACCCAGCGCCCGGATCGGCTAATGACTTTGGTGCCATTTCAGGGACCGTTATGCTAGACGGCCAGCCCGCCACCGGCGTGTTCGTGACAGCCATCGACGCTGCAGCCGGCGTCACGGTCGGTGCCCTTACCGATCTCACCGACGGCACCTATCGCATTCCGCTTCCGCCCGGAAACTATGTCGTAACCTCCGAGGCGCTTGACGGCCCCGTGGTACCGGGCAACCTTCGAATCCTAGGCAACTTCACCGAAGACGCGCAGGCCGATTTCGTCGGCGGGGGCCAGACCCCGACCCAGTTTCAGGTGATCCCCGGTGGCGAGGACACAGTAGACATTACGATGCAGGCTGGGCCGTCGCCGCTGGATATTGAAGTTATTGAAGTTAATTGAAGTTATAGGTTCCGGGCCGCCGGACCGCAGTGCCATTAGCATCGGACGGGGCCCGATTCTCCTGACACCCGGCGAGGCAATCGACATTGTGATGGCCGGGCCGGGCATCGACGCCACCCTGACCGACGACAACATCCGCCTGCTGGTCCCGGGTGTGACGCTCAGGCCGGGATCGGTTGGCGTGGGCCCGTTTACTACGTCGGGAATGCCAATTGTCCACGCGACGGTTGACGTCACTGACCCCGGACAGAGGGCCATCGGCACATTCGCGGTCGTAACAAATCCAACTGCGGTCTATACCGGCGCGCTGGTCGTTGCCGGCAGCCAGGCCGCGCCGCCGATCCCGGTGATCGGCGCTGTAGTAAACGGCGCCAGCTTTGGATTCCCCGGACTGGGGTCGGCCGGGGGGTTCCTTACCATTTTCGGGTCTCACTCCGCTTCAGAGATTGGGCAGAACCTATTCCCAGCAACAGCGTTCAACGGCGTAAGCGTAACGTTCGACGGAGAAGCCGCGCCATTGGCCGCGGTCTTCCCTGGCCAAATCAACATTTACGCTCCGAATGACCTGCCTGCGGCGGGCATGGTGGCGGTCAGGGTTACTGACCCGGGGGGCGCCAGCGACCCTTTCATGTTGGACATGCGGTCGGCGACTCCCGGCATGTTCAACTTTCCGGCCGATCCCACCGACCTCACTAGTTCAATCGCAATTGCGACCTACCACGTCAATGGAATCGACACAGTGTGGTTGGTTACTTCCGCTGCGACCGCCGCCGCGTATGCTATTCCGACGGACTGCGTCGCCAACCAGATCGCTCCCGGGGTACTTTGCGGTGAGCCCGCGTCGGCCGGGGATGTCCTGACGCTTTGGGTTACAGGCCTGGGTCTGGCGACAGCCGACGGCTCGCCGAGCGGAGACCCGCTTCCGACCGGGGAAGTAGCGCCTGCCGATGGCAACCCGATTTACTTCACGACGGATCCGCCCCAGGTCACGATTGGTGGCGTTGTTGCCCAGATCTTTTTCTCGGGATTGGCACCCAATTTCGCCGGGCTGTACCAAATCAACATTATTGTTCCCGCCGGCGTGCCGGTGGGCGACAGTGTCGCCTTGGTGCTTTCGATGCCCAATGGCCTGAGTCATCAGTTGCCCATCGCCATCGGGCCGTGAGGTTCCCCACGGACACGCAGCTAAGCCGCAAAGCTTGACGGGCTCGTACGAGGAAACGTTGCATTCTGTTGTGGCGCAGGCACTCCTGCCTGCCGCGTCGAGACTCTTCTCGACGCTTGGTGTCCGCCGTCCATCTCCCGCGGCTCCACCAAAGCACCCCGAAGTACGGCTTGACTCGGGTAGTAGGCCCAGGCCAGGAACAGTCCCGTAGCGTGGATCTAGGCGGGCGACCTTTCGCTTCTCTGTCACGCGATCGGTCCGCCGCCCGCCAGATCCGCGGCCTTTTGCTTTTGTGGCGGACACTCTCAGTGTGCCGCGTCGAGACTCTTCTCGACGCTTGGCGTCTGCCATTCATCGCATACGGCTCAACTCGGGCAGCCTCGCCAGGGACAGCCAACTCAGTCGACCCCACGTGTTCGTACGGGATCAGCCTCGCCGAACGATGCGCCTAAACGTAGAAACCCGCTCAGGTGCCTGTCCCGGCACCGCCCCGAGCTTCTGTATCCTTGAAAACAGGACGTCTCAAGCGTGTCTCAATCACCCCAGGACCTCCCGGATGAACCAGCCGAACCCGTCGGGTCCCTTCTCGGCGATATGCCGCCGGAGGAATTCCGCCGCTTCGGTCACCAAGTCGTCGATTGGATTGCCGACTACCTCCAGCAACCTGAGAGATACGCCGTCCTGCCGGAGGTAAAGCCCGGTGCCTTGGTAGACCGGCTTCCGAAATCGGCGCCGGACTCCGGCGAGTCCATGGAGCGGATTCTGGCGGATTTCGAAACGGAAATCCTTCCCCACGTCACGCACTGGAACCATCCCGGATTCATGGGCTACTTCGCCACCACGGGTAGCGGCCCCGGCATTTTGGCGGAAACGCTGACGGCCGGCCTCAACATGATCGGGCTGCTTTGGAAGACATCGCCGGCCCTCACCGAGCTGGAGCAAGTCACCCTGCGCTGGCTTGCCCAGTGGCTGGGCTTGCCCTCCGAGTGGTTCGGTATGATCCTCGGCGGCGCCTCCACCGCCACCATCCACGCGGTGATCGCAGCCCGGGAAGAGGCTTACAGAATCGATCGAGCGAAAGGCAAGTCGGCCGATCCGAGTCGGCTGACGCTCTATGCTTCCGAGCATGCTCACTCGTCGATCGAGAAGGCCATGCTTGTTCTCGGCCTGGGACGTGAGAACTGCCGCAAGATCCCGGTTGACGACGAGTTCCGCATGCTGCCCGCTGCGCTCGAAGCCGCGATCGAACACGATCAGGTGGCCGGTCTGCGGCCCTTCTGCGTCGTCGCCACGGTGGGAACCACGTCGTCTTCGAGTGTGGACCCGGTTCCTCGAATCGCCGACATCTCCTCGCGCCACTCGCTGTGGCTTCATGTCGATGCTGCCTACGCCGGCGCTGCCGCCGCTGTGCCGGAAAAACGGCATATCCTCGCCGGCTGTGATCGCGCTGACTCTTTCCAGGTCAATCCCCATAAATGGTTGTTCACACCGATGGAATTGACGACGTTTTACACTTCCCGGCCCGAAGCCCTGCGGCAGGCGATGTCGTCGGTGCCCGAGTATCTTCGCAGCCAGGAAGACCCGCGTGCCGTGAACTTCATGGAGTATTCGTTGCCGCTCGGGCGCCGCTTCCGGGCGCTGAAGCTTTGGTTCGTGATGCGCTACTTCGGTCGAGATGGGGTGGTTGCCAATCTGCGGGAACACATCCGGCTGGCCCAGTTATTCGCCGGCTGGGTCGACGAGCACGCTGACTTTGAGCGGCTGGCCCCGACGCCCTTCTCGCTGGTGTGCTTTCGTTACCGACCCACTGGTGTGGACGCCTCTCAGCTTGATAGCCTCAACCAACGACTGCTGGACGCGATTAACGCCGGCGGCGAATTCTTCCTCTCCCACACCAAGCTAAAGGGGCAACTGGTCTTACGCGTGGCCATCGGCAACCTGCGAACGACCGAGGCGCACGTCAAGAGGTTGTGGGAGCTGCTGGTGGAGAAGTCTCGGCAACTCAGCCTGTGATTCAAAACGACCTGCGCCCCTTCCGAGCCGCGCGCGTCAGCAAGCGGTCCAGTGATGTTGTGCGCACCTGGGAATCTACGGCATGCGAAGACTCGAAAGCTCGCACAAACCGAGTCGGGGTGTGGTGGGATATCAAGGGCGCAGCCCAGGCGGAGCCCTTGGCTAGTTGGCGGACTGTCGTCCGGCGGGTCCAGGAAAAACCTTCGAAAGGGGTAGCTCGATCGAGGACGCCGCTGTGCGTAGAATGCCATCCTTAGCCTCGTGACTTCTCTCAGGTGTATGAACATACCCTCCGCGGCTTCGGGGGTTAACAACCCAAATGTGAGGAATGCCGAATTCGAGGTAGTCATCGATCTTCTCTTGGAGGTCTTCCGCACGATCGTCTCTGGAAAGGATCTCCACGACTAACAAGGGTGGCTTCATCACTATGCGGGAGTCGGGCACACCGCCTTCGATGACGCAAACGTCGGGGACCCGGAAACGTTCCGACTTGACCTGGACTCGGACCTCGACCGCGGACCAGAAGTCGGGATAATGGACAGTGAGGTAAACCAGTATCTTTGATTGCAGATCAGCGTGGTCGACTTCGCCTAGGTTGCGCTCCACAATCTTCCCATCGACGTACTCTTTGTCGCCGTCAGGGAAGCTGGTGGTTAAGTATTCGTTTACCGAAGCGAGTGCGCTAACGCCCACAGCAGTATTCTATCGTAGGCTTTTTCGCGCTGGGTACGTGAAACCGGCCCACTTAAGTCCACGCGGCATATGGGTTACGCCGCACGAATCCCTTGTCTCTTATCGAGACGAAGACTGTTGCGACGAAGGCCTTCTGTTTCCAGGGGTTGTCATACTCTACAATCCCCCGAAAGCCTGATTACAGAAGACGTGATCAGAATTGACAACTTACCGCCCATCTGCATCGCGCTAGGGTGCAAGGACAAGGCGCAGCTCCAGCGCCTGGCGCTCGACGCCTGTGACCACGGCGAGCGCTTCCTGGAACTCCGCCTGGATCTGCTCGACGATCCCGCTTCGGGTGTCGCTGTGATCCGCCGAGTCCTGCGGCGTTACCCCGATACGCTTGTCCTTGCGACCTGCCGGCGCCGGCAAAACGGCGGGGGTTTGAGAGCGAGTATCGAGCGGCAGATCGAGATCTTAGACGCCGCGGTCTCAGCGGGCGCCGCACTAGTCGATATCGAGATCGAAACCGCTGAAGGGGCACCACGATCGCTCGACCGCTTCCGAGGACGCACACGGCTGATCATCTCCTACCACGATTTCGATCGCACGCCCGCCCTCGGCCGCGCTTTGCAGAGACTGGAGAAGATTCCCGCCGACATACACAAGCTGGCGACGATGGCGCGAAGGCCCAGCGACAACTTGCGGGTCCTCGAGATCCCCGCCACTCGGCCGACAAAGGCACTCATGGTCATGACAATGGGCGAGTTGGGCGTCACGACTCGTGTCCTCGGAATAGCGCGGAAGTCAACCTTCGTCTTCGCGGCGCCGGATTCCAAACGGGTGGGGAAGCGTGGGGGCCCCGTCCAACCGACTGCCCCAGGTCAGCTTCCCGTAACCGTTCTCCGCAATCTGTATCGGGCACAAAAGTGCACAGCCTCGACCAAAGTCTACGGCGTCATCGCCGATCCGGTTTCGCACTCCATGTCTCCGGTGATCCACAATAGAGCTTTCCACGCGCGCCGTATCGACGCCGTTTATCTGCCGTTCCTCGTTCGGCCCGCGATGTTGGCTGATTTCTTTCGCGTGGTAGAGAAGCTTCCCGTCGCAGGCTTGAGCGTGACGCTACCCCACAAACGGCGTGTGATTCGACATTTGGACACCGTGGATGCGCTCGCCCGGCGCATCGGAGCGGTAAACACCGTCTTTCGACGTCGGGGCAAACTGTGCGGAACCAACACAGATGCCAAGGGCATCACCAGGCCGCTCGAAAAGAGGATCAGGCTCAACAAGGGGTCCGCTCTGGTCGTCGGCAATGGTGGGGCTGCGCGCGCTGCGATCTTCGCCCTGCGCGACAAGGGGTCCCGCGTGACGCTAACCGGCCGTAACCCGGCGCGCGTCCGCGCCTTGGCGCGCGCCTCGGGTGTGGAAGCCCTCGATCGGTCACGGCTCGACAGGCACGACTACGATATCTTGATTCACGCGACGCCCCTGGGTATGAACCCCCACGTCGAGGGTTGTTTCTTCCCGGAACGGATTCCTGCCGAGCTGGTTTTTGACCTCGTTTACAACCCTCTCGAGACGGAGCTGATCCGCCGTGCCCGCGCCGCCGGCAAGCAGACGATTTCGGGATTGGAGATGTTTGTCGAGCAGGCTTGCGCGCAGTTCGAGATCTGGACTCGAAACGACGCTCCGCGGACCGCCATGCGAAACGCCGTCCTGAAGCAACTCGGAGCAAAAGCCTGATGTCACCTGACTTTGAAGTCTTCGAGAAACATGCACGGCTCGGCAACGTCGTACCCGTGCACAAGGTCTTGACGGCGGACCTCGAAACGCCCGTCTCCGCCTACTTGAAACTGGCGTCGCGGAACAAGTACTCATTTCTGCTCGAAAGCGTGGAAGGCGGCGAGAAAATCGGCCGCTACACGTTTCTGGGCGCTGACCCGTTTCTTATTGTCCTCGCGAACGGCACTCGGGTCGAGATCCGGCGCAACGGTAAAACTGTTCGGCGCCGGGGCAATGTCATCGAGATTCTCCGTGAGGTGACGCAGGAATTTCGCCCGGCGGGCACGGAAGGGCTGCCCCCGTTTTCTGCAGGGGCTGTAGGGTACGCCGGCTACGATCTGATTCGCCTCATCGAGCCCAAGGTCCCCCCGTTTCGCAAAAACGATGTCAAGATGCCCGACGCGGTCTTTGCGTTCTTCACCACGTTGTTGGCGTTCGATCACGTCAAGCATCAGATCTATGCCATCTCGAACGTGCGTTGCGACGAGTGGAAAGGCAGGCTGCGGCAAGGGTACCGGGACGCCTGCCGTCGCATCGCGAGGATCGAGAGAGTTCTTGCGCGACCCCTACGCTTGAGGCAGGCACGCCCCAACGTCAAACCACTGGAAGTCAAGTCCAACGTCGGCAAGCAGCGTCATTGCAAATCGGTCGAAAAAGCGAAGGAGTACATTCTTGCTGGGGACATCTTTCAGGTCGTGCTCTCGCAACGCCTCGAGATGGAGCCGAACGTTCCACCCTTCCAGATCTACCGGGCGCTACGGATGGTCAACCCGTCGCCGTACATGTTCTACCTGCGCCTTGACGACAGCGTGATTCTGGGCAGCTCGCCGGAAATGCTGGTCCGCGTCCAAGGCCGGCAGGTCGACTACCGGCCGATCGCGGGTACGAGGCGGCGCGGCGCAACCGAAGCCGAGGACCGCATGCTAGGCGAAGAGCTGCTGTCCGACGAGAAAGAACTGGCCGAGCACGTCATGTTGGTGGATCTGGGCCGCAATGACGTCGGCAGGGTCTGCGAATATTCGACGGTTCGGGTTCCCGAGTTCAAGATCTTGGAACACTATTCGCACGTCATGCATATCGTCTCGAGCGTCCAGGGCAGGCTGCGGCCCGATATGGATGCCTTCGATACTTTGATGGCCTGCTTTCCCGCCGGTACTGTCTCGGGCGCCCCGAAAGTGCGAGCCATGGAAATCATTGCCGAGCTCGAACCCTCCCGGCGCGGCGTCTATTCCGGCAGCGTGATGTATCTCGACTTTTCCGGCAACCTCAACTCCTGCATTGCTATCCGCACAATGGTCGTCCGCGGCAAAAAGGCCTATCTCCAAGCCGGCGGCGGCATCGTGGCCGACTCCGATCCCGAAAGGGAGTGGGACGAGACGATGAGCAAGGCCCGTGCCCTGCTCAAAGCCGTCGAGTTGGCACGGACCTTGTGAGAATTTTCGAAGGAAATCACTAGCCCTATTTCCCAATCGCGACAGGGCTTCTAGCCCAACGATCGAGGATCACTTTCAGTTCAGCCACGCTAATAGGCTTGCTGGTGTAGTCATCCATGCCGGCGGCGAGACATTTCTCGCGGTCACCCTTCATCGCGTTGGCGGTCATTGCCACGATGGGCACATGGTGTTGCGAACTGAGCCGGCGGATCTCTGCCGTGGCTTGGTAGGCGTCCATTTCGGGCATTTGACAGTCCATGAGCACGAGTTGGTACTCGAACCTTCTGGCCATCTCGACGGCCTGCCGTCCGTCCGGGGCAACGTCAACTTGACAGCCCAACTTCTCCAACATACGTACCGCAACCTTTTGGTTGACGACGTTGTCCTCGGCCAGCAAGATTCTTGGGCCCTCTTCGTGATCCTCGGTTTGATGGGAAGCTTCGGCGCGCTTTTCAAGTTCAGTCGCTTGCCGCAGATGCTCGATCTCCTTGGACGCGCCCGGGACACTGTCGGCCCGGGCCCGGCTCAGCGTATCGATCAGGGCACTCGCGCGAATAGGTTTGGTCAAGCAGGCTGCGAATCCGGCCTCTTGTAGCTGATCACGCGGCTGGGTATCCCCCATCGAGCTGAGCAGGATCATGACGGGAGGCTCGAAACCGTGCGAATCCTTTCGGATGGCCCTTCCCAACTGGAGCCCATCCGTACCCGGCATTTGATGGTCAATAACTGCCAGCTCGTACGCAACGGCATCGGGGCCCTCCGAACACAGCTCCTCCAAAGCCTCCCTCGCCGACGAGACCGCCCGGCAGTGGAGCCCCGCCCCTTGGAGTTGCTCCCTGAGCACCCGGCGGTTCATAGCATTGTCATCGACGATCAGCACGTTGAGGCCGGCTAGTGTTGCCCCCGGTCCTGAATCCTGCGCCGGTTTTTGGTCGCTGCCCCGTAGGGGTACGGTAAACCAGAAAGTGGATCCTTTCCCCACCTCACTTACCACCCCGACCGTGCCGCCCATCAGTTCCGCCAAACGCCTGCTGATCGCCAAACCGAGACCGGTTCCGCCGTACTTTCGGGTGGTCGAGGCATCCGCTTGGGTGAAGTCTTCGAAAATGTGGTCCAGCTTGTCTTGGGGGATGCCGACTCCCGTGTCGGTGACCGAGAGCCGCAAGAGTGGGTCGTCTCCCTGATCTTCACGGCGCACCTCAACTAAGACATGGCCGGAGTCAGTGAATTTTACGGCGTTGCCCACGAGGTTGGTAAGCACCTGCCGGATCCGGTTCGGATCGCCGACCAGGGCCGGCGGCAACCGCGGCTCGCAGCGGACAACCAAGTCCATCCCTTTTTCATGGGCTCTCCCGGCCAGTAGATCCGCCGCGGCGCTGACCGTCGCTTCGAGCTCAAAGGGGATCTCTTCAATGGTCACTTTGCCGGCTTCGATTTTGGAGAAGTCCAAAATGTCGTTGATGATGGTTAGCAGAGCCTCGCCCGAGGAGTGAATCGTCTCCGCGTACTCCCGCTGTTCGCCGTTCAGTTCACCATCAAGCACAAGAGAGGCCATGCCGATCACCCCGTTCATCGGAGTGCGAATCTCATGGCTCATATTGGCGAGGAACTCCGACTTCATGCGCGAGGCTTCCAAGGCCTTGTCACGAGCCTCAGCCAGTTGTTCCTCGGCCCTCTTGCGCTCGGTGATGTCGCGAACGAATGCGCTGAAACTGGTTTGGCCCCCGATTTGGAGTGGCGAGACCGCCAGCTCGACGGGGAACTCCCTACCGTCACTGCGCATGGCGCTGATCTCAATTCGCTTGTTCAGGACCCGTCCCTCCCCTGTCGCTAGATAGTTAGCGAGGCCTCGCTGGTGAGCTTCTTGATAATGCGGTGGAATGATCGTCGATCCGAGGTCCCTCCCCAAGACCTCGTCGCGAGACCAGCCGAAAATCTTTTCGGCCTGTTGGTTCCAGTCGGTGATCCGCCCTTCGGCGTCGATGCTGATGACGCCATCGAGCGCGGTGTCGATGATGAGGCGTGTCCGCCGCTCACTATGGACGAGCGCGTCTTTAGCGGCCTGGCGCTGCTCAATTTCTGACGTCACTCGATCCAGGACGCGGTTGTATTCAGCGGCGATCTGGCCGACCTCGGTATGCGGCTCAACGTGGACTTTTTCCGAGAAGTCCCCCGATCGCCGCTGGCTGTCCATGTCTTCGAGCAGGTCCAGGATTTCCGTGGAGACACCGTGGTCGGCCACGTTCAGCCCCCGACGCTCATCTTCCGCACTGACGCGTAGGGGGAAGAGTAGACCGACAAGACGCAGCGCGACCAGACCGAGTCCGCAGGCCCAAACAAAGGCCACCAAGACGCCGGTCGACTGGATGAAAATCTGTTCCCAGCGGGTGAGCCCCGTCCCCCAATCCGAGGGGTCGGCGAACACGGCAACCGCCAGCGTGCCCCAGGCGCCGCCTGCGGCGTGCACCGGAACCGCTCCCACCACGTCGTCGACGCCAAGTCGCTCGAGAGCTACGGTCGCAAGGCAAGAAACGACTCCTCCGATAAGTCCTATCGCCACCGAGGCCGCGGGGCTCACAATGTTACAAGCGGCCGTTATAGAGACCAGCCCGGCCAAGATTCCGTTCATCGTAGTGGCCGGCGCTGGCACGCCTTGCTTCCACCAACTGACGGCAAGGCCGCCGACCCCGCCGAACACCGCTGCCAGGCTTGTGTTGAGGAGGATCAGTGGGATGCTGTCGCTCAGTCCAAGCGTGCTGCCTCCGTTGAAGCCGAACCAGCCCACCCACAGCAAAAGAGTGCCCACGGCCGCAATCGGCAGGTTGTGGCCCTGAATGGGCCTGGCGTTGGGCCCGAAGCGTCCCAGTCGAGGACCGACGACAATGGCGGCCGCCAGCGCCACCCAGCCGCCGACCGAATGCACAACCGTCGAGCCGGCAAAATCGATGAATCCCCGGCTGTTGAGCCAGCCGCTTGGTTCCCCGGAAGCCGAGAGGCCCCAGGCCCAATGGCCGAAGACGGGATAGATGAGACCGGACACGATGATTGTCACGGAGACATAGCCCGTAAACTTCATCCGTTCGGCCACCGCTCCTGAAATGATCGTCACCGCCGTACCGCAGAAAACGAGTTGAAACAGGAAGAAGGTCAATTGATTGGGCGTAAGAGGCCCGTTGAAGAAAAAGCCCTCCGTCCCGACCAGACCGGCCACGGTCGGTCCGAACATCAACGCGAATCCGCCGACCCAAAACAGCGCCGACGACAAGCAAAAATCGACCAGGTTCTTGACCGCTACGTTGATACTGTTCTTGGAGCGAACCAACCCTGTTTCCAAACAACAAAAACCGGCCTGCATCAGCAGCACGAGGGCGGTGCAGCTCATCACCCAGGTGATGTCATGGAGTGTCGTGTCCGGCATGGTCGTGAACCACCTTCGGCGCCCGAAGACCGCAGGCGGACCAAGGATCACTGAATAGACTTATGATTCTTATCGGCAAGGCACTCGGCGGAGCCCGCGGCTTCTGTACGCCGCTAGACGCGTCGGCCGGGCCTCCGGCCCGCCGGGAGGACCTCCGGTCGGCACTCAAGACACCACCAAAGCCTGCGTAGCGCGGACCCGGTGCCTTTCCGGCGTCCGCGTCCTTGGGTTAGGCCGTTTTAGGGCTAGGTAGACCCCGCCTGTATCAAGGCTGGTCACCCCGATTCGCGTTTGGTATTCTTGAAGAGAATTTCGGCGGCTGGAGGTCGGCACGAGTGTTTCGTCGGTTGCCGATCGGCGCTGTTTAGGTCCAGGACCTGGCCAGGCCGTAGCGTATCTTTGCGAGAGTTTCATGTCGGGCCATTCGAAGTGGGCTAGCATCAAGCACAAGAAAGCTGCGACTGATGCAAAACGCGGCAAGGTGTTTACGCGCCTGATCCGTGAGATCCAGATCGCCGCTCGGGAAGGTGGTGCGGACCCAGAGGCGAACCCGAGGCTGCGTACTGCTGTTACCGGGGCCAAGTCGCAAAGCATGCCGCAAGAGAATATCAAGCGGGCCATCTTGCGGGGATCAGGCCAGCTGGAGGGAGAGTCATTCGAGGAGATCACGTTTGAAGGCTACGGCCCCGCCGGAGTGGCGGTATTGGTGGAGGTCGTTACCGACAATCGAAACCGCACGGTGAGCGAGGTACGAAATCACTTTTCGAAGAACGGGGGGAACCTCGGCGAGACGGGCTGCGTGGGCTGGATGTTCAAGAAACAAAGCCTCATCGTTGTTCCCAAGGACCGCGCCGGCGAAGAGCGACTGATGGAAGTGCTGCTGTCGGCCGATGCCGACGACATGCGAGACGAAGGGGATAATTGGTCCATCGTTTCCACGCCCGATGCTCACGAAACACTACTGCAAACTCTCAAGGAAGCTGGTATCGAGCCCGCGACGAGCGAGGTGACACATCTGCCCGAGAACAGTGTGAAGGTAGCGGGCAAGCAGGCGGCGGCCGTGCTGCGAATGATCGAAGCCCTGGAAGATCAAGACGACGTCCAGAACGTCTACGCGAACTTTGACATCGACGACCAAGAGCTCGAGAGACTTTCTGCTTAGCGGGAAACATCGCCTCTTCCGGTGGCTCTCGAAACCCGGTTGCCTTTTCCTTCCATGCGCATCCTAGGTATTGACTGCGGACTGGAAAAAACGGGCTACGGGGCCATCGATAGCGACGGTCGAAATCACTCGTTCATCGCGGCAGGAGTTATCCGCACGCGCCCGAAAGACCCGCTAGCCGTAAGGCTTCGGGAAATCCACAGCAGTATTCGAGACCTGGTGAAAGATCATCAACCCCAGGCCGTCGCGGTCGAGACAGTTTTTTCGAACGTGAACGTACGAAGCGCGCTGAAGCTGGCGCACGTTAGGGGAGTAGCTCTTCTGGCGGCGGCTGAGGCTGGTCTGCCCGTAGGCGAGTATTCACCGTTGGAAGTAAAGTCAGGCGTCGTAGGGTACGGGCGAGCCGACAAGTCACAAGTGCGGACCATGGTCTGTTCGTTGCTCGGCATGACTGACCTCATTACGTCCTTCGACGCGTCAGACGCTTTAGCTGTAGCGATCTGTCATGCCAATCTCGCCCATAGCGAAATGGTTCGGGTGGCGGTGAAAGAAGTGCATGGCTAACAAACACGGTTCCGACCTGACGCCTGTGCATGCTAGACGATGCTTAGGGATCGTGCTCGCGTCTTTGCTGCTCTTGTCGCCTTCGTTGAACCAAGCTTCCGAGCTTACAGGAGAGCGTGTCTTCTTTTCGAAGACCTTCCCGAAGGGAGTCCCCCCCTACTTCCAAGTATTGTTGGACTCCACCGGCACTGTAACGTATGGCGAAGATCCCGACGGCGAAGATCCGACTCAATTCGAAGTCAATGCTCAGAAGGCGTCGAAGATCTTCGCGCTCTTCAAAGGATTGAGCCGTGCCCGAACAAACGTCGCAAGCTCGCGTAAGGTGGCTTTCACCGGAGACAAGCTGCTGCGGCTCGAGGGATCAGGCGGACGGAGATACGAGACAAGCTTCAACTACACAGAGAACAAGGACGCACGGGCTCTAGCTTCATGGTTTGAGAGAGTAGGAGAGACGGTCCGTCGTCGCCTTGAACTCGAGAGAGTCGCGCAATTCGACCGACTCGGAGTGAACAAGACGTTACTCGTGTTCCAAATGGCTTTTGATAAAGGCAGAATCATCGCCCCCCAGCAATTCTTGCCCGTTCTCAACAAGATCGCCGACGGAAAAAAGTACGTCCGCATTGCCCGATCCCGCGCGGCCTCGCTGATGGAGCGTATCGAAAGGCAGTCGCGCTAAACCGTCACGGTAGAAAGAACCAAGCCGATTCCCAAAAGGCTTACCCTCAGGATCGGTCCCCGACGATCGCCGTATAGATCCGGTCAAGATCTTGAGCAGAGTGGAACTCGATCTCAATCTTGCCTTTGTTCGCGGTTCGTTGAACAACTCGTACCGGGGTCCCCAGGGCCCGCTCCATTTCTTCTACAGCAGCCTCGACGTTGGGGTCGGGGGGTGCGGAGGCAGTGGCGCCTTTCCTGGGCTCTGTGAGCGAACGTACAGTTCTCTCGATCTGACGAACCGACAACCCCTGAGCCGCTGTCTTTTCGGCCAAGACCCGCTGCTGCTCTGGATCATCTAGCGACAGTAGTGCCCGGGCGTGTCCGAGGGAAAGTCTCCGCTCGGCGACGAGCAGCTGGATGTCTTTGGGAAGTTTTAAGATTCGCAACAGGTTTGTGATCGTTGAGCGATCCTTTCCTGTCCGTGCCGCCACCTCTTCGTGACTAAGTTGCAGCTCCCGAATCATTCGGTCCAGCGCCGAGGCGACTTCAATTGGGTTGAGATCCTCGCGCTGGATGTTCTCGACTAGGGTGACTTCGAGGATCCTTTCCGGTTCCACTTGCTGCACGATCGCTGCGATCTCCGTCTTGCCGGCAAGCTTCGCCGCTCGGCACCTCCTTTCACCGACGATGAGTGTGTAGCGGTCTCCTTTGGAAGAAACGACAATCGGCTGAATCAAGCCGTCGACCTGAATCGAACGGGCCAGCTCTTCGAGACCCGACTGTCGAAACGTCCGTCTGGGCTGGTAGGGATTCGGATCGACGAGTTCAATCGGAATCTGACGGACCTGCTCTCCAACCGGCGGTGCCGTGTCCGTTGGAACGCTGCTCGAAACTTCGACCGGTCTGGTGGGGAGCAAAGCGCCCAGTCCGCGACCGAGCGCCTTGCGTCTGGGAGCTTGATTCTCAGAAGTAGAAGTCATGCCGCGCACCTTCCTATATTACTATAACTTATTTTTTTTCAATAACTTATGTGACTCCACGGGGCTTGGCTGGTCGCTCTTGCCTGAGAGCGGGAAAGCAGCTCCTGAGCCAAGCTCAGGTAACTCTCCGCGCCCTTCGATCGGGCGTCGTAGTGCAAGATCGGTTTTCCGTGACTGGGCGCTTCCGCCAGGCGCACATTTCTCGGGATCACCGTACTGAACAAGTCTTCCCGGAAGAACTCCTTCAAGTCACTAGCGACCTGCCTCGTCAGAGTCGTTCGCTCGTCATACATCGTCAGCAACACACCTTCGATTGTTAGAGTCGGGTTTAGATGCTGCTTCACGCGATCGATACTTTCCAAGAGAGCCGAAATTCCCTCAAGCGCAAAGTATTCGCACTGGATCGGAATCAGCACGGAGTCCGAAGCGATCAAGCCGTTTAGCGTGAGAAGGTCCAATGCCGGTGGGCAATCGAGCAGAACGAAATGGTAATCGTTTCTAATGGTGTCGATCTTGTCTCGGAGCCTCGTCTCGCGTCCTTCGGCGTCAACGAGCTCGATATTGGCACCGACTAGGTCCCTGCTCGCCGGGATCACAGTCAGGTTATTGACCTCGGTGCTAACCCTGATGCCTGCGGCCTGATGGTCCCCAACGAGAAGATCATACAGATTGGGCCGGGTGGAGTCCAACCTTAATCCTAAGCCACTGGTTGAATTCGCCTGGGGGTCGCAGTCAACCAACAGCACTTTCCGACTGTTATACGCGAGAGAGGCCGCGAGATTGATGGCGGTGGTGGTTTTACCTACCCCGCCTTTTTGGTTGGCGATGGCGATGACTCTGCCCAAGGGTACCTCGCTCTCATCCCGAAGCTACAATTTATCACAGCTTGCGGGCGTCTCTTGAGATTTGTTCGGTGACAAGAGCATTGCTCCTCCGCTCCAAACATGTTGGCAGGTCTATGTTTCACGTGGAACAGCGACGGCTTTTGTTACCCGCTTCCCTCGGAGCAGCACCCGTTTCCGGCCCCAAGGTAGTGGTTCCGGGGCCTGCCATTCCCACATCGGTTGGTCACGAAGACGGATTGCCTGTTCGGGACCCACCAGGAACGCCACATTGTCCACCAATTCATTCAAAGATCGGAGCATCTGGTCTGGACTGACCGCCCTGATCGTGGCCCAATCGAATCTCCCGCTGACGTCTTCCAGGCGACCATGAAAGACCTCGACACTGGCCATAGGCCGGACGACCTCCTTGAGAAAGGCGGCCTTTCTGGCTTTCGATTCGATTAGTGTGACGCGAAGTTTCGGGCACGAGACTCCGAGCGGCACACCAGGAAACCCCGCTCCGGAGCCCACATCAGCCAACGTTCCCTCGAAATCCTGCATCAGCTTCGCAACGAACAGCGACTCGCCAAAGTGCCGCTCGACTATCGCGCGAATGTCCCGGATCGCGGTCAAATTGATACGGGAATTCCAGCGGACCAAAAGCGAATAGTGTCGGGCAAGATGAGCTAGTTGATTTGAGTGAAGCTTCAGCCCAACAGACTCAAGTACGGGTTCCAGCAGCCGCCTAAATTCGGCGACCCGGTCAGACATGGGCTCCGTGCCCACGGGGAAGAGTTAGGTATACGTTGACAATAGAAATCGCCGCCGGAGTCACCCCAGGTATGCGAATAGCCTGCCCCAAGGTCGTGGGTCGCACACGTTCCATCTTTTCAATGACTTCACGGGATAGTCCTGGGATTTCCCCGTATGCAAAGCCCTCGGGGATTCGCCGACTTTCGACATGCTTGAGGCGCTGGATCTGCCTCAGCTGTTGGGCCAGGTAACCCTCGTACTTGATCTCAGTCTCGAGCGACTTCCATTGCGGACGGGTCAACGCGGCGTTTGTCTGGCGACGCACGATCTCGACCATGTCCTCGATGCCAATCTCGGGGCGCTTCAACAACTGAGCTAAAGAGGAAGCTACTTTGGTAGGCGAGCCGAGTCTCCCGAATAGTGCTTGGCATACTTCATCCGACGGCTTCGGACGGTGCTGCTCCAAGAAACCCTTGACCCTAGCGCGTTCCTTTTGGGCGCACCGAAACTTGCGCCAATGCTGTTCGCCAATAAGCCCCACCCGATGTCCGATTGGTGTAAGCCGCTGGTCCGCGTTGTCGATCCTGAGTTGGAGACGAAACTCGGCTCTCGACGTGAACATGCGGTAAGGTTCGTCGGTTCCTTTTGTGACCAGGTCATCGATGAGGATTCCAATATAGGCCGCACTACGGTCCAGCACGATCGGCTCTTGTCCTCTGATCGCACACCCGGCGTTGATACCGGCCATCAGTCCCTGACAAGCGGCCTCTTCGTAGCCTGTAGTGCCGTTGATCTGTCCGGCCAGGTAAAGACCTGTTATCTTCTTTGTTTCTAGAGTCTTACGTAGTTCCCGGGCATCCACCGAATCGTACTCGATGGCATACCCGGGTCGAATCATATCGGCTCGCTCGAGGCCGGGGATGGATGCCACCATAGCGGCCTGCACATCGATAGGCATGCTAGTGGACATGCCGTTAACGTAGACTTCATTGGTGTCCAGTCCCTCCGGCTCTAAGAAGATCTGATGCCGGGTCTTGTCCGGAAACTTCACGACTTTGTCCTCGATCGAAGGGCAGTATCTCGGGCCGATGCCCTCAATCTGACCGCTGTAGAGAGGGGAGCGGTGAATGTTCTCCTTGAGAACTTTCAAAGTCCCTTCGGTAGTGTGGGCGATGTGACAATCGATCTGATCGCGATCGATTTTCTCAGTGCGGAAAGAGAACGGCGTGGGCTCGGGATCACCCGATTGCCGCTCGAAACGGTTCCAGTCGATCGTACGACCGTCAAGGCGGGGTGGTGTCCCGGTCTTCAACCGAGCACAGCAAAAACCTAGGCGCCGCAGCGACTCGCCCAGCATGACGGAAGCAGCTTCTCCGCTGCGGCCGGCGGGGTAACTCCTCTCGCCGATATGGATTAGTCCGTTTAGAAACGTTCCGGTCGTGACGATTACGGCCTTCGCCTCGATGTTCCTCCCGTCAAGAAGTTGAACACCGCGAACCCACTTAGACGGTGACCCGTCGCTCCGTCCGTCGTGGTTTTCCAAGATCAAGTCCATAACTTCGGCTTGTTTGATGACGAGATTGGTCTGCTGCTCAACCAATTGACGCATCCTGATGCGATATTGTTTTTTGTCGCACTGCGCTCGCGGAGACCACACAGCCGGTCCACGGCTCGTGTTCAGCAGTCGAAACTGAATCCCGACCTCGTCGGTCAGCTCACCCATGATGCCACCAAGAGCGTCGATCTCCCGAACGAGATGGCCCTTGGCAATACCGCCGACGGCGGGATTGCACGACATTTGTGCGACGAGATCGAGATTCAACGTCACAAGTGCCGTCCGCAACCCCATGCGCGCCGCAGCGACGGACGCTTCGCAACCGGCGTGGCCAGCCCCAATCACGAGCACCTCGTAACTCTCGGTAAAATTCGTTTTCATGAAGAAGAATATGCAGGCGACTTCTTGTTATTCTAAGCACTCGCGGAACGGGAGGCAATGAAGTCCGCCCTGGCTGAGGCGGGTTCTTTCCCTTGAACAAGACCAAGCACCATCACTAGCTACTTACAGAGCCATGAGAATATTAGTAATAGGTAGTGGCGGCC
This sequence comes from Bryobacterales bacterium, assembly GCA_965248205.1. Lineage (GTDB taxonomy): Bacteria > Acidobacteriota > Terriglobia > Bryobacterales > UBA6623. Next base: position 3,718,418 of record CBDFIS010000006.1, read on the forward strand.
GGGAACATGCCCTGGCGTGGAAGTTGCGGCAATCCGAAGGTGTCAAGGCCGTCTACTGCGTTCCCGGTAACGCCGGGGTAGCGATCGATGCTTCTTGCATTCCAGGAGACGTTTCCTCCGTGTCTGAGATGGCCAATCTCGCACAATCGCTACAGGTGTCTCTTACGGTTGTCGGCCCGGAAGCTCCCCTGGCGGCGGGGCTGGTGGACGAATTCGCGGCTTGTGGCCTAGCAGTTGTGGGTCCAGTCCGCTCTGCCGCCCAGCTGGAGGCAAGCAAGATCTTCGCCAAAGAATTCATGCGGCGACATCAGATTCCTACTGCTGATTTCGCCATCGTCGAGAAGCCGGCAGACATCGACGATCACATCGGACGATTCGGATTTCCCGTAGCTCTGAAGGCTGACGGACTGGCCGCGGGTAAAGGGGTTGTCCTGGCAAAGAACGAGGCCGAAGCAAGGGAAACCGCGGCCATGATGCTGGCAGGCGAAGTCGTTGGGCCAGCTGGCCGGCGGCTTGTCGTAGAACAGTTCCTCCGGGGAGAGGAAGCGAGCTTCATCGTGCTGACGGACGGTAAGGATTTCTGCATTCTTCCCCCAACACAGGACCACAAAGCGGTTTACGACAATGATGAGGGACCTAACACCGGGGGCATGGGCGCCTACTGCGATCCAGATATCCTGAAAGAGGAAATCCGCGAAGCGGTCGTCAGCCGGGTCGTCGAGCCTACTCTCGAGGGGATAAGGGCGACGGGCCAACCCTTCCAAGGTTTCCTCTACGTAGGACTGATGCTGACCGACGAGGGCCCCACAGTTCTCGAGTTCAATGTACGCCTAGGCGACCCGGAGACACAGCCGATCATGCATAGGATGACCGGCAACCTGGCAGAGCTTCTTGCCTCGGCGGCTGAGGGCCGCCTCGACGCCGACGCGGTTGACTGGAAAGCCAGTAAGACTACGTGTGTAGTCTTAACATCAGAGGGATACCCCGGATCTTATCCCAAGGGGAGAATCATAAGTGGCATAGAGCGTGCCGAAGCCCAGGGAGCCAAGGTATTCCACGCCGGCACCCGCTTCCACGAAGGACAAATCGCCACTGCCGGCGGAAGAGTCCTCGGCGTGACCGCTGCTGGGGACACGCTTGCTGAATCCATCGAGAACGCCTACGCAGCAGTCAACGAGATTCACTTTGAGGGGATGCACTTCCGGCGAGACATTGGCAAGAAAGGACTTCGGCGGACGAAGAATAGACTACATTAGTAGTCATAGATTCTCTTGGACGGCTGAAAGGCAGCGCAGAGAGGTCCTGGGGTTCTCTTCGGAACTGTGATTTGCCAAAAGACATGAACGTTGGACTCATTGGCACTGGGGCTATCGCGCACAAACACGCCGAGAGCTACCGCCAGATCGGCTACCGGCTCGTCGCCGTTTCCAACAGGAGCGAGGAGAAAGGCCGAGGATTCGCCGGCGAGTACGGCACCGAATTCGTAGCCGACCACCGGAATCTCTGCGCCCGCCCGGACATCGATTACGTGGATGTATGTGCTTTCCCCGATTCACGGCTTGAAATGACACAGGTCGCCGCATCGAACGGGAAACACGTCCTGGTTCAGAAGCCGATTGCCGTAACGCTTAGCGACGCCCGTGCGATGCTTGATTGCTGTTCCAGGGCAGGCGTTGCCTTTGGCGTGATCAGCCAACACCGTTTCGACGACTCGACGATTTTTCTTCGCCAGGCGATCCACCAAGGGCGACTAGGGAAGATCTTGCAAGCTGACGGCTACGTGAAATGGCACCGAGCACAAGCCTACTATGACCGCCCGGGCAAGGGAAGTTGGTCCGCGGAAGGAGGCGGAGCGCTTATCAACCAAGGCATCCATGCCCTCGACTTGATGCTTTATCTTGCCGGGCCGATCAAAGAAGTTTACGGGCAGTGGCAACTGGCCGCGGCCCACAAGATGGAGGCGGACGACGTTGTCAGCGCCATTATTCGGTACGCTAGTGGGGCGACGGGAGTCATTCAGGCATCGACGGCCATGTTTCCCGGCTACTCCGAGCGCATCGAAATCCACGGGACTAAGGGTTCGGCCATCATCACGGGAGATCGACTCACGGCCTGGGATGTGGAAGGCGACAGAGGGGAAGATGCACCTCTTGCCACCGATGTGGACTCGGGTGCGTCGGACCCGATGGCGATCTCGCTCGAACCGATCAAACGCCAGTTGCTGAATTTCGGGGACGCCGTCAGCGAACGCCGCCGGCCGCTGGTGGACGGCGAGGAGGGATACCGGGCGTTGGAAGCGGTACTGGCAATCTATGAGTCGGCGCGAACCGGCAAAGTAGTTCGAATTGGCTGAATCGTTGACGGTGCGGTTGGCTGGCGCGGGCAGGTGGTTTTCAGGAGAATAATAGGACGATGGCAACCTTCAATGACCTAGTCGACTACCTCCACAAGCTCGACGCTGCAAACGTTCGGCACACCCAAGGTACGTACTTGGGACACAACGTCGGTGTCTATCGTGATCTGAAGGCTTGGGGCTGTTCGGAAGACTTGTGCCGGGCAGGCATGTTTCACTCGATCTACGGTACCGAGATCTTCCAAGATTTTTTCTTGCCGCTTGATCGCCGACGCGAGGTGCGCGAGCTGATCGGGGAGCGGGCGGAGCGTCTGGCGTACTTGAACAGCGCTATCGACTACGCCTCGTTCGATCGCACGGTCGAGCTCGGCACTGCTCCGTACACAATGATCGACCGCTTCACCGGCAAGGAGATCGAGATCCCAGCCGCCGACTTCGAAGATCTCTGCCGCGTCCATCTCTGTGACCGGCTGGAGCAAGTTCACCGCAGCAAGGACTGGGACTTCCGGCCCCAAACCTTCCGGCTCCTGGCCCAGCAGCTCGGCGGAATCGCCAGTGAGTCCTACGATCGAGTGCATGCATCCCGGGCGGAGTTGTAGCGGCGGCGGGGAGGCGAAGTGCGTGAGAGGCCCGTCAGTACAAGGCGCGAACCGCTCGGTTCCTTCGAGACGGTCAACGTCTTGCGAAACGGCATGTCGAGTTTCTCCCAGGGCGCGCCCTCAGGCAACTTCGGGGCTGCTGCTGGTTTCATGCTTCCTCATAGTTAAGCCTTACTTCTCCTTGGGTCTATTTCTGCTGCCCCCGTGTTCTTCCGTGACCGTGTAGATTGTCGTGATTTTGCCTTGACGGTTGAACTGGGCATACCAAGGCCGCTCGCGCTTTTTGAATTCTCGCTCTATAAGCGGGCGCACTTTTACGAGCCCATTTACCCATTCGTCGAGGTCTATCACATTGTTGTGAGCGGTCGCAAGAATAGCTAGATCGTGAGACACCTTAATTTCTTCGACGTGCGTGTAGCGAATATTGCTGTCGGTTGTGACAAGAAGCCATTTCTTCCGATTGCAAAACCGTATAATGCGTGGGTCCTTGACCTGTTGCTCCTTGCCGCCGTCATCGACCCTCTTGAAGTGCCTTAAGCTGGAATTTCCGTTTTGGCCATCCCGCGATGGTCAGGATACTCCGATCCGCGGCTCGGGTGCAAGGTCTTCGTCTTCCTCTCACGATCGATGCTCCGTTCGCTCCCGTTTGGGTCGCTGAATGCCGCTCGATCGCCGCGTTCCAGCTCGCTGGAGGGCTTTTCGCCGACACGGCTCCGAGTAGTTCCCTCTTCAGCAACCCAGCGTCTCTTCTCCGTCGCAGCCGTCGCCCGTTACCCGCCTGGCACAGGCAGCGCCCAGATCCGCCCCAGCATCTCAGCGAACAGCTTGCGGTTGAGATGCCCCTCGGCCAACAGCAGCCAGTAATAGCGGGCATGCTTGACCAGCCGCCCTCCGGTTTTCATCAACCGATGCTGCAAGCTCGTCAGCGACCAGTTCTTGATCCTCTGCGCCAGCCCCAGCCGCCGCCACAGGTTCCCCAGGTTGTAGGCCAACACGCTCAACTGCAAACGCACCTCGTTTGCCCGGAAACGATGACAGGACAGCCGTGTCCAGTGGGTTGCCTGCTTGCCTTCCTTGATCCATTGCTCGGCCGTGCCGCGCTTGTTGTAGAAGCGCACCAGCGACCGACTGGGCAAGCTCATGCTCGTGACGATGAACCCGACGCGAGGAAACAACTCGCCTTGGTGGTGCTCAACCTTGGCCACAACCCGCCGAGGCTTCGACCAACTCGCGGCCTGATAGCGGAAGCTCTTGTAGCGCACTAGTGGCTTCAGGCTCGGCCTGCCCGGCGGACGGAACAGAATCTCTTCGATCTCCAACTCCAGGTTCTTGTTTGCTGGGATGCGAATGACGTAGTCCACTCCGCGATCCTCCAACGCCTCGTAGATCTCCGGCTTGGCGAAGGCGGCGTCGGCGCGGAACGTCACTTGCTTGCCTTCTCCCTGTTGGCGCTCGATCTCGGGCAGCAGCAGTTCGTCCCAGTCCTCGGCGCTGGACACGTTACCCGCTCGCAGCTTCGCCGCCAGACAATCACCGTGCTGGTTGAACAGCAACAGCGGGTGGTAGCAGGTGGACTCGAAATGGCCGTTGTAAGCGCTGCCTTCCTGCTGACCGTGGACCGGGCTTTCCGTGGAGTCCATATCGAGCACGACACGCTCGGACTCGTCCTGCGCTTGGGCTTGAGCGACCAACTCGCGGTTCACCGCCATCAGCCCAAGCAGGTTCTCTTCACTGGCCAGCAGCTCTGCCTCAAAGCTTTGTAGACGCGACGTAAGCGCCCCGCCGCGATCCCAGTTCTTCTTCGAGCCGATCAGACGAAAAGTCGGGTCAGCCGAGACACGGGCAGCATCGTTGAGATCCTCGTAGCCGGCGAGGCGGCTGTAGACCGATTGCCGCACCAGGTCGGCCAGTGGGAACTTCTTGTTTGTGCCTTGCCGCGAATCCGTCAGATGCTCGTCGATCAGCTTGCCCAGTCCGAGCCGCTCGTCCAGTTCCCGAATGAGAATCAGGCCACCATCCGAGGTGACGCGCGATCCTTGGAAATCGACTTTGAGAAATCCGTTGAAGGTGAGCTGAAACGGCTTGTTTTCTTTTTCACCCATTGGGTGTTGGCCTCCGTGCGTCCTGACAGGGCTTGAACCCCTATAAATAAAGACGCTGAAGGCCGCTGCAAGGTCGGGATGCCGAAATCAAATTGGAAATGCGCCTTAAGAACGGTTCGACCTGACAATACCCGCCGTCTATTAGACGTTGCGGAGCCTCATCAGAATCAAAGCCATCATCAAGAAATATTATGCACTGTTCACGCCGCTTTTTTTGGTATTGGCCTGTCAATGTGTCGGAGCGCCTTCGTGACTACGTCGACGTCAAGGTGGTAGGATTTCGCTATTTGCTGTTCTGATTGACCCTTGAGCTTCTTGCCGAGCAGAATACTCACGGGGACCCGCGTACCGGTAACCACCAACCTCCCAGAAGCGATTTCTGGGTCAATTGACACTGGACGACTGTCATCTCCAGCCCCAATCAAGCGCCAAGGGTGGAGCCTATACGGCAAGCGGTGTTTGTCCTTCAAAATACGTTTGCCTAGCTGATCCACAAACTCTGGGAACACTAGATTACGACCGCCGTGTGCCAGATCAACCATGTGGCGTGGCCGCCCCTTTCGGGTTGGTTTTTCTATAACGACGTTACGAAACAAAACTCTTAAGTCAGCTTGAATTAACGGGCGCCTGAACGGTGTTTCTTTTCTGGCGTTCTCGACAATATTGCGAAGCGAAGTGAGACGGAAATCGTAAAACTGAGTTAAAAGTGCGAGCACGTAGGCTTCAGCCATGTCCGAGAAAGAGAGAAGAGCGATACGACCGTAGTACTCGGATGGCTTAAGGATATTCCTGTCACCATCGAACCAATAGAACATGGTCCGTCCCGGAACGCCGAGGAAGCGGGCCGCCTCCGGCAGCGTATACGTGGGCAGATCCCGCAGAGACTGGCCGATTTCCCGAAAGGGCTTGCGCCTAAGCACGGAATCAGTATAACCCAGAATCCTCTGTAAATGTTCTGGCGGTCGTTGGGCCACACCTATTCGCTCCCCGTCATGGCCCTGGAAAAAAAGCACTTAGCTCGAAGCGAATCGGCTGGCTCTACCCGCTTTTTTGTGACCTTCACTTCTACGAAGGGCTGCTATCGCGCACTTCGACCCTCCAGCGGTGAGAAATGCGGGGTAGATATATTACACCCTAAGTATCTCTTTAAAAGCAGCTTAGCCCCATTGGCAACAAGACCTCCTTGGATTGGCGAGGTACAATGTAATTGAGGGGTACGCGAAGCATTCGGGCCCCGTTCGAGCACCGGCTGTCGGAAGCAGCGAACCAACGAGGCAACAAAATTCCAAACGAACCCAATTTCAAACAACCCAAAAGGAATCAATGGTTTACGGCTGGTTTCAAGACGGCGGGAGAGTCAGATCCGTCAAATCCATCGGATCGGACCAGCCGAGTACAAGAGTGCCTTCCCCTCAGCGCGGGAGCCTAGCGGAGCAACAGGGCGGCAACGGAGAATCGGAGCAGCTTGTAGGGCGGACCTGGCACCGTTCCAGCGTCCGCGTCCGTGGACGGCTACCGAGCAACAGAATTACCAAACAAAGCCAATTCTTCATAACATATTGTTTTTCAGTTATTTGCGAGATAGGTTTGGCGGCTTATCCCGTCCTTCGGGCCGTCAGGCGGTGAGAAATGCGGGTTAGCGCCGGCCCGCCGGAAAGGAACACGTTGACATGAGAACCTACTTCACTAATTGGTCCCAGGCGCGCCTAGTTCTGCTCTTGGGTTTCGCGCTATTGATCGGCTTTGCCCAAGTGCGCCAGTCACTGCGCCCTGACGCGTCAGCACATCTGGAAATCGTAGTTCAGCGGGCTGACACGGGAGAGGTCGTTCCGGCGCGCGTTTATCTATTTAAGGCGGACAAGCCTTTCCGGCTCAGCCCGGTGGAATGCCACCTTCCACTGCGTTTCGACTTCTTTTACCGGGAACGCGTCTGGCACCGCGGCGACAAGCCGAAAACGCTCGAGGTCACGGCAAGCGACGAATCGCATTTCATCCTGCTCGAAGGGAGAGCGACGTTTGATCTTCCGGCGGCCGAGAACTATCGCTTGGAAGTGTATCGCGGGTTCTTTTACAAACCGGTCGTGGAGGAATTTTCGCTCGAGGCTGAAAAGACACGGCGTATCACGGCCAAACTCGATCCTATCGCTCCTGGCCGCCAGCAGGAGTGGCTGGCCGCCGATGGCCACATTCACTTAATGCGAGATCAAAAGGACGATGACGTTTTCTTGCGTTGGCTCCAGGCGGAAGATCTTGCGGTGGGAAACTTTCTTGAGCTTCAACGCCAGCAGCACGCCGCGCTTCAATACGCCTATGGGCGTGAAGGGGAAGCTCGCCTGCCGCGCTACGCCATTCGCTCGGGACACGAATCCCGCAGCGCCTTCTACGGACACACTCTCTTTCTGGGTCCCGAGAAGATGATTCGGCCGCTGAGTATTGGCAGCGAGCTTGCGAACTCACCCGAGGCCTATCCGTTTCCGACGATCCTGTTTAGAGAGGGCCGGCGCCTAGGAGCGGTTACAGGGTTCGCTCATTTGCGCAACTATCGCGGCGACATACCGCACACGACGTTGTTGATGAACCTGGCACGGAATACGATTGACTTCGTCGAGCTGTTTCAGTTTGGGGACCTGGCCCTCGACAAGTGGTATCAGCTACTCAATGCAGGATTTCGGGTCGTCGGTTTAGCAGGAAGCGACTTCCCCGTGCCGCTCTACGCTCCGTACCCCAGGTCGACCGGCCGCCAGGGACCGTGGCTGCGGGAGATTCCCTTGCTAGGGCCTGAAAGGGCCCTGGTGAAAGCCGCCCCCGGCGAGTCCGCTTACGAAGCCTGGGCGGAGGGAGTCCGCCGGGGAGCTGTCGTGCTGACCAATGGGCCATTGCTCGAGTTTTCCGCCAACGGTGAATCGTCCGGCGCCGTGCTCAAATGGAGTGAGGGGACCCACACGGTAGAAGGAACCGCGACGGCGGTTTTTCACCGTCCGATCGAAAAGGTCGAAATCGTCGTCAACGGAGAGGTAGTCGCGACCAAAGCAGGGGACGGCGGAAGCACCGAAATCTCTCTACATTACAAGGTGCCGATTGATGCGAGCTCTTGGATCGCCGCACGGGCGAAGGCCGCCAGCAGGCCCAAAGAGCCTGAGACTTGGGCTCATGCGAATCCGGTCTACTTCCTTAAGGAAGGAAAGCCGGTTTACGTTGAAGCGGCTCGAACCGCTGTCCGCGACATTTGGGAAGAAGAAACGGCCTACTACAAAAGTCCCTCATTCGTTTTCGAAAGGGTAGAGCACCGGCGGGAATTGCTCAAGCTTGTCGAAGAAACACGCCGGATTCTCGAAAGCCCACAGCCTAGCTGGATCCGCGGGGAGCAAGATAACCCTGGCGCCGCCGGTGGTTGAGGAGCCGCTACCGCACTAGCCCCGTGATCAAGTGCAGAGGGAGGTCCTCCAATGAGTGCAAAAAGATGTGTAGCTAGTACAGTGGCCGGCTTTGTTGTCATGTTCGGACTGGCAGGACCTAAACTAGAGTTGGCTCGGGGCGTATGTACGCAAGCCGACAGTCCGTCGCGGGGAAAACGATACAATCTGGAGAAGGAGATACACTGGCCCAGCGGGACGCTTGTGCCAAGCTACTCTTGAATGGAGACTGCAATGAAACGAAGACTTCTCATCAGCTTATCCGTATTCCTCCTCGTAGTCCCCCTACTCGCACAGAAAGAGCGGCGGCCCAAATCACAGAAAGAAGCCGAGGCGCTACAAGCTCTTTTCGCGACGACAGATCCTGATGCTCGCATAGCAGCGGCGGACGAACTCATCAAGAAGTTCAAGAATACGGACTTCAAGGACATGGTGCTGTACATGGCGGCAATCTCCTATCGGACCAAGAACGATTATCTCAACATGATGATCTATGGCGAGAGAACCCTAGAAGTGAATCCTGCGCACGTTCCCACGCTCGTGGAGCTAGCGTACGCGATTCCGATGAGAACGCGCGAGTTTGATCTGGACAAAGACGAGAAACTCGCCAAGAGCGAGGACTACGCGAAGCGTGCGCTGAGATTAATTCCGACGATGGAGAAGCTGAACCCAGCAACCCTTGAGGAGGACTGGCTACTCATCAAGAAAGATCTTATGTCACAGGTTCACGAGAGCCTGGGTTCAGTCGCCATGCTGCGGAAAGACTTTGCTGGAGCGGAAGAGTCGTTTCGGTCCGCAATAGAAGTGGCGGACAAGCCGACTGGGGTCAAGTTTTTCCGGCTGGGTCAATCGCTCATGCGACAGGGTAGGTACGATGAGGCACTCGAGGCCGCGGACAGTTCGGTGGAAGCGGGAGGCCTCAGGAGGTCGGATGGTCAGGATCTCGCCCTGCTTTTGAAGGAAGACATTGAAAAGGCCAAGCGGGCGGGGACGAAGCCTGCACCCGCCCCGAGCGACCCCTTGGAACCGAAAGTAGAGGCGGTGAATCAGCCATAGTTTCCCCCTTGAGCCGAATGGGCTTTCGGTAGAAGGCTGCTCTCACAACCTTTCGATCCGAGCGACTCGCGAGACCGGTTTTCTCATCAGCTGACGGTCGAGACATGATCCCCCGTTTACTTACTCCTCAGCTTTTCAAACAGCAGAAGGTGCTCCTTCGCTTGCTCCGGTTTGTCCATTTTGGTCAACAGCTGGCCCAGCTGGTAGTGCGCTTCTGCGTTCTGAGCATCCGCCCGGAGCACAGCGTTCAATTCGAGCAAGGCGTCCTCGAACTTTCCGACGGAGGCAAGCGCCATTGCCAATTTTACCTTCCCCCTGGGCCATGATGGGTTCCGATCCAGCGCCTGCCGAAGATACTCAACAGCTTCTTCCGGTTTTCCTTCCTTGATGAATAAGGTTCCCAGATTGAAGTAAGGCCACTGTGACTTGACCGCCTGTTTTTGCTCCAAATCAATCGCTTTGAGGTACGCCTGCTTGGCCTGGGCGAACTCAGCGAGCGCCTCCTTGGTTTGACCAATGTGATTGAACGCCTTGACGTTGTTGGGATCAAGGGCAACCGCTTTTTCATACGCGGCGAGAGCGGCCGGCATGTCATTTCGAGTGAAGTAAAGCCTTCCCAACCAATAGAAGGCTTCCGTATCGCTGGGATCGAGTTCGGTGGCTCGCTTCATTTCCACTTCAGCCTGGCGTTGTCTTCCCAACATGAAGAGGTTTAAGCCTAGGAGCTTGTAGCCCTTGCCATCGTCCGGTTCCTTATCGATGTAGGTAGTGATGATGGTCAAGGATTCTTCGTACCTGCGAGTGCTGAACAGAAGGAAGGCTTTCAGTAAGATTCCTGAAGGGTCTTGAGGGAAGAACTTCCGAAAACGATCGAGTGCTGCTTCTGAATTCTTAAAGTCTTTCTGCTCGGAATAGCAGAGGGCCAAATTATGTTGGATAGGGGCAACTGCTATAGCCGATCTCGCCTGGTCCAAGACCTTCTGCGCGGCTTGGCACTTTTTCTCCAAAATCAGTTGTTCTGCCCGGTACCAGGAGGGCTCTTGCGCCGGCAGCGGGCATATCACCACGGTTAGGGCAAATAAAACCGTCAGTCGGAAGTTCATGCACATAGCGGTGCGCCGATTCCAACTCCAGCGGAGCAATTTACTCCTCAAGCGAATAGAACATGAACAACCCTGCCATACCGTCGATCTTATGCGCCATTGGGTTCTCGTAGACACTTGTAATCCGGTAGCTGTCGCCTTCTTGGACCAAGTAGCCTTCGATGTCTGAGTACACCTCCATGGCCGCCGTCCCGGTCGCGGGATCAATTCTCCTGTTCCCTTTCCAGACCCGCTTCTCCCGAGCGACATCGTATAACTCCATCGACGTCCCGTGGGGATGAACATGCGTTGCGATGAAATGTATTCTACCGTCGAAAGGGAACTCGAAAGTAGTACGCTTCTCATGCCTTCCAGGGGGCACGAAAAACAGGTGAGGCAGTTGCACACTGCGCAGGGTGGCGTAAAGACGGCGCGGGGGCTTCTTAAGATCCTTCTCCCGGATCAAGGTAAGCCTTACTCTCATCTCGACCTGCGCAGGCGTGTCGGCCCGATTGTTAAAAAGCGGCAGCCAGTGCAGGTCGTCGTCGGGTGTCAAAACTACGCCAAAGCCTTCGGGGAATTGAATCTCGCGCGTAAAGCCGTCCGAATAGAGACCGTCAAGTTTCTGGTTCAGGCCCTGCATCACTGGCTGGTCAGAAACAAACGTGTGGCAGATGTAGTTTTCCACAGGCGGCTTGCCTTTTGAGTCAAAGATCTCAGTTTTGTATCCGATGACCCAGACCAGCTCGCCGACGCGGAACTCTCTTGCAGTTCCAGCCTGCATATACCCCAACACCTTCGAATCGAGTGTAAAAATCCCGGTGGAGAATTCGACCTGGCTGACCTTCCCGTAGTCGCTGTGGCGGGAGGAAGCCTGAAAATCTGAAAGGATCTCAACTGCCCCCGCCCTGGGGCCATGGGTAGCAAGACACATTAGGGCGGCAGCGTAGACCCACAGCCCACGAGCCGTTATTACCATGCGAGTGTTCCTGTCAGGAGGATGATCGCGGCAAGACCCCTCTCGACTGCTTCCTGTACGTTCATTCTAGCGCCGGGTGTCGAGTGCTGCCGTGGCTGAGTGTTCAGAAGCTCACCGACCGCGTTTGCCCTTTAGCTAGCAGGTTGCGGGAGAGTCATGCTCTGGGGACAGTCAGCCATTTTTCGCGCGTGAACGCTCCCGCGAATCAACGATTCCATTGGAGCACGAAAAAAGGTGACAGTCCCCGAAAGGCTCGCTCTCCGAAACCTTCACCACCTGCTGGGTTGACTCCCCCTCTCATCGTTGGCTAGCTCACAGCGGTTCAACGACCGTTACGTATTGATTGATCGTTACGTCCTCCAGAATCTGCACCTTCCCGCGCGGCCAACGCACCACCACGCGGTCAACTTTGCGGCACGATCCCAAGCCGAAATGCAGCCTCTCGTCGTTACGGGAGAGGTAGCCACCGCCGTTGCGCACCCGGTCGAACTGCACCTTGTCACAGTGCTCGATCTGAACCTCCGCTCCGATCCCGCCACGATTGCTCTGTTTGCCCACTAGTTTGAGGCCAAGCCATGCGTTCGCCGTCCGGGTGTTGTTTTCCAACAGCACAGGAGTACCCGCGATCGGAAGCACGACCACATCCATCCTACCGTCATTGTTGAAGTCAGCTTGGGCCCCTCCCCGATACGAGTTTTCCGGGATAGAAGGGTCCTTGACGCGGTGAAACCTCCCTTTGCGATTATCAAATACAGAGAACGGCTGAAAGTAGGTCGAGCTCGAGACTTTGCCAATCTCGGAATACACGTGGCCATTGGCGAACCAAAGATCCTTGTCACCGTCGTTATCCAAATCAGCGAAGCTACACGCCCAGCCCAATAGCGGCGTCGTTACCTCGGTTAGGCCCACATCAAACGATGAATCCTCGAAGAAGCCCGACGGGTATCTCTTAAAAAAGGGAAAGTAATCGTCGGAAAACGTAGTGGTGACTATGTCTAGTTTGCCATCATTGTCATAGTCTCCCGTGGCGATCCCCATGTCCGCTTGACCGTCTCCGTCAGCGTTAAGGGCGACGCCATCCGTTAATCCTGACTCCTCAAACTTGCCATCTCCCAAATTGGTGTATAAGTAGTTGGGACCGGAATCGTTTGCAATGAAGATATCGACCTTGTCGTCCTCGTTGAGATCTTCAAACACGACGCCAAAACCGAAGCGGGCGTCCGCGTCCTGGACGCCGGCCTTGTCGGTCACATCCGTAAAAGTCCCGTCTCCATTATTGTGATAAAGGATATCCTTTTCTCCTTTGAGGCCCACCGGCCCACAGAAAACGGGCAGACCCTTATATTCGCAGGGCGTTGACACCGGCTCTTCGAGCGAGATGGCGTGGATGTCGAGATAGCCGGCGATGTAGAGGTCGAGGTAACCATCGCCATCATAATCGCCAAAGGAACTTCCGGTGTGCCAGGCCACGTCTCGACTGAGACCGGCGGCTTCGCTGATCTCCGTGAACTTGCCATCGCCATTGTTCCGATAGAGAAGATCCTTACCGATGGCAGTGACTAGAATGTCGATGTGACCATCGTTGTCAAAGTCGGCGGCGTTGGCCCCGGTTCCCCAGAACGGGTTCGAGAGTCCGGACTCTGAGGTGACGTCCTCGAACCGACCCGTGCCGAGATTCCTGTACAGAAAGACCCCTCCCCCGGAGTCCGAAACCGGCTTGCCGGACAAGATGCGCCTCAACTCCTCGACGGTCGAGCCGTTGACAATCAGTAAATCGAGCCAACCGTCGTTGTCATAGTCCAACCAGGCGGCCCCGCTTCCGTTGACCTCGAAGATCCACTTCTTATCCTCGCCTCCGCAGCGCAATTGGGTGTCCAGTCCGGCCTCGGGCGCCACATTGCGAAAGCTGGTACCCGAGTTCGCTTCCAGTGCCTGCAAGCTCAGAAGGGCGGCCACCGCTAGAAAACGGTGTGCAACGGCTAGGCGGGTGAGCATTCCTTTCACAGTATTTACCGTGTTTCCTGAGCAAGGGCTCGTGAAACCAGCAGCTCGCAGCGAAAGCGCAGTGGCACAAGAAATGAGTACACGCGAATCTCTCGCCGATCGCCCAGCCGTAAACCATTGATTGCAAGCTGGTTGCGCGAGATTGGGTTTGTTTCGCCATTTTGTCGCTCGTCGAGCGTAATGCCGGTCTCCGTAGTTTTCCCTTTCAGAATAGCGAGCATGTCAAGCGGCTCCGATTGACGATGAACGATTCGCGGCCCGTCCCGCGCCGGAAAAAGAGAGTTGCCCTTGCGCCATTTCCCTATTCAGCCTGTCAAAGAAACCGACGGGCCTGGGTCCGACGACAGCCCCAGCCGTTCGCTACGAGCCCCCGCCTCCGAACCGCCGTGCAAGCTGCTAGATCGATGGCGGTTATGAGGAATTGGCTTCGTTTGGTAATCTCTTTACTCCGGGGGGGGCGTGGCTCTCGATCCCCCGTGATCGCGTGCCCTTGAAGGCTTCTGGTACCCAATCATATTGTACCGCGCCAATCCAAGGCGACGGGCTATTAGTGACGCTAAGCTGCTTTTAATAAGTAACTTGTCTTGAATGACATGGCGGGGATAAAAGAAAGCTACGGGACGTTCCGGGCGACCACTTGATCCCACCCGAAGCCTCGCGCGTAGGAGGGGAGGGGGGAAAAGAGAAAAGGGCACAGGAGCGGGCCGAACGCCCAAAGGAACGACCGAGGCGACGACCAGCCGTAAAACGGGTGCCCTGCCAACGGCGCAACAAAACCTCGTGAACACGGCTCGTAATCAGACATCACACGAGCCGCCTGGCGGCGGCCAGGGCAAACAAGAGTGTTTGGCCCTAGGTGCTCGACCGATAGGAGGATTGTCCCGGAAAAACATACCGACAAACGGCCGCAAGTCTCGGCAAAACGACCGCCGAGCCATACGGGACTTTCTGCGACCGGTAGCCTAGCGATCGGGTGCATACAGGATGAAGACGCCGGCCATGGCATCGACCGGCTGCTCTGTGGGGTTTTCGTAAACCGCAACCAGCTTGAAAAGGTCATCCGTTTCGACAGGATAGCCTTCGGGGCTGCTGTACACCGGCATTTCCACCAGCTTCCCATCTTCGCCCCTGGTGCCGACGGCTTTCCAGACCGACTCGTCGCGGGTGATGTTGATCAGCTCAATCGACACGCCATAAGGATGGAGATGAGTGCCCATGGCATGGATTCTTCCCGCGAACGGTAGCAGAAAGGAGGTCTCGCGGATGTCCTGCTTCTTTGGTGGAACGTAGTAGAGATGAGGCATCTGGACCGATTGAAATGTCGTGTTCAGCTCTTTCAGCCCGCCGGGCAGCTTCCGGGCTGGAACTAGGTCCAAAGTTACCTTCATCGAGGCGTTGGCCAGCTCAGGATTCCGATTGTTGAACATCGGCAGCCAGACCGCCTTCTCGCCTGCCTTGAAGGGAACCCCAAACCCCGAGGGCAATCGTATCTCTTCCGTATAGCCGTCGGAAAAGATTCCTCGAAGCTCATCATGAAAGCCATGTTTAGGGATTCTGCTTCCAAAAAACGTGTGGCACATAAGCTCTCGGTCGAGCTTCTGTCCGGCCGGGTCGGTCATTTCGACACGGTAGCCGACCAGCCAGTAGTCTTCCTCAAAAGGAAACTGGCCCACGGATTGCATCTGTTGAAGCGTATCGGACTCTAGGTTGAAGGGCCCGTAGTTTTGTACGACAGTTTCGCTGACAGCTCGGAGGTCTGGCGTCCCCTGACGATCGCGGGAAGTGAGTTCTTGCGCCTTACCCGCACCCAAGACGCAAGCAAGAATACAAAGGCAGAGGCTGTAAGTCCGTTTCTGCATCGGACACTAGCTTAGCTAGGCTCTGGTGAGTAAAGAAAGTAGAAATGTTGAGTCCGCGGCGGCCAGCAGCGCCGCTACCAGCGCGACCCTTCGATCCGCAACGCGGCAGATCAGCCCGTACAACAGAAGGATCGTTGCCGCTCCGAGCAACAGGACCGGCAAGCGCGCCGTGGCCGCTGATCCCGGAAAGACCTGGAAGAGTACTCTATAGATCCATCCTTTGAGCGCACCCGTGTACGGGACAACCATCAGTTTCATGGGGCGTCCGAGGATCTCGAAGTAGCCAGAACTGCCCGGCTCGGGATCCGGATAGCTCGCCCAGACGAAAAAGACTTCGTCGTAATACAGTCCCGGCTGATCGATCCACAAAGCTCCCAAGAATAGGAAAAGCAAACCTGTGCACACGGCCGCAATCATGTATCGGCGGGAAACAGAAACGACCCTGGCGTGTTTCTTCATTGAACAAACGGTCTCCTCTCTCACAACCGCGGTATCATGCTTCAGGTCGGCACCGGTAGCCGGGCGGAGCATTGGCAGATGGCTCCACCCTGCGCAAGCCGAAGATGAGCAACCCGTGGGCTACTCCCGGAAGTCAGGCCAAGGCAGGACTTCCACCACGCTGTCTTAAGGCCCGGCCTGGAACACTATGCCACGTTAACGTGGCTACGAATTCCTCCCACAGGCGCGCAGGAATTCACGGCACAATGACTGGCGGTTTCCAACCGCTGACTCGATAGACGCGCCAGGCCTGGTGCCGGCCCACTTCCTCGAGCCCCCACGAAGCGGCGTCATCTTCGAGGGCGGGTGCGATCTTGTTGTGGCCGCCGGCGTTCAGCTTGGTCACGAGGAAACGGATGTCGTGCCGTTTCAGCTCTCGTAGGGCCCGCTGCTTGAGAGTTTGCGGGTCCAACCATCTGCGCTCCACCTCGGCCGTTGTTTTGATTTCTGTCCAGGAGCCTGTGCGGTCGCGGCCCTGGTACTGAAATTCAGCAAAGTACTGTCCCCACGGGTACACCAGCTCAGCGCCGTCTAACGCAAGGCTTTGTTGGAAATCAACTTCGACCCAGGAGCCGGCCTCAAGGGGCTTCCAGCTTCTCCATGTGGATAGTGGATCTCGATCGAACAAGCGACCCGCCGTCCAAGGGTACGTGCTCGTGCTGACGTGCCAGCGAGGGTTGGGCGGGATCTTCTTGTCTTCTGAGAGCAAGCTCACCTCCGACAGTTTCCAGGTGCTGTCGTGGTCGCGCATCTGGACAATGCGGAGCCCGGAGTACTCGGCGGTCGGCCAACAGAGCCTCACGTGCCGTGTCGGCTGAAAGTCGGGATTGACCACCGTCATCAGCTCCGCTGCCAAGTCCAAGTTCAGCGCTCCCTGGTGACTGACGAGAATCTCGCCGGCGAAGTATGCCTCCGGGAGATTGACCAGACTCAACACACGGCTCCCCACCGGCGCATGCTTGGAAAGCAGCTGGGCGACGGTGTAGTCCTCGAGGTTCCGGCTCAGGTAGGCGTAGTCTGGGTCGATGCGCAATGCTCCTCTGAGCGGGAACCCCTCGATGCTCCAGGTTGGCCGAGGATGCCAAAGCGCAACCACCGCCGGCCAACAGCTTACTGCGTGAAAGAAGAGGATCACCGCCCCCGTCCTAGTGACCATCCTCGAACTGGTTTCCAAGAGCAATCCCAGCGCCAGTGACACGAAAACGAGCGCCGGCACCAGGAAACGTATCCCGGCGTTGTCCCACCAAGGCAACGCCGCCACGACTGCGGCGGCGAGGAACGCCTTTCCGAAGCGCCGCCGCCACGCTAGAAGAGCGAGCGGAGCGGTCAGAAACAACGGGCCGGCCAACCCCTGCAACTTCTGCCCCCGAACTGTCAGCTCAAGAGCAGTCTGCAGAGGTTGACTCCTCCATTGGCGTTCCCCGGAGTAGTACTTCATCCGCTCGCGGTAGGGTCGCTCCCAGAACTCCGTTACGTGGGGGTTCGGAAACCAGTCGTTGTAGAAGGGGGCGACGGGATTCCCAGTCACGACGGCGTTCTTGATCAACCAAGGGGCTACGAATAGCGTCGCGACTACTGCTACTTTGGCAGCTTGCCTCAGGCCTCGCTTCACTCCCGGCCCCTTCGCGGCCACCAAAACAGAAGCTGCTGCCGGGGCATACACGCCAGTGTATTTGACTGCGAAACAGAAGCCGGCAAGCCCCCCGATTACCCAGAGCCAGGAGTGCTCTCCGTCTCCCCACCAAACGGCCAGCGCATAGAACAGCAGGAACTGGTAGAACGCCAGTGCGCAATCGTTGTATGCTACGGTCCCGTCCATCCCCACAACTGGTGAGCAGGCATAGAGGACCACCCCTGCTACCGCGGCACGCCAAAGGCCGTATCGCCGTCCAAACAGCAGCATGGCCCCGAGGGTCGCGACGAAAAAGCTGAAATGGACCAGCTTGGCCGCTGAGTGACGGCCAAAGGCATAGGCGAAGAGATAGAGCATTTCCGCGCCTTGCGAGAGATACCCATAGACGTTCGTCGTGAAGGCTTCAAAACCATGCTCACGGTAGTAGCGGCTTACGAGACCGAGGTGATAGCCAACGGCGTCCGCCGCGGTCTCCGGCGCCATGGCATTGACGAGATACAACAGCCCGTAAGGAACACCAATGAGTCCTAGCACCCAAGTCCAAGAGCGGACTCCCGACTCTAATGGGAATTCCTCCCCTCCACTAGGGCCGCGGCCCCTTCGCCACCACGCTGCAGCGGTACCGACGGATATGAGGACGAAGGTTGCGTCATATACCAGACCGGCAGCACAAACGAGAAAAACCAGCAAACTCAAACAAGCCGCGCCGACGGCGTAAGAGAAAAGAAAAAACTCAGCTCGTGTCAGTCTACTGGCAAGTCGCGTCGCGAGCCCGAGGATGAGCATCCCCAGTAAGCAGGAGACGAGGACGGTCAAGGCGGCTCCTCCCAACAATGATCCAACCTTGTCAAACTGAGTTGGCACGAATAGGAGCTGCTCCGTCGGCGGTTAGGTTCGCTCTCGAATTGGCCGGATTCCGGGCGTGTTGTGCGGGTGTTTGCGCAGTGATCCCTTTCCGATTTTAGTGTTCACAGAAGGGGTGGCCAGGGCTTCTCGCGGCCTGCCAGTTTCAGCCAGGATTTCCTTTTTGGCCATCCTGGCGCAGATAGGATAGCTGACCCCCGGTTGCGATGCAACGCTGTTCGCACTGCCGCATCGTGTTCCAGCCACGCCAGCGAGCTCTTTGGCAACACCTCTCCCACAGCGGCGCGCCTCGAAAAGTGACCTTTTTGCCTTCGGCCAGTTGGCGTTCGATCTCCCCCCTAGTCGATCGCCACCATCACCGAGTTTGACCCAACTCCGCGGATGGTAAGAGTGAGCTCGATGCTGTCGCCGACAGGTGAGCCGGCAGGTACACGAACGTTCACCTGATAGAGTGCGATGAGTCCCGGGGCCAGACCGGAGAACAACACTTCCGCCGGCTCTCCTCCGATACTGACCGTGGGCTGGGTGAGGGTTTCGCGCAGGGGAAGCTCAGCTGGGAGGCCACTGGTCGGGGGATTATCTACCGGCCCCAGTCCGGTCGCATAGATCTCCACTGCTTCTACGCCGCGTCGAGCCGGGCGGGAGTTTCCAAACTGGCCCATCGGGCCGGCCACGCGGCCTCCAGTGCCGGCGATCAAGATGGCCCCTTGGCCTGTGCCGCTCAGGTCCAAACTGAAAAGGCCCGGATTGAACTGGGTGAGCGGTACTAGAATCGGCTCACTCGTGCTGGCACCGGCGGTCACCGTAAGCAGCGCAGAGGCCTGGCCTTCCAGCTCCCAAGGAAGTTGGATGTTCACCTGTTCGGGGGATGCATAGAACAGCGGAACTGCAACCGAGCCGTTGAACCGCACGAAGGCTTGGCCGAGTGTTTCCGGCAGGGGGAAGGCGGAGGCGGACTCCGCGACAGCAGCAAGGTTGCTACCGAAGACCGACACCGCCGATCCCGGCGCCAGCGCTTCGCCGCCGCTGAATGTAGCAGCGCTTACCACACCGCCAGCGGAGATCTCCGGAGAGAGCAGCGGGCTTGCGGGATCGGCCATGATGCGATAAACCGCGCCCCCGCGCGCGTCGGCGACGTACAACTCGCCGGCTGCGTCCTGCCCAAATGAGGTAACGGAGAAACCGGTCTGACGGGAAGGCAGCTCCAGCCAGCTGGCGTTGACCCGCACTGCGCCACGGAGAAAGCCGGTACAGTAATCGGAATAGAAATAGACGCCAGCAAGTTGCGGAAACCTGCTGCCTCGGTAGGGGTAGCCGCCAATAACTGCGCCGCTACAGGCAGCGGCTACGTGGTCGTATTCGAGGATGGGCGAGATGAGGGACTTGCCTCCGCAGCCTTCCTTGAGCCCCATGCACCGCGTTCCCTCCATGATGCTCCAGCCATAGTTTTCGCCCCCCAGACTAGTAGAAGGCTGGAAGTTAATTTCTTCCCGCTGGTCTAGGCCTACATCGCCAACATAAAGATCGCCCGTCAGCCGGTCGAACCCGAAACGCCAAGGATTTCGCAGGCCGTGCGCCCAGACCTCACCCCGTGCGTCTGGGATATCAACGAATGGATTCGTCGGGGGAATAGTGTAGCGATCGCCGGAATTGATATCAATACGCAAGATGCCGCCCAGCAGGCTATCAAAGCGCTGGGCATGGTTGTTGGGATCCCCCCACAAGCCCCCATCGCCTACTGAGACGTAGAGGAAACCGTCGGGCCCGAATTCTATATGGCCCGCCTGGTGGGTGGACGTGGGCCGACCCACACGCAATATGACCTTTTCGGAGTCTGCGTCGGCGAAGTTCGGATTAGGCGACACAGTAAACCGGGAGACGATGAGATCGCCCACCTCCCCCGATTTGTCCGTATAGCTGACGTAAAAGAGGCCGTTGTTTTCGTAGTTTGGGTGGAAGGCTAGGCTGAGCAGCCCGTCCTCGAACCGGCAGCAACTTACTTGTTCTCGGATATCGAGAAAGGTTGCGGTGACTTGCTGGCCGTCGGAAATAACGATCCGGCCCGCCCGTTCGCCAATGGAAAGACGCCCCGATCCGTAGCTTGCGTGGGTGATGGCAACGGGGCTTAACAGACCCTTAGCGACCGGTACGAAGTCGATTTGGTCGAGCAGGGACGACTGACCCGCAAACGGGGCCGGCACAAACCAGTAGAGACAAACGAGAAATAACAGCGAAGCTCCGCGGGTTTTCATCTTCCCCACACACTTCTCGGTTGGGTCGCGCGAATTGGATGACGGGACGCGCCTCAGCGGAGCAAGCGAACGATCGTGAGAATTATACCGCGCCGGTTAGGTGTCCCCATGCTGACGGTGCGCGCATCCGCACCGCTTCTGATCCGGAATCTCCGATTTCAGCACATCCAAGCGGGCTATACGTTGCGGAGCCAGGACATCGAGGAGTTGCAAACACTGATTGAACGGAGGGATCGGCAGCTTCAATTACCCTACGAACGACAACTGAAGTTCTCTTTCGTCATCGAGCGGATCCTTCGGTCTCCGTCGCACCGCATCGGCCGCCTCGTCACGTGGCCCGTGCGCAAATCATTGCCGCGCCATTAGTCCTAACGACGGAGAACGGCCTCACCGCGAACGAAAGTAAAGTTCTCTGGAACGAACTGCATGGGACGTGTCCGCAACACCTGGTAAGATACCGCCCCACCGCCAATCAGCGGCTGCTGGCCCTTAACATGCTCCAAGACGACCACTTAGCCTGATTTCGCCGGCTGTTGCAGGGAAGTGCCCTTCTCATCCACTGGGACGACAGTGTGGCCCCGATCTGGCCAGATCTCCCCTAACGGCGAAGTGGTGATCCAGCAAGATGGAGCGCCGATTCGGCCTTGGATCAATCCTAGCCGACTAGTGGAGATCTAGCGGTAGGATCCGGGCGCTACCCGTGCCGTGGGGCTAGGCCCGTCCCGCAAAGCAGGCCGAGCGTGGGTTAGGCACCTGGAGATCAGGAGCCGGCCTGAAGAGCTACGGTCGGGGCCCTGGTTGCGAGGGCGGCATCAGGGAACCCACTTATTGGTCCAGGCTGAGCAGCGGGCGGTCTGCCAAAGGTTACGAGGCTTCGGATGAGCCTTTGGGCGATTCTGCCACGCGTTCAGCTCCGTGATCCTGGGTGCCGGTCAACATAAGCATCCTCGCTGGTTCGGGCTTCGCGAAAATTGTCGAACTCGCGGGAGGCGAGCCGTTGGATCATCTGTTAGACCTCGCGGACGTCAGGGTGACGCCAGTTCGGCGTCAGTGGCGTGACAAACACCACGAGCGGCTTACCTTTAGCGACTTAGTATCAGATCCTTAAACGATTTCGCTACCTGGAACTTAAGAAATTCTTTCGCCGGGATCTGGATGCGCTCGCCAGTAGCCGGATTTCTGCCCACCCTTGCTTTGCGCACACTCTTAACAAATCGGCCAAGACCGGGAATCGAAAATTCACCGACCTTCTTGATTTCCTCGGCCGCTAGCTCCAACAGCTCAAAGACGACTCTGGCATCCATCTCCTCAACGGAGTTGAGGCTGGCTGGCAGTCCGGATTCGCCGCTTCTGGCAGATCCGCCGGTGAGCACTTTGTCCCGAAACGATTCCGCCACTCTAAACTTCACGAGCTCTCTCGCCGGGATCTGGATGCGCTCGTCAGTAGCCGGATTTCTGCCCACCCTTGCTTTGCGTACACTCTTAACAAATCGGCCAAGACCGGGAATCGAAAATTCATTGTCCTCTCTGGTTCTCTTGGCTGCCAACTGGACTAGATCATGGAGCGCTTTCTCAACGAATTCCTGATTCAGTTCCGACCTCTCCGCCAAGACAGTAGCAAGCTTTTCTCTGGCGGTCTCAGGAGGGGGTTTGATTCCTTGCAACTCAGTTTGCAATTTGGCCACTCGGGTTTCCAGCATGTCTTGCTCGCCGTTGAACTCTTCTTCGTTCCTCTTGAAAGCAGCGGCACGTTGTTCGAACAAACGACGTTGAGCCTGCAGCTTCTGATCGAGACCATACCTAGCAGCCTTAAGGAGATCTATTTGTGCGGCAACGGACGCCGTCAATTCCTTCTGCTGTTCCACCTGTCCGGAGAGCCTCTCCTTCTCGGTTTCGAGGGCGGAAGCTTGGTCCAAGAGCCTCTCCTTCTCGGTTCCGAGGAGCAAGACCCGGCGCGAGAGCGTTTGGCTCTCATCCAAGGTTTTCTGGTAAGCGGCAAGGACCTTTTTACGATTTTCGTTGGCTTCTTTGACCAAGTGGCTCTCAATCGCTTCCGCAAGCGCCGCCTCTGTCCGGTACTTGTTGATATACCAGGCTGATCCCAGCCCGGCTAGGGCGAGTGCGGAGAGTATAGTCGCCGCCACGACCCACTTGAGACGCTGGGCCTTCACCGTCCGTAAGGCTTTCTGGTTATCGCGGCTCTCGACAACCACCTTGGTTAGGACGTCATGTATTAGCTCTACATGGGGGATCTCGAGCCGTTCCTCCGTCCGCAAGAGGCGACGGTTGACGAGATCCTCAATGTCTTCTTTGGTGACACCCGGTTCCCTTATCGCCTCTTCAAGGGCCTCCGCCCTCCGGAATCCAGAGCCGGTCACCAGCCGGTTCTCAACGAAGGTCCTCACCTGGGGTCCCTTGTCAGCCAGGCACCGTTCGTAGAAGTCCGTAACGATTTGCTCGCTCGCGCCTTCCAGGAGGTCTTCAGTGATGCTTTTCAGCCCTTTGCGCCGGCGACGGTCGTTGATCTCTCGACAGAACAGGCTGAGGATCGCGGGCTCTACCCTCAACTGGTCGAGGGAACGTGCCGGATCCTCACCGGCCTCGGCAGCACCGCGGCTGCACGCCAAACTGAGGATCCTTTCGGCCACTTCCTTCGCCATGATCTCCCGGCCCGGCTCCAGGATCGCCTTCAACGCCTCTGTTTCGTTCATCGCGGTGAGGCGGAAGCGGTTCCGGTCGAGAGACGGGATCTGCGGCAACAGGTCTTCCAAGTGGGGTAAGTAGTCTTCGCGGAGGCTAAGCAAGACCTTGTAATGCTGGCGGTCCAAAGCGAACGGCGGGTCCTCAGCCGCGTTGACAAAGCGGTCTAGCTCGGAAGCCGGAATTCGGTTCTCGATGAGATCGGCAAGCTCCTGTACGAACTGTTCAACGCGTGCGTCACGTTCGCCGAGCGTGAAGAGCTCCTCGAATTGGTCGAAGACAAGAACCGGTGTCTGAAGCTGATTCCTCCGGTCCCAAACGTACGCCTGGTGGAAGTATTCCCAGAGGGTCTCTTGGTCGCCGGCTTCGGGAACCTCGAGCTGATAGCGAGCCGCCTCATTGCTCACGGTCTTCTTGACTTGGTCCGCCAGGTGACCTCTGTCGGGTGCGAAGTCGAGGCGCACGGGAATTGGGAAAAAGTTGGCCTGACGGAGGCGCGGAAAGAGCCCAGCGTTGAGCAGCGATGTCTTTCCCAAACCGGAAGCCCCGAAACACACCGTTAAGTCGGGACTTCCGCCCGCATCGATGAACCGTGGCCGCGGCGAAACATCGTCCGCTACGAATCCATAGTCCCCATCGCTGGTGGCGAGTGGAGCAAAGCCTACTCGGACCTGGCTCGTACCAGGGCTCGGCAAGTCCGCGGTTGTGTCGGCCTCCCATTCGTACCAAACCCAGAGGTCAATCGACTCCTTCGCAACCGGATTGGCGTCCATGACTTCGTAGACCACCATCCCCATGCCATCGGAGTCGATAGAGACCGAAGCGGTTTCGGCTACGCCTTCCTCGTCCTCCGTGAAGGCAACCCCCGAACCTCCTGCGCCCCATTCGTCCTCGTTCGAGATCAATTGCAGGCACAGAGCGTCGCCATCCCAGTTGACGATGTCACCGCAGTCCATGCTCTCGAGAGGATATGCGCTATTCACATGTTTATGCACTGAGACGTCCACGCCATCGGGAACGTTCGTGAACCAGATCTTGAAACGCGTCCCTTGGGTCGCGCCACCACCGGTAGCACCGGAGCCGGGGCTATAATTTTACTTTATCGTTCTGGATGGGTACGGGCGCAGCGACGTTCTGAAGGAATTCTATGAATATGACAACTCCGACTTTCTTCGAGGCCTCAAAGAGAAGGGGTTTTACGTCGCCCAGGGCAGCCTGGCGAATTATTCTCTTACCGCTCTCTCGGTAACGGCCACTCTAAACGCCGAATACATAGACAGCCTCGTGGCCGCCGATTTGAAGGACAAGGCTGACTGGCGCCCGGTGAGGCGATTGCTGCGGAAGAACCGGTTGACGGAATTCCTACAGCGGTGGGGCTACTCGATCGTTAGTTTTTCGACGGTGTATTACAACGCGGACCTCACTCAGGCGGATTTCTACTTCTCGAAATGGTGGTACTTGAATCTGTTTGACTGGAATTTCCGTTTTGGCCATCCCGCGATGGTCAGGATACTCCGATCCGCGGCTCGGGTGCAAGGTCTTCGTCTTCCTCTCACGATCGATGCTCCGTTCGCTCCCGTTTGGGTCGCTGAATGCCGCTCGATCGCCGCGTTCCAGCTCGCTGGAGGGCTTTTCGCCGACACGGCTCCGAGTAGTTCCCTCTTCAGCAACCCAGCGTCTCTTCTCCGTCGCAGCCGTCGCCCGTTACCCGCCTGGCACAGGCAGCGCCCAGATCCGCCCCAGCATCTCAGCGAACAGCTTGCGGTTGAGATGCCCCTCGGCCAACAGCAGCCAGTAATAGCGGGCATGCTTGACCAGCCGCCCTCCGGTTTTCATCAACCGATGCTGCAAGCTCGTCAGCGACCAGTTCTTGATCCTCTGCGCCAGCCCCAGCCGCCGCCACAGGTTCCCCAGGTTGTAGGCCAACACGCTCAACTGCAAACGCACCTCGTTTGCCCGGAAACGATGACAGGACAGCCGTGTCCAGTGGGTTGCCTGCTTGCCTTCCTTGATCCATTGCTCGGCCGTGCCGCGCTTGTTGTAGAAGCGCACCAGCGACCGACTGGGCAAGCTCATGCTCGTGACGATGAACCCGACGCGAGGAAACAACTCGCCTTGGTGGTGCTCAACCTTGGCCACAACCCGCCGAGGCTTCGACCAACTCGCGGCCTGATAGCGGAAGCTCTTGTAGCGCACTAGTGGCTTCAGGCTCGGCCTGCCCGGCGGACGGAACAGAATCTCTTCGATCTCCAACTCCAGGTTCTTGTTTGCTGGGATGCGAATGACGTAGTCCACTCCGCGATCCTCCAACGCCTCGTAGATCTCCGGCTTGGCGAAGGCGGCGTCGGCGCGGAACGTCACTTGCTTGCCTTCTCCCTGTTGGCGCTCGATCTCGGGCAGCAGCAGTTCGTCCCAGTCCTCGGCGCTGGACACGTTACCCGCTCGCAGCTTCGCCGCCAGACAATCACCGTGCTGGTTGAACAGCAACAGCGGGTGGTAGCAGGTGGACTCGAAATGGCCGTTGTAAGCGCTGCCTTCCTGCTGACCGTGGACCGGGCTTTCCGTGGAGTCCATATCGAGCACGACACGCTCGGACTCGTCCTGCGCTTGGGCTTGAGCGACCAACTCGCGGTTCACCGCCATCAGCCCAAGCAGGTTCTCTTCACTGGCCAGCAGCTCTGCCTCAAAGCTTTGTAGACGCGACGTAAGCGCCCCGCCGCGATCCCAGTTCTTCTTCGAGCCGATCAGACGAAAAGTCGGGTCAGCCGAGACACGGGCAGCATCGTTGAGATCCTCGTAGCCGGCGAGGCGGCTGTAGACCGATTGCCGCACCAGGTCGGCCAGTGGGAACTTCTTGTTTGTGCCTTGCCGCGAATCCGTCAGATGCTCGTCGATCAGCTTGCCCAGTCCGAGCCGCTCGTCCAGTTCCCGAATGAGAATCAGGCCACCATCCGAGGTGACGCGCGATCCTTGGAAATCGACTTTGAGAAATCCGTTGAAGGTGAGCTGAAACGGCTTGTTTTCTTTTTCACCCATTGGGTGTTGGCCTCCGTGCGTCCTGACAGGGCTTGAACCCCTATAAATAAAGACGCTGAAGGCCGCTGCAAGGTCGGGATGCCGAAATCAAATTGGAAATGCGGGTTAAGACGCGGCGCTTGACCAATCGAAACAGCTCGGCCCCTTCGTGATTCCGACCGTAGAAGAACCCGGCGTCGCTCTCAGTGAATGCGTGTAGACCCGGATAGGGATTATCCCGGTCAACGACCACAACGGGGTCTCGTGTCGGGGCAGCGACGCTCATTAGACTCCTGCCCTAAGAACCTGCGACTTTCGCATTTGTTCCTTCACCGTTGCGACAAAACCCGCTGAGGGTTCTCCGCCAAGACACGGAATGGCCTGTTTCCTCCAAAATTCAGGGGGGATGAGCGTTGGATCCCTTTCTCCCTCCAAACGGCGGAGGACGCCCAAGTCCTCGATCAAGATGGGGATGATGAAGGGAACTTCCCGCGAGATTCTCTCCTGACGCTTGAGCGCCCGCTCCCACTCCCTTCTGAACTCGCCTTCGACTGTCTGGGCATTCCTGGAGATAACAGCAAGAAACAGCGTACAGTTATCGATGCCTTTCTCGATCTCGCGGTCCCAGTTGTCCCCACCCCTAAGCGCCTTCTCGTCCCGGTCGAACCAGACCTTAAGATCGCTTTTCTCGAGTGCCTCCTTCAGCTTCGTGACCTTATCCACATCGTCACTCTTGTAGCTAAGGAAGATCGAATGGGACTCCTGTTTAGGCGCGGGCATCTCGGGCCGGCGGGGCGGAACCTTCGGCTGCACGATGGTCGCCGGCCCCACGTTCTTCTGCCATTTTTCGAACAGAGTGTTGACGAACTCAGCGGTATCGCCGGAGATATAGGTTTCAGTTCCGCAATGCCGCAAGAAGAAATCCAGGCTCGCTTCAGTCTTCGCTCGGCTGTCTACCAGTTTGTTCGTTG
Source organism: Bryobacterales bacterium (assembly GCA_965248205.1). GTDB lineage: Bacteria > Acidobacteriota > Terriglobia > Bryobacterales > UBA6623. Next base: position 3,745,798 of record CBDFIS010000006.1, read on the forward strand.
ATCTGCAGCCAAACAGACGCTGGTTGGCGATCGTCCGAACAAAGCTGCGTGCAAGCCCGTCGGGGAAACCGCACCCGAGAAACAGCAGGTTCTTATCCGCCAGTTCGTCAAAGAGCATCTTCGGCTGATGGCTGCTGTCCTGCAGTCGATGAAGGAGCTCGAGGTGGTCCTCCTCCGTTACGGCGAAGTCACTGGAAGAGACCGGACAGAAGATCTGATAGACGTATGGCTCGTCGACGGAGTAGACGTTGTCCGGAATATCTTGATGGCTTCTGTCGTGGATATAGTACGCCAGAGAGTGGGTTCTCTTCTCGCCCCCGAAACGGACCTCGTCAAGAGCTTGCTGGAGCAATGAATCGAAGGTGGTGCTGACGAAAAGCTCGAATTGGGTGATGCTCGCCAGTTGCTTCAGCATCTCTGGGACAGGGAACTGGTCTCGGGCCATGATCTCCCTGAGTTTCTTCTTGATCAGGCGTTTGCGGGTGTTGGCCTTTGTGCCGGCTTTTCGGAGGTCAAGGACCGCGACCTCGTTCAGATCAGGCTCATCTGAAAGCTCGTCGAGGGGAACTCCTAGCTGCTCTGCGAGGCGAACAGTGAGGTAGTGCTCCAGCAGCATTTGCTTGCCGCCGACTGGAACTACGAGAAGCTCCTTGCCAACTATCGGGACGACAACCTGCTCCCCGATCAATAAGAGCAGTTCTTCCCAATCGAAGGACTCGTCAGTGTGCGGCATAGGTGGACCGGTGATGTGCGAGTAATAGGGGATCTAAGCCAATTTGATTCGCACCTTAGGTTTCCAAACACCGCCAGCTTAGCCGAGTCGCGGCTGCGCTGCAACGGTCTAGGGACCGCTTTCAGGTTCGACCCTCCTACTTCGCCGGTCCGGCCTTGAGATCGGGTCTGTTCAGGGCGTTCCGGCCACGCTAGCGTCCACTCTGCCGACACCGCTCCGATGTGTCCTCGCAGCAACTCTCCGCTCCAGCTGCTCTGACATTCGCCGCGTTCTCCGCCATGTCACATAGATTCAAGTGGCTTCGCCTCGACAACGCTCCCAAATCTCCCCTGACGGCCAAGCGTTTTTTTGAACCTTAGTCGGACCACTCGCGGCAGCTAGATCGCCACATGCCGACAAGCGGAGATCTATCACCGCGGCTATTGGCGACTGTGATGCCAATGGAGGAGAAGCCCGTTTCCCAGGCACCAACAGGATCTTCCACTCCTGGCAGCCGTGCAGCGGTGTTGATTTGCTCAGGGTGTGGGATAAAACCTGATGATCGGCGAAACCACCACGCACGACGAGACTCTGTAAGTTGCCTCTAGGGGTGTGTGACAAATCGACTGCGCCACAGGGAGACAGCCTCGTCGGAGGGCGAAAACGAGCCGTTGGAACACTTCGATCCGGGCCGGTGGTTGCCTTCCGCCGTTCTCACCCAGGCTGGTCTTGGCACTATTGTGCGCATCAGTGGGTGTCGCTGTGGCGTGGTACCCCGTAGCTGCCCGAGCGAGCCGGGCTAACCTATCCCACAAGGCGTTGCTCAGCCCTGCTTATCAGATAGTGGGTATCATTCTGTGCCTGGGCGGCCTGATGGCTGCACGGTGCCGCAAACGGCCCGTGCTCGTTCCCGAAGAGCTAAGTGAGGACGAGGTCCGAACCGTCACGCACTGGATACAAGACTTCGAGAAGCACAAGTCGACGAAAAGGCCTCAGCCGAAATCTGCATTCATTGGTTTGGTGCGCCGGAATTCGGTGAGCGATCAACATAGGCTTCACCTCCTCCCCAAGAGTGCCCGGGCCGACGACGGCTTGAAGCGATGATTCGTGCCTAATCTTCACTCCGGCCTCGGCGAGTCGCTTGCCGTGTTCCCACGAGACCCGATCAGGAGTTCTTGGCCGCTACGTTTGACGGCACGCCGTCGGGATTCTGAAGCGCGCGTTGCATCTGCCGGACGCCGTTGCTTGCCGACGATGGTGTCTCGCTACCCACCCAAGCTCGCGTTCGCGAAGCGCTGCCACCTGGTCCCAGGAGTTTCTGGAGATCCTCTGCCTTAACAGGGCGACTGAACAAGAACCCCTGTATGGTGTCGCAACCGTAGGATCGTAGGAGGGAGAGTTGCTGCTCGGTTTCCACCCCCTCGGCGGTCACATCGAGGTTAAGCCGGTGAGCCGTCACGATCATCCCTTCGAGCAGAGCTGCTGATTTGTCGTCGTCGTCGATCCCGTCGACGAATAACTGGCTGAGCTTCAATGTACTGAGGGGAAGCCGTCTCAGGTAGTCCAGGGAGGAATAGCCGGTCCCGAAGTCGTCGAGTGCAATCCGTATCCCCTGATCAGCCAGCGCACAGAGATTCTTAGAGGCTACACCCTTGCCCTCGAGCAGGGCACTCTCTGTGATTTCTATCTCCAAACAGGCCGGATTGAGCCCCACTTCCTGCAAGATTCGCTTCACGGCGTCTGGGAAGTCTTTCTCCCTCAATTGGCAAACCGAGACGTTCACGCTAATCCTGGGGGGTGCTATCCTAAGGCGTTTCCAGTCTCTGTACTGAACAGAAGCCGTTCGCAATACCCACTTTCCGATGTCGCCAATGACCCCCGTCTCCTCGGCCTGAGGGATTAGCTCCCCGGGCGACACGAGTTCGCCATTCGGGTGCTGCCAACGCACAGTGCTGTCCGGGGAAAGTCGCGCCATCGGACGGTAAGTCTCGACCGTTCAATGTCTTATGGCCTGTTTTGCCCGGGAACGATTTGAAATCCCGAGGCCGCAAATGGTCGCCTGAACGGAGCATCCGGACGCGGCACAATGAGGGATGAACCTTGGCCGTACGGTTTTCTCCCAACTGATCGAGCACCTACCGAGCAAAGAGTTTCAGAAATGTGTATCGCGCTACCGCGGCGATTCCTATCTGAAAAGTTTCTCCTGCTGGGATCAGTTTCTTGCGATGGCATTCGCCCAGCTGACCTATCGGGCAAGCCTCCGCGACATCGAGACGTGCCTGCGTTCGATGCACGGCAAACTCTACCACATGGGATTCCGCGGCAGGGTAGCGCGCTCGACACTGGCCGACGCGAACGAGTCGCGCGACTGGCGGATCTACGCGGACTTCGCGCAGGTCTTGATTGGCATGGCACGGCCGTTATATGCCCACGACCCGATCGGTGTGGACTTGGACCAGACTCTGTACGCTCTCGACTCGACAACAATCGACCTCTGCCTGTCGCTGTTTCCGTGGGCGAGATTCCGCAAGCAAAAAGCCGCCGTGAAGATGCACACGCTGCTGGATCTGCACGGCAATATTCCCACGTTCATCCGCATTACTGGAGGCAAAGTGCACGACATCAACATCCTCGACGAGATCGGCCCGGAGGCCGGCGCGTTCTACGTCATGGATCGGGCCTACGTCGATTTCGAACGCCTCTTCGTGTTCACTCTCTGCTCGTCGTTCTTCGTCGTGCGAACCAAGAAGAACATCTTGCTCCAACGGCGCTACTCGCATCCCGTCGACAAATCCACGGGCTTGCGCTCGGATCAGACCGTCATACTGGCTGCCATCGAATCGGCCCAAGCCTATCCCGACCCGTTGCGGAGGGTCAGTTACTTCGACGCCCGGACGAACAAGCGGCTGAAGTTTCTGACCAACAACTTCGCGCTCCCGGCGCTGACCATCGCCCACATCTACAAGTCGCGTTGGCAGATTGAGTTGTTCTTCAAGTGGATCAAGCAACATCTGCGAATCAACTCGTTTTACGGCACCAGCGAGAACGCCGTCAAGACGCAGATCTGGATCGCTGTCTCGATTTACGTGCTCATCGCCATCGTCCGGAAACGCCTCGGGCTGGAAGCGAGTCTTTACCAGATTCTACAGATTCTCAGCGTTACGCAATTCGAAAAAATGCCCCTTTTACAGGCACTCCAGCCATCCGACTCCCCAAACGAATCCCCCTATGACCCCAACCAATTGATTCTATTCGACTTTTAACCGGACAGCAGTGGCCAACGCACGAGGGCTTCTACTCCCACGACTCTCCGGTTTTCCAGCGAGACGAGCGGCTGATAATGGAGAACCAACTGATTGCCATCGATCGCCTGACGAATGCCCTGCTGAAACTCCCATGCCTTCGACATGCTGCCACCCATCTGTTCATCAAAGACACTTGAGCCCGTTTTCGTGGTCTTGGCCTCGTACATCGCGATGTCCGCGTTCTTGAGCAGTTCGTCCGACCGGCAGCTGCCCTCGCTGAAAGCAATTCCGATGCTAGCCTTCACGACTACGCTGTGCTCACCCAGTTGGAAGGGGGGGCTCAATCCGGTTTGGAGGCGGCTGGCCAGGTGCTTCGCCTCCTTGGCATCCCTCAACCCATTCAGCAAGACGACGAACTCATCACCGCCGAGGCGCGCCACGACGTCATCACTGCGCACAGAGGAGCTCAACCTCCGGGCGGTTTCCACAAGCAGCGCGTCCCCTACGGCATGGCCCAAACTGTCATTGATGATCTTGAAGCGATCCAGGTCCAGAAGCAGCACGGCGTAGAACTTCTTCCGCTGACGCGCTTTTTCCAATTGTGCAACAAGGTAACCCCGGTTCGGCAGCCCTGTCAGCTGGTCATGCAGGGCATCGTGGATCAGCCGGCTCTCCACTTCAATGAGAGCTGTGATATCTGTCTGCGAGCCGGCGATCCGCGCGGGCTTGCCTTCGTCGTCCCGTACGGCCAGGCCGCGGACCAGCATCCAGCGATAGCTGCCGTCCCGATGCCGGATGCGGTACTTGGTCTCAAGCTGTGAAGTTTCCCCGCGCAGGTGCGCCTCAAGATCCTTTCGCACCGAAGCTTCGTAATAAGGATGGAGCCGGCCGAACCATTCTTCGGGGTCTGAGCTGATTTCAGAGTCCTCGTAGCCCAGCATCGATTTCCAGCGAGGAGAAACCTCAAGGTTGTCGCTTGCTAGATCCCAGTACCAGAGTCCGTCGTTGGCGCCGCGCACAGCGAGTTCATAGCGCTCCTTGCCGTCCTCCAGGATGGTTTTCTCGTTGTGGTCCTGCTCCAAGCGGCGAAACAACCTGCGGTAAATAGCTAGGCGCCCGCCCTGGATCGCCAGCGAGAGCAACGCAGCACCAATTGATACTCCCGCAGCGAACAGTAGCTGATCGGACGCCAGCCTGTCCCACGCGACCAGTCTCCAAACGACCAGCCAGAGAGCCACCGTCAGCAGCAGCCAACGAAACGACAGGAAAACGAGGGCCGCCCCCAAAGGCACCACCATGAGGCGTGCCAAGTCGGTAGGTTCGAACGGTCGTAGCGACAGTCCGTTCAACAGCAACATAACAGCGGCCACGAAGCCTGCTGGATGGACCCAGTAATGGGGGAAGGTCTTCATCACAAGAGCCCCCGTGAGTAGGAGATAGACCCCGGCTGTCACAGCCACCAAAAACAACGAGGAATAGGCGACTCCCAAAGGTGTCGAAGCGATCTGAGCTGTGTGAACGAGGAAAATCAGAGCCCACCCGCCGCAAACGATGCGCAACCTCCCGACTACCGCCCTATCGAGATCCAAGCGAATCCGCCGCTCGATCCCTCCCCCAGACAAACTCTCTTTCAGGACACCTTCTGCTACCGGAAGTGGACCCCCTTCGCTCGCTTTCGCCTTCGTCATAGGTTCCGGCCCTGACCCTTAGTTCACGAGGGCATCAGGTGTAACGACCAAAAGCCCTCTGGGGGGATAGACAGCATCGGGGAATTCCAAAACTACATAAGACTTCCCTTGGCTATCTTAACCTGCACAAGGGCTGTAATCGCAATGGATCGGAGGTTACATTGTGTTCGAAACTTTGGTCCCTACGGAGTAAATCTCGGCGTGAGGTCCATACCCTACCACCACACGATAGGACCACTTAACACCCAAAGCACACAGGCCGGGGGCGTCGGTTGACAGGGGACTCCAACGGACAAAAAGCCCGTTCTTCCCGCTATGGGCTTGCTTCTAGTTGGGCGGACCTTCCTCGTCAGTCTCCTCCAGGATATTGTCGGCCATTTCCTCGACCCAACGATCCACCAGGGCGGTTGAAGCTGCCGTCGATCCCTGAAGCCGTTTGCCCATTTCCGTCCTAGGCTTGCCGATCTCCTTTTGGCGCTGCGTGTCCCAGAGCCGTTTACGTTCTGTCCCAAGCGGTAAGCGGCCGCTTATGCCACGGCGATAGGGCCTAAGCTCAGAGATCTGCCGGCGTGGCAGCGCATCTCGTTTGAGAACGGACCGCGCCACCGGATAGAAGCGGGGAGTTGGGGTGGAGTGACAGCGGGGGAACTGGCCTCTACTGTCCTGGCGGCAGAAAGTGCTCTTAGTTGATCGGCGCCATCAGACGGCGATGCGATCCATGGACCGCCTCAATCCTAACACACTCTAACAAAGCTACTTAGGTCCGATTTCCCGGCTCAGTGCTAGAGTGCTAATCTCTCCAAATCCTTACTAACGGCGAAGGGTTTACCCATCACGCAGACCGCTTGCACTCAAGGCCGAGCAAGGACCACCGGATTCGCTTGTCGCTGGGGTCGCCGGGCGGATAGCGCTGAACGCCTTGCGGCATCAGAGGTTTCCTCAGAAAGATTTACCCGGTAAATATCCAGAGGAGGCAGAACGTGCTCAACGCCTTGTGGCATCAGAGGTGCCCGCACGCAGAAGGATCCCCCGCCCCACTGCCCAGCTTGCACTCCCTCAGAAGCGAGCTTACCCTCCCCCGGCTCGAAGCGCCGCTTCTGGGGAGCCGCCGACCTGAAGAGCACCGGTTCAGCACTCCTCGGGGGCGTTCTGATCTGGATGGGTCTTCCCTAACAGGGTAGTGTTTTCGGACCGTTGCGGGATGCTCGGGGTGGATAGATCGCCGCATGCCGACAAGTGGGGATCTAGCGGCTTCGCTTAGCGATTGTGACGCCAATGGCCGAGAAGCCCGTTTTCCAGGCATTGGCAGGAAGTTGCGGTTCGGTGGGCAATTCCCGCAAGTGACGCCGGGGACATCCGAACTCTTGGGGAACTGGATCAGGCACGGTCGGGCGGCTGGCGCAGGGCCTGATTACCCTGACGGCTTCAGGGCCTTTCTCGACCGCATCCTAGTGGAATCGATCGACCACCTATTTTGTGTTTGGGATCACTCGACATGATCTAGAACTCGAACTCGATGCCGAGGCGCAGGAATCGCGGGGGCTGCAGCGCCAGGGGCAAACGAAGGTTAAAGTCGGGACCAGTGCGGTCTATTTCTCTCGTCTGCTTGGCGGAGTTAGCCACGTTGAAGATGTCGGCGATGAGGCGGACGCCGCCGTGGCCGAGCCTAAGGGTACGCGCCAGACGGAGGTCCAAAGTAGCGTTGTACTCGGTCCGGTGACCGCCCTCGGGGCTACCGCGCGCAGTGGCGAAAATGACTGTGGGGCCCTGCGCAAGGTCCGGTACCAGCAATTTGCGGCCGAAGACAAGCCCGTCGAAATACTGAAAGCCCGTTCCCAGTTCGACCCCACCCAGCCAGCCAGGGAGCCTCACCCAGGCCTGCAGCTTGCCAACGAAGGCTCGATCAAAGAATGCGCGGCCAGTAGCGTTGATGAGCGTGTTCGGGTCCATGCCCAGCGCCCCAACCACACCTGGATCGTTTTCCCACGCGCCGTTTCCAGGGTTATTAGGACCGACCGATTTTTCGGCTACAAACGAGGCCCGGGCCAAGAACCGCTCCTGGCGGAAAGTGATTTGGGCAACCAGACCACTGTTTTGCGTTCGCCACCTTGAGTCGGTTAAGGCAAACGCATCCCGACCGAAGCTCTCCGGCAGCTGCTCGTAGATCGGCAGAATCTGGTCGTCCGTGGTGCCGGTGATAGCGTCTCCGCCGGGATCAAGGACAGTCATAGGCCGGTAAGCTGACTCGGGTACGCCCGTGTTCATCGCATAGAGTCGCCTTTTGTCGTCGCTGCGAAACAGGCGCAGAGACGCCAAAACATTACTGTGCAATTCAGTCTCAGCACTGACCATGATCAGATCGCGGAAAGGACGGCGCAATCCCTCACTGACTGTCGAATAGAGACCGCCAAAACGGCGAAGAGGGATTCCGCGCTCCCCCGGCTGATAAATGCCGTCCGCGTTCGTGTCTTTCCAGCGGAATTCCAAACCCGAGAGACTGTTCGCGTTTCCAAAATCAACATATCGACCGGCGAGGGGCGCGTGGGTCCGCGAGAAGGAGCCACGGAGAATGAGGTCGTTCCAGTCGGGGAGAGTGACGGCGAAGCCCACCCTTGGGGATAGGCTGTGCCAATCTATGCGGTTGAGTCCGGTAGGAGACTCCTGCTCTGGCCCAGCTTCACTGCGGTGGCTCGATTGTGGAGGGAGCGTCCCGCGGCTGGCATCAAACTGAGCGCCTACTTCGAACAGAAACCGGCCCGAGAGAATTGTGCGATGGCGGGCATCGAGCATGAACCGGTGTAGTCGGCTGCGGCTGTCGAGGGGAGTGTTGAATTCCGCCACAAAGGCTGGACTGGTGTTGGCGAGAATGGCATGAGCATCTCCAGGGACGATGAGTCGGTTTCGCGAGTCTGCCTTCTGCCACGAAAAGCCAAGTGTCGATTGGTGGCCGATACGGCCCGCCCGATATGGGAATGACTGCAAAACTGCCTCTAGGGAATGGCGTGTGCGGAGGGCGAGATTTTGAAGCGGTGGCGGGCCCGTATGAGCGCCATCCAGTAGTTCGATATGACTGATGGTGGCGCTAGGGTCTCCGATCTTACCCCTAGGCACTGTGCCAAGCTGCGCTTTCGAGTAGCCGTACCGCACCTCAGCCGCCGGCGCGCGGTTCCCAGAGGTTGCACTGCGACTCCACCCCACCTGGAGGTGATCGAGATGGTCTTCTTCAGCGAGGACGGGCGAGAGAGTGAGGGGCGGTGCCATGCGTCTGGAGATTAGCAGCTCGACTGCCGCCGGGACCGACATCCCCGATCGATCAAGCCGTGAGCGGCTGAGGAAAGCGTCTAGGCGATTGCCACTGTTGGGCTGAAATGTGCCTAGGGCGGTACCAAATAGCAAACGGCTCGTGAGGTCGTCGTTCGCCGGTGAGGTCGGCAGAGTTTGCGCGGCCCACTGTCCAGTGGCGGAAAAGAGTACGTGAATGCGCCGATTGAGGGCGCCTCCTATTTTGAAGTGGTCTCGCGTGTACCATTCAAATCTCTCACTTCTGCGTAACCCGCTTTGTAAGGCTCGTGGGGTGAGATTGTTGGCCGCGAGCGCCGAACCCGTAAACAGGGTGGAGAACTCCCCGTGCCATGCGGCCGAAGGCGGGCTGGGGAACAGGTCAACCGTAGTGTGATACACGTTTGTCGAGGCTGGGAGCGGTGAGGAGAGCAGCATGACTTGGTCGAGTACGTTCAGGTCAGGCAGCAGGAGCGGCCTTCCCGGCTGATAAGGGTCGTCGGCGGCGATACCTTGCAAACGATAGCCCGTCCCAGTCCAAGTGCTTGCATCTTGTGATAACCACGCAAGACGATGGCTCGACAGCCCACCGAAGGCGGGCGGCTCAATGACAGTGGTTGGCTCAAGTTGCTGAAGTCGCTCCCCGACACTGTAGGACGACGGCAACTTATCTGTGAACTCTGGGTCGAAATGGAATTCATGACGAACTGCTAGCTTGATTGACTCAGCTTCTGCCGTGTGTGCTTGTTGCGGGAGGACCAGGCGGATCACGCGGTCTTCCCGAGGGTTCAAGACAAAAGGCGCGATTTGAATTTCGCCGTGTTGGGCGGAGTCTCCAATCAGAGCGTACGGTCCAGGCGGCACCACGAGGTAGAATTCGCCGAGCGCATTGGACTGCGCTTTGAACTCCAGGCCAGAGACGCCGATGAGAGCGATCGAAACTCCGCCTATTAACTGACCCTGATTGTTTGTGACAATTCCAGACACTGAGCTCTGAGTGAGCTGCGCTGGCAGGGGTGCAATGAAATTAACGAATAAGGGTCCAATGAGCGTCAGCCACCAAGGCTGCCGGCGCGGAGTGCAGCGGGCGTCTCGCTCCCTGGATAGGCTCCTGCGCAAAGTTAGAAAGCGGGCTCCATTTCATGGCCGTGCATGAAGGCCCTTTGACGCAGTTTACCAGCGGTCGTTCTTCAGCCTAGCCAGGTAGCTTAGTTTCCGGGTCTCCCACCACTTCCTCAACAGCCTCGTCGCGAGTTCCTTGCCGAGGATGTCCTTTCGCCACTTTCCGAGAAGCCCGTTTCACAGGCACCAGCACAGTCTTCCGCTGACGGCAGCCGTTCAGCGGTACAATTTCCGCAGGCCACGTGGCCTGCATCACAATCGCCGTCGGATAGCTACCGATTAATCCGAGTGTTGTACCGCTGGCGACACGACGGAAAGAGCGCGGCCAAACAGGGGACTTGTCGCAAGCGGTACAACGATTTGAAGGAAGCCCGACGACGAGCGTTGGAAGTCTATGCGGTTTGTATTCGGCGTGCGGACGGAGGCAAGACGGCGACGAGAGGGTTGCGACGCACAGAGAACGCATGGTCGGGACCGAATCGAGTGCTGATCCGAAGGGCGAACGTAAGGTTTCTGCCGTGCGAGCGGCGTCTGAAACGGGCGGAATCGTCCGTAAAAGTGGGCCCAGGCGCACGAGTACGGTGCGCGCCGAAGCGCGAGAGCGGCTCGAGGGGAGATGCGACGTGGCATCATGCGGCGGCGAGAGCGGGCGGGGCGCGAGTCCGCAGCTGGGCGGCGGTGAAACGTTCGACAATGAGCAAACGGCCGCCGCAACGAGGACAGAGCCAGCCGCTACGAGCGGGTTCGGAATCCGAGTAGGAGATCGTGCGCGAAGGGTTGACGCGAGCGATCAACCGACGACACAACGGCAACAGGTCGCCGCGTTTCGAGTTCGTCAGGAAGCCGTAGTAGCGAATGCGGTGGAAGCCGCTGGGCAACACGTGCAGCAGGAAGCGGCGCAGGAACTCGTCGAGTTCGAGCGTCATCAGCCTTTGCTGATTGCCATGGGCCGAATCGCGCCAACGGAACGTGACTTGGTTGAGTTCGAACGAAACCAGGCGTTGGTTCGAGATGGCGATGCGGTGGGTGTAGCGGCTCAAGTACTGTAAGGCCCGTCCCGGGTCTCCGAAGGGCGGCCGCACTTCGACCACCCACTGGGTGCGGTACAAGCTCCGCACAAACGCATTGAACTCACGCTCTCGATCGAGCGGTGCGAACCGCCCGTAGAAGCGTAGCTTGCCCTGGGCGAAGGCCTTCCGCAAGCCGTCGATGAACTTGCCGCGGAAGACCTCGGCTAAGACTTCCTTAGGCAGGAAGAAGTTCTTCGACGGCGCGTCGATCCAACGGCTGTGGTCGAGCGAGAGACCGCCGGCGGGAACGACAGTATGGACGTGGGCGTGTTCCTGGAGGCGCTGATTCCACGTATGCAAGATCGAGAAGAAGCCGATCTCGGCGCCGAGATGGCGGGGATCGCGAGCGACTTCGAGCAGCGTGTGTGCGCTCGCTCGCAGCAGCAGCGAGTAGATCGCATCCTTGTTCTGTAAGGCCAGCTGCGAGAGGACTCGCGGCAAGGTGAACACGACGTGCAGGTAGCGCACCGGAAGCAGCTCTTGGTGTCGAGCTTCCAACCAACGCTTGCGGGTGTTGGCCTGGCACTTTGGACAATGGCGATCCAAACACGAGTTGTAGACGAGGGGCGGTTCATGGTCGCAGTCATCGCAGCGGAGGCGATGACCGCCGAGAGCGGCGGTGCGGCAACGCTCGATCGCCGACAACACTTTGAGATGCTGCCCGCTGAGCCAAGCGCGGCTTTTCTCGACGAAACGCTCTCCGGCGGCGCGAACCAGATCGGCCACCTCCAGCGGCGGCCGTTCCATCTACGTTGTCTCGGGATCGTCTTTGTCGGTTGAGGCCAGCTCCAACGAGTCCAGCGGGCTGGCGACATCACTGAGATGCTTTGCCGACAGATGCAGATACCGCGCCGTCTCTTCCAGGTCGCGATGACCGAGCAGCATCTGAATCGTGCGCAAGTCCGCTCCGGCTTCGAGCAAGTGGGTGGCGAAGCAATGACGCAGGATGTGGGGGTGAGCGGGTTTAGTGATGCCGGCCCTCTTGGCGGCGTGGCTGCAAGCGAGCCAGGGCACGTTGCTCGTAATCGGATCATCGCTGATGTGCCACTTCCCGCCGGGGAATAGCCACTGCTTGGGCCTGCGCCGTAGTCGGCGAATGTGCTCGCGCAAGTTGACCAGCAACTGCTCGGAGAGCATCACGTCGCGGTCTTTACGGCCCTTGCCGCCGCGGACGTGCACGACCATGCGCTCGGAGTCGATGTCCTGGATCCGCAGCTGAGTCAACTCGGCCCGGCGCACCCCGGTGGCGTAGAGCGTCATCACGATCATGCGGTGAAAGGCGCTGTCGGCGGCGTTGATCAGACGAGCGACTTGTTGGGGAGAGAGGATGTTGGGCAGTCGGCGCGGTCTCTTCGGGTAGGGCGCTCGATCCAGGTTCCACTCTTGTCCGAGCGTCTGGATGTAGAAGAACCGCAGCGCCGCCACCCGTTGCGCCACGGTGTTGGCGGCGAGCTTGCGATCGCGAAACAGGTGCGCTTGATACTGGCGGATGTGCTGGGGCCCTAGCTGGTCGGGCCGCCGCTTGAAATAGCGCGCCAGGTCTTCGACTGTGCGGATGTAGGCGCGAACCGTGTTCGCGGAGTAGTTGCGACGCTCGAGTTCCTCGAGCATCTGTCGGCGTAAATGTGTCATCGGACACCTCCTTGTGGTGTCCCGACCTTACGCCTATCTTTACGTCTTCTCTCCGCTTACTCCCACGCGAAGCGTCTGCCGAAGGCTTCGTTCAAATCGGGTTCGCACCAACAATCAGGGGCCGTTGATTCCTAACACACTCTAAGAAAGCCACTTACGTCTGATTTTCCCGGCTCGGCAGTGGAGTGCTAATCTCTCTAGATCCTGCCTAACGGCGAAGGGTTGATCCACAAGGCGATCCGGTTTACGCCCCGCCAAGCCCGCCGGCTCGCCCTCGGCGACAGGTCTACCCTGAGCCGAGGTGCAGGGGTGACGAAAGCGCAAATAAAAAAATCTGGGTGTGGGGTCAAGCCCGGGGGGCCCAACCGCCTCGGCCTCTGTTGTGAGACAAAGATGGCCAGCCAGATCGCCGAGGCCACGTTGCGCCGTGTCCCCCCTACCTCTACTCTCCTGTTCTCGCCGTGTGGTTTCACCCTCTGTAATTGGCCTTGCGCCGTGAACGAGGGCACACCTGCAGAGTCCCGAGAGCCGCGCTGAAGTTCTGCCTCGGGGGTAAATTCGGCCGGGCGAAGAGCTAAAGAATCCGCTTCTGTGTGGACATTTGTGTGGACATAGCCCTGTGCCGAGAACCTGGCAGGGCTCTAACTTACTGAAAACATTGGTGGGCGGTACTGGACTCGAACCAGTGGCCTCCTGCTTGTAAGGCAGGCGCTCCAACCAACTGAGCTAACCGCCCGTGTTTTGGCCCTTGCTTCTCATGCTCCAAGTTTCCAGGATCTGCGTTCCGGACACAAGACTACTAAGTGCAACAAAGGTCGCCGGTGGTCTTTTGGTGCGTCAAAAGTTGTCCCAGACTGGCCATTTCAGGCATAGCCGCGTTCTCGATGATGGTTCCCGCCCTGCCCTCCGCGGCGAGAGAATCAATTTTTGGATATGTCGATGTTTCGGAGCTGCCACGACCCCGGAAGGCATCGGCTCCAGGCCCATGGGAGTTCTCCGCAAGGCGAACGTGGGCAAGGCTAGACCTTGCAGCTCTCAAGTTCCCGGAGGTGCAGAAATGACCAATGATCCGGCGACGGCATCGATTGGACTCGTGCCAGCAGCCAAAGCCATTGTGACACAGGCTTTAGCCGCCGGGGTTGAGACAGAAGATTCTGATGGCGTGCGACCGGAGACTGCGGACTCGGCCACACGACCCCCGATGACAGACAATCCACAGTTGGCTGTGACGGGGGATGCTGGGCTACCGCTTCGTTGACGTTTCGGCTACCTGGTTGTCTTCGGTTTCCTGCTGGCAGGCAACGCACTTAGGCGCCCACGGAACGGCTTTGAGGCGGCTGGGATTGATAGATTCACCACAGTCCTCACACTCGCCGTAGTCTCCAGTCTCGATTCGCTCCAACGCCGCTTCGATGGCTCGCCGGGCTTGCCAATCGGCGTTCATCACATGCACAGCAAGCTCACGCAAACTTCTTGATTGCGCATCTTCAATCGGATCGGCTGTCGTTTCCACCGCCAGACCGTTAGCTTTACTCGGCGGAACGCCCAGTTTTCCCAATTGATCTTCGAGCGCCCTACGAAACTGGTTTATCTCTCGCTTGCTCATGTTGCAGACCTTTCGTCGAAAGCTAACTGCGATTATTCTCCGGCGCCCGTCCTGGAACAATAGGGCGGAGCACCGTTTTCAAACAGACGAGACACCTAGTTGCTCCAAGTACTCTTGCGCCCCTGGCTCGTGAGCGTTCTAAGTAACTTATCGGTTGGAAGTCTCGTACTCGCCAGCCGGAATCGCAGGCAGGTTTGGCGTTTCTCCGCTGCGCCTGGTCCCGACTTGCGGCGGTTCGTGCCGACAGAGCGAGAGCAGAGGCGTCGCCGGGTCTTAGGGTGTAGCGGACATAGCGGACATTATTGGCGTAGCGGAGACCCGCCCGGGGCTTGTCCGCACGAAATATGAAGCGCACTTCGCTACGGATGGGAGCCAAACGTGCGCAAGTCGCTGCGACAACGAAGCTGACCCTCGCTAGGACGGTACGGGTGCGGGCGACCGCTGCGACCGAGAGCATCTCGTTATACTTGGATGAAGTTCGATGCCGAGCCGAGCCGATCGCCGCCGCAACAACAACTATATTCTGATCATCTTCGACAGTTGCCGTTACGATTCGTTTATCAGAGCCCGCCCGAAGGTGATGCGCAAACTCGGTCGCGTCGAGAAACGTTGGTCCTACGCTTCCTGGACGGCACCGTCCCACTACAACCTCCTGATGGGCTTATTGCCGCATCAAAGTCCCAAACATGTGTTCGCTTCCGAGTACTACAAGAAGGACTTCTTCAAGTTCAACGAGCGACTCGGGGCTGAAAACATTGAATTCAAGTCGCTCGTTCCGAAGCTCTATTTCCCCCTGTTTCTTAAAGAGAAACTGGGCTATCACACGCACGCAAAGGTGTCGCTGCCGGTTCTCAACCCGCGGACCATCCTTAACCAGGGCTTCGACAGTTACCGGCTGATGCCGGACCACAACGACATGCGCGCGATGGTTCGGGAGATGAGGTTCCCCAAAGATAGGCCGTCCTTCTACCTTCTGAACGTCGGGGAAACGCACTACCCCTACGCGTTGCCTGATGAGCCTCCCGAAGAGTGGCCACGAATTAGCGGTGTGCATGGCGTTTTCAAGCATCTCGACGACCACGTCGTGGGAGGCAAACTGGTACGAGGCAAGAAAAGGTTCTTCGACCAGAAGGCCCTCAAAGAGCTGCGCCAGCGTCAGATCAAGGCTGTGAAGTACTTAGACCAAGTGGTGGAAGAACTATTCGATATCGTGCCGAAGAACACTTACATCACGATCACGTCCGATCACGGGGAGCTGTTCGGAGAAGACGGCTACTTCGGCCACGGTCCCATCCAGCACGATAAGGTGCTTGAGGTTCCGTTCGTCGAGGGGAAGTTGCGATGAGGAGTCTGCGCACCGAGGAACGGCGAACGGGCCAGCCGCCGGCAGCCGAGCGATTTGAACCGGGGTCGCTGTTGGGCCCGACTTTTCTCCTGGCCCTGGCGTTGTCGACACTGCTATTCGAGGCCCCAGAGCCTGACTCCCCGTCCTTTCAGGTCGCTTACGTTGGGCCGGGCGCGGGATTCGCGTTCTTGGGGTCTTTTCTCAGTCTTCTGATCGCCTTTCTCGTCGGGGCAGCTTCGCTCTTGATCTGGCCGTTCCGCGTGTTGTGGCGCGCCTTGACCCGGAGACAGGGTCTCAAGAACGCCCGCATCCGCAAGTTGATCTTTCTTGGTCTTGACGGGCTCGAGCCCGAGCTGACGGAACGGTTCATCGAGGAAGGCAAGATGCCAAATCTCTCGCGCCTTCGCGACCAAGGACACTACCGCCGCCTGAGGACAACCTATCCTCCTCTTTCCCCTGTGGCGTGGGCGACTTTCTCCACGGGTGTCAACCCCGGCAAGCACAGCATGTTCGACTTCTTGAACCGCAGTATGAGAACGTATATGCCGGAACTGGCGTCCTCGAAAGTCAACAAGCCCAGACGGCATCTGCGATTGGGCAAGTGGTCGATCCCCCTCACCCGAGCCACTGTCGAGCTACGTCGCAAGAGCCGAACGTTCTGGAACATCCTCGGAGACCAACACGTCGGGTGCACGATCCTGCGTGTACCGATCACGTTCCCCCCCGAAAAGTTTCGCGGCCGGCTCCTTTCGGCCATGTGTACGCCTGATCTGTTGGGCACCCAGGGCAGTTTCCTGCACTTCACGACGAGTGGGGGGCGTGAGTCCTTCGCCGAAGGGGGAACCCGCTACCCACTGAAGCGCGAGGGTAACGGGCTGCGAGGAACCATCGAAGGGCCCGAAAACCCGTTACAGGGAGACTCTGGACCCATCAGACTTCCGTTCTCTCTCCTGTTAGCCGACGACCCCCAAACGGTCGAGTTGAGAATTGATGGGGAGGCGTACACCCTAAAACTCAACGAGTACTCACCGTGGGTGCGACTCACGTTTCGAGCCGGATTCGGCGTCAAGGTACGCGGCGTCTGCCGCTTCTTGCTGACCTCGACCCGGCCGGAGGTCTCCCTCTACCTGACGCCCATCAACATCGATCCCGAGAATCCTGCTCTACCGATTTCTCAGCCCAGCTACTACGCGACCTACCTGGCCAAGTTGCTGGGGGTCTACTCCACGCTGGGGCTGGCGGAAGACACTTGGGCGCTCAACGAGCGCGTCATCGACGAACAGGGTTTCCTCGAGCAAGCCTACGCGATTTGCGCAGAGCGTGAAGCAATGTTCTTTAGCGCCCTCGACAAGACGAGGCAGGGCGTGGCCGCCTGCGTGTTCGACACGAGTGACCGGGTTCAGCACATGTTCTATCGCTACTTGGAACCGGACCATCCGGCCCATGCGACGAACCCGCCCCCGAACGCGGACCCGCGGGCGAACGGGGATTACCGCGGCGCAATCGAGGATCTCTACCGGCGTATGGACGGCATCGTCGGCAGGACAATGCAATACGTTGACGACGACACCGTGTTGTTCGTGCTCTCCGACCACGGCTTCAAGTCGTTCCAGCGGGGAATCAATCTTAACGCATGGCTTCGCGACAACGGATACCTGCATCTGAAGAACGGAGAGGGCAACGCCGGGGCCTACCTTAAGGAAGTGGACTGGAGCCGCACCCGCGCTTATACCTTTGGCCTGGCGGGAATCTACATCAACCAAAAGGGGCGCGAAGGCCAAGGCATCGTCGCCCGCGGAGCTGAGGCCGAGGCTCTCAGGAAGGAACTGGCCGACAGGCTCACGGGTCTGCTCGACGCGGACAGGAACCAGGTGGCGATCCGGCGCGCATACCCGAAAGAGGCAGTCTACAAGGGTCCTTACACAGACCTGGCGCCCGATGTTGTTGTAGGCTACAACGTCGGCTACCGCAGTTCTTGGGGGTCGGCCCTCGGTGAGACCGGCGGCTCGGTGTTTGAAGACAACCGAAAGGCTTGGAGTGGCGACCACTGTGCTGATCCCGCTATTATCCCCGGCGTCGTCTTTTGCAACCGGAAGTTCGAAGCCGAGGATCCGGGAATTGAGGATCTTGCCCCAACGGCGCTGTCACTATTTGGATTCAAAGCTCCGGCCTACATGGATGGACGCGATCTCAAGGTCGAGGACGTCAAGGCCAATGCGCGAGGCTGAAGCCGGCCTTGCGCGGTCAAGGTGGTTGTTCACTCTCGCCCTCGTTCTGGCGCTAGTCGGGTCCGGCTGCGACCGGTCAACCGAAGACTCCTTCGACACCCGGATGATCATATTGGGAGTGGACGGGATGGACCCAAAGTTCTTGGAGCGTCACTGGGATGCTCTGCCGAACCTCGATCAACTGCGCCGTCAAGGTGATTTCAAGCCGCTGGCGACCACGAACCCTCCCCAAAGCCCCGTCGCCTGGTCGAGCATGATCACCGGGATGGATCCGGGAGGGCATGGCATTTTTGACTTCGTCCATCGGGATCCTTTTACGCGGCTTCCCTTCTCGTCGATGGCGGAGACGCGGGAAGCGGGTCGGACGTTGGAGCTGGGCCCTTACGTCATCCCTCTTTCTTCGGGAACTGTCACGATAAACCGGGAGGGGACACCCTTCTGGCCGATGCTGGCTGAGCGAGGTGTGCCGGTCACGATGATTCGCATGCCTGCGAACTTCCCGCCTGTCGAATGCGGAGCCGTTTCTTTGTCAGGGATGGGCACCCCCGACATGCGCGGCACTTACGGGACGTTCACGTTCGTGACGGATGATCCCGAGGAGCGAACACGGTCGGTCTCCGGCGGCGAGATCATACGCATCCCGCCGCTCCGTCACCGAGCGGAGATCTCGATCGAGGGGCCCACCAACACCTTTCTGAAGGATCGGCCCAAGGCGTTCGCGACTCTGACCGTCCATCGAGACCCAAGCGAATCCGTCGCCAGGTTCGATCTTGACGATCAATCCGTGGTCCTTCAGGAAGGGGAATGGTCAGGCTGGATGCGAGCAGGCTTTCCTCTAATCGGCGAACTTAAGAGTGCATCGGGAATATTCCGCCTTTATCTGAAGCAGCTTCGTCCCCGCTTTCAACTCTACATCACGCCAGTCAATCTGGACCCTTCCCAGCCCGAACTGCCGATCTCGACGCCGGCTTCCTATAGCAGCGACGTCACACGGGAATTAGGTCCGTTCTACACCCAGGGAATGGCCGAAGACACTCACGCTCTCCGGCACGATGTCTTGTCTCTCGATGAGTTCATCGAGCAGACCGAGCTTGTGCTGGACGAAAGTCGGGCTCTGTTTCGTCGCGAGCTGGAAAAGTTCGCCGGAGGTCTCCTGTTTTTCTATTTTTCCAGTGTGGACCAGAATGCCCATATGCTCTGGGGCCGCCACGATGACAAGTTGCTGCAGTTCTACCGCGCGGTGGACGAAGCGGTAGGTGAAGCGATGTCGAAGATCGACGACACGACGACGTTGATCGTTATGTCGGATCATGGCTTCACGCGTTTCGACCGTGGAGTACATCTCAACACCATTCTGATGCGCGAAGGGTTTCTCTCCCTGGACGATCCGTCTAACACAGGAGACGACGAGCTGTTCGCCCACGTCGATTGGTCTCGTACCCAGGCCTACGCGATGGGCCTCAACAGCATCTACTTGAACCGCCTCGGCCGCGAAAGGGGCGGAATCGTGTCCGAAGGGGAAGAGAGCGAGCAGATCATCGCACGGCTCACCGAACGGCTCACTGCCTTTCGCGATCCCGCTGACGGTGCACAGGTGATCGAAGAGGTTTTTACTCCTCAACAGGCCTACAGAGGCTATAATCTCAAGTTCGCTCCCGACCTCATCGTCGGTTATCGTCCGCCCTATCGTGCTTCTTGGAAAACGCCGCTAGGCGGTGTGCCCGATGCTACGGTGGAAGATAACGAAGATGAGTGGATCGGGGACCACTGCGTGGCTCCTAAGTTTGTTCCTGGGGTGTTCCTCAGTAATCGCAGGAGTTCCGTGGAGGACCCGGCGCTGCCCGATCTGACCGTGACGATTCTCGCCGAGTTCGGAACACCTGCGACACCGGAAATGGTTGGGCGCCGCCTTTTCTAGCCGGCGGCCCGTGGAGTGAAATCATGTTGGGACCTTCTGTCAAACTGGACAAGCCCTTATGGGATCGCATCAAACGCTGCGCCGAGGCCGGGGGCTACTCCTCCCCGAAGGAGTTCATTCAACACGTTTTGGAAAGAGAGCTGGCCAAGCTTGAAGAGGCCGACTCCGACGAAGAGATCGTGAAGAAACTTCAGGGCCTCGGCTACATCGACTGAGGCTTGATCCAGCTCAGCCTAATCGTGGACTGGTGGAACGCAACGCTTCGGGCCCTGATTGGTGGATACAGTTCTCTGTTCGGCGACCTTCACCCGTTCATTAGCCTGACAGTGCTTTCCGTACTGGTTGGGATCGGCATGCTTTGGGTTTTCGCCCGAGTGTCGAATCAGGACGCCATCAGCCAAACGAAAAAGCGTCTTCAGGCCTATCTGCTCGAGCTGCGTCTGTTCGGCGACGAACCCGCTTTGCTCTGGAAGTCACAAAAGGACTTGCTTCGGACGAATATTCGCTACCTGGGCCTGATGCTGCGTCCGGCGCTGATTCTCACCGTGCCGATCGTTATTCTGCTGTTTCATCTCGACGCGGTTTACGGTCTGGCTCCGTTGCCGGTGGGAAAGCCGGCGGTTGTCACTGTCCAGGCGATAGGACAAGTGTCGTCCAACACCCCGTCGCCCCGGTTGATCGCCACCGCTGGCTTCGCTGTCGAGACGCCCGCTGTTCGAGTGCTGGAACAGAGTCAATTCAGTTGGCGGATCCGCCCCTTGAAGCAAGCCGCGGGCAAGCTCCATTTCAACTGGGATGGGATTCAGTGGGAGAAGACCATCGCTGCCGGAGAGAGACCGCAGTATCTATCCACCCGCCGAGTTCGGTCTTGGCTCGATACGCTCTGGAATCCTGGCGAGGACCGGCTTAAGGGTCAGCGCATCGAATGGGTCGATGTCCGCTACCCGCCGGCTGCCATTGAGATTGCCGGCATAGAGATCCATTGGCTGATCTGGTTTCTCGTGATCTCTGTTCTGAGTGCTTACCTATTGAAGGGGTACTTCAACGTCGCGGTCTAGTGTGTCGACGCACCTCACTCGACTACTTTCCGATCTCGGCTCTGGCTCCTCCGGGTCGGGGGACCGGGTTGACTTACCGACCAAACTTCTGTGGCGGAACTCTAGGCACTCCGTTACATTGAGTGAGGGTCTATCCATTGTGTCGGACAAGTTCAAATCTGGTTTTGTAGCTGATGGTCCGGCTCGTTATTTGAAAGGTCTCGCTTTGGAATTGAACCGCCGACGGGCCGACATCGAGCGGAGGCTCCTGCGTTCCGACCTAGATTCGACCACCCGGCTTCGGCTTGAGCACGAGCTTACGCAACTCGAACGCGAGCACGAAAATCGAAAGAGCACCGTTAAGGACAGTCTGTTCTAACGATACCCGGCAGACCCCAGCTCTCCGGTGAGTGGCTAACGTTCGCCCTCCCTCAGGCCACTCGCACCAACACGATCAGCGTTAACCCGTACGCCAAGCTGGTCTCCAGCAGAACCATTCCGATGACCCGCCGGGCAATCACCAACGAACCCAGAAACCCCCGTCGCTTCTCGCCTGAAATTTCGACATGACGCACCCCTTCCAGCCCATGTGCCTGGCGCTCCGGACACAATCCCGTGGTCGCCGAAGGACTCTGCTACGCGCACCGCGCCTGCGGCTCTGTTGACGGCTTTCGCATTTCGCCCTACACTACAAGTGGCTTTTGCGAAGCACATAAACCCTATGCCCAAACGCCACCTCCCCTCTTCGAAGGAGGACGCTGTGAAGGAGTACAGCTACACCGTGGTCTACGAACGGATCCCGGAAGGCGGCTACAACGTCATTGTCCCGGCGATTCCTGAGATCTGCACCTTTGGTTCGACTTCCCATGAGGCGCGGGAGATGGCCCGCGACGCCATCCGCTGTTTTCTAGAGAGTGCTCGAAAAACCGGAGAGCTGATCCCCGAAGACGTGGAGCCAGCCACCGAACGAGTTGCTCTTACGCTTCCCTGACTCAAGGCCCCGCCTGCCGGTGTCGCCCGCTTGTTGTAATGCCTCGAAAACTACCTGTGCTTAGACCGAAAGCGGTACTGCGCGCGCTTGAGCGCGCGGGATTCAATATCCATCACCAAACCGGCAGCCACGCTCGACTTCTTCACAGCACCCGACCAGAACTGCGAGTGACCGTTCCGATCCACGCCAAGGACCTCCCACCTCCGACGCTAAGACGCATCCTAAAGCAGGCTGATCTGACGGCCGAAGAGTTTCGGCGGCTGCTGTAGGGTGTGGCACGAAGGGCGTTCGCGGTGCCACAAAGGTGCCGCACCCCGCCAGGTTTTCTCACACACCCTGCCGCTCGCGGCTCAGAACCCCCAGCGCCTAAGGG
Source organism: Bryobacterales bacterium (assembly GCA_965248205.1). Taxonomy (GTDB): domain Bacteria; phylum Acidobacteriota; class Terriglobia; order Bryobacterales; family UBA6623. Next base: position 3,768,044 of record CBDFIS010000006.1, read on the forward strand.
TTGATCCGTCAAGCACGCTACAGGCAAACGCGTTGCCACGACATGCCCGCTCAAGCCACCCGCACCAACACGATCAGCGTCAATCCGTACGCCAAGCTAGTCCCCAGCAGAATCGTGCCGATGACCCGCTCGTTGTAGTGCTTGAACCAAAGATAGACCCCCGTCGCCCCAAGACCGAACAGTGCGACTGATACAAATCCGACAAAGAATCCCCAGACGTTGAGCAGCTCGTATTCATGTCCGAATCCGGCGAGATGGTGGATCCGGTTAATCATCTCGATGACGCCACCTCTGTTGGTCCGGACGGATGCGCGGTCGCTTCCCATTTTGTAGGTCACTTTATGAAGCGTCCCGGGACGAACGATTTGCAGGACTATTCTTTTCCGGTTATTACGGATTCGCTGCAGGTTGCCGCGCACTCCATGGTCCTGTCTAAGTTGTCGAGCTAGTGCCCGAGGAGTCGTCGCCTCTTCAGGCTCTATGGTTACGCTGGTGTCCGTGACGGTCTCCGTATGGGGGAACCACCCTCCATGCGACATCTGGAGGGAGCTTACACCGTACATCAACAGAAACAGCCAACAAAACAGACCAAGCGCCAGGTGAGTGTTCCGCATCCACGAGTACATAATGTTCACCGGGTAAGCCAATAAAGCACCAGAAAGGCGGCGCTTCCGGTGCCGAAGGAAACCTGGCCCCAACGAGAACCGGGACGTGCAGCCAACCAGAGATAGACTCCGGAAAGTGCCATGCCTATCAGAGCCCAGATGGCCACCTCCATGTAGTACGCCCAAAGTTGGATTCGCAGGTCAGGCGCCGCCCAGCGAGGGACGGTAGCGTGCAGCGCATTTAAGGTTTGCCCCAGGCTTGCCCGCCTGGTCTCGACGCGGAGCCTGTTTTCCTTTTCGAGCACCGTAACGGTTCGGAGTCCGTTTGGCGTGTAGAACCGGAGGAGAAGATTGCCTTGCGTATCGTGGCGTAGCGCCCATTTTTCCAAAGGTCTGGCTAACGGAATCTGCAACGTTTCGTAGACCCGATCGGCCAACTGCTTGTCCGTAAGGTTCCCCGGCACGATGAAGTCCACTTCCTCGATCCTAGTTTCGGGCCGACGGTGTTGCTCGGGAGCCCGCAGAGTTGCATGCACTCCAGCGACCCCAAACACGATGAGCGCCGAGAAAGTTAACAGCCCCGTGTACATGTGGATTTTCTTGAGGATCTCGTACACAGCAACGAACCTATCACAGAATCCCCATATTCTTCCAGAGATTCAGTTGCTGTCGCTGCTTGCCGAGCGAGGCGACCGAACGCTAGCCTAGTTCTCTGCCACGGCGCAAGAAAAGGAAAAGACCCCCGGGCGAGTCCGTGGCCGGCTTGTCCACAACGGTCGTCCCGCCTGTGCCGGCGGCACCCCCGTCCTCAGTTTTGCGAGCGCTTTTGGCCTTGCCGGCTGCGGTCCTGTTGTTGGGCATTTTCACAACTGAAGCGGCGGACACTGACTTCTGGTGGCACCTCAAGACTGGTGAGTACATTGCGGAGCACCGCAGGCTTCCCGTTCCCGATCCGTTTTCCTACACCTCCGGCTATGGCGAGCCTGCCTACCCAGGCGAAGAGACGGTCCGTTACTTCAACCTGACTCACGAGTGGCTGGCGCAGGTTCTGTTGTGGCTTCTTTACCGGCTCGGCGGATTCCCAGCCGTTGTACTGTGGAAGGCGCTCCTTTTGGGAGCGGTGTGCTCTGCCGCGGGATGCCTGACGGCCCGGCGAGCCAAGAATTTCTATCTCGGGATCCTCGCGGCTCTGGCTCCCGTTCCCGTGCTAACGCTTTTTGCCGCGGATAGGCCGGCGCTGGTCACGTTTGCGCTGGTGGCGGTTTTCGTCCTCTTCTTGGAAAGCTACGTCTCCGGCGGACGGGCCGTGTGGCTGTGGATGCTCATTCCGTTGCATATAGTCTGGGCCAACTCGCACGGCGGCTTTTTTTTGGGTTGGGGAGTGCTGGCAGCCTACAGCGTCGGCGCCTGGCGGCTTCCCTCCGAGCGCCGGAAACCTCTGTGGCTCGCAGCCGGCTTGTGCGTTCTGCTGAGCGGCTTGAACCCCAACGGGTTCCGCATCCTCGAGGTCCTGCCAGCCTATCGGGCGAGCTACTTGACGAGCACGCTAATCGAATGGAAACGCCCGTTCCTGTGGGGCCCTCCCTATACCTACAACGTGTTGCTCTACTCGACCGTCGTGGCGATGATACTGGCTTGGAGGAAGCTTCGGCTCTCCGACTTGCTGCTGTTTGCCGCCTTCGGCGCAGCTTCGTTGATGGCCTTCCGTAACGTTCCGTTCATTGCCTTCTTGTCTCCGATGTTGCTGGCTTCCTACGCATGGCCGCTGTTGGCTACGAAGCTGCCTCGCCTGTCGACCGGCGTCGTCAAACTCGCTCTGTCGTTGGGGCTGGCGGGACTGCTCGTTTACCAGGCGCCGGCGGGCGGCCTCTTTCAGCTTCGGGCAGCCGAGTGGAAGTTTCCGAAGGGTGCCGCCGAATTCCTGCGGCGGAACCAAATCACCGATCCTATCTTCAACTCCTATGAATACGGAGGTTATTTGATCTGGGCGCTATGGCCCCAACAGCGAACCTTTATCGACGGCCGCGCTCTCAACGAAGCCGTTTACAGGGACTACGCCAAGATCCTCCATATCAAGAGGTCCGCCGGCGCAAGAGGAAAAGAGCTGCGAACCGAACTCCTCGATCGCTACGGCGTGCAGTTCGTCGTAGCCAACGCCTTTGAGTTCGCTTCCGGTGTGATTTACCCTTTGGTGCTTGATCTCTCAGGTCCCGCTTATCCCCAGTGGGCACTGATTTACGAGGATGCGCAAGCCCTTGTTTTCGCTCGCGACATTCCCCCGAACCAGCCGCTCATCGATCGCCATCGTCTCGACAAATCAGTTCTCCCGGAACACCTTTGGAGAGCCTGCAGCGAGACGATCTCGCGCAATCCGCAGTTGCCCAACTGTGCTCGCAGCTTAGGGTTTCTGTTACGAGGGGTGGGCGATCGCCGGGGCGCCCGGCGGGCGCTGTCTCTCTACCTCGAAACCATCGACTACCCCGACCCCCGGGCAAGAGAGGCCTACGAGCGCTTGGTCCGGAACTAGCCGTAGTTGAGCCCTGGCCGGGCTCGTACTAGCATAGGGCAAGTTAACAACGGAGTAGACCGACCTCATGAAACTTGGATTTCGACTATTGCAGGCCTGCCCGAACCCCCTCCCGCGATGTGTTGGTCTTCGCGGGCAAAGCCTCTGCCATCCTGTCGTGCTCGCTTCCTTCGTCCCCTTTTTTCTCGGCGGCTGCGGCAGCTCGGATGCCCCTATCGCCATTCGACTTGTCGACCGCTTTCAGCCCGAGATGGTCGTGGATACGCCTACCAAGGTCAAAACGACCAGCTCGCCGATCGCGTGGAGTTTCGCTGAGCCGCCGTCCCACCGGCCTCCGAAAAAGGCCACAGCCAGCCTGGGATGGAAGTCCGGAGCCGGCGTGTCAGGACTTCGAATCCGCGAAGGCCGCCTTCAGGGCCGCACGACCACCGATTTTCCGATCATCTACGTCCGCCGCGCCGAAAGACTCGAAGACGAAGACCTGCTCGCCGAGGTCGAAGTGCGCATGCGGGTTGATAAGGGCGCCAACCTTAGTCTCCAGTTCGCTGGACCCGAGGATGTAAACTTTGGCGATGTTCTGGCCAGCGCCACGGGGCTGAGCCAACCCTGGCGTCTGAGCACACCTATCGTCGCCGGGGAGAGCTTCCAGACCTATACGTTACGCCCGCGTGATTCTGTCCGCCTATCCGGCATCCACCATATCTTGTTTCGGCCGACGGATGCGAAAGGGGCCGAGTTCGCGATCGAATCCCTGCGCCTTCTTTCGCAGCGGGAGCGCCTCGCCCGGATTCCATCAGGAGTAGGGTGGCAGGGTCTTGCCGAGATCTTCCGCGAGACGGTCGTAGCCCGATCGCCCTCTTTTCCTGGCTCCATTTATTCGCTAGGCGGCGTTTTCCTGGCGCTAGGAGACGATTTTGGCACGGAAAACCCGGCTTCGAGGACGCTTTCCACCACCCCTCCAAAACCCCGTCACAGACTTTTCAATTTTTTCCCCTCGCCATTTCAACGACTTACGTCCGTGGACCCTTCTAGCCCCCCACCCGGACCATATTCTGGTTCGGGGCCCAGAAAGCGAAATCTCGGAGGGATGACCCTCGTATTTTCGCCACTTTCTGCCACCGGCTCTAGCCTGGGCGGCTGGGAATGCTGCTATGTCTTACAATTCAGAAGACTTAACCATCAAGCAGAACACTCCCATCGCCGCCCTACTCGGCTGCCAAGCCACCGCCAAGTCCCGTAGCGCATGGTGTGGCGCTCGTTTTGCCGAGACTTGCGGCCGTTGGCTAAACCTGAACGCGGCACAACGGCGGCTCATTGATCTCCGAGCCGGGTTCCGGCGGCCCCGTCAGCCCCCTGCTAGGTCAGCCGTCTTACGGCTGGTACCTTCCCCGAAGACCGGTCATTCCCTCCGACGCTTGGTCGCTCCCAGTGACCGAGCGGGGCTTGGGTGTGGAGTGTGCCGCGAGGGGCGGCAAGCCTCTTCGATACAGAACCGCACAGCCAGTGATACGAAAGGCCCAAGATGAAAGCGAATCGCTCCTTGCGGCGGCGAAGACCTTGACATGCTCGGTATCCTGAAGGGGGACACTACGGAGTCCGGCACGCTGCTCGACAGAATGCCAATGACGAAACGAACCCAATCTGGCACAACCCATGTGCAAACAATGGGTTACGGCTGGTTGCCGGCCCGGCTGCGCGGTCCGCTCAGCAAGACCGGACCAGTCGCTCCGCGAGCACACGAGAGGACATCGACCTCAGCAGCAGGCCCCACGAAGAACAGCAGCGGCGAACCACCCAGTGGCGGGACGATGTGACCAAGGTGTTGACCAAACAAAGCCAATTTCTTATCACTAGCAGTAAAACCAGCAACTTACACAATGAATCCACAGGCGTCCGACAGGGCCGTCATCTTTGATCTCGACGGCGTTCTCGTCGAGAGTGAATCGCTAAAGGCCAAAGCCCATTCAGCGGCGGTCGGGGAACTGGGTGGCCAAGTGCCTCCCAGCTACTACAGCCAGGTTATGGGAGCGTCCCACGAGTTCGTGCGGGCGGCTTTCATACGGGAGGGCAATCTCACGGTTGCACCGGAACGATACTCATCCCTTTGTCATCCCTTTATCACGGGATTTACGAGCGGATGCTGGAAGATCTGGAGGTGACCGCGGGAGCTCGCGAGCTGGTCGCGGCGCTCGGCGAGCGCGGTTATCGGCTCGGGGTCGCTACTTCAAGCCAGCCGTGGATGGTAGATTGGATTCTCCGCCAGACCGGCCTGGGAAGGCATTTTCAGGTGGTCGTGACCGCGGCGGATGTCGAGCGGCATAAGCCCGCGCCTGACGCTTATCATGAAGCGCTGCGTCGTTTGGCTGTGGTTGCGGCCAACGCCGCCGTCATCGAGGATTCTGAAACCGGGGTAACTGCCGCGGTCGCCGCCGGGATTGCGACCCTAGCCCGGCGGCATGAAATGAACCAGCGGCATGATCTGACCAAGGCCGAAGTGGTGCTCGATTCGCTCCGCCAAACCGACCAGATTCTAAATTGGATCGAAGAAATCGGTGCTAGGGCCGGAGCCTAGTAGCTGCCGTTACTTACCACCGGCATTGGGGGTTGCAATTGGCCGCGGGTTGTTGTGGCGTCCGCACTCTTGGGTGGTGCGCCACAGAAGCAAGGGCCGCGGTCCTGGCGGTCATCGGAGCGATAGCGCGAGAGAGGAGTGCGGTGCTGCCCGTCTAGATTCACGCGCACAATGCCTGTCCCAGCTGCCGAGGTCTTTCGCAGTCTCGACCGCGGACTTCCGCCCGCGGCTCGGCTTCTGTCCTTGCCGAAGGGCAACCAGGCGGCCGGGCGGGCAGGGAGTCTAAGTTACGACGCGGGGTGTGGCAGCAGTCGTCGGTATACAGCCATGGTTTCGTGGGCGGCTCTGATCCAGCTGAACTGGGCCGCGCGGTCGTGCCCGGCCTCGACGAGCTGTTGGCGTAGCAAAGGGTTCGTAAAGATACGCTCCACAGCATCCACGATCGATTCGGTCTGCTCAGGGTCGACGAGAAGAGCGGCTCCCCCAGCGATTTCGGCGGTTGCGGAGCGGTCGGAGGTGATCACCGGGAGGCCGGCAGACATTGCCTCCAGCACCGGCATGCCGAAACCTTCCTCGAGAGAGGGGAAGACGAGCACCGAAGCGGTGCGGTAGAGCATCGCCAGCCGGTCGGAATCTACATAGCCGAGGGCCCGGATTCGCGTGCGTACGGTGCTGTTTTCGATCCGATCCATGATCTGGTCGGCACCGTACCCGGCGGAGCCGGCGAGCACAAGCGTGAACTGGGCGTTTAACCTCTCGAAGGCGTCGATGAGTCGCGTCACGTTCTTCCGCTTTTGAATGGCGCCGACGTGGAGGAGGAAAGGCATTTCAAGACCCTGCCGGTGGCGGAACTCGTCCAACTGTTTGGTCGGAAAGTCGGGGACCGGTTGTACACCGTGGTGAATGACGCTGATTTGATCCCGCGGATATCCGAGATGACGGCTTACCTGATCGGCCGTGAACTCCGAGACCGCGATAATGTGGTCCGAACGACTAGCGGCGTCACGCGCCAGCTCGCTGAAGCGGGAGCGAAACTCTGCGGTGGAGTAACCGGCACTGAGAACAAACAAGTCGTGGAAGGTCGTCAAGGTTCGCTGGAACCGGCACCGGGGAAGGCGCTGGTTCAGCCCATGGAACACAGAGACCTGCCGGCTAAACAGGGAGCAGGCAAAATCTTCCAACAGGCGTCGCGAACAGTTCTCTTCCGGCAGAGAGTAGCGGAGGGAACTTAGGAAACGGCGCGCGCGATAGCACAGGAGAAACTGCTCGTCGGGAGCGCCGTGCGCCAGCGCGTCAATCAAGTGGGAACAGTAAACGGCGACTCCGGAAGGGTTGGGGTCAAGGCTATAGGTGGCATCGAGAGCGATAGTCACGGCAGATGTTTCCGCACCTCGGACAGGACCGTGCGGGGATCATCCCCCTGGTGGACTGCGATCACGTTGGCCGGCTTCGGGCCCCAGGGCGTCCATCTCGTGCGCATGCGGTCGCATGCAGCGCCGGCGAAGATGTCGATCCCTTTCACTCCGAGGGCCGCCGCCAGGTGTCCGCCGGCTGAGTCGTAGCCGATGTAAAGGTCCGCTGCCGCGATCAAGCCTGCAAAACCGCTCAGGCTGCCCCGCCAAGTGATTACGTCCCCGGGTCGGCACTCGGCGGCCGTGAGCGAACCGATGACCTTACCGGAGGATTGCAAACGATCCGTCAACCGGGTCGAGCGCTCGATCTCTTGCTCGCCCGCACCGCGATCGAGCAGCACGGTATAGCCAGCCTTTAGCAAAGCCAATAGAAGTCCCTCTTCGAAGGAATCGTCAAGACGCTTGGCCGGGTTGTCTCCGACACCGAGGTTGACCGCGGCCAGGCGGCCGCTGAGCGTCTGGCGCGCTGAGGATCCCAAGTTCCGGTCGTCCGGCGAGAGGCTCACATAGGGGTAGTCGGTTTCTTCGGGATCTCCGAATAGATCACTTAGCCATCGTCCGGTGAGCTGAGCCAGGGACTCCGCTCCTGGCGATTGATAGGAGCGGCTCTCGAAAAAGTAATAGCTCGCATCGTCTTTCGTGACGGGGAGCAGTCCCAATTGGGTTAGGCGCGAATCAGGATCAACAACCACGTACTCGCCCGGCGCTAGATCCGTGACTTCAGCATCCACCACCTCGGTCAGCTGTACCCAACTCGTCAGCCGCCCCAGCAGGCCGGCTGCTCGGTCGTACTCGAACCGAAGCGTTCGAACTCCGGGATCCGAGGCGAAAAGAGATGCCGATTTCGCCCCCCCCACGAGGAGGACTTCCGCGTTCTCGAAGACTTTCTTCATCCGGCTGAGAACAACACTGGTCACCGCGACGTCAGCCCCCAGGGTTACGCGAGACAGCACCAGCACCTTCTTCACCTTGGCTGTTGGGTGATCGCGGGGCAGGCGGGGGCCGCGGACTCTCCCCGCCCGGCACAGGACATCCGCTTCGCACACTAACCCGAAGGCAGATAGCCTATCGTCGAGCCGGCGCCCCTGGGGCAGGCGCCGACAATACTCAATAACGCGGCTGAAGAAGTGAATGTACAGCTCGCATGTGAGAGGTTCAAACTGGTCCCCGAGAGCCTCGACGATGAGCCGGAAGACGGCGTCGCTGCCGGACCGCGCCAGGTCTTGGTCGTCGGAGGCGGCCAGCCCGCACAGATCGTCAATCAGATCGGCGGAGACAGCCCCTGTTTTTTCGTGCTCTTCAAGAAAGGCCTTGGCAAGTTGCTCGGCAGGTGGAGTCGCGGTCGCGGGAGACACCGTACTCAGCATGACGGATCGACTCGGCAGCTTCAAGCCGACACTTTCCACTGATCCGCACCCCGCGCTTCCCGGGTCTCTCGTGTCTTTCCGCGATAGTCTTTGAGTTTGCGGTAAAGCGTGGTTTTGCCGATCTCCAGCAGCAGCGCCGCCGTTTGGACGTCGCCTCTGGTGTGCTCGATGGCCCTAAGAATGTGCCGGCGCTCAATTTCCGCAAGGGGAATGATTTCCGAGGCCAAGCCGAGGTCAACTTCCTGATAGGGATCGATTGACCTGCGCAGCTTCGTGGGCAGATCATTGAGCTCGATTACCGGATTCGACCTGAGCGCGACCATGCTGCGGATTGCATTCTCGATCTCGCGGACATTGCCTGGCCAGGGGTGTTTCATCAGGCGTCCCAGGACTTCATCTGACAGGCTCACCTCGTGCACGGCGTATTTCTTCAGGAAGTGCTCGACCAGTAGGGGAATATCGGATTTCCGCTCGCGCAATGGGGGAATACGAATTGAGATCACGTTGAGCCGGTAGTAGAGATCCTGGCGAAACGTCCCTTCGGCCACGGCAGCCGGGAGATCTCTATTCGTCGCGGCGAGGATCCGCACGTGGACTTTGATTGGTTGCGTCCCGCCGATCGGGCGAATCTCGTTTTCCTGTAACAGCCGCAGCAGCTTGGCCTGTACTTCGGTTGTCAGCTCGCCGATCTCATCTAGAAACAGCGTGCCTCCCTCGGCCGCCCGCACTAGACCGATTTTGTTTTCGACAGCTCCCGTAAACGCTCCTTTGACGTAGCCGAAGAGCTCGCTTTCCATCAAAGAGCCCACCAGAGAAGATGCGTCTACCGGGAGAAACTTCTTGTCGCGCAGAGGCGAGGCCGCGTGGAGAGCTCGCGCCAAAAGCTCCTTGCCCACACCGCTCTCGCCGACAATCAGAACGGGGGATTCGTTCGTTTTGAGTTTTTCGATGGTTCGCAGGACGCCCTGAAGTTGCGGCGAGTCACCGACCAGGCCGAATTGCGATGGGTCGCCCTCAAACAGCGGTTGCTGTTGCACAGAGGATCTAGCCCATTATAGACAATCCAGCAAGTTTGACTGGTCGAAGGCAGTCACGAAACCGCTGATACCCTCGTTTTCCAAACTTCGCCGCAAAAATTCCGCGGCGGATTTGCGGTCTTCTTGACCGATAACGACGGAATACAACAGGCCCTTGTCGCCTTGCTTGCGAACGATCCGAGCCGGCAGGTCTTCATAGAGCATCTTGCCGAGCATTCGCTCGGCGTTCTCCGGAACACGAAACGAACCGACCTGGACGCCGTAGGAGAACTCCGATGGGCAAGGTAGGCGTGGTGATTCGAGAGGGAGGGCTTCGCGGGTCGGTTCCTGAGGCTGAATCGGCTGCTCGATCGCTACAGGCTCTTTCACAGGGCGCACTTTCTCAGGTTTGTAACGCGTTTTTGGTTTTGCGATGACCTTGACCCGCACTTTCGCTGTCCCCGGACCTATCATGTGGATCTGCTTGGCCGCGGCTCGCGAGAGATCGATGATGCGTCCCTTAATGAACGGCCCGCGGTCGGTGATTCGGACGTCTACACTGCGACGATTCTTGAGGCTCGTCACGCGGACCCAGGTGTTAAAAGGCAGCCTGAGGTGCGCTGCCGTCATCTTGTTCATGTCGTAGACTTCACCGTTGCTCGTACGGCGGCCGTGATAGGGATGGCCGTACCAGCTAGCGATACCTACTTCGGATTCCCCCACGCGCGCGGGTTTCGGAGGCGGTAAGGAGACTTTTTTCTTGCCGCCGCAGCCGACGAAGACGCCCAGCAGCGTCAGCAGAACACGCCGACGGTCGAGTGCGGGTCCCGTCCCTTGCGTCCCATAGTGTGCGTTCTGGGGAGATGCGAACTCGCTGGCATCCGGCCGCCTCATTTATCTTTTGCTTCAGGCGCTGCCGGCGGCGGATTTTCGTCCCCGGCGGGGACCTCAGGCGCCAGCCGGAGCCGTCGTCCAACGCGGTAGGCGGGAGAGGCGTACACATTTGCTAACTGTTCTCGGACTTGTCCCAGCTGTTGATCCACCCGTTTCGCCCAGTTTGTCCGCTCGATCACTTGCTGTTCGGCGTCATCAAGCAACCCCACGCATTTCTCCAGTTCCTGGTGCTTCTCCGCTTTGTGGGCTTCCAGTTTGCGATAGTTGTCCACGGCGCGATTGAGGTCATCCTGTAGTTTCAACGCCCACCGCGTCCTCTCCTCCAGATCCTGTTCGTAGCGGGCGAGCTGCTTGAGCCATACCGTCTTCTTGTCGTTCTCTTCTTCCAGCTTCTCGATCGCATGCCGTGCCTGCTGCCGCTGCTCGCGATGTTCAGCTTGAAGCCGTCTTAGCTCTTGTCCTAACTCCTTCAGCAGTTCCTGCTTGCCACCAACTTCGGAAGCTAGCAAGTCAATGTGCTGCTCGCGCTCATGAACAACGTTGCCCGCGGTTGGCAAGTAGACGAATGCTGGTGAGCCATAGAGCCGTTCGGTCGAACACACCGCCAGAAAAAAGTGTGCTTGCTCGGGATCGGCGGTCGTGGCCTCCAGAAAGGTTCGCACGCCCTTCGCCTCTAGCGGCGTAAACGTGATGGCATCGCTGTGATTCTCAAGAAACATCGTCGTATTTCTAAAGAACTTCGCCAGTTCCTCTCGAAACTCGCCGTAGTTGAACTCGTGAACGTGGTAGAGGTTCGGGGTGGTCCGCGTTTGTTGGTAGTAGACCTTGTTGGGAGTAGAAACTAGTAGCCGCCCGCCTGGAGTCAATACGCGCCGGGCTTCAGCCAGAAGGCCCCGCCAGTTTTCGAGATGCTCGATGACCTCGAAGGCCACAACGACGTCGAAACTAGCGTCGGAGAACGGCAGACTTCTGCAATCACCTTCGGCCAGGCGAACGTCGGAGTCCGCGTAGTCGTGCTGTGTCGTGAGGAGTGGCTCGCGTGCATTATCGAAGCCGACAACGCGGTCCGCTGAGCGAGCGAGCCGGGCGGAGCCGTAGCCAACTCCGCAGCCCGCATCCAGCACGCGCTTGCCCGCGACGAGCGACTCGGCAAAGCTATACCGAGCCAGATGCTCATTCATCAAGTCGACGTCGGTCTGGCCGGGGACGACCCGCTCGCCGGTAAATTCCATCACTGGTCAGTTATCAGCCCGTGGTAAGTAGGCGTCTCGAAAAATCGGGTACAGCCAGCCAATTCGCTTCAGGCTAAGTGCTTTGTTTCGAAGCCATGATGAGGGGCGAATTGGTGGCAGTTCATGGCAGTTCCCATTTTTCGCCCCCGCCCGACTTTGGCCACGGTCAGCTATGTTTTGAGTTTTCTTCCGATGATTGCGTAATCAAGGCCGCCAAAGAACCTGCGGCGGAAGGCCTGCAACTCTTCGATTCCGTCAAGGGCGGCGATCTCGGGGAAAACGTCGGCCGCCGGGTGGATCTCGTGAACTTCGATGTCACCGAAGCCCGCCTCCTGGAAGTAGAAGTGCATCTGTTGTGAAGGTACCGGCCGGCTATGAGTGGGGTCTATATAGAAGTCGCCGGCAAATGTGGCCAGACACGCCGGGTTCGGCGTTTCGATCGCCATGATCCCGTCCGGTCGAAGCTTTTGGTTCGCTAGGAACATCAAGCTCGGAACGAGATCGGCCGGAAGGTGTTCCACAACGTGAGCGCAGAAGATCCCGGCGACACTCTGATTGGGCTGTCGGGACAAGAAAGCAAACAAATCGCCGTGCTCGACATCCAACTGCTTCCCGCGACACGTGGCCACCGCGTCTGGATCCGAGTCGACCCCAGTTCCCTGGACCCCTTGCTCGCGGAGCAGTCCCAGGAATTCGCCGCGGCCGCAACCCAAATCAACTACCTGCTGACATTTTTTGAAGTACGGCAGATAAAAGCTTTGAGCTTCACGAACGTGGGCCTCGTCGCCGCGAAAGCGTTCCTCAAACCGCGAGTAATCAAAGACAGCCGGCCGCGGTTTGTCGCCCTCCTCCTTTCGCGGCGTAGTCGGGCTTGAGGCCGATGTGGGAATCGCTGCGCCACGAGCCGCCGACGCTACCGCCGCCCTTTGGCGAATCAAGCGGAGTTCCGTGTGGATCAAATGCTCGTTTTCAGCTTTTGTCTTGCTCAGATCTTCCCAGAACCTATTCTGAATCTCGTTGGCGGCATCTTGTAGCTTTCTCACGTCTTCCGAGAACTTGCCCTGAATTTCGTCGGCAGCACGCCGAAGTTCGTCCGCGTAATCCTGGTGTCTTCTTTGCAACTCCTTGCCCCACTTCGCGTCTCGGTCACGGGCACCACTCTCCATTTCCCGGACGCAGTGGAGGAATCGAATCTCGATCTGCGTGAGCTTCTCTTCCATAGCCGGGCGCCACTGTTTCCAGTGGGCCATCATGTCCTCGACATGAGTTTGCGCTGCAGCCACCTTCGCCACGCGGAGCAGACTGTAGTTCTGCTCGATCGACGCTTCGAGGCTGCGATCCATGTAGCGCAGCGCGGCGCGGTTGAACTCCACCTGATCGCGCACGAACCAGTTCAGCAGACGAGCGATTGCTTTTTTCCAAGCCTGGATCGCACTGTTTAGCAGTCCTGGCGGGCGGGGATTAACGGAGCCTATGGAGGCTACTTTATCTTGCGCCGCGTCGCGGGCTTGACCCAGGCCATCGAGAGCAGGCAGCTCGAAGTCGGTGATTCCCACTGCCTTCTTTTCGTACCGTCCTCGAACGCGATCGCGGATTTCTTCGACGGCCGCTGCGACCTGTTCCGACGTCATATCCCTATACCTTAACACCGGTGCTTGCGGGCAACCGGACCATGGCCGGTTCGCGGTTGGAGGCAATCCGAGCCGCCCGGCCTAGAGTCCGTGGCGGCGGCCCAGGGTGTCGCGATATCCTGGAGCGAAGCGCAAAGCGGTCTGACTGCTGGGACGTTTTCCTCGCGGACAACTTACGACCACGAAGGAGTGATTCCGTTGGCAGAATACGATGAACAGCATGCCCGAGCGGGCATCGATGCGAAGCTGCCGGCCATCGAGACGTGGCCGAATCAGCACAAAGGCTATCGGATCAAGATCGAGATCCCGGAGTTTACCTCGGTGTGTCCAAAGACGGGGCTTCCCGACTTCGGCCGGCTAACGCTCGAGTACGAGCCTGACGAACTGTGCCTAGAACTGAAGTCCCTGAAGCATTACATCCTCGCCTATCGGAACCTGGGGATCTTTTACGAGAACGTTGTGAACCGAGCACTCGACGACGTCGTTCAAGCAGCAAAGCCCGTTTGGGCTACCTTGGTGGGCGAGTTCAGGCCGCGGGGCGGATTACAGTCTTCGATCACGGCCGAGTATACACGCCGCGAGAAAAAGTAACGAGTCTGCTTGGAGCGGGGCCTGAGGCGCCGCCTACTAGTGGACCGCCCCCGGACACGGGTTCAGTATAGATTCGAAAATGTCGGCTCGAAAGCCCGACGCGGCTGGAAGCGTGCGCCACGTCGCCGGCACGATGAGAAAGTCTTTGTTTGAAACAGCCTATTAGATCAGCACATTCCAGGGCTCGCGGAAGGCTCCCTCGTCCACGGATTCCCACATTGTCAAAGCCTGGAGGGCGAGGACAGTACTCACCGGGTTGATGTGATGGACGAGCTCCGTGCCGCGCCGAGCGAAGGCGAATCCCCCATCCACAGTATCGTCGGTGGATTGCTGTTGAAATTCGATCAGGGCCGCCACTTCGGATTCGACAGTGGCACGATCGATCTCCAGCACCCCGAACGTGTCCGCATAGAAGCGCAAGCGCAGCAACTGAGCAAGAACGTCGGAGTGTTGAAACTCGGGGCCGATTTCCTCTATCAGGGTTTCCACCCGCAGAATGCCCCACTGAAGAGCGCGGCTGCACTCCGCATCGTGGCTAGCCTCTTGGAGTAGACCCTCGAGGAAGTAGCAGTAGGCATGAAGCCGGGACATGCGCTCCTGAGGATCACCGAAGTCTGGGACGAAGCCCTCGTGTCGCTTTAAGCACCATCGGCGTAGGGGGTCCGACATCGCCGCAAACTCATACAATCCGGTAGCCTCGGTTAGCTCTTGCAAAGCAAAGCTTGCCTTAAGCTGATACACCTCGGCCTGGGTCGACCACGTCTCTCCTTCGTCGATGGGCATATCCCTCGCAAAATCATAGACCGGGAAGAATGAGCCGTCCATCCGCGACATACGGTTTTGCAGGGCAAAACCACAGCGTTCGGCGCACTCCAAGTAGGCCGGCTCCTTTGTGGCCTTCCAAAGGTCAACGAGCGAGCGAATAATGATGCTGCAGCCGAGGAAGTAAGCACAAGCAGACGGGCTGTTGTCCTCGACGTAAACCTCGTGGGCGAATAGCTCTTTCGAGCGGTGAAACGCACGATCCAGAAGAAACCCACCGGCGTGGAGTGCTTCAGCGGGAGGGGACCCCTCTGGATAGTCGCCGAGCCGCAGGAAAGTGCTAATGAAGAATGCGGTGGACTGGGTGGAGACGTCTCGGTACTCTTGGCTGTCGGCCCCGTAGAAACGGGCCACGCCGCCCGATGCGTTTTGGATTCCAGAACGACTCAGCCATTGCCAAGCTGAGTGAATACACGAGTCCATGGGGAGGTTAAGTAGTCCAGAATAGCATGGGGTCGCGCAACCCGAGCAGCCCACTTCCATAGACAGAAGGCCTTCCCAGGACTTCGCACTCCGACAGCGAGCACCTGGTTAGTACTTCGACGCCTCGTGGAAAGGCAACAAGCTCAGCCAACGGCTTGCTGAGCGAGGATGCCAATCTGGAGCCCACACCCCTGCCTCGGCTATACTTAGCCCTTCGGAGGACGACATGAAAGTGCGCTTCGCCTTGCTTATCCCGTCCGCCTTGCTGGGGCTGGCCTTGTCGCCGGGTTCCCTGGCGTGGGCTCAAACGGCAGGAGGCGTAAGCTGGACCGCCCCCGCGGGTTGGAAAGCGCAGCGCCAAAGACCGATGCGGGCCGCAACCTATACCGTGCCGGCGGCTGGGGGGGATTCAGAGGACGGAGAATGTGGCGTGTACTACTTTGGGACGGGAGGCGCGGGCGGTGTCGAAGCCAACGTAAAGCGCTGGATCGGCCAGTTTCGGGCCCCGGACGGCGGCCCAGCCGACCAGCTGGCACACAGGGCCAGCGAGAATATTAACGGCATAGCCGTAACAACCCTTGACCTTACCGGCACCTACCTATTCAAACCGTTTCCCATGTCTCCCCGGGCGACACCCAAGGCGGGGTATCGGATGCTCGCCGCCATCGTCAGTGCACCCGAAGGAGAGGTTTTCTTCAAGCTGACAGCACCCGAAAAGACGACCGCTGCCGCTGAACCCAACTTTCGTCGGATGTTGCAGTCGCTTCAAAAATAGAAGTTGGCGTTCCGGCTCTTCGCCTGCGGGGCTAGCAGCCCGTGGCGAAAGTATAAGCTCGCGAAAAATCGGTACAGCCAGCCAATTCGCCTCAGGCCAAGTGCTTTGTTTCGAGGTCACGACGAGAAGCGAATTGGTGGCAGTCCTTTCGCTCCTGCGCGACCCTATCACGAGCTGCTAGGCCCGGGCCTGCGCTTGCTGGCGTTGGCGCCGCGCCTTCAATCGCGCCCGTTTGCGCCGTCGTTCTTCCTTCTTTTCCTGCTCAGCCCTGGACCAGACCTCGAACTTTTCGTCTGAATCGAAGTAGAGGTCATACTCTAACTCGTCCGTAAAGAATTCGCAGGGCTCCCCATCCTTGACGCCGTAATCGCGACAGATCTGAGGGCGCGTTTCGTAGATCCCACAACTATTGTCCGGCTGCAGATGGCGGCACACGGTTCGCACTTCGAGATACCAGTCCCCTTCATCCATCCAGACCGCAATCCCCTCGTGCATCAGGAACCAACGGATGTGTTCGTAATCTTCCGCGTCCGTGGGGGCGTCGATTTCGACTGCGAAGTACTTGCAGCAACGGGCCGTACACAGATGGCAAGGAGGGCCATCCTCCGGCTTGGGTTCAGGCGCCATTGACGGTGTCATCAGCAGAGAAAGGGCCACGAACCCCGAGGGTGGCTTTCGGGCGGCGCGGCCGTTTCCGTTTCGGCGAGGAGGACGCCTTTTCGTTTTGAGTGTCATAGCTTGTCTCCTGATGACGTGCGGCAGATCTTACTAGAACTAAGAAGGGAGTGACAGAGTTACGACGCCTGCGCGGGAAGCCTGAGTCTACCACGTTGATGTCGGAAGGGCGCCTGGGTTCGGCGCAAGGGGTGGGATGCCTGCAGGACGGGGGACAGGCACCCCAGACCGGTTCTTCGTTAGAGGGGGCCGACAGGCAAAAACCTGGCCAGATTCGTGGCGCGGACGAGGTCCGCTTGGTTGCCTGTCCCCGCGACCTAACACATTGACTCGGGCATGAGGCCGGCAGGATTGCCGGCCGAACTCGAAACCAGGACCGCCAAGAGTGGCGGTCGCTACCGGCGGCGGCTCGCCGAATCGAAGTTTCAGGTTAGGTCGGTTTCGGGGCCGAAGGGTCCCCGGAGGCCCTTCGTTTCGACCTGGTGGGTTGACGCTTTAGGCGAGCCTATAATAAAAGAATAACCCGGAAACGCCGCTTATCCACACCTTGAAGGGCGGATCCCGCGCGCCTGCTTGAACCGCTGGCGGGAGCAACAGCACACCCCGCAGCGGAGTGCGGGAGAGCTATCCCTAGCCGTTAGCATCCGATTAGCCATGAGCGCTCGAGACGATCAGACGAAACTGCTTCACGAAGTCCTCGACGAGCGCATTACCGTCCTGGACGGCGCGATGGGGACTCGCCTGCAAGAAAGGAATCTAACAGCGGAGGATTTCGGCGGTCCTGCACTGGAAGGCTGCAACGAAAACCTGGTGCTAACCCGCCCGGATGTCGTCGTCGACATTCACCGGGAATACTTCGAAGCCGGGGCCGATATCGTCGAGACGAATACTTTCGGAGGAATGTCGGTCGTCCTCGGCGAGTACGGTTTAGAGAACAAGGTTCACGAGATCAATTTCGCTGCCGCTCAGCTCGCGCGACAGGCCGCTGAGCAATGTTCCACCCCGGCAAATCCTCGCTTCGTCGCCGGCTCGATGGGGCCGACGACCAAGGCGATTACGGTCACGGGCGGGATTACGTTCGACGAACTGATTCAGACATTTGGCGAACAAGCCGAGGCGCTGGCCGAAGGCGGCTGCGACATCCTGCTCCTCGAGACCTGCCAAGACACCCGCAACGTCAAAGCAGCGCTTATCGGCATCCAACGGGCGTTCGACAAGCTCGGCTACCGGTTGCCGATTATGGTCTCCGGAACCATTGAGCCGATGGGGACAATGTTGGCTGGTCAGGCAGCGGACGCCCTCGTGGCGTCGCTCGGGCACGTGGATCTGCTCTCGATCGGGCTGAATTGCGCCACCGGTCCGGAGTTCATGACCGATCACATTCGGACGATGCACAATATGGCGCAGACCCGCGTCTCCTGCTATCCGAACGCCGGTCTGCCCAATGAAGAAGGTAAATATCTCGAGACGCCGACATCCCTGGCGTCGTCGCTGGAGAGGTTCGTCAAGAACGGCTGGCTGAACATGATCGGCGGCTGCTGCGGTACGACCCCGGAGCATATCCGCGCCATCGCACAAATGGTTGACGGCCGACCGCCACGCAAACACCGAGGGCCGCTGCGCAGCTACTACAGCGGAATCGAATTGGTAGAAGCCAGCGACGACAACCGCCCTCTGCTCGTCGGGGAGCGAACCAACGAGGTCGGCTCGCGGGCCTTCAAGCGGCTCATCAGCGACGAGAAGTTTGAGGAAGCCGCCGAAATCGGCCGCAAGCAAGTGAAGAACGCCGCTCAGATCATCGACATCAACCTCGAGAATCCCGATCGCGAAGAGCTTGACGACATCGACCGCTTCTACGAGAAGGTGATCCACAAGGTCAAAGTGCCGTTGATGATCGACACCACTAGTCCGGAGGCGGTCGAGCGGGCGCTGACCTATTGCCTCGGCAAGAGCATCATTAACTCGATCAACTTCGAAGACGGCGAAGAGCGCTTCAATCGCGTCGTTCCGCTGCTTAAGAAGTACGGCGCGGCGATCATCATCGGATCCATCGACGAAGACAAGCAGCAGGCGCAAGCCATCACGCGCGAGCGCAAACTTGCCATTGCCCAGCGGGCGCACAAGCTTTGCACCGAGAAATGGGGCTTGGCGGAGGAAGATCTTGTTTTCGACGCGCTGGTATTCCCCTGTGGCACGGGCGATGAGAACTATAGCGGCAGCGCGGTTGAGACTATCGAAGGCGTGCGTCTCGTCAAACAGGCGCTTCCGCAGTCGAAGACGATCCTAGGTATCAGTAATATAAGTTTTGGATTACCGCCCGCGGCGCGCGAGGTGGTCAACTCCGTCTTCCTCTATCACGCCACCAAGGCAGGCCTGGATCTAGCGATCGTTAACACGCAGAAGCTGGAGCGCTATGCGGCCATTCCAGACGAAGAGAAGAAGCTAGCCGAAGACCTCTTGTGGAACTACCCGCCTGAGGGATCCGACGCTCCTCGGGACCACCGCCAGCAGGGCCGGGAGCAAAAAGCCGCCATCAACCAGCATCATATCGCCGCGATTACCGAGCACTTTCGGGGCGCGACGAGTCGGGTGAAAAAATCCATTGCCGATCTGCCTCTCGACGAGCGCCTGGCGAACTACATCATTGAGGGGACGAAGGAAGGCCTGATTCCAGACCTCGAAGTCAAGAGGCAAGAGGGACTCGAGCCTCTCGACATTATCAATGGTCCGCTGATGGACGGGATGGCGGAGGTAGGCAGGCTGTTTAACAACAACGAACTCATCGTGGCTGAGGTCCTGCAGTCAGCCGAGGCGATGAAGGCCGCCGTGGGGCACCTCGAACAGTTCATGGAGAAAGAAGAGGGTGCGTCGAAGGGGAAAGTGATCCTCGCCACGGTGAAGGGCGACGTCCACGACATCGGCAAGAACCTAGTCGATATCATTCTGACCAATAACGGCTATGCGGTCATCAATCTAGGCATCAAGGTTCCGCCGGAGGAGCTGATCAGAGCTTATCGAGAGCACCAACCCGATGTGATTGGTTTGTCGGGCCTACTAGTGAAAAGCGCCCAACAAATGGTTATTACGGCAACGGACCTGCGCGAGGCAGGCGTTTCCCTTCCCTTGCTGGTGGGAGGAGCGGCTCTGAGCGAAAAGTTCACACGGACCAAAATCGCAAGGCAGTACGAGTCGGCCGTCTGCTACTCCAAAGACGCTATGACAGGACTGAGTCTGATGAATCGCCTGATGGACTCTGACCAGCGCCAAGGCGTTTTCGACGAACATCAGGCGCATGCGGAAACGCTGGCGAAAGAGAAAGAGCAGCGTGTCGAATCCACCGGGCGCAGCTCGAAGGTGAGCCTTGAGGTGCCGCCGGCAGCGGCGCCGTATGGAGAGCGAATCGTCCGAGACGTGCCACAGCTAGAGGAAATTTGGAACTACATCAATCCGCAAATGCTCTATGGGCGGCACATGGGCTTTCGAGGCAACTTCGAGCAGAGATTGGCCGAGCGGGATCCCAAGGCATTGGAGCTTCACGGGATCGTCGAAGACGTCAAGGACGAGGCCAAGGATTACATGAAGGCTCGAGCCGTGTGGCGGTTTTTCGAGTCCGAAAGCTCTGGGAATGCGATTCGCGTCTCCGCGCCGGGTGGGAACGGTCCGGTCCACAGCTTTAACTTCCCGCGCCAGAAGCGGCCCGATGGACTATGCCTCGCCGACTACATTTTGCCAAGTAAGAACGGCACCCGCGACACCATCGCGATCTTCGCCGTTACAGCGGGCGAAGGGATCCGCGAGCGGTCGGAAGAATACAAACGCCAGGGAGAGTACGTAAAGTCCCACGCCGTTCAGTCATTGGCGATCGAGACGGCGGAAGCCTGCGCCGAATGGCTGCACCGCCGCATTCGCGAGGACTGGGGCTGGCCCGACCCCCCCGAGACGACTATGCTCGACCGCTTCAAGACGAAGTACCGCGGTCGGCGCTACAGCTTCGGCTACGCCGCTTGCCCGGCTCTCGAAGACCAAGAGGGCCTGTTCAAGCTGCTCCAGCCCGAGGAAATCGGCTTGCGGTTAACCGAAGGCTACATGATGGATCCCGAGGCCAGTGTCAGCGCGGTCGTCTTCCAGCATCCCGATTGCATTTATTTCGACGTCAACAGCTAGTACGCTCTCACGAAGAGCGTAAACGCCGGCCACCCGACCCCTGGAGAAATGCGGTCAACACCTCGGTGCCGGCGTGGCTGTGGCTGGCCCGGCCTGCATTCACCGCTTGGCCGGCCGGTTATACCCGGCGCCCGCAGCGTATCCCCGACCTGAGCCGTAACGGACGCCAGATCCGTAAACGATGGTCTTGTCGTAACCGATGCTGGAACCGTAGCGGACACCGTTCCCGTAACGAATTCCCGGTGCGTAGCCCCGCCCTGTGCCGTAGCGTATACGTTGGGCGGGCCGGGGTCTGGCTGTTGAAGCCGCCGCGCTCACCGCGCGATGAGGAACAGCAAGCCGATCGGCAGTGGCCTGGGGCGGACCGGATTCTTGATCGGATCCCAGAATTCTCACTCCAGCTGCCTCTGCTATCAAGGCGGGTGATTTACCTACTTCCACGGCATGGTAGGAGCCAAGGCCTCGGACTTGAATCTGGTCGTTGGCGGTGACCGAGCCCGCTACAAGGAGAGAAACGCCTAAGAATAACGATCTGGTCATGTTCATTCCCATCACCTACCGTCGAGCCGTCTCATCCCGAAAAGAGTGATCGAACACCATGCGGGATCGCACAAAGCTGGTTTGAGGGTTAAGGCCTCGTCAAACGACGTCGCTATTCCTTATCGGCGTTTTTGCGGCCACTCACCAACCGTCGAACATGGTTTCGACCATGACGCGGATCTGATCAATGATCGGATCGAGCACCCCTCGTGTTTCCCATCCCAAAGAGCCGGCGGAATTGTAGAGAAAGTAAATGAGCCCCGCGGCAGCCAGCAGTACGATGAGCATCCAGTATTGACTCCACATCGTCGGAGCAGTGTTCGCGCGGAACCCAGTTCTAGGGGAGCAAACCCTACAAGCGTAGGCCCAGATTAGACGGTGGATGAGTTGAGCGCTCGCAGGGAGCCCCAAGTCCCCTATCGGCGGAGACCAAAAGACAGATCAGTCGCTAGGATAGACTCGTAGCGCCTTCTCATGCTTCGTTGCAGTAAATCTCACGCTTTGTTGACAGCTTCCGACAAATCCATTAGCCATCACATTCCCGAAGACACCGGGATCGGCAACCTTGTACGCTCGAACTCTGCCAGGCCCCAGCGGCTTGCTCCTACCGTTTTGTCGCGAGAAATGCGCGATAATGGCATCGCGTGAAAACCGGTTGCACGGACAGTCGCACATTTATTGAGTCTCGCGAATTATGCTGACATGACCCGTGTTCAGATTGTAGGGGCACGGCATGCCGTGCCCGTCTTCCAAGGCCACTGTATTTTGCGAGCCTCAATAGACCCGGCGCGAAAAAGAGGAACAGGAAGGCTCCGCCGTACGTCGTTTGGGTAGCGAAAAATGGGGACTGCCACCAATTCGCCCCCGTCATGGCCTAGAAACGAATACGTAGGCGGAAGCGAATTGGCTGGCTGTACCCGATTTTTCTAGGGAGGGAAAGGCATGAGCGGACGTAGCCTTTTGCCGACAGCGCTGATCGCGCTTGCAGGCCGAGCGAAAGCAACTTCGTTAGTCCTAGCAACGCTGACGGTAGCCCTCGTCTTCGCGACCAGTTACTTCGAGTTGTCTGCCCAGACTCGGCAGGAGCGGGCCAAACAACTACTCGAACAGTGTTTGGAGGCGATGGGCGGCGACGCGTTCCTTGACGTAAGGAATATGGTCCAGAAGGGACGCGCTTATTCTTTCCGCCGACAGAACCTTCGTGGCTTGGCCGTCATGTCCATCTTCACCCGCTTCGACCCGATGCGCGAATCGGACGACCCGGATTGGCTCCCCGTCAGCAGGCGGGAGGTCTACACAGAGAAAGGCGACTACTACGTCCTGTTTCAAAACGGCAAGGGCTGGGAGGTGACCTTTCGCGGAGCCAGGCCGCTTCCCGAGGATTCGTTGCTGAGATATCGGGAGTCCACTCGCCGGGACATTTTCTACATCCTGCGCTATCGCCTCGACGAACCGGGCATGTACTACTACTACGCCGGCACCGAGATCATCGACAACGTGCCCACTCACGCCATCGAGATCGTCGACGGTCAGGGCGACGCAGTGACCGTCTACTTACGAATGTCGGACAACCTTCCTGTGCAGCAGGTCTATATTCGCCGCGACCCGAAGACGCGCATCCCCTACGAGGAGAAGTCGCTTTTCTCGAAGTACCGCAAGGTGGGCCGGGTGGCCGTGCCCTGGAACATCCAGCGCCAGCGCGACGACTCCAAGATCTTCGAACTCTTCGGCCGAACAGCCGAAATTGATCGTGCCCCGGCCCAAATGTTCGCCCTCCAGAAGAAGCTAGCGATCCTTCCCCCGAACCCCTAGTCGGCCAGGGGGAAGTGCAGTGACTCTTCTTCGCCGTAAGACCCACCGAGTACCTGATCCAACTCAGATAGGTCCTGCTGCGGCTTGGTGGGGATCTAGGGACGGCTGTTTGCTGGTGGTATCCCGATATCGCGACAATTATCGGCACCCTGCACAGAAACTACTTGTTTGCAACCACTTAGTACGCTTCCGCGCTCTGCAGTAGACGTGCTCTGATGCCGTTACTCGTCGACCCAGAAGCTCTATTCAGCAAGGTTGGATCAACCCTTCGCTGCTCCAGGGCTCGGTCCGAGCGGCACAGCTGGATCGTGTGGCGAAACTTAGGCCAACGCCTTTGTTGTCGATGTTTACCCGGCGGCCCGCCAATCGCCTTGTTCTCGGTGAAATGGCAGCCGATAATATACTTTATCGTCTAATAAATCAAGGTCGTAGAACAGGGCAGAACATGTCCCGATGGGGGTCACTGGCTCCGTTGTGATCGTGGCGCGCCTCCTCGAGGCGAGTCTTGATCAGGTCAATATCCTTCTTCGGTTAGGCGGAGTGTACTGTAGGCTGCCGGACACGGTTCAGAATGGTCCGAGGCCGGCAGGCTTGAAGACCGCTACCGCGAAAAGACGCGTGACGATGGGCTCTCGTCCTGGGCAGCGCGTGACGAACTCATAGACTATATAGCCCCTGGCAAACCCTTCGGGAATCTCTGGGCTGGGCAAACTTTCGGAGTCTGTAAGCGCGCCCTCGGGTAAATCGTCATGGTCGTCGCCCGGAACCTGCAACGGCCTTGGCCCAGCTAGGACCTCCTCGTGTTCCTCTCCGGATTCGTCCTCCCACACGAACAGGTATGTGACCGAGTGCTCGCAAGGCGTTCCGGCCGGCAGACCCAGGCCCCCAGGGTTGACATAAGGCCCAAGCTGCGCCGACTCACCAGGCTGCACAGAGATCCCTGCTTCAACCATCCACTCCCAACGAAGTATGTCCAGCTCTTCGAGGCGGGACCAGCATTGCCACGCGCTCCACCAGTCGTGCAGGATCGGCAAGAGATCAATTGTCGCCAGGATCGCTCCTATGAGGTGAAATCGCTTCAGCAAGAACCACAGGACCTTGCGACGCAACCAGCCATGTTTCGACAACAGAAACTTAACAGCGCCCGCATCGCCTGCGCGGATCGCTTGCATCAGTCGATCGAGTACTCGGCGACGCCACCCGCTTTCCATGCCTCCCGCGCGCATACTCTGTTCGAAAGCATCGAGTTCGGCCCGACGCACTACCTCCCCGCCAGTTGTGCTACCCCAAAAGAACGCCAGCAGCACCGTTTCGAGCTGGAGTCTAATCAAGAGCCCGTCTAGATCCCGTTTCTTCCGGCGGGCCTCCGTGTCAAGCCAGCGCAAGCGCTCCGAGACCGGTGCCGAATCAGGAGGGCGGGGGTTTTCTTCCTCTACTGCCCCCCCCTCTCCGTCGCCGATTTCAAAAACGGGTTCGCCGGGTTTTGCCGGTTCCTCGTCATCGGGCTCGGTCATCCAGTCAGGGTCGTCACGCCACAGAGTCAGTCTGTGTGTGAATCGACTCACGAACGGAGGGGGAGACCCCGAGAGTTCCGAAGTAAGCAGTCTTGCCCGAGTCTTGCCGTCGAACCCCACACACACTTCCTTTGACCACGGAAGCAGCGCAGTCAGCAGGCGGCTCTGTTCCGCAGCAGTCAGATTCCCGACCGCTTCCAGAACGGCTTCGGCGGTGACGTCGCCGGACCTCAGCAGCTGTTCCACCACTCGGGTCGCCAGACCCTGGCTCCGCGCATCCGACCCAAGAAGTGGACGAATCGCAATGTCCATGTTTGGTTTTTCATCTTTGATGCCGCATCTCTTCGCCTTTGGACCTTTACCCTCATGACTGCCACGCGCGTGAAGCGTGGATGCTCCCACTGGTAGAGGCGAGTTTATCGCAATGTTCGGGCCACCGGGGCGGGGTGTCTGCGATCCTCGCTGCAACCCTTCCGCCCATAGTGTTTCACGCGGTCGTGCTAGATGATAGCGCATGCAACTCTTCGACGTGCGCGGACAGCGCAAATATCTGACCCAACATGAGCGGAACCGCTTTCTGAAGGCCGCCAGGTCCGCCCCTACGCCCGTTCGAGCGTTCTGCGAGATTTTGGCCTACACCGGCTGCCGACTATCCGAGGCGCTCGCCCTCGCGCCCGACCGGGTCGATCCGGCGGCGGGCGTCGTAATCTTTGAATCGCTCAAGAAGCGTCGCCGTGGCGTTTTTCGGGCCGCCTCCGGCGGCACGCCTTCTTGCCTTGCCTAAACCAGAATCTCTCCTCACCCAGTCACACCACTTCCAAAATCTCATCTCTCTGATTCCACGGCACTTGCCGCACCTAATCCCCTCTAACACCGCAACTCCCCTGTAGCCTGGAGTTGGAGCCTCTGCTCCCACGAAAGGAATAGTAATCATGACGACAAATGCCCAGATTAGAGCTAATCGTAACAACGCTAAGAACTCCACCGGTCCACGGACCGAGGAAGGCAAAAACCGCGTCTCCCAAAACGCCCTTAAACACGGACTCCTCGCCCGCGATACCGTCCTGCCCGGTGAGGACCCCGCCGACTTCGACAGTCAACTCTCGGCCCTCGAGGACGACATCCAACCCGCCAACTCGCTCGAATTCGAACTCGTCCGTCAAATCGCCGACGCCCAATGGCGCATGCGCCGCCTCACGCGCTTGGAAACTGGCTTCCTGGCCGCTTCCCTCGCCGCCAAGCGCCGCCTGATGGAAAGGCTTCATCCCGACACATTGCAGCCCGGCTACGACGGCGAGACCCTACTGCTCGGCTCAGGGATGATCGATAAGACTCAGACCCTAGTTCACCTGGCTCGCTACGATGGACATCTCAGCCGCCGCTTCTTTCGCGCCGTCAAGCAACTCCGCGACCTGCGCCGCGACGAGCGTGAGGCCCACCAGGCCCGCTCCTCTGCCGGCTCCTATACCCCCGCCGCCTCAGACCCCTACCGGGGCCGATATGTCCCGGCCCAGGTCCCACCCCCGATCGATCCTCCGACCTCGACGGCTGGCCGCATCGGCTTCCGGACCGGTTGCGACTCGGCACCAGACGCTGGCCTCCCAGCCCAACGAGCGTCAGCCCCACAGGCCGCACTAACACAAAAAACCAAACAAACCCAATTCCGCCGAACTCCAGTGGAATCAATGTATTCTAAGCACAAAAGAACACCCTCGCAGAGATCGGTTGCTGATTCCCCTCGACTCAGGAGTCATCGCGGTTAAGCGTCAAGATGGTTCGGTGGACGAAGCCACCTACCGGCCTGGAGGCGCTCGATACCAGACCACACTGCTGTCCGGTTAAAAGTCGAATAGAATCAATTGGTTGGGGTCATAGGGGGATTCGTTTGGGGAGTCGGATGGCTGGAGTGCCTGTAAAAGGGGCATTTTTTCGAATTGCGTAACGCTGAGAATCTGTAGAATCTGGTAAAGACTCGCTTCCAGCCCGAGGCGTTTCCGGACGATGGCGATGAGCACGTAAATCGAGACAGCGATCCAGATCTGCGTCTTGACGGCGTTCTCGCTGGTGCCGTAAAACGAGTTGATTCGCAGATGTTGCTTGATCCACTTGAAGAACAACTCAATCTGCCAACGCGACTTGTAGATGTGGGCGATGGTCAGCGCCGGGAGCGCGAAGTTGTTGGTCAGAAACTTCAGCCGCTTGTTCGTCCGGGCGTCGAAGTAACTGACCCTCCGCAACGGGTCGGGATAGGCTTGGGCCGATTCGATGGCAGCCAGTATGACGGTCTGATCCGAGCGCAAGCCCGTGGATTTGTCGACGGGATGCGAGTAGCGCCGTTGGAGCAAGATGTTCTTCTTGGTTCGCACGACGAAGAACGACGAGCAGAGAGTGAACACGAAGAGGCGTTCGAAATCGACGTAGGCCCGATCCATGACGTAGAACGCGCCGGCCTCCGGGCCGATCTCGTCGAGGATGTTGATGTCGTGCACTTTGCCTCCAGTAATGCGGATGAACGTGGGAATATTGCCGTGCAGATCCAGCAGCGTGTGCATCTTCACGGCGGCTTTTTGCTTGCGGAATCTCGCCCACGGAAACAGCGACAGGCAGAGGTCGATTGTTGTCGAGTCGAGAGCGTACAGAGTCTGGTCCAAGTCCACACCGATCGGGTCGTGGGCATATAACGGCCGTGCCATGCCAATCAAGACCTGCGCGAAGTCCGCGTAGATCCGCCAGTCGCGCGACTCGTTCGCGTCGGCCAGTGTCGAGCGCGCTACCCTGCCGCGGAATCCCATGTGGTAGAGTTTGCCGTGCATCGAACGCAGGCACGTCTCGATGTCGCGGAGGCTTGCCCGATAGGTCAGCTGGGCGAATGCCATCGCAAGAAACTGATCCCAGCAGGAGAAACTTTTCAGATAGGAATCGCCGCGGTAGCGCGATACACATTTCTGAAACTCTTTGCTCGGTAGGTGCTCGATCAGTTGGGAGAAAACCGTACGGCCAAGGTTCATCCCTCATTGTGCCGCGTCCGGATGCTCCGTTCAGGCGACCATTTGCGGCCTCGGGATTTCAAATCGTTCCCGGGCAAAACAGGCCATAAGACATTGAACGGTCGAGACTTACCGTCCGATGGCGCGACTTTCCCCGGACAGCACTGACCAGACCAATAAGGATGTCCACGAACCCGTGAACCGCGGCAACCATCGCTTCCGCGCGGTTGTCGTCGAGTTTACGAAGCCGCCCGATGCCATGGACCCTCCCACTAGCCCCGGCGAGCCCGATCCCCTGGATGCTCTTATAGCCGCTCCTGAATACCACAAACTTGTGCTCCAGAACGAACGCGTGCGCGTGCTCGAGGTCCGTAACCACCCGGGCGATTTCGAACCGATGCACAAACACAGCCGAGGCGTTCTTGTCATCCTGCAGGGCGGCTCAGCCCGATTCGGCTTGTCGGACGGCACGGCACGGGAAGCTACGTTTTCGGCGCCGTTGACTTTCTGGGAAGACGCGGAAAACACATTCGGTCGAGAATACCAGCGACACTCCGATCCACCTGATTCGTGTGGAGCTGAAGTGGAGCGGAAACGCCATCCCAATGATTGATTCCGTTCGTAGAATGCGGCCCGGTGCTTAGCCCAAGTCGGGCGCTAGTGACCTCGCGGGGGCTCTCCCGTGGCGCCCACGCCGGCCCAGCCTTCCGGCTGCTCGATCCAGTCGCGGGTGAGGTAATCGCCCATCGTGAGGCCGAGAAGAATCGCAAGCCAAGCGAGTCCGGCGGCGGCGACGATCTTGGTCAGTTGGCTGCTGTAGCGCAGGTGCATGAAAAACAGGGCTACGAGAAGAGCTTTCGCGAAGGCGATGACCAGCGCGACGACAGTGTTCAAGCGTCCGAGGTCCACATGGGCGATTGCGACAGTGGTGGCGGTGAGCGTTAGCAGGGCCGCGAAGATGGCGACGTAAGTCCTGAGGGGGACGATATGTTGGGACATTAGTGTCGGCCTAGAAGGTAGAGGAAGGGGTAGAGGAAAATCCAGACGATATCGATGAAATGCCAATACAGTCCGCTGAGATCAACCGGTGAGTTGTAGGCCGGTGTGAAGCGTCCTTTTCTCGCCTGGTAGACTAATACGCCCAGCAGGCCGAGACCCACGATCATATGAACACCGTGGGTGGCGGTCAAGGCGAAATAGAACGAGAAGAACAGTTGCACTTGGCCGGCGTGGGGCAATGCGAAGCGAAAGCCGGGACCGGGAACCAAATGCTCGTGGAATTTGTGTGCGTACTCGACACCTTTGATGCCCAGGAAGGCGGAGCCGAACAGCATCGTCAACACCAGGAAAACGATCAGCGCTTGGCGCTTCCCTAGCTGCGCGCTGCGAACCGCCAGGGCCATCGTCAAACTGCTGCAGATCAGAATGGCCGTGTTGACGCCCCCGAGCATGACGTCGAGTTGAGCGCTGCCGAGGACAAACGCATCCGGATAGGCGGAGCGGTAGGCCGTGTAGCCCGCGAACAGGCCGCCGAACAACATGGCCTCGGTCAACAGGAAGGTCCACAGCCCAAGCGTGACGGCCTCGCGCTGTTGCTCGGCGTCCTCAAACTGATGAGAGAGCGCGGTTGAGCTTGCTGACATCGCTTTCACTTTCCACGGCGTAGTTGTACGCTTCCTCGGTCACGACGGGGGGGTGCTCGAAATTCTCTTTGGGCGGTGGCGACGACGTTTCCCACTCCAGTCCCTTGGCGCCCCAGGGGTTTGGTTCCGCCCGTGGTCCGTAGCGCATGGACCAGACTAGATAGATCAGAGGAATCAGGTAGCCCACGCCCAGAATCGACGCGCCGGCCGACGACATCACGTTGAGCACCTGGAATTCCTCGGGGTACACGTGATAGCGGCGGGGCATGCCGAGATAACCTAGGATGAATTGCGGGAAAAAGGTCAGGTTGAATCCGACGAAGATCACCAACGCCGAGAAACGCCCCCAGCCCTCGGGGTAGAGACGTCCCGAGATTTTCGGCCACCAGAAATGAATGCCGCCCAGGTAGCCCATGATCGCGCCGCCGACCATGATGTAGTGAAAATGGGCCACGACGAAGTAGGTGTCGTGGACATGCACGTCGATCGCCAGCGTGGAGAGGAAAAGCCCTGTCAAACCGCCGATCGTGAACAGCCCGATGAA
The DNA here is from genome assembly GCA_965248205.1 of Bryobacterales bacterium. GTDB lineage: Bacteria > Acidobacteriota > Terriglobia > Bryobacterales > UBA6623. The sequence goes on from CBDFIS010000006.1 coordinate 3,797,790, forward strand.
GCCCATGGCGTAGAGCATCGGCGTATCGTAAGACACCGAACCCTTGTAGAGGGTGGCCATCCAGTTGAAGACTTTGATCGCCGATGGGATGGCCACGAAGAAGCTCAGGAACGAGAAGACGATGCCGGCGTAGACCGACTGACTGCTGACGAACATGTGATGTCCCCAGACGAGGAAACCCAATACCGCAATCGTCAAGCTCGAAAAGGCGATCAAGTTGTACCCGAAGATGCGCTTGCGCGAAAAGCAGGTAATCAGCTCGCTGATCACTCCCATGCTCGGCAGGATCATGATGTAAACGGCCGGATGAGAGTAGAACCAAAACAGGTGCTGAAACAGAACGGGGTCGCCGCCCAGGGCCGGATCGAAGATTCCAATGCCGAACATGCGCTCGAGGCCCACCAGCAGAATAGCGGCGGTCAGCACGGGTGTTCCCAGCATGATGACCAGGCTGGTGGCGTAGTGCGCCCAAACGAACAGCGGCAACCGAAACCAGGTCAACCCCGGGGCGCGCATCTTGTGGATGGTGACGATAAAGTTCAGGCCGGTGAGGATCGACGAAAAGCCGACGATAAAGATTCCCGTGGCCGTGGCGATGACAGCACTGTTCGAATAGGTGCTGCTGTAGGGGGTGTAAAAAGTCCAGCCGGTATCGACACCACCGGTGGTTACCGCTCCGAGGGTAAACAGCCCCCCCAGCGTGTAGACGTACCAACTGGCGAGGTTGAGGCGTGGGAAAGCGAGGTCGCGTGCGCCGATCATGATCGGAAGCAAGAAGTTTCCCAACACGGCCGGGATCGACGGGATCAGAAAGAAGAAGACCATGATGAGACCGTGCATGGTGAACATCTTGTTGTAGGTCTCCGACCGCATCAGGTCCGCCTGAGGTGTCACCAACTCGAGCCGCACCAGAACAGCAAAGGCCCCGCCCAAGACGAAGAAAAGCGTGATCGAGGCCAGATAGAGCAGCGCGATCCGCTTGTGGTCGACCGTGAGCAACCACGATTTGACGCCGTAGCCGGCGTTCAGATAGTGCTCCCGCGGCTCGACAGCCGCGGGAGTCGGCACCGTCGCCGTCGCAATCACCGGGCCAGCCTCCACTCGTTCTCGCCCGCGAGGGACTTAATATAGGCGATTATAGGCGATGATTTCCATCACTTGTTCTTCGCTGACCTGCCCTTGAAAGGTCGGCATGACCGGCTGAAAGCCGGCGACGCGTTTCGCTTTGGGGCGCAGAATCGACTCTCGAAGGTAAGCTTCGTCGGCGGCCACGGTCTGTCCGTCACTCAACGCGACTGATCGGCCGAAGACGTTGTCCAGCGTGGGTCCGCGGCCCCCGCCGTCGGCCCGGTGACAGGTGTCGCAGCGCAGGTCGTGGAAGAGTCTTTCGCCGATCTCGGCCATCGATTCGCCGGCCTTGGCGCCGCTGAGCCAGAGATCGTAGTTGTGCGGCTCCATGACGTGGATGGAGCCTCCCATGCGGGCGTGCTCGTTGCCGCAATATTCGGCGCAGAAAAGATGAAATTCACCGGTTTTGGTGGCCTCGAACCAGGCCGTGGTATAGCGTCCGGGAAGGACGTCCATTTTGACGCGGAACGCTGGCACGAAGAAGCTGTGAATGACGTCTTCCGAGGTCATGATCAGCCGCACGGGACGGCCTAAGGGAACGTGCAGCTCGTTGATCTCGCGACGTCCTTCGGGATGCTGAATCTTCCACATCCACTGTTTCCCGACGACGTGAACATCCATCGCGCCCTCGGGAGGCCGCGAGTTTTTGAAGAACAAGCTGGCGCCCCAGCCGAACATCACCATGACGATCACGAACGGAACGACGCTCCAGAAAATCTCCAAAGCCGTCGAGCCGTGGATCGGGCGGGGCAGGTCGAGCTCCGAGCGGCGCCGGTAACGAATGGCGAAGTAGAAGATCAGGGAGAAAATCAGTACCGAAAAGAAACCGCTGACCGCGACCAGAAAGGCGTAGAGCTGGTCGACGCCCTCGGCGATCGTCGAGGCCTGTTCGGGAAAGAGCGGAAATCCTTCTCCCATGTTGTTTCTCTGCCGGGGGCGCTTGATTCGTGTCTCGACGCTATCCGGCGGCAGCTTTCCGTCGATCGCGGCGCAGTGCGCCAAACACAAACCCTCCCAAGATCAGAACCGTCGCCAGTCCGCCGACCCTGAGCCCGTTCATGATGGCGAGGTTGTACTTGCCTTCAAGCGGGTCGTAGTGGAAGCAGAACAGTAACGCCTGGTCGACAAACGAGCCGATCCGATTCCCCGAAGCTTCTACCAGGCCGAGGCGCAAGTCTCGCGCCGGATATTCGATGCCGTAGAAGTATCGAGATATGCGTCCCTCCGGAGTCAGCACTACGATGCCAGCGGCATGTGAATATTCGTCGGTCTCGGGGTCGTAGGCGTAGCGAAAGCCGACGGCTCGGGTGAGCGCTTGGATGGATTCCTCGGCGCCGGTCAGAAAGTGCCACCCGGTTTCGGCTCCATCGCGCGCGTACCGCTCGAGGTAGGCCGCCTTTTTTTGCGTGGCGACAGCCGGGGTTTCCCCGGGATCGAAACTTATGGTGACGACCTCGAAGTCTTCGACGGGATTCAGAGTAAGCGCCCGCAGGCTACGCACGAGACCACTGAGCTGCAACGAGCAGAGCATCGGACATTCGTAGTAGACCAGCGCCAGAATCACGGGTCTGCGGCCGAAATAGCGGTCGAGCGAGACAGGGTCGCCTTGTTCGTCCCGGAAGGCCAAATCGAGTGGAACCTGCGTGCCGAGTTTTTGATCGAGTCCCACGCCCCGCAGGGCTGACGGCACGGTATCCGCGGGGATAGTTTGTGCATTGAGCGCGTCGAGGTTGCATAGTAGTGCGATGAGCCAGAGCAGTGCCGGCCACCCCTTGCCCAGCACGCGTAGTGTTGCCGTTTTATGCATTACTCTCCCCCAAAGTTCTTGTCGCTCGATCGGACAAGCGGACTCGGCTCGGCCAACATCTCCATCGCGCGCTCGATAGGAATGTGCACCAGGCCTTGCTGTCGATCGACCCACCCGTAGCTATCGAGGCGGGCTTGTTCTCGGGCGCGGAGCCGAGTCAGATCGCTCGCAGGGGTGACCTGCAACTGAGGTGCCTTCGGGATCTCGCGAGTGTCGGCCAGGGGCGAGCCGGAGGTGTCAAGTTGCTTTTCTCGGGCGGTGAAGTAGTCGAACATCCAGGCCATCGCGGCTATTGTTACGACCAGCATCGCGGCCAGAGCGACACCGAACCAAACGATCGGCTTCGGATCAGCGTCTGAAGGCTCGTATCCGGTGCCTGGCAAGCTAGCGCCCATGTAGCACCCCAGTTGTCATGGTTTGCCTCCCGGTTCAGACGCTTCGGCGAGCCGCAGGTGATGGAGCGGGACCAAGGGTCGAGAATTCAGTTGCCGGGCGAAGCTAGCAAGCCATAGGCCGCCGATCGCCAAGGGCGCCAGCAGGTCCATCCAGTGAATCGCCAACTCAGTTTCATGAAACGCCGGCGCCACGTGCCAGAACAGATCTACCAGGCGCATGACGAGCACCAATACCGCGACGGCGACCAGCGTGGCCACCCCTCTCTTGGTGCGGCGAGAAAGCAGCAACACGAAAGGCAGGGCGAAGTGGAACACGATGAGCACCACTGCGATCGTTGACCAGCTTGTCGACGTTCGGTGCAGGTACCAAGGGATCTCTTCCGCCAGGTTGCCTGACCAGATGATCAGGTACTGCGAAAACGAGATGTAAGCCCAGAGCATCACGAACGCCAGCAACAGATTGCCGAGGTCGTGGAACCGCTCCCGAGAAGCCAAGTTCGCGAGCGGTGGACGGTCGCGGACTAGCGCCACGATACAAATGGCAAAAGCAAGCGTGGCGAGGACGTCTCCGACCAGAAACAACAGACCGTACATGGTCGAGAACCAATGCGGCTCCAGCGACATCACCCAATCGACAGAAGCAAACGTTACCGTTAGGCCGATCAACGCCAATCCAGGCCCACTGATGATCTCCATCCTGCGGGCCGGGCCGCCCTTTTGCGAGCGGTCCTGTTCGCTGGACCAGCGGTTCAGCCAGTAAGCCAAAGCTCCCCAGATGGCGAAGTAGAGGAGCGTTCGTGCCACAAAGAAGGGAACGTTGAGATAGGCCGCCTTGTGCGCCAGCACCTCGTCGTGGACGAGCGCCTCGGGCCGGGCCCAAAGGTAAAGGTCAGGCAGGCGCACCAGCAGCGGCAAGATCAGCAAAGCCATGAGGGGGAGTGTGCGGGTTGCCGACTCCAAGCAGCGGCGAATGACGAATCCCCACCCTCCGCCGCTTAGGTGATGCAGCATGATCAACCCGAAGCTTCCCAGCACGATCCCGATCCAGAACAAATACCCCAGCAGGTATGACTGCATGAACTGTTCGAGGTTGAAGGCGGCTCCGGCGGCGCAAAGGGCGGATCCGGCGAGGCCGACCCGTAAGGCGCGGCGCCGCAGTTGCTCGAGGGCCGGGTGATGTGTCGCTGTGGCGTTCATGGCCTTTGCGATCGTTCGAACTCCTGGAGCACCCCGGAGGGCAGCTTCCCGAGTGCGGCGTGCTGGCTGAGCTGTAGTGCGCGGATGTAGGCGACGATGGCCCAGCGGTCGCGCGGGTTGACGCGGTCGGAGAAGTCACTCATCGCACCGATCCCGTTCGTGATTACGTCGAAGAAATGTCCTACCGGCTCGCTGCGAAGGCGCTCGGTGTGATAGGAGGGGGGATGGCGGAAGCCCCGCTGCGCCACCATGCCCTCGCCGTCGCCGAGTCGTCCATGACAGGGCGAACAAAAAATGACGAATCGCTCGCGACCGCGGTCGAGCACGGCAGTGGCAAGGGGGAAGGGAAATTCAGCTGCTAGCTGCTCGCCCTGGCGGCCCCGGTAGAAGTGCCGGTCGGTCTGAAGCTGCCCTCGGGCGACGGTACCCGGCACTTGCAAGCGGGACGATCGGCCGTCGGCAAAGAAGGAGCTCTTCTCGAGAGGTTCGTAGCGTGGTTGGTCGTGCATGTCTTGCCGGCACCCGAGGAGTGCGAGTAGCGCCGCCGTGAACCACATAGCAGGGATCGCAGTCCGCGGGCGGGCATAGTGGCCCGCGCTTCCTACCCCTTGCTGAGAAAAGCGGGCTCGTGGGACGGACGTGCCTGTCTTTCCGCGGGCACGCTGTCTTATCCCACGCGATGCAGCGACGGGTGTCGATTCTTTTGCACCCTCCAGCCTGGTTTGTCCCATTTCAGCCCGCAACTTCCGCCACCTCATGAGGCTCGAGACTTTGCAAGAACTGTTTCGTGCCTTCGCGGTCGAATCTTCGATCTCTAGCTTCGATGGAGAGAAAGAAACGGTCGCGGCTCGCCAGGGCAAACCGCTCTACGTTGAACACCGGGTGATAGGGTTTCGGCAGGCCATTGAGGGCCAACATACCGAAGACCGCCGACAGCGCGGCGCCCAGGATGGTGCATTCGAAGGTGACCGGGATGAAGGACGGCCAACTGTTGAGCGGACGTCCACCGACGTTCATCGGCAGTTCAATGACCGACACCCAATACTGAAGCGAAAACCCGGCCAGACAGCCCACCACACCACCCGCCAACACGATCCACGGCAGAATACGCTGCCGGTACCCGACCGCTTCGGCCAGCTCTTCGATGGGGAACGGCGAGTAGGCATCCATGCGGCGATAACCTTCTTCGTAGCTGTGCTCGGCCGCTTTCAGTAGCTCGTCGGGTGAGTGAAACTCCGCCATCAGTCCCCAGATCGGAGGCTCATTCGTATCGGCCGGTGTTGCTACGCTCTCTTTCATTTCATCTCGCTTAGGGTTCGCGGGCTGTTTGCGGCGGTTGCACCAACGTCCGCATCTCAAAGATGGAAATCATCGGCAAGAACCGCAGAAACAGAAACAGCAGGGTGAGGAACAAGCCGATCGAGCCGATGTAGGTCGCCCAATCCCAAAACGTCCCGGAATACATACCCCACGAGGAGGGCAGAAAGTCGCGGTGCAGGCTGGTGACCACGATGATGTAGCGCTCCAGCCACATGCCGACGTTGACGATGAGCGAAATCACGAACAACGCTAGGACATGACGGCGCACTCGTTGCGACCAGAGCACTTGCGGCGTGACGATGTTGCAGAGAATCAGCGCCCAGTAGTACGGTGCGTAGGGCCCCTTCATGCGATTCACGACCATGAATTGCTCGTAGGTACTCCCGCTGTACCAAGCGATGAAGGTCTCCATCATGTAGCCGTATCCGACAATCATGCCCGTCGCCAGAATGACCTTCGCCATATTGTTGAGATGGCGCATCGTGATGAAGTCTTCCAGGCCGTAGAACTTACGGATGGGAATCGCAAGGGTCATCACCATCGCGAAACCGGAATAGATCGCTCCCGCCACGAAATAAGGCGGAAATACCGTGGTGTGCCAGCCGGGAACAATGCTCACGGCGAAATCGAAGCTCACTACGGTGTGGACCGAGATCACCAGCGGGGTCGCCAGCCCGGCCAGCAGTAGATAGGCGGTTTCGTAGCGGTACCAGTGAATCGCCGATCCGCGCCAACCCATCGCCAAGACGCCGTAGATGATCTGCGCTGCACGGCTGCGGGCGCGATCGCGCAGCGTCGCCAGGTCGGGGATCAGACCGATGAACCAAAACAACAGCGATACGGTGGCGTAGGTCGAGATCGCGAACACGTCCCAGAGCAACGGGCTGCGAAACTGCGGCCAAATGCCCATCGTGTTTGGGTAGGGCAGGATCCAATATGCCAGCCACGGTCGCCCGAGGTGCAGTAGCGGGTACAGCCCCGCGCAAGCCACGGCGAACAGCGTCATCGCTTCGGCGAAGCGGTTGATCGAGGTCCGCCAGTCCTGGCGCAGAAGCAGCAGAATGGCCGAGATCAGCGTTCCGGCATGACCGATGCCAACCCACCAGACAAAGTTGATGATCGCGAAGCCCCAACCGACGGGGATGTTGAGCCCCCAAATGCCAATGCCTTTCAGCAGCAAGTATCCGATCGAGTAAAACAGCAGCAGCATCAACGAAAAAGCTACGCCGAAGCCGATGAACCAGGTTCGAGATGTCGGCTGCGTTAAAACGATCGAGCTGATCTTGTCGGTAACGCTGCCGTAGGTGTGGCCCGGCTCCATCACCGGAGTGGGCGCGTCCAAAGTGGGCGTGGCGGTTTTCTCCTCAAGCATCCCTAGCCCGCATTCCGCGCCGGCTGACGGTCGAAGCGCGCAACCGGCCCGCCACTACTTCGTTGGGTGTGATCGCCGTGCTCGACAGTGTCCGCTTCCAGCTCCGGATTGGGGTTTGTAAGCCGAGCGAGGTAGCTGGTTCTCGGCTGCGTGTTCAGCTCGGTGAGCAGACCGTAGTGGCGGGGGTCTGATTTCCACTGCGCTACGCGGCTGCCTGGGTCATTGATATCGCCGAAGACAATGGCCTGTGCCGGGCAAGCCGATTGGCAGGCCGTCGTTACCTCGCCGTCGTGGATTTTGCGGCCCTGCTTTTCCGCTTCGATGCGGGCGCTGTTGATGCGCTGGACGCAGTAGGTGCACTTTTCCATCACCCCCCGCGTACGAACGGTGACGTCGGGGTTGTGCAACAGTTTGAGGCTGGGCGTTTCGTAGTCGGAATACTGCAGGAAGTTGAAGCGGCGGACTTTGTACGGGCAGTTGTTGGAACAGTATCGCGTCCCGATACAGCGGTTGTAGACCATGTCGTTGAGGCCCTCGGCGCTGTGCACCGTCGCCCCGACGGGACAGACTACTTCGCAAGGCGCGCTTTCGCAGTGCATGCAGGCGACCGGTTCGTAGTAAGTTTTCGGATCGTCGAGCGAGCCTTCCCAATAGCGATCGACTCGAATCCAATGCATTTCGCGGCCGCGGATGACTTCCTGCTTTCCGACGACGGGGACGTTGTTCTCCGCCTGGCAGGCAACCATGCAGGCGTTGCAACCGATGCAGCGGTTGAGGTCGATCGCCATGCCCCAGGCGTAGCCTTCGTATTCATGGCCCGGGTAGAGCGACAGCTCGTGTCCGCCGCCGTGATCGAGCTTTTGCGCGAAATGGGGATCTTGCTGGAATTCGGCAAGCGTGCCGGCGCGAACCAGGTGCCGGCCTTCCATCGAGTGATGATCCTGGATGCAGGCCAGCCGGTATCGCTTGCCAGTCTTGCGGACCTCCAGACCCCGGGCAGACCAACGCCCGCCCGAGGTTCGAATCGCGTAGGCGTTGAATCCGGCTCCTTCCGCGACTCGCCCGGCGCGGGTTCGGCCGTAGCCGAGATGCACGGTGACGGAGTCGTCGGCATGACCGGGAGTGATCCAGACGGGGGCTTCGACTTTGCGGCCGTCCAAAGCAAGCTCGATGACATCTTCGTTGGCCAGCCCCAGTTGTTCGGCTGTTAGCGGGCTGATAAGCGCCGGGTTGTCCCAGGTGAGCTTGGTGATCGGGTTCGGCGTCTCCTGCAGCCAGCCATTGTTGGCGAACCGGCCGTCCCAAACGCTGGGGGCGGGGCGGAAAACAATTTCCAGTTGACTGGGCTCCGAGTTTGCGAGGGTCGACAATTCGGCCGCTGCCGCCTGTGGGTGCACCTTTTCGAACCCCTCTCTCAGCGGCGGCGATTTGGCGGCGGAGCTGGTTCCCTCGACAACCCCCTCGTGAAGGGCTTTCTTCCAAAACAGTTCGAAGTCCTCAGCGGGCGCCTTGCGCTCCCAAAACGCGCGTACGAAGGAGTAAGGGGAGCGCTCCGGCGCGCCACCGACGACGGCCAGCAATTCGTGCGCCGTCTTCCCCCCGTAGAGCGGCGCGATCAACGGTTGGATAATGGTCGCCGTGCCGTCGTAGGCGCGAGCGTCGCTCCACGATTCCAAGTAGTGCGCTTGGGGAACGTGCCAGTGACATAGCTCCGAGGTTTCGTCCTCGTAGAGGCCCAAGTGAGCGCGGAACTTGACATTGTTGAGCTGCTCGGCGAAGCCTAGCTCCGCCGGGGCGTCGAAAACCGGGTTGCCACCGAGAATCAGCAGGACTTCGACTTGGCCCGCCGCCATCTCGCGCGCCAATTCAGCGAGCGACTGGAACTGATTCTCGGGCCGCGCTTCGACTGGTTCGGTCCAGCTTACGGTGTGACCCTCAGCACCCAGCGCCCGATTCATCGCCTGGGCTAGAGCGTGAACGATAGGCGGCTGCTCGTCACCGAGGTAGATGATCGCGGAGCCGTGATGGTCCTGAAGGTCGTGGACGAGAGGGGCGATCCACGAGCCCCAGTGGCTGGACGCCGCTTCGTGTTCCGGCGTTTGCCCCTTGACTCCCAACGCCTGGGCAAGCGAGCGCGCGAAGCCCTCGACTTGGCCGGTCTGCAGCCGCAGCCGATGGTCGGCCATGGCGCCCGTGATTGAGGGGGTGCCCTCGGCAACGTAGAGCCGGTTCATGGCCTCGCCGGCTGCCCCGGATCCGCGCTTTGTCGTGAAGTCGCGGGTGTAGCGGAGTTTGGCCGGCCCTTGTCCCAAAAAATCGCCGTCCAGGGAGACGACGACCGCGGCGCGGTCGAAGTGGTAAACCGTGTTGACGTGTTCTCCAAAGGCCAGTTGGGCGCCTTCGAAGGCGCTGTCGCGGGCGGTGGGCTCGTATTGGTGCCAGCGGGCCGCGGGGAAATCCTCAAGCAAACTCGCGAGCTGGCCGGCGAGGGTCGGCGATGTTACGGTCTGAGTGAGAATCCGCAGGCCGGATCCCCCGGAAAGCCGTTGCGCTTCGACCTCGCGTTTCAGGGCGGCGACGAAAGACAACCAGCTACTGATTTGGCCCGCCCGCGTGGTGACTTGGGAGCGATCGGGGTCGTAGAGGCCCAGTATCGACGCCTGCGTGATGGCGTCGGTCGCTCCCAGGCTGGCCGGGTGGCGGGGATTGCCCTCGATCTTGGTAGGCCTCCCCATGTGGCTTTCGACGAGCACCCCGGTGGCGAAACCGCCCAGCGAGGCGGCAGTGGCGAAATAGAGAGGCCGCCCCGGTACCGTGGCTTCCACCGTTCGGGCGAAAGGGACGATTGTTTCCGTGGGCTGACGCGTGCAGGAGCTGACCCCGGCGAGGGCCAGCGAGGCCCCCATCAGCTTCAAGAAGCGCCGCCGGCCGAGGGGGTCGTTCCACTCGGAAGCTTGGGAGGGGAATTCGTCCTCGAGCAGTTTCTGGAATTCGTCGGTCTCGGCGATCTCCTCCAGGCTGCGCCAGTAACGAGGTCCGCGAGCCGATCCCAAGCGGGCGCGCAGTTCGGCCCAATCTTTTCCGCCCACCCCTTTGCGCATCATCGGTGGCAATCAGAACAGCTGGTCGGGTTTCGAATCTTGTTTTCCCGGACCAACGCTGCCCCAAGCACGCGCTGGTCTTCTTCCGGTTGCCAGCTCATGTTGAAGACCTGCTCGGGTGGCCGGAGGTGCCCCCCCGGGTTGCGGTGGCAGTCGAGGCACCACTCCATCTGAAGCGTCTGTCGCTTCCACACCAACGGCATCTGATCGACTTGGCCGTGGCAGCTCACGCATCCGATGCCCTTTTTCACGTGGATGCTGTGATTGAAGTAGACAAAGTCGGGAAGGTCGTGAACGCGGGTCCACTCTAACGGCTGATCGGTCTGAAAACTCGCTCGCACGGGCTCCAGAATGGGGCTGTCTGACCAGACCTGGGAGTGACACGTCATACAGGTCTTCGTAGCCGGCAAGCCGGCGAACGCGCTCTCCTCTACCGAGGTATGACAGTGGCGACAGTCGAGTCCGATACCGCCGACGTGATGCTTGTGGCTGAACGGGACCGGCTGATTCCTCGGTACAGCGACTTGCGTCAGGTAGTCCGATCGATTCACGTTCACCAGGCCCCACAGCAGACTCCCGGCGAAGAAGACGGACCCGAAGATGCTGACTCTCGAGATCGTATTGGTGCTCGGATGGAATATTTGGCTCATCGAAAGTCTTTGCCGGAGCGCGCAGCTACACTACGACCCGCAAGGATCATCGACCGGATTTTCGGAAAGTCTTAGACGGGAGGCTGAGAATGGTGTAGGGTGACGGCCCCCGGGGGGCCTATCACGTACTTCGACCGTCAGCTGGTGAAAAATGCGGGCTAGCTCGCTAGGCCGACCGGAGGTCGACCCTGCGGGCCGGGAGGCCCACTCACAGGGAGGGTGCTTGCGTCACACTCCGAGGGCTGTCTATTTCGCTGGGAGCGAATTGACGAAGTCGACAGCTCGTTTGAACCAGGCCCGCAGGTCGTCATCGGTTCGGTACCCCGTGGGGCTGACGCAGACCATGCTTTTGAGCGGTTTGCCGGTAAAACCATCCGGCGCGTATGCGGTTCAGCCATTGCTCTGGCCGCCTCTTTGTCTCCTAGGCGTAGGACGAGGTCCTTCCCGACGACTCCGCAACACATGTTTCCGTTGAGCATGAAGGTAAGGCCACCGAACATCTTTCGCTTGCTGACACGCGGGTATTTGGCCAACGCGCGGCGCACTCGGTCGGCGACAGTTTCGTCGTACGCCATCAGAGATGCAGGCTCCTTTAGCTGGCGGCGTTCGTGGAGGCCTGTCATTCGCCATCTGACCCGCATGAAGTGCCGGACGAAAAGTTCATAGTGCGAAGATAGTCCGGGGACTGACCTATTAGCCCGGTTTCCGTCGCGCGAACGCAAGCGGGTGTCCATGGCCTAACGGTCCACCCAAGGGATGAACACGGGTGGGTTTTCGACGGAGCGGTCATGGGCCCAAAACCCACCCAAGGGGATGAAATCCGGGTAAGCTTTCGACGGCGGTCATGGCACCCTGGTCGCTACAAGTATTTGGCCTGTCACTAGCGTTCCAGGCTCAGTTTCTTGCTCGCGCACACCCTCCCGACGAGCGAATCGGAGCCGCGAACGCAAGTGAGCGGTCATGGGCCGGCGGCCGGCCCAAGACCCACCCAAGGGGATGAAATCCGTGGGTTCGACGGAGCGGCCATCCCGCGAGAGTCGCCTGGACGGGCAGGTTTGCCGGTCACGACTGAACTACCACGATCTACGAAGGGAGCACTGCCGCGACTACGGGCTGTTGGACTCGGGGGTTTCCGCAGCCGCTTGAATCTGCACGAACTGCCAGCCGAAACGGCCCTTGATGCAGAGGTTGCCGTGGGTGACCTCTTGGTCGAGGGGCGAGCTGGCCTTCACGATCTTATTATCTTGAGTGGTTAAGCTGAGCGTGCAGCCGACGCCGCAGTAGGGGCAGATGGTGTCGGTCGTGGTTTGCTGAGATTCGTCCCACGTGCCCGCCTCGCGCATCTCATGCTCGCTCTTGAACATCAGCGCACCCGTTGGACACACCCCAATGCAGTTACCGCAATAAACACATGCGGATTCGGGCAGCGGCACGGTGTACTCGGTCGAAATGCGAGCGTCGAAGCCGCGCCCGGCGACGGCGATGGCGAAAGTGTTCTGCGCGTCGACGCCGCAGGCTTCCACGCATTTGTAACAGAGGATGCACTTCGAATAGTCACGGATGTACAGTTCGTTGTCGACCTTAGTGGGTTGATGGGCGGTGGCAGCGGTAGAGCCGTCGGGAGCAGAGTGGTCGCCGGGCCGGGCGGCGTCTCGTTCTCCCTCCTTGGCAGCCGCCGCAGAAGGTCCATAGCGTTCGGGTTCAGCGTCGTACTGCTCCATATACGCTTGCAACTCCGGGGCGGTGGAGACATCCACCGACGAGGCGAGAAATTCCAACACCATCCGCCGGCTCAGCCGAACTCTCTCGGAGTCGGTGTGAACGACCATGCCCGGTTCGGCCTTTCGGGAACAGGCTGGTACGAGAGTACGCGAACCTTCTAGTTCGACAACGCAGACCCGGCACACGTTGACCGGCGTGAGGTTTTCCAGATAACACAGCGTCGGTGTGTCGACGCCGAGTTTGCGACCAGCCTCGAGCAGCGTTGAACCCTCAGACACGGTGACTCTTCGCCCATCGATGGTGATCTCGACTGCGGCCTTGTCTTCCGGGGAGGGAATGACCGGGATCGGCCCCCGAGGCACAGGTATCCGGAGTGTGGGGGCGTCGGTCGGTGTGTTTTGGGGTTTCATTCTTGTATGGCTTCCGGTTGGGACCGCTCCCCGACGGTCGCGGCACGGTAACGGTTATCAGTCATTGCTATCCGAAAACCTTCCACTTTCCGAGCGCCGATTCGATGGCGCTCGACGCAGTATGGCCCAGCCCGCAGATCGACGCATCCCGCATCACTTGGCCGATTTCCTTTAACATCGCCAGCTCTTGGTCCGCCGATCCGAGCGGGCGATCGTCGGCAAGGCGATGCAACATTTCTTCTTGCCGCACCGTTCCAACGCGGCAAGGGACGCACTGGCCGCACGACTCATCACGGAAAAATCGGGCGACCCGCAGCAATATCTTTCCCAAGTCGACCGTGTCGTCGAACAGCATGACGACCGCCGAGCCGAGGGTGGCCCCGATGGCCCGCGTCCCCTCGAAGGTCAAGGGCGTGTCGAGCTCGTTGGGCGAGACGAATGCTCCCGCCGCGCCTCCGAGGAGAATAGCCTGCAGGCGTCCACTTCCGGCAACGCCTCCGGCAAGTTCGATGACCTCGCGAAGAGTCGTTCCGAACTCGGCTTCGTAAATTCCGGGTCGAGCCACGTGTCCGGAGACACAGAAGAGTTTCGGGCCGGTCGAGCGCTCGGTCCCCATCGACGCGAAGACGGCGCCGCCTTCTAAGACAATCGGCAACACATTCACTAGCGTCTCGACGTTGTTTACCAATGTCGGTCGGCCGAACAGCCCCACTTGGGTCGGATACGGCGGCTTGTTGCGGGGCTCGCCGCGGAAGCCCTCGATGGAATTGAATAAAGCTGTTTCTTCCCCGCAGATGTACGCTCCCGCGCCGCGGCGGAGTTCGATGTCGAAGCTCACGCCTCGGCTCATGACGCTGTCGCCCAGCAGCCCCGCCGCCCGCGCCTGTCGAATGGCGTGAGCGATTCGCTCGGTTGCCAGGGGGTACTCGCCGCGGATGTAGATAAAACCCTTCTCGCAGCCGGTCGCCGTCCCCGCGATCGTCATGGCCTCGACGACGGCGAACGGGTCCGCTTCCATCAGAACGCGGTCTTTAAACGTGCCGGGCTCGGACTCATCGGCGTTACAAATCGTGTAGCAGGGAGCTTCGGCCTCGGCGACTGCCTTCCACTTGATTCCCGCCGGAAACGCCGCTCCCCCTCGTCCCAGGAGTTTGGAATCAGTTACCTCTTGAATGACACGCTCCGAACCCAGCTCGAAGGCTTTTTCGAGTGCCTGGTAACCGCCGTGAGTTCGATAGTCAGTGAGGCTCTCGGGATCAACAACGCCCACGCGCTTCAGAAGACGAAGCTCGGGCTGGCCCACTTGAGGAACAGAGACGCCGGCGTTGAACTCGTCGGGATTCGCCGTCGGCTTGCCGTTTGTGGACGTCAGGGCAGCCGTCACCGCTGCGGGGTCGGTCGGCGTGAAAACCTTCTCCCAGGGCTGCTCACCCGCCGTCGAGACCAGGGCGGCGGGCGCCCGCTCGCAAAGGCCCAAGCAGGGGCTTCGCAGCCAGGTAGCGTCCCCGTTGGAAGTCGATGAACCAGCCGGACCCAACGTCTGCTCCAGTTTTTCGCAGAGCTCTCCGGCTCCGCGCGTCAGGCAGGCAATGTCGTCGCAGACGTAAACGACCCGAGGCGGGCGAGGCTTCATGGAAAACAGCGCGTAGAAATCGGCCACGCCGAAAGCGTCCGCCGGCGGTACGTTGAGCCGGCGGCAGGCATAGTTCAAAGCGCCGGGGCTGATCCAACCCAAACGCGAGTGAATTCCGTGAAGAACGGGAAGCAACAGGTGGCGATTGGTTCGGGCAGCGTGCCCGGTCGAGGATGCGCGCCCTTCGGTCTCGATCTGCCGCGGACCTCCCAGCCACCCTGATTCGGGCGGCCCGAGTACCCCGTCAACAGCCGCTTTTTCTTCCTCGGTGGGCCTATGGTCGGTGAAGTGAAGGTCCAAGAAACGTTGCTCCGTGTCGCCTGCCGCTCATGAGCAGCGCCTGCGTAGAACAGACGGCCCTGTCTGTGCCGGGCACGACACGTCGCGCCCCATGCGTTCTCCCTTGCGGAATCCTCGTGACGGCGGTGACACACGGGCCCGCACAGGGCTGCTGCAACCTAGTCTCCCGCCAAAATCGCTTCCCGCACACCTATAGGCTCGCTTTCGCTCAACTTGTCGATCCGGATGGCGGTAGCTTTGAATTCGGCCGTTCCCGATTTCGGGTCAACGGCGTCGATCGTCAACTGGTTGGTTTGCACCTCATCAGGAAAATGGAAGGTCATAAACATCAGCCCCGGTCGCAATGTCGGGTCGTAGCGGACCGGCGCGACAACGAAACCGCGGCGGGAGGTGACCTGCACGCGCTCCCCTTCCACAACGCCGTAACGCTCGCCGTCCTCCGGCGAGATGTCGAGCGACTCTCCGCGCCGTAGCGGCGATCCGTACTCTGCCGTCTGTACACCTGTATTGTAAGAATCCAGTCGGCGACCGGTAGTGAGCCGGATGGGGTATTCGTCGGTGAGCTGGTCCACCGGGGGGTCGTTCTCGACCGGACTGAGCGGCGCTCTGGGGCCGACTACGGGTCTTTCCCAAAGCCGACTGTGAAGAAACTGCTCGCCGGGGTGCGACTCGTCATAGCAGGGCCAGCGAATGCCGCCCATCGCCTCCAGACGCGCGTAAGACATGCCGGCGTGCATCGGGGAGAGGCTGCGAACCTCGTCCCAGATCTTCTCGGCGTCGGGCTTGCCCCAGTCGTGACCCAGCCGTCGCGCAAGTTCAAACAGGATCTCGGTATCGTCGCGGGATCCCGGGAGCGGGGTCATGGCGCGGCGGACACGTTGCACCTTGCGCTCGCTACTGGTGACAGTTCCCTCTGACTCAGACCAACCCGCGGCCGCCGGCAGAACGACGTCGGCGATCTCAGCCGTGTTGGTCATCAACACGTCCTGTACGACAAGAACGTCCAGTCCATTGAGCAGCTTCATCGCCCGGTTCTGATCCGCTTCTGAATCGGCCGGGTTTTCACCGATGACGTACAGCGCCTTGAAGTCGCCACTCTCCATGGCGTCGAACATGCCGCTGAGATGCAGGCCGCGCTTGGGCGGAATCTTTACTCCCCAGGCTTTTTCGAATTTCGCGCGCAGGTCGTCATTTTCCACGTGCTGAAAACCGGGAAAACGGTCTGGGATGGCACCCATATCGCCTCCGCCTTGGACGTTGTTTTGCCCGCGCAAAGGATTCAGCCCGCAGCCGTAGCGGCCGACGTGACCCGTTAACAGAGAGAGATTGATCAAGGCCAGCACGTTGTCGACTGCGTTGTGATGCTCGGTGATGCCTAACGTCCAGCACAGCTCGGCCCGAGGCGCCTTGGCGTACGCGTGGGCCAGGTGTCGAATCGCTTCCGCGGGTACGCCGGTAACCCGCTCGGCGTACTCCAGTGTGTACGACTCCACGCTTGCCTTGTATTCGTCGAATCGGCTGGTAGCATGTTCGACGAAGTCGTTATTCGTTAGACCCGCGGTGATGATTTCGCGACCCATGGCGTTGGCGAGAGCGATGTCGCTACCGACGTCGAGGCCCAGCCAGCCGTCGGCCCACTGCGCGGACCCCGTCCTTCGCGGGTCGACCACGTAGAGTTTCGCACCGTTATGCACCCCCTTCAACACGTGATGGAAGAAGATGGGGTGTGTCTCGCGGGCGTTCGAGCCCCACAGGATGATGAGGTCCGTCTCCTCGACCTCCTGGTAGGAACTGGTCCCGCCTCCCGCTCCGAACACTGTCGCCAGACCGACGACGCTCGGAGCGTGTCAAGTACGGTTGCAACTATCGATGTTGTTGCTGCCGATGACCACCCGAGCAAACTTCTGGGACGTGAAGTTGAGCTCGTTCGTCGTTTTTGAGCAGCTA
Organism: Bryobacterales bacterium; assembly: GCA_965248205.1. Classification (GTDB taxonomy): domain Bacteria; phylum Acidobacteriota; class Terriglobia; order Bryobacterales; family UBA6623. The sequence goes on from CBDFIS010000006.1 coordinate 3,814,772, forward strand.
AAGATCCCAAACGTTTGCGGGCCGTGCTTCGCGACCGCCGAGCGAAAGCCTTCAGCGGCACGATCCAGAGCCTCGTCCCAACTGGCGGGACGGAGGCTGCCTTGGTCGCGAACCAACGGTTGAGTCAGCCGGCCCTTCCGATTCTTGTTCATAGCCATACTCAAAACCATTCTAGTGGATCGTTGCTGGGTTCGGGATGCGACAGCCCCTGACCGTCCAGAGTGTCGAGCACCGAGCCGCGAGCGTAACGGTCGCGGCTCGGGCAGGCGGAACCGATTGTTGCGGAGCCGCGCGCGTGGGCAAGCGGTAAGTTCCAGAATCCCTGTTGGTTCACCTGAGACAGGCGCCTGGAGCAACTCGTTGCGTACGACGAACCCGCAACCATGGGCCGGCAACACCAAACTGGCGCGATGCTGCCATGCTGCCTGTCCCGTCGCGACGGACTTTCACCACTGGCTGCTAGGCAAAGGCAAGGACATACTGTACGACTGCGTTGACACAAGAGATATAGACGTGGCCTCGTACGGCTCAACGATTCGCCAATCGAGATTCTGCTTTGACTCACCGTCGGGCTTCCGATAAGGGCCTTTTGAGCAGTTAGCAGCCTGCGGCTAAATTCGTGCAGGAGCGAAAAATGGGGACTGCCAGGACTGCCACCAATTCGCGCCCATCATGGCCCTCGGCATCAAGGAGTCAGCCTGAGGCGAATTGGCTGGCTGTACCGATTTTTCGCGACCCTTACTTTCACTACACGCAGCCAGGGCTTGCGGCAAGAGTCCCCAGGGCCGCGACTGTCTTGGCAGTGCAGGCCAGAAGTGACTGAAAGAGAGGATTCTGCTTGAAGGTCGGTCGGCAAGATTGCCTGCGCCACCGACGGCCGGGGAGCTGAGGGAGCCGAAATCCATGACGAGCGATGAGCGAATCTATGATCGATGTCGCATTGCGGCCCGTGATTTGTTGCGAGGGCTTGAGACAAAAGATCTCTCCTTGATCGAACAGCAGGTAGCTTTAGTGCAGGCCTACCTCTCCGATCAAGAGTGGCGTGGCCAGGCGTGGCAGGGCGCCGATGCTCTCTACCGTGCCGAACAACTCGAGGCGCTCGCCGGCGTGACCGGAGAGATCGAGAGGTCGCTGCTCGCCTTAAAGCGCTCCACCGATGTCGAATTCGAGCGCCTGCTCGCCACCGCGCCGCTGCTCCGGCATCTGACAGTCCTTCCCGCTTCTTGTTGCGAACTCAATCTTCCGGTGTGTTAGTGGGCTTTTCTCGCCAGTCGACGGTCGCGGCACGCGATAGGACGGCTTCGTTGCGCTTGCTCGCCGTGCTCACAGAGGTAGAGGTCGAGTACGCCCGCATGATTCAGGAAACGGGCACTGATTCGGACCTGCCAGAGCTAGGGCAAGCTGAAGCTTGCCCCTTGACTTTGGCGTTTTGAAAGCAAGTTCGAGGCGGAAACAGGAGGGGCAAGAGGTTCAAGGGGAAGCATAAAGCAAGGCAGTGGGGAGGGCGGCGCTGAGTTTTTTGGGGGTTGGAGTGGGCGAAGGGGTGGGCGGGAAGCCGCAGAAACGACGCAAGCCGTGGCCCCACAGCTCGGCCCGCAGGTGCTGGATCAGATCGAGCGTCGTGGCGTGGGGCTTGGAGCGGCGCGCGCGCCACTGCGGCGGCGGCAGGGCGTCGGGGAAGCCCGCCGGGGCCCAAGTCGGGCGCGCCGCCAGCAACAACCAGGCGTAGGCAGCCACGATCAACTGCGGCACCGCTGCGACCGAGCGGGATGTCTGACCTGCGCCTGTCCTACCCCCAACAGCGTCTTTTCGTCGCGGAAGTTGACCTCGCTGTCCCAACGCCACAGGTAGTGCTCGACGATCGGCTGGGGCGACAAGTCGGGATCGGTAGCGATCAGATAAGCGGGCCGGCGATACAGCAGGCGCGAGCCTTGGCGGGGCCGATAGCGCAGCGGGGCGATGATGACTAAACACAGATCGCAGTTCCCGCCGGCGGGACGCCGGCGCAGCCGAGTCAAGGTCTTGATGCGGAAGCGATGCCGTTTGCCGGCGGCGTAGGCGGTGACGATTTGCCAGCGAACGCTGTCATCCTGGCGCAGCTGTTCGGGAGTGGGATCCCGCTCGCCATAACGGCGGCGGCGGCCTGGGGCGGCTGTTTGGCCGGTCGGCAAGTGGTAGAGCTTGGCGTCTTGGCGGATGCGGCCGATCAGCACGGTCTGGGGCGGCAGGTTTTTCAACACCGTGCGGTTGGGGAAGCGGCCGTCGACGAGCACTTCGAGTCGCCGCGAGCCATCGTCTTGCTCAACCTTCTGCCGCAGGATGGGCAGGCGTTCGGCGCCCCGCTGGGCGAGCGAGGCGCGGCGGCAGGCGTGGCGGTATTGTTGTTGCTCCTCGTCGGAGGCGTCTCGCCGCGGTGGGGGCGGGGTCGGGGCGTGTTGGAAATCGAGCGGGATCAGGCGCGCCACGGGGGGGGCGGCGCCGCCCGGCGCCGCCGGCGGTGTGCAGCAACCCGCTCACGGTGTGGCGACCGAGACAAACCAAGGCGCTCAGCATCAGGCTTTGGATCTTTTCTTGGACCCGGCGCTGGCGGCGGCCCCGGAGAGCTTGGCAGGTGAGGGCTTGGAGCTGGTCGAGGAGCCGCGGGGCGGAGTTTTTTTAACGCCTAGGGGGGCGGCTGCCGACGGTTCAACAGCAGTTGGGAGCGGTCTTCGATGACCCACTCGACGGTTTCACCACGCGAGAATTCCAGCGCCTGGGCCAAGGCGGAAGGGAAGTTGACGTACCACTGCTGACTGGCTTTGCGGTTGATGAGTTGGACTCTGGTGGGGTAACCCATGTCGTCTCCTTATCTAGTTATATAACTGGATACCAGAATACCTCACAATGTTTCGACCCAGCAAGGGTTTTTATCCCCTCGGCCCGCTCTCGTCCTCTCAAATGTGGGAATCTATCTAGTCAAAACGCCAAACTTGAGACGTCGACACGAGTGTCGACGCTTGGCGCAGTTCATTGCCACGGTACGCGAATCTGAGGCTGAGGCGATTTTTCATAGGCTCCTGCTGCCGATGTGCTCGCCGTCATGGCCCTCGAAAGGAGATCTGCGGCGCGCCGCAGCAATAGGACTAATCTATTCGGCTGTCGGAAACAACTCATTGAAGTTATTCCCATGATCCCTTGCCTCGACTACTGGACCGCCATTCCCACCCGCCAAGACCGGCCGGAGTGGCTTGATCTGCACCGTGGGTCGCTTGACGACGTCCGGCAGAGTCTCTCCGATATCAGCCGAATCAATCGTTGGCTAGGTGGGCGTGCGGCGCTGCGACGGTTTCTGTTTCCCCGGATGCGCCAAGCCGCGACGAAGCGTCGCCTGCGCATCCTCGATGTCGGGACGGGATCGGCCGCGGTGCCTTTGGAGATCGTGCGCTGGGCGCGGCGCCAGGAAATCCCCGTCGAAATTGTTGCCCTTGACAATAATCCGCGGCACCTGAACATCGCTCGGGAAAGAGTTTCCGCGTACGAGGAAATCCAACTCCTGGCCGCCGACGTCACCGCGCTCCCTTTTCCGCCGGCATCATTTGACTTTGTTCTATCGATGCTATTTCTGCACCATTTTAGTCGAGGCGAGCTGGTCGAGCTGCTGCCTGCGCTGAAGGCGATCTGTCGTGGCACCCTACTGCTGAATGATTTGGTTCGCGATCGGGTTCCCTACCTCTTCTTTCGGATGTCGGCGGCTGTTTTCGCGAGAAATCACCTCACCCGTCACGACGGCGAGGTTTCCATTTTTCGAGCGTACACGCCCTCCGAGATGCGGTCGATCCTCGCCGGCGCTGACCTCGGAAGCGCACGTGTGTACACTCAAGGGCTGCACTATCGGATGACAGTGATCCACGACAACAGCGGACGATGAGTGAGAATCTCCAGGCTGAGGCGACGGTCATCGGGGCGGGAGTTGCCGGCTGTTGTGCCGCGATCGCGCTGCGCAAGGCCGGTATCGACGTACTGTTGCTCGAGAAGTCGTCGCGGCGGCCCCATCGGTTTTGCGGAGAATTTGTCTCGGGCGAAGCCTCCACATCCTTAGGTCATCTCGGCCTGTACGAAGAGGTGATGGGCTGCCAACCCACGCGGGTGCGCCGCATGTCTTTGTACGGAACAGGCGGGCGGCCCTATTCACTGCCGCTTGCGGAGGAAGGTCTGGGCCTCAGTCGACGTGTCATGGATTCCGTGCTCCTCGCGCAGGCGGCGAAGCTGGGCGTCCGCCAGCAACAGGGCGCGTTTGTGGAGAGTGTCTCCGCGGCGGGAGGCTCCAAATACGAAGTTACGGTGAGCAGCGGATCGCCCCGTCGGCGCGCCGTGATTCGCTCTCGAGTCGTCATCGGTGCACAGGGCAAACGCTCCAATCTAGACCGAGTGCTGGGGCGCAAGTTTCTCGTTCAGAGAAGCCCTTACGTCGGGGTCAAATGCCACTTCGCCGGGATGGACCGGGGCGACAACGTCGAACTGTATCTTTTTCCGGGCGGTTACTGCGGGGTGGTTGGGATTGAGGCCGGCCGAACAAACATCTGCCTACTGGCCGCGGAACACGCCCTGCGTCAAAACGGCGGACGCCCGGAGAAGTTGATCGGGGCAGCCCGGCGCGAGAACCCGTTCCTGGCCGAGTCCATGCGAGACGCTTCGGCTTTCGAAGACACCTTGTTGACAATCGGACAAGTTTCTTTCATTCCCAGAGAACAAGTGGCAAACGGGGTCTTTATGGTCGGTGACAGCGCCGGCGTGATGGCTCCTTTTCTCGGTGTCGGTGTGGCCGGCGCCATGCGGTCCGCGGTGGTTTGTGCCGACTTGGTCTCCCAGGCGATGAAAGGGAAACAAACCCTCCGGTCGGCCCAGCTCAAGTATGAACGTTGGTGGCGCCAGCATTACCACGCCAACCAGAAGTGGGGACACCTTGCCTCCCGCCTCTTGTGCCACCCGACCGTTGGCAAGGTTGGGGTTAAAGTGCTGAATCAGCTCCCTTCGGTCGGCGCCCTTATTTATCGCAGCACACGATCCCGCGAGTCTCACCGCTGCGCGGTTGCAAGTAACGGCGCGTCGTAGAGCATTGCGGCGTGCAAAAGGGGCGGACAGCATCCGAGCCGTTGATCAGGGCCAAGATGCCTCGAAAAGGGCGCTGCGGGTAAGATTGAGAATCAGCCGAGTAGGGTACCCAGGGTCGCGGCGAAGCGGCCCGTTGGATCGGAAACAGTTCCTACCGCGGCACGATACCAGGATGGAATCCTATATTGAGTGTCTCTCCCCGGGGGCGAGCGCGTCGCGCGCGCGGGTCGCACTGTTTGACTTTGACGGCACAGTCTCGTTGATTCGAGCAGGTTGGGTTGACGTCATGGTTCCTATGATGGTGGAGGAGCTGCTGGGTCTCAACACCGGAGAAAGCGAAGCAGAACTTCGAACGTTGGTAGATGACTACGTAGGCCATTTAACGGGCCGCCAGACGATCTACCAGATGATCGAATTCGCGGAACAGATCCGCAAACGCGGAAGAAAGCCGCGCGATCCGCTCGAATACAAGCATATCTATCTCGATCGGTTGATGGATACGATTCGACACCGCATCGAGCAACTCCGCTCCAACACCCTCTCGCCCGACGATATGATGGTTCCCGGCGTCCGGCGCCTGATTGCATCCCTCAAGGAACGAGGCCTGACACTTTATTTGGCTAGCGGCACCGATCAACCCTACATGCGCGAAGAAGCTTCTCTGCTGCGGGTGGATTCTTACTTCGACGGTGTGTACGGAGCGCTGGACGATTATAAGAAGTTCTCCAAGAAGATCTTGATTGAAAAAGTCATCCGAGAGAGCGACTTTGAGGGTGAGGAGTTTCTCGGATTTGGAGACGGCTTTGTCGAGATCGAAAACGTCAAGGAAGTCGGCGGAGTGGCGGTAGGCGTCGCTACGGACGAGCCCGCCTGTGAGAAGGTTGATCCTGTGAAACGGAAGAGACTTGCGGCGGTGGGCGCCGATTGGATCGTTCCTCACTATCGGGGCCACGCCGAACTGATGAGCGCGTTGTTTCCGGCATGACGTCCAAGTACCCGGTATTCGATCGCAGTCGGCTGCGCTTGCGCCCCCTGGCGGAGCGCAAGCACGACATGGAGATCGATTATCTTTTGGCATTGGATGATCCTGTCGCTGAGTGGGGGCATCCGGACCTGATCACGATCGCTGAACGTGTCAACAACGCTCGCGCTCAAGGCGCCGCCCGGATTCTGATGATGGGCGCCCACGTGATCAAGATGGGCGTCTCGCGAGTGGTTATCGATTTACTTCGTCGCGGCGTCTTCACCCACTTGGCTATGAACGGTGCGGGAGCAATTCATGACTATGAGTTGGCGCGTATCGGGGCAACCACAGAGAGCGTGGCGCGCTATATTCGCAGTGGGGAGTTTGGGCTGTGGGAAGAAACCGGCGCTCTAAACGAGTGGGCGCATGAAGCGGCGGAGCTGGAACTTGGCCTCGGCGAAAACGTCGGCCGCCGGATTCTGGAGAGCGACTATCCCCACCGAGACGCCAGCCTTTTCGCGACGGCCTACGAGCAATCGATCCCGGCCACGGTGCACGTCGGCCTTGGCTATGACATCATTCATGAACATCCGAATTGCGACGGCGCGGCGATCGGCAAGTCCAGCTACCGCGATTTCTTGGTTTTCACGCGAGCAGTCGAAAAGCTCGAAGGTGGCGTGCTCCTGAACTTCGGTTCCGCGATCATGGGCCCCGAGGTTTTTCTGAAAGCCTTGGCAATGGCCCGCAATGTGGCTCACCAGCAGGGCCGGGTTATCAAGAATCTTACGACGGCCGTTTTCGATTTAGTGCCCATTCAAGGGGACTATCGAAAAGAGCTTCCCAAGACCGACCCGGGCTACTATTTCCGCCCGCACAAGACGATGTTGGTAAGGACAGTGGCCGATGGCGGGAGTAGCTTCTATGTCTGCGGAGACCACCGCGCCGTCTGGCCCGCTCTCCGCCGGGCTATCCTGGACGGGGAATCGTCATGAAGTGGGAAACTCTGCTCGACCAGTTCTCCGACTGCAACGCTCTGGTCGTTGGCGACATCTGTCTCGACCGTTGGTGCCGCTACGACCCCGAAGCGTCGGAGCCGTCGCGCGAAACGGGTATCCCTCGCATTGGTGTCGTCGAAACCGAGGTTACGCCGGGCGCCGGGGGAACGATAGCCAGCAATCTGGCCGCGTTGGGCGCCGCCCGTGTGTCGGTGTTGGGAGCTATCGGACAAGACGGCTTCGGCCTTGAGCTCGAGAGGTCGCTGGCAGACCGAAACATCGACTATCGTCTATTGGTTGCATCTCCTGAGGTGCAGACGTTCACATACACCAAGCTCATCAACGCCGCCAACGGAAAGGAAGACCACCCACGGCTGGATTTCATCAACACCAAGCCTCTGCCCAGCGAAACAGAAGATCAACTCATCGCAACGTTTCATTCCGCGTATGAAAATTTTGACGTTATTCTTGTATCGGACCAGGCCGAGACTAAGAAGGGCGGAGTCCTGTCGAACTTGTTCCGTGAGGTCATTGCCGACGTTTCCGAGCGCAACCCCGACAAGATTGTCATTGCCGATTCGCGGGCCCGCATCGAGTTGTTTCGAAATGTCATTGCTAAGCCCAACTTGCAGGAAGCCGATCAGGCCAGCCAGAAGATTTTCGGAGAGACTAACTACCAGCGCCTGCGCGAGAAGATCGGCGAACATCCGCTCATCGTGACACAGGGCCAGCGGGGCGCTCTTCTGGTGCACGACCATGGGGAACAACTTGTCCCGGCCGTTGACACTGAGAAACCAGTCGACGTCTGTGGAGCGGGTGACAGTTTCGCCGCGGGCATGGCGCTGGCCCTCTACGCGACCGGTGATATTGAGAGGGCGGTGCTGTTCGGCAATCTGGTCTCCAGTGTTACGATCATGAAAGAAGGCACTGGCGTGGCAGCGCCGTCAGAGGTATTGACGAAAGCAAACTCTCTGGCGAAGTGACCCGCGAGGTGAGCGGGTTAACTCACCCCAACAGGTTGTTGAGGATCTTTTTCAGGTGGCTTCCAGTCCCCGATTAGTCTCATAAATCGTCGAAGAAACACGCAGCGCCTGTGGCCGGACAGGCATGATTCCCTCTCCGATCGAGTTTGTTCTCACTAGGCAGTAAAACGGCAGCGGTACGCTATGAATTTTCCCACCGAATACAAGGCCAAGCTTCTTCACGCTCTCGAGACGATTGATCTCAGCCAAGTGCAGAAGGCTATTGATGTCCTCTCAACGGCGCGCGAGGAGGGCCGGCAAATCTTCGTCTGTGGCAACGGGGGGAGCGCTGCTACCGCGAACCATTTCGCTTGCGACATGGTGAAGGGCGCCAGCTACGGGCGTCCCAAGCGCTTTCGGATCATGGCGCTCAGCGAGCAGATCCCGACTATGACCGCGTACGCGAATGACGTTGGCTATGACGCGGTCTTTGTCGAGCAGCTGAAGAACTTCGCCCGGCCCGGGGATATCGTGATGGCGCTGAGCGGCAGCGGGAACTCCCCGAACGTCATCCGTGCTATCGAAGAAGCCAACTCCATCGGCTGTTACACGATCGGTCTTAGCGGTCGCGACGGCGGCAAGCTTAGACCGCTCGTCAAACTCAACGTCCACGTCGACGACAAACACATGGGCCGTATCGAAGATGGCCATATGATGATCTGCCACATGATCTGCTACCACTTCATGGACACCGAGTCCCCGAGTAAGTCGCCGTCCTGAAAACACAGCCAATAAAGAGGCCCTAGCGAAAAAACGTAAATGAGGATAAACTGAGGGCGCTCTTCAACTAAATCTTGGTCTCAGGAGTCCGAAAAATGGCGAAAACCAATCGACAAAAGCCGGCTAAGAAGTCGAGTGAGCGGGAGCTTATCAAGCTGGTGCGCCGCAGGGCGCAGCGTTATCTGAACACAAAGGGAGTCACGTCCGTTGGTGTCGGCTACCGAATCGACAAGGCGACTGGCGAAGAGACGGACGAACTTTGCATTCAGTTCACGGTGGAGGAAAAGATCGCGCTGGAGAGTCTCGGGGAGAAAGGGCTCGAGAAGCTGCCCGACTTTATTGAGGACGAATACGGGAATCAAGTGCGCGTCCAGGTTGATAAGCGCGTGTACGAGCCCACCGTTATCATCGTCGCGGAGCGAGAGGACGCGGAAGCAGATTCGCCGAGCGACCGACGGATTCGGCGCTCCCGCCAAGACCCTCTCCAACCGGGCATCAGTATCGCTCACAAAGACGTCAGTGCGGGCACCCTCGGGGCGGTCGTCTACGACAAGCGAACGGGCAAGCCCTACATCTTGAGCAACTGGCATGTGCTGCAAGGGGGCACGGGCGAGATCGGGGATCGGGTAATCCAACCCGGCAGCCACGACGGCGGCTCCCGGCGGAAGGACTTCGCGGGAAGACTCGTGCGCAGCCACCTCGGCTTGGCCGGCGACTGTGCGATCGCGTCGATCGAGGACCGTGGTTTTGACGAACGCATCGTGGGCCTCGATGTGATCCCCGAGCGCAGAATCGGGAAGGTTGAGCTGCGCGATCGGGTTGTCAAGTCGGGACGCACCACGGGCGTCACCCGCGGGATTGTGAAACGGACCGGTGTCACGTCGAACATCGCTTACCGCGGGGTGGGGATGCGCGAGATCGGAGGCTTTGAGATACGACCGGACCCCGAACACCGTCCTGCCGACGGCGAAGTCTCCAAGGGCGGCGATTCAGGCAGTGTCTGGATGATCGCTGAGGGAGAGCACCAGAATGTGGTTGTCGGGCTGCATTTCGCCGGGGAATCCGATCCCGCCCCGGAAGAGGAAAAAGCCCTGGCGTGCAACATTCACAGCGTTTTCGAGAAGCTTGACGTCTCGTTCAACCGCATTCCCACGTCGGAATCGGATTGTGCTCTGCTGCGCCGCAGCGTCGACGCGGCATCCGGGTTGCCGGTGGAGGATCCCGAAGACGAGGACGATGAGCTAGACCTCAACCCGGAGAATCTGGCAGAGATTCAGCAATGTCTGTTCCGTGAACCGCGCGAAACCCTAGCGTTCTTCCGAAGGGCGGTTGATCAGAATCTGACCGAGGATCAGCTCGATAAAGCTCTGGAGGACGTACGCTTCGCCCTCAACAACCCGAGCGGCGCGGAACGGTCCTTCCTCGCTGCGGAAAGCCTCGAGTCCGCGGGGGAAAGGTTGCCGGACGACTTCAGCTTTCCCGGAATGGATCTGGAGCGGTATCCGATCAACCCCGGCCGGCGCAGATTCGAGACCGCCGCTGACGCCTTTCGGTGGATTCTTAATACGACCGTCCCGTTCTTGTTCGGCGCTGACAAAGAGCCTTTCCGCGAACACGATGACTTCGCCGGCCAATTCCGCTACCCTCTGCCCGAGCCCTCCGCTCAATCGCCCTTCGAAGTAGCGCTGTTCAGCGACTGGGGCACGGGCGAATACCAGTCGAACTACATCTCCAAACAACTCGAAGACCGCCACTTTCCATTGGGTATCCATTGCGGGGATGTGTACTATGCCGGCCGTAAAGGCGAGTTCAAAAACTTTGTCCGGAAGCCTCTCCAGAACGTTGTGGGCCAGACGGAACTGTTCTTTCTCAACGCGAACCACGAGATGTACCGCGGTGGGCGCTGGTACTTTGACCACATCGATCGGAAAAGGCTGGATCACCCCGGGCGGCAGCGTCAGGAGGGTAGCTACTTTGCCCTGGAATCAGAAAAGTTTCAATTGATCGGGATCGACACCGCCTACCACGAGGACGGGTGCTTCGAGCAGGCAGCTCTTCTGGGCTGGCTGGAGGAACGGCTCGTGGACGGCCGGCAGTCGGGCCGCTCGAACATCCTGTTCAGCGCCAACCATCCGTACGAATACGGAGAGGATGAACTGACCGATCTGTTGACGTCGGACCTGCGTGATCTGGCCGGCCGGCAGCTGATTGACATGTGGTTCTGGGGCAATACTCACTACTGCGCCTTGTTCAACCATGGGAGCGGCAGCCCTTTCATTGGAAGCTGCATCGGGCACGGGGGCTATCCTTACGGACGCAAGCGGCACGGCGAGCCGTCACCGGCGCCGCTTTTGTTCCTGGAAACCCAGGCTCGTTTCCCAGCTTCCACTCACCTGCGGCAGGGGCGCGGCAACAATGGCTTTTGCGTGATGACGCTCCATGCGGATGGCAGCGTCGGCCTTCGTTACTTGGACTGGATGACGAGGGTCCGAGCGGAAGCTGACATTGCTCGTGACTCGGCCGGGCGTCTGGCCATAGGGGCGGTCCGACCCTTCTAGTGCTTAGTTACAAAGTTCGCACTCTCGCGACACGCGAAACAGAGCCGCGAAAGCGAGTGAGCGGTCATGGCCCGGCGACAAGCAAAACAGAGCCGCGGAAGGAAGTCCGCGGTTATGGGCGCGACATGTCGCGCCCGGGGGGACCACCTGTTACGTAGTTCGGAGCCGCTACAACCCTCGCCTCTAGCTCGCCGCCCCGGGGGGAGCAATTCGCACCCGTGTCCTCTAGCGAACGGTATCTGGAATCAGCGGCAGTTGAGCCCTGGCCGGGCTCGTACTAGCATAGGGCAAGTTAACGACGGAGTAGACCGACCTCATGAAACTTGGATTTCGACTATTGCAGGCCTGCCCGAACCCCCTCCCGCGATGTGTTGGTCTTCGCGGGCAAAGCCTCTGCCATCCTGTCGTGCTCGCTTCCTTCGTCCCCTTTTTTCTCGGCGGCTGCGGCAGCTCGGATGCCCCTATCGCCATTCGACTTGTCGACCGCTTTCAGCCCGAGATGGTCGTGGATACGCCTACCAAGGTCAAAACGACCAGCTCGCCGATCGCGTGGAGTTTCGCTGAGCCGCCGTCCCACCGGCCTCCGAAAAAGGCCACAGCCAGCCTGGGATGGAAGTCCGGAGCCGGCGTGTCAGGACTTCGAATCCGCGAAGGCCGCCTTCAGGGCCGCACGACCACCGATTTTCCGATCATCTACGTCCGCCGCGCCGAAAGACTCGAAGACGAAGACCTGCTCGCCGAGGTCGAAGTGCGCATGCGGGTTGATAAGGGCGCCAACCTTAGTCTCCAGTTCGCTGGACCCGAGGATGTAAACTTTGGCGATGTTCTGGCCAGCGCCACGGGGCTGAGCCAACCCTGGCGTCTGAGCACACCTATCGTCGCCGGGGAGAGCTTCCAGACCTATACGTTACGCCCGCGTGATTCTGTCCGCCTATCCGGCATCCACCATATCTTGTTTCGGCCGACGGATGCGAAAGGGGCCGAGTTCGCGATCGAATCCCTGCGCCTTCTTTCGCAGCGGGAGCGCCTCGCCCGGATTCCATCAGGAGTAGGATGGCAGGGTCTTGCCGAGATCTTCCGCGAGACGGTCGTAGCCCGATCGCCCGAGTCGATCCGGCTGTCTCTGACCCTGCCCGACGATCCGTGGCTCGATCTCCATGTCGGAACGCCGGAGGACGGACCCCTCACCTTCCGCGTCACCGTTTCGTCGGTAGCGGACGAAGATGTGCCGCTACTCGAACGCACGATAACGACTCCGCATCGTTGGGAAACCGCACATGTTGATCTTGCCGGCTATGGCGGCAAGGACGTGACTCTCGCGTTTTCCCTGCCCGACGCGGAAGACGGAACACTAGGTTTTTGGGGCGCTCCGGTGGTTCGTGCGCGGGGTGGCATGCCGGCACGGGCGGGCGAACCGTCAGATGCTCTGGGTCGCGCACCGGCTCCGCAGGGAATCATCCTCATGGTGGCCGACACCCTGCGAAAAGACCATCTCGCCTCTTACGGCTACAAGCGGCAAACCGCACCGACTCTCAGCCGGCTGGCCGCCGAGGGCGCCCTTTTCCACGATGTCGTTTCTCAAGCGACTTGGACGAAGGTCTCCGTGCCTTCGATCATGACCTCGCTCTACCCCACGTCCCACGGAGTCGCCGAGGTCACGGACCGGCTTCCGGCGGTCGCGAACACGTTGGCCGAAGCTTATCGCGCAGCCGGCTACGCCACGGTTAGCTACTCCTCGGTGGCCTTTACGGGAAAGCTGACCAACCTACATCAAGGGTACGAAGAGCTCCACGAACTGGGATCGACCCAACTCGAGCGCCGCACAAAGACCGCCCGTGTCTACGCGGACCGCTTGTGCGCCTGGCTGGAGGAACATCGTGATGCCCCGTTTTTCGTCTTCTTTCACGTCTTCGACCCGCACGACCCCTACGAGCCCCGCCGCCCCTTTGACTCAATGTGGGCGGATGCCGGCAAGAAGGAAGGGCACGAACGCGATGCCGACAAGCTTCGGAAAGTGATACCTGATCCCTTTATGAGAACGCGAGCCATGGGTACGCGCCGGCAATTCGAAGACGCGGATATCGATACCGAGGAATACCTTGCGTACGACAAGGACTGGTATGACGGTTCCATCCGCGCCATGGACGTCGAGCTAGCAAGGGTGCTCGAGCGGCTGAAGACGCTCGGCCTAGCCGAAAACACCGTCATCGCGTTCATCGCCGATCACGGTGAAGAGTTCCTCGACCATGGGCGCATGTTTCACGGACAGACTCTCTATGGCGAACTGACAAACGTACCTTTGGTGCTGTTCTGGCCTGGTGTCGTGCCCGGCGGGGTCGTGATCGATGAAACGGTTCGCAGCATCGACCTGATGCCAACCTTGCTCGAAGTCACCGGACGGCCCTTGCCGGAAGGCTTGCAGGGCCAGAGCCTCGTGCCGCTTATGACGGCGGCTAAGGAACTACGACAGGCGGATGTGACCGAATCGACTCTGGCTGGTCTGGCCGGGAACTTGGGCTGGCAGAGACGTGCGGCGGTCTCGGAACGCGCTACGACCCAGCAGAGCGGCGGGCCTCGCCCGCGCGAAGACGAGGCTATCTCGATTGTGCTTGACGGCTGGAAACTGATTCATAACACGAAAAGCTCCTCGGGCAAACCCGAGTTCGAGCTCTTTGACCACACGAAAGACCCTCTGGACCTTGCGAACGTCGCGGACGAACACCCCGACGTCGTGGAGAAGCTGCTGGCCGAGCTTCAAAACTGGAGAGAAGCCGCGCAGGCAGCCAAGCTTCCGGCCGCCGACTCAACCGAAGGCATGAGCGACGAGGAACTACAACGCCTGCGAAGCTTGGGCTACATTCAGTAGAAGGCGTCTAATGTCGGCATGAGCAACTAGGGGAGCCGCTCTTCGCTAAGCCCAGCCACCGAAACTACTCGCGAGCTGGCGGTGAACTTGCGGAAGTTGCTGTAGGTACTCAAGAACTCGCTGTTGAATCCCTTGATCAAACCTAGACGGGCTTTGAATCTCACTCGGAAGGTATCGACCAGCCAAACTTCGTCGTTGACGCGAGTTTTCTCAAACCGCAGCTTGGCGCCTTTATTGAGCTTGAACAGAAACAGCCCGAAGGAGACCTTCTCGATGGTTTCCGCTTCAAGCTTGACCCAGGCGTAGTCGTCCTTGGCGATCCAAAAGATCCCACGCAGCTTGGATAGAATTCGAGCACGCCTGTTAGCGGGTTTGTAGCCCGGTTTCGGTTCGGCGTCGATCACGTAGGTTTCGATTCCATCAACGCAATCCTCCCCCACCAGCTGAAAATCGTAAGCCCGCTGGACCTCGGCGACAAACTCGCGCTCCTCAGTTTTCTTTTTCTCTTGCTTCGCGAGACGCGTCTTGCGCTGCCGGGGTGTCTCCTTCTGCATGCGCGCGATGCTTTTTTCGAGTTTTTGCTGCTGCTTTTTCTCCTCCTGCAGCTCTAGCTCTCGGTCGTTGCGGGCGATGAGGCGCCGGTACACCGAGCCGTCGAGAATAGTGAGATCGTGAGTCTTCGACCGGCTGGATTTCAGACCCCCCTTCTTGTCGAAACTGCGCTGCTCCGACCGCTCGTGAAAGGTGTAATCGCGAGCTACCTTGTCGTTCTGTTCTTCGGCGGCGAAGGCCCGACGGACAATTTCGCCGGCGGGCAGCCCAGCGCTCTCGCCGGCGCAAGGGATGAGCCACAAGGCGAGCCAAACGGCGGAGCAGCGCTGCTTCGGGCGGCCGCCGAGCCCCGGCCACACCCTTTCCGTAAGATGCGTTTTCCGCGACTCTTCGGCGAGTGCCATCGCGAATCCTGTAGGGTCTCAGGCGACTGTCACGTGGGTGTAGAATCCGTCGCGCGGACCTATGAAGTAACTACGTACCCGGAGTCACCTGGGTTCCCCGCGTAAGTGGAACTGCCGGGTGCACAACGAGCGCTCAGGGTTCGGAAGTTCACCTATGAGCGTATGGCTCGGGCCGGCGGGCTAACGCTCACGCCTCTGTGCGGCTATTTGACAGCAGCTAATTGTCGAAGCGTGTTTTCCTGCGCCCTTGCAGGGCTTGTTGTGCTTTGTCAACGGTACCCAGGGCTGATCTCCCTGGACTACTATCCGTTACTTGCCGGGGACATGGTGAACACTTACTCCCTTCCTATCATGTTGTCAGATTGGGTTGAGGAGGAGGTGGAGGAGTCCGCGCATTCGCTGGAAATCCGCCGGGGGCGGGATTCAAGTGCGGGCAATAAACCCTTCGCCGTCAGTGAGGATTTGGGGCCCTGTGGGTTAACAGGTGCAGGCCCCAGGCGACCACGATACCGCTTCCGCAGTGGCTGCTGTCCTGCCGAAGGTGGGACCCTTCGTATTACGTTGCCCCGTGATTGCCCTTGCTTGAAGAAACTCCCTTTGCCCGCGGCCGACGGGTCCGGCTATACTATCCAGCGTTTTGGTGAAGGAGAAACCTATGGCGGTGCAGAATCCTGAGGCGCAGGCGGTGGTTATGCAGATGGTGATGGGAGGCTGGATCGCGCGGACGATCTCGGAAGTGTCTAGTCTCGACATTCCGGACGTATTGAAAGAACACGGGCCGATGAGCGCCGCGGAATTGGTCGATCGCGGGATCGATGCAAATGCCGGTGCGCTGGAGCGCGTGATGCGAGCCTGCGCTAGCTTTGGCCTCTTCACCGAGGACCCCCAGGGAAGGTTTGGCCCCTCGGAACTCTCCGACGTCTTGACCTCAAATTCGCCGGTATCCGTCAAGGTGGTCGCCCAGGAGCTCGGCGGCACCTGGCTGAAGGGATGGGTCGTATTGGGAGAGTCGATCCGGACCGGCGAGCCGCAGGTAAAGCAGGTGTTCGGAATGGAGTGGTGGGACTACCTCACCGCAAACCCCAAAGAGCTAGAGACCTTCGGGGAGGCGATGAAATCGAACAGCCTGAACTCCATGCGAGGCGTGCTGGAGAATTGCGATTTCAGCGGCGTCAAGAAGGTCGTGGATGTCGCCGGCGGTTTTGGGCACATGGTGGTGGCGCTGCTAGAGCGCTATCCGAATTTGCACGGCGTGCTGCTCGACGTTCCGGAGCTCATCCCGGTGGCGCAAAAGAAGTTCCCGGTTTCCGACGCGAGCGTAGCAGCCCGGCTCGAATACCTCGGCGCGGACATGTTTGAGACCGTGCCGACGGGCGATGCCTATATCCTGAAGCACATCGTGCACGACTGGGATGATGAGAGCTGTCTCCGAATCCTGCGGAACTGTCATGAAAGCATGGACGGGCAGGGACGTCTGATCTGCGTGGATTCCGTGCTCCCTCCGATGGGTGACTCCAGTGGGGTTCCCGCAAAAATGCTGGATTTGCAGATGATGCTGTTCATTCGCGGAAAAGAGCGCACCAGAGAGCAGTGGGAGGAGTTGTACACCGCCTCCGGGTTCCGGATCACCAAGGTGACCCCCCTTCAAGCGGACATTTACTTTATCGTTCTGGATGGGTACGGGCGCAGCGACGTTCTGAAGGAATTCTATGAATATGACAACTCCGACTTTCTTCGAGGCCTCAAAGAGAAGGGGTTTTACGTCGCCCAGGGCAGCCTGGCGAATTATTCTCTTACCGCTCTCTCGGTAACGGCCACTCTAAACGCCGAATACATAGACAGCCTCGTGGCCGCCGATTTGAAGGACAAGGCTGACTGGCGCCCGGTGAGGCGATTGCTGCGGAAGAACCGGTTGACGGAATTCCTACAGCGGTGGGGCTACTCGATCGTTAGTTTTTCGACGGTGTATTACAACGCGGACCTCACTCAGGCGGATTTCTACTTCTCGAAATGGTGGTACTTGAATCTGTTTGACTGGAATTTCCGTTTTGGCCATCCCGCGATGGTCAGGATACTCCGATCCGCGGCTCGGGTGCAAGGTCTTCGTCTTCCTCTCACGATCGATGCTCCGTTCGCTCCCGTTTGGGTCGCTGAATGCCGCTCGATCGCCGCGTTCCAGCTCGCTGGAGGGCTTTTCGCCGACACGGCTCCGAGTAGTTCCCTCTTCAGCAACCCAGCGTCTCTTCTCCGTCGCAGCCGTCGCCCGTTACCCGCCTGGCACAGGCAGCGCCCAGATCCGCCCCAGCATCTCAGCGAACAGCTTGCGGTTGAGATGCCCCTCGGCCAACAGCAGCCAGTAATAGCGGGCATGCTTGACCAGCCGCCCTCCGGTTTTCATCAACCGATGCTGCAAGCTCGTCAGCGACCAGTTCTTGATCCTCTGCGCCAGCCCCAGCCGCCGCCACAGGTTCCCCAGGTTGTAGGCCAACACGCTCAACTGCAAACGCACCTCGTTTGCCCGGAAACGATGACAGGACAGCCGTGTCCAGTGGGTTGCCTGCTTGCCTTCCTTGATCCATTGCTCGGCCGTGCCGCGCTTGTTGTAGAAGCGCACCAGCGACCGACTGGGCAAGCTCATGCTCGTGACGATGAACCCGACGCGAGGAAACAACTCGCCTTGGTGGTGCTCAACCTTGGCCACAACCCGCCGAGGCTTCGACCAACTCGCGGCCTGATAGCGGAAGCTCTTGTAGCGCACTAGTGGCTTCAGGCTCGGCCTGCCCGGCGGACGGAACAGAATCTCTTCGATCTCCAACTCCAGGTTCTTGTTTGCTGGGATGCGAATGACGTAGTCCACTCCGCGATCCTCCAACGCCTCGTAGATCTCCGGCTTGGCGAAGGCGGCGTCGGCGCGGAACGTCACTTGCTTGCCTTCTCCCTGTTGGCGCTCGATCTCGGGCAGCAGCAGTTCGTCCCAGTCCTCGGCGCTGGACACGTTACCCGCTCGCAGCTTCGCCGCCAGACAATCACCGTGCTGGTTGAACAGCAACAGCGGGTGGTAGCAGGTGGACTCGAAATGGCCGTTGTAAGCGCTGCCTTCCTGCTGACCGTGGACCGGGCTTTCCGTGGAGTCCATATCGAGCACGACACGCTCGGACTCGTCCTGCGCTTGGGCTTGAGCGACCAACTCGCGGTTCACCGCCATCAGCCCAAGCAGGTTCTCTTCACTGGCCAGCAGCTCTGCCTCAAAGCTTTGTAGACGCGACGTAAGCGCCCCGCCGCGATCCCAGTTCTTCTTCGAGCCGATCAGACGAAAAGTCGGGTCAGCCGAGACACGGGCAGCATCGTTGAGATCCTCGTAGCCGGCGAGGCGGCTGTAGACCGATTGCCGCACCAGGTCGGCCAGTGGGAACTTCTTGTTTGTGCCTTGCCGCGAATCCGTCAGATGCTCGTCGATCAGCTTGCCCAGTCCGAGCCGCTCGTCCAGTTCCCGAATGAGAATCAGGCCACCATCCGAGGTGACGCGCGATCCTTGGAAATCGACTTTGAGAAATCCGTTGAAGGTGAGCTGAAACGGCTTGTTTTCTTTTTCACCCATTGGGTGTTGGCCTCCGTGCGTCCTGACAGGGCTTGAACCCCTATAAATAAAGACGCTGAAGGCCGCTGCAAGGTCGGGATGCCGAAATCAAATTGGAAATGCGGGTCAAGACAACTTCGGAACGAGCATCGTGGAAGGTGAGAAGCTCTAGCCTCCCGCAGACCGGGTCGCTCACAGACCGGCTGCCAGAGCCGCGTCAAGGACACCGGACGATGAGTAGACTGAAACAGTATCGTTAGTAAAAGCTTCACGCGTCAAAGCACGTTCTGAACCCAGTACAAGCCAATCCTCGGTCGGTACGTCGCTGCCTCGTGCGTCACCATGCTTGGAACGCTGCTTTTGGCGTTTCTCGGGTTCCTGATGTGTTCCGGCTTAACATTAGAGAATCTCCTCATCGGAATTATCGGTACCAACAGTCGTTTTCTACTACGGGTACGCACGATTGTCTTGACCATGGAATAACCCTTCGCCGTTACACAGGATCTAGTGAGACTGGCGCTCCGCCGCCGAGTCGGGAAACCATACTCAAGTGGCTTTGTTAGAGGAAGTTAAGAACAGAAGCCTGAGATTGTTAACGCGAAGGAAGATATCTCGACAGGTATCCGCAGACGAGAGCTATGTAATTCGTTTCATGAGTGTTAGTCCTGCTCGCGGTCGCGGAACTCTTCGTACCAGTTCAGCGCGACCCGTATTAGTTTCCCTTTTCTAATTTATTGCATCGGTTCCCGACTTTCTGACTGGTCGCGATGTCGAGCGAGGATCAACCAGGCCCGGCTGGGATTCGCTCGCTTGTGAGTACAAGCTGCGCCAAATCGACCGGTAGTCCTCTGGTGACAGGCGCTCCTTTAGATCAAAGTTGTAAGTCTCGGCGTAGGTTGTTAATCGGAAGTGGAACGGGTCCGTCGTTCCGATCGTTTCGATGTCCGCGTAGACCCAGGTTCTTGAGTGCTTCTGGTTCGTGCTGTCGAACCCGACAGCATCCCCGTCAAAGCGAAGGCTCCCATCGCACCCGCCCAACACGTGACGGTGATAGGCCCGAATCCCGCCGGCACCTTCTTGGATTCCATAAGCGCCGACCACAGGGCGCTCCAGTCGTTCAGCTAGGAACGCCGCGAGAGCCTCGCCTGTGGTTCCCTCAAGAATCTTGAACTGGTACAGGCGAGGGCGCGCGAGGCGCTTCTTCGCTCGTTCGTAACTAAAAAGCCGCACCTTCCGCGGATCGGACACGTCCGCTTCTCGGATGTCGTCAAACGCAAAGTCAAGAACCGTTTTCTCGTTCTTGCTTCGGTAATGCACACCGCTACGGTCGATCGTCAGCGCACCCGCTTCGCCTCCCCAGAACTTGTCCCGACTCACCTCATAGCGGAACTCGCCGCGGGCCAGTGGACCGGTGGCAACCGCTACTAACAAAAATGCAGCAACTCTACACATGATGAGCCTCCCGTTGAGCCCGTCGGACCTCGAACCCCCGCCAGATCTGGTAGATCGGCGGGTATACCACTAACTCCATCAGGAACGACGTCAGGATTCCGCCGACCATCGGTGCGGCGATCCGCCGCATGACGTCTGCGCCTGTTCCCGTTGACCACATGATCGGTGCGAGCGCAATGAACGTCGTTGCAACCGTCATCACTTTGGGCCGCACACGTTTTACAGCGCCTTCGATGATTGCCTCCTTGAGGTCTTCCATCGACCTCATCAGGCCTTTCTTTTTTCGGTCGTCGAAGGCCAAATCGAGGTAGAGCAGCATGAACACCCCGGTTTCCGCATCGACGCCGAGGAGGGCTATCAGTCCGACCCACACCGCGACGCTGATGTTGTAGCCGAGCCAGTACAGCAACCAGATGGCTCCAATGGCGGAGAAAGGCACTGCCAGCAGGACGATGGCCGTCTTAATGCCGGACCCCGTGTTCAGGTACAGCAGCACGATGACGATAAATAGCGTCAGCGGGAGAATCACCTTCAGGTGTTCGCGCGTCCGCAGCAGGTATTTGTACTGACCCGCCCATTCAATCCGATAGCCCGGAGGCAGAGCCACGTTCTCGCGGACGACCTGCTGAGCTTGGCGGATGTAGCCTTCATAGTCCTTGTGCTCCACGTCGACAAACACGTAACCGACAACCTGCCCGTTCTCGTCGCGAATCTGCGGTGCGCCCTTGCTGTAGCGAATGTCCGAGACGAGGGACATCGGTATCTGGGCCCCAGTCGGCGTTGCGATCAACACGTCCCGCAGCTTCTCAGCGTCATCCCGGAGTTCGCGCAGGTAGCGAACGTTGATCGGGTACCGTTCACGGCCCTCGACCGTCTGCGCGATGTTCTTTCCGCCGATCGCTGTTTCGATTACGTCTTCCACATCGCCGACGGTCAGTCCGTATCGTGCCGCAGCTTCGCGGCGAATGTCGAAATCAACGTAATATCCCCCTGTCACACGCTCGGCGAAGACACTGCGCGTTCCCGGAACATTCCGCAGCGCCTCTTCAATCTCGACGGCGATCTCTTCAATCGTGGCCAGCTCGGGCCCGAAGACTTTGACCCCGAGGTTACTGCGCATTCCGGTGGCTAACATTTCTGTGCGGGTCTGCACCGGCATCCACCAGATGTTCGCCATACCCGGGAACCGAACGTGCGGACCCATGTCGGCCACCAACTCGTCCCAGGTCATCGGGCGCGCCTCGGGCCACATCTCGCGCATCCAGTCCTTTATGAAGTTCGGAGCCCAACTTGAGTACCATCGTTGCTGCTCGACCTGCCTCCATTCGTCTTGCGGCTTGAGCAGGATCGTCGTTTCCACCATGCTCAGCGGCGCCGGGTCCGTAGGACTACGCGATCGGCCGATCTTGCCGAACACGCTCTCGACCTCGGGAAACTGCGCCAAGATCTTGTCCTGGGTTTGGAGAATCCGAGTGGCCTCGGTGATCGACATCCCTGGAACCGCCGAGGGCATGAACAAGATGGACCCTTCGTTCAGGGGCGGCATGAACTCGGAGCCGAGCCTCTGATAGATCGGAACGGTCAGCGCCACAGCCACAACGGCGAGCGCAATGACGGCCCAACGGAATCGCAGGGCAATCTCTACGACCGGCCGGTACGCAGCGATCAGCGGCCGACTGAGAGGATGCCTCTCCTCGGAATAGATCTTGCCTACCCAGACGGCATTCACGATTCGGGCCAGCCACCTGGGACGGAACGAAAAAGGTTCTGCTCGGGTGACCAGGGTGATCAGTGCCGGCATGAGCGTAATCGCCAGCACTGCCGCAAACGCCATCGAGAAGTTCTTCGTAAACGCCAGCGGCTTGAAGAGTCGCCCCTCTTGAGCCACGAGCGTGAAGATCGGCAGAAACGAAACAGCAATCACCAGCAGCGAGAAGAAGCTCGGTCCGGCCACCTCCTTCACTGCCTGGATGACCAACGGCTTGTACGGTTCCTTCCGGCCCTCGGCATCCCAATGCTCCAGTTTCTTGCGAACCTGTTCAACGACCACGATGGCGGCGTCCACGAGCGCGCCGATGGCGATGGCGATTCCGCCCAACGACATGATGTTCGCCGTCAGGTTCATGTAGTACATCGGGATGAACGAGAGGACGACAGCGATCGGGATCACAATGATCGGCAGCAGCGCACTCGGGATGTGCAGCAGAAAAAGAACGATGATGATGGCGACAATGGCGATTTCTTCCTTCAGCGTGTTCTCAAGTGTTGCGATCGACCTCTTGATAAGGTCCGAGCGGTCATACGTCGGCACGACCTTCACCCCGGGTGGAAGAGACGCTTCGACTTCCTGAAGCCGCTGTTTGACTCGATCGATCACCTCCAGAGCGTTTTCGCCATACCTCATGACGACGATTCCGCCCACCACTTCGCCCTTTCCGTTGAGCTCGGCCAATCCGCGCCGCATGTCCGGTCCCAGCGTGACGTGTCCCAGATCCCGGATGTAGATCGGCGTCCCTTGCCGGTCGGTGCC
This sequence comes from Bryobacterales bacterium, assembly GCA_965248205.1. GTDB lineage: Bacteria > Acidobacteriota > Terriglobia > Bryobacterales > UBA6623. Next base: position 3,837,503 of record CBDFIS010000006.1, read on the forward strand.
CACAGGAATGGTTTCGATATCCCGAGGGGACTGGATGTAGCCTCGTCCCCGCACGAAGTATTCCGTTGCAGCAATTTCCAGTACACGTCCGCCCACGTCGTTGTTGCTGCGCCGCACGGCGTCGATGACACGCCGGATCGGTATGTTGTAACCACGAAGCTTGTCCGGGTCGAGGTTGACTTGATACTGCTTGACGTAGCCTCCAATGCTGGCGACCTCCGCGACGCCGGGCACCGCTTGCAGCCAGTAGCGCAGATACCAGTCCTGAAAGCTGCGTAGCTCTTGCAGATTGTGTTGCCCGCTCTCGTCCACGAGGGCGTACTGGTAGACCCAACCGACACCGGTAGCGTCGGGCCCTAACGTTGGTGTGGCCCTCTCGGGGAGGTTTCCCAGGATACTCTGCATATATTCGAGGACGCGGCTCCGGGCCCAATACATGTCCGTGCCGTCCTCGAAGATCACGTAAACGAACGACAGCCCAAAGAACGATTGCCCTCGAACAAACTGCACCTTGGGCGCGGCCAGCAGTGATGTAACGATGGGGTAGGTGATTTGGTCTTCGACCAAGTCCGGGCTGCGTCCCTGCCATTCCGTGAAGACGATCACTTGCACATCCGAGAGATCGGGGATCGCGTCCAGTGAGATGTTGTAGATGGCCCACCCGCCCCAAGCCGTCAGGAAGGCGGCGAGCAGGATGACTAGAAAACGGTTGCGGGCACAGTAGTCGATGATGGCGTTGATCACGGCTGTGGATCTCCTTCCCAGTTCGCGATCACGCCTTGGACCTTGCTTTCGGCGTCAATCAGAAAGTTCCCGGCAACAACGATCTTCTCGCCGACCTTCAGACCCTTCAGAACCGCGTAGTAGTCGCCGGCGTGTCCGCCCAGTTGGACTTGACGCAATTCCATGCGCCCTTCCCCGTGATCGACGAAGACGATATCGCGCTCGCCGGTCCGCAGAACAGCACTTTCGGGGACCGCAATGACTGTGCGGCTCGGCACATTGACCTTTACGTCCGAGTACATGCCGGGCTTGAGAGTAAGGTCCTCGTTCGGGAACTCCAAACGCACTTTCATCGTGCGCGTCTGCTCCATCACGTGAGGCTCGATGTAGGTGACCTTTCCAAAGAACCGTCGACCCGGATAGCTTTCGACTGTCATCGAAGCGTGCTGTCCGAGGCGCACGAGCGGAATGTCGTGTTCGTAGATTTCAACGTGGACCCAAACAAGGGAATGATCGGCGATCGTGTAGATCCCCGTGCCCGGTTCGACCCGCATGTTCTCGAAAGCGTTCCGGTGGCTTACGTGGCCTTCTGCCGGAGAGTGGACCACGAGGTCTTTCTGCACCTCACCGGTTCGAGCGAGTTTCTCGATCTGATCTTCGGAAATGTCCCACAGCAGCAGACGTCGCCGAGCGGCTTTCAAGAGCGAGTGGGCCCCGCCGGAAACTTCTTGGATGGCGTGATCGCCGAGCGTTGATTGGGCCTTGACCGCGAGCAGATACTCCTCTTGCGTCGAAACCAACTCCGGACTGTAGATCGTGAACAGAGGCTCGCCTTTGCGCACATGCTGCCAGGTGTAATCGACGAAAACCTTGCTGATCCATCCGCTGAACTTCGTGTGGACGTGTGTGATGCGCCGCTCATCCAAGCTGACCCGCCCGATCGTCGAGATCGTCCGGTCGAGCCTGCGCGCCGCCACAGCGTCGGTGCGAACTCCGATCATCTGCTGCCGCCGCGGATCGACGGTGAACAGCGACTTCTCAGGAACCGCCCGCGCGGACTCGGTCGTGCGCCCCTCTCCCGCGCCTCCAGATTCCTTGCGGACAGGGACCAGATCCATCGAGCAAATAGGACACTTCCCGGGCTCCTTCATCTTCACGGAAGGATGCATCGTGCAGGTCCAGTACTCGATCTCGCCCTCTTCGTTCGTAACCGGTTGCAGGTCGTGCTCGTGTTCCGTTGCAGCCGCCTGCTTCTTGACCGCAACCAGATCCATCGCGCAGATAGGGCAGTTGCCGGGGCCCTTCATCTTCACGGAGGGGTGCATGGTGCACGTCCAGTATTCGATTTCGCCCCCCTCAGCCTTCACCGGTTGGAGGTCATGCTCATGCAGAGGAGCGTCCACTGGATGGCCGCCCCTCCCTAGACGCCACCCGAGGCCGAAGGCAGCGGCGATCGAAACCACCGCCAACGCTGTGATCAGAACTGTTCGTTTGCGGGTCATCATCGTCTCCCTTCAAGGAATAAGCGTCTTGCCGACCGCGGGTTCCATGCGAGCCAGCGTTTGCTGATACGCAGCGAGCTGTTTGTAGTACTCCAATTCGTAATCGAGGAGAATTGTGGCGGCGCTGATCAGGGTGAGAAAGTCCGCGGAGCCGACCTCGTAGGCTGAGATCGCAGACTCCAGGGCAAGTGTCGCCTGCGGAATAATCGCAGTCTTGTAGAGCGATACCAGCCGGTCAGCAGCACGGGCCATCAAGTAGTGGTCTTTGATCTGGAACAGCAGGTCACGTGTTCTGGCCTGGTACGTATGCCGAGCTTCGACTAGCTTCGAGGCAGCCTCCTCCACGCCCAGACGTTGCTTGCGCCAGAAGTAGAGCGGGATTTTCGCCTCGAACGCCGCGACGTAGTAGTCCCGGAACATCGATCCGGTATGCTGCCACTCAAAGCCCACGCGGAAGTCCGGCCGGTAACTCTTTCGAGACAGGTTGAGAGCGGCCGCGTTCCGGCTCACCTCGTGCTCCTGAGCCCGCAAAGCCGGAGAATGCTGTTGAGCTTGCTGATACAGTCCCGTCACCTCCGTTGGAAACGGAGCTTGTTCCAACTCCGCTGGCGGCCCTAGCGAGTCGTCGGGTGACCGGTCAAGCAGCGTGTTGATCGCCGCCACAGCACTGTCTCGCTCTTGCCGGAACACCTCCTCCCGGTCCCGCAACAGGGTTAGTTCCAGTTGGGCGCGTAGGATGTCCTGCTGAGTTCCTTTTCCGACGGCGTATCGGGCTTCGGCGATCTTGACGAACTTCTTCAGCAGATCGCGGTCCTTCGCCACAGTCTCCAAAGCTTTCGCGAAGTAGTAATAGTCGTAGTAGTGCAGCTTGACCTGCGACAGGACGTCGAGCTCGAGCTGCCGGTAGAGTTGCTCCTCAGCCCGCGCCTCCTCCAGAGCCACGTTCTTCCGTAGCTTCAGCTTGCCGGGGAAGGGGATCTCCTGAGAGACACCGAGGCTCACGAAAGCGAAATTGCTCGTATTGAGCGTCGAGACCGGCCGGCCGACACCGAAGTTCCGGACAGACACCCGAGGATCGGGCAGCGTCCCTTCTTGCGAGGGGCGTTTTGTCGCCGCGTCCCACCGGGCTCTCGCGGCCTTGAGTCGCGGATTGCTGAAACGAACCTCTTCCAGTAGGCGGTCAAGCCGCAGGGTCTCCCTTTCGAACTGCCCGAAGACTGGGCCTTCGAGCAGGACCAGCGTCAATAGGACGCCGCAAAAACGTGCTCTGATCATTTGCTCCCTCCATGGACCATGCTGCCGGCCGCAGGCAAAGGCCTGCGGCGAACTCAAGACGCACTAATCCTGTTGAAGGAGCGACCTAGACCAGAAAGACGGAGTGTTTGACGTGGAGATCCGGATGGCCGTCGTCAGGAACTTGATTGTCCTGGTCAGGCGACAGCCGACCCGTATGTGTGACGAGAAGCGGGTTCGAGAGGGCCCTGAGAAGCACCCCTCGGGTGTCCGCCTTCTTTAGTGGAATCTGCTCACGAGCCGGCTCAGAATTGGTCTCGCTCGTATCTTCGTGGCAGCAAAGCTGGCAACACGACGACGCAAAGGCCGCCCCGGCTTTACCCAGGTTGCAACACGAGCTGCTGCAACGCACTTCGCTCGGCAAGCCAGCCTCGGAGTAGGCCAGTAGAATGCCCCCTCCGTTCAGCCCAAACAGGGCGACGAGCGTTGTAACCGCAATAAATCTCTTAAAACTGAACACCGCTAGCCCTCAGTATACCGGAGCCAACGAATGTTCGGCGCTGCAAACATGGCGGCGCCACGAGTGGGCTCCAACGTTGCGGAACCTGGAATCCGGATCGCCGAGTTGAACTTCAGGCTGCAGCAATCGTATCCTGCCGAGTCATTCGGACCAATAGCACGACGACCGAGCAACTCATTCCTAACTCTCGTCTGACGACAACTCAGGGGCAAACCTGAGAGTTCGTCGCGACCTACAACCCAGTTACGGTCGGAAGGCACGTTTCATCCAGTGCCGGGAGTCCAACCCCGAAAGGTAACCCATCCCCTCGGTCCAGAAGAATAGATGGCCAACACGCTTTCCGACCAACAAACCGATTCTCTCAGGTCCAGGTCCTTGAGCCGACTCGATTTCCGTCTGTGTCGATAGCCGACCGAGGCCGCTGGCATCGACGATTGTTGCCGCGAAATAAATTTCTCAGTGGCTATCCGCAGTCGAAGTTGTCCAGCGAAATTGTAGGCCGGACGACGACGTATCGCAAAGGCCGGAGTGGTGTAAGATCTCCTAATTCCAAACCAGCGCTTTCAAATCTGCCAGTCGTAGGCAAGTTGTTGCCGGCCTGAATCCTTCCTTGTCGGCATCTGTTGATCCAGCACAGAATCCGCATCTCTGCCTGCTGGATCAGCACTTCGCCGTTGGGGGAGATCTGGCCAGATCGGGACCACACGGTCGTCCCAATGGACGAGAAGGGGACTTCCCAGGCACCAGCCCGGAAAAGTCAGTCTAAGTGCCTTTGTTGGAGGCTGTTACGGGCCAGCGGCCACTGATTACTAGTGCGAACCCGATTTGAACCCGATTTGAACGAAGCCTTCGGCAGACGCTTCGCGTGGGAGTAAGCGGAGAGAAGACGTAAAGATAGGCGTAAGGTCGGGACACCACAAGGAGGTGTCCGATGACACATTTACGCCGACAGATGCTCGAGGAACTCGAGCGTCGCAACTACTCCGCGAACACGGTTCGCGCCTACATCCGCACAGTCGAAGACCTGGCGCGCTATTTCAAGCGGCGGCCCGACCAGCTAGGGCCCCAGCACATCCGCCAGTATCAAGCGCACCTGTTTCGCGATCGCAAGCTCGCCGCCAACACCGTGGCGCAACGGGTGGCGGCGCTGCGGTTCTTCTACATCCAGACGCTCGGACAAGAGTGGAACCTGGATCGAGCGCCCTACCCGAAGAGACCGCGCCGACTGCCCAACATCCTTTCTCCCCAACAAGTCGCTCGTCTGATCAACGCCGCCGACAGCGCCTTTCACCGCATGATCGTGATGACGCTCTACGCCACCGGGGTGCGCCGGGCCGAGTTGACTCAGCTGCGGATCCAGGACATCGACTCCGAGCGCATGGTCGTGCACGTCCGCGGCGGCAAGGGCCGTAAAGACCGCGACGTGATGCTCTCCGAGCAGTTGCTGGTCAACTTGCGCGAGCACATTCGCCGACTACGGCGCAGGCCCAAGCAGTGGCTATTCCCCGGCGGGAAGTGGCACATCAGCGATGATCCGATTACGAGCAACGTGCCCTGGCTCGCTTGCAGCCACGCCGCCAAGAGGGCCGGCATCACTAAACCCGCTCACCCCCACATCCTGCGTCATTGCTTCGCCACCCACTTGCTCGAAGCCGGAGCGGACTTGCGCACGATTCAGATGCTGCTCGGTCATCGCGACCTGGAAGAGACGGCGCGGTATCTGCATCTGTCGGCAAAGCATCTCAGTGATGTCGCCAGCCCGCTGGACTCGTTGGAGCTGGCCTCAACCGACAAAGACGATCCCGAGACAACGTAGATGGAACGGCCGCCGCTGGAGGTGGCCGATCTGGTTCGCGCCGCCGGAGAGCGTTTCGTCGAGAAAAGCCGCGCTTGGCTCAGCGGGCAGCATCTCAAAGTGTTGTCGGCGATCGAGCGTTGCCGCACCGCCGCTCTCGGCGGTCATCGCCTCCGCTGCGATGACTGCGACCATGAACCGCCCCTCGTCTACAACTCGTGTTTGGATCGCCATTGTCCAAAGTGCCAGGCCAACACCCGCAAGCGTTGGTTGGAAGCTCGACACCAAGAGCTGCTTCCGGTGCGCTACCTGCACGTCGTGTTCACCTTGCCGCGAGTCCTCTCGCAGCTGGCCTTACAGAACAAGGATGCGATCTACTCGCTGCTGCTGCGAGCGAGCGCACACACGCTGCTCGAAGTCGCTCGCGATCCCCGCCATCTCGGCGCCGAGATCGGCTTCTTCTCGATCTTGCATACGTGGAATCAGCGCCTCCAGGAACACGCCCACGTCCATACTGTCGTTCCCGCCGGCGGTCTCTCGCTCGACCACAGCCGTTGGATCGACGCGCCGTCGAAGAACTTCTTCCTGCCTAAGGAAGTCTTAGCCGAGGTCTTCCGCGGCAAGTTCATCGACGGCTTGCGGAAGGCCTTCGCCCAGGGCAAGCTACGCTTCTACGGGCGGTTCGCACCGCTCGATCGAGAGCGTGAGTTCAATGCGTTTGTGCGGAGCTTGTACCGCACCCAGTGGGTGGTCGAAGTGCGGCCACCCTTCGGAGACCCGGGACGGGCCTTACAGTACTTGAGCCGCTACACCCACCGCATCGCCATCTCGAACCAACGCCTGGTTTCGTTCGAACTCAACCAAGTCACGTTCCGTTGGCGCGATTCGGCCCATGGCAATCAGCAAAGGCTGATGACGCTCGAACTCGACGAGTTCCTGCGCCGCTTCCTGCTGCACGTGTTGCCCAGCGGCTTCCACCGCATTCGCTACTACGGCTTCCTGACGAACTCGAAACGCGGCGACCTGTTGCCGTTGTGTCGTCGGTTGATCGCTCGCGTCAACCCTTCGCGCACGATCTCCTACTCGGATTCCGAACCCGCTCGTAGCGGCTGGCTCTGTCCTCGTTGCGGCGGCCGTTTGCTCATTGTCGAACGTTTCACCGCCGCCCAGCTGCGGACTCGCGCCCCGCCCGCTCTCGCCGCCGCATGATGCCACGTCGCATCTCCCCTCGAGCCGCTCTCGCGCTTCGGCGCGCACCGTACTCGTGCGCCTGGGCCCACTTTTACGGACGATTCCGCCCGTTTCAGACGCCGCTCGCACGGCAGAAACCTTACGTTCGCCCTTCGGATCAGCACTCGATTCGGTCCCGACCATGCGTTCTCTGTGCGTCGCAACCCTCTCGTCGCCGTCTTGCCTCCGTCCGCACGCCGAATACAAACCGCATAGACTTCCAACGCTCGTCGTCGGGCTTCCTTCAAATCGTTGTACCGCTTGCGACAAGTCCCCTGTTTGGCCGCGCTCTTTCCGTCGTGTCGCCAGCGGTACAACACTCGGATTTATCAACAGTTATCCGCGAACGTAGGCCATATAGCTGATAGCAGGCCGCTTAGGATCTACTTGCAGTGGACCTGAATGAGAACGAAGTCGTTCACTTGAAGCACCCTACCGTATGTTCACCGTCACGGCGTTCGTTGTCTGGCCGTCGAATATGAACACAACTGCCACTTCACCGCGTCCGGCAAGGTCCCGTGAGAGCGGGCCCACGACGGCTTGGTCGAGACCGGCGAACTGACCTTGCGCTACGGCGCCCAGCACTGGGATGGCTACGCCATCGATCTGAACCGAGACTGAGGTGTGAAAACGAAACCCCGTGCCGAAGAAGCTCAGGTAGACTTCGTCACTCTCAGCGCGCAGGTCAATTGGCAGATTCGTTCCGCCCGCGTTCGGATCAAACGTCAACCCCTCGGTTCGTTTTCCGTCGCCCGCCACACGCAACCACGTCGCGGCTGCCGGTCCTTGTCCGCTGGCGTTCGCCGAGAACATCCCGGCAGACACAGTCCCGATCGTCGCAGCCAGTTTCGCCGTCTGACCATCGGCTCGTGTGACCCAAAATGCGGCAAGTCCGGGTTTCACTCCCGCCGGCAAGATGAAATTGATCTGATTGGGGGCAACGACTAAGAGTTGGGCTGGATGGAACGTCCCTTCACTGTCAACTACGGTTACGGTCACCCCACCCAATTCAAAGGGAAGCGGGAGCGACTCTGGGGCAAAGAGCGTCTCGGCGATGTTGCTGCCGAAAAGGGAAACCAACTGCTCAGGAGCGAACGAACCAGCCAGAAAGCTGGCTGCGCTTACCAGACTCCCTGGGGGAACTTGGATGTCGGTTTCTGAAGGTGTTGCCGGAATGGCATTGACCGAGTAGGGTTTGAGATTCAGGGCAACGATCTGCTGCCGCATTGCGAGTCCTTCCGCAACAAATATGCTGCCGCCTTGGGCCACGACAAAATCCACGCGGCCATCGTTGTTTACATCACCCGGCAGAATCATACGATTCGTTCCGTTCGGAAGGAGCTCGGAGACATCAGTGAAATAGGCCCGGCCCGTGTTCAAGGCGAGCATTGACGACCAGCCGAAGGTCACAAAATCGACCCACCCGTCGTCGTTGAAATCACCAACGCGAAATCCGGTGGCGCCCCTGAGCGCACGGTGGCTCACGGGAAGGCGGTCTGTAGCATCACGAAACGTTCCGTTACCGTTGTTGAGCCACAATTGCAACTGAGCTTCCCTGCTTAGGTGAAGTCTCGTACCAATTAGATCGGGCCATCCGTCGTTGTCGAAATCCGCCGTCTCGAGCGAGACCGTTCCTCCTTCTATGCCGCCCTCCCGCAGTGGAAGAGCAGTGGTTGGGGCGAAGCTGAAATTTCCGCTTCCATCGTTCAACAAGAGAAAGTCGCGTGGACTGAAGTTACCGTGAGGAGCGTACACAAGATCCAGGTCGCCGTCCAGATCCACGTCCAAGAAAGCAGTGACACTGCAAGTGTTTAAGTCGCGGCCTATTATAGATTGCGGCAACTGGGACGCATTCGAGGTGAAGAATCCGTCTCCGTCGTTGATGTAGAGGCGCGCGTCCTCATCCCCGCAGCAGTCATTGCACATAAAGACGTCGATGTCGGCGTCGTTGTCAATGTCTCCCACGCTGGCCCAGTGCGTGTGGCTGAGCACCGGGGGAAGTCGAATGTCGCTTTCATCGACCAGCCTTCCGTCTGGTGTTTGAATCAGGGTTCTGCTCTGCCCTCCGGAGGTAGGAAACTCGTCCATCCCTTGCTCCGCAACAAAGATATCTGTGAGGCCGTCACCATTGAGATCCTCGGCGAACACGACGGGATTCACCGTACTGGTTGCAATGTCGTCATTGTTCAGCACCTGAGGTGTCGCGTCCGAAAAATGACCCTTGCCGTCATTTAGAAAGGCGCTCGCCGGCCACTGCGGAATCGGCCAAGGACCCATGCCAACCGTCGTAAACAGATCGAGCGTGCCGTCAGAGCCGAGATCGAGCAGCACTGAACCGTACAGAAACACAAAGAAGTCGTGCGTGAGGATTTCGTGAGTGACGTAGGGAAATCGGAGAAGTTCGTAGAAGGGACCAGCTTCCAGGATTTCGGTTCTCGCCCAACTGGGAGTCCGGTTGATGCCCCAACAGCTTGAACCAATTTCGCAAGTGTTCTCGACTAACTGCAGTGGGATGCGATTAGGTCCCAAATCCCGAGCTTCCAATCCGAGACCGTCGTCCAGCGGCCAGTACGCGACCAGGCCATCTTCGGCCCCGGTCAGCGTCTGCGTCATCGTGGTCTGGATCTCTGCGGCCGACAAGGCCCGGCTCCACACACGAAGCTGCCGGAGCATTCCAACGAACTCGCCGATGACGAGAGGCGCGCCACCGCCGTTGAGTGGGAGGTTGCTGGGTGTTTGCCCTACTTGCTGACCATCGAGATAGAGTCGTAGTTCGGTGCCGTCAAATGTTGAGGACAGGTGCGTCCAGCGGTCGAACGGCGTCGGCTCTCGGAACTCGATATAGGCGGAGCCGGCCTGCCCCGCCGACTGAAAAGTAACTGGCCAATTCCCCGTTTCCTGGAGGTCGTGGCCGAGCCCAAAACTGATGAGGGTCACCCCCTCGGGGGTCTGCGATTCCTGCCGGATGGCAGAGCCGCTATCATCTTCCAGATAGATCCACGTCTCCACGGTGAATGGCCCGGAGAGGTCGAGCGCAGGAGCAGCTGGAGTGGCCGCCACCTTGTGGCAGTCGAAGCGAAGCACATATGGCTGGTCTGGAGGCGTTTGGGCTCTGACCGCACTTGCGGTGACCAGGGTCAACAACAACGCATATAGCGTCTTGGTGGTCATGAAAAGGGAGCAACTGTGCGTTCGAGCTTGGTGTCTTCGGCCTTATAGACCACACCCATCCCGCCTTCACCGAGCTTCTCGACGATTTTGTAATGCGATATGGTTTGGCCGATCATGGCCCCCTAAATCTGGGGTAATTGTACCGTTAAACGGCTGCTTCCAAATTCACCCACGGTGCGGGACGGGACCCGTTCTTGAAAACGAGGGCATACCCCCGGTGGGATTGGGGGCATGGGGAGAGTGACAGTCCGCAATGGCCCAAACGTCTACCACTCCTCTGCATAGGGGGTTAAGGGTACCGACGGGATGGCAGAGGGGCACCTGGGCCAATCGGGAGAGGGAGCGAGAACTATTCGTACCTTACCACTTCCAACTCCAAATCGATATACGTGAAATACCCCCAATGGATTCCGGGCGCGACGAACCGCGCTGCTTCGGCCGTCGGCTGAGTCCCCACAATTAAACTTCCCGTAGGAGACTCCTCGTCGCTGGTCCACTCTCTGGTTACCGGGAGACTCGAGAGTACAACCGAAGGAACGGTGAAGCGGCCCGCCTCTACTCGCTCCGTACATACAAAGGAGCCTTCTACTGCGGCAGCGGGTAGTGAGTGCCCCACAATGACGACAAACTGTGTGCCGGGATCGCCACCAGTCCAGGTGACGGTCATGTCCTCACTCCGCGGGATTCGATCGGGGATGCTATCCCGATTGCTCCATGTGAGTGACGTTGGAAGGTTGAGCGAAGCTTGAAAGGGTGGCACTCTCGATCCCACCTCCGAGCCGCCGTCGCCGTTGTCGACGGTGTACGGCCCAGGCACCAGGAACTCTGGGATAGAGGTCTCTCCGGGGATCCCGACGGATTCAAGCTCGTCGTTTTCGTAAAAGGCGAGTTCGGGGCAGCAATCGTCCCGGGACAGCTCCTTCGTGCCCAGAGGTCCGGTGAGATTCAGTGCGGCGCCCGCATCCAGCAGCTGGGCACTAGTGCGGGAGAGGTCTTCGGGCCAGATCTCAAAACCCTCGGGTGCGGGCATGCCGTAGGCTACGCACGTTCCCAAAGCCGGCACCGGCGTCCTCGGCCCGTTTAGGGCCAGGAGCCTCGCGATGGAGAAGCGGCCAAACGATCCCTCGCCAAAGCTGGAGACAACGTCCAACAGTCCAGCTTCCGGCCAAACAATCATCCCGCGGAACCGGGTGATCTCGATCGTCCCGATCCTCGCCCCACCTCGACCCAGCGCGTCTTGGAGATCGGTCGCTAAAAAACTGGTTGCATCGCTACAGATCGTCCCTTCAGACGCAACGGCCATCGTTCCGTAGTTGCTCACGACGCCATCGACTTTGACCGCGACCGGCACGTAGCAGCCCTCGATCCCTGCAGGTACAAAAAAGTTGATCTGGTCAACGGCCGGGAACTGCGGGGAGCGGCCGGCATAGAACGGCGTCACGCTGATGCCTCCCACCAGCACCTCCACCTGGACCGGCAAATTGCCAACGGGCGGGAGGTCGGCGTCACTCTCGGTGATCGGTCCCAGCCCCGAACCCCACAAGATCTCAGCCTGCCCCGGCGCGGCCGCCTCCGTGAGGGCATTGGTTGGCACCTCTGTCGCTGAGACGAAGTTCTGCACGATCGCTGGACCAAAGCCGGCCGCGTTGCGCGTGAACATCCCGAAGGCGCTCTTTACCACCTCGATCGCCACGGGCTCGCTGGTTTCGCCATTGAACGTGACGGTCAGCGTTCCCTGGCCGAGCGGTGTGTTTGACGGCAGCACGCCCGCGAGTTGTCCGCTGAAGCTGAAAAACAGAAACGGCGTCACGGCCGTGCCGTTTACCGTCACCTCCATTGACGTGCCGGCGAGCTCCGTCGGGAGCGGAAACTCGGCGGCTTGCACTAGGTTGTCTGGGCCCAGGTTTTGGCCGAACACAGCGAACATGGAACCCTGAGCGATTCCGGAGTTCGGGAGCCCATCCACAGTGAAACTAGCGGTGTTCAACACACCGCCCGGGTTGACCACGGGCTGCGCGTTCAGCGGGATAGAGAGCGCGAACGCTACTGCAATTATGTACCTGATTGCTAATCTCCTTGCCAGAAAGTTTCTTGGCTCAGGCCAACAACAAATGACTCTTAACCCAGAATTTCCTTTATGGCCGTCATGCCACGGTCAGTCTATGCGAATCCCCGGCGGCGGCGCAACCGTTGTCGTCCTGCTCTCACTCCGGTTATTTCCTGTCCGGAAGCTGGGACTCCAGCGAAGTCTTCTTCGGCTTCGAGTCTTTCGGCCGACCGTGGACGACCTATCGGTACGACCTCGCGACGACCGACCAATCGATTTGGCATGAGCCGCGAGTGCCTGTGGACTCCGATGCGATCACGACGCGCCAAGTTTGGTACGAATCTAAGGACGGCACGCGCGTCCCATCAGATCCGGGACGGGGAGACTTACCCGGCTATCTTGTTCACGACCGGCGACAACGACACACGAGTGGCTCCCTTGCATGCGCGCAAGATGGCGGCTCGGATGCAGGCCGCGAATAGCTCGGGGTTGCCCATCCTGCTTCGCTACGATCTCGTAGCCGGGCACTCGGGATCAGGAGCCTTGTCGCGCCGCCTGGACTCGCAGATCGACACTCTAGCGTTCTTGTACGGGCAATTTGGCCGTAACGCCCTTGACCGAAGCCAAGACCGCTATCGGCGAGCAGCCGCGGGGTTACCTCCGACAAGTCCGGTTCTCGGAGCCTTAGCTACGCGGCCAGCGCTCCAGACTGGCCTGGAATCCTCCCTTGTCGGCTAGGGTTGATCCAGCGCAGAATCTGCATCTCTTGCCTGCTGGATCAGCACTACGCCGTTAGGCAGGATTTGGAGAGACTAGCGCTCCGCCGCCGAGTCGGGAAAATCACACTCAAGTGGCTTTGTTGGAGCAAGTTAAGAACAGAAGCCTGGGATTGTTGCCTCGAACCGGATATACCGACAGGTGTCCGCGCACAAGCACTATATGGTTCGTTTCGGGGAGTTATTCCTGCTCGCGGTCGCGGAACTCTTCGTACCCTCCGCGCGGCTTGAAACGGGGATAGTAAGTCCGATACCCCAGAAGGCGAGCCGTCGTCCCGATGGCATGGAACAGAAGCCGCTGCACCGGTCTGAGGTGCCCATCCCGCCGCGAGGATCGACTGCGGATTCCGAGAAACGAGCGAGCCTTGCATCCATCGGCTGAACGGCGTAGACTCATCGCGAAGAACGAAGCTCCGCCGCGCTAACGTGAAGGGCCGGATGGTTTTCCGTGGACAGGATCTGTAGCAGGCGGACCAGACCAATGGCAGGCTCCCACCGTAGATGAATTCTCAACAATCAGAGGACCGCAACTCAGACTCTCACCCCGAACCTGATTCCATTGGCAACTGGACGGAAGATCTCGACCAAGCCATCGATGAGCGTTTCAACGATCTAGTAGCTCTGCGGCGTCACATCCACATGCACCCTGAACCTAGCGGAGCAGAACAGGAAACGAGTGCTTTCTTGGCTGATCACCTTCGCGAAGGCGGTCTTGAAGTGGAGTTCGGACCCGAGAATCGGGGCCTAATTGTCGAACCCAACGGCACGGATCGTTCGGAGCTCCAGCACTGCATTGCCATTCGAGCCGATCTCGACGCGCTGCGGATCCACGACGCAAAGACGACGGCTTATCGCAGCCAGGTCCCGCACGTGATGCACGCCTGCGGTCATGACGGCCACGCCGCGGTTGTAGTTGGCACACTAGTTGCCTTACAGAGGCTTCAAGATGAAGGTACCCTGCCCTGGCCGCTGCGGGTGCGAGGGATTTTCCAGCCTGCTGAAGAAACGAGCCGGGGTGCACGGGAAATGATTACCTCGGGAGCGCTCCGAGATGTGAACGCAATTCTGAGCATGCATCTCGATCCTTCCCGTGCTGTCGGCGCCATCGGTGTTCGTGAGGGTGCGTTCACCGCAGCCTGCGACGAGCTGGAGATCAGGATCGAGGGACGCGGCGGTCACGCGGCACGTCCCCACGAATCACTCGATCCGATCGCGGCAGCCGCGCAGTTGATCAGTTCGATCTACTTGTTTGTCCCACGAGCTATCGACAGCCATGACGCTGTCGTTGTAACGATCGGCCAGATCTCAGGGGGAGATAACCCGAACGTCATTCCCGAAGAGGTTCTTTTGAGAGGCACCGTGCGGACACTGAGCGGCGCGATCCGCGAACAAACGAAAGAGCACATTCGCCAACTTGCCCGCGGGATGGCTGAGACATCGGGCGTCGCAATGAGGGTTAGCTATGCCGACGGTGCCGGCTCGGTTCACAACGACCCTAGCCTGACGGCCTTAATTCGCGAAGCGGCAGGCTCCGTAGTGGCAATCGACAACGTTCAGGAAATAGAGCGGCCCAGCATGGGTGGCGAAGACTTTGCCGAATACCTCGACCTGGTTCCTGGGTGTATGTTTCGGTTGGGCTGCCGATCCTCCGCTTTTCCAGGAGCACCGCTACACTCACCCAACTTCGACATTGATGAGCGTGCTATCGCCATAGGAGCAAAGATTCTCGGTCGTGCCGTCGTGCTGTGGTCGAATCCCAAGAGGTTGGGCCCGTTTATGGGTGAAACGGGCACTTGAACCCAACTCCGATTTATGGTCTGATAACCGTCACAGCACCCGGAGCCGTTCTCGAGTAGCGCAGGTTTCAGACTATCTAGCGAACCGCACTTGATGACTGGGAGGTGCCGTGAATATCACGACTCGAACTGTGAATGACGTTACGGTTGCGGATCTCTCCGGCAGGTTGGACACGCGGGCGTCAGGTCCCGCGTCCGAGGAGTTGTTCCGCATAGCACAAGGAGCCAGTAAGGTGCTGCTGAATCTTGAGAACTTGGAGTTCATCAGCAGTGCCGGTCTTCGCGTGCTCCTGCGCACTAGAAGCAAGTTGACAGGATCAGGCGGAACGATGAAGCTCTGCGGTGCGAACGGCATTGTAAAACAGGTCATGGAGATTTCAGGTCTCCGTGACCTGATCGAACTGCATGACTCTGAACACGACGCTCTTTCCACCTTCTAACCCACTACTCCAGAAGCCATCGGCGAGGACAAGGGTAATGGCCATTCGTCGTCATGAGATAGATGTCGTCGTGGAAGTGACACAGAAGTCGCAAGTTCAGCCTGGTCGCTGACCGGCTCAAGAATCCGGGACATCGAACATAGCAATGATGAAACCACTCGATGTGCCTCCCCTGGGGATCTCCCCGGATGAGGCTGAGGTTCAATTCGAACAACTGCAGTCCAGGCTGATTCCGCTGTGGAAATCCATTGGCGACCTTGATCCGACGGATCAGCGTGAACAGACGGTTGTTGTTGTTCCATCTCAGTCGATCCCTTTTGACTGCAAAGGCGCCGAAATGCAGGCATACGAAGAACGCATGTTGTACCTGCTGATGCTGATGCGCCAACCCCGTACCCGAATGATATATGTGACGTCTCAGGCCATCCTGCCGACGACGCTCGACTATTACATGTCAATGATGCCGGGCGTGATCACCAGTCACGCACTCGAGCGTTTCATCAATATCGCGCCGGAGGATCGTTCCCCCCGTAGTTTGACGGTGAAGCTGCTCGAGCGGCCACACCTTTGCGAAAAGATTCGGTCGTTGATTCCAGATCTGGATCTGGCACACCTTGTCACCTATACCGTGACGATGCAAGAGCGGGACCTGGCGCTTCGTCTGGGCATTCCCCTCTACGGCTCGGACCCTTCTCTGTTTTATCTCGGTGGGAAGAGCGGCGGGCGGAAGGTTTTCGCTCGCGCGGGTGTGTCATTTCCCATTGGCTTCGAAAACCTGCGTTCAATCGATGAATTGAGAACGAAACTCGGCGAGATGCGACAAGAGAAACCATCAATAAAGAAAGCGATGGTTAAGCTCAACGACGGTATTTCCGGCGAGGGCAACGCGGTCATCGATCTGGAAGGATTGCCGGATCCCGATGATGCAACAAATGCCGATGCTATGCAAGAACGCCTCGAATCGATGGTCTACGAGCTCTCTTCCGCGGACTTGGATATGTTTGCCGCTGGCTTTGAGGAAATGGGGGGGGTCGTGGAAGAAAGGATCGAAGGCCGTGAATTCCTGAGTCCCAGTGTTCAGATGCGAATCTCTCCACTGGGGGATGTGGAGATTCTGTCCACGCACGATCAACTCCTCGGAGGACCGAGCGGAGGCAGCTTTCTCGGAAGCCGATTCCCGGCCAACCCCGAGTACGGCCCGCTCATCGCAAGTGAAGCCAATAAGATTGGGGAACGGCTCGCCGATCTCGGGGCCCTCGGTCGTTTTGCCGTCGACTTCGTCGTAGTGCGTGGGGACGATGACAACTGGCAGTCTTATGCGATTGAGATCAACTTACGGATGGGCGGTACGACCCATCCGTTTCAAATCCTCCAGTTCCTCACCGAAGGACAATTCTATCCGGAGGAAGGCCAGTTCCGAGCACCCAGCGGGAAAGAGAAGTTTTACGTCGCGAGCGACCACTTAGAATCGACGCTGTACCGTGCCTTCGCCCCAAATGATCTTGTTGACATTAGTATCCGCAACGGATTGCATTTCGGCCAGGCCAAACAGACTGGTGTCTTGCTCCACATGCTGCCGACGGTCGGAGAGAACGGACGTTTCGGTGTTGTTGCCGTCGGTGACTCCCCCGAAATGGCAGAGGAACTCTACGAACGCGTTCAGTCCGTGATAAAGCAAGAAGCAGAACAAGTGACTACAGCACCAAGATTACGCCTCGTGTGAAACACTTGACCCGAGACCCGAAAACTGAACCAGTCGTAAGTTGAGGATTCGAGGGCTGAGGTGGTTCTCTGGAACCGAGAGCAGGAGGACCACAGATGCCGAGAAAGCGCTACACCGAAGAGCAAATCGTCGCCGCACTACGGCAAGCCGAAGCGGGCATGCTTGCTCTTTTCCCAGCGCTTCCTGTGGGTTTGGAAACATTGGGCCCGAAGGGTGAACCGGGTGAACCAACAAAATGAATCCGACACCCGTTAACATCACATGGGTGCTGCTGCGACCTACGCCGTGGATTTCGTGCCCCAGTCCCGGCCGCCCGGTCACTAGGCGTATAATCTGCTTAGCAAATCGCTCCGGTAGATTTCGGACGGGTCCTCGGGATTCACGACCGTTGGCGACACTTTTCTAGGCCGCTTCTGTCAAGCGCGAGGATCTAGGTGAGAGGCCTCGGGAGGGGACTGTTCATGAGATCGCTACGTTCGTTCTTAGCCGCCGGACTCTTGGTCGGCTCTTTGCTGTACACCTTCAGCTACGGCCAGAATGGCGCCAGAACTGGTGCCAGGGGCAGCATCACTGGTGTGGTGGTTGCCGCGCGTACAACTCCCGACGGTAACACCGTGCTCTTGGGCGAGGTCCAGAAGAATCCTGCTGAGGATCGTGGGCCGGAACGTCCCAAGACAACCACCATGCACCGCGAACCTCGGATCTTCGATTGCACGCCTCGCGCCTTTGGTTTGGAAGAGACTGTCTCCCATCAACTTGCACATTGACTAGGAGATTGTGATGACATTAAACAGCAAAACTGAGCCGCACAGGCGACAATCGATATTTAGGGCGCTCCAAGGCCAGGTTGTCGTCATGCTGCTGGTTCTTATGCTGGTTGGAATCGCGGCTCTGGTGTGGAATCTCTCACGGTTGTCCTCAGAACTGGTGCGCTCTTCAACCCTGAGGGATGCAAAGCGCTACAACCAAGCCTTGAAGGAGTTTCGTACCGTTTATACGTCAGAAGTGGTTTCCCGGTTGGGTACAAAGGGTTACAAAGGGTATTGAGGTTACCCATGACTATTCCAAAAGAGAAGGCGCTATTCCCTTACCGGCCACCTTAACGAAAATACTCGCCGCCGAAATCGGGAAGCACGAGAAGGGTGCCTGGGTGCGTTTGTACAGTGACTATCCGTTTCCATGGCGGAAAGCCGGTGGGCCCAAGGACGATTTCGAAAGAGAGGCTCTCCGTTTTTTGCGAGAGAATCCGGAGGAAGCATTTGTAAAGTTTGAGCCAATTGTTGGTCGTTCCTCGCTTCGATACGCAACAGCAGACCTCATGCGCCCAGCCTGCGTTGACTGTCATAACAGCCATCCAGATAGCCCCAAAACCGATTGGCAGATCGGTGATGTCAGGGGCGTACTTGAGATCGTGCGTCCTCTTGCCAGTGTTCGGGAATATCAGACTGGATTTCGCGGAACGGTTGCTGCTATGGGATCCGTCATCATGTTCTCCCTGAGTGGGATTGGGATCGCGCTGGTCAGGTTGCGGGGAAACGCTAAAGCGCTTCAAAAAGCCAATGACCAATTGGAACAGCGAGTGGCGGAGCGAACTGCTGACCTTTCCAAGTCCAATGAGGAACTCGAAAAGGTCAACGGGGTTATTCGCGGGCACAACGATCGCATGGAGCAAGAGCTCGATCTCGGCCGTGAAATCCAGATGAGCATGGTTCCCTTGACATTTCCCCCGTTCCCTGAACATGACGAATTCTCGATCTACGCGAAGCTCAATCCTGCTCGGGAAGTCGGCGGAGACTTTTACGACTTTTACTTCCTGGATGAGCGACGGTTGCTTGTCTGCATTGCTGACGTTTCTGACAAGGGAGTTCCTGCTGCACTCTTCATGGCTGTAGCGAAGACGGTAATCAAATCCCAGGCCGCGTCCGAGCAGTCGGTGGCGAACATCCTGACACAGGTCAATGCCGAACTTAGCCAATCCAACAGCAGTTCCATGTTCGTGACCATTTTTATCGGCATTCTGGACATACAAACAGGTGAACTCGTCTACAGCAACGGAGGACATAATCCACCGTTACTGCGCCGGGAAGATGCTTCGATCGAGCGTCTTTCGAAAATCCACGGACCAATGGTCGGGGCAAGGGAGGGCCTCGTTTACGGGGAGTCCCGCCTTCGCATGAGACCGAACGATCTTCTGCTTCTCTATACAGACGGTGTAACCGAAGCAACGAACGCTCAGGGAGAACTCTTTGCGGAACACCGCCTGGAAAAGGTCTTGAGTAATTCCAACTCGAACATGTGTCGAGCGTCCGTGGATTTGGTCACCGCGAGAGTGGAGCAGTTTGAAAAAGAGGTCGAGCAATCCGACGACATAACCGTTCTTGCCCTGCATTTCGTTGGGGCAGGCAGCGACGGCAAAGCGGCACCGGAGGTATTCAGGATTCGTAGTAACTTTGACGACATGTCGATTGCCGACGACAAACTGGACGCCGTTGCGGAACGACACGGAATCCCGGCCGACATTGTCTCCAAATTCAAGATCATTCTTGAAGAGCTGCTTAGCAACATAATTTCGTATGCGTATGCGGATGACAAAGACCACGAGATCGAACTTTGGATGAAAGTCGCAGATCGCAGGTTTCTCCTCACGATCATCGATGACGGAATCCCCTTCAACCCATTGACACCAGAGACTCCCGATACGAATACGCCGATCGAGGAGCGCGAACTCGGAGGGTTGGGGATTCACCTGGTAAGAACGCTCGCTGACGAGGCAACCTACCAACGTCAGGCGGACAAGAACGTCCTAACCTTGGTGAAGCAATTTGGACCCTCGGGGGTGACTTCCGACGGATAGGCGACTCGGACGCACCTCTGCCCAGTTTGCGACGTGACGACCCCCGGTTTCTCAAGGAACGAGCAGTCCGGCCGTCGCGGCGCACTGGGTCAATCCGCAGATAGAGCAATGGACCCTTGCTTTCACGCCTCCTCTTCGACCTGAACTGGCTCACACAATGCCCCCAGCGTTCCGCGGCCGTGCTTGCGGGCCAATGCGAGCAGGCGCAGGAAAATCTGAGCCGTAATGAACGCGTCGCCCGGCGCGGTGTGGCGATCATGTGGCTTCACATGGAACAGGTCGCAGAGCGAGTCGAGCGAGAAACTACGGATTGCCGGTTGGTCAGCGAAAGCGCCATCCCGCTCGAGGTTTAGGGTGAGATCCATTGTGTCCAGCCACCGATTCTTCAGCTCGAAACCCCAATGCCTTTCGTACGCAACATTCAAGGTCTCGACGTCATGCATGATGTGGTGACCGACGATTACGCCGCTGCCGAGATAATCCAGAAACTGCTGCAGCCCCTCGGGCTCGTCCAGCCCGGCCTGACTCTCCTCGCGGGTGATGCCGTGAACCGTCACTGACTGCATGTTGTGCTCGATCTTGATCAGTACCTCGAAGGAGTCCTCGAGCAGGATCTCATCGCCCTGCACGGCCACCGCGCCAATCGTGATCAGGCGGTCCTTACGGGCATCCAGCCCAGTGGTTTCCGAGTCGAGCACGACAAAACGGATGTTCCGCTCGGAGGTGTCGTCGCTCCAGGTGCGGTCAAAGCGCGCCACGTAGTCTCGAACGAAAGCCGGCGTTTCGGCGGTGCTCATCTTGGGAGTAACCCGTTCCTCTCGGCAGTGAACTCGAGCAGTTTCATAATGGTCCGGAATCCATTCTTGAGCACCTGCTGCTCCATCTTGCTCAGGGCCTTCGGCTCGATCGCCCAACCGCCCGTGCCATCGCGCAAGCCGATGCGCGCCTGGTGGTAAAGTGCTACGCGAAAGGTGCTGGCTGCATCGGCAAACAGGTCGCGCTGCTCCTCAACCTCCGCGCCGGCCGCCTCGAGACGGACGATGGTCGGGGTCTGAAATGTATCGGCCCGCTCCAGGGCGAAGACTCGGCCGACATCGGCAAGCGGCCGCAGGGTGCTGCGCCGCAGGTCGAATCGGCTGGTGCGCTCCCCGTCGTCCTCGACCACCAGCCCCTGAAAGAAGGTGAGTGGCGGCAGGTTCGCCATCGAGTCGTTTGCGAGGATGGGAACGAAGGATTCGTCCCTTTTCACTCCCTCAAGGATGTGCTGCTGGAGTGCTGTGGCTAGCGCGGCGTCCCCCCGCACTGGAGCTAGCTCGAAGAAAGGCAGGGCTGCATAGATCCCCGAGAGTACCGGATCCGAAATCCACCGCGAATAGCTATCCCTCCACTCGGCCAGGGAACGGCACCCTCTCTCGTTGCTGGGCGTGATCGCATCGTCTGGTGAGTGGTAACCGCACTGACGAAGCGCTTCGGAAACCTGCTCCCCAAGATGGCGAGGAACTTCGCCGTCTCCTTCATGAACAACCCCGACGTCCGGCATAGCGCCGGTGAGTAGCTCGCCGCGGGCTGCGGCTCCAAAGAACACCCAGCACCGGTTTGCACCCCGCGGGCCATCGGCGCCGCCCTCGGTCAGCTCGATCGCCCGGCTTACGATCAGGCGGTTCAACTCGGTAAAAGCCTCGGCGACCCACACGACGGCCGACGGATCGGTGAGGGACTGTGCGGCGAAACGGAGGGCCAGGCGCCGCAGTTCGCCCAGCTCGGCCAGTGTCTGCGACCGTCGGATCTCGTGCCCGAGCTGCGGCAGATTCGGAACGCCGAGCAGCGTCAGATCCGATTCTGTGACGACCGCTTTCAGAGCGCCTTCGGAGTCCATGATGCCTACTGCCGAGCAGCCGCTACGCAGCATCTCCATGACATAGGCGTGTGGCGGGAGCACATCGGAAAGGACCGGCAACGGAGTGGCCATCACGTCGGCCACGCCGCGGGCCCCTCCGATGTCACCAGTCACCAGCCGGCGAAACGAAGTGTCGTTGAGGTATCCTGCGGGAGCACCGTTCCTGATCACGACCAGCGTGTCGCGGCCATGTCGGCTCATCCGCTCGACGGCTTCTTGAAGAGGAGTATCGCCGGCACAGGTCAGCATTCGGCGGGCCAGGAAGTCGACCGGAAGCCAGGCTCCCCCCGGGCCATCGGCCGCGCCATCGGTAGAGTTGCCGGTGATGTCTACCGGCGCCACGGAGAAGTTGGACTCGATGTAGCGGGCGAGTCTGGAATACGGCTCGGCTAGCGCCTCGAACTCTTCGGCGAGCAGGGCGTAGATGATGACGTCGCTGGTGGTTTTCGCCGAATACTGGTATTCGCACTTGTCCGCAAGCGGTTCCGCGCCGATGATGTCGCCCTCACCGAGCACGTCCTGCAGCACCGCGGCCTGAAGACTCTCGTCGACGAGCTTGACCGTCCCCTGCTGAATGACGAAGATGAATCGGCCCGGCTTGCGCCCCTGCCAGTACACGTACTCGTCGGATTCGTGGAACCTGACACGCCCGCTGCCGGCCAGCCGCAGCAGATCTTCCTCGCCGACGAAGGAGAATGGCGGAAACTCCTTCAGGAAGTCCGCGACACGGTAGTAGATGCTCGAGGATCGCAAACTCGCCCCCCTCCGTTAGGTGATTAGCGCCCAGAGATCTCCAGGGGCCAGGTCGGAATGGGTTCTTTACCAGGATTTCCCTTGTAGCATCCTGCTAACGGCATCATTGTAAACGACACCCATGCCGCCCTCGCCGAACTTCTCGGTGATCTTGTAGTCGCTAATGGTCGAGCCAATCACGACGCCCGAATTCTACCGCTCCGCGGATGCCTGGCGCAAAACAAGCGATCGCATGAACGACCCGCAGAGGGCCTCCAGAACCTTTGGGTGGAGCGCTTCTAGGCCTTCCAGACGGGGGTTTGACCCCGTCGTAGGCCTTCGCCGTTGCCGGGAAATTGTTTTTCAACATCTCTCCGCCGGACAGCGCGAATGCGCCCATCGGAAGCCGAGACGACCGACGCACCACTTTGCTAAATCCTGCCTTGTCGGCCAGGGTAGAACCAGCGGTCTGGATCAAGGCTTCGCCATGAGGATCTACCCGCGCCGCTTCGGTACGTTGACAGCTCCTGTATCTAGCGTCCTACCTCAGCCCCAGCAACTTTCGCAGCCGACCCTTGAGCACCTGTTCGCGGGGCGACCTGCCGCCGCTGGCGAGCCAATCCTCAAGCTGACTAACCCTCACCTCGTGCTGCGCTTCGAGCCGCCTTATGGTGACGACCAGCCGGGTGGTCTTGCCAGGTCTGACGTAGCCACTCATTTCTGAAGCGCGGAAGGCCTGGAGGCCAAGCGCCGCAGCCTCGTACACGGGGCCGCGTTGACCTCGACAGAATGCTCTAGCCTCTCGGTCCTGGAAAGAGACGAGACACCCCAGCTCTGGCCTGTCTTTGTCCTGCATGCACGCGCAGCGGTCAAGGTACCCGTGGGTTGACCTGACGCCCAAATTTTTTCGTTTTCGACCCGCGCCATGTAGCAGTTCGCCTTCTGCGTCCTGACAGCATCCCTTCAGCAGTGACGGTTCCGTGAACGTCATGCCGGGGATGGTAGGGGCACCGATCAGCACCAAGCACTCTCGCCCCCTCGAACGATCGAGGAGTTGTGACCGGCAAACCCTTTCGGGATGCCCACGGTCGGGCCTGGATGCTATCCGAAACCTTCGGTAGTGGCGTCTTGTGTAGAGATTCAGAAAGCTGTTAGGGCCCCCTGGAATCTAAGAGGGTTTTGGAGGCCCCTCCCCCGGTTTCGCCCTATTGAGTCTTCGGTGGGGGACGTAGCAAAGTACAAGTAGACCCTGCCGCCAAGGTAGCGGCAAGCATTCTCACGTTCTTCTCCTACGGGTCTCACTGAGGGGCGCGCGGTGGAAACGCCCCTCAGTGCTTTTTCCCAGCCTAGGCCTAGGCCAGCAGCACCTCTTGCAGCGACCACACAGGGCCAGCCGCCGTGCCCCGGGAGAGCGAGCGGCTCCAGCTAGCAACCTGGGATCGAAATCGTAGCTGAGGTGCTGCCGACGATGGTCCTCGGGCAAGGGCACCTTCCCGCTGTCGCCTCCTGGAGAGGATCGCGACCCGATGACGCAATCCTTTTCGTCCACAGGGCCAATAGCTAGGGGCTTAGGGATGTGTTGGCCGGGATGCTGTCGCGATTTCTGGGGGAATGCGACACTGTGGAGGAGACTGGGAATCAGCCGTGTGAACGCGGGAAGACCAAGAGGTGCGAACAATGCACGAAAATCTAGAGTACAAATTCTCGCTAAGACTGATCGTACCCTTTTTCGTGGGAGCGTTGCTCAGCCAGACGCTGGGCGCACAAGTTCTTGAGCGCCTCGCTCGTTTGCAAGTTATCGACGCCACTGCCCAAAGCCTCGGCTGTCAGGGAACACGCCTCCAACGTAGCAATAGAGTACCGGAAGGTTCGCCTTTCAAAGGCGTAACAGCGAAGACGATATTTTCTGTACTAATCCGGTCTGGATGTGAAGAGTTCCCAGCAGGGCTTATGCGCGACGCTCTAGTACCAGCTATGCCGCTGCTTCAGCTTGACGGGCTGTTCAGACCACCTTTCAGTGTCAGCGCAAAGG
Source organism: Bryobacterales bacterium (assembly GCA_965248205.1). GTDB lineage: Bacteria > Acidobacteriota > Terriglobia > Bryobacterales > UBA6623. The sequence continues at coordinate 3,861,974 of CBDFIS010000006.1, forward strand.
GGGCGGTGCAAGGGGGGGACTTCACTGCCCCTGAACTGGTTGAACTGAGCTTTCAACCATCGACGGTCGACGTCACGGAAGATCCGCAGGACGTAACTATCCGGCTTCGGTTGAGGGATGATCTTTCCGGCGTGCAGTCCGCGGGCGTCTCGTTTCGAAGTGTCTCTGGCAGCGGGGTGCGGAGCGGATTCGCATTTCTGACCGATGGAGACAGGCTCGATGGCGTCTGGGAGGCGGCGATCGAGTTTCCTCCATTCATCCGATCTGGCGAATGGAACCTGGAGATTTGGTTTCTCCATGATCGTGCCGACAACTCAGTATCCGTGAGAACCACGACTTTGCGCGAGATGGGGTTCCCGACCGTGCTGACCGTGGTGTCGGAAGAGGACGCCACGCCTCCACGGCTGACCAGCATCCAGATCAGCCCAAACCCCGTAGACGTTACGTCGCAAGATCAGCCGCTGACGGTTGCGTTGCGCGCGATGGACGCTCAGTCCGGGGTTCGTTTTTCCCCTCGAACGGACGCGCGCATCCACACGACGTGGGATGTCATCGAGTTAACAAGCCAGCTCGGTGGACAGACACACTCGCTCTCCAACGTCGCCTTCGAGCTGACCTCCGGCGACACTCACGACGGAGAATGGACTGGCGTCCTCAATCTGCCCCGATACAGCGAGTCGGGAAGCTGGGCGGTGACCGACGTTATTATTCGGGACTGGGCGGGGAACCGGGATTGGGTTTTGACACCCAGCCAGTTGGAGTCCCGTGGTATTCCGTCGACGTTTGAGGTTCGATCGCAGGTGTCTGATCTTCAGCCTCCTGAGCTGGTGGCACTGGACATTTCCCCGAGGGTCATCAACGTGTCGCAAACTTCCCTCGAGGCGGTGTGTGTGATGCGTTTGAGGGACGACCTGTCCGGGGTTGTTTTCGATTACCCCCAAGGGACGTTTCTCCGGGCCTATCTCTGGTTGAAAAGCCCTTCGGCCGTGCAGGAGGCCTTGGCCCGAGATTTCATCGTCCTTTCCGGTGACAGCATGGATGGCGTCTGGCAGGGGAAGCTCAGGTTTTCTCGTTTCAGCGAGACCGGAGACTGGAGAATTGCGGATCTCACCGTCGGAGACCGGACAGCTAACTTTGCGATGTGGGATTCCCAATTATTGAATGCCGCCCAACTGCCCTTCCATGTCGAGTTATCGGATGCGGACGCTTCCTTGATCCCTAGCCTCAACGCCAATAGCGCTGTCAACGCCGCGGCTTTGAACCCCGGGCGGCCTCTTGCGCCCGACAGTTGGGTCTCTCTCTTCGGCTTGCAGCTCAGTTCGAAGAGCGAGGGCGCTCCGTCGAATGCACTGCCGTTTCGATTAGGGAAAGTCAGCGTCTCCGTTTTGCACAGCAGAGGTCTTGATTATGCGCAAATTTCATTCGCAAGTCCGACTCAGGTGAACTTCTTGGTGCCGGCAAGCGTTTCTTCAGGGCCTGCGAGCATCTATCTGAGCCGCGAAGGGATCGGCAGCGCGGTTGTCGACGTCGAGATCTCTGAGGTTGCTCCTGGGCTGTTTTCGATGAACTCGTCGGGCCGCGGAGTGGCCGCCGGATTTGCCATCAAAGTCCCGCAGCACGGCCCTCAAAGTATTGAGCCCCTGTTTCGCTTTGACGAAGGTCTGGGCCGATTTGTTCCCGCTGCAGTCACTGTTGCACCCGACGAGGCGCTGTACCTGGTATTGTTTGGCACTGGCCTGCGACGACGCGCTGAGGCTTCCCAAGTGCTGCTCGAAGTCGGCTCCCGCTCCATCCCCGTCCTGTTTGCGGGGGATCAGATGGAGTTTCCGGGTTTAGACCAGGTCAACGCCGGGCCGGTCCTACACGAGATTCTCGGCCAGGGCATCGAAGAAGTGACCGTCACGGTGTCCGGTCAAAGATCCAACGCCGTAACGTTTGATGCGTTCGTGGGCCCCCTATGACCTCTTTTGACAATAACATCACTCACCCCTACTTTGACCGAAGCGATACCTGCGATGGGAATGGAATACGCCTTCCCCGGACCGGTGGAGGCCTTTCCTAGCCGTACCTCGGCCAAGTGGGATGGATTCCGTTGGTGGGAAGCGGTCGTGTAAATGGGTGGTCTCCACTTGGTGCTGGGAGTCACACCATTTGGCTATCTGCAGTTGTGAGCAGGGGGAGAGCAGGGACACTGTCGCCTTCTTTAGGCGAAAGGCGAGCGCGCTGGGCAAAGCTGATGTCTGGCATGGAGGTGGAAGTCCTTTCTCACCAAAGCCGTAGCGGGCAGGTGAGAACCGAGTCTTGCGTGCGCGTCGGTAACGGCGTGTACGAAGCGTAGACAGGAGTCGAGCAGGGTGCAGCAAGTCAGCCCCGAAATCGCCTGGTCGAAGGAGACGATGCCGAAGGGGAAGGTGGACTGTAGCTGTTTTGCAACGGTCAGCGGAGAGCCGAACGGGTGGATTGCTCCAACCCTCTGGCCGAGCCCGAGATCCTGACACCGAGGGCTTGGGCCTACGTGGCCAAGCTGCTGGGCGCCACGTTAAGCCTGGAAAAGGGTATACAGGCTGCTGAGGGGTGACGTTTAACTCCGTCTTCACGAGACCCCTTACCCAGCGTCTACTCGACCTCTATCCCATCCACGACATCGGAGACAGCCATCTTGAGACCTTTAGCAATCGACCCCAAGATGCACAGACTCGGATTCGTCTCTCCTCGCTCGATCTCGCCCATATAGGTGCGGTGGAGGCCACAGTGGTCTGCGAAGGATTCCTGCGAGAATCCGCTCTCACGGCGGAGTGCTCGAACCCTCAGCCCCAGACGCCGACGGAGTTCGGAGCAACGATCCCGCGCTTGCATCTGAACAACTTTGGCAGTATTCTGGGGCTGGATCTACAGGCTGTAGGGTGGCATGCTATTGGAGGCGAACCTAGCGGCCCATCCGCTGGGGTTACTCCCGCTTACTTTCTCATTCCGGCATCTCTGTTACTACGGGCTGCTCAATTGTGTCAGCAATTGATCTGGGCTAGTCTTTGGCCACTGCCGAACGCAACAATCGTGCCTCCTGAAAACACGCTCTACGTTGCAGACTCGAATGCCGTCCCTCGGGTCCGCAACTTCCTCTCGGAGCTTAGACCTCCGCCTCGAGTCGGTAACGGGGCCTGTGTGAGCTTCTCTGTGCTTCAGCAGTTCGAAAGTGTCCCGGCGATTCCGCAGGTCGATCTTGACGCCTTGGGATTTACCCCACCGTTTGAGGGCCGGAAGTGTCTTCCCAAGGGCAAGGCGAAGAAATAGCTCGCCTGGGCGGCAACAACTGGGGGGCAGTGGCGATGGGAGAGGTTCTATATGGAGCAGGAATCTTCACCACACGATGCGGCACGTAATCAGGGAGTTGCCCCTGCCGCAGAAGCCAACTTTGGACGACAGGATTGGGTTCCTGAGCGTTGGTGGCACCGGCTGCTCCAGGTGCTCGCGTACGGCAACGGCCAGACCATCAGCCGCTACAAGATTTCGGAGAAGGTCGCCGACGGCGGGATAGGTGTGGTTTACAAGGCCCAAGACCCCAAACTGGAGGGGCCTGTGGCGCTCAGGGTTTTGAGTTCAGGCCTATTCGCGACCGATGAGCAAAGGCTTGACTTTTTGCGCAGAGCACAGGCGACAACCTCTGTGACACACCCACATCTATGTCGGGTTCACAGGGTGGAGGAAGTCAGGGGAGACATTCTTCTCGTCACAGACTACCTTGAGGGGCAAACACTGGCGCAAATAATCGAGCGTGGCTCTCTTCCTATGAAGGACGTTCTCTCAGCGGCGCTTTCGATGGTTCAAGCACTGCGCGAGGTGCATAAGAACGGGATCTTGCATCTCAACCTGAATCCAGCAAACGTCATTCTTGGCACCGATGGTGAGTATGTGGTCCAGGGTTTGGGTCTAGCCGGCATATCGAAGAACTGTTCGCCGTACCGTTCGCCTGAGGAGCTGCGGGGTGAAGTCGTCGATCAGCGCAGCGACATCTGGTCGCTCGGAGTCATGCTGTACGAAATGGCCGCGGGTCGCTTCCCGTTGGCTCAAGGTCCTGAACCCATTCACGAACTGATGGATGCCGCGCCAACGGATACCACAAGTCTAAACGCGGTTGTTGCGAAGGCCTTGGCAAGATCGCCCCACCAGCGATATCGCCATCTTGAAGAGTTTGAGGCTGACCTTGGTCAGGAGAAGTTCCCCTACATGAAGACGTCGATAGGACTGGTCTTTTGGGAGGACTCTCTGGCTCGTATTGAGAGCAATCTCTTACGGGACCATCTCCGCGAGGCCAACCCCGAGAGCGAACGGTTATATAAGAATAAGCTTGGCTTTTCTCACCGATTCACCCAGCAGAAAAAGGTGCTGTTGCCGCAGCTCGAAGGTCTTCTTCGCGTCGAGATTCCGGATTTTGAAGCGTTCCGAGATGCACTTTCTGCCAGATTAGCAGACCCGCTTCAGGAGCGGTTCGGGAACGAGGACCTGAAACGCGCGCTCATTGCTGCCGGTGACGACTGCGACCGGGTAGCGGTGCTTCTGAACGGCGAGTTTATGCTCGACGGGTTATTCCCTGAGGATCAGATCAGAGTTCGGACAATTGATCCAGAGTGTTTTGACAGGGTTCTGCGAGAGCTGGCAACAATGTACACACGGGAATTTGACGGTTCCCACCCGTTCGACGATATGGTTGTAGAGCCCTTCGAAGAGACCGTCCGCGAACTTAGAGAGAGTCTTTCCACAGGAGAGTACACCCTGAATGCTTTTAGCTCTCTCAAGGGCTACTTTAGGGAAGATTACAACGAAAGACGCTATAAGCTTGACGGCCTACTGCGAGGTCTCGTCAGGGCGCAGAACCACCGGATGCATGGTAAGTATGGCAAAGGACCAAGCTACCGCCCACCAATGTTTATAGGAAGTTACCAGCCCACCAATCGGCCCGAACTTGGAATTGTGACGCAGATTGTGACGTAACCCTGCCCGACCGGCACATTTCAGTTCACCTCCGCCGCCTTCTCCAAGCCCTCCGACCTGACGCTCATCAGCCCCGAGGAGAGTTTTTCTACCGCCTCGCGCTTGGCCTTCATCCGCACGTGGCTGTAGTGCTCCAGCATACGCCGCGACATGTGACCGGCAATAGGTATCAGCGTCGCATCGGGTGCGCCCGCCACCGCCAGCTCCGTGATCGACGTGTGGCGCAGGTCGTGGAACCGGAAACCGTCCAAACCGGCGGCCTTCCTCAGAGCCCTCCATGCGCTTCGCCAGCTCTTCTGATGACGAGTGGGGTCGATGCGCCCGTGCTCGCAGGCCGGAAAGACATAGTGCTCTGGTTCGGCGCACCCCAGCGCCTCAGCTCGTTTTTCGCAGCCGCACCAGTGCTTCCTGTGTCGGAAGACGGGGTGGGGAGGGGTCACGCTCTGTTCCGCTCATTGCTCGCTTCCGATCCCACCACCACGCTCTCTTGACCCCTTTTCCCCTTCCCGATAAACTGCTCTTGAGAAAGCAACTTCCTAAAAGCGGATGAAAGGGGTAGAAACGATGGCGATGATCACCAACTCGTCAACCTTTCACGACTTCATCAGTGAAGCCACCGAGGTGGAGCAGCTGGGAACGGGTTTTGGTTGGACCGAGGGTCCCGTCTGGAACCCGGAGGGCTACCTCCTCTTCAGCGACATGCCCGGAAACGTCATTCGCCGCTGGGACGAGACGGACGGCATTCAGGACTGGCGCCGACCGAGCAGTATGGCGAACGGCCTCACCTATGACGCCGAGCGACGCCTCGTCACCTGTGAGCATGCAACCAGCCGGGTGACGCGTACGGAGCAGGACGGGACGCTCACGACAATCGCCTCGCACTACGACGGCAAGGAGCTGAACAGCCCGAACGACATCGTTGTCAAATCGGACGGCTCCATCTACTTCACCGACCCGGCGTACGGACGGATGGCGTACCACGGAGTCGAGCGGGAGCAGGAGCTCGACGTTCAGGGTGTGTATCGAGTTACCCCCAAAGGTGGGGATCCCACGTTGCTGGTCGATGATTTCGACGGACCGAACGGCCTTGCGTTCTCGCCGGACGAAGCGCTCCTCTACATCGTCGACTCGGAGCGGACGCACATTCGCGTCTTCGAGGCGAAATCCGACGGGACGCTCGGCGGGGGACATGTGTTCTTCCCGCAGTCAGGTTCAATGGACGATGCTCCGGACGGGATCAAGGTCGATGAGGGCGGGAACCTCTACGCGGGGATGTCGGACGGCATTTGGGTCATCAGCCGTCAGGCCGAGCACCTCGGCACGGTCGAGGTCCCGGAACGTGTCACCAACCTAAACTGGGGCGACCGAGACTGGAGTACTCTTTACATCACCGCGGGACATTCCCTGTGTCGCGTCCGCACGCGAAGTCGGGGAGCCCAGTCAAGCTAGATGCGCTGAAATGGAACCGCTCTCGACTCGCCTACGCGCCCGCGAGTTCCCGCTGGGAAGCTGGGTCACCTTTATCGACCGGACCATCAGGGAGCTTCTCTACGAGTCCGGGTGCGATTTTCTCGTCCTCGATAGCGAGCATTCGCCCTTCGGACCCGAGACACTTTTACTCTCAACTACTCGATCCTGCTGATGGAACGCTCACGCCTAGCGTCCGCCGCGCGAGCGGCTTAGTTCTAACGGTGTACCCTTGATCCAGGCCGCTGGTTATACCCTTGCTCACTAGGTAGGATGTGGCGTCACTAAAGCACGGAAAGCACGGTGAACAATCCGGTTTCGCCAGATAGTGCCCAAGTGCTGTCCGGGGAAAGTCGCGCCATCGGACGGTAAGTCTCGACCGTTCAATGTCTTATGGCCTGTTTTGCCCGGGAACGATTTGAAATCCCGAGGCCGCAAATGGTCGCCTGAACGGAGCATCCGGACGCGGCACAATGAGGGATGAACCTTGGCCGTACGGTTTTCTCCCAACTGATCGAGCACCTACCGAGCAAAGAGTTTCAGAAATGTGTATCGCGCTACCGCGGCGATTCCTATCTGAAAAGTTTCTCCTGCTGGGATCAGTTTCTTGCGATGGCATTCGCCCAGCTGACCTATCGGGCAAGCCTCCGCGACATCGAGACGTGCCTGCGTTCGATGCACGGCAAACTCTACCACATGGGATTCCGCGGCAGGGTAGCGCGCTCGACACTGGCCGACGCGAACGAGTCGCGCGACTGGCGGATCTACGCGGACTTCGCGCAGGTCTTGATTGGCATGGCACGGCCGTTATATGCCCACGACCCGATCGGTGTGGACTTGGACCAGACTCTGTACGCTCTCGACTCGACAACAATCGACCTCTGCCTGTCGCTGTTTCCGTGGGCGAGATTCCGCAAGCAAAAAGCCGCCGTGAAGATGCACACGCTGCTGGATCTGCACGGCAATATTCCCACGTTCATCCGCATTACTGGAGGCAAAGTGCACGACATCAACATCCTCGACGAGATCGGCCCGGAGGCCGGCGCGTTCTACGTCATGGATCGGGCCTACGTCGATTTCGAACGCCTCTTCGTGTTCACTCTCTGCTCGTCGTTCTTCGTCGTGCGAACCAAGAAGAACATCTTGCTCCAACGGCGCTACTCGCATCCCGTCGACAAATCCACGGGCTTGCGCTCGGATCAGACCGTCATACTGGCTGCCATCGAATCGGCCCAAGCCTATCCCGACCCGTTGCGGAGGGTCAGTTACTTCGACGCCCGGACGAACAAGCGGCTGAAGTTTCTGACCAACAACTTCGCGCTCCCGGCGCTGACCATCGCCCACATCTACAAGTCGCGTTGGCAGATTGAGTTGTTCTTCAAGTGGATCAAGCAACATCTGCGAATCAACTCGTTTTACGGCACCAGCGAGAACGCCGTCAAGACGCAGATCTGGATCGCTGTCTCGATTTACGTGCTCATCGCCATCGTCCGGAAACGCCTCGGGCTGGAAGCGAGTCTTTACCAGATTCTACAGATTCTCAGCGTTACGCAATTCGAAAAAATGCCCCTTTTACAGGCACTCCAGCCATCCGACTCCCCAAACGAATCCCCCTATGACCCCAACCAATTGATTCTATTCGACTTTTAACCGGACAGCAGTGAGTGCCCAACAGTCGTCCGTGCTATCGAATTTATGCACCAACGCCTCGTCTCGCTATACCTCCCACGCAAGATCGTACGACTTCGGCATGTGCCCGTCGTAAACAATCTGACCCTTCGCCGCCAGTCCCGGACGCAGCAGCACCTGCCGCACAATCTCCGGGATCATCACCATCCCCACATATTTACCCAGGCACTCGTGCGCCCCGTACCCAAACGTGAAGTAGTGATACCAATTTCGGCCCGCTTTGAACTCCTCTGGGTCGGCAAACGCCTTCTCGTCAAACATTGCCGATTGCGTGAGCGCCAACACATTGGTGGCCGGCGGGATGACCGTCTCACGTTCCGTACCCTTCGCGATCGTGTACTCGGACGCCGTCTGCCGGAACATGTACGGCGAAATCGGCACAAACCGCAGCGCCTCCCACACAATGCCATCAAACTGCGCCGGATCGTCCAGCGTAGCGGCGTTCTTCGCCTGCTCCAGCAGTTCCGGACGTTGCAGTAGATACTCTATCGTCTGCACCGTCGCCTGGGCGGTCGTTTCAATGGTTCCGATCAGCAATCCGCCCGCGTTCACGCCAACGCGCTTGATATCAAAGTCCACGTCGGCCGGAAACTTCGTCCGTAACATACGGGCCACAATATCGTCCTTCAATCCGCCATCCTTCCGCGTCAATATCCGCCATAACTTCCGGAGCGGCCCAAGCAGAAACTCGAACTTTAACCACACCGCCCTGGTCAGAATCAGCGCCGCAATATATTTCCCCAGTTTCTCCCCGCTTTCATCGTGGCTCTTGATGATCCGTTGGCGTTCCTCAGGCGTCGCGATGTCGAATGGCTGATTGTAAAAGGTGTCCACTTGCGCCCAGTACGACCACTCCATCAGGTCTTTTCGGGGCATGCCGATCAACCCAAAGTAATCCCTCACGATCGTCGCCGGCACCAGCCGGCAGTACCCGCCCACCGCATCAATCCGTCCCCTGGCGTCCGCCAGCAGCTGCTCGCAAATGCGACGCACCATCTCCCGCACCTTCGGCAAATCATCTCGGTTCAGGAGACCCTGCATGATCGACTTTTCCCGGTAATGCACCGCGTCGTCGTCATGCGACATCAGGTAGCCGTTAGCCATCTTCGGCTCGTACAATGCCACGGTAAACACCTTCGGCATGTTCAGCATCTCGATGACATCGTCAAAGAGCGCCACCAGCGTGCACTCCGGCGTCGCCAGCACCGGCCGCTTCGCCCGCAGTTCTTTGAAGAAGCCCAGTGGATCATCGGCCATGAACTGCCGGACCAGTTTCAGCTTCGTCGCCTCCGGCTCACTGTCATACCGTTCCAAATACGAGAGCGGTGCGGATTCCATAGAGTCCTCCTCTGCCTACAAGCTCTTCAGAAATTCCACAAGGTTCCAGCGGTCCTGATCCGTCAGGTTCCGCGTACCGTATACATGGCCCGCATTGCTGTTGCTCGGCTTGGCCGTGTCGAACAGGAACCCCTCGTAGTCGCCTTCCTCGTGCTTGAACCCGACTTTCCGTGTATCGAGCTCGCGCGAACCGACCATGAATTTCCGCGGACGATACTCGGTCTCCGGCGGATCGTTCTCAAGCCGCTTGGCCGGCAGCAGAAGGTCATAGAGAGTAGGCACTGACCCATTGTGCAAATAGGGAGCGGTCGCCCAAATTCCGTTCAAAGGCCGCCCCTTGTAGGCGAGTAGGGATTCAAACGGCTTCCCCGTCGTGTCCGGCACATAGCTGCCGGCCTTCACCGACGCCTTGATCTTGTTGCCGAGGAATCCTTTGACTAGATTGACCGCCCAATCCGCGCCCCTCGTGAAGAACCATTTGTCCGGGTCTGGGGTCGCCACGACGCTTGTGGTGGCCTTCGTCAAGATCGCCGCCACCGGAGCACGGGTGTCCAGCAACACGTTTGCCACGTCAACGCCTACATACTGATTCCGCAAGATGCCGCTATAGCCCGTGTATTTGACGCTGTTCTTGGCCATCCTAGGGTCGGTGCCAGCCACCTTCAATCGGTCCATCCGCGCCACCACCCTTCGGCTCGGGCTCGTGCGGTCAATCTCGGCATGGCAGGTCACGCAATGCTCCCTGAACACGCGCCCACCGCGATCCCGTTTCGTTTCCACAATCTCCGGCAGGAGCCCCCTCTTCGCCGCATCCTCCCAACTCGGTGAGGTAAGGGACCACAGCCGATCCTCGATCTTTCGGAGATTGTGCACGTCTACCGATGACTTAAAGCTGATGTGCGTCGGCCCGAAACCCTGCCCGCCGATCACCGACGACACCGTCCAGCCATCCTTTTCCGCCCAATCGAGCGTGCCGAAGACTCCGATTACCTCCCCCGCATTCCGTCCGATCGGCCCCAGTCCGGCGTTCGCTCCAATCCCATTCCATTGCACGTAGTCATGCTGCGCAATATCCCAAAGAAACGGATAACTCACCGGGGCGTTCGGCGAGTTGAACACCTCACCGCGAAGCATCCGAAGTTGCTCCTCCGATAAGAGTGAAATCAACCGGGCGATGAGTTGCTCGCGGTCCTCCGCCGAGAGAACGGGCCGCAACGACGCCAGCAGCTTCTTCTCCTCCTCCGGGGAAAGTACGCCCGCGAACACGGTTCGTAGGGCCTCGGGATTCAGCACATGTTCCAGCACGCGGTTATAGATTCGTCCAAACGCATCCAGCCTCGCGTACCCATACGGAACCTCAACTCCGTCGACCCGGCTTTCGTTCAAGAAGTTGTACGTCTTCACGCGCAGCGTGTAGCCTTCCAGATCGCGCTCCACAGCGGCAGCGCTGTCGTACTCCCCGGTCTCCAAAACCGCCGATACGAAACGCCGCCGTTTGGCGCCGTCCTTTGCGGTCTCGGCCAGCGAAGCCTCGAGCGCATCCATGAACCCACCCATGTCGGCGCCGGCCGGCCCGCCGTCAATGCGGATTCCCACGCCGTTGTGGTTGACCTGCGAAGTATGACACGCGGCGCAGGTGAATCCCATGTACTTCTTGCCGTCATAAGTGTCCGCCACCATCCCCACCGGCAAGGCGTGGAGATTGCTCCTGGTCGGCTTCTGCGGCAAATAACGGAACCGATTCATGTTCTCCGGGGAGCGAAACAGCTTCTTCGATCCCTCCTGCTCCAGAGCGATGAAGAAGTCATAGGGCAACAGATCCGAACCCTGCGTTACGTTGTAGAACCAAAGGCTATCGTCCGCCTCCCATCCCTGATCCAGGTATTCCACCCGCGAGAACGAATCCCCAAAAACGTCCTCCGAAACTGTCGTCGCGCCGCGATCCGGATCGTGATCCACAAACTTGTAGTAGGCGACGTCGGGCAAGGTTGATGAACCGAGTAGCAGCAGAAACAGGATCAACAACGCCGCTACCGCAGCGGTTCTCGTCAGATTTATCCCGATCTTATACAGCAAATAGATGACAGCTTTCTGCATAAGGGCTCCTTTTTGTTCCAGCTTGTGTAGGACGGCCGGCGGCATTATACCGCATCCTATTCCTTGAAGGCACGTTTGCGCTGTGCTGCCTGGCGTAGCTCGCGGCACGCGATCGCCTCGCGCCGACCCGGGCTGATCGCTCCACTCTGGCCAACCGATCAGTGGACTTTGTCACGAGGCTTCGACCCGGCCGGTTACCCAACCGCGCCGCTCGTTAGACTACATGTGTGGGTCCTCCCCCCACTGGTGATCTGCGCCGTTGGGGCGCACATGGAAATCCTGGCTTACTCGCCCTGAGGAGTGGCTATACAAAATCAGTGCTGTCCGGGGAAAGTCGCGCCATCGGACGGTAAGTCTCGACCGTTCAATGTCTTATGGCCTGTTTTGCCCGGGAACGATTTGAAATCCCGAGGCCGCAAATGGTCGCCTGAACGGAGCATCCGGACGCGGCACAATGAGGGATGAACCTTGGCCGTACGGTTTTCTCCCAACTGATCGAGCACCTACCGAGCAAAGAGTTTCAGAAATGTGTATCGCGCTACCGCGGCGATTCCTATCTGAAAAGTTTCTCCTGCTGGGATCAGTTTCTTGCGATGGCATTCGCCCAGCTGACCTATCGGGCAAGCCTCCGCGACATCGAGACGTGCCTGCGTTCGATGCACGGCAAACTCTACCACATGGGATTCCGCGGCAGGGTAGCGCGCTCGACACTGGCCGACGCGAACGAGTCGCGCGACTGGCGGATCTACGCGGACTTCGCGCAGGTCTTGATTGGCATGGCACGGCCGTTATATGCCCACGACCCGATCGGTGTGGACTTGGACCAGACTCTGTACGCTCTCGACTCGACAACAATCGACCTCTGCCTGTCGCTGTTTCCGTGGGCGAGATTCCGCAAGCAAAAAGCCGCCGTGAAGATGCACACGCTGCTGGATCTGCACGGCAATATTCCCACGTTCATCCGCATTACTGGAGGCAAAGTGCACGACATCAACATCCTCGACGAGATCGGCCCGGAGGCCGGCGCGTTCTACGTCATGGATCGGGCCTACGTCGATTTCGAACGCCTCTTCGTGTTCACTCTCTGCTCGTCGTTCTTCGTCGTGCGAACCAAGAAGAACATCTTGCTCCAACGGCGCTACTCGCATCCCGTCGACAAATCCACGGGCTTGCGCTCGGATCAGACCGTCATACTGGCTGCCATCGAATCGGCCCAAGCCTATCCCGACCCGTTGCGGAGGGTCAGTTACTTCGACGCCCGGACGAACAAGCGGCTGAAGTTTCTGACCAACAACTTCGCGCTCCCGGCGCTGACCATCGCCCACATCTACAAGTCGCGTTGGCAGATTGAGTTGTTCTTCAAGTGGATCAAGCAACATCTGCGAATCAACTCGTTTTACGGCACCAGCGAGAACGCCGTCAAGACGCAGATCTGGATCGCTGTCTCGATTTACGTGCTCATCGCCATCGTCCGGAAACGCCTCGGGCTGGAAGCGAGTCTTTACCAGATTCTACAGATTCTCAGCGTTACGCAATTCGAAAAAATGCCCCTTTTACAGGCACTCCAGCCATCCGACTCCCCAAACGAATCCCCCTATGACCCCAACCAATTGATTCTATTCGACTTTTAACCGGACAGCAGTGATACAAAATAGGAAGCAGCTAGGACACTCTTCGCCAAGCCCGAAATCTACGAGGCGCTGGAAGGGCGTGACGTTCGGTACGCGCTGCAGCCGCACTTCGTTCGCCCGGAAGCGATGACACGACAGTCGCGTCCAGTAGGGGAGTAATCCATGTTGGTTCTTCCGGGTTTCTAGTGGGCGAGTGGGGCTCGGTGGTAGTCTCGCGGGATGCAAGACCGCGAGCTATACCGCCAGATTCTGGGCATCGAAAGTCCCTGGAAAGTCGTGCGAGTGGAGCTGCGCCGAGCCGACGGCGAAGTCCACGTCTTCCTCGAACACGACGAGCAAGTCCGCTGGCCGTGCCGCCAATGCAGCGCCGTGTGCGCACTCCACGATCATCAGCCCGAACGCCGCTGGCGTCACCTCGACACCTGTCAGTACCGCACGATCCTGCACGCCCGGCCGCCGCGCAGCGACTGCTCCGAGCACGGGCCGCGCGTCGTGCGACTGCCCTGGGCCGAGGCTTCCAGCCGCTTCACCGCGCTGTTTGAAGCTCTCGCGATCTCGTGGCTGAAGGAAGCCAGCCAGCAAGGCATCGCCGAGTTGCTGGCGCTGAGCTGGGACGAGATTCACGGCATCCTGGAACGCGGCGTGCAACGTGGGCTCGAACGTCGCGCGGCAGAGCCGATTCCCTACCTGGGCGTCGACGAGAAGAGCTTCCGCAAGCGCCATCGCTATCTCACCGTCGTCAACGATCTCAACTGCTCGCGCGTGTTGTTCGTCGCCGAGGGACGCCGCCAGGCCAGCCTGGACGGCTTTTGGAAGACGTTGAGCGCAGAGCAACTCGCCCGAGTCGAGGCCGTCGCTATGGACATGTGGGATCCTTATGTCGCCTCGACCCGGGAGCATCTCGACGAATCGGAGAAAAAGATCGTTTACGACAAATATCACATCGCGGCGCATCTGGCGAAGGCGGTGGACCAGGTGCGGCGGGCGGAGAACAAGCGTTTATTGGCTCTCGGCGACGAGCGTTTGACAGGCACGAAGTACGCTTGGCTGCGGCATCCAGCGAACTTTTCCGAGGACGCCTGGCGCGAGTTCCGCGCGCTGCGCGAAAGCGACTTGAAGACGGCGCGGGCGTGGGCGTTGAAGGAAACGGCGATGCGGCTGTTCGACTATCGTCGCGAATCGGCGGCGCGAGCTTTCTTCGAGCAATGGCGCGGCTGGGCGAGTCGCAGCCGGCTGACGCCGATGGTCACCGTAGCGCGGATGTTGACGGCTCGCCTCGAAAACATACTCACGTATCTGAAACACCGCATTACGAACGCGGTCAGCGAGGGGTTGAACTCAAGGATTCAATGGGTCAAGGCCACGGCGCGCGGTTTCCGCAATCAACAGAACTTCATCAACGCCATCTACTTCCACTGTGGGAAACTCGATCTGGCTCCTTCGCCCACTTAAAACCCGGAAGAGCCTCCATGTTAAGCAACCTGACTGCTCGTACCGCTGTCCTGTGTGTCGGGGCCACTCTACTTTTGTGTATTAACACCAACGCTGACAGTAATAAGGCCGGTTCAATCGTCTTCACGGACGATTTCAACGGTGGCAGGAAGCCGGACTGGAAGGTCATTCGCGGCGCCTGGGGCGACGTCGGCGGCATGCTCCGGGCCACTGCCATCAACAACGGCGCCACCCGTTCAGACCGCCCCAACCTTGTGACCACCCTCGCCGGCGTTCCCGGCCCCGTCGTCACCCTCGGTGATAGCCCGACGGACATCACGACGATCGTTGTGTCCACCCTCAGTCTCGCGGACTGCACGGTCGACGTCGATTCGACGCCCGTCATTCCGTCTCCGGAGGGGGTGTTTTACGCAGTTCAACTCGCCGCTTTTCGGAGGAACGACGACCGTGACGAGCCAGGATGATTACTGCTGCTGATACAGTCCCAGCCGGTGAAAGCTCATTCTCGGAGGAGTCGATGGCGGACCGCTTTGAGATAATGGCGTCGCTTGGATCCCCGCCTGACGCGTTGAGGACTCCTGACGGGACTTTGCCGGCACCACTCGAGAAACGAAATCACCGGCGGGCTAGATCAATTCCTGAATCGGGACCCCTGTCTTGTCCCCGATGGAGTTGGCGATCTTCACCGGTCGACCAATGGGATGCATGTAAGTCTTGGTGAAGTCGATACCGAAAGCCTTGTAGACGGTGGCGAACATATCTCCCATGGTCACCCTGCGTTCCGCCACATAGGCACCTTTTTCATCGCTCGCACCGACAACTTGTCCACCCTGGAGACCGCCTCCTCCCAAGACCAGAGACCAGCAATGGGGCCAGTGATCACGGCCGTTTCCGGGGTTGAGATGCGGAGTGCGGCCAAACTCGCCCATGGCGATCACCACCGTTGATTCGAGGAGACCTCGCTGGTCCATATCTTCCAGTAGCGTCGAAAGCGCTTGATCCAGCGGGGGCGTCAGAGTCTCCCGAAGCGTCTTATCGTTATCGCTGTGGGTGTCCCAGCTTTTCAGATCAGCAGTGCCTTGATAGCCCGCCGCCGTCACAAAGCGGCTGCCCTCCTCGACCAGCCGCCGAGCCAGCAGGACGCTTTGGCCAAAGCTGTTACGACCGTAAGCGTCTTTGGTCTTTTCCGACTCCTGAGAAAGATCAAAAGCCCGCCGGACATCGGGCGATAGAATCATCCCCAACGCCTGTTCCCGGAAGGTGTCCAGGTTGGCAAACTCGGCCATTTCCTCTCTCTGGCGAAACTGGCGATCCACCACCTCCAACATAGAGCGCCGCTCTTGGATGCGATCCACTGGAAGCGATTTGGGCAAACTCAGATCGGCGACCTGGAAGTCTTTCTGGTTGGGATCGGGAATCCACATGGGATCGTTTTCGGCACTCAGGAAGGCTCCTTTAAAGTAGTTCTGATGCATCTTGTACAGTTCAGGAGCAACCACGTAGGGTGGAACTTTGTTGCGAGGACCCATTTCCCTGGTAATGATCGATCCGAAACTTGGGAACTGCATGGCTGCGTTGGGCCGGTGGCCCGAGATCATGTAATGTGTGGCCTGAGGGTGATCGATTTCTTCCGTTTGCATGGAGCGTATGATGGATAGCTTGTCCATCTGCCTGGCGGTTCGCGGGAAGAGTTCAGAGACTTGAATGCCCGCTACATTGGTTGAGATTGCCTTGAACCCGCTGTTGGGCTTGGGGTCCCAGGTGTCCATCTGAGCTGGTCCACCCTCCAACAGGAGCAAGATGCAGGCCTGGGCTTTGGCCTTTCGATGGACTACATCGTTCGTTCCGGCTATCAAACTCTGAAGCTCCAAGTACTGGCTCAAGCTGATGCCCAGAAGACTTAAGGAACCGACGCGAAGAAAATCCCGACGGTTGGGTCCCGGGCAGTTATTGATTTTCATGGAATTTCCCCGCTTGTGATCTTTTCTCTATCTCCATCGCTTCTAGTGATTGTAGGCGAATTGGCGAGAGGCAACCAGCGCCCAGACAAGATCTTCCAACGCTTCTTGACGGGAAGATCGGCGAGCGATCATTTCTTCCAGTTCCACATGCTCCCGTACCGTCGGAAAGCGGCAGAGGGCCGCTAGGTAGAGTTCCTCGATGATGTCGCGATCTGAGGCTCCACTGCTGATCAGTCGGTCGAGCCGCCCACCCGGCTGGGAGAACTTGCTGTTGTACGTCGGACCCGCGATCAAGTGTAAGGCCTGCCCGAGATTCGCCTCGACCTTTCGTTCCGGCACCATTTGGCGGTCGGGTCGTCCGTACAGGTCTAGGAATCGAGAGGGGAGGAGATCGGGTCGCCCCAAGTGGATGGCGCGAGTACCGGAGGGCAATCGCGTCGAGAACAAACGCGTCGTGTTTCTCGGATACATTCGGAAGTCCTCGCGCGTCTCGGTCACCTGAGAGATGGCGTCCAGGAGTACTTCCGCATCCAGCGGTCGGGGCAGAGCTCGAGAATAGTTCGTTCTATCCTCACTGTTGGTGGCGTTGGGGCTGCCGGAGAGCTGGTAGGTCCTGGACTGCACAATGAGACGGATCAGGTGCTTCAGATCGTGTCCATGCTTTCGAAAATCCTTCGCCAGGGCCTTCAGAAGGTCGGGATGCGTAGGCGGGTTTGTGGAACGGAAGTCGTCTACCGGATCCACGATCCCTCTCCCGAAGAAATACCCCCACATCCGATTGACAATGGCCTCGGCGAAGTAGGGATGAGAGGTCATCCATTCAGTCAGTCTCATCCGCGGGTCGGCGCGCTCGCGCGCGGGGAGCAGCGTACCGTCCAGAAATCTGGGAGGTACTTCCGCCTGTGTGCGGGGATGGATCACTTTCTCACCGTCCCCGTACATTCCGTGTCCGGCGGGGTCATCGATCAGGATGGCGGGACCCACAGCCAAGTCCCACAATTGAGTAAAACGTCCAAAGAAAGCGGTCATCCCCCAGAATTGATCCTGGCTCCAGGACTCATAAGGATGGTTGTGGCATTGGGCGCAGTCCAGGCGTCGACCGAAGAACACTCGAACTTGCTCGGCCATCACGTCGGTGTGGCGCCGTAGATCCGATCCGTTAAAGTAGTGCCGTGTGGGGCCGTTGTAACCCTGCCCCGACAGACGGTCGCCCGCCACGCGGTCATACGGTTTGTTTTCAGCTACACTGTCCCGAATCCACTGCCAGTACATCCGAGCATTGGGCCCCGCTCCGGCCTCATAAGAGACTCGAAAAAGGTCGGCAAAGCGGAAGGTCCAGTAGTCGACGTATTCAGGTGACTGAAGGAGGGTTTCGATCAGCTGGTCCCTTTTTCGTGTGTTCTTGCTGGCCAGGAATGCCCGCACCCGAGGCGGCGGCGGAAGTGTCCCGGTCACGTCCAGACAGACCCGACGCAGGAATTCCTCGTCACTGGCTAATCCCGAAGGAATGATATTAAACTGGCGCAGTTTGGCCAGGACATACTCATCGATAAGATTCCTCGGCTCGACTTCGGGGTAGCCCGATATGGGCTCGGCGATCACGCCAAAACCGGCACTGATCGCGTGCCCGGCGGCTCGCACAAGCACCGCCGTCTCACCCGTTTTTACCGCCTTGACTAGGCCCTCGGAGGTGACTTGAACCACCTCCGCGTTGTTGGAGACATAAAGCACCTGTTCCGTTACATCCTCCTGTTGGCCGTTGGAGAGATGGGCCGTGACCAGAAGCTGCTGGGTCCCCTTGAGATCCAAAACTGTGGACCGAGGGTAGATTTCCAATCGTTCGACTGCGACTGTTTGTGTTTCGGTTTCCTCCCCGTAAGGTGCGCCCTGACGGATCCAGTTCAGGATCGTTTCGTAATCGGGAGAATCCAGCCCGAAGCGCTGCCCCCCTCCGTGGGGCACGCTGAAGGTGGGCTTGAGCAGCAACACGCTCTTTTCCGGCTCTTTCAGATTGACACGCGGGTCCTTGGGTCCTCCTGATTCGGCAGTCAGGACCTGATAAACGCCCCCTTCGACGATCCACTTGTAATCCTCTTTCGGATACAGGGCGTTGAGGGAGAGTTTAAGCCCTCCTTTGCCTTTGACGCCGCCATGGCAATCGCCGCTGTTGCACCCCTGTTTGGTGAGGATTCCTCCAATATCCTGAGCGAAGCTAAATGGGCGTGTCTCCTGCGATCCCTCTACTCGAAGCCGACTGTTCGCCGAGCGGCCATCCACTTGCACGCTAAGGACCGTCTGCCCGTCCGCCAGTGCCGCCACCCGGCCTCGTTCATCGACTTTGGCTATTCCGGGATCAGCAATGGAAAAACGGCTCCGTTTGCTAACATCGCGTTCCAAACCGTCGGCGTGTTTTCCCAGCACCAGAAAGCGCTGGGTCGCCCGGACACCCCATAGGGTCACTTCTTCGGGCACCAAGCGCACCGACAATAGTTGCGAGGCGGCGGCGGCTTCAGAGCCAGAGCCCTGGGGAGGCGGCGCGCCTTGGGCGGCGATCTGGGGCTGGCAGAGGAGCAGAAAGAACGGACCCAGACTCAGCGCGAGACCCAGGCGGAACGGGCAGTTTCGTCTCTCTTGACCGGGGATTCCCTTGTTGCCGTTCCGCTTAGAAAGCAACGTCCTCACGGTCTGGTCTCCTGTTTGAGGTTAACAGCCGATGCCACGTCGGCCCCCTTCACCACCATCAGAGGAATCTGACCCACCGGCAGCGGCGCGCCCGGCTTCCCTTCGATGACGGGCCGGGCAGCGATTCGTACGAACTGCGGCCAGGTCGTCACGGGAGCCTCCCGGTCGGCCATTAACAGAATCGTGGCCTTTTGGCTTTTTGCCACAAACCTTTCCTTCGGACCCTCGTCCGGGTTTGGTCCTCTGTCCGGCTCGACCTCTGTTCCGGGGAACACTTCAACACCGGGCGGGAGGTTTTCCACCCGGAGGGCGATCTCGCCGCTAAAGCCTTCCTCCTGACCCGTGATCACAGTCAGCTTCTTGGCTTCTCCCTGGATGAGATTGACCCACTTTTCTTTCAGCTCGAGCTCCCCCACGTGGGGAATCTGGGGACGAATCAGCAGCCGGTAAACAAAGTTGGGGCCTCCGTGGCGCGAACTGATATCGCGAACCTGCAAGGTGTATTCGCCTCCCAGCTCGAACGTGTAAACGGTCTTCGGTTCAACGGTCTTCCTGTAGAACTGAAACTGCCGGCCCATCCTCTTGTAGATATTGGTCAAGAACTCGATCCCGTCTCCGTCGACAATCCCAACTCGAGGATTAAAGAAGGGAGGTGCGGTAGCCGGGGTCTCGATTTCAAAGGCCAACCTCTCTCCGTCCTTTACCGTGAACTTAAAGGAGTCGATGTCGCCCGGGCGCTCGATCGCTCCCTCAATGAGAAGGGGAAATGACACTTCCAAGGCCTGATCGGTCGTCTCGTTGGGCTCCCTTTCTCTGATAGAGGAGAGAGCAGCCTCTGCGTCCGCGACGTCCAAATCTTTGGACTCGAAGCGACTGGCCTCGTCACTTGCTTGGGTTAAGGATCCGCCCTCGCTCGCTCCGGCTTCAGAACGGGAGGTCTTCAAGGTTCTTGACCAGAGTATCTGCAGGCGATCCGATTCCAGCCGCCGGTCAAAGGCTCGTTCCTGCCAACCGTGCTTCCCTATGGCGTCGAATCCTTGATGACCAACCCGGAGGGGTGACTGGCCGGCCGGGGCAATCCGAAGCTGGTACGAGGAATCCTCTGCAAACTGGCTTGAGACGTGGGCAAAGAATCCCACCTGCGCTAGATAGCGGCCGCTTTTGCCGAATCGGTAGGTCAGTTGTGGGGCAGTCGTGTATTTATCATGAATCGCCATCGCCAGCTGCCTCGCCCGACCCGAGTCGAACCAACTGCCGGTCGGTTCGTACAGAGCGAACTGAGACTCAAGCGTCCACGGGATCATCTCGAACGCCAGTTCTTGACCCTCCAGGGCTTCGAACTCGTAATAATCCAGTTCAGCGTCGTGACGGATCCTCCCATTGATGACCACCGGAAAGGTCACCTCTTGCGCTTGTTCCGGCGCATTGAATGGCCCGGCGTCATAGCCGCCCTCGTTTTCTTGGATGACCGGATCAGAGTGGATCCAAAAAGGCACGGCATTGGACACCCCTCGAGGTGAGACCAGCCAAAGAGAGTGAACCCCAATCTTGGCGGTCGAGTCGATTTTGAGCTCCAGCGAGACCCGATGCCCAAGTCCGGTTTCCTTTGTTGGGGAGCCGTAGTCCTCTTTCTCTTGGAGTTCAATCTCTTCGACTTTTTCGACCAGCACCTTGAGGCCCGCGGTATTGGACCAGATGGCGTAGGTTCCCTCCAGGTTTCTTCCCCGCATCTCCACTTCCAATGATTGACCCCGCTGAGCGCCGAGAGGGAAAAGACTCAACACTTGGGGCTCCCTAAAAGCGCTTTCCGCGTCGCTTTGTGCTTGCAGCGGGAGCAAAGAGAAAAGAATGAGAACCAGTAGAAATGTGCAGCCTGTTCTCACCAGAGCGGGCATTGCCTAAGACCCTTTTTTGTTTCTACAACCAGAGAATCAGGAGCTACTGAGTTGTCGCCAGAGCGTTGTCAGTGTTGATGATAGACCTCACTGATCTTATCTGAATCCGTCCCAGGGGTCAACGCTGCCATTTCCAACTCAGAAAGTCCGCTCCAACCCGATTGACGCGTTCAGACGGCCCGATTTTGCCGTCCGACGAGGCCACTTACAGGTCCTGCGGCAGCGATAAAGCAAGTGCCCAAACGGGAACGGGACTTTGGCGTTCATCAGTCCCGGGGCGGGTCGAAGCTTTCCAAAAGTCTGTTTGAGCCGTCCGACAAGGCTGCCGCGCCGCTGCCCAGTCGATTTGTCGCACCCTCCTTTTCCACGCCATGTCTCTACCTAGTGCCTCATCTGTGAAAAAACCCGCCGAAGCTGTGGTCGAATACTGTCCCGCGCATCTTGCGCCGGGCTAACATGAATTATCGAAGCAGTAGACAAGTTGCAGTAGTCCAGCCGCGCTGATCCCGGCCGCAATGGCGACAATGATTCATGCCGGGAGTCCTCCTGGGGGTTTGGTACCCCTATTCAACGCGTGGTCGGTTTACTGCGGAATCTTCCGGGCTTTTCATGCTCAGTCCCCGTCGGATACCTACGTGTAACGGCAATTCGCCGGTTACACGACGGGATGCTACCCGACAAATCTGGGGCCACGTTTCCGCTAGGTCCAACAAACGAACGTTCTGCCGCGCCCTGAAGATGGCTTCCGTGATTTTGTGTTTGTTGACACGTATCGGGGGGCTACGGCTATCCGGTCAGGCAACGCTAGGGGCAGCCGAGGAAGGCTCCGATGTCAGGCCCATTTTCACCGACGTAGGCCGAAGCTGGGGTGTGAATTTCAAACACGAGTCAAAACACTCGTCGCAAAAATACTTGCCGGAAACGATGGGGGCGGGGGTTGCAGCGTTCGACTACGACAAAGACGGGTTCCTCGACTTGTTCTTCGTAAACGCCGCCGAGCTGGTAGACCCCATGCCGGCCGAGGCCGTGCCGGACAAATCGCAACCCCGCTATTGGAATCGCCTCTACCGGAACAACGGGAAGGGCAGCTTTCGCGATGTCACCGAGGCTGCCGGGTTAGAGGGACACTCCTATGGCATGGGGGTGGCGGTCGGCGATTACGACAATGACGGCGATTCGGATCTCTACGTCACGAACTTCGGCTCAAACATCCTCTACCGGAACGACGGGGATGGGACGTTCTCCGACGTTACAAACGACGCGGGTGTGTCGGGTGGGGCGTGGTCCGTCTCGGCCGTATTCGTTGATTACGACAACGACGGACTCCTCGACCTAATCGTCGCTCGATACTTGGATTGGGATTTTTCAAACAACAAGTGGTGCGGCGAGCGCGGCTACTATCGGTCTTACTGTCACCCGAGACATTTCGAACCGGTTACTTATCTCGCCTACCACAACGAAGGGCATGGCGTCTTCGAAGACGTCTCTCAAGCAAGCGGGTTTGCTAAGCATCCTGGAAAAGGCCTAGGGATCGCGATAAACGATTTCGATCACGACGGCAGAATCGACATTGCGGTAGCGAACGATTCGTCTCCTCAACAACTCTTTCGCAACGTGGGCGACGGCAGGTTCGATGAGGTGGGCCTCTTGGCGGGAGTAGCCTATGACGAAGATGGCGACACGTTTGCCGGGATGGGTCTCGATTTCACCGACTACGACAACGACGGCTGGCCCGACCTCTTCATCAATGCACTAGCTAACGAACGGTACGCCCTTTACCGAAACAAGAAAGGTTCGTTTGAATACGTCACCGGTCCAAGCCAGGTCGGCGTCATCACGGCCGTACATTCCGGGTGGGGCACTGCGTTTCTGGACTACGACAACGACGGGTGGAAGGACCTATTCGTTGCCCAAGGCCACGTGATGGACAACATCGAATTGAAGCAGCCCTCGATGCGCTACCTCGAGCCGTTCCTGCTCATGAAAAACTCGCAAGGGAAGTTCCAGGATGTTTCCGAGCAGAGCGGAGACCCGTTTCTCGTCGCCCGCCCGGGACGCGGCGCAGTGGCAGCCGATCTTGACAACGACGGCTTTTTGGACTTAGTCGTGAATTGCAACAACGAGCCATCCGTAATCCTAAAGAACGAGGGAGTTCCTGGTCGGCACTGGCTCACCGTGAACACGGTGGGCGGCGTTAGCAATCGCGACGGAATCGGCGCCCAGGTTCTCGTAATCTCCGAATCGGGTCTCGAACAGCATGCGATGGTGAGCACGGCGGGAAGCTATCTGTCATCGGGCGACAAGAGAGTACATTTCGGGCTAGGCGGGGACCAGAAGGTGCGCCTGCTGGAGGTTCGGTGGCCCAGCGGGATCGTGCAACGTATCGAGAACGTCGCGGCCGATCAAATCTTGACGGTCAAGGAACCGGAGGAGGCTACGGAGCAAGAGCCGTAGCCCGCATCTCACGCAAAAACCGTTCTCGCAGGCTGCTGTGAACATCCCAGGCAGCTTTTTGCGGGGTTTGGTCGCGTGATCGAATGGAACGCAGTGTCGATCTCAAGCATGGGCGGACGCGGTGGTTGGGAGCGCGCGAAGACGCTACTTCTTCACCGGCGCCTTCGCCGAGGGCCTCGGGTCAGACGGTACTCGCCCGAGCGTTCCGGATCGGCAAACTCGAAGTCGACGTCATCTCCGATCCGTTCAAGGCTCCGGTAACGCCAAAACTCGACGCCGTCGCTAGGGTGGCTCTCGATCTCGTCAGGCGGTCCGTAGACGATATAGATGCGGCCGCGGTCCGTTCTCCAGCCGAGGATGCTGGACGCGTAAAGGTCATTGACATAGGCGATTCGGCGGTAGTGCTCCGCCTTGAATTCATTTTCGGGCAGTTCCGGCGTGGGATCACGCCGCAGCCAGAACTGCTTGATGAAGTGATCACGCTCTTCGTCCATCCGCAAGCGCGTGAAGGCGGCCCGCTCCGCATCCATGATGATGTGGGCAACGTCCTCGTTCACCCAGTTGTAGTAGGGCCGTCCAAGCTCCTGTTGGCGCTGGTTTTCGTTCCCGGCCTTCTCTTCCGCCTGGCTGTTCGGATCGGTCTGCTGCGCCGCCGCCAAGAGGCAAAACGTAACCAGCAACAGACCCATGGAGAGGATCAGCGCCTGCCCGGCGCGAGGCTTCTCCTCTTGATTGAGCGAACGGCGAATTCGATGCATGAGCTTTCCTCCTGAGGCGACCAGCGCGGGCTCTCGACTCTCCCACCGCTGCTCTCCGGGCGTCGCACCTAGTCAGGAGCAACTCGGCTTACCACCAAGTTGCTGGAGTAGCTAGCGGTACGTCCCTACACCAGCTCTTTGATGGGGACGCCGGTGGCGTCGCCGATGGAGTTCGCGATTTTGATCGGGCGGCCGACGGGAGTCATGTAGGTCTTCTCCCAGTCGATGCCGAAGGCTTTGTAAACGGTCGCAAAGACGTCGCCTATCGTGATCATGCGGTCGGCAACGTAGGCGCCCCGTTCATCGCTCTCACCGATGACCGTACCCCCTTGAATGCCTCCGCCTCCCAAGACTAGCGACCAACACTGCGGCCAATGGTCGCGGCCGTTCTTGGGGTTTATGTGCGGGGTGCGCCCAAATTCGCCCATCGCAATCACGACAGTGGACTCCAGCAACCCTCGCTGGTCGAGATCATCCAGCAAGGTGGAAAAGGACTGATCGAACGAAGGACATAGCTCATCGCGGTGGCGCTTATCGTTGTCGCCGTGCGTATCCCACTGGTTATTCTTGTAGCCGGCCGCCGTAACAAAGCGTGTACCGGCCTCCACAAGCCGTCTCGCCAAAAGCATGCTTTGTCCCGCGCCGTCGCGGCCGTAGGCGTCCTTTGTCTTCTCTGATTCTTTCGAAAGATCGAAAGCCTCTTTTACCGATGGCGTCAAAATCATCTTCAGAGCTTGCTCGGTGTAAGCGTCCATCTCTAGGGATTCCGCCGTCTCGGCCTTCTTGCGATAGAGGCGATCGACAACTCCGAGAAAGGATCGCCGGTCCTCGATGCGCTCCGCGGTGATCGATTTCGGCAGGGTCAGATCGGGCACCTCGAAATCCGCACGGCTCGGGTCGGGCAGCATCATCGGGCCGTACTTGCCGCCAAGGAAAGCGCCGCTGAAATTCTCGGTGAAATGGTGGTCGTTGTCGCTCTCAGGATGGAGGACGTAAGCCGGCATGTTGTTGCGCGGGGCCATCTCTTTGGCGATCACGGAACCCAGACAGGGAAACCGCATCGCCGCGTTGACCTGGTGGCCGGTCGCCGCGTAATGAGTGGCCTGCGGGTGATTGCTTTCGAGGCTGTGAATCGAGCGAATGATCGCAAGCTTGTCCATTCGTTTGGCAATCTTGGGCAAGATCTCCGAAACCTGAATCCCGGCCACGTTAGTCGGAATGGGCTTAAACGAGCTGTTTTTCTTGGGGTCCCACGTGTCCATTTGGCTAGGGCCGCCCTCGAGCCAGAGCAGGATGCACGACTGGGCTTTGCCCTTCTTTCCGGCGCCCCCGCCTTCGACCGCCGCCATCAGGCGTTCGACCCGCAGAAACTGACTCATGCTGATGCCAAGCAGGCTCAGCGACCCCACCTTCAGGAAGTGGCGGCGTTTTAAGGCCGGATCATTGATATCCAAGCAACCGATTTTTCTCATCGCCTTTAGTCCTCGCCGGGCGCAATGAATTGCGCCCCTACACGAGAAAATGTCAAGACCGCCACGGGTGCGGTCAATCGCTGCCCTGCCATTTTCTCACGCTCTCTCAACCACTCATGCGTCACGTCAGCACCGGCAACACCGGGTTAGTGATTATTCGAAAACTCTCGTGAACTCAACAACGCCCACAGCAGATCCTCCAGAGCCTGCCGTCGCGACGAGTGCTCGGAGATCATCTTTAGCAGCTCTGCCTCTTCCCCAGCAGTCGGAAACCGTGTCAGGCTCAGCAAATAGAGCTTCTCGATGATTTCTCGGTCGGACGCGCCAGCCGCAATGAGCCGGTGAATCCGCCCGGCGTCATGGGAAATCTTGTCGGTAAACGTGGTTCCTACGAGCTGATGCAGGGCCTGGCCGAGGTTCGGCTTGGGGGTTCCCTCCGGCAACATCGCTCGCATGGTCTGGCCGTAGACTTCCAGAACCCGTATTCTGTATATATCGGGCATCACCACATGGATCGCCCGCGACCCCTTCGGCAGTTTTCCTCGTTTGTATTTGTCCTGCTCGAAGACCATTGGCACGCCGGTCACGTAGGAGATAGCGTCAAAGAGCAGAGCGGCTTCCAGCAGACGGGATGTTGCGTGAGAGTAGTTAATCTGATCGTTCTTGTTCGTTTCATTAGGCTCGCCGCTGAGCTGGTAGGTCTTCGACTGCACGATGGTTCGCATCAAGCGCTTGAGGTCGTAGCCATTCTGCTCAAAATCCCGCGCGAGCGCTTTGATCAGCTCCGGGTGTGTGGGCGGATTCGTGGAGCGAAAATCGTCCACCGGGTTCACGAAGCCTCTCCCAAAGAAGTAGCTCCAAAAGCGGTTGACGGCCGCTTCCGCGAAATAAGGATGGGAAACCGCCCAATCCGCCAAATGCACCCGTAGATCAGCCCGCTGCTCTTCCGGCAGCACCGTTCCGTCGAGGAACGTGGGGTGAACTTCCTTTCCCGTTCGCGGGTGAAGCACCTTACGGCTCTTGCCCGTGTCGAACAGATCAACTTCCTGACCCGTCGGATCCTCGAAGATAACTGTTCCCGGCTCTTCTCCCCGACCGTTGATCAGGTTCATGCGTCCGAAAAAGGCAGCCAAGCCCCAGAACTGATTCTGACTCCAGGCTTCAAAGGGATGATTGTGGCACTGCGCGCAATCCATGCGCCGTCCGAGGAATACCCTGGTTTCCTCGGCCATCTTGTTCTGCGGATAGCGAACCTCGCCGTTAGGCAGGAAGTGCCGCGACGGTGCACTGTAGCCGAGCGCCGCGATGCGCTCCCGCGCTACCTCGTTGTAGGGCCTGTTCGTCTTAACGTTTTCTCTGATCCAATCCCAGTAATCCTCGCACCAGGCCAAACCCATGCCAATCTGGAACCACGCTATGCGGAACAGGTCCGCGAAGCGGTACGTCCAGTAGTCATCGTATTCGGGGGTGTTCAGGAGCGTCTCAATAAGCTTCTCGCGCTTCTGTGGATCCTTGCTGGCAAGGAACTCCCGCGTTCGCTCGGGAGGCGGCAAGGTCCCGGTCAGATCCAGGCACACCCGCCGCAAGAACTCCGCATCACTCGACAGCGCGGAAGGGATGATGTTGAACTGGCGCAGCTTCGCGAAGACGAACTTGTCGATGAAGTTCTTCGGCTCGACCTCGGGGTAATTCGGAATCGGCTCGGAGATCACGCCCACGAGGGCGCTGACGGCGGTCCCCGACGCTCGAATCATGATGGCCGTCTCGCCGGGGGCGACTGCCTCTACCTCGCCGCTGGAAGAGATTGTCACTACCTCCGAGTTGTTGGAAGCGTAGAGCACTTCGTCGGTGATGTCTTCGCGTTGTCCATTCGACAGATGAGCGGTCACCAGCAACTGCTGCTTGCCTTGAGCGTCCAAGACGGTTTGAGTCGGGTAGACCTCTACGCGAGCGATCCGGATGCTTTCCTTTTCCCCCTCTTCTCCGAGGGGTGCTCCGTTTCGCACCCAGTCGAGGATCGTCTGATAATCGGTGGAGCCCGGAGTGAGTCGCTGTCCGCCCCCGTGCGGGAGCTGCATGGTGGCTTTCATCAACAGCACGCTGTTTTCGGGCTGTTTCAAATCTACTCGAGGGTTTTTGGCGCCAGTCTCGGTCGAGAGGACCTGATACGTGCCGCCTTCAACAATCCACTTATGATCGTCCTCCGGATAAAGGGCGTTCAGAGAGAGCTTGAACCCGCCTTGCCCCTTGACACCGCCATGGCAGGAGCTGTCGTTGCAGCCCCGTTTTGTGAAAATGCCTCCGATGTCACGGGCGAAACTGAACGGGCGCGATTCGTCCGACCCGGATACCCGGACCTGTGTGGTGGCTGATCGTCCTGCAAATTGAGCCTTCAGCCCAGAGTTCCCATTTACCAAAGCAACAACGCGACCGCTCTCATCGACCTCCACCACCGCTGCATCTGTAACCGAAAAGCGGCTTAGCGAGGTGACGTCCCGCTCCAGACCGTCGCTATATTTCGCGACGACCAGAAAACGCTGCGCAGCTTTAGTTCCCCAAAGCGTGGGGTTCTCCGGGGCCAAGCGCAAGGAAAGAACTTCTGCCGGCGGACTCTCGCCGAGCAGGGCACCAGAAGAAGCGAATCCCACCGCAACGGCGATGGCTAGCCAACAGCTCCACGAACTTTTCCGCATCGTCATCTTTCCTACCGCCTTCCGGACTAGTCGCCGCCAACGTCTAACTCTTGACTCGGCTTCAGCACCATAACCGGAAGATCTTTAACCTTCAAAGGCGCTCCCAGTTTCCCCCCGACGACCGGGCGGGCGGTGATGCGAGCCACTGTAGGCATCTCGGTCGCGGGCGCGTCAGCCGCCGTCACCAACACGATAGTCGTTTTCTTGCTCTTGGGGACAAAGCGTTCCTTATGGACTTCCGGAAAAGGAGGCGCGGTGTCCGGCTCTACATCGGCGCCGGCCAGGGCCTCAACTCCGCGGGGCAAGCCCTCAATCTTGAGGACGACTTCACCGCCGAAACCTTCCTCTTGGTCGGTGATGATCGTCAGCTTGCTCGCCTCGCCGGGAACGAGATTCGCCGCGTCTTCTTGTACCTCAATTTTACCCACATGCGGGATCTGGGGTCGAACGAGAACCCGGTACTTGAACGACGGCTCTCCATATCGAGCCGTAACATCGCGAACCTGCAAAGTGTAGTCGCCTTCTCTCTCGAACGTGTAGATCACTTTAGAGCGGATCATCCGGACCCAATCGTCCCCATCCCCGGCGATCTTTCGGAAGTAGTTGTTCAACATCTCCTCGCCGTTGGCATCAATAACCGATACATGCGGATTGAAAGTGGGCGTAACCGCCTCGGGGCCCTCGATTTCGAATGCTAACTTTGCCTTCGCCGGAATTCTGAGCTTGAACGTATCTACGTCCGCAGGACGTTCGATTACACCTTCCAGCAGAACCGGAAGGGGTGCCTCCAAGGCCTGGTCCGCGGTCTCATTGGGCTCTTGTTCGACCAAGATGCTGTACACTGCGGGCACCTGAAGCGTATCCATACCTGAGGGCCGTTCGCTCGCAGTTACCCTACCCGTCGCTGAAGAGGACTTTCCCTCCCCGGACTCGTGCTCGCCTGACTGCTCCACAATAGTCCTCGATTGCAGAGCTTGCAGCCTATCCGATTCGAGTTTTCTCTGAAAGGGCTCTTGCAGCTTATCGATCAACGATGGGGGAATGATCTGCTCCTCATACTTCGAAAAATGCCGCGCATCTGGGTGGCCCACACAGAGCCGGTAGGCCACGTCCGGCCCACCAACTCCTTGGAACGATGTGACCGCAACGAAATAGCGCCCGGCTGTGTCGAAAGTGTAGTTCAAACGAGAATCTTGAGAAAACACCAGATGCCGCGGCCGCTCGGAGTCAAACCAGCTGCTCCCTTCTCGGTAGAGCGTCAATTGCGCCGAGTCATTGTTATTAAGAGTCGTGTTGGAAACTTCGTGGAAGGTCAACTCCTGCCCCGCGGCCACGTCGAACGAATAGAAATCCCGATCGCCCAGCTCCTCCATCCTGCCGGCGATCAGCGAAGGAATCTCGAGTTTTTGGGCTTGGGCGGCGTGGTCGTTGTCATTACCCGCCTCCAGAATGACGGGTTGGGTGTCGACCACGAACTCCAAGGCGTTCGAGACGCCACGGGGTGTTACCAGCCGGAAAGCGTGCTTCCCTCTTTTCGCCGTGGGGTCGACCTTGATCTTCAAGAACGCCCGATGACCAAGGAGAGGTTTTTGCTCGCCCGTCTGGGCGCAATTGACAGCGCATTCGGTGTCGAGCTCGATCGATTCGACTCTTTCGATCTGTGCGCTCGCGCCCGGGTCGGCGAACCAAACTGCATAGAGACCCTCAAGTTTCTTCCCCCGGACCTGTGCATCGAAGACCGAACCCTGCTGTGCAGCCAGAGGAAAAATGGATATGGCCTCCGGACCCGTCGTCGGTTCGGTCTTCTCCTGCGCCTGTATCTGGGAACTAAGGCAAAGGAAGAATGGAAGCGTTAGGACCGCGAGTATCCTGCTTGACTTCCAATGTAGGCTAGCGTCTCTCATAGACCCAACCTCCCCCCTCGCCACGCGCTTGCGCCGTAAAGCCCCCGCACTAAACGGTGACAACAACCTGATCTAGGCGCAAGCGTCGTAAGAACAATTCCAGTACACAGCTCAGCCGCCCGCCGGCTCAGCCCGTGCACATCAATACATCCTATAGTATAGTACGCTGGACAAGGCGGGCCGAGCTCTTTTTCGGCGGGCAAGATCCCAACGAATAGGAAGATCGCAGGTCATCGTTACATCCCAGGGGCCAAAGGACCCATACGACAGTCCGCCTGGCCCGGAAGTCGCTTGTTTGCAGAGTCTTCCGAGCCGCCGACCGTGAGGCGGGAGCAGTTCAGGAGTTGGGCGGGACACAGAGAATGAGAGGACCATGCCGGACCCACAGCGAACCACCCTGCTGAAAGCCAAGCAACTGATCGACGGGACCGGATCTCCGGTTCGGCCTGATCCAGCGATCCTGATCGCCGACGGCACGATCCGCGAAATTGCTGGTCAGGACGAGATCAAGGCTCCGCCCGGCTCAGAGGTCGTGGACCTTGGGGAATGGACGGTCATGCCGGGGATCGTCGACGCCCACATGCACTTCATTGGGCTGCCAACCGACAAGTGGCAGATTCAAGCCGCCGAATCGGACGCCTATCGGGCTTTACGAGCAGCCGGTGAGGCGAGAAAGATGCTCGAATCGGGTGTTACGTCTGCCCGTTGCCTGGGTTCGTCGATAGGCCCGGACCTGAGACGCGCGATTCGGGAAGGCCATGTCCCCGGCCCGCGAATCGTTGCCGCCGGCGAGTTCATTAGCTCGACCGGAGGGACTTGGGACCACATCACCTACCCAGTCGAGTGGATCAGGCTTCAGGGCCTGATCGCGGATGGGGTTGACGGAGTTCGAGAGATGGTGCGTCGTCGCATTCGCCAGGGAGCGAATGTGATTAAGGTCGGCCTGTCGAAAGGCGTCGTCGACGATGAATATGCCGGCTGGGGTGACGATCCCTACTCGAATGTGGCCTCCTATAGTCCTGAAGAGGTCCAAGCACTGACTGACGAAGCTCACCGAAATAAGCTCAAAGTGAGCGCGCACTGCATCGGAGACGAGTCGGTACGACTTGCGCTAGAGACTGGCGTGGATGTCATCGAGCACGGCTACGGGATTTCCGAGGACACCAGGAAAATGCTGGTAGACCGAAACATACTGGTCGTTACCACGATCTGCCAGCTCTATTTTCACCTGCAAGCCATCGACTCATACCACTACCCGGCGGGGCTCCGCAAGATTTTCCAAAGACACATCGATACGATGCGGGCAGATTTCGAGAGCGGCCTCAAAGCCGGCGTTCGCTTTGCCCTGGGGACCGATCTGACCGGCGAACCGACTCATCCGCAGCATCTGGCGGCCAAGGAGTTCGAACTCGCTACCGCGTGGGGGATGCCGCCGATGGACGCACTCGCGGCAGGTACCAGGATCAGTGCGGAAGCCCTAGGGATGGACCACAGCATCGGCAGTCTCGAAGTCGGCAAACTGGCAGACATCATCGGTTTCGGCGGCGACCCGGTGAAGGACATCGCTTCCCTTCAGCAAGTCGGGTTTGTCATGCTAGGCGGCGACGTCGTTGTGAACAAGGTCGATCCCGCAACGCCACTACACTGACCACCGAAACGTTTGTCTCGTGTCGAGCCCGAACAATCAAGCCCCAATCAAGATCTCTGTTCAGTCCGTATCCATGCTCTTCCGCATGGAGAGATCGTCGCTTCGAGCACTCGACGACATCAATCTCGAGGTGCGGGACAACGAATTCTTGTGTATTCTCGGTCCTTCGGGATGTGGCAAGACGACGCTGCTCAACATCATCGCGGGTTTTCTTGCGCCCACTTCCGGCAGAGTGACCGTCGGCGGCAAACCGGTCAACCGGCCTGGACCGGACCGGGTCGTTGTCTTTCAGCAAGACGCCGTCTTTCCGTGGATGACCGTTGAGCAGAACATCGAGTTCAGCCAGAAGGTCAGAGGAAAGTCCGGCGAAGAGGTTAGGAAGGTCGTCGACCGCTACCTGGAACTAGTCGGTCTGCAAGAATTCCGTTCCTCCTGGCCGAAACAACTTTCGGGCGGCATGAAAAAACGTGTCGATCTGGCCAGAGGATACGCGGCCGATCCGGAAGTCATCTTGCTCGACGAACCGTTCGGCAATCTCGACATTCTTACGAGGGAAACTCTCCAGGAAGAACTGCACAGAATTCGGCTGACGGTGCCGCGCACAACGGTCCTCGTAACGCACGACATCGAAGAGGCTCTTTTTCTCGGTGATCGAATCGTCGTTCTCACGTCTCGGCCGGGCACCATTCGCCGGGAGTACGAACCGCGCTTTCCGAA
Source organism: Bryobacterales bacterium (assembly GCA_965248205.1). Taxonomy (GTDB): domain Bacteria; phylum Acidobacteriota; class Terriglobia; order Bryobacterales; family UBA6623. The sequence goes on from CBDFIS010000006.1 coordinate 3,894,821, forward strand.
GGAGCGCGGTATGTTGATTAAGACGACCGAACGGTTTGTCGAGCTTCGAGCCCAGATTCAGAAAGAGTTTCTGAACTAGAGAACCGGACAATGCGAGACGGGAAACCTGGCACGAATCTACCGCCAAGGGATTTGATCTCCGAAACCCCTGGCGATCCCTTGCCAACCGAGCCGCCGGCCACAAAGAGCCCGTGGCGGGAAGGGAAGTATCTCGGCTTCATCTCCGTTGCCTTGGTACTTCTGACCTGGTTCGCCGTAACCAAAGACGGGTTCGATCTGGTCCGGCCGATCAAGTTCCCCTCGCCGCGGATGGTTATCGAAGGGGCATTCGTTGTCAGCCACGTCCTAGCCAAAGATATAGCTGCTACGTTGGCCCGGGTGTTCGTTGGATGGGCGGCGGGCTTGCTGGTGGGTGTCGGATTTGGCTTGTGGATAAGTTTCAACAAGAAGGCCAACTACTTTTTTCACCCCTTGATAGAAGCGTTCCGTCCGGTCCCGACCATTGCGCTTATCCCCTTCATTTTGATGTGGTTTGGAATTAATGAAAGCGGGAAGTTTCTACTTGTATCTGTAAGTGTTGCGGCTTTCATGGTCGTGGTCACGGTCGAGTCCGTGCGGAATGTTCCTCCGATTTTCACGCGGGCGGCCGAGTCGCTGGGAGCATCTCGAGGACAGATTTTCCGGCTGATTATCCTGCCCGCCATCGTCCCGGAGTTGATCGGCCCCCTGAGGGCCGCAGCGGCCGGAGCGTACACCCTAGTCGTTGCCGCCGAGTTCATGGGGGCACAGGCTGGGGTCGGGTATCGCATCCTAGAAGCTCGCAGGCTATTCAATACTGATGTCATCCTCCTTGGCGTCGTTCTATTTGGGATCATGTCCTTTACGACAGATACGCTCCTTCGCCGACTGGCCTTCTACGTAACCAGGTGGTCTGAGAGGGAAGCGCGAAGTTGAGTGCATCATTTCGCAATTACCAAGGGTGGCCAGCTTCGGGCGCGATGAATCGCGCCCTACTGATCGGCTTGAGCATCTCGCGTTCATGAGCATCTCGCATTCAGCTGTAGGGCCGCAATTTATTGCGCCCGAGCTAATCAGCCTCAAACGTCGGCAACCTGCATTGCCACTCAACTGTATTTGCGAAACGCTGCACCGTGCCAAGCCTCAGTCCGGCGAGAGGACCGAGCCTATAATGATGACCCACGCTCCCAGCAACCCCCGCGCCCGCAGGTCGCTCGAGAATGCGAAACGAGGCGCGCCTGTGAGGTTGCGGGCCCACGGGCTTGCGGCAGCGGCTCCGTCACCGAACAGGCTTTCCCGTCTCCGCACCACGTCTAGAAGCCCGAGTTCTTCACGTTTTTCAGGACTCCTATGGGCGTCGCTCTTGTTGTTCGTCGGGGCTCTGTCAGCTGGCGGATGTGCCACAGACGAAGCAGGTCCCACCAAGGGTCTAGAAAAGGTGAGAGTCGCCCTGCCCGCTTTCCAAGACTTCAATTCCATCTTCGTCGGAGTCGAGAATGGGTTCTATGCCGAAGAAGGGATCGAGTTGGAGATTCTTCAGGTCGACGAGGCTACAGGCCACGAGTTGCTGGTAGCGGACAAGGTCGATCTTGCCGGCGGCAGTGCGATCAAGACGTTTTTGATGAATGCCAAGGGGGTGGACGCCACGTTCGCTTTCCCCTTTTTCTATTTCGCCGGTGGCGCGTTAATGTACGATCCCGCCCGGTTCCCAGATTGGAAAGACCACTCCGAAAACCTGAAGGGAACCGGGGGCGACACGAGAGGAGCCATACGACGGACTCTAGAGCAGGCCAGGGGGAAGAGAATCGGCGCCAGTAAAGTCGGCGGAGAATACATCATCTTCGCTTTGATGCTCGAGCAAGCCGGTATGAAGTATGAGGATTATCAGATCGTTGATCTTTTGCAGGAGGAACTTCCTCCGGCAATTCTGGCTAATTCGATTGACGTTATGCTCGGCGGCCTTCCGCAGCGCCTGGCCGTCCAGAAACTTGGCTACAAGTCGCTGCTGGAGCAGACATTGTTCCCCTCCACGATCGCAGTGAGCGGATTCCTATCCCGTCGCAATTGGGTTGACCGGAACCTGCATCTGGCGATGAAGATGCAGAAAGTAATCTTCCGCACGTTGGCCTACATCGAGAATCACCCCGATGAGACCTTCCCCATCATTTCCCGACACTTGAGGGATGCCGGGTCCGTCATGGAGGTCCAAGACCTCAAGCGCGTTTGGAACGTCATGGAGATCTTTCTGAGCACCGACCAGCAGTTTGCGGAACAGGTGCTTCACCCGGAGGGGCGATTCTACTGGAAAGTTCGCTTTGAGGACATCGAGGACGCCCTAGTGGCCGAAGGCGGTCTTAGGCGAGAAGACATACGGGGGATTACGCCCGAAGATCTGTTCTACGCCAAGAAAATCTTCGACGCACGCCAGCGGCTAAACTGAGAAGTCAGCCTCGATTCCCCTGTTGCACACAGTGGGCAAACAGGGGTCAAGAGATTTCGCCTGTGAGAGGCGTATTTAGCATCGGCATGAGGACGGTGACGGTCGCCCTGTCGGCAATCCTGGCTTCCGCTTGCTTGTGCTTCGGCCAGGAAGAGGAGTTGTTCACGTTGTATGCGGAAGCGCGTGAGGCGCAGTCGGCCGGCGACTACAAGACCGCAACCGAGAAGTATCAACGCATCGTCACTCTGCGCCCGGATATGGCCGAGGTTCACTCGAATCTTGGGATCTTGTACTACCAACAGAAAGAGTCCTCCGAGGCTTCCAACCATTTCAGAAAAGCAATCGAGCTGAAGCCAAGCCTCGGGGCGCCACACTTTTTTCTGGGCATTCTCTCTTTCGGTGATCGCGAATATGACGAAGCCGTTCGGTACTTGAAGCGAGCCCAAGCGTTAGGCGCTCCCGAGCTCGAAGTTAACCTTTACCTCGGCCACGCCTACTATGGCCAGGGAAGCTACGAGCCGGCGGCCCGTCACTTCGAGAGGGTAGCCGAGGGTCAAACAGGGGATTACCTGGATGTCCTCTATCACCTCAGCAAGTCGTACTCTCACCTAGCCAATAAATACTTCGCGCTTCTCGCGGAGAAGTTTCCGGAATCCTTTTTCGTCCACTTGGCTCGCGGGCACGCTTTCGAGATCGAGAAGGATTGGGAAAAAGCTCGGATCGAGTACAGCGAGGCTCTCAAGCAGAATCCCGAAAGCGGCCGTCTAAGACAAAAGATAGCCTGGGTCGCTCGCAGCGAGGCGGAAGGCTCCGCGGACCCGGAGAACACTGCCTCAAGCGACGAGATCATAGACGGTCAGCTTAGGTTTCTTTACGATCCGCCAACAGGCGACGCGCTTGCGACGGAATTCCGCCGGCACCAGAGCCGACTTCGCGAGTTGTCGAAGCAGGAGGATCAATCGGCTAGGAAATTCTACCTGCTCGGTGAGTGGTATCAGGTGGTTTCTTACTTGGCTTCGCTTTCGGTTTTTGAAAACGCTCCAGACTCCCATCGGGCCCATCAGCTCAAGGGCGAGCATTTCGAAACGAGCGGCGAGAACGACGAAGCTATCCGAGAGTATCGACAAGCGCTCGAGTTGAAGCCTGACCTTAGAGAGCTCCACTTTTGGATCGGCAACCTGTACTGGAAACGAGATCGCCTTGAGGAGGCGCTTCCCGAACTCCAAAAGGAGATCGCCCTCAACCCGAATCACCCGGAAGCGCTATACGAAGTTGGCGACATCCTATACGCACAGGGCAAACTCGAAGAGGCCCAAGAGTATTTCCTCAAGAGCCTGAGATTCGAGCCAACGAAAGTGGAGACCCGTCTCGCGCTGGAGAAAATCTATACGAAATGGGGTCAGTACGATAAGGCGTTGGCTCAGCTCCGAGACGCTGCCGAGTTCGCTCCAGAGGATTCAACCCCTCACTACAGGATGTGGGTCATCTACAGGAGGCTCGGGAAGACCGAGGAGGCCACGGCCGCGGTGAACACCTTCAGGAAACTCAAAGCTCAGGAGGATGCTTCTAACAAAACCGAGTAAGGCCCGGCTGCGCAGAATCTCAAAACTCAGGAGGACGGCTCCTGAGGTGAGTCCTTCGGTCAACCGGTGGGGCTGTCGACTAGCCTTAGGTTTGCGGACCGATTGATTGTTACCTCGAGCCAAAGGTGTGCAGAATCTAGATTCAAACACTAAGTTGGGATACCAGATGGGGACCAGCAAGCTCTCTACAGTACTGATTCTCGGGCACCTGGCGCTACTGGGGTTCGCCCAGGCCCAAAGGCTGGCCCAGGGACCTCCTGCGGCTGCGTTGCCGCCCGCGGCGGGAACCGATGTCGATTTCAAAAGAGACATCGGGCCTCTGTTGGAGCAAAAGTGCGCCACTTGCCACGGTCCGCGACAGCAGATGAACGGTTTACGTCTGGATAGCCGTGCGGCCGCGTTGCGGGGCGGTTACTCCGGGCCCGCGATCAAGCCGGGCGATAGCGCCGGCAGCAAGCTCGTCCTCATGGTGGCGGGCATTGGGATAGAGAAAAACCTGATCATGCCAATGGGTGGGGCACCGCTCGGCGCCGAGCAGGTTGGGCTTTTGCGTGCCTGGATCGACCAGGGAGCGGTGTGGCCCGAGGACGATCCGTCTGCAAAACAAGCCACCTTAGCTGACACAAAGCGTCCCAAGAGAGAGCACTGGGCTTTTAATCCACCGGTGCGCCCTCGCCTTCCTGACGTGAATAGTGAAACTTGGGTCAAGAATCCCATCGATCGTTTCGTGCTCGCGAAGCTTGAAGCCGGAGGAATCGACCCCTCGCGGGAAGCCGATCGCCCCACGCTCATTCGGCGAGTCAGTTTTGATCTGATCGGTTTGCCTCCCACGCCACAAGAAGTCGACCGTTTTCTTGCCGACCAGTCCCCGCAGGCATACGAGCGGGTTGTCGATCGATTGTTGGATTCGCCTCACTACGGCGAGAAGTGGGCACGCCACTGGCTCGATCTGGCGCGCTATGCCGATAGCGACGGCTATGAGAAGGACATGGTGCGTCCGCACGCTTGGCGCTGGCGAGATTGGGTGATCAAAGCCTTAAACAGCAACATGCCCTTTGACCAGTTCACGATCGAGCAGATCGCGGGAGATCTTCTGCCGAACGCCACGATGGAGCAGCGAATCGCCACCGGGTTCCACCGCAACACGCTGACGAACCGCGAGGGTGGAATCGATCTTGAGGAGTATCGCGTCGAACAGGTGATCGACCGTGTCAGCACCGTTGGCACGGCCTGGCTCGGTCTAACGCTTGGTTGCGCTCGTTGCCACGACCACAAGTACGACCCGCTCACGCAAAAGGAGTTTTATCAGCTCACGGCCTTTTTCAATACCAGTGTCGAGCGCAACATCGAAGTGCCGCTGCCCCACGAACTGGGCAGTTATCTGCAGACCAAGGCCGAGTACGATCGCACGCGACAAGAACTGCTCCGGGCCTACGACGTGGCCGAGGTACAGCAATGGTGGGAGAAGAAGACGCTTTGGGCCGCTGATCACGAGGGCCTGGATCCTATCTACGACATCTCCTGGGATAACCTCGGCAACCTTATGTTCGACGGGGGACAAGACGTCATCAAGACGCACCCCGCCTATCGAACCCGGAAGTATGGGGACCTGTTGACGGACCACTTCGTCCGGTTTTCGCTCGAGCCCTTCGGCGAAAAACGGTACAGCGAGCTGAAGTTCAAGGAACTCACCGCGAAGCTCCGGCGACTCAAGCGGGAATACCCTCAACTGACTGAGGCCCAAATCATCGTCGAGAGCCCCCAGCCCCCGAAAAGCCATGTTCTGATTCGGGGAGATTTTCGGCAGTCAGGGATCGAGGTGCAACCAGGCACGCCGGCGGTCTTAAACCCCCTCAATGCCGACCGCAAGCCGTCAAGGCTCACCTTGGCGCGTTGGCTTGTGTCGAAAGACAATCCTCTAACGGCACGGGTGACTGTCAACCGCATGTGGCAGGAATACTTCGGTCGTGGTCTGGTAGAGACCTCCGACGACTTTGGCGCCCGCTCCGGTCCGCCAACGCACCCTGAGCTACTCGATTGGCTGGCTACCGCATTTGTGGACAGCGGGTGGGACGTGAAGGCCACACACAGACTCATCGTCATGTCGGGCACCTACCGGCAGTCTTCGAACGCCCGGGAAGATTTGCCGGCCCGTGACCCAGGCAACCAGCTGCTGGCTCGGCAGGCCCGGCTGCGCCTTTCGGCCGAGCTGGTCAGGGACAACGCGCTAGCAGTCAGCGGGCTCTTGAACAAGGCCGTTGGCGGCAAGAGTATACGCCCACCGCAGCCCCCCGGCGTGTTGGAGCTGGCTTTTGGTGACAGCAGCGAGAAGTGGATCGAAAGCAAGGGTCGGGACCGTTACCGCCGCGGCCTCTACGTACAGTTCTTGCGGACAGCGCCCTATCCGCAACTTTTGACGTTTGACGCGCCCAACGCGCTTGAGACGTGTAGCGCCCGAGAGAGATCGACAACCCCGTTGCAGGCGCTCAACCTTCTGAATGACCCAGTGTTCTTTGAAGCAGCCCAGGTTCTCGCGGCGCGCATCCTGCGAGAACGAGTTGGGACCGTGGGCGAGCGTGTCGCCTACGCTTATCGATTGGCTCTTGGGCGGTCGCCGACCCCCGAAGAAAAAGATCGCCTGCTGGCGTTTTATGAAGAGCAGAAGCAGCTTCTAAAGGCACAGCCCGGTGCTGTCCAAACTCTGTTCCCGGCCGCGGACCTGGAAGGTGTTGAGCGCTCCGAGGCCGCCGCGTGGGTGGCCGTTGGCCGCCTGCTGCTGAATTTGGATGAGTTCATCACGAGGGGGTGATCCCATGGACTTCGCAGCCAGTTGATTCGCTTCAGGCACAGTGCTTTGTTTCTTGGCTAATGCCGGGAAGCGAATTGGCGGGCTGCACCCGATTTTTCGGAGAACAACCATCTATGCTGATCATCGACACTCACACCCACATCTATTCCCCCGACGAAGAACGATATCCTCCCTCACCGCGGCTGCTGACCCTGGGATGGGTTGGCGGACCGATGGATACGCCCCTGCACCCCCCCGGGGACGCTTCCGTCGAAGCCCTGCGCGAGACGAGTCAGGCCCAAGGCATCAGCGGCGTTTGCGCCATCCAGACCGCCACCTTCTACGCATTCGACAACCGCTACATTTGCGACAGCTCGAAAGCCAACCCGGACTGGGTGGCGGGCGTCTGCACACTCGACCCCGATGACCCGCACAGCCCTGCCTTGCTGGCCGGCCACGTGAAAGATTTCGGTGTCCGGGGGTTGCGGAGCTTCCCGAATGACGCCGGCAAAGGCAGCCTTGACAGCCCCGGGGTCAGAGCATTATGGAAAACCGCCCTCGAACACGGCGTTGTGGTCAACCCGCTGATCTCGTGGATCGATCCGGACAGAAACTGGTATTGGGGTCGAGACCACCTCGCCGGGCTCCACGCCATGCTGCAGGAGTATCGGGACCTACCGGTCGTGCTCGATCACTCCCTCAGCTTCATGGCAGGGCGTCCGGATTCGGAAGAGGGCCTCGCCGCCCTGCTGCGACTGGCGCAGTACGAGAACCTTCACCCAAAGCTTAGCTTCGTTCCCTCTGGCAGCAATACAGGGTACCCCTGCAAGGACATGCACGATTTTGTTCTCAGGATCATCAGTGAGTTCGGCTCTCAGCGTTGCGTGTGGGGCAGCGCCTACCCATCCGGGCTGTGGACCCCCGGCGTCACTTATTCAGAGCACCTGCGCATCTTCACCGACGATTTGCCACTGAAGGCCGCCCAACGGCGCGATGTGCTCGGCGAGACAGCGCGGCGCCTTTATTTTCCGCACATGGCGGCCGGCTAGAATTCGAGGACCGGCTGCCGCCATCGGCTCTGGTACGACGCGAAACTCCCAGCAGCGTGATAGCTGGTCTCGCGAACTCACTCGGGAAGCCGTGCGCGCCCCAGAGAGCGAGCATCGCCGCAGTAAGCGCAACGGCTGATCTACCGAGAAAGCAATTTCATGGCGAAGGTCGAACGGATTCTGATTGTCGGCGGAGGTATCGCTGGCCTCGCACTAGCGGTGGCACTGCGGCAGCGAGGTTTCACTCCCGAGATCGTGGAGCGAAGCGGAACGTGGCCCATCGCGGGGGCGGGGATTCTACTGCACGGGAACAGCCTCAGAGCGCTGCGCTTTCTCGGGCTGGATGAAGCCGTGACGAAAGCCGGCGCGGTGGTCCCAGCGTTGCGACATTTGGACAAAGCCGGCCGCTTGGCAGCCGAAGTGGCCCTCAGTGATGTATGGGAAGGCGTCGGTCTGACGGTGGCGATCCATCGGCGCGCGCTTCACGCGATCCTAGCGAGCGCCACATCTGACGTCCCCATCCGCATGGGCACGGGACTAGTCTCGCTGCGGCAGTCCGGGTCCCATGTAGAGGCTACTCTAAGCGATGGCAGCGCAGCCAAATATGACCTTCTGGTGGCGGCCGACGGCATTCACTCCACGGCGCGGGATCTTGCCTTCACGCCATCCCCTCCTAGCTACGTCCAGCAACTCTACTGGCGCACGTGTATCCCCAACACCGGCGACATTGTGACTTGGACTGTGATGCGCGCGGAGGGATGCTTCCTAGGATTCATCCCGCTGGGTGGAGAGATCGCCTACTGTTTCGCCCAGCTCGTTACCCCTGAACAGTTTGAAGACCCAGTTGCCGGGCGGCGGGGCCGCTTGCAGGAGAGATTCGCGGATTTCGGGGGGATAGCTCGCGACGCGCTTCCGCGACTCGGAGCGGACGAGTCAATCCACTTCGGTATGGCCCAGGAGATCGCTCGGGACCGATGGCGGGCAGGCCGAGTGCTTCTGATCGGCGACGCCGCGCATGCGTGTTCTCCCATCATTGGGCAGGGGGGTGCCATGGCAATGGAAGATGCGGTTGTTCTTGGAGATGTCCTGCTGTCGGCGGGCACGCTGGACCAAGCCCTCGATGATTTCGTGGTCCGGCGGGAGCCGAGGGTGCGATGGGTAAGAGAGCGCACGCACCTGGCCATTCGTTCCATGGCAAACACGACGTTGCTCGAACGAGCTGATCTGAGCTCGCTGCTTCTCGCCGAAATGCGCGAGATCTACTCCCCACTCAGGGAGCTACCTTAAGGCGGCAGAAACCACTGGTTGACCCCATCCGGGGTGCCCCCCAGCCTCGACACCTGGAGAATTTTCGGGCGAACTACGCCAGAACCGCTTTCACCACGCGGGCCGGCTCGACGCCGGTCAGCTTTGCGTCGAGGCCTTGGTGCCTGTGAGTGAAACGTTCGTGGTCGATGCCGAACAGGTGCATGATCGTCGCCTGAAAGTCGCGGATATGCACCGGGTCCTTGACGACGTTGTAGGAAAAGTCGTCCGTTTCGCCGTAGACGACCCCGCCTTTGACCCCACCGCCCGCCATCCAGACGCTGAAGCAACGGGGATGGTGGTCCCGGCCGAAATCCGTCGCCGTGAGCTTGCCCTGCGAATAGATGGTGCGCCCGAACTCGCCGCCCCAGATGACCAGGGTCTCGTCGAACAAGCCGCGCTCTTTCAAGTCTTGGACCAACGCCCAGGCGGCCCGGTCGATGTCCTTGCATTGGAAGGGCAGGACCAAGGGGCAGCGGTTGTGTACGTCCCACCCGCGGTGGTAGATCTGCACGAATCGCACGCCTCGCTCGATCAGACGGCGCGCCATGAGGGCCGCGTTGGCGAACTTGCCGGGCTCGCGCGCGTCTTCGCCCCAGCGCTTGAAGGTGCTCTCCGGCTCGCTTGAGAGGTCGCTCATCTCCGGCACGGACGATTGCATCCGGAAGGCCATCTCGAACTGCTCGATTCTCGCCAACGTTTCGGGGTCACCGATCTTTTGGTGCTGGATCTGGTTCATCTCATTCAGGCCGTCCAACATCCTCCGCCGGACGTGCTGCGGGACACCCTCGGGGTTTCTGACGTAGAGCACCGGGTCAGCGCCACTTCGCAGACCGACACCGGCGTACTTTGCCGAGAGAAATCCGGCGCTCCACAGACGCGCCGAGATCGCTTGGACGCCCGCCTTGGGGTGGCTCTTCTCGGCGTTCATGACGACGAAGGTGGGTAGGTCGCGATTCATGCTCCCCAGCCCGTAGGCAAGCCACGAACCAATGCTTGGCCGGCCGGCGACCTGGCGGCCCGTTTGAATGAATGTAATGGCGGGTTCGTGGTTGATCGCCTCGGTATGCATCGAGCGGATGATGGCCATGTCGTCCGCCATCTTCGCGGTGTGAGGTAAAAGGTCCGTGATCCACGTCCCGCTTTCGCCGTGCTGGTGAAAATCCCAGTAAGACGGCGCGATTGGGAAGCGCGATTGCCCGGAAGTCATGGTCGTCAGCCGCTGCCCCTGGCGGATCGAGTCGGGCAGATCTTTGTCGTACCAGTCCTTCATCTGCGGCTTGTAGTCGTACAAGTCCATCTGTGGGGGAGCGCCCATCGCATGCAGGTAAATCGCCCGTTTCGCCTTGGGGGCGAAATGAGGCAAGTTCGGTAAACCTCCGTAGGACTCTTCGCCTACGGGGTTTCCCGGAGCATTGTCGGCGATCAGGCTGGCCAGTGCCAGCCCGCCGATACCTCGTGCTCCACGAGCAAAAAACTGCCGCCGAGTTTCAGCCAATACGGCTTCTTCGGATGGATGCATTTTTCAAAACCTCCCCCGGGCAAGACCGAACGTCGGGTTTGTAGGCCCGACGCCATGGCGCTCCGGTGCTACTTATTCAGTACCTCGTCCAGGTTCATGAGCTGGTTCGCCAGCATGGTGAGAGCCGCGGACTCCACCACCGGCAACGTCTCTTCCGGCTTAGACTCGCCGGTGGCCAACAGATTCTCAGCGTCGTCGGTGTGCGACGCGTAGTAGCTCGCGAAATCGTTGTAGGCCCGCTTCGCAACTTCTCGCTCGTTTCCTTCAAGCTCCCGTGCCAGCACTCGTAACGTCAGGTAGTCAAGCCAGCGGTTCAGGTCTTCTCCCGACTCGCGCATGGCTGTTTGAGCCAGATAGCGGGCGGCTTCCACGAACTGCGGATCGTTCATCGTCGCCAACGCCTGTAGCGGAGTGTTCGTTCGCTCCCGCCTGACCGTGCAGTTCTCCCGCGTCGGCGCGTTAAAGACATCCATAGACGCCGGCGGCGCCGAACGCTTCCAGAAAGTGTAGAGGCTGCGCCTATAGAGCTTGTCGCCGTGATCCTGTTTGTAGGAGAAAGTGTTGCTGTCCTCCATCGCCACGCTTTCCCAGACACCCGGGGGCTGGTACGGTTTCACGCTGGGGCCCCCGATAGTCGGAACCAGAAGGCCGCTCGCTGCCAGCGCGTAGTCGCGCAACAATTCACCATCCAAGCGGAACCGCGGGCCGCGGGCGAGCAGCCGATTGTCGGGATCTTGTTCGAGCTTGTCTTTCGTGGTTGCCGCCGACTGGCGGTAGGTTGAGGAGGTGACGAGCAAGCGGAAGAGGTCCTTTACGTCCCAGTCTGATTCGCGGAACTCGACCGCCAGCCAGTCCAGCAACTCGGGATGGGAGGGCGGCTCCCCTTGCGATCCGAAGTCGTCGCTGGTTTTGACGATGCCAGTTCCGAAGACTTCCTGCCAGAAGCGGTTCACGACGACTCGCGCGCTCAGCGGGTTCGAGTCGTCCACCAGCCACTTGGCCAATCCCAGCCGGTTGCGAGGAAACGAAGCCGGCAGCGGCGCCAGGGCGGCGGGAGTGTTGGCCTTCACCAGGCCCTGGGGCTGATCATACATGCCGCGATAAAGAATGTGCGCCTCGGGCTCGCGGTCCGTAATTTCTTGCATCACGTGCGTGATGCCGCCCCGGCGGCGAATCTCCCTTTGCTTGAGAGCGACCTGCCGCTTCTCCTCGACGATCCCCTGGTAGTCGTCGTTCTTGAGGCTTAGGTAGTAGAGCCGCAGGGTCTCCCGCTGTTCTTGCGTAAGCTGGTCGGGGTCCTTCTCTCGCGCCCGTCCTAAAGCCGGCCACCGAGAGACGATTCGGGCTTCTTCGACTGTGATGACGCGATTGAAAATGCGGAAATCCGCGATTCCGCCGCCCGCGAAATAGCGTTCGAATTCGTCGTTTTCGAGCTTGCGATGCAGTTTTCCCAGCAGCAGCGGCTGGTCGGTGCGGATGTTACCGTGAAGCTTCTTAAAGTACTCGCTTCCCGTGGTCGGCAGAATTTCCCCGTTCACATAGATATTCAGCCCGGCGCGTTCGCTCGTGCCGTCGTATGTTACGGCTACGTGATTCCAAGTGCCGACCTCAAGCTGCTGCATCCAGCCCGTGAAGATTTGAACTGGCTTCCCGTCATCTCCCAGTTCTTCTTCTTGGTCTCCAAACAGATGCAGGCCCGGCACGCGGGCGACTTCGGCGCCAATCGTCAGGGCCCAGCCGCGATTTTTGTCCTCTGGATCGGTTTGACTGGCCACGATGAACCTACCCTGGCCGTCGGGGTTAAGAATCCAGACTGCAAGCGAAAACGGCTTGTCGGCTTCAAGCTTGACGTTCGGCAATTCGGCCCAAGTCTCGCTGCCGAATCGCAGGGCTCTGCGACCCTCGGGTCCCGCTCCTAGAGTGACGCCGTGGGACAGGTCCACCGCAAACTCGTCTCCGCGCAGAGTGGCCCGGGCATCCTCGTCAAGCGACAGCGAAAAAATCTCGGAAGCGGTCCCGAGCGGTGCTTTAAGCGTGCGATAGTCACCGCCGGCAAGCCACGCCTCGAAATCTTCGTCGGCCGAGGCGGAAACCTTCTGTATGCGAGCGTTGATTCCGACTGCCTCGTCCTTCAACTCGTCCCAGCGCGTGCGGTCCTCGCCGCGAGGCACGACGGCAATCGGAGGCGGGTCGGCGACGTTCCCGTCCATCACATATTGCGTGGTGTTGCGGAAGAACGCGGTCATCGAGTAGAAGTCCCTCTGCGAAATCGGATCGAACTTGTGGTCGTGGCAAGTCGCGCAACCCACGGTCAGTCCGAGCCACACGGTACCGGTCGTGTCGGCGCGGTCCTTAGCGTAGACGGCCGCGTATTCGTCGATGATGAGGCCCGCCTCATTCGTCGTGACATTGCAGCGGTGGAAGCCGGTAGCGACACGCTGCTCGAGCGTAGCGTTGGGCAACAGGTCACCCGCGATCTGTTCGATCGTGAACTGGTCAAAGGGCATGTTTTGGTTGAAAGCGTTGATGACCCAGTCTCGATAAGGCCACATTTCGCGATAGTTGTCGACGTGGATGCCGTGGGTGTCCCCGTAGCGGGCTGCATCCAGCCAGTAACGGCCGCGGTGCTCTCCCCAGTGCGGAGATTCGAGAAGCTGATTGACTAGCGTCTCGTAGGCGTTCTGGGATGTATCGTTGACGAACGTCTCGACCAACTCGGGATGCGGAGGCAAACCTGTTAAGTCGAGTGCGACGCGACGAGCCTGAGTCCGGCGGTCCGCTTCCGGTGCGGGCTCGAGACCTTGCGCCTCGAGTCGCGCCAAAACGAAGCGGTCAATTTCGTTGCGTGACCACCCTTCCCTATTGACAGCGGGCAGCTCGGGCCGCCTCAGAGTTTGGAACGACCAGTGCTGGTCCCAGGAAGCGCCCTGCTCTATCCAGCGATTGAGAACGTCAATCTGATCCTCGGTCAGCTCCTTGTTCGAATAGGCCGGCGGCATGCGCAGCGCCTCGTTTTCATGCTTGATGCGCTGATAGAGCAGGCTGGCGTCCGAATCACCCGGAACGATGGGACTTCCGTTTTCACGCTGAGCGAAGGCTCCCTCTCGGGTGTCGAGGCGCAAGTCGGCCATGCGGGTCTTGGCGTCAGGCCCGTGGCAAGCGAAGCAGTTGTCGGAAAGAATCGGCCGGATCTCGCGTTGGAAGTCGACAGTCCCTGTTGACCCCGCCGACAATTGGGCGCTGGCAAGCATCAGCCCCAGGGTGATACACGTGATAGTGCCATGACGATGAAAACGGGTCCTACGCATGAACCGACCTCCAACTAATAAGCCAACTCCACATCATTACGAAGACCGCCTGGTCCGCACTCCGATCTCCGTTACAATTGCCAAAAGTCCTACCGTAGGATAACATCGGGACAGGGTTGTTGATGATGAAAAGATGGCGGCTTGCGCTCGTCATATGTAGGGTGTGTCTCGGCTCCCTTCTGGCTGCCCAGATGAGCGCCGAGCAACCCCCGAAGGAGCCCGAGATAGTCTCCATCTTCCCCGCTGGCGGCGGGCAAGGCGCCCACTTGGACGTTAGCATCCAGGGCACAGACCTGGAAGGCGTTTACGCCGCGTGGTTCGAAACGGAAGGTCTGAGCGGCAGTGTTGGAAACGTCGAGCCTATCGAGCTGTCGGAGGTCGCCGGCGCGGGCCCCCGCAAAGAGCTCGAAAAGTTCCCGGGCCATCGAGTTTCGCTAAATGTGGACGTTGGCCCGAAGGCCAAGGCCGGGCGCCATTCGGTGCGGTTGGTCACGCCCCGCGGCGTTTCGAACGCGCTAGCGTTCCTTGTGCATTCTGAGCCCGTCCTCCCCGAAACGGAGAACCCCAACGGCGAACCAGCTCAGGCACAGCATGTCAACTTTCCGGTCGTCATCAGCGGGAGGATCGACGAGGAAGGGGAAGTGGATTTCTATTCGTTCGAAGTTCCCAAGGATCAGGAACTACGCTTTGAAGCTTTTACCCGAACAGGCCAAGATCCGAATTTCAGAACCGGAAACGGTTTTGACGCCCATCTCGCCCTTTATGAATCCGGTGAAAGCTGGTTTGATCCGAACCGCTTGCACCGTTTGGCGAACAGCTACCATCCGGCTCCCTTCAAGATCCTCACGACGCTGAACTATCGTTTCAGCAAATCAGGCCGGTACTTGTTAAGGGTAGGATCTTTCTTGGGAATCATCGGACCCGGCTATTCCTACCAACTCCTCGTTGCTCCAGCGGACGGATCTTCCGTTCTAGAAGATCAAGAACACGATTCCGCATGGGATGAGCGAGCTTTTTTGCGGGGGCTGGACCAGGACCGTCTGGCGACGCTCTTCTCCCGTAGTGTCGTTACCAGTGAAACCGGGGACTCCGCAACAAAGAACAGCGGTTCGGGTCTACAGGGAAGCGGAGGAAAAGTCCCGGAAGGCCCAAGCCTCGATTCCCTTGGAGTTCCACCGAAGCCGATTGTCGCCGCAACCGAGGTGGAACCGAACGGCACGCGCGCGGAAGCTCTGCAACTGACCTTGCCCGCCACCATAGAGGGGACGATAGAGCGTCCGGGTGATGTGGACTATTTTCGATTTCAAGTGAAACGCGACCAGGGACTCACTTTCGAGATCGAGACCCCGGCTTCGCCCCCACCGTTCTTCAATCCGCGTCTGGGAGTTTTCGAAAACGATGGTAAGGAGGAACTCTTTACCAACATCTACAAGTTCATCGCCGGGGACGGGGATGACTGGATTAAGAGGATTGAGCCCAAGACGATTTATGCATTCCAGCGGGAAGGCGAGTATTGGCTCCAAGTTCGAGATATGACCTCCCGGCGCGGCGATTCCAGCTTCAAATATCGAATTCTTGTTCGCTCCCAGATTCCCCATATGGGAAAGATCGTGGTGGCTGAAGATCGCGTAAACCTCAGGGCCGGCGGGGCGAAGAAGTTGACGTTGACGGCTGAGCAGGAAGAAGGCTACAGCGGCGACATCGTGTTCGCGGTGGAGAATCTGCCCGCGGGAGTCGAGGCCTTCGCGGCGGTCGAAGTCGAGCCGGATAGCCACCCACCCCTGGACGAGGGTTTCAAGGAAAGATATCTACCCAAGAGTCAAACCGCGGCGATACTGCTTGTAGCTAGTGCCGAAGCTCAAGTCATGAAAATGCCACAGCTCATTCGGCTCACCGCACGCCCGGTCGTAGCGGGTGAACTCGGAGCGCCAACTCTGGTCGGGGAGATTCCGCTGATGGTCGTGGCAGAGTCGTCAGGCGCTAAAGGAGACTAAAGGAGATTGACATGAGATCCCGGCTCCGTTCGCGACAGAGGCTGGCAAGCATTACTCTGTTTGTCGGTTTGAGCTTATGTGGTTCGATCGCGGCGGGGCAAACACCGGCCGAACTTCTCTCCCTCCGGTTGGCCCCTGACAATACCACTCTATGGGGAGCCAAAGCCTCGCAGCAGTTTCTCGCGCTGGGCAAATACAGTGACGGCCTGGAACGCGATATTACCACTGAGGTGCAGTTTTCGATTTCTCAACCGCAAATAGCCGAGATGCAGGAAGGCGGCAGGCTGGTCGCTTTGGCCGACGGCGACGCCGTGCTGACTGCCGGCTTCAGGCAGCATACGGCGACTACGAAGTTTCGCGTGGCAGGTTTAGACGAGAAGAGATCATTTTCTTTTGCACGAGACATTGGCGGAATTCTGACTAAGAAGGGGTGCAATACCAGTGACTGCCATGGCGGGGTGAAAGGCCAGGGCGGCTTCAAGCTTTCGTTGAACGCACTTTACCCGCGGGACGACTACAAATGGATCGTCGAAGGCGGAACGTATCAAGTTCTCACGGATGAAGTCGCAGGCGAAAAACATCCACGGGCCGATGTAGAAAACCCGGAGCAAAGCCTCCTCTTGCAGAAACCGGCCATGCAGGTCCCCCATGGCGGGGGACAACTCTTCCCCCCTAGCTCGCCCGATTACCAAACGATTCTAGACTGGGTGCGAGCGGGGGCTCCCTACGGAGAGGAAAGCGAACAGGAAAGCGTCAAAATCGAGCGAGTAGAAGTTTTCCCGAAGGAAGTCGTGCTGGACCTGAAGGGAAAGCATCAACTCCTGGTGACGGCTCATCTTTCCAACGGCCGGCAAGAGGACATAACCGGCCAGGTACTCTACACTTCGAACAATCCGGAAGTGGTAAGAGCGTCTCTTGAAGGTCACGTGAATGGGCTGATGACAGGAGAGACATCCATCCTGATCCGCGCGGCCGGGCACGCCGTCAGTGCGCGCGTTGGGGTCATCTCAAAACCCTTGCCGGACTATCCGAAGGTAGCGCGGAATAACTTCATCGACGAACACGTCTTTTCGAAGCTGCAGAAGTTCAACATTCTGCCATCCGAGCTGTCGACGGACGCGGAGTTTCTGCGGCGCCTGTGTTTGGATATGGCGGGCACGCTCCCGCCGCCCGCGCGCGTCCGCGAATTCCTCGCCAGCCAAGATCCTCGAAAGCGCGAGAAGCTGATCGAGACGCTTCTGGATTCTCCCGAATATGTCGAGTACTGGACCTTCCGGTTTGCGGACATCTTCCGGGTCGCACGTTACGCGAACTCGAACATGAAGCCAGTCCGGCGGCACTGGGAGTGGCTCCGGGACCGCATCGCGCGCAATGAACCCTACGATGAGATCGCACGTGAGCGTATCGCCGCCCAGGGTTACGGAGGTGCAGCGCCGCACTTTTTCCAGATCAGCGATCCTCGCTATCCTGAGCGAAAAATGGCCGAGGAAGTTCGAGTCTTTCTCGGACGGCGGCTGGACTGCGCGCAATGTCACAACCATCCTTTTGAGGCCTGGAGCCAGGACCAGTTCTGGGGAATGACGGCCTTCTTCGGCCGCTTGAACGGGGTGAAGTTCGGACCGGACGATCCCGAGCTCTATGGCTCCGTGCTCTACGACGATCCCACCGGGCAAGACGTGGATTATGGCGTCGTGGGCAAGAGCCGCCACGTGATGCATCCCCGGACTAAACAACTCGTCCAGCCGACGTTGCTCGATGGTCGGGTCCTACCGGAGGAACAACAGGCCGATCTCCGCATGGAGCTCGCGGAATGGATGACGTCCCACCCCTATTTCGCGGAAGCCGCGGTCAACAGGATGTGGGGATACTTCTTCGGGAGAGGCATTGTGGATCCCGTAGACGACTTTCGCTCCACCAACACCGCGACCCACCCTGAGCTGCTCAAGGCGCTGGCAGAGGACTTCCGTGAGCACGGGCACGATCTCAAGCACCTGATCCGCACGATCGTTTCGTCGCGGACCTATCACTTGTCGAGTGAGCCGAACGACACTAACGCCGAAGACCGAATCAACTATTCGCACTCCATACCCAAGCGGCTGGATGCAGAAGTGCTGTTGGACTTGATATCCCAAGCGACTGGGGTTCCCGAACGGCTCCTGCACAGCTCAAACCAAACCCAACCCGGAGCGTTGCCCCTGGGCGCTCGGGCGATCAATATCGTTGAGCCGGACATGTTTCGCAGCCGATTCCTGGAAGTCTACGGCAAGCCGGATCGCCTTGCCATGCCGGAGCGCGAGAATCTAGCAAACCTTGGGCAAGCCCTGCATATGCTCGTGGGAGCAACCTACAACGACAAGCTCGACCGAGAGGAAGGACGCGTCAACACGCTACTGAAGCAGGACGCCTCAGATAGTGAAGTGATCGAGGAACTGTACCTAGCAGCGTTTTCGCGGTTTCCAACGGAAACGGAACAGTCGGGGCTGCGAGAGTGGTTGAGCGAACGCCCGTCGCGGCCGGAAGCGATTCGGAGTCTGCTGTGGGGACTGATTACTTCCCGGGAGTTTGCCAGCAGCCACTGATTGGATCGAGACAGCGACCCAAAAAGGAGAAGCCATGACTTTCAAAGGACCAGGGTTAGGACGTCGGGACTTTCTGCGGGTGGGGTCGCTAACCTACCTGGGCATCGGGCTGCGCGACCTGCTCGGGCTGGAAAGTCTGATGGCAGCCCAGGGCGTGAGTCCTAGTGGCAAGGCTCAGTCGTGCATCATGCTCTGGCTGGAAGGAGGGCCGAGTCAGGTCGATACTTGGGATCCCAAGTCGAACAGCTCTTTCAAGCCAATCTCCACCAATGTTCCCGGCATTCAGATCTCAGAGCTGCTACCCCGTGTTTCCAAGCACATGGAGAAGCTCTCGATTGTCCGCTCGATGCACACCGAAGAGACCAACCACGCTGGAGCGACCATCTATGCGCTCACCGGGCACAGGCCCAGCGTGGCGATGAAGTTCCCCAGCTTGGGATCCATGATTTCCAAAGAGAGGGCTATCCGCAACGAGATACCGCCTTACGTTGTTACCCGTGAGTTGGATCTATTGCAGTACTTTCGATCGGGTTTCCTGGGAGCAGACTACGACCCGATGGTGGTTCATGATCCGAGTCGCGAGGATTTTGAAGTTCCTGATCTGAGCATCCCCAAGTCTGTTTCCGTCGAGCAAATCGAAGAGCGGCGTTCCGCCCTGAAGCTGGTCGATTCGCTTTACCGGCAAAAGGTCAAGGAAGTTGAATATGCCAAGATGGACCGCTTCACGGATGCGGCCTGGAGAATGATCCTGTCTCCGAACGTGAGAAAAGCCTTCGACCTTTCGAAGGAAACGGAAAAGGTCAAGGACGCCTACGGCCGGCACCCATTCGGACAGAGTGTGCTGTTGGCGCGCCGGCTGGTCGAGGCCGGCGCCCGCTTTGTGACGGCCGCGGGGTATAAGACGATCGAGTGGGATACTCACGGCGAAAACGACAAGGGGCATCGAGACAAGCTGTGCCCTTCGTTTGACCAGGCCTGCTCCACGCTGCTCGAGGACCTGGACCAGCGCGGTCTGCTGGAGTCAACGGTCGTAATCGCCATGGGCGAGTTCGGGCGCACTCCCCACATCAACCCCAAAGCGGGCCGCGATCATTGGCCGCAGTGCTGGTCGCTGGTCCTGGGTGGCGGCGGCATCCAAGGAGGGCACGTCATTGGTGCCAGCGATTCGGAGGGCGGTTATGTAGCAGACCGCATGATTACGATGGGAGACATCTACGCGACCATCTACAAGGCCTTCGGCATCGATTGGGAAAAGACCTACATGACGCCCATCGGACGACCGGTCAAGATCGCCAACTCCATTGACGACAAGACGGGCGTGCCGATCAGGGAACTCGTTTAGCATCACGAACCTCAGCCCGCCTGGTTCGCCGCCACGAGCCTCCCGTCTACGTGCGTCATCGATCCGGAAGCATCTCATCGCGAGGGTGTGCACCAGCACGAAACAGAGCCTGGAACGCCAGTGACAGGCCAAGCACTTGCAGCGACTATTTTCGCAATGACCACTCACTCGCGTTCGCGGCTCCGATTCGTGGCATGTTGCGTGCGAAAAACGAGGTCTAGCGAAAGGAAAACGCGATTTTCCGGCCTCTAGCGGGGGTCTAGCGGCCATTTCGAGGGCGTTTTTGGCAGGAATCGGGGGGGGCACTGCCACTCCCCTGTTTGCCGGTTAAGTCTTGTTGTTCGTGGTACATAAGAGGGTGTTTAGGCGAGGGCCGGTGGCAGTTTTTGGCGGGAATAGCGGCATTTTTTGGTCCATACGGGGGATCGAGAGGGCGAAAATCGGGTACAGGAAGGCGTGAAAAAATCACCTAAGCCTCCGATTCGTGCCCGCGGGCGCAATGAATTGCGCCCCTACTCGACTGAAAAGAAACCTCTTGGCCAGGTGTAGGGGCGTGATTCATCACGCCCGGATTGGGCCCCATTGATTTATTCACAGCTTCCAGCCAATTGGCTTCAGGGGGAGTCCTTTGTTTGGAAGGCACAACGGCGAGCAAATTGGTGGCAGTTCCCATTTTTCTCGTTCGATGACAGGTCGCACCAAGGCTGTAGCTTCGGTGCGCTGAAACATATTTGCCAACGCCGGGGGCGGCCCCGCAAGGGGCGCCCCCGGGCACGGCTTGGTACGTTGCGGCCCCTGGTATCGCGCGGAGCCGCCAAAACGGTTTGGGATCGATCCCGTTGTCTCGTGTGACGCGGTCGGTTGATCGGCTCAGCCGACAAAGGCCATGCGGAGGACTTGAATCCCGTACGGGGTGCGCCAGTCTGTCGCTCCAACAAGGCCGGCGCTCTTACGGGCCCAGAATATCATGCCGGCAACGGGGCCAGATGGTCAGGGTAAGACGATCTTGTTGATGGCGCACGAGTTAGGCAATTACAAACCGCTGTGACTGCCGGGGGGGGTGAGAGCCGCTCGCCAGCAAGATCGGCATTGACCTAACCCAGCCAGCCCACGGCGTGCCTGTCGTCTTTCGCCTAAAAACCGCGACACACCGCCACAATTACTCCACTGTCCACGGCGCTGCTCCAAGTGCGGCCCGCCGCATCGTCATGCGGGGCTGGAATTGGCGCATGTAGATCCCAAGATCTCCTCATCCCCTCAAAAAAGTTGTTATCCTTGTCCCTTTGGGGGGACGAAGATCATTCGCAACACCATCGGGTTGCTCGTATTCGCGACAGTCGCACTGCCAAGTCTGGCTCAAGACACTGGTCTCGATAGCCTGGCCTGTAGCCAAGTTCAGAAGGTTGTCCAAGAGCTTGTGGGCGACCCTCAGTCCCAGGACACGGACGGTGACGATGTCAGCGCGGCGGCGGACATAGTTCGCCGCGCGCTTAGAACTCGAAAAATCAGCGGCCCCCGCCTCAAACACCGACTGCGGGGTCATCGAATTGTGAGTGAGGCGACATGCTCTTCGTGTATCCTGACCCAAATCGTTCACGCCGTGCCAACTCTTGAGCAGCAAGTGTGCGGGGCTACCCTGACAGACCTCTGTAGCAATACGAACCCTGCTGCTCAAGATATCCAGATAGCGGTCGGTGATATTATTGGTTCCTTAGCTAACCCTTGGGGCGATGCTACGGACTTCCGTCTCTTGCGGGCTTTAACTGAAGCTGACATCGGGTGTTTGCTGGGATCCGAGGGGGATGGCAGCGTCCCTGAATCCCGCTCTCTGGAGTCTGTACTTCAGCCTCTGAGCGAATCGTGTGCCGAACCGAGCGTTTGGTACTGCGGTCCAGGCACCAGCCAAGATGGTGTGGCCGCATTCGGGGTTTCAGCTTGCCTCAATGAAGCGTGCTGTGAACATGATCTCTGTTACGAGTCGCAGTGCATAGAAACGAGTTGCTTATGGAGCCCGCAGAGTCAAGATTGCGATGACTCCCTTACAGACGTGTGTAACTTTGGTGGATCCTGTTTGCCCAACAATCCCGATGACATATTCGTTTGTTCATTGGCGAATTCTTTGGACTTAGCGGGTACTTTCATCCACCTCCCGAAATGCTTTCTTCAACCCGAGTGTGTTGTCCCTTCGTGCCCCTCTAGTTTCACCGTTGTAGCGTCAGATGTGCCGCTAGCCATTCCAGACCCCGGTCAAATCACATCGACCCTAACCTTTCCACTCTCCGGTCCGATCGCGTGTATGGAACTTTTCTTCCAGTTCACCCACCAATGCGAACGTGACCTGACTGTGGACCTCATATCACCGGATGGCCGTACCGTGGGGGTCATGGACCGCGGTCTGATGACGTGTACCGGAACCCCGCAGACCTTCACGTCAATCAATACACAGATCGGCGAGCCAGCGTTTTTTGGCGGTAGAGAAGCAGCCGGAGAGTGGAAACTCATCTTCGCTGACGACCGTTCAGGCTCCTCCGGCACTCTCGACACTTGGCAACTCAGCATCACCGTGCGGCCTTAACGCCGCTGACGCGCCGGTGTCGTCTTTCGCCTTTCGTCCGGGAATACGCTGCGGCCTCTATATGTCAGAGATGTCAGAGGTGTGAGCGGCTCGACCCGAGGCGTTCTCGGGTCTTGCTTTACTAGACGATAAAGTATATTCTCCGCTGCTGTTGACCGCCGCAGCAGCAATGTGGCCGAGGACTGTCGCCTTCCCCCCAAAAATTGCGACACCCCAACGCCTCATTTTTCCGCAACCCGTTGATTTCTGAACCTATGGACAGGAAGGACTGCGTCATTCTGTCGCAATCCTCTACCGATCGCGACATCTCTCTCCCAGTTCACACCGGAGGCCCTGGGCACGCCCCGCTGCCAACCTGCAAATTTGGGGCCCATGCTAACCTCAGTGCCGGCGAATGTTGTTTTCGCTCGTAGCCGCCGTAGCGCAGGCCTCAGTGCCGTTGCCGAGACCTGCGGCCGTTTTGTGAATGCAGGAAACATCGTTTCGGGAAACGGAACTAAAAGCCGCAGGTCTGGGCAACAACGACCGCCCAGCCCTACGCTACGAACTGCCCCAGGCGTCGAGAAGAGTCTCGACGCGGCACGCTCAGAGCGTGCGCCACAAACGGAAACCGTCTCTGCGATGAGGCACACCCGTCGTCGGGTGGAGCCTCGACCGCGGACTTCCGTCCGCGGCTCCGTTGTGGTTGTCGCGAGGCCATGACGGCTCGCGCTCGCGGCTCGGATTCGGGAGCTTGCGAAGTCTTCCGTATAACGTAAGGTACCCGGGTGCCGTCCGGCATCACTGGACCGCTTGCTGACGCGCGCGGCTCCGTTGTGCTTGTCGGCGAGGCCATGACGGCTGGCGCTCGCGGCTCGGATTCGCTCATCGCTGCCACAACACGTGCGGCAGCACAGCGTAAGAGCACCCGCCGCTGGCTGGGCCCCAGTTAGCGTAGACTGGATGCGTTCCGCAGTATTCAAGGGCAACCAAGGAGGTCGAGAACCATGGCATCGAACAAGGCGTGGAAAAGAAGGAGCTTCCTGCAAACGGCAGTCGGCGTGCCGACCTTGAGCTTGCTGCCTGCTAGTGCCGCCGCCGCAGCTGCCGCGGCAAAGGCTTCGAGCTCTCAGAAGTTCGCTCCGGTGGACTTGAGTCGGCACTTCAATGCCTCCCCCGCGGATTTTGGTCCGCACAGCCGGGCCAGAGCATTCAGCAAAGACGGTCTCATCCCCACACCGTCTGGACTCCAAAGTCTGCGCGGCATTCCATTCTCGATGGCCGAAGAAGAGGGATCCCAGCATAAACGCTGGCTAGCGCTGAGCAAACGATCAAACGCATGGACGACGGCGAGCGCCGAAATGCCTGTGAAGGAAAAGGCAAGCTATATCTGCCTGGTGCATTTTTGCGACTGGATTCCGACGCCGGTTCACGACAACATCAGCCAGCCGTATTTTCCGGAGGGAGCCGAAACAAGCGACGAACTCAAGAAACTCGGACAGCTTCTCGCCGAAGCTATTCTTGTGTACGAGGACGGCACCCAAAGAACCTTGCCGATCCGCCGGCGCTTCGAAGTAAATACCCCATCGACTCCCTGGAACGATG
Organism: Bryobacterales bacterium; assembly: GCA_965248205.1. Classification (GTDB taxonomy): domain Bacteria; phylum Acidobacteriota; class Terriglobia; order Bryobacterales; family UBA6623. Next base: position 3,918,908 of record CBDFIS010000006.1, read on the forward strand.
ACGCCTTCGCGGCCATCCGGCACTACCAAACTACCTATAGGCCCGTAACAGCTGACCAACATGTGATGCCGCGCCGATTCGTACAAAACCGGCTTGCCACTGACTGGCCGCGGAGGCCTACGCTTTGGGTCTGTGCGTTAGAGAATCCGGAACCCGATCGCGCTCTCAAGGCAGTGCGGTTGGAAGCTCGCGCTGACGACCTGCTGTTCGTCTGTGGGATGACCCTCTTCCAAGGAAAGGAGAACCCACTACGCTACGAGCGCCTCAACGTCTATCGAATCACCCTGCCGGAAGCCTCAGCTAACCCGACGGAGCGATGGAAACTCGAAGTGGATTTGGGAGTCGTCGCACGAACGTACAAGCTCGAGCAATTTGAGGCGGAGAAGTGGCTTTCTGAGCCCACCAAGGGGCTCGGTAAGATGGCCGATCCCGAGAAACCATCACCGTACCTGTATGCCGAGATTACGGCCAGTTCGGAGGCTACCCTTTCCCTTGTTAATAGCAAGACAAGCCGGCGTTACGAATTCGATCTCGGCAAGGCGAGCCCGGATCGAGAGCTCGAAGCCCGCTCCAGCGGCGTTCGCATAAGGCTTCTCGAGCCGCAAAAAACCTGGGTACATGGGACTGTTGTCGAGGCCGGCACGGAACGCGCTACCCCTGTGAGAGTGGGGTTTCGTTCCAAACAGGGCCGCTACATTCCCCCCTACGGGCATTTTGCCGACAACGATATTGCGCAGGGCCAAATGTACTCGTCGGACTTGAGATTGGGCGACGACTGCTTCGCTTACGTTGACGGGAAGTTCCAGATTGAACTGCCGGTCGGTGAAGTGTACGTCGAGATGACAAAAGGCTTCGAGTATGAGCCAGTGCGCCAGAAGCTCCAAATCAAGCCAGGGCAACGGGAACTAAAGTTAGAAATTGGACGCTTCACGGATCTACGTTCGCGTGGATGGCTGACGGCCGACAGCCACGTCCACTTCTTGCCACCTGCTACGGCGGTGCTCGAAGCCGAGGCGGAAGGGCTGAATCTCGTCAACCTGCTTGTGACGCAGTGGGGCAACCTTTTCTCGAACGTAGGTGATCGTTCCCATGGCGCACTTACTTCGCCCGACGGAGAAACCATGGTTCGGGTGGGATCGGAAAACCGCAACCACGTCCTGGGGCACTTCGGTTTGCTGGGAAATCCCGTCTTTCCGCTCTCGACAGACGGGCCACACGAGGGATCGATCGGGTCTCCCCTTTGGATGAGTCTTGCCGAGATGGCGGAGATCTGCCGCAAACGCGGCGGTTTAGCAGTCTCAGCGCACTTCCCTTACGGCAATGGAGAGGCAGTGGCAGCTATCGCCACGTCCAAAATCGATGCGGTTGAGCTTTTGCCTTGGCGGATTGATCGGCCGGGAAGCTTCGACCTGAACTACTACGATTGGTACCACAGCCTGAACTGCGGTTATCGCATGCCCGTCGTAGGCGGGTCAGACAAGATGGGAGCCTACGTCCCGGTAGGCGCGAACCGGACCTACGCCTACCTGGGTCAGGAGGAGTTCAGTTTCGCAAACTGGGCGCAGGCCGTACGACGAGGCAATACATTTGCCACGACGGGACCGCTGCTGCAGTTGTCGGTCGATGGCCGCGTCCCGGGCGAAGAAATCAAGCTGGGTTCGTCCGGGGGAACCGTGGAAGTCCAAGTGGAAGCCCAAGGCTTCGCGCCGTTCGAACGTGTGGAAGTTGTCTTTAACGGCAAGGTCGTTGCCTCGCGCGAAGAACGCGACGGAACACGGCAAATGGTCCTGAAAGAAAGGGTGCAAGTTCCCGGCCCGGGCTGGCTGGCCGCTCGCTGCTCTTCCCGATCTTGGTGGCCGCCCGAGCCCGCCAGCTTGGCTTTTCAGTTTTCGGCGCACACATCGCCTGTGTACTTGGTCGTTCCGGGTAAGGAGCTGATGTCGGCGACCGCGGCGAGTTACATGCTGAAACTCATTGACGGATCGAAGAGCTATGTGGAGAACCTTGCCACTCGGCCGGATCCGGAGCGGCTCGCCCAGATTGTCAAGGTATTCGAGGAAGCCCAAGCCGCGCTGCACCGTCGCCTGCATGCGCAGGGCGAAGCCTACTGATGTCTCCCAGCATTTTCCACACCTTCCTGCCCGATTTCGTTGTGGCCGCCCGCCCATCGTGTTCTTGACTAAGACAGACGGGAGGCGTTAGAGTAACCAGCACTCTAGCTGCAGCGGCTTGTATGCGGTATTCGCCGCGAGCTGCTCGCGACCTGATGATCTGTCGACGAGTCGCGGGGCACCCGGGCTGCCGTCACTGGACTCGGTCCCTCGGCCGAAAAGGCCGCCGCTAAAGAGATCTGAAGACTTCAGAAGGGAGTGAACGATGGCTCTATCGAAGACTATCGCCATGGGCACGGGCATTTATCACCACTACGGGATCGATGCGGCTCTGAGGGGCCTTAGCAAGACCGGATGCGGCCATATTGAGATAGCCGCCACTCCCGGGGTTGACCATGTTAACCCCGACATGGATGACGCCGCGGTCGAGGCCCTGGCGGAAAAGCTGAAGCAGTACAATCTCAAGGCCGTGAGTTTGAACGGCAACATCGGCATGATGACGGAGGATGGCGTCGAGCAATCCAAGAAACTGATCAGCCTTGCTCCGAAGCTTGGCGCGGCAATCATTGTCAATACAGTCGGTGGGGAACACCTAGAAGAGGATTTGCCCCCGTTTCTGGCAAACATCGGTGAGGTTGCGGACCACGCCCGAAGCAACGGCGTCACGATCGGTCTCGAGGTGCATGGGAAACACACCGCCAACGGCAGGCTCGCTCTGGACACGGTTCGTCAGGTCAACGACCCGAACGTGAAGATTAACTACGATACGGCCAACTGCCTGTATTTCGGCGATACATGGCCGTACGAAGACCTTGAGGTTGCTGTCCCCGAGATGGTGCACATCCATTTGAAGGACAAGATAGGGGGCAAAGGGCTATGGAACTTTCCGCCCATTGGCGGCGGTGAAATTGACTTCGAGAGAGTGCTTAACATCCTCGACAGCGGAGGCTATGGCGGTGCGCTCGGTGTAGAGATCGAGTTCGACGACCGCGGCTGGCCCCCTCTCCCTGAAGTGGATGAGGCGGCGATGTCCGCCTATCGCAACCTAGTGCGATTGCTGCAGCCGCACTGGTAGAGCGGGTGGTGGCTTGGGACAGTCAGCCAATTTCGCGAGCGGATATCTCCGCGACTTGTTGATTCTGTGTGCGCGCGAAATTGGTGACAGTCCCCGCCGCGAGCCGCAAGCGTATTGTGCACCGGAAAGTAACTAGGCAAAACCCGGAACAACGCAAATGGAAATCGATCTGACAGGCAAAGTGGCTCTTATCACCGGTTCTTCCCGCGGGATCGGGCGCGGCTGCGCGCTCGAGATGGCGCGCGCGGGAGCTGATATCACTCTCAACTATCGCCAGGACTCCGAAGGCGCAGAGTCGGTCGCTGAGGAAGTTCGCGCTATCGGCCGGGATGTCTTGATCGTGCAGGCGGACGTTGCCGATCGAGCGGCTGTGGACCAAATGGTGGCGGAAACCGTCGCACGATTTGGCCACCTCGACGTCGTCGTTTGCAACGCCTATTACAGCAAGCGGCTCCCTTTTCTCGAGCTGCCGGTGGAAGAGATGAAACGCAGTCTCGACGTGACCCTTTGGGGCACCTTTCACACCGCCCAGGCCGGCGCCCGGCAGATGGTCGCCCAGGGGAAGGGCGGCAGCATGGTCTTCATCAGCTCACTTTTCGCCTTCGTAGCCTATCCAACCTCGCTCCCCTACAACACAGCGAAAGCCGGCGTCAATCATATGGCGGCCACGATTGCCAACGAGCTGACTTCGCACCGCATCCGAGTCAATGCCATTCAACCTGGTTGGACAGACACTCCCGGCGAACGACAGTACACCAATGACGAGGAAATGAAGGAAGGGGCCAAAAAGCTGCCTTGGGGCCGTCTGGCCACGATCGAAGAGATGGGCCGGGCCGCCACCTTCCTGTGCTCCGATGCGGCGTCTTACATCACCGGCGCCACTCTTCGCGTCGACGGGGCGTTGAGCCTCCAGTTCGGGTATAAGTAACGTCTCGGCTGTCCAAGTTCACGCGCGTAGCAAACGGTTTCGCCCATGTCGGACCCCTCTCTCGACGACCCCTACCAGCTTCACCCCGAACACGTCGAGGACCCTCCTAGAAAATTTGCTGATATCTTCCGGAAGATTGGTCCGGGCTTGATTCTGGCCAGCTCGGTCGTGGGATCGGGCGAGCTCGTGGCGACGACGGTGCTTGGCGCCGAGAGCGGCTACACCCTCCTGTGGCTGATCTTGGTGAGCTGCACGATCAAGGTCGCCGTCCAAAACGAAATCGGCCGGTACACGATCGGCACAGGCGAAACTTCGCTCGAAGCGTTCAACCGCGTCCCGGGCCCGCGCTGGCGTACCTCGTGGGTCGTTTGGGTCTGGTTTGTCGGTGTCGTGATGAGCATGTTCTCGGCAGGTGGCATCATGGGCGCCATCGCAGAGGTGCTCAATAGAATGGTCCCTGCCATCCCGGTTAACGCCTGGGTGTGGATAGTGAACATCGCCACGGTCATCCTCCTTGTGGTGGGCCGCTACGCACTGATCGAAAAGGTCGCGGTAAGTCTGGTCGTGATCTTCACGGCTCTTACGGTTAGCGCCGCAGTGTTGCTGTCCAAGAGTCCTGAATATTTTTCGTGGGCCAGTGTCCTTGACGGCTTGTCATTTCACCTCCCCCAGGCTGGGTTCGTGACCGCCGTTACCGTTTTTGGCCTCACCGGTGCGAATGCGAATGATCTGATCCAGTACTCGTATTGGTGCACGGAGAAGGGGTATGCGCAGTTCACGGGCCGCCGCGATGACTCTGACGCTTGGCGACTGCGAGCTCGGGGCTGGATTCGAGTAATGGGCGTTGACGTGCTGAGCTCGATGGTCGTTTACACCTTCGCGACTGTGGCCTTTTATTTCCTGGGGGCCGGCATCTTGCACAGCATGGGCATACTCCCGCAGGGATCGGAGGTAGTGTCGCAGCTTTCCAGCATGTACACCCAAAGCTTGGGAGCTTGGTCCTTCTACCCCTTCATGATTGGGGCGTTCGCGGTTTTTTATTCATCCCTCTTTGCGGGCACGGCTGCTTTTTCCTTGGGTGTGGCTGATTTCCTGGGGATGGTGGGAGCCTACGACAAGCGCAACTATCGGGCGAGGCTAAGAGTTACGCACAGCGCCGTTGTCGTCCTACTGTTCCTACCCACCGTGTTCTTTCTTTTCGTACAGCAACCAGTCTTGCTGGTAAAGATCGGCGGGGTCGCGCAAGCGTTGATGTTGCCGGTGGTCGGTTTTTCGACCGTCTACTTGCGGCACGCTCACCTGCCGAAAGCGATTCTTCCCAAGGGATGGATTACCCTGGCCCTATGGGTGACGTCCGCGGTCATGCTCGTGATGATGGGCTACTCCGTCCTGCAAAGGCTGCTGTAACTTTCTGTGGAGGACGCGGGACGGTGGTGCGAGGAGGGTTCGCCTCCCAATCAGCCGGCAGAGCTCTAAAGTTTCGAGAGAGTCACGAGCCCCGCGAGCGCTACCCATTCCGCAAAGTTAGGAGCAGCTAGGAATCAGAGCTTCCGCAACCGCTGGCTGAACGGGCGAAAGCCGAGTCTCATCAGGCCGCCAGCAAGGCTCCGGGCCGATAGTTGGTGGAAAGCTTTTGGACAGAAAGCGCTTCGCGGCGATGAGTCTACGCCGAGAAGCTTAGGACGGCGGCCCTTTCCTCCTCGAAAGTGTCAAAAACACTGTCAAGCCGAGTGAGCTGGAGAAGATACTTGACCCTCTCCGGAACGTTGACAAGTTTGAGTTCCGCACCTCGACTGGTGGCGCTTGTGTAGCTCGAAACCAGATCGTTCAGGCCATAGCTATCGATGAAGCTCACACCACCCAAGTCGAGGAGAACTCTCCTCTGGCCCCTGCTAGCAATGTTTTTGACGGTCTTCGGAAGCTGACCGTAGCCTTTCCCAAGTGTCGCTCGTCCGGCTACGTCGACGATCGTCACACCATCAACTTCACGACTACTGTCGATCTCGATAGCGCTGCCCATCTCCTTGTCGTCGGAGCCGAGGGTGGCCATGGTTCGCCCGTTATTTGCAACGATTTGCAACCTCTGTCTGCCACGACGCGTGGGTACCGTGGCTTGACGTCGTTGACCTATTCGAAGCAGGATCTCCTATTGCGCGGGCCGAATTTTCCGCATCACCGGCGCCAGTAGCGATCTTCATGACTGCTCTCCTTTGGGGATTTAAGCCCTTAATCAGTTAAACGCGATAGGTCCCAGGAGGTTTCGCTTGGGAAGGTTAAATGGGAGTAAAAGCTTGTGAAGTTGGATTAAGATCGGGATTCCGCAATCGGGACTCCGGTTTCCACACGGGCCGCGTTCGAATCCTGCTCGGCCATTCATAACATGGCCTGTAGCAACCGACCTTGGGGATGGGCGGCGCTGATAAGATGGGGCCCAAGGATGTCGATCCCTTGATTTCCGCTAGCAAACACCGGCGCGCCCTCATTCTCGCCGTTTTTCCGCTACTCGGTCATCTGCCGGCGCAATCTCCTCAAGCGACAGCATTATTTGAGGCCAAGATTCGCCCTTTGCTGGTTTCAAAGTGCCAGGTCTGCCATGGTCCCGATCAGCAGATGGCCGGCCTCAATCTCTCCTCGGCCGCCGGTCTCTGGAGAGGTTCGGATCGTGGCCCTGTGGTGGTGAAGGGGGATCCTGACAACAGCCGTCTCATCAAGGCCGTCGGCTACCGGGACCGTATGAAGATGCCGCCCACGGGCAAGCTGGCCGACGCGGAAATCACGGCTCTGCGCGAGTGGGTGCGGAGGGGTGCACCGTGGCCCGACACAAGAGCCGCCACCGGCGCCCTAGTTCGACCGAGCGATAGCAGTTACACCCAAGAGGAAAGAGAGTTCTGGTCCTTTCAGCCAGTGAAGGACGTTGCCCCGCCCGAAGTCCACAACGAGGGTTGGATCAAGAATGATCTGGATCGCTTCATTCTGGCCAAGCTGGAGGAGAAGGATCTCGAGCCGGCTCCGCCCGCCGACAAGTTGACCTTGTTGCGGCGCGCCACATTTGACCTCACCGGCCTGCCACCCACCGAATCGGAGATCCGCGAATTCCTCGAAGACGACTCGCCGGACTCCCTTGCGCGCGTCGTGGACCGCTTGCTGGCCTCTCCTCGATACGGCGAGCACTGGGGCCGCCACTGGCTTGACGTGGCCCGCTACGCCGATTCGACCGGCGCGGACGAAGATCACCGCTATCCCTACGCCTGGCGTTATCGCGACTACGTGATTGACGCCTTCAACCGTAACTTGCCCTACAACCGGTTCGTCATGGAGCAGGTCGCCGGCGATTTGCTTCCAGCCGATAGGGCAGGGGAGTTTAACGCAAGGGGTGTCGTAGCCACCGGCTTCCTCGCCTTGGGGCCGAAGCTGCTTGCCGAAGTGGACAAGCCAAAGATGTTCTACGACATCGTGGACGAGCAAATCGATGTCGCCAGTCGCGCCTTCTTGGGCCTGACGATGGCCTGCTCCCGATGTCACGACCATAAGTTCGACCCAATTTCGACGAGAGACTACTACGCGATGGCCTCGATCTTCGCGAGCACCAAGCAGCTCAGTAAGCTCGGAGGTGGCGCGGGTGGCGTCCTTTCTGAACTGTATTTTGCGCCTCTCGTTCCCAAGCCCGAGGCTCAGCGCTATGAAGTCCACCAGCAAAAGCTGAACGATAAACAGGAGGAAATCGACGAGCTCATCTCTGAGGAAGGGAACCGTTACAGGGATTCGTTGCGGCCTCGTCTGGCGGAGTATGTGCTTGCCGCGCGGGAAGTGTATCACGCCGGCGCTCCCCTGCCTGAGGTCGCCCGCCAACAAGCCCTGGATGCCGACGTTCTCGAACGGTGGGTGGACTACCTAAAGCCGAGAAAGGAGCGGCGGCCGCAACTCGAACCCTGGTACGAGGCTGATGCATCGTCATTAACAGAGGTTGCGCGAGCATACCAGCGCCGCTTTGCGCAGACGGCAATCGAACGGAACGAAGCTCTAGAAAAATGGAAAGACGACGCGGCAGTGGCGCGAGCCAGTGGCGAGGAGCCTCCCCCAAAACCAAGATTCCTTGACGGGGACGATCGATTCTTCACTGAAGTTTCCACGGAGGAGGGTCCTTTCGCCCTGCCGGAAGAGGACAAGGAATGCTTCTTCAGCGAGGAATCGAAAACTCGCCTTGCGAAACTTGAAACGGAGCTTGAGGAGCTGAAGTCGTCGTCTCCCCCGGATCCCCCATTAGCCTGCGCGGTGGCCGAAGGGCAGATTGTTCAGCAACGGGTCTTCATCCGCGGCAGCCCGGCAAACCCCGGCGAAGAGGTCCCGAAGAGATTCCCGATAGTTCTCGCGGGCGAACGGCAGCCCCCAATTGAAGCCGGGAGCGGACGCCTGGAGCTTGCTCGCTGGCTGGCCGATCCCCAGAACCCGCTGACGGCGCGGGTGATGGTGAACCGGATTTGGCAGTGGCATTTTGGCGAGGGTATTGTACGGACCCCGAGCAACTTCGGGAAGTTGGGCGAGCGACCTTCGCACCCCGGATTGCTCGACTACCTCTCCAAGCGATTCGTTGACAGCGGTTGGTCTATCAAGGACATGCATCGCTTCATGATGGGTTCCAACGCGTACCAGATGAGCGCCCACGTCAGACCCGACCAGTGGGAAAAGGATCGGGAGAATCGGCTGTGGTCCCGATTCAGTCCTCGGCGGCTGGGGGTAGAAGAGATTAGGGACACGCTGCTCTATCTCGACGGTTCCCTGGACCTGGCGATGGGAGGAACCCTGGACACGCGCAAAGGCACCGACAAAGAATTCAGCAACGATCGGCTCAGCCTGAACCCCGACGAAAGCAATCGGCGAACGGTCTATCTACCGCTGCGACGCTCCAATCTACCGACCCTCTTCACGCTGTTCGATTTTGGCGATGGCGCGACCAGTAGCGAAGGTCGTGCACAGACCAACGTGGCACCGCAAGCACTATATATGATGAACAGCGAGTTCGTCGCGGGCCGAGCCAGCGCCTTGGCCCCGTCCTTGCTCGGCGATCAGACGGCCAGCGACCGAGGCCGCGTGGAGCGAGCTTATCTTGTCACTCTGAACCGGGAGCCCCAACCAGACGAGCTCGAAGACGCACTGCTCTACGTCGACAGCTTCCAGAAGGAGTTCTCGGGATCCATCGCACGGCGAGAGGCCTGGCAAAGCCTCTGCCAGACCCTGATCGCTTCGAACGACTTTCTTTATGTTCATTGAAGACAGGTATGTGAGACCTGATTCTCTGGCTCCCATCTCACGGCGAGAGTGGCTGCAGCGCTCCGCATGCGGATTCGGATTACTGGGACTGATGGGCTCGTTGACCGAGGAGCTGGCTGCCAAGCCGGCCAGTGGCCTGGCGCCGAAGCGTCCCCATTTCACGCCGCGCGCGAAGCGCGTGATCTTCCTCTTCATGCACGGCGGACCGTCGCACATCGACACTTTCGATCCCAAGCCCCGACTGATCCGCGACCACGGCAAGCCTCTCCCTTTCGATCGCCCGCTTACCTTCGCGGAAGGAAAAATCGGCGCCCTGCTCAAATCCCCGTGGGAGTTCCGTCGCCACGGCCAGAGCGGGCTTGCGGTGAGTGAGCTGCTCCCCGGTGTCGCCACCTGTATCGACGACATCTGCGTGATCCGCTCGATGGTAGGTGACAGCGTCGCCCACGGGGGGGCCGTCCTGCAGCTGAACACCGGGTCGAATACCTTCCCGCGTCCAAGCATGGGCTCTTGGGTGGCCTACGGTCTCGGCACCGAAAACCAGAACCTGCCTGCCTTCATCACTCTCAAGCCTGGCCTTTCGCACGGCGGCGCGAACAATTGGAGTTCCAACTTCCTGCCGGCTGTCTATCAGGGGACGCCGATCGGTCATGGCGGCATGAATGTCGAAGACCTCGGCGAGCCGATCGAACACCTCAAAAATCGGAGGTTGACTTCAGACCAGCAGCGATTCGAACTGGATATGCTTCAGAGAATGAACCGCCGGAGTGCCCTGCGTTGGCAATACGACCCCGAGCTGGAGACCCGAATCCAGGCCTTCGAGCTGGCGTTCCGAATGCAGACCGAGGCGCCCGAGGCGTTCGACATCGCCAGGGAATCCGCCGCCACGAAGAAGCTTTATGGACTGGACGACGATGAGACTCGGGATTTCGGATGGCAGTGCCTCATCGCGCGACGGTTGGCCGAACGTGGAGTCCGCTTTATCCAGGCATCGCACGAGTACCGACCCGGCAATGAGGTTGGCTGGGACGCCCACAGCGAACTGATCCGGCTTCACACCCGGACCGCTCGACAGGTCGACGCACCTATTACTGGTTTGCTCAAAGACTTGAAATCACGAGGCCTATTGGAGGACACTCTGGTTCTTTGGGGCGGTGAATTCGGACGCACGCCGGTGGCGCAAGACGGCGACGGCCGCGACCACAATCCCTATGGTTATACGATGTGGATGGCCGGCGGAGGCGTCAAGGGCGGCATGGCCTACGGGGCAACCGACGAGTTCGGTTACTACGCTGTCGAGGACCGCATGCATGTTCACGACCTTCACGCTACTATCCTGCACCTGCTTGGCCTCGATCATGAAAAGCTGACTTACTTCTACGGGGGCCGCAACTTCCGCCTGACGGACGTAGCGGGCAACGTGGCCCACAAGATCCTGACCTAAGTTATTGTTGTCGCCGTGCGTATCCTACTGGTTAAACTTGTAGCCGGCCGCCGTCACAAAGCGTGTGCCAGCCTCCACAAGCCGTCTCGCCAATAGCATGCTTTGTCCCGCCAGGGACCGGCACCTTTGACGGTCCAAGTTTACAAGAGTGAAATTCGCTACGGGCTGGTTGTAGTTTTTGGATAATCGGAATACAGTGAGACAGGCACCTGAAACTTTCCGGGCGAGGGAGGGAGAGTCGCCATGTGTAACGAGTTGGGCCAGAGTCGGGGAATTCTGAGACTCGTCATCGGTTTGCTCCCGGCTCTGCTTACTCTTACTCCGCTCGCGTCGTGGGGGCAAAGCCCGTTTTCCGGACGCGCGGGACTCATTCTTTACGTGGAAGGCGACGTCGTCTTGCGTGGACGAGCGGGGAATGAACCTAGCCGAGCGCAACAGCATCTAGAAATGGGCCAGCGACTCCGTACAGGAGCCGGGCGGGCGGAAGTCGTTCTGGCACCTGGTCTGCTCTTGGGTGTGGGGGAAAACACGGAGTTCGAGATGGTCAAGCCCCACTTGAGCGACCTTAGGCTGCGCCTGATATCGGGCTCCGCAGCCTTGCACGTGCTCGATAACTCTTATGTGGAGGCGCTGTCGGTTCAGTTCGGCGAGGCCCAGGTAAGGTTTGGCAAGCGCGGTGTGTACCGCTTAGACGCCCCGGCCGGAGAGTCTTTTCTTCTCAAGGTTTTCGATGGCAAGGCCGCCGTGTCTGCCAACGGGTCCAAACACAAAGTGAAAAAGAAATGGTCGCTCGCATGGGCCGACCCGGATAGCGAACCCATCGTCGAGAAATTCGATCGCTCGGGGAAGGACCCACTCGATAAGTGGCAAGGTAAGAAGGTCGCGGCGCTTGAAGCCGCCGAGCGCCGCAGCCGGGGAACCGGGTCTTTGGATCCGAGGGACTACCTGCCCACGGAGCCGATCCCCCCAGATAAGCCGGCGACACCGCCGCCAGAGCAGGCTGGTAGATAAAGTTCTCAGGCTTGGCGCTCTTGTAGACTCGGAGTAGAGTGAATCAGGCTCTTTCGAAGTTCCGGGGCAGGGGAGAGGGAGGTACCGCCATGTGTAATGCCTTACGCCGGAGTGAGGGGATTTCGAAACTCATCATCGGTTTGTTTGGAGGAGTGCTTGCGCTTAGTCCGGTTGCTTTGTGGGGGCAAAGCCCGTTTTCAGGGCGCGCGGGACTCATTCTTTACGTGGAAGGTGACGTAGTCCTGCGGGGACGAGCGGGGAATGAACCTAGCCGGGCGCAACAGCATCTAGAAGCGGGCCAGCGACTCCGTACAGGAGGCGGGCGGGCGGAAGTCGTTCTGGCACCTGGCCTGCTCTTGGGGCTGGGAGAAAGTACGGAGCTCGAGATGGTCCAGCCCCACCTCAGCGACCTGAAAGTGCGCTTGATCTCCGGGTCTGCCGCCCTGCACGTGGTGAGTAACACCTATTTGGACGGGCTCTCGGTTCACTCCGGCAACGCCTTGGTTAGGTTTGGCAAGCGCGGCGTGTACCGCTTAGACGCTTCGGCTGGAGAACTTTTGCGGCTCAAAGTTTTCGATGGCGAGGCCGCCGTGTCTGCCAACGGGTCCAAGCACAAAGTGAAAAAGAAACGGTCGCTCGCGTTGGCCGAGCCGGATAGCGAACCCGTCGTCGAGAAATTCGATCGCTCGCAGAAGGACTCACTAGATAAGTGGCAAGGTGAGAAGGTCGCGGCGCTTGAAGCGACCGAGCGCCGTAAAAGCCGTAAAAAGGGAGCCGGACCTCAAGATGTGTGGGGGCCGATGCCCGACCCGCCGACCCCGGTCCGTGCGCCGGCAGAAGTGCCGACAATCTAGGGCAGCCTTGTAGCGCCGATCTGAGCCTTTTCCAGATCCGCGGCGTTTGACTTTCATCCAGTACAACAACCTGCTCTGCCGAAACCCTAGCCGCGTTCAGGCGGTTTTTGGAGGTCGTTGCTAGGCCAGCCGTTCTACGGCCGGTTCCACATAACAAGAGTGAAATTTGCTACGGAGCTGGTTGCAGTTTTTGGATAATCGGAATAGAGTAAACCAGGCTCCTCGAACTTTCGAGGCACAGGGAAAGGGGGTGTAGCCATGTGTAATGGCCTAGCCCGCAGTCGGGGATTCCCCAAGCTCGCCATCGGTTTGCTCCCGGCTCTGCTTGCTCTTACTCCGCTCGTGTCGTGGGGGCAAAGCCCGTTTTCAGGGCGCGCGGGACTCATCCTCTACGTGGAAGGTGACGTAGTCTTGCGTGGGCGATCGGGGAATGAACCTAGCCGAGCACAACAGCATCTAGAAATGGGCCAGCGACTCCGTACAGGAGCCGGGCGGGCGGAAGTCGTTCTGGCGCCTGGCCTGCTCTTGGGCGTTGGGGAAAACTCGGAGCTTGAGATGGTCAAGCCGAACTTGAGCGACCTCAAACTGCGCTTGATCTCTGGTTCTGCTGCTTTGAACGTGCTCGACGACACCTATCTGGAAGTGCTGTCGGTTCGCTCCGGCGAGGCCGAGGTGAGGTTTGGGAAGCGCGGCTTGTATCGCTTAGATGCTTCGGCCGGAGAGTCTTTCCGGCTCAAGGTTTTCGACGGCAAGGCCGTCGTATCCACTAGCGGCTCCAAGCACAAAGTAAAGAAGAAATGGTCGCTCGCATGGGCCGAGCCGGATAGTGAACCCGTCGTCGAGAAATTCGATCCCTCACAGAAGGACTCACTCGATAAGTGGCAAGGTGAGAAGATCGCGGCGCTTGAAGCGGCCGAGCGCGCGAAACGGGGAACCGGGTGTCAGGCTCCGACGCTCGCCTTGCCGGCCCAGATTGGGATGAATCAAAGGCGACCCGGTGCCCAGGGTGATGCGACGACATACGGGGCCGGGTGTGAAGACAATCCCTAACCGCAGCAGATGGACGTCCTCTACGCCGCAATCCAACGGATGGCCGGGAATCCATCGCCGCCCGCGCTTGCTCGCGATTCTACAGCGCATCGAGAACGTTGCGGCCGATCAAGTCTTGACCGTCTAGGAACCAAAAGATACTGCGGAGCAAGACCGTAGCGCGGGCATTCAGGGGGGAACGGCTGTCGGCCGGAAGGTCTCGGTGATAAGCTATTGATAATAAAACATTTAAGCTAGACAGGGCCATCCAACCCACCCCCCCCGCGGCCGCCAGTGTCCTGTTTACAACTGTAAGGTTCTCGCCACTGCTGTCCGGTTAAAAGTCGAATAGAATCAATTGGTTGGGGTCATAGGGGGATTCGTTTGGGGAGTCGGATGGCTGGAGTGCCTGTAAAAGGGGCATTTTTTCGAATTGCGTAACGCTGAGAATCTGTAGAATCTGGTAAAGACTCGCTTCCAGCCCGAGGCGTTTCCGGACGATGGCGATGAGCACGTAAATCGAGACAGCGATCCAGATCTGCGTCTTGACGGCGTTCTCGCTGGTGCCGTAAAACGAGTTGATTCGCAGATGTTGCTTGATCCACTTGAAGAACAACTCAATCTGCCAACGCGACTTGTAGATGTGGGCGATGGTCAGCGCCGGGAGCGCGAAGTTGTTGGTCAGAAACTTCAGCCGCTTGTTCGTCCGGGCGTCGAAGTAACTGACCCTCCGCAACGGGTCGGGATAGGCTTGGGCCGATTCGATGGCAGCCAGTATGACGGTCTGATCCGAGCGCAAGCCCGTGGATTTGTCGACGGGATGCGAGTAGCGCCGTTGGAGCAAGATGTTCTTCTTGGTTCGCACGACGAAGAACGACGAGCAGAGAGTGAACACGAAGAGGCGTTCGAAATCGACGTAGGCCCGATCCATGACGTAGAACGCGCCGGCCTCCGGGCCGATCTCGTCGAGGATGTTGATGTCGTGCACTTTGCCTCCAGTAATGCGGATGAACGTGGGAATATTGCCGTGCAGATCCAGCAGCGTGTGCATCTTCACGGCGGCTTTTTGCTTGCGGAATCTCGCCCACGGAAACAGCGACAGGCAGAGGTCGATTGTTGTCGAGTCGAGAGCGTACAGAGTCTGGTCCAAGTCCACACCGATCGGGTCGTGGGCATATAACGGCCGTGCCATGCCAATCAAGACCTGCGCGAAGTCCGCGTAGATCCGCCAGTCGCGCGACTCGTTCGCGTCGGCCAGTGTCGAGCGCGCTACCCTGCCGCGGAATCCCATGTGGTAGAGTTTGCCGTGCATCGAACGCAGGCACGTCTCGATGTCGCGGAGGCTTGCCCGATAGGTCAGCTGGGCGAATGCCATCGCAAGAAACTGATCCCAGCAGGAGAAACTTTTCAGATAGGAATCGCCGCGGTAGCGCGATACACATTTCTGAAACTCTTTGCTCGGTAGGTGCTCGATCAGTTGGGAGAAAACCGTACGGCCAAGGTTCATCCCTCATTGTGCCGCGTCCGGATGCTCCGTTCAGGCGACCATTTGCGGCCTCGGGATTTCAAATCGTTCCCGGGCAAAACAGGCCATAAGACATTGAACGGTCGAGACTTACCGTCCGATGGCGCGACTTTCCCCGGACAGCACTGGGTTCTCGCCCTTAACAATTTTCGCTTGACATACCGCTGAAAAGTCGTAAAATATGCTGATAGGGATGGCTCACGAACGAGGGGTCAGTCAGCCCTCACCTCGGCATGTTGGGATGTGGTAAGGTAATACCCTTATGTGCTCTCCCGAGCTCGTTTCGGACAATCTATAGTTTCGGAGAACCTAAATGACACGATCGATCAAAACAACTCTGCTTTTCACGACGCTTTTCCTGGCAGCTTCGATGCTGCTCACTGCCCAAACGCACCAAGGCACGATCCGTGGGAACGTCATCGATCCCACCGGAGCAGTCGTGCCCGGCGCGACGGTCACGGCGACCAACGACGAGACCGGACAAACGGTCATCTCTGTTTCTTCAAGTGTGGGGGCCTACGGGCTGGTAGGTTTGGAGCCGGGCACGTACACGCTCCAAACGCAGATGGACGGCTTCAAGACGATGGTGATGGAGGGTCTGAGGATTGACCTTGCCGCCGTCATCGGAATGGATCTGGAGCTCGAAATCGGCGACACGACGGAAACGATCGACGTGGTCGGAGCAACCCCGCTTCTCCAGACCGAAAATGTCGAAGTGCGCACCGTCATTGAGCCGGAAGTTTTTATCGATCTGCCGTTATCGCTCGAAGGCGCGTGGGGCGGCGGGCGCAACGCCGGCATGTTTGTTTTTCTCGCCCCTGGCGTATCAAGTTCCCGTGACGGTGGGGCCGCCTCCGATGCCATGTTTAGCACGTCCGTCAATGGCAGCCAGATCATGTCGGACGAGCTGCAGTTGGATGGCGTCAGCATGCAGATATACTCGCACTCATCGGCCTTTGTTTACTTATCCGTTCTTTCGCCGGAATCAATCCAGGAGTCTTCCATTGCGACAGGCAACTACTCGGCCGAATATGGGAACAGCTTGGGCGCGGTACAGCGCTACACGATCAGGTCCGGAACCAACGAGTTTCATGGAAGCGCCTACTGGTTTCTGCGGAACGAAGTGCTTGACGCGAGCGGGTTCTTTCAGGGGGAGGCGACAGTCAACAAGAAAAATGAATACGGCTTCGTCATCGGCGGACCGATCGTACGGAACAGGACATTCTTCTTCGCAAACATGCAGTGGATGGATTGGGTGCAGGGGGCTTCCAGGTCTACGAACTCGATTCCCACCCCGGCGATGGCTTCGGGAGATCTCTCCTTTCCCGGCATCCCGACCATTTTCGACCCAGCTTCGACCTTCACGAACACTGCGGGCAACCTGACACGAACTCCCTTCGCGAACAACAGAATTCCGACGGACCGTATAAGTCCTGCCTCTAGAGCGGCGACTACTTTCTTCCCCTCGCCCAACTTCGGAAGCGGTATTATCAACAACTATCTCTCCGCGAACGCCGGCGGGGTCAACAAGGACGATTTTATGTTTAAGGGCAACCACCACTTCAATGACTCCCACAGCATGGCCATCATGTTTAACAAGCACCGCAATGTGCAGCTTTGCGCTGCATCATTCCCTTACCCCCTAGACAGATGTTTCAACCAGGATGTCACGGGTTACAACCCACGGTTTAGTCACGACTGGGTCATCAGCCCAACCGTCTTCAACCACGCTGTATTCGGATGGAACTTCCACCACCAGCCTTATTTCATCCGTAGCGACACCCGAGTAAGTGGCGACGACTGGGGTGCGATATTGGGAATCCCCAACACCGGCAAAGGTCCCTTCCCGAAGTTCGAAATGGACCCCTACTTTGATATCGGCGGCGGGGGCGGTGGCGGCCCGGGAGAGGGGTTCGGCGAATATAGGAATGTGACTTACGTATTCAGCGACACTCTTTCCTGGAACAAAGGCAAGCACAACATCAAGATCGGGGGTGAGGTCCGCCGGCTCGAGGTCAAAGATGTGATTGGCCCCAACACGTTTGACAGTTTCTTCCAATCCGCCGCAACTGGAAATCCCAGCGCTACGGGCACCACGGGCTATCCCTACGCCAGCTTCATGCTCGGCTTGCCGGCGAAGGGCTTCAGGTGGATCCAAGAGATTGACCCACTATCGTACGTCGGATATCGCGCATTGTACGTTCAGGACGACTGGAAGGTGCTTCCCAAGCTCACTCTAAACCTTGGAGTGCGATGGAATAATTACTTGTCGGTAACCGCGCAAGACGACGCAGTCGGCATCATGGATCCAAACACGCCCAATCCGGGTGCGGACGGGTTCCCGGGCGCAATGATCTTTGCGGGGTTTGGGGAAGGCCGCCAGAACAGAAGCCGCCTTACTGACACGTTCTACGGGGCCTTTGGTCCTCGTGCCGGACTGGCGTGGAACGTGGCGGAGAACGTAGTGATTCGGGCCGGATACGGCATCCAGTACTTCCCGACCACTCCGCTGGGAGGCGGAGGCCAGCGCAGCTATGCGATAGGCTTTCAGGCGAGAGTCGAACGACAGACACAGGACGGCGGGGTTACGCCTGCCTACCAACATGACAATGGCTTCCCGACGGACTTCGTGCCTCCTCCCTTCATCGATCCGGCGTTCAATCTTGGCGGCCATGCCGATCAGTTTCACGAAAACGGCCACATACCCTCGTACTCGCAGCGCTGGAGCTTGAACACGCAGTGGTCATTCGCCCGAAACTGGCTGCTGGACGTTGGATATGTCGGCAGCAAGGGCTCCCGCCTGCAAACTGGCGTCTTCAATCCCAACCAAATAGATTCGGCTCTTCTCTCACTGGGCGACCTATTGCGAACGCCGATCGGCGATCCAGCCGTGGTGGCTGCCGGGTTTACTCGGCCCTACCCGTCATTTGAGGGAACTCTGGCGCAGGGTCTCAGGCCCTTCCCGCAGTATTCCTCGGTGGGCTACTTTGGTCCTGTCTTCCCCTACAACGCGCCCGTGGGGAGCTCCATCTACCATTCGCTCCAGTTCAAAGTTGAAAAACGCTTCTCGGAGGGCTTTTTCTTGCTTTCTTCGTTTACCTGGTCGAAACATCTGACCGACTCCGAGTCGCAATGGGGGGCTTTCCTTGCCAGAAGCGGCCGAGACCACTTCAACCGTGCCATAGACAGAGGCTTGGCTCAGGGCGATATCCCGTTGAGGTCTGTGAGCGCCTTGGTCTACGAGCTGCCCTTCGGGCGAGGGAAGAAGTTCGGCGGCAGTGTGAGCGGGGCTCTGAATCATTTCATCGGGGGTTGGCAGGTGAACAGCATCTTGGAATACACGTCAGGAAGCCCGATCGCGATTAGTGCGTCGAACGACCTGCCGATATTCAACTTCAAGAACATGCCTAACGTGATTTCCGGTGTGAACCAGGCAGCGAATTTCGGAAGCAAGTTCGACCCCGGCGCAGGCGACCGCTATCTCAACATCGCCGCCTTCGCCGAGGCTGGAAATGCGGTTGGAAATTCTCCCTATCCTTTGAGCGAAGTGCGGGGGTTTGGCATCAGGAAAGAGCACGTCGGGTTCATGAAGACGATCAATATCACAGAGAGAATCCTCAGTGAGTTCCGGTTTGAGGTGTTCAACCTGTTTAACCGGACGCAGTTTGCGAACCCCAACGGCAACGTGAGTGACCCGGTGGCTTTCGGAACAATCGGCGGCCAAATTAATAGTCCCCGACAGGGTCAGTTCTCTCTCCGGTTTAGATTCTAGAGCGAGGTTTTGCTAACGGTTCAGGCCGCCCCTTCCACTAAGGGAGGGGCGGCTTTTTCGTTCTCAGTTGCCAGAAACTTGCGTCTAGAGGCCATTTCTCACAACCGAATCGTTGGGTGGCCCCGCGCCCGGCCGAGACGTTGTGATTTAACACCTGTTTCAGGCACCCTGATTACGTCTTTCCGTGGGCTGCATGTTGCCTAGATTGCTGAAGCGTACCGGGGGCCTGCTGCTATAATTCGGATGCGGTTGAAGACTCGTTCATGGGCGAGTGGTGAGAAATGACGCCGACGACGGGTATTGTGAAATCAGCCATCACATCCGATCTTCAACGCTTGGCGTGTCAGGTTATACCGCTTGCTTTAACGGCAGCGTGCGTGAGCGGCGCGTTCGCGACCGAACTACTCACTGAATTCCAACCTTCGGATCGGGAGAGTTCTTACGGGACGGTCAGCCAGGTTCAATTCTCCTCCGGCTTGGTAGACTTGCAGGCCGACACTCTCGTCCAGTCGCCGAAGGGGACAAGGAAAGTTCTTCGCTTCAACGAACCCGTCTGGCTTATTGGATTCAAATCCGAGATTGTTGACGCGGAAGGTCAGCCGCCCCAGGAAAACTACTTGTGCCATACCTTTTTTGGCGATGCGGACGTTGTGCAACAGGAGGACCAGCAGATGAGAGCTATCTATTCCGACGCTTTCACGCAGGATGTCCAGCTTCCTGATGGCTTTGGCCTACCTTTCGGCCCCCACGACGACCTACAGTGGTTTCCGTTGTTCAATAACCGCAGCGACAGCCGCGCCAAGGTCGGAATGAAGATCGAGATCCACGTAATTCGGGAAAGAGATCTGGGGAAACCGTTGAGGCGTCTTTACTCCACGCTGCTCAGCGTTCAAGTGCCACACCTCTACTTTGTGCCGCCCGGGCGGGACGTCCGGGGGAACGCCTTCGAGTTACCTGCCGGCAAGATCCACGCGATGGGGACACACATCCACCCCTTCGGTGTCTCGATCGAGCTGATAAACGTGACCCGCGACGAGCCGGTCTGGAAGTCTGTGGGGCGCAGGGATGAAGAAGGCGCTCTTGTGTCGATGCCGATCTATGTAAACCCTGAAGGTTATACAGTCCGTCCCGGAGACTTCTTCGAGGTGATCGTTGTCTACGACAACACCACCGGCGATCGGGTCGATGCCATGGCGGGCATCTTTGTTCTTTACTCACTGCTGTCCGGTTAAAAGTCGAATAGAATCAATTGGTTGGGGTCATAGGGGGATTCGTTTGGGGAGTCGGATGGCTGGAGTGCCTGTAAAAGGGGCATTTTTTCGAATTGCGTAACGCTGAGAATCTGTAGAATCTGGTAAAGACTCGCTTCCAGCCCGAGGCGTTTCCGGACGATGGCGATGAGCACGTAAATCGAGACAGCGATCCAGATCTGCGTCTTGACGGCGTTCTCGCTGGTGCCGTAAAACGAGTTGATTCGCAGATGTTGCTTGATCCACTTGAAGAACAACTCAATCTGCCAACGCGACTTGTAGATGTGGGCGATGGTCAGCGCCGGGAGCGCGAAGTTGTTGGTCAGAAACTTCAGCCGCTTGTTCGTCCGGGCGTCGAAGTAACTGACCCTCCGCAACGGGTCGGGATAGGCTTGGGCCGATTCGATGGCAGCCAGTATGACGGTCTGATCCGAGCGCAAGCCCGTGGATTTGTCGACGGGATGCGAGTAGCGCCGTTGGAGCAAGATGTTCTTCTTGGTTCGCACGACGAAGAACGACGAGCAGAGAGTGAACACGAAGAGGCGTTCGAAATCGACGTAGGCCCGATCCATGACGTAGAACGCGCCGGCCTCCGGGCCGATCTCGTCGAGGATGTTGATGTCGTGCACTTTGCCTCCAGTAATGCGGATGAACGTGGGAATATTGCCGTGCAGATCCAGCAGCGTGTGCATCTTCACGGCGGCTTTTTGCTTGCGGAATCTCGCCCACGGAAACAGCGACAGGCAGAGGTCGATTGTTGTCGAGTCGAGAGCGTACAGAGTCTGGTCCAAGTCCACACCGATCGGGTCGTGGGCATATAACGGCCGTGCCATGCCAATCAAGACCTGCGCGAAGTCCGCGTAGATCCGCCAGTCGCGCGACTCGTTCGCGTCGGCCAGTGTCGAGCGCGCTACCCTGCCGCGGAATCCCATGTGGTAGAGTTTGCCGTGCATCGAACGCAGGCACGTCTCGATGTCGCGGAGGCTTGCCCGATAGGTCAGCTGGGCGAATGCCATCGCAAGAAACTGATCCCAGCAGGAGAAACTTTTCAGATAGGAATCGCCGCGGTAGCGCGATACACATTTCTGAAACTCTTTGCTCGGTAGGTGCTCGATCAGTTGGGAGAAAACCGTACGGCCAAGGTTCATCCCTCATTGTGCCGCGTCCGGATGCTCCGTTCAGGCGACCATTTGCGGCCTCGGGATTTCAAATCGTTCCCGGGCAAAACAGGCCATAAGACATTGAACGGTCGAGACTTACCGTCCGATGGCGCGACTTTCCCCGGACAGCACTGCATCGAGGTAGTTCATCGCATCGTCGCCACACTCCGAAAGCACTATAAGCTTGTTGATTTCATCGTTCCAAACTACGCGTACTCCGCAGGTACCGTGCTGGCGATGTCGGGAGACGCAATACACATGGACTATTACTCTCGGCTTGGCCCGATAGATCCACAGATTGAATCGGATCGAGGTCGCGGGATTTCGGCCCTTGGCTACCTTGAGAGATACAATGACCTCCTCGAGAAGGCCAAGAAAGGCGATATCACGACTGCCGAAGTGCAACTAATGATTCACGGGTTCGATCAAGGTGAGCTTTATGCGTGGGAACAGGCACGAGAACTGTCCATAACACTGCTGAAGGAGTGGCTAGTCCTATACAAGTTCAAAAACTGGGAAAAAACACGGACACACAAGAAACCCGTTACCGAAGCTGTGAAGAAAAAGCGTGCGGAAGAGATCGCCCGGAACCTAAATGATACGAAGAAATGGCACACCCACGGGCACGGTATTGCAATGGAAGTGCTAGATCGCGACTTGGATGTGCAGATCGACGACTTTGAGAAGGACCCGCTTAGGAGAAATGCAATCAAGGTGTACCATGATCTCTTCAGCGACTACATGATGAAAACAGGCACGAAGGCTGCAATTCACATTGCCAGCGAATTCCGCCGTTCTTTCTAGGGGAAACAAAATGCCTGAAAAGATCGATCTCGACGAAATCGTTCGGAAAAATCCGCAGATTGACCTCAAGAAGCTGGGGGAAGGACGGAAGATGTTGGAGGAACTTCGGAAGGCCGGTGTCAAGATCCCGAAACATCGTGCCGTCCCCCCCCATGCAAGAAAGAGATTGCGCCTGGAGCGGCTTCCAGTAGCCCTAAAAACTGACCGAAATGCCTGACTAAGCATTACAAGGGTTTGTCAGTGGCCTCCTCGTAGGTCTGCGCGAAAATTTCCGGTTTGCATGGGTACTGCTCGCCCGCAACCCCCGTGATCAACCAATCCCCAGGCTCGGCGGTCATGGTGCCTTCCAGGGTCTTGATCGTCGTTTTCTCGATCAACCGGACTGCCTCAACGACTACAGGCTTTTTCCGATAAAGTCCCATGTCAATCCCGCCGCGCCTGCGCGTGACCTCCTTCGTAGGTCTCCCGCCACCATTCGATCGCGCGCCGCAGGCTGCGCTCTTCCTCGGGCGTCAGCGCCTCGAGGAACTTCCGGCGCTCCCGGATCGTCAGCATGCCGAGCGGGTGGGCGCGCTTAATCATGGCCCGCATCATCTCCGGTTTCACTTTTAGCCGCCTGAGTTCCTGACGGTATCTCACGGCAGCCTCGGTGTCCTTGAACTTCAACGCCATGCGGTAGTAGAAGTAGGCGTTGCCCCGCCGGCTGGCGTAGAGCGGCGCGCCTTCCTCGCCCTCGACCGCCCGCAGCCATTGATACGCCTCGCCCCGGATCTTGGCGTAGGCGCTGTAGCCGGTGTGCCGCACGTCGACAAACGTCGTCATCAGCACGTGCCCCGCTCCCGGCGACGGCCTGCCTAGATACCAGTCATAGACAGGCTCGACCTGGACAGCCCGGAACAGGTGCCGCCAGCCGTCCCGGATCAAACGCGGGTTGAACGCGTCGGGGAAGAAGCTGCGGCCGGCCAGGGCTTCGCCCGGCACCTTGAACGTCGGCGTCAACCCGTTGACGAGCCGGTTGATGGGGGCCTGGTACACCGCGTCCGCCACGTCGCGCCAGGATCCCCGGCCTTTCGAGATGTGAGACAGCGCGGCCAGCACGTCGTCGAGTCCGAACCAGCCCATCAGGTCGCTCAACGCCCCCGGCATGCGCAGCATTTTGATCTCGCCGTCCCACTTGCCGAGAATCAGATGCAGCCTGCGGCGGTCCTCGTCGCGCAGTTCCTCTTCGAGGTCGGGAAACAGAAGGTTGTTCCACATCCACGTCCCGACGGAGTACACCATCGCGCGCCAGGTCAGCCAAAGCGCCGCCCGCACACCCACCCTGGCGCCCAACGCGGCCAGCGACGCGGCGCGCCCGAAGCCCTTCTGGGTGGCCACGATGTTCGACCCTATCCGGTAATAGCGCTTGGCGTTGATCTCCTGCCAGCTCCAGAACGGAATCACCCACTTTCTAAGCTTTTGGCCGTGGACGCTGATCGCGCCGTAGTCGCCCAGCGACTCGCGGGCGATGTAGGCCGCGCGGTCGGCGTCGGAGGTGATGGCGTTGACCTGGTCAATACGACCGGCCCCGTAGCCGACCAGCGGCATCAGGTCTTCGTTCAGCCGCCCCGGGTTCTCCTGCCGCGCCGTCTGAATCTCTTCCCTCACGGCCAGATACATGGCGTAGCGCAGGAAGTTCTCGCGGAAGGTGGTCGATTTAGCCAGGAACTTCCATATCTTCCTCAGGGCGCTCTTGGAGAGGCCCGGTTTCACCAGCAGCCCTTCGATGTCGTTCTGGACGTCATAGACCTCGGAAATCGACCAGCCGCCGTCCAGCACGCCGCGCTCGGCGGCCTCCTGGAAGACGGCGCTGGGCGTGCCCTTCCTTACCGTCACGTCCCACAGCTCCAGAAACGCGGGCTCGAGGTACTTCCACTTGAGCGCCTTCGGGAAGGCCGCGATCACGCCGTCGAGATCGCCCGAGGTGTTCTGCAGGTTGTACTTGAAATAGCGCCTGGGGTTGATGAGCGTCCATTGCTTCCAGGCCCGGATCGACTTCTCATAGAGTTCAACGGTGGCGTAGTAGTCCGAGTCCTTGCTCCCGAACGAGTCGAGCGTGGCGGCCAGCTCCACCGGCAGCACCATCTCGAACTTCGGCCCGCCGACGACCCGCTGTTCCTTTATCCTGTCCATCATGGCCGCGACCTCCCCGGCGGGAAACATCCCGGCCATCCCTGAGTCTTCGAAGACCTCGGCTAGCTTTGACCGCATCCGGTCGAAGACGTGCTCGGGGATCGTCAGGGCCGTGAACATGTGGCGTCCGGGGTCGGGCTGCCAGGACTTGAAGCCCTCCCACTCGGTCCCGCCGCCTCTTCGGATCGCCTTCAGGGCCTTCTCCATGTTGTCCGCCAGGATGTATTTCTCTCCCAGCTGATCCTTGAGGAACTGCCGCCGGGCGGTGACGGCGGCAAGAATGTGGTAGGCCGCGCCCGCCGCCTCGCCGTCGAGATTTTGCGCCACCCAGACGACGAGCGGAAACGCCGAGTCCTCGGTGGACTCCGATACCCGCCCGGTATCCATCAGCAGCTTGTACTCGGCTTCGAGGTGCGACGGCACGTCGGCCCTGTCGAGCGTTGCCCTGAGCTTGCCGAACCCCGCCCCGATATTCTTGCGGAACCCCCGCAACTGGTTCCTGATCGGCGTCTTCAACTGCGCGCGATCGATGTCTTCGGAGTTTTCCTTGAGGAACTCGCCGATGTCCGCCGGCGTCTCGATGGCGTCGGCCAGACTCCGGTCGACACCGGCTAGCCGCAGCGCTTCACGGAACTCCTCGACGACCAGCTGGTCCACCAGGGGCTTGTTGTGCTCCCGGATTGCCTTCTTCAGATCGCCGCGATGGTTGTACTGGGACGATTCGGCGATCTGGGTGATCACCTTGGCCATCTGGATGTCGACCAGGGCCTTCATGAGCCACGCCGATTCGGCTTCGAGCAGATTGGTGTTGATCTCAAGGGTGGTGCCCATCCGTCTGGCCCACTTGGGCTTGCGGACCCCACGCACCCGGCTCGAGCGGATCGTCTGGGCGTACTCGATCACCTGGTGCTTGATGTAGTTCCTGCGCTTCAGGCGCTCGGGGGAGAGCACGCCGGCATCCACCATGCGCCTCGCCACGCGGCGCACGTAGGCCTGGCGCTTTCGGACGCGGCTCGCCAGCTCGCGGTCAGCCTGCATGGCCTTGTTCACCTCGCGGTAGCTGGCCATGAAATCGTCGCTGCTGGACCAGAACGGCACCGCCATGCCTTCTCTGATGTCGTCGTAGAAGTCATCCATGAAGACCTTGCGGGTCATCAGGTCGAGCCGTTCGGCGTCGAGCCCCTCGGTCAGCTCGGTGAGATGCCGTTCGGCCTCGCCGCTCGCCACCGACGGCGCCGCCTGGAGCGACCGCAGCCACTCGTGGGCGTCGGCGAACAGCGGTTTGCGCGGCAGGTCGCGGTAAGTCCTTACCCAGTCCTCGCGGAAGTTCTCCCAGACTTCCCTGGCTCTCTCCACCATCGAGGGTCCGCTTGCCCGCAAGCCCTTCTGCCGCTCCCTGAAGCGCTCCTCGGCCCGGCGGCGGGATTCGCCGGCCTCGGGCCGCGACTCGCGCACCGCGCCCTGTTGCGGTGTGGTCGGCGGCGAGCGTGTTCCCACCTCCCCCGATCGAACGCGGGAGAAGATGTCCTCCGCCGAGGTCTGCCAGCCGCTCTTGAGCAGGGCGCTTCTCAGTTGCCGCAGCAGGCGCCGCAGCTTGGCGAAGATCCGTGCTACCGTTTCCCTCCAGCCGCGGGGAGCCGCTGACCAATCGGCGAAAGCGTCCGCGATGGCTTCCTCGGTGGCGGCAGGCTTGCCCTTCTCGAACAGTTCGGGGTAGCGCTCCTCGATCCGGTAGCGGGCGATCCAGTTCTGCTCTTGAGCCTCCCGCGTCAGGGTGTTCCATTCCACCTCGGTGAACAGACCATCGGCTTGGAGCGCGTGAATCGCTTCGTGGTGCAGCACCTTGAGCGGGTTCGAGGTCCCGAAACCCGGGTCGAGCGCCACTTCGATCACGGAGTTGTAGGGGCGGTAGCGGCCCTGGACGAACCCCCTGCTGCCGCTGATCGGAGCCTGGCTCGCCTTGAACGTGGTGTTGGGCGCGATCCGATTGAGCGCGGCTGCGAGGATTTCGGGGAGCTTCTCGAATCGCGCGGCTTCCTCAGCGGTGAGGGTACGTTCCGCGACTGCCGCCTCCGGCGCGGGCCGCGATTCAGGCTCGGGTGAGGCCTTGGTCGATTCCGGCGCGGGCTGCTGCGCCTGGGCCGCCTCAACCTCGCGTTCGTGGAAGTTCGCATCGATCTCGTCGAGCCGTGCCTTCTTTTCGGTGTATTCGTCTTCTTTCTCGAAGGACTTTCGGGCGGCCTCTTGGGTCTCGGGCAGGTCTTTTGATTCCAGAGTGTCGGCCTGCTGCCGCAGCCGCTCGGCGTCTTTGGTGAAGCGTTCGGCGGCGGTCTTGAGCATCCCGGCGGGCCGCGCTCCCACCCCATGCCCGGAATCACCGTGCGGGGCCGCTACGTGCAGCGCTTGCAGTTTGCTGTCCTCGTAGGCTCCTCGGATGTCGAACGATCCGAGGGGTCCCGCGACCTTGGCGATCGTGGCGGCGAATCGCGGCCCGGCGTCGTCCGGGCCGTCCTGCGCGGCGAGTTTCCGCCAAGCCGCCGCCAGCCCCTCTTCGTCGAGCCGGAAGCTGTGGGTCGTCACGGCGCGCGAGCCGGCGGACGTTTCGAACCTGATGGTCTCGGCTGCCGACACAAGCGCCGCATCGGCATCGAGATTCCGGGCGCGGCCGCGCATGGCTTCGATGTTGCCGGGCAACTGCGCGAGTTCGAGCTGTAGGCGGAACCGGCGGTCCTGCCACTGCTGGCGCAGCAGCGCGAGGCGGTTGAGGTCCCGCGACACCTCTTCGCGTTGGGCGACCAGCGGGTCGCCGGAGGTAAGCGCCAGCATCTCTGACGCGGTAACCTCGCTGCGGCTGATGTCCTCGATCTCGCGCTCCGTCATCTCACCCGACAGCAGCCGGTCAAACAGACGGGCCTTGGATCCCACCTTGTCCCACATGAAGGCATCGACCGTGCCCTCGACCGTGTAGTTGAGGATGTGGAGCTTCTGTCCGTACTCGTCGAACACTAGGTTCCCTTGACGGTGGCCGCGCCCGTTGCGCTGTAGGTAGCCCGCGATGTTCCAGTCGGTGTCGAGATGGTGGATCGCGGCGATCCTCTGCTGCACGTTCACGCCCGTGCCGCCTTTCTTGGTCGAGGCCAGCAACACCCTGACGCGACCTGCGTTCACGTCCGCAAACAGACGCTTGACGCGGGCCTTGGCGGTCCTGCCCGGTCCGTCGACGTCGTGGAGCGAGACGATCTCGGCTGCCGGAATGCCTTCGGCGGTGAGCACCCGCTTGATCTCGTGCTGCGCGTTGAAGTTCGGGTTAGCCCCGGTCGGGCCGAACAGGTCGAGAAAGACCAGCTGCACGCCCTGAAACCGGGCCGTGCGGCGGTGAATCTCTCCGGCGCGGCGTGCGAGTTCGGCGATCTTGCCGTTCTCGTTGGGGCCGTAGCCTTTGCCGGTGAGCCGCATGTCGACGGCGGCTTTGCGTCCATCCGACGACACGACGAGCATGTTGTCGGGCAACGCTCCCTTAGGGTTCCCGCGGATGCGCTCGGAGCGTTCGGCCAGTTTCTTTTGAAACGCCTGCTGGTCCGGGCTCTGCGGCATCACGACCGGCTCGGGCTTGCCGCCCTCGATCGGCGGCCTGCGGATACCGGCCTTGTCCGCCGTCATCACGTCCAGCACCGAGTAGACCATCTGCATCAGCTCGGGGACGTTGGTGAACTTGCGGAACTTCGTGACGCTCCTGTAGCCGCCACCCTCGGGCAGGTATTCCAGCATCTGGTCGATGTTGCCGAACGTTGCCGCCCAGGAATCGAAGTGCTGAAGATCGCGCTTCTCGAGCTCCCCCGGCTGGAGATAACGGCTCATCGTGAACAGCTCGCCCACGCTGTTCGATAGCGGCGTGCCCGACGCCATCACGATCTTGCCGCCGATGCGGTTGAGATAGCGGGTCTTGGCGTAGAACTCGAACGACCGGCCGCTGGCCGACTGGCTCAGTCCGCGGATCGAGCGGCCCAGGCGCGTCGAGAATTGCAGGTTCTTATAGTTATGGGCTTCATCGACCAGAACCATGTCGACGCCGATGGCCTCGAACGCCACCGCGTCGGTCTTGGCGATGCGCTCTTCGAGTTCCTTCAGCCTTTCCCTCAGCCGGTGTCTCGCTTTTTCCAGCTCACGGACCGTGGCGCGGTTCGCGCCCTCGCCCTTGGCCAATGCAAGCGATGCCTCCATCACACCGAGCTCCTCGCCGACAAGTGACGCCATCTCCCTAGCGCTGACGCCGATCGCTCCGAAAGACTCGTGCGTGACCAGCACGGCGTCCCAATCGTTCAGCGCGATCTGCTGGACCACACGGCGCCGCCTCAGCGGCCGGCTGCCGGCCGAGGGAATATGAACCGTCAGCACGTTGGCCGCCGGATAGAGCCGCTGAAACTCTTCCGCCATCTCGGGCAGGTTCGGCTTCGGGACGGCGATCATGGGCTTGCGAGCCAGCCCCAGCTGGCGGGCCTTCATCGCCGCGGCAATCAGAATCGCGGTCTTGCCGGTGCCGACCTCGTGGCCGAGATAGGTGGCGCCGGATTCGAGGATCCGCCAAACAGCGTTGCGCTGATGCCGGCGCAGTCCGCCTCGCTCCTGAAACTCCCGGTTCATCAAGGGGAAGCCGAGATGGCTGCCGTCGTAGGCGCGCAGCCGAATGGCGTTCATTCTGTCGTTGTAGGCACGCACCAGGCGGCCGGCGCGCTCGGGACTCTCCCACACCCAGGCCTCGAACCGCTCCTTGATCCGGCGCAGCTTCTCCTGCGCCGCGGCGGTTTCGGCGGGGTTGACGACATACTGGTTTTCCGCGACCCTGTCCCTGACGGTCGGGAAGCCGCCGTTCAAGGCGTGATCGAGCAGTTCGAAGAAGTTTTTCCGCTGCGTGCCCCAGGTGTCGGTCGCCGCGACTGTTTCATGCTGCCGGGTGAGGGTCGTGACGGACCACTTGCCGATCAGCGGCTCGAAGTCGGCCTTTACGTCCCTGGCGGGCGTGTTGAGCAACTCCGAGACGAATACCTGGATGTCGCCCGGCGGTATCCAGGGCGACCCCAGGGCGGCGGTGATCTGGCTCGGCAGCAGATCGGCCGGCTGGACTTGCTCGAGCGCGCTGACGTTCGCTTCGTACCGCGCATCCGTTTGCGCGGCGGCTTGGGCGATCTTCAGCTTTTCCCGCACGTTGCCCGACAGGTAGGCGTCTGCGGTGACCCACCCCTGCTCGGGATCGTCGAGGATCCGGCCGTGGATCTCCCCCGTCAGATCGTCCGTCGAGCGGCCCGTCAGACGCGCCATGTAGTCGAGATCGACGCGCCCCTTCTCGTTCAGGCTGATTGCGAGCGCGTCCCCGGCCGAATCGGCGCTTTCGGGTATCTCGCGCGGGGCCACCGTGTCGCGCTCGAAGACGGAGGCCTTGGCTGTCTTCTCCGTCTGGGCGTTCCAGACCTCGAGCGCCAGCAGGGCGCCGGCGTCGGGGTCCTGGGCGTAGGGGGTCTTCTCGAGCGTCTTGCGCAGGGTGCCGTAGCGGGCGACATAGGCGTCGTAGAGCCGGTTGAGACGGGTACGGCCGGCGGCGATCCCGGACTTCGGGCCGCCCTCGAGCTGCGATCGCAGCAGGTCCCTGAGCGCGTCCCGCATCCCAATGTAGTGGCGGATTTTGGCGGCGTCCGACTTCTCCCTGCCCGTCCTCTCGGTCAGCGGCGTCATGCGGCTGCCTTCCCTCTGGTAGAGCCTGCCGTCCTTCTCCGTGATCCCGCCGTCCTTGACATCCTCTTCGGCGGGAATCGAGTAAGCGGCCGGTTCCTCCTCCGCCGCCTTCCCGGCCTCCTCCATCACGTCCGCCGGCAGCGCCTGGATGGCGCGGCCGAGCATGTCCGGCAGCGTTTCTTCCTCGCTGGCGATCAGCGCGCTCTCCAGTTGGTCGCCGTAGCGGCCGGAGCGGGCCCGCATCTCGCCCAGCAGCATCTCGGGATTTGCCCGGTAGTACTCGTTCAGAGGGAACTCCCCCGACTGCTCCGGGTTCCCGGTGAAGGGCATGTCTGTGGGCTGGGTCTCGGTCCATGGCTCGGCCCGCTCGAATTCGCTTCCCTCAACCTTGCGCCGCAGGAACACGATGTCGGTGGTCACCGTCGTTCCGGCAAACTTCTCGAAGGCGTTCTCGGGTAACCGGATCGCGCCCACGAGATCGGCCTTTTTCGCGATCAGCGTTCGCGCGCGGGTGTTGACCTTGTCCATCGTCCCCTTCGAGGTGATGAACGCGACCAGGCCGCCCGGGCGCACCAGATCGATCGCTTTGGCGAAGTAGTAGTCGTGCAGGAGCAGCCGTGCCCTGTTGTGCACCCTGTCGGTGGGGGCGACATCGAGGAACGGCACGTTCGAGATCGCCAGATCGAAAAAGCCGGGCGGCAGCGTCACATTCTGATAGGGGGAATGGTAGACCTGGGCCTGGCCGTAGAGATTGCGGGTGATGGCGGCGCTCGTGGCGTCAAGCTCGACGGCAACGGCCTTCGTTTGCTCCCTGAGCTTCCGGGGCACGAGGCCCAGGAAGTGCCCCACTCCGGCGGCGGGTTCGAGGATGCGGCCGCCGTTGAACCCCAGCCTCATCGCCGCGCTCCACATGGCGCGGATGACCTCGGGGCTGGTGTAGTGGGCGTTCAGTACGCTCGCCCGCGCCTGCTCGTATTCTTCCGGTGTCAGCAGCCGGGCCAGCCGTTTGGAGCGTTCCGTCCACTGCTTGTCGTAGTCCCAGGTCTTGAAGATGCGCTTCAGTCCGCCCCAGCCCGAGTAGCGCACCAGTTCGGACTTCTCCCGGGGCGTCGCGGAGCGGTCTTCGCTTTGGATTTTCTTGAGGGTTTCGATCGCCTTGATGTTGGCGTCGATTTTTTCTAGAGGAGATCCTCGTCCCAGTCGGTCTCCGTCGGTGATTTGGTAATCGGTTCCGGCTGGCCGTAGGGAGCCTGATCGTAGTCGAGTTCCGGCACGTTCTCCTCGTCCGGCAGCAGGATGTAATACTTCCTCGCCTCGATCCGCGCCTCCCAGGGGTCCGCGCCCGCCCGGTGCAGTGACCCGAACATCGCCTGGGCGTTCTGTGCCGCCTGCTCCGCCGCGTCGCGGAGAGCGTCCTGCTCCTTCAGGTATTTCACCAGTCTCGGGCGAAACTCCGTCCAGTGCCTTATCGCTTCTGATCCCCAAGCGCTCATCGCTTCTTACCTCGTCCTTAATATAGACGGTCTTATCCGCCGCCTCGTGTACAACCGGGCTGAGCGCAAATTTCTTGATGACATCGGGATCGAGCGCCTTGGCGTAGCCGACTTGGGCGAACTGCCCGCCTTCGACCCTGACGCCGCTGTCGTCGTAGGCGGCATAGTCTTTGGGTTGATTGCCGGGCCGGCGCCGGCCGTCGAAGCGGTACCACCAAAGACCGTCCGGAGACGGCTCGCCGACCTCGAGCTCCCGCAAGCGTTTTTCGAGATCGATGCCGTCAAGCGCCGCCGTGATCTCGTCGACCGCGTTGCTGTGCGGGCTGCGGTAGTCCGGGCTGAGCAGCGGTCCCTGATCGCCCCACTCAAGCGCCCCGAACAGACCGTCCCAAAGATCGGCGAACCCGTGCCGCTCATCGCCCTCGGGGTAGGCCGACGCCTTGTAGCCGCGCGCCTTGCTGACGTAACCCTCCGTTGCCCAGTCGCTGACGAGGTATTGCGAGCGCCCCTTGAGCGAGTCGAGCACCCACGCCTCGAACGACCGCGCCACCATCTCCTCGGGCCGCCGCCAGTACTCGCCGAGACGCGAGGCTTGGCCGGCGAACCGGGTCGTCGATCGCACGCCCCATGCACCGCGCTGCCAATAGCGGCCCGTGACATACTCCTTGGCGATTTCCAGCGCCCCAGCCTTCTTGCGGCCCTCAATCCACGATTCCCCCTTCAGCAGCCTGTCGAGAGTATCGAGAGCCTTGTCCAGGCTGTAGCGCTCCCCCAGCGTCCGGCGCACGCTCATCAGCAACCGCCTGGTCTTCGGCTCGCTCGTCGAGAGCAGGAAGTATTCGAGCGCGTGGCCCCACTCGTGAGCGAACGAGCCGTCGCCGCGCGTCTTCGTCAGGTTGATGACCTTCGTCGTTGGCTCGTAGTGCGCCGCAAACCGCCCTCTGCCCCGCGATCCGAACGCGAACCCCAGCGTTCCGCCCAGCGAGATGTCGGCGGGCCGGATCCCCAGCGTGTCCGCCAAGTCGTAAAGCGCGTCATAGGCCCAGTTGACGTGGCGTTGCCGCTCGGCACCCGTCACCCACTCGCCGAACTCGACACCCCGGAACCCGAATGTCTTGACAAGGTCCTCGGCGGTTACGTCCTTGCCGCCGCGCCGGTCGGGCATGTCCTCGCGGTCCGGGCCTTTCTGGGGATCGAACTCGAACGTTGGCCGGCGCATGGGCTTCGCCTTCGCCGGAGCCGTGGTGTCGTCGGTAATCATCTGCGGCAGGTCATACGGCTCGGGTCCCACGATGCGCGAGGTTTCGCCTCGCCCGCGCCTCATATAGGGCCTGAGCACTTCCCCGAACTTGGTCAAAGGGGTCGAGAACTTGACTTCGGCGGCGCCGCCGTAGAGCAGCGTGCGCAGCGAGGAGGCGGCCTGTGCCACCGTCATCGACCCGCTGGTCGCCTCCTTCACCGTCTCGAGGACGGAGATGTAACTGGCGGCTTCCTGCCGCAGCGCCTCGAGCGTGATCTGCCCCTCGCCGAGAGCGGCCAGGAGGTTGTTCCTGCTGCCTGCTCCGCGTATGCCTCGGATCAGACGCTTGCCCTTGCGACCGAGTGCTTCAGAGAACGGCAACACCACGTTGCGCACCAATTCGAGGTAGCGCCCGGTACCCGGTGTCGCATCCTTGGGAAGCGTGATCGGCCAGATGGCGGCCCGCGATGTTAGCCCCAGGATCCGCTCCGCCTCGGCCTTCGTTTCGCCCGCCTTCGAGTCCGTCAGCTCCTTGAGCTTGCGCGAGCGCTTGCCCTCCAGCTTCTCGCCGGCATCTTCGAGCCGCTCGACGGGCTTCTCGCGTTTGGTCGGCTCTTTGGTGGTCTTGGCCCGCTTCTTCGGCTTCGGCTCGGTGGGTTCCGCCGGCTCCTGTGGTTCGGTGACAGGCGGAGGTTCCCCTACCGTGGGCGGCTCGGCGGGCGTTGGCGGTTCCGTGGTTGGGGGAGGTTCGGTGACTGTGGGCCGCTCGGTGACCGGCTCCTCGACTTGTGCGCGGCGCTGGTTCGCCTCCCTCGTGAAGGCGAGCCGTTCGCCGGGCGTCAGCTGAGAGCGGCGGATGCGAACCAGGACCGGTTTCCCGACACCTTCGACGGGGTAGCCCTTCCCGGCCAGATACTGCCGGTAGTTCTCCGCCGTGCCCTCCGAATAGGCCGTCTGCAAGGCGATCGTGCGGGCATTGCCGCTCTCGACCACGCCTCCGGGGTCGATGATCGGAGCGCCGCTTTCGGCTCCCGGGGAGCGGTCAAGCAGTTGGGGCCGAAGGTCGCGCGACAACTGCTCGATCTGAAGCTGCGACGCGGCGCGGCTCCTGTCTCTCGGCTGAAGCTCCCGCGGGTAGGCGGGGTTCAGGTTGCCGAAGCGGTCGTGCGAGGCGGTCAGGGTGTCGGCATCGGCGATGGCGTACTCGACCTCATGCTCGGTTCCGGCGGGCGTGATCGCCTTGTCCCGCTCGACCGGCTGGAAGGGAATCTCTTGAACAGATTGAGGTTGGGGCTGCTGCGCTTCTGGTTGCTGTGGCAGCTGCGGCTCCGGCTCAGGCTGCAACGGTTCAGGTTGCGGCTGTAAAAGCTCAGGCTGTTGTGGCTGCTGTGGCTCCGGTTGCTGCTGTGGCTCCTGCTGGACCAGGCGGGAAGCCGTGCGAGCCTTGGCCTTGAGCAGTTTCAGGAAAGCCGCGCGGCGCTCGGTCGGCACGGCTCCTTCCGCAAGCCCCATCGCCGCGGTGGTTTCCGCGATCAGGCCCTGGGCGCGTTCCGTGCCGATCTTCTCGGCGGCGGTCGAGACTGCCTCCTGATACTCCTCGTCGAATAGTAGTTGCTCGTCGCGCTCCTGCTGCTCGCCGGCGGCGCTCTTCTGCTCGTTCTCGCGGGTTGTGGTGTCAGCGGCGAAGCGCTTCTTGAGCGCTCCCAGCAACTTGCTCCGGCGCTCCGGTCCCAGCGCTTCAAGTGATTCAGCTCCCTCGGCATCGAGTTCGGCCCTCAGCGCCGCGTTTCGAAGCTCGGGAGTCTCGAGCGGCCGCAGGGTCTCGGTGACATCGGCTTCGAACCTCGTCCGGTCGGCCTGCTCGGCCTGCTGCTGGGCGGTAGGGGGCGCCGTCAGCGTCTCGCCGCTCAATGGCAAGGGCAGCTCGAAGGTCGTGCCGTCGCGCCAGATCTTGACCGCCGCCGGCGTCGACTCCCCAGGCATGTACTCCTCGCTCGGGATGGCGTCGAGCACCACGACGCGCTCCGGGGTGCCGCGGCTTACTCTTCCGTCTTCCGAGAAAACATCGGATTGATAGATCGCCTGCTCGCCGACGTTGGGGAGTCCGTACTCGGCGAGTATCTGGTTGGACTCGGTAGCGCCCTCAGCCGTCGCCATGAACTCCCGGCCCTCGCCGATCAGATCGTCGGGGAGCGGCGAGGCCAGATCGGCTTCGCTCAGGGGTTGCCCGGCGGCCCCTGCCGCGGCGGTCTCCACGGCTCCCGGACGTCCGCTGTCGGGAGGCGGCGTGGGGCGCTCGGGTGGAAGCGGAGGGCGAGCGGTATCTTGAGGCCGCAACAGCTGGTCAGCCGTAGTTGTGACCCCACCGATGGTCCCGCCCACCATGGCGCCGGCCAGCGCCTCTTCGAACGTCCTCCAGGCCCGCCGGCCGACATCGGGGTTGTCGGTCAACGCCGCCGCTGTCGCCTCGCGGATCGCCGATTGCAGCGCTTCCGTTGACCCCTCGATCAGCGACCCTTCCGCGATCCTGCGGCCAATGGCCCGCAGCACCGTCTTCTTGATCGGTGCACCAAGGGACCGGCTGACGATCCTGCCAAGCCCGCCCACATCCAGAGCGGTAATCGGCACCGCGATGGCAATTGCGAATTTCGCGGCCCTCTCCGGCTCAACGCCTTCCTGCTTGAACTGCTGGTAGGCTTCGCCGAGGTTCAGCGGAGCGCCCGCTACGGTTGCGCCAATGAAGCCGCCCGCCAAGGCTCCGGGAGGTCCGGCCACTGCCGCGCCACCGACCGCGCCGGCGGCTCCCATAGCGAGTGGCGGAACCGTGCTGCCAAAAGCACTACCGGCAAGCCCCGCCAGCGCCCGCAGGTTCTCCCCGAAACCTTCCGCTTCCTCAAACGTTATGGGAGGCCTGCCAGCCTCCAGCCCCGTTGCCCAGCGCTGCAGGCGCTCGCCTGCCTGCCGCATGCTTTCGGAACCGGAACTTACCCCTGCCGCCTCGAGAGCGGCACCGTACATCTCCGGGTTCGACTGGATCAGGCTGTGATGGAACGCCGAGCCGAACTCGTCAAATACGCCGGGTTCGTCCGGGGGCTCGGGTGGGACGCCGTATGCGTAGCGGGGACCGCCCGGCGTGCGGCGCGAAGCTCGATAATATGCTTCGAGAAAGTCGAATTGCGGCTCTGGTGTGGGGCGCGAAGCTCGATAATATGCTTCAAGGAAGTCGAACTGCGGCTCTGGGGTGTAGCCCGCAGTTCGTTGATTTTCTTCGAGGTGGTTGCTCATGACGGTCTGATTGCCCGCACCGCCTCGTCTTCGGAATTAGCGATTTCTTCCGGGCCACAGCCTCCCGCCCGGATTGGTCAGGGAGGATGGAGGGTCCCCGATAGGTGTCGGGTGTCCGCGTTGTTCCAACAGATCCCGGGCATCTTCGAGCGGGATGTTTTCGGTTTCCGCCAACCGATTGATGTCGGCCCATGACGCCGGTAACTGGTAGGGTAATCGCTTGTAGGTATCCCAATAGTTCATCCAGTAGTCGAACTTGGGAAGGTCGAGTTTCTCCTCGCCGGTATTCTCGTCGATTACGGTGAGATGTTTCTCTACCCATTCTTTTACGGCTTTACGCTCATTTCTTTTGGCCTCTTCCTTGTCAGCCGTCTTTTCCGCCGCCGCCTTGGAGCGCGCCGCAGCCAATTGAGCATCCCACCGCTTTTGTTTCGCCTCCAGCTCTTCCCCTTGCAGGTCGATTTCTTGTTGCCGCAGGCCTCGGTTCTTCTCACCCTCTTCCTTCCGCTGGGCTATGTCCTCCTTGCGCCAGTCCGCCTGGGTCCCCAGTCGATGGGAGACCAGCGCCGCCTGATGCGCCCGGTTGTCCTCGGCTAACGTTTCCCGGTGTTCCCGCTCCTCCCCGGCTAGATCACGCTGCTGCTGCATCTTCAACTGGTTCTGCTCCTTCCAAAACTCCTCCCGCAGCCGCTCGCCCTCCATGCGCCGGCGGTGCTCGCCGACCTTGGCCAAGCCCTTGCCCGCCCCCTCAAGGGCGCCGCCGAAGGCGTATGCAATCAGGCTCACGATACAATCCCTCTCCCGGCCGGCGGCATCGGCGCCGCGCCTTGCCCCTGCTGCCCCTGCTGCCCCGCAACAGCGGCAACCTCGGCCAGGTTGCGCTCCAGCGAGCCGTCGGCGTTGGCTTCGAGCAGGCCCGCGAACTCCTGCTCGATCTCCTGCTGGTTCCAGATGCCGAGCTTCGCCGTCTTGCCGTACAACAGCTCAGCCGCTCTCGGCGCGGCGGAGTCGATTTCCTCCTGCGAATAGTCGTAGAGGCCCGCTGCCGCGGCCACCGACGCCAACTCGCCCAGCACGTCCATCGTGCCCATGAACACCACCGCTCCGTCCTTGGCCCCTCCCGCCTCGGCCACCCGGGATCCGACCGCGGCGGCGGTGTGCGCCAGCGCGTCGACAGGACCTCCCGGACCCTGGGCCTGCCGCGGTTCGCCTTGCTGTTGTCGAGCGTCTTGGCCCGTGCGCAGCATCTTCAAGATGGCTGGGTTCGCTTCACCATCCTGCGTCTTGCCGCCGTAGATCAGCCGGTAGGCCATGTCGGAGAAGCGCGCCAGCTGGCGCTCGTCGACGTCGGCTCCGGCGGTGGGCTGCTGCGCTCCGGGCTGGCCTGGCGGACCTGCCGCGGGCGATCCCTGCGCTGGCGGACTCATCCCCGGCCGCACCCCGGCAGCTGCCAGCAGCGATCCTCCGTTGCCTTGATGGACCGGCATTTACCCTACTCCCAATCCGCGCGCCACCAGCGAGTTGGGGTATTTTCGCGCCTGCCGACGCATCTCCTCGGCTGGGCTGAGCGGCCCGCCTGCGGAAACTTGCAGCGGATCGACCCTTGTTCGCGCCGCCACGTCCGGCACCGCTGTCTCGGCCAACGATGGAGTCGCTACCTGCTGCTCAAGAGGCGGCAGCCCCAGCGCCTCGCGGCTCACGCGGTAGTTGTCGCTGAGCTGGGCCAGACGGTCATCAAACGCCTGCCGCTCCGCCGCGGCCATGTCGGCCTGGGTTCTCGCGGCGGCTGCCGAGCCAATGCCCTTGCCCACGCCCTGGATCAGGCCGCCCGCGACGACGGGGTTCTTCAGGAAGCCGATGAGGGAGTTGCCGCCACCTTTCACGCCTTCTTTAGCAGCCTCGCCAGCAGCCCCGGCCCCAGTACCAGAGGATGATCCTCCGCTCTGAGATCCTGCTCCGCCCGGTGTCCAGCCGGCAGCGCCGGCGAGGCTGCCCGTGATAGCGCCGCTCAGCGCGCCGCTACGGGCGCCTTCGGTGAAGCTGCCTCCCGTTGCCGCCGAGATGCCGCCTCCGATTGCCGCTCCCCAGCCCGAACCGGCTATCGAGCCCGTAAGTATCTTGCCCAGCGTGCCCTTGATGCCGACCTTGGTGACAAGGGTAGACGCAATTTTCCCCCAGCTCATGCCGACATACCCTAGCGCCGCTCCCGCGGTGAAGAAGATGGCGGTCGCCGCCAGCGCGATCGGCCAGACCTTCTTCAAGGCCCTGGCGGTCTTCTTGATGAATCTACCGATACCCTTGAATATGCGTTTGAAGAAAGCACACCTCCCAGGCGTCACGCCGCTCCGAAAGCTAAAGAAGCGGGTTAAGCCTTGTCTGAGAACGAAAACAAAACAAGCCGTTTATGTTTCAGACTTTATTGTACAACCGGCACCCTTCCGGCGCCAGAGAAACACGAACAAAGTGCTTAAAAACTTGTGCCGGGTAACGGCTGCGGGCGAGAGGGCGTCAACAGGGGTGTATGCTGTGGATGGAGGTCCTTCTCATGACCGCTCTCCGGTTGGTTGTTGTTGGCGTTGCCGTGGCCGTAGCCGGTCTAGCGCAGGACTTCAGCGCGGCGGTCGATGCGTCCCACCGGGGAGACGCGATGGACGAGCGGCGAGTCCGCGAGATCGTCCGTGAGGAGCTGGCGAAGATCCTGTCCCGGCTTCCTGAACCGAATAATGATCCTCATCCCGAACCTGAATCGGACCCAAAGGCGTCCGAGTCCGCCCCGGTTATTCCCGCCGAGAAAGATTCCAGCCTGATCGGGCCCGCCGTTCCCGCACCGTCCACTCTCAGCCCCGCCGAGACAGATGCCGCCCTGATCGAGCGCGCCCGCCGGATCGCGCTGGCCTACACCGAAAACCTCCCCAACTTCGTCTGCACCAAAACCGAACGCAGCGGACGGTCGAAGGATGGCTCCAGATCCCGCTGGCGGCAGTCCCGCGAGGTCACCGCCGAGGTCCAGTTTGTCGACAGGCGCGAGTCCTACCGCAACGTCACCCTCAACGGCCGTCCGTCCAAAAAGGACTTCAGGAAGATCGCCAGTGTCGGCGGCTTCGGGAGAGCGCTTTACGACCTGTTCCGGCCCGAGGCCGGAGCCGTGTTCACACGCTCGGACGATGATGTCATTGGCGGACGCGAGGTGGCCGTCTTCCGCATGGAGGTCGTGAACCGCCGCTACGGTTACAACTTAAGAGCTGGACGCAAACGGATTAACGTCGGCTTCAGTGGCCTGGTCTCGATCGACAAGGCGACGGGCCGCGTCCTGCGCTACGACGCCCGCGAGATGCTGGGCATCCCGTCCGACTACCCCTACCAGCAAGTCTCTCACAGCGTCGACTACGGTTACGTGCCGATCGGCGGGAAGCTCCACCTGCTGCCCGTGCGGTCGCGCTGGGTCTTCCGCGACCCCAAGAAGTTCGAGATCGATTACGTCGAGTGGACCAACTGCCGCAAGTTTGGGGCGGAGTCGACGGTGGATTTCGAGTAGAATGCTGTAGACCCCTTTGCCGATCCGCCGCCACCCTGAGTATCATAAAGGTGGAGAACCGGAGGGGGAGCGACTAATGTCGGACCAGCCAACGTTTGCACCGTTAAGCGTGCTCGGGTACCGGGAAGATGGAGAGTGGGTTGCCCTGTGTCTGGAGATGGACCTGAGGGGTTACGGAAAAACCTTAGACGAAGCGCGTGACGAACTGGATGAACTCGCCACCCTGCAACTCAGGTTCGCGCGCTTTAAAGGCCAGCCGGAGCTGGTCTGGAAGCCCGCAGAGCCGATGTACTGGAGGCTATTCGACGGTGCCTTGCGGGAGCAAGTCAGGGCCTTGGCATCAGCGAAGCAGCCGCCAGAGAACGGGAATTATACGGCCAGAGGCTTGACGCTTCCGCCGTCGCACGTTCTCGATCAACTGTCACGATTCAGCCCGGCAAATGCCTAAGCCGGTGAAGTGCCGGGAACTACAGAAGATCCTAAGTCAGTACGACAGC
Source organism: Bryobacterales bacterium (assembly GCA_965248205.1). Classification (GTDB taxonomy): domain Bacteria; phylum Acidobacteriota; class Terriglobia; order Bryobacterales; family UBA6623. The sequence continues at coordinate 3,959,088 of CBDFIS010000006.1, forward strand.
AGGTTCGAGTTTCTTACGAGACGCGGCAAGGGTAGTGAGCGAATAATTTACCACCCGGACATAGACGGGTGCCCCCAATCGCATCCGATCAAGTACCACGGCCACAATACGGAACTTCGCCAGGGCGTCATTTCTTCAATCATTCGGCGGTTCCAGCTACCTAGGGATCTTTTCAAAAAGTAGACTTAAGGAGTCCAGGGCTTATCCGAAGCCCCCCGCCTGGTTCCACAGAGACGGTCGGCAATGGCTCGCCTGGTGTCCCGATATCGATGTCATGACTCAGGCTTCGAGCAGGAAACGGGCCTTGGAATCTCTCAGGGAGGCGGTTGAGCTGTGGTTTGAGTCATGCATCGAGCGGGGCGTGCTCGACGCGGCGCTTAGGGAAGTGGCCGAGAGGGATGCTCGATTGCTTTGATCTCTCGATCAAGTACTGCGAGTTTGCCCAAGGTGCTTTCCGTCTCGGCAATCAGGCTGCCGATATCCGTGTCGGTGACTTCCAAGTACTGCTTGCGAACAAGACTGAAGTCGATCCCAATGGGTTGCTTAAGAGCATCCATCACCACGTGCAGAATGTCCGCTGTTTGCCGTGCCTTCGAGGTCAGGCAGGCCAGTTTCTTTTGAGCCTTGCGTTCTTCCAGAACCAACTTGGCGAGGTGGTTCTCCTGCTCTTGTTCGGACATGACCCCATCGAAGTCGTGTTCAGAAGCCATTGCCTTTTACCTGTTGGCGCATTTGTGGCGCAGCCCGGAAGCGATCATAAATCCGCCTGGCCTCTTCAAGCGTTGGCGCCCTCCAGATGATCTCTGCTTCTAGGGCGCTTAGCCTGCTTTCCATACGCTGAAACCACCCCTGCTGCTCCAATTTCTCCTCAATCGCAATACGCTGAAGCCGCAACTCCTCCAATTTCTCCTCCTGAGCTTCAAGTTTGGCCTTAAAGTCTCGGCCTACTACCCACTTGCTTAGCAAGTCGAAGACTAGCTCCCAGGGTTTAGCTTTAAATCTCATACACCACCCCCGTCAGCCGCGGCTCGAGCGGAGCCAGCAGCCTTTCGAATGCCGGCAACGGCGTCAGCGAGGCCCACGCCGGTACGTGGATCCTGCGGTGGCTCCCGGCCCGCAGCTCCCGAAGCAGCGCGGCCGCGCAAGCCGTTCCGGCCAGATAGATCACTTCCAGGAACACGATGTTCGGGCATAACTCGAACGCCTCGACCTCCTGGGCGTAGAGGAAACCGCCGACCCTGCCTTCGTTCTCCGACACCAGGCAATAGACCTTGCTGCCTTGCTGCCATTTCCGCGAGCGCCTCACGCATTCATGGGCGCGGCTGAGGCAGATTCCGGGGTGGGACTTGCCGCCTATCTTCGAGTGCAACAGGTCGGCGATGGCCTGCTCGTCACCAAATGCCGCCGGGCGGACCATGGCCTACACGAATATGTATCTGCTGTGGTAAGGAATCCAGTCCCAGTTCGGAACACCGGCCGGAGTTGGAATCGAATTCCAGCCTGGATCTCCGGGTGGCGGGATCGTCTGTGTAGAACCGGAGGGCGTGGTTTCGCCCCCTGCGGTTTCGCCCCCTGCGGTTTCGGTTGCTGTAGTTTCGGCTGCCGTGGTTTCGCCCCCTGCGGTTTCGCCCCCTGCGGTTTCGGTTGCTGTAGTTTCGGCTGCCGCGGTTTCGCCCCCTGCGGTTTCGCCCCCTGCGGTTTCGGTTGCTGTAGTTTCGGCTCCTGCGGTTTCGCCCCCTGCGGTTTCGCCCTCCGTCGGAGTTCCGGCTCCTGTGGTTTCCTCCCCGTCGGGATCCTTGATATCCGCATTCCCCAGATCGTCCTCGCCCTCCTCCATTTCGTCCAGGAACTTTCGGAGCGACAGCATGTATTCGCTGCGGGTATCTTTGTCGATGTTGCGGTTGTTCAGCAGCGCCCCGTACATCCCCGCGTAGGCACTGAGATTGCTCTGCCTTCGGTCCTGTGCCAGCCGGTCGTAGCCCAGGTCGAGGCCGCGGCTTTCGAGATCGAGTCGCCGGGTGCCCAACTCCCTGTCCATGCCCAGCCGGTCGAAGCCCAGATCGAGGTTGCGGGTCCCCAATTCCCTGTCCAGGCCCAGCCGGCTCCGGTCGAGATCCAACCGTCCCGTGTTGATGCGGTCGGTCAACGTCAGCTGCCGGTTGCGGAGGTCCGTGTCGCTGATGAAGCGGTCACGGTTCAAGGCATAGTCGATAAGACTTTGTTGCCAGGCGTCGTCGGCTTGCTGGCGGTTGATGTCGAGCGAGCGGCCCTGAAGGGCGGCGCTCGTGTCCGCCTGCGCCATCGGGAAGGCATGCGCCAGAAGCGAGTTCTGGGTGGCTCCGGCGGCGATGGAACTGTTGAGCAGGCCGCGGCGGTGCGCGTATTGCTTGCCCTGGGTCGCCGCCTGCCGCATCAGCGGGCTGTCGGTCTCCACAATCGAGCGTACCCGCTCGCTCGGAAGCGGCATCTGGGGCTGCGGGGTGGTCAGCCGTTGCGGGTTCAGCGGCGAGCGGGGTTGCGGAATGGCGGAGCGTACCGCCGGCCGGCCCACCTGCCTGGGAGTGGCGGTTCTTGCCCGCCTCGGGACATTGCGATCATAGTGCGAAGGCATGGTGTTACATTCCCGCCGCGTACAGCACGGCTTCCTCTCTCCGGCGGCGTATCAGCCCGCCCAGTTTTCGTCCTCCGGCCCACACCCAGCGCCGGAACTGCCGGGGGGCTTCATCGTGTTCCTCACGGTTGATGACCCTCCGCAGTGTGGAGGCCTGGAGATTCCCCGCGCCGCAGTTGAACGCGAAGTCGATCAGCGCCGCCTCCTGTTCCTCCGTCAAGGGAACGTGGATCAGATTCCCGACCGCCCCGGCGGCTACCCCAAGATCCTTCTCCAGAAGCCGCCGCGCCGCGTCCTCGTCGGCCAGCGGCTCGAACCGCGACAGGTCGGCGCCCTTCTCGCGGCTCAGCAGATGCCCGTAGCCGATCGTCGGGAACCCGACCGGGTCGTGGTAGGGGTCGAGCGACAACCCTTCGTGATGCGCCGCCAGCTCGGCCGCGATTGACACTGGCCGCAGCGAGGGGTGTTTCGTCATACGCGCGTGGCGCCCTTCAGGTAGCGCTTCGGGCCGAGCATCGGCTTCATCGAGATTCTCCGAGCGGGCTAGCGGCCAGCAAAGAAGAAATCCTCCAGTGCAAGGCAACTGAACTCCCACAGCCGCATTGGGGTTTTCTGCTCTACTTCTACAAGGCAATCCTTGGTTTCAGTCAAAGACGCCCTTCCTCTGAGAAACACATCAGATTCCGTTGAGGTCTTATATACCAGGATTTTTTGCTCGACTAATTCAAACGTCCGCTGCCTTATAACCATCTGGCCGTCTTCGCTGTTCAGGTGCACACTGAACACGCCATCGCTTGGTTCCTGATGGAGCTCGAACCTGTCGGCGACGTTGTTATTTGCCGATCTGACATCCGCTTCAACAACTTTCTTAAGCTCATTGAAGAGCGTCTTTGCGGTGCACATGGCCCTCGCCGAAACCCAGTCGAAAGCTGGCTTGTTGTTTAGTGGCATTCCTTTTTCAGTAGCTCTTAGCCAGTTAAAATTGTGGTTCTCCGGGGTCGGTGTATCCATGGCATCCTCCGCTATCGAAACTCAGTCATCCCGATATGCCCATCTTGTGCAGCTTCTCTCTCAATTCCTGGATGACCGTCATTTCTCGAACGATGGAGGAAAGCAATTGTTCGATCTCTTCTCTGTCAGGGCATCCATGCAGTTCCACGAAATCCGGCCTCTTGCCTCGCGCTGCGTCTTCGAGGAGACTCCGGGCGCTTCCTAGGTCGTCTGCCATCCGCTTCGCTTCATCTTCGAAGCAGGTAAGCCTCCTGACGGCCGCCTGACGCTTCCATACGAGTTCGCCAATTTTGGCTTGTTCTTCCCCGGACATATTCACCTCTGCCCCGCCGCCCGCTGCCGGGTCCTCCACCCGAACCAGAAGCCGATCACCACCGCCAGCACGTCCTGATCGAACCCGGTCCAAACCCCTTCCGCCGTCAGCGCATTGACAATCTTGTCCTGCCAACCCCCTCCTGCCGTCGAATAGAGCGAATAGAGCAGCGCCATCTTGATCGTGCCCCATAGTCCTACGATCCAGTAGGTAATCACGGGCCGCACCGCGGCAGAAAACAGATCCGTTAACGTGAACAAAAGAAAGGCCCTGCTGAACGTCTTAGGCGCGATAACCGCGTTCTCGCCCACATGGCCCGCGGCAGCATTCAACAGTTGCACGCCGTAGCTCTCCCTCGGCTTGCGGGCGCTTCGCAGATCGGCCGCGTCCGCTGCCGTCTCGACCTCCCGCATGCGCCACTCGTGCTCTTTGGAAGCGTGCGTGAGCCGCAGCTCCAGCATCTCCATTTCCTGCTTGTGGTCGAGGCGCTGCTTGAAAAGTTTGACCACATCGGGCAGGAACGGCGCAACAAATCCCACAATGGCTCCCAGCATGGCTAATCACCACCTCCCGGTCTGTGCTTGCCGCCGTTGATCCCCGAGCGCGCCATGGCGAGGCTGATCTTGTACACCTCCCCCTTCAGCTCCGTGATCCGGGAGTGAAGCTTCTCGCTCTGCCGGGAGATTTCATCCCGCAGGTCTTTATGCTGCTCGGACATCTTGTGCTCCAGCTCTTTCAGCCTGTCGGGCATGGATTCGACCTTCCCATCGATGCTGCCCCTCCACCTAGCCACCTCCGCCTCGCGGGCCGACGTCCGCAGATACAGCCCCCCGACACTCGCAAAAGCCCCGACGAGACCGAGAACCATGGCCAGCTGCGGGTCCATCCTAGCTCCCGCTTTCCTTCTTCTGGATCTCTCCCAGGATCTGCCCTAGCCGGGGAAACAGCCGGCAGATGGCCCAGATGCTCACCCCCATGCCCAGAAGCCAGCTCAGCCAGTCGCACACCGATTTGAACGGCGAGCCGCCGCTTGCCACGTCGAAGACCTCACGGAAAGAGATGAACGTGAACGACACCAGCGCCGGCAGAACCAGGTCCCACCAGCCGCCGCGCGTCCTGGGCCACCAGGAGACCTTGCGCTCCAGCAGCCAGAAGCCGTAGAGCGCCAGCAGGACGACGCCCGCAGAGCTAAAGAAGTGGATCAGGGATCGTTCGAAAACAAAAACAAAATAGGACATTTATGTTCTAGAACTATTGTACTTCCGAACGAGGCCCCGGTGGAGGGGGAATCCGAAAAATTTGCTGTCACTGATGCTTGAACGGCATGTATTGACGCGGCCGCTTGTCAAACCTCTCGTCGAGAAATTCCGGGATCTCGCGGCCTTTGGCTTGAAGGTAAGCGCGGAGGTTCCGGCGCTCCAGCTCCACCAAGTGAAGCCGGCTCTCGTCTCCGCCGTCACCCTCTGCAAAACCAGCTTCGTAGGCCAACTCACCTCCCAGTTCGTCGTCGAGGAGCGCCAGCCGGAGAAGTTCGTACTCCTCTTTACTTTCAGGTGTCGGAAGAGGCCACACCGGAGCCGTTCCGGCTAGTAGGCAGGCAACCTCATAAACGGTGAATTGTTGCGCCCTCTCCGCCTTGATCTCCCATGACCTCGGTCGGCGCTTGGGTTCTTCCGGCGGCTCATCCGGCTTGGGTGGCTGCTCTTGAATCCCTGGCTTCTCCGCCTCATCCTCTTGGGGGTCTGAGGACTTCTGCTGCCTTCCCGTCCACCAGCGATACACGCTGATCAAGACGATCGCTTCCCCGATCATCCACAGCGCCGGGTATTCGTTCATCCATCCGAAGATCGTCATGATGACTCCCCCTGCGGCTGGTGCAATCTTCCAGAGCAAGTCCAAGAAGGACCCGACCGACCCCATGGACTTGATGATTTCCAGGATTTTTTTCTTGGAGTTCTGCATCCCGCCATGCTACTCCCCCTCCTTTTCCCCGGCAAGCTCATCGAACCTTTCGTTGAGGAATTCCGGGATGGGCCCTTCCTTCGAACTCAGGTATTCCCGAAGAGTTGCCCTGTCAATTTCTAGTTCATGCAGCTGACTCGGCTCGACCGCCTCTAGCCGACCAGCTTCAAATGCTAGGTCTGACCCCAGATCGTCGTCCCAAATCGCCGTTACAAGACTGTCGTATACCTTCTTGCTTTCAGGGCTTAGGTTCTTACGCGAAAAGCCCTGATATGTGGCGGGCGGATCTTCCCTTTGCAGCAGGCAGGCAGCCTCGTAGAGCTTGAATCTTGGACGACATGCCAAATCCCGAACTCCAGTCCACCAGCAAAGGAACTTGAACAGCCGCGGGCGAAGCCACGGCACCAACCACGGTCGAATCCATACTTCGTAGAAAGCGACGGCAGTAACGAGGGTCAGCAGGTAGCTGCCGACACGAAAAACCCGCGCAGCCCAGTAACTGTTGTCGGGATCCAGCCACGAGCCATCTAACATGCCGGCCCACCATCGCACGTCACCAGATATTCCGCCGATCCCAAGAATGTCCTGGAACAGTTTGAAAGCGAAATAGAGAGCCAGTGTGACCCGCCACAAGATTTTTGGCATCCTGCCATGCTACTCTTTCTCCTTCCCTGCGGGAAAGTATTCACGCGGAACGCCCTTCTTCAGTCAGTACTTCTTAACCTTCTCGCGCTCATCATTGAACACCTTAAGCCTGCGCTTGCGGGCCTCCTCGCGGATCTCCTTGGCCCGCTGAATAGCACGTATAATGACCTGCTGGTCGCGTTTTATCTCGCGTTCCAGCATCCCCAACCGCAGAAATAGACACACAGCCAGAGCAAGCAGGGAGTAAAGGACCACACGGAAAAACCACGCGGGCCACGAACCATTGCTCCGGTCCAGCCAGGACCCATGTAGAATTTCCAGGCTCCCGAGGGTGAGAGCGACCAAGGACGCAATGGCCAGCGAGGCTGGCGCAACCCACCAAGGAGCACCCCTTCTTCCCGCACCTTGTTGCCTCCACCTCCATTGTGTGTACGTGAAGATGGAGAGGCCTGCAATAACGAAAATCAAACCAATCATGCCCCAGAACCCTCCAAAATCCGATGTTCTAGGGACTTCTTTGCAACATCGGCATGTTCCACGTGTAACATTGGCATTGGTTTCCAGGGTTGTAGATCAAGCAATACATTAGAAACAATCACTCAAACGGCTGAAAATTATACAATTCCACTCGATCTCTCTCTTCCACCGGATACTTCTGGTACTGGTGACCGTCGAGCGTGTTGCCGTTCGCCTTCGGAGTCCGCCCGCCCCACTGCTTGAAAAAGAAAGGAATGCCAGCTCCGGTTGTCAGGCATTGTTCGTGAATAAACCGCACCCACCCAGGGTCCATGGGCCGCGCTCCGGGGCCGCTCTCGCCGCCGACGATCACCCAATCGATTTGATCCATTGCCTCGCCAAAATCAACCGGCCCCAGCAAAGGCTCCGCGCTCACGAACCGCACCGCCGCCGGGGTTTCGAGCAACGGTGGAATGCGCTTGTCGACGCGCTTCTGGTCCTCGACGGATACGCCCAGCCAGACGTTCGGCAGTTGGAACCCCGGTAGCCCGTCGTCCCGATGCTCGATTCTCTGCGACACGCCGTCAATCTTGTCGATCAATTCCGCCGACAGCGCCATCACGCGGCCGAAGCTGGCGGGGTCACAGCAGTAGGCACGCATTCGATCCGGCCGCTTGGTAAGGACTTGAAACGTGTGCTTCGGCGCGAGTCCCATCACGGCGAATATCTTGTCGATGAACCGGACTGGCACGTCCTCGTGAAACAGGTCGCTCATGCTGTTGACAAATACAAGGCGTGGCTTTCGCCAATGGAGCGGCTTACTCAGCCGTTCTGGGTGCAACTGGATGTCGGTAAATTTCCGATCCTTCCCATAGGCTCTAGGAAACAACCGCTCGGCGTAGCAATGGGCACAGCCTGGGCTGACCTTGGTACATCCGGTAACGGGGTTCCAGGTCTCATCCGTCCACTCGATCGATGTTTTGCCCATCAGCTATGGATTCCTAATCTCATCGCCCCAGAAGTTGTTAGGCGGGAATATCGGGTTCAACAGCATTCTGTTCAGCCAGTTCAGGAGAATCTTTCCCACCCGCCCATTGCCATCGACGAACGGATGTATCAACTCGAACTTTCGGTAAAAACTGAATGGCTCCAGGTCCTCCACATGCTCAAAGAGCAGCGGCAGACGTGCCCACACTTCATCGGGCGTCGGGCATATCCGATGTCCCACGCGAACGCCAACTCTCCGAAACCCCCGTGCGTTCTTCTTGCGCTCGATGTACTTTCCGAGTTCTACGGTATCGATCATCGTGGGCAACTTGTCTCTCCCCCGAATGGCGTAGGACCACGCTTCCAGCATCCATCCAACACGCTCGATGCCGTCGAGTTGGCGCGTGTCATGGCCTTGGCGTTGCACTTCCTCCGTTACGTATTCGATTACCGTCATTCGCATGCCTCGATCACTTCCTCGAACGCCCTGATGAACTCCGCCGCGACTTGCGGGACGATGGCATTGCCGTAGGCGCACAGGCGTCCCACGCGGACGGAAACCCCATAAGCCAGCGGCCTGCGAAATCGCTCATGCGACCTCCTTTCCATTTCGTATGCATTCGCCGCTGTGCGGGCGGTAGCATATCTCGCCCGAAAGCAGCGGCATTGGGTCTACCGACAGCACGAACCTGCTGCCGACAGGCGTGCGCACCATGAACACCTGGCCGCCGCACCGGGGGCATCGGCCCTGCCCCACCAGTTCATAGCGTGCTCTTTGCAATTCGCCTGCGGTCATCGGCCACTCCTTATTGGCTTGATTCATTACCCTCTCCCGTCTTCGCCAACGCTGCGATGTAGCTGTACGCCTTGCCGCTGCGCAGCATGCCCGGCGAGACACGCAGCACCCGCCAACCGAGCAGCAGCGCCTCGGCGTCCTTCTCGCGGTCCTTCTCGTAGCCCGAGACACGCTGGTGACCGCCGCCGGGTCCCCGGTAGAGCAGGCCGTCGAACTCGACGGCCAGCTTGATGTCCTCACGGGCGAAATCGAACCTCCAGCGGCGCGTCTCGTGGAAGCGCAATTCCCGCTGCCAAAGGCCGGGTTGAAAAACATCCAGCCACAGCCAAAGCGTTTCCTCGCCGGCGCTTTTGGCCTGCCGGCTCACCACTCCGTTTCCTCTCCTGTTGCCTTGGCGATCACGGTGTGCACGCGCGCTAAAAACTCTCGCTCCGCGTCAATGTACTTCTGTCTCTCGCCGCGCTGAACGTCCGCGCCGATAAAGTCGTCAATCTCAGCGGCGCATTCCTTCAACGTCGCCAACATCTCCGGCGCGGCAGTAATCAAGAGAGCGTCGGCCCTTCTGCCGTTATCCACATACGCAACAGGCCGCGTATCCACTGGTGAATCAATGCGGAACGAACCACCTTCACAATTGGGCCATATGTACCTCCATGGCCCCCGCGTGTGCTTGCTCATTTGTCTTCCCCCTAATCGCTTAGATCCGAGCCGCTTACCTTCCCGCCATCCGGCGCGTAGAAGAACCAGCGGCGGGTCCGCATCGCGGTCAGAAACAGCGTGATGACCGGCTGGCCGTTGCGCTGGAACAGCTTGTGTTGAGTCGTGGCGCGCCGGAACACCACATCCCCCGGCCGGCACAGGAACACTTGACTGCGTATCACCTCCAGACGCTCACCCTCGAGATGTAGGCTGACGCTGGCCCAGGGATGGTCATGAAGACCTCTTCCGGGGTCGGAGGTAAGCGTTTTGTGCAGGTAGATATTGAAGAAGCGGTTGCGCGGGATGACGTGCCAGCGGTTCAGGTAGCGCCCGCCGATAACCCTGTCGGGCGGACGGGAGGCCATGATGCGCCGCGCGGTGCGCAGTAGCCTAACTCGCAAGAAGTTGGGAAACTTCATGGCTCTCCTTCGATATGCGGACGCTCATGCCGCCTTGACGAGTTCGGCCACCCATTGCTCCCGGGCGCCGCGTGGAGCCGCCAGTCCCTCCATGGCGAACTGGCGGCCGTGCTGGATCGGTGCGATGCCCGAGGGCGTGCTGAGGGGCCATATCACGGCGCAGCCCGCCGAGGGCTTGACGAACACCCGGCTGCGGGGAAAGTAGAGTTCGCCGCCCTCGTAGTCGCCGTTGAGAAACAGCATCCAGCGCCGCGCCATGGGCGCCTTGATATCGGGCCTCGACCGGGGCGGGCGGACACCGCTGTCGCGCCTGATTAACCGTGTCTCGAGGGGCACGAGGACTCCGGCCAAATCCCGTCGCACGCAGTCGGCGAGATCGGCGATCATGGTGTAGCTGGGCCGCCGGAGAACGACCGTCTCGATGTCGCGCGGGCCGAGCTGGGATTTTCCGCACAGGCCGGCGGCGACCTGCCCCAGGTTGATGAGCTGCAGGCATTCCTCCGGCTCGACCATTCCTTCGATGAAGCGGATGCGTGATTTTTCCCGGGTACGGGTCACCGCCAACCAGTCCGGAGGCAGCTTCTTCTGAAATTTGGCGTATTCCATCTCAGCTTTCCTCGGGCCCAGTCCTGTGGAGATCAACCCCGTGCATCTTCAAAACCTCGCTGGGGATGCAGACGGCCCTCATCCGCATCTGGTTGAAGCGCACCGGATACTCCGTCAGTGAGGCTCCCTCGACTTGACAAAGCAGCCGCCGCAGGTCAACGTTTTCAAGCGCCGTGCGCCGCAGCTCCCTGAGCAGCGAAGGGTGTCTGGCGGCGATCAGCAGGTCATCGTCGTCGTCGAGCCGGACGCCGTAACCCGCTGGGAGCTTCTCCTCATACCTCACTTGGTCGGTCAGCAGGTCGATCAGCGGCACCCTCTCCGCGCCGTGCGTCTGGACGCGGAGATTGAGGATTTCCCGCAGCGCGTAGCCGGCGTCATCTTGCGATTGCCCGACAAGCGTCTCGGTGACCGGCGGCAGCATGTCCGTCGCGCCGGACAGCCACCGCCAGCCGGCCGTGAGTGCTCCTCCGATCAGGCTGCCCCTTGTTCCGTGGCCGCCGCGCATCAACTCGCGCGAGACCGAGGCGGACTCCTCGACGACCTCATGCCCCTCATGGATCAGGGCCGCGCGGATCCGTTCGCAGGCGCCGTTCGCCAGCGAGTCCTCGATCGCGCGTTCAACCTCCGTCCAGTTCTCGACACCCTTTAGCGACAGGTTCAGCATCTGGAAGCGGCTGGCGTCGGCCGCCCGCAGGTTCGTCATCTTGGTCGAACTCATGCAGACCGAAAAGCGCGGGTGCAGCCTCTGCACGTTGCCGCCGACATCCGTGCGGATCCTTTCTCCGTCCCCGCCCGCGGCGACCCGTATCAAGTCCATCAGCCCCTCGATCCACTGCCGGTCGGGTTCGGCCTCGTCGAGAACCAGCGGCAGCGAATCCGAGCGCATGCGCCGCGCCATCGCCGCCGGGGTGGCGTCGGCCACGCGCACGACCATGGGGCCCAGCAGCCTAGCCGCGACGCGCTTCAGGAGCCAGCTTTTGCCCGTCTCGGCCGCCGCCGCCAGCCAGATATGCGGCCTCCACTCCAAGGCGCCGCCGACGACGCTCGACACCAGCCAGCCCAGAAAGCGCCTGCCGTCCAACGGATGTTGCCAGCGGTAACGCTCGACGGCCTCCACGACCCGCTTGCGCTCGCCGGGGCCGGCGCGTTTTTCAGCGACCTCGATGCGCGGGCCGTTAACGTAGTACCAGCCGTCCTTGAGGCTGTCGAGTTCCCCCTCCCTGCCGTCTACCAGCAGGCGGTCGCCCAGGTTCCATACGTAACGGTTGTTGTCGTTGCGGAAGAATCCCCGTCCGGCGACCCGCGAGAGGTCGATCTGGCCCTGGCGGTCGGCCGCGCGGATCAGCGCCGACCCGACCGAATGGCAGGACGAGGGCGTCAGCGACTCCTGGGTCAGCAAATCGAGCCACCAGTTGTAGGCGGCCAGTGAGATCAGGGTCGAGGGTTGCGTGAGTGCTGAACGCGAATAGAGCATGATCTGATGCGTCGCGAGCCTCACGGCAACGCTGTCGCCGACGTTGCCGAGGATGCGGAAATAGTCGTTGTCGGCGGCGTTTGCAGGCGGAGGCGGAAGCGGATCCTTCTTTTTCTTCGGCTGCTTCGAGGCTGCCTTCTCCGGCTCGGGCGTCCTCCAGGGCGCGGCCAGCCGTTTGAGCCACTCCCCGGCGGCTTGCCCGCCGCCCTCGGCGATCTCATCGGCGATGTCACGGTGATCCTCTCCCTCGGGCAGGGCGATCCTGATATCTGTGCACTCCAGGCCCTTGAGGTGCCGGGCAAGGTCGAGCATTGACTTTCGCCCCTCGCTGTCGGCGTCTGAGACCAGCAGCACGCGCCGGCCTTTGAGGGGCGACCAGTCGGTGTACTTCCACGCCTTCGCGCCGCCGTGCCAGGTAGTCACCACCGCCTTGGGGAAGGCGGAAGCGACCGCGTCGGCGCACTTTTCTCCTTCGACGACCATCACCTGCTTCCCGGAAGACGCCTTGTTCATCTCCCCCAGCCGGTAGAGCGGACGTCCTTCTTTGATCGCCAGATTCATCGTCCAGCCGTCGCTGCCCCCGCGCTTGGCCGGCGTGTATGGCTTGCACTTGGCTTGGGCTCCCTTCGGGAAGCGGCAGACGACGAAGGCGAGCGACCCGTCCCCCAGCAGGTAGCGATGCCGCGTGATCGCGTTTTCGGGCAGGCCGGAGATCCAGTACGGCTGACTGGGCTGTGACTCCTTCTTCCGCGGCTTGGGTTGCGTCGAGTACATCTCGCCCTTGACCTCCCGCAAGGCTTCTTTTTGGCTCAAGCCCCGCTTGTCCACGAGATAGGTCACGGCGTCTCCCTCTGCTCCGCAGCCGTGGCAGTTGTAAACCTCCTTCTCGACGTTGACGCTCATCGAGGGCGTCCGGTCGTCGTGAAAAGGACATTTGGCGGCGATCTCCGGTCCCTCGCCGTGCAGCTCTACGCCGTCCTCCCGCAGCAGGTCAACTAGCCTTGCGGGCATCGATCGGCACCTTCAGTACTTCCGCCATGAACCGCGCCCAGCCCGGCTTGTACCCGAAGTCCTTGCCGATCCTGACCAGCCCCTCGTATCCCTCCCGCCGGCGCATGACAGCGGCGAGGCGGGACTTCATCTGGCGCCGGGAGATCTTTGGGGAACCTTGGGACGGCGCCGCCTCGCTCAACTCCGTCTCGACCTCGAGGGGCTTTGGCAGCACGTGTTTGGTACCGCAAGATGGGCAGGCCAAAAGACGCGAGGAGTAGACCTCGGCGCAGGCCGAGCAGCAGCGCTGACGCAACGCAGGCGGGCGCTTGTCGACGGCTGTACCCTGCCTAGTTCCCTCGAGGTCCCAGCTGCGCTCTTCGTCCGGCAGGCCAAGATCCCAGGAATTACCGGCCAGATCGAGCAGCAGGGCGGTCTTGCCCTCGCCGGGCCGCATGGCGCGCCCCGCCTGCTGCAAATACATCGTGACGCTCTTGGTCGGGCGGCCCATCATGATGACTTCGCATTCGGGGACGTCGGTTCCCTCCGAGATCAGATCCACGTTCGAGACCACCTGGATCAGGCCCTCGCCGAACTCCTTGAGCACCAGGTCACGGCGCCTGACGTCCGTCTCGGCGTCGATGTGCTCGGCGCGGAAACCCTCTTTGCTCAAACTCTCGACGATGGCCTTGCTATGGCGCCGGTTCACGGCAAAGAAGATGGCCCTCTTGCCGGCCGCGTAGCGTCGGTAGGCGGCAGCTCCGGCCGCGATCACCTGATCGGTCACCCGCTCGTCGAGGTCCTTCTTGTTCCAATCGCCCGCCATCGTGCGGACGCCGGCGGTCGAAAGTCCCTGTTCGGGACGCAGAACACGCATCGGCGCCAAATCACCCTGCTCGACAAGCTCCCCGATCGATGGCCCCTGTACCAAGGTGTCGAAGTGATCGCCCAGCGGCTTGCCGTCGAGCCGTCCCGGTGTCGCCGTCAACCCCAACACCTTGGTGTCTGGGAAGCGGCCCAGCACGTTCTCCCAGGTCTTAGCCTTGACATGGTGCGCCTCGTCGACGATCACGAGGTTGGGCTTCAGCCAGCCGGTCTCGCGGCGGTTGATGGACTGCACCGAGGCGATCTGGAAACGCGCCCAGCGCGTCTCGGCGCGGCCCGCGGCGATGATGCCGTACTGATCGCCCAAGCCCGCCTGGGTGAGGGTCTTCGAAAACTGGCGCACCAGTTCCCGGCGATGGACCAGCACCAGCGCCCGCTTGCCGCGGTCGGCCAGCAGGGAGGCGATGTAGCCGGCCACGATCGTCTTGCCCGCGCCGGTGGGCAGCTGGTAGATGACGGCACGGACCCGCCGCAGCACCAGCCGCAGCTTCTTGACGTCCGCCAGCTGATAGTCACGCGGGGTGAGCATCGGATATCCTGCCTTCCTGGACCGTGACCGTGGCCCAATGCTCGGGAAACATCTCGCGGCATCCGGTAGCGCAGACCACGAGGGACAGACCGCTATCTGCGGCAAGCGAATCGCACAACACCCCCAGCTCCATCAACCCCAAGGCGTCGAGGACATCGGCTCCGTCCAGGACGGCGTAGTTGTTGTCTAGAGCCAGCGCGAGGGCGATCTGAAGCGCCGTCTGCGCCCGCCACTGCTCCGAGGTCGAGCACAACGCCACGGGCCGCTCCCCGGCACTGACGGCGTAGGAGGGATCGAGCTTGACGAGGGGCCAGTTGGTCAGCTCATGCACCCGCCCGAGGCCCTTCGCCAATCGCTCCAAGCCGGCTTTCATGGCGCGGCCCCGGATGCCACGCGGCCCCAGCAGCTCCGCGATCAGCGCATAGTAGGAGACTGAGCGGTGGGCTTCGGTGGCCTCGGAACGCTTGCGGATCAGCTCCAGCGCCTCCCTCCGCGACTCGAGCTCCTGCTCGGCCAGCGCGATTCGTTCTTCCGACTCGTCCGCCTTGAGAGGGCTGTCCGCGCCGATGGCTTGCACTCCCGCCGCCCGCAGATCAGCGTCGGCATCAGCCTTGACGTTCTCCGCCCGCTCGCGCTGCTCAAGAATCGGCCTGCCCTTCTGCTTCGCCGCCGCCAGCTTCTGGCGCAGAAAATCGAGCCTTTGCCCAAGTTCCTCTCCCCGCTTCTCCCATTCCTTGATGCGCTCGGCGAAGGCCGCCTCGTCCTCCGCCGCGTAGAGGGCCCGGTCCCGCACGACGATCTTTCCGCCACAGAGCGGACAGGGCCTGCCGTCGCTCGGCCGGGGCTTCGAGCGCTGGTGCTCCTCGTACTTGTTCTTCGTCTCGAAACCATCCGCCCTAATCCCGGCGATCTCCCCCTCGACAGCCGCCGCCGTCTTTCTGGCCTCCTCGAGCCGCCGGGCCGCCTCGTCCTTTCTTTCACGAAGTTCGGGAATCTTTTCGGCGGCGTCTTTCGCCTGCTGCGCTTCGGCCGCCGAGACCGCTCCCGACACATGGAGCACCTGCAGGGCATCCCGCGCGTCTCCGAGCGCGGCTTCGGCCTCGAGCGGCGTCACGCCGTCGTAGTCGGACCGCCAACCCGGAGGCGTCCAGTTCGGGGCCTTCGACGTGCCGTATGGCTCGCCCGTGATCGAGGACCACTCCCTCTTGCTCTCCTTCGCCTTGGCCCGGTAGACCCCCTCGACCGACTCCCAGCCCTGCTCCCGCAAAATGTCGATTACATCCGACACCATGCGCTCGCCGGCGAGCGCGGAACGCAATTCCTTCTTCAGCTCGTCCTCGATCTGCTCGGGCGGCGGCAGGAAGGCCGACTCCCAGATCTCTCCCCGCGCGCGGGCGCTGGCCCGGGAGATGAAATCCGTCAGCCCGACAGCCGCGGGATGAAGCGGCTCGGGAGCCTCGGCGAACACCCGCATGGCCTTTTCCGACAACACCCAACGGACGTACTCCGTGCCGCCGGGACCCGACAGCAGAACCTCGCCATAGTCGGCCCCCTGGCGGAAGTAAGGTCTCGCGGTCGGGGCCAGACCCAGCGGATTAGCCTCGCGCGACAGCACCGCGCCGATGGCCGTGGCGAGCGATGACTTGCCGGCGGCGTTAGGGCCGAGTACGCCCAGCGGCGCGGCCTTGGGCAGGGGGATCTCCGCCTGCTCCACCCCCAGCACGTTGCTGGCCGTGACGATCATCTCCGCCATCGCGCTAGAACTCATCGCCTTCCCAGTTGTCCGTGCCGTCGGGTGTGGTGTCTTGTTCTTGCGATGCGGAGTCTTGTTCTTGCGATGCGGAGTCTTCGGCTTGTTCAGGCTTGGGATCGCTGTTTTGTTGCTGTCGGGCCTGATACTCGCCGCCGCCTTGCGATGCCATCTCCACGACGGGCGTGTCCGCTTCGCCTGATTCCGGCAGGAAGTCATCCATTGCCGTGCGGGCGAGACCCCGGATCGGCAAGCGCTTCAGCAGTGTCCGCAGCACCGACTTTTGGGCCATCTGCGCGTAGTGCGTTCCCCAGGGGCCGCTGTCACCGGCCGGAGAAAGCTTCCTGCGCGCATCGATGTCAGCGCGATACATCAATTCGAATTCCGGCACCTCGTTGCCCGGTATGTGGGCCACGGCGTAGGCCGCAATGATGTTTTCCTTCTCGCGCTTGCCATCCTTGTTCGGGACATGGCGCAGGAGCGGACGCAGCCCGTCCTCGTAGTCGAACTCGTCGGCGGCGTAGACGCACCTTGCCCGAATCACAATCCCCGGTATCCCCTCGCGGCACTTGTCGAGCATGCCGCCGATCATGATGTCGAGGCGCGCCCGCCGGGCCGTGCCTTTCCCAACGGGAATAATTACGGCGGAGTGGCCGTCAGGCATCAGGCCGCGCTCGGCGCAGGTCAGGAGCGCCTTGCGTAGCGATTTGACATCGCATTCTCCGATCCTGGGGTTCGTCAACAGGGCGTTCAGCGCTACCCGGGAGAAATAATCGGGCGTGACGTCGATTCGCTTAAGGTGAGGCGCAGCGTCAACTGCGGCGCTCTCGACTGTTTGTCTGCATAGTCTGCATACTTGATACTGTTCCTTGGTTGGCATAGGGTTCCTTTCGTGGAAGTATTCGTGAGGCGCAGTCCATCACCCGGCATTGGGCGCAGTGTGGGCCGGGATTGGGCAGCGGTTCGCCGCCGTCGTTGAAGAGTGCGATGACGCGGCGAACGACCGCCACGGCGTCGAGTTTGGCCGGGCCGGCGGGGCGGAATTCGATCTGCGCGGCTTCGGGCCGGCCGACGCGCGGGCGCGGACAGGAGATCAGCCCGACCGAGGCGGGTCCTTCGTTCTCCGTGGCATCGAGCGCCGCGGCATAAGCTCCGAGCTGCAGCCAGGAATGATAGGAGCTATGGCCGGTCTTGACATCGAGCACGGCCTTGCCAAGTCCGGTATCGACCACGAGGTCGCACGTCCCCGCGATCACCGCGTCCTCGACCGGCGCGCGGACAGGAATTTCCCGCGCGAGCACCTTCCAGCCGATGGGATCGGCCTTTGCCTCGATCGAGGTGACGAGCATGTTGACCTGCGCCCGGGCGTACACCTCGGTCGGCGTGCGGTCGTCGAAAAGGGCCGGCTCCGGGAGAGCCGGAAGATCCTCGCCCGCTAGCCGGGCATGCACCGCCGAGCCGATCCAGCCCGCGATGTGCTCCCCGGCGAAGGGTTTCGATTCCGGGTGCAGATGCTCCCACATCGCCCGCCGCTCGCAGCTCCGCCAGGCAGCCAGGCGCGAAGGGTGGATCTCAATACACCCGTACACGCCGGCCTCCCGCGAAACTCAATGGAAAGAAAAATGGGGCGTGGGCAGAATTGCCCAAATGTTTGCCCAAATACTGAGTGTTAATGGGTGTTAATGGGCGTATTTGAACACTGTATTCACAGTGGTTAACATCTATTGACGGGGTGCTTCTTCTTCGTTCAGGAAGCCGGCGCGGTTCAGCACCTAGCGTTGGTTTATCCGTTTCCCCATGTCTTCGTGGCCGGGTCTGCGTTCGGCATTATGGAGCGGGTGCGGAGGGCAGGATTCCGGCGTTTTTTGCGAGCAATTCTCGCCTTGGCGCTGTTGTTGATCGTAGTCGACGGGGTCCGGCTCTCCCTTGGTTTTCATGTGCGTCTGGCTCGTCAAGGGGAGCGCGCGGTCTGGTCTTCCGCAATCTACGACTTGCACGAGAGTCTGCTGAAGATGCAGCCGGCACCGACGGTCACGCTGGATTGGGGGATCGCGGCACAGATTCGATTTCTTTCCCGGGCAAGAACTCCAATCCATGAGTGGTCGTCCATGGAAACCGCCTCCCAGCTACCCAGCCTGCTGGAAAAACGAGAGGTCCTCTACCTTGGATTTGCAGAAAACCCGGGCGTGCCTGGGGTAACGCCGCTTTTTCAGAAGTTGGTTCGCTCGAGGGGCTACGACTGGGCGCCTGTCGCAACGATAGCCGACCGGGCCGGCCGGCCGATGTACTACGTCGCCCGAGTTACGGGGCAGGCCAGCGCGTCGTCGGGGCCATAAATCGCCCGAAGCAAGGGCAAGATAGACGACGAACGCCTGTATGCCCGCCGACAGCCCATCTCACGAAACAGCAGACCGGCTTCGCGATTCGCAGCTCCCCAGGGCCGCACGCACGGTTACGCACTACCGCATTCTTCGAGAAGATCGGCTAGGGGGATAGGGGTGGTGTACAAGGCGCACGACTCCCGCCTGGGCCGCACTGTCGCCCTGAAGTTCCTCGCCCCGCAAAGGGTGTCTGACGAGGAGGCCCGTCGGCGCTTTATCCGGGAGGCAAAGGCCGCAGCAGCTCTCGACCACCCCAATATCTGCACGGTCTACGAGATAGATGAGGCCGCGGGCGAGACAGCGCTCTGGAAGGGATGAACAACAAGATCAAGCTGGTGAGCCACCGCGCCTTCGGCTTCCGCAGCCTGGAGCGCTACGTGGCGGCCATCTACCACTGCTGCGTCCGGCTGCCGCTACCGACCGAGCGTGATTACACTTTTGGGAGAGCAGTCGCCTTTATTTGCATCTTATAAGTTGGTACGCTCCTTTTCAAAATGAATGTAGTTTGTCGGCTCCATTGGGCTTCTGGAAACAGCGACGGCGTTAAGCCCGGTGTGCCAAGACGCCGTTCATCCCGGATTTCGCCGGAGCCAACCTCCCGGGTTGAAAGTCAGGACAAAGGCTTCGCGGGAGATATCCCGTTCGAATTCAGCACCGGCTTCTGATCGGAGAAACTCCTCAACCGCCGCCATGGGGCCGGGTCCGACTGCCGGTTGAGTATTCAGGGCGTCGATGTGAGTATCTTCCACGACGATGTAGCTGCCGGGGCTGACCAGAGGGGCGTAGAGCTCGAGTTCCCGCAGCACGTGATGCATGCGGTGATCGCTGTCAAGGAAGATCAGGGTTTTCTTTCCCTGGGCTAAATCCGCAATTTGTTTAACGATCTTCGGGTCTGTCGAGCTACCGAGATAGAACCGCACATATTGGTCCCAAAGCGGGTTGCGAGGAGCCTGATCAAGGTGATGATAGAGGTCTACCGTCAGCACTCGCGAGTCTTTGAGGCCCATTCCATGTAGCGTGTGGGCCCAGAACAGTGCCGATCCACCCCGGAGTGTTCCAGTCTCGATCACGAAATCCGGTTGTATCTCGTAGATGATCTGTTGCGCCATCCAAAGATCCAGCGGATTCTTGATGATCTCGACGCCTTGGAACCACATGCTCCGCCAAACATCGAAATCGTGGAAAAGACGCTGCAGCTTTTCGCGATCGGCGTTTGCAAGCTTGTCAGCGTAGCGTGTTGTCAAATCCTCGTAGGCCAGGCGCGCCTGCCGCAAGTGACGTCCCCGCAGGTCGGTCGTTAGGTGATAGTCGCGAAACCCAGCGGCGTGCGCGATTAGACCGAGAGACCGCCCCTCCCGCGAACCCCCGAAGGTCTTGTCGATTGCAAAGCTCACCCCAACGTGCCACTTGTCCCGGATCAGTTCCTTTGGAACCTCAGCGGAAAACTCAAACCGGCCCCCTCGAATGTACTCCTCTGCTGCGATATGCTTACCCTGGACAGACGCTGTGAGCCTGACGGTGCCAACCTCTTTCACGAAATGATCGGGCAGGGCGAAATCAAGTGCTAAATAGTTCTTCTCAGCCGATGGAATTGGGTCCAGATACAGGTGGAAAGCCGGCTTGGTCCAGCGCCAGGAGGGGCTGTCGGGCTCGTAAAAACCGTCCACGAGTCGCTCCTCGTTCGCCCCTTCTCCGAGGGTGGTCCAGTGGATAAGGGGGCCGGTCGGGCGCTCGGTCGGGCCGTCGTGCTCCCGAGGGAACGACCCAGTGCTACCTGCGTTAGCTAGGTCGTCCTGCCTGCTGCAGCTCCAGTCCCCAACGGCAACAATCAGGAGCGCGAAGATGGAAACTGAGGCCTTGAAAAGTATCGCCGTGATTTTCGCTGTCACTGTGCTGGGTACCGAAAGGTTGCTCCCGCCGAACACTTTTCCGCAAACGACCCCATCTCGCCTTCGCCGACCTTCTCGGCGATTTTGTAGTGGGACATGGTCTGGCCGATCATGGGGCTGCCCCCAGCCTGAGGGAATTGTACCGTATGTGGCGCGTCGTAGACCCGGAACGGGGGCGGTACAAAAGCTCCCCTGGCTCCCGATTGCGACTCTCGAAAGGGATGATCTCTTCCCGATGGTGTTCCCACGCTTCGCGGGCTTCCCGCTCGTCGCGGAAACCGCCGAGAGCGCCGATGAGGGATTCTGAATCCGAGATTCCGAAGAGAACTTTGGCTCTTGGTGGTAAGCAGAGGATCTGTGGAAAGTTGACCGGGTTACCCCCTTGGACTAGCCGCACAACCGCATCTGCACCATTCGATCCCCGCGATTGCGAAGAGCGTTGCACAAACGATGCGCCAACTGAGTATTTGTATATGAATGCTCACCGCCATCCGCGACTGGCACAATATGATCCACTGAAGCAGCTAGGGGCTGAAAAGACTAGGGGGGTATTTCCAGGCATTCTTCGTTTTGGGCGATCAGCCTCGAGACGAGGGCTTGCGTCATGGGGTCAGCGAGGTCGTGTTGAACGGTGCGGCGGGTGACGCCGAGTGAGCGGGCGGCGGCGGTGACCGACAGTATGATCTACACAAAGTTCGTTCCTGAGAAGACCCTAGCCCGCATGTTACGTGTTTCGCGCCATGATCGACAGCACGCGCACGGGTTCAGTTCCCGGATCGGCGAAAAGGTGTCGTAAAGACGACACAGGGGCTCAGCCAATGAAACAGGCGATTCTATACAAGCCAGTTGAACCCCGTGGGAAGATCCTATTTGAAAAGGCGTGGCGTGCTAATGATGCGGATTTCGCCGTACCGGTCTGTGTGGGAAAACGGTCGTTCTGGTTTCAATTTGATTTTTACCACGTGCTCTTGGCCTCAGACTTATTCGACCGCAATCGTGACGCGGTTCGACCCCACTCCCCGAACAGCAATCGACAGTTCGACGTTTTCTCCCGGAGTGACCTCCTCGGGAACCTGTACGTTTACTTGACAGAGCCCCACGAAACCAGGGGCCAGACCGGAAAACGTCACTGCGGCATCGACTCCCCCGATGGTTGCGGTTGCTAGGTCGATCGTCGGATTGATGCTTCGCCCGGCAGGGTATCCTGCTTGCGGTCTCCTCTCAACCGGTCCCAGCCCGGTGCAAAAGACTTCGAGGAACTCGCCCCGCTGCGCCGGCCGCGAGGCGCCCGGCAAACTCGCCGGCCCGGCCAGCATTCCGTCGCTGCCCGCGATGAGAACAGCACCCTGGCCCGAGCCGGACTGATCCAGCGTAAAGATAGCCGGGCTGAAGCGACGCAACGGTACCGCAACTCCTTCCTGCGCAACCGAACCGACCCGAACACGAAGGAATGACATCCTCTTCCCCTCGAGTTCCCAAGGGATCTGGATGTTGAGCTGACCGGCTGAAGCGAAAAAGTAAGGCGCCTGAAACTCTTCGTCGAAACGGGCGCTCGAGCCGCCCAGTGAGGTCCGCAGAGGCGCTCCCGCGGCGCTTTCGGACTGTACGGCCAGATTGGTGCCAAACAGCGAGATGATGGACCCTGGGGCCATTGCCCTTCCCGGCAAGAACGAAGCGGCGCTGACGATGCCTTCCGGGGCGACCGCGGGGCCATCGTCAGGCAGGCTCGCGATTGTAAACTCTACCGACTCGCTGAGTCCGCCCCCGGGCTGCGGGTTGAAAACGCTGATCCGCGCAGCGCCCGCCTTTACCACGTCTTCCGCCGAGATCGAAACTCTGAGAAGCCCGTTGTCGACGAACTCCGTGGGGCGAGCCTTGCCGTTCCACCGAACCTCCGAATCGGGAACAAACAGCGAACCCGCGACCGCCAGAACGAACTCGTCCGCCCCTTCCACCGAGATCCCCGGCGTGAGAGTGGTCAGTTGGGGCGTCGGCCTTGGCGCCGAGAGGCGATAAACGGCGCCGCCGACCCAATCCGCCGCGTAGAGTTCGCCGTCGGCATCTTCTCCAAAAGTCGAAAAGCCGTGATCGGTGTCGCGCGGTTCGTTTGCGTTCCAGGAGGCGCCATCGTGCGTGGCTCCATACAAGAACCCGTTGCAGAAGTCGCCATAGAAATATCTGCCGCGGAACTGGGGCATCTGAACCCCTCGGTATTGATAGCCTCCCACAATGGCGCACGGATCCACTTCGGGGGGCAGCGGCTCCGCGGAATGCCGATAAAAGAGAATGGGCGGAACTAGGCCCGCCTCGCCGCAGCGGGGATGGCCGAACAGACAGTCACCTCCCTCCAGAACCGCCCAGCCGTAGTTCCCGCCGCCGGGAGCGCCCGCGGCGACGAAGTTGATTTCCTCGACGAGCGAACTGCCTACATCCCCGATGAACATGTCGCCGGTTTCGCGGTCGAAGCTGAACCGCCACGGATTTCGAAGGCCGTACAGCCAAATCTCACCGGCCGCATCGTCCCGGCCCGCGAACGGGTTGTCGGGCGGAATCGCGTAAGGGTCGCCTCGATCGACGTCGATGCGCAAAATCGTACCCAACAGGCTATTTAGTCTTTGAGCCGGATCGTCCAGGCGTGGGTCGAGGCCGCCGTCCCCGACCGCAATGTAGAGATAGCCGTCCGGCCCGAAATGGAGCTGGCCGGCCTGATGATTTTTGTTACCTTGCTTGATCCTCATCAGGATTTTCTCTGAGGCGGGGTCCGCCCGGTTCGGATCGTCAGCGGAAACCCGGAACCGCGAGAGAATGCTGGTCCGTATGGGTTGGGTTTTGTCGGTGTAGAAGACGTAGAAATAGCCGCTTTGCTCGAAGTCGGGATGGAAAGCCATCCCGAGCAACCCCGTTTCGCCACAGCAGCCGACCTGGGATGTGATATCGAGGAAAGGCGCCGGGAGAAGTTGTGCACCGTCGTGGATGACGATCTGACCTCCCTGGAGTGTGACGAAGACGGAACCGTCGACTGCCTGGATCACCGTCGTCGGCTTGTCCAATCCCGTGATGAAGGGCTTGAGGATCAGTTCATCGAGAGGGTTCTGGGCTTGGGCCGGCCGGGCCGCCAGGAGTAGAAGCGCCACCGGCAGAGAGATGATCCCCCACAGGGCAGCGGCGGCCTTTGCCTCGCGCTCGAAACGCTTGCGGACATCGACGTCCGAGACAAGATGGGCGGCTAGGAACTTGACTGCGACAGGTCTTTCGAGTTTGGTGTGTTCCGCCTTGTACACGACACCCATCCGGCCTCACCAAGCTTCTCGGTGATGCGGTAGTGCGAGATGGTGCGGCCGATCATGGCCCGCTGTGAACTGGGGAGATTGTACCGCCGCAGGATAGGTGTTGGTAACAAGCCTTCCGTCCAGCAAACCGATTCTCTCAGGTCCAGGTCCTTGAGCCGACTCGATTTCCGTCTGTGTCGATAGCCGACCGAGGCCGCTGGCATCGACGATTGTTGCCGCGAAATAAATTTCTCAGTGGCTATCCGCAGTCGAAGTTGTCCAGCGAAATTGTAGGCCGGACGACGACGTATCGCAAAGTCCGGGGTGGCGAAAGTCTCCTAATTCCAAACCAGCGCTTTCGAATTACCGAGTCGTAGGCAAGTTGCCGCTGGCCTAAATCCTGCCTTGTCGGCTAGGATTGATCCAGCGATCGCACCAGATAAGAGATGCGCGCCACCTCGTAGCGATCAGCGGACCGTGCGCGTTGGGAACCGCCAGGAGTTCTTCGCGGCAGCACCGTCAGGCCCCAGCGTGCTGCTCTGACTTACGGACCCTGCGCCTACCGCCCTTGCGACCTGCCAGCCGCAGGGCCTGACGTACCAATTCGTCGTCCATCGTCACGTCGTCGTGCGGCTTATGGATCCGCTGGGTGACTTTGGCAGCTAAAGTCCCGCCCCTGGATAGCACCGAAAACGCCTAAATTAGCTGATGACTTTCTTCCATGTGTCCCTCCCGTTCGGTCTTTTGACCTGACCAACAGCTGAGCTAGCTCTCGATCAGATCTTCCAAACCGAACCTAGGACACATGTTTGCTAGACCCTTGATCCCGGCCAGATTGTGCCGAGGACTCGACAGCAGACAGGTCCTCCCACGGACAATCCTGCAAGTAGTAAACGGCAGCACCCACGGGGATAATTGATATTGACCACCGGTAGCATTCGCGGCATTAGCCTGTCCACCCGCTCCTGTTCACGCGCCTCTCCGAAAGATTTGCTCAGGTCCAGGTCTAGATTACAGTGTCGCCAGATAGAGTCATACTGTTTCTCCTTGTTCCGGCATAAGGATCTTGGTAACGCCAGAACCGCGTTGGAACATCGTGCGCCGGTTCAGCCATACTATGATGACTGCAGCGATGGAAAACAAGATTGTGTCCCAGGGCTGGGCATCAGGCCATAGCGGATTATTCATCTGGAAGTGGTACACGACGGCGATTAGGAGGCTGCCGCGAGCTTTATTGAACAAAGGGGCCAGGATGACAGAAATGGCAACGACTCCAGCGAAGAAAGCGGGGAATGACCAGGCGCTCTGTGCAGTTCCACTAAGCAGGAAAGCAGGAATGTGCCAGGCTGCCCAAATGATTCCGAGGATCAGGCCAGCCCAGAATGGATTGAACCTGCGTTGCAACAGAGGCAGGGCGACTCCACGCCATCCAAACTCCTCGATTGGGCCGAGAAACAAGGCAAGCCCGATCGCCGGAAGCACCAGGTACCAGGGGGAGAAGGGAAACGGGTCACTAATTGTGCCTTTCAACGCGGCCCCAGCGAAGAAGATTACAGGAATGCCCAGGATCAGGTACAACCACCACAACCTAGAAGCGCGCCACAGGGTCAGTCGCCGAAAGAAGCTGCCCAAACCTTTGGAACCGTAATGTCGCCAAACCAAGAACACGCCGGCAAAACCAGGCGAATACACCGCGAGGATGAATAGCGGGTTGCTCGGACTGATCTCACCAAAGATAGCAACAATCTGGTCAGTGAATAGGATGAGGAGGGCAGCTCAGTGCTGTCCGGGGAAAGTCGCGCCATCGGACGGTAAGTCTCGACCGTTCAATGTCTTATGGCCTGTTTTGCCCGGGAACGATTTGAAATCCCGAGGCCGCAAATGGTCGCCTGAACGGAGCATCCGGACGCGGCACAATGAGGGATGAACCTTGGCCGTACGGTTTTCTCCCAACTGATCGAGCACCTACCGAGCAAAGAGTTTCAGAAATGTGTATCGCGCTACCGCGGCGATTCCTATCTGAAAAGTTTCTCCTGCTGGGATCAGTTTCTTGCGATGGCATTCGCCCAGCTGACCTATCGGGCAAGCCTCCGCGACATCGAGACGTGCCTGCGTTCGATGCACGGCAAACTCTACCACATGGGATTCCGCGGCAGGGTAGCGCGCTCGACACTGGCCGACGCGAACGAGTCGCGCGACTGGCGGATCTACGCGGACTTCGCGCAGGTCTTGATTGGCATGGCACGGCCGTTATATGCCCACGACCCGATCGGTGTGGACTTGGACCAGACTCTGTACGCTCTCGACTCGACAACAATCGACCTCTGCCTGTCGCTGTTTCCGTGGGCGAGATTCCGCAAGCAAAAAGCCGCCGTGAAGATGCACACGCTGCTGGATCTGCACGGCAATATTCCCACGTTCATCCGCATTACTGGAGGCAAAGTGCACGACATCAACATCCTCGACGAGATCGGCCCGGAGGCCGGCGCGTTCTACGTCATGGATCGGGCCTACGTCGATTTCGAACGCCTCTTCGTGTTCACTCTCTGCTCGTCGTTCTTCGTCGTGCGAACCAAGAAGAACATCTTGCTCCAACGGCGCTACTCGCATCCCGTCGACAAATCCACGGGCTTGCGCTCGGATCAGACCGTCATACTGGCTGCCATCGAATCGGCCCAAGCCTATCCCGACCCGTTGCGGAGGGTCAGTTACTTCGACGCCCGGACGAACAAGCGGCTGAAGTTTCTGACCAACAACTTCGCGCTCCCGGCGCTGACCATCGCCCACATCTACAAGTCGCGTTGGCAGATTGAGTTGTTCTTCAAGTGGATCAAGCAACATCTGCGAATCAACTCGTTTTACGGCACCAGCGAGAACGCCGTCAAGACGCAGATCTGGATCGCTGTCTCGATTTACGTGCTCATCGCCATCGTCCGGAAACGCCTCGGGCTGGAAGCGAGTCTTTACCAGATTCTACAGATTCTCAGCGTTACGCAATTCGAAAAAATGCCCCTTTTACAGGCACTCCAGCCATCCGACTCCCCAAACGAATCCCCCTATGACCCCAACCAATTGATTCTATTCGACTTTTAACCGGACAGCAGTGAGGGCAGCTTTACCGACCCACCTGATTCATGTGGATTTCGACATCGGAAAGGCCGGGAGAGGGGCCCGCCGCATGGTTCAGCGAGCAAGGAGTGAACTCTATAGTTGACTGTAGACTATAATGGTGGTATGCAAGACGAACGCAGCATCACCAAGGCGGCCTTCTCCCGGGAGATTGGCGTCTCCAAAGCACGAGTGTCGCAACTGGTCAAGCTCGGCCTGCCCGTAATGCCCAGCGGCCGGCTGGATCGCCAGGATGCTCTTGATTGGTACCGTGCCAACATCACTCCCCCGATGATCAAGCACGGACGACAGAATCCCACCCTGGAGCTGATGGAGGCTTCCGATCCAGCTCCAATTGAAGAGGAGGCTCGTCTCATTACCAAAACCCAGTTCATGGAGTGCTGGCGAAAGGCTGCCCTGGAGGGTGCTGCCTGGGTCGCTAATGAGTTGCGTCACCCGAAGCGAGTCCAGGTGATCGCGGAGATGGCAGCTCGGCTTGGGTGCACGACAGCTCAGGCGCATGGGATCGCGGATGTCTACGAACGGCTGGTGACAGGATGGGTGTTTCCGCTGGAGGGTGAAGATGCGGAGGAGATTGTGCTGTACGAAGAAGAACCAGACTGGGCCAGTGTGGCTGAGCTGACGGGAGAGCCCGTTGACTTTCAGGCTTGGGTGCGGCGCACGGACGAGACACTCGGCTCTCGGGAACCATGTGCTTCTTCGTAGCTAGTGTGAATTAGGGCCATCCTGGCTTTCAAGTCTGGACTCTGTTCCGACCCACCGCGCACATCGATCCGGTACTTCCACAACGGATCAGCGAATACTTGTCTGTTCTAGCGGCTTTCATGTCTTTGATTTCCAGAACTCCGCTGTCGTAGCTTGAGATAACGCTCGACTCGTATTGAGCGTTGGGGTCATCCTCAGGTAAAAGACTCTTGACAGCGATTGACCCGTAGCGGATTCCTCGAATGGCTCGGCTAGGTGGAGCGGAACTTCATTTTCGGGGAGACTACAACAGTCCCAGCCGCAAGGCAGCGCGAGCAGAGTTCCTGAAAGTAATCCAAAAGCGACCGACGGCGCGCGTGGTGCTTGAGGCGCTGAAGTCAGACGTGGGACCAGTGTACTCCGACGTCCTTTTCCGCGAGTTTGGTGGAGCGTCTTACATGCGACAGGTCGTTTCCATGGCAAGCCTTGGGATCAGGCCACGCGTTAGGCCTCGAAAACTAGCGACTCGCCAAGAGTTGAGAAAGGCTCTTGAGGCTTGGGCGGATCGCTTCAACTTGGCACGCAGCGGCAAGGGTAGATGGATTTACACGGATGCAGAAGTTTACCTCCGACGTTGGAAAACGAGCGGGATCCTAGCCGCCCTGCTGACACTTGCGAGCGCTTGGTTCGCAGCAGGCCGACCGTCCGCGCCCCGGATGCGTCCCTTGGGGTCATTTCAAGAGTGGGCCAGGACTGCTGCCGGGATCCTACATTTTGCCGGCATCGGCAGCTTTCTGACTAACCAGCATGAGTTCTATGAGGAGCACGAGACCGAGCCTCAGCGGTGGGAGCTCTTCTTAGACCGCTGGTATGAAAAATTTGGGGATCGCGAAGTCGAAGTGAGCGAAGTCGTCGCAGTACTCAAGAGATCCCGTCAATTTCGAGAGTCACTGCCTGACGACTTGGCCGAAGCCTATGAGAGGAGCAAGGCCGGTTTAAGCCGCAAGCTTGGTTGGGGGCTCCGGCGACACGTTGACGTGCGGTTCTCGAATGGGATCGTACTGCGGCGCATTAAGAGTGAAGGTTCGCGAGTCGCGACTTGGGTAGTGGCGGAGTGGAGCCCCGATTGAACGACGCGGTTTTTCGGTTTTAGCGGTTTTCTTTCCTCTCTTGGTTAGGAGAAGAGATGACAAGAGTAGAAGGGGACAAAACCGAAACCGCAACAACCGCAGATTTCAACACTCGCTTTGCCCGTGGCTCGGCTGTATTGCGGGGTTGCAAAGGTGAAGTGGGCTGAACCTAGGGCGCTGCTTCTTTCGAGCAAGCGCTTGGAGCATTTGAATGCTGCACCTCAACGGAGAGCCGAACTATGACGAATACGAGCGAACCGTCAGAAGACCATCATGAGTTTGCACAAGCAGTTCACCACTTGGTTCGCGTCCGACATCATCAGGGCGACGGTGCGGTTAAACACGTGGTGGACGAGGCCCTGAGACTGGCGCTGCGCTTCTGCGAGACGTGCGGGCAAGAGACCGCTTACGACGACGGCGTCTGCCCTGAGTGCGGGACGTACGCCGCACCGTGACGGCATGTGCCTCAACTGCGGGGCTTGGAATTAACTCGCAGGGCCGAGTGCGCGTACGGGTCAGGTTGTGTCTTATCTGAGCCAAAACCAGGAATCACCTCCGGCGAGAGCCCAAGCTACGCCCGGTTGTAGTATCTTGCCTCGCGGAGCCACCTCTGTCGAGCCATTCGTAGGAGGAAAGCGAATGGCAAGACGAGAATTCCAAATGCCAAGCGTGCTGCGGCACAAAGGGCGAAGACCATATTGGTACATCCGCTACCGACGCAAGGTGCTGGTCGGCAAGGATCAGATCAAGAGGGAGGAGAAATGGCACACACTCGGCGACTGCGACGAGATGACGAAGCGCGAGGCCCAACGCCTGCGCGACGAGATCATGCAGGATGTCAACCGTGAGGTATACACGCTTCAGAGTCAGGTTAGGTTCAGGGATTTCGTGAAGGTGTACAAAGAGCAACACGTCGTAACGCTTGCGCCAGGACCCCAGCAGAAGTACCTATCGCTGCTCGATAATCACATCGTCCCAGCGTTTGGCAAATTGAGGCTCTGCGACATTGGCACCCAGGAGATCCAGGCGCTTATCAATGCCAAGGCCGCCGAGGGGCTTTCGTGGTGGACCAGGAATGACATCAAAGAGATCATCTCCGGCATCTTCACGAAGGCTGAGGATTGGGGATATTGGCAAGGTCGGAATCCGGCCAGCCGTGTGTCTCTGGGTCGGAAGAGGCCAAAGCGGCAGAAGAGAATCCTTACAGATGACCAGATCCGCCAACTGCTGGCAGCCCTTCCCCTCTTTGTGCTGATGATCGAACTTGGAGTTTCGACCTCGATGCGCATCTCCGAGATCCTCGGTCTGAAGTGGCGCTGCGTGGATCTGGAGCGCGGCCTGGTCCATGTGGAGGAGCGCTATTACCGGGGCGACACGGACGAACCTAAAAGCGAGCGGTCTAGACGGTTGCTCCCACTAGGGTGCTTGACCGAGGTGCTTCGACGGCGCAAACCATCAAATGCCTCCCCCGACGATTACGTGTTCCACAAGGACGGCGAACCCCTGGACGACCGGGGGATTCTACGCGACTACATTCGTCCGGCTGCCCAGCAGCTCGGATTCTACTTCGAGGGTTTTGGCTGGCACTCGTTCCGTCGGCAGAACCTTACCCTCATCCAGGAAGAAGGTGCCACGGCCTTCGAAGCGCAAGTACAAGGCGGGCATTCGCGGCCCGCGATGACCTCGGAGTACACGATAGTAGGACTCGAACGCCGGGAGCAGGCAGTCCGCCGAGTTCAGGAAAGGCTGCTTGGAGAGACGGTTTCTCAGGCGGTCAACTGATTCAAATGCGGGAATTGTGCGGGATGGGCGGGTTGGCTGTAAGAGCTAAGTTGTTGGAAATATTGGTGGACCTGGAGGGATTCGAACCCTCGACCTCTTCCATGCCATGGAAGCGCGCTCCCAACTGCGCCACAGGCCCCTCGGAAGGTTTACTTTTCCTAGAATACCACGGCCTTGCGGGTCCATTTACTCGTCGCGAGGGTGTGCGTTAGCAGTGAACTGAGATGAAATGAGGAGGCTCGCCGGCCCCAGTCGTGAGCTTCGCCCCGAACACCTCTCTGTAAGGGTGATTGAAAATCTTCTGTTGAATGAAAGGATGCATGGCGAGCAAGGCAGCGTCTGGGCGACCATTTGATCGAGTGACCGCTTCGTCGAAAACCCACCGGTTTCATCCCTTTGGGTGGGCCGGTGGGCCCAACGTACTCACTCGCGTTCGCGGCTCGGTGCTCGCGGCTTTGAAATGTTAAAGGCGAAGCGCTTGACCAGTTAGCCATCTACTATCGCAGGCGGCAACCTGCAACGCTTGCCACTGCCAAGCTGACTGGAGATCTCCGCGCCTACGAAATCACGGAATCCTGCTCGCGACCAGTTCGGCGATGTCTACTACCTGGATGTCCTCTCGATGAGCGTGTTGAGCGGCGTCGTTCAGCATAATCGGACAGTAGGGACAAGCCACGGCCACGGTCCGAGCACCTGTCTCAATGATCTCGTCAAACCGCTTGTGGTTAACGCGGCCGCCGGGTAGCTCGGCTTTGTCGTCGGCAATGAACAGTTGGGCGCCACCCGCCCCACAACAGAAAGTGTGCTCGCGGTTGCGCCGCATCTCGACGACGTCGCCGCCACAGGCTTCGATAACAGCACGCGGCTGACGCACGACTGCCCTTCCCCGAGCCAAGTAACACGGGTCGTGGTAGGTAACGGTCTCACGCTCAGGCCGGATCCCTAAATCGGGCATCAGCTCGTCAATCAGCTCGCTGTGGTGCAGGATGCGAATATCCAGCTCCTGATACGAGGGATTCTGACGGTAATCGACGTCCAACGCGCGGCTGCAGTGAGGGCAGCAGGTGACGATGTTCTTCACGTTTTTGCCATGGAAGACATCGATGACCTTCTCGGAAAGCTCCAGGTAAAGGTATTCGTTGCCTGCCCGGCGGGCAGGCTCGCCGCAGCAAGTTTCTCTGGGGAGCACTCCCCAGGAAACCTGCGACGTTTCGAGAATTTTCTTCATGGCCCGCGCGACGTCTTGCCCATGCGGATCATAAGAATTCCCGCAGCCGAGCCAAAGCAGCCATTGCTGGCTTCCGTCAAAGATGGGAAACTTCTCCCCATCAACCAACTTGGCGCGGATGTCGTGGCCCACTCGCCAGGGATTATGCGGCGTCCGTTCCATGGCGCTGAACAAATCCGACAGCTTGTCGTTGTGGGTGCGGCCCTCGCTGACCAGCCCTCGCCGCAGATCGAGAATCTTCGCGCCTACGTGCTCAATCCCTACGGGGCAAGCTTGCTCACACGCGCCACAGGAAAGGCACTGGAACAGGTCCTCCTCCGGAACCCAGCTCTGACCGGTATTAACCTCTTGAGCGGTGCCGGCTATCACTTCTCCACCCGCCAGCCACCCTCGCTGTATCTGCAAGATTACTTCCTTGGGGTTGAGTGATCCGCCGATCGTATTCGCGGGGCAGACGTCGGTGCAACGGCCGCACTCGACGCAAGTATTTACATCAAGAATATCCTTAGCGGAGAGATCCCCGAAGTGCAGCATCCCAAAGTCGTTGTCGTCTTCGTCTCGCAACGCTCGAATGCCGCTGGTCGTCTCCTCGCGAAAAAAGATCACGATTGGGGCCAACACCAAGTGCAGGTGCTTCGAGTGCGGAATGACAAAAAACATGGCGAGGAAAGACAGCGTGTGGAGCCACCAGTTGATCCGCCAAGCCGTGGTCTCCACCTCGACCCCGCGCCAACCAACTAGATAGGTAACCATCAACAACACAATCAAAACCGCAACGAGGCCGGATGAGACGGATGCCCCTCCCAACGAGCGGGGACGAAGCACGAACCGCCGGAACGTGAGCCCAACTATACCCGCCAGGACCGCGATCGCCCACAAGGCGGCGAACGTACCGTACCAGCTTTGGTCCGCTCGAGCGTGCTCCAGACCGAATAATCCCAGCGACAGATGCTCGATGCTGACCCACGCAAACGCAAAAAAGCCCCACATCACCAGACCGTGGAGGAAGCCCGCGACCGGGCGCTCACGCATAACGCGCGTTTGCAGCATCACTTCGGCAAACGCTCGCCACAGCCGGCGGCCGGGGTCATCGACGGACAATCGAGGTCGGGCAGCCCGAATCGACCCGAGGCGCTTCCCCAAAACCCAGAAAAAATACCCGACACTCAGGCCTAAGACCAGCAGAAAAACGAGACGGGAGATCATGGTAGGCAGGGGGAAACTCAGACGCCTGAGGGGATAATAGCGTAAAAGCGACGAACCGTTAGCTAACCTACCGTGTGCTTCGGCAGTAGCGAGGCAAAAGCGGCTAGCTCCGGTAGGGGCGGGCGTGGCGGGGAGACCGGGCAACCGGCCAGGATCCGTGGTCCACAACCAGACCGTCCGACGGTCACACCTTGCCTTCGGGTGCTATTCCTTAGCTTTCCGAACGGCCTTCGTCAGCGCGGGTACAACTTCGAAAAGATCTCCCACGATTCCGTAGTCGGCCAACTCAAAAATAGGGGCCCCCGAGTCTCGATTGATGGCAACGATGGTCTGAGAACCCTTCATGCCTACCATATGCTGAATGGCGCCGGAGATGCCGAGAGCAACATAGAGCTTGGGCGAAACAGTCTGGCCGGAGCTTCCAATTTGGCGCTCCAGGGGCAGCCAGCCGCTGTCGCAGATCGGTCGGGAGGCGGCAATCTCTCCGCCGAAAGCATCGGCCAATTCTTCTGCGACACGAATGTTTTCGGCGTCTTTGATACCTCGCCCGACGGAAACAATGATTCCGGCCGAAGAGAGGTCGACTTCGCCTTTGGATTCACGAAAGGGTTCCCCGGAACGGGTGCGGATGTCCTCTGCCTTCAGGGCGACGTCGATCTGGCTTACGGCCACTGGGATCTGCGCCCTTTTGAGCTGGTCGGCGCGGAAAGCTCCTGACTGCAGAGATGCAAAGAAAGGGGGTTCGCCGCTCAAAGTTACATCCGCGTTCAGCTTGCCTTGAAAAAGCTGTCGCACGAAGACCAGCTCCCCGTCTTGGTATGTCGCACCAACCGCGTCGCTGAGGAATGCACGTCCAAGGGATGCCGCCAGCTTCGGTCCGAAGTCGCGAACCCGGTACGTATGCGGAAATAGAACAACGCCCGGCCTGACCTGATCGAGCAGTTGCCGGAGCGCAACGGTGTAGCCGTCGGGAGAGTACTGCCCGAGTAACTCATGCTCGACGGCAAAAACGCGGTCGACCTGGCACTCCGCCAACTCCTCGGCCAGCGGCCCTATGCCCGTGCCTAGGACCGCTGCGTCAACACCGCCGCCGCGGGACGCCGCAATCTGCTGGCCGCCGGCAAGCGCTTCCCAAGACATCTTGTGCCATTTGCCTCCCTGCTGCTCGGTGACCACCAGAACGTTCATAGGACGCGCGCCTCGAACCGCAGCTTCTCCACGAGATGCGCCGCCACATCGTCAGCCGCGCCCTCCAAAAACTGCGTTTGCTTCTTCCTTTGAGGCGTATAAAGACGGCGGACGATTTGACCTGAGGACAACGTAACGCCCAGCTCGCTCGGCGTGTAGCGCTGCAAGGGTTTGGTCTTTGCTTTCTTGATGCCCATCAACGTGGCGTAACGGGGCTTGTTGATACCGGACTGAATCGTCAGAAGTGACGGCAGCGGAAGCTCGACCTCTTGGAACCATCCCGCCTCGAGTTCCCGCTTGACGCGGACGAGATTCTGTTGCACGCTGACCTCCATGATGATGGTCCCGTGCGGCAGGCCGAGCAGCTCAGCCAAGATCACGCCGGTTTGCCCGAAACCCATATCGTCGGATTGCAAGCCTGTAAGGACCAAGTCGCAGCGCTCTTCTCGTTTCAGAGCGGCCGCCAGCACTTGCGCCGTAGTGTAAGCATCCGCTCGAGATAACTGATCGTCTTCGATCAGGAGACCGCGATCGGCCCCTTTCGCCAACGCCTCGCGGATCGTCGACGCGGTTCGTGCCGGCCCGGCCGAGACAGCCACCACTTCTCCGCCGTGCGTCTCTTTGATCCGGAGTGCCTCCTCCATCGCGAAGGAGTCGGGCTCGTTCATCTCGTAGCCGAGGTCAGACTCTCGGATCCAGTGGCCGCTTTCCTCCACTCGGATCGTCGAATCCCCAGCCGCTACTTGCTTGAGGCAAACGAAGATATTCATCGTGACCTAAGCCTTTAGTAGGATCCCCCGGCCCCTAGGACGAACCGGTTGCCGCCCGGTACTCGCCGCCGCTCACGAGCCGTTGGCGTAACGCTTGAAAACGAGGGCGCCGTTGGTGCCGCCGAAACCGAAGGAGTTCGTCAGCGCGTACTCCATCTCCATGGGCCGCGACCGATTGGGGACAAAGTCGAGGTCGCACTCGGGATCCGCCTTGAAGTGGTTGATCGTCGGCGGGGCCACCTGGTCACGCAACGCCAAGACGACCACACCGGCCTCGAGCCCCCCCGCGCCACCGAGCAAATGCCCGGTCATTGACTTGGTTGAGCTGACAGCCAGCTTGTGGGCATGCTCGCCAAACGTTTCCTTGATGCCTTCGGACTCAATCCGGTCGCCGACAGGCGTCGATGTTCCGTGGGCGTTGATATAACTAATCGCCTCCTTGGAAATGCCGGCATCGTGAATGGCATTCAACATCACGCGACGCGCGCCGTTGCCATCCTCGGGCGGAGATGTAATGTGGTGCGCGTCCCCGCTCATGCCGTATCCGACCAGCTCAGCGACGATCGGCGCCCCGCGGCGCATGGCAAAGTCCAGACTCTCCAGGACCAGGACTCCAGCACCCTCGCCCACCACAAAGCCGTCCCGGTCGACGTCCCAGGGGCGGGAAGCGTGCTCGGGTTCATCATTCCGAGTCGAAAGGGCTTTCATTGCCGCAAACCCCCCAACCCCCATCGGTGTTATAGCCGCCTCGGCCCCGCCACAGATCATCACATCCGCTTCACCGCGAGCGATGATCCGGAAAGAGTCGCCTACCGCGTGGGCTCCCGTCGTGCACGCGGTGGCTGTCGCGGAATTCGGACCCTTGGCGCCGAAACGGATCGACACTTGCCCGGACGCCAAGTTGACGATGCTGCCCGGAATGAAGAAAGGGGAGATTCTGCGAGGGCCACCCTCGAGCAGCGCGCGGTGTTCACGTTCGATCACGTCGAACCCGCCGATGCCGCTGCCGATGTAGACGCCCACGCGTTCGGCGATGTCTGGGGTTATAGAAAGGCCGGAAGCTCGAAGCGCGAACTCTGCGCCGGCGATCGCGAAAAAGATGAATCGCCCCATCTTCTTGAGATCCTTCTTGCCCACATAGTCGAGCGGATCAAAACCACTAACTTCGCCGGCGATTCGACAAGCGAAGCCCTCAGAGTCGAACAGTGTGATCGGGCCGATGCCGTTTCTGCCTTCGCAAAGAGCTTGCCACGTCTCCTCCGTCCCCTCCCCAACCGGAGACACAAGGCCCACTCCCGTAACGACGACCCTCCGTGGCAATCCAACTCCCTCCTAATCGCACCGACACAGGTGGCACTCACTTCTTCTTTTTTTTGACGCGTGTCTCCAGGTACTTGACAGCGTCATCCACCGTCCTGATTTTTTCGGCCTGCTCGTCAGGAATGTCGATGTTGAACCTTTCCTCAAACGCCATGATCAGCTCCACGATGTCGAGTGAATCGGCATTCAGCGTCTCGACGAACGAAGCGTCGCGTGTCACTTCGGACTCCTCGACGCTCAGCTGTTCACAAATAATCTCCTTCACCTGCTGCTCGACGTCCATGTAGCCTCCTGGAAACAGTTAAGGGGAATCCTTGATTCTAGCCGGGCCTGAAACGGCGTGCAAGCGCCGCTGGGATTGCAGGGATTGCTCCGTTACTTCGTGGGCACCCTCGGACCTACTCGTCTATCATCACAAGTAGCGTGACGGCGGAGGCAGTCAAGAGGTTAGCCAAGCAGACCGGGTTCGACTTGGTCGGGGTCACTCCCGCCGAACCGACCCTGGAATCCCTGTTCTATCCCGAGTGGCTCGATCAGGGCTTTGCCGGGGAAATGAAATACCTCGAGGGTCGCCGCGGTGCGATGAGAAGCGACCCCAACAGCCTTCTTCCTTCCGCGAAGTCCGTGATCTCGATCGGCCTCGTTTACAACACGGAAGATCCCTATTCGACCGAAGTGAGCTGCGAAGATCGAGGCTGGATCTCGCGCTATGCATGGGCTGACGACTATCACCTGGTGATCCGACGAAAGCTCAATCGGCTGGTGGAGTTGATTCACGACGAGGTCGGGGCCTTTGACTACAAGGTCTGCGTTGATACTGCTCCACTGCTCGAAAGGGCTTACGCCCACCACTCTGGTCTGGGGTGGATCGGCAAGAACACCTGCCTGATCAACCAGCAACTGGGCTCGTGGCTCTTCCTGGGCGAGCTGCTCACCTCGCTTGCACTTGAAGCTGACCAACCGGCCGCCTTTCGCTGCGGCACCTGCACGCGCTGTATCGAGGCCTGTCCGACAGACGCGTTGGTGCCGACCGGCAACCCCGACGGACCCTCTCACGCACTCGATTCGCGCCGATGCATTTCTTATTGGACGATCGAGCTGCGAGGGGAGATCCCTGAGCAGAATCGCTCTGAAATCGGCGCCCACATCTTCGGCTGCGACATCTGCCAGGATGTCTGTCCTTGGAATGGCCGAGCTGCTACGACAGACGCGCCGGAGTTTCAACCCCAGCACAAGCTCCCGTCGCTCGAAGATCTCGCGTCGATGACACGAGAGGAATTCAGCCGTCGGTTCGCCGATACTCCCGTCGAGCGAACCCGCTACCGGGGGTTTTTGCGAAACGTCGCGATCGCCATGGGCAACAGCGGTGACAGCAAGTTTCTCGAACCCCTACGCCGGCTCGCAAGCAACCCAGACGCCGTCATCCGCGAACACGCCGAGTGGGCGATCTTGCGACTGGCTGGCGGGAACCCCGGGATGGACTCTCTCCCGGGGCACGAACGGGAAAGCCTCACCGCCCAGACGGAACTGCGCCCCTGACTCGACGTACCACCGCTGACCGGCACAAACGGAACAGACGACCGGACTGCTACTACTCCAGCACCGTACAGTAGACGGGCTGCTGGAGCCAGCTCGCGTTGGCCCCCCTCGTCTCCAACATCAGGGCGTATCGACCCGGAGGGACCTTCGCCGGAATCACAAACCGAATCGACTCCGAGGTCTGCTCCTTCATCTCCGCCTTGTGGTCATGTTCGCCGTCTGTCAGGTAGAACGCTGACACCTGTCGCGCGTCGAGGGCTTCGCCCTTCGCAACCAATTCAGCTCCTACCTGGCCGCTGTCAGGCTCGACCGACTCCACGCGCGGAGAGGCTCCAAAGAGCGCCGCGGCGAAGACCAGGCTCAGGAGTATTCGCAGACTATTGATCACCATCACAGCCTCCCGACTCTTTGCTACCCGAATACTAAACCCCTCACCGCCAAAATGCAATACTTGTACCTTATGCGAGCTAACCGAACCAAGAAACTGCTCCAAGAAGGCCACGTTGCGTTTGGCTGCAGTGTGTCCCTGTCACGCTCGGCCGAGATCCCCCGCATGTACGCTGCTGCCGGACTCGACTGGATCTTCATCGACACCGAACACGGTCCCTTTACGGTCGAGACGATTCAGGATTTGGTGCGCAGTTGTTCCATGACGACCATCA
The DNA here is from genome assembly GCA_965248205.1 of Bryobacterales bacterium. Taxonomy (GTDB): domain Bacteria; phylum Acidobacteriota; class Terriglobia; order Bryobacterales; family UBA6623. The sequence goes on from CBDFIS010000006.1 coordinate 3,997,398, forward strand.
CGCCGATCGTTCGGGTCGCTGATTTCCAGTACTCCCTGGTCGCGCGCGCACTCGACATGGGGGCCGAAGGCATAATCTTTCCCCGGGTCGACTCAGCCGAAGTCCTCGCGAAGGCAATCAGCTGGACAAAGTTCCCGCCTCGAGGCGTCCGTGGTTGCGGCTTTACGCCGGCCATCGTCAACTACGCAAACGCGTCAGTGACCGAAATCACCGAGCACCTCAACGAGCAGAGCCTTGTGATTTTCCAGATTGAGTCCAAGGCCGCCGTCGAGCGCTGCGATGAGCTCGTCTCAGTGCCCGGCGTTGATGCCGTCATGATCGGGCCGGCGGATCTTTCGATTTCATACGGAGTCGGCGGCCAGTTCGAGCACCCGGATGTTATCGGCGCTATCGAAACGGTGATCGAGGCCTGCAACCGCCACGGCCGCTTCCCATCCATTCAGACCCGCGACCCTAAGATGGCCAAGTTTTGGATCGATCGCGGAATGAAGCTGGTGGGCTGCGGGAACGACTTGATGCTGCTCTGGAACGCCACCAGCCAGCTCACCAAAGAGCTCCACGCCGCCCGTGGAGACTGATACGGCCCGGCCTACCTCGAATCGGCGTCCGGGCCCTTTTGCGTCACCTACTCTGAGAACCAGCACAATTCTCACGGGCACAGTCTATCGAGGAGAAGTGGGGTCTTAACGCAGTGACCCCAACCCAAAGTCAAGACGGCGGTTCACAAACTCACAACGCGTCAATCTTGGCGGCCATCACAAAGTCGCTTTCCGTTAGTCCGTCAATCTTGTGCGTCCAGATCTTGATCCCGGTCTTGCCCCACGCAAGATAGATATCGGGGTGGTGGCCTTGCTCCTCCGCGAGTTCCCCAACCTGGTTGGTGAATTTTAGGGCCTCCCGAAAATTCGAGAACCCAAAGGTTCTTTCGATGTGGTGCTCCTCGACCACCTTCCATTCAGGCACCTGATCGGCCAAGCGCTGGAGATCAGTCCCCCGAAGCGGTGGCACTCCTCCCCGGCAGGGCACGCATGTTTTTTGGGCTAACTCGATCATACTTCTATAGTAGGTGTCTTTGCCTCTGGCTGCTCTCGGATCAGGCCCGCAGAGGAAGCCTTGCCCACGATCGGCGACTACCAGCTCGGATGCGGTCCCACCGCCAGGATACGCCAACACTTAGGCGCTCTGCCGAATCGGAAATTGGCTCCTGGTTAGAGGACGCAACTAGACCTACGTTTGTGAAGCGCGCGCAGATGCGTGTCCTATGCACCTACCGCGTTCCGGGACATATTAGGGGCTTGTCTTATAACTTCCCAAACTAAAGTACTATATTCCCTGCTGTATTTATGAACCGAAAGTTCCGTTGTCCATCGGGACGAAAGCAAGCATAATAGACCAGGTGACACTGAGGATTGCATCTGCCTTTCGCTTTGTTGCCGATGCTGTTCTCGACGTTTTCGCCCCTGGCCGTCCCGAGCGAAACTCGACTTCCAGAAATCAATGGGAAAAACGACGGGAGCCACGGGTTTCCGCGGCCGAGTCGGCGACTGTCAGATGGCAAAAGCCGGACGGAGAGCTTTCAGCGCTAGAGGTCGAAATCACGGACACGTCTTCAAAGGGCCTCGGAATCCGGCTTCCGGACGAAATCCCGGTCGGCCAGACGGTCACCATCTCAGCGGGGGAAGACAAGAAATACAGGGGTGTTTTGCGGCACTGCCGGCCGCAGGATGACGGGTATTTCGCGGGGGTCGTGCTTGTGTTCCGGGAGCGGCGTCGCAACGACCGGGAACCTTTGGCTGGGGAAGGTACGCTGTCGTGGGCTGGTCCCACGGGAGCGCACAACGAGGAGCAAGTCCGGGTCCGAAACCTTAGCGAGGAGGGGATTCAACTCGAAGTCCCCAGAGAAGTACCGGTGTCGTCGATGGTTCGCCTCTCCGGGGTCACCGAGGAGTGTTTTGGGTCCACCTGCTATTGTGAGCCCGACGGCGACAAGTATCTGGTCGGTCTCCATCTAGTTCGGCAAATGGGCGATGAAGCCACTGGCAACCTTGAAGACAAAATGTACAGCAGCCACCAAAGGCTCTCCGGCTACGGGAATATTTGAACCCGGACTCCCCCCCAAGCACCACGTTAGATCCGTCCCCAGCGACCGCTCTCCATCGGAAGGGCTCTCAGCGGTGGGGAGCCCTCCATAGAACCATGGATAGTGCTTTCGGATGGTCTCAAACTAGTGTGTTTCGCCGATTGCACCGATCGATCCAACCTCGGATACTATGCTCGTGAAGCTTCGGCTCAGTAGTCTTTGGCAGCGGGCCACTGGTCGGCCGAGTCAGCGCGAAAGCCTAGCGGAAACCGAGCCCCCCGAGCGAAGGGCCGATCTCTCATCATCGCCAGCCGCGATGAGCTGGGTGGGCGAAGCAGGCAACTCAAACTATCTTGAAGTCGAACTGTCAGAGCGGTCGCCACAGGGCTTGGAGGTTTCCTCGCCCCGTCCGGTACCGGTAGACCAGAAAGTGTGGTTGATCCTCCCCGGAGGCGACGACTACCAGGGCCTGGTTGACGGCTGTCAGAGGACAGATCACGGCTTCCGCGTCGGAGTTCGGTTCCTAGGCAAACAGCGGCCCCGTTCCGAAAACCCGGATCTGGGAACAGCCCGTCTAAAGTGGCTGGACGAGTCCGGATCTCTTGCCGAGTCCGGCGTCTTTATCCAGAACAGCAGTGCTGGAGAGTTGGACGTTCTGAGCCCCGAACCTGTCCCCTCGCCCTCGATCGTATTGCTGTCGGGTTACGAGTTACAGGGTCTGGCGTCGGCACAAACCTGCCATCAAGAAGGCGATCGCTTCTTGATTAACGTCGCCCTGCTTGGCGAGCTCCACCCCACGTCGGAGCCACGGTCCGCCTGATCGCTAAGCCCTACCACGGGCCGTCTTCCAGCCCCGCTACCGAGCCGATCTCTACCGTTCCCGGACCCGAGCTGATCAATCAGTCCACAACTCTGCTCATCAAAACGCAAGGGCAGGCTACGCGCGCCCCCTTTTTCTGCTGAACGCACGTTCACCTCGCCTCCAGGCCTAACCTGGCCGTCATAAACACTAGTAGCCTCGGTTTTCTGCGCCCGAGCGATTCCTACACGCTCACGGACGTGATTTCGATCGGCGACCGGTGCCCCTCGACAATGACGATACCGGTATCGCTCACGTCGTAGCGCTCGCGGTCGCGATCCGGGTCGTAGCCGATCTTCACTCCCGGGGGGACTTGGGCATTCTTGTCCAGAATTGCTCGGCGAATATTCGCTCCCGCCCCGATGTAGCAATTGTCCATCACGATGGAGTCACGCACCAGAGCGCCTGGCTCGGCGTGGACTCGGCGGCCGAAGACCGAGTCCACCACCTCGGCACCATTGATAACACAGCCTTCGGAAACGATAGAGCTGAGAGCGTGGCCACGGGCCCCTTCCGCGTCAGAAGTGAATTTCGTGGGACCTACGGGGTATTCCGCGGTCCTGAGCGGCCAACGGTCGTTGTGCAGGTTCACAGAAGGGGAGGGAGAGCGTAGATCCATATTGGCGTCGTAGTAAGCCTCGATGGTTCCGACGTCCCTCCAGTAGCCGCGCCTTTCCGGAGCCTCCCCGGGCACTACATTGCTGAGGAAGTCGTACGCGTAGATGGGATGCTCGACCACCATCTCCGGCAGCATGTTGCCACCGAAGTCGTGGGCGCTGTCGGGTTTGGCGGCGTCTCGCTTCAGTTCATCGACCAACACCTCCGCATCAAAGATATAGTTGCCCATGGAGGCCAGCACCCACCCCGGACGACCAGGGATCTGGGGAGGGCCCGCTACTTTTTCATGGAAGCGCACAATTCGCCAGTCGCGGTCAATCTCAATCGTGCCGAACCGTTCTGACTGCTCGACCGGAATCGGTAGGGCGGCTACGGTTCCTTTGGCTGCCTTCTCTTCGTGGTAGGCGGTCATCTGGGTGATGTCCATGCGGTAGACGTGGTCGGCGCTGAAAACCGCTACCAGGTCGGGGCTGGAAAGCTCAATCAAATGAATGTTCTGAAAAATGGCGTCCGAAGTGCCCTCATACCACTTTTCTCCTTTGCGCATTTGCGCCGGGACGGAGATCACGAACTGGTTCTTGAGGATTTCGGAAAACTGCCAACCGTCGCGCAAGTGCTGGAGTAGCGACTGGGCCTTGAACTGTGTGAGCACGTAGATGGAGTAAATGCCCGAGTTGATCAAGTTGCTGAGAACGAAATCAATGATGCGGTATTTTCCCCCAAAGGGCACGGCGGGTTTGGACCGTTCGCGGGTGAGCGGTTCCAGGCGCGCCCCCTTCCCGCCAGCTAGTACCATGGCCAGAATACGCGCTTGCATCAGCCTTTCCCAACTACAGAAACATCTCAGGATGGACTATACCAAAGCGGGAGGCCGTCATCAGATACGAATCTGCTACGAATGCAGACTTGCGGCGGCGGAAGCGGACCGGTATAAAGAGGAAGTTTCTCCCCGTCTGGACTGTAGGCCCGCATTTCCAATTTGATTTCGGCATCCCGACCTTGCAGCGGCCTTCAGCGTCTTTATTTATAGGGGTTCAAGCCCTGTCAGGACGCACGGAGGCCAACACCCAATGGGTGAAAAAGAAAACAAGCCGTTTCAGCTCACCTTCAACGGATTTCTGAAAGTCGATTTCCAAGGATCGCGCGTCACCTCGGATGGTGGCCTGATTCTCATTCGGGAACTGGACGAGCGGCTCGGACTGGGCAAGCTGATCGACGAGCATCTGACGGATTCGCGGCAAGGCACAAACAAGAAGTTCCCACTGGCCGACCTGGTGCGGCAATCGGTCTACAGCCGCCTCGCCGGCTACGAGGATCTCAACGATGCTGCCCGTGTCTCGGCTGACCCGACTTTTCGTCTGATCGGCTCGAAGAAGAACTGGGATCGCGGCGGGGCGCTTACGTCGCGTCTACAAAGCTTTGAGGCAGAGCTGCTGGCCAGTGAAGAGAACCTGCTTGGGCTGATGGCGGTGAACCGCGAGTTGGTCGCTCAAGCCCAAGCGCAGGACGAGTCCGAGCGTGTCGTGCTCGATATGGACTCCACGGAAAGCCCGGTCCACGGTCAGCAGGAAGGCAGCGCTTACAACGGCCATTTCGAGTCCACCTGCTACCACCCGCTGTTGCTGTTCAACCAGCACGGTGATTGTCTGGCGGCGAAGCTGCGAGCGGGTAACGTGTCCAGCGCCGAGGACTGGGACGAACTGCTGCTGCCCGAGATCGAGCGCCAACAGGGAGAAGGCAAGCAAGTGACGTTCCGCGCCGACGCCGCCTTCGCCAAGCCGGAGATCTACGAGGCGTTGGAGGATCGCGGAGTGGACTACGTCATTCGCATCCCAGCAAACAAGAACCTGGAGTTGGAGATCGAAGAGATTCTGTTCCGTCCGCCGGGCAGGCCGAGCCTGAAGCCACTAGTGCGCTACAAGAGCTTCCGCTATCAGGCCGCGAGTTGGTCGAAGCCTCGGCGGGTTGTGGCCAAGGTTGAGCACCACCAAGGCGAGTTGTTTCCTCGCGTCGGGTTCATCGTCACGAGCATGAGCTTGCCCAGTCGGTCGCTGGTGCGCTTCTACAACAAGCGCGGCACGGCCGAGCAATGGATCAAGGAAGGCAAGCAGGCAACCCACTGGACACGGCTGTCCTGTCATCGTTTCCGGGCAAACGAGGTGCGTTTGCAGTTGAGCGTGTTGGCCTACAACCTGGGGAACCTGTGGCGGCGGCTGGGGCTGGCGCAGAGGATCAAGAACTGGTCGCTGACGAGCTTGCAGCATCGGTTGATGAAAACCGGAGGACGGCTGGTCAAGCATGCCCGCTATTACTGGCTGCTGTTGGCCGAGGGGCATCTCAACCGCAAGCTGTTCGCTGAGATGCTGGGGCGGATCTGGGCGCTGCCTGTGCCAGGCGGGTAACGGGCGACGGCTGCGACGGAGAAGAGACGCTGGGTTGCTGAAGAGGGAACTACTCGGAGCCGTGTCGGCGAAAAGCCCTCCAGCGAGCTGGAACGCGGCGATCGAGCGGCATTCAGCGACCCAAACGGGAGCGAACGGAGCATCGATCGTGAGAGGAAGACGAAGACCTTGCACCCGAGCCGCGGATCGGAGTATCCTGACCATCGCGGGATGGCCAAAACGGAAATTCCAGTCAAACAGATTCAAGTACCACCATTTCGAGAAGTAGAAATCCGCCTGAGTGAGGTCCGCGTTGTAATACACCGTCGAAAAACTAACGATCGAGTAGCCCCACCGCTGTAGGAATTCCGTCAACCGGTTCTTCCGCAGCAATCGCCTCACCGGGCGCCAGTCAGCCTTGTCCTTCAAATCGGCGGCCACGAGGCTGTCTCAGTGCTGTCCGGGGAAAGTCGCGCCATCGGACGGTAAGTCTCGACCGTTCAATGTCTTATGGCCTGTTTTGCCCGGGAACGATTTGAAATCCCGAGGCCGCAAATGGTCGCCTGAACGGAGCATCCGGACGCGGCACAATGAGGGATGAACCTTGGCCGTACGGTTTTCTCCCAACTGATCGAGCACCTACCGAGCAAAGAGTTTCAGAAATGTGTATCGCGCTACCGCGGCGATTCCTATCTGAAAAGTTTCTCCTGCTGGGATCAGTTTCTTGCGATGGCATTCGCCCAGCTGACCTATCGGGCAAGCCTCCGCGACATCGAGACGTGCCTGCGTTCGATGCACGGCAAACTCTACCACATGGGATTCCGCGGCAGGGTAGCGCGCTCGACACTGGCCGACGCGAACGAGTCGCGCGACTGGCGGATCTACGCGGACTTCGCGCAGGTCTTGATTGGCATGGCACGGCCGTTATATGCCCACGACCCGATCGGTGTGGACTTGGACCAGACTCTGTACGCTCTCGACTCGACAACAATCGACCTCTGCCTGTCGCTGTTTCCGTGGGCGAGATTCCGCAAGCAAAAAGCCGCCGTGAAGATGCACACGCTGCTGGATCTGCACGGCAATATTCCCACGTTCATCCGCATTACTGGAGGCAAAGTGCACGACATCAACATCCTCGACGAGATCGGCCCGGAGGCCGGCGCGTTCTACGTCATGGATCGGGCCTACGTCGATTTCGAACGCCTCTTCGTGTTCACTCTCTGCTCGTCGTTCTTCGTCGTGCGAACCAAGAAGAACATCTTGCTCCAACGGCGCTACTCGCATCCCGTCGACAAATCCACGGGCTTGCGCTCGGATCAGACCGTCATACTGGCTGCCATCGAATCGGCCCAAGCCTATCCCGACCCGTTGCGGAGGGTCAGTTACTTCGACGCCCGGACGAACAAGCGGCTGAAGTTTCTGACCAACAACTTCGCGCTCCCGGCGCTGACCATCGCCCACATCTACAAGTCGCGTTGGCAGATTGAGTTGTTCTTCAAGTGGATCAAGCAACATCTGCGAATCAACTCGTTTTACGGCACCAGCGAGAACGCCGTCAAGACGCAGATCTGGATCGCTGTCTCGATTTACGTGCTCATCGCCATCGTCCGGAAACGCCTCGGGCTGGAAGCGAGTCTTTACCAGATTCTACAGATTCTCAGCGTTACGCAATTCGAAAAAATGCCCCTTTTACAGGCACTCCAGCCATCCGACTCCCCAAACGAATCCCCCTATGACCCCAACCAATTGATTCTATTCGACTTTTAACCGGACAGCAGTGAGGCTGTCTATGTATTCGGCGTTTAGAGTGGCCGTTACCGAGAGAGCGGTAAGAGAATAATTCGCCAGGCTGCCCTGGGCGACGTAAAACCCCTTCTCTTTGAGGCCTCGAAGAAAGTCGGAGTTGTCATATTCATAGAATTCCTTCAGAACGTCGCTGCGCCCGTACCCATCCAGAACGATAAAGTAAAGTAGGAGACTAAGTCCTCACGGGTAAGAAACAGAGGTTTCAGGCTTACCTGAGTTGCGCAAAATATAGTGACCGGCTCGGCCCTCGGCAGACCAGCGCGTATTCACAAGGCGGATCAACGATCTCGTTTGTTTGTATGGGCGCGACATGTCCCGCCCTTTCCAGTTCCCGACCGGCATTGGTCACCATATTTTGCGAACGTCAGGTGACGGGATCGCTACTTGGGTAACCCATTCCCGCCAAGAGCAAAAACTTCCAAGGAAAAAACATGGACGCCAACCGCCAATCGCTTCAAGCGAACGACCCCGCCATTTTCGATGCGCTCGTTGGGGAGGAGAAACGCCAGCAGGCCGGCATCGAACTTATCCCGTCCGAGAACTACACCTACCCGGAGGTTCTGGTGGCGCTGGGTTCGGTGTTTACGAACAAGTACTCGGAAGGCTATCCGGGAAGGCGCTACTACGGCGGGCAGCAGTATACCGACGTGATCGAAGACATAGCCCGGGACCGAGCAAAGCAGCTTTTCCGCGCGGAGCACGCCAACGTTCAGCCCCTTTCGGGCTCACCGATGAACCAGGCCGTTTACATGGCATTTCTCCAGCCGGGGGATACCGTGCTCGGCATGGACCTTTCGCACGGCGGCCACCTCACGCACGGGGCGCCGGTCTCGCACATGGGCAAGATCTACAACTTCATTCGCTACAAAACACTCCCCGAAGAGAAGGGCCGGATTGATTTTGATGAGCTTCGCCGGACCGCGATCGAGACGAAACCCAAGCTCGTGCTGTGCGGATATTCTTCCTACCCTCGTGACTATGACTATTCGAAATTCAAAGAGATCGCGGATGCAGTGGACGCGCTCACGATGGCCGATGTTTCACACATCGGCGGTTTGATCGCCGGCGGAGTGATGCGCAATCCCTGCGACTCAGGCTTTGATTTCGTCACCACCACCACGCACAAATCGATGCGGGGTCCTCGTGGCGGCATGATCTTGTGCAAGAAGGAGTTTGCGAAGACGATCGACCGCTCCGTCTTCCCTGGTTTACAAGGCGGACCGCACATGAATGCAGTGGCGGCTGTAGCCATCACGCTGGGCAAAGCGCAGCAACCCGAATACAAACAGTATTGCCGGCAGGTTCTCGACAATGCCCTGGTCCTGGCTCAGACCCTGATGGAAAACGGTGCCAAGCTGATCACCGACGGCACCGAAAACCACATGATGGTCATCGACACCGTGCAGAGTTTCGCCATCAACGGCCGTGTCGCCGAAGAGACCCTGGACGAAGTTTCCATCACGACCAACAAGCAGATCATCCCGGACGACCCGAACCCGCCGCTCCGCCCCAGCGGAATTCGTCTCGGTACGCCTGCGGCAACGACGCGCGGCATGAAAGAACCGGAAATGAAGCGTCTGGGCCAGTGGATCACCAAAGCCCTCAAAAACCACGAGGATAAAGACCTGCTGGCCTCCGTTCGCGGCGAAGTGGAAGAGCTGTGTTCTCGGCTTCCGGTGCCGGGGATTACGTGAGGCCGGCCCTGAACCGCACGCTCTTTAGGCCGGCGAAGAGCAGACTTCAGCGCCGGCCAGGGTTCTCCCCCAGCCTGCGCGTTTTCTCCCCACAAAGGCTTCGGAAATGTAAATTCTACCGGATTACTTCCAAGGAAGCTACTAGCTCAGCCAGGCGTTTGCGACAGCGGCGGAGGCTCTCAGATTTCTTGGCCGCCGCAGCGGGATGCCATCTTCTCTCGACGAACTCGATTAGCCGAGAGGTATACGCGGGGCCAATGGAGCGCCCGCTACCCAGTCGCGGCGTCATGTCCTGTCGGATTTCCGAGCTTCTTGATTGCCCGGCTAGGCCGACCATCGTTTGCTTTGGATGTTCGACAGCTTCGGGCTCGCTCGGAATCCTTGACGCCGATACGCGCAGAAACTCGGATAGCCCAGCCCAGTCCGCGAACAGCCAAGACTCAACTTCTCTGACTGCGATTCGGAAACACATCTGAGGGGCCGCGTCCGGAAGCCAAATCTCCCGAACGGGAGGAGCGCAGTCAGCTTCGTGATTGAGGTCGATTAAGACTACCCATGGAGAGTAATGAGCGCCACGATTATAACCGTGGATTGCCCTTCGGAGCGCTCGTTTCCCATTCCGGCCGTAGACACGCTCCAGACTTGCTCCGGCTTCTTGGACAAGTCGTCGCACCACGGACTCGTCAACTACTCCTTCGACAGCAGCGGACACAACAACGGGGCGACCCTTAGGCATTAGTCGGCGAATAGAGCAAGTTGTTGCACCCTCGCGGGCCGAGTCATGGGGATGACAGCCTCTGGCAGGCTCAGACCCGAATCGAGGAGAGTTTGGATTTCGTGGAATTCACTTGCTTTGCGCACCGCGGTGCCCTCGACGCTGGGAATCAAGAGCAGAACTTCGTTCAGCCCAATCCCGGGGTCTTGAAGAAGTTCGGGAGAGTGGGTACTAATGATGACCTGGCGACCGGATCGGCGCTGGAGTCGAGCGAACATCTGGGGGATGAAGCGAATCACATCGGGATGGAGCGACAACTCGGGCTCCTCAAGAAGCAGTGGGCCCGAGCCATCTAACGCGGCCCAAAGTAGTCCCAAAAGCCGCAGCGTCCCATCCGAGAACTGGTCTTCGGTTTGCCAGGCTCCTTGCGGCCGCCAATGTTCGTATTTGCCCCTCAAATGGGGGGTGCCACGTACGTCCCGAACCAGCCCCAATTCAAGGAGTTGAGGTACAGCCACGCTGAGCGCCCCCGTTATTCTTCTAAGACGAGCGTCGCGAGTCTTTTGCGTTTTTCCGGCGATCTGTTCCAGGAAATCCCCTCCAAATGGATCGTTGCGCTTCCCCACTGAGCGGTCCGGCTCTCGGATGAGCTGAGGAACGACGTGCAGATACCTAACCGAACCCAAGAAATCAACAACGTCCCGAAATTCCTTGTTCACGTTGACCTGTTCTAGGTACGTCTGCGTCAAACGCTCAGGGTCATTTTGGTCACTCTCGTCAGGGCGGACGAACAAGTCGATTCCTTCCCTCGCTACTCTTTCCCTTCGAATCACCGCGCGTCGCCGGTGGTCTTGGGTAAACCGCAGCTCGTACTCCCAGACTGTGTCACGTTGGTGCTCGCCAATTCGGACCCAGACCGATATCTCAGGACGCTTGCGGGCGGCAAGGCAGCGCAACGGGGACACGCCTCCTCGTTTACCTACTGCTTCCTGAAAGCCTCCACCCACCGAAGCCACGTCCTGAAGAAAACGGAAGATGTCGAGCAGGTTGGACTTGCCCGAAGCGTTGGGCCCAATAAGGAAAACTCTTTGCTGGAGCGCGACGTCCGCCTGCGTGAAGTTCCGCCAATTCTCCGAATAGAGGTGGGTGAATCGGAAGGCGCTACGGCCCGCTGGTCTCATATGCCGACCCGAGTTATTCTGTGTGAAGAAAGGGATTGAATTATCGTAGCCAGCATATCACCGCCCGCAGAACCACGATAACCCAGCCGTGGCCGCCCAGCTCCCATGCCTTTACGGACTCTGTCGACACGACACGCTTGCCACCTCGCTACCCGCCTCATCGGCATGGTAGGAGCTGCGGACTAGCGGCCCTGCCTCTACGTGCCGAAAGCCCATCTCGTACCCCAGCCGCTTGAAATGGGCGAACTCGTCCGGGCTGTAGTAGCGCTGGATGGGGAGGTGCTTCTGGGAGGGACGCAGATACTGGCCAAGTGTGAAAATGTCGACCTCGTGGCTCCGGAGATCGCGCATGACGGCGGTGACTTCGGCGCTCGATTCTCCCAGTCCCAGCATCATTCCTGATTTCGTGGGAATGTCGGGAGCCACCCGCTTCGCATGGAGCAACATGTCAAGCGAGCGCGGATACCGCGCACCCAGGCGAACGGTGCGGTACAACCGCGGCACGGTTTCGATGTTGTGGTTAAGGACGTCCGGGCGCCGGGCGAGCACCGCTTCCATCGCCTCGTGAGACCCCTGGAAGTCCGGTGTAAGAACCTCCACCCGGCATCCGGGATTGCGCTCTCGAATGGCGTCGATCGTGAGGGCGAATAACTCAGCGCCGCCATCCCTCCGGTCGTCGCGGTTGACGCTGGTGACGACCGCATAGCGAAGTCCCAGCACCGCCACGGCATCCGCAACCCGCCGGGGCTCGTCGTAGTCAACCTCGAGCGGCGCCCCTTTCTCGACCGCGCAAAAACCGCACCGGCGCGTGCAGACGTTTCCAAGGATCATGAAGGTAGCGGTGCGCCGGTTCCAGCAGTCGCCGATGTTAGGACATGCCGCGCTCTCACACACGGTGTGGAGGTTAAGGCTAGTGACAAGCGACTTCAGACGTTCGTAGTTCGCCCCAACCGGCGCTCGCGCCCTCAGCCACGGCGGCCGCTCTTTTGCTCTGCCGGTCGAGGGGTTCGGCAGGGGCGAAGGCACCCCGGAGCCTATTTGAACCAAATCAAACATTGCCAGCCCTCAGTCTAGCGACTGGTAGTGAATACGGGCAATTCGTCCGACGCCCCCGTTTCGCGGAGATCCGCCACCTTGAGGCCGGTCCAGTGCAGCTCCCGTCGCAGTCTCCGAACAACACTCGATTTCGACGGTGTCCCGTTCGACCCCACCGACACTGCCCAGGGGGTAGGCCAGGTCGGGTTAAGCGGGTGGAACCCCATCGCTCGGTATCGATCTAGGCCGCTAGGCCTCTCATCGTAGGCGCAGAGCTTGAGCTGATTTGGAAGTCGACCCAAGCAGAATTCGACCGCCGTTTCTTTGGAGCGAAAGCCGTTCACAGAACCAAACTTTCCGACCCAGCGAACTGCGCGGTCATCTAAACTGGGGGGAAGATAGCGCTTCGCGGATTTCTTCGGAGCCGCCGATCCTTTTATCGCTGGAGGTTCTGTCTGAGCCTTCCTTGTTGCAGGCCTGCTCACAGAAACTTCCCCAAGCGGACAGCTACTCTCCCACGGCACTGAAAAACATGAAAGCAATCGTGACGGGTTCGGGAGGCTTGATTGGCTCGGCCTGCGCTCGATTACTCTCCGACTCGGACTGGGAGGTAGTCGGCGTCGACAACGACATGCGGCGGGAGTTTTTCGGCCCGCAGGGGTCCACACGTTGGGTCACCGACGATCTCAGCACCTCGCTCTCCCGCTATCGTCACTACGACCTAGACATCCGGGACCGGGCGGGTATCCGCGAACTCCTGAAGACCGAGCGGCCCGATTTCATCATCCACACGGCGGGACAACCGTCCCACGACAAAGCGGCTTCAATCCCCTACGAGGACTTCGATGTTAACGCGGTCGGCACGCTTAACCTGCTCGTAGCCGCCCGCGATTATTGCCGGGATTCCCCCTTCTGCTTTACGAGCACGAACAAAGTGTACGGGGACCGTCCCAACCAGCTTGCCTTGATCGAGCTCGAAAAACGATATGACTACGAGGACAAGCGCGACGGTGTAGATGAAAGTATGTCGATCGATGCCTGCCTACACTCCTTGTTTGGCGCTTCCAAAGTGGCGGCCGATGTAATGTGCCAGGAGTTCGGGCGCTATTTCAACATGCCGGTAGGCATTTTTCGCGCCGGTTGCCTGACAGGACCGCAACACGCGGCCGTCAAACTGCACGGCTATTTGGCCTACATCGTCTGGTGCGCGCTCAACGATCGCGTCTACACGATCTACGGCTACAAGGGAAAGCAGGTTCGCGACCAGATCCACTGCCTAGACGTGGCCAGGCTCTTTCTGCAGTTCCATCACAGCCCGAAGTGCGGCGAAGTCTACAACCTTGGTGGAGGCCGGGCGAATAGCCTCTCCATTTTGGAAACTGTCGACCTGCTGAGCGACATCGGCTATCGACTCCAGTATGAGTATCACCCGGAGAACCGCGTCGGAGACCACATTTGCTACATCTCCGACCTAGCGAAGCTGCGTACGCATTTCCCTGCCTGGGAGTTGCAATACGACGTGGCCCGAATGACAGAGGAGATCGTAGCCCACCAAGCCGGCCGGCTCGGGAACACGGGACCCGCGGCTGGGGTCGTTGGGGAAGGACGGCAAAGGTGAAGCTTTCTGTCGTAATTCCGGCGAGAGATGAAGAAGGAACGGTCGAGGCGACGCTTCGCGTTCTGGGGCAAACCCTAAGCCAAGCGAATACCCCCTACGAAGTCATTGTCGTTGATGATGGAAGCCGGGATTCAACGGCGGACATTGTGCTTCGGCTGACCGATGCCGATCCCAGAATCAGAATCGTTCGAAACGCCGGACCGCGCGGATTCGGCAACGCCGTTCGCCTCAGACTTCGCCACTTTACCGGCGATGCCGTGGCCATCATGATGGCCGACGGCTCGGACAGCGCACAGGACCTGGTCCGCTATCACCAAAAGCTCGTTCAAGGCTATGAGTGTGTCTTCGGGTCCCGCTTCATCCCTGGTGCCAAGGTGGTCGACTACCCGGTCCACAAGCTCGTTCTGAATCGTCTTGCCAACTGGTTCGTCAAGTCCGTTTTCGGGATTCGCTTCAACGACGTGACGAACGCTTTCAAAGCCTACAGGCGCGAGGTGATTCAGGGTATGGACCCGCTCATCTCCCCTCACTTCAACCTCACGGTAGAAATGCCTCTCAAGGCGATCGTGCGTGGCTATTCCTATGCCGTTATCCCAATCAATTGGACCAACCGGACCAGCGGCATCTCGAAACTGAAGATCAAAGAAATGGGAAGCCGCTACTTGTTCATCGTCCTCTATGTTTGGCTGGAGAAGGTTCTGGCCCGTGGCGACTACCGCCGCCGAGAAGCAGAACTTCCGTCCCTCAAAAGCGACACCGAACACGTATGATCGCGTTTCGCTCGGGTTCGCCATGGTCTCGCCAGTCGGAGCTGACCAGAGCCGCTTATTCAGGCTGCTGGCGGAGCGAGCCCGTCTGGCAGCTTTCGCTTGACTGCCCGCGGTGAGCTCATTGCAAGCGGGCCCCTCTTGGGAAATCCGCCAAGCCCATTTTTCGAGGCTGTCTTATAATGTTGGCTAGGGATAGCCCCCGGTGCCCGAGGCCAATCCGGGGCAGTGAGGAATTCCTAGCCGGTTCGCCCGGGCAACCGGTCTTTTTCGTGGCCTAGAGGACGCAACGTGGCGCCTGAATTCATCCAAAAACTCGAAAAGGAGATCAAGACGCTCGAATACGAGCTTTACAACGAGCTCCCTAAGGAAATCCAGAAGGCGCGGGAGTTGGGTGATCTTAGCGAAAACGCCGAGTACGCCGCGGCGAAGGAGCGCCAGGACCTCGTGAGTGCGCGGCTGGCGCAACTCAAGAAACGCGTAGCCGACCTGAGCTTGGTCGACTTCAGCAAGATTCGGCGGGGTGTGGTCGGGCTCGGTTCTACCGTGGTAGTCTATGACATCAACGCGGACCGGGAACTCGAATACCGCCTCGTCACCTCGGAGGAGTCTGACGTGCCGAACGGCAAGATTTCGACCACGTCCCCCATCGGTCGATCGCTCATGGGCAAGAAAGTTGGTGATTCGACGGAGGTCCGAACCCCTGGCGGAGTCAAAGAATTCGAAATCATCAAGCTGGCAACGATCCACGATCAGCCTAAGTAGTCCATTTCATAAGTTCGCTCACGTATGTTTAGAAGCCAGGTGGACGATCGGGAACTTCGGGCACGGTATGCCATGCCCTTCCATTTCCAGGCGCCTAACAGATCCGTCGGGGCGCGGCATGCCCGCCGGCACCGGCCCGAAACGTGAGTGTGTTTATAAAAGGGAGTTAGTCGAAAGCGTGTCGTCATGGGACTGACCAGGGCTATTGGAAGCGCTTGTGGGCGCATTCTCGGGGGCTTGGTCCGCCTTCTTACCGGCACCCGAATCCATCCGAACGTCCTGACCGCTATCGGTTTGGGAATCAACGGCGTCGCCGCCTGGCTTTTCGCCCAAGGCGAGTTCTTTTCCGCCGGCATCGTGGTGCTCTGCGGCGCCGTCTTCGACCTGGTAGATGGCCCCGTGGCGCGAGAAAGCAATCGCGTTACGCGCTTCGGAGGCTTTCTCGACTCAGTCCTCGACCGCTACTCGGATCTGATTCTCTTCATGGGCTTGCTCGTTTATTACGCCAGCATTAACCGCTTCTTCTACATAGTCTTGACTGCCGCCGTCATGACTGGCGCGGTTCTGGTCAGCTACGCGCGTGCCCGCGCCGAAAATGTGATTCCGAGCTGCAAGGCCGGTTTCCTGGAACGACCCGAGCGGATCGTGCTCATCATCATCGGCGCGCTTTTCAACCGTATGGCGCCGGTGCTCTGGGTGATCGCCGTGTTGTCGAATGTCACGGTGATCCACCGCATCGTGCACACCTGGCACGAGACTAGGACTCTGGACAGCAGCTCCCCGCTGGCTGAGGAGGGCCAGACCGTGACTCCGGTCACCGAACCTCACGATTCCAAGCAAGAGCCCGCTGCCCAACCCGCCCCCATGTGAGAACGGTTTTCCGAGTCCAGCTCGTGCCGATCCCCCACTAGCCCGCCTTTCTGCTTTGAAAACAGGCTGACCAGAACGTGGCGCGCGCTTCTACCTTCGTAGCTAACAGGAATCGTTTATCCTAACGTCGCGTTGCGGACTTTCTCCGCCTGTTGCTCGCGAAACTGCACCAGCTGTTTCTTCAACTGAGGGTCGTGGTTGGCGAGGATGGCCACCGCCAGCAGAGCTGCGTTGGTCGCTCCCGCCTTACCGATCGCCAGTGTGCCTACGGGGATCCCTCCCGGCATCTGGACAGTCGAAAGCAACGAGTCCATTCCCTTGAGCGCAGCGCTCTCGATGGGCACGCCGAGCACGGGAAGCAGAGTGTGCGCCGCTACGACGCCCGCCAAATGCGCCGCTCCCCCAGCGGCGGCGATCAAGACTTGGATGCCTCGTTCGTCCGCCGTTGTCGCATATTCGGTGGTTATCTCGGGAGTGCGGTGCGCCGACATCACCCGGCACTCGTGGGGCACACCAAAGCGTGTGAGCATTTCATCGGTGTGCCTCATCGTCTCCCAATCAGACTGACTTCCCATGATCACGCCCACCAAGGGCTTAGTTTCATCCGGCATGGCTGTCTCTCCGAGTGTCAGGCACCTACGAACCGATCCTCTTTTCGGGACGATCATTGTAGCACTCACGCTTCGTGGCACTGGGCGACTGCGTCGGCCGAGCCTGGCTCAGTGCATCATTTCACAAATGCGTCTACGGAATGAACCGCCCTGGTGACGCGGGCCTCCTGCCTGCAGCGACGACCTCTGGTCGCCGGAGGGGCGCTGTTCATTGCGCCCGAGTTGATGAGCTGCTATTCCTCGACCAGCTGATTGATCCGTAACTGTATTCGCGAAACAGGTACTTGCCGCTTTCCTCAACCGCACGGCTCGTGAGCCTGCAAGTCTAATCGCCACGCTACCATGAGGGGGTGACAAGGCTCGCCGCCACCGTCGTCGGCCGAAGGCTACTTTCAAGCGTCGCTGTGATCGCCTCAGCGGTGACCGGCGGCTCCGCCGTGACGCTGGAGGTCCACAACTCCGTGGGAGGAGTGTACGTGGAGGCCGGCCTGGTAGCGGGGCTGCAAATTCGGGGGCAAAGCACCGGCCGGAAACTTACTCAGGGGGATATCCGCGTCGTTCGGGCGTCGGGCCGCATTGTCGTGCGCTGTGAGCCTCCGGACAACGAGCCAATCGATCTCCATATCCGTCTCCCATTCGACTTCACGCTAGACGCGACAACCACCAGCGGCGCCATACGGGTTTCCGGCATGGTCCGGCGCGCCCGCCTCCAGACCGAGAGTGGCGACCTGTTTCTCTCGGCTCCATGGCGGATTACCCGGATCCGGCTCGACGCCGAGGAAGAGCCGCGGGAGGTCACGATCGCTCGGGGCCTCAAGTTTTCTCGAAACCGAATCGACGTAACCCGGGAAAGAACAATCTGGCGGCTGCGCGACCGGCTCGATGATCCCTTCGCTGCCTATGGTGAGTTTCGAATCAAGGCCGACACCCCAGGCAAAGTCGAACTGACCGATCACCCCATTCCCAAGGAGTCACCCATCAAGTTCCCCTGGCAGGCCCCTGCTGTGCTCGAGGAGATCTTGCGAGGCCCCCCCGCGCCGAGCAGTTTCGCGGAAAGCGAAACCAAGCAGCCAAAGGCCGATTTCGCGATCGACGACAGCAGTCTGCTGTTTCGTTCGGACGTTCGCATGGTCAACCTCGTTTTGGCCGCTTCGGACGAGGCGGGCAAGCCGGTAACAGATTTGCGATCGGAGGATTTCGAGGTATTGGAAGACGGTGTCCCGCAAAAAGTCGCTTTCGCGGACTCCGAAGATGCCCCTTTCAATCTGGCAATTCTCCTCGATCTCAGCGGCAGTACCAGGCCCGACCGCGCGTCGATGAGAGAAGCCGCGGCGAAGCTCGTTGGGCTGGCCAGACCAGGCGATCGAGTGGCCCTCTATGCCTTGGCCGGGGGCGCGTTCCACGTCGTCTCCCAACTTACCGACGAGCGGGAGGGGCTGTTGAAGACGATCCAGAGGATCCCGGATGTTTCCGGAGCGTCACCCCTTTACGACACGGTCGTTTTAGCCTACGCGGAAGATCTGCGATACCGTCCCGGAAAGCGCAACGGGCTGATCGTGATCAGTGATGGAATCGACAACCAGGTCAGCCACCAGCAAATGCCTTCCCGCGTGAGTTTCAAGAAGTTGGTGGAAGCGGCGGGGCAGGTCGATGCCTTGATCTATCCGGTCTTTCTGCGCTCGGGGGAGAGATTCGGTCGCGGCTGGTCACGAAAAGCCCGCAAAAGGATGCAAAAGCTCGCTGACGCCTCCGGCGGGCGACTGTTCCCTGCGCTATCCATCCAGGATCTAGAGCCGCTCTTCCCACTCGTGGCCGACGAGCTGCGCAGTGTTTACAGCGTCGCCTATTACCCGAAAAACCAAGCGTTCCGTGGTGAGTGGCGGACGGTCAATGCCAAGGTGAAACGGCCCGGCGTCAAAGTGCGCGCCAGGGTCGGTTACTATGCTCGGTGACCGGCCCAGGAAAGAATCTCCATCGAGCGGGGCCGTGCCGCACCACAGGTAGCGACCGCCACTCTTGGCGGTCCTAGTTTCGAGTTCCGCCGGCAATCCTGCCGGCTTGAACCCGATTTTTCGAGCGAATTACTCCCCGGCCGACTCCTTATTCGCCAGGATGGTTTCGATGACGTGGCAGTGCCGCATGTTGTGATAGGCGATGTAGTGAAACCATTGAAGCGCCGTCAAGTCGCCATACTTCGGCGAAGGGTGTTTGAGGACATGCAACTCAAGCGCTGATCCCCCTTCCCGTAGTTTCTGCATGGCTTTCGCGTGGGCCGCGTTGAAGTACTCCAAGACCTCCGGCTTGGTCTTTAGTTTTTGCGGGGGCTTATAGCCTTCGGCTCGTTTAGTTGCGTCCAACATCAGCTGCCGGACCTGCGCCTGCTTGCCTTGCAGTTCTTTCGCTCTTTCCGCCTGCGCGGGTGCTTGCATGGCCTTGACGACTTGTCTCTGCAGACTTTGATGAGCCAAGGCGACGTGTTCCGCCTCCTCAGCGATGCTATGGCGAATACTTGCGGCTCTCGCGTCCCATTGATCTTCGTTGATCTCTTCCATCAGAGATAGAAAACGATCCGCCGCCTCCTGCATCACTTTGGAAGCCTCCTGAACTTCAGTTGCCTCCGGGAAAGCCAGCCCCGCGAAAAGCTGAACGCCGACCGCCAACGGCAGCAGAGTCGAACGGGTAAGTTTGCTCATTGAATTCTTCCTATCCGGCAAGGATCTGGGGAAACCGCATTGGCCTTCATCGAAACGCTGTGGCGCATCCACCATGCCGCGGTCCCCTCATCACGCGATCGTCTGTCGCACGCGGTCGGCGAGAATATCCACTAGTCCCGGATGCCTGTCTAGCGGCGGGCAACAAACAAGATTCACACTCGGATATCGAGCCGAGACTTCCCGCACGATGCGAGGCAGGTCGCGCTCGAGATGCACTCCCATTGTCAGAAAATAGGGTGCCACGACGATTCTGCCGGCCCCTTTTTCGACCAATGCACCAACCGCCTTTTCGAGATCCGGTTCAGCCAATTCGAGAAACGCAGCTTCCCATAAGCGAAGGCCGCAGCGCCGAGCCGTCTCCTCGGCAACTCGCCGCACGCCTTCGTTAGCTTGTTCGATGCTGGAGCCGTGACCGAAGACGATCAGCCCAACCTTTGTATCCGGCTCCACTAACCGATTAGTCTAGCACTCGAATTTCCGCGCGTAGGCCTCGCCGCCTACCTGCCGGGGATGATCAATGACCCTTGGGAAGTCTGCTCTCGATTAGGGAAATGGAGGCGCAGGAAGTCCAGGAACGCCTTTCCTCGCGGGCGGGCGTTGTCTCGGTCGAGGGCCATTCGTTGGAGAAAAACGAGAATCCTCAGAACGTCGTTGTCACTGGTTTGCGTCATTCCCGTCTGGCGGGTCTGTTCCTCGCGAAACTTTCGCACTTTCTCTTGCAGATGATCCACCACGCGTTGAGCCAGCGACGAAGCTGGCCGGCTCTCGTAATAAAGTCCGCTGTCGAGGGTTTTGTACGTACGAACGAGGGCTTCTAGGGCTTCTTGCGTGTCACCGTCCACGACGCCCAGTGTCTCGGAAGCGCCCTCCAGCAGGCTTCTTCCGCAGACGTTGAGCAGCTCGGCATGGTCCCTCAAAAAGGTTTGGTCGATGCGAATCTCTTTTGACGGGAAGTCTTTGGGATCAAGGTTGCCTTTGTATTCTCGTTGTCGGCTCTCCCGGAGATAACGGCACTCGAAGGGGCAATCAATGGTGACTTCCCGTTCGCTGCCGCAGCAAATGGAGCAGATCTTCCCGCCCTTCGCCGGGCAGTCTCGCTTGGCCTTGCGCTTCTCGCACAACGGGCAAACCATCACCGTATTATAGGCAGGCCGTTGTTTCTTGCCTGGTCGCAACGCGGGCCATATTGCTGTGGAAGCCGCGCAATGCAAATACCCCGCGAGCAAGGGAGGACGCGAAATCCATTGACCTGCGAATGGCGTGGGCGCTTGTTTAGTGCGTCTTGCTAGCCTTCCCGATCAGCCGGTGCGCGAGCTTTTCCCATGCGTTCCAGGCATGAAACCAGTTGCCTTCGATCCCACGATAGATTAACCCAACGTTGACCCAATGTCCCGGGTCCGTCTTGCCAGGTAGGTAGACATAACCCTTATCAGTAGAGGGATCGATCAGATAGGACACCACGTATCGGCGGTTGCGGCAGGTCGTAAGAAACGAGACCTCGTAGACTTGTAGACCTTGGCGCGGTTCCGCCACACCTCGGGACCAGTCGACGATCAACCCCTGAGGCTCATTTGTACTAGTTCCCGGACCCGTCCAAACGCGAAAACCGGCGATCACTGCCGGATCGGTCAGCTCGATCGGCACCGCGAGATCTTCGCCCTTGATCGTGATCTGGACGGTCTCTCGTTGCGCGGACAACTGCATCGGCAGAATCATCAGTGCCAGAATTGCGAGTAGACCGGCGAAAGTTCCCCTCATGCAACCTCGTTACGGTATTTCGATCTTATCACCTCCTGAGTCTCCCAAATTACGATGACATGGTTCCGTGCTCGGACCGTAGGGGCACAGCATGCTGTGCCCGCGTTCCAGAGCCACTGTATTTTGTGAGCCTCAATCGGTGAGCAACCAGCGCTTGGAGAATGGTGATCCAAAATCACTTTATACTGGCATTTGCCGCACGGTTGTTTGCCGCCTCACGCGCGCTGATTCAAGGCGGATCGAAAACAAGGAGATGGCAATGTCGAGGTCGATAGCGAAACGAGGGGCGCTCGGCACCCTAGTCGGCACCCTGGCTCTCGGAGTCTGGGGCATGGTCTTCTGGGGGTTCCTTGCGCCCAAGCTTGGGATGTTCCAGGCGCTTCCCAACGCCACGGAGATCACCAAATCTTGGCAGGAGATCGACCTCCAAACGGCGACCTACTTTGTGCCCTGGCCTAGGGATACGCCGGAGACGTTCGAGGAGTTCGTCGAACACCACAAGCGGGGATCCTTCTACAAGCTCAGCTATATCCGAGAAGGGGTAGATCCGCAAAGTCCCGGCAAGTTGCTAACTGGATCGCTGCACAATGCCAGCGTCGCCTTCATCGCCGTGCTGCTGCTACTCGCGGTCGGTCCAGGTAGATATGCTAAACGCGCAGCGGTCGTGTTCCTCGCCGGCATAATGGGGACCAACTTCATTTCCGTGGCCGATCCGATCTGGTTTCATCTGCCATGGGACTACACCGCGGGCGCATTGATCTACGAAACGGTGTCCTGGGCGCTTCTGGCCGGCGTGACGGCAGGCGTGGTGCGCGTAAACCAGGTACGAGCATGACGTCGCCAGTCGCTGGCGCGATCAATCGCGCTCCTACATCTCGAACATCGAGACTTAGCTCCGCCGCCGCTAGCCGCTGGTGAGAAATGCCGACAAAGGGCAATACCGTTTTCACCTAAGCTGTGATGCAACGGATGAAGAAAAGGAGTAGAAAAACGGGTGGCGCTTCAATCCCCCGGCAGAGCCGCGGATGGAAATCCGCGGTCGCCGCGATCTCGCACGCCGCTCTACCTGCGCGCGGACCGGTCTTCTCCCCTAACATACCCACAAACCGGCCCTTGCTCCGGAAATGTCACAGCACTCCCAACCTCAAAGAATCAACAACATACCGCTTGTCGCAGCCGAAAGGCTTGTCTTCGTAGGTTAGAATGAAGGTAGAAAAAGGGGCGCTGCGCCTAGCGCGGAAGATTCTTAGCGGAAATCTGCTCGAATCTGCTCGAATACCCGCCTGCCTTCCATTTCGGGAATGTGCTATCACGACTCCCGCAAGTTTTTTAGCGCGACCCTGGGTTTCTAAACCCGCGTTCTCGTACCGCCGCGCCCTCCAACGTGCCGAGAAATGCCCGCCTCAAGACCCATGGGACGGAGGCGACTTGGTCGGTCGGACGCCGTTGTCCGTCCCAGGGGCACTCCTGGTACCGGCGTGGGCGGCACCCGGCGAAGATGTCCGGGCAGATCAACCTGGTAGAATACTCTCAGCCCAAGGAGTAGAGGGGGGGTAGTATGCGTAAAACAGTGATTCTCGGCGCTTTCTTGGTCTTGGTTCTGTTGGGCTTCCAGCCGGGGACTGAGGCTTCAGCCGCAGAAACAAAGATCGAGATCGCTAAGCTTACCGTCCAGCCGTCGTCGATCGTCCTAGCCGCCCCCGGCGAAGGCCGGCACGTTCTGGTGACGGGCGAAAGGGCCGACGGAAACAGAATCGATCTCACGTCGGACGCGCAGTTCGAGCCTCTAAGCGACGGCGTCCGAGTAGACGAGGCGGGCTTTCTCTACCCCCTCAAGGAAGGTGAAACGAGAGTTCGGGTTACCGCCGCCGGACATACGACCGAACTCATCGTGAAGGTCAGCGGTCTCGGTCATGCGCGTTCGCTCAACTTCCTCCGCGACGTGGCGCCCCTGCTGAACAAAGTCGGCTGCACAGCCGGTGCATGTCATGGGTCGGCCAAAGGCAAGAACGGTTTCAAGCTCTCGCTAAGAGGCTATGACCCGGAATTCGATTACAACGCGCTGCTGTACGAGCTTTCGGGGCGTCGCATCAACCGGGCGGCCGCTGAACAGAGTCTGATGGTGGCCAAGCCTACCCAGTCGGTTCCGCACGAAGGCGGTCTTCAAATCAAACCCGGCTCGCGCTATCACAAGACAATCCTGGGTTGGATCTCCGGTGGCGTCAAGTTAGGGGATCCCGGTAATGACGGCGTCGTAAGAATCGAAGTCTTGCCGCAAGAAATCTTTATGACCCGGCCGGGCATGAAGCAGCACGTTCTTGTGACGGCTTACCACGCAGACGGTTCTCTCCGCGATGTCACCCGCGAAGCGGTCATCAAGAGTAATTCCAACACCACGGTTACGGTCACTGACGACTTGGTCGAGGGTCAAAGGACCGGCGAAGCGAACCTAATGGTTCGCTACCAGGGGAAATTCGTCACCCTGCCCGTCACGATCCTCAACCCGGAGCCGGGTTTCCGCTGGGACCAACTCTCACTGCACAATTACATCGACGAGCAGGTCGACACCAAGCTAAAAAGGTTAAAGATACAACCGTCTCCCGTTGCCGACGACACGGCCTTTTTGCGGCGGGTCTACCTAGATCTCATTGGGCTACCGCCTACCCCTGAAGAAGCGCGGGCCTTCTTAGAGGACCCGGAAAAGTCCCGCTTGAAGCGTGGGCGCCTGATCGACCAGCTCATGAGTCGGAGGGAGTTCGTCGACCACTGGGCGCTCAAGTGGGGTGACTTGCTGCAGTCCAATCGGAAGTACTTGGGTGAAAAGGGTACCTGGGCCTTCCGGCAGTGGATCCGCGATTCCATCGCATCCAACCAACCCTACGACGAGATGGTGCGGGAGTTGGTCACGGCCACCGGCAGTACATATCAAAATCCGGCAGCCAACTTTTTCCGGGTTAATGACGATCCGAAGGTGGCGATGCAGAACACCACCCAGATCTTTATGGGTGTGCGGATGGTATGCGCCCAGTGTCACGATCACCCCTTCGAGAAGTGGACCCAGACGCAGTACTACCAACTGGCCGCCTTCTTCGCCGCCGTCGGCGTTCGACCCGGCTTCGACAGCGACGAGCAGATCGTTTACCTCAAGCGCGAGGAGAACGAGATCAAGCACCCCAAGACCGGACGCGTCGTCGATCCTCGGTACATCGTGGCGAGTGTGGGTGCCCCCCCTATTCCCGACGAGGGCGACCGGCGTCAGGCGTTGGCCGAATGGCTGACTTCCGACAAGAACCCTTTCTTTGCCCGGGCCATCGTCAACCGCCTCTGGAGCTATTTCTTCGGGCGCGGGATCATCGAACCGGTCGACGACATCCGGGCCTCGAACCCGCCGGTAAACGAAGCGCTGCTACAGGCACTGGCGGACGACTTTATCGAACACGATTATGACCTGCAGCACGTCATCCGCACGATCGTCAGGTCGCGGGCTTACCAAACCGGCATCGAGACCAACAAGTGGAACGAGAACGATGCGACCAACTTCTCGCACTTCATTCCACGCCGCCTGCCGGCCGAAACGCTCTTCGACGCTATCTCGATCGCCACTGGGTCGAACCCCGAGTTCCCGGAGGTGCCCTCCGGCTTCACGGCGCAGCAGTTGCCCGATCCACACGTGGGCAAGGGTGGATTCCTGGATATGTTTGGCCGCCCCGAGCGAGAATCGGCCTGCGAGTGCGAACGCCGCAACAATATGACCCTGCCGCAGGCGATGAACCTGGTCAATGGCCCAACCTTGGCCGAAGCCATCGCCGACCCCGACGGGCGGGTGGCGACGCTGATTCTGGCTGGCGAGTCAAATCGCCGCCTGATCGACGAGCTCTACCTGGCCACTCTAAGTCGCTTCCCCACGAACAGTGAGTACGACGACGCGCTGACGTACTTAGAGAAGGGCCCGGGCCGGGCCTCGCGGGCCCAAGATATGCTTTGGGCGCTGATCAACAGTAACGCGTTCCTGTTCAACCGTTAGACGCTCACGGGTGCATGCGCCGGGGATCAGTTCGACAGCGTGGACCCGGTAGCACACATTCTATCGGCCTTCCGGGCAGTCCGGGAAATGGAGAACGGGCCTACAGTTCGGTCTCGATCTCCTGCCCATTACCCCTCGGATTGACCCCACCGGATTCGTTTGCGACACTCGTTAATTCGTGGAGGAACCACTCGCCAGCGGTTTGCCGCCGAAGCGCTTCGCAATTCAGGTCGGCTTGGCGCTAGGCCTATTTCTTGCGTTCCTTGACCTCGTCGTTGCGACGCATACGCAGCTGATTGAGATCCATTCTGCGTTCGCCTTTCTTGGACCGCTCGTCGGGATGTTTTCGGTCGCGTTGGGAGCCTACTGCGCTGGTTTGCTCCTCATTGCGGTTCCTCTCTGGCGCTTCACTTCGCTTCGGAGGCAGGGCCTCACAGTCGCCGTCGCCGCCTTTGTAGCAGCACCATTCTCCCTCTCAATCATGGGGCACCAAGCTTCAGCCGAAGACCCGGTTTTCTTGGGACCCCTCATCTCCGGGTTAGGGTTGAGCTGTTTGGGGTTTGCGGTGGCCTATCTAGCGTGGCAAGGGCTCGCCACGTTTCCTCGAGCTCCCAACTTCGCGCTTCGAGTCGGCTTCTCGATGCCCTTCGTCTTGGCCGAGACTTTCGCTTTCCAATGGCTCATAAGAGAAGCAGTGGGCTTGCAGCGATCGTGGGGGTTTTTTCTTCTTCTAGCGCTCTACTTGGCGCTTTGCGCTGTCACGATCCGCTACATGACTCGCCCGCGCCGCGAGCTAAGAGTCTTTGGCGGATTGCTTTCCCTGAGCGCTGCCCTCTGCCTGAGTCTTGCCGTTTCTTTCACTGTCGAGAACTACTCCAAGGGTTCTTTGCCCCCCGCGTCGGAGCGCGCCCATCGGATCCGTCGTGTCATTCTTTTGACCGTCGATACGCTGCGCCGCGACGCACTTTCCTGCTGCGGGGGTACAACACCCACACCCCACATCGATCGGCTTGCGAAAGACGCGATTCTGTTTGAGCGTGCCCACTCGGCTTCCCCTTGGACCCTGCCCTCACTAACGACGATCCTCTCCGGGCTTTCCCCTTGGGTCCATGGAGTCCGAAGGATTGACCACCAGGTGCCGGTGGGCCTACCGAGTCTGGCTTTGTTTTTTAGAAAAGATGGTTACGTAACCGCTGGAATAGGATCTAACTATTTCTTGCACACTAGGGGTTCTTATGCGTCGCTTTCTGTCGGCTTTGACAGTTACGACACGTACCCGGTGTATCATCGGCCGCTGACGCTGGGCCGCGACATAGTTCTACGTTTTTCTCCGACTGCTTTCGGAAACACTGTTTCTACCGATGACTTGACTCGGCTCGCCCAAGAATGGGTCACCAGCCATCAGCACCAGGATTTTTTCCTTTGGCTGCACTACCTTGACCCACACCTACCCTACGAGCCTCCTCAGAATTTCTTTCCACAAGGCCAACCCGATCCCACAATAGGACTGCGCTATGACGACGAAACCCTACTGCAAGCCCGCGAGGGATCCCTTATCCTCTCACCAGCGGCCATTAAGTGGGTCCGAGCCCTATATCACGGTGGATCACGGTGAAGTACGCTACGTCGATGACCGCGTTGGGCGATTCCTGAGCACTCTGAAGGATCTAGGCATATACGAAGATTCGCTCATCGTCTTCACCAGTGACCACGGCGAAGAGCACTATGAGCACCGAGGGATCGATCACGGTCACACGCTTTACGAAGAGTTGCTTCGCGTGCCGCTAATCGTCAAACTTCCCGGTTCGACGGTCAAGGCCGAGATTGAGCAAACCGTCTCTCCCTCGAAAGCGTCGTACCGACGATCCTCGATTTGTCCAACATTGAATTCGACCGTGAAGCTTTCTCAGGACGGTCTCTTCAAACCCTCTGGACGAACGGCGCCTCTTCGAACAGTGAAGTACCGGTTTTTAGCACTGGCCTAATGTCTTACGACGAGCGAGAGTCGGTTGTCTTTGAAGGGCTGAAGTACATCCGCTCTCGAGATTGGCCACGCGAGGAACTCTATGACCTCGAAAGCGATCCCGGCGAGAAAAACAACATCGTTTTCCTTCACGCTGACAAGGTCGCCCAGGCGCGTGAATTGCTGACAGCCAAGGCCGCCAAGGGCGCAAAACTCAGAAAGCTTTATGGACTTGGGCCGACAGAACTCCGCCCACTCGACGCCGAAGCGATTGAGCGCCTACGCTCGCTCGGGTACGCGCAGTGAGTGACAGCCGGACGGGTCTGCATCAGCTTGCCTCGAAGGCAGGTTCGTCTCCGGCCTGGCAACTCCTTCTTGCTTGGCGATATTCTTCGTTGAAGAAAACCGCCATCAAGATCGACATGTCTACGACCACAATTCGTCCTCGCTACGAAATCCGGGTTTCCGGCTCAGCGGAGCCTTTAACGCTAAACCGAGCCAAGATCGGGAATCATAAGAAGTCTCTCGGCTTCGCCGCCCCACCGCCTCGCGAAGGGCCAGGCGGATGGCATCGGATTTCGTTCGGATGTTTTTCTGTTCCATGTACCGGCCGAGGCCAGCCTCGAACTCAGGCGTGACACTCAAACTGAGCTGCTTCATACATACCAGTATGCGGCAAGATCTGGAAGCAGGCAGCAGTAGGTTCGGCCTCTGTGATCGGACCCCTCACAGCCGAGCGCTCAGGCGACCTCGTAGCAGAAATCCGGTACTTGGGGGGCGATCCCTCCATCGTTGAAGGCAGCTTTTCCGCAAACTCCGACCGCCTCCTGCTGTACGCACCGATAAGATGATTCACCGCCGCGAGACCTCCAGGGAAACTTTCGGCTGGCTCGGGGGTTCTATAACCAACGAGCGATTCTACGGCTTCGGGCGATCAAACTTCGTCCCGGCGGTGGTGCTTGCTTCGCGTGTTGGTGGATTTCGGCCAGGCTCGAGACTCCCACGCTGCCAGAAACGGCCCGCGTTACGAGAATTGCGCTGTTTGGCGAGGGGTTTGCTGTTAAGAGCTTGTATGACTAACGTCTAAGGAGTTGCAATCATGCGAATGACACGAACAGGATTCATCGTATCTACTCTCATCCTTCTTACCGGCGCGCAGACTCTGCTGGCGCAGTACGGTCGCCGAGATGGTAGAAGGGAGCGGCGTGACCAACGTCGTTTGGGCGTTGCCGTTGTCAGCGCTGCGAACGGCGATGTTCGAGCCCGCGACGGCCGAACGGGAGACTGGACCAGCGCTTACGCCGGCATCGCACTTGAGCGCGGCGACCGGCTTGCGACGGGGCTCGGGTCCCAAGCGGAGGTGGAGTTCGCCGCGGCGAATTTCGCGCGGCTTAACGCCGGCAGCGAGGTGGAGCTGGGAGACCTTGGGAACCGGTCGTTCCGCGTCAAGCTTGTGGAAGGCGAGCTGACCTACAGCGTGTGGAAGGGCGGAGAAGCAGATGTCTATATCGAAGTTGATAACCTGGTGATCCGTCCCTTGAAAAGTGGTACGTACCGTGTGCGGACGGACAGCCGGCAGACGGTGATTACTGTCCGCAAGGGCAAGGCCGAAGTCGAGTCCCTTAACGGCATCGAGACCGTCAAGAAGGGGAACCGCATGACGGTACGCAAGCGAGGCGACGACCTCGAGTTCCGGGTTGCGAAAGTCCGCGCCAAAGACCAGTTTGACCAGTGGAACGAGCGCCGCGACAAGATCTTGAAGCGCGGTGGCGGACGCAGGTATCCAGGCCACCTGTACGCCTACGGCGGTTACCCTTATCACTTCGGCCTCGGCTATTACCACTACCCGTACCGCCGATTCGGCTTCGGCGTGAGGACTGTTTTCGTCGGCCACCGCCACCGCGGGCATAGGCGTCGCCACTGACACATCACTCCCGCCGTCCTTACGGAAGGGCAGCGCTTCGACCATCCACGTGGACTCTTGAGGCAGTCGCCCCCGCTGTCTCCGGCGAAGATTTGCGACTTGCGTTCAAGGGTTCCCGTCGTGCGTCAGGTTCGCAGGCTCTCCCTTTTGGGAGCAATGCGACGCGCCTGTGCCTCCCTATACCAATGCCGTCAAACTGAGCCATCCGTCCAAGTCACGTCGCCTCGTCCGAAGAGCGCAGGGCGCAGAATCGTTCTGCGATAATACCGATCTCGGTACTTGTTGTTTAGGGGAGCGTGTATGCAATCAGCCTCGGGGCCGGCGGCGACACTTTGGTTGGCTGTATCGTTGTTGCTATCCGGCTGGGCCTCTGCCGCGGTAGCCCAGACGACTCCTCCCAAGAACCCTTACACCTCACAAGACGACCTCGACGCCGGCGCGCGCCTCTACCGGCCGCTTTGTGCTGGATGCCACGGTCTCGACGCCGGCGGTGCCCCTGGCGAGGGCCCCGATATCAGAATGGGGTCGCCCGGTCGCAGGACGGACGCGGAGGTATACGACACCATCCGGGACGGAATCACGGGAACTTCCATGCCAGGGTGGAATTTCAGCGAGAAGGAGCGTTGGCAGGTCGTAGCCTACCTGCGGTCGCTCCAAGAAGTCGGCGGTGGAGAACAGGCCGCTGGCGATCCGGAAGCGGGTGCCGCCGTCTTTGGAGGCGAGGGCGGGTGCAAGGGGTGTCATGCGGTCGACGGGCAGGGCGGCCGCCGCGGTCCTGATCTAAGTGGCATCGGGCGCAACCAATCTCTACAGGAACTCGAAAACTCCATTCTCAGGCCAAACGACAAGGTTTCTCCGGCTTACTGGCACATACGAGCGTCGACCATGGACGGCGCGACACTCACGGGCCGTCGTTTGAATGAAGACACTTTCTCGCTTCAACTGCTTACTTCCCACGAGCAGCTGCTCTCTGTGATGAAAAGCGACCTGCAAGGATTCGAGCTCTTGAAGGACTCCGTAATGCCCTCCTACGAAGGAAAGTTGAGCCGGCGAAAGATTGATGATCTTGTTGCCTGCCTCGCGACTCTCGGCATTCAAGGGGCGCTGCCATGACGATCTGGGGTCGAGTTGTCGTGCTGGCGCTCTGGGCCTTTAACGTGGTGGCTCAGGTGAGCTACCAGGATCTGCTGAACGCTGAGGCGACTCCCGAGAATTGGCTGACGTATTCCGGGACGTACAAAAGCCAGCACTACAGCGGGTTGAAGCAGATTACTCGGGAGAACGTCGGCGACCTCGAGTTCAAGTGGGCTTTCCACGCCAGCACGAAAGGCAAGCTTCAGGGAACGCCACTGGTTGTCGACGGCGTCATGTACTTGACCGAAGGCAACAACGACGTCAGCGCTCTCGACGCCAAGACCGGTCGTAGGTTCTGGACTTACTCCCATATCCTGCCCAAGAAAGTCCACGTGGTCGCCCTGTCGAAT
The DNA here is from genome assembly GCA_965248205.1 of Bryobacterales bacterium. GTDB lineage: Bacteria > Acidobacteriota > Terriglobia > Bryobacterales > UBA6623. Next base: position 4,028,265 of record CBDFIS010000006.1, read on the forward strand.
CGGGGCGCGGCGCTGCTGGACGAACGCGTATTTACCGGAACGCTCGACGGCCGGCTGGTGGCGCTGGACGCCAAGGCCGGCCACGTTCTTTGGAACCGAAAGGTCTGCGAATATACCCAGGGTTACCACCCGTGCATCCGTGCCGCAATCGAAGCCACTAAGAAAGGTTGGCTCGGGGATGCCTATCTGCTGCGGGCTACCATGAACTCCAATCGCAGCAAGCAAGGGCGCACGATTGAAGCGAAGTATCCCGGCGGGGCGTTCTTCGAGCTGTGCGGCCATATGGTTGACCGCGCCGTCGAGTTGTGGGGCCGCCCGCTCAAAACAACCGGCTTTCTGCGTCACGACACCAGCGAGCCCGACGACCTCAAGGACAACACCTTGGCCGTGCTTGAATACGACAAGTCGATGGCCGTGATTTCAACCGCCGCCAAGATGGCGAACGCCGGCGCGCATCGTTCGTTCGAATTGATCGGGACTGAGGGCTCATTTTTCATTCAACCGATAGCGGGGGACCGGACGATGCGGGTCAACATGAGCAAAGCACGCGGCCCTTACAAGGAAGGCTGGCAGGACATCAAGTTCGAACCGCACCCCTACGACAAGTTCGAGTTTGAGGATATGGCGCGAGCGATTCGGACACGTGAACCTCTCGAGTACTCCTACGACCACGAGCTGTTGGTGCACGAAACGCTGTTGCGAGCGTCCGGCCACAACATATGAGAGCTGCTAACGGCCGCCGAGACCGATAAGCCCGCATTTCCAATTTGATTTCGGCATCCCGACCTTGCAGCGGCCTTCAGCGTCTTTATTTATAGGGGTTCAAGCCCTGTCAGGACGCACGGAGGCCAACACCCAATGGGTGAAAAAGAAAACAAGCCGTTTCAGCTCACCTTCAACGGATTTCTCAAAGTCGATTTCCAAGGATCGCGCGTCACCTCGGATGGTGGCCTGATTCTCATTCGGGAACTGGACGAGCGGCTCGGACTGGGCAAGCTGATCGACGAGCATCTGACGGATTCGCGGCAAGGCACAAACAAGAAGTTCCCACTGGCCGACCTGGTGCGGCAATCGGTCTACAGCCGCCTCGCCGGCTACGAGGATCTCAACGATGCTGCCCGTGTCTCGGCTGACCCGACTTTTCGTCTGATCGGCTCGAAGAAGAACTGGGATCGCGGCGGGGCGCTTACGTCGCGTCTACAAAGCTTTGAGGCAGAGCTGCTGGCCAGTGAAGAGAACCTGCTTGGGCTGATGGCGGTGAACCGCGAGTTGGTCGCTCAAGCCCAAGCGCAGGACGAGTCCGAGCGTGTCGTGCTCGATATGGACTCCACGGAAAGCCCGGTCCACGGTCAGCAGGAAGGCAGCGCTTACAACGGCCATTTCGAGTCCACCTGCTACCACCCGCTGTTGCTGTTCAACCAGCACGGTGATTGTCTGGCGGCGAAGCTGCGAGCGGGTAACGTGTCCAGCGCCGAGGACTGGGACGAACTGCTGCTGCCCGAGATCGAGCGCCAACAGGGAGAAGGCAAGCAAGTGACGTTCCGCGCCGACGCCGCCTTCGCCAAGCCGGAGATCTACGAGGCGTTGGAGGATCGCGGAGTGGACTACGTCATTCGCATCCCAGCAAACAAGAACCTGGAGTTGGAGATCGAAGAGATTCTGTTCCGTCCGCCGGGCAGGCCGAGCCTGAAGCCACTAGTGCGCTACAAGAGCTTCCGCTATCAGGCCGCGAGTTGGTCGAAGCCTCGGCGGGTTGTGGCCAAGGTTGAGCACCACCAAGGCGAGTTGTTTCCTCGCGTCGGGTTCATCGTCACGAGCATGAGCTTGCCCAGTCGGTCGCTGGTGCGCTTCTACAACAAGCGCGGCACGGCCGAGCAATGGATCAAGGAAGGCAAGCAGGCAACCCACTGGACACGGCTGTCCTGTCATCGTTTCCGGGCAAACGAGGTGCGTTTGCAGTTGAGCGTGTTGGCCTACAACCTGGGGAACCTGTGGCGGCGGCTGGGGCTGGCGCAGAGGATCAAGAACTGGTCGCTGACGAGCTTGCAGCATCGGTTGATGAAAACCGGAGGGCGGCTGGTCAAGCATGCCCGCTATTACTGGCTGCTGTTGGCCGAGGGGCATCTCAACCGCAAGCTGTTCGCTGAGATGCTGGGGCGGATCTGGGCGCTGCCTGTGCCAGGCGGGTAACGGGCGACGGCTGCGACGGAGAAGAGACGCTGGGTTGCTGAAGAGGGAACTACTCGGAGCCGTGTCGGCGAAAAGCCCTCCAGCGAGCTGGAACGCGGCGATCGAGCGGCATTCAGCGACCCAAACGGGAGCGAACGGAGCATCGATCGTGAGAGGAAGACGAAGACCTTGCACCCGAGCCGCGGATCGGAGTATCCTGACCATCGCGGGATGGCCAAAACGGAAATTCCAGTCAATAGCGAAAGGCCTGTTTGACCGCGGTCCGGAGTGGGGCGATTCCTACGTTCGGTCTCTACCGACCCTGATAGAATGAGCGGCGGACGCAACTCTGTAGGCGGGAGGTTCACCATGAAACACATTCCAAGGCGCAAGTTCCTTTTTGAGTCTCTCGGCGGCGCAGCGGCGGTCGGAGCCGCGGCGGGTCTTGCCATTCGAGCCTCCTCTGCATCTCCGAACGACCAATTGGGTGTGTCGATTATTGGTGTTGGCGGGATGGGGTACGGCCACGTGAAGCGGTTGCTGCTCCGCCCCGATGTCCGCTTCGTCTCGCTGTGCGACATCGATCAAGCGAGACGCGAGCGTGCCGGCCAGACGGTCAACCGCGACAGGCGGACGACACCCAAACTGCAAGAGGACTTCCGCGATGTCTTAGCCGACCCGGACGTGGATGCCGTGGTGGTTGCCACTCCTCACCATTGGCACTGCCCCATCGCGATCCCGGCCATGCAGGCGGGCAAGGACGTCTACATTGAGAAACCGGCTAGCCACGTCTTCCGCGAAGGGCGGCTACTGGTGGACGCCGCCCGCAAGTACGACCGCGTTGTTCAGCACGGCACCCAGATGCGCTCGAGCGAAGTGACGAAACAGGCCGACGAGCTGCTCAAAAACGGCGTCATCGGTGAAGTGAAAATGAGCAAGGCTTGGAACTGCCAGAAGCACAAGCCTCGCGAAGCGGTTCCCGATGCTCCCGTACCCGCGGGTGTCAACTACGACATGTGGAAAGGTCCTGCCGCCTACGACGGCACGTTCAACCCCAATCATTTTCACGGCAACTGGAATTGGTTTCCCAAATACGGCAATGGCGATATCGGCGGCGACGGGATCCACGATCTCGACTTGGCCCGTTGGGGACTTGGCGTCGAAACCCACCCCGTACGCATCACCGCCCACGGCAGCCGGATCGCGCTAACCCGCGAGCGCGGGTTTCCCGACAACATGATGGTGGCCTACCAATACGAAGAGGACAAGGTCCTGCTTTATGAGGAGCGCGGCTGGACGCCCTACGGCATACACGGTTTCGACAGCGGCAACACTTTCTACGGCACCGAAGGGCGTATGGTCTTCTCGCGCCGTGGCTATTTTCAGGTCTACCTTGGCAAGCAGGACGAAAAGGGCCCGGGCATAAGGGGCGGCCCCAGGGGGCATCCCGAGCACATGTACAACTTTGTCGACTGCGTCCGAAGCCGCAAGCAGCCGGTCGCGAATGCGGAGGTCGCGCACCTTTCGTGCGGTCTCGTTCACCTGGGCGAGATTGGCTACCGGGTCGGCCGGGTGCTCCACTTCGATCCCGAAAGCGAGAAGTTCGACGGCGACGCAGAAGCGAACTCCCGCTTGACCAAGGAGTATCGGGAACCCTGGAGCGTGCCCGACCCGGTCTAGGGTTAATACTGGCCCGCGGGCGCCAGGATTTGGCCGGATACCGTGCCGATCAGGATGAGGGCCCACGACGAGAACTGAACAGAGCCGTGCCCGTGAGGGCGCGGGCCCGCAGGCTAACGCCCGCGGCTCTGTGCTGTGATGTTTAGCAAACTAGCGACTCGCGACAAACCACGGTTCCCCATTCCCCGCGGCCTGCTGTGCCCCCGTCCTATAGCAGCACCATCCCGCCATCGACCATGATCGACTGGCCGGTGATGTAGTTGGAATCGTCGGAGGCCAGGAACGCGGCGAGTCCGACGATATCTTGGGGTGTCGATGGTCGACCCAGCAGCGCACGCGATGCGAACCCTTCCATGGCTTCGCCGGGCTTCTCGCTCAAGCCCAGCTGGATGAACTCGTTGTCGAGCTGCTCCCACAATTCGGTCTTTACCAGTAATAACACGCCGACATGTTCCACGCTTTGTCGTTCTCGCTCTACTGGATCTGTGCGTTTTCGTTACCCTATGGTTTCGGTTTCCGAGAGCAGGGCAAAAAAAAGACGATTCCCAGACGGCAGTAGAATCTTTTCCGAAGCACTTCCAATGACGATCGGCGGTATTCTTAACGCCACTTCCGTAAAAATCGTCTCCGCCGGCCCACGCTGCCCGATCTCGCGCCTTCTGTCGCTCAAAAGTCTTGGACGATAGTACATCGGTCAATGTACGAAGCGACAACTCTCTGCGCTGATTGGCGGCGAGATCCCTGACCACGACGCCAACCTTATGAGGTGTTGTTTAGGTCTTAGCTCTTAGGTCTGCTCCCTCCCTTGCTCGTAGACGACGACATCGCCCGTAAGGCGGACCTTCGTGAGGGCTTGATGGTCAGTTGCAATGTCCATGGCTGTCCATGGCAATGAGTCCCCAGGGGTCGCCGAACTGCTTTTTCGTAGTCCTGGCAACCGAGCTGACTCTCCTCCGGAAACGCTTGCGGACCTTTCTTAGCGAGTTGCCACCGGGCTCGGGGTTGGGGTGGGCGGCGAAGAACTTGCGCACCTCGACCAACTCCTCCGCCAGCTTGCGCATCGCTTTCGCCCACCAAACGATAATCCGATAGTCGGAGTCGACGACGGCCCTCTGGACCTCGTTGAGACTAGGGAAAAGGGCCATCACGTTTTGGGGGCTGCCCGCCGCCGTCATCTTCTTCCACAGCCCGTCATCGAGCGCGGGCTGTCGCCGATAGCTATCAGGGTCGCTCGTCTGGTAGAGCAGCGTGAGCGCTTTCCTCCCAGCTTGCTCGTAGAAGCCCACGGGGCGGGCGTTGCCCTCATCGTCAAGGAAGGCAGACGTCAGAAGGTCATCTCCGTATCCCGTCTCGGCATAGAGGGTCGAGCGGCCGAAGTCGTTGCCGTCTCCCAGCAGTTTGGTCTTCTTGTCCCTGGCCAGCAAGTCGAGAGCTTCGGCGACGTCGAGGTTATCCTTCATGGTCTGGCGGTTTGTCCGGGCGTGCAGCTCGAAGTAACTGTGAACGGACTCGAGCTTCGGCGGCCCCACTGCGAGCTTGCTGCCGCGGTAGGCGGCGGTAAACAGGAAGCTCTCCATCTGCACTTTGTGAAGTTTCTCCGGGTCGGCGGCGAAGTGGTGGAGGGTCACACGGATGCGTTCAGCCGTAGCCTTGTCGGTGAGCACCAACTCGCCCGTCTCATGGTTGTAAAGGACCTCACCCGCGACGAGCAATTTGCTGACCGAGATGAAATTGAAGATCCCCAACAGGTTGATCTTTACTGTGGTCTTCTTTTCACGAACGGTTTCGAAGAGGCTCGTTCGGAGCTCCACACCCGAGGGCAACTCGTCTTCGGGTACCGTCAGTCCGGTGAGATCGCCGTCGAGCGCTAGGCGAATGGCCGCGGCACCTTCCTCCTCTAGGTTGTTGAGGTCTACCGCGTACAGGAAGGCGGCGCTGCCCTCGCGCAACGAACTGAACTCGGCGGCCAGGTTCAGCTCGAGGCTGCGGTTGACCCCGGCCTCCACGGCGTCCCTGATGGCCTTGATCTTGGCGTCGTCGAGGCCCGCCTTCTTCAACTCGTTTTCGTCGACTTTCGGATCGCCGCTAATCGCCTTCATGATCCCGCCGGTCAGGTCCCTCTCTCCGGGACCGACGGACACACCGGCGCTGCCGGTGACGCCAACCTTGAACTCCCTGCCGTTCTTCTTGTAGTAACCGAACTCAAGGCGTTGGCCATCGAGCTTCTGTACCCGCAGCTCGAAATCACTGCTCAAGGTGTACGAGGACTGCACACCGACGGAAGCGCCGACTCTCACATCCATCGATCCCGGCAGCCCGGGAGCGTCGATCGAGGCGAGTGGGTTGGGCTGCGCGGACACGTTGAGTTCGGCCGTAAAGCTCAGAGATGCCTTGCCTTCGACGCTCGAGATCGCCCCAGCAGCCATGGCGCGGAGGTCGGCCACGTCGCCAGGCAGGCTGAACGCCTTGAGCGTATCGCGGAGAGCGTCGGCGAGCTTGGGTTCCCCGTTTTTCAGTAGGAAGGACCGGTAGCTGGAGATCGATAGCTCAGTTCCTGCCTCGAACCCGAAGGTCAGATCGCCACGCTCGGCCGTCAGTCCGGCCGACAGCACGGGCGTGATGTCGAACGACACCCAGGCTTCGCTGTCCCCAACTCTGACGGCCGCCCCCTCGCCAGACTTCCCGGGAAGCACGACTTCGTCTTTCTGCTTGAAAACGGTGAAGCCCGCCGTCAAACCTGCCGAGAGGGTCAGCTCCGTGTCCTCGTTGCCAATGTCGACGTCCTGCTCGACCTCGAGACCGGTTCGAACCGCCGCAAAAGGGAAATCTTTGAGCGTGGTGTTCCTAAGGTTGAGGACCGTTTCGCGAAGGTTCAGTGACAAGGCGTCTTTGAAGTACCTCGTGATTGAGGCGTCTGGAGCCGTTTCAGCTTCCACCACGATACCGAGCGCATCCGTTATCTTTATCGTTGGCATGGGTGTAAGGTAGCAGCCATTGGGTGGAATTTCAATCTTCTAAACATTAACATCTCGTACTGCATCTGGCTCGAATTGGGTCTCCGCTCTTGTCACTCTACTGTTCCGATTTCAGAACAAAGACACTTCTTTATCCCCATGTTGTCTTTATCGGAATATCGTAAATCAGATAACGCAGCTATGGAGCCTTTTGATGACCTCCCACGAAGCGAGCCTCTTACGCTGAAGGAACGTCTGAGCGCCCACCTGGCGTCCCAGGGTTTTACAAACGGCGAAATCGCCGAAAAACTCGAAACGACAGAGCCAATGGTGACGGGCTACATTAGCCGTGCTGCTGAAAAATTGGGGTTCACGAATCGACTGGATCTCATGAATTACGTAGCCGTCCACGGAATTAGATCGTCCCAGGCCAGGTCTAAGGCCTGAGAGATGATCCAGCTTTATGGCTAGACACGGGGACAAAATCGTGGCCACAATAACACAAGAGCTCCGATAAATTCAGTTGCTCTTAGCCGTCGCCGCTTCCGGAACCCGAAGCACTCGCAACTCGCCGCCATCGGGATAGGCGAAGAACTCCGTTCCCAAGAACTGCATTCGCACGAACACCTTCTTGTGCCCCAGGTACCGGCGAAACACTTCCGCACCATCCGAAACTCGAAAAATGTAGACGGCATCGCGAACCACGTCATGTCCGCAATAAGCGCAGGAGGTACTAGCCGCGATCAAGCGCCCGTCGGGTTCGACGGCGACGGAATGTATCTTCCTTCCCCTTAAGACTCTGTGGCTACCCGATTCGCCGCGCAAGGTCCAGACGATAGCGTCCGAACCATCTTCGTCGGATTCTCCCCAGGCCACCCAACCGTCCGCGACTCGTCGAAACTGACGGTCGAGTGCCGCAGCACCCTCGGGAGCGACAGGGCCCCAGAGGACGTTGCCGTCGAGATCCAGGCCTAGAAAGTCGTACAGACCTCCCCCCAACAAGATTTCCGGCTGATGTACGTCGAAGCTCAGCAAACGGTAAGAGCGGTAGGTCCTGTCTCGAAGCCTGAAATCTACCGTAGTCTCTTCGTCGGTTGACAGGGATCGCATGACAACCCTCGGAAAGGGCTGATCCGATTCGCTATCCGGGGAATCAAGCCAGCCCACCCACTCTCCGTCGTCTGAGAGGACCGGCGGGTTCCCGTCAGGCTGTCGCGGCCAGTCAAGAGGCCGAAGGTCGCTTCCGGAGCCGGGCCAATACCACCAATGCTGGCGCCAATCGGGCCCACTTTTCGTAACGTAAAGCATCCGACCATTCTCGACGGAGTAGCCGATGTGCTGGTACTCGCCGATATCGAAGCTCACCTCGGTGGCCTCGCACCCAGGCATTCGCAAGATAGCGTCCTCACCGTCACTGGGACGCCAAAGCCAAGCCTGTCCCGCTTCTTCGAGCGACAAGTCCAGAGGCCGCTCCGCTGCCGAAATTTGGTAGCCAGCCAAAGTACACTCTGCTTCCCAGTCAGCTTGTTCCTGGGCACTCTCGGCTTCGATAGGAAAAGGGGGAGGAAACTGGCCTCCGTGAATTACGTTCAATATCACGACCAGAGCCGGGACGGAGGCCAACAACACCATGACCGAAAGCAAGGTAGGTTGCCGAACAAGTCGGTACAACAGCAGGGCGGCGGCACCCTGCACAACCAGTGCAAGGGCTAGGTCCCCGGCGAGCCAACCGATTGCGAGAGGGTATCTGTCTATCTCCCCTAGCAGCAGCGGTCCCCACATGTAATCGCTGAAGTGTCTCCCGAATACGGGGAGGAGGTAAACGAGGAAGGACCCCGCGAAGCCAACCGCGTACGCTGCCGCTCTTCTGCTGATCGCCGATTTCGCCTTCTTCGTCATGCTAGGGGATTTTTGGAAAGTTTAGGGCAGTTACCTTATTGAGTCCCGCCTAATACCCCGTCAATCGAAGCAAAGAGAAGACTGCTTCCAGAAGGCAGTAATCAAGCGCGGTTTGCGGCGCATGCGGCGCAGTGCTTTGCGGGCCCGCTCGCTCAGCTCCCCGTAGTCTTTCGGGCAGACGTTCGGCAACTCGTGCTGCTTCCAGTAAGCGCAGATGTACTCCACCGGGTTCAGCTCCGGCGCATAGGGCGGGAGGTACTCGGTTTCGATGTGGCCCTCGGAGAGCTCGATGAACTCCCGCACCAGGCGGCTGCGATGCGCCGGCAGTCGATCCCAGAGGATCAGCAGCGGCCGGTCGATGTGGCGCAGCAGCGCTTTGAGAAAGTGGATCACCTCCTGTTCGCCGATGGCGCCGGGATAGAGCCGGAAGTAGAAGTTGCGCAGCGTCAGCCCCGCCGACACCGAAAGCTTCTCCCAGTTGAAGTTAAACTGCAGCACGGGCGTCTGACCCCGCGGTGCCCAGGTACGGCAACGGTGCGGCTTCTCGCTCAATCCACTTTCGTCGATGAAGATGAGCGTGCGGCCTTCGGTTTGGGCTTTTTTTTAATACGCCGCCAGGTCTTGCGCTTCCAGGTGCGGATCGCCTCTTCGTTGCGCTCGCGCGCCTTTCCGACGGGACGTTGCGGGCTCCAGTTGAGGGCTTGCAGGATCTTCCAGACGTGGCCTTCGTGGTAGTTGACGCCGAACTCATCGGCGACCAGACGAGCTACCCGCGGGCAGGTCCACAGGGGCGTTCGGAAACCGTGGGCTTCGGGGCCTTCCAACAACAGCGACGTCAGGCGTTCGCGTTGTGCGGCGTCTAGCAGCGGCTTGCGTCCGGCGCGCCCGGCTCGACGCAGCCCGGCCGGACCATGCTCGAGGTATTGCCGCCGCCACTTACTGACGGTTTGCCGAGCGACTTTCAGCCGTCTCGCCGTCTCGGACTGATTGTGGCCTTGGTCAAGCAGCCGCATCGCTTCGAAACGGCGCTTCTCCAGCGCCTTGAAATCCCGCTTCACGCCTTTCGGGTTGCCCATACATCTATAGATGCTCCCAGGAACCAAAAGGTGTCAGAATATTATGCGGGATTCAGTAATACCTCGCCTTGCGCCGGTTACCGCGGGCGCGGCAGGGAGGGTCGCATGATAGGAAATAGGTGGTTGATTTCGTTATAGTTTGTGGTACCGCTTGGGGATCAAATAAGAGGCTCTTCCGGGTTTTAAGTGGGCGAAGGAGCCAGATCGAGTTTCCCACAGTGGAAGTAGATGGCGTTGATGAAGTTCTGTTGATTGCGGAAACCGCGCGCCGTGGCCTTGACCCATTGAATCCTTGAGTTCAACCCCTCGCTGACCGCGTTCGTAATGCGGTGTTTCAGATACGTGAGTATGTTTTCGAGGCGAGCCGTCAACATCCGCGCTACGGTGACCATCGGCGTCAGCCGGCTGCGACTCGCCCAGCCGCGCCATTGCTCGAAGAAAGCTCGCGCCGCCGATTCGCGACGATAGTCGAACAGCCGCATCGCCGTTTCCTTCAACGCCCACGCCCGCGCCGTCTTCAAGTCGCTTTCGCGCAGCGCGCGGAACTCGCGCCAGGCGTCCTCGGAAAAGTTCGCTGGATGCCGCAGCCAAGCGTACTTCGTGCCTGTCAAACGCTCGTCGCCGAGAGCCAATAAACGCTTGTTCTCCGCCCGCCGCACCTGGTCCACCGCCTTCGCCAGATGCGCCGCGATGTGATATTTGTCGTAAACGATCTTTTTCTCCGATTCGTCGAGATGCTCCCGGGTCGAGGCGACATAAGGATCCCACATGTCCATAGCGACGGCCTCGACTCGGGCGAGTTGCTCTGCGCTCAACGTCTTCCAAAAGCCGTCCAGGCTGGCCTGGCGGCGTCCCTCGGCGACGAACAACACGCGCGAGCAGTTGAGATCGTTGACGACGGTGAGATAGCGATGGCGCTTGCGGAAGCTCTTCTCGTCGACGCCCAGGTAGGGAATCGGCTCTGCCGCGCGACGTTCGAGCCCACGTTGCACGCCGCGTTCCAGGATGCCGTGAATCTCGTCCCAGCTCAGCGCCAGCAACTCGGCGATGCCTTGCTGGCTGGCTTCCTTCAGCCACGAGATCGCGAGAGCTTCAAACAGCGCGGTGAAGCGGCTGGAAGCCTCGGCCCAGGGCAGTCGCACGACGCGCGGCCCGTGCTCGGAGCAGTCGCTGCGCGGCGGCCGGGCGTGCAGGATCGTGCGGTACTGACAGGTGTCGAGGTGACGCCAGCGGCGTTCGGGCTGATGATCGTGGAGTGCGCACACGGCGCTGCATTGGCGGCACGGCCAGCGGACTTGCTCGTCGTGTTCGAGGAAGACGTGGACTTCGCCGTCGGCTCGGCGCAGCTCCACTCGCACGACTTTCCAGGGACTTTCGATGCCCAGAATCTGGCGGTATAGCTCGCGGTCTTGCATCCCGCGAGACTACCACCGAGCCCCACTCGCCCACTAGAAACCCGGAAGAACCAAATAAGTATTGGTACCATCGTACCAGCCGCGAGAGAACGAAAAAGGTACCTCTAGGTAATTGGCAAGGACATATGCAATGAGAGATGCTTAAGGGGGGAGAAGTAGCATATGTCCTTAATTGGCAAGAGAGGAGAAGGAACTATGGCCAAGATGTATCGGTTTATACACGCTCTCAGTCGCGATGAACGGGCACAGGATATGGTGGAGTACGCACTGTTAGCTGGGTTCATTGCCGTAGCAGCCGGAGCGCTTCTGCCGCCGATAGCAGACAGCATCAGCATCATCTTCAGCAAGATGAGGAGTCTAGTTAACAACGCCGCCGCGCAATAGTGGAGATCCCGCTTGAGACTCTCGGGCGCTGCTCCTGAAAGTCTTTGCGGCCAGTAGCGACCTCCCCCACCGAGCCCCGGCTCCTAAAGCCAGCCGCAGAAACCGCCGTCCAGGCACATGTGTACACGTAGGTCTTCGGGCTTGTGGAATTTTGTCCACTTCAGGCCGTTGACCAACAGGCCGGTGGCCCAAGCCTCGCTGTCGAGACTGGACGGGGCGACGACCGAGACGGATTGGGCGCCTGTGAGTGCCATCCCCGTGCGCGGGTCGAGGACATGGCTGTAGCGCTTGCCATTGGCCTCGAAAAACTTCTCGTACGAACCCGAAGTCGAAAGAGATTGGTCTTTGAGGTGGACCTCCGCGGACCTCGAACCCGGTTCATCCGGATCACGGATTCTGACATACCAGCCTCGCGGCTCGCTTGGTGGAGATCCCATCCCGTAAAAGCTACTGCTGCAGGCGTTGACGAGAGCGACTTGGACGCCCGCCTGGCGCAGGACTTGAACCATACGATCAACGGCGTAGCCCTTGCCGATTCCGCCTGGGTCCAGGCGAACACCCGGCCGGCGAAAGTACACCGTTTGTTGCGCCTCATCCACCACGAGGTGGTGATAGCCGACGTTGAGGAGCGCCCTTCGGATCTCTTCTTTGTGAGGAACGCGGCCCGCTCCGTCGGCGAACCCCCAAAGTGCCATCAGAGGCCCCACGGTGATGTCGAAGCCCCCGTCACTTGAGCGGCTATACTCTCGACACCGGGCCAGTAGCCCTGCCATCTCTCCCGAAAGCTTTTCAGGCCTTGAAGGCGAGAGGCGGTTGATGCGACTCAATTCGCTATCCGCCTTGTAGTGGCTCAGCCAATTGTCGATCCGCTCGAGCTCTTCAAATGCAGCCTGGACAGCGGAGGCGAGGTGGCGGCGCTGGTCGCCGTAGGCAGTGACTGTGTATGTGCACCCCATCGCCGACGTGCTGGCTTCGTAGCGCTCCTGGGGCAAGCCGCCGCCGATGCCACTGCCCGCCCCGCAGAGTAGTGAGACCAACAGGATGCGGGCGGTCGAAGAACCGGCGCGTTTTCGAATGCGTTGGAGAAGGGTCTCTACTCGCTCGGCGTTTTTGTTGCCCCGGTCTTCTAAGAACAGCAGCTCCGGGGTGTGCCGCAACTCCATTCTTTGCGCCAAACTGTGGCGAAAATAGCCGCGCGCCCGGTGCAGCGCTCGCAAAACCTCTTTGGCGGGCGGACCATCAGGGCGAAGATGAAAGAACACCTGAGCGCGTTGCAGGTCAGAGGAGACCTTGACATGGGTCACAGAGACTGTGACCAGACGAGGATCGCCTGACTGGACAACGATATCGCTAATCTCGTGGATCAGTTGTTCCGCGATTCTCGCAACCCGGGTCGTCTTCATCAGGCTAGAGAAACTCGATCTCCGATGAAGCTAAGTCCGCACCAAGCAGGCGTGCGGCCTCCTGCTCGACGCGCTCAAGCACTTCCTGAGCGCGCGCTTCGGTCTCTGAAATCGTGACAATGCCCACGACCGAGCGCTGCCACTTCTCTTGAAACTCGATTTCAGCCACTGAAACGTTCGACCGCGGGCGAAGGCGGTCTTTGAGGGCTCGAAGAACTTTCCGTTTGTCCTTAAGGGAGTGAGAGTGGGGAATATGGAGATGCAAGGTGAGTATTCCGACGGCCGCCATGCGATCTCATCACACGAGCACTTCTTGCGCCACCTTCTCGGTGACGAAGGCCTCGATGATGTCGCTCTGCTTGACGTCGTTGAATCCCTCAAGGCCGATGCCGCATTCCTGTCCCGCACGGACTTCTTTAGCATCGTCCTTGAAGCGGCGCAACGACGAAACACGACCCGTATAGACGACGACGTTGTCGCGTAGCAATCTTACGTCGCTCTCGCGGCTGACGCGCCCATCCTGCACGACGCAGCCGGCAATGGTGCCGACCTTGGTGACCCGAAACAGCTCGAGCACCTCAGCTCTGCCCAAGTAGGTTTCCTTGACCACCGGGTCGAGCAGGCCCATCATCGCCTGCTTGATCTCGTCTAGAAGTTCGTAAATGACGGTATGCAGCCGGATGTCGATCTTTTCGTGCTCCGCCAAAGTCGCGGCCGTGCGCTCCGGTCGAACACCAAAGCCCACAATGACGCTGCCTGACGCGGCGGCCAGTAGCACATCCGACTCAGAGATGGCGCCAACGCCCGCATGCACGATCCGGACGGTGACCTTTTCGGTGGAGAGTTTTTGGATGCTGTCGACAAGGACTTCCACCGAGCCTTGTACGTCGGCTTTCAATAGCAGTGAAAGTTCCTTAACGTCTCCTGCTTTGAGCCGCTCCTGGAACTGATCAAGGGACAGACGAGCTGTCTTCGCAAGAGTCTGTTCGCGGACCTTGTTTTCGCGGTACTCGACAACCTTTTTGGCTTTCTCGGTGTCGGTGACTACCTGCAAAGCGTCCCCTACTTCGGGGAGCCCTTCGAGGCCCAGAACCAATACGGCGGAGGAGGGCGGGGCTTCCTTGATCTTCTCGGCGCGGTCGTTGATCAAGGCGCGTACCTTCCCGAAGACCGAACCAATGAGAAAATAGTCGCTGACTCGGAGGGTACCGTTCTGGACAAGCACTGTGGCGACCGGTCCCTGGCCTCGATCCAGTTTGGATTCCAGCACCGTGCCTTCAGCGCCGCGCGCCGGGTTAGCCTTCAGCTCCTTCAGGTCGGCGAGCAGCAGGACCATCTCGAGGAGAGTGTCGAGGTTCTCCTTGGTTTTCGCCGAGACGGGTACGACCACCGTTTCACCCCCCCACTCTTCGGGGAGTAGACCGCGGTCTGACAACTGCTGCTTGACGCGCTCCGGGTCTGCGTCGTCCCTATCGATTTTGTTGATGGCAACTAGGATAGGGACATCAGCCGCTTTGGCGTGGTCAATCGCTTCGACGGTCTGGGGCATAATGCCATCATCAGCGGAGACCACCAAAACGACGAGGTCAGTCACCCGAGCGCCCCTCGCCCTCATGCGGGTGAAGGCTTCATGACCTGGCGTGTCGAGGAACACAATGCGGCGCCCATTCTTCTCCACGTGATAAGCGCCAATGGCCTGAGTGATGCCCCCAGCTTCACGGTCGGCGATATTAGTTTCGCGGATAGAGTCCAGCAGGGAGGTTTTCCCATGGTCGACGTGGCCCATCACGGTTACCACGGGCGGGCGGGTCTGAAGATCCTCCGGCACCTCGGTCTGTTCCACGAGCTGGGCCGCTTCTTCCTCAAAGCTGACCTCCGTCGCAGTGGCTCCGAAATACTTGCAGAGGTCCTTGATAGTATCTAGGTCTAGCGTTTGGTTAATGGTGGCAAAGACGCCTCGATCAACCAGCCTCTTGATAACGAGGTTGGCCTTGAGGCCCAGCCTTTCGCCCAGTTCCTTGACGGTTGTTCCGTCGCTGACCGTGACTTCGGTGTGGATAGCCTTTGGCGGGGCGGCAGCCACTTTGGCCGCTGCTTGGCGGCGCAAGATCTTTTCTTCTCGAGCGGCTTCCGGATCACGAACAGGTCTGGGAGCGATCGGTCTGGGACCCCGGCGCTGATCTGGGCCCCGAGGTGGCGATCCCGGGGGAAAGAAGCCAGGGCGGCCAGTGGGGTGGAACGTCCGGGGACGGGGCTGGGGTAGGCCGGAAGACCGACGCGTAGGCAAACCTGGGACCGGCACTGAACGAGGTCTCTGGTAAATCGGTTTGCCGGGGACTACCATCGGTTTGGGAGGGCCCGTCGAAGTCCGGGTGGCGCGTGTCGTCGCCCGCATTCGCGGACTGGCAGTCCCACCGGGAGGAACCACGGGGCTTCCCGGCAACATTTGGGCGGGCGGCACGGCGCCGGCACCCCGACCTGGGGGACCGGGTGGAAACGGGGGCCGAAGGGGTCCCGCCGGGGAAGTCTCTGTTCTTAATGGAGCTCTTGGCCCGCTGGCCGGGCCTTTCGCTTCGGATGGGATGGGTTTGACCGCCGTGGGAACTGTAGGAGGCCCGGTGACGGAGCGACTGGTCGGCCTGAGACCGCTGGTCCCGCGCGGCGCCGATGCGCCGGGAGACATACCCTGCGTCACGGCCTCTCCGCGAGCGGCCTTGGGAACAGAAGCAACAGGTGAAGGTGGCCCACTGGGCGTAGCGGGCGGAGTAGACGCACCTGCTGTCGGGCTCGTGCGAGGCTTCAGCGGCGGGCGAAACTCCCGTACAGGGGGACGCAGCGGCGTGCCACTGCCGACGATCCGAAGCGAAGGCTGCGAAATGATCGGGCTGCGGGGCTGGACACCCGTAGTCTCCGACTTCGGCGAAGCCGTGGGACTTGCCAGCCAGGTGCCTCTCGGCTGGGAACTGACCGTAGGGGCTGAACTTGGCGTTGGAGGGGGGTCGCCCTTTGCTTGCAAAAGATCCCGGATCGCCTCCGCCGCTGTTGCGTCGACCGAGCTCGAATGCGTCTTCTTTTGCTCGATTCCGACCCGAGGTAGGATCTCGATAATTGCGCCAGCCTTGACTTCCAGCTCCCGGGCCAGCTCGTTGATACGAATTTTCTGCGCCTTATCTCCCAAGACAGATCTCACTCCTTGACGGTCATCCCATCGTCGCCACCACCCTCGTTTCCGCCCCCCGCCTGCTGCTGGAAGGCTTCGGATTCCATCTCTGAAGGGAGCTGCCCCGGTTCCGTCACTTGGGCGGCCCCTGCTGAGAGGTCGCTCTTCCCCATGTTATCAGAGTCAGTATCGCCTTCAGAATAGGGCTCGTCGGACTCCTGAGGCTCTTCGCCTTCAACCGGAAGCCCGGGCATCAGCGGAGGCGTAAGTGGAAGCGCCCGCTCGGTTTCTGTCTTTGGCAGGGCAGCGGTGTCCTCAGCCGGTGGCGGGGTCTCCGACCGGGCGGGAGCTAGCTCCTGAGCCAGTTGCGGCAGTGCGCCCGAATCTTCGAATTGCGAATAAAAGCTGTTAACGGCTAGCTGGATTCTCTCGACAAGTTTAGGACCAACGCCGGAGATTGCTTGAAGTTGCTCCGGGGTCATGTCCGCCACCCGCTCGATGGTAGAAGAGCCGGCTTCGAGGAGCTTGTCGACCAGCTTCTCTCCCAGTCCGTGATCGAGCAGCACACTGACTGGAGTGCCCGCACCAACCATCACCTCCATGGCTGATTCGACCTCTTGTCGCTTTTCTTCCTCGCTCTTGATGTCAATGCGCCAGCCCATCAGCTTGGCCGCTAGGCGGACGTTTTGTCCTCTTTTGCCGATGGCGAGGGAGAGTTGCGAGTCGTCAACGACCGCCTCCAGATGCTTTCCCGTCGGGTCGACGATGGTGACGCGGCTGATGTTGGCGGGACTTAGGGCACGCGCGACCATTTCGGCCGCCTCCTCGGTATACTGGACGATGTCGATCTTCTCTCCCCGTAACTCCCGAATGATGGACTGCACTCGCATACCTCTCATCCCGACACAAGCCCCAACGGCATCAACGTCCCGATCGCGAGATTGAACCGCGATCTTGGTCCGCTCGCCGGCTTCGCGTGCGCAAGCACGGATTTGAACCGTGCCGTCGTAGATCTCCGGGACTTCTTGCTCAAACAAAGTCTTGACCAATATCTCGTCCGCGCGAGATACGATCATGGCGGGCCCACGACCTGCTTTGTCGAAGCCCTTGATCACGACGCGGACGCGGTCTCCGGGGGAAAAGCTTTCCAGTCTTGATTGCTCGCGCCTCGGCAGGCGAGCCTCCGTACGGCCGATATCCACGATCAGGTCCGGGCCTTCGATCCGTTTGATGGTGGAACCGATGATCTCTCCCAGGCGGTCCGAGAACTCGTTAAAGATCGTTTCCCTCTCCGCCTCACGAATCTTTTGGAAAATCACTTGCTTGGCGAGCTGGGCGGAGATTCTGCCAAGTTCCGCGGTTGGCTTCGGGTAGCGGATTTCACCGCCCAGCTGTGCCTGCGAATCTATGGACTGGGCTTCGGCCAGACTGATTTCTTTGCCGGGATTAGCCACCAGATCGGTCACGGCCTTAACCGCGAAAACCTCGAGGTGCCCCTGGTCGTCGAACTCGGCGACAAGTTCCTCGTTCGTCTTGTAGTACTTGCGCGCCGCGGCCAGAATCGCGTCTTTGACGGCCTCGATTACGACCTGGGGATCGATTCCCTTGGCGTTGCTGAGATCCTCAATGCTACCGTAGATATTCTCCATGGTGACCTCAAACGCTGTTCACTAGATCTCCACAACTAAGCGCGCGCTTTCAATATCGTCGAACTGGAATCTGATGTCTGATTCCGATCCAACTCGAAGGACAACCCCGCACTCGTCGCATCCTCGAAGCTGTCCCGTAAACTGCCTCCGTCCACCGAGCGGGCGACGGAGCCGGACACTAGCTTTCTTACCGGCGAAACGTTCGTAATCGGCCAACTTCACGAGCTTGCGGTCAAGACCGGGCGAGGAAACCTCCAAGACGTACCGTCCGTGCAGGAGATCCTCGACATCCAGAATCGCGCTGACTTGCCGAGAGACCAGCTCGCAGTCGCGATGGGAGATGCCTTCGGGCTTATCCAGATACACCCTGACGACTCGATTCGACGAACTGCCGCGAACCTCGACATCGACAACCTCCATACCCTCGGAAGAGGCAACTCGGTCAGCGATGTCCTTGATCCGAGGGCGAACGCTGTCATCAAACCACGCCACAGTACCAGCCGAACCCCACAATAAAAAAGTGGGCTAAAGCCCACTTTTCGCCGCGACCTCTGAGTCTGGCCAACTCCCTATTTTAGTGCTTGAGAACAGACAAAAGCAAGATCGAGAGTTGTTAAGCGCGAGACGATCTCCGAAAACCGTGGTGACAGAGGGGAGAACACCAAAAGCGCACAGCGCGCGGGTTCTTCGTCAGGGCGGAGTGTGAGGACACAATCGGGGTCCCCAGCCGCTCATGCTGGATTTCATCAGAGCCGATAAGAGGGACGTGGGACGGCACGTCCGGCCGACGGAGCAGTCCGCCGAGCCGCGGAAGCTTCCGACTGACGAAGCCGACTCGACAGATGAGGGCGTTCCAAGCCAGTCAACACCAAGGACTAAGCTCCCGAGAGGCTCGCTCTCCCTGGAATCATGGCCATTAGTCGACTTGAGCCGTCAAACGACCAGGCCAATGCGGCGGAAGTCCCGGGATGCCTGCCATATGAACAGGCCCTCGCTCGGTTTCTCCACTCGCAATCGGAAACAGACCGCACGGAGCTGTGTCTGCTGGCCAGGGAATTGGCCGCACAGCGTACTCCGATCGCCGAAGCATTGGAAAACAACTGGCGGACTGCTCGCTCTTTCTTGTGTTCTGCTCCCGACTCGCGGCAGCCAGAATGTGTCGAGGCCATCGTTCAATCGCAACGAGACCTTGGGGAGGCCTTCGACCACGCCCTCCGACTAGAAGCCCGGGCGCATACGAGACTCGCCTCGGCGTACGCTCAAAAGACCCGGGAGGTCACGACTCTCCTCGACAGCCTTCCAGCCTTTGCCTTCATGAAGGACTCCGACTTTCGCTACGCCGCCGTCAACCAGGTGTTTTGCGAAGCTTTGGGGCGCTCGCCAGAAGATCTCATCTCGAAAACGGACTTCGATCTATTCCCCAAGATCGTGGCTCAGCGGTTCGTGGAACGAGACCGAGAAGTCTTGCGAGGCCGCTCTGCCATCCGGCACGAGGAGACCGTGGACATCAATGGACAACTTCGAACCGTGCTGGTGATCAAGGCACCAGTGCTAAATCCGAACGGAACCCCCACCGGACTGATCGGGGTCGGTTTTGACATCACGGAACGCAAGCGCATCGAGCAGGAACACACGCGACTGGCAGCCGCCCTGGAGTCAGCCGGAGAAGCGGTTCTGATTACCGACACGGACGGAACCATTCAGTTCGTCAATCCGGCCTTTGAGCGGCTAACGGGCTATTCCCGTGATGAAGCGATCGGAAGGAACCCCCGCATCTTGAAGAGCGGCTATCACGGCGCGGAGTTTTATCGGAAGATCTGGGAGACGCTGGGCCGGGGGCAGGTGTGGCAGGGAACGATTAGGAACAAGAAGAAGGACGGCCGGCTATTCGACGCCGACCAAACGCTCGCGCCGGTTCAGGACCGTGAAGGGAAAACCAACAGCTACGTAGGCGTCGTCCGCGATATCACCGAGCGCAAACGGATGGTCGAGAGCCTACAGCGAGCGGTGATGGTCAAGGTCGAGTTTACCTCGATGGTTTCCCATGAGCTTCGTACGCCGCTGACCGCTATCAAAGAGGCGATCGACGTCGTGGCCGACCAGACCGCCGGGCCCGTGAACCAGCATCAAGCCGAGTTTCTGGCATTGGCAAAACGCAATGTGGATCGACTTCACCGTCTCATCAACGACACTCTTGACTTTTCCAAGTTGGAGCGAGGAGAGTTTCGGCTGGAGTTGGGCCCTCACGATCTCAACGCTCTGACGCGAGAGATCGTCATGCAGCAGCGGTTGGCGGCTCAGAAACAAGGCTTGCGGCTCGAGCTCTCTCTCGAAGAGGGACTGCCCCCTGTTCGCGTGGACCCGGACCGTGTCAGTCAGGTTCTCGTCAACTTGATCGGAAACGCCGTTCGCTACTGCGACGGTGCATGGATCGAGGTCAGCACTCGGCGAGGCGACGGGGAGGACGTCGTCGTCAAGGTGCAGGACAGCGGCCCAGGCATCCCTGAGGATAGGCTGGGGCACATCTTCGAGGCTTTCGTGCAGCTCAGCGCTGGCCCGGGGCGCCGCTCGGGGGGAACGGGCCTCGGCCTATCTATCAGTAAGAAACTCGTGGAACTGCACGGCGGGAGAATTTGGGTCGAGTCGGAGCTTGGCCGGGGTTCGGCGTTCAATTTCACCCTTCGCCTTCACGTAGAGCCAAGCGAAAGGAGTTAAAGAGTGGCGAAATCGAAGGTTCTCATTGTCGATGACGAAGAAGATGTAGTGGCGGCACTGCAGTTCAGACTGGCCACCGCGGGCTACGAGGTCCTCGCCGCCTCCCACGGCGCAGAAGCTTTGGAAGTTCTTAAGCGGGAGGCGGTCGACCTCGTTCTGGCTGACTTCATGATGCCGGAGATCAACGGTTTGGAGCTGACCCGTCTAGTGAAGGCCAATCCAAATTGGCACGAGACCCAGATTGTACTGTTCTCGTGCAATTCCGAGCCTGAATTTCGAAAACGGGCGCTGGAGCTCGGCGCAGTCGACTACCTCCCGAAAACCGGCGGGGCGAACTCGATTGTGGCGAGGGTCGCCGAGATTCTCAGTCCAGAGGCCAAGGAACCATCGCCTCTCGCTGGACACTCCTTGTCAGAATCAGAGCAGAACCTTGGCGAGTCAGCCTTGGGAGAACAATTGCGGGCTCTCTCACGAAGTCTCACGGATATGCTTCACCTAGCTCAGATGGACAAAGACATTCCCCAGACGACCCAATACGCCCTGGATTCCGCCAACAGAATCGCCGGAGACATTAGTCGCTTGGCCCGTTCCGTCGAGGAAAAATCTACTGCGCCGTCATCTACCGAAACCCGGCCTAAGGCGGCGTCCTAATGGAACCGGAAAACGAGGCACAAACCATCTTGATCGTCGACGATGAAGAAGACGTCGTGAAACCAATCATTTTTCGATTGGAGATGCAGGGCTTCGATGTGCTCATGGAGGCGGACGGGGAAACAGGCTTCCAGACCGCCCTCGCCGAAATGCCGGACCTGATTTTGCTCGATATCATGATGCCTGGCATCGACGGGCTAACATTGTGTCAAATCCTCAAGGAACGACCTGACACTTCGCACATTCCGATCATCATGCTGACGGCTAAGACCACCATGGGCGACGTCGAGAAGGCTTTCGCCGCCAAAGCGGACGACTACGTCGCCAAACCTTTCGAATGGCGGGAGCTATTCGGAAAAATCCATCGCTGTCTGGCGCATGAAGACGCCCTGCAACCGGAGAACTCGTAAAGTCCGCACGTCCCTCCGCTGTCGCCAGGACTCAAACGGCCGATAAGACTCTGGGGAGGAGAGTGTGGCTTCGCGACGGCAACGAATGAGGGAACGCATTCGGGTTGCGGTGGTCGACGATCACCAACTATTGCGGGCGGGTGTCCGAACCTTACTGGAAGAAGAGCCCGACCTCGAGGTCGCTGCCGAGGTCTCTCACGGAAATGACATCTGCGCACTGGTTCGCCGCACCAAGGTGGACGTCTTGCTTCTCGACCTAGATATGCCGCCCCCTGATGGACATGAAGTTCTGCGGCAGATGAAAAAAGCCCGCCTAGGCGTGCGCACCATTATCCTCACCGGCGTAGATGACCCTCTGCCCCTCGCCCTCGCGTTGGAACTGGGCGCCAAGGGGATAGTGCCCAAGAAATCGGCGACGAAGCAGCTGATTCAAGCCGTCCGCGGAGTTCACCAGGGACGCTCCTGGTTGGAGGAAAGCTTAGCTCACCTCAAGCCGCACATTCTCCAAACCCCCCCGGCGCGCTCCCGCAAGAAGGCCCACGCGCCAGTGCCGGCCGAAGAGGTCTCCCTATGGAGTTGTCTAACTTCACGCGAGCGCCAAATCGCGTCGCTGGTCGCTCAGGGTCAACGGTATAAGGAGATCGCAAGCCACCTCAGCATCAGTGATCAGACCGTTCGCAATCACCTGCGAAACGTCTTCGACAAGCTGCAAGTCAACGACAGAGTGCAGTTGGCGCTTTACACTATTCGGCGCGGTCCATAGCACTCCTTCGCGACTTCACTTCCGCCGATTCGGCTTCGCACGAGTTGCTCGGTTTCATCGATATACTGTCTCGGGCGCCTACTGACAGGGCCAGCATGCTGCCCTACAGATTTCCTAGGAGTCGGAAGCGTAGGGCACGGCATGTCCTGGCATGCCGTGCCCGCAGCTCCGGATCGTCCGCTTGGCTTCGAAATATACGTCACCGGAGGTTTCAAACCAGCGCGGCTCCCGAAACCAGGAGAGCGCCTCGGCCGTCCCCCCGCAAGAACACCTGGCGGGAGGTCGCCGCAGCCGTTATCGGAGGTGCCGTCAACTCGTTTTGGTTCGACGCGGTTGTCCCGGACCGCACCAACTTCTCAGCCCAGCCACCCCTGCGCCGCGCGGCTGTGCCGTATGGCACAATGGGGAAACCGCGCCGCTCCTATCCGAGACCGGTGACTTGCACAGCTTGGCGGCGCGCGGGTCTCGCATCTTGGTCCGGACAGAGACAATACTTCGGTGTAGTGAATCAATGGTTTGGCTTGTTGCCGTTGCACTTCTTAGCTTGTTTCCTGTTGAACTGGTAGGCATCGAAATCGCTACAGGTTCCATGCTGGGGCCTCGATACAAGGCGAATCGATTCTACGCGCGCAGTTCGACGCGCGACACCTGGCGCCTGACCTACTCCGGGAAACCCTATCGCTCGCAGGCGCGCGGCAAGCTGATGGCCCTCGGGCTACCACGGGCGCTCTTCGACGACGAGATATTTCCCGAGGAGCACTTTGACGCTGACCGCAACACAGATCAGGTCATCGAGGCTCTGGACCTGTATCGGGAACACGGGGTGCTGGCCATAAGTGTGAGCTTGCAGGGAGATAACCTTGGATACGGCGGCGACATCAACAGCACTCTGGGGCGACACAGACAGGTGGGGAACCAGGGTCCATTGGTCAGCGCGTTCCGCTCCGACGGTTCTCTAAAACAAAAGTGGCTCAAGCGGCTGCGGAGATTGGTTAAGGAAGCCGACCGGCGCGGCATGTTCGTCGGCCTGATTTACTTTCAGCCGGGCCACGATGATATCTTCGATTCGCCGAACGCCGTTGTAGCAGCGACCAGAAACATCACCGACTGGCTAATTGGGAGTGACTTCCGCAACGTCATCATCGATATCGCCAACGAATGGGACGTCGAGGAATCCAGTTGGGATCACGGACGGTTCATTCCCGAGAACATCGCCCGGTTGATCGAAATAGTCCGCGACCGATTCAACACGGCCGATTACACATTACCGATCGGAGCGTCCGGTAGCAGCCGTATGTCCTACCCTGACTCATTGGCTCAGGCCTGTGATCTGGTCTTGATTCACGGCAATGGTAGAACCCCGGGCGAAAAGGTCAGGCGTCTACGGGAGTTTCAAGCCACTTCGCGAGCGGTTTGGATGACCGAGGACCATAACGGGCACGAGACAACGCTGGCCAACCTTTCTCGTGAAAAGGCCAGTGCCGATGCAGTTTTTCAAGAGGGCGGCGGCTGGGGCTATCTTCCGCGCAAACACACGCAGCGGTTCCCTTTTCAATACCTTCCGGGAGAGACCAGCCGTTTCGACGATGGGACGGCGGAGCCGGCCCGGGACGGGGCCTATTTCCGAGCCGTTCTAGAGCACATCGCCAAGCTTGTGCTCCGAAAACCGCCCAACAGTTTGAGACCCCAGAAGAAGCGCAAAAAGTAGCTGCTATTCCAAGTTAGAGCAGCGGTGGACGCCTCTTCCCAGTTTCGTCGACACACGTCCCTGGTACCCCCGCGGAGGACGGCTCTAGGCACCACCCACCCAAGGGCTAGGCGTCGGTTTTTAGCGTTCGCGATCCCGCTCTTGCTTTTATCCTCCTCGTGCCCGGCGCCTGGCCAGAACTATCAGGATTTCATTACAGCCACGCCATTGCCCCCGAACGACTCGCTCGTCGTCGGTTTCCTGGGCGGCCGCGAACCTTGGAACAACAACAAGCAATGGGTGAGGAAGCTGGCGCTCAGACTACGCGCCATGAATCTTCCCGTGGTTCACGTCGAAACAGTCGAGAACACTCGACGTCAAGTGGCAATCGAATTAATCAAGAACGCCTTTGACCGAAACCAAGACCGCACTCTGGACACTGCAGAGCTTGGTAGCGCCCGGCTGGTCGTCTATGGCCATAGCTTTGGTGGCGCGGCGGTCGTAAAGTTGGCTCGCGAGCTGGAGGAGATCGGCGTGCCCATTCTGCTCACGGTCCAAATCGATAGTGTCGGACGAGGAGACGGCTTGATTCCCCCGAACGTCCGCCAGGCGGCTAATCTTTTCCAACCGAACGGCCTCGTCATTCGTGGCGAGCCCGAGATTCGCGCCCAGGACCCATCCAGAACGACCATCGTCGGCAACTTCGAATACGACTATCGAGACAAGAACATCGACCTCTCCCATGTATCTTGGTGGAAGAAGCTCTTTCGAACGGCTCACACGAAGATGGGCCACGACCCGGAAGTGTGGGCGCAAGTCGAGGGGCTTATCCTGAGAGCGGTTGAGGAGGCACCCGCCGCCCGCAGCCAACGGACTGCGGTTTCGTGGACTGAAAAAGGGCAGACGAAAAGTAGGCCGGCAAGGCCTCGTTCGGCGAAAAGAGTTGTTGACTGATTCGGTCCGGCGCGAGAAGGGCGGGACTCTATGGGCACGTAGGGGCCAGCACGATAGGACACGTTGGCGCGGTTGCCGATCCCGTGCAACCCGCCGCCTCAACGGGGAGGCTTACCTTGACTTTCGGCGCCAGCACCTGACCGCCCATGAAGGGCGAGATGAGTTTGAACGGTGAGCGCTTGACCGAAACGTGGATCACATCGATGTCGGTTGTGTCGTCGTAAGCTTCGACGCAGACATCTACATCCGCTGGTGTTACACCCAAGATGGTGCCTCCCGAACCCGAGGGGTTGCCATAAGCAACGTAGTTCTTGATCGTAGTGACATCGTAATTCTTGACGATCGCATAGCGAACCCCCGCCCGAGCGCGCTCGGTCATGCCCTGGAAGAACATCAAGCCAACGCCCAGCTCAATCAGGCCCATGATTGTGAACAGAGCCAGAAACAGCACCAGAGCTGCCTCGACCATTTCCGCACCCTTCTGTTTGGCCCGTCTTGTAGAATTCATCATTCACTCCACGGTCTGCCCCAGATCAGTGCTGTCCGGGGAAAGTCGCGCCATCGGACGGTAAGTCTCGACCGTTCAATGTCTTATGGCCTGTTTTGCCCGGGAACGATTTGAAATCCCGAGGCCGCAAATGGTCGCCTGAACGGAGCATCCGGACGCGGCACAATGAGGGATGAACCTTGGCCGTACGGTTTTCTCCCAACTGATCGAGCACCTACCGAGCAAAGAGTTTCAGAAATGTGTATCGCGCTACCGCGGCGATTCCTATCTGAAAAGTTTCTCCTGCTGGGATCAGTTTCTTGCGATGGCATTCGCCCAGCTGACCTATCGGGCAAGCCTCCGCGACATCGAGACGTGCCTGCGTTCGATGCACGGCAAACTCTACCACATGGGATTCCGCGGCAGGGTAGCGCGCTCGACACTGGCCGACGCGAACGAGTCGCGCGACTGGCGGATCTACGCGGACTTCGCGCAGGTCTTGATTGGCATGGCACGGCCGTTATATGCCCACGACCCGATCGGTGTGGACTTGGACCAGACTCTGTACGCTCTCGACTCGACAACAATCGACCTCTGCCTGTCGCTGTTTCCGTGGGCGAGATTCCGCAAGCAAAAAGCCGCCGTGAAGATGCACACGCTGCTGGATCTGCACGGCAATATTCCCACGTTCATCCGCATTACTGGAGGCAAAGTGCACGACATCAACATCCTCGACGAGATCGGCCCGGAGGCCGGCGCGTTCTACGTCATGGATCGGGCCTACGTCGATTTCGAACGCCTCTTCGTGTTCACTCTCTGCTCGTCGTTCTTCGTCGTGCGAACCAAGAAGAACATCTTGCTCCAACGGCGCTACTCGCATCCCGTCGACAAATCCACGGGCTTGCGCTCGGATCAGACCGTCATACTGGCTGCCATCGAATCGGCCCAAGCCTATCCCGACCCGTTGCGGAGGGTCAGTTACTTCGACGCCCGGACGAACAAGCGGCTGAAGTTTCTGACCAACAACTTCGCGCTCCCGGCGCTGACCATCGCCCACATCTACAAGTCGCGTTGGCAGATTGAGTTGTTCTTCAAGTGGATCAAGCAACATCTGCGAATCAACTCGTTTTACGGCACCAGCGAGAACGCCGTCAAGACGCAGATCTGGATCGCTGTCTCGATTTACGTGCTCATCGCCATCGTCCGGAAACGCCTCGGGCTGGAAGCGAGTCTTTACCAGATTCTACAGATTCTCAGCGTTACGCAATTCGAAAAAATGCCCCTTTTACAGGCACTCCAGCCATCCGACTCCCCAAACGAATCCCCCTATGACCCCAACCAATTGATTCTATTCGACTTTTAACCGGACAGCAGTGGCCCCAGATAAACAAACGTTGAACGCGGCTTTCCGCTGAGTGTGAACGTTGACCAGATGGTAGGGACCTCGTAGTTCGTGATGGTGATCGCCACCGTAATTGGGGTGTTGGTGGCATCTTTATTACTCTGGTCGACGAAAACGTTGCTTGTCTGGAGTCCCGGAACAAGTGGCGGGTCGGAAGCACCTGGGTCCGTTACACCGTACACCACGACATCCTTTACGTCTTTCTCGAAATTCACACCATTGTCTTTGTCGAAGTCGGCAACCGATGCGTAGCGTGCTCCGTTGCGTACGGCGCTCTGAAGGCCGTTATAGATGAAGAAGAGATAGCCGATCTGAAACATCACGGCAAGCAGCACGATGACCAGGGTGAAAGAGAGTGCGAACTCCACCATGATGGCGCCCTTGCAGTTGCGACGCTTAGCGTATAGCATTTCCACCCCTTCCCTCGGAACTTTTGTGTAGCGTGCTAGTTCCCGTCATGTTCCCAAGCGCTATCGGAACAGCATGATGCGGAACAGGCCTGCACCGCCGGCCCCTCCGCCACCGCCGCTGCCTAGACCAGGACCGATGTATTCCGCGCAGCACGGGGTGCCAAGGATCCTACGATTGTTGCCCGGAGGCGCGTGGTAGGTGAAGTTCGGAAGTGGAGGCTCTATCCGGTGCACGTTGTTCATCGTATCTACATCGGGCGTAAACAACGCTGAATCGTATGGGAAAGGCCCGTTCGGCACCTGAGCCGTGTTGTAATACTTCACGGTAGTGTAGTCCGTGTCGCCCCAGGTCGGGTCACTGACTCGATCTTGGATGGCTTCTCGAGCTGCCGTCTTGGTACCGGGTTCGGGATAGACAGGGTCACCTACATCCATCGAATCGTCGAAGTCGACCACCCCGTGAATCACGTCTCGAATCAACGCTGTTCCTCCCGATTTGGGGTTGGGGAGGTATGGCTTCATATCCATATACCCGTGTAGGGAGGGGGAATTCTCTCCCGGCTGAAAGCCGAGGGATTTCACGGCAAGATCACCGGGGCAACCGATATACCAATCGCCGTCCAGACCTTGTATCAAATTAGGATTGTTCGGGCCATCGAAGTTGCCAGTCGGTTTGTCGTACCAGAATGTGTAGTACTCTCCTCGCAAATATCCAAAGTCAGTGCTGTCCGGGGAAAGTCGCGCCATCGGACGGTAAGTCTCGACCGTTCAATGTCTTATGGCCTGTTTTGCCCGGGAACGATTTGAAATCCCGAGGCCGCAAATGGTCGCCTGAACGGAGCATCCGGACGCGGCACAATGAGGGATGAACCTTGGCCGTACGGTTTTCTCCCAACTGATCGAGCACCTACCGAGCAAAGAGTTTCAGAAATGTGTATCGCGCTACCGCGGCGATTCCTATCTGAAAAGTTTCTCCTGCTGGGATCAGTTTCTTGCGATGGCATTCGCCCAGCTGACCTATCGGGCAAGCCTCCGCGACATCGAGACGTGCCTGCGTTCGATGCACGGCAAACTCTACCACATGGGATTCCGCGGCAGGGTAGCGCGCTCGACACTGGCCGACGCGAACGAGTCGCGCGACTGGCGGATCTACGCGGACTTCGCGCAGGTCTTGATTGGCATGGCACGGCCGTTATATGCCCACGACCCGATCGGTGTGGACTTGGACCAGACTCTGTACGCTCTCGACTCGACAACAATCGACCTCTGCCTGTCGCTGTTTCCGTGGGCGAGATTCCGCAAGCAAAAAGCCGCCGTGAAGATGCACACGCTGCTGGATCTGCACGGCAATATTCCCACGTTCATCCGCATTACTGGAGGCAAAGTGCACGACATCAACATCCTCGACGAGATCGGCCCGGAGGCCGGCGCGTTCTACGTCATGGATCGGGCCTACGTCGATTTCGAACGCCTCTTCGTGTTCACTCTCTGCTCGTCGTTCTTCGTCGTGCGAACCAAGAAGAACATCTTGCTCCAACGGCGCTACTCGCATCCCGTCGACAAATCCACGGGCTTGCGCTCGGATCAGACCGTCATACTGGCTGCCATCGAATCGGCCCAAGCCTATCCCGACCCGTTGCGGAGGGTCAGTTACTTCGACGCCCGGACGAACAAGCGGCTGAAGTTTCTGACCAACAACTTCGCGCTCCCGGCGCTGACCATCGCCCACATCTACAAGTCGCGTTGGCAGATTGAGTTGTTCTTCAAGTGGATCAAGCAACATCTGCGAATCAACTCGTTTTACGGCACCAGCGAGAACGCCGTCAAGACGCAGATCTGGATCGCTGTCTCGATTTACGTGCTCATCGCCATCGTCCGGAAACGCCTCGGGCTGGAAGCGAGTCTTTACCAGATTCTACAGATTCTCAGCGTTACGCAATTCGAAAAAATGCCCCTTTTACAGGCACTCCAGCCATCCGACTCCCCAAACGAATCCCCCTATGACCCCAACCAATTGATTCTATTCGACTTTTAACCGGACAGCAGTGGCCCTTTTGCCAGCGCTGCACCGGCCTTTACGTGGGTTGTGCGCTCGCCGTGGTACTCTACGTAGTCTTTCGACCGCGGCTCACCTCGCTTACTCTCGGGATTCACGGTTTATTTCTGTTGCTGATGGTTCCTTTCGGCTACCACCTAGTCCCGCAAAACGCGCTGATTCGAACACTCACCGGCCAGCTTTTCGCTTTCGGGCTGGTGTACTATCTTGTGCTCAATCCAGCGGCGCAGCTCAATGTCTGGGGCAGGAACGGCCCCGGAAACCTGCGGGCCTACATTTTTTGGATTCTGGGGAGCATCGGCGCTCTCCAGATCGCCGTTCACGCAGGAGGGGTTCGCACGGGGGCAGCGCTCGCGTGGGTTGGCTTCGCCGGACTGCTGGGGTGCGCAGCATTGGCGATTACCAATCTTGTGCTGCTGCCACCGACAATGCAGCGCCTGCTCCGCCGCAGGTCCGCTCCCTCGACACGGTGAACGAGTTTCTGTGCTCGGGAGGCGTTCTCGCCAAACCTAGCGATTGGTGACGCCGCGGCTATTTGCGCTCCGCTACCTAGCTCGCACTCGTCACCAGAATTTCCCGATCGTTCTCGCCCAGGTCTTTCAGGTGGATTTCTATCCGCGATTCGGGCAGTTGGCCGGTGAACTTTTCGCCCCACTCGATCAGGATGATGGCTTGCTGGTCCCAGAGGTCATCCAGACCAAGTGTTTCGAGTTCGGGGAGACGGTCCAAACGATAGAGATCGACGTGGTAGACCTTAGGGTCTCCTTCGTATTCGTGGATGAGTGAGAAACTCGGGCTAAGGACGTCGGCGGCGGAGGCAGGGCCGATTCCGCTAATCAGTCCTTTGGCCAGTGTCGTCTTTCCGCTGCCTAAGTCCCCGATCAACAAAACGAGTTGCGGCGCTTTCATCCCACGTGCCAGTTCGACACCGAGCTGGACGGTTTCCTCAGCGGATTGAGTGAGGTAGGTTTGCGCGTTGATGGGGGCCATACCACTAGCTACTTTCCGGTGCAAAAAGGAGAAACTGGGTGGTGGCTTGGGACAGTCAGCCAATTTCGCGTCCGGATACCTTCGTGGGTTGTTGATTCTTCGAACCCGCGAAATTGGTGACAGTCCCCGCCGCGAGCCGCAAGCCTATTTTGCACCGGAAAGTAGCTAGCAGCCCCAGGGTAGCCGCGCGTCCGGGTAAAGAATGGGGGCTGGGAGGTGTGAAGAATCATTTCAGTCACAGATTCGCGCACGCGGACGCCATCAACTGCGCGCCGGCGTCGACACGGCAGACGTAGGCGTCTGCGCCACAACATCGGTACAGCGAAACCCAAGGTCGAGGCTCCGAGCGTAAGGCAACAACCGCCCTCGATCTCCCCCTTGATTTAGACCTTTACGTAAAGGGTAGCTGGAATCCCGTGCCGCGGGCGCGGGTTGATTAGGTCTCGTCGATTCTGGGAATATCAGAGCTGTACATTGTCGGATGGAACCGCGCTTGCCACACTCGCGTATTGAACTAACAGGAGGAACCTATGGCCGATGTTGAACAGATTGCAAAGACGACTCTGGAAGAAATAGAACGGTTACTCAACACAAAGACAGTAGTCGGCGAGCCGATCGCTGTCGAAGGGGCTACCCTGATTCCGTTGGTCAGTTTCGGCTTTGCCTTCGGGGCCTGCGGCAGCGGGAAAGCCCCCGACAAAGGTGAAGGGGGCGGCAGCGGCACCGGGGGTGGTGGCGGCATCAAACCCGTAGCGATCGTCGTGGTTACCAAGGACGGTGTCAAGGTGGAACCCGTCAAGCGAGGAAGCGGCCGCGTGCTCGAAAGAATCGTCGATACGATTGCCAAGGCTAGGGAAAA
Source organism: Bryobacterales bacterium (assembly GCA_965248205.1). Classification (GTDB taxonomy): domain Bacteria; phylum Acidobacteriota; class Terriglobia; order Bryobacterales; family UBA6623. The sequence goes on from CBDFIS010000006.1 coordinate 4,059,438, forward strand.
GAAAAGCGAAGAGCAGTCGAAGTCACCCGAGGATTAAATGTTCTTGGGGATTTTAGCGCTCCTACTGAGCCTCATTGCGCTCCTCTCGGTACCTGTCGACCTCGCCTTCCGGGTTCGGAGACAAACTTCCTTTCGAGGGGACCTCACTGTCCGATGGATGTTCGGCCTTGTAGAGTTTCCGTTGACGGGACGGAAGCGCCGAGAAAAGCCCGCCAAGCCAAAGGTCAAGAAACGCGGCCGCGCGGCGCGGCTGCTACCTCGGTTATTGGGGGCGCTGCAGAGCGCGCAGTTTCGGCGCCGCCTACTGAGGTTTTGCAGGGATATCATTGCCGCCCTTCGACTGCGAGACTTCGGCTTGCGCCTCCGACTGGGCTTCGATGACCCGGCAGACACAGGAATCGCATGGGCGTTCGTAGGACCACTGGTCGCTTTTCTAGAAGCACGGGAGGCTGCCAACGTAGACGTCGGCGCTGATTTTGAACGCGAGACTCTCGAATTCGATGCGGGAGGCAAAGTTCGCATCGTGCCGGCGCAACTGGTCTCTATCGGCATGGCGTTTACGCTTTCACCGGTTACGCTACGGACAGCGTGGACCGAATTCGCTCGGTCATGAGTAGGCTACAGACGGGCATTCCCTTTGCGGGGAACGAATTCACCATTGTCCCAATCGAGGAGGTCTGGGCCGACAGTTACCCGGTAGGACGGGGATTGTGGGCAGGGGGGACTAAGAAGCCGGTGGCTCTGGTCTTCTGCAAGCCATCCGAAGTTCGCGCCGTTGGCATCGAGGGCAACGAAGTAGATCTGGAAGACCTCACACGCGAGGTCGCCGGGTTGACTGAATTGCTGGAGCAGCTTTCTGTTACTCGAGGCGCGGGTTGATTCGGGCGCTGGCCGACAGAGTGCCGCTGCGGGAAACGGGGACAGGCACCCCGGACGGTTCTACGTTTGGGGTCCGACAGGCAAAAACGTGGCCATCTTCGTGGCGCGGACGAGATTCGTTTGGTTGCCTGTCCCGATTAGTCCCCATTTTTTGCCCGGACCCACTTCCGCCGCGGACTACTGCCCCCCCATCCTCCTGGCGGTGGCAGTTCGAATGGTTTGGCCCCGGTCAGTCCGAGTTGAGTGACCTAATCGCCCCCGGCATGTGCTGCAGAATGTCGGTTGCCAGCATCGATAGCTCGCCGGTTTCTTTGGCCGCCAGCTCGGCGGCAAGGCCATGTACGTAGACGGCGGCCGCAATGACAAGTTCCGGTGAGGCTTTGGGGAACTGCGCAAGAAAGCCGCTAATCATGCCAGTCAGGATATCCCCCGTGCCGCCACTAGCCATCGCCGGCGTTCCCGTGGGGTTGACGAATACCCGACCGTCAGGTGTCACCGTAAGCGTACGGTAACCCTTGAGGACTAGGTAGACTTGACGCTCTTCGGCAAACTGCCGGGCTACCTCAACCCTACGCTGCTCGATTTCTTCCGTTGACAGGCCCGTCAACCGGGACATCTCCCCCGGGTGCGGTGTCAAAACAAGCAACCGGCTCTTGGCGTCCCAAGATCGCTTCCCCGCCCCGGCCAAGGCCGTGAGCCCGTCGGCATCGACGACGAGTGGTAGTTCAACTTCGCTGACAATGCGGCGGACGAGTTTCTGATTCGCCGGACTTGTGCCCAAGCCCGGACCGACGGCTACCACTGTTGCGCGCTCGAACCAGCTTGCGCGATAGGCTGACTCGTCCAGCGAGCCGTCCTCGCTTTCCTCGCCTGGTTCCGTCATCAACTCCGGCGTGTGGGCGACAATAGCAGCCGTGGCGCTGGAGGTCGTCGCGACCGTCACGAGGCCGGCTCCGGCTCGCAGGGCCGCCGTACCCGCCATGAGGACAGCTCCGGGCCGAGCCCTAGATCCGCCAACAACTACGACGTGGCCAAAATCTCCCTTGTGGGCCGAACGATTCCTTGGCGCGAATAACGGAGCGATATCCGCGGGCTCGACCATCGAAAGTTTCAACTGAGGATTGGAGTCCATTACCGAGGGGGCCGTCCCAATGGGTGCGACGTGCAGCTTTCCCACCCCCTCGCAGTTGGGTGGGAAGATCTGGCTGACTTTGGGAGCGGTGAAGGTGACGGTGTGATCGGCATGCACGCACTCGCCAAGCGGTTCCCCACTATCAGAGGGCAATCCCGATGGCATGTCAACCGCGACGATTCTAGCGTGGGAGAAGTTCGCATTCAGATCTTGAATCACTTCCTGATAGAGGCCCTCGGCAGGACCCCGTAAACCCGTTCCCAGCATCCCGTCCACGACGACGGTTGCCGGTAGCAGGCTGGGCCGTGCGCGCAGCCATTCAGCCGGGTTTCTCACGATAGTCGGTTTGAAGTCGGTGGCTCGCAGCATCTTGTAATTGGCGGCTGCATCGCCCCTGAGACGGCGAGGATCGCCCAATAACACTACCCGCAGTGTCCCGCCCTGGCCGTGCGTGATGATGTGCCGCGCGACGACGAGTCCGTCTCCTCCGTTGTTGCCTCGCCCGCAGAGGATCACGAGCCTTTGCGCCGTGAGTGGGGAAAACTGATGAGCTAGGAAGCCATAGACGCGCGCGCCGGCGTTTTCCATCAGAACCAGGCCGGGAATGCCGCGTTCCTCGATGGTGATGCGATCGACCTCCCGCATCTCGGGGGCCGTCAGGATTTTTTGCAAGCTAGGCCTCCAGTTCCAACTCCATTTGCTTGAGCTTCGATCTTTCGCCCATCGCAATGAGTACGTCCCCGACCTCGATGCGGGCATCCCCGGAGGGATTGAACTCCATTTCCCCTTGCGATTTCATCATGGCGAGCACGATCACGCCATGCTTTTGTTTCAGCCGGGATTCTCCCAGAGTCTTAGACACTACCGAACTGGTTTCGGAAACCTTCACCTGTTCGAACTCCAGGTCCAGCTCCGACTTGCCGAACGCGGAAGCTACATCAAGAAAGGTCAGCACATGCGGCCGGAGCATCGACTGAGCCAGGCGATGTCCGATGAACGAATAGGGAGTGAAGACGGTTGTCGCCCCTGCGTGTCGCAGTTTCTCTTCCGCCTGCTCATCCGTAGCGCGGGCCGAAATGACCAAATCCGTGTTGAGGACCCGTGCCGAGAGAGTTACGTAGACATTCTCGGCATCGCTGCCAATGGCCGCAACCAGTCCCTTGGCCGTGTGAATGCGCGCTTGGCGGAGTGTGTCGTCTTGGGTCGCGTCCCCGGTAATAGTCGCAATACTTTGGTCGACTGCCCATTGCGCTCGGTCCGAGTTGCCGTCGACCACAACCATTCTCGCCCCGCTGCGCATCAGCTCACGTACAACGCCTCGCCCCACCCGTCCGGCGCCGCAAATAATGAAATGATCAGATAATTCATCCAGCATACGCTGTCTCCGTCTCTTGCCAAAGTAGTCGCCGAGTTCCATCTTGATGATCGCATCGGCGAGAATCGTGATGGATCCAAGAACGACCGTGACGCCCGCCAAAATCAGAACTGACGTTAACACTCGGCCTGAGGGACTTAGAGGACGGACCTCTTGGTACCCGACCGTGCTCAACGTAATCAGCGACATGTAAAAACAATCGAAAAGGTCCCAGCCTTCGACCACACGAAAGCCGACGGTGCCGAAGACCAATACGGCCAACATCAAACCTAGAACAAGCAAGAGTTGCCGTACCGGGATGTTCATCAACAACGCCTCGCCACGAGCATGGTCATATCATCCTGAAGACCGTGAACACGCCTTCACTCGGTTACTTCCAGCATCACCGCTCAACTCGCCCAATGTCTGAAACATTCACCGCCGCCCCCGTCTTGGCGCTTTCGTACAGGGCGTGAACAATGCCTACCGCGCGGCAACCCGCCACCCCGTCAGCCTGGGTGGTCGTTCCTCCTCCGACGAGACGTACAAAATCGCGAAGCTCCTCCTGGAAAGCTACGCGAACGGTCGACTTCCATCCCCGAACCGCTTCGCGCAACGCACTCGATGGGTAAAAGTTGAACCGTCTGCGGCGCACCACCCCAGGCTTCTTCAGGTAGATCGCGCTCGAGAACATCGGAGCGTAGGAAGCCCGAGCCATCCCGAGGTCTCCGTAGGCTTCGATGAAGAACCGATACCCGGTCCATTCCGTCCAACTAGCGTGCAGGCTGGCGACCTGCAGGCTGGCGACCTTGCCCTCCCGATTACGCATCAGCGCGAAGCCGTTGTCTTCCGCCGAATCAAGGCGCCAGACACTTCCGCTGGTCAGGCCCCAGACTTCAGTCACTCCACCGAGGATATCGTCAATCAGGTCGATCAGGTGCAGACCGTTGTCCATGAGGGCTCCGCCGCCGACAACTCCTTGCTCCCGCATCCGAGGCTGTCGGAACTCTGAGAGGCCCGTGTGCCCTGTAAACGCGCGGACGAAGCTCAGCTCTCCGATCTCCCCGCTCTCGACGGTTTGCTTGACGAACCTGATTGCCGGAAAATAGCGCTGATTGAAACCGGTTGCCAGGGTCAGCCCGTGCTGTTGAGCAGTGCGCAGCAAGCGGCGGCAGGCCTCTACCGTAGGAGCCAAAGGCTTTTCGCAAAGGACGTGCTTGCCCCGCTCGAGCGCAGCCATGGCGACTTCTTCGTGGATGTCGGGAGGTGTCGAGACGATGACAGCGTCGATGTCGGGATGATCAAGAAGTTGCCGGTAGTCGGTGTAAACCGAAGCGCTCGAAGCCCGAGCCGCCGCGCGGGCTCGATCTGGGGCGAGATCGGCGACCGCCACCAGGCGGCAGCCCGGCGAGCGTCGTAAGGCGTCCGCACGCACCCGCCCAATCTCACCGGCACCGACCAACCCAAAGCGCATTTATGGCTCCATCACTGTGCAGGAGAGGCCGGTCACCTCCGCTTGGCCAGTGTAGTACAGTGGCCCGGCAACCGGCAGGGTAAGCAGGCCTTTTCAAGCCTTGCTGCTTGGCCTTCGCGGGAAAGCGACCGACTCAGCGGCAAAGTCGGCGGTCGGTGCTTGGCTCGCGCCGACGGGTCCCTCAGCACTGCACTCGTAGGCCGGCCAGAACAACAGGCTAGTGTCGCCGATCTCTCGTTGTGCTCGGAGCTTCGGATCGAACTGGCGAACTACGCCTCACTAATCGTCCGGAATCCAGCCTCGTCCGCGGCGCGGCACAACTTGCGATCGAAGCAGACGAAAGGGCGACCTCTGGGCCGTTCGCTGCACCACAACAGAGCGGCAGCAAGTTGGAATCCATCGGCCGCGCTCAGACCTAGTTTCTCGGGAAGTGACTCCGCCAGACTGCGGACACGTTCGTGTGGCAAAACCTCGTGCCAAGATCCACGGAGCTCTTCCAAACATGCGATGGCATTCCTTGTTCCGGTGGGACCGATCGTTCTTGATCGGCCTAGCCTCGCGAAAGCGCTCCGCATCTCAACCGGCGTGCCCCACCAGACCACCATCCTCCCGTAGTCGCGCAAAACCGACTTGAGGCGGCTGGTCGCTTGCTCCGATACGCAAAGCGGGACGAGCGCACTAGTGTCCCAGAAGGCCGCGGTCGCGCTCTTCACGTTCGTCCTCGACTACCTTGGCAGCACGTCTGAGGGTGATTCGCCCGCGTGGGAGGGACATGAACGAGTTCAGGCGCAGGCGCTCTTGCCCCAGGCGCAGCTTTCCGGCCGACGCCAAGGCAAGCTCTTCCGCGGCAAAATCGTTGCTTTCCGACAAGGGAATAATCTTCGCTACCGGTCGGTTGCGATCCCGAATAAGGATCTCATCGCCTTCCCGCACCTGCCTCAGGTAGTGACTGAGTCGGTTCTTCAGCTCGGCAATGTTGACGGTTGTCATCAGGGTACATGGCTATTATAGCTATGTTGGTTCCCGTTTTCCCATGGAGAGACCCGGGCACGGGATGCCTGCACTCGAGCGACCAGACGATCGTCCGTCTGGCCCGGAAGTGGTTTGTTCGCAGGGTCTTCCGAGGCGCGACCGTGAAGGAGCGGTCATGAAAATCCGCGTGTACGCCTCTCGTGTAATCCGCCACTAGTACCGCAACTGATAGATTCTCACTTGTAGATTCCCATCGCGGAGAGGGAAGCCCGTTGAAACGGGCTGACCAACCTTGAGCGGCGCCGGCCTACCAGCCGTAGAACGGCTGGCCTAAGAAGACAAACCCGCGTGAACGCGGTTTTTACCTCATCAACGCGGCCCGCGTCGCTTCCTTTATCTAGATCCGATCGAGACCTCATCATCTGCATGCAGTAAACCCTCACCTGGACGTGAATCAGTTGGATTCAGGCAGTTCCGGATAAGGTGTAATCTGCCCGGCGCACCACACTAGCTTGCCCGCGCGCGGTGGCGGAGACGGTCCAGCGCAACAGCGGAGACGATGATGCTGCCCGTGAGAACGTCTTGCACCCAGTTGGGAACACCCTTCATGCTGAGCCCGTTGCGGATGACGGCCATCAACATGGCTCCGGCGACGGATCCGACGATGCTCCCTTCCCCCCCCTGCAGGCTGCCGCCGCCAATTACGACAGAGGCGATAATGTCGAGTTCCATGCCCCGGGCGGCGGTGGGGTCGCCTACCGTCAGCCGGCTGAACTGCATCCACCCGGCGAACCCCGCCAGCAATCCGGCCAGCGAGTAAATGTAGACTTTGACCCGCTCCACGCGGATACCGCAGATCCGAGCGGTGTTTTCATTCGAGCCGATGGCAAAGATATACCGCCCGAGGATGGTGGAGCGCAGCATCAAGCCGACAACGACCGCTAACAGCAGCGTCAGCCAGACGCCGGGCGCCACGACCAACCACGGGGGGTCGGGGAATTTGGCGAGCATGTCGTTGAGCCAAGTGATAGGAGCATCTATCTTTTGCTCCTTGGCGATCCCGGTAGCCGCGCCGCGATAGACCAGCAAGGTTCCCAGGGTAATGATGAAGGGGACGAGGTTCAGGCGGGTTATCAGCAGGCCGTTCAAAGCCCCGCAAGCGCCGCCCACGAGCACACCGCCAAGGGCCGCCACAATTGGCGTGACATCGGCACCGAGCATGCGCGCGATCACGACGGTCGACAGCGCAATCACGGAGCCGACGCTCAGGTCGATTCCACCCGAGATGATGATCAGCGTCATCCCTAGCGCACCCGCGGTTACGATGACGCTTTGGGTGAGCACGGTTACCCGGTTGAAGCTGGAGTAAAACGGCTCGCCCGCCCACATCATGAAGAACACGTAGACGGCTGCCAGACCAATCAGGGGCCCGAGGCTTTTCAAGGGTGCACCTCGCATGAGAGCCTCTTGGACATACAGGCACGGACATCGCCGAGGCGAATTCGGCAGAGTGTGGGGGAAAGGGCCTCGCGAGACACCTTGCGTGGCTGTTGGAAAAACCCACAGGCAGGATTGCCTGTGCTACTGATCGTTACCACGGGCTGGGTCTGTGAAAAAACCCTGGGTACAGTCCCCGCGCCTCTCGTAAGTCATTGATAAAAAGCCGCGTCCGTGGATGGCGCTTGGGACAGTCCCCGGTTTTTTCACACGCCCTACTGCTAGGGGGTGCCGGTCTTGAGTGCAGCGACACGTTCTTTTGCTAGGGCCACGACATTGCTGTTGGGGTAGTTCTCGACCAAACCCTCTAACTCACGAATCGCATCCTGGGGTTTGTTCAGTTCGATCAGCGCCAACCCCTTTTTGTACTGCGCGTCGGGGGAGATGTGTCCTGGGGCGTATCGTTCCAAGACCGTGTCAAAGTGCTGAACGGCTTCGGGGTAGTTTTTCTGATTGTACGAGATGTCGCCCAGATAATACTGCGCCTCGGCGGCGCGCACCGAGTTCGGGTACAAGTCCAGGTACTGTTTGAACTGGTCGCGAGCCAGATCCCAGTTGCCGCGACTATTGTCAATCATCGCGCTGTCATAGAGGGTTGACGCCGAGCTGCCGGTCGTTGTTATGTCCCCTTCTTCACCGTTGCCAGCGGGTGGGAGCGCCGTCAGATGATTGTTGATGTCCTCGACTTGCTGTTGGATTTTGCCAAGTCGGGAACTTTGCTCTTCGACCGCGTCGCGTAAAGCGCCGAACTGACTCGATAGACTCTCAACCCGATTGCTAATCGAAGTAACGGGCGCCACCACGGCATCGGCCTGCTTGGCGATGCCCCGCTCGATCAAGGCAACAGCTTGGTTCATTTTGTTCGCCGTGTCGAGATTCTGCTTGAGAAGGTTCTCGAGCACCGCCATCCGTTCGCCGTGGCCGTCCATCTGACGGCCCATCTGTCGCACTTGCTCTTGGAGGATCGCTATGTCCCGCTGGAGTTGAATTACCTCCTTTTTCTGGGCGAGCGCGGGCGCTACGGAGATGGCTAACATTGCGACCCAAACGAAAACGGATCCCGCAATGGCCTGTTGGCGTTTCAATCCGAAGCTTTTCATATTCGGTGGCTCTTGAAAACGAAGCCCGGCGTTGGATTGGCAGCTACGCATTGGTCGCCGGTCGCACGCCTCCACCCTGCGCTAGCAAAGAGACGCGGGGACGCCTCCTCAGGTTACTGACCCGCGGCCGCGCCCCCTGGGTACTACCGGTATCTTACGGTGCTACGCCAAAATGCGCGCGCCGATTTCTCTGCCAGCAACCTTCGTGCTCTTCGCCACACTGCGGCCGCTCTTTGCCGTAACTGATCGTTGTCAGCCGGCCGGCTGAGACGCCGAGGCTGATAAGAAAGTCTCGAGCGGCGGTGGACCGGCGATCCCCCAATGCCAAATTGTACTCGCTGGTTCCCCGCTCGTCGCAGTGACCTTCGATCACGATCCGTGCACCGGCATAGTCAGCCAAGATCTTCTTGAGCGCGCCCGCGTTACTTCGCAGTGTCGCTTCGGCATCCCCGCGGATATCGCTCTTGTCGTAGTCGAAGAGAGCGTCCTTCACGTTCTGCCCGACCACCTTGCCGACTTCGGGCTTCGGCGGCGGTGGTGGTGGCGGTGGCGGCGGCACGCGGACTTCCACCCGAGCGGAGGCCATCGCTTCCCCACCGGCTCCCTTCACGATGATCTCGTACGAGGTGCTCTGCGTCGGAAAGACTTCGCGCGAACCGCTCGGGGGTACGGCCCCGATGCCCTGATTCAATGTCGCGCTCGTGGCATTCTTCGACGACCACTTCAGCGTTGCAGACTTGCCGCGCTCGATGGAACTCGGCTCCGCCGACAGCGTCACCTCCGGCTTCGGGGGCGGCGGTGGTGGCGGCGCTACCTCTGGCGGCGGGGGTGGTGGCGGTGGCGGTGGTTTCTTACACCCACCGACGAATGCCACCAGGAAAATGCTCAGCAAGACCACTGCGATGCGTCTCTTTGTTGACATGGAACTCCTACGCCTCCTCAAAGTGCTCTTCCATTGGAACGACTGTTTGCTGCAACCGCCCGCCCATCGCTCTCTCCGCATAAGTAATCACGATGGGTCATGGTGAGACGGCCTTCTATCTTACTCCCCAAAAGGGCTGTTGGTTTTTCCCCTGCGTCGTGAGCTTCCGAATCTGTCTCCCATCAGCACGCATGGTCCAGATCTGCGTACCTCCTGACCGGTTCGAGGCAAACGTAAGGTGCGTGCCGCTGGGCGACCAAGTAGGATGCTCGTTTCTGCCCGCGCCATGCGTCAGTTGGACGAGCTCTTCGGTGGCCACATTTATAATAAAGATATTGTAGTTGCCAGGCTCAAACCCGCGAGTCCAGGCAAACGCTACATTCTGTCCCTGCGGATCCCACGACGGCTGGACCGCATCTCCTCCTCCGCCCGACAACCTCCGTACGTTAGCGCCTGCGTCGTCCATCAGGTAAACCTGAGGCACGCCGCCACGTCCTGATACAAAGGCTATCTGTGTACCGGTCTTCGGATTGACCGCCGGGTCCACATCAATGGATCGAGAATACGATATCCTGCTGAGATTCCTCCCGTCAAGGTCTGCCACGTAGATCTGTGATCGGCCACTGGCCGAAGAGGCGAAAGCAATCCGCTCTCCGTCGGGTGTAAACGAGGGGGTAGTGTTGAGCGACGCGATCTGGTTGTAGAACGTCAGGCGTCGTCCGGTCTCGAGGGAATGGACGATGATCTGGGGCGTGCCCATGAAATAACTGGTGAACGCAACCTTGGCGCCGTCGGGCGAAACGGTAGGTGTCAGACTCAAATTCTTGTAGTTCGTGATCTGCGTCTGGCTGCTGCCGTCGTAGTCCATGGCCCAGATCTCGCGGTGACCTGTGCGGTTGGATTCGAAATAAATGCGCGTACCGGCCAAGCCCGTACCGAGACCCAGCTTTTCCAGGACGTCGCGGGAAAAATCGTGCGCCAGTTGGCGGGCGCCTTTGGCATCGGGAACGGCGAAATATCGCTTGCCGAAAATGAAAGCATCTGTCGGGTCTTCGGCGGTTACATCATAGAGATAGCCGGAAAGCGTCAGTCGTTCGTTGGCCACGGTCAGCGAACCGAACGTCAAATAGCGCGTGCCCACGGGAGGGTCCGACCAGCCTCGCAACCAGAAGCTCCGCGCTCCGGGATCTTCGGGTAAGTTCTTGTCGTCTGCGTGGAAATCGTCGGGCCGTTGCGGGGTTGTCCTGGGGTAGAAGCTTTTCGACACCATCTCGAACCGCGCTGAACCTTCTAAGGCATTCCACAAAGCGTTGTTGAATCCGTCACTCTCGGTGCTGATTTCCCGGCCGCCCAGAAGGTCAGGAACAGCGATGCGCGGCGCTTGCTGCGTGCCGGTCACGGTGCCGACAAAGTCGGCCGGCTGCTGGGCGAGCAGCACACCGCCCGCAAGCAATCCTGCCAGCAGCAGTGCACCCGTGAGCTGACTATTCGCGATGGGGGGTTTTCGTCGCAAGGCCGTTAGTTGCTGAGCTGAAAATTCATTTCAATTCGGATGGACCTTCTCCGCATCGCGGGTGGGAGAGGCTGCATCGGATTGATATTGTGGACCGCGCGAAACGCCGAGTAGTCGAGCGAGCGATTGGCGCTGGTTTGAGCAATCTTGACATTCTCAATCCTACCATTACGCAAGATGCGAAAGGAAACGACAACCGGTATCTGAGAAGTGCCCGAGATTTGCCCCAGGGTCTTTCTCCACTCTTCGGCGAGGCGCCTTTGCAAGGCCTCGGCGTACCAGCCGAACCGCGCGCCAAAGGGACTTCCCTTGCCGAAACCGACGCCTCCCGCACCGCTGGTTCCGGGGCCTGTGAAGATTCGCGAGCTGGCCGCCGCGCCGGTCGACGAGGAAAGTTGATTGGGCGGAGTCGGCGGCTTGCTCTTGCGAGCCACCTGGGCGGGCTTCGGTGGGCGCTTCTTCCGCTTCGACTCAACCTCGACGGCATTCGGGTCGTCTTCCGACGCCTGGGCCGGACGTCTCGTCCGATCGGAGGGCACAGCCGGTACCGTGTGCTCGACCGGGTTGGCCACCGGATTTGGAATCCGCGAGCTGGCGCTGGACAGGGGAACTCCCTGCACGACGTTGACAGATACCGCCCCGGCCGCTAGGGTCCCCGCTTCGCCCAGTTGAAGAGGAGCGCCGATCGCCGACCAAAGGGAGACTCCGATCAGCAGCGTGGAGTGGGCGATGACGGAGAGGGCAACGGGGGCGTTCAGCCCCTCGGCCTGCTCCAAGGGATTGCCGCGGATCGTCATCGTCGTCGTCTGGGCCGACGCTCCAGCGGCTTGGTTACCACGTTCACCCCAACCCCGCCCGCACCACACTCGGCAACAACGTTAGCGACGAGTTCCCACGGCGTGCTCCTATGAGCACGCAGGTAAACGCTCGCCGCCGGCCCGTGTTTCTCTTTGACGCGGGAAACGATGTCGGCAATGATGATCGGATCGTCGTTAAGGTACAACTCACCGTTGGAGGTGATATTTACGAAATCGAGGTCCTGGCTTGTAGTAGCGACTTCACGCGTCTTGGGAACGTCGATATCGAGGCCGAACTCGACAACTCCGGCTGTGATCATGAAGATGATCAGCAGGACCAAGACCACGTCCACAAACGGGGTTATGTTAATGTCAGCGATCGACTCATCTTGCTGAGGGTTTTGATTCGAGAATGCCATCTTGCTCTCCGTAGCTCTGCTCGGCGAGATTGAAGAACTCCAAACTGAAGTCATCCATGCGCGCTCGTAACTCACGGACGCGCTGCGAGAAGTAATTGAAAAAGATCAGTGCCGGGATGGCGGCAAACAAGCCCGCCGCCGTGGCAATGAGTGCTTCGGCAATACCGGGGGCCACAGCCCGAAGAGTGGCGCCCCCAGCCTGGCCCAGCCCACGGAAAGCCTCGAGAACTCCCCAGACAGTTCCAAACAAGCCGATGAATGGAGTCGCCGATGCCGTCGTGGCCAGCCAGCCCATGTTGCGCTGCAAGTGGGCCATCTCCTCCCCGATCCCCAATTGCAGACAGCGCTCCAGCGAAGCGGAGTTGCGCAATTCTCTATAGCTGTTGACCTGTCGTGCTACCTCGTCGTAGCCAAACTCGAACACCGTCACGAGCGGCGCCGGGCGGTAGTTTTCCGTTGCGGCGCTGATTTCTCCGAGCTGGCCGCTCTTGCGGAACGCCCTCAGAAAACGGGCGTTATTGCGTCGAGATATTCTCAGCAAGCTAATCTTCGAGAAGGCAATGGCCCAGGAAAGGACAGAGAACGCCAGCAGGATCAACAGTACAACCTTGGCAAGCGGGCCGGTATCGAGGAGCAGGTTCAGGAATCCACTCTGCTCAAGGGCTCCGGGACCGACGGTCTCTTCGAGCGCTTCGGAGACGGGGGCCACCTCCTCAGCCTGTAGTAAGAGGGCGAAAACCGTGTGTCTTATCAAGGGGTCTCCTGGAGGGATGTTAGCCGCTTTGGGCCGGAGATGGAAGTCCCACTAGGGCGTTTGTTAACAGTGGGGGTTCTGGGCCTTTCACGCTGCGGCCTCCTAAATGGCCGCCGGCCCGACGCCCGCGGCCCACCGGTTGAAGCCGCCCGAAGTCTACAGAAAATCTAACACATATAATGTCTTAGGTGGAATCACGGCGGTCGTGCAACTCGCCGGGTTTCGTGATTGTAACGTCCCACGGGAACAAGTCCTCCCCCCGCGGGAGAGCTTCCAGCATGCTGCAAGAGATCCGGGTCGAGCACTACGCGGTGGTCGAAAAGCTGTCGATTCGGTTCCGTCCCGGTCTGAACCTGTTGACAGGAGAAACGGGTAGCGGCAAGTCGATCGTTGTGGATGCGCTCTCCCTTCTCCTCGGGGCACGAGCGACGGTCGACGTCATCCGAGCGGGATGCAAACGAGCCCGCATCACAGGTGTGTTCGAGGTAGAAGAAACGCCAGAGCTGCACCGCGTGTTGGACTCTGCTGGGTTGGAGCTGGAGGAGCGCGAGCTGGTCGTCGAGCGAGAGCTGCTCGACAGTGGCAAGTCGCGGGCCTACGTCAACGGCCGCTTCGTCCCGCTGTCGCTACTCCGGGAATTAGCCACTGGTCTAGCCGACATTCATGGCCAACACGAACAGCAGGACCTGTTCCATACCCGCACGCAGCTAGCGATGCTCGACATTTTCGGAGGTCAGATCGACCTCGTTTCCAAGGTCGCCACGGCCTATCGACAATGGAAGGACTCGACGAAGCGGCTGGACGAACTGCGCGGTGACGAGAAAGAGAGATTGCGCCTGCTTGACCTCTATCGCTTCCAACATCAGGAGATCGAACAAGCGAAGCTCGAGCCGGGCGAGGACGATGAGCTTCAAAGACAGAGCCGGCTCCTCGCTCATGCTGAACAAGTCAAGGAAGCGGCCGCTAGGGGTTACGACCTACTCTATGAATCCCCGGCCTCGGCAGCCACTCAATTGCAAGCTGCGCGCCGAGCCCTCGAGGAGCTAGCCCGTTTTGATCCCGAGTTGAACCCGTTGTCGGAGACGCTGGAGAACACCCGCGCTCAAGTCGAGGACGCTGCGCTCGAATTGAGCCGCTATCAGGAGAGTCTTGAGTTCGATCCCAGCCGGCAGGCGGAAGTCGAGGAACGCCTGGCCGCAATCGAAAAACTCAAACGCAAGTACGGCGCCACCGTGGATGAGGTGCTGGCGTACGGCGAGGATGTCGGTAAGCGGCTCGAGCAGATCCAATCTCTGGAAACGACAATCGCCGAAGTCGAAGAACGGCAACGCGACGCCGCGGAGCAGTACACAGCAGAGGCGCAGAAACTGTCAGCCGGACGCCGGGAATCCGCCAGCCGGCTCGAGACCAAAGTCAAAGGTGAGTTGGCTTCGCTCGCCATGGAAGCAGCCGAATTCCAGGTGGCGTTCGACGAAGTCAAGGAGGGTACGGCAGGATGGAGTGCCGCCGGCAGTGACCGTATTCGTTTCTTGGCGTCGGCGAATCCCGGACAGCCACCACGTCCTATAGCTCAAGCGGCTTCGGGCGGCGAGCTTTCAAGGATTGCACTGGCACTAAAAACCTGCCTAACCTCGGCCCCGCGGGATCCGGCGGAGAACGCACCGCCTCGAACGCTGGTCTTCGATGAGATTGACAGTGGAGTAGGAGGCCGCGTCGCGGAGGCCGTCGGACGGCAGCTCAAGCAGCTCGCGCAGCATCATCAAGTGCTTTGCGTTACGCACCTGCCACAAATCGCCGGCTTCGCTGACTCACACTACTTCGTCGACAAGCAGCAACGAGAGGGGAACACCTACGCGTCCGTCGTCGAGCTGTCAAAAAAAGAGCGAGCCGAAGAATTAGCCCGCATGCTCTCGGGCACCGAGGTCACTACGGCCGCCCTCCGTCACGCCCGACAGATCCTCAACTCCTCGGCTCGAGGCGAAGAAGTTTAGTCGGCGGAGTTGACGATGACGCCTTGACCGACACCTTTTCGTCAAGCCTGACCAGCCTACGGGAAGTTTGAGGCAGGAGCGACAGTATCACAATCGGTCGCGGGTACCGTTTCGTTTAGCCCCTCGGCAACTAAACTCAGCATGACCAGATCGGACGGTTTGAATCGCATCTTGGGAATGTTTTCGATCGAATCCGTTTCGTCGAGAACGTGGCGAATCAGCAGCGACCGAAGCTCGTCGAAGCTTACCCCTAACACGCGAGCCGCTTCCTGGACGCTGTATTCGCTCTTGCGAGTTGACAACCGCAGGTTCGGAGACCAAGAGTCTGTTCCGAGCATCATAGGACCTGGTGCGATTGTATGATGCACCCCGGCCGGAACAAATCCGCAAAAGGTCCTAGTTGAAGTCGCTTGTTACCCGAAAACCTGCCCTCTGTGGCTCTACTGCTGGTCGTACTTGCAGTACGCCAAAGGGCCGATGACAACAGGGCGAAAAGCGACAGCCATGCCCTGCCTGCTCTCTACTCTCTGATACGTTAAGGCACTCACACGGAAGCGTATAGGTTGAGAGCCTGATTCTTTAGGGTAGTTTTACCCAATCCACCCAACTTAGTGGAATAGGTGTCTCCATGTGACGACGACCAACGTGTGGGTCACGCTGGAAGCTACGACACTTCGGCGTTCGGCATAGGCCCGGCCATAGAACCACCCCGCGACCGCAGCCAGGAGGGCATACCGCCAATTGGGGAAGCCTCGAGGAAGATGCACCAGGCCGAATAGCAAACTGGCGATGAGCTGAGCAACCGGCAGGCCAAGCCGAGGGGTCAGAAGGTTTTGGACAATCCCGCGAAAGTACAGTTCCTCGCCGAGTGACACAACCAGGTAGATGCCTACGACGCTACCAACGACGCTGGCAAGATCGACCAGGCTGTCCACCGGTTTTGGCCCCCAGCGAACAAACCCGACGCCCAAAGCCAGGGGAACCCCGATGGGGAGGAAGAACAAATAGTTCCTCAGGCCGGCCCTTAGATCTTGGCGCGAGATTCTGAGTTGGAAGCCGGTCCGCCCGATCCCACGAAGGGAGAGATAGACGGTGGCTCCGAGTGGGATCAGCATGATCTTCCCCAGAAAAACGAGCGGGGGGATTCTCGGTGTAGGGGTTGTGTAGATCTCGTGAAAAAACGTCACACCGCTGATCGCCGGGTAAGCGAGTAGCGCAAGCACTGCGACGTCTTGCCAGAGCAAGCCGTCCGACTTTCGCGGCGCGAAAAGAAAGAGGAAGGAAATGACAAGGCAGAACGCAAATAGCTTGGCAAGAGCCGACAAATCAAAGACTTCGGTGGCCACCGAGTAGATCAAATAGGGCGCCAGCGACGCCGCCACCGTCAGCGACGCGAGCTGAGCGCGAGGCAGGCGAAATTCGAGCCATCGGCGGACTTCCGGAAAGCCTGGGACCAGGTAGATGGAGACTTGAACCAGGAGAGCGACCAGGATCGGCGCGGCAATCACCGCGGGGATAGCGTGGATCGAAGCGTAGCTCGCGCCGGCCGCAACCAAGCCGAGATTGAAAACGAGGAGCGTCCACCAGAAGGCGCGAAACGATACTCTAGTGGCTGGGCTGCCCGCCGGCTCGCTGAGCACGTTCCCATCTTAACGGAGCAGCCTCTTAAGCGAGTCCGCCTCGAGCTTGCCGTACCGCTACATTTCCAAGCGCCCGACACTGTTCGATAATCGGTGGAGTCAGCGAATGGCCCTCCGCCTATCCAGCCCCTTTGCTCACCGACGACTAGTTGGCCGGCAGCCGTCCGGCCGATAAAGATTCTGTAAGATAAGGAATTCCGCTGCCAAGGTCTTTTGGCGCTGAAATGACACCTCAGCTCACAAAGCCGGTCTCCAGAGTTGCTGCGCCGGGTTCACCCTCCGGGTCGAAGAGTGGGGCGGTGGAATCCTTCGAAAAAGTTCGGAAAACGTCGCAGCGGATCTGCGCACCGCTAGCAACCGAGGACTATGTCATCCAAACGATGGATGATGTGAGTCCCCCGAAATGGCACCTGGCCCACACGACCTGGTTTTTCGAAAACTTTCTGCTGATTCCTTCCCATCCGGATTATCGGGAATTTCACCCGCGATATAACTTCCTCTTCAATTCGTACTATGAGGCGGTTGGGGAACGGCACCCACGCCCCGAAAGAGGCCTCCTTTCGCGACCCACGGTCGAGGAAGTCTACCACTATAGGCGACACGTGGACGAGTTCATGCTCGATCTGGTCGACGGGGCCGACGAACAGCAGTGGCTGCAGATTGAGCCGCTCCTGACGCTGGGGTTGCATCACGAACAGCAACATCAAGAACTGCTTTTGACCGACATCAAGCACATTCTGGGAACCAATCCCCTACGGCCGGCTTACGACACTCCCCGCGACTACCTGCCTGACGCCAGCGTCCCGGCAGCCTGGGTCGCCTACCCGTCGGGAATCGTGGAGATAGGATTCGGGGACAGCGGGTTCCGCTACGACAATGAAGAACCCCGCCATCAAGTGCACCTTGAGGAATACGAGCTGGCTAGCACCCTGGTCACCAACGGGGAGTACCTGGAGTTCATCGAAGCGGGAGGCTACCAGCAGCCACGGCACTGGCTTTCTGATGGCTGGGCCACGGTGCAGGAAGAACAGTGGAACGCGCCGCTCTATTGGGAAAAGATTGAGGGTCGCTGGCGGGTTATGACGCTGGCAGGCCTAAAACAGCTCGCGGAGAATGAGCCGGTTTCGCACATCAGCTATTTCGAGGCCGACGCCTATGCCCGCTGGCGGGACCTACGGCTCCCGACCGAAGCCGAGTGGGAAACCGCGGCCGCCAATCGGGCCGTGGAAGGGAATCTGTTCGACTCGGGCGAGCTGCATCCGCGTCCGGCTGCCTCGGGCGGCGACGAGCCGGCCCAGTTGTTCGGTGACGTTTGGGAGTGGACCCAAAGCCCTTACACCGCCTATCCGGGTTTTAGGCCCGCGCCGGGAGCTGTCGGAGAGTACAACGGTAAGTTCATGTGCAACCAGTTTGTATTGCGTGGCGGTTCATGCGCGACATCGGCCAACCATATCAGAGCCACGTACCGAAACTTCTTCCCTCCCCAGGCTCGCTGGCAATTCACCGGTTTGCGGCTGGCTCGGTAAGAATGCACACAGAGCAGCTTGGCGGAATCAGCTTCCAGGACTGCTATCCCCAGGTCGAAGATTTCCGGGAAGAGGCCCTAGACGGCCTTCGACGTCCACAAAAAACAATCGCTCCCAAATTCTTCTACGACCGTCGAGGTTCGGAACTATTCGAGACCATTTGCAAGCTTGATGAATACTATCTAACCCGAGCCGAAGTCTCGATTCTCGAAGAGAACGCCGGTCAAATCGCCGAGCTGATTGGCCGTCAGTTCCTAATTATTGAATACGGCAGCGGCAGCAGCCGCAAGATTCGCATCTTGCTAGACGCCTTGGGCGGCTGCGGCACCTACATTCCCGTCGACGTTTCGAGGAACCATCTGATCGAGTCAGCGACCGCTCTGGCCGAAACCTATTGTGACCTGGAAGTCATCGCCGTCTGCGCCGACTATACCCGCCCTTTTCCGCTTCCCGAAACCAGGAAGTTTCCCTTCGGCGGCCGGATGGTCTTTTTCCCAGGTTCGACGATAGGGAACCTGACCCCCGAACAGGCACAGGAGCTCCTCGAGACGACCGCCCGGCGCGTCGGTCACGGCGGTTCGATGCTTCTCGGCGTCGACCTCAAGAAAGACAAGAGCTCTCTCGATGCCGCCTACAACGATTCCCTGGGTGTGACCGCTGATTTTAACCTCAATCTTCTGGAGCGCATGAACCGGGAGCTAGGCGCGGATTTCGATCTTGCGAAGTTTCGACACGCGGCGTTCTATAACGAGCGGCTTGGCCGCATCGAAATGCACATCGAAAGCCTCAGCTCCCAGAGTGTTCGACTCGACGGTACGTCGATATCGTTCACCAAGGGCGAGACCGTCCACACGGAGAACTCCTACAAATACAGCATCGAGGAGTTCCGCCACCTTGCCGAGCGCGCGGGATTCGATCCCGCCCAGGTGTGGACCGATGCCGAGCGGTTGTTTAGCCTGCACTACTTGACGCTGCCCGCGTGACGAGCCGGGCCCTCCTCCTTCTTCAGCTAGTGGTCCTCCAGCGGCGGGCACTTTAAGAGGAGGGAGCTAGTGGTTTTATTCATAAGTATAGCTATATAGAAGACAATGGTTATGCTACCCTGGAGGCATGGCGCGAAGCATTTCGTTCCCACATCTGACGGGTGAACAATTGGGGGAGCTGCAGCGCTTGTTGCGGTCCCGGCTCTCTCCGGCGGGGTTGCACAAACGAGCTCAGCTGATCTGGCATTTGGCGGCCGGCGTTTCGTTGACCGAGGCCAGTGAGTGGGCGGGGTTTCATTACACCAATGCCCACCGTTGGGTGCAACGATTCCTGGGATCGGGGGTCGCTGGACTTGGGGACCGTCCCAAGTCGGGCCGGCCGCGGGAATATGGCCGGCAGCAGACCACCGAGATCTTGCAAGTGGCCACGGCCCGCCCCGCCGACCTCGGTCTGGGTTTTACCACTTGGTCGTTGCCCAAACTGGAGCAATATCTGCGGCGACGGCCGGCGACGAAGCATCTGTCGCGGTCGACGATCCGGCGCCGGCTGCGGGAAGCGGGGCTGCGGTTTCGGGCCGGGCAAACCTGGTGTGAAAGCAGCGATCCGGAGTTCGAGGTAAAAAAAACCGCATCGTAACGCTGTATCGCAACCCGCCCCGCGACGGGGTGGTCGTCTGCCTGGACGAGATGGGTCCGCTGCAGACGATACCGCGCGGCGGACGGAGTTGGTGTCGCAAAGCCGCCCGCCGTCCCAACCGCTATCGACGCTGTGGCACCGTCCAGTTGTTGGCCGCTTTCGCCCCTCACCGCGGGCATGGTGTGGGCTTGGCGGTGCGGCACAAGACCGGGGAAGCGATGCTGGATTTTCCGCGGCGCGTCGTGTTGGCGGAATTTCCTCGCGGCACGATCTACTTGATTTGGGACCATCTGAGTGCCCATAAAAAGGCGCTGCGATTGTGGCAGCCCAAACCCAAGCGTGTGCAGTTTGCCTGGACCCCCACCAACGGCTCCTGGCTGAATCTGATCGAGGTCTGGTTCTCGGTGCTGCAACGAACCGCCTTGCACAACACCCATCTGAAAACTCCCCAGCAGATCGAACAGCACCTACAGCGCGGGATTGCGTATCTGCACCAGCATCCCAAATCCTACCAATGGTCATGTTAGTATAGTGATCCTTATGAACAAGAGCACTAGTGGAGTTTTTGGCTTGTCACCGGTCTTCTACAAGCTATCTCATAAATTCCGATGGACGCGATAGCAAGAATAGGCGGAATGTGGACCGCAACCGTAGCGCGCAACCCCCTCGTCGTGGGGTGGGCCTCTAGCTAGGTGAACCCTACGCTGTTAGATCGACATAGGTAGGCCCTCGCGGGCTTTCCCTGTCACACCACCGGGCATACGGGTCCCGTACCACGGCGGTTCGGACGAGTTACTGAATCCCGCATAATATGCTGACACCTTTTGGTTCCTGGGAGCATCTATAGATGTATGGGCAACCCGAAAGGCGTGAAGCGGGATTTCAAGGCGCTGGAGAAGCGCCGTTTCGAAGCGATGCGGCTGCTTGACCAAGGCCACAATCAGTCCGAGACGGCGAGACGGCTGAAAGTCGCTCGGCAAACCGTCAGTGAGTGGCGGCGGCCATACCTCGAGCATGGTCCGGCCGGGCTGCGTCGAGCCGGGCGCGCCGGACGCAAGCCGCTGCTAGACGCCGCACAACGCGAA
Source organism: Bryobacterales bacterium (assembly GCA_965248205.1). GTDB lineage: Bacteria > Acidobacteriota > Terriglobia > Bryobacterales > UBA6623. The sequence continues at coordinate 4,080,113 of CBDFIS010000006.1, forward strand.
CGCCTGACGTCGCTGTTGTTGGAAGGCCCCGAAGCCCACGGTTTCCGAACGCCCCTGTGGACCTGCCCGCGGGTAGCTCGTCTGGTCGCCGATGAGTTCGGCGTCAACTACCACGAAGGCCACGTCTGGAAGATCCTGCAAGCCCTCAACTGGAGCCGGCAACGTCCCGTCGGAAAGGCGCGCGAGCGCAACGAAGAGGCGATCCGCACCTGGAAGCGCAAGACCTGGCGGCGTATTAAAAAAAAGCCCCAACCGAAGGCCGCACGCTCATCTTCATCGACGAAAGTGGATTGAGCGAGAAGCCGCACCGTTGCCGTACCTGGGCACCGCGGGGTCAGACGGCCGTGCTGCAGTTTAACTTCAACTGGGAGAAGCTTTCGGTGTCGGCGGGGCTGACGCTGCGCAACTTCTACTTCCGGCTCTATCCCGGCGCCATCGGCGAACAGGAGGTGATCCACTTTCTCAAAGCGCTGCTGCGCCACATCGACCGGCCGCTGCTGATCCTCTGGGATCGACTGCCGGCGCATCGCAGCCGCCTGGTGCGGGAGTTCATCGAGCTCTCCGAGGGCCACATCGAAACCGAGTACCTCCCGCCCTATGCGCCGGAGCTGAACCCGGTGGAGTACATCTGGGCTTACTGGAAGCAGCACGAGTTGCCGAACGTCTGCCCGAAAGACTACGGGGAGCTGAGCGAGCGGGCCCGCAAAGCACTGCGCCGCATGCGCCGCAAACCGCGCTTGATTACTGCCTTCTGGAAGCAGTCTTCTCTTTGCTTCGATTGACGGGGTATTAGGCGGGACTCAATAATACTTGGTTCTTCCGGGTTTCTAGTGGGCGAGTGGGGCTCGGTGGTAGTCTCGCGGGATGCAAGACCGCGAGCTATACCGCCAGATTCTGGGCATCGAAAGTCCCTGGAAAGTCGTGCGAGTGGAGCTGCGCCGAGCCGACGGCGAAGTCCACGTCTTCCTCGAACACGACGAGCAAGTCCGCTGGCCGTGCCGCCAATGCAGCGCCGTGTGCGCACTCCACGATCATCAGCCCGAACGCCGCTGGCGTCACCTCGACACCTGTCAGTACCGCACGATCCTGCACGCCCGGCCGCCGCGCAGCGACTGCTCCGAGCACGGGCCGCGCGTCGTGCGACTGCCCTGGGCCGAGGCTTCCAGCCGCTTCACCGCGCTGTTTGAAGCTCTCGCGATCTCGTGGCTGAAGGAAGCCAGCCAGCAAGGCATCGCCGAGTTGCTGGCGCTGAGCTGGGACGAGATTCACGGCATCCTGGAACGCGGCGTGCAACGTGGGCTCGAACGTCGCGCGGCAGAGCCGATTCCCTACCTGGGCGTCGACGAGAAGAGCTTCCGCAAGCGCCATCGCTATCTCACCGTCGTCAACGATCTCAACTGCTCGCGCGTGTTGTTCGTCGCCGAGGGACGCCGCCAGGCCAGCCTGGACGGCTTTTGGAAGACGTTGAGCGCAGAGCAACTCGCCCGAGTCGAGGCCGTCGCTATGGACATGTGGGATCCTTATGTCGCCTCGACCCGGGAGCATCTCGACGAATCGGAGAAAAAGATCGTTTACGACAAATATCACATCGCGGCGCATCTGGCGAAGGCGGTGGACCAGGTGCGGCGGGCGGAGAACAAGCGTTTATTGGCTCTCGGCGACGAGCGTTTGACAGGCACGAAGTACGCTTGGCTGCGGCATCCAGCGAACTTTTCCGAGGACGCCTGGCGCGAGTTCCGCGCGCTGCGCGAAAGCGACTTGAAGACGGCGCGGGCGTGGGCGTTGAAGGAAACGGCGATGCGGCTGTTCGACTATCGTCGCGAATCGGCGGCGCGAGCTTTCTTCGAGCAATGGCGCGGCTGGGCGAGTCGCAGCCGGCTGACGCCGATGGTCACCGTAGCGCGGATGTTGACGGCTCGCCTCGAAAACATACTCACGTATCTGAAACACCGCATTACGAACGCGGTCAGCGAGGGGTTGAACTCAAGGATTCAATGGGTCAAGGCCACGGCGCGCGGTTTCCGCAATCAACAGAACTTCATCAACGCCATCTACTTCCACTGTGGGAAACTCGATCTGGCTCCTTCGCCCACTTAAAACCCGGAAGAGCCTAATACTTATCATACACGTCAGTTTGTTGGATTTAATGACCAATCCTGGATCTTTCAGAAAGACGCTCAACCGTGACACTTCGTCGGTTGAAACATAGCGTCGACTGCATTCTCGTGTCCAGCGCTGTCGCTCTCACTACGCCTGCAAAGCCACAGTCGGAGCCACGAGACCTGAACCAGCCAATCTGGTGCGGAGGGGCCTCGGAACACACGCTGCCTTATTTGCGCAGCAGCGTCACCCCTTCGAATCTTCTCATGGAACGTGTGCCTGGCCCGCTTGGAGGCCCGCTTCCGAAGCAGTGCTCACAGAAAGTGGAGAAGATGCGGCAGGGGTTCTTTGATGAGGACCTTGCCGACATGCAGACAATAGCCAATCGGGCGTGTTCCCATCGGCTCGGCTGGATCGAAAAGAATCCTGGAACCTGCCAAGCGGGTGGTCCCCCTCCAATATGTCCCGTAGATCATTGGACTCGATCTAATCCTGTTTTTACTATGGGAGAATGGCGGGACAGTCAGAAAGAAATCCAGTCGAAGCGGCATGAGCGCCTTAGAGAAACCGCCTGTAGTTGTTGGGAAGGCTTCTTAGATTCGGAGGCCCAACGCGATGCCGCCGTGTCATCCGAAGATTCTTCTCCGAGGGCGATCAGATTTAGTTGCGATGGCAGCAGCCAATGTCCGCCTGGCATGTACTGCTCAGGAGGGTCTTGTAGTCCGAGGAGAGCAGGACATCGAGTGAAGGAAGAGTTAGGAGAAGCTGCTACCTTTGCGGCAAAATTTGCCGTTCTGATGAAAATCCTTGGGATCGCCCATCTGAAGACAAGAACGCTGATCGAACTGTCAGGCGCGCCCGAGATAGCCTGGGGTATCCCTGAGGCCGGGCCGAGTCGTTCGCTATACAGAGATGCCGCGAAGGACCTGATGGATACGCTCGACGATATGGAGTTTTACTTGAAGAAGGTGCCGGTCTACCCACCTGTCGATTACGGAAAGATGGTGCGTACATTAGCGGACAGTGCGCGCTTGCAGATGACGAGACTCGATCGTTACCGGTCGGTCTTGGCTCAAGAGCAGTTCCCCCCTCCCTCAAAGGGCTGTCCGAAGGTATTCAGAATGCAACATTCGGCCGTGAAATCAGCGGTGGATGCGCTGCTCTCGGGGCTCCCTGAGTTAGGATATCTGTATGACAAGTCCCGTAACGCAGGGCTGGGCGGCCGTTTTGCCCAAGGCTGCCGCCTTTGATTCGGTTCCCAGAACCGTGTTCCCACAGTGTCACCAGGGAGTCCGTAGGACTGGGGGGCAACGTTGCGACGTCGGACTCCAGCAAGCCGCCCTCATCTGGTAAGGGTTTTTCGTCAAACCAGAAACGGTCGCAGGTCTCCCGAGCTTTTTCCACCGGTCCCGCACTCGCGGCTCAGCGCTCAATACAAGGCTGTGCGACAACAAGCAACTGAGCCTGGACAACGCGAATCCCGTAACGACAGTGTGTTGATGAAGCTGAAAGCTAGGCTGGAGACGGCTGCTCGCCTTCGGAAAGTCCGGGCACCCGTTTGGGCTTGGGGGCGTCTGGTCGCAGCACTTGTTGAGGAGTGGGAGTGGTCTCGACCTCCTCTTCGGGCTCGGAGACTTCGGGCAGTTCACGGCCCTCGACCAACGCCTGTACGTCGTCGCCGTCGAGCACCTCGCGTTCCAGAAGTGCCTCGGCCATACGGACCAGCACATCAGAATGATCGGTAATGACCTTTTTCGCCTGATCGTAGGCCGTCTTGACCAGGTTGCTGACTTCGGCGTCAATGCGAATAGCGGTCGCCTCGCTGTAGTCGCGGTGCTGGGCGATCTCACGGCCCAAGAAGATCTGCTCTTCCTTTTTGCCAAAGGTAAGCGGTCCGAGCCCGCTCATGCCCCATTCGCAGACCATCTGGCGCGCCATTTCCGTAGCCTGCTCGATATCATTACCGGCGCCAGTGGTCATGTGCTCGAGGAACATCTCTTCCGCAATGCGCCCACCCATCAGGATGGCCAGTCTCGACCCCAGAAAGTCTTTCGTATAAGTGTGCTTGTCATCGATGGGCAGCTGCATGGTAACGCCTAGCGCCGCTCCTCGCGGGATGATGGTGACTTTGTGGAGGGGATCAGAGTGCGGGATTATCGCTGCGACCAAGGCGTGTCCAGCTTCGTGGTAGGCCGTATTCTTCTTTTCCTCGTCGGTAAGCAACATCGAGCGACGCTCGGCGCCCATCATGACCTTGTCCTTGGCCAGCTCGAAGTCCCGCATCGTGACGACCTTCCGGTTTTGGCGAGCGGCGAAAAGAGCGGCTTCGTTAACCAGGTTGGCCAGGTCGGCACCCGAGAAACCGGGACTCCCGCGTGCCAGCACGTGCAAGTCAACGTCATTGGCAAGCGGGACCTTGCGGGTGTGAACCCGCAGGATACCCTCACGGCCCCGCACGTCGGGGCGATTCACAACCACACGGCGATCGAAACGCCCCGGCCTTAGCAGAGCCGGATCCAACACGTCAGGCCGGTTGGTGGCTGCGATCAGGATGACTCCTTCGTTCGAATCGAAGCCGTCCATCTCCACCAGCAACTGGTTGAGGGTTTGTTCGCGCTCATCGTGGCCGCCACCCAAACCGGCCCCGCGATGGCGTCCGACGGCGTCGATTTCATCCATAAAGATGATGCAGGGGGCGCTCTTTTTGCCCTGCTCGAAGAGGTCTCGTACACGGCTGGCGCCGACCCCGACAAACATCTCCACAAAGTCCGATCCTGAAATCGAGAAGAACGGCACATTCGCCTCGCCGGCGATGGCTCGCGCCAGCAGCGTCTTGCCCGTTCCGGGCGGTCCCACCAGCAGAACGCCTTTGGGGATTCTTCCACCAAGCTTCTGGAACTTCTGCGGCTCGCGTAGGAACTCGATGACCTCCTGCAGCTCTTCTTTGGCCTCTTCTACTCCGGCGACGTCTTTGAAGGTAATCTTCTTTTGCTGGCTGGTCAGCAGCCTGGCCCGACTCTTGCCGAAGCTGAGCGCTTTATTTCCCCCAGCCTGCATCTGACGCATCATGAAGATCCAAAACCCGAACAACAGGATGAACGGTGAAGCGTTGATGAGAAAACTGAGCCATGCAGGGGTGCTCGACTCCTTGACCTCGATGGCAACTCCGGCTTCCTGCAGTACATCGATGATGCCTGGATAATCGGATGGAATCGTTGTGCGGAGATTATCGTCGCCGCGCAGCTTGCCGGTAATCTGGTTACCGGCAATGGTTACGCTGCGGACATTGCCGGCTTTGACTTCCTGGTAGAACTCCGAGTAGGTAAGTACTTCTTCCGCGGCCCCGCCGCCTGTCTGGATCACGCGCCAAAGCAGAATCGCCGTGCACAGCATGACGACCCAGAACACCGCGGTCTTGACTGTCGAATTCACGTTTCTATTCCCCTAGCGACCGCTCGCCACCTGCCGTTACACCCTATTTTCTATAGACGCGCTAGGTTCCTGATTCGATTCGTATTTCGCTCTCGCTACCTGAGGCGACCTCGGTAATGTCGACTACGATGCGGCTGTTATCGTCGGTCGCAAACTCCGCCGCCGGCCCAAAACCCCGTGCCCACACGATAGGTTTACCCTCGGCGGGTGCCGCCTCCGGTCCTCGGTTTTCGCCTGAGGCCTCAGCGATCACCGGCCAGTGGGCCCGTTCCCAGACCGGAATCCTCCGCTCCTGAAACAGCGCTTTGAGCTTCTTGGCCCCCTTCGAACCCCACTGATGGTAGCGGTCCCCCGCTCGCCAATTGCGCAACTCAAGCGGTTTGGGAACTTTTTCCCAGTCAACTAGGGCGTGACGCCTATCATTATAACGCCCTTCACCCTGCACATTCTCTCGGGCATATCTCTTGAGTACGACTAAGGAGGAACCCCAAGGTAGCTTATAAGACCCTGGAGCGTTTACTAGGATACACTGCCCCGATAAATGGGATTCCTGTTTCAGCGAAAAGCGCGCAAGTTTGATCTGGTCGAACGATCGGATTGCTTCCAGATCCGGAATGTGCGACCGCCCGCTTCCCCGGTGCCCGGCCGCGAGACCTCGCAAGGCCTCGATGTGCTCAAAGCTGATACCCGCGAGGCTCCCACGCGCCCTCTCGACAGCCACCCGCAGCAATCTGCGGGAAACCGCAACCGGCAGAGCCGTCATCGCTGCCGCCTGAAGATAGACGCCGTCGCTTCTGCATTCGAGATGGCGTTCGGCTAACGACGGCAAGACGCCCTCCCAGTAATTCTCTTCCCCCTGTGCCCATTCAGCAATCTGTGCCAAGGCCCCGGGAAGATTGGGGTTCCAGTCCTCACTGAGCCGCGGCAAAAGCTCATGCCTAATTCGGTTACGGACAAACTTTCTATCTTGATTACTGGAGTCATCCCGCCACTTGTGGCGGCCCGCTTTCAAATATTCCATGACCTGCTGTCGGGTAACCTCGATCATGGGTCGTACTACCTTTTTGTCGAGCACGGGACGAATCCCGGACAGCCCGGCTGTTCCCGAGCCTCTCAACAGACGAAAAAGTACCGTTTCAGCCTGGTCGGAAAGCGTGTGCCCGACCGCAACCTTGTCGAATTGCCCTCGGCGCACCAGCTCGCTAAAAAACTCATATCGGAACGTACGCCCCAGTTGCTCGATGTTTTCGCCCCTTTCGCTTGCCTGGCCGGCTACATCCACCGCCTTCGAAACGAACTCAAGGCGCCGGCGGCGAGCCAATCGCGCCACGAACTCCTCGTCCTCGCGGGACGCATCTCCGCGAAGCTGGTGGTTGAGATGCACAACCGCAAGCGTGATGCCGAGTTGCGGGGCGAGCTCCCGCAGACATTCAAGCAGCGCTACCGAGTCAGGACCCCCGGAAACGGCGACGGCCACGCGGTCTCCGGAGTCGAGCATGCCGTATTTGGCGATGGTCTGTTTGACCTGGCGAACCACGATGTCATTGTAGCCTTTCGTTTTTCGAGTTGCGTTCGTCGTAGCCGAGGAACCGCGGAGGAGTCGCTTCAGGTATTTGGGCGTGAGCTATAACGCTACATCCGTCTCGGTGGGCTGTGTGTAATCCACGCCCACCGCGTCGAAGCCAAATAGGTTGTTGAACTCTCGTCGGAAGCCGGCGATGTCGGAAAGTTCCTCGAGGTTGTCTGTGGAAACTTCGTTCCACAACCCCGAGACGGCTGTCTGGATGTCGTCTCGCAGTTCGAGATCGTCGAGTCGAATTAAACCTTCCCCGTCGAGAGTAGGTTCGTTCCCGTCGGCCAAGTGACCAAAACAGAGCCTTTGCATCTGCTCAATGCACCCTTCGTGAACACCCTTCTGTTTCATGACCCGCAACAGTAGGCTGATGTAGAGCGGAACGACTGGGATGGCAACCGAAGCCTGGGTGACAACAGCCTTGTTGACCGAAACCCACGCTCCGCCTCCCACCTGAGAAAGGAGTTTCGCGTTCAAGTCGATGGCAGTCTGCTCGAGATCCTTTTTTGCCGCGCCGATCGTGCCTTGGCGGTAGATAGGCCAAGTGAGCTTGGGACCCACATACGAATACGCCAAGGTGCGCGCGCCTTCGGCGAGCAAGTCTTGCTCACGAAGCGTGTCGATCCAAGACCGCCAGTCTTCGCCACCCATCACGGCAATGGTCGCAGCGATTTCTTCTTCATCAGCGGCCTCGATGGCAGCTTCGGTTACCGCGCCACTCGTAAAGTCGACTGTCTTCCCTCGGTAAGGGCTTCCGATGGTCTTCAGCACCGCCTGAAACGCTTCGCCCGTGCGAGGGTGGACGCGACGGGGCGCCGCCAGGCTGTAGACGACTAAGTCCAGCTTGCCTATGTCGCCGCGAACCAAGTCCACGACTTGGCGTTTGACATCGTCGGAAAAAGCATCCCCGTTGATCCCGGCCGCGTAAAGCCCTTGCTCTCGCGCCAACCGGTGGAACGCGACCGTGTTGTAGTATCCGGCCGAGGCGGTCTTGCGTGCGTCGGGAGGACGTTCGTAGAAGACGCCGACGGTCTTCGCGCCGAAACCCCAGGCGGCGGCGATCCGCGTCGCGAGGCCGTAACCCGTCGAGCTACCGATGACCAGCACGTTGCGCGGCCCTCGAGCGCTCTCGGGCCGGTTGCGCTTCACCGCTGCGATTTGTTGCTCGACGTTGCTTGCACACCCCTCGGGATGCGCGGTAACGCAGATAAAACCACGCGAGCGCTGCTTTACGATCTGTTCAGGCATGGGCCCGTAGATTGATTGGTTCCAAAACAGCCTTCAGTTGGGTTCGAGCCCGATGCGGAGCCAATGCTTAGCCGCCCTTCCCGAGATTTCGGCGCTCTTTCAGTCCTACCTTCGTCCGCTCCCGATGATCGGACTCCAGGGCCACAATGCCCCTGCCGCGCGGTCGAAAATCAGGAGTGACGAAACGAAAGGTAAAGAATGAAACTCCGCGACCTGCTACAAACTCGCTCCAAGTACCCAAGAGCGAGCGCTCTATGGCGCAAGCTCCTCGTAAAGTCCGGGTAGGCCCTTTTTCAATAAGCCGGTCATGCCCCAACCGGCCAGGTCGTCAAGCTTCAATTGCTGTTCGATCTGCTCAACGGACCTGCCCTGCTGACGAAGCTTGCGTACACGGGTACGAACTATTTCAAAATCCTTCTTCCAACGAACTAAGTCCTCGCGCTTCGCGACCGGCCCATGCCCGGGGATCACGGTGTCGAACTCCAACTCGAGGATGGCCGCGAGGGTCTTGTCCCACGCAAGGGCGCTGCCCCCGGCCGGATAGTCGATGTAAGGCGAGGCGCGTATGAACAGGTCGCCGGAGTGGATCACCTTCTGATCGGGGTAAAAGATCACAGCGTCGCCGTCAGTGTGACCACGCCCGAAGTAGTACGCATGGATCTCCTTGCCTCCTAAGAACACAGACGTTTGCTTTCGGAAAGTCACGCGCGGGAGACCGCCTTGGGAGTTTTTCCGCATGTTCTCTCGGGCGTTCTGATGAGCGATGATCTCCGTGCTTTTCAGCAGGGTTGGATTCCCCCCCACGTGGTCGCCGTGGTGATGGGTGTTGAAGACATACCGTACCGGCTGGTCCGTGATGGCCTTGACCTTGGCGAGGATTTCGGGCACGTGCTGTTCGAACTTATCATCGACCAGGACCACCCCCTCCTCGGTCACGAACACTCCGACGTTGCCGCCGCCGCCGCCGTAGATCACATGCGCGGCCGGTTGAATCTGTTCGGCTTCGAGACCCTGGTCGGGCTGGGTTAATCCCACCCACAAGCTGCCGGCGGCGATGAGAGCCACCAAGGAACGCACGACTGTTTGTCTATTCATAGTTCGCTCCGCAAGGCCTTAGCCCGCCGGGGAATGTCGGGGCGAGGCTAAAGAGAACCCTAAGTCTCTCATTCGGAGACGGCGCGGATCAACGGGGGGACAAGTAGTCCATCCGGCCGCCATCGGCAACGACGCACTGGCCGGTCATAAAGCTGGATTCATCCGAAGCAAGAAACGTGACCAAGCCGGCAATGTCGTCTGGCTGGCCGACCCGTCCCGTCATCGAAAACCCGGACGCCCTGTCGATCATTTGCTTCCTTTCCTCGGGACTCTTCCCTTGCATCGGCATGTCGGTCACCACGAGTCCTGGCAACACAGCGTTGACCGTAATTCCATTGGATCGCAAATCGAAAGAGAACCGTTTGGTCAGCGCCATGACGGCTGCCTTGGTCGCGGCATAAAACGTAGTTCCCGGGTACGCCGTTCCCAAAGCCGCGATAGAGGCAAGGTTAATCACGCGTCCGTACTTCTTTTCCACCATGTCGGGCGCCACCGCCGCCGTACAGTAGACCAGGCCCTTTACATTCGTGCGCCACATGAGATCGACTTCGTCCTCGTTGAAGTTGAATAAGTCTCCCGAAAAGACCACCCCGGCGTTATTGACCAGAATATCGACCGGCCCAAGCTCGGTTCTCGTTGTTTCTACCATAAGGGCCACAGCCGCTTGGTCCGCTACATCGGCCTGTAGGGCAAGCGCCCGGCCACCCGAGGTTTCGATCTCGTCGACAACTTCCTTTGCAGCGTCGGCACGCTTGTGGTAGTTCACGCCGATGGCGGCGCCTTGTTCGGCTAGAGACACGGCGACTGCCCGTCCGATACCCCGGGAGGCCCCCGTGACCAGTGCAACGCGCCCTTCCAACTTTCTAGTTGAGGCCATGTTCTCTGAGGCCATGATTCCTCCGGTTCACCATTCTAACCGGCTTGAGGCGGCAGCGGAGTCAACCGCGGCCAAGACGACCGCTCACTCGCGTTCGCGGCTCCGATTCGCTCGCCGCCAGCATGTGCGATTCGCCCATCGACGGAGGTGTGCGAGAGCAAGAAACAGAGCCTGGACGCCAGTGACAGGCCAGCTATCCGTAACGACCTTGACGGCCAGACCGTTCATCTGTGGGTGCTCCCCCCATTCGCTAGCCCGCGTCATCGCGTAGGGCGATACCTCCGCTCAGTGCTGTCCGGGGAAAGTCGCGCCATCGGACGGTAAGTCTCGACCGTTCAATGTCTTATGGCCTGTTTTGCCCGGGAACGATTTGAAATCCCGAGGCCGCAAATGGTCGCCTGAACGGAGCATCCGGACGCGGCACAATGAGGGATGAACCTTGGCCGTACGGTTTTCTCCCAACTGATCGAGCACCTACCGAGCAAAGAGTTTCAGAAATGTGTATCGCGCTACCGCGGCGATTCCTATCTGAAAAGTTTCTCCTGCTGGGATCAGTTTCTTGCGATGGCATTCGCCCAGCTGACCTATCGGGCAAGCCTCCGCGACATCGAGACGTGCCTGCGTTCGATGCACGGCAAACTCTACCACATGGGATTCCGCGGCAGGGTAGCGCGCTCGACACTGGCCGACGCGAACGAGTCGCGCGACTGGCGGATCTACGCGGACTTCGCGCAGGTCTTGATTGGCATGGCACGGCCGTTATATGCCCACGACCCGATCGGTGTGGACTTGGACCAGACTCTGTACGCTCTCGACTCGACAACAATCGACCTCTGCCTGTCGCTGTTTCCGTGGGCGAGATTCCGCAAGCAAAAAGCCGCCGTGAAGATGCACACGCTGCTGGATCTGCACGGCAATATTCCCACGTTCATCCGCATTACTGGAGGCAAAGTGCACGACATCAACATCCTCGACGAGATCGGCCCGGAGGCCGGCGCGTTCTACGTCATGGATCGGGCCTACGTCGATTTCGAACGCCTCTTCGTGTTCACTCTCTGCTCGTCGTTCTTCGTCGTGCGAACCAAGAAGAACATCTTGCTCCAACGGCGCTACTCGCATCCCGTCGACAAATCCACGGGCTTGCGCTCGGATCAGACCGTCATACTGGCTGCCATCGAATCGGCCCAAGCCTATCCCGACCCGTTGCGGAGGGTCAGTTACTTCGACGCCCGGACGAACAAGCGGCTGAAGTTTCTGACCAACAACTTCGCGCTCCCGGCGCTGACCATCGCCCACATCTACAAGTCGCGTTGGCAGATTGAGTTGTTCTTCAAGTGGATCAAGCAACATCTGCGAATCAACTCGTTTTACGGCACCAGCGAGAACGCCGTCAAGACGCAGATCTGGATCGCTGTCTCGATTTACGTGCTCATCGCCATCGTCCGGAAACGCCTCGGGCTGGAAGCGAGTCTTTACCAGATTCTACAGATTCTCAGCGTTACGCAATTCGAAAAAATGCCCCTTTTACAGGCACTCCAGCCATCCGACTCCCCAAACGAATCCCCCTATGACCCCAACCAATTGATTCTATTCGACTTTTAACCGGACAGCAGTGGCTCAGGATAGAGAAGGGGCTGCTCGGTCAACGGGCAGGAATTGTAAAGGAAACCTGCTCAAATCTGCTCAAATCTCCAAGAACCGGCGTCCTCCCCGCGAAGCTGTCACGCCGTCTGCACAATTATTCCGCACCGCCCCCAACGAGCGAAACAGCGCCGCGAACGCAAGGTCTCTGAAGAAACCGGGTACAGGAAACTGTGAAGAAATCAATGTAAGCAAGACGGGCGTGAGGAATCACGCCCCTACAGCCGGCCACGAGTTTTCTTTTCAGTCGAGCAGGGGCGCAATTCATTGCGCCCGCGGCCCTGAAGAGGGACATTGTGTTCAGAAGACATCCGGCGCCAGGACGTAGCAGAACAACAGCCCCAATAATCCGGCGGACACCACGTAATACGTCATGGGTACGATTGTTCGGCGGATCAGTAGCCCTTCGCGGCCCACTAGACCCACCGTTGCACTCGCGGCGACGACGTTGTGAACTGTGATCATATTTCCGGCGGCCCCTCCGAGGGCTTGTAGCCCAAGGATTACCAGGTGCGGTGCCCCTATGCGATCAGCGACGCCGTATTGAAACAGGCTGAACATCAGGTCACTGACTGTATTGCTTCCAGCGACGAACGCTCCCATGGCTCCGATCATGGGAGCAAAGAACGGCCAAGTCGAGCCAGCGATTTGTGCTACGAATTCGGCTAACACGAGGGGCATACTGTCGAGTCCTGACGCGTTGGTTTCCGAATCGATAAAGACACGCACGAGTCCCACCGCGAAAAGAAGGGCAAACGCCGGGCCCGCAAGCATCCGGCAGGCATCGAGCCACGCTTTCTTGACTTCGTGCTTCTTCATGCGATGAAGCGGCACCGTCATCAGGGCTACCACAAGGAACAGCGTGCCGGGAATGTAGAGCGGCTGCACCGATTGAGAGAGCGTCGTCCCAAGAATCTCCGACCAAGTGAGGCGGATCGACACGAGCCAGGCCTTGATCGGCAGAAATGGCAGTCGCGTGAGTACAAGTAGGGCTGCTACGAGGATGTATGGCGACCACGCGCGAGCGAGCGTCATGTGAGGCCGCTCGGCACCAACGTCGGCAGGAATGCTGCCTTTCCACTCGCTGAGCCATTGTTCGCGGGCTGGGAACTCCCAAGGCTCCCCCGACGGTAGGAAAAGACGCTGTTTTGCGGCGGTAATGACGATCGCCAAGCCGATCAAGCCACCGATCAGCGAGGGGAACTCGGGCCCCAGTAACACCGCAACAAGCGTATAGGGGACGGTGAAGCTGAGACCGGCGAACAGAGCGAACTTCCAGACCGCCAAGCCTTCTCGGAATGACCTTCGCGCGCCGAAGAATCGCGTCATCATGCACACAATGATGAGCGGGATCAGGGTGCCTACGAGAGCGTGAGGGATGGCGGTGAATACGCCGATGCGGTAGATGAACTCGTCGTAGGACATGCCGGCCGCGGATACGGCTTGTTCGACCTGGGGCACGTTCAGCGACTGAGCCATGCCCACCAGGATCGGGGTCCCAACGGCGCCGAAGCTGACCGGCGTGCTCTGGATGATCAATGTAGTCATGACGGCGGCCAGGGCCGGGAAGCCCAGCGCGAGCAGTAGCGGCCCCGCGACGGCAGCCGGAGTACCGAAGCCGGCCGCTCCCTCGATGAACGCTCCAAAGAGCCAGGCAACGATGATGACCTGCACGCGGCGGTCGGGAGAAATGTCCATGAAGCCGCGCCGAATGGTCGCTACGGCTCCGCTCTCTCGCAGCGTAAATAGCAGGACGATCGCTCCGAAGATGATTCCCAGGACCGTGACCGCAATCATGGCTCCTCTCAAAGAAGCCGCCATCGCGTGAACGAAGGGGACTTTCCAGAACCCAAGTGCGAAAACGAGCGTCATCGCGTAGGCGACCGGCATGGCGCGCGTCGCCGGCCAACGCAGCACGACGAGGAAGAACATCACCGCCAGGATAGGAAGGACAGCGATCAGGGCGTAGAGGGCAGACGGGGTGTCCATGACGGCGTCTTGGCTGGGTGTTTGGAGATGCAGGGGTGCCCTGGTGTGGGCCGAAGTGCTGAGGTTAGCGGGCTTGCGGGGTGGTGTCAACCGTGGCGCAAGCCGGTTTAGTCAGGCTCGTGCTCGCGTGGGGGGCACCCTTGCCTGGCGGGTTCGCAGTGCGTTCTAGCGCGAGCCCGGACAGGTTAGCGAATTGACACGACGTGGCGTCAGGTAGCCGCGGCTACTAGCTGCTTCAAGGTGCGAGCGCAAACTCGGCTGCCCTCGAATTTGTCCCCGCCAGGGCCGCCCCAGTGTGTCTCCAAACTAACGGCTCCGCGGTACCCGTCGTCGGCAAGCGAGGCAAGCGTCCCTTGCCAGTCGATTTCACCTTTGCCTAGTTCTTTCCAGATTGCTCGGTCGGTGGCTATTTCGATGGAACAGTCCTTGGCGTGAACGTGGGCGATGCGTCCCGCGGGCAGCAGTTGATAACCGTCGGGGTAAGGGAGCTCGCCCGCTACGTAGGCGTTGGCGGGATCCCAGACCAGGCCGAAGTTGGGGTGATCGATCGCCTGCAAGATGGGAACTGACTCAGCAGCCGTGGCGACGTTGCAAGCGTGTTCGTTTTCGAGCGCGACCGCGTGCCCTTGGGAGGCTGCCGCGTCCACCGCTCGCTGCAGCGCCTTGACGACTCGATCGGTTACGTTTTGAGGGTCCGTTGTGCGCCAAAAACTGAACGCGCGAACCAGACGTGCCTTCAAGATCCCTGCGACCTCCAGCGATCGTCGAAGGACCCAGTCTTGGTCTTCAAACGTGTGGACGGAATGAAAGGCATCTTGCTGGACGTTGAGGTCGAGATCCCCTCCCTCCGGGAGGGTGCATTTGTAGAGAGGAGACGCGACGCAAACGATATCGAGCTTGGCCGCGCGGGCGATAAGGCCTACCTCGCGGATCTCGTCGTCAGACAGGTCCACAACGTTCTTATTCCAGATCGTGCGGACCTCGATCGCCCGGACGTCCAGCTCGGCGGCGGTTTGGCACACCAACTCGTAGTCTTGCGAGAACTCATCAGTGATGACCGCGACGCTGAAGTCGACCATGGCGTTAGTGTAGCGTAGGGTGTTTCGGTGCGGGCCAAGAGCAACCCTGCCGGTTTCGAGTTGCAGCATTCCCCACTCACTTTCAGGCTCATCCTTTATTGGAAACAAACCTCCCCTCCAGGCTCATCCGGTATTCGATAACTCTGCTCGTTGACAGGCATATGTGATTCTGGGAGCATGGAAACAAGCTCTGTCACCACTCCTCAGTAGCTCAATTGGTAGAGCATCCGGCTGTTAACCGGAGGGTTGTAGGTTCGAGTCCTACCTGAGGAGCCAATCTTCATTCGACGAACCCGACTGGTCCAGTTGGTTAACACAAGACCCCGAGGGGGCCTCCCTTCGGGGTGTTGTCGTATCTGGCGCTTTTTCAGTCATTTGAGCCGCTCTACACATTTTCCCTGAATTCTCCAGTTAGGAAAAAATCGCCTGGGGTACGACCGCAACCATGGGGTTGCGTTTGGGCAACCCGAATTTTCTTTTACTAATTCTCTGATTCTCTGGTAAACAACCCGCCTTGGTTAACTGCTGTGTTGCACTCGGCCTCCCCGATTTCCGACACTTTTTAACTCGCTCCGGTAAGTATCTATTAGGAAGCCGGGCCACGGGGGCCTGGCTGACCACCAGACAGCGGCAGCGGCCGTGAGAACGGAGCTCGTTGTGGGTGCCGGCGGCATCGTCCACGCACGATGTCGAACGGACTCGGAACGGCTCCTCACGGTCGTTTCCGTCCCACGCGGCATCCACAGCACCTCCTCTTCCGCGGCCTCGCGCCAAGGAGGACCGGATGCCGAGCACCACGCCCATCCCCAGCAGCGTCGATGAGGTGATCGCGGAGATCGCCTCGATCCTGGCACAGGGCTACCTGCGCCACCGGAAAGGCCAAAGAATCTCACCCAAATCCGGGAACGAGTCCGACAAAGTCGAGGATTCTCAAGTGTTTAGGGAGAATCGACTTGATCGTGCGGGCCACCGAAGCGTTCATGAACGAACGAGTTAACGCCCCGAGACGGCGAGGCGGATCGACCGCGTGGCTGGGGTGCATCCGCGAATAGGAGGATTCGAATGGAAGCAAGCATGGTTCAACAGATCCAGGAGTTGTACCGACTGAGGGTGGGCCAGCTCCGGGAGAAATACCTGGAGGTCTTCGGCGAGGCGAGCCGCTCCTGTAACAAGGCGCACCTGCAAAAGCGTATCGCGTGGCGCCTTCAGGCCCTGGCCGAAGGCGGCCTCTCGGAGCGAGCCCGCCGGCGCGCCGAGGAACTGGCCGATGACGCCGATCTGCGAGTGCGCAGCCCGCGTGTTCCGATCAGCAGGGATGTGGCCGCAGCTATGGAGAGATCGGCAACGAGTCGTCTGTCGCCCTCGCGTGATCCGAGATTACCGCTGCCAGGGACACTCCTGGTTCGGGAGTTTCGGGGGCGCGACGTGGTGGTCAAGGTCCTCGACCAGGATTTCGAGTTCGAGAACCGGCGCTATCCGTCCTTGTCCGCCATTGCCAAGGAAGTCACGGGCAGCCAGTGGAACGGGTTCCTTTTCTTCGGCATTGCCGGCGGAGACACCGGACCGCAAAGGAGGACAAGCCGATGAACCCATCGTCATCCTCTACCCAAAACGGCGCCGTGCGCTGCGCCATCTACACCCGCAAGTCGACCGAAGAGGGACTCGATCAGGACTTCAACAGCCTCGACGCCCAGCGGGAATCGGCCGAGGCCTACATCACCAGTCAACGACACGAGGGCTGGAGCTGGCTACCGGACCGCTACGACGACGGCGGCTTTACCGGCGGCAACACCGAGCGGCCCGCCCTTGAGCGTCTCTGTGCGGACATCGAGGCTGGACAGATCGACTGCGTGGTGGTCTACAAGGTGGATCGTCTCAGCCGGTCGCTTTTGGACTTTGCCCGCATCATGGAGCTCTTTGACCGCCACGCAGTGAGTTTCGTCTCGGTCACGCAGCAGTTCAACACGACCAGCTCCATGGGGCGGCTCACCCTGAATATCCTGCTCTCCTTCGCCCAGTTCGAGCGGGAGATCATCTCCGAGCGCACCAAGGATAAGATGTCGGCGGCCCGGCGCAAGGGCAAGTGGACTGGGGGCCGGCCCGTTCTCGGTTACGACGTGGACCCGAACGGGCGCGGGTTGATCGTCAACCCGGAGGAGGCCGCCCAGGTGCGGACGATCTACCATCTGTATCTGGAACGCCGCGCCGCCATCCAGATCGTCCAGGAGCTGGACCGCCGCGGATGGACCACCAAACGCTGGATCACCAAGAAGGGCCGGGAGTGCGGCGGTAGGCCGTTCACGAAAAACTCCCTGTACCGACTGCTCACGAACGTTCTCTACACCGGCAAGGTTCTCTACGAAGGAACGCTGTACGAGGGCGAACACGATGCCACCATCGAGGCCGATCTGTGGCAACGGGTTCAGAAGACGCTGCGCAGAAACGGCCTCGGGGGTGAAAGGGAATTACGCAACCAGTATGGAGCGCTGCTCAAGGGATTGCTCTACTGCGCACCCTGCGAGACGGGGATGGCCCATACCTACACCCGAAAGAGCAAGGGGGCGAGGCATTACCGCTACTACGTCTGCCTCAACGCGCAGCAGCGAGGCTGGTCGTCGTGCCCGAGTAAATCGCTCAGTGCCCACGAGATCGAAACCGCCGTGGTGGAACACGTTCGAGGGGTCGGGCGCAACGAGGAGATCGTTCAGGCGACGGTCAAGAGGGTGCGCGAGCAGAGCGACCGGCGAAGGGCGGAACTGAACGTCGAACGGAGCGGCCAGGAAAGCAAGCTTAAGGAGCTTTACTCTCGCGTCGAGACTCTCGTCCGCAGGGCCGGGGCCAACGGCTCCGACGGCCCATCCAGGACGGATCAGTTGGCCGACCTTCAGGACCAGATCCGCGCCTCAGAGCAACGGTGCACGGCAATCCACAACGAACTCACCGCCCTGGAGCGCGAGACCGTGCGTGAAGGCGAGTTAACCCGAGCGTTGGCGAACTTCGATCCGGTCTGGACGTCGCTGTCGCCGCGCCAGCAGTCCCGCATCATCCGACTGCTGATTGAGCGGGTGAGCTATGACGGACGGGACGGCAAGGTGACGGTGGCCTTCCGCTCGCTGGGCATCAAGGCGCTCTGCACCGAAGCGCCGCTCACCGGTTCGGAGGTAACGACATGAGAACAAACACATCCAGGTCAACGAATAGGGGAGCGAGTTCGGTTGAGATCTCCTTTACCCTCCGGAGGGCCAACGGCCGCAACGGTAATCCCGGAGGCAAGAACCAAAACCTGGAACCGGGGAACGTGCCGCGCATCTCGCGGCTCATGGCCTTGGCCCTCCGTTTCGAGGGTCTCATCCTGCGCGGCGAGGTGCGCGACTACGCGGACTTGGCGCGGCTCGGCTACGTGACCCGGGCCCGGATCACTCAGATCATGAACCTGCTCAACCTGGCGCCGGACATTCAGGAGGCGCTGTTGTTCCTGCCGCGTACGGTCGAGGGCCGCGATGCCATTGGTGAGAGAGACGTCCGCCGCATCGTTAGTGTGCCGCACTGGAACCGCCAGCGCAAAATGTGGACGCGACTGGTCGCACAGCGGCTGAACTAGCACTCCCTCTGGTCACACCTCAATCGAGATCGTTTCGACCTTTTTTCTCTTCTCCCATATTTTTATAGTTGACCCTTTTATATCAGAGGTCATATACTATTCCCTTTGAAGCAGGACCAGGGCGAGGCCGGCTGACGGTTCTGGTCTCGAGTTCCTGGGCTCCCCAGCCGCGATCTCCCATCAGAGAGGATTCGCCATGAGTGACGAGTCGAGAGGAGGCAGACGGCCCATTGAGGAAATCACCGCCCCACAGCGGCGTACATTGGGCGAGCTGCGCCGTTTCATTAGCCAGCAGGGGTTTCCCCCGACCATCCAGGAACTGGCGGACATCCTCGGGATATCGGCGCCGAGCGTGCGGGACCAAGTCAGCCAGCTCGAGCGCAAGGGCTATGTCAAGCGGGAGCCGAGGAAGGCCCGGGGACTGACCGTCGTGGGAGAGCCGATGGAGGACGTGGCCGACCTGCTGGCTGTTCCCATCATCGGCAAAGTCGCTGCCGGCAAGCCGTTCCTAGCCGCCGAGAATGTGGTCGGTGAAGTCCTGATCGACAGCCGGGCGGTTCGCTCCGGGCGCTTCTTCGCGTTGGAAGTCGAAGGGGAAAGCATGATCGAGGCCGACATCCAAGACCGGGACCTGGTCGTGGTTCGGCAGCAGCCCGTGGCGGAAAACGGGGACATCGTGGTGGCGCTGCTTGATCAGGAAGCCACCGTCAAGCGGCTCTTCATTCGTGAGGAGCGCATCGAGCTGCGGCCCGAGAATCCGAAACTTCGTCCCATCCCGATCGGCCCCGACCATGGCCTGATCATCCTGGGCAAAGTCGTCGCCGTTCGGCGGACCAGGGTCAACCAGCCGGACACCGGATCGACCCAGGAGGAATAGATCAGGAGAGTGCCACGAATGGCAACCTATCACCTTCGACGTTTCGCCCAACCCGCCGCCCTCAAGGCCATCGCGCCGAAACATCTCTTCGAGTTTCTGGAGCCGTATCGATCCTACTTCAACGCCCGAGGGCTAAGGCTGTCACCGCCAACAGCGACCAACAGCCTGGACTACGACCGACTGGTTACGGTGTTGATGAGCCCGGGCGCGGATACGCCTAAGGAGCTACTCGATGCGCTTTTTTTCGTGCACGAGATGTCCACCGAGGAGTCGATGGATGTGCTGCTGGAAGAGGCTGAGAGCAACGGCCTCTCACTGGACGGGCAAGCGGACCCCACGGCGGCGGATGTCGCCCTCCAGGTGTTTCTCCAGGACCGGCGGCTGCTGGAGCGCAAGCACGCCGAACGCTATCTCATCCGGCCGCGCACCTTCGATTACTTTCAGACCGAAGACCGGCCGATCCCCTCCTTCAAACAGCCTTCGCCGCAAGTACTGCGGGCCCTCGAACACGATCTCGACGATTGCTTTGAGAAGAAGAAGCGCGGCCGAGTTTCGCGGGTGTTCGTCTATCCGAGGGGCGGTTCGATCTGGTTTCTGGTACGCCACGGCGATCCGTTCCGGCGCGAAGGCAGCCTTGACGGCGGCCGGACTTCGAGCGTGTTCTACCGGCCGGAGAAACATGACGTGCTGGTCTATGAATCGGCTAACGGTGAGATCCGGATGCACGTCTGCCGCAAGGGAGAAAAGGACGTCTATCGCTTGACGTTCGGCCGCCATCTGTTCGCCGATGAGAACTTCTTTCCCGGTGCCGCCAAGTACACGCTCGAGCCGCTTCGGATGGTGGGACCGGAATCCATGGTGTGCACGGACATCGAGGGGATGGACTGGGTACGGCTCAAGGAGGTCCAATATCAGTGGAGCGGTGCGGAGTCGGCAGTTGAGATTCACAAAGCGAATGACGTCTTCGCCGCGCTCAAAAGACGTGGCTACGGCATGCCGTCCAAGGCAAGGATCATTCGAGCGAGCTTCCAGGTGAAGTTCAAAGATGCGAAGAATCCCCGCACGGTGACCATTCGCCCCTCGAACATCGCCCAGTACACCCGAGACAGCGACGCCGACGTGGTGGAGGAGTGGCTCACCAAGCGCGGCTTCATCGAACAGGATCGAGATGAGGAGTAGTCCGACAGGGTTCTGGCCAGCACTGGAGGCCGTTCCCGGCTTGTCGGCCGTGGACGCGGAATGGCGAACTCAAATTGGAGATGAGTACGCGCCAGCCAAGTCGTTTCTTCGGCCCAACGGCAGGCGGGCCTCTTCGCATCCCTGCACGGATCGTCCCGGCTGTGGGTGCGCACATGAAGTCGTTGAACATGGCCCGGACGACATCGTGGCGGTCTGTCGGTGCGGGCGAGACTGCGCGACCTTTCCCCTGAAGCAGTCGGATATCGTCGTCTACGAATTGGACCGCACGGCCTTTCACCAGGCGGTGGCCAGCACCTTCAAGTTGATGGGGAAACCCGAGTCGGCGCCGGAGCTTCATCAAACGACGCGGATCGGCGTCTACTCGCCCTATGCGGGCTTTCGTTTTCCCGTTTATCTGACGATCCAACTCGAACCGGGCGACTTCCACAACGTCCTCAGCGGTCTCGCGAGCCAGACCGAAGGACCGTTTGTCCTGTTGGCTCCCACGGGCGATCTCTCAAGGGCGCGATCGGATCGTCTGCTGTCGAAGAGGAGGTCGGCATTCATTCCACTAACGGAAGAGGTCATACTGGCTGGGCGCGGAAAACTTCTCCTCCGCCGGTCACTCGACGATATCCTATCGTCGTTCCGGGCGGCGCACCTGCCTTCTCCCGAGGGCAACGGCTCGATGGTCTTTTTCCCAACTCCGCCGGATGCCACTTGGCGGAACGTCTCGATCCGGTTCACCGACTCGCATACGGTGTTGGTCCGGGTGAAGTCGGTCAGCAAGAAGTGCCACTACGCCCAGATGGAAATGGCCAACAAGAAGAGCAGCAAGCCGACCGTTCAGTGGGATCTGCTATACTCCTTTGCCAAAGAACGTGGGGTGCTGGACTGGAGCAGTCGTCATGCGCACCGACTCAATCAGAAGCGCCGTGAAATCCTCGCCCGGAACCTGCAGAGCTTTTTCCGCATCGAAGGCGATCCTTTTTGCCTGACGGGCGACGGGAAGGGTTGGCGAGCGCGGTTTCGCATTTCACCCGACTAAAACCTAAAGGGAGGTACACATGGAAAACGTTGGACTCATTCTCGCCGGTGCGATGGTTCTGTTTGTGGCGTTGCTGACCGGTCCGGTCAATCTCGCGCGGTTCAAGCAAACAAGCCGCGGGAAGGCATTCGGCAAGTTCCTCGGCGCATCGATCCTGGCGGCTTTGCTCGCCGCAGCGTGTTCGTACCCGCCGGAGATACCGGAATCAGAAGAAGAAGCACCGGCGCCAACGGAAGAGGCCTCACCACAGACGGAAGAGACAGCACCGCCAACAGAGCCGGAAACACCGCCAACTGAAGACGACTCTCCGCAATCAGAAGAGCAGACCCCGCCAACAGAAGAGGAAGCGTCAGCCGGATCGACCACCTGACACGAGGTGGCGAGCGCACTTTCACATCTCGCCCGACTCAACCTCCTAAGCCCGGAGCACCGCAACCGGAAGGGGAGGTTGCCGTAATCGAGATGCTTGCGCTCGATGAGTTCATGGACGGATAGAAACCTGGTACTCGCCTGGCCGCGTTGGGTGGCCTATTCCAATCTGTGGATCTTTCGAATCCGGTAGTCGAAATTCTTGGTGTGCGTATTGTACTCTCGCTCGATTTTGAACCCGGCCTCCCCCAGGACCTCGAGGTCGTTGCTGATGCGCCGGGCCAGTTGAGCGGGTTTGCTGTATTCAAATTCCAGGCGGTACACCGCAGCCACGCTTCGCAGTGCGGCCAACAGCTTGCCAGCCGAAACCGGTTCGATGGTGTCGCGGTCCTCGAAGCGAACCAGGTAGCGCTCAATGAACCCCGCGACATGGTTGGCCCGGTCGTCCGGGTTGTCGTGGGCTTTGTCGTCCAGGTCCTCAGCGTTCTGGTAGGCATCAAAGAGCGACGACAGGGCCGTGGCGATGGGGTTGGATTCCCGGGCGGTCTGCTGGCTGGTCGCGTTGATGGAGTGGATTTGGTCGACGAACTGCGGACTCAATGTTCCGATTCCGGTGGCCCTTTCGTGCTCGTTGGAACCGGCTAACGTCATGAGGTACATCAAGCTCAGAAAGTCGTTGCAGCGGTCTTTCCCATGGGCCGGCAGGGTCTGTTTCAGCAGCTGCATGACCTGTTTGAGCGCCCCTTTCCGGATCATGGCCAGCACTTGCTGGGTGCGCTCCAAGATGGCCGACAGAATCAGGTCTCGATTTTGCTGAATAGCGGAGATGACGTCGGATTCCAGAAAATAGTCGCTGGCTTGGTTGGCCAGGTCGAACGTGATGATGAAGGAGCGGGACAGAATCTCGGAGAGCTCGCCGCCCAGCGGCTCGATGCCGGTGGTGTTGAGCAAACACTTGGTGCGCTCGATGACGGTCTCGGTGTCGGTGCCGCTCTTGCGCTTCTCCTTGGCGATGCCGGTGATGCTGGTGAGCATGAAGGTGGTCAGGTCTTCGGTCATCTGACGGGCTTCGATGTTGTCGAGCACGATGAGCGGGTTTTGGGAGCCGTCGGTATAGTTGGCCGCATCGGTGCTTTTCTTCTGCTGGGGTTCGCCGTAAATGAGCGCTGAGATGAGCTTGCTGGCGGTGGTCTTGCCTGAGCCGGCGGACCCTTCGAAGCGGGTCATGGGCCGGGTGCCGGCGAAATCGATCAGCAGGAAGCAGCACAGCCACGAGAGAACCAAAGCACGCTCTCCGGGGGCGCAGGTCATGTTGCCACAGATCAGGGTCGAGAGCAGCCGCTCAGCCTTTTCCAGATCGGCGTCGGCCAGGAACCGGATGGGCTTCATCTTGCGGGAGCCGTCGAGGATGATCTCGTCTTCGTTGCCGCCGTTTTTGAGGACCTCAATACCGTCGGGGGTGATCTTGACGATCTCGGGGGCATCGTTGTTGAGATTGAAGTAGACGGTCTGGTTGGGGATTTCAGTGTGCAGCCAGGAGAAGTGGTCCCGCATCTGCCCGTGGATGAGGGCCAGGCTGGATAGGACCTCGAAAAAGACGCGCCCGTTGCCCGTGGTCGGCACCAGGCCGGTCTGTTTGTAGAGCATGGCCGCGTACTGGCGCTTACGGCCCCGGTCGGCCGAGTCCATCCAGTAGATGGTGTTGTCAAAGTAAACGAATGGCTCCCCGTGGCGGGTAAAGAAGAACTGCGCGCCGTGATCGGTGAACCACTGGTAGGCGGCCTCGGCGACCTCGGTGTAGTCGGGGGGGCCCTCCCTCGCCTCCATCAACACCTCCGCGACGCGAGCCCGACAGGAGCCGGCCGGTGCATTGGTGAGATGTTTCGCGCGGATCTTCTCCTGGCGCTGCTCTTCTTGTGCCCGCGCTTTTCGCTCCTTCTGCAGGGCCTTCACCTGGGCGCGCAGCGTGGTGAGTGACAGGCTGGACTTCCCGAAGCGCTCCTGGATGCGCTTCAGGTGCCGGTTTTGCTCCAGAGGTGACAGCGCCGCCACCTCGCCCAGGACCGGATCGAGCAGCCGGTTTCGTTCTTCTTCGGTGACATCGGTCGGCAGCCGGTCGATACCGAATTCAAGCGGCGTCGTGGCCTCGCCGAGCAGCCCCTCGAACTCCGTGGCCGAGTGGCCGGAGGCGAAGTAGTCGTTGACATCGATCTTGGCCGCGGCGAGCAGGCGCTCGGCTTCCTCGACGTCTTTTTGTGGACGACCTTCGAGCAGCTTGGTGAGATCTCCCGCTCCGACGGCCGCATCCAGATCAAAGCGTTCCCGTAGCTCTCGTCTAGCTTGTTGTTGTTTCTCATCCAGGGGCAGAACGACGAGCTTCGTCTCGATCTTGTGCCCGGTGAGGACGCTTGCGGTCTTGAGTGCGCCGTTCAGGCCCACCTCCGAGATCTCGTTGTCCTGGCAGATGTAAACCGTCTTTACGCCCTGGAGCTTGGGCAGCAGGCGACCCCAGTCCGATGCTCGAATGCGCACCGTGACCGGGGAGACAACCGGAAAGCCGCGCTCCATCAGAGCGATACAGTCGGTCACGCCCTCGGTGATGATGACGCGATCGGGCCGGGTGAGCAGGCAGTCTTCGTTATAGAGGTGGCTGTTGTTGATCGAGGGTGCGATGTAGTGGTTCTTGCGGTCGTTGTGGACCCGAAGCTTCTTGTATTTGCCCCGCTCATAGTCGTTGTCGGGAGTCCAGGGCGTCTGGCGTCCGATCATGAATACGACGCGGCCACGGCTCCAGTAGGGGAAGATGATGCGCCGATCGAAGAAGGGGTACAAGCTGTCCTGGCTGGTTGGATTAAAGGCGCCGGTGGCGCCGAGCTCGCGCAGCTGGAAGGGGTCCTTTCGTTTGGTCAGGGCGGAGAGGACGCCACGGTATTTTGTTCCGTTGTCTTGGCAGGCGCCATTGGCGGCAAAGCCGATTTGGAGCGAATCGATGGTGTCGTCGGAGATCCCGTAGTGGGTGTGTAGCCAGTCCAAGACTTTCGGTGCTTCCTTGAGCCGCCGGTGATAGAACTCCACCAAAGCGGTCAGCGCTTCCTGGACGCGCACCTCCAGCTTGCGCTCCGCCTCGATCTTCTTCAGCTGCTCGGGGGGAAGCCCATATTGGGCGAGCGGCGGCAAGGAGACCTTGGCGGCCAGAAAGTCGCGGGCCCGCTGGTGGGTCTCCGGCATGGCGCCGGATCGCCCGGAGGTGACGATCCTGGATTGGATGAACTCCACCAACTGCAGCACGTCGCCACCCACGGTGCAGCCATGGCAGAAGAAGCCTTGCTTGTCGAGCCAGATGTGCAGCGACCGCTGACCAATGCTTTTGTGGTTGGGGCAGTCGCACTGCAGGAGGCGGCTGTTTTCCTCGACAATGCGGGGACCCAGCAGTTCGCGAGCCACGAGACCGATATCGACCTCGGTGATCTGCCGGTAATATTCCTGGACGTTGCCCGTAGGTGTGTTGCTCATAAGGGGTGCTCCTTACCGGCGGCCTGCGCCCCCCACCGCTGCTCCAACAACCGGCGCGCGAACGGGTATATCTCCGCATACAGCAGGGGCGTACAGCCGAGGGGCGCCCAAGCGGCGCTGACCGCCTCGATGCCGCTACAGACGGAAAAGAACGTGAAGGGCCCTCCGAGCACCGCGACCAGGCGTTCCCCGATCCAGCGCAGGGCCGGGACCGCCATGGAGTTGCCGAGTGCGCGGTAGCGGGGACCGTCGGCGGCGCCGGATATGGCGGTGTAGTCGTCCCCGAAACCCATCAGGCGCTCGCATTCCACGGGCGTCAGGCGGCGGACGCGCATCGCCTGAAGAACGTGCGCTTTGTCGGCTCCGCCTTGCGACGCGCGCAAGGCCGATGGCAACTCCGAACACTCGGCGATCGCTCCACTCTCGCGGCCTCGGATGGCCACGGCCACGGCAAGCTGACCACCGCCGTTGTCGTGTCTCTTGCGGCTCGGCATCGAACGCAGGGTCGGCGCCAGGTTCACGGTTGCGGTCGGCGTGACGTCCTTGCAGCCGAAGGCGAACAGCAGCGGCGGCGCGGCCGATTTCGATAACGTGTGGCAGAGCGCAGGGCGTGGGTTGCTGCGGTTCTCGGGACTTGTGACCTGGTTGGGGTCCGCGACCGCGACGAGGGGAGTCCCCCGCCCGGTACCGTCTTCGCTGGCGTCGGCGCCTTCCGCCCGGAGACTGTGCGCGACGTAGGTCTGAGCCGAGGGGTCAAGACGGTTGGGGTGTGTCCTCAGCGAACGAGAGACGTCACGGCCTCCAGTGCGAGACGCAATGGTTCCGGCAGCTTCTTTCCCCGCTTGGCGGCTCGGCGGAGTATCCCGGCGCACGCCTTGGGACTCAAAAAGTATTTCTCCGGGATGGGGCCCACCTCGAGGACTTGCGACAACAAACACACGCTTGCGTCGTTGGGCCAGGCCGAAATATTGGGCATCGAGACACCGCCATGCGACTGCGCGCGTGGGTCCAACAGCCAGACCCGCGTCTGTCCATCGTGGGCTTGGAACGAGGGGCCGATCAGATCCAGCCAAGCCTGCAAGAAAGCACCCGAAGGCGTTGTCTCGGGAACTGAAGATGCCGGGGACGTTTTCCCAGACGACGAGGGGGCCGTCCTTCCCAAGATGGCGTCGAAGATTGTCAACTGCATTCGCAAACCTCACGAAAGCCAGGGTTAGATTGCCGCGCGAGTCGGCCAACCCCTGGCGGAGACCGGCCACCGAGAACGATTGGCACGGCGTGCCGCCGACGATGACCTGCGGCGCGGGAATACCGAACCGGCGAAGGTGCCGGACACGCAGCGATTCGAAGTCGCCCCAGAGCGGTATCGCGCGCGTTGTCATAGGGCGCCCCCTGAGCTGAGCAGCAGCGAGAGAAAGGTCTTGCGCTTATCCAGATGGCGTTTGCGGGCGCAGTTGGCGATTCCCCATCGGTCCCCGACGATGACGACCGCCTCCTTGGCCCGGGTGACGCCGGTGTAGAAGAGATTGCGGTGGTGCATGAAGGCGTGCGACTTGTGCACCACGACGACGGCGCACGGGAACTCGGACCCCTGCGCCGTGTGGATGGTCAGCGCGTAGGCGAGCTTGATATCGGCCCGGTTCGGCGAGTCGGATTCGATCCCGACCGGCATGCCGTCAAACTCGATCAACAGCGAGCCTTCGCGGTCCACATCGGTGACGGTGCCTACGGCTCCGTTCATCACGCCGAGGGCATAGTTGTTGCGGGTCTGGATGACCTTGTCGTGAACCAACAACGGGAGCCGGCGCCCCGGCTTTGGAATGGGCGCCTCGACGCCCCAGAGCTTGGCATGGATCAGCCGTTGCAGCGCCAGGTTGAGCGCACGGGTGCCGAGCGGACCCTTGTGGGTCGGCGTCAGAACCTGAATGTCGTCCCGGAGATGAAACCGCAGCCGCTCGGCGAGCACGCTCTCGAACAGCTTGAGCAGGAAGCGCTGCGCGTCGTCTGGATCGGTGAACTGGTCAACCAGGTACCAAGCCCGGCGGCCGGAAGCCTCGCGTTCACTGGTCTTGCGCACCTTGCCTGAGAGCACGGCGATGCTGTTCTCCTTCAGCACCCCGGCCTGGCGGACCACCTGGCCGAGCACCACCATGGGCACGGCCCGGGTCTCGACCAGATCGCGCAGCAGGCTCCCTGGACCCACGGGCGGCAACTGATTGTGATCCCCCACCAGCACGACGGCGGTCCGGTCGAGATCGATGGTCCGGAACAGCTGCCAGGCCAGCGGAACGTCGACCATCGACACCTCGTCGACGATGACGACGTCCGCTGTGATGGGGTGCTCGGGTCCGCGGGCAAACGACTTGCCGTTGAATCCGAGCAGCCGGTGGATGGTGCCGGCCCGGTGTCCGGAGACTTCCTCGAGCCGCTGGGCCGCCTTGCCGGTGGGCGCGGCCAGGATCACTTTCAGGTCCTTCTCCTCGTCGATCCTGGTGAGCGCCGCGACGGTGTAGGACTTGCCACTCCCCGCTCCTCCGCTGATCAAGGTGATGGAGTGCGAGAGCGCCGTCA
Organism: Bryobacterales bacterium; assembly: GCA_965248205.1. Lineage (GTDB taxonomy): Bacteria > Acidobacteriota > Terriglobia > Bryobacterales > UBA6623. The sequence goes on from CBDFIS010000006.1 coordinate 4,108,305, forward strand.
GGACGGCCTCGTGTTGGCCCGGAAGGAGCGCGGACGCAAGCTCGTCGATGAGATCGGGCAGTTCCTCGGGCTTGCGGAAATGCGGGTTGTCCACATCGTCCTGGCCGAGCGTCTTGGCCAGGTCTTCCTCCATCCGGCGGATGTCCGGCCGGGCGATCAGGAAGCGACTGCTCTGGGACGCACAGGAGAGCGAGCCGTCGTCGATGAGGGATTTAAGCCACTGCTCGATGCGGTCGCGGCTGTCCAGCGTGTCCATCACGAGCAAGGCGTTGGCCCGCTCGATCAGCTCCTCGAACTCGATCCAGCAATCGCCTTGGTCCAATGCCGACGTGACGCAGTCGAGAATGCCGGCCCGGATGCGGGAGGGGTTGTCCTTGGCCGTCCCCAGGCGGCGGGCGATCTTGTCGACCCGCTTGAAGCCAAAGCCGCGGATTTCCCGCACGATGAGATAGGGATCGTCTTGGAGCAGGCCGATGACATCGTTGCCGAGCCTATCGACGAGACTCGTCACCTGATGGTGCGTCAGGCCGTAGGCCGCCAGCTGAGTCAGCGCCCGATTGACCTCTCGGGTCTTTTGCCATTCGTCCCGCAGCCGCTCGACCGTCGCCAAGGGCAACTTTGCAGCCTTAGCGACGACCTCCGGCTCTTCCACAATGACTCGGTCAAAATCGCGGCCGAAGCGTTCGGCGATCCGCTTTGCCTTGACCGGGCCGATCCCCTTGATGTTGGGGTGGTGAGCCAGATAGTGGGCTAGGCCGTCGGCGTCGAGTTCGAGATTGTAGGCAAGCGTCTCGACCTCGAGCTGGCGCCCGTACTTGGGATGCGTGACCCAGCGGCCCTCGAGAACGACCTGATCCTGCTCGCGGGCGTAGAGTTTGCCCGCGAAGGAAATTTCATTGCCGGCTAGAGTGATCAGTCGGCCCGCCGAGAATCGTGCGCCGGCGTAGTAGACGGCGTCGATCCGTCCGCGAATCTTGGTTAATGCTGTGCTTAGAGTTGTGGTTCCCATTGTGTCGATGCGATTCGATGGACCCCCCGCAAGTAGCCCTCGACAAACACCCGGGCCCCCTGGCGGTCGGAGCAGAAAAAGACCGGGACACGGAAGTCGACGACGATGGACAAGACCGAACCCAGCACGGCGTTGGGGTGTGCTCCGGAGCGGTACCCTCGCGCCAGGATGTCGCTCAGGTTGGCCTCGACAACGATGCAGGCGGACCTGTACCCGGCCAGCCGCTCAAGCTCGGTGCGGAACCGTTTCCGGGAACGAATGACGGTAGCGATGAGGTCCTCGAGCGTCTTGCGCTCCACCGCCACCTGGTCCTCCCATCCATCGAGCGAGTAGTCCCCGGCGGGCAGGGCGCGGCGCGTGGCCGTCACCCCTTCGGAATCGAAGGGGTAAGGCTCCTGTTCCCGTGTGTCGACGACAACCGTGATTCGATTCGTCTCAGAACGGGGTGATTGCATCCTGGGTCGCAGCCTCGTGGTTGTCGGCGCCGTCCTCGAGCACGAGGCGCCGGTTGAAGTAAACGTTTTCGTAGTCGCCATTCGTCCGCTTGCTCACTTCGAGCTTGACGCCGGTCAACTGGCCCAGGTGTGCTTGTACAGATCGGAGAGCTTCTCCAGATCCAGTCCGCAGGTATGCAGGTCCGTCTTGAGCCACTTGAGGTTCTCGCGGCTCTCGATCATGTTGTTGCGCCACAAGAGGCGTCCCCGGAACCGGGGCGCGAGGATGCGCAGGGTCCACTTGAGCATCGGCTTGCCCGAGCTCTTCGCCCGCACGAGCTCCACCTGATCAACGTTGACCTGGTACTTGCCGTCGGGAACAGGCTCGAACTCCCGATCTTCGACCTCGGTCTCGACGTAGTCGTCTTCGAACTCGGTCAGATCGATGTCCGAGCCAGGTGGGGTGTGCTGTCCGTAGTCTTCGTTTTGCATAGTCCTAATCTCCTTTTTGGGATGTGTTGGGCTTCGGATCGCCAGCCGTCGCCGGCTTGGCAGCCTGGGCCGTGTTCTTTGCGGCTGGCCGGTTGAACGCTTCGGTGAACTTGGCGAAGTCCAGATCGATCGTCTCGGGCAGACGGCCCGTTCGATCGCCGGCTTCGTAGTGCGGGCTGGGCTTGGTGCGCATGACCCGGCGGTAGGAGGTCTTGCCCTCCTCGTCGGTCACCGCTTCCAGGTCGCAGTAAAGAATGAGGTCGACCATCCCCAGCACGATCTTGCGGGCCTTGTCGGGCAGGGTCGGAACGATCCGGGTGTACTTGCCCGTGCGGGTTTCGATCTCCTTCTCGACGGAATGGGAGACCAGAAACAGGCCGTAGGGCAAAAACGCCAGCTTGGTCAGCACCCGGTGGAACTCGTTGTTGATCAGCGCCCAACCCTTGCCGTAGCCGAGATCCGACTCATGCTCGATCTTGAACTTGGCGCAGACGTGCTCGGCACACATCCGGTAAGCGTTGTCGATCGTGTCGATGACGATGGTCTTGAACGAGTGCTTGCCTTCGGCGATCTCGCTGCCGGTGGCCAGTAGTTCGCTCCAGGACTGGATCGGGACCTGGTAAACGTCGAGGGCGTTCAGTCCCGGCTCGGTGGCCAGAAACAGGGCGCCGTCGGCCTGCGAGCACAGGGTCGTCTTTCCGATCTTGCTTCGCCCATATGCCAGCACTGTCAGGTCGGCCAGATTCTGTTTCTTGGGTGTGGTCTTGTTGGGTAACACGATGTGTTCTCCTTTCATTTGGGTTTCCTAAAATGAGAGGTCGTCGATGGATGAGGATTCGTCCTCGTCGACGGCCTCCCGCAGCTCTTCATGCGGGGGGACCTTCTGGTAGAGGTTCTCCGCAACGACTGGACTGCCGCCCGCCTGACACAACGGCAGGTAGGCGCAAGGGCGGCGGTAGTGAAAACAAAAGGCCGTGTTCTGGTAGAAGACGCCGCGCCGGCGCGCTTCGAGATACGCCTGGGTCAGCTCCCAAAGCTGGGCCTGCAGTTCCTCGAAGCGGTCGCGGGAGAGGTAGAGCCGCTCCCGGTGGAACATCTGCGAGTCGGAGTACTTGGCCGCGAGCCGCTCCTGGAAGGCTTCGTCACTTTCCGGCAGCTTGCGCTTGGCCGTGGTTTTTCCGGTCTTCGACTTGGCAATCAGCGCCGCCCGGCGGGCCTCATGCTCGGCTTCTGTCTCGCCTCGGCCCTGCATCAGGCGCGCCTTGACGAGCACGTTGTAGAGGACCCCGGCCAGCCGAATGCTCAGGGTCTGCTCGATGTAGCGGGAATAGAGGACGATCTGAAAGTCGGTCCAGAGACGCTCGAGATAGTCGCCTCCCAGCTGGGAGGCCGTCTTGTGTTCCAGCAGGTAGTGCTCGCCGCCGATCCGGACAACCCCGTCCACCTTTCCGGCCAGGGTGAAGCTGCGGGACGAGGCGCCGGTGGCCGGATTGACGATCTTTCCCTCGAACGTCTTCTCCAGCGCGACGATCTCGAATTCCTCCTCGGCGTAGCGGGCCGCGTAGCCTCGCATCATGGCGGTAGCCAAGTGCCAGTCGCGCTTCTCGTCGGCTTCTTGGTCTCGGTTCGGATAAGCCCGGTCGATGGTGTCGAGGACCGCGTCCAGATTCCGGGTGGAATGCCAGACCTCGAGACACTGGTGGACTACCGTCCCCAAGGCCAGGTTGCGGTCCCGCTCGAGCGGAACCAGTTCGTGGAGATAGCGCCACTGGAAAGCCTTGCGGCAGTTGCGAAACAGGCTCCACATCGAATAGGTCGAGATCGCCGGCACACCCATTACGCGGCCCCCTGAGCATTCATGGCTGCCGAGACCGGTGGAGCACCCACAATCCGTTCGACCTTGAAGGCCTTCTCGCCGAACTCGCGGGTGATGAAGCCGGTGAAGATGCGGGCGATGGCGCGGCCCACCTCGGTGGCGGCGTCCACCACGCAGGAGCGCTTCTTGTTGTCGAGATAAAAGGATGCGTCCAGCCGCACCAGGGACCGGCCGTGCAAGCATTCGGTGGCGAGCACGGCCAGCAGCAGAGACTCCTCGACGTCTCGCAGGGGCACCGTCTCGGCGAAGTTGTAGCGGTAGAGTTCTCGATTCATTTTGCTTTGCCTCCTTTGGTTTTGATCCGTTAGGAGGGTGCTCTCATTGGGATACTTACCGGAGGCGAACCAAAAGTGTCGAAAGTCGTCACAAGTAGTCCTTCAGGCCCGCGTCCTCGAAGATCTCCCGCAGCCTTTTGATGGACTCGTAGATCGTTCCGCGCGGAACGCCCGTGTCGCGGGAGATTTCGGTGACGGTTTCTTGTTTGAGACGCAGGCACAATTCGCGCAATTCGGGCGGGAGTCGTTCCAGGACGGCGGCCACGTCGAGGGCCAGAGTGCGCAGTTCCTCCCCCGGGCGGCGCTCGACACTAATGCGGTCGAGGTAATCCTCCTGGTCGAGGGTCTCGACTCGGTCAACCGTGCATCCGTCCTCGTTCTTGAAGGGCTCGTTCATCGAAGAGCGGCAGCGCCGATGATCTCGAATGCCGGCCTTTTGCTTCTGGATGAGGGTGGCGACCTCGTGCTCGACCACGCGGGCGATGAAGGTGTTGAGCTGCGCCCGCTCAGGGTTGTACTTCGGGAGCCGGCGCAGCAGGTCGAGGATCATCTCCTGCTCCAGATCGTCGCCGTCTGCGGCTGTAAATCCCGCCTGTCTCACTAACTGCCTTGCTTTGAATCGGATGATCTCGACGGCATACGGATCGATGCCCTCGTCGTATTGGTTGCTCCCCATCGAACCTCCTCGGGGCCGAGGAGGAGCTCGCGTGGGTGTCGTCCGGTGCCGGGTCGGCCGCTCTCAAACGAAAAGAGCGGAAAGCGCGCTGTGAGGACGCCGGATTCGGCGACACCCACAACGACCTCCGCTCTGCGGCCAGCCGGTTGTCTGGTGTTTACGGACCGTGTTGTTGCTTTGGGCCCCGGACTCAGATCCGGATCGCGTCCGCTACGGTCATGCGGACGGGTAGCCCGTCGTTGATCACCAGTTCCAGGATCGACAGGCACTGCTCCCGGTCGAAAATCTCGAACAGTTGCACCACCGATTTCTTAAGGGCAAAGCCGCTTTGGGTTCGAAGGGGATTCACGCCGTTCGTTTTCCCAAAGACGACTTGGCGCACCACCCGGGGCGGTGGGTCGAACACGGGTTCTGAGTCCCGCACTTCGAGCTGTTCGATCCGCCCGTAGTTGATCTCCTGCATCATCTCGACCAGGCGGCGCCTGGCAGCAGTCAGGGACGCCTTGGTTACCTCCGTCATTTCCGGACCTCCTTTCAAGCGCATTGGCGCATCCACAAAAAATCGCCCCCTCGGGAGGCGGGTATCCGGCAAAGGGTCCTCCGAAAGGGGCGCTACCCGGATCGGGCGGGCCGCCGCTATGGGGTGGGACTCTTGCCGGAGCCTTCACTCTCTATTGGCGAAATTTCGATGAGGGGTGCGAAACTCCCCCGGACAGGTCGAGGTGCACTAGAAGTTAAAGACTGATGAATCAGTCAGATAAGAGGGATGTGGAGGCGGGAACCTTTTTTTGATTTTTTTTCCGAAGGCCCATCGAAATTTCGATGGGGACGGTCAGAAGGTTGAGTCGGGCGCGATGTCAGCCAATGGATTCTGTTCGGTGTGATCCCGCAAATGACATTTTGGATCGCCTTGACGGTCGTCGTCGGAACCTCGTGCGGAGGCATCGCGGCCTTCTTCTCGAAACCCAAGGCTAACTAGCCGATTCATTTCCCTTGGGGGATGCGCGCGGCACGGACAAGCACCCCAGCCGATCCCCTGTGGTCCACCAGGTCCTGAATGCAGATCGCTTTATGGCCCCGTGTCCCAATCAACTCGACCGCCTTCATCAGGGCGTTGTCGATCTTGACTCCTTGGTTCTGGCCATAGCCAGCATTTCGATTGACAAATTCTGTCCCGTTCGTTTCAAATAGCCTACACACTGATCGTGCTAGGTAAAGGTCGCCTGAGGGTAAGCAGTGGAGCTTGCCCACTCGCTCTGATCTTGCCCTCGACGATTCCCTTCGGGGAGCATCAGAATCTGATCCCTGGAGAGACCGATCAACGGCGCTCGGCTGAAAGCGCTGGAACGAAGAAATTAGGCGGTAGAAGGGACTGATGTTAATCTGGCTACGGCAGTTCTTCGGCATCGTTCTTTATCAGGCAGTCAAACGCCGTGTTCACCCGTCCAGTAGGTCGTCCGGCTTCTGGTCCCTCCTCAAGGACATCGCGATCATCAGGTTCTGCCTGTTGGCCCATGCGGACCCGAACACGATCGGCGACGCGCCGACGGGCATGTTTGGCTCCCCTGCAAGGGAAGGACGGACCGCTTTGCACGAGGCGGCCTGCAATGTCTATGCGACTCACGAGATCATCAAGCTGCTACTGGCCTCCGGTGCCGATCCAAACGCCCGGGACTCGTCCGGAGAAACCGCTCTCCATATCATGCTCAAAAATGGTGACGCGGGCGCTTTACCCGGGCACATCAACAGCCTCAAAGGTTTGCTGGCGGCGGGCGCCGATCCCAACGCGCGCGATGCTTCCGGCGAGACTCCCTTGCACCGGGTGCGAAACGGATACGATGTCGAGTTGTTGGTCGCGGCCGGCGCTGATCCGAACCTCACGAGCCGGGCCGGGAACACCCCATTGCATGAAGCAGCGCGCCAGCGGAAGGCGATGATTGTCCGGGCGCTGCTGGTCGCCGGCGCCGATCCTTGCGCTCAGAACCACGACGGGGACACGCCGGAACAATTAGCTGCTCGAGCCGGGCCGGGGAGAATTATAGACAACGTCGTCGCCAATCTGCGCCAGGCCGGCGGTTCTCGAAGCGAAGAAGAACGGGCACGGGAGTCTGCACTCCAATCGGGGAAGGTCGTCCCCATCAAGCCGAGGCAATCCACAACGACAGAGGCCGAATCCGCCCAAGAAGAAAAGCTGGGACGCGGCTGACCTGAGCCCGCCCTCGGCGGCGAAAACTCCCACACCCAAAAGATCCAGAGCCTTACCTTTCCTCGAGCGGTCCAGGGCGACGCGGTTGTATGCCCCATATGCCGATCGTAAAAGCTCAGCGGGCCGGGGGATCGGCGCGAGAGCGATGGAGGATGGCGACGAGGAGCGGCATGAGTGCCGTACCCAAACGGGAGAGGGTCACCTTGCGGCAAACTTGCGGTGGTTCTGCGGTGGTTGCGGTGGTCGTGCGGTGGTAAATTTGGCTTACCACCGCAAGATTTCTCTAGTATTAAGTTATTTATTTTCAACTAGTTAATAATATAAGAAAGAGTATTTGCGGTGGTTGCGGTGGTAAACTGGAAAAATGCGTCTAGTATAGGCGTTAAAAAAAAAGGGTGTCTGGGGGGCCATTGAGCGCATACCCCTTTTTTTATTTACGTATAGGGGGGGGAGACCTCTGGATTTACCACCGCAACCACCGCAAACGGTCCTATACCTTTTCATATCAATAACTTACGTTGCGGTGGTAACCACCGCAACATTCAGAAACTACCACCGCAACCACCGCAAAAACGACTTGAGCGGCGGCGTTTCGGCGCGAGAGGCCTCTTCATGGACCCGTTGATGGTCCATATTTAGTCCGAAAGAGCTGGCCCAGGCCACGGTCGAGCCGGATCAAGTTGATTAGTTCCCTCAAAGCCCACGCCGCCGAGGGTCGTGCGCACGCCCGGAGACCCGACAGCAACCCTTGATCACCATCCTTCCGTGAGGGTTCCTCAATGAAACCACCCCCTTATCGTTGGTGAGACGGGGTCGTGAGAGGTTCCAGCAGTCCAACGAGGAACTTTCGCCTCTCACCAGCCGACACTTTTCGGCTCGCTCCGGTAAGTATCTACCGAGGAAACTTTTACTAACCGGAGAGCTGGACGTGAGCCTTCTAGAAATACCCGAGAGACAAAAGGCGGGAGACGACGACACGATCCCCGTCAAGGAACAGGACCACCCTGGCAAGGAATCGAGCAAGCGAAAGACCGCGCTCTACGCAGCCACCGACCTGAAGTCCTGGGAGACGGACGAGCCCGATCGCTTCGCTCGAGACGTCGGGATCGACGGGACCTGTTTTCGCCGGCTCGATCCGGACTACTACGCCTGGCTGCGGCACAAGATGGCCCTGGCCAAGACGGCCGTCCAATCGGGGCGCCTCACAGCTCAGACCTTCGATACACTCCGTACGCGATTCAACGAAATTCACGCCTGGGCGATGGAGCACTTGGGAGAAGAGGAGCTCCGCTCGGCCGTCCGCTCGCTCGATCCGAAGGCCTACGCGCCGCCATGTATCGATAGGCTCGATCGTCGACCTAACGCTGCACCACCTGTACCGAAGGCTTCGTCACCGGACGTCCCGCCGTATCTGTGCCCGGAAGACGGCGACTGGCGGTTCACGCAACGGGTTCGGTCCTCGGCCGTACCCAAGGTCGATGCCATCCGCGACCAAGCGCTCGCCCTCGGGTGGAGCGAAGCCGGACTCTACCAGAACCGGGGACGATTCCGTTTTCCCTGTGGCGAGGACTACGGCCTCGTCTGCTTCCTGGACGAGAACAAGCGCGTTGGCAAGGTGACCCGTCAGTCCATCGAGATCGTCGGCCCGCCGCCCCAGGAGTACCGTCTGCGTTTTTTCAACTCGGAGGTAGATCAACCATGGATCAAGAAAAAGACACCCGAAGCATGAACCATCGATACGCCAACGCCAAAAACGCGCTGCCGTCGGCCCTGCTCCGCGAGGTCCAGCAACACTTCATACGGCCTGCCTTTGTGGATGCTGCTTACATTGGAGATGTGGCACCATGGGCAGAGGTCCTGTCTGACTCTCAATGTGTGCCACCAAGCACTTGAGTAGTTTTGCTTTCCTGCTGCTCAGCGCGTGCGTCGGACAAGTGCAGCCTGTATGCGCGGCAACGCCGGAAGGGCAGGGCTTGTCGGCGACTGTGGCGGAGTTTCTGGAGTCTTGGCTAGTCGACCGCGATGTTGAGGCAGCCCTCAAACATCTCGCCCCACCGGCCGCGAGATGCACCTATTCCGTGGAAGACCACGATCCCTTGGATGAGGAGGAATTCCTGGCCGAATGCGAAATACCCGAAGTCTGTCGTGAGTTTCTCTGGTTCTTGCCAGATCTCATAGGCGAGGACGAGACACGCCGGCAGACTGCCAATGAGAAACTCTACCAGCTCTACTTACAGATGATGATCGATGTGCTGGTCAAAGAGTTTAGTTGGAACCCCCAAACCTTGGCCGAAGCGGTTTTTCCACTAGGCGGCGGTATCCTTTCCGGCGATGGTCTAAACTGGAATTTCCGTTTTGGCCATCCCGCGATGGTCAGGATACTCCGATCCGCGGCTCGGGTGCAAGGTCTTCGTCTTCCTCTCACGATCGATGCTCCGTTCGCTCCCGTTTGGGTCGCTGAATGCCGCTCGATCGCCGCGTTCCAGCTCGCTGGAGGGCTTTTCGCCGACACGGCTCCGAGTAGTTCCCTCTTCAGCAACCCAGCGTCTCTTCTCCGTCGCAGCCGTCGCCCGTTACCCGCCTGGCACAGGCAGCGCCCAGATCCGCCCCAGCATCTCAGCGAACAGCTTGCGGTTGAGATGCCCCTCGGCCAACAGCAGCCAGTAATAGCGGGCATGCTTGACCAGCCGCCCTCCGGTTTTCATCAACCGATGCTGCAAGCTCGTCAGCGACCAGTTCTTGATCCTCTGCGCCAGCCCCAGCCGCCGCCACAGGTTCCCCAGGTTGTAGGCCAACACGCTCAACTGCAAACGCACCTCGTTTGCCCGGAAACGATGACAGGACAGCCGTGTCCAGTGGGTTGCCTGCTTGCCTTCCTTGATCCATTGCTCGGCCGTGCCGCGCTTGTTGTAGAAGCGCACCAGCGACCGACTGGGCAAGCTCATGCTCGTGACGATGAACCCGACGCGAGGAAACAACTCGCCTTGGTGGTGCTCAACCTTGGCCACAACCCGCCGAGGCTTCGACCAACTCGCGGCCTGATAGCGGAAGCTCTTGTAGCGCACTAGTGGCTTCAGGCTCGGCCTGCCCGGCGGACGGAACAGAATCTCTTCGATCTCCAACTCCAGGTTCTTGTTTGCTGGGATGCGAATGACGTAGTCCACTCCGCGATCCTCCAACGCCTCGTAGATCTCCGGCTTGGCGAAGGCGGCGTCGGCGCGGAACGTCACTTGCTTGCCTTCTCCCTGTTGGCGCTCGATCTCGGGCAGCAGCAGTTCGTCCCAGTCCTCGGCGCTGGACACGTTACCCGCTCGCAGCTTCGCCGCCAGACAATCACCGTGCTGGTTGAACAGCAACAGCGGGTGGTAGCAGGTGGACTCGAAATGGCCGTTGTAAGCGCTGCCTTCCTGCTGACCGTGGACCGGGCTTTCCGTGGAGTCCATATCGAGCACGACACGCTCGGACTCGTCCTGCGCTTGGGCTTGAGCGACCAACTCGCGGTTCACCGCCATCAGCCCAAGCAGGTTCTCTTCACTGGCCAGCAGCTCTGCCTCAAAGCTTTGTAGACGCGACGTAAGCGCCCCGCCGCGATCCCAGTTCTTCTTCGAGCCGATCAGACGAAAAGTCGGGTCAGCCGAGACACGGGCAGCATCGTTGAGATCCTCGTAGCCGGCGAGGCGGCTGTAGACCGATTGCCGCACCAGGTCGGCCAGTGGGAACTTCTTGTTTGTGCCTTGCCGCGAATCCGTCAGATGCTCGTCGATCAGCTTGCCCAGTCCGAGCCGCTCGTCCAGTTCCCGAATGAGAATCAGGCCACCATCCGAGGTGACGCGCGATCCTTGGAAATCGACTTTCAGAAATCCGTTGAAGGTGAGCTGAAACGGCTTGTTTTCTTTTTCACCCATTGGGTGTTGGCCTCCGTGCGTCCTGACAGGGCTTGAACCCCTATAAATAAAGACGCTGAAGGCCGCTGCAAGGTCGGGATGCCGAAATCAAATTGGAAATGCGCCCTTCACGGGCCTGATGTGGATCCCAGCCGATACGCAGTTCTTTGCCCTGCGCCGCAAGCTCGTGCTGGCCCTGAAGGATCAAGGCGTCTCCACCCGCGAGATCGGCAAGCTGGCCGGTATCACGCCGCGCCGCGTGCGTCAGATCGTGGCCAAGGACCGCGCATCGAAGCCGACACATTCCGAAACTTTCCGGTAAGTAACCAAAGACGGCTTTCTCGTTTGAGGGGCGAAATCTATCTTCCCCCCCGAACCCCGAGGTGGGGAAACTTTAGAGCGGTCGTGAACACATCGTCGGAGCCGATCCCGTGGCATTGAACAAGAAAGACCAACGGAACCTCGACACTTGGCGCGGCGCCGAGGGCAAGGCCCAGCCGCCCAAGCACAAAGGCGCCCACCCGAACAACCTGTACGCCATGACCCACGGCATCTGGGCCAACCAGTGCCTGGACGAGTCCGAGCGGGAAATCTTCCGGGAGATCATCGAGCGGCTCTGGAACGACTTCGTGTTCAACAAGAGCTCGGACTTGCTGCAGGTCGAGCTGGTGGCGATCTACTCGGTGAAGCTGATGCGGGCTCAGGTCAAGGGGGACATCGATGCCTCGGAGAAACTCGACCGGATGATCCGCTGCCATCTTAAGGATCTGAAGGCCACCAAGATCTCCCGCGAGGGCGAGGTCCCCAGCGGTCCCGGAACCACACCGGCCGAGTGGGCCACCGCCCTGCTCGAGAAGCTGGCTGAGTCAGAGAAGAAGTCGGCCCGAAAGCCGGGCAAGAGACGGAAAACGCGAAAATGATGGCGGATAACACCATGGCCACTTGCGGAGACGTTCCGGAACGGCGCGGGTTTCTGGCTATTCCACGGGCGGAAAGGTCCGATAAAGCGTGTTCTCGGACCTTCCGGCATCCGCCAGCAGCGGAAACTTTCGTCAACAAATCCTTCCGGTCGACACTGGAAGGCTCCCACGCTGTCCAGCTCACATTCGGCGATTGTGTTCAGGGAGGGGACTGTCAGCTCACTGTCCCCAGCTTCCGCGAGTGCCTGTCTGGAAGCGGGAACGAAAAAGCGCCCCCGAAGGACCGCTTGATTCCTGGACCGGGGTGCCGCCTACAGCCGTTCGAGGGCCTCCTCGAGCGCGTCGTCGACGAGGTGGGTGTAGACCTGGGTGGTCGAGAGGTCCCGGTGCCCGAGCGCACGCTGCACGACCAGGATGTCGCCTGTCCGACTGTAGAGGTGGGTGGCGAAGGTGTGGCGCAGAGCGTGGGGGCTCAGCTTCTTGTCGATCCGCGCGGCCCGGAGCCAGTGATCGAGCCGCCTGGCTACCTGGCGCTCGGAGAGGCGCGAGCCGCGGTTCGAGAGGAACAGCGCCCGGCAGTCGCCGGTGCCCTGGCGCCGGCGCTCGTTCAGGTAGGCGCGCAGAAGGGAGCGCAACGTGGACTTTAGGAACTTCACCTGGGGGACGCCGCCCTTGGCGCGGATGCGGAGATGCTTGGCGTCGAGGTCCACGTCATCAATGTCGAGGTCAACCAGTTCCCGCAGGCGGATGCCGGTGCCGAGAAACAACTCGATCATGAGCCGGTCCCGGCGGGCGATCTTGGAGGATCTGCCCCGAAGTTTTTTCGACAGCCGCCGTTTCTCGGCTTCGGTCAGGAAGGTGGGTGTGGTGCGTGGCAGCCGTCGCAAGGTCACCGACCGGGCTGGGTTCTCCGCGACCTGCCCGGTCTCCTCTGCCCAGGCGAAAAACGACCGGACGGCCGCCTTGAAGCGGTGCAGCGATGCCGGGGCCCTGGGGGCGCCGGCTGCCGAGTTAACGACCGCCGGCGAGGTCAACGCCTCGTCGATCAAGGCGCTGGTGACGCGGTCCAGGGTGAGTCCTGGGTGGCGCTCCGATAGGACAGTGCTCAGCTGCCGGAGGTCCCGCGAGTACGCGCTGATGGTGTTCGGGCAGCGACCCTCGGCGGCCAGCCTTCTACCGAAGGCCTCGACCGCCTGCTCGAGCGGCTCAGGATTCGGCAGGAGCCGAAGCGCCCTCGTCGTCATGCTGATCCTCTCCTTCCTTTTTCACGCTTCGGCCCATGGGGGTGTCTTTGGGCAAGGGCAGCTTGTTGATCCGGCCGGTCTCTTTGGCCCAGACCAGGAACATGCGCAGCACCCGCATGGTCTTCTTGACGGTGGGCTCGGCGCGTTCCTTTCCGCTTGCGAGTTTCAGCAGCGCGTCGGAGCGGAAGAATTTCCCCACGTGGGGGGCGAGGATGCCCTTGAGCTTCCGGTCGGCTCCGAAGAAAGCTTCGATCTGCTCAAAATCCTTCCCGTAGGTGTAGACCGTGCGCTCCTTCTTGCCCTGGCTTTTCAGGTGTTCGAGGTAGGCCTGTCCCGCCTCGTGCAATGTGTCGTTCATGGTGTGACTCTCCTTTCGGTTGTTCAAATAGTTGATCTACAAGCGCTTGTGCGCTCTACACATGCACGCTTCGTGTCGGCTGGAAGTCAAGGCCATACACGCGGGCGCGGAGGAATCTCATGAGAAGACCAGTGGAAGCGATGACACGGATGGTCTTGGTGGTAGTCCTGGCGGCCTCCCTGGCAGGCTGTGCGGCGAAGCGGCCGCCTCAGCGTATCCAGCACGCCATCCAAACCATGAACCGCCACATGCCGGAGTACGTGGCCGAAGCCAACCAGTCCTTGGAGGATGGGAAGCACCCGGAGCGGGAGCGTCTGAAAGGAATCGGCGAGCGTCTGGCTGAGGCGCTGGCCGCTCTCGATCGCTGGGCACAGGGTGAGGAGCCGCAGGAGCGGAGCAAAACAGCACCGCAAAAGAAGCAGGAGAAGCGATGAACACGATTCTCGAAGAGAACCGGGAAGCCGTCCGCGCGGTCGGGCGCCAGCTGATGGAGATCGGGGCCGTGCTGGCGGAAGGGAAGATCGATGAGGTCTGGACCCAGGCCGCCACCGCTCGGCGGACCTACCGCGAATGGGAGGAGCTGGATCAGGCCCGCGCCGACATCGAAGGCGTGATCCGGGATCAAGAGCGGATGGTTGCCACGCGGCGGGAGTTGGCCGAGTTGGTGGGAGCGATCATCCGGGCGGCGCTATTAACGAGGCTGCCCTGAATGACTCAGATCTCCACCAGAGAACGTAAAGTAGCCCGGACCCTGGGCGACCCGGTGCTCTGGGGCCAGGCCTACCTGCGCAACCGGGATGGCCAAGAGAGGGTCTACTGGCCGCATCAGGTTGACGATCTGCGAAGTTCATCGCGCAACGTCATCCACCTCGATGGACGCGACGTCGGCAAGAGCGTCTGCATCAGCACCGATGCGCTGCACTTCGCCTTCACGCACCGGGGCAGCCAGGGTCTGGTCGGCGCGCCCCACCAGGGGCACCTGGACACCCTGATCGAAGAGTTCGAGTTCCAGCTCGACGCGAACCCGGACCTGATGGGAAGCATCGCGCTGAGCAAGTACGGCAAGCCCAAGATCCACCGCAAACCCTACTTCCGGCTGGAATTCACCAACGGTTCCATTCTCTACTTCCGCCCGGCGGGAGCCTACGGCGACTCGTTCCGATCCCTGCACGTGGACCGCGTCTGGGTAGACGAAGGCACCTGGCTCACCGAGCGGGCGTGGAAGGCCCTGCGCCAGTGCCTGAAGGCCGGCGGGCGGCTCCGCATCTATTCGACCCCCAACGGACTGCGCGACACCACCTACTACCGGCTGACCAGTTCGACCCAGTTCCAAGTGTTCCGCTGGCCGTCCTGGTTGAACCCGATCTGGAACGAAGAGCGCGAGGTGGAACTCGAGGAGTTCTACGGCGGCAAGGACAGCGCCGGCTGGCAGCACGAGGTGGCCGGCGAGCACGGCAAGCCCTCCTACGGCGCCTTCAACGTCGAGTACTTGAACCTCTGCCGCCAGGACGTCGTCGAGTACCAGAAATGCGTGATCACGGGAGAGGAGCTACGGGGCTGCGAGACCGAGGAGGCCTCCCACGACCGGCTGGAGATGCTGCTGAACCTGATGCCGCAGACCGGAGTGTTCTGGATCGGCGGCGACCTGGGCTACACCAACGACCCCACCGAGATCGTCATTTTCCAGGAAGTCGAGCTGCCTGAGCGCCGCGTGCTGAAGCTGATCCTTCGCGTACGCATGGAACACGTCGCCTATCCCCATATCGCCCAGACCATCGGCTTGCTGGACCGATACTATGCGGCCACCGGGATCGGGGTGGACAACGGCGGCAACGGCCTGGCGGTTGTGCAGGAGCTACTGACCCTGGACAAATACCGGGACCTACAGCTGGACGGGCGGCTGCGCGGCTACGACTTCGGCGGCATGACAACCCTGGCCGTCCGGGACGGCAAACAGGTTCGCAAGCGCACCAAGGAGTTCATGACGAGCCTAATTAACGGCGCGCTGCAGCGCCGTCAGGTCGTGTTCCCCGTCGAGGACCTGGAGATCGAGGACCAGTTCACCACCCACACTTATACGCTCCACGACGGCCGAGTGGTCTACGCCAAGGGCAACGATCACATCGTCGACGCCGTACGGTGTGCCATGCTGGTGCGGGAGCAGGCCAACCTGGATCAGGTGGGCGAAGAGACGGTTTCTATAGTCCCGGTGATGACCGACCCCGTGTTTGTCTGAATGACGACCCGGCGCCTCCCGCGCGGCCAGTAGCCATAACTCGCCACGTTCGCGGTCACGCGCCACACCGACGCTTTTCCCGGCCTCCGGTAAGTAACCCCTAGGGCGAGCCGTTCTCGCCACACGGCTCGAATGTCGCGCCGGAAAGGGCAAGACACGACCGGGAGGACCCTCATGGAGACACGCACCGACCCACAGCCCGACACTTTCGGCCGCCGCTAAAAGCGGCAAAGCGCCGACGCTCGCAGCCGACGACGACGACGTCCTCATTCCCCTGGCCACGGTTGCGGCGCTCGACGCCTCGGCATTCCGTTCTATCAACGCCACCGAAGCCGTTCCCGGCGCCTGGGAGGACCGGGCCCGCAAGGCCTGGGAGTACTACCTCGAAGAGCCGCTGGTGAAGAACTGCGTCAACTCCTGGCGCACCTTCGCCGTGGGCGATGAGATCAAGATCGCCGGCGCCGACGAGCTGGTGACGTCGGGTGCGCTAAGGCTTGTTGCCCTCTCCCGCCAGGATGGACGATTGCTTTATCGGATCGTGTGTGGACGTGGCGTCAGCAGGTGTTGAGCAGGGGAGACTTTCAGCTGACCGGTTTTCATGGTGGGGCTCCTGCCGTCTGATACGGCAGATCAGCCGCGACGAATTGTTTGGGTTTTCTCGCGTCAGTGGGATTCCAGTTTCAGGATGAGACTTTGGCAGTAATCATTGTTCGCCTCTC
Source organism: Bryobacterales bacterium (assembly GCA_965248205.1). GTDB lineage: Bacteria > Acidobacteriota > Terriglobia > Bryobacterales > UBA6623. The sequence continues at coordinate 4,124,634 of CBDFIS010000006.1, forward strand.
GTTGAACTCCGATTTTGGCTACGTCGAGCGCTCGCTCCGAATTGCCAATGTTGAGGAGAAGCCAAGCTAGACGAGAACAATCCGTAGCCGACAGATCCTTAATACGCTTCTCCATTACTTCGATAACCTTAACCAAAAGCTCGCGCACACCTTCGTGCCAAGCATCCTTGACACTTTTCTGCTTAAGGTCGCGAATGCGATTGTTCAGTTCATTCGCCAACAAGCTAAGCATCTCCTGGTCCGAAGCGGAAAACAGAGCGGCTTCGCAGAGTGCGTGAACCTCTCCCATTGGATCCTCACTCAACTGACAGAGTTTCGCTAGCTTACGCCAGGCATCCAGTCGGTCGGGAATTTCCGCAGTCTGCAAAAAGCTCCGCATGTACTCCTTCGCCCGCTCTATCGACTGTTTGGAATCGTCTACTTCCATCACTAATTCGGCGAGGCGGGGATACGCCATCGGAACCCTAGCTGCTAAATAGTTCAGCACTGGCAGGGTTTTTTCTAAGTCTGCCGGGCTGTTACTTGCTCGTGCCGCGACAGCCTTAATCTGGAATTTCCGTTTTGGCCATCCCGCGATGGTCAGGATACTCCGATCCGCGGCTCGGGTGCAAGGTCTTCGTCTTCCTCTCACGATCGATGCTCCGTTCGCTCCCGTTTGGGTCGCTGAATGCCGCTCGATCGCCGCGTTCCAGCTCGCTGGAGGGCTTTTCGCCGACACGGCTCCGAGTAGTTCCCTCTTCAGCAACCCAGCGTCTCTTCTCCGTCGCAGCCGTCGCCCGTTACCCGCCTGGCACAGGCAGCGCCCAGATCCGCCCCAGCATCTCAGCGAACAGCTTGCGGTTGAGATGCCCCTCGGCCAACAGCAGCCAGTAATAGCGGGCATGCTTGACCAGCCGCCCTCCGGTTTTCATCAACCGATGCTGCAAGCTCGTCAGCGACCAGTTCTTGATCCTCTGCGCCAGCCCCAGCCGCCGCCACAGGTTCCCCAGGTTGTAGGCCAACACGCTCAACTGCAAACGCACCTCGTTTGCCCGGAAACGATGACAGGACAGCCGTGTCCAGTGGGTTGCCTGCTTGCCTTCCTTGATCCATTGCTCGGCCGTGCCGCGCTTGTTGTAGAAGCGCACCAGCGACCGACTGGGCAAGCTCATGCTCGTGACGATGAACCCGACGCGAGGAAACAACTCGCCTTGGTGGTGCTCAACCTTGGCCACAACCCGCCGAGGCTTCGACCAACTCGCGGCCTGATAGCGGAAGCTCTTGTAGCGCACTAGTGGCTTCAGGCTCGGCCTGCCCGGCGGACGGAACAGAATCTCTTCGATCTCCAACTCCAGGTTCTTGTTTGCTGGGATGCGAATGACGTAGTCCACTCCGCGATCCTCCAACGCCTCGTAGATCTCCGGCTTGGCGAAGGCGGCGTCGGCGCGGAACGTCACTTGCTTGCCTTCTCCCTGTTGGCGCTCGATCTCGGGCAGCAGCAGTTCGTCCCAGTCCTCGGCGCTGGACACGTTACCCGCTCGCAGCTTCGCCGCCAGACAATCACCGTGCTGGTTGAACAGCAACAGCGGGTGGTAGCAGGTGGACTCGAAATGGCCGTTGTAAGCGCTGCCTTCCTGCTGACCGTGGACCGGGCTTTCCGTGGAGTCCATATCGAGCACGACACGCTCGGACTCGTCCTGCGCTTGGGCTTGAGCGACCAACTCGCGGTTCACCGCCATCAGCCCAAGCAGGTTCTCTTCACTGGCCAGCAGCTCTGCCTCAAAGCTTTGTAGACGCGACGTAAGCGCCCCGCCGCGATCCCAGTTCTTCTTCGAGCCGATCAGACGAAAAGTCGGGTCAGCCGAGACACGGGCAGCATCGTTGAGATCCTCGTAGCCGGCGAGGCGGCTGTAGACCGATTGCCGCACCAGGTCGGCCAGTGGGAACTTCTTGTTTGTGCCTTGCCGCGAATCCGTCAGATGCTCGTCGATCAGCTTGCCCAGTCCGAGCCGCTCGTCCAGTTCCCGAATGAGAATCAGGCCACCATCCGAGGTGACGCGCGATCCTTGGAAATCGACTTTGAGAAATCCGTTGAAGGTGAGCTGAAACGGCTTGTTTTCTTTTTCACCCATTGGGTGTTGGCCTCCGTGCGTCCTGACAGGGCTTGAACCCCTATAAATAAAGACGCTGAAGGCCGCTGCAAGGTCGGGATGCCGAAATCAAATTGGAAATGCGCCTTAATGAGGTTTTCGATTCGTGGGAGAACGCCCCGGCGAGCGTCATCTCGTTTTCCAGCGCCAAACTCCATCAAGACCTTCCGGTCTTCTTCGACCGCAACCTTGAAAGGACTTACCTCCAGCTCGCGTCGACCGTACATTGCTGCCGCCAATGGTACACTCACAAACGTTGACCCTTCCTCGTCGGAGACGGTCTGATCAGTCTGATCAACAAGCGAAAATCGGCCCAATTCTTCCAAGGCTCCTGCGACGTCAAACCGCTCGGTGCCAGGACGAAGCGACACGGCTTCTACGGCCACTTCTGGAACGACAACCCTCCAGCTGCAAAGCAGCAGAAAGACCCGCTGACCAGCGGGACTAAGAGCAGAAAAAGTCCTTTTGAAGAGGGCGCTAAGAAGGTGATCTGCGGTTGCAACGATGCGTTGAAGTTTGACCGCTTTTTGTTCTTTGGCGATTTGCCCGAGGAGAATCTTTATGACATAGGGATGTCCATCAGATTCGCAAAAAATCTTATTCTTGTACTCGGTGCTTAACAACGACTCAATATCAAGCCGTGAGGCGTGCTGATCGATTAGCGTGTTTGCCTCTTCGTCTGACATTCCAGAAATCTCGATTGGGTAGTCGCCAACGAAATTCCGGAATCTAGTGGTGATCAGGACTTTGTTCGGAGATCTGATATGAGTATCTAACCAGCTAAATACATCGGCCGGGTTTTGCACGGTCTCGAAGTTGTCGAGCACGAATAGAGTAGTTCCTGCCGCACCCTGTGCAAGACACTGTTGGAAGAAATCGTCCGGTTGGAAGCTGTTTGATGATCTTTCAGATGGTTCCAGTAAATCTACCGCGGCCCGCGAAATGTCGCGCTGTGTGAATACCTTCTGTGATACCGGTTTGGGGCCAGAGTCAAGCAAATCAATGTCTCGGGCACTGATCCATAGAATCACTTGGTAAGGTGCGGGCTCTTGCTCGGAGATTCCCTGTATCGCTGCGATTGCAATGGTAGTTTTGCCGATACCTCCTGGACCCGTAAGTGAGATTATGGGGTGCCTATCTGACTTCAGAAGTTCTTCGCGAAGACGGTTTTCAAGATCAACCCGTGGCACGTAGCCCAAAGGTCTGAAGGGTACATTCGCGAATGTATTGCCCAGCGGCTCAAGCACGGCCCCGCCTTCGGTCTCGCTCTGTGGGAGGCGAGCTGGTGGATTTGACCAGGCCGATCCGTCCAGACGCTCGACTGCGTTTGTCACGTATGAAATCCCTTCGAAGATGCTTGCCTTATAGTTGCCGTTGGGAAGTATAACGTCGTGCACGTCGGGATCGCTAAAGATCAGAGGGACATGCACTGGATGTGCATTGTCGTCTTGGTCATGCAGGCTGAGAAAAACACCATCCGGCAACTGTACGTCGCGCGTCCTTTTGAGATAGTCGAACGACGAAGAGTCGTGCAGGAGTGGCGACACACGATATTTACCTGAGAGATTTCTATGTAAATAGACCCATGGTAGGCGCAAAATTCTGAGGTTCTGCGCGACGGTAATCAGGGAAGTAGCTAAGTTCGAACAAGACTTGCTGCACTGATCACTCGTGGGTGCGCCATGACCGCGGCTCCTGTTCCGGAGCTGCACGGCGATATCGAAGAACTGTCGCAGGGCCACTTTTCCACCAAGCATTGCCTCCGCGCCGATCTCCACTGCCGCTTGATACAGTTCAGTCACAGCTGAGTGTCGCCAATCTTCGGGGCCGACTCGTTCTGTCAGATCTCTCGCAAGGCTACGCGCGTCGGAGAGCAGGAACTGGGCCGCTGGGCCGACCAGCGCCGTATTGAGTGCCTCCACCCACTCACCGAGAGAATCTGCGCGAACAAGCTTGTGCTCAAGAGAGTACCGGTGCCGATCCGCGTCATCCCCAACACACGCGATCACACCGGAAGTGACAATCTTCGTGAGGTATTCCAACCTTCAGGGACAGGGCATGAAAATAAGCGTAGTCACCGTCCTCTTTGTCCAGTGCAATTCGTTGGTCGATCTTGTCGAAAAGGAGTTGCTGAATCATGCTCGTATCCGCCTAAGTGATTTTACGTAGAGTCGTGAAGCAGAAGCAACCTTGACCAAGTCGGTGAGGAGACGGGTTCTCTGGTCCCGGTGATGGACGGAGCCAGTCTTCACAGAACATTCTGAATAGAACTACACCCAGTTATGTCGGCGACAAGCCCTCAGGCAACGGTGTCATGGAGCGCGCCGCAGTCACGCCGTCATGTCCGGCGAGAACCTTACCTCTGGCTGGGGCCGCCTGCTTGGGCATTGCCGCCATGCCAACAGCAGCAGGCTATGATCCACCTCGGCCGACAACCATCTCGTCAGGGCCGCCGAGCGGACAGGAAGCATCATTGCAGTAGCGCCAGAAGGACTCGATGCGTGGCAATTGCGGTGAGCAGGCGATCCCGATCCAATCCAGAGACCTCCGTCCGACGCTTTTCCCCCGCTTCCGGTAAGTAACCCTTAGGGCGAGGTGTTCTCGCCACACGGCGCGAATGTCGCGCCTAAAAGGGCAAGACACGACCGGGAGGACCCTGATGGAAACACGAACCGACCCACAGCCGGATACTTCGGCCGCCGCTACGGGCGGCAAAGCGCCATCGCTGGCAGCCGACGCCGACGTCCTCGTCCCCCTGGCCACGGCCGCCGCTCTGGACGCATCGGCATTCCGTTCTATCAACGCCACCGAAGCCGTTCCCGGCGCCTGGGAGGACCGGGCCCGCAAGGCCTGGGAGTACTACCTCGAGGAGCCGCTGGTGAAGAACTGCGTTAACTCCTGGCGCACCTTCGCCGTGGGCGACGAAATCAAGATCGCGAGCGACGACGAGGAGGTGAAGTCCGGCGCCGTAGAGCTCGCCGCCCAACTGGGTGTCTTCGCCTTTGTCAAGGACATGGTGCTGCAGCTGCTGGTCAAGGGCGACGGAGTCGGGTTCAAGCGCTACACCCAAGACGGCAAGGCGCTGGAGGAACTGGTCTCGGTCAATCCCGTTTCGGTCAAGGTCAAGTACGCCCAGGGGGAGCTGGTCGAGGCGCGCCAGTTCCCGGAGGAGCATCCTGGTGCGGGCGAGGGTCTCGATCTCCCGGTCGAACAGGTGCTGCACCTGAAGTGGGACGCGCCGTCGTTCTCGCCGCGCGGCAACTCGCTGGTCCTGCCCGCGTTTCAGTCCATCGAACTGCTGCGCGACTACCGCCGGGCCGAGCAGGCCATCGCCAAGCGCTGGGCCACGCCGTTTCGCCTCATCAAGGTGGGCGGGGCCTTCGGCCAGAAGATGGTTATGCCCGACCAGAAGATGCTCGAGCAGGTCCGCGAGCGGGTCAACAAGATGGACCTCAAGAGCGGCCTGGTGGTGCCCTTCTACGTCACGGTTGAGACTCACGGCACAGACGGCCAGGTCCTCAACGTCGAGGACAAGGTCAAGGAGGTGAAGGAAGACATCGTCGTGGCGCTGGGACTCTCACGGTCCCTGGTCACCGGCGACGGTCCCAACTTCGCCACCGCCTCGGTGAGCCTCAGGAAGATGCTAGTGATGATCCGCGAGATCACCCAGGCCGCCAAGACGATTCTCGACTGGGTGTTTGACGACTGGCTCGAACTGAACGGGTGGAAGGGTAAGACGCTTCAGTTCCTGTTCAACGATCTCGATCCCTCGGACGCCGTCGATTTCAAGCGCTTGCTCATCGAGCTCTACGACCGCAAGCTGATCAGCCGCTCGAGCCTCCAGCTCAAGATGGACCTCGACCCGGACATCGAGGCCGCCAACCGGGACAGCGAAAGTCAATCGGTGGACCTGTTTGACACCAAGCAGGTCAAGCCGATTGTCGACATGGTGCTGGCCGGGATCATGAGCGTCGAGCGTGCCCAGGAGATGCTGGGACTTGACCCCGAGACGAACACGCCGGCGGAGGGGGCGGAGGCTGCCTGGGGTGGACCCAGCGCCCGCGGCGATGTCGGGGACGGGGTCTGCGACGACTGCGTGCATTTCGACGAGGCGGGAAACCACTGCCGGGTGCACCGTAGCGAGGTGACGTTCGACACTCCGGCCTGCCGCTTCCTCGACCCCAAGGCGCCGACGGTCAATCTCCCACCCGAAGAAGCACGTCGGCGGAACACGGCTTGACGGGGACAAACGTCATGCTCGGTGCACTTGCCGCCACACCACCGCTGACCCAGGCCGAGGCCATTCGCCAGGCCACGGCCAGGAGTGTTCGCCACCGGAATCGCTACACGGAAACAACGGTCGCCGATCTGACCGGCATGCTCTCGGAGGCCGAGGACGAGGTGCGCGGCTCCATCCTGCGCTACAAGAGCCTTGGCTCGCTCCCCGACAACCAATTGGCGGCGCTCGAAGGCCTCAAGAAACTCCAGGCTGACATTCGGGAATCGATGACCCGGTTGCGCCGGGACCAGACCCTGCGTTTCCGCCAGGCGGCCAAGACGTCGTTCCGCCAGGGCATCTCGGGTGGGATCGAGGACTTCGCCGCCGCCCAGTTTCCCTTCTACCGGGACCTCACTCGGGAGGGGATCGACCAGCTGGCCACCCGGGCCTTCACGCTGGTCGACACCGACGCGCTCGACTTCATGAGCCAGTACAACCTGGTGCTGGCCGGCGACGTCCACCGCGAACTGGCCGACGGCATCCGGCGCACCGTGATGAGCGGCATCGCTACCGGCAAGGGGGTCGAGGGTATCGTCCGCGACCTTGGGCACGTCGTGAAGCACCCCGAATCGTTCCGCCACGCCGGTACGAAGGTCTTCCGCAAAGCCCAGTACCGCATGGAGGTCATTGCCCGCACCGAGGTGCTGCGGGCCCACAACCAGGGCCGCATCAAGTTCCACAGTCAGGTCGGCGTCCAAAAACTCGAATGGATGACGATGGAGGACGAGCGGGTCTGCCCGGTCTGCGGCCCGCTCGACGGCAAGCGTTTCGACACGGGTCGATTTCCGCCACAACCCGCCCATCCCAACTGCCGCTGCACCAGCGTGGTGGCCTGGCCTCTGGAGATCTGCGGCGGCGAGCTGGGCGCGAAGGCAGCCCAGGTCTCCTCCGGCCCCGCCTGTATCCTGCCGCCGCAAACCATCGAGGAGCAGGCCAAGGCCAAGTCCCAGGAGACGGCCCAGATCAAGGCCGCCTTCGAGAGCGGCCAGATCGGAGACTTGGGCGGCCTCACGGTCAAGCAGCTGCAGACCCTGTCGAAGCAAAACGGCGTCTCCATCGCCCGCACCAAGGCCGACTTCATCCAGCTGCTCGACCAGGTGGAGCCGGGCCTCAGCCACGCCGACCTCTCGGGAGCGGCGCTCAAGGCCAAGCTCAAAGAACACAAGATCGGTCTGCTACGCAGCAAGCAAGAGCTGGTGGGACTGCTGGCCGAGAAGCAGGCGGCACTCAAACACGCCCAGCAGCTGGCCGAGCAGTTGAAGAAGGTCCCCGCGCCAGGTGGGCTCGACCAACTCACCGTGGTCGAGCTCAAGGAGATGGCCAAGACCAAGGGCGTCTCGCTCAACCTGACCAAGCAGGATGTGATAGCGCTGCTCGACGAGCTGGAGCCGGGCGTGGACCACTCCGGCCTCAAGGGAAAGCTCCTCATCGCGGCCAAGAAGAAACACCACATCGGGCCCCTCAAGAACAAGCAACAGCTGATCCAGGCCATCGAGAAAGCCGCCGGCGAGGAGTTGGCCGAGCAGGCCACCCAAGATGCCATCGAGGCCGCCAAAAAGGAGGCGCTGGGCAAGGCCAAGGATGCTCTGGTGCAGGCCACTGCCAAGGTGGTCGTGCCCGAGTCACCTTCGGGTTACGCGAACTTCCTCTCAGCCGTGAAGGATGCCGAAGCTGCGCTTGCCGGAGGCGCCGGTCTCCCCCAGGAGTTGCTCGGAGCCCAGGCCAAGGAAATTCTCCTCAAGAAGCAGCTCTTCCACGATCAGGTGGCGGCGCTCAAGGCCGCCCAGCTCAAGAACCTGGCCAAGGAAACCCAGCTCAAGCACTGGCAATGGACCAACAAGAACGAACTGGTCACGCTCTTCACCGAGACCGATCCGGCCAAGGTGCAGGCGGCGCTCGACAGCATCGAGACCAAACACGCCGCCTGGCTGGCAAAACACGGCGGCAAGAAAAAGGCCGCCAAGCCCAAGGCGCCGAAAACGCCCAAGCCCGCGTCCAAGGCGCCCGAGCCCGACGCACCACCCGCTTTCACCAAGAAGGGCAGCGAGTTCGAAGCGGTGGACACGGCCTGGGCGGACAAGGGTAAGCCGGACAGCTTCACCTACGCTGGCAGGGCCAAGGTTGGCGGCGCTCACAGCAAGGAGTTCTGGACCGACGATGCGGGCGACCGCTGGCTCTTCAAGCCGCAAGAACGCGCCGCCGATGCCTTCATCCCCCACGGCGAGGAAGCGGCCTACAAGATCGCCCGGCTGATTGACTCCGACGCCATCGAGGTGCGAACCATCCGGCTCAACGACCGGGTGGGCTCCATCCAAAAATGGCGGACCGATCTGAAACGCAAGATCGACTTCGACGGCGTGAATCCGGTTGAGCTGACGACACTGGAGGTCGAGCAGGTCCAGCGCGAGCACGTCATCGACTGGCTGATTGCCAACCATGACGGCCACGCCAAGCAGTTTCTGCGCGGCCGCGACGGCAGGGTCTATGGCATCGACAAGGGGCAGGCCTTCAAACACCTGGGCGAGGACCGGCTGTCCATCGACTATCACCCCAACGGCGGGTTCGGAGAGAAAGAACCCTTTTACAACACCCTGTTTCGTACGGTGAAGGACGGCGACGTCGAGGTTGATCCAGCCGTAACCCTACGCACGATCGGCGAGGTCGAAAAGATTCCCGACGAGGACTATCTGGCCATCTTGCGCCCTTACGCCGAAGGGTGCTTTGGAGGGAACGAGACCCAGAAGCGGGCCTTCTACGACACGGCTCTCGAGCGCAAGCGGAACCTGCGCCGGAACTTCGAGGCCTACTACACCGACATGTTGGGGAAGAAGGACTTCCGCTTCGACGACGTGGTTGAGACCCTCGCCCAGGGAAAGCTCGGGCTGGCGGAGCAAGAACTGATCGAGGAGGTCCGTTCACTGGGCTGGCAGGGAAAGGTGCTGCCCTTTGACGAGGGCGACATCGAGGACCAGAATGCGTTGATCTTCATGGAGACGTTTCAGGGCCGCAAGCGCACGGTCGTCAAGATGAAGGTCCGCCCCGAGGCCGAGGAGAAGTTGCTCGCGGCGGTGCGCCAGGCCGGAACCGAGACGGCGCCGGCGCGGGTGGGCCAGGCGCTCCCGGAGGATGTGTTTGCTGACGATATTCTGGCTGCGGTGAAGACCGTCAATCACCATGCCTCGGACCAGCAGTACAACCAGGTCAAGCTCAAGAAGGCCGCCGACCACATGGCGGCGCTCAAGCGGCTGCGCCGGGCCGACGACGCGGACGTGAAAGAAATGGCCGCGACCTCCGCGACCTATATCGCCTGGATCGAGAACGTGCAAAAGGCGGCCCGCGATCAGACGCCCATCGAGGGACATTTCGAGACCTATCTTAAGAAGCGTGCGACTAGGAAGAAAAAGCGGAAAGATGTTCCCTTCACCGTCCGGCGGACGAAGGTGCTCCAACCCAAACGGCAGCTGAGCAGCGGCGACCTGGTCGTGGCGGAGGAGGCCGCCGACAACAAGGCACTCTTTCAGGGACGTTTTATCAAGGCTGGAGAGCAGTACGAGATCGACTTCGGCGACGGCGTGCGAGCCGTGTACCGGCCTTCCTCCGACAAGAACCTGTTCGCCCAGCGAGGGGAGTTCGAGCTGATGCTTCCCGATCGTCCCGACGCCAAGAGCCTGAACCGGGTGCTGGAGAAAATGGACTCCTTGGGCCTGAAGACCGGAGCGGCCACGCCCCAGGACGCCGAGTTGCTTTATCTTCACAAACAGGCCTATCTGAGCAAAGTGGATCGCGAGCCGGAATACGAGCAACTGATCAAGGAACTCGACCGCCGCGCAGCCGGCAAGGAGGAGCGCATCCAGACGATGCGCGGCTTCTGGGAGCGGCGGCTGGGCGTCAAGGACCTGACCCGCATGCCGGGGTATGAGCCGCTGGGCACGCACCAACGGGCCTTCAAAATCCCCGGCAAGAGGGCCGGTTACCGCCACCAGTACCGTTTCGATCTCTCCGATGCGGACCTCGAGAAGCAGATGAAGGGCTATGGACTCCATCACTCGGTGACCGGCGATCAAGACCTGACATCGCTCATCGACACGGTGCTCGAAAACAACGGCGCCATGGTGAGCACCATCGAGAAGATGCGAATCGGCATCCAGGTGCGGGGGATGTCGCCGGTCGAGGACATGGATACGGGGGGATCATCCTATGTGTTCACCCGCATTCGGAAGCTCCCTGGCGCGGGCGGCCCACGGAACCCAGGGCTCTACTTCAAGACACTTCAAGAAGCGCCTCCTGCGGCGACAGGACGCCATCAGCTACAACCACGACGCCTACGGGAAGGTGCGCGATGACTACGTACCCAGCCATCGCGGGAGCACGCCGGCGGAGTGGAAGCAGTTCGCCCGGCGGGACGGCAACGAGACCATCTTTAAGCATTCCATCATGCTGCTGGACAACATCGAGCTAATCGTCGTCCATACCGACGAGCAACGGCGCCGGCTGCTGGAGGTGTTCCGGAAGCGCCAGGTCTTGAAGCTGCCCGATGGCCGCAAGGTCGAAGACATCGTACTGGTGAGGTGACCCAATGAACGAACTCGTCAACCAGGAAAAGGCCCGGCTGCAAGCGCTGTTCGATCCGTTCAACGAGCGCGGATCGTGGATGACACTGGCCGAGGGCCGGGAGCAGCCGATGCGTCTGGGCATCATGGAGGGCTATTTGGTGACCCGCGTGGCGCCGCGGTTCGACACGCGAGGCGATGTCACTCATGTGGACTTCTGGCTGTTCCACAAGGCGCTCGGCTACCACGAGGGCTTCCAGCACGCGCACACCATCAAGGTCGTCCGTTGGTCCCAGGAGGACACCTATCTGCTGGACCTGGTGGACGACCGAGACCGCCGTTTTCACATCGAGCTGATCTTCCCCGAGCTGGAGCGGGACTTGGGCGCCGACTGGAAACAATGGCGCCAGTTCAAGGCCCAGAACCGGGAGATGTTCGAGCGGATCGACCAGGAGCTGCTCACCGAACACATCAAGATCGCGGAGAACTGGGAATGAAGCTGCGCTACATGATCGAGTACGCACTGAGGAACCGCATCCGGGAGCCTCGTTATGACCCTATCGGCGTCTGGGTCCAGGGACCGGGACCCGGCCTTGATCTGGTGATCGAGTTCCTGCCTGGTCACGCCGACGCCCAGGAGGCGGCCGAGTGGGTCATCAACCGCCTGGTCGAAAATGATGTCCGGTCGTTGCCCGAGGATTTCCTGGACTACCACCAATCCACCCTCTCACCCTACCGCGGCATGCGCGGGGCCATCGTCGAGACCGACCAATACCCATCGGCCGAGGCCTGCGCCCAGTCCGTGCTGGATCGGATTACTCAAAGTCGCATCGCCTGAACTTTCCTCCGACACTTTTGCTCAGTCTCCGGTAAGTATCTAAGTGAGGGGACTCTTGCACCTCCGCACGGGCATCCGCCTGTCGACAGGACAGGGGTTCCACGCCGGCGCGCGTGCCGGTGAGTCGCAACAAGAACACCGGAGACTGGAATGGAGCTGTTTTCTAACGACCGCGACCGGCTGGCTTTCCTGCTGGAGACCGACGCCGCGCTGGATCTGGACTTCGACGCGCTCGAAGCCCAGGCCAAGGCTTCCGGTGAAGAACCGGCCCAGCGCCCCAGCTACATCACCAACTACATCGGCTCCAAGCAGAAGCTGGTCGACTGGATCTGGAAGCACACACCCGACGGGGTGTCCTCGGTGCTGGACGCCTTCTCCGGCTCGGCGGTGGTGGCCTACATGTACAAGACCCGGGGCCTGGCGGTCACGGCCAACGACCGGCTGCGCTACTGCCACCACGCGGCCCGGGCCATCATCGAGAACCGAAGTATCCAATTGAGCGAGGAGGACCTCGAAGCGCTCGTCGCCGACAACCCCAAGGCGGACACCTTCGTCCGGGACCACTTCAAAGGAATCTTCTTCGCCCGGGGCGTGCACGCTCTTGTCGACACGATCCGGACCAATATCGACGGACTCTCGGGCTTCAAGAAGGACATCGCCCTTTTCGCCCTCGGCAGGACCTGTGTGTCGGGCAAGGGCGGCTTCGGGCACTTTTCCTCGACCACGCCCTACGGCAAGCGCGAGGACACCCCGGCCGAGTTCAAGGAGCGGTTCGCCAAGACCGTCACGCGCATCAACGCCCTGGTCTTTGACAACGGGGCCCCGTGCCGGGCCAGGCGCAAAGACGTCAACGATTTTCTGCAGGGCGCCAAGGCGGACCTGGTCTATTTCGATCCGCCTTACGCCACTGAGTTTTCGACCACCAACTACGAGAAGGCCTACCACTTCGTGGAAGGCCTGATGACCTACTGGCGCGGCTTGAAGTTGGTCGAAGGGTCCAAGACCTGCCATTACGAGACCGATCACAAGACCGTCACCCCCGCCACCGCCAAGGGGTTCTTTGAGGGCTTCCTCGGCAAAGCCAAACACATCCCGCACTGGCTGATCTCCTACCGGGATCATGCTTATCCCAACGAGCGGGAGATGCGGGCCCTGATTTCCGCGCACGGTTTCTCACCGGCAATGCGTTCTCACGATCATCGCTACTCCATCACCTCGCGGCACGGTGAGGCGTCCCAGGCCACCGAAAGGCTCTTCATCTGCCGCTCCGGCAAGGGCGCCTCCGCCACGGCCGATACCGACCAGGAGGCTCTGCACTCGGAGGCGATCTGGGAAGAGACGGCCAATGAGATCTGCTACCGCGTGCGGGACCCCGAGCATTTCCTGGCCGACAGCTTCCGGCGCAAGACGCTGGAGGGCATCGAGGGGGTCTCTATTCTGATCGGCCGCTTGAAGCGGAAGCACGTCCCCGAAGGGGGCAACCCGAGCAAGCTGGTGCTCCAGGCCTACCGGTTCGCTCGCAAGACAAAGGAGAACCCGGACGGCTGGACCCTGGAGAAGGCTAAGGAGTGGATCGAGAAGCACGAGGCGACAGCAGCGGTCGAAGCCGCCCTGCGGGTGGAGGAAAACCTCCACGCCCTGGCCGAGGCGCCGCTTGGCGAGGCCCTCGACCTGCTCTCGTGCCAAGCCGGCAAACCGGACGCGGTCCGTGTCACCGGCTTTATGGGCAGCAAGGTCCTGATGCTCGACTGGATCGAGCGCCAAGTTCCCACCGACGCAAAGAGCTTCCTGGATGCGTTCTCAGGCGGGGCCAACGTCGCCTATCACTTCAAGCGCAAAGGCTTGACGGTCATCGCCAACGACCTGCTGCGCTTTCCGTACCACCTGGCCCGCGCCGTGATCGAAAACTCGAGCGAGACCCTGAGCGACGAGGATGTCGAGATGCTGCTGGCCCCCAACGCGGATGCGGGCGCCTTCATCGTCGATCACTTCCACGGTTACTACTACACCAAGCCGGTGCTGGAGTGGCTCGACCGGGTCTGGTCGAACATTCAGCGCCTGCCCGGCTACAAGAAGGACTTGGCGCTGGCGGCGCTGGGCACGACGGTCAAGGCCAAAAGCGCCTTCGGGCAGTTCTCGCGTTCGAAGAAGCAGGCCCGGGCCGATCTGGAATCGGAGGCGAGCCTGGAACAGTCGCAGCTCTCCAACCCGCCGCTCTCGAAGTTCATCGACTCGTTCCGGCGTTCTATCCGCCAGCTCAACCGCCTGGTGTTCGACAACGGCCAACCGTGCCAGGCGCTGCAGCTGGACGGAGCCGAGGCGGTCCGGCGTTTCGGCGCGGATGTGCTCTATCTCGATCCGCCCTACGTGACCGAGTTCGGCACGAACGACTACGAGGACGCGCTGCACTTCGTCGAGGGCCTGATGACGCGCTGGGCCGACAAGACGCTGCGGTCCAACCCGCGCCGCAACTTTCCGTCGCGCACCCGCTTTACCAAGGAATCGATTCGGGCATTGATCCAGACGCTGGCCTCTGACGCCCGCGACCGCTACCCGACGGTGCTGCTGTCCTACCGGGACCGGGCGTTTCCACGCGAGGAAGAGATCCGGGACATCTTCGGCACCCACTACGGCCGCGTTCGTGTGGCCGGCCTGGAGGTGGACTACAACATCGCCAAGGATATCGGCCGGAAGGGCAAGCACGCCCGGGAACTGCTATTCGTCTCGTCCCGGCCCCGGCCTGCCCCTCGATCCGTCGCAGGGAGCGTCACGGCGTCGTGCCATACCTCGATCCCCGTGGATCTGGCTCCTTCCCCGCCCGGGGCCCTGAGCGCCACGGCGCTCGATCGGGTCCGGAATGGAGGCGACCCACAGTTCAGCTTCGTGCTCTGCCGCAGCGGCACCAACAAAAACGGCGATCACTTCACGCCCGAGGAACTGGCGGCGCGCTACCAGACGGCCATCCACAAGAAGATCGACCTCAAGCACTCCCAAGATTTCACCGACATCGTGGGCAGCATCGTGGCGGCGGACTTCGTCGAGGAGACCGAAGGCGGACGGATCGAGTGCACGGGCGAGCTTTACGTCACTGACAGCCCGCACGCGCAGCTGGCCTACAAGCTGATCCGCAAGGGGATCATCACCCAGGTCTCGATGGAGTGCGACTACGAGGAGGGCGAGTGCTCGATCTGTGGCAAGCAGGTGGCCTCGAAAAACGACTACTGCCTGCACTTGCGCAAACACAAAGGTGGCACGTTCCAGGGCAAACCGGTGTTTGAGATTTTGCACGGGGTGACCTTCACGGGCCTGGGACTGCTGGATCGCAAGGGCGCCGACGAGGATGCCCGCATCATTCAGGTCGCCTCCGAGCGAGGCGAGAAGACTCTCAATCAAGGAGGTTCGACAATGGACGACAAACAGAAAGCCAAAGACGAGGCGGCCGAAGCCGCTAAGAAGAACGACCCGGGCGGGGGCGGAAACGCACCCGAAGACAAGGCCCGCATCCAGGAGCTGGAAACCGAGAACAAGGAGCTCAAGCAGCAGGTGCTGGCCCTCAAGAAGAAGCTCGAGGAAATCGAGGCCGAGCAGCAGGCGGCGGCCCACCGGGCCAAGGCCCAGAAGCTGCTGGCCAAGGTGGAGAAACACGGCGTGGGCTTCGCCGGCGACGAAGAGCGCGAGAAGGAACTGACCCGCCTGGCGGGACTGTCTGAGGAGGCCTTCACCGCCACCGAGGCCGCCTTCGATCGGATGATTCAGGTGGAAGCCGAGAAGGCCAAGAAGGCCGAGACCAAGTCTGGCGATAAATCGCAAGAAAAGGCCAAGGGGGATGAGACGTCCCAGGACAAGACGCTACGCAGCGATGCCGGCGTTCGTCCCCAGGACGTGGACGACAAGAAGACGAGCCTCGAAGACCAGCTCAAGGACGGCCTGATGGCCGCCTATCGGCAGCGGGTCGGGATCGCCCCGGAGCAGCCGGCAGCCTGAGCGTAAGGAGGAATTCGTTTGCCACAAGATCTTCCCAACTTTGGAGAACTAGCGACCGACTCAAAAGGAGGAACAAGACATGTTCATCAACGGTAACCATCGCGGCCTCGCCTACGGCGACGGCCATATGCAGGGGGACGGAAAACTCGGCCGTTTCGTCAAGGTGGTGGGCGACGATCTGTTCGCCGTCAACACTGACCCGACGAGTGCGTCCTTCGGCGTGTTGATCAAGGACTACAAGGACGGAGAAATGCCCGGCATCTACTGTCAGGGAGGCGTCTACGAAACGGACGTCTTCGAGGGCACGATCGGCGCGGGGGACGAGCTGGAGATCGACACCTCGGGCGTGCTCATCGTCGCGGGCACCCAGCAAGGCGCCAAGGTCGTCGCCCAAGCCATCTCCGTCTCGGGCGGAATCCTGAAGTTCCGCCTGCTTATCTGAAAATCGAGGAGGCTGAAATGGAAAACAAAACAGTGAACGTCGACAGCCAGCAGTACATGGAGACCATGGCGCGGTTGATGTCCGAGGCCCTGGAGTCTCCCGACGGCATGCGGGCGCTGGCAGCCGCCATCGCCGCGCCCATCGAGCAGGAGATCAAACGCAAGGAGATCTCCACTCTTCTTCTGACGCGCCACAATCTGCCCAAGGGCGAGCGGCCGCTCTATCAGAAAAAGCCCAAGGTCAAGGCTTACTGGATCTCGAATGAGGGTCAGGCCCAAGAGCAGGACATCGGGAAAGACGAAGTCGAGTTCCCGACTCACCGGGTCCACTCCACCCCGATGGTCGATGTATCGGTGCTCAAGAACGGCAACATCGGGTCTTTGATGGACATCCAGACCTCGGCGGCCGATGAGATCCGCAAGACCATCGACAAGCGGACCATTACGGTCTTGTCGGCTGCGGTTCCGGCCGCCAACACGGTCGAGGTCACCGGCGCCACCCTGACCGAGGACGCTCTGAACGAGGCGATCTCGATCATCGAGGACCTGGAGCTTTCGGTGAAGACCATCGTCATGCGGGGCCGGCGCTTCAACGATCTGCGCAGCTGGAACCTCGATCCCCAGACCAAGGCCGAGCTGCGCGCCAAGGGCGTGATCAAGAACTACGGGACGGGAAGCATTCTTCTGACCGCCGCCCAGGCGCTGGACGAGATCCTGCTGGTCCCGGACCAGGAGGTCGGCAAGATGCCCACCCGCGAGGGGCTCAAGACCGAGGCCATCGAGCAGAAGACCCGGTTCAAGACCGGCTGGCTGGTGTGGTCCGAGTTGGGCCAGGGCGTCACGCGGCCGGAGATCCTGGCCAAGATCCGGATTCTGGGCTGACGGAGGTGGTTCATGGCGATTCAAGTGAAGCATGTGCGTCCGGGCATCCTCGTCGTGGCCGACGCAGGCCTGCGATTCGGACCGGGTCAGGTGCTGGCGGTCAAAACCTTGACACCGCAACTGGAGCGCGCGATCTCGGTTGGAATCCTCGTCCGGGGTAAGGGTAAACAACAGACTCGAACCGGCTCCCAGCCCGAGGGTTCCCAAGCCGAGTCGGCATCGACCGCCGAGGTCGACGATTCCGCTGGACGGGAAGCGGCCGAGGAGCCAAAGATCGATCTCTCCAGACTCCGGGCGGCCGAGGCCATCTCGAAGGTCGAAGCCGAAGACGACCCCGACCGGCTCAAGGCTCATCTCTCGGGCGAGCAACGCCGCACGGTGATCGCGGCGCTGGAAAAACGGTTGACGGAGGTGGAAGCAGGTGAAGGCTGATCTCCTAGCCTCGCTGCGCCTGGATCTGTCTGATCCCGACGGCGCGCTCTTTACCGACGAAGCACTCACGCGCTGCCTTGAGAAGGGCGTCTACCGTCTGGCCCGGGACCTGGACACCCGGCTGTCGGTCGTCGACGGCAAGATCGAACCCGAACCGGAAGGCGTCACCCGCGAAATGCTTCTGCTCTTGGCGCAAATCCATGCCTGCCAGCTGATGCGGGCCAAAACCGCCAACGCCTTCGCCTTCTCAAGCGGCGACAAGCGGGTCGACAAGACCAAACAACCCGAGCACTGGGCCAAGCTCGAGCAGGACCTTGAGATCCTCTACAAACACCATCTGAGTGAAGTCAGACCTGGCGCCGCCTCCGGACCGGAGGACTACGTCGTCTCCCCCTCGGGCCTCAAGCCGGTGATCTATGAGCAAGGAGGCGATCTGTGAGTCTGTTGACCCAGGGCGAGAAGTCGCTGGCCGCCGGCGATGTCCGGGACTTGATCCTGGCGTCCGGTCAGCAGGCCGACCTTCTGCGCATTGAGCCCGGCGAGCGGCTCTACGGTTCCGACGATGCCAGCTACGCGAAGGTCGGATCGTTTGCGCTGGAGTTCGTCGAGATTCCGCCCGAGGACCTAAACCAGAAGATCGATGCCGTAGCCTGCGTCCTGCCGGATCTGGATGTCCGGCCCGAGGACCGCGTGCAAGAAAACGACGTCACCTTCCGCGTCCAAACCGTCGAGGACGAACGGCTCTTCGGAGTGGTGACACACAAAGTACTGAAACTGGTGCGACTTCATGGGAGTTAGACGCGTCGGTGATTGGAACAAGGCCCGCGCGATATTGGCCACGGCTCCGGGTGCGCGCCTGACCCTGGCGCTCAAGCAAGCGACCCTCAAGAACGCCCTGCTTCTGGTCCGGGAGATCAAGCGCGGCATTCGCTCCCAGGCCCCCGGCGGCAAGCCCTTCGCCAAGCTCGCCGAGAGCACCATCCGGCGAAAAGGTTCGACGAAGGCCCTGATCGATACCGGCTTCCTCGTCAATGCCATCACTCAGAAGATTGTGGCCGAAGGGGCTTTCGTCGGTCTCGTGCGCGGCACCCTCAACAAGGAGGGCGAGGATTTGGTCAACATCGGGGCGGTGATGGAGTACGGCGCGACGATCCAGCACCCGAACGGCGCAGTGATCGTCATCCCGCCGCGACCGTTTCTGCATCCGGTCATGGCCAAGCACCGCAAGCAGATCGTCGAGCATGACCGCGAGGCCGTCCGCGCGTCGCTTTAATCCGACACTTTTCGGCGCTCTCCGGTAAGTATCTAAGGAAGCATGTTCCTGCTCGGTCCGCTCAGTCGAGCGGCGGGCAGGGCCGGTACTGGAGGCGACTTTGCTAACGACTGTTCGACCCGTTGTGGAAACCCTGATCCGCTTGGTGAAGGCGGAAATCGACCCCGAGGCTGTCCTCGTTGCTGCGGACGATGTGTTCGAAGTACCGAAGGTCCCGAGCCTCATCCTGCAGGGCCCGACGCTGATGGAGGACGGCGACCGGCGCACCCAGGCCCGCATGGTGGAAAAGGACGTCCCGAACTTGAGCTATAAAGCCTGCCGCCATCCGCGCCTCTATCATCTTGACTTCGACGTCGTCGTCACGGCTGCCCACGAGGGCAAGCTGCTCGATCTCGAGGAGAAGGTGGCGCGCTTCTATCAGGTGCATCCGGAGGTGCACATCGGAGACCGCGGCTCGCTTCCTCTCACCGAACTGGTGCCTTTGGGAGGCCTACGGCGCGTGAACCTCTCGAATCTGCGCCAGAGCTCGGGCCGTTGCCGCATCGAGGACTGTCCCGTCTATGACGGGCGCATCGAGGTCGGAGGGCTCATCAAGGACCGCGCCTTCCAGTTCCGGGACGGGGTCCACGAGGACCGTCTCTATGCGCCGTAAGCGAAGGAGGAAACGAAAGTGATCGCCATTAAGAATCTGCTGTTTCAACCCCTGACCTTCCAGCTCGCGGGCAAGGGCCGGGGGCTGCATCTCGGCCCGCGTGAGCATCGGGTCATTGATCCGAAGCAGGTCTCGACCGAACTCAAAACGGCCGCCCAGCGGGGCCTGGTCACGCTCACGAAAGTCGTCCAACCCAAGAAGGTTCGTCCGAAGGCGGCCCCGGCTTCCAAGATCCCATCCAAGGCGACCGTCAAGGGCAAGGCAACCGCCACGCCCCGGAGTCGCAAGCGCGGAGGTAAACCATGACCAATCTTTCACCGGGCGTTCAGACGCGCGAGATCGATTTCAGCCATTACGTCAAGCACCTGTCCACCTCGTCGGCAGGCATGGTGGGCGTGGCCGAGCGCGGCCCCATCAACCAGGCGGTGCTGGTCACCAGCTGGGAACAATTCGTCAACCGATTCGGAGCTTACATCCAGGCCGGCTATCTGGCCTACGCGGCGCGCGCCTTCTTCGATAACGGCGGCTCGGTGCTCTACGTCAACCGGGTTGCGCATCTAGACGATCCGACCGACCGCAACTCTCTGACGGCCGTCAAGGCCCGGACAACCCTCCCGGACCGGGGCATCGCCGCCAGCCTCCAGACCGGGACCGTCGGGAGGGATCGTATCCGCTGGGTGGCCCGGGGAGTCGGCGCCGCGGGCAACGACATCACGGTCCGACTGCTGGCGGACGGCCCCGGTCGTTCGCTCAGCGCGAACCTCCAGGGCCACGTCGATCTGACGGTGGGGTTGGCGACCGACAGCACGGGTCAGCCGACCAGTACGGTGGCACAGGTTTTGAACACCGCCAACCACATCCCCGAGGTGGTGGTCGAGGGTTCTTCCGAGGATAGCGGCATCGTGCAACCGGCGCCGGCGGCGAATCTGGCCGGCGGCCGGGACATCCGGACCACGCTGCGTGTCTCGGCGGCCAAGGAAGGCGGCTGGGGAAACGCTCTCGCCGTTCGGATCGAAGACGGTGATCCGGCCACCGGCTTCCATCTGGTGGTCCTCTACAAGGGCGAAGAGGTCGAGGTTTTCGGTGACCTGACGATGATTGAGACGGCTCCGAACCACGTGGAGTTGTCCGTCAACGGCCGTTCCGAGTACATCACCGTCGCGGGCCTGCAGGCCTCGTCCGGCATGACCGAGGACCGTCCCCAAGTCGGCACGTATCGTCCCTCCGGCGGGAACGACGGATTGTCCGGCCTGGTTGACGCTGACTACATCGGAGACCCGTCCGCCCATACCGGCCTGTACGCTTTCGACGAAATCGACGCCCTGAACTTGGCTCTAGTGCCCGGCGTCACCACACCCGCCGTGATCCACGGCGGGATCGCCTACGCCGAGGGGCGCAAGGACCTGATGTTCCTCGCCGACACACCCCTGCATCTGGAACCGCAGGAGGCGGTCGAGTTCCGCAGGGGCCAGGGCATGTACTCCCACGCGGGGTTTAACTCCTCCTACGGCGCTCTCTACTATCCGTGGATCGAGGTCCAAGATCCGGTCACCGGCAAGCGCAAGCGGATTCCGCCCACAGGCGCCGTGGCCGGATGCTTCGCCCGAAGCGACCGCAAGGCCGGCGTCTGGCACGCCCCGGCGGGCATCGATCGCGGCCGCATCGCGGGCGCCCTCTCGCTGGGTTATGTGACCAGCCGCGGCGAGCGCGACGTGCTCTATCCGGAAGGCGTTAATGCCATCGTCTCGTTCCCCGATACCGGCATTCACGTTTGGGGCCAAAAGACCCTCCAGAGCCAGCCCTCGGCGCTGGACCGCGTCAACGTGCGGCGGCTGATGCTCTACATCGAGGAAGCCATTGCCGAGTCGTCCCGGTTCGTCGTCTTCGAGCCGAATAACCCCCAACTGGGTATTTACTTCACTCAGGTAGCCACTATATCTTGTGGTTGGCGACATCCTTTGTTTTCCACACCTCCGACCATGCATTTGTACGGGACAGGATCCACGGCGACAGCCTGTTGCGCCAAACGGTAGAACAGCTTGCCCCGGCTGCGCGACTTGCGGCGGTTGAAACGAAAGGTGAACTCATCGAGGTAGTAATCCAGATGCTCGTGGCTGACCGCCCCCTGATGCGTTCCCACCAGCCAGCGTTTCAGCAGTGACACCACCCGGTGGACTCTCGGCAGCAGCCGCGAGGCCGACTCCGGCCCCTCCAAGAACGTAACCTGATGCTGATACCCTCGCTTGGGCAGCGGCTCGTAACCCAACCAGCCGTCGGTATGGACTACGCTGCCGCGTTCAATCACCTCACTCACAAAGGCCATCAAGCTTTCCGCAGAAGCATCAGGGACCGTCGCCATCCGAATGCGCCCGATACCCACGCCATCTTCCTCAGCGGCTACTGCAATCAACGCCTTGGCTTCGGTTTGGCGGCCCCGGACGCCCTCCTCGACCCCGCCCAGGTAGGTCTCATCCACCTCCACACGGCCGCCGAGGCGGTCCCGTCCTGGTCGCACCATAGCGCGGCGCAGCTTGTGCAGCCAACTCCAGGCCGTCTTGTAGCTGCCCAGTCCCAGCACACGCTGCAGCCCCAAGGCGCTGGCCCCGTTCTTTTGGCTGGTCACCCACCACATGGCCCGAAACCACAGGGTCAAAGGTTTGCGCGAGTCCTGGAAGATCGTGCCCGCCGTCACCGAAGCTTGCCGGCCGCAGCGTGCGCACTGCCACAGCACTTTGCGAACTGGCCACGCTTGGTCGTGTTCACACCGTGGGCAGCGGAACCCCTCCGGCCAGCGCATTTGAAACAGGTAGTCTCGACAGGCCTCCTCGGTAGCGAACCGCGCTTCGAACTCGGTCAGATTGCGCGGATAATCCTCCACAGCCGCCCATACTATATCTTGGGGTCACCTGAGTCAAGTAAATACCCAGTAACCCCCAAACTTGGCGGTCACTGGTGCGGCTCATTCACCCCTTCCTCGAGGATCTTCGGGGCAAGGGCGGACTGGTTGACTTCGCCGTCCAGTGCGACGAGGAGACCAACACCCCGGCCGCCATCGACCGCAACCAGCTGGTGGCCCGGGTCTTTGTGAAGCCCACCCGGACGGCGGAGTTCATCGAGCTCCACTTCGTGCTCACCACCACCGGGGCAAATTTTCGGGAAATCACCGAGATCATCTAAAGGAGCCAAGCCATGCGCAGTGGAAACATGCCCAAGAGTCTCTATCAGAACTGGCAGTTCGCCATCGAGGTCAATGGCTTCGACGTGGCGCTGTTCCGAAAAGGCCAGGAACCGAAGACCGAGTTCGAGGAAGTGGCCTTCGCTCCCGCCGGGTCGATGTTCGATCAGAAGGTGGCGGGCCGGGTCAAGTTCGAGGACATCACGCTCGAGAAAGGCGTTTTGCAGGACGGCTCGGACGAAGCGGCCCGTGACTGGATCAAAAAGCAGGTCGATGTCAACGCCGTGACGGGTGGCCTACCCACCGACTACATGCGCGAGGTCGACGTCGTTCGCTACGACCGCGCCGGCAACGAAACCCGGCGCTGGACCCTGCACGGGGCCTGGATCAAGACCCTGGAGTATGACGAGCTCGAGGGGGCCAACACCGATAACACCATCGAGAAGCTGACCTTGAGCTTCCAGTACTGGACTTGATCGGAGGAGGACAACGATGCACGTGTTTGAATTACCGAGCGCCACTGAAATCGAACTCCGGGAGATGACCGGGGCCGAGGAAGAGCTGCTCACCAATCAACGCCTCATCCGCACGGGCGAGGCCGTCAACCAGGTGTTCCGAAACGGCATCGTGCGGCTCGGAGAGAACGAGGAACCGTCCATCCAGGACGTGCTCGATCTCTTGTCCGGGGACCGGCTCTTCATCCTGGTGAAGCTCCGTCAGATTTCGCTCGGCGACGAGGTCGAGCTGGAACTGACCTGCGCGAGTCCCGCCTGCGGCGCCAGCAATCCGGTCACCATCCACATCGACGAGCTGGAGACGACCCCCTACCCCAAGGAGCGGGAGTTCACTTTCGAACTGCCCGGATCGGGACGCACCGTCCGGTTCGGTTACCTCGACGGGCACAAGGAGAAGCGCCTGGCGGCGCTCAAGGAACCCTCCATCTCCTCGGCCCTGCTGATCCGCCTCATTGACATCGACGGCACCGCCCCGAGCAAGAAGCTGATGAACGAGATGACGCTCGGGGACCGCAGCGCCTTGCGCCAGGAGATGGTGCGGGTCGATGCCGGGATCGACACCACGGTCGAAGTCCACTGTGAGGCCTGTAACGCGCCGCTGCGCACGCGCCTGGAGGCCGAGCCGGGTTTTTTATTCCCCGGAGTTCGCTTGTAAGCGACGCCTTCTTCCTGGCCTACGGCGGGCTCCACTGGAGTTATTCGGAAACCCGCGCCCTGCCGCTTCGCCTCCGCCACGAGTTCGTGGAGGCGCTCGAGCGGCAGCTTGATTTTGAGCGCCAGCAGTTGGAGAGGACACGAACGTGAGCGAAGACCTGGGACTGGGCGTCGTCGTTTCGATGAAGGATGCGTTCTCCCAGAACGCAGGCCGGGTTCAGACCTCCATGCAGTCACTCGACCAGACGGTGGCTGCTTCGTCTGAGCGCATGACGCGCAACATGGATCGCATCCAGCGGGGCGCCATGCTGATGGGCGCGGGCCTGGCGCTGATGGCCCTGCCGGTGGGTCTGGTCGCCTCCACGGCCGCCACTCAGAAGGCACTGGGTGAGCTGTCCTCGCTTGGGGTTCAGGACCTGCGGGCCATCGAGGATGCGGCCGAGTCCTTCACCAACACCTGGGCCGGATCGAGCAAGGCCGAGTTCATCACCGCCTCCTACGACGTGCGCTCGGCGCTCTCGGGGCTAACCGACGAGGCCGTGGGGTCGTTTACCGCCATGGCCGCGCTCACGGGTAAGGCCACCAAAGCCACCACCGAGGAGATGGTCGGCACCTTTACCACCGCCTACGGCATCTTCAAGCCGATTATGGCCGAGCTGTCCGACGCCGAGTGGGCACGGACCTTCGCCGGGGCCATGGCCCAGACCGTGGCGTCGTTCAAAACCAACGGCCGCCAGATGGCCGACGCCATCAAGAACATCGGCGCCGTGGCCGCTTCCTCCAATGTGCCCTTAGAGGAGCAACTGGCCATCCTCGGTCAGCTGCAGACCACCATGCCAGGGTCCGAAGCCGGCACGCTCTACAAGGCTTTCATCATGAAGGCGGCCGAGGCGGGCGAGAAACTCGGTCTCTCCATGGTGGATTCCAGCGGTCGTCTCAAGGGCATCATCCCCATCCTCAAGGAAATCCAGGGCAAGTTTCCCGATCTGTCCCAGGCCGCCGCCCAGGTCGAGATCAAGAAGGCCTTCGGCTCGGACGAAGCCGTCAAGTTTCTGCTCCAGATGTCTCAAGGCGTGGCGGCGCTCGAAACCAACATCGGCTCCGTCGAGCGGGCCATGCGAACCGGGACCGCCGTGACCGAGGAGATGGCCCGGTCCATGAACCTCGACATCGGCGCGCGCCTGAAGCTCGTCGGTCAGCAGATGGGCAACCTCGCCGAGATCCTGGGGCGCACGCTTCTTCCGGTCGTGACCCCGGTGCTGGACGCCTTCTCTCGTGGGATTGTGTTCTTCCAGGGCCTCGCTCGTTCTGCTCCCGGGCTGACCCGCGTGCTCCTGACGCTCTCGATTGGGCTCGGCGCGGTGCTCACGGTGGTGGGTGGCGCGATCGCGGCGGTCGGGACCCTCGGCCTGATGCTGCCCGCGATCAAAGCCGGGCTGGCCGCCATGGGCCTGACATTGGCCGGGCTCGGCTCCGCCTTTACGGCTTACTTCCTGCTGGTCGTGGCCATCATCGGCGGCGTGGTGCTGGCCGTCTATCTGCTGAAAAAAGCCTGGGAGTCCAATTTCGGCGGCATCCGGGACATGATTCTCGGCGTGTGGGGCCGCATCAAGCTGGTCTTTGGCGCGATCCGCGCGTTGATCTCCTCTTTGACGGGCGGGATGGGTGAGATGTCGGCCGAGCTCGCCGCCAAGCTCGAGCAGGCCGGGCTGATGGGGCTGGTCGTCGCGGTGTTTCGCGTCTACTACCGCGTTCGGCAGTTCCTCACCGGATTGCGGGAAGCTTTCTCCAGTGCCTTCAGCAAAATCCGAGCGATTCTCGAGCCGCCCGTTCGCGCACTAGTCGCGGCTTTCGGCCGGCTCTTCCAGGCCATCGGCTCGGTCACGAGCATCTTTTCGCTGGCTGCGGACTCCGCCGACGCCTCCTCGTTTCGCACGCTGGGCGCCACCCTGGGGGCCGTCCTGGGCGTGATCGCCCAGATCGGAGCCTATCTCCTGAAGTTCGTCGTCTACGGCCTGGTGGGGGTCATCGAGGTCGTCGCCTGGGTGGTGCGTGGGTTTGTCCAGCTGAGCCAGGCTGTCGTCACGACCGTCGTCAAAGCGGCACAATTTATTTATCGGTTCTTCCTCCCGCTGCGTCTTCTCGTCCAGGCACTGCGGCTGGTGGGACGGGTCGTCGTTGCCCTCTGGCAGGTGCTCACGGGGGACCTGTCGGTGACAGACGGCCTCAAGGCCATTGGCCGCGCCGTGGTGGACTACCTGGCCACGCCGTTCCGGTGGGCCCGGGACGTGGTCACCGGCGTCTGGGGTGTTCTTCAAACGCTGTTTTCGACGGTCGGTGGGTTCTTTCACTCGGTGGCGGCGGCCTTGGTCCGTGTATTTATGAACTTGCCGCTGGTGCGGACGCTGGCGGAAGTGTTTTCGGCAGTCCAAAGCTTCCTCTCCGGCGATGCCACCTTCTTCGAGGCGGGAAAGCGAATCCTGATCGCGCTCGGCCAAGGCATCGCTGCGGCCGTAACTTATCCGTTCGACGTACTCAAACAAGCGCTCGGCCGGTTGCGATCCCTGCTGCCCTTCTCCGATGCCCAATCCGGGCCGCTCTCTGGCCTGACGGCCTCGGGGTCCGCGATCCTCCAGACGCTCGCTCAGGGCATGACGGGTGTGCTGGGGTTGCCCGGCAGGGTCCTCTCGCGCGTGTTCGAGGGAGTCCGCGCCACGGCGGCCCAAGGGTGGCAGGGCCTCGAATCTCTCGGCACATCGGCTGTGGCAGCCGTGACGGCGCCCTTTCACGGCATCGTCGACGCCGCGTCGGCTGCCTGGAGCCGGATCACGACGACCGCCGCCCGGGCCTGGAGCGGTCTTCGATCCATGGCCTCCACGGTGGGAACGTGGATGAAGGCGCCCTTTGCGGGACTGGCCGCCACCGCATCGGCTGCCTGGAACCGGGTGAGGACCGCCGTCTCCTCCTCCTCAGTCGGTGGGGGATCGGCACTTCTCGAAAATCTGGCGGGTCGGGTCGCCCAAGCTGCGACGCTACCAAGTCGGTCCATGCTGACTGGCTCCTTGGCGCTCACGCCGGTCCTTGCCGACGCTGTCCCCCAAGTCGGAACGCACCTGCCGGGAACGGAACCGACCGTATTGGCGACGCGCCCGATGGAGTCTTCCCAAGGGTCGCGTCTGCTCGCAGAGACCCGAGGCGCGCTCACGCCCGGCTCGGCTGGTACATCCGGCCAGCCGGCTGGCGAGAACCTGCGTTCGATCCTGGAGGCGCTGCTGGGGAGACTGGACGCCCTGGCCGAGCGCCCCATCGATGTCTCCGTCACCACGCTGCTCGATGGCCGCGAGGTCGCCGAGTCCGTGTACCGGGACATCCGCGAGCGTAAGATCAAGAACTACGAGACGCTGTGAGCTCGGAAATGAAGCGAATCTACCTGTGCAGTCGCTACGCGGGGGACACGGCCACAAACTTTGCCCTTGCTGAGCGGCTGTGCCGCCAGGTGATCGGCGGCGGCGCGCCGTTTGCGCCCCACCTCCTTTATCCGCGCTTCCTCGATGACCGCAACCCGTCGGAGAGGGAGTGCGGCATCGCCTGTGGCTTGACCTTCATGGAAGTGTGCGATGAGGTCTGGGTCTACAGCGGCAACGGGCTGTCCAGCGGCATGCGCCGGGAAGTCGACCACGCCATCCGGCTGGGACGACCCGTGATCGAAATCAAGGAGATCTGAAGGTGGGGTGGGATCAGAAATCAATCACCGCGCACCTGGTGGACGTCCAGACGAGGCAGCGGCTGGAATTCCAGTACAACCCCAACGACATCGTGGATGAGAAAAGCACCGCCTACGCCACGATCAAGATTCCCGGTCTGAGCCATCCCCGCTATCAGTACGTGGCCGGGGAGCCGCGCAAGATCAGCTTCCAACTGCGGTTCTTCAAGGGACCGGTCACCGAATCGGTCGACTGGCTGCGCTCGCTGCTCTATCCCGAACACTCGGGAACGATGCTCAAGAACGCACCGCACCGGGTGCTGTTCCTTTTCGGTGATCTCTACCCCGGAGTGGAGTGTGTGGTCCGCCAGGTCAAGGCCCGCTACTTTCACTTGTTCGACCGCGACAACCTCCGGCCCCAGCATGCCGAAGTGGATGTGGTCCTTGAGGAATACATCGACGGGTCCGTCGGGTACAGGGAGGTGCGCGCGTGATCGGGCGAAGTTCCAGGTATGCATCCGCCGTGCTCTACACGGACCAAGACGAAACATTC
This sequence comes from Bryobacterales bacterium, assembly GCA_965248205.1. GTDB lineage: Bacteria > Acidobacteriota > Terriglobia > Bryobacterales > UBA6623. The sequence continues at coordinate 4,152,694 of CBDFIS010000006.1, forward strand.
CTGGGCGCTCGGGATCGGATCGATACCACTCCCAGGCCCGACGACCGCTTTCATACGGTCGTTGCGGGAGACCGCGTGGACATGCTCGCCGCCCGCTACCTGGGACAGGCCGAGCTGTGGTGGGTGCTGTGCGACTACAACGACCTCTTCTTTCCGTTGGAGCTCGAGCTGGGAACGGTCCTGCGCATTCCATCGGTCGAACATGTGAACATGCGTCTCATCGGTTGAGCTGGGTTCTTTCGAACTCTGGTCGTAGCAAGAGACGAACGAAATTGCGAATTTTCAATCAGTGGATCTTCGGATCGACCGGATAATCGTGGAGGATCACGCCGCCCCCTTCCGTTACGCGGTAGACGTCCTCAAAGCGCACACCGCCAATCTCCGGAATCGCCAATATCGTGTGACCGATCGTCATTGTCATATCTGCCCGTAGTTGCGTTTTTCGATGAGCCGGAATAATCGTCGACGCCGGATTCTCTTCGAAACGCAGGCCGATACCGTGAGAAATCCCGTTGATGTGATATTGCTCCAGGTCATGGCGAGCACATACTTCTGCGCCCTTAGCGTCCAGATCTCCGACCGTCACTCCCGGCTTCAGTATCTGTCGCGTCGCTTCGCGGATCTCGTTGTAGGTATCGAGCAGCAGTTGTTCCTGCTCACCCGCATCGCCCATGACAAAAGTGCGAGCCAAATTTGCGCAGTAGCCTTCGAACTGCGGTGTCAAATCCACAACGACGAGTTCCCCGGCCTCGATTGGTGTCCGGTCAACTTTCCCGTGAATCCAGGAGCTGCGAAGTCCCGAGTTGATATAGATCGGCGTGCTCGTTCCGTCAGCCCCCGCCTTCATCATGGTGTAGAGCGCTTCGGTTGCGATGTCATGACCGGTAGCCCCTGGTTTCAAGAGTTCCCGAACACGATCCATCCCGATTGCGGCAATGGCCTGCGCACGCTTCATCAGTTCGATCTCGTCCGGCTCTTTGACCATGCGTAGTTCGTCCATCACGGGATCAGAGGAAACCAGCTCGACCTGAGAGTTGACCTTTCTAAACAGGTCGACAAGAAACGCGGGCGTGTGAAACCACAGTTGCATTCCCACCCGTGGCCTGCCGCTCGCCGGCAACTTAATTCCAGGCGGTGGGCCGCCATAGAGTTCACGAAACGTTTCTCTGACGTTCGAAATCTGCTCGCCCACATGACTGAATACTTTGAACGATTCATCACCGAGTTCACGGCGCAAATCGGCTTCCTCACCCGCAAATCCAACGAAGACCGGTGAGCCGCTAGCCGGAATTATGGCGCGGGGCTGAGAGCGGACTTCGCCGAAGAAGTATCTGTAGTCATCGGGATTCATGATCATGATGCCAATCATTTTGTGTTGGGCCATCAGTTCCTGGGCCCGACGAATTCGATCATGTCTCAATTGCACGGTAGTCGGCCTCCTGATTAGGCATTAGCAGCTGGACCTCGATCCGGTCTTCGTTCCCTGCGCGCTTACATCAGTTTGTAGGTCGACCTACAAACTGATGTAAGCGCAGCCAGAACCCGGAATTCGAGGGTCCTGCCTTTTCGGTCACTCACTCGCCGAGCGCACGCACGACCGCCTCGGGGTCGCGGTCGATGACGGTCAGCAGGACGCGGGCGGCGCGGTCTGGAACACGGCGCCCCTGTTCCCATTCCTGCACGGCACGCGCGTCGAGGCCGAATCGGTCCGCGAATTTCTGACGACTCAGCTTCATGCGCTTCCGTAGCGCAAGAATGTGCTCCGCGGCGGGATCGTCAACAATGCGGCACGGCAGATCCACTTCGCCGCGCACGTGGGCAAGCACCTCTCCCAGGGCTGTTTCCACCTCTTGACCCACCTTGGTTCGCTCCGTCGTCATCGGCTTGCCTCCTCTTTCTTGATCGCGGCCACCAGCCGCGACAGTACCTTCCTGTCTGTTGGGGTCAGGTCGTCACGGTCGGCTTTCGCATAGGCGGTCAGCATATAAAGGGCTTCGGGTCCTGCGTGATGGAAGTAAATCGTTCGGATTCCACCTCGCTTGCCCCGCCCCGATCCTGCCCAACGCAACTTGCGAATCCCTCCCGTTCCCCGAATCAAAGGCGCTCCGCTGGGATTAGCAACGATCGCCGCCTCCATCGCCCGCCGCTCCGTTTCCGACATGAGCTTACGGATGGCGCGCTCGTACGTTTTGGTGGTGAAGATTCGCACCGGCCTTAATTATGCGGCAATGCCGCACTTTCGTCAAGGGGCCTTCGCTTGACCTGATGGGCGTTGAAGAGGGTTTATTTAATTCGCCCCGACACTTTTCCTGCCGCGCCGGTATGTATCCATTGAAGGACCACTAAGCGGGTGGTCCGAGCGGAGACCGGACGCATGGACTTAGAGACGTTCCAACCGACGTTCCTCATCCAGATCGAGGGACAGGCGTTTTCGGCGGACATTACCGGGGAGATCACCTCGTTCGTCTTCGAAGACAACGAGGAGGAGCTCGACGTGATGGAGCTGTCCGTCTCGGACCGCCTGCTGCGGTTCGTCGACGATCCGCTCTTCCAGGAGGGCAACGAGATCGTGGCCCGCTTCGGCTACGTCGGGAATCTCTCCCCGCGCAAGAAAGCCCTCATCAAGGACATCGACTACGACTTCCCGGAAAACGGCGATCCCAGAATCCGGCTCAAGGCCTACGACAAAGGCTTTCAGCTGGCGGGCAAGGAGAACCAGAAAGTCTGGCAGAAGCCCGCTCCCGGCATCCTCTACTCGGAGATCGCCGAGGAGATCGCCGCCGCCAATGGCCTCAAGCCGTTCGTGACGCCCACCGTGGGCCGGCATCTGCGCGTCGCGCAAAGCAACGTCTCGGACGCCCGCTTCCTCACGGACCTGGCCGTCAAGGCCCGCGCTCGGGACGGCGACGGTGTGACCGGCTACGCCTTCTTCGTCCAGGACGACGGTCTGCATTTTCACCCCCGCAAGCTGAAGGAGGAACCCGCCACCGTCCTCGAGTACTTCACCGATCGGAAGGGCGTCCTTCGATCCTTTCGCCCCTCGACGCAATCGCAAGGCGCCAAGGGAGCGGGCACCCAGACCAAGTCCGTGGGCGTTGACCCCCGCCAAAAGGCAGCGGTCCAGCACACGGCCGACAACGAGATGACGCCCGAGCGGACTTCGCTGGGCAAGCGCACCTATCTGGTGGACGGCAACACGGGCGAAGCCGCCTACAAGGAGCAGGAATCGGGCCGCATCGTGCCGAGCTTCGAGCGCTCGGAAGGCTTCCACGAGGAACCGAACCAGGAGCCGGCCCAGGATCTGGCAGAAGGCACGTTCGCCGCCGCCGAAATGCGTCAGGTGGAGGCCGTGGCCGCGACCATCGGCATCCCGTCGCTTCGCGCCAAGCAGAACGTCGAGATCAAGGGCGTGGGAGCGAAGTTCTCCGGGGTCTACTACTGCCACGCGGTCCGCCACGTGGTCGATGGCAGCGGATATCACTCGGAGCTCAAGCTCCGCAAGAACGCCCTGGGCCGGGGCGCCGGCGACAAGTCGGTGGAGGTCAAAGGCCAGCCGAACGAGCAGGAAGCGCCCCGGGCACCGAGAGACGAACCCCCTGAGATGGTGCAAATCGATGCCGACAGCGGTCGCCGCCTGGAAGGAGTCAGCCATGGGTAATCTAAGCCGCAATTTTTCGAAGCACGAATTCCGCTGCCGCTGTGGTTGCGACCGGGCCGAGGTCAACCCCCGTCTGGTCGAGGCACTCGAGCAGCTGCGGGACCTCGCCGGTCGCCCGATCCGGATCACCAGCGGCTACCGCTGCCCCGATCACAATCGGGCCCAGCGTGGCAAGAAGCGCAGCCAGCATCTGCTGGGCAACGCCGCCGATCTCGTCATCGACGGACTCAGCGTCATCGAGATGTATTGCCTGGCCGACAAAGTGGCGGCCGTCCGAGACGGCGGGATCGGCGTCTATCCCAAAAACGGAATCATTCACGTGGACGTGCGGAACGGCTATGCCCGGTGGGGACGACTGGGCAGGAAATACGTCGCACTGGCCACAGCCCTTTCCGCCCAACAGGCGGGACAGCAACCAACCAAAGGAGAAGACCATGCAACAGCTTGAACAGATTCTGAACTTCATTCTCGAGAACAAGGAGCTCTTTGCAACCCTGTTCGTGACACTCGTCACGATCCTCAAATTGACTTCCTGGGGCCGATCCGAGTCGGCTGCCCTGGATGCGGTGATCGAGGCGGTCGAGCGGGCGGATGACAAGAAAGTCAAAAGACAAGTCGCCGCTCGGCAGGCGCATCTCAATACGGCCGTCCAGGACGCGCTGGACTACGCCGTGTCGAAGGTCGACCCGAAGAAGGAGACCGCGACCGTGGCCGCCCGCGTGGCGCGGGAAGTCCTGCGCGGATTCCTTCCACCCAGAAAGTAGGCGGGAGGTTGTGTGTTGATCGAGACCCAGGACCGGGAGCACGAGGCGCGCTACAAGCACCGCTGGTACGGCAAGTACCGCGCCTTCGTGCGTGACAACAACGATCCCGAGCGCCTCGGCCGATGCCGGCTCGAGGTCCCGGCCGTGCTCGGCCAGGGCCGCGAGAACTGGTCCGATTGGGCCTCGCCCTGCTTCCCCTACGGCGGCAACGAGGACACGGGGATGTTTCTGATTCCCGAGGAAGGAGCGTCGGTGTGGGCGGAGTTCGAGGGCGGCCAGGTCCAGTATCCGATCTGGGCGGGCGTCTGGCTGGCCGGAAGCAATCCGGGCGAGCAGCCCACCGAATCCAAGCGCCTGTGCCTTGAGCCCACCTGCCACGACTGTGAGGACAAGGTCGAGCACAAACGGGACCGCCGCGATGATCTCGAACACAAGAAGTACCACGGCCATCCGCCCTACACCTGCCCCCGGCGCAAGGTGCTGCTGAAGACCGAGACCGGACACACCATCGTCGTCGACGACCGGGACGAGGAGGAGTTCCTGAAGATCATCGACCGCGCCGGGCAGATCCTCCACATGGACTGTCGGGTCAAGCGGAACATTCAGACCGGGAATGCGCTTCGCCGCGGGACCCGCGATGCGGAGCAAGGAGATCCGCTTGATATCGCCTCAGACATCAAGGACCAGCGCGCAAGGGTCGAGATCACCGATCTCTGCCGTCAGTTCCTGCGGCTGGAGGCGTCCCACGAACGCGAGAAAATCCACATCCAGTCCTCGGACAAGACGCGGTCGCGCTGGCAGAAGATTCTGCTCGATACCACCAAGGGACGGGAGAAGGTGCATCTGTGGGGCTTGGGCGGCGCGCAGGAAATTCTCATTGATTCCACTGCCGGCGCCGAGACGATCCGGCTGCGCGACAAGGCCGGTCAGGTGCTGGTGCTCGACGCGGCCCGCAGGCGCATCGAAGCGCGGGACGGGGCAGGCAGCCGGATGGTCCTGGACGGCGCTCGGGGCAACGTCATCGTCCGCTCGGCCAAGAAGGTGCTGATCAACCCATGACCACGATAAGGAGAAAACGCCATGGATGAATCGCAAGCCGGACCGCCCTTTGACTGGGCGCAAAGCGAGCGCCTGCTGGTGCGCACGTTCGAAGCCTGGCGCAGCGAGTTTCGCGGCATCCTCGAGGACCATCGCCGCGAGATTCAGGCTCGTCTCGAGAAAATCGAGCGGGAGATCGAGAAGAAATCGGACAAGGAGACGGTGGAGCTGCTGGTCAACAGCGTGCAGGCGGACCTGCGCCGGCATGCCGATGACATCAAGACGCTGGAGGCCGGACTGACGAACAAGATGGACGTTCAAACGATGTGGAAGGTGGTGGGTCTGGTGCTGACGCTGGGCGCCGCCGTGGGCGGCCTGGTGAGCTTCATCGTTCAGCTGGTGACGGGAAGGTAAGCGATGGCGAGACCCCAGGCCCGACTCGGAGATAAATCCAGCCACGGCGGCGTGATCGTTACCGGAGCATCACGCACTCTGGTCAACGGCAAGCCCGTAGCCCGCATGGGCGACAAGCACAACTGCCCCATACCGGGTCACGGCACGACGCCCATCGTGAGTGGCAGTCCCGACACCCTGACGGAAGGCAAGCCCAACGCGCGGATGGGGGACGCTGCTGCCTGCGGCGCCCGCATCGTGACGGGGAGTTCGGATACCTATGTCAACTGAACAGGAATTTACCGAAGTCTTGCGTCTGTTAGCTGCAGGCCTCGGTATGAGGGAAGGCGAAGACACGCCCTACCTCAACCAGATCCATGACCGGCTCGGCGAGATCAAGGAGTTGCTCGAGCAAAGCCACAAAGCGTCCGAAGCGATCCGCGCCGAAGCCCAGGCCGTGCTTGAAGCCCATGCCGAGAGCGCCCAAGAGTATCTGGAACAGGTGGACGAACCCGCCTCGCCTGACTTCCATCCCTTCGCCTCCGCGCCGGAGGACACCTCGGTGCGCGACCTGCCGGACGGGGGGCGTCTTTTCACCCTGGTCGATGCCGCGATGGTGCGAGTCGGCGCCGATGGTGGGTTGATCTTTATCGGCGAGGATGGCATTGCCATGCCGCTGGAGCCGGCCCGTGGCGGCGTGGTGCGGCTGCCCGACGGCCGGACGCTCACCCTCAAGCCCGAGGCCATCCGCGCGACCCATGAAGCGGCGGGGATCGAGGGCTTGCCGCTGGATATCGATCCGGTCCAGGTGGCCGAGGGCCGCTACCGAGTGGAACTGCCGGGCGGGACCCGTCTGGATGTATCCCACCGCGACCGCTCGGCCGTGCTCGATAACCCGGACGGCACTACCGACATCCTCGGCCTCAGCCGTATCGAAGGGATCGGCGAGCCGATCGAGGTGCGTCTGGTTCCGGGCGGCGCCAAGGGGTTTGAGGCGCTTGAAAGCCGACACCGGGGCATCGTCGAGGCGGACGGCACCATCCACCTCGCCACGGCACAGGGGCTCGATCTGGTCGTTCGGTTTTCCGAGGGAGAAGCACTGGAGGGTGACACGCGGCCGGATGATCCGGTGACGACGCTTTGTGAGGAACGCGACTGATGGCGTTCGACATCCTCGGAAAAGGACTAGGGTTCCCCTTTCGCTTCCAGCGCCGCTCCGGTGGTGCCGAGGTGTCTTCAGCCACCACCACCGAACACGAACACATCCAGGAGAGCATCGTCCAGATCCTCGGCACCAGCCCGGGCGAGCGTTTCATGCGGCCGGAGTTCGGTTCGCGGCTCAAGTCCCTGGTCTTCGAAGCCAACGACGAGGTGCTCAAGGGCCTGATCCGCCACACCATCATCGAGGCCATCAAGCGGTGGGAGAAACGCGTCATCGTCACCGCCGTGACGTTCGATCCCTCGCTCCAGGAGATCGACCGCCACGTGTTGCCCGTGCGCATCTCCTACCGAGTGATCCAGAGTCAAGTGGAAGGCAATCTGGTCTATCCCTTCCATCGCGAGCCGCCCCAGGGTCCCACGACCCGAGGGTCTACTTCCCGACACATTTCCGCCGTTGCCGGTATGTAACAAGTGAGGGGTTGCCCCAGGACGGACAGAGGAACGCGCAATATGGGTCGAGCGAGCATCGAGTATACGAACAAGGACTATGACTCCCTGCGCCGGGAGCTGCTGGGGCGAGTGCCGCAGCTGACGGACCGCTGGACGGATTTTAACGTCTCCGACCTCGGTGTCGTGCTGCTGGAGCTGTTTTGCGGGGTCGGCGACATGCTGGCCTACTACCTCGATGCTCAGGCCGGGGAAGCCTTTCTGCCCACGGCCCGCCAGCGCCAGAACGTCATCCAGCTTTGCCGGCTCATCGGCTACCGGCTCAAATCTCCGGTGGCCTCGACGACTACGTTGCGCTTCTCCCTGGCGGCGCCCCTCGAGACGGACCTGGCCATACCGGAAGGGACGGCTGCCAGCGCTCGTCTCGACGAGGGCGTCGTCGATTTCGAGACCGCCGAGGAAGCCATCCTTCCCCGCGGCCAGCTGAGCATTGACGTCGCCGCACGCCAGGGACGTCGCAAGGCGGAGACTCTCACCGGCACGGGGGAGCCGAACGCGCATTTTTCGCTCACCGGGACCCGGATCGCTCAGGGCAGTCTGCGTGTGCTGATCAACGAGCAGGCCTGGCGGGAGGTCTCTCACTTTCAGGAAAGCGGCGGCGAGGACGAACACTTCGAGGTCGAGACCGACGGGCTGGACCGGACGCGCATCCTCTTCGGCGACGGGGTGCGTGGCGCGGCCCCGCCCGCGGGAGCCGCGATCCGTGTCTCCTACCTCGAGACCCTGGGGGCTGGAGGCAATCTCGGAACGGGAGTCGTCACCCAGCTCAATAGTCCAATCGAATCTGGTGGCGAAGCCGTCGTGGTGAGCGTCACCAATCCGGTCCCGGCCACCGGGGGCGCGGACCGAGAGAGTCTGGAGGACGCCCGCCGACAAGCCCCGGCGGAAATCCGCTCCTTATGGAAGGCGCTCACCAAGGACGACTACCAGGCGCTGGCCGAAGGGTATCCAGGGGTGGCCAAAGCCCAGGTCCTGGACGTCAACGACTGCGGCGACCTGCGCTACTACCAGGTCAACCTGGCCATTGCGCCTCGAGGCGGCGGCCCCCCCTCGGCGCTGCTCAAACAGGACCTCGCCGCGTATCTGGAATCGCGCAAGGTCATCACCATCGAGATCAACCTCTTCGAGCCGATCTACCGGCCGGTCTCTATCGATGCGGACGTCCACGCCTACGCGGGCCAAGACCTCGACCTGGTGCGCCGCCGCATCGAGCAGACGCTTGGCGGCTACTTCGACTTCGAGCGCATGGACTTTGGGCAGGCGGTGCCGACCTCGGACCTAGTCGCCCTGCTCGACGGCGTGCGCGGCGTCAGTCACGCCCATCTCTACGCCCCGGCTCAGGACGTTGAAGTCCGTGCCGGGACCATCCCGGTGTTGGGAGAGGTTCAACTCGATGTTCGGAGGGCTGCCTGATGGCTCCCTACTTCGAGAAGAAGCTCATCGAGCTGTTGCCGCCCCTTTACCGGGAACGTGACGAGAGCGGGGATCTGGAAGCATTCCTCAAAGTTGCGGCGACGACACTGGATGAACTCAAGGACCACATCGACCGCTTTCCCGACCTGTTCGACGTCGACCGCTGCGATGCGCGGTTTCTGCCGCTGCTCGGCGAGGTCCTCGGACACCGCTTCGACCCGCTCGTTGACGCCGAGACCCAGCGCGCACGAATCCGCGAGGCTATCGAAATCTATCGCCGCAAGGGCACGCTCCCGGCCATCGGCCGCGCGCTGGCTGAGGACGGCTGGAGCGGGCGGATCGAGGAGACCTTCCGCCAGGCGCTGCGCCTCAATCGCCGTGGGGTCCTCGGCCGCTCGAAGCTGCCCGGATCGATCTACAGCCTCGGCGCCTACCGGATGATCAGCCACACGGTTACGCCGGGGCTCCGCGACCGCTTGCGCTTCCATCATCCCGCCGGCACGCGGGTCTTCTTCCTGCAGTGGCTGGCGCTGCTGATGTCGGTCGAGTCGGAGGTTGAAGCCGTCACCAAGGAACGAGTGCGGCGCATCGGGCTTGGGCACCTGCACGAGACCTTCGTCCTTGGCCACAACGCCCTGAATGGCAGCCACCGCCTGACGCGAACCCAAAAGACCTGGGGCCTGTGGTGGGTCACCGCCGCCGCCACGCTTTTGCAGGAGGTGACGTGGGCCGGCGTATGCATCCGCCGTTGGCACGGACGAAGGCCGAGATTCCGGCTGAACGCGAGCGCGCTGAACGGCGAGCAGCTCCCGAATGTGTGGATCAGCGAGCGCAAGCTCGCCGTCTGCTGCGTGGTCGAAACCAGGCCGAGGCCCACCCCGGCCGCCACTTTCATTCGCCTAGCGGGTCAGGATTTGAACCGCGCCCGCCTCAATCGGTCCGCGCCAGCCTGCAGGGTCGGGTTCCGCCAGAAGGACGACTACGCCGAGGCGCGGGCGGGCTTCGCGGCCGCGGTGAATCTGTTCACCGTCACCCAGTGGCCGGCGGCCGCTTAAAGGAGGAATCGATGGCCATTCATCTTTATGAAGACAGCGCGCTCACCCAGCAGATCTCCGAAGGCGATCTGAGCAACCCGGACAGCGACACCTACAACGGCACCGACGGGGAATCAAAGGACAAGGAGCTGTTCCTGGCCAACGAGCAGACCACGCTGGCCTCGGCCCTGGCCTCGGGGGCGACGTCGGTGTCGCTCGCCGAAGCCCTCTTCGCCAACGACGAGGTCATCATCATCGGCAGCGAGCAGATGAAGATCACCGCGGGCGGCGGCACCACCACACTCACTGTCACGAGGGGGTACGCAGGCACGACCGCCGTCGCGCACAGCTCGGGGGCGACCGTCTACTCCGGATACGACTACACGGATCTCGCCATCGAGCCGGTCGACAACACAGGCGGCGATGAGAGCGACTGGTACAAGCTGGCGCTGACCCAAGCCGGACTGGACTCGGCCACGGCGGGCGCGTCGCTTACCGTCGGCGACAAGGACCACGACGACACCACCTCCATCTGGCGGCGCTGTGCCGTGCCCGCCTCGACGCCGGTGCAAAACAAGACCGACCTCAAGCTCAAGATCACGGGCGCCGAGAACCCGATTGAATAGGGAATCGATGGATGAGGAACGAGCAAAAGGAGTTGAGGAGTGAGCACGAACATCCAGCAGGAGGTGGACGCGAGGGTGCGGGTCGTCGCACCAGTGTCCATCGAGGCGGATACCTCGGCGGGGGTGTTTACCGAAGCGGCCGTTTCCGCTCGGGTGACAAACGACCTAGACCAGCGCGCCGACTGCGGGCAATGGGTCACGCGGCCGATCCAATCCGAAGCCGATCTGGCCGCGCGCATCCACCGGCCGGTCTCGGTCCGTGGCGAGACCGACCAGCGCATCACCGCCCATGTAGCTGTGTCCTTGGATGGCCACCAGCGGGTCATCGGGCGCATCGATACGCGCACGGACGGCTACCAGCGAGTGGTCGGCGACGAGACGCGGGAAGCGGCAAGCCGGCAGAGGGTGTTCGCCGTGCTCATCCGCGAAAGCCACGCTATCGAGACTTGAAGGAGGCACGCGCATGTCCTTGGGACTGATTGTCAAATCGGGCCGTATCCTGACCGCCAAACTCCTTTTGGGGGAGCCGGTCGAGGGCATCACCCACTGCGCCATCGGCGAGGGGGACGACACCTTCACCGATCCCCTCAATCCGCCGGCGCCCGGCATCGACCAGACGGCGCTCAAGAACGAGCGGGCCCGCAAGCGTTTTTACAAGCGCACCTTCCTTGCCGAAGACCCTGAAGGGGCACTGATCGTCAACGGCGTCCATTATCTGGAGAATCTGGAGACCGTCCAGGAGACCCGGACGCTGGGCGTCTACTTCCGCTTCGAGGAGAGCGAGGCCAACGGCATCACCATCCGGGAATATGGCTTTTTCGGCGGCAACGTCACCTACCTCGACGGGCACGATTCGGACTACGCCGCCGACGGCGTCCATCACCCCGACACCAATCCGACCGGCGAAGTGCTCCACCCCGGCTATCTGTACGAGGTCAAGAACATTCCCGACTTCAGCAAGATCTCCGATACCCGAGTGGAACTCATCGGAATCATCAAAATCTAGGAGGAAGCTCGATGTCCATTTCGCGTGACACTTTTGACGAATCCAAAAACTACAAGCGGGTGCGCTACCACCAGGACCGCGACCTGCTCGACTCCGAGCTCAACGAGCAGCAGGACATCCTCGATCGGGAGCGCAAGAAGATCGCCGACCGGCTCTTCAAGGAAGGATCGGTGATCCACGGCCTCGCCGTGTCAGTCGCCGCCCACGTCCTGACCGTGGCCCAGGGGCTCCTCTACATCGAAGGCTCGATCGAGCAGGTGCCGGGCGCGATCCTGACCTACGATCCGGCAGTCGAGGAGGGCGCCGACTACGTCTACGTCGAGCTCTTGAAGTACAACTACGGCTCGAACCACGACGCCGCGCTCGTCAATCCGGCTACCGGGGAGCCAACCGCCGAGCGAGAGAAGTGGGTCCTGGCGCTCAAGGACCACGACACCAGCGAGGAGGCGCTGCCCAACAACGTCACCGGACGCAAGGTCGTGCCCCTCTACAAGTTCGACCGGGCCACGGGTGAAGTGACGGCTACCGTCCAGGAGAAGTCTCATCTGCAGCTGCGGGACCTTTTGGGAACGCTGCCGGGTGATCGCATCACCGTCTCCTCCATCACCGAGGACCAGCTGGCCTTCGCCGCGGCGGAAGGTTTGAACTCGCTGCTGGACAACCTGGCCGAGCGGACCTTCGATCAGGCGGGCAGCTACCTGGTCGAGGGACTCGACAGCTTTATCGGGGGCGACGACGGCGGCAGCGTCGAGATCGTCACCAATGCCGGGCGCGCCTACGTCCAAGGCTACCGCCTGCAAAAGGACCTGCCCACCACCATCCAGGCCCCCAAGTCCGTCGCCACCAAGGCGGTGCGCGGCGAACAGAAGACCTACAACCCCGACAGCTGGCGCTACGAGCTCAACAACTCACCGCTCAAGGCGACCCGCCAGGTCGAAGCCATCGTCGCCATCGTCTCGAACATCACCCGAGGCTCGGTGGGCGGCGGCCAGGACCTGCTCGAACCCAACCCGGTGGTGGACATCCTCGAGGTCAGCCAGGGCTCCACCATCTATCGGGAGGGCGTGGACTGGCAGCAATCCGGAAACCACGTGGACTGGCTGGGAACGGGCAACGCACCGGCCATCGGCGCCACCTATACCGTGCGCTGGACCTACACCAAGCAGATGGTGGAAGGCTCGGACTATGTGGACGGCGGTTGGTTCGGCGTCTCGGGACATCCGGTGCCCGCCATATACTTCTACACGGTGACCGCCAGGGATGCGTACGGCGAGACCGCCTTCGTCTCCTCCCTGTCCCGCTTCACCTACGCCGGCGAGATCAACCACCTTTCCTGGCTTCCGGTCGACGGCGCCACCGGCTACCGCATCTACCGTGCCGCGGGGAACCCCCAACGCACCGACTTCATACGGATCAAAATGCTCCCCGCCACCCGGACCTCGTGGGATGACGATGGCGTGAATTTCCCCGAGAACCACCATCCGCCCGCCTCCAACACCAGCCACCTGGCCATGTCTCGGGTCCGCATCGCCCTGGGCAACCTCAACGTCGTGAACTTCGGCCACGGCAACATCGGCGACGCGCCGGTCGAGGGTTCCAACTTCAGCATCGACTACGACTACTATCTGGGACGCAAGGACGTGATCTATGCGACGACCGGCGAGATCAAACGGCTGGAGGGCGCCCCGGCGGACCGGCCCAAGCTGCCCGTGGTCCCGGAGGGCACGCTCGCCCTGGCCAGCATCGACTGCCCGCCCGACTCGGTCAAGATGAGCGTGGACAACTTCGGCCTTACCCGTGTCACCATGGACCGGATGCACGAGATCATCCAGGACGTCGAGGACCTCAAGTACAACGACGCGCGGTTTCAGATGAATTCGGAACTCCAGAACCGGGACGCCCAGACCAAGAAGGGCATCTACTCGGACGACTTCTCAAGTGACGCGCAATCGGACATCTTCCATGAGGATTGGAGCGCGCGTATCGATCCGGTGCGGAAGTCGTGGCTCCGGACCGCCGATCCTTCCACGCGCAGCTCAGCGAGAATCCACCCGACAGCCGGGCCCTGTTCAAGGACAGCCTGGTCCTGCTGCCCGGAACCGAACGGGTGCTGATCGAGCAGGCGGACTGGTCCGAGGAAAAGAACATCAACCCCTACGCGGTCTTCGATAAGCCCGCGGCTACGGTCGAGGTAACGCCCAATATCGGACGACGCGGGGGAACCAACCTCATCGACGTGAACGGCGCCAACTTCATGCCCAATGCCACCGGCGTTACGCTGCGCTGCGACGGCCACGTGATGTTCTCACGGTTGCGGGCTGACGCCGTCGGACGCGTGAAGACCGTCATGGTCATTCCCGCCACCGTCCGGCCCGGCAATCGGATCGTCGAGTTGACCGACGGCACCTATTCGGCCCAGACGGACATTCAGGTCCACGAACCGCTGGTGATCACCCGCATCCAGCGCGTCGTCGTCAACCGCACCATCGTGCGCCGCCAGACCATCGTGCGCACCGCTCCGCCCCGGATCATCCGGGTGCCAGTCGTGCGCACCGTGTGGCGCTGGCGCTGGCGCACCCGCCGCCGCGATCCCCTGGCGCAGACCTTCAGCTTCACTCGCAACCGCGTCGTCTCGGCCGTCGGCGTCGAGTTCACGAGCAAGGACGCCGCCGTCCCGGTGACCATCCAGATTCGCGGCGTCACCACGGGTCTGCCCAACGAGGTCGTCCTGGCCGAAAAGGTGGTCGCTCCCGATGAGATCGACCTGGGCACCGAGACCAAGATCACCTTCGATGATTCGTTCTACGCCGAGGCCAACACCAGCTACGCGGTCGTGCTCCTCACCAACAGCAACGACTATCGGGTGCACATCGCCACGCTGGGACAGTTGGGACAAAACGGCGTCATCACCCGCCAGACCTATGCCCAGGGCGTGCTGCTCGAGAGCTCCAACGCCGAGACCTGGACGCCGCTCAATGCTTCGGACATGACGCTCAAGATCTACGGCTACGACTTCGAGGCAAGCGGAGAAGTACGGTTTCATCGGTTCCGGCTCGACGGGGGGCGGTACACCAGCGCGATCAACCTCGACGAGTACTCGGCCATACCGGAAGGCACCCGAGTCGAGTGGCAATACTCGACCGACGACGGGACGACCTGGAATGCCATCGTGCCGGCCGAGGAAGAGACGTTGCCTGACGGTACCACCTGGGTGCTGCTGCGCGCCCTGTTCACCGGCGGCCAAATCAACGACACGCCGGCGCTCAATTTCAGGGACGTCAGTCTCATCCAGCACATGAACATCACCCAAGGCCACTATGTCAGCCGCCAGATCGAGCTGACTCAGGGCGTGGCCGACACCAAGGTCTACGCTCAGATGCACATCCCGAGCGGTACCTCCGTCGACTGGCTTGCCTCCAACGACGACGGCGCCACCTGGGAAAAGATGCCGCTGGAGTCGACGCGAGAGATCGATCAGGAATGGACCGAGTACACCCTCACGCGCGCCTTCACCGATCCGACCGGCAACAAGGTCCGTTACAAGGCGCGGATGAATGGCACGGTTCGCGTCTATCCGCGCATCCACACCCTCGGGGCCACGCTCAGCTGAGGGGCGAGTCGATGATCACCAAACGCCAGGGCGGCCTGACCGAGCTCATCCGCTCGCCGCAGGAAAAGCGCGCGGGGCTCCTGCGCGATCACGCCCTGGACCTGCTAGCCAATCTGGACGCGCGCCTCGGGCGGATCGAAGAACACCTGGGGCTCTCCGCCGAGGAAACGGAGGAGTTCCGGGCCCTCATGGCCCGCATCCGCCGCGAGGAAACCGAGACCCTCCGCATCCACCGCGAGCACCTCGCCGCTGACGCCCCGGGCGCCTGACCAACACCGGCGTTTCCTTGCAAGTGCTCTAAGTCCCGGTTCTTCCGCGACTTACGGCAGAACGTACATAAACCATTTGATATCAATCAGTTAAGTTCCAGAACCGCCTTGCTTTCTGTTCGGGAAGAAGCGTTCATGTGTGTGAACACAAACCACGAACCCCTTGTCGGACAAGGGGTTACGGAAAGCAAGGAGGACCATGGATCTGCACGAAATCCACTTCGGTGTCGAAATCGAGACGGTCCGACGCACACGCCAACGCGTGGCCGAGGCCATTCAGTCGATGGTGGGCGGCAACGTCCACCATCCGGGACGGCCCGGGGTGTTCGACCCTTGGGAGATTATCGACGAGCAGGGGCGCACCTGGAAGGTCGTCTCCGACAGCTCGCTCGGCCATGTCCCAGGCCACTTACGGGCCGAGGTCGTCAGCCCGGTCCTGGCGTATGCCGACATCCCGACGCTCCAGGAGGTCGTCCGGGCGGTGCGGCGCTCGGGCGCCAAGGTCGACGCGCATTGCGGCATCCACGTCCACGTGGACGCGCGTCCCTTCAACGGCCGCACCCTCGGCAACCTGGCCAAGATCGTCTATAAGCAGGAGCCACTCATCCTCGCGGCGCTGGGCGTCACCGAGAACCGGCAGCGGAGCTACACCCGGCCGGTGCGCGACGAGCTGATCCGGGACATCGAGCGCCGGCGGCCGCGGACCACGGACGAGCTCAATCTCATCTGGTACGGCTATCACAACCGCCAGCCGCAGCACTTCGACCGTACCCGCTACCACGGGGTGAACCTGCACAACGTCTGGTACCGGGGCACGCTCGAGTTCCGCTGGTTCGAAGCCACGCTCCACGCCGGCAAGATCAAAGCCTACATCCAGCTGGTGCTGGCCGTGGCCGCCAAGGCGCTCAACGGACGCGCCGCCTCCAGCCGCAAGCGCCGCTTCAATCCCCAAAGCGCCCGCTACGACTTCCGGGTCTTCCTGCTCCACCTGGGACTGATCGGCGAGGAGTTCAAAACGGCTCGCAAGCACCTGCTGGCCGCGCTGCCGGGAGACTCGGCGTTCCGGCTCGGCAGACCGGCGTCCGAGGCGCCCCCCGCCATTGAGGCGGAAACGTCCACAGACGTCGGGCCACAACCCCAGCCTCCGGCTTACGAGGAGGAGGACGCGACGCGGGCAGAAGGAGAGAACAGATCATGAAAGTGCGGATCACGGATACGGACCTCGACGGCAAGCCGCTCCAAGGCGAAGGGGAAATCTTTGCCGGCAAGACGGCCCTCGAAGTCGTCCGGGCCATGCGAGGAGCGGCGCTCTTCTCCGACCAGGCGACGCTCGGGGATTATCTCGACATGCTCCTGCGTAACGCCAAGATGCTCTCCGGCATCGACCTGATCGTCAAAGGCGACACGCCCGAGGAGAAAGCCGACTCGCTCCTCGCTTCTCTGGTCGACCACGGCCTGGCGGAATTCGTCGACAAGGACACCCTGGCCCCGATACCGATCCCCGCCGCCGTCTGGCAAGGCCTCGAGTCAGTGAGACGGTCAGGACTCACCAACATGTTCGACCGGCCCGCGGTCATCAAGATCGCGGAGGCGCTCGACTTTCCCGAGACGGCGCGCTGGATCGAAGCCCACCACGGTCCGTATTCCGAAGGGCTGTTCAAGGGATTCGTGGTCGACCCGGAGGAGGAAAAGCTCTGATGTGCGGACAGGCCGGCATCATCCTGGGCCAGAAACGGCGCCGCGCCGAGGAGCGCGACTACCTCGCCTGGCTGTTCACCGAGCTCCTCGTGATGAGCGAGCGCCGGGGACCCCACGCCACCGGAGTGGCCTGGCTCAACCGCGACGGCGACCACCAACTCTTCAAACGCCCGGTCCGGGCCACGCAGTTCGTGACCGACAAGGCGTTCCATGAGGTCCTGGCCGGAGTCGACAACCGCACCACGCTCGTGCTCGGCCACACCCGCTGGCGCACGCGGGGCGATGAACAGGTCAACGGGAACAACCACCCGATCCGGGCCGGGGACATCCTCGGCACCCACAACGGCACCATCTACAACGCCAACACCCTGTTCCGGCGGTTCAAGCTGCGGCGCTTCGCCGAGGTGGACAGCGAGCTGCTCTGCCGTCTGGCGGGCCGGGCCGCCAGAGGTGGCCCGATTGACACCGTCCGGTTTAAGGACCGTCTCAAGCTCTGCCGAGGGCAGATGACGGCGGTGCTGGCCTCCCGGCTCGATCCGGAGACCGTCGTCGTCCTCAAGGGGAACAAGCCGCTCGAGCTGCGTATCCACCATCGGCATCGGGCTGTCCTCTATGCCTCCGACCCGGCCTACCTTGACGCGGCCCTGGACGAGGAGCCGGGCTGGGCCGAGCTGGACATCCCCCCGATGAGCCTGATCCGGTTCCGGCATCGAATTCTGATGGACTTCTCGATTGAGCCGTTCGAGTTCGTCGCGCAGGCCAGACGGCGGAAGACCGCCCCGGCAGAGGAGGCGCCATGACGCCGAGAGAGAAGCCGACAGAACCCAGAGAATGCCCGAAGGAGAACACATCCGGCGTGCTGAGGCTGTTCGTCTACGGCACCCTCAAGCGCGGCTACTGGAATCACGACGCTTTCTGCCAGGGCGTGCTGGAGGTCCGGGAAGCCCAAGTCCGCGGCCGACTCTACGAGGGGCCGGGTTTTCCGCTGCTCGAGGTTCCGGACGAGGACATCCTGGCCCACGGGACCGCCGACCCGTTGGACGACGTGGCCACACAGGCGCGCCTGTCCGCCCGGCTGGGGTCATGCTCCCAACCGGTCCCCGAAAGCGCCACAGCGGGCGCCTGGGGCGCCGTGTACGGGGAGCTGCTTACCTTTGACGACCCCGAAGACCGCCTGCCGGCCATCGACCGATTGGAGGGCTTTCGCCCGGGCGCTTCCAACCTCTATCGGCGGGTGCTGGTCGCGGCCACCGTGGACGGCGCCCGCGAGCTCGCCTGGGTTTACAAGTTCGAGACAACCCGCATCAAACGGCGCCGAATCGTTTCCGGCTGCTGGTCCCAATAAGACTCCGCCACCGTGTCCGCCACGTGCCGAGAGTGCCGGGTGGTTCTCGGGGGTGTGGTCACAAGTCGGCCGAAGCGGGGAATCGGTCTTAACGTTACCCTCGGCCAATGGCAAGATCCTCCCTACCTTCAAACAACAACGAGTCGTTCCCAACTGAGTCAAACAAGGAGTGCTAATGAGAAAACCTTACACGTTTAAGCCACGTAGAACGAACCTTGTCTCGACGGTCGCCAGATGTGATGCCGAGCTCCTGCTATCGGTGTGCGCCGCTCTGATCGAGAAGCTCCAGGAGCGATTGGAACCGACGCTTGGCAAGATGAATATCCGTAGTGGCACGACGCCCACCTCTCTCACGTCGGCGAGCGACTTTGTTGATCCCGAGTTCGTAGCCATGTTTGGGCCGGGGCTATCGCGCGTCGCAAATGCCACGTTGGTGAACCAGGCGCTGGTCCTATTGCTCCCGCAGGTGCAGAAACGCCCCAGGGGAAGACGGGGTTAGGGGTTCTTGACAATTGGAATTCTTAGTGGCGAGTCTCGACGACCGCTAAGCGGCGCCTGGAGTGAGAATGTGCTGGGCCGCCAGGTCTTGCCACCCCAGCCTTGTGGTGCTCGCAGACAAGGATCAGCGACCCGCCGCGATCCGATCTCCAGTCCGGTGAAGATCCCGCTGGGCGATCCCGCGCGACCTCCACGGGGAAGGGAAGGGCCCAGGAGAGCCCACACTTCCCCCACGCTGAAGCTCTTCGTCTACCGGTACGCTCAAGAGCGGCTACTGGAACCATGACCACTTCTGCCAAGGCGCGCTGGAGATCCGGGAGGTGCAAGTTCGCGGCTGCCTCAATGAGTGACTCGGCTTCCCGGTTCTCGAGGTCCCCGACGAGGACGTCCTCGCTCCCGGAACCGCCGATCCCCTGCCCGACGTGGCCACACAGGCGCGCCTATCCGGCCAGGTACTCCCCCGACCCGCCCCCAAATGCGCTATGGTAGCCGCCTGGGGAGCCGTGTACGGGGAGCTGCTCTCGTTCGACGGCCCCCGAAGACCGCCTGCCGGCCATTGACTGGCTGGAGGGTTTCCGCTCGCGGGGTCGCAGCTGCTGGTACTGGCCAGGGTGGGCGCCGCTCGCCAACTGGCCTGGGCGTACACGGCCGAGGCGACCCACGACGAACGCCGCCGGCCTTTCGCTGTTCGGACGCTGGCCGGAGTAAGGGTCTACGGTTGGAAGGAAAGCTCAAGGCACTAAGAAGGGATAGCTGGGCAGGTCAGGTGGGCGGGGAGGACGCTGTGATCACGGAGGAAGACGTTCGCACAGTACGGTCAGTCGACGACCTCGTCGCATGGATCGAAGATGTAAAAGGCAAAATCGACGAGCCCCGAACACGGAAAGCGTTCCGCGAAGAGGTAGTGCCGCTAGGGCTGATGCTAGCCCATGAAGAGAACATTCCGCGTGACGTATCGGTGTCTATCCCGACCGATGATGGAGCTGCGGATGCCCGATTGCTCGATTTCCGGCCTGACGGGACTGATCAGCTGATCCAAATCACGGTTGCCTCGTGGGACCACAATGAAGAGCTGCGCAAGGAATACCAGAGGGAGCGCGTCGGCATTTCGGTAAATGCCTTCGGAGCGGTGACTCGCGACAAGGAGACCGGCAAACCGCAAAGATCTCCGTGTCAGTACGTGTCTAAGAAGACAATTTGGTGCGAATACGCCGGGGCGGTCGTCGAGCGGATCAACAAGAAGCAGAAGAAGGGTAAGGCCTACGCGGAGGGTACATGGCTTGTTGTTGAAATTAAGGACTACATATTTTCGGGCAGTGCTGTCCGGGGAAAGTCGCGCCATCGGACGGTAAGTCTCGACCGTTCAATGTCTTATGGCCTGTTTTGCCCGGGAACGATTTGAAATCCCGAGGCCGCAAATGGTCGCCTGAACGGAGCATCCGGACGCGGCACAATGAGGGATGAACCTTGGCCGTACGGTTTTCTCCCAACTGATCGAGCACCTACCGAGCAAAGAGTTTCAGAAATGTGTATCGCGCTACCGCGGCGATTCCTATCTGAAAAGTTTCTCCTGCTGGGATCAGTTTCTTGCGATGGCATTCGCCCAGCTGACCTATCGGGCAAGCCTCCGCGACATCGAGACGTGCCTGCGTTCGATGCACGGCAAACTCTACCACATGGGATTCCGCGGCAGGGTAGCGCGCTCGACACTGGCCGACGCGAACGAGTCGCGCGACTGGCGGATCTACGCGGACTTCGCGCAGGTCTTGATTGGCATGGCACGGCCGTTATATGCCCACGACCCGATCGGTGTGGACTTGGACCAGACTCTGTACGCTCTCGACTCGACAACAATCGACCTCTGCCTGTCGCTGTTTCCGTGGGCGAGATTCCGCAAGCAAAAAGCCGCCGTGAAGATGCACACGCTGCTGGATCTGCACGGCAATATTCCCACGTTCATCCGCATTACTGGAGGCAAAGTGCACGACATCAACATCCTCGACGAGATCGGCCCGGAGGCCGGCGCGTTCTACGTCATGGATCGGGCCTACGTCGATTTCGAACGCCTCTTCGTGTTCACTCTCTGCTCGTCGTTCTTCGTCGTGCGAACCAAGAAGAACATCTTGCTCCAACGGCGCTACTCGCATCCCGTCGACAAATCCACGGGCTTGCGCTCGGATCAGACCGTCATACTGGCTGCCATCGAATCGGCCCAAGCCTATCCCGACCCGTTGCGGAGGGTCAGTTACTTCGACGCCCGGACGAACAAGCGGCTGAAGTTTCTGACCAACAACTTCGCGCTCCCGGCGCTGACCATCGCCCACATCTACAAGTCGCGTTGGCAGATTGAGTTGTTCTTCAAGTGGATCAAGCAACATCTGCGAATCAACTCGTTTTACGGCACCAGCGAGAACGCCGTCAAGACGCAGATCTGGATCGCTGTCTCGATTTACGTGCTCATCGCCATCGTCCGGAAACGCCTCGGGCTGGAAGCGAGTCTTTACCAGATTCTACAGATTCTCAGCGTTACGCAATTCGAAAAAATGCCCCTTTTACAGGCACTCCAGCCATCCGACTCCCCAAACGAATCCCCCTATGACCCCAACCAATTGATTCTATTCGACTTTTAACCGGACAGCAGTGATTTTCGGGTCTCCAGCTTAACGACTTTCGAGAATTTGTCTGCGGGGATGCCAGAAAAACATGTCTCGATTCCTCGTTCGAGCGCGTTTACCTGGTCTCGCTAAGGGGCGAGAGCTTTTGCAAGCGTGTACGGTGATGACGGGCCTGGCCGTCTGGACAAAGAACTATAGCGATATACCGACCGGTGTGTTCGCCAACGTGGTCCTCGATTATCGGAGGCCAGGAGTAGCGGCCGAGTGAGCGACAACCCGACGTTACAAACCGCTGCCGTGGCCGAGAGAAGGCCGGATCCTCGGACAGGTGCTGTGGGCGGGGAGGACGCTGTGAGGGCACGGAGGTAGTAAATGAGCATTAAAATGAATCGTCAAGCGCTTGTCACGCTAGGTTTTGTAGTAGTCCTGATTGCGCTTACTGCGGCGCCTCTGGGTAGTGATGAACGTCAACTTATTCCAGCCGAAGCGAAAAATCATGTCGGTGAGACGGCTACGGTCTGCGGTGAAGTCGCAAGCACGCGTTACGCCGTTTCGAGTCGTGGGCGGCCAACCTTCCTGAACCTGGACAAGCCCTACCCTAATCACATCTTCACGGTGGTCATTTGGGGCCGGAGCCGGGCGCGTTTTGGCAAGCCAGAGACTGAATACAAAGGCAAGGAGATTTGTGTCACGGGAAGGATCGGACAGTATCGCGGGACGCCTCAGATTGAGGCAAAGGGGCCGCCTCAGATCACGTTGAAAAGTGAGGAACAAACCGATAATCCGCCCACAAACACGGGAAACCCATTTCTGGTAAAGTGCGACGAGCCGGTGCCAGAATTTACGCTTGGTCGCGACTCTAACCCGAGCGATTCCGAAGTGGCGGCTCTGTGTGCGTGCATTTGGAGCTCCTTGAACGGGTGGGAGAAGGAGACCTCGAAGCTGATTGCCGACGGCAAAGAATCCGACGTATCCTGGCTGCACATGCGCGCTTTCCCGGCCCGATTCGGCCAGAGGATAGACGACTGCGGAGGCATGGGCTTTTAGTACGACAGGATTTGTGGCCTCGATCTCATTGGGCCTTGAGGGCTGTGCAGTCCAGCGACCGGGCCACACGTATGCCTTCATGCTAGGCTGACTTAGGTAGATAAGTCCCCTTCAAAGGAGGTAGGAACTATGAAGATCCGAACAGCAACACTACTCACGGCGATCACGTTGCTCGCCCTAGGCGGATGCCAGGAGATGTCCGAGCCTGAGCCGATCGCCGACCCGGCAGCCGCACCGACGGCACCGGCGGAGCCGGAGGCCGAAGAGTCGGCAGCCGTGGAGACAGAGCCAGCACGGACCGAGCCCGAAGAGCCGGATACGGATTCCGACGAATCCACCGAGCCTTCAGGGGACACTAACCAGTAGAAGTACTCACCCCTGCCGTTTCCGAGGGATGGCAAGGTGCTCGGCCAGGTGCGGTGGGCGGGGAAGACGCTGTGAGGGGGGGGAATAGGCGATGAGCGCTGAACTGATCGGCATTTTGAGCGTGGGCGTGGCGTTGGGAGGTCTGAGCGTGACGCTGGGAGGCCTGCTCTTGGCGAGCGTCAAGGGCTTGCGCGAGGACATGAACGCGAGCGTCAAGAGCTTGCGCGAGGACATGGACAAGCGCTTTGCGGCATTGGAAGGTCGTTTCGATGCTTTAGACCGGCGGGTGGCAGCTCTAGAGCAGCGCATGGCGCGGCTGGAAGGTGTGCTGGACGGCTTGCGCGAAGCGCTCTTCGGGCGCTCCCGAGAGAAGGTGTCCGAATAAGGGTCTAAGTGCCGCCCGAGCACAGGATGAGGCCACAAGCAGACCAGCAGTCCGGCCCTAACGGCGAAGCTCCCGGGAACCAGGAAGATCAGTGGTGATGTAGCGAGTATGAACCGTGTGCTGCTGAGCCTGTTTGTAGTTAGCAGTCTTGTTGCGACAGCTCAAACTGACAGACCAAGCCCCGTGGTGGAACCGTTTGGGGTTCGCCATGGGGCATCGAGTGTCAGTAGGCTTTTGCCGTCACTGCCTCGCGGTGGGATTTTTCTCGTTCGTGGCGCTTGGCTGGGACCCGACGACTTGGTTCTTGCAGCACAGCCGTTCCCCTCCGAAATCGCGGCATCAAGCATCCAGATTCGGTCGGTCGGGAGCGGCGTGGTCTACAACGCGGATATGGTCCACGCCTGGGCCTTTCAGCTGGCTGGCATTCTACCGTCTGAAATACCTGCCGGACCAGCTGAATTAACGGCGGTTTACGAGGGCCGCCGCAGCGAGCGGGTCGAAATTCTGGTAGTCGACTCGATGCCGGGATTGTTCGCGGTCAGCCAACAAGGGTTCGGGCCTGGAGTAATTCAAAATTTCATCTCGCCGACCGAGCAACCACTCAATACGCTCACAAACCCCGCTAGCGGCGGACAGTACATCATCCTCTGGGGCACCGGCTTAGGTGAGCCGGCCGCTGCCGAGGACATTCGGGTGACCGTCGGACATCTGTCTCTCAAACCGCATTACGCAGGGCCTGCTCCCGGTTTCGCTGGCGTTGATCAATTCAACGTGATGCTGCCGAATCGCGAGGACCTGCCCACAGGGTGTTACGTTCCTGTGTCGGTCTCCCGTGGACTAAGCTCGACCGGTCAAGTCACCGTAGCGATTGGCGATACCCCCGGTAGATGCGATCACCCATGGCAACTGTCGCCTGAAAAGCTCGCTGAACTCGATCGCGGTGAGCGCATCAAGACGCTACAAGTCTTCTTAAGCGACGAGGAGGACGTGATCTCTCCCACCGAAGGCGAGCGACCGTTGCCGAGGCGACGGTTGCTGGCACTGGCCAACCTCGATCTCGTCAACGGCTCGGGGGTGGCTTTGCTTAGCTCTCAGTCGATGGCGCCTCTTGAAGAGATAGGTGAGTGGTGTGGTTCTTTACCCCGGTGGGTGCTCGGAGACTTCTCCGGGGGACCAGTTCAGCCGCTACCCCAACGGCCGCCGCCGCCAAATCCTCTGTTTATCCCAGCGGACGCAGGTGAGTCGCTCGAGTTTGTCGGTCCGGGGGACCGAAAGATGGAACTGCGGCGACGGATGCCACCGTTCGATGATCGGTACTACTTCAATCTGTTCGATCAGCCGGGGAGCGCGGACCTTCTCGTGGCCGGTACTTGGACGTTACGGGCTCCGGGAGGTGCCGACGTAGCGGCCTTCGGAGCAGCGGTCGAATTGCCGGTCCTACCGGCGGTGATAGCTCCGGCGTCAATAGATCTTAGCGAAGACATTGCTGTCGAATGGACGGGCCGAAGTTACGCATCCGGGGACAGGGTGGACTTGCTAATCGGTGTCCGGACCTCTGATCAACACGACTCTTCCCGCCGGGTGGTATCGGGAGTGAGCTGCAGCGTCCCAGCGGTTAACGGTGGTTTGACTATTCCTGCCAATTTGCTCGAAAACCTTCCCACACCCGCCGACGAGATGGCTATTAGGCAGTTTTCGTTGTACGCACGGCGAGACCTCGACATCCCGCAACTCGACTACGCCGACCTTGGTTTCCGCATTTCGCAAACCAAGCGGTTACTAATTGACTAACGTTTCCAATCTGTCCCGGATAGGGGGCATTTCCCCTAAGACGTAGATTCTTGTAAAATTGTGGATTACCTCATTTCGGCTAATTCGTGAACGCGGCGTGCCATGGCTGGATCAGATCCCGGCAAACGTGACCGACTCGAGACGGAGGACGTGGAGAGCATCCTACGATGTATGGCCGCTTTACCCAGCAACTGATCTGGCGTCAGATCCACGACCTGTGCAACCTGAAATTGAGCCGGCTGTGCTGCGCTCCCCCCGGCTTCAACGATCTCTTGTCAGCATCGAGTTACTGAGATAGACGATGGTACGAGGTAAGGTCACCACCTCCAACAACAATAAGGAGTTGATCATGCCACTGATTACACCCAGAGAGTATATCAAGCGACAGTGCTGTCCGGGGAAAGTCGCGCCATCGGACGGTAAGTCTCGACCGTTCAATGTCTTATGGCCTGTTTTGCCCGGGAACGATTTGAAATCCCGAGGCCGCAAATGGTCGCCTGAACGGAGCATCCGGACGCGGCACAATGAGGGATGAACCTTGGCCGTACGGTTTTCTCCCAACTGATCGAGCACCAGCACTAATAACAGACAGCGTGTGAAGAGATCCTCTTCTTGTAGTCGCTTGATCACTGCTGTCCGGTTAAAAGTCGAATAGAATCAATTGGTTGGGGTCATAGGGGGATTCGTTTGGGGAGTCGGATGGCTGGAGTGCCTGTAAAAGGGGCATTTTTTCGAATTGCGTAACGCTGAGAATCTGTAGAATCTGGTAAAGACTCGCTTCCAGCCCGAGGCGTTTCCGGACGATGGCGATGAGCACGTAAATCGAGACAGCGATCCAGATCTGCGTCTTGACGGCGTTCTCGCTGGTGCCGTAAAACGAGTTGATTCGCAGATGTTGCTTGATCCACTTGAAGAACAACTCAATCTGCCAACGCGACTTGTAGATGTGGGCGATGGTCAGCGCCGGGAGCGCGAAGTTGTTGGTCAGAAACTTCAGCCGCTTGTTCGTCCGGGCGTCGAAGTAACTGACCCTCCGCAACGGGTCGGGATAGGCTTGGGCCGATTCGATGGCAGCCAGTATGACGGTCTGATCCGAGCGCAAGCCCGTGGATTTGTCGACGGGATGCGAGTAGCGCCGTTGGAGCAAGATGTTCTTCTTGGTTCGCACGACGAAGAACGACGAGCAGAGAGTGAACACGAAGAGGCGTTCGAAATCGACGTAGGCCCGATCCATGACGTAGAACGCGCCGGCCTCCGGGCCGATCTCGTCGAGGATGTTGATGTCGTGCACTTTGCCTCCAGTAATGCGGATGAACGTGGGAATATTGCCGTGCAGATCCAGCAGCGTGTGCATCTTCACGGCGGCTTTTTGCTTGCGGAATCTCGCCCACGGAAACAGCGACAGGCAGAGGTCGATTGTTGTCGAGTCGAGAGCGTACAGAGTCTGGTCCAAGTCCACACCGATCGGGTCGTGGGCATATAACGGCCGTGCCATGCCAATCAAGACCTGCGCGAAGTCCGCGTAGATCCGCCAGTCGCGCGACTCGTTCGCGTCGGCCAGTGTCGAGCGCGCTACCCTGCCGCGGAATCCCATGTGGTAGAGTTTGCCGTGCATCGAACGCAGGCACGTCTCGATGTCGCGGAGGCTTGCCCGATAGGTCAGCTGGGCGAATGCCATCGCAAGAAACTGATCCCAGCAGGAGAAACTTTTCAGATAGGAATCGCCGCGGTAGCGCGATACACATTTCTGAAACTCTTTGCTCGGTATAGAGGAAGTTCTTTTCTTCAAGATACTACCGACAGTGTTGCTGTTCGCGTTCCTATAGCGGGGAAGCTTGCTCGTAGCCCTCTAGCTAAAGCAAAGGCCGAGCTGTTCACGCTGCAGCAAAAAATCGACTATCCGATGGGCTTAGTGCTTGGCGCAGTAGGCGTTCTTTATCTTGCAGGAGATATGGAGTAGTTGATGACGCAGAGGCTGGTGACTAACCCCCACAAACGAGTCCACCTGTTACAAGCTCGGCGGCGATCAGGTCCTCAAGAAAGGGCTCTTATCGCGAACTCGACAATCTGAATCGCTCGGTTAAACCTGCGGATGTCCAGCACTTTGCCTATACACCGCGGCCTGTGGAACAATGTTACTTCCTTGGTCGACAAAGATGAAATACTACTATGAGATCACCTTGTGGGAGAACAAGAGACGTCTGGAGAAATTGGCAACATTTAACGATTATGTTGTCAGATATTTTAATAGTACTCAGTCATCATCCATTACTGAAGCCGATATTGAGGAAGAAGAAAGAAATATACGTAAGGCTATTAACTTGATGATCGGTGAAACTATCGGGATGACTTTCACGGCAGGCATACCAACAACAGTCGAGCGTACGAGCTCAGCATTGTCCGGTAGACGTAAGGAAAATGTTAATCTCTTGACTAACCTCAGTGCTGTCCGGGGAAAGTCGCGCCATCGGACGGTAAGTCTCGACCGTTCAATGTCTTATGGCCTGTTTTGCCCGGGAACGATTTGAAATCCCGAGGCCGCAAATGGTCGCCTGAACGGAGCATCCGGACGCGGCACAATGAGGGATGAACCTTGGCCGTACGGTTTTCTCCCAACTGATCGAGCACCTACCGAGCAAAGAGTTTCAGAAATGTGTATCGCGCTACCGCGGCGATTCCTATCTGAAAAGTTTCTCCTGCTGGGATCAGTTTCTTGCGATGGCATTCGCCCAGCTGACCTATCGGGCAAGCCTCCGCGACATCGAGACGTGCCTGCGTTCGATGCACGGCAAACTCTACCACATGGGATTCCGCGGCAGGGTAGCGCGCTCGACACTGGCCGACGCGAACGAGTCGCGCGACTGGCGGATCTACGCGGACTTCGCGCAGGTCTTGATTGGCATGGCACGGCCGTTATATGCCCACGACCCGATCGGTGTGGACTTGGACCAGACTCTGTACGCTCTCGACTCGACAACAATCGACCTCTGCCTGTCGCTGTTTCCGTGGGCGAGATTCCGCAAGCAAAAAGCCGCCGTGAAGATGCACACGCTGCTGGATCTGCACGGCAATATTCCCACGTTCATCCGCATTACTGGAGGCAAAGTGCACGACATCAACATCCTCGACGAGATCGGCCCGGAGGCCGGCGCGTTCTACGTCATGGATCGGGCCTACGTCGATTTCGAACGCCTCTTCGTGTTCACTCTCTGCTCGTCGTTCTTCGTCGTGCGAACCAAGAAGAACATCTTGCTCCAACGGCGCTACTCGCATCCCGTCGACAAATCCACGGGCTTGCGCTCGGATCAGACCGTCATACTGGCTGCCATCGAATCGGCCCAAGCCTATCCCGACCCGTTGCGGAGGGTCAGTTACTTCGACGCCCGGACGAACAAGCGGCTGAAGTTTCTGACCAACAACTTCGCGCTCCCGGCGCTGACCATCGCCCACATCTACAAGTCGCGTTGGCAGATTGAGTTGTTCTTCAAGTGGATCAAGCAACATCTGCGAATCAACTCGTTTTACGGCACCAGCGAGAACGCCGTCAAGACGCAGATCTGGATCGCTGTCTCGATTTACGTGCTCATCGCCATCGTCCGGAAACGCCTCGGGCTGGAAGCGAGTCTTTACCAGATTCTACAGATTCTCAGCGTTACGCAATTCGAAAAAATGCCCCTTTTACAGGCACTCCAGCCATCCGACTCCCCAAACGAATCCCCCTATGACCCCAACCAATTGATTCTATTCGACTTTTAACCGGACAGCAGTGGACTAACCTATTCAATCTTTCTAATTTTTCGCTCGAACCCGTCCATGTGACAGACATGCTCCAACGTGCTATTGGTGTGTACGCCGCCGATCGACGAAATTCTGTAGTGAGAACATTTAATCCACTTTGGTGGATAGGTCAGGTGCTCCAACGCTTCGCTCATATGCCATTCAGCCTCATAGCTGCCTCTGGCTTCGACGCAGACAGAGCAGAATCCAGTCTACTGGGGCGTCTCATAAAGGCTGTTTTTTTAGTGATTCCAGTGGTTGCCTCACTCCTTGCGATTATTAAGCATATGGGCTGGTTAGAAGCAATCAGGGGCATCCTTGGTATGGGTAGCTAAAAACGGCTTCTTTGAGTCTGTCTGGGAGTGCCAAACTAGCATGCTATATAATAGGAATCGCCGCGGTAGCGCGATACACATTTCTGAAACTCTTTGCTCGGTAGGTGCTCGATCAGTTGGGAGAAAACCGTACGGCCAAGGTTCATCCCTCATTGTGCCGCGTCCGGATGCTCCGTTCAGGCGACCATTTGCGGCCTCGGGATTTCAAATCGTTCCCGGGCAAAACAGGCCATAAGACATTGAACGGTCGAGACTTACCGTCCGATGGCGCGACTTTCCCCGGACAGCACTGAGACAGCCTCGTGGCCGCCGATTTGAAGGACAAGGCTGACTGGCGCCCGGTGAGGCGATTGCTGCGGAAGAACCGGTTGACGGAATTCCTACAGCGGTGGGGCTACTCGATCGTTAGTTTTTCGACGGTGTATTACAACGCGGACCTCACTCAGGCGGATTTCTACTTCTCGAAATGGTGGTACTTGAATCTGTTTGACTGGAATTTCCGTTTTGGCCATCCCGCGATGGTCAGGATACTCCGATCCGCGGCTCGGGTGCAAGGTCTTCGTCTTCCTCTCACGATCGATGCTCCGTTCGCTCCCGTTTGGGTCGCTGAATGCCGCTCGATCGCCGCGTTCCAGCTCGCTGGAGGGCTTTTCGCCGACACGGCTCCGAGTAGTTCCCTCTTCAGCAACCCAGCGTCTCTTCTCCGTCGCAGCCGTCGCCCGTTACCCGCCTGGCACAGGCAGCGCCCAGATCCGCCCCAGCATCTCAGCGAACAGCTTGCGGTTGAGATGCCCCTCGGCCAACAGCAGCCAGTAATAGCGGGCATGCTTGACCAGCCGTCCTCCGGTTTTCATCAACCGATGCTGCAAGCTCGTCAGCGACCAGTTCTTGATCCTCTGCGCCAGCCCCAGCCGCCGCCACAGGTTCCCCAGGTTGTAGGCCAACACGCTCAACTGCAAACGCACCTCGTTTGCCCGGAAACGATGACAGGACAGCCGTGTCCAGTGGGTTGCCTGCTTGCCTTCCTTGATCCATTGCTCGGCCGTGCCGCGCTTGTTGTAGAAGCGCACCAGCGACCGACTGGGCAAGCTCATGCTCGTGACGATGAACCCGACGCGAGGAAACAACTCGCCTTGGTGGTGCTCAACCTTGGCCACAACCCGCCGAGGCTTCGACCAACTCGCGGCCTGATAGCGGAAGCTCTTGTAGCGCACTAGTGGCTTCAGGCTCGGCCTGCCCGGCGGACGGAACAGAATCTCTTCGATCTCCAACTCCAGGTTCTTGTTTGCTGGGATGCGAATGACGTAGTCCACTCCGCGATCCTCCAACGCCTCGTAGATCTCCGGCTTGGCGAAGGCGGCGTCGGCGCGGAACGTCACTTGCTTGCCTTCTCCCTGTTGGCGCTCGATCTCGGGCAGCAGCAGTTCGTCCCAGTCCTCGGCGCTGGACACGTTACCCGCTCGCAGCTTCGCCGCCAGACAATCACCGTGCTGGTTGAACAGCAACAGCGGGTGGTAGCAGGTGGACTCGAAATGGCCGTTGTAAGCGCTGCCTTCCTGCTGACCGTGGACCGGGCTTTCCGTGGAGTCCATATCGAGCACGACACGCTCGGACTCGTCCTGCGCTTGGGCTTGAGCGACCAACTCGCGGTTCACCGCCATCAGCCCAAGCAGGTTCTCTTCACTGGCCAGCAGCTCTGCCTCAAAGCTTTGTAGACGCGACGTAAGCGCCCCGCCGCGATCCCAGTTCTTCTTCGAGCCGATCAGACGAAAAGTCGGGTCAGCCGAGACACGGGCAGCATCGTTGAGATCCTCGTAGCCGGCGAGGCGGCTGTAGACCGATTGCCGCACCAGGTCGGCCAGTGGGAACTTCTTGTTTGTGCCTTGCCGCGAATCCGTCAGATGCTCGTCGATCAGCTTGCCCAGTCCGAGCCGCTCGTCCAGTTCCCGAATGAGAATCAGGCCACCATCCGAGGTGACGCGCGATCCTTGGAAATCGACTTTCAGAAATCCGTTGAAGGTGAGCTGAAACGGCTTGTTTTCTTTTTCACCCATTGGGTGTTGGCCTCCGTGCGTCCTGACAGGGCTTGAACCCCTATAAATAAAGACGCTGAAGGCCGCTGCAAGGTCGGGATGCCGAAATCAAATTGGAAATGCGGGTATAACAGTGCTCCAACGCAGGACTTCGCGGCATGTCGGCTCGATGAGGACGGGAACCTTGCCGTTGCCAAGCTCCGTTGGGGACTGGTCCCTTTCTGGGTAGAGGACAGCAAGGTGGAATGGCTCCTCATCAATGTTCGGGCGGAATCCGTTCACTACAAGCCGTCGTTCGTTACTGCATTCCATTTCCGCCGGTGCCTGGTGCCAGCTAACGGTTGGTTCGAGTGGCAACGGACCCGGCTCGCCAAGCAGCCCTTCTTTCTGGCGCTCGGGACGGATCACCGCTGTCGTTCGCCGCGCTTTGGGAGCGCTGGGACAGGACCGAAAAATCCCTGGAGACCTTCTCCATCATCACGACGGCGGCCTCGCCGGCGCTGGCCGCCATCCACTATCGACAACCGGCGATCATTGACTCCGACCGGATCGACGAGTGGCTCGATCCGACATCGTCGATCCCATGGCTCCTCGAGCTTTTGCGCGAACCCCGTGCCGGTCCCTACGAGAGGCGCGCCGTCAGTCGAGGGTAAACAGCGTCCAGAATGACGATCCGGGCATCCCCGGCCCCAGTGTCAGAGGAACGGCTGATGTGACCATCATCGGGAATCGAACCCGCGTCCGAGTCTTAAAGGGGGGAAATATGGATAAATAAGGATTTCCTCCATGTGGAAGCCATCCGTTGACGTTCGTAAGGCTCTTTAAATCAATGTATTACGCATATCGGTTCTAAGAGAGTATGGGTTGCGGAAACTCTGCAAGCCCTCCACCATTCTTATGTCCTTTTAGATCAGTAACTTACTGGAGGGGCCCTGGTCCGTGTACGTCTCGTGTACCCTTCGTCTCGGAAAGCAACAGGGGATCTTCGCTCCATGTTCGCCTGACGTCGGCTTCCAACTGCTCCTGTCGGGCCCGTACCCAGGGTGCGTAATGCTTCTCGGTGACCCGCACACTCGAGTGGCCCAACAGCACCGATAGGCGCTCAATAGGGACCCCTTGCAAGAGCAACTCCACGGAGAATGAGTCGCGGAAGCGGTGGGCGTGCCCGCCTCGAACAGCAGCGAGCGTGAACAGCTTGGCTAGACTCCGCTGCCAATTACCCACGGCGCTCTTTTTCTTCGACCCGCCGGTCCAGAAAAAGTAGTCCGGATGTGTCCGCGGACACGCTTCCAGGGTTTCGATGACGAAATCAGGCAACGGCAGGTAGACGGGCACGTCGGTCTTTTCTGTGTAGAGAAAGAGGCGTCCATCACGAATCCGGTCACACCCGAGGGTGACCGCATCACCGATGCGAAGGCCGCTGTAGCGGAGTAACAGCACCAGCGCGCGGAGCCGCCTTGCGTCGGTTTGCCCGGTGCGGCCGTAGTTGTCGGGGTACTGGCCGCAGGCCCCTAGAATAGAGATCATCTCCTCGCGCTCGAAAGGCATTGTGGGTCGCTGTGACACCTTCGGGTTCTTGAGCCGCAACGCGGGGTTCTCGGCGATCCAACCTGCTTCGTGGCAGAATCTGAAAAAGGCTCGCAGCCGCTCCAGCTTCTTCAAAGCAGAAATCGCGGCATCCTTCCACGTCGCGCGGAACTTTCGGGTCACCCGGGTGTCGAACTCATCCAAGTACCGTATGCCTCGCTCGTCGGCGAAGTTTTGAACCTGTCGGAATAGCAAGCTGTACTTGTAGATCGTGGCCTCGCTCAACTTGCGAGCCCCCGCATCAGCCATGAACTCTTCACAGGCTTCTTTCGTCGTGATGGGCGTTTCGGATTCCTCCGCAGTCCTCTCGTCTTCCCAACGCCGGATTAGTGATTGAGCCCCTTCCCAATTGATCGTCCCAAGCGATTTGCGGAGCGCTTTCCCGGCCAGCGAGCCGTCCACCCAAATGGGGCAGCGGCAGCGGCGATACTTGCGCCCCTCATCCAGGTGTGAACAGCGCTTTGTGTGTCTTCGGTAGATGGTTAGCATGGCGCCGATTCTACCTTTACTGCCCTCATCGACTCAACTGCCGGCGGTAGACCCGCTCAACGACATTCTCGGGAATCCGCAAGGTCGTGTAAGGGCGCCTGCCCCGGCCACCCTTGCCACCCAGTGCGAGAACCGCTGGCTCATTCTCGAACAGCCTACGCACGGCGTCGGGCGACAGGTTCCAAAGCTCGGCAACCTCAGCGACCGTGTAGTGGCGTTGCCGAAAGTCCAACGGGGACGGCTCTGAGCGCTGCGCCGGTTCTGTCAATGCGTGGCGCTCACGCATCCAGCGCTGCTTTTGCTCCAAACCAACTGCCGTCCGTGACATTTGTCCATCTTTTGCCCCACACAAAACTTGCTGGTAAGCGCCCTGTTTCAACAAACCTTGCGGCGGTTGTGGGGCAAGGCGGTGCATCTTCAGTTAAATGGGTTTGCGTGCTCCCTCGTTCTGACTCTCCGCTAGGTCCTCACTCGAAGGCAGGATTTGCTCCAGAGCCTCATCCCAGGGTTGTGATGGATGACTCTTCATTCGCTCTTTGAGATCGGTGCGAAGGTTCTGGGGGATCTCGGCGGCGGCCACGCGATCCTGAATCTCTTGCCTCGCTTCGTCAATGGCCTCTCGGTACTGCTGCATGCTCAAAGTCCACCGGTAAGCGCTCTCCAAGGTCGAGTCGTCCGGGATGACCTTCACTACTCCTTGTTCCTCGAGCTTCGATTCCAACCATTTGACAAAGGCATCACTTGTGAAGGCGTTGAGCTCCACTCGCTGTCCCCGGTAAGATCGCCAGTCGCTCTCGCCGCTAAGAAATTCAATCTCCTCCTGCGTCGCTCCGTTCAGCCTCAAGTTGGAGCTCGGATCGGATGGGTATCTGACCGTCTCGGCTTGTAGGTGCCACTTCTTGACGTCGCCGAGCCGTAGTCCAAGATCGACCACCTGGGGCGCGACGGCGAACTCATACCTTCGGGTATCGCGCGTCAGCGTCCCGACGATGCTAAAGCCGCTCTTGTCGAAGTCGTGTAGAACGAGGACCTCGACCTCGTCGCACAACGATTCGATGAGCGTTCGCACCGCCGTCGTTCCCATTCCTTTGCTCGACATGATCGCCAGGTCGTACCGCTCCGCAAACTTAGCCTGCTGCAACAAGGGCAGAAAACCTTCTTTCTCGATGTAGAGGATGCTGCCGAACCGGTTCTTGGGACCGTGGGTCGGGAACTCCGCCGAAAACTCTGGTGGCTCAATCTCTGGGTCAGGTTCCTCTTTCATCCCAGTCAGGTACTCCCTTACCCCCAAGGTCCCTAAGTCAATGCGTATCCCTGTGTGAGGTTCAAGAAGGTGACCGCGAGCATCGTAAACGACATCCCAATCGGCCGTTTCTGCTGGATGATCACGGATGTAGTCCGGCAACAATGTCTGGGTGAAGTAAGCGTCGTTTAGCTGTTGACCAGTTTGTTCCTGAATAGCCGGTCGCGCCGCATACATGAGCTGCCGCGCATTCACCGCATACTGCCCGCCACCTGCCTTCCGGTAGGCGTGTGGGATCGCGGCGAACGCGGCCTCTTTGGTCGTCGTCCGCAGGCTGCGGCCGCGTATGTACCTCTCTGTGAGGCGAGCGGCCTGGCGGCGATCTCGTTCTTCCTTCTTCTTGATGGCGGCCCAGTCCTTAGTGGTCTTCTGCACTGCCCTGGCCAGCGAATCCGCAAAGGATTTCATAGACCCACACTTCCTTTGCCTCGATCGGTGAAGTTGAACCGCGGAGAGATCAGATGGATTACCAGGCAAACCGGATCACGTTCGATATCGATTCGGCTGTCGGCAAGCAAAGCCGAGAGGCCGTAGTGATCGCCGCCGTCACCGAGAGCAAACCTGATCTGCTGAATCGGGTTGCTCAGGGGGACGCTCCAATTGAGTCCGATGTGTAGGCCGCGCAGCTGTTCGTCTTCAGTCATGGCGAATGCAACCTCCACCACGAACGGCAGACCGCGAGGGTCAATGCCTTTCGTCCGGTTGTAGCGAAGGGTGTTGTCGCCGCTACCATCCGAACTGCTGAGATGTTGCCGAAAATGATCCTGCCCGAGAACGCCGAGAGCCTCGGGCTTCACCGGTCTCGAGGACGCCTGCATTTCGTGGAGTAGTTGGGAGAGCACTTGGCGGTCGAGTTTCCCTTCGCCGACGACGAGATCGCGGAGGTAGGCCCGACTCAAATCGAGCTGGTCGGTGACTTTCTTCTGTTTGACTGTACTGGAGAGGCCCCTGAATTCCGAAACGAACTCCCGCACCGTCCGGGCTCTGCCCCCATCACTTTCGGCTGCGACATAGGAAGCAATGAGGTTCTCGAACCGCTCGACGTTGTACCAGTGAGCGCTGGTCGGATCGCTGGGCAACCATTTCCGCCAGTTCGTCGTTGTGGCCGAGAAGTGACTCTCGTCGCCCGGCTGCCGCAGGGTAAGCGTGGCGTGTGGATTGAACAGGGCGTAATCAAAAACCAGCTTTTGTAAATTTTGGGTGTCTTGAGAGACGCCGTTTGAGCTAGCTGAATCGAGCTTCAACAGAATCGAGGTGCCGTCGGTTCTTACAATTTCCTCGGTTCCCTGCTCGATACGCGGCCGCCTGGCGATATGGTCGGTTGATACCGAGATCGTGTGGCGGACGCCTTGAGACTCGATCTCAATCGTTCCCGTCTTACCTCCACTCAGGACGTAAGGGATGGCGAGGAGGGTCTTCAGCGCATTCCCCTGGGCACCGCGGGTAGGCGACACGTACGCCTGTTTGTCGCTGGTCCGCGTGGAGAAATCGAGGATCTTGCGGACTACTTCGCTCGCAATACCCGGGCCGTTGTCGCTGACAACGACCGACTGATCCCGGAAATCGACACTGATCACCGGTGCCACGCCAGCCTGCTCACAAGCATCCAGTGAGTTGTCCAGCAGTTCTTTGACCACTACGCCCGGCCACCACTGCTCTTTGGGGTAGCCCGTCTGAGTCGTCAGTTCGCTTTCGGAGAAGTATTCCAGCTCGCGGGACGTTGTGAAAACCTGCCTCTTCAGCTCTGTCGTCTTCATTTGCCCTGCTGGAGTGTTTGGCTGGCCTCCCTCGATAAGTGGCAATGGAAGACCGTCTCGCCGGTCCGCTTTAGTGATTTCTGCTCTCATCTCACTCCTCCGCACCACGGACTGGGCCGAGCCGCCGCTACTCGACCTTCCAGACAATTAACTTCGCGTGAGAGCACGAGCAGCTTCTTGTTCTCTTTGGCCCATTCCACCATCGGCGGAGTGCACTGCTGGCACTCAAAGGGAAGGACCCGCCCCTGCAAAATTCGATGAACTCGTGGTCGCCAAAAGTTGGTGGTCTGACCTGTATGGTTCTCATCCCGCATTTCCAATTTGATTTCGGCATCCCGACCTTGCAGCGGCCTTCAGCGTCTTTATTTATAGGGGTTCAAGCCCTGTCAGGACGCACGGAGGCCAACACCCAATGGGTGAAAAAGAAAACAAGCCGTTTCAGCTCACCTTCAACGGATTTCTGAAAGTCGATTTCCAAGGATCGCGCGTCACCTCGGATGGTGGCCTGATTCTCATTCGGGAACTGGACGAGCGGCTCGGACTGGGCAAGCTGATCGACGAGCATCTGACGGATTCGCGGCAAGGCACAAACAAGAAGTTCCCACTGGCCGACCTGGTGCGGCAATCGGTCTACAGCCGCCTCGCCGGCTACGAGGATCTCAACGATGCTGCCCGTGTCTCGGCTGACCCGACTTTTCGTCTGATCGGCTCGAAGAAGAACTGGGATCGCGGCGGGGCGCTTACGTCGCGTCTACAAAGCTTTGAGGCAGAGCTGCTGGCCAGTGAAGAGAACCTGCTTGGGCTGATGGCGGTGAACCGCGAGTTGGTCGCTCAAGCCCAAGCGCAGGACGAGTCCGAGCGTGTCGTGCTCGATATGGACTCCACGGAAAGCCCGGTCCACGGTCAGCAGGAAGGCAGCGCTTACAACGGCCATTTCGAGTCCACCTGCTACCACCCGCTGTTGCTGTTCAACCAGCACGGTGATTGTCTGGCGGCGAAGCTGCGAGCGGGTAACGTGTCCAGCGCCGAGGACTGGGACGAACTGCTGCTGCCCGAGATCGAGCGCCAACAGGGAGAAGGCAAGCAAGTGACGTTCCGCGCCGACGCCGCCTTCGCCAAGCCGGAGATCTACGAGGCGTTGGAGGATCGCGGAGTGGACTACGTCATTCGCATCCCAGCAAACAAGAACCTGGAGTTGGAGATCGAAGAGATTCTGTTCCGTCCGCCGGGCAGGCCGAGCCTGAAGCCACTAGTGCGCTACAAGAGCTTCCGCTATCAGGCCGCGAGTTGGTCGAAGCCTCGGCGGGTTGTGGCCAAGGTTGAGCACCACCAAGGCGAGTTGTTTCCTCGCGTCGGGTTCATCGTCACGAGCATGAGCTTGCCCAGTCGGTCGCTGGTGCGCTTCTACAACAAGCGCGGCACGGCCGAGCAATGGATCAAGGAAGGCAAGCAGGCAACCCACTGGACACGGCTGTCCTGTCATCGTTTCCGGGCAAACGAGGTGCGTTTGCAGTTGAGCGTGTTGGCCTACAACCTGGGGAACCTGTGGCGGCGGCTGGGGCTGGCGCAGAGGATCAAGAACTGGTCGCTGACGAGCTTGCAGCATCGGTTGATGAAAACCGGAGGGCGGCTGGTCAAGCATGCCCGCTATTACTGGCTGCTGTTGGCCGAGGGGCATCTCAACCGCAAGCTGTTCGCTGAGATGCTGGGGCGGATCTGGGCGCTGCCTGTGCCAGGCGGGTAACGGGCGACGGCTGCGACGGAGAAGAGACGCTGGGTTGCTGAAGAGGGAACTACTCGGAGCCGTGTCGGCGAAAAGCCCTCCAGCGAGCTGGAACGCGGCGATCGAGCGGCATTCAGCGACCCAAACGGGAGCGAACGGAGCATCGATCGTGAGAGGAAGACGAAGACCTTGCACCCGAGCCGCGGATCGGAGTATCCTGACCATCGCGGGATGGCCAAAACGGAAATTCCAGTTCACGAGGAGGTTCATGAAGGCTTGATTCAATTGACCGGGCGTGCACTCTATCTCAGGTACAGAGCCGTAATTCCGGCGCACGTGGATTCGCCTTCCAAGCTCGTGATGAAGAAGGGTGAGGGTGCTGTCGATGCCTACGTGAAGGTCGGCCCTCTGGACGCTGGCTTCAT
Source organism: Bryobacterales bacterium (assembly GCA_965248205.1). Classification (GTDB taxonomy): domain Bacteria; phylum Acidobacteriota; class Terriglobia; order Bryobacterales; family UBA6623. The sequence continues at coordinate 4,191,347 of CBDFIS010000006.1, forward strand.
CAAGACGAGCGAAGTTGCGCAGTGATGTCACAATGGTGACAATTCGCTCGACAGCAAGCTTCGTCAAGGTGCTGGTGTCGTCGAGTGCTTTCAGCGCCTGTGCAAGACTCCCGTCCACGACGCCGGCTTCGGTCCCCGCCCACTGGCCCACCCACTCGCGAATCAACTGCACGGCGCGCTGGGCGACGTCAGCGTTTGACTGTATCGATCCGATCGGCGTGTTGATCTCGTGTGCGACACCCGCCACCAGACTGCCCAACGAAGCCATCTTTTCGGACTGGATGAGCCGGGCTTGCGCCTCCCGCAACTGCTGCAATGCCTCCACATGTTCTGTTACATCCACGAGCAACACAAAAATCTGGCGTGTATCCGGAATAGGCCGGTAAGTAAAGGCCAGCGTGCGTCCGAGCGACTTCTGTGTTTCATCGACAACCGTTTTGTTCTGATCAATCAACCTACGGAGCCTGGCGCCAAAATCAGCAGGCAGCACGTCTTCAATGGTTTTCTCGGGACGACCGATGCGAGCTGTGAAGCCTCGTGCAGCGGGATTCAAGTAGAGGATGCGGCCTGTATCATCGCAACGCAAAACCGGAAAGGGGTTGGCCTCGGGGAGCTGCGCCAGTTGCCGCAATTTGGCTTGAGTCTCTCGTAGCTGTTGCACTACTTCCACATGTTCGGTCACATCCACGATCAACACAAAGATCTGCCGGCTATGCGGTAGCGGTTTGTAGGTGAAGGAGAGGGTGCGTCCAAGCGATTGCTGCACTTCGTCAACGACGGTTCGGTTCTCGTCGATCAAGCTTCGTACTTTCGAGGAGAAATCAGGAGGCAGCAGATCAGCCAGCGCCCCTTCGGGATGACCGATCCGCGCCGGGAACTTTCGCGCGGCAGGGTTCAAATACAGGATTCGGCCGGCGCTGTCGCAGCGCAGGACGGGAAAAGGATTAGCCTCGGGTAGCTCAGCCAGCTCCTGAAAACTCAAACCCTCACTAGCTCGTTTCCGCTCAGGACCGGAAGTTTTTTTGGCCACGTGATTCTCCGCTTGGTCTTGCCCCCTGAGCTGCTTTGAAACAGGTTGCCGTTACTTCGTCGTGGCCTCCTGCTCCAACGTGGTTTTTCTGCGAACGGAGGCCACCCAACGATGTCGTGTTCGACATCCCGCGCCAGCGTAGCCAGCACTCCCTCGACATTCGTCGCGGGCCTCGTAGATGTCGGTCAGCCTTTCGGTCAGTATCGGGTTCCCATCCATTCACCCTCGTTCGTGCCGTCATCCCACGTTCCCCTGAGATGCTCCCCGACGAGGTGGCCTCTGAGAAGAAGCCGCGAGCTGTGACCCGGTGACCCAGGCTGTACGGCGTGCCGCAGGTCTACTTCGAACTCGTGGGCCGTGAACGCCGCCTTTCCGACCAGCCGGTGATTGTCAATCCTCAACTCTGCGTTGAGGGCGGACTCTTCAGTGTCGAGGCGGAGCTCAGCTCTACCCTGGCCATCCTCCGTTTGAAACTCAAGCAGCCATTGCCCGTCGAGTTTCGCCGCTGCTGCGGGCAGGATTGGGAGCAGAAACACCCAAAGTGCAAGAATCCGACCCATAGTGGCGGTGATCTTGTAATGGCTGATGGTTTGGCCGATCAAGATGGGGCCATTGTAGCGCCGTCGGGATTGGTGTTGGTAACAAGATGTGATGAGGAGGTTCGTCCCCCGACGGCGCTAAGCTGCCGGTGAAGCGGGTTTGGCCTTCACAGGGAAGGTTGACCCGGAGTTGAAACGAACCAGATAAGGAGGACGAACCATGCAGAACAATAGCAAGCAATCGAAAGAAACGAAAACGCCGGCGGTCGCAGTCGTGGCCGGGATCGATCTGGGTTTGAAGACCAGCGAAGTGTGTCTGTTGGACTGCGACGGGACGATCATCGAACGTCGCAAGATCCGAACAACCCGAAAGAACTTCGAGGCGCTGTTCGGGTCGCTGCCACGCTTGCGAGCGGCGCTCGAGACCGGTCCTTCATCGAACTGGGTGGCGCGGCTGCTCGACGAGCTGGGCCACGAGACAATCGTGGCGGACGCTCAGCGGGTGAAGATCATCACCGAGACGTATTCGAAGGACGACCGCCGCGACGCGCGCTGGCTGGCCGAGATCGCGCTGCGCTGGCCGGAGTTGCTGAACCCGGTGCGGCTCCGCAGCCTCGAGACCCAGCGACATCGGGCTCTGCTGCGATTACGGGAAGGCTTGGTCGAAACTCGCACGAAGCTGATCAACGCCGTGCGCGGGGTGCTGGCCAGCTTCGGCGAGCGGCTGCCGGCCTCGACCGGCGAGTGGTTCGCCCGCCGCGCAATGCCGAACCTGCCGGCGGTGTTGCGCGACGAAGTGCGACCGGCAATGCTAGCGATCGAAGCGCTCAGCGCGCAGATCCAGGTCTACGATCGCATGGCTGAGAAGCTCTGCCGAGAACGTTACCTGGTCTGTTTTGTCAACGGCCTACCACTCGTTGTGATCGAGGCCAAGCGGCCCGATTCAGGCAATCCCAACAAGGACCCGCTGGCGTGATCGCCGCTCGAGTGGAGTCAGGACGTGTCAAAGTACTTCTCTTGCTCGAGCTGCCAGGCGTCGAGCCTCTCGATACCTCACACCAGAGCGGAAGAAAATGCTAGAGGGGTTGTGTGGAGAGCGCCTAGACGATGACCCGAACTTCCGGATTATCGACGTGACGGCGGAGGAGTCTGATCAGGGTGCGCCGGTGACCTCGAGTGAATGAGCCTCGGGTACCCCAAGGTTCAGACCTCGTACAGACTCCCTCTGGTAACGCCGTCCATATGAACAAACGCAGCCCAACCGAGTTCGTCTTTTGCAGGATTCTCCGGGCCAGCGGGATCGAACCTGGGAGTCCTGACAGTGTCCTGCTTGCCGACCTCGACCACCTGAACCTTGCCGATGTAACGACCGCCGCCTTTATCGCTGCAGTTGCCGAGGTCCTCCACGACGAGCAAGAACACAAGTACATGGACCGAGGCTGGATGCTGAAACAGTGTGCCCTGACGATGGCTATGCAAATGCTCCTCCGCGTGCGCGAACCTCACCTAGCTCGCGGCCACGGACTCCCCGTGGAAAGCCTAGAAGAGTTCGGTCAGCTTCCGGCCGGTAGCCTCCAGAGAGCAAGAAGGGAGCCGAGCGAAGTCAACTGAGCGGCACCGCCGACTCGCGGAACCGATCCCCGTCCGGTATTCAGTAGTAGCCTCCGTCAACGGGGGCTGGAAGCCGATTTTCTTTAGCCGAAACGGGTCCGTGTACGTCTCGTGTACGTAGATTCCGTGGAAGCAGCGTTTTCAGCGTTTCTGTCGTTTAATGAAATCAATAACTTACGGCGAGGCAACACTGGGAAATAGTTCGACTCCCGCCGCCTCCACCATTCTGAGGTCCTTGTTCGTGTACCCCTCTTGTGAACTTCGTCTCTGATAGGTCTCGGCCACGGCGACAGGCCCGGCGCTCTCCTCTATAGTGTCGTGATACCCGGGATTCTCTACTTGGGGCCCGAGATGCTACGTTTCCCGCCGAGCACTGGCGGAGGCGAACCGATTCCTCCCCGGGTACGAGGCTGCCCCTTTCGATGTTCGACTAAAGCGAATGGAGAAACGCCGACAGCGCCGAGCGATCTTCAGGGCTCAGGTCGAGGAAGCTCTGGCGAGCCTGTTCTGCTTCTGCGCCGTGGCGAAGAATGGCGTCTTTGACGGTTGAAGCGCTTCCGTCGTGCAGGAAAGGACGGCGAAGTCGCAGTCCCCAGAGTGCCGGGGTTCGGATCTCGTTGGGGGCGGCTGCTTCTTGCTCGATGCCGTCCCCTGTGGCGACATCGTGCAATAGCAAATCCGAGTAAAGAGGCACCGGCTTGTTATCAAAGACGGGGTTCGAGCTTCGGCTCGTCATCAAGACCGGGACGTGACAGCTGACGCAGCCGATCGCCGCGAAAATGGCCTCCCCTTGCCGAGTTGCGTCATCGATGGGCCCCCGATCCAACGGCGCTAGGAATTTCATGAAGGCTTCAAAGTTGTCGATCCCCCGCAGGCCGGTCGACGGCTCGGGAGCATCTTCGGGATCGGGCCGCCGGTCGCAAAACTCGAGCAGTTCAGGATCAAATCCGTTTGCCACCTCATTCGGAAACAGGTCGTTGGTTATGCCCATTTCGTTCACATAGGCGTCAGCACCGAAAGCCAACAAGGTCGCATGCTGAGCCTTCCACCCAAAGCGCCCAACGCGCTCGCTGCCCGTCCCTACGTCGGTGATGACAGCGGCGCGACCGCTAATTCCGTCATTGTCTAAGTCGTCGGGGTCCTCCAGAGCGAGCAGGGTTTCGTCGGGAATGGCTTCGATCAACCCCGCGCCGAACAGCGGAACGGGTATCCGTCGAGCGATGACGTTTGCCTCGGCCGGGATCTTAGGCTGGCAAAAATGTGTGGGGATCGAGAACAGGTGAAACAAAGTGCCGCCGGCAAGTTCGTGGAAGACGCCCTCCTCATCGAGATAACCCGCACGAACCTCCGAAACAGGACTGACCCCCCCGATCGCGGGTGAGTTATGACATTGCGAGCAGCCCAGTCCGTTAAAGGCAGGTCCCAGGCCCTCGTCGGCGTCCTCGACCTCGACAAAGTCCTCCAGCCCAAGGCGGAACCGCTCGAACTCTTCGGCGGTAATACCCGCTAGGGGATTGCCGGGCAGCGACGGACGCCCAAACTGCCCGAACAGCAGCGGCGCGATGAAAAGCAGAGCCCACCCCGCGCTAACGATCTTTAGCTTCATCGACTACTCCACAATGATCGTTCCACGCATGATGTTGTGGCCCGCCCCGCACGGTTTCGAACATTCAAAGTCGTAGCGGCCTTTCTCTTTGGCATGGAAAATGACTGTCGCCTGACCCTTGCCGCGTTTGGGAACAACGATGTTGATCCCGGCCTTACGGATGCGGAACCCATGATTGGTATCAGCACTCCGAATTCGAAACTCCACGGTCGTTCCCTGCTCGACTTTGAGACGAGAAGGAACGAAAAAAAAGCGCTCGGCCAGCATGTTGACTACGCGGACCGGTCGCTCGTCGGTCCTCGGCTCGGCAGTTCCGAGGCCCGGTAAAGCCAGGCAGACGGCCCACAGGATCGGAAGTGAGGTCCGTAAGCCGCGAACCGAGAATCCTCGGCGGAAGAGCGCGGTACTCATACGGTCTCGAGTCCTCGACGGCGTTCGCTCCCGCGTGAAGTGGAACCCATTCATCCCGCCATGTCCTCTCAGAACCACCAACCGATCCCGAGGTTGAGGGAGTTATGCGCTTCGATGATCGAACTCTGGTTGCGCAGGACCGTGTAGTCGAACTTCAACGCCACATCCGGTTCCGGATAGTACGTTCCCCCAATCACCCATGCCGAGCGATCGAATTGCTTGAGCGGCAGGAAGCCTGCTGCCATTCTGCGCTGGGTATCGAAGTTCTCGTAGCGAGCAAAGGCCACGAAGTCGTGGGGGAAGTGCCGCGGCAAGAGATGGTAAGCCGACTCCCAATAGAACCCCCGCATCTCGCGAGCAATATTCGGATTAACACCTGTACGAAACTGCGTCAGGAAGTTGATCTCATCAGTCCTCGTAATGTCGACACGAGCAAACTGGCCGCGAAAATCGAATCGCGAAAAGCTGTACCGGCCGTCAAACGAGAAGACGCGAACGCGGGGATTGATGTCCGGGAGATTGAAACCGGTATTGCCCCACCACACACTGCCACCCAGAGAGAGGCCAGGGAAGCCGTGGTATTCCAGCCGACCGGTGTAGGCAGTGTTTTGCACCACTGATTGAAATGCCTTCTGCCGCCCACCACGAATCCCCTCCTCGGCGTCGAAAGCGGTGGCATCAAGGGGCGACATGACATAAGCCTTGTAGACGAAGCCATGGCCGAGGTCGCCGAAGATGCCGGCGCCCGAGTCGAACCATGTGCTCGGGATGATGACCGTGTCGACGAAGGGCCGCTCCACGCCGTTGAACGCCGGCGGCTCGTGGCGCTCGTTGATGAGGCCGACCGGGGCCAGCAGAATTCCCCCGCGGAAATTCAGCCAGGGCTTGACGAGGAAGTCGAGGTAGGCCTGCTCGAGTTCCAGCTCGCCGAGCTCGCCCTCTCCGGAAACAAACGCGTGCTCCAGTTCAAGCTCGGACCAGAACTGGATGCGGTCGCTGAAGCTGTGCCCGAATAGCAGCACGAAGCGATGAAAGTCGAGCTGGCTTGGCTCGTTCTGAACGTTATTGAAGTGAAAGTCCATGTACCCGGAGAAAGGCAACCTGGTTTCTGAGGACGCGAGATCCTGCCCCGCCTCCGGAACCTCCGGCACGCTCGTCGGTGCCGAGGATGCTACTTGCGGCGGGGCTTCGCCAGAGGAATCTGCCGACGCCGTGAGGAAATCAGTTGCTCTCTCCTCCTCCGTCACCTCTGGAGCAGGTTCTTCTACCGCTGCGCTAGGCTCGGCCTCGAGCTGACGAAGTCTTTCCTCGAGGCGAGCGATACGCTTTTCCAATTCCTCGATGCGAGCTTGGGAGGTTTCGGTCCCGTCGCTCTGGGAGAAAGCGGGCACTGCGGTTGCTAGAGCAGCTAGGGCAAGTGAATACAGCAGACGTGTCATTTAGTGATGACTAAATATACTATTAACTATGATTAACTAGTTACTATAGCCATACCAGCAGTCTCATATCAAGTACCCGAATTCCCGTGTCTCGACCTGCGTTCGCGTGACATGCGGGTTCCGATGCATGACCCGCGAACCTGGCTGTCTGCCTGCAATCGTCGTTGTGGGGCGAGAGCGAACGACCAGGACCGGCGGCCTGAGGGACGGTAGCCGTTACTTGGCACAATAGGCTGACTGGCCGGGTAAGGGCGCAACTCATTGTGCCTGCGGACGCGAATCTGCAGCCGCTGGATAAGCTACCGGGGAGCGCAGCGATACTTACAGGAAGAGGAGATTCGCCACGGTGACTAGCCCCCAGATAACGGAGCCAATGACTATGGCGACTGACTATCTGCTCGCCGCGCAATGCCTGGTCCACGCGACAGCGCTGGCGCGACGGACGCCGCCCCCGCGGTTGGGAGCCATTCGAGTCTGGATGGCCGCGTTCGTCGGGACCGCCATCGCTGCCCTCGCCGGAGGGACCGCGCACGGCTTCGCCCTTTACCTAAGCTCAACGAACCTGCGCCTCGTGTGGACCGTCACCGTCGCGGCCATTGCAGTCAGCAGCTTGCTGATGCTCTGGGCCGGCGTGACCTCCGTTCGGCATCCTTATGCGGCCGATCCGGGACTTCGAAAGTCCGGGGGTCGGTGGTTAATCAGGGGAATCGGTGTAACCCTGATCGGGTTGGGGATGCAGCAGAGCGGCTGGTCGCCGGCTGAGCACTTCAATCACAATGATCTCTATCACGTGATCCAGATGGCAGGTCTCTTTTGTTTCTATCGAGGGGCGCTTACGCTGCACGCGTTCTAGTCCGCATTTCTAACCAGCCGTCGGCAGTACTAGAAGTAAATTCCCGCCGTTCGAGATGTAGGGGCGCGATTCATCGCGCCCTCTTGAGACAGAGTATGCGTTGGGTGATGTGCACGAAGTGTTGCCATGAGCCGGGGGCGGCTCGGGCTTCCCCTCGTGCAACGCGGCCGCGGTGAGTAATGGTGGCTATAGCCGATAGAGTCGGGCCGTGTGCCATCTCAACGCTGCTGCGACCCGGCCTGCAATCGCAACGGCGGTGCGGCTAGCAATCACCCTGGTACGTGTCCCCAAGAGTCACCGCCTGTCACGCCCCGGGGCGAAGCGAGGCGCTCGGGGGTCTCTCTCAGAAGACTAGAAAAGGACTTTCAGATCTAGCTTGATCGAAGGATTGTTGGTTTCTAGCACGCCTTCCGCAGCTTCCTTCTTGCCTTCTCTGGTGTGAATGTACCCAAGCCTGGCAGCCGGGTCGATTACCCAGACGTAAGGCACGCTGAACTCGAGGTAGTCGTGAACCTTGTCTTCGAGGTCACGAAGGCGGTCGTCTTTCGAAAGGATTTCAACCACGAGAAATGGGGCCGTCCGAAAGACCTGTTCTTCCGGCTCCTTGCCGATGTAGACGCACACGTCGGGTACCCGGAAGCGGGTCGGTTTTACCTGCAGCCGTTGTTCCGGGAATGCGTATGTTCCGAGAGTCCCGCGGTTAGCGCGGAAGAAGTAGATCAGTTCCCCCTGAGTCTTGCTATGATCCTTCTCTCCCAAGTTTCGCTCCACGATGCGGCCGTCAAGATACTCTCGGTCTCCGTCGCCGTAGCTGGTCCGCAAGTATTCCTCAACGGAAACAAGGGTCGGTGGAGACGCCATATCCCCATTCTAGAGCTCGCGCCGAGTAGTGCTACGAATTCCTTAGAGACCCGTAGCTCGGATCTCGCTTTTGAGATCCACGGCCTTTCCTAGCCTTTCTTTTCAAGACGTGAGAGTTGGTTCACCCGAAGGTCTCAAAAAACCCCTCTGCTAGAATCGAAGCGAGTTTCTCGCTATGGCGGTTACCCCGCATCTGGACCGGCTCAAACAACGGGCCGCCGGTTTGCCGACTTCTCCCGGAGTTTATCTATATAAGGATGCCGCGGGGAGGGTGATCTACGTCGGCAAGGCGAAGAGCCTACGCGACCGAGTGCGAAGCTACTTCGTGGACGAGCGCTTGTCCGACGCCAAGACCGGCAGCCTGCTGGCCGAAGCCCACGAAATCGACTACATCACTGTTGGCAATGAAAAGGAGGCACTGGCTCTCGAAAACAACCTAATCAAAGAACGTCAGCCACGATTCAATGTTCTGTTACGCGACGACAAGACGTACCCCTACATTAAGCTGACCAAGGAACGTTTTCCGCGAGTGTACGTGACCCGAAGACTCAAGAAGGACGGCTCGAACTATTTCGGTCCTTACTTTCCCGCCAATCTGGCACACCGTCTGGTGAACTTCATTCACCGCCATTTCAAAGTCCCGTCTTGCCGGGTAGACCTGACGCGCTTCCACCCGCGGCCGTGTCTGGAGTATCACATTCATCGCTGCTGGGGCCCGTGTGTCGAGGGCTTGACGACCGACGAAATCTATACTCAAGCCATCGAGGACGTTCGGATGTTCCTCGAAGGCCGACAGAGCGATCTGGTCCGCGAGCTGCGATCCCGCATGCTCGAAGCTTCCAACCGGACGGAATTCGAACAGGCGGCTGCCTTGCGGGACCTTATCTCGACCGTCGACGAGCTCAGCGAGCGACAGCGAGTGGCCGCCGTCGAGGGCCGTGACATCGACATTTTTGGACTCTACGCGGAAGCGCCGCTTGTAGCGGTGAACTTGTTTCACGTGCGCAACGGCCGAATCGTCGACCGCCGGGAGTTCTATTGGGAAGATGCTCATGAGTCGCGCCCGGCCGAGTTCCTCTCGGCCCTACTAAAACAGATCTACCTAAGCCAGCAGTACGTCCCCTCGCTGGTCCACGTCCCCGTCGGGTTTGACGACCAGAGTGCGCTTCAAGAATTATTGACGGAGAAACGGGGACGCAAGGTCGAGATCGCGGTGCCACAGCGTGGTCCGAAGAAGTCGATGCTTGAGCTTGTGCGGAACAATGCGCGGCACTGTTTCGAACAGCGGTTCCGCGTGATGAAACCAACCCCGAAGGCCATGATGGCAGCGCTCACAGATGCCCTAAACCTGCCCGACACGCCGGCTCGGATCGAATGTTTCGATATTTCGCATATCCAGGGCAGCGACACCGTGGCATCGATGGTCGTCTGGGACGGCGGCAAGATGAAACGGTCGGACTACCGCAAATTCGTTCTCAAAGGGGTGCTGGGAATCGACGATTTCGCCTCCATAGCGGAGGTCGTAGGCCGCCGCTATCGCCGATTACAGCAAGAGGAGAAACCCTTGCCGGGGTTAGTCTTGGTAGATGGGGGAATCGGACAGCTCCATGCTGCCGCTCAGGCCCTGGAGCAACTTGGCATCATCAACCAGCCATTGGCGGCTATCGCTAAACGCGAGGAAACGATCTTCGTCGCGGGCCAAGAGGACGAGCCAATCCAACTCGAGCGCTTTTCTCCTGTCCTGCACCTGGTCCAAATGATCCGGGATGAGGCCCATCGCTTCGCCGTGCGCTTTCACCGCAGCCGGCGGCATTCCCGTCAACTCACATCCGCGCTGCTGAATATTCCCGGAGTCGGCGAAAGAACAGTCCAAAAGCTATTGCGAAACTTCGGAAGCCTCGAACACGTGCGCGGCACCAGCTTCGAAGAGTTGTCCTCGGTCGTCAATCAAAAACAGGCGCAGCGCATCCAGCAGTTTCTTGCCCACAAGTGAACCAACCTGGCCTCGCTGCTTCTCTTGGCCCCGCGCGATTAAGTGTAACTTATGCTACAGTCTAGCTCGCGGCGCGCAAGAGTGTGGCGCAAAAGTACTGACGGAGCTTGTCAGAACACCCCACGAAAGACTAAAATCGGTGCGCAACGAAGATTGTAGGGGAGGTAGGTTGACCTCACCGCAAAAAGTCGGTCGCGATCGGGGCAGGCGACCGTCGGAGGTTAGGGAAATGATCCGAGCAGCGATTCTGGCGTTGGTCGTTGTCTGCTGGTTGCAGGCCGAGCCTGTGGGCGATGCGATCCGCCGGGCCGAGCAGCTTGAGCAAGCGCAGCAGACGGTGGAGGCCCGCGCCGTTTTGGCCCGCGCGGCCAGAGAATCCCCTGATAACGCTGAAGCTTTACTGGCCTACGCGGAGTTTCTGGATCGCTTTCGGGACTCCGGTCGAAGCGGCGCATACACGAAGGTTCTCGAGGCGCTAGGTTCGTCGGGATCTATCGACTCCCGCCGCCGGATCACCCGTCGGCTGGTTTTACTCTCCCTAGTCGATGGCGACCTTGACTCGGCGCGCAAGCATGTCGCTTCTTACAAGGAAATCGGCGGATCGGGTCTCGAAGGATGGGATGTGCCAAGCGGGCCCGGACCGGCGACGGACGGTATCGAATCGGGCTGGACTGAGATTCCCGGCTTTCTCTATTCCTTCCGTCGCATGGCTGCACTTTCCAGCGATCAACAACCCCACGAGCTTCTACCCGCTTTGGCTCGTAATATCATCACATCCGGTTACCGAGCCAGTCGCGCCTCCGAGAGTCTGGTACTGACCGAGTACCTCAAGCTGGTGATTCAGTATCTCTCGCAGGCGAGGGAGCTGAAGCAATTCGCCGGAGCCAACGAAACGATCGATGTCCCCTCCTGCGAGTCGGAAGAAACCGCTCGGCTGTTGAGGATCCTCGGCTTCCGTCTGCGCAACGCTTGCGGAGCAAACGCCCTGTTGGAAACCGTTAACCCCTCTCGCGCATTCCTTGCCATTGACTCGGGCTTTCCGCTCGCCGAATTGGAAGACGCCTATCGAAGGGACGCCGCCTTTCACAGGGCCTACCGTTCGAGTCGTCTCCCCGTGATATTCGGCGAAGAATATTGGCTGTCGGCGGCCCGCAAGAAGGGGAAACGCTCGTTTGTGGACACCTTCCTGGGAGATCCCGCTCTGGCTCGGTTGTATGTCGCGATGGCCGGTCTGCACGAACCGACGGCGAGGGCGCTGCGCGAGGCCGTTCCCGCCGAGCGGCTAAAGGACTTCGCCCACGTCCTCGATTTTTTCGGCGGCTCCTTTGAAATTCAAGGCGGCAAAGCGGTTGTTCCCGGGGGAAAACGCACCGAGTCCACCTGGAGTGAGTTAGTTGGCGTGTCACCGGCTGACGGCGCAAAGTTCTTTCAAGCCCTAATCGAAGTCGACGACGGTTGGATGGCTTCCTACTTCGACGCGCTTTCGCGAGCCCAGGGCAGCACGCGGGAATACTTGACTCAACCGAGACGGATGAAGCGATTCTATCTGGCTGTGCGAGGGGAGTCGACCAGCCCCGGACCGGCGCGGCCGATTTTCCGATCGAATTCCGACCTCCAGTTGCTGATTGCGCGACTGTATATCGGCGCCGACGGAGAAGCGCACATTCCGGGTGGGGTTGAAAACTGGCGGAGACTGTTCGATTGGCATCGCCACGCCCGGATCGAAGGCAAGCGCAACAAGGCCGTCGCCTCGTGGTCCCAGCCTGACGATGTCGTCGAAGCGATGTTCGTGTTTTGTCGACGGCTCGTAGAAATCGAGCCATTGAAGATGTTCATGGCCATAACCAACATCGAGCGGCATCGTAATAAACCGCTGTCACCCGCCACGGTAGACCGGTTGATGCGCGACTACGACAACTACGGTGCACAGTACCCGATCTTCGCTGAAGTAGCGACCCTTTCTGAGGAAACCATCATCGCTTACCAAGATCTGTTGCCTGAGATCGGGAAAGGGCGCAACCAGCTTCGGCGGGCGGACGCCAGAGGCACGTTTCAGGCCCTTGTCGGGTTGTGGCAAATCCTGGTGCGACAGGGGCATATCGCGGAGGCCGACGCCGACGCAACCTTACGATCGTTGATTCAATTGTTTGCGAGGGCGCGGAGCCGCCTGGGAATCTTCGATGCGGGTCGAGCCGCTACGAACTTACTCCTGGCGAAGACGGGCTCGCCGAGCGATATCTCCCCCCAACAGCGTTTCATCGAACTTTTGGCCGGCAAGCCTTCGCCGGCCGACGCGTCCGCCCACGCGGCTATTGTCGAGCGGATGTCTTCACTATTCGCTCTGCAACGGCTGGTTTCACTCAAAACGCTCTTTGACCTGGCAGATCATCTCGAGAGAGTCTCGCGGGGCGAGGCTTTCAATGTGGCCATGGCGAATCGTTTGGCGGGTACGATTTCCGAGGTGCGTTTGCCGCGCGCGAACCTTTCACCCGTGGAGTCGAACGCCTTTGCTCGTGGTAGCTGGGTCGAAAAACACATCCACCAACAACGTTTGCTGAATCTGCGCCGGGTCGTCGACAAGGCGCAGGGAAATCCACAGAAACTGTCTGAAGTTAGGGGAGAGCTGGCTCCCATCCTTCGAGACACGCTCGTGGGGTTGAACTATATCTACTACAGTCCTCCGGGCGCTCAATTGATTCGGGCGAACCCACTTTTCGTTCGAAGCCATGATTTTATCGGGCTTCAAACCGACGGCACCTGGAAGCCTGCCAAACTGCTCGGGGCCGGCTGGCCCAACAGCGCCGGGGGGCGCCTTGTGGGATCGTTGGTCGAACTTCCTTACGCCCTTGCAGACGCCGAGCAAAACTTCTTGATTCCCAGCGAACGCCAAGCGTTGATTTGGCAGGACCTGGCGCCCCAAATCTTGCTTGGCGCCACCGTGGCCCGCTGGTGGGGTGTGACCAACTCGGAACAACACTTCGTCGCACTTCATCTTCGTATGGGAGAGGAACTGGTTGCTCTCACTGTCGTCGATGAAGAAATCCGCGCGGCTGTATTCAGCACGCTGCGGAAACGAGTCGAGCCGGCACGACTCTGGCGGGCCCGTAATCACCTTTCCCGCGGCGATATGAAGGAGGGACTAGCCGAGTTGACGGCGGCTGAGCTGTTCCACTTATCCAAGCAAATGCTCGGGCGGCATCGAGAAACTTTGCGGAAATGGAGCGGGCCTATGGTTGAGGAAATCGAGCAGCTTGTGGCCGCTGCTCCCGACCGGCTGGCCGAGGAGCGGATTTCCTCCCTCTACGGCGTGCCCCATCCCAAATTGGCCGGGTCTTATCGAACGGAGCTTCTGAGTCTGCCTCTATTTCCGACCCTGATGGGTTATTCGAGCCGTGTGCTGGCCGAGAGCTGGGAGTCCACAAACCTGTATTGGGCGGCGCTGGCTGACGAGCTGCACCTGCCGCCCGCGCAATTGAACCTGCTGGTTCCTGAATGGACTCAGAAGACTTTGGAGCGCATTTTTGCCACCCATTTGGACGATTGGCCGGCTCTTTGGCGGTCAATGCGGTTGGTCGCCGACAAGTACCGGGCCCAATACAGACCTCAGATTGAGCAAATGACCCGGGCATCACTTGACTAGACCCGGAGAACGGAACGGAAACCAAGGGATGAACCCGTTGTCGAGATTATCAAGCCCCGCCGTTGGGGTAATCGTCCTCGTAGTCGGAACCTTGGGTTTGCTCAGCTTTGCTCAGCGCCCCGGCTTAGCCCAGAGTGAAGACATGGAGGGCCCACTCTTCCGTGTTGAAGTTGAACTGGTCGTCTTAAACGTTGCCGTGACCGATCGGCGCGGGCGTCACATCCGCGATTTAAAGCCCAGCGATTTCCAAGTTTACGAGGACGGCATTGGGCAGTCGGTCTCCAGCTTTGCCGAAGGCAACGTTGCGCCGCGACGAGTCACCGAGACCGGGCAGCGGCCGGTCGAGGGAACTTCAAAGCCTGAAGCCGGCCCTGGCGGTGTATTCGAGGAGCTCGGAGGGGACGACACGTTCGCGGGAACCAACGTTTTCATCTTGTTCGACACGAGCAACTTCATGTACCGCAGCTTTGTCTTCGCCGAAGATGCCATCGCCGACTTCATTCGGGGTCTCGACTCGGCTGATTCTGTAGCCGTCTATGGCTACAGCCGCAATCTAACGCGCCACGCTCCTATGAGCGACGAGCGGCTGGAGGCGATCAAGGGGCTGCGCATGTCCGTAGCCGGCGACGAGACCGCACTCTACAACTCGCTCCTGCTGACTCTCCGTGACGCTGCCACCGTCGCGGGCCGCAAAGTTGTGATCGTGTTCTCCAATGGACCTGACACGGCGAGCACGGTGGGGCCTGACGACGTACGCGCGATCGCCGAGGACGAGGGTGTGCCGATCTACGTCATCAGCACCCGTGAAGTCAACAAAGACCCTATTTCGAGCAATGTCTTCAGGCGTCTGACGGCCAGAACGGGTGGCCGCGCCTTCTTCGCGAAGAGCTGGCAAAGACAGTCCGAAGCCTTCGTCAACATTCGGGAGGAGCTGTCCAGCTCCTACACGCTGACCTACTATCCGCAAGCGAATCCCAACCAGGGATGGCGAAGCATCAAAGTCGAACTGCAAGGGGACCAGCTCCGGAAGTACCGCGTCCGCACGCGCAGCGGCTACCGACCCAAGCTGTAATCGGGGAAGGCTGTCACATCGGAACGGTGGTTCTCGCATTCTGGCTTCGATTTACACCCGAGCCCGACAGCCGGTAAAATTGGGGGGGCAGCTGGCCGGATGCCGCGGACTTCGTCTTGTCCGCTTTGTCAAGGGGTGGCTGGCCTATCGCGTGTTTCGACCGTCAGCTCGTGAGAAATGCGGGCTAACCTGCATCTCTCACCGAGGATTTGTGGGTGGGCGAACGTCCCCGCCCCTCGGTCTTTTCAACGCCTTGAGCGTCGCTATGGGCAATCTTCTCATCCTAGGTACGCAGTGGGGAGACGAGGGTAAGGGTAAGATCGTCGACTTCATCGCGGAACGATTCGATGTGGTCACTCGTCATCAGGGAGGCCACAACGCCGGGCACACCGTCTACGTCGGCGAGCAGAAATACATCTTAACTCTGATCCCCAGCGGCATCCTGCGAGCAGGCACGAAAGCCGTTATAGGCAATGGGGTTGTCATCGATCCCGCCGCCTTGCTCAAGGAGATCGACACCCTCAAGCACTTGGGGGTCGAAGTCGAAGGCAAACTCTTCGTGAGTAACCGAGCGCACATCATTTTCCCCTACCACCGGATGATGGAAAAGGCGACGGAAAACGGGCCCGGCAAGGTTCGAATTGGAACGACGTCGCGCGGGATCGGACCCTGTTATGAGGACAAAGCGGGTCGCCGAGGGATTCGGTTGGCCGAACTGCTGGACACCGAAACGTTCGCGGATCGGTTCCGCGCGATCGCTCGAGAAAAGGACGTCGTCGCCGCTGCCCTGGAAATCCACGAGACGTCGGATATGGAAGGCATCCGCGAGCAGTATCAAACCTACGCGGATCGGTTGCGGTCGTTCGTTTGCGACACTTCACAGTACTTGGCCGAGGCAATTCTCGATGGTAAGCGAGTCCTCTTCGAGGGAGCGCAGGGCACGATGCTCGATATCGATCACGGCACCTACCCCTTCGTGACTTCATCCAACGCCACTGCGGGCGGAGTTTGCACCGGATTGGGGATCTCTCCCACCCACGTCCACGCAGTCGTAGGCATCTCGAAGGCATACGCCACCCGTGTCGGCGGCGGCCCGTTTCCTAGTGAGTCGAACGGGCCCGAAGCCGACAAGCTGCGCGAGCAAGGCCGGGAATTCGGTACGGTCACCGGTAGGCCACGCCGCTGCGGTTGGTTCGACGTGCCGCTGATCCGCTACGTCCACCACGTGAACAACCTCTCTTCCATGATCATCACCAAACTCGACGTCCTTGATCATCGCCAAACAATCCCGGTCTGCGTGGGCTACCGTCATCGAAACGAGACTCTCAATAGCATGCCGGCCCTGTCGCGAGTGCTCGAGCAGATCGATCCTGTGTATGAAGAGCGCCCGGGCTGGGGGTGCTCGACCGAGGGGGTCACTGAGTTTGACGAGTTGCCTCAGGCCGCTCAGGATTACCTGAAGTATCTCGAAGAGAAAGCAGGCATCGAAGTTGGTGCCGTATCCACCGGGCCGGAGCGCGAACAGACGATCATCCGCAAGGGCTCGAAACTGGAATCGCTGTTGGGTTAAGCTCTTCATCCAAACCTTTTCACAACCTTACTGCCTCCCATTCTGAAACCGTGCAGCAACCCACCGCCAGGCAGGCACTCACGTTCGAGCAGGCGCGAGCGGTCGTATCAGAGCGAATGAATGAGATCGCTTCCACCCCTGCCACCGAGTCAACCACTCTGGGCGCGGCGCTAGGCCGCGTTCTTGCGAAAGATATCCGGTCCGACCGGGACTATCCTCCGTTCAATCGCTCGGCCCGGGACGGGTTCGCCGTGCGTGCTTCGGATGTCACCAATCCGCCGGCACGCTTGAAAGTGCTCGGCCAGACCCGGGCTGGAGAGCTTTCACGGTTTCGGATCGAAAGCGGCGAGACGGTCGAGATTATGACCGGAGCCCCCGGCCCCGAGGGAGCGGACGCTGTCGTGATGTGGGAGTATTCGACCCGGGAAGGCGAATACGTCACGCTTGAAAGTGGCGTTCCGGCCGGCAAGAACCTAATTCTTCAGGGCAGCGAGGCCAAAGCCGGCGACGTCATCCTCGCGGCGGGTAAGAATCTGGAATATCCCGAAATCGCATTGTTGGCCGCGACCGGTCACAGCGACATCGAAGTCTATCGCGAGCCTCGAGTGGCGATCCTCTCCACCGGCGACGAGGTAGTCGAGGTTGCCGAAAAACCCGAGTCTTTCCAGATACGGAACTCGAACGCCCACGCGCTGGCGATGCAGGTTCGCCGCCGCGGAGGTGAGCCAAGGATTCTGCCTATCGCTCCCGACGAGATCCACCGCACTCGAGAGCTAGTCGAACAGGGGCTCGAGGCCGACATGCTACTGCTCTCTGGCGGCGTGTCCAAGGGCAAGTACGACTTTGTCGAGCGGGTGCTGACGGACCTCGGCGCGGAGTTCTATTTCACACAAGTATTGATCCAGCCCGGAAAGCCTTTGGTCTTCGGACAAGTGGCCGGCACCCCGATTTTCGGTTTGCCGGGGAACCCGATCTCGACCATGGTAACGTTCGAAGTCTTCGCGCGCATGGCACTTGACCGCCTGGCCGGCCGCTCGGATTCACCACTTCCGTTCCTCGCGGCCAGGCTCGTCTCGGACTTCAAGCACAAGCCCTCACTCACGCGGTTTCTGCCCGCCCGATTGGCTGGCGACTACGGTGATGCGACGGTGAATCCGGTAAAATGGCAGGGGTCCGGCGACCTGGTCGCCTTCGCGAAAGCGAACTGCTTTTTGGTGGCCTCCACCGACCGAGCCTCCTGGGCTGCGGGCGACTGGATTTCGGTTCTGCCTCGATGAACTCGCTTTCCCACTTCGACGACAGCGGGGCTGTCCGGATGGTGGACGTCACCGACAAGGAACCGACCTACCGTACGGCCCGGGCTCATGCTTTCGTCAAGCTGTCCCCGGACGTCATCCGCAAGCTTCCCGACAATCCCAAAGGGAACCCCTTTGAAGTAGCCAGGATTGCGGGAATCAGCGGCGCCAAACGTACGTCGGAGCTCATACCGCTGTGCCACCCCCTGATGTTGACGAACGTGGACGTCCGAATCGACCTCGCTGACAACGGTGCGGAAATTCACACCGAGGTAGCCACCACCGCTGCGACCGGTGTTGAAATGGAGGCATTGACCGCCGCTTCGATCGCCGCGCTGACCATCTACGACATGACCAAGGCTCTCGACAAGTCGATCGAGATCAGCGACGTTTATCTCGTGGAGAAAAAGGGCGGCAAAAGCGGCTCCTACCGCCGTTCTCAAACGACCGCATGATAGAAACAACCGCGCCTTCTCCAAGAACCCGACCAATGACGCCGCGCGTAGTCTACTATTGAGCCGTGTCAGCCCCCATCCATCACCCGAACACTGGTGGTCTTGCCCGCCAATCCGTCCCTCGAAGCGATTCGCGGGAACCACGCTCACTGCGACCGCTCCAGGACCGAACGAAAGCCCGCGCCCGCGCGGTTACCTGGCCGATCCTATCAACTTGGCTGGCTTTTCAGATATTGTTCCCCACGGTCGTATGGAGCCAGGAGTCCGAGACTCAAGACGCAGCTCAGCCCGAGGTTCTGACGGTTAGCGATAGCCCGGTGTTCATTTCAACGGTGGACGTCGTGACTGTACCCGTAACGGTTCTCGGGCCCAGAGGAGAATACGTCTCAGGGTTGGAAAAGACCGATTTCACGATACTCGACAACGAAGCCGCGCAGCTTATCGACAGCTTTGAGGTTGCATTCCTACCGATCTCGATGGTGATATGCATTCAGTCCAGTGGCCGAGTGGAGAAGTTGCTTCCCGATGTCCGGAAGACCGCCGTCATTTTCACTGATCTGGTTCTGGGTGAGTTCGGCGAGGCGGCTTTGATCGCTTTCGACAACCGTGTGCGGCTGATGGAAGATTTTACGAACGACCACAAGAAGATCGGGGACGCTCTGAAGAGGATCACCATCGGTAGTGACGCGGTACGGCTGAGTGACGGCGTATATGAAGCCATCCGCTTGCTCATTCGGCGGCCCAGCGAACACCGTAAGATCATCGTGGTGGTCTCTGAGTCCCAGGAGAACGGAAGTAACATCGGCCTTGGCGAAACCTTACGTACCGCGCAATTGCACGACATCATGGTCTACCCCATTCGGCTCTCGACCGCTTCGGCGCGGGTAACCAAGTGGCCGAAAGTGAATCCGGATCCTATTCCCCCGGGAGTCCAGGCGCGGCCGGTAGCGCCCGGCCAGGTAGCAACGCCCACGACGATGCAACAGAGCCGCTACGACGTAACCGGGAATGTGATTCCCATCATTATCGACCTGGTCAGAGGGGTGAAGAATCTGATCTTTAGTAACCCCCTGGAGTTGCTGGCGAAAGGCACCGGGGGCAAGGATTACAGCCCTCGAACCGAGGACGGCCTGCAAGAATCGATCGCTGCGATTGGAGAAGACATCAGGAGCCAGTATCTGCTGACCTATCGCCCCAACAATCTGAACAAGGGCGGTATCTTCCACCGCATCAAGGTGCAAGTCAACTACAAAGGCCTAAAAGTTCGATCGCGACCGGGCTACTTCCATGGCCCCGCCCCTATTTTCAGCGGCGAACCCGCTGACGTGGAAGAGACCGCCGATCCGTAGCGCAGTGGCCTGTTCGGTAAATCGGCAGAACAGGCAATCCTGCTTTTGCACGAGTCGCCGAATTAGCCCCGAATTAGCCCGTTTTCTCACGAAGGTTTGGATGGCTAGTGTTGACGAACCCGCAACCGGTAGTGACCGCCACTCCTGGCGGTCCCGGATTCGAGTACCGGCCGGCAATCGTGCCGGCCGGGCGCAGAGTTGTAGGGGACGCCACCGTGTCCGCCCATGCCTGAGATTCACACCGGCCAGCCCCCCATTTCCCCTATCCTTGTAATTCGAGGAGAACCCATTCGGTGTCGTTGAGCAGCGCAGCGTTGGTTGACCGCACCAAGGCCGGCTTCCAGACGCTCAGTTTGGACCCGGAAATCAAGCGGTCCGCCGTCGCCCACCTTAAGGACTGGCTCCACCACGACAAGTTTGCTTCCTTGCTCGACAGCGAATTGAGCGACTATCGGCCCCTGCTTGAGTGGATGATCAGCGCCGAGAAGTTCACCCTTGTCTTGGACAGCTTCTACCAGGTGATGCCCTTCGGTACCGGAGGACGTCGCGGGCCGGTCGGCATCGGACCCAATCGCATCAATCCTTATACGATCGCCTCGTCGGTTCAAGGTCACGTCGAATACCTGCGCCGGAAGTTCCCGGAGGAATCGGACCTTAAAGTCATCGTAGCCTATGACGTCCGTCGCTACTCGGACTTGCGACAGCACTACCCTCCGGACGTCCCGAACCCAGTCCTTGGACTGTCGTCAAAGGATTTCGCACACATCGCGGCATCGGTCTATTGCTCCGCCGGAGTCGTCGTCTACATGCTCCCCGATGAGCTGGACGACTACCTTTCGACACCCGAGCTTTCCTTTCTGATTCGCCAATTCGAGGCGCACGGGGGGCTCAATGTCAGCGCTTCCCACAATCATCCCGACGACAATGGCGGCAAGTTTTACAACAGTCGCGGCGGCCAGGAGATCCCTCCCTACGACGAAGAGATGGTCCAGATCGTCGAGACGATCACTGACGTCGACGGCATGCCCTATGAGAAAGCGCTCGAGTCAGGTTTAATCCGCCCGGTCACCGACGATCACCGCCAGGCGTATGTCGATCTCAACTTGAGTTTGCGCCTGCGTAGCGAGCCGGGCCCCGCCAAGATCGTCTACACCCCCCTTCACGGTACCGGCCGAAACACCGTAGGCCGCTGCTTGCAGGCCGCTGGGTTTGAAGAAGGGAAGCAGTCTTTCATCGTCGAAGCTCAGCGCCCCTACCGTGGTGATTTCGCCAACGTCAGGTTCCGGACTCCGAATCCCGAAGTCCCCGAATCGATGGAGCTGGCGATCGAGCAAGCCAAACAGGTAGGCGCGGATCTAGTGCTCGCGACAGACCCCGACGCCGACCGCATCGGCACGGTGGTTCCTTGGGAAGACGACTTCGTGTTCGTCAACGGCAACGAACTGGCTGTGATATTGACGCGCTACCGGCTCGAGTCGCTTCAGCGAGCGGGGAAGCTGCCCGCTGCCCCGCTGGTCATCAAGACCCAGGTGACGACGGACCTCATGGCGCGCATTGCCGAATCCTTCGGCGCTCAGGTCATCGGAAATTTGCTGGTGGGATTCAAGTATGTCGGGGATATTCTGGACCACCTCGAACGCACCGGCCAATTCGATGGACTGAAGGCCCAACTCGAAGATTTCGTCCTGGCGGCCGAGGAGAGCCACGGTCTCTTGGTTACTCCCGAAGTTCGTGATAAAGACGCTGCCGGTGCGGCCATTGTTCTCGCCGAGTTGACGTCCGAGCTCAAAGAGCAAGGCAGCAGCCTGTATCGCTATCTCATCGAGACCTACAAGCGCTATGGGTATCACCGCAATTTTTTGCGTTCGACCATCATGCAAGGCGCGGCCGGCACGGCGGCTATTGCCAAGATTCAGCAGGACCTTCGCACAAATCCACCCGCTTCGATGGGTGGCCTGAAGGTCGTTTCCGCGGCGGACTACTGGGACGAGGGTGTTTTCGGACCTTTCAAATCCGAGACCGATCGTAGCTCACGAAACCTTCTGACCATCACTATGGAAGGCGGCCTGCGAGCGACTATTCGGCCTTCGGGAACCGAGCCGAAGAACAAGGTTTACATCGAGAAGCGATCGGATCCCGTAGGCGCCGACGCCTCGGACGAGCGGTTCTGGGAAGTGCGTCGCAAGGTGGACGATGAGGTTCTTGCTTTTTCGAACTCTTTCATGAAGTCGATGCTGGCGCTCATCGACGTCGAGCTTCCCGACTACGCTCTCGAAATCTCCGACCTCGTCTCACTCGAAAACAAATGCCATTTCGCCGAAAAATTCATCCCCGCCTTCGAGTCGCAAGCCCAGGCACTCGTGAACTCGGAAACTACCGCCCAATCCGTCAACGAATGGATCGACGCACAGCTCGCTGCTTACGGCCCGGATGCGCGCCTCTTGGTAGGCAAAGCGATGCGGTCGTACCTGGCTAACGAAGGTTCACGATCCCGCGACAAAGAGCCAATCCTCTCTAGTCAAGAAAGACTTTTCTTCCAGCAGGGGTCAGATACTGCTCGTAAGTGAAAGGCAACTTTTCAGCGAACCCCCTCCATATCTCGCCAATTCTTGCCGACTTTCACGTCCGCGACGATCGGGACCTTCAGATCGTACACCCCTTCCATCTCTTTCTTGACCAGCCGGGCGATCTGTGCTGTCTCGTCTTCAGGCACTTCAAACAGCAACTCGTCGTGGACTTGCAATAACATCAGCGCTTCCCTCTTTTCTTCGCGCAAGCGCTTGTCCACGCGAATCATCGCGAGCTTGATCAGGTCGGCGGCCGAGCCTTGGATGGGCGAGTTGATCGCGGTTCGCTCGGCGAAGCCGCGCTGCGCGGGGTTTCGGCTATCCATCTCGGGAATGGGGCGCAGCCTGCCGAAAAGCGTCCTTGTAATCCCGGAGCCGCGAACGTGCTTGAGCGTGCCGTCGATAAACGCCTTCACCCCCGAGTACCGCTCGAAGTACGCATCAATGTACTTCTTCGCGTCTGCTATTGGGATTCCGAGCTGCTGCGACAGACCGAACGCGCTCAACCCGTAGACGATACCGAAGTTGACCGCCTTGGCGCGGCGCCGCTCCTCGGGCCCAACCGACAAGGGCAGCACGCCGAAAACTTCCGCTGCCGTCCGCGTGTGAATGTCTTCGCCCTTCCGGAAGGCGTCAGTCAAAACACGGTCCCTCGACATATCAGCCAGAATCCGCAATTCAATCTGGGAGTAGTCTGCTGCTAGCAGGTTCCAACCCTCGCGGGCGATGAAGGCGGCTCGGATCTCGCGTCCGGCCTCCGTGCGAATCGGAATGTTTTGCAAGTTGGGATTATAGGAGGATAGACGCCCCGTGGCGGCCCCCGTCTGGTTGAACGTGGTGTGCAGCCGTCCTGTCGAGGAATCGGCCAGCGCCGGCAGGGCGTCTACGTAGGTTCCTTTGAGTTTCACTAGCCGCCGGTAGCCGAGAATCTTCTCGGCGATGTCGTGCGACGACGCCAACCCTTCGAGGACATCCGACGCGGTCGAAAGCGCCTTGGTCTTTCCCCGCCGCGGAGGCGCGGGCAGCTTCAAATCCTCGAAAAGCACTTTGGCCAGTTGCTTCGGTGAGTTGATGTTAAACACCGACCCGGCCAGCCTGTGAATATCGGCACTCAGCGACTCTATCTCACCGTCCATCCGCTTGGACAACGACGCCAGAGCTTCCGAATCCAGCAGGACGCCGTTGCGCTCCATCCGCGCAAGCACCGGAGCGAGCGGTAGCTCGATAGTCCTATACAGTTCCGTTAGCTCTTGCTTCTCCAACTCAGAAGAAAAGATCTCGCCAAGCTGGCGTGTGAAATGGGCGGCCTGCGCGAGTCCGGCGTCGAGCTTCGCGTCTAGGAACCGAGGTGCAAGCTTTGAAAGTGAATAATCCGCCAATGTCGGGTGGAGAAGGAAGGTGGCCAGCTTTGTGTCTTCGACGACGCCGGCCGGCGAAATTCCTTTCTCCTCGAGCTGCTTGATGGCCCGCTTGGAATCGTGGAGGCGTTTCAGCCGCGATGAGTCTTCGAGAAAGTCTTTCGCAGCCGACAAAAGCTTATCGGGCAACACACATGCCTCTTCCGAGATCGCACAAAACCCTAGTCCACCGCCCGTCAGCTCGTCTTCAGAAGCGAGATCAACCGCCACCGAGATCGGCCTTTCCCCACTCCCACTTCCGGCCGCATGCGCAAGCCATCCCTGAAATTCCTCTTCCGACGCAAACGTCCGATACTGGATTTCAGATTTGGCGGCCGGCGTCTCCATCTGCTGTCGCGAACTATGGAACTCGAGCTCGCGATAAAGGTCCTCCAGCGCCTGTGGGTCGGGCTGGGCCACCCGCAGGGACTCGAGGTCCCACTTCACGGGGACATCGGTTGCGAGGGTAACGAGCTTCTTGCTCAGCAGAATCTGATCACCGTTCTGTTGCAGGCTCTCGCGGTAGGTTTTTCGTTTTACCTCCGCCGCGTGTTCGATGGCCGCTTCGACACTGCCGTACTGTTGAATCAGGTCGCGCGCTCCTTTGTCCCCGATGCCGGGAGCTCCCGGGACGTTGTCGACCGAATCGCCCTTGAGGGCCATCATGTCGACGACCTTTTGCGGCGGCACGCCCATCATCTCCTCGACGACGGCACTGTCGTAGACCAGATCGTTCTTCATCGGATTGAGGATGAAGATGTGGTCGCTCACCAGTTGAGTTAAGTCTTTGTCGCTCGAGATGATGTAGACTTCGCTCCCGCGCTCGGCCGCCTGTTGAGCCAGCGTACCGATTACGTCGTCTGCCTCGTAGCCGTCGTAGGCAAGGATCGGAACCCGCGCGGCGTCGAGCCACCTCTGGATGTAAGGCATCTGCTCGATCAGATCCGGCGGCGTCTCGGTGCGGGTCGCCTTGTAGCCAGCAAAAAGCTCGTCGCGGAACGTAGGCCCCCTCCCTTCCCAAACCGCGGCCAAGTATTCGGGCTGGTGCTGGTCGATCAAACGCTTGAGCATGTTCGAGAAGATGTAAACCGCCTCGGTCGGGATCCCGGTGGAAGTGCGCATCGGCGGCACCCCGCTTCTCGCGCGCCCGTAAAACGCTCGAAAGATCAAGCCAAAGGAGTCGATCAGGAACAGGCGTCCTGCCGCGGAGCGAGCCATGGTTTCAGCCGGTCGGCTGCTTGGCGAGGGGCCCGGCCGCTTTCCCTCGCTGCCGGATCAACAGAACGATACCAGCCACCACAAGCAAGATGGCGACCCACTGCGTTGTGCTGAGTGTGCCGCCGAAAGGAAAATCGCGCTCCGATTCGGCTCGTAGGAATTCGACACCGAACCTGAATGCCGAGTAAAGCACAAGGTAGAGACCAACAATCGCTCCCGGCGGGTGAGGCTTCCCAAAGCGCCAAAGTAGAAAAAGCCCGACCAACAACGTTCCTCCGGATTCGTAAAGCTGGGTCGGGTGCAAATGGATGTTGAGCGGCACCCCTACGTAGTCGTGGGCCGCCGGGTCAGTAAAAGCCATCGCCCACGGCACCGAAGACGGCTTTCCCCAGCAGCAACCCGCCGCGAAACAACCTAGCCTGCCGATAGAGTGTCCGATGGCCACCGCCGGGGCGAACACGTCTGCTGTCTGGAAGGGTCGAAGTCCGTATTTTCGGGAGAACCAGAAAGCCGTCGCGAGAGCTGCCAGTAACCCGCCGTAGAACACACCGCCGGCCCGCAAGGTGTCTAACGAAAAGATCCGGCGCGGATGCTCTAGGTAATAACCCCAGTCGCTCAAAATCATGAATACCTTTGCGCCCAGGATGGCGGAGAGGGCCAAGTACACGCCAAGGTTGGTCACGTGGTCGGGATTGATCCCCACACGCCGTCCGAGACGACCGGCGACGAGCAGTCCCACCAACAGACCGGCGACCACCAACACGCCATACGTCGGGAGAGAAAAGGAACCAATGGTAAATAACCGGGGGTACATGCGCGCTACTTAGTCTAACTCCGCCGGTTGAGCTTCTTGCCCGCGAGTCAAAACTGCGTCTAACACCAGCAGGCCTGCGCCGATCGTGATGCAGCTATCCGCGACGTTAAAGGCAGGCCAGTGATAGGAGCCGACGAAGAAGTCCAGAAAGTCGACTACATAACCATAGACGAGGCGGTCGTAAAGATTGCCGGCGGCTCCGGCAAGAATTAACGTCAGAGCGTAATGAATCCTACGGGGCCCCGATTCTGATTTCCAGAACAGCACCAAAACCAACACCACCGCCAGTCCCGAAACAAGCGGCAGGATGATGCCCTTGACGAGGGGTCCACTGTCGGCGAAGAGACTGAAAGCGATCCCGGTATTGCGTGTATGAACCAAGTCGAAGAAGCCGTCGATGATGGACCTGGAGGTGTGCAGCGGGAAGGCCGAAGCAATGGCGGCCTTCGTCGCCTGATCCAAAGCGATCAGCAGAGCCGCCAGAAACAGGTAGGGGAGTCGATTCCTTAGCTGGGGCTGGAAGGCCACTTATTTCAATTGGAAGTCCATTTTGAGAAATCCATTCAGGCTCGGGACCGACACGAAGGGCTCCATTCCAGGAGCCTATTGTGCCCCGGCCTCGGCTCGGGCGGTCTATTCCGCCGTGCCCTCAATCAAGATGGCCTTGATGTTGCGAACGTCATTGGTGCGGATCTTCTCGCGGATCTCCCGCGGCGTTACGGCATTCGGTCCCACCAATCGGCACTGTGTTTTGGCGATACTCTGAGGATCGCCCCGGAACGGTTCCACCTCAAATCGAGGTAAAAGGCCAAGGACGTTCTTGACCCAACCATACACTCCACCAGTTGGGGCCAGAACCACTTCGATCACGCCCGCGGCGGGTACCTGCCCCCCCAGACCTTCATCGAGTGATGCACAGACGTTGATCTCGTCGAGATCCATCGGGCCGAGGACGGTCTCCGCCGTTGCAATCGGGTTCTCGTTACCGTCAACGAATAGGATCTCGGCTGTGACGCTCTGTTTGGCGCTTTGATTGACGAGCATCAGCGTTGTAATCTCCCGCCAGTTGAATTTAACACCCGCCGCCTCCCGCTCCCACTTGCACTCGTAGAAGCACGAGAATACGGTGCTGAACTCACCGCGCGTTTCCGGTTTCGGGACGCCGTTGACATCGTGTTCGACGTGGATCAGCCTGCCCACGGGCTGCCCCTGATGAAAGAGGGCGACAGGCCTGACGCCAAAATACACGGATCCTATGGGAGGGATGTGGCCGATTGTCGACTGCATTCGCGCCGGTTCCTGATTCGTAAGGACCATGGATCCGAATACGTCAGTAGCCGATGAGCTGCTATCCGGGATGTCGATCTCGACGAAGATGTCAAAAAAGCTGTCACCCTGTTCGTTGATTTCGCCGGTCGAACGAAAGTCGGGGTTGAGGTGGACCTGGACACCCCCGGAGCAGGTCAGGTCCAGGGCAACAATCTCTGTATCAATCACATTGCGCCCGTCCGAGCCGGCCGTGCCGCGAGTGCCAACGTCGGTGAGTTTCGGATCCCCTCGATGAATCGTTGTGGGGCCGCTGCAAAGAACGCCTTGCTCCGCACCATTGATTTCGACGACGAATCTCGCCTTCGTTGCCGGGAAGAAATCTACGCCGGCTGGCGGGAGAAAGAGCTGTGCATCATCGTTAAGGATCATGCCTTGCGGGTAGGCCGGCGATATCACCAGACCAAGTGCCGCCAGAAGATGAAATGCAGTTTTTCTCATCGTGGCCTCCTTATTTTCGATAACAGACTCAAGAGTCCGTGCTGGCTGAAGCCGCCTTCTTTTCCGTCACCGGCGCCGCGTACAGGTCCGAAGGCACACCCGTCATACGATTACAATACGACCGCTATGAAGCGCTTCCTGCCTGGACTTCCATTGTGGCCCCTGGCACGGCCACAGTATACTTCTCAGTCGTCAGTCTAGCGGATTCCGCGTTTCCTAGAACTGTCTTCTAGCCCCAGGTTCGTGGCGCAACGCAATTCGAACCAATCCAGGTGCGCCTTCGTCTCACCCGTTTCTCGCGACTTTTTCGCCGCTCCGGCCCGCCTCGGACACCCACATTGACCCCCCCCCCAGCCGCACCTATACTGATACTAACTTCGATGTCCGTTCCCTTTGTTCACCTCCACTGCCACACCGATTATTCCTTGCTGGACGGCGCCTGCGAGATCACCCAGTTGATGAAGTTGGCCGAGCGGCAAGAGATGCCGGCCATCGCGATTACCGATCACGGCAACCTCTTCGGAGCCGTTCAGTTCTACAACGAGGGTAAGGCCCGCGGCGTCAAACCGATCATCGGCTGCGAGGTCTACGTCTCTCAGAAAGGGCATAAAACTCGCGGCGAGTCCGATCGCTATAACCACCTCACCCTGCTGTGCGAAAACCAACAGGGCTATCGCAATCTGATTGATCTGGTGTCGACCGGCTACCTCGACGGGTTCTACTACAAGCCGCGGATCGACAAAGACCTGCTGGCCTCGCACAGCAAGGGACTGATCTGCCTCTCCGGCTGTCTTCGCGGCGACCTCAACGAAGCTCTGCTCGATAAAGGATACGAGGAGGGCCGCCGTCTCGCCTACACCTACCTCGACATGTTCGGGAAAAGCAATTTCTACCTTGAGGTGCAGGACCACGGTCTCGACGCCGACAAGAAAGTTCTCCCGCTGCTTTTTCGCCTTAGCCAGGAAACCGGTGTCCCGCTCGTCGCCACCAACGACGCGCATTACTTGACCAAAGAAGACGCCCACGCGCACGACGCCTTGCTCTGCATTCAAACCGGCAAGACACTGAGCGAGCCGAATCGGATGCGCTTTGCCACCGAGGAGTTTCACGTCAAATCCCAAGAGGAGATGTTGCGAACCTTCGACGGCAATCCCGACCCGCTCACCCGGACGTGGGAAATTGCTGAGCAGTGCAAGCTGCGAATCGACCGTGTGAAAGACCCCTTCCCGGCGTTTGAAGTCCCGGCGGATCACACCGCCGACACCTATTTCGAGTGGGCGGCGCGCCAGGGTTTCGAGAAGCGAAGAGCGCGTCTGGAAGCCCTAGCCGCTCAAGGCTCGCTCAAACACGAGCTGCCGGAGTACGAGGAGCGGCTCGACCACGAGATCCGCATCATCCAGCAGATGAAGTACTCAGGCTATTTCTTGATCGTTTGGGATTTCATTCGGTTCGCGCGCTCCAAGAACGTTCCGGTCGGACCGGGGCGGGGTTCCGCGGCAGGCTCGCTGGTTGCCTACGCCATGCAGATCACCGACATCGATCCCCTGCATTACGGCCTGCTGTTCGAGCGCTTCCTCAACCCCGAACGCGTCGATATGCCCGATATCGATATCGACTTCTGCATGAACCGGCGCGGCGAGGTGATCCAGTACGTCACCGAGAAATATGGGCGTGAGCAGGTCGCACAGATCATCACCTTCAACACCCTCGCGGCCAAGGCAGCCATCAAGGACGTCGGCCGGGTGATGGACATGCCCTACGCCGATGTCGACCGCCTAACGAAACTCGTCCCGAACGTCCTGAACATCAAACTGGCCGACGCCCTGAAACAGGAACCCGCCCTCCGTGAGCAGGCCAAGAAAGATCGCAGGGTTTCCGAACTCATGGAGACCGCGCAACGGTTGGAAGGAGTTTCCCGCAACCCCTCGGTTCACGCCGCCGGCGTCGTCATTGCCTCTCGACCGCTCAGGGAGTTGGTGCCGCTGTACAAAACCGCAAAGGACGAGATCGTTACCCAGTACGACATGAAGAGCCTCGACTGGTTGTCGTTGCTCAAGATGGACTTTCTCGGCCTGACAACCTTGACCGTGATCGATGAAGCGCTACGTCAGCTCAAAAAGGAGAAAGGGCTCGACCTGCGGCCGGAGGAACTCCCCCTCGATGACAAGGAAACCTATGCGCTGCTCTCGCGCGGTCTGACCAGCGGCGTCTTCCAGTTTGAGTCTTCCGGGATGCGCGACATCCTGCGGCGCTATCGGCCCGAACGCCTCGAAGATCTGATTGCCCTCAATGCGCTCTATCGCCCCGGTCCCATCCAGGGCGGCATGATCAGCGAGTTCATCGATCGTCGCCACGGCAGGAAACCCGTCCATTACAACCTGCCGGTTCTCAAAGAGATTCTCGAAGAGACCTACGGCGTCATTGTCTATCAAGAGCAGGTGATGCAGATTGCCCACCGCGTGGCAGGCTATTCGCTGGGCGAGGCGGACCTGCTGCGGCGGGCGATGGGGAAAAAGAAACCCAAGGAGATGGCAGCGCAGCGCGAGCGTTTCATAACGGGAGCGTTGGAGCGGGATTACGACAAGAGGAAAGTCGGCAAGCTGTTCGAGTTGATGGAACAGTTCGCCGGTTACGGGTTCAATAAATCGCACTCCGCGGCATACGGCTTCGTGGCGTTTGTAACCGCCTATTTGAAGGCTCACTACCCGGTGTTCTTCATGTCGGCGCTGCTATCCGCGGAGGTCAGCAACACCGACAAGGTGGTGAAGTATATCAATGAGTGCCGTGATATCGGCATTCGAGTCTTGCCGCCGGACCTCAACGCCGGCGACTGGAACTTTACGCCCGCGGGCGACGACGCGATCCGATTCGGGCTTGGGGCGATCAAGAACGTCGGACGGGCGGCGGTGAACTCCATCCTCAAGGCTCGAAGCGAAGTAGGGACGTTCGATTCACTTTTTCGCTTCTGCGAAACCAACGACTGGAAACACCTCAACAAGCGGATGCTGGAAAGCGCCATCAAAGCAGGGGCCATGGATTCCTTCGGCGGACATCGTAGCCAACTGACCGCGGCGCTCGACCGCGCTGTCGAGCTTGGCCAGCGCGCATCCCGCGACCGTGCCACAGGACAGCATGGTTTGTTTGCCGGCCTTGACGGCGGTGACGCTCGTTCCGACGACGTTCTCCCCGACGTGCCCGAATGGCCGGAAAAACAAAAGCTGGCCGGGGAGAAAGAGACACTAGGGTTCTATGTCACCGGCCACCCCTTGCACGCCTACCGCGCCAAGATCGAAGAGTTGGCCACCCACGACAGCTCGAAACTCGAAGATCTCGAGCACGGCGCCCCCGTGGCCCTATGCGGAATCCTCTCTTCGATCACCAGGCGCCGCAATCGCGAGGGGAAGCCTTGGGCCGCCGGTGTATTGGAAGATCTTGAAGGCAATGTCGACCTACTGGTTTTCGCCAATTACTATGAAGCCTTATCACCCATGCTCGACGAGGATCAGGCGGTTTTGGTGCGCGGCAGCCTGCGACCCGATGAGAGTGGCCCTCCTAAGGTCGCCGTCAGTGACGTGGTGCCGCTCGACATGGCTCGCGTTCCCATTCCCAAGCAGGTCTCGATCACCGTTCGACTCGGCAAGACCAATGGGAAGGCCAACGGCAACGACATGGCTGACCGCCTGCACGAGCTATTCCAGAACAAACCGGGAGAGACGGATGTTCGGCTGAGACTGCTCCGCAGCAAGGATTTCCTGGTATCTTACGATCTGGCGGTGCGCGTTCAGGCGGACCGGGAATTCATCCGCGCCATTGAGGATATCTGCGGAGCCGGGTCGCTCGAAGTCGTTCACGCCTGAACCCGCCCCCTCCTATCATGGCTTCTCAAGCATCGCAGCCTTCCCCGGAAGAGTCCGAAAGTGCCCCTGACTCCTCGGCCGAGAGGATCGGCGAGCTCGAACGCCAGATCGCCGAACTGCGCCAGAGCCACCCGGAGCCCGATGAAGCCACCAAGACCCGTATCTGCGAGTTAGAAGCTGCACTCCATAGTCTTCGCTCGCAACCCGAGGACGAAGCCGAGCGTTCGGCGTGGGAACACGTCCAGCTCGCCAGACACCCCCAGAGGCCCCATTCGCTCGATTATTTCCAGCGGGTGTTCAGCGGCTTTCAGGAGATTCATGGCGACCGCCTTTTCGCCGATGATCCCGCCATCGTCTGCGGCTATGCCATGTTCCGTGGCACGCCGGTCGTGGCGATCGGACAGCAGAAAGGCCGTGACACCAAGCAAAAGCTGTACCGCAACTTCGGGATGCCGAAACCCGAGGGTTATCGCAAAGCCCTTCGGGTCATGCAGATCGCAGCAAAATTCAAACGCCCGCTGATGACGTTTCTCGACACGCCGGGCGCTTATCCCGGGATCGACGCCGAGGAGCGCGGCCAGGCCCAGGCGATTGCCAAAAACCTGCAGTCCATGGCTCAGTTGCCCGTGCCGATCATCGTCACCTGCATCGGGGAAGGGGGCAGCGGAGGGGCCTTGGCCCTGGGTGTTGGCAACCGCGTCCTTATCTTGGAAAACGCAATCTACAGCGTCATTTCACCCGAAAGCTGTGCTGCCATCGTGTGGCGCGATTCAACCAAGGCCGAACTCGCGGCAAATGCCCTCAAGCTAACGGCCCAGGACCTCCTCAAGCTCGGTCTCGTCGACGAACTGGTCGAGGAGCCCGCCGACGGCGCCCACGCCGACTATGATGCCGCTGCCGCCAACCTCGCCGATGCCCTCGAAAAAACCCTTGGCGACCTCGAGAACATGAGCGGCCCCGAATTAGTGGAACATCGCTACCAGAAGTTCAGAAAAATGGGCAGCTTCTTCGACGAACTGGGGTAGGCGGCTCTCCACCTTCGCGGCCAACCAAACGACCGACCGGCCAACAACCGAGCCGCGCTCGTCAGGCTGCGGGCCCGCAGGCGTCCGGGTCTGTGAAAAGACCTCCCCTTTTTTCGGGAAACAAAAAGGGATGAGAATGTTTGAAGCAGGAGCAAGCTGAATGCTTGGCCGGGGAGCAGAAACCGAAGTGCATCGATGTGAACCGCAAACAGCTGCAATGGCGGGACTTGAACCTGGAGGAGTCGATCG
Organism: Bryobacterales bacterium; assembly: GCA_965248205.1. Lineage (GTDB taxonomy): Bacteria > Acidobacteriota > Terriglobia > Bryobacterales > UBA6623. Next base: position 4,223,965 of record CBDFIS010000006.1, read on the forward strand.
GCCCCGAGCACCCGGCAGGCCTTATGGGGGCGCTCTGGGACACTTCGATCTGAGCGGCTTCGAGGAGCAGATCGCCGGCCGCACGGCATCACTGGACCGCTTGTCGACCGGGATGCGGCTCGGGATTCCTGCGATGTAGCGTGCGAAAAACGACGTCTAGGGAAAGGAAAACGCGATTTTCCGGCCTCTAGCGGGGGTCTAGCGGCCATTTCGAGGGGGTTTTTGGCAGGAATTAGGGGTGGCACTGCCACTCGCCTGTTTGCGGGTTAAGTTTTGTCTTTCTTGCTATTTAGGCCTCCTCCCAGGCCAGCATATGTGGCACTTGCTGGCGGGAATGGCCGGACTTTTGGCCCATACGGACGATGAGGGGGCGAAAAATCGGGTACGGAAGGTGAGTGAAAAAATGCTGGGACAGTCAGCCCGCGGCGGGAGGCTGCGATTGATTCTACGCGACTTCTAGGACGCCGCTTGTGACAGTCCCTGATTTTTTCACACCTTCCAGCCAGTCCATTCACTGCAAGCTGAGTCCTTGTTTCGAATGCATGACGGCCAGCGAACTGGTGGCAGTCCATGACAGTCCCCCTTGTTTCGCCCGACACCGTAGTTCGATGCGGGGAAGACAGTTGCCGACGCCGGGGGGGCCCGCAAAAGGCCCGGGGGGGAAGTCCTTCGTGGCAAAAAATGGTACAGTCACCGATTTTCGTCCGCTAATCCAAACTGGAAACAAAGCAGTTGCAGAAGCGAAAATCGGATGACAGTCCCTATTTTCGCCGCAGCTAGCTTCTACCGCGGGCTGCTAGGGGCGCCCCGGGCACGGTTTGATGAGGTGCGGCTCCTTTGGTATCGCGCGGAGCCGCCAAAACGGTTTGGGATCGATCCCGTTGTCCTGTGTAACGCGGTCGGTTGATCGGCTCACCGACGGAGGCCATGGGGAGGACTTATATCCCGGCCGGGGTGCGCCAGTCTGTCGCTCCCTGAAGGGCTGGCGCTCTTACAGGACCAGAGTAGCATGGCATGGGGAGGGTAGATGGTCAAGGCAAGGCGATCTTGTTGATGGCGCGCGAGTTACAAATTTCAGACTAACGTGAAATGACTCATGGCCTTCTTGCTCATTCAATACGAGGGAGGGTGTCGGATTGAGCGGCTATACTGGTGGCAGCGTTTCGCTGGCTAAGAAGGGTCATCGTGGCATCCAATGTACGTGGGATACTCGCCGTGGTCACCGTGGTGGCAGTGGCGGCGGTTCTCGGTGGTACGTACGGTCGCGGTCTAGGCAGCGCCGCGCTTGTCCGGCAGAAGGACGCAGTCAAGCACTACACCCGTGAGTTTGAAGACCTGGTCACCCTGCTCCGCCAGAATTATTCCTCCGAGATCGACGTCGAAAGCATCATCTACCGCGGTGCAATCCCGTCTATGCTGCTCGAGCTGGATCCGCACTCCCAGTTCCTAGATCCGCGTGCCTTCGCCCGCCTGCGCGAGGACCAGAAAGGCAGCTACGCGGGCGTCGGCATGCAAATCGTAGAGTTCAGGGGACGGACGGTTGTCGATTTTCCGTTTCCCAACACCCCCTCTTTTCGTGGAGGCATTCGGCCCGAGGACGAGATTGCCGCCGTAGACGGTCGCTCGACAAGCAACCTATCAGTCGAAGAAGTGGCTCGGCTCGTCCGTGGACCGAAGGGATCGGCTGTCCGTCTTGGCCTGAGACGTCAAGGTGTGGATGAGCAGGTCGAGATCGAAGTTGTCCGGGCGGAGATCCCTCGCCCGAGCATTCCGCTGGCGTCGTTGGTGGAACCCGGTGTCGGCTATATCAGGCTGGAAAGCTTCAGCGAAACGACGGATGGGGAGATTGATAGGGCTTTGCAGAAGCTTTCCCGGGAGAATCTCTCCGGACTCATTCTGGATCTTCGAGACAATCGGGGCGGCCTGCTGAGCTCCGGCGTACAGGTGGCCGACCGTTTTCTGCCCAAGGGACAAACTATCGTTTCTCACCGGGGCCGCGCGTCGACAGAGAAATCGTATCGGGTCCGTCGGGGTCACAAGGGAAACCTGTACCCGATGGTTGTGCTGGTCAATTGCGAATCCGCCTCGGCATCTGAGATCGTGGCCGGGGCACTGCAGGACCATGATCGGGCTCTGATTGTCGGATCGAATACGTTCGGGAAAGGACTTGTGCAGTCAGTCGACAACCTGGGGAGTTCTACCGCCTTGGTTTTGACCACCGCACGCTACTACACCCCCAGTGGCCGGTTGATTCAGCGGCCCTACCGCAACGTGCCGGCAGCGGATTACTACGCCGACCCGTGTAGTTCGGGCTACCGGCCCGCAAAACAGGAAGTGAGTCTGACAGATAACGGCCGTCGGGTCTACAGCGGCGGCGGAATCACACCGGACATCGAACTTTCCGAGCTGGCGCTCAACACTTTTGAGCAGCGTCTCCAGACGGAACGATCCTTGCAGGGATTCGCTCAGCAATACTGCCTCCATCGCTCCGATCTCCGCCCTGACTGGGACCCGGACGACTATGTTCTCGGACAATTCCAGCGCTATCTCCTCGACGAGGGCATCCGGTTCCCGGCGGAGGAATTCGAACGCAATCGAGACCACATCCACCGCGGGCTGAAAAAACACGTCAACACGGCTTGTGTGGACCGGCGGGCTGGGCTTCTGGCGGATGTCGAGCAGGACCCCGCGGTCCAGCGCGCCCTGACACTTATCCCCGATGCCTCCGCTTTACTCAAAAGTGCCCGGGGCACACTAGCCTTGAAGCGCTAGTAGTGTCGAAAAGGGTTGCGAGATAGACTCAGGATTCGGTCATCCTTTTGGCAGGGCTGGTTCAACTTGGTTCAGCCGCTCCGCGAAACCCAGCTCAAGTCCTGCCCGTCTTAAGTGAGAGTTCTCCCTGGTATACTGGAACCGTCTTTCTTCCCCCGGCGAAAGCTCTAAAGAAACACCCCGGTTAGGTCATGAGTTCGAATCGGCGCCTCGCTTTATTAGCACCTCTCATCGTTCTCGTCTGCACATTGCTGGTTGGAGGTTATGGGCCGCGGGTCGGTGCCGCGTCGGCAGCCTCCGAAGACCAGGTTACGGGAGGTTTCGAGAAGTTCACACGGCTGCTTGCGGTTGTTGAGCAGAACTACGCCGGAGATGTCGACCTTCAGGACGCGATTTTCCAGGGCGCAATCCCGAACATGTTGCGTGCGCTGGACCCCCATTCGCAGTTTTTCAGCCCCGAAGCGTTCAAGCAGCTTCGTGAAGAGCAAAAGGGCCAGTACGCTGGTGTGGGGATGACCATTGGCCCGCGCCAAGGCCGGACTGTTGTGATCGCTCCTTTTCCCAAGACGCCGGCCTATACGGCCGGCCTGCGCCCCGGCGACGCGATTGTGGAAGTGGACGGGGAGTCCACCGAGGGTTGGAACACCACGGAGGTTGCCAAGCACTTGCGAGGTCCGGCAGGCACCAACGTGCGCATCGGCATCGAAAGACGGGGAGTCGAAGGTCTGCTGGAGTTTGAGGTCACCCGGGCCAGAATTCCTCGCAGAAGTGTTCCGGTGGCGTCTTTCTTGCAGCCGCACATCGGTTTCATACGCATCGATACCTTTAACGAAACGACCGGGAAGGAACTGGACCGAGCTCTTAAGAAGCTTGATGAACCTTCTTTGGAAGGTCTGGTTCTGGATCTGCGCTCCAATCGAGGTGGTTTGTTGAGCGAGGGAGTGCGCGTGTCGGATCGATTCATTGAGAAGGGCCAAAAGATCGTGTCGCACTACGGGCGAATCTCCGAGGAAAGGGTCTACCGGGCCAAAAACGGAAATCGGGGGCTTCTTTATCCGATGGTCGTGCTCGTGAACTGTGACTCGGCTTCGGCCTCGGAGATCGTCGCCGGAGCTCTTCAGGATCATGATCGTGCCTTGATCGTTGGAGAGAATACGTTCGGAAAAGGGTTAGTTCAGACCGTTTATCCCATGGCCCAGACCGTGTACCCGTTGATGAAGGCCGCGGGGCTAGCTCTGACGACAGCACGTTACTACACTCCTAGCGGTCGCCTCATCCAGCGCCGCTATGACAATGTCTCTCTGTTCAACTACTATTCCGACCCTTGCAGCGAGCGGTACCAGCCCACTAACAGCGAAGTTAGACGGACCGATCAGGGTCGCCAGGTCTTCGGTGGCGGCGGAATCACCCCTGATGTGACCCTAGAAGATCAAAGACTCAACGACTTCCAAATCGCCTTGCTCAGGACCCACGCTGCCTTCGCCACCTACGCTCAGGAATACACTCTGCAGCATCCTGACTTGGCGCCGGGCTGGGAACCTACCGACGAAATCGTGGAGGATTTCCGCCAGTTCCTGCTGCGCGAGAAGATCACCTTCACGGAGGTTGACTTCATCGCAAACACCGACTTTATCCGCCGTTTCTTGATACGCGAGGTCTATGTCTCGGCCTACGATCTCGAGGAAGGCGAAAAAGTCTATTACCAAAAGGATCCTGACGTTGAGAGGGCAATGGGGCTTCTGCCCAAAGCGGAAGAGTTGCTGCACGCCTCGCAAAGAATGGTGGCCGACCGCCCCGAACCCGCCGTACGGAACTGAACCGTCCTCCTGAAGTCGGACTCCCCGCAGTGAGTTAACCTGAGCCCGGACCTTGACCGCATTCTCATCATCTGAGGGTCGAAGCACGCGATAAGCCGCCATTACCTCATTGCGCTTGATCACTCTTCAAGGTCTGTGAGTGTTTGCCCGCGGCACTTCAATCTTCTTGGCATAGCGCTTTGCTCCATGATGTCGTCGAAGCCAAGGTCGAAAACGGACCGAGAACCGGGCGCCCGCAACACGCTAACTCGTCGATTGGTTTGCCAGAAGAGGCGACCTGTAGAGTGCGCTCGACAGGCCATAGATCTGCTTGCGCTCGGCGCCGGTAAAGCCGAGGCCGCCGCCGGTTGGAAACACTCCTCCCCTCAGGATCATCTTGCTTTCGGATAACTCTGCTGGGCCTTGCTGACCATCCTTTTCGCTACAATCAATCCTAGTGGTAATAGCGATAGGTGCTGATCACGGTGGGTTTGCGCTCAAGGGAGACTTGGTCGAGGCGATCCAAGCAAATGGCCACGAGTTAGACGACCTCGGCGCCCACGAATATGATCACAGCGACGACTATCCGGACTTTGCTCTGGCCGTTGCGAGGGCTGTTGCCGCTGGGAAAGCCGATCGCGGCATCGTCATCTGCGGCAGCGGCGTAGGCGCGGCCATCGCCGCGAACAAGGTCCGGGGAGTTCGGGCAGCCGTTTGCCACGATACGTATTCGGCCCGCCAAGGCGTCGAGCACGACAATATGAACGTGCTCTGTATGGGAGCTCGGGTTATTGGGATCGCGGTGGCGACCGACATCACAACAGGATACTTGGCCGCGGAGTTCTCGGGTGAAGAGCGCCACCAGCGGCGTCTCGAAAAAGTACTAGCCGTGGAGAACGCCGACCCCTGACGCCACACCAGTTCGCCGGCAGTCCACCGGCGGCGTGCGGCTTCGCCGGTTTCTACCTAACGATGTCGAACATCGTCTACCTTCACGGCTTCGGCTCCGGTCCGGACTCGACGAAGGGCCAGTTTTTTCAGCGTAACTTTTCGATGATCGGAGCGGAGGTTCACCAACCTGATCTGGCGGAGGGCGACTTCCAGGGATTAACGATTACAGGTCAACTCGCCGTGGTAGACCGTGCCGTGCGGGAGCTGGAGCCAGTCTTGCTGGTAGGGTCCAGTCTCGGCGGATACTTGGCCGCTCTTTACGCCGCTCGCAACCCCGACCGTGTTCCGAGCCTGGTCTTGTTGGCGCCGGCTTTCGGCTTCGCTCGCCGCTGGGCGGAGCAGCTAGGAGAGGCCGAGATGGCCGCCTGGCGGGAGCAGGGTGTCCGGCTAGTGCACCACTACGGCGCCCAGGACAACGCTCCGATCGGGTACCAGTTATACGAAGACGCCCTCCAATACGAAGATTTCCCGGATGTGAAGCAGCCGACCCTTGTGTTTCATGGTCGCTTGGACGAAACCGTGAATCCCGAGTTGTCCACCGAGTTCGCCTGGAGTAGAGCGAACGTCCAGTTGCAGTTTCTCGATTCCGACCACCAAATGCTCGATGTTGTCGAGACTATCTGGGAGCGAGTGGCGATGTTCTACCAGGAAGCTGAACCACTTCGAGGCTGACGTGCGTATCCACAAACAAAGGGCGATGCATACAGCGCCTCGAACTTTGGTGGACGCGGCGCTTCGTGATCCAGGGGCCTTTGAGGAGATCGTCGACCGTCATAAGTCGATGGTCTATAGTCTCGTGCTGAACTTCTTTCCAAACCGCGCGACGGCGGAAGACATCTCGCAGGAGGTCTACCTGGAGTTGCACAAGAACTTGGACCGCATTCAGTCCGATCAGCATCTGTCGTTTTGGCTACGCCAAGCGGTTACCCGTAAGTGTATTGACCACACTCGGCGGCTAAAACACCGCCGTTACCAACCTCTTGAGGAGATCGTCGAGCCGGGCATCGAGCCGGTTTCGAGTGATCCGTTTCTGGCGGCGACTCTGCGGAGTAAAGTGGCCGCCCTACCCGACAAGATGCGAATGGTTGTGTTGCTGCGATTCCAGGAGGATTTGAAGCTGGTCGAGATCGCGGAAACTCTGGACATGCCGGTGAACACGGTAAAAACGACTCTTCGTCGAGCGCTGGCTCTCCTACGGGAAAAGGTCCCGCATCTTGAGGCCGAGGTTTGTTATGGAACCGCTCGAACGTAATCTACGACGTCTGTTAGCCCGGCACCCGGCGCCGCCCGGCTTGACCGCCAGGGTCATGGCGAGCCTCGAGAACGAAACATCGTCCGCCAAGCCACTGGGATGGGCGATGGTCGGCCCTTGGCGATGGCCGATGGTCGGCGCTCTAGCGGCCTCGCTGGCGATGGGAGTTTACCTTCAGCAACGCCGCGCCGAGGTTTCAGCAGGCGAAGCCGAACAAGCAGCCGTCGCGGAGCAGGCCGCCGAGGAACTTCTGATTGCTTTGCAAATTGCCGGAACGAAGATCAACAAGGCTCGTGAGGCCGTTCTGCGGTCGGGGAGAGAATCGCCATGATCAACCGAACGATGGGGATCGTTGGGATGGCAGCCTTACTGAGCGTGTCGCTGTGCGGGCAGTCGAACGCTGAACTCGACGAGAAGCTCGAGAACCTCGAGGCCAAGGCGGACGAGGTTGTCAGCGTCAATTTGGAGGGGAAGGTCCTCGCACTCGGGCAGAAGTTGCTGTCGGTACATAAGGAGGTCGGTGCGGGCGCGAAGAACCTGGTCAAGGGTCTGAAGGGGATCTACATGCGGCGTTTCTTTTTCGCCCGCAACAAGTCCTATTCCAAGGAAGACGTGGCTCCCATCCGGGAGCAGTTGGAAGGCGATGGCTGGGTTCAGATGATTGACGTCAAAGACCGCAATAAGACGGAAACCGTGACGGTTTACTCCCTAATGGAGAACGAGGAGTTAGCAGGTGTGACGGTGCTAACCGAGGAGCCGCAAGAAGTCACCGTCGTCAACATTCGAGGCCCGGTCGATCTCGAGGCTCTCTCCACCTTGGGAGAACAGCTGAGCATCCCGGGGATGAAGCTCGCGACCACCGCGTTGCCGAAGAAAAAGATGCGGGAACCGGGCCTGGCGCCCTCCAACTTGGCTCCCAAGTGAAGGCGGTCATTTCCCCCTTGTGGGCGCCCACCGCTACCGAACGTATCGGTACCTTTAGGACTTCAGTGCACCACCCGCGACTTGCGGTTCATATAATCCATCAGCAGGTACTCGCCGAGGTTGTAGGGTGTCGTGAAGTAGGCTTTGCCGCGACAGATCTCCGTCATCTTCCTGACGAACTGGACCAGAGCATAGTCGCGCGCCAACATGAAAGTATTGATCAGGATGCCCTGCCGTTTGCATTTGTGGACTTCTTCGAGTGTCCGGCTGATAACGAGCGGGTCCATGCCGAAGGGGTTTTTGTAGATGCGTCCGTCGTCTAGGGTGAGCGCAGAGGGCTTTCCGTCAGTAATCATGATGATCTGACGCATGTCCTTGCGCTGCCGGTTGAGGATTCGCTGGGCGACGATCAGCCCCTGGCGCGTGTTCGTGTAGAAGGGACCCACCTGCACCCGCGCCAACTCCGACAGCGGCATTTCTTCCGCCGAATCGTGAAACAATACCAGCGCCAGGCTGTCGCCCGGATATTGAGTCCGCATGAGGTGAGAGAGCGCCAGAGCGACTTTTTTGGCCGGCGTAAAGCGGTCTTCGCCGTAGAGGATCATGCTGTGGCTGCAATCGAGCATTAGCACCGTGGCGCAGGAGCTTTGATAGTCGGTCTGGCGAACCATCAAGTCCGAATATTCCAAGTTGAGGGGACCGTCGAGACCCCGGCGCCGGATAGCTTGAAACAGGGTTTCGTTCACGTCTAGATTCAGGTTGTCGCCAAACTCGTAGGGCTTGGAGGATCCCGAGGTCTCGACACCGGTCGCCATTTCACGTGTGTCGTGGGTGCCGAAGCTGGCCTTGCCGAGCGACCCCAGCAGATCCTTGAGGGTCTTATAGCCGAGGAAGTCGACACTTTGCTCGGTCAATTGGAATCGGACGGAGGTCCGCTCCATCTTGGGGTCGATCGAGCCGGTTGAGTTCTCACGCGGACGCTCCCGGCGGGCCTGATCGCTCGGCGAGACGGTGATGTAGCCCCCCTCGGCCAGGCTTTCCGCGAGGCGGTCGACGAGTTGCTCCATCTCCTCGGGCGACATTTGCCGGATGCGCTCCATCATCTTTTCGATATCTTGGTCGCCGAAAAGCTCCCCACCTTCCAGTGCCTCTCGGATCATCTCTTGCAGGTCGTCCAGGTTCTGGGAGTCCATGTCCGAGAGATCGAAGAACTGCTGCTCATACCCACTTCGCAGGAAGTAGTCTCCCAAGGCGCGCATCAGATCTTCGGCGCTGATCCCCAGCTCGTCGCCGGTATACTTCGAGTACTTGACGGATTTCATCGGCTTGCGATTTTGTGCGTTGGGAAGGCGTGCTGCCTCTCGGAGGCAACCAAGCCCGATCTAACCCTCACGTTACCTATCCTCGAGCAGCAGATCTGCCAGATAGATCGCAGTGATCGGCTCGCCGGCTTGATTCTTTTCGTGGGTCGAGTAGTAAGAAACCAGACCACGTGTCGGGCTCAATTCCAAAAATCCGGGATAGGAATTATCTCCCGCACTGGGCAACTCGGCGAACTCGTGGAGCACATTGTTGACGAACCAATATAGTGACGTCCGTGGATCGCCCGTCATCGTCTTACGCCCACCAACTAGGTAGTGGGGTCCCCATCTTGCCAGCAGCGGACCGCCAATGTGACGGTCCAGGTCTCGCCGGTCCCACTGCTGATAAGGCGGCCGGGACCGGAGGACCTGGGCGTTCCGCCCGCTGCCGGTCCGCGCCACTGCGAGAATGGAGCCATCCTGCTGGATCAAGAAGGCCGTCTCGTTACCGTATTGTTCCTGGAAGAAACCGGCGGTCCGCCAAATGAGTCCGTCATCGCTTTCGAGCAGTGCCGATTCAGTCAGCGTGTTCCTCTCTTCGCGGGTGGAGGTCTGAGCAAATTTGCGTTTGCGGCGGCCGCACAGATACGCCTTACCGGCGTGCTCGGCGGCGCGCCAGATGTAGTGCCCATAGGTTCCCTCCAGCATCTTAGGGCCACGCCAACTCCGGCCGTTTTCGGTCCACACGGCGTAGCCGAGATGCAGGTTCATCTCCGGGATCCCTGGGGAGGCGTCGCCACAGTACCAAGTGCCGGTATAGACGAATAGTTTCTCCTTGAATACTAAGAAGTGAGGGTCGCGCACGTCGCGCTTCGCGACGCTGAACCGGTGCACTTGTTCCCATTCACGCCCGTCTTCGCTGGAAAGCACGAGGATGGAAGAGGTGGGATGCACCATGTGGCCGTCAGGGCAACTGCGGAATGTCAGGTAGAACTTGCCCTGGTAGCGGACCAAATCTGTGAAGGCGTTGTGCTCGCCGTTATGAGATACTCGGCGGACCGACTCCACTCGTACCTTCGGCAGCTCCGGATTTACCGGCTGCGCCGCCTGCGGCCAAGCGAACAGCGCGGTTGCTGCAGCAACAATGGCGCCACGGCTACAACGGCTAGTCATTTTGATCGCTTCCTCTCCAGACTTCCGCTGGAGCCGTCGTGTGATCCCAATTCAGAACTTAGGTGGGGCCAGCGGTCCGCCCCTCAAAGTTCCCCGCGAGGAATGCCGCCTAGTTATACTGGCCGCCCGCTCCTCGAACAGGAAACTCCTGCGGCTCGCTCGCCTCGCGTTTCTTCTGCTGCGCTACGTAACCGAGTTCTTCATTCCGGTTGATGCGACGGTGCGCGTAGAGTCCATCGAGTAGGAACTCCGCAAACGCAGCCCGCACCTCGGGCCGCTTCTGCTTATCCTCCGCGAGGGCCGAAGCCGTCTCCAGCAAGCCCTGGATGTCTTTCAAACGCCCGACGACCTTCGCAGCCGGCTCGCCTTCGGGGACCTTGAGCGTACCTCCCAACTCGAACCACTGCACGATCTGCGACACGTCAGCCTCGGAGAAGTAGCGATCGTAAACCTTGGCGACAGCCAAGCGAATCAAGCCTCGCGCCACGTTGTCGGCGCCCCGAAGCTCCCCCTCGTATTCGAGTTCGAACTTACCCGTGATCGAAGGCAACGACGCGTAAACGTCGCTCACCCGCGGAACGATAAGCTTTTCCTTGCAGAGGAGCGCGCGCCGCTCGGCGTTCGAGATGACGTTTTCCATACAAGAAATCGGCAGCCGTTGTGAAACGCCTGACCGCCGGTCGATCTTCTTTTCTTGGCGTGCTACGAAAGCGATTGTTTCCACAATCTCTCGGATGAAAGCCGGCACGAAGGTTTTCGTGCGGTCCCCGACTCGCTCGCACCACGCCTCTTGCTGGGTGATCGCGATCCCCTCTTCGACGCTCAGCGGGTAATGCGTGCGGATCTCGCTTCCGATGCGGTCTTTTAGAGGAGTGATGATCTTGCCTCGGGCCGTGTAGTCCTCGGGGTTAGCCGTGAACACCAACATCACATCGAGCGGCAGCCGCACGGGATAGCCTTTGATCTGGACATCCCCCTCCTGCATAATGTTGAAAAGCCCCACTTGGATTTTGCCCATCAGGTCAGGAAGCTCGTTGATGGCAAAAATCGAGCGATTCGCCCGGGGCAGCAGCCCGAAATGGATCGTCAGCTCGTCCGAAAGATCGTGCCCGCCGCGAGCTGCTTTGATCGGATCCAAATCTCCAATCATGTCAGCGATGGTGACATCGGGGGTAGCCAGCTTCTCCACGAAACGCTCGTCGGGAGTGAGGTAGGCGATCGGCGCGTCGTCACCTTTTTCCTTCACAATCGTTCGCCCCGCCCGCGACAGCGGGGCATAGGGGTTGTCGTTGATTTCGCTGCCGGCGATATAGGGCAGGAACGGATCTAATAGGGATGTCAGTTGCCTCAAGATACGGCTTTTCGCCTGGCCGCGAAGTCCCAGCAAGATGAAGTTGTGGCGGGAGAGAATGGCGCTGACGATTTGCGGAATGACGGTGTCGTCGAAGCCGACAATGCCGGGAAACAGCGTTGTCCCACCTCTTAGCCGTCCAATTAGATTGACGCGCAGCTCATCTTTGACCGAACGGTCAGCGATACGTTTGGTCGAGAACTCACGGCTCCGCCGGAGTTCGCCTAGAGTGCGCGGAAGCTTTTCACGATCGGGCATTGCTCAATTCGACGCAGCTGGCGCAAGACTCGGAGACAAGGGTCCCGCAATGCAACGTGGTTATTGTAGCGCGCTGCCCCGGCGCGGCGGTGTAAGAGACCTTGCATCCGGCTCCCTCTGGGGCAGGGTGCAATTCCGGACACCCGCGAGTCAGGATGGTGGTCCCTCAGCGAGCGCCTTTCTGTCTGCAGGACGTCGCAACAAGGGTTAGGAGGGGGGGGCCGCTGCATAGTCCAGCCGCCCTGCGCTCTCCCGCCCGACCGTGATAGTTTGAAGAGAGTGAACCTTGAGGCGGAAGCGCGACGACTGCAGCAGCTTGGCCTCAACGCCTACGAATCGCGAGTCTACCTTGTTCTGATCGGCCATGCTCGTTTTAAGGCCCTGGAAGTCGCCGGGCGCGCCCGCATCCCCCGCCAGAAGATTTACGAAGTCCTAGACAGCTTGATTGAGAAGGGCTTTGTCCGGGTGGTCCAGGGCAAGGCGAAGGAGTTTTCCGCCGTCGAGCCCAAGATGGCTCTCCAGAGCTACTTGACGCGCAGGCGCGAAACATTCGAGCGCGAATTGCAAGACCGGCAGAGCCTGTCGGCGGCGCTGAGCGCTGACCTCGAAGCTGTATTCGCCGACGGCAACCAAGGGCAGGGTCCTCTCGACTATGTTCGGATCGTCGCCGACACAGGTCAAATCGCCGAGGAGTACCGCCGGCTGCTGGTCCAAAGCGAAAAGGAGTACTTGGAGTTCGCCCGCCCGCCCTACGCCGTCGACCCGAGTGAAGAGCCAATGATCGAGCAGTTGCTCGAAAAAGGAACCCGCTGCCGGCTGCTGTATGAATCACGGGACCACAAGGCGGAACAGCGCGCGCAACTCAAGTTGCTCCACAAAGCAGGCGCCGAGGTCCGATTGGCCTCTGAACTACCCATCAAGTTGGCGGTCTTCGACAACCGCCGGGGCATGATTTCGCTCGACGACCCCGTGGTCGGCCACCCGCAGATCACGGCCCTAGTCTTCGAACATGAGAGGCTCGGCGCCGCGATGAAGAGCCTGTTTCAGGATTTCTGGAAACGCGGCGTCGCCCTATAGGACAGGCAGCGACCACCACTCTTGGCGGTCCTAGTTTAGAGTTCGGCCGGCAATCCTGCCGGCGGATTCCCGGTAGAAGGGCTACACAACTCTCCGATTTGCAGCATGTTCAGTCCCCAAAAGGGTCCTGAAATGAGATTGCCGGCAGCTTGCATGGTGACTCACGTTCACCCGTGCGCCGTGACCCGACCGCCATGCTTTCAGGATCATCTTGTGTTGGAAACACTCCCCTCCTTCAGCATCATCTGGCGCTGGCCAACCCCCGTCAAATAAGGTGAAAGTGCTAGAATCTACGATAGGTGGAATAGTATCCGCGGTAGGGGCTTTGCGCCTGCTGCAAGAGGGTAGGTTGTGCCTCAAAGGGTAGTTTTGCCGCTCGGTCGTAGCCTGCTCAGATAGGAGCCCGACACTCATGTCCGGGGCGTCGAAGGTCCTCGCAAAAGAGTCATTCAAGAAGCTGCCAGGGCTAGCGCTTTGGCTCTTTGTTGCGATCCTGCTGTCGGTCAGTGTCCCCCGATTGATCGCTCAGGGCGCCAACGAAAAGCCTCCCGGGGAGCCGCAGCTTGTTTCCGTTTTCCCAGTCGGTGCCCGGCAAGGAGCGAGCGTCCAGGCCGAGATTCGCGGTAGGACGCTGCGGGGAGCCTACGGAGTCTGGTTCGACACCAAAGGCTTGCGCGCCGAGGTCGAAGGCATCGACGAATTCGAGTTCGAGGCAGCGAAAGACTACGATCCGAAGGCGGTCAAGAATCGCGAGGGCTATCGCGTCTCCCTGAAAGTCGAGGTCGATCCGGCCACGCCCCGGGGCATCCACCATTTGCGAGTTCTGACTCCGCAAGGGATTTCGGACTCCCTGGAGTTTGCCGTCACTTCCCTCTCCACCGTCGGGGAAGCTGAAACCGCGCACAATTCAGCCGGCACGGCACAGCTCGTCCGAATCCCGGCGACCATCGAGGGGAAGATTAGCCAAGTCGGCGAAGTCGACTACTATGCCGTCGAGGTGTCCGCGGGCGAAGACCTGACGTTCGAAGTCTTCTCGAATGCTCCTCCCGGATCGTTTATGGGCCCGCCTGGGCAGTTTGACCCCGAGTTGACCCTCTATGAGCCCACCGGAAGTTGGTTCGATCCCGAGAGAGCTATTCGCCTGGCGTTTAACGACGAGCCCGGATCGCCCCTCGTCTCAAACGCTCCGAAGTTGACTTACCAGTTCAAAAAGGCTGGGCGCTACCTGGTGAGGGTTTCTTCCTTCATGTGGAAGGGGTCGCCGGATTATTCCTATCAGCTTCGCATCACTCCTTCGGAAAGTTCGGCGGCGGATGAATTGTCGACTGAAAGCGGCGATTCACCTCCTGCTGAGCAGTGGAAAGAGCGGGCGTTCAAAAGGGTCCTCCAGCCGGACCGGCTGGAGCGACTATGGTCCCGAACCGTTCCCGCGCAGGCAGCCGAGCGGGCCACGACGCCGAGTGGATCGGCCGCGGGAAAGGTAAGCGGCGGCGTCAAGGCGGAACAAGACGATCTGTCGATCGATACAACGGTTCCTGAACCAGTAATCGCGGAAGAACCGAACGACACCTTCTCGCGAGCTCTAGCCGTCAATGTGCCGACGATCCTCGAGGGAGCGATTGAGCGCCCCGGGGACGTGGACGTTTTCAAGTTCAAGGTGGAGCCCGGGCAAAGCCTCGCTTTCGAGATCGAAACGCCCGAAAAGGGCCTGCCCTTCTTCAATCCGCGCCTCGGAGTTTTCGACGCCGGCGACAACGAGTTTTTGACCAACATCTACAAGAGAATTGCGCGGAACTTCACGTTCTATTTAAAGACCGTCGAGCCAAAAACCATCTATACGTTTGAGCTCGGCGGTGAGTACTACTTGCAGGTCCGCGACGTGACGTCTCGCTACGGTGATCCGAGCTTTCGGTACCGAGTGCTGATTCGACCGCAGGTGCCGCACGTGGGGGATGTCGTCGTCGAGCAGACGCAGGTCAATCTTGCGCGGGGCGGCGCCAAGAAAGTGACGGTGACGACAGACCAGGAAGAAGGCTTCGGGGGTGAGATCGCGCTGAGAGTGGAAGGACTGCCACCGGGTGTTGACGCGGTCACGGGCACGGAAGTGGACCCGGACCGAGGTCCCCCGTTGGACGAGGGACACAAAAAGCGATTCGTGCCGAAGTCCCAGACGGCGGTCATCATGCTCGTGGCGAGCGATGACGCGCCGCTCACCCGCTGGCCGAAGTTCATCCGCGTCGTGGCGCGACCGATCGTCGACGGCAAGATCGGTCCACCGCTGCCGCTGGAGGAGATTCCGTTGATGGTCGTCGAGTCGCCTAAGGTGTCGTCGAGTGATTAGGTGTTGATGGGGAAGAAAACCGAATGAAGAACGTTGCGAAACTCTCTCGGCGAGCAAGAGCCTTCTGCCGCGGCCTAAGAAGCCGTTGGGTTTTGCCGGCAATCGTTCTCAGCCTCGCCATTCCGGCTGCTTCCGGATCAACCGGCAAAGTGTTGTCGGTGAGGCTGGTCCCCCAGGAAGTCAAACTCTGGGGGGCGGGCGCCGCGCAACAGGTTCTCGTGCTGGGCCGGTTCGCCGACGGTCTGGAGCGGGATGTAACCCAACAGAGCGAGTTTTCGATCTCGGACTCTACTCGAGCCAAGCTAAAAGAGCCCGGACAGGTCGTGGCTGTGGCCGATGGGCAAGCAACTCTGACTGCCGAAGTCGACGGAGCGAAGGCGCAGGTCAACGTCCAAGTGGCAGGCTCCGAGCAGACGCGCCCATTTAGTTTTGCCCGAGACGTCGGCGGTATTTTCACCAAGAGAGGCTGCAACTCAAACGACTGCCATGGCAGCGTGAAAGGCAAGGGAGGATTCAAACTTTCGGCTAATGCCCTCTACCCCAAAGAGGACTACGAGTGGGTCGTCGAAGGTGGAACGTACCAAGTTCTTGCCGCCGGGTCAGACGGCGCCAGAGTGCCTCGAATCAACTTGGAAGATCCGGAGAAAAGCCTCCTTCTGGCCAAGCCGGCCATGCAGGTCGCGCACGGCGGTGGCCCTCTCATCGCGGTAGGTTCAGCGGACTACGAGACGATTCTGAACTGGATCCGGCAGGGTGCGCCCTACGGCGAGGATGACGCTTCGGGGGCTGTCCAGGTTGAACGGATTGAGGTATTGCCCAAATCAGTAGTACTTGACGGAAGCGGGAAGCAGCAGCTCTTGGTTACGGCTTATCTTTCGAACGGCCAGCAGGAAGACGTCAGCGGGCAAGTGCTGTACGTGTCGAACAACCCTGAGGTCGTCGAGGTCTCGGAAAGCGGACTCGTGAAAGCCGTAAAGACAGGCGAAACCGCGGTCATGATCCGCGCGGCGGGCCACGCCGTCAGTGCCGGGTTCGGAGTGATCTCGGAGCCCATCGCGGACTATCCCGAGATTCCGCGAAGGAATTACATCGACGACCACGTGTTCGCCAAGCTGAAGAGGTTCAACATTATCCCGTCGGAGGTCGCAAGCGACGAAGAGTTCTTGCGCCGGGTGTGCTTGGACGTCACCGGTACTCTGCCGCCGCCCGATCGCGTCCTCGAGTTTCTGAACAATACGGACCCCAACAAGCGAGACAAACTGATCGACATTCTGCTCGACTCGCCGGAATATATCGACTACTGGACCTTCCGCTTCGCCGACCTCTACCGAGTGGCCATGGGTCCTCAGGGCGACCTGAAGAACACAAAGATGTACTGGGAATGGGTGCGGGACAAGATCGCGCGCAATGTGCCCTACGATCAGATTGCCCGGGAACGAATTGCGGCACAGGGTTACGACGGGCCCTCGCGCCATTACTACCACGTCGGCGGCGAGTTGCCCACGCCGGGCAACATGATGTCCGAGGAGTTGCGGGTGTTTCTGGGCCGCCGGCTCGATTGCGCCCAGTGCCATAACCACCCCTACGAAAAGTGGAGTCAGGACCAATACTGGGGGTTGGCGGCCTTCTTCGGACGCCTTAGCCGGATCGGGGAACTTGGCAAGGACATGCTCATCATCGATGATCCGGCCGGCCATGGCGAGTTCGGGCAGGGCGCCGAAGTCATTCATCCCCGGACCAAAAACGAAGTCGAACCGACGTTTCTCGACGGCCGACCTCTGGCGGAGGATGAACGAACCGACTTGCGCATGAGGCTAGCCGAATGGGCCACCTCGCAGGCCTACTTCGACGAAGCCATCGTGAACCGCATGTGGGGGCTGTTCTTCTCTCGAGGGATTGTCGATCCGGTCGACGATTTCCGATTGACTAACCCCCCGACCCACCCGGAGTTGCTCGATACATTGGCCTGGGACTTTCGCGAAAACGGACATGATCTGAAGTATTTGATTCGCTTGATCACCCAGTCGCGGACCTATCAGCTTTCGAGCACCTCCAACGAAACCAACAAAGACGACAAACTCAACTACTCGCACTCCATGGCGCGGCCGCTTGACCCCGAGGTCCTCCTCGACGCCGTTTCCCAGGTGACGGGGGTGTACGAAGAGTTTGATAACTGGATGTACAGCAGTGAACCGCCAGGCATGCGTGCCATCAACCTGCCCTGGCCCGACGCCGTGCCTTCGCAGTTCATGGATGTTTATGGGCGGCCTAACCGCCTGACGGTTCCTGAGCGCAAGGTGAAAGCCAACTTGGGTCAGGCATTGCATCTTCTGGCGGGTCCGACCTATACCAGCAAGCTCGCCGCCACGGGCAGCCGCATTGATCGCTTGGTCAAGAGAGGAGCTTCGGACGGCGAAATAATCGACGAGTTTTACATGGCGGCGCTTGTTCGGCTTCCGACCGCGGAGGAACGTGACGGACTAGAGGAGGCTATAGCCGCGTTCGGCGACCGCCGAGAAGCCCTTCAAGATCTGGCTTGGGCGTTAATTGCCACGAGGGAGTTTGCCTTCAACCATTAGTGACCGAAACAGTAACGAGGAAGGCCATGGATATACCGAACGAGATCAGCTTCAGACCGCACAAACCGCTGCGCCGAGACTTTCTGCGAGTCGGCTCGCTAAGCCTGCTGGGCATGCACCTCAGTGAGTATCTGGGGATGCAGAGCGCATTGGCGGCAACGAGTGGTAGAACTAACCCGAACGCCAAGGCGCAGGCTTGTATTATGCTTTGGCTCGAAGGCGGGCCGAGTCAAGTCGACACTTGGGATCCGAAATCCAACAGCAACTTCAAACCGATCTCGACGAATGTGGACGGAATTCAGATCTCCGAGCTGTTGCCGCGCATCGCCAAGAACATGGACAAGCTGTCGATCATCCGATCGATGCATACCGAAGAAATCGACCATCCGGAGGGTCATCACTACGCCTTGACGGGACACCGGCCGAATCCGGCGATGCAGTTTCCCAGCGTCGGTTCGATCATCGCCCGGGAAACCGGGCCGCGCAAGGGTCTTCCGCCCTACGTCGTTTGCCCCCAGTGGCCCATCCATCGGGAGTACGAGGATTATTTCAAGGCTGCCTTCATCGGTCCTCAATACGATCCCATGTTCGTTCCGGATCCCAGCAAGGGCGAGTTTGAAGTTCCGGACTTGACGCTGCCGAAATCCGTTCCCCTCGAGCGGATCGAAAACCGCCGCGGCCTGCTCGACATCGTCGAACGGCGGTTTCGCCAGAAAGAGGAGTTGGCCGAATACGCCAACATGGACTCCTTTACCGAGCAGGCGTTGAAAATGATTCTATCCCCCAACGTCAAAGAGGCCTTCGACCTGTCGAAGGAGCCCGACAAGGTGAAAGACCGCTACGGCAGACACGGGTTCGGGCTGAGTGTGTTGCTGGCCCGCCGCCTGGTAGAGTCGGGATGCCGCTTCGTGACGGCTTCGGGCTATAAGTACAGCCAGTGGGACACCCACGACAACAATGACAAGAAACATCGTGAAGAGCTGGTTCCCAAGTTAGATCAGGCGCTCTCGGCGCTTCTGGAAGACCTGGACCAAAGAGGTTTGTTGGAATCCACGGTGGTCATCGCCATGGGCGAGTTTGGGCGGACTCCACACGTGAACCCCGCCAACGGCCGCGACCACTGGCCGCACTGTTGGTCGATGGTGCTGGGCGGGGGCGGCATCCGGGGCGGACAGGTGATCGGCGCCAGTGACGAACGAGGAGCGAAAGTAGCTGACAGGATGATCACGATCGGCGATCTGTACGCAAGCGTCTACAAGGCCTTTGGGATCGACTGGACGAAAACATACATGACGCCCATCGGCCGGCCGGTCAAAATCGCCAACTCGATCAACGATAAGACAGGCGTGCCGATTGAAGGATTGGTGTAGTGAGAGGGTGCTAAACACACGTCGTCGAATCGGCAATCACGCCTCTCCGGGCCCGAGCGCGGCTTCGCGGAAGTTATGGGCAGCAGGAGTCTGAACTAGTGCAATGCGCCGAGCAGATCGCACGTTACGCAAAACTAGCTGAATGCCGCTGTTTCACGCCGATAGGAGGATTTCCCTGGCGCCGATGATGAATTCTAGATGGAGGAAACGTCTCCCAGCCGCGTTCACGCGGCTTGGTCTTCCTAGGCCAGCCGTTCTACGGCTGGTGGGCTTCGCCCGCTCGAGGTTGGCCAGCCCGTTTCAACGGGCTTCCCTCTCCACGACGGAAATCCATACGTTGCGGTATTAGTGGCGGACCACACTGGAGCGAACAAGAGAATGACGAACACGGCTGCCAAGACGGTGCTTCTGTTGCTGGTGCTGGTCGCGCCGTTGCTGTTCACGGCCACCTGGGCGGCTCCCGGCAGCGAGCAGGCCGTTGAGTCGGGTGGTCCCAGCGCCCCCCTGGACAAAGCCCATGCGAAGGTCACGGCCGACGGGCGGGCGGAAGCCGGGGCACTTACGGAACAAGTAAGCCGGGAACTGCCCGCAACGAAACAGGGAAAAGTCGAGCGAAAGAACCTTATCGACGACCACATCTTCGGCAAGATGGAGCGCGACAAGATCCCGCACGCGGGTATGTCGAGCGATGAAGAATTCCTGCGCCGCATCTACATCGACCTGTGGGGGCGGATTCCGCCGCCCGATAAGATTCGGGAGTTCGTCAAAGACGAAACGCCCGACAAGCGGGACATCCTTATCGAAGAGATGCTGGGTTTTCGCTACGAAATCGATCCCAACGATCCCTACCAAGGCAAGGCGCATGGGCCCTGGCTCGTCGACGAAGCCTTTCTCCACAAATGGACTTACTGGTTCGGCGACCTCTTTCAGAGCGGCAGAGCGCAGCTTGGCGACGGGCGGAATGCTTTCCACGACTACATTTACCTCTCGCTCAAGCTCAACATTCCCTACAGCGAATTCGTCCGTCGGATGCTGACGGCTACGTCGTTGACGGGGGCAACCTCGGGCCCGGCCAATCTACTGCTCCGCGATCACGTAGACGATGCGATGGACGTCTTTATCAATCACGAGGACACCCTGGATGAGATCGCGATCAGCACGGCGAAGTATTTTCTGGGACTCAATCTCGGATGCGTAAGCTGCCACGATGGGGCGAACCATCTCGACGACATCAATCTCTATCTCACGCAGAAGAAGCGCGTCGATTTGTGGAACCAAGCAGCGTTCTTCGGCAACATCCGTGTCTCCCGGCCGGCTATGGCGAACCAAGAGTTCACCCTGCTGGAAGGCCCTCCGATGCGCCCCGAGGGGCATTGGCACATGGGCGGTCACGGCTACGACACCAAGGCTGCGAGCATTATCCGAACGCCCCGGTACAAGGCCGAAGTCGCGCCGGCGTTTTATCTAACCGGTGAGCAACCGGCGACGGACAGAAACCCCCGCGAGGAGTTCGCCCGAATGCTGATTGAGCATCCGCAATTCGCGCGCGCAACGGTGAACTGGGTCTGGTCCGAGCTGATGGTGGTCGGCATCGTGGACCCGCCTCACGATTTCGATCTTCTGCGACAGGACCCGGCGAATCCTCCACCCGAACCCTGGACGATTCAGCCGACGCATCCCGAATTGCTCAACGCTCTGGCCGAGGACTTTCGCAAACACAACTTTGACGTTCGGCATCTGATCAGCTTGATCGTAAAGTCGAGTGCCTACCAGCTTTCCTCGCGCTTCGACGGCGAATGGAAACCTTCATACGCTGACTACTACGCGCGCAGGTTCGTGCGGCGGCTCTCGGCCGAAGAGCTCTTTGACGCTGTCTCCGAGGCCACCCAGGTGTTCCCGGAGATCGCGATCAGCGGTACGGACAAGACGGTCAGCTACGTCCGAGACACTTACTCGAGCGAGGACATTACAAACACCGAGATGAAGCGGTTCCTCAGTTTCTTTGGGCAGAGCAATCGCGACAAGCAGGAGCGAGATCTCTCGGGCTCGATCGTGCAAGCCACGCTGCTGCTCAACAGCGACTTGATCCGAAACAAGGTCTTGCGGACAACCGAGGGAAGCCGTGTGGCCGAGCTGCTGTGCGCGGAATCGCCTTTGAGTACCACCCAGCTCGTCGAGGAACTGTTTCTGGCAACACTGTCGCGCTTCCCGATCGATAAGGAGCTTGCGGTAGCCGTCGAGATGCTAGAAAAGAACGTAGAAGACGGCGTCGAGGATCTGCAGTGGGCGCTATTGAACAAGAGGGATTTTATATTCAACTATTAACCCTAGCGGGAGCTACACCATGACCGCGGACTTGAAACGAACCCGATTTCCGAGACTCTCACGACGTGACTTTTTCCGAGTGGGCGGAGTAACGGTCGGTGGCTACGTTCTGCTCCCGATGCTCAAGCCGCTCAACGTGGAAGCGGCGGCATCGAAGAGAGCGACGCCTCGCGGCTCGGCGGAACACGTTATTTTCCTGTTCCTGGAAGGTGGCCCCAGCCAGCTTGACACCTTCGATTTCAAAGAAGGGGCATGGACGCCCCCTGATTTCGACCCTCGAACCGTCGGCCCCGAGTTGAAGATGCCCTACGGCCTACTGCCGAAGCTCGCGGGCATGACTGATAAGTACACGATCGTGCGCAGCAACCAGGCTTGGGAGAGTGCTCACGCCAGAGGGCAATACTACATTCAAGTAGGGCACGTGTTCAGCCCGGCTCGTCTAAAAGAGATGCCCTCGGTGGGGTCTATCGTAGCGAGCGAATTGGAATCGCGGCGCAAGGACTCCGATTTCCTTCCTCCCTTCGTCGCCATGAACTATGGCAACAGCCAAGCCGGCCTGATCGGCAGTGGCATGCTGCCGGCGCCCCACGCTCCCATGGCCCTCTATACCAGGGGAGACTTACCTTTCGTCCTTCCCGAGGAAAACAGGAACCGCTTCAACCATCGCAAGGAGTTTCTCGAACGTCTGAATGCCGTCGTCGCCAGCGGCGAGGCGTCCCGCGGCCGCATGATGGTCGACTACCGCGACTTCTATCAAGCTTCCTACAGCATTCTTGATGCGCCTCAAGCTGCTTCCATCTTCAAAGTCGGCGAGCAAGATCACGAGCGCTACGGCGGCTCCGAGACTGGCGACGCCTGCGTCATCGCGCGGAACCTCATCGCCGCCAACGCCGGAACCCGCTTCGTCGCGATTTCCCACAACGGCTGGGATTTGCACGGCAAGGCCTACGACAAAACGGCTGAAAACAACCAGTACACATTGTGCTGGGATCTCGACGCTGCACTTCCCAACCTCATCACCGATCTTGAGTCCCAAAAGGATGAGAACGGCCGATCATTGCTCGACAAAACTTTGATCGTGGCGATGGGGGAGTTCGGCCGCACCCCGGGCGGACTGACCATCGGCAAAGGACGCGACCACCACCGCTACGCGGCGGTCTCTCTGTTTGCCGGGGCCGGCGTGGTTGGCGGCAAGATCCTAGGCGCCACCGACGAGATCGGCGGCAAAGTGACCCGCTACGATTGGCACCGCAACCGGTCCATATACCCCGAGGATGTGATCTGTACGATCTACTCGGCCCTCGGCATCGACTCGGCAAAGAAAGTCACCGAAACCCCGTCGGGCCGCCCCTTCTACTACATCGAAGACCTTTCCCCACTCGGTCCGATGCGCTTCGACGAAGTGTCCGAGCTGTTTGTCTAGCACAGTTTCGAGATGAGCGCCCAAGGAATTCATCACGTTACCCTCATCGTGGACGACAGGGAACAGGCGTCCCAGTTTTACGGTGATGTCTTGGGAATGGAGGAAAAGTCCCGCCCGGGCTTTCAGTTCCCCGGGCTGTTCTACTACTGTGGCTCTCAAGAAGTGCACTTAATCATTGCCGCGCGTCCGCTGATTCGAGACGATCTGTATCTTCGAATTGGAAACGGGGCAGACATCACGCGCCGCTACATCCATCGCCACGCGGCTTTCCTGGTGCCGGACATCGAAGAGATGAAGGCGCGTCTGGTCGAAAACGGCGTCAAAATGCTGTTTGACCCGGTTGTCGAGCTCGAGAAACGCGACAACGACTTCGTCCGCAACATGGTAGACGGATGGACGAAGATGTACGGAGCAACGCCGATCTTCTGTTTCGATCCCTTCGATAATCTGCTTGAATTCGTACCCAACCCACCGGCCTGATGCCGCGCCAGGCTCTCCTACATGAGTAACCTTGGAAACGCTACAGTCGAAGTGTTATGAGATCACTCAATGTCTTGACTGCGGTAGGGCTTCTGGCCCTCGGTGTCGATGCGGCAATCGCTGATCGAACGCTGACGATCGACGATATCCTCAGCCTCCGGCAATTGCGGGAGGTGCGCCTTTCGCCTGACGGGTCGCGGGTCGCGTTTGTCGTGGACGAGCCGCTCGGGGAGGAGCATTCGAAAGACCCGGTCAATACGGATCTCTATGTCATTTCGTCGAGCGGTGGTACACCCAAGCGATTGACGATAAATCCCTATGGGGATTGGGCGCCGCAATGGTCTTCCGACGGCGGATCGATTACCTTCCTGTCGATTCGAGACCCACAAAAGGGAAGCCAGGTCTTCACTGTTGCCGCAACCGGCGGTGAGATCTAGCAATGGACGCATCACCCGACCGCGGTCGCGGCCTTTGCACCGTCACCTTCCGGCGAACAGGTCGCGTTCCTCGCGAGCGAACCGGAACGCCAATGGCCGGATCCTTTGGTCCATACGGGCGCTGGGGAGGGTGAAAAATGGGGTAGGGCCGGCCAATCCGCTTCAGGCAACGACCGCAAGTGTCGGCAAAACTACCGCTGAGCCATGGGTTACGGGACTGCCTCGCGTGTCTCCAGCAAGCCGGGTCCTTCCAGAGCTTGACCGCGGATTTCCATCCGCGGCTCGGTGTTGTGGGGTCGCCAGGCGTTCGAGTAACGGGTGTTCCAGGTCGCCGCGGTAGCCAAGTGCGCGGAAGACAGTTGCCGACGCCGGGGCGGCCCACGAGGGGCGCCCCGGGTACGGCTTGATGAGGTGTGGCTCCTTTGGTATCGCGCGGAGCCGCCAAAACGGTTTGGGATCGATCCCGTTGTTCTGTGTAACGCGGTCGGGTGATCGGCTCACCGACGGAGGCCATAAAGGAGGACTTCAATCCCGGCCGGGGTGCACCGGTCTGTCGCTCCCTGAAGGCCGGCGCTCTTACGGGGCCAGAATAACATGGGGTGGGCCGGGTCAGATGGTAAGCCAGGACGATCTTGTTGATGGTGCGCGAGTTAGGAATTTCAAACTGGTGTGACGGGGTTTCGGGGGAGTGACGAGAAAGAGGGGATCGGCCGTTGGCACGGCCGATGTTTGCCCCACCCCAGGCCCCGCTCGGCCGCTAGGAGCGGCCGAGCGCCGAAAGGAACGGACCAGGATGCGACCAGCCGGGGCTGACGGCCCGGGGCCAGCGTTAATGGAATGTTGCCAGCCGTTGTGTAGTGCAGGCCCGGAAAGATGCCCGCTGCCCATGGTGTTAACTGAGGCTGTCCCGGTTTCGGTCCGAGGCTGTCCCGGTTTCGGTCCGAGGCTGTCCCGGTTTCCCCGAGGCTGTCCCGGTTTCCCGGTTTCCCGGTTTCCCCCATCGTTCCTTCCGCCCTTTCAGGGCTCGACTCATTCCTAGCGTAGGGTTCCGCCGTTCCGGCTCCACCCTAGGCTAGATTCCGGCGCCGCTTCGCGGCTCAAACGTCGTGAGAGCCGCCTGGCGGCGGCTGGGACAAACAGGTGTGTTCGTCCCTACCGGGAGCGGTCGAGCGCCAACGGCCAAGGGATCCTCGCTGAGGGGAAGGATGCTAGGCGAAGATAGATGAGTTGTACGCGGTCCCCGCTCGTCGAGAAGAGCACGTGTGTCCAAGTGTCTTGGGCGATGACCGATTCCGTATTGACTCTGGCCATGAATCAGAATATCCCCCTTCGCTATCTTGCCCGCGGCGCTCAGAACCAACCGTAACCCATTGATTGCAATTGGCTTGCGCGAGATTGGGTTTGTTTCGTATTTCTCCCTCTGTGCCTCAGTGTGAATGCCGGCCTCTGCGGTCTCCCTCACCATCGCCGGTGGGTCAAGTACCCTCGTCGGACGGTGAACGATTGGCCTCGAGTCGGGCCGGAACCACTGCCCACGCGCCGGGCCCGCGCCCTGACGGGCACGGCTCTTTCCGGTGCTCGACGCCGGCCTCTTCACGATTCTTACCCCATGCAACCGGCTGAAAACAGCCGCGGCGCCGGACAAAGACAGCGCAGGCGCGCTCGGCGTCCCGCCAAGAATCATATATGCCTCCGAGACCAATTTGACCCCGTATTCGGCCAGAAAAAGCCGCCGGGCGGCGTCAAAAGATGGCCTAGGAGTGGGCTAGCGGGCGATTTTCGTCACCTGGCGATGGGTTGGCAGGCGAGGGGAGCGGCGATGGGAGCGTCCCAGCTAATGGTTAAGTCTGCTGAATTGTGAGACATAGAAGCGTTCGCAGCCGCCCAGGCAAGAGCCAGTGGCAGAAAGTGGCGGAAATACGAGGGTCATCCCTCCGAGATTCCGCTTTCTGGGCCCCGTACCAGAATAGGGGACCGATTGGGGGTTAGAAGGGCCCCAGGGGCCTAAGTCGTTGAGGCGGCGAGGAGAAAAAATGTGAAAAGTCTGTGACCGGATTTTGAGGGGGAGGGCGGCCCGGCTGCCTTCCGGGGCAGTACCGTCAAAGATGAGATCGCTCGTCTGGGTGCCGTCGGCGGCCACACGCAGAGCCACCGCGGCTGCCACACCCTGACCGTTGGCGTTGGCGGCGAATAGGCTGGGGGCAACGTCATTGATCCGCAGGGTTCCCCGCGCAACTTCTTGGCCGTTGGTTTCCACAACCACCAGGGCGAGACCGGGCGCGACGTCCTTGGGGATAAGGTAGTTGATTTGACCGGGCGCGACGAAAAACAGCTGCGCCAGGTACTCAGTTCCTTCGCTATCGGTGATTTTGACCACCGTGCCCGCCAGTGAAGTCGGTAAGGGAAGGTCTATGGCTACAACGATCCCCGTGGCCAATCCCTCGCCGAAGCCGCTGACAATCGACTCAGGCGCGGCACCAAATTCACCACTGAAACTGGCGGCCGAGACGGTGGTCAGCACGGGTGGCGGCGTTCCGGGTGCCAGGATTGCGAGGAAGCCCTCTCCGTCGCCGCCTGTCGTAGTCTGGAAGGCGCCAACAGTGACCGGCGCATCCGGTGACTGCGTGACGCCCGTAACATATGCCTTGCCGGCGCCGTCCACCACAATGGATACGGCAGCGTCATTGCCGCTACCACCGATGTAGGTGGCGTAATCCAGCGCATCGCCAGCGGGAGTGAGCTTGACGGCGAACCCATCGGTGCCGCCGGCGTTCGCGGTCTGGAAGGCCTGCATCACTGGGAAATCGGCGGACTCGGTTTCGCCGGCCACGAAAACCGCGCCGTCCGCCCCCACGGCGATCCCGTAGGCCAAGTCGTTCGAGGAAGCCCCGAGGTAGGTGGAGAACGCCAGCGTTGCCCCGTCAGCGGCGAGCTTGGTGACAAACGCGTCGAACCCCGCCCCGTCGCCGTTGCCCGGCGCTTCCTGCATCGGGTCTTGCAACGGGAAATCCGACGAGCCAGTGGAGCCGGCCAGGTAGATTTCTCCGCCACCGTTCACTGCGACGCCGAGCGCGGTGTCATCGCTCGCACCCCCGAGATAGGTCGAATAGGAAATCGTCTGTCCGTCGGCGGCGATCCTAGCCGCGAAGGCATCCTGGGAACCGGCGTGGTTGTCCTGGAACGGACTGACCAGCGGGAAATCCGTGGACGTGGTGTGGCCGACGACGACGATCTGCCCGTCTGCTGTCAGCGCCACGTCGTTGATGACTTCGTCGCCCGATCCTCCCAGGTAGGTCAGGAAGGTAAGGGCGCCCTGCGGGTCAAACTTCGCAAGCCAGCCGTCGGCGGGCTGCACGGAGCCGCCAGCGTGGACCGGTTGCAGAGCGTTCAGTATCGGGAGATCCTGGGATGTGGTCATACCGACGGCCAGGGCGTTTCCGGCCGCATCGAGGGCGACTTTGTAGCCGACGTCTAGACCGGTGCCGCCGAGATAGGTCGAGTAAACGAGCGCCGAGCCAGCGCCGTTCAGTCGTGCCACGAAAGCGTCCGAGCCGAACAGGTCGTTACCGTTGGCGTAAGACGGCTGCACAGGCTGCTGAAGCGGGAAGTCCGGCGAGCTGGTGAGGCCCGTCACCACGACGCTGCCCTGTGCATCCACGGCCATGCCGATGGCGCTGTCATCGCTGTTGCCACCCAAATAGGTCGAGTACAGCAGCGTCTCACCTGTAGGATCGAACTTGCTGACGAAGACGTCGGACAGTACGAAACCGCCTTCGGCCAGGCCGGGCTGCAAGGGGTTCTCGAGGGGGAAGTCGGCCGAGGCGGTCGTGCCACCCAAGTAGATGTTGCCGGCCGCATCCCTGGCCACACCGGCTGGCGTGTCTTCGCCGATGCCGCCCAGGTAGCTGGAGTACTCTAGGATGGGATCGATGAGCAGGCGCTGCGTCGGGTCGTAGCTGCCCAGACGGAAACCCACCGAACCGTCGTCGGCCAGGCGGTACCCCCCGGCGATCTCCCGGCGGCCCCCGTCTGTTTCCTGATAGATGATGGGACGGCCCAGTTTCACAGTGTAGGCGGCGCCGGCCAGCAATAGCGCGCCGTCTTCGCCGACCTCCACCCTGTTGCTTTCCGGGAAGGCTAGCTTTATCTGGCCAGGATCCGCGCCGGGCGCGACGTCGAAATCGAACTCCAGCCGGCGGCGGTTGCCGTAGTAGACGAGGTCGATTCCTGGATAGACGTCACGGTATCGCACCCGCCCCGCATGCGGGACATCGGTGTGCCAGTTAGCGGGATCGTCTCCAATCAGATAGTGGCTCTTCGACAGGAGAGGATGCTCCGCGATGGCCGGGGCGTCTTCGCCGGCGCCCACGACTGACATCCGGACCACACCTCGCTGCCCACGCGCTTTCCCTCCACGGACAAGAATAGCCTCGCCGGAGGTGAGGTATACGCCATACCCGGGACCGCGCGCCACGTAGTCGATCCGCTCGTGGGTCTGTCCCACGTTTTCTTCAAACGCGAGGGGTACCCGCCCGAAGGCGGCCTGGACACCCCCATCTGCCAGCGCCTCGGCTTCAGCCGAAGAAGGTTCTTCCGGCGCGGCTCCCGCCTGGGCGAATAACATCGGCGCCGCCGCGGCCATCGACATCGCTACCTTGCGCAGTTCGGGGCCACCGTGGTCCAGCAGGAACCGCAGCATGGCTAGCGCATCGGCAGTCTCTTCGCCGTCCAGCGAGGCTGCGCCACCCTCGAGGTAAGCCTGGATCGCCGGACGGTGGCGGCGGAGACGGTCCCGCAGCCGCCGGTAGACATCGGGCTTACCGATCACTTCCCGCTGAAGCAGCGCTACGATCTCCTTCTGAAGCTGTTCCTTGGAGACCGCGTCCCGCTCGGGAAGATACGCCAGTACCTGACCCAGGATCTCTTCCGAAAATTCAAGCATCTCGGAGATTTCGGACAAGCGGGCCGCGTAGGCATTCAGCGCCACTCCCAGCCCGGCGACCACGGTCGCGTCGCAAGTGAACGTCTCCCCATTGATGGTCGTCGTTGCGGTGAAGTCCGTCTGGTCGAACGCTTCGTTGCCTAGCGGGTTGATGCGGAACTTGGCCAGTCCGCTGGCGTCGGTTGGGCCGCTAGCCTGCGAGGAGACCGGCAGCACACCGCCATTGGGAAATGCATTCTGCGTGGAGACCATGGTAACCGTGGCCCCCTCGACGGGTTGCCCCGCGTCGACCACGCTTACGCTCAGACTCCGTGGCGAAAGCTGCACCAACTCCGCCACCGCCGGTAGATAGAACTCCGGCTGGTGGAACATAAGGTGCATGTTGCGCGGGAAGATCCGGCAGCCGGAAAACGGAGGTGTGACGGCGCCCGTGGCCTGAAACAGATAGCGCGAGTGGATGGTGAGCGTGTACCGTCCGCCGCGATCGATCCGCCGCCCGGTTCGAGCCCGGCCGTGATCCATGACGATGTAAATGTCGCTGATGACTTCCGCCTCGAACTCGGTGACCTTGGCCTGCCCGACCGCATTCGTCTTCACGCTGCCCTGCACCACGTTCATCGTGTCGATCGTGCAAGACGCGCTGGCGGACAGCTCTCGGCTTCCCACCTCTTGAGCCGTGTAGTCATCTTGATCGCTGCATGCCTCTCCGCCGCGGGGCTGCCGGTTCTCGATGCGGCTTCGAGCATCGGTCAGTCCGATGCCAATCCCAACGCGGATGCTGTGCTCATCGCTCCCGTCGCGAAAGGTCGCCGTGCCGCTGGCCGAGATGCTGGATTCCACCGCAGTCGAAAGCGGGACGGTCGTCGGTATAGTCGTCGGATTGAGCAACTGGACGGTGACGTCTTCGACCGGCGCCATGACCGTCGCGCGGCCGTCTCTAAAGCGGAAGATCTCGCAACTGAAGTCCCCGGGTATGCCGCTTATTTCGAAGCTTTCCACGCCGTCGGATACGTCCGGGCCCGAACTTGGAACCCGGACGATCGGACAGCGATCCCGATCGAACTGCAGGACGACGTCGTGGGGCCCTGGAAAGTCCCCTTGTAGGTCGTCACTTGCGCCGGCAAGAATTCAGCCAGGGTAAGAGAGGCGAACAGGCAAACGCAAAACAGAACCGCCTGGCAACGATAACTTTTCACAGATCTCACTAGGTTCCCCCCTAGTCTCAAGTCATCCCGTCGTCGCCGCGAGCGGCGCTGAGAAGGCTCTTTCGGGTAGCCCACGCCGGGCATGTGTGAAACGCAATGACAGGTCGCTCCCGTTGTCAAGCCTCGGTACAAATGTTTCCGAGCCCGCTACTTCAAGCCGCAATTTCCGATTTGGGCCCTCCGGCTTCGCCATCGTACACCGTCTCTTGCCCTGAAGGCAACCAATTTTCCGCCGGAAGGAAGGCCCCGAGGGACCCCGAACGCGCGCGCGTTTGGCGATCATCGGGTGTGTCCCAGACCCTGAGCTAATTGATGCCGCTGAACGCCTGCCGCGAGCGGAAGGGTGTGCTGGTGCCTGTGAAACGGTCTTTTCGTCCATTGGCATCACAGTCGCCAATAGCCGCGGTGATAGATCTCCGCTTGTCGGCCAGGGTTTAGCTGTCTCGCGTGGAAGTCCCCGAAGCCTTGGCTGGAGCGTCTGCTCCAGCTCGCGGGGCGCGGTGTCTCACTGCCCCGGGGACCAAGCCTCGTCCGTGCTATTTATGAGATGGGTTGCCCTTCGAACGCCAGCGCTTTGGGAAGGAATCTCAGAAGAACCGGATGCGGTAACGTGAACCGCCCGGCGCCCTACCGCAGCGCGGCCGTCGAATAGACGTTGGTTGGACTCCACAAAATGAACCCGCCGTAGTCTTCGCCCAAAGCTTCCTGCGCGCCCTGGATCTGCTTCTTCACCATGGCGACGTCGTAAGCGGCCCCGCGATCGAAGTCCTGCAGCCAGGGGCGTAGCTTTGTTTGACTTGCGCGACTCGAGTTGAAGGCAAGCAGCCGCTCTCGCGCCTTCTTCATCGAATAGCTCACGACTTCGTATGGGTGCGCGGCCGGATTCTCGAATCCTCGGAAACCGACGGCGTAAAGCGAGGGATAAACCATCGGGCACACGTAATCGAAATAGGGATAAGCATCTTCGATGACTTGTCCGACACCAAGGTCGTCCCGATTCACCGTGGCCAGCCCGAACAAATCGGCCGAGAGGCGTGCATCCGGGAGCTCCTGGCGGAGATGTGCAAAGAAGCTTCGAATCACCTGTCGCCGCGGCGTCTTGCCCCTCCAAACTGGAAAGTGCATGTCGGTGAGCAGGCCGTCGGACGGAAACCGGATGTAGTCGAAGTTCAATTCGTCGACACCACTCCGCAATACGTCTTTGGCAATCGCAGCGTTGTAGTCCCATACCTCAACCGCCGACGGGTCGAGCCATGCCAGTTTCCTGTTGTCGAGCCAAAGTGTCGCCTCCGACAAGCGAGGCCCGTCCCCGGACAGCTTCGATTTACTGTGTACTGCCAGTTCCGGTCGCGCGCTCGCCATTTTCGGGTCCGTGAAAACGACAATTCTGGCAATCACGTACAAACCCGCAGCCTGAAGCCTACCCACGAGCGTTCCAAGGTCACGCGTGGTCCGATGCCTTGCTTGGTACACGATAGCTTCCGGGACGCTCGTGTCGAACCCAACGCGCCCAGTGGCGTCCTTGACATCGATGACGACAGCGTTGACCAAGCCGTTTTTTGCAAGCTCAACAACCCGGTCAACACGAGCTTTTACGGTCGTCGACCAGAACGACAAGTAGATTCCCTTGAAGATGCTCGGAGGGTTCACCGAGCGCTTTGGCGGCTCAGGGCGAGGATCGTCGACTTTCGGGCGGGCCACTGGCCCAACCACTTTGCCAACTGGCTCGAGGACATTCTCGGGAGGTTTCAGTACCGATGAGACTACGGGTTCATCGCGCTGCACCTTTGTCGAGACGGGCGGGTCTGCTTCCAACCCGGGTGTAGAAGGATGAGCCGAGAATTCGGAGACTAAGCCCAGCCAGGAGGCGAAGACGAGGAGGATGAAGATCAAGAAACTGTATGGTGCCGTGCCAAGATCCCGTGGCCTTTGCATGGTGCGAACTCGATTGAGAAGGGTCTATGTTATAAAATCGGCCGTTGGCCCGGAACTTTGATTTGGGGAGCATCCCCGTGTTGCGGATGGGCCTCGTTTTTCGTGCTTCCTATTGTTTTGACTCTCCGAGTTGTGGTCGCGTTGCCGGCTAGTTGTCCATCAGAGCCGATTGTTGCAATTCCAGTGCTGTCCGGGGAAAGTCGCGCCATCGGACGGTAAGTCTCGACCGTTCAATGTCTTATGGCCTGTTTTGCCCGGGAACGATTTGAAATCCCGAGGCCGCAAATGGTCGCCTGAACGGAGCATCCGGACGCGGCACAATGAGGGATGAACCTTGGCCGTACGGTTTTCTCCCAACTGATCGAGCACCTACCGAGCAAAGAGTTTCAGAAATGTGTATCGCGCTACCGCGGCGATTCCTATCTGAAAAGTTTCTCCTGCTGGGATCAGTTTCTTGCGATGGCATTCGCCCAGCTGACCTATCGGGCAAGCCTCCGCGACATCGAGACGTGCCTGCGTTCGATGCACGGCAAACTCTACCACATGGGATTCCGCGGCAGGGTAGCGCGCTCGACACTGGCCGACGCGAACGAGTCGCGCGACTGGCGGATCTACGCGGACTTCGCGCAGGTCTTGATTGGCATGGCACGGCCGTTATATGCCCACGACCCGATCGGTGTGGACTTGGACCAGACTCTGTACGCTCTCGACTCGACAACAATCGACCTCTGCCTGTCGCTGTTTCCGTGGGCGAGATTCCGCAAGCAAAAAGCCGCCGTGAAGATGCACACGCTGCTGGATCTGCACGGCAATATTCCCACGTTCATCCGCATTACTGGAGGCAAAGTGCACGACATCAACATCCTCGACGAGATCGGCCCGGAGGCCGGCGCGTTCTACGTCATGGATCGGGCCTACGTCGATTTCGAACGCCTCTTCGTGTTCACTCTCTGCTCGTCGTTCTTCGTCGTGCGAACCAAGAAGAACATCTTGCTCCAACGGCGCTACTCGCATCCCGTCGACAAATCCACGGGCTTGCGCTCGGATCAGACCGTCATACTGGCTGCCATCGAATCGGCCCAAGCCTATCCCGACCCGTTGCGGAGGGTCAGTTACTTCGACGCCCGGACGAACAAGCGGCTGAAGTTTCTGACCAACAACTTCGCGCTCCCGGCGCTGACCATCGCCCACATCTACAAGTCGCGTTGGCAGATTGAGTTGTTCTTCAAGTGGATCAAGCAACATCTGCGAATCAACTCGTTTTACGGCACCAGCGAGAACGCCGTCAAGACGCAGATCTGGATCGCTGTCTCGATTTACGTGCTCATCGCCATCGTCCGGAAACGCCTCGGGCTGGAAGCGAGTCTTTACCAGATTCTACAGATTCTCAGCGTTACGCAATTCGAAAAAATGCCCCTTTTACAGGCACTCCAGCCATCCGACTCCCCAAACGAATCCCCCTATGACCCCAACCAATTGATTCTATTCGACTTTTAACCGGACAGCAGTGTTGCAATTCATAAATCGCTCGGAGGCGGCAACGCCCGAACCAACTGTCGGGCCGATCGCATCCGCGACGGTTAAGTCCAATTACATTCTCAGCTCTCGGTAATGGTGAGGGTCAGAGGGAGGAACCCCGAACTTTCAGGAGGAACGCACCTATAGCCTTCGTAGGGCAGCGTCGGTGCGGCTCAGGAACTCGGCGGTTAGCTCGTCGTTACTCCAAGGCGTAAGCTAACTTTGCATGTGGCCCACCAGGACAGCACCCGTGACAAGTGCGGCCCCGTCTCCAGCCACAGACCAATCCACGTCCTCATGCTAAACTCAAGGTTAGGCTTCCACTGGGAGCAACTCGATGAAAGCCAAGATCCATCCCGCCTACGAGCTCGTGAACGTCAATTGCGCCTGCGGGAGCACTTTCCAGACCCGCTCGACCCACAAAGGCGACATCCATGTGGAGATCTGCTCCGCCTGCCATCCCTTCTTTACCGGCAAGCAAAAGCTGGTCGACACCGCGGGTCGAGTCGAGCGCTTCCGGAGGAGATACGGGCAGACCAAGGCCTCCGAGAACTAGACCAACACGCGGACGCTGGAACGGCACCAGGTCCGCGCTATCGATCTGCTCCTCGTAGACGGCGATCAACTCCGACAACACTTCGACGTTGCGGCGTGTCTCGGGGGGCAGCTGGTCCAAGGCTTCGACTAACCCCTGGCGGCCCTCGACGCTGGATAGACTGCCGCCTCGACGCTCTAGGTTGTGGCGATCGACGATGCCCCACAGCCGGTTCTTCAGTCGCGTGCGGTCCCGCACCAGGCTGATCCGACCCCGCAACAGCTCACGCTGATCACGCAACTCGGCTGGGGGAATCCACACTTCGGGAAACTCGCCGCTCACCATCAACCCCAGCAGCCGTCTCGCGTCGCGAACATCGTCTTTCGCTCGCTTGCCCGACCGCCGCCGAATCTCTAACCCGCATTTCTCACCACGACCGCGGTGAACGAGGCGAAAAGCCCGGGGGCCTTGGCGCGCGGCAACACTTCGTGCACATTGCTCAACGTACAGTCTGTCGGCGAGCGGGCGCGATGAATCGCGCCCCTACATCTCAGATGGCGGGCATTTGCTTCCACTCCTGCCGACCGCTGGTGAGAAATGCGGACTAACGCATGCCCCAGCCGCGGCCGCAGTCCCGCCCGCTCGATCTCGTCCACCAGCCAGTACCAGTGCCCGCTGGTCTCCAACCCTACCGCTATACCAGCGGGAATCTGCTCCAGAAAAGACCGCATCGTCCGGCGATCATGCTCCACCCGGATGGGGCGGCTGAAACTCCCCTCTGGGTCACGAATCAAAAAAACTGAATAGCGCTTGGGCGCATCACAACCGATACAATATTCCATGCTGCAGCGCCTCCTTTCTTCGAAGCTTCGCTCAGCGGCTAGTCTACCGCCGGCGCTGCAGCGCTTCCATCAGATCACACAGGCTTGTCGATTGCGCCCCTAGCCGGCAGGAGTGCCGACGGGAACCTCCAACTAGGACCGCCAAGAGTGGCGGTCGCTACCGCCTGGCGCCAGTAGGATCAGCAGAGTCCAGACGAGAAATCGCATGGCGGCGATCCCCTTGATCAGAGCCCTGCCGGCGACTTCGCCCAGGCGGATACGAACGCCTTGCCACTCGATCTCAAGCAAGCTGTCCAGGCGCGCTTGCGTACCGTCGTCCGTTGCGGGAGAGAGGTTTGGGCACCGGGTGGCCGGTACCGGGCTGTCGCGCATAATGCCCTCCATTGATCAACACAAGATTGTGCATTTCCAATGCCAAAGACAAGATGCCGTGTAAATCGTTGTAAATTAAGACAAATGTTGGATTTTCTACGGTCAACAACGTCTACATCGTGACCGTAAGTGTCGAAAAACCTCGGTTCAACGAGCAAGAAACAAATAGCCAAACAACCCCAATTTCGCACAACCCACGGGGAATCAATGGGTTGCGGCGGCTCCGTTGTGTGGCGGGCGGGCCAGCACAAACATGCCTCCTCAAGGAAGCCACGCCAAATGGGGTGGGATCCAGAGCGCCCCTGTGTCAACGAGCGACGCTTTCTGATACCGAACAGAACCGCGAACACCAGTGGGGGCCTCCGCGACCAAGCCCAGCCTACATCGGGACGGCCAAGCCTGCGTCGCCTCCGGCCTGGACAGCAGTAACGGCGGCGGTGTAGTAAATGTCCTCCGCCGAGCTGCCGCGGGAGAGATCGTTAGCTGGCCGATTCAAACCCTGCAGGAAAGGCCCTAGCGACTGAGCTCCTCCGAGCCGCTCGGCCAGCTTGTATCCGATGTTGGCGGCGTCGAGTGCCGGGAAGATCAATACGTTCGCTCGGCCGGCCACCGGCGAGCCAGGAGCCTTGGATCGGCCGACGGATTCCACAAGCGCCGCATCCGCCTGCAGTTCGCCATCGACGCTGAGCCGCGGCGTCCGCGCCCGGATGATCCGCAAGGCTTCGACGATCTTTTCCACCATGGGATGCCGGGCGCTGCCCTTGGTGGAAAAAGACAGCAGCGCCACACGGGGAGGATCGGATAGGAACCGCTGTGCGTTCTCTGCCGCGGCGATTGCTATCTCGGCGAGTTGACTGGCGCTGGGGTCGGGAACCACGGCCGGGTCGGCCAAGAAGATTACCCCGCGACTGCCCCAGCGCGGCTCAGGGTGCACAAGGATCATGAAGCTCGAGACGAGCCGGAAGCCTTGCTTCACCCCTACGCAATGAATGACCGCACGAACGGTCTCAGCCGTCGTGTTACTAGCACCGCCCACCATGCCATCCGCATCTCCCGCCGTCACCATCAGCGAAGAGAAATAAAGGGGCTGAGCAGCTATCCTACGAGCTTCGGATGCGGTCACGCCACGGGATCTTCGGCGCTCATGGTAAAGGGACGCGTAGTGCTCGGTCCTCTCAGATGATTTCGGGTCGACGAAGCTCAACCCGGAGACGGCTTCTCCATTCGGGCTGACGAGAATAGGAACCGCGACTTTCTCCCGCGCTAGCCGCTCAGCAGCGACTCGCACCCGCTCATCATCCCCTTCCGGGAACACGATTCGCTTGTTGAGGGTGCGAGCGCAGTCTACTACGCGCTCCAAGAAGGCCGACATTCTTCCGATCTTACTATGGCGGCGCGTGGGGGTGCGGGCAGACCGGACAGGCGGTTCCCGCGAACTGCCGTTACGTCGCGCGGTCGCGACGTGGGGCGGGCCTAGAAAAGCTTCGTTATGGCGAGATAGATGCCGAGGGTGTAAATCATGCCGATGGTGAAGAAGACGAAATACATCTGTGACTTGATCGTCTTCAAGTCCTTGCCGGTGTTCCGGCTAAGGCCTTCGCTGATGCTTTCGCCCAAACCACGGATCAACTCTTGGGAGAGAGACCCCTCGCCGCCACCGCCATCGTTTAGCTTTTGAACGCGCCGGCGAAGTTCCTTAACCTGGTCCCCGGTTTGTCTGGCCCAGGTAGACCAGCGGGCAGTCTCCTGCTCGACCAAAGCCTTGACGTTCCCCCCCCCCGCCGGATTGCTCGGTCTGAGACAGTCGTTTTTCTACATCCTCCACACGAGCCAGCAATTCAGGCTGATAGGCCCCGGCACCTCCGCCATTGGCCCCGGCTTGCTCTAGGGCGGCGATACGCTCGGTCAGCTTCGCGGGGTCTCCGGAGGAGATTGAGTCCTGAAGCTCCCGTTGAACCGAATCGAGCCTGGAAATGACCTCCGTAACCCTGGGATCCGACCCACCTTCAACGGAACCTTCGATTGACTGCAAACGGGCGGCAAGCTCAGCAACACCTGCGTCTCCTCCGTCCCTCACACCTTCCTCGAGCGCATTCAGACGGAGCGTGATTTCGCCGATGCGCGGGTCTTGATCCGGCTGATCCGTTTTCCGCTCCAGAGAAGCCAGGCGCACGGACAAATCGTCCACGCGAGGGTCAGAGCCAGCTACCCCGGAGGCCGACTCCAGCTGCCCCAGGCGAGCGTTGACTTCGTCTAGGTCCGGGACGGCGGGAACTTCCGCGGGCCTATTTTCCAATGCTTGAAGCCGCTCGGAGATCCCGCTGACTTGGGAATCGGAGCCCCTCTGGGCCAGTGTCGCCTCGACCATTAGCAAGCGAGAGCGAAGTTCTCCCATCTCCGCGTTTTCGCCGAGCTGACTCGTACGCTGATCGAGGGAGGCTAGTTGCTCTTTGATCTGGGCGATCTCTGACGGAGAGGCGCTTCCGAGCGCTTGCTGTTCGAGTGACGCGAGACGTCCGGAAAGCTCTTCAACGTGAGAACCGGATGCACCCTCAGCCTGGTTATCTTCCAGCGAGGAGAGCCG
Source organism: Bryobacterales bacterium (assembly GCA_965248205.1). Classification (GTDB taxonomy): domain Bacteria; phylum Acidobacteriota; class Terriglobia; order Bryobacterales; family UBA6623. Next base: position 4,261,708 of record CBDFIS010000006.1, read on the forward strand.
AGCCAGGACTTCGTCGTTGTCTTCTAACGAGGAAAGTCGGCCAAAGACTTCATCCACACGGGAGTCGACGGCGGGTTGACTAGTTCGCTGCTCTAAAGCGGAGAGGCGGTCTGTCAGACCGGCGACGCGCGGATCAGCGGCAGGGTCGGCGGCCCAGGTTTCAATGTTCTGCAGACGAGCTGCTATTTCTTCGATCTGGGGACCGGACGAGGGTTGCTCGGCGCGCGTTTCCAAGGCGGCTAAGCGCTCGCTCACGCCTTCCACACGAGGGTCCTCGAGCGACTGAGAAGTCTTTTCCTCCAGAGACTCCACTCGAAAGACAACTTCATCCACTCGAGGGTCCGGTTCGCGCTCTTCTATGCCGCCTTCAAGGGCTGATATACGAGTTGCTAGAGCGTCACCTTGTGCGTCGGTGGCGAGCTCCGCGGTCTGTCGTTCGAGGCCCTCGACTCTAGTAGCAACGTCGTCGAGCCGGGGGTCCTGGGACGGTTGTTCGACCCGACCCTCCACTGTCGCCAGACGCTCGGTGATTGCTTCCACGCGGGGGTCGCCGACCGGCTCCTCTAGTCGACCCTCAACCGCCGCCAGACGTTCCCCCAGCCCCTCGACTCTTGGGTCGTCCAAGGGCTCGGCAACTCGGCTTTCGACACCCTCCACCCTGGGTACTAATTCATCCAACCGGGGATCGTATGATGGTTCAAGAGAACGCTGTTCCAATGACCCCAGGCGGTCCGTGATATCGTCGACCCGGGGGTCTGCAGGCGGCTGGGCGGCCTGACCATCCAATTGTCTTAGTCTCGCGTCGATCTCCTCGAAGCGAGGATCCTGGTTGCGAACAACGTCGTCTTCCAACCCCGAGAGACGTCCCCCTAACTGTTCCAGATGCCCTTCCAGCTGAAGCTCCGCTTCCTTTGCCGTAATAGCATCCACTCGGCTCTCAAGACCGTCTACGCGGGGGTCCTGTGCAGGCTCCTTGTTGACAGCCTCGACCGACCCTATCCTAAGCACCAGGTCGTCCATCCGCGGATCGGCCGGAGGCAGTTGGCCCATCTTGCTTTCCAGTTCCGTGAGCTTCTGCTCCAGCTCGCGGGAAACGGTTCCAGTTTCTCTAACTCCCCCACCCCGCTCCAGAACGTCCAAGCGATGCGCAATCTCGTTCAGCAGCGGTTCGGAAGTGCCGTCGCTTAACTTCCGCTCCACCTCGGTGATCCGTAGCATGAGTGCGTCAACCCGCGAGTCGCTGCCAATGGATTGCACTTGCCTTTCCATGCTACTCACGCGGGAGAGGATTTCTTCCACGGGCCCGGTCTGCGCCCCGGGTGGTGGGCTTTCAAGTCGTGATTCGAGCAGAGCCCGAAGCTGAGAAGTCTGCTCTCGCTGCTCCTCGATCTGTTGCTGGAGAGAGCTCATAGATCCCTCATGCTGGCTCTGACTTTCGCTGAGTTCCTGATACTGATCGACAAGATCAGCCTCGGTGGTGGAACCGGCACTCCGCTTGCGATCGGGTTTCCTGTTACGATTCGACTCGGATTTCGCCAAGGCTGTGGTCCTCCCTTTCTCTCGCACCCGGCAGGAACCCTAGGGCTCGATGGTGACGCACCTAGAGCGGTAGACTACACCGTATCTTGAAGTTTCGTCTCAGCACCCTGAGGCGACAATAGGCAGGTTGTCTTAATTCCAGGTGGTATTGGAACCTACGCCAATCGTCGGACTTCCAGACGGCCTCCAGCCGGGGGCCCGGGCCCGCATTTCTCACCACGACCGCGGTGGACGAGGCGAAAGGCCCGGCGGCCTTGGCGCGCGGCGACACTTCGTGCACACCGCCCAACGTACAGTCTGTCCGCAAGCGGGCGCGATGAATCGCGCCCCTACATCTCTGATGGCGAGCATGTGCTTCCACCCCTCCCGACCCCTGGTGAGAAATGCGGACTAGACCCCTAAAAATGTGAGTTTCGACTTAGGAAAAAGCTTCGGGAGTCGTCCGTCACGGTGAACGATCCCGGCGGGAGTCGGGGACTCCGCTAGCCTCCGACCTCGTTGGTAGTAGTCTCGACAGCCGGGGCCGACTCGACCATGGCGACACAGATCTTGTCGACCAGGCTGCGAATGTAGGATGCCTGAACACCGTAGTTGTTCACGAGGATTGAAAAAGCAAGGTTCCGATTGTCAAGGGTCGTAGCGTAGCCGGAAATAGCGGTTACATGCGCCAAGCTCCCCGTCTTGGCGCGGATTCTACCCTTGGCTGATGTCCGGGCGAAACGCCAGTCCAAGGTGCCGTCCTCCCCCGAAACGGGCAAGCTCGACACAAAGTGCTCGCGGCTAGCCGTGTTCCACATGTATGTCAGAAGCTGTGTCGTTGCCCCCGGAGTGACGAGGTTGCGGCGGGACAGTCCCGATGCATCCTGAAGTTTGGATTCCGGAGGCCGCAGTCCCGCTTCGACGAGAAAGCTCTTGAGTTCCGCCAGGCCGGCGTCGAAACTACCCACCCCGCGCCGCTGGTAGCCCACCTCGCACAACAACATCTCGGCGTGAAGGTTCTGACTGTCCTTGTTGATAATCGGCAGCGTATGGGCCAACGGCGCCGACTCAATAGCCGCCAGCTTTGTGGCGTATTCGGGTGGCTCACGATTCGGCAGTCGCTTCAGACTGGGGAACTCGCGGGGATGGGCATGCCTGGCAACCGGGGACCCATCGATAGTGATCCCCAGGCGCTTGAGTTCCCCGTGGAGGGCAAAAGCAGCGAACAAAGCGGGGTCGTCAACGGCGACTGACAAGACGCGGCCCCGGGACCGAATCGAGATATTTCCCCACAGTTGTAGTTTTCGAGAGCCAGGCAGACGGTCGAAGCCTAGGCCGCGAGCGACCGTCCGGGTGGGCGCGGTGCGCGCGCGGTTGTCAAGCGAGAAGTATTCGACCTTGGGAGTCACATCAACTCGGGCCAGCCGCCGGGGTTTCGTGCCAGGCAATATCCTTAGCTTGACCATGTTGTCGTTGAACGACAGGGCGCTGATCGGCGCACCGTAGGCCCAATAACCGTCCTGCATGGACCACCCCGGCGGATGGCGTTGCCACACATAACGGGTATCGTCCCCGACTACGTTACCCTCAATCCGGCGGACGCCAGCGTCGAAGACTTGCTGGGCCAAGTCAGTGATCGGCCGTAAGAGGTTCTTTTCAAAAGCTTTGTCCGGATCGTAAGGAATGACGCGAGACGACAGATTAGGGTCACCCCCTCCCAGCAAGATCAGATCTCCGGGGATTGCGCCGTCCTCAGGCAACGGGTCGTTTAATACTATAGTTGTAGTATAAGCATGCTGCGGACCCAGCTTGACCAGCCCAAGGGCGGTGGAAAACAGCTTGGCGTTTGAAGCCAACACGAAGAGTTTGTCCGCGTTGTGGTGATAAAGCGTCTGACCGCCTTCGAGCTCCACGATCTTGATTCCCCAGAAAGCGCGGTTAGCGGCCTCACCACCCAGAATCTCGGAGATTTGCTCGGCGAGAGGGACTACTGGTGCGGCGGGTGCGGAGACAGCGAGGAAAACAATCCAGCGGGCGAGACTCCGGCTTCGATGCGACGCCCAGTGCAGCAGGGGAAGTGTCTTGGCCACAGGTGAAACAATCGGTAAAGCGGCCCTATCTCCCAAGACCCCTCACAGAATCTTGGCCATCGCCTTGGCGAAGTAGGTTAGGATCAAGTCCGCTCCCGCGCGCTTAATGGAGGTGAGGGACTCGATCATGGCGCGTTCCTGGTCCAGCCATCCGTTTGCGCCCGCAGCAACGATCATGGAGTATTCGCCACTCACCTGGTACGCGGCGACCGGCACCTGAAACTGCTCTTTGGCCCGGAAAATGACGTCAAGATATGGCAGGGCCGGCTTGACCATGATCATGTCCGCCCCTTCCTCGATGTCGAGGGCGATTTCGCGCATGGCCTCTCGCTGATTGGCGGGATCCATCTGGTACCCGCGGCGGTCGCCGAACTGAGGGGCCGATTCGACCGCTTCTCGAAAAGGACCGTAGAAAACCGAAGCATACTTGGCCGCATAGGAGAGGATCGGGAGGCTGGCATGGCCGTTCTCATCAAGCGCTTTTCGAATCGCTCCCACCCGGCCGTCCATCATGTCGGACGGTGCGATGATGTCCGCCCCGGCCTTCGCCTGGGACAGGGCTGTCTTGCTCAAAAGTTCCAAGGTCAGGTCATTGTCTACGTCTTTACCGACGACCGTGCCGCAGTGACCGTGGCTGGTGTATTCGCAGAGACAGCAGTCGGCGATCACTAGACCGTCGCTGACCTTTTCCTTAATCGCGCGGATGGCCCGCTGGACAATGCCGTCCTCGGCATAGGCTCCTGATCCCTCAGGGTCTTTCGATTCCGGCAGGCCGAAAAGAATTACACCCGGGAGTCCCAAAGATGCGACCTCGCCGCATTCCGCGACGATCTGATCAACCGACATCTGATAGTTGCCGGGCATGGCCTCGATCTCACGGCGAACGCCCTCTCCCGGACAGACGAACAACGGAAGGATAAAATCGGCCGGCGAAAGCCTCGTTTCACGGACCGCCGAGCGCAGTGATTCGTTGCGCCGAAGCCGACGAAGTCGAGTCGCCGGGAATGCCATGTGCTTTATTGTAGTGGCTTCTACTCGCTTCGATCGAGCTTCTTGTGGCTGCCCTGCCCGTCGCACTTCGGTCGGACCGCGATGCTGGAAAGGGGGAGACCACTCGGGACGCAAGCTCGTATCTGGGGCCGTTGTGGCGGGCACTCGTAGTGTGCCGCGTCGAGACTCTCTCGACGCTTGCCCTCACCTTGCGACGGGTCTTGGCTAGTCCGCATTTCTCACCACGACCGCGGTGGACGAGGCGAAAGGCCCGGCGGCCTTGGCGCGCGGCAACACTTCGTGCACACCGCCCAACGTACAGTCTGTCCGCAAGCGGGCGCGATGAATCGCGCCCCTACATCTCTGATGGCGAGCATGTGCTTCCACCCCTGCCGACCGCTGGTGAGAAATGCGGACTAGTCCGACCTGGGAACGTTTCGTGATTGGTGCCGCGGGTGGCGGCGTGATGATGCGGGGAAGTGTCGGCCTCCATAGATTCCTTTTTTGAAGCTCGAACGTCCGTTCCCCAGATGGCGCCCGATGTGCCGCAGGCCGTCGACGAACTGGCGGTTCGGACCGTTCGGCAGCCGGTTGAGCCAGGCAATCCGCACGGCACGCTCCCGATTCCATTCGTCTAAAGGGTCGGCGGCAGCCGGATCAAAGGCGTACACCCCCGAGGAAGACGAATCCAGGTGGACTGCCTGCCGGCCCCTCAATTGCCAATCTGACCCGTCATTATGTGCAGTAGCCTTTCCCCCGAAGACGCGCAAGACGGGGGTCTGGCCTGGCAACGCGTCTAGCCGATAGAGCCCGCGGTCTCGGATGTCTACGACCGAGGAGCCGGAGACCAGCGACACGGTCGAGTCGGCGGACCCTTTCGCGAAATCGACGACCGCCGATCCGGCGAGCAACTCCAGCTTCGGATGGGTGATGTCGTCAGCCAGCAATCTGACTCGGCTGTAGGGGCCTACGCGGAGGATGCTCTGGGGCGAAAGGAGAACCTCCGCCTGACCGTCTTTGGTAGCCAGGATTTGACCTGGATCTAACTGGACGAATCGGTGCGGATCAGGAGCGAGCGTTTGCCCCTCAACGGTCACCTGGCCTACGTGATAGTGGATAAGTCCGGCTTGAGGTGAGATGGCAACCTGCCCGAGGCCGGTCGCAGCCAGACACAACAGCACGAGCGCGCCAAAGGCGCACCGAGGCTTCATTTACCCTCCCCGCGGCACCATCCTCCCCAGGAGGCGCCGGGAACAATTGTAGGTCCAATCGTGTCCTTTTTCAATGGGGTAGTGGCTTAGAGGTTGTGCCCTGTTAACCTCAGTACCCCCTGGGGCGTTGTAGAGGTGGATATCGAAGCCGAACAAGCTAGGGTCCGATGATGGGCTCAAATTCAGGAAGATCTTTGCGGCCGGAGGACAAAGAACATGGACATCCCACAAACTCTCGATGAGCTCAGCGGAATAGTCGTACCGCTAGGTCTCTGGACAATGGTCGTGCTGCTAGCATGGCTGGGTCTTCGTCACAGTCGAGCTACAGCTGAGACCCGTGCAGAAGTTCAAAAGAAGCTCTTGGACAAGTTCGATTCCGGCCGCGAACTGGCCGAGTTCTTGGAGAGTGAGGGAAGCAAGTTTCTGCTCAGCGAACTTGGGAAGGACCGGCCGGATCCAAGAAAGCGGGTTCTGACCATGATGACGGTCGGCGTGGTTCTCTCGGCCTTTGGGATAGGCTTTCTGGCACTGATATGGAAGGAACCAAACCTCGTCTTTCCCGCCGGCATTTTTCTTTCGCTCGGCGTTGGGGTCTTGATCGCGGCTGCTGCCTCCTACCACCTTTCGAAGAAGTGGGGCATGGACAAGGACGAGGGGCCGACTCCAGAAAGCGGGCCGCCATTGGTAGGCTAGGCCCCTTCGCGGGATTGACACCGTGAGCGCCTGCCTGCCGCGTCAGTGGGGCTCGTGTTGGCGGCCGAAACTAGCCTATTTTTCCCACCGCAAAACCGTCGGGGCGGGCCGCTGCGCCTGCCCAGAGAGAGGGTTCTCACGGGGTTGGGTTGGGTGATTGAATGGGACGGAGTGTGCATCGTACGAATGGGCGGACACGGCGGTCCGCCCCTACAACGCTCGTTCAACGCCGCTCGACCGCCGGGTGGTGAGAAAAGCGGGCTAGCACAGCCCACGAGGGCAGACATTCTGGCCGCCGGTCCGCTGTACTGCCTGGCACGGGCAGTTGGGGTTGCCTGCCCCACTAACCACCTGCATCCTCTATGATCTCTAAGGGAGTCATGGCCTCCGTTTCCTCAGCGCTGAGCAGCCGCGCCGCAATCGAGGACCATACTCAAGCCGCGCCGATCGACGAAGCCGCCTTCCAGATTCTCTATCGCAGAACGGCCCCCGGCTTGCGGTCGTACATCCGCAAGATCTGCGGCGACATCGACCTGGCCGACGACATCTTTCAAGAGACCTTCTATCGTTTTTTGAGGGCGTGTCCGCCGACGCTGGATGATCGGCAAATGAAGGCGTACCTCTACAAGACAGCGACATCCGTTCTCACCGATCACTGGCGGCGAGCGAACCGTGAACGCGTTTGGCGCTTCGAATGGCTCGCTCCCAAGCAGGTCCAACGACATCCGGGAGAGCGTGACGATTTCCGCGCGGTCTTTCGACTGCTGAAACCAAGGCAGCGCGCCATGCTTTGGCTAGCTTACGTGGAGAGTTTCTCACACAAGGAGATCGCGGGTGCTTTGTCGCTGAGCGAAAAAAGCGTTCGCGTCCTGCTCTTCCGAGCGCGCAAGAAACTGGCCGGGATATTGACGGGAGAAGGCCTGCATCGGGAGCTAAGACCATGAAACAAGCCTCGTGTCCTCATGAAGCGGACGTTCTGAAAGCCGCCCGCGCGGGCGAGGCGAACGAGTCCTTGAGGGATCACGCGGCGGAGTGTGCCCGCTGCCGTGATTTGCTCCAGGTTGTGACTTTCATGAAGAGGTTAGACGCTGCCGAAGAAAAGCAGGCCCGGCTCCCCGATCCCGAACTGGTTTGGCTCAAAGCCCAAGTGCTTGCCCGCCAGGCACAGAAGGAACGCGCACTGAAGCCGCTGGTATTTGTCGAAGCCGCGGGACAAGCCGTGGCTGCGCTGGCTGTCGGAGCTTTCTTGACCTGGAAGTGGCCGCTCGTTACGGCGGTGGCGGCCGACTTGGGACGCCAGTACTGGGGTCTCGAGTGGCTCTCCACCTGGGCCGGGTACCTCGGTAGGCATCTCCCGCTGTAGAGCCAGCTCCCCCAAAATGCGCGGGTACCGGCGCCCACTGTTAGAAACGACCGCAGGTCTGGGCACAACGGCCGCCCAGCCCTTGCGCTACGCGACTTGTTCACTTGTGATACCGAACCCACGGTTTCGCCTCGGCTCCACCGTGGGCTAGTATCCTGCCCCCTGCGGAGGCTGAAGCAGACGAAGTCTACGGCTGGTAGAACGGGACTCACCGAATGCCAGGCCGCTTTAATTTAGCGGCCTTTCGACGAAGGCTTCAGCCGTCCCACCTCCATCGCCAGTCACAGAAGTGCGACCCATTGAAATCAATTACTTAGGTGCCGGAAGCCCCGGAAACGCTCACCTCGTGGTGTAGACTGCGAGTAGAAGATGACCTTCGTGCATGCGATGGGCAGGAATTTTTAAGGAGAATCTGCTCAAACCGCCCTGAGACGGGCATTGCGGGAACGTGCCATCACGGCATCTGCAAAAAATTCCCTGCTAAATGACAAGTGTTGTCTGTAGCTCGCATTTCTGCTTTGAAAAGAGGCCCGGTCTGTAACGGGAATTACTGTTACGGGGCCGTATTTTCATGCTACGCGGTGTACGAAGTTCATGGCGACTGATGAGAGAACTGTAAGGGGAGCGCCATTGTGTTATCTATGTGCCTGGACTAATGTGTTACCCATGTCCCCGGTTTGTGCCCGATCCCGGCGCCCGGTCGGCAGGATTGCCGGCCGAACTCGAGCCTAGGACCGCCAAGAGTGGCGGTCACTACCGGTTGCGAGCTCGTTCAACTCTGGTCATCCGGATCTTCACGAGAAAAGCGCTCTAGCGTCGTTTCTCGAAAAGGGGATCCTCCCTCCGCCCCACCGATCAGAATATGTTGGTGGTGGGCGCTCGAACATCAAGCGACTGTGCTCCTTCGCGCCGCGTCGCATTCGACGCACCCTGAACCCGATGGGTGGAGGAACAGGAGCGGATCGCGAGTCAGGCGTTCGACCGTAACTCCGACAATATCCCGAGCGCGCGCAAGCCGGGCATGCGCGTGTCCTACGGGCCCTTCGGACTGCAGGCTCCGCGCGCGGAGCCACTCGTCCGCGAACGCGAAGCGCTCACAGCAGTGGTCGTTCTCTCCATAGTCGATCCTAACTGGGCGTCCGTTTTGGAGGACCGTGACGTACCTCGGCACACGGTAGGGAACGCCCCCAAGGAGTTCCGCCAGGTGGAGCGTCGTGTCGGCGTCATGACCGACGCCAAGCAGGAGTACCTGCCCGTCGAGATCGTGAACACGACCGACTGGGCTTTCGGGGATGTGAGGCGGAACAGGGAGTGGGTCGCGGGTGATCCGGGCGGCTTCAGGTCCGGCTGTCGCGAAGGCGAAGCAGTGATCGCTTCGCAACACACCGGGCAGTCGCCAGAACGTATCCGCAACGACACCGAGGCTCGGCGACGCTGGAGTGGTCACGGGATCAAAGAGTTCATCGTCATCTTCCGACCACGACGGCATCACCAAGGTGCCGGCCGGGCCGAGTGCATCACGGAGCGCGTCGATCAGGCCGAGTGGTCCTCCCTCGACCGGCCGTGTGGCCCGGAAAGACGTGTGTACGAGCAAGACACCACCCTGCTTGACGCCGAGTGCGTGGAGTTGATCGGCCACCTCGGCTCTGGTCAGCTCATTCCGCTCGGTTTCGGTCTCCATCATGCGCGCCCCTTTCTCTCAGAACCTCTGTGCGGGGCGGGGAACGTGTTGGTTGTCGTTGTCCCGTACCGGTGAATGACGCATGGTGTCCGCCGTTCCGCGGCGCTTGCAACTAACCCGCATTTCTCACAACGACCGCGGTGAACGAGGCGAAAAGCCCGGCGGCCTTGGCGCGCGGCAACACTTCGTGCACGTTGCTCAACGTACAGTCTGTCGGCGAGCGGGCGCGATGAATCGCGCCCCTACATCTCTGATGGCGGGCATTTGCTTCCACTCCTGCCGACCGCTGGTGAGAAAATACGGACTAAGCGGTACCGACAAGGCACGCCTTCTATTGCGGCTGGCAAAATACGGTGACTTTGGGACACGGGCACAGCATGCTGTGCCCCTACAGTTTGAACGCGAGCCATGTCAACATCATTTGCGAGACTCAGTAACTCTCCGACGTGCGGGCGTCAAATCCCCCGCCCCGCGCCCCCGAGCCTACGGACCAGAAACTGTCCGATCAACATCCCGTATACAGGGACATACTCCAGCAGCCGAAACTCCGGTGACTCCTGCCACACGCCCAAAGCGCCGTACCCTATGACAACGTGGTAGGACAGGCTGACGAGGGCGGTCCACAGCAGAAGGGCGGGGTTAGGGTAGACGGCCAAGAACGGCAGCAACCAACTCAGATACCAGGGGAAACAGTTGGCCGAAAGAAACAATAGCAGGACGACAGCCCACTGCACGCTTTCGACCAGCGGCATCTGTTTCCACCAAATAGCAGCGAGTCCTACCACGAGCAAGCCCGTGACAATGGTCGTGCCGCTCTCGAAATCCTCGCCCGCGAGCGCATAGAGCAGGCCGTAGAGGCTGTCGTTATTCCGCCATCCCCCAAGGAAGCCTTGGAGTAGCTCTTGAACCTTCCAGATACCGTCCCGGTAAGGCCAGCTCACGGCAACGGCGATCGGAATCGATATCAGCGCCGGCTTCCAACGAAATCGCCGGCGGCCAGCCTCCCGTCGTAGCAAGAAGAAAGGCCACACGATGGCCGGCCAGAACTTCGTCAAGGTGGCCAAGGTCAACCACGCAAAGGCCCAACTCCAGCGGTTCCTGAGGGCCGCGGTCAACGCCACGAGTAGAAAGAGGACCGCGACCGGATCGTTGTGGCCTTGAGACCAAAACTCGACCACCACCAGCGGCGACCAGAGGTAGATCAGCACCCACTGTCGAGGCAGGCCCATGACCGCAAGCAGACGCACCAGCGCCAAGGCCACCCCCAACTCCGCCAGCGCAAAGGGCAGTTTGAACAGCCAAACCTGTCGAAGCTCGTCGTTCTCGAGCCAAGCCACCAGGGGGTAATAGCCGGCGTAGATTTGCTCGAGCACGGGCCCATAGGCGGAGGGAAGGTCCTTGCGGTTAACGTCCGGATATGTTGCGTCGCGCAGCGACTCCCAGCGCTGGTCCGCCGGAGTTTCCAGATATGGATTGCCCCCGGCGGCTTGGAGTTTGCCGTGCCAGCGATAGCGATTCAAGTCGTCGGACAGCGTGGGTTCGACGCCCACAACCGTCAAGCGGAAGACGATGCCGGCGACCCAGATCAGCAGCATCAGCCGCCGAGCTGGCGCTTCGCCGGTGGCAGGACGGGTTATCAAAAAGCAGCAAACTATGTACAATAGGGACTCTAGTAAATGGATCGCGATGAACTCGACGGTCTTCAGTTCGAAGTCCGCGAGCTGCCGAAGGCACACGAAACCGACCTCTAGCAGGAGAGCAAGCAGGAGAAGTTGCCGGTAGCGACTGGTTGGCACTATTAGCCGTCCGGTCGGATCTAGCGATCCCTATTATTTGCCACTTTCGTTCCGCTGGCGATGCTGGAACTCCCCGCCCTTTTCCAAATGTGGTTCACCGCCCTAGCCGACGCGATGGTCTTGAGCCTTTTCGATCTCAGTTGGCCCGACCTGGCGACCGTCACGGCGTATTTCGTGACTATGGGCATTCTCAGCGTCTACGGATTCCACCGCTACCAGTTGATCTACCTTTACTACAAACGCCGCCCCAAGGTGAGCGAGGCGCCGGCAAGACGTTTCGAGAGCCTCCCTCGGGTCACGGTACAGCTGCCGATCTATAACGAACAATACGTTGTGGAACAGCTGATTGAAACGGTCTGCCGCCTGGACTATCCCCGGGACCTGCTCCAGATTCAAGTGCTCGACGATTCCACCGACGAAACTGGCCTCGTCGCAAGAGCAGCCAGCGAGCGCTTCGCGGCCTTAGGTTATCCCGGTTATCCCATTGAATACCTCCACCGCGACCATCGCCGCGGCTACAAGGCCGGGGCGCTCGAAGCCGGTCTGAAACGCGCGCGCGGGGAGCTAATCGCCATTTTCGATGCCGATTTTTCGCCGACCCCGGATTTTCTCCAGCGGACGGTTCATTACTTCAGCGACCCCACAGTAGGAGTGGTACAGGCGCGCTGGAGTTATCGCAACCGGGATCAGTCATTGTTGACACAGGTTCAGGCTGTACTGCTGGATGGACACTTCGTCTTCGAACACGGTGCCCGCTCGCGTTCCGGCCGTTTTTTCAACTTCAACGGCACAGCGGGCGTGTTGCGGCGGGCGATGATCGAAGATGCCGGCGGCTGGCAGCACGACACTCTAACCGAGGACACGGACCTTAGCTACCGCGCTCAGTTGAAAGGCTGGAAGTTTCTCTACCTGCCCCACGTCGAGGTACCTTCCGAGCTGCCCGCCGAGATAGGTTCGTTTCAAACCCAGCAGGCACGCTGGGCGAAGGGATTGATTCAGACGGGAAAGAAGATTCTGCCTCGATTGTTGCGGTCGGACTTGCCCTGGCCGGTGAAGATGGAAGCCTGTTTTCACCTAACAGCCAATCTATCCTACCCGCTCGTCGTGTTGTTGTCGGTGCTGCTACTGCCTTCCCTGATCGTGCGCTTTTACGTTTTCGACGGGTACCTCCTACTGTTGGATTTGCCCTTGTTCCTGGGCACCTTTAGCTCGCTCACGACCTTTTATCTTTTGAGCCAGAAGGAGCTCTCCCCGCGCCATTGGCGGAGAAGACTATTACTCGTGCCGGCGATCGTGGCGGTGGGAATCGGCCTGACCATCACCAACACCAAGGCCGTCCTCGAAGCCCTGTTGGGCATTGCATCGCCGTTTGAGCGTACGGCGAAGTACTCCACCGATCGCCGGCGCGCGCACCTGGCGCGCCTGAAGTATCGCCCGACGTGCGGATGGCTACCGGCGGCCAACTTCGTGATCGGATGCTACTTTTCCGGCTGTCTGATCTACTGCGCGCTTATTGGGAACTGGCCTACCATGCCGTTCCTCGCCCTATTCGTCACGGGCTACTTTCTGACCGGAGGATGGATGCTTCAACAGTCTTCGCTCGACGCGGTGGAAGCCCGCGGTCGGCGCCTGCGACTTCGCGAGAAGGCAGTCTCTGGCGCCGTGGCTTCGATGTGGGGAACGTCGGGAGAGCGAGCCAGGGCGGCGGCCTCGACACTGTGGCTCCGAACGGCGAAGTAGTATTGATGCGTACTGGTGTGCGCCGCAGCGGTCTTAGAGGTTGAAATAACGTTGAGTCGCTACCGCGTCCTCTTGCTGAAAGATTCCAAGGTCCCTGCCTATCGCGAGGCTTCTCCGCGAGAGGGCAAGCATCGATTGCACCAATCTCACTACGAACCGGCAGGGGAGATTGAGGCTCCGAGCCCTTACTCGGCGTGGCAGAAACTACGGGGAGAAGAATCGGCGCGGCACGCGTTTAGCTGGAATTTCCGTTTTGGCCATCCCGCGATGGTCAGGATACTCCGATCCGCGGCTCGGGTGCAAGGTCTTCGTCTTCCTCTCACGATCGATGCTCCGTTCGCTCCCGTTTGGGTCGCTGAATGCCGCTCGATCGCCGCGTTCCAGCTCGCTGGAGGGCTTTTCGCCGACACGGCTCCGAGTAGTTCCCTCTTCAGCAACCCAGCGTCTCTTCTCCGTCGCAGCCGTCGCCCGTTACCCGCCTGGCACAGGCAGCGCCCAGATCCGCCCCAGCATCTCAGCGAACAGCTTGCGGTTGAGATGCCCCTCGGCCAACAGCAGCCAGTAATAGCGGGCATGCTTGACCAGCCGCCCTCCGGTTTTCATCAACCGATGCTGCAAGCTCGTCAGCGACCAGTTCTTGATCCTCTGCGCCAGCCCCAGCCGCCGCCACAGGTTCCCCAGGTTGTAGGCCAACACGCTCAACTGCAAACGCACCTCGTTTGCCCGGAAACGATGACAGGACAGCCGTGTCCAGTGGGTTGCCTGCTTGCCTTCCTTGATCCATTGCTCGGCCGTGCCGCGCTTGTTGTAGAAGCGCACCAGCGACCGACTGGGCAAGCTCATGCTCGTGACGATGAACCCGACGCGAGGAAACAACTCGCCTTGGTGGTGCTCAACCTTGGCCACAACCCGCCGAGGCTTCGACCAACTCGCGGCCTGATAGCGGAAGCTCTTGTAGCGCACTAGTGGCTTCAGGCTCGGCCTGCCCGGCGGACGGAACAGAATCTCTTCGATCTCCAACTCCAGGTTCTTGTTTGCTGGGATGCGAATGACGTAGTCCACTCCGCGATCCTCCAACGCCTCGTAGATCTCCGGCTTGGCGAAGGCGGCGTCGGCGCGGAACGTCACTTGCTTGCCTTCTCCCTGTTGGCGCTCGATCTCGGGCAGCAGCAGTTCGTCCCAGTCCTCGGCGCTGGACACGTTACCCGCTCGCAGCTTCGCCGCCAGACAATCACCGTGCTGGTTGAACAGCAACAGCGGGTGGTAGCAGGTGGACTCGAAATGGCCGTTGTAAGCGCTGCCTTCCTGCTGACCGTGGACCGGGCTTTCCGTGGAGTCCATATCGAGCACGACACGCTCGGACTCGTCCTGCGCTTGGGCTTGAGCGACCAACTCGCGGTTCACCGCCATCAGCCCAAGCAGGTTCTCTTCACTGGCCAGCAGCTCTGCCTCAAAGCTTTGTAGACGCGACGTAAGCGCCCCGCCGCGATCCCAGTTCTTCTTCGAGCCGATCAGACGAAAAGTCGGGTCAGCCGAGACACGGGCAGCATCGTTGAGATCCTCGTAGCCGGCGAGGCGGCTGTAGACCGATTGCCGCACCAGGTCGGCCAGTGGGAACTTCTTGTTTGTGCCTTGCCGCGAATCCGTCAGATGCTCGTCGATCAGCTTGCCCAGTCCGAGCCGCTCGTCCAGTTCCCGAATGAGAATCAGGCCACCATCCGAGGTGACGCGCGATCCTTGGAAATCGACTTTCAGAAATCCGTTGAAGGTGAGCTGAAACGGCTTGTTTTCTTTTTCACCCATTGGGTGTTGGCCTCCGTGCGTCCTGACAGGGCTTGAACCCCTATAAATAAAGACGCTGAAGGCCGCTGCAAGGTCGGGATGCCGAAATCAAATTGGAAATGCGGGTTTAGACCGCTGGGAGTCGGCGACGTGCTCGAGTCCGATAGGGCAGCGCTCGTGGTGTGCAACTTTTGGGGTTTCGACCCGGCGGAATGGCAGATTCCGCAAGCTGAGGAGGGCACGCCATCTCCCGTCGGGGACGATGCACCATCCGACAGGGAGCCGCCGAGCGACACCATTGATGACGGTTCAGATGCAACTCCCGCGACATCGCTGGGTGCTTAGCAGGCAGTGGTTTTCGAAGCTAGGGACGGGGCGTTCTCGCTGTCTGGGGCTTGAAACATTCGCAGCTTGCAGTGCATCTTAGAGTTATGGATCGGTTTTCTCGGGGAGTCTGTTTGCCCGGGTCTCAACTTGGCTTCCGCGTAGGCCGATCATCGGAGTGGAGCGTTCGTTTGTGGGGCTGATCAATTCTTTCGCGGTGGTGAGTTATATGGACAACTCCATCGCGGATCTGGTCGAGCGCGTGCGACGAGAAGTGATGCCGGGCAGCCCGCTTAGGGCGCACATTACGGTGCTCCCTCCCCGCCCGCTTTATGTTCCTACGCCGGACGCCATCGCACAGTGTCGCGAGATCGCAGTCCGCTCTGGGGCCTTCGAAGTGGGTCTAGGGTCGGTAGATCTGTTCGAGGACACCCAGGTCATCAAGTTGTCGGTCGAACAGGGCTTCGCTGAACTGAAGCTGCTGCACGACATTCTCAACACAGGACCCTTTGAGCACGTCGAGGACTTCGAATACGTTCCTCACATTACGTTGGCTCAGGAGCTGCCGCCCGAAAAGGTCTCTCCGTGTCTCGAAGCGGCCCGTCGCCACTGGGCTGAGTTTGGACCGACCCCTCCCATCCGCGTGGAGTGGCTGACGTTCGTCCAGCAGCATAGCGATGGCTCGTGGCACAACCTCGCGGAGCTGCCGCTGGGCAGCCCCGAGCCGACCGGCGTCCGCCGCTAGGTCGGACTGCGGTGTAGAGCCGCAGTGCCCGCCCAGAGAGGTTTTTCGCCCGGGCTGCTCAAAATCCCCACGCCGGCCGGCAAGATTGCCGGTCGGTACTCGAACCCAGGACCGCCAAGAGTGGCGGTCACTACCGGTTGCGAGTTCGTTCAACGCCGGCCATCCAAACCTTCGTGGGAAAAGCGGGCTAGGTTGGAGTGCGGCGTAGGGGCACAGATCGGCCGTTCTCCGTAGGGGGCGGGCTCCGGAAACGCTACGGCGCGGCTTCGATCTTCTCGATGAGAAGGGCCTTCATGCCGTTCCTTTCCATCACAACGCCCTTCACTTTGACTGACTTTTCTACGAACGGCATCAGCTCGGCATTCGCGTGTTTGTGATGTTTGGAAGCCAGAGGCAGGTAGAGAGTACTGCTGTCCTTGTCGAGGATGGCCAGCGGAATGCCTTCCTTGGCGCACTCGGTCGCGCACTCGACGTGCTTTTGGCCCTGGGCGGCGTGCGTCAGGTAGCACGCCGTGTCAACCACGTGCCCAACGATCGTGATCGAGCTGCCCTTTGGGGGTTCGTGCGACGCTAAGGGCGCGGGGGCAAGCAGCACCGCGATGCAGGTCACTGCCAGCAACTCCCGAATCTGAAGAACTCTTGCCAGCGGCATCAGGTCAAGTCTCGACAATTCATCTTCCTCCTGGTCAAAGACAACGTGATCGCGGAAGGCTTCCCCACTAGCTCGGGCGCCGTGGACAACGGCAGTGACAGAGCCCTAGCTGGTCTAGCAGCCCGTGGTGAAAGTAAAGGTCGCAAAAAATCGGGTACAGCCAGCCAATTCGTCTCAGGCCAAGTGCTTTATTTCGAGGGTCATGACGGAGGGCGAATTGGTGGCAGTCCCCATTTTTCGCTCCTGCACGACTTTTGCCACGAGACCTACGGCTTCGCGAGCGCCTCTTTCTCGAGTCCGCTGTTGTAGGAGGCCTCGCTTACCGTCAACTCCGCGAAGTCTTTGCCGTTTTGGAGGATCTTCGTCTGGAAGGGAACGCGGATGCCATCGACCTCGCGATAGTCGGAGAAGATTTCCGCCACCTCAGCCGGCGCTCCACTCATCGCAGCCCCGGCGTACGCCGTCTTGAGTACATCTCCGGAAGCCGAATCGATCCACAGCTTGACGGAAAGACCCTCGCCGGCCGAGACCTCGATCACTTCAGTGGCTTTCCCATCTAACTCGCTGGATTCGACGAAATTGACTTTACGCTCGGCGTCACGGTCGCTCAAAAGCAGCGACTCACGGACGCGGAAAAGCGCGCCCTGGGCTTGCTTCAAGGCCGCACCCGCCAACGGCATCTGGCCCTGTGGTCCCTGCATCCAGCCAGTATCGCCCGCAGCGAAGATCACGACGGGGCCGAAGGGCATTTGCATCTCCTGGCGAAAGACGTCGGGGAGGATAATGCGCGTCGTTTGGTCCGCCGTCATCATTCCTCCCATCGCCACGAATTTTCCCTTCCTTGTCAAATCTTTCACGGCCGCCAGTTTGTCCGGCCCACCCGCAGCTTCTTGGGCTTTCAGCAATATCTTGATTCCCTTGGCCAGCGTAGTATC
The DNA here is from genome assembly GCA_965248205.1 of Bryobacterales bacterium. Taxonomy (GTDB): domain Bacteria; phylum Acidobacteriota; class Terriglobia; order Bryobacterales; family UBA6623. Next base: position 4,279,228 of record CBDFIS010000006.1, read on the forward strand.
GTCCGCCTGAGCCAACTCTTTCTCGGGCTGCGGAATCGTCAAGTCAATCTTGTGAACTTCTTCACCCAGGTCTTCCAGCGGCCGGTCAAAATCCGAAGGCTTGCCGACCACGACGAGTTTCATTGACTTGGGGTGCAGATATTCCTTGGCGACGCGCTGAACATCCGCTTTAGTGACCGCAGCCAGCTTGTCCCTATATTGGAAAATGAAGTCCTTCGGATAATCCCAGTAGAGGTAGCTCATCAAGCGGCCGAGTGTCTTGCCCTTGGTGTCGAAGTTGAATACGAAACTGTTGAGCACCGAGTCCTTGGCAGTTCGCAGCTCGGCATCGGTCACCGGTTCAGCACGAATGCGCTCGATTTCCCCCATCACCTCTTCGATTGCCTGCACGGTGGACTCCGACTTGGTGGCCATGCCGACACGGAAAATCCCGGGATGATTGTAGTTGGCGCCCCATGAGGCCCCCACGGAATAGGCCAAGCCCAGATCACTGCGGATGCGCTGGAACAAACGGCTCTTGAAGCCACCGCCCAGGATGCTGGCCATCACCCTCAACGCCGGGTAGTCTTCGTCCTTGCGGAGACCACCCAGGTGTCCAATGCGGATATTGCTTTGGTTGACATCCTGCTTTTCCGCCAAGTAGAAGCCGCCCTTGTCTTTTCGCTCGACCTCGGGGAACGGCGGCACGCTGGGCTGCTGAACCGTCCAGTTCTCGAAGACCTTTTCGACTTTGGCCTTCATCTCATCGCTCGAGAAATCACCGTAGATGGCAAGTTTGATGTTGGCCGGAAAAAAGTAGCGCTCGAAAAAGCCCTCTAGATCCTCCTTCTCGATGCGATCGACGTGTTCGTATTCCAACGACCATCCGTAAGGGGTCTGTCGACCATAGGTTAGGTTCGTGAACTCACGGGTTGCGATGCCCCCTGGGTCGTCATTGCGCCGTGCAATGCCGCTACGCACCTGCTGCTTGATGAGATCAAGCTTGTCCTGGCGGAAGGCGGGATTCATCAGCACGTCGGCGTAGATCACAAGTACGCGATCGATGTTCTCCTTCAGCGTCCAAAAGTTGGCGCTCCCGCTGGTCTCGCCGATGCTGGTCTCGACCGATGCCGCCATGCTTTCCAGTTCTTCATCGATCTCGGGGCCAGTCCGCGAAACGGTGCCGCCCAGACGAAGAACCTCTCCCGTGATACCGGCCAAGGCAATCTTTTCCGGTGGATCAAACAAGTTTCCGGTTCGAACCGAGGCAAAACCATTGATGATCGGCAGGTCGTGGTCTTCCAGAAGGTACAGCTCCATCCCGTTGGAGAGCGTGTGCGAGACGACTTCCGGGATGTCGACCTCCCGCAGCGGCGGGAAACGCTTCATGACCCCGGCGGGAGAGGACGCCACCTTGATCTTCTTCTTGCGATGCTGATCCGCCTGCAACCCGTTTGACGAGGCGATAGTCCAGCACAACACCACTACAAGGAGGCAAAGGCTAGTTGGCCTATAGCGTCGTCTCATGTCACTCCCCACCGCTCGATTCTTCACCGCTTGATTCTTCGCCGCTCGACTCCTCATCCGCGGGTGGTTTGACCGAATAGGCCACGGTTCTATGCTCGCGACGGAAGTATTCTTTGGCCACCCGCTGGACATCGTCAGCCGTCACGCGATTGATTTCGTCAAGGTGGCGAAACATCTGGCGCCAATCTCCGTAGGCGACATAATTCTCCGCCAGCGCGCCGGCCAGCCCGGCGTTGTTGTTGAGCCCTCTGATTAACGACGCTCGCGCTTTCGTTTTCACCATTTGCAATGTATCGGTGTCCACTTTTTCGGTGCGGATCCTCTCGATGACTTCATACATCGCTTGTTCGTTCTCTTCGACGGTATGGCCGGTGGTCGGCATCGCATAAAACACAAACAGAGAAGCGTACTTGTCGCTGGGAAAGTTCGGGAGGCCTCCAGCCACTACGGCAACTTGCTTGTCGCGAACCAGATCTTTGTACAACCAGCTCGTGCGTCCACCGCTAAGGACGCTCGAGATGACGTCGAAAACGGCGCGATCGGGATGTTGCCGGGAGGGCTTACTGTAACCGATAACGATGGTGGGTTGGGCCTCGGATATGACTTCGATCCGACGCTCGCCCTGCTGCGGTGGCTCGACGGTTCGGACCGCGGGTGGCGACGACCCTTTGGGCAAGCGCCCGAAATAAGCTTCGGCCAGCCGCCGCATCTCGTCGGGATCAACGTCTCCGGCGATGGCGACCGTCAGGTTACCCGGTGCGTAGTAGCTTTGAAAGAAGCGGCGCGCCTCCGTGGCGCTCAAGCTCTCGATGTCGCTTGCCCACCCCACGCCCGGCCGCCCATAGGGGTGCGCCTGATAAGCGGTGGCAAGAAAAGCTTCGATTAACTTGCCGAGGGGGTTCGATTCAGTGCGCAGTCGCCGCTCTTCGCGCACGACATCCCGCTCCTTGTAAAAATCTCGGAGAACGGGATTCAAAAAACGTTCCGACTCGAGGTAAAACCACAGTTCCACGCGGTTCGCCGGCAAACTGTAGAGGTAGAACGTATAATCCAAGCCCGTGCCGGCGTTGAGCCCCGCTCCGCCGTTTTCCTCGATCAAGCGCGAGTACTCGTCACCGTTCGCCAGCTCAGCAGCTTCGTCGACCTTCTGCTGAAATTCCTTCTCCAGTTCCGCAAGCCGGTCCTTGTCGGCGCGCGGACCCTTTCCCTGCTCCGCCTGTAGCTCTTGATAGGTTCGCTCCAGCGCGGCAAGCGCCTCGCGTTCTTGTTTGTAGCCCTTTGTTCCGATCGTCGGCGTTCCCTTGAACGCCATGTGCTCAAACATGTGAGCCATCCCCGTTTGTCCCGCGGGGTCATCGACACTGCCAACATCAGCAAGGGTGCGAAAAGAAATGACGGGAGCCTGGCGCCGCTCCAGCACGATGAAGTGCAAACCGTTGTCCAAATCGAATTCGGTGACGGCCTCCTCGAACGCCGCGAGGTCCTGCGCCTGCGCCGGCGGCAGCGAAAACAGCCCGCACGCGAAGAGAATCACAATCCCCTGAGTTCGAAAGCGCCTCATACTGTCGAAGGTAGCGCAGATGACCTGATTCGTCAAAGGCTCGATGCGCACTGCGCAGCTGAAACGTTGGGATTCATACCTTGCCCCTCATTGATCCGAATGATTGACGGCGGCGGAACGGAACAGAGACCCCGTTTGACATCTCCGCTCTCACTGGACCCCGAACTTTGGACGACCGATGCAACACAGACAATGGTGAACGCGGGACAGCAACCGGTTGCATCGTTCCCTCGCGGGTTTCAGAAACTGCTTCGACGGTCGGCGATTCGACGAGCGAATCGCGTTGCGCATCGAGGTTCTCGTCGTTCGAACCACACGCGCTCGCGTTGCGTCTTCGCGCGTTTCGTAAGGCGCATCGCGCATCGAAAGCACTTTGGAACAAAAAAAGTTTTAACCGTCATGTACACGCGCGCAAGACATGGAAGAACGGTGAGGGTGCACAGAAGGCCCTGTTGACAGGGGTTTGGAGAAACTCTGTCTGTTTGTATCGGTTGTGAACGTGCTTGCGGTCGCTGCACCGTCCAAACATAAACGAAAAAAATGTTTTGACTTTCGTGCCAGACATGTTAAAACATTTATGATGATCAATGTAGTGGGCGAGCGGGAGAAGATGGCTGTTGATTGTCAAGTCACGCGGCAGTTTCCCGAGCCCACCATGTTGAACCCTAATCAATGAGGTGAATCGCTATGGCGAAGAAGAAAGCCAAGAAGAAGGCTGCGAAGAAAAAGGCCGCCCCGAGGAAGGCTGCGAAGAAAAAGGCCGCCCCGAGGAAGGCTGCGAAGAAGAAGGCCGCCAAGAAGAAGGTAGCCAAGAAGAAAGCCCGCAAGAAAAGATAGCTGAGCAAGGGCGGCCGAGCCAGGCAATCTTAACGGGCGCCGGCAAGGCCGCTTAGCTCTCCGCGCCGGTGCCGACTCTTGGAATGCCGGTGTCTGAGTTGGGTTAGAGTAAAGGAAGAGGCAGCCCGAAAGGGCTGCCATTTTTTTGCATCATCTGCTTACGGCCGTTGGGCGGTTTCGAGTTTGGAGCCGCTTCAGTATCCTAAGCTAAGGTCAGTCAGCTAGCCGGCATCAATGATTGTTAGCACGCAAACGGTTCGTTTCGACTCTCTCAAGCTTGATTGCGGAGAGGCTCTCTCACCCGTGGACGTCGCATACGAGGCCTACGGTGAACTCAACGAACGCCGCAGCAACGCGATTCTCATCTCGCACGCTTTCTCCGGGGACGCGCACGCCGCGGGTATTTCCGACGAAGACGGCAAACCCGGCTGGTGGGACAACATGATCGGCGCCGGCAAGGCCTTCGACACGGACAAGTACTTTGTGATTTGCTCCAACGTGCTCGGCGGATGCCGCGGGACAACCGGTCCCAGCTCGACGAATCCTGCGACCGGGAAACCCTACGGTTCGCAATTCCCTTTTGTAACGATCGCCGACATGGTCCGTACGCAAAAACAGTTGGTTGATCACCTCGGCATTGAACGTTTGCTTTCGACGGCGGGCGGCTCCATGGGCGGGATGCAGGTGCTGCAGTGGGTTGTCGACTACCCCGACTATGTGGCGTCGGCCATGCCCATTGCCACAACCACCCATCACTCCGCGCAGCAGATCGCCTTCGACGAAGTCGGCCGCCTGGCCATCATGGCCGATCCCGACTTCGCGGGCGGAGACTACTACGAAGGACCCACCCCCGCGCGTGGCCTGGCGGTTGCCCGCGCGGTCGGCCACATCACGTACATGAGCGATCAGTCGATGCGCGAAAAGTTTGGCCGCCGGCGTCACGCTGATGAAGATCCTAGCGACGAATTCGCCGGCCTGTTTGAAGTCGAAAGTTATTTGCGTTATCGGGGCGGCCAGTTCGTCAACCGCTTCGACGCGAACTCCTACTTATGTATTACGCGGGCCATGGACTCCATCGATCTTAGTGCAGGCCACGGATCCTTCAGCGAAGCTCTAGCCCGCACAACGGCTCGCTTCCTCGTCGTGAGCTTCACTTCCGACTGGCTCTACCCCAGCTACCAGTCCCAGGAGATCGTTAGCGCACTCCGCGGCCGCAACCTCGATGTCACCTACCTCGAGCTTCCCTCCAACCACGGGCATGACGCGTTCCTGGTTGAGGTCGGGGAGCTGACAGACTTGGTCAAGAATTTCCTGGACAACACTTATAAGAAGGTCGACAGCGCTGCCCGCCCTCGCGCTTCGGCCGGCACCTAGGGCCCGGTGGAGTCAGATTCGGTGAGAATTTGGATCGTGGGCAGCTCGGAAACAGGTGTCGGTAGGAGTATCGACACGGCAGGTCTGGGGACCCGCGCCACGATGAGCGGCGCGCCGTCTTAGGATCCCGAGGCGCGCTGCGCCGGCGAGGTGACTGACGATGCTCTTCACAAAAACTGCTTGGTCAGGAATCTATTGCGCTCCCGGCAACGCCATTATAATGATGGTGCACAATGGCCACACTCGAAGCCAAACTTAGCGCTATTGTCCCTGAAGTTCTTGGACGTGGTGATTACAAAATCATCGGGGAGCTAGTGTCGAATGGCTCGAACGTGCTGGACCTCGGCTGCGGCGAAGGCGATCTGCTGGCGTGGCTGGCCGAGCGAAAGCAAGTTGAGGCCCGGGGTGTTGAGATTTCGCCGGTTAAGGTCCGCAAGTGCGTGGCGCACGGCCTCTCGGTTTTCCAAGGGGATATCGACCAGGGACTGGCGGACTACCCCAACAAGTGTTTTGACTATGTGATTCTGAGCCAGACGCTTCAGGAAACCTATCGGCCGCTTGATGTCTTGCGCGAAATGGTGAGAGTCGGCAAGCGGCTTATCATTGCCTTCCCCAATTTTGGTCGCTGGTCGGTTCCTGCTTCCCTGCTACTAACGGGCCATGCCCCCAAGACGCGACACCTGCCTTACGAATGGTACGACTCCCCAAACATTCACTTCGTTACGATTCTGGATTTCGAAGAGATGCTCACCCGCGAGGGTCTCTCGATCGAGCGGTCATACTTTCTACGCGGTGACCGACCGGTTCGCTTTTTACGGAATCTGCGTGCTGAAGTGGCCGTCTACCTGATCCGCGCCTAGCTCGGCCGGTGATACTCGCACGGCCGGGCGCGGTTAATTCAGGATCATTCTTGGATTAGAAAATGCTAATCCCCGCGATGCCCAAAAGTAGTATCCTCTGGTTGGCCTTCGGACTTCTAGCCTTGCTTACACAGCCGACCCTCCACCGGAAGATAAGGAGACATGCCATGACAGTCCCTTTTCAGCGTTCAGTCACTCTCTGGGGGGCCGTGGTAATGTTCAGCTTTCTGGCCGTCTCCACTTCGCAAGCACAAAGTTGCCGCTCCGGCTTTGCCGGAGAGTGGGAGACCACTTACGGCAGACTCACGCTCAGTGTCAGCGGCGACGAGGTCTGGGGTGTGTATGGCACCAACAATAGGATCTCGGGCCGCGTCTACGGCCGTACGCTCGAGGGGCGGTGGGAGTACCCCAACGGTCGCTGGGGTCGCTTGCGCTTCGCCCACGACGGCTACGGCAAGTTCACAGGCAACTGGGGTGAAAAAGACGGCAACCTGAACGCTAAGTGGACAGGGTCCTGCGTTGGTGGTGCGGCGCCGGCTCCCCCGCCGTCGCGGCCCTCGGCGCCATCCCGGCCAACGGCGGCACCCCCGGCCGGTCCATCGCGTCCTCCTGGTTTCGCCCCAAGTTGCTCCGCCTTCTTCGGCGGAACCTGGAACACCAACTTCGGGAAAATGATACTCACTGTCCGCGGGGACGAAGCGCGTGGGAGCTATGGCCCTAATAATACGGTTTCGGGACGGATCCGCGGCAACCAGCTCGAAGGGACTTGGCGCTATACCAACGGGCGCTGGGGCCGCTTCGCTTTCACCCACGACGGCCGGGGCGGATTCTCGGGGCGATATGGCGAGAAGGACGGCCCCATGACCAGCACCTGGAGGGGAAGCTGCGAGCGTACCCCGCCCGGCGCCATCTCACCAGGCGGGCCGGGCCCTGGAGGGTTCGGTGGCGGACCTTCGGGAACCGGTGGTGGGTGTGCGACGGGTTTCGCGGGTGAGTGGAGTACCGGCTACGGCAGGATGGTTCTCGGCGTGTCGGGTGACCAAGTCTCCGGCACCTATGGTACCAACCGCACTCTCTCCGGGCGCATTATTGGCAATGTACTTGAAGGGGTTTGGCGCTACCCGAGTGGACGTTGGGGCCGCGTGCGGTTCGTCCATTCCGGGAACGGTTCTTTCAGCGGAAACTGGGGCGAGAAGGACGGTCCGTTGAGAAGCAGTTGGAGCGGGACTTGTCAGGGCGGGCCGCCCGCGGTTTCGGGAGGCTTCTCCGGGATGTGCGCGCATGTCTCTGGTACCGGTGGTCACGGTGTCTGCTCCGACCCGCGCACGGAGCAACTCATGAACGAATGGCTTTCAAGGGCCATTCCCCCACAGGCGCCGGGAGCCAGCCTGCGCTATGACTGCTGGGGCCGGGCGATCGGTCAGGCGAGGACGGGCGTAATCACTGCGAATCAACGCCCCGACACCGACGGCCGAACGCGTTGCAACTACCTGCTGGACCACAGCCACCTCTACCATTCCAGCAATATGGGGACGATGCGGGACTACCTGATCAGTCAGTGACGAGCGGGCGGAACCGGCTCGGCCTGAGAGTTCATTCTCGCCTCCAGAACCTGCCAGACCTGCTCGGAAGTGATGGCCTTCATCGCCGGATGGACGCGGTCTTTGCGCTTGTAGGTCGTCTCAACCTCTTCTGATCGCAAAACCTCCAAGCTCTCGCCATAGGCCCATTCCGGATAAAGGCGTCAAGAGGTTAACTTCCTCTCTCGACCCTCAGTTCGTCCTGATGACACCGAGCGATCTATAATTCGGTGGGGTAGTGCCATGAACAACATCTTCGACTCCGGTGATCCTTCTATTTTTGAGATTCGGACGAGCGCGCCGGGACCCAGCGGTCAACTGCCGCTGACGGCCGAGATGCTTCGCCGTAGCCCGAGCGGCGACATCTTCGGCTGGATACAGAACGCCGGCATGGGCTGGAATCCCGCCGAATTAGGACGGCCCGAGATGTTGATCCTCGGCACGCAGGGCGGCGTCCGCGCTCCCGACGGCACTCCGCTCGCTTTGGGCTTCCATACGGGTCACTTCGAGATCGGGCTGCTGGTCGAAGCGGCGGCGGAAGAGATCAAGACTCTCGGAGCCATTCCTTTCGCCGGGTTTTGCAGCGACCCTTGCGACGGCCGAACACAAGGGACCACGGGCATGATGGACAGCCTGCCTTACCGTAACGACGCGGCCCAGGTTCTGCGGCGGCTCATTCGTTCACTGCCGACTCGTCAGGCGGTCATCGGCGTCGCCACCTGCGACAAAGGCCTGCCCGCCATGATGATGGCGCTGGCGTGGGCGAAGAAACTACCTTGCATACTGATCCCGGGCGGGGTGACGCTGCCACCCTCGGAAGGCGAAGACGCGGGGGCGGTTCAATCCATGGGAGCTCGCTTTTCCCATGGCGAGCTGAGTCTGGAGGAGGCGTCGGTTATCGGCTGTCACGCTTGCGCCACCCCCGGAGGAGGATGCCAATTCCTAGGCACCGCGGCGACTTCGCAAGTCGTGGGCGAAGCGCTGGGGCTGTCGCTGCCGCACTCGGCTCTAGCGCCCTCCGGAGCAGCGATCTGGAAGGATATGGCACGCCGGTCCGCACGAGCGGCAATCGAACTGCGCAAACAGGGGATCGTATGCCAAGATATTATCAACGAGGCGTCCATTCGCAATGCCATGGCGGTTCACGCCGCGTTTGGGGGATCAACCAATCTTCTTCTGCACCTTCCCGCCATTGCGCACGCGGCCCGACTCCCGCGACCGACGGTCGACGACTGGGCCGACATGAATCGCCGTGTTCCGCGTCTCGTGGACGTGCTGCCTAATGGGCCGAGAATGCATCCCACGGTGCAAGTCTTTCTCGCGGGCGGCGTTCCCGAGGTCATGCTTCACCTGAGACGGATGCAATTGTTGGACACCACTGTGTTGACAGTCAGCGGAGAGTCGCTCGACACGGTCCTTGATTGGTGGCAGGAGTCGGAGCGCCGACAAGCCTTGCGCCGGCGGCTCTTGGAGCAAGACGGCGTCGAGCCCGACGATGTCATCATGAATCCCGAGAAAGCTCGCCTCGAAGGGCTGACGAGCACCATCACGTTTTGCCGCAGCAACCTTGCGCCGGAAGGGTCGGTCGTGAAGAGCACGGCCATCGATCCCAGCGTAGTCGGCGACGATGGAGTCTATCGAAACTTGGGCCGCGCACGCGTGTTCACGCGTGAGTCCGACGCCATCGAGGCCATCAAGAGCGGCGGCATTCAGCCTGGAGATATCATGGTGCTGGCGTGCTGCGGTCCCTTGGGATCGGGCATGCAGGAGATCTTCCAGATCACTTCCGCGCTCAAGTATCTATCATTCGGCAAACACGTCGCTGTGATCACCGATGCCCGTTTCTCGGGAGTCTCTACAGGCGCTTGCATCGGCCATGTCGGGCCCGAGGCGCTGGCCGGAGGGCCGATCGGTAAGGTCTTGGATGACGATCGCATTGAGATCGTAATCGATCGAAACAAGCTCGAAGGCCGGCTGGATCTCGTGGGCCACGGCGAGGAGGTGTATGGGGCCGACCAGGGAACGCGGGTGTTAGCCGAGCGTCCGCCCCGGGAGGATCTCTCCGCGAATCCGCAACTTCCCGACGACACGCGACTGTGGGCGGCCATGCAGCGGGTCAGTGGGGGCACGTGGGGCGGTTGCGTATTCGATGTGGATACCATAGTCGGCGCGCTCGATTCTATACCTCGATCGTGAGTACCAATGAAGAGGATCGCACCAGGATATCGCAGAGAATCGTAGGGGCACGGCGGGCCGGAAGGTGTGAAAGGATCACTTGTACCGAAGGCGGGCGCGATGAATCACGCCCCTACACGCGGCCAAGAGTTTTCCCATCAGTCAAGTAGGGGCGCAATTCATTGCGCCCGGGCACGCGAATCTGAGGCTGAGATGATTTTCCCACGCCTTCCCGTACCCGATTCTGATTCATGATGAACCAACTCGAACCTTTGCAAGTCGGCGTGATGTTCTGGACGGGCGGCGAGCTCGGCATCGACGGAACACCTTTCGAAATCGTTCAAATGGTCAAGGGGTTGGGAGTTACCTGCGGCCAGCTGGGCATCGACCCGGCCGCGGACCTCAGTCCCGCCGCCGTTCAGAGCTGGAGCCAGGCACTCGAGAAGCAAGATTTCACCGTCACTGCGGTTTTTCCAGCGTACAAGGGAGAGAGCTACGCCGACATTCCAACCGTTCAGACGACGGTTGGCTTCATCCCTCCCGCCACGCGAGAAGAGCGCGAAAAACGAACCTATGAGTGCTCGGACTTTGCGAAGGCACTGGGGATAGTAGAGGTCGCAACGCACATCGGCTTCCTCTCGGAAGACCGCAATGATCCCGACTACCTTGCAGTACGGGACATGGTTCGCCGGGTGTGCGACCACTGCCGCCGAAACGGACAAAGCTTCGGTCTCGAAACGGGCCAGGAGTCGGCGACCGCGCTGAGAAACTTTATCCGCGACGTCGACCGGGCCAACCTCGGCATCAACTTCGACCCGGCGAATATGATCCTCTACGGTTGCGGCGAGCCTCTCGAAGCTCTCGAGATGGTCAAGGAGTGGGTTATCAGCGTCCACTGCAAGGACGCGCTTTGGCCCGAGAAGAAAGGGATTTGGGGAACGGAGGTCCCTCTGGGCCAAGGGGACGTCGGCATGGAGCGCTACGTGGCGAAACTAAGAGGATTTGGCTACCGCGGCCCGTTGTCCATCGAGCGAGAGATCACCGGCGAAGAGCAGCGCGCCGATATCCGGGAAGCTATAGCCCTTTTGGAGCGCCTACGTCGGGGGGGCTAGGTCTCTTTGAGTTGGTCCGTCAGGATCCCCTGATCTACGAGCATCACGGGTATATCGTCATCGATGCGGTAGACCACCTGTTCGTCCTCGGTGATCAGACCTTCCTGCAGCGGCTTCTCGACGGCGCTTCCGTCGTGGTACTTCACCGAGCCCTCGGCGATCCTTTTGTTGAGTTTGTCCAGCTGATCTTGAGGCAGCATGCGCACCGGCACTTTGGTTCGCGGGCAACACAAGATCTCCAACAAGTCGTCGCTAATCGGCATGTGTCTTTTCCATCAACCCGATCCCAACGGTGAATCGAGTTGCGAGACACAGTGTATCATTCTGATTGGTCCGGCGCTGATCGGCCTCGCGCTCACTAGAAGCTATCTCAAAAACGTCGAAGGAAAACAATGCCGAGGGAAAACGCGACAGCAAGAATAGGCGCAATGCGGACCTTAATCGTACGCCGCAACCGCCTCGTGGTTGGGTGCGCCGATGGGTAAACGCCTCGCCGTTAGGGAGGATCTAGAGGCTGTTGCCGCTAATAGGCCAGGACTCACCTCGAACTGCCGCATGATCGTGAAGCAGAGTTCCCTATTACACCTTGTGTGCAGCAGGGTGGATGGTGTACGCTGTGCGGGCAAATATCGGAAACGGAAACCGCGGTTGATCAACGAACCGCTCGCGAGCACTCGTGCTCCGTGAGGGTCGCCACCAAGGAGGAATGAGATGAGAGGTGCTTATGTCTTAGGGGCTGCTGTCGTTTTGGCCTGCGGTTGCGGGTCCGGCGGAGGCGACTCTTCTGGAGCGCGCGAGGAAGGGATCGACATCACGAAGAACCCGCTGGAGGCTCTAAAGCTGCAGAATATGGAACCGGTCGAAGCGGTGCATTTCTCGCAGTTGATCGAGGCGCTTCCCGACGTGCCGCCGGGTTGGAATGCCACCGATCCCCAAGGCTCGAAGGTCCAAAAGGGAGCGATGCAGATGACCACCGCCAAACGCGAATATCGCGAAGAGGGCACGGGAAAGCAAGTCACAGTTGAAATTGACGACTTGGCATTCCACCGGACGTTTTATGTGGGGTTCTTCATGGCCGCCAAGTTCAGTGAAGAGACCACGGAGGGCTACGAGAGGGGAATCACAGTGGGAGAGTGGCCCGGGTTTGAGAGTTACGTCTATCAGAGGAAAGTTGGCCGGCGGACAACGCTCGTACACAAGCGATACAGCATCAAGGTTGAGATCATCAACGCGGAAGCCACGGAGTTTGACACCTGGCTGAACCGAGTCAAGATTGACAAACTTCCGGAGCAGTGAGAGAACTTCACCGACAGCCGTCTGACGAAAGGGTTTTCAGGGAACTGTAGATTTGAATCAGAGAGGGCATGCGATGCGGGGCATGATTCCAATTTGGCTCCTGTTTATGTTGGTCGCCGGGTGCGGTTCAGGCAGCGAGTCGCAATTGTCTCAGAAGCAAGGCAATGGCAGGGAGACCGTACAAGCCGCCAGCGCCCGATCGGGCACCTACTTCGAGGTTAGCGGCGACGTGACTGTGACGGTCGACGATGCTGAAGCCACACTCTCCAAGAACCGAGCAAACATATGGGCGCTGAATATCATTACCACTCCCGCTTCAATCCGGAAGCTAGGGAAGAGCTACAGCACCAACCTGTTCTTCTCCAGGGATTTTGAACCCGCACCGGGCAAGTATCCCATCGAGTTCTCCTACCGAGGAGAGAAGAACACGCTGGGGGGCTCTTTCTTCACCCGAGGAGGCCGATTCTCGTTCGACACAAAAGGGGAGGCGGAGTTTTTGGAATTTGGAGAGCAAGTCAGGGTCAGGTTTGAATTTCAGACCTACTCCAAGAGTGAGGGGGCAGAAGATCGGCAAATGGTGACCGTGCGGGGCGCAGCCGTTTGCCCGCGCGGCGACGCGTTCTAAAACTAGACCCCGAACGACCGCGAGACGACTTGAGCATCCGGCCACACGGAATCTTGACCGCACCCTTTCGGGCGCGGCTCTGTTGCGGGCCGTCCCGCCGGCTAAGGTTCATGTGGTCCTCACTCTGAGCGAGGATTTGTCAGGCAGCACGAAAAGCAGGGCAAAACCAGGAGGTGAAAGCCGTGAGAGAGAGAGGTCATCCAGGGAGAAGTAGTTGGCCGGCCCAGGCATGCCGGTTGGCCGTTTTGTTGGCCGTCCTTACGGTTACGCTGGCGGGCCAGGCCAGTCTCGACGCCCCGGCCGAGGCACCGGCTGGTTCGTATATCCAGGTTCACTGGAAGGGGCCCAACGACCAAAGCGACAAAATCATAGTGCTGCCGGAGGGCGCAGACAACCGCACCTTTCCGTGGGCATATCCCGCCTATACCTCAGCAGGCAGCCCGCTGTGGCTGGGACTGGGCAGCAAGATTCAAGAGGGCCGCTTCGAGCTCCGTTATCAACACGCACAAACCGGCGATATTCTGGCGCGCCGCCCAATCACGATCGTGCCGGCGAACGTGGATCTGAGTGTCCCCACGACCGTTGCACCAGAAGCTGTCTTCGAACTCACGTGGCAAGGCCCTGGTGGCCATAAAGACTTTGTGGGGATCGCCGAAGTCGGGGCGCTGATGGGCCGGTACAAGCACCAGGTGGACGTCAATCAAGGCAACCCGTCCAGGCTGAGGGCCCCCAAAAGTGAGGGTGAGTACATTGTCCGATACGTGATGGGCTCGTCACGGTTGCCGGCCGCCGAGATCACTATTGCGGTTGGGACCGCGCCGGAGGTCGCGGATGCGAATCCGGAGCGTCGAGGAAGGCTTTCCGTAACAAGCTTGGCGGCCAAAACGTGGGTGAAGTTCGCTTCGTCCGGCGAACTGAATGAATACTTGGCCCAGAGCCTCATAGTGACCTATTCCGACGACACCAAGCAAGCACTAAGATTTGTGGTCGGCAGCGTCGTCGTCGAGCCAGATGGCCGTCGCGTGAGCGAGTGCTTGTCGACGGAAAGGTCGATCAATACGGGGGACCGATTGCGACTTCCCGCCTCCTGCGGAACAGGCGGTTTTGTGACAGCTAAAGGCGGCGAGGCGATAGGCACGGCGACTCTCGACACAGCATTTCTCATTAATCCTCCCGAGCTATACCTCACCGATATGCGGCCACTGGATTCACTTGGTAACGCCGCCGCCGAGCAGGCACGGCGGCTAGGCTCGGTCGTGCTCGCCGTTGGGGCGTTTCCCGTCGATCGCGAACGCGCGAAGGGAATCGATACCAGAGCCTTCGGGTATCCCTGCGTGAAGTACTGACCAGCAGGATCATCGGCAAAACCCTTGCCAAAGACCGAAACGAACGCTATCAACACTCCGAGGACCTCCTCGTTGACTTGCGCAGCCTGAAGAAGAAGCTGGAATCCGGCAAGTGATTTCAACCGCCGCCGCGCCGCTGAATTCCAGCCTGATGACGGACGGGCTTACGCCCGCAGCCACCACGAAGTCGTACTCGAGTTGATCGTTGCGAGCGTAGTAGACGACGTCCACGCCGGGGTAGACTTCGCTGTAGCGGACGCGCTCATAGTTCTCGGTGCCCGTGTACCAGCGGTCCGGATCGCCGCCGAGGAAGTAGCTGGTGCGCAGAGGTAGCTGCGATTCGGGGGTCGCTTCGGCGGTCAGACTCGACCCCTTTAGGCTCATCTCGACCGATGCGGCGCCGCTCCCCATCAGGACTCGTCCGGCGCTGATCAAAGCAACAGCCCGCCGGCCGCGCGCGACGAAGTCAAAAGCCGGGCCAAGCTGACCCGCGTTTCTCTCGAACCGGGCGTCGCCGAGCGGAACGGGAGTTTCCAGCGCAGCTCCCCAGGTCTGCGAAGACAACAACACCAACAGCGCCGTCAAGCATAGCTTCGGCGCGGCCATTGCGAGTTTCAGCATGAGCCACCTCCTCCTAAGCGTCGAACCCAACCACCCGTGTGCGGTCAATCACGACAGGGCCATTCTACCGTTTAGCGGATAGGTGTTGGTAAGGCTAAGTTCTTTGCAGGCACCAAGGTCTTTGACCCGATGCCGGTTTCAGCCACTCAAAGGACCTGATGACGCGGTTCGTCAGCATTTAGATGGCGCGAACCCGATATCGCGACAGTTATCCTCGACCACCACACGACCGTTGCTATCTCGCTGGACCCACGTGACGGTGTAATCGAACCCGTGCTTGCTGGAAGCGAGGAGGACGAGCATGGGCAACAGTAGGAAACTTCCGCTCTTATCCCCTGGAGCGCCGTCGCGTCTTGTGACGGTTGTGCTGCTCGGGACTGTTTTTGTCAGCTCTGCAGTGGCCCAGGATTCTTTCGGAGACTGCTCAGTTTCGTTTGACCCGCGCGAAGCGTCGTTCGAAGCTGACGGAGGGACGGGAGAGACCACCTTTACATTGTTAGAGAACCCAGCCACGGACCCCAGTTCCTGCCCCGGAAGCATGGACATGCTTGCATCGGATGTGCCTTGGATCACGATCACCGACGTGGACTTGGTGGGTAGTCTGATTGGTATGACCGGCCGCATGGTCAAAGGCCCCCTGAAGTTCAGCGTTGACCCATTAGGCTTGTCGGGTTCCCGCCAAGGAACGATCTCGGCCAGGGTGGATCTTACGGCCGAGGCAGCATTCGGACAGCTTTCGTGGTCACTCAGTCAGCAGTGGAGGGTGAGTCGCACGAGATCACGGGAGTTTTGGACGCAGCGGCTTTTGAAGCCTTGATCTCACCGGGGTCGATTGTCTCGGTGTTCGGCAACTTTACCGAAGAGACGAACGTGGCTGGTTCGATACCCCTCCCGTTCGACCTGATGGGATTCTCTGTAACCTTTGATGGGAAGCCGGGTGCGCTGTTCGGTGTCTTCGCCGGTGGCGCTTTCGACCAGGCGAACGTTCAGGTGCCTTGGGATGTCGATGTCAATGACGGCAAGGTGGAGGTAAGGGTTCACTGGAAGGACGCTACAAGCGAGGTTTGGAGCGAGCCTTTTGAAGTGGATGGTGCTCAGGCCTCACCCGGGATCTATATGTTCCCGCCTGGCACTGCTCAGGCGATTGTCACGAATTTCAAGCAGGCCGGGGACGATGTGATCGCCGGCTCTTGGGCACAACCCTCCGGCTCGACCGATCCCGTCACGGGGCAGCCGGCGGGTATCGGGGGTGTGGTAACGATCTGGTGCGACGGTCTGGGGCCGGTCAGCCCGGAACCGCCGACCGGTGACATCCCGCCAGCCGGAACCGTTCCGGTCACGGACAAGACGGTGCGCGTGTTCGTCGGGGGTGTGGAGGCGAAAGTCTTGGCGCGGTCCTGCAGCCCACCAGCGTCGGCCTGAACCAGATCAACATCATCATTCCCGCGGGCGTGACACCAGGCGACGCCGTGCCGATCGTGATTGAGGTGGAATGCCCAGACGGCACCAAGCTCCGCAGCCGCGAAGATGTCACGATTGCGGTCCGAGCAGCGCCGTAGTGCACGAGTTCGCCGCGAACGCGAGCAGAACTAAGTCCCCCGAAACAAACTACATAAGCTCTCTGTCGCGGCTAAGTCCTGCCTAGTCGGCAAGTCTTTAGCTATCTTGCTTGGAAGGCCCATAAGTCCTCGCCGGAACATCCCGACGCCGCTAGCCGAGAGCGCGGGGTCCCATTGCCCCGAAAAACCAAAGCGTCGTCCGTGCTATTTGTGAGATAGGTTGTAGTCTACGGGAGTCGGCGGGACGCTTCGCGACGACGCCGAGTCGTGGGTAATGGCGTTTCATGACGGTTGGCTTCGATATTGGCCTAAGGCATTCGTGGCTTCTCTTAGCAACCCTTCCGCCCGCTCCACGCAGGCCCAAACCTCATCAACATAGCCGTCCGCTGAAGCCGACCACGCCCGATTGATGTTTCTCTCGGCGGCGGCGAAGCGGCTCATCACTTCGACGTACGCCTCCAAGCCATGAACACTGCTCAATGCTTCGCGAGATTCATCAAAATCCCTCAAGTGTGGCGCCAAGCGTTCGTCGATGGAATTCCGGACGTCTGCTACGGCGATCGAGTCCCGTTCGCGCTTCAACCGCGCCAAATCCGCACCGATTTTCTCCAGGATTTCGCCCAGGCGTGCTACCTCAATTTCAGCCTGCGCCTTGCCTTCCCCGGAAGTTGCAGCCTTTGCCCGTAGCATTACGATCCCCGCGGCTCCTATGGTTACCGCCACCGCATACCAAGACCACTCGACCGCATCCTGCTGTCGGGTGGAGACGAACGCCGCCGCCAGGAATCCCGCCCACAAGAGTACGTGCCCGGTTGTTCTCCGACCCGCTTCGCTCACTTCGAGCTATCCTCCTCCCATGGCTCCGAAGACCTGAGCCATTGCCGTTCCTACACCCACCAGCGCCTCGCCGACGATCAGCCCCGCCGCGACCGGGATTCCCACATCCTCGATGAATCCTTGACCCTTGATTCGTTCCATCATGATTCTCGCGCCACAGCCGATCGTGTAGGTCAACACGATGTTGAAAGGCATGTAGAAACCAAGCCCGATCAGGACTCCGATGCCGCCGAGGCCGCTGAAGGCCAGAAGCGCGCCGAGTCCCGCGCCGGCCCCGTAGCGGAACGCAGGCACATCTCCGCCGAGAATGCCCTCGATGACGCCGGCGAGCGCGGTCGCTTGCGGAGCCGGCAGCCGGCTACTGCCTAACTCGTAAGAGCTGTGCAAAACGAAAATCAGCCCCATCACCAAAATCGGTCCCAGCCAAGTGGCGAGCATTTGGGCGATCTGCTGTTTCCGCGGGCTGGCTCCGACCAGGTACCCGGCCTTGAGATCGAGCATCATATCGCCGGCCTGAGCGATGGCGACACAAATCGCCGCGCCCACAATGATGCCGCTTACGATCACCTCCCGGTCGGCCAGACCGCTGCCAATGAAGACCAAGATCGTCACCGCAATCAGGGTCATGCCGGAAAGAGGAGACCAGTTCGTCCGCCCCAGACATTCCGAAACAATTACACCGGCAACCCAGATCCACAGCGAACCCAACAGCGCCATGCCCAGCGCCCGGCCAAGGCTCATGTGGGGCGTTGACAGGAATGCGATGACCACCAGCGCCAACGTCCCGAACCCGATCGCACCGTAAAGCAGTCCGATGGGAAGCTCATCGGATCCAAGCTTTCCGGGGCCTCGCTCGCGAGCGGCATCCTGCATCGACCGGATCGCACCCAGAATCAACGGAGCCGCGGCGACGATGCCTCCGATCGCCGCACCAATCAGTATGCCGATGCCCAGCGGTCGGAACAGCGCCCCGCGAAATGCGTTCGGAAGCCCACTTCCGGCTGATTCCGCCAATGCCAGCACCTCAGGCGCTCCATAGGAGATCAGCAGCGGTGACAGCACCCAGTAGCATAGGAATCCTCCCAATCCAAAGATCAGCCCGCCGCGACCGGAAAGAAATCCCACCCCGATCGTCAGCATCGACAGGTAGAAAGTCAGATTCAAAAACGAAGGCCAACCCATCATTGCACCGAGCGCGAAGTCTTCCGAGCCGGCGAATTGCAGTACTATGATGTGCGCCACACCCGAAACGACCGCTCCACCCAGCAGCAGCATCGACTTCCGCAAGCCCGCCCCCGGCGATTTCAGAATCGCCGCTACAGCGATACCCCCCGGATAAGCCAGGCGGCTAAGGTCGATCATTTGCCTGCGCAAAGGAATAATGAACGCCAGACCGATCAATCCGCCCGAGATACACGCCAACACCATCAACACCGGGCTGAAGTCCGTCACGCCGGGATATTGTCGATTAAGAATGAAAAGGGCAGGAACCGTGAACATCATTCCCGCCGAAGCTCCATTCACGGCGGAAGCGAGAGTTTGGTTGATGTTGTTTTCGACAATGCTGGTGCGTCGCATGGCTCCCCGCAGCACTCCCCATCCCAAGATCGCGGCCAACTCCGATCCTTCGATGGAAAAGCCGAGAATCAACGAGGCGTACCCGATCGACACGCAGATCACCGATCCCAGCAGGTAGCCGACGAGGATCGCCGGCCAGGTCAGCTCAGGGTAGGGGCCGCGGCGAACCACGTCCCCGTTAGATTGTGAATCGTTAGTCACTCGGGTTCTTCAGGGCGACGCAAAAACTCAGTGCTGTTCCTAGGAGAGTCACAGCCTCTGCAACCGTCGCGCAGCCATTGTACACGCTAGCAGACGATCAGGCGTCTAAGCAGTGTGCCCCGAGGGGACAGGCACCTCAGAAGCGGCGGCGTTAAGTGAAGGCCGCTCCGATGAGCAAGCTCCGCTCGGACAAGGTATGGCTCTCGGTTGCCTGTCCCCAGAGGTCGTGCCCGAACTTCGCCGATGCTACAATTCGCTGGGGGAAACTAAATGTTTACGTGGGAATGTCCGCGCTGTGGCCGAGAGGTCGATATCGATGAGCAACAGTGTCCGCAATGCGGCGCGCAGCCGGGGACCAAAGCGCAACCCAAATCCGCCGCTCCCAGGAAACGGCGTGCCGTGCTCCGTTCCAGACCTCGCAAGCGGCGGCGTGCCGGCACTACCTGGACAATCGGGCCCGCGCACGTTGCGGTCTTCGCCTTCATCCTCATCTTTGCGGTAGGTGGAGCCCTTTACATTTCCCGCCCCGACCTTTTCGGGAGCGCGGGCGGATTGCAGCTCGAGAATATTCAGGAGGAGTTGTTTAGCGCGCCCCCCAGGCCGCCCAGTTTGCAGAATGTCGAAGTGGCCGGTGTTCGTATCTGGTACGACCAGCAAGCGGAGCTGCTCAAAGTACGGGCTGTCGTCATCAATCACAGCACGGTTGCCCGAAAACGACTGAACCTCGTTGCCCGTCTGAGGCCGGAGGGAGCCAGCACGACAGCGCCGGCCCTGGCGAAGTTCCCCATCCGCTTCGAAGATGAACTGGCCCCCCGGGAAGCTCGCGAAGTCGAAACCAAGCTGGAATCATTGGGACACCCGGCGTCCTTCCCCGACTGGAACCTGCTCCAAATCCAGCTCGAATCGCTCTGAGGCCGGGGTCCCGATCCCAAGTTAGGGTCTACTGGCAGGGCAACTTCCAGGGCCGTTCTAGCGTAGACTCGCCGGGGGCTAATCCCAATACTCGTCACTTAGTGTGCCTCAGCCCTTGCGGGTTACAGAGTTACTATATATCACCCCAATCAGTGGCAGATGAACCACGAGTCTGGCCCCGTCAGGGGGCCGCAACAATCACAGCCCACGGCTTCAGCCGTGGGAAAAAGTGGCAGTGCGGAAAGCCCCGGAGAGGGCGACACAGCTCCCACACATGCTGCAGCAAAACCGGGGGTCCGTATGCACAAGCGAACAGGCCCCGGAGGAGTCTGTGGGGCGATGTGTCGGACCCCCGGACCGGCGAGACCGCCGGTCCCTACTGCCGCGGCTTGTGACGACTCAAGTAGGGACAAGCGATCCCGCTTGTCCAGAGCGCAACATGTCGCGCCGGTACATGACAAACGGTGCAATGCGGAAAAAACTCGGGGTTCTATTACAGCTTAAGTGAACAGTATTGGGGCTAATCCGCATTTCTCACCACGGCCGCGCCGGACGGGGCGAAAGGCCCGGTCCGCCATGGCTCGCGGAAACACTTTGTGCACATAGCCCAACAAACAGTTTGTCATCAGGCGGCGGGCGCGATGAATCGCGCCCCTACACCTCGAACGGCGGGAGTTTGCTTCTACTCCTGCCGAGCGCTGGTGAGAAATGCGAACCAAATAACCAAGGACAGGAAATTACAGCCCAGGCAGGCCTGCTGTGATGGGTTGTGCGCCCCTTCTGACCGGGCTGCCTAGGGTGCCAACACCGTTACAAACGGGCCTTCCGGTGTGGATACGCCGTCGATGGTTACTAGAACCGGCAGGTCTCCGTCGGGTGCATTGGCGGGGACCTTGACCACCAGTTGGTAAAGGCCCGCACAGCAGGGGGCGGTCCCGATGTAGAAGACGTCGCCCGCGCTATCGGGGTCCAGAGGAATTCCCCCTATCGTGACGGAAGTAACGTCTCCCGTGACCCGTGCCTGGCCAAACGAGTCGGGCAAAACTATCTGTGGAACTTCGCCGGCTTCTAGGGCCGGATCCGTCGGGCCGAATCCGGTCGCGAACAGGCTGATGAACTCACCCGGCTGGGCCGGGGTGGCACCAGGAATCACGCTCGGGTCACCGACTTCCGCCGGCCCTCCGCCGTGGAGGGCAGCAATCGGTCCGGGATCGGTGAAAACCTTCAGGAAGAAAGCTGGGGTCACGGCCTCCACGGTGACCATCTCGGGCGCGCTCTTCTGTTCCATCGGCCCCCCGCAACCCGTAATCACCTCCACCGCGACAGGTCCAAGGGCGCCGAGAGTCGGCGCCTGAAGGTTCAACTGTCCGGGGGAGACGAAGAACATCGGTGTTCGGATCCCGTTCACCTCTGCACAGACATCGGCAAACTGGGTGGGTACCTTATCGTCCACCAAATCCGTGAGTATCTCGAACGTTCCCTCTGCCGCCAGGTCCACGCCGAAGATGCTGATAATCGAGTTGGGCGAAATTGACCGTACAGTGGGAACAAGGTTGGCCAGAATCACCCCCCCAGCGCCGATCGATGGCGGCGGTTGAGGGACCGCGCCTACGGGAATCATCACTGCGTTGCTGGTTTGTCCGCCGATTTCCAAAGTGAGCGCGTGGGTGCCCTCGGCGAGATCCACGGGCAAGGTAAAGGCGACGCCGAAGGTGCCCACAAGGAAAGGCGTCAAACCTGCAGCCAGCACTGGCGCATCCATGTCGGCAATCTTTACGTCGGGCATCGTCACCAAAGTCTTCGGTTTTCGGCCGCGCACTTCCACGATAGAATGAAGAAATTCTTGGGTTCGACCCTCAGCCTCTCCTTCGAACCGCCCCTCCGCGCAAATGAACCCCGCCGGCGAGTCCGCTCCGCCTGAAATCTCTGAAGGCCGGGTGCTCAAAGGCGGCCTGGTCGTTGCCGTCGGCCTTGTCTCCGCTCAAATCGCCGGATTCATACGGCAGGCAACCATCGGCTACTTGTTGGGAACGGGTCGCCAGGCGGACGCCTTGTCCGCTGCCATGGCTCCCATCGAACTCTGGTGGTCCGTCATGGGACTGGTGGTGATCTTCGGTTTCGTCCCCAGGTTCTCGAACCCGGACCCCAAACAGCGTTACGGGTTCAAAGACATCCTTTGGCCCATGTCACGGCTGGCGCTGGCGTCTACCATTTGTTTCGCCGTTTTCGCCAACGCGATCGTCCACGCTTTCGCTCCGGGACTCGATGCGGAAACCGCCTCGCTGGGGGCACAACTGCTTCGGCTGATGAGCCTGGCGCCGCTTGCCATAGGCTGTGGCTTCGTTTACTCAGCGCTCCTTCTCAGCCACCGCAGGTTCGCTATACCCTCTTTCCATCACGCCACCGTCAATCTGGCGACCGTCGCAGCGGCTTTACTCTTTTACCGGCAGTTAGGCGTCTTCAGCTTCGCGGTGGGCTACGTTAGCGGAGGGTGGATTCAGCTTGCCGTCGCCCACACCTACTCCAGGCGGCTTCCTGAAGACAAAGGCGTAACAGAGAGACGAACGCGGCTGCGCGATTTGCTGCGCGGCCCGCGCCGATCCTGGTCCATGCCCTTTCGATGGAGCTCAACACGGCCGTAACGCGCGCCTACGCATCCACCTTCGGCGCCGGGATGACCGCAGCCTTCGACTACGGATTCAAGCTGTTCCGCGTGCCCATGGCGCTGCTCGTCGTCCCCCTTTCGCAGTCGCTGCTGCCCGAGGTCTCCTCCCAGCAAGAAAATCGCCCACAGCAACGCATGGTGCTGCGAGCCGTAACGCGCGCCGCTTGGCTCGCCGGTCTTTCTTCGGTCGCCGTCATGCTCGGAATGATGGCTTTGCGCCACCAAGTCGTCGCGATCCTCTTCCAACGAGGCGCTTTTACCCGTACGTCGACCAATGCCGTCTCGACCGTCTTGCTGAGTTACATGCCGGTAATTATTGGGCGCGGTCTGTGTGACTTGCTCTCCCGAACTCTTTTTGGAATGAGCCGGTTCCGCGCCGGCGTAACCGCCGCCGTCACGGCGCTGGCCTTGAATCTTGTTATCTGCTCAGCATTGCCGTCCGAAGAGCCCTTGCTGATTGGGCTGGGAGCCATTGTCGGCTTCACCGTGGGAGCTGTGTGGATTGTGTGGCGGGTCGTTCGCATGCAGCGCGATGTTTGATCTGACCCTACGGCGGGACTTTAGCTTGCCGGCTGGGCTGGTAGTCGGGGCCTCGCTGGGTGTCTACGCAGCGGCGATCTCGACTGCATCGAGTTGGAAGGCAACGGCTCTCATGCTGGCGCCGATTGCTCTTGTCGCCGCCGCTTGGTGGAGCCTTGGGAAATCCCACCGTTGGTTCATCGGTTTCTCGGTCGTTACGCTGCTTTTTCCACCTCTACCGATAGCGTTGGGCGATACGGGTCCCCATCTGGCCGTTCTGTTCGCCGCTTTCGGCCTGTGGGCTTCATTGGCCCGGCTGCAGGAGTGGAGCCTGCGGAACGACGGCCTGACGATTACTTCAGCTTTGCTCCTTCTTGTGCTTACGGCTTCTGTCGCCTTGGCAGGCCTACATTCGGGATGGGAGGTTGCCGCCGGCAGCTTCGCCCGGGTCGCACTGTTCGCCATCGCGATTTTTACGCTGTTCTACTTTGCCTACGGGCCGGGCTTGGCGAGTGGATCCGATCCCACCCGCCTCGTTCGCCGGCTCTATGGTCTCGGTGTGGCGTCGGCCCTGTTTGCTTGCTTAGATTTTTACTTCCAGTGGCCGCCACCGGCCGGGTTCGGAGCACAGTATGTCTGGCTGCCAACCGGAGTGTTCCGCCGGGCCCAAGGAGTCTTTTACGACGCCGGAATGCTCGGGAACCTGTGTGCCTTCTTCCTCATCATGATGGCCACCGTCTGGGTCAAGCCCAACGTCGGCCGGCAGCTGCTGTCACGAAAAGCGCTCCTGGCCGGAGGCGTGGTCCTTTCGGCAGCGTTACTTTTCTGCTTCTCCCGCTCCTCGCTACTCTGCCTCGTAGTCGGCCTGGCAGTCTTGCTCTGGCTTCACCGGAGCGAGATCCGGCTGCGCCGCTGGTTCGGTATAGCGTTTACGGGGATGACGGGTGGCTTGCTTGTGACCTATTGGCTGTTCCCCGCGTTTGTCGAGTCTTACGTCGCGCGGCTCGGAGCGACCGTCACCAGCTTGTTCACCTCCCCCGAGACCCTGCTGAGCGGACGCCTCGAGAGCTGGCGTACGCTGGTTGATTTTCTCGCCGCCCACCCAGGCAAGCTGCTCGTTGGAATCGGTTTTAAGACCCTGCCCTACTCCGAATCCGTTGGAAAAGCTCTCATCGCCGACAACATGTACCTAAGCATGCTGGTGGAAACAGGCGTGTTCGGACTTCTGCTAATGCTGTTCTTTCACGCGGCCGTACTCAAGGCCGCCTACCGTGCTGCTCGCAGCGTCGACGCTTGGACCTCGTTTCTCGGCACCTGGATCTTTTGCTTCTGGGTGGGAGAGATGTTCCAGATGCTTTCCGTGGACGCGCTGACCTACTGGAGGGTTTTGCCGATCTACTTTGCCGTTCTCGGGCTTGCCGTGCGCGAAACAAACCGTGGGAACTCCCGCGCCGCACCTTCCCCATGAACATCCTCTTCCTGGACCAGTTCAGTGACTTGGGGGGCGCCCAGCATTGTCTACTCGACCTGATTCCCGCCGTTCGGAGCGCCGGTTGGCAACCTCACGTCGCATTGCCAGGTGACGGCCGCCTCTTCAGCCGCCTAGGCGACATGGGCGTGCCGACGTATCCGATACAGTGCGGTCCGTACTCCTCGGGCAGAAAGAGTAGCGCCGATACTCTTCGCTTCGCGTGCCAGTTGCCTTTCCTCATTGCAGCTATTCGAAAGCTCGCCCGTCGTCTCAAGGCTGATTTGCTGTACGTTAACGGGCCGCGCGTCCTCCCGGTCGCCGCCTGGTGCGCTAGCCGGCGTCTGCCTCTTGTCTTCCACTGCCACAACAGACTGGAACAGCGCTTAGCGCGGCGGTTGGCAGGTTGGTCGATTCGACTTGCTCGCGCCGAAGTCGCTACTTGCTGCCGCTTTGCAGCTGAACCGCTCGCTAGCTACACTCGCGCCGACACTATTCAACTGGTTCATAACGGCGTGCCGCCGTCACCAGATCCGTTTCCGAATAGTAGCCGCGAAAGCTTCACTCGCATCGGCTTGGTTGGAAGAATAGGTCCGGAGAAGGGTCAGATGGAGTTCCTGCAGGCTGCCCGCTTACTGACTGGTATCCTCCCCGAAGCCCAATTCATCGTCTGTGGGGATGCACTTTTTTCTGATCCGGAGGCTCTCCACTACCGGCGCTCTTTGGACCGATTGGCGGCAGGACTGCCGGTGAAGTTCATCGGCTGGCGCGAAGACGTCTACCAGGTGATGGCGGAATTGGACGTGCTCGTCGTCCCTTCTATTAAGGAACCGGGAGCGCCGAGGGTTGTGCTCGAAGCGTTTGCGTGTGGCCTGCCCGTGATCGCCTTTCCGAGCGGCGGAATTCCTGAAATCGTTACGAACGGAGAAACCGGGTTCCTGGTCAACCCGCCGACACCCGAAGCGCTCGCGAAGCGGATCTCCCAACTCGTTCTCGAAGAGCCCCAGCGGCTGAGGGCGACCGCACAGGCAGCCCACGCCGCCTGGCGGGAACGTTACACGCTCGATCGGTACCAACGGCAGCTGCTTAGAATCGTCGCCCAATCTCTGGATCGCCGGCCCGCTCACGGGTTGCCGGGGCCGCGTCGGTTCGCATAACCGCAGTGGTCGATTGGAAAGATACAGGTCGGGATTCTAAGTGCGCTACACTGTGAGACGGCTCCGCAAGCGCCCGACTGGATTCCGCCGGACCAGGCCAGTCAGGACTCAAGAAAATCCTATAGGGCCACCGCTTGCCTACTACATTGTGATAGTGTTATGTTTTAAAGAAGTCTTGTCCAAAATGTTGTAGGGAGAAAACGTGGCAGCTTTCTATCCCGAGGAACGTCGTAGTTCAAATCGCTATGGACTTGCCCTTCCAGTCCGAGTCGTCCGGATCAGCGACGAGGATGTGGCCGCTCAGGGAAAGACCCGTGATCTAAGCTCAGCCGGGGCGTATCTCGAGTTGAGCGATGGCACGGTCATTGAGGGGTCTACGATCGAGTTCATCGTGACTCTGCAAGATGGAATCCTGACCGACAAGAAGATACCTCTGCGGTGCCAAGGACGGGTGACCAGGGCGATAAGGCTGGGATCCGACGGTGGTCGCGTAGGCGTGGCGACCACGATCGACCGCTACCAGTTTCTTCGCCGGCCGGTTCCCGTAAGTGAGTCGGCGGCGTGATTGCGAGCGGTTAGGATTTGAGCAGGGATCGATCCCTTTGGCTTGCATGCCAGGCGCAAAGGCCTGTGCTGTCTGTGGGGGAGAATCTCGTCCTTACTGAAGTAGACCCCCGTGGCCGAGAGTAGAGATCTCGGCGGCTGTCAGCGGGTAGCGTGCGAGCAGCGGGGGCAGTACCAAGTCGACGACATTCGCCCTCGGCGAGCGGAAGCATCCGGGGGCCGCGACCACAGGGATCTCGCCCGCATAGCAAAGTAACAGTAGGTTGCCCGGTTCAACCGGTGCCAGGAAGCTTTCCATCCGGCATCCCACTCTCGACATGGCTTGCCCCACTACGTCCTCCGGACCCGCGGGGGCGACGGTCGATGCGACCAGGATGGCGGTAGGCCGCGCTCGTAGAAGGTGTTCCAAGCATCGCGCCACCGCCATTTCTTCCTCGATCGTCGAGAGAACGAAGGACGCCCTCACTCCCATCCGCTCGAGACGGGTTCTCATGATCCCTTCAAAGAGCTGCCGCCCCCGGTCAGGGTGAATCGGGTCGCTGTAGAGCACTGCCACGCTCGGACTACCTATTGGGCGCGCCTGCAGCACCGGCCCCTGTTCTGACACCAAGCTCAGGCTCTCCTCGAAATCCTTGCGAGGAACAGCGAAAGGCGTGGTCTTGACCGACGCCGCCCGCTGCCCGGCCACGATAAACGAGAAGTTGGGCGCAGTCGCAACCGTGATACGTCCTAGGCGGTTTACGCGCCGTAGAAGCACCTCATCAACCAACAGGCACGAGTTCTCCGTGGCGAACAAGTTGGCGCGCCCCCCGGCCGCCACACGGATCTCCAAGCTGCCACAGGCAGCCTCGCCGGCCACCCGCCTAGCCGCCTCCTCCTCAGGCACCTCGCCCTCCTCCAAGACGGCTACCCAAACTTCGTCATGACCCGCCGAGTCCAGCAACTGCACGTCCTCCTCGCTGATCTGGTGCCCCTTGGCCAACAGCTTCTTTCCAGAGGCATGGAAGATAGGTGTGCATAGAAGTTTCCCTACGGCAGTTTTCAGTTCGACAGCCTGGGCGATCACGGTGCTACCTCCTGCTGTAAATGACTTTTGGACTTAGTGAAGCATCTGGAATTATACATGACATCTTGACTCATAGTTGACCCTTTATATAAGTTTTATCCGTATTTTTCTAAATCCTTCTTTTTATAATCGTACTCCATTAGGAATATGCCCGCCGCTTGTTGTTCGTCTTGACGCCGTTTGTCGTTGTGACGGAGGGCGGGCCACACCTTCAGCTCTCGCGGAATGGCTGGCCCGCCTCTCTTTAGCCCTCTGGCAGGCGCTGGGGAGGTCACAATCGATCAGTTCGTACGACGTGTTAGCAATGGCGCCGTACGAAACAGATAGACTATTAGCGGCAAGAAGGAGTTGGATTACACCCCATCCTTGTCCGGCGTCAGCCGAGGAGGAGAATCCTGGTGTTAAATAACCTCCATTAGCAGGAGGTGGCGTTCTGAAACATTAATAGTACACATTGTTGTAAGTTCCGCTTTCTAAATCTACGGTGGCAGGAAAGTTAGAACAATAGTAGTGAAGATGTTGTAGGTTTTAGTCAAAAGTGGCCGGGCCTAACCCCTTTTCTCGCTGGGGTTGGATGGCTGGTGTTGAACGAGCGTTATTCGTCCGGCCGGGCCACCTGGGAATGCGTCGGCCTTTTTTCGGCGTCCCGTTCGACCAGGCGACCAAGCCCCGCAGAAAACTCCCAAGGCAGGTGCAGCGGCCTGCCCCTACCGTCGAGTCGTGAGATGGCAAGGGGTGGAGGCGACGCGCGGGAACGGGAGGCTAGGCGACGAGAAGGTCGATCAGTGAGGCAGCAGTGTCGTACCGAGCCGCCGGCCTGCCAGAATGGAGCGCAGGACGCTGGGCTGGTCACCGGCGACGATCCGGACCTCGGCAATGCCCCGCGTGACACCGGCGATCGCGGCGCGTAGCTTGGCCTCCATACCGCCCTGGGCTACGCCGCTGTCGATAAGCGCCTCGGCCTCGGTGGATGTGAGCCGATGAATCGGCTGGCTGTGCTCGTCTAGGACTGCAGCGACGTCGGTTAGGAAAATCAGTTTCTCGGCCCGGAACTCGGTGGCGCATGCCACGGCCATTTGATCCGCATTGACATTGTAAATCTCGCCATGAGGGCCGCCCGCGATACAAGCGACCACCGGGAGGTAACCTCGCTCTGTCAGCAGGTCCAATAGTTCGGTATTCGCGTGGTCAATCCGTCCGACGGCGCCAAACCCTGAACCCAGAGGTGACGCGGTAACCAAGCCCGAATCGATCCCGGACAGGCCCACAGCCCGCGCACCCTCACGTTGAAAGGCCGCGACAAGTTCGTGATTCACGCTGCCGGCAAACACCTGGACCACCGCTTCCAGGATCTCGGGGGGCGTCACCCGGAATCCTTGCCGAAACTCGCTGGCGATCCCCTGCGCCGTGAGATAACGGCTGAGGCGTTTGCCGCCGCCGTGAACCAGCACCGCCTGGTGATCTTTGGTGACGGCCGCAACTTCCGCAGTTAGCCGGGAGCTATGCTCTTCCGACTCGAGCAATGTTCCGCCGATCTTGATGAGCAGTCTCACAGGTGCAGTGGCCTCAGCCTTGTGATGGGACACGGTCGCCTGACGATCTTCTTCGGGTCAGAGCAACCCTTGGGTCTCGGGAAAACCGAGCATGAGGTTCATGTTCTGGACGGCCTGCCCGGCGGCGCCCTTCAGCAGATTGTCGATGGCGGCAACGATCACGACCCGGCGGGTCGGCGGGTCGAGCCGAAAAGAGATGTCGCAATAGTTCGTATTGGCCACGGACTGAATGGTCGGAAAACTGCCCTCGGGGTGAATCCGTACGAAAGGCTCCTTGTCGTAGACCTTGCGGTAGATGGCTTCCAGCTCTTGGCGCGACGTGGAATTCTCGGTACGCAGGTAAATTGTCTCCAGGATGCCACGATGCAACGGCAGGAGTTGCGCCGTGAAGCTGAACTCTTTCTCCTCGAGATCCGAGGTTAAAAGAACTTCCGGCACGTGACGGTGATCGAGGACCGCGTAGGCCGAGAAGTTTTCCGTCACCGAAGAAAAATGCGTCTTCCCGGAGGGGTTTTTGCCGGCGCCACTGACTCCGGACTTGGCGTCGCACACGATACCGGCCTCGCGATCAAGCACCCCGGCGGTGACCAGAGGACGGATCGCCAGGTTGGCTGCCGTCGGGTAGCAGCCCGGATTCGACACCAAGCGGGCTACTTTTGTGACGGCACGGAAGTACTCCGGCAAACCGTAAACCGCCTCAGCCAGTAAATCCGGCCGATTGTGACTCATGCCGTACCAGCGTTCGTACTTGTCAACCGTTCGCAGCCGGAATGCCCCACTCAAGTCGATGACCTTGGCCCCTGCATCGAGAGCAATCGGCACCAGCTCGAGGGATACCTCATGAGGCGTTGCCAGGCATACCAGCGAGATTCCGCTCTCCGTAATGCTTTCCCGCGACCACGGGAGCCGTTCCACCCCGTTTTCCCACGGAGCCTGCTCGTCGGATGACTGGCTGCGGTGCTCCAGCAGCACCGGTTCGACGACCGGATGGCGCACAAGGATCTTGACCAGCTCAGCTCCGCTGTAGCCGGTGAACCCTACGACGCCGACGCGCACTGCCTTAGCCATCGTCGATTCTGCTCCTCGCTGCTGATGATACTCAATCCATGGAATCGAGACAACTTAGCGGGAGTACGACTTCTTCTAGCTGATACCGCTGACCGAGGGGGTTCTGCTTTCGCAACGCGACAATTACAATAATCGAAGCAGACTACAGGGAGTCGGCCACATGAGTGCTGCCAGTCAACCCGCAATCGTGGATTCCTCCGCGACTGACCTAGCCATCGAACTAGAGGACGATCGAATACAAATCGAGCAGATCAAAACGCGCTGCGACACTCTTGTGGCCGGTCTCAGCAACGAAGCATTTAACTGGAGGCCGGCGCAGGGCCGATGGTCGATTTCGGAATGCCTCGACCATCTCAATATTACGGCGGAGCGTTATCTGCCTGTGATCGACGGGGCACTCGCGAAAGTCACTCCCGAGGAATGTGGGGAGACTTTCCCGCAAAACGCGGTCTGATCGGGGGGTGGGTCGTTCGCATTGCCGAGCCCCCGCCCAGGGGCCGCGTTAAGGCCCCCAGGGCGTTCCGTCCCAAAGAGGAACAGCCGCTGGACACGGTTGTTACCAAGTTCCAGGAACTCCAGGACCAGATCGTCGAACGGCTGCGGCAAGCAAACGGCGTGGACTTATGGCGGACGAAGATCCGCTCGCCGGCCATCGCTTTGCTGAAGCTAAGCCTAGGTGAGACGTTCGCCCTCCTGACGGCCCACGAGAGGCGCCATCTGTGGCAGGCCGAGCAGGTCAAGGGCGATCCCGGGTTTCCGACAAGCTAGTTTTCGCCTGGCGGACGCCGGAGCGGCCCGGGCGCATTGCCCTTGAGAACACCGACATGGGGCTGGCCCTCGCGGCTGGGGGAGCGGAAAGACTGCAAGCCTCCACTACGGGCACCCCGGCCGGCCACCGCGCAGCGGTGTGTTATGATCCCGACAAATAGTCGCGTACAGGGTAGCCATTAACACAATGTCCAAGATCACTTGTGCCATCGCAGTTGCTCTTTTATGCACCCACCCATGGCCTCTCCCGGCCGCCGACCCAGCCGCCAATTGGCCGCAGTGGAGAGGGCCGCATCTCAATGGTTCCAGCTCTACAACCAAGCACCTCCCGGTTCATTGGACGCAGACGGAAAACGTGCTTTGGCGGCTGAAAACGCCGAGCTGGAGCGCGGCGACGCCGATCGTCTGGGAAGACACCGTCCTTGTGACCTCTGCCGAAGAGGGGTTCGAGCAACTGTCCGGATACAGAAGGGACGGTGGGCAAGCCGAGGCCGGCGGTAAGGACAAGCTGCTTCTGCTGGCCGTAGGCCGCCACGATGGCTCGATTCGTTGGCGGCGGGTGATCGGAACGGGGAATCGTCTTTGGCGCAAGCAAAACTCGGCTTCGCCGTCCCCGGTGACCGACGGCATCCACATTTGGATCATGACCGGCAACGGCACCCTCACGGCCCTCGATTTCGAGGGTAATCAGCTCTGGCAGCGAAACATCCAAAAGGATTACGGGCGCTTCGGCCTGAACCACGGTTACGCGTCCTCGCCGCTGCTTTACAAAGGCCGGCTTTACATTCAGGTGCTCCACGGGATGACGACGGACGACCCCTCGTACGTCTTCGCCGTGGACAAGGCCACCGGCAAGACCATTTGGAAAGTCGAGCGGCCCACTGACGCCCCGGCTGAGTCGCCCGACGACTATTCGACCCCGTTGCCGGCCACGGTGGACGGCAAAGTTCAGCTCGTGGTTTCGGGCGGCGACTACGTGACGGGCCACGATCTGGTGTCGGGCAAGGAGATTTGGCGCATGGGCGGCTTCAACCCCGAGAGCGGGCACTACTATCGCACCATCGCGTCTTCCCTTTTCCTGGACGGCGTCGTCTACACCACCAGTACCCGCGGCAAACCCTTCATCGCGTTCCGCGCCGGCGGCAAAGACGACATCAGCGAAACGAACCAGGTCTGGAAGAACAACCTCGGCTCGGATGTGCCGACGCCGACAACCGACGGCAAATTGATCTACGTCGTCAACGACAAGGGGATCGTCAACTCCTTCGATGCCAAGACAGGCGACGTTGTCTGGGACCGCCTACGCATCGAACCCGGAACCTACAGCGCCTCCCCGCTGTTGGCCGACGGCAAGCTCTACGCCACGAGCGAAGACGGAACAACGACGGCGATCGAGCTCGGTGATGAGTTCAAGATTCTCGGGGTCAGCAAGCTCGACGATTTTACGCTGGCCAGCCCGGTCGCAGTCGGGGATCAGATCTTCATCCGCACGTCGGGGTATTTGTATTGTCTAGCCAAGAACTGAGGAGCCGCTCTTTGTGTTTCTCACAAGCCGGCCAGACGCTGGTGTAGCAATCCGTAGTGAGCGGATGTTCCCGCAACCTGGGTGGTTCGCGTAGGTAGCCTGGCAAAAGGTGTCGGTAAAAGTACCGACGGCAGATATCTTTCGAACTTCGGCGGCCCTTAGCGTATCCAGATCTCAGATTTCCAGACCGGAGGATGATAGTTGCGATCAAACATTTCGGAGCCAAGACCTTGATCATTCTCTGGCTAGCGATTGCATGTTGTGCAGGCGCGACGGATGGACCACTAAACGTTTGTCACGTATTAGAAAATCTGGAGCAGTATCGAGACAAACGAATCACGATCAGAGGCCGATACTCATGGGGCCTTCATGGAGGGCAATTAGGGCAATTGGCCGACTTGAACTACAAGACGGCCTGCCCCGGCAACCCCAACTGGCCCTCGGTAATGGACGTCGTGTCTTCGGACGCCAAGTACATACCAGGAGATAACAGACCACGCAAGTTCGAACCGGACAACGAGCAGGTTTTCGAAGCTGACAAGCAGCTAGGTAAGCTGATTAACGAGGGTGCAAAGGTTATCATTGCAACTTTTGATGCTGAATTGAGGTCAAAGCCAGGGATCAAGATCACAAAGACCAAGACGGCGCGCGGCTCTTTTCGATACATGGGTAACGGCTACGGTCAGGGTGGTATGTACGCGGCTGCTGTGCTCATTCTAGGAGTCGAGAAGTACGAAGCCGGCAGCGGGTAGACGACCCACGCGCCCTTGGCTACTCACACTGGCCCACTAAGATGGTCCCCCGTGGGCCACATCCCGCAGAATCGCGGGCCACTTAGGCAACGCCCGCATTGTGACCGGACAACAGCCCTACACCCCAAGTTAGGCAGCGCCGGGACTTCTTCTCGTTTGGGAGGAGATTCCGGCCGATTCTAGCCAGGCCAATCAATGCTCCTCCCTACCCGGCTCACCACCAGCCCCACCGCAACCGCCACCACGCAGCCCACGACGTTGTACCAGAGGAACGAAATCTCGGTAGTCTGGCTGATCCAGGCCACGGAGGCCAGCCCGGCGAGCATCCCGACGGAAGCGCCGGTCCCGTTGGCCCGCCACGGTCCGAAGGCCAGCACGAACACGCCCAGCAGCGAGCCGTAGAAAAACGACCCCACCACGTTGACGGCCTCAATCAGCGAGCCAAGCTGGCCGCCGAAGCTGGCGAAGGCCATGGCGTAAGCACCCCAGAACGCCGTTGCGATTCTCGAGACCCGCGCGTAGTGGCGGTCACCGGCCCCCTTGCGAATGTATCGCCCGTAGTGATCGATCACCGTTACCGCCGCCAGGGCGTTCAGCTCGGACGAGATGCTCGACATCGCCGCGGCGAAGACGGCTGCGATAATCAGCCCCACCAACCCGGTTGGCAGGTATTTCAGCACGAAGTTCAGGAAGATGTAGTTCGTGTCGTTGTAGGTCTCGCCCCCGCGGGCCTTTTCGACCACGGCAATGCCTTCTCGCCGAACACTCTGTAAGTGCCCGTCGGCTTCGAGGAAGGCGCTCCGGCTGCTCGCCTCGTTGGACCGCAGCAAGCCCAACGCGGCCTCCCGGCGTACGGCCAGCGCTTCTCGGTAGCGGGCCTCCTCGCGGGCAAAGGCAGTGTCACTGGCGTGAGCCATCCGATCGCGCTCGACATTGTTGAAGAGCATCGGAGGTTCTTCAAACAGGAAGAAGACAAACACCACCGCCCCCGTCAGCAAGATCAGGAATTGCAGCGGCACCTTCACCACCGCGTTGAACAGCAGGCTGATTCGCATGTGCGCGATCGATTTGCCAGTCAGATAGCGCTGCACCTGCGATTGATCACAGCCGAAGTAGGAAAGCGCCAGGAAGGTAGCCCCGATCAGTCCTGACCACAGGTTGTAGGGATTCTCCCAGTCAAACGACAGGTCGACGGCCCGAAGCTTTCCGGCTGTTCCGGCCAAGCGCAAAGCGTCGGCAAACGACACCTCGGACGGCAGCGCCATCACTGCGGCGACCAACGAGGCTGCGATGCCGAAGAGCATCACCGTCATCTGCTGCACGTCGGTCCACATCACGGCCCGGATGCCGCCTAGAGCCGTGTAGCCGACCACCAATACGCCCATCGTCAGAATGGTGGCTGCCTCGGGCCAACCCAAGATCACCGAGAGCACGACGGCTGGGGCGTACAAGGCCAACCCGACGCCCAGTCCACGTTGGATCAAGAAAACCAGGCTCGCTAGTATCCGAGTCTTGGCGTCGAAGCGGCGCTCCAGGTACTCGTAGGCCGTGTACACCCCCGAGCGGTGGAATAAGGGAACCGCTACCGCCGAGATGACGACCATCGCGATCGGCAGCCCGAAGTAGAACTGCACGAAACCCAGCCCGTCGGTGTAGCCCTGCCCGGTCGTTCCGATGAACGTAATGGCGCTGGCTTGGGTGGCCATGATCGAAAGACCGATCACCCACCAGCTCATGGTCTTCCCGGCTAACAGATAGTCGTGGACGGTCTTGCTTCCCCTCCCGCGATAGAGGCCGTAGCCGACAATCCCCGCCAAAGAGGCGATCAGGATCAACCAGTCCAGGGTGCTCATCAGGGGAGGTCGAAACGCACGGTGAAGAAGTAGAAGACCACGATCCAGAATGCGAGGTGAACGAGCACGGCTGCGTACAGCCGTCCCCAGGTGCCGAAGAGCGGAGCCTTGTCTTGGCCGTTTGGGTCTCGTTGATTGTTGGGTGGGTTAGTCAAGGTTGATTCAATTGCTTAGTACAGCATCTCGTGAACGAACTTGCGTATCAACTAGCTTGATGAGGCAGTAGGGGGCGACATGTCGGATCCCTGGACCGGCGAGATCGCCGGTCCCTACTGCCCCAGCTTGTGACGACTCGAGTGGGGACAAGCGATCCCGCTTGTCCAGGGCGCGACATGGAGTGTCTTGGGCGCGATTCATCGCACCCGCGGTGCGCTTCGGATGACCCAGCCTCCCGGTCATGATCCCATCAAAGCCGCCCACCGTTGGCGGAACGCGATCGACGATGGCATAGCCCAGTGTTCGTACGAGAGAGTCATCCTCCGGGCCGGGCAAGTGCCCCAAAATCGCGGCGGCGAGAGGCACGGCTGCGTTTGACGCCAAGTAAGGCCAGATCCCGCCCAGGTCGATCAGCAAGTAGAAGAACGCCCAAAACTTCGGTCCAGGTGGGGTACGAAAGAACCCCACGAAAATGGGCTCACCCGAGTAAGCGTGTACCGCATAACGGCCAGGTTGTCAAAGATCTGGAAGCCAATACTGACCGTGGCGATCCACATCAGCTGACCGCCGTGGCGGGCCGCGACGATCGGGCCGAAGAGCCACTCTCCTCCCCCGATATTGCTTCCCACCATGAGCAGACCAGGTCCGATCAAGGCGGTCCAGTGTCGCCAACCGAACTCTGGGGCTTTGGGAAGTACGCCGCGATCCCAGGGAGGAAAGTACCGGGAGGCCTTCGTTTCGACGCTGTCGGGTACAGCCGAAGGCATTCCCGAAATACTAGCAAATAGGGAACTAGCGCGCGGGAGGGGCTTGGACGCTGGCGACCAGGTTGAGCAGTCCCTCTTCGGCCAGGGAGTGCGAGCCAGAAGCACCGCCGCAACCGGGGCCGCAGCGGTGGGCGGGAAACATCTCTTTAAACACTTGATGCAGCCAATCGTCAGCCTCGCTAGGACTGGCTAGCGAGTGGGCCAGGCACATCCCATCTCCCTCCATGAGCGCTAGAAACTCATCGGCGGAGTCGGTCTTCTCGACAAAGAGCTGCACCCGATCCGACCCAACTTGATGAACTTCACGGCGCAACTCAGACATTGAAACGATTGTCCCAGTACTTGAGCGCCGAAACAATAGTCGGGAAGGTTCAATTCGCTCCACCCGTCTGATGGAACGAACGTACCAAACCTTTTTACTTCGTACTAGCAAGGGGATACTAACTGTGGTGCTAGTGCGCGTAGGACTGTGAAGCGGATTAATAGAAACGGGGTGCCCCACCGGTACCGGCCGCCACCGGCTAAAGAGTGCGGATCACTGCTGTCCGGTTAAAAGTCGAATAGAATCAATTGGTTGGGGTCATAGGGGGATTCGTTTGGGGAGTCGGATGGCTGGAGTGCCTGTAAAAGGGGCATTTTTTCGAATTGCGTAACGCTGAGAATCTGTAGAATCTGGTAAAGACTCGCTTCCAGCCCGAGGCGTTTCCGGACGATGGCGATGAGCACGTAAATCGAGACAGCGATCCAGATCTGCGTCTTGACGGCGTTCTCGCTGGTGCCGTAAAACGAGTTGATTCGCAGATGTTGCTTGATCCACTTGAAGAACAACTCAATCTGCCAACGCGACTTGTAGATGTGGGCGATGGTCAGCGCCGGGAGCGCGAAGTTGTTGGTCAGAAACTTCAGCCGCTTGTTCGTCCGGGCGTCGAAGTAACTGACCCTCCGCAACGGGTCGGGATAGGCTTGGGCCGATTCGATGGCAGCCAGTATGACGGTCTGATCCGAGCGCAAGCCCGTGGATTTGTCGACGGGATGCGAGTAGCGCCGTTGGAGCAAGATGTTCTTCTTGGTTCGCACGACGAAGAACGACGAGCAGAGAGTGAACACGAAGAGGCGTTCGAAATCGACGTAGGCCCGATCCATGACGTAGAACGCGCCGGCCTCCGGGCCGATCTCGTCGAGGATGTTGATGTCGTGCACTTTGCCTCCAGTAATGCGGATGAACGTGGGAATATTGCCGTGCAGATCCAGCAGCGTGTGCATCTTCACGGCGGCTTTTTGCTTGCGGAATCTCGCCCACGGAAACAGCGACAGGCAGAGGTCGATTGTTGTCGAGTCGAGAGCGTACAGAGTCTGGTCCAAGTCCACACCGATCGGGTCGTGGGCATATAACGGCCGTGCCATGCCAATCAAGACCTGCGCGAAGTCCGCGTAGATCCGCCAGTCGCGCGACTCGTTCGCGTCGGCCAGTGTCGAGCGCGCTACCCTGCCGCGGAATCCCATGTGGTAGAGTTTGCCGTGCATCGAACGCAGGCACGTCTCGATGTCGCGGAGGCTTGCCCGATAGGTCAGCTGGGCGAATGCCATCGCAAGAAACTGATCCCAGCAGGAGAAACTTTTCAGATAGGAATCGCCGCGGTAGCGCGATACACATTTCTGAAACTCTTTGCTCGGTAGGTGCTCGATCAGTTGGGAGAAAACCGTACGGCCAAGGTTCATCCCTCATTGTGCCGCGTCCGGATGCTCCGTTCAGGCGACCATTTGCGGCCTCGGGATTTCAAATCGTTCCCGGGCAAAACAGGCCATAAGACATTGAACGGTCGAGACTTACCGTCCGATGGCGCGACTTTCCCCGGACAGCACTGAGTGCGGATATTGGAGGGGTGCGCTTGCTCGTACGCCGCGATTCCGGCTTCCTGCTGCTGGATGTACCCGAGTTGGTCTAGGCCCGCGGTCAGACATTTTTTGGAGAATTCGTCAATCGAGAAGGACACCTCAGGACCGCCGGAGATTCCTAAGACTTGCTTGGGAAGATCAACCTCCGCCTCCGCCCAACCGTCTTTTTCAACAAGCGCGAAAATCTCGGAGTGCGTCACCTCGTCCACGATGATCGGAAGAAGACCGTTCTTCAAAGAGTTGTTGTGAAAGATGTCCCCGAACGAGGTACTGACGATCGCGCGAAAACCAAAAGCCAACAACGCCCACGGGGCGTGCTCTCTCGAGCTGCCGCAGCCGAAGTTGTCCCCGGCGAGGAGAACGGTCGCTCCTTCGGCCGCCGGCTGATTGAGGATGAAATCCGACTTGGGTTTACCCTCGGAATCATACCGCCAGTCATGGAACAGATCTTTCCCCAATCCTTCTTTATCGATCGTCTTGAGAAACCGGGCTGGAATGATTTGATCGGTATCCATATCTCGCGTTCGTAGACCGACTACGCGCCCTGAGAAGGTAGTGATGGGTTCCATGGTCTACAGCATCGTTCGAACGTCGGTGATCGCGCCGTGAATGGCGCTCGCCGCGGCTGTCAGGGGGCTGGCGAGAAACGTTCTGCCGCCCCTGCCCTGCCGGCCTTCGAAGTTCCGGTTGCTGGTGCTTACGCAGTACTGACCCGGCTCGAGCTGGTCTCCGTTCATGGCGATGCACATGCTGCAACCGGCTTCACGCCATTCCGCCCCGGCGGTTCGGAACACCTCGTGGAGGCTCTCGGCCTCCGCTTGGCGCTTCACTTCTTCGGAGCCTGGAACCACGAGCATACGCACTTTCGGGCTGACCTTGCGTCCCTTCATCAGTCCTGCCGCCAGCCGCAGGTCTGAAAGCCGTGAGTTCGTGCAGCTCCCGACGAAGACTACGTCAACCGGGTGTCCCAGCAAGGGCCGCCCCGGCTCGAGCTGCATGTAGACCAGGGCTTTACGCAATGCCGCGCTCTGATTCGCGTCCGCGATCGAAGACGGTTCCGGAATGGGTTGGGTAACGGGCACTCCCATGCCGGGGTTGGTGCCGTAAGTAATCATGGGCTCGAGCTTTGAAACATCCACACTAATGCTGCGGTCGAAACTTGCGCCCTGGTCCGTCGGTAGCCGGCGCCACGTGGCGCCGGCCCTATCCCAATCGGCGCCTTCGGGAGCCCCAGGGCGTCCGGCCAAGTATTCGATCGTCGTGTCATCCGGTGCTACCATGCCCGCTCTGGCTCCGCCTTCGATCGACATATTGCAGATCGTCATGCGAGCTTCCATCGAAAGGTGCTGAATGGCACTGCCGCGGTATTCCAAGACGTGACCCGTTCCCCCGCCGATACCGATCTTCGCGATCAGCGCCAGAATCAAGTCCTTGGCAACAATGCCCTTGGGCATTATTCCCTCGAAGCGAACCTCGTAAGTTTTCGGCTTGTGTTGCAACAGGCATTGGGTGGCGAGAACATGTTCGACCTCCGTCGTTCCGATGCCGAAGGCCAGAGTTCCGAAGGCCCCGTGCGTTGACGTATGGCTGTCGCCGCAGACAATCGTTATCCCCGGCTGTGTCAAGCCCAGCTCGGGCCCGATTACGTGGACAATGCCCTGATGTTCGCTACCCAGGTCGCAGAGCGGCACTCCGAAGTCGCGGCAGTTGATCCGCAGTTGGTCGACCTGACGGGCGGCGATGGGGTCGATGATCGGGAGGCTGCGGTCAGTCGTCGGTATGCTGTGGTCCACTGTGGCGAGAGTCCGGTCGGGCCGGCGAACCTTGAGGCCACGGTCACGAAGTCCTTGGAACGCCTGTGGTGAGGTGACCTCGTGAACTAGGTGAAGGTCGATATAGAGAACGGCCGGGCAGCTCGGCTCATGCGTCACTACATGCTGGTCCCAGATTTTTTCGAAAAGGGTTCTGGGCTGGGTCACGGGTTATTCCTAGAAAACTTCAGTCTATCCGATCGTTTGTACGGGGCGCTTGAAAAATGATTCGCCGGCTTCTTCCGGGGGGCTGCCTTTCTGTCGTGCCGTGACTATCACCCAGAGCGGGCCGCGGCCAGCCTTCCGACCTCCTCTTGCACCTCAGCGATCAAGGGCTTCGCGTCGCTCGGCCCCAGACCGGCCGTCGGGATCGGCTTGCCCACCCTCAGCTCCGCGGTACCGGGGTGCAAGTGCGCCGAATTGGGGGGCAGGATCTTGCGGGTTCCGACCAAAGCCATCGGGACGATCGGGACCCGCGCCTTAATGGCGATATAAGCGGCACCCGGCTTGAACCTGCGCATCACCGGCTGCCGGGTACGCCCGCCCTCGGGAAACATCAGAATAGACTGGCCCGCGCTGAGTTTTTCCGCCGCTTCGCCTATGTTGCGCGCGGCCGCCCGCGGACTCTCTCGGCGCACCGGGATGTGTCCCGCGCGATTGAGATGCCAGCCTAAAAAGGGAATTCTCCACAGGTTGTGGCGGGCCAATACTCGAAACTCGCGGGGCATGTTTCCGAACATGACCAGCGTATCGATCAAGCTGAAGTGGTTGCAGCAAAACACGTACGAGTGGTCGGGATCCAGGTTTTCCACGCCTGAGACCTCAACCCGGACCATACAGATGCGCAGTGCAATCCGCGCCCAAAGCACGGCCACACGGTGCTGCATTCGGCCTGTCGCGTCGAAAAGCGATGCCAGTAAGGAGACGCTGCCCATCACCACGACGGAGATTCCGATCAACGGGCACATCCACAAAACTGATCGAAGATGGCTCAGCATGGTGGCAGCAGAGCGTGGGCGTTGATGATTTACTGAAGCCGGCAGGATTGCCGGCGGAACTCGAAACTAGGACCGCCAAGAGTGGCGGTCGCTACCCGTGGTGCCGCCAGCCCCCCTACACCTTCCGTAGGAGATGCGGGCTCACTAGGCTATCAAACTCATTTCCTCGCGGCCCGTCTGCCCTTCCTCGCCAGCTGCTCCTAGCAGGTCTCGTGCCTCGCCCACGAGAAAAACAGATCCCGTAACGACAATCAATTCGTCCGCGCCGGCATTGGCTTGGGCTTTTGCGAGTGCCGCCTCCAGGGTCGGCGCGAGATCGATTCGATCATGGTGGTGGTCGGCGATGCTAAGCAAAGTCTGAGGTTTGAGAGACCGCTTTACCTGGGCGCGGGTCAGAGTTACCCGACG
This sequence comes from Bryobacterales bacterium, assembly GCA_965248205.1. Classification (GTDB taxonomy): domain Bacteria; phylum Acidobacteriota; class Terriglobia; order Bryobacterales; family UBA6623. Next base: position 4,320,202 of record CBDFIS010000006.1, read on the forward strand.
TGCTAGGGGGAACAGAATACCTGCGACTTCGTCCACCGGCTTGTCGCGACTGGCTCCGTAAATCAAGTGAATAGGCCGCCCGCTTTTGTGCTTTCGGAGAAACTTCGCCAGCGCCCGCGCGCCGGCCGCGTTGTGCGCGGAGTCCAACAGGATCGGCGGCTCGCTTGTCAGCTGCTCGAGTCTTCCCGGCCACCGCGTTTGCTTTATACCGCGCGAGATGGCAGTCGCCTCGACGCCGAGGGCATCCAGGGCCGCGACGGCCGTTAGCGCGTTGACAACCTGGTGCTCGCCCGCCAGTGGCGGCTCCACCACTACCCTGGCGTCCGACGAGGTGGGGGACGATCTTTTCACGGCTTCGAAACGATAGTACCCGTCTACATCGGAGATGTTTTCCGCGCGCCAATCATGACCGACGCGAACCATGGGCGCACCGACCTCCTTCGTACGCGACTCCAGGGTACGCTCCGCGTCCGGATGCTGCGGGGCCACGACAACCGTTGCCCCCGGTTTCAGGATGCCCGCTTTTTCCGTTGCGATCGAAGCCCTCGCCTTCCCCAAGAATCCTTCATGGTCGAAGTCAATGGGCGTGACGACGCACAGCTCAGGTTGAAGGACGTTCGTGGCGTCCAGACGCCCTCCCAGACCGACCTCGACGACGCCCCAACTGATCGATTGTCTTCGGAAGGCGCAGAACGCCGTCGCTGTGACCGACTCGAACAAGCTGGCGTGGCCGTGGGGTCCTTCACGCGCCGCAAGCCATTCGTTTGCCCGCCGCACCTCTTCGACCGCGGCTGCAAAGCCCGCGTCAGGAATGTCCCGGGTACTGATTCTGATGCGCTCGTTGAATCGAGTGAGGTGGGGGGAGGTGTAAAGTCCGGTGGAGTGACCGGCGGACCGCAAACCCGCCTCTATCATTGCGGCTGTCGAACCCTTGCCGTTCGTCCCCGCCACGTGGACGGCTCGGAAGGAGCGCTGCGGCTCACCGAGTTCTGCCAGCAGGCATCTTATTCGTTCGAGGCCAAGCCGCGGGCCGCGAGCAGCGTGGAGCAGTGCAAGCAAGTATTCGACGGAGTCGGCGTAGCTCATCAGCACGGGTCGCAGAAGAAGTCCAGCGCCCGGCCGAGGAAGGTCTTCATTTGCGGCCGCGGGACGATAGCGTCCAACATCCCGTGCTCCAGCAAGAACTCCGCGCGCTGAAAGCCTTTGGGCAGCTTCTGGCGGATCGTTTGCTCGATTACTCGCGGACCCGCGAACCCGATCAGGGCACCAGGCTCCGCGATATTCAGATCGCCCAGCATGGCGTAGCTGGCGGTCACTCCGCCGGTGGTAGGATCCGTCAGCACGCTGATGTAGGGAAGTCGCGCCTGGACGAGCTTGACCAGTGCCGACGAGATCTTCGCCATCTGCATCAAGCTCACAGCTCCCTCCATCATGCGCGCGCCGCCCGATGCGGAGACAATAACCAGCGGCGTCTTCTGGGAATGCGCCTTTTCAATGGCCCGCGTGATCTTCTCTCCCACCACGGCCCCCATGCTACCGCCAATAAACCGATATTCCATGGCGCAAACGACGGCGGGCCGTCCGGCCAACGTTCCCTCGGCCGAGATAATGGCGTCTTTCAATCCGGTGGTTTGCTCGGCTTTCTCCAGCCGCTCCTGGTAGGACTTCTGGTCCACGAACTCCAGCGCGTCGGTGGTCTTCAAAGTGGAGTCAAACTCCTCCCAGTCCTCGTCGTCGAGGAGCGATTTCAAACGCGAACGAGCGTTGATCTTGAAATGGAAGCCGCACTTGGTGCACACCATGAGATTGGCTTCCAGGTCTTTCTTCCAAATGATCGCCCGACAGGAGTCACACTTGATCCATAGGCCCTCGGTGCGGACGCCTTTTTGCTCGGGTTGCTCTTTTGGTCGTTCCTCTTGCCTAGTCGAAGCCATGGTGATGCACTTGTTGTCTCTACGGCGCTCCGTTGCGCCCCTTGCGGCTACTCAGACCTTACGCTTCCCCGCACGATCATAGCAAACAGCTCCCTTTAGCCATGCCTTTGAGGTTACGGGCGCGTGGGGCACGCACATTGCAGTCTTGGTGAAGCAGGGGAGGGGTCCGTGGGACAAACATCCCCGTCTGTCCAGCGCAAGCTCGTGTGAGCCGAAGACGGAATCTTCAGGCTGTCCGACACCCATGGAGCCGCCACGTCACTCTCGTCTGACGTCGCCTCATCAGGCAGGAACCGCGCCGTCCGGCCCGCACGCGCGAACCGTTTAACGAAGATCCGACGGGTTCAGTAGGCCCAGCGCCACAGCGCCGCGCCCGCAGTCAGTCCCGCGCCGACCGCCGCCATCAGCGCGAGATCACCCTTCTTGAGTTTTCCCGCCTCGATGGCGTCGCGGACGGCGAGGGGAATGGTCCCCCCAGTAGTGTTTGCGTATCGATCGATGTTGATAATGGCTTTCTCGCTGGGGATCCCGAGCCGTCGAGCTACGGCGCTGATGATGCGCGCATTGGCCTGATGCGGGATGAGTACGTCAATATCTTCGGGCGTAAGACCGTTTCTCTCAATCAAGTCCTTGCAGACTTCGTACATCTTGCGGACAGCGTACTTGAAGACCTGCCGTCCATCTTGGTGCACGTAGTGCAGTCGCTTTTCCACGGTCTCGTGTGAGGGCGGTTGCCGACTGCCGCCAGCAGGCATATGAAGCAGCTCCCCCCCCGAACCATCCACTTCGTGGAGAAAGTCAATCAGTCCCAGGTCTTCCTGGCCGTCTTCGGCCGGCTCGATCAACATGGCGCCTGCCCCGTCCCCGAACAACACACAGGTGGCACGATCCTGGTAGTCGATGATCTTCGACATTGTGTCGGCGCCGATCACCATGACTCGATCGTGTGAGCCGCTGGCCACAAGCTGAGCCGCTGTCGTCAGACCGTAAAGCAGACCCGAACAAGCGGCTACCAGGTCGAAGCCCCAAGCTCCTTTGGCCCCGATGCGGTCCTGGACCAAACAGGCCGTTGACGGGAAAAGCATGTCCGGTGTGACTGTGCAGACTATGATTGCTTCTATGTCCGTGCCCCTGAGGTTCCGTTGCTCTAAGAGCGATAGGGCGGCTTCAGTGGCAATGTCGGAGGTGGCCGTGTTCTCGTCGGCAATGTACCGGTTGCTTATGCCCGTACGCGTGAGGATCCACTCGTCGGTCGTAGCGACCATTTTTTCCAGGTCGGCGTTGGTCAGCGTCCCGGGCGGAACGTAGCAGCCCAAGCCAGTGATTTTCGCCTTCCGAACTTTACGAGCTTCCGACACCGTCCCTCCCGGCCTTGCCTCGGTTATCTGCGACTACCGTTGGGTTACCCCGCCCCTGGCTACTTATCGCTTAGGCGGCGCGGCAAAACGTCTATCATACAGCGGATTCAGGCAGCTCTACCGGTTTTCCGAGGGGAGATGCTCATCGGGCCCCGCCTGCGCGTCGGACTGTGGTCCGCTCATCCGCCACCGACTTGACTGCCGCCTCTTCCAAGACCTGCGTGCGAGGGCGGCGCTTCCACCCGTTCTAGGCGCCTTTCTCCAAATCCGGTGGGTTAGAGTAAGGGAAGGTCCGTGTCCCAAGCCTCCCTGTTCGTAGAAACCCCGGTAGAAACCTTCCAACGGGTGTTTCGTGAACTAAGACCTCGAACGCAGGCGCCGGAGTTCTCGCTTGAATATCGCCCTTACGCCGACGTCAACAGCACGATTCGCTTGGAAGAAGGACACAAACGAGTGAGGGTAAGAATATCGGATCTTTTAGAGGGAGCACCTTCGCCGGTGCTGGAAGCCCTGGCCTACATTCTCCTCTCGAAGCTCTACCGCAAGCCGCTACCCGCGGCGTACGATCGCCGCTATCGCTCGTTTCTGAATCGCGCCGACATCCGCCGCAAGGCGCTGTTGATCCGGGAGATCCGGGGCCGCAAAGAGATACGATCACCGAAAGGCCGAACTTACGATCTGGAAGAGATCTTCGGGCAGCTGAATCGGCGCTTCTTTCAGGGACTGCTGGGACAGCCCAGGTTAGGCTGGAGCCGCCGCCCCTCACGGCGTATGCTGGGCCATTTCGACCCAGCCCACAACGCCATAATTATCAGCAAGGTGTTCGACCATGAAAGAGTGCCCCTGTTTGTGATTGAATACCTCGTCTATCACGAGATGCTGCATCTCAGATACCCGGTCGAGTACCGTTCCCACCGCCGCTCGATCCACACCAAAGAGTTCAAACAGAACGAACGGAAGTTCCCGCGCTATCACGAAGCCGTCGAGTGGCTGAAAGGGCTGTAAACCGCATACCGCTGTGGGACGTGGGTGGTACGTAGCTGTCAGGGGAAGCCCCTAGCCACAATACACTCTTGGCACGCGCTTCGAGATATTGCAGAGAACCTCGTAGGGGATGGTGTCGCATTGGCGGGCCATGTGGAGGGCGTCAATCGATTCGCCGATCAAGGTTACTTCGTCGCCTGGTTTGGCTAGGGGTGCGGCGGTGATATCGACAAGCGTCAAATCCATGCTTACAAGGCCCACGATCGGACAGCGTTTCCCGTGAACCAGGACTTCGCCGCCGTTTGACATGCGCCGGCTGAGGCCGTCTCCGTATCCGACGGAGAGAACGCCGACCCGCATGGGGCGCTCGGCAGTATAGGTTCCGCTGTAGCCTAGCCTAGCTCCGGCGGGCGCGTCGCGGACCAGTAGAATTCGAGCCTTCCACTCCAGAACAGGAGCTGGGCGGACCCGCGGCTCGACAGCGCAGCCGATCGCAGGATTCACGTAACCGTAGAGAGCCAGACCGGGACGGACCATGCCGCGGTCAGCATCCGGCCTATACGCGATCGCGGCGCTGTTCGAAACGTGCACGTAGCGTGGGCGGACGCCGCGCTGTTGCAGCTTTCTCACAATTCCGTCAAAGCATTGTTGTTGTTCGTCAGTTTGTGGATTGCTGAAGTCCTCGGCAGCGGCTAGATGAGTTGCCAGGCCTTCGAGCCTTAAATGGGAGGCCTTGACCACGAGATTGCCTAGCTGATCGATCGAAGCGGCGTCAAAGCCGAGCCGCGTCATTCCGGTATCCATTGCCAGGTGATAGGGCAGGCTGCGTTCGCTTGCACGAGCTTGCTTTTCCCACGCTTCGATCTGCGCGGGAGTATGGATCATGGGTGTTAGGCCCTGCGCTTGAACTTCCGGTTCCTCTCCCTCGGGAAGGCCGGTCAAAAGCAGGATTTTCTCCTTGACGCCGGCCTCTCGGAGTTGGACCGCTTCGTCAAGATAGGCAACGGCGAGGTAGTCGGCTCCGACCGCGGCGAGTGTTCGAGCGACTTCAAACGCCCCGTGGCCGTAGGCATCACCCTTGATCACGGAGACGATTGACACCCCAGGACCCACCGCTCGACGGATCTCGCGATAGTTCTCGGCCAAGCGTCCCCGATGGATACGAGTGTGCGTCCGCATTTCGTGAATCTACAAATCTAACATGGGTCTGGGAAAAGTCCAATTTGCCTTTCCAGGCTATGGACGTTACGGTTAGGCGCCGGGTTGCTTCCCGTGGTTTGGTGAGATCCGACCCAGCAGCCCGTGGCAAAAGTGGTGCAGGAGCGAAAAATGGGGACTGCCACCGATTCGCTCCCCATCAAGGGCCCCGAAACAAACCAATTAGCCTGAAGCGAATGGGCCGGCTGTACCCGATTCTTCGCAGCGTCTACTTTTACCACGGGTGGCTGGGTCGTCGCGTTGCGAGTCGCCGGCTGAGGACGCGACAATGTCGAGTATGCCTGCGAATCCCTGGTACCGCAACACGGTCCTTTTTGTCGTCGTGTGTCTGTTGTTGCCGCCGGCGGGCTTGATCCTGCTATGGATGCGCGTGCAAACCGGGTTGCTACGGAAGGTGTTTGTCTCATTCGCTCTGGTTGTTCTCAGTATCGTGCACCTGTTCGCTTTTTATGGACTCCGGGCGGAGTTTGACGGCAGCGCAATGGGCCCGATCTTTACGTTCCACAACACCGAGTCACACTACGACGCCATAGAGCGTGACCGTGGGAGCGAGGGTGCCGTAGTGCAGGCGGCAACCGCGACTGCCGGCGCGGGGAGCGTCTACTGGACGGACTTTCGGGGACCCAATCGCGACGGTCACTACAACCAGCAACCGATTCGGACAGATTGGCCGGCGGACGGTCCGCCTGAGCTGTGGCGCACCAAAGTAGGCGGCGGCTACGCGTCAGTCGTGATCGCGGAGGGACGCATCTTTACCATTGAGCAGCGACGTGGTCAGGAGGTCGTGGCGGCATACTCGTTGGACTCCGGAAAAGAGCTGTGGACGCACGGCTGGCAAGCGTTTTTCCAAGAACGATTGGGGGGAGACGGTCCGAGGGCGACTCCGACATGGAATGACGGAAGAGTGTACGCGCTTGGCGGTGAAGGCGAGTTGCGCTGCCTTGACGCCACAACGGGCGACTTGATCTGGAAACACGACATCCTCAGAGAGAATGATGCTGACAATCTCGTTTGGGGCATGTCAGCCTCCGTGCTTGTGGTTGACGACAAGGTCATCGCGCTGCCTGGCGGGACAAACGACAATTCGATCGTGGCCTACGACAAGCTGACCGGCGATACGGCGTGGAAATCGCTTAGTGACCAGCAAGCTTACACCGCCCCAATGTTGGTTACGCTGGCGGGTCAAAGGCAGCTGTTGATCGTAAGCGCCGAGCGGATGGTGGGCGTTGCGGTCGAAGACGGCGCCCTATTGTGGGAGTATCCCTGGAGCACTCAGATGGGCATTAATGCTTCCCAGCCGCTGGTGATCGACGAGAACCACGTCTTTATCTCCGCAGCCTACGGCCATGGCTCGGCACTGGTCAATTTGACCCAGGCGGCGGACGGCTTTCAGACGAAAGAAGTCTGGAAGAACCTTCGCATGAAGAACAAGTTCGATAGTTCCGTCTTGCATGAGGGTCATGTCTTTGGGCTGGACGAGGCGATTCTGGCCTGCGTGGACCCTCGAACGGGCGAACTCAAATGGAAGGGCGGCCGCTACGGATACGGGCAAGTGCTGCTGGCCAGCGGTCACTTGATTGTCCTTGCTGAAAATGGAGATTTGGTTCTCGTGAAGGCGACGCCTGAAAGCCATCAAGAGCTGGTGCGTTTTTCGGCACTGAGCGGCAAAACATGGAACCATCCCGCCCTTGCCGACGGCAAGCTGGTCGTCCGCAACCAGACAGAGATGGCTTGCTACGACGTGTCGGGGTCGTAGCGGACTTAGCAGCCCGTCGGAGGTGGAAACGGAGCCGTGGGCGCGAGAGTTTGTGAAGAAACCGGGGACTGTCACAAGCGGCTTCCTAGGAGTCATTTAGAATCAACGGCACCGCGAGCCGCGGGTTGACTGTCCCAAGGTTTTTGCACAAACCCTCGCGCCCACGGCTCCGATCGGTGTTTCGGATTTTCCGTCTGCTCGTAGCAAGAATTGACTCTACCGATAGCGCGCTCCGCTCGTACGCGGTCGGCCAACAACCTATCCTAACGTCATGGCATACTCAGATCTTCGCGAATTCATCGCAGTGCTCGAGAAGAACGGCGAGCTGAAGCGAGTATCCGCCGAAGTCGACCCCATCCTAGAAATCACTGAGGTAGCAGACCGAGCTGTGAAAAGTGGCGGGCCGGCGTTGTTGTTTGAAAAGCCGAAGGGGTACGACATTCCGGTTCTCATCAATGCCTTCGCCGGCATGAGGAAGATGGAGTTGGCGCTCCAGGTCGACTCGGTCGAAAGCATCGCCGCCCGGATCGCCGAGTACTTGGAGATGAAAACCCCGCAAGGGATGCTCGGAAAGCTCAAAATGCTGCCGAAGCTGGCCGAGATGGGGTCGTTTTTTCCGCGTGAAGTCAAGAACGGTCCCGTCAAGGAAGTCATCCGCAAGGACGATTTTTCGCTGTTCGACTACCCCATCTTGAAATGCTGGCCGCAGGACGGAGGGCGCTTCATCACCCTGCCGCTGGTTTTTTCCCGCAACCCGGTGACGGGGAAGCGCAACGTCGGTGTCTATCGCTTGCAGATCTTCGACGAGCGGACGACAGCGATGCACTGGCAGACACATAAGCAGGGCGCCGAGCACTACCGCCGGGCGCTCGCCGAGGGGAAAGAAGCACGCATGGAGGTAGCGGTCGCGGTCGGCTCCGATCCGGCGACGATGTTTTCCGGGATTCTGCCGCTGCCGCCCGACCTCGACGAAATGCTTTTCGCGGGCTTCTTGCGGTCAAAGCCGGTCGAACTGGTGAAGTGCGAAACGGTCGATCTCGAAGTGCCCGCCAATGCCGAGATTGTGTTGGAAGGCTACGTCACGCTCGGCGAGCTGCGCACGGAAGGTCCCTTTGGCGACCACACGGGCTTTTATTCGCTGGAAGACGAATTCCCCGTGTTTCACGTGACGTGCATCACGCAGCGCAAAGACCCCATCTACGCGACCACGATTGTCGGTCCACCGCCGATGGAAGACTATTACATGGGGAAGACCATCGAGCGCGTGTTTTTGCCGCTGATGCGGCTTCAGTTACCCGAAGTTGTGGATATGTGCATGCCGGCAGAGGGGATTTTCCACAACTTGATGATCGTGTCGATGCGCAAGTCATACCCACTACACGCGCGCAAGGTCATGAGTGCCATCTGGGGCTTGGGTCAGGCAATGTTTACGAAGTGCATTGTCGTGGTAGACCACGATGTCAATGTCCAGGACCTAAGGGAAGTCACCTGGAAGGCGTTGAACAACATCGACCCCCAACGCGACATCCAATTCGTGATGGGCCCGATCGACCAGCTCGACCATTCCAGCCGCCTGCCCAACTATGGTTCGAAGATGGGCATCGACGCCACCCGCAAATGGAAAGAAGAAGGGTTCACGCGACCTTGGCCCGATTTGATCGAGATGGACGACGAAACCAAAAAGCGAGTGGATGCGATCTGGGAGCAGTTGGGAATCGGTAAGCGCGGATGACATGGCGGGCAGTGCAAGTAACTAAAACTCCCCCACGTACTGCACTTCCTCTTCGACGTCGAAGCCGTAGCGTTCGCGGACGCGGCGTTTTAGCTCGGAGATTAGGCCTCGCAGTTCGGAGGCCGTCCCGTTACCGGTGTTATAGATCAGGTTGGCGTGGTAGGAAGCGATCTCGATCCCGCCGCGGCACATGCCTTTGGCGCCCACTTGTTCGAGAAAGTAGGCCGCAGGCACCTTGCCCTCGCGAGTGACTTTTTCGGGGACCTGGGCAACGATGCCTTGCGGTAGGTCCTTAAGGTGCAAGTTCTTGAAAATACTGCCGGCGCACCTCATGGTGGGTGGAAACTTTTCATCCCGAATAGCCGTGATCTCGTCGGCCCTTTTTCGCAACTCGCTGGCATCCGCTCGATCGAGCTTCAGGCAGCATTGGAAGATGACCCAGTCTTTGTGATTCTTGAAGACACTCCCGCGGTATTCGAACCGGCAGCCGGCATTGTCGATTCCGCGGATCTCGCTTCCATCGAAAAACTTCACTTGTTCTACTCTCTCGGAGATCGAATGGCCGTAGGCGCCGGCGTTTCCGTAGATCGCTGCTCCCACCGAGCCGGGAATGCGGGCCAGCGTTTCAAGGCCCTTCAGGCCGGCGTCGACGGTGAAGTCAACCAGCGCTTGAAGTGACGCGCCCGCATCCGCGATCACCTGGTTGCCGTCAAGCGCGAGATTGTCGGCAACGAACCGCAAGATAAGGCCGCGGAATCCCTCATCGGAAACAATGACGTTGCTGCCATCGCCTAGGACGTAGTGGGTGAGCTGCTCCCCGCGGCAAAGTTCGATCGCCGCTGCGAAAGCGTCAGGGCTTGAGGTTTCGGCGAGCAGGTCAGCTGCGCCGCCGATGCCGAAGCGAGTGTAATGGCGAAGTTCGACATTCTCTCGGACCTCCAGGTCGGGAATCTCACGAAGTGCGGCCAGGGCCCGAGCGGGAGAATCGGAGCAGTTCGCGGAAGGGAGCGCTTCGGAAGAGATAGACATCAGCGAACCGGGTGAATAGTAGTGGAAAGTTTGATTGTAAGACAGGCTCAAGATCAAGGGAGTTCTCGACTCTGTACACTACACGTTAGAGAACGCCATGCGTAGACGAACCGTTCTGAGTATCCTTGCTTCCTTCCTCCTGGCTTCAACGGTTTCGTGCCGCGGGGCCGGCAAAAGAGTGATCGGCGTTGTGCCCAAAGGGACGAATTCCATGTTCTGGCGGTCCGTGCAAGCCGGGGTGATCGCTGCTGGGCGGGATTTCGACGTAGAGATTCAGTGGAACGGTCCAACGAAGGAAACCGACTTCGCGCGGCAGATTCAGATCGTCGAGTCCATGATCAACGGCCGGGTAGATGGGATCGTGCTCTCGCCCACGGAACGAATCGCGCTAGTGGGTGTAGTCGAGCGAGCGGCGGATCTTGGAATCCCTGTTACGATCCTCGATTCGAAAGTCGAAACAGATAGGTACGTATCCTTTGTCGCCACCGACAACTACGAGGCCGGTTTGTCAGGCGCCCGGCGCGTTAGTGAGCTCCTGGGGGGAACCGGGAGGGTGGCAGTGATACGAGATGTTCCTGGCGCGTCCTCGACCGGGGAGCGCGAAAGAGCCTTTGAGGCAGCGCTCCGGGAAGAGTACGCCGGGCTCGAGATCGTAGCCGAACAGTTCGCCATGGCCGATCGGGCTCGTGCCTTGGCCGTCGCGGAAACCATCCTGACCGCTCATCCTGACCTGGAGGGATTCTTCTGTTCGGGAGAGGAAGCGACGCTGGGGGCCGCGCGGGCACTGCGAGGCCGTGGATTGGCGGGCAATGTAAAGCTGGTGGGATTTGACGCCAGCCCCGGCCTGCAGCAGGGTCTTCGAGACGGGGTCATCGACGCGCTGCTGGTGCAGGATACGTTCCGCATCGGCTATCTCGGCGTAGAGACCGTCGTCCAGAAACTGAACGGTGAAACACCGCAAAGATTGATTCATTTCCCCGCCCGCATCATTACCGCGGCTGACCTCGACGATCCAGCAGTGCGGAAGCTCGTAGACGGCAATCTCGAGTAGTTGGGCAGGAGATGCCTTCCCGCCCAAGGATCGCTTAGTAGAAAAGATACTTGCGCCAGGCCTCCTGGTGGTGTCCCAGTTGGCGCATCAGGTTGCGGCTGGTGTGGAGATTGAAAGGTTGCGGGTGCCGCACGAGGCCCATTCCGACCTCCGCGGGCCGGCGGTCTCCCTTGCGGTTGTTGCAGCGCCGGCAGCAGCTGACGAGGTTCTCCCAAGTGCTTTTGCCGCCACGGGAGCGCGGTACGACGTGGTCCAGCGTCAAATCACCCGCCGAGTGGACCCTGCCGCAGTACTGGCAGGTGTGACGGTCCCGGACAAGGATGTTCTTTCGAGAGAGGGCGCGTGTCTGGCGGGGTATGCGGCGATACTCGAGCAACCGAATCACCGAAGGTACAGCCAGCGCTCGAGTCGGGGAATGGACTTCATGGCCGCTGCGCTCCTCTTCCGCCGCGACTCCTTTCAGCAACAGGATGAGCGCCCGGCGAGCGCCACAAACGTTGATCGGTTCGTAGGTGGCGTTGAGAACGAGCACCGGGATTCTGAGGGCGCTGCCGTTTACCACGTTGCCTCCGAGCCGCTTCGAGGGAAGGAGACGTTCCTCAAGCGCCCTACGTTCGCGTCAACCAATCTGCGTTTCGCTCGGGCAAGCGTTAAGCTACTTACGTGTCGCGCCCCGGCAGCCTTTAACACTCGAGCGCACGCATCCAGCGTAGCCCCAGTGGTCATGACGTCATCAACCAAAAGCACCCGCCGGCCCTCGATATAAGCAGCGTCCGCGGCCGCGAACGCTCCCCTTACGTTCACCCGCCGCTGGCGGTGGGATAACCCTGCTTGCGGCGGGGTCGACCGAACACGCCGAAGACACTTTGGCCGGCTGGGAATCCCGACCAAGCGGGACAGTTCCTTGGACAGCAACTCCGCCTGATTGAACTCACGACTCCATCGCCGCGAGCGGTGCAGCGGGACCGGGATCACCAACTCAACGGTCCCTAATCTGGGCACAAGGGGTGCCATTTTTTTGGCCAGTGCCTTTGCCAGCGGCCTCATTCCATCGTATTTGAGCAGGTGAATAAGACGGCGCAGGTCCCCTTCATACACCCCGAAGCTACGCGCCACGTCGAACGCCGGGGGTGCAAGCCGGCAAAGTCCACACAGATGGTTGCCACTCGCCGGGAGGTTCGCTTCAAACGGCAGGCCGCAGCGAGTGCAGAGAGACTCCGCTTCCAACGGGAGGAGTGCCGACAAGCATTCGGGGCAAACCGGAGCCGGAGTGAAGCCGGCAAGAGCCAGCTCGCACAAGCGGCATTCGTCAGGAAAGAAGACAGGAAAAAGCGGCTCGATCAGGCTGCGGAGCGACCCGATCGGAAACCGCCTGATGCTTGCGGAAATGGAACCACTACTCGAGAAGACTAACCTCGCTTGCCCTGCTCTGGTCCTTCGTCCTGACTGACTTCGTTTTGTTCCTCTGCCTCCTGACAGCGACGACAGTACCGCGCCCAGGGTACCGCGTCCAGGCGCTTTCGGTCAATGGCCTCGCCGCACGACTGGCACAAGCCGAAGTCTTTCGAGGGAAGGCGTTCCAACGCCGCCCTGACGAGTTGAAGATGAAGACGCTCGGTGTCACTCTGATGGGAGAAAATCTCCTTGGCATAGGAGTTTACTGCTTTCTCCGCAGCATCTTGGGAAGAGGAACCTTCTGTTACACGAATGGCCTCGGCAGTCCGAGACATCAACGCCTCCGCGTCGTGGTACTCCTGCTCCAGCCGCCGACGGTACTTCTCTAGACGGGTCTTTTGCACGGCGAAAAGCCGGGGCCCAAAATAGCGCTAAGAGACTGAAACACAGCCTGTTACAGCCCCTACTACTATGGTAAGGGTCGCCTTTCAATACTGTCAACTGAACTGCACGCACGCTGGGTAACCCACCTCACTGAACTTGGCAGCAGTCGTTCGTGTAGTGGGAACCCTTAGCCTTGGGCTAGCCTGGCCTACTCGGCCGCCTAGGAGCGGGCAATCAAGGGGATCGTTTGGCCTCTGGTATACTCCTTCTCTTCGCCTAGAGACGTATCCTTAAGTGATTGACATATATTGCCTTATATGAGAATTGGGTTTGTTTGGCAATTTTCTCCGCCGGGCCGCTTGTGACAGTCCCTGATTTTTTCGTCCGAGACCGTAGTCCGCGGAAGACAGTTGCCGACGCCGGGGCGGCCCGCGAGGGCGCCCCGGGTCCGGCTTGATAAGGTGCGGCTCCTTTGGTATCGCGCGGAGCCGCCAAAACGGTTTGGGATCGATCCCGTTGTCCTGTGTAACGCGGTCGGTTGATCGGCTCACCGACGGAGGCCATGGGGAGGACTTATATCCCGGCCGGGGTGCGCCGGTCTGTCGCTCCCTGAGGGCCGGCGCTTTTACGGGCCCAGAGTAACATGGCACGGGGAGGGTCAGATGGTCAGGGCAGGGCGATCTTGTTAATGATGTGCGAGTTAGAAATCTCGAATTGTCGTGACTGGTTTCGGGGAGTGGTGGGAGGGGGATCGGCCGTCGGCACGGCCGATTTTTGCCCCACCCCAAGCCCCGCTCGCCCGCCGGGGGCGGTCGAGCGCCGAAACGAACGAGCGGTGTGCGGGGGCGACCAGCCGTAAAACGGCTGGCCTAGCAACGGCGCAAATAAGCCGCGTTGAAAGCGGCTCAAACGTCGTGAGAGCCGCCTGGCGGCGGCTAGGACAAGCAGGAGTGCCCCGGCTCTCGACGTCGGCCTGCTTTTTCCCCTTTTACACGGGCCGCGGCGCGTGCAGAACCAACCATAACTCATTGATTGCAATTGGCTTGGGGGAAATTTGGTTTGTTTCGTATTTTTTCCTCTGCTTCGAGGGTGTTGCTGGTCTTCACGGTCTCCCTCACGATAGCGGGCGGGTCAAGTACTTTCCGCAGGCGGTGAACGGTTGGCTTCGAGCCGGAAACCGTGCCCATCCGGCGGGCCCGCGCCCTGACGGGCACGGCTCTTTCCGGTGCTCGACGCTGGCATCCCTTCGCGATTCCTACCCCGTCCAACCGGCTGAAAACAGCCGCTCGCGCGGGCCAAACGGCAACCCAGCGCGCGCTACGCATCTGGCCAAGAATCACGACGCCTGCGAGACCAATTTGACCCCGAATGTGAGCAGGAAAAGCCGCCTCGCGGGCAGAAAAGAGCGCCTAGCAGCGGGCTAGCGGGCGATTTTCGTCAGCTGGCGGTGGGTTGGCAGGCGAGTAGGGCGGCGATGGGAGTGTTCCGCTTGATGGTTAAGTCTTCTGAATTGTGAGACATAGCAGCGCTCCCAACCGTCGACAGAAATGCCGTTGGCAGAAAGTGGCGGAAATACCAGGGTCATTCCTCCGAAATTCCGTTTCCGGGCCCCGTACCAGAATACGGGACGGATTGGGGTTAGCAGGGGCCCGGGGGTGTAAGTCGTTGAGATGGCGAGGAGAAAAAATCTGAAAAGTCTGTGACCGGGTTTTGAGGGGGTGCTGGAAAGCGTCCTCGAGGCCGGATTTTCCGTGCCAAAATCGTGTCGTAGCGCAGTCCTAGCACAAGGAAAACGCCGCCTAGCGAATGGTTGGGAGTGGCCAGGAAGAGGAGGATCAGCCGTTGGCACGGCCGATTTTTGCCCCACCCCAGGCCCCGCCCGGCCGCCGGGGGCGGCCGAGCTCCGAAGCTTTTCGGAAAGCCGTGTCCGATCTACAGAAGGGTAAAAGGGGGCAGGCTCCTGAGAGCGCTGGGCCCTGAGGTCGAAGGATTGTTTCAACGTTGGTCTGCCAAGGCCGCGGGTCTGGAAACGGCAGCCCCCGCGCTACGGGACTTTCCCAAAAGTCGTAGCCTGTCCCCGACTTTCCCCGACTTTCCGACTTTCCCCCGACTTTCCCAAAAGTCGTAGCCTGTCCCCGACTTTCCTGTCCCCGACTTTCCACTTCAGGAAGAAGAAGTATCGCACGATTTTTTCCGTTTCGTGAGGTGACCCCGAGAAAGGCCCAGGGCTTGAAGTAGAGAGCCCGCTCGATCGGTAAACCGAGAGGACCGTGCAGGGACGACTAAAATGGAAATCGTGGTTCAAACAGCAGGCATGCTCAGCTTGCATACATCTGTGCGACGAACCGTTATTTTGGCCACTTGCAACTCGGCGTTGACTCAGGTCAAATGAGCTAATCGTGTTCAAGTTCTATCTGGTGTTGGCGGCACTGGCGTGTCTGATCGTGGCCCTCCTCTTGCCTGACGAGGCCGCTTGGCTGCTATTGCAAGACACCGATGCTGCTTATGAAGAATTTGTGAAGGCCTATCCAGAAAGCCGCCACGTTGGCGATGCGAGATCGAGTCAAGACGATTTATCGTGGCTTCGAGCAACGGAGCTTGACGACGCCCCCTCATACAGGCGTTATCTTGAGAGGTTTCCTGACGGCCTGTCTACCGACAAAGCGACAGAGCGGCTTGATGAACGCGAGTGGGCCGAGGCCGAACGATCAGGAACCGTAGCCGCCTACGAGCAGTATCTCGACAACTTTCCCGGCGGACTGCACCGCTGCAGCGCCAGATTCAGGGCGACTGAGGGGGACAGGAGTATTCACGTCCTAAAACGCCTAGTGGCGGCTTGCCCGACAGGGTCAACAGAGCGAGAGAATGCCGCTGCCGCCCTAGAGAAAGAAGACAACTTGTTGTTTGAGGAAGCGAAAGCTAGTGGTTCCGTTGCGGGACTGCGTGATTACATATGGGTTCTCGCAAGGCCTCGTCACTCTGTGGAGGCTGAGAGTCTCATCCGAGAAATCGAAGACCGTCGGAGCGTCAGAAGGCTGCTGGACCTGGCAAATGCAATGCCCCCTCCGTCCCGTGACCGCACTGCGGTCAGGCTGTTCGTCGTGGACAGAGGTGCCCACGGACGATTGATGCGGGACGCTGCACAGGCGGCTTACGACGGACCGGTGACACTGCTGGACATGGGTGGCACTAGTTCCCGTTATCAAGCTCTTGCAAAGATTGTTATGGCTAGAAAGAGCAGCCCTACGACTGACCTTGTCGTCAACTTGAGCTGGGGTGCTGATTGGAACGCCTTCGATGAAGTTGTCTTCGACCAGATGTCGCGCGCTGGAATTGTGTTCGTTGGGGCTGCCGGCAACGAAGGCAGTCCGACTTTGGCCTACCCTGCCGCGTACGAGTCGGTTATTTCGGTCGGCTCGGTCGATCCCCAAACCCAGCTGATGAAGGGGTACTCAAACTACGGATGGGGGCTCGATTTCTGCGCCACCGACGCTACCGACACGGGCATAGAGATGTGGCTCGGGATTGTCACCGCAGAGCTTAGCGAAAGGTCTTGTCAGAGTCGGCTCGCTCGGGCCTTCAGTACCTTGTTTGATAGGTGGCAACCACCGGAACCCCTGCCCTGGTTGGAACCGCCGGCTGAACCGATCAATGGCACGCCGGAATCGTACGAGAAGAAGTTTCGTGCCGTGCTTAGAGAGTTCATCGAGATGAAAACTGAGATCCTTCTAACAGCAGGGACTTCGTTTGCGGCTGCTGTGGTGAGCGGGCGTATCGCGGAGTTGCTTGACGAGAACCGAGCTGAAAGTATAGACACCCTTCTTGAGGCGTGGCGAGCGGTCCTCGATGGCAATGGGCGGTGTCGCGTTGTGCCTGGCCGCAGTTGGGTAGACTCCGTTCTCGAAGCCAATCCGGCCGACCCATGCCAGCAGTTCGAGGACTTTGTCCTGTACGAGCGCGGGCCAATGCCTCCGTCTGGCTATTTCTAGCCCCAGTGACCCTCTTGGAAGCCGGTCGGCAGTGTACCGGCCCTACTAGGGGCGGTCTGGGCAGTAGTAGGCCTCTGACTATCAACGGAACGAAAACCTACGCTAAGGGTCAACGAACCTCAGGCACAGGAGTCTGTGGGCGAATAGAAATCAGCGATTTGGCCCAAGTCAGTACCGCTTGCGACAAGTTCATTCGTCCGGCGAAGCTATTCCTGTCACGTCGCCAGCGGTACAACACTCAGGTTTCCCACTTGGAAACCCATCAGCTAGATGAGTCGCCAGTTTCCGATCTCTGGTGCAACAGAATTACCCATAGTGTTGCAGCGTCCCGGTGCCAGCAGACCAGCCCGGTTCCTGTCGATAAAGGCGTTTTCTCACCAGTAGCCCGCACCACCAGTGTCGCACTCTTTAGGCGAAAGGCGACACCTACACCTAAAAATGGGACTTTCGAATCGGCCCGGGTCCGACTCATCTGTTACCCCTGTCCCCGGTCTGTACCAGAGTACGAAGCCGGAGGATTGCCGGCCCAACCAAAACTAGGACCACTCAAAAGTGATGGCCGCTGACTGCGTTGCGGCCCCGGCCCCCTAAAGGGCCGCGCGGCGACTGGGATGCCACAGCACCTTCTACCCTTGAAGCACGCTGGGGAGCATATTCGACGGTGACTTCATCCTTCCGTCATAGCTCTTCTTCGCCGACGTCTATTTCCATTCGAAGCAATGCCGTGCTGAAGGTCTTGCCTTGGGCATCGGTTCGCAAGGATAGGCTTCCTCCTCCGCCGAGGGCTTGGTGGAGCAGGAAGTTGAGCGCTTCCAGGTTGGGCAGCTCGTAGCGTTCCACGCGGCCGCGGCACAGCGTCCCGAAGTGTGCTTTGACGCGATCAGCCGTCACTTCGCGGACGAGGAGCGGGTAGAAACGGGACTCGCGGGCAATCAGGCCTATGTTGACGGTGTCGCCCTTATCGCCCGAGCGGGCGTGGGCGATGTCGATGAGGCGAATCCGCATGCGGCGGCTCCTTGGTAGGATAGCAACGGCCCAAGAGCGTTGCGTGACCGGCTGCGTCCGCCTTGACTGGCGCGCTTTGGCCCTCCGGAGGCCGCGCTAGTGTAGTCCGCCACTAATACCGCAACGTATGGATTTCCGTTGTGGAGAGGGAAGCCCGTTGAAACGGGCTGACCAACCTTGAGCGGCGGGGCCTACCAGCCGTAAAACGGCTGGCCTAAGAAGACAAAGCCGCGTGAACGCGGCTGGGAGGCGTTTGCTCCATCCAGATCTCATCATCGGCACCAGCGGAATCCTCCCAGGGGCGCGAAACAGCGGCATCCGGGCCGTTCGGGATAAGGTGCAATCCGCCCGGCGCACTGCACTAGTGGACTGTCATGGAGACGAGTTACCTATAGGTTCGGAAATGTCGGGATCGAAAGCCCGACACAGCACGCTGAAAGCGCGCGCCACGTCGCAAGGACGATCATAAAGTCTTCTCTGAGACAGTCTACTAGAATGAATTCTTGCGTTGCCATGGAACAGGTTAGGGAGCAGGGGGTCCACAAGCGCTATCTGGGAGCGTTGGTCGGCCTGGCCGTGGGTGATGCCCTGGGAGCGCCGATCGAAGGCTGTCCACCAGGCAGCTTCACGCCGATCGAGGGTATGGTCGGCGGCGGCGTCGGGGGACTGGGGGCCGGGCATTGGACGGATGACACCTCGATGGCGCTGTGCTTGGCGACGAGTTTAGTGGAATCCGGCGGCTTTCGAGCGAAAGACCAGATGGACCGCTACGTCCGCTGGATGCGGGAAGGTTACCTCAGCAGCACGGGAAGGTGTTTCGGCATCGGAGGCACCGTGTCGGCGTCACTCAAGCGTTACGAAGCGACGGGAGAGCCTTACGCCGGCGTGACCGACGCGGATACCGCCGGCAACGGGTCACTGATGCGGCTGGCGCCGATACCGATGTACTTGCTTCACGACGCTTCGCGCGCCATGGATCTGGCGGCCGAGATGTCGAAGACAACTCACGGGGCCGGCGAGGCCGTGGACGCCTGCCGCTATCTCACCGGTTTGATGATCGGCGCTCTGCGCGGTGAGTCGAAGCAAAATCTGCTCACGGACCTTTATTCGCCCGTCTACAACTATTGGTTCTTTCAGCGTGTAGCGCTCACCCCGCGTATCGGCGCGATTGCACGGGGTGTCTACAAGCACAAAGAAGCTTCCGAGTTGCCGGCGACCGGCTACGTAGTCGACACGCTCGAGGCCGCCCTATGGGCGTTTGATCGCACAACGACATTCCGGGAAGGCGCTCTACTGGCTGTCAATCTGGGCAACGATGCGGATACGACCGGGGCTGTCTACGGCCAAATGGCCGGAGCGTATTATGGCGTTGACGCCATCCCGGCCGAGTGGCGCGAGAAGTTAGTTCATTTCTCGATGATCGAAGATCTGGCAACCACCTTGCTCAAGCAAACCAGCCAGGGCATCCGCCATTTCACGTAGCTATGAGCACGCAGAACCCACTCGACCAAGCGACACGGACCGTTGGCGAAGCACCTCCGTCGGCGATTCGGCAAGCATTGTCGATCCCCAACCAGCTGACGATGGTCCGGATGCTGGTGCTGCCGTTCATCCTGATTGCAATGATCTATCGGCAGCATGACACGGCACTCTGGTTGTTCGTAGCGGCCGGGCTGACGGATGCCGTCGACGGGCTTGTTGCGCGGCGCTTTAACCAAAGGACGCGACTGGGAGCGTTTTTGGATCCCATGGCCGATAAGTTGCTGCTGATCTCGGCGTTTGTCGTCCAAGCCTTGATAGGTGTTCTCCCCTGGTGGGTTACGATTCTGGTGCTCAGCCGGGACCTGATCATCATGGCGACAGTTGTGGTGATGATACTCGCCACGTCGATTCGAGATTTTCCGCCAAGCGTTTTCGGCAAGGTCAATACCGCGGTCCAGTTCTTGACGATTCTGGCCGTCGTCGTACACAACGCTGAGCAGACCTGGTGGAGCAGCGAGGCTGTCTCCGTTTTCATCTGGGCCACGGCGGCGACTACCCTGATCAGCGCAGCCCACTACGTGGTTGAAACCACGCAGCGAATGCAGGAGCACTCGGACGAGTCTTCCGATTTGTAACAATGCTGCGCGGACAGGGCGGGAATAGGCCGTTCGGGCCCTCCCAAGGGGGCGAAAGGGTCTACGCAAAACCAATTTCCAGACTCCCGCGTCTCGCCGGTTGACGGACAGTTCAGTCAGCGCTAGGCTTATGAGTGACGGGTCATGAACCGCTATCTTCCAGCCCGCCAACACCGCCTAGCCGGCATCGTAGCTCTGGCTTTTGGGGTTTTTTCCTTCTGGTGTGGAACCCAATGGCCCTTTGCGTTCATTCCGGCCGCCCTGTTTCTGGGGAGCTCGGCGGCCTTGGGTTACTTGGCCACACGCCCGGCCATTGAGGTGAACAGATCAGGGATCAAGATCGGTCCACAAAGCTTCCGCTGGAGGGACGTGGAGCGCATCGAACCCACGGCTTGGGTGTCGCCCCTGATGCTGCGGATCTTTCTCAAGGACGGTCGTTCGATCAGGCTCATCTACCCCGGCGACACCGACGCCATTGAGAGTCTGATCGAACAGATGAAACGGCTCACTCGCCGGGCGTCTATCGACGAACTGGCCAACGCCCAGTATTCGGACGAGGTGATTTCGCTGAGCAGCCGGCCCGAACAGCCCGCTTCGCGGCGATTCAGACTTCTTCGTTCGGAGGACGAAGCCGACGTTGAGCGTCTTTATCAGCGCCTGAAGACAGTCGGTCACTTGGACAAGTCTCCCTCCGAAGATCATCAAAGTTGACCACTTGGCGGTTCCACCGCCGGAGCCTTACCTCGAAGGCAGTAAAATAGGCCGGGTAAGTGGTTCTTTCCAGGTCGGACCCCAAATCCCGCCTTCCGCTCCTCCGTCGCCGCTGGCTGAGAGCGGCTCTGCTATTGGCCTTGACGATAGCCCTGGTTTACGGCAGCCGCGCAAGCTGGCTGACGTCGATGGGAGAGCTTCTGGTCAGGTCTGACCCGTTGGAAACGGCTGACATCGTGATCGTACTCGCCGGCGACCATTATGGCGAGCGAATCCTACTGGGCGCGGAATTAGTCGAAAAAGGTTACGCCCCCCGAGTACTGGTCAGCGGCCCCAAAAACTTCTTTGGCGCTCCCGAGTCGGAGTTGGCGATTCCGTTCGCTGTTGCCCGCGGCGCTTCGGACCAGATCTTCGAGAGCTTTCCCATCGAGGCGCGTTCAACACTTGAGGAAGCAGATCAAATCGATCGGGAACTGCGGCGGCGCGGGATACGAAAAGCCCTCGTGGTAACCTCAAATTTTCACACCCGACGAGCTCGCTACATTTTCCATAAGCACGGTTCGAAGGACGTCGACTACCTTTTCGTCGCGGCCGACTATCCCGACTTTCGGCCCGAAGATTGGTGGCGGAGCCGCCAGGGAAGGAAAGTCTTCGCTCTCGAATCCCTCAAGACCCTGCATTCGTGGTTCGAGTGAAGGCGCATGTTGAAGACTCTACGGACGCTCTACCCCTACCTGATCCGCTACCGCTGGCGCTACGGGGTTGGTTTTCTGGCGTTGGGCTCAAAGACCCTTCTAGCGGCCTCGATCCCGGCCACGATGGGATTTGCGATTGACCTCCTGGAAGAGGATTTCGCACTTGAGGCGCTCGTTGAGCTGGCTGCCCTTCTGCTGGTCTTGGCCCTGATGAAAGGCGTCTTTCAGTACTGGATGCGCTGGATCTTGATCGGCATCTCGCGCGACATCGAGTACGACTTGCGCAACGATCTGTTCTCGCACCTGACGAAACTGTCGCAGCGTTTTTACCAGTCCTACCGGACCGGGGACCTAATGTCGCGGGCAACAAATGACATGAACGCCGTGCGGCTCATGCTTGGCCCGGGCGTCATGTATTCGGTCGACGTTTTGCTGACCTTCCTGATCGTGTTGACGGTGATGAGTTCGACGGATTGGCGCCTGACCTGCCTTGTCTTCTTGCCCATTCCCCTTGTCACTTTGACGGTCACTTACTTTGGACGCCAGATTCATGAGGGGTTTCAGCAGATTCAGAAGAAGTTTTCCGACATTAGCTCGCTGGTGCAGGAAAGCCTGAGCAACGCGCGAATCGTGCGAGCCTACTCGCGCCAAGGGGCCGAAATCCAGCGCTTCCGTGAGCTCAGCGACGACTACGTCGTGCAGAATCTCAAGCTGGTCTGGCTTTGGGGCAAATTCTACCCGTTGCTGGAAGTGCTGGTCGGGTTCACCTACGTGATTGTCCTTTGGTACGGAGGCCGGCAAGTCTTACAGGGCGAGATCACGCTCGGCAACTTCGTCATGTTCATGGCATACATGGCGATGCTGACATGGCCGATGATCGGGTTCGGTTGGGTGGTCAACCTTGTTCAGCGGGGCACCGCCTCTCTCGAGCGCCTCAACGAGCTGCTGCAGCGTCCCGTGGAGATTGCGGATTCCGAGCAGACCGACTCGACGATCAAGAGCATCCGGGGTCACCTCGAGTTCAGGAACGTAACGTTCTCGTACCCTGGGTCGGACCGGCCGTCGCTGGTCGACATTGACCTATACGTTCCGTCGGGGCAGACGTTGGCAATCATCGGTCCGACGGGCAGCGGCAAGACCACACTTGTCAATCTAGTACCGCGCTTACTGGAACCGCAGCGCGGCTCGGTCAGGGTGGACGGGGAGGACGTCCGGCGCATCCCGCTCGATCTGCTTCGCCGCTCGGTCGGGTTCGTGCCGCAAGAAACGTTCTTGTTCAGCCAAAGCATTCGTAAGAACGTCACATTCGGAGCCCCTGAGGCGGAAACCCGCCGAGTACTGGAAGCGACGACTGTCGCCCACATCGCCGACGACATTGCGGAGTTCCCCGAAGCGTTTGAGACTCTGGTGGGCGAACGGGGAATGACCCTGTCGGGTGGGCAGAGACAACGCACAGCGATCGCTCGTGCCGTCATCCGGGACCCGCGGATCTTGATTCTGGACGACTGTTTGTCGAGCGTTGACACGATGACGGAGGAGAAGATCCTCGAACGGCTCCGCGTGATCATGCGAAACCGGACGACGCTCATGATCTCGCATCGTGTTTCGATGGCCCAGCACGCCGACCAGATTGTGGTGCTCGTAGAGGGCCGAATCGTCGAGCGGGGCACGCACGAAGAGCTGCTGTCGAAGGGCGGATATTACTCGAGGCTTTACGAAAAGCAGCTGCTTGAGCGGGAGTTGGAACGTGTGTAGGGGTGCCGGCGTGCGCATAGAAAGATGGTTACAGGAGGGTGTGAAGAAATCACTGGTACCAAAGGCAGGCGCGATAAATCGCGACTCACTGCGCCGGGGAAGGGGTAGGGACGAGCGGCCGAGGCCGGGCGAGATAAATCTGGATGTCGCGGGGTCGTTTGGTGAGTGGCACTTTCATCCCCACCTGGGTCCTTGCGCGTGGGTAGCTCGGAAACAGGTGTCGGTAAGAGTACCGACACGGCAGGTCTGGGGACCTGCGCCACTAGGGCGGTTGTTGCCTTACACTCGGAGCACCACTGTTTGGCTTACGGCGTCTGATGTTGTGGCGCAGACGCCCACGTCTGCCGCGTCGACCCTCTTGTCGACGCTTGGGCGCAATTTATTGCCCCGCACTGTCCATGGCAGTCCCCATTTTTCGCCGAACCTAACTTCTAGGACGGGCTGATAGGCAAACGAACGTAAATGGAAGACGAAGCCATCGGGAAGATCTACGACTCGCGACTGGTGGCGCGGCTGCTGCGCTACCTTCGGCCCTACAAAGCGCTGGTCGTCGTGTCGGTCTGCCTACTGGTCATTCACTCACTGCTGGCGGTGGCGGGACCCTACTTAACCAAGGTTGCGATCGATCGCTACCTCAATCCCGAACCCGCTGCTACCTCAGTCCTTGATCCCTGGCTGCCGACGGAGGTGTTGGCGGGTCTGAATGCCCTGGCTCTGATCTACCTGGCGGTCTTGCTCACTGGCTTCCTGTTCCGCTTTGTGCAGACCTACGTGATGCACTACACGGGGCAGTGCGTCATGTACGACCTGCGCCTCGAGATCTTCTCTCACCTGCAAAAAATGGGAGTCGGTTTCTATGATCGCAATGCCGTCGGGCGGTTAGTGACCAGAACGACGACCGACGTTGACACACTCAACGAGATGTTCACATCGGGGGTCGTGGCGATCTTCGGCGATGTGCTGACGCTAACCTTTATCTTGGCAGCGATGATTCATCTCAGCCCCGATCTGACGGCTGGTTTGTTCAGTGTGGTGCCGCTGGTGGCGCTGGTCTCGATCTGGTTTCGGCGAAGGGCGCGGAAAAGCTACCGCGAAGTCCGCGTCGCGGTCGCCAAGATCAACGCGTTTCTGCAGGAGCACATAACCGGGATTGGTGTCGTGCAGCTTTTCAGCCACGAGCGGGGGAGCGAGCGAGAGTTTGATCAAATCAACGCCGAGCATCGCGACGCCTACTATAGGGCGATCCGCGCGCATGCCTATTTTTTCCCCGCCGTCGAATGGCTGGGCGTTTTGGCGATCGCTGTCCTGATCGTCTACGGGGGGGCTAGCGTTATCGAAGGTGGGGTGACCATCGGTATCGTCGTGGCCTTCATTCAATACGGAACTCGGGTCTTCCGGCCGGTTCAGGATCTCAGCGAAAAATACAACGTTCTCCAGTCTGCGATGGCCAGCGCGGAACGCATTTTCAAACTTCTCGACACGCCCCCCGACGAAGAGATCGAAGAGGCAGAGAGGCCATCATCGGCGGAGGCAGCCGGGGCGCCACGGGACCCCTCGCACAGACCTGCTGTTCCCCAGGGTGTTGAGTTCAAGAACGTTTGGTTTGCGTACGCCGGCGAGGAGTGGGTTCTGCGAGACGTCAGCTTTCGCATCGAGCCCGGAGAAACGCTAGCCATCGTCGGCCACACCGGAGCGGGCAAGACCACCCTTGTCAGCCTGCTGCTGCGTTTCTACGAAATCCAAAAAGGTCGGATTTTGGTGGGTGGTCGAGACATCAAGGAGTGGCCGGTTTCCGAGCTTCGCCGCCAGTTCGGCATAGTCCTACAGGATCCTTATTTGTTTGCCGGTACGATCGCGAGTAACATCCGGATGGGAGACGAGGCCGTTTCCCTCGAACGCGTGGAGCAAGTTGCCCGCGACGTCAACCTCGATGGTTTTGTTCAAAGCTTGCCGCACGGATTCGACGAGCCACTGCTCGAGCGCGGAAGCTCGCTCTCGTCGGGCCAGAAACAGCTCATCAGCTTCGCGCGGGCTTTGGCCCACAATCCGAGCTTTCTGATCTTGGATGAAGCGACTTCCAGCGTTGACACTGAGACAGAGCTGAAGATCCGCGGGGCGCTCTCGCGGATGGTTTCCGGCCACACGTCTATCGTCGTCGCGCACCGGCTTTCGACCATTCAGCGGGCCGACCGGATTCTCGTCATGCACAAAGGCAAGGTTCGCGAACAAGGCCGGCATCAAGATCTGCTAGCGAAAAAGGGGATCTACTGGCGGTTGTATCAATTGCAATATCGCGATCAAGAGGCGGACCGCGCTGAGCTTGTCAGGCCTGTTGTGGCGCCCTCCTTGGCCGCTTCTAGTGAACCACCGATTTCTACAGCGGCGGTAACTGACAGGGTCGCGGTTGACGGAAAGGTGCAAGCCCCGCCCTCGGTCTCGTTATCCGACGATGTTTGGGAAGAGGATGGCGGGGAGAGCGTCGGGGAAACTACGTCGCAGGAGCCGGTGGAGGGAGAGGGCGATGAAGGTTAAGGCTGATGGCAAGGTGGACTGAGTGGCCTATCCCGCATTTCTCACGACAGAACTTTAGGAGCAGGCCACTGTGCCCGCCCGGAGAGGTTTTTGCGCGGTTTGGTCCCGTGATCGAATGCGACGCGGTGTGAATCTCGCGCATGGGCGGACGCGGCGGTCCGCCCCTACACATAACGTTCGTTCAACGCGGGCCATCCGGACCTTCGTGAGAAAAGCGGGATAGCCCGTGGTGCAATCACGCTGCCGTCTCTGCTTGCGAACCCCCAATCTATTGGAGCAGCGCAGCGGTTTCACCAGGCCCGCCCGCATACATGCCTTGCGTGGCTGTCAGGACCTTCCGTATCATGACGTATGGTTAACAGCCCGGTCCCGGAAGCTCTCACCTTCGACGACGTTCTTCTGGTTCCCTCCTTCAGTTCTGTTCTGCCCGCCGAGGTCGATACGACCACCAAGCTGACCCGGAAGATTACGCTCAACGTTCCACTCGTGAGCGCCGCGATGGACACGGTTACCGAATCGCGGCTGGCGATAGCGCTTGCTCGCCAGGGCGGACTGGGTTTCATCCATCGAAACATGCCGGTCGAGCGGCAGGCCGAGGAGGTGGATCGCGTAAAGCGTAGTGAAAGCGGCATGATCGTCGATCCGATCACCATGTCGGCGGAGAACAAAATTCACGAAGCCTTGGAGCTGATGAAGCGCTACCGTATATCGGGTGTGCCGATCACCCGGGAGGGAAAGCTTGTCGGCATCCTCACCAATCGCGATTTGCGGTTCGAGACCAGACTGGACATGCCGATCGGCGAGGTCATGACCAAGGAAAACCTGGTCACCGTGGGTGTCGGCACCACTTTGGAAGAAGCGGAACAAATCCTTCAGGAACACCGCATCGAAAAGCTCTTAGTGGTGGATGAAAACTACGTGCTCAAGGGTCTGATCACTGTCAAGGACATTCAGAAGAAGCTCGACTATCCGATCGCCGCGAAAGACGCACACGGCCGGCTGCTCGTGGGTGCGGCCGTCGGAGCCTCCGGAGACTATCTGGAGCGGGCGCAGGCGCTGGCGGCGAAGAGCGTGGATGTTCTGGCGATTGATACCGCGCACGGGCACTCGAGCCGGGTGGCGGAAGCTGTAAAAGAGCTGCGCCAGGCTCTCCCGGACCTCCAGCTTGTCGCCGGCAACGTGGCGACCGAGGAAGCCGTCAAGGACCTCGTCAGCTTGGGGGTGGATGCGGTCAAGGTTGGGATCGGTCCGGGATCAATCTGCACCACGAGGGTGATTTCCGGTGCGGGTGTTCCCCAGATCACCGCGATCCACGAATGCGCTAGTCCCGCTCACGAGGCCGGCGTGCCTCTCATATCCGACGGCGGCATCAAGTATTCCGGCGACATCACCAAAGCGGTAGCAGCCGGGGCCGATTGCGTCATGATCGGCAGCCTGCTTGCGGGCACCGAAGAAAGCCCCGGCGAGACCGTCCTTTATCAAGGCCGGACCTACAAAGCCTACCGTGGCATGGGGTCGATGGGCGCGATGGCAAGTGGCAGCGGCGAGCGCTACGGTCAGGATGCGGCCAGTGGAAAGTTGGTACCCGAAGGCGTCGAAGGCCGCGTTCCCTATAAGGGTCTCCTCGGCGACCTTGTCCACCAACTTGTGGGGGGCGTCAAATCCGGCATGGGCTACTGCGGCTGCGGCACGATTTCCGACCTGCAAGAGAAGACGCGCTTTGTTCGAATTTCATCGGCAGGCCTGCGCGAAGCGCATGTCCACGATGTGTTGATCACGAAAGAAGCGCCGAACTATCAGGCGGAAAGATAACCCATAGAGCAGCGGTTGACATCCTGAACCAGCGTTTCTCACCAGCGGTCGCCAGAAGTGGAAGCAAATGCCCGCCGTCAGGGATGTAGGGGCGCGATTCGTCGCGATTCATCGCGCCCGCTTGCCGAGATACTCTACGCTGGGCGCTGTGCACAGACCGTTGCCGCGAGCCACTACCGCCGGGCCTTTGGCCGAATCCACCGCCGCCGCGGTGAGAAATGCTGGTTAGTTAGCTACGGTCACATGCCGACAAAACCCAAACCCCCAGCAACCAACCAGCTCCCTGTGCCCGTCGAGATAATCGAACGGCGGATTTTTCTGATCTGAGACCACAAGGTCATGCTCAGTCCGCACCTGGCAGAACTCTATTAGGTTGAACCGCGTGTTTCGGTACAGGCGGTCAAGCGCAATATCGAACGTTTTTCCGTGGGCGGGATCATCGACAAGGGAGTCAGGTACGAGCAATTGACGGGGAGCACGGGTGAAGTGAAGCATGAAACGATGCTCTCAAAAAGCCTATGCGCGGCAGGCGTAAGGGGCAATTGACACCGCGATAGGCTAGAGAGTATCGTCAAGCTGGATGGCACTCGACATCCCAGAACGAGAAGCAGGCTACATCGCAGCCATCCAGAAGTTGCCGTCAGCTTCCATGGAGAAGCTGATTCTTGCACTCGTAAACGCTCCACCTACGTCAGATCCCAAGAAGATGGCAGAACGGTAGGAGGCCTGACCCTGCCTCGACCCCGAGCCTACCAACGGCTCGGGTCGGAAAGTCGCTGCTCTTCTACCAATTGACGCACATCCTCAACGGTGACGCCTCTGGTCGAGACAGATGGTGCATAGTAAAATGACGGAGTGTTCCCACTTTGCAGTAATTGGGAGAAGACGAGAGCGGCCATTTCTCTCCGCTTGCTCATCCTAACCGTCCTACTGAGTGGGAGCGCCTTAGGCCAACGACCGCACGCACCTTCCCGAGCGCGTAGCCGTCCCGCGACCAATTCCATCGCTCTCGTAAACGCGGCAAGCTTCAGCGGGGGAGGAGTCTCGCCCGGGGAGATCGCGTCCCTGTTTGGAGTCTCGGTACCCACAGCCGCGATCGAGCCAGACACGACAGCAACCCTCCCGACCACGTTAGGTGTCGTCACTGTGACGGTAAACGACATCGGCGCCCCGCTCTACTATGTGTCCCCAGCGCAAATCAACCTTCAGATCCCCTATGAAGTGGCTTCAGAACCGACAGCAAGGATTCGCGCTCACGTTGACGGCGAGGTGATCGCGGACCTGACGCTTTCCATCCTACCCGGGCACCCTGGGGTCTTCGCCCGCAACGGCAGCGGATCCGGTCAGGCGCTCGCTATCAATCAAGACGGCAGTTGGAACGGCCGCGGAAGCGCCGCTACGAGTGGGAGCACTGTCAGTGTCTACGCTACCGGCCTGGGTTGCGTTTTACCGCTTCTGACCAGCGGTCACCGTGCTCCCCCAACTCCTCTATCTTCAAACACTCTGCCGATAACTGCTTGGATAGGGGGCCGTTTGGCTACGATCAGATCAGCTCGTGTCGTGCCCGAAACGGCGGGCTTATTCCGAGTTGAGATAGTGGTCCCTGATGGGTTTCCGTCCGAGTCAAGGGCCGCGCTCCAACTCGAAGTCAGCGGTGTGCGAAGCCATGCTCGGATTCACTTGACGGTATCCCCTGGCGATCAAGGGTGGCCCAAACGGATGATTCACCTGGAGCAAGGCTGGGAACCCAAGGAGAGGCAAAGATACTACGCCACAGCACAGGGCTCGAAGATGATTCCTTACGACTGGTTCTTGGCCCTCGAGCAGCCTGACAGCCAAGCGCTTCTTCGAGAAACGCAACACATTGAGGGCCTCCGCTATCTCTCGAACCCGGCAAGATCCGAGTACAATCCGGACGGTCTGCCGGTCGGCTTCGTCAAGGATGAGGACCCCGATGGAACATCCTGGATGGGACTGACATGCGCCGCTTGTCATACGGGGCAGGTCAACTACCAGGGGACGGCGATTCGTGTCGACGGCGGGCCTGCATTGGCGGACTTTACAGCGCTATATACGACCATGATCGAGGCGCTGGATGAGACCGTTGCTGGGGGCGCCAAGTGGGCCCGGTTCGCCGGCCGTGTCTTAGGGCAAGACTCGACGGCACCGGATGAATCATCCCTGCGGGAGCAAGTTCGGCTCCAAAGCAATCGTTTGCGCCGGTTTGCGGAGCGCAGTCGATCGCCCCACCCTTACGGCTATGGAAGGGTCGATGCGTTCGGCATTTTGATCAACGAAGTCGTCGCGGAAGCGCTAGGGGTTCCGGAGAACCTTCGCGTTCCAGACGCACCCGTCAATTATCCGTTTCTCTGGGACACTCCTCAGCTCGAGTGGGTCCAGTGGAACGGATCAGCCAATAACCCGCTCTCCCGAAACCTCGGGGAGGTGTCGGGAGTCTTTTCCAGGCTTACCTTGACCGGCCCGGAGAAGGAACGGTTTAACTGGAATTTCCGTTTTGGCCATCCCGCGATGGTCAGGATACTCCGATCCGCGGCTCGGGTGCAAGGTCTTCGTCTTCCTCTCACGATCGATGCTCCGTTCGCTCCCGTTTGGGTCGCTGAATGCCGCTCGATCGCCGCGTTCCAGCTCGCTGGAGGGCTTTTCGCCGACACGGCTCCGAGTAGTTCCCTCTTCAGCAACCCAGCGTCTCTTCTCCGTCGCAGCCGTCGCCCGTTACCCGCCTGGCACAGGCAGCGCCCAGATCCGCCCCAGCATCTCAGCGAACAGCTTGCGGTTGAGATGCCCCTCGGCCAACAGCAGCCAGTAATAGCGGGCATGCTTGACCAGCCGCCCTCCGGTTTTCATCAACCGATGCTGCAAGCTCGTCAGCGACCAGTTCTTGATCCTCTGCGCCAGCCCCAGCCGCCGCCACAGGTTCCCCAGGTTGTAGGCCAACACGCTCAACTGCAAACGCACCTCGTTTGCCCGGAAACGATGACAGGACAGCCGTGTCCAGTGGGTTGCCTGCTTGCCTTCCTTGATCCATTGCTCGGCCGTGCCGCGCTTGTTGTAGAAGCGCACCAGCGACCGACTGGGCAAGCTCATGCTCGTGACGATGAACCCGACGCGAGGAAACAACTCGCCTTGGTGGTGCTCAACCTTGGCCACAACCCGCCGAGGCTTCGACCAACTCGCGGCCTGATAGCGGAAGCTCTTGTAGCGCACTAGTGGCTTCAGGCTCGGCCTGCCCGGCGGACGGAACAGAATCTCTTCGATCTCCAACTCCAGGTTCTTGTTTGCTGGGATGCGAATGACGTAGTCCACTCCGCGATCCTCCAACGCCTCGTAGATCTCCGGCTTGGCGAAGGCGGCGTCGGCGCGGAACGTCACTTGCTTGCCTTCTCCCTGTTGGCGCTCGATCTCGGGCAGCAGCAGTTCGTCCCAGTCCTCGGCGCTGGACACGTTACCCGCTCGCAGCTTCGCCGCCAGACAATCACCGTGCTGGTTGAACAGCAACAGCGGGTGGTAGCAGGTGGACTCGAAATGGCCGTTGTAAGCGCTGCCTTCCTGCTGACCGTGGACCGGGCTTTCCGTGGAGTCCATATCGAGCACGACACGCTCGGACTCGTCCTGCGCTTGGGCTTGAGCGACCAACTCGCGGTTCACCGCCATCAGCCCAAGCAGGTTCTCTTCACTGGCCAGCAGCTCTGCCTCAAAGCTTTGTAGACGCGACGTAAGCGCCCCGCCGCGATCCCAGTTCTTCTTCGAGCCGATCAGACGAAAAGTCGGGTCAGCCGAGACACGGGCAGCATCGTTGAGATCCTCGTAGCCGGCGAGGCGGCTGTAGACCGATTGCCGCACCAGGTCGGCCAGTGGGAACTTCTTGTTTGTGCCTTGCCGCGAATCCGTCAGATGCTCGTCGATCAGCTTGCCCAGTCCGAGCCGCTCGTCCAGTTCCCGAATGAGAATCAGGCCACCATCCGAGGTGACGCGCGATCCTTGGAAATCGACTTTCAGAAATCCGTTGAAGGTGAGCTGAAACGGCTTGTTTTCTTTTTCACCCATTGGGTGTTGGCCTCCGTGCGTCCTGACAGGGCTTGAACCCCTATAAATAAAGACGCTGAAGGCCGCTGCAAGGTCGGGATGCCGAAATCAAATTGGAAATGCGGGTTTAACTCCACCGCCAACGTCCCCAACATGTTTCTGCTAGAGCAGCAGATCGACAAGCTCAAGCCACCCTCATGGCCGCAAGATGTCTTTGGACCGATTGATTCGGCCGGAGCGGAGCGTGGGAGGGCACTGTTTCAGAGCGGCCGGGTAAGTTGCTCGACTTGTCGCGCCGCAGAACGTCCCTACCCGCTGACACTTCCGAACTCGCATGATCACCGGTTTATTGCCGTCAGCATGGTTCCGTTTGCACTTGTCGGTACCGATTCAAGGGCTGTTCTCAACTTCTCTCTGCGAACAGCTCGGACAGGAGAGCTTGCACCTTTGCTTGGCAGCCGACAAACAATGCTGGCAGGGGATCTGCTCAAAGAGGTACTTTCCCGGATCATGACGAAGAAGTTCGACACATTGCGCTTGTCAGAGCCGGAGCGACTTGAATACACCGGTTATCGCGACGAAACTAAACAGGCCAGAGTTCTCTCCTACAAGGCGAGACCTCTGTCGGGGATTTGGGCGACGGCGCCTTTCCTTCACAATGGATCCGTACCTAACCTTTACGAGCTACTCCTGCCCGCCGAGCAGCGAAGCAAGGAGTTTTATGTGGGTAGTCGCGAATTTGATCCCCAAAAAGTGGGATTCCGAACTGATGCCCCGGCAGGGTCTTTTCTGCTGCGCACCGAGTTGCCCGGAAACTCGAATGCGGGGCATGAGTATGGAGCGGTGTTGAGTGAACAGCAGCGCTGGGACCTTGTGGAGTATCTCAAGACACTATAGCTTGGAACAGCATAGCGACAATCGCTGGTTGCGAGCTTATGGAAGGGCACAACCCATACCCGAAGACCATCTTATATTAGCTCGTCCCGCACTGAACCTCCCTCTCCCTAAAGTCTGCGCGGGAAGAGCATCCAAGCCCCCACAAAGCAGAGACCGGCGAATCCCGATAAGAACGCGATGTCAGTCAATATCGCGGACAGAGCCACATCCCTCAGAAGCAGGGATCGGAAGCCGTGCACGGCATAGGTGAAAGGATCCACTCTAGCGATTACCTTCAACCACTCAGGGAAACCATAGATCGGGTATAATCGGGTATATTGCGCCACTGGGAAAGAGCATCAGCGTGTTGAGCACCGTAAAGAGAGCCCGGGGCAACATCGGATCTCTGACGCGCACCATCAGCAGAGTGATGAAACTGATCAGAGCCATGCCCGTCACTCCATTGAGTCCTGCCACCAAGATCGCTTTATCAAGGGTCAGACGGTCCGCGGTACCCGCAATCAGCGAGCCGAACAGAGTCACAAAGAGCCCGGCGAACGTCGACTTGGCGGTTCCGGAAGCAACCATGCCAATCAGCAGTTGCAGCTTGGTCACTGGGGTCGCCAGATAACCCATGTGCAGGCCACGGACCTTGTCGTCCATGTCGTCCATATAGAGCACACCCCCACCGATCACCGCCGACACATAGATCGCCAGCGTGATGGCCCCGGGTAGGAGGTACTGGATGTACTCCACATAGGGGAAGATCTCGACCACTTCCAATGCCACGCGCGCCAGATGTGGGGCGGCCACTTCGGGCTGGTTGACCGCCGTCAGCAACTCGTTCATCTTTTGGGTCAGAGCGGCGGCCACGAACGGGTCCGTGTTGTCGAGAATCAAGCCGAGCTGAGGCCGGTTACCCTGCTGAACCCTGCGGGAGTAGCTTTCCGGGATGACGATCGCCGCGGCCACCTCACCCTGTCGCGTCGCCCGCGTGGCGCGGTCTAGACTGCCGGTCAAAACGATGTGAAACGTTTGTGCATTGGCTTCGATTGCATCAAATCTCTGCCGCAGAATCGCACCTTCGCCGCCGCGATCAAGGTCGACGAGAGCAACCGCAACGTTTCGAATTTGTCCACCGATCGCATATCCCACCACAACGAGCTGAATCAACGGCAGCAGCGTGGAGATAAGGACGATTTGAGGAGTGCGAACATACTTTCTCAGGTCCCTATCTACGATCGCCCAAATGGGACTGAGGCTGGCGAAAATGAGTTGGGCCGGCCGCGAGGAGCTAACACGCATCCGGCGCGTCCCTGTCGTCGGTCTGGTCGAGATCGTGGCCGGTGAAGTGGAGGAAAACGTCCTCAATCGTATTGGCCTTCAGACCGAGTCCCACGAGCTCAACTTTTCTCGAACGCGTTTCTGCTAGGAGGGCGGCGGTTGTTCGAGTCGTGTCGTCGCTTTCGATTTGGTATGCATACGGACCTCCGTGCACCCGCTTGACGTACGGCAGGGCCGCAAGGATCGCCGACCAGCCGGCTGGTGGTGACCCAAATGTTGCTTCCATGCACCGACGGTCTGGCAGAGAGGCCTTTAGTCGACTCGGCGTATCCAGAGCCACGAGTGTCCCTCGATCAATGAGAGCGATCCGGTCACACAGCGGATCCACCTCTTCCATGTAGTGGGTGGTGAGAACGATAGTAAGCCCGCTCCGGGCCTGGGCTTGCTTCATCATTCCCCACACCGACGTTCTGGATGCAGGATCCAGCCCCGTTGTCGGCTCGTCGAAAAACAGGATCCGAGGCTCGTGAAGAAGCACGCGGGCGATCTCGAGGCGGCGACGCATTCCACCCGAGAAGGTCCGCACTAGTTTGTCTCTCCACTCGAGCAACCCGACCGCTTCCAGGAGCTCATCGATCCGGCGTCGGCGACCGTGGAAAGGCAGCCCGTATAGCCCGGCGTAGAAGGCAAGGTTCTCAGCAGCGGTGAGATCTGGGTCGGTGGTGTGCGTCTGGGGAATCAAGCCAATCGAGTTGCGGACTTTCTGTGGATCGTCGAGAACGTCGTAGCCATTGACCCGGGCTGTGCCGGAGGTGGGCTTCAGCAGCGTAGTCAGCATATGCAGTAGCGTTGTCTTGCCGGCGCCATTTGGGCCCAGCAGGCCCACCGTCGTTCCCGCGGAAATCTCAAAAGTCAACTCACTGACCGCTAGCAGATCGCCGAAATGCTTTTGAATTCGGTGAGTCTCAACAATGGCCATCAGTGATCCGCCGGCGTTCCCACCGCCGGCCGTGAGCTGCTAGTTTGCCCGGTCGGCGGAGGGTAGGAATACGTAAGCAGTCATGCCAGGATAGACTTGGCGGTCGGGATTATCGAGACGAACCTTAACTCCGAAAGTACGAATGTCCCTCTTAACTCGATTCACGTCTCGTTGGGTGGCGAACTCGGCTTCCGGAGCCACGAACGTGACCCGTCCTCGCAGCTCTTTTCCCGAAGCCAAGACAATGCGCAGCTCCTGACCGACAAAGACTCGAGATAGGTAGCTTTCTTCCACCGCCGCCCGAACCCAGATGTCGTCCAGATCCACCAAAGTAACGATCGGGTTTCCAGGGCCGACGATCTCTCCTTGAGAAGCTATCCGAAGCGACACCATGCCCGACAAAGGGGCAGTCACCACGGTATGGCGCAAGCGGGCCTTGGCCCGAGATAGAAGCGCTTCTTGCTGCTCCAACAGGGCTCGTGTCTGCTCCACGTCTCGAAACGCGAGGCCGACCTGGGCTGCGTTGGAAGAAGCCAGATCCAGATCAGCTCGAGACACTCGAACTCGGTCGTCACGAGACCTTAGACGAGCCTTTGCCACTTCGGCCTCAGTGGCCGCTCTTTCCCACTCTTGGCGAGAGATTAGCCCCTCGTCGTACATCCTTCGGAACCGCTGTAGGTCCATGCGCATCTGCCTAAGCTCTGATTGAGCCAGGATCTTCTCTGTCTCCGCTACCTGCAGCTGGGCTTCGGCCTTCGCAACGTGGTTCCTCGTCCTCTGCTCCTCCAGGGCAACTAACTCCGTTGCTTGGTTGAGTCGTGCCGAAAGCTGGCTGATGAGAGCTTGATGAGCACGCACTTCAGCCCGCATTTCCAATTTGATTTCGGCATCCCGACCTTGCAGCGGCCTTCAGCGTCTTTATTTATAGGGGTTCAAGCCCTGTCAGGACGCACGGAGGCCAACACCCAATGGGTGAAAAAGAAAACAAGCCGTTTCAGCTCACCTTCAACGGATTTCTCAAAGTCGATTTCCAAGGATCGCGCGTCACCTCGGATGGTGGCCTGATTCTCATTCGGGAACTGGACGAGCGGCTCGGACTGGGCAAGCTGATCGACGAGCATCTGACGGATTCGCGGCAAGGCACAAACAAGAAGTTCCCACTGGCCGACCTGGTGCGGCAATCGGTCTACAGCCGCCTCGCCGGCTACGAGGATCTCAACGATGCTGCCCGTGTCTCGGCTGACCCGACTTTTCGTCTGATCGGCTCGAAGAAGAACTGGGATCGCGGCGGGGCGCTTACGTCGCGTCTACAAAGCTTTGAGGCAGAGCTGCTGGCCAGTGAAGAGAACCTGCTTGGGCTGATGGCGGTGAACCGCGAGTTGGTCGCTCAAGCCCAAGCGCAGGACGAGTCCGAGCGTGTCGTGCTCGATATGGACTCCACGGAAAGCCCGGTCCACGGTCAGCAGGAAGGCAGCGCTTACAACGGCCATTTCGAGTCCACCTGCTACCACCCGCTGTTGCTGTTCAACCAGCACGGTGATTGTCTGGCGGCGAAGCTGCGAGCGGGTAACGTGTCCAGCGCCGAGGACTGGGACGAACTGCTGCTGCCCGAGATCGAGCGCCAACAGGGAGAAGGCAAGCAAGTGACGTTCCGCGCCGACGCCGCCTTCGCCAAGCCGGAGATCTACGAGGCGTTGGAGGATCGCGGAGTGGACTACGTCATTCGCATCCCAGCAAACAAGAACCTGGAGTTGGAGATCGAAGAGATTCTGTTCCGTCCGCCGGGCAGGCCGAGCCTGAAGCCACTAGTGCGCTACAAGAGCTTCCGCTATCAGGCCGCGAGTTGGTCGAAGCCTCGGCGGGTTGTGGCCAAGGTTGAGCACCACCAAGGCGAGTTGTTTCCTCGCGTCGGGTTCATCGTCACGAGCATGAGCTTGCCCAGTCGGTCGCTGGTGCGCTTCTACAACAAGCGCGGCACGGCCGAGCAATGGATCAAGGAAGGCAAGCAGGCAACCCACTGGACACGGCTGTCCTGTCATCGTTTCCGGGCAAACGAGGTGCGTTTGCAGTTGAGCGTGTTGGCCTACAACCTGGGGAACCTGTGGCGGCGGCTGGGGCTGGCGCAGAGGATCAAGAACTGGTCGCTGACGAGCTTGCAGCATCGGTTGATGAAAACCGGAGGGCGGCTGGTCAAGCATGCCCGCTATTACTGGCTGCTGTTGGCCGAGGGGCATCTCAACCGCAAGCTGTTCGCTGAGATGCTGGGGCGGATCTGGGCGCTGCCTGTGCCAGGCGGGTAACGGGCGACGGCTGCGACGGAGAAGAGACGCTGGGTTGCTGAAGAGGGAACTACTCGGAGCCGTGTCGGCGAAAAGCCCTCCAGCGAGCTGGAACGCGGCGATCGAGCGGCATTCAGCGACCCAAACGGGAGCGAACGGAGCATCGATCGTGAGAGGAAGACGAAGACCTTGCACCCGAGCCGCGGATCGGAGTATCCTGACCATCGCGGGATGGCCAAAACGGAAATTCCAGTTCAGAGGCCAATTCCTCCCGGTCGAGGTCGCACACTGGCTCGTCCATTTTCACCCAGGAACCTTCATCGACGTGGAACCGGCGGATTCGTCCGCCCAGCTTGGAGGAAACAATGACCTCGTTTGCAGAGACCACACCCGTCAGACGCAGGTCCGAACTGTGAGTGGGCACATAAGGGGAATGCAGGCTTGTGTTATAGAAGGTGAGACCACCGGATATGATGATCCCGACAAAAAAAAGGATGGATCCAGCCTTTAGCAACGTTGTTTCAGCCGGCGAACCGGACTCGCCGAATTTCGTTTGTGTTCTGTGAGGGATCTAAAACCGTATACTATCTATGATAGACCCGGGCCCTAACCATGACAAGAAACCACGGACCGGGAGCACCGCTAATACTTGGCCTGTTCGGGATGTTGTTGGGGAGCGCTTGCGCCCCGCCCCCCGCGTCACTGAGCCCCGAACCCCGCGGGATTTCGGTGGGGGCCGCCACCAACGCCGCCAGTTTTCTGCCACCCGAGCTTCCGGGTGGATCGATCGCTCAAGGCAGCCTTTTCACGCTGTTTGGGAGCGACATGGGTCCCGCGCTGGGAGTGTCTACCCCTGCATTTCCCTTGCCCACTTCGCTGGCTGGGGTCACGATCGAGGTGTCCGGAGCGGGTGGTACCGTGAACGCTATTCCTGTGTTCGTGCGGAGCGACCAAATCAATGCGATCATGCCATCGAACTCCTCATTGGGCCCGGTCACCATTACCGTGGTTTTCAACGGTGAGCGAAGCGCTCCGTTTGCTGCCACCATTGTGCCTAGCGCGATCGGAATCTTTACCCAGAATGGATCGGGGTCCGGGCCTGGAAGCATCACGAATTTCGTTAGCCAAACGAATCAACCGTTAAACGGTCCCGAAATAAGCGCCGCCCCGGACGACTTCGTCACTTTCTGGGTGACGGGAGTGGGTGGCGTGAACGCCCCGGACAACATGCCGCCGGTCGATGTTGGCGCGGTCGGCACTTTGCGCCCAGTAATGGTCGTGGTCGGCGGTCGGCCCATTTCGAACGTAGCCTATGCCGGGCGCAGCTCGCAGTTTCCCGGTCTGGATCAAGTCGTGGTAGAGCTCGACGACGACCTGGTGGAAGGCTGCTCGGTTCCCGTCGTGCTCGAGGCGGATGGAGTCGCCAGCAACACTGTATCGATGGCCATCCGGCAGAACCGGGGGCAGTGCTCAGATCCCGCGAATCCGTTGCTCGCCTACGCGGGACAAGCAGGCCGTTTCGGTCTGGTCACTTTGCTCAGAGGCGCGATAACCTTCGACGACCAGCTGCTGGCGAGTTCATTGTCTCTCCAGAGCGCCGACGACGTCGGGAAGGACCCCCTGCGTAATCTCCTCGCCGCCTCGTCGGGAATTGCCCGGGCGGCTCTAGTGTCCTGTCCGTTATAACTATTGACAATATAGCGGGATCATGATGTAATGGGGCATGTTCACCCCAGCGACTCCGCTTGCCATCAATCCGGCGCAGAAACAGGTACTGGAATCGATGGCCCGTGCCGGAAGCACGCCGCAGATGTTGGCGCGGAAATGCCAGCTGATCTTGCTGGCTGGCGAGGGAGTGCCCAACCACGCCATTGCGCAGCAGATCGGCTTGTCGCGTCCGACCGTGATCGCGACGCGAGCCGCCTTCGCGCGGGGCGGGGTGGAGGCGATCCGGCGGCGGCAAAAACGCCAGCGCTCGCGACGTGTGTTGACGCCCGAGTTGGAGCAGAAGATTCTCGATACGACCTTGAAGACCAGGCCGCCGGATGCGACCCACTGGAGTGTGCGCACCCTGGCCCGGCATCTCGGTGTGAGCCGCACGCTCGTGCATGGGGTTTGGCAACGTTACGAGGTGCAGCCCCATCGGGTAGAGAAATTCAAACTCTCCCAGGACCCGCAGTTCGAAGAGAAGGTGCGGGACATCGTGGGCTTGTATCTGCATCCGCCCGACCGGGCTTTGGTGCTGTGCGTGGATGAGAAGAGCCAAATCCAAGCCCTGGACCGAACGGCTCCGATTCTGCCGTTACGGCCCGGCTTGCCACAGCGACAAACGCACGATTATAAGCGCCACGGAACCACCACCTTGTTCGCTGCTTTCAACATCCTGAACGGGAAAGTGATTAGCAGTTGTCTGCCTCGGCATCGCGCCAAGGAGTTCGTCAGGTTTCTCAACCAAGTGGAAAGAGAGGTGCCGCTGGATCAAGAAGTTCACCTCATCATGGACAACTACTCCAGCCATAAAAGCGCGGCCGTCCAGCGCTGGTTGCAACCCAAAAAGCGGCGCCGCTTCCACTTTCACTTCACGCCCACCAGCAGTTCCTGGCTCAACCAAGTCGAACGTCTCTTCGGGCTCCTCACCGACCGCATGATCCGCCGAGGAACCTTCCATTGTGTGGCAGAACTGGAGCGAGCGATCTATCAGTGGCTGGCCATCTGGAACCACGACCCCCAACCGTTTGTTTGGAAAGCCACTGCGGATGTCATTCTCGACAAGGTGCGCCGCTGCAAAGAAGCTATTGTAAAGAGTTAGCCCGGACAGGAGACTAGCAGCTGAAGAGGCGCTTCGTCACGAGATCGAGAAAACTTCGCTTCTTTGGTTCTACCTGAACTTGGCATCCCGCAAATTCATCACACAGCGCTTGGCCGTCGATGCGGGCTTGGCGGCTTTCACGGAGGTTTCCTCGTCTCAAGCTTCGAACCAGCCGACAAGCTACACGATTCCGCCCCTGGGAACCTGCAACACCATCGTGTCTAATGTTGTCGACGCACTGAACGATGTGCTCAATACGGAGAATCCAGTTCCCGTCGATGATTTCGCGACTGCGCTAGATGCCGGCGGGACTCTAACGATCACAGGTCCCAACGGACAGCGCGTGTTGACGAACAGCTCGGGAGCGTACGCAGGGCTATTGGGCGGGATCGACCTCGAACTGAACGAAGCCCCTCTGTACTTTGTCCAAGGGCCCTATTCGATCGCCGGGCAGGGGGGGGCCGACGTTGAAGCCTTCAATGCCCAGTTCAACCTCGGCGATCCCCTAACTCTAAGCAATTCGGAGCAGCTTGTAGAGGTCAATCGTAACAATGGCTTCACAATTCGTTGGCAGGGGGGGAACGCCGACACGGAGCAGGCTGTCATCCTTGTAGGGAACACGAACCTCGAGACAGGCCTCGCGGGTCTCGTGGCTTGCGTCGCCGACCTCGGCCCCGGATCGTTTACGGTCGACTCCGTCTACCTCGGAAACATACCGCCGAGCCTTCCTGACGGGCCTGACGGGCCAAGAACGTTGGGTTTCATCGTGGTGGCGACCGGACCCAGTGAGAACGGCGGCATCAGCTTTGAAGCACCCGGCATCGACGACGGACAGATCGTGTTCAGTTCAATCGAGGGTATTATCAGTAGTTTCCTGCCACTCGGCTTACCACCCGCGCCTGGGCCCGGCCCGGGGCCGACTCCGCCGCCTCCCTCGGGGCCGGATGTGGGCGTGCAGCTTAACGAAGTGTTGCCGGCGATGGCGGTGGCAAAGGACCGACTCTTTCTTCGCTACTCTATTGAAAACGTTTCCGGCTTCAGCGGCGATGCTGAACGCAGCGTATACCTGTCTAACGACCCGCTGATTTCCAGTTTCGATGACACCTTGGTCAATACGCGATCGATAGGGCTAACTGGAGTCAACCAGACCTTCACCTCGACCAACAATGCCCTGCCCGAAGGCCTGGGACTGGGACAACACTACGTCGGCGTGGTGATTTCCGTGACCGGAGACGTAAACCCGGTAAACGATGTCTCGAACGGAGTGGAGTTCGAGCTTGTAGCCGATCGGCCTCCGTTCGATCTTTCCGTCGATGCCGAGGACGTCGCACCTGCAACGGTCGGTGCGGGCGATCCGATTTCGGTGACCAGTGCTGTCCGGGGAAAGTCGCGCCATCGGACGGTAAGTCTCGACCGTTCAATGTCTTATGGCCTGTTTTGCCCGGGAACGATTTGAAATCCCGAGGCCGCAAATGGTCGCCTGAACGGAGCATCCGGACGCGGCACAATGAGGGATGAACCTTGGCCGTACGGTTTTCTCCCAACTGATCGAGCACCTACCGAGCAAAGAGTTTCAGAAATGTGTATCGCGCTACCGCGGCGATTCCTATCTGAAAAGTTTCTCCTGCTGGGATCAGTTTCTTGCGATGGCATTCGCCCAGCTGACCTATCGGGCAAGCCTCCGCGACATCGAGACGTGCCTGCGTTCGATGCACGGCAAACTCTACCACATGGGATTCCGCGGCAGGGTAGCGCGCTCGACACTGGCCGACGCGAACGAGTCGCGCGACTGGCGGATCTACGCGGACTTCGCGCAGGTCTTGATTGGCATGGCACGGCCGTTATATGCCCACGACCCGATCGGTGTGGACTTGGACCAGACTCTGTACGCTCTCGACTCGACAACAATCGACCTCTGCCTGTCGCTGTTTCCGTGGGCGAGATTCCGCAAGCAAAAAGCCGCCGTGAAGATGCACACGCTGCTGGATCTGCACGGCAATATTCCCACGTTCATCCGCATTACTGGAGGCAAAGTGCACGACATCAACATCCTCGACGAGATCGGCCCGGAGGCCGGCGCGTTCTACGTCATGGATCGGGCCTACGTCGATTTCGAACGCCTCTTCGTGTTCACTCTCTGCTCGTCGTTCTTCGTCGTGCGAACCAAGAAGAACATCTTGCTCCAACGGCGCTACTCGCATCCCGTCGACAAATCCACGGGCTTGCGCTCGGATCAGACCGTCATACTGGCTGCCATCGAATCGGCCCAAGCCTATCCCGACCCGTTGCGGAGGGTCAGTTACTTCGACGCCCGGACGAACAAGCGGCTGAAGTTTCTGACCAACAACTTCGCGCTCCCGGCGCTGACCATCGCCCACATCTACAAGTCGCGTTGGCAGATTGAGTTGTTCTTCAAGTGGATCAAGCAACATCTGCGAATCAACTCGTTTTACGGCACCAGCGAGAACGCCGTCAAGACGCAGATCTGGATCGCTGTCTCGATTTACGTGCTCATCGCCATCGTCCGGAAACGCCTCGGGCTGGAAGCGAGTCTTTACCAGATTCTACAGATTCTCAGCGTTACGCAATTCGAAAAAATGCCCCTTTTACAGGCACTCCAGCCATCCGACTCCCCAAACGAATCCCCCTATGACCCCAACCAATTGATTCTATTCGACTTTTAACCGGACAGCAGTGTTCGGTGACCTATAACGTCCAAGAAAACAGCCAAGGCACGGGCACCTACGATCGTTCCTTGTTCATCTCTGTCGACCAAACGATCTCGACGAACGACCCTTTGATCAACACCAGGACCGTGAATGTCGTCGAGGGCCTTGCGCAGGTTACCTCGAGAAACAACATTGTTCCGGTCAATCTTGACCCCGGCGGGTACTTTGTGGGGGTTATTGTCGAAAGCGAGGGTGACACAAATCCTGAAGACAACACGTCAAACCCGCTGCCCGTTACGGTGACAAACGAGCGAACTCCTTTCGATGTCGCCGTCCAGGCGGATTCACTAATGCCAAGCTCCGTACCCGCGGGAGGTTCTATCGACGTCAACTACACCGTGTTCAACGTGTCGCAGTCCGTTGGCAGCTACCGTCGTAGCGTTTACGTCTCCACGAATAATGTGATCACCACAGGCGATACTCTGATCGACGAAGGATCCTTTAGCGTCTTTGGGGGCGATGGGAATTTCACGGCGAGCGACAACACGATCCCCTCCACGTTCGCGCCGGGCGACTACTTTGTCGGGGTCATCGCCGAGAGCGAAGCCGACACCCAACCCGCCGACAACGCCTCCAACGCCCTTCCGCTGACGGTTACCGCAGCGGCACCCTTGACCGCATCGCGCTCCACAGGAGCGGGTTTTGAGGCCGATCTCCCTGCTCAAGGAGTGAACGGCCTGTCACCGGACGCTGACAACTAGCCACTGGACCGCGGTGAGCCGTAGGCGGACTCCCGGCGACAGCCATCCGACGACTCTCATTCTCAGCGGCACCTTCCAGAGTCTTGTAGTGCGTGATGGTTTGCCTGATCATCGGGTGCGGCCCAGACCCTGAGCAAATTGATACCGCTGACGGCTGCCACGAGCGGAAGGCCGTGCTGGTGCCTGTTAAACGGGCTTCTCGTCCATTGGCATCAGGGTGGCTGCACGAAGCACGGCGATAGATCCTGTCCGGTCAGCTTGTGTTTGCCGATCCTGCCTATTTATGAGATAGGTTCTAGAGATATCGTTCCGCAAGCATGTAGAAAAATGGAAGCGCGATACCGGCCATCCGTCTTCGGTAACGAAGGCTGTTTCCCACCCAAGATACTTGCGCATCATAGGACTGTCTCGTCGTTCACGTGGTTATGAAATTGAACGGCTCTTATTGAAAGAAATTGAAAGAAATCAGAACCAGACCATTGGTTTGATGCTCTTACCGCGGTTACCGGTGAAGACCCGGTTAAGCCTGGGGGCGATTTTGATGAGGCGGTGAGGGCATGGCTGTCATGGGGACGCAAGAGGGGGATCATCTAGTTTGCGAAATCGCACTCCAGCAGAATTGCGGGAGATATTTCCCAAGTTGTTGCCGGGTACGTATGAGCATATGAGTG
Source organism: Bryobacterales bacterium (assembly GCA_965248205.1). Classification (GTDB taxonomy): domain Bacteria; phylum Acidobacteriota; class Terriglobia; order Bryobacterales; family UBA6623. The sequence continues at coordinate 4,364,031 of CBDFIS010000006.1, forward strand.
AAGCGACTGCCCGATATAGCCCGATATTGCCCGATATAATTGCATGTCCTTCGTCAATAGTGATAGCCGAAAATGGTGGGAGGCCGGACTATATGGTGGTCGCTACTATTGGCCTACGAAAGTCCCAGACACGCTTGACGGATGGACTGACTTGTTCGCCCAGCAGGGCTACGAGATAACAGACAGTCACGAAATAGAAGATGGCGTAGAGAAGGTGGCGATTTACGTCGATCTCAACGACATGGCACCTGGGCACGTCGCCATATCGGATGGGGTTACCTGGAAGAGCAAGCTGGGTAGGTGGCAAGATATCGCACACGTTTCTTTGGAAGTACTCGAAGGCGAGGGAGCATATGGCATGGTGGGGTGCGTCCTTCAACGTCCGATCAGTAACGGCAAGAAGAAGGGAAGGCGAGCACGTCGGATTGCTCCGACCCAATGAAGCCACAGGCAAAACTCCGGCAGTCCAAAGGCACGCCGTTTCAGAAGATGGACCGACTATTCCGAACCGTGGTGGCCGTCCCTAAAACCGCCGTGGATCGAGAAGAAGCAAAACAGAAACGAAGAAAAAAGAGAGCAAAGAAGCCCACCTGACATCTGACCTGATGCTCTCCCTTCAGGCTGGCTTAGTCAAGTATACTATTACCCTTCTTTAAGGTGGCAAACTTGTACCTTAGAGCCGGGGCGGATGCGGAGACACTTACGGCTTGAAATGAAACCGGTGTCTGGGCGGCCGCCGGAGCGCTTCCACCGTCGCTACTCCGGTGGGAGAGGGCGCATCATTAGGTTCTTGTCACTGCTGTCCGGTTAAAAGTCGAATAGAATCAATTGGTTGGGGTCATAGGGGGATTCGTTTGGGGAGTCGGATGGCTGGAGTGCCTGTAAAAGGGGCATTTTTTCGAATTGCGTAACGCTGAGAATCTGTAGAATCTGGTAAAGACTCGCTTCCAGCCCGAGGCGTTTCCGGACGATGGCGATGAGCACGTAAATCGAGACAGCGATCCAGATCTGCGTCTTGACGGCGTTCTCGCTGGTGCCGTAAAACGAGTTGATTCGCAGATGTTGCTTGATCCACTTGAAGAACAACTCAATCTGCCAACGCGACTTGTAGATGTGGGCGATGGTCAGCGCCGGGAGCGCGAAGTTGTTGGTCAGAAACTTCAGCCGCTTGTTCGTCCGGGCGTCGAAGTAACTGACCCTCCGCAACGGGTCGGGATAGGCTTGGGCCGATTCGATGGCAGCCAGTATGACGGTCTGATCCGAGCGCAAGCCCGTGGATTTGTCGACGGGATGCGAGTAGCGCCGTTGGAGCAAGATGTTCTTCTTGGTTCGCACGACGAAGAACGACGAGCAGAGAGTGAACACGAAGAGGCGTTCGAAATCGACGTAGGCCCGATCCATGACGTAGAACGCGCCGGCCTCCGGGCCGATCTCGTCGAGGATGTTGATGTCGTGCACTTTGCCTCCAGTAATGCGGATGAACGTGGGAATATTGCCGTGCAGATCCAGCAGCGTGTGCATCTTCACGGCGGCTTTTTGCTTGCGGAATCTCGCCCACGGAAACAGCGACAGGCAGAGGTCGATTGTTGTCGAGTCGAGAGCGTACAGAGTCTGGTCCAAGTCCACACCGATCGGGTCGTGGGCATATAACGGCCGTGCCATGCCAATCAAGACCTGCGCGAAGTCCGCGTAGATCCGCCAGTCGCGCGACTCGTTCGCGTCGGCCAGTGTCGAGCGCGCTACCCTGCCGCGGAATCCCATGTGGTAGAGTTTGCCGTGCATCGAACGCAGGCACGTCTCGATGTCGCGGAGGCTTGCCCGATAGGTCAGCTGGGCGAATGCCATCGCAAGAAACTGATCCCAGCAGGAGAAACTTTTCAGATAGGAATCGCCGCGGTAGCGCGATACACATTTCTGAAACTCTTTGCTCGGTAGGTGCTCGATCAGTTGGGAGAAAACCGTACGGCCAAGGTTCATCCCTCATTGTGCCGCGTCCGGATGCTCCGTTCAGGCGACCATTTGCGGCCTCGGGATTTCAAATCGTTCCCGGGCAAAACAGGCCATAAGACATTGAACGGTCGAGACTTACCGTCCGATGGCGCGACTTTCCCCGGACAGCACTGGGTTCTTGTAGTGAACCACGCTTCCCGGATCATGCTGCTGGATGGCTAGATGGCCTTCGGTGTATCGATTCTCTTCGTCCGTGTAATCGACCACGACCTTGTCGTTGACCTTGATGATGATACGGTTCCCTTCGACGATGATGTGCTGGCGCCACCAGGTGTCGGGGGGAACGAGTTGCTCCTTGATATCGTCGATGTCCCACAGGCTGCCCGTGCGCCTGGGGTCAGTATGGGTGCTGTTGACCTGCGCTTCATAGCCCTTGGGCCACCCCGGCTCGAACCCAACCCGAAAGTACATCCCCGAGTTGCCGCCGTCGTTGATTTTGACCTCGGCCTTGAACTCGCAGTCCCGGCACCTCTCGGTCATGAAGAAAAGATGGCTTCGCTCACCGCGACCGACGATCATACCGTCTTCGACCAACCAGTTTTCCGGTCTCTCCGCGGCTTTCCAGCCTTCCAAGGACCGGCCATCGAACATAGTGATCCATCCCCCACCCGCCGGGCTGGCTGAGGCGAAGGCGGCAAGCAGGATCAAGGCCGCGATTGGCCGCACCGTGTTTGTCATGATGTCCTCTGAACTCCGCTAGACCGAAGCCCTTCCCAACCCGCCAGTTTCACGCTCCGAACGTCTTCTATGTACTGTTGATATAGGCGCAGGTGCGGCTCGGGTGTCCATTTCTCGATATGCGCACGGTATCCTCGCTCTCCGAGTTCCTGGCGTAGTTGTGGGTCGGCTGCAAGGCGATCCATTTGCTGCCGCAGCTCGCCCTGGCTGCGGTAGGTGAACCCCCCGCCACTCCGTTCCACGAGCTCCGGCAGGGACCCCAGGTTGTGAACGATAGCGGGCGTGCCGTAGGAAAAGGCCTCAATGACGATGATACCGAACGTTTCATAGGTGACGGAAGGCACGACTACTGCGACCGCATGCCGGTAGTATCGGCCCACGTGGCTCGGATTCATCCAGCCCACGAACCGGACGCGCGACATTCCGGCGGCTTGTTCGTGTAATTGGCGTTGATAGAGCCCCCCCCCAACGACGACCAAGTCGTAGTCACCCGGCCCCTGGAAGTGGTGCAGAATCTCTTGTACCCCCTTGATCTTCTCCAGCCGCCCTACGAATAGAAAATAAGGCCTGGAATGGGGTGAATCGCCCGTGCCGTCGGACTCTTCTTCCACCTGGGGGACGAAGTAAGGCAACACTTGCATGTCCCGTTGGAAGCCTCGGCTATGGTGCATATCACGGCAAAATTGGCTCGGCGTCAAAAACTGATCCACATCTTTGAGGCACTGTTCAAGCAAGGTAGTGTAGCGCCACAACTGGGGTGGGCGTTTCGAGAGCAGGCTGCAGGACAAACACGTCGGTTTGTCGCAGGCATGGTTGTTGTTCTTCCACAGCACGTTCATGGGGCAAACCAGCCAATGTTCGTGGGCTGTGTAGAGACGGACGGCAGGGTAAGGAGTAGGGGTTTTGAGAATCGCGGGTCCGAACAAGGAGATGTTGTGGAAGTGGATCACGTCGTATTTTTTTGAGGCGAGAATGCGAGCAACTTTCCCTCCGCGGAGCGCGGGACGACCGAGCTGGTGAGATAGCAAAGGCGCTAGCGTTCCGAAGCCGCTCTCCAGCTTATGGACCGTGATACCGTCACTGGCCGGAAATGCATTGACATCGACGGTCGGCAGGAAGACATGATAGGAATCGGCGCAGTGGATGACGTCCACTTCATGACCGGCCTTCACGAGTTCGGTGCACAGCCTATACAAGTAGATCGAATCGCCCCCAAAACTGTACGGCGGGTAGAAAATTGAGATCATGCAGAACCTAAGCGGCCTAGTCATGGCTTGCTACCTCCCCACCGATTTCTTGGAGCAGCGACAACCATTGTTTCGCGGCCTGCTCCCAGCTCAGGCGGCGAGCGGCCTGCAAAGCCTCACGGCCCATTTCCCGCCGCAGAGAATCATCATTCAAAAGGCTGCTCATAGCCTGCTGAAGATCGTCGGTCTTCTCAGGGTCTATGGTCAAGGCGCCGCCCTCGAGCAGCTCTCCGAGCGGGCTTTCTCGCGTGGCGACGACGGGAACTCCGCAAGCCGCTGCTTCGACGGCAGGCAAGCCGAATCCTTCCATCAATGAGGGAAGCACCAGCATAGACGAGCAGTTCAGTAGCCGGACTAAATCGCCGTCGGGAAGGAAGCCCGTAAAGAATACCCGCGACTCGATCCCGGAACCCGCCAGCTTTTGACGGAGCTCCGGATAACAGGAGTAGAACCCGCATTTCCAATTTGATTTCGGCATCCCGACCTTGCAGCGGCCTTCAGCGTCTTTATTTATAGGGGTTCAAGCCCTGTCAGGACGCACGGAGGCCAACACCCAATGGGTGAAAAAGAAAACAAGCCGTTTCAGCTCACCTTCAACGGATTTCTCAAAGTCGATTTCCAAGGATCGCGCGTCACCTCGGATGGTGGCCTGATTCTCATTCGGGAACTGGACGAGCGGCTCGGACTGGGCAAGCTGATCGACGAGCATCTGACGGATTCGCGGCAAGGCACAAACAAGAAGTTCCCACTGGCCGACCTGGTGCGGCAATCGGTCTACAGCCGCCTCGCCGGCTACGAGGATCTCAACGATGCTGCCCGTGTCTCGGCTGACCCGACTTTTCGTCTGATCGGCTCGAAGAAGAACTGGGATCGCGGCGGGGCGCTTACGTCGCGTCTACAAAGCTTTGAGGCAGAGCTGCTGGCCAGTGAAGAGAACCTGCTTGGGCTGATGGCGGTGAACCGCGAGTTGGTCGCTCAAGCCCAAGCGCAGGACGAGTCCGAGCGTGTCGTGCTCGATATGGACTCCACGGAAAGCCCGGTCCACGGTCAGCAGGAAGGCAGCGCTTACAACGGCCATTTCGAGTCCACCTGCTACCACCCGCTGTTGCTGTTCAACCAGCACGGTGATTGTCTGGCGGCGAAGCTGCGAGCGGGTAACGTGTCCAGCGCCGAGGACTGGGACGAACTGCTGCTGCCCGAGATCGAGCGCCAACAGGGAGAAGGCAAGCAAGTGACGTTCCGCGCCGACGCCGCCTTCGCCAAGCCGGAGATCTACGAGGCGTTGGAGGATCGCGGAGTGGACTACGTCATTCGCATCCCAGCAAACAAGAACCTGGAGTTGGAGATCGAAGAGATTCTGTTCCGTCCGCCGGGCAGGCCGAGCCTGAAGCCACTAGTGCGCTACAAGAGCTTCCGCTATCAGGCCGCGAGTTGGTCGAAGCCTCGGCGGGTTGTGGCCAAGGTTGAGCACCACCAAGGCGAGTTGTTTCCTCGCGTCGGGTTCATCGTCACGAGCATGAGCTTGCCCAGTCGGTCGCTGGTGCGCTTCTACAACAAGCGCGGCACGGCCGAGCAATGGATCAAGGAAGGCAAGCAGGCAACCCACTGGACACGGCTGTCCTGTCATCGTTTCCGGGCAAACGAGGTGCGTTTGCAGTTGAGCGTGTTGGCCTACAACCTGGGGAACCTGTGGCGGCGGCTGGGGCTGGCGCAGAGGATCAAGAACTGGTCGCTGACGAGCTTGCAGCATCGGTTGATGAAAACCGGAGGGCGGCTGGTCAAGCATGCCCGCTATTACTGGCTGCTGTTGGCCGAGGGGCATCTCAACCGCAAGCTGTTCGCTGAGATGCTGGGGCGGATCTGGGCGCTGCCTGTGCCAGGCGGGTAACGGGCGACGGCTGCGACGGAGAAGAGACGCTGGGTTGCTGAAGAGGGAACTACTCGGAGCCGTGTCGGCGAAAAGCCCTCCAGCGAGCTGGAACGCGGCGATCGAGCGGCATTCAGCGACCCAAACGGGAGCGAACGGAGCATCGATCGTGAGAGGAAGACGAAGACCTTGCACCCGAGCCGCGGATCGGAGTATCCTGACCATCGCGGGATGGCCAAAACGGAAATTCCAGTAGAAAGGATCCGATTCGTAGTCTCCGACCAGGACCAACAATACGTCGATGAAGTCAGGTTCACTCGCTATGCCTTCAAAAGCGTCAAGGAGGCGCAGCAGGTTCTTGTGAGGACCGAATCCGCCGACATAAGTGACAAGTCTGGAATCAGGCTGAACCCCTTTCTGTATTAGCTCCGCTGGAATCGTCGCGTCGGGAAGTTGTCGAAAGATCGGATGAGGGGCTTCGCCGATACCTTCACTTTGTCGGGCTTGAGGCCGAAGTGCTCGACGAGCGCCCGACGAGAGAACTCTGAAACAGTCAGTATCCAGTCGGCCTGCCATCTTGCTAGTGCTACCTTTAGACGCCACCTTGTTCTGCCGGCCAGGGTGGGGAACACGTGCTCGGGCAGGCGTTCCGCGATCACGTCATGGATCATCAGCAGTTTTGTTGCCTGAGAGAAAACGGGAACGTAGGAATATACGGTGGGGAAAAACAAACAGTCGACTGCCGAGCTCGACAATGCCCGGCTTACGGCCCACATATCACCCAGCGACCGGCTGCCGTCCGCTCGGGCGGCCTCGGCAGTGGGCACGCTGGTTTGAACGAGGACGGCCGCCGCGTTCTTCGGCAAGTCAACCTGCTCGACCAAGGGGCCGTCGATAAAGAGCTTGTATTCGTGCCGCTGATCGACTTCTGCGAGAGCCGCAAGGAGAGAACGGAGATGCCGCCCGTATCCCCGGCGATTATTCCAGCAGGTCGCGTCAACACCGATTCGCATCCTCCACCCTAGGGTATCGCGATGCCGCGGGCTCGGGTTCAGGACTGCTCAAGCGGAACTTGGCAAACGGGGGCGAGCTTGTTCAATAGCCCCCTGACTGCCCCTTGGAGTCAGCCGGAGGGGGGAGCAGCTCCTATTTCACTCGCTCGAGGCTGCCCGCATCCCCAAACCACGCGCCGAGCACCTCACCGACTACGCCACAGCAAACGAAGAACAGCACCCAGGGAAGAGCGAGCACGAACTCTCGACGATTGCGTCCTTTCGCCCAGACCGTGCGAGCCAGGCGCAGGGGCAACAAGAGAGGCAACACAAGCCCCGCACCGACTCCGAAAAGCAGCCGTGCAAACGGAGTCGCTCGTCCGAGACGCGCCGCCGCCAACGAGCGAGAAAACAAGTAGCGCTGTTTCGTGAATTCTCGGAAAGTGAATGGGTTCCCGTGCCCGATGCTCATCGCGGGGTGCAGGTAGATCCGCGCTCCCCTTTTTTGAAGCTCGTCGAGCAGAAAGTTCTCCCATAGTGTCGCGAAGAGATCCTCTCCTAGAGGCAAGATCGACTTCTTGTAGCTGATATTGACCCCCGGAGCTGCGGCGACAGTTTCCGCGGTCACCGGTGGCATGAATGGGGCGTACTCCAGCAGAAAGAAGGCCCAATCAAATACAGTACCTCGGCTTTCGTTTTCGACGGGCCCGGCAACAATCTCATAAGGCAGACGGTGTCCTTGAATGACTCCATGCGCCCACTCAGGAGGCGGAATTGAGTGATCTTCGATTACCGCAATGATCTCTGCCCGCGCCCGATTCATACCCTGCCAACGCAAGGCTGGAATGGAAGTGTCGTGGGGATTGGATTCGACCCGGACATCAGGGAAACGCTTCCGAATAGTCTCGGCCGCGCCGTCTTGCAAACGGTCGCAGACGATGATTTCAAGCGTATCGGCCGCTGTCTGCTGCTGAAGTCTCTCCAGGCAATCGAGAATCCACCGCTTGCCGTTGACCGACGGGATGACGATTGAGAGCTGAGGGTTCATTAAAAGACTCGGTGTTCGCTTGACCCGCTACCAAACAGGTAGCCCCAACCTTCTCCAAGCGCCCAAACCAGATAGAAAACAAGCAGCCACGGCGCCGATTGAGCCAGCCGTCGCCTGCCGGCCTTGCGAGTGACCGCCGGCCAAGCGCGCCGAAGCATTACAAAAGGGACCAGGGGAGAAAGAATTGCTCGTAAGATGCGTTCCGGGACCCCGATGCCGAGTTTGAGCTCGCCTGCGAACCAGCGGCCATAGTGGAAACGCTGGGGTAGAATCTTCCGGAATGGCAGGTGGCCGCGGTAATGAACTACCGCGCGGCCGGCGGAGCGTAGACGATAGCCGCGATTCCTTAAGCGCTGATGGATTAAAGGCTCCCAAGCGCCACGGTCGATCAAATCTGAGAATTCCTCGAATGCCCAGCGCCTGTAGGAGCAGTTGGGTCCCGGCAGCTCATCACGGTAGCCGTCATCGGCTGGTGGCATATATTGGGCGTAGTCGGAAAAGTAGTCCGCCCATAGAAACAGGGGCGCGGATTTCCCCGGCGGCGGGAAGTCGACCGGCCCTCCCACTGCCGGGTCGGCTGGATGTTTCATGTGGGTCTCTCTCAGGGCCGCGACCCAACCGGGGGAAGGCACCATCCAACACTCTGTCAGGGCGACTATCTCTCCCGTCGACCGCCTCACACCGGCCCAGCGTAGCTGCGGAATCGACATGCGATGGTTGAAGTGGCAGAACCTAACGCTGGGAAACTGCGCAGCCACCGCCGCGGTATGGTCGGAGTCAGAACAGTCGGCGACGATCACTTCGGTGGCCTGCTGACTGGTGAGGGATGACAAGCACTGTTCCAACGATTCCCACGCGTTGTAGGAGGCAACCACGACCGAGACCGTGGGATCAGAGGTTAGCTGATTCGATTCGGACATCGCTTTCTAGCAACGCAAAACACGGTGTGGCCTCCCGGCGGGTGCCACCCCAACCTCAGTATCAACCTTCTCTCAACGCGCCAATAGGTACCCAGTATCAACGATTTCCAACTATTGGCCGGCATAGCTTGCACCCGTAGACCCTCATCTCCGATCGGCGCGGGCCTCCGGAGTCCTTTCAGGTCGGCGAGCAAAGCAGGTAACCAGTTCGCCAAAGCAAGAAAGACAACTTCAAAGCCGGCATCCTTAAGCGCTGCAGTGAGTTTTTCCGGCTGCCATTGCTGGTACTGCGCAGTATCGCGGTGCTTTTTCTTCCCGATTCCTCGGCCCGCCGCTGCTCGGATTAGCAGGATCCCCTTCGGAGAAAGCAGGCGGGCGAATTCCTGTAGCGTGCTTCGCGAATTGGCAGTGGAGAGATGCTGCAACACGTCCGCGCAGACCACCGCCTCAAATTGGCCCGAACAAAAAGGAAGTTTGGACACGGTGCCGGTAACGAGCGGAGTCGGGGCGTGAGAATGAGCCAACCGCAGTGCGTCGGGCGATACATCACAACCAACGGCCACTCTGAAGCCGAGCACTTGCTTCGTTTCCGCGAGAAACAAGCCCGTGCCGCAGCCGGCGTCGAGGAGTCGCCCGGCAGAGGGGACGGAGTGCCGCTTGAGCAGTTCCAGTCCCAATGTTCGCATGGCCTTGGTCCAGGGGTGGTTTTCCTCAGCCGACCGCAGCCGCTCATAGTAATCGCGGGAGAATATTTCGGGCGCCGGCTTGCTCAGCATGGCGCAGCGAGTACCAAAACACTCCCCGCAGAGCCCGGGCGCCCGTGGTGAAAGTCCAGTGACACAAAAAATGGGTAGAGCACCGATCTTCGCTCGTTCAATGCGCTTTGTTTCATCTAATTTAATTGAGGCTGTCCCGGTTCCCCCGGTTCCCCCCGGTTTCCGGTGTCCTAATTTAATTGAGGCTGTCCCGGTTTCCCCCGACGACTGCGAGGCGCCACTCGCCGCAGCCCGCGACGCGTGGTCGTGATCGCTGACAATGCCAGATACCATCACCCTGTCCTACATAAAGACTGGCGCACCCAACACGCTCCCCGCTTTGCTCTCGATTTCCTGCCGCCCTACAGCCCCGATCTCAATCCGATCGAGCGAGCCTGGAAGCTGACCCGCCGGTTGTGCCTCCACAATCGCTACTTCCCGACTCTCGACGACGTCATCGAAGACGTCGAAGAGCAATTCGACCGCTGGGCCCGCCGCAATGACACCCTCCGTCGGCTATGCGCAATTAGTTAAGGCGTTGTGTTTAGCAGCCCATGGTGAAAGTAAAGATCGCGAAAATCGGGTACAGCCAGCCAATTCGCCTCAGGCCAAGTGCTTTGTTTCGAGGATCACGACCGGAGGCGAATTGGTGGCAGTCCCCATTTTTCGCCGCTACACGACTTCTACCATGGGATGCTAGGCATTGACGGCCAGAATCTGATCTGAGGCCCGGCGTACGGCGATCGTATCACACTCAACCTTTCGGTTCGATTGTGCCGGACTGTTACATAGGGTGAGTGGACAACTCAGGAGGGGACTTCGGTTCTCTCGGCGATGCAACGGGGTGTTATGATGTCAAGTTTCCGGCCTGCCGGCTGAGTCGACCGCGGCAGCCGAGTGGAACTCTTCCAAAGGAGAGCAGATCGATGGGTAAGTACGTTAAAGTCGCCAAAACCGATGCGCTCGAAGACAGCAAAGCCATGCTTGTCGAGGCCGAGGGCAAGAGTCTGGCCTTGATTCGGTGTGAAGGCAGCTATTACGCGATTGACAACGACTGCACCCACGTGGGCGGACCGCTTTGCGAGGGCGAGATCACGGCCGAGGAGGTCACTTGCCCTTGGCACGCAGCGCGCTTCAATGTCAAGACCGGTGAAGCGGTGGCGGGCCCGGCACGTAGCGGCGTAGGGTCTTACGCGGTGCGCGTCGAAGGCGATGACGTTGAGATCGAACTGTAGATAGACGAAGAGGGTGACGATTCCCGTCACCCCCTGGCGAATTCCTTCCTGGTTGTCTAGCCGACCCAAAAATCCGCCACGGGCCGCCCCTTGACCAGCACGCGCGGCTGGTTCAGGTGGTTGTGGATCTCTTGTTCCGGGTCGATTCCCAACGCGTAGTAGACGGTCGCCAATAAGTCGTTGGGGTGGACAGGCTTCTCCTTCGGAGATGCGGCCGTTTCGTCCGATTCTCCGTAGATCCTGCCGCCGGGAATGCCGGCGCCGGCGATCATGGCCGTGTAGCAATAGGGCCAGTGGTCGCGGCCGTCGGGGGAGTTGGTGTTCCCCGATGTGCTGACTCCCAGCCGCGGCGAGCGGCCGAACTCACCGACAGCAACGACCAGCGTCTCATCGAGCAGGCCGCGCTCCGACATGTCGCCGAGCAGTGCCGAGAGCGTCTGGTCCAGAACCGGACAGTGAAGGTTCTTGAGGGGACCAAAATTCGCCGCGTGGGTGTCCCAAGCGTCGATCTCCGGATTGCCGTTGGCCACCGCCGGCCAGTTCAACTGCACGAACCGTGTACCGGCTTCGATCAGGCGACGCGACATCAGCGCACCCTGGCCGAACGTGGTTCGTCCGTAGCGCAGCCTCGTCTTGTCAGACTCTTTCTCAAGGTCGAAGGCATCACGAGCTTTGCCCGAAAGAACCAGATCGAACGCCTTCTCGTAATACTGGTCGAGCGCTTGGGGTTCGACCGCCTTCTCGAGGTCCTTCATGGAATTGTTGATCCCCTTGAGCAGCTCGAAGCGGTCCTCGAGCCGCTGCCGCGGGGTCTCTCTCCTCAGAGCGAGATCGTCCAGCTTGATCCGCTTATTGGGATCTTGATAAAGCCGATAGGGATCGTATTCCTTGCCGATGAATCCGGCGGCGCCGCCCTTGCCGATGACGCTCGACTCCTGTAGCGGACGCGGCATCTCGACAAACGGGAGAACCGGCCCGTCGGGCGGTATCATCTTGCTGATCCAAGAACCGGCCGTCGGAAAGTCGATCGGTGAGGGCGGCTCAAGTTGGCCCGACGGGGACACTTTGTCGGGAGGGTATCCCGTCAGCATTTGGTAGATTGCGGCTGTGTGATTGAACAGCCCCTTCGGCGTGTAGCTCATCGACCGAATTAGAGTGCACTTGTCGATCGAGGAGGCCAGCTTGGGCATCGTCTCACTCAGCCAAATGCCGGGCACCTTGCTCTTGATGGGTTTGAACTCGCCGCGGACGTTCGACGGCGCGTCGGGTTTGGGATCCCAGATGTCGATGTGACTGGGGCCGCCCTGCAAAAACAGCAGCAGCACGGACTTAGCGGAACCGAACCCCTGCGCCCCTTGGAAACGCGGAGCCGAAGCAGCGGCCTTCGCGGCATCCTGTAACGCAAGGACTTGCGAAAGCTTCATACCGAGCAGGCCGAGTGAACCGACCTGTAGAAAGTTACGTCGGGATACGCCGTCACACGTCGCACCGATACGACCTGGAATCGTCAGCATAGATGCACCCTCCCCTACCAGACTTCCTTGCGTACCTATTATAGGATATACAGTACTGTTGGGCCAGGATAACACTCGATTTCCCGCAGTGCGAATCTATGAGTCGGGATGAGCAAAGATGAGCAAACCACTCAACCGGAGGCAGCTACTTAAGCTCGGAACCCAGGCTGCCGGCTTGGCATGGGCTGGGGGCGGGCAGCCGGCAATGGCCGGGCCAAAGACGTTGGCCAAGGTCCGCGTCGGGATCGTCGGCGTCGGTGGCCGCGGCACCGGTCACGTGCACAATCTGTTGAAGCTCGATGGAGTTGAAATCCGGGCCGTTGCCGACATTGTCCCTAGCAAAGTGGAGAACGTTCAGAACCTCGTCGAGAAAGCCGGCCGACCGCGACCGGTCTCGTATACGCGCGGCGAGCACGACTACCGGCGGCTCTGCGCAGAAGCCGAGCTTGATGTCGTCTACATTGCTACACCTTGGCGGTGGCATACGCCCATGTGTGTCGAGGCCATGAAGACGGCCAAGCACGCCGCCGTGGAGGTGCCGGCGGCGACGACGCTTGAGGAATGCTGGCAGCTTGTGGAGACGGCCGAGAGCAGCGGCCGCTACTGCACCCAACTGGAAAACTGCTGCTACGACCGCGTGGAGCTGATGACCCTGCACATGGTTCGCAAGGGCCTGCTGGGTGAGGTCGTCCACGCCGAGTGCGGCTACCTCCACGACTTGCGCGCGCTCAAGTTCAGCAAGCGCGGAGAAGGTCTCTGGCGGCTGGATCCCTCCCTGCGCCGCAACGCGGATCTGTACCCCACGCACGGCCTCGGCCCGGTGGCGCAGACCGTCAACATTAATCGCGGCAATCAGTTCGACTACCTAGTATCCGCCGCTTCGAAGTCTCTCGGTTTGCATGAGTTTGCCGCCCGGACCTTCGGCCCCGACAGCCCGCAGGCAGAACTGGACCTTGCCTTGGGCGACGTGGTGAGCTCGCTGATTCGAACCAAGGCGGGGCAGACGATCCTGGTCGTGCACGACACAAACTCCCCCAGGCCGTACAGCCGAAAGGTTCTGGTGCAAGGCAGCCGGGGTCTGGTCCAGAAGTATCCCACGCCGCTCATCTTCCTAGAGGGCAAGAGCCGGAACGACAGTTGGGAAAACCTTCTCGATGTGTACGCCGAAGAATGGGAACATCCGCTCTGGCGGGAACTCTCGACGAGAGCCGCGGCTGGCGGCCACGGTGGCATGGATTTCGTGATGAACTACAGGCTCATCCAGTGCCTGCTGCGCGGTGATCACCCGGATATGGACGTTTACGACGCCGCGGCCACCAGCGCCGTCACCGAGTTGAGCGAGCGCTCCATCGCCGATCGCAGCGGGTCCATGGACTTTCCCGACTTCACGCGGAACAAGTGGAAGGCGCGGGAACCGCTGGGCATCGTCCACGCCTAATTCGCGCCGATGCCTCCGACTGGGCTATCACTGAGGCCGCACTCGGAGGGCCCTACCTAAGTACCACGGCCTATAGGATAAGTTGCGTTCGGAGTTGAGGCTAAGTTGGTATTCCTCTTAGTCTTACTTCAAAGGTAAACTTGGCGTAGCTAGCGACCAAACCGCGGTTCCGGCGGATTCCGACCTTCTAGCCGGAACTCGCAAAGACTTGACGTAGCGACGCGGACCGAAAGAGTCTAATGGCGCAAAAAGACCAAAAAATCCGAATCGCCCTAGCCGACGATCACCGCATTTTTCGAGAGGGACTGCGCAGTCTGCTCTCGCTGGAAGCTGATCTCGAGATTGTTGCCGAGGCGGAAAACGGCGATGAAATCATCGAGATGCTTCGGCAGCACCAGCCGGATATCCTACTGCTTGACCTGAGAATGCCCGGTTTGGATGTCATCGCGACGCTGCCCCGCATCAAGGCTGGCCAGTTCAAAACCAGAATCATTGTGCTGACGGCTTCCGAACACACGGGCGAACACGCCCTGGCGATCAAGTACGGAGCGTCCGGGATCGTAACCAAGCAGCAAGCTTCCGAGTTACTGACCAAAAGCATTCGCACAGTGCACCAGGGTCAACTTTGGCTCGATTCCCTGCAGCGGTTGGCATCACGTAGCGAACCACCTCCCGCCGGGGGGAACAACGGACCAACGCTTAGCAGTCGTGAACGTGAGATTGTGGCGCTGGTGACCAAGGGATTCGGAAACCAGGAAATCAGTGAGGTGCTCTCTGTGAGTGAGCAGACTCTCGAGTTTCATCTAGCTGATATATTCAGCAAGCTTGGCGTGTCGACTCGCTCCCAACTAACCCAGCACACCATTGACCTGGACATGCGTCCCCAGGCCGAAACCTGCTGAATCGGCGCGACGGGCGCCGTGGTGGGGTCGTTGGGGCCCGTGGCGTGTCAGCTCGCGTAAGTGTCACCGACTGTCCTACTTGAACTCTCCCTCCACAAGTGCAGTGGCGTAGCGGTTGCTGCTTCCCATCCTGCGAAGGCGGTCATAATCCTAGAACCGCAGTAGCGTGATCTGCTGAGTGTAAGCTTCGCCGCTTGTGGCTTCAGACGCTTCCTCACGCCAGAGTCGTCGCCTAAAGCCCAACGTCTTGGGACGTGGCAGCAGCTCTTCGAGAAGGGGGTCTGAGGCAGCCTGGCACGGGCGAACTGGCGACAAACCTGCAGCGATTTCGGCTTCGTAGTCCGTTTCATACGTTCGTTCACGTATATTTAGTAGCTACGTTGACGATCGGGAACTCGAGCACAGCATGCCGGCCCCTACAATCAAGTCGCCCAAAGGATCTGTAGGGGCCTAACTTGCTATGCTCGTCTGCACTTCCGCCTCGTCGCAGCGGGTTGGTATACACACTTATGCCCCGGCCTGCTTAGAAAGGGTCCGTAACGATGGATCTGCATGCAAACTGGCTCGACTGGTGGGTCCTGGGATTCTATTTGCTCGGCGTATTCGCGTTCGGCCTCTACATGTCGCGCCGCGAAGAGACGTCGACGGACTTCTTTTTGGCCGGACGGCGCCTACCTTGGTACGCGATCTCGTTTTCGCTTTTCGCGACCAACATCTCTAGCGGGTCCCTGGTCGGGCTGGCTGGCCAAGGCTATACGGTGGGTCTGGCGGTCGGGACGCTCGAATGGCATGCCACCTTGAACCTGCTGCTGCTCGCTTTTGTATTTCTTCCCTATTACCAGCGCCGCTCCGTCGTCACGATTCCCGAGTTTCTGGAACTCCGCTACGGCGTGAGCGCTCGTACGCTGTTTGCCGCCGCGGTCATCATCTTTGACATGACGATCTTGATGCCGTTTGTCTTCTACACGGCCGGGCTGGTCATCGAAGTGATGTTCGGCGTCCCCATGATCTGGTCTCTGTTGGGAATAGCCGTCTTCGTCGGTGCCTATACGGCGTGGGGTGGACTGAGCGCGGTCGTTTGGACCGATTTCGTGCAGGCGATCTTCATGGTTGTCGGTGGCGCGATTTTGACTTTCTTCGGGCTGCAGGCAGTCGGCGGCTGGGAAAGCTTGATCGCCCAGGCCGGAGACAAGATGCACGTCGCGCTGCCCGCCGATCATCCCGAATACCCGTTCCCGGCGTCGATGATCGGAGGCTATTTTCTGATTTCCATCTACTATTGGTGCCTGAACCAGAGCATCGTGCAACGCGCTCTGGGGGCGCGGTCCGAGTGGGACGGGCGCATGGGCGCTATCGGCACTTGTTTTATCAAGCTCATCTTGCCGTTTATCGTCGTTCTTCCGGGGACGATTGCCTTCGTTCTGTTCCCCGGCTTGGACCAGCCCGACAAAGCCTATCCGTTGCTCGTCAACCAGGTCGTGCCGGCGGGATTGAGCGGGGTGATTATTGCCGCCGTCGTAGCCGCTTTCATGTCCACCGCCTCTTCGGTTTCAAACTCCTGGGCGACGGTCTTCACCAACGATCTCTACCATCGCCTGATCGACCCGAAGGCCGGCACGAAACGCCTTTTGCTGGTCGGGCGCCTGGCGACCGTTTTTCTGTTGGCCGTGGCGGTCATTCGCGCTCCCATGCTGCGGGAGAACGAATCTATCCTGCAATATTTCCAAAACGGCCTTGCTTATATCGGCACTCCTGTCGTGGTCGTGTTCATGGTCGGTATCTTTTGGCGGCGGGCAACTTTGGCCGGAGCCATCGCCACCATAGTGGCGTCCCCGTTTATTTGCTACGCGGTTCAAAACATGAAGGTGTTTTCGGATTGGGGCCTGCAGCAGACAGCGGTCGTGCACTGGGGACCCGTTGCGGTGGCCCTTTCGACGCTCGTGATGATCGGAGTCTCGTTCGTGACCCGCCCCAAGGATAAGGACGCTCTCGACGGATTGATCTGGACCAGCCGGGACACGTTTCAGTTCAGCGCGGACCTTTTCCGGCGGCGTGACGTGGAGGGCGGAGAAGCGGCCGCCCCCGCCGGGAGGCTCTTGGGTTTCTGGAACGACTTCCGGGTCGTCGGCGTAGTCGTGTTGGTGCTGCTGGCGGCGTTTCTGTGGGTTTTCCGGTAGGCGGCCCCAGGATACACAGCTAAGAAATCGCGTACTGGTGAAACATTTGCCGGTACTTTTCGAGGCCCATGATTTCGAAGAACTCGGGGTCTTCGATCATACGATGGGTGACGGCGTTCCAGTCTTCGGTTTCTTTCAGCTCGCGAAGACCGTCCTTCATCGCCTTGATGTACATGTAGAGAGTGGCGATGGTCCCAATCGCCATCGCATAGCCGCGGTCCTTGAACTCTTTGAACGCAATCGGCTCGACGGGAGCATACAACCCAACCAGAGGGGCTTTGACTTTGTCGGCGAAGTAGGTCAGCTCGTCCGTGTTTAAGCCCATGATCATGATGGCGTCGGCACCAGCCTCGGCGTACGCGTTGCTGCGCCGTGCGGCCTCTTCCATCAAGTTTTGGGCGTAGTATTCCTTGCGTGAAACCGTCCCGATGGGGTCGCTGCGGGCAATGATCAGAAGATCAGGATCCGTGCGAGCGTCCACGGCGGCGCGGATCTTGCCGCACATCTCCTCGTCACTTATCAGTTGGATCGGCGGTACGCCTTGCATCACGGGGCACTTGCTGGGCATCGTCTCATCGTCCAGTTGAACCCCGGCCACCCCCAAGGACTCGAAGTCACGGATCGTGTCCGCCACGCTAATCGCGTTCCCGTAGCCCTCCTCGATGTCGGCGATGACGGGGATTCCCACGGCTTTGACGATGTGCCGCACGATCACCATCCGCTCGGTCTTCGACATCAGATCCATGTCGGGCTTGCCGAGAAAAGTAGCGCTCGTCGAATAGCTGCCGACGTATACGCCGTCGAACCCGGCTTGGTCGATCAAAAGCGCCGAAAGGGCGTCATTCGCCCCGACAACGTGCATCGAGTCACCATTGGCAATCGATTGCCGAATCTTCGCTGCTTGGGCCATCAAGTTCCTCCATGTAGATCATCAAAAGCACAGACAGTCCACATTCCGCGGTCCTGCGCCCGTCAAACTGACAGGGTACCGGTTTCCCTCGATACACCTGCTGGTGGCCGAAGAGGCTTGCTCGCTCCGCGAGAATCGGCTGCCGCCGCCCTGCTATGTTACTACGCGCCCGAGCAAGAATCCAGGATCGCTGCCCGCTTCGTAGCTGAAGTTTACGGAATCGCAATCCGTGCCGGCCCCTGCGCTAGACTGGGAATTCATGTTGGACTTGAGCTACCTGCGCAAGAACTTCGACGAAGTGAAGACTCGTCTGGCTACTCGAGGTGCCGCGGGTGCGCTTGAGGATTTTAGTGAGGTTGACCGACGGCGGCGAGGCGCCGTCACCAAGATGGAGGGGCTAAAAGCCGAGCGAAACGCCATCAGCGCGGAGGTAGCCAAGGCCAAACGAGAAGGCCGCGAGGCGGAGGAGCAGATTGCAGCCAGCCGCCGGCTCGGAGAGCAGGTCAAACAGCTGGAAGGCCTAGTTAGCGAGCTCGACTCGGAGCTCCAGAAGGTGCTCGGCGGCGTGCCCAACATCCCACACGGGTCTGTACCGGCCGGAAAAGACGCTTCGGAGAACGTCGAGGTTCGTCGCTGGGGAACGCCCCCCGAGTTCGACTTCGAGCCTAAGGCCCATTGGGACCTTGGACCCTCCCTAGGCATCCTCGACTTCGACCGGGCCGCGAAGATTACCGGAGCTCGCTTCGCCGTCTACTGGGATGCCGGTGCAAAACTGGAGCGAGCCTTGATCAACTTCATGCTCGATGTCCACACCCGCGAACACGGCTACACGGAGGTCCTGCCCCCATTTATGGTCAACTCCCAGAGCCTTTTCGGCACCGGCCAGCTCCCGAAATTCGCCGGGGATCTCTTCAAGCTCGAAGGCAGTGACTACTGGCTCGTCCCGACGGCGGAAGTCCCGCTGACCAACCTTTTCGGACGTGAGACGCTCGACCCCGGTCGGCTGCCGGTCCGGCTAACGGCATACACACCCTGCTTTCGCAGCGAGGCGGGGTCGTATGGGCGCGACGTTCGCGGAATCATCCGCCAGCATCAGTTTCAAAAGGTGGAGTTGGTCAAGGTGACGCTGCCCGAGCAAAGCTATGACGAGTTGGAGAAGCTCACCGCCGACGCCGAAGATATTCTTCAGCGTCTCGGGTTGCCTTACCGGACGGTCAACTTGTGTACGGGCGATCTGGGCTTCGGCAGCGCCAAGACCTACGACATCGAAGTCTGGCTCCCGGGACTAGGCGAATTCAAGGAGATCTCCTCGTGCAGCAACTGCGAAAGCTTTCAGGCCCGGCGGGCGGGCATTCGGTATCGGGACCCCGCTTTGAAGAAGGGCAAATCGTCCTTTGCGCACACGCTGAACGGCAGCGGACTGGCGATTGGGCGTACCTGGCTGGCAATCATTGAGAATTGCCAACAGAAAGATGGCAGCGTCCTGATTCCTGAAGCTCTGCGAGGCTACCTGGACGCGGAGCGAATCATACCGGGTGGGAAGTTAGCCTAAGCAGCCCGGGCGCAATGAATTGCGCCCCTACGTTTGAAACGGGTAACCCTGCTCTTTATCCACGGCAAGGTCCGGTGACGTTGTCGTCCCCATTGCGGGGCAGTGCAATGGTCCGCCCGTAAAGTTCCGGTTCAGGACCGGCAGCGCGGCCCCTCAGGGGCCCAACGGGAGTTCCGGTCACAGTTCCACCAGAATTCGCTAAAAATCACCGCCGGTGAGCCGAGACCTAGGGGGTTAGCGCCTGGCCTCCGGTATAAGGGATTGTCGGAAGCGGGAGGCGCGATGCACGTACCGGAGCACTGGCCACCTACCAGGGTTCGCCGGGCGATTCCAACAGTGCCAACAATTTGACGCGCTGCCGATTCAAGATCAGAGTTTCTTGCGTCACAAAGCTATGCGGCGCCAATAGCGATCCGACCTGCCCCTCTGGCAGGTTCATCAGTTTTCCGATCATCGATCGATAGAGACCAAGTCCTACGTGTTGCTCAGGAGGAAGGTACCAACGGCGAGCGGATTCGGCCATCAGTCTAAACTGTTTGATCAGCTGATCTCGGGGCACGCCGGGCAAGTTGGGGTTACCGGCGTCCAATAGCGTTTCCAGGCTGATCTCCACCGCCAGCAGCATGTTGTTCCGACGGTCCATAAGCCGAGTAAGCAGAGCCGCGTCGCCAGTAGTGGTACCGTCGGCGAAGATTCCCGCAGCGATTGGCTGCCCAAAGAGCGGTAACTCGGTCTTACGATTCACGACTACCGGCGGTAACCATGTGAACTCCTGGTTCGGCAGCAGTGGCCCGGGCGCCATTTGCCTTGGGTGGACGGGAAACTGAAACCCCCGGATCGCCGGAAACGAATCAATCGCCGGATCGACAAACACCATGAGTGGATCATTGTTCGCAGAGTCCCGAGTGACGTAGTTCACACTGATCGCAAATGCCGCCACACTGACGGCCGAATTGTTCTGCATCCTGATTTCGGTCAAACCGTCAGGTCGCGAGTTCAGGGTGGTCGTGATCTGTGCGTCCAACGAGAAAGCGCATGCGAGTACGGACGCCACTAAGGTAACGGTTTTCATGCAGATCCGGCCCGCGCCTGGCGGATGCCGAGCAACAGCGGCATGTGCCAGTTGTTTGGCTTTTCCTCAACTCATAGCTCTTCATTGTAGGACCTTCGATCACTTCCGACAATGGGGATTAACGCGGTATGCTCAGATCCATCAGTAGGGGCGCGATTCATCGCGTCCGCTGTCGGCCTCCTTCGTAATCGATTTGCGAAATAAGGCGCCGAGTCACCGGATCGGGGGGACCTCGCAAAGTTGCAAAACACTCCGCCAAAACGAGTCATCATCGACACGGACCCGGGCATCGACGACGCACTGGCACTGATCCTGGCGATGCACTCGCCCGAGCTTTCCGTCGAAGCGATAACGACCGTTAACGGGAATGTCGGCGTGGACCAGTGCGTCCGCAACTCGTTTCGAACGCTGAACGCGATCGCACCTCCCGTGTTCCCGCCAGTGGCCCGCGGCTGCGCCCGTCCTCTGCGGCAGCCCCAGATTAGTGGTGGACAGGTCCACGGAGGGGACGGATTAGGGGGAATCAGCAAGCTCGTCAATGCGGGTGGCAATCCCCGTTATCCGGAGCCCAGACAGTCGCCCGTCGACCGGCATGCGGTTGATGTGATCCTGGACTTGGTCGAACGCTACCCGGGTGAAATCACTCTCGTCGCGCTCGGGCCGCTGACGAATATCGCGACGGCGCTGAAGCGAAACGCCAAGGTGATGCGCGACCTCCGCGAGATCGTCATCATGGGCGGCTCGCTCGATGGGCGCGGCAACATGACCGACTTTGCGGAATTCAACTTCTACGTGGACCCCCACGCCGCGCAGCGTGTCGTCCGCTCGGGCCTGCCTGCTACTGTCGTCGGGCTTGACGTCACGCACCAAACTCGGTTGCTTCTCGAAACGATCGAACAGGCAGTCCAGAACGCCGGCACCCCGCTGGCTCGATTCACTCGGGACATTTGTGCAGGGTTGGTTCACAGCGGCGAGCGGCGGAACGCAGACGGATTTCATCTCCACGACCCGTTGGCGGTAGGCGTTGCGATCGACCCGACTTTCGTCGAAAGCCGGGTCTTCAGTGCGGATGTCGTAACCGAAGGGCCAAGCGCCGGCATGCTCGTCGCGGAGGAAGGTTCCCAGCAACCTGGCCCCGCAAAGGGGGGCCATATCCGCGGGTGCGTAGCCGTCGAGGCCGACCGATTCGTCCGATTTTTCCTAGAACGGGTGTTCTCCGGCTGAGGGAGGAAACCTTCTGTTGTTCTTGGGACATCGTATGAGCATTCGATCTAGATAGGTACACTGATACCGTGAAATCTATCTCCCTCAACCTTCCCGAAGAGATGTTGGACGCTGCCGGTCGCCACTCCGCCACTCTCAGCTTGCCAAGAGCCGAGTACATACGCCGCGCCGTAGATCAGATGAACCGCCACGTCGAGGCCGATCTCCGAGCCCGGAGGATGAGGCACGCCTCGGAAAAGTGCCGCGCGGAGGATATGAAGGTCTATGCCGAGTTCGCGCAGTTGGGCCAGATGTCGAAGACTAAGAGAGGCGGATCTGGTGCCTAAGCCTGTGGCGTTCGAACTATTGGTCTTTGACCTCGATGGCACGCTGATCGACTCGCGGCTCGACCTGGCGCTAGCCGTCAATGCCGCCCGCAACGATGCCGGAATGGGACCGCTCGATCACGAGCTGATCTATTCCTATGTGGGCAACGGCGCGCCGATGCTGATCCGACGCTCGCTTGGGCCGGAGGCCAACGACCAACAGGCAGAGGAAGCGCTACAGTTTTTCTACAGCTACTACCGCGAGCACATGCTCGACAACACGTACCTTTATTCTGGGGTCCGAGAATCTCTCGACGCCTTTCTGGAAGACGGTAGCCGGCTGGCCGTGTTGACCAACAAACCGGTTCGCTTCAGCCAAGAGATTATCGAAGGGCTTGGCCTGGCCTCTCACTTCCAGCGCGTATACGGGGGAAACAGTTTCGAAACCAAGAAGCCCGATCCCTACGGGCTGAACTTCCTTATGGACGAGCTGGAGGCCTCCAGGAGCGGGACGCTCGTTATCGGAGACAGCGCTGTCGATGTCGAGACCGCACGCAACGCGGGGACCGCCACGTGCGGAGTCACTTATGGTCTACAGCCCGAGAGCTTCGTAGAGCACCCGCCTGACATCTTGATTGACCGCATGCCGGAGCTAGTCGAATGGGTGCGCGGTCAAACGGTGCATCAGCCGCTCGACGGTCGCAGCGGCCGAGCGTGATTCTGCGCGGTTTGCCGAACTGCTCGGACGGACCCCGATTTCCAAGATTTGGTATTCTCAAGTCGGTCGTTATGCCGTCCGGTCCCAAACGGCAGTGGACAGTCCTACTTGTTGCCCTATTAGTCGGCGGCATTCTCGCCTTCCTCGCCTCCGACAGCGCTTCCGGGCATCTTGATTTCGCGGCGCTGCTACCTTTAATCGTTCTCAGTGCCCTGCTTCTGGTAGCCACCGGATGGCAAGGCGAGGGCGAAGAACTTCCTTGCCGGCTCAGGCCCTTACCCCTCAACGTAGCCTCCCGAGCACCACCTACCCTTTCGATCTCCTAACTGATTTCGGAGCAAGCTCAGAGCCTCTCCGATAACTAGTCGGATTAGCCAACTCAATCGAAAGGGGAATTCTATGTATCTATTTGCATTAATTTGCATTCATCAAAGGAGACGCATCCGCGGAAGCGGTAGACGGCTGCAATGTGGCAGAAGCGCTGCAGCTCTTACTGATTTCAATTCCCGCTTTGGCCGCGGTCCCAATTCTGTTGGTCTTTTTCTTACCGAGGCTGCTCGCCTGGATGGACGAACGCGACTGGATCGTATATCGAGGAGACGTGCCCACCTACGGGAGTCTCGGAAACGCCTTCCTGAAGATCCAGGCGATCTTCGAGCCGCAGAAGCAGTATGTGCAGGAGCAGAAGAAGGAAGAGGAGCAGAAGCGCGATCGGGAGGACGTGGGCGGGTCCGATGACCCAACCCGGGGCATCTCCCTACCGGCGGCTGACAAGCGGGCCGATAGTGATTAGCACTGCTGTCCGGTTAAAAGTCGAATAGAATCAATTGGTTGGGGTCATAGGGGGATTCGTTTGGGGAGTCGGATGGCTGGAGTGCCTGTAAAAGGGGCATTTTTTCGAATTGCGTAACGCTGAGAATCTGTAGAATCTGGTAAAGACTCGCTTCCAGCCCGAGGCGTTTCCGGACGATGGCGATGAGCACGTAAATCGAGACAGCGATCCAGATCTGCGTCTTGACGGCGTTCTCGCTGGTGCCGTAAAACGAGTTGATTCGCAGATGTTGCTTGATCCACTTGAAGAACAACTCAATCTGCCAACGCGACTTGTAGATGTGGGCGATGGTCAGCGCCGGGAGCGCGAAGTTGTTGGTCAGAAACTTCAGCCGCTTGTTCGTCCGGGCGTCGAAGTAACTGACCCTCCGCAACGGGTCGGGATAGGCTTGGGCCGATTCGATGGCAGCCAGTATGACGGTCTGATCCGAGCGCAAGCCCGTGGATTTGTCGACGGGATGCGAGTAGCGCCGTTGGAGCAAGATGTTCTTCTTGGTTCGCACGACGAAGAACGACGAGCAGAGAGTGAACACGAAGAGGCGTTCGAAATCGACGTAGGCCCGATCCATGACGTAGAACGCGCCGGCCTCCGGGCCGATCTCGTCGAGGATGTTGATGTCGTGCACTTTGCCTCCAGTAATGCGGATGAACGTGGGAATATTGCCGTGCAGATCCAGCAGCGTGTGCATCTTCACGGCGGCTTTTTGCTTGCGGAATCTCGCCCACGGAAACAGCGACAGGCAGAGGTCGATTGTTGTCGAGTCGAGAGCGTACAGAGTCTGGTCCAAGTCACTGCTGTCCGGTTAAAAGTCGAATAGAATCAATTGGTTGGGGTCATAGGGGGATTCGTTTGGGGAGTCGGATGGCTGGAGTGCCTGTAAAAGGGGCATTTTTTCGAATTGCGTAACGCTGAGAATCTGTAGAATCTGGTAAAGACTCGCTTCCAGCCCGAGGCGTTTCCGGACGATGGCGATGAGCACGTAAATCGAGACAGCGATCCAGATCTGCGTCTTGACGGCGTTCTCGCTGGTGCCGTAAAACGAGTTGATTCGCAGATGTTGCTTGATCCACTTGAAGAACAACTCAATCTGCCAACGCGACTTGTAGATGTGGGCGATGGTCAGCGCCGGGAGCGCGAAGTTGTTGGTCAGAAACTTCAGCCGCTTGTTCGTCCGGGCGTCGAAGTAACTGACCCTCCGCAACGGGTCGGGATAGGCTTGGGCCGATTCGATGGCAGCCAGTATGACGGTCTGATCCGAGCGCAAGCCCGTGGATTTGTCGACGGGATGCGAGTAGCGCCGTTGGAGCAAGATGTTCTTCTTGGTTCGCACGACGAAGAACGACGAGCAGAGAGTGAACACGAAGAGGCGTTCGAAATCGACGTAGGCCCGATCCATGACGTAGAACGCGCCGGCCTCCGGGCCGATCTCGTCGAGGATGTTGATGTCGTGCACTTTGCCTCCAGTAATGCGGATGAACGTGGGAATATTGCCGTGCAGATCCAGCAGCGTGTGCATCTTCACGGCGGCTTTTTGCTTGCGGAATCTCGCCCACGGAAACAGCGACAGGCAGAGGTCGATTGTTGTCGAGTCGAGAGCGTACAGAGTCTGGTCCAAGTCCACACCGATCGGGTCGTGGGCATATAACGGCCGTGCCATGCCAATCAAGACCTGCGCGAAGTCCGCGTAGATCCGCCAGTCGCGCGACTCGTTCGCGTCGGCCAGTGTCGAGCGCGCTACCCTGCCGCGGAATCCCATGTGGTAGAGTTTGCCGTGCATCGAACGCAGGCACGTCTCGATGTCGCGGAGGCTTGCCCGATAGGTCAGCTGGGCGAATGCCATCGCAAGAAACTGATCCCAGCAGGAGAAACTTTTCAGATAGGAATCGCCGCGGTAGCGCGATACACATTTCTGAAACTCTTTGCTCGGTAGGTGCTCGATCAGTTGGGAGAAAACCGTACGGCCAAGGTTCATCCCTCATTGTGCCGCGTCCGGATGCTCCGTTCAGGCGACCATTTGCGGCCTCGGGATTTCAAATCGTTCCCGGGCAAAACAGGCCATAAGACATTGAACGGTCGAGACTTACCGTCCGATGGCGCGACTTTCCCCGGACAGCACTGGGTCCAAGTCCACACCGATCGGGTCGTGGGCATATAACGGCCGTGCCATGCCAATCAAGACCTGCGCGAAGTCCGCGTAGATTCGCCAGTCGCGCGACTCGTTCGCGTCGGCCAGTGTCGAGCGCGCTTACCCTGCCGCGGAATCCCATGTGGTAGAGTTTGCCGTGCATCGAACGCAGGCACGTCTCGATGTCGCGGAGGCTTGCCCGATAGGTCAGCTGGGCGAATGCCATCGCAAGAAACTGATCCCAGCAGGAGAAACTTTTCAGATAGGAATCGCCGCGGTAGCGCGATACACATTTCTGAAACTCTTTGCTCGGTAGGTGCTCGATCAGTTGGGAGAAAACCGTACGGCCAAGGTTCATCCCTCATTGTGCCGCGTCCGGATGCTCCGTTCAGGCGACCATTTGCGGCCTCGGGATTTCAAATCGTTCCCGGGCAAAACAGGCCATAAGACATTGAACGGTCGAGACTTACCGTCCGATGGCGCGACTTTCCCCGGACAGCACTGAGTGATTAGATAGAGGCGTCCGCATCGCTGTGGCTGCGCAATAGCGCCGGTGAGACTCGACCAACGGGCTGCAAGTGGTGTTCGCGGCGGAGGAAATTTGGGCACGGCATGGCGCCCTTGCATTTCTAGGCGGCCAACAGATCTGTAGGGGCGCAGCATGCTGTGCCCGCCTGATCTCTCGTCTGTCAGCTCGGCAATATGCGGCTAGCTATCCGCCTTCGGACGAGACCCGAGACGCATCGCGTCCGAGGGCAACAGCCCAACCAGAGACTCGCCGGCGCCGGCTTCGGAGTTCTCAGGGCTTCGGCACTCAGCGGTTTCGGCCTCTGCGTTTGGCGCTGGCTATTCGACCTCGACCTTGTAAAGGCATTCCCCTTTCATCAGGGTCTCCTGTCTCACTGGCAAACCTGGTTCATTTGCGGCGCGGTCTTGCAACTGATGGCCACGGGGCTGGCTAAGAGCCTACCAGCCGTAAAACGGCTGGCCTAGCAACGGCCCACAAAAGCCGCGTGAACGCGGCTCAAACTTCAGCCAGTCGCCAAACCGGGAGGACAAGCAATGACCCAGCAGGGACTAGCCGGGTTCATACGGTGTGAACGCGGCTTGTACCGGTTCCGTCCTCTGGATCCGATCCAGATCTCATCATCTGCATACAGGAAAACCCTCCCATGGACGTGAAACACCCGGATTCGAGCGGTTCTGGAAAAGGTGCAATCTGCCCGGCGCACAACGCTAGCGAGCCATTCTCGCTCAGAACGGCCTCCTCGAGCTGCTAGGGGTCGGAATCACTCTCCTCGTCCGGTTGCCCGGTCAGGGTGACAACTGTCGCTCCCCAACCACCGGCTTCGCCAGGGGCGTCGCGGAAGTCCGCAACCGATGGCGTCCGGGCCAACACGCGGCGGACCGTCTTCCGCTGGACACCGATGCCCCGGCCGTGGATGATTCGAAGGGCACGCAGTCCCATCCGATGCGCCTCTTGCAAGTAGGCTTCAACGACGGCTTCGACGTCGCGGGGAGGGACGGTGTGCAGATCAAAGACGTCCGTAATGGGGATGCGGAAAGGCTCAGGTTCCGACATAGCGGGCATAGAGGCTACGGGCCACGCCGATGTCGTCGGTGCCCTTGATGATGGCGCGACCATCGGGGAAGATCGTCATCTCGTAAGGGGAGCAAAGGAAGCGCAGCGCGAATTCGTTCCGGCGTACCGCTCCCAGCGGCTCTAGGGTCGCCGAGAGGCCCTCCAGATCCAGCGAACGCCGTTTCTCGTTGATTTGAACGGCGTTCCGTCCGCAGAGCGAAACAGGCCGGCGATGCCGCCCGGCGAGGTATTCGAATTCCCGGCGTCCGCAAACGCGGCACTTGGATTCAGGCTCGCTGATGTCAATCTGTTGGATGCCGCTCTGCCATACGTCCGCGCTGAGCATCCTTGATTTAACGCTGGCCTGCTGACCACTCAGGATCTTGAGAGCGTCGGACACCTGAAGGGAGGCGATTAGGCTACTGATTACATTTAGGATGCCGGCCGTATCGCAAGTCGGTTGCCGGCCTTGGGGGGGAGCCGGGAAAACGCAAGCCAGGCACGCCGACCGGCCGGGAAGGACCGGCATGGTCACGCCATAACTTCCGACCGCGGCGCCGTAAATCCACGGGATGGAGTGCTTGAGGGCAACGTCGTTAATAAGGTAGCGGGTCTCGAAGTTGTCGCAGCCGTCGAGGATGACGTCTGAGGGCGTTAGCAGCTCCTCGGCGTTGTCGGCAGTTAGATCGGCAACGCACGGCTCAACCTGGACCGAGGAGTTAATCGCGGCCAGCCGGCGGGCTGCTGCCGCTGCCTTGGGTAGCGCCTCTTCGGCATCGGCTTCGTCGAATAGCCATTGCCTTTGAAGATTGCTGGGCTCAACGTAGTCGCGGTCTATGATGACGATCTGACCGACTCCGGCACGCGCCAGCGCGTTTACCTGGAAGCTCCCGAGGGCGCCGCAGCCGACAACAACGGCCCGCGAAGAAAGCAGCCGCTCCTGGCCCCGCGCACCGATTTCCGGGAACAGGATCTGGCGCGAATACCGCTCTTTGTCGGCTTCAGTCATAGTGGTTAGCCGGCGAGTTGCCTCGCATTCGGTTATCCACACGGCGCGGCGGAGGCCTAGGGGAGCGGCCCCGCGTATTGTTTCGCACAGACTTCCTTGATCCTAGCAGTATCAAAGTTGCCGTCGAACGGCTGGAATCGCATGCTCCGTATAACGGACCGCCACGCCTGCGCGTCATATAATCGTGTGTAATCCATGCGAAGAGTCCTCTGCGGCCTCTGGGCGGCCCTAACACTCGCCTGCCCCCCCCTGCATAGCTCCTCTCTTGACGGCTTGACGGTTGTTGGGGTCGACTTCGATCCCAGCACGCAGCCGGTAACGAGCGACCAGCTGCCGGCGTTAGTAGCTGTCAAGCCGGGTGAACCGCTCGACGTTCGCCTGGTGCGACAGACCATCCACAACCTTTATGCGACCGGAAGATACAAAGACGTCGAAGTCGAAGCAACACGGGCCGGTGACGGGGTCAGGGTGACCTTCGTCACACAGCCTAGTTGGTTTATCGGTTTGGTCGGCGTCACGGGCGTGCCCGGACCCCCGACCCCGGGCCATTTGATTAACGTTACCGAGCTCGAGGCAGGCGAGCCCCACTCGGAAGAAAAGACTGCCTACGCGGAGCAGCAGATTCGGGGCTTGCTAAAGGAAAACGGGTTTTATCTTGCCGGCGTCGAAATCGTTGAAAACAAACATCCCGAGTATCAACAGATCGATGTCGTCTTCGAAGTAGATGCCGGTGAACGGGCCGGCCTAGGCGAGGTCATCGTCGCTCCTGATCCGCGCCTGACTCTTTCGGCGGATGAATTGCGACGAATCGCCAAATGGCGCGAGGATAAGCCGCTCACGCAGCGGCGCGTGCGAAGGGGCCTAGAGCGCATTGAAAAGTACCTGCAGCAACGCCACCATTGGCAGGCGCAGGCCCGGAAGGTTGACCTTGTTTACGACCCCGATGTCAATCGCGTCGACGTCGTCCTTCACATCGTACCCGGGCCCCGAGTGATGGTTCGATTGGACGGGGCGGACTTCTCCCCTGCGCAACTCCAGAAATATCTGCCCATTTTCGAAGAGGGCGACGTCGATGAGGATCTGCTTTCCGAGGGTGCAAGTAACCTGCGAGACTACCTCCAGACCCAAGGCTACTTTTCCGCCTCGGTGGAACACTTTCTCGTGCGCGATAGCGAGGAGGAAGTGCACGTTGTGTATCGCGTCGAGCGGGGTCCCCGCCAAAGGCTCTCCAGCATCCGAATTGCCGGGAATCGCTACTTCGATCTCGAAACCATTCGAGAGCGCCTGCTGATCCAAGAGAAGACGTTCCAGCAGCGCCGAGGGCGGTTCAGCCAAAGCTTGCTCGAGCGTGACGTCGGTGCGATTGAGGAACTCTACCGCACGAACGGTTTTCGGGACGTCAAAGTGACTTCTCGAGTTAACAGCAACTTCGGAGGAAAAACCGGGAACCTAGCGGTTTTCCTCACGATCGAGGAAGGGCCGCTGACCCTTGTATCTGATTTGACCATTCTCGGCACCGAGCAGATCCCGGTAGAAGAGTTCCTTCCCGAGTTGTCATCCGCACGGGGCCAGCCTTTCAGCGAAATCAACGTTGCAACCGATCGAGACTTGATCCTTGGCTACTACTACGACGAAGGTTTCCAGGACGCGCGGTTTGGCTGGCGGTATGACGCAGCAGGTAGTCCCAACCGGGTGTCGGTGGAATACAAGATCGAGGAGGGGGAACCCTTACGGGTTCGAGGACCGATTGTATCGGGGCTGCACCACACGCGAGAAACGCTGGTTGATCGACAAATCCGAATCTTTCCGGATGAGCCGTTGTCGCAGACAGCGATGCTCGAAACGCAACGGCGGCTTTACGATCTGGGTGTCTTCTCGAAAGTCGACGTAGATCTGCAAAACCCTGACGGGGAGGAGCCCTCCAAGAACGTCCTCGTACAGGTGGAGGAGGCGAGGCGCTGGAGCGTCGGTGTGGGCGGAGGAGCTGAGTTCGCCCGCATCGGCGGTAATACGGGGGATTTGACGTCACCGGTCGGTAATGCTTCCTTCAGTCCGCGCGTGACGCTGGAGTTTACGAGACTCAACCTGCGCGGGAAGGGGCACACCGCCAGTTTGAGGACACGCTTTTCCGATCTTCAGCAGCGAGCTTTGTTCACCTATGAGAATCCCCGTTGGACCGGCTCCGACCGCTGGCGGATGACCGTCAGCTCTTTGTTCGACACGTCTCGCAACGTCCGCACTTTCACCGGCCAGCGCTTGGAAGGGGCCTTCCAGTTGCACCACAAGCTAAGCAAGCCTTCGACGGCTCTGTATCGTTTTACCTACCGACGGACCAGCATTGACGAGAATTCGCTGCAGATCAGCCCCGGGCTTATTCCACGAGCTTCCCAACCGGTCCGCGTCGGATTATTGGGCGGGACCTACATCCAGGATCGGCGCGACGAACCTACCGATGCGACAAAAGGCCTTTACAACACGGTGGACCTTGGTCTAGCTTCGGGCGCCTGGGCCTCGGAACCCGACTTCTTCCGAATCCTGGGTCAGAACAGCAGCTACCATCGTCTACCCGGGCGACTGATCGTGGCACGGACGCTGCAACTCGGCTTCATGTTCCCGTGGGGCGAGGTCCTGCAGGTCTCTCCTGACTCAACGGCTTTCCCCGATCAAGCTTCAAACCCCGACCTGCGGATACCGCTCTCGGAACGCTTTTTCTTCGGCGGTGCAAACTCACACCGTGGGTTCCCGATTAACCAGGCTGGGCCCCGCGATCCTGTTACCGGCTTTCCGATTGGTGGCGGCGCGGTGCTTCTAAACAGCGTCGAGCTGCGCTTCCCTCTGGTGGGTGAGAACATCGGCGGGGTCTTGTTTCATGACGCCGGGAACGCCTACTCCCGGCCGGGCCGCATCAGCTTTCGGGGGAAACAAAAGCCGATCACGGTGGATGACCAGATAGCGGGGTACGAGTTCGACTATATGGTCCACGCGGTAGGATTTGGACTGCGCTATCGTACGCCGATAGGACCGATACGTCTCGACCTGGGTTACAGCGTCAACCCGCCTCGTTTCATCGGTTTCGAGGGAACCCGGCAAGAGCTGCTGGCCGGGCAGGGAATGACCACGCAGCAGCGCATTTCTCACTTCCAGTTTCACTTTTCCCTAGGGCAAACGTTTTGAGGCGCATGCGAATGGCGGCGAGCGCCCGAGGAATCATCCTTTTGCTGGTTACCCAATGGCAAGGTGGTCCGGCAGCGGCCGAAATCATTGACAAAGTAGTCGCCGTGGTGGGGGAAGGAGTCATTACCGCCAGCGAGGTCGAGGAACAACTACGGTTGCAAGCGTTGTTTAATCAAGTCCCCGTTGACCTCTCGAGGGAAAAGCGACGCGACACCCTCACAAATCTCATTGACATACGGCTTGTGGAGCGCGAGGTAATAGCAAAGAAATTTCCAGCTGTGACGGCGGACGATCTTGCCGAAGAGGTTGCGGTCCTAGAGCATCGGATAACCCGAAACGGAGTGGTATTCGACCAGGAGCTTGAGTCCCATAGACTCACACGAAAAGATGTGGAGCAGTTCCTGGTGCGTCAGGCTAACTTCGAGCGGTTCGTGTCTTTTCGGTTCAAGACGGGGATGCAGGTTTCCCCCGAAGCCGTGAGGGCTTACTACGAGGACTCCTTTGTGCCGGAAGTTCAGCGGTTACAGGCCGAGGTGCCGCGCCTTGAGGAGATTTACGATGAAATGGCCGCCCTCGTAATGGATCAGCGTGCCGACTCGATGCTCGACGTTTGGTTGAAAGAAACGCACGCTCGAACGCGTGTGGTGATCATGGAGGATTCCTCAGAGTCTAAGTGACAATAAGGACAGGTTGCGATCACTCCGCCGGCTGATTGTAACAGCCCGGCAGAATCGCCATCTATTCGGCGAAGGGCGCGGAAGAATCAACCGTCAACGTTCCGCTTTTCGACTATGAAACCGCTTTTCCAAAGACTGGCCAAAATCCGCTGGAAGCTTTGGCTGGCCGTGCTCGTCGGCTTGCTGGCACTCCTCGTGACTGGGTTCGGGTTGCTCATTCGAACCGAATGGTTCCAAGAACAGATCCGGCAGACGGTTGTCGCCAGGCTGCAAGAGGCAACCAACGGTGCCGTAGAAATCGGCAGTTTGAGTCTCGATCCGGTCGGGTTGACGGGTTTTACGGTTGTTGTCAGTGACGTTAGCCTTGGCCGATCGGATGAGGCTTCCCACCCACCCTTCCTGCGGATCCCATCTCTGGGGTTGGACGTCGGCATCGAGTCCTTCCTTCGGCGCGAAATAGCCCTTCGGGCGATGGAAGTGGAGTCGCCGAGCGTGGAGCTGGTGACAGCCGATGATGGGTCGACGAATCTGCCATCTCTCCGAGCATGGGCCGCCGGAACCGCCCTACCGGCAGGCTGGTTCGACCTTGTTGCGGATCGGCTCACCGTCCGCGAGGGCCGTGTTTCCTGGAACGGGCTGCAATTCCCGGTATCGCTGGCGAGCGAGGAGTTTTCCCTGGAGACGCGGTTTGAAGAGGCCTCCGACCGCTACCGGGCTTCCGTGAGACTGGGAAGCTCGTCCGCTCAGATCGGCGACTATGACCCGGTTGTGACAGAAGGAGATTTCGAACTCTTCCTCTATCGTGATCGCCTCGAGGCGCCGCATATTCGCTTGGCCGCCGGCGAGTCTCAGGTGGAAGCCAGCCTGCGTGTTGACGACTTTCACCGCCCCCGGGTCGATGCCGACTACCAACTCCGAGCGGAGCTGAGTTCCTGGGCGGATCGGTTCGAGATCTCGGCCGTTGAGCGAGGCCGGTCGGAAGTCGTCGGCAAATTGTCATGGGACGTGCAAGAGGGCCCGTTTGAATATAGCGGACAACTCGAGCTCGAGGGACTGGCATTGCGATCCAGTCCGCTTGCTCTCGACCAAATCGAGGCGGTGGGCCGGTACGAGGGTGACGGCCGCCACTTGGCGATTCGCGATTTGGAAGTTTACGTTCTGGGGGGGCGTTTCGCGGGCAAGGTAGATGTCGACATTCTCTCGGATGCCGCTCCGCGTTTCGCAGTCGCGGGAGAGTTGGATTTGGAGTTGCCCTCCGTGCTGGAAGCGATTGAGCTTCCCTCTGGGAAGGCGTCGGACTTACCTTGGAGCAGCGTTGTCGCAGGGCAACTACAAGGGGAGGGAACCGGGGCGGACGAGTTTGAGGCTGCGCTCTCTTTGCAGCTGGCCGTCCCCGAAGCTTTAGAGGAGGGCCAGTCTCCGCTCGCGGGACAGATCGAGCTTACCTACAAGAATCGGGACCGTCAGGCCGAAATCTCTCTGCTTCGGCTCTCCACTCCGTCCGCGGACTTCGATGCGACGGGCTCAGTATCACTGGCGGGGCGTTCGAGCCTAGCGGTGCACGCGAAGACGAAATCCGCCGAAGGGCTAGCGTACTTGGCCGAGGTGGTTGCTCCTCAGTGGGCGGATTCGTCGGCCGACCTGGTCGCGGAAGCGTCGTTCGACGGAGATCTCGGAGGCTACTTCTTTTCCGCGGGAGGTCCGGCGTACGAGGTAGAGGGGCGGGCGCGGGCCAGGGGTCTTCGCTTGTTAGGGCACGATTGGAAGTCATTCGAGGCCGAGGTGAAAGTACGCCCCGACCAGCTGCGAATTCGTAATGGACACCTAGAAGATGGCGCCGCGACAGCGACGATGTCCATCACACTGCCCCTCGATCAGGGGGCCTTGGCGCGTGACTTGCCGCTGGCCGCCGACTTGAGCCTTGAAGAAATACCGCTTGATCGCTTGGTGTCGGCCGCGGGCTGGGAGATCCCGGTCAAAGGGCGAGCCGGCGGAAAAATTCAGGTGGCGGGCAGCATGGCTCGGCCTAGGGGTTCAGCGAAGGTGGAAATCTCTGAAGGAGAGGCTTGGGGCCGACCGTTCGACCTCCTGGCCGGCGAAGTCGATTTCAGTGATGAAAGAATTGCCCTTCGCAACTTTGATCTAGCCCATCAGGGGGCCGAGATTCGAGCTACGGCTCAGTTCGAGCCCCCGGAGCGGCGCTTCCTATTCGATCTGGACGGCACAGACTTGGGGATCGAACAGCTTCGGGTGCTGCCGCCCAGTTTCGGAGGCGCATTGCGGTTTGAGCTGAAAGGCTCGGGCCGCTTGGGTACGGGGGAACAACTGTTCGAAGAGTTTGCGTTGTCGGGGCTGTGGGATGTCGGGGCGCTCGAGTTCAATCAACAACCGATCGGATCCTTCAAGGGCGGCGTGAAGACGGCGGATCTCGAGGTGACACTCGACTGGCAGGCCGAGCTTCTAGACGGTCGTATGGAAGGCACGGCCCATATCTATCCCACCGAGAACGGCAAATCGCAGGGACGGACCCAGTTCGCCGACCTGAGTGTCGTCGAACTGGCTCGGTTGGCGGATGTCTCCCTAGACAAGGCTGTGGGAACCGTCGACGGCCATTGCACTTTTTCCGCAGCCTCCTGGGGTCTGGATGACCTGATGGCCGAGGGCCAGGTTACGCGCCTGGAGGGCGAGTTCGCGGCGATCCCTACCGTGGAAAAGCAGTACGGCATTTGGAATCCCTTCCCTATGAGATGGGGCTACGCGCGCAATACCCTGCGATTGGACCGCATGAGGCTCCTCGGCGAGGGAACGGATGTCGAGATCAATGGCGAGGTTTCTTTCTCGCCCGAAGAACACTTGGAAGTGGATGTCTCAGGGACGTTCAACCTCGCGGTACTCGAGAGTTTCCGTTCCGACTTGCAGGCTCGTGGAAGCTCGACGCTTGAGATGACGATTGCAGGTCCGCCTCAGACCCCGAGCCTCGAGGGTCGCATGGAGCTCAACGATGCCAGTCTGCGGTCCGTCCATTTAGCCAACGGTTTGAGCGAGGTGGAAGGTGTCGTCACCTTCACCGGTGACCGGATGACCATCGAAGAGGTTACTGCGACCACGGGTGGAGGCCGACTGCGATTGAGTGGCAACAGCAGCTTCGGTACGGATACGGCTAACTACCGCATAGATGTAGAAGCGCAACAAGTGCGGTTGAGGTACCCGACTTCAATCAGAAGCGTCTTCGACGGCCAGCTGACGCTGTCCGGCGCTGGTATTCAGAGCTTGCTCGAAGGCAACGTTGTCGTTCACCGGGCCGCCATCGAGCAGGAATTTGAGCTCGGAGTAGTGCTGGCCTCCTTAGGCGAGCCGACTCTCACGCCACCGAGCAACCCGCTGCTCGAAAACATGCAGCTAGACATCCAGATTCGCTCGGTGCCCGACCTGCAAGTCGAAACCTCGCTGATCAGAAATATGCAGAGCCACGTTGACATTCGCCTGGCAGGAACGGCCCTTTCCCCCGCACTGCTCGGCCGGGTCAGCATCACGCAGGGCGACGTCAACTTCCGTGGCTCGCGATACGTCATCAACCGCGGAGACATCGAGTTCGTCAATCCGTTCCGCATCGAGCCGACTGTCAATTTTGATCTGGAGACCCGGCTGCGGGACGTCGATATCGCATTGACGCTGTCAGGGCCGGCCCGCAAGATGAACCTCAGCTACCGTTCCGATCCGCCGCTGCAATTCAATGAGCTGGTGTATCTCATCGCCTCCGGACGGGACCCGGGCGACCCGGTTCTCGCTGCCCAACAGACCGTGCAGCAGCAGCACCTGCTCCAGACAGGTGCGAATACGGTCATGTCGCAAGCCTTGGCCCAGCCCGGTTCTCGTCGGGTGCAGCGCTTCTTCGGAGTCAGTCGTCTGAAGGTCGATCCTCAGGCCGGCGGAGCCGAGTTCAACCCCAGTGCCCGCATCTCAACCGACCAACCCATCACGAATGATCTGACTTTGACCTACAGCTACGATCTATCCTCGGCACAGCAACAGACCGTGCGGGTAGAATGGGCTCCGACTCGGCGCTGGTCGATGATCGTCACACGCGACGAGAACGGATTGGTTGGAGCGGATTTGATTTACAAGAAGAGGCTCCGCTGAAGTGGAAGCGTGGGAACAGTTGCGGCATGAGATGGTGGAGCACCAACTGCGGGGACGCGGCATCCGAAACGAGAAGGTTCTACAGGCGATGGACAGCGTACCCCGCCATGAGTTCATTCCCGACATCGGCCGCCGGCGCGCTTATGCGGATGAGCCGCAGCCGATCGGTGCGCAACAAACCATTTCCCAGCCCTACATGGTCGCCGTCATGGCCGAATCACTGACGTTGAGTGGAACCGATACCGTACTAGAGATCGGTGGAGGTTCGGGATACGCCGCCGCTGTGATGGCCCTTCTGTCCCGTCACGTGTACGCCGTGGAACGTGAGCCGGCTCTGGTCAACTTGGCGCGCGACAACCTGGCTCGCGCGGGGTTTGCCGAGCGCGTGACCGTCATAGCGGGAGACGGGACACTCGGCTGTTCGCAGTACTCCCCGTTCCAGGCCATTTCCGTCGCCGCGGCCGCTCCTGAGGTCCCGCCGCCGCTGCTCGAGCAACTCCACAGCGAGGGAGGCCGAATGGTCATCCCTGTCGGCTCTGCCCACGACCAAAAGTTGCGGCTGATACGGAAGTCCGCCGGCCGCGTCGAGGAACGCACGGTAACGGCCTGTCGTTTCGTACCCCTGCGCGGGGAGCGGGCTTGGCAAAACTGATTGGCTGGGCACGGCGAATAGGGGCGATGAAGCTCACAAACAGGTGTCGGTAGGAGTACCGACACGGCAGGTCCGGGACCCGCGCCACGGGGGCGATTGTTGCCTTGCACCCGGCGCTTTGCCAGGCTAGGTTTCGGTGTCTGATGTTGCGGTGCAGACGCGCGCGTCTGTCGCGTCGACACTCCTGTCGACATTTGGGGCGCAATTCATTGCGGCTTCGCCGGAGAGATCCTCGTTGACAGCAACCGTTGCAACAGGTCAGTCAAAGCACGTCATCGTCGGGACCGCAGGGCACATCGACCACGGTAAGACGGAGCTCGTGAAGGCCCTTACCGGCATCGACACGGACCGCCTCGCCGAGGAAAAACGGCGCGGGATCACCATCGACCTGGGATTTGCGCACCTGGACGCTCGCCCGGATCTGAAACTCGGTCTGGTGGATGTTCCGGGCCACGAACGCTTCGTCAGAAACATGCTGGCCGGTGTCGGGGGGATCGACGTGGTGCTCCTCGTCGTCGCGGCGGACGAGTCGATCATGCCTCAAACCCGAGAGCACTTCGACATTTGCCGGCTCCTTGGCATCCGAAAGGGACTGGTCGCCCTCACAAAAATGGACCTAGTCGACCCGGATCTCGTCGAGTTGGTGAAGCTCGAGGCGCAGGAGTTCTTCAAGGGTTCGTTCCTCCAAGACGCCCCGGTGGTACCGGTGAGCTCGAAGACCGGAGAAGGTTTGAAAGAACTCCGCCTAGCCTTGACCACGGTCGCTGACGAAGTTGAGCCCAAGAACAGCCGGCGCCACTTTCGCTTGCCGATCGATCGCGTTTTCATCATGAGAGGCTTCGGGACGGTAGTCACGGGCACGATGGTTGCCGGCTCCTTGCACGCCGAGTCGGAGGTGGAGGTCTATCCGACCGGGAAGCGCGTCCGGGTCCGCGGGCTTCAGGTCCACAA
Source organism: Bryobacterales bacterium (assembly GCA_965248205.1). Taxonomy (GTDB): domain Bacteria; phylum Acidobacteriota; class Terriglobia; order Bryobacterales; family UBA6623. Next base: position 4,401,737 of record CBDFIS010000006.1, read on the forward strand.
TCAGGCCCGCGAGATATCCACGGCGGGTCAGCGGACCGCCGTCAATCTGTCGGGTGTGGAGGCAGGCAGCCTTCGGAGAGGAATGGTCCTGGCTGCGCCCGGCAGATTCCAAGCTAGCCACCAAATCGACTGCCGCCTCGATCTGCTGCCCTCCTCTCGATCGCTCAAGTACGGTGCTCCCGTTCACTTCCACACGGGCACAGCCGAACTCGAAGCCCGGCTCTACTATCTCGACCGGCGAGCCGGCCTGCGACCGGGCGAACGAGCCTACTGCCAGGTGCGCTTCCAAGAGCGCTTGCTAGTCTTGCCCGGAGACCGATTCATCGTGCGTCAGTTTTCTCCCGTGGTCACCATAGGCGGCGGAGTGGTGCTCGACAACCAGCCGCCCAGACACCACGCCTCCAAGGACTGGACGACTCGGCTCGACGCTTTGGCCAGCGGCGACGCCGAAAAGGTTCTGGAAGCGTTGCTGCGGGATTCGACCTACGGGGTCGCGCAGTCGGATATCGTTTCCCGGACGGGTTGGATCGAAAACGAGCTGGAGGGCGCGGCGAAGGCGCTAGAGCGTCAAGGCCTGGCCGTACGCATTCACGAGGACCCGACTTGGCTCGTCCATCCCGAGCCGCACCGAATCGCGTTGCAACGGGTCGTGGATTCCCTGCGGCGATTTCACAAGAAGAACCCGTTAATGCCCGGGGTCCCGAAGGAAGAGCTCCGCAGCAGCCAGTTCCCCGATGCACCTGTCTTCTTTGCGGACGCCCTTTCCCGACAGTTGGTTCAGCAAGGCAAGATCGAGGTGGATGGGGAGATTGTACGGCTAGCCGGGCATCGTATCGAGTTCCAACAAGACGAGCAAGAGGCCCGCGAAAAAATTGTCTCCCTCTTCCGGGACGCAGCTCTGAAGGTGCCAATGATGCGCGAGTTGTTGCCGAAATTGCCGGTCGACCCCACTCGCGCCCGTAAGATCCTCCAGACGCTTCTTCGAGAAGGAGTCCTCGTCAAAGTGAGCCAAGAACTCGTTTTCCACCGGGACTCTGTCGAGCACCTCAAGAGCCTGCTGAAAGAGCACAAGTCACGATCGGAAGCCATCAGCGTGCCCGCCTTCAAAGACCTCGCCGGTATCAGCCGCAAGTACGCCATCCCGCTGCTGGAATATCTCGACCGCGAGAAAATCACCCGCAGAGTCGGCGACGAGCGGCTAATTCTGTGAGTAAATGATTGGGGGATTGCAGGGCGGGCTACGTATTCGACATCGGCCGCCTCAGATCCCGTAGGCGACCCCGAACTGACTTGCCACGTAGTCTCGCATGGCTGCTGCATAGAGCTCGTTACTGCGGCGGCGGATGAGGCTTTCCTCCCGCTTCGGGTAGGCGAGGTGCTCCAGTTCGTGTAGAAAGACCGCCAGCAGCGCCGTGTGGAACCGGTGGTATTCGAGCTCCGCCAGGGAAGCTTCGTCGCGCTCCTGCTCATCCGCTGAAACGGCCAAGCCTGAGAGCGGCAGCGGCTCCCAAGAGCGAATCGCCTCCACCGCTAGGTCCATTTCGCCGACGCGGCGTCCCGTGTCGGACATGAGGCGGCGCGCCAAACGGCTCTCCGTGCCCGGCAGGTGGCGGTGTCCGAGGCAGGTACAGGCGTTGCGGGGTCGCAACTCGGCCACAACCAGGGTCGGCACTTGTTCCAATACATCGCCGTAGCGGTCGCGCAACTCTCGTGTGAGGGAAGGGTAGGTGCTGCCTAGCGCCGACTGGAGTGAGGTCGCAAATCCCAAGCGACCACGAGAATAGCTGGCGACCACCAGAGGCAGCTCATCCCCGGCGCGTATCAGCATTTGGTCGTGCCCTCGAATTCGGTCGATCACCTCGGCAAGCAGTCCCCGCGAATGGATGCGCAGCGGCCTTTTCATCGCTCCCTCATTCTCATCATAGCGTGCGAAAAACTGGGGTCAGCGGCGTCAGCAGAGTGAGCGCAGGTCCCTGCATCTGGGCAGCGCCGAAACTGGTGTCGGTAGGAGTACCGACACGGCAGGTCTGGGGACCTGCGCCACAGGGCTTTTTGTTGCATTACGCTCGGGGCAGCACCGTGGGCTTTCGCTTTCGATGTTGTGGCGCAGACGCCCACGTCTGCCGCGTCGACACTCTTGTCGACGCAAGGCGCGATTCATCGCGCCCTACCGACAGGCTTCGAACATCTCGCAGTCCAGCGTAGCGGCGCAAATTCATTGCACCCGGGTACGCAAATCTGAGACAGAGATGATTTTGCACATCTTCCTGCACCCCTTTTCCATCGGCTTTCAGCCTCTTGGTTTGACGCCCCTGAAACGATTGCCTATGCTGCTAATAGAGTTGTTCGCTCTGCCCTAATGGCCTACTACACTCGGCGCGCCCCCATCGCATTCGGACCTGGGGGCAGACTCCCCCTGGGCATCAAGTGGTTGCTGATATCAAATTCGGTGGTCTTTGTCCTCTACTTTATCGCCGTGCAGCTACAGATCATCCCGCTCGTTTGGCTGTTTCGCGCCTTGAGCTTGACGCCAGACTGGGTCGTAAAGGGCGCAATCCTGTGGCAGCCGGTTACTTACCTGTTTCTGCACAGTCCGCACGGCTTTGGCCATATCTTGTTCAATATGCTCATGTTGTGGATGTTCGGCTCCGATTTGGAGCGGAATTGGGGGACCAGACGTTTCGTAAACTTCTATCTTTTCTGCGGTATCGGGGCGGGTCTATGTGATGTCGCGGCCCGATTCCTATGGGGCCATCCTTCTGAACTACACATCAGCACGATAGGAGCGTCCGGCGCCATCTATGGCGTCCTGTTGGCGTATGGTCTGCTGTACCCCAACCGCACTATCCTCTTCTGGTTTCTGTTCCCGATCCCGGCGCGCATTTTCGTCCTGATTCTTGGGGGCATCGCCTTTCTGTCAACCTTTGGGGCCAGCGGCAGCGGGATCAGTCATATGGCACACCTAGGAGGCATGGTCTTCGGGTATTTTCATCTGCGCTACCGGCCGGCCTTTTTCAACATCGATTGGGGCGACAGCTATCGACGGTGGCAGCGGCGGCGGGCGCAGCGCAGATTCAAAGTCTACATGCAGAAGAAGGACAAGCCAGGCCCCTGGGTCAACTGAATAGTGCAGGCGGGCACAGCATGCTGCCCCTACAGTTCTGTCGGGTAGTGCTTCCCACGCTTCGTTGCAGTACATTTCACGCTTTGTTGCAGTAGACAACCTAAGTGGCTAATCTCAACGGGTTAGAAGCACGAAGAGACAGCGTGTCGCTGATACGGTTGTGGGGACAAGTTGACGAGCTGGAGCGATCAACAATCTCTTCCAGCTTTGCCGTCATGAGCTCAAAGCAAGACACTGTCGCTTCCTCCGAAACGAGCCTTCTTCGAGTGGCGCCGGAGGCGCCGCCTAGGTGCCGAGGGCAGAGACAGTCACTTGCCGCCCGCCAACTACGGCCTTCACACAACGACTTGACAACGCCCGCCGTTCTCTAGAAAGGATTCGCGACCGATGAGCCGCAAATGGAAAACCGCGTTTCTCACAATTCTCGACTACCGAAAGATGGACTCGGTAGACGTAATCGAGTCGCTGCGACGGCTCGGCTACGAGGGCATCGAGTGGACCATGGACCCCCATTTTGACCCTGATAAGCCCATCGAGGAACTCCGTGCCCTTGTCGATCGCACGCGCGACGCGGGGATGGACGTTTCCCAAATCATGGCCCACGAGGACTTGATCTCACTAGACGAGGAAGCGAGAAAACGGCTGATCGACCGCATTGTGCGTACCATCGATGCGGCCGGCAAGTGCGGCGTTCCCGCCGTTAGCGTGCTCACTGGGCCCGCCATTTGGGAGCCGACGGCCGTGCGAATCGGTGAGGACATGAGCGAGTCCGCCGCTTGGGAGCAGGCCATTGAGGCACTCAACACCTTCCTTGAAGCTGCCGAGGCTTCGAAAGTCCTGATCACCTCCGAAGCCGTCTATGGCATGCTGGCTCATGACTTTTACACGCACAAATGGTTGGTGGATCAAACCGACCGCCCGGCTCACAGGATAAACTTCGACCCGTCGCATCATGTCCTATACGGCATCGAGGACATGCGCTGGCTTATCACTCAGTGGGGCGCCAGGATCGCGCACGTCCATATCAAGGACGGCATCGGCATCCCTCAGCTCGGGAAGTTTGTGTTCCCCCTGTTGGGAGAAGGGCGAGTCAACTGGAAGCAGTTCTTCGAGGCGCTCGAAGAGATCGGATACGACGGCTTTTGCAGCCTCGAGTTCGAATCGTTCCGGTTCTATCGCCAAGTGCTGAAGAACGATCCCGAAGCGGCTGCCCGACTCCTGCTGGAACAGTTGAATGCGCTCTTGCAGGAGAGCTAGCCGAGAACAAGGCCTAAATAGCCCGTAGGCACGCGGAGCTCCGGTGCGAGCGTTGGGCCATCACTCGCGGATGTGCGTAGCACTCCTCGGCCTACTCGAGCCAACATCAATAACCCTGTTGCTATTCTATGGGCGGGCGCAGTAACTCTTTGTACCCAGAAGCAGGCTCCTCACCCCGCCAAGCTTCACACGGATACCAAGGGCAATCATGAATCATCACTGCTGTCCGGTTAAAAGTCGAATAGAATCAATTGGTTGGGGTCATAGGGGGATTCGTTTGGGGAGTCGGATGGCTGGAGTGCCTGTAAAAGGGGCATTTTTTCGAATTGCGTAACGCTGAGAATCTGTAGAATCTGGTAAAGACTCGCTTCCAGCCCGAGGCGTTTCCGGACGATGGCGATGAGCACGTAAATCGAGACAGCGATCCAGATCTGCGTCTTGACGGCGTTCTCGCTGGTGCCGTAAAACGAGTTGATTCGCAGATGTTGCTTGATCCACTTGAAGAACAACTCAATCTGCCAACGCGACTTGTAGATGTGGGCGATGGTCAGCGCCGGGAGCGCGAAGTTGTTGGTCAGAAACTTCAGCCGCTTGTTCGTCCGGGCGTCGAAGTAACTGACCCTCCGCAACGGGTCGGGATAGGCTTGGGCCGATTCGATGGCAGCCAGTATGACGGTCTGATCCGAGCGCAAGCCCGTGGATTTGTCGACGGGATGCGAGTAGCGCCGTTGGAGCAAGATGTTCTTCTTGGTTCGCACGACGAAGAACGACGAGCAGAGAGTGAACACGAAGAGGCGTTCGAAATCGACGTAGGCCCGATCCATGACGTAGAACGCGCCGGCCTCCGGGCCGATCTCGTCGAGGATGTTGATGTCGTGCACTTTGCCTCCAGTAATGCGGATGAACGTGGGAATATTGCCGTGCAGATCCAGCAGCGTGTGCATCTTCACGGCGGCTTTTTGCTTGCGGAATCTCGCCCACGGAAACAGCGACAGGCAGAGGTCGATTGTTGTCGAGTCGAGAGCGTACAGAGTCTGGTCCAAGTCCACACCGATCGGGTCGTGGGCATATAACGGCCGTGCCATGCCAATCAAGACCTGCGCGAAGTCCGCGTAGATCCGCCAGTCGCGCGACTCGTTCGCGTCGGCCAGTGTCGAGCGCGCTACCCTGCCGCGGAATCCCATGTGGTAGAGTTTGCCGTGCATCGAACGCAGGCACGTCTCGATGTCGCGGAGGCTTGCCCGATAGGTCAGCTGGGCGAATGCCATCGCAAGAAACTGATCCCAGCAGGAGAAACTTTTCAGATAGGAATCGCCGCGGTAGCGCGATACACATTTCTGAAACTCTTTGCTCGGTAGGTGCTCGATCAGTTGGGAGAAAACCGTACGGCCAAGGTTCATCCCTCATTGTGCCGCGTCCGGATGCTCCGTTCAGGCGACCATTTGCGGCCTCGGGATTTCAAATCGTTCCCGGGCAAAACAGGCCATAAGACATTGAACGGTCGAGACTTACCGTCCGATGGCGCGACTTTCCCCGGACAGCACTGATGAATCATAATGAATCATTTATCGAGGCCCGTCGCGGGCCAGGAACCAAGCTCAAGGGAGGACCAGGTGGCCATGGTGAACCGTAGAAGTTTCTTTGCATTCGCGGGAGCAACCGCAGCCGGCGCCCTAACAGGCTGCCGAGAGGGCGTTCCGCCCCGCGATGAGGCAACCATCGAGCGCCGGCGCAGGCCCATCAAAATGCACGTCGGCACCCAACGCCTCGAGCCAACGCCGGAAGCGATGCAATTCGCCAAGCGCCACGGCGTCGACCACGCTTGCATCGAACCTCTCGGACTGGGAGGCAGAGGATACTGGACTCTCGAAGAGCTCGAAACGGCCCGCGATCTCTGCGCCCGATATGGCGTCTCCATGGATTCCATCCACCTACGCTTCTTGTGGAGCAATCACATTGAGCAAAGGATGCGTCCGGCTATCATGCTGGCTCAGTCGCCCGAGCGCGACCGTGACATCGAGCTGGTGCACAAGACGATCGAGTCCCTCGCCAAGGCAGGAATTCCCCAGTTCATGTACAACCTGAATCTGCTGGGCGGGATGAAGGGAGGAACTTCTGAACCCCTCCGCGGCGGGTCCATGTCACGAGTCTGGCGGATGAAGGACGCTGATGAGAATCCACCATTGACCAAGGCCGGCAGGGTGACAGAGGAGATGTTCTGGGAACGCATCACCTACTTCCTCGACAGGGTCATTCCGGTCTGCGACGAATACAAGATTCGAGCCGCCTGTCATCCTCACGACCCTCCCGGTCCTCCGGAAGGCTTTCAAGGGATTGTCCGAGTTCTGGGCAGTCCGGAAGGTCTCAAGAAGCTGGTTTCAATTCAAGAGAGTCCGTACCACGGCCTGAACCTCTGCCTGGGAAGCACGGCGGAGATGTTGCGGAACCCGAATGGAGAAATCCACGACATCATTCGCTACTTTGGCGAACGGAAAAAGATCTTCAACATCCACTTCCGGAATATCCGGGGCGGGTTGCACGACTTCCAGGAAACGTTTCCCGACAACGGTGACATGAACATGGCAAAAGTGGCGCTCACCTTGCATGAAGTCGGCTATGAGAGGATGCTGATGCCCGACCACATACCCACTCACCCGGATGACCCCAAGGGATGGCAGGCGCTTGCCTTCTGCTACGGATACATCAAGGGCGTACTGCAGTCACTCGAGACGCTGGTCTGAGGCGTGCCCCTGTTGACAACCACGGGATCGATCCTTGATCGACACACCACCCTTCGGAACGCCAATGAACATAACAGCTCTGATGAGGGCTTCCCGAGATCAAGCATTCGCCGTGCCGAACAGTCCGGAAACCCTTCCGGCACCTCGCCCGATTCTTCTACTAGCGCCGTATTCCCTCCCGATAGGGTTTACGTCGCTTGTAGAGTTCCAGTCTCTTGAGCACCCGGCCAGCGAGATCGCCGGTCTTGCCCGCGGAGTACAGCCGGTGGGCCTTAGTCGCGCTTTCGACGGCTCTCTCAAATTCTCCTACCTCGGCATAGGAAGCAGCCAACGTGTCGAGGACCAGCGGGTTTTTGTATTCGGTGAGCTGAGCGGCGCGCACAGCAAGGCGAACGGCTCGCTCCCCGTTTCGGACGCTGGAAGCGCCGTGGGTGGCGAGGATCCATGCCATATCGTTTGGGGGTAAGTGCCAATCGGGCTTCAATTTCTGTGCTTGACGGAAATGGTCGAGCGCGGCATCCGCCCGGCCCGTCAACTCCAGCGCCGCGCCCAAGTTGTACTGCGCTTCGGCGTATTCTGGATCAATCCGCGTTGCCCGACGGAAGTGCCGGATGGCCTCACTACTCCGGCCCTGTGAGATAAGCGCGTGGCCCAAGTTGTTGTGCGCCTCCGCAAACTCGGGATTGCTTCGCAGGGCTAGGCGTATGTGGCGGATGGCCTCGCCGAGTTTTCCCTGAGACAGCAGTGCGTTGCCCAAATTATTGTGCGCCTCAGCGTGGCCGGGGCTGAGCTCGAGTGCTTGACGAAACTCATGGATCCCCTGGTCAAGTTCTCCCTTCGAAACGAGTGCGAACCCCAGGTTGCTACGGGCCTGGGCCTGGTTGGGATCGAGCTGTAACGATTGACGGAACTGTTCCGTCGCCTCCTCAAGGTTTCCTTGTGACAAGAGCGCGCTGCCCAGGTTGCTTTTCGCTTCGGCATAATCGGGATCGAGCCGCAGGGCTTCACGGAACTTACTGATGGCTCCGCCGAGCTTGCCCTGCAACATCAGCGCAATGCCCAAATTGCTGTGGGCAGCGGCATACTCGGGTCGGATCCGCAGCGCTTGGCCATAGTGGCTGATCGCCTCGTCGAACCTCTCCAGCGACATCAGCGCCATGCCGAGGTTGTTGTGCGGCTCGGCCGCGTCAGGCTTGATCCGCAGCGCTTGACGAATGTGCTCGATCGCCTCCTCGTAGCTGCCCTGCGACATGAGTGCCTTCGCTAAGCGCATGTGCGGCTCGATGTAGTCAGGCTTGAGCCTAGTAGCCTGACGAAAGTGCCGGACAGCTACGTCCAGCTCGCCCTGTTCTTCCGCACTGCGGCCCGCCACGTACGACGACACCGCATCCTCTCCCAGTAGCTCGGCTGCCCTTGCGGCCAGCCGCCCTGCTTCCTCGAACTTCCCGGCCCAGTCCAAGACCTTGGCGAGATTTCGCAAGGCAACTCCGTGCGCTTGTTGGTCAAGGCGACCCTCGACCTCACGTGTTGCGGCCGCAAGGGCTGCGTCATCCCAGGTGTCGGACATTGCGACGATCTTCCGCTGGGCCAGCGTGTCGATCAATTGAAGGGCAAGCATACGGTAGCCCTCGCTGGTTAGATGAACATGGTCATGGAAGTAGTCAGCGCCCGGGACGCCGTTCTCGGAGCGATTTTCGATGACTCCGGCGAAGTCGATCAGCGGCACCTGCCGTTCATCCGCTACCTCGAGAATGATTCCCCCCATGGACGTCAAGGCTCGGAGGGGGCAGATGTCCTCATCGAGGGCGCGGCGGAGGGTTGCCCTGGCTTCCGGGTAGCGTCCCAAGTGGTATAGAACGAGCCCTCGCTGGTAGTGAAGGTCAGCGTAGCGATCATCGATCGTAGCCGCCTCCTCTAAAGCCGCCAAAGCGTCGTTGAGTTCGCCGGCCTTTCGAGCCCGCTGCGCCCGAGCATACAGATCATCGAAGTGACCTAGCTCCGCGTCGCTCAGGTCTTTTCGGTGCTCGCTCTTGAAAGGAGAACTATCTTTCAAGTTGGACGCCGGTGTAACCAGTACCACGTCAGCGCTCGCCGAGCGAGCAATATCGATCATGCGGTCAAGATTGAACCGGTAGTGAGTAATCACTTGCTCCCAAAGCTCATCATCGCGGGCGTAGTCTTCGGGCCCCACCGCGTGGTCCAACATCGCATCGACTTCGCCCTTGAGTAGGGTTTCGGCGTTTTCAGGCTCGGTTGGCTGGCGGTTCCAGGTGGCCCCCAAGATTTTCCGGCCCGCGGCGTAAAGGCGGGTGCGACTCACAAGGCCACCCACAGCGGTCAATGGCTTGGGAGCTTCGATGATCTCGCCGTAGGTCCGGCGCTCGAGGAACTCATTGTGGCCGGAGTAAATGATGAACAGGTCCGGCTCGTAGTGAATCAGCTCTTCCATCACCACCGTGACGCGATAGCTCGCATAGCTGATGCCGCCGGCATTGATGACTTCCCACTTGCGAGAAGGATCAGCCACCGGTAGGAATTCGCGGAGCCAGCCGCTGAAGGACAAGGCGTCGTCGTAAGGACGGCCGTAGGTTGTCGAACCGCCCATGCTGAAGATTCGATAGGTCCCCTGGGGCTTTTGCTTCAGAAACCGCTGTTTGTTAAACCACTTGATCTTGTTTGGGGCGGTAACCATGTAGACCTGTCCGTCTGGCGCTGTCTCGTCGATAAGAAGCGGAATGTTCCCCGCAAAGCCAACATAGGGGTCCTCGGCGTACAGGACCGGCTCGATGCCCCAGAGTGCAAGCGAAATCTCGACCAAGACAAAAAAGCCACCGACGGTTACGAAGGCGAAGAGGGCTTTTTTCCAGGCGGGTAACTTTGGTCGATCAGACGGCGGCTCGTCGGCGCGGGACTTCGGTGAATGTTGGGACTGTTTGCGCCCGGATTTTCGCCTCATGTCAACCACGGGGGGTTGTTGGTGATGGAGAAGCCATCACTACGCACCGCATTCCCAAATGTGGTCACGTCTGGACAGGAGTGTTGTTTCTTGCGGGTGCCAGAATCGCGCCCCTACTAAGAATACTGAGACCGCGCTTTCGATGCTAGGCGACGGGCAAACGTGGACGATTACGGCACATCGTAGACTTGGCTAGGGCAAGGCCACACCTCGGCTGAGGGTCACCCGGATGTGAGAAAAGAGCACGCCACCCGCCCCCCAAGGGGGCGGGTGAACAAGTGCTATTCGCGTGCGCAGTCAGAAGATAATTCTGGCGCCGAATTGAATAAACCGTGGGTTAAAGGTGGACGTCGAACGGCCGAACACCCCGCTGGACATGTCCCCGCTCACCCCCCGCAGATTGACTCGGTTCAATATGTTGAAGAAATCAAACCGGAGCTGGAGATTACCTGTCTCTCCGAAGAAGGGCAATGGATTATTCTTGATCAACCCCAGATCAATGTTGATCAGTCCGGGGTTGCGGTAAGGATTTCGTGGCAGGTTACCTTCCGATCCCGGTGCGGGCGCCGGGAAATCCGCCGCCGTGAACAGTCCATTGATGTACTCCCGCCGGCTGTGGGAGCCGGAGAAATCTGCTGCGGGAGCGTTGGGGAGGTCCCAATTGTGCCCGTCCGCGTTGTAGTCGCCGCTCCCCGGCTGAAAGCCGATCACATTCCCGCTGTCATCGAGAAGGGGCTGAAAACCAGCCTGGTTTCTGACCGAAAACGGTGCGCCGGACTGGAACACCCACAGCGTGGTCAGCTCCCAACCGCCGAGAATACCCTTCGCCGCTCCGCTGGATCCCTTGAACGATGGGATGTCGTAAACGCCGGAGAGCGCGAAGCGATGACGGTGGTCGTAGAGAGCGTCAGCCTCATAGCGCCCTGATGACAGAAGCCGCCAGTCAGGGAGGTTCACTTCAGCGCTGCGTGTGCCGTACGCTTCCCACTCGGAACCACCCCACCCGATATCGGTAACGTGGGATAGCGTGTAGGAGGTTTGAAACGTGCTCCTTCCCCGCGAATGTCGAAGCATGACCGTCATCGCATTGTAGTCGCTCTCGCCTGCGTTGCTGTCCCAACGGAGACCCGTGTAAAGGGGATTCAGCCGATCCAATGAGCCATCCAGCAGATCCCCGGGGAAACGATTGTAGTTGGTGGAGACGACGTAATCCCTACTGATCGAACCGTTGTACATGATCCCTGCGACAAAACTGTTTGGTAACGCCCTTTCGACCCCAAGGGACCATTTGTACGTCCTTTGAGCATCCAGATCTCGGTCTGTCCCGGAAGCGCCGAAAATCGGGATCGACGGATCGCCTGGAATGGGCGGCGCGGGAAAACCGAAGGGAAAGCTGTCACTCCGACCGAGGGAGAAAACCGGTTTCGGGTCGCTGGTGGCGAAGAAAGCCGGGAAAATAGTGCCGCCCTGGGGGTCCGGATTGAAAGTGAGTACGTGTTCAGCCTGTTGAGTGAGTGTGACCCAGTCGTGAAAAATGCCGAACCCGCCCCGGACGACCCAATCACCTTTCCGACTGGGATCCCAGGCGAAACCGATTCTCGGCGAGATGGCGCGGATGGGCCTCTCCAGGACGTTATCCACGGGTTGGAGCGTGGCAGTCGCGATTTGTGACTCAAGGTTCGAACCCGATCCTAGAACGATATTCGTAAGCCCCACGACCCCCTTGCTGGGATCGTCGTTTCCGTTGTAGGCATTGCCGTGGTCATCCCATCGAAGGCCCAGCGTGAGTGTCAAATTGGGCGCCACCTTCCATTCGTCTTGCACGAACAAGCCGAAGGTGCTCATTACATAAAGCCAGCCGGAGGCGGTCTCCTGACCCGTCACCACGTTATAGGCCGGCCCGTTTTGGGTGAACGGCTTGTCCTGGATCAAGTCCAGCAAGTTGTTGAACCCGTAGCTAGGCCTGGCTTGCACCGCGGCAAATCCCAGAAGATCGGACTCACCGTAGTAGTACTGGCCACCGATCTTGAGGCTATGGGATCCCTTCAGCACGTTCACCACATTGCGAAAAGTCGTGTGGTTCTGAATGAAGTTGGATGGTCCCCAGCCGGGGTTGATGCCCAAACCTTGGCCATCGATTCCGACGGAGGGGATCCGGAATGGCACCCCAGTGTCCTGTACCCCGTTTCCCTTGATCGAGAAGTACCCAAAGTTGAACTGGTTCAACACCGTTGGTGAAAACGTGTGGGTCCAGTTCCCCTGTGTCATCCATGAGTCGCTATCGGATACGCTCTCGAAACCCCGTCGGACGGTCGTTGACTCTTTGTCCAAATCGTTCCTGAGGTAGTTAAAGTAGATCCGATCGCGAGCGTCGTTGAAGTACTGGTCAGCGCGGGCGCTCCATTGCAAGGCGTTGCGGAACGGACTCGGAGTAAAAGTCCCCTCCGCGACAAGGGGTAGGTCGCACGGGATATTAAAGGTTGTGGGTGTTCCACAGTCCGCGAAAACATCCTGCGCCCGGGTGACGACCCCCGTCCTGACGATCCGTTCCGGGACGTGGTCGGACAAGAGTTGTGTTCCTATCGAGCTGGGGAATGTTTGTTGTGCGAACGCTAGGAATTCCGAGGTTTCGAACGTTTGTACGGCGTCCCCCGAGGATGTGTTGGCGCGAAGCGCGTTAGCATTCACGAAGAAAAACGTGTGGTTCTTGACGATTGGCCCGCCAACAGCGCCGGTGAAGTCGTTCCTCTTGGAGGGGAGAGGGTCACCACTGGTGAAAACAGTGCGAGCAAGGAAATCCTGATTCGTGAAGTAATACGTTCCCGAGCCATGATACTCGTTGGTTCCGGATTTCGTAGTAATCGCGACAGCGATCGAGCTGGATCGGCCTTGCTCCACGCTAAACGAGCTCGTCTGGATCGCGACTTCCTCAATCGATTCGGGATTGGGAGAAATATTTATACCTCCCGGCCAGATGTTACTGGTCACGCTAAGCCCATCCATCATGAAAAAATTGCCGGACCCGTTGCGCCCGTTGGAATTGGCGTCAATGAACTTTTCGATCTCAAAGTTATCCGCTACTGTTTGTATACTGTTCCCGCCAAGCAGACCGGTACCCGTTACGCCTGGTGTTATCGCCATTAACCCCAGGAAATTTCTGCCCTGCAAGGGCAGGTCATGAAGCTCTCGCTCGGTAATCGTCGTACTCACGCGTGAGTCGGCGGTGGCGAGCAGCGGAGCTTCACCGGACACAACGACGCGTTCCGCCGTGCCCCGCACCTCTAAGACCAGGTTTAGGTCAGCCGTTTGTGCCGTGAGCAGGCTGAGTTCCACCGACCGCGGCTGAAACCCGGAGGCTTCGGCCAAAACCTCGTATTTTCCAGGCGCGAGACTAGCGAAACGATACACGCCCGCGGGACCGGTGCTGGTGCGCCGCTCCACCTGAGTGTCGAGATTCCTGAGGCGTACATCGGCATCTGGAATTACAGCTTCACTGGGATCCTGTACGACGCCCTGAATGTTGCTGCTGAACTGCGCCAGGCCCAGGTTCGCGGTTGCGAAAAGGACGATTACAGCAGCGAGAATGAACCTTGCTGGTCTCATGAAAAGCTCCTTTGATCGACTGGTGCACTCTGAGGCACCAGGTTTGGTGTTACGAACTGTTTGAGGTGGCTAGCCGGTATGGGTCGCAAGTGCCGGGCAGACGAGACATCCTGCGGACGGGACTTCCCGGACGGAAGACGCCTGGTCCGAATGCCTTCGGCTGCGAGACGCATCATCGTCAGCCCCCTCTGCGAAAGGCGTCCGGCGATGCAGGTGCAGTCCTTGATGAAGACGCTCGACAAACCTCTTGAAACCCCTTGACCCCTTTATCGCACTCCGCCAGTTGGGCGGTCCGTTGTTACCGCATCACACAACTGCACAACTCGATACACGTTGTGTAGATGCTGTTTTTTTATCACAAATTCAGATAGTATGTCAACGGATGAGTCCTGAGTACCGCTGCCGACGCTTCAGCTATGTGTTTGAGGACACAGGCCTAGCTTAGTGCAGTATTTCGCAATACCGTTGGTATCAATCAGCTTGTCGAAGAATTGCGGCACGTCAACTCGGGCGCAATGAATTGCGTCTCTACGGTTTGAGCGAGAGACGTCAAGTCCATCAGTAGGGGTGTGATTCATCGCGTCCGCAGTCGGCCACCTTTCGCAATCGTATTCGCGAACTGATGCACTAAAGGCGGCACAGCGGCGATTCGAGGGGAACGGCTGTCGGGGGAAAGCGCGGACACAGTACTCACAAGTAACTGTTGCATAATGAAGTTACGAGTCGAGGTCTTGATCTCGGCAGACCGTAGATTCCCGGGGGGAGGCGCAACTTTCCGTGGGCAAAGCCCAGAAAGGCCTAGCTGCAATGAAGTGGCATGAGTACTTTCGCGGAGGGAGAAGCTGGCCTGCACTTGTCATTCTGCTCATAGCTCTCGCCATGGCCGCTGCCGGCGAGACTCCGCTGCCGGAGGTGGCTCCCATGGTTGGTTCGGTCATGCCCGCCGGCGCACAGCGGGGCGCGAGTGTTGAGGTAGAGATACGCGGCAGAAACCTCAGCGAGGCTACGGAACTCCGGTTCGCCCGCCAAGACATCCAGGGGGAAATCATTTCCAGCGGGTTCTACGAGATCCGGGCGCGTGTCAAGGTAGGGGAAAGCGTACCACTGGGGATTCACGACTACCGGTTGAGAACTCCTCGAGGAAGCCACGTCGGCGTCTTTCACGTAGGGTCCCTTCCCCAGCAGGCTGAGGCCGAGCCCAACGACGATCTGGCAAAGGCACAAGCGGTTTCGACCCCCTCGCTGATCGACGGGTTCCTGGAAGCTGAGGAGTACGACTTTTTCCGCTTCCACGCTCAAGCCGGCCAAACAGTCATTCTCGATTTGGTGGCTACACGCACGGCCTCGCCGCTCGATGCAACACTTGCGATCCTCGATCAGCGCGGCAATGAGTTGGACTACAGTGACGACTACTACATGTTCAAAGATCCGCACTTGACGTTTACCGCGAAACAAGCGGGCGAATACTTCGTGAGCGTCATGGGCCGTCGTGCCTTCACCTTTCGGGGCCCAACGTCAGGGAGCTACCGGCTTGTGATCGGGGAAGTACCGGTCATGCGCAAGGTGTTGCCGGTGGGAGCGCGCCGGGGCCACACAGCGGAATTCGAGCTGAACGGCGTCAATCTGGCTAACGTCAGCAAGATTGTGCTTGGAGATTCATTGGCGATGGGCGAAGTGCTCGAAGCGAGCCATGACCAGCTGCGTTTTCGGATGTCTGTGCCGGCTGAGCTAACGCCCGGACGCTACTTTCTCCATGCGCATGCTGACTCGATCGAGTCGCCCCTACCCTTGCCGATTATGGTTGCTGATTTGCCGGAACAGCTTTCCTCCTCGGCGCGAAGCAGAAGTCACCCCCAGCACGTTGACCTACCAGTGGCCATAAACGGGATTCTGGAGCGCCGCAAGGCAGCCCACTTCTTTAGCTTCGACGTCGCCGCCGGCCGGCGAGTCGCCTTTCGAGTGGATTCCATGCAACTTGGGTTCCTGCTGGACCCCGCTTTGTTCGTTTACGACCTTGAGGGACACCAGCTTGCCTACCAAGACGAGCCGGCGCCCAACAACAGCAAGGAAATGCCCAACTTGGACCCCTATTTGGTCCATGAATTCGAAAAGGCGGGGCGATACGTCGTCATGATTCGCGACTCGGCCGTGCGTGGTCATCCGGATTATGTTTATCGACTGTTGATCGAGCCCGTCGAACCCGACTTTACATTGCACGCGCTTACGCCGAGCCCCACGTTGTTCCGGGGTAAGACGAACGACCTGGTGGTCCGCGTGAAGCGCTTAGGCGGGTGGGACACACCCGTCGAGGTATGGGTCGAAAACCCGCCGCCCGGTATGGAGGCGGAGAAAGGGATCGCCGAACCGGAGAACACCCCTTACAAAGGGACGTGTGCGGAGGATATGTGGACTGACGGAACGAACGTAGGGCTGCGTCTCAAAGTGGCGTCCGATGCTCCCGGAGGGTTCCATCCCATCCGCGTTCGCGCGCGTGGGGAGGTGGCCGGCAAGGTAGTCGAGCGTTCCGCGGAGATTCTTTTCCGCTGGGGTGCTGTGGGCACAATCAGTGGTCCGACCACCGAACAGCGGTTGCTCGCGGCAGTGACGGATTTGCCGCCGGTGATCCTTGAGACTCCGGAAAGTTTCTCCGTCACAGCGGGAAAGGGTGGCCGACTCAAGGTCATCGCGACACGTTACGCCGAGCCGGAAGCCCCACTCGTCTTGGAGCCGGAATCGCTGCCTAGCGGCGTGACGCTCAGCAACAATGTGATACCCTCCGGCACTCCGCGGGCCGACTTGATCCTGAACGTCTCGGAAACAGCCGAGCCCGGCACGTACCCCCTAATCCTATGGGCAGGAAACGTCAGCTCACCTCCGATTGAGCTTACGATTGAACCCGACGAGAAGAACTGATGCGAATCGTGGTTTTGGGTCTTTGCTTATCGACCGCGGCCCTAGCCGTCGACACGCCAAGCGTCAGTTTCGTTAGAGACATCGTTCCCATCTTGACCAAGTCTGGGTGCGCCGGCTCGAATTGCCACGGCTCGATTCGCGGAAAGAATGGCTTCAAACTCTCGCTTTTCGGTTACGACCCCGATCTGGACTACGCAGCGATCACCCGTGCTGACGACGGACGCCGCATCGATCGGGATGAGCCTGAAAAAAGCCTGGTCCTGCAGAAACCAACTTTTCAGATAGCCCATGGCGGTGGCGTGCGTTTCGAGGTGGGGTCGCTCGAATACGCGGCCATCTTGGAGTGGATCCAAAGCGGGGCCACCTTTGACAGTCCCAACTCTCCCCGCCTTGAGTCGTTGACCGTCAAGCCGCAAAAAATCACGCTCGTCGGGATCGGCTCAAAGGCGCAACTGTCTCCGATTGCGAGTTACACCGATGGCTCACAGGACGACGTGACCCGCAAGGTGCAGTACAGCGCCAACGACGAGTCGGTGGTTGAAGTCAGTCGCCAGGGCGAGATCACGAGCTTGCGGGCCGGCGAGACGGCCATCATGGTGCGCACGCTGGGTAAGTCCGTCGTCGCCCGGATAGAGGTAGTCGCCGAACCGCCCATGAAGGACTATCCGCAAATCCCGCGGAGTAACTTCATTGATGAGTTCGCGTTCTCTAAACTTCGCCGCTTGAACGTAATCCCCTCACGCCTTACGACGGATCCGGAGTTCCTGCGACGGGTTTACCTTGACACGGTTGGTGTGCTCCCAACGCTAGGGGAAACAGAAGAGTTCCTCGCTTCGAACGACCCGCAAAAACGCTCCAAGCTGATCGACCACCTTTTAGAGCGGCCCGAGTTCGCAGAGCTGTGGGCGACCAAGTTCTGTGACCTCTTCCGAGTTGGATTCATCGACCAGGGCCTCAAGGGTGGGCGGCTGTTTTACAACTGGATCCGAAAAGCTATCCGAGAGGACAAACCCTACGACGAGTTCGCCACGGAGCTTATCACGGCTACCGGGAACCTGTGGTTTAACCCGACGGCGAATTTTTACTACATCACCGAGGACTCCGAGCCCGAAAATCTTGCCACCAACATCAGTCAGGTCTTTCTGGGTGTCAGGCTTGAATGCGCGCGTTGCCACAATCACCCCTGGGAGAGGTGGAAGCAGGATGATTTTTGGGGCTTTGCGGCGTTCTTCGCGCGCATGGCGGAGAAGGACACCTATGGGGGAGACGAAACCGAGGTTTTTCTGAAGGATCGCGGGGAGGTTGTCCATCCGAAGACAAAGGAGCCAGTGAGGCCCAAGTATCTGGACGGGCCGACGGAAACCGAGCTACCGGATGAAGACATCCGCGAGAAGCTGGCTGCCTGGGTCACTTCCCCGGAAAACCCGTGGTTTGCGCACAACATCGTCAACCGCCTATGGAAGCACTACCTTGGCCGCGGGATTGTGGAACCGGTGGACGACTTTCGCGTCACGAACCCGCCCACCAACGAGGCTTTGCTCGATGCTCTCGCCAAGGACTTCGTCGATCACGGCTACAGCTTGCACCACGCCGTTCGGCTCATTCTCAACTCGCGGGTCTACCAGCTTTCGACCGAACCCAACGACACCAACCGCAACGACAACCTCAACTATTCTCGTTACTACGTCAAGCGTCTCATGGCCGAGCAATTGGTCGATGCCGTGTCACAGGTGACCGGCGTTGCCGAGGAGTACCGTGACCACGTCCCCGGCACGCGGGCGATGACCATTGCGGCAGGGGCGCCCTCCTACTTCTTGGAAACGTTCGGGCGGCTGAAGGAGAGGGACAAGATCGCTGAACGGAAAAACCAAACGAATATGGCGCAAACGATGCACCTGATCAGCGGAGACACCATTCACGACAAGGTCACCGCGGAGGGCGGTACGCTCGACCGGTGGCTGGCGGACACGTCCATGAGTGATGCTGAGATTGTAAGGAGGCTTTTCCTAGTATCCTTGGTAAGGCCGCCGACCGAGCGTGAACTTTCTCTGGCACTCCCGCCGGCTCGTAGCGAAAGTTCCACCGCCCGCCGTCAGGCCTTCGAGGACACCCTTTGGGCGATTCTTAATTCCAAAGAGTTCCTGTTTAATCATTGATGAGGTGAGAAATGGAGCACTTCGACCGACGGGCGTTCATTAAGCTGGGTTCTCTCAGTCTGTTTGGCTTTATGACTTATGGCGACATCTTGCGCCTGCGCGCACAGTCGCCCGCCAAGGATACTGCCAACAAAGATATCTCCGTCATTCATTTGTGGCTCAGCGGGGGCATTAGTCATTTGGACAGCTTCGACCCCAAGCCGGATATCGATTCCCGCTACCGTAGCCAGTTCAAGAAGATTCCCACAAACGTCTCCGGCATCGAGCTTTGCGAGCACCTTCCCCGTACCGCTCGCCAGGCGGACAAGTACGTCATTATTCGATCCATGACCCACAAACAGGCCGCGCATGAAGCAGCCTCTGGTCTCGTCCTAAGCGGCCACGATCCCCTGCCGACCATTCACTATCCGGCGATGCAGACGGTAGTCGCCAAGGAGCTTGGCCCACGCAACGAGCTGCCCCCGGTCATCACGATTCCCGCTCCCACCGGGAACTGGGAGAAGGCCGGTTTTTTGGGGCCTCGCTACAACCCGTTCAGTGCCGGCAACCCAAACCAGGAGAATTACCAAGTACGGGATATGAATCTGCCGATGGGTGTCGATTGGAGCCGGGTCGACCGCCGCCGGTCGCTACTCTCCGTGCTCGATGAGAGGTTCCGGCGGATGGACACGACGGGCATCTCGGAAACCATGGACTCCTACTATCAGACTTCTTTCGACCTGATGCGATCGGAAAGAGCCAAGAAAGCGTTTGACATTGCCCAAGAGCCGGAGAAGCTTCAAGAGAAATACGGCCGCACGTCGTTGGGCCAGGGGGCATTGCTGGCGCGGCGTCTTGTGGAGTCAGGAGTGCGCTTCGTTACCATTTCTCGAGGGTTTAACAAGTGGGATCACCATGGCGGTGTTTTTCGAGCCCTGGCCAATGAATTCCTGCCGGAACTCGATCGCGCTTACGCGACTCTGCTCGAAGACCTGCACCAGCGCGGCATGCTTGACTCCACGATCGTCATTGTCACGGGTGAGTTCGGACGCACGCCCGAGATCAACACCGACGCCGGCCGCGACCACTGGCCGAACGTCTTCTCACTGTCCATGGCGGGCGGCGGCATTACCGGCGGGCGCGTGCTGGGATCGTCGGATAACGATGGTATGTTTGTCAAAGACGATCCGGTCGAGGTCCCCAATCTCATCGCCGCCATCTACAAGAAGCTGGGTATCGATTACCACAAGGAATACCTAAGCAACATCGGCAGACCGGTCAAGCTGGTCCGCGACGGCAGCACCCCGCTGGATTTTCTGATGGTCTAGCATCTCGCACGAGATTGTTTCGCCATTCGAAACTCTTCCATGATGAGTCGCTGACTCCGACTGGCACGGGCTGCACAATGACCAAAAATCCACGATGGCTAACTTGGGCCGCGCTAGTTCTGGTTCTGACGGCCCCAACTCTTTGCGCTGCCGACGCCGCGAACAACGCCGCTCAGATCGCCGCTCTGATGAGCCGCTACCACGAATTCGGGCAGTTCAATGGAACTGTGTTGGTCGCCGAGCGTGGCGAGGTCATCTACAAAGAGGGTTTCGGCTGGGCCAACATGGAATGGAACATCCCCAATACGCCGGACACCAAATTCCGGCTCGGCTCGATCACCAAACAGTTCACCGCCACGCTGATCCTACAACTCGCTGCCGAGGGCAAACTCGATCTCCACGGATTTCTGGCCAAGTACCTCCCGGAATATCCGAAAGGCACAGCGGACAAGGTTACGATCCATCACTTGTTGACGCACACCTCAGGGATTCCCAGCTACACCTCGCTGCCGACGTTTTGGAAAGAGATGGTCCGCGATCCCACGGAGCCGCTCGAATTCATCAAGGTCTTCGCCGACAAAGGTCTCGAATTCGACCCCGGCGCGAAGTTTAGGTACAACAACTCGGGTTATTTTCTGCTCGGCGTGATTATCGAAAAGCTTACTGGTGAGACTTACGAAGAGACGTTGCAGCAGAAAATCTTCCGACCTCTTGGCATGAAAGACTCCGGCTACGACCACCACGAAACGCTGATCCCCAGACGCGCCGCTGGATACCGCGCAACGCTCGACGGTTACGAAAACGCTTCCTACGTTGACACGTCGTGGCCTTATGCTGCTGGCGCTCTCTACTCGACTGTCGAGGACCTCTACACTTGGGACCGGGCGCTCTACGCCGACAAGGTGCTTCCAGCCGACTACAAGAAGCTCATGTTCACCGGACATCAGGAATGGCCGACCCCCGAGCGCTCGATAGTGTATGGATACGGATGGGGGATCGAGAAAGTTCGCGTTGCGGAGGAAGAGAAGTCAGCGGGTGACTCAGCCTCCGACGGCAAAGAACTGACACTCATCGGCCACGGCGGCGGCATCTTTGGCTTCCATACCTTGATCCAACGCATCCCAGAGCACAAGCACCTCATCGTATTGCTCAATAACACCGGTGGCACTAAGCTCGACGACATGGCCGAAGGCATCCGCACGATTCTTTATGGCGGCGCCCCCAAGAGACCGGGAAAACCCATCTCGAAGACACTTTACAAGACATTTCAGCAAGACGGAGTGCAAGCCGCCATCCAGCGGTACGGCGAGTTGAAAGAAAGACAACCCGAAAGCTACGACCTCAGCTGGACTGAACTGAATACCCTCGGCCACCACCTGTTGGAGAAGAAGAAAACTAGAGATGCGCTTGAGATCTTCAAGCTCAACGTGAAAGAGAATCCCAAACGGCCCCGAGCCTATGTCGCCCTAGCCGATGCCCTCCGGGAGGCAGGAAACAAAAAGCTGGCGGTGCAGAACTACGCCAGAGCCCTTGAGCTCGACCCGAATTTGCGGAAGATGATCATCGACCGGCTCAAGGAACTGAAGGAAGAGTGAGGGCCGCATCCCGGTCTTGGATCAACGACAGCGGCGAATCGGCAAGCCTCAGCGCTTGTCTACCGGTAGGCCACGTTCACTTCAACCTTCTCGATGCTAACGTCGCTTTCGGCGTCGGACTGCGGCTTGGCGAACCGCACGCTGATCAGGTTGCTCCCCACCGCAAACAGCTCGGGGCTGGTTGCGAACTCGGACCACAGTTTATCGACATGTGGCCTTCGAAGCCGCACACCGTTCAGACGCGCTTCGATCGCGGCCTCTTTCGACAACAGAATCCGCAATTCGACACTCTTCAGCCGATCACCGGCGGCATTTACGTCGTCTGCAATATGGAGAAAAAGCAGGTTATCGGCCTTGGACGCTTTATCGAGGGTCGCCGGCAGCTGTCCGAGCATGTTGGTATTCGCATAGGCGAATCGGGGTGTGCTCCAGTCATCCGGGTAGGGTGTCAGCAGCGGCGCATGTCCTCCGCCCCTGCGTTGCATGACAAACGTCTTGTCCTTGTACTTGAGTGTTTCGGGGCTGCCGATCTCGCGGTAAAGACCGAAGTCTTGGTTGTAGTAATGGAAGTTAAAGGTGTAGACGCCGTCAGGTTCTTGATGCCACCAGTTGGCGTAGATGCCCCGCCCCACCTTGAGTGGGATAGGCTTGTAACCGTCGGTTGTATGGGCGAAATCGTTGCTGGGGTAGAGCTTGACCGCCGTACCGGCCGTAAGCCGGCGGAAAGCGGAAATATCCACCTCCATCGACCGGCAACCGAGGTTAAGGATGTCCACCAACTGATCGCGGACCCAGGTCTCAACGTCGATGCCGTCAAAATGACATCCGACAACGGTCTCCGGCACCCGGGCAGCCAGCAAAAACGGCCGCCCACGCTTCCGCTCCACCTCGAGCAGAGCAAATCGTAGGGAGCGCATGAAAGCAGTCAGCTTGTCCCGATCCTGCCATTGTTGATCCGGCTGCAGCACCGGACTGTTTCGCGCAAAGTCGACTTCGATACCGTCAAAGTCGTAGTTCTCCGCCACTTCCCGCAGGACACTGACCTTGTGGTCCCGCAAGCCCTTGGCGGCGAAGTTCCAAAAGGCCGACTTATGGAAGGGAGACATGTACTGGGGCGTCCCCTCGGGGTCCGGATTCCAGTTGATCAGCCAGTCCTTGTTGTTCCATTTCTTGGGCAGTTTGGGGATCCTTCGCTCCAGGTACGAACGGTCATGGTCCCCACCATTGATGCGCAGGGAGAAGAACGACTCAATCCCCCTCCGGTGGCTTTCCTCGCAGCCCATCTGGAGCAGATCGATGCCCTCCGGCACAACTTTAAAAACAGGGTGGTCGAGCAACGTGGGCAGGACTTTGCTGGGGTAGGGTGCCTCGTTGCCTTCGCTCCAGCACCACCCCACGCTGTCAATTTGGTTGTCCTCATAGTCAAGAATGCCAAGCATGTGCCGCTTGAATTTGTCGGGGTCTTGGGTGCCACCGAGCCTCTCGTATCGGAGCAGTGAGGCGAGCGCGTCGTAGTTCATGACTATTCGCCGGTTTCTCTCCACGGCGGCAATGTGTGCTTTTGAAAGCGAGACCGCACCGGAGCTGGGGATGGCGGGTGCGGCAACGAGTGCCGTCGTCAAGTTCAAACTACTCAGCGCTAGGCCCGGCGCACCCACAGTGGTTTTGAGGAAACTTCGGCGGTCCGGCTTGGTTTCGTCCGTTGGCATAGGATTCCCTTCGAAAGATCTGGCAGCCCGCGGCAAGGTTGGTGCAGCAGTGAAGAGTGGGGATCAGTTCTCAGCAGATCGCTCCGTGCCAACCTTCACAAGCTGGTATCGATTCCTCTCGACTTCTTCCGCTTTCTCTCGTTGCAACTGCGCCCGCACTTTTCGCGCCAGTGCAGCCGCCTCTTGCGCCCGTCCGGCTTTTCGAAGCGCGACCATGAGTTGATAGGTCGCCGTTCGTTCCGAGGGATCGAGGGCCAACGCCTGCTGGAACTGTGCAATTGAATTGTCAAGGTCGGCGGATTTCAAGTAGAGTTTACCCAACTCGACTCGCGCCGCCGCCACATTAGGGTCGAGTTCGATGGAGCGCAGCAAGGCAGCCCGAGCCTCGTGGAAGTCTTCCTCTCCAGGCTCGGCGCCGTTCTTGATCAGAGCCTGACCGAGCATCAGCTGGGTGGTGGCGTCGGTCGGGTTTTTCTCGACCTGCTTTCGGAGGAGTTCGATGGATTCAGCGAGCCGCCCGGTCTGCTGCATGGCAACCGTGAGGCCAAGCGTAGCCGGCTCCGGGTCGGGGCTTAGTTGCGCAGCTCGCTGGAAGGCAGCCTCCGCTTCTTCGTAGCGTCCCACTTGTGCTTGGATCACCCCTCGCATGGTGGGGATCCGCGAAGACCCGGGCATGTTCTTGGTTCCCACCGAAAGGATTTCAAGGCCCAGATCGTAGGCCCCATGCTGCGAGCAGAGCTCGGCCAAGCCGATGTAATGACGCTCTTCACGGGGGTACAATTCCACTGCCTTTTGCAGAGTGGAAAGAGCCCTTGGAGTTTCCTGGTTGGCTTCATACGCATCCGCGATCAGGCTTAGCACATCGGAGTCCGGCTTGGTGGCATCGGCGAGCGGGCGCAATACTTGAATCGCTTCGGTGTAATGTCTGGTTTCATACAGGCTGACACCGAGGTTATAGCGAACGCTCTTATCCTCCGGCTGGGAGGCGAGCAGTTGCCGAAATACGTTCGCGGCCTCGTCGGCACGGTGCACGAGAAACAGGCATTGCCCATACTGGCTCAGTGCTACGGCGTTGCGACTTGCTGTGGCTTCGATTTTTGCGAAATGGTCGACGGCGGACGCGCAATCTTCCTGCTCGAAGAGGATCGCGGCCAACATGCCGTGCGCCGTGGCGTTGTCAGGTTGTAGCGCAAGGATCTTCTCTAGCCTCGCTTTGGCTTGGGAATCGCCGTTGCGGTATTCGATCTCCGCGGCTCCTTGGAGGGCCGGCAGATAGTCGGGCTGCTGGTCAAGGGCTTTGCGGTAGGAAGCTAGGCTCTCCCTTGGCTGCCCCACGGCAGCAAGCGCCATGCCGTGCAGAGTCCATACACGCGGATCGCCGGAATCAGATTCGACGAGCCGCTCTAGTAGATGCAAGGCCTGCTCGTACTGCTTAGATCGCAGCGCTCGCATGACCGCTTCCAGCCCGTCGCTCTGCGCAGACGCCGCCGAGCACCAAACGGCAACCAGCAGAATGAGTAGCCAGTTCCACATCCCCTTCCATCGTAAACGAGTCGCTTGAAGCGTGCTGATTGCGGCGGACCCCTGAGGTAAGAAATGGCGGAATCAAGAAACACCCCGGTCGAACACAACATTAGCGATGCTCAGCCTCTGGCTCGTAACGTACTCGCCCAAAAGGCAGCTACCTTGATTTCAGAGGCTAGGAAATGACAAGTCCGTATTTCTTGAGGCGCCAGGGGGCAAATCCGGCGACAAAGGCCGGGGCACCATCTTCGTTGGATGAACTATTTCGGCTCGGATTAATCGCTGATGGCATCGTTGACCGCCGGCATGACTTCACGGGCCATCCGTGTCATCGACGCTTTCATCTTGTCCTTATCCACCCAATCGTGTGCCGTCATAAGCAGATTGCCGAAGTGGCCAATCTCCTCGCGCAGGGCCAGGATTTTTTCCGTGACCGTGCGCACATTGCCATGAATCACAAAATTGTCGCGCAGGGCTTCGCCGGTCAGGTCGTCGGGATTGTCTTCCGGGTTAATCACGAAAGCCCCCCTCATCTGGGCGCGGTCGAATATTGCGAAGAGGTACCGATAGTAGAAGTCAAAGGCTCCGTTCGGGGTCTTGACGAAGTCCTCGGCTTCCTGGTCGCTTTCCCCGACGTGAATACTGCGCGCGACCCGCCACATCTCCCGGTCGACCTCGTGGCCGTGTTCCTTCGCTGCGGCCTCGTAGACTTCCCAGTGTGTCTTGACCGACCAGGCACCGATGAAATTCGCCGACACCGGTTGCCAGCCACGCTGCCCCGCCAGCTTGATCGAGCTGGAATACGGACTCAACGCGGAAACCGCAATCGGCGGGTGAGGCCGCTGCAGCGGCTTGGTCAAGTAGCCTAGTTTCATCTCCGGCACAGTCCATTTCTCGATTTTTGATTTCCAGTATTTGCCCTCAAAGTTGTACGGCGGGTCGGTAGTCCAGTACCGCAATACCGTGTCGATCGACTCGGCGAACATTTCGTTGCGATCGGCGTCCATGGTCCCGAAGAGTTCGAAATCCGGCGGCAGACCTCCGGGCCCAACACCGAGGATGAAACGACCGTCACAGAGGTGGTCGAACATCGCAGCCTGGCCGGCGATCGCGGCGGGGTGATACTGCGGCATGCAGATCACGCCCGTGGCGAACTTGATCTGCTTCGTACGCGGGATCAGGTTTGCCAGAAACATCATCGGCGAAGTAACCGGCTCGACACCAGACGAATAATGTTCACCCACCCATGCCTCCGCGTACCCGAGCTCGTCGGCGTAGATGATCGCCTCGATGTCTTCGAGCAACTGCTGGTGGTAATCCTTTTCCAGCCCGTGCAACGGCATCATAAAGTACGACAGTTTCATAAGAGCCTTTCTCCAACCGGACGCTAGGAGCCGCGTTCACTTGAGCGCGAGCGGCGTTGACCGAACTCCAGCAGGGTATCAGGTCCGTCTCTATCGAACAAATGTGAAATCGCGGCCCCACCAGCAATCAATGGTTGTTGTCTCCTGACGTCCTCCAACAAAGCCACTTGGCCTGATTTCGCCGGCTGGCGCCGGATAAGTCCCCTTCTCGCCCATTGAGAAGACCGTGTAGGTGAGCTGTCCTGCGATCAAGCAACGGCCTTCCCCAAATGGTAGGGACGTCGCCAGAACTGGCGCGGGGTCCGCCGTGTCCGGTTAATCAAGGCGCGCTCATTCAATAAGTTGCTATCGAGAGACCCGGACCGCAAATCGATGTCCGGTCAAGACCGTGCGATTCAGCGGAACTCCGCACCAGGAATCAACAACTTCTAGCTCACCGATGAGCGCTTGCTGCAACGAAAGGTGAAATCCACCCCACCCGCCCCATCCTACCCCAGAAACCTAGTATCTTAAAAATCAACACCTTGGACACGGTACCCCGGCTGCCCCCGGCTACTGCAACCGATCGCGAACACAACTATCGGGTACCGAAGTTTCTCCCAGGGGGCCGGCGTCTCCCTACTTCCAAGGACCGTCAGCGCCTTGACTCCCCCTGGGGTTGCTCCTACAATGAAGCCGCAGGAGACAATATGCCGTTATTCGATCCGCAAGCTCCCCTTGGGCTGATGCTGCCGTCACTGGGCGTGCCCGAGCTGTTGGTCGTGCTCGGTATTGCCGTCCTATTGTTTGGTGGCCGCAAGATCCCGGAAATCGGCAAGGGACTCGGAGAAGGTATTCGCCAGTTCAAAGCGTCGCTAAAAGGCGACGACAAGGCGAAAGAAGACGAGGCCGAACAAAAGGACGGTCAGCCTAAGTCCCCTTGAGTTGAGGCCCTACCCCTCCCCTAGGTCTTCTGTATCCTCGAGCGAACCTACCTTTGCTTTCGAGGCCCGCATGTGGAAGGCTCAGCGCATGCCGGGCTCCTTGCGTGAAGGAACCAGGCGGTCCTTTGCCCGGGGGTCGCGTTGGAACAGAAGTGACCCATCCGACAGCCAAGCCGGATGGGCACAACCTCAATTCTTCAGGATGGGTGTTACCTCTTCTTCCTAGGTGGGACGATCGCGTCTTTGGCGGCTTTGGCCACGCGGAACTTGACCACTTTCTTGGCGGGAATCTTGATCTGCTCACCGGTCGCCGGATTGCGGCCGATCCTAGCCTTCCGGTCGGATCTGACCAGCCGGCCAATACCCGGAACTATGAATACACCACTCTTCTTGGTCTGCTTGACGGCCATCTCCGCGAGGTTCTCGAGGAACCCCTTGGCGACTTTCTTGCTGACGTCAGACTTCTCGGCGAGAGCGGCCACGATCTGTGACTGCGTCATCTTGGTTGCTGCTGCTGCTTTCTTTGCCATTTTTCTCCTTTTACTGATGCCGAACAACCGTGTGGTCGAGGCGAGTTGGGAAGTTGCGCGAGGAACTCGTGTTCAATGATAAGAGACTTTCGTTCCGTTGTAAAGAAAATACGTGCTCGAAGGCCCATTTTTATTGGGTCTGAAGACATTTTTGATTCAAAGTGTATTCTGGCGGCCTCCGCGAACACAAAGTTGGTTCGGTACGCAATCGGGTCTTGCTCGACCTAGCCCCGGCCAACAGGGCCAACGAAGAAGCCACGCGCCACCATCTTATAATTAGGAAAGCTTGATCAGCATGACGACACGTACTCCCATACACGTCATCGGCGGAGGGCTGGCCGGGTCGGAGGCGGCCTACCAAGTCGCGCGCCTTGGGCGACCCGTCAGAGTCTACGAGATGCGGCCCCAGTGCGCCACACTTGCTCATCAGACCGCGGGCCTGGCCGAGTTGGTTTGCAGCAATTCGCTGAAAAGCGAGCTGCCGAACTCCGCGCCCTGGCTCCTGAAGCAAGAGTTGCGGCGCATGGGATCGCTTTCTATGGCGGCGGCGGCCGACGCCCGTGTACCGGGGGGGAACGCGTTAACGGTTGACCGCCGGATTTTCTCCCAACGGGTCACCGAGGCTGTCGAGAAGGAACCGTTGATCGAAGTATGCCGTGAGGAGATCCGGGAATTGCCTCTCGACGAGATCGTCATCGTCGCCACGGGTCCGCTGACGAGCGATGCGTTGGCCGATTCGATCGTAGCTGTCACGGGGAGCGAGCGTCTGTTCTTCTACGATTCGATCAGCCCGATCGTCGACGCCGAGACCATTGATATGAACATTGTGTTTCGGGGTTCGCGCTACGGCAGATCGATCGACGGCACCGACGACTACCTCAACTGCCCGTTTTCGAAGCCGGAGTATCTGCGTTTCCACCAAGCGCTGTTGGAGGCGCAGCAGCACCAAGGCCACGATTTCGACAAGCCGAACTATTTCGAGGGCTGTCTTCCTATCGAAGAGCTAGGGCGTCGGGGAACCGACACACTTCGCTTCGGTCCCATGAAACCAGTGGGGCTACGCGATCCCCGCACCGGGAGGATGCCCTACTCCGTGGTCCAGCTTCGCCAGGAGGACCTGCGGGCCGGCTCTTACAACCTCGTCGGGTTTCAGAATCACCTCAAGTACCCAGAGCAAAAGCGCATTCTGCGGATGATTCCGGGCTTGGAGAAAGCCGAATTCCTCCGCTACGGGCAGATCCATCGAAACACCTATATCAACGCCCCAGCCTTACTATCGGCGACCTTGAGTTTGCGATCGCATTCGAACGTCTTCTTCGCCGGCCAGATCTCTGGCGTCGAAGGTTATGTCGAGGCGATGGCCACCGGTTTGATGGCAGGCCGGAACGCGGCGCGGCTGGCCGATGGGGTCGAGCCCCTCTCCTGGCCTCGCAAAACGGCTCACGGTTCGCTCGGCGGCTACATCTCGGGCGCGAACCCAGCCAATTATCAGCCGGCCAACATCACCTTCGATCTGCTGCCCCCGTTGCCACCTGAAGAGCATCAGGCCTTGCGGCGAGATCGCAAAACTCGACGCCGACGGCAGTGTGAAAGGGCGCTCGACGCCATGGAACTATTCTTGGAGCAACATGCTCCCGTCGAACACTAAGTTGGCCGCTGAGGTCGGCCGTTTCCTCGAATCGCTGGCTCGGGCCAACCTTTCGCTTCATACCCGCCGCAGCTACGCTTCGGATCTGAAGCAGTTCGCCGACTACTTCGCGCGGTCGGGAAACGCAGCCCCTGCTCCGTCAGAATTCGATGCGCTGAAGATCCGCGAATTCATGGCGGAATGTTACCGACGCGGGAATAGCAACCGCTCGGTGGCTCGCAAGCTCTCCGCCCTGCGCTCTTTTTTCGATTTTCTGGTCCGCGAAGGTGCGATTCCGCACAGTCCCGCAAAGCTCGTTGCGACGCCCAAGACCCCAAATACCCTGCCGCCGGTGATGACCGCGGAGGAGACGAATGCACTCATCGACGCCCTGCCGCGGCAAGAGGGTAGGGACAAGGATACTGCGCGGCTGGCTAGGGACCGCCTGATCTTCGAGCTCCTTTACGGCTGCGGACTCCGAGTGGGAGAGCTGGTGGGACTCAATCTAGACGACCTCGACCGCGGCGAGAGGTGGATTCGGGTGCGCGGGAAAGGCCGCAAAGAACGCCTGGTGCCGTTCGGTCGTACTGCGGCCGAAGCGCTGGACCGCTATCTCCAGGCCCGCCCGGCAACGGATCAAAGGGCGCTCCTACTCAACTCGCGAAGAGGGCGGCTGACGGCTAGAAGCGTTGAGCGGATCGTCAAGCGCTACGCTCTGGCGTTGATGGGAGATCCCAGTCTCCACCCGCACTCCCTGCGTCACGCCTTCGCAACACACCTACTCAGCGACGGCGCCGACCTGCGGGCCATTCAAGAACTGCTCGGCCACGCCAGCCTCTCGACTACCCAGAAGTACACCCAGCTATCGCTCGAGGAGCTGATGAAGATTTACGACCGCAGCCACCCGAAGGCGTGAGGCTTCGGAGACCCCCCTCGCTCCGGAGCCTATGTCGCCAGCGCCGCTACTCGCCGCTCGCTGCGAGCGTATTGCTCTAGCCCCTCCCCGATCCGCTGACAGGCCTGGCCGTCACCATAGGGGTTGTGCCGCCGCGACATCTTCTCGTAGTGCGCCGGGTCGTCGAGAAGGCGGTAGGCTTCCTCAACGATTCGCGTCCGATCGGCGCCCACCAGCAGGGCGGTACCCGCCTCAACGGCCTCGGGGCGTTCGGTGATCTCCCGCATCACTAAAACAGGCTTTCCCAGGGATGGTGCTTCTTCTTGGATTCCGCCTGAATCGGTCAGAACGAAGTGACAGCGCATAAGAAGGTCTATCAGCGGGATGTAGTCGACGGGCTCGAGCAGCTCGATGCCGGGCACCCCCGCTAGCTTTCGGTGCACTGGCCCCTGAACATTGGGATTGCGATGAACCGGGTAGGCAATCTGAACATCGGGCCGGCGGGCGAGCTCCACTAATGCCTCACAGATTTTCTCAAACCCTTCTCCGAAGCTCTCGCGGCGGTGGGCGGTCACCAGGATCAGCTTTCGTGTGGGGTCCAGGAAAGGCCACGAAGGTCGCGCGATGCCTCCGGACTCTAGCGCCCTCCGCATCGACAGCAGCGCATCGATCACCGTGTTCCCCGTGACGAAGATGGATTGCTCGCCGATCCCCTCCCGTCGCAGGTTCTCCGCCGCGAGCTGACTAGGGGCGAAGTGGAGGTGGCTCAGGCGGCTGGTCAGCGTGCGGTTTATCTCTTCCGGGAACGGACTGTGAACGCTGCCCGTCCGCAAGCCGGCTTCGACGTGGCCGACAGGCACCTTGGCGTAGAAGGCAGCCAACGCCGCCGCAAACGTCGTCGTCGTATCTCCCTGCACAAGAACCATGTCCGGCTGCTCTTCAAGAAGGATCTGCTCCAAACCTCTTAACGCTGCCGTCGTAACGTCAAACAACGACTGCTCCGGCTTCATGAGGTTCAGATCTCGGTCGGGAGTGACCCCGAAGGCCCCGAGAACTTGGTCCAGCATGGAGCGGTGCTGCGCCGTGACGCAAGTACGAACCACGAACGATTCGGGGCGCTGTTGAAGGTGCCGAATGAGGACGCAAAGCTTGATCGCCTCAGGACGGGTGCCGAACACGACAAGCACGCGAAGAGGCGACATATCAGTCCATCATAGCCAAGATCTTCCGGATGGCCTCGACGTTCCGCTTGACCTCGGCGAGGGTCCGATTCACAACCTGTTCCGAGTTGGACGTTAACATCTATAACGATCCACCATCGACTCCTCCGAGAGAGAGCCTTCACTGACTGGAACACGGCTACGTGCCCGTGTTGAAGGGGGGGGGAACGTAGATCGCTAGCTCAATACGGCCGTCTTCTTCCGCTCAATGAGGTCGAAATCAATCTTCGCTCCGAGCCCCGGCTCGGTCGGAGCGTACACGCGCCCGCTCGAGTCCACCTCGATGTCTTCCACCAAACCGTACTTTTGTGCTTCGGGCGGCAGCAGTACCTCAAAGAACTCGCAGTTCTTGATGGCCATCGTTACGTGCAGGTTGGCCACGTTGTTGAGTGAATTCGCGCCGTGATGGATCTCGAAGTTCATGCCGAACGCCTCGGCCAAGTGCGCGGTCTTGAGCAGGGCCGTAATTCCTCCCTTGACCGCCACGTCGCCCCGCAAAAAGTCGGTCGCACGGTTCAAGATCCAGGGAGCATAGGCCGTGAAGCCGCCGGGAGAGTACTCGGTTGCCATGAGCGGAATCTCGAGCTTTTCGCGCAGCTTGATGCAGTTCGTAATGTCGTCGTCTTCCAGCGGGTCCTCGTACCAGTAAAAGTTCATCTCTTCGATGGCCCGACCCACCCGCAGCGCCTGCTCGTAGCGGCAGCTCCAGGTCGAGTCAAGCATCAATGTGTAGTCGTCGCCGACCGCCTTGCGAACCGCCTGACAGACTTCGATGTCTTCCTCCCAACGCGTAGGCGGGTGAATCTTGTACGCGGTCCAGCCGGCTTGCTGAAAGCCGACGGCCTCTTCCGCGTAGGCTTCCTTCGACGGTAGGACCTTCGATGAGGCATAAGCCGGCGCGCTAGTGCGGAAGGACCCCATCAGCTGGTGGATCGGCCACCCAGCTGCCTTCCCGGCAATGTCCCAGAGCGCGACGTCGACGGCGCCGATCGCCCGCAGCGTGGTAGCCCGGTTTTGATGCCGAAGCTTCTGATACAGAAGCTCCCGGTCGAGGGGGTTTTGACCCATGACCAGTGGCTTCAGATGCCTGATCAGACTCAGGCCGTCTTGGTCGGCGCCGCACCACGAACTTCCCAGGAACGCATGACCGTCGATGCCCTCGTCGGTGGCAATCTTGAGCAGTCCCATCTGGCTGGTCCCGGCTAATATTCCGACGTGCCCACTGTATGAGGTCGTGGGAATGTTCTCCCAGGTGAAAAGAGTCAGGGTGACGTCAGTGATTTTCATTCTTGTGGTCCTTCAGTTCGTTGGGGCAGACAGCTCCGCCCCCGACCTATGGTTCCAACCCAAACAGCGGCCGGCGCACATGTTCATACGTGAAGCGCTTCGGGTTCACGGCGGTCAGGCCGGGTGTGTCTACCTCAATCAGGCGAGCCGCAATGGGTTCGTAGGCCGCCCGGGGAGCGATGCACCCCTTGGCGACCAGAATCTTCTGTCGCTGCGGGTAAACACCGTTGCTGATGAGCTGGTGGAGGCTGTTGGGACTGGTGCGCCTGTACGTCAGCAGAAGCAGGTTCGAAAACTCGCGAGTGGAACCCTCCACTTCGATCACGGCCGTGTGTCCCATGCCGTTGTACCGTCCCCCGCCATGGCGAACCTCAGGTTCGATGTAGCGACCATCGTGCAGCGACTTGACCCGGCCCCCGGATACGAACTGGTTCACCGTGAAACCGATCGGTCTTGCCTCCCACGAGTTGGTCGAACCGGCCTCCTACGCCGGCGCTAAAAGCCGCCTCGGCCGCCTCGCCATCGGCAATGACAACTACCCATCCTGGGGCCCTCTGTCGCAACAATTCGCTGAGAATGAATGTGCTGTCGCCTGACGAGCCTCCGCCGATGTTGTCTCCCGTGTCAATCAGAGCGACCGGGAGGTCGTCGCTTTCCATCGCAAGTCTTACCGCCCGCGCGGCATCGAGGAGATTGAAATCAAGTTTGTCGCGCAAGGCCCACAGCATGTCCGAGAGCCGCTGCGCCTCGCGTTTTGCGAGTTCCGGGTCGTTGTCGGTTACGACCACCACGCTCGGTCCCATAGCGGGAACGTCAGCCCACTGGTACCCGCCGGGCACACTGACAGCCAGTATCCTGGAGTCCTTTTCCAAACGCTTGCTTTCATCCACGATCGGCTTTAGCGGCTGCTTAAAAGTGTCGTGGTGAATCAGATTTAACAACATGGCAGGCTTGGCGAGTGCCTGTACGGGTTTGACTCGACCACTCACAATGCCCGCCATGATCCCGGCCGCTTGGAGACCGCGGTCTTTCGGGTCGAGGTGGGGGCATTCCTTATAGGTGATAAGCACGTCTGAGTATTCAACCATCTCCTCGGAAACGTTGGCATGGAAGTCGTGGGTGACCACGATTGGCATGTCCTCGCCCAGGGCTTCCCGCACCCGCCGTACAATCTCCGCGTCAGCGTGGGGGTGGCTTTCCCCTACCATGGCGCCGTGAAGGGCCAGCAGCACCCCGTCAAGTTTCGGAGCCGCTTTCAGCCGCCGAACGAGCTCAGCCGTCATCGTTTCAAAGGCCTTGTCGGTGACTTTTCCCTTGGGAGTGGCTCTCGCGAGCAGCGTCGGGTAAAGCTGCAACCCAAAGCGTTGCAGCACCTTCAAGGTAGCCGCTGATCGTGGTACTTGCCATCTCGTGGTCCTTGAGGAAATCATCATCGGGACCACCTTCTATCCACCCAAAATCAGCCAAGTCGGTTTTCTGTGGGTTGAAGGTATCGGTTTCATGGCTAATGCCGCCCCAGCGATGCGCGGCTTACCCGTCTCGGCGGAAAGCAGCAGAGCAGGTACCGCAAACAGCACAACGAGCATCCCTCGAAACATCCCCCCTTGTGAACATTTCTAACTTCAACTCCATGACTCCTCCATAGCTCCAAACCTCGATCGTCTTGTTGTCGAACAAGTTTATGGACGCATCCCCCTCGACCCGGACCGCGTCCACACTGCGGCCCACTCGTGCCATTGCTGCTCCACTGTCCGTTGCGGCTTCCGTCGACTACCAGGCGACTGTTTCGCACCTGCAATCCGCTCAGACGGGCGCCAGGGCATTGATGTCACTGGCGATGTCCACTACTGCCGGACGACCGGACTCCAAGGCGCGCTCCAGTGCCGGTCTGATTTCGTCCGGCTGCTCCACTCTCTCGCCAAAGCACCCCATGGCCCGGGCGATTGCGGACAAATCGAGGTCCTCAAACTGCCACATTTCGAACCCAGTGGTCTGTTGTCCACCGTAGGCCTGCGCGAAGATGTGCGTTTCCTGGTTGAGCGAACGGTTGTCGTTCACGACGATGACGGCATTAATCCCGTAACGTGCAGCCGTTTCCAGCTCAGCGACGTGATAGTAGAACCCCCCATCTCCGGTGAAGCAAATGACGGGACGATCAGGTTGGGCACATTTCGCGCCCAGGGCTGCGGGGAGCGCCCATCCCAGAGATCCCGCGGCACGCAGGAAGCTTTGTCCCGACTGTAGCTCGATGTGAGCTCCGGTCCAGTAGCTCGCGTGGCCCGTGTCGGACAATAGTATTGCCTCCGAGGGCAAGAACGCCTCGACCTCCTTCGAAATTCGCTCCGGGCGCATCGGAGCGGCCTCCGAATTCCGAAGGGCTTCGACCTCGGAGCGCCACGTCTCGACCACCTGGGCCGCGCGATCAAGCCACTCTTGGTTCGGCTCTCGAGGCTCCAACACCTCGATGAGCTTCCGAAGAGTAGCCTTGGCGTCACCACACAACGACGCGACGTTTGGATAATTGCGTCCCAACTCCTCGGGCGCAATGTCCAGTTGCATGACGGGGGTACCTTTGGACGGAACCTGCCAGCTATTAGTAACCTGGCTCCCGGTGTGGCTGCCAATATAGAAGACCAAATCAGCATCGGAGATAACTTCGTTAGCGCACCTCCGCGAGTACCAACCCGCCACGCCCACAGAAAGTCGGTGGTTTTCAGCAATGGTTCCCTTGGCATTCAAGGCCGTGGCTACGGGTATGCCAAGCATTTCAGCAAGCTCCACCACCTCAGGCTGTGCCCCGGAGCGAACAACCCCACCGCCGGCGACGATGACGGGGCGCTGGGCGCCGCGCAGAACCTTCGCTGCCTCGCTGACCTGCCCGGGGTCCGCCTGCGGCCGGACCGCGGGGTAGCAACCGAACTGCGGCTCGAAGATTCCGTCCAGGTCCCCCTCCTCGGTAGCCACCTCACCGACGTGGCCACCGATCTCCAGGTGCACCGGCGCCGGGCAGCCGGTCGTCGCCGAACGGAAGGCCTGACGAAGCAGGTCCGGCAGACGCTCGACGACATCAACCTGGGCATTGAATTTAGTGAGCGGTTCGAAGAGTGGGAGGTCTTCGACCTCCTGATACTTGTGTCTATACCTGCTGTCCGGCGATCGACCCCCGGTGATGGCAATGACGGGGGAGCAGGCAAGGTAGGGGTCGCGCAAACCGGCCGCGAGGTTCGCCGTACCAATCGCCTGGGCCATACAAATGCCCGGTCGATGGCTGGCGCGAGCGTAGCCGTCAGCCATGTAGACTGCAGCCTTCTCGGCGTGGGCCGTGACGCGCGTGATATTCATACCCTCCATCTCGGCCAAGGCGTGAGTCAGGATGGTCGGCACGAGAAAAACATGGCTGACGCCATACGCCTGCATGGCCTCGGCAAAGTAGCGGGAACCCGTCATCACCGGCATCTCAAGTCAACCTCACGATCCGTTCGTCAACTTCAATTGCGACGAGCAACCATTCTACAAAGGCGAAGCGTGAATCACATCCTAAGAGCCATAGGAAGTTGACATGTCTAAGCAGCGACCCGGATAATGCCCGTGTCCAACGCCGGATCAGCGACAAAACTCTCCTCGCCCCCAAAAACCGTTCGAGACTGTAGCACGGGGCTAAAGGAGACCCGCGGTCCCTCCGAGATCGTATGGCAACCAGCAAACCCCTTCGAGTAATCGTCACGGCTGGAGCCTCCGGGATCGGAAGGACCGTCGCGGAGACGTTTCTCGCTCAGGGAGATTCGGTTCACGTCTGTGACATCTCAGAACCCCACCTCGCAGACGTCGCGCAAGCCCTTCCGGGCATCGGCACGACGCACGCCGATGTCGCCGATGAGCGACAGGTCACACGGTTGTTTGAGGAAGCGACCAGTCACCTGAGCGGACTCGATGTGCTCGTCAACAACGCCGGCATCGCTGGACCGACCGCAGCGGTCGAAGAGGTCCGGTTGGTGGACTGGGAACGCACTCTGGCGGTCAACATAACGGGCCAGTTTCTCTGCGCGCGCCGAGCCGTACCTCTTTTGAAGCAGGCCGGCAGTGGGTCGATCGTGAATATGTCCTCTGTCGCTGGGCGTCTCGGTTTGCCTCTGCGGGCCCCCTACGTAACTTCAAAGTGGGCAGTGGTGGGTCTTACCAAGACCTTGGCGATGGAACTCGGGCCCCATGGAATCCGCGTCAATGCCATCCTGCCGGGTCTGGTCGAAGGCGAAAGGCAGACGGGGGTTATCAAGGCTAAGGCGAAAGCGCTCGGGCTGAGCTACGGGGAGTTGGAGGAGGAATTGCTGAACTCGGTTTCGCTTCGCAAGAAAGTCAGTCCCGAAGACGTCGCCAACATGATCACCTTCCTTTGTTCCAAGCGCGGCAGCAGCATCTCGGGTCAGGCAATCAGCGTTTGCGGGAACGTGGAGCGGGCGCGTTGAAGGCTTTGTCGAGTTAACGGCGGCGGGTGACAATTGACCGATGGGACCCCGGTGTCGATACCGTCGTATTGCGCCGCTGCTACTCACAGGCCGCCGTTTAGAGGTCCACGGGTCGTGCGACGACACGGGCCGGTGCGCCATCGCTGCCCTCGATGTTCAAAGCCAGGAACATCGCCTCTACGCGCTGGCCGGCCAACGGCTTCAGGTTGCAAACGTGTTCCGCGATAAGCACGCCTCGGCTCAGCAGTACATGGTGCACGGGCCAGTGCCAGCCCTGCCACCGCTTCTCGGGAGCAGCGTCCGGCGTGCCGAAGTCCACGGCAAGGAGCTTCAGTCTCTGCTCCACAAGCCATTCAGCTGCCGTCTCGCTAAGGTATGGGTGCCGCCCATAGGCCTCGGTCCCGGCGAGCTCGGACCACCCGGTACTCAGCAAAAGTATATCGCCGGGCCGCAGCTCGGGTCGCATACGAGACAAGTCGGCCGGCTCGATCACCTGGTAAGGTTCAGCTTCGATCCGCCAGACCAAACCCGGTCCGTAGAGCCGCTCGAGCGGGATTTCATCGAATCCGGGGCCGTCATCTAAGAAGTGCCGGGGAGCGTCCACATGCGTCCCGAGATGGACGACCATGTGGATTTCCGTGGCGTTGAAGGGATCCTCGGGCATTTGCTTGAAATGGGGGAACCGCGGCGCCGGAATAACCGGCACGCGGGGAACGCTCTCGTTGAACGGGTGCGAAAGATCGAGCCAAGGACTCGTACCTGTGATCAGCGGCGATGGGACATCGATCCAGCCCTGCCAGCCTTCAATTTTGCGGGGTGCTTGGTCACACATACATTTCGTCCTTGACCGCTGGCATTGTAACAGCACCGCAGCGTGCTCATTAACCCCGCTGCCCGGTCGTCCTATACAAGTAAGATCAGTGCTGTCCGGGGAAAGTCGCGCCATCGGACGGTAAGTCTCGACCGTTCAATGTCTTATGGCCTGTTTTGCCCGGGAACGATTTGAAATCCCGAGGCCGCAAATGGTCGCCTGAACGGAGCATCCGGACGCGGCACAATGAGGGATGAACCTTGGCCGTACGGTTTTCTCCCAACTGATCGAGCACCTACCGAGCAAAGAGTTTCAGAAATGTGTATCGCGCTACCGCGGCGATTCCTATCTGAAAAGTTTCTCCTGCTGGGATCAGTTTCTTGCGATGGCATTCGCCCAGCTGACCTATCGGGCAAGCCTCCGCGACATCGAGACGTGCCTGCGTTCGATGCACGGCAAACTCTACCACATGGGATTCCGCGGCAGGGTAGCGCGCTCGACACTGGCCGACGCGAACGAGTCGCGCGACTGGCGGATCTACGCGGACTTCGCGCAGGTCTTGATTGGCATGGCACGGCCGTTATATGCCCACGACCCGATCGGTGTGGACTTGGACCAGACTCTGTACGCTCTCGACTCGACAACAATCGACCTCTGCCTGTCGCTGTTTCCGTGGGCGAGATTCCGCAAGCAAAAAGCCGCCGTGAAGATGCACACGCTGCTGGATCTGCACGGCAATATTCCCACGTTCATCCGCATTACTGGAGGCAAAGTGCACGACATCAACATCCTCGACGAGATCGGCCCGGAGGCCGGCGCGTTCTACGTCATGGATCGGGCCTACGTCGATTTCGAACGCCTCTTCGTGTTCACTCTCTGCTCGTCGTTCTTCGTCGTGCGAACCAAGAAGAACATCTTGCTCCAACGGCGCTACTCGCATCCCGTCGACAAATCCACGGGCTTGCGCTCGGATCAGACCGTCATACTGGCTGCCATCGAATCGGCCCAAGCCTATCCCGACCCGTTGCGGAGGGTCAGTTACTTCGACGCCCGGACGAACAAGCGGCTGAAGTTTCTGACCAACAACTTCGCGCTCCCGGCGCTGACCATCGCCCACATCTACAAGTCGCGTTGGCAGATTGAGTTGTTCTTCAAGTGGATCAAGCAACATCTGCGAATCAACTCGTTTTACGGCACCAGCGAGAACGCCGTCAAGACGCAGATCTGGATCGCTGTCTCGATTTACGTGCTCATCGCCATCGTCCGGAAACGCCTCGGGCTGGAAGCGAGTCTTTACCAGATTCTACAGATTCTCAGCGTTACGCAATTCGAAAAAATGCCCCTTTTACAGGCACTCCAGCCATCCGACTCCCCAAACGAATCCCCCTATGACCCCAACCAATTGATTCTATTCGACTTTTAACCGGACAGCAGTGAAGTAAGATAGTGAGCTGGGCTTGGCATGCCGGGACGACTTCAAGACAAAGTTGCGTTGGTGGCGGGCGCCGGATCCGTTGGCCCAGGTTGGGGTAACGGAAAGGCGGTGGCGGTGCTGTTCGCCCGCGAGGGTGCGAAAGTCTTCGCGGTGGATATCAATCGCGAAGCAGCCTTGGAGACGAGCGAGATCATCCGTGGCGAAGGGGGCGAGTCCGAGTCCCATGCGGCCGATGTTACAAAAACAGATCAGGTTCGATCGCTGGTCGAAGCCTGCGTTTCGCGTTTCGGACGGATCGACATCCTGCAAAACAACGTGGGCGGTTCGGCGCCGGGGGGGCCAGTCGAAATGTCTGAGGAAGAGTGGGATGTGCAGATCAACTACAACCTCAAAGGCGCTTTCCTGACCTGCAAACATGTGTTGCCGGTGATGGAGAGGCAGGGCTCCGGTGCCATCGTAAACGTGTCCTCGGTCGCGGGGATTCGTTACCTGGGCCGCAACATGGCGGCCTACCACACGGCTAAGGCCGGGCTGATCCAATTCACGCGGGTGACGGCTATGCAGTATGTCAAGAAGGGCATTCGCTGCAATTGCGTCATCCCCGGCCTGATGAACACACCGCTGATAGCTCACCGGATTGCCGAGCAGTACGGCTCGGGCGATGTGGACGAGATGATCCGGCAGCGGGATTCAGATTGTCCGATGGGAAAGATGGGCGATGCCTGGGACGTGGCCTACGCATCGCTTTATCTGGCATCGGACGAAGCCAAGTACGTGACGGCGACCGAGCTGATCGTCGACGGCGGACTGTCGGCCAAGTTCTAGCCGCACTTCGCACTACCTTCCAGAACGCGGAGCGTTCAGGCGGAGTTTCGAACTTGCGGTTTACCCGGATCCTGACGTGCGTGCTCGTCCGCTCTACCAAGTGGGTCATTGGCGACGATAGGCAAATGCAACGGGCGGCGTAGCAACACTCAATGGCGGAAGCACCTGCCGGGGTGCACTTAGGTTCGTCTAGGGTCGCTGACCGATTAGGGGAACGCCGGACCGCCCTTTCGATGTATATTGGCAGGGTCCATGATGGGTGATGTCCACCCGCGATGGCTTCAAGGGCAAAGGAGAGGTTCATGACTAGCAGGCGAGTCGTTCTGTCCGTTGCGGTGTCCGTGGTGGTTTGCTTGATGCTTCCAGCGGAGGCGCAAGCACAAGGTCGAATCTACAACACGGTG
Source organism: Bryobacterales bacterium (assembly GCA_965248205.1). Taxonomy (GTDB): domain Bacteria; phylum Acidobacteriota; class Terriglobia; order Bryobacterales; family UBA6623. The sequence continues at coordinate 4,442,406 of CBDFIS010000006.1, forward strand.
AAGCAGAAACTGATGGATGGCAAAAAGGTTGTCGGAGGCACCGTCACTACCTCCGACGCCAACATCTACTGCGCGATGGCCAACTCCGGTTTCGATTTCCTTTGGATCGAGATGCAACACAGCCCGCTGACGTACAACGACGTGGCCAAAATGATCTGGGCCTGTAAGGACGCGCCGGCAATCCCGTTCATTCGGATACCCGACGCCACCGAAGGCGACATCCAGAAAGCAACCGACATTGGTGCCCTTGGCATCGTTGTTCCCATGGTTCACACCGTCAAAGAGGCTCAAGACGCGGTCAAGTACGCGAAATACCCGCCCCTGGGACGCCGAAGCCGAGGCGGAGGGCAGTACGGCGCAATCTGGGGTGGGGACTACCGTGAGACGGCCAACGACAACATCATGATCGTGATCATGATTGAATCACCCGACGGCGTCGCGATCGTCGATCAGGTCGCCGCCGTTCCGGGCATTGACGTGATCTTCGCCGCCAGCGGTGACCTCGGAAGCTTCACGGGATGGGACAGGAGCGACCCGCGGTATAAGGCGTTGGTCACCAAGATCCACGACGCGACCCTGAAGGGCGGCAAGATCCTCGGCGGTCCCTACGCCTGGAACGGCCGCCACGGATACCGGTTCTTCCAGGGCCCGAGCGAAGGCGGCCTCATCCGGTCGGGAGCACAGATTGTGCTGAACCCAGCCTCGGGCTCCGGCGAGCAGGACCGCGATGTCGCTACGGGCGATGAACCGAAGTAGCCGTATCGGCCATTCTACCCTAGGGTCGCGTGGACAGGTATTCTTTAGCGGGCCAGGGTCAAGATCCCCAACTGCCGAGCTGTCGCCTATCCGGAAACAATCCACGTGGATAGTTAACGCCTGACCGGGGGTTCAGCTCTGTTTACGATTTTTGACTGGCCGATCCACCAGTGCCGGTGCAGCGGCTTCTGTCCGTGGTATCGGGCCGACGGCCCACCGTCTGGGGTATCCGTGTGGACATGACCCTATGCCGAAGGGTCTGATCGTATGTAACTCCTTGAAAACATTGGTCGGGGCGGAGGGATTTGAACCCCCGGCTTCCTGCTCCCAAAGCAGATTCCACCGAAAGCCCTGAATCCCCTGTTTTCAACTACTTACGTTTCAACGACTTGCCGCCGACGTGTTGAAATCTGTTGAACCCTGTGGTTCTTGGGTGCTCTCGACAGCTACAAAATCATCTACACTCGCGTGAGGTGAACCCCTCCCGTGAGACAATCTGCGGTTGCTACACTTGCCGTTCAATGATTTTCCCTTCTCAAAACAGCCTCTTCTCTTTTAGCATGGTCCTCGGCTGGTGAAGCAGAGGCAGGTTCTGGTGGAGACCAACCCGCCGAGGAATAGCCAGCCGGAGACTCACCGAGACGATGGTCCGGGGAGCCGACTTCGGTCGGCTTCCCGTTCATCAACCGCTTCCCATCGGGTCGGTAGATCTCCTCATGCCTGAAAAAACTCATCGTCGCTCCCGCGCAAGCTGTCTCCGTCCTGGCGGCCCGCTCGAACTCCTCGGGGGGCTCCAGGAGCGAGCTCACTGCAAGCTGGCGGCTTGTGCTTGCTGAAAGAAGGGTAGGCCCGGGCGCTCATTAGCTTGACAACGCCGTTGAGATTGTGGATAAGGAGAGGAACGAGAATTCCTTTGCCTCTGCAACATGGACACCGACAGGCTCCGAAGCTACCCGGCCGTGCACCTAGAGGTCTTTCCATCGTCACACATCGAACCGCGCAATACGAAAACAACCGAGCTGAAGTCTCCCACCAGCACACTCGGGAGCAGGGACGCCAAATGCGTCGCTTCAAATTGGCGGAACAGGTTCAACGATTTCTCTCGGTCCACGACCCAGTTCACAACCGGTTCCGAGTTGCACGTCATCATCCAAAAGCGATCCACCATCTACTCCTCCGGCAGCGAGCTTCTACTGACTGGAAGACGGCAACGTGTGCCTGCTGAAAGAGAGAAAGTCCGGGCGCGCTTCACGGCGAAAACCCCCTCGGGCTCATTAGCTTGACAACGTACCTCGGAGTCGCTAAATTGACAATGCTAAGAATACCGCCGGCGCGAAGGTGGTGTAGCGTTCGTCACGGCAGTCCAACACTACGCTGGAGTCTGGATAATGTCGCGAAAGTGGGTCTACTTCTCCCTTCTGATTCTCGGCTCAGCAGCGTCGCGAGCCGACAGCCCTCCCAAGTCGCCCGAAGTGTTGTCCGTTTTTCCATTGGGCGGGCGGCTAGGCACTCAGGTCGACGTACAGGTCCGGGGAGTGGCGTTGGACGGCGCTTACGCGGTCTGGTTCGATACCCCCAGCTTGAAAGGGCACATCCGGAAAATCGATGAAATCGAACTGGATCCGAACAAGAGCCGGCCCGGTCACTTGGTCGAGTTGCGAGTAGGAATCGGTCCCTCTGTCCACGCCGGAGCTTACATTCTGAGGCTGGTCACTCCGAGAGGACTGTCCAATCCGTTGCCCTTCCTGGTTGGGGCCGATCCCGTCGTCACGGAAACGGAAAGGGCCCACGACATACCTGACGAAGCCCAGCCCGTGATCGTCCCAACGGTCGTCAACGGGAGAATCAGCCGGACCGGGGAACTCGACTACTATTCTTTTACGGCTTCCAAAGGTCAGGAGCTCAGCTTTGAAGTGTTTTCCAAGCCGGCCGGGGAAACTCTTGCGTTCCGGCTTGTAAACAGCGGCTTCGATGCCCGCCTGGGCTTGTATGAACCCGGGGGCAGTTGGTTCGAGCCGAAGCGGATCATCTCTCTGGTTCTCACCGACGAGCCCATCTTCGCAGCGATCAATACCAATCCGCGGTTTACCTACCGTTTCAGCCGAAAGGGCGATTACGTTTTGGAAGTGGGAACGTATTTCGCAGAGCCGCCGGCGGTCGTGGCGCCGAGAGGGCCGGATCAGAGTTACCAGCTCCGAATCGCTACCACCGGACCTCCTCCTCTGGCCGTCTCGGCCATGGAAAAGTGGCGGACCTTGTTGGCCCGCTCGGAGTGGCGGGAGCAGGCCTTCGATAGAGAGCTGACGCCGGATCATTTGCTCAAGCTTCAGTCCAGATCCGGCGCCGCCGACAAACCGGAGCAGGCCCTAACCTTGGTGACGGAAAAAGAACCCAACGAACTCCCCGGCCAGGCCTTGGAGATCACCGCGCCCGCGCTCATTCAAGGCACGATCGACCGTCCGGGCGATGCGGACGGTTTCAAGTTCCGAGCTAAGGCCGGACAGTCGCTGGCATTCGAGATCGAGACACCAGAGATGACGCTTCCCCAGTTCAATCCCTGGCTGGTGGTGCGAAATGCCGAGGGCCGTGAGGTTCTGTCCAACGTGTATATGCGTAGCGGGCGGTTCCCGAATTACCGGAAAACCGTGCAGCCCAAGACGCTCCACACGTTCGCGAGTGACGGCGAGTTCTACTTGCAAATTCGGGATATTACTTCTCGGTATGGCAATGCGCGTTTCCGGTACAAGATTTTGGTGCGACCGCAGGTCCCGCACGTCGGGGAAATCCAGATCAATGAATATCGTTCCGACCTCATGGAGGGCAGGGTCCTGGCGATTCCGATCGAACGCATCAATCTGGAAGCCGGCCGCGCCAAGAAATTAGCGGTGGCCACGGCTCTCGAGGAAGGTTTCAGCCGCCCCGTCGCGGTCAGCGTGGAAGGGCTGCCCCCGGGAGTGGAACTACTTCCAGGATCTGATCCCGAGCCCGATCCCGTGCCGCCTGTCGACGAGGGCGAAAGAGACAAGTATGTGCCGAGATCGAGCAAAGCGACTCTGATTCTGCTTTCCCGCTCGGATGCCGCGCCGATGACTACGCCGCGTTTGGTTCGCTTCGTTGTTCGGGAGGGCGGCAGAACTCTCCCGGTGCGAGAAATCCCCCTGATGGTCGTGGGCGGAGGCGAGTGATGAAGCGTCGGTGGGGAACCTGGCTGCTGATTCTAGGCGCGATCGGCTGGAGTTCCCCCGCCGCCGCGGCTCCCTCCCGGCTGCTCTCGATTCGGGTGGCCCCTGAAGAAGTTGTGCTCTGGGGCGCGAAGGCTTCGCAACGGATCCTGGTGCTGGGCAAGTTTGCCGATGGCCTGGAGCGCGACGTCACCGCCGAAAGCCGGATCACGATTGCCGATCCCTCGCTCGCCGGGGTGGAGGCGGAGGGCCGGGTGGCCGGGCTGGCCGACGGCGAGACCTGGTTGAGCGCGGAATTCAGCGGACAGGCGGCCAAGATCCGGCTTCGGATCGCCGCCTCGCGGCAAAGCCGCCCATTCAGCTTCGCCCGCGATATCGGCGGGATTTTCACCCGGCGTGGCTGCAACGGCAGCGACTGTCACGGCAGCGTAGTGGGACGTGGCGGATTCAAGCTGTCTTCCGACGCGCTGGATCCGAAGGAAGACTACAGGTGGCTCATCGAAGGGGGAGTCTATTCGGTTTTCACCGTCGCGCCCAAAGCTCCCTCGCCGCCTCGAATCAATCTTGAGCAACCGGAGCAGAGTCTGTTGCTGCTGAAGCCCACTTTCGCCGTCCCTCACGGGGGTGGATCACTGTTCAGCCGCGGGTCCGAGGATTATCGGACTATTCTGGACTGGGTTCGTAATGGCGCGCCCTTCGGGCAAGCGGATGAGCGGATTGAGAGGCTGGAAGTCTTTCCCGCTCAACCTGTTTTGGATCTCAATGGAAAGCAGAACCTGCTGGTGCTCGCGCATCGGTCGGGCGGCCGCCGGGAGGATGCTTCCGGCCGGGCGCGTTACGAGTCGGTCGACCGGGAGGTGGCGGAAGTCAGCGCCGAGGGCGTAATCCGGGCGAAGAAAACCGGCGAGACGCCCATCCTGATTCACCTAGCGGGGCACGCCCCGGTGGGCATCCGAGTCGGAATCGCCGCCGACCCGCTCGTGGAATACCCGACGGCGCCCCGGAACAATTTGATCGACGACCACGTCTTTCGCCGGCTGCGGCAGCTTTCCATCATCCCCTCCCGCCTGTCGAGCGACGCCGAGTTCCTGCGCCGGCTCTGCCTGGACGTGACCGGCACGCTCCCCCCGCCCGAGCGGGTGCGAGAGTTCCTGGCGGACAAAGATCCCGGGAAGCGCGAGAAGCTGATCAAAACGCTGCTCGATTCTCCCGAGTATGTCGACTACTGGACCTTTCGCTTAGCGGACTTATTCCGAGTGAACGCCTATGCGCAGGCCGCGGTCGCCAAGGCCAGCCAAACGTACTGGGAGTGGATCCGCGACAGCGTTGCGCGGAACAAGCCCTACGATCAGTTAGCGCGGGAGCGGATTGCGGTGCAGGGTTACGACGGCCCTGTCATGCATTACCAGACGTTGGATGAGTTCCGGTTTCCTCAGGACATTATGGCCGAGCAGGCGCGGGTCTTTCTGGGCCGGCGCCTGGATTGCGCCCAATGTCACAACCATCCCTACGAGGCCTGGACACAGAATCAGTTCTGGGGCATGGCGGCCTTTTTCAGCCGTCTGACCCGGCTTTGGGACCAGGTCGACTTCGTCCTCATCGATTATCCAGGCGGGCACGGGGAAATGGGCAAGGGGTTTCGGATGGTTCACCCACGCACGAAGAAGGAAGTGCAGCCTCGATTCCTGGACGGCACACCGCTGCCGGGGGACCAGCTTGCAGACCCCAGGAGAAGACTCGCGGAATGGATGACCTCGCATCCCTACTTCGCCGAAGCCACCGTGAACCGGATGTGGAGCTACTTCTTTAGTAGAGGGTTGGTCGACCCGGTCGATGATTTCCGCCTGGCTAACCCGCCCACAAACCCGGCGCTGCTCGCGGCGCTGGCCCAGGACTTTCGGGAACATGAGTACGATCTGAAATACTTGATCGGGCGGATCGTCGAGTCCAGAACGTACCAGTTGTCACACAGACCGAACGAGACCAACAAAGATGACCGGCTGAACTATTCACGGGCCCTTTCAAGACCGCTCGACGCGGAAGTGCTATGGGACGCGATCAATCAGTTTGTGGGCGTAGAGGAGGATTCGGAGAAATGGAGGGGCGGCAGGGCATCCACACGCACTCGGGCGATCAATCTGATGACGCCTGATCTGTTTCCCTCGCAGTTCCTGCAGGTCTACGGACAGCCCAACCGGCTGACAGTGCCGCAGCGGAAATCCGATCCCAACCTGGGCCAAGCGTTACATATGTTCGCCGGCCCGACCTATACCAGCAAGCTTGCGTTGGAGAAGGGGCGAGTCGACCGCCTGCTCAAGGCGCAAGCCTCCGACCGGCAGATGATCGAGGAATTCTACCTGGCGGCCCTTTCCCGCTTCCCGACTCCCGATGAGCGGGACGCCATTCAGACCTGGATCGGCCGGCGCTCCCGCCGCGAGGCCCTCGAAGATCTAGCCTGGAGCTTGATCAGCTCTCGGGAATTCGCGTATAACCATTGAAGGGTGACAATCCTATGAAACGACTGGAATGCGTGCGCCGCGATTTTCTCCGCGTAGGCGTCTTGAGCAGTCTCCTGGGCGTCAGCTTACCTCAATTCCTCCGGCTCCGAAGCGTGATGGCCGCGGAGAAGACCAAGGCCCAATCCTGTATCTTGCTGTGGCTGGAGGGGGGACCGAGTCACGTCGACACCTGGGACCCCAAGCCGAACAGCTCGTTCAAGCCGATCTCGACCAACGTGGCGGGAATTCAGATCTCGTCCTTGCTGCCGCAGGTCTCGAAACACATGGATAAGCTGGCGATCATCCGCTCCATGCACACCCTGGAGAAGGATCATAGCGCCGCCACATATTACGCCATGACCGGCCACCGGCCCAGCCCGGCCATGCAGTTCCCTAGCCTGGGCTCGATCGTCTCCAAGGAATTAGGCCCGCGGAACGGGGTGCCGGCCTACGTTTTAGAACCGCAGTGGGAACGAGACAGGATTTACGAGAACCATTTTAAAGCCGGCTTCCTCGGCCCCGAGTTCAATCCCATGATCATTCCCGATCCCAGCCAAGCGGGTTTCCAAGTGCCCGACCTGAGCTTGCCGAAGTCGCTTCCGATCGAGCGTCTGCAAGACCGCCGGTCCCTGCTTCAACTGGTGGACCGCTCGTTCCGCCAAATCGAGGAAACCGCCGAGTTCGCCGACATGGACGGGTTCAGCGAGCAGGCCTTGAAGATGATCCTGTCGCCGGCGGTCAGAAAGGCTTTCGATCTTTCGCAAGAGCCGCAAAAAGTGAAAGAGGCCTACGGTCTCCACGGCTTCGGCCAGAGCGTGCTGCTGGCCCGGCGGCTGGTCGAGAACGGATGCCGTTTCGTGACGGCGGCGGGCTACAAGGGCAACGATGACAATTGGGACACCCACGTGTCCAACGACAAGAAGCACAGGGAAACGCTAGTTCCCCAGCTTGATCAGGCCCTGGCGTTTCTGCTGGAAGATCTGGAGCAGCGAGGGTTGCTGGAATCGACTCTGGTCATAGCCATGGGCGAGTTCGGTCGCACTCCCTACCATAACGCCAACGGGGGCCGCGATCACTGGCCCCAGTGCTGGTCCCTGGCCTTGGGCGGTGGTGGCATCCGGGGCGGCCAGGTCGTCGGCGGAAGCGACGAGCGCGGCGCAAAGGTGGCCGGGCCGGTGACCTCCATCGGGGACCTTTCCGCCACGGTTTACAAAGCCTTCGGCATCGATTGGAGGAAAGAGTATATGAGCCCGATCGGACGCCCCGTCAAGATTGCCAACGCGATCAATGACGTCACCGGCGAGCCTATTCAAGGGCTAGTCTAGCTGTGCCTGGCCAAAAGTGCGTAGCCGTTTAGATTGAGGAGCTTGCGCCCACACGCCCTTGACAGCCGGGTCCGCCGTTCGCGCATTCTGGTAGCAGTGATTCCCTTCGTCTTCCAGCTCGTTAGGCTGCTGAACCTGGCTCTCCCGAGCCGCGGGAGTCTCATCCTCGAGAATCTCGCGCTTCGCCAGCAACTCGCTGTCTACAACCGAAGTGCCAAACGACCTCGCCTGCGCCAAGTCGATCGGCTGCTCTGGGTCAGGTTTTCTCGCTGCTGGTCCGATTGGCGTTCGGTCGTTGACATCGTTCGAGCCAAGACCGTCATCGGCTGGCATCGTCAAGGTGTCCGGCGCTACTGGCGTGGGAAGAGCCGGCAGCGCGGGCGAAAGCCGGGACGGCCGCCTGTAACGGGTGAGGTCCGTGAGCTGATTCGCACAATGAAACAGGCGAATCCGCTCTGGGGTGCGCCGCGCATCCAAGGCGAGTTACTCAAGCTGGGCTTCGAGATTTCCGAGCGCACGATCTCGCGTTTGCTTTCCAAGACCCGTCAGCCTCCGTCGCAAAGGTGGCGGGAAACTCAAAACCGGTGGAGAATGTGGTCAGTAGGGCCTATTTTTCTCGGTCCCAGCGCCGGAAAGTGGCCAACTTGATGTATTAGAACCCTCCAATAGCTCGGCTAGTGGCCACTCCCTGAACCGTCGTTCGTTAACTTGACAGTACCGGCTGCTCCGGTGTTGTCCTGAACCTTTACTGATTTCCCGCTCCCCCTGTCGCCCCTAGCAAAAACTGGAGGTGGTCGCCATGACCGCATCGAACCAACAAAGGGACGTCCGAAAGAATGTGCCGCAGCTGGAGACAAGCGTCCGGCTGAGCAAGGACCGCACGGTGGGTCGTCACGAAGACGATCCTCACGGATATCCGCCCGGCGTCGAGTGAATGCTGGCGGGTGACGGGGATGACTCCGGGGAGGCGTAATGCCCCCCGGCAGCACGCGTTCTGCCCAAGGTCACTTGTCGTTTCCGGCTACGAGCGAGAGAATCTTCCGACCGTATTTACGAGCGAGACGGGGTCCGATGCCTGGCACTTGTAAGAGCTCTTCCTGGTTGGTGGGGCGCAATTGCGCGATGGCGTTTAAGGTTCGGTCCGGGAAGACGCGGAAAGCTGGGATGCGCTGCGCACGGGCTTTCTCAAGACGCCAGGCTCGCAGCTGCTCGACCAGTTGTGGATCCGGGAGTCCGTCGTCGGCTTCGATGGGCTGAACAGTGGGCCTGTGCTTCTCCGGTCGTGGCTCTTTCTTTCCGGGCTTCGCCGTGCGTTTCTTCTTTTTCTTCTTGGGGGCAGGGGGAGCCTCGACCGGCAACGAGACGAGGGGTGCGGCCGAGCCAGTGAGCTGCCGGCCCTCCGCGGTAAGAAAAACGCGGCGATATTCGATCCTCCGCCCGTTCTTATCGAAGGCAGCAGCGATTGTCTTGACGAGCCCTGCCCGGGCCAACCCACCCAGTAGCTTCTCGAAAGTCTTTCGTTCCAGCGGGGTCGCTTTGGCGACTTGTTCGTGCAACCGGCCGAGGGCCAGCCCCTCTTGCGCCTTGACGGCTTCGACGATCTGATCGAGACTGACGTTTTCTTCTTCGCTGGGCTGCCGGTACCGCTGCACGACACAAGAATCCGGAGCGCAAATGTCACAGGTGCCGCACGGCTGTTGCGAATCCGCTTGGTCGCCGAAGTGTCGGACGAGGTCGCGCATCCGACACTCATGTGAGGAGGCAAAGCGGACGATGCGGTCAAGCTGCTTGAGTTTGTACTCGCGTTGCGCGATATAGGGTGCCCTCCAGCGGTCATGACCGCGCCGCACGTTTTCTTCGGGATCGATCAGCGCTCCCTCGTGAATCCAGAGCTTTTCGAGCGCTTTCTCGAAGACGATGATGTCCATTTGAACCTGCTGCTCGAGTTTCTGGCGGGACTCGGGTTCGTTGGACAGTTTCTCGAAGATCCGCTCCAGCTCTTCCACAGCTGGATAGTCGCGCGCTTGGAAGAACTCGTGCGTCTTGCGGTCGGCCCAGGAATACATCAGCACCGCCCGGGACGGCCTGCCGTCGCGTCCGGCCCGGCCGATTTCCTGATAGTAGGCTTCCACGCTGCCCGGTAGGCCGGTATGCACGACCGTGCGGATGTTGGGCTTGTCGATCCCCATCCCGAAGGCGACCGTGGCGACGATGACTTCGTGTGCGCCCGACAGAAACGCTGTTTGGACCTTGTCGCGGGTCTGCGGCATCATTCCCGCGTGGTAGGCCGCTGTCGAGAACTGTGGTGCTAACTCCAGCGCGAGCTCTTCGGCGGACTTGCGCGTGGGCGCATAGATGATGGCGGGGCGCCGTGCTGGCTCCGCGAGCAGCTCCTTGACCGCTGGAGGCCGTTGACTCGGCGTTCGCTCGATGACCTCGATGGCGATGTTGTCGCGGCGGAATCCGTGGATCCCGCATAACGGGTTGTTGAGCCCGAGCTGTTCGATGATGTCGTCTTGCACCAGCGGGGTCGCGGTCGCGGTCAGCGCGATGACGGGAGCGGGACGCAGCAGGGGGAGCCGCTGTCCCAACATGCGATACTCGGGGCGGAAATCGTGACCCCAGTGTGAGATACAGTGTGCCTCGTCGATCGCGATGAGCGTGGGAGTCCGCTTGGCGAGCATCTCCGGGAAGCCTGTCACACTCAACCGTTCCGGGGCGATGAAGAGAAAATCGAGTTTCCCCTCGAGGTAACGGAAACAGACCTCGCGGCTGAGCCCCCGGTTGCGCCCAGAGTGGATCCGCTCCGCACGAAGGCCCGTTTGCTGGAGCTTGGCAACCTGATCTTCCATGAGCGCGATCAGGGGGCTGATGACCAGCGTCACGCCCCCGCGCGCCAGGCCAGGGAGTTGGTAGCAAAGCGATTTGCCGGCGCCGGTGGGCATCACCAGGAGCACGTCACGCCCGGCGGCTGCTGCCTCGCACACCTCCTCCTGATAGGGACGGAATGACTCGAAGCCGAAGCTGGACCGCAGCAGCTCGCCGAGCCCGGACCCACCCTGTTCCGCACCGTCCGTGCCAGTAGACACACGCGCTGTGCGCGGACCGCGATCCACCTCTGCCGGGGCGTGAGAGAGCGCCCCTTGTGAGCCAGCCCCCGCACTCGCAACCAGAGAGCGCCGTTCTGTTTGCTCAAGGGAACGGGTCGGCCGAGATCCGAGCGACTCCGCCGTCGGCCGAAGGGATGACTGATGCTCCGTGTAGGGCTCGGGCTGCCCTTGCACCTTGGATGGCTCCGCGGGCTTCTCGCCGACAACGTGGCGAAGGTACTCCTCGATCCCCTGCATGAACTTCTGGAATTGGCCCTGGCCGCGTTCGATCTCGCGCAGTTGCGCTTCCCACTCGCCGGTCATGGCCGGACTCTTGACCGCAGCGTGCACGACGTCGATCAAGTGAATCCCTTTCTCGGTCGCCTCGAGGGACTTGCCCTTACGCCGCAGGTATTCCCTTCGCAACACTGTCTCGATGATCGCCGCGCGGGTCGCCGCCGTGCCCAACCCGCGGTCTTTCATGGCGTCGGAAAGCTCTTTTTCTTCGAGCGTTTTCCCGGCAGACTCCATCGCCGTCAGCAGCGTGGCCTCGGTGAATCGCTTCGGCGGCCGTGTCTTCTTGGAAAGCGCTTCGACGTGGGAGACTCGTTGTGGCTGGCCCTGTGCCAGTCCCGGTGGGATTCTCTGTGCGCCTTCTCCGCCGGAGGGGGAGTTCTTTGACGAGGGGTCGTCTCGGATCTCTTCCGCTGTCGGTTTTCGTTTGGCGGCTTTACTCGGGGGCGCCAGGTCCAGCACTTTCCAGCCTTCTTGTTCGACCGACGTGCCCAGGCTGCAGTAGCGGTCGACCACCCGGTCCGATTGCTCTGGCTCGGCAGGCGAAGTGACGGTGGTGATGATGGTGGTGACAGCCCAGACGTGGTCCTGGTGCCAAGCACCGAGCAGACGACGGCACACCAGGTCATAGATCTTGGCTTCATCGCCGCGCGGCGGTGATCCGGCAACGCCGGTGGGGATGATCGCGTGGTGGTCGGTGACCTTGGCGTCATCGACGAACCGCCGACCTAGGGGGCGCCTGCCGGTTCCCGGAGCAAGTGACGCTTGATAGGGCCCGGCGATCGCCCGTACGACTTTGTCCAGTGTTGCTGCCACGTCCTGGGAGAGATGACGACTGTCGGTGCGAGGGTACGTGAGGAGCTTGTGCTTCTCGTAGAGGTTCTGCGCGAGATCCAAGGTCCGCTTCGCGCTGAAGCCGTAGAGTCGATTGGCGTGACGCTGCAGCTCCGTCAGGTCATAGAGCAAGGGCGGCGCCAGCCGCCTCGTCTCGCATTCGATGGACGCGATGTGAGCCTCTCCCGTTCGGGCCCGCTCGACGATCTGGCGGGCTTCCTCGCCGTCGGCCGGCAGCCGCGTGTCACGCTGGGATGGGCCCTTGTCGAGACGCTCAGCTTTGCCGACCGACGCTGGGTTCTCAGCCGGCCGGAAGTATGTTCCCTTGAAAGACAGCTTTTGCGCGGAGCCATCCGATTGCTCTGCTGGCTCGTCGCCGGCACCCTCCAAGGGTTGGAAGGTCGCGACGACCTGCAGATAGTCCTCGGGCACGAACGAGCGAATCGCCAACTCCCGCTCGACCACCATGGCCAGGGTCGGTGTCTGTACCCGTCCGACTGACAGCTGTTGCTGGCAGTCCAGACTGTAGAGGCGGGAGAGGTTCATGCCGACGAGCCAGTCGGCCCGGCTGCGCGCTCGGGCCGCATCGGCGAGACAGTCGTATGCTCGGGCAGGCTTCAGCGTGCGGAAGCCTTGCCGAATTGCCTCGGATGTCAGCGAGGAAATCCAGAGGCGCTCCACCGGTTTCGTGCATCCGACCAACTCGTAGATGTAGCGGAAGATCAGCTCGCCCTCCCGTCCTGCATCGGTCGCCGCCACGATCCGGGCGACTTTGTTGCTGTGGAGGATTCTTCGGACGACCTCGAACTGATCACGAGTCTCTTCGTAGACGACCAGGGGCCACTCGCGAGGCAGCAGCGGGAGCAGATCCCGCCGCCAACGGCGCCAGGCAGGATTGATTTCGTGGGGTTCGGCGAGCGAGACAAGGTGGCCGATGGCCCACGTCACGATGTATCCGTTGCCGTGCTGGAACCCCTTGCCACGCCGGTGGGCGCCCAGGACTTGGGCAATGTCTCGTGCAACGGAGGGCTTCTCGGCGAGGACCGCTGTGGCCTGGCCTGAGTGGGTGGTCATCGAACTAGAGCCATTCTAGCTCCGAGGTGGATTGGACCGCTGACTCGGCAAGGAACTGACCCCCATGCGGTGTTGCGGCAGCCAAACGCAAGGGACACCCTCTTAAAACGGCCTGAACAAGGTGGCTGTAGGAGAGCGGCCGTTCCTGGCGATACCATCCGGGGCTAACGGCCTGCGGTTGAGCGGCCGCGTTTTTCAGCGGTCCGCTCCAACCGCTTGTTGGGCAGCGTGCTTACTCGAAGCGGAAGGCCCAAGTTGAATGGTGCCCTCCAGTGCTGTCCGGGGAAAGTCGCGCCATCGGACGGTAAGTCTCGACCGTTCAATGTCTTATGGCCTGTTTTGCCCGGGAACGATTTGAAATCCCGAGGCCGCAAATGGTCGCCTGAACGGAGCATCCGGACGCGGCACAATGAGGGATGAACCTTGGCCGTACGGTTTTCTCCCAACTGATCGAGCACCTACCGAGCAAAGAGTTTCAGAAATGTGTATCGCGCTACCGCGGCGATTCCTATCTGAAAAGTTTCTCCTGCTGGGATCAGTTTCTTGCGATGGCATTCGCCCAGCTGACCTATCGGGCAAGCCTCCGCGACATCGAGACGTGCCTGCGTTCGATGCACGGCAAACTCTACCACATGGGATTCCGCGGCAGGGTAGCGCGCTCGACACTGGCCGACGCGAACGAGTCGCGCGACTGGCGGATCTACGCGGACTTCGCGCAGGTCTTGATTGGCATGGCACGGCCGTTATATGCCCACGACCCGATCGGTGTGGACTTGGACCAGACTCTGTACGCTCTCGACTCGACAACAATCGACCTCTGCCTGTCGCTGTTTCCGTGGGCGAGATTCCGCAAGCAAAAAGCCGCCGTGAAGATGCACACGCTGCTGGATCTGCACGGCAATATTCCCACGTTCATCCGCATTACTGGAGGCAAAGTGCACGACATCAACATCCTCGACGAGATCGGCCCGGAGGCCGGCGCGTTCTACGTCATGGATCGGGCCTACGTCGATTTCGAACGCCTCTTCGTGTTCACTCTCTGCTCGTCGTTCTTCGTCGTGCGAACCAAGAAGAACATCTTGCTCCAACGGCGCTACTCGCATCCCGTCGACAAATCCACGGGCTTGCGCTCGGATCAGACCGTCATACTGGCTGCCATCGAATCGGCCCAAGCCTATCCCGACCCGTTGCGGAGGGTCAGTTACTTCGACGCCCGGACGAACAAGCGGCTGAAGTTTCTGACCAACAACTTCGCGCTCCCGGCGCTGACCATCGCCCACATCTACAAGTCGCGTTGGCAGATTGAGTTGTTCTTCAAGTGGATCAAGCAACATCTGCGAATCAACTCGTTTTACGGCACCAGCGAGAACGCCGTCAAGACGCAGATCTGGATCGCTGTCTCGATTTACGTGCTCATCGCCATCGTCCGGAAACGCCTCGGGCTGGAAGCGAGTCTTTACCAGATTCTACAGATTCTCAGCGTTACGCAATTCGAAAAAATGCCCCTTTTACAGGCACTCCAGCCATCCGACTCCCCAAACGAATCCCCCTATGACCCCAACCAATTGATTCTATTCGACTTTTAACCGGACAGCAGTGGGTGCCCTCCTATCGTTCGCAGAAGTCACCCGAGCGCTGACCGGACCTCGCGACCAATCTCGTCGAGCAATGCCTTTGACTGGTCCAGGACGCCGGACATCCAGAGGAATCCGTGAATCATGCCCTTGTACAAGGTGAATGTCACTGGGACACCAGCTGCCTTGAGCCTGTCGGCGTAGTTCCGACCATCGTCGCAGAGTGGATCAAACTCTGCGCAGACGATGAGTGCCTGCGGGAGGGCCGAGTGGTCCGCAGCAGCGAGCGGCGAACAGTACGGATTCGTCCCGTCCATCGGACTCTTCACGTAGTGCTTCCAGAAGTATTCCATGCTGGCGCGCTGGAGCAAGAACCCCTCGGCGTTCGCCAAGGCGGACGGTGTGTCCCAACCGTATTGGACCGCTGGGTAGACAAGCACCTGGCAGGCAAACTGCGGGCCGTTCTCGTCACGTGCCCGCAATGTCACGGCGGCAGCGAGGTTACCCCCGGCACTGTCACCGATGACGCCAATCCGACGCGTATCGAGCCCGAGTTCAGACGCATTGTCAAAGACCCATCGGGTTGCCGCGTAGCAGTCATCCAGCGGAACGGGGAACTTGTGCTCGGGAGCCTTCTGATAGTTGACAGCGATAACCACGCATCCTGTGCGGTTGGCAAGCGAGCGGCTGAACGAGTCGCACACTCCGACGTTGGCGACGACCCATCCGCTGCCATGAAAGTAGACGAGTCCCGGCAGCGGCCCGGCGCCTCCGCGAACTGGCCGGTAGATCCATACAGGCAAATCGGCGGTAGGTCCCGGGATGAAGCGTTGGTCAATGCTGGCAACGTCCTCAGGATTCCCTCCGAGATCCTTGAACGCCAGCACCGCGACGCGAGCCTCGGCCGGTGTCATCGTTTCGAACGGTTGGGCACCGGAATCCTTCATCTCCTTCAGAAAAGCTTGTGCTTGGGGGTCGAGCGGCATTTGCTATCTCCTTTGTTCCCCGTAATACACCCCGGGACAGGTGCAGTTCATTGACTGACGTCCGGCTCCAAGCTGCCTAACGGGGTGCGGCTAAGCGGCGGGGCGCAAGGCCCCGTCCGCTTGAGCCGCTGGTTATGCGCCGTCCACATCAGCTGCGGTTACCATAAAGTCAGAGTTGGTCAACCGGGCTCTCCATCATAAGACCCATCGAAGTGAACCTGCGTTTTGCCTTAAGCAGAGTCTCCCTATCGCTCAATATGTCTTTTTCGAAGAAGACCGTATGCCGTGCGGAGAGCCGCGCAGAAGTCCTCGAGGTTGAGGATAATCTTCCCGCGGGGTGTCATGTCGAAGTGGAAGCCCGCTTTGTTACTGTCAGTGAAGACGTATGTTCCACCCTCTGCATAGGAGTGGACAAGACCACATCTTAGGTCCCGCCACAGGTCTTCGGGGCATTGTCAAGTTAACGTCCGTCGGCGACGATCGACCGATGGGATCACTGTATCGACGGCACCGGTTTCCACCCGAAGTCATCAGCCACACCGTCTTCTCACCTTCGATTCGTCCCAGCAAGTCGTCGGTGAAAATGAGCAAACACAGCATAGCCGCCAGTTGGTAACCGAGCGCGCGATGGTCTTGGCGGATCGTGACTTCTTCTCCCGCTGCGCCGTCGTCGGCGAGAGAGAGCCATACGAAGCCTACCCTTCGGACGGATTATTTGCGCACGACAGGAGGGTCCGCTTCACAACCGCGGCCGGGCTGGTCAACGAACTCGGAGAGATTAGAGTCAGGTCCTATCCATTCAAGGTTTTTTGTAGGCACACTTAGGCGAATAGTTCGCTCACTTCGGAGAACTGCATGGGCCCGATGGGCGAGATGTTCTCGATGTACTCGAACGGCCTGCCCGAAGGGGTTTGCGTGACCTTCTTGGTCCAGTCGACTCCCATGGCCGAATAAATACTGAGCAGGACGTCCTCCGGGTAGATGGACCGCTTCCGGCTCCATCCCGGGTCGACAATCTTGGTGCCCGTCTCGTTGGTGACTCCCAGCACCTTGCCGCCTTTGACCCCGCCGCCGGCGAACACCGCGCTTGAGGCGTGGCGGTAGTGGTCACGGCCCTTCTGGGTGCTCAGCTCACCTGTAGTTCTTCCGAACTCGCCCATGCAGACAACTAAAGCTTTGTCGAGCAAGGGCCGCCGGTGCTCATCGGTCCGGGAGGCCAGATCCTCCAGCAGACTCCCGAGAGCGGAATCCAGCTCCCTGCAAAGAGTGTACTGGTTCACCTTGGCCGTCTTGTCATACGCGTTCCGGTGTAAGTCCCAGCCGCCGTAGGAAATCAGGATGAACCTATTCCCGGCGTTCTCCTGCACGACGTTTCTTGCCAGCACGCAGGCGTCGCCCAGCGCGCTCGAACCGTAGCGCTGGTGTTCGTCGCTCACGATCTTGAACACCTCGGAAACGCGGGGATTGCCCAGCAGGGGATAGGCTCCCTGATATTTCCCGTCGAGCTCGCGGAATAGCCGTCCGCGGTCGCTGTCCTCCTGCCGCCATCCGGCGTCCAGGTCTTTGAGCATCCCCAGTCTCCGGCGGAACCGGTCTCTTTCTCGCTCCGGGACCAGGAAAGGCGGAGGGTCGGTGCTGAAGAGGGCCATGGGACCGCAACTGGCCGGCAGCACGCCGGGGCCAACCAACTGCATTCCCGGGCTGGTGACCACGTTCATGGCCAAGAACGCCGGCAGGTAATCCGATTCTTTGCGCCGGCCGGCTGTCTCATACGCGATCACCGCCCCGACCGACGGAATCTCTTTGACGCGGGCGGGCGAGAGTAGCCGTCCCGCCTGCACGTAGTAGCTCCCGCGCCCGTGATCGATCTCCCATGCCTCGATCGAGCGGACGATGCAGTATTTGCCGGTCTGGCGGGACAGGCTGGGCAGAAGACCGACGGGCAGGCGCAGTCCCGGCGTGACGGTGCGGATGTCAAAATCAGGAGGCGTCCACCTCCCCTCTCTCACGTCGAAGGTATCGGTTTGGCTGGCGCCTCCGCTCAGAAAGAGAAGAATGGTGACTTCCGCTCCGCCCCGCGGCTCCACCTTGGAGGCCGCGCGCACATTACGCGGCGCGAGCATGGGCAGTAGATGGTAGCCGGCCACCCCAACGCCGCCCACCCGGAAAAACTCCCGGCGGGTTAGCTGCGGCATCGTCGCGGGCATTTACTCACCTCTTCACGTCTAATAGTTAACCACAAATTCCAGCTTGTTGAGCAGAGTCCATTGCAAGTCTTCCGCGCCCTTGTCGCGGTATCGTTCCAGGAAGCCCGTGGACTTCTTCATTTCCTCGGCGGTGGGAAAGCGGGAGAGGGTCGCGAGAAACAGCTCCTCCACCAGTTGCTGGTTGCTCAGCGCTGGAGTGCGGCCAAGAAGAGTGCCTACGCGACTTTCCTTTGTGGACGCCAGCACCTTGCTCTTGACCAGTTCACTGTTAAGCAGCAGGGAAGCCTGCACCACAGAAGGCATCGCTTCGGAGGGCGTAGTCTTCCGGTTTCCACGGCCGAAGGAGTCCAGAAACCTCTTCACGGCAGGGTCGACCTGGTCGAAAACCGGGCCGTAAGTCTCCATCAGGAATTGCACTTTCTTGTCCGTCCCGGCGACTCCTATCTCGGAAAAAACATTGGTGGCTTTGCACAGAGCGTCGTAGACTTCCTCCGCCGAAAGGCGGCGCACCAGCTTACGGGCGTAGTAGCGGTCCCAGGCCGGCTTCCATTGACCTTCGAAACGCGAAGAGAGCTGATAGGCGCTCGATTTAACAATGGTCTGCATCAGATAACGCAAGTCGAAGTTGTGTTCCTGGAAGTCCCGGGCCAATGCCTCGAGGAGCTCCGGGTGGGAGGGCTGGACGGTCCAGGGGGCGGGCGGCGGGTTGTGCGGATCCTGGCGGTCCAGGTCCCACCCAAAGGGCGGATCGACCATACCCACGGTCATGAAATGCGCCCAGAACAGGTTCACAGTGGCCTTGGCGAACTGGAGGTCGGAGGTGATCATCCGGGCGAACTCCGCCCTGAGGCTCGTGCCTGGAGCAGGCTGTTCCTTGGTCAACAGGAATTCCGGGTAGACCTTGGCGTTCTTGTCTCGGGCCACCCGCAGCACGCTAACCGCGTCCATGCGGTAGCCGTTGCCGCCTCCGCGCCAGTGCGCTTCCGGCCGCAGCGGAGGCCCTTCCAGCACGGCGAACTCCTGACTGTTCTGCGTGGGCCGGAATATCCGCAGGTTGCCGAAAAAGGCCGCTTGCCGCCAGAACTCCACGCGCTTTCTTCGGGAGAGCCAAAGGTTGATCCTTTCCAGATGCCCCGCACCGTCGTGGCAGGACACACATTCGAGGTCGATGCCCAAGAAGAGCTTGGTGGCGTTCACCGCGATTTCGTCGCACGTGTCCTCATGCATTACGTCGGTGTCGCGGATACCGTCAACCTCACTGCGCGTCAGAAAGTTCGCCGGTCCATCCACCTGGGCAGTCACGGCCGTCGCCGTGAGCATCTCGCGGACCATGTGATCGTAGGCGATGTTGTACTTCAGGTTGTAGTAGAGGTACTGCCGGAAGGCGTTGCGCGCCTCCACCCCCTGAATTGGGCCGTTGTAGAACAGGTCGCCGAACCAGTAGCTCCAGCGCATCAGAAAGGGCTCTTCGACCATCCAGGGCCCTAGCTTGTAGTCGTCGTAGCCTGGCTTCTGGCGATAGTCCAGGCCGAGCAGCCGATCGATGAGCTGGTCCCGCTTATCCGCAGTTTGGTCGGCGGCAAACTGGCGCACCTCCACGGCGTCCGGCAAGCGGCCCCACAAGTCCAGATGAATGCGGCGCTGAAATTCAGTGTCGGTGGTTAATGAGGCGTGAGGGACGCCGTCGGCCTCCATCTTGCCGAAAATAAAATCGTCGATATAATTCTTGCGCTGGACCTTGCCGCCGGGAGCCAGCGAGAGCTCGCGAGCCACTTCACTGGTCAAGCTGGCAGCAGCCGGGCCACTTGGTTGCGCGGATTTGGAATGGTCTTTGCCGGTCGCGAATTGTCTTTGGTTGTCGGCAGCGCTATCTAGTCGGTCCTGCCTTAATCGGTCGCCGTGGCGTCTGACCGCATCAAGAACGGGATTGTTGGAGCTTTGCGCACAAAGAGGCACCCATAGGAACAGTAATAGTAGGCTGGCTTTTATCATCTGGCACCTTCGAATACTCACCCTCGTGCAGAAAGAAAAGGCACAGCGTCTCCATTCTACTCCTTCAGAATGTGCATGTGCCAGGGAAGTGAAAAGTGTGGGTGCCGTGTAGAATTATGTGGAAGCTGGCAAGTTCAGAAGCTGGGGGCTTGGCAAGGTGGCACGGGTACTGTCAAGTTAAGAAGGGGAAACTCAAAACCGACGAAGAATGTGGTCTGTAGGGCCTATTTTTCTCGGTCCCAGCGCCGGAAAGTGGTCAACTTGATGTATTAGAACGCTCCGATAGCCCGCTCAGTGGCCACTCCCTGAACTGTCGTTCGTTAACTTGACAGTACCCACGTGCCTTTTAGAGAAACCGGCTTCGACAAGCATCACCGCTTTCCGCTTTGCTGCCTTTTGCGCACCGCGTCCAAGTCGATCTTGTCGATCTTATTGTTCGCGGTTCCGGCCGGAATTGGATACGGCCAACAGAGCGCACCGGCCAAGGTATCCCATGGTCTTCCCGAAAATCCCTATAGCATTGCCGGCCTGCCGCAGCAAGAGTTCTCCATGGACAGCGAGTATGAGAACGGCAGCGTCTTGCCACTGCCTTTCTCCGGGACCCTCGGCTACATCATCAAACCCAACGGCCCGGTCGATCCGCAACGCCGCTGGGTTTGGATCGCGCCGCTTTGGGTGGCCATGCGCGCGACGCCCTCGGGGAAAACCTTCGCTCACTATTACGCGGACTCCTTGCTGAAGGCCGGGTTTCACGTCGTGGGTCTTGACGTCGGCGCAAGCTGTGGCAGTCCCGCCGGCGTGGAACTTTACCAGAAATTCTACGAGATGCTCGTGGACACCTACCAACTTCACCCCGAAGCTCGCCTGCTCGGGGTCAGCAACGGCGGCCTGATCTCTTACGCCTGGGCTTTTCGCTATCCCAACGAGGTGAACCGTATCTTTGGTGTTTATCCCGTCATGGATATGCGGTCTTGGCCGGGTCTATCCAAGGTGGCCGGTCCGGTGCTCGTGCCGCAGCCTCCCGATCCGGCACCGGGCCGCATCACACCGGAAGGTCTTGCTTACCTACTCACCCTCGAAGAACTCGAGCAGCGCCTGGCGGAGTTCAATCCCATCGACAACCTGGCGCCGCTGGCTCAGGCCAAGGTCAAGATCCTCCATATCCACGGCGACCAGGACAAGCTCGTGCCTTTGGAACCTAACTCGGGGGAGGCCATGCGGCGATACAAGGCCCTGGGCGGCCAGGCGGAGCTCGAAGTTGTCCCGGGGCTCGGACACGGCGGGTCGGTATTCTTTGAGTTTGGACGTGGGGTCCAGTTTCTCACCGAGTAACGACATTTCAGCCGTACCTGGCGCTTCTGTCTTCGGTGCGTACGTTGGCTCCGCTCTATTGGCGCGGGGCCGGTCAACCACGTTTCGGGCTTCTGATGAAATGGCGACTGGCGCGGTCGTCCTCGGCGCAAAACCTGGTGACCGCGTATTGTCTCAAAACTCGATCGTGATGTGAGTGAGCTTCTGACGGTACTGTCAAGTCAAGAACGGGAAACTCAAAACCGACGAAGAATGTGGTCAGTAGGGCCTATTTTTGTCGGTCCTAGCTAGCGCTGAAAAGTGGCCAACTTGATGTAATAGAATCCCCCAACAGCTCGCTCAGTAGCCACTCCCTGAACCGTCGTTCGTTAACTTGACAGTACCCCGTGGGCCGCTGGTTTTATGGTATGTTGCGCCTGTGCACAGGCCGATCAAACAAGCAGCCGCCCTACCGCGATCGCCCACTAGTTCAGCGCCCCAACCTTTGCCGAGTGCGCGGCGCGCTTTATCAGCGCCCACCAAGCAGCGTGGCGCAATGGCGAGCAACCCGCCCGGGGGAAACATCCTTTTCGCCTTTGTCCTGTGTGTGTTTGGCATGTTTCTTGGGGCACCCGTGTCGGCCGAAGAGACGGTAGAAAAGAAAGCAGCACCGGCTCTCAGGTCGATCTTTCCACTCGGGGGCAGCCCGGCTTCCCGCTTCGAGGCCGTCGTGCGCGGCGAAAACCTGGAAGGTGTCCATGCGGTCTCGTTCGACTGCCGGAACGTCACAGCGGAGATCAAAGAGCTGCGGGAGGTTGAGGCGGGCGAAAGCGAGAGTGATCCCGACGCTCCGGCGGCAAAGAAAGAACAGGAACAGCCGAAAACTGTTCATCAGGTCCGTCTCGGAATTGAAATCACTCCCGGCGCCGAGGTCGGCGCGCATGCCGTGCGACTGGTGACGCCCAGGGGTGTCTCCAACGCTCTCTGGTTCATGGTGGATTCCGAACCCATCATTCTTGAAACGGACGAGCCCCATGCCACGCTACCCGAGACCCAGCCGGTAACTATCCCGGTCATTGTGAACGGAAAGCTGGCCAAACCAGGAGAACTCGATTACTACTCCTTCCAAGTTGCTCGGGGCCAGGAGCTGCAGCTTGAAGTCCGCGTCACCGAACTGCCGCATGATCAACTCAGCTTGGATGCGGACCCAGAGCTTATCCTGTACAAACCTACGGGAAGCTGGTTCGACCCGGACCGCGGCGTGCGGCTGGAAGTGACGGACCTCTGGCGTCCGCCATTAGGTGATTATCCCCACAGCACGTCTCACCGCCTGCCGCGGGTCAGGCGGGTATTTGAGGAAGCCGGACGTTACGTGGCCAAGGTGGGCACCGTCGGCGGCCACAGTGGCCCGGATTATTCCTACCAGTTGCGAATCGTCCCGGTGAACCGCACGGAGTCACAGGAACCCAAGCGCTGGGAGCCGCTTGTCTCCGCCGCACATGGGGCCGGCCCCATCGCGTGGGAAAAGCGCGGTTTCACTTCCAAAATAGGGCGCGGCTGGCTCGGTCATCTTAGCTCCCGTACCTTGTCGGCCGCTGCGCCGCCTCAGGAACTCGAGGCCGTCCCGGAAAAAGAACCCAACGACGCTCCGACTCAGGCTCTCGAGGTTCCCGTGCCGGTGATCGTGCAGGGCGTTGTCGACCGGCCCGCCGACGAGGACTGGTTTCAAATTCAGGTTAAGGAGGGCGACAAGCTGGCGTTTGAAGTCGAGACACCCTACCTGCCGCCCCCGTTTTTCAATCCGCGCGTGGCCATATTCGATCCCGACGGGAAGGAGCTCGCCAACAACATCTACCGTGCTCTGGGTGGCGACGGGGACGACTGGATCAAAACACTGGTGCCGAAGATCCTTTATACCTTTAGCAAGGCCGGTGAGTACCGTATCCACGTCCGTGATCTAACGTCCCGCGTCAGCGGTGATGATTACACGTACCGGCTGGCGATTCGCCCGCAAGTCCCGCATGTCGGCGAGGTTGCCGCTCGGGGCGTAGACCGCGTCCATCTGGAGGCAGGCGAAAGCCGAAGCCTCCAGGTAACCGCGGAGCTCGAAGAGGGCTTTCAGGGTGAAGTCGCCCTGAGCGTGGAAAACCTGCCGCCGGGTGTGAGCGCGGCGCTTGCCCTAGGTGCCGGCGACAAAGAGAACACCCCGACGGCCAAACCGGGTGGCCAAATTCACAGGGAGCGTTACTTCCCCGAGAAACGTTCCGGATCGATCATGCTGATTGCTGCGAGCGATGCCCCCGCTACGCTGCTGCCGCAGCCAATCCGGATCGTCGCGCGACCCGTCGTACAAGACAAGACAGGGGATGCGTTGCTGGCTCAGGAGATCCTCCTCACCGTGGCCGATGGAAACAAACAGGCTGAGACTTTGTTGCAAGGAGTGAAGTCGCCATGAGGCTTCTTCTTTCTCTTATAGTTATAGTTATGGAGTTATGAACAGGTGGTGCTGATGCGAGTGGCTCTGTTCCTACTGATTCTGACGTTTGTTTCAGCCGCAGGTTTCGCACAACACGGCCAAGAGGCGGTCAGCTTCGAGCGCGACATCGTCAGCGTCCTCACGAAGCATGGCTGTAACAGCAGCGGGTGCCACGGCGGCGTGAAAGGAAGGGGCGGCCTGAAGCTTTCGCTCGATGGTCTCGATCCGCGCGAGGACTACAAATGGATCGTTGAGGGCGGAACCTACCAGGTGCTGAGCCCCGAGGCGCTGCCGCCCATTTCGCCTCGGGTCAACGTTCAGGAGCCGGAGAAAAGCCTTCTGCTGGTCAAGGCCGCCATGATCGCGGCCCACGGCGGCGGACAGCTCTTCACAGCTGACTCGGCCGACTACGCGACCATCCTGAAGTGGGTGCGCAACGGTGCGCTGTACGGCGACAGCATTCTGGAATCGTTGCAGGGGATTGAGCCTTCGACTCACGACATTGTGCTCCAGCCGGGGGAGACCCAGCAGCTTCGTGTCACGGCCCGGTACGCCGGGGGATCGCAAGAGGACATCACCAAGGAAGTGCGCTACGAAGCGCTGAATTTCGAAGTCGCCAGAGTAGACACGCCCGGTGTTATCGAGGCGCGCCAGACGGGCGAGACCGCGATCATCCTCCGCTGGATCGGGCGGTTCGCCCACGTTCGAGTCGGTGTCAGCGCCGAGAGGCCCGACGCTTACGCGGATCCGCCCCGCAACAACTTCATCGATGACTACGTCTTCGCCAAGCTGCGCCGCTTCCGCATCCAGCCCTCCGAGCTGTCGAGCGATCGCGAATTCCTCCGGCGCGTTTGTCTGGACCTGACCGGCACCTTGCCGCCGCCCGGACGCGTCCGCGAATTTCTCGCCAGCAATGATCCCCAGAAACGCGAAAAGCTCATTGACATGTTGCTCGACACGCCCGAATACGTCGACTTCTGGACTTTGCGTTTCTCCGATCTGTTCCGCGTCCGAGGTGACTACGGTTGGATCCTGTCGTTCTGGGAGTGGGTTCGACACAACGTCGCTACCAACAAGCCGTACGATCAGGTGGCGCGGGAAGCGATTGCCGCTCAGGGCTATCGCGGCCCAACGCACATGCGCATGTCCGGGATCAACAAGCCCGCTCCGGTGGAGCAAACTGTGAATGAAACCATTCGCGTCTTCATGGGCCGGCGTCTGGACTGCGCGCAGTGCCACAACCATCCATTCGACCGCTGGACGCAGAACCAGTATTGGGGACTGGCGGCTTTCTTCGGGCGCATGACCAACACCGGCTGGGGCTACGACAACGCCGTATTCGACGATCCCAGCGGGCACGAGGAAGACTACGTCGAAAATGACCCCGAGCTGAAGTTTCGGAAAGTGTTCCACCCGAGGAACAAGCATCTGGTGGCGCCTGCCTTCATGGACGGAACGGGGCTGCCCGAGGAAAGCCGCGACGATCCGCGCACGGAGTTGGCCCAATGGATCACTTCCCATCCCTACTTCGCCGAAGCCGCGGTAAACCGGATCTGGGTCTATTTCTTCGGACGGGGCTTTGTCAACCCCGCCGACGACTTCCGTTTATCCAATCCACCGACGCATCCGGAACTGCTCCAGGCGCTGGCTACTGACTTCCGGGAGCACGGCTATGATCTCAAGCATCTGATGCGCCGGATTGTCAGTTCCCGGACGTACCAGCTGACCAGCAGGCCAAACGACAGTAACCGGCGCGACCAGATCAATTACTCGCACCCGCTTCCCCGGCCGCTAGGAACGGCGGTCCTGCTGGACGCAATTTCCCAAGTGACCGGAGTACCCGAGATCTTTGGGAAGATGCCGCCTGGCACTCGCGCCGTCCAGTTGCGCTTTCCCAGCGGACCTTCATTCCTGGACATCTTCGGGAGGCCGCTGCGAGACGTTGTGCCCGAGCCCGGCGGCAAGCCGAACTTGGATCAGGCGCGACACATGCTGGTTGGGGCAACGTTCAACCAAAAGCTGTCGAAGGAAGGCGGCCGCTTGCAGCGGCTTCTGAAGAGCGGCGCGAGCGGCGGGGAGATCATCCAAGAGTTTTACCTGGCCGCTCTTTCGCGCTATCCCACGGAAAGGGAGCT
Source organism: Bryobacterales bacterium (assembly GCA_965248205.1). Lineage (GTDB taxonomy): Bacteria > Acidobacteriota > Terriglobia > Bryobacterales > UBA6623. Next base: position 4,468,118 of record CBDFIS010000006.1, read on the forward strand.
GGCCGGGCAGGGGGAAAAGTTCCGCGAACGGCCCCGCCAGGAAGTGGCGGAGGACCTGCTTTGGGCACTCCTCACCTCGCGCGAATTTTCCGAGAATCATTGAGACGGGTAATAGTCATGAATCGCAATGGCTCAGAGGACGTTGCAACGCTTTGGACCCGGCGCTCGATTCTGCGTTGGGGCTCGCTGGGCTTTTTTGGCCTAACGCTGAGCCGATACCTCCGGCTGCAGCAAGCCATGGCTGCCACCAGCGGCACGCCGGGAGCCAAGGCTCAGGGGGTCATCCTCCTCTGGCTGAACGGCGGACCGAGTCACGTGGACACCTGGGATCCCAAGGGCAACAGTTCCTTCAAGCCGATTTCCACCAACGTGCCCGGAGTCCAGATTTCGGAACTGCTGCCGCGCATGGCCCGCCACATGGATAAGATGGCGATCATCCGCACCATGCACACCGAAGAGAACAATCACGGCATCGCGCATCACTACGCCATGACAGGCCATCGTCCCAACCCGGCGATGAAGTTTCCTTCGCTTGGCTCGATCATCTCCAAGGAATTGGGAGAGCGACACAGCATACCGCCCTACGTGATGGTTCCCGGTATCGCTGGGTTCAGGGAGTACTTCCGCGCGCACATGCTGGGAGCCCGATATGACCCGATGGACATCCCCGATCCCAGTCAGAAGGACTTCAAGATCCCTGACCTCAGCCTGCCTGACTCCGTTACCGTGGAGCGCATCGAGCAGCGCCGCGCCATGGCCCAGCTGGTCGATGCGATGTATCGGGAGCAGGTCGTCAGCGCCGAGCACACCAGTATGAACGTCTTCCAGCAGCAAGCGCTAGACATGATCCTCTCCCCGGCTGTGCGTGAAGCGTTCGATCTTTCCAAGGAGCCTGAGAAGCTGAAAGATGCCTATGGCCGGCATACCGTCGGCCTGAGTGCACTGATTGCCCGGCGGCTCATCGAGGCCGGCAGCCGTTTCGTTACCATCGTCGACCGGAAGCGCCCCGAGACCGGCGCTGACTGGGACACGCACCGTGACAATGACAAGCAACACCGCGATGTATTGGTGCCGGTGATCGACGGGGTACTCCCGACGCTGCTCACCGATCTGGACGAGCGCGGGCTGCTCTCCTCCACAATTGTGATCGCGATGGGAGAGTTTGGCCGCACGCCCGACATCAACCCCAACGCCGGGAGGGACCACTGGAACCACTGCTGGTCGCTGGTGCTCGGCGGGGGCGGCATCCGCGGGGGCACGGTGGTGGGCGAAAGCGATGAACGCGGCGCCTACGTCAAGGATCGCATGGTGACGATCGGCCACCTGTTCGCCACGCTCTACAAAGCATTGGGCATTGATTGGACTAAGGAGTACATGCACCCGATCGGCCGCCCGCTCAAGATCGCCAACTCTATCGATGACAAGACCGGCGAACCACTCCCGGAGCTCGTGTAGCCGGTAACCAAGACCAACACGACATCAACGACCTAGTCCCCCTTCCCGTTCCATTCGGAGCTAGCTCGCAAAGGCAGCAACGCTGTCCCAAGAGCAGGCGCGCGGGTGCAGTTCTGAGGCCAGCAATCAACTGATTCCAAAGAGGTTATTACGACCGAGAAGCTCTCCGACGTAGTCGGTGTAGTTAATTTTGTAGCCGTTCAAAGCCTCACAGAACAACAAAGTTCAACAGGGTGGCTGGTACCTAGGATTGTAAGTTATTGATTCTAAAATGGTTGGAATGTGATGTTTATCACCGCACGCCTGTTCCCAAAGCAGATTTCACTGTGGGCCCCGAATCTTCTGTTTTCAAGTACTTGCGTTTCAATGATTTACGGGCTGCTTGTTGAAACCTGTTGAAACTTGTGGTTCTTGGGTGCTCTCGACAGCTACAAAATTATCTACAGTCCGATTCAGCCTAGCGCGGCGTCCTGGGGTTCGACCCGCGGCCTCGCCACACTGAAATACCGATCGATGAACAGCGAGTTGGGTCCGTCCGGCATTCTCCGATAACCTTCATGTTTTCACCGTGGACGGAATTTACGGTAGGGACAACCCTCCAGAGAACCTGCGTTCGTCGTACCGCGTCAGGTACCAACCCGGTCACTGGCAATTCCATATCGGGTTCCGTTGCGCCCGGGAAGTTTCCCCTTATTGATATACTAGGGCCGCGCCAGGTCCCAAATGGAAACCCTAATTGAGATCAATTCATCCAGAGATAAGCTTATGAAAGCTCTTCTCTTTGTTCTCTCATTTCTGCTTTGTCTATCAGCGCCGGCATGCTCGGCACAAAAGGATCCCCCGCCGCGAGAACCCCTGGAGCCAACGAGTTTTTGGCGCGCCATCGTGCTACAGGACTCTGTCTCGTTTGGCAGCGAGGGCGAACGAAAACAAGTTCCGGTCCTTGCCGAGAAATTCACGATAGAAGGCTCTGAAGAGCTACCCGAGTTCGATTTCCCGTTTCCGGGTCTTCTCCTGGTCCACTTGCTTGCCGGCGAGCTAACGACGATCATCAACGACGAGCGGGTGGAACGAAGTCTGGGAGATTTCTGGGTTGTGCCTCCAGGAACGAAGATGGGGGTAAAGACGGAAGACGACAAAGCCATCTTTGCGACTTATCTGATCGGGGAAGAATATCTTGCGGTCGCCCCGGGCAGGCCCCTGGTCTCGGAGACCTTTCTCCACACGGGGCGTTTCCGTGAACTAAGGCCAAACCTGTTTTCCCGAGAAGCCTACCGCATCGGAGATCCCAACAGCCCGATCGCAAAGGTCATGGATTTCAACGTGGGGCCGGGCAGGCGCGCCGAGGCGTACTCGTTCGACGGAGCCGCGCTGCTGCAGGTGACTTCGGGCGAAGGTTTGCTGATTGTCGACGGCAAAGAAACGAATGCGCAATTAGGAGCCAGCCTCGCCGCCAGCGACGGCCAAGAGTTGATCGTTGACAATAGTCGTGCCGACAAGCCACTCAAGATCAGAGCCGTGGTTTGGCAAAAGTAGGTTCTTCTTTCAACTTCACTTTGGGGAGATCTGTCGCATGAAGAATCTCAACACCGCAACCCCGTTCTCCTATTTCTTGTTGGCTTTCATGTTGGTGACGCTGGCTTGTGACCCGGGGTCCACCGGCCCCGATGATGATCCAAACGTCGTACCGACGCCTGAGAACCTCGATGAAGATAGAACCTTTGTTTCCCCTCCTACGTTGCAGCAACCGATTTATGCCTGCGCACACACGGTCGTTGTCAAGGACTTCGTGCCACATGCAGACATTGAAATCCACATAGACGGAGGTCTGGCTACAACGGAAAACGATGCTAAGTGGACTGGCGGGCATCCTATCGATGTCGGAACCCAATTCACCGAGGGTCAGAAGGTCCACGCGATCCAGATCGTGGATGGACAACGTAGCGACCCTTCTAACGTTGTCACCGTGACAGACTACCTGCAGGATTATCCGGACGGGCTTCCCCAACCTCGCATCAGTCGGGCGCCCTTACTGGAATGCGGCAGGGCGATCGGCGTTGCTGATGCCGTTCCCGGCTCGACCGTGACGGCGTTTGCCGAGAACCCGGACGGTGGGGGCGGCTTCGACCCAGCAGTCCAGATAGGTCAGATCGCCGATTTCCCCTACATGTTTTGCACCTCACTTCAGGAAGGCGCCAGGGTGTGGCTCGAGGCGAGCTTGTGTACGGAGACCAGTGACCGGTCCGCAGTTGAGATTGTCGATCCCGAACCGTCTACGATTCCCGCGCCGGACTTCGATCCGCTTCCGATCGACGGAGCCGATATCGCGGTGATTTGGGGACCAGGGGGAAACCCTCACGAATTGCTGAATGGCGCGGATCTCGAAATCAAAGAAGGGGGAACCCACGTCGGCGGTCAGCCGACGCCGGGAGGCGGACAGCAAGTCTACGTAGACCCGCCGGTGGATGCCACCAAGTCCTATACCGTCACGCAGGCGTTATGTAATCCTTCCCCCGGAACTACCGTCACTCCTCAACCTTGTTCTGCTCTGCAAGCACCCAAAATCTATCCTCCCTTGCCGGGGGATACGAAGATTCATCTCATCGATTACTACCCGGGTGCCCGAATCTTGGTATTCGCAGGCGGTACGGAAATAGGCGATTCGGGCCCGGCGACAGTCAACCTGAGCCGTGCCATCAATTCGGGTGAAACGATCACCGTGGTCCAAAAACTGGGAAATTGCATAAGCTCGACCGCCTATCAAGTTCGAGTGAGCTGCGATCAGGGTCGCACGGACTGTGTCGGGGAGTGGCCGGCTTTCCGACAGAGTGCGTCGAGAGAAGCCAACCAGCCGCACAGTTCGAAGCTCGCCGATGCCAACCAGGTTAGGAAGCTTGAAGTCGTGTGGGATTGGCAGCCCTCTGAGACCTTCCCGGGCACCACCTTGCCCCGAGGATTCATAGCCTCTCCGATTGTCTATAAAGGGCGGGTTTTTATTGGTGGCACCAACGGAAGACTGTACGCCCTGGACGCGGATGACGGTAGCTTTCTGTGGGTTTATCCTCCGGTCGAGGACGACGCCTTGGTCTCAGACTACGAAAGTAATCCATCAAGCTACGGACTGGCCGCGAGCGCGACAATCGGAGTCACTCGGGAGGGAGAGACAGACCTCGTCATTTTCGGAGCCCCCGACAAAAGTGTGGGAGCCGGGTTCGGTAGCGGGCGTCTCTTCGCTGTGAATGCGGTAACCGGTACCCTTTTCCAGGCATCCCTGGAACTGGCTGTTCTGAACGCCGTGGGAGCCGCCCCCGCGAGTGGCGAATACGGTGAATTGCATGAGCAAATAGGCTATTCGTCTCCGCTGGTGTACGACGGTCGCGTCTATATCGGCATTTCCGATCATGCTGACAATCCTATTCAGAAGGGCAAGGTCAAGGCTGTCGAATTGGACACCATGGCCATAGTACCCGGCTTTACGTTCGAAGCCGCCGGCGGCCCGCCAAACGTTGCGAACGGCCGGGGTGGTGGAGTTTGGAATTCTCTTGCCGGGGGACATTCAGGCGGTGTTTTCTTCACGACGGGAAATACGCGCACGGGCGCTCAGACTGCCGAACCCTCGCCGAATCATGGCCTGAGTTTGATCGGCGTGAATCAAAACAGCGGCAATCTGACGTGGAAGCTGCAGCCCGTGCCTTACGCCTTGGATGGTGATCCAGACTGGGCTGCCGGGGCGATCGTGACTCACGCACCTGCCGGGGAGATGGTCTTGTCGACAATGAAAGATGGGTGGACCTACGGCGTCCAGGCTTCTGCATCCGGCGCGTTTGTACCCGCACAATGGCAGTTCCCTCCAACCGGAACCTATGATCCGACCGACGGACATTATTTCCATGGAAACTCCACGAATCACGGAGATATTCGGTATCTCGTGCCGGGGGCGGCCTGGAGAGGCACGTATATAACGATGTGCGCGGGCGACGAGGTAACCGACGACGTCCGGCGAGGATTTGATCGGTTGCACTCCCTTTCGGCGAGTTCGGGTGGCGTGCGTTGGATGGAGGATATCCCCGGTACGACGAATCTCTCCGATTATCAACTCGGTCCGCCAACGGTTACGGAGGGGATGGTTTTCGTCGGGACGGCACAGGGTCGGCTGATCGCTATTGCGGATCCTTCGGTCTACCCTTCGGCCATTTCCCGGTGCAGCCATTCTGACTTCGACGTGGCCGATTGCTTGGCGAACGGCCATGAGATCGTTCGAGATCCGATCGTTCTGCTGGACAAGCCGCTCGCAAAGGGAGCTCTTTATCGAAACGAACCTGCGATTGCAAATGACCGCATATTTCTCTCTACCCTCAGTGGTTGGGTCATGATGCTCGAGCCGGACGACGAGGAATGAAGTTGCGCTGGCCTTAAGGGCAACCCGGCGAGCCGTATTCCCGACCCTACCTGTCCCTACCGTAAATTCCGTCCACGTCGTATAGTCCCAAAACACGACCGACCGGGTTCCCGGCTTCGGCCTGAGACTGACGAAGGCCGGGGCGCGGGCCTTTGTGGTCAACTACCGCGTCAATGGCCACGAGCGACGGCCTCCCCTGCTCCCGGGGTCTTGGAATCGATGCTGTCAATCATGCGGACGGTGATTTAGGTCCTTGGCCAACTTCTGCCAAACGTAGCCCTTGGCAAAGATTTCATTGGGGCCGCTAATCTCCGTGGACTGAATGAAGACACCCGTCGGTACGTAAACCGTATCGTCGGCCTGACCATGGCCTTTTCCCACTTGAGATCGCAGAAAGGACTGCAGGCCGCTGTGGTCCAAGATCCGGACTCGCTTCTTTTCCCGCTCGCTCAGCTGGTTGAAATCTGATATTGGATCGGATCGTGCCGCGCAAAAAAGTTTTTCAAGTAGCGACGCCTGATCTGGCGATTTCGTGCCTGGATGAAGCTGGCCGATCTCAGCGCCATTTGCCGTGACGGAGTGCTAAGCGACAGGAAAAATTCGGGCACTGTGCGGACATAGGTTACGAGTGGGGAGATGGACTGTCCGTAAGCTGTTGAAAACAATGGTCGGGGCGGAGGGATTTGAACCCCCGGCTTCCTGCTCCCAAAGCAGGCGCGCTACCAGACTGCGCCACGCCCCGATCCGGCGAGCCACCTAACTACACGGGTCCCACCCAAAGCGAAGCTAGGGACCTATTTAATGATTCTAAACCAGTCCGTTTGGCTATGGCGAGGACGACGGCGCCAGGCCGCCCGTGGCAAAAGTCGAGCAGGAGCGAAAAATGGGGACTGCCACCAATTCGCCCCGGTCATGACCCTCGAAAACAAAAAACTTGGCCTGAGGCGAATTGGCTGGCTGTACCCGATTTTTCGCGACGTTACCTTGACCACGGGCTGCTAGGGGTCCTGCAAGACAATGGGAGACCCCTATCACAGCTCTCCAATCTGAAGGAATGCGGCGGCTTTTTCGCTCACCCGTGAAGAGCAGGGCAGTCGAAATCGGGTTTGGCGAACAAGAAGGTGCCGAGCTGACTGCTGGACAGTCGGAGGAAGCGGCGCACGCGGCGAGTCTCGATCGCCGACCCGTTGCTCCGGGCGTCCCTCCTACTTGGTTAACAACCGGTCATTCGTTCAGTCACTTCGGGCCACGTTATACTCGAAACAAGTGCCGCTTGCCCCGATGAATACTCCCGCGTTTCAAAGGGTCGTCACCTGGACCCTGGCCGCGATAGTGATCTATTTCCTGTACCGGGTCGTGAACCCCTTCCTGATTCCACTGACCTGGGCTGCTGTGCTTTCGATCTTCTTCTTTCCGCTGCATCGGCGAGTTCTGTCGCGGCTCTCCCGGCCGAACGTGTGTGCGCTGATTACCGTGACAGCCGTAACCATTCTGCTGTTAGCGCCTTCGGCTTGGCTCGTGCCGGCCTTTGTCAAAGAGGCTGTGTCGGTCGCCGGGTCCATTCCAACAGAACAAGCTCTTCCGAAAATGAAGGCTCTGCTCGAGCGGTTCTTTGCCCAGGTGCCCGTTCCGCTGGGCACCTTCGAGGAGATCATCCGCGAAGTAAGTCAGAAGGCCGGCGCCTTACTGGCCTCGCAGTCGGCGAGACTGGCAGGGAACGTAGCGCTATTCGTCTTCGACTTGGTAGTGATGCTACTGGCAATGTTCTATTTGTTCCGGGACGGTCCGAAGCTGCTTCAGTTGTTGAAGGACATCTCACCGCTGGGCGGGGCACACAGCGATCGCATGACTCAAGAGGTGACCGAGATGATTTCAGTTACACTTTCGAGCGGGTTTGTTGTCGCCGGCACGCAAGGGTTATTGGGAGGAATCGTTTTTTGGGCCTTGGGTATGCCCTCACCAGTTTTCTGGGGAGTGATCATCGGGTTCTTGGCCTTTCTGCCTGTGGTGGGGCCTTGGTTGATCTGGGTTCCAGCTGCCATCGGGACTGCGCTGAACGGAGACACGGCGCGGGCCGTGGCGCTCGTGGTGCTCGGCTTCGTCCTGGTGAGCGGCGCGGACAACGTTCTTCGGCCGATCTTGATCGCGGGTCGGGCACAGCTCAACGGTTTGTTGGTTTTCGTGAGCGTTCTTGGAGGCATCCAGGCGTTTGGCTTCTTGGGGGTCGTTCTCGGTCCGCTCGTCGTAGCTACGGCTGCTGGAATGCTGAAGGGCTATCGCGAAAGCTTGCGGGACACACAGGCCCTTCCGTCCATTTCTGAGGCGGCGTAGCCTAGCTTGGGACTGTTGGTGGTTAAGCTCACAAGCGGCGTTGACAGTCCAATCGACGTCGGCTATATTTAAGTCACTTGTAGCCCCTGATTAGGGTTGAGGCTTCTCTGCTGAGAAGAGTTGTGGGCTGCAACGCTTAGTCTCGCAAAGTAAGAAAAAGACTGGCTTTTCGGCGATGCGCGGTTTGTCTGAGCTCGCTGAGTGGCCTATGATAGTAGCGGGTGTATTCGGCAACGGACACATCCTCTTGGTGGACGGGAGAGGTTTGGCTTGGCCTCGGATAATCCCCTGACGCACGCCGCAACGGAAGCGGCCGGTCACAGTGGGCAGCCCCCCGCGGGCTCGCCCGAACCGGTTCTCCCGGGCGAGGTTCCGACCCGAAACGGAGCGTTGCCGAGGCCGGGTGCCCCCGGCGAACTCCCATCGCCGTCGTCAAGCCAAACGAACGGGCATGAAGAGCTAGAAACGGAGACAGTCGCCTCCGAGGAGTTCAGCCACGAAGAGTCGCCCGGCGATTACGGGGAGCTACCGGAAATTCGAAGTGGAGATTTGTGCCGCGGCCGCGTCGTCGGCGTGCTCGCGGAGGGTGCGGTCGTTGACATCGGAGGAAAGACCGAGGGGCTGATCCCAACCTCCGATTTTGGCGACAGTAACGCCGAGGCTGACCTTGTGCCCGGCACCGAGATCGAAGTCTTTGTCGTAAGTCGCGCTGCCGCGAGCGACTATGTCTCCTTGTCCTATCAGCGCGCCCGCCGACAGCGCGCTTGGGAGAAGGTGGAGGAAGCCTACCGCGGACGCGAAACGCTCACGGCACGGGTGGACGGGAGGGTGAAAGGCGGCCTAAGCGTAGACCTTGGGATTCCGGCTTTCCTGCCCGGTTCCCAAGTGAGTTTGGACTCCTCGAACGATCTTGACGCCATAGTCGGAGAACAGATAGAAGTCCGCATCGTCAAGCTCAGCCGCGCGCGCGGCAACGTCGTCGTCTCCCGGCGGCAAGTACTGGAAGAGCAGCTTCGGGTGCGAAAAGAAGCGACGCTGGCGAAGCTCAGCGAGGGCGCGGTCGTTGGCGGAACCGTCAAGAGCCTTACCGGCTACGGCGCTTTTGTAGACCTGGGAGGTCTCGACGCCTTGCTCCATGTCACGGACATCTCCTATCAACGGATCCAGAGCCCCGCTACGGTATTTAGTGTCGGAGACGAAATCACCGCCAAAGTGCTTCGTTTCGATCCCGAGAAGGAGCGAGTCTCACTGAGCCTGAAGCTCCTCCAACCCGATCCCTGGCAAGGTGCCCAGGAAAGGTACAAGGAGGGCGATCGCGTCTCTGGGTGTGTGGTGAGCGTCACCGACTACGGAATCTTTGTCGAATTGGAGCCCGGCGTCGAAGGCCTTGTCCACGTCTCGGAGATCAGTTGGTCTCGGCGGGTAAAGCACCCGTCGAAAGTGGCCAAGCCCGGGAAAGATCTCAGAGCGATCATCTTGAACGTCGATCCGAAAGAACGTCGCGTTTCGCTGAGCATCAAGCGCCTGAAGCCTGACCCGTGGACTGGGGCGAACCAACGCTATCCGGTCGGATCAATCGTCGAAGGTAGCGTGAGAAACCTGGCGGCTTTTGGCGCTTTCGTGGAGATCGAGGAGGGCCTCGAGGGGTTGCTCCATGTTTCCGACCTATCGTGGGACAGCAAGGTAAAACACCCGCGTGAGGCCTTGCGGAAGGGTCAGAAGGTCAAGGCGGCCGTTCTGCGCGTCGAAGAGGAAAACCGTCGTGTTTCGCTTGGCCTCAAGCAGCTCCAGTCAGACCAATGGGATATATTCTTTGCAATTCTTTGCCAATCACACGGTCGGTGACACGATCCAGGGAGCGGTCAAACGACGGACGAACTTTGGAGCCTTCGTCGAGTTGGCGCCGGGCGTCCAGGGCCTCTGCCACAATTCAGAAACCCCGAACAAGTCTCATAAGAAGCGTACGAATCCGCTCCGAATGGGACGGGAGTATGCGTTCGAGATTATTCGCCTTGACGAGTTCGAAAAAAGAATAGGACTCCGGTTTCACTCTGCGACCCATAGCAACAGCGACGCTGGCACCAAGCCTCCGCAAGTCGAGCAGACGGCTTCGGAAAACCGCCCGCCGCAAACCGTCGCCGAAGGCGAGGACATCGGGTCACCGGAGTGAATCTCCTCCGCGAAGTTTATTGAAAGCAACGGGTTGCCAGTCGTGGTATCATCCCTCGGTAGGTAGATTGCCGGGAAGGTCGGTTTCCGTCAGGGTTCGAATCTGGAGGGTCGAAAAGAGGCGATATGACCAAAGCGGATTTAATCGAGGAAGTCTCTCGCGTGGTGGAAGTCACCCGCAAGGATTCTGAAGTCATCGTCGAGACGATTTTTGATAGCGTCGTACATTCGCTGCGAAAGCGCGAGAAGGTAGAGGTCCGAGGCTTTGGCAGCTTTCGCACCCGCGAGCGCCGGGGCCGAGTGGGGCGGAATCCAAAGACCGGCGCTAGAGTGGATGTCCCTCCCAAGACGATTCCTTTCTTCAAACCCAGCAAAGAGCTGCGCGATGTAGTCAACGGAGGCCCACCGGCGCCCGCCACGCCTGTTGAACCAAGGCCCAGCTTCGAAGACCCGAGCCTAAACCCGGTGGACTGATCTGCCGGGCCGCTGTGTTGTTCTCAACCCTCCCTCAAGCATGAAGCCCGGGCCGAAGGCTTTTCCGGCCTGAGTTGCGATGGACTACATCTGGAGCCCCTGGAGATACCACTACATCAAACATGCAGACAAGGACTCCCACTGCGTCTTCTGCGAGATTAACGCCTCCCGCGATGATGAAAACAACCTGGTCGTGTTTCGCGGCCAATCGAACTTCATCGTCCTGAATCGTTTCCCCTATACCAGCGGTCACGTGATGATCGTCCCCACTTCTCATGTGGCGACGGTCGAAGACACATCGGTGGAAGTGCTGGAGGAGATGATGCGCCTGGCTCAGCGGGCCGAGTCGGCACTTCGCAAGCTGTATAAGCCCGACGGTTTGAACCTTGGCATGAACATCGGCAAGGCCGCCGGGGCCGGAATCGGCGGACACATCCATCTACACGTGCTGCCGCGCTGGATTGCCGACAGCAACTTCGTCACCGTGGTCGGCGAGACTCGGGTCCTCCCGGAAGAGCTGCCGGAAACCTGGCGCCGGCTCCACGCCGAGTTCCAACCCCCCTCTTCATGAAAGCGCTCCCCGCGATCATCGCCGTCGCGGCGCTAAGCATGGCAGCCTTCGAGGCGCTCAGCGTTCGCCCTTCCGACGGAATCTCGGTAAAAGGCTTCGTGTGGGAAAACCCGATTCCCCAACAACCGGTCCCTGAGGGACTCACTACGATCCGAGCAAGCGAGTGCGGGTCTTGTCACAACGAAATCTATCGCGAATGGCAAGCATCGATACACGCTCGCGCGATGAGCGATCTGCAATTCCTGGAAGAGATGCGCAAGGACCCGGGCAGTAGCTGGCTTTGCATCAACTGCCACGCGCCTCTTGCCAACCAACAGCAGCGGATCGCCGTCGCCGTTCGCGGTTCGAAGCTGAACCAGGCAACCTACGTTCGCAATCGAGATTTCGACCCTATGCTCCGTGAGGAGGCCATCACCTGTGCGGTCTGTCATGTCAGAGACGGAGTCGTCCTCGGCCCCTGGGGTGACAGCGATGCTCCCCATCCGGTGCGCAAATCCGAGCAGTTGTTGACCGCGGCAACCTGCACCGTTTGCCACCAAGCCGTTGCCGACTATGGAGAGACGTTGATTTGCTACCTGGAGTCAGGAGAAGAGTGGGAGAACGGCCCGTTCGCCGCCGCCGGCGTCACGTGCATCGATTGCCATATGCCGGCGTTCAACCGGCCGATCGCCGATGGCCATCCGCCACGGAGATCGGGACGCCATGTCTGGGCCGGCAGCGGCGTTCCTAAAGAACTCGACGCCTCGGATGAGCAACGCGAATACTTCGATGCGTTTGGCTCAGCTCTGGTTTTTCAACTCACATCGGAGCGCGCATCATATCGTCCTGGCGAGACGGCGACGGTCGTGCTTGAACTGGAAAACGCCCGTGCCGGACACATGTTGCCAACGGGTGACGTCGAGCGTTTCATCACGGTGGAAGTCGAGGGGCTCACAGCTGACGGGACCGTCTTCGACAGCCAATCAGTTCGGATCGGCCAGCACTGGCAGTGGTATCCCGAGGTGGAAAAGATCTCCGACAACCGACTTCGCCCACAGGAAAAACGCGAACACCGGATCGCCATTCGCCTTCCAAAGACTCCCGGGCCGGTCGTGTTCCGCGCTTCCGCTGTCCACCACCGCCTCAGCGAAGAGAACGCCGAGTATCACGGTCTCCTAGGCCGCTATCCGCTGTCAGCACCCATCGGAACTAAACAGATCCAGGTCACTGTCGAGAGACACCGTCCCGGGGGCTGAGTACTTCATTTCATCAACACACGCACGTTTCTCCCGAGTGCGGGCTCGCCCTCAGGTTCGGGCTGTGGCTGGCCGGCTTTGTTCAGGCAAGCCGGGCCCGTCCCGCGTTCGCCAATAATTGAAGTGCCCGGAGCTTCTCGGCGGCGGCTCGGCCACGGTAGCGGTCGCGAAGTGGCGAACGAATCTATCGTATCCGGCGTGCAATGATAGGCCGTCTCGGGTGGGAAGGCATCGTGAGGATGAGGTCCCGGCCGCGGAACCGGCCCCCGTAGGTCACTGTTTCGCGTCCCCGAGGACCGCCTGCCCGAAACGTGAAGCGGCCACCCGCCACCCCGCCGTCGACGATCGTCATTTCTCCACGCGGCGACGTGATGGTGCCGCTTAGTGCGCCACCTTCCTGTTTAAGCTTAAGCACGATTCGCTGCGGTCCCGTTCGGGTGGGAACAATGGCCTCCCACTCACCCGTCACGGAAGGTGGCGGCGGAGGTCGGAAGTCGGGTGCGGGCGAAAGAGTGGCAGCCGGCTCTTCGACCGGGGGTGACCCAACACTTGGCTCGGCCGGGGGTTCGCCGGTTTCGAGTTCGAACGTTAGCTCGGAAGTCTCTGCGGAAGGCGCTGCTCTGGAGGGCTCTTCTCTCGGAGTACCCTGGGCGTCCGGGGGCGGCGGAACAACGGGCAAGCCGGAAGCCTCTCCCTCGGGAGGCATCATTCCGGGGCCGAGCGGTCCAAGCGGGTCGAACTGGGGGCCGAAAGGCCGGCTGCGAATCCCGGGCGGCAGACGCGGATCCATCCCGCCGGGATCGTCGGCCGCGCGCTGGAGCCACATCCCGGCAATCACGCCTACCGCCACGGCCAGAGCCACCATCAGCAGGGTGATCTTCCTTCGCAGGCGACCAACCCCCTCGGCGGCAGCGTCCGCCCGCGCGGCAGTGTCGTGAGCTAAGGCGGGGGGTTCGTCCGAGGACGGGGACCGTTCCCGTGGATCCGGAGAATAAACCTCGTCGCCCGCATTGTCGGTCCCCGCCGGCCGGCCCGATGGCGAAGCATCCGTTTGAGCGGGGGCGGGCCCCGTACCCGGCCGGGCAATCTGCGCCCCTACGGGGATTCCCGGTTTCGCTACTTGGGAGCTACTGGTCCCTGACGCCGCGGGGTCGAGCGTTTTGCGAAGCACCCGCAGGTCGGCAGCGAAGTCCGAAGCGCTTTGGTAACGATCTTCACGGTCTTTTGAGAGCGCCTTTTGAACGATGCGCTCCAACTCCAAGGGAACACCCGTTCGCACGGCGGTCAGAGGGTCGGGTTTCTCGTGGATGATGGCGTAAACGAGCGACTGCGTATACTCGCCGCGAAAGGGGAGCTGGCCGCTGACCATTTCATGCAGCACAACGCCAAGCGACCAAAGGTCAGTGCGGTGGTCTACTTCTTCTCCGCGCCCCTGCTCGGGCGACATGTAGGCCGCTGTCCCCAGCATCGTCCCCTCTTTCGTAAGCTTCGTTGTTCCGGCGGCGAGCTTCGCCAGGCCGAAGTCCATGATCTTGAGGAGGCGCTCGGTGTCGGGACCGGGCTGGGTCACCATCAGATTGGCGCTCTTGATATCCCGATGGACGATCCCCTTCTCGTGCGCTGCGGCAAGACCCCGAGCGGTCTGGATCGCAAACTCGATCGCTTCGTTAACCGCCAGCGGCGAAGATTCGATTCTGCTCTGCAAAGTCTCACCTTCGAGGTAGGCCATCGCGATGAACGGCTGTCCCTCCGCCTCGTCGACCTCGTAGACCGTGCAGATGTTGGGGTGATCAAGCGCCGCGGCCGCGCGGGCCTCCCGCAGAAAGCGGGCCTTTTCCGCTTCGCCGCTAAACTGGCCCGGAGGGAGGAACTTCAGAGCGACGGCGCGGCTCAGCTTGGCGTCTTCGGCCTTATAAACTTCCCCCATCCCGCCTTGACCCAGTTTGGCAAGGATCTTGTAATGCGAAATGGTCTGGCCGATGATTCATCATTTTATCGCAGCGGTAGCGTTTCCCGGCTGGGCGGGCCGGTCGGTTAGGCCCACATTCTGGCTCCTAAAATAGGCCGTGCCGTGAGACCCGAAGACGCGGCGCACTTATTCTTGCGTGGCGTGTCGCCATTCGTTGCGACATCACGTTGAACCACCGTAGTCCCGTAGCGCGGGGCTGGTGCCGTTTCCAGACCCGCGGCTTTTCGCCCTTCGCCAGGACGATAGCGCTCGCTGAGACCTGTTTGGTTCCGGCTTGTCCGGATCTACAGATCCTCGCCGGTGATCGTGTAGTAGGCTTCGATGTACTTCTCGGAGGTGTTGGCCACCACTTCCGGCGGCAGCTCGGGCGCGGGTGGTGTCTTGTCCCAGTCGACCGATTCCAGGTAGTCGCGGACGTACTGCTTGTCGTAGGAAACCTGCGGCCGGCCGGGCTGGTAAAGCTCCAGAGGCCAATAGCGTGAAGAATCGGGCGTCAGCACTTCGTCTCCCAGCACGATTTCGCCGTCGCGCTTGCCGAACTCGAACTTCGTGTCAGCCAGCACGAGACCTTCCTGAAGGGCTCGCTGCGAAGCTCGCGAATAGATATCCAATGTCAGGTCGCGCAGCTTCTCGCACAATTCCTCGCCTATCAGCTCGGAAGCCTCTTCGAAGCTGATGTTGATGTCGTGGCCGCTTTCGGCTTTCGTGGCGGGGGTGAAAACGGGCTCCGGCAACAAACCGCTCTCCCGGATACCAGGAGGCAACTTGACACCACATACTGATCCCGTGGCTTGATAATCCTTCCACCCCGATCCCGATAAGTAACCGCGGGCGACGCATTCAATCGGCACCATATCAAGGGCCGTGACCAGCATCGATCGATGCTCGAGCTGATCGCGGTAGTTGGGCAGCGGATCCGGGTAGCGATCGACATCAGCCGTCACGAAGTGAGTGGGGACGACGTCTTTGAGAAAGTCGAACCAAAAGATCGAGAGCTTGGTTAGCACCTCGCCCTTGCGAGGAATGCCGTTCGGCAGGATGACGTCGAAGGCGGAAATCCGGTCAGTGGCAACAATCAGAAGCTGCTCGCCGACTCGGTAGATATCCCGAACCTTCCCACGGGCCACCTGTTCGCAACCGGGGAGGTCGGTCGTAAGCAATACGGAAGAGTTGTCTGTCATCTTCGGGAGGTCTTTCTTGGAAGGCTACGCGCGGTTACTTCAAGCTGCTGATGATATCGAGCCTTTGCCTCCAAGATCAACTTACGGGAATTCCTGCTGTCGCTTTCGTATCGGCCGATTCCGGTCGTTGCGTTTCTGCAGCCGGCGGGCGTACACTTACAGCCGCACTAGGCCGGAGGGTCCATCGCTGCTATGTCTGACGGTACTCGATCCATAATGTGGACGAAGTTGGCCCGATCTAGGAGGCCCGACGCAGGACCCACTCGTATCGCGATAGCACTCATCGTGACGGCCCACGTTCTTTGTTCCCAGACAGCCTCCCGACCGCAACCCGACGCTGGAAACTCCCCTGCCAACCTCCACGAACTGAGTGATTGGTTCGAGGCCCTGGCCGAGCACGTGAGTCCGGCAGTAGTCCAGGTTGTCTCCTCCGGGTTTGCTCCGGTGCGCGGAGAAGCGCCAGCTTCTGTCGTGGTCTCCAAGCGCCGTAGCACCGGTTCAGGAGTGATTGTAGATCCCAACGGCTACATCGTTAGCAATGCTCATGTCATCGTCGGAGCGCGACGCGTGCAAGTGCTCTTGGCATCGCGCACTAAGCCTCTTCCGGGCCGGCGGTCTATCCTAAGGCCGCGCCCCAAGCTTCGTGAGGCCAAGATCGTCGGACTCGATGCTGAGACGGACCTCGCCGTGCTGAAAATCGAGGCCCAGGATTTGCCGTTCGTTCCGTTCGGGGACTCGGATGATTTGCGGCCCGGCCAACTCGTCTTCGCGTTTGGCAGCCCTTTGGGGCTTGAGAACTCCGTGACGATGGGTGTAGTGAGCTCGGTGGCTCGACAATTGCAGGCCGGCGACCCGATGATATACATCCAGACAGACACGGCCATCAACCCAGGAAATAGCGGCGGTCCCCTGGTCAACGCTGACGGCCAGATCGTAGGCATTAATACCTTGATTTTTTCCCAGTCCGGCGGCAGCGAAGGGATCGGGTTTGCCGCGCCCAGCAACATCGTCCGAACCGTTTTCGACCAGATTCAAGAGCACGGGCGGGTCAGGCGCGGGGAAATCGGCGTCCATGTTCAGACGATTACCCCCGAGTTGGCGGCCGGCCTCGGGCTGCCCCGAGACTGGGGCGCGGTTCTTGCCGATGTGAAGCCGGGAGGGCCGGGTCATATTGGCGGGCTCAGGGTGGGAGACATTGTTTTGACGCTTGACGGCAAAACCATGGAGAACGGCCGCCAGTTCAACGTAAACGTCTACCAGCGCTCGATCGGGGACGTTGTCGAAATCAAAGTCCTGCGCCGATCCGAAGAGATCACTGTCCGCGTGACGGTTCTGGAGCGCGAGGGCGATCCGGAGCAGTTGGCCCGCATGGTCAGCGGGCAGCAAAACGCGATCGCCCGGCTCGGGATTCTCGGCATCAGCCTGAACCCGACGGTTGCCGAGATCATGCCGCCGCTAAGGCGGTCGACAGGGGTCGTCGTCGCGGGGAGGCTGGCGGATGGCCCCCATTGGAGTTCGCTCTTTCAACCCGGTGATGTAATCTATCGCGTAAACCAGAAGCCTACCACCGGCTTGCGGGAGCTGCTCGCCGTGCTGGCTGAACTCAAGGAGAAGACACCGGTCGTTGTTCAAATTGAGCGGCTCGGCAAACTGATGTTCGTCACCTTCGAACTGGAATAGCGCGGCGTTCCGTTCGCACTCCGACGATCAGCGCTTGATATGCCTGACGCAATGCCTGTCGAGTGCCGAGACCACTGCTTGAACCGGTGCTCTTCAGGCCGCTTCCATCTCGCCCACCCGTTGCTGATCAGACGGGGGAGGCTCCTGCCCGGCGAGTAGAATGTGAGCCAATGGGGGAGCCCGCCGAGCCCGGCCAAACTACTGGTGTGCTGAAATCCTTGACAGCCGGAGAACGATCCTGGCTCCTCGCAATTCTACTGGCCGGCCTCCTGCTTCGCGTCACGGGGATCGGCTGGGGGCTGCCGCCGGCGACGCCTGAAACGGCCGCTTCCGGGTTCCGTGGGACTTACGCGTTCGACGAAGTTAGCGTCCTCTATGGTCTGGCGCGGACCGACCCCGCCAACTTGGACTTCGATCCCAAGCTTTACCGCTGGGGCACTTTGCATCTGGAGCTGGTCCTGCTCGTGCTGGAAGGAGCGCAAGCGGTCGGTGTATTCGAAGAACCCTGGCAAAGGGCCTTCGGGCGGATGATCCCCGGCGAGTTTGAGAAGGTATACGTCGTAGCGCGGCTCGTCTCGGTAGCCGCCGACCTGGCGACCGTCTTGTTGACTTTCTTGCTGGCCGCGATGCTCTGCGGCAGGCAAGCCGGACTTTGGGCTGCCGCGTTGGTGGCCTTGTCGCCTGGACACCTTCTTCAGGCGGCTCAAATCCGAGTGGATGTCACGGAGACGACGTTCGTCACCCTGACCGCCGTGCTGGGGCTGCGGTTGCTCGCAAGCGACCGGCGCAGGCTATGGCTAGGATTCGGAATCGCCGCGGGACTCGCCATAGCAGCCAAGTACTCCTCGGCTCCGATGGTTCTGGGTGCGGCCGCAGTCGCCTTGTGGCCCCATCGATTCGCCTGGTCGAGAGCACGCTGGTGGCTGCTCGGTGTCTTGGCGGGATTCCTGGCGGGTGAGCCGTTCATCCTCACGAACTTCCGTGAGGTGGTCGACCAAATGAGTAAGATCGTTCAGGCGAGCCGCCAGGCCATTCCTGAGCACTACTACATCTCCAAACCCGCCCTGCTCGGCCAACATTTGGCCGCCCTTGCCCGGTTTTCATTAGGGATCCCGGCGGCGCTGCTGGCTGGGTGGGGGTTCTGGCTTCTGGCACGCCGCCGCTCGCTAGCGGGTTGGATGGTATCCGTGATGTTTGCGGCAGGCCTCGTCACGCTGCTTCCCCAGAACTGGCCGTTGCTGCGATATCAGCTGCCCCTCGTCCCGCTGTGCGCCGCGGCCGCGGCTGTTGCACTCGACAGCCTTCGGCCGCGATGGCGGTGGATTGCGGGACTCCTGGCTGTCGGTGTCGCGCTAGCGGCATCGGCGACCCAGCTGCAATTCATGTTGTCCCCGCACCCGCTGAATCTCGCGCTGGCGGAGGTCCCCAAGAAGGTCCCGCGGGGCCAAACCATAGCGCGAATTATGCGGGCGTTCCCCCCGCTCGATGAATCGGCCTACCCGATGGGACCGAACCCTTTCCTAGACGATCTTGCCCAAACCTACCCCCCCTGGGTCCTCACCGCCGATCTTCTGGTGGGCGACTATCCCCATCAAAACAAGAATCTGTTCGAAACGCGCTACGAAAAGGTCGCTGTCTTCCGCAGCCCCGTGCTCTTTCCTTGGGCGACCCTGGGGGAAACCGGTGCACCGCATGATTGGAGATACACCCACCCCACCACGATTCTTTACAAGTTGCGGTGACCCTTGTTCAATCCACACGAAAACCCTCTGCCTTGAGCTACAGTAGGCGGAGCCGTAGCAACTAGAAAGCTGTTCCAGACGAGACTGCTGATTGTCCTAGCATCGTGGCGTACGCTTTCAGCGTGCCGTGTCGGGCTTTCGAGCCCGACATTTCCGAATATATAGGGAACTCGTGTCCAGGACAGTCCGCTGCGACCCGAAGCAGCCCGTCCGGACGACACAGTACGCCGACCATGAGCCAACCCGCTCCAGCCGCTGACCCTAATCCAGAACCGCTCGACACAGGGGGTGGATTCCGCCGGTACCACGCCGTGTCCGTATTCCTACTGGGTCTCGGCCTCCGCTTGTGGCTTATCCATGCCTATCCCGTCGTTTTCGGGGGCGACAGCATCATGCGGCTGGCCAACCACGACCGCATCCTGCTCGCGTACCAGCTGCCGCTCCTGCAGTTAGGCGTTCACTACATTTCGCTGATCTCGGAAGACCCGCTAGGGATCCGATACTTGATGGCTCTCATCGGTGCCTCCGCCGGCCTCGGCTTCTACCTCATGACTAAGGAGCTGCTGGGACCCAACGCTGCCTTCTACACGGCCCTCATCTTTGTCACAAATCCGTTTGTGCTCGCCTACTCGATCGTTCCCTACCAGGAAATCCTGATGCTCGGCGGTCTTTTCTTCGGCTTCTACTTCTTCTTCAAAGACAACTGGTTGGCTGCGAGCCTGTTCTTGGGCCTTGCCTGCTTGACCCGCTACGAAGCTTGGGCCGCATGCCCGGTGTTTGTGCTGGCGTTCGCCGTCAAACGAGGTACGAGGGCGAGAGACTTTCTCAAGGGATCGTTACTTTTCGGGTGGGCGCCGCTCGGATGGCTCATCTGGAGTGTAGCCGCCGGGCCTAGCGGGTCTTTTTTGCTGGATACCAACGTGAGCGTGGAGCGCCTCTTCCGCTACCTCTACCTCGGTTGGATCACTCTAAAGAACACGGCCGTCCCTTTTCTCATACTAGCTGCCGTAGGCTTCTGGCGCTTCTGGAAACAGGGGATGCTTCGCGCCGCACGATACAGGATGCTCGCCGGGTTCTTAGCCCTGTTCTTGATTGCCCTTCTGTTTTCCGCGCACGGTGAACGTGATCAACCGGATCGCTTTGTGACCGCCCGCGAGGCGCATCTACTTCTCGCGGCGGTAACGGTTATGGCCGGCCTCGGACTCAGCCGCCTCCGACGCTTCCGGGGCATCGTGCTCGCTTTCGGTCTCGCAATCAGCCTTTTCATGGCCGACCGCTTCGTAAACCGCGAAACGTCCGATCCACGTCTGAAGCTCTGCTACGAACTCTCTCAGTACCTCGACCAAACCGTTTCCGGCTCCGAGAAGGTCGTGCTGCTTGCTAAACCCATCGCCCCGCCATTGCTGAGCCGATACCTCGACAAGAGCGAAGAGCTTGGTGGAGTAATCGGTCGCCGCAAAGCGGCTCTGGCGCTTGCCAGTCTAGACACTTCCCCACCTGACTACCAGCGGACGCTCGTTCACTCCCGCCTGGGCAAAGACCGCTTGCGATCCCTCGCAACTTTGCGACTCCCCGAAGAAGACAGTCGCCTGTTGGCAGGCAAAACTGGCCACGAGGGAGAGCTTCACCCGGAAGTCGCTCCCCCAGACTGGATTGTCGTCTGGAGCGATTTCGAGCCGACGAATTCCGAGGAGGCCCGCTTCGGGGAACTAGCAGCGGCGCGGCAACCGGTAGAAACCCTTCAAGAGGGTTCCCTCTCAGCTCGAATCTATAAAACCAAGTAGCACAGCCGGCGTCCCAGCCCGCGCTTCTGACCGCGGAGGAAGCAAAGCCCGCCGTTGGGGATGTGCCCACTCTGGAATTCATGCAGCGTGTAACCTGTAGTTCAGGTGATAGTTCAGATGAAAACCCCCGTTCTGCTCGGGGTCGGCTCCGCGATCGCGTTGACGCTGATGCTTGCTCTCGTAGTAAACGTGCGCTCGCAAACGACGGGTAGCCTGAGCGACTTCGCCGCTTTCTATGCCGGTGCGCGGTCACTGGCAACGGGCGACCTCTATGACACCGAACAGCTTCATCAACTCGAACTCGAACATGCCGGCAAGTATTCGCCGGGACACGGTTACGTTCGCCCGCCATTTCACGCGGTCTTGATTTGGCCCCTCAGCCGACTTCCCTATCGCTCAGCGCACCTGTTGTGGAACCTCGTCCTTGCCGCTTCTATTGTCGGATTCCAGTGCTGTCCGGGGAAAGTCGCGCCATCGGACGGTAAGTCTCGACCGTTCAATGTCTTATGGCCTGTTTTGCCCGGGAACGATTTGAAATCCCGAGGCCGCAAATGGTCGCCTGAACGGAGCATCCGGACGCGGCACAATGAGGGATGAACCTTGGCCGTACGGTTTTCTCCCAACTGATCGAGCACCTACCGAGCAAAGAGTTTCAGAAATGTGTATCGCGCTACCGCGGCGATTCCTATCTGAAAAGTTTCTCCTGCTGGGATCAGTTTCTTGCGATGGCATTCGCCCAGCTGACCTATCGGGCAAGCCTCCGCGACATCGAGACGTGCCTGCGTTCGATGCACGGCAAACTCTACCACATGGGATTCCGCGGCAGGGTAGCGCGCTCGACACTGGCCGACGCGAACGAGTCGCGCGACTGGCGGATCTACGCGGACTTCGCGCAGGTCTTGATTGGCATGGCACGGCCGTTATATGCCCACGACCCGATCGGTGTGGACTTGGACCAGACTCTGTACGCTCTCGACTCGACAACAATCGACCTCTGCCTGTCGCTGTTTCCGTGGGCGAGATTCCGCAAGCAAAAAGCCGCCGTGAAGATGCACACGCTGCTGGATCTGCACGGCAATATTCCCACGTTCATCCGCATTACTGGAGGCAAAGTGCACGACATCAACATCCTCGACGAGATCGGCCCGGAGGCCGGCGCGTTCTACGTCATGGATCGGGCCTACGTCGATTTCGAACGCCTCTTCGTGTTCACTCTCTGCTCGTCGTTCTTCGTCGTGCGAACCAAGAAGAACATCTTGCTCCAACGGCGCTACTCGCATCCCGTCGACAAATCCACGGGCTTGCGCTCGGATCAGACCGTCATACTGGCTGCCATCGAATCGGCCCAAGCCTATCCCGACCCGTTGCGGAGGGTCAGTTACTTCGACGCCCGGACGAACAAGCGGCTGAAGTTTCTGACCAACAACTTCGCGCTCCCGGCGCTGACCATCGCCCACATCTACAAGTCGCGTTGGCAGATTGAGTTGTTCTTCAAGTGGATCAAGCAACATCTGCGAATCAACTCGTTTTACGGCACCAGCGAGAACGCCGTCAAGACGCAGATCTGGATCGCTGTCTCGATTTACGTGCTCATCGCCATCGTCCGGAAACGCCTCGGGCTGGAAGCGAGTCTTTACCAGATTCTACAGATTCTCAGCGTTACGCAATTCGAAAAAATGCCCCTTTTACAGGCACTCCAGCCATCCGACTCCCCAAACGAATCCCCCTATGACCCCAACCAATTGATTCTATTCGACTTTTAACCGGACAGCAGTGGTCGGATTCATTGCCCTTTGGCGCCCCCCTGATTTTTGGCAGACATTACTCTTCACCTGCTTGTGTTTCCCCGCCTTTGCTGCGTTCATCAATGGACAAGATGTTCCCCTAATCCTGCTCTGGTTGGCGGTCTCCATGAAGTTACAAGCCAAACAGAAGCCTTTCGCGGCTGGAGTAATATTCAGTTTGTGTGCGATTAAGTTTCAGCTCTTCGTGCTTACCCCCGTGCTGCTCGTCGCGCAAGGTAGCTGGCGCTTCACACGGGGC
This sequence comes from Bryobacterales bacterium, assembly GCA_965248205.1. Lineage (GTDB taxonomy): Bacteria > Acidobacteriota > Terriglobia > Bryobacterales > UBA6623. Next base: position 4,491,151 of record CBDFIS010000006.1, read on the forward strand.
CTGCTCGCGGGCGGGGCTGTCCTAGCGGCGGTTTCATTCTTAGCGGCTGGGTGGTCATGGCCTCAGCAGATGTACGCGGCGGCGACAACAGCCGAGTTTTCCCCAAACCCTGGACTGATGCCCAACCTGCATGGCGCGCTCAGCTCTCTCCCTTTTGGCTCATGGCTGGAAATCCTTGTCGGCTTGTCCGTAGTCGCTGCGGTTTGGATAGTAGCTCGTCGCATGAGTTTCTCCTATGCCCTGGCCTGCAGTCTCGCGGGAGGATTGCTGATCAGCTATCACGCCTATCTGCCGGACTACGCCCTTTTGCTGCCCGCCTGCCTGACGGTTTTCGTGACCACCGAAATGCTCCTGCTGCGCGGGCTGGCGCTGTTTCTGCTCGTGCCGCCGGCTCATTTGCTCGCTAGTGTGGGGTATCCGACGTCCCTCCCTGTCGTCGCAGCCATCCTGTTGCTCGTTTACTTGATGGCTTACGAAGCCTGGCGCAAGGGTCGGGACAGCAAACCAGCTTAGCTAGCCAAAGGCTGCGCCCGGACTGCACCCTTGCTATCCCACAGTGCCGTGCACTGAGGCTCCAGTGTCACCGAACGGTCCAGCGTTTAGGCTGCTCGAAAGAGCTGAATCCGCCCCCGTCCCCCGGGGCCCGCATCAGCGGAAAATCTGAGAATAAGCTCAAAGGAACCTCGCTCTCCCCCGTATCTAACTATGAGAACCTATGGCGACAGCCGCACAGGCCGCTACCGGGATACTCGTGAATCAATCCGCGGATGAGTTCGAAGACCTGTTTCACCGGTACTGGCAACGCGGCTTTCACTTCGCGCTGCAGACTGTCGGGAACCGGGAAGACGCCATTGACCTCGCTCAAGAGGCCTTCCTTCGGGTCCACCGGCACTGGGGTCAAAAGGACTCCGACCGGCCGTTCGCGCCGTGGTTTTTCAAGATTCTTCGCAACCTAGCGATCGATCGACTCAGAAGGCGGGCTTCAAGACCGGAGTCACAGTCACAGGAAGTTCCGGAAACCGATCCCGGGCCGGGACCCGAAGTGCTGGCCGAGAAGAGCGAGATAAAGGCCCGAGTCTGGCAGGCGATCGGTCGACTGCCCGAGCCCCAGCGTGAGGTTCTGATCCTCAGGGATATCCACGGATTCTCCTACAAGGAAATTGCGGAAATCGGCGGGACTTCAGTCAGCACCGTAACCTCACGGCTTCACAGCGCTCGCGAGACCCTACGGCGAAAACTGGGAGATTGTTTGTGATGGCCGGCAACCACGAACGTATCAATGGAATGCTGTCAGCCTATCTCGATAACGAGCTGACCCAGGCCGACAGCCAGCAGGTTCGAGTTCATCTCGAGGACTGCGAACAGTGCCGCGAGACGCTTCGCCAGCTGCGCGAGCTGCAGCGAGTTACCGGAGAGCTGACTTTTGTCGAACCCGAGGAGGAGCGAATGGAGCAGGTAAAAGAAAAGTTGTCGGTTCAGGCGCCTCGAAAGGCAGGATGGAGTTTCTTCCTCGCTGGTGTCGTCGGATGGGTTATCTACGCTATCTACCTGTTCGTGACAAACCCCGAGGTGCCGCCCATCGAAAAGCTGGTGATCGCAGCGGTCTACATTGGTCTCTTCTTGTTGTTCGTCTCCGTAGCGCGCCAGCGTTGGCTTGAGCTTCCACACGACCGATACCGAGGAGTGAAGAAATGATCGTCGTAACAGCGGATAGCATTACCGGCAAGAAGGTCGTCCGAACGCTGGGACTCGTGCGCGGCAACACGGTGCGGGCCCGCCATTTCGGCAAGGACATTCTGGCGGGCTTGCGCGGGCTCGTAGGTGGTGAGGTCCATGAGTATACGAAACTGCTTGCTGAAAGCCGCGAACACGCCATTGACCGGATGTGCGCGGAAGCCCAATCTTTAGGCGCCAACGCGGTCATTCAGGCACAGTTCGCAACATCCTACGTGGCGCAAAACATGGCCGAAATACTCGCCTATGGGACGGCAGTGGTTGTCGAGGACGCCGACTAGCCAAGTACTCAGTTTCATAAATCTACTCACGTTTCGGGCAAGTGCATGTGGCAGTAGTGGGGTCTTAGCGTGGAGATAGCATCAGCAGGAGCGGAGTTCGGAGGATTGTCCGAGATAACGCTGGAAGGGCAGTAACCCCGCTCCCAAATCAGGAACATGACGATCATCGTCCGCCCAAAGGGCAGACAACGGCTTCTTCGTTCCCAATACCCACCAGCGTGGAGATTAGTTTCTCCACGGTTGGCCTCCTGGCGAAGTGTCGCCTAGGGGGACTCTGGCACATCCCCTAAGGGGAAGCCGACACCCTGGGGCTTTCGGCCTTCCTCCATAGCCCGCCTGTACTCCTCTGGGTTGCACGCCACCACAACGGTTTCTCGCTTCTCGATGACCACACGGCCCACCACTTGTCCGCCATAGAGTTTAATCTTCACCACATCTCCAGTATCATACGACCGCGCCGATTATGCCCAGTTGATAAAGCTCTATGGCCGTCTTCCAGGGAGCCGGGGAGACTACTACCGCCCAGCCAAGATAAAGGGCACCGTCTCAGCCGAGATAAATGGGGATGCCCGCCCCAAGGCGGATATGCACGAGCCATGTCGAGCGGAAGAACGGCTCGCTGCGGCAGTGGTGCAAGAGGATGACTCGATTAACCTACGCCTTCAGTAAGAAGCAAGAGAACTTACGGGCATCGTTGGCAATCCACTTTGCTTTCTATAACTTCTGCCGAGTTCACGGCTCTCTGTGGGTGACGCCTGCGATGGAAGTTGGAATCACAGATCACGTATGGAGTCTAAGAGAAATCATTGTGGCCTGATTCCGTTTTATCTAACTACCCCCCTTTACGGAGGCTCAGCGGATGCGTATCATAAGGGCGTATGGAGTCCTCGGTCATCAGCATCACCGTCAAGCTAGAAATTGCTTTCCGCAGAGATGGGCGGGACTGGCTGGCTTGGTGCCTCCCCATCGATGTCATGACACAGGCCAGAACGAAGAAGCAAGCCCTAGTATCACTTAAGGCAGCTGTTGAACTTTGGTTTGAGTCCTGTATCAAGCGCGGCGTGCTTGATAAAGCCCTACAAGAGGCTGGGTTCTCAAAGGCACCGTTGGCACCGGGCGAAGACGCCAAGGGCTTCAACTTCGTTCATGTTGTTAAGAGTCCTGGTGCCGAAGCCGGACTGAAGTTGTTTTCCCATTCGCGCACGCATGGTGCTGAGTACATTAAGGTATCCATTCCAGCCTACATCGCTGCCCAACAATTGAGGGGCGCAGCACGTGCGTCCCGTTAAATGGAAAGAGCTTGTCAAGCTTTCCGAGTTGGAGGGCTGTGTGTTCGATCGACAGCGCGGCTCTCACTACACCATGACGAAGCCCGGTCTCAGTCGCCCGATCGTCATCCCAAAACGGAACGATCTCAAGGAAGATATCGTTCTTTCAGTTGGCCGAACGCTTGGCTTGGATCGGAAACAGATCGAGCAACGTTTGGAACAAAGTAAGCCAAAGAAGAAGACGAGATCTGCCAAGGTGTAGAATTTCCTCATCTCCACGCTAAGACCCCACTACCCATGTGGCGCGGGCTTGACACGCTCCGCGGGAGCCGCTCGACCGAGGCGTGGACGGAAGTCCAGGCTGGGCTTGCCTCCGCCGCTGCTTGAAAAAATGTGGCTCTTCCGGGTTTTAAGTGGGCGAAGGAGCCAGATCGAGTTTCCCACAGTGGAAGTAGATGGCGTTGATGAAGTTCTGTTGATTGCGGAAACCGCGCGCCGTGGCCTTGACCCATTGAATCCTTGAGTTCAACCCCTCGCTGACCGCGTTCGTAATGCGGTGTTTCAGATACGTGAGTATGTTTTCGAGGCGAGCCGTCAACATCCGCGCTACGGTGACCATCGGCGTCAGCCGGCTGCGACTCGCCCAGCCGCGCCATTGCTCGAAGAAAGCTCGCGCCGCCGATTCGCGACGATAGTCGAACAGCCGCATCGCCGTTTCCTTCAACGCCCACGCCCGCGCCGTCTTCAAGTCGCTTTCGCGCAGCGCGCGGAACTCGCGCCAGGCGTCCTCGGAAAAGTTCGCTGGATGCCGCAGCCAAGCGTACTTCGTGCCTGTCAAACGCTCGTCGCCGAGAGCCAATAAACGCTTGTTCTCCGCCCGCCGCACCTGGTCCACCGCCTTCGCCAGATGCGCCGCGATGTGATATTTGTCGTAAACGATCTTTTTCTCCGATTCGTCGAGATGCTCCCGGGTCGAGGCGACATAAGGATCCCACATGTCCATAGCGACGGCCTCGACTCGGGCGAGTTGCTCTGCGCTCAACGTCTTCCAAAAGCCGTCCAGGCTGGCCTGGCGGCGTCCCTCGGCGACGAACAACACGCGCGAGCAGTTGAGATCGTTGACGACGGTGAGATAGCGATGGCGCTTGCGGAAGCTCTTCTCGTCGACGCCCAGGTAGGGAATCGGCTCTGCCGCGCGACGTTCGAGCCCACGTTGCACGCCGCGTTCCAGGATGCCGTGAATCTCGTCCCAGCTCAGCGCCAGCAACTCGGCGATGCCTTGCTGGCTGGCTTCCTTCAGCCACGAGATCGCGAGAGCTTCAAACAGCGCGGTGAAGCGGCTGGAAGCCTCGGCCCAGGGCAGTCGCACGACGCGCGGCCCGTGCTCGGAGCAGTCGCTGCGCGGCGGCCGGGCGTGCAGGATCGTGCGGTACTGACAGGTGTCGAGGTGACGCCAGCGGCGTTCGGGCTGATGATCGTGGAGTGCGCACACGGCGCTGCATTGGCGGCACGGCCAGCGGACTTGCTCGTCGTGTTCGAGGAAGACGTGGACTTCGCCGTCGGCTCGGCGCAGCTCCACTCGCACGACTTTCCAGGGACTTTCGATGCCCAGAATCTGGCGGTATAGCTCGCGGTCTTGCATCCCGCGAGACTACCACCGAGCCCCACTCGCCCACTAGAAACCCGGAAGAACCAAAAATGTAGACATCCAGGCAGCGACCTCTGGTCGCCGTTGCGCTCGGTATGCTGTGCCCCTACTGACCTGTTGGCTGTCTGGAAATGTAGGGCACGGCCCATTCTCAATCGCCCACATCAGCGGCCACCCCCAAGAGAAAACTCCCCGCCAGGCATGAAATAGCATGTAGAATCGGAGTGTCGACCATCCGGCAGATTAGTAAGGTCCCAATCGTCCAAACTTAACTCTTGCCTTCCTCTTCAGCGCTGTTCGTGGATCACATCTCGCTGAAAGCCGGCCACCCGGTCCCCGGCTTCGCTTCGACTGGCTCTCGGACATGGCTATCCCAATGATCCTCCGCGCCGTTTCGCTGTTTCGCGCGGTGTCTGTGGCACTCGTGATACTGTTCGCAACGTTCCTCTCTACCGCGTGGGGCGGTGACTCGATTCCTCTCGCGTACCCAGTCTCTGCGACTACTGCCGGCTTTCCACAACTGCCCGCTGCACCCGAATCGGGCTTTCCCGGAGACGATCCCCCGGAACCACGGGCTTGCAATGCACCATCCTTTTCGCTAGACGCCTCGCTTACCAATGACAATAGGCGAACTACAGGGCTGGTGCTGGGTGAAGGCGGCTTTCCACCCGTTCAGCAGAGCCTTATTTCAGGACGCCTGAAGAACGTCCGATGCGAGAGCGTGGATCTCGAGCTATCGGCGTGGTATTCACTTCACGACGCATCGAGCTTTGACGAGATGCAGTTCCGAAGTCGAGCGATTGTGGAGGTCATGCCGAACGTCCACGTCTACGGTGGGATTGCCTACTACGACAACCCGGACGGTCTGTTCGCTACAAAGTCTCTTTATCTAATTGGGGGCGTCGAATACCCGAGTGTTTGGGGCACAACCGTCAAGGCGGACTATCTGCGAGATGTAAAGGATCATGGAGACTGGCTGACGGCCATGTTTCTAAAGAGCCACGAACTGGGGTCCACTAGAAACGGAGCCATCTTTACCTATAAACACGGTCTCGGAGCCACAGCCACGCGCAACCTGCCCGCCAACTCCAACACACCCAGCATGACCGGGGTTCCGAGCGCATTCTACCGGGCGATCCTTGAGATCGATGACGGACCCGTGACATGGTATTTCGAGGCCAGCCCTCACGTAAGTTTCGTCAGCCGCGCCACTGGTGTCCGTAAGCAGCACCTATTGGTAACCGCCGGTGTGAGAATAGAAGTCCCTTAGCTCTCTCCGGCCCAATGTAGCATGGCCCCTAACCTCCCAGAGTCGCCCGCGCGCAACAGCGAATCATACGGCCCACGGCAGCGAATCGGCCTAGCCCTCGGCCTCATCTTGTTCGCGGCGATCTTGTTGATGCCCTCTCCTGACGGCATGTCTCAGCCGGCCCAGCGAACTGCCGCGGTGGCGGCGCTGATGGCGGCGTGGTGGATCTCCGAGGCGACCCACATTGCCATCACCGCTCTGCTCCCGATTCCACTTTTCCCGCTGCTGGCTATCATGCCCAGCCGGGAAGTCACGCTCCACTACGCCAACCACATCGTTTTCCTCTTCTTGGGCGGCTTTATCATTGCACTCGCCATGGAGAAGTGGAACCTCCACCGCCGCATCGCTTTGGAAACCATTCGTCGGTTCGGAGGCCGCCCGGCTGCGCTACTGCTGGGGTTCATGGTCGCCACAGCCTTCCTTTCGATGTGGATCTCGAATACGGCGACAACGATGATGATGTTGCCGATTGCCATGGCGGTAGTCATCCAACTCGCCGGCTTCGCCAGAATCGACGGTGAGCAAACTGACCAGACGCCCGAGCAAGTGAAGACCAACTTCGGGCTGATTCTTCTGCTCGGCATCGCCTATTCGGCCAGCATTGGTGGCATCGGAACGGTGATCGGCTCGCCGGCCACCGTCGCTTTTCTCGGATTCACGCAGCAGAGCTTCCCCGCTCAGCCTCCGATTGCCTTCCTGGACTGGAGTTTGATGTGCGTGCCCATCGTAATCGTTTTCCTGCCGATCTGTTGGTTCTACCTGTGCCGATTCGGCGCGCCCATAGCCTTGAAGCGGATCGGCTTCACGGGGTCCGAAAACGTCATAGAAGACGAACGCCGCAGGCTTGGTCCGATGACAGTACCAGAGAAGATCGTCCTCGTCGTAGCCCTGGTGACGGCCCTGCTGTGGATCTTCCGCCAGCCGCTGGACTTGGGTGGCTTCACCCTACCAGGATGGTCGGGGGCCTTCTCTATACCGCAAGACCTGCACGACGCCACCGTCGCCATGGCCATGGCGCTCTTGCTCTGTTTGCTTCCCGTGAACCTCAAAGGCGGTCTGGACTGGAAAGGGCGCCGAGAGCACTTCATCATGGACTGGGGAACAATTCAGAAAGGTCTGCCATGGGGTATCGTCATGCTGTTCGGAGGTGGATTCTCGCTGGCGGCCGCGGTCCAAAAGACCGGTCTGGCCACTTGGCTCGGTTCGCATCTGTCGCAGCTCGAGGGAACGCCGGTTTGGATGCTCGTCTTGCTGTGCTGTTTTCTGGTGACGTTCTTAACGGAAATGACGTCGAACGTCGCGACGATACTGATGATTGCTCCGGTCATCGCCGCCACCGCAGTCGAAATTGGAGTGCATCCCTATCTGTTGTTGATCCCGGCGGGCGTGACGGCCTCTTTTGCGTTTGTGCTGCCGGTGGCCACGCCACCGAACGCCATCGTCTTCAGCAGCGGCTGGGTGACGATTCCTCGCATGGCCCGCGCCGGTCTCGCGTTGGACTTCCTCGGCTTGCTGGTCGTCCCTGTAATTGTCTACTTCCTCGGCGGTCGGATCTTTGGCTTCGCGGGCTAGGGGTGGATGCTGTGGACTGCCTGGGAACACTGACGATTTTTCAGTATCATCACATCGCGGCCGGTGATGCGCGAGCCGTTGAACCACCGCTGGCCACGCAGTGACATGAAACCAGTGCGTTTAGCAGTCGTCGGGGCCGGGGTGATGGGTAGAAAACACGCCGAGCTCATCGGGGCACATACCGCCTGCTCGCTGGTAGGCATTTGCGATGTTGATTCCGTTCACGGCTCGCTCGCCGAGGAGTTCGACGTTCCGTTTTACCCACACTTAGAAGAGCTACTTGAAAAGGAGCAGCCGCAAGCCGCGATTATCGCTACCCCCAACGGATCTCACGCCGCACTAACCGAGGTCTGCGCCCGACGAGCGGTCGACGTTCTGATCGAGAAGCCGATTGCCGATAGCCTCGAGGGAGCGCACCGTATCGTCAAGGTGGCTGATAAAACCGGCATTCAAGTGTTGGTCGGCCACCACCGGCGCCATAGCCCTCTCATTCAGGAAGCGCGCTCGATTATCCAGAGCGGCGCTCTCGGCAAGTTGGTCGCCGTTTCCATGCTGTGGGCCCTGATGAAGCCGAATGAATACTACGAAGCGGATTGGCGGTCGAAACCTCCGGGAGGCGGTCCGACGTTCATCAATCTTATTCACGAGCTGGATAGCCTGCGCTTCCTTTGTGGCGAAATCCGCGAGGTCTACGCTCAATCGAGCTCGGCAACGCGCAAACTTGATGTCGAGGATTCCTTGACGATTTCTCTTTCGTTCGAGAACGGTGCGCTGGGATCCGTCCTAGGATCGGACGCGACGCCTTCCCCCTGGTCCTACGAGGCGGCGGCCCAGGAGAACCCGCTTTACTTTCACACGGACGAAAACTGTTATCACTTTTTCGGCACCTTGGGTTCCTTGGCCTTTCCGCGAATGGAGTTGTGGCGCTATGCCGATGACGATCGGATGGGCTGGCAACACCCGATGGTGAAGTCACGTCATGCAGTGACCCGTCTTGATCCGCTAAAGTTGCAACTTGAACATTTTTGCCGCGTGGTGAGGGGAGAGGAAAAGCCGCTCGTGGATGGCCCAGACGGTACCCGGTCACTCGCTGTTGTGCTGGCGGTACTGGAATCCGTTCAGCGTAGAAGGCCCATTGCGCTGTCCGCGTCATAACAGCGGTCGTGCGGAAGTCCCTGCTAGAGAATCACATGGAACTCGACGACAACCAGATCGCAGAGTACGAAGAACGGGGCTATCTGTTTTTCCCTGGCCTGCTAGACGACGATGAGGTCGCGATTCTACAGCAAGCGATGCCCGAAATCCTAAGCCGCGAGGGGCCGGAGGTGGTCCGTGAGAAAGAAGATCCGACGGCGGCCAGACTGGCCTTTGGGGCACATGTCTATTCCGAACCCTTCCGCTGTCTCTCGCTGCTGCCACGGCTGTTGAACCCCGTCCGCCAATTGTTGAAGGGCGATGTGTATCTTCATCAGAGCCGCACTAATCCCAAACAAGGCTTTGGCGGGGGCGCGTCATGGGAGTGGCATCAGGATTACCCGCCGTGGCATACGGTCGACGGCATGCCGGAGCCGAGATGCATTATGGCGTCCGTGTTCGTCGATGACTGCACAGCGGTCACCTCGCCCCTGTTGGTAGTGCCGGGTTCGCAACGCCACGGCCTTCTCGAGTCCAAGCACCACAAGGACTCAGTAGGGGAGGGCTATGAGCTTCATCATATCGATCACGCGACGCTGGAACGGCTCGCCGCAGAGAACGGGATCGAACCCTTGATTGGGCCGGCCGGGTCTGTCGCCCTCGTTCACTGCAACGTCGTCCACGGTTCGTCCAATAATGTATCCCCGTGGCGCCGGGCGATCATGTACCTGATCTACAACGCCGTCAGCAACGCCTGCACGGGCACGGAGCGCCCCTGGTATCAAAACAATCGCGACTTTACGCCCCTTGAGCCGCTCGATGACCAGTGTCTGAAGGCGTTGGCGTAGTGTCTCTTCCGGGGATGGTGGAAAGCCAGGTGGACGATCGGGAACTTCGGGCACGGAATGCCGTGCCCCTACATTTCCAGGCACCGAACAGATTTATCGGGGCAGCACGCTGTGCCCGCCTGACTTTCGTCACTGCCGGGCTGGATCTAATCTAAGAGAAGCCGTGGGTCTCTCCCGCGTACGGGCAGCTCTTTAGTTTTCCTCACTCCGACTGATGGCACCTCGACGTCGTGGCAAGTCCCGATCCTCCGACGCCGCGCCGCCGCCTGCCACATCATCCCAGCCCGCCCAGTTCACGCGCCGCGAAAAGCTGCTGCTCGCCGCCGGGATTTGGCTTGCCTATGCCGCCATCGGCACCTGGGGCCAGTTCAACTTCGGCGACTTGATGGGCTACTACAATCTCCTGGCCGACGCCTTCCTCGCCGGTCGTCTCCACGTCCTCCCGACTTCGACCCTTCAGGACCTCATTCCTTACCAGGGCCGCTATTACTTTCAGTGGGGACCTTTCCCGGCCCTGCTCCATGCCGCCGCTCGACTATTTGGCGCAACGCTCTCCGACCGCGTTGCCTGCCTGCTCGCCGGCTGGCTGAGTGTTCTGGTGTTCTTCGAGATCCTCGTCGCCGTTCGCCGGCTTTGGTTCCCCCGGGCCCCCAAGTGGCTTTGTGTGTGGTTCGTATTGGCGTTTGCCTTCGGCACGCCGGCGGGCTTAGCGGCCTGGTACGCATCCGTCTACCACGAGAGCATCGCCTTCGCGGCCTTGCTGCTCTTGGCAGCTTGGTTGTTCTTCCTCTACTACTTTGAGCATCGGGCCGCGGGGTGGCTCGCCGCTGCCGGCCTGGCCGCTGGCCTCGCTGTTACGACTCGGGTCAGCTACGTCCTGCATGGCGCGGCCCTGCTGGCCGGACTGTGCGCCTTCCAACACTTCCTTAGGCTCCCCTTCCGGGCGCGTCTGCGGCAGGTGGCAGCCCTGTGTCTTCCCCTACTGGCCTGCGTCCTGCTGATGGGGGCGTACAACTACGCCCGCTTCGGCTCGCCCTGGGAATACGGAACCACCTATCTGCTCGGGCCCAGCCACCGCGTGTCCGCTCTGAACCGGATTCCCGAGAACTTCCTCCACTATGTTGTCGCGACACCCCAGTTCAGCCACGACTTGCCTTGGATCATTCACCGAGGCTGGCAGCCCCGCCGCACCACGCTGCGCGCCGACAGCATGTCGTCTCTACTGCTCGCCTCCCCGTTTCTGCTGCTGGCCGGTATCGCGGCGCTCCGCCTCTACCGCCGTGACCCCTCTTTTGCACCAGCCGGTCTTTTCCTCAAAACGGTGGCTCTTTCCGCCGGCGCGGCGTTTCTGTTTCTGCTGACCTTCGACGCTGCGTCGCGGCGCTACGCCCAGGATTTCCTGCCGCAGCTCATGATCCTTGCTTTTGCCGGGGCCGGCGCCCTCGCTGCCGCGCACAGCTGGGACCGCTGGCGTCCCGCCGCCTGGCCCGTCTTATGCTTCTCCGCCCTTCTTCACTTACATCTGGGTCTGTTCGAGTTCGTCAACAGCACCTTCCCCGACCCCAACGCCATGAAGACCTTCGTCGCGATCAGCCCGACCCTGCGGCGCTTCGTCCCCGGCCCCCGGCTGATTGAGCAGGAGGCCATCACGCACAACGACCTGGGCGTGATCGCGATGAGGCAGCGCAGTTTCGGCGAGGCCCTGGACCACTTCGAGCAGGCCGCGACGCTCATGCCGCACTCGCCCCGTATTGAGACGAACCTCCGCCTAGCGCGGCAACTCGCAGGGCCTCCCTGACGGCGGTCTCGCTCGGCCCTTCAAGTACGTCGGCGGAAAGTCTGAACTGGATTTGCCCGATGCCGTGCTTAGTCACGGCCGGGCCGGACCTGGTATAAGAAAAGCCGCGGGGATCGACGATCATGGTTCCTTCCGCGAAGGGCGCTCACCGAGGCGTCAGGCAGAATCTGGGGCACGATGATCCGAGCGCTAAGAGACGACGATGCCGAGGCGTACCTGGAGCTCAGACGAGAAGCTTTGCTGGATTCCCCGCTCGCGTTTGCGGCCTCTCCAAGCGACGACTTCGCCGGCTCGGCCGTGGCAGTCCGCGAGCAGCTTCGGCGTGCTCCCGAGTGGGTGATTCTGGGCGCGTTTGAGGATCGTCTCGTTGGCGCGGTGGGGCTCCTGCGCGACCGCCACCTCAAAGCCTCACACAAGGTACACCTGTGGGGCATGTACGTGGCTCCCAGCCATCGCCGGCAGGGTGTTGGGGCCGCGCTTCTCGACGCGGCTATGAGCCACGCACGGGCACTGCCCGGTGTGTCGTGGGTCCACTTGAGCGTCAGCTCTGCCGCGCCCGAGGCCCGGCGACTCTACGAGCGGGCCGGTTTCCAGGCGTGGGGCACCGAGCCGGAGGCGCTCCGTCACGATGGCCAACCGGTCGTTGAGCACCACATGGCCCTGCGCTTCGAATAGGCAGCAGCCTAGAATGAGGCTCGCGAATACCGTGACCTGGGAAGCCGGGCAGGGCATGCCGTGCCCCCACGATCTGAACACGGACCATGTCAGCATGATTCGCAAGACTCAGTAGTTTGAGTACGCTCCAGCATTCTTCCTAGGATGAACCTCGATACGGACATCACTTACCTCAAGGGCGTTGGCCCGCAACGAGCCGCGTTGTTGAAGACGAAGGGCATCTCTACGGTGGAAGACCTGCTCTATTACATGCCCTTTCGCTATGAAGATCGCAGCAACGTCAAGCCCATCGCCGAGTTAGCGCCGGGAGAAACGGCAACCGTCGTGGTCACAATCTCGGGCGCTCAGCTGTTTCGGTCGAGGCATCGGGCAGCCCGCCTATTCGAGGCCCGCGGGAGCGACAAGTCGGGACGTCCCCTGGTTTGCAAATGGTTCCGCGGTGACTATTTGCAGTCGATCTTGCGCCAGGGACAACAGGTTGCCTTCTACGGGAAAGTCGAGTGGGACAGCTATTCGCAAGAGCTTTCGCTGTTTCACCCGGAGTATGAAATCCTCGATGATGAGTCGGAAGCCAACCTCCACTTGGGGCGCATCGTCCCGGTCTATGAAGCCGCCGGACGTTTGAATACGCGCGTCTTGCGCAGCCTTGTCCACCGGGCGCTCGATGCCCTGCGCGGGCATGAAGACCCGCTGCCCGAAAGCTTGAAACGTCGGCTTGGCCTTCCCCTGCTGGACCGAGCTTTGCTCGAAACCCACTTCCCGCCTCCCAACAGCGACATGGCCCCGCTGAATGCTTTCCGCACCCCGGCGCAGTTCCGTCTCATCTTCGAGGAGTTCTTTTATCTGGAGTGTGGGCTGGCGCTCAAGCGCCGCAAGGCTCGCAGCGCCGACGGCATTGCTTTCGGTCTCGTTGACAGCGCGCGCGAGCAGATCAAACGAATCTTGCCCTTCAAACCCACGGCGGCTCAAAAGCGCGTCTTGAAAGACATTGCCACCGACATGTCTCGTCCAGCACCGATGAACCGGCTGCTGCAGGGCGACGTCGGCAGCGGCAAAACGATCGTCGCCGTGGAAGCGGCCATCATCGCTTTGGAAAACGATTGCCAAGTGGCGGTTATGGCACCCACGGAGATCTTGGCGACACAGCATTACCTCTATTTCAAACATCTGCTCGAACCCGCCGGGTATGTCGTCCTTTGCCTGACCGGTTCGCTGACGTCGCGCGAGAAGACCAAGTTGAAGCGTATGGTGGCGGAGGGTGTAGCCCACGTAGTGATTGGCACCCACGCGCTGATTTCGAAAGATGTCGAATTCCGGAACCTCGGTCTCATCGTCGTCGACGAGCAGCACCGCTTCGGCGTGATGCAGCGTCTCGAGTTGCTGCGAAAGGGCAAGCATCCCGACGTTCTCGTCATGACGGCTACCCCAATCCCGCGCACCCTGGCGCTGACTCTCTACGGTGACCTGGATGTTTCGACCATCGACGAGCTCCCGCCGGGGCGGCGTCCGATCGTCACCAAGCAGGCTCGGCAAAGCGAAGCGGCGCGGGTCTATCGCTTCGTTCGCCGGGAAGTGGAGACCGGGCGCCAAGCCTATGTCGTTTGTCCCATGATCGAGGAGTCGGAAACGAAGGCGGTCCAAGCGGCGCAGGAAGTCTTCGGGCGCCTCTCGAAAACGGTGTTCCCGGACCTAACGGTTGGGTTACTACACGGGCGTTTGAAGACCGCTGAAAAAGAAGCTGTGATGGAAGGATTCAAAAGCGGCGACGTCCAGATCCTGGTGTCGACCACGGTGGTCGAGGTCGGCGTGGACGTGCCGAACGCGACGGTCATGGTGGTCGAGCAGGCGGAAGGCTTCGGTCTCGCGCAACTGCATCAGTTGAGAGGCAGGGTGGGGCGGGGCGCCGAACAAAGCTACTGCATCCTGCTGACAGGCCGCCTGAGCGACATCGCCAAACAGCGCATCAGTACGCTTGTTGAAACCCAAGACGGCTTTCGGATCGCCGATACCGACCTGCAGTTGCGTGGCCCCGGCGAGTTTTTCGGGACGCGGCAATCCGGGCTGCCCGCGTTCCGCGTGGCGAACCTCGTGCGGGATCGGGAGACGCTGGGAATTGCTCGCTCGGAGGCAACGGCCTACATCGAAAACCCGTCAAGCGAGAAGGAGATGCGCCGGCTTGTGAACCATATTCGCAATAGGTGGCAGCGGCGCTACGGTTTGGTGCAGGTGGGGTAGGAACGGCGGCGATCGAAGACGCTTTCTTCGCAACTCGATTGGACTATGAGAATCATTGCCGGAAAGTACCGCCACCGCCGGCTCAAGACATTGCCCGGGCGCGAGACCCGGCCCATGCCCGACCGCCTACGAGAGGCATTTTTCAATGCGATAGCGCACGAAATCGAGGGAAAGACCTTCGCCGATCTTTACGCCGGCTCGGGCGCGGTAGGTATCGAGGCGCTTAGCCGAGGTGCCGCGCACTCGATTTTCGTAGAGAGCAGCGCGGCGGCGGTCCGAGTGATTCAAGAAAACTTGCGCGACTTAGGTGCGGAACAAGAGAGCCACGTGATCCGAGCGACGGTCAAGGAGGTCTTGCGCGGTCTGTCCGCGGACGTCTACTTCCTCGGCCCCCCCTACGCGCTTGTCGATGAGTACTCGAGAACCCTCGGCGTGCTGGGGGAATCGCCGCCCATCCTAGTCATCGCCCAGCACCCCGCCCGCCACGAGCTTGCCGGCGCATACGGCCGGCTGCGGCGTTCCCGCGTGATCCGACAGGGCAGCAATTGCCTAAGTTTTTACCGACCCTAGCGAGGTTTAGCCAGACGCTACGCTTTTGGACGTTGTGGGCTCCCAGAGCTCGATCTTGTTTCCGTCCGGGTCGTAAATCCAAGCGAAACGACCGTAATCGTATTCCTCTCGCTTCGGATCGATCTTGACCCCTTGCTTCCGGAGTTTGCCCAGCAAGGCTTCGAGATCATCCACGACGTAGTTGATCATGAAGCTCGACGTGCTTGGATCGAAGTACTTCGAAGCGCTCGGGAAAGTGTTCCAAACTGTGAAATGCTCCTCGTCGGGATTCTCGTGAGATCGCCATCGCAACGTGACGCCCTGGCCGGGGACGTTGCGCAGCCCGAGACTGTTCTGATACCAGGTACGAAGACTCTCGTGGTTCGGGGACTTAAGAAAGACCCCACCGATTCCTATGACACGACCTCTTTGCTCGGCGATTGCGGCGGGCATGACCACTAATGTACAGAGAAATGACTAGGACAGGGCGACACTATTGCCCCTGAGG
Organism: Bryobacterales bacterium; assembly: GCA_965248205.1. Classification (GTDB taxonomy): domain Bacteria; phylum Acidobacteriota; class Terriglobia; order Bryobacterales; family UBA6623. The sequence goes on from CBDFIS010000006.1 coordinate 4,506,710, forward strand.
TGGCCTGCCCCTCCGGTTTCGTCGTAAGAAATGTGGGCTAGTTACAATATCGTCCACTTAGTGTGCTTCAGCCCCCGCAGGGGGCGTAGGACAGTAGCCCACGGTGGAGCCGTTAGGCGAAACCGTGGGTTCGGTATGCACAAGTGAACAAGCCCCGGAGGGGCGCAGGAAAATCCTCATCAAGCCACAGGGCCTGCCCGACAGATCCGGCCGGGGCTACTATCCTACTGTGCCTCCCGGGCTCGCTCGTCCTATGTGACGAGTATTGGAGCTAGCCGCCGTCGAGCCCACGCGTCATCCCGCCGAATCCTGAGCGGCTTTGCGGCTACGCAGGCAGCCGTCTATCGAAAATTCGCCGCCCCCGTGCGCCGACAAAAAGAAAAAAACGAAACAGTAGAGTACGGCTAGCTCTCCGCCATTGAGGATCGGCCAAAAGGCGTCAAAGGCATGCGCCATGAAGTAAGCCACTGCCATCATGCCCGACAGCACGAACGCCACTGGGCGTGTAAATAGGCCCAGCAGGATCGCTAGTCCGCCGAAAAACTCCAGTACGCCTGCTACGCCTGAAAGTGAGGCCAAGTCCGCCGCCGGCTTGCCAAGAACGCCAAACAGCTTCTGCGCCCCGTGAGGAACTAGCAAAAAACCGGTCATGATTCGTAACAGATTCAACGTGATCTTGCCGAACATTTTCAATCACAATCCTTCCTTGTTGGGTTCACAATTCTACCCTAAACCTCACCTTCGAGGACAGCTGCGCTACCACCTTGCCCAGGATCTGACGCCAGTCGGAAAGGAACGCGGTCGTCGAAGGGCAGTTTCGCACTAAGCCACCGGACTACTCTGCGATGGCAACAGCATCACCTGTCTCGGCGGACCGATAGGCGGCTTCCAGAATTCGCATGGCCCATAGGCCCTCGTTGCCGCCAGGGATGGGTTGCTTGTCGTGCAGGATGCAATCCAAGAAATGATCCATCTGTGCTCGAAAGGTCGCCACCGGTTCTTGTTGCTCGCGCACCGGCATCTTGGGTCGCACGACACTCCATTCCCCTTCGACGTACTTTCGCAGTTCTGAGGGGACGGCCCGGGCGTACCCTTTGCTACCGAAGACTTGGGTGTAGCCCTGCTTTTGATCCGCGTAGAGGTTGTACCAGCCGGCCTCGACCAGGGCCGTGATTCCTCCTTCAAACTCGAGCATGACGGTAGCGGTGTCTTCGAGCTCAATGGTCTTAAAGTATGTCCCCGTGCGCGCCAGGACCTTGGTGGGCCGAGCTTCTCCCAACACGAAGCGCAACGTATCGAAAGAGTGGATACCCAGGTCAGTCAGGGCGCCGCCTCCCGCCAACTCGCGCTTCGTGAACCAACTGTTCGTGGCAGGATCCTCACCGAAGAACTCGTCGATGACGACTGCGTGATGTTTGACCTTGAAGATTTCTCCTAGTTCGCCGCCGGCGACAACGTTACGGAGCCAAAGGGTCTCGCGGTCGAAACGCCACATGTGGCCAATCATGAGCTTGCGACCGGCCCGCTGTGACGCCGCGACCATCTTCTCGCCTTCAGCGACCGACATCGCCATCGGCTTCTCGCAAAGCACGTGCTTTCCCGCTTCCAGCATCTGGATCGTCACCGGCGCGTGCAGATAGTTGGGCAGCCCGACGACAACGGCGCCGACATTGGGGTCAGCGGCCATCTCCGCAAAATCAGTATATGTCGTAGGTGTCGTAGGTATATGGAAGTCTTCCGCCATGCGCCCGAGCGACTCGGGGTGCAAGTTCGCGGCCGCCACGACCTCAGCGTGTGGCTGGTCCTGGAGAGCCGGCAGGTGGGAACCGCGCATGATGATGCCGGTACCCAAGACGCCAATGTTTACTTTGTCCACTGATGAACCTCGTAGGCTAGGCCGGTTGGTCCTTACCCGTAGCGGCAGGCGCCTGACCGGACTCCTAATTCAAGTTGATTGGAATCAATCCTTTGTCAAAAGGGGTTCTTGTTTCTAGGCCCGGCAGGTCTCGAGATTATCATTTGTAGATCCACCGGAGGATGATTCCTGGATTCTTCCGCATGCGTTGCCCTGATTCCTTCGCCGGGAACACAGCCCCACCCCTTAACTACGTCGCGCGGCCAGCAGCCACTGGTGATGCAAGTTGTCGAAAAGCCTCGGGCTCCCGTTCAGCGCTGCCGGCGCTGCGAGGCATCCCTACCGGAACCGGTGTAGACGTACGTCACGATGCTGCTTCGGCGGGGCCAAAGGCAAGGTTGGAAGTTGACCCCGCTGTCGCACTCCTCACACGAAGGACTGAAACCGCATGTCCTGGCAGTACATTTCGACCGTGAACTTGTACTGCCCCTCTGAACTGGCCGAAAGCTCTCCAACGTCGAGCGACACCGGTCCAAGACCTCTAAGGTCAACCTGAGCGAGCACCTGTTGCTGGTCAGGTGCAAGGAGATCGATTTGCCCACTTTTTTCGGTACCCACGTTTCCACTGATAAGGAACTTGTTCACCCAGTTCAACCAGGGATCGACGTCGGACATGGAGATTGTCATCCTCACGTTCGGCACGTCTACGACCGCGTTCCCGGGCGAGCCGAGCTCGGGCGCCACCGAGCGGCTTTGTACGGGAGACGGACTCTGCTTCCACACCAACGGATCGACCTTCAAGACACGTTGGCTAGGCAGCTCGTCGACACTCACTCGAAAGTTCGACGCAATCCACTGCTTCTTGCCCTCGGAGACTTCGAGCTTTTCCCGGCGGCCGACTTGCAGACGCAACCCTTGTGGCTCGATCTTCAAGGAGATGTGGTTCACTTCCTCGCTGTTTGCATCACAGGCTGGAATTTCGGCTTCTCGGATGACCCCGGAGAAGAACTGCCGCACGGTCAGCGAGCGGTACTCGTCGTCCGTCGTGTGCACTTCGCCGCCCTTCAACACGCTTCCGTGCTCAAAGGAGTCGCTGAGCCACGTCAGTAACCCCCCGGTACCATCCAAGCCGACCTGGACCACGAAGGGCTCGTAGGTAAGGGTTTCGACCCGCTTGCGCGGGCGCAGCTCCGGAACGGAGGCGTCCGTCCTCACCTGACCCCGGACGTTACCTCCGACGACGGACTTGACGCCGGCAAGTCCCTCTGATCCATCCACAAGAAAGGCAAAACCTGTCGCAGCCATCCATCCCCCTGCTCACCCTGGTTTCTTCCGAGTAGTCGGTCCTTTCCCTCAATGGCCGCCACTCAACATACCGCACCCCAACGATTCTATCCGATCGTCGGGTCCGGGCACTCACAGATCCCGCTTGGACCGCTACTCGGCGACCGGAGGCCCCTTCATCGGGTCTGCGGATCATTGGCACCGCGATATCGCTACGTCGCTGTCGGTTGGCGGTGCCCATCGCGCGGTCTGCAGCTTGCTGTGGGGACTGAGCTTTTGAGTTAGCTACGTCGCGCCGCCCGCCGAAGCTGTTGATGCAAGTTGTCGAATAGTTTCGCCGTCCCGTTTAGCGCGCGCCACCCCTGTGAGTCACGCTTGGGACAACCGCCGGAACGGGTGTTCGCGCACGCCGCGATGCTACTGCAGCAGTCTAGCTTCCCCTAACAAACAGCAAAACTAACAACAAGACTACAAAAATCGCCGCTACCGCGAAAGCGGCGGGAGCCGGCAGCCAGTGTGGAAGACGCTCGCGCGGGGATTCTCCTCGCCCCCCTTTGGCTCTTCGGTCGCTAGTAGGTTCTGGTGCCCCCTCCGACCCTTCGGCGGCACTTTCGCGGTCTGCCATTGTTCGCCCATCGCATTGTACAGCGCCCGCTGAGCGACAGCGTCGGCAGACTGCCAGGTTTCCGCGATGTGCCTCGACCTCTTCCAGGCCGCGAAGGAATTCTGGGGTCTCACGGGACTGACCCATTTCCCTATCGCAGGGATGCGGTTTGATATGCTCTAGACTTCTCGCGCAGCGTCTATGTGGGCCGGCCAAGGCCTAGGTGTCCCGGCAACGCTGACCATGATGGATCCCCAGCAACTTCGCAAGCAATTCGTCGGACCCATCGCCTTCCCCATAACCCCCTTCCGTCAGGACCTCTCGCTGGACCTCGACGGCCTTCGGACAAACGTCGCCGCCACCGTGAAACTCCCGATGTGCGCACTCGTTGCCGCTGGCAGTCTCGGAGAGATGCACTCGCTGAGTCTGGAGGAGTATCGGCAGGTAGTTGAAGGGACGGTTCAGACGGTCGGCGACGCCGCCCCGGTGCTGGCCGGTGTCGGTTTTGGAGAGCACCTGGCCGTTGAGATGGCGCGCCAAGCGCAGGCCGCCGGAGCAAGCGGCATCTTGTGCTTCCCTCCCTACTACGTCGACGCCCACCCGGAAGGGTTGCTCCACTACTACAAGACGATCGCTGAAGCGACTAACCTGGGCGTCGTGATCTACAGCCGCGACTGGGCTACGTTCACCCCCAGCGACGTTCTCCGGCTGACCGAAGCCATTCCCAACCTGATTGCATGGAAGGACGGGCACGGCGACCTGCGACGTTTGCAGATGATCATGGAACGCGTCGGAGACCGCCTTCATTGGATCGGCGGGGCGGGAGACGACATGGTTCGCGCCTACTACTCGCTCGGCATCCGCACCTATACGTCAAGCATTGCCAACTTTGCCCCGCGGCTCTCCCTACAGCTCCACGAGCGGGCGTCGATGCTCGATTACGCCAGCCTTTCGAGGCTGATGACGAACTATGTATTGCCGCTATACGGTCTCCGCGCCCGCCGCAAAGGCTACGAAGTGGCCGTCATCAAGACTGCCATGCAGATCCTTGGCAAACCGGCCGGAGGGGTCCGGCCTCCCCTCGTCAACCTACGCCCCGACGAGGTCGTGGAACTCGAAAAACTAATCGAGCGTTACAAACCCGTGCTCTAGCTCGCTTTCCAGGTCCGCCTAAACCAGCTTTAGACTCAACAGTGTATTCTTCGCTCGCATTTGACGGATTTCGGAATAGTGACAAACGCGCTGGACCTTCTTTCCTCCCGCCTTGATGGCAGTCTCCCGTTGCAGGATGAACTCGGCTTGGTCGGGCCGGTTGTGGGCTACATAGGCAAGCTCTAACTTTTCAACCGTTCTCAGTGCTGAGTCCTGATTGCCTGCCGGGGACTTTGTCTGGGCTTCGAAATCCGGGAAGACCAGCGGCCCCGTATCCACCTGATAAATCTGCTTCTGATCATTTACATTCATTGTCTTGATCGGGTACTCGAGGATCGCGCGATGCCCATTCCTTTTATTGCGAATTTCTGTTCTACCGACCAAGCGCAAGCCTTCGAGGGTCGCCTTGACGATTTCTTCGTTTGTACTCAAGATTGTTGACTCGGGCGCGGGCCGGATCTCCAGCAATAAGTCCTCAAATCTCTCCCGCATCTTGCCTCGCTCGGCATAGTCGCGCGTGTCTTCCGGTCTTCGTGCCCGAAAGATCACGAAATTGTCGCGTGAAAAGATTCCTGAGAAATCGTAGTTGGGAACAGTGAATAGATTCCGCTCGGCGTACGTGTCCTCGGATTTGCAGGAGGCGAACTGAAAGAACTCCTCTTGGAGAAGGTTGTCCTCATCCAACAAAAGGCAACGCGATTCGACTTGCAGACGCGCCAGATTACCCCGACCCTTAACCACAAAAGTGACGAACGAGGTGGCATAGTCACATACCATTTCCAGGGGATCACAGGAAGCAGATGGGCTGCCGTCTTTGGCTTGCGAACTCTTATCTCCGGGCGGCTGGGTTGCGCAGGAGGCTGCTACCATCCCAAGTGCTCCACAGACAAAGTAGCGGCGTTGCATGTTCAGTGCAGTTTTCATGACAGAGGAGGCTCCTTTCACCGTGGGTTTCGCGGCACCGTGGGTAGAACCGGGCTCCGCACCGCACACCCGGACTTCCAAGGCTAAACCACTCTACATCTTCCCGGATAGGCGTTGGCTGGGAAGCGTCAGTTCGCCGATCCGAATGGCATCGACCTCTCCTGCCGCCTCGAAACCCATTTTTTCGAACATCTCTTTCTTCGGCCCATCGTCAAGCACGACCCGCGCCGCCGTGGCAACCGCCTTGTTGCGGGTGGCCCACTCAATCCCGGCATCGATCAACGTGTGCCATACCTCCCGAACCGAGGGATGAGTAAAACCGTCCAGCCAACACGTGTGCCGCCTGTCCATAACCGCGGTCAATAGGCCGACGAGAAGACCCGCGCCCGAGACGGCGGCGAACCAAGCTCCTCGGTCTTCCGTCGTGATTCTTTGGTAACGGGGATACAAGCTCATACAGAATCGCTGCACGAAATGATCCGTCGATCCTAGACCGGTATTGGCGTCCAGCACAAACCGGTTCTGGGGAATCAGCGCGAGGGGTATCAGCGGAATCCGAAATCGGGGCGATCCAGTCACCGCTTCAAATGGGCCTTCAGTAGTAAAGTATCGTTTCAGAAAATCTTCCGGGCCCGTCGCGGTCCTAAAGTTGCCCATCACTGTCGAACCCACCAGCTGCTTCCAACCCAGCCGTTCATAAACCCGGCGGGCGACAGGATTCTCCGTTCCCAAAAAAAGTGCCTCGCCGCCCTGGTCAAAGAATGCATCGCGCGCCTGCCGGCATAGCTCGGTTGCAATCCCACGTCCTCGATACGGCGCCGGAGTAGCAACTTCGCCCAACCCACCCAACCGCCGGTCCGCTTTGGGAACCGTTAGGTGTGAGCTGCCGACGACCTCTTCTCCATCCCAAGCCAGATAATGCGTGTCGTCATTCCACTCGCTCTCGTCTCCCAGCAGAATCGGCCGGAATGAGTCGTAGGGGACCTCGAAGATTCCCGCCCACATGGATAGTAGCCGCCCAGCGAGGTCTTCCCGCAGAGGCGTGGCCAGTGTTTCGTACCGCAAAGTCATATCGGGTAGAGGTTCGGTCCGGCTGCTCTCAAGTTAATGACGCGGAGGTGGTTTTCCCTGAATCGCATCCGGGGTGCCGCTCCGGCGCCAATAGTTTTTCTTCAACACTCCGGACTACTCGGCGCGCTTCGTCTTCAGCCCAAAGGTAAATACGGCGTGTCCTGAAACCACCGAGATAAGCTGCTCGCCATCGGCGAGGAAAGTGATGGTCGAAGCTGCAATCTGTCCCCCGAGGTAGCGCGTCCAGAGCACCTTTCCGGTCCCGGCGTCGAGCGCGAAAAAGTTTCCCGCGCGACTGCCCGAAAACAAAATGCCGCCCGCAGTCGACAACAGACCGCTGTCGGTCACATCGACCATCTTGAACTCCCACTTTTTCTCGCCGGTGCTCGGGTCGAGCGCGAGAACCGCACCATAACCTTCGCTTTCAAAACTGCCTCGGGGGATTTCACGCCGCTCGATCGGAGAGATCGAGGAGCGGAACCAGCCGCCCACGTAGCGGTTCCCCGGGGAGTACTTCGCCTCCCGTTTATAGAAAGTGCTGGAATAGTTCATCCACGCCGGCAAGTAGAATAGATCGCTTTGGGGACTGTAGGAAGGCGCATACCAGTTGGTCGCGCCCTGCAACCCAGGGTAAATCGTCGAGCCTTCAGGGGTGGGCCGGCTGCCGGGTTTGACGATGGGCCTTCCGTTTTCGTCGAGGCCCAGCGCCCAGGTCTGGCGGGCGAACGGTTTTCCCAGCAGAAATTCCCCCGACTCCCGGTCGAGCACATAGAAGAAACCGTTCCGGTTGCCCCACAACATGAGTTTCCGCTGCCGGCCGTGGAACCTTCGGTCCACCAGGACCGGAATCTGCGCTGCGTCAAAGTCCCACTCGTCATGCGGAGTGAACTGGAAGTGCCATTTCAACTTGCCTGTGTCGGCGTCCAGGGCGATGACGGACGCGGTGTAGAGGTTGTCGCCCGGGCGGACGTCTCCATTAAAGTCGGGGCCAGGGTTGCCGACTCCCCAGTAAGTCAGATTCAGTTCCGGATCATAGGAACCTGTCAGCCAGACTGGCCCCCCTCCGTGCTTCCAGGCATCGTTCTGCCAGGTCTCATGACCCGCCTCGCCAGGTCCGGGGATCGTGTAGAAACGCCACACCCTTTTCCCTGTCTTGGCATCGTAAGCATCCAGATAGCCGCGGATGCCGTACTCCCCGCCGGCGGTGCCCAAGATCACCTTATCCTTGACGGCCAGCGGCGCGGCGGTCAGGGAGTAGCCCTGGCGATGGTCGGCCATCTCGACGTCCCATAGCAAGTTTCCCGTCCGGGAGTCGACCGCCAGTAGATGACCGTCGACGGTGCCCATGAAGAGGGAGTAGCCCAGCATCGCCAGACCACGGTTGACTCGTCCACAGCAGGTGTTGGTTCTTTGGGGGAGTGTGTGTTGGTACGTCCAGAAGGGCCTGCCGCTGTTGGCGCCCAAAGCGACAACATCATTGGGCGGGGAGACAAGATACATGACCTCCTCCACCACCAGAGGCGTGGCCTCGAAGCGGTCCGCCAGGTTGGCCTGGTAGACCCATTTCAACTCCAAGTCGCCGACGTTGTCGCGCGTGATCTGATTCAGCTTGCTGAAGTGCTGGCTCTTGTAACTACCCGAATATGTCAGCCAGTTCTGGGGTTCTTCTTCGGCCTTCAGCAGGCGGTCGGAGGAAAGCTGGGCCTGCAGTAGAGCGGTTGAGGCAATCCACAAGTACAACCAGTTGAGCAAGCGAGGGATTTTCATGACCGCGGGCCTTATCTGCCGAGCGTTGCCAGGTAGGCGAGAAGATCCTCCAATTCCTGCTGCGAAAACAGTTCCTGAAAGGAGGGCATCGGGGCAGCTTTTTCGATCCGATACTCCTTGAGATCACGTTTGAAAAGGGAGATTAGCTTGTCGTTTTCGTCCCGGAGTTGAATGGAACGCGTGTCTTCATTCAGACGCTTGCCCACGACACTTTTGCCGGTTTTGGTGACGGCATGAACCACCCAACTTTGCGAGGCCGGCCTCTCATCGGGCCGTAGCAGGGACCGCCGAAGGTGCCCGGGAGATCGCGTGGCCCCGATGGAGGTGAGGTCCGGGCCAAGCAGAGATCCATCGTCATTGAGCCGGTGACAGCCCAAGCAGCCCCCCTTGCCGCGCAACAATGCTTCGCCCCGGGTGGGATCGCCGCTTGCTGGAGTCGCAGCCGGCACCCGGCTCAACTTTTTGACAAACTCCACCAACTGCCAAATCTCGTTTGCTTCGAGAAAGATGCCCGGCATTGTCGTCCCGGGCACTCCGTTGGAGATCGTATTGTAGAGCTCGGCGTCACCGCCGCCGTGGCGGAAGCGGCCGCTTGTTAGGTCGCTACCCGCGCTTCCGCTGCCATCTTCGCCGTGGCAGTCGGCGCAAAACTGGCCAAACAAGTCTTTGCCGGCTGCGACATCGGCCGGCAAATTATCGGGGTTTCCGGCCCGGCGCTGCGGGGCGGCAAGCGCCACCACCGACGCTACAAACAACAGGAGAATGCTCCTTCTCACTGCCACGCGCACCGTTGTTCACTATCCTCGCACGGCAAGTTCGTCTCGGGGTAGGAGAACACGGGATCGAAGCCGGAATTTGTGAGCGGGCCGCCCGCCCGATGCTTGCACCACAGCGAATCTTCACGGGAAAGCCTCCCGTTCGATCTCATTTTCGACGAACCCTTTTCTTCGGACGCGGATCCCCAGCGGTCTCTCTGGCCCTTTGTGCCTCGGTTCTGAGATCGTTCGCTTGGGACTCTAGGTACTCCTGCAAGCAAACTGCATTGTTGTACCGCCCGTCCCTGGCCCCGAATAACATCGTGATTGTCTGCCCGGCAGCCGTGGTACGAAGCTCGGTGACCGCAGCTGGCTTTTGATCCAACTCTTCGAAATAGCGGCGTTTGAACTCACCCCACCGCTCTGGGTCGTGTCCAAACCACTTTCTTAGTGCCGTGCTTGGCCCGATGTCCTTGAGCCAAAGGTCCACTTGGGCGTCTGCCTTCCTGATTCCCCGCGGCCACAAGCGGTCGACCAAGATGCGCACCCCATCATCTGTACTTGGCGCTTCGTAGATCCGTTTGGTTTTGATCACAACGTCTCCCGCCATCTTATGATTCTAGGGAAACCGGGGGGGGGAACCGGGAAACCGAACCACCGGGAAACCCGAACCACCGGGAAACCGGGACAGCCTCAGTTTTTCCGCGCACGAATTTCGGAGATCCCGTAGCGGATGCCGGCCGTTTCGCCGAGACTCGCGGCCGTTGTTGACCGTCAACATGCGAGACGACGTCGCCCAATCCCGGTAGGGACATCCGCTGGCAGGCGGCTCTCTCGATGTTCGAGCCGCGTTCAACGCGGCTTTTCTACGCCGCCGCTAGGCCAGCCGTTTTACGGCTGGTCGCCCCGCACGTCGCTGCTTTCGGCACTCGGCCGCTCCCAGCGGCCGAGCGGGGCCTGGGGTGGGGCAAAAAATCGGCCGTCCTAACGGCCGATCCCCCTCTTTTCTCGCCACTCGCCCACGCCTCCAACCATTCGCTAGTCGGCGTTATCCTTTCGCTAGGACACGATTTTGGCACGGAAAATCCAGCCCTGTGGACGCTTTTCAGCGCTCCCAAAGAACCCTGTCACAGACTTTTCACATTTTTTCTCCTCGCCATCTCAACGACTTACGTCCGCTGACCCCTTCTAACCTCAATCCGTCCCCTATTCTGGTACGGGGCCCAGAAAGCGGAATCTCGGAGGGATGACCCTCGTATTTCCGCCACTTTCTGCCACTGGCTCTTGCCTGGGCGGCTGCGAACGATTCTATGTCTCACAATTCAGAAGACTTAACCAGCAAGCAGAAGGCTCTCATCGCCGCTCCCCTCGCCTGCCAAGCTACCGCCAGGTGACGAAAATCGCGCGGTGGCCCGCTCCTAGGCCGTGTTTTTTGCCCGCCCGACCGCTTTTTCTGGCCGAATACGGGGTCATATTGGTCTCGGAGGCATATATGATTCTTGGCTGGACGCCTAGGGGGCCTGCGCTGTCTTTGTCCCGCGCCGCGGCTGTTTTCAGCCGCCTGGACGGGGTTAAGAATCGCGAAGGAAGGCCGGCGTCGAGCACCGGAAAGAGCCGTGACCCGCCAGGGCGCGGGCCCGCCGGAGGGACATGAGTTCCGGCTCGGCCCGGAGCCATTCGTTCACTGTCTGACGAGGGTACTTGACCCACCGGCGATGGTGAGGGAGACCGCGAAGAACGACATCACGCTGGGGCACAGGGGGAAAATACGAAACAAACCCAATCTCGCGCAAGCCAATTGCAAACAATGGGTTACGGTTGGTTCTGAGCGCCGCGGGTAGATTGGCGAAGGGGGACACTCTGATTCATGGGTGGCGTCAACGCGCAATCGGTCATCACCCAAGCAGATCCGGTAGCGCATGGCTCGGCGGTCATTTTGCCGAGACTTGCGGCCTTTTCCAGGACTCGCTCATCCGAAGGCCACGCGACAGCAGGAAACAGAGCCGCGAACGCCAGTGAGCGGTCAACGTGAACACGGCCAGGCCATTATCGATCGAGCTCCGTAGGGACGAACAATCCTGTTTGTCCCAGCCGCCGCCAGGCGGCTCTCACGACGTTTGAGCCGCGAAGCGGCGCCGGAATCTAGCCTAGGGTGGAGCCGGAACGGCGGAACCCTAGGATAGGAATTGAACAGAGTCGAGCCCTGAAAGGGCGGAAGGAACGATGGGGGAAACCGGGGCGGAAACCGGGACAGCCTCAGTTAACACCATGGGCAGCGGGCATCTTTCCGGGCCTGCACTACACAACGGCTGGCAACATTCCATTAACGCTGGCCCGGCTGGTCGCATCCTGGTCCGTTCCTTTCGGCGCTGGGCCGCTCCTAGCGGCCGAGCGGGGCTTGGGGTGGGGCAAAAATCGGCCATGCCAGCGGCCGATCTCCAGCGCGCGGACTCCTCCCACCACTCTCTGAAACCCTGTCACACCAGTTTGAAATTTCTAACTCGGGCGCCATCAACAAGATCGTCTCTCCTTGACCATCTACCCTCCCCGTGCGATGTTACTCTGGGCCCGTAAGAGCGCCGGCCCTTCAGGGAGCGACAGACCGGCGCACCCCGGCCGGGATATAGAGTCCTCCCCATGGCCTCCGTCGGTGAGCCGATCAACCGACCGCGTTACACAGGACAACGGGATCGATCCCAAACCGTTTTGGCGGCTCCGCGCGATAAACCAGGAGCCGCACCTTATCACGCCGCGCCCGGGGCGCCGCTCGCCCCGGCGTCGGCCAACATCTTCCGCGCATCGGACTGTCGGCAACAAACGAGCGTTTCTCATCGGGGCAACCCGGGGACGATCCAGCCGCTGCACCGCCGGTCCTCTTCTCTATTGACTAACTCCAAACCGGCCCCTTATCCGCCGCCCGTCACAGCACTCTCGACCTTAAAGAATCAACAACATACCCCGGCTAAAACCTCGGGGACTTGGCTTCGCGGGTTAGAATTGAAGTAGAGAAGCGGTAGTGCGCCTAGGGGGATGAGTTTTAGTGGAGAGCTACTCAGATCCGCTGAGTAACCGGCATAGTGAGAATGTGCCGTCACGAGATCACGCAAATTTTTAGCGGGCCATAACGGTTTTCCAAATCCGCGTTTGCGCATCGCCGCGCTACCCAACGTAGAGAGAAATGGAGATGCCATAAGGAGGCTCGTCGTTCATCTCCAAACGGAGACGCTTGACACATTCTCGAAGAGGGACTGAGCGCAGGAGGGCAAAATACCAAACAAAGCCAATCTCGCACAAGCCACTTGCAATCAATGGGTTATAGCCGGTTTCCAGTGTGGTGGCGCACCCGGGCTTCGCAGTCCGGACACCCGCAACGCTAATTCCCTTCCTTCGATTCTTCCACCTTCTTTTCTGATGGCTTCTCTTCGAGGCCGTAGTCGAGCTCGTAGGGCGGTGGGTCGCCGCCGGAGCCTTTGAGGTAGTGCTCCATCCAGCGCAGCAGGCGGAGCGAATAGTCATAACGGGAGGCGGCACGCTTGTTGCCGTGGCCTTCGCCGGGATAGAAGATCAGCCGCACGGGGACTTTCTCTTGCAGCTTCAAGAACCGGAAGAGTTCAAGCGACTGCGAGGGGTGGACCCGCGGGTCATTGCGTCCGTGCAGGATGAGGATCGGAGTGCGAGCTTTCTTGACGTAGTAGATCGGGCTGCGCTCGAGGAAAAACTGCCAGTCGTCCCACACCCGGCGCCGCTGGTGGACTTCGTAGATCTCGTTCGGAATGTTGGTTGTCCCGGCTTTCGAGATAGCATTGCTAATACCGACAAACATGACGGCGGCGGCGAAGCGTTCGGAATAGTAGGTCGCACCCCACGCTGTGGCATAACCCCCGTAGGAACCGCCGGTGATGCCAACCCGGTCGCGATCCACGAGTCCGCTTGCGACCAGGTGGTCGACCGCATCGACCAAGTCGTCGAATTCTGCGCCGGCCGGATCGCCATGATCGAGCTTCGAGAAGGCAACGCCGCGTCCCGTGCTGGCGCGGTAGTTGGGGTAGAAGACGGCGAAGCCACGTGCGGCAGCCATCTGCCCCGGGCGACCGTAGGACGTCACCCAACCGTTGGGAACATGCGCCTCGGGACCCCCGTGAACAGCGAGAATCAACGGGTAGCGCTTCCCCGGCTCGTAATCGAGAGGCCGAACCAGAATACCCTCAAGCTGTAGTCCGTCGCGAGCCTTGAAGGAGACGACCTTTTGCTCGGCCAGTCGGACATCCTTCAGCCAAGGGTTGCTATCAGTCAGCCGCTTTGGATCTTCGCCCCCATAGTTGAACAAGTAGACTTCCGGTGGATGATTCGGTGTGTTCACAACAAAGGTCGCGCTTCCGCCGGAGGCAGCTTGCTTGAAGCTTCGGAGAACGAACCCCTTCTTCTTCGCGATGTGAGTCTTCTGGCGCGAGCCGTCGAGTCTCACCTCACCGAAGGTGCTCGTCACCCCGACGTCCGCCGTATAGACAATAGTTTGGTCGTCGCGCCAACCGAGCCCGTTCGCGTGACCGGCCAGGTTCGGCAGGAGATCTTTAAGTTCGCCTCCTTGGGAAGAACCGGCTACAAGGCGTCCGGCCAGCGGGTCGTTGCGGTCTGAGGAGGAGATCAGGGTTAGGTGCTTCCCGTCCGGGCTCCAGGCGAACGACCCCATCTTTCCCGGAGGGGTCAGGTTGCCGCGGACCTCGCTACTTTCCGCGTCGATGATGATGACCTTGCGGTTCATGAAAGAGTCGTCCACCGAGGGGGTGGGCGCCATCGCAACAGCTAGAAGACTGCCCACCGGGCTCCAGTGGATTTCACTCGCTGAGCCGGCGACGTCGAGGGGTCTTGCTTTCTTCTGGCCTGGCTCGGGCGAGGCAAGATCAAGCTCGGCGATCCAGACCTTGATCGTCTGCCAGTCCTCTTCGAATACTTGCTGGTTGAAGCCATTCTTCCGCAGCTTTTTGGTCTTGGCGGCAAGGGGCTGCTTTGCGGTGAAAGCCACCTGCTTACCGTCGGGACTCCAGGAGTAGCCGGAAATGCCGGTTTCATGGCTCAGGACCTTGCGGGCCTCGCCCCCGTCAGCAGGGATTACATAAAGCGACTTTGTCTTGTCGTCCTTGCGTTTGGTGAGAAAGGAGATACCCTGGCCGTCGGGCGTCCAATCGATCTTGCTGACTTTGACCTTGCCGGAAACAAAGACCCGCGAGTTGCCTTTGTCATCGACTACGTGCAGTTCGCCCCAAGCCGGACCATCCTTTTCCTTCTGCAGCTTGCGGGGCACGCTGAGCACGTAGGCAACTTGATTGCCGTCGGGGGAGATCTTGGCCTCGTCCACGCTTCGCATCTTGGCAAGATGCTTTGGAGTGAAGACTTTCTGGTCCTGGGCAAATGCAGGCGCACAAACAGCAAGAAGAAAAAAGACCACGCAGCCGTGACGAAAACGGGGATTGGTCCCTGAGCGGACGCCACGTTTCTTTCGTTGGGTGGTCAGGTGACTTGCCGCCCCAGATCGCATTTCGTACCTACGCACTGAGCAGTTCTATCCTACAACTTCGCAAGAGACTGCGGTTCACGCATCAGGGCGCCTGAGCCTGTGTGGGGATAGCGCACGTTGTTAAAACCTTCTGCTACACTTCGGTACGCTTGGGTGCCGGGGCGTAGGTGGCGAAATCCTACGAGGGTTTCACGGCTCGGCATCGGGTTGTGGCGGCAACCGTCGCGGCAGCTAAGAATCTGTGGCGGTTGGAGACGGGAAAGTGCTCGAAGACCTATCGAAAACGTGGCGGCGAAAGCGGCTGTCCCGTGGAGCGATAGTTACAGTCGTTGTCCTAGTGGTAGCTGCTGCCCTTGCCGACTTCCTCTGGTGGGAGTATGAGAGCCGTCCGGCGAATCAGACAGTCTTAAGTGAGGAGGCGAAACTATACTTGCCTTATCTCGACCTGAGCGACGTCCAAATGGAAGCGAAAGAGAGCTTCCTCGGGCACACGATTGTCTCGATTGAAGGGAAGATCAGCAATCTGGGCGAGCAAACGGTCAGGCTTGTCGAGGTGACCTGCGTATTTCGTGATCCCTACCTCAATGAGCTAGGCCGGCAAGCGGCCGTTATTGTGAGCCCACAGGGTGGGGTGCTTCATCCCGACCAGACCGGTCCTTTTCGCATCGCCTTCGACGCGGTGCCGCAAGGCTGGAATCAGATCATGCCGAACCTCTATATCGCGCAGATTCTGTTTGAGTAGCATCCGTCGTGAAGGTACGTAGCCCAAAAGGAACAGCGGCCTTGTGATTGCGGCCTCAGCGCCAACGAAGTCCGTTCTGTGAGCGAACGAATCAATGAAGAGCCTTGTTAAGAAGCTCCTGCTACTCACATTTTGCCTCGCGCTCACGTGTTGTGGACCAAGTTCCCGCCCGGCTGGTCAGTTCGAAGAAATTCGAGAAGCGATCGGCGAGATAGTCGCCGATGGGCTACCCATTCCATCGATCGCGGTCGGAGTAAGTCGTGGCGGCGAGATCCTCTGGCAGGAGGGTTTTGGTTGGGCAGACGGTGAAAATGGGATTCGTGCAACCGAGCACACCATCTACCACCTCGGGTCCACGTCGAAGCCCATTACGGCAACGGCCGTGATGGTGCTTCACGAAAAAGGCTTAGTGGAGCTCGATAGACCGATCAACGACTACCTGGCCGGTGATGGGATCCGTGCCCGCGTGGGTGATGTCGAAAAAGCCACGGTCCGCCGCGTCGCACAACACACGGCAGGCCTCCCTGGCTACTACGAGACCTTCTACACGGACGAATCCGAGAAGCCACTTTCGATTCCAACGTTGATACAACGCTACGGCTGGACGATGATTCCACCGGGTCAGGCATTTCACTATTCGAACTTGGGCTACGGCCTACTCGGCCACTTGGTCTCGCAGGTCTCCGGTAGTTTCTCCGATTTCTTGCGCCAGGAGGTGTTTCTTCCCCTGGGAATGGAGGATTCTTACGGCGTGTCGCCACCGGAGCGAAACAAAGACCGGGCAGTCCGTTACTCTTGGCCGCAAGCGCGCTCTGACTCCGGCCGGTTGGACTACACCACTCCTCATCACGGTGCATCCGAGCTCCAGTCGAGCGTTCACGACCTTCTAAAGTTTGCGATGTTCCACATGCAGATTCCGGTTGCTGGACAGAAACCGATCTTATCCTCTGAGGCGATCGGGGAAATGCAAGCATCGACGGTGCCGATGGGGGAGGACGAATACGGTATCGGTTGGCACATCACGACGGACTCAGCAGGCCGCGGAATCGTGAAGCACGGCGGTGGGGGAGCAGGCGTCGACGTTGTGCTTACGTTCGTGCCTGAAGAGAAGGTCGCCGTAGCTGTTCTCTCGAACACTACGAATGGCTGGCCAAACGAGATAATCACGCAACAACTCACCAACCGAATCCTCTCGATCGTATTCGAGAGTGACACGCGAGTATCGGACACTCGCGAGCCCTCGGACGAAAGCCGAGGCGAGAGAGAACCTCTTCCGGAACACATCCTCGGTACGTGGGACGGCCGTGTCAGTGCGCCAGGGCGTGAGGTCCCTCTGCGGGTTCAGTTCAAGGGTTCCGGCCCGGTCAAAGCGGAGCTGAACGGCGAATCGGCCCTGGTCACAGAACTTCGATTTCAAAACGACAGACTCACCGCCGAAATGAGGGCCGATATCGGAACCCCGGACGCGAATCGCCGCCGCCATCACCTGAAGTGGGACGTTTCGGTTCAGGGAACGCGGCTTACCGGAATCCTGTACGTAGAGGGTGAAAATCCTTCGCGGGGGGTACTGCTGCCTTACTGGGTTGAGCTGACCAGGCAGTAGGAAGATTCGATCCCCGGTTCGGCAAACGACCAAAGTCACATCGCAATCGAGAGACAGTCAGTTCTGGGTGCCGGTGGCCGCGAGCAGGATGGAGTGCTCGTCCCACTTGTCTACGGGAGCAGCGGCCCCTAACCGCCCACGGGACATTACGGCCAGGGTGTCAGCGACGCCGAGCAATTCAGGAACACAGGAGCTGACGAACACCACGGCTTTGCCCGAAGCCGCCAGCCGACCGATCCACTCGTAGATTTGCACTTTGCTCGCGACATCGATCCCTCGGGTGGGCTCGTCAAGCAGCAGCACGTCACAATCGTGATGCAGCAATCGTGCGAGCTGCACCTTCTGCTGGTTGCCGCCCGAAAGGGACGCGATGGACGCCTGCGGCCCAGTCGCCTTTACGGCGAGCCGATCCATCCAAGAGACCGCGGCCTCGCGGAGCGCCCCCCTGCGGAGCCATCCGTTCCGAGCGTAAGGTTGGAGCTGCGAGAGTGCAAGGTTGTCCTCGACGGTCAAGCCGGCCGCCAGTCCTTCGTTTTTCCGGTCTTCGCTCAGGAGACCCACGCCGTGCCGCAGCCTCTCGGCCGGAGTAGCGGGGCCTTCGAAGGCAGCGACTCGGACCCGGCCTTCGCGCACCGGCGCCAACCCAAAGATGGCTCGCAGCATCTCCGTGCGGCCCGCGCCGATGAGCCCGGCAATCCCCAGAATCTCACCGCGACGAAGCTGGAAGCTAGCCGAGCGAACCCCCGGGGAGGCCAGTTTGTCCAGCTCGAGAATCGGCTCGCCGATCGAATGCGGGACGCGAGGGAACATTTCGTTGAGTTTGCGACCCACCATCCACTCGACAATCTGTTTGAGCGACGTTCCGGCCATGTCGCCGGTGGCCACTGACCGCCCGTCTCGCAAAATCGTGAAGCGGTCGGCGATCCGCTCGACCTCTTCCAGAAAGTGGCTGATGTAGACGACGGAGACGCCCTCGCCGCACAACTTCCGGATCAGATCGAAAAGGCGGTCGACGTCTCCCTGCGTTAGGCTGCTGGTCGGCTCGTCGAAAACGACAATCCTGGCCCGGATCACCAACGCTCTGGCGATTTCGACGACTTGCTGTGCTCCGATGCTCAGCTCGCCGACGATGGCCCTCGGCGAAATGTCCCGGTGCCCGAGAGTTTCGAGGGCCTGCGTGGTCAGCTGCTCGGCACTGGTGGACTGCAACCACCCGTAGGTGGCCGGCTCAATCCCCAGCACGACATTGGCCGCCACGCTTAAATGCGGTGCCAGCGCCAGTTCCTGGTAGATCATCGCAACGCCGTTTTGGCGCGCGTCCAAAGGATCCGCCGGCTGGAAGGGATCCCCATCGACCTCGATCTGGCCCGCGTCCGGTAGAAGCACGCCGCTCAATACCTTCATCAGCGTGCTCTTCCCGGCCCCGTTTTCGCCGACCAAGGCATGCACTCGCCCGGATTGAACCTCGAGATCCACCTCATCCAGCGCGCGGGTCGCGCCGAAAGACTTACCGATGCCCCGCATCCGCAGTCGCGGGATTGATTCGTTCGACGCGGCAGTGTTCATAGGACTCTCGGGACGCATCCCGATTGACAGCATTGGGGCAGCCGACTATTCCAAAGGGGAACGGGGACAGGCACGCGGGATGGTTCCAGGTTCGCGCAGGCGCACTGGATCACTCCGCAACTCATTGATTGCAAACGGATTGTGCGAAATTGGCTTTGTTTCGCATTTTTTTCTCGCTCGTCGTGATGCCGCTCGTTGCGGTCCTCCCACCCTGAGGATAGCGCGTGTGTCAAGTGTCTCCATGGGGCGATGAGCATTACTTGTCACCGAAATGGGAAACTGTCCCCAGTTTCCCCAGTTTCCAGTTTCCAGTTTCCGGTTTCCCGGTTTCCAAGTTTCCCCCCTTGTCCCCGACTTCCCCCTTTTTTCCACGGCGGGCGTCACCGACCCCTGTGTCAGCCTGTCCTCGACTTTCCTACTCTTCCTAAGTACACCGTTTCGTAAGTACGGTCACGTATTATTTTCAGCTATGCGGCGAGCGGAGTCGAGTTGTGGGGCTGTCTTTTTATCTTGTGCAATAGATCGGTCAGATCGCGTCGAGTGAACTTCCATTCAAATGGTCTCGCAATCGACTCGTAGTGTTGCTGGAAGCTCAACAGGCGGTCTTCCACCGCCGCGAGCGATGCGAAATCATTGGGGGTGAGGGCCTTGCGCTGCAAGATCGAAAAGTAGATTTCAATTTGATTGAGCCAACTGGCGAGCACTGGCCCGTGCACCAATACCAGGGTGGGATGCTTCTGCTTCAAACGGACGATCGACCGTTGGCCCCGATGCGCCGAGCCGTTGTCAACGATCCAGAACACCCGGCGGGCCTGGTCATAGGGGGGTTGAGACATGACTTGCTCCACCAAGCGGTCAAAAGGTTCGATGCCCGTTTTCGACTCGCAACGACCGAAGAGTTTGGCACGCTGAACATCGAGTGCAGCGAGGTAGGCCCACGCCCCACATCGTTCGTACTCATGTTCCACCTTCATGGCCGATCTGGATCGCGGGGGGTGAGTGGCGTGCTTGCGACGGCGTGCTTGGATACTGGTCTTCTCGTCGGCCGAAAGCACGAACTCATCGCAGCTAAGGGGCTTGCCGTCCCACTGCCGCTCGTAGAGATCCAAGATACGCCCCGCCTTGGTGGCGAAATCCGGATCGCGAGGGAAGATCCAACTGCGATGCTGCCAGGGGCGGATGGCGTCTTCGTGGAGCCAGCGCCAGACGGTGCTACCCGACAAGCTGGCCACCAGTCCAGCCTGGCAGGCATAGCGGGCCAGTTCCCCGCTGCTCCAACGAGACAGGGGGCGGTCTTGGCTGGCGGGAAGTTCACAGGCTAGTGCCTTGATCTCGACGACCAGCTCCGGGGGGAAAGGCCCGTGGCCGACCGGACCGCGGACGCTCTTCGAGACCCTCGAGACGTTGCTGGTAGAAACGTTTGCGCCACAGGCAGACGACCTCGCGTCGTGTCCGCAGACGGCGGGCGATCTCCTGGTTGGAAAGGCCCTGGGCGGCAAGCAAGATCATCTGGGCCCGAACGACCTGAAAATACGATAACGTATACTTCGAGGTACGGCGCTGTAACTCACGGGCTTCGGCGGAAGAGAGCACGATGTGGTAAGGGCTTTTGCGAGGCACGTGGGGTAACCTCCCTCGTGCCACTGTGCCACATCAGAACATAACTTTCAAGGCCTAGATACGTTAGTGTATTTATGAAATTGTGTACTAAGCTAAGGGCAAGTCGGTACGAACTGACACGCGTCTCGGGAGAGGAGTTTTCGTACTGCGGAGGCAAAACGGCAAGAGTCCGTTAAGAATCGCCAAGGCGTCTGCCCTACTGGACGAGCTTGCCCTCGTTTAAGGTTAGCCGGAATGGGCTTTTCGTCAGGGCAACGGCAACGCCCTCGAACGTGACCTGCCGCCCGGCCCCAATTGCGCTCCTCAGCCGGTTTTCTAGGGTCAGAGCCACTTCCACGGCCCCGCCGTTTTTGCTGCTAAGGTTGATTGTTCTAGGTCGGCTGGCCGGGGTCGCTGAAATGACAAAGAGTCTCATCTCTGGGGTGAGCTTGCCCCTAAGTTGTGACCACGTGGAGTCGCCGCCCGCTCCCTGGAGAGTCTTCTTCAGGTCAATAAAGACGTAAAGCTTAGGGTTCCGCTTCCTCTGTAGCTGCTCGGCTTCGAACTTCCTTTGGGAAGCCGACTTTATTTCGAGGTCGGCAGGCGGTAGGGGTCGAGTCTTCGCCAGTTCCTTCATCTCAGCTAGACCCTCTTCCGTACCCGCGAACTTCTCATAAATCCCCTTCAAGAACTCGTTGACCTGCTGGCGACCCTGCGGTGGAAGGGCGCCGGGGCCTTCGTAGGCAGCGGCGCGAGCGAAGGAAAACATGGCCAACTCATTCTTGTCGGGGTTGCCTTGTCCCAACACCACCTGACCCAGCCAGTAGGAGACCTGCCCCGATGTTGGATTCAGCCCTAGGACCTTTTTGAATCGCTCCTCCGCCTCGATGTTGTCTTTCTTCTGCATCGCAACCCAGCCAAGAGTCTGCTGCGAGGACGTCTCGATCTGCTTACGTGCGTTGTCCCAAGCCTGTACGGAAACTTGCGCCGGCTTGTTGCTGGCCTTGAAGTGCTCATCAATCCCCTTCAGCAACGTCGTAGCGGCCGACCCGCCATCCGTGAGCGTCTCGGCATCGGTCTTTCCCAGGAAAGGTGTAAAAGATGCGATGGTCACGTTGGCCGAGAAGTCACCTGGGACGACTCCTAGAAGCTCCTTGGCGGTCTCGACGGCCTTGCCGTTCTGGCGAGCCTGCTGGTAGGTGGCCATGTAGACACGCACCCGGTCCAGCGAGAAGTCCGTCTCTGGGTACTTCTGCTTCCACTCGTCTAGCAGCTGCAGTTTTTTGTTTGGGTCCTTCTCCTGATAGGTTGTGCTGACCAGCGTGTACTCTGCCTGGTCTTCCCATTGAGGGCCCTTTTTCGCCGGCTCGCCGCCTTCTTGAGGCAGCGCCACAGCGCAAATACACAAAGGGATCACAGCGCTCAGCGTCACCTGGGTGAATCGTCTCAGCATGGTTGCTTTCTCCATGAAACTTCGTTTTCCTCTTTGTCCGATCCTCGTGTCCCTAGCAAGAGAGATTTGTGCCAGTATCAACGGGAGTATAGAGCACCAAGGGACAGTTGGCAAGGGGTCCGCCTAGGGCACTTCTTCTATTTTGACTCTTTCAGGACGCCGAGTGGTTTCTTCTATCTTCGGGCATCTCCCGGGGCAGCAGTGAGCTTCCGTGGCCACAGTCACCGTACCCTTGGAGCGGTTCGCTTTCTGAGCGTATCGCCGGACTTGATGATTGCGCCATATTTTCCTCGGGGGGTTTGCTACAATCCTGGATCGGTCGCAGCCCCCTTACTGGTACGATCGCTATCCGATCTAGGACTGATTCTGGTTTATCTTATCACCGTCGCCATCTCCGGTGCACACTTCCGCCAACAGTGGAAGTCCTTTAAAAGGAGCCGCTCTTGGCTCGGACGAGGGCGTTGGACTTCCTCTCACTGGCGGCGCAAATGCGCAAACCCGTAGAGGGCGCCCGCCCGAATCGACGGCCACGAATCGCCCATGCTTTTAGCTCGCTTCCCGTCCTCTCGCGCGACGACTTTGTCTTCACAACTCATCCTGTAATCAACTATGCGATGGCCGGGTTTCGGGGGACACTTGACAGCGAACTTGCATGTTACCCGGCCGTAGGCGATGGCGGCGAAAGGGTTTGGGATTGATAGGGGAGTTCCGGAGATACGCATTTGAACGGCAACTACAGCTTTGGCCTCTATGATTGGGCCACCATGGGCTGCTACGGGTTGGTGCTCTTACTCAGCGGCCTATGGCTTGGGCGCAAGAAGCAGGCCGGAACCGAGGACTATTTCTTGGCCGGGCGTGCGATGCCGGCATGGGCCGTGGCGGTGTCTATTCTCGCTACCTCTCTCTCGGCAGCGACTTTTATCGGGGCGCCGGAGCAAGCTTTCCGCGGGGATTTGACCTACCTGACGATGAACGTCGGTGCGATTCTTGGCGCCGCGTTAGTGGCCTTGGTGCTGGTCCCTATCTTTTACCGCTATCGCGTCGCTACTGTGTATGAGTTTCTCGAGCTACGCTTCGGAACCAAGGCCAAAGTAGCGTCGAGCTGGACTTTCATGATCGGCCGTGTGTTTGCGAGCGGCGCGCGTATCTTCATCGCGGCCCTGCCGGCGTCGCTGATCCTTTTCGGCGACCTCGAACCGTTCCACGTATGGCTGGCGATCGCCGCCCTCACCTTGTCGGGGGTCCTCTACACCTTGGCCGGCGGGGTGCGCAGCATCATCTGGAGCGACGTCATCCAGGCAGTGGTTTTCGTTGGCGCGGCGGTTGGGGCCTGCTGGCTGCTGCTCCAGAGGATTCCGCTATCCATGGGGGAGATTGTCACGGTGCTCGGAGACTCGAGTGGAGGCGTGTCGTCGAAGCTGGCCGTGATCGATCTCGGCCTCGATCTATCGAAGCCCGGTCTGGGATTCAACCCCTCGGCGCACTATACCTTGCTCACGGCATTGACCGGCCTGACGTTGCTCAATATCGGGGCCTACGGTACCGACCAAGACCTTGCCCAGCGCATGTTGACCTGCCGCAGCGCCAAGAAGGGGAGCTGGTCGGTGATAAGCGGGATCCTCGTGCAAATCCCGGTGATCGCTCTCTTTCTCGCCATCGGATCGTTGCTCTACATCTTCTATCTCCGCCCCGACCTGATGGGCGCCGCGGCGCCTAGCTACACCGTGGACGACAGCCGGCAGATCTTCCTTTCATTTATTCTCGGGGAGATGCCGGCCGGAATGCCGGGTTTCATGATGGCCGGTCTGTTCGCGGCGGGATTGTCGAGTTTGAATTCGGCCTTGAACGCCATGGCGTCCTCGTTTGTGAACGATTGGTATCGCAATGTGTTCCCCGACCAAGGGGAGCGTCACTATCTGCGGGTCGGTCGCTGCGCCGTGGTGGGATGGGGAGTCGTGCTGGGCGGGTTTGCAATGGTCTGCGTCTACTGGCAGCAGGCCGCGGAGCAGTCGCTGATCGATTTCTCGCTGAGTGTGATGACGTTCGCCTATTCCGGCCTGGTGGCGGTTTTTCTGACGGCCGCCCTTACCTCGCGTGGCAACGGAACCAGCGTGGTGCTCGCCTTAGCCAGCGGATTCTGTAGCGTGGTACTGCTGCAGCCGCAAATCTGGAGAACGTGGGCGCCCCACGCCTGGCAGCCATTGAGGATCGCTTTCCCGTGGCAATTGTTGATCGCCACCGCGATCGCAACGGCCGTGTGTTGCTTCGGGAGAAGGCAAGTCCACCCTGCGACCTGAGGTGCAACAGAACGGATGAGCGTAGCCCGCTTTCGCGGCACAACACCGCGGCACGGAAGGGCCGTAGGGTGGAGCCGATCGTGAACGAGAATCTCGAAAAGGACCAACCGGCGCTGCTTAGGCGCCTGGGGGCCTGGGAGGCAGCCTCCGTCGTTGTCGGCACTATTATCGGAAGCGGAATCTTCCTCGTCCCCAGCACCATGATTGCCGAGGTGGGAACACCGTCGCTGGTATTGATCGTGTTCGTCTTCGGCGGATTGCTTTCTTTGGGTGGATCCCTAACCTATGCGGAGTTGGGTGCTGCTATGCCCCAAGCGGGCGGAGAATACGTCTTCTTGCGGGAGGCGTACGGGAAGCTGTGGAGCTTTCTCTATGGCTGGACCCAGTTTTGGGTGGCGAAGAGCGGTTCCATCGCGGCCCTGGCGACGGCATTTTCCCTCTATCTCGCCAACTTCTGGCCGCTGCTTTCAACACCATTTATTGTCCTCCCGCTACCACTCGGTGAAGGTGGGGCGCCGCTTGATGTTTCCTATGGACAGATTCTGGCAATCGGCTTGATCGTTGGCCTAGCGTGGGTGAACTATTTTGGGGTGAAGGCCGGCGCCCGTGTGCAAACGAGTGTTACAGCGCTCAAGATCTTTCTAATATTGGCCCTTGTGGGACTAGCGGCTGCATTGGGTGGAGGCCGCTCGGATCACCTCACCTCCAGCGTCACCCACACCGGTGGCCTGCGCGGATTCTTCGCCGCCCTGGTTGCCGCACTTTGGGCCTACGACGGCTGGAACAATCTGACGATGATCTCCGGAGAGATTCGCGCCCCCCACCGAAACATTCCGCGGGCACTGATTCTTGGGGTGCTGGCCGTCCTCGCGATTTACATTGTCACGAACCTTGCCTACTTCTACGTTCTTCCCGCCCAGGATGTAGCCGCCACCGACCGAGTCGCCAGCGAGGCTGCTCGCCGTTTCTTGGGCCCCGCGGGAGGAGATGCCGTCGCTTTCGCGGCCATGATCTCTATCTTCGCCGCGCTTAACGGCGCAATCCTGTCGGGCGGCCGCGTTCCCTATGCCATGGCCCGCGACGGCTTGTTTTTCGCCTCCCTGGCGAGAGTTCATCCGGCTCATCGCAGCCCGCACTATTCCATCCTCGCGGTCAGTGGCTGGGCGGCTGTTCTGGTGCTTTCCGGTCATTTCGAGCAATTGTTTACCTACGTGATATTTGCCAGCTGGATTCTCTATGCTATGACCGCCTCGTCGGTCTTCGTGTTGCGAGCCGAACGCCCCGACCTTCCGCGGCCATACCGGGTACTAGGGTACCCCCTCGTGCCGGCGTTCTTCATACTGGCGGCAGTTTCGGTGGTTCTGATGACGCTGTGGGATTCCCCTCGTGAATCCTTGCTGGGCGGCGGATTGATCTGCGCCGGCATCCCCTTCTATCTTTTCTGGAGAAAAGCCGCTTCTTTCGGTGGAAAGAGGTCAGTTGGGTCATGACCCCAACGAATTCTCCCATCTCGATGGCCATTGCTCTTGGATCATTTTGGGCTTTTATGTTCCCAAGTTGGCTTGCTCCACGCGCTTGAGTGGGTAGAATAGGGGCCAACAGTATAAAATTTTCGTTCACTGTTCTGAAACCGGAACAAACTGGTTGACTTTGGCCGGTTTGGTCTGGTATAAATCATTGGACGGACAGCCTTTGGGCTGATTTGTTCTGTTTTCAGAACGAAACTTGCTCAAAGCCTGGCCGGGGGAATCTACTTGAATTAGAAACGCCTGTTGGCGTATTGAGAGGGGTAGAAACATGGATGTAAACAAGATTCTGTCCGAGCTGCGGCAGGAAAGAGAGCAGATTGAGGACGCGATTATTTCTCTAGAGCGGCTCGCCCGAGGCCGCGGCAAGCGCAGAGGGCGCCCTCCGTCATGGATGAAAAACGCTACCGAGAGGAAGCGGGGACGTCCACCGGGGAGCGGTACCAAATCCAAGTCAATTCAGTAGAGAGCTTTTGAAACTCGCTGGCTACCGCACGGTCGACCCGCGGCTTGGCCAGCGAGACGGTCCAGGCGGCTGTCGGAGCTGCTGTGTCAATAGAGTAGGTACCGGCTCCGAGTAGGCAGGAATCCCTCCATTTCGTTCTCCCAGAGCGCCCAGATAGCGGGTGCTCCGTCGCCACGTGCAAGAGCTCGCAGGGTTGGCGTGTGCCCAATCCACCGCGCTGCCCGACTGAGCTCGATTCGCCCGGAGTGCAACCGTACCAGCTCCGCCGCGATATGAAGACCCAGCCTCGTTGGCTCCAGCGAATCGCGATCGACAATCGCGATCTGCACGCCTTCGATTCGCGTGGCGGCAAACCTTGACCAGCTGGGCGTACGGCGTGCTGGATAAAAACTCACTCCCGCCAGCCCAAGCTGATTCAGTGACTCGGCGAGTGCTGATCCGTCGATCCAATCGGCGCCAACGAATTGGAACGGCGTCGCGGTGCCCCGGCCCACAGACCAATTGCTAAGCCCCTCGAGCAGTGCGATCCCGGGGTAGAGGACCGCCTGCTCGAGCGTTCTCAGGTTGGGCGACGGGTTGACCCACGGCAGGCCCGTCTGGTCGAACCAGAGTTGGCGTTCCCAGCCTTCCATGCGCACAACCTCTACCTTAGCCCCGATCTTTCTTTCCTCATTGAACATCACAGCCAGCTCTCCAACGGTCATCCCGTGGCGAACCGGCATCGGGAAATAGCCAATGAAAGACCGGGAGGCATCTTCCAGGATCGGTCCTTCCACCCGGGTGCCAGTGATCGGGTTCGGCCGATCCAGCACGTAAAAGGTAATCCCGGCCCGTGCGGCCTCCTCCATGCTATAGGCCATCGTCGTGATGTAGGTGTAGAACCTGGTTCCGACGTCCTGGATGTCGAAAACCAGAACGTCGACACCCTGTAGCATCTCCGGGCTCGGACGCCGCCGGTGCCGTTGGTAGAGGCTATAGATAGGTACCCCTGTCGCGGGGTCGCGGGAGTTCTCCACATGTTCCGATTTGGCCGTGCCTTCAAGCCCGTGCTCGGGTGTGAAGATAGCTTTGAGTTGGACACCGGGGGCCGTCCTGAACAGATCCACATTTCGCCGCCCCTGGCGATCAATGCCTGTGTGGTTCGTGATCAGCCCCACCTTCCTGCCCGCGAAGGGCTGAAAGCCATCTCGCGCCAGTACATCAAGCCCCGTTAGAACCTTCGATTGACGACGAGGTTCATCAGAGGCCTGCTGTCGATTCGATCGATTGGCTCGGCGAATCTTTTCGGGATCAACATCAGTCAACGAAGCCGCGACAACGGTAGCCACCAAGCTCCGGAGCCGTACGACCGACGTATTCGGCTTCGGATGCACGCGGTTCGTCAAAAGGATCACGTAGGTTTCGGTGGAGGGGTCGATCCAAATCGACGTTCCCGTATAGCCGGTGTGACCATAGGAGCCGGCAGGAAAGAGATCTCCTCTTGGGGATGAGTAGGGCGAGTCCAAATCCCACCCAAGACCGCGTTGGATGTGCTGACCCCGGGGGCTTTCGGAACTCGTCATCGTTGCTACGCTTAACGGGCTTAAGATGCGATTTGAGTCGAGCCGCCCCCCTTGGAGCATCATTCGCGCGAAGCGGCTTAGGTCGTCGACCGTCGAAAAAACCCCTGCCGGACCTGCAACCCCGCCCATAAGCCGCGTAGTAGGATCGTGGACAACCCCGCGCAGGACGGTCCCATCCTCCAGCTCTTCGGTCGGAGCGATACGCGGTTGCCACTCCTCGGGTGGCCGGAATCTCGTGTGCTCCATGCCCAGCGGCTCGAAGATCCTCTCGCTCGCGAACTTGTCCAACGGCTCGCCACTCAACTGATTTACGATCTCTCCGAGCAGAAGGTAGTTGATGTCGCTGTAGCGGAATCGAGTCCCGGGCGGGTCTTCAGGCGTTTCCCGGGACGCCTTGCCGACACCAGTTTCGTAACCGCTCCAGGGCGGGTCGAGATCGAGGTTGGGGCGTAATCCGGAAAAGTGCGTCAGCAGCTGGCGAACTGTGATAGGAGGGTCCGCTGCAGCAAACTCAGGCAGGAACCGTGTAACAGGATCGTTGAGCCTAACCTGGCCCTTCTCGACAAGCATCATCAGGGCCGGCGCCGTCGCCAGAACCTTCGTGAGCGATGCGCAATCGAAGACCGTATCGACGGTCATCGGTTCGCGCCGGGGGACCAAGCTGCGGAACCCGTAGGCTTTGCGATGGACAACCTGCCCCTGATGTCCGACCAGCAGGACAGCCCCGGGTGTCGTGCCGTCCCGGATAGCGTGATCGACCAAGGCGTCAAGGTGCGCCGACCCTTGCCACCTGTCCTGGGCGGCGCAGACACTGCTGGCCAAAACCGCAAGTAGCAGGTGGCCGCGAATGGTGTTGTTACCCGAGATTCTTGTGATCATCGTGACCAACCGGCTGCCGGTCAGCGGGTGTCATCGCGCCTTCGACCCTACTTTCCCCTG
The DNA here is from genome assembly GCA_965248205.1 of Bryobacterales bacterium. Classification (GTDB taxonomy): domain Bacteria; phylum Acidobacteriota; class Terriglobia; order Bryobacterales; family UBA6623. The sequence continues at coordinate 4,535,390 of CBDFIS010000006.1, forward strand.
CCCCAGTCTACACCGCCGCAAGGGGCGCTCAAAGCCTACGTTCAGCGGATCTCGAAAATGAAAAAGAGAGTCGTGCCCGTCCGATCCGTCCCCACGATTTACCCACAAAGCATAAGATGAGCGTAGCAACCCCTCGGGCTGTGCCCGTAGCGACCGGCGGGCAATCCCGAACGTCCAAGGGACGATGGTCGCTTGCTGCGTTCGGAACCCGAACCGGAGGCCCAAATGAAAAAGCTCGCCTTCATCTGCACGGTCTGTGCGACCCTTAACAGCGGGATCCTTTTCGCCTCGGCCCTGGAGCCCAAAGAGAGCGTCGCGGAATACCCTTTCGCCTGCACGGTCGAACATGGTTCGCTAGGAGTCGAGTACCTCCGCAGGAGCCTTCCCACACCGAGGGGCATGCAACACATTCGTGGCGTGCTCATTTTCGAGGTCGGAGTGTTCCCAGCTCCGGGCAAGTCGCTCCATCTAACGGGGAATAGCTTCGAACTGGACTGGAAGCGGAACAAGAACCCGCCGCTAGTCCCCGTTGACTATCAATTACTATCAATATGTGGTTGCCATACTCCGCAATCCCTGGTGGAACGACGGCCTGGACTTGGCAATGACCGCGGGAAGGGTCGATCCGCGAACCGGAAGAGACCCGCACGTGAGGGTCGGCGGGCCACGCGGGCCACCGGGCGCTCCGGGGCAGCGGGACCCAACGGGTACTCCACGTGAGATTCCAGGTGCTCCTCGAAGACCTGAGGGTGAGCCCCACCCCGATGAACTTCCCGAAAGGATAGTGCTCCTGCACGCCCTGCCCAACGAGCCTATGTCCAAGGCATCAAGGGGCTACGTCTATTTCCAGTACCAGGGCAAACTGACGAAGCTAAACAACCTGGTGCTTACGGTTAGGCTGCCCGACGAGAGCTGCGAGTTGATGGTCAGACCCGAACGGGAGTGATGACCGCTCACTGCATTCGCGGCCCCGATTCCCTCGTCGCCAGGTGGTGCGTGAGCAAGGAACAAGTTCCTCCGGGAAGGGGCTCACAAACAACTCGTACCTCTGCGGTCAAGCACTAGTCCATGAGAACGGACGGCAGCCACAGCACCAATTGCGGGAAGAGCGTGATCAACAGGATCGCGGTGATGTTGGCGAGGAGAAACGGCGCCGCGCCGCGAAAGATCGATCCAATCGGGAGCTTCGAAACCGCCGCGCAAACATTGAGGCAGTTTCCTACAGGCGGGGTGCAAGCGCCGACCGCCAGGGCCGACACCAGAGTCACTCCAAAGTGGATAGGCGAGACACCGGCTTCGCTCAATGCGGGAAGAAAGACCGGAGTCAGCAACAGGATCGCCGGACTGACGTCGATGACAGTCCCGGCTATCAGGACTATTGCATCGACTACCAGCAGCATCGCCACCGGTCCCAGGCCAAGGCCGGTGACAACGCTCGCGATTGCCTCGGGAGTCCTCTCGAGGGCCAGCACCCAGATGTAAACTTGCGAGAGCGCAATAATGATCATGATTCGGGCGCTGGTCTGTATAGCCGATTTGAGGCAGGTCACAAACGCCGTGGCCTTCAACTGTTGAAGCAGGAAAAACCCGACAACCGCGGCGTATGCCACGCCAAGCGCTGCTGACTCGGTGGCCGTTGCGACACCGAAAACTACCGCTCCCACTACGATCACCGGCATGAGAAGAACCGGCAAAGAACGGACCGTTCGCTGTATCGCCTGCCGCAAGCTCGACGAGGTATCTTCCCGCGGGTAGTCTCTTCGTCGCGCGATCCCGAGTGCAATTGCGACCTGCAGCACGCCGACGAGCACGCCTGGAATGACTCCCCCGAGGAATAACTTGCCGATCGACTGCTGGGCGACCACGCCGTAGAGCACCATCGGAATGCTGGGCGGGATGATCATTCCCATCGTCGACGAGGCGACCGTAATACCGCTGGCGAATCGGGCGGGATACCCACGGGCTTTCATCTCCGGGATGAGCACGGAACCAATCGACGCGGTGTCGGATGCGGAAGAGCCGGAAATACCGCCGAAGAGCATGCTCGCCAGGACGTTTACCAATCCGAGGCCGCCTCGCAGCCTGCCGACAAAGAGAGAGCTGAATTCGATCAAACGGTTCGTAATGCCGCCGGCGTTCATCAGCAGGCCCATCAAGATGAAGAAGGGCAGCGCGATGAGTGCATACGAATTCATACCGGAGAAGAGCCTCTGCGGCAACACTTGGAGGAGCTCGGGATCCGCGAAAAGGAAGAAAACCGCCGCGGAGAGCCCGAGAGAATATGCGATCGGGACACCAGCGCCAATGAGGATCAGAAGCACGATCAGCAGGATCAACATGACGTTTTTCTCGCAGAGTCCCTATGCGCTGGCCACGCGCCGTCAGGCAGCTGCATTCTCCCGGCTGGATTTGAGCGCGGAAACCATTCGAACGACCCCGTACAAGACCGCCAAGCCACATCCGATGGGAACGCTCGCCTGGGCGTAGAAGCGCGGTAACTGGGTGGCAGGCATCAGATAGTCTCCGGTGACGTAGATCCAGCGAAGGCTGTGCCAGAGCATTATTCCGTTCAATAGCGCGACACCGGCGTACCCGAAGATATCGGCGGAGGTTCTCCAGTTGGGTGACAGCTTTTCGATCAGGAACTCGACCGCGACGTGCTCTTTCTTTCCGACGGCAATGGCGGAGCCGATCGCGGTCGTGTAGACGAAAAGGATTGTCACCATCTCGTTCGCTCCCACGATCCCTAGGTTGAAGACATAGCGCAGCAGAACCAGAAGCAGAATGGTTAGGAGCATCAGCAGCAAGCAAAGCGCGAGCAGCGTCTCGAGAACGCTAGTCAGTTTTCGATCGACGTTGCTGAGAAGGGTCGCCGGCGTAGGCTTGATCGAGTCCATAGCCGCAACAATCAACGACTCGCGAGCGCGATTCGGCGAGCCTCGTTGATTTCCTCCCAGGTCAAGTGACCCTTGTCCACGAAGTATTGATACACCGGCAGAGCCAGTTCGCGAAACCTCTTGAGGTTTGCTTCCGTGACGTAGTTCGTCTCCAATTCGCCGGAAAGCCGCTCGATATACTCCTGCTCTTTTTCCCGATTCAGCCGGTCGCTGTAGATCATTGCCTCGCGTGCGGTCTCGTCGAATTTTCCCCGCAGGGATTCCGGCAGCTCCTCATACCAGTTCAGATTGACCATGAACGGGTCCGGGCCTGTGCTGTAGTTCGTGATGGTGAGGTATTTCTGCACTTCGTAGAATCTCTCTTCCCAGATGTTCGCCGGGGGATTGTCCTGGCCGTCGATGACCCCGGTCTTGGCCGCCTGATAGACCTCGACATAGGGAATCTCTTGCAGGTTGACCCCGAAAGCTCTCGCTGTTACAACGTAAACCTCTTGCGGCGGTACCCGCATCTTCAGACCCGCAAGATCTTCGGCGGTGTGTATCGGACGAACGCTGTTCGTATGGGATCGAAAACCCTGCGAGATCCCGCAAGCGGGAATGTGAAACCCGTTGGCTCGGGCGCCCCGGTTAGTCCGTTCGGTCAAGGGACTGTTGATGAGCCGCAGCGCCTGGTCCCAGTCGGCTACGAGAAACGGCAGCAAGAAGAGGTTGTACTTCGGGTTCGCGTCCGCAAAAAAGCCCCCGCGCGTTCCTTCGACAACCCCCAGCGCGACCAGGTCCATGACTTCCCGGTCGTTGCCGAGGACTCCGGAGAAGTAATTCTCGACTTGAATTCGGCCGCTGGTCCTGCGCTCAAGTTCGTCGTCGAAGAACCGCATCGACTCACTGCGGGGATGTTGGGCCGGCTGCGAGTGGGCGTACCGAAACAGGTGGGCCTGCTCATCTTGCGCACAAGCGGAAAGGCCGGCGAACAGGCAGAAGCAGAGGAATGCCGATGTCGGGGGCTTTCTCGGGTTGGACTGTGTCACATCGAGAAGCGGAAGAGGAAGGGTCCGGCAAGAGTGCTGCGAGCTAAGCTGGACAACCTCGATTATGGTACCGCTCTAGCGGCCGCAAGGTGAGTTTCAACGGAAAAAACCGGGAAGAACCGGGACAGCCTCAATTATGGTACCGTTCTAACAGCTGAAAAGTGTGTCAAGTCCTTTTTAGAGAATATCTTACGCTAGCGGTTCGCTGATCCAGACATGGCTTGCTCTCCTAGCGTGACGAAAATGCAAAGTGCTCATATTGTAATGACTTGTGAGATCAGTCAACCGAGCTTCTTCCGTAACTGAGGCTGTCCCGGTTTGCCCCCGGTTTGCGCCCGGTTTTCCACTGACGGGCTTCTCACGCACTTCGCCTCGCCACGGGTGAGAAAAGCGAACTATAGGTCGCAATTAGTCGCAATTGTATAGTTGAGTGTCCAGCAACTTAAGCTCGCCATCCGTTGAAAACAGCGAATACTGCTCCTCACAGCAGGCGTATTCACACCCTCGGTCGGGTTTCCACTGAACCCAGCAGAACTCCAGCTCGCCGACGTGGAAGCTCAGCGTTGACTCGACAGCGCTCGCGCCTTCAAACGGGAGCGTCAGCTTATAGTGGAGGTCATCTTTCTGATAAGCGCACTGAAGTTGCTGGCCGTTCCTTGTCGCAACGAAGCGTGCGCTTGGAATCAGCCTTGGCGACATACCTTCCGGTGCGACGAGGACGAACCCCCCGTTTTTGGGCGCTGTACCGGAGGCGAAAGTGGCCGCGACTTTCCCAAAGACCCGATCCCTTTTCCACGAGCCATCTTTACGCTTGTCAAACCGGACACGCCCTTCGAAATGGGTAACTACTAGCGGCTCGATGCCTTGTGGCGTGATCAAGTAGCGGTGGAATCCGTCGCCTATGGTCGCGTCGAGCGGGGCATCGAAGGGGACGTCGGACGAAGCGCAAGGTTCACAATAGGCCTTCTCGACTTGATCCAACCGGTCAGGCGACAGGATGTCGGTAAACGCCCACGGAGCGTGGTCTCGCGCGAGACTCTCCCAATCGATGTCGTGGGGCCAATCGAATAGCACCGTAGCTGAAGCTGATTCGTGTTGTGCTCGTAGAAACTTCACTTCCGCCCGGCTTTGGAGAACCGACCAGCAGATCACCAAAATCACCGCAAAAGGCCTACCGGCAAACCGAAAACGGACCATACGAATAGTGTAAGCGGTGTAGGTCCTCCGGGTTCAGGGATCTGAGAAAGCTGTTCTAATGAACCGGACATACATCATCGCCCGTCCCACGAGTGTTCCTGCTTGCTACGGTAGATACATAGGTGATGTTTGAGGGACTCGGAACGAAAAATGACGAAACGAAATCAATTTGGTCTTGGCCCAGATACCAGGCGCTGGTGGCCGACGATTGTTTGCTTGGCCCTCATCGTCAGCGGCGCGACCGCTCAAGACCTGACGGTTGAAGAGTATCAGCCCCGGTCGACGCTGGTCGTGCCGGCGCATCCGGTGAAGAGCGGCAAGTTCCCGGTCATCGACGTTCATAGCCACCACAGAGACGCCAGCGGCAGCGTGCTGGACCAAATCGTGAAGGAGATGGACGAGCTGAACCTCCGGGTTCTGGTCAATCTCAGCGGGGGCACCGGCGAGACGTTGAAGCAGTTCGTCAAGAATTACAAGGGTCGCTACCCGAGGCGGTTTGCCTTGTTTGCGAACCTGGATTTCCGAACGATTGACGATCCTGACTGGGGCAAGAAATCGGCGGCACAGCTCGAAGAAGACGTCCGCAATGGGGCGCAGGGTCTCAAAATCTTCGGGAACCTCGGCCTGTTTACCAGATATGGCGACGGCCGGCGCATGCCAGCTGACGACCCGGTACTCGATCCGGTCTGGCGAACCTGCGCCCGGCTGAAGGTTCCCGTCCTGATTCACATCGGCGGCCCAGCTCCGTTTTTCGAGCCTTGGGACCGCTTCAACGAGCGCTGGCTGAGTTGAAGCTGCGCCCACAGCGGCGCTATCCGCCGGAGCGTTTCCCCCGCTTCGAAGAGCTAATGGCCGAGCGGAACCGGCTGGTCGAAAAACACCCTGGTGTGGACTTCATCATTGCCCACCTTGGCTGGCACGGGCACGATTTAGGGCGCCTCGGCCGGCTCTTCGACAAGTACCCGAACGTCTACTCAGAAATGGGAGCGGTTCTCGCGGAACTCGGCCGCCAGCCGTTCACGGCCCGCGAGTTCCTGATCAAGTACAAGGACCGAGTTCTATTCGGCAAAGACAGCTACCAACCGAATGAGTTTCCTTACTATTGGCGGGTTCTCGAGACACGCGACGAATACTTCGACTACTACCGCCGCTACCACGCTCACTGGAAAATGTACGGCCTCGACCTCCCCGATGACGCCCTGAAACACATCTACTACAAGAACGCTCTACGGCTGATTCCAGGCATCCACAAAGAGGGCTTTCCGGAGTAGGCGCGGGTCCCTGCGCTCGCACCGCGCGTCAAACCACCACTGGGTGCTCACGGGGCCGCGGGGCGGTCACCACTCAACACGGGCAGGCATGGCGGCTTGCCCCTACATAATCAATGCTTCGCGCGCTCGCCATGGAAAGAGTCGTGAGACACGCTCGGTAGCTCGCCGGATGCCGTTTGGTTACGATGTTAGAACGCGACGCGAGTGACCCGAGCCAATCATGTCTAACAAGCTGCAACTTCATGTCGAAAACAACCGCCGACGCTTTCTCGACGAGCTTTGCGAGTTGCTGCGGATCCCGAGCATCAGCACCTTGCCCGACCACAGCGACGACGTTCAGCGGGCGGCGGAGTTTGTAGCCGCGAGTCTCCGGAACGTAGGGCTGGAAACGGTCGAAATCATCCCGACCGAACGGCACCCGCTGATCTACGCCGAATGGCTTGAGGCGCCCGGCAAGCCGACCGTGCTTTTCTACGGGCACTACGACGTGCAGCCCGTGGACCCCTTGGACTTGTGGGAGTCGCCGCCGTTTGAGCCGAGGGTGGAGGGGGGCAACCTCTACGCCCGTGGCGCATGCGACGACAAAGGGCAGATGTATGCCCACATCAAGGCTCTCGAAACGCTTCGAGACGTCCATGGGACCTTTCCGGTCAACGTGAAGTTCTTGATCGAAGGCGAGGAAGAAGTCGGAGGCGAATCGATCGCGGCGTACATTCCGGCGAATCGCGAAAGGCTCTCCGCCGATGTCGCGCTGGTATCCGACACCGCCATGTACGCGCCGAACATGCCGACGCTTTGCACCGGGCTGCGGGGAATGGTTTACATGGAGTGGGAAGCTCACGGGCCCTCGCGCGATCTCCACTCGGGCCTCTACGGCGGCGCGGCGCCGAATGCCGTGTACGGGTTGGTCGAGTTACTCGCAAAATGCAAGGATGCCGGGGGCGTGATTCGAATCCCCGGGGTTTACGACGATGTCGCCGAGCCGTCGAGTGCCGAAAAGGAAAGTTGGCGGCAGCTGCCGTTTAACGAAGCCGACTATTTGAGCAGCGAGGTTGGCTCGACTTCACTGGCCGGGGAGGCGGGTTACAGCGTCTTCGAGCAGACTTGGGCGCGGCCCACCTTCGAGGTTCACGGCGTTGCGGGAGGCTTTACCGGCCCCGGCGGGAAAACGGTCATCCCCGCCACGGCGACCGCGAAGGTCAGCATGCGGTTGGTACCCCATCAAGACCCGGTCAAAGTGCTGGCGCTGGTAAGGGCGTTCGTCGAGGCCAAAACACCGCTTGGGATCCAAGTAGAAGTCCGCGGACTCTTTTCCTCCCCGGCTACCCTGGTCGACCCGGATCACCCGGCGGTCGAGACGGCCGCCAGGGCGCTTTCCGACGTCTTCGAACAACCGACGGTCTACATTCGCTCGGGAGGGTCGGTGCCGGTCGTCGGTGACATCACCCGGCATCTGGGGACGCCGGCGGTTTTAATGGGATTCGGTCTGCCGGATGACCGGCTCCATTCGCCGAACGAAAAGTTTGCCCTAGAGAACTACTACAAAGGCATCACCGCGGTGGCGCACTTTCTCGAGCTGCTGGGACAGTCCGGACTGCTCGCGCGGTCATGATACCGGCCAGTCACGTTCTTAGCGGCTATCTGGCCGGCCGCTTCGTTCGCTGGCGCTTCGGTTCTCAGCTTCGGTCTCCGCCGCAGACCCGGGACCCCTTGATTCTCATTGCGGTGGTGGGCAGCGTCTTGCCGGACCTGGACGTTCTGCCTGGGCTCACCTTCGGCTACGAGCTCAGCCGATTTCACCGGGGATTCACACACTCGCTCCTGGGTGTCGCGGTGCAGGCGCTACTGCTCGCTACGGTGGTCTGGTACTTCCTTCGCTGGAGGGGAAGCGGCCGCCCCGACGCGGCACCTTCCTGGCGAATCTTGCTGGCGACCGCCATCGCCGGCTTGGCCTCACACGTGTTTTGGGACGCGTTGAATCCTTGGGGAGTCCGTATCTATTCGCCCTTCACGGAGCTGGGAGTGTCCGCGATGTTGCTCCACGAGGGCGATGTCTTCGTCCTCGCGATCCTGGCTGTTGCTTCGTTGCTCGTCTGGAGCGACCGACTGAGGACTGGTTACCTTTTTGTGTGCCTGGTGTCGATCTCATACGCAGCCTGGCAGTTTGCCTGGCGGGACTCGGTGACGCGATTGGCCGAGCGAGAACTGACGGGCCAGCGGTTCCGAGTCTACCCGAACCCTCGCCCCTCTTGTATGTGGCTTGTCCTGTCGGCCGGTCAAGAAACGTTGGCGGCTCACTGCGGGTCGCGGCCAGGTGAGAATCGCCTCGACACGATTAAGAGGGTTCAGCTTTCCGCTGATCCCTCGATACACTCGATACACGCTAGCATGCAATCCTCCGAGGTTCAGACATTTGTGAGCAAGCGAGACTTCCCTTTTGCGGAGGTTCACCGTCAGGCGTCGGGAGAAACCGTGGTTCTTTGGCGGGATTTCCGCGATTTCGTCACAGAGGGGGATGAATCCGCAGCTTCGGGTCTCTACGTCCGGCTGGCCCCCTCGGGAGAAGTTCTGAGTGTCGACTTCCGGTGGCTTCTGCGTTTCTGGTTTTGGTGAACAGTGGTTTCGATCCTGTCCTGGCTGGGCTGAATCTCAGTACCGGCTGCACCCCCGCGCTTCCTCATCCGAGGCTTAGCCCTTTACTTTCCTGAGACTTGGACCAACGGTTCATCGGCTTCCGCGACACCTCTTAGGGCCACAGTAACGAGGGTTCGAGATCCAGCGCGCACTCCGGTTACCCGGGCTTCTCCAAAACTGGTACTAGTACTACTATCTTCTCTTCCTTGGCTAGTAATCGGTACCCCTATGTCATGGAATGCGAAGGAGAACTGGGCCAGAATTCTGATATGGAGCCAACCGGAAACACACTGCAGCGAAGAGCTCCGCTTCATAGACGTGGGTGACTCCCACGAATTCTAGAGGTGTCTAATGAAAAGGATAATAGTTTTGCTATTAAGCTCGGCTGGCGTGATCTGGTCACAGCCGGAAAAGGTCACACTGTGCCATGTACCCAAGGACAACCCCGAGAAGGCAGTGACGATTGAGCCTGCGAACCCCAGCGCGCATATCGACCTCGAGACCGGCCAGGGGGCTGCGGGACATGAGCTGGACTTCCTGGGACCCTGTGAAGCCGACCCACCTGACCCCCCGGATCCACCAGATCCACCAGAGCCACCAGAGCCACCAGAAGACCCCGAGCCGCCTGGGCCAGCGCCAAACCAAGGCTCAGGACAATCGGGCAAAACGCCTGGCGACCCGAAGCTGATCAGCTGTGTGCTGTTTCCAGCCTACCGGGAGGCCCCGTTGCTCGTGCTTACAAACGTGAACGACCACGACGGTTACGCCGTGGTGCGAGTCGTCTCGCCGGATTTTGAGGACGTGGAACATATCTTCACGGAGGCGAGGGGACAAGCAGAGCTGTACCGCCCGGATCCGACTTTCCAAGGCTTTCTGGAGGTCAGGGCCTATGGCGCCGACATTCGAAGCGTGTTGGAGCACGACCGCCCTGGCAAGGGCTTCACGCGAGAGTACGGGATGCCTTGCTGGCCCGGCTCGGACGTTGCGCAGTACGGACGGTGGGGCGTGGTGGAGATGATGGACCCGGTGGTCGAGTGAGCCGCCCCGACTAAGAGGCTATAACATAACAAGAACATCAACAGTAGGACCCGTATGGGCCGCGACCCCTGGCTGCCATTTGAGTGCACGCCAGGGGTCTTTGCCTTTCTAATGGCCACCGCGAGCTGGCCACCTGTTCGCAGCACCTGATGGCCGTCGCAAAGAAGTCCGCGACCACTTCGTTGCGTTTCCTCACCCCGCTCACCGTTCGGCTGGCGACGGTCGCGCCGAAATCGCGTTTTTCAGCTTTCCGTCTGAGGCGTTACGCCTGGGGCTCAAGTCCGGGGTTAGATTCGGAGGGCCCTAGGCAAGTGACTCTCTGGGTTTCTTCGCATTTCTTCGTTCAGTTCGTTGCAGCGATTTGCCCGCATTTCTCACCACGACCGCGGTGAACGAGGCAGAAAAGCCCGGCGGCTTTGGCGCGCGGCAACACTTCGTGCACATTGCTCAACGTACAGTCTGTCGGCGAGCGGGCGCGATGAATCGCGCCCCTACATCTCTGATGGCGGGCATTTGCTTCCACTCCTGCCGACCGCTGGTGAGAAATGCGGATCAGCCTGTAGACGTGTTTTTCGGATCAAACCGTACTCAGCCCCTTGATTCCGTGGCTCGATTTTCGTACTATGCAGGACACACCGAACAGCTTGGATAACTGCTTGGAGAATCGCAAATGAAGAATCTATCGCTGGCGCTTGTCGTCTTGTGCCTGTTGGGCACTCCCACCGCTGCTCAGTTGCGCGAGGATATCCGCAACCCATCGATCAATACCGAGAGTGAAGAAGGATCTCTCATCAACCAGGCTATCCTCAGTGAGGATCCTGCCGAGAAGGCGCAGTTGCTCGAAGCTTTCGTCGAGAAGTTCGGCGGACACGAGCAGGTCGCCTACGTCTATCTTCAGTTGCAGGGCGTTTACGTGGGACAGAAGAACTTCCCGAAGGTGCTGGAATATGGGAAGAAGCTAATAGCGATCGCGCCGGATCTCATCGAACCCCGCGACAACATGACGCTCGCGCTCTATGGCACTCAGGATTGGGAGGCCTTGCTGCCACATATGCTTGAGACGAAGCAGATCGCCGATAAGACAGAAGCTACGCCGGAACCCGAGTACGAAGATGAAATGCCGATGTGGGAGGCCGTCACCGGCGCCGGCAGCGCGGCGAATCGCAATATCGAATACCACCTGTACGCTTCTGTGTTCAACCTGACGGACGCAGCCCAGAAAGTGGCCTACTTGGATGCCCTCTTCGAGCATTTCCCTGAAAGCCAGTACGGCAAGCTGACGCCCCCCCTTTACGTCAGCGCGTACCAGCAGCTCGGTGACTTCGAGAAAACCATCCACTACATGGAGCTCGCTCTTGAAAGCGACCCCAACAATGAATCGTACCTGTATAACCTAGCCGACTCCAGCCTGAGGAAGGGGGACGTCGCCAAAGCCAGGGAGTACGCCGATCGAGTGTTGCAGGTTCTAGCGGAAAAGCCGAAGCCGGATAACGTGGCCGAGGAAGATTGGGCCAAACACAAGGAGTTGTTCACGGCGCTTTCGAAATACACGCTGGGTAGAGTGCTTGTTGTCGAGGGCGGCGATGGCGACCTCAAGAAGTTTCGGGATTCGCGAGTGCTTCTGCGCGAAGCTGAGGGGCCGTTGAAAGTTCAAGGCGGTGCGGCGTACGGCGAGTTGGCCTATTACATGGGTGTTTGTTACGTCAAGCTGGACATCGAGGGCGACAACATCCGCGCCGCCACGAACTGGATGGGTATCTCGGCGAAAACCCCGAATCCCTACCAACAGCAGGCTCAAGCGACCCTCACCGCGATCAGAGAGTCTCAATAGTTTCCTCCGAGGCTCCCTCGGCCGTGGTCGCCCGAGCAAGTAGGTAAAGTTCGTCCTCAGGACCGGGCGGGGGGAAGCCTATCCCGTCAAGCCTTCAGCAAAATGAGGATGCCGCGTTCGCTGGGATTCGCCGGTGCCGGCCCGAAGTGGTTTCGCGCTCCTGATGAAACCCGCGTCTCTCGTGTCTTAAACGGCAAAAGGGGATCAACCGTTGAACATTTTGGTGCCGAATCTAGGCTCCACTTCTTTGAAGTATCAGCTCCTGGAGTTTCCCTCCGAAAAGATTCTCGCGAAGGGTCGGTTTGAGCGCATTGGTCAATCCGGCGGGGACGCCGCCGATCATCGCGAGGCTATCCACGAGATTCTTGGGACTTCTGACCGGGTTGACGCCGTTGGCTTCAAAGCGGTCCACGGCGGTCCGCACTACCGGGGGTCGTTCTCGGTGGACGACGATCTGCTTAAGGCGATGCGCGAGTTCGAGCCCGTCGCTCCCCTTCACAACGGCATCTACCTCACGGCGATGGAGGCTTTCCGCCAGTTGAGGCCTGAGTTGATGTTGGTAGCGGTTTTGGAACCCGGCTTTCATCGGACGATGCCCGAACACGCCGCGCAATACGGCGTCCCCAGGTCCTGGGCGGACGAGTATGGGGTAAGGCGCTACGGATTCCACGGGGCTTCGCACCGCTGGGTCAGCGAGCGGGTTCCCGAGATCGTCGGCAAGCCTGGGGAAGAGCTTCGCCTGGTGTCATGCCATCTAGGCGGCAGCTCTTCGATATGTGCCGTAAACGCCGGCCGATCCGTGGATACGACGATGGGATTTTCTCCACAGTCGGGAATCGAGAACGCTACCCGGCACGGCGACTTAGACCCTTTTGTGGTTCTCTACATGATGGATCGGCTCGGCTGTTCCACGGACCAAATGCGCCAGGAGCTGCTCAAAGGCGGTGGACTAGCCGGGCTTTCGGGGATCGAGGGGGGCGATATCCGCGACATTCAAGAGGCATCGGCTGGGGGCTCGGCTCAGGCAACGATGGCCCTAGAGACGTTTGGATACCAAGTCCGCAAGTGCATCGGAGCTTATGCCGCGGCGATGGGAGGTCTCGACGCGGTCGCTTTCACCGGCGGGATCGGCGAGAATTCGGCATCGCTGCGGGCACTCTGCTGCCAGGAGTTGGAGTTCCTCGGCCTGCGCTTGGATCCTACCGCCAACGAAGAGGGGCTTGGGGACCGCTTCATCTCAGGGGGAGGAAGCCGGGTTCAAGTCGTTGTGCTTGGGACGAACGAGGAACTGATCGTCGGCCGAGAAACCGCCGCGTTGCTGGTGCAGGTTAGACTCAAAGCGGCCGCAAGCAAACCAGGCCGTAACTAGAAATCTCACCCTTCGGATGCTTCATCCGCGCGCGATGTCGCCTAACGAGGGTAACCCTTCAATTCCTTTGGCGTGCAACACCGCGGCGACCACCGCCTGGGCTGTGACATCGGCCGCTAAGGCGCCGATGCAGCCCAGCAGATTGGCATCCACCTCTGGTCCTCCAGTACCCAGGGCGAAGATCGTGTCGCCATCGAATGGCATATGCGCGGGGCGGATGGTGCGTGCGAGGCCGTCATGGGCCATCTGCGCTACCTTTGTCGCTTGAGCCTTGGTCCAGTCGACGTTCGCCGCTACTACGCCGAGGGTCGTATTTTCGCCGGGGGAAGGACCGGCGATAGCGATTCCTTGTCGGATTTGGTGCAGTGTGTCAGCCAGATCTTTTCCGTCTTCAGTTCGCGTGCCGGCGAGCAACTTTCCATCTTCGGGGTCAACGACATCTCCTAAGACGTTCACCGCGACCAGCGCGGCCACTACTAGCCCCCCTGGCAGTTTGATGGAAGCACTACCGAGGCCGCCCTTCATGGCCCGCTCGATTCCGAAGAGTTTGCCGACCGTCGCACCCGCGCCCGCACCCACGTTTCCCTGCAGCACAGGGCCGCCGGAAGCCGATTCAGCGGCCTGGAATCCGCCTGCTGCGTCGGGACGGATGCTGGGGTCACCGACACTCAGGTCAAACAGAATCGCGGCTGGGACTATCGGCACGACCGCACCGCTGACGCGGAACCCCACACCTTTTTGTTCGAGGTAACGCATGACTCCGTCCGCGGTGGCCAGCCCGTAGGCGCTCCCACCTGATAAAACTACAGCGTGCACCTGTTGAACCGCGGCCTCCGGCCGTAGCAAGTCGGTTTCGCGTGTTCCCGGAGCGCCGCCTCTGACGTCGACGCCGGCTATCGCTCCTTGCTCGGCCACTACGACCGTGCAGCCGGTCGGACGTCTCTGGTGTGTGAAGTACCCGACCTTGATGCCTTCTACGTCGGTCAACGAACCCCGGGCCGGCCGTTGGGCGGCGGTTTGTGACATAGCGTTTAGAGCATACACCGCCCGAGGGGGAGGCACAATTTGCAGGGGGGAAAGCAGAAAAATAGGAGGTCGCGGTTAGCTTCAGGCGGAGGCTTTTTCCGTGACCGGCTCGCACAGCACGTTGTCGATCAGGCGGGTCGATCCAACCCAGGCCGCCGCCGCCACCCTCACCGGCCCCGCAACCTCGTCCACCGGCTGCATCTCTTCGGGATCGACGATCTCAAAGTATTCAACCCGCAGCCCCCGCTGGCGGTCGATGGTCGCCAGCGCCTCGTCCTTGATGCTACGTGCATCGCGCTCGCCCTCGGCAATACGCTGCTCGGCGATATGAAGGGCCTTATGCAGTGAGGAGGCGAGACGCCGTTGCTCGGCATTGAGTTGCTCATTACGGGAGCTGAGCGCCAGGCCGCTGCTCTCGCGCACTGTGGGCACTTCGACAATCGTGAGCGGAACGTTCAAGTCGTCAACCATGCGTCGGATCACAGCCAACTGCTGGGCGTCCTTTTGCCCGAAGTAAGCCCGGTCGGGCCGGACGATGTTGAACAGCTTCAACACCACCGTCGTCACACCCTGGAAATGCCCTGGCCGATGCTTGCCGCACAAGTGATTCGTGAGGCGCTCGACCTCCACGAAAGTGCGTTGCGGGCGGGGATACATTTCCTCGAGCGACGGTGCGAACAAGACATCCACGCCCCGCTCGCGGCAAACCTCGAGGTCCCCAGAAACCTCGTGCGGGTAGCGCTTGTAGTCAGCCTCCTGGTTGAACTGAATGGGGTTGACGAATAGACTGACGACGACGAAGTCCGAGTCCTCCACAGCACTGTCAATCAACTGGATGTGGCCGGCATGAAGGGCGCCCATGGTGGGTACCAGGCCGATCGATACGCCTTTACGCCTTACGCCGGAAAGGCGCTTTCCGAGTTCGGAGATCGAAGAGACCAGCTCGACGCTCATTCGCGCCCACGTTTGGCGAGGGAAATGGAGGAGTCACGCCGCGAGGCCGGGAAGCGACTGCTTCTCACGTCCTCGGCATACGCTTGGGCGGCCGAAACAATCTCCGCCCCGAGTTGAGCGTACTGTTTGACAAAGGGCGGCACGAACTCATCGAACAGACCCAAGGCGTCGTAGCTGACTAGGACTTGTCCGTCGCAATGCGGACCCGCACCGATGCCAATGGTGGGGATCGTAAGCTCCCTGGTGACGGCCAGAGCAACTTCTTCGGGGATCGACTCCAGCACAACCGCGAATGCCCCAGCCGTTTCCAGATTATGTGCATCCTCAATCAATCGCTCGGCGCTCGGTTGATCCGCGGCTTGGCGGCGGAACCCGCCCAACTGGTGGACCGACTGGGGAAGCAATCCCAAGTGACCCATGACCGGAATGCCCACGTCGACCAGGCGTTCGGTGACCTCGAGCACCGCTCGTCCGCCTTCGAGCTTGACAGCTGCCGCACGGCCCTCTTGCATCAGCCGCCCTGCGTTGCGCACGGCTTCCGGCACACTGACTTGGTACGTCAAGAACGGCATGTCGGCAACGACTAGAGCCCGGCGTGCTCCCCGAGCCACCGCGCGCGTGTGATGAATAGTTTCCTCAAGGGTGACCGGCACGGTCGTCTCGTGGCCAAGGATCACCATTCCCAAGGAGTCTCCGACCAGCAAGACGTCGATACCGGCGCGGTCAAGCAAGCGAGCCATCGTTGCGTCATAGGCCGTCAACATGGCAATCTTTTTGCCGCGCCGTTTCTTCTCTTTCAAGTCCGGCGCGCGGATAGGCTTGGTTTGCTCAGGCATCGTTTGTTACGCCTTCCTCTATTATCGCTCGTTATGCTCCTCCCTTGTGGCAAGAGCTATAGCGAAGCTGAAGTTTCCCGAAGCTTCCGGGGGACTCAACCTGACACTCCCAACCGCCGCTCTTCATAGTCTTGATGCGGCTTTCGCCGAGATTACGGAGCGTACCTCGTTTGACACACCCAACCGTCAGAATGGAGGTATGAGGTCTCTTGCGCCCGCGCTGTTGCTGGTCGTCATTCCTCTTTCAGCCCAGCTCACCCCGAATCCAGAGTTTCGCGAAACGGCCGTCATCCCAGCTTTTCACCGAAGAAACCCAAACATCGTCCATTTCCAGACCTTCTACAGAAAGGATCTGGACGGGACGCACACGTTGCTGCTCATTCGCGGCGGAGGCCCAACACCGCGGTGGCGGTTGCCTCTGAAATACTTCTGGTGGAACCGGGACGACTTGGTGGGCCTGTTTTTGATGAAGACCGGCAATCCTGATCTCGTGTGGGAGCTGGCCATTCTGGCCAACAAGCACGACATCCGTGTTGAGGTTGTGCGCGCGGACAACAGTTCCATCGTCCTGTCGCGTTTCGGAGATTATTGTATCCAGACGGACTCCATGAAGCTCTTCTTTGATGTAACGTCCAAGCGAGTGCTGAAGCGAGTAGAATTCGCACCCTTGCCAGTGCGGGAAATCCTCGCACTGGACGACGACCTATATGTCGTGGTGGGTAGCCAAGAACAAACGGTGGTGGTGCGCCTTGACGAGGGCGAACCGATTCTGACGATGGGGGCAGAAATGGAGCCGGCGCTAGCCCGTGCCCGGGAAGCGCCGGCGGGACACGTCACACCCTTCGTGTCTTCTTCGTTCGCGATCCGTAGGGAGTATCTGCCCATCGGTTCGCAAGGGCGTTTCGCTGCGTCACTCGTCTTTCAGCCTTACACTCGCGCGGTCGAAGGCGTAGCCGAGCGAGTCGGTGATGAGTACAAGCTCTACGAGCTGCCAAAGTCAACCTATGAAGAGTTCGCACGGGCGCGGCCCAGGCGGGTCAAGGACGGATACCGCCCCGAGGTGGCGACTTTCGAAGAGGTGATCGGGACCTACCAGATCGTCGGCGACCGTTTCTGGTTCGGTAAAGCTTTCTATGACGGCGAAGGACTGACCGGGGTTGGAGGCTTTGGCTATTTTGATCCGAAGGAAAAGAAGTACGTCGTGTTTTCTCCTCCTGAAGTTGCCCCCTGGTCAGCCTCGGCTCTTCTAGTCGAAGGGAAGGACATTTGGCTAGGCCTGGCGCGGCATCCCGAAGGGGCAACCTACTCCGGCGGACTGTTGCGGTATGAACGTGATTCCGGCCAAGCGGAAGAATTTGACGTCGGTGAAGTCATCTCCCAGATCAAGCGCTGGCAGGGGTGGCTTTATCTAGCGACGGCCAACGGACTGTACATATTGCAAGATGACCGTCTTAGGCGGCACGTCTTTGAGCCGACGCTTGACGGTGGCACAGCCATCTTCAAAAGCCACCCGTAGGGGTCTGTGTGAAAACACTCAATCCTGGGCCGGATCAAGACTCTCCCGAGAATAACCTCCGCGGCAACGGGCGGTAGGGGCACAGCATGCTGTGCCCGTCTTCCAAGGTCACTATATATATCTTGCGAGCCTCAATAAGTCCGCTTATCGCTCGATCGACTCAACGCGAGCACAGCAAACGCTTCAAACCTGCAAGAAGCGTCTACAAACGGACAACCGTGCGGACTACTTCGCCGTCCTCGCGCGTGAGCGTGGTCACGCGGTCGACGCCGTTCTCAAGCAAGTATTCTCGGGCGTCGTCGATCCCCGCACCGACTTGGTCCGGCCCGTGACTGTCGTCGCCGAAACAGAACCCGATGCCCATCCCGTTCGCGAGTTGGACCAGCCAGGGCGCTGGGTAGGGAGTTCCCAGGCCTTTCCGATAGCCGGCCGTATTCAGGTCGAGAATCGAATTGCAGTCGCTGACGGCCTCCAAGGCCCGTGTCGCGGCGCTTCGAATACGATCGGTGTCCAGCTTCGCCTCGGGGCCGGCGTGTCTGCGAACGAGATCAAGGTGGCCGACAACGTCGGGTCGAAGCCCTTCGACCATCTCCGCGACCGTTTCGTAGTAGCGAACGGCTAATTCTTCCAACCCGCCGTTCTGCTGAAGCAGTCGATCGAAATGGCCTTTTGTGAGATCGATCGACATTTCGTCGACGTAGTGCACCGAACCGACCATGTAATCGAAACCGTATCGACTTCGATAGCCAAGCATCGTTTCACGGTAGCCGGTTCCAGGGACGACTTCCGCTTCGAAACCCCGCAAGACCACAAGCCGGCCCGCGAACTCCGCGCGTAGTTCTTCAACGGCTGTGGTGTAGTTCTCGAAGTCCTCGAGCAGCCGGGCCACCGTGAAGCCCTTTTCCAACTCACTCGGGTACAGGAAGCGATCCTCCAGCCGAGGAGCGTGTTCACTCACGCCGAAAGTGTGATAACCGGCCTTGACGGCAGCTTCGAGGACGTCGCGAAGATCTCCCTTGGCGTGCTCGCAGAACTGGCCACTGTGGCCACCGTGCAGGGACACTCTCCATGGTTCGGCGGGCATGTTTCTAGTGTAGACTCTCGATGTTTGGGCGACGGAAGCGCAGTAGAAAAAGGCGCGCCAGGCCCGACTTGCTGTCAAAACTCATCTTGAGGTGGAGCGTGTTAGGCTGTATGGCAGAGCTTCGTCGTCACGCTGTTGGGACAACATATGCAGGAGTCCCCTGTTCTCGATATCCCCGATCTTTCGATCCTCGAGTACACCGAAGTCGATGGCCTCCTAAGGAACTTTGAGCATACCTGGGGTGTTATGCCCCAGGCCGTTGCCCTGCCGATATTTGGCGCCCACGGAGTGCCTTTCCAGAACGACCTTATTGAGCCCATAGGCTTGCGATACGCCGGCGCCGATGAGGCTGTCTCTCTCGGTGAGATTGCTCGGGAGTTTTCCGCTCGAGGGCAAGACATTTTTCTCGTTGTTCAGCCCGCCCTCTCGTTCATCCGCACTGACGCGTTGCACGTCGTAGACATCGTCGGGGACAAGTCTGCTAGAACCTGCATTGGCAAAAGCGCGACCCGCCGGCTCTTATCGATACTAACTGCCTCCGCCATCCGCCATGTTTCGGCTCAGTTGGCACAAGCCTCCTCTCTTACGTCGCCCACAGGAGCGCTCAGGGGGATCGTACTCGATTTGTCCGGCGGCTTGTGGCCCATGGGCGCACATGAGGAAAGAATTGAGTTGTGCTGCTTTTGCCAGGATTGTCGAGAGCAGCTCGGCTCAATGTCCACCCGCGGAAAGAATCTAGTAGGGGCGTTCGAGAGATTTCCGAATCCCTGGAACCTGGTACTCCAGGACTCTGGCAGTGGCATCGTCCACATCTCGTCTCTCGAGTGGGACACTCCCCCTGAGCGTATCGTGGAAATCAGCCGCCTCAAGGGTTTCGACAAGGAACTTAGAGAGCAGTATGGCACCGATTTGTCTCCCGACGCCGTGGTGCTGCTCGAGTATATGAAAGCGCGGCACCAGCTTACGCTTTCCGCCGCCAAAGATCTCCTGCGACGATCGTTCGATGAAGGGCATGTCGACGAGGGAGAGTTGCGCCGGATTCTGATCCTGGAATCTTCGAGGTACGACTGGTCCTCAGGACTCTTCTTCGAGAAGGTTGATGACGTCACGGTTTGCGATGAGGTTTGGACTAACGCTTCCGCGGATCTCGTGGCTACTCGGAACGTTGCGATGCGTCCGTATATGTGGTCGCGGTCGCGCTATTTGCTTGACCATTTCTTCGAGCTTTGGGCGAGTTGCCAGAGCGAGGAAAAAGCAGGCCGGATAGGTTTAGGCAAGCTGTCGCCGGACGGGATCAGGAAACTGCTCGAGCTGCGCCGCGGTCAAGCGATGGCGGCAGCCTTGACCAGCAAATTGGATCTCCACTGCCTGCCGGAGTTAACTGGCTCAGAAGGCAAGGGCCGAATCGGGTTCGTCGGCGTCGGATTGTCGGAGGTAGTGAGTCGACGGCTGGTCGAAGGCACGGGGAGAACACCTTCAGCTGTTGACGGCGGGGAACTGCTGGGCTCTGGGACCGTTGAGCTCCTTCTGAAGAGTCTAGGTCAGGGGCAGTCCGGAAACGGCGAGGCCGTCGGATCGAGCCTCGGAGAAGTGCCCGACGACGAGCCGCGAGAGAACTCTTCGCGTTGAAAAAGCGCTGCGCGTTTCACAG
Source organism: Bryobacterales bacterium (assembly GCA_965248205.1). Lineage (GTDB taxonomy): Bacteria > Acidobacteriota > Terriglobia > Bryobacterales > UBA6623. The sequence goes on from CBDFIS010000006.1 coordinate 4,555,722, forward strand.
TCCCCTCGCGTATGTTTTAAGTAGGAATCCCCTTGTCGATGTGACGAGCCCGTTGTAGTGACCAGGCCGCATCCTTGCGGAGCAGACCGGGCTCAAACGGAGCCGGGGGCGCAAGCCTGCGGTCAAGGCAGTTAACAGAGCCGCACCCGCAAGGGTGCGGTGCAGGCCCCGTTGACGGTCAAGGTCTCATCCCAGCAACTGAGGTTATTCGCCGAGCTTAGCCCCATTCCTCGTCCCCACCCACTCTTATCGCAGGTTGCCACTGCCTCACATGCCAAGGCGATGGCACCGTAGGTTTACGGTCGTGCTAGGCTGATTAGGAACCTAGCCAGTTTCAGCGAATCCTCGACCGCATCCTGATCTAGCCTGTTATTCCGTGCTGTTAACGCGGGCCTATCTCGCTCGTCCTTTCGCAAACGCAGTCGGGCTACGCGGGCGTAAGACAGTCACAGCACCGACGCATAAGGCTAGAGTGGGGCGGCCCTGGTCCGGCTGGCGTTTTTCGGTTCATTCGATGAGACGAGCTTCCATGGGAGTAAGCGAGATGGAAGATGGCGACCCTAGCAGTAGACGCTCAACAGATCGTCTATCTGACGGAGCTGACCGGTATGCGGGTCGAAGGCCCGGCCGGGCGTCGCATCGGCCGCATCCGCGACGTCGCCCTAGCTCCGGCGGAACATCCTCGACGTGTATCCCGCTTCCTGGTGGGCGGTGGCAGGGTTCCGTTTATGGTCAGCTACGGCCAGGTGGAATCGATCTCGCTCCAAGGGGTTCGTCTCGCTGACGCGCGCTTCGTCCCCTACTACCCGGATGAATCCCTCCTTCTGCTTGGCAAGGACCTTCTAGACCAGCAAATCGTTGACGTAAACGGGCGCAAGGTTGTCCGTGTCAACGACGTCGCGCTGCGGGTTGAGCATACGTCTGATCGCGACGAACTTTGGGTACAGGAAGTCGGCGTCGGCCTGCAAGGTGCGTTTCGCAGGCTGATCGAGGGCGTGTTGCCGGCCAAGACGATTCGACGGTTCCAGGAGCGCTTCAAGCCGAATTCGATCCCCTGGGAGTATTGCAACATCGTTGAGCCCGATCCGCGGCGCCGACTGAAGCTGCGCATTTCTCATCATCGCCTGGGACAGCTGCACCCGGCTGATCTAGCCGACATCGTGGAGGAGCTGGCGCCCGCGGAACGCGAGGCGCTGTTTGAAACCTTGGACGAGCATGTCGTCGCCGAGACCCTCAGCGAGATCAAACCCAGAATCCAGACCAGCATCTTGGAGTCGCTCGACAAACACCGCGCGGCCGACATCGTGGAAGAGATGGCGCCGGACTCCGCCGCCGATGTGCTCGGCGAACTGGAAGAGGAGACCAGCCAAGAAATCCTTCACGACATGGAACAGGTTCCCGCCGCCGAGGTCGAGGAGCTTCTGGAGTACAAAGAGGACACCGCCGGCGGGATGATGAACACCCAATACGTCGCCCTCCACGAACACGCCACCGTTCAAGATGCCATTGAGGCGATGCAGGGGAATGAGAACCTGCTGACCAGCCTGACGCACGTTTTCCTGATCGACGCCGAGGGCAAACTTGTGGCCGCCGTCGCGGTCGCGCGTCTGTTCATAGCGTCCGCCGACACGCCTTTGAAGCAGTGGGCGTTTCGAGAGACGGTGAAGGTTGGTCTGGAGACCGACCGCGAGCGCGTTGTCGAGCTGTTTGACAAGTACAATCTATTCACCCTGCCTGTTGTGGATGAAGAGGGGAAACTCAACGGCGTCATCACGGCGGATGATGTGATCAGCGTTCTTACGCCCGACGACTAGCCGGCGGCTCGTGAGTTGGAAATCAGCTAGCGACGTGAGTCAGGAAAGCCATGCTAAAGAACCTGCGGCATCGCATGATTGTCTTCCTGGCCGTTTTGGGCCCCGGCTTCATCACGGCCGTGGCGGACAACGATGCCGGCGGGATCTTCATGTACTCGGAAGCGGGAGCACGCTGGGGATACCTGCCGCTGTGGACCATGTTGCCGGTGATGCTGATCCTGATCGTCACCCAGGTCATGTGCTCACGCATGGGCGCGGTGACCGGCAAGGGGCTATCGGATCTGATTCGCGAAGAATTCGGTCTCCGCACTACTTTTCTCGTGATGGTGGCCCTCTTGCTCGTGAACTTGACGAACATCACGGCAAACTTCGCGGGGATCGCGAGTTCCCTCGAATTGTTCGAGGTCAGCCGCTATTTCTCCGTACCACTCGGCGCCGCTCTCGTTTGGGTTCTCGTCGTCAAAGGAACGTACCGCAGCGTCGAAAAGATCTTCCTGGTTGCCAGCGTCTTCTACGTCGCGTACGTGATTTCGGCGGTGCTTGTGAAACCCGACTGGCCGCTGGCTTTCGAAAGCAGCGTCGTGCCGGTTATCGCTTTCAACGGGCCCTATCTGGCGATGGTGGTCGGGCTCGTCGGAACGTCCGTCGCGCCCTGGATGCAGTTCTACTTGCAGGCGGCGATCGTCGAAAAAGGCGTGGACGTGAAACACTTCGCCGAGTCCAAAGCCGAGGTGATCGTCGGGTGCGTTGTCATGGCGTTTATCAAGTTCTTCGTCATCGTGGCCTGCGCGGGGGCCATTTGGTCGCAAGGACCCCGCTCCATCCAGGATGCTTCCGAGGCGGCTCTGGCGTTGCAACCCCTCGGTCCCCACGCATACATCCTTTTCAGCGCGGGCCTATTCAATGCCTCTCTTCTCGCCGCCAGCATACTCCCCTTGTCAACGGCCTATTCAGTGTGCGAGGGGCTGGGTTTCGAATCAGGCATCAACCAGCGTTTCAAGGAGGCGCCGGTCTTCTATTGGCTCTACACGCTCCTGATCGTTGTGGGAGCAGGGCTGGTGCTGTTGCCCACCTTCCCACTCGTTCGAATGATCCTGCTGTCGCAAGTCTTGAACGGTGTTTTGCTCCCGATCATCCTCATACTGATTTTGATTCTGGCGAATCGTCGTGACCTGATGGGGAAATGGGTCAACTCTCCTCTCTACAACGTCACAGCCTACGCGACGGTGGCCGTGATGATCGTGTTGTCGGTAGCGCTGGCCGGGCTTTCAGTGTTGTAGGATAATCAATATCCCAATGAAGAAGTTTCTCGAGTGGGCAAGGCCGGGAAGCGAGGAGGAACGACTCGCTTTTCAGCTGGATCCCGATAGCTTGCCCCGCCATATCGCCATCATCATGGACGGCAACGGTCGTTGGGCGAAGCGTCGCCATCTCCCGCGCGTCGCCGGACACCGGGCCGGCGTGCGCCCCGTACGAGAGACCATCGAAGCCTGCTGCCGTTTGGGCATCGACGCGCTGACCGTCTACGCTTTCTCGGTCGAAAACTGGAAGCGGCCTCGCTCGGAAGTCGAGACTCTCTGGGAGCTGTTGCGCCACTACTTGCACCAGGAACTTCCGGCTCTAAACGAGAACAATGTTCGGTTCCAGGTCATTGGGAGAATTGCCGCTCTGCCCAAGCAGGTCCAGCGTGATTTGGACTACGCCATCGTCGAAACGTCTACGAATACGGGCTTGCAGCTCAATGTTGCCCTGAACTATGGTGGGCGCGCTGAACTGGTGGACGCTGTGAACGCGATCCTGGCGCAGGCCAGAAAGGGCGACGGAACAGCCGAGGTCACGGAAGAAACCATCAGTTCCCACCTCTATACGGCGACGACTCCTGATCCGGACCTGTTGATTCGCACTTCGGGCGAGATGCGCGTGAGCAACTTCTTGCTCTGGCAGATCGCCTATGCGGAAATCTGGGTCACAGACAAGCTCTGGCCCGATTTCCAATCAGCGGACTTGCTCGAAGCCGTCCTAGACTTCCAGAAGAGAGAGCGCCGTTACGGTGGCCTAGGTCGTTCGGACCGGCGGGCCGCCTCAGAGGCCGCGCTGGTGGCCGCCGGGCGTGGTCAAAACTCGGATCCATCGGACTCCGACCACCCAGGTCCTTCTTCGCTGGCCAAGTACTCCTCATGATTAGGGTCCTCACGGCCCTACTGCTCATTCCCCTAGTCGCCGTTGTTAATTTCTATGCCCCGGGTTGGCTTGTTGGGGCTGTGTTCACGCTTGCGGCGCTACTTTCTTTGCGCGAGTTTTTTGATATTGCCGCGAGGCTTCAACTGCAGCCCTTCCGCATTGTGGGGTATGGCGCCGCGGCGGTGTTGATTCTGGCTCACGCACTCCCGCATCCTGCGTTCTTCATCACCGTCGTAGCCGTATTGCTGGTTTTGTCGCTGCAGCCTGGCCGTTCTCTAGACCACTCTTTTGGATCAGTCTCCGCGACGCTGCTAGGCGTGGTCTATATCGCCGGGCCTCTCGCCCTGGCACGCGAGATTCATGCTCTGAATCCACACTGGCTGTTCTTCATACTCGTCTCGAACTGGGTGGGCGACTCGGCCGGTTACTATGTGGGTCGCGCGATCGGCCGGCATAGGCTGACTCCTCGCATCAGCCCGAACAAGACTTGGGAGGGAACCGTCGCGTCTGCCCTCGTAGGCACCGTGGCCGCAGTGGGCTATCTGAGCTATGCGCCGCTCAATGCGGGGCTCCTCGAAGCTGCGTTACTCGGGCTGGCTGTCAACATAGCCGGCCAAGTTGGCGATTTAGCCGAGTCAGGCTTGAAGCGCTCCGCGGGAGCGAAAGACAGTGGAAGCTTGCTGCCGGGTCACGGCGGGATCCTCGACCGTCTGGACGGCCTGCTTTTCGCCATTCCAGCGGCATACCTCTTGCTGTCTTGGTTGTAGAAGAGGCGAGGAATCCCAAAAACCTGCCAAGCGGTGAAGCCAGAAGTTGGTTCGACGGATTGCGCGACACTGAGCGTAAAATGGTTTTGGCCTCACCAGGGCCCGGCACACTAGGCCTGATCAAGCTACTGACAGGTCAATCCCGTAGCGCTTCATCTCTTCCTCGTAGTAGCGGCGATAAAGCAAGCTCCATTCTTCGCTGCCTTCTGGGATTTCCCTCTTCTGGCTGCTGATTTTCTCCTGCGCGATCTTGTCGATCGTTTCTTCCTTGACGAGGAAGTCCGTCAGTTGCGAAACGATCTCCAACCGCACCTCATTCCAAGGCTTTAGCAACCGTGTTCCAGGAACTCTCGGGAGCGTACCCGCCAACTTATGTGACAGCTCGACGATCTTGTCCCGCGACAGTTTCATCTTTCGGTCGCCACCTCGTGAAGCAGCGGAAACCGCCTTGCGCTCCGCGAGCACCTTGCGTTTGACCTTCCAGAACATCTCCTGGTAGGGAATCCGCTGGCGGCGCATGTAGTCGCCGTACTGATTAAGCAGCTCGCGGACCTCGGTGTTAATTTCGTCCTCGAGACTTAGCTCGTCGACAATCTTGCCTTCGAGCGAATCCCGCAGGGCCTCGTGATCCCGGGGTTCGACCCATTCGCCGGCGAGGTTGCGGGCAAGCTCGCGCGCCATATAGGAGATGAAGGACCGGGTCAGCAGCATCCTAGGAGACGTCAGTGTATCGGGCAGTCCGAGGCGGTGTCAAATAACGGCGAGGGGTATGGAGGAAACTTCTCCATGAACCCCTCTACGGTTCCCGGGAGGTCGCGGAAGAAGCGTCGGGCTGGTACGTAAAATCCCAGACGCGGAGGTTCTCCCCGCCGGGATCGTGTTCAACTACCGCGTAGTTTCCTGGCGCGATCGGTTCCGTCGGCCAGATCTTGTAAACCTGCGGGGCCAGCTGCTGTCGAAAGACCTCAAGCTCTTCCTGTTCCACCATCATTTCGGTGTCTTGGGGCAACTTCTGGATCTCCTGTACCAGCCGGCTTTTCTTCTTGTCTTTGAGCCGCACGATGGCAAGCCGCGTGATCTTTTCCAATCGAACATAGAACATCGGCTGGGAGCTGCCAACTAGAACTTTCGCTTGCGTGCCCTCGACTTCAACCGTCGACTTGCTCAGTAGCGGCACCGGTGTCAGCACCTGGAGGAAAACCCTCCTCTTGCTGGCATCAATCGTGATTACGGCTTGATCGACGGGCAAGACGCGGGCGTCATCGGAATAATAGACCCCGTCTTCCAACGGAACTCTGTGTAGCTCGGTTCGGGCCTTCCGCCGCGCGGCCCGTTCGATGCGATCTTCTTGTTCCCTCGCCTCGCGCCGCCCGGTCCGCCGTTCGACTTCGCGGCGGGTTCGGTCGAGGTCGACCAGCTCTAAAGGGATCTCTTCCCACTGGCCTCGCTCCAGACTGTAGTAGCGGACCCGATCTTCGACGACCTCATACTCTTTGACAGCGAGGTCGCCCCCATCTTGAAGGTAGAGCGTTAGCTTTTGTCCCCACAATGGAAGCAGCAGCGCCAACGTCAGGAGCAAGATTCGAAATCGCATTGTTTCGAGTGGCTCGGCCGGTGTGCGGCCTCACTTCATACTAACGTGCGGGAAATCAATGGGGTTGCTCCCGGGCGCTGTGCCCCCTGCACTCCGCCGCTGGGCGTCGCACCCACCCTGCCTTCCTCCTGCAATCGGGTAGAATAACGATCATAGGAAGCACAATGGCCGGTAACGATAAGCTCTACAAATCCACGGGAGCGGGAAGTGGGACCTTCATCATTTCCAAACCCAAGCGTAAGCCGAAGAAGCTTCGCCAGTCCCGGGTCAAAAAGCCTCGACGAGGAGCCAGGAAGTAAACCCTGCCCGCGCGAGAAACCCTAAGAGCTGCAGGGTTGTGACCGCGAATTCCTGAAAAGCGTTGGTCCGTTCTGTCGGGGGAAAAGCCCTGCAGGGGGTGGAGGCTTCCCGGTGGTCCGTGGGAATCAGGTCCCTGCAGAGCTTAGCCTAGAAAAATGGAGATGCTACTGCGCCTGTGGGAAGTTCTCACTGGCGCGCTGGATGCCTGTGCCAACGCCCGCAATATGACCGTTAGCACGCCCCACTCAAAGACGAGCGCCAGCCCGAAGGCCGGAATGAGCGCAGCGACAATAAGGGCAATGGTTAACAGGTCATCCACGATCGGGAGCTATTGCAAGCGGCGTTCCATCGCCGGTTCCCCTTTGTTTTTAGGCGGCCTAGTTGGAAGAGCCCACGCGTGGCCCCCAAACGCCTAGAAGATCTTACGCGCTATCGGGTAAGATCTTCCTTGCTGGGACCGATCGCATGCCCGTCTCCCGAACCGTGGCCCGCCAGTACGTCGTCCATGGCCGGGTTCAGGGTGTGGGGTTCCGTTATTTCGTCGAACGCTCCGCCGGCGAGCTGCGGCTCGGTGGTCACGTCAGGAACCGAGCCGATGGAGCAGTCGAGGTCTACGCTGTCGGCCCGCCGGACGCGCTGGGACTGCTCGGGCGGCAGCTACACGCCGGACCACGTTACGCGTTGGTCGAGAAAGTCGAAGAAACGGAAGCGCCGGTCAGAGCACTAACCGCGTTTACGGTCGAGTTCTAGCAAGAAACACTAGAGACGCCGAGCGACGGAGCGCGTTAGGTATTTCGTCAGGGAAGACAGCCGGAATGAGCGACCTGAAGAAACTGATTCGGGAAGTTCCCGATTTCCCCAAGCCGGGGATCTTGTTCTACGACATTACGACTCTGCTCAAGGACCCGGAGGGGTTTGCCGCCCTGACGGAGCAGTTGGTTTCGCACTGCGAAGCGTTTCGGCCTGAGGCGATCGTGGGGATCGAAGCCAGGGGTTTTATTTTCGGACCGCTGCTCGCGGCCCGCCTTGGGGCGGGGTTCATCCCGGTGCGCAAGCCCGGCAAACTACCGGCTGAGACCGATGAGATCACCTACGATCTCGAATACGGGCAGGACACTTTGCAGATTCACAGGGACGCCATCCGGCCCGGCCAGCGAGTGCTTGTGGTGGACGATTTGCTGGCGACAGGTGGTACGGCCGCGGCGACTTGCCGGTTGGTGGAGAATTGCGGCGGGAAAGTGGCCGGTCTCGTATTCGTCGTGGAGTTGACGTTCCTCGAAGGCCGCAAGAAGCTAACCGCCTACGACATCGTCTCCCTCGTGCAATACGACCAGTAAGATGCCAACGCTGGTGGGACAGGCCCCGGCCAAGATCAACCTGGGTTTGAAGATCGTGGGCCGCCGGCCTGACGGCTATCACGAGCTGCGAACCGTCTTTCAGACGATTTCCCTCGCCGATCGACTCGCGGTCAGCTATGTGCGACGCAGATCCACCGAGGTCACACTTCGGTGCAATGACCCAGCTCTCGAAAACGAAGACAACCTAGCGTATCGCGCCGCCAAGGATCTGCTCGCTGCCAAGCGCTGGGCGGGACATATCAAGATCGATTTGGAGAAGCGAATCCCGCACGGCTCCGGTCTGGGAGGCGGATCGAGTGACGCCGCGGCCGTGCTGCTGGCTCTCGAGCAACTCTTGCGTCCAACGCCACCGCGGGAGTTGCTTTTCGAGATCGCGGCACGGCTTGGCAGCGACGTCCCTTTCTTCCTTGTAGGGGGAACAGCGGTGGGCGTCGGTCGGGGGGAAGAAGTCTACCCTTTGCCGGACGGCCGCCGCCATTGGGCTCTGGTGCTGGCGCCTCCGATCCGGATAGCAACAGCCGACGCCTATCGGCGGCTGCGCCTGCCAAAGCGCTCTTCATTGACAGCAAAAAATAGGCAGCCTATCATAGATGGTTTCTACTCAAGAGTTTGCGCGTCTGAACGAGGCGGGCTGCACGGCTTGGCCGCAGTGCTGCCGAACGATTTCGAAGACGTTATTTTCCAAGCTTTTCCCGATCTGCAACAATGGAAGAGTCGGCTTAGTAAGGCGGGTGCGTTCGCGACAATGATGTGCGGCAGCGGCGCGGCCCTTTTCGGATTGTTTTCCGACCGACGATCGGCCATCCGAGCGCGCGACTCTCTGAGGGGATTCTCCGGGAATTCGTATGTGGTGCGAACGCTCAGCCGGCGATCGTATCGCCGGTTATGGAGTAGCTCGGACAGCGTGAATTAGTGATGGCGGCTCCTCAACCCGTACTTGCCATGAACCGCGATCGGTTGACGGTTTTCACTGGGACGGCTCACCCCGTATTGGCCGAGCGGATTTGTGCCGAGTTAGGCGCGCCACTGGCCGAATCCTCGGTGACAACGTTTTCCGACGGCGAGATCTACCTCCAGATCAACGAGAACGTGCGCGGAGGCGACGTCTTCGTGGTGCAGCCGACCTGTACGCCGGTTGACCGCAGCCTGATGGAAGTGTTGTTGATGATGGACGCTCTGCGAAGAGCCTCGGCCAAGCGGATTACCGCCGTGTTGCCCTACTACGGCTATGCGCGCCAGGACCGCAAGGATAAGCCGCGCGTGCCTATCTCGGCCAAGCTCGTTGCCAGCTTGCTGGTCACGGCAGGGGCGAATCGGGTGCTCACCCTGGACTTGCATGCGGCCCAGATTCAGGGTTTCTTCGATATTCCAGTCGACCATTTGTTCGCCACGCCGGTGATGGTGAAGTACCTGAAGGGGCTACGGCTTCAGAAGTTGACGGTCGTTTCGCCCGACCCGGGTGGCGTAGAGCGTGCTCGCGCCTTCGCTAAAAGACTGCGCGCCCCGCTGGCGATCATCGACAAGCGTCGCGATCGACCGAACGTGGCTGAGGTTATGCACGTCATCGGCGAAGTCGAGGGCCGCACGTGCTTGATCGTCGACGATATGGTGGATACGGCCGGCACGCTCGTTAAGACGGCGGCAGCCCTTCTGGAGCAAGGAGCGACCGGCGTATACGCGTGTTGTACTCATCCCGTGTTGTCCGGCTCCGCCCTGCAGAAGATCGAGAAGTCACAGCTCACCGAACTGGTGGTTAGTGACTCGATTCCCTTGTCACCCAAGGCTCAACGCAGTTCCCGGATACGCCAGTTGAGTGTGGCTCCTTTACTGGCAGAGGCTATCGAGTCCATTCACGAGGAGACGTCGATCAGCCGGCTATTCGTATAGATGCTTGGCGTCCGGTGTAGTGAGTGTGGTCGCGCACCCGCCCTTAGCTGGATTCAGGTAAGGAGACGCTGTTGGAACAACAGATTGAACTAGAGGTAATCGTAAGGAAAGAGCGTGGAAAGGGTCCGGCGCGCCGGCTTCGCGAGCAGGGTCAAGTTCCTGCGATCCTCTATGGACTGAGCAAGGAATCCGTGGCGCTAACGCTCGACACGAAGGCGATGACGCGTATCTTGGAGTCGCCCGCCGGGCACAATCAAATCGTGAACCTGAAAGTCGCCGGCGGCGAGCAGGCTGCCGCCATGGCGGTCGACTGGCAGGTGGATCCGGTTCGCGGCAGTTTGCTTCACGTTGACATGCAGCGCGTGGACTTGAAAAAGAAGCTGCGCCTCAGCGTGCCCATCGAAACCTTGGGAGTGTCCGTCGGCGTCAAGGACGAGGGTGGGATTGAGAGTATTGTTACCCGCGAGGTCGAGATCGAGTGTATGCCGCTCGAGGTCCCCGAAAGGATAACCGTGGACGTCTCATCACTGAGTATCGGCGATTCGGTTCGGGTGCGCGACCTGACAGCGGCTGACGAGTACACCTTTGTGACCAATCCCGACGTAGTCTTGGTCCACGTCATCGCACCGAAGGCCGTCGAGGAAGAAGAGAAACCCGAGGAGGAGGTCGCGGCCGAGGGCGAAGCGGCGGAGGAGGCTCCAGGCGAGGAGCAGCAAACGGAAACGCAGCAAGAAAAGGAATGAACTTGCCGCTGACCCCGAAACTCGAAGCCGGCGGAGCCCGGCCCGGAGGGTCAGCCGGCCAGGAGCGTGGACCGGCCGACCAGTCGCATGCATCTAATTGTTGGATTGGGGAACCCGGGTCTTCGCTATCGCCATACCCCCCACAACCTGGGATTCCTGACCGTCGATCGGTTAGCCTCGTACGGGAAGATCCGACTGACCCGCAAGGCCGCCGGGTCATTGGTGGGACTGGGAGAGATCGCGGGAACAGATGTCGTTCTGGCCAAGCCGCTTTCTTATATGAACCTCAGCGGTCAGCCTGTTCGATCGCTGCTGGGTCACTGCGAGGTAGGGCATGATCGCTTGCTCGTGGTTTATGATGATCTGGCACTCCCGTGGACGGCGCTGCGCATCCGGGAGAAGGGGTCGGCGGGAGGCCACCGCGGGGTGAAGTCGATCATTGAAACAATCGAAACGGACGAATTCCTTCGCCTGCGCTTGGGCATTCGTCCCGAGGAACCAGTCGACGATGGAGCGGCTTACGTACTGGCGCCGTTTGGCCCAAGCCGCATGGAACAATTAGATGAACTGCTGGAAAGAGCCGCTACTGCAGTCCGGCTCATCATTACTGACGGCGCTGCCAAAGCCATGACGGTGCATAACCGTCGCGCCGTCGGATCGGAAGCTACCGAAATATGAGGATCTACGAGCTTGTTTTTATCGTCAAACCCGATCTGCCGGAGGACGAGATCAGCCAAGTGATCGAGCAGTTCACCGGTGCGGTCTCCGAGGGAGGCGGCACGGTGATGAAGGTCGAGCAGTGGGGCAAGCGTCGCCTGGCCTACCGGGTCAAGCGACATGGTGAGGGCTACTACGTGCTGATGCACTACAGCACCGACGACAACACCAGTCTGGCAAGGGAAATCGAGCGCCGGCTGCGTGTGTCCGACCCTGTAATCAAATACATCACCATTCGTATCGATGAGGAGCTAAAGCGCCTCGAGAAACTCAAGAAGAAACGCGAGAAGCGATCGGGCCGCAAGGGAACTCGAGTTGCGCGCCGGCCACCGTCCACTCCGCGGTCTACTCCCACGACCGCTGCACCTGAAGCCGCGCCCGGTAAGCCCGACCAAGCTGCCCCTTCTAAGAGCGAAGAAACCAAGTCGCCGGAGACCCCGGAGGTACCATGACAGAGTCGACAGCCCCTCCCTCGAGAGAAGCAGGGCGCAGAGGTCCTCGCCCACGCCAGGGCCCCGACAAGCGACGCTTTATGCGCCGCAAGAAAGTTGATTACTTCAGTGTCCACAAAATCGACCACATCGACTACAAGGACGTGGATGTGTTGAAGCAGTTCATCGGGGACCGAGGCAAGATCTTGCCGCGCCGACACACCGGCCTCGGTGCTCTCCATCAGCGCAAGCTGAGGTTGGCGATCAAACGGGCCCGTAACATCGCCCTGTTGCCTTTTGCCGGCGAAGCGGGCCGCCTGCCCGGTACTCCCCGCGCGTTGAAGCAGCCTGACGAGAGCAATACCGCGGAAAAAGAAGGTTGAGTCGCTATGGTCGAAGTTATCCTCAAGCAAGAGATTCTTAAGCTCGGATCGAAGGGCGACATTGTGCGGGTCGCTAACGGCTTTGCCCGTAACCACTTATTCCCGAAGCAGCTGGCTATTCCCGCCACGAAGGCCAGTAGAAAGCAAGTCGATCAGATGAAGGCTTCCGCCGAGCGCGAGGCCGCTCGCCTAATGGGTGACGCTGAGAAACTGGCTTCGGTGCTCGAAAACGTGCAGATCAAGATCGTGGCCCGAGCCGGAGAAGCTGATCAGTTGTTCGGGTCGGTCACGTCTCGTGACATCGCCACCGAGCTCGAAAAGCAGGGCTACAGCGTGGATCGCCATCACATTCTTATCAGCAAGCCGATCCGAATGGTCGGCGAGCATGATGTTAAGCTGCACCTCCACCGCGACATCGATGTGCCGATCAAAGTGAACGTTCTTGCGGAAGGTCGCGAAGAGGAATCCGCTTCGCCAGCAGAGGAGTCCGCTTCTCCAGACGACACTTCGGAAGCAGCAGCAGAGGAGTCCGCTTCTCAAGACGACACTTCGGAAGCAGCAGCAGAAAAGTCACAAGAACCAGAAGAAGCGGCCGAAGACCCCCAGAAAGACTAGGGATGGCCTTCTTCGACCTGACTGGGCAAACCGCGATCGTTACCGGGGGCGCCCAGGGAATCGGAGAAGGAATCGCCCACCGCCTCGCCAACTCAGGCGCCCACGTAGCTGTCGCCGACCAAAGTTTCGATGGTGCACGTGGCGTAGCGGAGCAGTTGCAGTCCAGCGGCCTTAAGGGCTTCCCCATCGCAGTCGATGTTGCGGACCGAACTTCCGTCGAGGCCATGGTCGAGGAAGTCGTGGCTCGCAACGAAAAGATCGACATCCTAATCAACAACGCCGGTATTGCCGGCCGCGCGGCTCCGATTTGGGAACAGGGAGACGAGGACTGGCAACGAGTCCTCGACGTGAATCTGACCGGCGTTTTCTTCTGCTGCCGTGCGGTCATGCCTCACATGATCCGGCACGACTACGGACGGGTGGTCAACATTGCCTCACTGGCCGGTAAAGAGGGCAACCCTAATATGGTGGCCTATTCGGCTGCTAAAGCCGGTGTGATTGCCATGAGCAAGTCTATGGCGAAAGAGGTAGCCACCCACAACATTTGCGTCAACGCCGTGACCCCCACTGTCATCCGCACGCCGATACTGAGCCAGTTGACCGAAGACCAAGTCGAGTACATGACCTCCCGGATCCCGCGGGGTAGAACGGGCACCGTCGAAGAAGTGGCCGCGGTTGTCCACTTCCTTGCCAGTCCCGACTGCTCTTTCGTGACCGGACAGTGCTACGACGTCAGCGGCGGTCGAGCAACCTACTAGCTAGCCTCCCGACAAGCGCCCTCGGGCTGGCCGCTCCGCCGCCGGGAACGTCGCGAGGAATTGCCTCAGCCCGGACCGGTGAGATCTACCTGATCTTGTCCGATTTGTTCGAACGGCCCGTGACAGCTTCGCGTGGGAACGGGCTTTCTTGAGGAATTCGAGCAGCTTTGAGCAGATTTCCGCTAGAAACTATCGCGGCCAGACGCACGACCGCCTTTTCTACTTCCATTCTAATCTACGAAGTCAAGGTTTCTGGGTTAGAGAGCAGGTATGTTGTTGATTCTGTGAGGTCAGAAGTGGTGTGACGGTTCGCAGAGCGAGGCTAGTTTTTGAGGCTTGTCAGTAGGGAGGAAGGCCGGCCGCTGCGCGGTCGGTTGGACCCCCACCCCATGCCCCGATCGGTCGTCCCGGACGACCGATCGCCATCTTCGGAAAGCTATGCCCAGTCTGAATCTTTTCACAGACCTTCGCACGCGCGGCTCGCTCCTCGGCCTGGACCCGGTCTCTTGCCGCTCGATCACGGCTGTAGCCGAGCTAACTCGTCCTCAGAGCGACCACCAGAAAAAGGCCGCAGGTCTGGGCCAAACGACGGCCCCGACCTGCGCTACGGGACTGGATCGAAATGAGTTATGGCAAATTGGGTTCGTTTGGTCATTCTCTTGGCTGCGTGGGCTCGTTGTCCCCTCTGTCGTTGTTCCTCGGGGTCGTCTGCGGTTCCATCGAGGTCTGCTCGCATCCCGGTTGCGCAATCACTCAGCCTCTGCTGGGCCGACCGTCCCGCCGTGCCGGAAACCAGCTGCAACCCATTGATTTTCTGTGGGTTGTGCGGAATTGGGTTTGTTTCGTATTTTTCCCCGCGTGGTCGAGTGTGATGTCGATCTGCGGCGTCTTCCCCCTTCCAGGATAGCGGGGGTGTCAAGCGCCTCCGCCGCCTGTGCGCGTCGGAACGAGAATCCTGTTTTCGTTTCAGGTCGCGGCTCTGATGTACAGGCGGATTCATCCATGCCGAGCGGCGTCATCTCCGAACCGCTCGCTCCCGACTTGCTCGACGTCGAAAGTAGTAGCCGGCCACATGTCACTTCCCTTGGCCGGCGAAAGGCAGGCCAAGCGAGCGACAGATTTTCCTCGCGAGGTTATTAGGTACTTCAACGTGGCGGGGAATGGCCTCCACCCGGCCGGTGAGGGGACTGCTCCAAAGTGAATGTTCTTTCCCTTCCCGTTTGAGGAAGCAGCCGTGCTTACGCAGGTGACGAAGGAGAGCCGAGCGCTTCATTCGACCACGATTGTTTCGGTCGTGGCCTCAGCGGGCACAGCTTTTAGGGCGTCCTGGCGACGGTCTTCCAGAACAAGTTCAATGGCAGCTGCAAGATTGCGACGGCACTCTTCCTTGGTGCGCCCTTGTCCGTTGGCGCCGGGGACTTCGGGGCAGTAACCGATAATCCAGTCGCCGTCTCGCTCGTAGATGGCAGTGAACTCGTTTTTCATCAGCTTCTGTTTACACCATACAGCAACTCAGAAAGAATCGGGTACACGCAGTCGCCCGCGCAGTATCATCGGGGCTGAGCGCTTAGCCTTGCTTCGTGTCTTTGTGCGTTCGGGATGGCGACGGGCTTGAGCCCGCGACAGGAGCCAAAAAGTCGTAGCCTGTCATCGACTTGACTTCTATTTCCATTCTAAGCCACGAAGTCAGATTTCTCAGGGTCGAGAGGATGTATGTTGTTGATTCTTTGGCGTCGGAGTTGCTGTGACTGTTGGTGACCGAGGGCGGTCTTGGGATTTGTCAGTGCGAAGGAAGACCGGCCGCTTCGCGGCCCGTTGGACCCCACCCCATTCCCCGATCGGTCGTCCGGGGACGCCCGATCGCCAGGCCCTTCGGAAAGGTGCGCTTCCGATATACCGAACAGGCCTGCGCTACGGGACTGGATCGACATGAGTTATGGCAGATTGGGTTTGTTTCGTATTTTTCCCTGTGTGCTCGAGTGTGATGCCGGTCAGGCGATGCCACCTGCCGGATGGAGTCGCTAAGAAAAAGAAGACCGACCGCTGCGCGGTCGGTGGGACCCACCCCGTGCCCCGCTCGGTCGTCCTCGGACGACCGAGCGCCCTCTGCTCGCGTCCCGGTTGAGGCATTAAGTCAGCCTCTGCCGAGCCAGCCGCGCCGCAGCACGAGGACGATGCCGTAACCCATTGATTGCCGGTCATTTATGCGAAATTGGGTTTGTTTGGTTATTTTTTCTCTGGCTGGTGGAGCGCGGTGCGGCCTCTGAAGTTTTCCTCCCTTCGGGTGTTGCGATTCTATTGTAACCCGCGGCACAGACGCATTTTGCTGTTTGCTGGCGTAACGGATTTTGAGTGAGAGAGTTAACTTGCGTGAAGCGGACGTAGGCCAGGCTTTCATGTCCAGGCTGTCCCCGCAAGGCAACAAGCCAGTCGGTCGCGCTCGGAAAACAGGAAACTGTCCTTTTGATTTTTCGTCCGATGGGGAGAGCTCAAACGGCCGCGAATCTGGCGGGCGACGACCCGGGCCAGAAGAAAGAGAGAAAGATGGGCGCCCGCCTAGATTCGCGCTACGGGCTAGTTCTTGAGGTTTGTCAATACGGAGGAAGCCGGCCGCTGCGCGGTCGGTGGGACCCACCCCGTACCCCGATCGGTCGTCCGGGGACGACCGATCGCCATCTGCGCGCATCCCGGTTGAGCAATCAGTCAGCCTATGCCGAGCTAGCCGCTTCACAGCACGAGGACGATGCCGTAACCCATTGATTGCCGGTAGATTATGCGAAATTGGGTTTGTTTGGTTATTTTTCTCTGGCTCGTGAAGCGCGATGCCGGTCTCTAAAGTTTTCCTCCCTTCCGGTGTTGCGATTCTATTGTAACCCGCGGCACAGACGGATCTTGCTGTTTACGGGCGTAACTGATTTAGAATGAGAGAGTTAACTTGCGTGAAGCAGACGTAGGCCTGGCTTTCATGTCCAGGCTGTCCCCGCAAGGCAACAAGCCAGTCGGTCGCGCTCGGAAAACAGGAACTGTCCTTTCGATTTTTCGTCCGATGGGGAGAGCTCAAACGGCCGCGAATCTGGCGGGCGACCACACGAGCTAGAAGAGGGGAGAAAGATGGGCACCCGCCTAGATTCGCACCACGGGACTACGGGACCGTGTTATCCCATTCGTAGTAGTCGCCGCGCCGGGTGAGTAGATCTCGCCCCTTGAGGCGGCGGACTCGGTTTTTGACGATGGTCCGCGCGTTGTCGCCTGTGCGCCCTAGTCCCAAAAGCCTGGCCACAGCCTGCGGGATTTCGTCTTCGACAATACCGTGCGACGCCTCAGCGACTTGCTTAATTCCCAGATCGATCTCCTCGGGCGGGACGTATTCGATCTTGCGATCCGAAGGGTCAAGTTGCGATCGGTCACGGACCTGGGCGAGGTTCGAGCCTGAAATCGTCAAGATATCGCCCTTCATCACGAGACGGCCCTGTCGAACGGCGAGACGGCAGGCACTGCGAAACGCCTCGACGATACGACTTCCACGGCGCAGCGTCCCAGTCGCTGTCGCTACACGCCGTGTGGCGACTTCGAAATGTACCGGTGCTTCGACGCGGACGACTTCTTCCAGCCAGGACGCGAGCTTGCTCGGGTCTACGTCATGGAGCTGTGAGCCGCCGAGCCGCGCGCGGAAGCTTGCGACGCGGTAGGGTGCCCCGGACGCCTGGTCGGACTCCTCTACGGGAAGGCCGGTCCGCATAGGGGATGCAGGGTCAGGGGGAGTTCTGGGTCCAGGCCGATCGTTTCTCGCCTGTTCGATCGCCACAATCGCGCGCCCAATCTCTTTTTCCCGATCGTGGAACCAAGAGGTCGACCAGATGCGATGAATGCGCCAACCGCGCCTCTCGAGGACTTCTTGGCGAAGGCGGTCGCGATCACGGGCGGATTTGGCGCTGTGATACGCGGCACCGTCGCATTCGATGCCGAGCAGATAGCATCCCGGACGACTCGGGTCGCGCGCTGCGAGGTCGATTCGATACCCGGCGCAGCCGACTTGGGCATCAACCGTGAAGCCGCGGCGAACCAGCTCGGTCTGCACACTGCGCTCAAAGTCGTTCTCCGGATCGCCTTTGCCCACAGCCGTAACATCGAAGTCGCCGGTTTCCGCAAAGTACAGAAAAGCACGGAGGGCGTTGACGCCTGGATTCTCGCTGTTCGCGATCCCCGAGGAAAGGCAGTTTGTGAATACGACGCATCGTTTTTTGGCGCGTGAGCACAAGACATTCAGCCTTCGGTCTCCGCCGTCGCTGTTGACTGGCCCAAAGTTATTGGTCAGTCGTCCGTCTTTGTCTTTACCGTAGCCGATGCTGATGAAGACGACATCACGTTCATCGCCTTGCACGCTCTCCAGATTCTTAACCTCAAACGGCTCTCTCCGCGCATCAGCGAAGAACTCCTCATAACTCGGATCTTGGCGGCGAGCGATCTCGATTTCGTCGTCGACCGCGTCCCGTTGAGCCGCGCTGAAGGTGGCCACCATCAGCGACTCGCGCTCAGTCTCGGGCTTCTCAAGCTGCCGGCGCGCGTGATCCATGACCGCCTCGGCTACGTGGCGAGCCTCGATCGGATTATTGGCCCTCCGTTCACCGCGCCGATACACGCTGGACGGAATGTGGCGGAGGCTGAGGCCGAGCCGGTCAGGATCCGTGACTGAACTGGGAAAGACAACCAGCCGATTGTCGTAGAAACGTTGGTTCGAAAACGCAATCAACGACTCGTGTAGGCTACGGTAGTGCCAGCGCAGCATTGGACGGCCGGCCTCGCTGAGTCTCGACTCGACTCTCTCGAGAAGGCTCGGAATGTCCGCCGCCGCATGATCCTCTTCTTGCTCGCGCTGAATCGACTCGAAGAAGTCTGTCGGCGGGAGCTGCTTGCTGTCGCCGACCACAACCAGCCGCTCACCGCGGGCGACGGCGCCAAAGCCGTCGACGACTTTGACTTGGCTGGCCTCGTCAAAAACGACCAGGTCGAAATCGAGGGCTCCCGGCTCCAAGAACTGTGCGACCGAGAGAGGGCTCATCAGAAAGACCGGCTTGATCTTCTGAACGACCGGCCCTGTCTCTATCAAGAGCTTGCGGATGGCCATGTGTGCTTTGCTCTTCGCCATCTGCGACCGCAACACGCCCATTCGCCCGCCAGACCCGCGGGGTATTTGCTCGACATGGGCTAGTGCCGCTCGCTCGCGGTCGATTTCAAGCTTGAGCCGATCCAGTTCCCGAAACCGAGCGGCTGTGGTCTCGTGGCCTTCCCGGTCGAAATCCTTCAAGGCCGGACGCTCCGCCCATGCCTTTCGAATTAGGGCGTCGCAACGGGTGCGCTCCAGTAACTTGACAATGTCGAGCTCGTCCGAATACTCATCCGCAAAGTCCCCAAGGGCTCCGAGCTCGGCCTGACGACTCTCTTCGGCCTTGCGATTGAAGGCCGTGAGAGGCTGCAGCATCCCGAAGCCTTCCGACATGTCCTGGAAACGAGCGCTCAGGGGGTCAAAAGACTGTTTGTTGAGATCGAGGCGTTCCGGATCCAACTGCAATTGCTCGCGAACGGTCGCTAACGCATCCGAGAGATCGTCCAGTGCCGCTTGCACCTCCTCGCGTGCGTTGCGGAGCTCCCGAGCCGCGCCTGGGTCCGCCGTAAACGTCCACTCGGGAAGTTCTCTCTCGCCTATGCGTCGCCGCGAGTCCGACGCCCAATGCGCCTGTGCCTGGCGGAGGGGCCAATCGACCGAGAGCCAATCCTTCGCCGGCTCGAAGAAATGTTCGTACTCGGCGCGCAGTGAGTCGAGCTCGGCGCGGAGGCGCGCCTCCGCGAGGATCGCGTCGCACCACGCGACCATCTCGTCTACGTCCCTGGGAGGAGCGGCGCCGAGCGCCGCGATCTCGGCGCGCGCCCTACGCCAGCGACCCGAGAGGAACCGGTACCAGGCTCGGCCCAGCGAAAGCGCTTCGCCGCGCAAGGAAAGCACATCCCGGCCCCAGGCTTCGGGAATCAAACGCTCGCCGAATTCTCGGCGAACGGCGGAAAGCTTGTCGCCCAGATCCAAGATACAGTCGCAGCGTTCCGGCCCGGAAGACCAGGCGGTGGAGTCGCGCCGACAGTCGCTCATGGCCGGCGCCGCCTCGAGCGCGGCCAATCCGGCTAACAAGAGTTTCGATTCAACATCGCCGACCGGCTCAGGCAGATCGAGCGCTTGGGCGAGAGCGCCGGAGGCATCCCGGGCCCGCCCGACTGCCTTGCGCGCGGCTTCGAGGGCGTCGTAGAGCGGCTCGCGATCGCCCGGTAGCCACCCCATCCGTCGTGATCCCCAGAAGGCGTTCCGCTTCGGCGGCCCGCTTTGTCTACGTCGGGCGTCAAGATCTGTCGCGAGTTGAGAGAACGTCGTGTACTGCGAAGCCGTCCAGGTTTCGGCACCTGGAAGCTTGAGCACGGGAACACCGGCGAGCCGGTCCTTCGCAGCGTGGTAGCGGACGTAGGCGACGCGCGGAGGGATGCCACTCTCGCCGATGTTCTCATTCACCGCGTGCGCGTACTCGGTGAGTCGACGGCGTGCGAATTCGAGCTCCTGGAGCTTTTCCTTGCGGCCCTCCCGGAGATTGGGGCGGCCTTGCTCACAGGTTCGACGGAGATCTTCGAGTACCTGCTTCTTTTTGGCCGCGCGGCTATGGAGCTCAAGGCAGGCTTCACCGAGGCCAGCCTCGTTGAGCCGCCGTTTGACGACGTTCAGCGCCGCCAACTTTTCGGCGACGAAGAGGACCTTTTTCTCCCGCATCACCGTGTCCGCGATCAAGTTGGTGATCGTCTGCGATTTTCCCGTCCCGGGAGGGCCCTGGATAACCATGACCTTCGCTCGCCGCGCCCGCAAGAGCGCTTCGGTCTGGGAGCCGTCGGCGTCGTGGATCGTGACCAGGTCTTCCGCTTGGACGGCCTCATCGAGCCGATCGCTGGGGACGGCGGCGCCGTCTGGTTGCGGCAGCTCGCCCTTGATTAAGCCGCTCAGGATGGGGTGGTCCGCCGGAGTCTTGCCCTCGGGCCACTGCTGCGGGTCGAGGTCACGGAACATGCGCAGCTTGGTAAATGAGAAGAACCCGAGTTGAATCTCGTCCGGTTCGACTCGCCACTCCCGCTGATCTCGGACGGCTTGCCTGATCGCCCGGAAATATCGCTCAGGCTCCAGGGCGTTGCTGTCGGGAAAGCTCGGCAGCTTTATGCCGAAGTCGTTCTTGAGCTTTTGCTCGATTGAGAGATTGGGGCCTAAATCTTCGTCCGAGTACTGCACAGTCACGCGCTCGCGGACGCTCGAGCGATTCAGCTCGACGGGCAGCAACAGCAGCGGCGCTCGACGCTCACGATCCGCAGTCGGGCTTTCCTTCCAGTACAAGAACCCGAGCGCGAGATAGAGGGTGTTGATCCCTTGCTCTTCGATCAGCGTCCGGCTGTCGCGAAAGAGCCTTAGCAGACGCCGCTGGAGGGCCTCGTCGCTAAGCGTCGTCTGTAGGCGGTTGTCGCCTCGGCGGTTCGGGTCCAGCTCTTCGGGCTGGCCGAAGTCCAGCTGGCCGCCCGACTCCGACTCCCCATTCGAAGGCGGGAGAAACGACATCGGCCGGCCTTGGCGGTAGAGCAGATCGAAGACCTGCTCGGTGCGCTCGTCTACGATCTCTAGACCACCGCGCGAGGTTCGCGCGCAGGAAATGAGCCGGTTCCGGTTGCTGAGATCGAGCAGTTCTTGACGCGATCTTTCGAGGTCTTGGCGAATTTCCGCCGCTGTCATGGGGGTAACCTGATACAGGATTTTTCAGGGAGTCACTTCCTGGCCCTCCCGTCACAGGTTAGGATAACTGATAAACGCAAAAGGCCTGATCACTTTCGCGATCAGGCCTCACGCTTTTTAGAACTTAATCGGGCGGCGTCCCACTCTCCCACGCAGTTGCCCGCGCAGTACCATCGGGGCTGAGGAAAGCCGCGGGCCTGCGCAAACCGGCCACCCAGCCCGCTACGGGACTTAGCCGTCACGAGGCCTTGACCGCACCCTTGCGGGTGCGGCTCTGTTTGGGTGAGTTCGGCCTCGATTGGATGCCGCGGCGAGTAGCAGTGTCCTTCAACCAGGCCGGCGGACGGCCGCGGCGTTTTCCTTGGCCGCGGGCCAGTCTTTCGAGGGCGTCGATCGTGTGCTGGAGCAGGTCGTGTTCCTGCTTGAGTTCGTCGAGAATCCTGTTCACGTCCATCATGCGGCTCCTTTGGCGGGAACCACCGACGGACGCAGCCCGTTAGAATGGTGTTGTCGCTGGCACGGGCTACGTCCGTGGTGGCGAAAGGCCTCGGCGGAAGCTCCATACTTCCGTCGGGGCCGCTACTACTCTAGTATTTTAACCCGCTTCAACCCCGTTTGGACGCAAATTTCGCGTGGTGTTGGGGTCTTTTTTGTGCGGTGGGAGTGGTTTCGTCGGATGGCTAGGGGTTTGGCAAGGAAATAAAGGAAACTAGTGCTTACTATCATAAGTTAGCGATCGTTTATGGGTTGGCAATCCGGGACCGCTCCCTCGCGGTCGCGGCTCAGAAGCCTTTGTGAACAAAGTCCTTCCGGGCCAGACAGATGACCGCTTTTGCGATCGGGCCCCGCGCTACGGGTCTCGGTGTCTTGGCGCGTCCGGGATGGGAACGGGCGTGAGCCTCGCTACGGGGCACCCGAAAGCAATGGGCCACAAGTCACTTCCGTTGGCCGACGAAAGGCAGGCCAAGCGAGCGGCAGATTTTCCTCGCGAGGTTATCAGGTATTTCAGCGTGGCGGGGAATCGCCTCCACCCGCCCGGTGCGAGGACTGCTCCAAAGGGAATGTTCTTTCCCTTCCCGTTTGAGAAAGCAGCCGTGTTTGCGTAGGTGACGAAGCAGAGCCGAGCGCTTCATTCGACCACGATTGTTTCGGTCGTGGCCTCGGCGGGCACAGCTTTTAGAGCGTCCTGGCGGCGGTCTTCCAGAATGAGTTCGATGGCGGCGGCCAGGTTGCGGCGGCAGTCTTCTTTGGTATGTCCTTGTCCGTTGGCGCCCGGAACTTCGGGGCAGTAGCCGATAATCCAGTCGCCGTCTCGCTCGTAGATGGCAGTGAATTCGTTTTTCATCGAAATCCTTGTTTCAACATACAGCATTTCAAGGAACACCGCGCAGACGGGGCCGTTTGCGGCCTGCTCGGATTGGAGGCAGAGCGTTGCTACGGGCGCGGCGGGGAGGCCTTCTCCACGGAGGTTTCCACGTAGTGGCACAGCGTCGTCGGCTCGGGAATCGCTTCACCTACCAGGCGCATGCCTTCGAGATGAAACTCGATCGCTTCGCGGATGTTTCGTTCGACCTCATCCACCGTCGAACCCGTTGCGACACAGCCGGGCAAGTCCGGTAGATGGGCCGAGTAGTTGCCCTCAGCACGCTCGATGATCACGGCGTATTTCGTCATCTCGCAAAAACGAAAGGCCCGATCACTTTCGCGATCGGGCCTTGCATCTTAAAGTTTAATCGGGCGGCGTCCTACTCTCCCACGCAGTTGCCCGCGCAGTACCATCGGGGCTGAGGGGCTTAACTGCCGTGTTCGGGATGGGAACGGGTGTGGCCCCCTCGCTATGGCCGCCCGAAATTTTTGGCGGGTGTGCAGTCGACCGAACTCCAGCGTTCGGTGAAGGTAGCAACAGGACTCCCGCTCGAAACTGGTATGTCTGAATATCGAAGGGCGGGCGCGATGAATCGCGCCCCTACCAAGCCAAACACCTCGAAAAACGGATTAACTCACCGATTCTCGCACGAGCTCCCCCGAATTCAGCTCGGGGTAAGTTTATGGTCAAGCCGAACGGGCGATTAGTAACGGTTAGCTGAACGCGTTTCCACGCTTACACATCCGTCCTATCAAACTCGTAGTCTTCGAGTGCCCTTCTTAGCGGTTGACCCGCTTGGGAGATCTTATCTCGGAGAAAGTTTCGTGCTTATATGCTTTCAGCGCTTATCTCGACCGAACGTCGCTACCCAGCTATGCCACTGGCGTGACAACTGGATCACAAGAGGTTCGTCCGTCCCGGTCCTCTCGTACTAAGGACAGCCCTCCTCAAATCTCCTACGCCCACCACAGATAGGGACCGAACTGTCTCACGACGTTCTGAACCCAGCTCACGTACCGCTTTAATGGGCGAACAGCCCAACCCTTGGGAGCTTCTTCACCCCCAGGATGCGATGAGCCGACATCGAGGTGCCAAACCCGGGCGTCGATATGAACTCTTGGCCCGGATCAGCCTGTTATCCCCGGCGTACCTTTTATCCGTTGAGCGACGGCCCTTCCATGCGGAACCGCCGGATCACTATCGCCTGCTTTCGCACCTGCTCGACTTGTAGGTCTCGCAGTCAGCCTGGCTTATGCGATTGCACTCTACAGCTGATTTCCAAACAGCCTGAGCCAAGCATCGCGCGCCTCCGTTACCTTTTAGGAGGCGACCGCCCCAGCCAAACTACCCACCAACCAGTGTCCCTCTCCCCGATTCAGGGGAGCAGGTTAGAATCACAGAACAGCTAGGGTGGTATCTCACCGGTGGCTCCTCCGGACCCAAGAGTCCGGAATCAAAGCCTCCCACCTATGCTGCGCAAACTGACCCATGATTCACTGATAAGTTGTAGTAAAGGTGCACGGGGTCTTTCCGTCTTGTGGCGGGCACCCGGCGTCTTCACCGGGACCACAACTTCGCCGGGCAGGTTGTTAAGACAGTTCCCAGATCGTTGCGCCATTCGTGCAGGTCGGAACTTACCCGACAAGGAATTTCGCTACCTTAGGACCGTTATAGTTACGGCCGCCGTTCACCGGGGCTTCGGTTGAGAGCTTCGCATCCGAAGATGCTAACCCCTCCCCTTAACCTTCCGGCACCGGGCAGGCGTCAGCCCCTATACGTCGTTTTCGACTTTGCAGAGACCTGTGTTTTTGGTAAACAGTCGCCTGGGACTTTTCACTGCGGCCTCTCCCGAAGGAGTAGGCGCCCCTTCTCCCGAAGTTACGGGGCGAATTTGCCGAGTTCCTGAACAACCCTTCACCCGAGCGCCTGAGAATTTTCTTCTCATCTACGTGTGTCCGTTTACGGTACGGGTACCTTGACTCTCCTTAGAGGTTTTTCCTGGCAGCGTGGCATCGTGACTTTGCGGGGTTGCCCCCTGGCGTCCGCCTTCAGTGATAACTCCCGGGTGGATTTGCCTGCCCGAGACACCTTATGACGGCCAAAGTGCATAGCCATCAGCACTCCCACTTAGCCTTCTGCGTCACCCCATCGTCAAACGAGTCGAAGGTAGTCGCGGAATATTAACCGCGCGTCCATCGGCTACGCCTTTCGGCCTCACCTTAGGTCCCGACTAACCCTGAGCGGATTAACCTTCCTCAGGAAACCTTGGACTTTCGGCGGCCAGGGTTCTCACCTGGCTTCTCGCTACTAATGCTGGCAGAGTCTCTTCCGAACCGTCGACGAGTCCTTCCGGTCTCGCTTCAGCCGGTTCAGAACGCTCTCCTACCGCCCGAACTTTGCCGAAACAAAATTCGGACCCGCGGCTTCGGTACGGCGCTTGAGCCCCGTTACATTTTCGGTGCCAAACGGCTCGACCAGTGAGCTGTTACGCTTTCTTTAAAGGATGGCTGCTTCTAAGCCAACCTCCTGGCTGTCTGAGCCACTCGACTTCCTTACCCACTTAGCGCCAATTTCGGGACCTTAGCCGGCGGTCTGGGCTGTTTCCCTTTTGACTGTGAAGCTTAGCCCCCACAGTCTGACTCCCGTGCTTTCGTCAACGGCATTCGAAGTTTGGTTGGATTCGGTAACCGGGAAAGGCCCCTAGTCCATCCAGTGCTCTACCGCCGTCGCGGACCACACGAGGCTAGCCCTAAAGCTATTTCGGAGAGAACGAGCCATCACGGAATTTGATTAGCCTTTCACCCCTACCCTCAGCTCATCCAAGCCGTTTTCAACCGACACTGGTTCGGGCCTCCATCTGCTGTTACACAGACTTCACCCTGGCCAAGGGTAGATCATCCCGTTTCGCGTCTATTCCCAGCGACTGAACGCCCTATTCAGACTCGCTTTCGCTGCGGCTCGCTTACGCTTAACCTTGCCACTGAGAATAACTAGCCAGCTCATTATGCAAAAGGCACGCGGTCAGGCGTTGCGGAGCAAGCTCCGCCATAGCCCTCCCACTGCTTGTAGGCATATGGTTTCAGGTACTATTTCACTCCCCTAGCAGGGGTACTTTTCACCTTTCCCTCACGGTACTAGTTCACTATCGGTCGCAAGCGAGTATTTAGCCTTACCGGATGGTCCCGGCAGATTCCCACAAGATTTCACGTGTCCCGCGGTACTCAGGATCCCACTGGGCCGCTCAAGTTTTCGCTTACAGGACTGTCACCTTCTTTGGTTGGCCTTTCCAGGCCATTCGACTAACCTTTGCGGTCCCGTGATGTGGTCCTACAACCCCAGCTTTCCCTTGCGGGTCGGCTGGTTTGGGCTGTTCCGCGTTCGCTCGCCGCTACTAGCGGAATCACGGTTGTTTTCTTTTCCTCCGGGTACTGAGATGGTTCACTTCCCCGGGTTCGCCTCGTCACCCTATGGATTCAGATGACGATAGTCGCGTGTTCACACGGACTGGGTTTCCCCATTCGGAAATCCCCGGATCACGGCTTGTTTACAGCTCCCCGAGGCTTATCGCAGTTGACCACGTCCTTCATCGCCTGCTTGCGCCAAGGCATCCCCCATACGCCCTTTGTAGCTTGACCATTAAACTTACCCGGAAATGAATCCGGGCAGCGCTCGATACTTCTTTTCGGCGTTTATGGCTTTTTGCCCTTCAATATTCAGTTGTCAAAGATCAGGAAGTTCCAAGTGTCAGATTTCAGGTTCCTGTCATCTGATGCCTGGCGCCTAGAACCTCGCCGTGGTGGGCCTGGTTGGAGTTGAACCAACGACCTCACCCTTATCAGGGGTGCGCTCTAACCAACTGAGCTACAGGCCCGACGGCTCTGCGCTCGCTGGTATCGAGACCGCCCTGCTGGTGGAGCTGATCGGATTCGAACCGACGACCTCCTGAATGCAAATCAGGCGCTCTCCCAGCTGAGCTACAGCCCCTTACCTGGTGAACAGCCCTCAGGAAAATGAGGCCGGTTGGACGCGCCCCCGACGCCTGGCGCGGGGGAATCAGCTCGAAACACAATACCGAGAAAGAGAGCGTCGAAACGAATGGAGCCGAACGTTGCCACTTACAGAGCCTTCCAACAACAAAAGCCCACGGACATCGGCCCACGTCCTCTCTTAGAAAGGAGGTGATCCAGCCGCAGGTTCTCCTACGGCTACCTTGTTACGACTTCACCCCAATCGTGAATCACACCTTGGGCCGTTGCCTCCCGAAGGTTGGCACACGGACTTCTAGTACAACCCACTTTCGTGATGTGACGGGCGGTGTGTACAAGGCCCGGGAACGTATTCACGGCGCCGTTCTGATGCGCCATTACTAGCGATTCCAGCTTCATGCAGGCGAGTTGCAGCCTGCAATCCGAACTGAGGACGGCTTTAAGGGATTAGCTCCGCCTCGCGACTTGGCAACCCGTTGTACCGCCCATTGTAGCACGTGTGTAGCCCTGGACATAAAGGCCATGATGACTTGACGTCGTCCCCACCTTCCTCCAACTTTTCGCTGGCGGTCTCCGCCGAGTGCCGCTCCGAAGAGCCTGGCAACAGTGGACGAGGGTTGCGCTCGTTGCGGGACTTAACCCAACATCTCACGACACGAGCTGACGACAGCCATGCAGCACCTCTACCGGAGTCCCCGAAAGGAAAAGGGCGTTTCCACCCCGGTCCCCGGCACTTCAAGCCCAGGTAAGGTTCTTCGCGTTGCGTCGAATTGAACCACATGCTCCACCGCTTGTGCGGGCCCCCGTCAATTCCTTTGAGTTTCAGCCTTGCGACCGTACTCCCCAGGCGGCATACTTAACGCGTTAACTCCGACACGGACTCAGTGAAGAGCCCACACCAAGTATGCATCGTTTAGGGCGTGGACTACCAGGGTATCTAATCCTGTTTGCTACCCACGCTTTCGAGTCTCAGCGTCAGTGGCGGACCAGAGAGCCGTCTTCACCGCCGGTGTTCCTCCTGATATCTACGCATTTCACCGCTACACCAGGAATTCCACTCTCCTCTTCCGCACTCTAGCCTGCCAGTTTCCGTTGCAGGCTCCCAGTTGAGCCGGGAGATTTCACAACGGACTTGGCAGACGGCCTACACTCGCTTTACGCCCAGTAATTCCGAACAACGCTTGCTGCCTACGTATTACCGCGGCTGCTGGCACGTAGTTAGCCGCAGCTGCTTCTGCGGGTACCATCATGATTGTCCCCGCCGAAAGACTTTTACACCCCGAGGGGCTTCATCAGTCACGCGGCGTCGCTGGATCAGGGTTTCCCCCATTGTCCAAGATTCCCCACTGCTGCCTCCCGTAGGAGTCTGGCCCGTGTCTCAGTGCCAGTGTGGCCGTACACCCTCTCAGGCCGGCTACCGATCGCCGCCTTGGTGGGCCATTACCCCGCCAACAAGCTAATCGGCCGCGGACTCCTCCTGCGGCGCCCCGAAAGGCTTTCCTCCCTGTCACTTATGTGCCAAGGATCTTATGCGGTATTAGCCCCGGTTTCCCAGAGTTATTCCCCGCCACAGGGCAGATTGTCCACGTGTTACTCACCCGTTCGCCACTTTACTTGCCCAGCCGAAGCCGGGCTTTCTCGTACGACTTGCATGTGTTAGGCGCGCCGCCAGCGTTGATTCTGAGCCGGGATCAAACTCTCGATTGAAACTCTTCCACCCCAACCCCCGCCAACTTGCGTCAGCGAGTGGAAAGCAGGCAAGCCCACTCCCCTGGCCAGGGCTTATATCGTGAGTTTTCGCTCCGACTAAAACTCGGCATTACGCACACGAACTGCACGTCCAACCTGATTGTCAAAGATCAGTACCAGTGAAGATCGTCTCCACGGCTTCAGGTAGGAGCCGCGAATCCCTTCCCCGGTTGGCCTCAAAACCCGCTGCGGTTAAGCCAATTACGCCTAATCGGACAAGTCCGATGCAACCCAACCCACCTAGCCGACACGGGATACTCGAGCCGCACGAACCCTTAGGCCCGGCGACCCAGTAGGTAGTCTAGCACCCCGGCCCAACGCAACACAAGTTTATTTCTGAAGATCTTGGGACGGTAGCAGGCGCTGGGCCGGAATGGCTCTTAGCCTAGGAGGGATTATGGCGCAATAGGCGCTACAAGTATTTGGCCTGTCACTAGCGTTCCAGGCTCAGTTGTTTGCCCTCGCACACCCTCGCGACGAGCGAGACAGAGCCTCCAGGCGTTAGCCTGCGGGCCCCGGGCTACGCGCTTGGTGCATCATTTCGCAAATACGGTCACGAATGGTGGCCTACTGCGGGCGCGATGAATCGCGCCCCTACTGATGGGCTTGATCATCCCTCGCGTTCAAACGTAGGGGCGCAATTCATTGCGCCCGCTCATGAGCCGCTATTCCTCGACACGCTGATTGATGCGTAACTGTATTTGCGAGATCCTGAACCTAGCCAACCGGAACCTCGACCTGAGTCACAAACACCGCGGAGCGTAACCTCTTTTCGATCTCCGAGGATTCGGCCGATTCGAAGTTCCGTCTCTTCACTGCCTCCCTCAACCGGCATTCTCCACACAGAGTGGACAGACTGGTTGCGGGCGCGCGCAAAGTAGAACCACTTGCCGTCGGGTGACTCCATTCTTGGCCCGTACCCGGCTGTAACGACCTGGGCGGGACCTCCTCCCGCCGGCATCTTGAAACACTGAGGATACCCGTTCCGGTCTGACCCGAAGTAGATCCACTCGCCGTTTCTCGACCAAGACGGATTCCCCACAGGATCGCTCGTCAAGCGCCGCGGCGCGCCGCCCTCGGCGTCCACGACGTAGGCATCGAAATGCCCTTCGGCATCGGAACTGAATCCGATACTCTTCCCATCGGGAGCCCAGCGGGGGGAGCCGGTCAGGGCACCAAGCGAAGTCAACTGCACCGGGTTTGAACCGTCGCTGTCACACGTCCAAATTTCCGAGGCCCCGGAGCGATACGAACCGAACGCGATACGGTTGCCGTCGGGAGAATATCGCGGCTGTAGGTCCCAGCGGGAAGAAGAAATGAACTTGAGCGCCGTGCCGGTCGGGCCGTCCGCGACGGGCAGGTTGAGGCGGTAGATGTTCACTTTAGGGCTCGTCACTGTATACGCGAGCCGATTCCCCTGACGGGAGACAATCGGCCAAATTCCCACCTCTCCAAACGGCAGCCGCTCGGGCGAGGCGGTCCCCGATGTCGGCACTCTCCAAAGACTTGCGGCGCCCAAAGACCCCGCCGCGAATACAATGTCGCGGCCGTCGGAAGTGAAACCGTGCCCGCCCATGACCTGCTCGATAAAGGTTCGGCGTCGAGGTTCCCCTTGCGGGTTCAAATCTTGGTCGAGATCCAACAGATAGAGATCGCTGCTCAACCCGGAGCCGTAGCGGGAAAAGGCGAGCGTGCGGCCGTCGGGAGAAAAGGCGGGCAAGACGTCACCTAGGGTCGAGTCCGGCGGCGTCGTCAGCCTGCGCCTTTCGCCGGAATCCACTGCTAGCAAGAAGAGGCTCAACGGCCCGGGCGAATCCTCCGCCCAATCGCACACGGCCAGCCAAGTGCTGTCGGGAGACCAGGCCAAACAGGTCCCCAGCGTATAAGTGAAAGGAACCCGCGTCTCCGCCAGTTTGCGCTCCGTCCCGCCAAGAGGCGGAATCAGGTAGAGGCCCATTTTCTCTCCGGCTGGGGGTTGTCCGCGGAGAAAGGCAATCGAGCGGCCGTCCGGCGACCAGGCGGGGCTGCCATCCCAGTCGGGATGAGTGGTCAGTCGCAGAGGGGGCCCGGGCCCGACAACCTTGACGTAAATGTCGAAACTCTCCGTATTCCCCCCGGTCCACGCGAAGGCCACTTGATTGCCGTCCGGGGAAAATGAACCGACGGCCTCATAGCCCGGGTAGCTGGTGAGCGGAACCGGCCGCATGGGTTCCAGGGGCGGTTCGGTTGTGGGCAGGAAGTTTCGTACGCCCATGCCCGCCAACGTCAACACCACAGCGGCGATGCCTAGAGCCCAGGTCAAGCGCCTTCGCCGGGCTCGTGCCGGAGCTTCCCGCCGTAGCTTCGTGGTCGGCCTTTTGCTCGGCCTAGCAGTGTCGCTCCCTTCCGCAACCTGCCGCGCGACGGCTCGCAGATCGACCAGCATCTCGTCGATGTGCTGGTAGCGCTCCTCCTTGTCCTTGGCCAGCGCCTTGCTGACGACCCAGTCCAGATCCAATGGCACCCGCGCTCGTTGGCTGGTGATCGGCTCCGGCTCTTCCTGGACGATCCCGTACAACACCGCCTGCTCCCGCTCTCCCTCAAACGGCGTGCGCCCGATGAGCATCTCGTAAATCACGATGCCCAACGACCAGATGTCGGTGCGCCGGTCGGTGGGTTGCCGTTGGGCCTGCTCGGGGGACATGTAAACCGGTGTTCCCAGCAGCGTCTCGGTCTTCGTCAGCTCGGATTGGTCGGCCGCTTGGGCCAAGCCGAAATCCATGATCTTGACCTGGCCTTGCGGCGAGACCATCAGGTTGGCGCTCTTGATGTCGCGGTGAACGATGCCCTTTGCATGCGCCGCCCGCAAACCTTCGCCGGCCTGAATGGCGATGTCCAGGGCCTCGGCCAGCTTCAAGGGACGCTGCTTGACTTTCTGCCGCACGGTGGAGCCTTCGAGGTAGGGCATGGCCAGGAAGGTCTGGCCTTGGGCTTCATCGATCTCGTAGACGGTGCAGATATTGGGATGATCGAGGGCAGCCGCGGCTCGTGCCTCCCGCCGGAAGCGGGCCTTGTGTTCCTCGTCCTCTAACCGGTCAGAGGCGAGAAACTTCAGCGCCACGGTGCGCTCGAGTTTCGTGTCGGTGGCCTTGTAGACCACGCCCATGCCGCCCTCGCCCAGCTTCTCGAGGATCTTGTAGTGCGAAATGGTCTGACCGGTCATGGTTACGTCATGAGCTTGGACCGGCAGGATTGCCGGTCACTACTTGGCGTGGCGGTCGTTACCAAGCGAGTTGCTCGGTGATATTGTAGTCCGAAATGGTCTGGCCAGTCATGGCCTGTCAGTTTCTTGCTCACGCGCACGCTCGCAACGAGCCAAACAGAGCCGCGAACGCCAGTGAGCGGTCTTACGCTTGTCTACCGACTCGGGCGCGAGCACCCAGCAGAGCCGTGGCCGGAAGCCCGCGGTTAAGGCTGCAATTCACCACGAGCAATTCAGAGCCGCGAACGCAAGTGAGCGGTCAAGAGGCTCACTCGGGCAGCACCAATCAGAGCCAAAGGCGTGAGCCTGCGGTCAAGGTCCTTGGCCTGTCACTAGCGTTCCAGGCTCAGTTTCTTGCTCTCGCACCGCCATGTGATGCGCAATTCAGAGCCGCGAACGCAAGTGAGCGGTCGCTACGCCCCGATAGCCAGCCCAGACCCCTCGTCTGAGTCGAGTAGGGGCGCAATTCATTGCGCCCGCAGGCCCGCGCCCTCACGGGCGCGGCTCTGTCCGGGTGTGAAACAGGCCCCGTTCAGTTCCGGCCCCTCCAGTTCGGGGGAACGTATGGCCCCCAATCCCCCGCGGATTATAGCACCCCAACCCGGACTCCTGAAACCCCCTTAGCAGCCAATTTCCCGACGGGGAAGTTCTTTTCTTTCAGAAGCTTAACCGTCAATAAACAATCAGCTTTGATTTAGCCCGTTGGTGCATTGAGGTACCTGCTGACCTGACCCAAACTCGGCCTACCAACCAAACCACTGGAGGTCGAGAACATGAGCAGGTACTTCACAAAATGCTTCGTTTTAGGTGCTGCGTTAATCATCTTGAGCGTCGGTTCACTTGGTCTTGCTGGAAGCGCGTCCGCCAACAAGCTAGACCCGGACTTGCGGATCAGAGTGGTCGTCTATGACTACGCCCAGATTCCCCCAAAGATGCTGATCGAAGCCGAAAAACAGGCCGCACGCATGTTTCGCAGGGCCGGAGTGGAACTCGCATGGCTGAACTGTCCCGGCAACCAGGCGGAAAGCTCCCGACTTCCTGCCTGCGACCCGCCCAAGGGTGGGCCCACACAGTTGCAGCTCAGAGTTGTTCCCCGCACCATAGCCGAACGACTTTCCCTGCCGAATAACGTCTTCGGGGTCGCTTTGTCAGCTCCCGAAGGTCGGTTTAGCGTGTGTGCCTACGTCTTCGCGCACCGAGTGAAAGAGTTAGCCAAGCACCTCAGCGCTGGTGTAGCCGGACGATTCTCTTCAGACGTAATTCTGGCGCACGGAATGACACACGAGATCGGACACCTATTGCTTGGTCCGGACAGTCATTCACCGAGCGGTATCATGCGCCCCAACTGGACCAGGAAGGACGCCAAGCTTGCTTCGAGCGGAGAGCTGCTTTTCACCCCCGTTCACAGCAAACGAATACGAGCGCATGTGATTGACCGAATGCGGGCTGAAGAGGATGATCAGGCGGCACGGTTGGGCAGCCGCTGACACTCCTCCTTGAGACGGTGGCTCCTATTACACGACGCCGCGCCGGGACCCGACGAGACGTCTGCTTAGCGCGTATCGCAGGGCTCCGCCCTTGATATCCCAGAGCGTTGTGCACCGGGCCGCGAGTTGAGGCGGGCGGTTTGGGGCAGCGGGCGTTTCCGGCGAATTCCCACAAACATATCGTGCGCCCGGGAACGATCCGCTCGGGTAGATTGAAGCGGTAACCTGGTATCCAACGGGGTCTTGCGTTGATCACCCAGCGGACCCCGGGACAACTCCGGCGACTCAGGCACCGGAATGAAGCCTCTTATCCGAATTGCGAACGGCCAAGGCTT
The DNA here is from genome assembly GCA_965248205.1 of Bryobacterales bacterium. Classification (GTDB taxonomy): domain Bacteria; phylum Acidobacteriota; class Terriglobia; order Bryobacterales; family UBA6623. Next base: position 4,589,238 of record CBDFIS010000006.1, read on the forward strand.
CTGGGGGGACTGGCTCGAGGCCCCGCTGCGGCAAATCGAGCAGGGGCCGATCGACTACCTTGTCCTCGATTATCTGGCTGAGATCACGATGTCGATCCTGCAGAAGCAGAAGGAGGCCGATCCAACTAGAGGGTATGCCCGCGACGTTGTTCCCCTCGCCGCCCGCGTCTTTCCGCAACTCGTCGAACGAAATATCAAGGTCATCTCGAATGCCGGTGGGGTCAACCCGCGGGCCTGTGCCGAGGCAGTCGTCGACCGAGCGCGACGAGCGGGGGTCAGAGGCGGCAAAGTGGCGGTCGTCTTAGGTGACGACATTTGTGAACGGATGGACGAAATGCTTGATCGCGGCATTGCCTTCGACGATCTCGACAGCGGCGAGCCGATCGAGACCATCCGATCGAAGATTCTGAGCGCCAACGTCTACTTGGGAGCGTTTCCCTTAGTCGAAGCGCTTGAAACCGGAGCTCACGTGATTATCGCCGGGCGCTCGACCGACACCGCGCTGGCTCTGGCGCCGATGGTCCACGAGTTCGGATGGAGCTCCGAAGAGTGGGACAAACTTGCGGCCGGAACCGTGGCCGGTCACATCATCGAGTGCGGGGCACAGGCGAGCGGTGGCAACTGCCAAGTGGATTGGAACACGATTCCTGATCTGGCGAACGTCGGTTTTCCGATCATAGAAGCCTACCTGGACGGCCACTTCCATGTCACCAAGCACGGAAACACAGGGGGGCGCATCAGCGCGGCGGTCGTCAAGGAACAACTAGTCTATGAGCTGGGTGACCCGCGCAACTACATCACTCCCGATTGTGTAGCAGATTTCACCAGCATTCAGTTGCAGGACGATGGCGCTGATCGGGTCGTGGTCAGCGGCATCCGGGGCGGCGCGCGTCCTTCGACACTCAAGACATCGATTACCTACTCGGCTGGTTGGAAGGCCACCGGCACGTTGGTCTACAGCTGGCCTGATGCTTTGGAGAAGGCAAAGGAAGCCGACCGCATCGTGCGCCGAAGACTGGAGGACCTCAATCTGGAGTTCGACGAGATCCATACCGAGTATCTGGGGATCAACGCCTGCCACGGGCCGGTGGCGTCAGCGAATCCTGACCCGCCCGAGGTACAGCTCCGCATCGGCGCCCGGGCCGAGGACCGGACCGCGATCGACCGTTTCACGCGCGAGTTGATTCCCTTGGTGCTGAATGGGCCGCCGACGGCGACCGGTTTTGGTGAAGGGCGCCCGCCCGTGCGTGAGGTGGTGGCCTACTGGTCGTCGCTTCTGCCCCGCGAAGAGATCAAGACCAGCGTCGAGGTTTACGAAGTATGACGGTGGCAGCCGCCGAAACCTTCCGGTTACGCGATTACCGGGCTTCGGATATAGAGCGCTTGTGTGAAATCGACGCGGCCTGCTTTGCCGCGAAAGTGGCTTTCCCGCCCGAAGAGATGCGGGCGACTCTCCAACAGACCGGCGCATTCGCGATCATCGCGGAGACGCGGGAAGACGAAATCGCCGGCTTCATCGTGGCAGCGCACGTCAGGCCGAACGTGGGCCACATCGTTACGGTTGACGTGCGGGCTGAGTTCCGGCGGCGGGGTCTTGGGGAGCAGCTCATGCTGACGGCGTCAGAGCGGCTGGCGGAGGCACGAGTCCGAACGGTTCGACTAGAGACCGCGGTTGGCAATCGAGCAGCGCAGCGGCTCTTTCGCAAACTCGGTTTCGAGCGCATCGCCAGAGCAAAGGGGTACTATCCCGACGGCCGCGATGCCTGGGTCATGGAAAAACAGCTTCCAACTTAAACGAAGAGATTTCGTACTGGTTGACCCAGCGGAAAGCCAGGATGCGAGGTCCGGCCTCCCGTCGCCACCCCAACGGCGGCCGACAGGCCCGAGCGGAGCCGAAGAAACCATCTAACCTAAACCTATAAGGAAACGTGAATAAACTTGTCCAGATCGGTCGCATCAACTTTCGGTTCGAATGCCAGCCGGGCTGCACGAATTGTTGCTCTCAGCCGGGGGAGGTCTATCTCACACCGGAAGACGCTAAGCGCATCGCTGGCTATTTGAAACTAAGTCCTGATGAGTTTAGGAGCCGCTGCTGCGAGATCGAAGACGGTGACTTGCACTTGGCCGGTCCGACGGAAGGTCCCTGCCGCTTCGTCGAAGACGGCGGCTGCTCGATCCACGAGGTGAAGCCGCTGCAGTGCCAGGCGTTCCCATTTTGGCCGGAGAACGTCCGCGGCAGGAGAGCCTGGAAAAACCTGCACCGCCATTGCCCCGGTATCGGCGTGGGGCAGCTGGTTCCTATTGAAAAAGTGCGCGCCGATGCCCAGGCCTGCCTGGATGCGTTTCCCGACTTGTAGGGGCGGCTGAGGCCGCTGGGCCGCAACGTTTTTACCGCTGAGGCCGATGAAGTTGTTGGGTGCATGCGACTTGCTCGGTTGATCTGAGGCGGAATCGAACAGTTAGTAGTAGAAACCTCCGATTCTTGCCCACGGATGGTTCGGATAAACTGTTGTTGCTTCTCCGAGCGCGGGTGGAGGCTGCCGCTCATCGAAACGAGCATCCAGTCGGGATCGCTGCGGCAAATTCGTCTCCGGCTGCGCTCGAGATTTGGATACCCGAAACCTCCCAGCCCTGGCTAGGGCGACCTAGGCTAACATCCAACTATGAGCCGAAAGCGAATTAGTTACTCCGCTTTGGTCCTGATGGCGGTCTTGCTCATCACCGCTCAGTATTTCTTCTTCCACGACATCTACACCGTGGCCTTAGCCGTTGTCGCCGCTGGCGCCCTAGCGCTCGCACGCGGCTGGAAAGCTTGGGGCACGGCGTTATTCTTCCTCAGCGTGGGCCTCTGGTGGTCCAGCCAGGAGAAGGATGGCTGCTCGTTCTGGTGGCGAACTCGATACATAACGGACAAAGCAGTGGGACGGCTACCCTACGTCTCATGGTCGGACGTCGCGACCGGGGCATTCTCCAAAAATCACTGCCTCGGGCCGGAGGGATCAGGGGATTTGACAGCGGATGCCATCGAGCTGTTGGAGCAAGAGGAAGTCGATGGTCACCCCTTGGAGAGATACAAGACCCAATGGGGGACTTTTTGGATTGGCGAGGAGGGATCGGGGTCGATCGCCTGGCTGTTGTGGGAAATCGGTGTCCAGGACACCTATCAGGGTCACGAAGATACAGTCCTGCCGGGAGACACTGTGATCGATGCCGGAGCGCACATCGGTCTCTATACCCGCTACGCACTGGAACGGGGAGCCGCGCGGGTCATCGCCATTGAGCCCGAGCCGACCAACATCATCTGCTTTGAACGCAACTTCGCCGACGAAATCGCTAGCGGCCAAGTCACTCTGGTAAAGGCCGGGATTTGGGATAAGAAGTCCACCTTAAAACTAGGGGTTCACGATCATTTTTCAACTCGCCAGACGCTGTTCCAGACCGAAGGCATCTCCCATCACGTTACCGTCCCGGTTATGCCGCTGGACGACATTGTCGACGAGTTGCAACTGGACCGGGTGGACTTCATCAAGATGGACATCGAAGGCGCCGAGCGCGTTGCACTTGAGGGGTCCAGGCGTACGATCCAACGCTTCCGGCCGCGCATGGCGATTTGCACCTACCATATGGTGGATGATTCCATCGCTGTCCCCGAAGTTGCTCTGAGTGCGCAACCCGACTACCGCATCCACGCCAAGCAACTAGCGGTAGGCTGGCACAAACCCAATCCAAAAGTTCTGTTCTTCAACTGACCCGCGACATCGTCTATGTTCCAGTTAATTCCGTAACTGTGCAAACCGGCCAGGGCCGGCGGGTCGCAAACCTTTTTGCCGCTGAGGCCGATGAAGTTGTCGGGCGCATGCGACTCGCTCCGTGATCTGAGGCGGAATCCAACAGTTAGTAGTAGAAACCTCCGATTCTTGCCCACCGGTAGTTCGGATAAACTGTTGTTGCTCCGCCGTGTGCGAGTAGAGGCTGCCGCTCATTGAAACGAGCATCCATTCGGGATCGTTGCTGCAGCTTCCTCTCAAGTTGCGCTCGGGATTTGGACACGCAAATCTCCAGCCGTGTCTAAAGACGAGCTGGCCTAACATCCAATTATGAGCCGAAAGCGAATTAGTCAGGCCGCCCTGGTCCTGATGGCGGTCTTGCTCATCACCGCTCAGTATTTCTTCTTCCACGACATCTACACCATAGCCTTAGCCGCCGCCGCCGCCGGGGCCTTAGCGCTGGCACGCGGCTGGAAAGCGTGGGTCACGGCGCTATTCTTCCTCAGCGTGGGCCTGTGGTGGTCCAGCCAAGAAAAGGATGGCTGCTCGTTCTGGTGGCGGACTCGATACATAACGGACAAAGCGGTCGGCCGGGTACCGTACGTTACATGGTCGGACGTGTGGACCGCCTCGTTTGCAGGCAATCAGTGCTTCTACCCGGAGGGGTCCGACAAATGGGTGACCGACGCGATCGAGTTAGTCGAACAAGAGGAAGTCGAAGGCCACACCTTTGAGAAGTACAAAACGCAGTGGGGTACGTTCTGGATTGGTGAAGAAGGATCGGGATCGCTCGCCTGGTTGCTGTGGGAAATCTACGTCTACGACACTTATCAGGGTCATCGGGAGACGATCATGCCCGGCGACACGGTGATCGATGCGGGGGCCCACGTCGGCGTCTACACGCGCTATGCACTCAGCCGGGGCGCCGCGAGAGTCATCGCCATCGAGCCTGAGCCGACCAACATTATTTGTTTGGAACGCAATTTTGCCGACGAGATCGCAGCAGGCCAAGTCAGCTTGGTGAAAGCCGGAATCTGGAACGAGGAATCTACTCTAAAGCTGGCGATCCACGATCACATTTCAACTCGCCCCACTCTTTTCTCGATGGAAGGAACCTCGCACCACATCACCGTACCTGTAGTGCCGCTCGACGACATCGTCGAGGAGTTGCAACTGGACCGCGTTGACTTCATCAAGATGGATATCGAGGGTGCCGAGCGCGTTGCTCTCAAGGGATCCCGTCGCACCATCGAGCGCTTCCGACCCCGAATGGCGATCTGCACCTACCACCTGGTGGACGATTCGACCGCGGTCCCAGAGGTTGCTCTAGGCCTCCACCTCGACTATCGCATTCACGCCAAAGAGATGGACGTAAACCATCGCAAGCCGAATCCGAAGGTGCTGTTTTTCAACTAGACCGAGCGGGTTTGGGATGAGTTCCGCTCCGCCCCAAAGTTCCTTTACGTAGTGAGGCAGCCGAGGTCCCTTGCGGCCATTAGGGACAACCGCCGACCGTCCAGCGAAGCGAAACTAGGCGCCTGTGTGAAGGCAAAAAATGGTACAGTCACTGATTTCCGTCCTCTAACCCCATACTGGAAACAAAGCAGTTGCAGAGTCGAAAATCGGATGACAGTCCCGATTTTTTGCCGAACCTAGCCTCTACCGCCGGCTGCTAGACCCCGCCTATTCCAGCACCTCGGGATTCACGACGAATTGCGGGCGGCGGCCTTCTAAGACCGCGACCATGTCGTCGGCCATGGACTTAAAGATGCGGCCCATCGCTCCCGGAGTCATACCGAGCGCGTGAGGAGCGGTCAGGCAATCGGGATGTCGAAACAACGGGTGGCTGGAATCGGGCGGCTCGGGTTCAAAGACGTCTAGCGCAACGCCCGCCAAGGTCCCGTTTTCCAGCGACTCGAGCAGTACGTCGAAACTTTCGATCAGACCCCCTCGGGCGAGGTTGATGAGATAGGCTCCTCGCTTAGTCGACTTCAGCCTCTCGCGGTTGATGAGCCCGCGAGTCTCAGGGGTGGAAGGGGCGTGCAAGCAGATGAAGTCGGCGCTCGCAAGCAGAGTATCGAGGTCGACCATTTCGACGCCAAGGGGCTGCGCCTGCTCGGCCGTCACATAGGGATCGAAGCTGAGGATAGTCATATTGAAGGGGCGAATCAGTTCGGCCAAGATCTGGCCGATGCGGCCTAACCCGACGATGCCCAGCGTGGCACCATCGAGGTCGCCCGGTTTGGTTTCGTATCGGCTGCGCCAATTACCCGCCTTGAACTGTTGATCCCAATAGCTGAGACGCTTGCACAAAGCCAATACCAGAGCGACCGAGGCCTCGGCTACCGCTCGGGCCCCCGCGCCCGGAGCGTACACGAGTGGAATGTTCCTGCGGGTGGCTGCGGCAACGTCCACCTGGTCATAGCCGACCCCGCAGCGGCCTATCACCTTGAGGTCTTGGGCCGCATCGATGACCTCCGCGTCCGCTAAGCCGTCGCCGCGAACAACGAGTCCGACGACATCGTCCAGCAGGGGAAGTAGTGACGGGGGCTTTCCATCGGGGGCGATGATCACTTCGCCCTTGGAGCTCAATATATCGATGGCGATCTGGTCGATCGGACCGGTGGCAAGAATTTTGGTATCACTCATATTGGCGGTGTCTGGTGGTGTCTCAGTGTAACCCTGCTGCCTCAGCTTATCAGTCGTTAGACAGAGTCCGAAGTATAGAATAGAATCGAGGCTGAGATGTCTGTAGCGCGGGGCGTTTCCGTTATTCTACTGGTCACAGCTCCGGGGTTGCTCGCCGAGCCGCCGGCGGCGCTCCCGACAGCCGTTTTTACTCTGGACGTCGAACGGCGAACGTTCGACTATGAGGACATCGATTCCTTTCAAACGAAGTTTCAAAGGTGGGTTCGCACTTGCACGATAGCGCCCGCCGGAGACCTCTTTGCTTTACACTGCCCGCCGGCCCGTCCGCCGCGCCTATCCAAGCAGGACCCGGCAGAGCTGATCGAAGCATCATTGGCGCTGTTTCGGGACTTGGACGAGACCTTGTATTTAGCAGGATGCCCCTTGCTGGAAAACCGTAGCGCATCGCGATGGGCGGAACGGCACGGCGATGAACGAAAGAGGCTCGGTGCATCGGCGGCGGAGATTGTCAGCCCAGAGGATGCCCGCGACTGCGAGGACGTCACCCGGGGAAAGACTTTCACCACAGAGGTCGAACAGGCAATATTGAAGATTGTCATCCGAGGGCGTCAACTGCCGTTCTCGTTGTTCGAGGTGCGTCCCAAGGAACGAACTATTAGTTCGCCTTACGAGCCGGTGCCCTCGCGCCGGGCGGCTGGCGTAGGGCCACCCACCGCCAACCCGGCACCCGCGGCTCTGCCGCCGCCGGCGGAGCCCAGTTATGCCCCGCCGTCGCTTGAAAACCTTTCGGGCGGCCGCCCGTCGGCGGGAGCTTCCGCCGGCAGCCCGCTGGCGAAAACGTCCCTGCGAACCGGACGCTTGATGATCTCTTGCCCCTCTAGCCAGGCGCACGTCTACGTCGACGGCGAGTATTTCGGCGCTTGCCCGGTTCAGCTTCCGCTTCTCGAAGGCCGGCACTCCGTGCTGATCAGGCGGCCCAACATGAAAGACTTTGTTCGTGAAGTTTGGGTCACGACGGGGGAAACGTTACGGCTGAAAAGCTCGGCCGGGCGTTGAGGCTAGCCGCTCGCCTGGAACTCGCCAAAGAAGAAGGCTATCTCGACAGCGGCCGTCTCCGGCGCGTCGGAGCCATGGATGGCGTTGCGCTCGATGTCGGTCCCGAACTTCGCACGGATCGTGCCCGGCGCGGCCTTCGCCGAGTCGGTGGCGCCCATGATTTCCCGCAGCTTTGAGATAGCGCCCTCCCGTTCCAGGGCCATGGGGACAACCGATCCTTCCGTCATGAACTTGACCAGCGAATCGAAAAACGGTCTTTCTCGGTGAACTTGGTAGAAGGTCTCGGCGTCCTGGCGCGTCAGATGCACCATCTTCATGCCGAGGATGCGGAAACCGGCCCTTTCGATCTCGCTGATGATTTCTCCGGTGTGCCCGGCAGCAGTCGAGTCAGGCTTGATGATGGTTAAGGTCCGTTCGATTGCCATAGAACCAGATACCACAATTCCTGCCCACGGCCCGGGCGCAATGAATTGCGCCCCTACTGAGAATCGCGGGACGGCGCGAAACTCCGTAGGCAGGACTGCTTAAGACAGTGGCCTGTGCCGCCGACCGCTAGCAGCCCGCGGTGAAAGTCCTTCGCCCCCCCAAATGGGTACAGTCACCGATTTTCGTCGTCTGCCCGATATTGAAGACAAAGCAGTTGCGACAGCGAAAATCGTTGACAGTCCCCATTCTTCGCCGAACCCAACTTCTACCACGGGCCCCTAGAGCAGCTTCGCCAGCGTCGTTCCCATCTCGGCCGGCGAAGGAGCCACGGCAATGCCGGCCGCTTCGAGCGCCTGAACCTTTTCAGCGGCTGTGCCCTTTCCCCCTGAGATAATGGCCCCGGCGTGCCCCATGCGGCGTCCCGGAGGCGCTGTCCGTCCGGCGATGAAAGCAGCGACGGGCTTGCTAAAAGACTCCTTGATGTAGTCGGCGGCCTCCTCTTCAGCCGTCCCGCCGATTTCTCCGATCATCAAAACGGCGTGCGTGTCGGGATCCTCATTGAAAAGCTTGAGGGCATCGACGAAACTTGTTCCGATGATCGGATCGCCGCCGATCCCGATGCACGTGGACTGCCCAATCCCAAGCGGGGTCAGTTGAGCGACCGCCTCGTAGGTCAGCGTTCCCGAGCGCGACACTACACCCACGTGACCCGGCTCGTGGATGTAGCCCGGCATGATCCCTAACTTGCATTTGCCCGGTGAAATAATGCCGGGGCAATTGGGGCCGATCAAGCGCGTTGCCTTGGCACCGAGAAACTCGGCCACCACCACCATGTCCTGGGCAGGGATGCCTTCGGTGATGCAGACGGCCAGTGCAAGCCCAGCGTCAGCGGCTTCCATGATGGCGTCCGCTGCCCCCGCCGCCGGCACCAAGATGATCGAAGCTTCAGGCTGGACTTCCTCAACGGCCTGCTGAACCGTGTCGAATACCGGCAGTCCAAGTTGCTTCGTGCCCCCTTTGCCCGGTCTGACGCCTCCGACGATCCTGCTGCCGTATTTGATGCATTGTTCGGCGTGAAACTGGCCCGCGCGCCCGAAGCCCTGGACGATGATCGGCGTGTTCTCGTCAACCAGAATGCTCATCACTCAATCGTTTCGAGTTAGCCGGCCAGAGCGACAACCTTTTCGGCTGCTTCCTTCATATCCCGCGCGACAGTAAAGTTCATTTCAGATTCGTCGAGGGTCTTGCGTCCGATTTCGACGTTGGTGCCTTCGAGGCGCAGCACGATCGGCACCTTGATGTCCAGCTCCCGTGCGGCGGCCAATACGCCTTCCGCTAGCACATCCACGCGGAGGATGCCTCCAAAAATGTTAATGAGGATTGCATTCACATTGGGATCGGAGAGGATGATCCGAAAGCCGTTCTTGATCTGGTCCGCGTTGGCGCCACCGCCCACGTCGAGAAAGTTGGCTGGGCTGCCGCCCGCATACTGAATAATGTCCATCGTCGCCATGGCCAGTCCCGCGCCGTTGACCATGCAACCAACATTGCCGTCGAGCTTGATGTAGTTGAGGCCGTGGTTTATAGCGTCGGTTTCGAGGGGGTCTTCCTCATCGAGGTCGCGCAGCTCGCTCAACTCGGGATGCCGAAACAGCCCGTTGTCGTCAAGGTCGATCTTTGCATCGAGGGCGACGGCTCGGGCGTCTTTAGTAATTACGAATGGATTGATCTCGACCAAATTGGCGGTGGTCGAGCGATAGGCCTCCGCCAAGGCGGTCATGGCTTCCACGACGGCCCCGATTGTTTCGGCCGGCACACCCATGCCGAAAGCCAAACGCCGCGCTTGATAGCGTGACAACCCGATTCCGGGGTGCATCGTCTCCTTGAGGATCAACTCGGGCGTCTTGGCGGCAACTTCCTCAATCTCCACGCCGCCCGCCGAGGACGCCATCAGTACCGGCTTTTGAATGTTGCGGTCCAACACAACACCCAGATAGAGTTCACGATCGATCTGCAGGGTCTCTTCGACGAGCACGCGCTTGACGAGGCGTCCCTGCGGACCCGTCTGGTGGGTCACCAAGGTCATCCCGATCATCTGGCCCGCGATCTTGGCAGCCTGATCAGCGTTCTCGGCGATCTTTACCCCGCCACCTTTGCCGCGGCCGCCGGCATGGATCTGCGCTTTCACGATTACCCGGCCGCCTAGTTCTTCGGCGGCGGCTTTAGCCTCCTCAGCCGAAAACGCTACCTGGCCCCGGGGCACGGGAACGCCGTGTTGACGCAGAATCCCCTTAGCTTGATACTCGTGGATTTTCATTCCGGGAAGCGGTGCGTGGTAGGATCGGGGAAATCAGAATCCTCAACTATAGGATATCGCGAGAGAGGAACGCAAACCGATGGCTGCAGTTCTGGACGCCCTCCACAAAGCGGCTCGACGAAACGACTTAAGCGAAACGGAAGCCGCCGAGGTGATGCGGGAAATCCTCGCCGGCGACGTCAGTCCGACATTGATCGGCGCGCTGCTGGTGGCACTCCAAATGAAAGGCGAAACAGTGGACGAGATCGTCGGATTCGCTCGCGCGATGCGTGCTGCCGCCGCGCGGATCGAGATCCCCTCGATCGATCCATCGTCGCTGGTGGACACCTGTGGCACGGGAGGCGACGGGCTGCACTCGTTCAACATCTCGACGGTCAGCGCGTTTGTCGTCGCCGGCGCGGGCGCGCGGGTCGCCAAACACGGCAATCGGTCTATCTCCAGTCGCTGTGGGAGTGCCGACGTGCTCGAGGCGGTCGGAGTCAATGTTCGGTTGGAGCCGAACCAGGTGGCGGCGTCCATCGAGAAGGTGGGCATCGGGTTCCTATTCGCACCGCTGATCCATCCGGCCATGAAGCACGCTCAGCCGGTCCGCGCCGAGCTCAAGATCCGAACTGTATTTAACATGCTCGGACCGCTAACGAATCCAACGTCGGCCGGAGCACAGGTGGTCGGAGTGTTTGAGGCGAGGCTGGTGCCCATGGTCGGCGAGGCGCTGCGACGCTTGGGTGTGCGCCACGCTTTTGTCGTCCACGGCAGCGACGGGCTGGACGAGATCACCACGACCGGGCCGACGACGGTGGCAGAAGTTGCGGACGGCAAGGTAGTCGAGAGGGAGATCCGGCCGGCGGATCTTGATTTGCCGCAGGCTGAGGGTCGAGACCTCGTCGGCGGGGATGGGGAGGAGAATGCCAGTATCCTTCGTCGAGTTTTGGAAGGTCAGTCGGGGCCCAAAAGGGATATTGTTCTGGCCAACGCCGCAGCGGCGCTGGTAGCGGCGGGCCAGGCGGGAGACCTGCGAGCCGGTGTGAAACTCGCGGCGCAATCGATTGACTCGGGCAGGGCAGCCCAGAAGTTAGAGGAGTTAGTCAGCTTTACGAATCAGTTTGGGCCGGGGTGAGGAGACAAGGCCGGCGGCGCCTGTTTGGACAGCGGCCAGGCTGCAAGCGCCGCGAGCGGAAGCGTTCCCTGGCCTGCATTTCTCACCACCCTCCGGTCGTCCGAACGCTGGTGAGAAAGGCGGGCTGACCGCTGGATGACGGTTAAATTGTTCTCTTCCTGCGACTCTATCTGAAGCTCTGGACCAGCATCGGCGCTGAGCAAACAGGCACCCCGCGAGGTCGTCTGAGACCGGGTTTATTGCTTGGACGAAACTGCCAGACGTGAGCCAGGCGCCACGTAGACCACCTCGCCATCGAGTAGTGTCATCTGGCACTCCATGTTCCTGATGGCATCCGCCGGCGCGTTGTAGATATCGGTATCCCACACCGCAAGATCGGCGTACTTGCCTGTCTCGATTGAGCCGATTTTGTCATCCAGGAACAGCTGGTGTGCAGCCCACAGCGTGTAGGACCGCAACGCTGTTCTCGCGTCGATGGCCTCGTCCAGGCCGAAGGGATGCTCCCCGTAAACGCCTAAGAGTGTTTCCCGGGCCATGGCGGACCAAATGCCGTAACGAGCCGGGAATGGCGTGACGAAGAAATCCGAACCGCCGGCCCACTGCACGCCTTTTCTCTTGTAGGTCCGGAACGGGTTTAACCGCTTCGAACGCTCCTCGCCGAAGTTGCCGGCATAGGTGTCACCGATCCACCAGGTGAATTCCGGCTGTGGCTCCGGGTAGCCGGCACCGTAGCGGCGCTGCAGTTCAGCCATTTTATCGATGGCGCCATCACTAGGAATATTGGCGTGGATGATCGAATGGCGCAGACCCGTGACGGGATGCTTCTCGAGTGCGCTCAGGTAGGAATCCACGACCCAGTCGATGGCGCGGTCCCCGACCGCGTGGACACCCATGTGGAAACCGGCGTCATGATAGAACTGTATCTGTTCACGAAGAAGTTCCGCATCGATGGCCGGGTAGCCACGGTTCCCTTTGTCGATTTCCGTGCGATTCTTGTTCCAGTCGTCCCACATCCAGGCTGTGCGGGCGCCGCCACTTCCGTCGGCGAATATCTTGATGCCAGCGGAGATCAGGCGATCGTCTCCCGTGGAGACGTAGGGCCGGCTGAACGGCTGAATCCGCGCGACCAGTTTCCGTGCTCCTTCCATGGTGGGCGGGCTTGGCCATAGGGCAACGACCCGCACGGTGAGTTCGCCTTCGGCAAGAACGTCTTGGTAGGCCCGCCAGACGTCAAAAGAACCGGCCCCGGGCCGGAAGCCAAGGCCGATGCCAGGGTCTTTCAGCCCGGTCATGCCTTCGGCATTGAAAGCCCGGGCCATCTTCCGGATGGCTTCGCGGGTCTGCTCTGCCGTCGGATCAGGTATGAGGGACATGACCAGGTCCATCGCGCTCTCTTTCAGCACCCCGGAAGGGGTGCCGTCGGGCAGCCGATCGATGGTGCCGCCCGGCGGGTCGGGCGTATCTTTCGTGATCCCAGCCAGGGCGAGGGCTACGCTATTCGCCGCGCCGTAGTGCCCCATAGTATGCTCCAGCCAGACGGGTCGATCCGGCGCGACGGGATCGAGATCGGAGGCGTAGATATAGCGCAATTCCGCGAACTTGCCTTCATCCCAGCCCGCGCCGCGCACCCATTCGCCCGCAGTGACTTGCTCAGAACGAGCCCGGACTTTCTCAACAACATCTCCAATGTTTGCCACGTTCGGGGTAGCTTAGATCGATTTGGAGCAAACGGTTCAATCCGCCGTAGGCAAAATGTACGTGTGAGTCCAGCAGGCCCGGGGTCGCCGTCAGCCCCTTGAGGTCGATGCGTTCGGTCTCCGGTCCGGCGAGGACTTCAATTTCCTCGTCAGTGCCCACCGCGACGATCTTACCGTCACGGATGGCAATAGCTTCTGCTATCGAGTCCTGGCGATCGATCGTCAGAATGTTTCCGTTTACCAGTATCCGCTCAGCGGTCAGCACGCCCGCCCATGCGCTGCAGTCGATTGCGGGGAATACGATCACAGAGCATACGAAAACGCACAGACAAGAACAGCGTGCAAGTCTCATCTAATTCAGGACCTCCATTTTGGCCATCCGAACGCGAACAGCATAGCCGAACCGCCGCTACGCTGCAAAGGTCTTCGCGCGCCGGAAAATGGGACGCGGGCCAAGCATGCTCGCCTGCCCAGACTGTAGCTGCTCACCGGGCGCGACCGGGGCTACCGATGCGCCGCAAGAAATCAAGATGCGGCGTGTGGAATGGTGCCGGAGAGCGGACTTGAACCGCTGACCTAGGGATTATGAGGCCCTCGCTCTGACCACCTGAGCTACTCCGGCACGTCGGAGACAGAATTATCCTTATCGTAAGGGCAGCTTTTTGAAGTGTCAACGCCAAGGCCCTACCGTAGGACTCGGACCACTGCCGTGCGAGCGGTGCTATTGGGGAGAAAGTCCCGGCGGCAATGGCTCGCGGCTACAGTTTGTGTGGATCGCCCGGCCTACAGTTTGTAAGGCAAGCGGTCGCGATCAATCGCGCCCCTACGACCGGCGGTGCTTTGCTCAACGTTGCTACACCGAAGCCGAGCCGTCACCGCACCCTCCGGAAGACCACAACGGCCAACGCGGGAAGGGTAATGCTCATAGAACAAGGGCGCCCGTGGACCGGCTCGTCAGAAGCTGCGACCCCTCCGGCATTGCCCTGATTGCTTCCGCCGTAGGCCGAGGAGTCGCTGTTGAGAACTTCATGCCAGTATCCGCCAAAAGGAACGCCGACCCGGTAGTAGTAGCGAGACACAGGCCTAAAATTGCAGACAAAGACAATAGGATCTTCAGCCTCCTCGCCCCGGCGCAAGAAACTCAGCACACTCGATTCGCGATCGTGGCAGTCGATCCACTCGAACCCATCCTGTTCGAAGTCACGCTCGAAAAGCGCGGGCTGGCCGCGGTAGAACGCGTTTAGATCGCGGACCCAGTGCTGCAGGCCTTCATGGGCTTGGTCATCGAGCGCGGCCCAGTCGAGACGGCTCTCGTAACTCCATTCCGATTGCTGACCGAACTCACTGCTGTCCGGTTAAAAGTCGAATAGAATCAATTGGTTGGGGTCATAGGGGGATTCGTTTGGGGAGTCGGATGGCTGGAGTGCCTGTAAACTGGAATTTCCGTTTTGGCCATCCCGCGATGGTCAGGATACTCCGATCCGCGGCTCGGGTGCAAGGTCTTCGTCTTCCTCTCACGATCGATGCTCCGTTCGCTCCCGTTTGGGTCGCTGAATGCCGCTCGATCGCCGCGTTCCAGCTCGCTGGAGGGCTTTTCGCCGACACGGCTCCGAGTAGTTCCCTCTTCAGCAACCCAGCGTCTCTTCTCCGTCGCAGCCGTCGCCCGTTACCCGCCTGGCACAGGCAGCGCCCAGATCCGCCCCAGCATCTCAGCGAACAGCTTGCGGTTGAGATGCCCCTCGGCCAACAGCAGCCAGTAATAGCGGGCATGCTTGACCAGCCGCCCTCCGGTTTTCATCAACCGATGCTGCAAGCTCGTCAGCGACCAGTTCTTGATCCTCTGCGCCAGCCCCAGCCGCCGCCACAGGTTCCCCAGGTTGTAGGCCAACACGCTCAACTGCAAACGCACCTCGTTTGCCCGGAAACGATGACAGGACAGCCGTGTCCAGTGGGTTGCCTGCTTGCCTTCCTTGATCCATTGCTCGGCCGTGCCGCGCTTGTTGTAGAAGCGCACCAGCGACCGACTGGGCAAGCTCATGCTCGTGACGATGAACCCGACGCGAGGAAACAACTCGCCTTGGTGGTGCTCAACCTTGGCCACAACCCGCCGAGGCTTCGACCAACTCGCGGCCTGATAGCGGAAGCTCTTGTAGCGCACTAGTGGCTTCAGGCTCGGCCTGCCCGGCGGACGGAACAGAATCTCTTCGATCTCCAACTCCAGGTTCTTGTTTGCTGGGATGCGAATGACGTAGTCCACTCCGCGATCCTCCAACGCCTCGTAGATCTCCGGTTTGGCGAAGGCGGCGTCGGCGCGGAACGTCACTTGCTTGCCTTCTCCCTGTTGGCGCTCGATCTCGGGCAGCAGCAGTTCGTCCCAGTCCTCGGCGCTGGACACGTTACCCGCTCGCAGCTTCGCCGCCAGACAATCACCGTGCTGGTTGAACAGCAACAGCGGGTGGTAGCAGGTGGACTCGAAATGGCCGTTGTAAGCGCTGCCTTCCTGCTGACCGTGGACCGGGCTTTCCGTGGAGTCCATATCGAGCACGACACGCTCGGACTCGTCCTGCGCTTGGGCTTGAGCGACCAACTCGCGGTTCACCGCCATCAGCCCAAGCAGGTTCTCTTCACTGGCCAGCAGCTCTGCCTCAAAGCTTTGTAGACGCGACGTAAGCGCCCCGCCGCGATCCCAGTTCTTCTTCGAGCCGATCAGACGAAAAGTCGGGTCAGCCGAGACACGGGCAGCATCGTTGAGATCCTCGTAGCCGGCGAGGCGGCTGTAGACCGATTGCCGCACCAGGTCGGCCAGTGGGAACTTCTTGTTTGTGCCTTGCCGCGAATCCGTCAGATGCTCGTCGATCAGCTTGCCCAGTCCGAGCCGCTCGTCCAGTTCCCGAATGAGAATCAGGCCACCATCCGAGGTGACGCGCGATCCTTGGAAATCGACTTTCAGAAATCCGTTGAAGGTGAGCTGAAACGGCTTGTTTTCTTTTTCACCCATTGGGTGTTGGCCTCCGTGCGTCCTGACAGGGCTTGAACCCCTATAAATAAAGACGCTGAAGGCCGCTGCAAGGTCGGGATGCCGAAATCAAATTGGAAATGCGGGGTAAAAGGGGCATTTTTTCGAATTGCGTAACGCTGAGAATCTGTAGAATCTGGTAAAGACTCGCTTCCAGCCCGAGGCGTTTCCGGACGATGGCGATGAGCACGTAAATCGAGACAGCGATCCAGATCTGCGTCTTGACGGCGTTCTCGCTGGTGCCGTAAAACGAGTTGATTCGCAGATGTTGCTTGATCCACTTGAAGAACAACTCAATCTGCCAACGCGACTTGTAGATGTGGGCGATGGTCAGCGCCGGGAGCGCGAAGTTGTTGGTCAGAAACTTCAGCCGCTTGTTCGTCCGGGCGTCGAAGTAACTGACCCTCCGCAACGGGTCGGGATAGGCTTGGGCCGATTCGATGGCAGCCAGTATGACGGTCTGATCCGAGCGCAAGCCCGTGGATTTGTCGACGGGATGCGAGTAGCGCCGTTGGAGCAAGATGTTCTTCTTGGTTCGCACGACGAAGAACGACGAGCAGAGAGTGAACACGAAGAGGCGTTCGAAATCGACGTAGGCCCGATCCATGACGTAGAACGCGCCGGCCTCCGGGCCGATCTCGTCGAGGATGTTGATGTCGTGCACTTTGCCTCCAGTAATGCGGATGAACGTGGGAATATTGCCGTGCAGATCCAGCAGCGTGTGCATCTTCACGGCGGCTTTTTGCTTGCGGAATCTCGCCCACGGAAACAGCGACAGGCAGAGGTCGATTGTTGTCGAGTCGAGAGCGTACAGAGTCTGGTCCAAGTCCACACCGATCGGGTCGTGGGCATATAACGGCCGTGCCATGCCAATCAAGACCTGCGCGAAGTCCGCGTAGATCCGCCAGTCGCGCGACTCGTTCGCGTCGGCCAGTGTCGAGCGCGCTACCCTGCCGCGGAATCCCATGTGGTAGAGTTTGCCGTGCATCGAACGCAGGCACGTCTCGATGTCGCGGAGGCTTGCCCGATAGGTCAGCTGGGCGAATGCCATCGCAAGAAACTGATCCCAGCAGGAGAAACTTTTCAGATAGGAATCGCCGCGGTAGCGCGATACACATTTCTGAAACTCTTTGCTCGGTAGGTGCTCGATCAGTTGGGAGAAAACCGTACGGCCAAGGTTCATCCCTCATTGTGCCGCGTCCGGATGCTCCGTTCAGGCGACCATTTGCGGCCTCGGGATTTCAAATCGTTCCCGGGCAAAACAGGCCATAAGACATTGAACGGTCGAGACTTACCGTCCGATGGCGCGACTTTCCCCGGACAGCACTGTCTTGTTCCATTAGCTCATGTCTAGGCACTCGACTCAGACCGCCGGCCACCGGGCGTGACTTCCACGATGCCTTTGAGCTGCTGGCGAGCGATCAGGGCCCAGGGGCTGGTGGAATCGATTTTGAGATAGGAACGCCAATGCTTCGCCGCCCTCATGGGTTCGCCCGCGCGTTCGTAGACCAGGGCGATGTTGTAGTGAGCGTCGGCGTATTTCGGCTGCAGGCTCAGCGCTAGCCGGTAGTGATTGACGGCTTCCGACAGGCGCTCGCTCTCCTCGCAAATGTTTCCTAGATTGAAGTGTGCCAAAGCGTAGTTCGGAGAGGTCTTGAGCGCTTCGCGGTAGCAGCGTTCCACCTCCTCCAGTTCTCGCTGCTGATAGAGCAGTGTGCCGATGTTGACCCAGGCGCCCGCCGCGTCCGGATTCAACTCGAGGGCTTTTCGGTAAGCGTCCACGGCCTCTTGCACAGCCGAGCCGCCCTCCTCTAACTCCAAACCTCGCCTGAACCAATCCTCGGCTTCGCGCACGCGGTCCGCAGTCCGCGCCTCTCGTTTCGACAGTTCCGTCACGGGCTTGAGCGAGGAGGCGTCGAAGTCGAACAACATCTGTCCGGTGAGAGCTTCCATCTTTCCACCGGGCAGCTCCACGGCTACTCGTTTTCCGTCGGAGACGATCTTCAAATCCCAGAGCGGCCGCTTGATGCCGGCTAGCTTCTTGCCCAGCGACGCCAGGGAGGATTTGATACGGGTTGCCGGGATGCGTTTTTCGCGCAGTTTCTGCAGTGTCTTGAGGGCAATGAGGTCGGCGAATCCGAAATCGGTCCGGCGCTCACAAAGATCGAGTCGTTCCCAGGAGCGCAGGCGATTCTCGGTGATCTTCAAGATTCGCCGGACTTCGCTTCGTGTGTAGGTCTCGGCAGCCTTGGGGGACGCCACGCCGCAATTCTAACCCAGCTTGGCCAGGTTTCCAAATGTTTCTCTGTTTTCGCCGCAGAGGGGAAGGGTTGAGCAACCACCGACCCGACTACTTCCTCGGATGATGGATTGAAACAGCCGAATGCTCATGACCAAGCCTTGGTCCGGTTTTTCGTTGATAGGAAAGAACTCGAAGCCGAGCTCGCCAAGTCTTCGCTTCACCGCCGTGACGTCACTTGGGTTGTTCTTCCCGCCCTTCCCAACGCTGTGGCTGATTTCTAGTGCCATTGCTTCTCCCCTCCGCATGGTCCCCCAGGGGGAACTTCTCAGATTACCTGAGCGACCTAAGTCCAGTTGCGTGGGAAGACCAATTTGGGACAGGCGCGAGAGGCCACTTTTTCGCCGGGGTCCATTGTCCCGATGAGCCCGTCGGGCTATCCTCCGAGGGGGTTGGCTTCCTAGCAGAACCCGTTTCGGTTTTACCCCGTGTCGTCATGGCAACTCCAAAAGCCAAGTCGCCCGCCGGCGGCCTACTTGTCGCCTGCGCGATTGCGAGGCGCGGCTGTCGCAGAGGCGGCCTAGGCGGACCGGTTGCATTAACGCTGCCCCGTTCTGGCATAATTGACCTACTCCTTCGAAAGCGCGAGCATCGCCGCGGGGCAGGCGTCGTGAACACCGCCAACCAGAAGGTCTATGTTACCCGGGGCGAAGTTCATTGGCTCACTCGCGCTCGCCGTCGGCCTGTTGGCAAGCACGTATTCCGCGGCGGCTTCGGCCCAGGAGACTGCCGCCATGCGTGACGTTGTTGTCGTTGGAAACGACTGGGACGGCACCGTCGATATCTTTGACCCGCACTCCTTCGAGCGAATCAAGCGCATCAACGTGGCGCCGGATCGCGAGGAGCGGCTGAAAGAGATCAAATCCAGCCTGGTGCGGCGGCTTCAGTACCGATTTATCCGCAACCGGATCGGCGAGGGCCACGACCAGATGGTGGACGACATGTTCACCTCGCATGACGGCCGATTTCTCTACGTATCCCGACCGAGCTTCGCAGACGTCGTGGCGGTGGACATGAACACCGAACAGATCGTCTGGCGCACGCCGGTCGAGGGCGCTCGCGCGGACCACGCGGCCATTTCCCCAGATGGCAACATCTTTTTGGTATCAGCTTCGAGTGCGCGGAAGGTCCACGCCATCGAGACCGCGACAGGTCACATCGTCAATGAGTTCGAGTCCGGCGACAACCCCCACGAAAACATCTACTCGAAGGACGGCAAGCGCATCTACCACGCTTGCGTTGGCCGAGTCTACCTGTCGACGACAGTGTCGTGGCTCGACTGGCTCAAGGGCGACCGCTGGTTCCAAGTCGTAGACGCTCAAACGATGAACGTCCTAAAACGCATCGACATGGGCCAGAAACTGGAGGAGTTTGGCATGCCCTGGATCGACAAAGCGGTGAGGCCTATGACATTGTCCCCCGACGAGCGATTCGTCTATCTCCAGGTGTCGTTCTTCCACGGATTCTTCGAATATGACCTGGAACTCGACAAAGTTACCCGCAAGGTGGACTTGCCTATTCCCGAGGAGACCCGGAAGCTGAGCCGCAGGAAGTATCAGCTCAACTCCGCCCATCACGGGCTGGCAATCAACGGCGACGGAACCAAACTCTGCGCGGCTGGCACGATGTCCGGCTACGCCGCGATCGTGGACCGCGCGAGATTCGAGCACACCACCATCATCCCCTTGGGATCCCATCCGTTGGACTCTAAGCCCTACTGGGCCACGGAAAGCGCCGACGGCCGCTTCTGCTACATGTCAGTCAGCGAGCAGAATCGCGTGTCGATTATCTCGTTCGAAGAGGAAAAGGAGATTGAAAGCGTAACAGTCGGTGAGCACCCAAAGCGCGTCCGGAACGGCAAATTGCAGCTTGCGGAATCGCCGGGCGCCGGGTGACGCATAGATCCTCTGTAGTCGGCCATTGAACCAGCCGCCTGGATCAGGGCTGCCCCGTTGATCGGGATCTAGCCAGGTATGTGGTCCGGTGGGAAGTGCATTGCCCACGCGGCTTTGGCCATTGCGCCAATGTAGCGAAGCCACGAACCACGGGTCAAGCGATTCGCCAAAGCTCCCCGTGCCCATCCGGATGGCGATCAGACGCTCCTCGGCCCCGGACACGTCTAGGTAGATCGCGGTCGTCGCAACGTCGGAGTGCCCCATCCATTTTTGAATGATCGTGACCGGTACCGCAGCGGCGACGGCGACGATTCCGAAGGCGTGACGCAGCCCCTTGGGGGTAGCGGCAGCTCCTTCGACTTCGGCTGACCTCATCACCGCGCGCACTCGTCGCCACGCCGTGGTGCGCGACCACGACCAAAGTGTGGAGTCGAGGCTAAAGCGGGCGTTGCGCAGCTGCAGGCGAGCGAGCGTTTCGAGCAATCCAGTCGGCACGGGGACGGCCCGGAAGACGCCACGGCGACGCTTCTTGAGCGATTCAAAGACTACGACGCCCGCCGCCGGATCAACCCGGTCGGGCGTGAGGGCGAGCGCCTCGGATAGTCGGCAGCCGGTGTAGGCCAAAATCTCGCAGAACGCTCGAACCGGCGTAGGGGCGGACCTGGCCGCCTTCAGAAAGCGGTCCCGCTCATGTTGGGTTAGGTATTTGCGCTGTCCGCGCACGTCGAAGAGTTGCATGTACTATCATCTAGCACGACCGCGTGAAACACTATGGGGCGGAAGGGTTGCAGCCGCGCCAGGCGGAAAACGGTTTTTCACACCATCTATGACGCCTGAGCGGGAGCGTCTCCGCCGCTTCCGAAGGCCTTCAGCGAGCCGTTTCAGTGCGTTGGAAGCAAAAAAAATCGCTGTTCATGACATCGCTTGTTCCCATTAGTTATTCGTGCACGGCCGTCTCAGCGGGAAAGCCGTCTCAGCGGTAAAATCGACGCATCTTGGTCGGGCAGTCCATCAGCTATTACAAGATCCTCGAGAAACTCCACGTCGTACGCTGGGGCCTGGAATTCGCTGGCTGCCACCAAGGCTGAAAGGCTGAAGGCTGGTCACGAAGGCTAAAAGGCTCCAAAAACCTTCCATCCCATGGCAGAAGCCCGCCCACGGATCAATGGAACCTGGATCAGCCGATCACGCTACTTCAAGTGCTTGTCGAACCACTCGATCGCGAGCTTTTGCGCCTGCTCGCGCGCTTCGCGGTAGATCCCGTAATGCGTAATCGCCGGGATTGACACGAGCTTCTTGGGCTCCTTGGCCATCGAATGCGCCTTGATCCCGTTATCGCGGTTGTCAAACAGCTCTTCCTTCTCAGCAATGATGAACAAAATCGGAGCGTGCGAAGCTTGGTCGCCTAGTTCCACCGGCGCATAGTGCATCAGCTTCTCACGGATGGGCGCCCCTCGAAGGTTGCCGACTTCTTGCGCCGAAGGCTGCGGGTACCCGATCTCCCCGCGGGTTCGCTGGGTTGCCTGGTCCAGCGTCTGTTTTCGTGCCGCCTCGTCCGCCACTACGAAGCGCGAATCCATACCGCCGACCTGGCTCACCACCGCCTTCACCCGCTGATCATGAGCGGCTACATAAAGCACGTGCCCGCCGGAATAACTGCTGCCCCAGATCCCGATGCGGGCGGCATCGCATTGCGGATCGGCCTGGAGCCAGTGCATCGCGTTGAGCCAATCGCGCGACTGCTCGATGGGGTCGACCACCTCCCGAATCTCCATCACTTCGGCGGTGTAGCGCGTTTTCCCTTCCGCTTTCGGAGCGGGTCTGGTGAGGATCACCCGCCCGTCGCTCTCTCCCCAGCCGCGGTAGTCGAACGTCACGGCGAGATACCCGGCGCGCGCGAACGCAAGGGCGTCGCGCCGTAACACTCTCTTCGTGCCGCCCCAGCCGTGCGCCATCAGAATCGTCGGCAGCTCCTGCCCCTCGTTCGACTTCAGCGAGAACAGATCTGCCGCCAGTCGCACGCCCTCGCTGTAGATCGTTCCCTTCCGGAAGTTGATGTCCTCAGGCGGGGTGAACGGCTCCTGGGCTGTGGCAACGCCAGCCGCTGTCAACAGCAACGCAAGAGCCCAAAGTCGAATTCGCATCATCGCTTCAGTCCTCCAGCGCGAAAGCCAGCAGCACGTTGCCGGGAATGGTTCCGAACTGCCCGTAACCCGAGTTTACGTAAAGCATGCCGCCCACCACCACAGCACCCGGCCCGTTGATGGCGCCGCCGCGAGCCTTTACTCCATTGACGGTTTCGTAGTCGCGAATTGTATTGAAGTCCCACAGCACCGAGCCGTCTTTCGTCGAATACGCACGTAGGCGGCCGTCGAGGGAGCCGGAAAGCACCGCGCCGGGAATTACGGTCACCGCAGCCGACTGTCCGGGGCTGCAGCGCGGAGTGTCGTCGCAGTGAATCGGCGGTGCGTACCAAACCTGCTTCCCGTCGGCGATCTCGTAGGCTCGCAGACCTCCCCCGGCCAACGGGTTAGGGGCCCCGCGGGGCCTGCCGTTCGGGTCGGTCTTGATGTAGAAGGCCAAGTCGGAGATCGCGACGTAAAGCCTCCCCCCGTCGAGCGCCGGGCCCCATTGGATGCCTCCTATAAGGCCGCCTTGTCCGACTTGCGATTGCCACACAACCTCCCCGTCCTTGTCGGGATCAACGACGTGCATCCAGCCCGACTTCTGCCCCGCTGCGAGCAACCGTTTGCCGCTCGGAAGCGAGGAGAGAATCGCCGACGATCCAAAGTCGAAGTCCGGCCCGCGCGATTCCGGACAGTTGGTGTTGTCGACCCCGGGCACGCAGGCAACGTTGAACGCATCCCCTCTGGTGAACTGTCGAGACCAGATTCTCTCGCCGGTGTCGAGATCGAAGGCCAGGATGGCGTCGCTCGTCTCGGAGGGCGGGTCGGAATAGTTATCGCCAGTCGTCACGTAGAGCCGATTGAGCTTCCTGTCAATGGTGGGAGCAGTCCAGACCCCGGCTCCCGACGGCCCCCAGAGTTGAACTCCCTTGGAGTTCCTTGCGCGCTTCGACGGCTCTTCCGCGATCGTATAAGTCTTCCAAATCTGCTCGCCGTTGTCGGCGTCGAGAGCGATCACGCTACCCCGAAACCGGCAGCATTCATACTCCGGCCGCCCTCCGGAGACCTCTTCGAAAGAGCTCACACCTACATACAGCCGTCCCTCATAAAGTTGCGGCGAACTAGTGATCATAGCCGCCGCATGTTCCTCGCCCTTTTTTCTCCAGACTTCTTCACCCGTCTCCGCGTCTACCGCGTAAACACTGGCACGCATGTCGGCGAAGTAGGCGTTGAAGCGGCCAGCTCGCTCTCCTCGCCCGGGCGCGATCTGTACGGCCGTTCGAACGGGTTCTCGGGCCTCAAAGGCCCAGTGAGTGCATCCGCTTTTCGCGTCGAGCGAAAAGACCGTCCCGCGCGGGCTTCCGACGTAAATGCGTCCGCCGGCGACGGTCGGGTGTCCCCAAGCCATGTTCGCCCCGGGAAAACCAAAGGCCCACTTGAGCTTGACCTTCGGCAGGTCCTGGGCCGAGAGACCCGCCATCTCCATAGATTGAGATCGCGTATTGGAAATGTCGACTCCCCAGCCGACCCAACGCGGTCCTTCCAATGGGCTGCTGAAAGCCGGCCCGTCGACGCATTTACCGCCCGAGACCTCAACCGGCGACGGCTGGTCGGCCCCGCTGGTGATGAACCGGGCGACGGCTCCGCGCGAGGGAGACGACAGCGGCCCCAAGCCCTCGAAGACAAAGCGCATCGAGCCGCTTTCGAGCGAGCGTTCGATAGCTTGGGCGGGTAGTTGCTGGAGGACGTCAAACTGCGGAGCCCGCCCGACCCCGGCGTCGTGGCAGCGGGCACAGTGCCGACGATAGATCTGAGCCCCGTCCGGCTCGTCGGCCCCTGTGGCCGTCAAAGACGCGGCAAGAAGCGTCAGCGAAAACCGCAACATCCTCCGCATCGGATACGAGTTTAACAGGGTGAACAACGGCGAGATCTACTAGCCCACGTGTACTCACAGAAACCTCCCTTGCGAGGCTCGTTTCGCGCCGTCGTTCCTGTGCACCTAGCGCTCGTCGGTCGAAAGATGTTTGGAAATCTCGATCCAACGAACGATCTCGCCCCTGATCCCATCTGAGGTCCTGGTCCGATTCCAAGCGCCAAATAATGTTGACGGACAGTCCGTCCCACTGGCCTGGGTTCGACCTTGATTTAGTAGACGATAAAGTATATTATCGTCTACCATATCACCGAGAAGAAGGGGATTGGAGGCCGGCTTAGATCGAATCGCTGGTGCAAAATGGCTGGGTGGTAGGCAATCCGGGCCAAGTGTCGCTCTCTTACTTCAACGGCCTCGCAGACCGCGTAGTGCGGCTAGATCCTCCCTTGTCGGCCAGCCTTTAGCTATCCTGCGTGGAAGTCCCATAAGCCCTCGCTGGCACGTCTTGATCCCGCTGGCCTAGAGCGCAGCCTCCCGCTACCCTGTGGACTAGGCCCCGTCCGTGCTATTCATGAGATAGGTTAGATACGTTCTAGTGGGCGCACGTCGGACGACGCCGGCAGGACATGGCTCTTGGTCGGCGGTTTGGCCAGAGAGGCGAAGACAATGAAGGTCCAGTTTTATCAGAAGCCCAGTTGAACCAGCTGCCGAAAAGCAAGAAGTTTCTTGCTCGACCGGGGAGTCGAACTCGAGTTCGTCGACCTTAACAAGGGCCTCAGCGTAGGGGAGTTGGACCGGCTTATCGGCGAAAGAGACTACCGCCGGTTTCTGAATCCTAGAAACATCCTCTATCGGGAACGCGGCATGAAGCAGAATCCCCCGCCCAAGGACGAAGCGCTCAAACTCATGGCGGAGAATCCCAGCTTGATCAAACGGCCCATCATTAAGTGGGGGAAGCGGTTGGCGCTGGGGTTCGACGAGGGCGTCCTAGCCGGCTTGGTCGATTAGGACTCACTGGCCGGCTATACGTCGCATAACTTCGCGGCTTCGCGAAGCGACGTCATGGGGTCGCGCTCGGGAATGAACTCGTGGGCAAAGTAGCCGTCGAAGCCGAGCTCTAGGATGGCCTCCGCGATCGCTTTGTAGTTGAGCTCTTGCGTCTCGTCGATTTCGTTTCGCCCGGGGTTGCCGCCCGTATGGAAGTGGGCGATGAATTGAATGTTGTCCCGGATGGTGCGAATGACATCGCCTTCCATGATTTGCATGTGGTAGATGTCGTAGAGCAATTTGACGCGCGGGGAATCGACTCGCTTCATGACCTCGACGCCCCAAGGCGTTTTGTCGCAGTGGTAGTCCGGGTGATCAACCTTACTGTTGAGAAGCTCCATGACGATCGTGACGCCGAGATCCTCGGCCTGTGCCTTGACCTTATTCAGGAGCAGGGTGGAGTTGTCCCACGCCCGTTCGTCTTCCATGCCGCGCCGATTGCCGGAGAAGGTAATCACGTTCGGCACGCCGTGCTGCTTGGCTAGCGGCAGCAGACGCCGGAAATTGGCCTCGATCGCGCCGTGATTGGCCGGGTCGTTGGTGCCATCCTCGATGGGATTCACGCCGCTACCGACGGCGCACACGATGCCGTACTTCTTCATCAACGGCCAGTCGTCCGCCTCGAGCAGGTCGACAGCCGCCAGGCCCATCCGCGAGGCGTTGTCCGCGAGGTCGGCAACCGTCATGTCCTGGTAGCACCACTTGCAGACCGACTGCTTCAAGCGGCCCTTCTTGACAACCCGCTCCGAGCCGGATCCCGCGGCGGATCCCGTGCTTAGAGCGGCGGCCGCACCCATGGCCCCCGTTACCATCGAGCGTCGACTCATCTTTGCGTCTTCCTTGTCCATAGGATACCCCTGGGGCATCGGGAACACCGATCTGTGGATTCTACCACCCGAACGCCGCGGTCGGCTGTTCCGACTGCCTAGCTGATTGTGCATTGGTTCTTGTGGCGGCTGGGAAGCCCACTTCGCATGCCACTACCGTCGCCTATCGCTGCACTAGCGCGACGATGCGACAAGGCGCGCCCGAGCCCTCACCGATCTTCATCGGGAGAGCCAACAGAAGGGCCCCCGTGGCAGGCACCTCGTCCAGGTGGGCGACGTTCTCGAGGCACGCAATCTGCCCCGCGGCAAAGACCTGATGAGCCTTGAAATCCCGCGAGCGGCCGTAGTCGATGCTGGCGGTGTCGATACCGACCACCGCGATCCCCCGCTGCACGAGGACTTCGGCGGCTTCCGCTGAAACCCCTGGGAAGTGCAGGTTTTCCGTATCGCCGGGGACATCGTCGCCCAGATAGGATTTGACGTCAGGCCAAAAGCGGCCCCAGCCCGTATGGATAAGGACGCCGGCACCATCTTGGATAGCCCCGTGTTCTTGCTCGTGAGCTTCGAGGTCATCGACCGAAAGTACGTAGTCCGGGTTGGACTCGCATTGAGCTGATATGTCAACGACCGTCGCCGGCACGATGAGCTCGGAAAGGGGGATGTCGGAGACACCTCGTTTCCCCTCCGCGAAGTGAATCGGCGCGTCGAGATGCGTCCCGCCGTGCTCACTCCCGGCCAGGTTGTAAGAGCTATACCAATAGCCGCCGTCGGCCGGTCCCCAAGAGACTTGCTCGTGTTCGAAATGCTTTCCGGTAGGCCAATAGATGGTCTCGTCGTCGAAGGTGTAGGTCAAATCGATGGGCCGGTAGTCCGCCAGACTAACCGTGGAAGGGCCGTTACACGCACTCAGGCAGGCCACGGCCAGGGTGATCGGGAGGACGCGAAGGTCAAGCATGGGTGTTCTCCTTCGCCAAGAGCCTAGCAGAGAAGGGAAGCTGGCCAACGTCACACCGGCAAGCCTAGCGACCGGTCCAATTTCGATCGCTGTGCGGAGAACTTGGGGATGCGGACGCTTAGTGGGGCCTCATTGGACGGATGTGCCAGCATCTGAGTCGTCGCCGTCCTCGCCGCGACCCGTTTTCGAACCCTGCTTCCGCTTTTTCCTGTCGGATGGCTGATCTAGCATCTTGCCAGCCTCGTCAAACTCGTCATGACTCCCGCGTGCAGACAGCGTAACCGAGCGCCCGGCGACCGCCACCGATCCCATACCTGAGGTAAAGAAGATTGCGAATCCTTGCATGTCCTCGTCGTCAGAAAGTAGTAGTTGATCGGACTCTAGTTCAAGGTCACGCAAGAGCGTCGCCAGTTCGAGTGCTTGTTCTTGGGATTTGGTAACGAACTCCATCTCAAGTTCTTGGGCGTCGCCGTCGTATCTGTGAGAAACCCAGTACTCGTTGACCAGCCTACCCATCGATGTCATGAGCGGGTGCGAGTCGCTCTTCGCATCCTCATCAACGGCATCCTCATCAACAGCACCAGGCTCTCCCTTCCTCCACTCGTAGCAATGGGACTTGTCTCGCAGCTCTCTGAGCTTTTGTCGTGTTTTTGATAGCCCATCAGTTTGGAGCACATTTGCGCCCCTATTCAAATTGCTTAGGAATGCTTGAGTGGCTTTACTCGGGCCCCAAAACGAGACGGAATCAGCCAAGATCCCATACTCCCAGGAGTGCGCTTTGGGTCCGGTGCGCCAGACGGGAAATCCGCCACGGTACTCGTGGTATTCCCACTCGCTCTGGTTCCGCAAAACCTCGAAGTAGCTGGGTTCAATCCGATGCAAGATCACGAATGACAACCGATGCTTTCCCCAACCCTGCCCAAAGATTTCATCTTTCACCACCTCAGCCGTTGCACCTTTGGGTGCGTTCCCCGTATCGAATTCATAGTCCTCGGTTAGCTTGTTCAGCTCATTAGGTTTGCACCCCCGGATGACGTTTGCGCCCGGAATCAGCGAAGAGATCAGGTCGGGCTCGGCACCTAGGACTACATCGAACCCGAGCGCCACGAACAAGAGAAAGCACCAGCCCGGCGGACGACCCATATGATTCCGCCGGCTCGCCGACCACATGGGCTCAGATTAGCGCCCGCCCCGGCTACAGGCAACCCGACCCCAGGTTGCTAAGGGTCCGCTCACCCCCTTGACATAAAATCGATCTTCCTGTAATATCTGTATAGACAGAAATTACAGAAACTAAAGATTGGAGCAGTGGGGCGCCGTGAAGACAACTACCTCAGCCGGAACAAGCAGCGTCACGACGCAGCAGGACGAAGTTTGCCCCATGAATCCTCGAATTCCACGAACGACTGAGCATCGAATTGAGACTGCTCCGTCCGGCTTGGTGCTCTACGACGGTGAGTGCCGCTTCTGCGTATCGTCGGTTCGGCGCCTCTCGCCAGTCCTTAAGCGCGCCGGGTTTGATTTCAAGCCCTTGCAGGCGGTGAGCGGGGACTGTCCTGAGCTCGAGGCGGAGACGACCGACCCAGCTTTCCGCTTTGACTCGATGATCGTGGTCACGGCCGACGGCCGCAGGCTGCAAACCGCGGAGGCTGTTGTGTACCTCGCCGGCAAGATCTGGTGGGCCCGGCCGGTCTGTTGGATTGCCCGTTGGCCCCGGGGTATGGGTCTTGTCGGATGGTTCTACAAGAGGATCGCCGAGAACCGCTACTGCCTCCAGGGCATCTGCTCGCGTGGTTCGGGGGCGGGTTGGCGGGCTTGGCTGCCGCTCGTGGTCCCACCTGCGGCCAGCTTCGGGTTGCGAAGCCACGTCCCACCCTGGGTGTGGATGTGGGTCCTATCGGCCGCGATATTTTTCGGCTTGAAGTGGCTCACTTGGCGGCAGGCCGAGCCAGGGAGCCGACGGGCTGCAGGTTGGCGTTCGCTAGCCTACCTGATCGGTTGGGTAGGGATGGACGCCAACGCCTTTTTTGGCACGCCGCGGACAAATGTTTTCGTCCCCCGGCGGGAGTGGTTGCGGGGACTTTTCAACGCGATGGCCGGGGCTGCGCTTCTATGGGGTGTGTGTCCGCGCGTTCCATCCGAGAATCACCTGCTCGCAGGCTGGACGGGGATGATTGGTTTGATCTTGATCTTGCACTTCGGTTTATTCCATCTCCTCGCGCTCGTATGGCAGGGGTTCGGTGTCAATGCGGAGCCGATTATGAGGAAACCGCTGCGGGCCCGGTCGCTCAGCGAGTTTTGGGGAAGTCGTTGGAACCTGGGCTTCCGCCAGCTCTCGCACGACCTTGTGTTTCAGCCGCTGAGGCCGAGGGTTGGAATCGCCGGGGCAACGATGGCCACTTTCCTGGCCTCGGGGCTCGTCCACGATCTCGTGATCTCTGTCCCCGCGGGAGGCGGGTATGGCCTTCCGACGGCCTACTTCGGACTCCAGGGGCTGGGAGTGATTCTTGAACGTTCGGGGGGCGGCATGCGCGTCGGTTTAGGCGCCAGCCTCCTCGGACGCGCGTTTGCGGTTTTGGTGGCCGCGGGACCAGTTTTTTTGTTGTTCCATCCAACGTTTGTTGAGCGGATTACGCTGCCCATGCTTGTTGCAGTCGGGGCGCGTTAAGCAGTTCGGACCTGCGCTTGCGGAGAGGGGAGGGAGAAAAAATGAACACGATCGTTCCTTACATCTGGATCGCTGGTGGAGTCCAATTGGCAATCGCCGCTGCGAATTTCGTTCTTCCACGCAAGCTGCGATACGAGGAGAATCTCTCCCGCGTCGATCCGATCATTCGCCAGATTTTTGTCGTGCATTCGGCGTTCATCGTCTTTGTTCTCGTTGCGTTTGCGGCCCTTTGTTTCCTCTTCGCACCGGAGTTCAGCGCAACCCCGCTGGGCCGTTATCTCAGTGGATGGTTGGCGTTGTTCTGGGCGATGCGGCTGGTGGTGCAGTGGGTCTATTACGACGCCAAAATCCGTCGCGAGAATCTTCTGGCCCATTGGCTGTTCTCGGCAGCCATCGTCTATCTGGTGGTCGTCTTCGCCCTACCGGCTCTGGGGGTGATCTGATGGACCCGAATCCAGGCTTGGTGCTCAGCGGGGTATCGGCAGAAGGGATCTTCAGTTTAGCGCTCTGGCTTGCGGGGGTCGGTCACTTTTGCGTGCTGGGAGCGAGCTTCCAAGTTCCCAACCGTTTGGGGTGGAAGCATGACCTCGTGAAGCTCGCCCCCTTCAACCGTAAGCTGATGTGGACCTACGGCGCATTTACCGTCCTGACCATCGTTGCGTTCGGCACGTTGACGTTGGTTCTTCACGACGAGCTCCTGCGAGGGGATCGGGCCGCGTTGGGCTTGGCGGTTTTCATCGGCGTCTATTGGACGGTTCGGCTGCTGGTTGACTTCTTCTACTTCACCCATGACGACTGGCCCGCGGGCCGGGCATTCAGGGTGGGCCATTTGCTGTTGACGTCCTTGTTTGCCGCGATGGCGGGAACCTATCTCGGTTTGGTCGCGTGGCTGCTGGTCGCCACGGAGGCGTTGTGATGCAAGATGAAACAGGGGGTCACTCACGGACGTTGTGGAGCGCCGTATTCGGAGGCGCCGTCTGGGTACACCTGTCGCTTTTTGCGGCCGCCGGCTACGTCTCGCTCGAACTGGTGGAGTGCTTGTTTTTGCTGGCGCCTTTAGTGGTCGTCCCACTGGGTGTTGAGTTGGCGACGGCGCGGAAGCAAGAGCGGCCCGGAGGGCCGCTCTTGCGAATAGGCGTCTTGCTCCAGCCTCTTGGGGCGGCGTTGGCGATCGCTTCTTTTTTCCTTCCCACTGGCGAGATCGCAGGCCTGGCTGCCGGGGGGTGGCTCGTTGTCACCGTCCTGCTGAGTTTGTCTGGGCTACGGATAGTGCCCAACATATTCACTCGCCCTGAGGTTGCTTGCATGGAGGCGGGGCTGCTGTATCTTCCCGTGGGAGGCATTTGGCTGGTGCTGTCTCGGTTGGGCGAGGCCCCCCTCGCGTTGGGAGAACCCATTATTCTGCTAACCGCTGTCCACTTCCATTACGCGGGATTCGCGGCTTGCGTGTTGGCGGGTGCAACCGGACGAGCCCTTCCCTCGGCGGGAGGACTATTCCGCCTTGTTGCGCTTGGTGTTATGGGGGGAACGTTCCTGGTGGCGGTTGGCTTCTTGGTGTCTCCGGCGTTCAAAGTGGTCGCGATTGTTTTGTTTGTGGCTAGCCTCTTAGCGCTAACGGTGTTCTCCGGGATCGCCGTCCGCCAGATTCCCCGTCGAGCGGCCCGAGCGTTGGTTGGCATCTCGATGGCATCGCTGGTTGTCGGGACGATGCTGGCCGCCGCGTATGGAATAGGGGAGTTCACCGGAGATCTCCCGATTGACATCCCACAGATGGCCCGCTGGCACGGCCCCCTGAATGGCGTTGGGTTCACGGTGTGTGGACTGCTGGGCTGGGTTTTGGCGGAGCAACGACGCGGCTAGGCGTTCGTGTAATCAAGCACGTCACTCTCAGACGGTACTTTTGGCGTGGCGCCCCTCTCTCGGCGGGCGGGCATCCGTGCCGCACCCGCGCAAACACGATTGCTCGCGCAAATCGATGTCGCCAGGAATGGCGAAACGGCACGCAAGAATGCGTGCGCCACAAAACTGCCCAGCATGGGCTGTTTCTGGTGAGCTGCAACGTGCTCACCGGGTCCGATGGAGGTAACCGTAGGGAACCGCAAGGTGGACGCCGCGAGGCCAAGCCGAAGGAAGCGGGGAACGAACCTTTGACCGTAGGAACACGACGGCAGAGAGGCCGCGTGCGGGCGGTGAGCGTGCTGGCCAGCGCGAAGCCCGAAATCCATCCGAGACGTGTGAGGTAGAGCCGGACGGTGTGAAGGGAAAGAAACAGCGCCTTACCTGGGGAGATCTCCTTCGTGAGAGCGGGGCAGAAGTCAGCAGAGGCCATAGTAGCGAGGAAGGCGGGTAACGCCGCCGGAGCGAAGGGCTGAAGGACCAAGGAGCCAAGCTCGAGGAGCCACTGCGGAGCACTATGGCATGTCGGGTCTCGAGCTGGCGGACCTCGACCAAGACGGCGATACCGATGTTCTGTTTACGAACGGCGACACGCTGGATCTTGAGTTCCCCAGCGATGTGGACCCTTACGATGTGCATGGTCTGTCTTGGCTGGAAAACGACGCCGGCAGCTTCACCCACCACCAGGTCGTTCGCCTGTGGGGCGCGTATGCCGTGCGCGCCTTTGACTTCGACGGCGATTCAGACCTTGACCTGGCAGTTTCCACCGTGCAGACGACAGAGCTGTTCCCCGCATCGGTTACGAAGGAATTAGTGTGGCTGGCCAACGACGGGAACCAGAATTTCACCGAGTTGCTTGTCGAAAAAGAAGCGCCGCCGCTGATGATTGCGATAGAGGCGTTCGGACATGGACCGGGACGGGGTACCCGAAATTCTCGGGGGAACGCACGATCCTGGTCGTGGTAAAGTTGGTCACCGACTGGCGCTGATTCCGCCACCCCTTGAAGAGGCAAAGCGGCAAAAGGCAAGGGAAAGTGGAGCGAGGTAGGCCCTCCATGTTCGGAAGGTCGTTCGTTTGTGTGGCCAGCCGCCGTCGACAGTCAATCGAAATATCGGGCTAGGGGAAAGTTCATGATCAACGATCTGTGGAACCTTGGCGTAAAGGTTGAGGACCTGGATAAGGAAGTTGACTTCATGCTCGCGGCGGGCGCCGAGCTCGTCCTTAGGGAGTGGTTGCCTTTTGCTGGCGAGAAGTTTGAGTACGCCATCCTGATGCTGGGCGGAATACGCATCCTGTTGTTCCCCATCGTCGTTTTCGAAGAGCAAATCGGCCGAGAGGTTGCGCCTGGCCTAACACACGCCGTTTTTGAAACGGAAGACATTGAGGCCGAAGTCGCACGCCTCAAGGGCATAGGAGCCGAGGTGCTGATCGGGCCGACCTTTGTCGAAGGCGGCTTCGGCTCACGTCGGGTAGCCTTTTTCCGTTCGCCGGCGGGCGTCGTCTTTGAAGCAATACAGATTTTAGAAGACAAGTTGTCTTCAGAATGAGCGGCCACGCCTGATCCCCAGCAACCCCGTAAATCCCAGTTGAAATAGGCAAAGATGCTTTTCAACCAGCCACGCGCCTCGGCGTTCATGAAGCAGTGCGGCCTAGATGCTCTGGTAGCTACGTCGTCCGTCAACATCACGTACTTTTCGGACTACTACTTGTGGGTCGACGCTCTGTTCAAAGAGTACATGGTGAACCCCGGGGGATCGAGCAACCGCTTCCAGTTGTTCGCGATCTTTCCTGCTTCCGGCGAACCGGCGCTGGTTCTCAACCCCTTCGTTGCAGTGAATGCCGCCGACATCTGGATCAAGGACCTTCACGTCTATGGCGATGCGGGATTAGATTTCTCGCGCTCGCCGGAGGTCTCCGGCTCCCCTTACGCCCGCTTTTTGGACTTGGCAAAGAATCCCTCGCCCAACTCGACGCCGACTGAAGCGCTCATTGCGACTCTGAAGTCGCGCGGCCTCGCTGACGCCAGAATCGGGCTCGAAATGGAGGACCTGCCGGCCGAAACGCTCGCCTCCCTTCGGGAAGGATTGCCGCAAGCTTCGCTGAAAGATTGCTCCAACTTGATTCGCCTTATTCGGGCAGTTAAGACTCAGGACGAAATCGAACGGCAGGAGCGCGCGGCGACCATCAGCGAGGAGGCGGCGATCGAGAGCGCGAAGCTCGCAGCCCCCGGACGCCGGATCCAAGATCTGGTGGAATGCTACCGAACCCGCATAGCTGCCCAGGGCGCGGATCTGGACCACTTTGCCTACGGGCCGCGAGGCTACGGCATCGCCACCGAACCGGACTACGTGCTCGCGGCGGGCGATTTCATGTTTATGGATTACGGTTGCATCTTCCGCCGTTGCGTTTCCGATAGTGGGGTCACCCTCGTGGTAGGGAAGCTGCCCCTGGAGTTCCGAACGATATACGACGGGCTTTATGCTTCGATCGAAAACGCCGCGGAAACTATGCGGCCGGGCGTGAAGTCCTCAGCCGTGCGGGAGATCATGAAAAAGGAAGTAGACGCGCGCGGCATCAAAGCACCGCACCCGCACGGACACGGACTGGGGTTGGAGGTCCGCGACTACCCGATCGTCGTTCCGGACAACGGGTTGCGCCTTCGAGACGAGTGTATCGACGTCCCCTCGGATCTGCCCCTGGAAGAAGGAATGGTAGTCAACTTGGAAGTGAACATTTTTATGGCGGGAATCGGTTCGCTGCACGTCGAGCAGACTTTCGTCGTCGAAGCCCAAGGAAACCGCCCCATCGTCCCCCAAGAGCGCAAGACGCCTTGGGAGATTGTCTCGGGGTGAAGTTTCCCTCGAGGGCAAGCCGGCATCAACCTGACCGGCTCACAGATTGCAGAAGTTCTCCGTGATTTTGAACTCGCCTCTTTGCTCGCTCTCACTCGTGATCTCGTCCAGGTAGACGTCCCGGTTTTCTTGGGCTGCGACGAGCGCCGCCAGGCCGTAGCGCGTGATTTCTCTTCCTTCCTCGCCGCTGTAGATGGGGTCCCCGCCGTTCTTCATCACTTCGATGAAGTGCTTTGTACTTGCGATGAAAGAACTCGACCAGTTGCGCTCGCTGGGCGAAATGTCTTCCAGGTAAGTGGTTACCTGACCATCGACGAAGACGGCGATGGGCGGGAAGACCGGACTTTCCGACATCTTGTTGCCGAGAAATAGTTTTCGATTGCCGCCGGCCGAGCATTGGTTGATCCACATGATTCCCCTGGAGCCAACGATCTCGACGAAATCGTCGAGCCAGAAATCGGTCGGCAGGGCCATGCGAGGGGAAAAGAAGAAGTCAATCTGGGCGTACTTGGGATGATCTTCCGGCAGAGGCTTGAACTTGGCGCGGATCAACGCCGGGGCATCGAGTGGCGTATCGGCATCGATCCAGGCGCTGATCTTCTCCATCTCTCTTTCCATGAACCAGCGCGTCAGCGAGAACTTGTGGTAGCCGTCGTCGCCGACGAGGGGGCCGACGCCGCAGGTCTTGATGTCGGCTCGCCACGTGTCGGGACTAAAGCACCAGGGCCACGGCGCGCCCTCTTTCAGTCCCGTCATCGTGCTGACTCGGATGGAGATCAGCTCACCAATCAGTCCTTGACCAATAAGCTCTTTGGCCTTGAGGTAGACGGGGTAGAAGACGAAGTTTTCGTAGACCTTCAGTTTCACATCGTTCTTCGCGCATTGTTCGATGATGTCATCGCACTCTTGAAGGGTCAGCGCCATCGGCTTTTGAAGGCTGATCCCACCGACTTTGGCGTTGGCGCAAGCGACTGCCTGGGGATGATGGAGGTGGTGCGGGCTAAGGAGTTCGACAATATCTAGGATTTCCTTCTCCAGCATCGCTTCGAGCGTGGGATAGTGCCGGGCGTCCGGGAACCCGTATTCCTTTACCCAGGAGTCGGCCTTTTCTTTTGATCGGGAGCAGACCGCGACCACGGTTGCATCTGATGAGTCGAGATATCCCAAAACGTTCTCGTGACTGATCGCGCCGAGAGCGACGAAGCCGACCTTCAACATGTGTATAGCTCCTTGTGAGAAGCGTAGAGGGGCGCGTGAATCCTTGTAGGCTCGCTGTTTTGTGTGCTATTGGCCGCGCTGCGAGTGGGAGAGCTCATCGTATCAACTGACGATCTAGGCGATTTGCCGCGTCGATAGCTTCCGTGTTAGAAGAAGCTCCGGTAAGGGGGGAATGCTCGCGCCTTGCGACGATGACCGGGGAAACGAGATGAGCCATCGAGCGCCTTTCCGGCCGACATAAAACAGCTTCGCAGCAGGGATTGCGGCGTGGTTCGCGACCCTTTGCCTGGCGGTGTGTGTTCTTTCGTGCCGGCAGAGCGGGGAAGGTGTGCGGACTGCGCCACCAGGCGAGGTTGATATCGCGCAGGCGTCTCTGAGGCCCGAGGATGACGCACGGCTGGAGCACAACCCGACGGAAGCGGTGCTCACGGGGGAACGCTACAAGGCGTCCGTGCCGGACACCTTAGATTTGGCGGCAAGAATGGCGCTCTCGATCAACGCACTCACCAATCAGTTTGTTCCCTCGGAGCGCTGGGCTTTGGCGTTCACGGTGAACTATTCGAGGAGGCCGCCTGTTCTGTTCGTGAACCATTCCACCGACGCCTGGCTCAACATCCCGGCCAAGTTTATCGAGGCGCTTGTGAATTCCCGTCTCGCCTCCGGCAGCGATGGGAACCTCGCGGCGGACCGCAAGATCATAGCGACTCAGCTGGGCATCATCGGCGAGGACGGTCTCTCTTACGCGCCCGAAGAACCCTTGTCCAATATGGAAGGGGAGCGGAACTACTCGGAAATCTGGGGTGAGGGGCGGCTGTTGCTGGCTCTCTCCATGCTCGCTCAGGTGGATGACGACCCCCGATGGATAGAAATCGGCAAGAAGAAGGCCGACCGTCTACTGGCACTTACGAAAGAGAAGGACGGCTACCGCTACGTTTGGAAAGGACGTTTTCATCCCGACGATGCTCCCCCCGCTGATGCCACCGAACCAACGGGTATGAATTCCCCGATCCTGAATCTGGAGGCGAAGGATGAGTTTCCCACGCC
Source organism: Bryobacterales bacterium (assembly GCA_965248205.1). Lineage (GTDB taxonomy): Bacteria > Acidobacteriota > Terriglobia > Bryobacterales > UBA6623. The sequence goes on from CBDFIS010000006.1 coordinate 4,625,984, forward strand.
GGTCAGGGATCTCGCGCGCGATCTGCTGAGCCGGCTGTCGGCCAAGCACCGAGACCAACGGCCGTTCCAGCCCGATCTAGATGCCCGTATTGCCAGCTACGAGTTGGCGGCGCGGCTTCAGCTTTCCGCCACCGATGCCCTGGACGTCTCTCAGGAATCCGAAGCCACACGGGAGATGTATGGCATCAACAAGAAAGTGTCGTCCTCCTACGGTCGCCGCTGCCTGATGGCTCGTCGTTTGGTCGAGCGCGGCGTTCGATACGTCCAGATCTACATCGAGCAGCAGATTTGGGACAACCATTCCGGCCTTGAGAAGAACCTGCGCTATTGCTGCAACAAGACCGACCAGCCGGTTGGGGCGTTGATCAAAGACCTCAAACAACGCGGCCTGCTTGAGGATACGTTGCTTGTTTGGGGAGGAGAGTTCGGTCGCCTACCGCTCTCTCAAGGCGGCGACGGGCGCGACCACGGCCCGGCCGGCTTTACCACCTGGATGGCCGGCGGCGGAATCAAGGGCGGCATCGCCTACGGCAATACAGACGACACCGGTTATAAGGCCGTCGAAAACCGGGTCAGTGTTCACGATTTCCACGCCACGATTCTGCATTCCTTGGGGCTGGACTTCAAGAAGCTAATTTACAACCACAACGGGTTGGACGAAAAGCCCACGGGTCAAGAACCGGCGCGAGTGGTGAAGGAAATCTTGGCCTGAGGCCGAAACGCCCGGGGGAAGGGCCGATCCCGATTACTCGCTCGTCGAACGGTCTCAAGGTTCCTATCTCTGTGAATAAAGAAGATTCCTCTAGTCTAGGATCACAGCTATTCCGCGCCAGCGTTCGCCGCATCGATCTCTTTAATAAGACGGTCGAACTCCTTGTAAGGCTTGCCACCGTAATGAGCCCACACAACCCGGCCTTGCCGGTCGATTAGGATCGTTGAATTAAGGGCCATTTCTTCGAAGTCGTCGTAGGATTTGAAGCGCCTGCCGTTGACCCACTCCCGGTCGGACAGCATTGCAAAGTCGATGTCCGCTTCTTCTTTCAAAGAGACAATGCGCTCGACTTCCTCGGGGCAAACGGCGACAACCCTGGTGTGTTTCTTAACAAGGTCGCTTTGTCGCTCAGCTAGCTCGCTGAGCTGTTCGACACAGTCTTCGCAGTCGCCGCTTACGAAGAAGATCAGCAGCACGTTCTCGCCTCGATAGTCTTGAAGTGTGATTTGCTCGCCGCGGGAGTTCGGCGCCTTGAGCGGGGGAGCTGGGTTCAGTTTCAGTTCGCTCGGCCCCACCGCTGCAAGCGCGTCAGGTTCGTAGATCCGCTGAGGGGCTGCGGACGCGTGTTTCGACTGGGCAGACAAGCCGGCGTCTTGTGCGGCTGCCCTGGCTTGCCTGAGCCACTTCAAATCCGGATCGGCGCGCGACCAATGCCGCAACAGGCGTGTGTAAGCCTCTTGGGCTTTCCCGTTCTCGTCGAGTTGAAGGTATGCCTCGACAAGGCCTGCCAGAGCGAACCCGTCGTTCGTTATAGACGCTAAAGTTTTTTCGAACGCTGTGGCAGCAAGTTGCGGGCTGCGACGAGCGAGGTACTCCCTACCAAGCACAGTGTAGAGAAAGTTCGCGTAGTCGGGTGGATCGTTGGCCTGTTCGCGGTGCTCGCTTTCTGCTTCCGCGGCCTCGGTTAGCAACCGCAGACCACGGTGGTCGTCGCCTCCGGCGAGCGCGAGCCGACCACGCAGTTCAAGAGACTTGATCTTGTATACCGGCTTGATCCAGTCCTCTCCTTCGTCTACCTCGGCCTTGAGTCTTGCGAAGGCCTCGAATTCCTTGTGCGCCTTTCTCGAACCATCGAGCCCGAGATGAGCGAGCGTGCGGCCGTATGCGCGCTCCATCCGATCCCAGACGCTTTCATCCCCCCACCGAGGTCCGTCGTCAGCGAGTAATTCCTTCCAGTGTTCGAACTTGATCAGGGCCCGCTGCAGCGGAGGCGCACCATTGAGACCGGGAAACCGAGCCAGCTCTCGTGCGCCTCGAATTGCCTGTTTCGCCTTGCCCAACTGCTCTTGGACGTAGCAAAGATAGTTGCGATTGTGCCGATAGTTCCAGGAATCGGTCGGCAGCATCCGATGGTCACGCTGGTAGGAGAGCTCCGTACGGTTGGCGATGTCTTGAGCAATGGCTGCCTCGTGCCACCTGCCCAGTCCGCCGAAGATGTGGCCCGGCATGTGGAGAGCATGCCCTGAGTCCGTGGCAATGCGGCCGAGCTGCCGAGCACTGTCAAGGGCGACACCTGCGTCAGGGCCATCCCAGTTATGGACACGGTAGTGATGAGCGCCGGGGTGGTTGGGGTCAGCTTGGAGGACTTGTTGCAAAACCGTTTCGCAGGCATATCGATCGGCGACGTGGGGACCATCGGAAAGCCCCGAGGTGCGAGTACGGCGGAAGCAATCAAGGCCATAAAAGGCTTTGGCTTCTATGTCATTGGGGTAGTCCAGAATAAGGCGCTCCAGTCTTTGGGTGTACTCGTGTTCGCGTTTCGGTCCAGCCTTTACATTTCCAATTAGCTCTTCGGGAGACTCGGGATCAGTCCGAGCTTCCCAGGCCTCTATCCATCGGCGTTCGCGTTCGCTGACATTGTCTTTTCGACTCGAAGCCATTTCAAGGAATCGGCGCCGGCGCTCTTTGTCGAATGTGGAAGCGGCCATGTCCCAGTAGGCCATGGCGCAGTCGGGGTCGAGCTTGGCAACCCAACGAAAAGTGCGCTCCGCTTCGTTATAGAAAAACACGTGTAGAAGCGCCACTCCCTGGTCAAACCATTCCTGAGCGTCCGGGGCAGATGTCGTGATAGAGAAATGGACCTTACCCAGGCCCGTTATGCGCCATGGTTTTTGCCGCGGACCACTGTCAAAGGCGCTGCCGAGCTTTGAGAGGCCGTCAGGAGCGCTCTCGCCGGCGAGGGCCAAGGAGGCTAGCAGGAGAAAGGTGAGAAGCCGAGAGTTACGCATACAGGGCCCGGGTGGCCAAACGTTTGAGGTCCAGTATAGCTCGCAAACCCCTTAGGGTAGCTTCGTTTCTAAGGTTGCAGTCATTGCCCCAAAGTAGTACGCAAAGTAGTCTAACCGGGACCTCCGGCCTGCCCAATCGCGAAAAGATTTCTCTCCCCGCGAATGAAAATCTTGCCACCAGCGATCGCTGGGGAAGCGTGGACCCGTTCGCCGATCGAATTCGTGTTGAGTAACTCGTACGTCGGCCCTGCCTTGAAGACGAAAGACTCTCCCTCTTCGCTCGTTAGGAGGATCTTGTTGTCGAACGCTACGGGAGAAGCCGAGAACTTGGCCGGACCGGGTACCCGGTCGCGGTATTGCACTTCGCCCGTCTTAGCGTCAAGACAGGTTACGATCCCGTTGTCTGTCAGCAAGTAGAGGTAGTCGCCGTAAAGAATAGGCGAGGGTATGTGCGCCGTGCCTTTGTTGTACCGCCAAGCGATCTGGGAGGTGCCCGTAACGTCGCCCGAGCCACCCAGACGGATTGCCATCGCTTGCTTTTGACCGGCACCGGCGGAGACGACAACCAAGTTGTGGCCCGTGACTGGCGTGGGGACCGGGTTGACGCCTACCCCGTCGGATCTCCACAGTTCCTGACCGGTAGCGGGATCGTGGGCTATCACGACCTCCCGCGCGTTTACGATCAACTCGGGGCGCTTCCGGGTTGCGACGACAATCGGCGATGTCCAGCTTTCGAGAGTGTTCCGCTTGACTCGCCAGACCTCCTCGCCGGTCCTTTTGCTGATTGCCGCCAGGAACGAATTGATGCCGTTGTCTTGGTCGCACTGCACAATCACCAAATCTTTCCAGAGAACGGGAGAAGTGGCAACTCCCATGCCCATGACGGCGATTCGCCCTAAAGAGGTGTTCCAGACAAGGTTTCCGTCGAAGTCGAGACAGTAGACTCCTTCCGCGCCGAAATAAGCGTAGACGTACTCGCCGTCCGTCACCGGAGTGGGCGAGGCGTACGTGTTTTCGCGGTGCCTCCCGTCGTAGACGCGCCCTTTGTAGGCGGTTCTATCCCAGAGAATCTCGCCTGTTTCGGCATCCAAACACAGAACCTTGAACGTGTGCTCGTATTCGCCTCCGACGACATCGGGGTGATCGAACACGTCTCCGTCATTCGTAAGGTGCTGGAGAGTCTTGGCCCCCGGTATTCGTGGCCCTTGGATCGCCGTCGTAACAAAGAGCCTCTTTCCCCAAGCAATCGGCGAGGAATGACCGCGGCCGGGAATCTGCGTTTTCCAAAGTATGTTCTTGGTGGCGGTCCATTCGCTGGGCAGATTGTTTTCCGAAGACACGCCCTGGCTTTCGGGACCTCTCCATTGCGGCCAATGCGCTACCGCGGGAGGGTTACCGCACGTCGCAAGGGCCAGCGCCAAAAGACTCAACAACCCGGCAACTACTTGCACGCTGCAAACCTGAAGGGTCGAGCGTCTTGCGACAACCGAGTTCTTCTCGCCTGTGGACACGTGCCCGTCATTATCCCAAAGACTGGCGCGCGGTTTGGGTGGGGTTTCTTAATCTCGACCCCTGGATCGATTACTCGGGAGAAACGCCGAATCTGAATCGCTCGAGCGACTTGGTTGTGTAGCCTTCTTCTGACTCGACGACCTCTATGTGTTGGTCGAGCGCAACGTCTCCGAAGGTCTGGGTCGAATCCGACGTCGGCCAGTACACTTCGAGGTGTTCAATCTTCTCGGCTTTCCCGAGGCCGATCGTTTGCCACAGTGGATTGGCGCCGAAGCTGCCGCCGCTGTTGACGTGTTTGTAGATGGAACGGCGCCGGCCGTTTTCGACTACCTCGACGCGAACGCGTGCGCCGATGGCCGAGCGATTCGTTTCGACGCCAACCAGATCAACGGTGATCCAGTGGTTGCCGAAGCCAGGATTCTCGTAGAACGAATCTTTGAACTTGTCTCCTTGATACGCTCCGCCCATCTCTTGAAAGACGTCCTGGTCGCCGTCGTTGTCGAAATCCGCGAAGACGACCGCGTGACCCTTCTGGAGATGGCCAAATCCGCCCGCCGCGGTCACATCGGCGAAAGTCTCGCCCTCTCGGTTGTGGTACATCACGTTGGGCATCAGACCGCTGTAGCTCGGGTAGCCGGTACCTAGGTAGAAATCGAGGTATCCATCGTTATCTATGTCGCCGAAGTTCGCGCCCATCATGGAGGTCGGCCGACGCAGGTTCCGTTGTTGCGCCACGTTCTCGAAGGCGCCTTTCCCATCGCCCCGGTACAAGTGCGCCAGTTCCGTCTCGAAGGGTAAGCCAAGATAGGCGGCGCCGACATCTCCTATCGTCGCCGAGTAGACGGAGACGAAGATGTCCAGAACCCCGTCGTTGTCGAAGTCCCAGAACCAAGCCGGCAAGCTTGTTTGGGGATCACTGACGCCGAGCTCGGACGCTACGTCGACGAAGGTGCCGTCGCCTCTATTCTTGTAGAGCCGGTTGGAACCGCGGTCCGGATCGTATCCGTCACTCGTCCGCGAACCGACGGATGTTCGGAGATTCGAAACGTAAAGGTCGGGGAATCGATCGCCGTTGTAATCGCCCCACACGACTGCTTTGGTGAATCGGCCGTTGGTCACGCCGGCCTTGAGCGCGATGTCGGTGAAAGACCCGTCGCCATTGTTGCGAAAAAGCTGGCAGGGGGTCGGCAGCCCCGGAAGAGCTTCGTTGCCGACGTAGAGGTCCAAATCCCCATCGTTGTCGTAGTCCGCCCAGGAAGCAGTCTGCGTCGGATAGTGGACGTTCCCCAATCCGGCGTCGAAGGTCACATCAGTAAACGTGCCGTCGCCGTTGTTGCGGAGCAGCGAGTTAGGATGGTCTCCAGCGTGCGCCAGCCATGCTCCCCGCAACACGAGAACGTCCACGTGACCGTCGTTGTTGTAATCGGCTTGCACTAGGTTGAGTCCGCCGGTAATACCCGAGAGGTTTGCTTCCTCCGTTCGTTCGGAAAAGCTCCCATTCTGTTCATTGCGAAAGAAGCGGACCTGTGCCTGGGGATCCCAGCTCGAAACGACCAAGTCGAGATAGCCGTCGTTGTCAAAATCATCCCCGATGGCCCCGCCGGATAGGCTGAACGTGTCGATCCCCAATCGTGGAGCAATATTGATGAATCGCGGAAACGCCTCTTCCGATTCGAAGGCTTCGGCGGGGATGCGATAGTCTTCCGGAACTTCGTCTGGGTAAGCGCCGGTCGTCATGTAGGCGATATTCAGCAGCCAGCGCGATCCCAAATGGAAACGCGTATCTTTAGGAGAGTTTTCGAGCACTTCGGTGAAATACTCGATCGCTCGTTTCGATGCTTCCTTTTTGGTGTGGATGCCCTGCCCGCGTATCGGCAGGATACAGCTATCGGGTGTAAACCGATTGCAGCAGTTCTGCGTCTCGCCGGTTCGCATGTAGGCCACGCCCAAGTCGAAGACTAGCTGGTTGGCCTCGCCCGGTACCAGGTCTTCTCTTACCTCGGGAAGCAGGTTGTAGGCCTTGCTGAAGTGAAGGATTGCTGCTGTTTCATTGCCCAAGTTCAGTTCGCTTGCCGCCAACTGACGGTGAAGGTGCCAGCGGTTGGCGGCTGATGCGTCAGGGGACAGGTCGGCGAGCTTTTCTCTCAGGGCGCGCGGCGCCCTGTCTCCCAGAAAGGTGTGCTCGTTCTGCGTGCGAGCAGCGATTTCCTTTAGCAGGGACAGCATCTTTTGATGGCTGTCCGCGCCCGCTTTTTGTTCCCTACCCGGGGCTTGATTCTTGCCGCTGAGGCGGTCTTCTTTAGGAAGTGCGGAGGTGGGAAGCAGAAGGGAGCAGAGGCAAACGAATCCAACGAAGAGGCGTCTCGACATTCCAGCCTTAACTATATCACCGGAGATTTTGTGCTCATGAACGCGCCTCCGCCGAGCGACATCCGCCGGCCTCTGCCGCGACATCAACAAAGGAAATCCAGTCGCCGGCTGTGAGCGGACAGCGCCGAACGATCAGAAGCGCCAGTGAGACTGTGGCAATCCGCGCCAAGCGCATACGGCGATTGCGGGGCATTTGCTTCGTCGGGTGTTCCAGCCAATCTGCGGAGGCGCTTCGGAGGTGTGGATGACAACGGTCTCTCAACTTAATGCCTGTTTACTACCGCTCGGATTGCGTGCTTTGTGATCCCGCGTCGGCGATCCTTTGTTTCGCGTAGGGTGCTAACCCCCTGTGCGCTTTCCATTATGCAGGAACGCCGCTAAGCGGCTAAAACCCTTTGTTACGATGAAGAACATCTCCACCGCTCCGATTCAAGAGTAAAGCGACCTTGCAAGAAACGGCGCTCGCTGGCGCGGTGGCTGAAAGCGGGTCGGCACGCTGGGTCAGCTTGAGTAGGCTCCCGTCAAGAGGAAGGTTCGATCATGAGCACCACGGTTGCCCTCCCTGAAATCGACGAGGAGATTCGAGAGGGGGAGGGGACCTCCGAACAAACGGAACGCCTCTATCACGTGATCCTCCTCGACGATAACGATCACACCAGTGCTGTCCGGGGAAAGTCGCGCCATCGGACGGTAAGTCTCGACCGTTCAATGTCTTATGGCCTGTTTTGCCCGGGAACGATTTGAAATCCCGAGGCCGCAAATGGTCGCCTGAACGGAGCATCCGGACGCGGCACAATGAGGGATGAACCTTGGCCGTACGGTTTTCTCCCAACTGATCGAGCACCTACCGAGCAAAGAGTTTCAGAAATGTGTATCGCGCTACCGCGGCGATTCCTATCTGAAAAGTTTCTCCTGCTGGGATCAGTTTCTTGCGATGGCATTCGCCCAGCTGACCTATCGGGCAAGCCTCCGCGACATCGAGACGTGCCTGCGTTCGATGCACGGCAAACTCTACCACATGGGATTCCGCGGCAGGGTAGCGCGCTCGACACTGGCCGACGCGAACGAGTCGCGCGACTGGCGGATCTACGCGGACTTCGCGCAGGTCTTGATTGGCATGGCACGGCCGTTATATGCCCACGACCCGATCGGTGTGGACTTGGACCAGACTCTGTACGCTCTCGACTCGACAACAATCGACCTCTGCCTGTCGCTGTTTCCGTGGGCGAGATTCCGCAAGCAAAAAGCCGCCGTGAAGATGCACACGCTGCTGGATCTGCACGGCAATATTCCCACGTTCATCCGCATTACTGGAGGCAAAGTGCACGACATCAACATCCTCGACGAGATCGGCCCGGAGGCCGGCGCGTTCTACGTCATGGATCGGGCCTACGTCGATTTCGAACGCCTCTTCGTGTTCACTCTCTGCTCGTCGTTCTTCGTCGTGCGAACCAAGAAGAACATCTTGCTCCAACGGCGCTACTCGCATCCCGTCGACAAATCCACGGGCTTGCGCTCGGATCAGACCGTCATACTGGCTGCCATCGAATCGGCCCAAGCCTATCCCGACCCGTTGCGGAGGGTCAGTTACTTCGACGCCCGGACGAACAAGCGGCTGAAGTTTCTGACCAACAACTTCGCGCTCCCGGCGCTGACCATCGCCCACATCTACAAGTCGCGTTGGCAGATTGAGTTGTTCTTCAAGTGGATCAAGCAACATCTGCGAATCAACTCGTTTTACGGCACCAGCGAGAACGCCGTCAAGACGCAGATCTGGATCGCTGTCTCGATTTACGTGCTCATCGCCATCGTCCGGAAACGCCTCGGGCTGGAAGCGAGTCTTTACCAGATTCTACAGATTCTCAGCGTTACGCAATTCGAAAAAATGCCCCTTTTACAGGCACTCCAGCCATCCGACTCCCCAAACGAATCCCCCTATGACCCCAACCAATTGATTCTATTCGACTTTTAACCGGACAGCAGTGCGATCACACCTACGACTATGTGGTCGAAATGCTCACCAAATTGCTCGGATTCTCCGAGCAGAGGGCCTACGAACATACCGTTGAAGTGGACAGCAAGGGCCACACCCGCCTGACTACACTGCCGCTGGAAGAGGCCGAAGGAAAGCGGGACCAGATCCACGCTTATGGTGCCGACTGGCGCCTCCCCAGGTCTGTGGGATCCATGGCGGCGCTGGTGGAGCCGGCCGCCTGAGAGCGTCCAGACCCAACGAGACCGAACTACCCGCGGCCAGTTGAGGATCACTGCCGATGTGCCCTTCCCGCGGTGGCTCGTGCTTCCGAAGAGCCCTCATTCGCCAACCCGTATCAAACGGTCAACGTCCCGGATAGAGCCGCGAGCAGTGACTCCCTGGGGTTCGCGCTCTATTCGCTGCATCCGGGGTTCCCACGGCCTGTGAATCGGGCTGCGCCGTGGGAAAGTCAGTCTCTGGATAGAATGGGACTTCACCGGAGGTGACCGCCGTGGAATGGTTCTCGGATCCGAATGCCTGGGCAGCTCTCGTCACTCTGACGTTTCTCGAAATCGTACTTGGCATCGACAACATCATCTTCATCGCCATATTGGCAGACCGCCTACCCGTCAGGCAGCAAGCAAAAGCGCGCATCGCCGGCCTGGCGGTCGCCATGGTGTCGCGCATCGCGCTTCTGTTTTCGATCACTTGGATCATGCGCCTGACAGCCCCCTGGTTTACGGTGTTCAGCCAGGAGATCTCGGGCCGGGACATCATTCTCATCGTCGGGGGCCTGTTCCTGCTGGCCAAGAGCACGCATGAGATCCACGCCAAGCTGGAGGGAAAGGAAGGGCATAGGTCGGTCACCGGCCGCGCTTCGATGCCTGGTGTACTGGTACAGATATTCTTGCTCGACATCGTTTTCTCCCTGGACTCGGTGATCACCGCGGTGGGCATGGCCGACGAACTGGCCATCATGGTGATCGCCATCGTCATCGCGGTCGCTGTAATGATGGCGCTCTCGGGAGCCATCTCCCGTTTCGTCAACAACCACCCGACGGTGAAGATCCTGGCGCTGAGCTTCCTTATCCTGATCGGGGTCGTCCTGATGGCCGAAGGCCTGGACCAGCACATATCCAAGGGCTACATCTATTTCGCGATGGCCTTTTCCGTGTTTGTAGAGATGATTAACTTGCGCGTGCGGGCGAAAGCCGCGCCGGTCAAGCTGCACCAACGATACCCCGCCGCGTAGCCTGGCGGTTCCCAAGGGGCTCGGGTGGATGGCTTCCCTGCGTGGGCATCACCCAAGTGAACGCCATTCGGACTAGCGGATAGATCGTCGGTTTCGCATTCGCCGGAAAGGATCGGGTGGGAAGCCGGCAGGATTGCCGGCCGAACTCGAAACTAGGACCGCCGAAAGTGGCGGTCGCTACCTGTGGTGGGTGCCCCCGTTCCTTGGCGAAATGGAAGACAGGACCCTTTTTCAACCGCTACAATATCGTCAGTGAGAGTGATCGCGCGATGTGGCAGGCACACCCGGATGGCCTTTCCGGAAGTTGAAGAGGCCTCAGACAAGGCCGCTTAGGGCAAGTTCGCCGTCGGTCGAGCGGGATCCTATCGGTTGTTGCGGTAAAAATGCTGGAGTGGCGGAACTGGCAGACGCACGGGACTCAAAATCCCGCGCCCTTCACTGGGCATGAGGGTTCGACCCCCTCCTCCAGCACCACGCGACTTCCTTGAATTAGGCAGTGATTCCCCTAGAAGGGCTAGCTGATGAGGCCCGTGGCTTTCCCCCGCCGACGCGCGAGCCACCCTACGCTTTCAGTTGCTTCTCGAGATCTCGGACCTTCTTTGAGAGTCGGCTGAACTTGCCTTCGAGCTTCTTGTATTCGCTTCGGCGCACCCATTCGAGGTCTTTTTTGAGTTTGGAAGCGCTCTTCTGGGCTTTCTCAGCTTCTTTGATGACCGTGGATCGCAACTTGTCCGCCGACTTTTGCGCCCGCTCGAGTAGCTCCAGTACCGCTTCCTTGCGATCGGAGCGGCTGAGATCGCCTTGTCGGATGAGTTCATCGATGATTTTTTCGGCCTTGGCTTTGGTGACTTCGAAAGCGCCGATTGAGGCCAGCACCGTGTTCTTCAAAAGTGACATTGCTCAGCTCCTTTGGCGGCAAGCGCCGGTTGACCGATGCACTATTCAGTTTCCCTGTAACCATGATAGCGGCAAAGGGAATGCAGGCTGTTGTCGAACTGAGCGGACCCAAAGCGGGAGTCTCGATCAAGTCAGCAAACAACTTGCCCAGGTACTAGTGCTCTTGTTCATAAGGATCACTATACTAACATGACCATTGGTAGGATTTGGGATGCTGGTGCAGATACGCAATCCCGCGCTGTAGGTGCTGTTCGATCTGCTGGGGAGTTTTCAGATGGGTGTTGTGCAAGGCGGTTCGTTGCAGCACCGAGAACCAGGCCTCGATCAGATTCAGCCAGGAGCCGTTGGTGGGGGTCCAGGCAAACTGCACACGCTTGGGTTTGGGCTGCCACAATCGCAGCGCCTTTTTATGGGCACTCAGATGGTCCCAAATCAAGTAGATCGTGCCGCGAGGAAATTCCGCCAACACGACGCGCCGCGGAAAATCCAGCATCGCTTCCCCGGTCTTGTGCCGCACCGCCAAGCCCACACCATGCCCGCGGTGAGGGGCGAAAGCGGCCAACAACTGGACGGTGCCACAGCGTCGATAGCGGTTGGGACGGCGGGCGGCTTTGCGACACCAACTCCGTCCGCCGCGCGGTATCGTCTGCAGCGGACCCATCTCGTCCAGGCAGACGACCACCCCGTCGCGGGGCGGGTTGCGATACAGCGTTACGATGCGGTTTTTTTTACCTCGAACTCCGGATCGCTGCTTTCACACCAGGTTTGCCCGGCCCGAAACCGCAGCCCCGCTTCCCGCAGCCGGCGCCGGATCGTCGACCGCGACAGATGCTTCGTCGCCGGCCGTCGCCGCAGATATTGCTCCAGTTTGGGCAACGACCAAGTGGTAAAACCCAGACCGAGGTCGGCGGGGCGGGCCGTGGCCACTTGCAAGATCTCGGTGGTCTGCTGCCGGCCATATTCCCGCGGCCGGCCCGACTTGGGACGGTCCCCAAGTCCAGCGACCCCCGATCCCAGGAATCGTTGCACCCAACGGTGGGCATTGGTGTAATGAAACCCCGCCCACTCACTGGCCTCGGTCAACGAAACGCCGGCCGCCAAATGCCAGATCAGCTGAGCTCGTTTGTGCAACCCCGCCGGAGAGAGCCGGGACCGCAACAAGCGCTGCAGCTCCCCCAATTGTTCACCCGTCAGATGTGGGAACGAAATGCTTCGCGCCATGCCTCCAGGGTAGCATAACCATTGTCTTCTATATAGCTATACTTATGAATAAAACCACTAGCTCCCTCCTCTTAAAGTGCCCGCCGCTGGAGGACGATGAGTTCTATACAGTCCTGAACGGAAAAGAGGCAGTCAATCCACGACTTCCCCGCGGCTGGGCGAAACTACTTGGGATGGGTACTTTTCACCAGGTGAAGATATTGCCCCACACCGAGTCCCCGCGGGTGCTAAGTAAGTTGCTCGCCTCGAACCGCCGTCTCGCGGTCACCACCGCGCTGGTCCTGTCGACTAGCCTTCCGGCCGCTGGGCCGTCCGGCTACGGCAGAATGAGCACCGTCGGCACGGTGTGGACGAACTCCGTTGCTCTGCCCAGTGGTACAACGGTTCATCCCGGAGACAGGATCGCTACCGGTCACAGCGCATTCGCCGTGATTTCGTCCCCCGCTACGGGCCGGGTGGAGGTTCGTCAGAACTCCGACGTCACGCTTGCAGAACACGATGTTGCTCTCCATGAAGGGGTGGTGGCAACTGAAGGCGCGACTGTGACACTTGCTGACTACAGGGTAAAGCCCAAGGGCAACGGAAGGGATCCTTGGTTTGCGGTGGCCTCTCGCCAAGGTCGGATGTTGGTCGCTGCGTACCGCGGTGATGTATTGATCGCAAGAGCCGGGTTGGCCCCGGTGCTTGTGCCGGCAGGCTCGTACGCCGTACCGGCGCCCGGTCCCGAACCTAAGAAGTCTAAGCAGGCCAAACGCAAGGAAAATCCCGATGAGGGGTCCCGCCGTAACCGCGGAGCGGTAGCAGCAGGAGGCTTGCCCCCGAAAACGAATGACGGCTGGACGATTGGTCCGTTAAGCCACGGGACCAGCGTGGCCCTGGTTGCCGGCATCGGCGCTGGTGCTGCCGTAGGAGCAGTCTCGGCGTTTGCGCTGGGCGACCCCTCTCCCAGTCCAAGCCAGTAGCAGTCTGACGGGCTCTACTCTTCTTAGTTGGGCAAGCTCGAATAAGGTTCATTCCCCGGGCCTGATCCCGCGGGGCGTTTGATTGTACGGGCGCGACATGTCGCGCCCTTTCCGCCATCTCGAGGTTCCAACCCTGCTTCTATCGCTCGGCCCGCCCCGGGCGAGCATTAACTATTCGGAACGCCCCGGGTCTCGATGGTCCACAAACTGAGCCGTGCTATGATCGTGCGCGACTTCGGCTTCCGCCCCTACAAGGCGAAATCAAAGTAAGCCGATCTAAGGATCCCAGGGAGCGCACAATGAGAAAGACGATTGTGGTTTTCGCTGTGGCGGCTGTGACCGGGGGCTTTGCGCTGTCGATGCTCCAGTCATCACCCCCACCAGCCGAACCGAAACGCATCAACAAGGCGATCGATCTGCTGGAGCGCGGTCAACCGGTTTACTACACCGCTGCTCACGGCGGCTACGAAGAAGGCAAAAAGATAGCCGGGACCTGGGCCGACTACATCAACTACGAGATGGAGCATGGTCCTTACGACACGGCTTTGCTGCGGGAGTTCATGCAAGGCCTTGTCGACGGAGGGCCCACCAAGAGCGGACACCGCACCCCGGGGGTGATCTGCACCCTGCCGGTAGGTGGCTTGGACGAGGCTACGATGAAAGCCAACTACTGGATGGTGCAGCAAGTGCTCGCGACCGGCGTTCACGGGATACTTTTGTGCCATGCGCGATCGCCGGATGCGGTTCGGCTATTCGTCCAAGCGGCTCGCTACCCATTCCATAAACAGGCTGTGGGCGATGGTTTGCCGGAAGGCCTACGTGGCGCCGGCAGCCAAGGGTTCGCGTCGAAGATCTGGGGGGTCAGCGCCGAGGAGTACTTGCGAAAAGCCGACCCTTGGCCTCTCAACCCCGAGGGCGAGCTTCTCCTCGGCCTGAAGATCGAGGATCGCCACGCACTGCAAAACGCGGAGTCCAGCGCGAAGGTTCCCGGCATCGGGTTCGCGGAATGGGGTCCGGGCGACATGAGCATGTCGTTCGGCCTCACCGGGGTCCGCCGCTCGGCCTATCCCAAGGTGATGCAGGATGCCCGGGCGCGTGTGAAGGCGGCTTGCGAGGCGGCAAAGATTTCCTTCCTGAATAGTATGCGCCGGCATAACGCCACACAAATGATCGACGAAGGGGTGATGATCGGGTCCGCGAGCCGCGAGGCCGCGGAAATTGGACGCAAGTACACGAAAAGAGAGATGCCGTGGTGAACGAGCAGCGCGACCGCGAGTGAACAACGGCAACTACACCGTAGAGAACTCAGGCGCTCGACGCCGTCGATGAGCGTGGCTCGCATGGACACAGAAGCAAGGCGTGTCGCAGTGCAGCCCGCTGATACTTTCCGAACAAGACGTTCAGGCCAACTGTCTCCAGCCTTGGAACTCACGTCATAGTCTTGACAGCGGGTGTTGACGATTTTTCAGCGGGAGATCGACGCGCGCGCCCGTCCTTTGCGACTCGTAGATCGAGACGATCATCTCGATACTCCAGCGGCCGTCGTAGACGCTGCAAGCTGGCTGCCGGTCTTGCTCAATGGCCTGCAATAGGTCCTCGACCATCCGCATGTTAGCCAGCTTGAAGCCAGTTGCGCCGACGTGAGGGTCCCTGCCGGCGGTCAGGTCGATCTTCTCCCAATGATGTTGCTCATCAGGCATCCACGCCGGCGTCCGCAGGATGAGGGGCTGGGCGTCGTGACCGTTGGGAAGGTAGATGACCCCTTCGGTGCCATAGAAATACATACCGAATCGCTTGCGGTCCGTCTTGTCGTTGGCTTTCGAGCCAAAGTAACCGTGTACGCCGTTATCAAACGCGAACATAGCCGCGATTTGGTTGCCGGCAATCGGGCCGACCGGTTCGGTTGCCGTCTTGACGTGATGAGAGGCGATTTCCCGGCCATCGTGAGTGACGTGGGCGAAAACCCACTTCGGATCGCCCAGGAACATCCGCATGATCGTGCAGGTGTGCGATCCGAGAACCATCAGGTCTTCGCCGCCGGCACGCCGGTCTTCCTTGCCTCTAGCGCGAAATTCCTGGATCGTGCCGATTTCGCCTGCACCCAACACTTCCTGGACGGTTAAGGCAGCGGCGTTGCGGACCATCTGGTGGGCAACCTGCACCTTGACCCCGTTTCGCTCAACGACGTCGACTAGTCGGTCGGCGTCCATCAAGTCCTGTGCGAAGGGCTTTTCTAGATAGATGTGAGCTCCCGCCTCGGCTGCCGCCGTCACCATGTCCACGCGCTGATCGACCCATCGGGGACCGATGCTCACCAGATCGGGCTTTTCTTTCTGGAGCATCTCGCGGTAATCGCGATAAGCTCGCTTCGCGCCGGTTCGTTCTAAAGCCTTGACCCGGCCCTCGTCGTCCGGATCCGCGACAGCCACCACGTCGATGAAGTCGAAGGACTTCCACACCGTGTCTAAACCGTGTCCGTAATTGCCGTGCCCCGTGTGTCCAATGACGGCGGCTCGGTATCTCGGGTGCGCAGCCGATGCAGTCGCGGTCACGCCGGCAAGCGCCGTTTTCAAGAAAGATCTTCGATCCATAGCCGATTCCTCCGGTCAGACAGCATCGAATACCAAGAACTCGTCACGCAAAGCCAAATCGCAAGAACGCGGCCCGGTGCCAATACTGGCCGCTTAGCGCATCATTTCGCAAATACAGTCACGTATCAATCGGCTTGTCGAGGTGTTGCTGCTCATCAGCTCGGGCGCAGTGAATTGCGCCCTACCCTTGAACGCCAAAGGTCAAGCCCGATCAGTAGGGGCGCGATTCATCGCGCCCGCGGTCGGCCACCTTTCGTCACCGTATTTGCGAAATGATGCGCTTAATGAGCTTCAGCCCCCGGAGGACCGCGGAAAATGCTCATGAGGGCACAGTGTCCTGCCCGACAGCTCCAGCCGGGGCCACCATTCTACCGCACCTCCCGCGCGGCCTAGCGCACGGTTTTCCATCTCATGTCCAGCCCGGGACGGATCGTGAAGCGCCGCCCTCGCATCAGAAATACGACTCCTCCTGGCAAACTAGGGTCTGAGACGAGCCCGGTATTGTGTCCGAACGCTCTTACACGATCTCTTCTCGCCGTCGGGGCGAGGCCGGCTATCGGCGCAACATCCGCAAGCTGGGCCTTGAAGCGTGCTCGTTTTGATCCGAATCGCATCTCTGACAATTCAAGCCCAATCATGCAGAACTCTTGCGGCTGGGTGTGGTGCTGAAAAACCCGGATTCGGCCGCTCACCAGAGCCCCCCTGGGTGCGATGACCCGACCGTCTTTCTTGATACTTCGTTTCAGCGTTCCCTGAACTGGGTCGCCCACAGCCGATCGCTCAGAGTCAATCTCAGTTTCCAGGCGAATGTGTAGCATGGCGCCGGGCGGTATCTCTGTCTCCTCGACGATCCGAGCCTCATCATCGCCCCCGGGCGCGTCGCCGAAAGAGAGTACGGATTCGGCGCCGAACTGGCGGCAACCCGCGTAGCTGATTTCGTTTCGGTTTTCCCCGCCGGAAGGGAAGCGCAGCAACAGACTAGCATTTTGCGGCAGCAGCACGGACGATTTCCCAATCGGCACCCGCGTGTAGTCGATCTCGGTCGTCGCCGCGGACAGTTTGATCCTCTTCGGGATATCGTCGGCGTGCAAAATCAGACGCACCAAATCCGAACTGCGTGCGTCCGCCCACAGGGACCCATGGTGCGCCACCTTGGCTCGCTCACGCCCCGTCTGGACAACGTATTCGGTCTTGGCCAGGGGTATGCGGTAGTCATAACGGACCGTCCTCCGGCCCCGCAACTTCTCTTCACCGACGAATTCGAAAGTGGCCGCGTCCGTGAGGAACAGAGCCCGAACGTGACGTGCATATTCCCCCGAAGAAAGACTTCCGTATCCCACCATTTCGGCGACCGGCGTGCTCGCGAACTCTTCCGCGCCGGGCCAGGAGTGTAATTCTTGGCCGTCAACCAGCGCTACTTCCATCCTGATCGTGTCGCTCTCGCTGGCATACTCATGCACCCGCGCGTCCCTGCGCACCAGATCCAACGGATTCTGCTTCTTTTGAGGATTTCCTGGTCGCGCGGTGAATCTTTCTCGGTGGATCGTTTGCCGGCAGGTGTAGTTCGGGATTCTCTCCAGGCTCTGCCGCATCTTTTCCTTGATCCGGACAAGCGTTGGGTCCGGTTTCGGCGCGGCCGACTGCCCCCCGAGAACGAGAGGCACTAGGACGACTAGTGCCGCAGAGCGAACGCAGTTCATGGCTACTTCCCGGTGGGACAAGCAATCCTGCTTGTCGCCTTTCCGCTTAACACAGCCGCACCCGACAAGGTGCAATCGACGAGGAATCTCCGCTGCTGGGCCGCAGGCCCATTGGGCAACCCCTCGGATGCGTCTGCAACGGTTGGACCCCGAACTCAACGCTGCCGCTCGGTTCTCCAAACCATGTTCAGCCCGCGGATCTTGAACTGCCGCCCCGCCATGAAAAACATCCCTCCTCCGGGAAACCTGGGGTCCGAAACTACTCTGCTGCGTCCTTTGCTGTAAGACGACTCACGAGAATTGCCCCCTTGCAGACGACTTCCCGTTCCTCCTACTGAGAGTACGCCGGTTATCGGCGCCACCTCAGTTAGCTTGGCTTTAAAGCGCGCGCGCTTCGAACCAAACTGCAGGGCGAGAAATTCCAGGCCGACCATGAAAACCTCTTTCGGATACGTGTGCCGTTCCAGAACCCGGATCCGGCCGGTTACGGCTGCGCCCCTAGGCGCAAGGGTCTTGCCGCCCCTCTTGGCAGCTTGTTTCAGCTTTCCCCGAATTGGATCACCGACAGCCGATCCCTCAGAGTCAATCCGTGTTTCCAGTCGAATGCGCAGCAAGACGCCCGGCGGAATCTGGCTTTCCTCGATGACTTCGATCTCCCGATCGGCGGGCTCGGCGATCTCGCCAAACGAAAGCTCGGATTGAGCGCCGAATTGCCGGCAATCCTCATAGCTGATTTCGCTCCGGCTCTCGACACCGGACGAGAAACGCATCACCACGCGCGACTTTTCGGGCAGCACGACGCTCGACCCCCCGATGAGCAGCCTCATATAGCTCCTCTCGGTGGTCGCCTTCGTAACCTTGAGACGAAAGGGAATATGGTCGGCCTCGAAAGTCAGACGAATCAAGTCCAAACTCTCCGCATCCGCCCACAGAGACCCGTGATGGGCCACCATGGCTTCCTGGCCTCCGTTTCGGAGCAGGTATTTGCTTTTCACCAGTGGAACCCGGTAGTCATAATGAAGCACATTCCGTCCTTGAAGACTCTCCTCGCCGACATAGTCGAACCCCGCCTCGTCGGCGGCGAAAAGAGTCTCCAGATGAGTTGCATAATCGCCCGCGGACACCAGCCCGTATCCCACCATCGTGGCCAGAGGTGTGCTCGTGAACTCTTCCGCCCCGGGCCAGGAGTGCAATTCCTTGCCGTCAACCAGCGCAACCTCCACCCTGATCGTGTCGCTGGCGTTTGCATACATCCTGGCGTCGTATCCCCGACCGTCCTGCCGAGCTTGCTTGTCGGCGCGCTTCCGAGCCTGCTCGGTAAAATTGGTTCGTTCGATCGTTTGCAGACACGTGTAGTCGGGGACTCGCTCCAGGCTTTGCCGCATCTTTTCCTTGATGCGGTCAATCGTCGGGTCCGGTGTAGTCGCCACCGGCTGCCCCCCGAGAACGAGAGGCATTAGGACGACTAATGCCGCAGAGCAAACGCAGTTCATGGCTACTTCCCGGTGGGACAAGCAATCCTGCTTGTCGCCTTTCCGCTTAACACAGCCGCACCCGACAAGCCCCCATAGCGTGGATCTAGGCGGGCGGACTCTCGCTTCCCTTTCCCGCCGTCGGCTTCGCCGCCCGCCAGATCCGCGGCCGTTGACTCCGCGGGACTCAGCGTGCGCCGCCGTTCCCCGCGCGCCCACACACGCGCAAACAACCACGGGCTCGCCTTCTCCCGCCGTTGACGATCGGTCGCTGCTAATGGCCATGACCGCTCACTGGCGTTCGCGGCTCAGCCTCGCTCGTCGCGAGGGTGTGCAACAGCAAGAAACTGAGCCTGGAACGCGAGTGACAGGCCAAGCCAACTCCTGTAGACTGCGGCCTTTCTCTATCCCACACCACCGCTCTACTGCGACTCGCCGCCCCACCGAGGCGGAGGGATTCTCTCGAGAATCCAGCCAAGGATTCGTTCGGCCGTCTTTTCGCCAAACATACCGGTGAATAGGCCGACGGCCGCAAGCAACAGAACTACCAGCAGGACTGCGCCACCCACAATCGCGGTTGTCGCTCCGGCACCAAGGAAATGAACGAACAACGCTAATGCTCCGCTGACAATGACAATCGCCAGCAAGAAGAACCACGCGACAGCTCGAAACGTCGGCAGGTCAACCGGCCCTCTTCGTTCCGCCTCTTCGGTCTCCGGCTCCCGGCTTCCCCGCGCCCACTCCCCTTCTCGCCCCCTTCGTTCACGCTCCTGTTGGCGCTTTTCCGGATCTTCGATGCCGTTCAGCAGGTCTTGCACCCGGTAGGATTTCCTGGCTCCCTCAGGATCGTAGGTCTCACGGCCTTGCTCCTCCAGCCAAAGTAGGTGCTCGTAGCCCACCACCACATCCGGGTTGTCAGGTAGCGGGACTTTTTCCTGCGCGCCGACCTTCGGAATCGTGCCGTGGATCTGCCGGAACTGGTCGCGAATCACCGCCAGCGCATTGCGCCGCCGGACCGCGACTTTACCCTGCACCGAGATGTAGACCTTGCCCGCTTGCGTGTCGCCCCGCACCAGCGCCCGGCAGCCCTCGATTTCCAGCACCGCGCCGCTTTGCCAGGTGGTGCGCTTCGTCGTCAGGTTGCGGTGCATCCTTACGATCAAGCGCGGTATGATCCCGCCCGGCAGCGCCGTGTAGTGGTACTGGAAATTCAGCGCGTCGGCCTGCTCCCAGTTCAACTCCGGCTCGTTGGGGCGCAAAAGCTCGGGGATCAGAAACTGTTGCCCCTCCGAGTCGGGAAACGCGAAGCACAGCTCGAAACGCCGCATCATGTCGAGAATGAACTGTTCCCGATCGGCCGGATACGTCTCCGAATCACCCAGCACCTCACCGAGCTGCCGCCGCTCGAGGACCCCGTCCTGTCGCATCAGCATCTGGTTGTTCAGGATCTTGTAGACCCCACCCGTCACCCATTCCGGGTTGAGCACCTTCGTCTCTTCCAGTTCGGCCGATCGACTCCGGCAAGGCGGTCAACTGACTGCTACTCAGGATGAGGACCTGCAACTGGGTGAGCCGGCCGATCGACTCCGGCAGGGCGGTCAACTCGTTGTTGTCCAGCAAGAGCTCCCGCAACTGGGCGAGTTGGCCGATCGACTCTGGCAGCTCCCGAAGTTTCAAGTCATTCAAATCGAGCTCAGTGGCGCCGGTGCGGGCGGCTTCTTCAATCCGCTGTTCAGCGATTTGTTCCGGAGTTTCGTCTGGCATGGCGCACTATCGAACCGGGCGCGCTCACTGCTACCCGCCCAACTCCCTTTACCGGGAAATTCTACCTCACTGGGCAGCCGCAGGCCTACCGCCCAAACGACGCCCCCGTCCGGACCAGGATCGGGCGACCGTTCACTCGCGTTGGCGGCTCCGATTGGCTCGTCGCGAGGGTGTGCGAGAGCAGGAAACTGAGCCTGGAACGCAAGTGACAGGCCAAGTATCATCGAACACCCCTTGCGCTGTCGCCCCCACAGGCGGCCAATCTCAACGCCCAAAACCGAACATGACGTTCGAGTCTGTAGCGTGGATCTCGGCGTGCGGGCTTTCGCTTCCCTTGCCGCCATCGCTCCACCGCCCGCCAGATTCGCGGCCCTGTGCTTTTGTGGCGCACACTCTCAGTGTGCCGCGTCGAGACTTCTCTCGACGCTTGGGGCAGTTCGCCCCGCTGATACTCCTCCAGCCCTCACCGTGTTCCGCGGGTCCAAGGCGCGAAGCGCCGCGCCTGTTATCGCCTTCGGGGCCCCGTCACACCACTTCCAAAATTTCATCACACTCATTCCACAGCACTTACCACGCCTGACCCCTTCTAACTCTGGAACCCCACCGTACCCTGGAATCGGAGCACCCGGTCACCAGACCGGCTGCCGCTCGCAGGGGACAGGCAACGGTGGAAACCTTCTCGCCCGCCAAGCCTTCGCTACACACGGACTCTTGTTGCTCGTGGGGTAAGTCGTTCCCCGGTGCCTGTCCCCGCGGGATCGCCCCAACGAAAGGAATAATAATCATGACTACACGTGCAAAAATCAAGGCCAATCGCAACAACTCCAAGAAATCCACCGGTCCACGCACCGAGGAAGGTAAGACCCGGGTCGCGACGAACGCCCTCAAACACGGACTCCTCGCCCGCGATGCCGTCCTGCCCGGTGAGGACCCGGCCGACTTCGACAGTCAACTCTCGGCCCTCGAAGCCGACATCCAGCCTGCCAACTCGCTGGAATTCGAACTGGTCCGCCAAATCGCCGACGCCCAATGGCGTATGCGCCGCCTCACGCGCTTGGAAACTGGCTTCCTGGCCGCTTCCCTCGCCGCCAAGCGCCGCCTGATGGAACGGCTTCATCCCGAAAGCTTGCAGCCCGGCTACGACGGCGAGACCTTGCTGTTAGGCTCAGGGATGATCGATAAGACTCAGACCCTAGTTCACCTAGCCCGCTACGACGGACATCTCAGCCGCCGCTTTTTCCGCGCCATCAAGCAACTCCGAGACCTGCGCCGCGACGAGCGTGAGGCCCACCAGGCCCGCACCTCTGCCGGCTCCTATGCCCCCGTCGATCCAGACCCCTACCGCGGCCGATACGTGCCCGCCCAGGCCCCACCCCCAATCGACCCTCCAAGCCCTACGGCTGCCCGCATCGGCTTCCGGCCCTCTCGTGATTTGGTCCCACAACCCGGCCTCCCGGGCGCTCAAGCAGCACCGCAACGGGCCTCCTTCACGCAAACAACCAAACAAACCCAATCTCGCCGAACCCCAGTGGAATCAAGCGCCCGCTGCCGATCGACCAACGGCAGAGCCGCAGGGAGTAAGCAAGCTCCTTGCTCTTCCGAGTTTGTGGTAGAGTCCCGTAGCTGCAGGCCTGGACCGCCGCTTGGCCCAGTAGCTTCGGCCTTTTCTCTTCCGGGTTTCTAGTAGAGTCACGACAAGGGTTTCTGAGCTGGGGGGGCGTGTCGTCCGACGTTCATCAAAGCGGGGATCGAGGGCAACCTCCACGAACTTCATCAATGCAAGTACTCTCCGCAGAGCGCACACAGTTCATGGCTACTTCGCGAGGAGGCTCAATTCCCCGACCGTGGGTCTATAATCGTGGATACCGTGGTGTACGTAGAATGGCTTGAACGGGCGGTGGAACGCAAGCTGGCCGACAAGTCGATCGGCTTGCCTGTGGCCTTGCGCGCTCAGGTGAACTTGAGCAGCGATCACGGGCTGTTGGTGCCGAGCTTGGCCGGTTTGGCAGCCGCCGCGGCGCGGTGGTTCGGCAGCACGCCGCTGACCGTGTACGCGCAAGGCGGGGCCGAGCTAGAGTACGTGAGCCTCCTTGTAAAGTTTTCCGGCGGCCAGACGGCCGTAATAAGCTCCGAGGTCGTCCGGGGCGACGGAGGCTCGTGCGCCGAGGGGCCGAACGTCCTTCTGCTGGTCGTGGGGAACCACGGCACGATGCAGTTCACGGACCATCCGAGCCGGGATGGGCGAGCAGTAGACATCGAACCGCCTGGGGGGGCAGAAACGCAGAAACTGGCGCGGGCCATCGAAGAGTCCCTGAGCAGGGGGCAGCCCGTATCCCTGGGCTAATCCGGAAAAGAACGCGTGCCTGATAGACCACAGTTCGGCGTCCTGTTAGTCACCGGTGGTATGACGCACCAGGAAGACTATGGGCGTGGTTTCCAGGCCGACCCCCGCTGCAGGGTCATCGGAGTCACTGACGAAAGGAGTGTCGACCGGCGTCGAGCCGAGCTAAACCGGCGTTTGGCCGAGGAGATGGAAGTCCCGCTGTTCCCTGATCTCGACGAAGCCCTCGGGCGGCGTGACGTGCATCTTGCCTCGGTCTGCTCGGAGTTCGAGCGCCGCGCCCGCGTCGGAAGACGCTGTGCCGAAGCGGGAAAGCACGTCTACATGGATAAGCCCCTTGCGACCACGATGGAAGACGCCAATCGTCTTGCCGAAGCGGTACGGCGCCGAGGCGTGTGGGGCCAGATGTTCACGATGGTCGGCACGCCGTTCGCAAAGCGGGCGAAACAGATCGTAGACTCGGGTGTGCTCGGGGAGCTGAAGGCTATCCATTGCGATCTGATGTTCGCCAAGGGGTACCCCGGCAGCGCTCCCCTTGGAAAACCCCGCAAGGAGCACTATCCCCCGAAGCAGTTTACGTTCCCCGACGCCAAACGAGAGATTTGGACGACAACGGTCTATTCTCTGACGCTGATTCGCTGGCTCACCGGTCGACGGGCTTTCCGCTCCGTCTACGCCACCTCAGCCAACTACTTTTTCGAAGAGCATTACAAGCGAGATGTCGAGGATTTCGGCGCGATGGCGGTGACCCTTGATGGCGGATTGACGGCGACGATCACGGCCGGACGCATTGGCTGGCAGAGCCACCGGAGTTCCGGGCCGAATTTCACGCGTCTGTTCGGCACCAAGGGAAGTGTCCTTATCGACGGGCACGCTCCCCGGTTGGAGGTAGCCTCGGACCAGCCGCCGTGGACGCCGCCCCCACGCGATCCCGATGACCCCATGTCATTCTGGAGCAGCACCGGCCAGAAAGCCCGCCGCCGTCCCAAGCTGGACTGGTACAAGCCGGAAACAGTCCCCACTCGCTCCGACCAAGCCCTGTTTCTCGACAGCATCGAGCAGGGGAAGGAGTCGGAAGTGACGATTGCTGACGGTGCTACAGCAACCGAGGCAATGCTGGCCGCCTATAAGTCCGCGGCTACGAGGAAGCTTGTCAGTTTGCCGTTGGATGGTTGACTCTGCCAGTCGTGTTGGTAACCCAACCTGGCCGATGCGCTGGCTGACGCGGCGGCCACATCGCTGACGTCGACATGGAGAAGCTGGTGAAGGCGTTTTCGATGGTGGCGGAGGAGGCCGAGCGCTACGAAGTAGACGTCGCTCTATCGATGATGCCCTGGAACTATACGCAAATACACATCCCGAGTTTGAATTGATAGTCGTTAGCGCCACTTTCGCCGGCCGGCACAGTGCCACCTGTCGCAACCGGCTTCTTTGCAGCGACATCGGCGGCATGAGCCGCAGGAGGATACAAGTACGCCCGGCCGCCCGCTGCCACGGCGGCGCCCCCGGTCGCCGCCAAAAACTCCCTGCGTCTCATGCTGGACTATTTTCCCTGTCGAAAACCCGAATTCAATCCGCGGCGATCTCTTCGTGGCCGGGGATGTCGTGATCGTACTGGCGGTGGTGGAGCGCCAAGACGTCGAGCCCGAAGTCTCCCTCGAAATCCCGCCAGACCGAATGGCTATGGTTGCTCTGATTCTGTGTGTTGTCGTACTCGATCAGAAAAGTGGGCGCCTGGACACGGTAATAGTTTCCTCCCACTTCCCGGTTTCCTGTGGTCAGGTTGCCCACCGCGGTCGCCCGCGCCATAGGCCGATCCTTACGGCCCGCCCACGCGAAGAGAAGTTCGTCCCGGGGCGTGTCGCGTGCCGCTTTCATGCGCCGGGCCGCTACGTCAGAGGGCACATTACCCGCGTATTCATCGATCAGCGCGAGCAGTGTGGCGTATTCCTTGTCGTTCATCTCGGAGGCCGGCAGACCTTGCGCCTCGCCTTCGAGCTCCGCCCGCGTGTCGGCCATGGTGAGAATGTCGAATGGCGCGACGTCGCTGAAGACAGCTTTTTTCTGCTTTTCGGGACCGAGCGATTGAACCAACGCCAGAGCCAGATCCTCTTCCTCGGCCAGGGCCCGCATGCCTTTGTGCGGCCCCTGAGCTACCTCGTGCGGATTGGCGCCAAAGAACGTGGGGCTGGCGGAAACTAGCTTCCCGTTCTCAAGCGTATAGTGCAACGAAAGATGATGTCCTTCGACGCGCCACCCCCAGGTGGCCGTCAAGGACGGCTCGCCGAAAATCGTGAAATGGAAGCCTTGCGTGTCCCGGTGGCCCGTAGTGTCGGCCTCGATAACACGAACAACGTCCTCCAGCGCCATAACGTCCACGGCCTTGATGTATCCCGTCTTACTCAGTCCGGTGCTAAGCAACCCGTGAGCAAGGTGCTGTTGCTTGGCATCCATTTCGGCGAAGGTTACGCCATTGCGCTCGTACCCGTGCGTCTGCGTGAAACCGCCCTCCGGGAAATAGTGCCAGTTGGTCCGGTCGGCGGCGTCGAACTTGAAAACCGTCATCGGCCGCTGAAAACGATCGTTCAGCGACTCTACGAAGCGATTGGCCGCGGTGACCATCAGCGCTTCCGTGGCACCCTTATGATGTGCGGCTGTCAGAGCTATAGCGCAGGCAAAAAGTCCAACGGCCCGAAGTTTCAATTGGTTTAGCATCACAACCTCCTTAGGCTTGATTCGAGTCAATTGTACCTGAGGCCCGACCCAGTCAATCTACACCGGGTCCGGCACGGTCCATGGTTCACGGTATTGCTTCGTGAGAAGGGCGTTCGCCTCCGCATCATCGGGGAACTTCTCGCTCTCCGGATCGAAGTGCAGCACTCGGCCCACCTCGTAAGCGATCTGACCGAGATGGGCGAGCGCGCACGAGGGGTGCGCCACCTCGGCGTTCGCGACCGTCTGCTTGTGGCTCTTAACGCACTCGACGAAGTTTCTCAGGTGCTCTTCGTATCCCCGGGTGCCGCCTCTCATGCCGGGCCCTTTTTCTTCCTTTTGGCCCAGATAAACCTGGTAATGCCCGCGGCGGGTGAAGATCATATAGCCCTCTGTGCCGTAGAAGGCATTGCCGTTGTCGATGCCGTGGAGACCATAAGGCGTCCAACTGCGGTCCTCGTAGAGCAGAACCTTGTCGTCATCGTACTGATAGGCGACCATCATGTTGTCGGGATACTCTGTGTCGCCGGTGAGAGCGATTTGGCTGCCGTGGGCCGTGATGCGGACGGGGTGGGTTTCAACTCCCAGTGCCCAGCGGGCCATGTCGAGATCGTGCAATCCGTCGTCGCCGACACCGCCGTTGCCGTAGGCGCGGAACCAACGCCAGTAACGGTGAAAGCGATTGGGGTTGAACTTGCCGTCGTAGGGAGCGGGACCCGCCCACATGTCGTAGTTGACGCCGGCAGGAATAGCAGCATCAGGAACGGGTTCCCGCAGCTCCACTTTCTGCGAGTTCCAGGCCTTGGTCGTTTTCACCTCGCCGATGATGCCGTCTTTGAGCAGCTCGCCTACTTTTTGCGTGACCTCGCTAGAGCGCGTTTGGGTGCCGTGCTGGAAAATGCGGTCGTACTTACGGGCAGCGTCGATCAAAAGCCTGCCTTCACGGAACACATGGCTAGCCGGTTTTTCGACATATACGTCCCTGCCGGCCTGCATGGCGCGGATCGCGATCACGCAGTGCCAGTGATGAGGCGTGGAAATCACGACCGCGTCTACCTCTCGGTCGGCTAGGACATCACGGAAATCGCCTGCCAGTTTCGGAGCTTTTGCCCCTGCCCGCTTCACCCGCTGACTCGTCCGCTCGAGTTGCGCCTGGTCAATGTCGCACAGCGAGTGGATACGGACATCCGGGTACGTCACAAGCCTCTTCAAATGGCTGTTTCCCATCCCGCCAACGCCGATGACCGACACGCCCAATTGGTCGTTAGGCGATGCGGATGAAGTGCGGATGGCGAGTGTCGCGACCGCTCCCGCGGTCGCCGCGCCGCCAAGAGAGTCAGAAAGGAATCTTCGTCTCGGAATCTCACTCACCGTAGGCCTCCAGAGAACAGCCAACTGCGTGCCGGTAGCCATAGTAACAAAAGGTGCACTGCACCACCGGGCGCGGCCGCAGGCAGTGATACCGAGCGCGGCTTCGACGAGATCACGCGAGGATGGTGGGCGGGGCGGTTAATCTGATGCGCTCTCTGTCGACGGGGTTATCATTGTAACTGGCCGTTTACCGTTTGTGGCCGCGGCGAGACAAGCCAGCGGTTGGTGCAGTCCTACCAGCACCCGCTCAAAGGTCACCTAATCATATGTCAAAAGTAGCCATCACCGATTACAGCTTTGCTGATCTGGATCCAGAGAAAAGGATCCTCGAACCGCTGGGCTGCACGCTCGTTGACGAAAAGCAGTTCATGGGAGAGGAGAAACTACGAGAGCTAGTCCGAGGCGCGGACTACGTAATCACTCAGTTTGCTCCCCTCAATGCCGCCGTCATCGAGTCGATGGCCAAGTGCCGGATCATCGTACGGTATGGCATAGGCGTCGATAATGTTGACCTCGATGCGGCAGCAAAGCGGGGGATACCCGTCTGCAACGTCCCCGACTACTGTGTCGACGAGGTTGCGGATCACACCTTGGCTTTCATCCTAGCCCTCGCCAGGAAAGTCGTTCCGGGATGGGATGTCGTCAGAGCCGGGGGGTGGAAACTGGCCGTACCCCTGGAGGAAATGCATGCCCTCAAGGAGCTGACCGTCGGCTTGGTCGCCTACGGCAAGATTGCGAAGGAAGTCGCGGCCCGGCTCAAGGCCTTCAAGTCGAAAGTATTGGTTTTCGATCCCTATGTCCCTGCTAACGAAATCGAAAACGACGGCTTGGTTCCGACAGACCTCGAAGGACTCCTCGGCAATAGTGATCTAATCTCCCTACACTGTCCCAGCACCGCCGAGACGCGGCAAATGATCAATTCCCAAAGCATCAGCACGATGAAGCGAGGCGTGATGCTTGTCAACACCTCGCGGGGGACGCTGGTCAATACAGCCGATCTTGTCGCTGCGCTCGAAAGCGGTCACATCAGCGCTGCGGCGTTAGATGTGGTTGATCCGGAGCCGATCCCTCTCGACAGTCCGCTATTGAAAATGGAGAACGTGATAATCCATAGTCACGTCGCGTCGTGCAGTGTCAATTCCCGGACTCGACTCCGAACGAGTGTTGCTGAGGCAGTCGCTCGCGCGGTTCGTGGCGAAGAACTCGCCAACGTGGTGAATGGCGTGGACAGGTGAATCCCACCCGCAGGGGCAGGGGTGGCACGCTACCAGGACTCAGCGGATCACACTTCCGGCAGGTGTTCGTTCGAGTCGCCGAACTGCTCCGGGTGGATGCCGAACTTGTCGAGCATCGACAGGTAGAGGCTGCACATCTTGCGGTTCGGCTTTTCGAGGTAGTCGAGCACCCGGCCACCCTGAATCTGCCCGCCGCCGCCACCCAGCAGTACGACGGGCAGCTGTTTGGCGATGTGATTACCCGTCAACATGCTCGAGCAATACATGAGCATCGAGTTGTCGAGCGCGGTTCGCTCGCCCTCCTGGATCCCGTCCAGCCGGCGGGCGATGTAGCCGAATTGTTCCAGGAAGAACTGGTTCACTCGCAAGTAGTCGTCGTCGTCGCGGTGCGAGAGTTCGTGGTGTCCGACATCGACGTTCAGATGCCGGAAGAGGAGGTAGCTGTGATCGTTGTTGAGCTTCAGCGTGCAGACGCGGGTCGTATCGGTCTGGAAGCCTAGGACTAAGATGTCGCACATGAGCCGCATGTGCTCGGCGAGGTCCTGCGGAATACCGTCCGGCGGACGCGGCACGTTGGGCTTATCGAGCGTCGGCCGCCAGCCCTGCAACTCACCGTGCATGCCGGCTTGTTCAATGCGCTGCTCGACCTCACGCACCGAGTTGAGGTACTCGTCGAGCTTGTGTTGATCGATGGAACTGATGTTCCGCCGAAATCGATTCGCGTCGGTCAGCACCGCGTCGAGGACACTTTGGTCCCCTCGTTGCGCTTGATCCTTGAAGAGCCGGTCGAACGCCAGAGCGGGGTAGAGTTCGAGCGGCGTCGGGGAGGTCGGAGAACTCCACGAGATGTGCGAGCTGTAGAGCATCGAATAGTTCTTGTGAATCCCCGGATTCGATCTCTCGCAGCCCAGGACGAGGCTCGGCACCTTGGTCGACCGTCCATACTGTTGAGCGACGACTTGGTCGACACTTGTGCCGGAACGAATTTGGCCGCCAGAGGCCAGGGGCGCCCCGGACAGCAGATTGCCGGTCTGTGAACTATGGATATTGCCCTTGAGAGCTTCCTCGTTGTACAGCCCGCGAATGAAGAGCATCTTGTCGCGGAAGTCGCTCAGGGGCGCCAGCACTTGCCCGAGCTCCATTCGCTTTCCTGCGCCCTTGGCCCGCCACTCTTCAGTGCGAAATCCGTTTCCCGAAAACAACACGGCCAGACGGACGGGAGCCTGGCTCTCGGGCTTCG
This sequence comes from Bryobacterales bacterium, assembly GCA_965248205.1. GTDB lineage: Bacteria > Acidobacteriota > Terriglobia > Bryobacterales > UBA6623. The sequence goes on from CBDFIS010000006.1 coordinate 4,655,599, forward strand.
CGGCCGCGGCAGCTTGAGCGCCCCACACAGGGAACGACTCCATCCAGGGCAACGCCATCGTGACGCCAACGCCACGTAGGAATGTTCGACGAGAAAAGTGATGGGTCTTCACGATTCACCTCACCGAAAAAGGGCTGAAGGTTGTGGGGTCATTTTAAGTTTACACGGCGCTCCGTCAAATCGCGAATCCGCGACGCGCGACCCGGTGAAAAACGAAGCAACGTGGCTCATGGCGATTCCGCGAGTTGAGTTTGTCTCCCCCGGATTTCCCGAAACTGCCGACTCTGGACGATCATTCCGACGGCCTCGGAAAAACGGTAGTTGTTTCTTGCGAGCCGCTGCTCGATTTCGGAGAGCAGCGGTTGATCCGAGAGTTGCACTTCTCGGCCAAGGGCGTAGCCCAGCAGTTTGCGATAGAACTGGCCAAGGAAGGCATCGCGGCGCGTCTCCAGCAGATAGTCGCGCAGGCCCGTCAGGCCGTTGATCTCGCTTCCGTCGGGAAGTTTCGTCTCCGTATCGATGGGACGGCCGGCAAGATCTCTGTCGCGGCGACGGCCAATGGTGTCAAAGCCTTCCAGCGCGAAGCCGAACGGGTCGATTCTTTGATGGCACGATGCGCATTGCGGGACGCTGGTATGTTTTGCCACCAGCTCGCGCACCGTCAGTCCGTCGGTTGCGGTTTCGTCTGCGGGAAGCTGAGGAACCTCCTGCGGGGGAAGCGGCAGTTTCTCACCGAGCAGCACTTCGCTGACCCAGTTGCCTCGGAGGATCGGACTCGTGCGCGATGCGCCCGACTGCTTCGCCAGCGTCGTCGCGAGACCCAGAATGCCGCCCCGGTCATGCTGTCGGATTCCGTCGACCCGACGCCACTTGCTGCCTTCGACTCCCTCTATGCCATAGAAGCCGGCCAAGCGTTCGTTCACGAAGGTGTGGTCGGCATTGAGCAGACTCAGCAACGACGCGTCGCTTTGAAACAGGTCGGTAAAGAAGCGGATCGATTCCTCGTACATGTCGCCGCGAAGGTCCGCGAACTCGGGGAAGTGCTTCTCGCTCTTCTCGTCGAGCGAATCGAAGTCATAGATGTGCAGCCACTGACCGGCGAACTCGGTGGCCAGGCGCCGGACACGTGCGTCGGCGAGCATACGCCGGGCCTGCTTTGCCAGCACCTCGGGTGTGTGCAGCTTGCCGGCGGCCGCCGCGGCGCGGAGTTCTTCATCCGGTTCGGACGACCAGAGGAAATAGCTCAGCCGGCTCGCGAGTTCCCAATCGGAGACTGCCGCGGAGGAGGTCCCCAGCGGTGCGTTTTCAAGCCTATATAAGAAGGCCGGTGCAACAAAAACTCGGGCGAGGGTCAACCGAAAGGCCTCCTCGTGCGACAGCTCTTTTTCGCGTAGGCGGCGATACAGCCCACGCAATTCGTCCGCTTCCACGCCGGTCAGCGGACGGCGATAGGCCTGGGCAGCGAAGTCGACGACAGCATCGACCTGCGTCGGCTCGTCTGCGTTCAGCTCCCTCTTGAACCCGGCAGCGCGTTGGTAGATCGGCTCGCGTAACGGCAGGACCGCCTCGTGCTGAGAACGATCTTCTATTCCGTTGCCTTCAAAAGCTTCTAGGAGCAGCTCCAAGGCGGTGACTTGCAGCAACGCGCTTTGGCTAACGTAGTGCAGTTCTTCCCAGAGCCGGTCGAGATAGGCGCTCTGCTCATCGTCGAGCATCAGCCGAGCGAGATGATCATCCTCCCGATAGAAGAGCGTCAGCGTGAGGACCTCGTCGATCGGAACGATCTGGTTGAAGCAGAGCGCAGCCGGGAACAGGCGACGATACTCATCGAATGCCGACTCGATCCGCCGCCACGCCGTGCCGTTCTCGGCGGCGAGAAAGGCTCGTTTGAAAGAAACGTCTCGATGATCCGAGAACACCTGGGTCACCTTGGAGAACGTCACACTAGTCTCGCTGGGAACCAGCCCGGACGAAGACGCCGGCGCGCCGATGACCACGTCAACTTGCACGCTCCCCTCGCGGCCCACCTCCTGATCAAGCACGGCGGTCGCGACCAGCTTGCGGCCGGCTCCCAAGTAGCCGGGAAGGCGAATCTTGACTACCGAGGGGACACGAACAAAGAGCGAGGTAGCCGCGATCGTTTTGCCGTAGGGGTGCTTGCCGAACATCGCTGGATCCAGGCCCCACTGAGTTGCCCCGGCCGCTGCATTCGGGGGCTGAACGAGACCCGCGTCCCAATAGAGCCCTTGGATATCGCGGAGGTAAATCTCCGGACGGCCGGGCAAAACGAGCCGCGGCTCTTGCCACACAACAAAATCATTCTCGTTCCCGTCACCCGCGTCGGTCACGACGAGCGAGAGTACGACTTCCTCTTCATCGCAGAATTCATCCGGTATGGGGAAACGGATGTCCTGTTCGCTCAGCAGAGGATTGACTGGTTCCATCCACCGCGATGGGCCTCCCTTCCTGCCGACCAGGCCGACCGGGCCGAACGTCCACAGCCCCCTCTGCCAGGCGGCGACATCGGCGGCGAGCGTAGCCGCATCCGCTGGTTTCGCCTGACGCCATCGGGAACGGAGATCGTCCAGAAGCAAAGATGGAGCGGACCCCGAAAGAGCGGACCAAAGCGTACTGAGATATTTGGCGCTCAGCCCGCGCTCACGGGCCACGGCTTCGATCGTTTTGCCACCCGTCGTCAGTGCATCCCGCTCGGCGAGTGTGGCGGCAAAGTATTTCTCCAGCGGCAGGCGGCCGGCAAGTCCGATTCGGGTGTCGCCGTGGACTTTGAGGTTCCCGATCGTCGAACCGACCCCGAGATCCTCGGTGTCGGCGAACTCCCCATAGAACCCACGAATCTCGGCAAGGGTTTCGTCCGTCCAGTCGCGCCGTGTCGCGTTCGGGGAGAAGCGAAATCCATCGGGAAGCAGCACCGCATGCCGGGCAATCCCCTTCCCTGCGTCGAGATACTTCCTCAGCAGGGCCGGCGACATCACGAGCGCGTTGCCGGTATTGGTGAACCCCTCACCCGCGGCGCTATCGGTCGGGAACTCGCGGGCCGGATTCAAACCGACTCCGGTCAGATCGCGGATCGTGTAGGTGTATTCGGCGTTGTTGAGCCGTCGTAGAACAACCGGCCCAGGATCTCCCGCATTGGCCAACGCCTCGGCATGCAGATAACGCTCGACCCACCCCCGCAGTTCCTTCCGCTGCTCGGGCGCCGGCTGCTTGGCGGCCACCGGTGGCATCTCTCCGTTGTCGAGCATTTCGACGACCTTGAGCCAGGCCTTCGTGTCTCGACGCACCTCTGTCAGCGTCCGGAACCGTTCGAGATCCAACTCCCCCACCCGCAGCGCCGTCGAATGGCAACCCAGACAGAACTGCTGCATCATGGGCCTAACCTGCTCGACGTACTCGTCAGCCAATCCCGCGAATTGATCGCGAGCCGGCTCAGCGGTCAGGATGCTCGGCATCCAACCAGACGCTGCCCACAGCGAAGCTACAACCAAAACGAGGTGGTGAGCAAATCCCAGCTTCTTCTCGCCCGCGGCGGAGTTGATGGTTCCTCGCCGAGGCTCGAAACTCGCAGAGAAGGTCATTCCAATCTCAGCATTTCGTGTATGGATGGTTCTGAGCAGAAACAGACGACGCCCATCCCGTCTTCCTATCGAGATTGTACCGCTGAACGACCGAGCTGGCGGGAAGTGGGAAAGGGCTTTCTGGATGCGCGCTCGCCGGTCCAGGATAGTTGTTGAGATGTCGCTTTTCAGGCGGTGGCCAGTTCCCGATCGTATACTTATCGGGATCAGCGATAGACCAGCGCAGGAACCGGATTTCCAGAGTGGGGTCAGCCCCCCGGTTTACTGGGGTGCCGCACCTTCGTCGAGCGTCGTCGACAGCGTGGTCTCGTCCGGCATCACGACTCGAATCGTGATCTGACCGGTTTCCTCCCACGAGGCCGCGTCCGTTACGATCCATGGGAAAAGGCTACTCTCGGGAAGAGCGAGCGGTGGGTCATACTCGAGGACGATCGTCGTGCCATCGGAGCTGCGGACGGCGCGGGCGGGCCCGATAGTCCCTAGACCGTCAGTACGGTATTCAACGTGGACTTCCGCGCCCGCGAAACCGGTCTTCTCGAGTGCCGTAATCTTCGCGCCGGAGCCGAAATCATCGACATCCCGGATCAGCGGGGCGAACGTCAGCAGCCCCGTGTTGTTGGAGGCGACAACGCGATCCTGAACGTTGCCGGCGAGCACGACCTCGTTCAGAGCGTCGCGAATCTCAAACGCAAGCAGCCGGTCCCGATCGACGCCGCCCGCGAAGTCCGGGTTGAGAAACGAGGCCGCACCGTAGAGCTTGACCGTTTTCCCAGGAGGAAGTATATCCGCCTGCGACACAACCGCAAATGTTACGCCTTCCTGATTGCGAATCCCGTCCACCCGGAGTCTCACCTCGGCCCCAAGGTCGCTGCGGATAGTTGTCGCCAGGCGGGCGTTCACTTGCATCACACCGGCGACGAGAAAGGGAGCAGCGCCGGCGTAGATAATGTCCGCCTCTTCTCCTCCCAAGCGGGCGGTGACCTCGAGTTCAGGCGCGGGCAGCTCCTCCGAAACAGCGATCAACCCGTCTTGGCCGGGCGGAATCGTTTGCCCCTCGCCTGTGGCATACAGCACGATGATGTCCCCAAGATCGGCGGGGTTTGTCTCGGAGTTCAGCGAGCCGTCCTGATTCAGGATCGCGCCCTGGCCCGACCCCGAAGCGTCCAGGGTGAAAACCCCGGGGACGGTGTTCTCCACCGGCAGCGTCACCGTCGACGACATCTCGCTTGCATACTCCACCACTAAATCCGTCGATTGAGCGCCCGCCATGGCATACGGGACGATTGCGCTCACTTGGGTTTCAAAGACGTACACCAACGGCGCCGGTACGCCGTCAAACAGCACCCGTACGCCGGCCAACTCCGTGGTCAGGCGACCCCCGAGCACTTCCAGCGCGACGAGTTCCGGCGGTCCGATCCCGCTGCCAAAGATAACGACGATCTCACCAGGCGACACTCCTCCGCCGGTGTAGCCGGCGGCGTCCACCACCCCCTCAGCTGTGATCAGAGGCTGAGCTATCGAGGGCGCCGTCCAAAAACACACCGCCAACCCAACTGTTGTCAATCCTCGCCTAAGAATCTCCATGTCTTGTCTACCGAGTTTACGCCACTCGCCCTGGGCAAGGTGGTGTACTCAACGATTAGGGGAAGCTCGGGGCACCGGGTTGGGATTCCTCCCGACTGAACTCCCTTAACTCCAACGAGTCGCGTCGAAAGAAGTTCGCGGCGCTATATCGAAGCGAATCCGGTAACGGCCGGGCTGGTCGCCAGGGAGCAGGACTGGCCCTGGTCGAGCGCGAGCCGATGGCGACGCGCATAGTAGTAGGGACCGGCATTCTTGCCGATCCTTCGGCGCGAAGCGCCGACGCAGAAAACGACGGGCAGAGAGCGCTGCCCACTCTCTGAGTGCCTTGTTGCACCGGGCCCCGTGCGAGAAATCAAAGCAGATGCCGGATGATCAGCGAGTAGCTCATCATCACGACAATGATTGCGGTGGTAACCCACAGAGCGAGGGTGATCCAGCCCTTGGGGAGGACGGCTTTCGGAAGGTGACGGTAACGGAGATAGATCGTCGAAATAGCAAGAATGGGTAGCATTGAAGCTTGCGAAATGCCGCCGATTTTCACCATTAACACCGGCTCCTGCACGAACATGAAGAGCAGCGGCGGGACAAACAGGAAAACCCCGATCAAAATACGGATGGCCCGCAATCTGCTGCGGTAGTCTCGCTTGTCAAACACCCCAATGCTCGCCAGGAAGTCGGCGGTTGCGCGGGCCATGGCGCCGGTGCCGGCGAAAACCGTGGAATAGAGAACGGCAAACGCCCCAAGCATGAACAAATAGAACGACCATCCGCCCAGTATTTCGGTAAACATCTTCGACAGCATGCCGACCATCTCGGTGCCCTTCGGCACGACCCCCGCGGCGCCAAGAATGCCCGCGCCCAGCAAGTAGAAAGCGATCGTCGGAAAGGTATAGAAGATCAGGGAAACGAAGACGTCTACGCTCATCACCCGGATCCACCCGAAAGCCCTGTTCGTCCACGCTTCGGTAGCTTCCCGCGGACCGGTGAACCGCGCGTACCCCTTCTCGATACACCAGTAGGGGTATTGAATGAGTTCCATGGACCCCGCCCCCGTGACGCCAAAGACGGTCACGGCGGTGCCGAAGCCACCACCCTGAGGCAAGCTGAAAGTCAGGCCTTCGAGCACTCGTGACCACGAGAAATATTCCGGGCTCTTGAGCAGGACAATCGCGCAACCAACTGTCAGGGTTGTGAATGCAACGAGCAAGCCGAGGGCAATCTTTTCCACCAGGCCGTAACGCCCCCCTACGAGCAGGAAAAAAGTGAGTACGGCCACGGCCCAAAGCCAACCGGTCAGGGGAACCGCCGGAAACGTCGTATGTAGGATCTCCGAGATCGCCCCCAACATCCCGCCCAGCGGGAAAAGCCCGCAAATGATCAGCAGGCCGTATAGCCACACCACCCAGGAAACACGAACCCGCGGCCCGGGCACCCGGTTGAACGCCTCCAAAGACGTCTCCCCCGTGGCGATCGTATATCGGGCGATTTCGTGCAATACGAAAATCTTGACGGGGCAGCTTACTAAGATGAGCCACAGTAGAAGGTACCCGTTTTCCGCTCCCAAAACCGTGGTCGCAATCAGCTCACCCGATCCCACGATGGTGGCGGCGGTGATCAGGCCGGGCCCGAGGTACCGCACGGTGTTGCCGAAACTTCGAGGTGGGGTTGTAACGTCGTTGGGGTCGAGGCGGTAGGGGTCCTTCAGTTGCTGCTGTTCGGTCGGGGAACTCACCGAGCCTCGCTCCAGTAATTGGTCATCTTCAGTCTTGGAGCGTTAGAGGTGCACTGGCACCAGGTCACCGTCGTGCGACAGTAACCCGTTGATGGCAGCTTCGTCCGGGTCAACAATAACGTTCATATCGTATTTCTTGCTCTGGCCGGCGTCGGGCCACTGTGCCGCTTTCGGGTGCGGGTCTTGTGGTTTGCCGAACAACGAGCCGCTGAACGGCTCGAGGGCAGAAACGTAGGCGCCCCCGGGTCCGAAGTGTTGCCAATTGGCCATGCGCGGCAGGCTGTCTGTGGGGTAATTGAGCTCGACGGCGAAACCGAGGCTCCGGTTTAGCAAGCCGATGTGAGCCATGTTTTGCGCGTCTCCGGTGACATCGAGCACCAGGCCGCGCGAGCTGGTACCGGCATGTTCGGACATATTGTCGGGCACTTTTTTTAAGGGGTTCAGCTCAGCGTTGAGATCGGGCCTCACGGCCGGGTTCAGACTGTCCCACACGCCCATCACTTCTCCGCGGTAGATCAGTTGGGCGTCGCGGTCGAGCAAAGGGTAGCCGAAGTTGACGTGGTAGCGCCAGTTGTGGGCAACCCTGGTGTTCCCGAGGTTGATCACTTCGTCTTGGATCCGGACCGACGGGCTGCCCAAGGTGCAACTGATCCTGCGCCGTACTTCCACCACGGGACCGTAGAACCGCGTATCACGGATCGTCATGTCTAGGTACATGTCGAGGTCGCGGCTGCGAGGGTCCGGATTGTGAATCGCGAGCCGCGCGGCGGCGGTGTTCGAAAACGGGCCGTGCAGGTACAGCTGTTCGCCGTCTTCTTGGCGCGGCGGACCCATGTAGCGAGGGCCGCAGGAAGTGACCAATCCCCTGGCCAACTGTTCAACCAATCCTGGTCGTGGTGGTAGGCGTGGCTGGGTAGCTTGTAGCCGTTGGGCGTCAGGTAGGCGAGGCTGCTGTTTGTGGTAAGACGCCTCGACGATTGTCGTCGCCACGATCGATCGCTAACGGTAAACCGCAGGTCGGAACCGGAGTCCACCAGCGCCACGCGGCAGGCCCGGCGAGCCACCGGCGTCGGGCCAATCGTATCTGCCCGTCCAGATTCCGCCGACCTGGTGAACGGTCTCAAATTTGCTTGCGTCAAACGCCATGACTTAGGCTGCGTCCGCTAGTTCATCGCCGCGATGCTGCGCTGCAACTCAGCTTGAGCCTCCATCTGCTTCATGAACTTGATCGAACTCTCGACGAGGGTTCTCCAATCCGGCTTCGGAGGCACGGAATCGACGGACATATAGCCCGCGAAACCCATGTCGTCCAGCGTCCGCACCATCTCCAAAAAGTCGATGTGACCGGTGCCCGGAATCTGGCGGTTGCTGTCGGCCAGGTGGATGTGCAGCAGCTTCTTGCCTGCTCTTCGGAAGATTTCCGGAATCGGCCCGTCTTCCATGTTGACGTGAAACAGATCGGCCAGCACACCGATATGGTCCGACCCGATTTCCTCGGCAATCGGCAAGGCCTCCTCGACAGCGTTTAGGAAACCCGCATGGCCTTCGAAGCGATTGATCGCCTCAATGGCGACGTAAGTGTTGGTCTTCTCCGCGTGCTCGGTGATTTCCTTGGCCGATTCAATGAAGTTTTTCCTAAGAACGCTTTTCGGCGTGCTGCTTACGGGGTACTCCGGTTGGCCCGCGGCGGCGCAAATCTCGTAGACCGGACTACCGATAGTCGCGCCCAGGTCGAGACATCTCTTGGCGTAGTCAACCGCCCTCTTCCTGCCTTCCTCGTCGGTGGATGCGAGATCCCTTTCTTCCCCGGCGTGCCATGCACCCCAGGCACCCACCAGCGACGGGATCTTCAACCCGAGCCCCGTGGCTATGTTGACGACCTCATCAAACTTTTCCCGCGGAATCCTATCCGGTTCGGCGTCAAGGTCCACGCCGTCATAACCCAACCCGGCGATCGTCTCCAGCACCTCCTTGGGGTTCTTCCACACGTCGCCCCCGGGACTGCTCGACAGAGTAATCAGAACCACGGAATACTTGTGTGCCATTCGGCTGTCTCCTCCTGCTTTCGGCAATAGTCTTTGGTCCACCTACATGAAATTGTTGTTAGCCTCACGGGAGCTACAAACGATTCAACGTCACACGTTTGGCAGTAGCTCGTCGCTCGTCGCCACCGAGCTCGTAGCATCATACCAAGCCGAACCACGAATCGCGGCCAGCCGATCGCAACGTCCCAATGCCGCGCCAGCCGTATTTGAAACGGGTGCCAGTGCTTATCGAAGCTGTTTTACTCACGCGCGGGGCTGAGAACTTGCTACCCTTTCGTGCGCGCACTACCCTAAGAGACTTGTCTTTGAGCAGCTCCTCGTAACTCATGATAGCCGGGAGCATTCCTACTGTTTTCGCGGTGCACACAATATGAAACAGCCCATTCCTGCTGAAATCATTGAACAGCTCCGAAAGTTCGACGCCGCCACGCTGTCGAATGCCGTCGAACGCCTGGGTATACGCAACCGCATAGAGGGTTTCACGTCTCGCGAGGTGCGCTGCCGGTTTCCCAAGCTGCCGCCGATGATCGGCTATGCGGTCACCTGCACGGCGGACAGCACTTACCCGGGAAAGCCCCGCGTGAACAAGTTGAGGGAGTTTATCGACGCGGTTGAGGCTGCGCCCAAGCCGGCTGTGGTCGTGATCCAAAACACGGGACACGACTCCCCGAAAAGTTGCTTCATCGGTGACATGATCTGCGCCGCGTACCAGAAACTGGGGGCGGTCGGCGTGGTCACCGACGGTGGCTACCGCGACTTAGAGGGTATCCGCAAACGGGCCCCCGGTTTTCACATCTTCGGACCGGGCTGCGTCGTCTCTCACGGAAACGTCGCCATCATGGACATCGGTGTCCCGGTGACCGTGGGAGGCATGCCAGTCGAGCCAGGCGACCTGCTGCACGGTGACGATAACGGTGTCCTCCGGATTCCGAACGACCGGGCGGCGGACGTTGTCGAAAAAGCGAAAGTCGTCCAGGACGTAGAAGGTAGGCTATTCGACTACCTCGAGAAAAACGACTCGGTGACCGCGGAAGATCTGAAGCGGGAACTGGGCATCTGAATTCCCCCACTTCTGAGGCGATGGCTTTTCAAGCTTCCCTCCACTCCGGCCCGCCGGCCTAAGGAGATAAGCGCCAAATGGGCCTGACGTCCATTGACTGGATCGTCGTGCGAGAATGAAAGCTGCATACCTCAAAGCCAAGAAGGAGTTATGTATCAGCTCCTATTTGCGAGCGAGTTGCCCACTATTCAAGGGCGTCGTCAGCGGCAGGATCCAACCCGAGGCGCGGAGCGGATTGTGGCGCCCGGCGGTAAGATCGGTCTTGGGGTCGACCATCAGTTGTCTCTCGCGCCCATTCAAAGAGACCCTGGATAGGGCCCTCACCTCCACGTCCTCGTGGCCATCCTGGCGGGCCACCTCGAGGTGACCTCGGTAGACCGCTTCGTCAACCCTGAGTGTAGCGGCAGCCCCCATTTTTCTCTCCCGCTCGACTTCCGCCACGGGCTAATTGCTTCGCCCGAAGCTATACAGCGCCCTCAGTGTTCGCACATAGATCCGTCCGTCGGCGATCGCGGGGGTCGCGAAGCACTCGTCCGCCAGCCGATTCGTTGCTAGAACATTCCACTCGCCTTCAGCACTCAGAACCGTGATGGCGCAACTTTGGCTCACGAGGAAAACTTTGTCATCGCCAGCGACAACGGACGCCCAGTAATCGTCTACAGCTTCCCGGACGCGAGCTTGCTTGAGAACTGTCCCCCGCGCAGCGTCAAGGGACGTGACGATCCCTCCGCCCTTCACCATATAGATCACGCCTTTGTAGAGCAACGGCGAAGGCGTATTGGGCAACGACTTGCGGTAGCGCCATAGAACATTCGTGTCGGTCAGATCTCCCCGGCGGCCGTTCGGCCGGATGGCGACCAGACTGTTTTCACTTTCGAGCCGCGCGACGTAAAACTTCCAGTCATGCTCTCGGACGAAGCCGTCGTCGTCGATGTCGGCGTTGATCCAGTCCCCAGTGAGCCGCGGATGCCGGCCCTCGTCCTTGGCGATTCTACCGTCTTGGTTGGCGTCGTTTTCGGCCAGCAGTACCTCAAACGTAGGTAGCTCGGGCGCGCCTCCCGCACCGCCGATTCCCTCACCGTAGGCGTTGACGTAGATCGTGTCGCCGTCGATGATGGGCACGCACTTTACCTGCCACCCGATCTTCCGGACCCACCACAGTTTTTCTCCCGTTGCGAGCGCGTAGCCGACGACCTCGTAGGAACCGGGGACTACTAACTGAGGTTGTCCGTCGCTTGGACGGTAAACGCCCGGAGTGACAAAACTTCGCGTGAACTCGGGTCTCTCAACCCTCCAACGCAGGCGCCCGTCCTGCTGGTCGACGGCGATCATGAAGGAAGTTCTGTCGTCCTGGTCACAGACGATAATGACCATGCCCTCCGCTAGGATTGGAGAAGACGCAGATCCGTTCCTGTTGTTGAAAGGGCCAAGAGGAACTCGCCAGCGCTCCTCACCGTCCGCGTCATAGGAAAGCAGCCCGAAATCCCCGAAGAAAACGTAGACATTCTCGCCGTCGGTCACGGGACTGGAAGTAGCCGGACCGTGAAGACTGTGGAAAGGTTGTCGGCGCGGGCGAGGAGCGTGACGGCGCCACAGAACCCGGCCGCTCTCCCGGTGCAGGCAAATGGTCAGTAGCTTCTCGCCTTCATACGCCGTTACGAAAATGCGCTCTTCCGCAATAACCGGCGACGAGTGCCCCGGGGGCAGGGCGGTTTTCCAAAGGACGTTCTTTTCCGGACCAAACACTTCCGGCAATCCTGCCGTGTCGGCAACTCCGAGGCCGTTTGACCCTCGAAACTGGGGCCAATCGGCAGCCGGGAGGTGAGTCCCCGGCAACCACATCACGACGATCGAGCAAACTAAGAAGCGAAATGCAATGTGAGCCGTCATGGAACTCTATCGACGCGAAACCATTAGCCTAGCGTAGCCCGTGGCGAAAGTCAGTGACACCAACCGGTGCACGAAGATGTGAAAAATCAGCTCCGACTCAGATTCGCCTACGCGGGCGCAAATAGTTGCGTGGCGGCGTCGACAGGAGTGTCGACGCCGCAGACATCGTTCGCGCGGACGTGGCCTGGGGCAAGATGGGTGTTACGGAAACCCTGAAGATCGCGCACCTGGCCGAAGCGTTTGGGATGAACTGTGAGATTCACTGCACCAGCATGGGACCGATGGACATCGCCAATCTACACGCTTCTTGGACCATCAATAACTGCGAGTTCTTCGAACTCATCATGCCGGAGGCAATCTTCAAGTTTCCGATGAAGGACCCCTATCCCATCGACGACAAAGGCATCGTTCACGTCCCTCAAAAGCCGGGTCTAGGAATCGAGATCGACTGGGACGCGGTCGACAACGCGACCCACGAGCGTCTGAGCATCGGCCAGTGACCTGAGAGAAGCAAGACCGCTCACATTTTTGCCAAGGCACCAGTTGTGCGGCTTGCCGGTTGTCTTGTTTGCAAAAGCAAATCCAGCAGCCTTAGACTGGGTTGTTGGCCTAGCTCGCTAAAACTTTCTGTCATCATCCCTGTCCACAACAGCGCGTCTGACCTCAAGAGCTGTCTCGCCAGCCTACGACAATCCACCTTTTCGGATTACGACTGCATCGTTGTCGATGATGCTTCGAGCGATGGCTCCGCGGACGTGGCCGCCTCCTTCGACTGCCGCGTCATCCGCCTCTCGACCAACCAAGGGCCCTCGATCGCGCGGAATCAAGCCGCTCGTGAAGCACAAGGAGACATACTCTTCTTTATCGACGCCGATGTATGTATCACTCCCGATACGCTCCGGCTCGTGTGGGATCGTTTTGCCGACGACCCGCAGCTAGACGCCCTGATTGGCTCCTACGACGATCAACCCAGTCAGCGCAACTTTCTCTCGCAATACAAGAACCTGTTTCACCACTTCGTTCACCAGACCAGCTCAACGACTGCATCTACCTTTTGGAGTGGCTGCGGCGCCATTCGGCGGGAGGTCTTTGCCCAATACAACGGCTTCAGCGAGGAGTACAAGCGCCCCGCCGTCGAGGACATCGAGCTCGGCTACCGTATGCGCGCCGACGGGCGCAAGATGGTGTTGGACGGACGCCTTCAGGTGAAGCATCTGAAGGCATGGACCTTTTGGAAGCTCATTCGAACCGACATTCTAGATCGCGGCATTCCCTGGATCGAGCTGATTCTCCGGAACGCGAGAATGCCTGACGATCTGAACGTCCAGGTCTCGCAGCGCATCAGCGTCGTGCTCGTGTATCTCCTGCTGCTCTCGGTCCTTGCTTTGGCGATTCACTTTCAAGGGGTCTTTCTCGTTCCACTGTTGTGCGTCGCGTTCCTGTTGATCGGGAACTACTGGCTCTTCGGGTTGTCGTCCTCCGCCGACCGCACCGGGCCGTTGGTGTGGACCGGGGCTGCCCTCGGCCTCTCGATCCTGCTCGCCTATTGGCAGCAGATGCCGTTGCTGATCCCCGCGATACTCGTCGCGTTGGTGGCGCTTTTCGTCCAGCATCGGTTCTTGGCCGCCCGTGCAACCGGCAAGGCGAACAAGGTTTGCTCGGCGCTGCTTGGATTAGCAATTGCGGCGTCGGGGGTCTATATCTTGAGCCAGTGCTGTCCGGGGAAAGTCGCGCCATCGGACGGTAAGTCTCGACCGTTCAATGTCTTATGGCCTGTTTTGCCCGGGAACGATTTGAAATCCCGAGGCCGCAAATGGTCGCCTGAACGGAGCATCCGGACGCGGCACAATGAGGGATGAACCTTGGCCGTACGGTTTTCTCCCAACTGATCGAGCACCTACCGAGCAAAGAGTTTCAGAAATGTGTATCGCGCTACCGCGGCGATTCCTATCTGAAAAGTTTCTCCTGCTGGGATCAGTTTCTTGCGATGGCATTCGCCCAGCTGACCTATCGGGCAAGCCTCCGCGACATCGAGACGTGCCTGCGTTCGATGCACGGCAAACTCTACCACATGGGATTCCGCGGCAGGGTAGCGCGCTCGACACTGGCCGACGCGAACGAGTCGCGCGACTGGCGGATCTACGCGGACTTCGCGCAGGTCTTGATTGGCATGGCACGGCCGTTATATGCCCACGACCCGATCGGTGTGGACTTGGACCAGACTCTGTACGCTCTCGACTCGACAACAATCGACCTCTGCCTGTCGCTGTTTCCGTGGGCGAGATTCCGCAAGCAAAAAGCCGCCGTGAAGATGCACACGCTGCTGGATCTGCACGGCAATATTCCCACGTTCATCCGCATTACTGGAGGCAAAGTGCACGACATCAACATCCTCGACGAGATCGGCCCGGAGGCCGGCGCGTTCTACGTCATGGATCGGGCCTACGTCGATTTCGAACGCCTCTTCGTGTTCACTCTCTGCTCGTCGTTCTTCGTCGTGCGAACCAAGAAGAACATCTTGCTCCAACGGCGCTACTCGCATCCCGTCGACAAATCCACGGGCTTGCGCTCGGATCAGACCGTCATACTGGCTGCCATCGAATCGGCCCAAGCCTATCCCGACCCGTTGCGGAGGGTCAGTTACTTCGACGCCCGGACGAACAAGCGGCTGAAGTTTCTGACCAACAACTTCGCGCTCCCGGCGCTGACCATCGCCCACATCTACAAGTCGCGTTGGCAGATTGAGTTGTTCTTCAAGTGGATCAAGCAACATCTGCGAATCAACTCGTTTTACGGCACCAGCGAGAACGCCGTCAAGACGCAGATCTGGATCGCTGTCTCGATTTACGTGCTCATCGCCATCGTCCGGAAACGCCTCGGGCTGGAAGCGAGTCTTTACCAGATTCTACAGATTCTCAGCGTTACGCAATTCGAAAAAATGCCCCTTTTACAGGCACTCCAGCCATCCGACTCCCCAAACGAATCCCCCTATGACCCCAACCAATTGATTCTATTCGACTTTTAACCGGACAGCAGTGATCTTGAGCAATCTTGAGCTACCTACCGCGTCACCCCGTGCTGCTCGTTCCCGGTCTGCTTCTTCTGGCTGTCCTTTCGATAAACGCGCAGCTCTATCTTTTCCTAACTCGACGCCGCGGTCTTTGGTTCACCCTGGCGGCCATTCCTTTCCACCTGCTCTACCACTTCTACAATGGGGTCTGCGTCGTCGCAGGTACTGCACTGTATTGGTGGAAGAAGGCGGCCGTAACCTCGAAGAAGTCGCGCGAGGCCTCCGGCACCGAAACTACGTCGCGCGACTGACCGCTGAACGGGAGACTGCGAAGAGAATGTGCTCAAGCCCCTCGAAATCGACATTTCGCTCCGGAGCCATCCCGAGCTTTCGGGCGACGCCCTGTGAAGGGATGTTCTCGGGACGGATAAGCGAAATCACACGGCGGTTACCGCGAACGTTGAAAGCAGTTGAAAGCATACTCACGTACCCCTAAGGCTGCTTCCGTAGCGTAGCCTCTGCGCCAGTAGGGTTGGTGAATGACGTAACCAATTTCAGGTTGCCGGGACCCCTCGACTTCCTGCATGATCAGACCCACCGTACCTACCGGTTTAGAGGAAGCGCGATCCACTACGAGCCAGAGACCGTGACCATCATTGGCGTAGCGCTGAAGCTGCCTGTCGATCCACTCTTGCGACTCTTCTCGGCTATAGAGCTTTGGGTAAAACCTCATCACGTCCGAGTCGGCCAGCATCTCGGCGATGAAGTCGAGATCGCCAAGGCTCATCTCACGAAGCCGCAGCCTTTGAGTTTCGAGGATCGTGGCGTTCACCCTTCGTCGGAGCTCGTGCTGTTGTGCGAAAAATGCGGACAGTGCCGACGCATACGCCAATCGTACCAAGCCGACTCCGGCATCACTTTAATACCTGCGTTATTGCAACCAATTGAGGAAAACGGGGATACAGGTCGATCGACAGTGTCACTATTCGGTCTCTGAGTAGGCAGCACACCGGAGAGCCAGCTCCTCAGGTCGCGGTGTGCGTCCCCAAAGTCGTTAGACTTAGAGAACGCCGACGCATATTACCTACTTGGACGCTTATGGACCAAGATGGGACGGCCCGACGAAGCCCAGCACCACTTCGCGCTTTTCGAAAGGCTAAGACAACCGTGAAGGGGAACTCTCTGATCTTCGCTGTGTTCACTGTGACAGTGGTCCCTATGGCGCAGTTTCACCTCGCTGCAGAAGATAGAACAACTGAGATTGTGCTCCGGGATGTTGCGTCTCAAGCCGGAATTCGCGCGCAAATGGTGTGTGGAAGCCCGGGAAAGAGATGGATCTTTGAGGCTAATGGAAGTGGGGCAGCCTGTTTTGACTACGACAACGATGGCTGGCTTGATTTCCTGATTGTTAATGGCTCCACTCTAGGGCGCCTGAAGGAGATTGTGTCCGGCAAGCCTGTTCGGACCTCGACGCCGGCGCTCTATCTCTACAGGAACCTGAAAGACGGCAAGTTCGAGGATGTAACCGTCAAATCCGGCCTGTCGAACCCTTTTTGGGGAACCGGCGCCAACGCAGCCGATTACGACAACGATGGTCATACCGATGTCCTAATTACTACGATCGGCGTTGACTTACTGTACAGAAATAAAGGTGACGGGACGTTCACTCGGGTATCGGCCAAGGCTGGGCTGAGTGACAAAGTAGCCTGGCACACGGGTAGCACGTTCGGCGACTACGATTTGGATGGGGATCTTGACTTGTACGTCGCTGGGTACGTTGACATCCATTCCCTAGACTTGAGCCAGCCGGCGCCGGTGTGCCGCTATTTGGATCTCCCCGTGTTTTGCGGGCCTCGTCAGCTCAAGGGCGAGGCGGATATCCTCTATCGCAACAATGGCGATGGAACATTCACGGACGTGACGGCGTCGGCAGGGGTAAGCGACGAAAAGGGCCACTACGGCTTCACTGCCGTCTTTGATGATCTTAACGACGACGGGAAGCCGGACATCTTTGTGGCTAACGACTCCTCTCCCAATTATTTGTATCTGAACCGCGGCGATGGCCACTTTGAAGAATCGGCACTGACAAGCGGGGTCGGCTTTAGCGCGGATGGTCGCGCTCAGGCGGATATGGGAGCTGCCTTGGGCGACTATGATAATGACGGAAAGATCGATGTCTTTACGACAACCTTTTCAGAAGACTATTTCCCACTTTTCAGAAGGAATCGATCCGGCTTTTTCGACGAGATCTCCGCGGCTGCGGGGCTCGGCACCACAACACTTGCGTACCTAGGTTGGGGATGTGGGTTCACGGACCTTGACAACGATGGTGACAAGGACCTATGGACGGCCAATGGCCATATCTACCCCAACATTGGGAAAGGGTCACGGGCCGGCTATGCCCAACCCGTGGCGATCTTCGAGAACCGGGAAGGGAAGTTTGCGCCTGTCGAAGAGCCTTCTGTCCCCGTGCAATCCTATCGGGGCGGTTGCAGTGGCGACTTCAACAACGATGGGAAAGTTGACGTGCTGGTGCTTCCGGTCAGCGGTTCACCCGTTTTGCTTCGAAATCGAGCTGAGACGCAGTATTCCTGGATTGGCTTCAAACTGAAGGGCGCTACGAGCAATCGTGATGGCATTGGGGCGCGGGTGCGAATTGAATTCTGCGGTGGTGTGCAGATCGGTGCGTTACGGAACGGCGGCAGTTATCTTTCCCGCCATGACGAGCGGGTTCATTTTGGACTGGGGTCATGCGGTGAGGTAGGTCGAGCGGTCGTCACCTGGCCAGGTGGCGAGGTGCAAACACTGGAGGACGTGGGCATCAATCAATATGTGACGGTGGAGGAGCCGTGATTGAAAGACTCGGGTGCTGACCCTCGGCAGTCCCAGACGTGTTTGGGAGAACCCCTCCCGGCGCCAAGCCTCCTGACCAAGCAAGGCTCCGCCCCTCTGCTACATTGGAGGCGTGCGAGCGCCTCAACCGCTGCTGAACCAGGAGATTCTCGAGCGGCTCGAGCGGCTCACCCTTCGCTGGCAGAAGTCGTTCCACGGTCTGCTGGGCGGACAGATTACTTCACGCTATGCCGGAGTCGGGCACGAGTTCCACGACCACCGCCGCTTCCAATACGGTGACGACCTGCGGGCCGTGAACTGGAGGATCTACCTGCGCTTGGAGCGCGTGTTTCTGAAGATGTTTCTCACCGAACCGCGGACCCCGATTCGGCTCTTCCTCGACACCAGTGAGTCGATGGCCTGCGGGGCCGAGGAAAGTGTTCCGGAAAACTCCAAGTTTGTTTACGCCTGCCGTCTGGCGGCAGCGCTCTGCTACGTAGGTCTAGTCCGCTTGGAGACGATCGTCATCCAGCCGTTCGCCGCCAGACTCGGGACATCCTTTCGAGCCGAAGGGGGCCGTCACCGCTTTGCCCGCGCTGCCGCGTTTATTGGTGATCTTTCGACCGCCGGCTCCTCGAACTTTCGGGTGACCGTGCGCGAGTTTCTGTCACAGAACCATTCGCCAGGGTTTGCGATTTTCCTCTCGGACTTTCTCGATGAGCCGGACGGTGTCGAAGCGCTCCGGCACATGTCCGACCAGAACCATGAGGTTGCGCTTGTGCAGCTAGCCGGTCCGCATGACCGTACCCCGCCTTGGCGTGGGCCGATCGAGCTAATCGATGCCGAATCCGGAACATCGAGCCCGATGCACCTCAGTGCGGAAGACATCGAGAGGCACGCCGCGGCCTACGACACGTTTTGCGGCGCGGTGGAGTATATCGCAAAGCGCAATCGCGGCAGTTACGTGCACCTGAACACGGACACAGTTCTCGAAGAGGCGCTTTTCGGACCGCTTGTCGCCGCCGGAGTGGCGAGCTGATACTGTTCTCTTTTCTCGCCGGCACCCATTGTCGTGACCTTCACGAACCTTGCTCTTGGCGAATTCCTAGCGCTCCTTCTGCCGTTGGCTGCGGTCGTGATCGTCCTCTATCTTTACGACCGCTCGCGCAGGCAACGCGTTGTTTCAACTCTAAGGTTTTGGCCGCCGGAAGCTAAGCGCCGACGACCGATCCGTCGCAAGAGAATCCAGCAGCCGCTGTCTCTATTCCTTCAACTGTTGGCGTTGCTACTGCTAATGCTGGCGATCGCGGACCTGCGGTTCCGCGGCAACGAACCGCCCCGCCATCACGTGGTCCTAATCGACACTTCAGCCTGGATGCGAGCCACGAGTGGCGCCGCGGATGGGCCATTGATGGATGCCGCCCGCCAAGCGGCCCTTGCCTACCTGCGGGCCATTCCGCTAAGCGATCCAGTCATGGTGGTTCGCGCGGACGGGAACCCGGGGTCAGTCACTGGGTTCACCACGGATCGGCGTTACCTAACGCATGCAATTAGGGGCATCGAGCCGGGCTGGACGGCCCTCGATCTTGACGCCGCGGTGGAGCTGGCCGCCGACGCGCTCGAATTGGCCGTGGGGGACCTGAGTCGTGCCGCCGGTTCCGCAGCCCTGGGGGAAGTCACCTACATTGGGAATGGTCGTCTAGCGGAGGACGCAGTCGGGCCCACCGATACTGGCGACCTTCCGTTCTTGCGCTATATCAATGTTGGAGGGGAGATAGGAGATCGCGGTATAAGTACGCTCGCGGCACGGCGCAGCCCGGATGATCCTACTGGTTGGAAAGTGTCCGTGGAACTCGTCAACAACGACGTCGAGGAGCATACGCTTGAAAGCGAGTTCAGGTTCTCCAACCGCCGGTTGACGACCGAGGAGATCCGATTGGAGCCGGGTGGCAGTCGAGAAATCTCGTTCGTGTTGCGTGCACAAGGCTCAGGCTTTCTGGAGGTCGTGCTGCATCCCGCGGATCCGTTCCCGGCTAACGACCGTGCGCGCATCGAGATCCCGGCCTTCACTCCGAAGCGTGTTTCCGTTTATTCCGAGCAACGGTCCACGTTGCGAACACTATTAACCGCGAGCCCCCATCTTCAGCCGGAGTTTTACGGACCGAAGGACTACGATGTCGATGGGCAAAAGAGTAGCTTCACCGTGTTCGAAAACTTCGTCCCCCGCAAGCCACCGCAGGGGGATGCAATTTACTTCGACCCACCTGCCGCGGATTCACCGATCAATGTCCAACGGGTGGCCCACAACTGCCGCATCACCAACTGGTCGAGTAGCCACCCGTTAGCCAAGGGCCTCAGGAATAGAGATGTCATCCTGAACCGTGCTTCTGTCTTCGAACCGGAACCGGGTGATGCGACAATCGCGGAATGCGCGGCCGGGCCCGTTATCGTTGCGCGTTCGGTGGAGGGAAGCCGTCAGGTGTTTTTCGGGTTCCATCCGGTGCGGGCAGGCCTCGAAAAGCATCTGGCGACGCCGCTTCTTTTCGCCAATGCGCTGGCTTGGTTGCTACCGGACACATTCCGCACCACAGAGGTCATCGCGCAGGCTCCAGGATGGTCCGAAATCCCGTTGGCAGAAGGAGAGGAAGAGACGGTTCAGTTTGAATCGTCCGACGACCGCGCGGTGACGCGGGTAGTTAGCCAGGGACATCTGCGTTTCTACACCGGACAGCCCGGCACTGTCGCGGTACGAACTTCGTCCGGCGAGTCCCATTTCGCCCTGACGCTACCGGAGGCCGGCGCTCATCGATGGAAGCCTGCGCCGGGAATCCTTCGTGGGGTCCCTGCTCCGCCGGCGGCTACCTTACGGCACGCCGCACTTTGGCCTTGGCTGGTTGCAATTGCACTAATCGCCCTGGGATTCGAGTGGCGCGTCTTTGGAAGACGCCGGCTCGCGCAATCCGCGATCCGCAGTGACAGCGCCCCCCGTGGGACGCAAACCGTGCAGCTCGATCTCTCGCAAGCTGATCCGGACGAGGCGAGAAAGGAGGCGGTCGCGCCATGAACCTCAGCCAACCCTGGGTTTTGTGGCTTCTTGCGATGCCGCTGATTTGGGCGGTCGCCGAGTGGCGCCGATCGGATCGTCGCGTGTGGCTCTTGTGGAAAGCGGCGGCCTTCGCGCTCGCCGTCTTCGCGATGGCCGAGCCGCGCATCGTGGCTACCAGGACAAGAGTCGCAGTCGCGGTGCTGGCCGATGCTTCAGCCAGTATTCATGCCGAGCAGGAGGCAAAGCAACGTGCAGCGATTAGCCGTATGGCGGAGGCTCGAGGTCGAAATCCTCTGCGTGTTGTTTCTTTCGATAGCTCGACCCGTGCCGACCGGCCTGCTTCTGAAACCTCCTGGAGCGAGGTCCGCGGGACGAATCTTGAAGCGGCGGTCCGCAATGGGCTGACCGTCTTTCCGCCCGAACACGTAGCCCGGATGGTTCTCATCTCGGACGGCAAGGAAAACCTCGGGGCCGTGGAGCGGGCCCTCTATCAGGCCCGTCGGCGCGGCATCCCGATTGACACCGTGGGCCTCGAAGGCCGTCGGGAAGCCGCGCTACGGGTAACTGCCTTCGCTGCGCCGACCCGGGCCTTCGCGGGCGAGCGGTTCACGATGGAAGTGTCCGTTAACAGCCCAAGGACCGGAAAGGGCCTTGTTGAGCTGACGGTAGAAGGCAAGTCCGTCGGCCGTTCGAACGTGGACCTCGCGGCCGGTGAGAACGAAATCCAGCTTCGAGGCCGGGTCCAAACCGACGGAGCAGCGTTGGTTCAAGCAAAGCTAGCGGCGGGTGAGCTGGGGGAGGCGACCTTCGAGCAGCCGATTACGTTTGTCCGTCCGCGCGCACTGTTCATCTCCGGGGACACCGCTGACCGCGACCAGCATCTGATGGAGCTACTCGAGGGGGCAGGTTTCAAAGTTGATAGGACCAATCCGGATCCCAACGGCGACCTGACAGCATACGATGTGGTCATCGCCAACAATCAGAATCTGTATCTTTGGCCCGCGGAACGAAAAGCCAGGCTAGAGGACTTCGTCCGCGAAGGCGGCGGCTTTCTGCTGATCGCCGGCGAAAATACCGAATACGTCGAGGGAAGGGAGAAGGGCGAGGACCCCGCTATCCGGTTGCTGCCCGCCGAGGTTGCTCCGCCGCGCACGCCGGAGGGCTCCGCCATTGTGCTGATCCTTGACAAGTCTTCTTCGATGGAAGGGCAAAAGATGCGGCTTGCCCGCCAGTCGGCCATCGGGGTTGTGAAAAAGCTGCAACCAACCGACCAAGTCGGCGTCCTTGTTTTCGATAACTCATTTCTCTGGGCGGTCCCAATGGCGCCCAACAGCGATCCCCGAACCGTTCAGCGACTGATCGAGGGCATCATCGCCGACGGGGGGACACAGATTGCGCCGGCGCTGCGGGAGGCGTTCCAGCAAATCCGACCGACGACGGCGGCCTACAAGCACATTTTGTTGTTGACCGACGGCATCTCGGAAGAAGGCGACAGCCTAGAGCTTGCTCGCGCGGCGGCGAAGTTGAAGATCACCATCTCCACGGTAGGCCTTGGCCTGGACGTCAACCGTGCCTACCTCGAGCGCGTTGCTCAAACGGCCCAAGGGCAGGCTTACCTGTTGGCCGACGTCTCACGTCTACGCCAGCTAGTCTTGCGGGACGTGATGGAGCACACCGGCTCGTCGATTGTCGAGGAACCGGCCAGCCCCGTGGTCGTGCGCCAAGTAGAAATGCTCGACGGAGTCGCCATTGAAGAAGCCGGGCCGCTACTCGGCTGGGTCAAATTCGTCGCCAAGCCGGGCGCCGAGACGATCTTGAAATTCGAAGAAGAGAATGATCCTCTACTTGTGCGTTGGCAGTATGGACTTGGCCGCAGCGCGGTGTTTGCTTCGGACGCCACGGCGCGCTGGGCGACGCATTGGGTGGATTGGCCCGGCTTCGACCTCTTTTGGTCGAATCTGGCCAGTGATCTTTTGCCACGCGTTCCGGCGATCGAAGCCAGTACCCACCACGACCCCACCACGGGGGATCTGGTCGTCGAATATCATACAGCCGGGCGACAACCTTCCGCAGAACAACTCGTGCCGGACGAGTTGTACGCCCTGGGCCCGGACGAGTTTCGTGAGGTCGTTCCGCTGGAACGCGCGGACGCCTCTGACTTCGAAGCGCGCATTCCCATCGGGGAGCGGTTTGGCCTGTTCCGCGTTCGCCCGGCCCCTGGTTTCGACCGCTTTCCCGAGGTGGCGTTTTATCGCAACAATAGCGAGCTGGAAGACACCGGCTCGAATCCCGACCTACTGCGCCGCATCGCGCAACTGACCGGAGGCCGATTCAACCCCGATCCGCGTGAAGTATTCGAAGCCGGCGGCAGGACAGTGAGCTCGTCGATCGATCTCTGGCCCGCCTTGTTGCTCGCGGCGATTCTGCTGAATCTCGTGGAGCTTGCAGCCAGAAAGGGTTGGGTCAGGCGGTTTCGCCGGAGGACGTAGTAAGGCTGTAGATCTCAAAACCGAGATCGGCCTACATGACTGCTCCCTTGTGATCCGGGAAACCGACGTCAGCCGCGTTCACGCGGCTTGGTTCCGGATAGGCCAGCCGTTCTACGGCTGGTAGCCCTTCCCCTCTCGACCGCCAGCTCGTTTTAACGAGCTTCCAACACCTCTCAGGATTAGAAAACCATTGCTGGTTTCCTACCCAAACACACGGCCCTTTCGAGAATTCCGTTCCCTACCGCAAAAATCCCCGATCGCCTGGCAAAATTGATGGCACAAAACGTGCCTAACCGGGTTAAAATAGAAGCGGCCCCGACGGAAGCGCGAACTTCCGCCGAGGCCTTTCGCCACCACGGACGACGCCCGTGGCGCGACAGTACCATTCTACCGGGCGGCGTCCGTGTGTGGTTCCTCTACAAGGAGCTACACCATGGACGTGAATAGGATCCTCAACGAGCTCAGGCAGGAACGCGAAGCATTGGTCACGATTCTAGTCTTGGTGGATCTTGATACTCCGCTGTCGATGTTCAGCAGACCATCGCCTCGAAACATGGCACGCGCCAAACGCTTACAGCGAATTCCTACGGTCTCCAGCCGGGCGACGACCTCGCTGGCTCACTAGTTTGCCGATGATAGCGTTACACCCGTTACACCCAGCCAAGCTCCTGCATTGCAAGCCCCGAGTGCCAGATCTTCGTCATGTGACTGATCTTCTCGCCCTCGAAGAACATCACGTACACGTAGTCGCTCTTGACGCTCTTGCCAGTAGGCGGACACGGTCCGCCCTCGCCTTCATGTGTCGCCGAGAAAACCGCGTAGGCCGAAACGTTATTGCGCTCGCTGTCAACGGCCCACGACTTGAGGTCGTAGCGGGCGTCGGGCATAAACCCGACCAACGCCTTCATCCAATCGGCGTAGGCGTCAAGAGTCGTGATTGCCGCCAGAGGCTCGGCCTGAGCCGAGAAAGATGCGTCCGGCTTGCAGTAGGGCGCGCACGCCTGCCAACCCTTTCCGGCCTCACAGGCCTCAAAAAAACCCTTTGCAGTTTGTTCCATAGAGTGTGACATTGGGTCGCTCCTGTAGCTTCAAAGATACCGTCGGTGAAACCGAATCACCCACAGTGTTTCACGTCGCCAGCGGGCTGTGCAACCACCTTGAGCATGCAGCCTTACGACCTGCGCGGACAGCGCTAGTACCTGATTCCAGATGGCAAGCCGAGCGATGCGCCGACCGGCCGAATCCTCCCCCTGTCGGCATCTTATGATCCAATCCCCTAGTTCAATACCTCGCCGTTAGGGGAGATCTAGTGGGCTGTGAACAGACGGAGGCTTCACTGCTTCGCGGGTAGAGGCCCTCGTTCTGCCCGCCCACGCTGGAATGTTGGGCGCAAGCGTCACCGTCGGATAGATCCTGAGAAACGATTTCGCATTGAGGAATCAGCCGTCGGGGCCACTGGAACCCGGTCGACAGAGACTGGATCTGTTAGCAGCATGGGTTGCGGTCTGAAGAGTGCTTTCGTCATCGAGTGTTGCTAGCCCGCTTTTCTCACCACCTGACGGTCGAAGCACGCATTCCGATCGGGGAGCGGTTTGGCCTGTTCCGCGTTCGCCCGGCGCCGGGTTTCGAACGCTTTCCATAGGTGGCGTTTTATCGCAACAATAACGAGCTGGAAGACACCGGCTCGAATCCGGACCTACTGCTCCGCATTGCGCAACTGACCGGAGGCCGGTTCAACCCCGATCCGCGCGAAGTATTCGAAGTCGGCGGCAGGACGGTAAGCTCGTCGATAGATCTCTGGCCCGCCGCGTTGCTCTTGGCGATTCTGCTGAACCTCGTCGAGCTTGCAGCGAGAAAGGGTTGGGTCAGGCGGTTTCGGCGGGGGACGTAGAAGCCCACGGATCTCAACGGCGAGATCCGGCTCACAGGGACAGGCAACCTTGAGGGATTCGACGTTACGAGAAGACCCTGGGGTTTCAGTGGCAAACGTCAGTTTCCTGACACGGGTCCGGGCTAGGTGCCTGTCCCCCAAGGACACGGCCCGTTGCCTGAACCAGCCGCGTTGCCAAACGGCCGCAAGTCTCGGCAGAACGACCGCCGAGCCATGCGCTACGGGGCTCAATCTTGCGGACTCCACCTCTCATGGGGAAACATCGTGTTGGGGCGGTCGGCCCTAAGCCACAACACTGAATACCCTTCCGCGGTGGCCGCGGGGCGGGACTCAGCTCGACGCGTAGTCCCTATCCTCAATGGAAACCGACGTCAGCCGCGTTCACGCGGCTTGCTTCCGGATAGGCCAGCCGTTCTACGGCTGGTAGCCCTTTCCCCTCTCGACCGCCAGCTCGTTTAAACGAGCTTCCCACACTTCTCAGAATTAGAAAACCATTGCTGGTTTCCTACCCAAACACACGGCCCTTTCGAAAATTCCGTTCCCTACCGCAAAAATCCCCGATCCTCGGCGAAATTCATCGCCCAAACCGCGCCTAATCGGGTTAGAATGGAAGCGGCCCCGACGGAAGGGCAAACTTCCGCCGAGGCCTTTCGCCACCACGGACGGTGCCCGTGAAAGCGACAGTACCATTCTACCGGGCGGCGTCCGTGTGTGGTTCCCTTAACAAGGAGCTACACCATGGACGTGAACAAGATCCTCGACGAGCTCAGGCAGGAACACGACCTGCTCCAACACACGATCGACACACTCGAAAGACTAGCCCGCGGCCAAGGAAAACGCCGCGGCCGTCCGCCGGCCTGGTTGAAGGAAACTGGTACCCGCCGGATGCCGCAGTCGAGGCAAAACGCGCACAAACCGAGCCGTGCCCGAAAAGGTGTGAAAAAAACCGGGGACTGTCACAGCGGCTTCCTAGAAGTCACCTAGAATCAATGGCACCTCGAGCCGCGGTTGACTGTCCCAAGGTTTTTTCACATACGCGAAAGGGTGCGGTCAACGGCCTCGTGACCACAACTAGGTTCATAACAATCCATTCCGCCGCCGGTGCATGACCTACCGTAATAGCAGTGGTCCGGCACGCGATGGTTGGGCGAGGAGGCCAATAGGTAAACCCTTCGCCGTCAGTGCGGGTTTGGGTCCTGTGAGCGGACGGATGCTTCAAAGCGCAGGCCCCGTACCGCCCGCTCACGCTACAATGTTGGGCGAAAGCGTCGCTGTCGCTTAGCTGTCGAGAAATCCGAGTGTTGTACCGCTGGCGACACGACGGAAAGAGCGCGGCCAAACAGGGGACTTGTCGCAAGCGGTACAACGATTTGAAGGAAGCCCGACGACGAGCGTTGGAAGTCTATGCGGTTTGTATTCGGCGTGCGGACGGAGGCAAGACGGCGACGAGAGGGTTGCGACGCACAGAGAACGCATGGTCGGGACCGAATCGAGTGCTGATCCGAAGGGCGAACGTAAGGTTTCTGCCGTGCGAGCGGCGTCTGAAACGGGCGGAATCGTCCGTAAAAGTGGGCCCAGGCGCACGAGTACGGTGCGCGCCGAAGCGCGAGAGCGGCTCGAGGGGAGATGCGACGTGGCATCATGCGGCGGCGAGAGCGGGCGGGGCGCGAGTCCGCAGCTGGGCGGCGGTGAAACGTTCGACAATGAGCAAACGGCCGCCGCAACGAGGACAGAGCCAGCCGCTACGAGCGGGTTCGGAATCCGAGTAGGAGATCGTGCGCGAAGGGTTGACGCGAGCGATCAACCGACGACACAACGGCAACAGGTCGCCGCGTTTCGAGTTCGTCAGGAAGCCGTAGTAGCG
Source organism: Bryobacterales bacterium (assembly GCA_965248205.1). Lineage (GTDB taxonomy): Bacteria > Acidobacteriota > Terriglobia > Bryobacterales > UBA6623. Next base: position 4,682,638 of record CBDFIS010000006.1, read on the forward strand.
AATGCGGTGGAAGCCGCTGGGCAACACGTGCAGCAGGAAGCGGCGCAGGAACTCGTCGAGTTCGAGCGTCATCAGCCTTTGCTGATTGCCATGGGCCGAATCGCGCCAACGGAACGTGACTTGGTTGAGTTCGAACGAAACCAGGCGTTGGTTCGAGATGGCGATGCGGTGGGTGTAGCGGCTCAAGTACTGTAAGGCCCGTCCCGGGTCTCCGAAGGGTGGCCGCACTTCGACCACCCACTGGGTGCGGTACAAGCTCCGCACAAACGCATTGAACTCACGCTCTCGATCGAGCGGTGCGAACCGCCCGTAGAAGCGTAGCTTGCCCTGGGCGAAGGCCTTCCGCAAGCCGTCGATGAACTTGCCGCGGAAGACCTCGGCTAAGACTTCCTTAGGCAGGAAGAAGTTCTTCGACGGCGCGTCGATCCAACGGCTGTGGTCGAGCGAGAGACCGCCGGCGGGAACGACAGTATGGACGTGGGCGTGTTCCTGGAGGCGCTGATTCCACGTATGCAAGATCGAGAAGAAGCCGATCTCGGCGCCGAGATGGCGGGGATCGCGAGCGACTTCGAGCAGCGTGTGTGCGCTCGCTCGCAGCAGCAGCGAGTAGATCGCATCCTTGTTCTGTAAGGCCAGCTGCGAGAGGACTCGCGGCAAGGTGAACACGACGTGCAGGTAGCGCACCGGAAGCAGCTCTTGGTGTCGAGCTTCCAACCAACGCTTGCGGGTGTTGGCCTGGCACTTTGGACAATGGCGATCCAAACACGAGTTGTAGACGAGGGGCGGTTCATGGTCGCAGTCATCGCAGCGGAGGCGATGACCGCCGAGAGCGGCGGTGCGGCAACGCTCGATCGCCGACAACACTTTGAGATGCTGCCCGCTGAGCCAAGCGCGGCTTTTCTCGACGAAACGCTCTCCGGCGGCGCGAACCAGATCGGCCACCTCCAGCGGCGGCCGTTCCATCTACGTTGTCTCGGGATCGTCTTTGTCGGTTGAGGCCAGCTCCAACGAGTCCAGCGGGCTGGCGACATCACTGAGATGCTTTGCCGACAGATGCAGATACCGCGCCGTCTCTTCCAGGTCGCGATGACCGAGCAGCATCTGAATCGTGCGCAAGTCCGCTCCGGCTTCGAGCAAGTGGGTGGCGAAGCAATGACGCAGGATGTGGGGGTGAGCGGGTTTAGTGATGCCGGCCCTCTTGGCGGCGTGGCTGCAAGCGAGCCAGGGCACGTTGCTCGTAATCGGATCATCGCTGATGTGCCACTTCCCGCCGGGGAATAGCCACTGCTTGGGCCTGCGCCGTAGTCGGCGAATGTGCTCGCGCAAGTTGACCAGCAACTGCTCGGAGAGCATCACGTCGCGGTCTTTACGGCCCTTGCCGCCGCGGACGTGCACGACCATGCGCTCGGAGTCGATGTCCTGGATCCGCAGCTGAGTCAACTCGGCCCGGCGCACCCCGGTGGCGTAGAGCGTCATCACGATCATGCGGTGAAAGGCGCTGTCGGCGGCGTTGATCAGACGAGCGACTTGTTGGGGAGAAAGGATGTTGGGCAGTCGGCGCGGTCTCTTCGGGTAGGGCGCTCGATCCAGGTTCCACTCTTGTCCGAGCGTCTGGATGTAGAAGAACCGCAGCGCCGCCACCCGTTGCGCCACGGTGTTGGCGGCGAGCTTGCGATCGCGAAACAGGTGCGCTTGATACTGGCGGATGTGCTGGGGCCCTAGCTGGTCGGGCCGCCGCTTGAAATAGCGCGCCAGGTCTTCGACTGTGCGGATGTAGGCGCGAACCGTGTTCGCGGAGTAGTTGCGACGCTCGAGTTCCTCGAGCATCTGTCGGCGTAAATGTGTCATCGGACACCTCCTTGTGGTGTCCCGACCTTACGCCTATCTTTACGTCTTCTCTCCGCTTACTCCCACGCGAAGCGTCTGCCGAAGGCTTCGTTCAAATGATTTCGCATTGAGCTGTGAGGCATCAGAGTTCTGCAACCCCGTCGTCGAACTAGTCGAAATCGAGTCCCATCAGGTGGCTAGCGAGACTCTGGGCCCATAGCGAGTGACATCAGTTGTTACCGACATCTAAGGGTTTAATGCGGGAATTTTAAGGCGCAAGCACGCGGCGGGGAGGCAGCTTGGGTCTATGAGCGACCCCACCCTACATCGGAAGTCACGCAGGGTACTCGCGGTCCTAGCGCTTCCGCTCTTCCTTTGCTTTAATTCCCAAATAGAGGCGCAGAAGAAAGCAGAGCCGACGACGGGTCCGGAGGCCATATCCGTCTTTCCCCTGGCTGCACAGCAAGGCACCGCCTTCGATGCACAGGTCCGGGGGAAGAAACTTGAAGGCCTCTACGGAGTTTGGTTCGCCGACCCGGGCGTGAGTGCTCAGGTCGAAAGAGTCGAATCGATCGAGCTCGACACCGAATGCGCTGTCAATTGCGCCCAGACGGGCGAGCAAAAACCTCTCCTTGGTCATCGGGCGTTCTTGAAGATCAAGGTCGACCCCACGGCGAAAAGAGGAAAGCACGCATTCCGGCTGGTAACACCCCGTGGCGTCTCGAACGCCTTGGAGTTCGTGGTCGACACCCAACCCGTCATTCTGGAGGCGGGTAATGACAACGACCACGCCGCCCAAGCCCAAAAACTCGAGATTCCTTCGCTGATCGCCGGCAGGATGGAGGAGCTGGGCGATCGGGATTTCTATTCGTTCGACGTGGCCGCGGGGCAAGAGTTGACGTTCCACGCGGTTTCCAATACGACCCTTAACAACAATGACTCGGCCCAGTTGACGCTCTACCGAGAAGCGGGAAGCTGGTTTGACTCCGAACGGCCCAAGCACCTGTTGTTTTCTCAAGATTCTCGTTTGAACTACACATTCGACACGGCCGGGCGATATTTCGTTGCCTACACATCGTTCCAAGGAGTTGGGGGGCCCGACGTGGCCTACCGGCTCTGTGTGGGCCACCCAGATGCGCGGCATTTTTCGAAGTATGAGGAACAGATCATTCCCCCATCGTTGCTCGACAAGTTGCAAATCCCTTTTCAGAGAAAACTCGAATCGGATCGCCTGCAAGTTCTGCAATCGAGGACTGTTGTGGAGAAGCCAGGAGGACACGACTCCGGGGAGGGGAAGTCTTCTTCGGCGACGGGTGGGGTGGCTGCGAGCGAACGGCCTTCCGGTACGGATACACTCCAGGTGCCCGCGGCTTACAGCGTCTTGGCCGAACAAGAGCCCAACGAAACTGCGGACCAGGCATTGGAGGTAACCCTTCCGGTTCTGCTGGAAGGCACAATCGAACGTCCTGCCGATGTGGATACGTTCAAGCTGAGAATCCCGGCTAAGGCAAAGTTGGCATTCGAAATCGAGGGCCCCGAGGCGGTTACGCCCACTTTCAATCCGCATGTATCGGTTATTGACGCCAACGGCGAGGAGATGCTGACCAACTACTTCCGAAAGATGGACGACGGTGCGAATAGGTGGGCCAGGATGATCCGGAGCAAAGTGATCTACACGTTCGAGAGAGAAGGCGACTACACTTTACAGATTCGGGACATTACGGCTCGATATGGAGGGCCGGTCTTCAAATATCGGGTTCTCGTTCGACCCCAGATCCCGCATGTCGGTAAAATTGAGGTACAAGAAGACGCGGCGAATCTCGTTCCCGGCGAGGCCAGCAAGCTGACGATCATCACCGACCAAGAGGAAGGTTTCGGCGGTGAAGTCGTCCTCAAGATTGAGGGCTTGCCGCGCGGAGTCGAAGCGCTGGCCGGCGCCGATGTAGAGCCGGACACGGGGCTCCCTTTTCCCGAAGTCCATAAGGAACGTTTCGTCCCCAAGAGCAAGAAAACGACCATCGTGTTGGTGACGGCGGCTGACGCGCCCGCCACGGAGATGCCTAAAGTAGCTCGCATCACCGCCCGGCCTGTGGTCGGGGGGAAACTGGGAGCGCCTTTGAAGGTTAGAGATCTTCCGGTTATGGTGCTGAAGCCGAGTCAACAGTTAGACGTTGGAGGCGATTCATCGGGGAGGCTGTAGGAAAGATGACGATGCGGAAAAGTTCGTGGAGCTGTTGGCTAGGCCCGTAGCGCGAATCTAGGCGGGCACCACACGGGTCACTGTTCTCCCAGCAAATCGAGGGTCCGCCAGATCCGCGGTCGTTTTCTCCCAACCACGAACGACCCCGTAGCTTCTAACACCCGTCCCCATCAGTCACAAAACTCCAACCCAACAGAATCAACAACATAGCCGCCAAAAGCGGCGAAACCCTTGAACCCGTAGTGTATGCTCGAAACAGAAAAGGGGGTCGTCGGTTTGATGGACACGAATCTTAGCGATAATCTGCTCAAACCTGCTCATCTGGACGAAAAAGGAGCCTTTCCGAGAAACGCTGTCACGCCATCTCAAAAACGCGCCCTTGCCGGCGCTACGGCTGGAACGTCATTGCCTTCACCTGCAACTGCGGCGCCTCGGCATCACCCGTAGGCTCGACGACGATGTTGCCCCGGCCGGTGCGCAGATGAAGGAGCGGCCCCTGTCCGGTGGTCCCGTCGAGCGCTGCGCCGCGGCCTCGTGTTTCGGTTCGAATCGCGTGTCCGAAGCCGTGGCGGGCCCGGCCGCGTCCGGTTTGGGCGTCGAGCGTGAACAAAGCGTCTGGCGGCAGGTAGACTTCGATATTTCCGCGCTCGACGCTGACTCGGATGCTCCCCAGCTCTCCGCCCACCGGTGACAGGGTCACGTTGCCCCGACCCAACTCGATCTCCGCTTCGCCGCTGAGTTGCTCCAGCTTCACGTTGCGAGTCGCATCAGAGAGTATCTTGACCGGTCCCTCGACGCCGGAGATCGTAATCGATCGAGAGCTCACGTTGAGTTCTCCCGGCAGCCGTCGGAGTTGAATCTCACCTCGCTCGGAACGGACGGTCGATTGTTGCAGCCGGGACAGGCGAAGGGTTCGAAAGCGTTCGCCTTCGATTCTCAGCGGACCTGATACATCCTCCACATCGACCGTTCGCGCACCGCCTTCGAGATTGAAACCGGCGCGAAGATTTCTACCCAAGATCCGCCGGACGTGCTCAGTTTCGACCGCTACCAAACCCCCGATGTCCTCGAGATCGATGGTGCGGTGCCCGCCTTCGACGCTGACGGCGCCGTCGAGCCCGGAGACTTCAAGATCCGCGCCTCTTCCCTCGAGATGAAATGGCAGATGGCTCGGCATCTCAAGTTCAACGTCAAAGCGGACGCGACGGGAATCCCGCTCTGCTCCTGGGGTCGCCTCCACCACAACCTGATTCCCAAGACTCGAAATCTCGAGATTGATACCCGCCTCAATTTTCTCGGCGGACTCCCGCTCCTGCGCGCGGACCCTCTTATCTCCCTTGACGGTCACTCGCTGCGCTTCCGACCCCAGAACCCGAACGCGACCCCGCAGATTGCGCACGACAACCGCGGATTCGGTCTCGATCTCCACCGACTCCTCGACGGGAAAGTGGTGCGTTTCTCCCCATATCTCGAAGACAGCCGGGGGCCAAGACAAGTGCCATCCTTCGCCCCCCTGCCGAGAGTGGGCAGCCGAGCCGATCAGGCACAGGAGTATCGTCAGCAGCACCGCGCCAGGGCCCAGTTCCCTCGGAACGGGCCGGCTGAACACAAGCGCGGCCAGGTACTCCAGCAGTCGGAAGCCGCCCCACACGACCAGAATCCAGGGCCAATGGTTTGCGAACAACCTGAGCGGGGAAACCTCCGGCCGCAGTTGGGCGAGGAGCAAAACGAATCCCAGCGCGATCAGCAACAGAGGACCAAATAGGGATTTGCGCTTCATACGCCTACTTTGTAAATCGAGACCGGCCCTAGTCTGCTACCGGTCGGAGGAAACCAGACGTTCTACAGCCAGCGAGAGGCCCAGCAAGATCAGGATCGTCGGCCACGTCTGGCTCACTTTGTAGCCGCCGGCGTAGTCCACAAGAAACAATACGCCAATGGCGATCAGCATAAGCGGACCGCCGACGCCCCGCACCACATTTCGAGTTCGTGGCAGGTTAGCCATGCGTCTAGGGGCTGTCGCCTTCAGTCCGATGGCCTTGGTGGAAAGACGGTGGCGCAGCTGAGGTAGTCTCCGACGGCGCCCCCTGTTCGCTGCCCGGGAAAGCTTGCGCATCCGGATGCGAACCCTGCGGGTTAGCGGTCGTGCCCGTGGGGGTGAAGCGAGAGCCATCGTGAGTTCCGGGGTTCTCAGTCATCCTGCGATAGAGCATATAGACGCCGGTCGCGATCAGGATTACCGGCCAGTAGCGAGAAAGTTGCCGTAGCTGCCAAAAGCCCAGGGAGTTAAGCAAAAACAGCACCCCGACCACGATCAGCACGATACCCCCCGCCGGCGACCGACTCGTGGGGCTGCCGAATGAAAGCAGCCCGGAAAACTCGTCCACCTCTTCGCCTCGCCGCAAAGCCCGAGCCGTGCGGTATGCTTCAATCGGCATGTAGAACGTCAGCAGTATCACCAAAATGACGAACACCGGGGGTGCCTTGCCGCCGGAGGACGCGACGCCGATAAGCCCTCCCCAGAGCACGGCATGAACGACCCCTTTCGCGTATTGCCCGTTGTAAATGGCGCCGACGCCAGGCACAAGGCCGAGCAGGGTGGCTAGAGCCGGGGAACCGGGTCCTCGAACAGGTGCGGACGCCGAGTCCGTCCGCGGGTGGACCGTTGCTCGTTCTTGCTCAGCCGACGCCTGCGTTTCCGGTCCCGATGAGGAAGCTTCGTCGGAGCCCTGAGGCGCCCCAGAGGCCGGGCTCATTGCCGCCTCGAGATTGGCAACGCATTGCTCGCAATGGGGAGCCTGTTGCCACTCGCGCTGGCAGGCCTCGCAGATCGCACGTCCGCAATTGCGGCAGAAGGCCACCGCCGAAGTTTCGGGATGAGTCGCACAATTCATGGCTGCGCCTCCCCGCGCCCAGGATGGGCCTGCCTCTCCCGCTGCGGCTGGTCAGGTATTGCCGGAAGCGGCTCCGCTTCGAGGCCGAACTCGGTCTGGAACTCGTAAAGCAGCACCAGCGATTCGTAAAGCTGGGCCGCCCCCGCCCACAGTGGATCAAGAGCTTGGTCGGCGCCTTCGACGATGGCCGCCGAGCTTATCTTGGGGGTTTCCCAGCGCTCGAGAGCTCCTTTTCCATAGAAGCTCAACATGGAGAACGACAAAAACGTCATCGCCATGCTCATGACAAAGCGAGGGTGGATCAGCGGATGCGCGAGGGGACGCAGCCAGCCCCAAAGCGGGTGGGAGCCTCCCCCCGCCATGGCCGGAACAGCCTCCCCGACACCGATGGTTTCATGGATAATGTCGCCTATCAGCTCGGGGGGCGGCTCGACCACGGGCGCCTGGCGCATGTAGTCCTGAGCGAACCGCGCTTCATCGAGAGTCTCCCGGCAGGCGTGACACGACGCCGCGTGCTCCTCGAGGGCGCGACCTTCGGCGAGCGCGGCGGTGCCGTCCAAATAGTCGCACAGCAGCTTGTTGGCCTCGCGGCACTTCACGGTCGCACCCCCAAGGCACGGAGGTGCCGCGCCAGCTCACAGCGGCCGCGGTTGATGCGGGACTTGACGGTGCCCTCGGCAATCTTCAAGACATGGGCAATTTGCTTGTACTCCAGGTCTTGCAGGTCGCGCAGAATCACCGCCTCCCTAAGTTCGGGGGACAGCTTCTGGAGAGCGAGTTGCAGAACTTCGTTAGCTTCCCGACTCGCCAAAGTGCGATCCGAGCGCCCGCCGTAGGAGCTCTTTTCTTGAAGCGTGGGGAGCTGCTCTTCCAGCGAGTCGACCACTCTTTCCCGCCGGGTCTTGCGATAGTGATCGATCAGCAGGTTGCGGGTCAGCCGAAGCAGCCAGGTGCGAAAGGCGCCCACCCGGGGATCGTAGGTGCGAAGACTTCGGAACACACGAACGAAAACCTCCTGCGTGAGGTCACGTGAGTCTTCCGGGGCCCCCGTAAAGCGGTAACAGGCCCCGTAGACGAGCCTCGTATGTAAGCGCACGAGCTCTTCCCAAGCTCGACCGTCCCCGTGCAAGCAACGCTCGATCAGCTCGGCGTCACCATCCATGCGCCGTCCGGCGGGCCATGTAGCCGCCACGCCCGTCCAAGGAATCGCCCAGCCGCTAAGGGTGGCCTCCGACATCATTTTTCTACCACGTGTCTTCTATTGATAACGAGCGCGACCGCAGAAAGTTCGCGATTCCTGGTTTTTCTGTCATAGACGCCACCGGTCGAAGCGGCTATTCTGAAATGAAAGCTGGCGTCGTCCCGGGACATCCCGACACGGGAGGGTCGTCGGAGAGGCGACGTGCTTTCGATTTCGGACTGGCATGTCTACCCGGCCAGGCATGTCAGCGCCCCAAGTCCACCGCGCGCTTCCCGCCGTAGGAGACCGATCGGGTCCCAGGCCTTGTCCCACTCCACGGAGCAGCCATTCAAACCCGACTCGCCGGTCTCTGTCCCACCGACCGGGTTGAGCCGATCTCGCCGACACATCTCGTGGATATTGGGACTGATTGTAGTCTGCCTCGCGGTGACCTACTCCGTCTCGACGAATCCTCAGTGGCGCACGTTCGACACCGCGCTGTTCCTTCGCAGCTTCCAGAACGTGGACTGGGGATGGATCAGCCTGGCATTCCTGGCAGTGTATACGACCTACGGCACCCGGGCGCTACGATGGCGCATTCTCATGCAGCCTGTCAAGCCCAATCCAAGTCTGCGAAATCTGCTGGCTGCCACCATTATCGGCTTTGCCGCTATCGGAGTCATGGGGCGTGCGGGCGAGTTCGTCCGGCCCTATCTCGTGGCCCGCAAAGAGAACGTTCCCGTCACGAGCCAAATGGGCGTGTGGCTATTCGAGCGTTCCTTCGACACATTCGCCGTTCTCGCCGCGGTCGCTTTTGCCATTGGCCATGCGGAGGTGGGCGATTCGCGCCTGCAGCGGAGCTTAGATTCCAGCGGGCACCTGGTTGGAGTTGCCATCATTTGTCTCGTCCTACTGATGATCCTGCTACGGGGTTATTACGAAGCGATTTCCAGGCGTCTCGTGCAGGTCTTGCGTTTCTTGCCCAAACCCCGTTTGGAGGCAGTCGAGAGCGTGCGGGAAGTCTTCGGCCACGGACTGTCGGGGATCCGCGACATACGGAGCGTAGTGCTTTGCCTAATGCTCAGTGCCGCGCAGTGGCTGCTGATCGCCGCCGCCTACTATGCCATTCTGTCGGCGTTCGGGGGAGTGAACGTCACACTCAGCCGGGCTGTCGTGTTTATGGGCGTCGTCATGGCAGGGTCGATGCTACAAATCCCGGCCGTCGGAGGCGGACTTCAAGTCGCGTCGATCCTGGCTCTGACCGAGATGTTCCAGGTTCAGGTTGAGGTTGCCTCCAGCCTGTCTGTCCTAATCTGGGCGCTGACGTTCCTTGCCGTCATTCCTCAGGCGCTCGTCCTGGTTGTTTGGGAAGGCTGGAGCTGGCGCAAACTTCGGGAGCTGGAGTACCAGCCTTGACAGCCACCTCGCGTAGCGGGTAGCTAGAGGAGAGAACGTCATGCTGTGTCCCTTTTGTGGCCACCTCGAGGACAAGGTCGTAGATTCTCGCGAGAGCAAGGAAGGGGATGCGATCCGGCGGCGGCGCGAGTGCCTCGGGTGCGGCCAGCGGTTTACTACCTATGAGCGGACTGACGAAATTCCGTACATGGTCGTCAAAAAGGATGGGCGGCGGGAAAAGTTCGACCGTCAGAAAGTACTCGCCGGGCTATTACGAGCTGGGGAAAAGCGCGCTGTCAGTATAGGCCAACTCGAAGAGCTGGTGAACGCTGTCGAGTCCTTGGTGATTGACTCTCCTGAGAGAGAATGCGCTACCCGGGAGATCGGAGAGCTGCTGATGGCGCGTCTACGCCAGATCGACAAGGTGGCCTATGTCCGGTTTGCCTCGGTTTACCGCGATTTCCAGGACGAGCGAGAGTTCCTCGACGAGCTGACAGAGCTGATCAAGCAAAAGAAGTCCCTATAAATAAACAACTTAGAGGGATCACCCGAGACCCAAGTGGGCACAGACCGGAAACCTGCAAGGCGCGGATCGCCCCACCCGTCGAATCGGTCTAAGTAGTTGCAAAAACTATACTTATCTACTTAAGGCGACTTTTCCTATTGCAAATAAGACGTTTTTCACCCATACTATGTAGGTAAAGCCTTACGAGTGGGACTGGTTTTGGCTCCTCTCATAGGGTTGGATGGAACAGAGAATCGATCACCTACCCCAATCCCGCAAAAGCGACGGGGCCATTCCTCTCAGGGAACGAGACGGTTCAGTTAGGTCCATCACACTAAGGATATCCAGAACCTCCTTTAACGTTGCGCTTCAACAAAGCGCTGACTGCGCTAATGGCCCGCAGCCGTTGAAGGGGGAGCCGGAAGTCTAAGTATCCGGCAACTCTAGGAGAATCGTGGACCAGTTCGACGAGCAGCCCACTTCCGACTCCCGCAACTCCCACAGGGTAGCTCTAGAAGAAGGGCCTCCGTTTCTCGATGGCCGCACTGCGGACCGTCAGGATCCCGAGTTTAGTTCTGGCCCCAGTGATTCGATTTCGATCTATACCGACGATCCGGTCCGGGTTTATCTGCGGGAGATGGGAGCGGTTCCGCTGCTGACGCGGCGGGGTGAAGTCGCTCTCGCTCGGCGGATGGAACGCGGCAAGGTGCAGATGCAGCGTGCCATCTCTCGATCGGCACTCATCCAAAAGCAGGTCTTGGCTCTCTACGAGGAGATCAAGAGGGGCGAGCTGCAGATCGATGCCGTCGCAATACTGGGCGATTTTGAGGAAGGTTCTCCCGAGCGGGCGCGACAGCGGGCCCAGATCCGCCAAAAGTTCGTCCGGGTCAGCCGAGCGAGTCGAAAGGTCCAGGCGGTCAGCGACAAACTGGAACGCACGGCCAAGCGAAATGTCCATGTACGGCGGCGCCTGACTGGAAAGGGAAAACGGGTTCTGGTTAAGCTTTCGAAAGCTATCCAGGATATACCGTTTAAGCCGATCTACTGGCTTGGCTTTCGCGACGAGCTTGAACGCGCTCTGGCCGACCTTGATCCTCTGGCCGACGAGTTGAAGGCTTTGCAGTCCCGTCCACGGAAATCGGCCGCCGCGGCGGCGGCCATGCGGGAAATCCGCCGTGAGATCCGGCGAGGGGAAGCCCGATACAGCATGCGTCTTCCCCTGCTGCGCTACACGGTCCAGCGTATCCAGGAAGGCGATCGGGGATCGGAAAAAGCCAAGAAGGCGCTCGTCGAGGCGAACCTTCGGCTCGTAGTCTCGGTGGCCAAAAAGTACGTCAACCGCGGTCTGCACCTATTGGACCTCATTCAAGAAGGCAACATCGGTCTTATGAGGGCGGCCGAAAAGTTTGAGTACCGCCGCGGGTACAAGTTCTCAACCTACGCCACATGGTGGATTCGCCAGGCAATTACCCGCGCTATCGCCGATCAATCGAGGACCATCCGTATCCCGGTCCACATGAACGAGAGTATGAACAAGTTCTTGCGGGCCTCACGCGAACTGGAAAAAGAGCACGGGAGGACGCCGACAAACGAAGAGATCGGTGACCGCATGGAGATCCCGTCGGAGAAAGTCCAGAAGCTGAAAACCATCTCCCGCGACCCGGTTTCCTTGGAGACTCCCGTGGGCCGCGACGGCGAATCAGCGCTCGGCGACCTGCTCGAGGACCAATGGGTGGGGTCCCCCGTCGACACCGTGATCGATTCAACCGTGCGGGAAGACACCGCGGACGTTTTGAAGACGCTCTCACCCAAAGAAGAGAAAGTGATCCGGATGCGCTTCGGCATCGGCTGTGACCGGGAACACACTCTGGAAGAAATCGGCCAGGAATTCGCCGTCACTCGCGAGCGCATCCGCCAAATCGAGGCCAAGGCGCTTCGTGCCCTGCGAGGACCAGACCGGGCTCGCAGGCTGCGTTCCTTGATGGCCGCGAAGTAGTAGACGTCAGCCCTTACTGCTTTCCTCCCCCGGTTGTTCACTCAGAGCAGTGCTTGCGTCCCGGTCTTTGAATCCCGGAAGCCATTGTTTCGCGCGATTCGCACTTGGCACTCGGCTCGAAGTTCCCGGTGCTATAATCGCTCTCGCGGGGCGGGCCATTATTGCAATCCTCACTTTCCGTCGTTATCCCAGCCTATAACGAACAAGCTCGCATTCCCGCCAGCCTGGAGCAGGTAGCCGCCTACCTCCGAAGCACGCCCAAACGGCCATCCGAGATTCTGATCGTCAACGACGGCTCCACCGACCGCACCGCCGAAGTTTGCCGTGACCTGGCTACCCGTTTAGCGGGCGATCGGCTGCATATCGAGATCCTTGAGAACCCGGGCAACCGCGGTAAAGGATACAGTGTGCGGCATGGTATGACCAAGGCCCAACATGAATGGGTTCTGTTTACTGACGCCGATCTTTCTGCCCCTATCGAGGAATGCGATAAGCTCCTCGCGGCGGTGGCCGGTTCGGATGACGAGCTGGCCATCGGTTCCCGCGGGCTGGATCGCTCCTTGATCGGGGTACACCAGTCCTTCTTCCGGGAGGCGATGGGGCGTGTCTTTAACCTGGCTGTGCGTGTCATCGCGGGTTTGTCTTTCGCTGACACTCAGTGCGGATTCAAGCTGCTCTCCCGCCAAGCCGCCCGGGAGATCTTCGCTGTCCAAACACTCGACCGCTTTGGATTCGACGTGGAAATCCTCTTTTTGGCACGCAAGCTGGGCTACGGGGTCGCCGAGGTACCGGTCCGCTGGAACGACGTCGAAGGCACCAAGGTCGAAGCGCTGGGTGGTGCTGACGCCTTCCTCGATATCTTGCGCGTCCGCTGGAACGACTTGTGCGGCAGGTACAAGACGATTCAATCGTGACGACCTTCGATTGGCGGGGCTTCTTCCATGCCGTACCCCTATAGATCAGCTGGGGTAGGTGTGGCGCTGGGACCGGCGGGATCGCCGGTCCCTACTGCCGCAGGTTGTGACCACTCAAAGTAGGGACAAGCGATCTCGCTTGTCCACGGCGACTGGTGGTGAGAAAGCAGCGCTAAAACACTTCGACCATCACTCCGCCGCGAACCCAGCGGCCCGGCTGAGCCAGCCCCTGAAAAGCTTCGTGGTAGACGTTGAGAAGGTTCGACGCCTGGAAAAACGGCTGCCAGCGGCCCGCGGTATAGAAGACCGACGCGTCCCACAACGCCTTGGTCTCCTGCCAGGTTCGATTGAAAGCGCCGAGACGCATCTTGAATGCCAGGTTCCGGGTGAGCGAACCCCTATAGCTTGCGCTCAAAGAATTGAGGGGGAAGTTGAAAACGTAGCGTGAAGTCACACCGGGATGCGGCACCCGCGAGGCGCGTATCACTGTGTAGTTCACCGCGATCTCCGAAGAGCGGTTCAGCCGCTGCCTGAGTTGCATCTCTCCGCCGTGGAATGTCAAGTTCTGAAAATTCGTGGCATGAAACTTCGCCAGTTCTGGCGTGCGAATCCAATCGATTGATTCGTCCTCGCGGCGCTGGAACCAGGTAGCGGACAAGGTCGTCCCCCGTCGCGAATACCAGTCTATGCCGGCCTCATAGTTCCAAGCGCTCTCGGGCAGCAAGTTCTCGTTCCCTTTGTTGAACGGGTCTTCGTAAAACAGGTCGGTGTAGGACGGGATGCGATAGGCATGGCCCAGCTGCCCTCGCAATTTAAAGCCGCCGCCGAGCCAATAGCCGATCGAGAACGTGGGGCTCGTCTCGCCCCGCCACTTGCGCCACACTTCTTCTCGGACGCCGAGCGCCAGATTCAGACGGTCCGTCGGCCTAAGGTTAAGCATGAAAAACGCCGCGGCTCTCTCGCGACGGTGTAGACCCAGGTTCGTGCTATCAATGCCTTCCGACAGGTACGAGCTGCCCGCGGACCAGCTCACCCGATCGTTCAGACGTCCATTCACCGCGTAGTTCCCCTGGTAAATGTTTGTGGTGTGGAAATTCTGAAATATCTCCGGCTGGTAACGAAAGAGAACGAAATGATCCGTGTGCCGGCGATAGGCGAAATTGAAGCGATGTTGGAGATGATCGGGAGACCGCCCCACAGTTTGGCTGACGGCGAGGAATTTCGTGCCGGTGTCTTCCCACGAATTGCAGGGGCAGTAAAAACCGTTGGCGCCGAACGGCCGGTCGTTTGAACTGAACATCACGCTCGTCGAGCCGAACGACTCATCAAAGAAAGTTTCGCTCGAGAATGCGACGTTGCGGTAGTCCCGGCCGTCGCGAAAACCGGTTGAAAAATCTCGCGACAGGAAGACTTGCTGGCTCCAGAAACCTTTCGTGAAACCGGTGCTGATCGACTGACGGTTCCAACCGAAGTCGCCGACGCCACTCATCAGCTTCAACTCCTTGCCTTCCGGTTTCTTGGTGACGAAGTTCACCGCCCCTCCAATGGCATCAGAGCCGTAAAGCGTCGCACCGCTGCCGTGGAGCACTTCCACTTGCCGTACGGACTCGAACGGAAGCGGAATATCCATGTTGTGATGGCCCGTCTGCACGTCGTTCAGGCGAATCCCGTTGACCAACACCAGCACCTGCTCGAAGGAGGACCCGCGAATCGACAGGTCGGCTTGCGTTCCGTCCGGGCCGCGCTCCCTCAAGTCGATCGATGAGTCCTGCTTCAGGATGTCGGGGAATGTCCACGCCGGCACGTTCGAGTCTTCAACGGAGAGTACCGCTATGCTGCGGTTGACTTCGGCAAGTTCGCGGGGCTCGGGCGTGCCGGTTACGACGATCGGCGTCTCAATTCGCGGCCTCAGCTCGAGCTGAAAGATCACTTCTTCTTCCGTGTCTTCAACCAGACGAGAAGACTCGCGAAAGTTCTCGGCCTTCACGGTAATGCGGTGGGATCCGGGACCCAGCCCGCAGATCTCGGCCGAGCCGCGCTCATCGGTCGGGGTCTCTCGTCCAGCGGCGCTGATTTTCGCATTCTGAATCGCTAGACCCGCCGGGTCGCGGACGACCACCTGAAGGCAACCGCCCCAGACCGGTGACACCAACAGCAAACTGCAGGCGGGCGCCATTGCCAACACCCGCCACCTGCCAGACCGCGTGCCTCCTTCTTGGCGACACGGCCTCTGCTGAACGAGCCTCATCTTTTCCTGACCTCGAAACAAGTTTAACATCAGATTCTAGCGGACATCGCATCTGAGCGGCTGGTAGGGCTGCGAGGCTCCGAAGGTTTACAACCACGTTCGGGAGGTTCGGACCGGACAAGCAGGCGAGACTGACTCTCCGAGCATCCCAGGTTGTCAACCGTAATACAATCAAGACCTCGCCGGCATGCGCCGCTACGCCGAACTGTTCGCTCACTATTTCGTCCAGTATGCCAAGGTCCGCTTGGCGTATCGAGGTGATTTCCTAGTCTCGGTGGCCACAACGCTGCTTGCGACTGTCTTTGGAATCGCGTTGGTTTTCCTGCTGTTCCACAAAGCGCCACGGATCGTCGGCTGGAGTTTTGAGGAGATCCTATTCCTTTACGGCTTCGGGCTGATTCCACTGTCGCTTTTCAACATGGTGAGTATCAACCTGTACTACTTCGGTCAAAGCTACATCGTAGAAGGGAAGTTCGACCGCATTCTTTTGCGGCCGGTTCACTCCTTGTTTCAGGTGATGAGCGAGCAGTTCAGGCTTGAATCCGTGAGTGACACGGCGGTTGGTATCGCGATTGTCGTCTATACCAGTCGGCAGATCGGCTTGAGCTATGGACCGCTCGACTGGCTTTTCCTGGCCTTTGCGGCTTTCTGCGGCTGCCTGATCTACATGTCAGTGTTTCTAATGCTCACCGGCGTTTCGTTTTGGGTGGAGGATCGGGTGGGCATCGTCCCGCCCGTCTACAACATGCTGGCGTTCGGTCGCTATCCGCTGACGATCTACCACCGGTCAATTCAATTCCTGCTGACCTGGATCATTCCTTTCGGTTTCGCCACGTTCTATCCCTCGGCAAAGCTACTGGGTCATATCGGATACAACACATACGCCCTGCTGCTGCCCGTCGTGACCTTGGTGTTCCTAATGGCAGCGATCGTTCTATGGAACCGAGGCGTTCAGAGCTATTCGAGCACCGGGTCGTAGCAGCGCACGCCGAGTTCCCGGACCGCAGCGCATGCGTCAGCAACCGCTCCGCCGGTGCGGCCGCTATCCACGATACTCGTCACTTGAACCGTGATGGAACCAACGAATCTTCCTCGCGTGACGCCGTTTTTCATGTACGGCCGCGAAATGTCGACCTAGACAAGCGGGATCGCTTGTCTCCACCTGAGTCTTCACAAGCTGCGGCAGTAGGGACCGGCGATCTCGCCGGTCCAGAGGTCCGACATGTCTCTCCCGGGGGAGCCGCCTAGCCCGCCCTTCTCACGAATTGGCTACGCCCTGACCACCTTCTGACGGCGAGGGTCCCAAGCGAGGTATTCCCTGCGGCGGAAGGACTCTACCGCCATTTGGCAAGGAAGCGCCCCGTAAAAGCCGAGGTCGACGTCGCACTTCAGTGGTTCATTTGTCCGAATGGCGGCCTGCAGGTTTTGGTGATGCAAGGCGATGTCTTCCTTGCCGCTTTTGGTGTGAACGATGCGCTTTTTTTCTTTGGCGAATTCTTCCTCCGGCTCAATGACAAAACCGTCTTCGTTGAAATCCAACGTCGCCTCATGCCCTCGGATCATGTGCCGGATTCCCGCGCGATTCGCGAGCGACGAAACCATGAGCACGGTCAGCCCCTCCGGATAGTCCACCATGACGTTGAACGTATCAGGAATCTCCGCCGTGCTGTCGGCGAAAAAGAACTTCCCCCCCGTGGCAACCACCCTGGCAGGATATTTCAAGTCGATGGCTTTAACGAGACGCGTAACCCGGTGAACAAACAGGTCGGTCGCAATGCCGCCCGAGTAGTCCCAGTAGCGGCGCCAGGCCAGAAAACGATCGGGGTCGAACGGGCGCTTCTTGGCGGGCCCCAGAAAGGCCTTCCAGTCGAAGTTTTCACCCGGTCGCACATCCTGGTCGGGTTCCGTCCAGAAATCCTCAAGATAGTTGCGCGAATAATCGACCTGCGCCATGACGACCTTGCCCAAAGCGCCTTCACGAATGTAGCGCTGAGCCACCTCGTAGGAATCTTCCGACATGCCTTGCACGCCGACCTGCATCTTGACGCCGCTTTCCTTAATCTTCTTGACGACTTTCTTCCCTTCCTCAACCGTGTGGGTCATCGGCTTTTCGCAGTAAATATGCTTGCCCGCGTCGGCGGCGTCGAGGGTCATCTTGCAGTGCCAGTGCTCCGGGACCGCGAGGACGACATAGTCGACGTCCTGTTGTTCAAACAGCTGTCGGTAATCGTGGAAGGGCTTGGCCGAAGTGAGATCCACCGCAGCGTCGAGCCTCGGCTTGTAGACGTCGCAAACGGATACGACGTCCACGTTGTCTGTTTCCTTCATTTTGAGCAGCGCTTTCAAGTGGTAGTTGCCCATGTCGCCGAGCCCGACAACTCCCACGCGCAGTCGTTCGTTCGCTCCAACGACACGGGGCGACGGACGCGGAGTCGCCAAAGCCGGCGCCGCCACGGTCGCGCCTACCGTTCCCGCCACGAAGCTACGTCGAGTCATATTCGTCATGGTCTACTACCTCGCGCTTGCTCTGCTTGATTGCCTGGCTACTTGGCCGCTACGTAACGGCCGACTGAAATGAACTCGTCCTTCTCGAGCCAATTCAGCTGCACCTAGCTGGAACGGCTCACCCGCGGAACGATTCGTGCATCCGGCCGGCTGGCAGCCCGTAGACCCCCTCAACCTGCCTCACCCCTGCGACGGGGATACAATTGCGCCGGGTTGTCGTGAAGCACCATCTGGGCGATCTCCAGCGCCTCGTCCTCGGTGCAGAAACCGCTCTCGACCTTTTCCCAGAGGACCTGAGCGATACCGTGACGGGCCATCCTAGAGTGAGCATAACTCATCTCGGCGTAGAAATAGTCGCCGCCAAACCCGAGGATCTTGTTGATGGGCGCCGTTTCCATCATTTCATGCAGCGCCCGGCGTGCCGGCGGTGCAGAAATCGTGTGCGTCCAACAAAAGTCCGCGTAAACGTTCGGGAAGGTTTTCACCAGAACAGCCAACTCACCCTGGTACGGGTGACTCATGTGAAAAAGATCGAACTTGACCTTCTTCCCCCTAAGAGGACCGTGTCTACGATGTCCTGATAACGAACTGTCTACCATGTCATGGAACTTGACATCTGGGGACCTGCGCCACGAAGGCGGTTGTTGCCTTACGCTCGGAGCTCGAACGCGGGTTTCTGTTTCTGATGTTGTGGCGCAGACGCCCACGTCTGCCGCGGCGACACTCGTGTCGACGCCTAGCTTGCCAGAGCGACCAGCGGATCTGCGTCGGTCACCCTGTTTGCGGTGACAACAAACGTCCGTTTGCCGACAGGCAAGATTGCTTGCCCTACCGCGTCGTCAACAATCAGGAGTGCTTGTCCTACCGGGCAGTCAACAAGCAGGAGTGCTTTTCCTACCGGGCTGTTACGCTGTTTGATTCCGCCCTGTCCGGCGTTGGTTCCTGGGCTTTCACGAGGCTTTTCCCTTCCATGGTTTCGGGAACCGGTACGCCCATCAGCTGGAGGATGCTGGGGGCCAAGTCTCTGCCGCTGGCCTCGCCGGCCTCAATAGACCTGCCGGCGGGGTCACGGACAATCAGCAGGCCTTCGGCGCCATGGCCTCCACTTCGTAGGTCATGGTGCCCGCCGACGACAGTGCCGTAGCCCGGCGAGTAGAGCGCTTCGATCGAAGCTTCGTCGCTCCACATCGCTGTGAGATCCGGAAGCGTGTCCAGGTGGCGTCCGCTATAGAGGTCTCGTGTTCGGGAAACCTTGTCCACAGCCGGGTTGCCAGTTGCTGGGTTTATGAGTTCGCGCAGGCGTGTCGAGATGAATTCACAGAGCTCCTCGTAGGGGCGCCCCTCCGGCACCAAGCCCTGAGGATCTCGGCCTTTTACATTGATTCGAATAGCGGGTGTTAGGTCGTTGTTTGGAACATAGAAAGCACGTGCTTCAACATCGAGTTTGTTGGCGCCCATGAAGCAGCACAGCAGTGCCTCTTCGATCTTTTTCGGCAAGATCTTCTTTACAGCGTACTGCCACGGCATCGGCACCGCTTCCTTGAGCGTCCGAAGCAGGCTGCGGCCCACCTTGATCCGCTGTTCCCGACCGGAGCTGGGTTCGACATTCGACGGGCCCTTCATGCCCCACAGTTCGAGCAGTTTCGGTAGCAGCTCACGGCCGTGATACTGGGGTTGCATGCCGTGTCCCGAGAAGACAACCACGGCGCATTCGGGTCCCGCAGCCTCGACAAGCGAGCCCACGGCTTGGTCCACGGCTTGGTAGACGTCCCGCATGGCTGTTTGCAAGCCGTAGGTGTTGTGAGGGTCATGGCGGGGATGGTTGGGGTCCAGCAGGTGCCAGAACTGATGTCCCGCACAGTGCGTTTCGGAAAACACACAGAAAAACAGGTCCCAGGTTTCGGAGCTGAGCAAGTCTGCGATCACGCGCTTGCGAAGCTTCACCCCGGCTAGCAGTTGGCGCCTGAGCTCTTGATACTCCTCGAGTTTGAGACCGTGTGAGTCACAACTGTGCAACGGATAAGGGCCGTAGCGCGCTAAGATCTGCTCCAGCAGCTCGGGCGGGGTGGAAGCCGTTTTTGCATGGGTTGCATGGGCTCCCCAGTTCACGAGCTGAATCCCATGAATGGGCGGGCCAAGCCCGGTCTTGGGAACGTCAACGACCGCACAGCGCTTGCCGTGGTTCGAGGCCGTGATCCAGAATTCCGCGCCTACTGCCCGGTCTTCGACCACCTCCAGATTCGTACTCCCCGGTTGCGGCTGGATGTAGTAGTACTTGCCAAGCTCAGCCGAATTACTGCTGGTATAAATAGCTGGCCAAACCTCGTCCGGGAATTGCTCGGCGGGAGACCTCAGGTGAACGGTGGTGCCGGCCTCCATCAGCCGGCCGAGGTTGACTAGGTGACCCTCGTCGCACCAACGCCGGATGAGCGTGGGCTCGGCGGCGTCGAGGCCGATCACCAGGACCTTCGGATGGGACGGCATACTCAGTGAAACAGGGGCGGGAGGGTCTCTCAATAGTAACGTAAAGTGGTGGCGCGTGGACAGAAGTATTAGCCTCAGAGCTGCTCTCGGGATCGGGGCCCGCCAGATCGGTTGGCGTTCAGCCCGACGAAAAGGTGCCGGCCTGCGATCAAGGTACCTTTCGCGGAAAAGGGCTACCCGCCGCGCGCCAACCGTCTCGCGAGCTCAAGGTTCTTCCGGACGCGAGGATTCCCTGGCATCAAATCGCTCGCCCTTTCGAATTCCGAAACCGCGGCCGCGGGCCGGCCCGAGTTGAGGAAATAGGCGCCCAGGTCATTGCGGATGATTGCCTCGTGCTCGTCCCACTTGGGCCCGGCGGGCAGAATCTTCCTGGCGGCTGGTGTCAGCGAGGCAAACGTGCGCATGACGTTGAGGTCCGGTGGATCCCAGGTGAACGACTGTGTGAACGAGATGTGCGAGTGAAATAGGAAAGACGCTGTCAACAAGGCCCAAGCGGGGACCTGCCATCGGCGCCACTGTGAAGCCGTCACCCCGTAAAGCCCAATACCCACAAAAGCGAGAATCATCCAAAGAGGTAGGAAATCCTGCGCGTATCGGCGAGCTGAAGCGATGAACGACAACATGATCACGAACATCAGGAGGGACGATAGAGCCGCGGTGATCGCGAAGATTCGCAACTGCGGATCGTGCCGGCTTCGCCGCCAAACAGGCCAGCAGAGGACCGCCAGCAGGACGAAGGGCGAGGTAATCAGTAGCGACGAAATATCTTCAGCCCGATTTGTGTACTCGAGAGGCTGCCAGCCGACGTGCTCGATCCAAGGGAAGTCAGCGGTCCACGTCGGGACGGCGAACAGATAGTTCCTCAGGTTTTCCGGCATGTTGCGGACGGCAAAAGCCTTCGAATCCGCACTCTTCGTACTGGGAAGATAGAAGCGGCCGAAATCCCAAGGTGATCCAAAGCGCGCCTGGTTGTAGGTCATCGTTAGCAGCCCCGCCGCGATAATGGGCAGCCCGGCCAGAGGCAGGCTCCCTATGGCTTTGCGCAAGGAACCGCGGCTCGCGTAGAGTGTCGCCACGACGCCGGCGGCCAGCCCAACCGCATAGACGATCAATGGAATTCGTGACAGCGCCGCTATCGCCACCCCTGCTCCGATAGCCATCGCCCAACGCGAAGCCGGCGTTTCCTGATAGCGAAGCAAGGCAAAGAACGACCATATGATCCCCAGCCCCGCCACCGCCGCGGATTCGTGGTAGACCGTTCCGCGAAGCCCGAGCAATACCGTCGGAGTCGCCAAGGCAAAGGCGAAAAAGAACCAGCCCACCACCGCGTCGGGAATCCTGGGGAAGAAACGGCGTCGTAGGTGGACGATAACGGCGAGGAAAATAGCCGCACTGAGCAGCGCCGCCAGCATGCAGGCCAGACGGTCGGAAAGCTTCAGCCCGACAACCTTCGCGGCCGCATGAAACACCGCCGGGAAAGGACCCCATTGCAGATAGTACCGATTCTGATAGGGAATCATGTCGTGCAGATATACCTGTTCGGGTGTCGGCTTGATATAAGTTTGGCCCTGCAAAAACGCGTCCGCCAGATAATTGTAGTAGCCCATCAGGTCGCCGAAGTCGAAATGGCCCCAGGTCCCGACGACGGCGTAGACGAGAAGTACGATTAGGGGCCAGGCTACTTTTTGTTTCGTCGAGAGGGCCTGGGGGGCGCCCTCCCCCAACTCCTTTGACGGCCCCGGTCGGGCGCTCCCCGGATGTGCGGCCCACTTGGATTCGGCGGCGCTCTTTGACCGAGGCTGAGCTGACTCTTTCTTTCGTGATGGGCGTTTCTTCATGCGGAGGGGGAATCCCGCAATCGACCCGGGGAAGTGGCGGACTTGGTGGCTGAGAGACTATTCTAACAACTCGCCCATTACCAACCCGCGTCGAAGGGCGCGCACTTGGGCTTCAACTTCTTTTCCTTTGTCGGGGGGCCCGCTGTGCGACGCTAGAGGTTGGGAAGACAGTTGATGCCGCCGTCCCACAGCGAAAACAAGAGAAATCCCGAACAACTGAACGTGGCACTCGGCCGGCGCCTTAAGTCCGTGGCCTCGGCCGTGGCGTTGCGCCTAGCCGGTCCGCTAGTGGGAGGGGGGTTTCTTAACGCGTTGGAGGAGTCAAAACGAGTCCAGTGGCTCACGCCCGACGAACTGCGGGCGCGCGGTGAATGGCGGCTAGCCGCTTTGCTCCGGCACGCCGCCGAGAATGTCCCCTTCTATCGCGACCTCTACCGGCGCGAGGGGCTGACAGCCGACGAGCTGCGAACCACCGAGAACCTTCAGGCCCTGCCGGTCATGACGAAATCCGATTATCGCCGCCACCCGCGAAGCCATTTCTTGGCGGAAAATGTGCCCGCTCACCGGGGTCTGGAGCGCTCGACGTCGGGATCCACCGGCGAACCCTTCCGCTTTACGTTGGACCGCCAGGCCACGCCCTTGATGTTCGCCAGTCACTTGTTCTACGACTCCTGGTTCGATCTCAATCCTTTCGATCGCTATATCAGGATCGTTTCCCCGCCCGCACCCTTGTCGCCGCCCGATCCGGGCGCTCCTTGGTCGGTCCGGCTACGGCGAATGATACGGGAGCGGCTCCAGGCCCAGTACGAGCGATTGACAAAGGAAAAGGTCTCTGTGTGGGAGGACGGCCGCGCGCAGGCCGAACAGGTGGGGAGGCGCATTGAAGTGTTTCGCCCGCACTACCTCATGGGCTACACGTCGGCGCTGGCAACGGTTGCCGACGACCTGCTGAGAGCCGATTTGCGGCTTAGCGTTCCGTTGAGGGCCGTCGTCACGATTGCGGAAACCCTTTCCCCCGACCGTCGCCGAGTCATTGAAGAATACTTCCGCGCTCCGATCATCGATCGCTACGGGCTTCG
Organism: Bryobacterales bacterium; assembly: GCA_965248205.1. Lineage (GTDB taxonomy): Bacteria > Acidobacteriota > Terriglobia > Bryobacterales > UBA6623. The sequence goes on from CBDFIS010000006.1 coordinate 4,705,703, forward strand.
TGAAATCGGATCTTGGAGCGGCCAAACGTGCGCGCTTTCGGGCGAGCGATTCCATCTCAATACCGAATTGGTGGTTTGCGAATTCCTGCGAGACGACGGTTCTCCAGTATCCGCCGGTGAGACCGGGCGCGTCGTGTTGACCGACCTGCTCAACTACGCCTCGCCGCTCATCCGCTATGACACCGGCGATCTTGCCGTAGGTGGGTCAGCCGGCTGTGCCTGCGGGCGGGGCTTCCCTCTGTTCGGTCCTATCCAGGGCCGTTCTCAAGAATGCCTTTCGACACCGTCCGGCAAATCGATCAGCCCGTTCGTTTTAGGCCAATACTTGTTTGTCTACAAAGATAATCTGGATGCGGTCAGCCACTATCAGCTTGTCCAGCAGGATCGGAACCGCGCGTGTTTTATGGTCGTGCCTGCACCCGGTTGGAACCGGCAGCGGCACGAGCAGCTGGAAAGGGATTTGAACGAGTTGTTGGGGAGCGAGATGGAAGTCACGATCGAAAAGGTCTCGGAGATCCCGCACGAAAGCTCCGGCAAGCGCCCCATCATCAAAGTGAACCAACCGGCCACCTGAGAATCTCCGCTGGGTTAAGCTGATGGGCGCGAACTGGCCCAGGCGTCGAAATGAGCAAGCCGCACGATGAGAGCGTTGGTCACAAGCAACAGGACGGCTGCGAGCGGACTTTGGGGGCCGGCGGTAAAACCCGAAGCACAGTCGCTTCGTCGGGCCTGGTCGGGCGCGAAAAAAGGGGGAGGAGGGGAGAAAAGTTGCTAGGCTAGCCTACCGGAACAGTAATGGCCAACCCCACCCATGCTCCCCACAAGCCGCGTAGACCTCGGGGCACGCGCCGGGCACGGGAAACCAAAAATCCCGGACCCCCTCGCCGGGAATCTCGAACCCCATCGCTTTTCATCCTGGCCGCTACCCTATGGCCTTCCACGAGGAATGGGCGTCGGCTCATGCTCGGCATCTTGGCTCTGGGCTTTGCACTGCGGGCCTACAAGCTGCTCTCGATGTTTCCAATTCTCGTCGATGAGAGCATCTATCTGCGATGGGCCGAGATCATCGACCACCAGGGTCAGTGGTTCATTTCCCTACTGGACGGCAAGCAGCCGCTCACGTACTGGATACTCGCTCTCCTGCGCAAGATCTCTGACGTTGACCCGCTCCTGCAAGGCAGGCTCCTTTCCGTCTTTGCCGGCCTACTGAGCACGATAGGCGTTTTTGCCATCGGCCGGCGCCTCGCGGGAGAACTGGCGGGGCTGCTTTCGGCTTTCCTCTATGCCTGCTTCCCCTTCGCGCTGCTGTTCGATCGCTTGGCCTATACGGAGGCATTTGTCAATCTCTTCGGTATAGCTATCGTTCTGACCTCGCTGGAATGTTTTCAAGAGCCCGGCAAGTCCTGGAGAAGAGAGCTGCCGGCGGGCCTGGCCCTGGGCTTGGGGCTGTTCACCAAGCAGACCGTGATCCTGTTTGCCTTTTTCCCGGTCTTAGCCGGCTTGTGGCTGGGCAAAAAGGAGACGCGAAGCCTATGGTTGCGATTGCTGGTGATCTACGGCCTGGCCTCGGTCTTCGTTTTGCTCTCTTTGCTCGCCACTCCCAAGGCGCCCACGCTTGAGACGCATGACGCTCTTCTGCACCACAAAGAGTTTTACGTCGATCCCTCAGAGCTGCTTCGGAACCCTCTGGCTGTTGCGCCGGAGAACTTCACTCATCTAGGAAGCTACATTTCCAGCTACGTCACGATACCGCTGGCCCTAGCGGCGCTCGCGTCCCTCATCTACTGGACGGTCAGGAGGTCTGTGGCAGCTTGGGTCTTGCTTTCGGTCTCGATCGTGCCCCTGCTCGTACAGGTCTTCGTTCTGTCGCTGATGTTCCCAACGCGCTGGGCGTTTCCTCATTTTTGGCCGTGGCTCGTGCTCGTGAGCATGGCGGCCACTGATGTGCTGGACCGGACAGCCGTGAGAACTGCCTGGGCTCCCCCCCGAGCAGTGATTGCCGCCCTCGCCTTCGCTGTCTTGGTCGGCCCGATGCTCGATCGGTCGCTGGGCATGGTGGGCAACCCGGCGAAGTACCTGGACCCTTATGACCGACAGGGCTTTCTCTCGTCTCACGCCCACGCCGGGTTCGGGAATCGGGAAGCCGTTGACTATTTGCTCGAAGAATCCAGGAACGGGCCGTTCGTCTTACTCACGGACCCCATTTGGGGACCCCCGGCCGACACCATGTTCCCGTACCTGAATCAGCGCCAGGGGATCCGCGTTTACGAAGCCTGGTGGACACAGAAATCCGGCGACCATCCGATCCTTCCCCAGGGTCGTGCTGATATCATCAAATCTCATTACGAACGGGAAAAGTCAGGCATGATTGATTTTTCGAAGGTCGGTCGAGTCTTTTATGTGACCGACACCAACTACTACACACAGGCCGCAGTCCACGTCCGCCAGCCCAATGCGCGCCTGGTGAAGTCCTTCCCCAAACCCAACCAGACGGATTCGATCGATGTCTACAGGCTGAAGTAAGTAAGACTATCTAGTGCTTACTTGAAGGCCTTTCCCGAGGATCATACGAGCTCCCGTCTGCCCGGAAAGCGGTTTCTTCCGAGAGCCTTCCGAGCCGCGAGGGTGTGTGAAAAAACCGAGGACTGTCCTAAGCGCCGCGCACGGACGTGGCTTTTTATCAATGACTTACGAGAGGCGCGGGGACTTTACCCAGGGTTTTTTCACAGACCTGTGAGGGAGCGGTTCTTCGAATGCGGCGTTGGCATCGTACGCGAATTTTCGAAAGAAAGCACTAGCCGCCTCATTGCTAGGCCAACGGATCGTTCCAGTAGCGTCTCCGCAAACGACGAGTTGTTTCCAGCCGTAGAGACGCACCTGAATCAAGGGTGCAGCTCGCGCCCGGCACATCTTTACAGATTTGCCTTGGGAAGTGGCCGATTACGCCCAACTTCGGCGCACGGCGCGGCGCGCACGGTCGGCCGCTCGGCCTGCAATCAGGTCAGCGACCTGAGTCAACAGGCTGGGTACGTCAACGGGTTCGATCAATAGCTGATCGGTATTTCGGGGCCTCCGCTTCTCTGGGGATGCGGTGAGATAGGCCGTTGCGGGACGGTATTCCTGCGTCTGAGCCAGCTTGATCACCCGGCGGCAGGCCTCCGGGGACTCCCCTCGTAAGTCACACAAAACCAAGGCATATTGCTCACGTTCGACCTTCTCCATGGCCTCCGGCAAGGAAGCCGCGGAGTCCACAGCATAGCCGCTCTTTCTAAGAAGGGCTTCGAGCGTAAGTCGAGCGGCCACGTTATCCATGGCCAAGAGGATCCGAACGCTGCTTACGTCCTGAGCCGGTTCTACCTGTCCCAACGTCGCGGTTGACATACAAGCTCCACTAAAGATTTTAGCCCGAGTCTGGTCAAATTCCAAAACAAAATTTGCAGTTCTGGTACTAAACGGGTGCCAAAAGTGTACCGTAAGTTACGGTGTGGGCCAAAAACCAGGCTAAACATACCTTTTGCTGCTCGTTTGCGCCTAACCCGGGGCTTTGACCAAGGCTAGGTTACGGCGTTCGCCCCGTTGGTTGTAAGGTTTATCACCACCCGGTTTCATTTCGAGGGAACATCGGCCCGGCCGAACAAATGCTTGGTCAAGGATTGGCCTCAACAGCCCCTTGGTAGAGCCTAGGTCTGGCCGAAAACCCGCCCGAAGACGTAATCGACGTGTTGAAGCTGTCGCTTGAGGGAAAACGCCGTGGAGATTTCTTCCGCGCTCAGAGAAGAGCTGATATCCGGGTCCTCTTCCACCAGTTGGCGGAAATCGGCCCCCTCTTCCCAGGCCCGCATGGCGTTGCGCTGCACCCATTCGTAGGCTTGCTCGCGCAATACGCCCTTGGCCGTGAGATCGAGCAGCACCTGGCCCGAGAAGACAAGGCCTCCACCGAGGTCGACGTTGTCTTTCATCTGCTCGGGGTAGACCAACAGCTTTCGAACGAGGTCCGCTGTCTTGGCCAACAGGTAGTCCGCCAGGATGGTCGAGTCCGGCAAGATGACGCGCTCGACCGAGGAGTGAGATATGTCCCGCTCGTGCCACAGAGCGATGTTTTCAAAAGCAGCGAGAGCATTCGAGCGCAGGACCCGGGCCAATCCACAGATCTGCTCGGAAGTGATGGGGTTTTTCTTGTGAGGCATGGCCGAGCTGCCCTTCTGCTTTTTAGAGAAATATTCCTGGGCTTCTCGAACCTCGGTGCGTTGCAGATGGCGCACCTCGAGGGCGATCTTCTCGAGTGTCGCGGCGATGAGCGCCAGGATCGACAGGTAGTGGGCGTGGCGGTCTCTTTGAATGACTTGCGAGGAAATGGGCGCCGGTTCCAAGCCGAGTTTTCGGCAGATGCGCTCTTCACCCGCCGGACTGATGTGAGCGAATGTTCCCACAGCACCCGAGATTTTGCCCACCCGAATCTGCTCCGCCGCCGTTTGGAAGCGCGCCACGTGGCGATCAACCTCGGCATACCAATTGGCGATCTTGAGTCCGAATGTTGTCGGCTCGGCGTGGACCCCATGAGTGCGCCCAATGATCACCGTGTCCTTGAACTCGAAAGCCCGCTCCCGTAGCACCTGGAGCAGTTCTTCGAGGTCCGATTGAATAAGCTCGCTCGCGTCCTTGATCTGAAGAGCCTGAGCCGTGTCGACCACATCGTTCGAGGTCAGCCCGTAGTGGAACCAGCGTGAGGCGTCGGCCGCATCGGCCGCGCTCATCTTCTCCGCCACGGCCGTCGTGAAGGCAATGACGTCATGCTTGACTTGGCCTTCGATCTCGTGGATCCGAGTCACCTCGAAATCGGCGTGTTGGCGGAGAGCTTCCGCCGCCTCGGTCGGAACCTCTCCGATCTCAGCTAAAGCCTCCGAAGCTGCCAGCTCCACTTCGAGCCATTTGCGGAACTTGTTTTCGTCCGACCAGATTTGGCCCATGGCCGGGCGGGTGTAGCGGGGAATCAAAACCGGAAAACCTCCGTGGGGCGGCGCTGCTCGGCGACCACGAGCTGCGTATCGCTAGCTCCACATCGGTTTAGAGCATCACGGGCCGACATCTCGGCAATGGCCGGATGATTGTTCTTTTCACTCAGATGCGTCAATACCAGCCATCTCGCTTGGCGGTCAAAAGCGGTCCGCAGGAACTCCGAGACCGCCTGATTCGAGAGGTGTCCATTGCGGCTCCCCACGCGCTGTCTGACGAAGAACGGATAAGGGCTCACCCGCAGCATCTCCAAATCGTGGTTGGACTCGAGCAGCAGCACATGGCAGCCGTCAATGTGATGTTTGACGGAATCGGGGATGTAGCCCAGGTCCATCACCAGGCCCACCTTGATCCCTTGTGAGCAAAAACAGAAGGCGACCGGGTCCACCGCGTCGTGGGGCACGGTGAACGTGTCGACCGCAAGATCCCCGATGAACAGCCGTTGGCCTGCTCGAAAACGCTCAATCTTTGGTTCGACGCCGTTCCAGTCCAAGGCTGCTTCGGTCGACTCCGTCATGTAGATGGGCGCTTTCGCCTTCTTGACCCAGAGCGGCAGCCCGGAGACATGGTCGGCGTGCTCGTGAGAGATCAGGATGGCGTCGATCTTTGCCGGGTCTTCGTCTATGGCCCGCAGCCGCTTTCCGACCTCGCGAAAGCTGAAGCCGACATCCACTAGAAGACGCACGCGATCGGTGGCTACCAGGGTCGCATTACCGCTGCTGCCACTTCCTAACTGACAAACTCGCAGGCTCGTGGGTTTGCTCCCAGGTCCTAGCAGCCCGTGACGGAAGTCACGTTCGGCGAAAAACGGGGACTGTCAACGATTTTCGCTTCCACAACTGATTGTTTCCGATGTGGGTCAGACGACGAAATCGGTGACTGTACCCATTTTTCGAGGCCAAGGACTTTCACCGCCGACTCTTAGACTAGACTCTTGATCCCGGCGACGTGACCCCCGCTTGCAGCGTGCTGTGTGGGGCTTTCGAGCCCGACATTTCCGAATCTAGTAGTGAACTTGTCTCCGCAGTCCGCTAGTAGGGTGCTACTTGGGAAGGGTCACGTCTGACTACCCTTTGTAACAGGAAATCAGCAGCAGGAACAAGTTTGGGGGTAAGAGGTAGCCTGGTCTCCGACCCCCGGATAGTAAGTAGGGGCCGTCTCAAGCCGGCCCGGGGCACCGGAAGGATCGTTGAAACTGGGCCACTGCTCGAAGAGCTTCCGCGATAACCGCCAAAAAGTGTTTCTCCGGGCGTTCTCCTCGACGTCAACTCGAATGGCCTGTTTCAAAACATGACAGCGCAGGGCCACACGGAAGACGGTCTAAAGGTGCTCCACAAGTCTGTGGCGGAGATCCTGGAAGACACGACTCTTTCGGGCAACACCCCCGGGGATCTGGAATGCGATAGCTCGTCACTGGTATTCGGTGATCTGACCGGGGTTGCCTCCAACAAGTGCGCCCAGGCCGAACCGAACAAGAAGGACAAGTAGCGGAAAGCTTCGTCGACATAGCCGAGGCAGTAACGAGTCCCGTAGCGAGGATCTAGGCGGGCGCGATCTCGCTTCCCTGTACCACTATCGGTGCGCCGCCCACCAGATCCGCGGCCTTTTGCTTTTGTGGCGCACACTCTCACTGTGCCGCGTCGAGACTCCTCTCGACGCTTGGTGCAGTTCGGCTCCGTCCTACACACCACTGCGTCGACCAGCCCAGCTGAGGGTGACTGTTACATGAACAGTCCCGTAACGCATGGCTCGGCGATCGTATTGCCGAGACTTGCGGCCGTTGTTCTGTTGTGACGACAAGGCGCGAAGCGCCGCGCGGATCATAGCCCAGGGTGAAGCGAAGCGAAACCCTGGGTCGGCAGGGCCCTAGGCCAGCCCTGAAAGGGCGCAGGACCAGTCAGCATCGCGCCTGTTAGACGCTTTCGGAGCCCAGTCACACCACTTCCAAAATCTCATCTCCCTCATTCCACGGCACTTACCACGCTTGACCCTCTTCGAACCCCGCCACTCTAGCTTACCCTGGAATCGGAGACTCCGGTCACTTAGACCGGCTGCCGCTCGCAGGGGACAGGCAACGGTGGAAACCTTCTCGCCGGCCAAGCCTTCGCTACGACACGGTGGCTGTTGCTCTTGTCGTCGATCGTTCCCCGGTGCCTGTCCCCGCGGGATCGCTGCTCCCTCGAAAGGAATAATAATCATGACTACACGTGCACAAATCAAGGCCAATCGCAATAACGCCAAGAAATCCACCGGTCCACGCACCGAGGAAGGTAAGACCCGGGTCGCGACGAACGCCCTCAAACACGGACTCCTCGCCCGCGATACCGTCCTGCCCGGCGAGGACCCCGCCGACTTCGACAGTCAACTCTCGGCCCTCGAAGCCGACATCCAGCCTGCCAACTCGCTCGAATTCGAACTCGTCCGCCAAATCGCCGACGCCCAATGGCGTATGCGCCGCCTCACGCGCTTGGAAACTGGCTTCCTGGCCGCTTCCCTCGCCGCAAAGCGCCGCCTGATGGAACGACTTCATCCCGACAGCTTGCAGTCCGGCTACGACGGCGAGACTCTACTGCTCGGCTCAGGGATGATCGATAAGACTCAGACCCTAGTTCACCTGGCTCGCTACGATGGACATCTCAGCCGCCGCTTCTTCCGCGCCGTCAAGCAACTCCGCGACCTGCGCCGCGACGAGCGTGAGGCCCACCAGGCCCGCTCCTCTGCCGGCTCCTATACCCGCGTCGATCCGGACCCCTACCGCGGGAGATACGTACCGGCCCAGGCCCCACCCCCGATCGATCCTCCAAGCCCCGCGGCTAACCGTATCGGCTTCCGAGCCTCTCGTGAGTCGGCCCCGCAAACCGCCCTCTCGAAGATAAACGACAGAGCCGTGCCCGTCAGGGCGCGGGCCCCACAGGCCGCACTCACGCAAACGACCAAACAAACCCAATCCCGCCGAACTCCCGTGGAATCAACGCCGTCTGAGGACGAAACCCGTAGCGCGGATCTCGCCGTTGAGATCCGCGGCCGTTGCTCCGCCCCGGCCACGATCGATATGACCCCTCCCGCGGGGGCTCCGCACCGCTCTCGGAACCAACATTCCGATCATGCGAACACATCCGATTCCTTTGTGGCGCACACTCTCAGTGTGCCGCGTCGAGACTCTTCTCGACGCCTGAGAGCGCTTCAACTACAAAAAACCAAACAAACCCAATCTCGCCGAACTCCCGTGAAATCAACCGCCCAGTGCCAATCGACCAGCGGCAGAGCCGCAGGCGGCAGCCTGCGGCCAGGGATTGCACGAGCCCCGCAGATCGGGTGAGCCCCACGGCGCGGGCCTGGTAGCGACCGCCACTCGTGGCGGTCCCAGCCCGGGTATAAACCGGTCCACTGTCACAGGAGGGTATAAGGAAATCGGGATTGCCCTCCCGGCGTCGCTCTAGCGATACGGATAAGGAGGCCTCACCATGTGGAATACCGTAGCAGCCCGTTATAGAAGTGGAGGTCGCAAAAAATCGGGTACAGCCAGCCAATTCGCTTCGGGCCGAGTGCTTTTCCTGGGTCATGTCAGGGGGCGAATTGGTGGCAGTCCCCATTTTTTGCTGCTGCACGATTTGGCGAGAAGGTGGCGGCGGTTGAAGCCGCCGAGCGGCGCAGCACGGGCGACGGATCTCGCGATCCGAGGGGCGATTTACCGTCCCTGGTTGGAGTGGATCGCTAGTCCGAAGGCGCGGATTTTCTCAATCCGTGGGATCAATCAAGATCAAACCGTCGCGGATCTGGGGCCCGTACGGTCTGCCAGGAATCCGCCACCCGTGGGCCCGGACCGGATCCACGTTACAGGTGGTATATGTGATATATAATATATATTAGGATCATTCCATGCAGACGATGAGCATCACGATCGACGAGAAGCTCTACAGGCGGCTGAAACGAACTGCAGGCCAGCGCGGTATGAGCCGCTTCATTGCCGAGGCCGTTCGGGAAAAGCTCCGCTCGAGCGAAGATGAGTTGTACAAGGAATACGTCGCCGCACAGCGCGACGAGGAACGCGGCCAGGTCCTCGACGACTGGGACGCTCTCGAAATCGAAGGTTGGCGGTAGGTGGCCCAGCCCAATTGGCCCCGACGGGGCGATGTTTTCTGGGTCAACCTCGATCCCACGATCGGAACCGAGGTCAAGAAGACCCGTCCGGCTGTGATTCTCTCGAACGATGCCCAGAATCGGGCTGGCCAACGGGTCCTGGCAGTTCCCGTGACCTCGAAGGTTCGCCGCGTTTACTCCTTTGAGGCACAGATCACTTTGGGAAACAAGAAGTCAAAGGCGATGCTCGATCAGGTGCGCTCGCTCGATCAATCCCGCCTGCGCGGCTTTATCAAGAGAGTCACCCCGGACGAGATGAAAGCTCTCGAGAGGGCGTTGAGAGTAGCATTCGATTTGATGCCGTAGGCTAGGCGAGGACCGTCACGAAACCGCTGAGGCGATCCGCGTTCCGAGAGACTCAGTAAGCTCCCGCGGTCGCGTTGACGCCTTTCACGCAGCGGTGTTGCAATGGGGACGTGGAGGCGGTGGAGCGAAAGCAGCGCTACAAGGACCTTCCCGCGGTGGACGACCTGCTGGGTCGACCACGCGTCAAACAGTGGCTCCAGACGAACCCCCGTGTACTCGTGGTCGCTGAAATTCGGGCGACCCTCGAGGAAGTCCGCACGGCCATTCGCGATGGCCTCTGGGACGACGGACCGCCGGCGGAGTGGAGCGGCGACATAGGTGACCGCGTCGAGGAACGAGTCGCTCAGCGGCTCGAGGCTCGCGGGCAACCCTCGCTGCGAAAGGTGATCAATGCTACCGGGGTAATTCTCCACACCAATCTCGGGCGGGCGCCGCTTTCGGCGCGGGCCGTCGAGGCGGTTCGGCGCACCGCCGGAGGATACAGCAATCTGGAGTATGACCTTAGTCAGGGCCGACGCGGCAAGCGCGATGTCCATGTCGGCAAGCTACTGGAACAACTTCTCGGGGCCCCGGCGGTCGTCGTCAACAACAACGCCGCGGCAGTCTTTCTGGCGTTGAACGAGTTAGCGCAAGACGGGGAAGTTGTCGTTTCCCGCGGCGAGCTGATCGAGATCGGAGATGGCTTTCGCATCCCTGACATCATGTCGCGCAGCGGAGTGCGGCTCCACGAAGTGGGTACCACCAACCGTACACACATCTCCGACTACCGTGAGGCGGTGAATCCGGACACGCGGTTGCTGCTGCGCGTGCATCACAGCAACTTCCGTATGGTTGGCTTCACTGCGCGACCGAGCCTCGAAGAATTGGTCTCGCTCGGCAAAGAGCTGGGCCTGCCGGTGGTGGAAGACCTTGGCAGCGGCTGCCTTTACGATTTGACTAGCGCCGGCTTTGCCGACGAGCCCCTTGTTACGGCGAGCCTCCAGGCCGGGGTTGATTTGGTCACCTTTAGCGGTGACAAGCTTCTCGGCGGGCCACAGGCCGGCATCATTGCAGGAAGGGCGGAATGGGTGCAACGGGTACGGCGGAATCCCTTGTTCCGGGCTTTGCGCGTCGGCAAGCTCACCTACGCGGCTCTCGAAGCCACCCTCCGCGACTATCTCTTCCAGCGCTATGACGAGATCCCCGTCTTGCAAATGGTGCGCGAATCACCCGAGAGCATTCACGAGCGAGCTGAACGCTTCGTGAAAAGCATAAGGGACGACACGGGGGGAATCGTTGACTTGGTTCCGGGCCAATCCGTCCTCGGCGGAGGATCGACGCCCGCCGAAACCCTGCCTACAACGCTTATCGCTGTTGCGCCCCCCACTGGGTTATCCGCGGCGAAACTCGAGGAGCGCCTGCGGCAGGGTGATCCGCCAGTAATCACGCGCTGTGAACGGGACCGCGTGCTGGTTGACTTGCGAACCGTCAGCCGGGAAGACGAGGAGGATTTGGCAAGGACCTTGCGGGAAACCCTGACAAATGTTTGATGGGGCTGAAAGAGGCCAAGCCCGGACAGACCGGGACATGGTAAACGGCATGGGCGGACCACCGCGCCGGCCAGCACGATTGCCCGTCCGGTCCTCGAATCCAGGACCGCCAGGAGTGGCGGTCACTACCAGCCGCGGATCTCAAAAGCGAGATCCGCGCTACACGGGTTCCAGACGGATTTCCTATCGGTTCCTGCACGAACCGCGTCAGGTCCCCAGACCGGCGCGCTCACTCTTCCCGCTGGATGGCGTCCCGATCGAAGTCCGACATCGCCTCCGCCACGGCCTGAAACCGTCGGTAATTCGTCGTTTGGTGCCAGCTTTCGGAAAGATGAGCGATGACGACTTCCCGAACATTGCCGCCGATCCGCACGCCGACCAGCGTCCCGCTGCCGTCTAGATAGTTCGCCCGGACAGGTTCGAGGAGATGGATTCCCGCTTTGAGAGCGCGTTCGAAACGATCCTAGGCTTTCTCCGGTGGTAGGGGACTTCGCTTCACCAAAGCATTGGCTGTTTTCGTCCAGCCGGTACGAAGCCGGATGACTCCCGAACGAGGTGTCCGGCCCCCGAGCACGATCCGTATCTCGCTCTGCCCGTCCGCCCACAAGGTCAATCGCTGGCTATACCCGCCGGTTTCCCACGACTGCTCTTCCCAAAAAATCAGGTCGATGTCGGACGGTGGCTCAGGCGGGACTTGCGAGCATCCGGCCAGCGTGAGAACGGCCACGGCGGGGACGAGTAAAAGGTGTCTCAGCAGCCGGCGGTAAGAGCAGGCGTCGCGAAAAATCGGGTACAGCCAGCCAATTCGCTTCAGGCTCAATGGTTTACTTCGAGGGGCTTGATGGGGCGCGAACAGGTGGCAGTCCCCATTTTTCGCAAGACAAAGGCCCTTTAGGTGTCGGCGCAAAGTCGTTCGGGCCGGCATTCCGCCTAGAATGATACGCCACCCCGGTGGAGAGATCCACTATTTGCCGCTTGATCTCGTTGCTTCGAGGACGGCCGACGTGTAGACTGCGGTGCACAGGGGATGGCGGCCCGTAGTGAATACTTCCGGGGTGCTCGGAGTCCTGTGTCCCCGCGGCAAAGGTTGTGACGGCAGCGAAGAATGGGGACTGCCACCAATTCGCCCCTAGCCATAGCCCTAGAGTGAAGCACTGGCGTGAAGCGAATGGGCCGGCTGTGCCCGATTTTTCGCGACCTTCACTTCTACCACGGGCTTGCTATGATCCCGACCGAACGGTTCCGCGTTATTGGTTTCGCCGCGTGACGCGAATCTGAAAAAGGAGCTGACTCGATGACTAAATCACCCGTTACAGTTCTCGGTGGCGGCAATACGGCCTTTTCGGTCGCGGCGAATCTGACTCTCGCGGGCGCTTCCGTGACGTTGTGCGAGCTCTCCCAGTTCGAAGAAGCGATCGATCCAATCCGCGAGTCGAGGCAGATTCTGCTCGATGGGGTCGCTCACAAAGGCTCCGCTACGCTGAATCGGGTCACGACTGATTTCGGAGAAGCGCTGGTCGAATGCGAGCTGGTTCTGCTCATCGTCCCAGCGTATGGGCATCGTGCCTTCGCGGAGGCTTGTGCGCCCCATCTTCGAAAAGGCCAAGCTGTGGTCCTGATGCCGGGGACAATGGGAAGCTTGGAGTTCGCTCGGATTCTACGAAAGCACGGCTCGGCGGACGGAGTTGTGCTGGCCGAGACGGACACCGCCCCGTACGTTTGCCGCAAGCTTGCGCCCACGTTGGCGCACATTTGGGGTGTGGTCAACGGGCTGGGGCTGGGAGTATTTCCCAGTGGAGAGGGCGACCGAGTCAGAGAGTTGGTCGAGCCCTGGTTTCCTGGTGTCCGGCTCTATCCCAACGTTCTCGCTTGTGGGCTGGCCGCCATGAACCCGGTGGTGCATCCGGCGGGTGTCCTTCTCAACGCGGGCCGTGTCGAGTATTCCCGCGGTGACTTTTACTTCTACGAAGAAGGCGTCACCCCCGGCGTTTGCCGGCTCATTTACGCGGTCGATCATGAGCGTCTGGCGATCGCAAAGGTGCTAGATCTGGACCTCACGCCCGTCGACCAAGCGTTCCACGAGGCAGGGTTCGGACCGCAGGGAGACCTGTGGGCCACGATCAATGGCAGCCGAATGCTGACCGCCTTGCGAGCTCCCGGTGCACTCGATACCCGCTGGCTCACCGAAGACGTCCCCTACGGTCTTGCCGCCTGGAGCAAGCTGGGCGAACAGCTTGGCGTGGCTTGCCCGACCATGCGAGCGCTGGTCGAGCTGACATCCGCGGCCCTTGGCATCGACTTCTGGGAACGCGCCCGTACTCCGGAGCATCTTGGGATCGCCGGGATGGACAAGCAGGCGATGCTTGAATACGTTGGGTCGCTCGGCGGCAGATAACGGGTACGAGAGTATCGACGGGTGGGACCCTGGCTCTAAAGAGCCTCCTCCATTGTCTGACGTATCCGCTTCATCAGGTCTCCCCGTGCCTCGGGGGCCAGTCCTTCGGTTAGCACAGGCGGATGGAACACGAGCGAGATCTCTCCGGGTACGACGGTCGGCCTGCCCTTGGGCATGAGTTGGCGGGCACCGCGAACTGTGACCGGAACGATCGGCACTTGCGCCTCGATCGCAATCGTAAACGGCCCCGGACGAAAAGGTAGCAACTTCCCGTCCCGACTCCGGGTGCCCTCCGGAAAGATAATCACCGAGATTCCTTGACGCAGCCTAGTCACAGCCTCTCGCTGCGCCAGCCGTCGCGAGTCTCGGTCTTTGCGATTCACGTAGATGAACCCTCCCAGACCCATCACATACCCGAGCAAAGGAATTCGGCTCAGCTCTTGCTTGAGCACGAAGGCCGACCGGGGCAGGACTATAAAGAGAGCGGGAGGATCAAGATTGCTGACATGGTTACTCACATAGACGCAGCTAGGATGTTCAAAAGCGTATTCCGGGTGCACCATCTTCACCTTGACGCCTGAAAGCCTCAAGCCCATTCGTACGCCGGTCCTCGCCACCCAATAAATTGCGCGGATGTCCCGTGTGATCCATGTCAGCGGGACGAAAATCACCGTCCCTAGGAATATATAGAGGCACAGAAACGGATAGACCAGTAGGAAAGCCCGCAGCATAGAGCCGAGTTGCCATTGTGGTATCTTACTCACGGCAACGCAACCCACGGGGCGCAACCGCGCAGCCCTGCTCGAAACCGATGGAGGCTCTCGATGGTGAAATCCACAATCTCGCGGAGAATGTTCACCGCAACGCTATCAGCAGCAGCTGCTAGCTCTGCCGCCGCTCAGCAGACCGCTCCCCCAACCAAGCGCGAGCACTCGACAGACTCCGAACTCGCCTCCTCTCTCATGCGATTGGGCCGTCGGGCTCGAGGCCTGAGAGGGATCGATATTCCCTTCGACACCGAGCCTGCCTTCACGTTCCATCCTTGATGGAGGCCACCTTGTTCCAATCGATAACGGATCTAGCATCCGGTCTCGCCAAAAAGGAATTCTCGTCGCGCGAGCTAACGCTGGCCTATCTCGACCGCCTACGTCGCTTCGGCCCGCGCTACAACGCCTTGGCACACCTCATGGAAGAGCCAGCTCTCGGGCAAGCCGATCAGGCGGACACGCTTTTTCAAGCTGGTCGCATCGAAAGTCCCCTGCAAGGTATCCCCTGGGGCGTCAAGGACCTTCTCGCGACTAAGGATACACCCACTTCGTGGGGCGCCGAGCCCTACCGCCAACAGCAGTTCGACTACGACGCCACAGTCATCCGGAAGTTGGGGGCGGTCGGGGCGGTCCTCGTCGGGAAGCTGGCGATGGTTGAGCTCGCCGGTGCCGGCGGTTATCGGTACGCCACTGCATCGATGCACGGGCCGGGGCGAAATCCGTGGAACACCAACCACTGGGCAGGTGGCTCGTCCAGCGGACCAGGAAGCGCCCTCGCGGCCGGCCTCGCAGCATTTGCCATTGGCTCAGAGACCTGGGGATCCATCACCACGCCTGCGTCCTACTGCGGAATTACCGGCCTGCGACCGACCTATGGGCGCGTGAGCCGACACGGTGCCATGCCTCTTTCCTGGACCATGGACAAGCTGGGGCCGATGTGCCGTTCGGCGGTCGATTGCGCGCTGGTGTTGGAAGCGATAGCTGGAAACGACCCCAAAGACCCTTCTTCTTCGGAGCGCGACTTCGACTATCGGAGTCGAACGAGACCCTCCTTCGAGACATTTCGCGTCGGGTTCTCCGACATCGACTTCCGACATTGGGCGCACCCGGCGTCCCGTCCCGCTTTCCAAGACGCGCTGGACGTGTTCCGGGAGATGAAGCTGCGGTTCAAGCCGATCTCTCTCCCCGAGATGCCGTACGGCGACGCGGCAGAAATCATCATCTCGGCAGAGGGCTCAAGCGTCTTTGAGCCTCTGATCCGTAGCGACAAGCTGGAAACTCTGGCCGACGAGCGGCAAAAAGCGGGGCTAAAAGCGGGCCTCGCAATTCCCGCATCGGAATACCTCCGGGCCATGCAGACTCGGCGGATCATCCAAGATAAACTTCGTGATCTCTTCACACACGTTGACCTCATCGTCTCGCCAACCACCCCGGAGACCGCCTCTCGCTTGGATGAACCCTTGGATGCCGGCCGGCCGCTGCAACTTCCAGCAGGCGATCCGGGCACGATTGACCTATCCGCGGCAAGCAACCTCGCGGGTCTGCCCGCTCTCTCATTGCCTTGCGGATTCGGAGCGAACCGTTTGCCAGTCGGAATCCAACTCGTTGGGCGTCCTCACGAAGAGCACATTCTAGTGCAAGTAGGAAAGGAATTCCAAAGACGCACCGATTGGCACCGCCGCAAACCGCCGATCTAATACCTGGAAGCGACAGGCTGAAGGAACACCCTATGTCACTGGTCAACCCTGTGATATGATGCGCCGGTGAACGAGGCGAACGACCTTGGCTGATTTTGCAATTGGCGTTGACCTTGGCGGCACGAATCTACGCGCCGCGGCGATCACGCCTGACGGCACCCTGCTTGAGGACTTCAAAGTCGCAACGGAAGCCGCCGCCGGGCGCGACAAAGTGGCATCGAACATCATGGAGGGCATTCGGCAAGTGCAAACTGGCCACGACGGCGACGAGCTCCTGGGCATTGGCATTGGCGTGCCAGGCTTGATTCGCCTCGAGGAGGGCTTGATCGTCACCTCGCCGAACCTGCCGGGTTGGGAGAACTTTCCACTTAGAGATAACCTTGAAGGCGAGCTTGGCTGCCCAGTCATCCTCGAGAACGACGCCAACGCGGCCGCATTAGGAGAGGTGTGGCTAGGCGCCGGCCGGGACGTTGACGACCTGGTCCTGCTGACATTGGGGACCGGCATTGGCGGAGGCGTCATCAGCGGCGGTAAGGTGCTACACGGCCAGGACGGGATGGCGGGCGAGCTCGGTCACATTACCGTCGAATCCCACGGGGGCGCGCTGTGCGGCTGCGGCAACTACGGCTGCCTGGAAGCGCACGCCTCGGCCACAGCGGTACGGCGCATGGCCGAGGAGGCCATCGCAGCGGGCAAGTCCCCCGCGCTAGCCGAACTCGCGGAATCTCATGGGAAAATCAGCGCTCGCCTCGTCGACGCAGCGGCGCAAGATGGGGACGCCGCGGCTGTACGTATCTACGAGCGCATGGGCGAAGCGCTGGGGCGCGGACTAGCGAACCTCATCAATGTCTTCAACTTTCCTCTCTACCTATTGGCCGGTGGAGTCTTGGCCGGGTGGGACCGGTTCGCTCCCGCCATGTTCGAAGAAGTCCGGAAGCGATCCTACACCTATCGCCAGACAAACACGCGCATCGAAAAGGCTCAGTTGGGTAACAAGGCCGGACTTTACGGCGCGGCCTACCTCCCAATCCAGCAATCACACTAGTCCAGGCGTGTTGCCTACCCGAGATCGACGCCGGGCACAGCCTAACGTGGATGATGGAGCGAGTCTGGGGGACTGGAGCGGGTGACGATTCGAGTTGCCCCTTCGAAAACTGCCGGGCTGGGT
This sequence comes from Bryobacterales bacterium, assembly GCA_965248205.1. GTDB lineage: Bacteria > Acidobacteriota > Terriglobia > Bryobacterales > UBA6623. Next base: position 4,722,718 of record CBDFIS010000006.1, read on the forward strand.
GAAGTCCATGCGAGACCACGGTCTTCTTTCCGAAAGGCGGAACTGCTTTTCCAGATAGCGCGATGCCTTCGGAATTCTGGGTGAAGATCTTGGCGGCGGGAATTACTGGTATGTTTCTTGCAGCCGGCGGTCGAGGAAGGCTGTGATTTCCGGAAGCCTTTGAGGATTATTCATCAAGTTCCTCACGCCGAGGTGCCGGCGTTCGCTGAGAAAAATGTCAACCGCTGCGAGGGCTATCTTATACGCGACGGCTGCCTGGTTGGTATTCATGGAGGCCCAGCCCCCCGCGAGCAGTTCCAGGCTGGGAAGCTGTTCTTGGCTCCCTAAGTGGTTGAGCCGCTTGATGTCCTGAGGGGATAATTGCCTGCCCGAGAATTTTTGAGCCAGACCTTCGTGCAGCCAAGCTGGCCATCGACCGATCCTAGCGAGACAAGCGTGCACGAATTCGTGCGAGAGGGTGCTGCGAACGTGCGCGTCGATTTGCCCATTGCTGGGAAGTGCGATACGGATCTTGCCGTCGTATTGGCCACGACTCCAGTCCGACGCTCCGGTGGTGACCCGGTAGTTTGAGAGGCTCTGAATAATGACGACGAAACGCTCGTTCGACGGGCAGCCCAACTCGTAAGAAATTCGGTTGATTTCTCGCTCAAAGGCGGCACTCAAGCGGCGAGCAGCCGTCGGGTCCAGGTTTTCACCCTCGTAGCGCAACACGAATCGTGAACCGTACGTCGCATCGTCGCTTTTGTCGCCCTTGGACTCGCGGAGGGCCTTGGCGTAAATTCGCTCGATAGAGGGGTTAGGCTGGATCTCGAGCGAACGCTTCAAGTACTTGCGGGCTGCCTCAACGTCATCTCTCTGGTATAAGCTGATCCCTGCGACGGCGAGCAGGTCGGCGTTATCGGGGTGGCGCTTTAGGGCCGGCTCGACCACCTGGAGTGCCCTGTCGGGGCGAGTGAGCTGTAGAAGAGCCTGCGAGCGAAGAAGCGCCACTTGCGGATGCTCCGGAGGCGCTCCGGCGGCCTCCAGGATGCGCTCTGCATCTGCCGGCTGCTTTCTTTTCAGCATCGCAATGGCTTCGAGCACGGCAGCCTGAAGCGCGGGCGAGTCGTCTTCCGCGATCGCCTCCGGCCGGGTGGGTTGGGTGCTCTCGATCCCCAGAGTCATGATGGTAGAGTCAACGACCCTGCTCGCCGAGGCGCTGCGGCGGCTCCGCTCGAAATCCTCAAGCCCGGCGAGGGACTCCTTGGAAATGTAACCGCGCAGCCGCTTGCCCTCGATCTCGGTGGAGACGGAGTAACAGGGGCTCGTGATGCCTGCGATGGCAAATCGAAGCTGCACCTTGTGGCCCTGCGGCAAGCTGGCAATCCCGCTTGCTCCTTCCGAACAAGCGGAGAGCAGCTGAACTTGGTCCACCTTGACAACAAGGTCTTTCGCTTGCAGAGAGGCGGTCAATACAGTCGATAAGCACGCCGTTAGGATCGATTCAAGTGGAGTCGTTCGCGAGCGCATCATCACCCACATGGTAACGATTCCTGTCCCTTTCGTCTTTCGGGCGAATGCCTGAGCTCAGCGCCGAGGCTAAGTAGACGCCTCAGGGCGCGATCACGGTCTTCCCACTCCTCCACAGACATACCGTTTGGAGCGCTTGGTTGGGTTCGGACAAGGGGACGCGGTGGGCAATTACTGCTTGGTCTGCCCAGGTGTGGGGGGGACATAGCCCGGGGGGAGCTGCGAGCCTTCACCGAAGAAGAACTCTTCCATCTGCTTCATGATTAGTTCCTGGGCCTCCATCGTCGCGGGGTTGAGCCGGTACTCGTTGATGACCATCTTGAGGTGCTCGGCCCACAAAGCCCAGGCGTCTTTTGACACGTTGTCATATATCTTCTGGCCCAGCTCCCCTTCGAAGGGGGTCTCATCGAGCCCGGGAAGCTCCTTGCCGAACTTTACGCACTTAACAATTCTCTCCGCCATCGGTTTCACCGCCCACTCTATTCTAGGTGGATAATCACTGGACTGCAAAACGCGTCTGCTCCTGCCGCCCAAGAGATTGTGGGCAGTAAAGCGCGTTTCCGTGCGGCGTTCTGCAAATCGCTCGATAGTACTAATACCAGTACTGCTATGGGTCTAGCCAAACACTCTAGCAGCAGTGGTGTAAAAGAGCGCTGGGGCATCGGAGGTGACACTAGGAGAGGGCGCTGTGGCCGGACTGAGGGAGAACAGGGCTGCCTTTCAGATCGGTCCGGCGGAAAACTTTGGGGACATGTGCTGCTCGCTGACAGGCACGTGCGTGATGTTACGACATTTTCCATCGGGCTCTAATACTAGACCTGGGGTGATAGCTATTTCGGGGCTGGACAAACACCTTAGGATGGTGTAGTAATAGAGTTTTAGAGTAGTAGGGGCCTTGCGAAGGAAGGCAAAAAGCAACACGGTTGTCATGCCATCGCTTTCGGCCAACAAGATTGTACTTGTGGTTAATTGTCGGTCCGCAACCTCAGGTAGTACAGCGTGAGGGGATTCATGATGAAAAACAATAAGGCGGATCGTCGTAGCTCGCATGGCAGACTGTGCGATGGCGGCAGGCGAGGCGTAGCGCTCATTCTGGCGGCACTTGCCGCGTTTGTCATTCTCGGCATCTTGGGACTGGCGATTGATTTGTGCCGTCTTTACATCACGAAAAACGAAGTCTATAACTTTACTGATTCAGCGTCGGTTTTCGCAGTGAAGCAGCTGGACGGCTCGCTGTTGGGAATCACCGACGCGGAGACGGCCGCCAAGCCGATATCGCAGTCCGGAACAAACCCGAACCGCTGGGCATTCGGAACGGATGGGACGTTTCAAAGCGTAAATGTCACCTTCGCCACCGAGCTCAACGGGACTTACGAAGACGCGGCCACGATCATCAGCACTGGCAGCGCGGCTGGTTACCGCTTCGCGCAAGTGTCAGCATTTGTTCCTGTTCCGATCTACCTCGCGGCTATCTTCCCGGGTGTGGGCTTCTCGGAGAATATCGGCGCGACTTCGGTTGCCGGGCAGGGCTTGGTGACGGGGCAGTCGGATGGGATCTTTCCCTTCTCTCCCGACGCCCACAACCCCCTGGACGACAACTTTGGATCACTGCTGTCCGGTTAAAAGTCGAATAGAATCAATTGGTTGGGGTCATAGGGGGATTCGTTTGGGGAGTCGGATGGCTGGAGTGCCTGTAAAAGGGGCATTTTTTCGAATTGCGTAACGCTGAGAATCTGTAGAATCTGGTAAAGACTCGCTTCCAGCCCGAGGCGTTTCCGGACGATGGCGATGAGCACGTAAATCGAGACAGCGATCCAGATCTGCGTCTTGACGGCGTTCTCGCTGGTGCCGTAAAACGAGTTGATTCGCAGATGTTGCTTGATCCACTTGAAGAACAACTCAATCTGCCAACGCGACTTGTAGATGTGGGCGATGGTCAGCGCCGGGAGCGCGAAGTTGTTGGTCAGAAACTTCAGCCGCTTGTTCGTCCGGGCGTCGAAGTAACTGACCCTCCGCAACGGGTCGGGATAGGCTTGGGCCGATTCGATGGCAGCCAGTATGACGGTCTGATCCGAGCGCAAGCCCGTGGATTTGTCGACGGGATGCGAGTAGCGCCGTTGGAGCAAGATGTTCTTCTTGGTTCGCACGACGAAGAACGACGAGCAGAGAGTGAACACGAAGAGGCGTTCGAAATCGACGTAGGCCCGATCCATGACGTAGAACGCGCCGGCCTCCGGGCCGATCTCGTCGAGGATGTTGATGTCGTGCACTTTGCCTCCAGTAATGCGGATGAACGTGGGAATATTGCCGTGCAGATCCAGCAGCGTGTGCATCTTCACGGCGGCTTTTTGCTTGCGGAATCTCGCCCACGGAAACAGCGACAGGCAGAGGTCGATTGTTGTCGAGTCGAGAGCGTACAGAGTCTGGTCCAAGTCCACACCGATCGGGTCGTGGGCATATAACGGCCGTGCCATGCCAATCAAGACCTGCGCGAAGTCCGCGTAGATCCGCCAGTCGCGCGACTCGTTCGCGTCGGCCAGTGTCGAGCGCGCTACCCTGCCGCGGAATCCCATGTGGTAGAGTTTGCCGTGCATCGAACGCAGGCACGTCTCGATGTCGCGGAGGCTTGCCCGATAGGTCAGCTGGGCGAATGCCATCGCAAGAAACTGATCCCAGCAGGAGAAACTTTTCAGATAGGAATCGCCGCGGTAGCGCGATACACATTTCTGAAACTCTTTGCTCGGTAGGTGCTCGATCAGTTGGGAGAAAACCGTACGGCCAAGGTTCATCCCTCATTGTGCCGCGTCCGGATGCTCCGTTCAGGCGACCATTTGCGGCCTCGGGATTTCAAATCGTTCCCGGGCAAAACAGGCCATAAGACATTGAACGGTCGAGACTTACCGTCCGATGGCGCGACTTTCCCCGGACAGCACTGCAAAAGGGCAACGCCTCTCCTCCGGGAGCCCAAAGGTGATGGCTGCCGCAGACGTAGGAAAAGATCCGCTCCAGCACCGTCACCGATCGACCTCCTTCAGGCGCAACTTCCACGGCGGCAGCGGAACCTTTGTTACCTTCGGCTCGGAGCCCTTGACATCCAGCAAGTAGAGGGCGCGGTCTTCCATGGCAATGGCATCGGAATCGAGGTACGCAGTCGCCGTGGCGATCGTCGACCCATCGGGCGATAGGGCGATCTGAAGCGAAACTACAGGCTCATCGGGCAAATCTCCCTTAAGGAGAGCAATGGGGAGCAACCCAGCGGGACCGCCGTCAACAGGAATTACGCCAACCGAGTAGCGCACGAAATCTTCCTCTTCGGTGGGAGTAACAACCGCGGCGTAGATCGTCTTGCCATCCGGCGACCATTGCAGGGTGCCCAGCCGGTACCGCTCGGTGGGGAACTCCGGCGTTATGACCTTCTTTAGGCCTGTCGCCGTACAGATGACAATCAGATCCCGCTGCTCCCCTTCGCCGACAAGCGCAAAGCCCGTACCGTGGGCCTCAGGGAAGCCAAGATCCTTGACACCGTAGCGCCGCAGGTCTGCCCGCTTGAGATCGAAGAGGGGGTCCAGCGCCAAATCCTCCGTGTCCAGTTCTCCGATCTCGAAGGCTTCTGACCCTCCCTCTTCCCCGTCCCTGTCGGTTGCCTCCCTCTCATAGCCGTAGAAGACACGACCGTCCCCCCCGAACGGCCATATTTCGTTCTGCATTTTCAACTTCCGGGCTTCCCCGGTTTCGAGGTTAAGCTCGGTCAGAGATTTGCCGCCGAGATAAAGTTTTCCGTTTACTTCTGGCGAGGGCCCTCCTTCCCATCCTACGCCCGGAAGCTTGAACCGCCTAGCTGGTTTCGCGGCCTCAATGGGCAGAAGGAGAATCTCGCTGTCATTATTGCCCCACTCGATCCACGCGATCGCTCGTCCGCCATCGCTTTCCCACTGGACCGGTATCAGGTTGTCGCTACTTGGGCTTGCTTGTGCGAATATCGACTTCACCGCTCCGGTATCTCTGTTGTACAGAGCGACACCGGCTTCATCCGCCTCCGGATTGTAGTACGGAAACAGGACCTTGGAACCGTCAGGGCTCCAGGAAGCTCGGCACGCCAGAATGTAGGCCATCCAGGCCAGCAGACCAGCGATTCCCAGCACGACCTTCAGACCGTTTCTTTCGTTCATGGTTCGGTTTCTGGTCCCTCCTTCCATCCGAAAGCCTAGCAACGCATGAACCCACAGGCAACGGTCAGCGACCACACCCACAATTAGAGCCGAATCGCTCGATTGTGGGGGGGCGACTTGGAGAGGGAGAGGGTCGCAACCGTCAGGAAGGGACGGTAGGGTTCAGATGCTGGAAGGTGATGGGGGGACCTGCAATGCTCGTACGAAGCGACAGCTTCTCTACCGCCCTGCTTGCACTAGCTCCCGCATACGCTTGACGTCAATGTTGAGCCGCTGGATCTTTTGATTCAAGGTCGAGAGGGCGACTCGCAAGCTCTTGGCAGTCTCCGTCTGGCTCCAGCCGCATTTTTCGAGCTCTTCCATGATCAGGCGGCGCTCGAATTCTTCGACAACTTCGTACAAACTGGCGCCTGCGGCCGGCTTGAAGTTTGCGGGGACGCGGACGCGCGAGCTGCCGTCCGAACCCAGTAGCGATTCGGGCAACAAGTCGACCGCCACTTCGGGCTCGGTGGCAAGCACCACCGCCCGCTCGACGACGTTTTCCAACTCACGAACGTTGCCCGGCCAGGGGTGGTCCATGAGAACCCTCACCGCTTCAGGGGCGAATCGCAGTGTCGAGCGGCCGTTGGCATCGAGGAAGCGCTCGTTTTCTTGGCAATAGCGATCGAAGAAGTGCTCCGTCAATAGGGGAATATCTTCCATCCTCTCCACCAGCGGCGGCAGGTTGATCTCAATGACGTTGAGCCGGTAGTAGAGATCCTCTCGGAAGGCGCCTTCGCGGACCTGCTGCTCCAAGTTGACATTGGTCGCTGCTACGATCCGCACATCCACCTTGACCGTTGCAGTCGATCCCACCGGCATGAATTCACGTTCCTGGATAACCCGCAGCAGCTTCGCCTGCGTTTCTATTTCGAGGGTGCCCACCTCGTCGAGGAAAATCGTCCCTCCATTGGCGACGTCAAAACAGCCCCTGCGAGTTTGGAAGGCCCCGGTAAACGCGCCTTTGACATGACCAAACAGCGTCGATTCCAGCAGATCGATGGGGATTGACCCGGTGTTAACGGGGACAAAGGGTTTTCCTGCGCGCGGCGAGTTGGCGTGCAGGGCCTTCGCGATGAGCTCCTTCCCCGTGCCGCTATCACCGTGAATCAGTACGGTCGAGCGGCTGGGCGCCACCTGGCCAACCAGGTCGTAGACCCGCTGCATGCTTTCGCTTTTGCCGATGATGTTGGCAAAGCCGAAGCGCTTCTTGAGGACACTCTTCAGGTGAGCGTTCTCGCGCTCCAGTCGCCGCCGTGTGATTGTCTGATCGATCTCGATCAGCAGCTTTTCGTTGTTCCAGGGTTTGGTGAAGAAATCGTTGGCGCCGAGCTTGATCGCTTGAACGGCGGTTTCGATCGAGCCGTATGCGGTCAACATCACGATCGGCGTCTCTTGGTCGGTCGTGCGCACATCTTCCAGCACCTCGAGACCCGAGCGGTCCGGAAGCATCAGGTCGAGCAGCACCAGATCGAATGCTGTCGACTCCAGCGCCGCTACGCCGCTGCCCGCGGTGGCTGCCGTGGCTACCTCGTACTCCTCGAGCTCAAGCAGCGTCTCGAGGCTCTCGAGGATCGCGTCTTCGTCGTCGATGATGAGGATTTTGCCTTTGGACTCCCGAGGGGCTTGGGATGGAGCCTTAGGCATGTATGGGCTTCCTGGCCAGGGGCAGCTCGACGCGGAACGACGCACCCTTGCCCGGCGCGCTTTCCACACTCATATTACCCGAGTGCTCGCGGACGATGCCGTAACTCACGGCCAGGCCGAGACCTGTTCCACGCTTCGGCTCCTTGGTGGTGAAGAAGGGGTCGAAAGCGCGTCGAGCTTGTTCAGCCGTCATGCCCACTCCGGTGTCGCTTACGACGACTTGCGCCGCCGCCTCACCCCCATTGCTCTCCGCCACTCGTGTCTGGACAGTCAGCTGTCCGCCCTGCGGCATCGCATCGCGCGCATTGAGCAGGAGGTTCAGGAAGACCTGTTGTAGCTTTCCGCTATTGCCGACTACGGATGCGGCTTCCGGTCTGAGATCGAGCCGCACATTGATCTTGTTCTGGGGCAATTGCGGCTCGACAAGGGAAAGCGTTTCGGTGAGCACCTGATTCAGATCGAGCGGAGCTAGTTCTCTGGGTGACACTCGGGAAGCGTTTAGCAACGCATTGACGATCTCGCTGGCGCGGAAGGTTTGCGAGGTAATCTTGTCCAGGATTTTGATCTGCTGCGGGTCGCTGGCCACTTTTTTGGCCAGCATTTGGGCGTAACTTGAAATCACAGCCAGCGGCGTATTCACTTCGTGAGCTACGCCCGCGGCCAATACGCCAATCGAGCTCATTTTGTCGGCGTGGGCCAATTGCTCTTCGAGTTCGACCCTCTCCGTTACGTCGTCAAGAATGACGAGCCGCCCGATCGGATCGAAGTTCTTCGCCACCAGCGGGGCGATCGCAACGTTGAGCATCCGTTCCTCGCCCCAACTGCCGCCGTTGCTCGCAGGTTGGGGTCGAAACTCAGCGGGAAAGTCGTCCGCGCGAAGTCGGAATTTGTAGACATTCTGGATGCCTGATTCTCCCCGCGCCCGCTCGATCTCGGCCACCAAACCGGCCGGCAGCAAATGCGCCAAGCGGCACCCCACAGCTTGTTCTCGTGAAATCCCGAACGTCAGCTCGAGCTGTGCGTTCCAGCTTTCGACTCGATCATCCAAATCGGTTGCCAGGATGCCGACACTCAGCGACTCGACGATGTTCTCGTTGTAATCCTTGAGCCGCTGGTATTCGCTGGCCTTCAGCTCGAGCGAATGGTACAGGCGCGCATTTTCTAGAGCAATGGCGAAATACCCGCTCACGGTCTGGACCAGCGCGAGATCCTCACTCGAGAGATAGTTCCCGTCTACCGTCCGCCCCAGCCCCAAGTAGGCAATCGTGCGACCCCGAGCGCGACAGCCCACGTAGTAGGTAAGATCGAGATCGGCAATCGCGAGTTTTGCCGCTGCGGAACATTCCATGGAGGTCGCCGGGTCCTCGAGGAACAAATAGGGAACGCTGCCGTTTTTCCCGACCGGCTCAGAACTAAGAAAACTCATGTCGAGCCAACTCTGCTCGTTGATTTCGGCTCCGTTCACGCCGGTCAGCCCGGCTCCGCGCACTAGGCGAAATCCGCTTGGCTCCCCATTCGAACCCCCGGTCGCCACGAAGATCGCCATTCGACTCAGACCCAAAGTCCGCGCTAAGCGTTCCGAGGTCGAGGACAGCATTGACTCAAGATCCGTCTCCGTGCTCAGCTCCGAAGCGAACTCGACCAGGGTTTGCCGGTAGTCATAGCGCTCTCGGTAGAAACGCCGCTCCAGGTTTCGCTGAATCAAGCGCCGCAGGGGCTGGAACACAATCGCAGCCACCACAACCGAGATCACCCACGCCGCCGGCGCTAGCTCGCTCAGCTGTGGTGCAACCATCCCGCTCAGCAGGAAGATCAGTCCGTAAAGGGCAGCCAGTACACCCCCAGTGGCCAGCGTGTACGCCGTGCCTCGTCGCACGACGACCTCCACATCCATCAGTCGGTACCTGAAGATGGCATAGGCGAAGGCCGCGGGAATCAGACCCAGCGAGAAGACGGCCAGGCTTCCGTTCGGACCCACGATCTCACCGCCCACATAGGGCGCTACATAGAAGATCACAAACGGCAGGACACCCCATAGAGTCCCCTGCGCGAGCCACTTCCGCTGTTGCCTTAGAACCGGGTCTTCGGTACGACCTACGGCAAAACCCAACGCCGCCGCCGCGGATAGGAAATACAATCCCAGCAGGCCGTATTCCAACCGGTCGAGCAAAAACCGCAGTTCCACCAACGGCAGGTCGGTTGCAAGCAAACCGGAAGCGGCCCCGTGGTGAAGAGCCAAGATGGCCGCCACCGGGAGATACGCCAGCCGCGCCGCCCAACGTCGAGCGCGGGTGGCCTGCCGTGAATCCGGAAACACCAGGCAGAAGTGCAAGAACACGGCCGGCACCAAAAGCGTCGCCCAGACGTCTGACCAGTAGACAAAGCGGTCAAAGCCATCCAGCTTCGCGGTGTAGCTGAATGCGTAAAGGACAAACGACCCCAGACAAAACACATAAAAGTGGCGAACCATCGGCTCCGCTGATTTGCGGTAGAAGACGAACCCGCCGATGGCCAGGTAAGCCAAGGCCACGGCCCCCAGGAAGTAGTGCACGAACGTGTTCAGCCCCATCCCGCCGACAATCACCGGCTTGCTAACCTCAACTCCGCTACGGGCCACCACGTAGGTAGCTTGCTTCCAGACACCGATGCCGGCAAGGATGCGGCCAACCGCCGCGGCATCGTCCACTCGAACCGTATCGATCCTCCGTAGGATGTCCCCTGGCTTGATTCCAGCTTTGGCGGCCCCGCTTTCCGGGCTGATTCGAAGCGCCTCGACCCCCGAGGCGCCGTCGATCCAGGTGACGCCGTCGTCGGGCAGGCGTACGCCGCGGCGCTGTTCAAAATTGAGCAACGCCGCGGCCGCCAGGACGACGGTTGCCGCCACCAGTAACTGCGCCAAAAGCCGATTTGTCAATGCCTTACTCATCGGGGGCAACCCGAACCGAAGACGAGATACACCTCACCCCATAACAACCTACCGCTAGTTCTGCAAGTGAAGCGCCAAACCCCAACCCATCCGAACATTTCTAAATTATTGAAAAAAATACAGTTGCAGAGGAAGTCCTAGACCATAACGGCTACGGATACAATATCTCGGAGAATCTTCTCTGGATTCTTGTAGAAACGCGCCCCCCCGTTGGATTGGATCTCGCCCGCTGTTGGGGCGACGAGGGACCGATCCCGAGCTCCGTCTCGCCGATCCCTCTGGTGGATATAGTACGAACGACTGGCCTCGGTTACTTGAATTTACTTGACCTTCTCGGGTAGGAAGTCCTAGAATCGAAACTGGGTTGGTCGGATTTCGAGAACCCGTCTGAGCGGTAGGCACGTATCTATCTAGGGGGCGGTTGTCAACATGTCACGAAGACTCCTCGCGGGGGTGGTAGTTCTGGCTTTCGCTTTTGCGTTCCCCGTTGCGCCTCTTTCCGCCAAGGAGAAGCAAGAGGCCGGCAAGCTCACCAAGAAACAAGAGCGTAAGCGGCTCAAGAAGCTCGAGAAAGAGCTCCAAGGTCCATTCAAGCGCTGGCTGAAAGAGGACGTCCTTTACATCATCACGGGCGTAGAGAAGAAGGCGTTCGTTCGGTTCACAACGGGTGAGGAGCGCGAAGACTTTATCGAACAGTTTTGGATGCGCCGAGATCCGACGCCCGACAGCATGGAGAACGAGTACAAGGAAGAGCACTACCGCCGAATCGCCTACGCCAACGACCGATTTGCCTCCGGCTTTCCCGGTTGGAGGACTGACCGCGGGCGCATCTACATCACCTTCGGGCCACCCGACGAGATCGAAGACCATCCGGCCGGGGGCATGTACGACCGGCCGATGGATGAAGGTGGCGGAACCACTTCCACCTTCCCGTTCCAGATTTGGCGCTACCGCTACATAGAAGGAATCGGCACCGACATCCTCATCGAGTTCGTGGACCCCACCATGACCGGCGAGTATCGGCACACCATGGACCCCTACGAGAAGGACGCTCTGACCCACGTCCCGGGGGCCGGTGCGACCTTATATGAGCAGATGGGGATGATGGACAGGAGCCATCGAGTGAACGGCAACAGGCCGGGCGTTCCGCACGGTATGAGTTCGAGGCGGTACCAGCCGTTCGAGCGCTTGGAACAGTGGGCAAAGCTCCAGAAGCCGCCGCCTGTCAAATTCAAAGATCTCGAAGCAGTGGTCGAGTCCCGCATCGAATACAACACGCTCCCTTTCGAGGTGAAGGTTCACTACGTTCGTGTCACCGACAACTCGATTCTGACAGGCATCACTGTTCAGCTGGAAAACAAGGACCTCATTTTCAAAGAAGAGGATGGTCTTCATAAGGGGATTGTAAATATCTTCGGGCGCGTCACCACCCTTACCCGACGCATAGCCACTGTTTTCGAAGACACCGTCTCCTTGGACACGACCGCGGAACGCCTGCCGCAACAAATGAATCGCTCATCCGTCTACCACAAGAGTGTCCCGCTGGCTCCGGGCATGTATCGCCTGGAGCTGGTTGTGAAAGACGTCATCGGCGAGACCATGAGCACCCACCGGGTGGCTTTGCATGTTCCGAAGTTTGAAGAAGACAAGCTGGCGAGCAGTTCCCTCATCCTGGCCGACAAGATTGAGCGAGTTCCCACGCGTTCGTTGGGAACCGGCCAATTCGTCATCGGGAGCTCCAAGGTTCGGCCGCGCATCGGGGAAGAGTTTAAGCGCAGCGAAAAGATGGGCATCTACGTGCAAATCTACAACCTCGGTGAGGATGAGGAGACCAGGCGCGCGAACGGGTCAGTCACGTACAAGATCGCGCGACTGGATAAACCCGAGGAACTTTTACTCGATTTCACCGAGGATATCAACACCATTCGAGGGGCCTCGCCGCGCCAAACGGTCGTCGAAAAACTGCTTCCGTTAGGCAGTTTGGATCCCGGCGAGTACCGGTTAAGTTTGGAAGTAAGCGACAGCGTCAAGAACGAGGTCCTGATGCCGTCGGCGACCTTTAAGATCCAATAGCGTGCACGTTGGAGTCGGACGTACAACTAGACCAGTGAACCGACAGCGGAGAGATTCCGACAAAACCGCGTGGCACTTGACCGGCAAGGCTTGCCGGCTCGTTTTGCTGCCGCTGCTCATCGCAGCGCTACCTGCCGCGGCACAAAACAGCATCGCCGGCTCGATCGTTGGCTGGGTCAAGGACGACCGCGGAATCCCTCAGATGGGGGCGGTGGTGACCTTGTTGACCGCCACCGGAGGCAGCGCCGACCGCGTTTACACGGACCACCGCGGCAATTTCCAGTTGGATGATGTCCTGCCCGGAAAGTACTCCCTCCGCGTCACCCTCGACCGCTTCCTTCCCCTGCTCAGAGAGAACATCAAGATCGACCCCGGCGGCAGAACTTTCCTCGATGTAAACCTGCGGGGTCTGTTTTCCAGCCTTCAGCTCGTGTTCCCGAGCAGGGGCGAGGTCCGCGACATGAGTGACGATTGGAAATGGGTCCTGCGGACCTCTTCGTCAACCCGGCCTGTCCTTCGCCTGCTTCCCGAGGAGCGTAGAGAGTCGCGGACCGTACTGCGGAAACTGTCGGGCACGTTCAGTGATACGCGCGGCTACGCGGAAGTCAGTGCCGGCGGGGGCTCCCGACAATCGGCCCTGGCCAACGAAACAGACCTCGGTACAGCCTTCGCCGTGGCCACCTCGCTGTTCGGTGACAATAGCCTGACGGTAAGCGGCAATCTCGGTTATGGCTCAACCACGCGAACGCCCACCGCTGCCTTTCACACCAGCTATCGACGCGAAGTGGGCGGGGTCGCGCCCGAGGTTTCGGTCACGGTCAGGCAGCTTCAGGTGCCCATGGCGGCTACCCAGGCCATCGTGGGTGGTCCCTTGGGTAGCGATCTTCCCAGGCTCGAAACCTTCACCTTGGGTTTCGGCGACCGGGTTGAGTTGGGCGATACGGCTCGCCTCGAGTACGGCTTCCTCTATGAGTCGGTCAGCTTCCTCAACCGGCTGAACTTCGTCAGCCCCTACGGCAGGTTGATCTACAAGCTTAGTCCGGACCGTGAGGTCCAACTGCGGTACGCCTCGGGCATTCCGAGACCGGACGAGGCTGTTACGGGTACGGAAGCTCTCCGGCAGGAGGTTTCTTCACTGGGGCTGTTTCCCAGAATGGCGCTCGAAGACGGTCGGCCCACCGTTCAGCGGACCGAGCACGTCGAGATCGCCTACCGCGAAACCATGGGAGACGGACTTCTCGAAGCGGCCGTCTATCGAGACCGGCTTTCTGACGCCGCCTTGTCCGCGGTTGTGCCTGAGGGCTACTACGCCGGGGGTAATGTATTGCCTGACCTGTTTTCGATGAGCTCAACGTTCAACGGCGGCTATCACCAGGCGTCTGGCTTTCGCGTTTCTTACGCCCGCCGGCTCCGCGACCGTTTGCAAGCGGCCATTGGGTATGGGCTCGGCGGAGCCTTATCTCCGACGAGCTTGGAGTTACAAACCCCCGATCCTAACGAACTTCGCCGATCGCTCGACATGCGACAGGCCCACATGCTGATGGCTTCGCTTTCGAGCGAGCTGCCCGGGACCGGGACGCGTGTGGTTTCAACCTACCAGTGGCTTAGCCGCCAGGCTGTCATTGCCCCGGATCTCTACAACGATTTTGCGGCCCGCTCGAACCCTGGCTTGAATCTGATCGTTCGCCAGCCGCTGCCTTTCCGCGGCTCCCTCCCAGGCAAGCTGGAAGCCAGGGCTGAACTCAGGAATCTCCTCAAGGCAGGCTATGTTCCCATCCAGACTTTCGATGGTGGGCAGATGTACCTCTTGCAGGCGATTCGAAGCTACCGTGGAGCTTTGAGTTTCATCTTCTGACTTGCACTTTGACGGTCGGCGGGTGGTTTCTTGACATGAGAACCTTGATCGCTATCATCATCGCTTCGCTTTTTATCTCCCCTCATGGGTTGTCCGCCAAGAAGCAATGGTCCAGCCTGCGAATCGTGGTACTGGACCATGAGGGCGAGCCGGTGCCGCGCGCCAGCCTCATTATCCGAACGCTGAAGGGTAAGAAGCACAAGAAGGTTGGCCGCAGTTTCGAGCTGAGAACCAGCCAGCAAGGAACTGCCCCCCTGCCCCCCATGAAACAAGGGTTTGTCTTGCTCCAGGTGATTGCCGAAGGGTTTCAAACTTACGGCGAAACCGTCGAACTCCGGGAGCCTGAGCAAACCGTTACGATCAATCTGACGCCTCCCCAGGATCAGTTTTCCGTCCATAATAAATAGGACTGGGACTGCTGGGGGAGCGCTCTAGGCTACACTCAAAGGATATGCGTCTTTTCACCGCGCTGGAGCTGAATTCTAAAGTCATCGCGCAGCTTACCGAGCTCGTGCGGCGGCTTCGCCCCTATAGTGGGATCCGCTGGGTCCACCCGCTGAACATGCACGTTACGCTCAAATACATCGGTGAGTGGCCGGGAGGGCGGTTGGAGGAAGTGATCCGAGCTTGTGGCGAGGTGAAGTTGCCTTCGGTGCATACGGCGCTCACCGTTCCGCTGGCCGGTTTGGGGTTTTTCCCCGATGCTCGCTCACCCTGCGTGTTTTGGGTCGGGGCCGAAAACACCCCGGCGCTTCGTAAGCTGGCCAGCAGCGTTGATGCTGTACTACAACCGCTAGGGATCGCGCCTGAAGTTCGCCCCTATCAGCCCCATCTCACCTTGGGTCGAGTCGGCAAAGATGTCAACCTGGACGACCTGCTGGGGGCTGTCGAAGATCTCCCCAGCCGCGAATTCGGAACGATCACTCCGGACCGCTTCGTGCTTTTCGAGAGCACCACGACCCAGTCGGGGCCGGTCTATCGCAAACTGGCTGAGTTTCCCTTCATCGCTCCCCTCTCCCAAGCAGCTCACGCCTCGGGCCGCATGTTCAGCAGCAGCGGTTTTTGATCGCCACCAGAGTGTCGACAAGCGAGATTGCTTGTCAACTGCCTTCGCTCCTAACCACGGGACGGAACACGTCCGACCGAACAGAGCCGCGCCTGTCAGAAACCGGGGACTTGTCAAGGACTTACGGCAGGCGCGGGGACTCTACCCAGAGTTTTTTGACACACCCGTGAGGGCGCGGGCCGCCAAAGCTCCCGCCCGCGGCTTCCGGGCGTGGGCGTATGCGCCTCCTCAGACACCCTCGAGCTCCGAATGTAAGGCAACAACGGCCCTCGTAGCGCAGGTCCCCAGACCTGCCGTGTCGGTACTCTTACCGACACCGGCCCCCCCTGCACCCCGGTCGTTCCCTTCCGCGCTTGGCCCGCAGCTACCGGTCGAGCGGGGCCTGGGGTGGGGTGACAGCGGGCCGCCGCCGGCGGGACGCCTCCTCGATTTGCTAACCGAGCCGAAGCGCCTATCGCCCGATCTCCGCCGCACACCCCTCAGCTAGTCACACCACTTCCAAAATTTCATCCCTCTCATTCCACGCCACTTACCCCACCTGACCCCCTTGAAACCCCGCCACCCCACCGTATTCTGGAATCGGAGCAGCCGGTCACAAAACCGGCTGCCGCTCGCAGGGGACAGGCAACGGTGGAAATCTTCTCGCCGACGAAGCCTTCGCTACGCACGGACGCCTGTTGCTCGTCGGTAACTCGTTCCCCGGTGCCTGTCCCCAGCGGGCTCACTTCTCACACGAAAGGAACAATAATCATGCCGACAAAAGCACAGATTAACGCTAATCGTAACAACGCCAAGAAATCCACCGGTCCGCGCAGCGAGGAAGGCAAAGCCCGCGTCGCGAAGAACGCCCTCAAACACGGACTCCTCGCCCGCGACACCGTCCTGCCCGGCGAGGACCCAGCCGAGTTCGACAGCCAACTCTCGGCCCTCGAAGCCGACATCCGGCCCGCCAACTCCCTCGAATTCGAACTCGTCCGCCAGATCGCCGACGCCCAATGGCGCATGCGCCGCCTCACGCGCTTGGAAACTGGCTTCCTGGCCGCTTCCCTCGCCGCCAAGCGCCGCCTGATGGAACGGCTTCATCCCGAAAGCTTGCAGCCCGGCTACGACGGCGAGACCCTACTGCTCGGCTCAGCGATTGTCGATCGGACCGACGCCCTAGTTCACCTAGCCCGCTACGACGGACATCTCAGCCGCCGCTTCTTCCGCGCCGTCCAGCAACTCCGCGACCTGCGCCGCGATGAGAGCAAGGCCCACGAGGCTCGCTCCTCCGCCGGCTCCTATAGCGCCACCGATCCAGAACCCTACCGCGGCCGATACGTCCCAGCCCAAGCCCCACCCTCGATCAATCAAGGCCCCACAGCCGACCCAATCGCCTTCCAGGCCACTCGCGATTCGGCCCCGCAACCCTCTCTCTTGAAGATGAACGACAGAGCCCTGCCCCTAAGGGCGCAAGCCCAACAGGCCTCGTTCACCCAAACGACCAAACAAACCCAATCTCGCCGAACTCCCGTGGAATCAAGCGCCGACTGCCGATTGACCAACGCAGAGCCTTCCGGTTTCCTAAAGGAAGAGGTTTTTTCAGAGATCCGCGGAACTGCGGGGCGGCGACCAGAGGTCTGATGCTGCGGACACCCGAGGCCCGCGCCCTGAGGGTCGCGGCTCTTGGAGGGCCTACCTGAGGAGCAAGAACTGGGCTAGCGCTCGACGGCCAACCTAGGGTGTAACGCCTTGAAACACAGGGGGGCGAACGAGTGTCGACAAGCAAGATTGCTTGTCCCACCGGGCGATACAATGATCAACAGTAGCCACCCGCACCTCGATCGGCCCTAGAATCAGCCGAATCAGCGGTAAATTGCTCCTTCCCGCAACTTTTTATGGCCTCCGGTGTTAGCAACGACGTGGGAGCATCTGCGTCGCTGGAGCAGGACGCGAGGCTCATGCTCCGCGTCAAACAGGGGGACGCCGAATGCTTTGGAACACTGCTCGAGAAGTACCGGCTCCCCCTGGTGAACTACCTGAACCGCATGGTTCAGCATCCAGCCGTAGCGGAGGAGCTGGCCCAGGATGCGTTTTTGCGAGTCTACCGCGCGCGCGGGACATATGAACCGACCGCTAAGTTCACGACATGGCTGTTTCGGATCGCAACGCACCTGGCACTGAATTCTTTACGGGATCGTAAACATGAACGTGGCCACCTGAGTTTGAATGAACCCCGTGAGGATCGCCAGCCCCTACAGGTAGCGGACGCACGCGGCAACCGCGAACACGAATTGCTTACCGAATCGCGGTTGGACGTCGTCCGGCAAGCAGTCGCGGCGCTGCCCGAAAAGCAGCGTGCCGCGGTATTGATGCACAAGTACGAGGAGATGAGTTATGCCCAGATCGCAGGCGTTCTGGGCTGCTCGGTGTCAGCGGTAAAATCGCTGCTCTTCCGTGCTTATGAGGCTCTTCGGGGCACTCTGGCTCACCTGTCGGTGGATCAGAAGGCCCGAGCCGAGAGGTAGAGAAGAGGTGTTATGACTCGCGAAGAAGTTCTGGAAATCATTATGGATCCCCGGGGTGGCCCCTCGCCCGGCTCCCCCGCGCGCCAAGAGTTCCTGGCTTATCTCGAAAGCGATCCACAACTCCGAGCTGTCTATGAGCGGCAGCAAGCCGTTTGGGAATCGCTCGATGAGTGGGAAAGCGTCGAGCCATCGCTCGATTTCGACCGCCGGCTGTTTGAAAAGATCGAGCCCGCGGCCGCTCGACACCCCTGGTATCTCGCTATCTTTCCCAGCTTCCGCCCCAGCTTCGCAGTGGGTCTTGCTGCGTTGCTGATTGCGGCCGGGACGGTGCTCCTTCATCACCCCGGAAGTGATACCGATCCGGGGGACGGGACCGGCTTGGTAGCCCTTGAAAGTGCGGAGTACGTGGATGACCTTCACGCCGCGCTGGACGACATCGAAATGTTGGTTGAGTTTGATGCGCTTCCTCTAGGAGGTTGAGGGAGGCTCATGGGGATCGGCCGCCGCAGGAAATCTCGCAGGGTTATTTTCGTCTTGTGGGCGGCAAGCTGCCTAGGCGTTCTGCCATCCACGGAGGCCGCATTGGCTCAGGCGGATAGGCCCAGGGGTCAACCCCGACATCGCCCGTCTCCTCGCATTCGAGGACCACATAGGATTCGACAAGTGCCACCTGTCGGGGCAAGTGATCGTGCGCGACCTCGGGGGCGTGCCGGGCCGCGAATCAGTCCCGGGATGATCGAGCGGCTTATGCGGATGCGCCCGGCGGAACGCCGCCGCTTTCTGCATGAGAATCCCCGCTTCCGTAACCTGCCGGCGAAAGAGCGGCAAAAGATCGCGCAGCGGCTTAGACGGTTTAGTCAGATGGATCGGGAGCAGCGGGAGCTAGCCCTTGAGCGATTTCGGCTCTTTCGACAGCTTCCCGCGAACAAACAAGCCCACGCCCGCGGGGTCTATCAGCGCTGGAGACAGGTCCCGTCGGGCCGGCGCGCCCAAATGAGGCAGGATCTCGCCCATCTTCGCTCGATGCCCGCCGACGAACGCCAACAACGCCTTAGCTCCCCAGAATTCGCCGATCGATACAACAAGGACGAGCAACGCATCCTAAAAGATCTTACGGATCTGCTTTCCCACCACAAATAACGACGTCCCGGCAGGTCACAATCCGGGTGGCAGCTCCCCATTCGCTTCGCCAGCCGACGAGAAAGGCGGGCTAAAGTAGGGCTAAAGTTCGACGGCAGACCCGTCGATCGATTGGTGTGCCGAGCGGTGGTTGGGGCCAGGAGAACTATGTCTCCAGCCGGGGACGGGTGCTGCATGTGCTGGGCAGCCTCGACCCCGGCGGCGTGGAGAATTGGCTGCTTGAGATCGTTCGCCACCGTTCTCCATCCGACTGGGCCTTCGATTTCTGCCTTCTCGGCAGCCGCGAGGGCGCATATGCCGGCGAGTTGAGGAGGCGAGGGTGCAAGATCCTCTGGTGTCCGCTGCGCCCCTTTGTCTTATTTCCGTCGCGACTGTTCTCACTGTTGCGGGGGTCGAGCTACGAGATTGTTCACAGCCACGTTCATTCCTTTAGCGGCCTCATCCTCGCAATCGCTCAAGCGGCGGGAGTGCCCCTCCGGGTAGCCCACTGTCACAACACGCATGACGGTCGGGAAGACCGTTTTCGCCGGCGGCTCTACCGGCGATTGATGCAGCGTTGCCTATCGCGCTGGATGACAATGGGGTTCGGATGCTCGGCGCCGGCGGCGGAGCAAATACTAGGCACCTCGCGGAGCGACGACGACAGAATTAACGTCCTGCGCTACGGCATCGATTTACAGGCCTTTCGCGCCGAGCCCGGTGACGACTTCGAGCTCAAGCGGGAGTTCGGCTTGGAGCCGGATGCGGTCGTGGTGGGACACGTCGGGCGTCTCGAGCCGCAAAAGAATCACGAATTCCTGCTCCACGTGGCGGCCGAGGCCGTTAGAGCGCACCCGCGGCTGCGGTTCGTGTTCGTAGGCGAGGGTCGATTGGAAAGCTCTCTTCGTGCCCAGACCGAGAACCTGGGCCTACGCGGTCGAGTCGTCTTCGCGGGACGCCGGGATGATGTGCCTCAGCTCATGACGGGGTTATTCAGCGCGTTCGCCCTTCCTTCAATCCACGAAGGCCTGCCGGTCGCAGCTCTCGAAGCGCAGGCCGCGGGGCTGCCGATTCTTCTCTCCGACCGCATCGCAGCCGAAACCGCGGCCGTGCCGGATACCGTACGCCACTTGCCGCTGGAAGCCGGAGCAGCCGCATGGGCCAAGGTACTGCTGAACGCCGTCCAACAGGAACGCTATCCGATTGGGAGGGCTTGCCGTCTGCTGGAAGAGCGCGGTTTCTCGGTGGAGCAGTCCGCGCGAAGGCTGTATCAGGCGTATGAAATGGCTCGCCGAGAGGGCTTCTCCGCTGAGTCGCACTCCGGCCGGCAAGGAAAGCGGGCGACCCGACGTCGCGCAATGGCTCGCACGGCTCGCGCTGCGAGTCCGAGATTCGTCGAATAAGTCGCCCCCGCCCTCGAACTGGGCAAGAAAATGGGGTGGGCGGGATGAACCACTCCGGGGCGCAATTCACTGCGCCTGCATACCAGAATCTGAGGCTGGGGGTGGTTTTTCACCCCCTCCGCACCCATTCGTTGCGTCACTGGACTTTTACCCACCGGCCGCTAGGCCCGTGACCGCTCACTTCTACCGACCATGAACATCCCTTGGCGTCTGGCAGAAGACGGTAGACGGGCCCCTCTTTGCCTGTGCCTGGCCGTTTTGATGGCCGCGGCGTCGATCGCATTAGCCGACGCCGCGGAAAGCGATCGAGTGGCAGCGTTAGCCGCTGGGGGCGCCTTTCTTTTGGCCGTGGGATCCTGTTTACGGCTTTTGCGACTGGATCCCCTTTCCCCGACGATGGTGTACCTGTATGTGTTCGGCGTATTCCATCTCGGTCTAGTCGTGCCTTGGGCGGTTGGGCTGCACTCGGAGCACCTGCCCGATTGGATGATCGAGCACCGACTCGCCCCGGCGCTCACGTTGGTCACCATCTCCGTCATGGCGTATCAAGCCGGGACGTCTGTAGCAATGTGGAAATGGCCGAACCCGCCGCGGTTGCGGAAACCGGTGAGGTACCACAATCTGATTCTTTACGATTGCGGATTAGTGATCCTGCTCGCTGGTTGTCTGATGTTTGTCTGGGGGGTGCGGTCGTTGGGGTTCACCCGCCTACTTGAAGCGACCTATTTCGAGACCTATCGACTCACCAACTGGTACGACCCTCGCTTCTTCGTCACGAGCTTGTATGTCGTTCCGATCGGACTGTATTTGGTAGCCGCCGCTGCACCCCAGAGGTGTGTTCGATGGGTTTTGTGCCTGCTGACCGCGTGGAGCGGAGTGATTTTCTTTCTCGGCTTTCGGGGATTCGCCCTGATCCCGGCGCTAACCGTCCTCGTGGTGTTGAACAAACGCGGCTTTAGGCTCTCAAACAAAGTGTATGTGCTCGCTCTCTTCGCGGTCCTGGTGGCGATACCGGCCGTTACCGTCATGCGTGCTTCGCCGGTTTCGGAGCGCTCCATCAGTGAAGTCTTCCGGTCAGCGCGGCCGTTAGCCGCACTCAAAGAGATGGGAGCCAGCCTGCGGCCCTTGGTTCACACCCTGCACTACATGGAAACGGAGTCTCATCGGTGGGGCAAGACCTATTGGCGCGGACTGATCTCCGTTCTCCCGAACCTGTCGTCCGAGTGGGAAGGACGTTCCTATGTACCGCTCGAGGAACTGCCTCCAAGTCATTGGGTTACCAAGCAAGCCTCGCCTTGGACCTATGAGCGCTATGGTGGCTTGGGTTTTTCGACTGTGGCGGAGCCCTATATGAATTTCGGGACCTCGGGCGTAGTCATCTATTTCCTCCTTCTGCCGGTCCTTTTGATTTGGGCGGATCGCTTTGACGCGGCTCGACCCACCCGCCTGGCAATGTGGGCGGTGCTGTTCGGACCGTTGCTATGGACAACACGCAACAGTTTCGACAACTTCTTCCGCCCGGCAATCATCGGCCTGGGTTGCGTTTTGCTGGCTCGCCTCGCAGCCAATTCGATCGGTGTTATCGGGCGTTTTCCGCACAGAGCCCCCACTCAAGTTGAAGGTCAGCCCTAAAGCCGTCGATTAATCTTTACGAGCGCGGCGTTGTCTACGAGGGAGTGGTCGCGGCCGGTGTACACAGACCCGCCTGACGGTCCTACACCCTCTCCGTTGAGAAGGCGTATCCGGAGATTCGGCAGATGAATGAGCCGGCGATCACCGAGGTTTTTGGGCCGCACCGCACAGAGGCGGTCGGACCACTTTCTTCGAGGGAACCACTGTTCGACCGGAAGGTCCCTATTGCAGCTCCGACGCTCCCTGCTACGGAGGGGTTGCTCGGAGAATTCCGGCGAGTGCTCGAAAATCCGCAATTAACAAACGGCCATTGGGTGGCTGAGTTGGAAGAGCGTGCAGCGGCGGCGCTCGATGTCCCCGACTGCGTGGCCGTTTCGAGCTGTACTTCCGGACTCATGCTGGTTGCACGGTGTCTGGACCTCGAAGGCGAGGTCATCGTGCCCAGCTTTACCTTCTTTGCCACCGCTCACAGCCTTCTTTGGAACGGACTCGAACCCGTTCTAGTTGATTGCGAACCGCAGAGCTTCAACATCGATCCCGCGCGTGTCGAACGGGCTCTGACGGATCGAACCGCGGCGATTCTGGCCGTGCACATCTTTGGGTGTCCCGCCCGGACCGAGGCCTTAGAGGAGATTGCGCGCGAGAAAGGTCTCCCGCTGATCTTCGACGGGGCACACGCCTTCGGAGCGCAACAAGCGGGACGTGGCATCGCGGCCTGGGGCGATGCAACGGTTTTCAGCCTGAGTCCCACAAAGCCTCTCGTGGCAGGCGAAGGGGGCATCATTGCCACCAGGGACCGGCGTCTCGCCCAGCGGCTGCGCCGGGCGCGGAACTACGGCAAGGGCGCCAACTACGATTGCGAGGTGGTGGGGCTCAACGCCCGTATGACCGAGTTCCAGGCCGTGGTCGCCGCCGCCGGATTGCCCGATGTCGAGCGAGGGATCGCTCAGCGTCGACGACTGGTAAGAATTTATCGAACTTCCCTTGATCCGGTTCCCGGGCTTCGAACGCAGGCGATCCAGGGCACCGGCTTAAGCAGTTGGAAAGACTTTGCCATCCTGATCGATCCCGACGAATTCGGTTGCTCGCGAGATCAACTCGAGCGGCTTCTCAGTTCCGACAATATCGAAACGCGACGCTACTTCGACCCGCCCCTGCACCGCCAAAAAATCTATCGTCCCTATTACCGGCCCGAGGAAGATCCGCTCTCCGTCACCGACCAGGTGAGTTCAACGGTGCTCTGCCTTCCTATGTACACCGGACTCCCCGAGCGAACCGCCGCGGCGATCGCCGACCGGATCGTGTGGTTGCATCGGAGTCGCCGTCTAGTGGGAGCGGGAGAAGAGACAACGGGAGTTCGCGTCTAGTG
This sequence comes from Bryobacterales bacterium, assembly GCA_965248205.1. Taxonomy (GTDB): domain Bacteria; phylum Acidobacteriota; class Terriglobia; order Bryobacterales; family UBA6623. The sequence goes on from CBDFIS010000006.1 coordinate 4,746,032, forward strand.
CTTTCTTTCGAAAATTCGCCTACGATGCCAAGGCCGCAGCCGCCTCCCAGCCCTTGACGGACGAGCGGTGAAAGAGCGGACCCATTCTGACGCCCGCCTTTCAGGTCATGTCCCGCAACCAGGCTAGCATTTTTCGGAATGCTTTCCCGCGATGACTCGCGCCCCACTTTTCCGACGCGGCAAGTTGCGCAAAACTCTTGCCCAACTCGGGATCGAAGAAAAGCGGGTCGTAGCCGAACCCCCCTTCACCTATTGGCCGCTCGAGGATGATGCCGCCTACCTCAGCACGAAACATCTCAAGCAGACTACCCCCGCGGGTTAGCGCAATACAACAGACGAAACGGGCGATCCGCTCGCTTGGCGGCAAACCGCTGAGCTTCTCTAGTAGGAGGACGTTGTTGGCTTCGTCGCCTGCGTTCGGGCCGGCAAAGCGGGCCGAGTGCACTCCCGGCGCACCGCCCAGCGCGTCGACAACAAGGCCGGAGTCGTCGGCGAAAACCAGACGAGCTTCCTGACGCGATTCGCCAGCCACTGAAGCTGCGGCGTGGCTGTAACACAGCGCTTTCGCCTTGGCATTTTCCTCGAATGTCTCGCCGTCCTCGGGGCACGGAACGGGAGGCAACCGGTGAATGACAACATCGGGACCTGCGGCTTGTTGAAACTCTCGCTGTTTGCCGGGGTTGCTTGTAGCGCAGAACAACTCGATCCGCTTCACAAGGAGATTACTTCTCGCTGCGCCTTGATCAGTTCTTCGATACCCAGGGCAGCAAGATTCAGAAGCTCGGTGAGCTGATCCTTGGCAAATACCTTGCCTTCGGCTGTTGCCTGCACTTCAACGTACTCGCCCGCGGAGGTCATGGCGACGTTCATGTCCACGTCCGCGCGGGAATCTTCTTCGTAGCAGAGATCGAGCAGTGGTACGCCGTCGACAATGCCCACGCTCGTGGACGCTAGGTAGCGCTCTAAGGGCATCGCCGAGATCATTTTGAATTCGACCATTTGCTTGAGGGCCAAAGCGAGCGCAACCCAGCCACCGGTGATGGATGCAGTCCGTGTGCCCCCGTCGGCTTGAATCACGTCACAGTCGATATAGATAGTTCTCTCACCCAGAGAGTCGAGATCGGTCACCGAGCGAAGACAGCGCCCGATAAGACGCTGGATTTCAGATGTCCTTCCCCCGACACGGCCTCGACTCACCTCCCGTGGTGTGCGGGTTGAGGTTGAACGAGGCAGCATGGCGTATTCCGCGGTAATCCAGCCCTTGCCGGTCCCGCGGAGGAACGCGGGAACCGTTTGTTCCAGCGAAGCCGCACAAACGATTTTAGTGTGCCCAACTTCGATGAGGGCGGATCCCTCCGCCGTCGGCAGGAATCCCGGTGTGATGATCAGCGGCCGAGCCTCGTCGGCCCGACGACCGTCAGTGCGCATGCCGAAGACTCTTCTTCCTTGGGAACCTTCGGAAAGTAAGCGAATGCGATGACATTACTGAGTCTCGTAAACGATGGTGACATGGCCCGTGTTCAGGCTGTAGGGGCACAGCATGCTGTGCCCTTGTTCCAAAGTCACCGTATTTTGCGAGCCTCATTAACTTTTGTTCCCGCGACTGGTCGCAATCATGTTCTGTCCATCGAAATCCGTCGGCACGCCCTTCATCACGGTCTTACCGCCACCGAGAAGGCCCAGATAAAGAATGCCAATAGCAAAGCGATGGCCAGAAAGCAGCCAACAGCACCCGCCTTCGAAGGCTTCGGCTTCTTTTTCCCGCGAGCAGCTTTGAACTTAGGCATACAGGTCAACCGCGCCGACTGCTATGCGCCACGCCTCGAAACAGTATTCTCGCAGGTCTCTGGCAGCCCGTGGTAGAAGTCGTGCAGGAACGAAAAATGGGGACTGCCACCAATTCGCGTCCCGTCATGAGCCCAGAAACAAAGCACTTGGCCTGAGGCGAATTGGCTGGCTGTACCCATTTTTCGCGACCGTCACTTTCACCACGGCTGCTAGCCCGCCTGCAGCCCTTGCCGCCGCGAGGCTTCAGCACCTCATCGCCTAAGGGCTATCCGCGTCTGGCAGACGCCGCACTTTTCGGATTTGCTTCGCAAACGTTTCCGGGTCGCTGGTCGGCAGCTCGCAGATCCGCCGTTCGCAGACGTATGCCGTCGGCTTTCCCTTCAATGCAGTTTTGTCTTCAATTAGGGGCACCAACTCTGCATGCGCTCCCATCCCACTGCCCTCTGTCGCAACCGAGAGAATGCGGTTGGGAACGAAGGTTTCTCGCAGCCGGGCCAACATCGGCTCTGCTTCTTCTCGTGACCGCGGGGTGACAATGACGATTTCTTTCGCCGTGTCGAGGTAAAAATCGAGCGCCAGCAACATTTCAGAGAGCGCGGAAGGGGATCTCGTAAAGATCTTCTCGAACGCTCGGAAAGCCTTGACCGCCCGCTGACGGTAGCGGTCGTCTGTCGTTAGCTCGTGGAGCCGCATTAGGTTCATGACCGCAACGGAGTTTCCCGCCGGCTCTGCTCCGTCATAGCTTGGCTTTTCCCTGGCCAGGAGTTGCTCGTGATCGTCGCTGGTCATGAAGAAACCGCCGTTGTCCCTATCTTCATAATGCCTTCCGAGAACGCCATCCAGATCAATGGCTTTCCGCAGCCACCGCGGCTTCCCGGTCGCCTCGTAGAGGTCCAAGAGACCTGCGGTTAAGAACGCGTAGTCGTCGAGATAGCCATTGTGGCGACCTTTTCCCGACTTGTAGCTGCGAAGCAGGCGTCCGTCGCGCAGAAGATGATCCAGCACGAACTCAGCCGCCCGCTCAGCCCGGCGCACATAAGTTTCCTCTCCCAGAACAAGCGCCGCCCGCGCATGAGCCGAGATCATCAACCCATTCCACGACGTCAGGACCTTCTCATCTCGCAGTGGTGGAGGACGTTTCTTCCGCTCCTGGTAGAGCAACTCCCTCGATTCCTGTACGACAGAGAGCACCTCCGACTTCGGCAACTCGAGTTCCTTGGCAACCGCGGTCGCTGACTTAGGCGTGTGGAGAATGTTTCGCCCCTCGAAATTCCCCTTGGCCGTGACCGCGTAGTACGAGTTGATCACCCGAGCTCGATCTTTGCCCAGCAGTTGCTCGATCTCGGCCGGCGTCCAAGTGAAAAACCAACCCTCTTCGCGTTCGCCCTCGGGGTTGAGGCTGTCGGCGTCGGTCGCCGAATAGAACGCGCCTTCAGGAGACGTCATGTCGCGCTCCACGTAACGCAGAATCTCGCGTGCGACTCGCGCGAAGTCCTCGCGTCCGGTGACCTGGTGCGCTTCCAAGTAGGCAACAACGAGCAACGCGTTGTCGTAGAGCATTTTCTCGAAGTGGGGGACTAACCAACGCTCGTCGGTCGAGTAACGGTGAAATCCACCAGCGGCGTGGTCGTACATTCCTCCTTGCGCCATCTTCTCCAGGGTCCGCGTGGCCATCTCGAGCGCTTGCGGATCGTCGGTCCGCCGATGATATCGGAGCATCAACCGCACCGGCAAACTACTTGGGAATTTAGGAGCGCCACTCAATCCGCCTCTGTCCGAATCAAACCTCCCGCGATAGAACCGTGCAACTCGATGAAGCAGTTCCGCGTCAGGGAGAGAGTCTCCGGCCGCGGGTTCGAGCATTTTCGCGATCGCATCGACAAACCGCCCGGCTCTTTCCGACACACGCTCGGGCGCCGTATCGAACTCTTTGCGCAGCAGCTTCAGCAGCGTGAGGAACCCGCGCCGAGTTCCGCGGTCGCCGTCTCTGGCGGGGAAGTAGGTGCCTCCGTAGAAAGGCTTCCGCTCGGCCGTCAGCCAAACCGTCATCGGCCATCCGCCACGCCCCGTGAACGCCTGGACGGCCGCCATGTAAATGCCATCGACGTCGGGACGTTCCTCCCGGTCCACCTTGATTGGGATGTAGTTCTCATTGATGTAGCGTGCGATCTCGACATCGTCGAACGACTCTTCCTCCATCACGTGACACCAATGGCACGTGGAATATCCGACGCTCAGCAGGACCGGCCGGCCCAGTCGCTTGGCCCTTTCAAACGCCTCGTCCCCCCACGGATGCCAGTTCATGGGGTTGTGCGCGTGTTGCAATAAATAGGGGCTTGTTTCAAGGAACAGGCGGTTCGTGAATTTGGGTGTCCCGTTAGCGTTCAGATGCTGGGTGCGTGGCTTATAGCCCTCCTCCCGGTTGGCCCATGCAGCCTGAATCTCCCCGTTTAGCTTCTGATCAAACGCCTCGGCTCCCGGCAAAGTCGTGTCGACCCGCCCGGCGGTGCCATTGGGATCAGGTGATGCACTCGCTTGCCCGGCGTGGGATGGCTCTAGTGCGTCCCCGCACGCCGCCAAAAGGGCGAGAAGCACGAGCGAGAGGAAGCGGAGCAAAAAACTTCGCTGAGAAAGAGCGTCCATCTCAACCATCATGGTATCGTCTCGACGCGTTGAAGGCCGCGCAGCTTTCTAGATAGAGGATCAGGAGCGCAAGTCGAGGGTCAGCTTCGCGGGATCTGCCGGCAGCGGCTGTCCCGCCAGTCGACTTGCCGCGCGGGTAATCTTCGAGGGTTTTTTAGCTGCTTCTGTAGCCGACACTGAGTTCATTCCTCGCTGCTTAACTCCGAAGGGTCCTTACTTTCAGAAGTACCCGGTAGCGTTGGATCAGAGACGACGGCCTGCTGACGCTCCTCATTGACGTGGAGGCGAAAAACGTCCGGGCGGGCATAGTGACCGGTGACGTCGAAATCATACTTGCCGCGAACGACATCGTCCAAATCGAGATCGGCCGTGAGGATCGTCTCGCCCGCGAAGTTCGGTCCCGCCAGCACCTTGCCGAGCGGACTCACGATGCAGCTTCCTCCCCGCATGAGAACAGCTGCCGGGTCGTCTCCTCCGGTCGTACCGTACCCCTCAGGGCAATCGCCGCGAGTGAGGTACTGACACGAGGAAAGGACAAAGCAGCGACCTTCGAGCGCGATGTGCCGGATGGTAGGCAGCCAGGTTTCACGGTCATCTGCGGTGGGGGCGCAATAGATTTCCACTCCCTTCGAATACATGGCCGTCCGAAGCAGCGGCATGTAATTTTCCCAGCAGATCACCGCTCCTAGCTTGCCGAGCGGCGTGTCAAAGACGGGCATCGTCGAGCCATCGCCGAATCCCCAGATCAAGCGCTCCATGGCGGTCGGCATGAGTTTACGGTGCTTGCCGAGCAACGCACCCTCGGGAGAGAAGAAAAGCGCAGTGCAATAGAGCGTCCCGCCGTCACGCTCGATGACCCCGATCACCAGGTAGACGCCGTGCTCGCGGGCGGTGCCCGCAAGGGTTTCGGTAGCGGGTCCGGGAACGTCGATAGCGCTTTCCCAATATCGCCGGAACTCCTCGCGGCCCTCAGGAAGGCGAAGTCCCACTCGGGCCCCGAAATCCAGCCCCTTCGGATAGCCTGAGACGAAGGCCTCCGGAAAGAGCACGATTTGGGCCTCGAGTCTCGCCGCTTGGGCAGCGAGGGCACAAACTCTTTCAATAGTTGCGGCCGAATCGAAGACGGCGGGAGCGGCTTGAACCACGGCAGCGCGGACAGTCCGCATAGCAGTTCTGATCGTAGCTTACTCGGACGAAGGTTACGCAAAGGGGCAGCAGTCATTCTGAGGGAACCCCACCCCGGATGATCAAGGAACGGGTAGAGAGCGGGCACCCAACTCCTGTAGTGGCCGGCCGCTCAGGCATATGACTCAGCCTGCCGAGATATTGCGGCTTATCAGGTCGGGCGCAATTCATTGCGCCCCTACGTTGAAATCCGAGATGCTCAAGCCTATAAGTAGGGGCGCGATTCATCGCGCCCGCAGTCGGGTCACCTAACGGCAGCTACCGACTCGGCGTAAAGCAAGTCGCCAGTCCGGCCATCGTAGTATTGAAAGATGGCCTGAGGGCGGGGGAAGGCGACCCACCGCTCTTGGCCGAGCTTCTTAGGATTATTGAAGGCGTTGTTGATCTGCACGACACAATAGACGGGGTAGTGAAGCTGATCCCGAGGAACGTCATCGCGGAAGAACGTGGACCAGCGAATGTCGCACTTCCGCGGCCCGTATTGAAATGGCCCGTTGGCCGGGCGCCTGCCCTCGTCAGTGAACCAATGGTTGTCGGAGTTATGAGGGCCGGAGGCGAACTCCCAGACGCGATCGGTGATCTTGATGGCGAAGCTGTTGTGCAAGTCCCCGGTAAGGACGAAAACGGGTTTGTTCAACTCGTCCCAAGCGTCGATCAGAGCTTCGCGCTCGTCGAAGAAGACGGTCCAGGCGTCGTCCTTGTTTTCGGGGCGAACCCCGCCTCCCCCCACATGGGGCACCATGAAGTTCACGCTCGAGACGACGAACAAGAAGTCCGCATCGCTGGCGCGCATGCCGTCAAGCAGCCACTTTCGCTGACGGGGGCCGAGCATCGAGAGGCCGGGCTTATCGGGCTGCGTGATGTCGTGCATTTGACGGTGGGTTCGAGTGTCCGTGAGGAAAAACTCTGCGTTGCCGACCCGGAAGCGATAGTAGGAGCGGCGTCCAATCGAATACGAGCTTTCGCCACTCTGCTTCGCAGCGGGACGCACCCGCAGTCGGTGCCGATCGATGATCTCAACGATCTCGTAGACGCCCGCATTCGGGTCGCCGCCCACGCCGTCCAAAGCGTTGTCGTCCACGCCCGCCGTCGGACCGCCCCAGTGGACATGTAATGTCGCAGCCTGCTCCAAGTCGAGCTTCGTGAAATTCGCCTCTGGATCAGTCAAGACGTCACTCCCGGCTTTCAACTCCGCGCGTCCGAAGTGGATTCCTTGAGCGAACTCAACGGGATTGCTCCAGCCGAGGTAGTCGTACCAAGCCTGCACGCCGATGTCGCGAAAAGTCGCTCGCCGATCTCGAAGACCCGGACTGCCGGCGCCCCAAACATCGTTGAGGATCTCGTGATCGTCGAAGGTGAAGAAGGTCGGGACATGGCGGTGGTAGTTGGCAAGGTTCCTTCCGCGATCGAGGTAAACCTTATAGTTCTCCCAGACACCCGCGAGTGTCGGCGCAATGCTTAGGATTTCCGGCACTTCACCGGCGGAGACCCCGGTCTGTCGCGACCATTGGTCGGGCGAGTAAATTCGATAGTCCTCGTACAGCCAATCGCCGTTTTGAATCGAGAAATGGACCTTGTCCTTGAGTTTTTCGAACATGGTCTTGAAGGCCGGTGCGTCGTAGCCGCCGCCGTGCCCGGGTCTCTGGGCGTTGCCGCATCCGAACTCGAAACTGAAGTTAAAGACACCCCGCGGATTCAGCTCGGGATCTCGATACTCAGCGGTGCGGGGAAGCGTACGAAACGACCCCCCAGCGGCATTGTTTTCGCTTCCCGTGGCTACGCGGTAGAAGTACTTCGTATTAGGCTTAAGGCCCTTAATATGGACCCAACCCGTATTGTCGTGGGCAAGCTGGGTGTCCACGGGAGCCGTGGTTTGGCTCTTGGGACTTGATGATTCGCCGTAAACTACCCGGAACGGGCCCGGCCGAGAGGTGCGCGCCCACACGCCGACGCCGTCCGAGCTGAGGCGGCCGAGGATCGGGCCGTGCGTGAGCTGGCCCTCAGCCAAGGATGCCGTGATCAGAAGAAGTGTGGTCAGTAAGGAAAATCCGCGAAGAATATGCATCAAACAAATACCTCTTGGCGCCAACGTGAAGGAAATGCCCGTTAAAGGTTAGCAAGAAATCACTGTCACGCGTAGCTCGAGGTAGAAGCTAAGGTTCGCAAAAAATAGGGACTGTCATCCGATTTTCGCTTCTGCAACTGCTCCGTTATTCCAGGATGGGTTGAAGGACGAAAATCGGTGACTGTACCATTTTTTGCGACGAAGAACTTTAGCCACGAGCTGATAGACCGGACCGTCCGCGCCAGATGGGGTCCCGCTACGTCGCTGACGGCTGAGTCATCGCGCCCAGTTCTCGTTGACCTTCTTAGTAAACCCACCTCTGAAGTCCGCCGGTCGATGGCCTGGACGGCACAGGTCTTCGTGGCCTCTATAATTGGAATGCACAGCGCGATGACAAGCTTCTCTTCACTTCCCCGCCCCGTGCTAATGTTCCTGGCAGTCCTGTTCGCAACGGCATCGTTTGTTTACGGCACCGTGTGGGTGTTTTTTGAAGACCCCCAGGCAGCCCTTGGGATCATCCTACTTGAACAGCCCCGCCCCTTCCCGACGATTACCCGGGTTGCTGAAGGCGGCCCGGCCGACGGGGCAGGAATCCAGGCGGGCGATCAAATCCTTGCTGTTAATGGCAATCCTTTGGCAACCATGGATCCGTACTACCAGGCCGTCCCCCGTGGCCGGCCAGGCGACACTGTCACCTTGGAATACGACAGAGAGGGGCTGAGCTCGACACTTGTCGCGAGCCTTGTGCTGGTTCCCCCGCCCACAGCGGACGACGTCCACGAAACTCTGCCCGGCTGGATCGTCCATTACATTCTCGACTCCTTCCCGGTTTTGTTCCTGGTAGTCGGTTTTACGGTTCTCTTCTCTCGTCTGGATGACCGCAACGCCTGGCTGCTTGCGTTGATCCTTGCCGGCGTCGTCTCGGGTGCGCCGACACTGCAGGTCGAGGGAGCCTTCCACCCTCAAATCCGGGGATTCATGGTCGGCTACCACGTGGCTTTCTATACTTTGTTGCCGGCCGTCACGTATTACCTGTTTGCGGTGTTCCCGGTGTCGTCGCCGTTGGACAGACGCTTCCCGCGATTGAAGGGCATTCTCACCGGAATCGCCGTTGCGATGGCGCTCCCGATGGCTCTGTGGACGGTTTGGTCAGGGGGCTCCTACCCGCTTTGGGTTGTTTTGGAGACAGCCAACCGTTGGGGCGTCCACGCTGTCATCCCTGACATTGGAGTCTACGTACTGGCTTTCGTTTCGTTGGTTTGGAGCAGTCTCCGGCCATCGGCAAAGGCGGCTCAACAGAAAGCTCGCATCATTCTTTGGGGAGCCGCCATTGGCTTAGCTCCCGTTACCACGTTGCAAGCGGTAGCGGGTTACCGGGGCCACTCTATGTTCGAGTTTCCCTTCGAGGTGTGGTCTTCCGCGGTTCTGGCCCTGTTTGTTTTGCCGCTCTCGATTACTTACGCAATCGTAAAACATCGGGTGCTGGAGATCCCGGTGCTACTGAGAAGAAGCGCCCGTTATCTGCTCGTGCAAAGGGGCTTTTTGATTCTGTTGAGCTTGGCTGGTCTGGGAGTTTCCCTCCTGGTTGTCGCCTCCTTCTCTCATGAACTATCGGTCCGCGGAGAAACTCCTCTGCCCGGACAGCTGTTGGTGGTAGCTGCTTTTGGGGCAGCGGTTGTTTGGGGCGGCAGGCAAGCCCAGAAACTTGTGGGGAAAAGGATCGATCGCGCCTTTTTTCGCAGCGCCTACGATGGACGCCGCATCTTAGAAGACTTGGCAGAGAAAGTCCGTCGCGCCACGACCCAAGACGATCTCGCGACCGAGATCACCAAACGTGTTAACGAAGCCCTTGAACCCCGCTGGATCGCTGTCTATTTCGAAACGCAGGAAGGAACGCTCCAGCGCACAGGATCCGCCGTTTCCGACGCACCGGCGACCCTTTCCACGGATTCACCGCTGATGGAGAGAATACGGAGCGAAGGCCGTCCCTGGGAAGTCCCACCGCCAGAGTCGGGTCGGCAGGAAGGCCTAGACACTCTAGCTCAACTTGAAGCTGAATGCGTCGTGCCTCTGCTCGGACGCGACAGCCGAATGATCGGGCTGTTGGTGTTGGGCGCCCGCAGGTCGGAAGAGGCTTACTCCGGCGAGGACAAGCGCCTGCTTGCTTCCGTCGGAAACCAGGCCGGCGTGGCACTCGAGAGCATCCGCTTGGCGGAGGAGATGTTCCGCATCAAAGAGAAGCAGGCTGAGCTCATCATGGAGGGCAAGATGGCGGCCCTAGGCAACTTGGTGGCAGGCATCGCACATGAGATCAACACGCCGCTGGGCGTCGCGATGAGCTCGATGACCACGGCCGACAAATGCACGCGCAGAATTTCGGAGGTCATGACATCCTCGCCGGCGCTCGCGGATGGCGAAGCGAAACGCGCACTGAGCGCTCTCGAAGAGAGCAGCCGCCTGGCCACCCAAGCGGGTCACCGAATGTCACAGCTCGTTTCATCCCTCAGGGATTTCGCCCGGCTGGAGAGTGAAGAGGCTCAAGAAGCTGATCTTCGCGCGGGCCTCGAGAGCGCACTCGCGCTCGTTAGCCGCGATCTCATCGGCGAAGTTCGGATACAGAGGGACTACGGAGACGTTCCGCCTGTCTACTGTCGTCCGAAGGAAATCAACCAGGTCTTCATGACTCTGCTGGTAAACGCTTTCGAGGCGATGCAGGGCGAAGGTACTCTCCGGCTGTCGATCGGTAGTGAGGATGATCTCGTGAGGATGGGGATCGCGGACACGGGTCGCGGCATTCCACCCGATCAGCTCGGTCGGCTCTTCGACATCGGCTTTGTGACCAAGGGGAGGAGAATCGGCATGGGTCTCGGGTTGCCAACCGCGCGCAACGTCATCGAGCGCCACGGCGGGACTCTGACGGTAGAAAGTAACGTAGGCCAGGGAACCTCGTTCCGCCTGTCGTTGCCGGCCCAGGGCGACCGGCGCAAGGCAGAGCCAAACCGAGCCGCCGGCGCGAGTCTGCCAGAGGGTTGAGACCCCTGGCAAAACTTCCACTATTTAGGGGTAAAGATCGCTGAGTTAGCCCCCAGGCCCGGCAACGTGAGGGTGTGCGCCAGCAAGAAACTGAGCCTGGAACGCTAGTGACAGGCCAAGTCAGGAACCACCCCCTGACATTGACGAGCCGCAACCAAACAGAGCCGCGCCCGAAAGAGTGCGGTCGAGGCCACGCACCTTCGCCGGCATCGCCAGAGTGAGGTGATCCTCCGAACTTGATCGCCACCTCAATGCCGCTACACCCTTTGCCCCCCTTGCGCCGGTGCCCCGCTCTGAGTAAAACTTCCTGAGCCGCTAAGATTGTCAACAACCTCTCGATCCATCACACTATTGTGTTAGTGCGGTTGCTCCGGCTCTCTGCATGGGTCAACGGTTTGCCGTGGAAAGGTTTGAGAAGAAATGGCAATAACAGGTGGCGAGGCCGTCGTAAAGTCGCTGGTGGCACACGGAGTTCGCACCGTGTTCGGCATCCCAGGGACCCACAACCTGGCTATTTACGACGCGCTGCTTGATTCCGACATCCGGCACGTTCTAGCGCGGCACGAGCAGGGCGCAGCTTTCATGGCCGACGGCTACGCCCGCGCCAGCGGCCGCCCCGGCGTTTGCATCACGACCACGGGCCCCGCGGTGATGAATACCCTGACCGCCTTGGGTACCGCCTACAGCGATTCTTCTCCGATCCTTGCCATCGCCAGCCAAATAAGTGCCGAGCACCTGGGTCAGGGTAAGGGCTACGGCCACGAGTCTCCTGATCAGTTGTCCGGCTTTCGGCCTGTCACCAAGTGGAGCCGGTGCTGCGAAGCCGTTGCCGACATTCCCCAAGCCGTGCGCGAGGCGTTTCTCCAAATGAAGAGCGGTCGCCCACGGCCGACGGTGCTCGAAGTGCCCTTCGACGTTTTGGACGGATCCGGCGAAGTCGGCATCCCGGAACCCGCCCCTATAGAGACGTCCCAACCTGACGAAAGCGCCTTGGACAGGGCTGCCGATCTCCTCAAGAAGGCCAAGCGCCCAGTGATTTGGGCCGGCGGCGGCGTGATTGCGAGTGGCGCTTCGTCGGCGCTGCGCAGCCTGGCCGAGATGCTCGAGGCGCCTGTCTTCCCCACGACGCAAGGCAAGGGATCCCTACCGGAAGATCACCCTCTGGCTGGGGGGAACACGCTCATGCATCCCCTTGGTGCCGAGTACCTTTCCAGTTGCGACCTGATGCTCGCCATTGGAACCCGTTTCTCCGAATTGGAGACTGTGCGTTGGGCGCTGCGCTTGCCGGCTGATCTGATCCAGATCGACGTTGACGCGGGGCAGATAGGCCGCAACTACTCGGTTTCGGAAGGCATTGTGGGCGATGCCACGCTCGTTCTCGAGGCCCTGATCGATCGCTGCCGCAATGATGAACCTCGAGCTTCTCGCGCCGCGGAAGTCGCGGACCTCAGATCCTGTCTCATGAAGGACTTTCACAAACAATCGCCGGAAGCTGTCGAGTTGATGCGAACCCTGCGTTCCGCTCTGCCCCGGGAGACTGTCATCGCCTGCGACCTGACAGTCGTTGCCTACTGGTGCCACCACGTGCTGGATGTCTTTGAGCCCCGCACCTACTTCAATTCGATGGGTTTTGGAGCATTGGGTTTCGGCCTGCCGGCGGCCATAGGGGCCAAGCTGGCCGTCCCCGAGCGACCGGTGGTCGTGCTGGCGGGTGATGGAGGTTTCCAGTTCACTTGCCAGGAGCTGGGGACGGCCGTGCAGTTCGGCCTGCCAATCGTTGTCGTCGTCTTCAACGACGACGGCTACGGCATTCTTTGGCCGCAACAAAAGGCGCGCTACGGTCGGACCAACGCCGCCAACTTGGTGAACCCGGATTTTGTCGCGCTGGCCCACGCATTCGGCGTCGGCGGGCGGCGAGTCGAAACGATCGGCGAACTTGGTTCAGCCATCAAATCCGCGTTGGACGCGGACGGCCCATCGTTGGTCGAGGTTCCGTTATCACTGCCTTGCCACCCCATGGAAGAGACCATGAAATTGTTCATGGAAGTGCCGGCAACAGCTACGAGCGTTTGAGCTACGAGACCCCTGGTAGCACGCCACCGAGGGGAGGAATCCAATGCCACTCAAAACGGTCGCCATCCTCAGCCCCGGCGACATGGGCCACGATGTCGGCCGGGCTCTGGGCCAACATAGGCTGGACGTCATCACTTGCCTCAAGGGGAGAAGCGACAGAACACGAAGCCTTTCCGAGCAGGCTGGAATCCGGGATGTCGGGAGCCTCGATCGCCTGGTGTCCGAGGCCGATCTGATCCTTTCCATTCTCGTTCCGGCCGCGGCGGAGGATGCCGCCCGGGAAGTCGCTGCCGCCCTCCAAAGAAAAGGCCGCGACACGTATTTCGCCGATTGTAATGCGGTGTCGCCGCGGACAGCCGAGGCGATCGACGAGATCATAGCGGATGCTGGTGGCAGGTTTATCGACGCTTCTATCATCGGTGAGCCGCCGGGTCGAGGCGTTCCGCCCAGATTTTATGTTTCTGGAGAACACGCGACCGTCATGGCCGAGATAGCCAGTAAGGAAATCGATCTAATGGTACATTGGCAATCAAGTTGGGCGGGCGTCTGCCATCAAGATGTGCTACGCCGGTCTCACGAAAGGAACGTTCGCTTTGTACTTTGCGGTCCTTACAGCGGCTGAGTCCATGGGCTTGTCGGACGAGCTGCGCTCTGAGTTCACCTTTAGCCAGCCAGAGGTGCACCGCCGCATGGAACGTCATCTTCCGGCGCTGCCGGTTAAGGCTTCTCGCTGGATTGCCGAAATGCAAGAGATCGCTGCTACCTTCCAAGCGACAGGCGTTACACCTTTCCTGCACCGAGGTGCCGCCGACATCTACGAAACAGTGAGCAAGACGCCCTTGGCTCGAGAAACACCCGAGAACAGGAACAAGCGTCGTACCCTTGCTGAGACCATTGCACAGGTCGCCGAACACTCAGTACCGGAAGCGTCAGCGCCTAGTCTTGACTAGTACAAACCGAATCAGCCCTCATACACGGACCCTGAGCGCCGACTGAACCGTTTCGGCTAAGACGCTGAATACACGATGTCGTTCTAGTACTTATCGGATACAGACCTATAAAGTTTTGGTACGAACAAGCTCAATTTAGCGCTGAGATTGAAACCGAGGGCCTATTGCCTAAAAGTATGTGGCGAGGGAAAATGATGCGATGGCGTCCCGCCTGCGGGGGAAACTGTTGTGCGGCGTCGAACTTGCACGACCGTTTCCCATCCCATCGAATCGCCGCACTTGCTAGGACGAAGGGTCCCGCAGGGCGCTGCCATGTTGATTGAGCACTTGGCTGGTTTAGTCGTCGAGCGTGCGCAGCGACAGGTCAGTCAAGTTTAGCTGGCGATTTCTGGTCCAGGTCGAGGAGAGCCGAAAATGGGCATGAGACTGCGGTTAACGAAGAGCAGGAAAAAGAAGAGGATGGCTTCTTCGGGGTTTACAAGCCTCAGGGATGCGGATCGTTCGACGGAGAAAAGTGAGCCGCTTCCTGAGCTGCAGGTTGCCCTGAGGAAGTTGGGCAAATGGCTGCGAGCGCTTCCCCGACCGGCGTGGCTCACGGAAGAGAACCTCCAGCGCATCATTTTCAGCCGCCGGTTCTCGCAGGCCTTGGTCATCCTCATCATCTTACTTTTCGCCAGTTCGTTTTACAATCCCGTGCAAGCGTGGGTTTCCGGTCGGCTGGAGACGGTAAACAGCCAAGTGTCCCAGTATTCCGAGTCACTGGGCCAACCGGTTCGAAAGCGCGCCGCTTTCTTCATCGTTGACGAATTCACGCAGACCGCTGACCACTGGCTCAGCAAAGATTCCGTCCAGGTAACCAACGAGGGACTCACACCCCAAGAAGGGTTGACCTTACACCGCGAGACCCTCAACCTGACGGACTACAAGTTACAGTTTGAAGCTAAGATTCAATCCAAAGCAGTTGGTTGGGTTATTCGGGCGGCCGACGACACGAACTACTACGCCTTCAAGTTGAACAAGACGGTTCGCAAGGGGTCCAGCGAATACAGCTTGGTGCGCTATGCCGTGGCGCAAGGGAAACCTGTAGCGCCGACAAGCCCAATTGCAGTCCCAGCGGAGTTTGCACGAGAGGATTTCAACCGCGTCTCCGTTCGGTTGAGGGGAGACCAGATTGACACCTTGCTGAACGGAAAAGGCATCGACTACTGGAAGGATTCCCAATTCGAGACCGGTGGCATCGGTTTTCTGGCCGCTGAGGGTGAGACGGCTCTGATCCGAAAGGTTGCTGTATCAGGAAACGAAGATCCCATGGGCCTATTCCTCTACGGCACGATCGAAACCATACGCTCAGTACGGGACTACGTTGATAAGCGGTTTGCTTTTGCCCTCCCGATGGCAGGCAGGGGGCAATACTAAGGCAGCGCCCTCTTCCCGGATTCCCAGCTGCTAATCCGCCCAGAGTCGCTCTTGCTGTCCTGGTGGGTATTGCCACCTCCGGTTTCTCGCGCGCCTCGTCGCATCCCGGCCCTATGGTCCCAGCAACGGTGATCGAGCATCTTCATCGATAACCGCCTTGGCCGACCGAAGTGCACTTCCCCTCCTACGTGTCTGCTTCTGAAGCACCGCTGGCTCGCTAACCCGCTTTTCTCACGAAGGTTCGGATGGCCCGCGTTGAACGAACGTTGTATGTAGGGGCGGACCGCCGCGTCCGCCCAGGCACGGACCGCCGTGTACGCCCATGCCCGAGATTCACCCCGCGTCGCATTCGATCACGCGACCAAACCGGGCAAAAACCTTTCTGGCCGGCCACAGTGGCCTGCTCCTAAAGTTCTGTCGTGAGAAATGCTCGCCAAGACTCAGCCCCCCAACTACTCACCCCGTCTAGAATGAGGTTGTGGCTGACCTGGGTGCCCTGCTCGATACCGAACTCATCCAAAACTCGGGACCGCTTTGGGCCGAGGCTACAACCTCGCCTTTCCTGGACGCAGTGGCCACAGGCGATGTCGCCCCTCTGGTGTTCGGCCGCTGGCTGTCGCAAGACTACCTTTTCGCCACCGAACTCACCGTCTTCCAAGCCGTGGTCGTCTCGAAAGTTCCCCGTGCCTGCCACAAGCCGTTGATCCAGGGGTTGGTAGCTCTCGATTCGGAATTAGCGTGGTTCGAATCGCATGCCAGACGACTTGAGCTTGAACTTGGGGTTTCCACACACCCGGCCTGCCGTCGCTACACGGATTTTCTACTGCATTCGGCACACACGGAGCGTTATCCGTTGTTGCTAGCGATTCTGTTTGCGGTCGAGGCTTCCTACTTGGCGGCTTGGAGCGCGTTAACTCCCGAGGGACCCTACACGGAATTCATCGAGCGCTGGTCGAGTGAGGCGTTCAAGGACTACGTCCTGTCGCTGCGCCGCTTGGCCGAAGACAACGGCGATCCGGCACAGCAGGACGCTTTCAACAGAGTCCTCGAGTTCGAGCGCGATTTCTGGACGATGGCCTGGGAGGGCTAGGTGCTGCACGAGCGCCTGTGGAAGCAAAACAACGACCTGGCGCAGGCGTCCCTTGGCCACCCGTTCGTCGAAGCGTTGCGTGATGGCACGCTGGCGCCGGAGGTATTTCGTGACTACATCGCCCAAGACGCCTTTTTCCTCGAAGCTTTCGCCCGGGCGTATGCTTTGGCGCTGGCCCGCAGCCGAGGCTCGGAGCCGATCGGTCTCTTTCATCGACTCATCGGCGGCGTTCGCGACGAGCTCAAGCTGCACGCTGCGTATGCCGCCGAACTGAAGATCGATCTGAGCGAGGTTCAGCCCAATCCAGCTTGCCGAACCTATACCGATTTCCTTCTGGCCACCGCTTGGCATGGTTCGCTAGGAGAGGTCCTCGCGGCCTTGACGCCCTGTATGCGTCTGTACGCGTTCTTGGGGAAGGAACTGTCGCTGCAAATCGGCAACGAGGGGAAAGTGAAAGTTCATCCCTACGAACGCTGGATTACCACGTACAGTGGACCCGACATGCAGGAGCTGGCCGACCACATCGATAGCCTGCTCGACCGTTTCTCCTCGGACACGCCAGCCGTGCGGCGAGCCTATCGCTACGCGATGCAATGCGAGGTGGGTTTTTTCTCAGCGGCCTGGGAAACTCGTGCTCAAATCTCAGGGGGACACCCGTGAAACCCGTCGCACTTACGATCGCCGGATCGGATCCCTCCGGGGGAGCGGGCATCCAGGCCGATCTGAAAACCTTCCATCAGTTCGGTGTCTACGGAATGAGTGTGGTCACGCTGCTCACGGTCCAGAATACTGAGAACGTCTTCTCGGTCGATCCTCTGGAGCCGGGGTATGTCGAGAAGCAGCTCCGGGCGGTAACGCGAGATATCCCTCCGCAGGCGGCGAAAGCCGGGGCACTGGGTACGAGCGAAATCATCGAAATCGTCGCGGCTTGGGCCCAAACAATCGACGTTCCCCTTGTCGTCGATCCGGTGATGATTAGCAAGCATGGTGCGCCACTGATTGCCGAGGAGGCCCGCCAGGCTTTTTCGGCGAAGCTGCTTCCCCATACTTTCCTCGTCACCCCGAACCTCCACGAGGCGGCTGCGTTGACAGGGTCCGCGGTAGAGAACGTGCCCGCCATGGAAGACGCCGCCCGAAAGATAGCTGAGCAAGGGGCTAAAGCTGTCCTCGTCAAAGGCGGCCATTTGCGCGAGGATGCGGTTGACGTGCTATTCGACGGCAACCGCTTCGAACACTTCCGGACCCGGCGAATCGAATCGTCGCACACCCATGGCACTGGCTGTACCTATTCAGCCGCCATTACCGCCGAGCTTGCCAAGGGACATTCGCTGCCGGAAGCCGTGGCCGCGGCGAAAAAGTACATCACCAACGCGATCGCGAACGCGCCGGGTCTGGGCCACGGCTGTGGCCCGGTGGACCATCACGCGGGGACCTCCTAAATCCCGGTAGGCGCACGTAGCCAATCACCTCGCGTCGACAGAGCCTCGACGCACCGGCGCACCGGGAGCGTCCGCCACCAGGAGAGTCCGTATGCCAAAGCACCCCCCTAGGAGATTTTCGCCCTCGTGCGATCTACAATATGTTGTAGGGGAACTGGTTGGGAGAGTACGTATCCTGGCGGCTTTCGTCTACCCCGGATCGGTCCTCTGCGAGCAGATTGACTCCCATAATCCGTTTCACAATGGACAGCCCGAGTCCGAACCCGCTGGGGGATCGATTTCGAGTCACAGAAGTCTGAAAGTTGCCTGAAGATCCGGTCCCTGAGTGGATTCGGGACAGAAGGAAAGCAGAGGCTGACGCGGAAAAATGCGCTAGCATTCAGAGAGGCTTCAAAGTCGGTCGGTAGCCTGAGGTTTCTCACATTCAAGAGTGTTTGCCAATACCATCAGCACGGGGGAGAACGGCGGATCCCACGGGGTCGGCCGCATTCTTGCCGCCCGCTTTTCCGTCAAGCCGGTGACCGTCGTCTGGCCGTTCCTGCTGTTGGCGATTGGCTGTCTGGCGTATTCGAGCGAGGCCTCTGCGCAGGAGTCGGGTTCGCCAGTGACCGGTCGGGCGGTTGTTCGAGGGCCGGACGGGCAAAGCTTCTCTGTGGCTGGCGCAACAATGGAGCTGACTTCGGTTTCTGAAGACGCGGCGGGCGCTTCCGCACCGCTTCAGGTCAAAACCAACCGCTCGGGCGTGTTTCGATTCAAGGACGTTGACGAAGGCTGTTACGTCGTCGTGGGAAAGAGCACCGAACTCCGAGGCCAGAGTGGGGTGTTTTGTGTCCCATGGCCGGATGAACCGGATCTGATCAGCG
The DNA here is from genome assembly GCA_965248205.1 of Bryobacterales bacterium. Classification (GTDB taxonomy): domain Bacteria; phylum Acidobacteriota; class Terriglobia; order Bryobacterales; family UBA6623. The sequence goes on from CBDFIS010000006.1 coordinate 4,764,577, forward strand.
TCGAGATGGAGATCGAGCAGGTCGTTGAGTCCGTCCAAGTGACCGCCGCGGTCATTGAGATCGACCCGACGGAAACCTCCTCAACGGGGTCGGTGGGTGTCTCCACTCTCCACAACGCCCCTAAAGCCAACCGCAGCTTCGAGGACGTGATGCCTCTGATTCCCGGGGTGCTGCGGGGACCGTCGGGCGAGATCAACATGAGCGGCGCTCGTGCGTCTCAGAGCGCCACGGAGCTCAACGGAGCGGATGTCACTGACCCTGTCACTCGAACCACCCAGATCAACTTGCCGACCGAGACGGTGTCGAGCGTGCAGGTTCTCACCAGTCCTTACGACACGCAATACGGCGGCTTCGCCGGAGCGGTCTCGACTGTCGAGACGAAGCCCGCTAACTTGTCGAAGCTCAAAATCAGTCTCCAGAATTTCACTCCGCGGATCCGCAGACGAGATGGAGCGATCATGGGAATCGAGTCGAGCACGCCGCGATTCACGGTGACAGGCCCCATTCGGAAGGGCAAGCTTGGTTTCTTTCACTCGACGGAGTACCAGTTCGTGCGGGCTGACCAGGAAGACGCTAACCTGCCGCTACTTGAAAGGGATGTGGAGCGCGAGGCCCTGAGCGTCTTCACGCAAGTTGACGCCCGTCATTCGGACCGCAGCGGAACGAGCGCCAACATGCTGATTTATCCGGAGAAGCTGAACTTCTTCGGGCTCAATGCGTTTACGCCTCAGGAAGCCACGTCTGACTTGCGACGTCGGGGGCGCTTGGCAACCCTGCGAAACAACCATGAGTTCCGCTCCGGCGCGACGCTTCTCTCGCAGCTTTCTTATCAGAATCTCGACAGTGACGTAAGACCCCTCAGCTCCGGTCCGGCACGGATCGGACTCGAACGAGCCAGTGGCGGGTTCTTCAATCGACAGAGCCGCAGCACGATTCGAAGGAAATGGTCGGAGCTCTACCGTTTCGCCCCTTTGGATACTATTGGGCATCACCAACTCAAGACTGGATTCCAGCTTGGAGCGGAGAGCTATCACGGCGATCAGGTTTTCAGGCCAGTCACGTGGCTGGGGATCGAGGATCAGCCGGTCCTACAACTAGACTTCACACCACCCGCCGGCGTGCGTGCCTCTAAGAACGACTACGCACTGTTCCTCCAAGACAAGTGGGAAGTCGCTTCGCCCCTGACGCTCGATCTGGGCCTGAGGCTCGAACGCGACTCCATTGCCGGCCAAGCCAATCCCTCCTACCGAGCCGGGTTCGCGTATGCGATCGGAAAGGCCGCGAGGACGTTGCTGCGGGGCGGCGCTGGCCTCTTCTTTGACCGAATCAGCCTCACAGCGCCCACGTTCCTACAATTTCCACAACGCACCGAGACGCGATACGGCCTGGATGGGCGAATCACGTCCGAACGTGCCTTCGAGAGCCGCATCGAGGGGCCTATCCGGAACGCCCGCAGCCTGAGCTGGAGCCTTCAGCTGGACCGCGAGGCGATTCCCGATCTGTTCCTGCGCGCTGGGTATCACCAAAGAAGAACCACGCGCAATCTGCTTGTCGAACCGGAGTCGGGCGTCGGAACGCTTGATTTGGGGACCGCCAGGGACTTCCTCACCTTGAGCAACCGCGGACGAGATAGCTACCGAGAATGGCAGTTCAGCGCGCGCTACCGGCTGAGCGAGGGCGGGCACTTGACGGCTTCGTACGTTCGCTCGTCCTCGGTCGGAGACCTAAACGATTTAGGGGCAATCTACTGGCCGACGCCGGCTGCCCTCATTTGGCCCAACGAACGGGCCCCGCTCACGTTCGACGTGCCGAATCGCTTTCTCTTTTGGTCTGAAGTTGGGATCCCCTGGGGCCTGCGAGCCGTACCCGTCTTCGAATTGCGGAGCGGCTTCCCTTATTCCGCGATCGATCAGAACCGCGATATCGTCGACGCGCGCCATCGCGCCGGTCGGTTCCCGGTGTACAAGGCATTGGACCTTCAGGTGACGAAGCGATTCTCGATTCAGATGGCCGGCAAGAAAAGACACTTCCGGGCGGGTATACGCTTCTTCAACCTGCTGAACACCTTCAACCCGCAGGACGTCCAGAGCAATCTCGGGAGTCCGTATTTCGGAACGTTCTATCGCGGCGTCAAGCGCAAGCTCCGGGCGGTCTTTGAACTAGGCAACTAGTGGACGACAAGACCGGCCGGGTCTTAGCCTTCAGCGGTCTGCGTTGCACGCCAACCCGCCCTGTCCGTCGCCCTGAACGCCCCTTCCGAGCCGCGCGCGTCTCAACAAGCGGTCCGGTGATGTCGTGCGACACCCCCAAACCTGCGTCACACGAAGACCTCCCAACCCGCAAAACAGAGCCGCGCCCGGAAGGGTGCGGTCAAGGCTTCGCGCAACGACGGGCATTCTCATTGCCGCGACAACTTTGAAGCCCTACACTTTCTCTCCGTTGCCCTAAAGAAGCGCCCTTCCGAGCCGCGCGCGTGAGCAAGCGGTAAGCCCCCAAATTCACGATTGTTTCCCAAAGCAGAAGGTCTTTTCACAGACCTGTAAGCAAGCGGTCCGGTGTTGACGTGCCACACCCCGCGGGGCGCCGCACCCGCAAAGATGCGGTCGAGGCTCTGGGCAACGACGGGCGTTCTCATTCCGAGACGATTTCAAAACCTCACACGATTCTCTCCGCCCCGACAGCTTCACGTCCTCACGCGGGCAATCAACATTGCGACCCCCGGCACGACTATCGCACCCCCGAAAGCCAGGAAAAACGATTCGACCTCCAGCGCGTAGGCTCCGACCGCTGAGTAGGTCAGCGCGATGCCCAGGTTGGATAGCGTCGCCAGGAACACAAATCTGCGGAACGGCATGCGCACGACGCCGGCCAACAGGACCGAAGCTTCGGCCAACACCGGGACCGCTCGGAAGATCACGACTACCCAGTCCCCGAAACGGCTCTGAGCGCGTGAGGCCCGCTGTAACTCCTCTTCGCCGACGAACCGCCGCGTCGCTCCTCTACCCACTGTCGCGCCCAGTAGGTAGCCGATCAGGCACGCCGCCGTCATGCCGGTCCAGGTTACGGCGCTGCCGGTCCAGAGTCCCAGCAAGTAGCCGGCGGCGGTGCTTACAAGACTAGAAGGGATCGGCAGGAGAACGTCGGTCGCGAGCAGCCCGCCTAGGACTCCGCCCACAACCCAGCGTGCGCCCTCGCGTTCGACGAACTCCTGTGTCCAGCGAGTGATGGGCTCTTCGTACAGAAAGAAGGGAACCAAGATCGCCGCCAGCAGAGCGGCGCTCAACAGAAACCACCTTCCGAGCGCGAGGCTCATGATTCTAGTTTGTCGGAACGGGTAGGGTTCCCCAAAGAGTTCAGCTTATTCACTTGGCGAAAGCCCATGAACATCGCGAACGCAATAATGACGACGTGCGTGACGGTGCGGCCACGTATTATAAGATAGCTTGACCGCCACCCCGTTCTCCTGACCGGACTATCACTATCGGCGGTGTGTTCTCTTGATTCTGAGTTCTTTTGTTTTCTAGGGGGAGTTGTTATGTCAGCGACAGATGCCTTACGCGCCAAAGTTCGGGAGGAGTTGCCCGAGATTGAAGAGATTTCCGATTCGGGACTGCAGAAGAAGGTGGTCGAGGCTTGGGCGACGTCGCTCGGAGGCAGTAGCTTTAGGGCGATCTCCCAGATCAGGCCTTCGGGGAATCCCGACACTCCGCCGCTGAAGACCGGAACGCAGACGGATCACATCCGCGGTGTGACACGGCTGGCAATGGCTATTGCGGATGAGATGACGACGATGTTCTCGGATTTGAAAATCAACCGCGACATACTGATTGCCGGGGCTTTGTGCCACGACGTGGGCAAGCCATGGGAGTTCGACCCGAAAAACCAAGCTCGCTGGAAGGGGGCGCCTCGAGCAGCCGGATTACCTTCGATCCGGCATCCGGCCTACGGTGTGCACATCTGTCTAAGCGTCGGGCTCCCGGAGGAGGTGGCCCACATGGCCGCAGCCCATTCGGGCGAGGGCGAGCTGGTGGTCCGGAGTCTGGAGAATACAGTCGTGCATCATGCCGACTATGCGTTCTGGGGCACGTTGGAAGCCGGAGAGCTGTTATCTACCGGCGATTGAGGACAGCGTAGCAGCGTCCAGCCTGCAAACAGAGTGTCTATCGAGCTCGTAGTTTAGTGTCCCCGCTATTTTTCTCCACGTTCTCGTCCGCCGTTTTCCTCTCTCGTAAGCTTCTTGCCGCGCGCCCCCAGGGCGTAATACTCTTGCCACCAGTCGGTCGCCCGATGTAAGGTTGGCGTGTGGTTCGCCCGCTCCAAGCCGTCGCTATTCTCATGGTCATGTGTTGCTCCCTAGAGGGCGCGGACTGGCCTCGCTTTCGGGGCCCAAACGGCGGCGGATCTTCTGTTTCGAAGGGACTACCCATAGACTTTGGCCGCACTGAAAACGTCGCCTGGAAGGCCAGCGTACCGCCGGGCAGATCTTCTCCGGTCATCGCGGGCGAACGAATCTTCCTCACCGCCCACGAGGATGACAAGCGCATCGTTCTCTGCTTAGATCGGGAAAGCGGTGCCGAGCTGTGGCGCCGGCACGTCATCGCCGAGCGGACCGAGCGTCGCCACCCTCTTAACGACGCTGCCTCGCCGACACCGGTCAGCGATGGGAAAAACGTCTACGCGTTCTTTTCTGAATTCGGACTGGCGGCCTTCGGGCCTGCCGGCAAGCTGTTGTGGACAGTCCCGTTGGGGCCGTTTGAGATCTCTCACGGCATGGGCGCGTCGCCGATCTTGGCCGATGGCAAAGTGATCCTGATTGCGGATCAGGTGAAGGGTTCCTATCTCGTAGCGTTCGACGCCGACAACGGCGAGATGCTTTGGAAGACAGCACGCCCGGATGGTTCGGGCGCATTCTCGACCCCTACGATCCGCATCACCGGGTCCGCTACAGAGATCGTCGTCTCGGGACAAACCGAGCTCGCCGGTTATTCGGCGAATAGCGGCGAGAAACTCTGGTGGGTGCCGGGTTTCGCCAAGCTGTCGAAGGGGTCGCCAATCGTCGGCGACGACGTCATTTACATTAACGTTAAAGGCATCGGTGAGTTTGTCGTGGACTTCGAAAAGTTCTCCGAGGGACAGGACATGGACGGCGACGGCCGCGTGAAGGTAGCGGAGGCTCCGAACGAAGCTGGCCGCAAGTACCTGGAAAGCCTAGATACGAACGGGGACGGCATTGTCAGCAAGGCCGAATATGATGCCCCTATCCTGGCCGAGACCGCGGCGGGCGGCGTCTGGGCGGTGCTCCCAAGCGGTCGTGGGGAGCAGCCTGCGTCGAGTGTGCTTTGGAGGTACCAGAAAGCGCTCCCTAATGTGCCGACACCGCTCTTCCACGGTGGAATCATATACCTCGTGCGCAACGGCGGGATCTTTACAAGCCTCGATGAGAACACCGGAGCTGTTCACAAACAGGGGCGGCTTCGGGACGCGATGGGCCACTACTACGCCAGCCCAATCGTCGCGGACGGTAAGATCTACGTTGTCAGCGAGGCCGGCAAGGTTGTCGCTATCCGGGCGGGCCCACAATGGGAAGTCTTGGCGACGAACGACCTCGAAGAGAACGTGTACGCAACTCCCGCGGTTGCGGCGGGCCGGCTCTACATCCGGACAATGTCGGCGCTCTATTGCTTCCACCGACCAGCCTCCGAATCGCCGCCAACGAACTGAGGGCCTCCACCCGGATTCGCCAGGATCGCACTATTCACCCCTCGGCCGCACACATCAAACATAAACAGGAAGGTTGAGGACCGATTTCTCTTCCGGTGTAAGCGCCGCGACCTGATCCGGAGTCATCCCGCGGAGTTGCGTGCCCGGTGGGGTCGTACCGGCGAGGCCCCAAAGGCGTCGCTCCTGTTCGTTCATTTGGGCACGCACTTCCGGTGAAGCGAAGTGGTGGCAATCGTTGAAACCCTTAAGCCAAACGCGTTGAAAGTACGTGATGACGGAGTAGCGTGGCTCATTGCTGTGATTCACCCCGGCTGTATGCCAGAGAGCCGAGTCCCACATGACGACCGCCCCGGCCGGTGCTTCAAGAGATATCACTGCTGTCCGGTTAAAAGTCGAATAGAATCAATTGGTTGGGGTCATAGGGGGATTCGTTTGGGGAGTCGGATGGCTGGAGTGCCTGTAAAAGGGGCATTTTTTCGAATTGCGTAACGCTGAGAATCTGTAGAATCTGGTAAAGACTCGCTTCCAGCCCGAGGCGTTTCCGGACGATGGCGATGAGCACGTAAATCGAGACAGCGATCCAGATCTGCGTCTTGACGGCGTTCTCGCTGGTGCCGTAAAACGAGTTGATTCGCAGATGTTGCTTGATCCACTTGAAGAACAACTCAATCTGCCAACGCGACTTGTAGATGTGGGCGATGGTCAGCGCCGGGAGCGCGAAGTTGTTGGTCAGAAACTTCAGCCGCTTGTTCGTCCGGGCGTCGAAGTAACTGACCCTCCGCAACGGGTCGGGATAGGCTTGGGCCGATTCGATGGCAGCCAGTATGACGGTCTGATCCGAGCGCAAGCCCGTGGATTTGTCGACGGGATGCGAGTAGCGCCGTTGGAGCAAGATGTTCTTCTTGGTTCGCACGACGAAGAACGACGAGCAGAGAGTGAACACGAAGAGGCGTTCGAAATCGACGTAGGCCCGATCCATGACGTAGAACGCGCCGGCCTCCGGGCCGATCTCGTCGAGGATGTTGATGTCGTGCACTTTGCCTCCAGTAATGCGGATGAACGTGGGAATATTGCCGTGCAGATCCAGCAGCGTGTGCATCTTCACGGCGGCTTTTTGCTTGCGGAATCTCGCCCACGGAAACAGCGACAGGCAGAGGTCGATTGTTGTCGAGTCGAGAGCGTACAGAGTCTGGTCCAAGTCCACACCGATCGGGTCGTGGGCATATAACGGCCGTGCCATGCCAATCAAGACCTGCGCGAAGTCCGCGTAGATCCGCCAGTCGCGCGACTCGTTCGCGTCGGCCAGTGTCGAGCGCGCTACCCTGCCGCGGAATCCCATGTGGTAGAGTTTGCCGTGCATCGAACGCAGGCACGTCTCGATGTCGCGGAGGCTTGCCCGATAGGTCAGCTGGGCGAATGCCATCGCAAGAAACTGATCCCAGCAGGAGAAACTTTTCAGATAGGAATCGCCGCGGTAGCGCGATACACATTTCTGAAACTCTTTGCTCGGTAGGTGCTCGATCAGTTGGGAGAAAACCGTACGGCCAAGGTTCATCCCTCATTGTGCCGCGTCCGGATGCTCCGTTCAGGCGACCATTTGCGGCCTCGGGATTTCAAATCGTTCCCGGGCAAAACAGGCCATAAGACATTGAACGGTCGAGACTTACCGTCCGATGGCGCGACTTTCCCCGGACAGCACTGAAGAGATATATAACCCGGCGGCAGCGTGCTCGAATCCTGGAACGGTGCTTCGAGCGAGAGGTGAGACCCGGGCCAGACTAAGGTCCCCCCATTCTCTTTGGTGAATTCAGAGACACACCAGGCCGACTGAACTGCTAATGGATAGTGTTTGCCCCCAACGAAGGGCAACACAGTAAAGTCGTGCCAATCGACATGGAGCTGTCCGCCCATCCGCATGGTCTCTTTGCTGCCGGTCGGCATCGGGATTCGGATCGCCGCGTTATGGATGAACATGTCCTCGCCCAGCACTTTGCGGGCGACCTGAATGGGCTTTGGGGAACGAAGGGGGAATCCATAAAAGAAAGGGTGTTTGCTCTGAACATTAAAGCAATGCAAGAGGTCCTCGGTCTGCGAGCGGAACCTGCGGGCGATTTCCTTTTCCGCGTCAAGCGTCTCGTGCATCGCCTGCCGCATGGCGGCTCGTTCCGAGTCTGAGATGACGTCGGGCACGACCGTGTAACCGTCCTTTTCTAACTCAGCGACGTGGCGATCGAGATCGAGCACTGCCATGGAACCTCCCCTTCTACCGATGTTCGCAAATGTAATGGCGGGCTTGGCTTTCGGCAGGGACCGCGCATTCACAAGGCGGATGAACGGTCGCCTTGGTCTCTACAGGCGCGACATGTCGCCCTCTTTTCACCACTGCGAGTTTCCGACCGGCATTCGTGACCGTATTCTGCGAACATCAGTACGTCCAGCATCACGATAGAGAGTGGCTTGCCACTTAAGAGGATGCGCTCCATCGAAGCCTCTGCAACGCCTTTACAGCCAGCCTAGCACTGATGGCGACCGAGCCCCCTACCAGAGGGCATCCTTTAACCCCCGGCGTAGGGGCGGACCGCCGCGTCCGCCCTCTTCCACATGGCGCCGCATTTTCTTTGGCCGGCTTTGCACTCGCGCTGGAGGGAACGCCTGTCGTAATGCGAGAAACCAATCCACGCCAGCAGGGCTATGCCCTATGACCCGCGCCTTCATCACCGAAGGTCCATTCGGCTGAAGGACTTTGACTACTCGCTGCCAGGCGACTACTTCCTGACAATCTGCACACAAGACAAACACTGTCTGCTCGGCTCGGTCATCCAGGGGCGTGTGTGTCTGTCCCCTGCTGGAATGATGGTCTCCGAGGTTTGGCGAAACATCCCGACACGGCATCCCGGCGTCGAACTGGATACCTTCGTGGTCATGCCAAATCACATACACGGCATCGTCCGTATCCTGTACCCTAACGCCGGACCACGCAACTTTGATGGGCGGACGCAGCGGTCCGCCCCTACACGGAGATCCGGTTGCAGCGGAGGGCCGCCGCGTGGCTCCGGTCCCCACCTCGCCGAAATCGTCCGGCGCTTCAAATCCATCACAACGGGGCTGTATCGCCAAGATGCCGGCAAGCCCGGATGGCGGGCAATCCAACGCCGACTCTGGCAACGCAACTACTTCGAACGTCTGATCCGCAATCGAGAGGAACTGAATGCCAAGCGCATCTACATCGACAACAACTCGATCTATTGGAGTGCCGACCCCGACAACCCGGACGCGGTATTGCCCCTGTAGGGGCGGACCGCTGCGTCCGCCCACGGCAGTCTTCTGCCGCGGTTGGCAGGAAGGCCATTGTGTAGCCGCGCGGCGCTCCAGTGATTCGGTCCGGCGCTCAGCCGCCTGCCGCGGCCGATCGGGGCTTGGGTGGGCCGAAATCGGCCGTGCTAAGGGCCGATCCCCGCTCTTGGCCCTTCGCCAACCATCCCGCTACCATTCGCTAGATGGCGTTTTCTCCGCGCTAGGACACGATTTTGGCACGGAAAATCCGGCCTCGAAGACAATTTCCACCACTCCTGCAAAACCCTGGAGGATGTCCGTTTTTCCGTTGAAAGAGAGCGACTCTCCCCGGTTAATTCAGGCGGCACAGGCCTCCTGGATGTTACAACGCAGACGATAAGCCGACTCAAGGGCAGCGATGAGCAGCGGTAAGTGGCGATAGCCGCGAATCCGATTCCAGCGACTCTCGGCATACAACAGCGCCGAGCCCACCCAGCGCAAACGATGGTCACTGCCTTGCCAGCGCTTCACTTGCCGGCATATCTCCTGTACCATCGCAAATCCCGATTCGATTGCGTTGGTGCTCGCCAGCGCTTGCCCTAGCCTCGGCGTCACCCGCAACTCCAACAGCGCCAGTGTCTCCTCCAGGCCCTCGGCTAAGCTGCCCGCCGCGCTCGGATTCTCCTCCCTCAACTCGTCGTGCAGTTTGTAGAGAGCTTGCCGCGCATCGGCCGCTTCGTCCTTACCGTACGCCGCCCGCATCCGGAACTTCATCGCCGGGCGCTGCTGTGGCGGCAAATGCTCGCACACGTTGCGGATCTTGTGCACCTGGCAGCGCTGCAAGAAGGCGGCCTCGCCAGCGTAGCTGTAGATCGCCGCGCGGATCGCCTTGCTGCCATCCACCAGGTACAGCCGCGGCTGGTTGAAGTCCACCCCGCGCTCGGCCAACTCGCCCAACAACGCCCGCACCACCGTGGCGTTTTCGGTGGCCCCTTGCCGTACTCCCAGCACCAGCTTGCGCCCACTACGCTCGATCCCGATCGCCACGATCAGATGCTGGCCTTGGAAAATCGTCCCGTCGATGATGATCGCCGCTAGCGACACGTGCTCCAGGGAACGCTTCATCAGCTGCTCGAGTTTGCTGCGGCTGGCCCGTACGAAGTGCTCGCTGATGGTGGACTTCTCCAGCCCATAGGCGTCGGCGAATTGCTTCACGACCTCTTTGTAATGCCGCATCGTCAGCCCGTGCATGATCTTGTGCCAGACGGTTTCCTCGATCAGCGAGGCCTTCTGGAACAGTGCGTAGCTGCCAAGCGGAATCTCGTGGTTGTGCTGGCGGCTGCGCACCCGCGGCCGATCGATAGCCACCCGCCTGCCCGTCTATGATGCAGAAGCCGGATTCGCGGCCCCAGCGGTAGGCTTGGCGGGCGCGGTTGGGTTGGGAGCGTTCTCCGACCAGTTGCTCGACTTCGTCCTCGAGAACCGTTTCAATGAACACTTTTCCCACCCTGCGCAGCAACTCGCCGAGGCTTTGCTCAAGCAGTTCGGCGACGTCGGCGGTAGGGAAACTCAACTGCATGGGTTCCCTGCGAGAGGCCGTCCAGGACTGAAACCTTTCGACCGCTCGTTGCTTTCGGATCTGATATCGTTTCTTCATGCGACTCTCCTTATATGGGATTTCAGACATCTCGGAGCCTACCACGGCTCCCGGGAGAGTCGCTCCTTTCTACGATCTTCCGGACATCCTCCCGGTCACGGACTTTTCTGATTTTTTCTCCTCCCAATTTCAACAACTTACGCCCCCTGACCCCTTCTAACCCCCAATTCACCCCGTATTCTGGTACGGGGCCCAGAAAGAGAAATCTCGTAGGGATGACCCTCGTATTCTTGCCACCCACTGCCGGCGGCTATTTGCCGGGCCGCTGCGGACCACTGCCATGTCTCATAAATCAGAAAACTTAACCATCAAACAACGTGCGGCCATCGCTGCCTTGCTAGCCTGCCAAACCGTCGCCGAGGCTGCCAAACAGGCCGCTGTCGGTCAGCAAAGCATCTACCGTTGGCTCAGACAGGGTACCTTTCGGTTCCATCTCCGTCGTGCCCGCCACCAAGCCCTCTCCGAGGCCTTCCGGCGCTTACAACAGGCCCTCGACCGCGGTGTAGACACCCCGGACACCATCTTGGGCGACGGAAAATCTTACCGACGTCTCAGTCTGCTCGTGTGGGGGCCTTCCGCGCCATTCTGGAGAAGGCCCGCCTCGGAGTCCGGCAAAGCCAGGACCCCATTACGTCTAGTACCAACGGCGAGTGTCACCGATGCGTCCTATTCTCAAAATCCCCGCATCTCGCTGCCAAGGCGGCAGCGGGACCCATCTGAACCCGGCGGACCGCCGCCAGGGCGAGCGACGCTTCCACCGAAGTTGTTGGAAAAAAGTCAGTTGGTTATTATGTACGTTAGCTACGGAGGATCGGCCCGCTCCTCGCTTCGAAAGCGAAACTCTCGACGGAGTTCTCGTCCAATTGCCTACCTACTGCGTCTTACTAACGGGCAGCCGGACGGTAGGCCCTCGAGGATTCTGGCGTGGAGAATCCCGTATCGGTTCCCGCGGAGTCGGGTTCTAGGGTAAGATACTGAAAATAAGGTACTTGCTATCAAAACAAGCGTTGTGATACTGTTTTCACTAGTGAAAAGGCCGGCGGCCTTGGCCTCAGTCTGGCTCCTTGTAACAATCGGCCAGTGGGGGCCCAGCGCAGTAGCTGGCGGTCGCATCGCAGGCGAGGTTGGCCAACGCGAGACGATCACCGTCAAATCGGCTGATCACCACTCGCGGCCTGCGGTACGGCAGTATGATGTCCGGGAGGACGCAAGGACAGGCCGCCTAACTCGTGTGCTTGTCAGACGTGTCAACTCCTCTCGGATGGCGACGGCTAGCATTGCACCGAAGAAGAAGGTTGTCCAAGGATCTCAGGTCTGGCCCTCTGCCAAGGCATCGGAGGGCCAGGTCAGTGTTGATCGACTGGTGCAGCAGGCCGGTCGCCAGTATGGTGTTGACCCGAAACTGATTCACGCCGTCATTCGGCAGGAAAGCAACTACAACCCGTTTGCAGTTTCTCGAAAGGGAGCGCGCGGGTTGATGCAATTGATTCCTGAGACGGCTGATCGTTTTGGTGTAAGTGACATTTTCGATCCCGCCGAAAATGTCGCCGGAGGGGTTAAGTACCTCCGGCACTTGCTCGACCGCTATGACGGCGATTCGCAGCTCACCTTGGCGGCTTACAACGCCGGGGAAGCAGCCGTGGAGCGCGCTCAGGGAATTCCTCCCTACCCAGAGACGGAGGATTACGTGAGCCGCGTCAGCCAATTCTATGCGGTCGGTGGTCGTTCCGCTTCGAGCGAGCAGGCCGAGGACGATGCGAGCAACACGATCCGCCCGAGGATCGTAGTCTCCGTCGATCCCAGCGGCCTGATCCGTTTCGAAACGGAATCAAAGTAAGGGTAAATGCCCTGGCTCCGACCAAGAGGCCGGAGGGGTTTCCCTCTGGCAGCGGGACTCGCGGTTCTCTGTGCCCTTCTTGCGTCTTTCACTCCCCTGTCGGGCAAAACGAAGCGTCAACGGGCAGCCGATCATTTCCAAACCGCTTCTTCGCTGCTTGCTGATCTGAAGGCGGTGCCCCAATACGAGTTGGGTCCCGAGCAGTACCTTGTGGTCATCCGGGCCTTCCGAAAGGTTTGGTACACGAGCCCGGCTAGCGGATACTGCGATGACAGTCTTCTGGCGGCGGCCAATCTTTACCACGAGGCCGCGGGCCGTTTCAGTTCAGATCAGTATCGGCAGCGAGCCCTGAAGACATTCGGGTTCCTTGTTCGGGAATACCCACACAGTAAACACAAGAAAGAGGCTCAGGTTGCGATCGAGGAGTTGGCTCAGCCGATTGTTAGATCGCCGGAATCCTCGACGGCGAGCCTCGACACGGCACCTTCAAAAGCACCACACCGGTCTGGTCGGAAAACCCAGGCACCCCAGCCGGCTAGCCCAGACGCCGGCGCCGGAGTTGCAGCCGCAACTTTAACGTCCCCCGCCCTTCGGGAACCGCCAGCCGCGGAGCCAACTTTGCGAGCTCCCGCACCGCCCCGAGGCCCGGCCCGAGTCCAGGACTTGCGCTTCTGGTCCAACGGCCACTACGCCCGCGTCGTGATGGAGGTCGACAAGGAAACGAAGTACAGGTTCGACCATCTTCCGCGCCCCGCACGATTGTATTTCGACCTACTTGGTGCTCGCCTGAGTGCCGATCTCAGGAAATCAGCCGCTCTAACTGTGGATGACGAGCGTATCGAGCAGGTTCGCGTGGGCCAATACCGGCGCTCGACGACGCGGCTGGTGTTGGATCTTCGCAGCCCGGTCCGCTACCGGTCTTCGTGGCTCTCGAACCCGCCTCGGTTCGTGGTGGAAGTCCGTCCGAGCAAGAACGGCACTTTTGTTGCCGAGAGCGTCGAAGGTTTTTCGTCGGACCAGAATCCGACCGCTGCTGCTACCCACCCCGCGAAACCCAGTGAAACAGCCGTAGCCAAGGAACTGGATTCTGCTGGCCCCCAACGGCCCGCCCAACAGAGTTCTCTGACGGAAACAAAGGCAGCCGAGCGGCCGGGTGGCGAGGCAATCGCAGCTGTTGATCAACCAACGCCTTTTGGCACAGTTGAACCGAGTCCAACGAATGACAAGGTCCCCCCAACAGAAGTTCCGGCAGACGCAACGGCCTCCGGTGCCGCTAACGCCATCGCAGGCAAGGCAATCGCAACACCAACTGCGCTCGATCATGTCGGAACAGCGGATCCGGAACCGCCCTCGACTGGGGGCATCAAAGCCACCGCGACGGAGGACGTGCTCACCAGCAGGGAACTTGGGGTGCAGTCAGTGAAGCTCGACGGTAGGCCCACCGCCACGGAAACATCGAGCAGCTCGTCGGAAAACGCGCTGGCTCTTTCGGACCCGCAATCCGCTGCACCGGCTGCCGAGAAGGAAGCCGTTCTGTTGGCCAAAGCCGTCCCCCTAGCTCAGCGGCTACCGCCGCCGAAGCCGGCTTCGGCGACCTTGCGAGGCAAGCGGAATCTCATTCGCGCGCTCGGTCTCAAAGTGGGTAGAGTCGTCATTGATCCCGGCCATGGGGGTCGTGACACGGGAGGCATTGGTCCTGGCGGTCTGCGCGAGAAAGACCTCGTGCTTGACATCGCCAAGCGACTTGGAAAGCTAATCGAAGAAAAGATGGGAAGCGAGGTCGCTTATACCCGCACAGACGATAGTTCCCGGTCTTTGCGGCAGCGCACGAAGAAGGCTAACGGAAGCAAGGCGGATCTTTTCGTCTCCATCCACGCCAACTCGTCGCGTATTCGCGGCATCAGCGGCGTCGAAACCTACTATCTCAGCCTTACCTCGAATTCCTGGGCCTTAGCGGTCGCCTCTCGTGAGAACGCGGCGGCACAACGCTCCATACACGAGCTTCGTGATCTGTTGGCGAAGATTGCTCTCACAGAAAAGATCGAAGAGTCGCGTGAGTTTGCGACCCACGTGCAGAGTTCTCTCTACAAAGGACTGGCGAGCGAAACAAAAGGACTTCGGGACCGCGGGGTCCGTAAGGCGCCCTTCATGGTTCTGCTCGGGGCCGAAATGCCCGCCATCCTGGCCGAGGTCGGTTTCTTAAGCAACCCGCGGGACGAAAAGCTCCTAAGAACCGGAGCGTACCGCCAGAAAATCGCCGAGCACCTCTACAAAGGTGTTTCGCGCTACTCCGAGAGCCTCAGTCACGTCAACCTGGCGCACAAACAGGCTTCCGGCTCCGCCCGCAACGACTGAACCGCACACACGGCGAGTCTACCCGCACAAGGGATATCTCCGGAATTAGTAGATAGGGGCTTGACTCCGCCACAACATCCTGATAGAATGGAGAAAACTAGATGGAACGTTATATGAAGTTGATTCGGTGGCTACTCGAACACGCCGAGCAGAAAGATTCTGGGCGGTATACTGATTCCCCCCAATGCCCCAAGTACACCATGGAACAGATACACTATCACACTGCTGTCCGGTTAAAAGTCGAATAGAATCAATTGGTTGGGGTCATAGGGGGATTCGTTTGGGGAGTCGGATGGCTGGAGTGCCTGTAAAAGGGGCATTTTTTCGAATTGCGTAACGCTGAGAATCTGTAGAATCTGGTAAAGACTCGCTTCCAGCCCGAGGCGTTTCCGGACGATGGCGATGAGCACGTAAATCGAGACAGCGATCCAGATCTGCGTCTTGACGGCGTTCTCGCTGGTGCCGTAAAACGAGTTGATTCGCAGATGTTGCTTGATCCACTTGAAGAACAACTCAATCTGCCAACGCGACTTGTAGATGTGGGCGATGGTCAGCGCCGGGAGCGCGAAGTTGTTGGTCAGAAACTTCAGCCGCTTGTTCGTCCGGGCGTCGAAGTAACTGACCCTCCGCAACGGGTCGGGATAGGCTTGGGCCGATTCGATGGCAGCCAGTATGACGGTCTGATCCGAGCGCAAGCCCGTGGATTTGTCGACGGGATGCGAGTAGCGCCGTTGGAGCAAGATGTTCTTCTTGGTTCGCACGACGAAGAACGACGAGCAGAGAGTGAACACGAAGAGGCGTTCGAAATCGACGTAGGCCCGATCCATGACGTAGAACGCGCCGGCCTCCGGGCCGATCTCGTCGAGGATGTTGATGTCGTGCACTTTGCCTCCAGTAATGCGGATGAACGTGGGAATATTGCCGTGCAGATCCAGCAGCGTGTGCATCTTCACGGCGGCTTTTTGCTTGCGGAATCTCGCCCACGGAAACAGCGACAGGCAGAGGTCGATTGTTGTCGAGTCGAGAGCGTACAGAGTCTGGTCCAAGTCCACACCGATCGGGTCGTGGGCATATAACGGCCGTGCCATGCCAATCAAGACCTGCGCGAAGTCCGCGTAGATCCGCCAGTCGCGCGACTCGTTCGCGTCGGCCAGTGTCGAGCGCGCTACCCTGCCGCGGAATCCCATGTGGTAGAGTTTGCCGTGCATCGAACGCAGGCACGTCTCGATGTCGCGGAGGCTTGCCCGATAGGTCAGCTGGGCGAATGCCATCGCAAGAAACTGATCCCAGCAGGAGAAACTTTTCAGATAGGAATCGCCGCGGTAGCGCGATACACATTTCTGAAACTCTTTGCTCGGTAGGTGCTCGATCAGTTGGGAGAAAACCGTACGGCCAAGGTTCATCCCTCATTGTGCCGCGTCCGGATGCTCCGTTCAGGCGACCATTTGCGGCCTCGGGATTTCAAATCGTTCCCGGGCAAAACAGGCCATAAGACATTGAACGGTCGAGACTTACCGTCCGATGGCGCGACTTTCCCCGGACAGCACTGACACTATCATATCGGACTCTGTTCCCAGGCGGACTATTTGACTGTTGAGGAAATCTCCGCTGGCGAAGAGCGATTCAAGCGGTATGCTATAGGAAGTCTCACCTGGAAAGGCCACGAAGCCTTGAAGGAGATTCGCAAGAGCTAGTCAGAATATATCTCATCCCAAAGGCAACACTGGCTGACGCTCGCTGCGTCCCACCGCGCCAGGCGTCTTGAAACGCTTACCTTCCAGTATCTCTTTGACCGTGAGTATCTGCATCTTCGGATAGGGAATACCTCTCACTGTCAAATCGCCAGCAGCCGCCATTTCCCGCTCGAAGTTCAGGCTCTTTCTATGGCCGGGATCGTGCATAACAATCAGCCCGGCCATTAGAGCGGTATCGCGCTCCAGAACGCCACGCAAGTCTCTTACTGTGCTGATACCTACGTTTGCGCCTCCCTTGACCTCTAACACCATGCTTTGAAGATCCTTCTCATTCTGTATGGCGAAGTAGAGACGGCCATCAATCCCACCGTCCGCTGTGCGCCGAGTAGTAACAAAGCCGTCCACTTGCTCTACCGCCCACTTCTGAAAGTGGTACTTGTCGTGTTCCCAAAGGTCTTGGGCACCTTCCACGTTACGCGGGACTCCTTGCACGGTGAAGTCTCGGCCCTCGACAAGCCCTAGACGATCCTGTAAGCGCACCCTTGCAACGCGCTTGATAGCGTGAATCGCAATGTCGATCCCGATCCATTGCCGGTTTAGGCGTTGGGCTGCTTCAAGAGTCGTGGCGCAGCCGCAAAAGGGATCGAGCACAACATCACCCTCGTTCGAGCTTGCTTTGATGATTCGGTCGAGCAGCTTTAAGGGCTTCTGGGTCGCATAGCCCATGCGTTCTTTGGCCATTGAGTTGATCGGAGGAATGTCGGTCCAAATATCATCTATGGGGTTTCCTCGCGATTCGTCCAGATACCGCTTTACGCGCACCATCGTTTCCGACGTGAAGACAAGCCGCCCGTCTTCCATGGCCTCATCAATCCGGTCCTGATGCCATATCCAGTGCTTGCCTTTTGGAGGCGCGATTTCTCGATTTCCGAACCTGCGGGGTTTTCCGGGGCCCGCCTGGGTGAAGTTATCAAGTCCGTACTGGCGACCTGTCTCGGGTTCGACTTTCCCGTAATGACTCTTAATCCGATTCGCCGGAAGCGGAGCGTACAATTTGTTGAACAGCGAATTTGGACTCTTTCTGTATGAAAATATCGTGTCATGCACTGCTCCGAAGCCCGTCTTTTGGGCTTTGGATGATCGGATTTTCTGCCACACAATTTCGTTTCGGAAGTTGTCATGACCGAAAATAGCGTCCAACATCGCCTTAATGTAGTGGCTGGCGGTCGGGTCGCAATGGAGGTAGATTGAGCCGGTGCTTTTCAAGATCACCTTCATTTGCAGCAGCCGTTCGACCATGTAGCTGAGATAGGCCAGCAAGCGCGGCTGTGTGCCGCGTAGCGCATTCATCCAGAGCCGCCAGAATTCCACCGTTTGATCGTCAATCCCGCTTTCGCGCATGAGAACGGGCATATTCCGCAAGGACCGCTCCCGCTCTGCGTCCAATTGCCACAGGTCACAGAACGCCTCTATCTGATCAGGCAAAGGACGACCGGTTTCGTCTTTGTAAATCGCGTTGTACTCGCGGTTAGAGTTGAACGGCGGGTCTAGATAAATGAGATCAACACTTCGGCTCGGCATGTCCTGCATGATGGTCATGCAGTCGCCGTAGTAAAGGCGATTCACGCGAAGCACTCCCGCATGAACGAGCCAAAGGCGTTATCGTCTTTGCGGTGATTGTACTTCCAGCAGGCTTCAGCGACGTAAAGCGGAGTATAGGTCTTATCAGTGCTGTCCGGGGAAAGTCGCGCCATCGGACGGTAAGTCTCGACCGTTCAATGTCTTATGGCCTGTTTTGCCCGGGAACGATTTGAAATCCCGAGGCCGCAAATGGTCGCCTGAACGGAGCATCCGGACGCGGCACAATGAGGGATGAACCTTGGCCGTACGGTTTTCTCCCAACTGATCGAGCACCTACCGAGCAAAGAGTTTCAGAAATGTGTATCGCGCTACCGCGGCGATTCCTATCTGAAAAGTTTCTCCTGCTGGGATCAGTTTCTTGCGATGGCATTCGCCCAGCTGACCTATCGGGCAAGCCTCCGCGACATCGAGACGTGCCTGCGTTCGATGCACGGCAAACTCTACCACATGGGATTCCGCGGCAGGGTAGCGCGCTCGACACTGGCCGACGCGAACGAGTCGCGCGACTGGCGGATCTACGCGGACTTCGCGCAGGTCTTGATTGGCATGGCACGGCCGTTATATGCCCACGACCCGATCGGTGTGGACTTGGACCAGACTCTGTACGCTCTCGACTCGACAACAATCGACCTCTGCCTGTCGCTGTTTCCGTGGGCGAGATTCCGCAAGCAAAAAGCCGCCGTGAAGATGCACACGCTGCTGGATCTGCACGGCAATATTCCCACGTTCATCCGCATTACTGGAGGCAAAGTGCACGACATCAACATCCTCGACGAGATCGGCCCGGAGGCCGGCGCGTTCTACGTCATGGATCGGGCCTACGTCGATTTCGAACGCCTCTTCGTGTTCACTCTCTGCTCGTCGTTCTTCGTCGTGCGAACCAAGAAGAACATCTTGCTCCAACGGCGCTACTCGCATCCCGTCGACAAATCCACGGGCTTGCGCTCGGATCAGACCGTCATACTGGCTGCCATCGAATCGGCCCAAGCCTATCCCGACCCGTTGCGGAGGGTCAGTTACTTCGACGCCCGGACGAACAAGCGGCTGAAGTTTCTGACCAACAACTTCGCGCTCCCGGCGCTGACCATCGCCCACATCTACAAGTCGCGTTGGCAGATTGAGTTGTTCTTCAAGTGGATCAAGCAACATCTGCGAATCAACTCGTTTTACGGCACCAGCGAGAACGCCGTCAAGACGCAGATCTGGATCGCTGTCTCGATTTACGTGCTCATCGCCATCGTCCGGAAACGCCTCGGGCTGGAAGCGAGTCTTTACCAGATTCTACAGATTCTCAGCGTTACGCAATTCGAAAAAATGCCCCTTTTACAGGCACTCCAGCCATCCGACTCCCCAAACGAATCCCCCTATGACCCCAACCAATTGATTCTATTCGACTTTTAACCGGACAGCAGTGAGGTCTTATCGTAGTGATGGTGTGAGCCGTACCAAGCACGCTTTAGAAGCGCCCAGAAGCCCTCTATCGTGTTGGTGTGGGTGTCACCGTCCGCATACGCCTCGCTGTGATTGATGACCGCGTGGCGGATGGTTTTACGTACTGACCTGTAAGCCCTGTATTCGTCGGTGATGAGCAGCGATCCCCGGGGCTCTACTGTGGCCTTAATGAAGCTCAGGACGTCTTTGCCGGATAGATCGCCAGCTACCTTGGCAACGACCTTGCCGCCGCGTTCTACGGCTCCGATAACCGGAGTCTTGCGCGTTGCGCGGCCACGCGGGGCGGGCTTGGTTCTGTTCTTGTTGCCCTTGCGCGGTTTGCCGCCCAGATAGGTCTCGTCGGCTTCGATGATCCCTTGGAGTAATGCAAGGTGTTTGCTTCCCATTGCCGCCCGAATGCGCTGCTGCATCCACCAAGCGGACTTCTGATTCATTTCTAGGTCGCGGGCAAGCTGACAGCTTGACAGGCTCTTTTTGGCATTGACGAGCAAGCCAATCGCCATGAACCAATTCTGCAACGGGAGCTTGGTTTTCTCGAAGATCGTGCCGGACAGAACGTTGAAGCTGGACTTGCAATCGAAGCAATTCCAGCGGCCTACGCGGTCACCGTCACACTTGCGTGCTACACTGACGCTGCCACAATGGGGGCAGTAGGGATCATCCGCAAAGCGAATCTTTTCAAGGTGCTGGATGCAGGACTCTTGATCGGGGAAGCGCCTGTATATTTTCAGAAGCGTCATGCCTATAGTCTAAGCAATCACGCCCCGAAAGTCAAGCCCCTATCTACTAATTCCGGATATCTCTGACGCTTCTCACAAGCGGCAAGAGGGGCCTCTAAGCCTATCCGGTGTGCCTTAGCGCGTCTGCAATCGTGATACGCGCCGCTACCGCTGCCGGAATCAGCGAGCTCAGCAAACCGAGGATTAGGGCGACCGCCATACAAATCGGAATACCCCACAGCGGCATCGTGAAACCCTGGATGTACATGACAATCTCGTTCGCCAGAGCCTGGGTTGCCAAGTAGGAAAGGGTCACCCCGAAAAGGCCGCCCAAGACGGCGATAATGGCGGACTCGCACATGATCATCGCCAATACCGACGTCGAACTGAAACCAAGCGTCTTTAGCACGCCGATTTCTCGTATCCTCTCACGGACTGACATCGCCATCGTATTGGCGGCAACCAAAAGGATCGTAAACACGATCGCCCCGGCGATGCTAAGCAAAAAGAGTTTGATATTGCCTATCATGCCGATAAACGACACCATGAAGGCCTTCTCCGATTCGGTCCGCGTCGGTTGCTGCGCATTACGAAACTGTTGATCCACCGCCTGGGCAATGCGCGAAACATCCTGCGGCGTTCTGGCCCGGACAGAAAATGCAGTCACTTGACCCTTGTAGCTTCTCGGCAGACTCTCCTGCAAATACTGCCAATGAAAATAGGCGTCAATGTCATCGGGGCCCTCATAAATGGCCCTCACAACGAACTCCAAATCCACCGGATAGACATCGCCTTGGACGGTAAGACGCTGTCCTAGCTTGAGGCCGAGACGGTTGGCAACCGCCCTCCCGAGGGCAAGACCCTGGCGGTCGCGAACAAATGCCGCCAACTGCTCGGGAGGCAGTGTAGATTCAGTACGGACTCGAAATATCTTATCCGACTCGACGGCCACCAACGGCAACATGTGCTCGGGGCGGCGATCGATATAAACTCCGCCGAACCAGGTGAAGATGCAAACTTCCTCTACCCCCTCCACGGCGCGAATCCGCTC
This sequence comes from Bryobacterales bacterium, assembly GCA_965248205.1. Lineage (GTDB taxonomy): Bacteria > Acidobacteriota > Terriglobia > Bryobacterales > UBA6623. The sequence continues at coordinate 4,785,977 of CBDFIS010000006.1, forward strand.
CCCGTAGTACTCTGGGAGGGCGACCAAGAAAGAAACACGGTGCCGCGTGACGAGCCGAAGCGCCTGCTCGCCATAGGGTTCACGTTGATAGAAAACGGCGTAGACGGAAAGAAGTATCCCAAGAAGAAAAAGAGACACAGTCATACTGAAGACTGTGAGCACTGTTCGTCGACGATTACGAAGTAAGTTCCGAACGATCAGATGTAGATAACCTGGCACAGTTCCTTGGCACTCTTGCCTAACTAAGAGTCTAACAACGCTACATCTGGGCCTATATACACCGGTGGCAAGGTCGCGGTTAGGGCCAATCTTGCCTTCGCACTTTTCTTTGCTCGGTCGGGAATGGGCGGCGGGCAGACCCTTCTCGACCGTGAGTGCCTCGCTCGGTGGAATAATCGTGGTCTTCGACACGCGTTTCGGCACAACTCTGGTCTAGACTTGGGTGGGAGAATGAAGTCCCGGATCACACAGTCGGACGAGATGTTCATGCGCTCCGCCTTGGCTCAGGCTGATGAAGCCGAACGGCTGGGTGAGGTGCCGGTGGGTGCTGTGATCGTCAAAGACGGTGAAATCATTGGGGCGGCGGGGAACGCTCCTGTTTCGACGACTGATCCTACAGCGCACGCCGAAATCTCGGCTTTACGCGAGGCGAGTCGCAGAATGGGTAACTATCGGCTTCCCGGAACCACCATGTATGTAACCGTGGAGCCTTGCGCGATGTGCGCCGGAGCGCTCGTCGCCGCCCGGGTTGACAAACTCGTTTTCGGAACGAGAGACCTGCGATTCGGGGCCGTCAGAAGCAAGTTCCGCCTGGCGGATTCCGACCAACTCAACCACCGAATTGAAATCGTCGAAGGAGTACTGGCGGATGAGTGCTTGAGGAGATTACAAAGGTTTTTCGCGAAATGCCGCGGATAGCTGAAGGTTCTTCCGCCATCCCCTGGGGGGGGCCGCGTAGTCACACCACCTCGCAAGGGTCCTCGAGGTTCCCTTGTACAAGGATTATCGAGGAAGGGAAAGGCGGGCCGCTACTAGCGTTTGCCCCGGGCTTTCCTGCGACCGGCCCAATACTTCTTCATTCGCATAGAGACCGCCTTGCGCGCGGCGGGGCTCATCTTTCTGCGGCGGCGGCGCTTCTTCGGTACCGCGGCAGCCGTAGCAGCGCTTCCTGGCTTGCGACCTCGTCGCTTTGGTTCGGACTGCAGAATTTCAATCGCCCGGTTTAGACGATCTCTTTCTTGAATGAGTAAGGTAAGTACGTCGGTCATAGTCTCATGATCCTAACACAAAATTAGGCGCGTGGATCAAAAAGATTTAGAAACTAATCTTCCGGGCGGGAGAAACAGAATGGAAACAAGGCGTCTGTCTCATACTAATTTGACTGTCTCCCGAGCATGTATGGGAACGATGACGTTTGGATCGCAAACCGATCTCGCCGACGCTCGACAAATGGTGGATCGTTGTTGGGACGCCGGCATTAACTGTTTTGACACCGCCAACGTGTACAGCCAAGGGGCCTCGGAACAGTTTCTGGGTAAGACGCTGGGCCTCCGCAGAAAGAACGCAATTGTCGCCAGCAAGGTGTGTGGAGTTATGGGACAGGAGCCCGACGCTAGCGGACTTTCGCCCGCCGCCATCCGACGAGCGATCGACGACTCACTTAGTCGCTTGGCGACTGACTACTTGGATATCTACTACCTTCATCAGCCGGATTACAAAACCCCGATCGAAGAAACGCTCGCGGTCATGGACGCACTCCAAAGGGAAGGCAAGATCCGCTACTCAGCCACTTCCAACTATAGCGCCTGGCAGCTTTGCGAGATTTTGTGGCTTTGCGAGAAGAATGGCTGGCAACCGCCCTGGATTTCACAGCCCAGGTACAACCTTTTAGCCCGCGGTATCGAACAGGAGTTATTGCCTTTCACAGCACGCTTTGGAGTCAATGTCATTTGTTACAACCCTTTGGCCGGCGGGCTGCTGACCGGAAAGCAAAGCTTCCAGAAGGGGCCGGCGGCGGGAACTCGATTTGACCGGAATCCTGCTTACCTCGAACGTTTCTGGCACCCGGAGTATTTTGAAGCTGTCGAGAAGTTGAAGCCGATCGCACGAAAGGCCGGTACGACCCTGGTTGGCTTGGCGCTGCAATGGCTCACCCAGCAGGACGCTGTCGACTCAATCATTATCGGGGCTTCCACGACTGAACAGTTAGAAGAGAATCTCTTAGCTCTCCAGGGTACCGCTTTGGACCCGGAGGTCATCGAAGCGTGTGGTAAAGTGTGGCAGGCTCTACGTGGACCGGCACCTAACTACAATCGCTAGCAGCCCCTGGTGAAGATCCTTCCTCGAAAAAAATGGTACAGTCACCGAATTTCGTCCGCTAACCCATACTGGAAACAGAGCAGTTGCAGAAGCGAAAATCGGATGACAGTCCCCTACAATCGCTAGCAGCCCCTGGTGAAGATCCTTCCTCGAAAAAAATGGTACAGTCACCGAATTTCGTCCGCTAACCCATACTGGAAACAGAGCAGTTGCAGAAGCGAAAATCGGATGACAGTCCCTATTTTTTGCCGAACCTAGCTTCTACCACTGGCCGCTAGCGAACCCTGTTGAGACTCATACGGATCAAGGGTTAGGCCAGATCCAGTGCTGTCCGGGGAAAGTCGCGCCATCGGACGGTAAGTCTCGACCGTTCAATGTCTTATGGCCTGTTTTGCCCGGGAACGATTTGAAATCCCGAGGCCGCAAATGGTCGCCTGAACGGAGCATCCGGACGCGGCACAATGAGGGATGAACCTTGGCCGTACGGTTTTCTCCCAACTGATCGAGCACCTACCGAGCAAAGAGTTTCAGAAATGTGTATCGCGCTACCGCGGCGATTCCTATCTGAAAAGTTTCTCCTGCTGGGATCAGTTTCTTGCGATGGCATTCGCCCAGCTGACCTATCGGGCAAGCCTCCGCGACATCGAGACGTGCCTGCGTTCGATGCACGGCAAACTCTACCACATGGGATTCCGCGGCAGGGTAGCGCGCTCGACACTGGCCGACGCGAACGAGTCGCGCGACTGGCGGATCTACGCGGACTTCGCGCAGGTCTTGATTGGCATGGCACGGCCGTTATATGCCCACGACCCGATCGGTGTGGACTTGGACCAGACTCTGTACGCTCTCGACTCGACAACAATCGACCTCTGCCTGTCGCTGTTTCCGTGGGCGAGATTCCGCAAGCAAAAAGCCGCCGTGAAGATGCACACGCTGCTGGATCTGCACGGCAATATTCCCACGTTCATCCGCATTACTGGAGGCAAAGTGCACGACATCAACATCCTCGACGAGATCGGCCCGGAGGCCGGCGCGTTCTACGTCATGGATCGGGCCTACGTCGATTTCGAACGCCTCTTCGTGTTCACTCTCTGCTCGTCGTTCTTCGTCGTGCGAACCAAGAAGAACATCTTGCTCCAACGGCGCTACTCGCATCCCGTCGACAAATCCACGGGCTTGCGCTCGGATCAGACCGTCATACTGGCTGCCATCGAATCGGCCCAAGCCTATCCCGACCCGTTGCGGAGGGTCAGTTACTTCGACGCCCGGACGAACAAGCGGCTGAAGTTTCTGACCAACAACTTCGCGCTCCCGGCGCTGACCATCGCCCACATCTACAAGTCGCGTTGGCAGATTGAGTTGTTCTTCAAGTGGATCAAGCAACATCTGCGAATCAACTCGTTTTACGGCACCAGCGAGAACGCCGTCAAGACGCAGATCTGGATCGCTGTCTCGATTTACGTGCTCATCGCCATCGTCCGGAAACGCCTCGGGCTGGAAGCGAGTCTTTACCAGATTCTACAGATTCTCAGCGTTACGCAATTCGAAAAAATGCCCCTTTTACAGGCACTCCAGCCATCCGACTCCCCAAACGAATCCCCCTATGACCCCAACCAATTGATTCTATTCGACTTTTAACCGGACAGCAGTGGGCCAGATCAGGCGGCCGCCAGAACATCCGGCTTGTATTTGGCGATATGATTAGATACAGAACTATCGCTCACCGAAGTAGCCTCCGCCAGGACAATCTCGCGATCAACGAGTGAACGCACCCACACTGCCGGCTGATGCGCCCAAGGCTCACCAAACTACTCGTCATCGACCGACATTTCACCGACAGCGCTAAGGTGATCTCAAGTGGAAATCGCGAAGGGAGAAGCTGAATGAAAGTAACGGTCATCGGTACCGGACATGTGGGACTCGTCGTAGGTCTCTGCTTCAGTGAAATCGGTCATGACGTGGTCTGTGTCGATAACGACCTGGACAAGATCGCTGGACTTCAGGATGGCCGCTTGCCTTTCTTCGAGCCACATATCGACAGCCTCCTGAAGCGGAATGTCGAGCTTAACCGAGTCCGCTTTTCCTCCAGCCTGGAAGAGGGTATCGCGCATAGCGAAGTGATCTTCTTGTGCTTGGGTACGCCGCCCTTACCGGACGGGGAAGCTGATCTTTCGAGCGTTGAGCGTGTGACTCGACAGATCGCTACGCTGGCGGAATCCTACAAGCTTGTCATTGAGAAGAGCACCGTCCCTGTGCTGACGGGCGAACGAATCCACAAGACCTTGCAGCTCTACAGCCGGCCAGGAGGAGCCGTAGAATTCGACGTGGCTTCAAACCCTGAGTTCCTGGCCGAGGGAACAGCCGTGCTTGACTTCTTATGCCCTGACCGCATAGTAATCGGCGTAGAGACAACCAAGGCCGAAGCGCTGTTACGAGAAATCTATGAACCGATCGTGCGTCAGGACTTTGCCTGGAATTTGGATTGTCCTCACCCCCTAGACGGTAAATCCGTACCGATGGTGGCGACCAATCGCAACAGCGCCGAGCTAATCAAGCACGCTTCAAATTCCTTTCTGGCGATGAAAATCTCCTATATCAACGCCGTGGCAAACCTTTGTGATCAGGTCGGCGCTGACATCGAGAGGGTCTCCGAAGGCATGGGATACGACCACCGCATCGGGCCGGAGTTTCTAAGAGCTGGGATCGGCTTCGGTGGCTTTTGTTTCCCCAAGGACCTGCAGGCCTTCGTACGTATCGCCGAGAAGAGCGGCTGCGATTTTCAGCTGCTCCGCGAAGTCGAGCGCGTCAATCTTGAGCAAGTCAATATCTTCCTGCACAAGCTGAACCATGCGATCTGGGTGCTCAAAAACAAAACGATCGCTGTCTGGGGACTGGCGTTTAAGGCAAATACCGACGACCTCCGCTTTTCGCCGGCCATAGCGGTTGTGGAACAACTTGTGGGACAGGGAGCACGTGTACGGGCGTATGACCCGAAAGCAATGGAGGGAGCGCGCGCGGAGCTTGCCGATACCGTCTCGTATTGCTCCTCTGCGCTCGAAGCCGCCGAGGGCGCGGACGCGGTTCTATTGCTTACCGACTGGCCTGAATTCCGCTCGCTTGACTTTGTTGCGCTCCGCAAGGCTATGGTCCGCCCGCTGATTCTTGACGGTCGCAACCTGCTGGACTCGGAGACACTACGCGCGGCCGGTTTTGAATACCTCGCAATGGGGAAACCCTAGCAGTATTTCGCAAAGCCACTCTTACTTTACTTTATCGTTCTGGATGGGTACGGGCGCAGCGACGTTCTGAAGGAATTCTATGAATATGACAACTCCGACTTTCTTCGAGGCCTCAAAGAGAAGGGGTTTTACGTCGCCCAGGGCAGCCTGGCGAATTATTCTCTTACCGCTCTCTCGGTAACGGCCACTCTAAACGCCGAATACATAGACAGCCTCGTGGCCGCCGATTTGAAGGACAAGGCTGACTGGCGCCCGGTGAGGCGATTGCTGCGGAAGAACCGGTTGACGGAATTCCTACAGCGGTGGGGCTACTCGATCGTTAGTTTTTCGACGGTGTATTACAACGCGGACCTCACTCAGGCGGATTTCTACTTCTCGAAATGGTGGTACTTGAATCTGTTTGACTGGAATTTCCGTTTTGGCCATCCCGCGATGGTCAGGATACTCCGATCCGCGGCTCGGGTGCAAGGTCTTCGTCTTCCTCTCACGATCGATGCTCCGTTCGCTCCCGTTTGGGTCGCTGAATGCCGCTCGATCGCCGCGTTCCAGCTCGCTGGAGGGCTTTTCGCCGACACGGCTCCGAGTAGTTCCCTCTTCAGCAACCCAGCGTCTCTTCTCCGTCGCAGCCGTCGCCCGTTACCCGCCTGGCACAGGCAGCGCCCAGATCCGCCCCAGCATCTCAGCGAACAGCTTGCGGTTGAGATGCCCCTCGGCCAACAGCAGCCAGTAATAGCGGGCATGCTTGACCAGCCGCCCTCCGGTTTTCATCAACCGATGCTGCAAGCTCGTCAGCGACCAGTTCTTGATCCTCTGCGCCAGCCCCAGCCGCCGCCACAGGTTCCCCAGGTTGTAGGCCAACACGCTCAACTGCAAACGCACCTCGTTTGCCCGGAAACGATGACAGGACAGCCGTGTCCAGTGGGTTGCCTGCTTGCCTTCCTTGATCCATTGCTCGGCCGTGCCGCGCTTGTTGTAGAAGCGCACCAGCGACCGACTGGGCAAGCTCATGCTCGTGACGATGAACCCGACGCGAGGAAACAACTCGCCTTGGTGGTGCTCAACCTTGGCCACAACCCGCCGAGGCTTCGACCAACTCGCGGCCTGATAGCGGAAGCTCTTGTAGCGCACTAGTGGCTTCAGGCTCGGCCTGCCCGGCGGACGGAACAGAATCTCTTCGATCTCCAACTCCAGGTTCTTGTTTGCTGGGATGCGAATGACGTAGTCCACTCCGCGATCCTCCAACGCCTCGTAGATCTCCGGCTTGGCGAAGGCGGCGTCGGCGCGGAACGTCACTTGCTTGCCTTCTCCCTGTTGGCGCTCGATCTCGGGCAGCAGCAGTTCGTCCCAGTCCTCGGCGCTGGACACGTTACCCGCTCGCAGCTTCGCCGCCAGACAATCACCGTGCTGGTTGAACAGCAACAGCGGGTGGTAGCAGGTGGACTCGAAATGGCCGTTGTAAGCGCTGCCTTCCTGCTGACCGTGGACCGGGCTTTCCGTGGAGTCCATATCGAGCACGACACGCTCGGACTCGTCCTGCGCTTGGGCTTGAGCGACCAACTCGCGGTTCACCGCCATCAGCCCAAGCAGGTTCTGCCCCGCCGCGATCCCAGTTCTTCTTCGAGCCGATCAGACGAAAAGTCGGGTCAGCCGAGACACGGGCAGCATCGTTGAGATCCTCGTAGCCGGCGAGGCGGCTGTAGACCGATTGCCGCACCAGGTCGGCCAGTGGGAACTTCTTGTTTGTGCCTTGCCGCGAATCCGTCAGATGCTCGTCGATCAGCTTGCCCAGTCCGAGCCGCTCGTCCAGTTCCCGAATGAGAATCAGGCCACCATCCGAGGTGACGCGCGATCCTTGGAAATCGACTTTGAGAAATCCGTTGAAGGTGAGCTGAAACGGCTTGTTTTCTTTTTCACCCATTGGGTGTTGGCCTCCGTGCGTCCTGACAGGGCTTGAACCCCTATAAATAAAGACGCTGAAGGCCGCTGCAAGGTCGGGATGCCGAAATCAAATTGGAAATGCGGGCTGAATAGTAATCTGGCCTATTGACTGGAATTTCCGTTTTGGCCATCCCGCGATGGTCAGGATACTCCGATCCGCGGCTCGGGTGCAAGGTCTTCGTCTTCCTCTCACGATCGATGCTCCGTTCGCTCCCGTTTGGGTCGCTGAATGCCGCTCGATCGCCGCGTTCCAGCTCGCTGGAGGGCTTTTCGCCGACACGGCTCCGAGTAGTTCCCTCTTCAGCAACCCAGCGTCTCTTCTCCGTCGCAGCCGTCGCCCGTTACCCGCCTGGCACAGGCAGCGCCCAGATCCGCCCCAGCATCTCAGCGAACAGCTTGCGGTTGAGATGCCCCTCGGCCAACAGCAGCCAGTAATAGCGGGCATGCTTGACCAGCCGTCCTCCGGTTTTCATCAACCGATGCTGCAAGCTCGTCAGCGACCAGTTCTTGATCCTCTGCGCCAGCCCCAGCCGCCGCCACAGGTTCCCCAGGTTGTAGGCCAACACGCTCAACTGCAAACGCACCTCGTTTGCCCGGAAACGATGACAGGACAGCCGTGTCCAGTGGGTTGCCTGCTTGCCTTCCTTGATCCATTGCTCGGCCGTGCCGCGCTTGTTGTAGAAGCGCACCAGCGACCGACTGGGCAAGCTCATGCTCGTGACGATGAACCCGACGCGAGGAAACAACTCGCCTTGGTGGTGCTCAACCTTGGCCACAACCCGCCGAGGCTTCGACCAACTCGCGGCCTGATAGCGGAAGCTCTTGTAGCGCACTAGTGGCTTCAGGCTCGGCCTGCCCGGCGGACGGAACAGAATCTCTTCGATCTCCAACTCCAGGTTCTTGTTTGCTGGGATGCGAATGACGTAGTCCACTCCGCGATCCTCCAACGCCTCGTAGATCTCCGGCTTGGCGAAGGCGGCGTCGGCGCGGAACGTCACTTGCTTGCCTTCTCCCTGTTGGCGCTCGATCTCGGGCAGCAGCAGTTCGTCCCAGTCCTCGGCGCTGGACACGTTACCCGCTCGCAGCTTCGCCGCCAGACAATCACCGTGCTGGTTGAACAGCAACAGCGGGTGGTAGCAGGTGGACTCGAAATGGCCGTTGTAAGCGCTGCCTTCCTGCTGACCGTGGACCGGGCTTTCCGTGGAGTCCATATCGAGCACGACACGCTCGGACTCGTCCTGCGCTTGGGCTTGAGCGACCAACTCGCGGTTCACCGCCATCAGCCCAAGCAGGTTCTCTTCACTGGCCAGCAGCTCTGCCTCAAAGCTTTGTAGACGCGACGTAAGCGCCCCGCCGCGATCCCAGTTCTTCTTCGAGCCGATCAGACGAAAAGTCGGGTCAGCCGAGACACGGGCAGCATCGTTGAGATCCTCGTAGCCGGCGAGGCGGCTGTAGACCGATTGCCGCACCAGGTCGGCCAGTGGGAACTTCTTGTTTGTGCCTTGCCGCGAATCCGTCAGATGCTCGTCGATCAGCTTGCCCAGTCCGAGCCGCTCGTCCAGTTCCCGAATGAGAATCAGGCCACCATCCGAGGTGACGCGCGATCCTTGGAAATCGACTTTCAGAAATCCGTTGAAGGTGAGCTGAAACGGCTTGTTTTCTTTTTCACCCATTGGGTGTTGGCCTCCGTGCGTCCTGACAGGGCTTGAACCCCTATAAATAAAGACGCTGAAGGCCGCTGCAAGGTCGGGATGCCGAAATCAAATTGGAAATGCGGGATTGAAGTGATCATTGGCCTTAGGCCGGAATCGGACCGTCTCTCTCCAATTGGATTGTCCGGCACCAAACCGTTGATATGCTTGGATATCGCTGTCTGACAAGTCTTTATGGATCTTCTGGTTGTTTTGAAGAACCGATCAATCTCTTCGCAGGCCGCATCATGGTTCTGCAGCGTTGGGAACATAGAAACATCCATTGGTTCAAGCAGAGCAACAGTATTTGGTAGTTCATTCAACAGGCGGCAGGTGAGTGAAGTGCCCGATCGTGGAACGCCAGTCAGGATGACGTGACGGTTATTCATGTCAGCGTGACCATAATTGAGAGACATTTTCCAAAAGAGCCAAAAACCTGTGCCGTTCTTCAATCAAGTCGTGTCTGGCCACTGAGGATCTGGCGTTGGTCAACATCTGTTTTGTTTGAGCGGAAGATAGTCTCAGAGCGGCCTCTGCAGCTTCTGAGATACTGTCTAAGGTAAAGTCAGGCTGGAAGCAGTTGTGGCCGCGCGCGTAGTCAGAGGCGGTCCCGACGTGCGCTGGACAGACGACGATGGTGGCTAACATCATACCTTCTAGGGGCGGCAGATAGCAGCCCTCGGTGGGGAGGGGAAGGAAGATGGTAATTCTTGCATGGTTTACCCGGCTCAGATAATCGGACCTTGGGATGTGCGTTGTCAGGAGATCAACACGTCGCCCGAGCTTTGCCAAGCGCCGTGCCAGGTCTTTCCCCAATTGCGGCTGCTTGAGAGCAGCTATCAAGAGATCGCAGTTCTTTTGGGAAGGGTCCAATGGATTGGGAAGCTCGTCTAAGTCTATTCCGCTCGGGATTGCAAACACCGGTCCATTGACCTCACCTGTATCAGCTATGGCTGACGCAATATCCTCGGAGACGCAAATGCGCAGCGCTTTATGTTTTAGAAAGCGGTAACGAGGGTCGTTTGCTTGTGCGTGTTTGAAGTTCTGAATGAGATTGATTATCGGCACCGACGAATCTTGCCTTCGGTGGTCATCTAGTGTCATCCAGTCCAGCCCTGCTAGAAACAACAGATCCGGCCGAATCGCATCCCGGGTTGCAAGGGCCTGATCTCTGAGCTTCAGCCATGGGTTGTTTTCGTCCCAGCTAGTCTCCTTTGAAAAAGAGATGTGTGGGACATGATCGGGTGAATGGCGGACGTGGTTAAAATACTGCCAGACGTTGAGGTGTCCTCCGGAGAAGCCGCGGTAGTCGCGGTGAAAGAGGATGGTTCGTTTGCTTGGTTCAGAGCTCATAGCCCAGCCGTTCCAGCGTTGGAGCGAGGATCTCCGTGATCTCAGTCTGCTGGCGCAGCGTCAGGTTATCCCGCCAGCGCCCGACCCGCCGCTCATGATTGGCACGATACCAGTGGACTTGGTGCTCCGCGTGATACGAGTCCGCGGTGGCGTCCTGGATCCGCTCCAGATGGGCACGCATCGGCGTCGAAAGTTTGATCCCGAGCGAATCGACGAGGCGGCGCATTGTCTCCAGGGGGCGAGCGACGAGATCCTCGAAACGGACCAGGAAGTGCGGCACGCCTTCGAGATCGTCCAGCGCGATCTCGACAGTCTCCTGCCACACGAGAGCACAGCGGCGAATCCCTGCCTCTTGGTCCCTGAATCGTTTCCACGACGGGGGCTTCAGGTGCATCCAGCCTTCCCTGCCGATGCCGGGCATGAGCGAACAGGCAACGTCGCGCCCGTCGCGCACAATGTGGATAAGCCTAACTTCAGGGAAGATGCTCCGCAGGAACGGCACCCGGAGCGTGTTGCGCGGGCACTTTTCGACGACAAGGGGGCGTCCGTTCTGCTGTTCGAGAAACCACGAGCGGATCGACTCGGCGATCTCAGGACGCGCATGCAGCTCGGTCAGGCGGTGGGAATCGTTCTCACCGAGTCCTGCACGCTCCCAAACATGACTCGCTTCAAAGACGTAGGAGACCTCCTCGCTCGCGGCGAACACCTCACCCAGGATGCTCGTCCCCGAGCGCGCACACCCGAAAATGAGCGCCAGGTTCGGCTCCTGGAGCGGTGTGCTTTCCGCTAGTGAGCCTCCGTCAAGCTTCATAGCCGCACCGTCTCGTCCAATGACCCCTACTCGTTATGCGGTTGTCTAGCCTCGGGTCGATGATTTGTCCAGCCAATTGGCTGGCAACGCGTGAGGTGGCTACCCGATCGCATTCCAAGTTGGTGAAGACCGAGCATGCTACTCATTCCAGTTGGACAAGTGCTGACCTTTCACGTGGGACTTGAGAGTCGGCAGGGCGCATCACAAATGTATCATGGCTTGAGCTTCACCACCTTCTTTCATGTGGCGGAGCTAACCGATGCTTCTGCCCCTCTACGAGCCGGCCAATTGGATGGTAACCGGGCAGAACTACGGACCCGAAACGATCAAGCGCCTAGCGCCCTACGTCTTCAACGTCTATGTTCAAAACCACCGGCTGAACCCGGACGCCGAAGCTAAACTTACGACGTGGACCAAAGGACAAGTGCCCGTTGATCACATCGGCATTTGGGACACGGGCGGCGTCGATTTCGACAGCGTCTTCGAAGGCCTCTACGCGATCGGATATACCGGCTACGTGACAGTCCACCAGGCTTTTGGCGGCATCATGTCGGTCACCGACGCGGTCACCAAGAGTCACGAATTCTTGAAGGCCTACGCTAGCGGCGGACCCGCTTGATTCTTGTGTTCGAGTGGACGCCGTAGCCACCCAGCTAACCGGCTGCCAATGAAGAGTCTCGGGAAGATGCTCCCCGAGAAGCCTGCGTCACTCAGGCTAGAATCTCGTTCACGACATGGCCGTGGACGTCGGTCAGTCGCTGCTCGCGACCGCCGAAGTTGTAGGTGAGCTTCTCGTGGTCAAGGCCGAGAAGATGGAGGATGGTAGCGTGCAAATCGTGGATGGTCACGGGGTCTTTGGCCACTTGGTCCCCGAGCTCGTCCGTTTCACCGTAGGTAACGCCACCCTTGATACCACCGCCCGCCATCCAGATCGTGAAACAGAACGGGTGGTGATCGCGCCCATCACCGTTGCCGGTATCGGGCGTGCGTCCGAATTCGCCCGCCCAAATAATCAGAGTCTGCTCGAAAAGGCCGCGTGACTTCAGATCCTTGATGAGGGCCGCGATCGCCTGATCGGTTACGAGGGCGTTCTTTTCGTGGCCCTTTTTGAGCTCGCTGTGCTGATCCCAGGTGCCGTTCATGCTGAAGAGGTTCGGACACGTGATCTCCACGAAGCGCACACCGGCCTCGATCAAGCGCCGCGCGCGCAGGCATTGCAAGGCGTAGAGACGTTTCGGTTTGTCTTCGGAATCCAGCCCGTAGAGCTTCTTTGTAGCCTCGGATTCCTTCGCCAAGTCCAGCACATCCGGCACCAGCGACTGCATACGGTAGGCCATCTCGTAATTGGCGATTGCCGACTCGACGACGTCGCCGCCACCCGTGTTTTGGAGGAAGTCGCGGTCCTGCTGCACGAGGGCGTCCAGCTTGGCCCGCTGCACTCGCTGGTCCTTGTCGGCGGGAGCGATGTTGTCAACGGGAGGACCTTCATCGCGGATGTGAGTGGCCTGATGGGTTGCCGGTAAAAAGCCGTTCGCGAAGTTCTCGATTCCGCCCGGCGGAACGTAAGCGTCTCGGAGAAGAACATAGCCGGGCAGATTCTTGTTTTCGCTGCCAAGCCCGTAGGTGACCCAGGAACCGAGGCTCGGGAAGCCGCCGATGTTGCGTCCTGTGTGGAGAAACACGTTGCCCCGAGCGTGGAGCGGAAACTCCGATTTCATCGAGCGGATGATGGCGAGATCGTCAACGCAAGTCGCCGTGTGGGGAAACAGCTCGCTCACCGGGGCGCCACATTGACCGTATTGTTTGAATTCCCAAAGGCATCGCAGCCACTTTCGGTCAGGCCCCGCCAGGTAGTTGTCGAGCTTGGCGTGTTTGCCGTCCAGCTCGGCAAGCTTCGGCTTGGGGTCGAAGCTTTCCATGTGGGAAACTCCCCCGGGCATGAAAAGCAAGATTACGTTGGTGGCCTTCGGCGCGAAGTGAGGTTGGGGGGATCGCTTGGCGGCAAGAGCATCGCCCGCGGCGAGCGCGGAGAACGAAAGATAGCCGAAGCCGTTCGACGCAAGCTTCAACGCGTCGCGGCGCGTCATCGCGGCCATGCAACCCGGACAACCGTCGTCCTTGGTAAATCGCCGCTTCATCCTTCACCCATTTTACTGAATGTACATGAATTCCTTGAGATTGAGAACCGCATGAGCCAGGTCTTTCCAAATCTCCTCGCTGTTCAGCAGGTCGGAGCGGGGTACTTGCCGCAGGCTGGCCAGTTCGCCGGCCAACCCGCGAAACCGCTCCTGTTCGACTTCGGTCGGGCCGCGGCCTAGCGTCATGCGAAACAAGTCCGTTATACGGTCCTCTACAGATGCCCCTTGACGATCCAGGAGCCTGTTCGCGCACGCCGTTGCCTCTGACACCATGAACGGGTCATTCAGAAGCGTGAGCGCCTGCGCCGGAACGTTCGTCACATCACGCCTGCCGCGCGTGGCCATGGGCATCGGGTAATCGAAAGTCTCCAGAAACTTGGCCCCTTCCATCCGGGTCACCTTGATGTAGATGCTGCGCCTGCCCTCGCCATCAAGCGGACCGGAGAAGAGTCGGCGATAGTCCTTCGCTTCCGCGCGGTTCGGATGGATGCTCGGACCGAACATCGAATCCTGAAGCTTGCCCGACGTCAAAAGG